>NZ_CP023484.1:0-5108113 GCF_003049805.1 Dickeya sp. Secpp 1600
CAGCCTTATCCATGCGTAGCCGGGTGCCTGAAAAATCATGAGTTACATAACTAACGTCTGTTCCTTTTCTTGATTGACCTTGTTCGAGTGGAGTCCGCCGTGTCACTTTCGCTTTGGCAGCAGTGTCTTGCCCGTTTGCAGGATGAGTTACCTGCCACAGAATTCAGTATGTGGATACGCCCGTTACAGGCGGAACTGAGTGACAACACTCTGGCGCTTTACGCCCCTAATCGTTTTGTACTGGATTGGGTGCGCGATAAATACATCAATAATATCAATGGACTGTTGAATGATTTCTGCGGCATGGATGCGCCGTTACTGCGTTTTGAAGTCGGCAGCAAGCCGGTGACGCCTGTTGTCGTTCCAGCCGGCCACCACAGCGCTACCGTACCCGCGCCTCAGGCGCGCGCCGCTTCGCCGGTGCGCCCGAGCTGGGAAACCCCGGCGGCGCCGGCCGAGCATACCTACCGCTCCAACGTGAACCCCAAGCACACCTTTGACAATTTCGTGGAAGGTAAGTCCAACCAGCTGGCCCGCGCGGCGGCGCGTCAGGTGGCGGACAACCCCGGCGGCGCTTACAACCCGCTGTTTCTGTACGGCGGCACCGGCCTGGGTAAAACCCACCTGCTGCACGCGGTGGGCAATGGCATTATGGCCCGCAAGCCGAATGCCAAGGTGGTGTACATGCATTCCGAGCGTTTTGTGCAGGATATGGTTAAGGCGTTGCAGAATAACGCTATCGAAGAATTCAAACGCTATTACCGCTCCGTGGACGCGCTGCTGATCGATGACATCCAGTTTTTTGCCAATAAAGAGCGTTCGCAGGAAGAGTTTTTCCACACATTCAACGCCTTGCTGGAAGGCAACCAACAGATCATCCTGACGTCGGATCGTTACCCTAAAGAGATCAACGGGGTGGAAGATCGTCTCAAGTCCCGCTTCGGCTGGGGGCTGACCGTCGCGATCGAGCCGCCGGAGCTGGAAACCCGCGTGGCGATCCTGATGAAGAAGGCGGACGAAAACGATATTCGCCTGCCGGGCGAAGTCGCGTTTTTCATCGCCAAGCGCCTGCGTTCCAACGTGCGTGAGCTGGAAGGCGCGCTGAACCGCGTGATCGCCAACGCCAATTTTACCGGCCGGTCGATCACCATCGATTTTGTGCGCGAAGCGCTGCGCGACCTGCTGGCATTGCAGGAAAAGCTGGTCACCATCGACAATATTCAGAAGACGGTGGCGGAGTACTATAAGATTAAAGTGGCCGACCTGTTGTCCAAACGGCGTTCACGTTCGGTGGCCCGTCCGCGTCAGATGGCGATGGCGCTGGCCAAAGAGCTGACCAACCACAGCCTGCCGGAGATCGGCGACGCGTTCGGTGGCCGTGACCATACCACCGTGCTGCATGCCTGTCGCAAGATCGAGCAGCTGCGCGAGGAAAGTCACGACATCAAAGAAGATTTTTCCAATTTAATCCGAACCTTATCGTCATAACATCATGAAATTTATCGTTGAGCGTGAGCATCTGTTAAAACCGTTGCAACAGGTCAGCAGCCCGCTGGGCGGGCGACCGACGTTGCCGATTCTGGGCAACCTGTTGTTGCAGGTCAGCGAAGGTCGGTTATCGCTGACCGGTACCGATCTGGAAATGGAGATGGTGGCGCATCTGGCGCTGACGCAGCCCCATGAACCGGGCGCGACTACCGTTCCGGCCCGCAAGCTGTTCGATATTTGCCGTGGTCTGCCGGACGGCGCGGAGATTTCCGTCACTCTGGAAGGGGATCGGATGCTGGTGCGCTCCGGGCGTAGCCGCTTCTCTTTGTCCACGCTGCCGGCGGCGGACTTCCCCAATCTGGACGACTGGCAGAGCGAGGTGGAATTCACCTTGCCGCAGGCGACGCTGAAACGCCTGATCGAAGCCACCCAGTTCTCGATGGCGCATCAGGATGTGCGTTACTACCTGAACGGCATGCTGTTTGAAACCGGCGGCGAAGAACTGCGCACCGTGGCGACCGACGGTCACCGTCTGGCGGTGTGCGCCATGCCGGTCGGGCAGTCGCTGCCGTCGCATTCGGTGATCGTGCCGCGTAAAGGGGTGATGGAACTGGTGCGTCTGCTGGATGGCGGCGATACGCCGCTGCAGTTGCAGATCGGCAGCAATAATATCCGCGCCCATGTCGGCGATTTTATCTTTACCTCCAAACTGGTGGATGGCCGCTTCCCGGATTACCGCCGCGTGCTGCCGAAAAACCCGGACAAGACGCTGGAAGCGAGCTGCGACCTGCTGCGTCAGGCGTTCTCCCGTGCGGCGATTCTGTCGAACGAGAAATTCCGCGGCGTGCGGCTGTACCTGAACCAGAACCAGTTGCGGATCACCGCCAACAACCCGGAACAGGAAGAGGCGGAAGAGATTCTGGATGTGGAATACGGCGGCACGGAGATGGAAATCGGCTTTAACGTCAGCTACGTGCTGGATGTGCTCAACGCGCTGAAATGCGAAGACGTTCGTCTGCTGCTGACCGATTCGGTGTCCAGCGTCCAGATCGAGGATGCGGCCAGTCAGGCGGCGGCCTACGTGGTCATGCCGATGCGTCTGTAATCCCGCGCGGCGGGCGTCCGCTTTTGCCCGTTTTCACACGCCGCGCCATCAGGTGCGGCGTGTTGTTATCAAGATGTTGTTATCGGGATGGTGGCGTGAGCGTGCGAAAACGTCCGGCCTGGGCAAGAAATCAAGCAGAATGGTTGTAACATGGCGCTGACCCGTCTTCTTATCCGCGATTTCCGTAATATCGAATCGGCCGATCTGGCGCTGATTCCCGGCTTCAATTTTCTGGTGGGCGCCAACGGCAGCGGCAAGACCAGCGTGCTGGAAGCCATCTATACGCTGGGGCACGGGCGAGCGTTTCGCAGTATTCAGGCAGCCAGGGTGATTCGCCACGAGCAGGCCGAATTTATTCTGCACGGCCGTATTGAGGGGCAGGAGCGCGAGCGTTCCGTGGGCTTGAGCAAGAACCGCGACGGCGACAGCACGGTGCGCATCGACGGCAGCGACGGCCACAAAGTGGCGGAGCTGGCGCAATTGCTGCCTATCCAACTGATCACCCCGGAAGGCTTTACCCTGCTTAACGGCGGCCCTAAATATCGCCGCGCCTTTCTGGACTGGGGCTGTTTTCACAACGAACCCGGTTTTTTCAGCGCCTGGAGCAACCTCAAGCGGCTTTTGCGCCAGCGTAACGCGGCGTTGCGTCAGGTCAGCCATTACGGGCAACTACGCGCCTGGGATCGGGAACTGGTGCCGTTAGCCGAGGGCATCAGCCAGTGGCGCGCCGACTACAGCGCCGCTATCGCGGCGGATATCGGTTCCACCTGCGCTCAGTTTTTACCGGAATTTTCCCTGAGTTTTTCCTTCCAGCGCGGCTGGGACAAAGAGAGCGACTACGCTGAACTGCTGGAGCGCCATTTCGAGCGCGACAGACAGTTGGGCTATACCGCGCTGGGGCCGCACAAGGCCGATTTTCGCATCCGCGCCGGCGGCGTGGCGGTCGAGGACATGCTGTCCCGCGGCCAGCTCAAGTTGCTGATGTGCGCGCTCAGGCTGGCGCAGGGGGAGTTTCTTACCCGGCAAAACGGCCTGAAGTGCCTGTACCTGATCGACGACTTCGCCTCCGAACTGGACAGCACCCGTCGCCGCCTGCTGGCCGAGCGGCTGAAGGCGACGCAGGCGCAGGTGTTCGTCAGCGCCATTACCGCTGAGCAGATTAGCGACATGGTGGGCGAAAATGGCAAGATGTTCCGCGTGGAACAGGGTAAAATAACCGTTCAATCACAGGACTAAATGAGCGAGAAACGTTGATGTCGAATTCTTATGACTCCTCAAGTATCAAGGTATTAAAAGGGCTGGATGCGGTCCGTAAACGCCCGGGGATGTATATCGGTGATACGGATGACGGAACCGGTCTGCACCACATGGTATTCGAGGTGGTGGACAACGCTATCGACGAAGCGCTCGCTGGCTACTGTAAAGATATTGTCGTCACCATTCATGCCGACAACTCGGTATCGGTGCAGGACGACGGCCGTGGTATTCCTACCGGCATCCACGAAGAAGAGGGCGTGTCCGCCGCTGAAGTCATCATGACCGTGCTGCACGCAGGCGGTAAGTTTGACGACAACTCCTACAAGGTGTCCGGCGGTCTGCACGGGGTGGGGGTATCGGTGGTGAACGCCCTGTCCGAGAAGCTGGAACTGGTTATCCGCCGCGAAGGCAAGGTGCATCGTCAGGAATACCGCCACGGTGAACCACAGGCGCCGTTGAGCGTGACGGGCGACGCCGACACCACCGGCACCACGGTGCGTTTCTGGCCGAGTCTGGAAACCTTCACCAATGTGGTCGAGTTTGAATATGACATTCTGGCCAAGCGCCTGCGCGAACTGTCGTTCCTCAACTCCGGCGTGTCCATCCGCCTGCGCGACGAACGCGAAGAGAACAAGGCCGATCATTTCCACTACGAAGGCGGTATCAAAGCTTTCGTCGAGTACCTGAACCGCAACAAGACGCCGATCCACCCGCAGGTGTTCTATTTCAGCGCCGAAAAAGACGACATCGGCGTGGAAATCGCCATGCAGTGGAACGATGGTTTCCAGGAAAATATCTACTGCTTTACCAACAATATTCCGCAGCGTGACGGCGGTACTCATCTGGCCGGCTTCCGCGCCGCCATGACCCGTACGCTCAACAACTACATGGACAAGGAAGGCTACAGCAAGAAAGCCAAAGTTAGCGCCACCGGCGACGACGCGCGCGAAGGGCTGATTGCCGTGGTGTCCGTGAAAGTGCCGGATCCGAAATTCTCGTCCCAGACCAAAGACAAGCTGGTGTCTTCAGAGGTGAAATCGGCGGTGGAATCGCTGATGAACGACCGTCTGGTGGACTACCTGATGGAAAACCCCAACGACGCTAAAATCGTGGTCGGCAAGATCATCGACGCCGCCCGCGCCCGTGAAGCCGCGCGTAAGGCGCGTGAGATGACCCGCCGCAAAGGCGCGCTGGATCTGGCCGGCCTGCCGGGCAAACTGGCGGACTGTCAGGAACGTGACCCGGCGCTGTCCGAACTCTACCTGGTGGAAGGGGACTCTGCGGGCGGCTCCGCCAAACAGGGCCGTAACCGTAAGAATCAGGCCATTCTGCCGTTGAAAGGCAAGATCCTGAACGTGGAGAAAGCGCGTTTCGACAAGATGCTGTCTTCGCAGGAAGTGGCGACGCTGATCACCGCGCTCGGTTGCGGTATCGGCCGCGACGAATACAACCCGGACAAACTGCGTTACCACAACATCATCATCATGACCGATGCGGACGTCGACGGCTCTCACATTCGTACCCTGCTGCTGACCTTCTTCTACCGCCAGATGCCGGAAATCATCGAGCGCGGCCATGTGTTCATTGCTCAACCGCCGTTGTACAAGGTGAAGAAAGGCAAGCAGGAGCAGTACATCAAAGACGACGAGGCGATGGACCAGTACCAGATCATGCTGGCACTGGACGGCGCCACGCTGCACGCCAACGCTCACGCACCGGCGCTGGCGGGCGAGCCGCTGGAGAAACTGGTGGCGGATCACTACGGCGTGCAGAAGCTGATCGACCGTATGGAGCGCCGCTATCCGCGCGCGCTGCTTAATGCGCTGGTCTATCAGCCGACTCTGACGGAAGCGATGCTGAACGATCAGGCGCAGGCTCAGCAGTGGATTGACTCGCTGATTCACTATCTCAACGAGAAAGAGCAGCACGGCAGTACTTATAGCTTCCTGCTGCGTCAGTCGAACGAGCGTCATGAACCGGTGCTGCGGGTGCGTACCCACGGCGTGGATTCGGATTATGCGCTGGATCTGGCGTTTGTGCAGGGCAATGAGTACCGCAAAATCAATCAGCTGGGCGAAAAACTGCGCGGGTTGATTGAAGATGGCGCCTACGTGGAGCGCGGCGAGCGCAAACAGCCGGTCGCCAGCTTCGAGCAGGCACTGGACTGGCTGGTGAAAGAGTCACGCCGTGGTCTGGCGATTCAGCGCTATAAAGGCCTGGGCGAAATGAACCCGGAACAGCTGTGGGAAACCACGATGGACCCGGAAAGCCGCCGTATGCTGCGTGTGACGGTGAAAGACGCCATCGCTGCCGACGAGCTGTTCACCACCCTGATGGGCGACGCCGTTGAACCGCGCCGCGCCTTTATCGAAGAAAACGCCCTGAAAGCGGCGAATATTGATATCTGATAGAAACTCGTGATGGTAAAAACCCTGTCGTCGCACAGGGTTTTTTTTCAGATATGAGCTTTGTAAGAGATAGTTGTGCTGGTTTCATTTTTTGAAATAAAGTGGCTGTTTGTACAGCCACTTCTAATTTAATCGAATTTCCTTTCCAGCTTGAGATCTAGCTTTTCCGGGAAAGAAGTACTTAGCCATTTCATTTCTTTCCAGTCAAACGGGCAGCGCTCTCCCAGGCTCTCAATATCTTTATCCTCAATACCTTGAGGATTAACCAGCGGCATGCCGATATTTGAGAGCATCAGTTCTGAAAATAAATGTTCGGTTGGCCATAAAATAGCGGATAACCATCGATGCGGTGATTCCCAACCAGTCTTATCCGCGCTTCCTCTGCCACCACGGCCTTCTGGCATTTCAAAAATATAGTTACGCCAGTTTTTATCCCGTAATATACCACGGTAGACTTTAATGAGATCAGGTTTAGCGCTGCTTCTATCCAGACGACCCCAGTTTGCGCAATATTCGACGTTGTCGAGAATAATAATGGTATTTAGTGATGAATTTTGAATTTCCTGCAAAATTTCTTTTCGGGATATACCATCATCGATAATAAAATCCCAATTTGTCTTATGAATAATGCCATCAGTTTCAGCTATGCTGGATGCTTTTATCACAATAAGATTGAAGTTAGAGAATTGGCTTTTGTCGAAGTCTTTGGCATCACAGCTTGTTGCCTTGTATCCGATGCTATTGGATACATCAACCAGAAATTTTATGTATGCATCATCGCTTTCGATCGTGACAACGTTTATGCCTTTGCCCAGTAGGTAAAATGTTGAATTGCCACCGCCAAATTCAAGCGCCTGCATCGGGTGATCAATAAGTGCAGGATACCATTTAAAAACATTATTGAGGAAGGTCGAGAGTCCATCCGTCCACCAGGGAACGACACGAAGATTAAAAGTATTCTTGCTTGGTTGATTTTCTACTAACTCTGTCATCGGTACTTCCTCTTTATTTTTTGCCTGTGCGATACGATAGAGTATAAATTGGGGCGCTGGAGGCATAAGTCTTAAAACGTAGACAATATATGCACCATCTTATGGCACATGCGAATAAAATTCTATGTATATGCGTCAAGATACATGTTGCTGGAAAAAATAGGGCTTCCATTCTCCAGTTGGTGAATCAAGTCTCAGTGGACTGGCAAAAAAAAGCCATTTTTTCAAAGTGATGCAATCTTCCGCTATTAGATTGCCGGTATCCGCTGCCGGGTGCTGTACAGTTCCTGCGCCAGCGCCATCACGGCGGTAACCACCATAAAGATTACCGCCGACCAAAAAATGGCGGACGGGTGGCCCTGATCCAGCAGCCAGCCGAACACCACCGGGCCGCCGGCGCCGCCGATATTGAAACCGGTCGTGACCACGCCGAATACCCGACCTTCAGCGCCGGCCGGCGAGGCGTTACGCACCAGCATATCCCGCGACGGCGCGATAATACCGGAAAGAAAACCGGCGACGGCCAGAATCAGGATGGTCGCCAGCGAAGGCAGCGCATACATCGCCACGATGGCGACCAGCACGGCGGTAATGACCAGCGAGCCGGTGGCAACCATGCCGTGGTGACGGGTTTTGTCCGCCAGCGAGCCGCCGGCCAGCACGCCGAAGGCGCTGGTAAACAGAAACGCGGTCAGCGCCAGGTTGGCTTCGGTCAGCGGCATACCGTAGCCGTTCACCAGTGCGGTAACCGAGAAATTCTGAATCGAGTTGGTGCTGAGGTTGAGCAGCATAAACAGCACCAGCAGCGACAGAATCGGCAGGGTGAACACCGCCACCTTGGGCGCCTGGCTGTGCTTATTCTGCGCGGCGGCGGAAGGACGGGCTTCCCGTTCGCCCAGCAGCATCGGTACGGTCAGCAACCCGAATATCCCGGACAGTACAAACGCGAATTCGATGCTGGTGACGGACGCGACCGCCAGCAGCACCGCGGGAGCGACGGCGGTGCCGAGGAAACCGGAAAAAGTGTGGACCGAGAAGGCGCGCCCCATGCGGTTTTCGACGATGCCACGCGACAGCAGCGCGTAATCGGCCGGGTGATAGACCGCGTTGGCCAGCCCTGCCAGCGCCATGGCTGCCAGCATCCAGCTGTAGCTGGTAAACAGACCGAGCGACAGGAAGCACAGGCTGCCCAGCGTCAGCCCGGCGATCAGCGTGCGGCGCGGCCCGATGCGGTCGACGGCGAAACCGATCGGCGTCTGCACAATAGCGGAGACAACGTTGAATACGCCGAGTGCAACGCCGATTTCCACGTAACTGATGCCGCGCTGCGCCGAGATCAACGGCATCAGCGCCGGCAGCACCATCATGTGAAAATGACTAACCCAGTGAGCGGCAGAAACCTGTGCCAGTAGTGGTAACTTATTTATTTTCATCGTTATTTTAATAGATTAAATGCGCGGGCGCGCAAGGATGGATTCAGCAATAAGGTTAACATATCGCCAGAACGGTTAGCCGTCTATCTTTTATGGGAGAGGGTTTTAAAATTAGCGAGGGTGCGGCAGGACGATCGATTGCGGAAAACAAGGTGTCTGGCTGCGGCGGTTAAAAAGCGCAGCCAGAACCTGGCGTTACTCCGCCAGCGGCAGATAAAAATCAAACCGATGGCTTTTGGTTTCCAGCGCGGACTGGGCGGGTACGCCGGCCAGCGGCGGCGCGTAGTCCGGGCGTTTGACCACCACCCGCTTTTTCGCCAGACGGCGCGCCGGCGCCAGCAGGGCATCGGCGTCATCGTCGGCACCCACCAGTGTCTGAAATACCCGCATCTCCTTTTTCACCAAGGCGCTTTTCTGCCGATGAGGAAACATCGGGTCGAGGTAGACCACGTCCGGCGGCGGGGTAATCGCGGACAGCGCGTCGATGCTGGAGGCATGCACCAGCGTCAGGCGCTCGCACAGCCAGCCGCCGATTTCCGGGTCCTGATAACCGCGTTGCAGACCGTCATCCAGCAGTGCCGCCACTACCGGGTGACGTTCCACCATCCGCACCCGGCAACCGAGCGCCGCCAGCACAAAGGCGTCGCGGCCGAGGCCGGCGGTGGCGTCTACTACGTCGGGCAGATAGTCTTTTTTAATGCCGACCGCTTTGGCGACCGCTTCGCCGCGTCCGCCGCCGAAGCGGCGACGGTGCGCCAGCGCGCCGGAGGCGAAATCCACGCAGATGGCGCCCAGCTTCGGCTCGTCGCATTTACGCAGTTCCAGCCTCTCGGGGGTGAGCACCAGCGCCAGCGATGCGGCGGCGTCGTTCTCCAGCCCCCAGCGCCGGGCCAGTACCGCCAGCGCCTCGGGGTCGGCGCCGGCTTCGGTCAGTAAACCAATCCTCATTCCTGAATGCCGTAGTGCTTCAGCATGGCGTCCAGTTTGGGTTCACGACCGCGGAAGCGTTTGAACAGCTCCATCGGCTCTTCGGAACCGCCGCGGGACAGAATGTTCTCCAGGAACGACAAGCCGGTGTCGCGGTTAAAAATGCCTTCCTCTTCAAAGCGGGAGAAGGCGTCCGCCGCCAGCACGTCGGCCCACAGGTAGCTGTAGTAACCCGCGGCGTAACCGCCGGCGAAGATGTGGCTGAAGGAGTGCGGGAAACGGTTCCATTCCGGGCTTTTCACCACGGAAACCTGCGCTTTCACCTCCGCCAGCGTCTCCAGCACGCGCGCGCCTTTAGCCGGGTCATAACCGGCGTGCAGACGGAAATCGAACAGGCCGAACTCCAACTGACGCAGGATGAACAACGCCGCCTGATAATTCTTGGCGGCCAGCATCTTGTCCAGCATCGCCTGCGGCAGCGGCTCGCCGGTTTCATAGTGACCGGAAATGAACGCCAGCGCGTCCGGCTCCCAGCACCAGTTCTCCATAAACTGGCTCGGCAGCTCGACGGCGTCCCACGGCACGCCGTTGATGCCTGATACGCCGGCGGTATCGATGCGGGTCAGCATATGGTGCAACCCGTGACCGAATTCGTGGAACAGGGTGGTGACTTCATCGTGGGTAAACAGCGCCGGTTTGCCGTTGACCGGGCGGTTGAAGTTACAGGTCAGGTACGCCACCGGTTTTTGCAGCTCGCCGTCGGCTTTGCGCAGGCGGCCTACGCAGTCATCCATCCAGGCGCCGCCGCGTTTGTGCTCGCGGGCGTACAGGTCAAGGTAGAAGCTGCCCAGCAATTCGCCGCTATCGTTAAACAGATCGAAGAAGCGCACTTCCGGATGCCAGACGTCGACGCCCTGACGCTCTTTGGCGGTGATGCCGTAAATGCGTTTCACCACCTCGAACAGCCCTTCCAGCACGCGTGGTTCCGGGAAGTAAGGGCGTAGCAGTTCATCGCTGATGGAATACAGGTGCTGTTTCTGCTGCTCGGCGTAGTAGGTGATGTCCCACGGGTTCAGTTCATCGACGCCGAAGTGTTCTTTGGCGAACGCGCGCAGTTGCGCCAGTTCCTGCTCCCCTTGCGGGCGGGCGCGTTTGGCCAGGTCGGTCAGGAAATCCAGTACCTGCTGCGGGTTTTCCGCCATCTTGGTGGCCAGCGATTTGTCAGCGAAGCTCGCGAAGCCCAGCAACTGCGCCAGTTCATGACGCAGCGCCAGCGTTTGTGCCATTACCTCGCTGTTGTCCCACTTACCGGCGTTCGGGCCTTGCTCGGACGCGCGGGTCACGTAGGCGCGGTACATCTCTTCGCGCAGCGCCTGATTGGAACAGTAGGTCATTACCGGCAGGTAACTTGGGATATCCAGCGTCAGCAGCCAGCCTTGTTGCTCTTTGGCTTCCGCCAGCGCGTTGGCCGCCGCCAGCGCGCTTTCCGGCATACCGCTCAGCTCGTTGACGTCGGTAATCAGTTTGGTCCAGCCCATGGTGGCGTCCAGCACGTTGTTGCTGAACTGCGAGCCCAGTTCGGACAAGCGGGAGGCGATATCGCCGTAGCGTTTCTGTTGTTCCGGCGGCAGCGCAATCCCGGACAGTTCGAAGTCGCGCAGGGCGTTATCCACCGCTTTTTTCTGCGCCACGCTCAGGTTGGCGTAATGCTCGCCGTCGTGCAGGTCGCGGTAGGCGCGGTACAACCCGGCGTGCTGACCCACCCAAGTGCTGTATTCGGACAGCAGCGGCAGGCACTGTTCGTAGGCGCTGCGCAGTTCCGGGCTGTTTTTGACCGAATTCAGGTGGCTGACCGGCGAGAAAATCCGCCCCAGCCGATCATCACTTTCCGCCAGCGGCTGACACAGGTTATCCCAGGTGAACGGACCCGGCTGCGCCACCACGCGCTCGACAGTCTGACGGCAGTCGTCCAGCGCGGCCTGCACGGCAGGGAGGATGTGTTCAATCTGAATCTGGGAGAACGGCGGCAGGGTAAAGGAGGAAAGCAATGGATTGGTCATGGCACAGTCCTGAAATGTGTTGATGATGACTTAACATGGGGGGTAATGAAGGGAAAATCAATGGCCGAGGGCACAATCACGAGTACCACCAGTGCGCAACGCCGGCCGGAAAAAAGCGTCACTCATCGCATCGCGGACGAAGAGATTCAGGATGACTGGTTATAACCGGCGTAAAACCATGCCACCAGCGACGGGTTGCTGACGTCGGTAAAGAATTCCGCCACGATATCGCGCATCAGCCCGTAACGGCGGCACAACTGCCCGGCTTCGAACGCGGCCTGTTGTCTGCCCCGTTGCGAGGCCCGTTGATGCGCGTAGCCGCAGACGTAGCCGCGGCGGTAATCGTCGCAGTAATGACGGATGTCGCTCATCGATTGCGGCGTGGAGGCTTGCAACCCTGCCAGAATACCGTCGCCAAAGTGGTTTTTCATGAAGGTCGTTTCCGGGTAGTCGATATATAAACGATTATATATCGAAAAAGCTCCGTTATTGCAGTACCGGATGACGGATCGCAGTGATTGTCGGGTTATTTTGCGACGCTAACCGTTTATATACCCGTCATACTTCAAGTTGCAGGTGTGTTGGCTTTATTACTCGGCCCATCCCTGGGCCTCGCCCTACGGGCCGCAGCGAGCTGCGTTCAAATCTGCTCCCGGCAGAGTTGTCGCTCACCCCAGTCTAAGCTCCTGGGGATTCGCTGCGTCGCCGCCTGCCTGCAACTCGAATTATTTAGGGTATACTATGGCGATTAGCGGCAAACGCGCCCTCATTGACCGGAAATCCACACTTTATGCTGAGTTATCGCCACAGTTTTCATGCCGGCAATCATGCCGACGTGCTGAAACACACTGTCCAGAGCCTGATCATTACCGCGCTGAAAGAGAAGGACAAACCGTTCCTGTATCTGGATACGCACTCCGGCGCAGGCCGTTATCAGTTGCAGAGCGAACACGCCGAGCGCACCGGCGAATACCTCGACGGCATTGGCCGCATCTGGCAGCGGGACGATATTCCGGCGGAACTGGAGCCGTACATGCAGGTGGTGCGTTCCTATAATTCCGGCGATAAGCTGCGCTATTACCCCGGCTCGCCGCTGATTGCCCGTCAGTTGCTGCGCGAGCAGGACAAAATTCATCTGACCGAGCTGCACCCCACCGACTTTCCGCTGTTGCGTCAGGAATTTCTGCGTGACGATCGGGCGCGGGTGGTGCGCGAGGATGGCTACCAGCAGTTGAAAGCTCAGTTGCCGCCGCTGTCGCGCCGCGGGCTGATTCTGATCGACCCGCCTTATGAACTGAAAACCGATTATCAGGCGGTGGTGAAAGGCATTCAGGAAGGCTATCGCCGCTTTGCCACCGGCGTATTCGCGCTGTGGTATCCGGTGGTGCTGCGTCAGCATATCAAGCGCCTGCTCAAAGACCTGGAAGGCACTGGTATCCGTAATATCCTGCAAATCGAGCTGGCGGTGCTGCCGGACAGCGACCGTCATGGTATGACCGCCTCCGGCATGATTGTCATCAATCCGCCGTGGAAACTGGAATCCCAGATGAAAAGCGTGCTGCCGTGGCTGCATCAGGCGCTGGTGCCCGGCGGTACCGGCCACACGCGCGTCGAGTGGGTGGTGCCGGAGTAACGGCCTATACCATTAAGCGCTAAGCGCCGCCCGGCGCTATACCCGGAAAGTGGCGAGATCGGTCGCGACCTCGGTAGCCGGGAACAGCGTCTGACATTCCTGACGCAGCCGTTCCAGATCTTCCTGGCCGTAGCGGGCGCTGAAGTGAGTGATAATTAACCGTCTGGCGCCGGCGTCTCGCGCGGCGGCGGCGGTTTGCAAAGTGGTGGAATGCCCGCGTTCGTTGGCGCGTTCCGCCATCGCCCCTTCCAGCGTGGCTTCGTGCACCATCACATCGACACCGGCGGCCAGTTTGAGCGCTTCCGGTGTCGGGCGGGTATCGCCGAAGACAGCCAGCGACTTGCCCGGCAGACCGGGGCCGACGTAATCCCAGCCGTTCAGCACCCGTCCGTCGTCCAGCGTCACCGTTTCCCCACGTTTCAGTTGCTGGAAATAGGCGCCGGGTTTGACGCCTTCCGCCGCCAGTTTATTCACGTCCAGTGGGCCCGGTTTGGGGCGTTCCTCAATACGGTATCCCACGCAATACAGGGTGTGCGACAGCTCATGCGCCGTCACCCGCAACTGATGGTCCTCGAACACCGTACCGGGAACGACCTCCACCACCTCCAGCGGATAGGTGAGCCAGGAACCGCTCAACGTCAGCGCGGTTTCGACGAAGGTTTTCAGCCCGGCCGGGCCGTAAAGCGTCAGCGGCGTCTCGATGCCCGCCATGGAACGCGAGCAGAGCAGGCCGGGCAGCCCGAACAGATGATCGCCGTGCAGATGGGTGATGAAAATCTTCTCCAGTTTGCCGGGTTTGACCGGGGTGCGCAGAATCTGGTGCTGGGTGCCCTCGCCGCAGTCAAACAGCCAGAACGCCGGGCGAATGCCGTGTAGATCGAGCGCGATGCTGGTGACATTACGCTCTTTGGTTGGCACGCCCGCGTTGGTGCCGAGAAAAATCAGTTCCATGCAAAATCCTTTATAACGGCGATGTGTCTTTCAGGCTGTCCCAATTCAGTCCGAAACGAGCCAGATATTTGCGCAGCCTGTCGGCATCATTAGGCTGTTTTTTCTGCTGGCGCGAGACGGCAAACAGCGTACGTCCCGCTTCTGACAGGCTGTGGGTATTTCGGCATACCTCCAGAACCTGTTCAAGTTGACATTGTTCGAAGATATCCAGTTCGCCGATTTCGGCAGGCAACGTGTTGCTGGCGGATTTACCACGCCATTGTTGCCTGAGACGTTGGATTTCCTCGTCCACCAGTGCGATGTTAATGCGACCCTGAGTAGCGAATGTGGCCATGCGGTGCACACTGGCACCGAGTTCGCGAAAGTTGCCTCGCCAACTGGCTTGCTCCGAGCAGGCGAAGGTCAGGAAACGCTGGCGTGCCTCTTTATCAAACCGGACCTGGATTTGCTGCTGCTGAGCAAAACGGTGTAACTCAAAATCCAGATTAGGTTCGATATCTTCACGCCGTTGGGCCAGCCCTGGTAACGGGAACGTCCACATATTGATGCGTGCATAAAGGTCTTCACGAAAATGTCCATTCTCCACCCAATGTGGCATGTCCCGGTGGGTGCCCGCAATCAATTGAAAATCACTGTTTACTTCCTTATCAGAACCGAATGGCAGAAAGCGTTTTTCTTCTATCGCTTTAAGCAGCATGGCTTGTTCATCTAATCCCAGCTCGCCGATTTCATCCAGAAACAGCACTCCGCCATCGGCTTCGCGCAACAGCCCAGCACGGGCTTGTTGCGCGCCGGTAAAGGCGCCGCGCACATGACCAAATAGTGTAGACATCGCATTATCGCCACGCAGCGTGGCGCAATTGACAGCGACAAATTTTCCATTGACCTGATGACGTGATGCCTTGAGCTGATAGATACGCTCAGCCAAAAAGGATTTGCCCGCACCTGTGGGACCGGTCAGCAGAATCGGGGCGGAAGAACGTAGCGCAACCTGTTCAATATGGTCGATGATTCGGTTGAACGTGGCATTACGAGTGGCGATGCCGGCTTTCAGAAATGAGACGGATGCCTGCTGTTCCCGCAGAAAGCGGCTGGTAATCGCAGTATAGCGGCTGAGATCGAGGTCAATGACGGTGTACTGTCCGGCTGGAGAAGGCGTTTCGTCGTCGTGGTCTGATGGACTGGTTTGTAGTAAACGGGCTGGGAGATAGCGTGCTTCCGTCAGCAGAAACCAGCAAATCTGTACCACATGAGTACCGGTAGTGATATGTATCAGGTACTCCTCGTGTTCCGTATCAAACGGATAGTGAGCGGCGAAGTCAAGAAATGTGGTGTACACCTCCTCAAAGTCCCAGGGATCTTTTAGCTCAACCTCATGCAGGTTGACGGTGGTGGAGGGTGATATCTGGTTTATATCCTCCTGAACCTGCTGCGCCAGTCCAAGACTGCGTGGTTGATATAACAACTCCAGTCGATCAATCGGTAAATCCGGCTGCTGACAAGCCGCGATGGTCGGTCGCCATCTATTCCAGCGGTTTTGCCTTTTCCCCCGTTTATCCAGTGCGGTGCCTAGTACACCAATCATGACTCTACGCTTCATGCTTATCTCTTTTTATAAGTCCTTATCTTTTCAGATATTACTTTATCAGGTTAATAATTGGCATGGTAAAAAATATGAAAATAAAAATATTATAAATCAGTTAATTAAATGAATTTATCTCCGTTCGGGAAAGGCTGGCACGGTTCTGGCAATACCATAGGGGTTGCACCACAGGAAGGGATGAATATCCGGCGATGGCTGGGGGAGCCGGTGGTTTTGTTCCCGGGTGTTTTATTAAAGGGATTAAAAAGAAAAGATGTTCAAGAACATAACAATAAGAAAAGGGCAGCTCGGTTTGCTCAGTAAAAACGACAATTTGCTCCAGGTGCTTGAAACTGGCGAGCACACACTGTTTTGTTGGCCGCACAAAATGACGGTGGCAATCATCGCGCAGGATGGCTCTATGGTTGAGACCGCTCTTGCTGACCATTTGCGTCAGTTTCATCCGCAATGGGTGACTCGTTACTGCCTGTCGGTAGATCTGGCTGATGATGAAATCGGTCTGCGTTATGACCGGAAACAATTGCAGGAAATTTTGCCGCCGGGTACCCGACGTTTGTACTGGCGGCGAGATGAGCAACAGCTTGTCGAGCGTGTTTCTGCGCATGAGGTTCAGGTACCGACAACATTATTGCCCGCGTTAATGCAGCCTGTGTTACGCAATAGGGCGGTCAAGGGCAATGAAGGTGTGCTACTGGCAGCCATTCCAGCATGGCACGTGGGGATTTTACATGTCGATGGGCAACCATTGACGTTGTTACCCCCGGATAATCATGGTTACTGGCGTTTCAATCGCCGTGTAAGTGTGGAGATCGTAGACACCCGTTTGCAGGCACAGGATATCGACGGTGTGGAAGTGTTAACCGCCGATCAAATCAATGTACGTCTGACTCTGGTGGCTACCTGGCGATACGGTGATGTTATGGCTGCGTTTTCACAGTTGGCTCAGCCAGAAGCACACTTGCGTTGCGCTTTGCAGGCTGCGCTTCACCGGGTGGTTGCTGCACACACGTTTTCTGAGTTGCTTGCCGGTAAACATACCGTTGGAGCGCAGGTCAGTGAGCAAATGGAACAACAACTGGCAGGCTATGGGCTGGATCTGGTATCGCTGACGGTGATGGATACCGAGGGATATAACGCTGCCTGGTAACAGCAGTGGCGTTAAATCTGATTAAAAGAATAACTCATTGGATTAAATAATAAATTTAAAGGATGTTTTACATAATGAATAACGATTACCGGATACTGGAAACGCCCCTGAGCGTGCCAATAAAAATGTGGACGCACGGTGTTCCGGTTGAACCTGAAGCCCGGGAGCAGTTACTCAATACGGCAAAAATGCCATTTATCTTCAAACATCTGGCGGTAATGCCGGATGTGCATCTGGGAAAAGGCTCCACGATTGGCAGCGTCATCCCCACATTGGGCGCCATCATCCCTGCTGCGGTCGGGGTGGATATCGGCTGCGGCATGATGGCGGTACGCACTTCGCTGGTGGCTGTCGATCTGCCGGATAATCTGTTCGGTATTCGCAGTGCTATCGAACAGGCTGTACCTCATGGGCGTAGCGTGAACCGCGGTGGGCGGGACAAAGGCGCATGGCATGAGCCGCCTCAGCGTGTCGATGCTCATTGGCAGCAACTGGACGCCGGGTTCAGACGTATGACGGATAAATATCCGTCATTGCTGAAAACCAACAATTACCATCATTTGGGCACGCTTGGGACCGGCAACCATTTCATTGAGCTATGTCTGGATGAAACAGATCGGGTGTGGGTGATGCTGCATAGCGGCTCCCGTGGTGTCGGTAACGCCATTGGTAACCTGTTTATCACGCTGGCGCAGCAGGATATGAAGCAGCACATTGCTAATTTACCCGATCGTAATTTGGCCTATTTTGCCGAAGGTAGCCGCCATTTCGATGACTATATGGCTGCGGTCGGCTGGGCGCAGGATTATGCGCGTCACAACCGTGAGGTAATGATGGAGCATGTGCTGCAAGCGCTGGCGAAAGCGATTCCTAAACCTTTTGCCGCCAGACAAGAAGCCGTGAATTGCCACCACAACTATGTGCAACAGGAACAGCATTTTGGTCAGTCGGTGCTGATAACGCGTAAGGGAGCGGTATCGGCTCACAAAGGACAGATGGGGATTATTCCCGGCTCGATGGGGGCCAAAAGTTTCATTGTGCGTGGTCTGGGTAATCACGAGAGTTTCTGCTCATGCAGTCATGGCGCAGGGCGCACCATGAGTCGAACGGCAGCGAAAAAACGTTTCACAGTGGAAGACCAGATCCGGGCAACCGCTCATGTCGAGTGCCGTAAGGATTGCGAGGTGATTGACGAAATACCTATGGCTTATAAGGACATCGACGCAGTCATGGCGGCACAGTCATCACTGGTCGAGATTGTTCACACGTTGCGGCAGGTGGTGTGTGTAAAAGGGTAATAGTGAGAAAAATATGGAAAACGAATCGGATGTAAGCCACGTGATGCGTGAGCGTGTCCGTGGCGTTCTGATGGATGTTGAGCAACAGTTTGGCGTACGTGTACTTTACGCCTGTGAATCGGGTAGCCGGGGGTGGGGATTTGCCTCACCGGACAGTGATTATGATGTGCGTTTTATCTATGTGCATCCGCCAGAGTGGTATTTGCGGGTTGAGCCGGCAAGGGATGTGATTGAACTGCCGATCGATGATGAACTGGATGTTAGTGGATGGGAATTGCGCAAGGCTCTGGGGTTACTTAAGCGAGCCAACCCGACATTGATGGAGTGGCTTGATTCGCCGGTGGTGTATCGTCAGGACGCCGAGGTGATGGCTCAGGTGCGGGCATTGGCATCGAACCACTTTTCACCGGGGCGCGCCCGTTACCATTATCTGTCGATGGCTCGAAAGAATTTTCGTGGATATTTGCAGGGGGAATCGGTACGACTGAAGAAATACTTCTATGTGCTAAGACCGATACTGGCTGTGCTATGGATTGAAGCGGATAAAGGGTGTCCGCCGATGCGCTTTGAGTCATTGCTGGCAGGTACGGTGACTGATCCCAATTTGCTGGCGGAAATTGCGCATCTGTTGCATATCAAACGCCAGTGCGGTGAAGCGGAATACGGTGCGCGCTTGCCGCACATTCATGCTTTTATCGAACGGCAACTGAATCGTGAGCGACCGTTGCTGGATGAGGCGTTAGCCAGGATGGACCTGGTATTGAACCAACTGCTGTTTGATACCGTTATGATGGCCTGACTGAGAGCGTAAAGCCGGTTACAACCGGCTTTACCTATCGCACCGATTTTCAAAACCGTTGCGAACCGCTGCGCATTTCTTCATACAATCCCGCTTTCTGTCTTTGCCGGATACCGATCGCTGGCGTTACACTTTTCTCCAGCGTTACACTTTTCGCTGGCGTTACATTTTTTTCGCCGGCGTTACACTGTGAGCCGTATTTCGCCATCGGCGCCAGCATCGGTGCGGCGGCGGGATACGGTCTATTTACCTTTATTGAACGTTTATCGAAAGCAAGCGTGGAGCCCTGATGACCAGACATTATGACTATCTCGCCATTGGTGGCGGCAGCGGCGGCATTGCCTCCATCAACCGTGCGGCCATGTATGGCAAGAAATGCGCGCTGATTGAAGCCAAATACCTGGGCGGTACCTGCGTCAATGTCGGGTGCGTGCCGAAGAAGGTGATGTGGCATGCCGCTCAGATTGCCGAGGCCATTCACCAGTACGGACCGGACTATGGCTTTGATGTCACCGTCAATCAGTTTAACTGGGACACGCTGCTGAAAAACCGCAGCGCCTACATCGACCGTATCCATCAGTCCTACAATAACGTGCTGGGGAAAAATCAGGTCGAGGTGATTCAGGGCTTTGCCCGTTTCGTGGATGCGAAAACGGTGGAAGTGAACGGCGAGCGCATCACCGCCGACCATATCCTGATCGCCACCGGCGGTCGGCCGACGTGCCCGGCGATTCCCGGTGCGGAATACGGCATTGATTCCGATGGTTTCTTTGCGCTGACGGCGTTGCCGCAGCGGGTGGCGGTGGTCGGCGCCGGTTATATCGCGGTGGAAATCGCCGGCGTGCTGAACGCGCTCGGCTCCGATGTGCACCTGTTTGTGCGCAAGCATGCGCCGCTGCGCCAGTTCGATCCGCTGATTGTGGACACGCTGGTGGAAGTGATGAATACCGAAGGCCCGGCGCTGCATACCGAGTCCATTCCCAACGCGGTGGTGAAAAACGCCGACGGCAGCCTGACGCTGCAGCTGGAAAGCGGGCATGAGCAAACCGTAGATTGCCTGATTTGGGCGATCGGCCGCGAACCGGCGAACGATAATATCAATCTGGACGCCGCAGGCGTGGCGCTCAACAGCAAAGGCTACATCGTGGTGGATAAGTTCCAGAACACCAGCGTGCCGGGCATTTACGCGGTGGGCGACAACACCGGCGCCGTTGAGCTGACGCCGGTCGCCGTGGCGGCAGGGCGCCGTCTGTCCGAGCGGTTGTTCAACAACAAGCCGGACGAGCATCTGGATTACAGCAATATCCCGACCGTGGTGTTCAGCCACCCGCCGATCGGCACCGTCGGGCTGACCGAGCCGCAGGCGCGCGAGCAGTACGGCGACGATCAGGTTAAGGTGTATAAGTCCGCGTTTACCGCCATGTACACCGCGGTGACGCAGCACCGTCAGCCGTGCCGCATGAAGCTGGTATGCGCGGGGCCGGAAGAGAAAATCGTCGGTATACACGGCATCGGCTTCGGCATGGATGAAATCCTGCAAGGCTTTGCGGTGGCGGTGAAGATGGGCGCGACCAAAAAAGACTTCGACAACACCGTGGCGATTCATCCAACGGCGGCGGAAGAGTTTGTCACCATGCGCTAACGCGCAGAACCGTGGTGTGCTTACGGTGGTGACGGCGTGATAGTACAACAACACGACGATCGCTACAGGGTGATAACGACGCGGTTAGCACTACGCAATGACAATCAGGGTGAGGTTATCCTCACCCTGATTTATTTGGGTCAGTAGTACTTCGATAGGTCAGTAATACCCCAGCAGATTCCACCACACCAGTCCGACCGCAAAGGTCAGCAGGACATTGACCGTCACCACGCATAAATTGATTTTGTAAAACCGCGGTCGTTCAAAATAGCCCTGGGCGAAATAAATCGGACCGGGGCCGCCGCCGTATTCGGTATTTCCCCACATCAGGTTGCTGAAAATACCAAAGCATATCGCTACCATGACGGGCGGGGCGCCTGCGGCAATCGCGGTGGCGGCAAAAGGCGCGTACAGCGCGGCGACATGGCCGGTCGCGGTGGCGAAAAGGTAATGGACGTAAATATAGATAAGCCCGAGCAGGATAAACGTGCCCATCGCGCCAAAGCCGTGAATGGCGCCGCCCATTTTAACCGTCATCCATTTGATGAAACCCAAATCGGACAGGCCGCCGGCCAGGCTGATGATCACGCTGAACCAGATGACGGTGTCCCAGGCGGCATGGTCTTTGAGCAGGGCTTTCCAGTCAACCGCGCGTGACGCAAACAGATAGGCGGCAAGGCCCAGCCCAACGGCGGTGGCCGATAGCCCGGTAGCCAAACTGGTGCCCCAGCCAATCAGCGCCAGCAGAAATCCCAGCGCGACTTTCTTCTCGGCGGACGTCATGGCGCCCAGCTCGGCGAGCGCCTGTTTTCCCATCTGTTTTGCTTCCGGGGTGCGCTTTAATTCGGGGTTTAACAGCTTGTATACCAGCAGCGGCATCAGGCAGAAACACACCATCGCCGGCACCACCGCGGCAACGAACCAGCTTCCCCAGGTGATTTCCACATTCAGCGACGATTTCGCCAGGCTGCCCACCAGCGGATTCGCCGCCATGCCGGTCAGAAAAATGGCGCCGGTTATCGGGGTGAACTGAAAGCAAACCATGATCAGGAAATCGCCGATTTTTTTCCCTGACTCGCCCGGTGTGGAACCTAATACTTCGTTGATGGAGCGCACGATGGGGAAAATAATCCCCCCTGATCGAGCGGTAACCGATGGCATGGCGGGCGCCATAATCAGGTCGGAAACCCCTAATGAGTAGGCGATGCCCAGACTGCTGCCGCCAAATAACGACAGCATTTTATAGGCGATTCTTTTTCCAAGACCGGAGGTGACAAATCCCAGCGAAAGAATATACGCGCAAAATATTAGCCATACCGTTCCGCTGGAGAAGCCGGCCAGCGCTTTTGCTTCCGGTAATGTGTTGGTGAAAATAACAACGCATAACGCAATCAGCATAACGGCGCCGGAGGGCAACGGCTGGGTTAATATTGCCGCAATGGTGGCGAGAAAAATGGCAAACATATGCCATGCCTGAGGCGTTAATCCTTCGGGTACAGGGGAAAACCAGATTATGGTTCCCAGTAACAGGGGAACCATAAAGGCGATTATCGATTTTCCCTTAGATGAATCAGATGACATGATCATCTCCTCAATCTTACGGGTTATTGATTTTCTGGGGGATTATTGCCGTTTGGCCGATTTTTCCAGTACCTGGTCGACCATTTCCGGTGCAATGCCGAGATAGTTGACCGGGTCTGTTAACCGTTCGATTAATGCCGGTTCAAGACGACTGGATACCTGAGGCATGGCGTTCAGTACGTCGGCCAGGCGTCCTCCCTGCGTATTGACGATGCGGCAGGCGTCGTAAACCACGTCGTGCGCATCCTGCCGGCCCATGTAAGGCGCCAGACCCATCATCACGGCTTCCGCCACGATCAGCCCCTTGGTCATGTCGAGGTTTTTCGCCATCGCCTGTTCGTCGACAATCAGACCGCTGAGCATGAATTTGGCCTGATTGAGCGCGCCGGCGGCCAGCACAAAACTTTCCGGGATCGCAATCCACTCCGCGTGCCACGGGCCGGTGGCGCGTTCCAGATCCTGTACCATCGCGTCCAGCATTAAGCCGGCGTGTTGGCGCACGCCTTTGGCGCAGGCGAGCATCAGTTCGCTGGAGATCGGATTGCGTTTTTGCGGCATGGTGCTGCTGGCGCCGCGGCCTTTGACGAAGGGCTCATACAGTTCGCCAAACTCGTTGGAGGCCATCAGCATGACGTCATAGGCGATTTTCCCCAGCGAGCCGGTGATGACCGCCAGCAAGTTCACCGCTTCGGCGAAGCCGTCGCGCGCCACATGCCAGGTTGAGGTCGGCACGCCCAGTTTCAGCTCTGCCATCATCGCTTTCTGCACCGCCAGACCTTTGTCTCCCAGCGAAGCCAGCGTACCGGCGGCGCCGGCGAACTCGCCGACCAGAATTCGCGGGCGAGCCTGCTCAAGGCGCTCGGCGTGGCGGTCAAACATATCCAGCCAGATAGCGGCCTTGTAGCCGAAAGTGATGGGCAACGCCTGTTGCAGATGGGTTCTGCCCGCCATCGGCGTATCGCGGTAGCGCAGCGCCAGATCGGCGAGAATTTTGCGCAGTGATTTGATATCCGCGTCGATCAGGTCGAAGGCGTCGCGGATTTGCAACACCACCGCCGTATCCATGATGTCCTGGGTGGTCGCGCCCCAGTGTACGTAGCCGCCGGAGGCCCCGGCCTGCTTCGAGATCTGATGGACCAGCGGTAAAATCGGGTAGCCGACGATTTCGGTTTCATGCCGCAGGAGGTCGAAATCAAGCGTGTCGGCGTTACAGGTTTTGGCGATCTCTTCCGCCGCTTCCTGCGGGATGACGCCGCAACGTGCTTCGGCTTTCGCCAGCGCGATCTCCACCTCAACGTATTTGCGGATCAGTTCATGATCGTCAAAGATGGCGCGCATTTCCGGCGTGCCGAACGAGTCCCTGAACAGAATAGAATCAAGAACATTCGATGCCATAGTGAACCCTCCCGGGTCTGATTTAGTGATAGACTGACCGATAGCAACGGTCTTGGTACGGTATGTCCGCGACGACCGACAATGGTGATGAAAATGTCCGGACATATTTCAAATGTACGGACATTTATAGCGAGCATAAATGGCTAGCGGAAGTGTTTACTCACTGCTTTGTGATAATGATCATTAATTTTTGAAGAATGTATCCTTATGAAAGAGTCCCTCTATAAGCGCATTGCCCGAGAGCTGGCGCAGGATATTGTTTCCGGCAAGTACCCCGCCGGCGCGCTTTTCCCGACCGAAAAGGCGCTCTGCGAGGTGTATCAGGCCAGCCGGCATACCGTGCGGGAAGCGCTGCGCGAGCTGACCGAACAGGGTCTGATCTCAAGACGCAAAGGCGCCGGGACCCACGTCACCGATGCCAGAGAAGGGAACACGAATCACCCGCTGGCAAACCTGGAAGATTTGCTGGCGCTGGCGCGGAATAATTTGCGGGTGGTGAAAAAGATTGATGAGATCGTCGCCGATTATGAATTGTCGCAAGTCATCGGTTGCCCGCCGGGGTCGCGCTGGCTGCATATCGCGAGTATTCGGGAAGACAGCATAAAGCCGGACGCGCCGATTTGCTGGACGGACAGCTATGCCAGCGTTGCCTACGACAAGGTCAGACGTCTGGTGCGCAGCGACCCGTTTTCGTTGATCAGCGATTTGATCGAAAATCACTATGGCGTGAAAAGCAAGGAAGTGCACCAGACCATTACCGCGGTTGGCGTGCCGGCCAAAATCGCCAAAAAGCTAGGGGTGGAAGCAGGGTCGCCGGCGTTGAAAATCATACGGCGCTATGTGGATCGCAACGGCGAGACCTTTGAAACCACCATCTCCATTCATCCCGCCGGGCGATATACCTGTTCGATCGTCCTGAAACACCACGATGGGAACAGCTAGGCCGGCGGCGTTTTTTACCCGCCCTGATAACGCCCCGGCTTATGCCAGTTCATCAGCATGGCGTTCATCGCCAGCGCGCTGAGCGCCGACCACAGCAGCAGGTGAACGGGCATGGTGATCATCGATACGGCGAACACCAGCACATCCAGCAGCATCTGGCTTTTGCCGGCGTTGATGTTGAAACGTTTGTAGAGCCACAGGGTGACGACGCCGGTGCCGCCGACCGAGGCATTATGGCGCGCCAGCGAGAGGATGCCCATGCCGAGAAAGGTGCCGCCCACCAAGGCGGAAAACAGCGGGTGGATGTAATTGATGCTCAGCAGGTAGGGCACCGCCTGAGTGGCGGCGCTCAGGGCGATGTTGACGATCAGCGTTTTCAGCGTAAAGGCGCGCCCCATGCTGAAGTAGCAGAAAACCATGAACGGGATGTTGGCAAGGATAAACAGTACGCCGATCGACAGCGGAACAAAGTAGGAAAGCAGTAAAGCGATGCCGGCGATCCCGCCGGTGACCATACCGGACAGTTTCAGCATGTTCAGGCCGAAGGCGATAAACATCACCCCCAGCATCAGGCCATACACGTCGTCTTTCAGGGTGTGAGCCAGCCCCGGCTTCTGGCCGGTTTCCGCTGTCTTGGGTAGCACGACAGACTCTTTCAGCACGGGTGTTGCCCTCTCAGCGCGATCTTGTCTGATTTAGCCATAAGAAATGCATATATTTGCGTCTTTCATGACTGAACATTCATTTATGGCGCTCAAGTTAACATTGATCACGGAGTGACTTTTAACTAAAAGAAAAGCCATTTATCCATTAAATTAGGGATAATCACCCATCGTAATGGCATAAATAGAGACTTTCACTCATGAAGATCGACCGCATCGACGCACAGATTTTGAATGAGCTACAGCAGGATGCGCGGCTGAAAACCACCGAGCTGGCCGAACGGGTATGCCTGTCGGCCACGCCCTGCACCCGGCGGCTGAAGCAGTTGGAAGACGCAGGCATGATCGACCGCTATGTGACGCTGCTGGATCAGGAAAAGGCCGGGTTTCCGGTGAACGCTTACATTTCGCTGACGCTGGAGCCGAAGTCGGAAGCCACCTTCCGCAAATTCGAACAGCAGATCGCCACCTTCGACGAAGTGATGGAGTGCCACCTGATGTCCGGCAGCCACGATTTCATGCTGCGGGTGGTGGCCGCCAGCCTGTCGGATTTCGAGAAATTCTTGCAGAAGAAACTGATCAAAATCGAAGGACTGCGCGATGTGCAGTCCTCGTTTTCACTGCGGCGGCTGATTCACAAAACCGCGCTGCCGGTTAAGGCGACGGTGTGACGTCAGGCGGCGAATTCGCCGCTGGCGACCAGAAAATCGATCAACGCGGTCAGCGTTTTCAGGTCGTCAAAGGCGATGTTGTGAAACAGCGCGATGCGTAACTGATTGCGCCCCAGCGCCCGGTAGCCTTCGATGCCGTGCGCCAGCCCTTGTTCATCCAGATAGCGGGTCAGCTTGTCCACGGAAATCGTATCCGCCACGTCGATGGCGGCGACGGTGGTGGAGCGAAACGCCGGGTCGGCCACATAGGCGGACAGATAATCCCGGTCGGCGGCCCACTGATACAGCAACGCCGCTTTAGCGGCGGCCTGACGTTCCACCTCGGCGAAGCCCAGCGCGTTCATGCGTTTGACCTGCTCGGCGAACAGGAAAAGCGTCACCACCGCCGGAGTATTGTAAGTCTGCTGCTGTTCGCTGTTGCTCAGCGCCAGCCGCCAGTCGGCGAACGCCGGGATATAGCGGTTGGGATCGGCGGCGATCTCGGCGATCCGCGCTTTGGCCTGCGGCGACAAAATAGCGACAAACAACCCGCCTTCACTGGCGAACACCTTCTGCGGCGAGAAGAAGAACACATCCACGCGGGACAGGTCGCAGGCGATTTGCCCCGCGCCGCTGGTGGCGTCTACCGCCAGCAGGCAATCCTCGCCGACTTCGGGCAAACGGGTGTTCATCACCCCGGTGGAGGTTTCGTTCAGCGTACAGGCCACCACGTCCGCGCCTTCCGTCACAAACGCGGTGTTTGCCTGGCCGTATTCCACCGCGGCGTTGTCCGCCTGAATCCACGGAATCCGGCGCGAGGCTTTGAACCATTTGTCGGAGAACTCGCCGCAGGTGTGGTGGACGATGCGCTTTCTGACCAGTCCGAGGCCGACCATGTCGAACAGCGCGGTGGCGCCGCCGTTCCCCAGCACAATGCTGTAGTCGTCCGGCACCGACAGGTAATCCCGCAGGCCCTGCTGAATCTCGCGGCACAGCGCGCGCACCGGCTCCTTGCGGTGGCTGGTGCCCAGCAGATGCGGCCCTTTGTCTTTCAGTTGCGTCAGATCGTCAAGCTGAATCAACGACGGGCCGCAGCCAAAACGGGGGTCGGCTGGAATCAGTGCTTCAGGAAGGGTTATCGCCACACGTCTCTCCTCGGGTTCTGTATTGTTTTCATGATGTTGTTGCTATGAGAATACGCAGGATGGAGGAAAAGCGGTACGACTATTTCAACGTAATAGCACGGTGGCGTTGGTGCTGAAAGCAGGCATGATAGGGAAATACGATACCAAAATGTTAATTATCTGTTTGCAAAAAACGCATTTTGTTATAACAATAATAACGGTAATGTTATTGGCAGGGGCGATGGTGGTTGTCGCCAGTCGTTATATTGATTTTTTCCCAAAAAATAATGTTTTCAAAGAGAATCGCTTTTTCCAAAAGAATAAATTATTGCAAACTGAATTATTTCTCAATGCCTAAACGGTTGGCTATGTGATCACCAGGAAAGGGTATTTCAATGTGAAGTATCGTCGGTCTGCTATCGTTATTTTTTTCATGTGATCGTATTTTTATCTTTTCACGTTAGTCGAACGTTTATTGTCGCCAGATTTAATCTGGTATTAAAAATACCGAATTCATCCATGAAGAGAAATAATGGTCAGCAGCCTGACGTGACTTTGCATCGCTGAAAACACGGTGATCACGGAGGTAATATGGATATATCAGTAACCGAACTGGCGTTATTCCCGGCAGAAGAGCGTTCGCGCTGGACGGACTGGCGCTGGCAGCAGAAAAACGCGATCCGGGACGAGCCGGCATTACGGGCGGCCTGCGGCGGCTGGAGCGAGGAGGTGGCGCAACACATCGTCCATAATCTCAAAGACCGCAAAATGCAGATCACGCCGTATTATGCCGACCTGATACGACAAGCCGCGTACACGGATATCGTCGATAATCCGCTGTGGCGCCAGGTGGTGCCGTTTTGGCATGATGACGGCGTAACCGGTTACGACGGCGAATCAGAAAACTGGGAATTGTCGCATGAAATGAAAACGCCGATTTGTCAGCACAAATATGACAATCGGGTTATTTTACGGATGGTCAATACCTGTAATTCCTACTGCCAGTTCTGCTTTGAAGCGCTGCGAACGTTAAAGGTCGATTCGGAAAAAGAGAATGCCGGGCGAAAAGCCTTTCAGGATTCGCTGGATTATATTCGAAATACCCCCGAGGTGGAGGAAGTTATTCTCAGCGGCGGCGATCCGATGATGCTGACGGACGCCAAACTGGATGAGTGTCTGGGGGCGATCCGTAATATCCGTGATTCCCTGTTGATTCGTATTCATTCCCGTTCGCTGACCTTCAACCCTTACCGTATTACCGATAATCTGCTGGATATTCTCCGGCGGCACCGCGTTAATGCCTTCGGGGTTCACGTTTGTCATCCGCTGGAATTGAGCGGCGCATTCCGCGATGCGGTAACACGTATTCAGCAGGTGGTGCCGATTGTGTTTTCCAATATGCCGTTGCTGCGCGGCGTGAATGACAATGAGGAAACGCTCAGAAGTTTGTTTATCGAATTATACCGCATGGGGGTCAAGCCCTATTATTTATACCACTTTATGCCGTTTTCGCCGGGCGCTTCGGAATACAAGGCATCGATTCGCGACGCCATCGCCATCATGAATCGGCTGAAACGCCGGGTATCCAATATTGCGCTGCCGGAGTACGTGCTGCCTCACGCCAAAGGGAAATTCACCGTACCGTTGCTCAGCGGCGTGGAAGAGATGCCGCAGTTTGAAGACATCGACGGAACGCGTTTTTACCGTTTCACCAACTGGCAGGGCGATGTGTGCCGCTGGCAGGACAGCTAACGGCGACACAGGGAGAACCGGCATGAAACCCGAAGCGATTTTGTTTGTTGATGTCAACGATACCGCGGTGCCCGTCTATACCTACCGCGAGCCGCACTTCGCCGCCGCGCGCCGCCGGGGGCTGGCGTGCCTGACGGCGGCGTGGCGCGGTCACCGGCAACCTCAGCGGCTGGAGGCGGACAGCGACGAGGTGTTTTGGCTGCCGACGCTCTCGGTGGCGTCGCTGGATACGCTGCTGCGGCAACTGGCCGAGCGTTATCAGGTGCGGGCGGTGTTGTGTCACGCCGGCCACGCCTCGCCGCTGGGGCAGATGGGGTGTCTGGTGGCGGAGCTGTGTCAGCGTCACGGCCTGGTCTACAGCGCGGCGCAGGCGGTAGACCGGTGTAATAACAAGTTCCTGATGCGTCAGGCGCTGGCGCGGGCCGGCGTCCGGTCCGTGGCGTATGCGCTGTGCCATGATGAAGCCGAATTGCAGCGCGAGGCCGAACGGGTCGGCTACCCGCTGATCGCCAAACCGCCCTACGGGGCGGCTTCCGCCTTTATCCGCAAATGCCTCGACTGGCCGCAGCTGCGGGCCTATTACCGCACCTTTCTCGAACAGTACGATCGGGCGTCCGTCGCCAGTTTCTATGGCGAATCGCACCATTTCACCGATCTTGACGGGCATTCACACCACTATGTGCCCGGCTGTTCGGTTCTGCTGGAGTCCTACATCGACGGCGTTGAAGGCAGTGTGGAGTGCGTGGCGACAGCGCAGGCGGTTTTTCCGGTGCTGATTAATGAAAAACTGTTGCTGACCACGCAAGACACTACGGTGCTGGAAAACCTGCTGATTACGCCGCCGGTCGCCTTCTCCGACGTGCAGCAGCAACAGATTCGGGAATACGCCGTCGCCTGCCTGCAGGCGGTGGGGCTGACTTACGCCGTGGCGCATGTCGAGTTCCGTATGACGGCGTCGGGGCCGGTGGTTATCGAGGTCAATCCGCGGTTGGGCGGGCTGTACGTGAACGCGGCGTTTCAGGATATCGCTGGGCTGGACCCTTACGATCTGTACCTGTCTTTGCTGCTGGCGGAGGAAGGGATTGAGGCGTCGGTGCGCACGGCCTGCGAGCGCGTCGCCCATCACCGGCAACACTATTCGATGTTCGCGATTTATCCTCCCGCCAGCGGCTATTTCAACGGTTTTGATGGTCTGCCGTGGGTCGAGCGTCACCCGGCGGTACTGGCGTTCGGCCATTATCCGGTGGGGCATTACGTGGATGCCGATATCGAAGAGCATTACCTGTTTAAAGGGTGGGCCCGCGTCGCGTCGGCGCAAGACGCGCAGGCGTTGTACGACGCGTTGCAGCACCACCTCCGCCCAATGATCGACCCGATGCCGCCCGCCGTCGCCGACGGCGTATCGCCCGCGCCTGTCGCGATGCGTTAAATCAGGAAAACCGCTATGAATACAGACAGGATTGTTGAGCAACTGGCGCGGCAGGATTATTGCCATTTTGCCGCCAGCCGGGAATGGATCGCCGTGGAGCCGGAGGAAGAAAAGACCTTCAAAGCCTACTGGGATAATCTGGCCGAGGATGAAAACTTCAAAAACTACACCTGCCGCGAACGGCGGATTTTGCGGTTTTTCCACCAGCCTGGCCGACCGCTGCAACTGAATACCGACGCGGATTACCGCTCCACGGTGAAATACGACATCGACTACAAACCGGGGCCGAACCACCTGCAGTATGCCGAAGAGGGGTTTATCCGCCACCCGCTGTTACAGCGCATCGTGGCGACGGATATCGCGATGATGCGACCCTGGATGGCGGCCGATCAGCAATATGCCGTCGATATTCATCAGTTCCGGGTCAGGGCGGAAAAAGGGCACAGCAGCCCGACCACCTCCGGCATTCATCAGGACGGCATGGCGTGGATTTGCATGCATTTCATTCAGAGTGTGGACACGCAGCCGGTGGTGTCTGAAATTTTCACCTCGGCGCAGGAAGCATCCCCACCGTTGCTGGCAACGGCGATGAGCCGGTTTCTGGAGACGCTGATTGTGAATGACAAAAAGCTGTACCACCGCGCCGGGCCGGTTCGACCGGCAGCGACGGCGGAGTCAGCCTACCGGGATTTATTGCTGGTGACGTTTCGGCCGGCGTAGGAACGTTAACAGGGAACACCACAGGGAAAACAAAAGGTAATCCGTCATGGCTGAGTATCATGATATCGACATGGGACAATCCCGGCGCAATGCCGGGTTGATCATTGCCGCGCGTTTTATTTCCGATTTTGGCGCGTTTCTGAATATGGTGGCGCTGTCCACCTACGTTTATCTGCTGAGCAACAGCGTGGTGAGCGTCAGTATTTTTCTGGCCTGCCGGGTGGCGGGCGGTCTGCTGGCGAGCCTGATCGGTACGCCGTTTTTCCGCCGCTTTCAGGGACGCGCCTCGCTGGTCGGCTTCGACCTGCTGCGGGCGGCGCTGCTTTCGCTGCTGCTGGTGTTGCCGCCGGCGTGGCAGCTGCCGTTATTGCCGGTGATCGCGCTGGGCGTAGGGGGCGGGAACGCCATGTTCGCGATTGGGCTCAACAGCCAGTTGCCCTACTGGGTGGAGAGTTCGATGCGGCTCGGCACCAACGCCTGGCTGACTTCGGTGGCGGCCAGCGGCGCGGTGCTGGGCAGCCTGGTGTCGGGCCTGCTGGTCGCCGGTTTTGGCTACCCGGTGGTGTTTGCGCTGAACGTGGCGACCTATCTGGCGGCCGCGCTGTTGATTCTGCCGCTGCGCATGGTGGAAAAGCCGCAGCCGCGGGTAAGTCAGCGCGATCGGCTCAGCGAATGGCGTCAACTGAAAGAAGGGCTGCGCGGCGCGCCGATGCTGGCGGGCATGTTGATCGTCAGTATGGCGGACACGCTTGGCAGCGCCGCGCATAACGTGGGTTTCCCGGTGTTGTCCGCACTGATTTCTCCCGACAGCGCCAGTAAGACCATGGGGTTGATGCTGGCGCTGTGGGCGGTGGGTAAATTCGCCGGCGCGCGGGTCAGCGGTTTTCTGCTCAGACAAGGGCGGCGCCGGGCGATGGAGCGGGCTTTTTTCATCGGCGTGGCGCTGATGTCCACCGGTTTTATTCTGACCTTCCAGCAGACCGGGCTGATGTGGCTGCTGGTGTTTGTGGTGTGGGCGGGCATTGGCGATGGCGTGGCGGAGGTCAGCCTGATTTCCCGCGCGCAGAGCGAACCGGAATCTTTGCGTCTGCCTATTTTCAGCCTGCTGACGTTGATGCAGATGACCGGGTTCGGTATCGGCATGCTGGTGGTGGCGCCGTTTTATGTGTGGTGGACGCCTGCGGCGGTGATTGTGCTGTTCCACGGTTTGCCGCTGACTATGCTGCTGGTGGTGCAAGGGTGGGCTTATCGTTATGGGCAACGTGCTCAGGTCGCCAAAGGCGATGTTGCGAAACAGCGCGATGCGTAACGGGTCGCGCCTCAGCGCACGTTCACCGTTGACGCCGTGACGCCATGCGGGCTGTGTACCGACTGGCCTGTTTACAGAATGGATTGTTTAACGAATAGCTTGTTTAACGAATAGCTTGTTTACCGACTGGCTTGTTTACTGAATGGATTGTGTACCGGCTGAGCATTCCGTTGCCATGCCCCCCGACGCTGGGGAGGTGCCGGTACATGGTGATAGACGGGATGTCATGTCACCGGCATTCACCCGTCAGCGTCGGTAAGAGGTATCAAGCCATCAAATGACGTTCTTGTCGCGCAGGGCCGCCACGGCTGTGCTGTCATAGCCCAGTTCACGCAGAACCTCGTCGGTATGCTCGCCGTGCAGAGGGGATCGGGTGATATCCACCGGGCTGTCGGACATTTTTATCGGCATGCCAACGGTGGTGTACCTGCCGCGCATTGGATGATCAACCTCGACGATGGTGCCGCTGGCGCGCAGGGCATCGTCTCTGGCGATCTCTTTCATTGAAAGCACCGGGCCGCAGGGGATGTCGTAATGGTTGAGAATTTCCATCACCTCGAATTTGTTCTTGGTCATGGTCCACTGTTCGATGCGCTGAAAGATGGCGTTGAGTCTGGGCAGGCGGGCCGCGGGGGTGCTGAAACGCTCGTCCTCGATCCAGCTGTGTTCGCCGATCAGGTTGCATATCGCCGGCCAGACCGCCGCCTGAGCGATGAAATAGAGGTAGGCGTTGTGGTCGGTTTCCCACCCTTTGCATTTGAGGATAGAACCCGGCTGGCCCCCACCCGAAGCATTGCCTGCGCGCGGCACCGCGTCGCCAATGTGACCATCCGGGAATGGCGGATATTCGTCCAATACGCCGGTGCGTTCCAGCCGTTGCTGGTCACGCAGTTTGACCCGGCATAGATTGAGCACGGCGTCTTGCATCGACACCGAGACTTTTTGTCCGCGCCCCGTGGTATGACGCTGGAAAAGCGCGGAGACAATACCCAGCGCCAGGTGCAAGCCTGAGCCTGAATCGCCGATCTGCGCGCCGGTAACAATCGGCGGGCCATCGTTGAAGCCGGTGGTTGACGCCGCGCCGCCGGCACATTGCGCCACATTCTCGTAGGATTTGCAGTCCTCGTAACGACCTGGCCCGAAGCCCTTGACCGAGGCGAGGATCAGGCGTGGATTGGTGGCGTGGATGTGCTGCCAGGTCAGCCCCATGCGGTCCAGCGCGCCGGGAGCAAAGTTCTCAACCAGTACGTCACAGCGCCTGATCAGGCTATCCAGTACCTGCAGGCCTTCGGGCGTCTTGGTATTGAGGGTGACGGCGCGTTTGTTGTGGTTCAGCATAGTAAAATACAAACTGTCCACGCCGGGAATGTCGCATAATTGCTTGCGTGTCGCGTCACCCTCGCCGACGCGTTCGATCTTGATAACGTCTGCGCCCATCCAGGCGAGTAACTGGGTGCAGCTCGGGCCAGACTGAACATGGGTAAAATCGATAATTCTGATCCCGTCTAATGCCTTGCTCATGATGATTCTCCTCGACTCTAATTCACCTCGACGTGATTCACCGCTCTTCATCCTTCCTCGGTCTGTTTGCCCTGAGCGTCAGTGGCGACGGTCAGGGCGTGTCGTCAGTCGACTTTTTAGGGCGGTTTATGTCGGTCGCTTTGCTTGCTGTTCTGCCTCAGCCAGACGCTTGCGCAACGTGCGTTCTTCGTTGAAGCGCGTCGTGTCGTCACGGATGACGGCGGCGATGGAGGCTGGCTGCCCCGCCTCCCCAGGCAGCAAGGCCACGGTGAAGGCGATGGAAATCGTGCCGCCGTCACGCGTCAGGGCCGGTACGTGAAGTAACGAAGTGCCGTACCGGGTGGTGCCGCTGTGCATGGTTTGGTGGTAGCCAGACCAGTGCCGCTGGCGCTGCCGCTCGGGAATAATGATGTCGAGCGAGGCGCCCAGCGCCTCGCCCTGGGTGAAGCCGAACAGACGTTCGGCTGCGGGGTTCCAGGCGGTGATGATGCCGTCGGCATCGCAAATAATCACGGCATCACCCACCGCTGAGAGGAACTGCTGTAGCGTGAGCGCCATCGTGCTTACACCGCTTTGGCTGTGTGAATGAGCGCTATCTGCTCTGTCGAGTAGCCCAGTTCCGCCAGCACGTCGTCGGTATGCTCGCCGAGCAGCGGCGAGGCGGTAATCTCAGGTTTGAGCGCCGAGAACTTGATCGGGCAGCCGACGGTCCAATAGCTTCCGCGCACTTTGTGCGGCACTTCGACGATGGAGCCGCTTTTACGCAGCGATTCGTCGTGCAGCAGTTCCTTCATCGACATCACCGGCGCACAGGGGATGCCGAACTTACCGAAGTATTCCACCGCGTCGAATTTGTTTTTACCGGTCCTCAGAATGAAACTTTCAATGGCGCCGAAAATATCCATGATGTGCGGCTGGCGCGCCTTCGGGGTGGTATAGGCCGGGTCTTCCCGCCACTCTGGGCGCTCTATCGCATCGCAAATCGGCGTCCAGACCAGGTCCTGTACCGTGAAGTAGATGTAGGCATTGGGGTCGGTCTCCCAGCCTTTGCACTTGAGGATCCAGCCGGGCTGGCCGCCGCCGCCGGCATTCCCGCCGCGCGGTACCACGTCGGAGAACGGTTCATGCGGATACTGCGGGTACTCTTCCAGATAGCCGACTTTGTCCAGACGCAGTTGATCGCGCATTTTGACGCGGCAGAGGTTGAGCACGGCGTCCTGCATGGCGCAGGCGACTTTCTGCCCTTTGCCGGTTTTCTGGCGACCGATATAGGCAGTCAGGATACCGATGGCTAAATGCATACCGGTATTGCTGTCGCCTAACGCGGCGGCTGAAATGGTCGGTACGGCATTCTCACCCTTCCACCAGCCGGTGGTTGACGCCGCCCCACCTGCGCATTGCGCCACGTTTTCATAGGCTCGCAGGTGTTCGTAGTGGTGGCCTTCGCTGAAGCCTTTGACAGAGGCAAGGATCATGCGGGGGTTCAGTTCCTGAATGTGCTCCCAGGTAAACCCCATGCGATCCAGCGCGCCGGGGCCGAAGTTTTCCACCATCACGTCACATTCTTTGATCAGTCGGGTCAGCACTTCCTTGCCCTCGGGCTTTTTGGTATCCAGTGTGAGTGAGCGCTTGTTGCTGTTGAGCATGGTGAAATACAGGGCGTCCGCATCCGGGATGTCGCGTAATTGGTTACGGGTGATGTCGCCTGAACCCGGACGTTCGATTTTGATCACGTCTGCGCCGAACCACGCCAGCATTTGTGTACATGCCGGGCCAGCCTGAACGTGGGTGAAGTCGATGATTTTGACGCCGGCCAAAGGCAGATCTTTTTTGTTATTCATAGAACTATCTCCATTTTATGTATGAACGACCAAAGCGATTATTTTTTGATTGCTTTGGCTGGGTTCAGGTTGGTAATGCGGCCACTTTCGGTACCGACCGTCTCGTCGATGACGGCATTGATAAGGGTTGGCTTACCGGAGGCAACGGCTTCATTCATGGCGCGATGCAGTTCATCCGTGGTGGTGACATGCACGCCCACGCCGCCAAAAGCCTGCATCATCATTTCGTAGCGTGCGTCTTTGACGAACACGGTGGGCGCCATGTCATCGCCGCCAGAGGCATTGGTGTCGGTCCCTTTGTAAATGCCGTTGTTGTTGAACACGACAATGCAGACGGGCAGGTGGTAACGGCAGATCGTTTCAACTTCCATACCGCTGAAACCGAAGGCGGAATCGCCCTCAATGGCGATGACGGGTTTGCCCGTCACCACCGCGCCTGCGACGGCAAAGCCCATGCCGATGCCCATCACCCCCCAGGTGCCGACATCCAGACGTTTGCGCGGCAGGTACATGTCCACGATGCTGCGGCCAAAATCCAGCGTGTTGGCGCCTTCGCTGACGACGATGGCTTCTGGGTTGTCCTTTACGATCGCTTTCACTACGCTCAATGCGCTATGGAAGTTCATCGGTGATGGGCGGGCGGCCAACATGTCAGCCATCTTGTTGATGTTTTTGGCTCTGCGTTCTGCGATAACGCCGGTCCAGTCATTCGAGGGTTTGGCCCAGTCGTTGCCGATGCCGTTCAACAAGGCGGTGACGCAAGAGCTGACATCACCGATAAGCGGCGCATCGATAGCGACGTTGCTGTCGATTTCAGTCGGTGCGATATCGATCTGGATAAATTTCTTCGGCCCGTTTTCCTGCCCCCAGGTCTTGCCTTTACCGTGTGAGAGCAACCAGTTCAGACGAGCGCCGATCAGCAGCACCACATCCGCTTCTTTCAATACATAGGAGCGTGTGGCGGCGGCTGAGAGTTCATGCGTATCCGGCAGCAAGCCTTTAGCCATCGACATCGGCAGATAAGGGATGCCGGTTTTTTCGACTAAGGCGCGAATCTCGGCATCGGCACGGGCGTAGGCGGCCCCTTTGCCCAGCAGAATCAGCGGTTTTTGGGCTTTTTTGAGCAGTTCAAGCGCACGGGCTACTGCATCTGGCGCGGGGAGCTGGCGAGGCGCTGGGTCTACAACCTTGATTAACGATTTGCGCCCGGCATCCAGCGGTAGGGTTTGTGAGAACAGTTTAGCCGGCAGATCCAGATAGACCCCGCCGGGGCGTCCGGAGACGGCTGCACGGATGGCGCGGGCGATACCAACGCCGATGTCTTCGGCCCGTAATACGCGGAAGGCGGCCTTACACAGCGGTTTGGCGATGGCCAACTGATCCATTTCTTCGTAATCGCCTTGCTGCAAATCGACGATTTCACGCTCGCTGGAACCACTGATCAGGATCATCGGGAAACAGTTGGTCGTCGCGTTGGCGAGAGCGGTCAGGCCGTTCAGAAAGCCCGGGGCGGAAACCGTCATACAGATACCGGGTTTGGCGGTGAGGAAACCGGCCGCCGCCGCCGCGTTACCGGCGTGCTGCTCATGCCGGAAAGAAATCACCCGCAATCCTTCCGCCTGGGCCATACGCAGCAGATCGGTAATCGGGATGCCGGGTAAGCCGAAGAGGGTGTCGATATCGTTGAGCTTGAGTGCATCCAGAAAGAGGTGAAATCCATCAATCAGTGTTGTTTTTTCTGATACGGCCTCAACGGTAGTATCAATTTCGGTAATAGAAGACATAAGACCTCGCTTTAATTTCCAATGTCATTAGTTTCTGTAATAAATTTAAATTGTTAGTGTGTGGTTATTAGCATTCCATTCGTTTCCTTCCAGACGGGCGGATGTTTCCAAAGTGGAATGAGAATGAGCCCGGAAAGTAACGCCATGACGGAAGAGGTAATAATGGTGAAGGGGTGTCCATAGGTGGAGATTAAATAGGCGGAGAGTACACCGCCATAAATCCCGCCTATCCCTTTGGCTGAGGCATACAGCATGCCGTAGTTGGAGCCGGAAGCGACTTCGCCGTAGTAATAACCCACGATTGACGCAAACAGGGAATATAATGCGCCCCAGAAGAATATCGAGATAATACAGCTGCTGATAAATCCTGTTGCGCTGCCCGCTTCTGCAAGAAACAGCGCGATAAGAGAAAACAATCCGCACAGGATATAAAAGATAGTCATGGTCTTATCGATGCCGATTTTATCTGCAATCCAACCGCCGACAACCCGGCTAAGACCGCTCGTAATTGCCATTCCTACGGTGACTACCGTGCCTGCCGTCAGACTAAAGTGGAACGCTGACGCAAACTTGATGCTATTTGAAATAAACGTTAAACCAGATGCAGATACCAAAACGAAAGAGGCAATTAACACCCAGAATTGCCAGGTGTGCATTGCTTCTCCCATACTGTATTGCTTCTCACAAGGGCGTTTTACTACGGTATGTTTTGTTGCCGATGATGGGGTGAAATTACACCAGCCTTTCGGTGGGTCTTTCATTAACAGACCTGTAATAATAATAACGCCGGAGATAACCGCTGCCATAATAAAAATGACATTAAAAAAGATATTATCTGGGGCATCTTCCGGAATATTTCGAATGGGGAAAATAAAAGGCAATGCTCCCCAGGAGAAAGCGGCAGAGATAAGACCTATGGTGATGTTCCTGTGATCGGGGAACCATTTGTTGCAGGTGGTTATCGCCGCGTTGTAGACAAATCCGCAGAAAAAACAGCCAATACACCAGACCGTGAGCACGATGTTATACGACAGTACCTGCCCAAATGCGCAAACCAGCAGCCCGATGCCTGAAAAGATACCGGCAACGACAGACACGGCCTTGGGTCCAAACTTGTCACGAAAAATCCCGCCGGGCAGGGTGCCGAATGCCTGAAAAATAACGAACATGCTGAACATTAGCGATATTTTTGTCGGTTCCCAGCTATACATCTTTGCAAAATGCGGCGCAATGACTGACCAGGCGTACTCATAAGGGCTAATAACGGACATTGCCAGAAAAGCCAATGCAAAAAGCCACCATCGATTAAAACCGAGTATTTCCTTATCCGTTCGATTCTGCACATCTATTTTTTCACTCATAATACACTCTCCTGACTTCGAGAATTTGAAAATAAGAGTTGGAATGAAACATGAAGTGAATAATGTGGCCATAATAATGGCCACTTATTCACGACGTGTTTTACTTAATTTATCTGTTTGTGATTTATTTTGTTTGCAGGTGTGTTGATTGTCTTACTTACCTCCAGTGGTTTACTTATTCAAACGATATGGTTTCACTCGATGGCTGTATTTATGTCTGATGAGTTATTTTTCACCTGGCTAATTGATTCTGTTTTTAAGTATTTTCCCTTGTTACATGCGGCTCCTGCTGATTTTAAAAAAATCACGATATGTTTCTGGATACAGATGGTTACGATTTTAAAATCGAGAATGATTAAAATCCTGCTTATACAATTCATCAGAATTACACGATCCATCAGGATTACACAATCTATCAGGATTACACAATCCATCAGACATGGACTGACTGTGCGATTCAATGTTGTCGACGACAAGGCAACATGAAACATTGTTGTTACCAATTAATAACTATTCATTTTTTATTTACACTGACTGTCGCCTCTTTTAATAAATTCAACTCGTTTCTTTGGTCATTTTGATAACTGACTCATTGTTGCCAGAATAAAATTGCGCTTCGCTCTGTTTCTGGTATTTATTAATAACCACAAGACTCTAAATGTGGAAATGTTTTTTTTTAATCTATCGATGACTTAAAATCATGAATATTTCAAATATATCGTTAAGACAGTTACGTATTTTTTTAGCGGTTGCGGAGCATCATGGCTTTAGTCGCGCAGGCAACATGATTTCCCTGACGCAATCAGCCATGAGTCACAGTATCGGTGAACTGGAAAATGAACTTGGGATCAGATTATTTAAGCGCACGACCCGGGAGGTGTTGTTGACGCAAGAGGGGGCCGAGCTGTCGGAAGAACTCCGCCGTGTGCTGGGTGAGCTGGAAACCACACTGTGTAATGTCCAGAGCAGAGGAGAACGGCGCCGTGGACTGGTGCATGTGGCGACCAGTCCGACGATTTCGGCAGGAATCATGCCTGATTGCATCGCGCAGATTGTTGAGAATTATCCACAGATCAATCTGATAATCCATGATCAGGTACAACAGCAGGCAATGCAGATGGTATTGAACGGTGAAGTTGATTTTGGCGTGATTATCGAACCCTCCGTACCGTCCGACCTGTACACGGAGACATTTATGGAGGAACCATTTTGTCTGGTATTGCCTGAGAACCACCAGATTGCACGTCTGAAACAGGTGACATGGCGTGATCTACAGAATCAAGAAATGGTGTTACTTGACTATGCCTCAGGTAGCCGCCCCTTAATCGACAATGCATTAATTCGTCATGGCGTCACGCCGCATGTCATTCAGGAACTTGGGCATGTCACTACAATATTTCGCATTTTACAGTCGGGTATCGGGGTTTCGGTCATCCCGCAACTGGCGTTATCTTCCCTTGAATGCTCTGGTCTGGCCGTACGTCAGTTATGGCCAATCGAGAACCGGCGATTGCAGTTGGTACGCCGTCGTAATCATTCGCTCTCCACTGCGGCAACCGCAGTATGGACGTTAATTCAGACGCTGTGTCAGGCCTAAGTTTTTACCGGCCTTAGCCAACGGGCTCATGCCGTATACATAAAACAGATTGACGATGAGCAGCAGAGGCGGCTAACCCGCTTTGCCATCAGTCATTCGCCGGTTGATACTTTTCACGTTTCCAGAATAACGGATCTGACCATGTTGAGAGCCAGGAGCGAGTCAGACCGGCTATTTGCAATATTTCATTGCGCCAATATCAGGGAAGGTAAACACATCAGGCGGGTAAGCATTTTATTCGCGAGGTCACAGGCGGCGCCGATTTCGCTGCCGGCATGACCATTGCTGCGGTTGCTGTGTGATGCAAGAGTGGACTTTATCGTTGTTGTCGGCGTTGTTCAGGTGAGCGGTCTGGTGGGATGATAAACCCTCATCATGATCAAAAGGAGTAACACCGTGTCAGCGCAATGGGAGAAAAAGGACTATCAGGTCTCGACGGATTCGCAGCGGCTCGATCTGGACATCATTCATGGCTATCTCACCACCTCCAGTTGGGCAGCGGGCATCGACCGGGAAACGGTCGCGTTGTCTGTCGCCAACAGCCTGTGTTTCGGGCTGTATCATCAGGGCCGCCAGATTGGCTTTGCCCGCATGGTGACCGATTTCGCCACCTTCGGCTATCTGTGCGATGTATTTGTGCTGCCCGCGCATCAGGGCGCCGGGCTGGGCCGTTTTCTGGTGGAGTGCACGGTCAACCACCCGCGATTGCAGCGCCTGCGCCGTCAGTTGCTGCTCACCTCTACCGCGCCGTGGCTGTATCAAAAAGTGGGCTACGAGCCCGTCAATCGTCAGGATTACGCCTGGACGTTTGTCCGCAAGGATATCTACAGCACCGGGACGGCAGGCTGAGATCAGCGGCTCATCATCAGGCTTTTATTCCGATATTGAGGCCAGGTTGGCCTTCATTTTCTGCAATACCTGCGCGAACCGGCGGCGCTCTTCCGGCGTCACGTCGGCAAAGGCGCGCTGCAACAGGTCGGTGCGCGCGTCGGCGAACCGGCGATGCGTGTCCTCGCCTTTTTTCGTCAGTGACACCACCTGCGCCCGCCGGTCATTCGGCGAGGGCTGGCGGGTGATCAGCCCCAGCGTTTCCAGATCTTTCAGCAGACGGGCAATCTGCGCTTTATCCCGCCCCATGTACTGCGCCAGAAAATGCTGGCTCTGACCGGGGTGGCGGGCTATCAGCCCCAGCGTGCGCGCCTGAAACGGGGCGAGGCCCGTCTGCGTCAGCGCGTCGCTCTCCTGCAGACGCTGTTTAAAACCGTGGATCAGTTCTCCCAGCAGCTCGAAAGTCTGGGTATCAAGGGTGTCGCGCATTAATTTGTTGACCTTATCAACTATTCGGATTATATGGTTGATAATATCAACCATGTGGCGACGCCCGGTCGCCCATTCAGTCGCACGATTACAACCGCAAGGATAAAATCATGCCTTATCACTATCGTATCACGCTGGAAAATCTCACCGATAATCGCGACGAAACGCCGCAAAATCGCGCACTGACGTTTGACGTCACCAATCATGACGATATTCTGGAAATCATTGAGAAAGTTCGGTCAAAGGGGATTTTGCCGGACTCGGAGGTCGCTGCGTTCTGCACCGGGCTGAAGCTGTTTAGCGAGGTCATGATGACCCACCGCAAAGAGGCTCTGTTTCAGGAATTGGCTCCCGCATTTCGGGACTTTATGCTGCGGCTGAAACGGGGAGAAACGGCCTGATGTGATATGTCGTGTCTCCCTGATGGCATGGACCGCCAGTGAATATGAGTGAAATTCGGGCGTGCTTGCCGTCATCGGCGCGCGGTTTTCTCCGTGTGCTCAAGTACGCATGATGATATTTCAATGGGAGATCGTAATTTATGCATCAGTATGCGCTGGTAGGTGATGTCGGTGGAACCAACGCACGTCTTGCCCTTTGCGAACTGGCGAATGGGCATCTGTCACACAGTAAACAGTACGCGGTTCAGGAGCACGACAGTCTGGAAGACGCCATGCGTCTGTTTCTGACGGAGCACGCGAGTCTCACTATCAAAGAAGCCTGTATTGCCATTGCCTGCCCGGTGACCGATGACTGGGTGGAGATGACCAATCATCACTGGGCGTTCTCCATTGACGCCATGCGGCAGAGCCTGGGGTTTGAGCGTCTGGCGGTGATCAACGATTTTACCGCCGTCAGCATGGCGATTCCGGTGCTGACGCCGGAGGATGTGATTCAACTGGGCGGCGCCGATGCGGTCGCCGGTAAGCCGGTGGCGGTGTATGGCGCCGGAACCGGGCTCGGCGTGGCGCACCTGCTGCCGGTGGACGGCAAATGGCTGAGCCTGCCGGGCGAGGGCGGTCACGTAGATTTCGCGCCCAACAGCGAAGAAGAGGACATCCTGTTGCAGGTGCTGCGTCAGGAACTGGGACACGTTTCCGCCGAGCGCGTGCTGTCCGGGCCGGGGCTGGTGAATATTTATCGGGCGATCGTCAAGGCGGACGACCGGGTGCCGGAAGCGCTGACGCCGCAGGTCGTGTCCGAACGGGCGCTGGCGCACAGCGATGTGGACTGCCTGCGCGCGCTGTCGCTGTTCTGCGTACTGATGGGGCGTTTCGGCGGCAATCTGGCGCTGACGCTCGGCACCTTCGGCGGCGTCTACATCGCCGGCGGCATCGTGCCGCGTTTTCTGGAATTCTTCCGCAACTCCGGTTTTCGCAGCGCCTTTGAAGACAAAGGCCGTTTCCGCGATTACCTCGCCGACGTTCCGGTGTTTATGATCACTCACCCGCAGCCGGGGCTGCTGGGCGCGGGCGCGTATCTGCGTCAGGCGCTGGGCCAGATCCTGTAATCCCCCTATCCGGCTTCGATAACCTCTTCGTCAAGTAACCTATCGGTTACTTGACGGTTTGTGTTTACTGGATGTGAGCGTGATAAGCGAGAGCTGTCGCCTGAATGTCTACGCCGTCGGCATCGCTGATCAGTGCCACCACCTGACGATCGTTCTCCTGCGGCCGAAAAATACCCTGCATTTCGATGTGGATATCTATCTGCCCGGCCAGAACGGCTCGCCCAGCGTCAGCATCAGCCGGTTGGCCCAGGCGAAGAAAGCGGTGGACTGAATCAGGTCGAGAATCTCCAGCGTGTCCAGCCCCTGTTCGCGCAGGCGCGCCAGATCCTGCGCGTTGGTCTGCGACGGCGTGGTGGACAGCCGGGCGGCAAAGGTGATGATCGCCTGCCAGCGCGCGTCCTGTCCGGCGGCGAGATCGCCGCCCGGCGGCACATCGAGCAGGCGCTGTACCGCGTCGTCCTGTTTCGACAGCTGGCTGGCTTTACGGGCGTGCACCGAGGCGCAATAAATACAGCCGTTGACCTTGCTGACTACCGCGGCCGCCAGCTCCCGGTCTTTGCGCGGCAGGCCACCGGACGTATAGAAGATGCCTTTGTCGGTGAGGGTGCGTTGTTCCAGCACCGGCAGGTTGCGGCCCAACAGGCGGAAGTAGTCGGAATCGGTATGACCGAAGCGCGCCAGAATCGCCTGTTCGTCGGCGGTGAATTCCGCCAGCGGCTTGGCCGTAACCCACGGCTCCCAGCCCAGTTCACCTTGCGTAAACGCATCCGGGGCGGTTTTGCCGCTGTGGGTCAGCGGCTGGGTGTGCCAGCGCCCGGCGACGGCCGCGGGCGCAGCGGGCGACGACTCTCCGGCATGACCGGCCAGCAGCCGATAACCGTGCAGCAACCGGCTTTGAAAACTGACAAACGCCACCAGTTGCGACAGGGTGACGATATCATCCACCTTCCAGCCGGCCTGTTGCAGCGCCTGCAATGATTGCGGTTGCGCGGCGATGGGCTGGAACGCCAGCCGCTCGGCATGTTCCAGCGCCCGGTCCAGCGCCGCACCGGGCGTCGGGGCCGGAAAATCCGCCAGCCGTTGGGCGTAAAAGTGCTGTAACCGCGTGTTCTGATGCCAGCCGCTGACCTTTTCGGCGATGAAAAAGCGCAGCGCCAGCGGCAGAGCATTGCCCGCCGTCTGGCTGAACAGCGCGTCATAGCTGCCCTGCGTGTGCCGGGTAGCGGCATCGCGCGTCGCTCTGGCCTGCGCCAGCGGCGAATCCGGGGCGATCTCCGCCAGCGTATCTAAAATGTCGGATGTAGATTGCGTCATGCGACCTCCTGCCCAACCGGGCTGGTTTGTTTATCTTTAGCGGGCGACCAGCCCAGCGCGGGCGCCACCCGGGTAGCGATCAGTTCCAGCGAACGCAGAATATGGGCGTGCGGCGGGTCGATGGAATGCACCTGAAACGCCAGATCGGTGGTCCGCGCCAGCGAACTGTCGGCCTGCAACGAGGCGATGACGTCTTCCGGCGTGCCGACATGGCTGTCGAACGAGGCGATCAGCTCTTCCACCGAACCGTCGCGGGCCGGGCGGCCCAACTGGGCCAGCCGGGCGGCGGAGCGTTGCAGCCCGGTTTGCGCCAGTTGCAGCGCCAGCGCCCGGTCGTCGGCCACAAATACGCTGCGCGAGCCCATGATACGCGGTGTAATGCCGGATGGCAGCGCGTCCAGATAGGCATCGATCATCGGATTTTGCAGGTCGGCCAGCGTGGCGTCGGGGAAACCGTCTGGGCGCGGCTGGGTACGCGACAGCATCAGCCCGTCGCCCGCCTGACCGGCGCGGATGGCGCCTTCCACCGAGAACGTCGCCTGCCACACGCGGCGATTAAGGTGCGGCGCGGCCGGGTAAAGCTGGTTGCCGTCGGCGCTCAGCGGTTCCCCCGCCCAGGCGGCGCGCACCTGCGCCAGATAGCGACCCAGAATCTCGCCGCGCTGCTCGCTGTTGTGGCCGAAGGCGGCGAACGATGACGGCGTGCCGCCGGAACCGATGCCCACTTCCAACCGGCCGTTGCTGAGCAGGTCAAGCACCGCGGTGTCTTCCGCCACCCGCAGCGGCTGCTCCATCGGCAGCGTGATCACCCCGGTGCCGAGGCGGATGCGGCGAGTCTGCGCGGCGACCTGCGCCAGAAACACCAGCGGCGACGGCAGGCCGCCTTCGTCGGCGTGAAAGTGATGCTGCGCTACCCAGGCGCTGTCGAAGCCCAGCTGTTCGGCTTTGATGATTTGCTCGGCGGCCAGCCGGTAGCGCTGCCCGGCGGGCGCGTCATCCAGCAGCCGGGTGAAAAACCCCAGACGTTTTTGAGTCATGATTAAATCCTTGGTTTAGGCTGTGTCCCTTAAGAGACATGGCGCTGGCCGGGGATCGCGTCGATCAGTTCCCGGGTATAGCGCTCGGCCGGCTGGGCAAAAATCTGCTCTACCGGCCCGGATTCCACCTGTTTGCCGTGATACAGCACGGAAACGGTATCGGCTATCTGTCGCACCACGGCGAGATCGTGGGAAATAAACAGATAGGTCAGCCCCAGCGAGGCCTGTAGCTCTTCCAGCAAGCGCAGGATTTGCGCCTGCACCGTGACATCCAGCGCCGAGACGGCTTCGTCCAGCACCAGCACTTTCGGCTCCAGCACCAGCGCGCGGGCGATGGCGACCCGCTGACGCTGGCCGCCGGACAATTCAAGCGGGCGGCGTTGCAGCAGCGAAGCGGGCAGCGCCACCCGCTCGAACATCTCATGCACCCGGTTGGCCCGCTCTGGCCGGGAGTAACGATTAAAATTGCGCAGCGGCTCTTCCACGATGTCGAACAGCCGTTGCGACGGGTCGAGCGAGCTAAACGGATTCTGATAAACCAACTGGATGGTCTGGCGGAACTGGCGCAGCGCTTCGCCGCGCAGCCGGGTAATGTCGGTGCCGTCGATCAGGATGCGGCCAGCGGTCGGACGCTGGAAGCCAAGAATCATGCGCGCGGTGGTGGTTTTGCCGGAACCGGACTCGCCGACAATGGCATGGGTGGTGCCGGGCGCTACGCTGAACGACACCCCGTCCACCGCCCGGAACGGCGCTTTCCGGTTGCCCGCCAGCGGGAACTCCTGCACCAGTTGCTCCACCTGCACAATGGGTTGGCTGGGTATGGGTTGACTGGAAATCGGTTGAGCGGATGCGGCGGGGTGAACGGCGGCGCGTGATGGTCGACGGGCCGGCGCCAGCGACGGGATGTTAGCCAGTAGGGTGCGGGCGTACTGGCTTTGCGGCGTGCTCAGCACCTGCCGGGTTGGTCCCTGTTCCTGGATGTAGCCTTTCTGGAACACCAGCAACCGGTCGGCGCGTTCGGCGGCCACCCCCAGATCGTGGGTGACGAACAGAATGGCGGTGCCGTTTTCCCGGCGCAGTTCGTCCAGTAAATCGAGAATGCGTTTTTGCACCGTGACGTCCAGCGCGCTGGTGGGCTCGTCGGCGATGATCAGCGCCGGTTTCAGCGCGATGGCGATGGCAATCAGCACCCGTTGTTTCATGCCGCCGGATAGCTCGTGCGGGTACTGGCTGGCGCGCAGTTCCGGCTCTGTCAGCCCGACGCGCGTCAGCAATGCCAGCGTTTGTCGGCGCAGGCTATGGCGATCGCTTTTCTGGTGCAGCCGCAGAATTTCATCCACCTGCTCGCCGATGGTTTTCACCGGGTTGAGCGAGCTGCCGGGGTCCTGCGGCACCAGGCTGACCACGCTGCCGCGAATGCTGTCCAGCCGTTGTTGCGACCAGCGGCTGATATCGGCGCCGTTAAGGCGAATCGCGCCGCGCGCCAGACGGCCGTTATCCGCCAGCAGACCGATCACCGCCTGCGCGGTGGTGGTTTTACCGGAGCCGGATTCGCCTACCAGCGCCACTACTTCGCCGGGCTGGATGACGAAGGACACGCCCTCCACCACCGTGCGTTCGCCGTCGTCGCCGCGGTAGGCGATGGCGACGTCTTCCAGTTCCAGCACCGGCGTTGTCGTGCTGCTTTGCAAACTCAGCGTCAGGCTCATCGCGTCGGCCTCCGGATCGACTGGCTGATGCGGTTGGTCGCCAGCACCACGGCGACCACCAGCAGGCCGGGGAAGGTAGTCAGCCACCAGGCGGTGGCCAGATAGTTGCGGCCCTCGGCGATCAACAGCCCCCATTCCGGCGTCGGCGGCGGCGCGCCGTAGCCGAGGAAACTCAGGGTGGCGAGCGCCAGAATCGCGCTGCCGAACTGCAACGCGGCGAACGCCAGCACGCTGGTGAGCGAGTTGGGCAGGATGTGGCGCCACAGCACGCCCAAAAAGGTGCCGCCGCTGCCAAACGCCGCTTCAACGTAATCGCTGCGGCGTACGCGCAGCACTTCCGCGCGCACCAGTCGGGTGAAGTTCGCCACCGAGGTTACGCCCACCGCGATAGCGGCGTTCAGGTTGCCGAACCCCAGCAGGATGATGACGCTCAACGCCAGCAACAGGCCGGGGATCGCCAGCAGCACATCGACGGTACGCATTACCAGCGTATCCAGCCGGCCGCCGACCGCGCCTGCCAGCAGCCCCAGCAGGCTGCCGAGCACCAGACCCAGCGACACGGCGATCACCGCGCCGGACAGCGAATGCGCCGAACCGTAGACGATGCGGGTGTAGAGGTCGCGCCCCAGTTGGTCGGTGCCGAGCAGGTAGTCGCCGCCCGGCGCCAGCCGTTGCGCGCCCGGCACGCCTTCAATCGGCGACGCGTGGGTAAACAGGCCGGGGAACAGCGCCCATAGCGCCACCGTCAGCAGCACCAGCCAGGCGATCACCAGACCGGGTTGCGCGGCATAACGGCGCAAGCGGGGCGTCTTGCGCAGCAGCGGAAAAGCGATTTTTTCCAGTTGAATACTCGCCATATCACACCTCCGGGGCGGTTTTCAGACGCGGATCAAGCAACGGGTAGAGCAGGTCGACCAGCAGGTTGACCGCCACGAACGCCGTGGCGGAAACCAGCACGATGGCCTGCAATACGCTGGCGTCCTGAGTGTTGACCGCTTCCTGCGTCAACTGGCCCAGGCCGCTGCGACCGAACACGGTTTCGGTAATCAGCGCGCCGGCGATCAGCTCGCCCAGCAACAGGCCCGCCAGCGTCAGCGCCGGCAGCATGGCGTTGCGCGCCACGTGGCGCCACAGCACGCCGCGGCGGCTCAGGCCTTTGGCGCGCGCTACCGCCACGAACGGCTGCGCCAGCACCTGATCGATGCTGCGCATCAGCACCTGGGCGATGGGAGCTGCAATCGGCACCGAGAGCGTCAGCACCGGCAGAATCAGCCCTTCCCACTCACCGGGGTTGATCACCGAAATCCATCCCAGCCGGAAGGAAAACACCTGAATCAGCACGATGCCGAGCCAGAAGGTGGGAATGGAAATCAGCAGCGACGGTACCGACTGAAACAGCTGGCGCAGCCAGGCGAACGACGTCAGCGCCGAGAGAAACGCCAGCGCGAACGCCAGCAGCAGCGCCACGCCAAACCCCAGCACCGCCAGCAGCAACGTCGGCGGCAGGTTAGTCGCCAGCAAGTCGCTGACCGGCAAGCCAGCCTGTAGCGACAGCCCGAAATCGCCGTGCAGCAGGCGCGACAGCGACGCGGCGTACTGCGTCAGCAGCGGCACATCGGCGCCGTAGGCCAGCCGCAATTCGGCGATCTGGCCGGCGCTGAGCCCCAGTTCCGGACTCATGAATTTGATCAGCACCGCGTCGCCCGGCAGCGCCTGCAACAGAATGAACGACAGGGTAAATGCCGCCCACAGCACCAGCAGCGCCTGCCCGAGGCGTGTCGCCAGATAGGTTATCCGCACGTTTTGCCCTCCGTCGCCGGTTTGGTTACTTGTCCAGCCAGGTGTTGTAGAAACTGGGGCGGCCCACGGCTTCGAAGCCGATTCCTTTGGTGGCGGCGCGCCCGGCGAACACCTGCGGTTCTTCAAATATCGGGATCACATACGCCTGATCGATCAGGTAGTTCTGCACCTCGCCCACCAGCGCCAGCCGTTTGCCGCGATCGGTAGCGGAAGCGATGCCGTCCAGCAGCGTGTTGAGGCGTGTGTCTTCAAAGGTTTTCACCTTGTCGCTGGCGCCGCCTTTTTGCAGCAGCACGTTGCGCAGCGTCGGGTAATACTGACTTTTCAGCACATCCGGGTCGGCGCGTCCCACCATGCCCGGCGATACGCCGGTTTTCAGCGGATCCAGACTATCGACGGTTTTGGTGCCCGCGTCGCCCGCCAGCACGTTCAGTTTCACGCCCACTTTGGCCCACTGCTGCGCCACCAGTTGCAGCATCTCTTTGTTTTGCGGCTGCGGCGGCGATTCATAGGCGGTCAGCACCAGCGACTGGCCGTCTTTATGGCGGATGCCCTGTGCGCCCGCTTTCCAGCCCGCGTCGTCCAGCAGGCGGGCGGCGGCGGCCGGGTCGAACGTCAGCTTGTCGGACAGATTGACGTAACCGGCGGCGGTTTTCGCCAGCACCGAGGTGGCCTGCGGGTAGTTATCGGAGTAGAGCGTCTGGATGATTTCTTTCGGGTTGGTGGCGTAACGGAGCGCCTGACGCACGCGGATATCCGCCACCAGCGGGTTATCGGGACGGAAGTTGACGCTGTTATTCACCCCGCGGGTAGGGGCGGCATAAATCCGGATGCCTTCGCTTTGCACCCGTTTTTCGTCATAGGCCTGAATCTGGCGGATGAAATCCGCCTGACCGGACACCAGCGCGCCGATGCGCACGCTGTCTTCCGGCGTGACCAGATAGGTGATGCCGTCCAGATAAGGGCGGCCCTGATGGGCGAATTTCACCGGCGCCCAGTGGTAATCCTTGCGCGCCGCCAGTTTCAGCTCACGCCCCGGTTTCTCGCTGCTGACCACAAACGGACCGGAACCGATGATGCGGGTAGCATCGCCCAACTGGTTGAAGTTGCGCGCCAGCGTGCTCAGCGACACCAGCCCGGAGCCGATGGCGGCGGTACCTTGCAGGAAGCCGGGCGACGGCTTGTTGAAGTAGAACTTCACCGTCAGCGGGTCGATCACTTCGCTGCGCTGGTAGTTGTTGATCACCTCGGATACCGGCTGGTTCAGTTCTTTGTTGCCCAGCCCGTAGGTGTCGAAATTCTTGGCGACGGCGTTGGCATCCAGCGGCGTGCCGTCAGAGAAGGTGACGCCGGGACGCAGTTTGAACGTGTATTCGGTGCTGTCGGCGTTGATAGTCCAGGATTCGGCGATCCAGGGCTCGATGTCCAGCGTTTCCGGGTTCTGGTAGGTCAGCTTGTCGGTAATTTGGTTGAGGATGCCGCCGTTGGGGTAAAAACCGCCTGCGGGCGGATACAAATTGGTGTGCGGCTGTTGTTCCAGATAGATCAACGTACCGCCGGTTTTGGGCGAAGCGTCGGCGGCCAGCGCCTGAGCGCCATTCCCCAGTAGCGCTAATGAAACAAGCAGACCAATCCCCCGCTTCTGCCGAGCGTTCAAGAAACCAGACATGGTTTTTTCCTTTTAGTTATCAGAGTTATATCAGCCGCTGTGCAGGTGGTGTCAGGGCTGGAAAAAGGCTGTCATACGAAAGGGATACTTCCACAGGCATGGTGAAACCGCAAAGTACAATACTGGTAATAAATATCTGGTTTTGGGGTAAGTGAAGGTGGGTGAGAATTCGCCGAAATGGCGGGTTTTTTATTTCATAAAATTTGAATGATATCTGCAAATAAACCCGGTTTTAACGTGCGGGCAACAGGTCTATTATCACTTCCATCGAAGGCGAGAACGCCTCCAGTTAAGAACACTAACCGAATTCAAAGTGAAGGATATTGACCATGAAAACCATCAAAAACGTTGTTGCAGTTATCGCTCTGGCTACCCTTTCTTTCGGCACTTTTGCAGCGACCGAAGTACAGCACGCTGGCAGCCAGTCTGTTGGCACCGTGAGCGCCACCGCTGGTACGCTGGACGGCTTGCAGGCCAGCCTGTCTGAAAAAGCCAATGCCGCCGGCGCCAAGTCATTTCGCATCATCTCCGCCACCGGCAACGATAACCAGCTGCGCGGCGTAGCGGAAATCTACAACTGATAATCGCTCTCCAGCCCGCACAGGCCGCCTTCGGGCGGCTTGAGGCTGTTGGCAAACAGCTATGTTGTCTTGTGAATGGTGAAGTTTGTCCGGTCAGTGAATAGTTTCGTGCGGTATAAGCGGTGTAATTTCTTTGCTGTTTCATCGCACGCACGACAAGGAGAGGTTCAAACGCCACCTCTCCTTGACCACTGGCTGGAGGCTAAACTGCGGCGCTGTGCGCTACCTTCGGCGTTCGCCTTCGCTGTTCGGGCCGCCCGTGACGCGCTCCAGACGCGGCACGGGCTTTCGCGACGTCCTGTCGCTCACCCGGCGAAGTCGCCCACCTCAGCACAGTTTTTGACGCCGGAAAAATGCTTCATCCTGTACTTAAGGACTTTGTCGGCAATCTGAGGCCGCCTTCGGGCGGCTTTTTTGTGTCCGGAATGTTCAGGTATCAGATGCCGGCTTCTTTCCGCGCCCGCTCTACCTCTTCGGCCAGAATGGCGACCCCCTGCTCGATTTTTTCCGGTTCCGGCACATAGTTCATGCGCAGGCACTGGTGGGCGTGCGGCCATTCCTGTTCCAGACCGGGGAAGAAGTAGTGGCCCGGCACCATCAGCACACCGCGTTGTTTCAGCCGCTGGTACAGCACTTCGGTGGTGATCGGCAGGTCTTTGAACCACAGCCACAGGAAAATCGCTCCTTCCGGTTTGTGGATCAGGCACACTTCCGGCGACAGATAGCGACGAATGATGGCGATAGTCTGTTCCACCCGCTGACGGTAGAACGGCCGCACCACGTCGTTGGATAGCCGCAGCAGGTCGCCGCGCTGAATCATCTCGTGAGCCAGCGCCGGGCCGATGGAGCCGGGCGCCAGGCTGACGATGCCGTTCATGTTGCCGAGTGCTTCGATCACCTGCTCCGAACCGATCACGATGCCGCAGCGCGAGCCGGGCAGACCGAGTTTCGACAGGCTCATGCACAGGATCGTGTTCGGGTTCCACAGCGGCGTGGCGTCGCTGAAAATAATGCCGGGGAACGGCACGCCGTAGGCGTTGTCGATCACCAGCGGAATCTGATGTTCGCGGGCCAGCGCATCCAGATGCTGCAACTCTTCGTCGGTCAGCACGTTGCCGGTGGGGTTGGTGGGCCGCGAGACGCAAATCATGCCGATGTCGTCGGTGATGCGCAGTTGTTCGAAGTCGACGTGGTATTTGAATTGCCCTTCGGGCAACAGCTCAATCTGGGGGCGAACGGAGACGAACATGTCTTCATCCAGCCCGGAATCGGCGTAACCGATGTATTCCGGCGCCAGCGGGAACAGCACCCGGCGGCGCTGATCGTCGTCGGTGCGGCCGGCAAACAGGTTGAACAGGTAGAAAAACGCGCTCTGGCTGCCGTTGGTCAGTGCAATATTCTGTGGTCCAATCTCCCAGCCCAGCTGTTCGCGCAGCAGGCCGGAGAGCGAATGCAGTAGCACATCCTTGCCTTGCGGACCGTCGTAGTTGCACAGGGCATCGGTCAGTTTTCCTTGATCCAGCAGGTCGCGACACAACTGCTGAAAATAATCGTCCATCGCCGGGATATGGGCCGGATTGCCGCCGCCCAGCATGATGGCGCCGGGGGTACGCAGCCCGTCGTTCAGGTCGTCCATCAGTTGGGTAATGCCGGCATGGCGGGTAAATTTGTTGCCGAAACGGGAAAAGTTCATAGTTTGTCAATAAAGGGTAAAACACAGGTAAACCGACACCTTAGCGCGCGTGCCGGGTCGGTGCAATCGTAACGGAAAATCCCTCTCCACTCTTTATGCTGTCTATTTTTGTTATGGCGCAATAGTTAACTATTGTGGTTACTGTCTGCTTCAGCGCAACCCACCCGCATGACGCCAAAAGCTGAACGTGCTTCAGCTTTTGGCTGATTTCTCTCACGTTTTTTCTGCAAAATTACTCACTATGCTTATTAAAATTGTGATGTGTAATCCAAATCTATCGTGAAAAAAGAGCAGTTGGTTATCTGGTGATAGCAGTCACATTCTCCCGTCAGCCGGATTTGTAGTCTTTTAGCTCCGCAGGCTTAATCAATTCAGCTAGAAGGACGAATGGGATGAAAAATGTACTGGCAATAAGTATCGCTCTGGCGCTGGTTTCCTGGCAGGCATCGGCTCAGACCTTTGTGCTGACGGACGTTGAAAGCAGCACCGAGAAAGGAAACTGGCAGATCAGCAGCGACGCGCTGAAGATCAAGGATCAGCGCTTCAGCATAGAGCAGAAAGTGCTGCACGGCGGACGTCAGGAAGGCAGCAAAATTCTCACCATCACCAGCCCGAACGGGCTGCAAATCACCCTCAGTCCGACTCGCGGCATGGATTTGCTGCATGTCACCGGCAAAAACATCCGGCTGGGCTGGGATTCGCCGGTGGATGAGGTGGTGAACCCGAATACCATCACGCTTGAAAGCCGCAACGGGCTGGGCTGGCTGGAAGGTTTCAATGAGATGATGGTGCGCTGCGGCTATGAGTGGACCGGCCATCCGGTCACCAGCGACGGCATGATTTACACCCTGCACGGCCGTGCCGGTAATACGCCGGCGTCGAAAGTGATCGTGGACGTCAGCGACAAGGCGCCTTACACCATCACCGTGCGCGGTTTGCTGAAGGAAAACAGCTTCAAGAAATCCAATCTCGAAACCTGGACCGAACTGCGTTACGTGCCGGGCAGCGAGTCCTTTACCGTACACGATGTGCTGACCAACAAGTCGGATTACGCCCGCGATTACCAGATCATCTACCACAGTAATTTCGGTACGCCGATTCTGGAAGAAGGCGCACGTTTCCTGGCGCCGGTGAAGGAGATTTCGCCGTTTAACGACTACGCCAAAGCGGGCCTGAAAAGCTGGCAGACGTATAAAGGGCCGACCAAAGACTTCGACGAAATGGTGTTTAACATGACGCCGTACGCGGATAAAGAGGGCAAGACGCTGGCTGCGCTGGTGAATCGCGCCGGCGACAAAGGGGTGTCCATCGCCTTTGATACCCATCAGTTGCCGCTGCTGACGCTGTGGAAAAACACCGACACCCTGAAACAGGGCTACGTTACCGGCATCGAACCCGGCACCAATTACGCCTACCCGGTCACCATCGAACGCCAGCAGGGAAGGGTGAAGAAGCTGCAACCCGGCCAGAGCACCACGTTTGAGCTGACCTACAGCCTGTTGAGCAGCCCGGCCGCGGTACAACAAACCGAGCAGAAAGTGAAAGCGATTCAGGGCGATCGCACCACGACGCTGACCGAAAAACCGATTGCGGTGGAGTAATCGCGCTTACCGTAGGTTAAGGTCAGGATTCATGCTGTTATTCCGCCTTCCTGATATCAGGAGGGCGGAATATTGAATATAAAACGGGGGTAACGTGCTGAATTACTTCAGCACGTCCGGATTGACGCAGTTCTCTTTGACGTTGCCGCTCAGCGCGGCGATCAGGTTATCCACCGCGCAGGCCGACATGTTGTAGCGGGTTTCATGGGTAGCGGAGCCGATATGCGGCAGCGCGACCACGTTGGGCAACTTCAGCAGCGGCGAGTCCACCGGCAGCGGTTCCTGCTCGAACACATCCAGACCGGCAGCGTAAATAGTGCCGTCAGTCAGCGCGTCGATTAACGCCGGTTCGTCGATAACCGGGCCGCGACCGATGTTGATCACAATCGCGCTGGACTTCATTTTCTTCAACTGCTCGCGGCCGATCAGATGATGGGTCTGCGGTGTCAGCGGCAGGGTAATGCACAGAAAATCCGACTCTGCCAGCAAGCCGTCCAGATCGCGGTAACCGGCGTTGAAGCGGGTTTCCGCTTCCTGATGATGACGGCGGGCGTGGTACAGCACCGGCATGCCGAAGCCCAGATGCGCGCGCTGCGCCACCGCCAGACCGATGCGCCCCATACCCAGAATACCGATGGTTTTGTGGTGCACGTCAATGCCAAACCAGTCTTTATCGACACTGGCTTTCCACTCTCCGGCCTTAACCCGCTCTGCCACTTCCAGCCCGCGGCGGGCGGTCATCAGCATCAGCGTCAGCACCGCATCCGCCACCGTTTCCGTCAGGGCGGTCGGCGTGTGCATCAACAGCGCCCCTTTGTCGTTCAGGGTGGCGAGATCGATATTGTCGTAGCCGACCGAGATGGTTGAGACGGCGCGCAGGCGCGGTAAATGGGAGAGAAATTCCCGGCTAACCGTGGCGCTGGAGCCGATCAGGCCTTCCACCCGTTCCAGTACGGGGTGATCGACCGGCGGCAGCCCGTTGAATTCATGCACGGTGGCGTATTGCTCAAGGCGAGCGCGCAGGGCGTCAGGGATACTTCTGTAGAGGATCACTTCAGGTTTCATCAGTTCACTCCGGCTGATAGGCGATTGTCTGATTAAAACGACGGTTGTATTTAAAAGAGGTCTTTTAAAAAAGGGTTCTCTGCTAGCTTCGCATATTGATGCCCGGTCTCTGCCGTGCCATCGCCCAAAAACGATTGGAAGATTCAATAAAATACGATGGTAAACAGTCATATGTGCTTATCATCCGCGCTCCATTCACGCGCAACGACCGGATGCGAAGCGATTTGTTCTGTTGGGGAAAGCGCCGCCCGACCCGTAAGGCATAAATCGGCCCAGAGACTGCGGGTTCTGAACAGGTTGCTTCAGGCATGATGGTCGACATGGCGGGAGACTGCAAGTCAGACGGTAGTCGGGCGGCGCGCCTTCTGATGTGCCCGAAGGCGCGCTCCCGCTAAAAACCCTGGTATTGGCTGAAATCAGCGGTGTTACAAAAAAGATGAAATAATTGGCAGCCACACTCACGCCAGCGGCATGAGTTGGTATGTTATAAAGTATCATTTCATGGCGGTAATGCAACCGTAGCAGGACGTTCTTCAGCTGCACAAACCTGATTCAGGACATGACGGAGGCGAGCAGTTCCTGATCCTGCCAGTGCATGATCAACAGGCGTGAGCGGGTTTCGTGCTGGTAATTTTCCTGCACGGTGATAAACCCCTGTTTGCGGTAAAAGGCGCAGGCGCGGTGGTTTTGCTGATACACCTCCAGGCTGAGCATCGGAAAGCGGTGTTGGATATGCTGCATCAGCGCGGCGCCCGCCCCCTGGCCGTACAGGTTGTGATGGACAAACAGCGCGCCGATAAAACGCTGATCCATCACGCTGATAAAACCGCCGATGCCCTGTTCATCCTCATAAATCCAGGTCTGCGAGTGGGGGATATAGTGCCCGCGCACCAGCTCCTCGCTTTCCCGCCAATAGCGCGGCGAGATAAACGGATGCGCCCGGGTGGTGCTTTCCAGCCATAACCGCACCAGCGGATCCAGATCCTGCGGCCGATAGGGTCGGATCACGACGCCTCCGGATGACAAAAGCATTCGGTGGTATGGTCGTTCACCAGTCCGGCGGCCTGCATAAAGGCGTAGCAGATGGTCGAGCCGATGAAGGTAAAGCCGCGTTTTTTCAGCGCCTTGGACATCGCGTCCGACACCGTTGTCTTCGCGGGCACGTCGGCCAGCGAGGCGTGTCGGTTGACAACCGGTTGGTGGTCGACGAAGGACCAGATAAAAGCGGCGAAGTCTTCTCCTTGCTGCTGCATCGCCAGCCAGGCGCGAGCATTGCGGATGATGGCTTCAATTTTGCCGCGATGGCGGATGATGCCGGGGTCCAGCACCAGCTGGTTCACGTCGTCGTCGGTCATGGCGGCGACGCGATGGGGATCAAATCCGTGGAAGCAGCGGCGGTAGTGCTCCCGTTTTTTGAGCACGGTTATCCACGACAGCCCGGCCTGCTGGCCTTCAAGACACAACAGTTCAAACAGTTCCCGCCCGTCGGTACAGGGCTTCCCCCACTCGTTGTCATGATAATCCAGGTACAACGTGTCCTGCGTGACCCAACCACAGCGCGTCATCCTCTTCTCCTTGCTCCCCGGTTGAGATCCACCGGCATTGTTGGTATTGATGATGGCCGGTTTCAGCGCATCACCCGCGTGGCATGGCGATCATCAGCCTAAGCGCGGTGCGATGCAACCCTGCGCAGACAGGGGCCGTGTGAGGCATGACGCCGGAAATAACAGAGTATAAGCGACAGGGGACAAGAATGGGGATTGAGTGGGTGCTGGCCTATCTGGCGCTGGGCGCCGTGGTGGGTTTTATGGCTGGATTACTGGGCATTGGCGGGGGCGGCATCATGGTGCCGGTGCTGACGGCGCTGTTTGCCGCGCAGGGTGTGGAAACGTCGCATTTGGTGCATCTGGCGCTGGGCACGTCGATGGCGGCGATTGTGATTACCGCCATCTCCAGTCTGCGTACTCATCATCAACATCAGGCGGTGCTGTGGCCGGTGGTGTGGCGCATCACGCCGGCGATTCTGGTGGGGACCTTCGCCGCCACCTGGCTGGCGGCGCTGTTGCCGACCCGCGCGCTGGCGATTTTCTTTTCCTGCTTCATGGCTTATGTCTCGTTGCAGATGGTGCTGAACATCAAGCCGAAACCTCACCGGCAGTTGCCGGGCGTGCCGGGTATGTCGCTGGCCGGGCTGACCATCGGCGGTATTTCCGCGCTGGTCGCCATCGGCGGCGGGTCGCTCACCGTGCCGTTTCTGACCTGGTGCAACGTGCGCATCCAGCAGGCTATCGGCACATCGGCGGCGGTTGGCCTGCCGATTGCCTTGTCCGGCGCGCTGGGATACGTGATCAACGGCTGGTCGGCTACCGGCTTGCCCGCGTTCAGCGTGGGTTATGTCTCGTTGCCGGCGGTGGTGCTGATCTCCGCGGTCAGTTTCTTCACCGCGCCGGTGGGCGCGCGTCTGGCGCACCGGCTGCCGGTCGCCACGTTGAAAAAGGCGTTCGCCGGGTTATTGCTGCTGCTGAGCCTGAAAATGCTGCAGACCGTGTTCGCGGGCTGATTGCCGCGGGAACCGGAAGGAAAAGCCGGCTACAGAGCAATGCGGCCCAAGTTGTTGCCGCATTCTGGCTGTATATCTTGCACTCAGAGGGTATACTGGCGCCTTCATTGTAAAAACCACTTGTATCGCGTGCGAATCCAACATGCAAAAGTTTGATACCAAGACCTTTCAGGGCCTGATCCTGACGTTACAGGATTACTGGGCGCGTCAAGGCTGCACCATCGTCCAACCGCTGGACATGGAAGTCGGCGCCGGCACCTCTCACCCTATGACCTGCCTGCGCGCGCTCGGCCCGGAGCCGATCGCCGCCGCCTATGTGCAGCCGTCCCGCCGTCCTACCGACGGCCGCTACGGTGAGAACCCCAACCGTCTGCAACACTACTACCAGTTTCAGGTGATCATTAAGCCGTCGCCGGACAACATTCAGGAGCTGTACCTCGGCTCGCTGAAAGAGCTGGGTATGGACCCGACCATTCACGACATTCGTTTCGTGGAAGACAACTGGGAAAACCCGACGCTGGGCGCCTGGGGCCTGGGCTGGGAAGTGTGGCTCAACGGGATGGAAGTGACCCAGTTTACCTATTTCCAGCAGGTGGGCGGTCTGGAGTGCAAGCCGGTGACCGGCGAGATCACCTACGGTCTGGAACGTCTGGCGATGTACATTCAGGGCGTAGACAGCGTCTACGATCTGGTGTGGAGCAACGGCCCGCTGGGTAAAACCACCTACGGCGACGTGTTTCATCAGAACGAAGTGGAGCAGTCCACCTATAACTTCGAATACGCCGACGTGGATTTCCTGTTTACCTGCTTCGAGCAGTACGAAAAAGAAGCCCAGCACCTGCTGGCGCTGGAAAAACCGCTGCCGCTGCCTGCCTACGAGCGCATTCTGAAAGCCGCCCACAGCTTCAACCTGCTGGACGCGCGCAAAGCCATTTCCGTGACCGAACGTCAGCGCTACATCCTGCGGATCCGTACCCTGACCAAAGCGGTGGCGGAAGCCTACTACGCCTCCCGCGAGGCGTTGGGCTTCCCGATGTGCAATCGAAAAGAGAGCTGAGAGGCAGCGATGACAGACAAGACGTTTCTGGTGGAAATCGGCACGGAAGAGCTGCCGCCGAAGGCTTTGCGCAATCTGGCGGAATCTTTTGCCGCTAATTTTACCGCTGAACTGGATACGGCCGGGCTGGGTTATCAGTCGGTCAACTGGTTTGCAGCGCCGCGCCGTCTGGCGCTGAAAGTAGCCGGTCTGAGCGCGTCTCAGCCGGATCGTGAAGTGGAAAAACGCGGGCCGGCCATTGCGCAGGCGTTTGACGCCGAAGGCAAACCGACCAAAGCGGCCGAAGGCTGGGCGCGCGGCTGCGGCATCACCGTCGAGCAGGCCGAACGCCTGACCACCGACAAGGGCGAATGGCTGCTGTTCCGCGCTCAGGTGAAAGGCGAAGCGGCGCAGACGCTGCTGCCGGGCATGGTCAGCACCGCGCTGGCGAAGCTGCCGATCCCGAAATTGATGCACTGGGGCGACAAAGAAACCCAGTTTGTGCGTCCGGTGCACACCGTAACCCTGCTGCTGGGCGACGAATTGGTCCCCGGCACCGTGCTGGGCATCGACTCCGCCCGCACCATCCGCGGCCATCGCTTTATGGGCGAGCCGGAATTCACCATCGATAACGCCGACCAGTATCCGCAGATTCTGCTGGAGCGCGGCAAGGTGCTTGCCGACTACGAGGCGCGTAAAGCCAAAATCAAAGCGGATGCCGAAGCGGCCGCCCGCAAAATTGGCGGTAACGCCGATCTGAGCGACAGCCTGCTGGAAGAAGTCACCTCGCTGGTGGAATGGCCGGTGGTGCTGACCGCGAAGTTCGAAGAGAAATTCCTGGCGGTGCCGGCGGAAGCGCTGGTGTACACCATGAAAGGCGACCAGAAATACTTCCCGGTTTACGACAACAGCGGCAATCTGCTGCCGAACTTCATCTTTGTCGCCAACATCGAGTCCAAAGACCCGCAGCAGATCATCGCCGGTAACGAGAAGGTGGTGCGTCCGCGTCTGGCCGACGCCGAGTTCTTCTTCAATACCGACCGTAAAAAACGCCTTGAAGATCATCTGCCGCGTCTGGAAACCGTGCTGTTCCAGCAGCAGTTGGGCACGCTGCGCGACAAGACCGACCGCATCGCGGCGCTGGCGGGCTGGGTAGCCGGCCAGATCGGCGCTGATGTGAATCATGCCGAGCGCGCGGGCCTGCTGTCCAAGTGCGACCTGATGACCAACATGGTGTTCGAATTCACCGATACTCAGGGCGTGATGGGGATGCACTACGCCCGTCACGACGGCGAAGCCGAAGACGTGGCGGTGGCGCTGAACGAACAGTATCAGCCGCGCTTTGCCGGTGACGAGCTGCCGTCTTCGCCGGTAGCCTGCGCGTTGGCGATCGCCGACAAGATGGATACCCTGGCGGGGATCTTCGGCATCGGTCAGCATCCGAAAGGCGACAAAGACCCGTTCGCACTGCGCCGCGCCGCGCTGGGCGCGCTGCGCATCATCGTGGAAAAACGTCTGCCGCTGGATCTGCAAACCCTGACCGAAGAAGCGGTGCGCCTGTACGGTAACAAGCTGACTAACGCCAACGTGGTGGATGATGTGATCGAATTCATGCTGGGTCGCTTCCGCGCCTGGTATCAGGAAGAAGGTCACAGCGTGGACACCATTCAGGCGGTGCTGGCGCGTCGTCCGACTCGCCCGGCGGATTTCGACGCCCGTGTGAAAGCGGTGAGCCATTTCCGCACGCTGGAGCAAGCCGAAGCGCTGGCCGCCGCCAACAAGCGCGTGTCCAACATTCTGGCTAAATCCACCGAAACGCTGAACGACAGCGTGCAGGCGGCGTTGCTGAAAGAGAACGAAGAAATCCAGCTGGCGACCTATGTCACCGCGCTGACCAGCAAGCTGGCGCCGTGGTTTGCCGAAGGCCGCTATCAGGAAGCGCTGGGCGAGCTGGCGCAGCTGCGCGAGCCGGTGGACAACTTCTTCGATAAGGTGATGGTGAACGCCGAGGACCAGCAGGTGCGTATCAATCGCCTGACGCTGCTCAACGAACTGCGCAACCTGTTCCTGAAAGTCGCGGATATCTCCGTGCTGCAGTAACTCAGCGCACGGATAGTTTGTTTACATTCAAAAGCCTCCTTCCCGGAGGCTTTTTTATCATAGATGATCCGTCCTGAATAGCGTTGACACGTTCCTGACTTAAATCTGGAGAACGTGATGATGACTGAGTTCAAACGTACCCAACGTGATTATCCTCTATCCTTTAAAATAGCCGTCGTTGAGCAAGTCGAAAAAGGCGAAATGACCTACAAACAGGCTCAGCAACGATACGGTATTCAGGGGCGCTCCACTGTCCTTGTCTGGCTGCGTAAATACGGCCGGCTTGACTGGAGCCCCGGACTTCCGAATTTGGTGAAGAGGAAATTGCTTGTGGCTCAGACAAATACCCCACTCACCCCCGAGCAAAGAATCAAAGAGCTTGAAGAACAGCTTGAGCTGGCGAACCAGAAGGCTGAGTTTTTTGAGTCGGTTATCAATGTCCTGAAAAATGATTACGGGGTGAGTGTCGTAAAAAAGCGGCCCGGCAAGTCCTTGCTCAAGGTCAGACCTCAAAAATAACCGTTACGCGCGCCTGCCAATTTCTGGGTCACAGCAGACAGGCATGGTATCAGTACAATGCCCGCTGCAATCAACGACATGCACACCATAGTAAGGTCCTTGATGTTATTGCCCGGATCCGGTGCCGCCAGCCGAGGATCGGCACACGTAAACTGCACCATCTATTGAACAGTCACCCGGACAAGACACTGAATATCGGTCGGGATAGCCTGTTCAGCCTGCTGGGTGAGCACCGGCTTCTGGTGCCCGTAAAACGGGGATACCACAAAACCACCAACAGCCACCATCGTTTTTACCGGCACCCGAACCTGCTGAAACCGGGTCCTGGACAGGTTACCGCTCTTGAGCCGGAACAGGTATGGGTGGCAGATATTACTTACCTGCCGATACGCAACGGCACGGTTTATCTGAGTCTGGTCACTGATGCCTGCTCAAGAAAAATCATGGGTTATCATGTGGATGAAAACCTGCACACTGAAAATGTAGTAAAAGCGTTCAAACAGGCACTGCGGCAAAGGCAAACAGAAGGCCCTCTGATACATCACTCAGACAGGGGGATACAATACTGTTCAGCACTTTATCAGTCAGTGCATAAAGAATACGGAATAACCTGTTCGATGACAGATGGTTACGACTGCTACCAGAATGCACTGGCGGAACGAATAAACGGGATCCTGAAGAGTGAATTTTTACTCTCACGTCCGGCCGATCTGGCACAGGCAAGGAAAATGGTGAAAGAGTCTGTAGCAATTTATAACCATGAACGGCCACATCTGGCCCTGAAATACAAAACGCCTGATGAAATTCATCAGGCGTTTTGCGGGCAAACAACTGTCAACCTATATCAGGACTAGTCAAGAGGTCAGTTGGCTGTATTGCGGTTAGACCTACGCATGGCAGGTGTTGTTTGATATTTCCCGAATGACTTTCTGTACCCATGCACAGAGTGTGTACTGGTGATAGATGTTTTCCGGCACGGGTTGGTAAGGGGTGTGGATGAAATCAGGCTGAATTGATCCATCCTGATTCAGAACACACACGTTTTGCGCGTTATAAAAGTCATAATTGGTTATATAGGGATTGCTGGTAATCAGTTTTCTCTGATAAGCCATTGATTCATAGGCGCGGAATGACAATCCAGTCTGTTGGCCTTGTACAATATCCAGAATAACCTTTGTATTATCGATTTCGTGCGCCAGTGCATCACCCAGTAGCAATTTTTCCGATATTTTTATTCTTTTATCTTTTATATTTTTTTGTTTTCCAGACTTACCGACATAAAAAATAATATTGGATTTTAGATCAGGGTTTCTATCAAGAAAACTGATTACTTGCCTGTATCTTTCCGGAGTGAAACTCATAATGGAAAAAACATCATACTCACACGCCTGGTAAGGAATAGTACTTTTCCAGGCAGGATCAATGTAATTGGTGATTTTGGCAAAGTTAAATTGGTCGCAGTCCTCACTGTCAAAACTTAGTACATGATCGAATTGGTTGAGATACAAGGCATTATTAGGGGCTTTTTTTAGACTGTCCCACAATGTGGCGACGAGCTTTCTCCCATGCCGGCGCAGTAATTCCAGATGCTGTTGATTGAACAGCTTGGGCTCCGTCATGATAATGGCGTCAAACGGTTCCCGGCCGATAAAAAAATTGTGCAGGCCAAGTTTGATCTGATTATCAAGAACAAGGCGTTTGTAGTTCTTTCCTGTTATCGCTTTATAGAATTTCGTGATGATTCTGTGGCGCGAATCAAAATAGCTAAACGTTGATAAGTCGCAATGATCAATATGGATAACATCGTGGCCCTGCCGCTTCATCTCCGTCACAATGGGTGTAGCCAAATCAGCCCAATTCGGGCAAATAAATAATAACCGCATAACGCTGTCAACCTCGTGATCGTTTTTATTATTCATCAGACACAGCGGGTAAGGCATTCACTGCCCTGCATCAGATTAATACGAAATTTCTAATTTACTGTGAATATAGCACTAAATGTCACGAAAAATCCACAGACACGATTGGTTATTGCGTACCAGCTATGCGGTATTTAGGCGGTGTTCCGCCTTTACGGGAGGGCCGACCGGCTGTTGATTACTTCGCTTTCCGGGATACGTTACTGCCGGCGTTGGGCGCCAGACGGGCGATATCCCACAGCGCCAGCGCGGTGATCAGCGCGATGATCACGAACCCTAACCGGAAGTCGATGCCTGCCGCCGGCGGTAGGCCGATAGCATCGGTAATCCAGCCGCCGGCGCGAATACTGAGCGCGCCCAGCGTAACGCCCAGACCGTTCGCCAACTGAAGTGAGGTGCTGAACAGCGTGTTGGCCGAACTCATTTCCTGCGCCGGAACATCCGCGAACGCCAGCGAACTGATGCCGGTAAATTGCATCGAACGGCTGAGTCCGCCCCAGAACAGCAACAATAACGTGAGAATCTGCGGTGTGGTGGGGGTCAGTGCGGCACAAAGTAGCAACGACAATACGCACAGTATGCCGTTGACCATCAGCAGTTTTTTGAAGCCGAAACGGCGCATCAGGGGCGTGGTGGCCGGTTTCATCGCCAGATTGCCGGCAAAGACGGCCAGCACCAGCGTCCCGGCGTGAAAGGCGTCCAGCCCGAATCCCACCTGAAACATCAGCGGCAGCATGAACGGCGCGGAGCTGATGGTGGCGCGTAGGATAAACCCGCCGCGCATGGTGATGCGAAAGGTCGGCACATTCAGTGACGTCAACCGGATCAGCGGGGCGGCAGCCCGCCGCAGATGCCGTACCGCCCACCACAGCGCCAGCAGGCCCGCTGCCATCAGGATCAGCGCGTGGGTTGAATCCAGATTCTGCTGGCTGAACATTTCCAGACCGGCGACCAGACACAGCATGGCGGCGCCCATCGAGAGAAAACCCATCAGATCAAAAGGTTGTTTCTTATCAGGCGTTTGATTGGGCATCAGCCGGAACGACAGCGCGATCGCGATTATGCCCAATGGGACGTTGAGGAAGAAGATCCAGTGCCAGCTGGCATAGGTGGTAATGAAGCCCCCCAGCGGCGGCCCCAGAATCGGTGCCACCAGCGCAGGCCAGGTCAGGGTGGCGATGGCTTTGATCAATTGATCTTTAGGCGTATTGCGCAGAACCGCCAGCCGGCCTACCGGCACCATCATGGCGCCGCCGATGCCTTGCACAATACGCATCAAAACGAACTGCGTGACCGTCTGCGTCAGTCCGCAGAACAGCGACGATACGCTAAAAATCAGCAGCGCCAGGCTAAAGACGTTTCTGGCGCCGAAGCGCTCGGCAATCCAGCCGCTGGCCGGGATCAGAACCGCCAGCGTCAGCAGATAGGCACTAATCCCGATGTTGAGATCGATCGCCGGAACGCCAAACGCTTTCGCCATCTCCGGTAAGGCGGTGGCGATGACCGTCCCGTCGAGGAATTCCATAAAAAAAGCGCTAGCGACCAGCAGCGCCATGCCGGAGATGGGCGCCTTACGGGGTAGGGGTTGTGAAATATCGTTAGGATCGGAGAAGGCCACGTTACATCCTCTGCATCAGTGACGGCACATCTGCTTATCGGTGAAGCGGTGTGACAACTTTTTATTGATGTTATACCAAATAGGTAGAGGAAATCGACCGTATACAACGCGGTTGTGTGAGGTAATGGGCTGACCGGGCAGAGATGACCGTATGATGGATAAGCGAGCGGTATACCATGCGATGCGCTTGGGGTTTGCTTGTCGAAGCACCCTAAAATCAAAATGTGATTTTAATCACGCTTTATGTCGATTTATTTATCAGCAGGAAAGCGGTTTCAGAACAATCGCGCAATCTGCGCAACTTCTTGCTCAGTTATCAGCATAAACCCCTGTTTGCGCAATGGATGCCGTTTTTTCGGGAGGTCTGCGCAATTTTTTGCTCAAATTTGACTTAGGGAAAATGGCGATATAATTTTTCCCTTTTAAAACAATGAAATAAAAAGTGGCATAGTCATTGCTTTATGAACCGTGAAGTCAAACACATGTTCAACAGCGAGGAGCAAGACTATGCCAACTCCATGTTATATCAGCATCGAAGGCAAAACCCAGGGCAATATCACCGCCGGTGCCTTCACCTCCGACTCCGTCGGCAACATCTACGTGCAGGGCCACGAAGACGAGATGCTGGTACAGGAATTCAACCACGTCGTTACCGTACCGACCGACCCGCAGTCCGGCCAGCCTTCAGGCCAGCGCGTGCACAAACCGTTCAAGTTCACCGTCGCGCTGAACAAAGCCGTACCGCTGCTGTATAACGCGCTGGCCTCCGGCGAAATGCTGCCGACCGTGACCCTGAAGTGGTTCCGCACGTCCGTGGAAGGCAAGCAGGAGCATTTCTTCACTACCACCCTGACCGACGCCACCATCGTCGACATCAACAACCAGATGCCGCACTGCCAGGACCCGTCCAAGCAGGATTACACCCAGCTTATCGAAGTGTCGCTGGCCTACCGCAAGGTGGACTGGGAGCACACCGTTGCCGGGACCTCCGGCTCTGATGACTGGCGTGCGCCGATCGAAGCGTAATGCCGCCTTAACCCGGACTGCGGTCCGGGTTGTGCTGTTTTCAGTCTGTACTGAGCCGTGGCGGCAGCCATCGCTGAGTGCGGACGCAGGTCGGGGACGTAAGGAGGAAGCAAGGTGGCCAACAGTACAGGACTTCAGTTCACCGTAAAAATCGGCGCGCTGCCGGAGAGTACCTTCGCGGTGGTGGATTTTGAACTCGACGAGGCGCTGAACCAGCCGTTCGCCCTGTCGCTGAATCTGGCCAGCAGCCAGCCCGGCATCGACTTCGGCGCGGTGCTGGACCAGCCGTGCGAATTGATGGTGTGGTACGACGGCGAACTGCAGCGCCGGGTCAGCGGTATCGTCAGCCGCTTTGCCCAGGGCGACACCGGCTTTCGTCGCACCCGTTATCAGGCGGACGTGCGCCCGGCGCTGTGGCGGCTCGGTCTGCGCACCAACGCCCGTATCTTCCAGACCCAGAAGCCGGACGCGATTATCAGTACCCTGCTGGAAGAAGCCGGGATTACCGATTACGCCTTCGCCCTGCGTCATGAGCACGCGGTGCGCGAGTACTGCGTGCAATACCGCGAAAGCGATCTGGCGTTCATCAACCGACTGGCGGCGGAAGAAGGGCTGTTCTACTTCCACGAGTTCGACGCCGGCAAGCACCGGGTGGTGTTCGCCGACGACGCCGGCGCGCTGTCCAAAGGCCCCGAGCTGTTCTTCAACCTGGCGACGCAGGGGCTGAGCGAAGGGGCGTATGTGCGGCGTTTCCGTTATGCCGAAGCGGTGAGCACCGCCGAGGTGGCGCTGAAGGACTACAGCTTCAAAACCCCGGCCTACGGGCTGCTGCACAACAGGATGAGCAGCGAGCTGGGCCATCAGCGTGAATCCTACCAGCACTTCGACTACCCCGGCCGCTTCAAACAGGACCCGAGCGGCAAGGCGTTTACCGGCTACCGGCTGGACGCGCTGCGCGCCGGCGCCATGACCGGCAGCGGCGAATCCAACGCCGCCGAACTGATGCCGGGCAGCACCTTTACCCTCACCGAACACCCGAATCCGGCGTTCAATCTCGCCTGGCAGGTGGTGGCGGTGACCCACAGCGGCCAGCAGCCGCAGGCGCTGGAGGAAGAAAGTGGTGGCGAGCCGACCACGCTCAGCAACAGTTTCGAGGTGGTAAAAGCCACCACCACCTGGCGGGCGGCGTTGCCGTACAAGCCGATGGTGGACGGCCCGCAGATTGCCACCGTGGTCGGCCCGGCGGGCGAAGAAATTTACTGCGACGAATTTGGCCGGATAAAGCTGCAGTTCCCGTGGGACCGCTACGGCGCCAGCGACGACCAGAGTTCGTGCTGGGTGCGGGTGAGCCAGGGCTGGGCCGGCGGCCAGTACGGGCTGATTGCCATTCCGCGCATCGGTCATGAAGTGGTGGTGAGCTTTCTGGAAGGCGACCCGGACCAGCCCATCGTCACCGGGCGCACCTTTCACGCCACCAACCCGTCGCCGTATCCGCTGCCGGCGAACAAGACCCGCACCTCGCTGCGCACCAGTACCCATAAAGGAGCCGGGTTCAACGAGCTGCGCTTTGAAGACCAGGCCGGGCAGGAAGAGGTGTTTATCCACGCCCAGAAGGACATGAACACCGTGGTGCTGAACAACCGCAGCACGGCGGTGAATGCCAATCATACCGAGAACGTGGGCGGCGACCAGACGGTGGTGGTGCAGCACAACCAGACGGTGTCGGTGAAGGAAAATCAGGTCACCGAGATTCAGGGCGAGCAGACCGTCGCCGTCACCCAAAACCGCAACACCACCGTCAACGACAACGAGTCGCTGCAGGTGAAAAACAATATCGCCATCCAGTCCCAGAGCGGCGACATCCTGATTGCCACCGCCGGCGGCTACATCGCCATTGATAAGGACGGCAACATTGCCATTACCGGTAAAGGACTGGTGCTGAACGGCACCCGTATCGATTTGAACTAAGGGAAACGCAACGTATGTATCAGATGAACGAAGGCACCCTGGCTATTCCGACGGGCTGGCGCGACGAGTCGTTGCACGTGTTTGTGCTGCCGGGCGATACCGCCAATCTGGTGGTCAACCGCACGCCGATTGAGTTCGGCCTGTCGCCGGACACCGTCTATGAACAGACGCTGTCACAGTTTTCCGCCCACCTGAAGGGCTATCAGGAGCGTGCCGCCTGGGAACTGACGCTGGATGGTCAACCTGCACGCGGGCTGGAGTACAGCTGGCGCTCGCCGGAAGGCCCCATGCATCAGGTGGTGGTGATGCAGGTACGCGGCGAGCTGTTGCTGACCTTTACCCTTACCGCCGCCGGCGAACTGAAGGATGAACAGAAAACCGCCCTGCTGGCGGTGATTGAGACGTTTACCGCCGCGTCCTGAAGGGAGTCACGATGCTGAACGATATTCTGAGCCGGGTGGCCCGGGTGGGGGCCATGCACGCCGGTAATCGACCCAACCCGCCCGCCGACCGGCCACAGCCCTGTCAGGGCAAGCCGCCGACCTCGCCGGGCAAGACCATCAAGCACAAGAGTTTTAAAGGCGCCATCTTCGGGGCGATTGCCGGGGCGCTGGTGGCGGCGGCCGTGTTTGCCGTGGCAGCGGCAGCGGCGGCGGCGGTGGCGGTCGCCGTCATCGGCACCGGCGGTATGGGCGCGGCGCTGGTGGTGGGGGTGGTGAAACTGGCCGCCGGGTTTGGTGCGGTCAGTTTGCTGGGCGGGCTGATAGACTCGGTGTCCAGCAAGGTCTCGGCGATGGTGGACAGCGGCTCGCCGTCGTTCGGGCCGGTGGCGTCCGGCTCGGGCAACGTATTTGTCGAAAAGCAGCCGGTGGCCCGCGCCACCCAGGATGCCGTCGCCTGCACCCGGCACAGTGGTCCGCAGTTGATAGCCCAGGGCAGCGAGTCGGTATTTGTGAACGACGCGCCGGCCGCCCGCATTGACGACAAGACGGTGTGCGGCGCCACCCTCAAGGAAGGCGCCTCGACGGTATTCTTCGGCTCGGGTCAGGGCACCTATCTGGAGATAGCCGAAGAGTTTACCGCCCTGCAACGAGCGCTGCTGATTGCGGTGGAGTTTCTGGTGCCGCCCAGCCGCGGCATGTTCAGAGGGCTGGGCAAGTTGTTCACCCGCGGGCCGATGGCGGTGCTGCGGGGGATGCGTGTCGGGGCGCTGAAAACGCTGGAAGGACTGAAAAGCGCCGTTAAATGTGCCAGTGAGGGGTTTCGCAGCAACAAGGGGCTGTCGCGTGTCACGGAAGCGGTGCGCGGCTTCCTCAAAGACCCGGTCTACATCGCCAGCGGCGAGGTGATTGAATCCCGTACCGATATCGAACTGGGTCAGACGCTGCCGCTGGTGTTCGAACGCACCTACCGCTCTGCCTCCGTGCATGTCGGGCTGCTGGGCCGCGGCTGGCATGACAGCGGGAGCGAGGTGGCGACGGTAACGCGCGACGGCCTCAACACCCACGTGGTCATCACGCTGGCGCAGGGTTACGACATCGATTTCACCTTCCATCAGGACGTGCAGGCGGTGTACTGCCCGCACTACCCGGAGTTTACCCTGCACCGCCGGGGCGACGGTTTCAGCCTGTGGCACCGCGACCAGCAGACCTGGCGCGATTTTAGCGTGGTACAGGGCGAGCGCCGGCTGCTGTCCGCCCTGCGCGATACCCACGACAACCGCATCGAGCTGGTGCGCGACCCGAAAGGCTACCTGCGCCAGTTGCGCCACAGCGACGGCGTTACCCTGCTGCTGGTATGGCAGGGTGAATTCCTGCACCAGATTCAGCGCACCGACGGCAGCCAGAAAACGTTGCTGGCCGAATACCGTCAGGACGAACAGGGCCGGCTGATTGAGGCCAACGCCACCCAGGCCTATCACCTGTACTACGAGTACGACACCGTCCATCGGCTGACCCGCTGGCACGACCACGACCAGACCTGGGCGCGCTACGAATACGACGCACAGGGGCGCTGCGTCTACACCACCTGCGCCGACGGTTTTCTGACCGCCCGCTTCGACTACCACCCCGACCGGGTGGTGATGACCGATGGCCTCGGCCAGCGCAGCGAATTCGGCTTTAACGAGCTGCACCTGATGAGCTGGGAAACATCCCCGCTCGGTCACGTCACCCGCTACGACTACGACGAGGTTGGCAACCTGCTGCGGGAAATCTCGCCCGCCGGGCGGGTGGTCGAATTCGGCTATCTGGACGATACCGGGCGGGTCAGCACCTTTACCGACGCCAGCGGCCACCAGTGGCAGTACGACTATGACGACGCGCTGCGGCTGTGCGGCGTCACCGACCCGCTGGGACGCGAGTGGGGCTGGGCGTATGACGCCGAAGGCAACCCGGAGCGGCTCACCGGGCCGGATGCCAGCGAAGTGCGATTCACCTGGAACCGCTACGGCCTGTTGACCCAGGTGAGCGACCGGGCCGGCGAGGTGCAGGCGCGGTTGCAGTACGACCACCGTCAGCGGCTGCTGAGTGCCACCGACGCCGAGAGCCGCACCCGGCAGTTACGCTACGACGGGCAGGACCGGGTGGTGCAGTGGCAACGGGCGGACGGTGCCCGTTTCCGGCTCGGTTACCGCCGGGCCAGCTGGACGCTGCCGGAGCAGCTGATACGCCCGGATGACAAGGAAGAGCAGCGCCAGTACGACCGCCACAACAACCTGCTGAGCTACGTGGACGGCAACGGCGCGCTGTGGCGTCAGACCTTTGGCCCGTTCGACCTGCTGACCGCACGCACCGACGCCGAAGGCCGCACCTGGCACTACGCGTACGATAAAGAGAGCCAGCAACTGACAACGGTTATTGCCCCGGACGGCAGCCGCTGGCAGTGGTGGCTGGATGCCGACGGGCGGGTCATCCGCGAGCGCGACATGACCGGCACCGAGACCCACTACAGCTACGACGAGGACGGCCTGTGCGTCAGCGTGCGCAATGGCGAAGGCAACACCCGCCACTTCCTCTACAACGCCCGCGGACTGCTGTTGCGTGAAACCGCGCCGGACGACACCCTGCACTACCGGTACGATGCGGTGGGCCGCCTGACGGAAATCACCTCGTCGGTGAGCCACGTCCAGCTGGACTACGACCTGCGCGACCGGGTGGTGCGCGAATGGCACAACGGCACGCTGCTCACCCGCCAGTACGATGACGCGGCCCGCACCGTCACCCGCACCCTGACCTGGGACGGCGACGCCGATGACACCACCGGCACCTTCGCCCCGCTCACCAGCCTGTTCCATTACACCCGCACCGGCGAACTGCGGCAGGTGCAGTTGCCGGACGGTGCCGAGCTGACGCTGACCCAGGATGCTGCGGGCCGGGAGTCGCTCCGCACCGGCGGCAGCGGCTTTGTGCAGCGGCGGGAATACGACGTGATGGGCTGGCTGACGCGAGAGCAAAGCGGCGCGCAGCAGGACGGTCGCCTGCTGGCGGCACAGACGCGGGAATACCGCTACGACGGCGCGGGCAACCTGACCGGGGTACGCCACAACCGCGAGGCTGAAGGCTACCGGCTGGATGCCACCGGCCGGGTGCAGGCAGTGCTGAGCGGTGGCGCGGGCAAAACCGTGGACATCACCGCCCGCTACCAGTACACCCGCAGCGGCCTGCCACAGGAGGCCGGACGGCTTACCGAGTGGCAGTCTGGCAGACTGGTTCAGCACGATGACACCCACTACCAGTACGACAAGGCGGGTCGACTGGTGAAAAAACAGGTGCTGCAGCCCGGCTACCGCCCGCAGGTGTGGCAGTACCGCTGGGACAGTCGCAACCAGCTGCGGGTGGTGGACACGCCGACAGGGGAACGCTGGCTGTACCGTTACGACCCGTTTGGCCGCCGGGTGGGCAAACGCTGCGACCAGAAAGCCGAAGAAATTCGCTACCAGTGGGACGGTGACCAGATAGCCGAAGTGCGGCACTACCGCCACGGCCAACTGGTGGCCCGTCGTCACTGTGTCTACAACGGCTGGGAGCTGGTGGTACAGCAGCGCCAGCACACCGGTGGCGACTGGGAAACGGATTTTGTGACCAGCAGCCAGAACGGTGCGCCACAGGCGTTGTTCGCACATGACGGTACCTTGCGCTGGCAGGCACCGAAAGCCACCCTGTGGGGCCAGCGTCAGGCAGAAAAATCGGAAAGTCCGGACCCCGGCCTGGCCTTCGCCGGGCAGCTCCGTGACAGCGAAAGCGGGCTGTGCTATAACCGCTTTCGGTACTACGACCCGGCCGGCGGGTGTTATGTCTCGCCAGACCCGATAGGGATAGCGGGCGGTGAAAACCTGTATGCGTATGTCAAAAACCCAGTAAGTTGGATCGATCCGCTCGGGTTAGCTGGATGTAATATACGATACGGTGAATTGGATCACCTAGGTCGCCCAACTGGTGTGAAAGCTCGCTTAGATTCAAGCTATATAAATACAGGTACGCACGCTAATCCTGCCATCCAACCACCTGGATTTATTACAGGAGCAGGTTCTAATCGTGCTCGTGGACATTTGTTAGGGCGACAATTGGGCGGTTCGGGCGATGATGTGCGTAATTTGGTTACTATTCAACATCGTCCAGTGAATACCCCGGATATGAGCAGTATCGAAGGACGTATAAGAAAAGCGTTAGAACGAGGGGAAATAGTTGATGTATCGGTAACGCCTATCTATAAAGGTCCTTCTAGAATACCGGCAGGTATAACAATGAACGCTCAAGGTAGTGGCGGATTCTTTGAAAGCGTCACTCTTCTTAATCCTCCTGGAATGTAAATCATGACCATGCCTAAATTAAATAGCATTTTAGTTCCACCTGATTTTCCCAATGAGTCTGGGAGCGGTGATACTTGGCCTTCTATAGATGAAGGCATTACATTTCCTAATGACTATGTTGAGTTTATCAGTAACTATGGTACGGGACGAATTGCTAATTTCATTGCGATATTTAGTCCATTTACTCAAAACTATGATCTTAATTTCTTTGAACAAAAGAAATTAATTATTGAAGACTTTAATTATCTTAACAATGAAGATCCAGACTATTTTAAATATAATCTTTATCCAGAAAAAAATGGGCTTTTACCAATAGGTGTAACGGATAATGGTGATTATATATTTTGGGTTGTTTGCGATCTAAACAACAGTGATGCATGGGGAACTGCAATAGTTGCATCTAGATCACCTGATATAGAATATTTTGATGAAAATATAACGTCTTTATTATCTGGTGTTTTATTAAGAAAAATAAAACCAGACTCATTACCTAATAACTTTCCTCCTGATAATATTATTTTTGAGAAATACTAGGGAATAAAACCGGAAGCGATCTTAATGATCCTTCCGGCTTTATTTTATCTGCCACTCAGTCGCAGCGACTTATAGATGGGTGACTCCGGCCAAATCCAGCCCACCTGGAAACCCCGTTAACCACTGCGCCACCGCTTGTTTATCAAACCGCGTGTCACTCGGCGCTTGCCGGTATCACAATTAGCGGATGTCCTGCTCGGTAATTGCAATGCAGCCTACCGGCATAACAACCTGTTGAGCTACGTGGACGGCAACCGCTGACAGTGGAGGCTGAACTCCACCGCCCGCTACGCCCACAGCCGTCAGCCGTAACCCACTAATTATCCACCACCGCTTTTCCCTGATACCACTTCCCGCAAAACGTCACCCTGCCGTTGGCGATGCTGCATTCGCGGTAAGCCCCCTCTTTCAGCACGGCTGCGCTCCCCTGATACCATTTGCCGCAAAATGTCACTCTGCCGTTGGCGATAGTGCATTCCCGATACTCGCCGTGTTGCAAAACCGGGGCCGAGCCCTGAAACCACGAGCCGCAGGCGGCGATTTGCCCGTTGATGATATTGCACGCACGGTAATCGGCCCATGCCGTTGGGGTGACGATAACCAGTATCCACCACAAAATTGCTCTGACTTTCATATTCTTATGCCGTTATCTGCCTGAATCCGGTACCGGTATCGTTACCGTCATTTCACATAAAAACAACCGGCTGACGCATGTCAGCCGGATAAGACGGCGGAATAACAATATCAGGCGTCAGCGGGTTCGATCACCATCAGCAACTGTCCCGCCTGCACCTGATGGCCGGGTTGACGGTGCAGTGTGTGAATAATGCCCGCGACCGGCGCGGTGATGGGGATTTCCATTTTCATCGACTCCAGAATCCCCACCAGTTGACCGGCGCTGACGGTATCGCCGGGAGCAACCAGCCACTGCCAGACGCTGCCCGCCACCTGGCTTTCCACGCCGTAGCCGTGGGCCGGAACGGTATCGTCATCAGCGGTAGTCTCCTGCAAGCTGCTGTCGAAAGTGAACTGACCGTCGGCGCGCCAGCGCGCCAGTTCCTCGTCAAAGGCTCGCTGGCGTTGCTGCTGGAAAGCGTCGATCGCCGATTGCTGCTCCACCAGATTCCGCTGATAGTCGGCGAGATGAAACTCCCCTTCTTCGGTACGCAACGGATAATCTCCCCACGGGAAGCGCTCGCGGATCGCCAGCAGCTCCTGCGCGGTAACCGGATAAAAGCGAATCTGATCGAAGAACCGCAGCAACCAGGGTTGACGGAAAACGTCTGTTTGTCGATCACGATTCCACATCTGCAACGTGCGGCCGATGAACTGATAGCCGCCGGGGCCTTCCATACCGTATACACACAGATAGGCGCCGCCGATGCCGACCGAGTTTTCCGCCGTCCAGGTGCGGGCCGGGTTGTATTTGGTGGTCACCAGCCGGTGACGCGGGTCGAGCGGGGTGGCGACCGGTGCGCCGAGGTAGACGTCTCCCAGCCCCATCACCAGATAACGGGCGCTGAAGACGATGTCTTTGACCTGATCCACCGATTCCAGCCCGTTGATGCGACGGATGAATTCGATGTTGCTGGGGCACCAGGGGGCGCCGGGTCTGACCGACTGGGTATAGCGGGTGATGGCCTCGCGGCAGGCGTCGTCGTCCCAGCTGAGCGGCAGCCACACGGTGCGGGAAGGAACGGCGGCATGCTGCAGGTCGCCGAGTGCGTCGTCTGCTTGCTGCAGATGCGCCAGCAGCGCGCTGCGCGGGCATTGCAGGCTATCGAAATGGATTTGCAGCGAGCGGATACCCGGCGTCAGCTCCTGTATGCCCGGCAACGGATGCTGTTCCAGCCACTGCATCAGCGCGTGCACGCGAAAACGCAGGGCGATATCCAGCCGGTGCTCGCCATACTCCAGCAGCAGGAAACGGTCGCCTGCCGCCAGACAGTTCACCGATGGTCGATCGCCTTGCGCCGATCGGTGATACAGCACGGGCGAGGGGCAACAGGCGGCGAGGGTGGGTTCTGCCACCGGGCGACCGGCGGCGATGGCGGATTCCGCTTCGCGCGCCAGTTCGTCCGCCTGCTCCAGACTCACCGGCATGAAACGAATGCTGTCGCCGGCTTTTAACTGGCCGAGTTTCCATAAATCGGCGTGGATCACCGTGGCCGGGCAGACGAACCCGCCCAGCGATGGGCCGTCCGGCCCCAGGATGACCGGCATATCGCCGGTAAAATCCACCGTGCCGAAGGCGTAGGCGTTGTCGTGGATATTGGATGGGTGCATGCCGGCTTCGCCGCCGTCGGTTCGCGCCCACTGAGGTTTAGGGCCAATTAGCCGGATGCCGGTACGGCTGGAGTTGTAATGCACCTGCCAGTCGGCGGCGAAAAAGGCCTCGATGTCCTCTGGGGTAAAGTAGTCCGGCGCGCCGTGCGGCCCGTACACCACCCGCAATTGCCAGTGAGAGTGCCAGTCGGGCGCAGGCAGGGCGACATCGATGGCGGGAGACTGAGGCGCGGCCAGATGCAGTACGTCGCCGGCGCGCAATGCACGCCCGGCATGACCGCCGAATTTGCCGAGCGTGAAGGTGCTGCGGCTGCCCAGATACGTCGGGCAGGCCAGACCGCCGGCCAGCAACAGGTAGCTGCGGCAGCCCGCGCCCTGAATATCGCCAAGCGTCAGCGTTTGCCTGGCGCGGGCGTGATGAGTCCGCCAGCCGGCGAGCGGAGCATCATCCAACCGGGCGTCGATGGCGGCGCCGGTGATGACGAAAGCGCAGTCGCGGTTGAAGCGCAGCGTCGGGCCACGCAGGGTGATCTCCAGCCCGGCGGCGTCCGGCGCGTTGCCCAGCAACTGATTGCCGAGTCGGAAGGAGCGAGTGTCGAACGGTCCGGAGGGCGGGACGCCGACATGCCAGTAACCGGTACGGCCGGGCGCATCCTGCACGGTGGTAAGCGTGCCGCCGCCGAGGACATCCAGCGTAGCGGGCTGCCAGACGACGCCGCCCAGCGTCGCGGTGATGATTTCTCCGCGCCTGACGGCGGGCAGGGTCAGCAGGTAGCGCAGCCAGTCGAGATTGGTTTCGATGCCGTACAGCGACGTGGCGCTCAGCGCCTGCGCCATACCGTCGAGCGCGGCGTCCCGGCTGACGCCGTGAACGAGGACTTTCGCCAGCATCGGGTCATAAAACGGCGACACCTCGCTGCCGCTGTCCAGCCAGTGGTCGATACGCAGGGTGAGGCCGGGCAGCGAGTCCGGGAAACTGACGTTGCTCAGCAACCCGGCGCAAGGCTGGAACTGTTTGGCCGGGTCTTCGGCGTACAGCCGTACCTGAATGGCGTGGCCGCGCGGCGTGGCGGCAAGTGTGTGGAGCGGCGGCAGGCAACCGGCGCCCAGCGTCACCATCCATTGCACGATGTCGACGCCGTACACCATCTCGGTCACGCCGTGTTCTACCTGCAGGCGAGTGTTGACCTCCAGGAACCAGAACTGCTTGCTGCTTTCGTCGTACACATACTCTACCGTGCCTGCGCTGCGGTAGTTCACCGCCTGACACAGCCGGATGGCGGTGGCCTGTAGTTCGGCGCGTACGTCGTCGCCAAGGTTGGGGGCCGGGGTCTCCTCAATCACTTTCTGGTTGCGGCGCTGGGCGGAGCAGTCGCGCTCGCCAAGGGCGATAACGTTGCCCTGACCGTCGCCGAATACCTGCACTTCGATGTGTCGGGCCTGGGCGATGAATTTTTCCAGAAATACGCCGTCGTCGGCGAAATTGTTGCCCGCCAGTCGTTTCACGCGGGTAAAGGCATCGACCAACTGGTCCTGGTCATTGCAGCGCTGCATGCCGATGCCGCCGCCGCCCGCGGTGCTCTTTAACATCACCGGATAACCAATGCGGCGCGCCTGTTCGCAGGCGCTGTCCAGCGAGGTGAGCAGGCCGCTGCCGGGCAGCAGCGGTACGTCATTCTGCTGCGCCAGCGCGCGCGCCTGATGCTTGAGGCCGAAGGCGGTCATCTGCGCCACGGTCGGGCCGAGAAATACCAGGCCCGCCTGCTCGCAGCGGGTGACGAAACCGGCGTTCTCGCTCAGGAAGCCGTAGCCGGGGTGAATCGCCTGTGCGCCGCTTTTCGCTGCGATGTGCAGTAATTTGTCCTGATTCAGGTAGGTATCGCGCACCGGGCCGTCGCCCAGCGACCAGGCTTCGTCCGCCTGACGTACGTGGAGCGAATGACGATCCGCTTCGGCGTAAACGACGATGGCCTTCACGCCCATTGTTTTCAGGGTGCGGATGATACGCACCGCAATAGCGCCACGGTTGGCAATCAGTACTCGCTCAAACATGACTGAGTCTCTTACGGGCAGGTCGTCCTGCGAAGTCTCGGACGCGTGTTGCGGGTCGTCCCGCGCGTCGCTGTTCCCGATGCGTGTCGTTGCCGCCGCGTTTACCAGACGGCGATATCGATCGGGGTGGGGTTATAGCCGTTACAAGGGTTGTTCAACTGCGGACAATTGGAGATCAGCACCAATACGTTCATTTTCGCCACCATTTCCACGTATTTCCCCGGTGCGGAGATGCCGTCGGCGAAGGTCAATCCGCCTTCCCGCGTCACCGGCACGTTCATGAAAAAATTGATGTTGTGGGTGATGTCGCGTTTGGTCAGGTGGTATTCCGGGTGTTGCGCCACCGCCAGCATCCAACTGTCGCGGCAGGCGTGCATGTGGCGTTTTTCCAGATCGTAGCGCACCGTGTTGCTCTCGGTGGCGCAGGCGCCGCCGAGGGTGTCGTGGCGGCCGCAGGTGTCCGCCACGATTTCCAGCATCGGACGGTCTTCGTTGGAACGCAGTATGCTGCCGGTGGTGAGAAAGACGTTGCGCTGACCGCGCAGGGTATCGGTCACGCTGTAGCGCTCGGCGGTGTCGTCGGCGTTGTAGAACAGGGTATCGGCGGCCTGATTGCCTTCGAGATCGGTAATACGCAGCGTCTGACCGGCTTCAATGCGGTGCAGCCAGTAGTCGCCGGCGGGAAGGGTGGCGCGATAAACCGCCGTGGCGGGGTCGCGTTGGCTGGTCTGGATCATGATCAGACTCCTTGGGGTTGTTCGGCCAGATAGTAAAGCGTGTTGTTGCGCAGTCCGCGCCGGTTCTCCGGTCGTGCCAGACAGATGTCCGGCAACGGCGCACGCTGGTGGTCCAGCGTCAGCAGGATCGGATGTCGTGGGTAGTCAGCGGCGGCGCTGAGCGGATGCGGGCAGGTATGCAGGATAACCAGCGTATCCATGGCGAAACGCAGAGTGACGCTGGCGCCGGGCTGTCCCTGCTGTTCCAGCGTCAGGTTGCCGTCGTCGTCGCTGCTCACGCGGGCGAAAAAGTTAACGCAGGCGGCCATGTCGCGCTTGCCAAGACCGTATTTAGCCAGTTCCACCAGGAAGCTGTCGTAGCCGTTCTGATGGCGGCTGTTACGGGCCTGCTGGTAGTTCAGTTCGCCGAACTGACGCGCCACCTGCTGCGCGTTGGCGCTACCGCACACGGTTTCATGCCAGCCGAAACTGTCGGCTTCGATGCCGCAGAAAATACGGCCCATATCCGAGTACAGGCAGTGGCCGGCGGTCAGGCGAAACGTATGCTGGCATTTGAGCGTGTCCGGCGCGTTGTAACGCTCCAGCGGATTTTCCGGGTTGTAGAACAGCATGCCCACGTTGGCGCCGCCTTCGACGTCGGTCAGGCACAGCGCGGTACCACGGCGCATGACCAGCGACCAGTGCGACCCGGCGGGCAGTTCGGTCTGATAATGATCGTTCATTGTGTGACTCCTCCCATCAGGCGACATGCCGCCGCCCGTCAATCAGTTCTCCCACCGAAGCTCGCACGCCGGCAGGCGAGCGCTCCAGCGGAAGGTCGTAGGTGATGCTGGCGCCAAAAGCGTCTGGCGCTTGCGGGTCCTGGCGCAGCTTGTCGAACACCCACAGGCGCGACCCGAGTGAAAAACCTTCTTTAAGGTCATGGGTGATCATGAAAATGGTCAGGCAATTTTCCCGCCACAACTGGCTGATCAACTGGTGCATCTCGGCGCGGATGCCGGGGTCCAGCGCGCCGAACGGCTCATCCAGCAGCAGAATGCGCGGGCGTTTGATCAACGCCTGCGCCAGCGCCAGCCGCTGCTGCATGCCGCCGGACAGCTGATGCGGATACTTGTGAGCGGATTGTTCCAGACCTACCTGACGCAACATCTCCATTGCGCCGGCGTGCAGGGCGCGACGCCGCCGGCCCCATACCCGGCCCAGCCAGCGGGCTTCGGCGAATTCCGCACCGAGCATGACGTTCTCCGCCACGCTGAGGTGAGGGAAAACCGAGTAGCGCTGGAACACCACGCCGCGGTGTTCGTCCGGCTCCTGCGGCATGGGCGCGCCGTCGAGCAGCAACTGGCCGCTGCTGGGGCTTTCAGTGCCGAGCAGCATCTTGAGAAACGTGGTCTTGCCGCAACCGGACGCACCGACGATGGAGACGAATTCGCCTTCCTCGACCGAGACGTTGAGCCGTTCCAGCACCACCTGACCGTCGTACTCTTTCCTGATGTTTTTAAGTTTTAACAACGACATAGGTTCTCCTGCATTCCGGTTGACGCTCATTTCGAGTAATACCAGGGCCAGCCGCGACGGCTGATGACCCGCAGCAGCACATCGAGCAGGAACGCCAGCGCCGTGATCCAGGCGACGTAAGGCAGAATGACGTCCATCGCCAGATAGCGGCGCATCAGGAAGATGCGGTAGCCCAGCCCCTCGGTGGCGGCGATAGCTTCGGCGGCGATCAGGAACAGCCAGGCGGAACTGAGGGACAGGCGCACCGCATCCAGCAACCGCGGCATCAATTGCGGCAGAATCACCCGCCACAGGATTTGGCCGCTGTGGCCGCCGAGGGTTTGCGCTTTGACCAGTTGCTCCTGCGGCAGGCTCTGGATGTAGAGTTGCAGGTCGCGAATGATGAACGGCGTGATGCCCACCATGATCAGCACCACTTTGGATACCTCGCCCAGTCCGAAGCAGATGAACAGGACAGGCAGCACCGCCAGCGGCGGGATCAGCGCAAACAGGGTGATCAGCGGCGACAGCGTGGCGCGCACCGCCGGCAGCGCGCCGCACAGCAGGCCGAACACCAGCGCCAGCAGCGCGCTTAACCCTACGCCGATCAACAGCCGAAGCAGGCTGGCGGCGGTGTCGACCCACAGCAGGTATTCGCCGGTGCGTTCGTTGGGCTCGAACGCCATGCGATGCATGGCATCCGCCATCGCGCCCAGCCCCGGCAACAGCTTGTCGGCGGCGTTCGCCGCCAGTCGGGCGTCGGACGCCATCAGGTAGACAAGCAGCAGCGCCAGTAGCGGCAGAAACCCCATCATCCCGCGTGTCAGCGGCAGCGGCTGGTAGTTGATCAATTTGCGCATCCGGCGTTCTCCCGTATTACAGCTTGTTGTCGGCCGCCAGTTTCAGAAACTCGTCGCTGAAACGCAGTTTGACGTTACCGGTGTTGCCCCACAGACCCACAGGGGTGGATACCCCCACCACGTCTGCGCCCGGCGCGCCGTCGCCCAGCAGGCCGTGACGGAAGGAGAATTCCGCGACCGACTGCATGGTGGTTTTCAACTGGGCGTTCTGGACGAACTCCAGCGCCTGTTTCGGGGTGGCGAACAGGTGGGTGGCGGCCAGTTGCTCGTCAAATCCGGCCAGGTCGGTGCCGGCGGCCTGCCCCATGAAGGTGCGGGCTTGGCGGGCGGCGCTGCTGTCGCCGGACATCGCTTGCAGGGTTTCATACCAGGCGCCGGTCAGGGCTTTGCCCAGCTCGGGGTGTTGCTTCAGCGTGGCGGTATTGACCACCAGCAGATCGAGAATTTCGCCGGGGATTTGCGCGGAAGAAAACGCCAACTGGCTGCCCGGCTGTTTTTTGGCTTCCGCCAGCAACGGGTTCCAGGTGACGATGGCCTGCACCTCCGACGTACCGAAGGCGGCGACCAGATCGGCATCGGCGGTATTCACCACCTTGATGTCCTTCTCGCTCATGCCGTTCTTTTCCAGCGCCCGCGCCAGCAGGTAGTGAGACACGGACAGCTGGACCAGATTGATCGGCTTGCCTTTGAGCGCGGCCAGGCTGTTAGTGCCTTTGATCAGAATGCCGTCGTTGCCGTTTGAGTAGTCGCCGACGATAAGCGCGGTGCTGTCCACGCCGCCGGCCGCCGGAATGGTCAGCGCGTCCATGTTGGTCATGGCGCAGCCGTCAAAGCCGCCTGCGGTGTACTGGTTAACGGATTCGATGTAGTCGTTGACCTGAACAAACTGGATATCGATGCCGTATTTGTCGGCCCATTTCTTGATGATGCCTTGCTGCTGGGCGTAGTCCCACGGCATCCAGCCGGCGTAAATGGACCAGCAGAGTTTGAAGGCGGGTTTGTTGGCGGCCAGCGCGCCGGCGCTGCACAGCGCCAGTGCGCAAACAAGCAGTAATCGTTGAATCGTTTTCATGGCGTATATCCTCTGACGTTGGGCGCAATCATTAGCAAAGCAGGAGGGCGGCGAGCATGTATCTCGCTGTATCCTCCCGGGCTTTTATCCCGCCGTGTAACCGCCAGAGGGCGGTCGGTGACTCTCGGACCTGCGCAGTAAAGCCGGAACCCTAGTCACCCATTTCCAAATTGTCTGGCGACACCGGTTGCCCGCTATCGCTCCTGCTGCCAGTCAGACAAAGCAAAATACTTGCCATGTTGCGTGTCGATACGAATCCGCCGCAGGCGTTTTCTTGATTTTTTATTTATCTTTCAAATTATTAACTGTGATGTGCTATGGCATCCTCCAGCCTGTCGGTTGGTCGGCGATTACCTGCCGTGCATTACCGGGATGCACTACTTGTGTGCAAGATGACATGTTGTGTGCAAGATGGTGTGCAACCTGCGCGAAGCCGTATGCACGTTGTGGTAACAGAATAGCGGCAGCAGAACAGACGATTCTGCGGGTGGCATGGCGTCGATCCGGCGTAGAATAGCGGTCCTTGATTGTTGAACAGGCCGTTGGGAGAAAAAAAAAGGCGTGGCATGTCCCACGCGGCGGCAGGTTCGGTTACGCTTATGGCGACATGGCTCGCCGGGCGATAGAGACCGCCGGGTCACGGTGGTGAAAATAAACAGGAGTAGTAATGATGTTGGCGGATTACCGTTCGCGCTGGCTGCTGCCAGTGGTTATGTTGGTTGTGGCATTGCAACTGTCGGCCTGCGGCGACAAGGATAAGGATGCGCGTCAGGCGTTCATCACCTTCCTGCAGGGGATTTCACAGCAGGAAGGGCGCCAGTTGCCGGCGTTGTCCGAACAGCAGAAACAGAGCTTCGGGCGTTTTACCCAGGATTACGCTGTGATGACCGCTTTCAATCAGCAACTGGATCAGGCGCTGGCAGGCAGCCTGACGCCGATGCTGGACGTAGTGTCCCGCATTCGCGTGCCGCAGGATTACGTTACTCAGCGCGATAACCTGCGTCAGGCGCTGGGCGGCCTCAATATGCTGAGCCCGCAGGTGCAGAACGCCAAAACCCAGGCGGATAACGCCCGCCGTGCGCTCAAGCAGCCGGAAGAATTGCAGACGGTATACGATAAAGTCTATAACCGCGCCGTTTCCCTGCCGGCCAATGCGATGGTGACGGTGGTGCCGGCCAGCACGTCGTTTGCACAGAGCGTGGTGCAGGTGGGCGATTATCTGCAGACGCAAGGCAATCAGGTAGTGTTTGGCAACAACGGCGTCCAGTTCCACACCCAGCAGCAGGTGGATCAGTACAACAGCATGATGACCGATATCGCCAATCAGCAGCAGAAACTGTTCACGACGCTCAAATCCCAGAATTTCCTGCCTCACTAAGGTGACCCCGGCACGGGCTGGTTTTCTTGCGAAGGCCGGTTCGTGCTGGAAATATATTGTGATTTATCTCACATATTTCATATAAACCCAATTCGTAAGATAGTGATCTTGATCACTATTTTTTGTGACCTGATTGGTTTTTTTCTGACCATTTATCCGGTTTTATTATTTTTTTGTGAATTGTGTCACTTATTTGTGGTGGGCTTGTGGGTGGTTTTTGTGATTTTTGTCACGATTTTCCCGCGAGTTGCGGTCTGAAAACCACGTGCTAGAGTCCGCTTGATAACGGGTTTTGGGGGGCCACGCCGGTGGCGCACGCTATTGAGATTTTTCGTCGTCACACGATGCCGTGATCGCGATACGACAGAGTCGACAATGACGACAATAGCGGTATGCACACATTGCGGTACACGACCTCATGATTCCGACGGAAGTCATCACGCTGTCTAACAATCAATAATTACCGCGCGAACGCTTTCCGCCGCGCGTTTCAAAGGGGTGTATCTCTATGCTCTCACCAGATACCAAGGTCAAGGTGCAGAATTTTGGCCGTTTCCTGAGCAATATGGTGATGCCGAATATCGGCGCCTTTATTGCCTGGGGGATTATCACAGCACTGTTTATTCCTACCGGATGGATCCCCAACGCGACGTTGGCCAAGCTGGTCGGCCCGATGATCACCTATCTGTTGCCGTTACTGATCGGTTTTACCGGCGGACGTCTGGTAGGTGGAGAGCGCGGCGGCGTGGTCGGCGCCATCACCACTATGGGCGTGGTGGTCGGCTCCGATATCCCGATGTTCCTCGGCGCCATGATTGCCGGCCCGTTGGGTGGCTGGGCGATCAAACACTTTGACCGCGCGGTTGACGGCAAAATCAAAAGCGGCTTTGAGATGCTGGTCAACAACTTCTCCGCCGGTATCATCGGCATGTTGCTGGCTATTCTGTCCTTCCTGGCGATTGGTCCGCTGGTCGAGGCGCTGTCGCGCATTCTGGCCGCCGGCGTACACCTGATGGTGCAGAACAACCTGTTGCCGCTGGCGTCGATTTTCGTTGAACCGGCGAAGATCCTGTTCCTGAATAACGCCATCAACCACGGCATCTTCTCGCCGCTGGGCATCCAGCAGGCGACGGAAGCCGGGAAATCCATCTTCTTCCTGATCGAAGCCAACCCGGGTCCGGGTATGGGCGTGCTGATGGCTTACATGCTGTTCGGCCGCGGCAACGCCAAACAGTCTGCGCCGGGCGCGGCCATCATCCACTTCCTGGGCGGGATTCATGAAATCTACTTCCCGTATGTGCTGATGAATCCGCGTCTGATTATCGCCGTTATTCTTGGCGGCATGACCGGCGTGTTCACGCTGGGCCTGCTGAACGGCGGTCTGGTGTCTCCGGCCTCGCCGGGTTCCATTCTGGCGGTGCTGGCCATGACGCCGAAAGGCGCCTACTTCGCCAATATCGTCGCGATCGCCGCCGCTTTCGCGGTCTCCTTTGTGGTGTCGGCCATCCTGCTGAAAAGCAGCAAAGTGAAGGATGACGACGAACTGGAACTGGCGACCCGCCGTATGCAGGAAATGAAATCCGCGTCCAAAGGTCAGGCTGTCGGCGGCGTGAGCGGCGACCTTGGCACCGTGCGTAAAATCATCGTCGCTTGCGACGCCGGCATGGGCTCCAGCGCCATGGGAGCAGGGGTGCTGCGCAAGAAGGTACAGGATGCCGGTCTGCGGGGCATTTCGGTGACCAACAGCGCCATCAACAACCTGCCGGAAGACGTGGATCTGGTGATCACCCATCGTGATCTGACCGAGCGCGCCATGCGCCATGCGCCGCAGGCTCAGCACATTTCGCTGACCAACTTCCTCGATAGCAATCTGTATAACGATCTGGTTGCCCGCCTGCAGGCTGCTCAACCCGGCGAGGCCAAACCCGCTGCAGCCGCTGCGGTTGCCGAGCCGGCCGCCGCACCGCAGACGTTGTTCCAGCTGACGGAGAAAAACGTCTTCCTGAACCTGCAGGCCGCCGACAAAGAACAGGCCATTCGTTTTGCCGGTGAACAACTGGTAAAAGGCGGTTATGTCGAGCCGGCGTATGTCGACGCGATGCTGGAGCGTGAGAAACTGACCTCCACCTACCTGGGCGAGTCGATCGCCGTGCCGCACGGGACGATTGAAGCCAAGGACCGGGTGCTGAAAACCGGCGTGGTGTTCTGCCAGTATCCGCAAGGGGTGCGCTTCGGCGATGATGAGGACGACGTGGCTCGTCTGGTCATCGGTATCGCGGCCCGCAACAACGAACACGTGCAGGTCATCACCAATCTCACCAGCGCGCTGGATGATGAGTCGATAATAGAACGGCTGGCTCAGACGGGGAATTTGCAGGATGTCCTCGACCTGCTTTCCGGCAAGTCGCCTGCCTGACAGATAAAAAAGTGCCGCCTTCGGGCGGCGCTTTCTTTCTCGGATTGTTAAATTTTCCCAGATTGTTAAATCTCAGTAGTAAGGTTACGCATGATGAAAGCATTACATTTTGGGGCCGGCAATATCGGCCGTGGGTTTATCGGCAAGCTGCTGGCGGACGCGGGCATTTCCCTGACGTTTGCCGATGTGAACCAGCCGTTGCTGGATGCCATCAATCAACGCGGTAGCTATCCGGTTCGGATCGTCGGTGAACAGCAGCAGGTAGAGACGGTCAGTCAGGTCAGCGCCGTACACAGCGGCAGCCCGCAGGCGGTTGAGCTGATTGCCGGGGTGGACCTGGTGACAACGGCCGTGGGGCCGCAGATTCTGGCGAAGATCGCCGGCGCTATTGCTCAGGGGCTGGTGAAACGCCATGCCAACGGCAACACCTCGCCGCTGAATATTATCGCCTGCGAAAACATGGTGCGCGGCACCAGCCAGCTCAAACAGCATGTGCTGGCGCAATTGCCGGAAAATACGCAGGCGTGGGTCGCGCAGCATGTCGGTTTCGTGGACTCGGCGGTGGACCGTATTGTGCCGCCGGCTGAAGCCGGCGAGTCCGATCCGCTGGCGGTGACGGTGGAAACCTTCAGCGAATGGATTGTGGATAAAACCCAGTTCAACGGCGAGCCGCCGGCGATCGCCGGTATGGAACTGACCGATAATCTGATGGCGTTCGTTGAGCGCAAGCTGTTCACCCTGAACACCGGTCATGCCATCACCGCTTACCTCGGCCAGCGCGCCGGGCACAGCACCATCCGCGACGCCATTCTGGACCCGGCGATCCGCCGCGTGGTGCAGGGGGCGATGGAAGAGAGCGGCGCGGTGCTGATTCGTCGCTACGGTTTTGATGCCGACAAGCATCAGGCTTACATCCGCAAAATTCTTACCCGTTTTGAAAACCCGTGGCTGCACGATGAGGTGGAGCGCGTCGGCCGTCAGCCGCTGCGTAAACTCAGCGCTGGCGATCGCCTGATCAAACCGTTGCTGGGCACGCTGGAATACAGCCTGCCGCATGATAACCTGATCCAGGGTATTGCCGCCGCGATGCATTATCGCAGCGAGCAGGACCCGCAGGCGCAGGAACTGGCGGCGTTGATCGCCTCGCAAGGGCCGAAGGTTGCGCTGGCGCAGATTTCCGGTCTGGACGCTGACAGCGAGGTTGTCGGAAAAGCGGTGAGTGTGTATAACGCCATGCAGTAATCGGCGCGTCTCGGCACAGATCAGGCTGTGTCCCTGCTTTTCAATCGAGTGCGTTGGATAGGACGGGGGCGTTGAAGATGAAAAGCCATGCCCCCGTGGAGTCAGCCGCTCCAACGCGCAGGGGCAATACTGTGCGCGGAATTAACGTACGAGAAGCGACGATGGACGATACGCAGGCATTTGAAAACCGGGTACTGGAATCCCTGAATGCATCGAAAACGGTCAGAAGCTTTATGCTGATGGCCGTCGAATTATTGGCGGAAGCCGTCAGCCTGCTGATGCTGCAGGCGTTTCGCAAAGACGATTATGCCGTGAAGTACGCCGTCGAACCCCTGTTATCCGGCAGCGGGCCGCTGGGCGAGCTGTCAGTGCGGTTGAAGCTGATTTACGGTCTGGGGATGATCAGCCGTAAAGAATACGAAGATACCGAGCTGCTGATGGCGCTGGGCGAGGAGCTGACCCACGATGAGCATGGGTACCGGTTTACCGATGATGAAATTCTCGGGCCGATCAGCGAGCTGCATTGTGTGAGCAGCCTGCCGCCGTCGCCGATGCTGCCGCCGAGCGTCGATCCCGACGACGCGTTGCTGGCGGCCATGCAACAGCAGCGTTATCAGCAGATGGTGCGTTCCACGCTGGTGCTGTCGCTGACCGAACTTATCGCCGGCATTAGCCTGAAAAAGGCGTTCTGATTCAGGGATATCAGATAATCAGATAACAAAGGGCAGCCCGTTTGGGTTGCCCTTTTTGCATTCTCGCTTTCGCTTATCCCCTTCGCCGAAGGGGATGCGATGCGCCGTCCGGCTGCTGCCTGCCGTTACCGCTTATAAGACAGCTGCTGTTGATGACCGGCAAACGGCAAACCGTGGCTGGCGGGCGCCAGTTCCTGCGTGGAGGAGAGGCGGAAAGCCGACACGGTGTTGGAGAGCATGACCGCCTGTTCTTCCAGCGAGCTGGCGGCCGCGGAGGATTGCTGCACCAGCGCGGCGTTCTGCTGGGTGGTGCTGTCCATCTCGACGATCGCCTGATTCACCTGGGCGATACCGCGGCTTTGTTCATCGGACGCGACCGTAATTTCCCCCATGATGTCGTGCACATGCGTCACCGCCGTCACAATTTCCTGCATGGTTTTACCGGCTGAGTGCACCAGATGGGCGCCTTTCGATACCTGATCGACCGAGGTGGAGATCAAACCTTCAATCTCTTTGGCCGCCTGCGAGCTGCGTTGCGCCAGGTTGCGTACTTCATTGGCCACTACGGCAAAACCGCGGCCTTGTTCACCGGCGCGGGCGGCTTCCACCGCGGCGTTGAGCGCCAGAATATTGGTCTGGAAGGCGATGCCGTTGATCACCGAGGTGATTTCCGCAATCCGTTTGGAACTGCCCTCGATGTCGGACATGGTTTGCACCACGTCTTCCACCAGTTTGCCGCCTTCCTGTGCCGTGTGCGTCGCATCCAGCACCAGCTTGTTGGCCTGATGCGCGTTAGCGGCGTTCTGTTTCACGGTGGAGGTCAGTTGTTCCATGCTGGCGGCGGTTTGTTCCACCGACGCAGCCTGGGATTCGGTACGGGCGGCCAGGTCATTGTTACCGGTGACGATTTCGCTGGCGGCGGTGGTGATCTGGCTGACGCCCATACGGATGTCATCGATCATGTTGTGCAGATTGGCCTTCATTTTCGCCATAGCGCCAAACAACATGCCCAGTTCGTCACGGCGTGTGGTTTCAATGGCGATGGTCAGATCGCCGATGGCGATGCTTTCGGCGATAGCTACGGTGTTGTTCAGCGGCTGGGTAATCTGGCGGGAAATATACCAGGCAATCAGCGCGCCCAGCACCAGCGTAATCAGCGCGGTGATGGCAATCTGCCATTCGGCGCTGGTGATATCGCTCTGGGTGGCGGCGGTTTCCTCGGTGACCATCTTGTCGACATTGTCGAGCAGTTGATTGGCGGTTTCACCCAACTGTTTGGCCTGATTCATCTCCGTCTGATAAGCCGGAAGGTAAGCCAGTACCTGCGTTTTGTAGGTCGAAAGCGTAGAAACCACCGGCGCCATGATGGCTTGCTGTTCCGGCGTCAGCGCCTGAATAAACTGATTCAGCGTCGCCTGCGCGTCATCCAGCGAGGTAACCAGCGGTTTTTCCGCATCACTGTTCAGCGATAGCAACAGGCCGCGCACCAGATAGCGGACCGTCACCAGCTTCTGGTGCAGCGTGCTTAACTGCAACTGAAGCGGCAGATTGCCGGCAACCTGTTGCTCGATCTGCTTGAGCGGTTTTTCCGAATCGGACAGGTTCCAGCTTTTTCTGACGTCATCTTTTTTGGCGATGGCGTCGGTATAGTTTTTTTGTCTTTCTTTATATTGGCTGATGAGCCTGGCGATATTGCTCAGTTTGTCGTCGTAATCGCCGCGCCAGGATTTATCCTGGATTGAAGAGATTAAATTAACAATGTTATCAATATGTTTGGTGTTTTGCTGGATGCTATCCGGGTTATAACTTGTGCTATACAAAACTCGATAATAACGGGCTTCATTAACCTCATCGCTGATTTGATTGCTGAAGATAACTTTTTCAAAACGCCCTTTCAGTATTTCGATGTAGTGTACGCTTACTGCAGCAATAATGACGGTCAGCAACAGAATTAAGGAAAACCCTAATCCTAACTTCCTGCCGACTTTGATATTTTCGAATTTTATAGCCATTTTTTTTCTTCCATCATTAATAGGCTGAGTGATGAAGTAATGTGGTGAATAACCGATTTATTCGTGAATGTGAGATTGCCATGTTGGCGGCTGTGTGTAGTCTATAACAAAAACTGCAGAATCTATCGGCGCGCCATAGTGAAACTTTATACTGCTTTTCGCGGCGATAATCCTGAAAATAAAATAAAAAAAACCCGGCATAACAAATGTTATTCCGGGTTTGGTCGCGTTAATTTCTGATTTAGAAATTAATTTTTACCTTTTACTTATTTTTTGGCTTCAGCGAGACGTTTAGCCGCTTCGTCCCAGTTTACGACGCTCCAGAACGCTTTAATGTAGTCCGGACGGCGGTTCTGGTATTTCAGGTAATAAGCGTGCTCCCACACGTCCAGTGCGATGAGCGGATAGCCGGATGCGCCGGAAATCGCTTCGCCCATCAGCGGGCTGTCCTGGTTGGCGGTGGAAACGACAGCCAGTTTGCCGTCATCTTTCAGCACCAGCCACGCCCAGCCGGAACCGAAACGGGTTGCTGCCGCCTGCTCGAATTTTTCTTTGAACGCGTCAACGCTGCCGAAATCGCGCTCAATGGCGGCTTTCAGTTCGCCTGTCAGCGTGGTGCCCAGTTTCAGGCCTTTCCAGAACAGGCTGTGGTTGGCGTGACCGCCGGCGTTGTTACGCAGAGGGCCTTTTTTGTCGGCCGGCAGTTGATCCAGTTTGGTGATCAGCTCTTCGGCGGACAGGCTGGCGAACTCTGGCAGGGATTCCAGCGCTGCGTTAGCGTTATTGACGTAAGCCTGATGGTGTTTGGAGTGATGGATTTCCATCGTCTGCTTGTCGAAGTGCGGCTCCAGTGCGTCATAAGCATAAGGCAGGGATGGCAGTGAATAACTCATGTTTAGCATCTCCATTGTTGTCGTGCGCAATTTAGTTATTGGGCGGCGCTATTGCTTGTTAGCACCGCGTAAGCATTAGGTTCATTATAGTTAATTAAATGATCTTGAAAACGACTATTCGTGGCACCGGCCGGTTTATCTGCGCGCTTTATTCCGCGATTACAAGCGTTTATGCCGTAATCGCTCCGACTAACAACAAATCGATCTAAGCTCTGCCCGGTCTGACCATCAGGCCTGCAAGCGCTGCGGATGGGTATAGATGGTGGCGCGTCCGGGGCGACAGAAGCCGACCAGCGTCAGATTGCACCGCTCGGCCACCTCTACCGCCAGCGACGTAGCGGCTGAAACCGCAAACAGAATTTCCACCCCGCACATGGCGGATTTTTGCACCATTTCATAGCTGGCGCGGCTGGATACCAGCGCCGCTCCCTGTTGCCAGGGCCGGCGCGCGCGCGTTCCCAGCAGTTTGTCCAGCGCTACATGGCGGCCGACGTCCTCACAGCCGCCCAACAGTTCCCCTTCCGGCGACAACCAGGCCGCGGCGTGCGTCGAACCGGTCAGCGCGCCCGCCTGTTGCACGCTTTTCAGCGCCTGCAACGCCTGCTCCAGACGGGACAGCGAGAAGTGCTGGGTGAACGGCAGCGGCGACACCGGTTTGCCGATTTCTTCCAACTGCTCCACCCCGCAGACCCCGCAGCCGGTTCGCCCATCCATCGCCCGCCGGCGCGCTTTCAACCCGGCGAAACGGCGGCTGGACAGCTCGATCTGTACTTCAATGCCGTTGCACACCGGCACGACATCCATGCCGTAGATGTCCTGCGGCGACTGGATGATGCCTTCCGACAGGGAAAAGCCGAGCGCAAACGGCTCCAGATCTTTTGGCGACGCCATCATCACGACGTGCGAAATACCGTTATAGACCAGCGCCACCGGCACTTCTTCCGCCAACCAGTCCTGCCGCGGCGAATCCAGTTCACCCTGATGCCAGACGGTGCGCTGGCAGGCGCCAGCTATCAATCTCTCTGCGACGCCCTGAGAATCATCATTGTTCACGGTGTTGTGCCCGCTGTTACGTGTGTCTATTTTGACATTATTTCACCGCCGTGGCAGGGATGCGAATTTTTATCCCGTCAGTTTCCATCCACACTCTACGGATAAAAAAGTATGGCCTGAATGTGGGAATAACAAACTGTGCGCTGCGTCGAAGAGTGGCGTTTTTCCCTGCGGTAGACCTTTTACAATCTGGTAACACTGTATACGATTTAATCATTACTTTCTGTGAGGACTTATCAGCCAGACGGAGCTTTTCATGCCTGCCGGTTTCGCTCTGGCAGGCTCTGGCTGCCGCGGCGCAGGGGGGGGCTGGCATGACGCCGGGTATCCGCCTGCGATGACACCCTGTATCACCAAAGGAGACAGACATGGCCATCGATACCGCAGGAAACCGGGTGTTGCCCGGTGAATACGGACCCGCCCTCACGCTGAAAAAGCGCTACGACAACTTTATCGGCGGCGCGTGGGTGCCGCCATCCAGCAATCAATACTACGTCAACCTGACGCCGGTGACCGGCCAGCCGCTGTGTGAAGTCGCCAGTTCAAACAACCGCGACGTCGAACATGCGCTGGACGCGGCTCACAAGGCCAGCGCCGAATGGGGGGCGTTATCCACCCGCGAACGGGCGCAGATCCTTAATCGCATCGCCGATCGCATGGAGGCTAATCTGGATCTGCTGGCCAGCGCGGAAACCTGGGACAACGGGAAACCGATCCGGGAAACGCGCAATGCCGATGTGCCGCTGGGTATCGATCACTTCCGTTACTTTGCCGCCTGTATTCGCGCGCAGGAAGGGTCGATCAGCGAGATCGACCACGATACCGTCGCCTACCATTTCCACGAACCGCTGGGCGTAGTCGGGCAGATTATTCCGTGGAACTTCCCGCTGCTGATGGCGTGCTGGAAACTGGCGCCGGCGCTGGCGGCCGGTAACTGCATCGTACTGAAACCCGCCAAGCTGACGCCGCTGTCGGTGCTGTTGCTGATGGAGCTGATTCAGGATGTGCTGCCGCCGGGCGTGCTGAACGTGGTTAACGGCGCCGGCGGGCAGATCGGCGAGTACCTGGCGACGTCGCCGCGTATCGCCAAGGTGGCCTTTACCGGCTCGACCGAAGTCGGCCAGCAGATCATGGGTTATGCGGCGCAGAACGTCATCCCGGTAACGCTGGAACTGGGCGGTAAATCGCCGAATATCTTCTTTGCCGACGTGATGGATCAGGAAGACAGCTTCTTTGACAAGGTGCTGGAAGGGTTTGCGCTGTTTGCGTTCAATCAGGGCGAGGTGTGTACCTGCCCGAGCCGGGCGTTGATTCAGGAATCGATTTACGAACGGTTCATGGAGCGCGCCATCAAACGGGTGGAATCCATCCGGGTCGGCAATCCGCTCGACAGTCAAACCATGATGGGTGCGCAGGTGTCGGCGGGGCAACTGGATACCATCCTCAATTACATCGATATCGGCAAGAAAGAAGGGGCGCAGGTGCTGACCGGCGGGCACCGCAAAGTGCTGCCGGGGGAACTGGCGCAAGGTTACTATCTGGAGCCGACCATTCTGTTCGGCCAGAACAGCATGCGAGTGTTCCAGGAGGAGATCTTCGGGCCGGTGCTGGCGGTGACTACCTTCAAAACGCCGGAGGAAGCGCTGGCGATTGCCAACGACACCCCTTACGGTTTGGGCGCCGGGGTATGGAGCCGCAACGCCAACATCGCCTACCGCATGGGCCGCGGCATCCAGGCCGGCCGCGTCTGGACCAACTGTTACCATGCTTACCCGGCGCATGCGGCGTTCGGCGGTTATAAACAGTCCGGTATTGGGCGAGAAACCCACAAGATGATGCTGGAGCACTATCAGCAGACCAAATGCCTGCTGGTCAGTTACTCCGAGAAACCACTCGGTTTGTTCTAAGCCAGCCGCTAGTCAGAAGAGGGCCGCTTTTGCGGCCCTTTCCTTTTTGCTAATACGGTAAGTTTATTAATACGGTGAGTTTTGCCATCGGCTGGGCGGCTCGCATCAGATCATCAGCGGGCTGAGTTGCTGGTAGAGCTGGCGGAATACCGTGCGCTGTTGCGCGTACTGCGCGTGGCGCGTCGGGTCCGGCTGGTGCGTTTGTTCCAGCGGCAAAGCGGGCAGCAACTGCGCCAGCGGCGTCGTCGGATTCAGCGCAATTTGCGCCAGCCGCGCTGCGCCCAGCGCCGGGCCGACATCGCCGCCGGTGCGGTACTCCAGCGTCTTGCCGCTGATATCCGCCAGCATCTGTCGCCAGTAAGCGCTGCGGGCGCCGCCGCCGATCAGCGTTACCTGCCGGGGTTCCAGCCCGGTTGCATGCAGCGCGTCCATGCCGTCCGCCAGCGCAAATCCCACGCCTTCCAACACCGCGCGCGCCAGCGCCGCACGGCCGTGCGAGTGGGTCAGCCCCCAGAAGGCGCCCTTAGCTTGCGGGTTGTTGTGCGGCGTGCGTTCGCCGGACAGGTAGGGCAGGAACCACACCGGCGTGGCGGTTTCATCCTCGCTTGCCTGTTCGGCTTCGGCGAGCAGCGCCGCCACGCTGTCGGCGTGCGTGAGCCGTGCGGCCCAGTCGAGACAGGACGCGGCGCTCAGCATGACGGACATCAGATGCCAGCTGTTGGGCAACGCATGGCAAAAGCTGTGAACGGCACGTTGGGGATTGCTGAGAAAGCCGTTGCTGACCGCGAAGTAAACCCCGGACGTGCCGAGCGACAGCATGGCCTGGCCGGCCTGATACAGCCCGACGCCGATGGCGCCGGCGGCATTGTCGCCGCCGCCTGCGACCACCGGCACCGGCGGTATGCCCCAGCGGGCGGCGATGTCGGCGCGCAGCTGTCCGGTAATCTGGTTGCCTTCGAACAATGCAGGCATCTGATCGCGGTGTAGTCCGCAGGCGGTGAGCAGGGCGTCATTCCAGTCCCGTCGGGCGACATCCATCCACAACGTGCCCGCCGCATCGGACATGTCGCTGGCGAAATCCCCGGTCAGGCGCCAGCGCAGGTAATCTTTTGGCAACAGCACCTTGTCGATTTGCCGAAAAATATCCGGCTCGTGCTGCTGTACCCACTTCAGTTTCGGCGCGGTAAAGCCGGGCATCATCAGGTTGCCGGTGATGCGGCGGGCGTCCGGCACCTGTTGCTCCAGTTGCCGGCATTGTGCGGCGCTGCGTCCGTCGTTCCACAGGATAGCCGGGCGCAACACCCGCTGCTTCGCATCCAGCAGCGTCGCGCCGTGCATCTGGCCGGTCAGCCCGATGGCCCGCACACCCTGCAACGCCTGTTGCGCGGCCAACCCGGTCAGGGCGGCGTCGGTTGCCTGCCACCACGCTTGCGGATCCTGTTCCGACCACAGCGGATGTGGGCGTGAGACATTCAGCGGCACACTGTGGCTGGCCGCCACGTCGCCGTTTTCCCGTAATAAGATGGCTTTCACGCCCGATGTGCCAAGATCGATGCCGATGTACATAACGCCTCGCTGTGACTTCGTGTGCCGTTATCAGGCTGTACCCTTAATATTTGTACTGCTGGCGCAGACGCCAAAAACCCGTTTTCCGCGTTGTTGGGGTTGCGCCAGCCTACACCTATTCAACCGAACAGGTAGCGATTAACCAGATTTTCCAGTCGTTCCTGCTGCCCGCTGTGGTGTTGCGGGTCAAGCTGATTGCGGGCGGCATAACCCGCCAGCATCTCCAGCGACGCGTTGCCCTGCAGGATCTGCTGCCCCAGTTCGCCGTTCCAGCCGGCGTAGCGGTTGGCGACGTGCTGGTTCAGCTCGCCGTCTTCCAGCATGCGGACGGCCACCTTGAGCGACAGCGCCATCGTGTCCATCGCGCCGATATGGGCGTGGAACAGATCGTAGCGATCGGTGCTCTGGCGGCGGACCTTGGCGTCGAAATTGAGGCCGCCGGTGGTGAATCCGCCTGCTTTCAGGATTTCATAGAGTACCAGCGCGTTTTCCTCCACGCTGTTGGGGAACTGGTCGGTGTCCCAGCCGAGCTGCGGGTCGCCGCGATTGGTGTCCACCGAACCGAAGATGCCGAGCGCAATCGCGGTGGCGATCTCGTGATGGAAGGTATGTCCCGCCAGCGTGGCGTGGTTGGCCTCGATATTGACCTTGATTTCTTTCTCCAGCCCGAACTGTTTGAGGAAGCCGTAGACGGTGGCGACATCGTAGTCGTACTGGTGTTTGGTCGGCTCCTGCGGTTTGGGTTCGATCAGCAGCGTGCCGTTGAAACCGATCTTGTGCTTGTGCTCCACCACCATCTGCATAAAGCGCCCAATCTGTTCGCGCTCCTGACGCAGGTCGGTATTGAGCAGGGTCTCGTAGCCTTCGCGGCCGCCCCACAGGACATAGTTCTCGCCGCCCAGCGTTTTGGTGGCGTTCATGGCGCTGAACACCTGCGTGGCGGCCCAGGCGAACACTTCCGGGTCGGGGTTGGTGGCGGCACCGGCGGCGTAACGCGGATTCGTGAAACAGTTGGCGGTGCCCCACAGCAGCTTCACGCCGGTTTCCTGCTGTTTGGCCGCCAGAATCTCGGTCATGGCGGCGAAGTTGTTCTGGTATTCCTGTAACGAACCGCCTTCCGGCGCGACGTCGACATCGTGGAAACAGTAATAGGGCGCGCCCAGTTTGTGCAGGAACTCAAAGGCGATATCGGCTTTGCGTTTCGCCAGCGCCAGCGCGTCGCCGGACTGCTGCCAGGGCCGGGCGAAGGCGCCGGCGCCGAACATGTCGGAACCGTTCCAGCAGAAGGTGTGCCAGTAACAGACCGCGAAACGCAAATGGTCGGCCATGCGCTTGCCGAGGATGACCTCGTCAGGGTTGTAATGGCGGAAGGCAAACGGATTGCGGCTGCCCTGACCTTCAAAGCGGACTTTTTCTATCTGATCAAAATAAGCGTGCATTGTTATCTCCTTGCAAACCACCGGAATGGCTGTTTTCAGCCTTTTCTCAATATTCCGTTTGCCTGCCGGTTTCCTCAATTACGTTATTTCACAGTGAAATTCAGATAATTATTAAATGTGCGCTCGATCGCAAAAAATAACCGGAATAATCTGCAAAACCGCTCGCACTCGTTGGTGTTATGAAATGGATTAACAAGATGAAAATATGACCGCTATCAAAAAATAACAATTAAACCAAAAAACGTAATTCGGAGATAAAAATCAGCAATTGCTGACCCTGACTTTTCTTGTCAACAATTTCATGCAACGTAGCCGTAAGTGAAGTGACGTTTTTATCCTGCCTTCCTGTATATCCAAAATAATTCGAGTTGCAGGAAGGCGGCGACGCAGCGAATCCCCGGGAGCTTACTTAAGTAAGTGACTGGGGTGAGCGAGGAAAGCCAACGCACCTGCAACTTGAAGTATGACGGGTATAACAAAGGTACTCTACGATGAAAATGAAACACGTATTACTGTCAGCCTGTGCCGCACTTGCCATGCTGAGTCAGCCGGGGTTTGCCAAAGAGGTTAAAATCGGCATGGCTATCGACGACCTGCGTCTCGAACGCTGGCAGAAGGATCGGGATATTTTTGTGAAGAACGCCGAAGAAAAAGGGGCGAAAGTGTTTGTGCAGTCCGCCAACGGCAATGAAGAAACCCAGATATCCCAGATAGAAAATATGATTAACCGCGGCGTCGATGTGCTGGTGATTATCCCTTATAACGGTCAGGTTTTAAGTAACGTGATTGCCGAAGCCAAACGCGAGGGAATAAAAGTATTGGCTTATGACCGTATGATTAATAACGCGGATATCGATTTTTACATTTCGTTTGATAATGAAAAAGTCGGAGAACTTCAGGCACAATATTTGATCAATAAGGTGCCGCAGGGCAGTTATTTTCTGATGGGCGGATCGCCGGTTGATAATAACGCCAAGCTGTTCCGCCAGGGCCAGATGAAAGTATTAAAACCGTTAATTGATAGCGGCAAGATCAAGGTGGCGGGCGACCAGTGGGTGGATGCCTGGCTGCCGGAAAATGCGCTGAAAATCATGGAAAACGCGCTGACCGCCAACAACAACAAGATTGATGCGGTGGTGGCCTCGAACGACGCGACCGCGGGCGGCGCGATTCAGGCGCTCTCCGCCCAGGGGCTGGCCGGCAAGGTGGCGATCTCCGGTCAGGACGCCGACCTGGCGGCCATCAAGCGGATCGTAGCCGGCACCCAGACCATGACCGTGTACAAACCCATCAGCAAACTGGCGCAGGATGCGGCCAATATCGCGGTGTCGCTGGGGCAGGGGAAAAAGCCGGAGTCCAACGCCACGCTCAATAACGGCAAGAAGGATGTGCCTGCCTTCCTGCTGACGCCGATCCCGGTCGACAAGACGAATATCGACAGCACCGTCGTCGCCGACGGATTCCATAAGAAAGCGGACATCTATTAACCAGTTCGCCCGCCGTCCGGCGAGCCGCTTTGCGGCGTCGCTGGATGTGCGGCATCGGCCAGGCGGAGGGGTTATGCCGTGTCTGTTGGAAATGAAAAACATCACCAAGGCCTTCGGGGCGGTGAAAGCGGTGGACAATGTCAGCCTGCAGCTGGAGGCGGGGCAGGTGTTGTCGCTGTGCGGCGAGAACGGTTCCGGCAAGTCGACGCTGATGAAGGTGCTGTGCGCGGTGTATCCGTACGGCAGCTATGAGGGCAGCATCCGGTTCGCCGGCGATGAGCTGCGGGCCGGGCATATCCGCGACACCGAGCAGAAAGGGATCGCCATCATTCATCAGGAGCTGGCGCTGGTCAAAGCGATGACGGTGCTGGAAAACATCTTTCTCGGCAATGAGCGGACGCGCTTTGGCGTGATGGATTACGACGCCATGTACCTGCGCTGTCAGACGATGCTGGCGCAGGTGCGGCTGGACATCGATCCGAATACCCGTGTTGGCGAACTGGGGTTGGGTCAACAGCAACTGGTGGAGATCGCCAAAGCGTTGAACAAGCAGGTTAGGCTGCTGATTCTCGATGAACCCACCGCGTCGCTGACCGAGCGGGAAACCGGCGTGTTGCTGGATATCGTGCGCGACCTGCGTCACCACGGCATCGCCTGCATCTACATCTCCCACAAGCTCAACGAGGTCAAGGCGATTTCCGACGTGATCTGCGTGATCCGCGACGGCAAACACATTGGCACCTGCCCGGCGGACTCGCTCAGCGAAGATCAGATCATCGCCATGATGGTGGGGCGTGAGCTGACGGAGCTGTACCCGAACCAACCGCATGATATCGGCGAAGAGGTGCTGCGGGTAGAACACCTGACCGCCTGGCATCCGGTGAACCGCCATATTCGCCGGGTGGACGACGTGTCGTTCAGCCTGCGCCGCGGCGAAGTGCTGGGGATCGCCGGGCTGGTCGGCGCCGGGCGCACCGAAACGGTCCAGTGCCTGTTCGGCGCGTATCCAGGGCGATGGCAGGGCGATATCCGGGTGGAAGGCAAACCGGTCGCTATCCGGCATTGTCGGCAGGCGATGGCGCTGGGGATCGCTATGGTGCCGGAAGATCGCAAGAAGGACGGCATCATTCCGGTGATGAGCGTGGCGCAGAATATTACGCTGGCGGCGCTCGACCAGTTCACCGGCGCGCTGTCGGTGCTGCGGGATGCCGAGGAGCAGCATAGTTTGCGGGAGTCGATCACCCATCTGAAAGTGAAAACCGCATCGCCTGAGCTGGCGATCGCCCGCCTCAGCGGCGGCAACCAGCAAAAGGCCATCCTGGCGAAGTGCCTGCTGTTGCGCCCGAAAATCCTGATTCTGGATGAACCGACCCGGGGGATCGACATCGGCGCAAAATATGAAATCTATAAACTGATCAATCAGTTGGTGAAGCAACAAATCGCCGTCATCGTGATTTCCTCCGAACTGCCCGAGGTGCTGGGCCTGAGCGACCGGGTGCTGGTGATGCATCAGGGGCGGCTTAAGGCGGATTTGCCTAATCGGGGCCTGACGCAGGAGCAGGTGATGGAAGCCGCATTAAGGAGTGAGCATCATGCTGAAAACCTGGCTGTCTGACCGTACGCCCGCGTCGGCGGCGTCTCCCGGCGACGCGTCTCGCCGCCGTCCTTTCAATCTGCAGGTGCTGGTGATGATCGCGGCGATTGTCGCCATCATGCTGTTTTTCACCTTCATGACCGACGGCGCGTACCTCAGCGCGCGCAACATTTCCAACCTGCTGCGCCAGACCGCCATCACCGGCATTCTGGCGGTGGGCATGGTGTTTGTGATTATTTCCGCCGAAATCGACCTGTCGGTCGGTTCCATGATGGGGCTGCTGGGCGGCGTGGCGGCGATTCTGGATGTCTGGTATGGCTGGCCGTTGCCCCTGACGGTGGCGGCGACCCTGCTATTGGGGCTGTTGCTCGGCGCCTGGAACGGCTGGTGGGTGGCATACCGGCGCGTGCCGTCGTTCATTGTGACGTTGGCGGGCATGCTGGCGTTTCGCGGCGTGCTGATCGGCATCACCAACGGGACGACGGTATCGCCAACCAGCCCGGCGATGTCGCAGATTGGCCAGAGTTATCTGCCGGAAGGCGTGGGATTTTTGTTCGGCGTTATCGGGCTGATGGTGTTTGTGGTATGGCGCTGGCGTCAGCGGCTGCGTCGTCAGCGACTGGGGCTGCCGGTGGCCGCCGCGTCCGGCGATGTCGCTCGCCAGGCGCTGATGGCGGTGCTGGTGCTGGGCGCCATCTATCTGCTCAATGATTATCGCGGGGTGCCGACGCCGGTACTGCTGCTGACGCTCATCATGCTGGGCGGCATGTTCATGGCGGTACGCACCGCCTTCGGGCGGCGTATTTACGCCGTGGGCGGCAATATCGACGCGGCCCGCCTGTCGGGGGTGAATGTCGAGCGCACCAAGCTGGCGGTGTTCGCCATCAACGGCCTGATGGTGGCGGTGGCGGGTCTGGTGCTCAGTTCCCGGCTGGGCGCCGGGTCGCCGTCAGCCGGGAATATCGCGGAGCTGGACGCCATCGCCGCCTGCGTCATCGGCGGCACCAGCCTGGCGGGCGGGGTAGGTAGCGTGGCGGGCGCCGTGATGGGGGCGTTCATTATGGCGTCGCTGGATAACGGCATGAGCATGCTCGATGTACCCACCTTCTGGCAGTACATCGTCAAGGGCGGCATCCTGCTGCTGGCGGTGTGGATGGATACCGCCACCAAGCATAAGGCCTGATCACTGTGATGGCCGGGATGGCGGTATATCTGCGGCAAAATGAGCGAGACAGTTCGCAAAGTAAGGAAATTATTTTTGGGCTAACGGTCGACCGTGCTATTTAGGCGGAAGGCGCGCTTTTTGCGCCGGATCGCCGGATTTCGCCCGGAGAAGGGACGACGCCCACCATCGTACTGTCCGAAGAGAACGTATCGCCATGTTTGAGAAACGCTACCGTATTACGTTGCTGTTCAATGCCAACAAAGTATACGACCGGCAGGTGGTTGAAGGCGTAGGTGAGTATCTGCAGGCGTCTCAGTGCGACTGGGATATCTTCATCGAGGAGGATTTTCGCTGTCGCATCGAAAATATCCGCGACTGGCTGGGGGATGGCGTGATCGCGGATTTCGACGATCCGGCGATTATCGCATTGCTGTCCGGGGTGCGGGTGCCGCTGGTGGGCGTGGGTGGTTCTTATCACCATCCGCAGGACTATCCGCCGGTGCACTATATCGCCACCGATAACCACGCGCTGGTGGAGAGCGCGTTTTTGCATCTGAAGAATAAGGGGTTGAACCGGTTCGCGTTTTACGGCCTGCCGGCATCGGTGGGGAAAGGGTGGGCGCAGGAACGGGAACACGCTTTTCGGCAGTTGGTGGCGGCGGAGCAGTATCAGGGCGTGGTGTATCAGGGCATGGCGACATCGCCGGGCAACTGGCAGTACGCTCAAAACCGGCTGGCGGACTGGATTCAGACTCTACCGCCTCAAACCGGCATCATTGCGGTGACGGATGCCCGCGCCCGCCATCTGTTGCAGGTGTGCGAGCATCTGAACATCGCGGTGCCGGAAAAGCTGTGCGTGATTGGCATCGATAATGAAGAACTGACCCGCTACCTGTCGCGCGTAGCCCTATCTTCAGTGGCGCAGGGGACGCGGCAGATGGGGTATCGGGCCGCCAAACTGTTGCATCAGTTGTTGCTGACGCCCTATGCGCTGCCGTTGCAGCGCATTCTGGTGCCGCCGCTGCGGGTGGTGGAACGCAGCTCGACCGATTACCGTTCGGTGCATGACCCGGCGGTGATTCAGGCGATGCATTTTATCCGTCATCACGCCTGTAAAGGCATCAAAGTGGAGCAGGTGCTAGACGCGGTCGGGCTGTCGCGTTCCAACCTTGAAAAACGCTTCAAGGATGAAACCGGGCAGACCATTCACGGTATGATCCACACCGAAAAACTGGAGCGGGCGAGAAATCTGCTGGTGTCTACGTCGCTGTCGATCAACGAGATTTCGTCTATGTGTGGTTATCCCTCGTTGCCGTATTTTTATTCCGTGTTCCGTAAGGATTACGACCTGACGCCGCGCGAATACCGCGAACGCTATGGCGAAGGCGGCTACGGCGACAGCCGATATGACAATGAATGACGGGATGTAATCCGGGGGTAATCTGAGCACGACAGGAGTGACGGCGCGCCCGCGCCGTCACAGAGCGTCCATTCAGACGGGCACGCGCCAGTAGTCGTAATAGATATGCTCGACCTGGAAGTTCACATCGTCGCGATCTTCGCTCAGTCGGCTGGCAAGGGTGAACGCGAAATCAAACGCCACGCCCAGACCTTTGCCGCTGATCAGGTTGCCGTCTTCCACCACTTTCTGGTCGACATACACGCCGTCGGTCACGTCTTTCCACAGGTCGCCGGAGCAGACATAGCGACGGCCCTTCAGCAACTGGTTGCCGCCCAGCACTCTGGCGGCCGCCGAGCACAGCGGGCAAATCAGCTTGCCGGCTTCGTCGTGGCGGCGGATAAATTCCGTCACCATCGGATTGGCGGCCAGATTCACCGTACCCTGCGGACCTCCCGGAATCACCACGGCATCAAACAGCCGGTCCATATTTCTTTCCAGCAGGGCATCCGCAAACATGCGGATATTGTGGTAACTGTGTAGCTCCAGCCGGTCGTGACAGGAAAGCAGGGTGACGTCCAGTTTCGTGCGATGCAGCACATCGATCACCATAATCGCTTCCGCTTCTTCAAATCCGGGAGCCAAAAGAATGGCGACGTTCTTGGCCATGGTATCTCCAGCAATCATCAAAGGGAGGAACATCTGTGCCGCCGAGGATAGCAAAGAAACTCGTTTCAAATGAAACGTCGTTTTAATATTGAGTGGTAGGTCGCGTAATCGATGTTTGCTCGTCCGCGCTGGCGATAAACAGCGCTATACTCCCTTCCTTCATGCCGTGGTCGCCGCCCGGTAGGGCAGACGCTGGCGACCAGCTGCGTAGGGTCGGTTTTTCAACCCACTACGTCATGCAAACTACGCCATACAAGCTACTTCATATACGAACGAATTACCGTCACGATCGCTTCCAGATCGCCGGCGCGTTCCGCCGGGTCCGCTTCTTCATTCATCAGATGGTCACGGATGTGGCCTTCCAGCACCTCGCCCATCAATCCGTTCACCGCTCCCCGAATGGCGGCGATCTGTTGCAGGATTTCCAGACATGAACGTCCCCCGCCGTCCAGCGCTTTTTCCAGCGCGTCCGTCTGACCTTTGATGCGTCTGACGCGCGTCAGTAGTTTCTTTTTTTCGTGAATGGTATGCGGCATGGCGACTCCCGTCTTGTTTGACCCTATACTGGGGTATAGTATATTTTCATCATTTCACTTCCAGGCTGGCCTGCCGACCACCTGATTCGGACGCTAACTATGACGGATTTTTCCTTACTTTTGCAGCAGGGCGTGGCTAACGCCTGGCTGTTTATTCCCAGCGCGGTGTTGTTGGGCGCGTTACACGGCCTGGAGCCGGGGCATTCCAAGACCATGATGGCGGCGTTTATCGTGGCGATTCGCGGAACGGTGAAGCAGGCGGTGATGCTGGGGGTGGCCGCTACGTTGTCCCATACCGCCGTGGTTTGGCTGATTGCGCTGGGCGGCATGTACCTGAGCCAGCAATTTACCGCCGAATCCACCGAGCCCTGGCTGCAGTTTATTTCCGGCATCATCATTCTGGGGACCGCCACCTGGATGTTCTGGCGCACCTGGCGCGACGAGCGGGCATGGGTGCAACATCGGCATAGTCATGAGCATCATCACGACCACGACCATCATGACCATCATCACGACCATGACCATGATGACCATCATCACCATGAGCGTAATCACGCTCACCAGCATGCCGAACATCCACATGACCACGGGCAGGCTCATGGTGAGTATCAGGACGCACATGAGCGGGCGCATGCCAACGAGATACGCCTGCGTTTCGCCAATCGGGAAGCCACCAACGGGCAGATTTTGCTGTTTGGCCTGACCGGCGGGCTGATTCCCTGCCCGGCCGCCATCACGGTGCTACTGTTGTGTATTCAGGTGAAGGCTTTTACGCTGGGGGCGGCGTTGGTGGTGTGTTTCAGCATCGGGCTGGCGTTGACGCTGGTGGCTGTCGGGGTCGGCGCGGCGCTGAGCGTACAGCAGGCCAGCCGCCGCTGGCCGGGATTCGCCACGCTGGCGCGCCGGGCGCCCTATTTTTCCAGCTTGCTGATCGCGGTAGTGGGTGTGTATATGCTGCTTCATGGCTGGGCGCGTTTGCCGCTATAGCCGCATCGTTCTCCGTAACGTCGCCATGCCGGCAGTGTGAAAAACGGCGGCTTTTTGGCTTTTCTTTGAGAGCAGAGCCGCCGTAGCGAATTTTTTTCCTGAAAATCCGCCTCCTCTCTTCCGGTCCGCCGGAAAAGATGTTTAAATTATCAATCATAAATTTTGCATAAATATGCATTGATGCGCGGTTGTTCATCGCAGTCGATTCTGATGGCGCCGTGTCGTGCGCGTCTCAATGCATGACCAGACATTGCGTAACCCGGCGGCAGGGCTGCTAAGCTTAACGCCATCGAAATCAAGCAGGGATTAATAGTTATGACGACGATTTTGAAACATCTTCCGGTGGGCCAGCGGATTGGGATTGCTTTCTCCGGTGGTCTGGACACCAGCGCCGCCTTGTTGTGGATGCGTCAGAAAGGCGCGGTGCCTTATGCCTATACCGCGAACCTGGGTCAGCCGGATGAAGAGGACTACGACGCCATTCCGCGTCGCGCCAAAGAGTATGGCGCCGAGAATGCTCGTCTGATCGATTGCCGTAAGCAGCTGGTGGCGGAAGGCATCGCGGCGATTCAGTGCGGCGCGTTCCACAACACCACCGGCGGTATGACTTACTTCAACACCACGCCGCTGGGCCGTGCGGTGACCGGCACCATGCTGGTGGCGGCGATGAAAGAAGACGGCGTTAATATCTGGGGCGACGGCAGCACCTACAAAGGCAACGACATCGAGCGTTTCTACCGTTACGGTCTGCTGACCAATGCCGAACTGAAAATCTACAAACCCTGGCTGGACACCGATTTCATCGACGAACTGGGCGGCCGTCAGGAGATGTCCGAGTTTATGACGAAGTCGGGCTTCGACTACAAAATGTCGGCGGAAAAAGCCTACTCCACCGACTCCAACATGCTGGGTGCGACCCACGAAGCGAAGGATCTGGAATTCCTGAACTCCAGCGTGAAAATCGTTAATCCGATCATGGGCGTGAAGTTCTGGGACGAAAACGTGCGCATTCCGGCGGAAGAAGTGACCGTGCGTTTCGAGCGCGGCCATCCGGTGGCGCTGAACGGCCAGACGTTCTCCGATGACGTGGAACTGTTGCTGGAAGCCAATCGCATCGGGGGTCGTCACGGCCTCGGCATGAGCGACCAGATCGAAAACCGTATCATCGAAGCGAAAAGCCGCGGCATCTATGAAGCACCGGGGATGGCGCTGTTGCACATCGCCTACGAACGTCTGGTGACCGGCATCCATAACGAAGACACCATCGAGCAGTACCACGCTCATGGCCGCCAACTGGGCCGCCTGCTGTATCAGGGCCGTTGGTTTGACCCGCAGGCGCTGATGCTGCGTGACGCGCTGCAGCGTTGGGTCGCCAGCGAAATCACCGGCGAAGTGACGCTTGAACTGCGTCGCGGCAACGACTATTCGATCCTGAATACCGTGTCGGACAACCTGACCTACAAACCGGAACGCCTGACGATGGAAAAAGGCGAATCCGTGTTCTCGCCGGATGACCGTATCGGTCAGCTGACGATGCGTAATCTGGACATCACCGACACTCGCGAGAAGCTGTTCAACTACGTGGAAAGCGGCCTGATTTCCTCCGGCAATGCGGGTCTGCCGCAGGTCGCCAATCCGTTGCTGCAGGACAAGTCCGCGAAATAATCGCGGCCTGAATGTAACGGCAAAAGGGGCATCCGTCTGGATGCCCCTTTTTCGTGCCTGCCGTCTGTTGCCGCTAGCCGCCAGACCGCGATGTCACCCGATCATTAACGGTTGTTTACCAGGTGTTTTTCAACCCGCCCCAGCAGGGCGCGCAACTGCGTTTTTTCTTCTTCACTGAACGGGGAGAGAATGTCGCGTTCATTTTCCACATGCTCTTCCACTACCCGATTGATCAGAGCGAAACCCTCGTCGGTCAATTGGATGTTGACTGAACGGCGGTCGCCTTCAATCGGCATCCGGCGCAGCCAGCCGGCCTGCTCCAGCCTGTCCAGCCGACTGGTCAGGGTGCTGTTGTTGATCATCAGCGCGTTGACGATCTGAGACGGGCTGATGGCATAAGGCGCGCCTCGTCTGCGCAGGGTCGCCAGGATGTCGAACTCGCGGGCGCTCAGTTTGTACTTGCTGAATACTTTGTCCAGGGCGCGGTCAATCAGCAGACTGACACGGGATAGGGTGCCAATCACCAGCATGGGCTCGACATCGAGGTCGGGGCGCTCGTTGCGCCATTGTTGAACAATATCTGATACTTCCAGGTAGCGTGCCATTAACTAGATATCCTTGATTAATATAAAAAACCATTCCTTTTTATTAAGGCGTAGGTCAATACCATTACGCGATCAACCCTACTGTAATATTCTGGAAAGAAATATTCAATGTCAGATGTTATTGACATACTAATTACGTATGCGTATATTACGAGATCGTAATATACGGTGTTGTTTATCGGTGTCACAGGATGTGATGCGTCAAGATACGGGAAGATCGAAAGTGAGTAAGTCAGGAGAACTGCACATGGATGTGCGCCTTCTGTACGGCCAGGGAGGCGGTACGCCTCAGGCTGAGCGGAGATCGTAAATAGACCTCCGCTTTTTGACAGGAACAGTTTGAGGAAGGTTCATTTCGTGAAATTAAAAGATTTCGCTTTTTACGCCCCCTGTGTCTGGGGAACCACCTACTTTGTCACCACCCAATTTCTGCCTGCCGACAAACCGCTGTTGGCTGCCCTGATCCGGGCGTTGCCGGCTGGTATTATTCTCATTCTCGGTAAAACTCTACCGCCGGTCGGCTGGTTGTGGCGCTTGTTTGTACTGGGCGCACTCAATATCGGCGTGTTCTTTGTGATGCTGTTTTTTGCTGCTTATCGCCTGCCTGGCGGCGTGGTGGCGCTGGTGGGGTCGCTTCAGCCGCTGATCGTCATCCTGTTGTCTTTCCTGTTGCTGACGCAGCCGGTGCTGAAAAAGCAGATGGTGGCGGCCGTGGCCGGCGGCATCGGTATTGCGTTGCTGATTTCGCTGCCGAAAGCGCCGCTGAACCCCGCCGGGCTGGTAGCGTCGGCGTTGGCGACGGTGAGTATGGCGTCCGGTCTGGTGCTGACTAAAAAGTGGGGGCGCCCGGCCGGAATGACGATGCTGACGTTTACCGGCTGGCAGCTGTTTTGCGGCGGGCTGGTGATTCTGCCGGTGCAGATGCTGACAGAGCCGTTGCCGGATGTGGTGACCCTGACCAACCTTGCCGGTTATTTTTACCTGGCGATTCCCGGCTCTTTACTGGCGTATTTCATGTGGTTCTCCGGTATTGAAGCTAATTCGCCGGTGATGATGTCGATGCTGGGTTTTCTCAGCCCGTTGGTCGCGCTGTTACTGGGCTTTTTATTTCTTCAACAAGGACTTTCCGGAGCACAATTGGTCGGAGTGGTATTCATTTTCTCGGCGATTATTATTGTTCAGGATGTTTCGTTATTTAGCAGAAGAAAAAAAGTGAAGCAGTTGGAGCAATCTGACTGTGCTGTCAAATAAATAATATTTTTGTGTTACATATCACAAAATAATCTTGAACATGAAATATTAAAGTAATATACATATTGCCTAATAAATTTAGGTTATCAGATCAATAGTTAATATCTTGCAGACAGGAAAAACGTTTTTTAATTTAATGAAGATGTTATACGCCAGTCGGTGAAAATATTACGCTGGCGATTAGTACGAATCGATAATAATTCAGGATGTATTATTATCGATAATATACCCCCAATAAATTTGAGTTGCAGGACCACATGCTCGTGCGTTGAGCAACGTAATGCGCCTGCAACTTGAAGTATGACGGGGATAACCTGACATAATCGCCCAGGATGAGAGAATATTATGTCTAAAACGGATTTTTCGCATGAGTTACTGCGGTTTAGCGATGAGGTAAAGGAGGCGCTGCATACCGGTAAGCCGGTGGTGGCGCTGGAGTCGACCGTGATCGCCCACGGCCTGCCTTATCCTGAGAATGTGGCTACGGCCAGAAAGATTGAGGCCGCTGTGCGTGCCGAAGGGGCGATTCCTGCGACGATCGGCATCGAAAACGGCCGATTTCTGATTGGTATGTCGGATGCCGATATTGAACGGTTTGGCTCGACCAAGGGCATTCCGAAAGCCAGCAGCCGCGATATTCCGGTGATTCTGGCGCAAGGCGGCATGGGCGCGACCACCGTGGCTTCGTCGCTGGTGGCGGCGGACCTGGCCGGTATTCCTTTCTTTGCATCGGCGGGCATCGGCGGCGTGCACCGCGGCGCCGAGCGGTCGATGGATATTTCCGCCGACCTGATCCAGTTCACCCGCTCCCGGGTCGCGGTGGTGTGTGCCGGCGCCAAGAGTATTCTCGACCTTGGTTTGACGCTTGAATATCTGGAAACCCAGTGCGTACCCATCATTTCCTATCAATCTGACGATTTTCCCGCTTTTTACTGCCGTTCCAGTGGTTTTCACAGCCCCCATCGGCTGGACGACGCCACGGTTATTGCCCGTTCCATCGAGATGCACTGGAAGCTGGGTAACCAGAGCTCGGTGCTGATTACCCATCCGATTCACGAAGAGGACGCCATCGACACCGATGAAGTGGAGTCGATTATCCGTGAAGCCGCCGTTCAGGCGGAGCGTGAAGGTATTCGCGGGCCGGGCGCCACGCCGTATCTGATGCGCGCCGTCGCCAAAGCCACGCAAGGGCGGACGGTCAAGGCCAATATGTCGGTGCTGATCAGTACCGCCGCGCTGGCTGGCAAACTGGCCCGCGCCCATACCGACTACCTACGGCAGCAAAACCAGGCATAAGGATATGTCTCATGAAGCCACTTGTGATTTTTGATCTGGACGGCACGCTGGTCGACACGCCGAGCGGCATTGTTAGTGCATTTGTCACGGCATTGCGCGATCTGGGGATGCCGGTTGAGGACCGTCGCGCCATTCGCGCCACTATCGGCCTGCCGCTGGAAAAAGCTTTTGGTCAGCTTCTGGCGCTGCCGGTCGAGGACGAAAGGGTAACCGCTGCTGTCAGGCTGTATCAGGCCGTTTTCCGTGAGCAGGTGCTGCCGCTGGCGCCGGGGCTGGTTTTTCCCGGCGTGGTGGAGGGGCTGGCGTTGCTTAAGGGGCAAGGGTATACGCTGGCGGTCGCCACCAGCAAGGTATTCGCCAGTGCGAAGGCGCTGCTGGAGGCGGCCGGATTGTGGTCGTACTTCGATCTGGTGCTGGGGGCGGACATGGTGGCACACCCCAAACCGCACCCCGAAATGGGGCTGCTGGCGATGTCCCGTTTGGGCGCTGATGCGGCGACCACTGCGATGGTGGGCGACACCACTCATGATTTGCTGATGGCGAAACAGGCCGGTATAGCCGCCATTGGCGTCACCTGGGGGATTCATAACACCGACCAGCTTAAGGCGGCGGAACCGCAGGTAATTGTTGATACATTTAGCGAGGTAGTCGGGGCTGCCCACGCGTTATTAAAACTGTCTTCTTCCCCGATATCTTATTGTTGATTCTATACCCTAAATAATTCGAGTTGCAGGAAGACGGCAACCGAGTGAATCCCCAGGAGCTTACTCAAGTAAGTGACTGGGGTGAACGAGGACAGCCAACGCACCAGCAACTTGAAGTATGACGAGTATACCTGAGTTTTCTTAGTCATTTTATTGCCCGGAAAATGGATTTGACCTGAAGACTGGAGTCTGGGGTCAAATCCTATGTACGGCGATTAATCCTGAAATAAAACCGTTCGATTTATTTTTATTGATTCATGCACGAGGATTGTAATGGATAACATCTCGAATTACGCATTCAATTACCCGGTATTAGTTTTGAATAAAGGATTATTACCTGATCATGACGATATCTCCCTGGCTCGTTATCTTTTTTCTGCTCTGACGCTGGCGGTATCGCGTATTACCCAGAATGAAGAAATGATCGTCGGTTTTCATTTGCATCCACAGGAAATAGCCTTTTGGAAAGATGAAGAACATATTCGTCAACATATTCTCCCGCTGAATGTTCGGCTTAATAGCGCCACGCCGATTGCCGGTTTTACCCGCAAAATAATAACCTGGATGACGCCGGACGCTATTCGTCAGAAAAATGATGTGGGCGTCAGCGTGCTGAAGCTGGGCACGCAACATGCGCTCCACGATATTTTTGACCTGGAAATATCCTGGCAGCCGCCAGTGGAGAACGAGCCGGTTCGGGCGCTGACATGCCATGTCGCCAGCCATGAAGAGGCGTTAGTGCTGACGTTGCGGTTTAACCCGGCTCGTTTCAACGCGACGCAGATGCAAAAACTGCCTGAGGTATGGCATCAGATAACGACGTTCGCGGCGAAAACCGGTGTGGAAACGCTGCGTGATATCGGGTTGATTGACGACGCCGAACGCCAACGCGTGCTGCACGTTTTTAACCAGACCGAACGGGCGTGGGACGGAGAAACGACGGTCGCCGCACGGCTGAAAAACCGGGCGCAACGCCATCCGGAACAGACCGCGGTGGTGTTCCGCGATCGGTCGCTGAGTTACCGGCAACTCTACCGGCAGGCGGGCGCGCTGGCGCACTACCTGAATGCGCTGGAGACGGAACGCGAGCGCTGCGTAGGGTTGTTTGTCGAGCCATCGCTGGAACTAATGACCGGCGCCTGGGGGATCCTGCTGTCCGGCAATGCTTATCTGCCGTTGTCGCCGGAATACCCGGAAGATCGGCTGGCTTATATGCTGGAGAACAGCCAAACCCGTATCATCGTTACCCAGCCGCATTTGCGTGAGCGGCTGCTGGCGCTGGCGCCGCCGGGAATTCAGGTGGTGACGCCGGACGATGTCGATGCGTTTCTGCATCAGCACACGCACCCTCTGCCCGACGCGCCGGCGAACGATATCGCACCGCATCATCTGGCCTACGTGATTTATACCTCCGGCAGCACCGGCAAGCCGAAAGGCGTGATGATTGAACATCATAGCGTGCTGAATCAGATGAACTGGCTGGCACAAACCTTCGGGCTGAATGAAGAGACGGTGATTCTGCAGAAAACGCCGATGAGCTTTGATGCGGCGCAGTGGGAAATTCTGTCGCCAGCCTGCGGTTGCCGGGTGGTGATGGGCGAGCCGGGCGTATATCGTAACCCGGAGCAGTTGGTGGATATGCTGGAGGAGTATCAGGTGACGACGTTGCAGTGCGTGCCGACGTTGCTGCAGGCGCTGCTGGATACCGAACGCCTGACTGACTGCCCGGCGCTGAGGCGGATTTTCAGCGGCGGTGAAGCGCTGCAAAAGCACCTGGCGCAGGCGTGTCTGGAGACGTTGCCTGATTGCGAACTCGTTAATTTGTACGGCCCGACCGAATGCACCATCAACAGTTCCGCTTTCCGGGTTGATCCCGCCAGCGTGCAGCAGGGGCCGGATACGCTGTCCATCGGCGCGCCGGTGGCGAATACCCGTTATTACATTCTGGATAACTGCCTGACGCCGGTGGCCGTCGGGCAGACCGGGGAGCTGTACATCGGCGGCGACGGGGTGGCGAGAGGCTATCTGAATCGTGATGACCTGACCGCCGAGCGTTTCATTACCGATCCGTTTGCGCCGGCCGGCTCCGGACAGCGCTTATACCGGACCGGCGATATCGCCAGCTGGAATCACGATGGCACGGTCCAGTACGCCGGCCGTGCCGACAATCAGGTCAAGCTGCGCGGTTATCGCGTCGAGCTGGATGAGATCCGCTCGGCGATCGAAACCCATGACTGGGTGAAAGCGGCGGCGGTGATCGTCAGGAACGACCCGTTCACCGGCTATCAGAACCTGATTTCGTTTATTGAACTGAATGCCCGCGAAGCGGCGCTGATGGATCAGGGCAATCACGGTTCGCATCATCAGTCCAAAGCCGATAAGGCGCAGGTCATGATGCAGCTGGCCAATAAAGGATGCCGGGAATTTCCGGCCGCCAGCCAGCCGTATACCCTCGATTTGCCAGGCAAACAGCCGGATGAGAAACAGCGCCTCACCGCGTTCGCCCGCAAAACCTATCGGTTTTACGACGGCGGCGCCGTCAGCCGTAACGACATTCTCTCGTTGCTGCACGAACCGCTGTTGACGGCCATTTCCCGCCAGCCGGATGCCCTGACGCTGGACGAACTGGGGCACTGGCTGCGTTATCTGGGTCAGTTCGCCAGCGCGGAACGGCTGCTGCCCAAATATACCTACGCTTCGCCGGGCGCGTTGTACGCCACGCAGGTTTTTCTGGAACTGAACGACGTGGCCGGGCTGGCCGCCGGACATTATTACTACCAGCCGGTGCATCACCAGTTGATTCGGGTCAGCGAGCAGGTTTCGGTGACGCCGGGCAGCCTGCGGTTGCACTTTGTCGGCAAGAAGAGCGCCATCGAACCCATCTACAAAAATAACATTCGGGAAGTGCTGCAAATGGAGATGGGGCACATCATCGGCATGCTGGATAACATCCTGCCGGATTACGGTTTGGGCGTGACGCTGTGCGACGCGGCGGCGCTGGACCCGGCGCCGCTGGCTATGAATCCGGACGATGACTATCTGGGAGCCTGTGATGTGCTGTGCGGGCCGCGTCTGCCGGCGGATGACGATTTGGATATTTACGTGCAGACCGCCGGCGCGAACATCGCCGATCTGCCGGTGGGGACTTATCGCTACGTTCACGGCGATCTGCAGCACATTGCCAATGACGTTATTGATAAGAAACATGTTATCGCCATCAATCAGGCGGTGTATGAGCGCTCGTCGTTTGGCATCAGTATCGCCAGCCGGACCGAAGGCTGGGCCGGCTACGTGAATGTGGGACGTAAACTGCAACGCCTGCAGATGAACCCGCTGAATTTCGGGCTGATGTCTTCCGGCTACAGCTCGGAAACCGGCAACGATCTGCCCGCCGCCCGTCGCTTCTGGCACATTCTCGGTCATCGCACCGGACCGTATTATTTCTTTATTGGCGGGCGCATCAGCGACGAGCAGAAATACAGCGAGGGCATGCGGGAAGACGCCGTACACATGAAAGGGCCGGCGGAGATGATTCGTGACGATCTGGCGACGTTCATGCCGGATTACATGATGCCGAACAAGGTACTGATTCTCAATGAAATGCCGCTAACGGCAAACGGCAAAATCGACATGAAAGCGCTGGCGAATATTAATGTCGAGCTGAAGCACAAGACGATCGTCGCGCCCCGTAACCCGCTGGAGCAGCAGATTATGGCGGTCTGGCAGGCGAAACTGAAACGCGAGGAGGTGTCGGTGGACGACAATTTCTTCGAGTCGGGCGGTAATTCGCTGATCGCCGTCAGCCTGATCAATGAGTTGAACGCGACGCTGAACGCCAGCCTGCCGCTGCAGGTGCTGTTTCAGGCGCCCACCGTTGAGAAACTGGCGGTGTGGCTGAGTCGCGCGCGTCAGGAGCCGGTATCCCGTCTGGTACAGTTGCAGCCCAAAGGGCGTCAGGCGCCAATTTACTGCTGGCCGGGGCTGGGCGGTTACTGCATGAACCTGCGGCTGCTGGCGCGTCAACTGGGCGCGGAGCGACCGTTCTTTGGCATTCAGGCGCATGGCATCAATCCGGGCGAGACGCCTTATGCCACCATCGGCGAGATGGCGGCCAGAGACATTGAACTGATTCGCCAGCACCAGCCGCACGGGCCTTATACGCTGTGGGGCTACTCTTTCGGCGCGCGCGTCGCGTTCGAAACCGCCTGGCAACTGGAGCAGGCGGGCGAGGTGGTGGACAACCTGTATCTGCTGGCGCCCGGTTCGCCGAAGCTGCGCGATGAGCGAGTGGCCGCCATGAGCCGTACGGCGGATTTTGATAATCCCGGTTATCTGACCATCCTGTTCTCGGTATTTATCGGCAGTATTACCGACCCGGCGCTGGCGCGCTGTCTGGAAACGGTGCGAGACGAGGAGAGTTTTGTGGCCTTTATCACCGAGCTCAACCCGGCGCTGGATGATGGGCTGGTACGGCGGATCACCCGCATTGTGGCGCAGACCTTCGAGTTCTCCTACACCTTCAGCGAGCTACAGCAACGGCAACTGAGCGCGCCGGTAACCATCATCAAGGCGCAGGGCGACGATTACTCGTTCATCGAGAATCACGGCGGGTTCTCCGCTTTGCCGCCCACGGTGCTGGAACTGATGGCGGACCACTACAGCATGCTGAAAGCGCCGGGGATCGCCGAACTGACGAGCGTCATTCAGTACCAACAGTCGCCTTCCAGCCTGGTGGGGTAAGACGGTCGGCATAACGCGCGCGGGGAGTCTCCCGCGCGCTTTTCTTTGTTGTCCCATTATCAAACCGATTTTTCCGCTGTTTTGCCGGCACAATCCCATTTTTTAGCGCATTAATCCCACTTTCGAGATAAAAGCGTGCTGAAAACAAGGCGGCGGCAATTGCGGATAAAAACAAAACTCGTTTGTTGGCAAAGTGTCTGTAGATTGACTGTGTTCGATCATGGGTCATGAACGGTGTCGCTGCGACATAGCTTCACTATTAGCGTCATGAGCATTAGCGTCATGAGCGTTTGTGCGACATGGGGACGGTAGCCGTGCGAACTTCATCGGAAACCGGCATGTTTTGCCTGAATGACATTCATCATGAAGTGCCGGAACGCATCCGGCGTTTTCCCCTGGGAGAATTGGGGGATTCGCATCAGCTGCGTGAAGGGCAGCGCCGCATGATGGAAAAGCTGTATCAGCTAAAGACGGTGCCGATGCGCCCCGACAGCCATCAGGCGATGCTGGAATCGGTGGTGGCGGGGCTGATTGAGAGCTGGCCGACGCTGCCTTCGCAGGAAGGGCTGCTGATCTATGCCAAAACGCAGACGCATAACACCTTTTTTGACCGCCCCTGGCTGGGTGACATCCTGCAGCGCCAGCGGTTGGGGCACTGGGACGTCACGACGCTGGGTCTGAATCACTGCGCCAGTGCGCTGTCGGCGTTGCATCTGGTGCGGCACAGCGCGGTGCGTCGGAATACGCCGGTGCTGTTGCTGACGGGGGAGAAGGCGTTTCACCCTGAAATCAACCGCTTCACGGTCGGCGTACAGGGAGAACTGCCGGTGGCGGCGCTCTTCAATGCGGCGAACAGTTCGTGGCAGGTGACGTTTACGGCGGTCAGACATTTGAGCCGCTTTTATAACAATCCGAGCAATATGACCCGGCAGGAAAAAGCCGAATTGAATGGTTGTCTGCTGGATGAATTGTGCCGTTTTATTGTCGATGCCGTCAGGGACAGCGGTATCGGCATGGATGAGATGGACTATTTTGTTCCCTGCAATCTTAATTTCCCGTTATTACGTCAGGTGGCGCAACGTCTGAATATGGGCGATCGCTTATTCAGCCGGCAGGTTTCTGACTACGGGCATCTGTATTGTTCAGACGTTTTATTTAATTTTTCTTCACTAATGAAAACTACAACCGGTCGCGCGAAAAACTATTTTTGTTTTTCGATGGGAATGGGGGTCACGCTTTCCTGCGCGCTGATACAGCAAATTGATATCTAAACAGGAGACAGACATGTCTGCGTTATTAATCACTATTCAACAGGCGTTACGCGAAGTCATGGAGAATGACGACATCAAGATCAATGAAAAAACGGATTTTGATCATGACCTCGACCTGGACTCGGTGATGTTTGTGCAATTTTTGCTGACGCTTGAAGATAACATCGACGGGCTACTGTTCGATCCTGACCAAATCAACATGGATGCCTTCACCACCGTGGGCAGTCTGATTAGCTGGCTGAACGCCAATGTATTGCAGGAGGTACGGCATGTCAGTTGAACGCGTCAAGCAGGTCTGGGACGTTTTTCGGGAGCAGCCGTTGTCCGATGCGCTGGCCTGTCTGCTGCAACCGTCGTCGGGAGCGGCGCAGTACGTTCACCCGATTGGGTATCAGATTCAGGAAATCAGCAGCCTGCCTGACGCCGACCAGCCGCAGCGCTTGTTTGACCGGGTGTTGAATCACCTCGGTCTGGATGCGGTGCGCGGTACGGATACCCTGACGCTGCCGGCCAGTTTCCCGATACTGGTGTGCGCCGCTCGTCTGGGGGTGCTGGCCCGCATGCAGACCATAAGCTGGCAGCATCTGTCCAGCCGCAACAGCTTTGGCACCAAAACCACCCGCCATCAGTTGATCAAAGCCAGTTTCGCCGACGTGGCCGGTAAGGCGGCGCTGTTGCTGGAGCAACAGTATCAGCGTTTGCAGGAGGGCGACCTGGCCGGCCTGGAGGATGATCACTACCAGATCACCCAGCTTAACAATGAAGCGGAAAAGATGATGGGCGGACACGGTTTCCTGCTGGGCAACACCCATAGCCTGTCCTATTTCTCCATGATGCTTTACAGCGTCTATGGCAAGGCGAGCTGTCTGGCGGCGGCCTGAATACGGAAAAGGATAGGACGATGAGCCTGATCTCGCGTGTGATGTCCAGAGCTGCCCCGGCTGCGAGTGGGGATATGCGGCAGATCATGGCATTGGCCTGGCCGATGATGGTGACCGCAGTAGTGGTGTCGCTGTCTCAGAATATGCAGATTGCGATTCTGGGCAACGGTACCGAAAGCCAGACGCTGCTGACGCTCTCCTTTTTGCAGCCGTTCAACTTCCTGTTTATCGCCATTCTGGAATGTCTGGCGATCACGAATCAGGTGTTCAGCGCCCGCTCCCGCCATGACTGGCCGCGACAGCGCATCTGGCACAGTACGCTGTGGCTCGCCGGCGCCGGCGTGTTGACGACGGCGCTGGCGGCGTTGCTGTGCCGGGTGCTGGCATCGCCGCTGTCCGGCTGGATGAACAGCCCTGATCTGGCGTGGATGCAGAGCGCCGCGCCGGGGTATCTGTTGTCGATGACGCCGTTTCTGGCGCTGGAAATGTGCAACGCGGCGCTGCGCGGACAGGGGCGAACCGTGCCGGCCATGACGTTGATGTGCGGCTATGTGCTGCTGAACGCCGCGGGCTGTTACCTGGGTTTTCACGTCTACCGGCTTGGTTTTGATGCCGTGCTGCTGGCAAACAGCGTTCCGGCGCTAGTGCTGCTGCCGTTGGCGGCGCGGGCGCTGCGCCGGGTCGCCACACCGGTGCCGGATGAGCGGCCGCAGGCGTTCGCGCCTCGCCTGCTGGCCTTGCTGACCAACGCCGGGTTGCCGGTAGGCTTTTCCATGCTGGTGGTGTTCCTCAGTTCGATGGTGATTTTTCCGCTGGTGGCCGCGCTGGGCGCGGGATTCTTGCCTGCGTTCCTGATCGTGATAAAGCTGCGGGCGTTCTTCATCATTCCGGCGGTGGCGACCGGCTCCGCCATCGCCATTTTGCTGAACCAGCGCCTCAAAACCCATGCCGCGCCGCTGCTGGCGAGCCTGCTGAACAATGGCGTCTGGCTTATCGTGCTGGCCTATCTGGCGTTGACTGCCGGCGTATGCTGGGTGCGCGACGGTATTCTGGCCGGGTTCTCCAATGACGAGGCGATCCGGCAATCCAGCCAGACGTTACTGTTGCTGTTGCTGCCGACATTCTTCCTCACCTCGCTGGTGGCGGCGCTGCAAACGCTGCTGGAACAGATGGAGCGGGGAAAGCGGGTGCTGATTTTTACGCTGATGCTGGAACTGCTGATGGTGGCGGTCGCGCTGACCGCGCATCGCTACCTTAACGACGTGCAGGCGATTGCCGGCCTGATGGTGGCGTTCAGCCTGCTGTACGCCGCGGTGTTCCTGCGTGAGTACCGGTTGCTGGCCAGCGCGTTGGGAGAACGGGATGCTGCTGTATAGCCTGTGCTACCCCTTGATGTGGCTGGCGACGCTCGTCCAGTACAACTACTACCGTGTGCTGGTGAAGCTCGGGCGTCGCCCGTCGCTGCTGCTTAAAGTGCGGATTAAGCCGGAAACGCATTACATCCGGCTGTGCCGCGCGTTGCGTCTGGCGGATTTGTGGTTGCTGGAGCGCTGTTCGCTGCATCTGGCGGCGCGCTATCTGCTGCATCTGTTTGAAACCACGCGTTACATCTCTTACAAGCAGATGGACCACGAATATCTGGCCGGCTTTCGGCAGGAGACGGTCTGTTTTCAACACCAGAACGTGTATGTGTTTCGCTGGGTGCCGCCGCCTGCGGATACGCCGGCAAAAACCGTCTTGCTGGTACATGGCTGGGAGGGCCGCGGCATCATGTTCCGGCCGTTGTGCGAGGCGCTAAAAGCGCAGGGATACGGCGTGGTGATGCCGGATCTGCTGGCGCACGGGCTGTCTGAGGGAAAACGGGTGTCCAACTATGAACTGGCCAGTCTGATTATCCGGCTGGGGCAGCGCTACGGACCGTTCTGTGCGGTGGTCGGGCATTCCAGCGGCGGTCTGGTGTGTAGCCTGGCGCTGGCGCAGGGACTGGCGGCGGAGCGGCTGGTGTTGCTGGCTAGCCCGGACAATTTCGGCAAGATGATCGACCGGTTTCTGGCGGGCGCTTCGGTGTCGGCGTCGCTGGCGGCGCCCATGAAAGCGATTTATGCGCAGCGCTTTGGTTTTCATCCCGATCAGGTCGGCGAGGCGCTCTACCGCACGCTCGACTGCCCGGCGCTGATTTGCCATGACTGGCAGGATGTGCGCGTCCGTCCGGAGGTGGCGGACGAGATCCACCGGGCGTTTGCCCGCAGCGACGTGTTCTATACCCGCGGGCTGGGCCATCTGGGGATTTTACGCAGCCCCCAGGTACATCAACGCATTCTGTCGTTTTTATCTGACGCCGGAGCGGGAACTGAAAGACAGATTCCACCACTCATTCAGCATTCGATAATGGCTGATGGCGCGGAGCCGTCGCGGTACGGTCCGATGTCGGTGGCGTCAAAGCGGGCATGATATTGCAGAGAGTTGGCGCATCAGCCGAGCCCGCCATCGGTGACGGCGGGCTCTATCGGGGGTTTAATTACAGAGGTTCTGGATATTATCCAGCAGCACGTGACGCGAGAACAGATGACGCTGTTTGCCGAAAATAATATCGAAGCTCATGTTTTGCAGGGTGCGCGGCTGTTCGTTTTCCCGTTCCTGCGAAACCGCTTTGCGATACTTCAGCGGCGGAATGTTGTAGGTCTTGGTAAAACAACGGGAAAAGTGCGGCAGCGAGGAAAAACCGCAGGCATAGCAAATATCGGTGAGCGACCAGTTGGGCGAAATATGAATGATCTCTTTTGCCAGCGTCAGGCGTACACGCCAAATCCAGCGCATCGGCGTAATGTTATAGACCTGATTGAAAAGACGGCAAATATCAAATTTTGATTTACCACTGACGTCTTCAAGATCTTCCAGCGTAATATTGTTACCGATATTGTCGATGATATAGTCAATAATTCCCGCCAGGCTGGTGGCTTTATTATTGGCTGCGAGCGTTTTTCTCAAATTAGGGTGACGGCGGTACATATCCTGAATCAGGTTGTTGTTGAAAATATCATTATCCAACGTATGGGCGTAGGTGTTCTGTAAGCTCATGGTGTCATCCCAAAAAATAGATTCCCCGTGTCTGGTCCAGCTAAATCCAAAAATCCTTACAGCGGCGAAGTCAGTGGTTAATTATTGTCCTTTGGTCAGATGTGCGATCTGTCTAACGCAAATTGTGTGCCATGTTGTGAAGGGTTGTTTTTCAAGGGAAATACTTACATCTACCTGTAACTCGTCCCATTTATGGGATCGGGCTGTGCCGAACATGGGATTTTTCGTCTCGCAAATGACAATCCTGATGCGCTACCCTGCCACGGGCCGGGGGTACGACACGCCGTGCCGATAGGAAGCCGACGTACGCATCGGTTGCCGGAGGCCCGCCGGCTGCACGGCGAGCGGGTGCCGGCCGTGATCAGGATGTAATTGGTATGATTTGTGCTGTTAGAAAAAGGCGCAGCACCGGCGTTTACGAAGACCGTGCGCGTGCGGTATGACGCAGATGAACGGGAAACGGCATGGAGAGCTGGTCAGCAGAAGGAAAGAGGCGTCGTCATGGACAGGTGGAGGTATTTTGGACACATTTTTAAAACCAGAGATAAAAGTGAGTGGCCTGCTGCCTGTAAGATACCCTCGGCCTCAGGAAGGCTGACTCTATTTATACACTGAGGATTTCCCATGACGGTGCTGGTTCAACTTGATAATGTGCATAAAATCTTCCTTACCGATGAAATTGAAACGCATGCCCTTAGCAAGATAAACCTTTCTATTCACTCGGGAGAATACGTCTCTATCGCGGGGCCGTCCGGTTGTGGGAAATCGACGCTGCTGTCCATCATGGGGTTGCTGGATACGCCAACGGAAGGGCGCTATCGGTTGAACGGCACGGATGTTGAACGCATCGGCCGCCGGGAAATGGCTCGACTGCGTAACCGGGAAATCGGCTTTATCTTTCAGTCGTTTAATCTGATAAGCGACCTGACTATCGCGGAAAACGTTGCGTTGCCGCTCACTTACCGTAATGACCTGTCGCGATCGGAGCAGAAAGCGCGGGTCATCCAGGCGTTGGAAAAAGTCAACATGTCGCACCGGGTGCGCCATTACCCGTCACAGCTTTCCGGCGGTCAGCAACAGCGGGTAGCGGTGGCGCGAGCCATTGTCGGCAAGCCGTCGTTGCTGTTGGCGGACGAACCGACCGGAAACCTGGATTCCGCCAATGCCGAAGCGGTAATGAATATTCTGGATGAACTGCATCAGGACGGCGCGACCATCTGTATCGTTACCCATGACCCGCGTTCCGCCATGCGCGCCCAGCGCACCATTGTGCTGTCTGACGGGCAGGTGGTGGCCGATGGCGAAAACGGACAATTGCGTCAGGCGGTATAACACGATGAATTTATGGTTCGATATCCGTTACGCCCTGCGTCTGCTGCTCAAAAGCCCCGGATTCAGCGTGCTGACCATTACCGTGATGGCCTGCGGGTTGGGGCTGGCGCTGTATATGTATTCCGTCATCAACACCATCATGTACAAAACCCTGCCGTATCCGAAGGGGGAAGGCATGGTGATGGTGACGCCGAATGTGGACGGCGAAGGCCTGAATGATTCAGGGCTGAATTTTCTGGATTACGAACTCATCCGGCAAAAAGCGACGAAACTGACAGATATCAGCTATTTTTATGCGGAATACGCCGACCTGAAGGATGAGGAGAAATCGGTCCGGTATATCGCGGTGTACAACACGCCGGACATGTTTGGTTATACCGGTGTCTCTCCTTTTCTCGGTCGAGCTTTCAATCAGCAGGACATGCAGCCTGGCGCCGAACCGGTAGCGGTAATCAGCTACCTGTTGTGGCAAAGTTATTTTAATGGCCGCAGCGATATCCTTAATCAAACCGTCAAGGTGAACGGCAGCAACACCCGGGTGGTCGGCGTGATGCCTAAGGGATTTGCCTTCCCTTTCTACCATGACCTGTGGCTCCCTTCGCGCCTTGACCCCAAACTCTTTCCTGACCGGGAGCTGGCCCCGGAAGTGTTTGTGTTCGGGCGGTTGCCGAAAGGGGGGAATACCGCTGCCGCCAGCCGCGAACTCGATGGCCTGATGCAGGAGGTGGCGCGTCAGTACCCTAAGGTTAATAAAGGTATTTCGGCGAATGTGCTGTCCTTCCAGGAGAATTTTACCGGAGAGGAAACCGCTCAGACCTTCTTTGTCATGCTGTCCGCAGTGGGGTTTATCCTGCTGCTTGCCTGTTTTAATGTGGGCAACCTGCTGTTGGCGCGTTCCAATCAGCGTACCCGGGAAATAGCGATTCGTATGGCGTTGGGTTCCCCGACATCACGGTTGGTGATGCAGATGCTGTGGGAAAGCCTGATCATCAGCACCATCGCCGGCGTTATCGGTGTACTGCTGGCGTCGTGGGGGCTGGATATCACCAACTATATCTTCCCTAAATTCGTACCGAACAAGGTGCCGGTCTGGTGGCATTTGTCGCTGGATGGCAGCGTAATTCTGGATGCTGTCGTCCTGATTCTCGCCACGTCGCTGATCACCAGCGCGCTGCCGGCGTGGAAAATCGCCAACGGCAAATTTGCCTACGCGCTGCGTGACGGCGTTAACAGCGATCAGGGGCGTAAAACTGGTCGCTTCAGCCGGACGCTGGTGGTGATTGAGGTGGCGCTGTCCTGTTCGATATTGTGTATCAGCGTATTGTTGTTATTTCTGGTAATGCGCGCCACCAAGGCCGATTACGGCGTGCCTATCGATCATTTTCTGGTAGCGAAAATCAATGTCGATCAGGATAGTTACCCCGATGACGGCAGCCGCCGGAAGCTGTATCTCAAACTGCTTGAGCAGGTGGGCACTATCCCCGGCGTGCAAGCCAGCGGGCTTACCTCCAGCGCGCCGGGCCAGTTCACCTTTCCTCATCAGGTGGTAACGGAAAATATGGAACAGGATGGGCAAGACGCCTTGTCCTATTCGCTGGTGAACGATGTGCGCGTGATGCCAGGCAGTCTGACGGCGATGGGCGTGAAGCTGTTGAATGGGCGGGAATTCGCCGACGGCGACACCGATACCACGCTGCCGGTTGCCGTGGTGAGCGATTCGTTTATCAAGAAATACTGGCCGCATGAAAAAACGGTGATTGGCAAGCGGCTGCGTTTTCGGGACGGCAATGACTACCGCTGGTTTACCGTGGTAGGCGTCGTTTCGCATATCATTCACGGGCGGCCGTTCAGCGAGTTCAAAACGCGCCCAACGGTGTACCGTTCCCTGATGCAGCTCCGGCAGGTCAATCCGTCGCTGACTATTATGCTCAAGGCGCCGCAGCCGCAACGGTTTTCAAAACCGTTGTTTAATATGCTCAATGAGTTAGGGTCGGCGATAGAAAGCACCCAACCGCAGACGTTGAGCGAACAACTGGCTCGTAATACGGTCGGCGTGCAGTTTGTCACCAATTTGTTTTTGCTGTTTGGCGCCGCCGCCATGGTGCTGGCTGCCAGCGGTATTTATGGTGTGACGCAGCACGCGATTAACCAGCGTACCCAGGAAATCGGTATTCGGCAGGCGCTGGGCGCGACGCCCACCCGATTGCTGAGTATGCTCATGTTCTCCGGATTGCGGCAGTTGTTAGCCGGTCTGGCCCTCGGGTTGCCGTTGGCGATTTTCGCCGCGCCCAAGATTAACCGGGTATATGGTGACGGCGGTGGCGGTTTCATGCTGCTGTTTGGCGGTGTGGCCTTATTTATCGTTATCATCGTCACACTCGCTACCTGGATCCCATCCCGGCGCGTCATCATGATGAAACCGGGTGATGCGATACGTTATGAATAAACGGGAGCGGGCGGTATGCTGCCAGTGGCGCCAGTGCTGGCGCTCATGTCAGGATACCGGTTGGCGCTCCAGTTTCCCGCAACAGAGCCGTTAATAGTTACCACGGATCGATTATGCTGTAAGGGGCGTCGCGGCGGGAGTTTTCCTGCGGCGGCGCCTGTCAGTGTGAAATTTCAGTATGAACCAGCGTGATAAGGACCCATATGGCGGATAAGCAACATATCCTGATTGTTGATGATGACGCGCATATTCTGGCCAGCCTGCAGATGTTACTGTCCATGGAAGGCTATCAGGTCACTCTCGCTTCCGCCGTTGAGCAGGTGCCCGTTCAGTTGTCCCAGCATGATTTCGATTTGATCCTGATGGATATGAACTATCAGCGGGATACCACGTCCGGGCAGGAAGGGCTGGTGTTGCTGGAAGAGATAAAGCGTTACGACGAATACCTGCCGGTGGTGGCGATGACCGGTTGGGGCAGCGTCGATATCGCGGTGAGCGCCATGCAGGCGGGCGCGGTGGATTTTATTCAGAAACCCTGGGACAACGAGCGGTTGCTGAATGTGATTCGCCAGCAGATCTCCTTTAGCCTCAGCCAGCGTTCCGGCAAGCGGTTGAAAGAAGAAAACAAACTGCTGAAGCTGGAACTGGAAGACAATTTCAATGGCGAGTGGGTGGTGGAATCCGCGCCGATGAAACAGTTAATGCGGGTCGTGGAGCAGGTGGCCGCAACCGAGACCAACATCCTGATTCTGGGTGAGAATGGTACCGGTAAAAGCCTGCTGGCCCGGGTCATTCATCAGCTTTCTCCGCGCCGTGACGAGAACATGGTGTCGGTAAACATGGGTTGCATCAACGAAAACCTGTTTGAAAGCGAGATGTTCGGCCATGTGAAGGGCGCATTTACCGACGCCCGGGAAAGCCGCGTCGGGCGTTTCGAACTGGCGGATAAAGGGACGCTATTTCTGGATGAGATCGGCAATCTGCCGATGACCCAGCAAAGCAAGCTGCTGCGTATTCTGGAAGAGCGTTGTTTTGAGCGGGTTGGCTCGTCCCGTACGCTGAAAACCAATTGCCGTATTATCGCCGCCACCAACGCTGAACTGGATGTCAGGGTGGCGGAAGGGACGTTTCGTCAGGATCTCTATTATCGTCTCAACACCATTGAGTTACGCGTACCGTCACTGGTGGAACGGCAGCAGGATATCATGCCGCTGGCGTTGAATTTCATTGACCGCTACGCCAGAAAATACAACAAGCCGGCGCCGGGACTCAGCCAGTCCGGGCAGGCGGCGCTGTCGGGTTACCACTGGCCGGGTAATATCCGCGAACTGAGTCATTTGCTGGAGCGGGCGGTGTTGCTGTGCGGAGCATCCCGGCTGAACAGTGACGATATCTTTCCGTCACTGCCTGGCGCGCCGCAGAAAGTGGCGAAAGCCGAGCCGGAAGTGGCCTCCGAGGCGACGCTGGCCGATATTGAAGAACGCCTGCTGTGTCAGCGTATGGCGAAGTTTGAGGGCAACGCCATCAAGGCTGCCCGTTCGCTGGGCCTGAGCCGCAGTGCGTTTTACCGACGACTGGAAAAATACAAGATTAACCATGAGTAAACTCGACTCCTCCTTTGAGCCTCCTCACCTGTTGTCATTCAATGTCGCAGCGATTGCCGGCTTGCTGGGGTATTTCCTGCTATGGCTGTTTCCCGACCAGTCGGTGTACCTGAAAATACTGACGGTCTTCATCATTTTTCTGTGTCTGGTCTACAGCAGCTTTACTTTCTCCGAGCGACTGAACGGCAAGATCCACGTCGTGTCCAACCTGCTGGAAGCGCTGGAGCAGGAAAACTTCAGCCTGCGCGGCGTGACCAAGGACAAAGGCGCCTTTGATAACCTGATCCGTCAGATTAACCAGCTTTCCGGCACGATGGCGCGCAGCCGTCAGCAGCAAAAAGAAACCTACTATGTGCTGCACAAGGTGATCTCCAATATCAATATCAGCGTGTTCGCGCTGGATGCGGAGCGGCGCATCATCTGGTGCAACGACGCGGCGGCGGCGCTGGTCAACAAACCGTTATCACTGCTGGTGGGACAACCGGCGGCGGAGTTCGGATTGGAAGGGCTGTTGCAGCAGCCGTCCGATGCCGAGCCGGTCGACTGGCGTTTCCCCGGTACACGGGGAATGTTCCAGATTCGTCACGATTCCTTTATCGAAGACGGCCGGCAAAACCATCTGTTATTCATTAGCGACGTGAGCAAGCTGTTGCGTAACGAAGAGCAGAAAACCTGGCAGAACCTGCTGCGGGTGATCAGCCATGAGATCAACAACTCGTTGACGCCGATTGCCTCCATCAGCCAGACGCTGTTGCAGGTGTTCCGTAAGGATAATCAGCATCAGGCGGCGCCGGATTTGGTCAACGGCATGGAAATCATCAACAATCGCGCCCGCGAATTGATCACCTTTGTCGGCAGTTATCGTCAGTTGAACCGTCTGCCGCCGGCCAACAAACAGCCATGCGATATCGCCGGGCTGATGATGCAAATGGCGATGCTGTTCCCACAGCGCAAACTGGTTCTTTCCGGGGACGCGCCGCAGCAGGCGATGGTCGATGCCAATCAAATGCAGCAGATGTTCATCAACCTGCTGAAAAACGCCGATGAAGCAATGGCGCCCGGGCAGGGTGAAATCGTGCTGCGCTGGAAAGTGATTGCCCGGCAACTGCATATCGAGATTATCGATCAAGGCAAAGGGGTGGCGAATATCGAAAACCTGTTCGTGCCGTTTTATACCACCAAAACGCATGGCAGCGGCATCGGGCTGATTCTGTGCCGGCAGATTGTCGAAGGCCATGACGGGCACCTGACGCTGGAGAACCGTAAGGATGCAGAAGGCTGTGTCGTCAATATCTTCCTGCCGCTGGGATGACCTGACGGCGAGAGCATGGCCGTATCCCCACTGCATTGTGGTGCCGCGTGCGCAATTGGCGAGTCCGGTAGTCGTCGCTCAGGCCCGTCAGGCCTGCGGCGTACCGCCGGATACGGCGCTGGCGTCCCGCCAGCTGGCGGAAGGAATGTTGCGTAATTTGCTGGCGCCGCTGTGTCAGCAGGAGGCTACTGCATTACGCTTTGAGCGCACCCCGCATGGCAAACCGTTTTTACCGCAGCACCCGACTATTCAGTTCAACCTGTCTCATACCCATAGCGCCTTTGCCTTCGCTTTTGCGCGCCACAGCCCGGTGGGCGTGGATGTGGAAAGCTGTCAGGGTCATGCGAGCCGTAAGCGGTCGATAGCCAGACGTTTCTTTCACCCTGATGAAATCCGCTGGCTGGACTCGTTGGATGACGCGCAATTCCTGCCGGCGTTCACCTGTTTGTGGAGCCGCAAGGAAGCCTATATCAAAGCGTTGGGATTAGGGCTGCACAAATCGCTGGCGTCGTTCAGCTGTCTGGCCGACAGTCAGGGCGCTCTCCGGGTGGCGGATGACGGGCAGATTAGCGATTGCTGGCTGGATGAGGCGTGGATTGCGGGGGCGCCGTCCGTAGCGCTCAGCTACTGCCTGTTCCCCGCGAAATCGATCGTGCCGGATGCGTGGCGCTTGCTGATACTGCAGGGCGAGGCGCCGGGAAACAGCGCATCGCTTCAGCAGCCGTGATGGTCTATCAGGCTGGCTACGCCGTTGCTGGTATGAACCAGCGTATCCGGCGCTACCCGAACTCTGGCGCCGGTGGTGACGGTTCCACTCAGTTGCCGCACATGGCATAACCGCGCGTCTACGCCCATGGCGATATTCACAACGGCCTCTTGCGCCGAAAAAGCTGGTTCATGGGTATTGAAAGAGGACCCCATCGCCAGCGACAGGTCGAGTTGACGCGTGTTGCCCGCGACATTGATCTCCGCGCCCATACTGCCGTCGACTGTGAATGTGTCGGGTGAGACCGCGCAGGCGGGAACGGTCATTTTGACGCCTGACTGCGCCTTGATCGTATTAATCGGCGCACTGATGGTGACGGTGATCGCAACGCTGTGATCGCGCAGGATATTGTCATCGCTGGAGTGGTTTTCGATTACCAGGCTCTGTCCCTGAGGGCGGATGACCAGCTTCTCCAGAACATCCTGTCTGGCGCTGGCCTCCACGCGGTATCCATTACCGCAAACCAACGTGACGCTCAGGCCACGGCTGACATCCAATGTCGTAAAGGAGGGCACTTCCACGTTTTGCTGATTCGCCGGAGAACAGGCCGCCATCAATGGCAGCAGCGCCAGCGCGGAACAAAGCAATGCCTTCATTCCTCTCCCCCTTTTCCGTTGCTATCCCTGCTATGCCAGCCTGACGTCCTGTATCAGGAGGGAACCCGCGGCCAGCTTATCCTTGTCTGGCCGATACCCGTCTGATCATTCATCCGTTGTTCAGTCGGGGCGGTTCAGTTACATCCTTGTCTCTTATCGCCGGCAAGCCAGCGAAAGCTTTCCCTGATGACTATTATGCATAGCGGAATTATCCATTTTTGTCTGAAATTGAGAACTATTCTGATAAATGCGGCTAAATAGTGCGGCAAGGCCGCACAGCGTCAGATCGGCGCGTCAGCGTATCGGATTCGGCAACTGCCGATCCAGGCGCCCAGCCCGACGGACAGCATGACGTGGGGCTTGCCGGACTGAATGGCAGGCAACGCGGCCGGTAGCAACAGCAGCGGATCGACGGTGTAGCAGTGTCCGATATCCGGCATCAGACCGAGCGCAATGTTTTCCAGCGGATGTTGATGACGACGGGAATAATTGAGCCAGCTTAACCGATTGACGTTGTGCGGCAGCAGGTACAACTGGCGTCGTTCTGCGTCGCTTTGCCGGGAAACTGCGCCTTGCAGGGCGGTGTTGACCATGTAGTCATGGGCCAGATAGAAAGCCTTCAGCGCCTCGGCGCTGCCGTACAACCCCTCATGGAACTCGGCGCGTTGCGTCATGAAGACTGACTCCAGTTGCAATCCGTCCGGTTCCGCTTCCAGCAACAGCGCCGCGAAGGCATCGCCGGCAAGCGAGCACCCCGGCACATAACGTTCCTGCACCGGGTAGGCTGCGAAGGTATCGCCGGCAATGATCGCCACCCGCTTGGCTCGTTGTTGCGACAGCAGCCGTTGGGCCAGCGCCAGCGCCCAAAATAGCGTGGCGCAGTTTTGCTGGTCGAGTTCGTAGCAGGGGGCGCTATCGCGAATAAACGGATGCTCACGGCCAAGTTGAGCCAGCCAGGGTTGTCGCTCTGCCGCCTGCACCGGCATGCCGTGGGCGTAGATCAGCACATCAGCCGGGCGATCGGGGTGCGGCGACTGGCGCTGCAGCTCACTGAGCAGCCGGTGGAACACCGAGGCCAGCGACACGTCGCTACCCAGCGCCGCTACCTGCCGAAAGCCGAACAGTTGCGAGAAAACCCGCGCTTCCGAGGCGCTGGCGCCTGCGGCGCGAATAATCTCGCTGGCGTTCAGTCTCTGCTCCGGCACCCAGGTCACAAAACGGGTCAGACGCACTGTTACTCTACTCCCTGCAATTACTTAACCCCTTAGCAATTACTTAACCCCTTGCAATTACTCCATTCCCTGCAATGCGACGGCGCTGAGCTTGTCCTGATAATGAACCAGCAGCAGATAGTCGCAGCCTGGCTGGTAATTTTCCGCCAGCGCCACAAACGGCGCGGCGCACACCAGATGCGGATTGGTGGCGATGCCGGTCAGCGCCGGCGGCAGCGCCGCCAACAGCAGCGGCTCCGCCACCACGCATAAGCGGTCTTGCCGCAGCGTAAAGCGTTGGCATAACTGGGCTACGGTTTGCGCCAGAGTGTCGGCCGCGGGTTGAGGATGGCGATAGAAACCCTGATAGCGCAGCGGCTGCTCATGGCAACTGACGGAAAACAGGCAGGCGTTGTTTTCCGGGGCGAGTGATTCAAGCAGGGAAGAGTGATACGGCAGGCTGCTCTGGTCGGCGATCAGCAACAGCGAATCATGGTCGTCTTCCTGCTGGCAATTGGCGATGCTGGAGAGCGCGAATAGCGCCGCGTCCGGCCCGCGATCGCTGATGGTCAGCGCCAGACAGGCCGGCAGCCTGAGCGATTCGATCACATAGTTGATCACCGAACTGCCAAGATGTAAGTCCGGCGTCCAGTGCGCCATCAGCACGCTGTCGATATGCGACAGATCGTTTCTGGCCCGATAAACGGGCAGCAACTGACCGATCATGTTGATGAACGATGTCAGGTCGCTGGTCCGGCTGCCGCATTGCAGGTTGGCCATCCTCTCATGCCAGTCAAGACCGTTGCTGTCGAAGAACCGGGTGGCGTAGCTGTGCCAGTAATACTCCTGCGCCGGGCTGATCGCCTGCCGCGGCATGCTGGCGGGCGACGTAAAGCGGCGGTGCAGTATCGACCGTGGGTCAAGATACGTGGGCACAGACGCCTCCCCTGGCAGTGTAGCAACGGAAACTGTTCATCAGATGGATATTGGCGGTGCCTTCCATGTATTCGAACGCCAGCGCGTCGCGACAGCGGCGGCGTAACGGCGCGTCTTCCAGCCACGCCTGCTCGCCCAGCAGATGCGGCATACGGTGCGCCACCGTTTCCACGAACAGGGTACAGCGCCGTTTCAACTGGCTGGTGGCGTGGTATTGCGGCTGACCGGACTGGTAGCGCCCGGCGATTTCCGACAACTGCTGTCGCAGCAGATGGTAAGTGCGCCACTGCTGGGCGCGCCAGCGTTGCTGTTCAGCGTTCAGCGTGGTGTCGTCCAGCACGCGCAGTAGCCCGTAGGCGGTGCCGAGCGCCATTGCGCTGACCATCGGGCGGTGGCGTTCAAACACTTCTCCCAGCGCGGTCAGCCCCTGATTCAGTCCTTTGCGGTCATAACCCAGAATGCGATCCGGCGTGATCGGTAGCCCGTTGATCTCGATTTCCGTCAGGTTAGAACCCTGTAGCCCGAACTGCTCAAGCGGCGTGATCGTCATATGGGCGGTGGCCTGTTCCGGTTCCACCATCACCAGCCGCTGGAGGTTGCCTTCGCGGGCGAAAACCAGCCCGACGGACGCCAGTTGAGCGCCGCCGATGAATTTCTTGCGGGCGTTAAGTAAGTAGCCGTTATCGGTCGGCGTCAGCGAGGAAGTGATCGATTGCGTATCGGAGCCGACTTCAGGCTCGGTGACGGCAAAAAACGCCCAGCAAGGCGGTTGGTTAAAGCGGGAGAAGAAGAACGCCTGTTGTTCCGGCGTGCCCAGCACCGTGACCGCTCGCGCCGACAGCGAAGCGCCGGGCAACATCATCAGGCCGCTGGCGTCAAAGCGGCTAAGGTACTCCAGCATGTCGATGTGATCGCTATAGTGGCAGGCCTGATAGTCCCAGCCCCGGAACGGAATGAATTCGGGCGGAATGCCAATGTAGGCGATGGTATAAAGCAACTCATCCTCAAGACAGGATAACGCCCGGCTACGATCGGATTCTACCTGACTGGCCGCCTGCCGTAATTTTTCGCCCAGTGCATCCAATTCTTTTAATACATTACTGAACGTAAGAGCCTTCATGTTCTGTCCTGTTAGTCGAGTCGCAAAAAATACCATTCGCACGATAATTATGTACCTTATCGGGAATAGCAGTGGTGTATTGCCCGATATTGCGTTTTGGTTAAATCTTGATCAGTAACGATGAGTAGGTCGCGCCCAGCCCCACGCTGACCAGCAGCACGGTATCGCCTTTGCACAGCAGCTGCTGTTGCTGCAACTGGCGCAGGTTGATAAACGGGTCGGCGCCAAAGCAGTGACCATAGCGCGGGATGTTTTCCAGAAAGATTTTCTCCCGTGGAAAATTCATCAACTGCGCCAGACGATGCCACGACGAGAGATTGACGTTATGAGGTGCGATCCAGTCAATACAATCAATGGTTACGCCGGCTTTGTCCAGCGCTGCCTGCAGGTGTTGGCAGGTAAAATCAATATAATGCTGCCCAAAGTCGGAGGTCTCGTGCTCGTCAGCGCCTTTCTGAATACTGAAGCGTCCGTCCTGACCGGTATAACGGCTCAGGATCGCCGGGCCGTCGCCCTGGCGGCTCAACAGCACCGCGCAGGCGGCTTCGCCCATCAGGGTGGTGTCTTTGATCAGCCTGACTCTGGGGTGAAAGGCTTTCTCGCCGATCAGTATCAGGCCGAAGCCGCCGGGCGAAAGTTGTTTCAGCAGCCATTCCGCCGCGGTGAGCGGGGTGGCGCAGTGGCCCATGGTCAGGCTGGCGAATTCGGTCTGGGGTGAAAAGCGATCCAGCCAGGACGGCGTCTGGCTCACGGTTTCAAACACCCGCACGCAAGGTACGGTATGGCAGTGCACGACATGGCTGATGGCGGCGAAAGCCTGCGGTCGGCTGTGCTGCATCTGGTCGATCACCGGCGTCAGCAGTTCGTCCAGCGTGCCGGGGCCGCCGTGAAAACGGCGTAACCCGTAAAAACGGTCAAACATGCGGACATCAAGCCGGGTCAGGCCGACTTCCTGCGCGACCTCGTCCAGTGATTGTATTTCGGGCGGAAACGCGACTTCTATCGCCTCAAGGTGTCCTAGCACAAGCGCACTCCTGGCGGTTAGCGGGGGGAAAAAGGGCGAACAGCGTGTCCGGTGTCATGATATGGAGCGTGTCATGGTAGCGGCGCGACGGGGCTAGCGCGGGTAAAGCCGGCAGTAACGGTAGACGACCGGCTCGGCGTCGGCGCACGGGCTGATGCGGCGCAGCGGATCGCTCAGATAAAGCACGGCGCCGTCGTGGTCCAGCAGCGTACCGGCCAAATCACGCTCGGCCTGTATCCGCCCTTGCGCCTTGATCCCCAGACTGTGATGAAAACCCGGCGCGGCATAGAGCAGGCTTTGCAGCAGCGGGGTACGGAACTGGAGCGGCGCGCCGTAATACTCGTACAGCAGGACGCTGTTGGCATGGCTGGCGCAAAAATGACGGCAGAGCGCGATGACGTTGGCGGCATGCAGGCCGAATTCGTCGCTGTGGACGGGCTCATGCAGAAACCAGGGAATAGCGGGGTCGGCATGATTGAGGGCAAACCAGGGAGACAGCAGGGCATGCTGCTCCGCCGTCAACGGGGTGGCGCGGGTTTCCACCGCCAGACTACCGGTCTCCTGTACTATCGAACGGCTAACGGGGACCAACGCCGGGTATGCCATGCTATGCCCCCCGATAACCGTGGTTAATCAGGTGGATAAAGGTGGTGCCTTCGGTGTACTCGAAGGCTTTCACGTCACGCCAGGCTTTCGCCAGACGCGGATATTCGCCCAGCGCGGCGGGCGGCGCATGATGAATGACCGCCATGACCACCTGCTCGGCCACCCGGGTGGCGGTGATTTTCGCCAGCCCGGCGTCGCGCCCGCAGGTTTCCCCCAGTTCGAAACGTTTGCAGACCATTCGTGCCTGCGACATAGCCGCCTGCAACTGCCGCCGGGCTTTCAGCAACCAGGCGGAGCGGGGCGTGGCCCAGCGTTGCTGCAGGGCGAGGTCGAGCGTGGAGCGGGCGACGCCGAGCGCAATCGCGCCGACGCAAGGACGCAGCGAGTCGAAGGTTACCATCGCGGAGCGGGCAAAACGCTCGGTCGGTCTTAGGTGTTGCCCCAGCAACGCGTTGTCCGGTACGAACAGATCCCGGAAGGTCAGATGCGACACGTTGCAGCCCGGTACGCCGTTGATCGGGATACGTTCGGCGAACACGCCATCCTGATGGCGCGGCGCAAAGGTGAAAACATTGATGCCGAGCGGACCGGATGCGGTGCGGGCAAACAGCACTCCGGTGTCGGCAATGACGCCATTGCCGATCAGATACTTCTCGCCGTTGATCAGCCAGCCGCCGTCTACCTTGATGGCGCTGGTCTGGATTTGCTGCGCATCGCTGCCCACTTCCGGCTCGGTCATGGCAAAGCAGCTCCAGGTCAACTCGCGGCTAAACTGGGAGAAGAACGCATCCTGCTGTTCCTGGCTGCCCATGTTTTCCACCACCAGCGCCGCCATACCGGGCCCCGGCGCGGCGAACAGCAGGTTGGGGTCGATGTAGCCAAACGATTCATAGGCTTCGCACCGTAGCGGCAACGGCAGCGTTCGCAGGGCGACGCCATCATCTTCCAGCCAGCAGGCTGGCCGGTAGTCGGCCGGCACGCCCAGCGTATTGAGCATCGGCGCCAGCGAATACTGCGCGGTAAGGCGCGCTTTCTCCGGGGCGATATCTATTTGCCCGCCAAGATGACGCCCCTCGGGTAGGGTGTCTTCAATCAGGCGTTTTAGCGGCTCAAGGAAAAGGGCGTAATCATTCACGCGGTTTCTCCTTGTGCGATCAGATTGGTACTGCCGGACATGATCTCCATGATGCCAGCCTCCGGTTTATACAGGTGGCTGGCCAGCGGCCCCTGCGGATAGGCATGAAACGGGCGCGTCAGCGCCAGCCAGCCATCGTCGCGCAACTGCTGATATTTTTTATCGAAATCATCCACTTCAAAGCAGATGTGGTAGGGCAGGCACGCTTTGTTTTCCTTGTCCAGCATGCCGCTCAGCAGTCGGTTTTCCGGCAGCGGTTCCACCAGTTCAATCTGCATATCGTGGCGGGTGGTATTCATGAAGGTGACGTAAATCTGCTGCGCGCTGACTTTTTTGCGGTGCACGGTGATATGCGGGAAAAAAGTCGCCATTGCCGCAATAGTGGTATCACTATTTCTGACGATGTATCCAAGATGGCTGAATTTCATGACTTTTCCCCCGTCAATACCGTTTGTACCAGACTACCGGCGACAGAGGTTTTTTTTTATGCCTGCTTGCAGGTCGTACCGCTATTTTGGCGACGTGTTACTTCGGCAGGGTTTCCGCGTCGGTTTCGAATTGCCGCATCAGCGCCTGGCGATCGGTTTTGCCGTGCAGCGTCAGTGGAAACGGACCGGTGAACCGGATGATGCGCGGCACCATGTAAGCGGGCAGCCGCTGCGCCAGCTCGCGTCGCAGGCTGTCGCGCCGCTCGTTGGTGTCGGGCGACAGATGTACGAACAGCATCAGCTCCTTCACCCGGTTATCCTGTTTCTCGGCAATGACGGCGACTTGCTGTACGCCGGCCAGCTGGTTGGTCACGGTTTCAATTTCGCCGATTTCTATCCGGTTTCCCTGCCATTTGATCTGCCCGTCGTTGCGGCCTTTCACAAACAGGTTGCCTTGCGCGTCGAGGTAGCCGAGATCGCCGGTGTGATAGCAACGCTGGCTCTGCCGCAGGCTAAACAGACTATTGCGCGGGTCGGGTTCCGGCAGGTAGCCGGGGCTGATTTGCGACCCGAAAAGCACGATTTCGCCCGACGTTCCGGCGGGCAGCGGTTCGCCGCGTTCATCCACAATTATCGCGCCGTTGTCGCCGCAGGCCGGGCCGAGCGGCAGGGGCGGCACGGCAGGCAGATTGTCCGGCGTCATGCGCGCTGCATGCGTCATGCAGGCCGCTTCGGTCGGGCCATAGCAATGCAGCAGGGTTGCCTGTGGGAAACGCTGGTGAAGCGTCTGTACCAGAGACGGCAACAGCGCCTCTCCGCCGATGGCGATGCATTTCAGGTCGGGCAGGGTTTGCTGGCAGAACCAGGCATCCGAGCACATCAGGTCAAGAAAACCCGGTGTGGAAAACCAGCTGTCGATCCGCAGCGCTGGCTGCGTCAGTAACGACAGGTTTTTGCGCGGGCGAATATTGTTGATGTGGTCCAGCATCGCCAGCGTTTTGCCTGCCGCCAGCGTCAGGAAAATATCCATAATGCCCAGATCGAACGACAGGCAGGCGTGATTAACGTGTACGCCGCGGCCTGATTCGTGCAGCAGCGGCAGCGCCCAGCGCGCCAGCGCGCCGTAGTTGCCATAACTGATTTTCACCCCCTTCGGTTCGCCGGTGCTGCCGGAGGTGGTTAGGATATAAAAGAGTTGTTCTGATGTCGGTATAACCGCCGGGAGTAGCGGGCTACCGTCCGCCAGGCTGGTCGTGATGATGGTCGGCGCTGACAATAAGGGAAATGAGGTTCGCGGTTCGCACGCCAGCAGTACCAGATCTACCTGAACCATCGCAGCGATACGTTCGATACGGGCGGCCGGGTTGGCGATATCGGCAAAGGTGAAGGGAATGGCTTCAAACGCGCAGGCCAGCATGGCGGCGGCGGCGTCCAACTGCTTGTGGCCGTAAATCATCACGCAGCGCGGCGTGTGTCGGCGTAGCGCCTGACGAATGCCTTCCACCCGACGTCCCAGTTGCGCAAAGGTATAGCTGCCGCTGTCGTTGACGATAGCGAGATGCTGCGGGTTTTCCCGCATCTGTGTCTGAATCGGATTAAGAACTGACGAAAACATAGCGTTTGCCTTTGTCGAGCGCCTGCCGGGCGACGCGCTGGCGATCCAGCTTGCTGTTGTGATTGAGCGTGGCGTCATCCACCGGATACCAGAATTTGGGCACCATATAGAGCGGAAAATAGCGGCGCAGATAAGCCGCCAGCGCCGGGAAAATATCCGTCTGGCCGGACAGGATAAACGCCTGCAGTCCCTGGGGCGTGTCGTGCAACAGCCAGGGCGTGACGATCGCGTCCTGTACCTGCGGGTGTTCCCGCAGCGCGTTTTCGATGTCGCTGAGGACGATGCGGTAACCCTGAATTTTCAGTTCGCTGTCTTCCCGACCGTGAAAGTAGAGCAGGTTATTTCGCAGCGAACCGATGTCGCCGGTGCGGTAACTGCGGGTACCGTCGGGTTCGATGACGAAACGTGCCTGCTGGACGGGCGGCGCGTTCAGGTAGCCTTCGCCGACCGCCGGGCCGGCGATGACGATTTCCCCGCGTTCGCTGTTCGCCGGGGCGTTGATGCGCAGTTCGACGCCGGGGCGTACATAGCCCAGCGGCAGCGGCGCGTCGTCATCCAGCATGCCGGGGGTAATGTCGCAGGCGGTGACGGCGACCGTGCACTCCGTCGGGCCGTAGGTATTGACGATGCGACAACCGGGAAACGCCCGCCACAGGGCGCTGACGATCTCTTTCGTCAGCACCTCGCCGCAAAAGATAAAGGTATTCAGCCGCGGCAGGTTATCCTGACGAAACTCCCGGTCTCTCAGATAATTACGGGTCAGCGACGGGGTGCTGACCCAGGTTTGTACCCCGGCGTCGGCATGGCGGGCGATCATCTTGCGGGTATTGATGAAGTCGCGGTAATCCAGCACCGAAAGCGGCTGACGATAATGCCACGCCAGCCACAGCTCATATTGGGACACGTCGAAGCAGTAGCGAATGTTGCCGCTGATCGGGCCGGGAGCGGGAAACGCATCCGCCGCCCAGCGAACGAAATGCGCCAGATTGGCGTAGCTCACCCGGATGCCTTTAGGGGCGCCGGTGGTGCCGGAAGAAAACATGATGTAGGCAATGCCGCCAATCGCGTCCCGACCAAACGCCAGCCCCATCTGGCGGCAGTGCTCGGCCAGCCGGGCGGCGGGCATATCGCATACTGCCGTTGAAACCGCCAGCGCGGGAATGCCGATATCTGGCGCCGCCTGCCCGGTGGCGTTGAGCAACAGTTCGGCCTGAATGCTGCCGGCGATAAAGCGCAGGCGCTCGTCGGTGTTGTCGGTTTCCACCGGAACTACCGGATGACCGGCCAGCAGGCAGGCCCACCAGGCGATCAGGCAGGCTGGGTGTTTGTGGCCGTACAGCAGCACCGGCGCGCGCTGGCGATGCCCGCCGGCTTCATGCAACGCCTGCAACCGCTCCGCCAGCGCCAGTGCGCCCTGATAAAGCTGGTGATAGGTCAGGTCGCCTTCGGTGTGATGGCAGGCAGGAGTGTGTACGCCGTCAAAGCGGGCGAACACGGTAGTCAGGTACTGCCACGACGCGATCATGCACAAGGGACGCCGTGCTCCAACTGTGAGTGAATGAAACGGCCGAGCGAGTCGATGGTGCTGATCTGCTGGCTGTCCAGCGTCACCGGGTCGATGGACAAGCCTTCGATCATCTCTTCCAGATACATCATCAGTTCGATGAAGATGCCGCTTTCGAAGCCTAAATCCCGTTCCAGATCGGTGTGCGGATGCAGTTCCGACAGGTCGTCGGTTTCCAGCACTATGCCGATCGCCGTGACGATTTTCTGATAGTAAAAATCCGGGCTGTGGCCGGTTTGGGGCGCGTAATCCGTATTGAATGACATCGGCGTTACTCCATCAGGCCGGGTTGCGGGCAAACCTGAGCCGTTGCGTCCGCCGTCAGTTGTTCCTGCAGCAGCGAACGGTTGATTTTGCCGTTATGGTTTAGGGGCAACTGCGACATCAGCCGGAAGCGGCGCGGCACCATGTGCGACTCCATCTGGGTTTTGCTCCAGCGCGACAGCGCCTTTTCATTGAGGTCGCCGCGGGTCACCACGCAGGCGATGATTTCGTCGCCGTAAATCGGGTGCGGCACGCCGAGCACCACCGCCTGTACCACCTGCGGATGGCGGTTGAGCACCGCTTCCACCTCTTTCGGCGACACTTTTTCGCCGCAGCTTTTCAGCATTTCGTCCCGGCGGCCGACAAAATAGAGCAGCCCCTGCTCATCCAGCCGGCAGATATCGCCGGTGTACAGCACCCGCTCGCCCGGCAGCAGGCCGGGGCGCAGCTTTTCGGCGCTCTTCTCTTCATTGCGCCAGTAGCCGCACATGACGGTCGCGCCGCGGATCACCAGTTCGCCGGTGGCGTTGCGGGTATGGCGCTGGCCGTTGTCGTCCACCACCCATAGTTCGGTGTTGGGAATAGCGATGCCGACGCTCTGCGGATGGGTGGCGAGGTATTCCGGCGGCAGGTAGGTGCAGCGGTGGCACTCGGTCAGCCCGTACATCGAGTAGATGCGCGCCTGCGGAAAGATGGTATGCAACTGATCGATATCACCGGCATGCAGCGCGGCGGCGGTGTTGGTCACGGTGCGGATGGAACCGAAGTTATAGCGGGACGCCAGCGGCGCGATCAGCCGCAGCATGGTCGGCACGATCGGCAATACGGTGGCGCGCAGGGTGACCATGCGCTGCAACGACAGCAGCGGACGCCGGAAATCCGGCTCCACGATCAGCGTACACTGCGCCAGCGCCGACATGATCACCTGATACAGGCCGTAATCGAAGCTCATCGGGATCATCGACATGATGCGGTCGTCACCGCGCAGTTGCAGGTAGCTGGCCACCGAGCCGGCGGCGGTAATCATATTGCGCCGGCTAAGCATCACCCCTTTAGGATGGCCGGTAGAGCCGGATGTGTAGATGATGCAGGCCAGATCGAGATCGATGCCCGCCACCTGCCGGTCGCGTTCAACGGAGATGCGGTACGGTTCTTCCGCCAGCACAGCCGCTATATCGTTGCTGAAGCAGACGCGGGTGTGGCGATTGTATTGCTGCCAATGCTCGCTGGCCTGAGCGATGCCGATTTCCTCTTTCAGGGCGCGATCGGCAATCAGCAACCGGCAACCGGCGTTGTCCACCAGCCAGCTCAGTTTGCCGGCTTTGGTGTCCGGATTCAGCGGAATAAAGATCGCCCCCAGATACTGCAACGCCCAGAAATAGAGTACGAACGTCAGTGAATTCGGCATGCAGACGATCACCCGGTCGCCTTTTTCCACTCCGTTTTCACGCAGGTGGTCCGCCAATTGCCGGGCCTGCAGGCGCAGCATAAACCAGCTGACCTCGCGGTCGGTGTCGATGACCGCGGTTTTGTTGGCGGCTTCTTTGGCTGCCCGGTCAAGCCAGGTGGTCAGGTGGGTAATATTGGTCATGGAGCATCCTTATCAGGTACGGGAAGGGCGGGTGAACGGCCCGTCGTGGCAAGGTTGGTAGCGCAACACACTGGCGGTAAGGTGACGCGATTCCGGCACCGCCAGCAGATAACGCCGGCCCGGCTGCGCATGGTGTTTCAGGTAGACGAACGGAGCAGCGCACAGTAACGATTCCGCCACGGCCGCAGTCTGGTGTTCGGGGAATGCGCCCTGCAACGCCGCCGCCAGCGATGGGTTGCCCAGCAGCGTCAGCATGTCTGCCGCGGGCAGGCGCGAAAGCAATTGCCGCATGGTGTCGATCGGGTCGCCGTTTTCGGCGTAAGGCTGGCGATAATACCCTTCAAATATCAGCCCGCTGGCCTGATGGGGCGGACGTTTTTCTATCCGTATCAGACAACAGTTCTTTTGGGGACGCAACTGCGCCAGCCGCTCGCTGGGATAAGGCGCCAGATCCTGATCGGCGATCATCAGCAACGCCTCGCGCCGGTTTTCATCACTGGTCAGATAGTCGTCGATGGCGCTTAGCGCGAACAACGGCGCCGCCAGCCCGCGATCCGACACCGACAGCCCGAACGCCTGCCGGGCGTCGCAGGCGTGGATCAACGCGTTGGATACCGCGCAGCCGAGATCGCTGTCCGGCGTCCAGTGGGCGAACATCACCAGATCAAGCCGTTGCAGCGCATGACGCGCCTGCAACTCGGGCAGCAGCGCCTGCATCATCGCGGTAAAAGTATGACGGCTGTTGAGCCAACGGGTCAGCAGGGCGTCGTCCGGCTCCTGCGGTTCGTCGTGGGAACGGAAAAAAGCACGCAGATAATCCGCCATCAATGCCTGACTGGGATGCGGGGCCAGTAACGCGGCCTCGTTCTCGGGCGCAAAAGCGCGCCATACCAGGTCATCCGGCTGGATACACAACGTCATGGCGTATCCCCGCGCCAGATCTCGACCGGCTGTTGCCGGGCCAGCAACTGCTCGGTGGTTTCCGGCTGGCGAATCAGGGTCAGGCGGCGACCGTCCACCATCACTTCCGCCGGGTAACCGAAGCTAAGGAACGAGCCCGGCGACGCGGTCAGCCCGTAAGCGCCGGAGTGGGTGATGCCGATCAGATCGTCGACCGCCAGCGTCGGCAGCAGCACATTGTCGCCCAGCAGATCGGTGGGCGTGCAAAGCGGCCCGCTGACCTGATACGGCTGCAACGGCCGCTCCAGATTATCGCCCAGCCGCAACAACGGAAAGTTTTTGCGCAGCATGCTGTTCAGGCCGGCCGCCGCACTGTGGCAATTAGCGCCGCCATCGCAGATAGCGAACGTTTTCCCGCCGGCGGTTTTCAGGGTGTTGACCCGGGTGACGAACAGGCCGGCTTCCGCTACCAGATAACGCCCCAGTTCGATGATGATCTGCGTGGCGGCGGCCTGGCGGCGGAAGTCCGCCACGATTGACGCGATGGCCTCGGTTAACGCCGGCAGATCCAACGGCGTTTCCTTCGCAAAATAGGGGACGCCGAAACCGCCGCCGACATCGACAAAATCCAGCGTTAACTGGTGCGTATCGCGCAGATTTAGCGCCAGTTGCAGGATATTTCGAGTGTTGTCGGCGATAGACTGGGCGTTGAGGATCCGGGTGCCCAGATAAACATGAAAACCGCGCAGAGAAACCGAGGGCCAACGGTGCAGGCTGGTCAGCACGGTATGCAGGGTATCCAGCGTCATGCCGAACTGGGTGGGTTTGCCGCTCATCACCAGCCGGGCGTGTTCGCTGCTGAAATCCGGATTGATGCGCAGCGCCACCGTCTGCACGGTATTGGCCTGCGCGGCCAGCCGGTTGAGGTTATCCAGCTCCGCTACCGATTCCACCACAATCGCCCGGATGCCGCAGTCAATAGCGAATTTCAGCGCGGGCAGGGATTTGCCCGGCCCGACATACAGGATGTGCTGCGGCGAGACGCCCGCCGCCAGCGCGGTTTTAAGCTCGGCAGGCGAGCAGACCTCACATCCCGCTCCTTGTTCCGCCAGCACGCTGACCACCGAAAGATTGGGATTGGCTTTCAGAGAATAGTAAATCGCGGTTCCGGTTGGCAGTTGCTGGCGGAGTTGCTGGAACTGGCCGCGCAACTGACGGGCGCTATAAACATAGAAAGGCGTACCGATGCGGTCGGCAATATCGGCGACAGGCACCTCTTCTATATAGCCGTTGGCGAACAGCGAGTCAGCCTCGGAACGGGCAACGGGATGGGCGGGGTCAGCCATGATGAAGCCGCTCGCGCAGGAAGCGCGTCAGACTGGTCAGATTCTGGAAGGCATCAAAAACGCGGTCGTTCGTCAGGTCGAACAGATCGCCGCTCAGGTTGTAGGCCGCTTCGCAGTGGTCGCTGAGTACGGCAATCAGGGTGACGATGTTGATGGAGTCCAGACGCCCTTCTTCGCCGAACAGGGGGGCTCCCTGAAAGATCTCGGCAATACGGCCTTTATCGACGCCAATCGCGGTGAGTTTGTCACGCAGGAGGGTATGCAAGGTGTCATCATCATGATGAGTCATTACCGGATAATCCATTCTACTCCCCTTATCTGTCTCTTTGACGGGAGTATAACCAGCGTTATTCAGGCGTTTTGTTTGAAATTGCACGCTCGCTGATATGAAGGGATTAATGTCGTCAGATCGGCGGTAAAATCGGCATAATTTATTCTGATAGCTACGTTATCGCGTTTTTTGTCCGAATGTTTCCATCATCGATATTCTGCGGGGAGCGCGTGCGGGATATAACAGGATGCGGTCGGCATTCCGTCACAGACAGGCTGAAGGGAGAGTTGGGCAATATCGGGATACAGAGCGAAAATAATAGAGAGGGAGAAAATGACCTTTCTCTCTCCTGCGAGCCTTGTGGGATAACAAGAGAGAGAAGGGCTAACAATATAGCATTATTGCCTGCCATACTCCGGATTACAGAGAGGTGACCGCCTGCATTCATCCCCGTCGCTGGCTCATGCCAGTTTCCGGTGATTCACTGGGTTGCCGCCTTTCTGCCGCCCGAATTATTTAGGGCATATACCCGTCATACTTCAAGTTGCAGGTGTGTTGGCTGCGTTACTCGGCCCATTTCATGGGCCTCGCCCCTTCGGGGCCGCTGCCAGCAGCGTTCAAATCGGCTTACGCCAATTTGTCGCTCACCCCAGTCACTTACTTATGTAAGCTCCTGGGGATTTACTCGGTTGCCGCCTTCCTGCAACTCGAATTATTTAGGGTAGAGAATTAATAAACTAACAGATATTTCCCTGGTGTGCGCCAATTTGGCTTTCCGATCTTTAAAACGGATCAGATGTTTTTATTTTGGTACTTGATGTTATTTTTTGAAAATTCTAAAGATTTTGTACCGGGAAAGATAGTTAGACTTAGGTATAGGTTGATACTATACTTTCGTGCCGTTATGGTCAGGCTGGGCTGTCGCACGCGATTTTGGGAGAGTTGGATGTCTATATCATTCTCTAACGTTGACTTCATCAATAGCACAATACAAACCTATCTTAACAGAAAGTTAAAAAGCTATGGCGACCCCAAGTACGCCTATTTGATCATGAACAAGAAGAAACCGACGGATGTTGTGATCATCTCCAACTATCCGACGGAATGGGTTGATATTTACAGAAATAACAATTATCAGCATATTGACCCGGTAATCCTGACCGCCATCAACAAGATTTCTCCTTTTTCCTGGGATGATGATCTGGTCATCAGTTCAAAGTTGAAATTTTCCAGAATATTCAATCTCTCCAAAGAATACGACATTGTTAATGGCTATACCTTTGTGTTGCACGACCCGGGCAACAATTTGGCCGCCTTGTCTTTTATGATTGAAGAGCATCGCAGCGAAGAACTGGAAGAAATTATTCAGAACAATAAAGATAAATTGCAAATGCTGTTGATTTCAGCTCATGAGAAACTCACCTCTCTTTACCGAGAGATGAGCAGAAACAGAAACAACAGCAAGTCGCAGGAAGCCGATCTTTTCTCACAAAGAGAAAACGAAATTCTCTACTGGGCAAGCATGGGGAAAACCTATCAGGAGATTGCGCTTATTCTTGGTATCACCACCAGTACAGTAAAATTTCATATCGGCAACGTTGTAAAAAAACTGGGTGTGCTGAATGCCAAGCATGCGATCAGGCTCGGCGTTGAAATGAATCTGATCAAGCCAGTGGGACCAGCAAAGGCAAGGTCTTAAGCTGCTCGGATTCGGCCGTTGTTATCTGTGTAATGCGTTCGATCAGCGCGTATCGGCTCTCATCGTCTGTGGGCAGGTGCAGCAGATAAATTTTCTCCTGCTTTTCCGACAACCCCTGCTGAATGATGGAAATGCGCCAGCCTGAACGTTTTAACAAGGTCAGCATCGGGTGGCTGACAATCGTGAGTATCCCGTCATAATGGCATTTTCTGGCGTAATTGATCATGGCAAGAAATAACGTCAGGCAAGCTGGGTTACGGGTGCCAATCAAATTTCTCACTCGGTCACGGTCGACGAAAAACCGGCTGGACTCAATGTAATTTCCTTCGGGGATGTTGAGACCGTCGAAATAAGAGAAAAACGTGCCAGTAATCATGTTGGGATATTTCATTTCTATAAATCTGACACTGCAAATGATTTTTCCTTCCTTGACGCCTAACAAGTAGGTCGTGTGTTCATTATCGTACTCGTCAAATTCCATCCCGTTAATACAGTTGACGGTCCAGTCCAGACGGTCCTTAAATGTCTCTTTGCGTAGTGTAAACACCTCGTCCAGCTTGTTATTTGACATTAAGCTAAAACTCACATCAAATATTTCTAACATATTTCCCCCTGTCATCACTTTTATGTCTTTTTACGCAAAAACTCACCTGGTGGGGATATATGTTAACGTTTTTACCGCTTGCTTTTCCAGCGTGATTATTTGCGTCCATTTAAGGAAAGTTTATTTTCATTAGTTGACATATTATTTCCTTTTCTATCCTCATTGTGGCATCTGCCAGCCGGACAATCTCCCTCCTTGTTGCCGTGATAAAGTCGCCTGGACTTAGCGGTGGTCCGATGTGGTTAACGGTCACGTGCCATCTGGTCGGTGTTTTTCAGGCATAGAGCGGCGATAAGATTAATTGGCGGGCAGGGCTGTCATCAATACCGATGCGAGTTCGGCCGTGGGAAATGATGTGCCGTAATCCCGGTTTTCCGGCCTGCTGTTTCCATCTGAATGGAAGGCGGCTTGGGGTATTTAGACGATCGGCGAGAGGACGATACAGAAAAAGTATCAATAGCGACGAGAAGTTGTGATTAATTAATGGAAATAATAGCGTGGTAATGATGTGGGTTCCGTCACTGCCATCTGATATGGCTGCACGGATGATAGCAAACTGAAAAAAAGGGACTGACATATGCAGAAAAACACAACGTTCAGACAGGCGTGGCTGGTTGCGCTGGCGCTGGCGGCCACAACGATAAGCCATGCGGCCGTTGCCGCGGAAAGTTCGGGTTCAGGGGCCGCTTCGTCATCGGCCGCGGCGATTGCAGTGGGGACGATTGATCAGGTTTCGTTTGGCGACAGCGCGTCGGAGAAAAGTCATAGCCTGGTAGAAAACAACAGCCAGACACTCTCCGGCGGGCTGGGCGAATCTGCCCGCAGATTACTGCCGCTCAGCCCGGCAGGCGTTTATGGCGGTAGTCTGACGGTTACCCTGCGGGTGGATCCGCTGCGCCGTAACTACGTTTCCGTCAAACTGTGGGGAGAGGATGACGGCAACTATGATACCGGCCGCCTTTATCTGTACATCGTCAAAGATGGTGTGGAATATCAGGTCGGCTACCGTCATGAGGGCGACTATATGCCACTCAGCGTGACCCACTGGAGTAAACCGTTGCCTGGGCGTTTCTTCTATTCGACCACCTTGCTGCCTTATGCGATGACCAAAGGCAGCAGCACCGTTACCCTGAAAATCGTTTCCACCGGCCGTCTCTATCCGTTCGGCAGCGGCGGTCCGGATGCCAGCAATCCGTATCAATATGCGATGAACGTGCCGAGTCGCGGAATTTACCGGGCTTATACCCATGTCGATCCGTTCCTCGACGTTTCGGGCGAAAGGCAGGGCAGTGCGCCGGCGGTCACCACCCGTCCTGCTCCGGGCGATGAGATTCTGGGCGCGAATGGCTCGTTCCGCGTCGCCATCAATAACCGAATCGCCAGCCTGCTTGGCAAGGCGCCGACAACGGCGAATCTCTCCGGCGGCGATTTGCGCTATCTTGCCCGCGCCTATTCCGTTGCGGAACTGAGCAGTTATCAGAACCCGGCGGTAGTGAGCCAGGTTGTCGCCGCGCTGGATGCTTACGCCGCGCAGTACTATGACGACAACAATACAGTGAAAAACTGGGGCGGGAGTTTTGGCTCGCAGGGACAGGCGATCTATTACCTGCGAGATCAGCTGACTGGCGATATTCTCAATGCCTCTGTCAGCTATGGCGCTGCCGGCAAGAAAACGCGCCGCGCCGCCTGGGCCGATATGCTGTTTGCCAGCCGTGAATACGGCCGATTGCAAAATCGTCTTAGATTGAGCAACCAGAACCTGATTGCCAATACCAGTATCTATTTCGCCAACAAAGGTATGTCGGTGTTGAAAGATTCGCGCGCTTTCCCGGAGGAAACCGCGCAGCGCTATATTAAGGAAGCCGTCGGACTCTTACCCTGGAGCGGCGATGATAAGGCGGACAGTAATGGTAATGGTCTGCCGGATGATGGCGGTTGGAAACCATTTGGCGGCAGCTATTATCAGGTCACCGATAAAGGCCAGACCCGTGAGTGGGGCTATGTTGGCGCAGGTTACGGCGAAGTGCAGTCATACCTTGCCGAATTCTACCGGGTTACCGGTAATGAGGATTTCCGCACGCAGATGGTGAAAATGACCAAAGCGCGTGCGCCGTTCCGCCGCCCGGCGATTGAAATCAGCAATGGCGCCAACTACCGTTCGATGGAAGCGATTGGCCTGCTGGCCTGGCGCGGTGCGCATGAAAGCGACGGCAACTTCGCCGGCTACATCGCTTATGCCGACGCGGTGAATACCAATGAACGCGCCAAAGCGTTACGTGTCGCCGCCGCCAGCAAGGACGCGGCGCTTATTGGTTACGCCAGACAAATGCTGGAAGACAATCAGTTCTTCGCCAACCTGGCCGGTTCGGAGTCCGCATTTGAGGCGTTGGACGTGTTCGCCGATTATCGGACAGTCAAAACGGCGAGCGACAACGGTGTGCGCCTGCCGATGACCGATGGACAGCCTGACTTTGCCTGGGTGGATGAAGAGAACGCCATCGCGGCGATCAAAAAAGGGGACGAACGCCTGTGGCTGAGCGCTTACTGGCAGGCCAAGGCGGGGACGGGCATCAACGGTCTGGCGCGTTTCCACTTCAGTACTTCCGGCTATGACCAATACGGCATACTGGAAACCACGCCGATCTTCCGATCCACCGCGGTGTATGCTCGCCCCAACCTGATCGATATGCCGGAGAAGACTCCTTACACGCCGCCTAATCCGCCGGGCAACGCCTATGCCGGAGAGCTGCTGCCGCTGGGGCCGGTGCCGGCCGATGCGTCCAGCGACGATCCGTTCCGGGGTAAGGCCGATTTTTACGCCTTACGCTTCGGCCGCTATCTGATGGGGATTAACGCCAGCGTCAGCAACAATTACGTGCTGAAAACGCCGGTTGGCTTCAACGCGGCGGAAGACCTGGTGTCACAGCGAACGCAATCGGGCGGTGTGACCGTGGGGCCGCGTGCCAGCGTGGTGCTGTATCTGGATGGAACCCGTGATGCCAAACCGGTACCCGGCACGCCGCTGTACCTGAAAGCGCAGCGCAGCAATGATGTAACCGGGCTATCCTGGACGGCGGCATCCGGCGCCGAGCGCTACAAAATACTGCGTGCCGCCAGTGAAAACGGTGATTACCAGACGGTCGCCACCGTTACCGCCAACGCCTACAGCGACAGCTCAAAAGCACCGACCGGCGGCTACTACTACCGGGTCGTCGCCGTGAACGGCAATGGCGAAAGTTACCCGTCCATGTGGAGCCATCCCTGATAGGACGGCGCCGGTTGCCTGACGGGGTTTGAACTCCTCGCCACACGTGTCTGGTCTGACGGCTGGCGCGTGTGGCGTTTTACTTTTTTCGCCGGCTCATCCTGCATGCTCATGCGTATCCCGCTGATTTCCTTCACTTCCCGGCGTATTTCATAAGCTGGATGATTTTGCTGGATGGTTTTCCTGCGCAGACTTCTTCGTGATACCGCGCAGAATGCGCCTGCCGACCCACCTAAAAAAGTTCGTGATAGTGAAAGTTGGTAATCCGTTGAATGCCTTGTTTTTTCATATTCATGACATAAGAGTGTGATATGGATCGCACTTTTTGTGAAGTGGGGTATAGTTACTATAGTGATAATTGACTTGTCATTTACGAGCATCATCAACAACGAAAACGTAAAAAAGGAAGCAATCATGAATATGAAAACTGTCTTTACCGCCATCGCACTGAGCACACTGTCTGTCGGCGCTTTTGCTGCAACGGAAATCCAGTACCCGCAGGGTCAGGAAATCGGCAGCATCTCCGCCAGTGCCAACACGCTTGATAGCCTGCAGGCTAAACTGGCCGCCAAAGCGGATGCCGCCGGTGCAAAAACGTTCCAGATCACGTCCGTTCAGGGTGACGACACGCTGCACGGCAACGCTGTTCTGTTCAAATAAAATCAATCAATGAGGCAGGGGAGCGTACCCCTCTCCCATCCCTGACATCATTGATAACCCTCCCTTTGTGTCTGTCTTGATACCTCTTTTAACCGGGCCTTGCGCCCGGTTTTTTTATGCCGTGTGCATGACTGACGGATACTATTCAATCCGGAATACCTGGGGATATTTATCGCTGGCGGCTTCGTGAAATATATCGTCCAGCCAGACAGGGATTTCCTCTTCCGTCGCATCGTCTGGTATAACAACGCCGTGAAGCGGAGAGTGCTTTCGTTCATTTAGATCGATGCGGAATACCTGCCACTGTTGTTGGTGTCGTTTTACGCCGATAATTCTGCCAAATACGTTATAAATCAGCACAAGCTTCTCCTGTGATATTATTGATTCAAAGAGCGATAAGTTCGTGTTGTACTGGTGATATTTTTAACAAGGAGAACCGGGTAATGAAAGGAATGGCGATTATTTTGTTTTCATGTGTCTCATTTTCATGTTTTGCGAGAAGTGATTATGACATGACGATGTGCCGCAATGGCGCGTTTCCCGGTTATCCCGGCCAATATTCTGTCGCCAGAATCAACGCGCCTAATGGCGATAAAGTGCATTTTTACGATGATGACAGTGACAAAGGATGCCCGGAGAATCAGGCGCTTTGCCAGCAGAAAGCCTATCTGATTAATGGTGACGGCGTGATAGTGGCGCAGGAAAAAAGCGGCTGGTCTTGTGTGTGGTATTTTGGCCGGAAGTCCGAGTTTGTCGGCTGGTTGCAATCGACTTATCTTGAAAAACAGGCTATCGAAACGGTTGGAGTCAATGCCTGGATCGGTTCGTGGAGTGATGGTTACAGTAAGATAAATATTACCCGCGGGAAAAATAGCACGCTTCATATAAAAGGTAATGCCACCTGGAATGGTGGGGTATCCGGTTATGGTGAATCGATTGTTCATATCGGTAGCATTTCTGCCTCGGCGACACCGAACGGTAATACGCTTCAATGGGGGGATACGCGTGAAGAGTTTGAATGTAGCGGTGTGATGCAGCTAATTAACGGTAATTTGATCGTTGAAGATAATGGCGAATGTGGTGGAGCAAATGTCAGCTTCAGCAGTATTTATCGTTTGAAAAAATAATGCGCTGACTAATATATCATTGCTTTATTCACTGGACTATACAAAGTCAGTTAATCCGACGGGAAATATTTGCTCGTGCTGCCAAAGGGAATACTATGACCGAACCGATGTGTTGGACCGCATTTTAGATTGGATATTATTCAATCAAATGAAATAAGGAGAGTGGTATGCCAGGAGCGGCTCGCTTAAATGATATTGGAAGCGGACATGAGTGCTTTCCAGATACTCCGATAATAGAAGGCAGTTCCGACGTATTGATTAATGGTCTGCCGGCGGCGCGGGTTGGCGATACGGTTCAGATGCACGGATGCCCTTGTCCCCAGGCGCCTCATGGCGTGCATGGTAGAAAAATATCGTCAGGATCCGCTACGGTATTGGTTAATGGGAAATCCGCCGCGCGGATTGGTGATGATATTGACTGCGGCGGTCTGATTGTTTCAGGCAGCGGCAATGTGATTATTGGTGATACGCCCTATCAATCTCCGGTACAACATTGTGTGGAAGCGGCGGTAAAAAGACGCGATCCGTTGATCTCTTTTTCGGATATCATGAAAAATATAACCCCTCCACCCCGATGGAGTCGATAGTTGATTAAATAAAATCCCTGATACAGGTGGTATCAGGGACTATCATATTGTCATCTATATAGAAAATAGTGACATTTAATCGTAGACAGGCTTGAGTCGATGGATAATATCAGGTTACTTCTCATCTAATGAGAAATCATCAGAGTTAATCCATGCTGTTAAGCTCTTACCTGATTTCATTTGATAGCTTATTTTATAAAATTCGCCGTTATCGCTCATATCTAGCAGCTTAAAATGATCGCCAGCAATCAGGTATGAATTTTTCCGGTCTGTCATTATTGGTGAGTTTAACAATACGGTTTTCTCTACCGATACGGTGCCAAAAATTGGCGCTCTTTCCGTATAGATACTTTCATCTTTTAGGAGTGCCGTTTCGGTAGCTACACCTTCTTTAAAATAGGTGCGTTTAACTATGCCGCAGCCTACGCATGCATCACGAAACATCAGCGTCCATTTTTCATCTGAGACCTGATAAATGTCTTCATTCCATTTTCCTTCATCCTTCCATGAGCTAATCACATTGTTTTTATTGATAGAGTAATTACATATTGGATTCTTTTCTGGAAGAACAGGTTTTTCCTTTATTCCGGTTGCTGTTATCTGAAAGAGAGTAGAACATTTGTTAATGTCGTTTCCCGTCGTTATCATTAGGTATTTTTTTCCTAATATGATATCTGATTTTATTTTTTCATAGCCATCTTTTGCTATTTTTTTTATAGAGTCAGGGACCGGGAAACCCTCACAATAGCTATTATCGCATAGCTCATTTTCTGCAAGTGTTGAATTTGAAAAAAATAGTAAAAAACTTAATGCGAAAATGTTGAGATAATATTTCATTTACACTAACTCCCATTTTTTCTTAATCTTCTCGAAATGGCTTATTCTTTCATCAAGACCATTGTAACCACCATTAACAGCGAGTGTTATTAGTCTTACATTATCTTTTTCATTGTCTATAAGGACATTTATATCACCCATCGCAGCATATTTGACGTGGATGCCACCATTGTGTCGCCAAAACCAGCATGATGCCCTAATTGCATTTTCCATGTCTGATGCTATTGATTCAGGATTGGAAATAAAATCAATCCCTGAGTATTCTGAAAAAAGGCGATAGTTTTTCTTCCAGGTTAATTGTATTAGTCCTCTTCCTTTATATTTTGGACCATCTCCGATAGTTATATTCTCATATTTTACAGCATCTTTGTGCCTGTCAGGATCGTAATTTCTGCCAGAACCAAACTCTAGTGTTGTGTCAAGATGCGATGACTCATGAAGACATTGTGATAAAAAATGAGCTTTGTAATATGGTTTGTTAATTCCATACTCGCTCATGATAGCATTAAGAGACTTAACGAAAGCTTGCTTGTCATAATGATATACGTTTGAATATTTCATCTTAAAGTTTGCTTCAAAGATTTTATTTCCACTTTTTCCTGTAAACCAAGGTCTGGTGTGACCTAATAGAAATTCAATCAGCTCAACTGTTATTTCGTAATCAGATGATTTATTTAAGTAGTATGGAAATAATAAAGGATGAAAATGCCAAACAGGTTTGCCCGATTTAAACTCGGGAACCTCACTCATCCACGCCATATCATCCCGCCACTTTTTCAGATACGGCATCATCTCAGGGTAACTGTCGTTGTTAAGGAAAGATTGCCAGTGTTTATGTTTGCTGTCGCCAAACCATTCGCTATCATGTTTGACTATCAGCCGACGCACCAGGTCTGGTACGTTATTTTCTCCGGAATGTAAATTTTCGAAGATACGTTTTTCAAACGCAGCCAGTTCGTACTGTGATAAATTCCCGTCATTGTTCTGGTCTATGACTTTCACCAGCTTCTTATACGTCTCGGATCCCTGTTGGCCTTCGAACTCGGTATCTCCCCGCAGGGATTTTGATACCCAGTCAAAAATGCCTTTGAGAAAATTCTCTTTTAGCAGAGAACCGAAATCCTCCGTCGAGGCTTCTTCCAGCGTAATAAAGCCTAGTTCAGATAAATCATGTTGGCTCAACACGTCCACATCCTGGCCTTTCACCCAGTTATCCGGCGCAATTTGAAACCACGTTGTTCCCTGAGCATCTATCGGGCTGGCTTTATCACGAGGCAGAATTCTTCCGTCATCCGTACCTTTGGTCACCGTATTTGTTGGCGTAAATGTTGTTTCGTCACCTTCACCGGATTTCTGATATAACGGCTTTCCTGCTTTTATCTTCACAAAGGCTCGGCCGGTTTTAATCTGTTTGGGATTAGAGAGAAAACCGGGCATATTGGTATCGACACTGATGACTTCAATGTGCGAATAAAAGTCTATATCCACACCACCAGAACCGGATTTGGCGGGGGAGTTATCTTCTGCTAAAAAGCCGATCGCGTCTCCGGCGTTGATCGTCAGTTTCTCTCCGGGGATGACCACCGCATTATATTCCCCATGCTCAACAGCTTTAGTCATCCATTCCGGCATACGGTGATAGCGAGGGGTAACCGGCTCGACAAATCGATCCTCCAGGGAAACCCAGAATTTTTTTTCACTCACACTCCCATCTTTCAGGAGTTGGGCCAACCCGAAAACACCGTTAGTAGTTTCGTGCCCTATTTTGAATGTTTCCTGTTTTGAAACCACCAGTAAATCATTTTCTTTGAGTGTGATATTTCCCGCTTTCGGCAATTTTTGCCCGCTGATTTCCCGGCCGTTGTATTCGCTTGTCGATAAGTTATTTATATTGGGTTTGACACGATAACAATTCATCAGCGTTGGGTAAGCAGAAACTGGGGCGAGGTGCATATACAGCGTGTAAAACGTCAGCCAGGTGCTTTGGTCGTCCGGATTCGGTTGATGTTCCGAGCGCACCAGCAGAAACGTGCTGGAATAGCGCAGCTGATATTTGTCATACGGCGCGGTGCAGTAGTTTTTATTGATGCGCCATGCCGCCACTTCCCCGCTGGCGATACACTGAAGTGGAACCGCTCTGTCGGCGTTCGTTGAGGTCAGCACTGATTCCGGGGCGCTACGACGGCTGATATGGATGCCGCCATGCCACTGTCGGTTACTACTCGCCAGCCACCAGCCGTCCGGTTCATTCCGCAAGACGTTCAGTAACGTATCCAGACTGTCGTAATCCTTGCCATCCGCTTTCCGTATCGGATAACGCGTGTCCATCCTGTTCTCCCTTGCACCGTCAGTGCGATCGGCCTGATCGTAAACGGTTTCTTCCTGAATGCAGACGGTAACATACGCTTTATCCGCACATCATGCCAGATGATTGCGGTATGGGCTGGGGCTCCTGAATGGTTGACGGTAGGCACCTTTTCTGCCGTGGGGTTGGTGGATTCCTGGTCGGTATGGGTAGATGTGATGGCAGCAAAAACGCCCTGAAAACAGGGCGTTGTAATAGTCGGTAGCGCAGTACAGAAATCACTCGATATTCTGAATCTGCTCCCGCATCTGCTCAATCAGCACTTTCAGTTCGATGGCGGAGGCGGTGACGTCGGCGTTGATGGATTTGGAACCCAGCGTGTTCGATTCGCGGTTGAATTCCTGCATCATAAAGTCCAGACGGCGGCCGACGGCTTCCTGCTTGTTGAGGATTTTGTAGGTTTCCCGCACGTGGGCTTCCAGCCGGTCGAGTTCTTCGGCTACGTCGATGCGCTGCGCCAGCAGCACCAGCTCCTGCTCCAGCCGGTTGCCGTCGAGTTGCACCTGCGCTTCATCCAGCTTGCTTTGCAGTTTTTCCCGCTGCCATTGCAGAATGTTCGGCATGTGGGCGCGAACCTTGGCGACTTCGGCGCTGACGCCCACCAGCCGCTGTTCAATCAGCGCCTTGAGCGCGTTGCCTTCGCTTTCGCGGGCGAGGATGAAGTCGTCCAGCGCGGCTTCCAGCGCCTGCATCAGTTCGGCGCTGATGGCGTCCAGATCCTGCTCCTGCGCCGACATCACCCCCGGCCAGCGCAGGATGTCGAGCGGGTTGACCTCGCCTTCGTCGCTCTGCATTTTTACCCAGTTCGCCGCCGTCACCAGCTGTTTGGCCAGTTGCTCGTTGAGGATGAGTTGCCCTTGTGCGCGCGGGTCCAGCTCAAAACGCAAGCCGCACTCGATTTTGCCGCGGGTCAGGCGGTTGCGGATGCGTTCGCGGATTACCGGCTCTAAGCTGCGGAACTGCTCGGGTAAACGGATGTAGGTTTCCAGATAACGCTGGTTTACGGAGCGAAGCTCCCAGGCGGCGCTACCCCAGTCACCCTTGATTTCTCGCCGGGCGTAAGCGGTCATGCTACGAATCATCGGTGCATACCTGTTAAGAAGTGATGGGGTAATTATAACGGGCGGTTTGCCAAAAGCGACAGCGGTAACGGACTGACAAATCACGGCTTCCGGCCAAACCACGCGATGGCCGAAAGCGTACGGCGGCGGTTATGCCGCTTCCAGCAGCGGCAGACACTGGCTGGCGAGTTCGCGGCACTTGCTTTTCAGCACCTGTTTGAGCTGCAAGATCTCGCGGGATTGCGGGATGTCGCGGCGGCTGATCAGCATCACCTCAAACGGCAGCGGCTGGCTGATGGGCACGATTTTGAGCTGATCGGCATAACGGCGCGCGGTGAACAGGTCGACGATGCCGGTGCCGCCGCCCGCCAGCACCATATCGGCGATCACCGAGTAGGTCTTGATGTACAGCGAAGCCGCCGGTTTGAGGCGACGATCGCGCAGCGCGCGGTGCACCACCTGGCCCAGCGGGTCCTGCTGCTGCATCATCAGCAGGTTGTTGTGGCACAGCCATTCCAGCGACACCGGCCCCTGTTGCGGGCTGTCTTTCGGCAGAATCGCCACCATCCGCGACTGGCACAGCGGCTCGGCCAGCAAATCCGGCGGCACCTGTTGGCCGAACACCAGCGCCAGGTCGAGCTGATGCTGCTGAATATTCTGACACAGGGTGCTGAAATGCTCGGTGACCAGCTCCATATTCACCAGTGGCGCCTGTTGCTGAAACTCCACCATCGCCGGGGCGACAATCATCTGGCCAAAGGCGTGCGCCGCACCGAGCCGCACCGCCTCGCGCTGGCCTTTGCGGATCTGTTCGGTCAGGCGGGAAATACTCTGTAATTGGCTGTAAAGCTGTTCGATTTCCGGCATCAGCCGTTGCCCTTCCACCGTAGGCACCAATCCCTGCGAACGGCGTTCGAACAGCGCGAAACCCAGTTGCTGTTCGGCGTGATTCAGCACCCGGCTGACGTTGGGCTGGGAAACGTTGAGTAACCGCGCCGCGCCGCTGATGGTGCCGGCCTGAACGATCGCCTGAAAGACTTCGATGTGGCGTAAACGCATAACCTGAGTCCTGTTGTGTGATGTGTGCCCGACCGGCCCGATGGAGCACGATCCAACACAGAAACAAGCAAGATTCACGCCATGTTATTGAAAAACGCGGCCGGATGGCGGCAGGCCGCGTCCGCCGGCTATTCGCCCCAGGTGGCTTCCAGCACCCGCAGCCAGTTGTCGTAACAGATTTTCTCCAACAGAGTGCGTGAGTAGCCGCGATCGGCCAGCGCCTGCACCAAAATGGGGAAACCCGCCACATCCTTCAGGTCGCCCGGGATGGTGGTGCCGTCCAGATCGGAACCGAAGCCGACGCCATTTTCGCCCAGTTTTTCCAGCAGATACTCCACATGACGCACGATCTCCTGCACCGTGGCGGACGGGTCTTTCTGGCCGTCGGCACGCAGGAAGGAGGTACCGAAATTGACGCCGACAAAGCCGTCGCGCTCGCGGATAGCCGCCAGCTGGCGGTCGGTGAGGTTGCGCGACTGGGCGCACAGCGCGTGGGCGTTGGAGTGGCTGGCTACCAGCGGCGCGTCGGAAACCGCCGCCGTCTGCCAGAAGCCTTTTTCATCCATGTGGGAGAGGTCCACCAGAATGCGTTTGGCGTTGCAGGCGCGCACCAGCCGCAGCCCGGCGTCGGTCAGGCCATCGCCGGTGTCGGGCGAGGAAGGGAAACGGAACGGCACGCCTTGTCCGAAGATATTCGGCCGGCTCCACAGCGGCCCCAGGCTGCGAAGCCCGGCGGCGTAGAGAATATCCAGCAGCTCCAGGTCGGCATCCAGCATCTCGGCGCCTTCGATGTGCATCACCGCCGCCACTACGCCGTCCGCCATGCAGCGACGGATATCGGCCGCACTGCGGCACACCCGCAGTTGCCCGGCGGATGCCGCTTCAAGGCGCAGCAGGGTGGCGAGCATCCAGAAGCTGACGTCGCGCGCCTGCGCCATGGACGGGGTGGTTAATAAAACGTTGCCATCTGGTATGGATGTTGCTTCACTCTGGTTCGAGGGAACGTAGGTGGCGAACAGGCCGCCGGCGAATCCGCCCTGCCGGATCCGGGGCAGGTCAATATGACCCTGCGACGGCCCGTTCAGAAAGGCATCGGTCGGATTATCGCGATGAAGTCGCCACAGGCGTGACAGCACGTCGTTGTGGCCATCGAAGACAGGGAGATTATGTACAAGCGGCTTGTCTGACATGGGCGAATCTGACATGGAAGAAAGTACCGATACTGGATTGAAAGAAAAATGATTTTCTGAAATGGAACCTGCTCTGCACCATGCTGGTGCGGTTCATTCAGGCGGAGAAATTTTGTTCGCCGCAGCACCATTTAAGCCAGCGCCTGTGATATCTGTCAAGCCGCAGACAGAAAAAATATATTTTATTTTATTTTAAAATCAGACACTTGGGGGATTAATGGTCACCAGAAGACGTTTTCTTGCCGGTTGCGCTACCGTGCCTTTCCTGTCCTGGCTCAATCTGAACACCGCGTTTGCCGATACGCCGCCGTCCATGCTGGTGATGGCGATGCAGCTCGATAACATGACCAGTCTCGACCCGCAGGAAGGGTTTGAGGCGGTAGGGACCGAAATCATCGGCAACCTGTACCAGCGTCTGGTGATGCCAAACCCGGCCAACCCGCAAGAGGTGATTGGCGATCTGGCCGTCAGTTGGGAGGTTGGCAACGACAGCAAAACCTTCACCTTCCACCTCAATCCGAAAGCCAAATTCGCCGACGGTTCGCCGGTTACCGCCGACGATGCCGCCTTCTCGTTGCAGCGCGCGGTCAAGTTGGACAAGAGCCCGGCGTTCATCATCAACCAGTTCGGTTTTACCAAAGACAACGTGGAGCAGCACATCACCGCGCCGGATGAAAAAACGCTGGTGATAAGCCTGGATAAGCCGGCAGCGGAAACCTTCCTGCTGTACTGCCTGTCCGCGCCGGTGGGCAGCATCGTGCAGAAAAAGGCGGCGCTGGCTAATCAGCAGAACAACGATCTGGGCAACCAGTGGCTGAAACAGAACAGCGCCGGCTCCGGCCCGTTCTCGCTGGTGAGCTGGAAAGCCAGCGAAAGCATCATCCTGCAGAAGAACGATCACTTCCCGACTGACAACGCCTTTAAGCGCGTCCTGCTCAAGCACATCGTCGACCCGTCCGCCCAGTTGCTGATGCTGCAGAAAGGGGACGTGGATATCGCCCGCAACCTGACCACCGAGCAGATTCGCCCGCTGGTGAACGACAGTAACTACCATCTGGTGCGTCAGAGCATCGCCAGCGTGATGCTGCTGTCCTGTAACACCGCCAACGAATTCCTGAAAAAACCGCAGGTGTGGCAGGCCATCAAGTGGGCGCTGGACTACGACAGCATCCAGAAAAACATTCTGCCGCTGACGCACAAGGTGCATCAGAGCTTCCTGCCGGGCGGTTTTCCGGCGGCGCTGGACGACACCCCGTTCCATCTGGATGTCGCCAAAGCCAAAGCGTTGCTGAAAGACGCCGGTTATCCGGACGGCTTTGAGATTACGATGGATCACTACTCCGCCCAGCCGCACCCGGATATTGCGCAGGCGATCCAGACCCAGCTTGGCGCTATCGGCATCAAGGTGAAGCTGATTGCGGCGGAAAACCGTCAGGTACTCACTAAAATGCGCGCCCGCCAGCAGCAACTGGCGCTGACGGTGTGGGGAGCGGACTATTTCGACCCGAACTCCAACGCCGAAGCCTTCTGCGTCAATACCGACAACAGCGACGGCGCCCGCAATCGCACGCTGGCCTGGCGTTGCGGCTGGTCGGATGAAAAGTTCAACCAGTTGACCGAACAGGCGCTGCATGAGCAGGACCCGGCCAAACGCATCGCGCTGTACGAAACCCTGCAACGCAACCACCGCGAACTGAGCCCGTTCACGCTGATGATGCAGGATGAGAAAACGCTGGCCTGCCGTAAGAACCTCAGCGGCGTCACCATGACGGTATTGAGCAAAGTGCCTTACCAGCAGGTGAAGAAAGCCTGATGCAGATACTGATCCGTTTTTGCAGTACGCTCGGCAGCCTGTTGCTGACCCTGCTGGGGTTATCGGTGCTGACCTTCTTCATCGGTCGTATCATGCCGACCGACCCGGTGCTCGCCGCCGTCGGGGACAATGCGCCCCAGGCGGTGGTGGAGCGGGTACGTCAGGAAATGGGGCTGGATCAGCCCCTGTGGATGCAGTACGGCCACTACCTGAACCAACTGCTGCACGGCGATCTGGGTCGCTCGGTGCTGACCTCTAATCCGGTGACCACCGATATCGCCCGCTACTTCCCCGCCACGCTGGAACTGGCGACCGCCGCGATCATCGTCGCGGCGTTGGTCGGCATTCCGCTCGGGGTGTGGGCGGCGGTGCGACAAGGACGCTGGGTGGATCAAACCATCCGCGTCGTCTGTCTGGCCGGGCATTCGCTGCCGGTGTTTGTGCTGGCGCTGCTGAGCCTGCTGATTTTCTACGCGGTGCTGGGCATTGCGCCGGGGCCGGGGCGGCAGGACATCATCTTTCAGGACATGGTGCCGCACGTCACCGGGCTGCTGACGGTGGACTCGCTGCTGGCGGGCGACTATGACGCGTTGTGCGATGCGCTGGCGCACATGGTGCAGCCGGTGCTGATTCTGGCGTATTTCAGTATGGCCTACATCACCCGCATGACCCGTACTTTCATGCTCAATGCGCTCGGCGGCGAGTTCGTGATCACCGCCCGCGCCAAAGGGCTGTCGTCCCGTCGGGTCGTCTGGCGGCATGCTTTCCCCACGGTGGCGGTGCAACTGGTGACGGTGCTGGCGCTGACCTACGCCGGGCTGCTGGAAGGCGCGGTGGTGACGGAAAACGTATTCTCCTGGCCGGGACTGGGCCAGTACCTCACTACCGCGCTGCTCAATGCGGACATGAACCCGGTGGTGGGCGCCACATTGCTGGTGGGCGCGACCTACGTGCTGCTGAACCTGCTGGCTGACATTCTCTATCGACTTTTGGATCCCCGCGTAACATGAGTTTTCTTGTCTCACGAGCCTGGTTGCTCGACGAAACGCCCAGCACACGCCGTCAGGCGGTGTGGGGGCAGCGTTACCGCCTGTGGCTGGGGTTTCGCACCAATCCGATGGCGATGCTGGGGTTGATCATCATCGCCGCAGTCATGCTGTTGTCGCTGGCCGCGCCCTGGCTGACGCCGTACGACCCCGGTTTTCAGAACTTGTCCAACCGGCTGGCGGCGCCGTCCGCTGCGCATTGGCTGGGTACTGATGAACTGGGGCGCGATGTATTCAGCCGTATTTTATATGGCGGTCGCACCACGCTGGGCATGGTGATTGCGGTGGTGGCGCTGACCGCGCCGATCGGTCTGCTGGTCGGCTGTATCGCCGGTTACGCCGGTGGGTTGCTTGATAAAATCCTGATGCGGCTGACCGATATCTTTCTGGCGTTTCCGCGGCTGGTGCTGGCGCTGGCGTTTGTGGCGGCGCTGAAACCGGGGGTGGAAAGCGCCATTCTGGCGATTGCGCTCACCGCCTGGCCGCCGTATGCGCGGCTGGCGCGGGCGGAGACGCTGCAGTTTCGCCACACCGATTTTATCGCCGCCTGCCGCCTGACCGGCGCCGCGCCGCTGCGTATTATTCTGCGCCACATCATGCCGCTGTGCGTGCCGAGCCTGATTGTGCGGGTGACGCTGGACATGAGCTCCATCATCATCACCGCCGCCAGCCTGGGTTTCCTCGGCATGGGCGCGCAGCCGCCGTCGCCGGAATGGGGCACCATGATCGCCACCGCGCGCCGTTTCCTGTTCAACGCCTGGTGGGTGCCGCTGGTGCCCTGTATCGCCATTTTCCTCACCTCGCTGGCCTTCAACTTTCTCGGCGACGGCCTGCGCGATCTGCTGGACCCGAAGGAGCGCTAAATGCTGGTGGAAATTGAGAACCTCCGTATCGCGTTCGCCAATCGGACGGAAACTTTTGAGGCGGTGCGCGGCGTCAGCTTCAGCGTCGGCAAGGAGAAGTTCGCCATCGTCGGCGAAAGCGGCTCCGGCAAGTCGCTGACCGCCCGTAGCCTGATGCAGTTGCTGCCGGGCAGCGCCCGCATTCAGGCCGACAAACTGAGTTTTGACGGCATCGACCTGCGCGGCGCCAGCGAGAAAACGTTACGCCAGATTCGCGGCAAGCGGGTCGGCTTTATCCTGCAAGACCCGAAGTACTCGCTGAATCCGGTGATGACCATCGGCCAGCAGGTGGCGGAAGCCTGGCGTGAGCACAAAGGCGGCAGCCGCCGCGCGGCGATGGACGCCGCCATTGACCTGCTGAATCAAGTGCGCATTCGCGATCCGCAGCGGGTGGCGACGTGTTACCCGCACGAAGTGTCGGGCGGCATGGGGCAGAGGGTGATGATCGCCATGATGCTGGCGCCCGACCCGGAACTGCTGATCGCCGATGAACCGACCTCGGCGCTTGACGCCACGGTGCAGGCGGAGATCCTGTGTCTGATCGACGATCTGGTATCGCAGCGCGGCATGGGATTGATCCTGATCAGTCACGACCTGCCGCTGGTGTCGCATTTCTGCGATCGGGTGGCGGTGATGTACGCCGGGCGGATCGTCGAGATGCTGCAGGCCAGCGAACTGTTGCAGGCGCAGCATCCGTATACCCAAGGGCTGCTGGCCTGCCTGCCGTCGCTGAAACATCCGCGCGATCGACTGCCGGTGTTGCAGCGTGACCCGGCCTGGAGAACTGCATGATGGGTGTAACGAATGATTAAAGTAGAAAACCTGCGCATCGCCTTCGGCGGCGTCGAGGTAGTGAAAGGGGTGTCCTTCGCGCTGGAAAGCGGCGACAGCTTCGGTATGGTCGGCGAAAGCGGCTCCGGCAAGTCCACCATTTTGCGCGCGCTGGCCGGGTTAAATACCCAGTGGCGCGGGCGCATCGAGTTTGGCGGCATGGCGCAGTCGGCACGGCGGGATCGCAGCTTTTTCCGTCAGGTGCAGATGGTGTTTCAGGATCCGTACGGATCGTTGCATCCGCGCCAGACCATCGATCGCATTTTGCATGAGCCGCTGCTGGTGCACCGCTTCGATCGCGCCGAGCAGCGTATTACCCGGGCGCTGGAAGAGGTGGGCCTGCCCGCCGCGGCGCGCTTTCGCTTTCCCCACCAGCTCTCCGGCGGCCAGCGACAGCGGGTGGCGATTGCCCGCGCGCTGATCGCCGAGCCGGAAGTGCTGCTGCTGGATGAACCGACCTCGGCGCTGGATGTGTCGGTGCAGGCGGAAATCCTCAATCTGCTGACAGACCTGCGTCAGGAGCGTAGGCTCACCTACATCATGGTCAGCCATAATCTGGCGGTGGTGTCCCATCTGTGTCAGCGCGTCGGCGTGATGCAGCATGGCGAGATGGTGGAACAGCTCAGCGTGGAGCATTTGCGCTCGCGCAACCTGCATCATCCGCACACGGCGGAGCTGTATGATTTAAGCATGACGCTGGAGGAACCGGCATGAGATTACACTGGCAGCGTGCCGTCGATGAGGCGCGCGCAATCACCCAGTCCTGGAATCAGCCCGGCCAGCCGGGCGGCGCCATCACGCTGTTCGACAGCGAGCAGATTCGCGCCGCCTGCTGCGGCGGGCTGGCGGATCTGGCGCAGCAAACGCCGTTCACCACCCAGAGCGTGGTACGTTTCGCCTCGGTCACCAAGCATCTGTTCGCCTCGCTGGTGACAGGGGCCGCCAGCTCGCAGCTTGCGCTGACCGACCCGCTCAGCCGGCATCTGCCGCAACTGACCGGCGAGAACGGCAAGGTGACGGTCGGGCAGGCGCTGGACATGACCTCCGGCCTGCCGGATGTGCGTGAAAGCCTGTCGCTGCTGGGGTTGTCGGTGTACAACGCCACCTCGGCCGACAGTCTGCTGGCGTTTCTGGCGGACAATGGCTGTCTGAATTACCCGGCAGGCAGCGAGATCTCCTATACCAACACCGGCTACCGGCTGGTGGAGGAAGCGCTGAAAGCCAAAGGCATCTATTTCGCCGACCTGCTGCGCCAGCACATTAACCAGCCGCTGGGGATTGCGCTCAGCGCGCCGGAAACCTGGTTTGATATCGTGCCCGGACTGGTGCCGGGCTACTGGCCATCGCCGCAGGGCTGGCAGTTGTCCTGCGCCGGGCTGCACCTGTCCACGTCCGGTTGCGTTGCCGGCAGCGTGCGCGATCTGACGGTCTGGCTGCAGTCGTTGCTGATGAATCAGGGGCCGGGCGAAGGCGTGCTGGCGCGCCTGTCTCAGCCGCGTTGCCTGAGCGACGGCCGCGTCACCGGTTACGGGCTGGGCGTGGCGCACAGCCGCATCGGCGATGCGTTGCTGGTGGGGCATGGCGGCTCTCACGCGGGTTATAAGAGTTACTTCCTGCTTGACCCGGTATTGCAGGTCGGGGTGGCGCTGGTCGCCAACCGGGAAGATGTCGCCACCTACGACAGCGTGCTGCGGGTGATGTCCGCCTTGCTGGACCAGCCGCTGCCGGCGCGCGGGCATGACCTGACGCCGGGGCTGTACGCGGCGGAGCAGGGCGGCCACTGGCTGGAGGTGAAAGGGCCGGGCGCCTGCTGGCTGGGCGCGATCGAAACGCTGTATCGCAGTGAGACGCCGGGTGTGACGGTGTCGCTGTCCAGCCATCTGCCGATGAAACTGCGGCAGCACGGCATGGCGATCGAAGGGGAAATCGGTCACGCTCCGTGCCGTTTTCTGCCGGTGGAGGCCGACAACAGCGTGGCGCAACTGCAAGGCCGCTGGTACTGGCCGGACACGCGCAGCGAACTGGTGATTGACGGCGATAGTATCGTGATGGGACTCGGCCCGGCGGCGATCGCCGGCTCTCTGCAATCGCTCGGCAACGGCCGCGCGCTCGCCACGGTACAGGACGGCCCGTGGGAAAAACGCTTCTCGCTGCTGGTACAAGACGGCTATCTGACTTTATTGCTTAATCGCAGCCGGGTGGTGCGGTATCAGCGCGGGTGACGCGGTTTTTTGATTACTATTTAGCCGTGATCTGGTCTTTTTGCTTCGACCAGCCCTAATCAGCAAAGACGATGATTAACCTATGCCCAATGGCGGAGGGGGAGAGCTCTCCCCTCCGCCATGATGATGATCACTTCATCAAAAACGATATCAGCTGATTGCAAAAGCCGCGTTCAAATCTGTTTCAGGCCGATTTACCCGGCTGTCGCTTTCCCTTTTCTGCAACCCGAACTAGTTAAAGTATCGGTTCTGAGTAATTTTTTTTCCGAGCATATTTCCCGGCACCTCAATAAATCGATATGTTCCCGCAGAAATTAAGGTGACAACGATGGTCACAGCTACTAACAATAATCGCCGCCAACAATAAATATTGATTCTCATTACATATATTAGCCTCGAAAAAATGAGAGGCGAACGATCGGCAGTTTCTAACTTGATAATCAAACGACTGATTGCCTGCTTTTAATTAGCATATTCAGGCTATTCAAAAAGAATGGGTCAAATAACGGCAGGCAATCCGCTTGTTGAAGCGGCAGCCATGCTGTGGCCTTCCATAGGGTGGAAGGGCCGACAGCATGGATGTTGGGGTTTACGTTGGTGTGAAGGCGTTATTGCATCAATCGTTTCTGCTGGTTGATATTCCCCGCAGACCGCGCGCGTTAGCAGGCGTACCCGGTGACTGGAGTATGAAGGCATCCGATGGACCGACTTCAATCTCACAGATCTCAAGGCCGAGCTGACGACCATCGTTTGACGTGTCCATGGTAATTGTTTCGGCGCAGTCAATCGTCAGCCGCAGAATGTCGTTAGCTTGGTTTAGTTCTTGCTGCGGTATAAGCGCATCAAAAACCACAACGAACGTACTTTCTGACCACAGATGCAGGGGCGCGGCATAGTCATCGACCTTCAATGTAAGTTCGTCGACCTGGCGTGTAGACAGTATGTTCGTGACCCTAAATCGCACCAGAATATCCCGGTCCTTGCGGAATGGAATATCGATTGTCGCAGCCGGCGTCGGGCCAATCCAGCGGCTGAATTTGCGGTCATTCTGCTCACGGCAATGCCACCCTGTGCCATTCAATGGTTGCGACATGTCCACCACAGTCCAGCCAGCCGGGCGAATCAAGGCTTTGCGGTAGTTATCCTCAACGGCGCTCGCAAAATCCACGCCATAGGTCGCCTGGAAACGCGCCATTTGCTCGTCGTAAAGTTCGCGGGCAATAGCAACGATTTCCTGATCAATATCAATCATCCGATTGGCAGCTGCTATCGCCACTTCGCTTAAGTTCGGCTTTTGCTGGTCACTGGCGTGTATATTGAGCGGCTGCGGCCGATCGAGAGGGAGCGCCAGCCATAATTGCAGCGCGGAGAGCGAGCGCCCAAAGTCCTCTTTGAAGCCAATAAAGGAAAGCGAGCGCAGCGTTTTCTCTGCCCGCTGCCGGACGAACGCCCGAAAATCCTTACTATCGAGAGAACCCGCTCGCCAGACTTCCCGGTACTCATGGGGCGCGCATGCCAGATGGCGACTGATTCGGTTCCAGTTAAGGTATTGGCACTGTGGATGGTTGGAGGAAAAGAATAATGCCGGATTATTGCGGGCCAAATCACGGATCAGTTCACCATCAGGGAAAGCCGCTGCTTCTTCGTCAGTCCAACGATGCACCATCCACCAGTTAGATACCAGCCTGTCCAGCGGGTCTCGTAAAAAGCACAGCGTTGCCGCATTCGATATGTGATCCGGCCAAATCCTGCCGCCGAACGGATCATGAATAAAACGCGCGCGCGCCAACCGGTTCGGGTCCAGCTCAATGTCACAGGCGTTTATCCAATCGGTGTGTTCTTCTAAATAAATACACTCATCGGACGGAAAAAAGTTTTGCAAATACTTGAGTAACGATGTGCCTGCACACTTATCAATATGATGAAAAACAATACGAGGCATGCCCTATCCTTACTTCCCGTAATTAACGTTATATAAAATAAATTTTATGATAATTATTTGTATCATTATAGTGATAACATGTTACTTATTGTGGCTTTAACCACTGGTGGCGAGCTGGATATCCGCGATCATCCATTGCCCAGTTGGTTATCGTTATTACAAAACGTGAGTGGCTGATGACTGAAATAAAACTGAGGTACTGACGGATAAAAATGGCGAGTCTGGTACAAGGTCCAGATTCGCCACTTTGGCAGATATCCGCCAGTGAATAAATGGTGTGGGATATAGCCTGACTAACATGCCGACACGGCGGGGATTGTTGTTACCGATAAATCCCCACTACCGCGTCTTCGCCGACGTAACCGTAACCGCGGTACATGCCTTCGCTGTTGAACGGCAGCGCGATGTTGCCCTGATGGTCGACGGCGATCAGCCCGCCGCTGCCGCCCAGCGCCAGCACTTTTTCCATAACGACTTTGTCGGCGGCCTGCGACAGCGGCAGGTTGCCGTATTCCATCAACGCCGAGACGTCGTACGCGGCGACGGTGCGCATGAATACTTCGCCAGTGCCGGTGCAGGAGACGGCGACGGTGCGGTTGTTGGCGTAACAGCCTGCGCCGACGATCGGCGAGTCGCCGACACGCCCGGCGCGTTTGTTGGTCATGCCGCCGGTGGAGGTCGCCGCCGCCAGGTTACCGGCTGCGTCCAGCGCTACCGCGCCAACGGTGCCGAATTTGCGATCCGGATCGAGCGGATCGGCGCCCTGCGCCTGACGTTCGCCGTCGTGATCCAGCAGGATCTTGCCGTCGCCCGCCTGCGCTTTCAGCAACTGCTGATAACGTTCGTCGGTGGAGAAAAAGCTCGGTTCGACCATTTCCAGCCCCTGCTCGCGGGCAAAGGCTTCGGCGCCGTCGGCGGTGAACATCACATGCGGACTGCGCTCCAGCACCGCGCGGGCCGCCAGAATCGGGTTGCGGATATGGTTAACACCGGCGATGGCGCCTGCTTCCAGCGAACGGCCGTCCATGATGCTGGCGTCCAGTTCGTGGGTGCCGAGGTGGGTAAACACCGCCCCTTTACCCGCATTGAACAGCGGGCACTCTTCCAGCATACGCACCGCTTCGGTGACCGCATCCAACGCGCTGCCGTTGGCGGCCAGAATTTCCTGCCCACGGTTCACAATCGCCTGCAACGCGGCGCGATAGCGCTGTTCTTTCTCGCTGTCCATCGCCGTGCGGCTTAACGCGCCTGCGCCGCCATGAATCACAATGACCGGTTTCATCGTCTCTCCGTTATTCACAAGACTGAGGCGGTTAACAAACCGCCATGTTGTTTTATTACAGGCGAAGCCATGTCAGAACCGTGGAGCGTTTCGTGCGTAATGACCTCGGGTTCCTTTGCGGAATCATCGTACGCCCGACAAGGAGAGGCTCAAACGCCGCCTCTCCTTGACCACTGGCTGGTGGCTAAACTGTGCCGCTGGCGCGATACCTTCGGCGTTCGCCTTCGCTATTCGGGCCGCCCGTGACGCGTTCCAGACGCGGCACGGGCTTTCGCAGCTTCCTTGCTGCTCACCCGACGAAGTCGCTCGCCTCAGCACAGTTTTGACGCCGGAAAAACCCACATTCCTATACTTAGAGGTTTGTCAGCAGTCTGAATATTGCTTAGTTTTGCGTGGTCGCCAGATAGGAAAATGCTCCCAGCAGGCTGACGATCGGCGCGATGGTCGGGGATTGATAGCCGACGGTGATCGCGTCTTTGCGGACGACGCCTGGAATCAGGCAGAACAGGTCCGCCAGCACCGGTTTGGCGACCATCAGCTCCAGTGCATACGGCGGCTGCAGGCGGGTGGTTGTCTCTTTATGCGCCTTTTGCACCGCTTGGGTCGCCGCCAGCCGGATGGCGTTGCGCGCCGCTTCCGGACTCAGCGACTCCGCTGCGGTCTGGGAAATGGCGCGCTTGACGCAGGCGTAGTCCGCCGCCGGGTAGTAACGATTGATCCATGTTTGCAGCGTATCGTCGCCGCTCACCAGCCACAGCGGGGTGTTCAGTTCCGCGCCGGCGGCGGCGTAGATATCGCTTTCGCCCATCACTTCGCCGTTGATGCGCACCCGATAAAACGCCCGGCCGTTGATGGTGTGCGCCAGCACGCCGTGTTCTCCGGCGGCGCTGTGGTAGCCGATGAACATCAGGCCATCGAACTGTTGCTGTTGTAAGCCTTCCACCATCGACAAACCGCGCGGTTTGCCCTGCACCAGCCGGGCGCGCGGGTCGATATTCTCGGCGCGTAGGTTGGTCATGGCGGCGTGGCTGTCGGCGACGACCACTTCGCTGGCGCCGCCGGCGAAGGCGCCTTCAATGGCGGCGTTCACCTCCTGCTCCATCAGCCCGCGGGCTAACTGGTATTCCGGTGTGCCGGGGCTGCACTGTTCCGGGCGCATCACGCCCGCGATGCCTTCGATATCCGCAGAAATAAATACTTTCATGTCAGCGTCCTTAGCGCCTGTTTCATCAGGCGGTTATGCGGGGAAATCCTGTGCCAGACGGTCCAGCACCTGCGTCAGGGCCGGGCGATGGTGGCCGCGAAAACCGGTGACGGCCTCTGCCTGCAGCAGGGCATCCAGCACCGCGTGTTCGGTGGCGTCGGCCGCCGCATTGAGCAGCGCTTCCAGCTGTGCGTCTTCCGGCGGTTGGGGCGTCGGCTGGGTGGAAAAGGCCACCGCGATATCGCCGGAGCCGTGCCCCCAGTAGCTGCCGAGCCGCCCAAGACCGGCGCCGGCGCGACGGGCGATGCGGGTCAACTGACGGGCATCCAGCGCGGCGTCGGTGGCCATAATAATGATGATGGAACCGGCGTCGCGCTGGGGCGCCAGTTCCGGCAGCAGCGGCGCGATCGCCTCGCCGACCTGTACGCCGTCCAGCGTCAGGGCGGAGAGGGTGCCGAAATTGGCCAGCACCAGCACACCGAGGGTGGCGTTCAGTTCCGGAATCAGCCGGGAGGCGGTGCCGATGCCGCCTTTGAGCGCAAAGCAGCTCATGCCGCGCCCGGCGCCGACGCTGCCGCGGGCGAAATCGGCCGTGGCGTTATCCAGCGCCGCGCGCGCCATCTCTTCGCTGACCGCCAGCGCCTGAATATCGTTGAGCCAGCCGTCGTTGCACTCCAGCGCCAGCGGGTTAACGGTCGGCAGGTTACGGCCCAGTTCCGGGTTGCGGCCAATGGCGTCGCGCACCAGCGTGGTAAACAGCGTGCCGACAGACAGGGTGTTGCTGAGCAGGATAGGTGTCTGCAATCGTCCCAGCTCTTCAATCTGCACCAGCCCCACCGGTTTGGCGAAGCCGTTGAGCACCGCGGCGCCGCAGGGCAACGGTTGTGTAAACAGGTTATCGCCGGGCGGCACGATGGCGGTGATGCCGGTCTGAATCTCGCCCTGCGCCAGCGTATGGTGGCCGACCCGTACGCCGGGCACGTCGCTCAGGCGATTGTGCGGGCCGAGCGGCGTACGCGGCGTGCCGAGCTGTCGTTCCGAGCGCCAGCGTTGCAGCAGCGGCGTCAGTCGTGCCTGTTGGTAACATGTCATGGTGTGTTTGCTCAGCTTTTCAGTTTCGGGTCCAGCGTATCGCGCAGCGCGTCGCCCAGCAGGTTGAACGCCAGCACGGTGCAGAAGATAGCCAGACCGGGGAACACGCTGACGTGCCATTGTCCCGCCATCATCATGCTGCGGCTCATCGCCAGAATGTTGCCCCACTCGGGCACGTCCGGCTCTGGCCCCAGGCCGATGAAACTCAGACCGGCCGCGGTCAGGATACTGGTGCCGATGCGCATGGTGAAATAAACAATCACGTTCGACAGCGTGCCGGGCAGAATATGACGCAGCAGAATCACCCGGTCCGGCGCGCCGGCGCAGCGTACCGCTTCGACATAGGCGGCCTGTTTGAGCGACAGCGTGGAGGCGCGCACGATACGGGCGAACACCGGCACGCTGAACACCGCCACCGCGATAATCACGTTATTGAGGCCGGGGCCGAGGATCGCCACCACTGCGATCGCCAGCAGCATGCCGGGAAAGGCGAACAGTACGTCGCAACCGCGCATGATCAGCATGTCGATGCTGCGGCCATAATAGCCCGCCAGCAAACCGAGGGCGATGCCCGCCAGCATGCCGAGCGTAACCGAGACGATGCCGATGTAGAGCGAGATGCGCGCGCCGTAAATAATGCGGCTCATTACGTCGCGGCCCAGATCGTCGGTGCCCATCCAGTGGCTGGTGGTCGGCGCCTCACCGAGCGCCATCCAGTCCGGATCCATCGGATTCCAGGGCGCCAGCCAGGGGGCGAACACCGCCACCAGCACCAGCAGCAGGACAAAACCGCCGGAAGCCAGCGCCATCGGGTTGCGGATGAACGCATGCAGAAAATCACGCCACGGTGAACGAATCGCGCTGTCGTTCAGGGCGGATGAGGTCGCCACGGTCGGCTCTTGAGAAGTGTTCATCGCAGCTCCTAACGCAGACGAATGGCCGGGTTCACCACCGCGTACAGCAGGTCGACCAGCAGATTAATCAGAATAAATTCAAACACGAACAGCATCACCAGCGCCTGAATCACCGGCTGATCCTGCGTCTTGATGGATTCGATCAGCAGCCAGCCGAGCCCCGGCCAGTTGAACACGCTTTCCACCACGATGGAGCCGCCCAGCAGAAAACCGAACTGCAACCCGAGCATGGTGATAACCGGAATCAGCGCGTTGCGCATCACGTGTTTCCAGACGATCAGCCGCTGGCGCAGCCCTTTGGCGCGGGCGGTGCGTACATAATCTTCCTGCATCACTTCCAGGAAGGCGGAACGGGTAAAACGCGCCATCACGGCGGCCACCGAGGCGCCCAGCGTCAGCGCGGGCAGGATGATGTCGGCCGGTTTGTTGTAGCCGCTGACCGAGAACACGCCGAACGGCATGGCGACGAACTGGATCAGCAGCAGGCCGAGCCAGAACGGCGGCATCGAAATACCACCCACCGCCAGACTCATCAGCGACCAGTCCTGCCATTTGCCGCGTTTAAGCGCGGCAAACACGCCGATCAGCAGTCCGAGGATCACCGACCAGGCGAAACCGGCCAACGCCAGCCACAGCGTCGGCATAAAACTTTTCTGGATGACCGTCAGCACCGGCTGTTGGGTGCGGTAGGTGATGCCGAGATCGCCGTGCACCAGCCCATCCAGCCAGTTGAGGTACTGCTGCGGCAGCGGATCGTTCAACCCCAGACGCTCACGGGCGGCTTCCACCGCCTCGATGGGGGCGTCGGGACCGGCGTAGATCCGCGCCGGGTCACCCGGTAACAGCTTGATAAAACCGAACACCAACAGGGAGATCACCAGCAAGACCGGGATCATTTCCAGCAAACGTCGGACGATATAAGCAAACATGGCGATCCCCTGTGCGATTACTTGAACTCAGCCTGATCGAAGATCAGCGAACCGTCAGCCAGCATGTAAACGCCGGACAGATTTTTCACTTTGCCCACCAGGTTGTCCGGCACGCCCAGGAACACCACCGGCGCGTCTTTCCAGATCAGCTTCTGAGCATCGGCGTAAGCGGCGGCGCGTTTGTCGTTATCCGGAGTCGCCAGACCGGCCATGATGGCTTTGTCCACGTCCGGGTTGCTGTAGTAAGAGACGTTGTAGGCTTTCGGCACCCAGGACTCGGTAGCGAACAGCGGACGCAGCGCCCAGTCGGCATCGCCGGTGGACGGCGACCAGCCGCCGTAGTACAGGTCAAACTCGGCCTGTTTCGGGTCTTTCACGCCCCACAGTTTTTCGTTGCGCGCGCCGGAGTCCATCGGGGTGACGGTCGCCTTGATGCCGACTTGTTCCAGCTGCTGTTTGAAGAACTGGGCGCTACGCACCGCGGCGGTGGTGTTGGTGGTCCACAGTTTCAGCTCCAGCCCTTTTTCGTAGCCGGCTTCCTTCAGCAGTTCTTTGGCCTTGGCCGGGCTGTAGGTGTAGTTCGGTTCGCTCTGGCTGGTGAAGAACTGTACGCGCGGCGCCATGGCGGAGGCGGCGGGCAAGCCCATGCCGGCAAAGCCGACTTTCAGCCAGATGGTACGGTTGATGGCGTAGTTCAGCGCCTGACGCACACGCACGTCGTTCAGCGGCGCGTGCTGGGTGTTGATCGCCATGTAGTACAGATAGATGCTGGGGTCACGCTGGATAGCCAGCTTGGCGTCGCCTTCCACCGTGCTTACCAGGTCGGACGGCAGCGGGTAGATGGCGTCGGACTGACCGGATTTCAGCGCCGCGACGCGGGTGGCGTCTTCCGGCGACGGGTAGAAGGTCACGCTGTCGACTTTCGGCCAGCCTTTCTGCCAGTAGTTGTCGTATTTCACCAGCTTGACGTCTTTACCCTGCTGCCATTCGGAGAACTTGAACGGGCCGGTGCCGACCGGATGCACGCGCAGCTGGGTTTCGTCCGGATACTGTTTCAGCGCCGCCGGGCTGTGCATCACCGCCGACGGGTGGGCCAGCGTGTTGACGAAGGCGCCGAAGGATTTGTTCAGCTCGATTTTCACCTGCGTCGGCGACAGTACCGTCACGTTTTTGATCATGTTGAACAGGCTGTTGCGCTTGAGCCCTTTGGTCTGGTCGGCCAGACGGTCGAGGTTGGCTTTCACCGCATCGGCGTTGAACGGCGTGCCGTCCTGGAAGGTGACGCCTTCGCGCAGGGTGATGGTGAATTCGGTGGCGTCGGCGTTGCCGGTGTAACCGGTGGCCAGCCGCGGTACCAGTTTCATTTGGTTGTCGAACTGGAACAGACGCTCGAAGATCCCGCTCTGGATGGAGTAGCTCAGGGTGTCCGAGGTATCGTGCGGGTCCAGCCCGGTAATATCGGCATACATGGAAATGCGCAGATCCTGTGCCTGAGCCGCAGCGGCCAGACACAATGACAGCCCAAGAGCGACAGCGGAACGGCGTGAAGTTACTGTGGATAGTAACGGTTTCATGGTGTCTCCTGTAAATGGTGTGTGTTGCTGGTTGTGATTGCTGCTTTTATTAACTTTTTGTTTTTTATGATGTAATCAACCGTTCGTGTATGACGGTTTGTTATCGCTCACGGTGGCGTGAGGTGTCCCTGGTGTTGGACGGCACTACGATTTACAACTAACTACGGTTTATAACTAACTACGGTTTATAACTAACTACGGTTTATAACTAACTACGGTTTATAACTAACTACGATTTACTACTGGCGGACGGTCCGAGCCCGGCTTCGCTCACCCAATGGTGCGGGGCGACTTCGCGGTAACGGGCTTTTTCCACCACCTCGTTCGCCTTGCGCAGCGGCGAGGGAATTTCGCTGTCGTCCAGCTCGCGCGCATAGCGGCGGCCGGGGTCGGCGATCGGCACCGAAGCCAGCAGGCGTCGGGTATACGGATGCTGCGGATTGTTGAATACCGACTGGCGTGGGCCGATTTCCACGATCTGACCGAGGTACATCACCGCCACGCGGTTGGCGATGCGTTCCACCACCGCCATGTCGTGGGAGATGAAAATCCACGACACGCCGGTTTTCTGCTGTAAATCCATCATCAGGTTGACCACCTGCGCCTGAATCGACACGTCCAGCGCCGACACCGCCTCGTCGGCGATGATCACCTGCGGTTGCAGCGCCATAGCGCGGGCGATGGCGATACGCTGGCGCTGGCCGCCGGAAAATTCGTGCGGATAGCGCTGGGCGTGTTCCGGTTGCAGGCCGACGCTTTTCAGCAGCGCCTGCACCTGCGGCGTGGCGTCTTCCAGCGATTTCACCAGCCCGTGCAGCAGCAGCGGCTCGGCGATGGTGAAACCGACGGTCAGACGCGGGTTGAGCGAGGCATACGGGTCCTGAAACACCATCTGCATTTTGCGGCGCAGCGGCTGGAAGTCGCGGTCGCGCAGGCTGGCGATTTCCTGCCCGTCGAACAGCAGGCTGTCGGTCTGGCTTTCCACCAGACGCAGCAAGGCCCGCCCGGTGGTGGATTTGCCGCAGCCGGATTCGCCGACGATCGCCAGCGTTTCACCCGGCCAGACGGCGAAATCGATCTGCTCCACCGCATGTACCCGGTGGGTGACGGAGGAGAGAATGCCGCTGCGTATCGGGTAATAGACTTTCAGACCGCGGATATCGAGCAGCGGCGGCGCGTCATAACGCGCGGTGGTATGGTCCTGTTCGGGCGCGGCGCTTTGCTGCCCCAGCAGCGGGAAACGGCGGGGCCAGGCGCTGTCGCGCATGTCGCCCAGCCGCGGCACCGCCGCCAGCAGCGCTTTGGTGTAGTCGTGCTGCGGGCGGTTGAAAATGGCGTCCACCGTTCCCTGTTCCACTACCTCGCCGCGGTACATCACCACCACGCGGTCGGCGATTTCCGCCACTACGCCCATGTCGTGGGTGATGAACAACACCGACATGTTGCTCTGGCGTTGCAGGTCGCGCAGGATTTGCAGGATGCGCGCCTGCACCGTGACATCCAGCGCGGTGGTGGGTTCGTCGGCGATCAGCAACTGCGGGTCGCAGGCCAGCGCCTGAGCGATCATCACCCGCTGACGCATGCCGCCGGACAGTGAGTGCGGGTAGCTGTCCATTACCCGGTCGATGTCGGCGATGCGCACCTTGCGCAGCAGCTCGCGCGCTTTGTTGTCGGCGCTGGCGGCGTCGCACATCTGGTGATCCAGCAACGCCTCGGTGAGCTGGTCGCCCACTTTCAGCACCGGGTTGAGCGAGGTCATCGGCTCCTGAAAGATCATCGCCATATCGCGGCCGCGCAGCCGACGGCGGGCGTCGTCCTTCATGTTCAGCAGGTCATGGCGGCGACCGGCGCTATCGATAAAGCGGATACCGCCGCGTTCAATGCGGGCGGAAGCGGCCAGCAGCCCCATTACCGTCAGAGAGGTGACCGACTTGCCGGAGCCACTCTCGCCGACCACGGCCACCACTTCCCCTTTGTTGAGGCTGAAAGAGACGCCCTTGAGCGCCAGATGGGTGCCGGAGCGGCCGCTGAAGCTAACGCTCAGGTCATCGATCTCCAGCACCGGTTGCGGCGCCGGGTCGGACGCGATCGCAGCAGGGATTGCGGTTGAGGTGGTATCCGTCATCGTCACTCCGGTAGGTTCTGTCACAGCCAGATGCGGCCGAGGTTATACGTCAGGTACGGCGAGCTGTCCGCCGCCAGCCAGATCGGGCCGTCCAGATCCACGTGTTCGGCGGCCAGCGCCGCCGGCATGGCGGCTTCCATCGCCAGCGAGGAGCCGAGCATGCAGCCCACCATGATGCGCATGTCGTACTGGCGTGCTTCCGCCACCATCGCCAGCGCTTCGGTCAGCCCGCCGCACTTGTCCAGCTTGATGTTGATCATTTCGTAGCGGTCGCGCAGGGCGGCGATGTCGCCGCGGTGATGGCAGCTTTCGTCGGCGCACACCGGAATGGCGTGTTCAAACGTCGCCAGCGCGCTGTCCTGCCCGGCGGGCAACGGCTGCTCCACCATCGCGATGCGATGCGCGGCAAGCTGGCGCAGCAGCGGCTCCAGTTCCAGTCCGCCCCAGGCTTCGTTGGCGTCCACAATCAGCGTCACGTTGGGCGCGGACTGGCGAATCGCCGCCACTTTTTCCAGAATCTGCTCCCGGTCGAGCTTGATTTTCAGCAACAGCGCGCCGCGGGAGACCGCGTCTTTGGCGGCGTTCGCCATGTTTTCCACGCTGTCGAGACTCAGGGTCTCGGCGGTGATGATCGACTGCGGCGGCGCAATGGCGAGGTGCTGCCACAGCGTCTGTCTGGCCAGCGCGGCGTTCAGCCGCCATAGGGCGCAGTCCAGCGCGTTGCGGGCCGAGCCCGGCGGCAACGACTGCTGCAATGCTTCCAGGCCGATGCCGTTTTCCACCGCCTGACGCACGGTTTCCAACTGGCGGGTCACGCTGTCGGCGGTTTCCTGATAGTGCGCGGTGGGGGTGCATTCTCCCCGGCCGATAAAGCCGCGCTCTTCCAGCGTGACGCGCACCACCGTGACGGCGGTGCGGGTGCCGCGGGAGATGGCGAAAGGACGGGCCAGCGGCAATTCCACGGTTTCGATTTGCATCTGTCGCATGGGCTTACCCCCGGGTTTTCAGCAGTGTCGCAATGTCATCGATACCGAAGCGGATCGGGTCGGTGGCCGGCACGCCAAAGCGTTCGCTCAGGTCACGGCAGTAATCGCGCGCTTCCTGTTCGCCATAGTTGGAGGTGTTGATGGCGAAACCGGCCAACTGTACGTCCGGATTGGTGACGCGGGCGGCGCGCAGGTTGGCGTCCACGCAGTCGCCCAGTTCCACCATCGGCTGATGGGGCAGGTGGCGCATGTGCGGGCGGCCCATTTCGTGGCACATCACCAGCCAGTGCGGCTGTGCGCCGTGGATAAGACCGGTGGTCACCCCGGCGTAGGACGGATGAAACAGCGATCCCTGGCCTTCGACGATATCCCAGTGGTCGTCGTCGTTGGCCGGAGACAGCGCTTCCGCCGCGCCGGCGATGAAGTCGGCGATCACCGCGTCAATGGCGATGCCGTCGCCGGCTACCAGCACCCCGGTCTGGCCGGTGGCGCGAAAATCGGCTTTCAGACCCTGCGCGCGCATGGCGGATTCCAGCGCCAGCGAGGTGTACATCTTACCGACCGAGCAGTCGGTGCCGACGGTCAGCACACGCTTGCCGCTGCGTTTTTTGCCGCTGCCGACGGTCAGTTCCGGGCGCAGGTGGCGAATATCGAACAGCTGTACCTGATGCTGTTCCGCCAGCGCCTGCAAACCGGGGACGTCGATCAGGCGCTGATGCAGGCCGTTGGCGACGTTCATGCCGGCTTCGATAGCGGCGCGCACGGTATCCAGCCAGTGAGGCGGCAAAAAACCGCCGGCGTTGGCGGTGCCCAGCACCAGCGTTTTGGCGCCGCGCGCCACGGCGGACGGAATATCCAGATCATCGAGCCCCAGCGACACCGTGCTGCCCGGCAGGCGCAGCTGACCTACGCACTGTTCGGGGCGCCAGGTGTGAATGCCGCGCGCCGTTTTCACCGCCAGCGGGTCGGTCACGTCGCCAAGAAAAAGCAGGTAAGGTTGTGGAATCAGCATGATGTCTTATCCGTGGTTGCATAGTGGTTGCATAAAGGTGATGTCTAAGACTATTCCACGATGCTTTTTTCCTGACGAATGCTTGTTTATGGGTGGGGTATAACCTGACGTTATAGGGGTGATTTTATTTAATTTATTGTTATTTAAGGAATAGTGTTTGCAAATGTCGGCAGGGTATAGCGGCGGGTTATGTCGAAACAGGCAGATCAAAATCTTTTACATCAGTAGGAAAACGCTTCGCGGATTACGTGTAGAAGACCACCAGCCCGAGCAGCAGACTTAGTGCGGTTGCCACCACCGTCAGCATCAGTAGCCGCATCATCCACATTAATTGCCGGGTGCAGGGGTAGCCGCTGCGCAACAGGGCGCGCAACCGCAGGCGTGACCAGATATAGGTAATCAGCGTCATCAGCAGCAGAAACAGCCCGACAACCAGCATCAGCGGCTGGCTTTTCATCGATCCGGCTTTCAACAGCAGTACGCTGTTGACCAGCAGCACAAAAGCGGTCCGCGACCAGGCAAGCCGCGTACGTTCCGGCTGCAGACCCGGATCGCGCGGCGGGGTATCGGCAGAGGGAATCATGGCGGCCTACAGCAGCAGGATAACCAACGCCAGCGCGACGGAAATGGCGCTCACGCAGCTGGCGATGATAATCAGCATACGGGTATAAGGCAGCGCTTGCCCGGTGCGCATCGCCCGCTCGTTGTCGGCCCAGCGTCGATAAGCCATCCACGCCAGCAGCGCCGCCGCCAGCGACAGCACCACCGCAATGCCGCCCCGGACGGCGGGCGGCGCCAGCGTAGGCGCAAACTGGTCAATGGCGACCGCGCCCGCCAGAAACGCCAGCGCGGTGCGGATCCAGGCCAGAAAAGTACGCTCGTTGGCCAGCGAAAAGCGGTAATCCGGCGTCGAGCCCTGCTGCTGCCAGGGGATTTTCTTGTCGGACGACGTCGGTGAAGTGGGTGAAGCGGCTGGGTCACTCATGGGCATCAACGGCCAGCGGATAGACAATGCCCGCATTCTACATGGCCGGGCCGCGGCTCTCCAGCCAGTGAGGCGGATGGCGGCGGAAAAATTGATGAAATTTTAATCGTGACTGGCGGTAGGCAGGGCAGGGGGAAGACCGTATAATGCGCGCCAGTTTAATGAACCTGCCCGGAGACGAGCCATGCGCCCAACAGGCCGAAATGCCCAGCAAATCCGCCCTCTTACATTAACCCGCCACTACACCAAACATGCCGAAGGATCGGTGCTGGTTGAGTTTGGCGATACCAAGGTATTGTGCAACGCCACGGTGGAAGAAGGGGTACCGCGTTTTCTGAAAGGTCAGGGACAAGGCTGGATTACCGCTGAATACGGTATGCTGCCGCGTTCTACTCACAGCCGTAACGCCCGTGAAGCGGCGAAAGGCAAGCAGGGCGGCCGCACGCTGGAAATCCAGCGCCTGATCGCCCGTTCGCTGCGCGCCGCGGTCGATCTGAACAAATTGGGTGAATACACCATTACGCTGGATTGCGATGTGCTGCAGGCCGATGGCGGCACCCGCACCGCGTCCATCACCGGCGCCTGTGTGGCGTTGGCCGATGCGCTGAATGGCATGGTGGCCAGCGGCAAGCTGAAAACCAGCCCGCTGAAAGGCATGGTGGCGGCGGTATCGGTCGGGATCGTCAACGGCGAAGCGGTGTGCGATCTGGAATACGTGGAAGACTCCGCGGCGGAAACCGACATGAACGTGGTGATGACCGAAGACGGCCGTATGATCGAGGTGCAGGGCACCGCCGAGGGCGAGCCGTTCAGCCACGATGAGTTGTTGTCGTTGCTGGCGCTGGCGCGCCGGGGCATCGAAGATATTGTCAACGCGCAGAAGGCCGCACTGGCCGACTGATTTTTCAAAGCGACCCCAGTGGTCGCTTTTTTATGCCATCATTTTTTATGCTATGTCGTCAGGACGGCGGGGCGCCCCGCGGTCGTTACAGGAGAGGGAGTCATGAAAGCCTACCAGCGCCAGTTTATCGAATTCGCACTCAGCAAGCAGGTATTGAAGTTCGGCGAATTTACCCTGAAATCCGGGCGTATCAGCCCTTATTTCTTTAATGCCGGGCTGTTCAACACCGGGCGCGATCTGGCGTTGCTGGGGCGTTTTTATGCCGAGGCGCTGGTGGACGCCGCCGTCGAATTCGACGTCTTGTTCGGGCCGGCCTACAAGGGCATTCCGATTGCCACCACCACTGCGGTGGCGCTGGCGGAGCACCACGACCGCGATGTGCCGTACTGCTTCAACCGTAAGGAAGCCAAGGATCACGGCGAGGGCGGCAATCTGGTCGGCAGCCCGCTGAAAGGCCGCATCATGCTGGTGGACGATGTGATTACCGCCGGCACCGCCATCCGCGAGTCGATGGAAATCATCGCCGCACAGGGGGCGACGCTGGCGGGCGTGCTGATCGCGCTGGACCGTCAGGAACGCGGCCGCGGCGAACTGTCCGCCATTCAGGAAGTGGAACGCGACTACCAGTGCAAGGTTACGTCGATCATCACTCTGGAAGATCTGATTACCTATCTGGCCGAAAAACCGGAGATGGCCGCGCATCTGGAGGCGGTGAAAGCCTATCGCGCGCAGTTCGGCGTGTGAAATTCAGGGCGTGAAATAAGCGGCGTGGCGAGTTGCCACGCAGTGCGGTTACTGAAGCTGGGCAGCCAGCAGCGGCCAGCGGGTATCGAAATCCTGCGTGGGCAGGGTGCGGAACTCGGAGCGGGTAAAGCGCGACAGCATGCCTTCGCAGAACGCCAGCAACTGGCTGGCCAGCAGCGTTTCGTCATGGCGGAACGCTTCGCCGCTACGCAGCTTGTGTTCGCGCAGCACCTGACGCAACTGGGATTCGATGCGGTCAAACAGCTGGTTGATGCGGCCCTGCAACCGATCCTGCTCGAACATCAGCGCGTGACCGGTGAGAATGCGCGTCAGGCCGGGGTTTTTCTCCGCAAAGCCGAGAATCAGCAACAAAATCAGCCGCAGCCGGTTAAAGGTGTCTTTTTCATCCTGCAGAATCAGGTTGATGCGAGTGGTCAGGCTGTCTTCAATAAATTCGATCAGGCTGTCAAACATCCGCGTTTTGCTGGGAAAGTGCCGGTAAAGCGCGGCTTCTGAAACGCCGACGGTGGCGGCCAGCTTGGCGGTGGTAATGCGTTGACTGCCGTCGCTGGATTCCAGCATCTGCGCTAGCGCCTGCAGAATTTCTTCGCGACGATTCCTTTTCGTATTTTCTTTCTCTGCCATGTCAGAAAAGACCCTTGATAAAAATGTGACGGACAAACACCAGATAGCGCCACAATCGCCTTAACGCTGTGGCTTTATAGTTTTCCTGGGAGGCAGGGATGGGGCGTATCAGTGACGGCCGGAATGGCCGAAACCACCCTCTCCCCGTTCGCTGCCGACAAAATCGTTAACCAGATTGAATTCGGCCTGCACCACCGGCACGAATACCATCTGGGCAATGCGTTCACCGGGTTCGATGGTGAAAGACTGGCTGCCGCGGTTCCAGACCGACACCATCAACTGACCCTGGTAGTCGGAATCGATCAGACCCACCAGATTGCCCAACACTACGCCATGTTTGTGGCCGAGGCCCGAACGAGGCAGGATCACCGCAGCCAGCGACGGGTCGCCGATGTGGATAGCCAGACCGGTCGGCACCAGCGTGGTTGCGCCAGCCGCCAGTTCCACCGCGCTGTCCAGACAGGCGCGCAGGTCCAGCCCGGCAGAACCCGGCGTTGCGTAGGTCGGCAGCGGGAACTGTTGCCCGATACGCGCATCAAGAATTTTTACGTCGATTTTTTTCATCATAACGGCTGACAATCTCGTCGATTAACTGTTGGCCCAGCAGGTGTTTGCTGCCGTGCGGCAGGCGCTTATCCCCGCCTGGCCAGAAAAGATGCAATGCATTATTTTCCGAATTAAACCCTTGATCGGAAAGGGATACATCATTCGCGCAAATCAGGTCCAGCTGTTTGCGGGCCAGTTTCTGGCGCGCGTATTCTTCCACATTACTGGTTTCGGCGGCAAACCCGACAACATAAGGACGGTTTTCGCTCATGGCGGCCACATCGGCGATGATATCCGGATTTTTGACCAAAGTGACACTGATTTCATCACCCTGTTTTTTGATCTTTTCATCGGCGATCGCCTGCGCCCGGTAGTCCGCCACGGCGGCGCAGCCCACCACGATATTCTGCTGCGGCGCTTCACGCATCACGGCCTGGTGCATTTCCTGCGCGCTGATGACATCAATACGAGTGACGTTATCAGGCGTCGGTAAATTAACCGGGCCTGCCACCAGCGTCACGCGAGCCCCGCGCGCGGCGGCGGCGGCGGCGATGGCGAATCCCATTTTCCCGGAACTGTGATTGCTGATGAAGCGCACCGGATCCAGCGCTTCACGCGTCGGCCCTGCCGTCACCATAACACTGAGGTGTTGCAGATCATTGACATGAGAGAAGTGCGCGTCGGCGTTCGCCACAATCTCCAGTGGATCAATCATCCGGCCGGGGCCGACATCGCCACAGGCCTGACTGCCGCTGTCCGGACCCCAGATCAGCGCGCCGCGGGCAGCCAGCACGCCCAGATTGTGCTGTGTGGCGGCGGCGCGGTACATCTGCTGGTTCATGGCCGGTGCGATGGCGACAGGCGCCGCCGTCGCCAGACAGATGGTAGTCAGCAGATCGTTGGCCATGCCTGCCGCCATCCGGGCGATCAGGTCTGCTGACGCAGGAGCCAGAATCACCAGGTCCGCCCATTTCCCCAGCTCGATATGGCCCATGGCGGCCTCGGCGGCGGGATCCAGCAGATCGGTCGATACCGGATGACCGGACACCGCCTGCAGCGTCAACGGCGTGATAAACGCGCTGGCGGCGGGCGTCATCACCACGCGCACCTCGGCGCCCCTGTCGCGCAGGCGTCGAACCAGTTCCGGGCATTTGTAGGCGGCGATGCCGCCGCTGATGCCCAGTACGATATGTTTTCCTGCAAGCCGTTTTTCCGCAAGCAGCGTGCCGGAAAGCCCGTGCAGACTGGAAGAATCTGTCATCGTTATATCCGTTTGTCAGCCGAAAAGAGGCTGCATTTTATCATAAGCTGCCGCAGGTCGAGGAATGTTAGGTATCGCATTTCCTGATACAGAAAAAATTGCGGAACGCCTCGCAACCCGCGCACCGGCCTGTCGTCCCTTCGGCGGACGCATGGGATGATAAGCCACCGTTCGGCAAGGAGAGCAGCAATGGCATGGAATGACGGGTGTGCGCCGCGTGAAAAACTGATGACGCTGGGCGCCGGGGCGTTGAGCGATACGGAACTGTTGGCGATCTTTCTGCGTACCGGCATCGCAGGTACGCATGTGATGCAACTGGCGGAAAGTCTGCTGGTGCAGTTTGGGTCGTTGTATCAGCTCATGATGGCGGACAAAGACACCTTTTGCACCGCACGGGGCGTGGGGGTGTCCAAATATACGCAGCTGCAGGCGGTGGCGGAACTGGCCCGGCGGCTGTTTTCTTCCCATCTGGCGCGGGAGGACGCCATGCTTAACCCGGAAGTGACGCAGCAGTATCTGCAATTGCTGCTGGCGCATCATGAACGGGAAGTCTTTCTGGTGATGTTTCTGGATAACCAGCACCGAGTGATTCGTCATCAGGAAATGTTCGCCGGCACGATCAGCAGCGTGGAGGTGCATCCGCGCGAGATTGTGCGTGAGGCTCTCAAAGCCAACGCCGCCGCGCTGATTCTGGCGCATAACCATCCGTCCGGTCGGGCGGAGCCCAGTCAGGCCGACCGTTCCATCACCGGAAAAATCGTGCAAGCCTGTCAGTTGCTGGAAATTCGGGTGCTCGACCACCTGGTTATCGGGCGCGGCGAGTACGTTTCTTTTGCCGAGCGAGGGTGGATTTGAAAGATATTTCCGCGATCCTGTGGGATCTTTAGCTGTTCGGGACTTGAGCGCATACGCTTCAGAGCGTATACTACGCCACCTTTGAGAATCTTGGGTGTGGCGTTAAGAGCCTATCTCAGCAGGTTTACCCTGATGACAGAGTCTTTTCAGTGAAGTTGCTGAGATGGGCTCTAAAGCCTGACGAGGCGGCCGACACCCTCTACGAAGCTCGAGCTGATTTGATTTTTGGAGAATAGACATGTCCCGAGTCTGCCAAGTTACTGGCAAGCGTCCGGTGACCGGTAATAACCGTTCCCACGCAATGAATGCGACTAAACGCCGTTTTCTGCCAAACCTGCATTCCCATCGTTTTTGGGTTGAAGGTGAGAAGCGTTTTGTAACGCTGCGCGTATCTGCTAAAGGTATGCGTGTTATCGATAAAAAGGGTATCGAAGCGGTTCTGGCCGATCTGCGTGCCCGTGGTGAAAAGTATTAAGGAACTGAATCATGGCTAAAGGTGTTCGCGAGAAGATCAAGCTGGTTTCTTCTGCTGGTACTGGTCACTACTATACCACTACGAAGAACAAACGTACGATGCCGGAAAAACTGGAACTGAAAAAATTCGATCCAGTCGTTCGTCAGCACGTCGTCTACAAAGAAGCTAAAATCAAGTAATTTTAGTGGATCTGAAAAACCCGGCTTCGGCCGGGTTTTTTTATCGCTTCAGCAGGACGTTTCACCGGAGGACGCATGCCAGAATTACCCGAAGTGGAAACCAGCCGCCGCGGCATTTCACCCTGGCTGGTCGGTCATACTATTTTGTATGCCGAGGTGCGTAATGCGCGCCTGCGCTGGCCCGTCTCTCCTGAAATTCTGTCGCTGAGCGATACGCCGGTGCTGAGTGTGCAGCGGCGCGCCAAATACCTGCTGATTGAGCTGACGACCGGCTGGATAATCGTCCATCTTGGCATGTCCGGCAGTTTGCGGGTGTTGCCGGAATACAGCGAACCGGATAAGCATGACCACGTCGACCTGGTGATGGACAGCGGTAAGGTGCTGCGTTATACCGATCCGCGTCGTTTCGGCGCCTGGCTGTGGTGTGATGACCCAGCGACCAGTTCGGTGCTGGCGCATCTGGGGCCGGAACCGCTCAGCGACGATTTTTCCGGTCGCTATCTGTTCACCCAATCCCGCGGTCGTAAAACGCCGGTCAAGCTGTGGATTATGGATAACAAGCTGGTGGTGGGCGTAGGCAACATCTACGCCAGCGAGTCGCTGTTTAACGCCGGTATTCTGCCGAACCGGCCGGCGGGTTCGCTGTCTGAGGTTGAAGCGGACCAACTGGTACGTTCCATCAAGCAGGTATTGCAACGCTCGATTGAGCAGGGCGGCACCACGCTGCGGGATTTTCTGCAGTCCGATGGCAAACCGGGTTATTTTGCGCAGGAGTTGCAGGTCTATGGCCGCAGCGGCGAGCCCTGTCACCATTGCGGCACGCCGATTGAGAGCATCAAGCAGGGCCAGCGCAGCACTTTTTTCTGTAAGTGCTGTCAGCGTTAAGCGCAATCCGTTCCGGAGTAATTAAACAACGATAGCGTAGCGCTCAGCCTAATTTTTCCAGCAGAGCAGCGGCGACAGGTCGTGGCAAAAAGTGTGAAACGTCGCCGCCGTGACGGGCAACTTCTTTAACCAATGACGATGAGATGAAAGACCACTGCTCCGATGGCATCAGAAATATGCTTTCCAGCGTCGGCATCAGGTGGTGGTTCATTTTGGCCAGTTGCAGTTCGTATTCGAAATCAGACACGGCGCGTAACCCCCGCACCAGAATCGTCGCCCGCTGCTGCCGGGCGAAATTAGCCATCAGATCGGTAAACCCAACCACCTCGATGTTCGACAGATGCTGCGTGGCTTCTTTAGCCAGCGCCACCCGTTCTTCCAGCGTAAACAGCGTTTTTTTACCGGGGCTGGCGGCAATAGCCAGAATCAGGTGATCGAACATGCGCGCCGCGCGTGTCAACAGGTCCAGATGGCCGTTGGTCAGCGGGTCAAAGGTGCCGGGATAGATGGCTCTAGTCTTCATGGTGCTGATGTTCCTGGTGAGTGTCGCGCCGGTTATTCAGGGCCCATAGACCAGTATATTTGTTAAATGTGTACTGTGCATTTACGATGGCCAGCAACAGTCCTTGTTTGCCGTCCAGAAAGCCGGCCCGCAACAGCCAGGTTTTGACAAACGCTCCCAGCGTGTGCAGTACGATGGAGGAGAAACCGCAGCGTTTGCCCTGACGAAAGCGCTCTTCCGCCCAGCTTGCCGCGTAGGCGAACTGCTTTTGCTGGAAACTGAAAAAGTCCCGGCAGGTCAGGTGCTTCAGGTCGCCATCCAGTGAAATCACCCGGGCGGCGCCATAATCGAGGGATTCGTGTACCGCGTTGTCGTTGTAACGGTAGCGGTTGGGGTACAGGCGGATAACCTCATCCGGATACCAGCCGCTGTGACGCATGAAGCGCCCCAGAAACAGATTGCGGCGCGCGCAGCGATAGACGGCATCGCTTTCAGGGGATTCGAGCGTCGTCTCGATGGACTGCCGCAGCGCCGGCGTGACCCGTTCGTCGGTATCAATCATGAAGATGTAATCGCCGCTGGCATACTGCTGCGCCAGTTGACGCTGTTTGCCGAAACCGGGCCAGTCGGTGTTCTGATAAACCTGCGCGCCGTGGCGGCGGGCGACATCCAGTGTGTCGTCGCTGCTGCCGGAATCCAGCACGATAATCTCGTCGGCCCAGTCGACTGACGCCAGACAGTCGGGCAGCAGCTCCGCCGCGTTATGGCTGATAAGAACGACGGACAGGCGTTTCCGGCTCATTACTGACTCCGTGGCGGCAGATAGGGCTCCAGCAGAGCCAGCAGACTTTGCAGCGCGCCCTGGTTTTTGTGCAGTACGTCCACGGCATGGTGGCCGTGATAACGGCGATAATCATCGTCGGACAGCAGGGTGGTGACCTGTTCCACCAGCGATGCGGTATCCCGCACGGTGATCAGCCCATCGGATTCCTGCAGGCGGGCGCAGATATCCTTAAAATTGAAGGTATGCGGTCCCATCAGCACCGGTATGGCGTGCGCAGCCGGTTCCAGCGGATTGTGTCCGCCCCGCTCAATCAGGCTGCCGCCGACAAATGCCAGGTCGGCAATGCCGTACAGCAGCATCAGTTCACCCATGGTATCGCCAATCACTACATGAGACGAGGCGGGAGGAACGGTACCTGCGCTGCGCAGGGTATATTCCAGCCCGGCCTTGCGGACGATCGCTTTGGCGTCGTCAAAACGGTCGGGATGGCGCGGCACCAGAATCAGCAACAGAGTAGGAAAGGCTTTCAGCAATTCGGTGTGGGCGTCGACGATGATTTTTTCTTCGCCTTCATGGGTACTGGCGGCGATCCACACCGGGCGCTGCGGCGCCCACTGTCGACGCAGCGTCACGGCGCGCGCGGCCAGCTCCGGCGTGACGGAAATATCGAATTTCAGGCTGCCGGTCACGTTCAACTGGGTGCGTTTCAGCCCCAGATTGATAAAGCGCTCGCCATCTTCCTCATTTTGCACTGCGATGAGGGTGATGCGACGCAGCAGCGTTCGCATAAAGCGGCCGAGTTTACGGTAGCCGTTGGCGGAACGTTCGGACAGACGAGCGTTGGCGATGATCAGCGGAATTTTGCGCTGGTGCAGCGCCGTGATCAGGTTAGGCCACAGCTCGGTTTCCATGATGATTACCAGACGCGGCTGCACATGGTCGAGAAAGCGCGCCATAGCGCCGGGCAGATCGTAGGGCAGGTAGACATGGTAAACATCTTTGCCGAATGCGGATAACGCGCGCTCGGAGCCGGTCGGCGTCATGGTGGTGACGGTAATCGGCAGAGATGGATAACGGTGGCGCAAGGCGCGGACCAGCGGCACCGCGGCCAGCGTCTCTCCGACGGAGACGGAATGCAGCAGTATGCCTTCGGGTTTTACCTGATTCCTGTAGAAGCCGTAGCGCTCCCCCCAGCGTTTGCGGTAAGCGGGGATTTTGCGGCCCCGGAGCCAGAGGCGCAGCCAGATAAGCGGCTGGATCATGTAAAACAGAAAGGTGTACAGCGTTTGTAACATAATCATCGGTATTATAGTCGGCGATAGCGAATTCTATATATTTATAGCGGTTAAATCTATCATTTTAACCGGCTACGGTCGGTGTTCTCCTTTCTACCGAAGAAACAGGTAATTAGCGCTGGAAATTGCACCGTTGTACGTTGGATTAATGATTGATGACAAACAGGATTATTCGTCGCAGGAAACATCAATTAGGGGAATAAAGGGACGTAATAATTAAAACAAAAGGACAAGGTAAATAAATATTTACTCTGTTTTTATCCAGTGAAGAAAATATATTTATCAACTCATGAAGTGAATTATCAAATAATATTTAACGATATGGTGGTTTATTTCAAAATGTGTTTGATACCGTGGGGAGTAAGGTGGTGGCGTTATCGAAAAATGGCAGAAAGTTGAACAGCCTGGCGACATTCCGTTTTACGATTCCGATCTTAAATCAATCCTCTCTTTAACGTATGACGAACGCATTTTGTACAGGATTCTTCGCCAGCCTTCATGTATTATAGGCGGTTTATGATTTAAGGCTTATTTGATATAGGTATAAAAAGATGTTAGACACATCTTTAAATATATTACATACCGAGTCCTCTTGTGGTTGGGGCGGGCAGGAAATTCGTATTCTTACGGAGTCTCAGGGAATGATGAAGCGTGGCCATAAGGTCACCATTCTGTGTTGTCCGCACTCCAATATTTATCGTGAAGCGCAGGCGCGGGGTATTGCCGTGGTTGGGCTGCCGATCGAGAAAAAACGGTTGTCTTCCCTGCTGGCGCTGGTCGGTTGGCTGCGTCAGCACGGTTGCGCGTTCGATATCATCAATACGCACAGCTCCACCGATGCCTGGCTGGTCGCGGTCGCCGGGCTGATGCTGGGAAAACGGGTGCCGCCGATGGTGCGTACCCGCCATGTTTCCACCGACATCAACCGTTCGCTGACCACCCGCTGGCTGTACATGACCGCAACCCGCCACATCGCCACCACCGGCGAACGGCTGCGTCAGCAGCTGCATCGCGACAATCGCTATCCGTTGTCGCATATGACCTCGGTGCCGACCGGCATCGACCTGAGCTTTTATCGTCAGGCTGCCCGGCAGAGCGCCCGTCAGACCATCGGCGTGCCGGATCGGCCGACGCTGGGTATTCTGGCGACCATGCGTTCCTGGAAAGGGCACACCTATCTGCTGGAGGCCTGGCAGACGCTGGCGAAGGATTTTCCGGACTGGCAGTTGCTGATGGTGGGCGATGGGCCGCAGCGTCAGGCGCTGGAGCAGCAGGTCGCGTCGATGGGGCTGGCCGATCGGGTCATTTTTCTGGGCAACCGCGACGATGTGCCGGATTGCCTGAACAGTATGGATCTGTTTGTGCTGCCCTCCTACGGCAACGAAGGCGTACCGCAAAGCATTATGCAGGCGATGGCCTGCGGCTTGCCGGTGGTGTCGACCACGGTCGGCGCGATTGACGAAGCGGTGGTCAATGAACAGACCGGCTATTTGATCACGCCCAAAGATACCGCGTTGCTGGAACAGAAATTGCGTCAACTGATGGGCGACGATGCGTTGCGCGCCCAATTTGGCGAAGCGGCGCTCAAACGCGCGTCCGAGCAGTTTGGCGCGGATATCATGCTCGATCGAATGACCACTATTTTCCGGAACAGCCAGCGGTCGACTCGTTCATGAGTAAATTTTCCGCCCGGTTGCGGATTTTTCCGCGCGGTCTGCTGCAGTTGCTGAAAAAGCCCTGGCGTCGCGCGCCGACAGCGGTGAAACGCATTCTGGTCGCCCACAATCTGTTGCTGGGCGATACCGTGATGCTGACGCCGTTGCTGGCCAAGCTGCGGCGTAATTATCCGCGGGCGGAAATCGTGCTGCTGTGCAAGCCGCCGTTCGTCGAGGTTTATCGCCTGAATCCCTACGGCGTAGTGCCGATGCCTTACCAACCCGCTTCGGCGTCGTCGGTGTCGGCGATTGTTAACAGCGGACCCTATGATCTGGCGTTGATTCCAGGCGACAACCGCTATAGCTGGCTGGCGCTGGCGGCGGGCAGCCGTTGGATCGTTGCGCATCGACCTGCGCTGCGCAACGCCAAGAGCTGGCCGGTCAATGAATATCGAGACTATCCGGTTGAACCGATGGCGTGGGGCGACGCGATGGCCGCCCTGACGGACGGCGAGTTGCCCGCGCCTCAGCGCTGGTCTGCGCCGGCGTGCGATTTTTCCCCGCCGGAGTCGCCTTTTGTCGTACTGCATGTCGGCGCCAGCAATCCGGTGCGTTTCTGGCCGCCGGAGCGCTGGCTGGCGTTGGCGGATTGGCTGGCGGCGCAAGGTTACACCCCGGTATGGAGCGGCGGCGGCAATGAACGGTATATCGTTGACGCGATTGACCCGGAACGGCGTTATCGCAGTTTTGCCGGTGAGTTGTCTTTGTCGCAACTGCTGACGCTGCTGGCGGGTTCGAAAGCGCTGATCTGCGCCGACACCGGCGTGGCGCATCTGGCGAAATGGGTCAATACCCCGACCATGACGCTGTATGGTCCGGGTAATCCGGTCGCGTTTGGTCCCGGCCGCTTCTGGCAGAATAACCCGATTATCAACATCGGTTTCCACCCGATTCCTTGTCGCGACCAGCACACGCTATTTGGCCGTGAATTGTCCTGGCTTGAACGGTGCAATCGGAATGAAACGCGCTGCCTGCAGTTCTGCGACGGGCAGTCAGCGTGTATGCAACAGATTTCCCTTCCTGAGATTCAGACGGCTTTTACCCATTTGTTGAGAAAGATTTAATGACAACTCAGTTATCGTTTAACACCCGACGTACCGATAATCGCGGCCTGTATTTTCTCAGTGCGCTGGCTATTTTTGTTAACCCGTTGGCCGAAGCGCCTAAAAACATCGCCATGGCGCTGTTGCTGCTGTGGGTGATCGTTCAGGCGGTCATGAATAAAAAAGAGCGCCAGTGGTCAGGGTGGGATCTGTTTTTTGCCCTTTACATACTCTCGTATCTGGTTGGCCTGCCGTTTTCCGCTTATCACACCGATGTGCGTTCTCTGACCGATGTAGCCCGTTATATGCTGTTCGGCTGGGTGATCTATCATGCCAGTTTCAGCGAAAAGCAGAAAATCGGTCTGGTGTTCTGGGCCACGCTGGGGACATTCGTCGGTCTGATTTATGGCGCGTGGGAACACTTTTACCTCGGCAGGGAAACGTACTGGACGCTCAACTCGGTTGGTCATGTGAATCACGCCGCCATCTATAACGCTATTATTTGCGGGATGGCGCTGACGGTTCTGTTCAGTTACTGGTCGATGTTGAGCGTTGGCAAACGACTGATGTGGATAGCCATGCTGGCGCTGTCTCTGGTCTATGTGGCGTTTGGTGAAAGCCGGGCGACCTTCGGGGCCGTTCTTGTGGTGGCGCTGGTTTTGGGAGTAGGGTTCGCCAGAAAAAATAAAAAATTTCTGCTGCTGCCTGCTGTCTTTATCGCCGGGTTAATTGCGGTTGCAATCCTCAGTAATGCGCGCGTTGTGGTAAAACAGGAGCAAAATGCTTCGGATAACAATGTATTGAGTTATCGTGATGTTATCTGGAGTTCAGCTCTTGATGTCTTCAAACAGCATCCTTTCTTTGGTGTAGGGAAGGAAAACTTCGAGAAAATCGACATCAATAAATGGCCAGATAAGCCACTGTTCACACATGTTTCTCATGCCCATAATATCTTTATCAACGTGCTGGCGGAAAACGGCGTCTGGGGCGCCTTTTGGGTCTTCAGCCTGTTTGGCGCGATGGGCGTGACGTTGGCGCGTTATATACCGAAGAAAAATGCGTTGCCGGTTTCCTGGCTATCGTGGGGGGCGGCCTGCTCGGCATTGGTGGTCACGCTGGTGGTCGGGTTGGTTAACACCACTTTCCATCATGAACATGCCAATCTGAGCATGCTCTGTTTTGCACTGTGGCTGAGCCAGTATCGCTACGATCGTCAGCGTTTTATCTGATCCGACAGCCGGGTCATGGACGTAACGTCGGCCGTGACCCGGCTTCTTTTACCGAAAGGCATACGCCGAAAATCGCGGCGCACCCGGTATAGCATCAAATCAACTGTTCATAGAGTTTGAGCATGTTATCGCTCAGAAAGCGCAGGTCGTAGCGTTCCACTTTGGCTCTCGCCTGCTCCCCAAACCCGTCGAACCCGGTTTCACAAGCCTGTCGTACCGACTGGCGCAGGCCGTCATAGTCCAGCGAATCGCAAACAAACCCGTTCAAACCTGACTGGATAAACTCTTTGCCGCCGCACTGTTGTGACGTAATCACCCCCAGTCCGCTGGCCATCGCTTCCAACACCACATTCGGGAACGGGTCGTACAGCGTCGGCAGCAGCAGCATATCCGCCGCGCCGTAGTAGGGCCGGGTATCCGGCTGCATACCGACGAAATGAACCCGATCGGCGACGCCGAGCCGCCGGGCCAGACGCTGATAACGACGACTGTGCTTATCTTTCCCCACCACGATCAGGTGCGGATGCTGAGGAACGCCGCTGATGGCGTGGATCGCGCCCGCCAGCCCTTTGCGCTCGAAACCGGAACCGACAAACAGCATCACTGGCGCGTTTTGCGGTACACCCAGTTGCTGACGCAGCGCGTGGCGGTAGGTCGCGCGCAGGTCGGGGGTAAAGGTGTCGGTGTTTACCCCGTTGTAAATCAGCTGAATTTTATCGGCAGGCACGCCAAAGTAGTGGCGAATTTCATCCGCCACCATCTGCGAGTTGCAGATGACGGCTTTCAGCGATGGATGCTGATACATCGCCTGCTCTTGCATCATCACATAGCGGTGAAAACCGGACCACCACAGCAGACGTCGCTGCAACGGGTTGAGAATCCGCGAACGCTGGGTAAGCCAGGACTGATGAACGCCGTCGCCGGCGCGGTAAATATGGCAGCCTGGAATCCGTTCGTGGCTCTGCACCAGATCGAACGCGGCGAAGTGCTGCTGAGCAGCCTGTGCGAACGCGCTCTCGCGCTGGACCCGGCCGGTGATGCGCGGGTTACAGATGATAACGTTGCGGTTGACCTGTTCCGCGCCTTCCCAACTGCGGGTGATAACGCTGACATCCAGTGAACGGTGGTTGCTGAGCGCGTCGAGCGCCCTGGAAACGAAGCGCTCCGCCCCGCCGTCCGGTCGGTATTTCTGCCGCACGATCGCCAGTTTCATCCCTGTGCCTCCAGCAGTGCCGAATCAACCGCCAGCAACACCTGCTGAACGCTGATTTGCTGCAGACAGTCGCTAACCTTGCTGCCGCCGCAACCGTCTTTACCGCAAGGGCGGCAGGGATGGCGGTCGGAGACTATCACCCGGTTGACGGTCATCCACGGCGCCCATTCGGTTTCTCCGCTGGGGCCGAACAGCGCCACCACCGGCGTTTGCATCGCAGACGCGATATGCATCGGCACCGAGTCCACGCCCAGCAGCAATTGTGCTTTGCCGATCAGGCTCGCCAGCTGTTTGAGCGTCAACTGGCCGGCCAGATCCAACACCGGATGGGTCAGGCGCGACTTGATGTCGGCGATCATCGCCATTTCGCTTTCCGCCGGCGAAGCGCTTAGCACGATGGTGTGGCCGCGTTCGCACAGGGTGTTGATGGCTTCCGCCATCGCGCTGCTCTTCCAGCATTTGAACAGCCAGCGCGATGTTGGATGAACCACGATGAAGGGTTGCCCCTGCCATTGCTGGGCCCGCAGTTTCTGGTCTACCGCCTGATCGGCCTCCTCGCCGGCGATCAGTTGTAACCGACGCGCTTCCGGTTCCGGCTGGATCCCCAGTACTCGCAGGGTATCCAGATGGGATTCCACCGTGTGGCGGCGCGGAATGCGCGGTACGCGATACTGAAACGTCTTTTTCCAGAACGACAGTTTGTCGCGTGCGCTGTTGCGAAAGGTGACGCCGAGCGGGATGCCCGCCAGACGCGCGATCCATAAACCGCGCATACTCTCGGTCAGGTGAATGATGGCGTCATAACGTTGCGCCCGCAGCGTTTTCAGCAGCGCCCACTCTTTCGCCAGATGACCGAACGCCCCAAGTTTTTTCCATTTTTTGTCGACGGTATAAAGCTGGTCAATCGCCGGATGCAGCGACAGCATTTCCGCCGTGTCGGCAAACACCAGCGCGTCGATTTGGGCGTCCGGGTAACGCTGACGCAGAATGGAAAATAGCGGCGATGTCAGCAGCACATCGCCATGATGGCGGAATTTGGTAATAAGGATTCGCCGGAGTTCAACCTTACGCGGTGAGGTCACAGTAAAACCGCCTTATTCAGTCAAGAGAGAAGCACAGTGCTGCCACACATCGGCGGCGCGGAGATCCGCCAGATTGCGGCTGCCTGCCGGACGGCAGACATGCTGGTTTTGGCCGTAGCCGCCAATCAACCCCGGATCGGTCGGGCCGTACAGCGTGATGTTGGGGCGGTCGAGCGCGGCGGCGAGGTGACTGAGCCCGGTATCCACCGAGACCACGGCTTTTGCGCCCGCCAGTATGCCTGCGACCTGTTCCAGAGTAAGCCGGGGCAGCACGTCCACGTGAGAAAACCCGGCTGCCAGTCGCTGCGCCCGCTGGTGCTCGTGCTCCGCGCCCCAGGGCAATTTGATGCGCAGTCCGCGAGGTTCGGCCAGCGCGATCAGTTCGCGCCAGTGCGACTCCGGCCAGTGTTTTTCATCCCGGGTGGTGGCATGCAGAAACACCAGATACGGCTGGCTGTCGGCGGGCTGTGCCGACAGAAAACGCGCCGCAATGGCGTAATCGCCCTGTTCCGTCGGTTTACGGTAATTCAGGCTGACGGAAAACAGCTCCCGGATGCGTTCTACCGCGTGCTGCTGGCTGGCGATCGGATGTCGATACTGATAAAACCAACTGGCCAGCGGCTCGCGGGCGCTTTTCCAGTCCAGCCCATGCTTGTTGCCGAGTGCCAGGCGGGTCACCAGCACCGCGCTTTTCAGCAGCCCCTGCGCGTCGATGACCGCATCATAGCGTTTTTCCCGCAGCTGTGTTTTGAACGCGGCCCGCTCGGCGCGGGTTTCACGGCTGAACCAGCTTTTGCGCCAGCGGCGGATTGCCACCGAAATGACGCGATCAACCGCCGGGTGCCAGCCGGGGATCTGGGCAAAACCTTCTTCCACCACCCAGTCGAACTGGATGCCGTGAATCACCTGCATCGCATCGGTGAGTGCGGGCAGGGTGTGCAGCACGTCACCCATGGAAGACGTTTTGACGATCAATACCCTCATGCAGGCTCCCCTTTGGCGGGCAGATAGCGTGACAGGGCGTCCAGCACCTGTTGCGGCTGAATATCGATCAGGCTCTGATGATACCCTTGTTCGGCATCGCCCTTGCGCACCCGGTGATAACCGGTGATCAGGCGGATGACCTCGGCCTGGTGGGAGAGCGGCGGGGTGAAGTCCGGGCTGCTGGGGCCGTACAGCGCCACCAGCGGGCGGTTGAGCGCTGCTGCCACGTGCATCAGACCCGAGTCGTTACTGACGATCGCCTGACAGGCGGCGATCAACACCACCGCCTGATCCAGCGCAGTCTGCCCGGCCAGATTGAGACAATGTTCGCGGGCATCGGCACTCAGGGTTTGACGGATGTCCTCACCTGCCTGACGGTCGTTGTTCGAACCGAACAAGATGACCTGATAACCTTGTTCAATCAGCGTTTGTGCCAGCGAACCGTAGTGGTAATGCGGCCAGCGTTTGGCCGGGCCGAACTCGGCGCCGGGGCAGAAACCAATCAGCGGCCGGGCGTCGGTCAAATTAAAGGCGGCGGTGACATCCGCAATTTCGGCGTCATTCACCGCCAACTGCGGCCACAGTAAAGGCTGAGGCAAATCAGCGGCGGTATGAATGCGGGCACGGTCATAAGCCAGCGCGACATAGCGCTGCACCATCAGCGGGAAAGCGGCTTTGTCCAGAACCCGTAGGTCATTGAGCAGACCGTAACGCATTTCACCGCGCCAGCCGGTGCGATGCGGAATATCGGCAAAAAAAGGCACCAGCGCCGATTTGAAGGAATTGGGCAGCACATAGGCGCGATCGTATCGCTGCTCGCGCAGTGATACGCCCAGTCGCCGACGTTCGCCGAGCGCCAGCATGCCGTGCCCCAGCGGCATGGGCAATGCCTGATGTACTTCGGGCATGCGCGCCAGCAGCGGGCGACACCAGGCCGGCGCCATCACATCGATGATGGCGTCCGGGTGTTCGGCCTTCAGGGTGCGGTAAAGACTGTGCGACATCATCATGTCGCCCACCCAGGAAGGGCCGATAACCAGAATTTTCATACCGTTCGTGTTTCCTTACGGCAAAGCGAATCAGGCGTTGCGGTTCAGCCAGGCCAGGTAGTCGGCGACCCCTTCCGCTACGGTTTTGAACGGCTTTTCATAACCAGCGGCGCGCAGGTTGGTGAGGTCTGCCTGCGTGTAGGACTGATAGCGGCCTTTCAGTTTTTCCGGGAAAGGGATGTATTCCACGCCGTCTTTCTGGTGATAGGCCAGTACGGCATCCGCCACGGCCTGGAAGGACTCGGCACGGCCGGTGCCGCAGTTGAAGATGCCGGAAACTTCGTGTTGCCAGAACCACAGGTTCACCGCCGCCACGTCGCCGACATAGATGAAATCGCGTTTGAAATTTTCGCTGCCGGCGAACAATTTGGGTTTTTCACCCTGATTGATCTGGTTATTCAGGTGGAACGCCACGCTGGCCATGCCGCCTTTGTGGCCTTCGCGCGGCCCGTAGACGTTGAAGTAGCGAAAGCCGCAAATCTGTGAGCTGGTTTGCGGCAGAATTTCACGCACATACTGGTCGAACAGGAACTTGGAATAGCCGTAAACATTCAGCGGCTGCTCATATTGACGCTCTTCCACGAAGTTGTCGGTGCGGCCGCCGTAGGTAGCGGCAGAAGAGGCATACATGAATGGAATTCCACGCTCCAGGCAGTAGTGCAACACGTCCTTGGAGTACTGATAGTTATTATCCATCATGTACTTACCATCCCACTCAGTAGTGGAGGAACAGGCGCCTTCGTGGAAAATAACCTCGATATCGCCCAGATCGTCTCCGGCAACGATGCTGGCGAGGAAGTCTTCCTTATCCATGTAGTCGGCGATGTCCAGATCAACCAGATTGGCGAACTTGGTGCCATCCTTAAGGTTGTCGACCACCAGAATATCCCGATACCCGTCATCATTCAGCGCTTTTACGATATTGCTGCCGATGAAACCAGCGCCGCCAGTTACGATAATCATGGGAGTTACCTGCTATCTTGCTGGTGGAGCACCGCGCTCCACACCTATTGGCCGCTATAATAGCATTTCGACGCACCACAGACATCCTGTGCGGATTTTCCCGCCGTTTCTTGCCAGGCGCTTCGCATTTCCGGCGTGATCACTGTGGCATTTTGTGGCTGACCTGTCAGCCCGGCTCGCATTTCTCCACTACCTTTACCTCCATAAGGCCTACCGCCGCTCGGCGGAAATTCCGATGACGGACGAAAAGGAGAGCCGCGCCATGCCTGATGCGTTTTATCACCAACTGACCGCCCAGCTTGCCTCGCTGCACGACGAGGGACTGTTTAAGGATGAACGACCGATCACCACAGCGCAGCAGGCGCACATTACGGTGGCGGGCGGCGGCGAGCTGATTAACTTCTGCGCGAATAATTATCTGGGGTTAGCCAATCACCCGGCGGTGATCGACGCGGCTAAAGCCGGGCTGGATAGCCACGGCTTCGGCATGGCGTCGGTACGTTTTATCTGCGGTACGCAGGATATTCACCAGATGCTGGAGCGCCGGCTGGCGGCGTTTCTCGGTATGGAGGATGCCATCCTCTACTCCTCCTGCTTTGACGCCAACGGCGGGTTGTTCGAAACCCTGATGGGGGAAAACGACGCGATTGTGTCCGATGCGCTCAATCATGCGTCGATCATCGACGGTATTCGCCTGTCAAAAGCGCGCCGTTATCGTTACGACAATAACGATATGCATCAGCTGGAGGCACGGTTGCAACAGGCCCGGTCGGAAGGGGCGCGTAATCTGATGATTGCCACCGACGGCGTGTTTTCGATGGACGGCGTGATCGCCAATTTGCGCGGTATTTGCGATCTGGCGGAGCGCTACGACGCGCTGGTGATGGTGGATGACTCCCACGCGGTGGGATTTGTCGGCGAACAGGGACGCGGCACCCATGAATACTGCCAGGTGATGGGGCGGGTGGACATTATTACCGGCACGCTGGGCAAAGCGCTGGGCGGTGCGTCCGGCGGCTATACCGCCGCCCGGCGGGAGGTGGTGGCGTGGCTGCGTCAGCGCTCCCGGCCGTACCTGTTTTCCAATTCGCTGGCGCCGTCGATTGTGGCGGCGTCGATCAAGGTATTGGACCTGCTGCAGGATGGACAGGCGCTGCGTCGGCGTCTGTGGCATAACGCCAGTCTGTTTCGTCAGCGGATGACTGAGGCGGGGTTTACGCTCGCGGGCGCGGATCACGCCATTATTCCGGTGATGCTGGGCGATGCCCGGCTGGCGCAGGCATTCGCGGCGGCGTTGCGACAGGAAGGCATTTATGTCACCGGTTTTTTCTACCCGGTGGTGCCGCATGGGCAGGCGCGCATCCGTACCCAGATGTCGGCGGCGCATACGCCGGAGCAGATTGAACGGGCGGTGACGGCGTTTATCCGGGTCGGCCGCCAACTGGGCGTGGTGAAGTGAGGAGACGATGATGAAAGCGCTGGCGAAACTGCGCCCGGAACCGGGCATCTGGCTGACTGACGTTCCCGCGCCGGAACCGGGCCACAACGATGTGATGATCAAAATCCGTAAAACCGCTATTTGCGGCACCGACGTGCATATCTACAACTGGGATGCGTGGTCGCAGAAAACCATCCCGGTGCCGATGGTGGTCGGGCATGAGTATGTCGGCGAGATCGTGGCGATAGGGCAGGAAGTGGAAGGGTTCAGGATTGGCGATCGGGTGTCGGGCGAAGGGCATATTACCTGCGGCTATTGCCGTAACTGCCGCGCCGGACGCCGTCATTTGTGCCGCAATACCTCCGGCGTCGGCGTTAACCGGCCGGGCGCTTTCGCCGAGTACCTGGTGATTCCGGCGTATAACGCGTTCCGTCTTCCGGCGGCGATTCCCGATGACATCGCTGCTATTTTCGATCCGTTCGGCAACGCGGTGCATACGGCGCTGGCGTTTGATCTGGTGGGTGAAGACGTGTTGGTAAGCGGCGCGGGGCCGATTGGCGTCATGGCGGCGGCGGTTTGCCGCCATGTCGGCGCCCGTCATGTGGTGATTACCGACGTTAATGACTACCGGCTGGCGCTGGCGCGGCGGATGGGCGTTAACCGGGCGGTGAATGTAGCGCGGGAATCGCTGACCGACGTGATGCGGGAACTGGGCATGACCGAAGGATTTGACATCGGGCTGGAGATGTCCGGCGCGCCGGCGGCCTTGCGCACGCTGCTGTCGGTGATGAACCACGGCGGTCGCATCGCCATGCTGGGTATTCCGCCGGAAGCCGTATCGGTAGACTGGAGTGACATCATTTTCAAGGGGCTGGTGATTAAAGGTATCTACGGCCGTGAAATGTTTGAAACCTGGTACAAAATGGCGGCGTTGATCCAGTCCGGACTGGATCTGTCGCCGATCATCACCCATCGCTACGCCATTGACGATTTCCAAAACGGGTTTGATGTGATGCGCTCCGGCCAATCCGGCAAGGTGGTGCTGAGCTGGTAACCGGCCGCGCCGCCGATAGACGACGCGGCTCGCCGTATTACCCCAGCCAGGTCTGCCAGTGCTGTTTCAGGTAGCTGACGGCGGGGCTGGTCGCCAGATTATGTCCAAGCTGCCGCCACAGATCCGACTGAGAGATCGCCGGCAGCGGCTGTTTGATCGCGCAGACCTGAATAGGGCGCAGCCGTTTTTGCGCCGGGGCGGTCGGTTGCGACGCAGGGTACGTCGGCACCGGCGCATAGCGCGGTTCCGGTTCGTTCAGCAATTGACTGGGGCGCACCAGTACGATATCGGCCGGCAGCGTCGGCAACATCTGCTGCAACACCTGAATGGTGGTGGGGTGAGGGTGGCCGATGGCGATGGCGTACCCGCTGCGTTGCGCGATCTCCACCGCCCGGCTGAACTGACGCCGAATGTCGGCAACGTTCTGGGTGTCGTCCAGGAAGACCTTGCGTTTGAGTACCTTGATGCCGGTACCGGCCGCCGCCTGGGTGGCCTGACTGCTGCCGATGGTCATGCTGTCGAGGAAATAGAAGCGGTAGGCGGTCATCGCCTGCATCACCTTCTGCATGCCCGGCAGGCTGGCGGTCATGGCGCTGCCCATGTGGTTGTTCAGCCCGACGGCGTAAGGCACCTTGTTGACCGCATCGCGCAGGATGCGCGCGATTTCCTCGCTGCTCATGTCCGGGCGCAGCGTGTCACGCTCCAGCGGCTGCTTGCTCATCGGCGCCATCGGCAGGTGAATCAACACTTCTCTGCCTTGCGCATGGGCCTTGGTCGCCATGTCGCGGGCGTATGGCGCATTGGGCAACACGGCCACGGAAATGGCGGTGGGCATCGCCAGCACCTGATTTTCGTTATGCGGGCGGTAGCCGAAATCGTCGATCACCAGCGCCAGCTTGCCCGCCCAGACGGGAAGGGCCAGCAGCGTGCCGGTGAGCGTCATGCCGGTGAGAGTCAACAAGCGGGAAATTAATGGACGCAAACCTACCTTCCTAGCCAGGGTAAGGGGTTGACCGCCTGTCCCTGACGTCGAATTTCAAAATAGAGGGCGGGCTGATTCTGCCCGCCGCTGTTGCCGACCAGCGCCACAGGCTGACCAGCTTTCACCTGCGCGCCTACCGAGACCAGCGCGCTCTGGTTATAACCATACAGGCTCATGTCGCCCTTGCCGTGTTCCAGCACCACCACCTGACCATAGCCCTGCAGCCAGTCGGCCATCAGCACGGTGCCGTCGGCGATGGCGCGCACCTCGGTACCTTCGGATGCGCCGATCACCAGCCCCTTCCAGCGCAGTTCGCCCTGCAACGGTTCGCCGAAACGGTGCAGCGTGCGGCCGCGCACCGGCCATACGTACTGGCCGGCCGGCTGACCCAGACCGCCGGTGCGCGCCATCAGCGAACGCTCCTGCTCGGTGGGTTTGTAACTGGCGCCGCTGCGTTTGGCCTGTTCTTCTTTTTCACGTAGTTTGGCTGCTTCGCGTGCTTCTCGCTCCGCTCGCGCCCTGGCTTCCCGTTCCGCACGCGCGATCTGGTCGCGCAAACGGGTTTCGTTCTGACGCAGTTCCGTCAATTGTTGCTGGTCTTTTTCCAGCGCGTTTTCCAGTGCGCCCAACGTCTTCTGACGTTCGCCCTGCGCCTGTTCCAGCGTTTTCTGCTGCTGCTGTTGGTCGCCGAGCAGGCGTTTTTGCTGCGCCTGTTTCTGCTCCAGTTGCTGTTTCTGGCTGGCAAGCTGCGTACGGGTTTGCTGTAACGCGGTGATGGATTGCTCGCGCGCCTGATTCAGATAATTGAAGTAGGCGAGGATGCGCTCGCGCCGCTGGCTTTCCTCACCGCTGAGGATCAGTTGCAGGGCGCCATGCTGGCCCTGACGGAACGCGGCATCCAGCTGTTTCGCCAGCAGGGTTTCCTGCGTTTTCTGCTGGGTTTGCAGTTTGGCGATGGAGGCGCTCAGGCTGCCGACATCCTGATTCAGACGTTCAAGGGTGGCGCGGGTGTCGCGTAGCTGGCGGGTGGACTGAGCGATCGACTGTTCCTGCTTTTTCAGTTGCTCAAGCAGGGCGCTGCGACGTTGCTGCTGTTCCCGGACGCTTTTTTCCTTCTCTGCGATGTCTTGCTGCAGGGATTTCAACTGCTGCTGGCCGTCGTCGCTCCAACTGGGGCACGGCAACAGCAGCACGCCGACACAAAGCACACTGGCGCACCGGATTAACAGTTTGTCACGACCCGTCGGCAACGGTACAGAGAACGCTTTTTTGCTCATGGCGAAAGATTATTCCACGATGAACAGCGCCTTACCAGTTGTCTCGTCAGGGATTTCTATTTCCATCCATGACAGCGAGCGGCCCTGGATCCTACGGATAAATGCAATCCGCCGCGCATAATCATGACGCGATGTTGGCTTACAGGCTGTAATTGCGGTATCGCATAGGTATACTCAGACACCCTGTATTTGAATTGCTTAACTGATTTCGGAGTCGTTACACCCCATGCAAGAGATTATGCCATTCATCAGCCGACACCCGATTCTGAGCGTGGCCTGGATTGCCCTGCTGGTCGCGGTCATTGTGCTTACGGTGAAGAGTAAACTGTCCAAGGTAAAAGAAGTGGCTCGTGGTGAAGCGATCCAACTGATTAATAAAGAAGATGCGGTGGTGGTAGACACCCGTAATCGCGATGATTACCGTCGTGGACATATCGCCGGCGCCATCAACCTGTTGCCGAACGACATCAAAAACGGCAGCCTGAGCGAGCTGGAAAAACACAAGGCGCAGCCGGTGATTGTGGTGTGCGCCAACGGCATGGCATCTCGTGAATCGGCAGAGAGTCTGTTCAAAGCCGGGTTTGAGCGCGTCGTGATCCTGAAAGACGGGCTGGCTGGCTGGAGCGGCGAAAACCTCCCGCTGGTGCGCGGTAAATAATGCGACGCCCCGTCAGAGGGGAGTCTGTTTGTGTTATGGCGTGTCCTTCCTGGCGAAGGGAAGCGCGCAAGGAAATCTAACGAAAGGGTATTATTCAACATGTCTGAACAAAACAACGGCGAACTGACTTTCCAGATCCAGCGTATCTACACCAAGGATATTTCTTTCGAAGCGCCGAACGCGCCGCAGGTGTTCCAGCAGGAATGGAACCCGGAAGTCAAACTGGATCTGGATACCGCATCCACCCAGTTGGCTGACGATGTGTACGAAGTGGTGCTGCGCGTGACCGTGACCTCCACCCTCGGCGAAGAAACCGCGTTCCTGTGCGAAGTGCAGCAGGCGGGTATCTTCACCGTCTCCGGCATCGAAGGCACCCAACTGGCACACTGCCTGGGCGCTTACTGCCCGAACGTGCTGTTCCCGTACGCGCGCGAGTGCATTACCAGCCTGGTGTCCCGCGGTACCTTCCCGCAGCTGAACCTGGCTCCGGTTAACTTTGACGCTCTGTTCATGAACTATCTGGAACAGCAGGCAGGCCAGGACGGCACCGCTCAGACGCTGGATGCCTGATGAACCCGTCTGATGCAGCAATGACGGTAGTCGGTGCCGGATCTTACGGCACCGCGCTGGCGATCACGGTGGCCCGCAACGGCCACCGTGTGGTGCTCTGGGGCCATGACCCCGCTCATATTCAGGCGTTGCAGGCCGCACGGTGCAATCAGGCGTTCCTGCCCGACGTACCGTTCCCGGATACCCTGCAACTGGAAGCGGACCTGTCGCAGGCGCTGGCCGCCAGCCGCAACATTCTGGTGGTGGTGCCGAGCCATGTGTTTGGCGATGTGCTGCGCCAGCTCAAGCCCCATCTGCGGGCGGACGCGCGACTGGTGTGGGCTACCAAGGGGCTGGAAGCGGAAACCGGTCGTTTGTTGCAGGACGTCGCCCGCGAAGCGCTGGGTAATACGATCCCGCTGGCGGTGCTCTCCGGGCCGACTTTCGCCAAAGAGCTGGCGGCCGGGTTGCCTACTGCGATTGCGCTGGCATCGACCGATCAGCCGTTTTCCGACGATTTGCAACATCTGCTGCATTGCGGCAAAAGTTTTCGCGTCTACAGCAACCCTGATTTTATCGGGGTGCAACTGGGAGGCGCCGTGAAGAACGTGATCGCCATCGGCGCCGGCATGTCTGACGGCATGGGGTTCGGCGCCAATGCGCGTACTGCGCTTATCACCCGCGGTCTGGCCGAAATGACGCGGCTGGGCGTGGCGCTGGGGGCCGACCCGACCACGTTTATGGGCATGGCGGGCTTGGGCGATCTGGTGCTGACCTGCACCGACAACCAGTCACGCAACCGTCGTTTCGGCATGATGCTGGGACAAGGGATGGACGTGGTCAGCGCCCAGAACCAGATTGGTCAGGTGGTGGAAGGCTACCGTAATACCAAGGAAGTGATGGCGCTGGCGCAGCGCTACGGTGTGGAAATGCCGATCACCGAGCAGCTCTGGCAAGTGCTGTATTGTGGTAAAGACGCGCGTGAAGCGGCGTTGAGCCTGCTGGGCCGGGCGCGCAAAGACGAAAGCGCCAGCCTGTGACGGCAGGGCATTGTTCGGGCTTCCCTTGGGAGGCCCGTTGTTGTTTTATGCTGATAGAGCTTTGTGCAGTAGCGCGTCGTGCAGTTGTAAGTGAAGCGGTGGGTTGACGGTTTTTCAAAGAGGTGTCGCGATGTCGAATGATGAGCTGGAACTGGTTTGGAAAAACATTAAGGAAGAGGCGCGCAGTCTGGCGGAATGCGAACCGATGCTGGCCAGTTTCTTTCACGCGACGCTGCTGAAACATGAGAATCTAGGCAGCGCATTGAGCTACATGCTGGCGAATAAGCTGGCTAACGCCATCATGCCGGCGATTGCCATCCGTGAAGTGGTGGAAGAGGCCTACCGCGCCGAACCGCAGATGATTGCGTCCGCTGCCCGCGACATTCTGGCGGTGCGCCTGCGCGACCCGGCGGTGGATAAATACTCGACGCCGCTGCTCTACCTGAAAGGATTTCATGCTCTGCAGGCTTACCGTATCGGCCACTGGCTGTGGCGGCAGGAACGGCAGGCGCTGGCGATTTACCTGCAGAACCAGATTTCAGTGTCATTTGGGGTGGATATCCACCCGGCGGCGCGCATCGGTTGCGGCATCATGCTGGACCACGCCACCGGTATCGTGATCGGTGAAACCGCCGTCGTGGAAAACGACGTTTCCATCCTGCAATCGGTCACCCTGGGCGGGACCGGCAAGACCAATGGCGACCGTCATCCCAAGATTCGGGAAGGGGTGATGATCGGCGCAGGCGCCAAGATCCTGGGTAATATCGAAGTGGGATGCGGCGCCAAGATTGGCGCGGGTTCGGTGGTTTTGCAGCCGGTGCCGCCGCATACCACTGCCGCCGGCGTGCCGGCGCGAATTGTTGGCCGCCCGGAAAGCGATAAACCCTCGTTGGATATGGACCAGTACTTCAACGGCTCGTTGCGCGGTTTCGAAGACGGCGACGGCATCTGATATTTTTTCCGGCCTGTCTGCCCGGCAAGCCGGATAACCGGATTTTTTCACCCTAGCCTCTCTTTTCTATCTGGCTGGCAAAGTCGGCGCGGTAGCTTTTTAGAACACATTAGTACCGCAGGAATACTCTGTTGTCCGCGCGTTATCCCCTTATCTGTGGCAAATCGCCTGACTTGGTTGTTTCTTCTACACTTTGTCTAGGAAGTCTCTCAAAAGTGCCGGATTAGCCCGGTGGTTTGGCTTTAGTTGTATTTAATATCGCGAAAATCGTTGTATATCGGTGGTCGGACCACAAACCTCTGGACATAAACGCCAGACCACCTGACCTGCCGGTCATTGGTAATTCGCTTTGGACATGTTGTTTATGCAATTAAAATTGACACCACACACTTGCCTCTTTGCGCTGTCTGCCCTGTTATCTACCCCGGCATTTGCTGCCGCGCCGTCTGGCGAAAATACGGCGTCTGATGTCGTTGAAAGCGGCGCGGAGCAGGGAATCTGGCGGCGCGCCGGCGATAATCTGTCGGAGACCTGGCATCACTGGCAGTCTCAGGATCTGTATGTGCCGGTCATGACCTGGCATAACCGCTGGACTTACGACAAGACGAAGACCGACAGGTACAACGAGCGCCCCTGGGGAGCGGGCTATGGCGTATCCCGGCTGGATCGCGATGGCGACTGGCACAGCCTGTACCTGATGGCGTTCAAGGACTCTTTTAACAAGTGGGAGCCTATCGGCGGCTATGGCTATGAAAAACGCTGGCGGCCGCTGGAAAATCAGGATTTCCAGTTGGGGTTGGGTTTTACCGCCGGGGCCACCATGCGGGACAACTGGAAATATATCCCGATCCCGGTGCTGCTGCCGCTGGCGTCGGTCAGTTATCAGCGCCTGTCTCTTCAGGCTACTTACATTCCCGGCACGCATAATAATGGCAACGTGTTCTTCGCCTGGTTGCGCTGGCAATTTTGATTAATTGATTGGTTGTATTTTATTCTCATGTAAACCAAGTTGAGGAAAATACGGCCACGTAACTCGACTACAATGCTCTTCCTGTTAACAGCGATAGAGTGAGTGACGCCGTGCCGTTATTGATCATCACCACGATTTTGTGGTCGTTTTCCTTCAGCCTGATTGGCGAATACCTGGCCGGCCAGGTCGACAGCTGGTTCTCAGCCATGTTCCGGTTGGTGCTGGCGGCGCTGGTGTTTTTGCCTTTCCTGCGCTGGCGCGGCTATTCCCCCAAAGTGTTGGGGCTGTATCTGCTGGTGGGCGTTTTCCAGCTTGGCGTCATGTATCTGTTCCTGTTCCGCAGTTACCTGTACCTCAATGTGCCGACGATTCTGCTGTTTTCGGTGATGACGCCGCTGTACGTCACGCTGATTTACGACCTGCTCAGCGGGCATCGCCTGCGCTGGGGCTATGTATTCAGCGCCTTGCTGGCTGTTCTGGGCGCCGCTGTGATCCACTATCACGGCGTGAGCGAACATTTCTGGTGGGGGCTGCTGCTGGTGCAGGCGGCCAATGTCTGTTTTGCCGTGGGGCAAGTGGGGTATAAACGGCTGATGGAAGTGCATCCGATGCCGCAGCACAGCGCCTTTTCCTGGTTCTACCTCGGCGCCGCGCTGGTGACGCTGGTAGCCTGGGCGCTATTCGGCAATCTGACCAAACTGCCCACCGCACCGGTGCAGTGGGGGGTGCTGGCGTTTCTTGGCGTGGTGGTGTCGGGTCTTGGCTATTTCATGTGGAACTACGGCGCGACTCAGGTGGACGCCGGTACGTTGAGTATCATGAACAACTTTCACGTCCCGGCCGGGTTGCTGGTCAATTTCGCGTTCTGGCAGAAAACGCCAAACTGGACCAGCTTTCTCATCGGTTCTGCGATTATTGCGGTTGCTTTATGGGTGCACCGGCGTTGGGTCGTGAAGCGTCCCGCACAAACGGCAGATGCTCGCAGGCATGCTGGCGCGCGGAGCGAATAAACGCTTCGATAACCGGCTGACGCTGCTCGCCATCGCGAACGGCGGCGTACAGCCGGCTCCACAAGCCTTCTCCCAGGGTTTTGGTGACGACCAGCCCCTGACGTTCAAAGCTCTCCACTACCCAGTGCGGCAGCGCGGCGATGCCCATGCGCGCCGCCACCATCTGGATCAACAGCAAGGTATTGTCTACGCTTTTTAGCGACGGGCTGACCCCCGCTGGTTGCAGAAAGTGGCGCCACACATCCAGCCGCTGACGCTGCACCGGATAAATCATCAGCGTTTCCTGCGCCAGATCCTCAGGCGCAATCACGGCTTTGGCGGCCAGCGGATGATCCGGCGACAGCACCAGCCGTACCTCAAAGTCGAACATCGGCGAGTAGTGCAAGCCGCTGCGCGGCAGAATGTCGGAGGTCATCACCAGGTCCAGCTCGCCTTGTTGCAGCGCAGGTTGCGGGTCGAAAGTGACGCCGGATTTGAAATCCATCACCACTTGCGGCCAGCTTTGGTGGAAGTTCTCCAGCGCCGGCGTCAGCCACTGAATACAACTGTGACACTCGATCGCCAGCCGCAAGGTGGTCTGATGCGGCTCGTTGCATGCCTGCAGCGCCTGCTGTATCTGCGGCAGGATCTGCTCGGCCAGCTGCAGCAGAATTTCCCCCTGCGGCGTAAAGCGCAGCGGCTGGCTCTTACGGACGAACAAGCGGAATCCCAGCCGTTGTTCCAGATCGCTGAACTGATGCGACAGGGCGGATTGCGTCTGATGGAGCTGTGCGGCGGCGGCGGCTAACGATCCCGTGTTGCGCAGCGCCTGCAGCGTCCGTAAGTGTTTAAGTTCGATCATGAGAGTCCTTCACAGTGACAGTGAATAAATTGCGCTTGTACTTACTACACTACCTGCGGATTATGGATGTGTAAACATCTGGACGGCTAAATGGGAATTCAAGCATGGCAATTTTAAATCACACTCTCGGTTTTCCGCGCGTCGGTCTGCGTCGTGAACTGAAAAAAGCACAGGAAAGCTATTGGGCAGGGAACAGCACGCAGGAAGAGTTGCTGACCGTGGGCCGTGAGTTGCGTGCCCGTCACTGGCAACAGCAGAAAGACGCCGGCGTGGAATTGCTGCCGGTAGGCGATTTTGCCTGGTACGACCATGTGCTGACCACCAGCCTGTTGCTGGGGAATGTACCTGCCCGTCACCAGAACGCGGATGGTTCCGTCGATCTGGATACCCTGTTTCGTATCGGCCGTGGCCGCGCACCGACCGGTGAGCCGGCCGCCGCCGCTGAAATGACCAAATGGTTCAACACCAACTATCACTACATGGTGCCGGAATTCAGCAAAGGCCAGCAGTTCAAGCTGAGCTGGACCCAACTGCTGGATGAAGTGGACGAAGCGCTGGCGCTGGGCCACAAGGTGAAACCGGTGCTGCTGGGTCCGGTGACCTACCTGTGGCTGGGCAAAGTCAAAGGGGAAGCCTTCAACCGTCTGGATCTGCTGAACGCGGTGCTGCCGGTGTACCAGCAGGTGCTGGCCGAACTGGCTAAACGCGGCATCGAGTGGGTGCAGATTGACGAGCCGCTGCTGGCGCTGGAACTGGACGCCGAGTGGAAAGCCGCTTTCAAACCGGCTTACGATGCGCTGCAAGGGCAGGTGAAACTGCTGCTGACCACCTATTTCGACAGCATCGGCCAGAATCTGGACGTGATCACAGCGCTGCCGGTACAGGGTCTGCATGTCGATCTGGTGCACGGCAAAGACGACGCCGCGGTGCTGAACGCGCAACTGCCGGCTGACTGGGTGCTGTCGCTGGGCGTGATCAACGGCCGTAACGTGTGGCGCGCCGATCTGGCGAGCTGGTTCGAACGCCTGCAACCGCTGCTGGGTAAACGCGCTCTGTGGCTGGGCAGCTCCTGCTCCCTGCTGCACAGCCCGATCGATCTCAGCGTCGAAACCCGTCTGGACGAGGAAGTGAAAAGCTGGTTCGCCTTTGCGATTCAGAAGTGTCAGGAACTGGCGCTGCTGACCCGCGCGCTCAACAGCGGCAACGGCGACGAACTGGTGGCTTACAGCGCGCCGATCCGCGCCCGTCGCACCTCTACTCGCGTTAACAACCCGGAGGTGGCGAAGCGTCTGGCGGCGATCACCGCGCAGGACAGTTTGCGTCAGAATCCGTACCCGGTACGCGCCGACGCACAGCGTGCGCGTTTCAACCTGCCGGCCTGGCCGACCACCACTATCGGTTCGTTCCCGCAGACCACCGAAATCCGCAGCCTGCGTCTGGACTTCAAACAGGGTCGTCTGGACGGTCAGAACTACCGTATCGGCATCGCCGAGCACATTAAACAGGCGATTGTGGAACAGGAACGTCTGGAGCTGGACGTACTGGTGCACGGTGAAGCCGAACGTAACGACATGGTGGAGTATTTCGGCGAACATCTGGATGGTTTCGTGTTCACCCAGAACGGCTGGGTACAGAGCTACGGTTCCCGTTGCGTGAAACCGCCGGTGGTGATTGGCGACATCAGCCGTCCGGAGCCGATCACGGTCGAGTGGGCGAAATATGCCCAGTCGCTGACCGACAAGCCGGTGAAAGGCATGCTGACTGGTCCGGTCACCATTCTGTGCTGGTCCTTCCCGCGTGAAGACGTCACCCGTGAAACCATCGCCAGGCAGATTGCGCTGGCGCTGCGCGACGAAGTGGCGGATCTGGAACAGGCCGGCATCGGCATCATCCAGATTGACGAACCGGCGCTACGTGAAGGCTTGCCGCTGCACCGCTCCGACTGGGCTGCTTATCTGGAGTGGGCGGTCGATGCGTTCCGCCTGCACGCGGCGGTAGCGAAAGACGACACCCAGATCCACACCCACATGTGCTACTGCGAATTCAACGACATCATGGATTCCATCGCGGCACTGGATGCGGACGTGATCACCATCGAAACCTCGCGTTCCGACATGGAACTGCTGGAATCGTTCGAAGAGTTCGAGTACCCGAATGAAATCGGCCCAGGCGTGTACGACATTCACTCGCCGAACGTGCCGAGCGTAGAGTGGATTGAAGCGCTGCTGCGCAAAGCGGCCCAGCGTATTCCGTCCGAACGTCTGTGGGTTAACCCTGACTGCGGCCTGAAAACCCGCGGCTGGCCGGAAACCCGTCAGTCGCTGGCGAACATGGTGCAGGCAGCGAAACGTCTGCGCGAAACCGCCGAGTAAGTTAGCGAAAAAAGTCAGTAACCGAACACGGTGATGAGGAATGGCGCAAAGGATGACAGGACGCGCGTGAACCACAGGATGTGACGCACAGGGCCGGGACGTTCCGCATCACCGCCTGACATGAAAAAGGGAGACGATAGCGTCTCCCTTTTTACATTTGTTGCGGGGTTACACCACGCCGTAGCGGGCGAACCACTCCAGCATGCGTTGCCAGCCGTCTTTGGCCGAGGCTTCGTGGTAAGTAGCGCGGTAATCGGCATGGAAAGCATGCTCCGCTTCCGGGTAGACCACGATCTCCGCATCGGCATTGACCGCCCGTAGCGCCTGACGCATGGTTTCCACCTGCTCCAGCGAAATGCCTTTATCCTGCCCGCCGTACAGGCCCAGCACCGGCGCGCTCAGGTCTTTCGCCACGTCCACCGGGTGTTGAGGCGAGGTCAGCGTTTTTTCGGCGACCAGTTTGCCGTACCAGGCGACGGCGGCTTTTAACTGCGGATTGTGCGCAGCGTACAGCCAACTGATGCGGCCGCCCCAGCAGAAACCGGTGATCGCCAGCCGACTGGCGTCGCCACCCTGGCGCACCGCCCAATGCGCGGTGTGGTCGAGGTCGGACAGCACCTGATTATCCGGCACCTTGCTGACCAGTTCGCTCAGCAGTGTGGGAATGTCGCTGTACTGTTGCGGGTCGCCCTGACGGAAATAGAGTTCCGGCGCGATCGCCAGATAGCCTTGTTTTGCCAGTCGCCGGCATACATCGCGGATGTGCTCATGCACGCCAAAGATTTCCTGCACCACCAGTACGATCGGCAGCGGGCCGTCGGCTTTTTCCGGTTTGGCAATATACGCGGGCAGGTTGTCGCCCTGCGAAGGGATGGTGGTCTCGCCGGCGACCAGCCCGGCGGCGTCAGTAGTCATCGCGGAAGAAGCCAGCGGCATGACGGCTGGCGAAAATGCCCGTGTGGTCTCTCTGAGTGTCAGTAGCTCATCGGTTTTCATTGCCTTTCCTTTATCAAGACTGGAATCTGCCAGCGGGATAATGCCGCCCCCGCGTTAAGCAAGTGTAGGAACTTTGTAGTGTATTGCGAATACCGGCAACCCGATAAGGCAATCGGTGCCACATTGCGTGACGCAACGTCGGGTGATTACAGTTTAAATTGTGATTAAAATCACAATATTAATGTAAATGGATGTTTGTTACTTTCCAATCAGCGACGCACTTCACTTAACGGCCGCAGTGTGTGCGCTAAGATCGTTCCGTACCTGACCGTTGTCTGGAGGCGTTTATGTCCGATGTATTTCATCTCGGTTTAACAAAGCAGGATTTACAAGGTGCCACGCTGGCGATTGTGCCCGGCGACCCGGCTCGGGTGGAGAAAATCGCCCGGCTGATGGAGAACCCGGTGTTTCTGGCATCGCATCGGGAGTTCACTTCCTGGCGCGCGGAACTGGCGGGTAAGCCGGTGATTGTTTGTTCCACCGGTATTGGCGGCCCGTCTACGTCGATTGCGGTAGAAGAGCTGGCGCAACTGGGTGTGCGCACGTTTCTGCGTGTCGGCACCACCGGCGCCATCCAGCCGCATATCGCGGTGGGCGATGTGCTGGTGACCACGGCGGCGGTTCGTCTGGACGGCGCCAGCCTGCATTTTGCGCCGCTGGAATTCCCGGCGGTGGCGGATTTCGCCTGTACTTCCGCGCTGGCGGAAGCGGCGCGTGAAGCGGGGGCGACGCTGCATGTCGGCGTTACAGCTTCTTCGGATACCTTCTATCCGGGCCAGGAGCGTTACGACACCTATTCCGGCCGCGTGGTGCGCCGTTTCCAGGGGTCAATGGCGGAGTGGCAGAGCATGGGCGTACTGAACTATGAAATGGAGTCCGCTACGCTGCTGACCATGTGCGCCAGTCAAGGGCTGCGCGCCGGAATGGTGGCGGGCGTGATTGTCAATCGTACTCAGCAGGAAATCCCCGATACCGCTACGATGCAGAAAGCGGAACACGCGTCGGTCAACGTAGTGTTGTCGGCGGCCCGCAAACTGCTGAGCGCCTGAGTGTGATTCAATCGCCGGGCGATATGTTCGGCGCGGGCGGTACGATATGGCCGAGCCTTCGTACCGCTTTTTCTGTTTCCGCGGGGACTTCCCTCGCGCGGTTCATCTGCCTGCCCGTCTTCATGCTAATTTAATTGTCAGGTCTGATAATACGAATCGGTTTCCATCATTCGACGGTGAGTCAACCGTAATCATTCAGCATTGATAACTCCGTATCGATAACGAATTATCGGTAACTAAATATCGAGAACTACAGGGAAAAATATGACTTTAACCTCATTACTGCATCCCTCGTTGCTTCCGCTTGACGGCGGCGTCAATTTCCGTGATTTGGGGGGGATCCGCGTGGCAGACGGGCGGCAAGTCCGGCGCGGCAGGCTGTTTCGCTCCGGCGCGCTGGACATGCTGAGTGAACGTGACATCGATCATCTCGCCAGCGTGCCGGTGGCGCACGTGGTGGATTATCGCGATCAGGATGAAGCCTCGCTGCGGCCCGACCGGCTGTGGTCCGGTGCCCGTTATCATCAGGTTCCCGCCAATCCGCTACGGCATGAAGTGACCGCCAGCCTGGAAACGCTGGGGTCGGAAAAACTCGAAGCGTTCGATTCCCGCGCTTTTATGCTGGAACTGTACCGTCGCCTGCCGTTCGGCAATCCGGCCTACCAGCATTTGGTGGCGTTGCTGCGCCAGCCTGACGATGGCGCGCTGGTGCAACATTGCGCGGTGGGCAAGGATCGTACCGGCATTGGTTCCGCGCTGGTGCTGTTCGCGCTGGGCGCGGATGAACAAACGGTTATGGAAGATTATCTGATCACCGAATCCACCCTGATTCCGTTCCGTCGCCAGTTGCTGGAAGATTTGGCGTCGAGCCTGAGTGAAAAGGCGCTGAAGCGCTTTGATTTCGTGCTTTCCGCCCGCGAAGAGTTTCTGGTGACCGCGCTGCATACTATCCGTGAGCGACACGGCTCAGTGGATAACTGGCTGGAGCAGGATTACGGACTGGATGCGTCGGCACGGGAAGGGCTGCGGGATAAGTATCTGGCGTGAGGTCGTGAACGATTGCAGTAACAAACCGGGAGCTATTGCTCCCGGTTTGTGTTGGTGGGTCATTAGCCGGTATTGCGCATCCCGGCGGCGACGCCGGCGATGGTGACCATCAGCGCCTGCTCTACCTGCGGATCCAGTGTGTCCTGCTGACGCGAACGGTGCAACAGTTCCGCCTGCAACACGTTGAGCGGGTCGGTGTAGACGTTGCGCAGCGCGATGGATTCGGCGATCCACGGCAGGTCAGCCATCAGATGGTCGTCGTTGGAGATGGTCAGTACCGCCTTGATGTCTTTTTCCAACTGCTCGCGCAGCTGTTTGCCGAGCGACCACAGTTTCTCTTCCACCAGCCGTTGATCGTAGTATTCCGCCAGCCACAGGTCGGCCTTGGCGAACACCATCTCCAGCATACCGATGCGGGTGGAGAAGAACGGCCAGTCGCGGCACATGTCTTCCAACTGGTTCTGGTGACCGTCGTCGATCACTTTTTGCAGCGCGGCGCCGGCGCCCAGCCAGGCGGGCAGCATCAGGCGGTTCTGGGTCCAGGCGAAAATCCACGGGATGGCGCGCAGGCTTTCCACGCCGCCGTTCGGTCGGCGTTTAGCCGGGCGCGACCCCAGCGGCAGTTTACCCAGTTCCAGTTCCGGCGTGGCGGCGCGGAAATAAGGCACGAAGTCCGGGTTTTCCCGCACGTAGCCGCGGTACATGTCGCAGGAAATGCGCGACAGCTCGTTCATGATGTGATGCCATTCCTGCTTCGGTTCCGGCGGCGGCAGCAGGTTGGCTTCCAGAATAGCGGAGGTGTAGAGCGACAGGCTGCTGATGGTGACTTCCGGCAGACCGAACTTGAAGCGGATCATCTCGCCCTGTTCGGTGACGCGCAGGCCGCCTTTCAGGCTTCCCGGCGGTTGGGAGAGCAGCGCGGCATGAGCCGGCGCGCCGCCGCGGCCGATGGAGCCGCCGCGACCGTGGAACAGCGTCAGCGCGATGCCGTATTTCTCACAGGTCTTGATCAGTGCGTCCTGCGCGCGGTACTGGGCCCAGGAGGCGGCCATCACCCCGGCGTCTTTGGCGGAGTCGGAATAGCCGATCATCACCATCTGCTTGCCCTGAATGAAGCCGCGATACCAGTCGATGTTGAGCAACTGGATCATGACGCTGTCGGCGTTATTCAGGTCGTCCAGCGTTTCGAACAACGGCGCCACCGGCAGCGCGTATGGGCAACCGGCTTCCTTCAGCAGCAGATGCACCGCCAGCACGTCGGACGGGGTGCGCGCCATCGAGATCACGTAGGCGGCGATGGAATCGCGTGGGGTTTCGGCGATCACCCGGCAGGTTTCCAGCACTTCCTGCGTGTCGGCGCTGGGTTCCCACTGACGCGGCAGCAGCGGACGCTTGGAGTTAAGCTCGCGGATCAGGAACGCCTGTTTGTCGGATTCCGACCAGCTTTCGTAGTCTCCCAACCCCAGATAGCGGGTGATTTCCGCCAGCGCGTCGGTGTGACGGGTGCTCTCCTGCCGTACGTCGATACGCACCAGCGGCACGCCGAAGCAGCGTACCCGGCGCAGGGTGTCGAGCAACTGACCGTCGGCGATGATGCCCATGCCGCAGGCATGCAGCGACTGGTAACAGGCGTACAGCGGATCCCACAACTGCTCGTTGGTGACCAGCAGATCTTTGGGCGCGACCAGTTGCTCGCCTTTCAGACGCGCGTCCAGATAGTTCAGGGTGGCGGTCAACTGCGCGCGCAGCGTTTTCATCAGCTCGCGGTAGGGTTCCTGCACCTCGTCGCCGCCTGCCAGATGTTGCAGCTCCGGCGTACAGGTGGTCATCGACAGTTCGGACACCAGTACCTGTACGTCGCGCAGGAACAGATCGGCGGCTTTCCAGCGGCTTAACAGCAGTACGCGGCGGGTGACTTCAGCGGTCACGTTCGGGTTGCCGTCGCGGTCGCCGCCCATCCAGGAGGTGAAGCGTACCGGCACCGAATCCACCGGCAGACGATAACCGAGTTCCTTGTCCATCTGTTCGTCGAGTTCGCGCAGGAACGCCGGCACCCCTTCCCACAGGCTGTTCTCCACCACCGCGAAGCCCCACTTGGCTTCGTCCACCGGCGTCGGGCGGATTTTGCGGATTTCATCGGTATGCCAGTACTGGGCGATCAACTGGCGCAGACGGCGCATGATCTGATGGCGTTCATAGTCGGCCAGATCGTCGTGGTCGAGCTGCTTGAGGCAGGTATTCACTTCAACCAGTTTGTGGATCAGCGTGCGGCGGGTGATTTCGGTCGGGTGCGCGGTCAGCACCAGCTCGATGGAGAGCGATTCCACCGCGTCGCGGATATCCTTGTCGCTCAGATTGTCGCGGCTTTTCAGGCTGCGAAACACCGTCGCCAGCGCTTCTGGGTTACTGGCCGCCTCGCCGTGCGGAGAAATACTGTGGTACTGCTCCGCCGTGTTGGTCAGGTTAAGGAACTGGCTGAACGCGCGGGCGACCGGCAGCAGTTCCTCGTTGGACAGGTTCTGCAGTGTGGTCAGCAGTTCCTGACGGTGTGTTTCGCTGCCGGCTCGCGAGGCTTTGGACAGCTTGCGGATTGTTTCAACACGCTCAAGGATATTGGCGCCCAGCGCATCCTTGATGGTGTCGCCGAGCAATTTACCCAGCATGCTGACATTGCTCCGCATGGCGGAATATTGTTCATTCATAGTTACCCTGACCCATCTCTTGATTTTGTAAATTTATTACACACAAAAATTGTGTGGTTACTGTCTGTTATCTAGCCACGTTCGCCATTGTTCGTCAATGAACGTCCTTTAATCCCTACAGTTGTACCTGTTTAACCGGTGCAAAGGCAATTTGTGAAATTTAATTACAAAAGCTTGCCGATAAGTGACGCTTATCTTATAGCGGCGGCGAAAGCAAGAACGGCAATGAGAAGGCGGCAAGAAGACAATAAAAAAGAGGCGGGTAGCCGGTTGGATGCGTGCAGAGTTTTTTTCGGCGGCAATGGCAATGTTGCCCGGCGGTCACAGCCGGGCAACGCCAGAACACGAAATCAGTGCTGGCAGAAGTGATGCACCAACTCGGTAATCAACGTGCGCGTCGGTTTGATGAACGACATGTCGATAAATTCATCCGGCTGATGCGCCTGATTGATGGAGCCGGGGCCAAGCACCAGCGTCGGGCACAGTTCCTGAATGAACGGCGCTTCGGTGCAGTAATTCACCACATCGGTCGGCTGCCCCACCAGTTTTTCCACCACCTGCGCCAGATGATGATCCGCCGGGCACTCGTAACCCGGAATCGGCGGATGCAGTTCGCTGATGGTGAGACGGCCGGGCCAGCGTTCGCTGACCGGCGCCAGCGCTTCGCTCATAAGACCGTTGAGATCGCTCAGCGTCATGCCCGGCAGCGGGCGGATATCCATGTGCAGGTCGCAGCAGGCGCAGATGCGGTTGGCGGCGTCGCCGCCATGAATGTGACCAAAGTTCATGGTCGGATAAGGGATATGGAACGCCGGGTTGTGATAACGCTCTTGCAGCGTGTTGCGCAGCACCATCAGTTCGGAAATGGCTTCGTGCATCAGTTCGATGGCGTTGACGCCGCGCGACGGGTCGCTGGAGTGGCCGGACTGGCCCTGAATACGAACCACATTCGACATGTGGCCCTTGTGGGCGCGCACCGGCTGCAATGACGTCGGCTCGCCGATAATCGCGCAGTCCGGGCGAATGCCGGTCGATTCGGAGAAATACTTGGCGCCCGCCATCGTCGTTTCTTCATCTGCGGTCGCCAGAATGTACAGCGGTTTGGTCAGCTTACCGGCATCCACATCGCGCAGCGCATCGAGAATAAAGGCGAAAAAGCCTTTCATGTCGGCGGTGCCGAGCCCGTAGAGTTTGTTGTCGTGCTCGGTCAGGGTGAACGGGTCGCGCGTCCAGCGGCCGTCGTCGAACGGCACCGTGTCGGTATGGCCGGCCAGCAGCAGCCCGCCGCTGCCTTCTCCCAGTCGGGCCAGCAGGTTGAATTTATTAAAGGTGCCGGGTACCGGCTGCACGTCGACATGAAAACCCAGATCGCTAAACCATCCCGCCAACAGGTTGATTAAGGTCTCATTGCTTTGATCCAGGGCGCGCTCGGTGGCGCTGATGGACGGGGTGGCGATCAATGCCCGGTACAGCTCCATAAAAGGGGGTAAATTCATCTTCACTGTTGACAGCCTCTGGGTTAGGATAGTATCAATATTCATGCATTTATTGTGAATAAAAATACAATAATGCCAGGCGAAATGAAATCATAAGCTGTGCGGCGATACGAGATTGTCGCATAATCGTTTCTTCTGGCTTTTGTGGGTGAACGGCGTGGCCGCGCTGATGAGCCTGCTTCCTGTTCCACCTATCTGGCAATAAAGGTATACCGAACTCATGCTGAATACGTTGATCGTTGGTGCAAGTGGCTATACCGGCGCTGAGCTGGCCCTGTACCTGAACCGTCACCCGCAGATGAACATAACCGCTTTGGCGGTTTCCGCGCAAAGTGTTGATGCGGGAAAACGCATTTCCGACCTGCATCCCCAGCTTAAAGGCATTATTGACTTGCCGGTGCAGCCGCTGACCGACGTGGCCGACGCCGCCAAAGGCGTGGACGTGGTGTTTCTGGCCACCGACCACAAGGTGAGCCACGATCTGGCGCCGCAGTTCCTGAAAGCCGGCTGCACCGTGTTCGATCTTTCCGGCGCGTTTCGCGTGCAGGATCCTGAATTCTACACCCGTTACTACGGTTTCGAGCACCAGCACGCCGACTGGCTGGCGCAGGCGGTGTACGGTCTGGCGGAATGGCAGGCGGACAGCATCAAGCAGGCGCAGCTGATCGCGGTGCCGGGTTGCTACCCGACCGCGTCCCAGCTGGCATTGAAACCGCTGGTGGAAGGCGGCTTGCTGAACCCGAACCAGTGGCCGGTGATCGACGCCACCAGCGGCGTCAGCGGCGCTGGCCGTAAAGCGAGCATGACCAACAGCTTTTGTGAAGTCAGCCTGCAGCCGTATGGCATTTTCAATCATCGCCATCATCCGGAAATCGCCACCCATCTCGGCATTCCGGTGATTTTTACCCCGCATCTGGGCAATTTCCCGCGCGGCATTCTGGCGACCATCACCTGCCGCCTGCAGCCGGGCGTTACCGCGCAGGACGTGGCGGAAGCTTACCACAACGCCTACCATGACAAACCGCTGGTGCGGTTGTATGAGAAAGGCGTGCCGGCGCTGAAATCGGTGGTCGGTCTGCCGTTCTGCGACATCGGCTTCGCGGTGCAGGACGAGCACCTGATCGTGGTCGCCACCGAAGATAACCTGCTCAAAGGCGCGGCGGCGCAGGCTGTGCAGTGCATGAACATTCGCTTCGGTTTCCCTGAAACCCAATCCTTACTCTGATGACACCCTGAGGCGCAAAGACCGATGAATCCGTTAATTATCAAATTAGGCGGCGTATTACTGGATAGCGAAGAGGCGCTGGAGCGTCTGTTCACCGCGCTGGTGGCCTACCGTCAGCAGCATCAGCGCCCGCTGGTGATCGTGCATGGCGGCGGCTGTCTGGTGGACGACCTGATGAAGAAACTGTCGCTGCCGGTGGTCAAGAAGAATGGCCTGCGCGTGACGCCTGCCGATCAGATCGACATTATTACCGGCGCGCTGGCCGGGTCCGCCAACAAAACCCTGCTGGCCTGGTCGATTCGTCACGGCATCAACGCCGTGGGCCTGAGTCTGGCGGATGGCGGCAGCACGGTGGTCACCCAACTGAACGACGAACTGGGACACGTGGGTAAAGCTGAAGCCGGCTCTCCGGCGCTGCTCAACACCCTGCTGAATGCCGGTTATCTGCCGGTCATTAGCTCCATCGGCATCACCGTCGGCGGCGAACTGATGAACGTCAACGCCGACCAGGCCGCCACCGCGCTGGCGCAGACGCTGGGCGCCGACCTGATCCTGCTGTCCGATGTCAGCGGCATTCTGGACGGCAAAGGTCAGCGCATCGCGGAAATGACCGCTGGTAAAGCGGAAGAACTGATCGCGCAAGGCATTATTACCGACGGCATGATCGTCAAGGTCAATGCGTCGCTGGACGCGGCGCGCGCGCTGGGGCGTCCGGTAGATATCGCCAGTTGGCGCCACGCCGAGCAGTTGCCGGCGTTGTTCAACGGCGTGTCCATCGGCACCCGTATTCTGGCGTAAGCCGCGAGCACCAATTACGTTTTCTCCCGGCGACAACCGCCGGAGAAATACGAGCAGTTCAACGGCGGGGCGGACAGGAGTCGGCCCGCCTTTATCAGAGATACCGGGAGTGTAGTTATGGCTTTGTGGGGCGGACGGTTCACGCAGGCGGCAGATCAACGTTTTAAACAGTTCAACGATTCACTGCGGTTTGATTACCGTCTGGCGGAGCAGGACATCATCGGATCCATCGGCTGGTCCAAGGCGCTGGTGACGGTGAACGTACTGAGCGCTCAGGAACAGCAGCAACTGGAGCAGGCGCTCAACGCACTGCTGAAAGAGGTGCAGGCGGATCCCGACGCTATCCTGCAAAGCGATGCGGAAGACATCCACAGCTGGGTGGAGCAGAAACTGATCGAGAAAGTCGGCGATCTGGGCAAGAAACTGCACACCGGGCGCAGCCGTAACGATCAGGTCGCCACCGACCTGAAACTGTGGTGCAAGGCGCAGGTGAGCGAACTGGCGCAGGCGATCCGTCATCTGCGCGCCGCGCTGGTCGCTACCGCCGAGGCCAATCAGGACGCGGTGATGCCGGGGTATACCCATTTGCAGCGCGCGCAGCCGGTAACGTTCGCCCACTGGTGTCTGGCTTATCACGAAATGCTCGCGCGTGACGAGAGTCGTCTGGAAGACACGCTCAAGCGTCTGGACGTCAGCCCGCTGGGTTGCGGCGCGCTGGCAGGCACCGCCTATCCTATCGACCGCGAGCAACTGGCCGGTTGGCTGGGCTTTGCCTCGGCGACGCGCAACAGTCTGGATACGGTATCCGATCGCGATCACGTGCTGGAGCTGCTGTCCGATGCGTCCATCGGTATGGTGCACCTGTCGCGCTTCGCTGAAGATTTGATTTTCTTTAACAGCGGCGAAGCGGCGTTTGTCGAGCTGTCCGACCGCGTTACCTCCGGCTCTTCGCTGATGCCGCAGAAAAAGAACCCGGACGCGCTGGAGCTGATCCGCGGTAAATGCGGACGGGTGCAGGGCGCGCTGGCCGGCATGCTGGTGACGCTGAAAGGCCTGCCGCTGGCGTACAACAAAGATATGCAGGAAGACAAGGAAGGGCTGTTCGATGCGCTGGACACCTGGCACGACTGCCTGATGATGGCGGCGCTGGTACTGGAAGGCATTCAGGTGAAACGTCCGCGCTGTCAGGAAGCGGCGCAGCAGGGCTACGCCAACGCCACCGAACTGGCCGACTATCTGGTCGCCAAAGGCGTGCCGTTCCGTGAAGCGCACCACATCGTCGGTGAAGCGGTGGTGGAGGCCATTCGTCAGGGCAAAGCGCTGGAAGCGCTGTCGCTGGCGGATCTCAAACAGTTCAGCGCTATGATCGAAGACGATGTGTACCCGGTGCTGTCGTTGCAGTCCTGTCTGGAAAAACGCGCCGCGCAAGGCGGGGTGTCACCGCAACAGGTTGTGCGCGCCATCGCCGACGCAAAACAGCGTCTGGCGTAATCCTTGCGATAAATTCCAAAACCGGGCTCAAGGGCCGGTTTTGTTTTTTCTGCCGCCCGCTTTCTGAAGTCGGCTCGCATTTTCTCGTTTGACAGCGGCTTTTTCGGCCGATTTCTCACGTCACCTCTGGACATATATACAGCCTCATTTTACCTTGGCGGGCAGTGGTACTCATAACCCGGAGGCGATGTGGAGATCTCCTTGTTTTATGGCGTCGGCGGCGGCGTGGTCGGCCTGCTGCTGGGTTGGCTGGCTGCCAGCCTGTGGCAGCAACAGCGTCAGGCCCGGCATGACACCGAATTACAGTTGCAACAGCAGGCGCTGGAACAGGCGCGCCAACAGCTGATTGAAAGCCAGCAGATACGACGGCAGGACCAGCAGCGGCTGGAGCAGCAGACGCAGGAACTGCGTACGCTGCACGGCCAACTGGCGGCTGGCGAGGAAAAATTGCGGCAACTGGCGGAGCTGCGGGAAGAGTGCGCCCAGCTTAATCAGGAGCTGCGTGCGCTGCGCGAAGCCAACGGCGCACAGGAAGCGGAACTGCGCGAAGTGACAATCCGCCTTGAAGAAACCCGGCTGGCGGCGGAAGAAAAGCAGCGGTTGCTGATGAACAGCGAACAGCGGTTGTCCACCCAGTTTGAAAACCTTGCCAATCGCATCTTTGAACAGAACGGGCTCAAAGTGGATCAACAAAATCAGCAGAGCATGGAAAAGCTGCTGACGCCGCTGCGCGAACAACTGGACGGTTTTCGTCGTCAGGTGCAGGAGAGCTTTGGCGCCGAATCGAAGGAGCGACATACGCTGGCCCATGAAATCCGTAACCTGCAACAGCTTAACGCCCGCATGGCGCAGGAAGCCATCAACCTCACCAATGCGTTGAAAGGGGACAATAAAACTCAGGGCAACTGGGGAGAGGTGGTGTTAAGCCGGGTGCTGGAAAGCTCCGGGCTGCGCGAAGGGCATGAGTATGACACCCAGGTCAGCGTGCAAACCGGCAGCAACAGTCGCCTGCAACCGGATGTGATAGTCCGGCTGCCGCACGGCAAGGATGTGGTCATCGACGCCAAAATGTCGTTGGTGGCCTATGAGCGTTATTTCAACAGCGACAACGAAGCCGAGCGGGCGGCGGCGCTCAACGAGCATCTGCTGTCCATCCGTAATCATATCCGGCTGCTGGGCAGTAAAGATTACCAGCAACTGCCGGGATTGCGTTCGCTCGACTATGTACTGATGTTCATCCCGGTCGAGCCGGCGTTTCTGGTGGCGATCGACCGTCAGCCTGATCTGATTACCGAGGCACTGCGTCACAATATTATGCTGGTCAGCCCCACGACTTTGCTGGTAGCGTTACGGACAATTAACAATCTCTGGCGTTACGAGCAGCAAAGCCGCAATGCGCAGTTGATCGCCGAACGGGCGTCCCGGCTGTATGACAAACTGCGTTTGTTCGTTGACGACATGGCAGCATTGGGGCAAGGGCTGGACAAGGCGCAGGCCGGTTACCGTCAGGCGATGAAAAAGCTGGCGTCCGGGCGTGGCAACCTGATCGGTCAGGCCGAAGGGTTTCGTGCGCTGGGGGTGGAGATTAAGCGGCCGGTCAATGTGCCCGTAATGCAAGACGAACCGTTGGCGTATGATGAGCTGCCCGCGCTGTCGCAGGATCTGGATGACGATGCGGCTGAATGCGGTACGGATGAGGTGCACAACGGCACGGCGGTATGATGTTGATCAGGTTCGATGTATAGGGTGAAAAGAAGGGCGGTCGCTTTTGGGCGGGGTCTGTTACACTCTCTACCCATTAATAGGTAACACGATCCTGAAGTTGAAAAAGCAGGCGGATAACATGGTAGACGATTCGGAAAAAACGACACATTTTGGTTTTCGCACGGTGGCTAAAGACGATAAGGAAGCCATGGTCGCGGGTGTTTTTCATTCTGTGGCGGCCAAATATGACCTGATGAACGATCTGATGTCGTTTGGCATTCACCGCATCTGGAAACGGTTTACCATCGAATGCAGCGGTGTGCGCCGCGGCCAGCGCGTGCTGGACCTGGCTGGCGGCACCGGCGACCTGACCGCTAAATTCTCCCGTCTGGTGGGGGATGAAGGCGAAGTGGTGCTGGCGGATATTAACGCGTCGATGCTGAAGGTAGGACGCGAGAAACTGCGCAACCACGGTGTGGTGGGCAATGTCAGCTATGTTCAGGCCAACGCCGAAGCCCTGCCGTTCCCGGATAACTTTTTCGACTGCATCACCATTTCGTTCGGGTTGCGTAACGTAACCGAAAAAGAGAAGGCGCTGCGTTCCATGTATCGGGTGTTGAAGCCCGGTGGTCGCCTGCTGGTACTGGAGTTTTCGAAGCCAACCGTGAAAGCGTTAAGCAAGGTATACGATGCTTACTCTTTCCATGTGCTGCCCCGCATTGGCGAAATGATAGCCAGCGACGCCGGCAGCTACCGCTATCTGGCGGAGTCTATCCGTATGCACCCGGATCAGGAAACCCTGAAAGGGATGATGGTCGATGCCGGTTTTGACAGTGTGGATTACTTCAATCTGACCAGCGGTATCGTGGCGTTGCATCGCGGATTTAAATTCTGAGTTGGATACTCCCATGTTGATAATGCCTGTGTTGACGGCGGCACTGGAAACAGCGCTCAACCAGCTGTTGTTTCGCGACCGGAGCATGAAGGCCGCCCGTCAGCGTTTGCACGGAAAAACGTTGCGAGTTGAAGTGGCGGAGCTGGATACGCCGCTGGTATTGGTTTTCTCCGAGTACCGTCTCGATGTCATGAGTCAGTGGTCGGCGCAGCCGGATTGCCTGTTGCAGACCCGCCTGTCGGCGCTGGTGAAACTGCGCGACCGGCAGCAATTGTCCGCGCTGATGCGTAGTGGCGAGCTGGTGCTGGAAGGCGACATTCAGGTTGCGCAGCAGTTTGTCACCTTGCTGGATCTGGCGGAGTTTGACCCGGCGGAGTGGCTGTCGCCCTGGCTGGGCGATGTGGTGGCGCAAGGGCTGAGTCAGGCGGTCGGCAACGTGGCCGGGGCGCTAATGCGCTCGGCGTGCCGCCAGCAGCAGGCGTTGTCGGAAACGGTGACCGAAGAGTGGCGTCTGGCGCCGGGCAAACTGGAAGGGCTGTGGTTTGCCGATGAAGTGGACGCTCTGGCGCAGTCGGCGGAAACCCTGTCCCGCCGGCTGGCAAAACTGGAGGGATCGCCATGACGCCGGGAGAATTGCTGCGGCTGTACCGGATTATCGGGGTGCTGCTGAGTTATGGTCTGGATGAGCTGATTCCGCGTATTCCTCTGACGACGCCGTTGCGTCTTTGGCGTTGCCTGTGGTTCTGGTTGCCGAATCGCCACAAGGATAAACCATTGGGCGAGCGTTTGCGTCTGGCGCTGCAAGAGCTGGGTCCGGTATGGATCAAGTTCGGCCAGATGATGTCGACCCGCCGTGACTTGTTTCCCCCCGCTATCGCCGACCAACTGGCGATGCTGCAGGATCAGGTGGAGCCGTTTGACGGCGAGTTGGCCCGTCGGCAGATCGAGATGTCGATGGGCGGAAAACTGGAAACCTGGTTCGATGATTTTGACGCCAAACCGCTGGCCTCGGCGTCGATTGCTCAGGTGCACACCGCCAGGCTGAAAACCACCGGCAAAGACATCGTCATCAAAGTCATTCGTCCGGATATTCTGCCGGTCATCAAGGCGGATATGCGGTTGATGAATCGTCTGGCCGGCTGGCTGCCGATTCTGCTGCCGGACGGGCGTCGTCTGCGGCCGCGCGAAGTGGTGCGCGAGTATGAAAAAACGTTGCTGGATGAACTGAATCTGCTGCGTGAAGCCGCCAACGCCATCCAGTTGCGGCGCAATTTTGAAAATAGCCCGATGCTGTATGTGCCGGAAATCTACTCTGATTACTGCAACGAACGAGTGCTGGTAATGGAGCGTATTTACGGTATTCCGGTGTCGGATATCGAGGCGCTCAAGCGGCACGGCATCAATATGCCGCTGCTGGCCGAGCGCGGCGTGCAAGTCTTTTTCACCCAGGTGTTCCGCGACAGCTTCTTCCATGCCGATATGCATCCCGGCAATATCTTCATCAGCTACGAGCATCCGGAAGACCCGCAATATATCGGCATTGACTGCGGTATTGTCGGTTCGCTGAATAAAAACGATAAGCGCTATCTGGCGGAGAACTTTATCGCCTTTTTCAACCGCGACTACCGCCGCGTCGCCGAGCTGCATGTAGACTCCGGTTGGGTTCCGCAAGATACCAATGTAGAAGAGTTCGAATTCGCCATCCGTACCGTGTGCGAGCCAATATTTGAAAAGCCGTTAGCAGAAATTTCTTTCGGTCATGTATTATTGAACCTCTTTAATACGGCGCGTCGCTTCAATATGGAAGTGCAGCCCCAACTGGTGCTGCTGCAGAAGACGTTACTGTACATTGAGGGCGTGGGGCGCCAGCTCTACCCGCAGCTGGATTTGTGGAAGACGGCCAAGCCTTTTCTGGAAACCTGGCTGAAGGATCAGGTTGGATTGCCCGCCATGTTGCGCGCATTTAAAGAGAAAGCGCCGTTTTGGGTGGAAAAACTGCCTGAGATTCCCGAATTGTTCTATGACGGTTTACGCCAGCATAAGATGCTGAAGCAGAACATGGAGCTGTTGACCAGCGAGCTGCGGACACAACGCACCCGCCATGGTCGGGCCCGTTATATGCTGGGTGTCGGGGCGACGCTGCTGTTGAGCGGGACGATACTGTTGGTCAGTAAGGTGGAGGCCGATATCGTACCGGCTGGCCTAATTGCCGCCGGTTTTGTGGCCTGGATTGTCGGCTGGCGTAGTACTCGTTGAGCAGTTGCACTCGTTGAACAGTTGCACCCATTGAACAAGCGCCTCATCAGGAGCCTGACGGTTCCTGATGAACGTGTCACATGAATTCCTTTTGAGTAAAGAGGTAAGCACAGTATGGGCGGTATTAGTATCTGGAATCTGTTGGTTATCGCGGTGATCGTGGTACTGCTGTTCGGAACCAACAAGCTGAGAACCCTGGGTTCCGACCTGGGCGCGTCGATTAAGGGCTTCAAGAAAGCGATGAGCGACGATCAGCCCGCTGCCAACGACGACAAACAACAGGACGCTGACTTTGCGACCAAATCCATTTCGGAGCAGAAGCCGCAAGCCAGTCAGGAAGAGAAAAGCCAGCATAAAGAGCAGGTGTAATCGGTGTTTGATATCGGGTTTAGTGAACTGCTGCTGGTGATGGTGATCGGTCTGGTAGTGCTGGGGCCTGAACGCCTGCCGGTAGCGGTAAGAACCGTAGCGGGATGGATTCGCGCGCTGCGCTCGCTGGCATCGACGGTGCAGAATGAACTGGCGCAAGAGATGAAACTGCAGGAATTGCAGGAAAGCCTGAAGAAAGTGGAACAGGCCAGCCAACTGCAGAATTTGTCGCCGGAGCTTAAAGCGTCGATGGATGAACTGAAAGAGGCTGCCGAAGCGATGAAGCGCCCTCACAGCATCAAGCTGGATGGCAGCGATGTGCCGGAACATGTACCGCTTGCCGATCCTGAAGCGGCGCACGATGGTGTTCTGGACGTCGAGCGCAATGCCGGGCCGACGCCAGCGGTCACCGCGACTCCCGCTGTGGAGCCGGTTACGCGCGGCGAGGCGATGACGGCTGTGCCGCCGACAGCGCCTGCAGGTGCGGCGTCCGCCAGCCATGCTGAAAGCAAGACCAAATCTGAACAGACGGCGTCAGCGCCTTCCTCCCAACCTTCTGGTGATCGTTAACCTATGGCTGTTGATCAAACCCAACCGCTGATCAGCCATCTGATCGAACTGCGTAAGCGGTTGTTGAATAGCATTATCAGCGTGCTGGTGGTGTTTCTGGCACTGGTCTATTTCGCTAACGACATCTATCAGATTGTCTCCGCGCCGCTCATCAAACAGTTGCCGGCCGGCGCCAGCATGATTGCGACCGACGTGGCGTCGCCGTTTTTTACCCCGATCAAGCTGACGCTGATCGTGTCGGTCTTTTTGTCCGCGCCGCTGGTGCTATATCAGATCTGGGCGTTTGTGGCCCCGGCGTTGTACAAACATGAGCGGCGGCTGATGATGCCGTTGCTGGTGTCCAGCAGCCTGTTGTTCTACATGGGGATGGCGTTCGCCTATTTCGTCGTCTTCCCGCTGGCGTTCAGCTTCTTTGCTCAGACCGCGCCGAAAGGGGTGCTGATTGCCACCGATATCAACAACTACCTCGATTTCGTTATGGCGTTGTTCATGGCGTTCGGCGTGTCGTTCGAAGTGCCGGTGGCGATCGTGCTGCTGTGCTGGAGCGGGGTGGTGACGCCGGAGAGCCTGAAACAGAAGCGGCCCTACGTTCTGGTGGGCGCGTTTGTGGTTGGCATGTTGCTGACGCCGCCGGATGTGTTCTCCCAGACGCTGCTGGCGATCCCGATGTATTTACTGTTTGAAATCGGGGTGTTTTTCGCCCGGTTCTACGTCGGTAAACGGCGCCGGACAGACGAAGAAGAAGACGCGGACGAGTCTGCGCCCTCTTCCTGAGTGGCGTCTCGCCGTGAAACGGCGGTCTTCTTACTGCAACACCTCTTTCGGGAGGTGTTGTTTTTTGGGGTTATCCATCGGGATAACCGCGATGGATTTTGGGATATCTGTGCATGTTCGACATTGGCGTTAACCTCACCAGCTCGCAATTTCGATCAGATCGGGAACAGGTTGTGGCGCGTGCCCGTCAGGCTGGCGTGACCGGTCTGCTGCTGACGGGGACCAGCGCCGAAGAGAGCGAGCAGGCATGTCTGCTTGCCGCGCAATATCCCGGTTACTGCTGGTCGACCGCCGGGGTTCATCCGCATGACGCCAGCGGCTGGAATGACGATACCGCCGGGTTGATTCATCAACTGGCAGGAAGTGAGCAGGTGCTGGCGATTGGCGAGTGCGGGCTGGATTTCAACCGCAACTTTTCCACCCCACAGGAGCAGGAACTGGCATTCAGCGCGCAACTGGCGATAGCCGCTGAACGCGCGATGCCGGTCTTTCTGCACTGTCGCGATGCGCATGCGCGTTTTATGGCGCTGCTGACGCCGTGGCTCGATAAGTTGCCGGCCGCGGTACTGCACTGTTTCACCGGTTCCGGCGACGAGCTGGACGACAGTTTGCGCGCCGGGTTGATGATCGGCATTACCGGCTGGGTGTGCGATGAGCGTCGTGGGCTGGCGTTGCGCGCGCTGTTGCCCCGTATTCCGGACAATCGGTTGCTGCTGGAAACCGACGCGCCCTACCTGTTACCCCGGGATTTACATCCTAAACCTGCATCCCGCCGTAACGAACCCTGTTTTCTGCCGCATATTGTCCGTCAGGTCGCGGCCTGGCGCGGGCAGGATGCCGAATGGCTTGGCAGAAATGTGGATGAAAACGCCCGCCGGATTTTCCGGCCGGGCCAGAAAGGAGAATAATTATGAGTCATGCTTTTCCCGGTACGTTTCCCGGACGGCGCATGCGTCGTCTGCGCCGTCATGATTTCAGCCGCCGTCTGGTGGCGGAACATCAGGTCACGGTTAACGACCTCATCTACCCGGTATTTGTCATGGAAGGCAAACAGGGACGTCAGGAAGTGCCCTCCATGCCGGGCGTGTATCGTCTGACGATCGATGAGCTGGTCAGGGAAGCGGAAATCATCGCTAAATTGGGCATCCCGGTGCTGTCGCTGTTTCCGGTGATTGAAGCGGACAAAAAATCGTTGCTGGCTGAAGAAGCCTACAACCCGGACGGGCTGGTGCAGCGTACCGTACGCGCGTTGAAAGACGCGGTGCCGGAGCTGGGGCTGCTGACGGATGTCGCGCTGGACCCTTACACCACGCACGGTCAGGACGGCGTGATCGATGAAGACGGTTATGTGGTCAATGACATCACCAAAGAGATTCTGGTGCGCCAGGCATTGTCCCACGCTGAAGCCGGCGCGGAGATCGTCGCGCCCAGCGACATGATGGACGGCCGTATCGGCGCTATCCGCGATCGGCTGGAAGATCAAGGGCTGGTGAACACCCAGATCATGGCTTACTCAGCCAAGTACGCGTCCTGTTACTACGGGCCGTTCCGCGATGCGCTCGGTTCATCGGGCAACCTGAAAGGCGGCAATAAGAAAACCTATCAGATGGATCCAGCCAACACCAATGAGGCGCTGCAGGAGATCGCGCAGGATCTGCAGGAAGGGGCCGACATGGTGATGGTGAAACCGGGGATGCCGTATCTGGACGTGGTGCGCCGCGTGAAAGACACCTTTGGCGTACCGACTTTCGCCTATCAGGTGTCCGGCGAATACGCGATGCAGATGGCGGCGATCCAGAATGGTTGGCTGCAGGAACAGCCGCTGGTGATGGAGTCGTTGTTGTGCTTCAAACGCGCCGGGGCGGATGGGGTGCTGACCTATTTCGCCAAACGCGTGGCCGAATGGCTGCGGGACGAGGCGTTGCGTCGCTGATGATAAACCGTCAGGGCTGCGCCCTGGCGGTTTACGCTTTTCGGAACTGGCGATTGTCGATGCTTTGCCGCACCTGCTTGTTCAGCAGATTGAGCAGCAGCATGGAGCGCGCTTCGCCATCCGGTTCGGTGTAGATGGCCTGCAGGCCGCTGAACACCCCTTCGGTAATGGTCACCTCGTCGCCGGGTTGCGGCGTTTCCGGGTCGATATGCGTAGCGCACGGATGCTGCTGCAAATCGTCAACCACCTGTTGAGGCACCAGGGCCGGCAGGTTGCCGAAACGGACAAAATGACTCACGCCGCGCGTTGAGCTGATGGTGGTGGTGTGTATGTGCTCCGGGTCGAACTCGACGAACAGATAATTGGGGAACAGCGGCTCGCTGACCTCGGTTCGTTTCCCTCGTACGATTTTCTCCAGCGCGATCATCGGGCTCAGGCAGACCACTTCCTGACGTTCCAGGTGTTCTTTTGCCCGTAACAGTTGGCCGCGCTTGCAATAAAGTAGGTACCAGGCTCGCATAATTTCACTTTTCTGTGGCTCTCACAGCGGGAGAGGATAACAAAAGCGTTACGCCTTGCGGGATAAAAATTTCCGGCAAAAACGTGTAATCGCGCGTTGCGTTGGTCACAGGCGCGAGCTAACCGCCGCCAGAAATAGCGCGGGCGGGAAGCGACAGCATGACCAAGAGCCTCTATAATAGCCCCACCACTGACCTTTCTGATGATTCAGCATGAAATACCGTGACTTACGTGAATTTCTCGCTCAACTCGAAGCGAGAGGCGAGCTCAAACGTATCCACCAGCCGATTGACCCCTATCTGGAAATGACCGAAATCGCCGATCGCACCTTGCGTGCCGGAGGCCCGGCCCTGCTGTTTGAAAATCCCAAAGGTTACGGTATGCCGGTGCTGTGCAACCTGTTCGGCACGCCCAAGCGCGTGGCGCTGGGCATGGGGCAGGAAGAGGTCAGCGCGTTGCGCGATGTCGGCCGCTTGCTGGCGTTTTTGAAAGAGCCGGAGCCGCCGCGCGGTTTCCGCGATCTGGTGGACAAGCTGCCTAAATTCCGTCAGGTGCTCAACATGCCGACCAAACGGCTGTCGAGCGCGCCCTGTCAGGAACAGGTGTGGGAAGGCGACGAGGTGGATCTGGGGCGGATTCCGATTATGCACTGCTGGCCGGGTGATGCCGCACCGCTGGTCACCTGGGGGCTGACGGTGACGCGCGGACCGTTCAAGGAGCGCCAGAATCTGGGTATTTACCGCCAGCAGTTAATCGGCCGCAACAAGCTGATTATGCGCTGGTTGTCGCATCGGGGCGGCGCGCTGGATTTTCAGGAATGGCGCCAGCAGCATCCCGGCGAGCGTTTCCCGGTGGCGGTGGCGCTGGGCGCCGACCCCGCCACGATTCTGGGCGCGGTGACGCCGGTGCCGGATACCTTGTCCGAATATGCCTTCGCCGGATTGCTGCGTGGTCACAAGACCGAAGTAGTGAAATGCCTGTCCAGCGATCTGGAAGTGCCGGCCAGCGCCGAAATCGTGCTGGAAGGGTATATAGACCCGGATGAAATGGCGCCGGAAGGCCCTTATGGCGATCACACCGGTTATTACAATGAAGTCGATCATTTCCCGGTCTTTACCGTCACCCATGTCACCCAGCGGCGCGATGCGATTTACCATTCCACTTATACCGGACGGCCGCCTGATGAGCCGGCGGTGCTTGGCGTGGCGCTGAACGAGGTATTCGTGCCGCTGCTGCAAAAGCAGTTTCCGGAAATCGTCGACTTTTATCTGCCGCCGGAAGGCTGTTCTTACCGCCTGGCGGTGGTTACTATGAAAAAACAGTATGCCGGGCATGCCAAACGGGTGATGATGGGCGTCTGGTCCTTTTTACGCCAGTTCATGTATACCAAATTCGTTATCGTTTGCGATGATGATATTAATGCCCGCGACTGGAAAGATGTGATTTGGGCGATCACCACGCGTATGGATCCGGCGCGCGATACGGTGCTGGTGGAAAATACGCCGATCGATTATCTGGATTTTGCCTCGCCGGTTTCTGGGCTCGGCTCCAAAATGGGGCTGGATGCCACTAACAAATGGCCGGGCGAGACGCAGCGAGAATGGGGTCACCCGATTACCAAGGACCCATCGGTTGTCGCCCGTGTGGATGCCATATGGGACGAGTTAGCCATATTGAATGACAGCGATAAGCCGCACTGACGGCGCTTATTCTGTTCCCGTTTTGCTTTAGACCCTACAGAGGGATCGCATGACAACGTTGAGCTGTACAGTAACGTCGGTGGAAGCCATCACCGATACGGTTTACCGGGTGCGCTTATTGCCATCGGCGCCTTTTTCCTTCCGTGCCGGGCAATATCTGATGGTGGTGATGGACGAGCGCGACAAGCGCCCGTTCTCCGTGGCCTCCACGCCGATTGAACAAGGGTCTATCGAACTGCATATCGGGGCTTCCGAGATGAATCTGTATGCGATGGCGGTAATGGATCGCATTCTGAAAGAAAAGTCGTTGGTGGTGGACATTCCCCACGGCGAGGCCTGGCTGCGTGAAGACAGTGAACGGCCGCTGATCCTGGTTGCCGGCGGTACCGGATTCTCCTACGTGCGTTCCATCCTGTTGACGGTGCTGGCAAACCAGCCTACGCGTCCGGTCTCCGTGTATTGGGGCGGGCGCGAACTGAGCCACTTGTACGATCTGGGGGAACTGCAAGGGCTGGCGCAGGCGCATCCCAACCTGAACGTGATCCCGGTGGTCGAGCAGCCGGATGAACAGTGGCATGGCCGCTCCGGCACGGTGCTGAGCGCGGTGTTGCAGGATTTCGGTTCGCTGGCGTCGCACGATATTTATATCGCGGGCCGCTTCGAGATGGCGAAAATCGCCCGCGAGCGTTTCTGCAATGAGCGCGGCGCGCAGCTTGCGCACATGTACAGCGACGCTTTTTCTTTCATCTGATCATTTCTGCGTTGTTCTGTCGCGGCCGGGATTGATGCCCGGCCGCGCTGTTTTCACTGTCTGCGATTTTTCAACTGCCCGCCGCTTTTCAACCGATTGAACTCTCCAGCCTGCCTACTGCGCTACGGATACCCGATCGCTTATAAAGCCGTCTGTCACACTGCCGACAGGCAAAACGTAAGGGCGGGTGAGTCCCAGCTGTGATAGCGGGGTTCCCGTGGTTGGCTTGACTACGATATACAATAATATATTATATAAAAATATATATTATATTTTGCAAGCAAGACAAACAAAGGTGCCCTTATGGCGGCGACAGACCCGGAAATCACACAACAGATGATGCGCGAGGCCGCACATGGCGCGGCGGATGTGCTGCGGGCGCTGGCGAATGACGACCGGCTGATGCTGATGTGTTTTTTGAGCCAGGGCGAGGCGTCGGTCGGGCAGTTGGAACAGGCGCTGGGCATTCACCAGCCGACGCTGTCGCAGCAGCTTGCCGTAATGCGGCGCTTAAAACTGGTGGCGACGCGCCGCGAGGGCAAACAGATTTTCTACCGTATTGAGGACCCGCGCATCCTGACGCTGCTCAGTACGCTGTATACGTTGTATTGCCCAAAATAATCGTATTTCTGCAACCGGCCGCTTAAGGAGCCGATCATGACGATTGATATGCAGGCATTCACCCCGTTGATGAGTCTGACGGGCGGTATGGTGATTGGCGTGGCGGTGGTGATGCTGGCGCTGTTCTGCGGGCGTATCGCCGGCATTAGCGGCATTCTCGGCAGCCTGTTGGGCCGAACATGGCAGGATAAAGGATGGCGGCTGGCGTTTGTGCTGGGGATGCTCGCTGCGCCCTGGCTTTACCAACTGGCGGCGCCGCTGCCGGAAAGCGCGATAGCCACGCCGATGCCCTGGCTGGTGGCGTCGGGCCTGCTGGTAGGGTTCGGTACCCGTTACGGGGCGGGCTGTACCAGCGGGCATAGCGTGTGCGGCTTGTCCCGTTTTTCGTTACGTTCGCTGGTAGCGACGTTGACCTTTATGGGCGCGGCGTTCGTCACCGTCTGGGCGCTGGGCGCGTTCCGTTGAGCATAGCGCGATGATGCACGTTAAGGAGCGGAAATGAATAATCTGTTTTCTTTTCTGGCCGGGCTGGTTTTTGGCCTCGGGTTGCTGATCAGCGGGATGGCGAATCCGCAGAAAGTGCTGGGTTTTCTGGATATTACCCGGCAGTGGGACCCTTCGCTGGCGCTGGTGATGGGCGGCGCGCTGGTGGTCGGGGTGATGGGGTTTCGCGTTGTCGGCCGGATGTCAAAGCCGCTGTGCGTGGCGTCGTTCTCCCTGCCGCTAAAAAAAGCGGTCGATAAACCGCTGGTGGTGGGCAGCCTGCTGTTCGGCATCGGCTGGGGAATGGCCGGTATTTGTCCCGGCCCGGCCCTGGTGTTGCTGTCGTATGGCACCGTGAAAGGCTGGGTGTTCTTTGCCTCCATGCTCGCAGGCATGGGGCTGTATGAGTGGTTTGTCGCCCGCAAACGGGCGACGGTTCCCTGATACTGGCGCCCGCCGATACCACTAACAGGTATCGGCGGAAGCGGCGTTATACCCGCTCAAGCACGGTGGCGATGCCCTGACCCAAACCGATGCACATGGTTGCCACGCCGAATTCCACATTTCGCTGTTCCATCAGATTGGTAAGCGTAGCGGTGATACGCGCGCCGGAACATCCCAGCGGATGACCGAGTGCGATGGCGCCGCCGTTCAGGTTGACCTTATCGTCCAGGCTGTCCATCAGCCCTAGCGCCTTGATGCAAGGCAGCGTTTGGGCGGCGAACGCCTCATTCAGTTCAAACAGACCGATATCGCTCAGCGCAAGCCCCGCCCGTTGCAACGCTTTTTGGGTGGCGGGCACCGGGCCGTATCCCATCACTGACGGATCGCACCCGACTACCGCCATGGCGCGGATGCGTACCCGAGGCGTCAGCCCCAGCGCCAGAGCGCGGGACTCGCTCATAACCAGCAGCGCCGCCGCGCCGTCCGACAGCGCCGATGAACTGCCGGCGGTGACGGTGCCATTGACCGGATCAAACGCCGGGCGCAGCGCCGCCAGCGCATCGACGCTGGTTTCCGCCCTGACCACCTCGTCGTAGTCAAACGGTTGCAGCGCGCCATCGGCGTTATGGCCGGTTGTGGGGATAATTTCGCGGCGAAAGGCGCCGGACTGGGTGGCGGCCCAGGCGCGCTGGTGCGAACGGGCGGCGAAAGCGTCCTGCATCTCGCGGCTGATGTGGTGCTGGCGCGCCAGCAGTTCCGCCGTCAGCCCCATCATCGCCGCCGCTTTGGCGATGCTTTTGCCGAGTCCGGGGTGAAAATCGACGCCGTGGGTCATCGGCACATGTCCCATGTGTTCAACGCCGCCGACCAGACAAACCGCGGCGTCACCCACCATGATGGCGCGCGCCGCGTCGTGCAGCGCCTGCATGGACGAACCGCACAGGCGGTTGACGGTCACGGCGGGCACCGAATGGGGGATTTCGGCCAGCAGCGCCGCGTTGCGCGCCACGTTGAAGCCTTGCTCCAGCGTCTGTTGCACGCAACCCCAGTAGATATCGTCAATCTGGTCTGCTTCCAGCGCCGGGTTACGGCTCAACAGACTGCGCATCAGATGAGCGGACAGGGTTTCTGCTCGCACCTGGCGAAACGCGCCGCCTTTGGAGCGTCCCATCGGGGTGCGCACCGCATCAACAATTACTGCGTTTTCCATCGTCGTGCGTCCTTATGCCGGTTGGTGAAGAGAAAGATCGGCGTGAGGTTCAACCGCCGGGTAATAACGCTGCTGGCGCTGCGCCATCTGCAACAGGCTGTCCGGTATGGCGTAAAGCGGCCCCAGCGACGCCAGCGACTGGGCGATTTCCACATAGCGTTGGCTGCCCAGCGTATCCAGATAACGGCAAGCGCCGCCGTGGAACGGTGGGAAGCCCAGACCGTAAAGCAGCGCCATGTCGGCTTCCGCCGGGGTGGCGACGATGTCTTCTTCCAGACAACGCGCGACTTCGTTGACCATCGGCACCATCAGGCGATGGATAATCTCCTGCGCGCTGAAGGTGCGCTTCGGCTCGCAGACCGCATCCAGCAAGATATCGGTCTGATCGTCCTGTTCCCGGCGCGGTTTGCCTTTGGCGTCCGGGTAGTAACGGTAGAAGCCCGCGCCGCTCTTCTGGCCGAAACGCTGATGTTCCACCAGTACATCGACTGCGTCGCGATAGGTTTTCGCCATGCGCTGCGGAAAGCCCGCCGACATGACCGCCTGAGCATGGTGAGCGGTATCTAATCCGACCACATCCAGCAGATAAGCCGGCCCCATCGGCCAGCCGAACTGTTTTTCCATCACGGCGTCCACGTCGCGGAAATCCGCGCCGTCGCGCATCAACAGGTTGAAGGCGGCGATGTAGGGAAACAGCACGCGATTGACGAAAAATCCCGGGCAGTCGTTCACCACGATCGGGGTTTTGCCGATCTTGCTGGCGTAGGCCACCACGCGGGCCAGCGTTTTCTCATCGGTTTGGGGACCGCGAATCACTTCAACCAGCGGCATACGATGCACCGGATTGAAAAAGTGCATACCGCAGAAGTGTTGCGGCCGCTGTAACGAGGCTGCTAACTGTCCGATGGGAATCGTCGAGGTATTGGAGACGATCAGCGTTTGCTCGCTGACGCAGGCTTCCACATCAGCCAGCACCCTGGCTTTTACCTGCGGGTTTTCCACCACCGCTTCGATGATCAGGTCAGCCTGTTCAAGCCCGTTGTTGTTCAACGTAGGGTGGATGCGGGCCAGCACTCCCGCCATGGTCATGGCGTCCAGTTTGCCGCGTTCCAACTGTGCGTTGAGCAATTTGGCGGCTTCTTCCATCCCCAGCGTCAGCGCTTTTTCACTGATGTCTTTCATCCACACCGGCACCCCTTTGCGTGCCGACTGGCAGGCGATGCCGCCGCCCATGATCCCGGCGCCGAGCACGGCAACACGAGCCGGCGGCGTGGCGTCGGCGGCCCATTTTTTGGCGGCGCTTTTTACGGCCTGCTCGTTAAGGAAGACGCCGACCAGAGCGTGCGCCGCCGTCGTTTGGGTTAGCTCGACGAAATTATCGGTTTCTATCTTCAGCGCGGCGTCGCGGTGCAGCCCGGCGGCGGCTTCGATGGTTTTGAGCGCCATCATCGGCGCGGGGTAGTGGCGGCCCGCCGCCTGTTGCACCAACGCGTTGGCGGTAGCGAAACTCATGGCGGCTTCGATACGGTTAAGCCGTAGCGGCGATTGTTTCTGACGGCGGCGGTCACGCCAGTCGAGCCGGTCCGTCATCGCCAGACGCAGCATATGCACGGCGGCGGGCAGCAGTTTGTCGCTGTCCGCAACCGCATCAACCAGCCCGACTTTCAGGGCCTCGCCGGCAGGCAAATCTTTACCGGCGGTGATGATCTCCAGCGCGCCGTCCGCGCCCAGCAACCGCGGCAAGCGGACTGTACCGCCAAATCCGGGCATGATCCCCAGTTTGACTTCAGGCAACCCGATGCGAACGTCAGGCGTCGCGATGCGGAAATCGGTCGCCAGCGCGCATTCGCATCCCCCGCCCAGCGCATAGCCATTGATGGCGGATAGCGTCGGGACCGGCAAATCCTCCAACTGGCTGAAAATGGCGTTGGCTTCGGTCAGCCACTGATGCAGCGTTTCCGGCGGGGCGGCAAACAGCGACAGGAATTCGGTGATGTCCGCTCCGGCAATGAACGCGTTTTTATCCGAGCGCAGCAGCAGGGCGCGTAGCGACGGTTGGCGTTTCAGGTGATTTAGCGCGTCGCCAAGGCTGGCAACGGTGCGGGTATCCAGTTTGTTGACGCTGCCGGGCGCGGCAAAAACCAGTTCGGCAATGCCGTCTTCCAGCCAGTTGAGGTACAGCGTGTCGCCTTGATAGATCATGGTGTTCTCCACTGTTATCCGTGATCTGGTACGACCAGATGATGGAAATTGTGGGTTTGATGTTAATGAAATGCAAACAACACGTGAGGTATTTGCCGGGAGGATCACAGGGCGAGCAACGCTGCCGTCACCGGGGCGCTGTGTTACACTGGGAAACAGGCTGTTATCAATGGGGATTGTGATGGAAACGCTGACTTCTTTGTATCATCAACATGTGGCGACCCTGCAGCAACGCACGCAGGCGGTTCTGGCGCGGCATAATCTGGATGCCTTATTGATCCACTCCGGTGAGTTGATGATGGCGTTTCTGGACGATCATGCCTATCCGTTCAAGGTCAATCCGCAGTTCAAGGCCTGGCTGCCGGTGACGCAGGTGCCGAACTGCTGGCTGTGGGTGGATGGGGTCAATACGCCGAAGCTGTGGTTCTACTCCCCCGTTGATTACTGGCATAACGTGGCGCCGGTGCCGGACAGTTTCTGGACTAAATCGCTGGATATCCAGGTGCTGCGCAAGGCCGACGATATCGGCCAGCAACTGCCGGTTCAGCGCCAGCGGGTCGCCTATATCGGTTCCGCGCCGCAGCGCGCGATAAATCTGGGTATCGCGCCGGAACACATCAACCCGAAAGGCGTGCTGGATTATCTGCATTACCACCGCGCCTACAAAACGGACTACGAACTGGCCTGTATGCGCGAAGCGCAGAAAACGGCGGTGGTTGGTCACCGTGCCGCTTATGAAGCGTTCCAGTCCGGCATGAGCGAATTCGATATCAATCTGGCGTACCTGACCGCCACCGGCCACCGCGATACCGATGTGCCTTACGGTAATATCGTCGCCCTCAACGAGCATGCGGCGGTACTGCACTACACCCAGCTTGAACACCGGGTGCCGGCGGAAATGCGTAGCTTCCTGCTGGATGCCGGCGCGGAATATAACGGCTATGCGGCGGATATTACCCGCACCTATGCCGCGCAGGACGACAACGAGTATGCCGCGCTGGTAAACGATCTGAACCGCGAGCAACTGGCGTTGATCGATACCCTAAAGGCCGGCGTGCGTTATACCGACTACCATTTGCAGATGCACCACCGGGTGGCGGTGCTGCTCAAACGTCATCAACTGGTGACCGGACTGAGCGAGGAAGCGATGGTGGAACAGGGCGTTACCTCGCCTTTCCTGCCGCACGGTCTGGGTCATCCGCTCGGCTTGCAGGTGCATGACGTCGGCGGGTTCATGCAGGACGACACCGGTACGACGTTAGCTGCGCCATCCGCTCATCCTTACCTGCGTTGTACCCGGATTCTGGAGCCGCGCATGGTGCTGACTATCGAACCGGGTATCTACTTTATCGATTCTCTGCTCGAACCCTGGCGCCAGGGCGAACTGCGCCAGCACTTCAACTGGCAGAAGCTGGATGCGCTGCGCCCGTTCGGCGGTATTCGTATTGAAGACAATATCGTGGTGCATGACAAACGCATTGAAAACCTGACCCGTGCGCTTGATCTGGCCTGATGCAGTCATATCCGGTTCCTGCTGCGTCTGTCAGCGTTCACGAAGAGATTAAAAAGAGCCGTTTTATCACGCTGCTTGGCCCGGCCAGCGGCGTGGACGCGGCCCGAGGCGTGATTCAGCAGATCCGCGAACAACATCCCTCGGCGGCTCACCATTGCTGGGCCTATGTCGCGGGCGCGCCGGACGATTCGCAACAGCTTGGGTTTTCCGATGACGGCGAACCGTCGGGAACCGCAGGCAAACCGATGCTGGCGCAACTGATGGGCAGCGGCATCGGCGCAGTGGTGGCAGTGGTGGTGCGCTATTATGGCGGCGTCAGGCTCGGTACCGGCGGGCTGGTCAAAGCTTACGGCGGCGGCGTGCAGCAGGCGCTGAAACAACTGCCGCTGCAACAGAAAGTCATGCAACGGATGTATCGATTGCAGTGCGACTATGCCCTGTTGCCCCAGGTTGAAACCGTGGTGCTGGCGCTGCAGGGGCAAGTCGTCTCGACGGAGTACGCCAGCGAAGTCTCGCTCCAACTGGCGTTTCCGGTAACGGCGGTAGAAGACGCGACGCGGCGGCTGCGCGATATTAGCCGCGGCGCGTTGCATTTGCAGCCAATTTCACAATAATCCCAGCGCGTAATCTTGAACCATTTAAGGAAGGCTCCCTGATGCACTTGCGTGCCATAACCCGCATTGTCGGACTGCTGGTCATCCTGTTTTCCGGCACCATGTTTATTCCCGGCATGGTGGCGTTGATCTACCGTGATGGCGCCGGTCGGGCATTTATCCAGACGTTCATCGTGGCGCTGGTTATGGGGCTATTGCTGTGGCTGCCCAACCGCAAACACCGTCATGAACTGAAGGCCCGCGAAGGATTTCTGATCGTGGTGCTGTTCTGGACGGTGCTGGGTAGCGTCGGGGCCCTGCCGTTTCTGTTTGTCGAGCGTCCCAACCTGTCGGTGACGGATGCGTTTTTCGAGTCCTTTTCCGGCCTGACCACAACCGGCGCGACCACGTTAGTCGGGCTGGATTCGCTGCCGAAAGCCATCCTGTTCTACCGGCAGATGCTGCAATGGATGGGCGGTATGGGAATCATCGTGCTGGCGGTAGCTATTCTGCCGATTCTGGGCGTCGGGGGGATGCAGCTTTATCGCGCCGAAATGCCGGGGCCGCTGAAAGACCATAAAATGCGGCCCCGCATCGCGGAAACCGCCAAAACCCTGTGGTTAATCTATGTGTTGCTGACCGTGCTCTGCGCGCTCTCGCTATGGCTGGCGGGCATGTCGGTGTTTGATGCCATCAGCCACAGTTTCTCCACTATCGCCATCGGCGGGTTCTCGACTCACGACGCCAGCATCGGTTATTTCAATAGTCCCACCATCAACACCATTATCGCGGTATTTCTGCTGATTTCCGGCTGTAATTTTGGTTTGCACTTTGCGGTATTGAGCGGACGCAGCCTGCGAGTGTACTGGCGCGACCCCGAGTTCCGGATGTTCATTGTCGTTCAGATGTCGCTGGTTGTGATTTGTACTCTCGTGTTGTGGGGGCACGGTGTGTACAAGAATGGTATGGAAACCCTGAATCAGGCGTTCTTTCAGGTGGTATCCATGGCGACTACCGCAGGGTTCACCACCGACAGTATTGCCTCCTGGCCGCTGTTTTTGCCGGTATTGCTGCTCTGCTCCGCGTTTATCGGCGGTTGCGCCGGTTCGACCGGCGGCGGCCTGAAAGTGATTCGCATCCTGTTACTGTTCTTGCAGGGCTCTCGCGAACTGAAGCGATTGGTTCATCCGAATGCGGTCTATACCATTAAGCTCGGTCAGCGCGCTTTGCCTGAACGGATATTGGAAGCGGTGTGGGGATTTTTCTCGGCGTATGCGCTGGTGTTTATCGTCAGTATGCTGGCCGTGATTGCGACAGGGGTGGACAACTTCTCTGCCTTTGCGGCGGTGGCTGCCACGCTGAACAATCTCGGGCCGGGGCTTGGGACAGTAGCTGACAATTTCACCTCCATGAATGACGCCGCCAAATGGATTCTGATTGTTACCATGCTGTTTGGACGTCTGGAAGTGTTCACCATGCTGGTGCTATTTACTCCCACTTTTTGGCGGGAATAACGGATAAGGGAACGTGCTATGAAAGCATTGATATTGTTTTCCAGTCGGGATGGCCAAACGCGTGCGATAGCGTCTTACATCGCCAATAACCTCAAGGGAACGCTGGAGTGTGATGTCGTCAACATTCTGAATGCCCATGAGGTTGACCTCGACAAGTACGACAAAATAATGATCGGTGCGTCAGTGCGCTACGGGCATTTTCATCCGGCGGTGGAAAAATTCATCCGCCAGCATCTTGCCTTGTTGCAACAAAAGCCCAGCGCCTTCTTTTCTGTCAACCTGACCGCCCGCAAGCCGGAAAAGCGTTCGCTGCAAACCAACGCCTATACCCGTAAGTTTCTGCTGCGTTCTCCCTGGCAGCCGGACTTAGGCGCGGTCTTTGCCGGCGCGCTGCGTTACCCGCGCTATCGCTGGTTCGACCGTGTCATGATTCAGTTCATTATGCGTATGACCGGCGGCGAGACCGACAGCACCAAAGAAATTGAGTATACCGACTGGGAACAGGTGGCGCGTTTTGCCCAGTCCTTTGGTCAGCTCGCCCAGAAAAAGGCGGTGTAATGCGGCTTGCCGCCGTGTTGTGGCGAAAAAAGAGACATTCGGAAACTTTTTTGAAATTAGTGCTTGTCAGCGACGGAGAAGTCCCTATAATGCGCCTCCACTGACACGGCAACGGCAACAAACCGAAGCGGTTTCAGTAAGAAATCAGGCGCATATCGCTTGACTTCTTTTCGGGAAAGCATAATATATGCGACCCGCGACCACGGTAAGTGGTCCTGCTCTTTAACAATCAATCAGACAATCTGTGTGGGCACTCGCAGGACGCTTCACTAAAATATTTGTGAAAAGTCTTGAAGAGTGACAACAGTTAATTCATACGAACTAACGGTAAATTCTTTGAGCACGTTTTCTTCGGAAAACACATCAAACTTTAAATTGAAGAGTTTGATCATGGCTCAGATTGAACGCTGGCGGCAGGCCTAACACATGCAAGTCGAGCGGCAGCGGGGGGAAGCTTGCTTCCCCGCCGGCGAGCGGCGGACGGGTGAGTAATGTCTGGGGATCTGCCTGATGGAGGGGGATAACTACTGGAAACGGTAGCTAATACCGCATAACGTCGCAAGACCAAAGTGGGGGACCTTCGGGCCTCACGCCATCGGATGAACCCAGATGGGATTAGCTAGTAGGTGGGGTAACGGCTCACCTAGGCGACGATCCCTAGCTGGTCTGAGAGGATGACCAGCCACACTGGAACTGAGACACGGTCCAGACTCCTACGGGAGGCAGCAGTGGGGAATATTGCACAATGGGGGAAACCCTGATGCAGCCATGCCGCGTGTGTGAAGAAGGCCTTCGGGTTGTAAAGCACTTTCAGCGGGGAGGAAGGCGGCAAGGTTAATAACCTTGTCGATTGACGTTACCCGCAGAAGAAGCACCGGCTAACTCCGTGCCAGCAGCCGCGGTAATACGGAGGGTGCAAGCGTTAATCGGAATGACTGGGCGTAAAGCGCACGCAGGCGGTCTGTTAAGTTGGATGTGAAATCCCCGGGCTTAACCTGGGAACTGCATTCAAAACTGACAGGCTAGAGTCTCGTAGAGGGGGGTAGAATTCCAGGTGTAGCGGTGAAATGCGTAGAGATCTGGAGGAATACCGGTGGCGAAGGCGGCCCCCTGGACGAAGACTGACGCTCAGGTGCGAAAGCGTGGGGAGCAAACAGGATTAGATACCCTGGTAGTCCACGCTGTAAACGATGTCGATTTGGAGGTTGTGCCCTTGAGGCGTGGCTTCCGGAGCTAACGCGTTAAATCGACCGCCTGGGGAGTACGGCCGCAAGGTTAAAACTCAAATGAATTGACGGGGGCCCGCACAAGCGGTGGAGCATGTGGTTTAATTCGATGCAACGCGAAGAACCTTACCTACTCTTGACATCCAGCGAAGACTGCAGAGATGCGGTCGTGCCTTCGGGAACGCTGAGACAGGTGCTGCATGGCTGTCGTCAGCTCGTGTTGTGAAATGTTGGGTTAAGTCCCGCAACGAGCGCAACCCTTATCCTCTGTTGCCAGCACTACGGGTGGGAACTCAGGGGAGACTGCCGGTGATAAACCGGAGGAAGGTGGGGATGACGTCAAGTCATCATGGCCCTTACGAGTAGGGCTACACACGTGCTACAATGGCGTATACAAAGAGAAGCGACCTCGCGAGAGCAAGCGGACCTCATAAAGTACGTCGTAGTCCGGATTGGAGTCTGCAACTCGACTCCATGAAGTCGGAATCGCTAGTAATCGTAGATCAGAATGCTACGGTGAATACGTTCCCGGGCCTTGTACACACCGCCCGTCACACCATGGGAGTGGGTTGCAAAAGAAGTAGGTAGCTTAACCTTCGGGAGGGCGCTTACCACTTTGTGATTCATGACTGGGGTGAAGTCGTAACAAGGTAACCGTAGGGGAACCTGCGGTTGGATCACCTCCTTACCGAGTTGAAGTGCCTGCGTGGTGTCCACACAGATTGTCTGATGATAAGAAAGAGTCAAAAGCGTCTTGCGAAGCTGACAAGTGATGTCCCCTTCGTCTAGAGGCCCAGGACACCGCCCTTTCACGGCGGTAACAGGGGTTCGAATCCCCTAGGGGACGCCAATATGACTGACAGTGGGTGAAAGGCACGGTCAACGCTAACCTAAAACTGATTAGTGATAGTCAGGTTTATGTTATCTGCTCTTTAACAATCCGGAACAAGCTGAAAATTTGAAACGACGGCATATGAGTGTGAATTCATGTGTTGTTCGAGTCTCTCAATATACCCGCATCCCGAGACACTTTCGGGTTGTGAGGTTAAGCGACTAAGCGTACACGGTGGATGCCTAGGCAGTCAGAGGCGATGAAGGGCGTGCTAATCTGCGAAAAGCGTCGGCAAGGTGATATGAACCGTTATACCCGACGATACCCGAATGGGGAAACCCAGTGTGACTCGTCACACTATCATTAACTGAATCCATAGGTTAATGAGGCGAACCGGGGGAACTGAAACATCTCAGTACCCCGAGGAAAAGAAATCAACCGAGATTCCCCCAGTAGCGGCGAGCGAACGGGGAGCAGCCCAGAACCTGAATCGGCTTGTGTGTCAGTGGAAGCGTCTGGAAAGTCGCACGATACAGGGTGAAAGTCCCGTACACGAAGATGCACAGGCCGTGAGTTCGATGAGTAGGGCGGGACACGTGGTATCCTGTCTGAACATGGGGGGACCATCCTCCAAGGCTAAATACTCCTGACTGACCGATAGTGAACCAGTACCGTGAGGGAAAGGCGAAAAGAACCCCGGCGAGGGGAGTGAAATAGAACCTGAAACCGTGTACGTACAAGCAGTGGGAGCACCTTTTGGGTGTGACTGCGTACCTTTTGTATAATGGGTCAGCGACTTATATTCTGTAGCAAGGTTAACCGTATAGGGGAGCCGCAGGGAAACCGAGTCTTAACTGGGCGTTAAGTTGCAGGGTATAGACCCGAAACCCGGTGATCTAGCCATGGGCAGGTTGAAGGTTGGGTAACACTAACTGGAGGACCGAACCGACTAATGTTGAAAAATTAGCGGATGACTTGTGGCTGGGGGTGAAAGGCCAATCAAACCGGGAGATAGCTGGTTCTCCCCGAAAGCTATTTAGGTAGCGCCTCGTGAATTCATCTCCGGGGGTAGAGCACTGTTTCGGCTAGGGGGCCATCCCGGCTTACCAACCCGATGCAAACTGCGAATACCGGAGAATGTTATCACGGGAGACACACGGCGGGTGCTAACGTCCGTCGTGAAGAGGGAAACAACCCAGACCGCCAGCTAAGGTCCCAAAGTCATGGTTAAGTGGGAAACGATGTGGGAAGGCCCAGACAGCCAGGATGTTGGCTTAGAAGCAGCCATCATTTAAAGAAAGCGTAATAGCTCACTGGTCGAGTCGGCCTGCGCGGAAGATGTAACGGGGCTAAAACCATGCACCGAAGCTGCGGCAGCGACGCTTAGGCGTTGTTGGGTAGGGGAGCGTTCTGTAAGCCGTTGAAGGTGGACTGTGAGGTCTGCTGGAGGTATCAGAAGTGCGAATGCTGACATAAGTAACGATAATGCGGGTGAAAAACCCGCACGCCGGAAGACCAAGGGTTCCTGTCCAACGTTAATCGGGGCAGGGTGAGTCGACCCCTAAGGCGAGGCTGAAAAGCGTAGTCGATGGGAAACAGGTTAATATTCCTGTACTTGGTGTTACTGCGAAGGGGGGACGGAGAAGGCTATGTCATCCGGGCGACGGTTGTCCCGGTTTAAGCGTGCAGGTGGGTGGACCAGGCAAATCCGGTCTGCCGTAACACTGAGGCGTGATGACGAGGTACTACGGTACTGAAGTGACAGATGCCCTGCTTCCAGGAAAAGCCTCTAAGCATCAGGTAACATTGAATCGTACCCCAAACCGACACAGGTGGTCAGGTAGAGAATACTCAGGCGCTTGAGAGAACTCGGGTGAAGGAACTAGGCAAAATGGTGCCGTAACTTCGGGAGAAGGCACGCTGGGCATGGTGAAGTCCCTTGCGGATGGAGCTGAGCCCAGTCGCAGATACCAGCTGGCTGCAACTGTTTAATAAAAACACAGCACTGTGCAAACACGAAAGTGGACGTATACGGTGTGACGCCTGCCCGGTGCCGGAAGGTTAATTGATGGGGTTATCCGTAAGGAGAAGCTCTTGATCGAAGCCCCGGTAAACGGCGGCCGTAACTATAACGGTCCTAAGGTAGCGAAATTCCTTGTCGGGTAAGTTCCGACCTGCACGAATGGCGTAATGATGGCCAGGCTGTCTCCACCCGAGACTCAGTGAAATTGAACTCGCTGTGAAGATGCAGTGTACCCGCGGCAAGACGGAAAGACCCCGTGAACCTTTACTATAGCTTGACACTGAACCTTGAGCCTTGATGTGTAGGATAGGTGGGAGGCTTTGAAGTGTGGACGCCAGTCTGCATGGAGCCAACCTTGAAATACCACCCTTTAATGTTTGATGTTCTAACGTGGACCCGTGAACCGGGTTGCGGACAGTGTCTGGTGGGTAGTTTGACTGGGGCGGTCTCCTCCCAAAGAGTAACGGAGGAGCACGAAGGTTAGCTAATCCTGGTCGGACATCAGGAGGTTAGTGCAAAGGCATAAGCTAGCTTGACTGCGAGAGTGACGGCTCGAGCAGGTGCGAAAGCAGGTCTTAGTGATCCGGTGGTTCTGAATGGAAGGGCCATCGCTCAACGGATAAAAGGTACTCCGGGGATAACAGGCTGATACCGCCCAAGAGTTCATATCGACGGCGGTGTTTGGCACCTCGATGTCGGCTCATCACATCCTGGGGCTGAAGTAGGTCCCAAGGGTATGGCTGTTCGCCATTTAAAGTGGTACGCGAGCTGGGTTTAGAACGTCGTGAGACAGTTCGGTCCCTATCTGCCGTGGGCGCTGGAAGATTGAGGGGGGTTGCTCCTAGTACGAGAGGACCGGAGTGAACGCACCACTGGTGTTCGGGTTGTGATGCCAATTGCATTGCCCGGTAGCTAAGTGCGGAAGAGATAACCGCTGAAAGCATCTAAGCGGGAAACTTGCCCCGAGATGAGTCTTCCCTGGGAACTTGATTCCCCTGAAGGGACGTTCGAGACGAGGACGTTGATAGGCTGGGTGTGTAAGCGTAGCGATACGTTGAGCTAACCAGTACTAATGACCCGGGAGGCTTAACCTTACAACACCGAAGGTGTTTTGGTGAGAGAGACGAGAAAGAATTTGGCTTGTTCGACGGATGGATTCTGATGGTTGTGCGGCGCGGTAGCGTGGGCATGACGGTTGGAATGAAAAGAATTTGCCTGGCGGCGAGAGCGCGGTGGTCCCACCTGACCCCATGCCGAACTCAGAAGTGAAACGCCGTAGCGCCGATGGTAGTGTGGGGTCTCCCCATGCGAGAGTAGGGAACTGCCAGGCATCACATAAGGAACCCCCGGTTATGCCGGGGGTTTTTTGCTTTGGGGGTGCGGTGGCAGAACCGAGTGCCAGGGCGGAGATGACCGGCGGCCCGGCGGTGGGGGTTGCGGTCCTGTTCGGTCTTCCGGTGTTGTGTGATTCTCCCTCTGCGCACCCTGTCCCTTTTTGTGCCTGCCGGCAGATAAAACATCCCTCAATAATCCCTCAGAATCAGTTAGACTATGCCTAAATGTTTACTGAGTATTGGCTACCATGACGAATTCTGTCACATCTCTAAAATCGTTTAATTCCTTCTCCTTACCGGTATTTGCGACAGAGGTCGCGATTATCGAAAATTCAAGTGAGTTGTTATCTGCATGGCAGCGTGCTAATCAGAGCGGGTTACCAATCCTGATATTGGGGGAAGGGAGTAATGTACTCTTTCTGGACGATTTTCACGGCATAGTACTCATTAATCGGCTCAAAGGGATTGAGATCAAAGAGACTGCATCTGAATGGATGCTCCATGTTGGGGCTGGAGAAAACTGGCATCACCTTGTGGAATATACGCTGGAACGCCAGATTTCCGGTCTCGAGAATCTGGCCTTGATCCCAGGATGTGTTGGATCCGCGCCTATTCAGAATATCGGCGCTTATGGTGTAGAGCTGAAAAAGGTCTGTGCTTATGTCGATATGCTAAATCTGAGAACGGGCGAGACAGCGCGCCTGAGCGCTGAAGAGTGCCAGTTCGGTTATCGGGATAGCGTTTTCAAGCATGAATACCAGGATGGATTTGCCATTATCGCAGTAGGATTTCGTTTATCGAAAGAGTGGAAGCCGGTCCTGGAATATGGCGATCTTACTCGCCTTGACCCTTCGGCAGTGACAGCAAAACAAGTCTTTGACGCCGTTTGTCAGATGAGGCGGAGCAAATTACCCGATCCTGCGGTAATGGGTAATGCAGGTAGTTTTTTCAAAAACCCGGTAATTCCTGCCGCTATAGCTGAACACATTCTGGCGAATTATCCCAATGCCCCTCATTATCCTCAACCGAATGGTGAGGTAAAGCTGGCTGCCGGCTGGTTGATCGAACAATGCGGTTTAAAAGGGCATCAAATTGGTCAGGCTGCAGTTCATGATAAGCAGGCTCTGGTTCTGGTGAATAAAGGCGAAGCAACCAGTCGTGATCTGGTTAATCTGGCTCGTTATGTAAGAAACAAAGTTGCAGAGCAATTCGATGTGTGGCTGGAGCCTGAGGTACGGTTTATTTCCGCTCAGGGAGAGGTTAATGCAGTGGAGGTTTTGGCATGAAAGATTATACCGTCCCGTTGAAGCTAATCTCTATTCTGTCCGATGGTGAGTTTTATTCGGGGGAATATCTCGGTGAGCTAATGGGGATGAGCCGGGCAGCCATCAACAAACATATTCAGACCATCAGAGAGTGGGGGTTGGATGTCTTTACTGTAACTGGAAAAGGTTATGCACTTTCAGCCCCAATTCAATTGCTTGATGCAGAGAAGATTCGCTCGCAAATACAAAGCGGCAATATAGCGGTTTTACCCGTGATTGATTCTACCAATCAATATCTGTTGGATCGCCTTGATTCGGTATCGTCGGGTGATGCTTGCATTGCCGAATACCAACAGGCTGGGCGGGGGCGTCGTGGTCGAAAATGGTTTTCCCCCTTTGGCAGTAACCTCTACTTGTCACTGTATTGGCGTCTGGAACAAGGACCTGCCGCAGCGGTTGGCGTGAGTCTGGTGATTGGCATCATTATGGCGGAAGTCTTGCATCATCTGGGAGCTGAAGGGGTGCGGGTAAAATGGCCGAATGACTTGTACCTGAACGATAAAAAACTGGCTGGTATTCTCGTTGAATTAAATGGACGGACGGGGGATGCTGCGCATCTGGTTATCGGCGCAGGTATTAATTTGCGCATGAATTCATCAGGCTCGACTGTGATCGATCAGGGATGGATCAACCTGCAGGAAGCAGGGATTGATATTGATCGTAATATGCTGGCTGTGAAGCTCGTTACTGAACTGCGTGCCGCATTGGCTATTTATGAACAACAAGGTTTAGCTCCCTTTATTTCCCGATGGAACAATCTGGATAATTTTTATAATCGCGCAGTGAAGCTGATTGTCGGTAATCGGGAAATAAAAGGTATTGATAAAGGCATTGATAGCCAGGGGGCGTTATTGCTGGAGCAGGATGGGGTAATTCAGTCTTATATTGGCGGTGAGATTTCTCTGCGTGGATGGTAATAGGGGATTGTCATCCCCTCTATTTTTATTTTCTTAAGCGTACACACTCGACTGCGTGATTTGCGCTTTTGGTCATGATAAGGCTGGCTCGTCCACGCGTCGGCAGTATGTTCTGCTTGAGATTCAAACCATTAATCTCATTCCATAATTGTGATGCGATATTAACGGCTTCTGTTTCCGCCAATTTTGCATAATTGTGGAAATAGGAGTCGGGATTGGTAAATGCACCCTGCCTGAATTTCAGAAATCGATTGATATACCAGCTCTTCAGTAGTTCCTCGGGCGCATCGACATAGATGGAAAAATCCACGAAATCAGATACAAAAACACGATGAGGGTCGTGGGGATAATCCATCCCGCTTTGCAGAACATTCAGTCCTTCAAGAATCAGAATATCCGGCTGTTCTATGACTTTATTGCAATCGGGCACAATATCATAGGTCAGGTGAGAATAGGTGGGGGCCGTTACCCAAGGGACACCGGATTTTATCTCAGAAACGAATTTTACCAGGCTATGCATATCATAGGACTGGGGGAATCCTTTCTTCTTCATCAGATTTTTTTGCTGTAATACCTTATTGGGATGAAGAAAACCGTCGGTGGTAATCAGTTCAACTTTCCGATGTTCCGGCCAGCGGCTGAGCAATGCCTGCAGTACACGCGCTGTCGTGCTTTTCCCTACGGCAACACTACCAGCAATACCGATAATATAAGGGATTTTCTGTCCATCGGTTCCCAGAAACTGCTCAAGCACGGCCTGACGCCGTAAATTGGAACTGATATAAAAATTGAGCAGTCGAGATAATGGCAGATAAATTTCCGCGACCTCATCCAAAGATAGATCTTCGTTAATGCCTTTGAGTTTAATGATTTCATCTTCAGTCAGAGTCAATGGCACAGAGTCACGCAAGTTGGCCCATTGCTGGCGATTGAACTGAAGATAAGGCGTTGCGAAAGATTGCGCGTTATTAGTCATAAATGTATTTCTGCTTGACGCTACCGGTAAGGAAGGGAAACAGCCAGGTTTCAGTGCATGAAACTGAGACACCGGGAGGCTGGACAGGCAACAGCCGCAGCATCCTTTCCTGATAAAATTATCGTCCAGCGGGCAGGTTACCACCATGAGGGTCAGGAAAAGAAGCAAAAATCTGTATCAACCCTGATACCTGTGATACAGGCATCAGGTAGGGATTAGCTGGCGAGGGCGCGCTCTACGCGATTCACGGCGAACAGGCGCTTGTAGTAAATTGCTGTCGGATAGTAATAACCATCGGGAGAACTGGCATAGTCGGGAAGTTCTCCCAGATAGCGGTAACCCTGAGCACGATAAAAGTGCTCGGCAGGCGAACCGGCTTGCGTATCGAGATAGATCAAGCCGCGTCGATGCTGTAATGCCGCCTGCTCCAGCGTGGAGAGTAAACGTTTTCCAATCCCCTGGCGTCGCATGCTGCTATGAACCAGCAGTTTTTGTATTTCAGCCCGGTTTTGTCCGTTTGATTTTTGGCACAGTTCAAGCTGGATACTGCCTATCACGCCATTATCATCGCGCGCAATCCATAACAGGCGCTCTCCTTCGGCGACAGAAGGACGCAGGCTGTGGAAATAGCTCTCGGCTTCCTCGTGCGTTAGCGGTGACTGGTAACCGACAGACGCTCCCTTTGCCACAGCATTTACCAGTAAGCCGGCTAACTCGTAACGATAGACGGGAAGAGTGGCGACATTCAGTAATACGATCTTCATGCTGTCTCTCCTGCTGGGTTGGGCTAAAACGTGTCTCGTCTGATTTTTCATGCAAGGAATGTTCCATTCATCGATGGCGGCTAAAAGTGGCTAAATGCCGCATCTCATGCTCAGGACTGCCACAAAGGGGGGCATTATCACTTTTTTGGTGCAGATATTCGGTGATGGCGGTGACATATCATTGATGCCTGAATGCCTGAGAACCGTACGCGCAGAGCGCTTTTAACATGTTTCCTGATGCTTATTTGCACGAATGATTGACAGTAATGTGAAACAGCATCCGAATTTGTGCAAAATCTAAGCGATAGCGCATTTTGAGCAATTTTTTTGTTGCATAGACCGGCCCCTCTGCCTAGAATGCGCAGCACTTGATGCCGGCTTAGCTCAGTAGGTAGAGCAACTGACTTGTAATCAGTAGGTCGCCAGTTCGATTCCGGCAGCCGGCACCATCAAGTACATACAATAAGGTGGGGTTCCCGAGCGGCCAAAGGGAGCAGACTGTAAATCTGCCGTCACAGACTTCGAAGGTTCGAATCCTTCCCCCACCACCAAATTCAATCCTGGCGACAGGATGCAATCGATGCGGTACGAAATATCAAAGCCGAATCGAAAAAAAAGCAAGGTATCAATGTAAATTGTGCCTTGCTTTAATGTTCTACAGAGAAATCAGGTAGCCGAGTTCCAGGATGCGGGCATCGTATAATGGCTATTACCTCAGCCTTCCAAGCTGATGATGTGGGTTCGATTCCCACTGCCCGCTCCAATTAGATGTGCTGATATAGCTCAGTTGGTAGAGCGCACCCTTGGTAAGGGTGAGGTCGGCAGTTCGAATCTGCCTATCAGCACCACTTCTTTATTTTCCTCCTGATTTTCTTTCTGTTAAAAGCTCAGCAAGTAATTGCTTGGTTGATGTGGTGATACCACCGATTTATCCGTGTCTTAGAGGGACAATCGATGTCTAAAGAAAAATTTGAACGTACAAAACCGCACGTTAACGTCGGTACTATCGGCCACGTTGACCATGGTAAAACAACGCTGACCGCAGCCATCACTACCGTTCTGGCGAAAACCTACGGTGGCCAGGCTCGTGCATTCGACCAGATCGACAACGCGCCGGAAGAAAAAGCGCGTGGTATCACCATCAACACCTCTCACGTTGAATACGATACCCCGACTCGTCACTACGCGCACGTTGACTGCCCGGGACACGCCGACTACGTGAAAAACATGATCACCGGTGCTGCCCAGATGGACGGCGCGATCCTGGTAGTTGCTGCGACTGACGGCCCGATGCCGCAGACTCGTGAGCACATCCTGCTGGGTCGTCAGGTAGGCGTTCCGTACATCATCGTGTTCCTGAACAAATGCGACATGGTTGATGACGAAGAGCTGCTGGAACTGGTTGAGATGGAAGTGCGCGAGCTGCTGTCTCAGTACGACTTCCCGGGCGACGACACGCCGGTTATCCGCGGTTCCGCGCTGAAAGCGCTGGAAGGCGATGCCGAGTGGGAAGCGAAAATCATCGAACTGGCCGAAGCGCTGGACAGCTACATTCCGGAACCGGAGCGTGCGATTGACAAGCCGTTCCTGCTGCCGATCGAAGACGTATTCTCCATCTCCGGCCGTGGTACCGTAGTAACCGGTCGTGTAGAGCGCGGCATCATCAAAGTGGGTGAAGAAGTTGAAATCGTGGGTATCAAAGACACCACGAAAACCACCTGTACTGGTGTTGAAATGTTCCGCAAACTGCTGGACGAAGGCCGTGCGGGCGAGAACGTGGGTGTTCTGCTGCGTGGTACCAAGCGTGATGAAGTTGAGCGTGGTCAGGTTCTGGCCAAGCCGGGCTCAATCAAGCCGCACACTCAGTTCGAATCTGAAGTGTATATCCTGAGCAAAGACGAAGGTGGCCGTCACACGCCGTTCTTCAAAGGCTACCGTCCGCAGTTCTACTTCCGTACAACTGACGTGACAGGCACCATCGAACTGCCGGAAGGCGTAGAAATGGTAATGCCAGGCGACAACATCAAGATGGTCGTAAACCTGATCGCGCCGATCGCGATGGACGACGGTCTGCGTTTCGCTATCCGTGAAGGCGGCCGTACTGTAGGCGCCGGCGTGGTTGCCAAAGTTATCGCTTAATTGCTGATAAAATTTGACGCAACATGCGGTAAAAGGGCATCATTTGATGCCCTTTTTCTACGCTGTTGTCGTAGAACCTATCTCATCAGCGATTGTGCAGTATAATCATTGGTGAGATAGGCTCTGTGTAAGCGGTGTGAGTCCCGGATTGCTTGATTTTAGAATACTTTCCGGTCTGGTTTGCCCTTACGGCAGGGCAAAATTATTTGTCTGAATCTAGTGACAGGTTGGTTTATGAGTGCGAATACCGAAGCTCAGGAGAGCGGGCGTGGTCTTGAGGCGCTGAAATGGCTGGTCGTTGCAGTATTGCTGATCGCGGCAATTGTAGGTAATTACTACTACCGTGAATTCAGCTTGCCGCTGCGTGCATTGGCTGTGGTTATTTTAATTGCTGCTGCGGGCGGCGTGGCATTGCTGACGACGAAAGGCAAAGCAACTGTTTTGTTTGCGCGTGAAGCCCGGACCGAAGTTCGCAAGGTGATCTGGCCGACCCGGCAGGAAACATTGCACACCACTCTGATCGTTGCTGCTGTAACTGCCGTTATGTCGCTGATTCTGTGGGGACTGGATGGCATTCTGGTGCGTCTGGTATCGTTTATTACTGGCCTGAGGTTCTAAGATGTCTGAAGCTCCAAAGAAACGTTGGTACGTCGTTCAGGCGTTTTCTGGCTTTGAAGGTCGCGTAGCACAGTCTCTGCGTGAACATATCAAGCTCCATAACATGGAAGACCACTTTGGTGAGGTGATGGTACCGACCGAAGAAGTGGTTGAAATTCGTGGCGGCCAGCGTCGCAAGAGCGAGCGCAAATTCTTCCCGGGCTACGTGCTGGTACAGATGGTGATGGATGATGCCAGCTGGCATTTGGTCCGTAGCGTACCGCGCGTCATGGGGTTCATCGGCGGGACGTCCGATCGCCCTGCGCCGATCAGCGATAAAGAAGTGGACGCTATCATGAACCGTCTGCAGCAGGTGGGCGACAAGCCGCGGCCGAAAACGCTGTTCGAACCGGGCGAAATGGTGCGCGTCAACGACGGCCCGTTTGCCGATTTCAACGGTGTGGTGGAAGAAGTCGATTACGAGAAAAGCCGCCTGAAGGTTTCCGTCTCCATCTTTGGTCGAGCGACCCCTGTCGAGCTGGATTTCAGCCAGGTTGAAAAAGGCTAATCACTGCCTAAATTCGATACTTGTATCCGGCGCGAAATTGACCTACAATTTCGCGCCTTTGTTTTATGTGCCACTAAGACGCATAACATGTTTATAAATCGCGGGGGAGCTTCTTCGTGAAGCGTTATTACCCATTAGAGGAAAGCTAAATGGCCAAGAAAGTACAAGCCTATGTCAAGCTGCAGGTTGCAGCTGGTATGGCTAACCCGAGTCCGCCAGTTGGTCCGGCTCTGGGTCAGCAGGGTGTTAACATCATGGAATTCTGTAAGGCATTCAACGCCAAAACAGAAAGCCTGGAAAAAGGTCTGCCGATTCCGGTTGTTATCACTGTTTACTCCGACCGTTCCTTCACCTTCGTTACCAAAACTCCGCCGGCATCCGTACTGCTGAAAAAAGCGGCTGGTATCAAGTCTGGTTCCGGTAAGCCGAACAAAGACAAAGTGGGTAAAGTGACCCGTGCTCAGGTTCTGGAAATTGCCCAGACCAAAGCGGCGGACATGACTGGTGCTGACGTGGAAGCCATGGCGCGTTCCATTGAAGGTACTGCTCGTTCCATGGGCCTGGTAGTGGAGGACTAAGAAATGGCTAAGCTGACCAAGCGCATGCGCGTGATCCGTGACAAAGTTGATGTAACCAAACAATATGACATCAACGAAGCCGTTGCCCTGCTGAAAGAGCTGGCCACTGCTAAATTTGTTGAAAGTGTTGACGTTGCCGTAAACCTGGGCATCGACGCACGTAAATCCGACCAGAACGTTCGTGGCGCGACTGTACTGCCGCACGGTACTGGCCGTACTGTTCGCGTCGCTGTATTTACTCAGGGTGCCAACGCTGAAGCTGCTAAAGCCGCCGGCGCTGACCTGGTAGGTATGGATGACCTGGCTGAGCAGATCAAGAAAGGCGAGATGAACTTCGACGTAGTTATTGCTTCTCCGGATGCAATGCGCGTTGTTGGTCAACTGGGCCAGATCCTGGGCCCGCGCGGCCTGATGCCGAACCCGAAAGTGGGCACTGTAACCCCGAACGTTGCTGAAGCTGTGAAAAACGCTAAAGCTGGTCAGGTGCGTTACCGTAACGACAAGAACGGTATCATCCATACCACTATCGGTAAGGTTGATTTCGACGCTGATAAACTGAAAGAAAACCTGGAAGCTCTGCTGGTTGCGCTGAAAAAAGCCAAACCGGCTCAGGCGAAAGGCGTTTATATCAAGAAAATCAGCCTGTCCACCACCATGGGTGCTGGCGTTGCCATCGATCAGAGCGGCCTGAACGCAGTCGCAAACTGATAGCTTTTGTTCCTCTTTACCCGGGCGAGAGATTTCTTTATAATCTTACGCCCGTTGTTCTGTAAATGAACAAGAGACGATTTTTCGGTTGGAGCCTGGCCTAATCCAGGCCTCCGTCCAAGACCGCAGGTGTTTCGTCAGAAACTTAATTTTCCTGCGTAGACGGTGACAGAGCCTAAAGAACATTTTTATTCTTTTTTAAAGAATAGTCCTGCTGGATTCTGCTCACCGTGTTTCAGCGCCTGTCTCCGTTTTGGCGGCAGGTGAAGTGAGTTCCGGAGATTTTCTCCGGCTAAATCCAGGAGCAAAAGCTAATGGCATTAAATCTTCAAGACAAACAAGCGATTGTTGCTGAAGTCAGCGAAGTGGCCAAAGGCGCGCTGTCTGCGGTAGTTGCGGATTCCCGCGGCGTTACCGTAGATAAAATGACTGAACTGCGTAAAGCAGGTCGTGAAGCTGGCGTATACATGCGTGTTGTTCGTAACACCCTGCTGCGCCGCGTCGTTGAAGGCACTCAGTTCGAATGCCTGAAAGACACGTTTGTTGGTCCGACCCTGATTGCATACTCTATGGAGCACCCGGGCGCTGCCGCTCGTCTGTTCAAAGAGTTCGCGAAAGCGAATGCAAAATTTGAGGTTAAAGCTGCGGCCTTTGAAGGTGAGTTGATTCCGGCGGCTCAAATTGACCGTCTGGCAACGCTGCCGACTTACGAAGAAGCAATTGCACGCCTGATGGCGACCATGAAAGAAGCCTCTGCTGGCAAACTGGTCCGCACTCTGGCTGCTGTTCGCGATCAGAAAGAAGCTGCTTAATCGCACTTTTCCTGTTATCGCATTTGCTAACGTATAAACTTTTTCTGATTGTTAGGAACAATTGTCATGTCTATCACTAAAGATCAAATCATTGAAGCAGTAGCGGCTATGTCTGTAATGGACGTTGTTGAGCTGATCTCTGCAATGGAAGAAAAATTCGGCGTTTCTGCTGCTGCCGCTGTTGCTGTAGCTGCTGCTGGCCCGGCTGAAGCTGCTGAAGAGAAAACCGAGTTCGACGTTATCCTGAAAGCTGTTGGCGCTAACAAAGTTGCCGTTATCAAAGCAGTTCGTGGCGCAACTGGCCTGGGTCTGAAAGAAGCGAAAGACCTGGTTGAGTCTGCTCCGGCCGCTCTGAAAGAAGCCGTGAGCAAAGATGACGCTGAAGCTCTGAAAAAATCTCTGGAAGAAGCTGGCGCTGAAGTTGAAGTTAAATAAGCCAACCCTTCCGGTTGCAGCCTGAGTTATCAGGCTGATGGCTGGTGACTTTTTGGTCACCAGCCTTTTTGCGCTGTAGGGTGTCGGTAGCGTTTCACACTGTTTGACTACCGATTTCCCGTCAATGCTTGTTTCTATCGACGACTTAATATATTGCGTCAGGGCGTTCGTTCTGTGTAAAGCGTAATGAAATGATTTAAGAGTGATAGAAACAGGTATTGCGGAAAGTGTTCCACTTTCCGATCGACATAAATGGTGTCGCATGAACCGCCCTTTTCAGGGTGGACAAAGTGGGTCGACTTGTCAGCGAGCTGAGGAACCCTATGGTTTACTCCTATACCGAGAAAAAACGCATTCGTAAGGATTTTGGGAAACGTCCACAAGTTCTGGATATCCCATATCTCCTTTCTATCCAGCTTGACTCGTTCCAGAAGTTTATCGAGCAAGATCCGGAAGGCCAGTACGGTCTGGAAGCGGCATTCCGTTCCGTATTTCCTATCGCAAGTTACAGCGGTAATTCCGAGCTGCAGTACGTGAGTTATCGTCTGGGTGAGCCGGTATTTGACGTTCAAGAGTGTCAAATCCGCGGTGTTACCTTCTCCGCGCCGCTGCGCGTGAAACTGCGTCTGGTGATCTACGAGCGCGAAGCGCCGGAAGGCACCGTTAAAGACATCAAAGAACAAGAAGTGTACATGGGCGAGATTCCGCTCATGACCGACAACGGTACCTTTGTCATCAATGGTACTGAGCGTGTTATCGTTTCTCAGTTGCATCGTAGCCCGGGCGTCTTCTTTGACAGCGACAAGGGTAAAACCCACTCTTCCGGTAAGGTGCTGTATAACGCACGTATTATTCCTTACCGTGGTTCCTGGCTGGATTTTGAATTCGACCCGAAAGACAACCTGTTTGTCCGTATCGACCGTCGCCGTAAACTGCCTGCTACCATCATTCTGCGTGCGCTGAGTTACTCCACCGAAGAAATTCTGGATCTGTTCTTCGATAAAGTGGTGTACGAAATCCACAACAACAAGCTGCAGATGGAGCTGGTGCCGGAACGTCTGCGTGGCGAAACCGCGTCGTTCGACATCGAAGCTGACGGTAAAGTCTACGTTGAGAAAGGCCGCCGCATCACCGCGCGCCATATTCGTCAGCTGGAAAAAGACGGCATCGAGCGCATTGAAGTACCGGTCGAATACATCGCCGGTAAAGTGCTGGCTAAAGATTACGTGGATGAAAGCACCGGTGAAGTGATCGCGATGGCGAACATGGAACTGTCGCTGGATCTGCTGGCTAAACTGAGCCAGGCGGGTCATAAGCGTCTCGACACGCTGTTCACCAATGATCTGGACCACGGTCCGTACATGTCCGAGACCCTGCGTGTCGACCCGACCAACGATCGCCTGAGCGCGCTGGTCGAAATCTACCGCATGATGCGTCCGGGCGAGCCGCCGACACGTGAAGCGGCCGAGACGCTGTTCGAAAATCTGTTCTTCTCCGAAGATCGTTACGATCTGTCCGCGGTTGGTCGTATGAAGTTCAACCGTTCCCTGCTGCGCGAAGAAATCGAAGGTTCCGGGATTCTGAGCAAAGCGGACATTATCGATGTGATGAAAAAACTCATCGATATCCGTAACGGTAAGGGCGAAGTCGACGATATCGACCATCTGGGCAACCGTCGTATCCGTTCCGTGGGCGAAATGGCGGAAAACCAGTTCCGCGTCGGTCTGGTGCGTGTTGAACGTGCGGTGAAAGAGCGTCTGTCTCTGGGCGATCTGGATACGCTGATGCCGCAGGACATGATCAACGCCAAGCCGATTTCCGCAGCGGTGAAAGAGTTCTTCGGTTCCAGCCAGCTGTCCCAGTTTATGGACCAGAACAACCCGCTGTCCGAAATTACGCATAAACGCCGTATTTCCGCATTGGGCCCAGGCGGTCTGACCCGTGAGCGCGCCGGCTTTGAAGTTCGAGACGTACACCCGACCCATTACGGCCGCGTATGTCCTATCGAAACGCCGGAAGGTCCGAACATCGGTCTGATCAACTCGCTGTCTGTGTACGCGCAGACTAACGAATACGGCTTCCTGGAAACCCCGTATCGCCGTGTACGCGATGGCGTGGTGACCGACGAAATCCATTACCTGTCGGCGATTGAAGAAGGCAACTACGTTATTGCTCAGGCGAACACCAACCTGGATGACGAAGGTCACTTCATCGAGGAACTGGTTACTTGCCGTAGCAAAGGCGAATCCAGCTTGTTCAGCCGCGATCAGGTTGACTACATGGACGTTTCCACCCAGCAGGTGGTTTCCGTCGGTGCGTCCCTGATTCCGTTCCTGGAACACGATGACGCCAACCGCGCCCTGATGGGTGCGAACATGCAACGTCAGGCGGTACCGACTCTGCGCGCTGACAAGCCGCTGGTGGGCACCGGTATGGAACGTGCGGTCGCGATGGACTCCGGTGTAACCGCCGTTGCCAAACGCGGCGGTCTGGTCCAGTACGTGGATGCGTCCCGTATCGTGATCAAGGTTAACGAAGATGAAATGTACCCGGGCGAAGCCGGCATCGACATCTACAACCTGACCAAATACACCCGTTCCAACCAGAACACCTGCATCAACCAGATGCCGTGCGTGTCGCTGGGCGAACCGGTTGAGCGCGGCGATGTGCTGGCCGACGGCCCGTCCACCGATCTGGGTGAACTGGCGCTGGGTCAGAACATGCGCGTCGCGTTCATGCCCTGGAACGGTTACAACTTCGAAGACTCCATCCTCGTTTCCGAGCGTGTGGTGCAGGAAGACCGTTTTACCACCATCCACATTCAGGAACTGGCGTGCGTGTCCCGTGACACCAAGCTGGGGCCTGAAGAGATTACTGCCGATATCCCGAACGTGGGTGAAGCAGCGCTCTCCAAGCTGGATGAATCCGGCATCGTTTACATCGGTGCGGAAGTGACCGGCGGCGATATTCTGGTCGGTAAAGTGACGCCGAAAGGCGAAACCCAGCTGACGCCGGAAGAGAAACTGCTGCGCGCCATCTTCGGTGAGAAAGCGTCTGACGTGAAAGACTCTTCTCTGCGTGTGCCGAACGGCGTTTCCGGTACGGTTATCGACGTGCAGGTCTTTACCCGCGATGGCGTGGAAAAAGACAAACGTGCGCTGGAAATCGAAGAAATGCAGCTCAAGCAGGCGAAGAAAGACCTGACTGAAGAACTGCAGATTCTGGAAGCCGGCCTGTTTGCCCGTATCCATGACGTGCTGGTTGCCGGCGGCATCGAAGCGGACAAACTGGACAAGCTGCCGCGCGAGCGTTGGCTGGAACTGGGTCTGACCGACGAAGAGAAGCAGAACCAGCTGGAGCAGTTGGCCGAGCAGTATGATGAACTGAAACACGAATTCGAGAAGAAACTCGAAGCCAAACGCCGCAAAATCACCCAGGGTGATGACCTGGCGCCGGGCGTGCTGAAGATCGTCAAAGTGTATCTGGCTGTTAAGCGTCAGATCCAGCCGGGTGACAAGATGGCAGGCCGCCACGGTAACAAGGGTGTTATCTCCAAGATCAACCCGATCGAGGATATGCCTTACGACGAGAACGGTACGCCGGTCGATATCGTACTGAACCCGCTGGGCGTACCGTCACGTATGAACATCGGTCAGATTCTGGAAACCCACCTGGGTATGGCTGCCAAAGGCATCGGCGACAAGATCAACGCCATGCTCAAGCAGCAGCAGGAAGTGGCCAAGCTGCGCGAGTTTATCCAGAGAGCTTATGACTTGGGTAACGACGTGCGCCAGAAAGTCGACCTGAACACCTTCAGCGATGAAGAAGTGCTGCGTCTGGCGGAAAATCTGAAGAAAGGTATGCCGATCGCCACGCCGGTGTTCGACGGTGCCAAGGAAAACGAGATCAAAGAGTTGCTGAAACTCGGCGATCTGCCGACTTCTGGTCAGATCCGTCTGTTCGACGGCCGTACCGGCGAGCAGTTCGAGCGTCCGGTTACCGTGGGCTACATGTACATGCTGAAACTGAACCACCTGGTGGATGACAAGATGCATGCCCGTTCTACCGGCTCTTACAGCCTGGTTACCCAGCAGCCGCTGGGTGGTAAGGCGCAGTTCGGTGGTCAGCGCTTCGGTGAGATGGAAGTGTGGGCGCTGGAAGCTTACGGCGCAGCCTATACCCTGCAGGAAATGCTGACGGTGAAATCCGATGACGTGAACGGCCGTACCAAGATGTACAAAAACATCGTGGATGGCGATCACCGGATGGAACCGGGCATGCCGGAATCCTTCAACGTACTGTTGAAAGAAATCCGCTCCCTGGGTATCAACATCGAGCTGGAAGAAGAGTAATCCCAGCCTGATAGCGCTGCGAGCATTCGTTACAGGGGCACCTGAACCGTGTTTTTAACGGCATGGTTCAGGTGTCTGACAGGTCTAACTCCGACAGGAGCCAATCCGTGAAAGACTTATTAAAGTTTCTGAAAGCGCAAACTAAAACCGAAGAGTTTGATGCGATCAAAATTGCTCTGGCCTCGCCAGACATGATCCGTTCCTGGTCTTTTGGTGAAGTGAAAAAGCCAGAAACCATCAACTACCGTACGTTCAAACCGGAACGTGACGGCTTGTTCTGCGCCCGTATTTTTGGGCCGGTAAAAGACTACGAGTGCTTGTGCGGTAAGTACAAGCGCCTGAAACACCGTGGCGTGATTTGTGAGAAGTGCGGCGTTGAAGTGACCCAGACCAAAGTGCGCCGTGAGCGCATGGGCCACATCGAGCTGGCGTCTCCGACCGCTCACATCTGGTTCCTGAAATCCCTGCCGTCCCGTATCGGCCTGCTGCTGGATATGCCGCTGCGCGATATCGAACGCGTACTGTACTTCGAATCCTATGTGGTGGTCGAAGGCGGCATGACCAATCTGGAGCGCCGTCAGATCCTGACTGAAGAGCAGTATCTGGACGCGCTGGAAGAGTTCGGTGACGAATTCGACGCCAAGATGGGCGCCGAGGCGATCCAGGCTCTGCTGAAGAACATGGATCTGGAGCAGGAATGCGAACAGCTGCGCGAAGAGCTGAACGAAACCAACTCCGAGACCAAGCGTAAGAAGCTGACCAAGCGCATCAAGCTGCTGGAAGCGTTCGTGCAGTCCGGCAACAAGCCGGAGTGGATGATCCTGACCGTGCTGCCGGTGCTGCCGCCGGATTTGCGTCCGCTGGTTCCGCTGGACGGCGGTCGTTTCGCGACCTCCGATCTGAACGATCTGTATCGTCGCGTGATCAACCGTAACAACCGTTTGAAACGCCTGCTGGATCTGGCTGCGCCGGACATCATCGTACGTAACGAAAAACGTATGCTGCAGGAAGCGGTGGATGCGCTGCTGGATAACGGCCGTCGCGGTCGTGCGATCACCGGTTCCAACAAGCGTCCGCTGAAATCGCTGGCTGACATGATCAAAGGTAAGCAGGGTCGTTTCCGTCAGAACCTGCTGGGTAAGCGCGTGGACTACTCCGGTCGTTCCGTAATTACCGTTGGTCCGTACCTGCGTCTGCACCAGTGCGGTCTGCCGAAGAAAATGGCGCTGGAACTGTTCAAACCGTTCATCTACGGCAAGCTGGAACTGCGTGGTCTCGCTACCACCATCAAAGCCGCCAAGAAGATGGTGGAACGCGAAGAAGCCGTGGTATGGGATATCCTGGATGAAGTCATCCGCGAGCACCCGGTACTGCTGAACCGTGCGCCGACCCTGCACCGTCTGGGTATTCAGGCGTTCGAACCGGTACTGATCGAAGGTAAAGCCATTCAGCTGCACCCGCTGGTGTGTGCGGCGTATAACGCCGACTTCGACGGCGACCAGATGGCTGTTCACGTACCGCTGACGCTGGAAGCCCAGTTGGAAGCGCGTGCGCTGATGATGTCCACCAACAACATTCTGTCGCCGGCGAACGGTGAGCCGATCATCGTTCCGTCTCAGGACGTGGTGTTGGGTCTGTACTACATGACCCGTGACTGTGTTAACGCCAAAGGCGAAGGCATGGTGCTGACCGGTCCGAAAGAAGCTGAGCGTATCTATCGCGCTGGCCTGGCTTCGCTGCACGCTCGCGTGAAGGTGCGTATTACCGAGCACCAGAAGAACGCGCAGGGCGAGTGGACGCAGAAAACCAGCCTGATCGACACTACCGTGGGTCGTTCTATCCTGTGGATGATCGTGCCGAAAGGTCTGCCTTACTCCATCGTCAACCAGGCGCTGGGTAAGAAAGCGATCTCCAAGATGCTGAACACCTGCTATCGCGTGCTGGGTCTGAAGCCGACGGTTATTTTTGCCGACCAGATCATGTACACCGGTTTTGCTTACGCGGCGCGTTCCGGTTCTTCCGTTGGTATCGACGATATGGTCATTCCGGCGAAGAAAGTGGAAATCATCAGCGAAGCGGAAGCCGAAGTTGCCGAGATTCAGGAGCAGTTCCAGTCTGGTCTGGTAACCGCGGGCGAACGTTACAACAAAGTCATCGACATCTGGGCCGCGGCGAACGAGCGTGTGGCCAAGGCGATGATGGAAAACCTCTCTACCGAAACGGTGATCAACCGTAACGGCGAAGAAGAGAAACAGGTTTCCTTTAACAGCATCTTTATGATGGCCGACTCCGGTGCGCGTGGTTCTGCGGCACAGATTCGTCAGCTGGCGGGGATGCGTGGTCTGATGGCGAAGCCGGACGGCTCCATCATCGAAACGCCGATCACTGCGAACTTCCGTGAAGGTCTGAACGTACTCCAGTACTTCATCTCCACCCACGGTGCGCGTAAAGGTCTGGCGGATACCGCGTTGAAGACAGCGAACTCCGGTTACCTGACTCGTCGTCTGGTTGACGTGGCGCAGGACCTGGTGGTGACCGAGGACGATTGCGGTACCCACGAAGGCATCATGATGACGCCGGTTATCGAAGGCGGCGACGTGAAAGAGCCGCTGCGTGAGCGCGTACTGGGCCGTGTAACGGCGGAAGACGTGCTGAAACCGGGCACCGCAGACATTCTGGTTCCGCGCAACACGCTGCTGAACGAGAAATGGTGTGACCTGTTGGAAGAAAACTCGGTCGACGCGGTGAAAGTACGCTCCGTAGTAGGTTGTGAAACCGACTTCGGCGTGTGCGCCAAGTGCTACGGTCGCGACCTGGCGCGTGGTCACATCATCAACAAAGGTGAGGCCATCGGGGTTATCGCGGCACAGTCCATCGGTGAACCGGGTACTCAGCTGACGATGCGTACGTTCCACATCGGTGGTGCGGCATCCCGTGCGGCAGCCGAATCCAGCATTCAGGTGAAAAACAAAGGTAGCCTGAAACTGACCAACGCCAAGTTCGTTAAGAACAGCGCCGGCAAGCTGGTTATCACCTCGCGTAACACCGAGCTGAAACTGATCGACGAATTCGGTCGTACCAAAGAAAGCTATAAAGTGCCTTACGGCGCGGTTATGGGCAAAGGCGATGGCTCAGAAGTTAACGGTGGCGATACCGTAGCGAACTGGGATCCGCATACCATGCCGGTTATCACCGAAGTGGGCGGTAGCATTCGCTTTACCGATATGATCGATGGCCAGACGATTACTCGTCAGACCGACGAACTGACCGGCCTGTCCTCCATCGTGGTACTGGACAGTGCGGAACGTACCGGTGGCGGTAAAGACCTGCGTCCGGCGCTGAAAATCGTTGACGCTAACGGCGACGACGTACTGATTCCGGGCACCGACATGCCGGCGCAGTACTTCCTGCCGGGTAAAGCGATTGTCCAGCTGGAAGACGGTTCTCAGATCGGCGCGGGTGACACCCTGGCGCGTATTCCGCAGGAATCCGGCGGTACCAAGGATATTACCGGTGGTCTGCCGCGCGTTGCCGACCTGTTCGAAGCCCGTCGTCCGAAAGAGCCGGCGATTCTGGCGGAAATCAGCGGCGTGGTGTCCTTCGGTAAAGAAACCAAAGGCAAACGTCGTCTGGTGATCACGCCGGTTGACGGCAGCGAACCGTACGAAGAGATGATTCCGAAGTGGCGTCAGCTCAACGTGTTCGAAGGCGAACGTGTGGAACGCGGCGACGTGATTTCCGACGGTCCGGAATCTCCGCATGACATCCTGCGCTTGCGCGGCGTACACGCGGTAACCCGTTACATCGTGAACGAAGTGCAGGAAGTTTACCGACTGCAGGGCGTGAAGATTAACGATAAACACATCGAAGTTATCGTTCGTCAGATGCTGCGTAAAGGCACCATCGTCAATCCGGGCAGCTCTGAGTTCCTGGAAGGCGAGCAGGTGGAAATGTCGCGCATCAAGATCGCCAATCGTCAGTTGGAAACGGACGGCAAGATTTCGGCAACTTACAGCCGCGACCTGCTGGGTATCACCAAAGCGTCTCTGGCTACCGAGTCCTTCATCTCCGCTGCGTCGTTCCAGGAAACGACCCGCGTGCTGACGGAAGCGGCGGTTGCCGGCAAACGCGATGAGCTGCGTGGCCTGAAAGAGAACGTCATCGTGGGTCGTCTGATCCCGGCCGGTACCGGCTATGCGTACCATCAGGATCGCATGCGCCGCCGTCAGGCTGGCGAAGTCCCGGCAGTGGCTCAGGTGAGCGCGGATGAAGCATCTGCCAACCTGGCTGAACTGTTGAACGCGGGCTTTGGCAGCAGCGACGACGAATAACCGTCAGTTTCACCGATAATAAAAAACCGTACCTTAGCGATAAGGTGCGGTTTTTTTTATATTCTTATTTCACATGAAGATCTTTTATTGACGACCGTGACTGTTTAAAAATGGTCGATTGTGGAACTCACCCGATGGCCGTCGCAAGCGACGTTAAAAAACGCTTTCAGCGTTTTATGATTCGTTCCGCCCTAATGGCGGAACTCACCCGATGGGCCGTCGCAAGCGACGTTAAAAAACGCTTTCAGCGTTTTATGATTCGTTCCGCCCTAATGGCGGAACTCACCCAATGGGCCGTCGCAGGCGACGTTAAAAAACGCTTTCAGCGTTTTATGATTCGTTCCACCCTAATGGCGGAACTCACCCGATGGGCCGTCGCAAGCGACGTTAAAAAACGCTTTCAGCGTTTTTTTAGTGGCGGGGAAAAGACATAATTGCGCTATAACATCAGCATGGAAGTTTCATAAGGAATGTCCGATGCGATTCACGACAACGCTTTCAGGCATCATTCTGGTTTTGCTGTCCGGCAGCGCGTTCAGCGCCGGCGAGATGCCTTCCGGTTATCCGACTCCGGTGCAGAAGGTATTCAGGCACTGGCAGATTACCTGCAACAACCTGAATGACTGCGACATCAGGAACAATGACCCGTACCTGCGTGTGACGCTAAAGCGTGAAGCGGGCGCTCAGGGCAAAATCTCATTGGACTTCGATCTGGCCGATAAGCGTCAGGCGCTGTATCTGGATGGCGTCCGCTTTCAACTGACCCAGCCAGCCTGGCAGACGGATGAGGAAGAAGGCGCGTTTTACGTCCATACCGATCAACTGGATGTGATCCAGCAGTTTGTGCTGGCGGCCAAAAACGCCAAACGGCTGTCGCTGTCGGAGCACAGTGGTAGTCAGAGTAATAATCAGGAAGAATCCATCTCGCTTAACGGCCTGAATGCAGCGTTATTGCTGGCGGATGAACGGCAGGGGCGCCTGAATAACCTCAGCGCATTATTGCAGGTCGGCAATGGTGAGGTGGCGCAGGTGCCGCCGGTACCGGTGGGACAGGAAATCAACCCGGCTTATACCCAGCCGCCGCCGCTGACCAATGCGAAAACGCTGATTAACGGCGTGATCGGCGCTAAAAAAACCTTGCTGGAAGAGGAAGACTGCGGGTTGAGCAAAGAAGCCCGCCAGTTGAGTGAGGCCGAACCGCTGACCAACGAGCTGGCGCTGGTGATGCTCAACTGCGGCATGGGAGCCTATCAGTCCTCCAGCATGCTGTTTGTCACTCCACGCAATAACCCGCAGGCCGCGCAGTTGCTGGAATTGCCAAGGCCGATTCGCCCGGCGGACAGCCGTGAGGAAAAAATCCGTTGGTTTACCGAAGCGGACTATGACCCGGAAAGCGGCATGTTGTATCACTCGGCGAAAGGGCGCGGCATCGCCGACTGCGGCGAAAGCGCGCAGTGGGTGTTTGACGGCAAGACTTTTCAGCTTGTGGCCTACAACTATCAGCCGGAATGCAACGGCGGGCAGCCGGGCGACTGGCCGTCAGTATGGGCGATGCCGGGCTACCCGACCGAGTAGCCCGACACGATGTTGACAGGACCGGCGCGGGTTGTGTCTCTCCGCCCGCGCTGGCCGAGGATGAGGCGGAGCAGGCGGTAGGTTTCTGCTCCGGCTGTATCAGCCCACGCACTGTAACAACCGCCCGGCGGCACAGCGACGGGCAATTCGGCGATGTGCGCAGCGGTACGCAGACCATCGCCTTCTCTCGGTATTGATTGCTTTTTTCTGCGCAGTGTCTCGCATATTCTGCCCTGCCTCCGTGTTATTCGACTCGTTATCGTTTGTTCGTTGCTACCATAAATTGTCCACATCCCGGCGCGTCAGCCCCATGTCCTCCAACCGGTTGTTGTCCAGTCGACGTAGCGCCTTTCGTGCCTGTACTCGCTGTCGCCAGGCGTGCCAGCGTTGGCGGAAATGATGAAGGAAGAAACGCGGGCCGACGGCGGTATTTGAAGGGCGGTGTGGCTGTGTCATGGTGGTATCCCCGGTGAACTGTGCTGGAAATAGTGTGCAACCGGTGAGTTTTAGGATACAGATGCAGAAAATGGCTATTCTGATCATACAGAGGAACGGTTAGGCGATCTGAATTGCGATTTTTTGTGTGATCTGTACCTGTTTTTGGCGCTCAATTCATGGTTTAAAGAAAACAAGCAATTATCGCGATAAGGCGTTGCCAAACGCCGCGGCTTTCCAGACAGGCGGCCGTGGCCGCCTATAATCGTGGTGCTGCTTGCTAAATCCTGTCCGGCCAGTTCCGGTAAAGGCGCTGTATGTCTTCCCGTTTCAGGCCGATATCTTTGAGACGTTCATCGTTCAGTTCATTCAGGATTTTGCGGGTCTGGTGGTGCTGGTACCAGATCCATAATCGCCGTAGCAGGCGCAGTTGAATGGGCATGTGGGGGGATGACTCAAGGCGATGGGGAGGGAATAGTATCGTCATGGCGATTCTCCGCAGGTGATGACCCTTATTATCATGGCAAACCCATCTGTCTGGTTTTAGAGGCAGTCTTGGATTTTATTTTTGATACAGATGAGCGATATGACGATCTGAATGGTCGTTTACGCCACATTCTGTATGGAAACCAGAAGGAAAATACATCAATGACGCGATATCAGCTTCTGGCCACTTTATTGGCGCAGCGAATTGAACAAGGGCTGTATCAGAGCGGCGAGCGTTTGCCATCGGTACGTGCGTTAAGTCAGGAGCATGGCGTCAGTATCAGCACGGTTCAGCAGGCATATCATTTGCTGGAAGAGAAGAGGCTGATCGTACCGTTGCCTCGTTCGGGATATTTCGTTAAACCCCGTATGGCGGCCGCGCCGATTCCGGCAATGACTCGCCCGGTACAGCGCCCGGTGGAGATTAACCGGTGGGACTCGGTACTGAATCTGCTCCGTTCCCGCGCCGATCCGGAAATTCTGCAGTTGGGGGGGAGTCTTCCCGATCTGGCGCAAAGCACGCTGAAACCATTGTGGAAGAACATTAATCGTATCGGGCAAAAACAGGATATCGCCACTATGGGTTATGACTGTCCGGATGGTCTGCCGCTGTTGCGTGAACAAATTGCCCGACTAATGATTGATAGCGGCTGCCAGCTATCGGCGCAGGATATCATCGTTACTCATGGTTGCACGCAAGCGCTGTCGATTGCGATACGGGCGGTGTGTGATCCCGGCGATATCGTTGCCATTGAGTCGCCGGTGTTTCATTGCATCATGCAGATACTGTGCGGTCATGGCATCAAGGTGATTGAAATTCCTACTGACTTTGCCAGCGGGATAAGCCTTGAAGCGCTGGAGCTGGCGCTGGAGCAATGGCCGGTGAAGGCGGTGCTGACGGTGCCGAGTTGCAACAATCCGCTGGGGTTCGTTATGCCGGAACATCGCAAACGCGCATTGATGACGCTGGCGCAACGTTATGACATCGCCATTATTGAAGATGATGTGTATGGGGATCTAACGTATGACTATCCGCGGCCGATTACCCTGAAATCCCTCGATTATGATGGGCGGGTTCTGACATGCAGCTCTTTTTCCAAAACGCTGGCCCCCGGCCTGCGAATCGGCTGGGTGGCGCCGGGGCGTTATCTGGATCGGGCGCTGTATATGAAGTACACCAGCACCGGAGCGATATCCATATATTTCCAACAGGCGGTGGCCGAATTTATCCAGCAGGGATATTACATGCCGCATGTACGCCGAATGCGTTCGTTCTATCAGCGCAATCTGGAAGCGTTAGTCAACCTGGTGCGTCGTGTGTTTCCGGATACGATTTGTCTCAGCCGCCCGCAAGGCGGGTTTGTACTGTGGGTTGAGTTGCCTGAAGAGTTTGATGGCGTACGGTTGAACCACAGTCTGGCTAACAAAAAAATCAGGATTTATGAAGGGGAGCTGTTTTCTGTAGGCGGGAAATACCGTCATTGCCTGCGATTGAGTTATGCCTTGCCATTAACACCGGAGAGGGAGGCGGCCATTATCACATTAGGGAATGTGATTGTCGGGGAGCTTGCCAGCAATCCGGTGGCGGGGTAGACGTTCAAATACCACTAAACCAGTTATACCCCTGATCTTCCCAGTAGCCGCCGGGGTTGGTGTCGCTGACGAACAGTGCTGCGATATGTTTGGCGTTTTTGAAGCCGAGTTTGGTAGGGACGCGCAGCCGTAGCGGGTAGCCGTAGTCGGCGGGTAATGCCTGATCGCCGAATTCCAGCGCCAGAATGGTTTGCGGGTGCAGGGCGGTCGCCATATCGATGCTGGAGTAATAGCGGTCGGCGCATTTGAAGCCGACATAACGGGCGGTGAGGTCAGCGCCGATATGCTGCAGGAAGAGGCGCAGCGGAATGCCGCGCCACTGGCCGATAGCGCTCCAGCCTTCGATGCAGATCAACCGGGTAATCTGTGTTTCCTGCGGTAGCTGGCGCAGTTGCTCCAGTGTCCAGATTCCCTTTTTCTCCACCTTGCCTGAAACCTCCAGACGATAACTGTCCAGATCGATCTCCGGCACATTGTATTCTGGATAAAAGGCGTTAAACGGAAATGGCTGGGTTATCTGATCCGGGCGATAGCTGGGAGCCAGCCGCTGTCCGCTGAATAGCCACGCCTGTACCCGGTCGTTCCAGCGCGACATCGCCCACAGCACCTTGTCGACGCTGTCGCCGTCCTGCATATTGCAGCCGGTAAGCATCGCCACGGCGCCGAGCGTCAGCCCGGAGCGCAACATCAGGCGGCGTTCCAGATTCACCAGCTGTTTTTTCTGGTCCGGCTCCAGTATCAGCGGCGTGCGGCGCGGCGATTTATCACTCATGTTTGCCTCCGGTCAGCATCGCCCACAGCGTACGCGGGACTACCAGCACCATCACCACGTGGATCACCACAAACAGGCCGATACCGCTCATAGCAAAGAAATGCACGTAGCGAGCGGCGGCGAAACCGCCCAACAGATTGGTCAGCCCCTGCAACTGCACCGGTTTCCAGAGAGCCAGCCCGGACAGCACCAGCAATATGCCCAGCGCGATAACGCCGAAATACATCAGCTTCTGAATGGCGTTGTACTGGAAGGATTCGTGCCGCAGGCGGAAGGTCAGCGCCAGCCGGATATCGCGCCGGAGCGACGTCGGCGTGAGCGGCAACCAGCGTCGCCGCCAGTGCCCGCTGCACAGGCTCCACAACACATACAGCAAGCCGTTGCTCACCAGCAACCACATCACCGCCAGATGCCAGCCGATAGCGCCGCCCAGCCAGCCGCCTAACGTGATGGCTTGGGGAAAGTGGAAATCAAACAGCGGCGAGGCGTTGTAGATTTCCCAGCCGCTCATGAACATAGCGGTCATCGCCAGCAGGTTGACCCAGTGGGTGAGCCTGACCGGCCAGGCGTGTACGGGAGGTGATGTTTGCATAGCTGTGCCTTGATTACATCGGCGGCACGGTGCCGTCTTTCCCGGCCGAAATGGCGATGGCGACCCGGTTGCCCTGCTCGTCGACGTTGGAGAACAGTACGATATGCGTGCCCGGTTGCAGCAGGCTGCGATCGCCGGGTGCGATGCTGACGATAGGCACGTCATCCGGCACCACCACGGTTTTCTGTTCGCCGTTGTAAGTGATGGTCAGGGTGCGGCCGTTGCTGTTTACCAGCTTGCCGACGGTGCCGTTGGTCATGGTGCCGCTTTTACCGTCGGCGGATTCCCACGGCCGGTGACCTTCGCCGGCGCCGCGCAGGCTGGCGTCGAACACATGCACTTCCAGCGCTTTCAGCGTGCCGTCAGGCTGGGGAATGGCGGCGGTGCCGATGTAACTGTCCGGTTTGATGGTGTCCGGGCTGGCTTTGGTCACGCTCGTCACCCGGGTCCGGTCGGTCAGTTTGACATCAATTTTTTGCCCTTTACGGTCGGTCAGTTGTAACTGGTTGTCCGATATTGCGCTGATGGTGCCGCGCACCGGCGGTTGCGGTTTGGCGGGAGCATCGGCGGCGAAAGACCATTGGCTGCATAGCAGCAATGAGGAAAACAGCAGTCCGGTAAAACGATGACGTATCATGATGACAGGCTCCTGGGTTGGCGTTTTCCCCCATCATGGTGAGGCCATCAGGTCGTCAGGATGACCGTATGATGACATTAATGTCATCAAGTCGGCCGGGCGGAGTTGCTATGATGAGGCGATGTTTCGGCAGCGATGCCGCCAGTACAGCGGGAGTGATAACGATGCGTATTCTGGTGATTGAAGATGACGCCGGCACCGGGGATTACCTGAAAAAAGGGCTGACCGAGGCGGGATATGCGGTCGACCTGGCGCGCAACGGCACCGACGGATTGTTCAATGCGCTGGAACACGGCTACGACGCTGTCATTCTGGATGTGATGCTGCCGGGGCTCAATGGCTGGCAGATTATTGAGATGCTGCGCAAGAAGAGCGATGTGCCGGTACTGTTTCTGACGGCGCGCGACCAGTTGCACGACCGCATTCACGGGCTGGAGCTGGGCGCGGACGATTACCTCATCAAACCGTTTTCCTTTACTGAACTGGTGCTGCGCGTTCGCACCCTGTTGCGTCGCGGCGTGGTGCGCGAGGCGGATCACTACTTGGTGGCGGATCTGCAACTGGATGTGCTGCGGCGTAAAGCTACGCGTCAGGATACGGTGATTCCACTGACCAACAAGGAGTTCATGTTGCTGCATTTGCTGGTGCGGCGCGAAGGCGAGGTGCTGTCCCGTACCCTGATCGCTTCGCAGGTGTGGGATATGAACTTCGACAGCGACACCAACGTGGTGGATGTGGCGGTGAAACGCCTGCGCGCCAAAATCGACAAGCCGTTTGACGTCAAGTTGATCCATACCGTGCGCGGTATCGGCTATGTGTGCGAGCCGCGCTCATGAACGTGTTTTTTCAGCGCTGGCGCGCCAGCTCGCTGACGTTGCGTTGCAGCCTGTTGTTCGCGCTGACGACCGCGCTGGTGGTCAGCAGCGTCGGCGGCTATCTGTACGGCGTTCTGCGTCAGGAAATGTATCGGCGCAGCGACGTGCAGGTTACCGGGCGGGTGGAGTACTACCGCCATCTGTTGGGCAGGAATTTCACCTTGCCGATGCTGACCGCCAACACCGGCATGTTCGAAAATATGCTGGGGAACGAGCAGGACGTGCTGCTGTTTTCCCTGCCGGGGCAAAAGCCGCTGATTAACGTCAACCCGGCGCATATTGCTCTGCCGGACATTCCCCCGATCGCGGTGGACGCGCCGCTGCAAACCGATGCGGTACGCGGCAGCCTGACGGAGCAGGGCGTACCGCTGCGGGTGATTGCCGCACAGGTGCGGCTGCATGACGGTCAGATGTTGCAGGTCACGGCGGCTCACGTGATGTTCAGCGAACAAAAGATGCTGGAGCACTATCTGTGGCGCGTGGTGGGGGCGGTGGCGATCGCCTTTGTGCTGATTGGCGGGCTGGGCTATCTGGCGCTGCGCCGCGGTTTATTGCCGTTGTGGCGGATGACGGCGCAGGCGTCGGCGATTGCGCCGAATACGCTGTCCACCCGGATCAGCGATGCGGATGCGCCGCAGGAAATGCGACAGTTGATTCGCGCGTTCAACGCCATGCTGGACCGACTGAACGACGGTTATCTGCGGCTGACCCAGTTTTCCGCCGATCTGGCGCACGAAATCCGCACGCCGATTGGCGCGCTGATGGGGCATTGTCAGGTGGCGCTGTATCAGCCGCGTAGTGTGGAAGAGTATGAGACGCTGCTGTCCGACAACATCGCTGAGCTGGAGCGAATGTCGCGCATGGTGGAAAACATTCTGTTTCTGGCCCGCGCCAGTCACGAGCAGCCGGTGCTCAATCGCGTGCCGGTCGAGGTGGCGACTGAACTGCGTCGGGTAGCGGATTACTTTGAGATGCTGGCGGAAGAACGCGGTATCGAACTGTTGTGCGAAGGCAATGCCCGGCTGGCGGTGGATGCGTTACTGTTCCAGCGTGCGCTGGGCAATCTGGTCGCCAACGCGGTGCGTTACGCCAAAGCCGACAGCCCGGTGCGGCTGAGCGTAGCCGCATCCTCTGAGCGAGTGGTGGTCGAGGTGACTAACCTCGGTCCGGTGCTGCCGCCCGCGCAACTGGAACGCTTGTTCGACCGGTTTTACCGCGCCGACGCCACCCGCAGCGCCAGCAGCGATTCCAGCGGGCTGGGGTTGTCGATCGTACGGGCGATCATGACATTGCACGGCGGCGAGGTCATTGCCCGTTGCGATCCGCGCGATGAAACGATCGGGCGGATTACTTTCAGCCTGATCTTTCCTGTCAGTCATGACGGCAGGTGATGACGGCAGATGATGACGATCGTACCGTGAGGACAGGATCCTCTGCATCGCGATAGGCTGGCGCAAAACTCAACCTGCGCCCGGTCGCCCCAGATAGCCGTCCCAGTCTTTCCACACCGGTTGCAGCCCGGCACGGGTCAGGGCAGCGGCCACCGCTTCCGGACGACGGTCGTCGTGCGGGGTGAACTGCTCCAGTTCCGGGTGGTCGTCGGCGTAGCCGCCCGGCTGGGTTTTGGAAAATGCGCTGACGTTGTTGATGGCGATTGGGATCATGTGGTCGCGGAAGTGGGGCGATTCGCGCGTCGACAGCGACAGTTCCACATCGGGCGCCAGCAGCCGGAAGGCGCAGATCACCTGCATCAGTTGCGCTTCATCCATCAGCGAAGCGGGTTCGATGCCGCCGGCGCAGGGGCGCAGACGTGGGAACGATACCGAATAGCGGCTCTGCCAGTAAGTCTGCTGTAAATACAGCAGATGCTCGGCCACCATGTAGCAATCAGCGCGCCAGCTGTCGGACAGCCCAATCAACGCCCCCAGCCCGATCTTGTCGATCCCGGCGCGCCCCAGCCTGTCCGGCGTCGCCAGCCGCCAGGCGAAATCCTGCTTGTGACCGCGCAGGTGATGGCGGGCGTAGGTCGCCGGGTGGTAGGTTTCCTGATACACCATCACGCCATCCAGCCCGAGGGTTTTCAACTCGGCGTACTCCGCCTGCGCCAGCGGCTGCACTTCCATCATCAGCGAACTGAACTGCGGGCGAATCAGCGGCAGCATCTGGCGAAAATAGTCCATCCCCACCTTACGCTGGTGTTCGCCGGTTACCAGCAGCAGGTGATCGAACCCCAGCGCTTTAATTGCCTCGCACTCGCGCAGGATTTCCTGCTCATCAAGCGTCTTGCGCTTGAGGTGATTGCTCATGGAAAAACCGCAGTAGGTGCAGTCGTTAGCGCACAGGTTGGAGAGGTACAGCGGTACATAGAAGCTGACGGTGTTGCCGAAGCGCTGGCGCGTCAGCTGTTGCGCCCGCTGCGCCAGCGGTTCCAGCCAGCGGCCGGCGGCGGGAGACAGCAGCGCCATCATGTCCTCGCGCGTCGGCCGATCGGCGCATAACGCCCGTTCTACGTCGGCGTCGGTCTTGCTGTTGATGCGCAGTGTCAGGTCATGCCACTCCAACTGTTGACAGCGCTGTTCAAACGACGGCGATTGATCGTGGGTGTCCATCAGTTGGCGGCCTCCGTATGCTGCAGAAAGCCGGTGAGCGGGCTGGTGGCGCTGGCGATGCGCTGGCGGTTGCCCAGCCCGGCCTGATGAGCGATAGCGCCGGCGTCTACCGCCAGCCGGAAGGCTTGCGCCATCTGCACCGGGTCGCGCGCCACGGCGATAGCGGTGTTGACCAGTACCGCATCCGCACCCAGTTCAATCGCTTCCGCCGCGTGGCTGGGCGCGCCGATGCCGGCGTCCACCACCACCGGCACCCGTGCCTGTTCGATGATGATGCGCAGGAAATCGCGCGTTTGCAGCCCCTGATTGGAACCGATCGGCGCGCCCAGCGGCATCACCGCGGCGCAGCCGACGTCTTCCAGACGCTTGCACAGTACCGGGTCGGCACCGCAGTAAGGCAATACCACAAAGCCGTCTTTCACCAGCTGTTCGGCGGCTTTCAGGGTTTCCACCGGGTCGGGCAGCAGGTATTTCATGTCCGGGTGGATTTCCAGCTTCACCCAGTGCGTGCCCAGCGCTTCGCGCGCCAGCCGGGCGGCGAACACCGCCTCCTCGGCGGTTTTGGCGCCGGAGGTATTCGGCAGCAGGTGTACGCCCAGCTCGCGCAACGGCGCCAGAATGGCGTCGCTGCCGCCTTTCAAATCCACGCGTTTCATCGCCAGCGTGATCAGTTGTGAACCCGAAGCGCGCAGGGCGTCCTGCATCAGTCGCGCGCTGGCGAATTTTCCGGTCCCGGTTAATAACCGGGAAGTAAAAGTGGTATCCGCAATCTTCAGCATTTCAACCTCCTGCGATTGCCTGAAACAGCAAAATGTCATCACCGTCGCGCAGCGGGTGTTGCGTCCAGGCATCACGCGGGATGATGGTTTGATTGATAGCCAGCGCCGTGCCGGGCTGCAGCCGGTTCAACTGGCTGAGCAACTGCGCCACGGTCAGCTCGTCCTGCAGTTCGATAACATCGTCGTTAAGCCGGATCTTCATGCCTGCTCTCCGCATACCGGGCAGGTAGACGAGCGCGTCAGTTGCAGCGTGGTCCACTGCTGTTGGCGCGCATCGAACAGCCGCAGTTTGCCGTCCAGCGGCGAGGACAAACCGCACAGCAGCTTGATCGCTTCCAGCGCCTGCAACGTACCCATCACGCCGACCACCGGACCGAGCACGCCGGCGGTGCGGCAGTTGCGCTGCGGTTCGCTGGCGTCCGGGTAGAGGCAGGCATAACAGCCGTGCCGATAAGGCGGCGTCAGCACCAGCAACTGGCCGCTAAAACCGACGGCGCTGGCGCTGATCAGCGGTTTTTGCGCCGCGACGCAGGCGGCGTTGACCGCGTGGCGGGTCGCCATGTTGTCGCAGCAGTCCAGCACCAGATCGGCTTGCGCCACCGCTTTCTCAAGTGGTTCGCCTTCCAGCCGGGTGGTCAGGGCCACGGTTTTCACCAGCGGATTGACGGCTTCCAGCGCGTGACGGGCCAGCACCGCTTTGGGGCGTGAAAGGTCGGCGTTGCGGTAGAGAATCTGACGTTGCAGATTGGAGATGTGCAGGGTGTCGTGGTCCGCCAGCAGCAGCGTGCCGACGCCGGCCGCCGCCAGATAGAGCGCCGCCGGCGAGCCGAGCCCGCCCAGACCCACCAGCAGCACCCGGGCTTCCGCCAGCTTCTGCTGCCCTTCCTGACCGATGTCTTCCAGCAGCAACTGGCGGCTGTAACGCATAAAGGCCTGATCGTCGAGCATGTTACGCCTCCCGTCCTTCAATCAGTCGCAGCAGCGTCGCAGTGGCGGCGCGCCAGTCCGCCGCTTGCGTGATGGCGCTGACCACGGCAATGCTGCCGACCCCGGTTTCCAGCACCGCCGGCGCCCGGTCAATGCTGATGCCGCCGATGGCGACGGTGGGAAAGCGCCCGTCCAGCGCGTGGATATGGCGGGCCAGTTCGGCCAGCCCTTGCGGCGCAGACGGCATCGCTTTGGTTTGGGTGGGGAAGATATGGCCCAGCGCGATATAAGACGGCGAGATAGCGACGGCGCGCGCCAGTTCGGCGGCGTCATGGGTGGAAACGCCCAGCCGCAGCCCGGCGGCGCGGATCGCGTTTAGATCGGCGGTGTCGAGATCTTCCTGCCCAAGGTGTACGCCGTAGGCCTGATGCTTCACCGCCAGTTGCCAGTAGTCGTTGATGAACAGCCGGGCCTGATGGCGACGGCCGAGCGCGATCGCCCGGATGATGTCGGGTTCGGCCCGATCCGCCGGCTGGTCCTTGATGCGTAGCTGGATGGTGCGGACGCCGGCTGCCAGCAGACGTTCGATCCATTCTACGCTGTCAACCACCGGATACAGCCCCAGCCGGGCGTCAGTAGCGGGAAAAATGCCGTTCATCAGCGTTCTTCCTGCGGCAGGCTGGTGGCGGTGTGGTACAGCTCGCTGCCGCGGGCGCGGAATTCGGCGGACATCTGAGCCATGCCGACATCCAGCGGTTGCGCTTGCACCTGCGCCTCCTGACGGGCGGCGTAGTCGCGCACTTCCTGGGTTATCTTCATCGAACAGAATTTCGGTCCGCACATCGAGCAGAAATGCGCCACCTTGCCGGATTCCTGCGGCAGGGTTTCGTCGTGGTAGGCGCGGGCGGTTTCCGGGTCCAAAGCCAGATTGAACTGGTCCTCCCAGCGGAATTCAAAACGCGCTTTGGACATGGCGTTGTCGCGGATCTGCGCGCCGGGGTGGCCTTTCGCCAGGTCGGCGGCGTGGGCGGCAATTTTATAGGCGATCAACCCTTGTTTGACGTCGTTTTTGTTCGGCAGCCCCAGATGCTCTTTCGGGGTGACGTAGCACAGCATGGCGCAGCCGAACCAGCCGATCATCGCCGCGCCGATACCGGAGGTGAAGTGGTCGTAACCGGGCGCGATATCGGTGGTGAGCGGGCCTAAAGTATAGAACGGCGCCTCGTGGCAGTGTTCCAGCTCTTCGGTCATGTTGCGGCGGATCATCTGCATCGGCACATGGCCGGGGCCTTCGATCATCACCTGCACGTCGTATTCCCAGGCGATTTTGGTCAGTTCGCCCAGCGTGTGCAGTTCGGCGAACTGCGCTTCGTCGTTGGCATCCTGAATGGAACCGGGGCGCAGGCCGTCGCCGAGCGACAGCGCGACGTCATAGGCGGCACAGATTTCGCAGATTTCACGGAAATGCTGGTACAGGAAGTTCTCCTGATGGTGCGACAGGCACCACTTGGCCATAATCGAGCCGCCGCGCGACACAATGCCGGTCAGGCGTTTGGCGGTCATCGGTACATAGCGCAGCAACACGCCGGCGTGGATGGTGAAGTAATCCACCCCTTGTTCCGCCTGTTCCAGCAAGGTGTCGCGGAACAGTTCCCAGGTCAGGTTTTCCGCGATGCCGTTGACCTTTTCCAGCGCCTGATAGATCGGCACCGTGCCGATCGGCACCGGGCTGTTGCGCAGGATCCACTCGCGGGTTTCATGGATGTAGCGCCCGGTGGACAGGTCCATCACCGTGTCCGCGCCCCAGCGGGTGGCCCACACCAGTTTTTCCACTTCTTCTTCGATAGACGAGGTCACGGCGGAGTTGCCGATATTGGCATTCACCTTCACCAGAAAATTGCGGCCGATGATCATCGGTTCCGATTCGGGGTGGTTGATGTTGGCGGGGATGATGGCGCGCCCGGCGGCCACTTCCTGACGCACGAATTCCGGCGTGATGTTGTCCGGCAGCAGTGCGCCGAAACTGTGGCCCGGATGCTGCTGGCGCAGCACCTCGCCGCGCACGCGCTCGCGCCCCATGTTTTCACGGATGGCGATGAATTCCATCTCCGGCGTGATGATGCCCTGACGGGCGTAGTGCAACTGGGTAACGCGGCGACCGGCTTTGGCGCGCTTAGGCTGCGGCAGATGTTCAAAACGCAGATGGTCGAGGCCGATGTCCGCCAGCCGTTGTTGGGTAAAGCCGGAGCTGGCTTTCGGTAAGGCTTCGGTGTCGTCGCGCCCGGCAATCCAGTCGGCGCGCAGTTTGCCAAGCCCGCGGTGTACGTCCGGGGTAGTGGCCGGGTCGCCATACGGACCGGCGGTGTCATACACCGGCACCGCTTCGTTGGCTTCATAGCGCGGATTGTCGCGGCTGCCGCCCACCAGCGTCGGGCTAAGCTGGATTTCCCGCATCGGCACGCGGATGTCCGGCTGTGAGCCGGTCAGATAAATGCGCTGTGAGTTGGGAAAGGTCGACCCGCGCAGCGTGTCGATAAACTGCTGGGCGGCGGCGCGTTGTTCGCGACGACCGGAGGATTTCTTTTCTCCGGAAACATTCTGTTCTGTAGACTGGGTTGGTTCTGTAGACATAGCAAGTTCCTGTTCATTAAAAGGAAAAATTGCTTGTCTGGAGCTCGGAGGGAGTAATGGCCGGATGCTGGCCCGCTGGCAACGGCAATCATGTGATGCCGGGTCTTGCGGCTGCGGCGGCAACGTGAACGTTGCGCCTGGGGCTGGCAGTGTGATTACTCTTGTTCCCTTCGCAGGTATTAACCTGATCAGGTTCCGCGGATCCCGAATTAACGGTCTCAGCCCACGCGCCATACGGCGTGTTGGGCACTCCGACAAGATATCGCCCCTTCACGGGGCGAACTAAAACTCTGACACTCTATGCGCTGTGACGGTGTGCCGTCAATGATCGAACATCAGTCGGATCAGGCTGTCTTCCAGGGTGAAGCGCATTGCCAATGCTTCACCCACGCCGGATAATGTCTGGCGAAATTCCTGACTGTCGACGGGCTCGATGAAAAACGCCAGATGGCTGTCGTAAATATCCATGATTTGCTGGGTGTTGCTGCGCAGCGCGACATCAAAGTGCGACGCCTGCGTCAGCTTTCGGTCGTTGCGCATGATGTTTTCCTGCAACATGCGTTCGTAGACATGGAAATGACCGACAGACAGATAGTCGACCAGATGATGGCAAAATTCATCCAGCGTCCGTGCTTCCGGTATTTTCCCTGTCTGAATGCTGAGCAGGTGGTAATAGGCCAACAAAAGATGTTTGCGGGCCTGCAACCACTGATCGATCAAGGCGTAATTGCCACCAACGTTCTCCGTTAGACGTTGTAACTGTTTCAGCATGGTTGACTCCGGGTATCGATAGGATGATGACAGTTAGTCGTGTCATTATTTATAACCATAGTCGTAAAACGCCAATCTGGTAATAAGCGGGGCAATAAAAGAGATGGAAGTGACGCTGAAGGGTGACGAACGCGGATGGTGGGTGGTGTATCACCGCCATCAGATCTGGCTGCCTCAGGGCGAATTGCCGCAGGGAACGGCGGCGCAGTGGCAGTTGCAGCAGCAGCCCGCCCGCCAGGTTGGCGAGTGGCAGGGGGAACCGGTATGGCTGGTGCTGCAGGATAAGACCAGCGACATGGGTTCGGTGCGCCAACTGCTGGATCAGGATGCCGGGTTGTTCCAACTGGCGGGCCGCGCGGTGCAGCTGGCGGAATTCTATCGTTCGCACCGGTTTTGCGGTTACTGCGGCCATGAGATGTCGGTCAGCACCACCGAATTGGCCTGCCTGTGCGCGCACTGCAAAGAGCGTTACTACCCGCAGATTGCCCCCTGCGTGATTGTGGCGATTCGCCGCGACGACAAGATTCTGCTGGCGCAGCACCTGCGCCACAAAGGCAACATGTACACAACGCTGGCCGGCTTTGTGGAAGTGGGGGAAACCCTGGAGCAGGCGGTAGCGCGGGAAGTGATGGAAGAGAGCAATATCCGCGTCAGGAACCTGCGTTACGTCAGTTCCCAGCCCTGGCCGTTCCCGCATTCGCTGATGATGGCGTTCATGGCCGACTACGACGGGGGCGAGGTGAAAGCTGACCCGTCCGAACTGCGGGATGCCGACTGGTTCCGTTATGATCGCTTGCCGGAATTGCCGCCGCCGGGTACGGTAGCCCGGCGTCTGATTGAAGACACGGTAGTGCTGTGCCGCGAGGCCGATCGTTGATCGGTCATCGCCAGCGACAATCATGCCTGCAAGCAGGCGTTACAAGGAAAAGACCATGACTGATCTGAAAAACGATCGCTATTTGCGTGCGCTGTTGCGTCAGCCTGTGGATGTGACCCCGGTATGGATGATGCGTCAGGCGGGGCGTTACCTGCCGGAATACCGCGCGACTCGCTCGCAAGCTGGTGATTTCATGTCGCTGTGCAAGAATGCCGAGCTGGCCTGTGAAGTGACGTTACAGCCGCTGCGACGCTACAACCTTGATGCGGCCATTCTGTTTTCCGATATTCTCACCATACCCGACGCTATGGGGCTGGGGCTGTATTTTGAAGCCGGCGAAGGGCCGCGCTTTACCTCGCCGGTCACCTGTCATGCCGACGTGGAAAAACTACCGGTGCCGGACCCGGAGCTGGAACTCGGCTACGTAATGAACGCGGTGCGGACGATTCGCCGCAATCTGGCGGGCGCGGTGCCGTTGATCGGTTTTTCCGGCAGCCCGTGGACGCTGGCGACCTATATGGTGGAAGGCGGCAGCAGCAAAGCCTTCACCGTAATCAAGAAGATGATGTTTACCGAGCCGCGCACGCTGCATCTGTTGCTGGACAAGCTGGCGGACAGCGTGACGCTCTACCTTAATGCCCAGATTCGGGCCGGCGCGCAGGCGGTGATGATTTTCGACACCTGGGGCGGGGCGCTGAGCGGGGCTGATTACCGTGAATTCTCGCTGCATTATATGCACAAGATTGTCGACGGCCTGCTGCGTGAAAACGACGGCCGCCGGGTGCCGGTGACGCTGTTCACCAAAGGCGGCGGTCAGTGGCTGGAGGCGATGGCGGATACCGGCTGCGACGCGCTGGGGCTGGATTGGACCACCGATATTGCCGACGCGCGCCGTCGCGTCGGCGATCGGGTGGCGTTGCAGGGCAATATGGACCCGTCGATGCTGTATGCGCCGCCTGCCCGCATCGAGCAGGAAGTCGCTACCATTCTGGCCGGATTCGGCACCGGTAATGGCCATGTGTTTAACCTGGGGCACGGCATTCATCAGGACGTACCGCCAGAGCATGCCGGCGCTTTCGTCGAGGCGGTACATCGCTTATCCGCGCCGTATCATCAGGACCTCGCCTGATGGATATGCAGGCGCTGCGCGAAGAACAACGTGACAAAGCGGTTCAGGTGATTCGTCATGACGATGTGCCTTTTGAGCAGCCGACGCTGATCGCCGGCGCCGATGTCGGTTTCGAGCAGGACGGCGCGGTAACCCGCGCTGCGCTGGCCGTGCTGACCTATCCGTCGCTGCAACTGGTGGAATACCAGATTGCGCGTATTCCGACTATCATGCCTTATATCCCCGGTTTCCTGTCGTTCCGCGAGTACCCGGCTCTGCTGGCGGCGTGGGAACAGTTGCAGCACCGGCCGGATTTGCTGTTTGTCGACGGGCACGGCGTGTCTCATCCCCGTCGTCTGGGCGTCGCCAGCCATTTCGGCTTGCTGGTCAACGTGCCGACCATCGGCGTCGCCAAACGGCGCCTGTGCGGGCAGTTTGCGCCGCTGGCGGACGCGGTGGGCAGTCGTCAGCCGTTGCTGGACCGGGATGAGCAGCTCGGCTGGGTATGGCGCAGCAAGGCCCGTTGCAATCCGCTGTTTGTCTCCACCGGTCACCGTGTCGGTATGGACAGCGCGCTGCAGTGGGTGATGCGTTGCATGAACGGCTATCGCCTGCCGGAACCTACCCGCTGGGCGGATGCGGTGGCGTCCAACCGTCCGGCGTTTCAACGCTGGCAACGTCAGGCCGGCCTGTAGGATAATGCCGGGCAGGAAACTTTAGGAATTCAGGTATATGGCGGTGCGGCGATTTTCGTTACACTGCCGCCCATTATTATTGAGATGAACAATGTTACGTAACCCCATTCATTTGCGTCTGGAAAAGCTGGCAAGTTGGCAGCATGTCACCTTTATGGCCTGTCTTTGTGAACGTATGTACCCCAACTATCATGAGTTTTGTCAGCAAACGGGTTTTGGGGATGCGCAGCTTTACCGGCGCATGCTGGATCTGGTGTGGGAAACGCTGGTGGTCAAAGATGCCAAGGTCAATTTCGACAGTCAGTTGGAAAAGCTGGAAGATGCGATTCCTGCCGCAGACGATTACGACATTTATGGCGTATACCCGGCCATTGACGCTTGCGTTGCTCTGAGCGAGCTGTTGCATTCGCGTTTGAGCGGCGAAACGCTGGAACACGCGGTCGCTATCAGCGAAACTTCGATCCGTACCGTAGCGATGCTGGAGATGACTCAGGCGGGGCGGGAAATGACCGATGAAGAACTGAAGGTTGTGCCTGCCGTCGAAGAAGAATGGGACATCCAGTGGGAGATTTTCCGCCTGCTGGCCGACTGCGAAGAACGCGACGTCGAGCTGATAAAAGGCCTGCGCGCCGACCTGCGCGAGGCAGGAATTAGTAACATTGGGATAAATTTGTATCAATAACGCGATAAAACGTGATTTAAGGCCTGAAATGGCCTGTCTTTAGGCTTCACATCCGCACCCTGTCTGGTCTACATTTGGGGGGCGTAATAAAAGTGGCTGTCGGTGCGTGTATGCAGGAGAGTGCTACTACCCCCTAAATAATTCGAGTTGCAGGAAGGCGGCGACGCAGCGAATCCCCGTGAGCTTACTTGAGTAAGTGAATGGGGTGAGCGAGGAAAGCCAACGCACCTGTGGCTCGAAGTATGACGGGAGATGGCATATCCGTCGCACTCGATGCTTAGCAAGCGATAAACACACTGTAAGGATAACTTATGAATAAGACTCAACTGATTGATGTAATTGCTGACAAAGCTGACCTTTCCAAGACCCAGGCTAAAGCTGCCCTGGAAGCTACTCTGGCAGCGATCACGGAGTCTCTGAAAGAAGGTGATGCAGTACAATTAGTTGGTTTTGGCACTTTCAAAGTCAATCATCGTAACGAGCGCACTGGCCGCAACCCGCAGACTGGTAAAGAAATCAAAATTGCTGCCGCTAACGTGCCTGCGTTTGTGTCCGGTAAGGCATTGAAAGACGCTGTCAAATAAGCGCATGCTGATACAAGGTTTAAGCAGAGGGGCGATTTCGCCCCTTTTGCTTTTTTGCAGACGGCACATCCGTTTTGCCGCGCCGGCGCTGGTGTGTTGGCTGAGCGCCTGTAGTTCCTCGACGCCGCCGCCCGCCGTGTATGCCAGCGGCTACCTGGCCGATAGCGGCGTGGTGCGGTTGTGGCGTAAAGACGACGCGCAGCAGCATCTCACCACACTGGTGACAGCGCTCAGTCCGCTATCAGGAAAAGAAGTCCGGATTACCCGTTACCGCTTCCAGCAGGGCGCTTTGCGTGAGGTCCAGCAGACCAATTCTGCGTCGGCGCGGGAAGAGGTCAGGCTGCGTTTTGATCAGGCGGGAACCGTCAGTTACATGCAGCGCCAGTTGCCGGACCGGCGTGAGTCGTTGTCGGAAGACGAGATTGCGCTGTTCCAGTTCGATGCCCGGCGCTTGCTGGAACTGAGCGATTCTCTGCGCGCCGGCAAGGTATCGCTGATGCAGGGGCGCTGGAATGCAGGGCAGGTAACCACGTGCGACGGAAAAACGGTACGCCCGGAGCTGGACCGCTCTTCGCTGGCCTGGATCGCACAGCAAGCCGAACGCGCCGCCGCACCGCTTAGCATTGCCTGGCTGACGTCACCGGAAGGCACGCAGTTGTTGCAGGCGGCAGAGACGGATTTCTGTCGTTGGGAACCCACAGCCGAGGCGTGGTAGTCAGGGAAGAGAAGCGGTAAAACAAGAAAGGAGGGGCCAGCCCGTCAGGCATGACCCCTTGTTGAGATCTGCGCGCTATCGTCAGGCTTGCTGCTCGCGTGCGATGGCGCGATAGCCGATGTCGCTGCGACAGAAGCAGCCTTCCCAACTGATCGGCTTAGCCAGCTCGTAGGCGCGTTGCTGCGCTTCGGCTACGCTGTGGCCCAGCGCCGTCACGCACAATACGCGCCCGCCGTTGGTCACCACGTCGTCGCCATTCAGTTTGGTGCCGGCATGGAACACCTTGCCATCGGCCGCATCTTGCGTCGGCAGGCCCGAAATCACGTCGCCGTTACGGTAATCGGCCGGATAGCCGCCTGCCGCCAGCACCACGCCCAATGACGGGCGAGCATCCCAGTCAGAGGTCTTCTCATCCAGTTTGCCGTCGCAAGCCGCCAGACACAGCTCCACCAGATCGGATTTCAGGCGCAGCATTATCGGCTGAGTTTCCGGATCGCCGAAGCGGCAGTTGAATTCGATCACCTTCGGCTGACCGTCCGGGGAAATCATCAGGCCCGCGTACAGGAAGCCGGTGTAGACATTACCTTCGGCCGCCATGCCGCGCACGGTTGGCCAAATAATCTGGTCCATTACCCGCTGGTGAACCTCATCCGTCACTACCGGCGCGGGTGAGTAAGCGCCCATGCCGCCGGTGTTCGGGCCGGTATCTTTGTCGCCAACGCGTTTGTGATCCTGGCTGGTTGCCATCGGCAGCACGTGCTCGCCATCCACCATCACGATAAAGCTGGCCTCTTCGCCGTCCAGAAAATCTTCGACCACGATACGGTGACCGGCATCGCCAAACGCATTGCCTGCCAGCATGTCGGTGGCCGCATTTTCCGCTTCTTCCAGCTTCATGGCGACAATCACACCCTTACCGGCGGCCAGACCGTCCGCCTTGATGACGATAGGCGCGCCCTTGCGGCGGATATAAGCCAGCGCCGGTTCGATGTCGGTGAAATTCTGGTATTCCGCCGTTGGGATGTGCTGGCGAGCCAGGAAGTCCTTGGTAAAGGCTTTGGAACCTTCCAACTGAGCGGCCGCCTGCGTCGGGCCGAAAATCTTCAGACCGGCGGCGCGGAAGGCGTCAACCACGCCAATCACCAGCGGCGCTTCCGGGCCGACGATGGTCAGGCCGATGGCGTTCTGGCGAGCGAAATCCAGCAGCGCCGGAATGTCGGTCGCGGCGATATTCACGTTCTCCAGCGTCGGTTCCAGCGCAGTGCCGGCATTACCCGGCGCAACGTAAACCTTGTCAGCCAGTGGAGACTGGGCTGCTTTCCAGGCCAGCGCGTGCTCGCGGCCGCCATTACCAATAATCAAGATATTCATCGTCATAACTCCGGATTAGTGACGGAAGTGGCGCATGTCGGTAAACAGCATCGCGATGCCGTGTTCGTTGGCTGCCGCGATGACTTCATCATCGCGAATGGAGCCGCCCGGCTGAATCACGCAGGTGATGCCTACGGCCGCCGCTGCATCGATACCATCACGGAACGGGAAGAATGCGTCGGACGCCATGACGGAACCTTTGACTTCCAGACCTTCGTCACCAGCCTTGATACCGGCGATTTTGGCCGAGTAAACACGGCTCATCTGACCGGCGCCGATGCCGATGGTCATATTGTCGCGTGCGTAAACAATGGCGTTGGATTTAACGAATTTCGCCACTTTCCAGCAGAACAACGCATCGCGCAGTTCGGCTTCAGTCGGCTGGCGCTCGGTGACCACGCGCAACTGGGCGGCTTCTACCATGCCGAGATCGCGATCCTGCACCAGCAGGCCGCCGTTGACGCGTTTGAAATCCAGCCCCGGCGTACGCTGTTGCCACTGACCGCAGGTCAGCACGCGTACGTTCTGCTTGGCGGCGGTGACTTTCAGCGCGGCTTCGCTGGCGGAAGGAGCAATGATCACTTCAACAAACTGGCGGCTGATAATGGCTTGCGCGGTGGCTTCGTCCAGTTCGCGGTTAAAGGCGATGATGCCGCCGAACGCCGATGTCGGGTCGGTTTTGTAGGCGCGCTCATAGGCGTCCAGAATCGAACCGCCAATTGCCACGCCGCAGGGGTTGGCGTGTTTGACGATTACGCAGGCCGGCTCGGCAAATTCTTTCACGCACTCCAGCGCGGCGTCAGTATCGGCGATGTTGTTGTAGGAAAGCGCTTTGCCCTGCAACTGCTGAGCGGTGGCCACCGATGCTTCAGCGACTTTCTCTTCTATATAGAAGGCGGCCTGCTGGTGGCTGTTCTCGCCATAACGCATATCCTGTTTTTTGATGAAGTTCAGGTTCAGCGTGCGCGGGAAACGGCCGGAAGGCTGAGTGGTATCGCCGTGATAGGCCGGAACCTTACTGCCAAAGTAGTTGGCGATCATGCTGTCGTAAGCGGCGGTGTGTTCGAATGCCTTGATTGCCAGATCAAAACGGGTTTCGTAAGTCAGAGAACCTTCGTTGGCGTCCATCTCGGTGATGATGGCTGTGTAGTCGCTGCTTTTAACCACGATAGCCACGTCGTTGTGGTTCTTGGCCGCGGAGCGCACCATGGTCGGGCCGCCGATATCGATATTTTCTACCGCGTCTTCCAGCGTGCAGTCGGCTTTGGCGACGGTCTGGGCGAACGGATAGAGATTAACGACCACCATGTCGATCGGCTGGATATGGTGTTGAGTCATGATGGCGTCATCCTGACCGCGGCGACCCAGAATACCGCCATGCACTTTGGGATGCAGGGTTTTGACGCGTCCATCCATCATTTCCGGAAAACCGGTGTAATCCGAGACTTCTGTCACCGGCAGGCCGGCGTCGGCCAGCAGGCGTGCAGTGCCGCCAGTGGAGAGCAGCTCAATGCCTCGTTGTGACAGCGCCTGGGCGAATTCGACGATACCGGCTTTGTCAGACACGCTGAGCAAAGCACGACGGATAGGACGACGTTGTTGCATGATGGTTTGATCCCCTGACTTAGGTTCTTACTTTAAAGAGCGTTACGTGAATAGTGGCGGTCACATAAAGAAAAATACGGATTGAATCACCGATATTCAGCTAACGCGCTCACGGATACGCGTCATTCATCAGGGGGGGAATTGTAGCGAAAACGTTTGCGTGATGCTCGCCAAATTTCAAAAAATGCCTGAGTTGTGGATAACTCTGTGCAAAATAAGGTATAAGCGGCACTTTTGCTGTGGAATGCAGCGAACGCGCGATTTAATCAAAAATACCGGTTGCGGCCTGCGAGGAACTCCCTATAATGCGCATCCACTGACACGGCAACGGCGATGAGCCGGCGCGGTGTGAGGCGGAGAAAACGGGAAAAAAGTCGTTGACTCTGAATGAGGAAAGCGTAGTATACGCCACCTCGCGACAGCAGGCTGTAAGCCGGTCGCACTGCTCTTTAACAATCAATCAGACAATCTGTGTGGGCACTCGCAGGACGCTTCACTAAAATATTTGTGAAAAGTCTTGAAGAGTGACAACAGTTAATTCATACGAACTAACGGTAAATTCTTTGAGCACGTTTTCTTCGGAAAACACATCAAACTTTAAATTGAAGAGTTTGATCATGGCTCAGATTGAACGCTGGCGGCAGGCCTAACACATGCAAGTCGAGCGGCAGCGGGGGGAAGCTTGCTTCCCCGCCGGCGAGCGGCGGACGGGTGAGTAATGTCTGGGGATCTGCCTGATGGAGGGGGATAACTACTGGAAACGGTAGCTAATACCGCATGACGTCGCAAGACCAAAGTGGGGGACCTTCGGGCCTCACGCCATCGGATGAACCCAGATGGGATTAGCTAGTAGGTGGGGTAACGGCTCACCTAGGCGACGATCCCTAGCTGGTCTGAGAGGATGACCAGCCACACTGGAACTGAGACACGGTCCAGACTCCTACGGGAGGCAGCAGTGGGGAATATTGCACAATGGGGGAAACCCTGATGCAGCCATGCCGCGTGTGTGAAGAAGGCCTTCGGGTTGTAAAGCACTTTCAGCGGGGAGGAAGGCGGCAAGGTTAATAACCTTACCGATTGACGTTACCCGCAGAAGAAGCACCGGCTAACTCCGTGCCAGCAGCCGCGGTAATACGGAGGGTGCAAGCGTTAATCGGAATGACTGGGCGTAAAGCGCACGCAGGCGGTCTGTTAAGTTGGATGTGAAATCCCCGGGCTTAACCTGGGAACTGCATTCAAAACTGACAGGCTAGAGTCTCGTAGAGGGGGGTAGAATTCCAGGTGTAGCGGTGAAATGCGTAGAGATCTGGAGGAATACCGGTGGCGAAGGCGGCCCCCTGGACGAAGACTGACGCTCAGGTGCGAAAGCGTGGGGAGCAAACAGGATTAGATACCCTGGTAGTCCACGCTGTAAACGATGTCGATTTGGAGGTTGTGCCCTTGAGGCGTGGCTTCCGGAGCTAACGCGTTAAATCGACCGCCTGGGGAGTACGGCCGCAAGGTTAAAACTCAAATGAATTGACGGGGGCCCGCACAAGCGGTGGAGCATGTGGTTTAATTCGATGCAACGCGAAGAACCTTACCTACTCTTGACATCCAGCGAAGACTGCAGAGATGCGGTCGTGCCTTCGGGAACGCTGAGACAGGTGCTGCATGGCTGTCGTCAGCTCGTGTTGTGAAATGTTGGGTTAAGTCCCGCAACGAGCGCAACCCTTATCCTCTGTTGCCAGCACTACGGGTGGGAACTCAGGGGAGACTGCCGGTGATAAACCGGAGGAAGGTGGGGATGACGTCAAGTCATCATGGCCCTTACGAGTAGGGCTACACACGTGCTACAATGGCGTATACAAAGAGAAGCGACCTCGTGAGAGCAAGCGGACCTCATAAAGTACGTCGTAGTCCGGATTGGAGTCTGCAACTCGACTCCATGAAGTCGGAATCGCTAGTAATCGTAGATCAGAATGCTACGGTGAATACGTTCCCGGGCCTTGTACACACCGCCCGTCACACCATGGGAGTGGGTTGCAAAAGAAGTAGGTAGCTTAACCTTCGGGAGGGCGCTTACCACTTTGTGATTCATGACTGGGGTGAAGTCGTAACAAGGTAACCGTAGGGGAACCTGCGGTTGGATCACCTCCTTACCGAGCTGAAGCGCCTGCGTGGTGTCCACACAGATTGTCTGATGAAGTAAACGAGCGGTAAAACCTTATAGGCTTGTAGCTCAGGTGGTTAGAGCGCACCCCTGATAAGGGTGAGGTCGGTGGTTCAAGTCCACTCAGGCCTACCAGATTTCTCCTGATACTGCGTTGTGAAATAGCCCGCATACTGATGTATGCGCCGTCATTCCACGCCTTGTCTCAGAAGAAATTACGGGTAAAGGTTTACGTGTTGCATTCTATGGGGCTATAGCTCAGCTGGGAGAGCGCCTGCTTTGCACGCAGGAGGTCTGCGGTTCGATCCCGCATAGCTCCACCATTTACGAATGACTTCAGAGTATACTGGCGACAGTATGCTGCGAAGTATTCTGCTCTTTAACAATCCGGAACAAGCTGAAAATTTGAAACGACGGCATATGAATGTGAATTCATGTGTTGTTCGAGTCTCTCAATATACCCGCATCCCGAGACACTTTCGGGTTGTGAGGTTAAGCGACTAAGCGTACACGGTGGATGCCTAGGCAGTCAGAGGCGATGAAGGGCGTGCTAATCTGCGAAAAGCGTCGGCAAGGTGATATGAACCGTTATACCCGACGATACCCGAATGGGGAAACCCAGTGTGACTCGTCACACTATCATTAACTGAATCCATAGGTTAATGAGGCGAACCGGGGGAACTGAAACATCTCAGTACCCCGAGGAAAAGAAATCAACCGAGATTCCCCCAGTAGCGGCGAGCGAACGGGGAGCAGCCCAGAACCTGAATCGGCTTGTGTGTCAGTGGAAGCGTCTGGAAAGTCGCACGATACAGGGTGAAAGTCCCGTACACGAAGATGCACAGGCCGTGAGTTCGATGAGTAGGGCGGGACACGTGGTATCCTGTCTGAACATGGGGGGACCATCCTCCAAGGCTAAATACTCCTGACTGACCGATAGTGAACCAGTACCGTGAGGGAAAGGCGAAAAGAACCCCGGCGAGGGGAGTGAAATAGAACCTGAAACCGTGTACGTACAAGCAGTGGGAGCACCTTTTGGGTGTGACTGCGTACCTTTTGTATAATGGGTCAGCGACTTATATTCTGTAGCAAGGTTAACCGTATAGGGGAGCCGCAGGGAAACCGAGTCTTAACTGGGCGTTAAGTTGCAGGGTATAGACCCGAAACCCGGTGATCTAGCCATGGGCAGGTTGAAGGTTGGGTAACACTAACTGGAGGACCGAACCGACTAATGTTGAAAAATTAGCGGATGACTTGTGGCTGGGGGTGAAAGGCCAATCAAACCGGGAGATAGCTGGTTCTCCCCGAAAGCTATTTAGGTAGCGCCTCGTGAATTCATCTCCGGGGGTAGAGCACTGTTTCGGCTAGGGGGCCATCCCGGCTTACCAACCCGATGCAAACTGCGAATACCGGAGAATGTTATCACGGGAGACACACGGCGGGTGCTAACGTCCGTCGTGAAGAGGGAAACAACCCAGACCGCCAGCTAAGGTCCCAAAGTCATGGTTAAGTGGGAAACGATGTGGGAAGGCCCAGACAGCCAGGATGTTGGCTTAGAAGCAGCCATCATTTAAAGAAAGCGTAATAGCTCACTGGTCGAGTCGGCCTGCGCGGAAGATGTAACGGGGCTAAAACCATGCACCGAAGCTGCGGCAGCGACGCTTAGGCGTTGTTGGGTAGGGGAGCGTTCTGTAAGCCGTTGAAGGTGGACTGTGAGGTCTGCTGGAGGTATCAGAAGTGCGAATGCTGACATAAGTAACGATAATGCGGGTGAAAAACCCGCACGCCGGAAGACCAAGGGTTCCTGTCCAACGTTAATCGGGGCAGGGTGAGTCGACCCCTAAGGCGAGGCTGAAAAGCGTAGTCGATGGGAAACAGGTTAATATTCCTGTACTTGGTGTTACTGCGAGGGGGGACGGAGAAGGCTATGTCATCCGGGCGACGGTTGTCCCGGTTTAAGCGTGCAGGTGGGTGGACCAGGTAAATCCGGTCTGCTGTCAACACTGAGGCGTGATGACGAGGTACTACGGTACCGAAGTGACAGATGCCCTGCTTCCAGGAAAAGCCTCTAAGCATCAGGTAACATTGAATCGTACCCCAAACCGACACAGGTGGTCAGGTAGAGAATACTCAGGCGCTTGAGAGAACTCGGGTGAAGGAACTAGGCAAAATGGTGCCGTAACTTCGGGAGAAGGCACGCTGGGCATGGTGAAGTCCCTTGCGGACGGAGCTGAGCCCAGTCGCAGATACCAGCTGGCTGCAACTGTTTAATAAAAACACAGCACTGTGCAAACACGAAAGTGGACGTATACGGTGTGACGCCTGCCCGGTGCCGGAAGGTTAATTGATGGGGTTATCCGTAAGGAGAAGCTCTTGATCGAAGCCCCGGTAAACGGCGGCCGTAACTATAACGGTCCTAAGGTAGCGAAATTCCTTGTCGGGTAAGTTCCGACCTGCACGAATGGCGTAATGATGGCCAGGCTGTCTCCACCCGAGACTCAGTGAAATTGAACTCGCTGTGAAGATGCAGTGTACCCGCGGCAAGACGGAAAGACCCCGTGAACCTTTACTATAGCTTGACACTGAACCTTGAGCCTTGATGTGTAGGATAGGTGGGAGGCTTTGAAGTGTGGACGCCAGTCTGCATGGAGCCAACCTTGAAATACCACCCTTTAATGTTTGATGTTCTAACGTGGACCCGTGAACCGGGTTGCGGACAGTGTCTGGTGGGTAGTTTGACTGGGGCGGTCTCCTCCCAAAGAGTAACGGAGGAGCACGAAGGTTAGCTAATCCTGGTCGGACATCAGGAGGTTAGTGCAAAGGCATAAGCTAGCTTGACTGCGAGAGTGACGGCTCGAGCAGGTGCGAAAGCAGGTCTTAGTGATCCGGTGGTTCTGAATGGAAGGGCCATCGCTCAACGGATAAAAGGTACTCCGGGGATAACAGGCTGATACCGCCCAAGAGTTCATATCGACGGCGGTGTTTGGCACCTCGATGTCGGCTCATCACATCCTGGGGCTGAAGTAGGTCCCAAGGGTATGGCTGTTCGCCATTTAAAGTGGTACGCGAGCTGGGTTTAGAACGTCGTGAGACAGTTCGGTCCCTATCTGCCGTGGGCGCTGGAAGATTGAGGGGGGTTGCTCCTAGTACGAGAGGACCGGAGTGAACGCACCACTGGTGTTCGGGTTGTGATGCCAATTGCATTGCCCGGTAGCTAAGTGCGGAAGAGATAACCGCTGAAAGCATCTAAGCGGGAAACTTGCCCCGAGATGAGTCTTCCCTGGGAACTTGATTCCCCTGAAGGGACGTTCGAGACGAGGACGTTGATAGGCTGGGTGTGTAAGCGTAGCGATACGTTGAGCTAACCAGTACTAATGACCCGGGAGGCTTAACCTTACAACACCGAAGGTGTTTTGGTGAGAGAGACGAGAAAGAATTTGGCTTGTTCGACGGATGGATTCTGATGGTTGTGCGGCGCGGTAGCGTGGGCATGACGGTTGGAATGAAAAGAATTTGCCTGGCGGCGAGAGCGCGGTGGTCCCACCTGACCCCATGCCGAACTCAGAAGTGAAACGCCGTAGCGCCGATGGTAGTGTGGGGTCTCCCCATGCGAGAGTAGGGAACTGCCAGGCATCACATAAGGAACCCCCGGTTATGCCGGGGGTTTTTTGCTTTGGGGGGTGCGGTGGCAGAACCGAGTGCCAGGGCGGAGATGGCCGGCGGCCCGGTCTCCCGGCGTTACGCGATGCTTCCTCGGTGTACCCTGTCCCTTTTTGTGCCTGCCGGCAGATAAAACATCCCTCAATACGCGCTCAGTCTCCGGTTGTCCCGGTTCGCCTTCGCAGCCAGTCACGGATAAACGCGGCGATCTGTACCGGCTGGTTGAGATCCAGACAGGGCAGGGCGAGCGTTAAGGCGGAGTCGCTGGCCACGGCCAGCGTGTCGGCATCGATCAGCGTGGCGATATCACGCCCAGACTCGTGACGGTAAAGCAGGATCTTATCGATCGGTTCGCTTCTGCCTGTTGATTCCAATGTGTGGTATTCAGGGCATGAAAAAGCCCGCTACGGTGAGCGGGCCTGAGAGATGTTGGGTGTGATTAATGCAGTATCTGAGCCAGGAACGTTTGTGTACGTTCTGAGCGCGGGCTGCTGAAGAAGATATCCGGCGGCGCCTGTTCGACGATCTCACCCTGATCCATAAAGATCACCCGGTTGGCTACAGTACGGGCGAAGCCCATTTCATGGGTCACGCACAACATGGTCATGCCGTCTTCCGCCAGACCCAGCATGGTATCCAGTACTTCTTTCACCATCTCCGGATCCAGTGCCGATGTCGGTTCGTCAAACAGCATGATTTTCGGCTTCATGCACAGTGAGCGGGCAATCGCGACACGCTGTTGCTGGCCGCCGGAAAGCTGACCGGGGTATTTATGGGCATGCGCGGCGATGCGCACTCGTTCCAGATAGTGCATCGCCAGCTCTTCCGCTTCTTTTTTCGGCATATTGCGAACCCAGCTCGGCGCCAGCGTACAGTTTTGCAGAACCGTCAGATGCGGGAACAGGTTGAAATGCTGGAACACCATGCCCACTTCTGTTCTGATTTTCTCAATGTTGCGGCTATCGTGGTTAAGTTCGATGCCGTCTACCACGATACGTCCCTGCTGATGTTCTTCCAGATGGTTGATACAGCGGATGGTCGTTGATTTACCGGAGCCTGACGGTCCGCACAGAACAATACGTTCCCCTTGTTTGACCTGCAGGTTGATATTTTTCAGTACGTGGAACTGCCCATACCACTTATTCACGTTTTCCAGCGTGATCATGTAGTCGGAAGATGGTGTTAACGTGTCCTGGTTCATGGGTAACCTCAATGAGACTTGCGTCCGGTATCAAAACGTTTTTCTAAGTGCTGGCTATAACGCGACATGCTGAAACAGAAGATCCAATAGAGGATGGCGGCAAATACGTAGCCTTCCGTGGACATTCCCAGCCAGGCCGGATCAACGGTCGCTTGCTGAATGCTGCTGAACAGGTCGAACAGGCCGATGATGATCACCAGGCTGGTGTCTTTGAACAGCGCGATGATGGTGTTGACCAGACCGGGTATCACCATCTTCAGCGCCTGAGGCAGAATCACCAACCCCTGCATACGCCAGTAGCCGAGCGCCAGAGATTGGGCCGCTTCATATTGCCCTTTGGGCAGCGCCTGCAGACCGCCGCGGACCACTTCCGCCACATAGGCGGACTGAAACAGAATCACCCCGACCAGCGCGCGCAGCAGTTTGTCGATGTTGGTGCCTTCCGTCAGAAACAGCGGCAGCATAACGGAGGACATGAACAGTACGGTAATCAGCGGTACGCCGCGCCAGAACTCGATAAAGATGACGCAGAGCGCCCGCAGTACCGGCATGTTGGAGCGACGTCCCAATGCCAGCAGGATTCCCAGCGGCAAGGCGCCGGCAATGCCGATAGCCGCGATGATGATGGTCAACGTCAGGCCGCCCCACTGGCGGGTTTCCACCCGAGTCAGGCCGCCAAAACCACCGAACAGCAACCACCAGGCGATTAGCGGATAGACCACGCACCAGATGGCGATGTAACGACCACGGCGCGGCAGGTTGCGCCAGAACATCGGCAGGATGCTGATCAGCGCCAGTACCAGTGCGAAATTGATGCGCCAGAGCTCTTCCCGTGGGTAAAGCCCGTACATGAACTGCTCGAAACGGGCATGGATAAACACCCAACAGGCGCCGTCACTGGTGCAATCCGCGCGGGTGGATCCGATCCAGTTGGCCTTGAGAATGGCCCAGTTCAGCAGCGGCGGGATCAGAGTCCAGAGCAGCCACAGACAGGCCAGCGTCAGCACACTATTGGTGATGCTGGAGAACAGGTTCCGTCGCGCCCAGACGATGGCGCGGTTAATGGGCGTCGGGTTGGATGGTGTGTGTGTAATCATGGTCATCCTATTCCTTTAACGCTCAATTAAGGCGATTTTCCGGTTATAGATGTTCATCAGTAACGAGATCAGCAGGCTGATAATCAGGTAGACCGACATGGTGATGGCGATGGTTTCGATGGCCTGGCCGGTCTGGTTCAGCACGGTGCCGGCGAACAGCGACACCATATCCGGATAACCGATGGCGGCAGCCAACGACGAGTTTTTCACCACGTTCAGATATTGGCTGGTCAATGGCGGAATAATCACGCGCAGCGCCTGCGGCAGAATAACCTTACGCAGGGTGACCGGTTTGGGAAGGCCCAGCGACAACGCCGCTTCGTGTTGCCCATAAGAGACGGACTGGATCCCGGAGCGGATGATCTCGGCGATAAAGGAGGAGGTATACACCGACAATGCCAGCGCCAGCGCCGCCAGTTCAGGAATCAGCACCAGCCCGCCGCTGAAGTTGAATCCTTTCAGTACCGGGAAATCCCAATGCAGCGCCCGGCCGAAAATCAGGTGCGATAAGCCCAGCAACACCACGAGCATCACCAGCGGAATCGGCCAGGACCTGCGTTGCTGACCGGTAAGGGCATGGTAGCGCTTATTGCGGCGGAAAATCATGGCGGCGACGACCAGCGTAATGATCAGCGCCAGTATCGAAGGAAGCGCCCCCGGGCCAAATTCGGCGGCCGGAATATACAATCCGCGGTTGCTCAGGAAAAAGGTATCGAGCGCGTTGACCGCCTGACGTGGGCCCGGCAGGTTGCGCAGTACCGCGAAATACCAGAAGAAAATCTGCAGCAGTGGCGGAATATTGCGGAATGTCTCGATATAGATAGTGGACAGTTTACGTAACAGCCAGTTGTCGGACAGACGAGCCAGACCGACGATAAACCCCAGCAGCGAGGCGCAGACAATACAAATAGCCGAGACCAGCAGCGTATTCAGCAGACCGACGACAAAGACGCGGGCGTAAGTATCGCCTTGTTCATAGTCAATCAGGTGCTGAACAATACCAAAGCCGGCGCTGTTGTTCAGAAAGGCAAAACCTGACGTAATCCCGCGCTGCGCCAGATTGGTTACCGTGTTGTGCAGCAGATAACCGACGGTAACCACGACGATGACGACCGCCAGGATTTGATACAACCAGGCGCGCACCGCTGGATTAGTCAGTGATAAATCACCTTTCACGGTTGGGCGTTGCAGCATGTTGGAGCCTCAGTGACAGATAAAGCAAGGGCACGGCTGGTTCGCAGCACGTGCCCGGTTTTACATCAGGAATCAGCGAACGGCAGGGGCGTACTGGATGCCGCCTTTGTTCCACAGTTCGTTCAGGCCACGTTTGATTTTCAGCTCACTGCCCTGACCCACGTTGCGCTCAAACACTTCGCCGTAGTTACCCACTTGTTTGACGATTTTGTAGGCCCAGTCGGCCGGCAGTTTCAGGTCTTTGCCGTAGTTGCCTTCTTTGCCCAGCAGGTGCGACATGTCCGGGGTGGTCGGTTTGGCGGCCATCTGGTCGACGTTCTGAGAGGTAATGCCCATCTCTTCGGCATTCAGCATAGCGAACAGCGTCCAGCGGACAATCGCGTACCAGTCTTCGTCGCCGCGGCGTACTACCGGTCCCAGCGGTTCTTTGGAGATCACTTCCGGCAGTACTACGAAGTCGGCCGGTTTGCCCAGTTTGATGCGCAGGGCGTACAGCTGAGACTGGTCGGAAGCCAGCGTATCGCAGCGGCCGGAATCCAGCGCTTTGGCGCTTTCATCAGAGCGGTCGAAGGTCACCGGGGTGTATTTCATGTTGTGGGTTTTGAAGTAGTCGGCCACGTTCAGCTCGGTGTCGGTGCCGGCCTGGATACAAACGGTTGCGCCGTCCAGCTCTTTAGCGCTTTTCAGTCCGGCTTTGTTATGGGTCAGGAAGCCGATACCGTCGTAGTAGGTTACGCCGGTGAACAGCAGGCCCATGCCGCCGTCACGGGAGGAAGTCCAGGTGGTATTGCGGGACAGCAAATCCACTTCGCCGGACTGCAGGGCGGTGAAGCGCTCTTTGGCGGTCAGCGGGGTGAATTTGACTTTATTGGCATCGCCAAAAATGGCCGCAGCGACACCGCGGCAGACGTCAACGTCGATACCGGAGTATTTGCCGTTGGCATCGGCATACGAGAAACCAGGAAGTCCATCACTGATACCGCACTGCACGAACCCTTTCTTTTGAATCGCATCCAGAGTTGCGCCTGCGTGTGCCTGGTTGATGAAGGCAAACAGTGAAGCGCTGGCGACCAGCGTGGACATAATCACTTTCTTCATAATCATCGTATGTGCCTAATGTAATAGTAATGTGCTGTTGTGTTTTGGCGCAGTCATGGCTGCACCTGCTCTGTCTGTCGGCGTTGTGCCCCGGATTCGGGAGCCGTCGTTATCAGAAAGCAAAAACAATGCCAGCTTGTAATCATCGTGCTACGGGCAAGAAACTAAATCGTATCAGTGGTACGCCGTGATAAATCAGAGGTATGGGGGGATAAAGGAAAGGCATAGGATGCACCAAAATGGAGGAAGCAGGCTGTGCTCGATCCATTTTGGTGCAACTTACGTAAAAACCGGGAATTAATGCGTTGAGGCTGCCTCAAGGAGGGCAACTGCCAGCGGCGGCGCTATCTGTTTTAGTGCAGCGCGTTCCGGCTGAAACAGGGTGCCGACAAAGAACGGGTGATCGGTGAGTTCGACCGCGCGAATATCGCCGTTGTCATCCACGCCAGACACCCGGACGCCGGCGGCGGTGAACGCATCCCGAAACGCTTCGTTGATGCCGTAGCGGCAGCGATAGCCTTCGGTGATCGCGTCGCGGCCGTAAGCGCGGCCGATGCGTGAGTCGGGCGACAGGCGAATATCGCCCTGTTTTTCCACCATCTCGCATTGTAATGGAGCAATCACCGCCCGGCCTTCCTGAGTGACTTCCGCATTGTTGGCGTCATGCCAGCCCAACACATGACGGGCGTATTCCAGCAGGGCGTACTGGCAGCCTCCGCAGGTGCCCAGAAAAGGGAGCTGTGTTTCGCGGGCAAACCGAATGGCCTGCAGGATATTGTCGTCGTGGCGGTACGGGCTGGCGGGCACGCACCAGACGGCGTCGAAGGCGTCGAGCTGAGCCGCGGGCGACAACTGTTCGCTGTCTATCCATTGGTACTGAAGGTTGAGATTAAGCTGGTGGGCGGCAAGGTCGAGAGCGGGCGGGATAGCCTGATGGGCGGTGACGGCAGGGTTGTAGTCACCTATCAGCGCGATTCTGACAGTCTGTTTCATGACATTCTCCGGCTGGTAAAACAGAAGGCTACGGTAAATCGGAGGTAATGTCGAGGTGGTCAGTCTGATTGTGAGAGAGGGGAAAGGCAGGCCAGACGGCCTGCCTGCCGGTTATCAATGCACGATGTGGCGCTGGTAGTATTTTTCCAGCCAGGTCTGCAGTTTGCTCAGCACGGTGCTGAACAGCAGGTAGATTAATGCGGCTTCGACATAGAGAATCAGCGGCTCGTAGGTCACCGACACGATACGCTGCGCCGCCAGAAACATTTCCGGCACCGTGATTACGGCGGCCAGCGACGTGTCCTTGACCAGCGAAATAAAGGTATTCGCCAGCGGCGGCAGCGATACGAATACCGACTGCGGCACGATCACCCAGCGGATGGCCTGTGCGCCGCTCATGCCGAGCGAATAGGCGGCGTTCCACTGCCCCCGCGGTACGGACAGAATGGCGCCGCGCACGATTTCCGAGCTGTAAGCGCCGACGTTAAGGCTGAAGCCGATCAGGGCCGCCGGGAATGCGTCCAGCGTGATGCCGGCGTTGGGCAAGCCATAAAAAATCAGGAACAGCTGGACCAGCAGCGGCGTACCGCGAATCACCCACACATAAAAGTCGCAAATTCGCTTGAGCGATTTCGGGCCGTACAGGCGCAGCAAGGCGACCAGCACACCGATCATCAAACCGAGGATAAAGGAAAGAATCGCGAGAGGAACGGTAAATGTCAGCCCAGCGGAAAGCAGACTCCAGAAGGAGTCTGCCATGAGTTGTAGCCATGATGGCATCTAAAATAACTCCGATATCAATGCATTATTTGGAAACGTCTTGTCCAAAGTATCGCACAGAAATCGTCTTATAGGTGCCGTCCGCTTTGATTTGATCCAGCGCGTTGTTCAGCGCATCCACCAGTTGCGGCTGGTTTTTACGTACCAGAATGGCGGACGGGTCGCCGCTTTCAGCGGTGGCAACCACTTTCACATTGGCGTCCGGCTTGTGTTTTTTGAAGTCCAGGAACGACAGGTTATCGTTCAGGGTGGCTTCGGCGCGACCGCTCAGCACCAGTTCCAGCGACTGGTTGAAGCCGTCGGTCGGCACGATTTCCGCACCGTAGCTGGTCGCCAGCTTGGAGTAGTTGCTGGTCAGGCTCTGGGCGGATTTGTGGCCTTTCAGATCGTTGAACGATTTGATGCTGGTGTTATCGCCACGTACGATCAGCACCGATTTGGCGTCGATATATGGCTTGGTAAAGTCATACTTCGCCTGACGCTCTTTGGTTACGCCCACCTGGTTAATAACGGCGTCGTAGCGTTTGGCGTCCACGCCGGCAATCAGCCCGTCCCAGCGGCCTTCGACGAACTCCGCTTTTACGCCCAGTTTTTCCGCCACGGCACGGCCGACATCCACATCGAAACCGACCAGTTTGCCGGAGGCATCATGGTAGGTGTAAGGCGCGTACGTGCCTTCGGTACCGAATTTAATCACACCCGCGGCCTTGATGGCGCTGAGATCGTCCTGAGCCTGTGCCAGCGCGCTGGTAACCAGTAAAGCGCCGGTAAGTAATGCTAAGCGAGATTTTTTCATCATAGTTCCTGCCAGGTATGGCTATTGCCGTTGTAAGTCAGAAATGCTGCGAATTTACGTGATGTCATGATGTTTGCCAAGTACATAAAGACATGGCTTATATCTGCTATGAATATAGTGAGCGCCGGTGTTTTTTACCACTGAGGGCCGCGGGTTAGCATCGCGGGAAGGCGTGATATACGGTGGTAACAATCGGTTGCCAGACTTGTACTTTCCCGCCGTAGTCTGTTGCCTGAGGAGGAGTTATGAAGCTCAGACTTGCCAGCTATAACGTTGAAAACCTGTTTCACCGCACCGCTATTCTCAACCTGCCCGACCCGCAGCAAAGCAGTGAGTTACTGGAGAAAGTACGCCAGTTGCAAACGCTGCTGGATGCCGATAAGTATGACGATGCCTTGAAAGACCGAATTTTTACCCTGACCAGCAATCTCCAACCCTACATTGACCTTCGCGTCGACGGCGGCTCGCTCGGCAGTTGGAAAAGCGAGGCGGGCAAGACCGGATTCCGGATTAACAAGAGTTGCCAGGGGCGAGGCGACTGGCTGGGCGAGCTGATTTTTCGCGCCGAAGCGTTCGGCGATCAACAGCGGAAAAATACCGGGCTGGTCATCAAGGCGCTGAATGCCGATATCCTGTGTGCGGCGGAAGTGGAAAACATGGCGGTGTTGCGCGATTTCAACCGGCAAATTCTGGCGGATCAGGCGTTCGCTCAGTATGTCTTGATCGACAGCCCGAACGATCCGCGCGGCATCGATGTCGCCTGCCTGACGCGTCATCGTATTATCCAGTTGCGTACCCATATTTTTGACGCCGGCGAGTCGTTTACCCCGCTGTTCAGCCGCGATTGTCTGGAGGTGACGATAGATGTCGGCCTGTCGAAGCCGGTACATGTGCTGTGTAATCACTTCAAAAGCCAGAACGGCCGTAACGATGACGAACGCGAACGCGCGGCCAAACGGCGGCGCGCGCAGGCGGAGCGGGTTGCCGACATTGTCCGCGGGTACAATCTGCAGCAGGAGTATGTGGTGGTGATGGGCGACCTGAACGAGGATGTCGCCAATCCCTGGCATAGCCTGGCGCCGCTGTTTTCCGTGCCGGATTTGCACCCGGCGATCGATCCTTCCCTGCCGGAAACGGCGCGTTATACCTATTACTTTTCTGGCGGTAAGGCCGGGGAACGGCTGAACCAACTGGACTATATTTTCATTTCCACGCCGTTGCATCAGGCGAAGGTCACCTGCGGCATTGAACGGCGCGGTATCTATAACATTGACAAGATCACCGCCAAAGAAGGCGCGGAACCGGTGAAGCCGTTCCCGACCGTCACCTCCTGGGATACCGCGGCGTCGGATCACGCCGCCGTGTGGGTCGAGCTGAATATCTCCTGAATTCGTCCGGCATGGGGCGGCGACAGTGAGGAGATTGCACCGTTGTGAACGGGGCGGGTTATCCGCCTCGTTTTCGGGTCATCCGCCTCGTCTTAATGTGCCTCTCGGCGCAGGAAGAAAGGCGCGGCAGCGGAGTCTGCCTGTGAACTCATGATTCCTATTCATAAGTACAAGCATTTTCTATCTATAGTATTCATCCCGGCGGCTGCTTAAATTATCGACCATCAAGACAATGATGGAGAAGAGATGATGTCACAGCGAATCTGGCTGATTACCGGGGTCAGCACCGGCTTTGGTCGTGAACTGACGCAGCAACTGTTGGCAAAGGGCGACCGCGTGGTGGGCACGGTAAGACATCTGGCCAGCGCGCAGCCCCTTATAGATCAATGGCCGCAGACGTTCCGCCCGGAAATACTGGATGTCACGGATACCGCAGCGATAACCGGTGTGGTCGAGCGGACATTCAAACAGTTCGGCCGTATCGACGTGGCGATCAGCAACGCCGGTTATGGGCTGTTTGGCGCGGCGGAGGAACTTTCCGATCGTCAGATCGAGCAGATGATCGCCACCAATCTGCTGGGGTCCATTCAATTTATCCGCAGCGTAATTCCCATCATGCGCCAGCAGGGCGGAGGGCGCATTATCCAGATCTCGTCTTATGGCGGGCAGGTGGCTTTCCCCGGCAATTCTCTCTATCACGCCACCAAATGGGGGATTGAAGGCTTTGTCGAATCGGTCGCGCAGGAAGTCGCGCCCTTTGGCATTGGCATGACACTGGTTGAACCCGGCGGCGCCCGCACCGAATTCCGCTACGGCAGCGCGCAGGTCGCCACATTGACGCCGGTTTATGACGCGACGCCCGCTCATGCTTTTTTGCGTATGCTTGATCCTGCGAATGGGCTGGCGCCGGGCGATCCGGTCAGAATGGCGGCGCGCATTATCGAAAGCGTTGATCAACAACCGGCGCCGTTGCGCATGGTGCTGGGTTCTCAGGCGTTGCAAGGCACGATCGACGTACTGCGCAAACGGCTGCAGGATTTTGAACAGCAGGTCGATTTGGCCGCGTCCACCGACTTCCCGCCGGGAGCGTAATGCATTATCGATTGCCTTTTACCGCAGGGCGCGTGCGCCGCGCGCATCCGTAATCAGCCGCGATAGCGCAGCGCGTCGATAAACAGTGAAAAGGCGGCTGTGTGCTGCTTACGGCTGGGATAGTACAGGTAATAGCCGGGAAACGGTTCGCACCATGACTCCAGTACCTGAATAAGACGCCCTTCTGCGACCGCTTGCCGAATGGTGTCTTCCGGAACGTAAGCCAGCCCCAGACCGGACAGCGCGGCGTCGATGCGGTGCTGCAGGTTGTTGAATGTCAGCTGGCCGTCGACCCGGACGCGGATTTCGCGCCCGTCTCTGGAAAACTCCCAGGCGAACAATCCCCCTAATGTTGGAAGACGCATGTTGATGCAACTGTGTTGCTGTAGCGACTGTGGGGTTTCGGGCATGGTGTGACGGGCGAAATACGCCGGCGAACCGACTACCGCCATGCGCATATCCGGGCCGATGCGAACAGCCACCATGTCTTTGGCGACCTGCTCGCCCAGCCGGACTCCGGCGTCAAAACGCTCGTTAACGATGTCCGTCAGCGCGTTGTCGACGGTAATTTCCAGATGGATATCCGGGTACTGGCTGAGGAACGGTTTCAATACCGGCCAGAGGACAAAATTCACCGCATGTTCGCCGGCCGTCAAACGGATATTGCCCGCCGGTTTGTCGCGCATTTCTCCCAGATCTTCCAGCGCGTATTCGAGTTCACTGAGCGATGGCGAAATATTCCCGAGCAGGCGCTCGCCGGCTTCGGTCAATGACACGCTGCGCGTGGTACGCGTCAGCAGGCGGATGCCTAACCGTTCTTCCAGGCTGCGCATGGCATGGCTTAGCGCCGACTGGGATATGCCCAGCTTCGCCGCGGCGCGGGTGAAGCTCTTTTCCTGCGCGACCATGCGAAACGAAATGAGATCGCTGAAGTTTTCTTTAAGCAATTGATTTGCCTCCTGTGGCGCAGCGCGCGTGTCGTCGCCTGACACTATACTGAATAAATATATGAATTTAACTCATAGCTCCATGCGGATTTCCCCGTCTAGTCGCCGGTTATCAGGCGCGATACGTTTTCATCAGCGATTGAGCTTGGGCGGACGTGGCGTTTAAGGCGAAAGCGGCGTTTCAGACGAGAACGACGTGGTTGACGACGGCAACGCCTTGTCGGGCGCGACGTCGATATTGGCTGGCGCCAACCATACTGATAGCGACGTATGGCGCACAGCCTTGATGTCATGCCCCGTCGCCCTGTTGATGTTAACGCCGGCAATCTGGCCGGGAGTAGAGGAAAAAATGAAGATTATTCGTAATGGCTCACAGCCTTCCCGGCAAGGCCCGGAAGCATGGTTTACCGGTCAGGTGCGCATTGACGCGCCGTTTCAGGCGACTGAACCCGCCCGCGTGGGCGGTGCGACCGTGACGTTTGAGCCCGGCGCACGCACCGCCTGGCACACCCATCCGCTGGGGCAAACGTTGATTGTCACTCACGGGCAGGGCTGGGTTCAGGAATGGGGACAGGCGGTTCAGGCAATCAATCCGGGAGATATCGTATGGATCCCCGAAGGGGTCAAGCACTGGCACGGCGCGGCGGCGGAAACGGCGATGACGCACATTGCGATTGCCGAGTCGCTTGACGGCAGCGTGGTGGAATGGATGGAGCACGTCAGTGATGAGCAATACCCGAAATAACCTGGGGGATCACGAGAAGGCAGATATTTTGACTGAGAACCAAGGTAATAAGGTGGTGGTGATTGCCGGAGCCAGCAGCGGGCTTGGCGAAGCGCTGGCTCGCCATCTGGCCGCGCAGGGCGCCCGGTTGGTATTGGGCGCACGCCGGTTAGAGCGGTTACAGGCGCTTGCCCGCTCGCTGGGGCTGCCGGAGGCTGCGGTAGTCGGCACCGATGTGACCCGTCCGGAACAGGTTCAGGCGCTGGTCGACCGTGCCGTTGCGCTGTACGGCCGCATTGACGTGATGGTCAACAACGCCGGGTTAATGCCGCATTCCCTGCTGGAACGGCGCCGGATTGAGGACTGGGACGCCATGATCGATGTCAATCTGAAAGGCGTGCTGTACGGCATCGCTGCTGCGCTTCCTTATATGAAGCAGCAACAGCGCGGGCACATTCGGTGGCCGGACACAAAGTCCGCCCCGGCAGCGCGGTTTATGCGGCCACCAAGACCGCGGTCCGGGTGATTTCGGAAGGGCTGCGTCAGGAGGTCAAACCCTACAATATTCGCACCACCGTTATCTCGCCCGGCGCGGTGGAAAGCGAACTGGTGCAAAGTGTTACCGATCCTGACATGGCAGCGGGCGTCAAGTCGTTCTATGACGACTATGCTATTTCTGCAGAGTCGTTCGCCCGGGTCGTGGCCTTCGCCATCCGCCAGCCTGAAGACGTGGATATTAACGAAATTCTGTTCCGTCCGACCCGGCAGGAATTGTAATCACGCTTTGAATAAGGCAAGGAGTCAACTATGACCATGAAAGTACTGGGTTATGCTGCGCAGTCGTCAACCGCGCCGTTAGCGCCGTTTCACTTCACCCGCCGTACGCCGCGCCCTGATGATGTGGCGGTGGAGGTGCTCTATTGCGGCGTTTGCCACTCCGATCTGCATCAGGCGCGCAATGACTGGGGCTTTAGCCATTACCCGCTGGTTCCCGGCCATGAAATCATCGGGCGTGTGACCGCCGTTGGCGCCGGCGTCACCAAATTCAAACCTGACGATCTGGTGGGCATCGGCTGCATGGTGGATTCGTGTCGTGAATGTCAGCCCTGTAAGCAGGGCCTGGAACAATACTGCGATGAAGGAAACGTGCAGACCTATAACGGGGTCGACCGTCATGATCACCAGCCGACCTATGGCGGCTATTCTCAGCAAATCGTCGCCTCGCAGGATTTTGTGCTGCGGATTCCCGCATCGATGGACCTGAAATCGGCGGCGCCGCTGCTGTGCGCCGGGATTACCACCTGGTCGCCGCTGCGTCACTGGAACGTAGGTAAAGGCAGCAAAGTGGCGGTGGTTGGATTGGGCGGTCTGGGTCATATGGCGATCAAACTGGCTCACGCTCTCGGCGCGGAAGTGACGCTATTCACTCGTTCTCCCGGCAAAGAGGCCGACGCCCGGCGTTTAGGCGCCGATCGTGTTGTGCTTTCTACTTCGGCATCGCAGATGGAAACCGTCAAAGGGCAGTTTGAGCTGATTATCGATACCGTACCCTACGAACATGATATCAACCCTTACATGCCGACGTTGACGGTAGACGGCACCCTGGTGTTTGTGGGCCTGCTGGGCGATATCAACCCGATGCTCAGTACCGTTTCGATGATTCTGGGGCGGCGCTCGGTGGCGGGCTCCTGCATCGGCGGGATTGCCGAGACGCAGGAAATGCTCGACTTCTGCGGCGAGCATGGCATCACGTCCGACGTGGAAATGATCGATATTCAGAACATCAACGCGGCCTATGAACGTATGTTGAAAAGCGACGTGAAATACCGGTTTGTCATCGATATGGCATCGCTGGCATAAACTTCCGGCATGCTGGTTCAGGACAGTCTGATTAAGCGGAAAACGCGAAGGTGAGATAGTGAAACTGTGACACGGTAATAAGTAAAAAGGCGCGATTCCTATCCGGTATCGCGCCTTTTGTATTCAGTGGATGACTGATGGTTATCAGTTCATGCCGTATTTTTTCAGTTTCTTACGCAGCGTGCCGCGGTTGATACCCATCATCAGAGCAGCGCGGGTCTGGTTGCCGCGGGTGTATTGCATCACCATGTCCAACAGCGGCTGTTCTACTTCAGCCAGTACCAGCTCATACAGGTCATTCACGTCCTGACCATTCAGTTGAGCGAAATAGTTCTTCAGTGCCTGTTTAACCGAGTCGCGCAGGGGTTTTTGGGTTACCTGAGCCTGAGAGTTTACAGTGGAAACGGTCAGTACGTCAGAATTCACGCGTTGTTCGAACATAGTTCTGTCAGCTCTTTTTCTGTTTACGCAAGATTTTCAAAATATGCCTTCAACGCCTCCAGCTGTTCGCTGGCGTCCTCTATGGCGTTGAATGTGCGCCTAAACTGGTCGTTTGGGGCGTGCTCCTGGAGATACCAGGACACGTGCTTACGCGCTATACGAAATCCCTTGCCTGGACCATAAAAGTCGTGCAATTCCCGTATATGCCCGATCAACAAGCGCTTGACCTCTGCCAGTGGCAGCGGGGGCAGCAGCTCCCCTGTGTCCAGATAATGCTGGATTTCCCGAAAGATCCAGGGTCTTCCCTGAGCGGCTCGTCCTATCATCAGGGCGTCTGCCCCGGTGTAATCAAGAACCGCTCTGGCTTTGCGCGGGTCAGTAATGTCGCCATTCGCAATGATGGGAATGGAAACGCTCTGCTTAACTGTCCGAATACTGTCGTATTCCGCTTCGCCATTGAACAGACACGCGCGCGTGCGTCCATGAACGGTTAGCGCCTGAATACCACAGTCTTCAGCCAATTTGGCAATCTCTGCACAGTTACGGTGCTCTGGCGCCCAGCCGGTGCGGATTTTCAGTGTTACCGGTACGTCTACCGCTTTCACTACCGCAGTCAGGATCTGTTTGACCAGTTCCGGATACTGCAACAACGCCGATCCGGCCATCTTGCGGTTGACCTTCTTGGCCGGGCATCCCATGTTGATGTCGATTACCTGCGCGCCGTTCTCCGCATTGATTCTGGCGGCCGCCGCCATCTCGTCCGGATCGCCGCCGGCGATCTGCACCGCCCGGATACCGGGCTCATCGCTGTGTACCATGCGCAGTCGCGACTTGTCCGAACGCCACACTTCCGGATTGGAAGAAAGCATTTCGGAGACCGTCATTCCAGCGCCCATCGCGTGACAGAGTGCCCGGAACGGGCGATCGCTTACGCCCGCCATCGGGGCGGCAATCAAACGATTGGGAAGCTGAAATTGTCCAATGCGCATAGACAAAGAGTGACCATACTGTGCCTGCAAGGGCGCGTATATTACGCATTTTTTACGCGATAGGAAAGGCCAAACTTTGAGCAATTGAGCGGAACAGATCAAGGAAATGCCGCATTGCTTCCACGCTGTTTTTATTTTTCCTTTATTTACAGAATGTTATTTTCATGTCGCTGATTTTGTAAACAGGCTGGGGAAATAAAACATCTGCCTGAATATGCTGTTTCACCGCATAGAAACAGTGATTGATGGCAGCGGCAGTACATTTGTCCAGCGAAATGTCCACAGGAGACGCCTGCCGGAACCGCGATGTTCCGGCAGGCAATCGCAACAGGTCAGACCGGTTTACGAACGCCGGTAATGCGGCACCACTCTTCTTTTTCCGCCACCGGGTCGAGCTGGAATCGGTCTTCATAGGCTTCCGCCACGCTTTGCGCTTGCGAAGCCAGAATTCCGGACAGGCCGAGGTGGCCACCGCTCTTGGGCAGCACGCCGATCAGCGGCGCCAGTTCACGCAGCGGGCCGGCCAGAATGTTGGCGACCACCACGTCGGCGGACAGGTCTTTTGGCTGATCCTTCGGCAGATACAGCTCCAGACGCTCGGACACGCCGTTACGCTGTGCGTTGTCGCGGCTGGCCTGAATCGCCTGCGGATCGATATCGATACCGATGGCGTGGGCGGCGCCGAGTTTCAGCGCGGCAATCGCCAGAATGCCGGAACCGCAGCCGAAATCGATGATGGTCTTGCCGTCCAGATCCAACCCGTCGAGCCATTGCAGACATAGCGAGGTGGTGGGATGGGTGCCGGTGCCAAACGCCAGGCCGGGGTCCAGCATCACGTTGACCGCGTTCGGGTCCGGCACGTCGCGCCAGCTCGGGCAAATCCACAGCCGCTTGCCGAACTGCATCGGGTGGAAGTTTTCCATCCATTCCCGCTCCCAGTCCTTGTCTTCCAACTGTTCGATTTTGTGCCGAAAACCGGCGCCAAGCAGCGGTTCCTGCTCCAGCATGGCGACGACCTCGGCCATGTCGGTTTCGGCGTCGTACAGACCGATGACGTCGGTATCGCCCCATAAACGGGTTTCACCCGGCAGCGGTTCGAACACCGGCGTGTCATGGGTGTCCTGAAACGTGACCGAGACGGCGCCGCTTTCAGACAGCGCGTCGCCCAGTTGTTCCGCGTGTGCGCCGGACGTATTGATTTTCAGTTGAATCCACGGCATAGCAGCCTCTGACCTCAAAGTGATGAAGATGCGGCAACCGCAGGCGCGGGCTGGCGCCCAAAGCGGTTGCCCAGAATAAACGCCACCAGGCTTAACAGCAGCGATGGCACGATCGGATGAAAACCGGCCAGCTGGATGTTGAAGCTGGCGAGCAGGGTGTAGCTGGCTGCGCCGCTGAACATTGAACACAGCGCGCCGGAGGCGTTGGCGCGTTCCCAGTACAGGCCCAGCACCAGCGGCCACAGGAACACCGCTTCCAGTCCGCCGAACGCCAGCAGGTTCAGCCAGATGATCATTTCCGGCGGCCGCCATGACGCCAGCAATACCAGCAGGCCGAGCAGCAAGGTGGTGAAACTGGACAGATGGCGGATATAACGCTCGTTGCTTATCTTCTGAGGATAGACGCTCAGGTAAAGATCTTTCACGATCGTCGCGGAAGCCTGCAGCAAATGGGCGTTAATGTTCGACATGATGGCGGCGGTCGGCGCAGCCAGAAAGATCCCGGCGGCCAGCGGCGGCAGCACGGTCAGCATGAGCTCCGGCAGCACCTGATCGGGAATCGTCAGGTTGGGCAGGATAGCGCGTCCCAGCGCGCCGGCCAGATGCATACCCAGCATCAGTACGCTGATGACGAGGGTGCCGATCAGGATGCCGCGGTGCAGCGCCTTGCTGTCGCGGTAGGAAATGCAGCGCACGGCGGTGTTGGGCAGGCCGATGACGCCGAAACACACCAGCACCCAGAACGACGCCATGAACGGCGCGGACAGGATCTGGTTGCTGCCGTGCGGATCGACCAGCGCCGGGTTGATCTGCGCCAGTTTGCCGACGGCGGCCGGCAAACCGCCCGCTGCGTAGATCACGCCTGCCAGCAACAGCAGGGTGCCGATCAGCATCACAATCCCCTGCAACGCGTCGTTCAGCACGCTGGCGCGAAAGCCGCCGAACGCGGTGTAGAGCGCGATGGTAATGCCGAAAATCAGCAGCCCGACGTTATAAGGCACGTGCGCTACCGTTTCCAGCAGCCGGGCGCCGCCGATAAACTGTACCGCCATCGCGCCGATAAACGCCACCAGCAGGCTCAGACTGGCGAACCAGACCAGCAAACGGCTGCCGTAGCGGGCGTATAGCATGTCATTGAGGGTGATGGCGTTGTAACGGCGCGCCAGAATCGCGAACTTCTTGCCGAGAATGCTTAGCGACAACAGCATGGTCGGCACCTGAATCATCGACAGCAGTACCCAGCCCAGCCCGTATTTGTAAGCCGCGCCAGGGCCGCCGATGAACGAACTGGCGCTGACATAGGTACCGATCAGCGTCATCGCCAGTACGAAGCCGCCCATCGAGCGGTTGCCGATAAAGTATTCGGTGAGAAAGTTGCCCTGCTGGCGACGCCGCCAGGCATATATCGACAGGCCGAACACCAGCAGCAGATAAGCAATCAGCGGCAGGATGACATCACTTTGCATCGTGATCCTCCAGTGAAACATCGCGGAACACCACGCGCACCATCAGCCAACACAGGCCGATGAACAGCAACGGCAACGCCAGACAAGCCAGTTCGAACCAGTGCGGCAGACCCGTCAGGCCGGGACGGTTGTCGGGCAGATAAGCAAAGAGCACCCAGGCTATCAGATAAGCCAGCGTCAGTATCAGTGACCAGCGGGCTTCGCGGTGAGCCTGGAGAAAGCGTTTATCCATGATTTCCCCTTAATCCGGCAGGAATCAGTGTATAGGTGACACAAAACAGGGGATTTTACGGCATGCCAGCCAATTGCCCAGCGAAAAATCGATGCATCGAGCCAGAAAGAGGCGGGCGGCGCGGAAATAAAAACGGGCCGGCATGGCCGGCCCGTTTCATCGGTGCGGGAGATTACTGCAGGCCGAGTTTCTTTTCCAGATAGTGGATGTTGGTGCCACCATGCTGGAAGTTTTCGTCGGACATGATGCGCATCTGCAATTCCACATTGGTCTTGATGCCATCAATGATCAGTTCCGCCAGTGCGTTCTTCATACGGGAAATAGCGATGTCGCGGCTTTCACCGTAGGTGATCAGCTTGCCGATCATGGAATCGTAGTGCGGCGGCACGGTGTAGCCCGCGTAAATGTGCGATTCCCAGCGCACGCCAAAACCGCCCGGCGCGTGGAAGCGGGTGATCTTGCCAGGGCTCGGCAGGAAGGTGTTCGGGTCTTCCGCGTTGATACGGCATTCCACCGCATGGCCGCGCACCTGCACTTCGCTCTGCTTGATGGACAACGGCTGACCAGCGGCGATGCGCAGCTGTTCTTTGATCAGGTCGACGCCGGTAATCATTTCCGTCACCGGGTGTTCTACCTGAATACGGGTGTTCATCTCGATAAAGTAGAACTCGCCGTTTTCGAACAGGAACTCAAACGTACCGGCGCCACGGTAGCCGATGTCCACACAGGCTTTGGCGCAGCGATCGCCGATATAACGGCGCAGATCGGCGGTGATGCCCGGCGCCGGCGCTTCTTCGACCACTTTCTGGTGGCGGCGCTGCATGGAGCAGTCGCGCTCAGCCAGATAGATGGCGTTGCCCTGGCCGTCTGCCAATACCTGGATCTCCACGTGACGCGGATTTTCCAGGTATTTTTCCATGTAGACCATGTCGTTGTTGAACGCCGCTTTTGCTTCCGCGCGGGTCATGGCGATGGATTGCTCCAGCTCTTTCTCGCTGCGTACCACACGCATACCGCGACCGCCGCCGCCGCCGGAGGCTTTGATAATGACCGGATAACCGATGCGCTTACCGATAGCGCGGTTCTTATCCATGTCGTCGCCCAACGGGCCGTCAGAGCCCGGCACACAGGGAACACCGGCTTTTTTCATGGCGCTGATGGCGGACACTTTGTCGCCCATCAGGCGAATGGTGTCGGCGCGCGGACCGATGAAAATGAAGCCGGAGCGCTCAACCTGCTCGGCGAAGTCGGCGTTTTCGGACAGGAAACCGTAACCGGGGTGGATCGCCACCGCGCCGGTGATTTCCGCCGCAGAAATGATCGCCGGAATATTCAGGTAGCTTTTCGCAGACTGCGCCGGGCCGATGCACACGGTTTCGTCCGCCAGCAATACGTGTTTCAGGTCGCGGTCCGCTGTGGAGTGCACGGCGACGGTTTTGATGCCCAGTTCTTTACAGGCACGCAAAATGCGCAGAGCAATCTCACCGCGGTTGGCGATGACAATTTTATCTAGCATGGTAAGCCTCGTTATTCGATGACAACCAGTGGCTCGTCAAATTCAACCGGCTGGCCGCTTTCAACCAGAATGGCTTTCACCACGCCTGCTTTGTCCGCTTCGATCTGGTTCATCATTTTCATTGCTTCAACGATGCACAGGGTATCGCCCACTTTTACCTGCTGACCGACTTCCACGAAGGCTTTGGCGTCCGGGCTCGGCGTACGGTAGAAGGTGCCGACCATCGGTGAGCGCACGACGTGACCGCTGATGGCGGCCGGCGCGGCTTCTGCAGCGGCGGCGGGCGCAGCAACCGGGGCGGCGGCCGGAGCGACCTGCGGCATCGGTGCGTAGGCCTGTTGCATAATGGGGTAGCTACCCGGCGCCGGAGCGCGACTGATGCGTACTGACTCTTCGCCTTCGGAGATTTCCAGTTCGGCGATGCCGGATTCTTCAACCAGTTCGATCAGCTTCTTGATTTTACGAATATCCATGAATGTGGTTCCGTACTCTTGTTTATTGGAAACGGTTAATTGGACGTTGACAGGCGTTTGACCGCCGTCTGTAAACCATAATGGTATCCGTCTGCCCCCAGACCGCAGATCACCCCGGCCGACACGTCGGACAGGTAGGAGTGATGGCGGAAGGGTTCACGCGCGTACACGTTGGTCAGATGGATCTCGATAAACGGGATGGCGACCGCCAACAGGGCATCCCGCAGCGCCACACTAGTGTGGGTAAAGGCTGCCGGGTTAATCAGAATGAAATCGGTGTTTCCTCTGGCCTGATGGATACGGTCAATCAGCTCATGTTCCGCATTCGACTGCAGGTGGGAAAGCTGCACGTTCAGCGCTGCCGCATCCTGCTCCAGTCGGCTCACAATCTCCGCCAGCGTCGTATGGCCGTATTTGTCCGGCTCACGGGTGCCCAGCAGATTCAGGTTTGGACCGTTAAGGAGCAAAATGTGAAACTTGTCTGCCATTGTGCTGCTATCTCCCTCGATTGGCTCAGTGGCGCACAACATAACGCGAAGCTATCCGTTTGTCACCCTTTGCCGGGCGAAAATATCCGTTTTCACCCGCAAGGTTTGAACATTATAGCCATATCGTAGCAGTTGGCAGCGAAATACTGGTCTTATCTCCGGAGTTGCCACGTCGTCATTGACAAATTTTTACGAAATTTCACGGAGAACGTCGCCTGATTTACGCCGATATTCGCGATTAACGACGCCACTGACGCAATTTCTTGTAGCGAAAAAGCAGCAAGATGACGGCAACTGACGCGTAAATGACTGGCAATGGCGACAGCGATTTGACCGACCAAAGATAATGAACCGGGGCGAGGATCGCGACCAGATAAATGAGATTATGCAGCTTTTGCCAGCGAGCTCCCAGTTTTCGCTGCGCCGATTGGGTGGAGGTCGCCGTCAGCGCCAGCAGGATTAGCCAGCTCGCCATACCGAGCGTCAGGTAAGGTCGCAGGAAAATCTCTTTTCCCAACAGATCGAGATGATTGGCCCCCAACTCCAGCAAGGTGTAGCTGAGCAGGTGCAGGCTGGCCCAGGCAAAACACCACAGCCCCAGCAGGCGGCGACAACGGATCAGCAATGGCTGTTTGCCGTAGCGCGCCAGCGGCGTCACCATCAGCGTCGCCAGCAGCAGTTTAAGCGCCATTCGGCCGGTAAAATGCTGGATATCTTTTGCCGGATCGGCGCTGAACGCGCCCTGATTGACGGCGAATACCAGCCATGCCAGCGGCAGGAACGCCGCCAGATGCAGCACCACTTTCAGGGCTGTGATGTGTCGGGCGGTTAAACGCATGCGGACGTTTTCCTGTGTATTGAGCATTCCTGTGAGTCCCGGGCCATATGGAGTAAACCCTGCGGCGATCAGTAATTCGCCCGTAAATCCAGCCCCTGATACAGCGAGGCGACCTGGTCGGCATAACCGTTGAACATCAGCGTCGGCTGGCGCTGAACGTTCAACAATCCGCCGGAGCCGATCACCCGTTCGCTGGCCTGTGACCAGCGCGGATGGTCGACGTTCGGATTGACGTTGGCGTAAAACCCGTACTCGTTGGGCGCGGACAGATTCCAGGTGGACGGCGGTTGCTGTCGGGTCAGCCGGATATGCACGATGGATTTGATGTTCTTGAAGCCGTATTTCCACGGCGTAACCAGCCGGATCGGCGCGCCGTTTTGCGGCGGTAGCGTTTTGCCGTATACGCCGACCGCCAGCAACGTCAGCGGGTGCATGGCTTCGTCCATACGTAACCCTTCGACGTAGGGATAGTCCAGGCCGCCGCCCACGAAACTGTCTTTCTGACCGGGCATCTGCGCCGGGTCATAGAGCGTCTGAAAGGCGACATAACGGGCGTCGCTGGTGGGTTCGGCCAGTTTTATCAATTGCGACAGTTCAACGCCGACCCACGGGATCACCATCGACCAGGCTTCGACGCAGCGAAAACGGTAGATGCGTTCTTCCTGCGCGAAACGGCGACGAATGTCGTCGATATCCAGCGTCATGGGTTTGGCGACTTCGCCGTCAATCCGGACTTTCCAGCCCTCGGTCTTGAGACCGCCCGCGTTGGCGGCAGGGTCGGCCTTGTCCAGACCGAATTCGTAGAAGTTGTTGTAGCCGGTTACTTTGTCTTCCGGCGTTAACGCCAGGTCCGGGTGCCACTGCGGCGGCTGACTGAACGTTAGCGGCTTACCGGGCGGGGCGACAGGCGCCTGCTTGCCCTGGAACCAGTTGAGCAGGTCGGCGCGCGCGCCGGACGACAGGCTCAGCGTGGCGGCGGTAAGACCCAGCGCCTTGAGGACGGTTCGGCGTTGGTGGAACAGGGATTCCGGCGTCACATCGGCGTCGGTCAGTTTGCGATGTCTGGGCATGGTGAACTCCCGCTTTTGATTATTGATGTCTGGCTGGGGGATTCGGGTTAAATGCTCGCCCTGAACGTGATGGCGATGTGGTCAGTATGCGGTGAAATAATGTGCCGGGGAAACGTTCTTTTTTTACCGAGTGTTACATTATACCGGATGTTACATTATACCGGATGTTACATTCTGCTGGGTGTTCCAGTTGTTCATTCTGGCAGTTGTTGCAAAAGGAGAAGAGGACAGGCCGTTGCCGGCCCGTCCTGAAACAGGGCTAATCCGCAGCGCCGACGCGCACCAGCGTACGGCCGGTAACCCGGTTTTCCAGCAGTGCAGCGGCGGTGGCGGGAACCTGCTCCAGCGTAATTTCCTGCGTAACCTGTTCATAGAAGGACGCCGGCAGCAGCGTGGCCAGACGACGCCAGGCTTCCTGACGCCGCGCGCGTGGCGTCATCACCGAGTCGACCCCTTGCAGGCGCACATTGCGCAGAATAAACGGCATCACCGTGGCGGGCAGCGATACGCCGCCCGCCAGCCCGCATGCCGCGACGGTCGCGCCGTAATGCATTTGGGTCAGCAGCGTCGCCAGCACCTGATCGCCCACCGTGTCGATGGCGCCTGCCCAGCGTTGTTTTTCCAGCGGACGACCGGCAGTGGCGAACGCCTTGCGATCCAACACCTGATGAGCGCCAAGTTGCTGCAGATAGGCGCTGTTGTCCGCCCGGCCGCTGATCGCCGTAACCTGATAACCCAGCGCGTGCAACAGCGCGACGGCGGTACTGCCGACGCCGCCGCTGGCGCCGCTGACCACCACCTCGCCGCTCGCCGGGGTTACCCCGCCTTCTTCCAGCGCCATGACGCACAGCATGGCGGTGAAACCGGCGGTGCCGAGGATCATCGCCTGACGCGGCGTGAGTCCCTGCGGCAACGGCACCAGCCAGTCGGCCCGCACCCGCGCCTGTTCCGCCAGCCCGCCCCAGTGATTTTCTCCCACGCCCCATCCGGTCAGTACTACGGGCTGCCCGGCCTGGAAGTCGGGATGGTCGCTGTGGTGAACGGTTCCGGCAAAATCGATACCCGGCACCATCGGGAATTGACGAATGATCTTCCCTTTACCGGTGATAGCCAGCGCATCCTTATAGTTGATGCCGGACCAGTCGACGTCGACGGTGACATCGCCATCAGGTAATTGTGACGGTTCGATGGTGCTGACATCGGCCAAAGTCAGACCGTCTTGTTGCCTGAGCACTAAAGCGCGCATAAAAATCCTCCTTATCGGGGACAAAAATAGAGGTAAATCATTTAAGGACTATATTTGTAACGGGTAGTATGCGAACTGATAAATCGCAAAGAACACACAAAGTATCTCATGAAAGCACTTTTCAATTCTTTGATACGGAGTTAGGCGCAGGGATGGGGTTGACTGCCAGAATATCGATATTGATGACGATGCTAACGACATTGGCCGTAGTGCTAATGTTGGCCAGCAGCATTTTCAGTTTTGTGTGTTATAGCCAGCAACGGATGGAGCACCAGCTCAGGGCGGTGGCGGCGAGTATTGATCAGGCGCTGCTGGTGCAGCCGCCCGGCAGTATCCAGTTCTGGTTGCCGGCGGTGATGAAAGCGGCCGGAATCGTGGAACTGGAGATTCGCGACGGTCACGAAAGCCTCTATTTATTACGTTTGCCGGAAATGTTGTCTGACGGCGAGGATCGGGCGCTGCTCTATCGTCACACCCGTTTATCGCTGCTGCACCATACTGACGTGCGGGTAAACGTAACCTACGTCGACCCGCTGTTCGGCATACCGCGTTATCTCAAATCCGCCTTGTCCATCGTGCTGGTGATTTTGCTGATCGCGGTGACCGTGTTTCATGGCGTGCGCTGGCTACGACGTCAAATGGCCGGACAGGAACAGTTGGAGAAGCGCGCCCGACGCATTCTGGCGGGCGAGCGCGACACCGTGATGCACGGTTCGGTACACGAATGGCCGGCGACGGCCAGCGGCGCGCTGGACCAGTTGCTGCTGGATCTGGCGGAGGCGCGCGAAGCGCGCAGTCGGGTGGATACGCTGATCCGCTCGTTCGCGGCGCAGGATGCGCAAACCGGCCTGAATAACCGGCTGTTTTTTGAAAATCAGCTCGCCACGCAACTGGAAGACCCGGAAGACGTCGGCACGCACGGCGTGGTGATGATGATCCGCCTGCCGGATTTTGACACCCTGCAGGAAACGCATGGCTACGGCGGCGTGCTCGAAGAGTATCGCAATACCCTGATCAACCTGCTGTCCACGTTTGTCTTACGCTACCCCTCCGCGCTGCTGGCGCGTTACTACCACAGTGATTTTACGGTGCTGTTGCCGCACCGCACCCTGAAAGAAGCGGACAGCATCGCCAGCCAACTGGTGAAAGCGATCGATATTCTGCCGGTTACGCCGCTGATCGATCGGGAAGACATTTTGCACATCGGCATCAGCGCCTATCACGGCGGGCAGACCACCGAACAGGTGATGGAAAGCGTGGAAGATGCCACCCGCAACGCCGTATTGCAGGGCGGCAACGGCTGGTGCGTTTATGACCGGCGGGTGCCGGAAAAAGGCCGCGGCAGCGTGAAGTGGCGCACGCTGCTGGAACATACCCTGTTGCGCGGCGGGCCGCGTTTGTATCAGAAACCGGCGATTACCCGCGACGGCGAGTTGCATCACCGGGAAATGTTTAGCCGAATTTATGATGGCACCCAGGAATTGCTGGAGGCGGAGTACATGCCGCTGGTGCGTCAGCTTGGCCTGACTTCCGGTTATGACCGTCAGTTGATCAACCGGGTGATTGCCCTGACGGTCAGTTGGCAGGATTCGGTGCTGGCTTTACCGATTACGGTGGATTCGCTGTTGCAGCGGCCGTTCCTGCGCTGGCTGCGCGAAACGTTGCTCCAGTGTCCGAAAAGGCAGCGCGAGCGATTATTGTTTGAACTTGCTGAAGCGGATGTGTGTCAATATATCGGCCGTTTGCGACCGATACTTGCCATGATCACCGGTCTGGGCTGCCGGCTGGCGGTGACGCAGGCCGGGCTGACGCTGGTCAGCACCGCCTATATCAAGTCGCTGAGGGTGGAGGTGATCAAGCTGCACCCGGGGCTGGTGCGCAGCCTGGATAAGCGACCGGAGAACCAGCTGTTCGTCAGTAGTCTGACCGAGGCCTGTAAGGGGACGCACGCCCAGGTGTTCGCCGCCGGCGTGCGTACGCGCGAAGAGTGGCAGACGTTGCTGGATAAAGGCGTTTGCGGCGGTCAGGGCGATCTGTTCGCCGCTTCCGAGCCCGTCGGCAACACGCTGAAAAAATATTCACCGCGCACGTATGTTTGATGTCAAAATCCGAACAAATTAGCGTAGAATATCGGCGCCATAGCGTAGCTGACCGGTTTGCTGAACGGGGCGGCGCGCACGAAAATGTTAGATTTTATGTCGGTGGTTCGCGCAATTTTCGGGGACAGCTCGCGACAATCCCAGCCGCTGCCAGAAGGATCGCTGTTCTGCAGGCATTTATTATCATGGCAATTTGCGCAAACATCATTTTTTCACCGTAGCAGAGCCGGTTAGCGCCTTGTCGCTGTTGCGTGTGGTTGGTACAGTAAGCGGATTTCATTTCCGCCCCCAGCTTGCAGGATTATCCTTTAGTTATGTTTAAGAAATTTCGTGGCATGTTTTCCAACGACTTGTCCATCGACCTGGGTACCGCCAATACCCTGATTTACGTAAAAGGACAAGGCATTGTACTGAATGAGCCTTCCGTGGTGGCTATTCGCCAGGATCGTGCCGGTTCCCCGAAAAGCGTGGCCGCCGTCGGTCACGAGGCCAAACAGATGTTGGGCCGTACGCCGGGTAATATCGCCGCCATTCGTCCGATGAAGGACGGCGTGATCGCCGACTTCTTCGTCACCGAAAAAATGCTGCAGCACTTCATCAAGCAGGTGCACAGCAACAGCTTCATGCGTCCGAGTCCGCGCGTGCTGGTGTGTGTGCCGGTCGGCGCTACCCAGGTTGAACGCCGTGCGATCCGCGAATCCGCTCAGGGCGCAGGCGCCCGTGAAGTGTTCCTGATCGAAGAGCCGATGGCGGCTGCGATCGGCGCCGGTTTGCCGGTATCCGAAGCGACCGGCTCCATGGTAGTGGATATCGGCGGCGGTACCACGGAAGTGGCGGTGATCTCCCTGAACGGCGTGGTGTACTCCTCCTCGGTACGTATCGGCGGCGACCGTTTCGACGAAGCCATCATCAACTATGTTCGTCGTAACTACGGCTCCCTGATTGGTGAAGCGACCGCTGAGCGTATCAAACACGAAATCGGTTCCGCCTATCCGGGCGACGAAGTGCGCGAAATCGAAGTGCGCGGTCGTAACCTGGCTGAGGGCGTGCCGCGCGGTTTCAACCTCAACTCCAATGAAATCCTGGAAGCGCTGCAGGAACCGCTGACCGGTATCGTCAGCGCCGTGATGGTCGCACTGGAGCAGTGCCCGCCGGAACTGGCGTCCGATATTTCTGAACGCGGCATGGTATTGACCGGCGGCGGCGCGCTGTTGCGCAACCTCGATCGCCTGCTGATGGAAGAAACCGGCATTCCGGTCGTGGTGGCGGAGGATCCGCTGACCTGCGTAGCGCGTGGCGGTGGTAAGGCGTTGGAAATGATCGACATGCATGGCGGCGATTTGTTCAGCGAAGAATAATCCGGCCAGAACAAAGAAGGGGGACCGATCGCATGGATGAAAGCCTGCCGTATTCATCCCGCGTGGTAGCCCCCTTTTTTATTGTCGAGGAATACGCAATTTTATGAAGCCGATTTTTAGCCGGGGCCCTTCCCTGCAACTGCGCCTTTTTCTTGCAGTTATTACCGCAATTGTCATTATTTTTGCTGACAGTCGGCTCGGTACGTTTGTCAAAATCAGAACGTACATGGATACCGCCGTCAGCCCGTTCTATTTTCTGGCGAATGGCCCGCGCGCCATGCTGGATAACCTGTCCGCCAATCTGACCTCCCGTGAACAGCTGGAGCGGGAAAATACCGCCCTGCGTCAGGAACTGCTGCTGAAAAACAGCGATCTGCTGCTGCTGGGGCAATTTCGTCAGGAGAACGCCCGTCTGCGCGAACTGCTGGGGTCGCCGCTGCGTCAGGAAGAGCAGAAGATGGTCACGCAGGTGCTGTCCTCCGGTTCCGATCCCTATAGCGATCAGGTGGTGATCGACAAAGGCAACGTCAATGGCGTGTATGAAGGGCAACCGGTCATCAGCGATAAAGGCGTGGTCGGCCAGGTTGTCGCGGTGGGGCAGTTTACCAGCCGCGTGCTGTTGATTTGCGATGCGTCTCATGCGCTGCCGATTCAGGTGCTGCGTAACGACATCCGCGTTATCGCCGCCGGCAACGGCTGCACCGAAGATTTACAACTGGAACATCTGCCCAACAATACCGATATTCGGGTCGGCGATGTGCTGGTCACCTCCGGTCTGGGTGGGCGTTTCCCGGAAGGGTATCCGGTGGCGGTGGTGTCGTCCGTGAAAGTGGACACTCAGCGCGCTTACACCGTTATTCAGGCGCGTCCTACCGCTGAGCTGCAACGTCTGCGTTATCTGTTGCTGATGTGGGGCGTCGACAGCAATTCCCGCACCGCGCTGCCGCCGGACGACGTGCACCGGGTAGCGAACGAGCGCCTGATGCAGATGATGCCGCACGTGCTGCCGTCGCCAGAGGAAATGGGGCCGCCTGCGCCGTCGTCAAACACGCCGGCGGCTGACTTTGTCGGCCCGCCCGCGCCGCCTGCTAAAACGGCGCCGGCCAAAACCAATAATGCGGCGCCGTCCAAACCGGCGAACGCCACATCGACCCGGCATACCACGACGCCAGCCGCCAATCCGGCTGCGCCGTCGCAGCAAAGGACCACGCCCGCGCCCGGCGCGTCGGGAGGTAACCAATGACGGGAGGTAACCCATGAATAGTTACCGCCGGCACGGGCACTGGATCATCTGGCTCTCTTTTCTGGTGGCAATGGTGCTGCAGATCATGCCCTGGCCGGATGACCTCTACATGTATCGCCCTTCCTGGTTGACGTTGATCCTGATTTATTGGGTGATGGCGTTGCCGCACCGGGTCAATGTCGGCACCGGGTTTGTGCTGGGGATGATCACCGACCTGATCCTCGGCTCCACGTTGGGAGTACGGGCGCTGGGGCTGAGCATCATCGCTTATCTGGTGGCGTTCAAATTCCAGTTGTTCCGCAACATGGCGCTGTGGCAGCAGGCGCTGATCGTCATGCTGCTGTCGCTGGTGCTGGATTTACTGGTGTTCTGGGCGGAGTTCCTGGTGATCAATGTCTCTTTACGGCCGGAAATTTTCTGGAATAGTGTCGTCGACGGCATATTGTGGCCGTGGCTGTTCCTGCTGATGCGCAAGATTCGCCGCCAGTTTGCCGTTCAATAACAAGCAAATGATAAGAGGAAAGAGATGACCGATCTGTATCTGGCGTCCGCGTCGCCTCGTCGCCGCGAACTGCTGACGTTGCTGGACCTCTCGTTCGATATTTTGAAGATCGATGTCGCCGAGCAACGCCAGCCGGATGAAACGCCGGAACAGTATGTCAGCCGTCTGGCGTGCGACAAAGCCGGCGCCGGCGTGGCGACGGCGCCGGTGGATTTGCCGGTGCTGGGCGCCGATACCATTGTGGTGCTGAACGGTCAGGTGCTGGAAAAACCCCGCGATGAAGAAGATGCCGCCCGCATCCTGCGCGCGTTGTCCGGCCAGCGTCATCAGGTGATGACCGCGCTGGCGCTGGCGGACCGTCGTGAGAGCGTGTCGGCGCGGGTCGTGACCGAGGTGCAATTCCGCACGCTGTCCGACGACGAAATTACGCAATATATCGCCAGCGGCGAGCCGATGGATAAAGCCGGCGCTTACGGCATTCAGGGAAAGGGCGGATGTTTCGTTAAATCGATTTTCGGGAGCTATCACGCCGTGGTAGGGTTGCCATTGGTGGAAACTCTTGAATTGTTCACACATTTTTCTGCACGGCGTAAAGAACGAGGAACCCATGACCGCTGAGTTGCTGGTAAACATTACCCCTTCAGAGACGCGTGTCGCTTATATCGACGGCGGTATTTTGCAGGAAATCCATATCGAGCGGGAAGCCCGGCGTGGAATTGTCGGCAATATCTACAAAGGCCGGGTCAGCCGTGTGCTGCCGGGCATGCAGGCGGCGTTCGTCGATATCGGGCTGGATAAAGCGGCGTTTCTGCACGCGTCCGATATCATGCCGCATACCGAGTGCGTGGCTGGCGACGAGCAGAAAAATTTTCATGTGCGCGACATCGCCGAACTGGTGCGTCAGGGGCAGGACCTGATGGTCCAGGTGGTGAAAGACCCGCTCGGCACCAAGGGCGCGCGCCTGACTACCGATATTACGCTGCCGTCGCGTTATCTGGTGTTCATGCCGGGCGCGTCGCACGTCGGGGTATCTCAGCGTATTGAAAGCGAAGCCGAGCGCGAGCGCCTGAAAAAGACGGTGGCTGATTACTGCGACGAGCAGGGCGGCTTTATCATCCGTACCGCCGCCGAGGGCGTGGGCGAAGAAGAGCTGGCGCAAGATGCCGCCTTTCTCAAGCGCTTGTGGACCAAGGTGATGGAACGCAAAAAGCGCAACCAGACCAAATGCAAACTGTATGGCGAGCTGGCGCTGGCCCATCGCATCCTGCGTGATTTCGCCGGCGCGTCGCTGGATCGCATCCGTGTTGATTCAAAGCTGACCTACGACTCGCTGCTGGAATTCACCGCCGAATACATCCCGGAAATGACCAGCAAGCTGGAGCATTACAGCGGCAAACAGCCGATTTTCGACCTGTACGACGTGGAAAACGAGATTCAGCGGGCGCTGGATCGCAAGGTAGAACTGAAATCCGGCGGCTACCTGATTATCGACCAGACGGAAGCGATGACCACCATCGACATCAACACCGGCGCGTTTGTCGGTCACCGCAATCTGGACGAAACCATTTTCAATACCAATATCGAAGCGACGCAGGCGATTGCCCGTCAGCTGCGGCTGCGTAATCTGGGCGGGATCATCATCATCGATTTCATCGACATGGGGAATGAGGATCACCGCCGTCGCGTGCTGCATTCGCTGGAACAGGCGCTAAGCAAGGATCGGGTCAAAACCGGCATCAGCGGCTTCTCTCAATTGGGACTGGTGGAGATGACGCGCAAGCGCACCCGTGAGAGCATAGAACATGTGTTGTGCAGCGAGTGTCCTACCTGTCACGGCCGCGGGTCGGTAAAAACCGTGGAAACCGTGTGCTATGAAATCATGCGCGAAATCGTGCGTGTACACCATGCTTATGATTCCGACCGCTTCCTGGTTTACGCCTCGCCGGCGGTGGGCGAAGCATTGAAAAGCGACGAGTCGCATGCACTGGCGGAAGTGGAGATTTTCGTCGGCAAACAGGTCAAGGTTCAGATCGAACCCCTGTACAGCCAGGAACAGTTTGATGTGGTCATGATGTAAGGTCATGCCGCCCGCCGCCAAGGCCGGCTGGCGGGTTTTTCTCTGTTAAGGTTTTCGCTCGTCGCCGGTGACGAACAACGAGGAGACATGTGTGAGGCGACTGGCCGGCATAAAACGATTGCCCGGAATAGCAGCAGCCACGGGGGCCATTCTGATTGTACTGGTCGCGCTGCTGGTCAGCGGCCTGAGAATGGTGCTGCCGACGCTGGATACTTTCCGGCCACAGGTCGTGGCCTGGGCGCAGTCCGTCACCGGTTTGCCGATGGAGGTGGAGAGCCTTAGCGGCAGTTGGGAAACCTTCGGCCCCACGCTGGATATCACCAATCTACGTATTCATCATCCGGATGCCGAGTGGCAATCGGAACGCATTTCGGTGGCGCTGGATGTCTGGCAGTCGCTGCTGCATCTGAAGTGGAAATTCCGCGATCTCACGTTTTATCACCTGCAAGTAGACATCAAAACGCCGATCGATCCCGATCGACAGCGTGCCCGCACCTGGGAACCGGATCAACTTGGCTCGCTGTTCCTGCGACAGTTCGATCATTTCGATCTGCGCAATAGCCGCATTCGTTTCCTGACCCCGGCGGGTACCCAGGCCGAACTGCAAATTCCCCAACTGACCTGGCTGAACGGTAAAAACCGGCACCGGGCGGAAGGGCAAATTAGCCTGTCCAGCCTTAACGGCCCGCACGGCATGGTGCAGCTGCGCATGGATTTGCGCGACGAGCAGGGCTGGCTGAATAACGGCGTGGTCTATCTGCAGGCCGACAACATCGACATGAAACCGTGGCTGGGCCGCTGGATTCGCAACAACACCGGGCTGGAGAGCGCCAATTTCAGCCTCGCCGCCTGGTTGCAGGTGCGGGAAGGCGACATGTACGGCGGCGATCTGTTGCTCAGTCAGGGCGATGCCAGCTGGCGCGACGGTACCACGCTGCACCAACTGGGCATTAACGGCATGACGCTGCACGCCAGCCGCTACCAGAACGGCTGGCAGTTGGATGTGCCGGCGCTGAACCTGTCCACCGATGGCGTCGACTGGCCGAAAGGGCAACTGTCCGCCCTGTGGCTGCCGTCGGATACGCAGTTGCTGGGGCCGGACCGCCCGGCCGAGTTACGCATCCGCGGTCGTCATCTGGCGCTGGATCGTCTGGGGCCGTTGCTGCCGCTGCTAAGCACCACTACGCCGGAATTGAAAACCCGCTGGCAGGCATTGCAGCCGGAAGGGCAACTGACCACGCTGGCGCTGGATATCCCCTTGCAGCAACCCGAACAGACCCGCTTTCAGGCGAGCTGGCAGGATGTCGGCTGGAAAAACTGGCGACTGCTGCCGGGTGCCAATCATGTTTCCGGCGAGGCGGCAGGCAGTCTGGCGCGCGGGCGGGTGCGGGTGAATCTGGCGCAGAGTACCTTGCCGTATCAGGACATGTTCCGCGCGCCGCTGGATATCCGGCAGGCGGACGCCACGCTGGACTGGCGCAACGATCCTCAGGGCTGGGAGTTGTGGGGACAAGGGCTGGACGTTCGCTCCCGTTCGTTGTGGGCCAACGGTGATTTCCGCTATCGCCATCCCGCGCAGGGAGAACCACGGCTGGATATTCTGGCCGGGATTCGGCTCGGCGATGCCGCCGATGCCTGGCGCTATTATCCCGAGCCGTTTATGGGCAAGGATCTGGTGAATTACCTGACCGGCGCCATCAAATCGGGTCAGGTGGATAACGCCACGCTGGTGTTCGCCGGCAATCCGGCGCAGTTCCCGTTCGAGCATCAGGAAGGGCAATTCCAGGTCTGGGTGCCGCTGGAAAAATCGCGTTTCGAGTTCCAGCCCGGCTGGCCCGCGCTGGACAATCTGAATATTACCCTGAATTTCCTTAACAACGGCCTGTGGATGTCGGCGCCGCATGTGATGCTGGGCGAGGCCGAAGGGCGCAACATCAATGCGGTGATCCCGGACTACAGCAAGGAAAAGCTGCTGATTGACGGCGACATCAGCGGAAGCGGTAAGAAAGTGAGCGATTACTTCGCGCAGACGCCGATGAAACCCACGCTGGGCAGCGCGCTGACGCAGCTCCAGATTGGCGGAGACGTGCAGGGCAACCTGCATCTCGACATCCCGCTCAATGGCGGGCTGGTGAAGGCCAGCGGCGACGTAGCGCTCAACAATAACCATCTGTTTATCAAGCCGCTGGACGTGCCGCTCCAGTCGGTCAGCGGGACGTTCCATTACGATAACGGCAACCTCTCCAGCCAGACGCTACAGGCGCGCTGGCTCGAACAACCGCTGACCTTCAACTTTTCGACTCAGGAACAGGAAAAAGCGTTTCTGGTCAATGTCGGATTGCAGGGAAGCTGGGCGGTGTCCCGTTTGCCGGGGCTGCCCAAACCGGTAACGATGGCGCTTAATGGCAATGCCGGCTGGCAGAGCGCGGTACAGGTAACGCTGCCGCATCAGGGGCCATCCAGTTATGAAGTGACGGTTCAGGGCGATCTTAAGGAAGTGAGCAGTCGCTTACCTTCTCCGCTGAATAAAGCCGGAGGAACGGCGCTGGGGCTGCAGGTCAGCGCCAAAGGGGACGTTCGCGGTTTCTCGCTCACCGGTTCATTGGGAAAAAACCAGTCTTTCAACAGTCAGTGGCTGCTTAAAGATAACAAAGTCATGCTGACGCGAGCCGCCTGGCAGGAAGGGGTGAAACCCCCGCCGCTGCCGGATGATTCGTCGCTGACGCTGGCGCTGCCGCCGCTGGATGGCGAGCGCTGGCTGGCGCTGCTGCCCGGCGTGCGCAACGCCGTTACGGCGCAGGCCGGAGCCAGCCGCTTTCAGTGGCCGGAGCGGGTGACGCTGACCACGCCGGAACTGAAAATACTCGGTCAGCAATGGCATGACCTGATGTTTACCAGCCGCAGCCAGAACGGCGGCAGCGAAATTACCGCCGCCGGCAGAGAAATCGACGGTCGCCTGCTGATCCCAGCTTCCGGGCTGTGGCGCGGCGATGTGCGCTATCTTTATTATAATCCGCAGTGGCAAGGGGACGATGCGACCAACCCGGCGGCGCTGGCGGAGAAAAAATCGCCGCTCAACGATCCCAGCATTCGCTTTGAAGACTGGCCGGCGCTGCAGTTTGAATGCCGTGAATGCTGGCTGATGGGGCAAAACGTCGGGCAGATGAAAGGCACGCTGCAACCGGAACCCAACAAGCTGGTGCTGGCTAACGGGCTGGTCGACAACGGTAAGGCCAGGCTGACGCTGGACGGCAGCTGGCAGGAAAGCGGCGAAGGCACCCGCACCGCGATCAAAGGGCAATTGTCCGGCGGCAGCCTGAGCGACAACGCCGACTGGCTGGGGCTGGCGACGCCGTTGCGCGCCGGCGCGTTCAAGATCGACTACGACCTATACTGGCACGGTTCGCCGTGGGCGCCGCATATTCCGAGCCTGAGCGGGATCCTGAAAACCGATATCGGCAAAGGCGAAATCGTCAACGTCGGCACCGGTCAGGCCGGGCAATTATTACGGCTGGTGAGTTTCGATGCGCTGCTGCGTAAGCTACAGTTTGATTTCAGCGACACCTTCGGCAAAGGCTTTTACTTTGACTCGGTTCGCAGCACGGCGTGGATAAAAGACGGGGTGCTGCACACCGATAATCTGCTGGTGGACGGCCTTGAGGCGGATATCGCCATGAAAGGCGACATCGACCTGGTGAAGCGCGAACTGTCGATGGAAGCGGTGGTGGCGCCGGAGATTTCCGCCACCGTCGGCGTGGCGACCGCCTTTGCGGTCAACCCGGTAATCGGGGCGGCGGTGTTTGCCGCCAGCAAGGTGCTGGCGCCGTTGTGGAGTAAAATTTCCCTGATTCGTTACCACATTTCCGGTAGTGTGGATCAACCAAAGATTCAGGAAGTAGTGCGTGAACCGCAAAAAGCCAAAGCCGCCGAGGCGGCGGGCCAGTAACTGCGGTCTGGTTATCTGATGACATTGACAATAAGAGTGACATTCTATGAGTCTGACATTTGTCAGTGAGCAATTACTCACGGCCAATAAACTGAGCCATCAGGATTTACAGTCTATTTTAGGCACGTTGAGTGAACGGCGTATCGACTACGCCGACCTGTATTTTCAGTCAAGCTACCATGAGTCCTGGGTGCTGGAAGATCGCATTATCAAGGACGGTTCTTATCATATCGATCAGGGCGTGGGGATCCGGGCCATTAACGGCGAGAAGACCGGTTTTGCCTACGCCGACCAGATTACGCTCAACGCGCTGCAGCAAAGCGCGCAGGCCGCGCGCAGCATTGTGCGTGAGCAGGGCAACGGCGCGGTTAAAACGCTGGGCGAAGTGCCGCATCGCGGCCTGTACCCGCAGGCCAATCCGCTGGACAGCCTGACTCGTGAAGAGAAGATCGCGCTGTTGCAACGGGTTGACGCCACCGCCCGCGCGGCGGATGCGCGCGTGCAGGAAGTCACCGCCAGCCTGACCGGCGTGTATGAGCTGATTCTGGTGGCCGCCACCGACGGCACTCTGGCGGCGGACGTGCGCCCGCTGGTGCGGTTGTCCGTCAGCGTGCTGGTGGAAGAAAACGGCCGTCGTGAACGCGGCTCCAGCGGCGGCGGCGCGCGTACCGGCTACGACTATTTCTGGCAGCAGGCGGATGGCGAAGTGCGGGCGGAAGCCTGGGCCAAAGAGGCGGTGCGCATGGCGCTGGTCAATTTGTCCGCCGTGGCGGCGCCGGCTGGGTCGATGCCGGTGGTGCTGGGCTCAGGCTGGCCGGGCGTGCTGTTGCACGAGGCGGTCGGGCACGGTCTGGAAGGCGACTTCAACCGTCGCGGCACTTCGGTGTTCAGCGGTCAGGTCGGCAAGCTGGTAGCATCCGAGCTGTGTACGGTGGTGGATGACGGTACACTGGAAGGGCGCCGCGGTTCGCTGGCGATGGATGACGAAGGCGTGCCCGGCCAGTACAACGTGCTGATTGAGAACGGCATTCTCAAAGGTTACATGCAGGACAAACTGAACGCCCGTCTGATGGGCGTCGCGCCGACCGGCAACGGCCGCCGCGAGTCATACGCCCATCTGCCGATGCCGCGTATGACCAACACCTACATGCTGGCGGGCAAATCCACTCCGGAAGAGATCATCGCCAGCGTGGATTACGGTCTGTACGCGCCGAACTTTGGCGGCGGTCAGGTGGATATCACCTCCGGCAAGTTCGTGTTCTCCACGTCCGAGGCGTACCTGATCGAGAACGGCCGCGTCACCAAACCGGTGAAAGGCGCGACGCTGATTGGCTCCGGCATTGAAGCCATGCAGCAGATTTCGATGGTCGGCAACGATCTGACGCTGGATAGAGGCGTCGGGGTGTGCGGCAAGGAAGGGCAAAGCTTGCCGGTCGGCGTCGGTCAGCCGACCCTGAAGCTCGACAACATTACGGTGGGCGGCACCGCCTAAGCGTTGATACGTTGGTTGTTAAATCAGGCCGCCGATGCGGCCTGATTTATTTCTGCGGCGGCTCGCTCTGCGGGTGTTCCTGCCGGTATCCCTGATAAATCAGCGCCACCTTGTTGAAATACTCGGTCAGGTAATTAATGCACACCTGCACCTTCAGCGGCAGATTGTCGCGGCGGGTGTAGAGCGCGTACACCGGGCGCGGGTCCGAATGATAACGCGGGAATAGGATCTCTATTTCGCCGCGTTTGATCTCTTCAAATACCCACATTAGCGGCATATAGGCGATGCCGGCGCCGTTTTTCAGCCAGCGAATCAGCGTGACCGGGTCGTTGGTGACGAAGCGTCCTTGCGGCGTCAGCCGGGTGGTGATGCCTTCCGGCGCTATCAGCTCAAATTCGCTGTCCGGGCGGACGCTGTACTCCAGCCAGGATACGTTGCTCACGTCGGCGGGTTTTTCCGGCGTGCCGTGCTGCGCCAGATAGCTTCTGGCGGCGCAGACCACCATCGGCATGGAGCCGAGACGGGTGCTGTACAGGCTGGAGTCCTGCAGCGCGCCGACCCGGATGACGATGTCCAATCCGTCGGCAATCAGGTCCGGCGCCGGAATGCCGCACACCAGATTGACCGACAGCCCCGGGTACTCCTTCAGCATGTCGGTGGTCATATTCGCCAGCACGTTTTGCGCCATGGTGGAGGAGCTGCCGATGCGCAGCGTACCGATCGGGGTGTTGTTGAACGCATATAACTGCTCATGCACTTCCTGCGCTTCGTGCAACATGCGGCGGCAGCCGTGGTAGTAGATCCTGCCGGCTTCCGTCAGCCCGATGCTGCGGGTGCTGCGGTTGAGCAGTTTCACCTGCAGTTCATCTTCCAGCCGGGTAACCGTCTGGCTGACGGCGGATACGCTCATTTCCAGCTGACGGGCGGCGGCGGTGAACGAGCCGAACTCCACTACTCTGGCGAAGACCGACATGCTCTTTAATCGTTCCATTGTTAATCCTGGCTTAAAAGTGATTTAGATCACACTGCGTAGATAACATAATAATAACGTTTCATAATATAGCCTGTTTGACCACGAATAGCGGTCCTGATTACTCGTCTTTGCTGCCGTGGTCGTTCTGAAGGGTTTAAAACGCTGATTTAACGCCGCAAGCGATCTGCATTAAATCAGCGCCCGCCATCGTGATTATTCAGTTAAAGCTGTGTCTTTCACCCGCTGGCAGCGATGCCGACGGGAATGGGTGTTTACCTCATCTTCCCCGACCCCGACACATACGGTTGCTGATGCGAGCGACGGGCGGCGTGATGGTGAAAAAAAGGAAAAGAGGATGAATTCACTCCCGGTCATGGTGCTGTTCGGCCTGTCGTTCCCGCCGGTGTTTTTTGTGCTGCTGGTGACGCTGGCGCTGTTTTTTATCTGTATCCGACTGCTGCATCCCACGGGCATTTACGACCGGGTCTGGCACCCGGCTCTGTTTAATACCGCGTTGTTTGTCTGCCTGTTCTATCTGCTGTTTCGTTTCGGTCTTTGAGGTTGTTGTGAAAGCATCTGTTGTGAAAGTGATGATCAAAAAATTCAGCCGCATGGCCATCACGCTAGTGCTGGTGTTGCTGGCCGCGGTGGCGCTGGTGCGCGTGTGGTCGTTTTACACCGAATCTCCCTGGACCCGCGACGCTCGTTTCAGCGCCGATGTGGTGGCGATCGCCCCCGATGTCAGCGGCCTGCTGACCGATGTGAAAGTGCAGGATAACCAGCCGGTGAAGCAGGGCGATGTGCTGTTCGTGATTGATCAGCCGCGTTACCAGCAGGCGCTGGAACAGGCGCAGGCGGACGTGGCCTACTATCAGGCGCTGGCTGATGAGAAAAAGCGGGAGTCGGCGCGCCGCCAGCGTCTCGGCGTGCAGGCGATGTCGCGTGAAGAGATTGAACAGTCCGGCAATGCGCTGCAAACCACGCTGCATCAGCTGGCGAAGGCGCAGGCGGAGCTGGAACTGGCGAAGCTCGATCTGGCGCGTACGGTGGTGCGAGCCCCGGCCGATGGCTGGATAACCAACCTGCACGTGCACGCCGGCGAATACATTACCCGCGGCTCCACCGCGGTGGCGCTGGTGAAAAAGGATTCGTTCTATCTGCTGGCCTACATGGAAGAAACCAAACTGGCGGGCGTGCGCCCCGGCTATCGGGTGGAAATCACCCCGCTGGGCAGCAATCAGATTCTGTTCGGCGCGGTGGATAGCATCGCCGCCGGAGTAACCAACAGCAGCAGTTCCGCCGACACCAAAGGGCTGGCGACGGTGGATTCCAATCTGGAATGGGTACGGCTGGCACAGCGGGTGCCGGTCAGGATTCGTCTCGATCAGCAATGGGGCGACCTGTACCCGGCCGGGACCACCGCCACGGTGGTAGTGACCGGCGAGCATACCCGCAACACCAAGTCGATGTCGCCGTTATTGCAACTGCTGCATCGTCTGCGCGAGTTTGGCTAAGCGAGCGCCTATGATGAACAGTCCCGCGTTTTTGCGCCTGCGGTTTGCCTTCAAACTCAGCACGGCTATCGTGCTGTCGCTGGTGCTGGGGTTTCATCTGCAACTGGAAACTCCGCGCTGGGCGGCGCTGACTGCCGCGATTGTAGCGGCAGGTCCGGCTTTCGCCGCCGGCGGCGATCCGTTCTCCGGCGCCATTCGTCACCGCGGTATGCTCAGGGTGATCGGCACCTTTATCGGTTGTATCGGCGCGCTGGTTATTATCATCGCCACGGTGCGGGCGCCGGTGGTGATGCTGATGCTGTGCTGCCTGTGGGCGGGCGTCTGCGTCTGGATTTCGTCGCTGGTGAAAGTAGAGAACGCCTATGTGTTTGCGCTGGCGGGCTACACGACGTTGATCATCATCGTTACCAGCCAGAGCGCGCCGCTGCGTATTCCGCAATTCGCCGTTGAACGTTGCAGTGAAATCGTGCTGGGGATTGTCTGCGCCATTTTGGCCGACCTGTTGTTTTCACCCCGTTCTATCAAACAGGATATCGACCGGGCGGTGGATGAACTGCTGGTGGGGCAATATCAATTGCTGCAACGCTGCGTGAATGGCATGTCGAAAGAGGAGCTGGACGCCGCGTGGAACGGGCTGGTGCGTAAAACACACGCCATCAACGGTATGCGCAGCGTGCTGATGATGGAGTCATCCCGCTGGCAGGGGGCTAGTCGCCGGATAAAAACGCTGTTGACCCAATCCTGGGTCATGATTACCCAGGCGTGCGAAACCCGATTGACGCTGCAGGATCACCCCGATGCAGTTAAAGGGGCGATCGCCATGATGCTGGAACAACCGGCGGATACGCCGGCGGACGTGCAGCGGCGTTTACGACAGTTTCGTCATCTGGCTGCCGCGCATAGCCGCAGCCTGCCGCCGACGCTGGTGAGCTGGCTGTCGGCGGCGGCCCGCTACCAACTGCTGTCGAAAGGCGTAAAAACCAATGTGCGCATCAGTCAGAGCGAAGCGGCGTTGCTGGATGCCGACGTGCCGGTGAAGGCCAGCTCGGCGGAAACGCATCACGCCATGATCAACGGCATACGCACCGCTGTCGCCACCGGCCTGGGGTGTTTGTTCTGGTTGTGGACCGGCTGGACATCGGGCAGTTCATGTATGGTGATCATCGCGGTGGTGACCTCGCTGGCGATGCGGCTGCCTAATCCATTGATGGCGGCCAAGGACTTTCTGATTGGTTCTCTGGTGGCGCTGCCGCTGGGGGCGTTGATGTTCATGCTGGTGCTGCCGTCCACCCAGCAAAGCCTGCTGCTGTTGTGCCTGAGTCTGGGCGGCATGGCGTTTGTGATCGGCATTGAGGTGCAGAAGCGGCGGCTGGGATCGTTGGGTGCGCTGGCCAGCACCATCAACATTCTGGTACTCAGCAATCCGATGAAGTTCAACCTGTCCCAGTTCCTTGATAACGCTATCGGGCAGATTATCGGTTGTTTTCTGGCGTTGATCGTTATTCTGCTGATTCGGGATAATACCCGCGACCGCACCGAGCGCACGCTACTTAACCGGTTTGTGTTCGGCGCGGTGTCGGCGCTGTCGACCCGTCCGGCACGGCGGCAGGAGAACCACCTGCCCGCGTTGTATCAGCACCTGTTTTTGCTGCTGAACCTGTTTCCGGGGGAAATCGGCAAATACCGGCTGGCGCTGTCGCTGATCATGATGCATCAGCGCCTGCGGACGCTGGAGTTGCCGGTCAGCCCCAGCCTGTCCGCTTTTCACCGCCAGATGCGGGCGACGGCGGAACAAGTGATTGCCGCTACCCGCGACCGCAGTCACCATTTTTCCCGGCTGTTGGCGCAGATGGATGAATATCAGCACCTGTTGCGCGACCATCAGGTATCGGATGACGCAATTAATGCGGTCGGCCGCCTGACGGCGCTGCTGCACCGTCATAAACACGCGCTCGGCGATTAAGCCGGGAAGCGATTACAGCGGGTGATACCCCTGCCACTGCGGCGGCGATACGCGACCGGTCAGGTTGGCGGTCAGGTGGATATGCCAGCGGTCCAGCAGGGTTAGCGGCAGGCAGTCGTCCACATCGCGCAGATCGTCCTTGTGCTGCTGGAACACCTCGGTCAGCAACACCGCTTTGGCGCGTTGTTTGGCCTGTTCCGCATCCGGCGCCACGAACAGCCCGAACTGATGCACTTCCGCCGGGTCGTGCGGCAGATATCCGCCCATATTGATGAACCAGAGTTTTTCCCGCCCATGAAACGGCTGACGGCTGAGCGTGATATCATAGCCGTCCGCCCACTGACAGGGGGTGTAGCTATCGACGTGGACCTGGCTTTTATCGCCGAACCAGCTGGCCTTCAGCAGAGGAAATCCGTCTTCGGGGCGTTCCACTGCGGCGAACTGGACGTCATGCAGTTCGATGTTGGCGCCCTGGGCGCGTCCGCCCACGTAATACAGAAATAGCGTTGTCATGTGGGATCAGTCTCTTAGGGTTGTGGTCTGCCATTTCGTTGTGTTTTAAATTACATAACGAAAGCGTTACCTTAACCGCTTGTTAGATAAATTGACATCAACGGAAGACAGAATAATGACTTTGCATCTTTGGCTGGTTTACCTCGGTGTGATCGCCGTGCTGATTGCCGTACCGGGTCCGTCGGCTTTGCTCAGTATGGCGCATGGCCTGCGGTACGGGCAACGGCGCGCGCTGGCGACCATTCTGGGCGGCGCGACCGGCTCGCTGGTGCTGATGACGGCGTCCGCGCTGGGGCTGGGCGCGATTCTGGCCGCGTCGGCGACGGCGTTTCTGGCGCTGAAAGTGGTGGGCGCGCTCTACCTGATCTGGCTCGGCATTTCCGCCTGGCGGACACGGGAAAGCACCCTGACGCCGTCAACTGAGGTGGATGAAGCGGCGCCGGGCGCGCTGGGTCTCTATCGTCACGGCTTTATGGTGGGGGTCAGCAATCCCAAAGACATCCTGTTCTTTGCCGCCCTGTTTCCCAATTTTATCGATACCAGCGCGCCGCAAGCCATGCAGTTCGCGCTGCTGGCGCTCACCTGGGTAGTGCTGGATTTCAGCATCATGTTTACTTACGCCTGCATGGGCCACCGGGTATCGGCGCTGTTTGCCCATCCGCGCCGCCTGCGGTTGTTCAACCGCGCCACCGGCACCCTGTTCATTTTCGCCGGCTCCGCGCTGGTGGCGTCAACCAAATAAAAAATAGGCACCGTAAGGTGCCTGCCTGACATTACTCGGCTTCCGCCAGTTCGCGCAGATACTGGAAAATCTGCCGGGCCGACTTGGACGGCTTGTTGGCGGCTTTTTCTTTCTGGGCGTTACGCACCAGCGAGCGCAGCTGCTGGCGATCGGCCTGCGGATAAAGTGCGAGGATGTCTGGAATCGCGCCGTCGCCTTCGGTCACCAACCGGTCGCGCAACTGCTCCAGTTTGTGGAACAGCGATACCTGCTGGTTGTGGCGGTTGCGCAGCTTGTCCAGCGCGGTCTGGATTGGCTCCGGGTCGCGGGCGCGCAGCATCTTGCCAATCAGCTGCAACTGACGGCGGCGGCCTTCCTTGGTGATGCGCTGCGCCAGTTCAATCGCGGCGCGCAGGTCTTCATCCAGCGGGATGCGCTCCAGCGCGTTCTTACCCAGCTCAACCAGCTCGGTGCCCAGCGCTTTCAGGGCTTCAGCATCGCGTTTGATTTCGCTTTTGCTGACCCAAATTATCTCTTCGTCTTCATCGTCCTGGCTGGCGTCCGGGACGTCATCCTGCCAGTCTTCGGGATGTTTGTTCATCGTGGCTCCCCAATAAAAGAGGCTGATCCTATCAGGTTATGGGCTTTGTGCGAAATTGTCCGCCGATCCTGTTAGACTCAATCACAGGCTACCTCATTTTACGTCTGAGGTAAGGTGACGAATAGCAGGCGGACAGCATTCGTTGCATCATGGATTATCTGAATGTTTTCTCACTCATTATGGCAAATCGATGACAATAATCACTCAGGTTGCAGAACAGCGTAAAGTGCTGGAACAGGCGGTATCGCAGGCGCTGGAATTGGCCCGTGCCGGTTCTGATGCGGCGGAAGTTGCCGTCACGAAAACAACGGGGATCAGCGTCAGCTCCCGGTATGGTGAAGTTGAAAACGTCGAATTCAATAGTGACGGTGCGCTCGGTATTACCGTCTACTATCAACAGCGCAAGGGCAGCGCGTCGTCCACCGATATGAGCCCGGACGCCATTGCCCGCACGGTGCAGGCGGCGCTGGATATTGCCCGTTACACCTCGGTTGACCCATGCTCTGGCCCGGCGGACAAGGATCTGCTGGCGTTTGAGGCGCCGGATCTGGACTTGTTCCACCCGGCGGAGCTGGACGCCGATCGCGGCATCGAACTGGCCGCCGCCGCTGAGCAGGCGGCGCTGAAAGCCGACAAACGCATTACCAATACCGAAGGCGGCAGTTTCAACAGCCACTATGGCATCAAGGTGTTCGGCAACAGCCACGGTATGCTGCAAAGCTACTGCTCCAGCCGCCACTCCATGTCGGTCAGCGTGATTGCCGAGCACAACGGCGAGATGGAGCGCGATTACGCCTACACCATCGGCCGCGCGCTGGGCGATCTGAGCTCGCCGGCGTGGGTTGGGGAAGAGTGCGCCCGCCGTACGCTGGCGCGCCTGTCGCCGCGTAAACTGGCCACCATGGAAGCGCCGGTGATGTTCTCCGCCGAAGTGGCGACCGGGTTGTTCGGTCATCTGGTCGGTGCCATCAGCGGCAGCAGCGTCTACCGTAAATCCACCTTCCTGCTGGATAGCCTCGGCAAACAGATTCTGCCGGAATGGCTGACCATTCAGGAACTGCCGCATTTGCGCAAAGGGCTGGCGTCCACCCCGTTCGACAGCGAAGGCGTTCGCACCGAGCAGCGCGATATCGTCAAAGACGGCGTATTGCAAACCTGGCTGTTGACCACGTATGCCGGTCGTAAACTGGGCATGAAGAGCACCGGCCATGCCGGCGGGATTCATAACTGGCGTATTGCCGGGCGCGGGCTGGATTTTGACGGCATGCTGAAGGAAATGGGCACCGGCTTGCTGGTCACCAGCCTGATGGGGCAAGGCGTGAGCGCGGTAACCGGGGATTATTCCCGCGGCGCGGCCGGATTCTGGGTGGAGAACGGCGAAATTCAGTATCCGGTGAGCGAAATCACCATCGCCGGCAACCTGAAAGATATGCTGCGCAACATGGTGACCATCGGTGATGATATCGAAACGCGCAGCAACATCCAGTGCGGCTCGGTCTTGTTGCCGTCGATGAAGATTGCCGGGGTATAAGGTTTATTTTCAATGACATTGACTGCCCGGATCTTCAGGGCAGTCGCATGTCGCCGTTATCAGCGGTGGTATTCACCCGCCGCTTCCGGCTGGTAGAGCAGTTCCATCACTTCAATCCGCGTTTCTTCGCCATTCGGCAACGGCCAGGCAATGCTGTTGCCGACGTGCATGCCGAGCAGCGCGGCGCCCAGCGGCGCCATGACCGAAATCTGCTCCCGGCTGTCTTTAAGGCTGGCCGGATAGACCAGCGTGCGGATATGTTCTTCCGTCGTGAGCAGGTCGCGGAACCGAACCCGGCTGTTCATGGTGACTACATCGGCCGGAATCTCGACCGGCTGGACGATATCCGCCCGATCCAGTTCTTCGCTCAGGGCCTGAGCCACCTCTGTATCGGCAAAAGCGGGTTGCTCCAGCAGCGCATCCAGGCGTTCGGCATCCAGCTCGCTAATCGTCAGGTGCGGTTTATCCATATGTCTCTCCAGTTTTTGCAATAGCAGATAACAACACCCCCGCCGCGAAGGGCAGGGGCATAAGTTAATCTGATGGTAGCAGGGATGTCGGGAACTTACCGCATAAAAACTCTGACTAGTCCTGATATAGGTTGACAGTTGTTTGCCCGCAAAACGCCTGATGAATTTCATCAGGCGTTTTGTATTTCAGGGCCAGATGTGGCCGTTCATGGTTATAAATTGCTACAGACTCTTTCACCATTTTCCTTGCCTGTGCCAGATCGGCCGGACGTGAGAGTAAAAATTCACTCTTCAGGATCCCGTTTATTCGTTCCGCCAGTGCATTCTGGTAGCAGTCGTAACCATCTGTCATCGAACAGGTTATTCCGTATTCTTTATGCACTGACTGATAAAGTGCTGAACAGTATTGTATCCCCCTGTCTGAGTGATGTATCAGAGGGCCTTCTGTTTGCCTTTGCCGCAGTGCCTGTTTGAACGCTTTTACTACATTTTCAGTGTGCAGGTTTTCATCCACATGATAACCCATGATTTTTCTTGAGCAGGCATCAGTGACCAGACTCAGATAAACCGTGCCGTTGCGTATCGGCAGGTAAGTAATATCTGCCACCCATACCTGTTCCGGCTCAAGAGCGGTAACCTGTCCAGGACCCGGTTTCAGCAGGTTCGGGTGCCGGTAAAAACGATGGTGGCTGTTGGTGGTTTTGTGGTATCCCCGTTTTACGGGCACCAGAAGCCGGTGCTCACCCAGCAGGCTGAACAGGCTATCCCGACCGATATTCAGTGTCTTGTCCGGGTGACTGTTCAATAGATGGTGCAGTTTACGTGTGCCGATCCTCGGCTGGCGGCACCGGATCCGGGCAATAACATCAAGGACCTTACTATGGTGTGCATGTCGTTGATTGCAGCGGGCATTGTACTGATACCATGCCTGTCTGCTGTGACCCAGAAATTGGCAGGCGCGCGTAACGGTTATTTTTGAGGTCTGACCTTGAGCAAGGACTTGCCGGGCCGCTTTTTTACGACACTCACCCCGTAATCATTTTTCAGGACATTGATAACCGACTCAAAAAACTCAGCCTTCTGGTTCGCCAGCTCAAGCTGTTCTTCAAGCTCTTTGATTCTTTGCTCGGGGGTGAGTGGGGTATTTGTCTGAGCCACAAGCAATTTCCTCTTCACCAAATTCGGAAGTCCGGGGCTCCAGTCAAGCCGGCCGTATTTACGCAGCCAGACAAGGACAGTGGAGCGCCCCTGAATACCGTATCGTTGCTGAGCCTGTTTGTAGGTCATTTCGCCTTTTTCGACTTGCTCAACGACGGCTATTTTAAAGGATAGAGGATAATCACGTTGGGTACGTTTGAACTCAGTCATCATCACGTTCTCCAGATTTAAGTCAGGAACGTGTCAACGCTATTCAGGACGGATCACTCGCCGCATAAAAGCCTACTACAGAAAAACCTACTACAGAAAAACTGAACGCAGAAAAAGGAAGAGCGCGGGATCACGAGGCGACTTGCGTCAGCAGGAGCCGCCCCGGCAGATTAATCCTCGTCAAACCCGGCTTCAAACAGCTGAATGACCGCCGCCAGCGCCTGTTCTTCATCCGGGCCGGTGACTTCCACTTCGATATGGCGCCCTTTGGCCGAATCCAGCATCAGCATGGCGATGACGCTGCTGGCGTCGGCTTCGGTGCCGCTTTCGTTGCGTAGCAACACCGCGGCGTCAAAGCTTTGCACCAGCTCGAACAGTTTCATGGCCGGGCGGGCGTGCATCCCCAGACGGTTTGTCACTTCAACGGTTTGCCTGACGGTCATGATTTGCGTTTTTCCAGCGTACGGTGGCGTGACTGCACGTTTTTGCCACGGGAGCGAAAGTAATCCGCCAGTTGCTCGGCGATGTAGACCGAGCGGTGTTTCCCGCCGGTACAACCGATCGCGACGGTAAGATAGCTGCGGTTGTTGGTTTCCAGCATCGGCAGCCACAGTTCCAGGTAGCTGCGGGTCTGGTAGATGAAGTTGTGGACTTCGGTGTGCCTGTCGAGAAACGCGGCCACCGGTTTATCCAGACCCGTCATCGGGCGCAGTTTCGGGTCCCAGTGCGGGTTAGGCAGGAAACGCACGTCAAACACGTAATCCGCATCAATCGGGATGCCGTGTTTGTAGCCGAATGACTCGAATACCATAGTCAGCTCGCGCTCGCGTTTACCCAGTAAACGGGTACGCAGCATTTCCGCCAGCTCGTGCACCGACATCTCCGAGGTATCGATGATCAGATCGGCGCGCGAGCGCAGCGGTTCCAGCAGATCGTTTTCTTCATCGATAGCGCTTTCCAGCGACAGGTTTTTGCTGGATAGCGGATGCAGGCGGCGGGTATCGCTGTAACGCCGAATCAGCGTATTGCGATCGGCGTCCAAAAACAGCAGTTGGGGAGAGAAGCTCTGGGGCAGGCGGGTCAGGGCATGTTCCAGCACTTCCGGCGTTTCCGGCAGGTTGCGCACGTCAATGCTGACCGCCGCGGAGATATTCCGTTCGGCCAGCGTGTGCGCCAGCTCGGGCAACAACACCACCGGCAGGTTATCCACACAATAGAAACCCATGTCTTCCAGCGCGCGCAGGGCTACGGATTTCCCCGAACCTGAACGACCACTGACAATCATCAGCACCATCTGACGACTCCCCCCTGGCAGCGGGATGGTGAATGTCCACCGCCACAGTTAGCTAACTTCGTTTTCCCGGCCGGGCCGGCATCCTGTCAGGCTCGCGCCTGCTGTTACGTGCGTTGTGGATAGCAACCGAAACCGGCGCCGCCAGCCGTCAGGGCTGGTCGGACAGATCCGCTTCCGTCATGATCTGATACAGCTCTTCATCGCTTTGAGCGGCGCGCAGCCGCTTACACACGGTTTTATCCGCCAGCCGTTTGGCGACGAGCGACAAAGTATGTAAATGGGTTTTACATTGTTCAGTGGGAACCAGCAAGGCAAAAAGCAGATCGACCGGCTGGTTGTCGATGGCGTCAAAAGCGATCGGCTGCTCCAACTGGATAAAGACGCCGACCGCGCCCAGCGTATTCTCGTCTTCCAGCTTGCCGTGCGGAATGGCGATGCCATTGCCGATACCGGTGCTGCCCATGCGTTCCCGGGTCAGAATCGCTTCAAACACCATCTGCGGCGGCAGGTTGAGCTGTCTGGCGGCCAGTTCACTGATGATTTCCAGTGCGCGCTTTTTGCTCTGACAGTGGACGGCGCTACGCGTGCACTCCTTACGGAGAACGGCGCTAAGTTGCATAACGGGCTCGTTGTTCATGATACGTTCACTTAACGACACTGTTGCCTTCGGTTACCGGCCCGCCATCATACAGCAGGCCGGTTGCTGTCCCTGCACCTGAAACGGCAAAATCAGTGCTGTTTCAGTTTATCCTTATGTTTGTTTAACTGTCTTGCCAGCTTGTCGATCAACAGATCGATGGCGGCATACATATCATCCGCTTCCGATGTGGCATGCAGCTCACCTCCGTTGACGTGGATGGTGGCATCCGCAATGTGCAGGATCTTTTCCACTTTCAATACCACGTACACCTGATTGATACGATCAAAGTATTGCTCAAGTTTGGCGAATTTTAAGGTCACGAATTCGCGCAGAGCATCCGTAATTTCGACGTGGTGTCCGGTAATGTTAAGCTGCATATCGTCTTCCTTCTCATGTAGGGGTCAAACCAGCTGTTTACGCTGGTTTGACGGCGGGATAGATAAAGACTCTCGATACTTGGCGACAGTACGGCGGGCCACAATGATTCCCTGTTCGGAAAGCAGTGTGGTCAGCTTGCTGTCGCTCAGCGGTTTAGCGGGGTTTTCCGCTGCAATGAGTTTCCTGACCAGCGCACGGATAGCGGTGGATGACGCCTCGCCTCCGCTGTCGGTGTTGACGTGGCTGGAAAAGAAATACTTCAGCTCAAAAATACCGCGCGGACTGTGCAGAAATTTCTGGGTCGTTACGCGGGAAATGGTGGACTCGTGCATGTCCACGGCCTGGGCGATATCCGCCAGCACCATGGGTTTCATGAATTCTTCGCCGTGTTCGAAGAACGCCTGCTGCTGTTCCACAATACAGCGGGTCACCTTCAACAGGGTATCGTTACGGCTTTCCAGGCTCTTGATGAGCCAGCGGGCTTCCTGCAGATGACTGCGGATGAACTGGCCGTCGCTGTCGTTGCGCGCGCTGCTGCCGAGCGCGGCGTACTGCTGGTTGATCTGCAGCCGCGGCACGCTGTCGGTGTTGAGTTCCACCGTCCAGTGGCCTTGCATCTTGCGCACCAGCACATCCGGAATGACATACTCGGATTCGCCGGTGTTGATCGACTGCCCTGGGCGCGGATCCAGCGACTGGATCAACGCCAGCGCTTCTTTCAGCACTTCTTCCTTGAGACGGCTGGTACGGATCAGGGTGCGGAAGTCATGGTTGGCGAGCAGGTCGAGGTATTCGCTGACGATGAGCCTGGCTTCGGCCAGACGGGGAATGTCATTGTCGAACTGCGATAGCTGCACTAGCAGGCATTCGCGCAAATCGCGGGCGGCTACGCCGACAGGGTCAAAACGCTGTACGCGCTTGAGCACCGCTTCCACTTCTTCCATCGTCACATCGTCATTACCGATGCTGTCGCGGATGTCGTCCAGCGACACCGTCAGATAGCCGGTATTGTCCACCGCGTCCACGATAGACGTGGCGATGGCGGAATCGGTGTCGGAAAACGGCGTCAGTTCCACCTGCCACATCAGGTAATCCTGTAGCGTCTGGGTGGTTTCGCCCTGATAGACAGGCAGCTCTTCGTCGCGGTAGTCAGTACTGGTGCCGGACGGCGTGCCGGCGGTGTAGATTTCATCCCAGGCGGCGTCGAGCGGCAACTCGTCGGGCATCTCCTTCTGTTCCAGCGCCTCGCGGGTATCCAGCGTTTCGCTGTCGCTGCTTTCCTGGGTTTCCACTTCGTCATGAATATCGGCTTGCTCCAGCAACGGGTTGCTTTCCAGCGCCTGTTGGATTTCCTGCTGGAGTTCAAGCGTGGACAACTGCAGCAGGCGGATGGCCTGCTGTAACTGCGGTGTCATAGCCAGTTGCTGGCTGAGCCTGAGTTGCAAACCTTGCTTCATAACGCGCGCTAACTTCCTTTTTGAATGATCAACCTAAAACATGACGTTATCAGAGTCGGAAGCCTTCGCCCAGATAGACTCGTTTTACCTGCTCATTCGCCAGTATATCCATCGGTGAGCCGTGGGCAATAAGCTGGCCCTGACTAACGATATAAGCGCGTTCACAGACATCGAGCGTTTCGCGAACGTTATGGTCGGTAATCAACACGCCCAGCCCGCTATCGCGCAGATGCTCAATGATTTTCTTGATATCGATGACCGAAATCGGGTCTACCCCTGCAAAGGGTTCGTCCAGCAGGATGAATTTGGGGTTGGCGGCCAGCGCCCGGGCGATTTCCACCCGGCGGCGCTCACCACCGGACAGCGATTGTCCCAAACTATCGCGCAGGTGAACAATATGAAACTCTTCCATCAGTTCGTTGGCGCGATCCTGCTGCTGTTCACGGGTCAGATCTTTTCTGATTTCCAGCACCGCCATCAGGTTGTCGTAGACGCTCAGACGCCGGAAAATCGAGGCTTCCTGCGGCAGGTAACCGATGCCGCGGCGGGCGCGATCGTGCAGCGGCAGCAGGCTGATGTCCTCATCGTCGATCACGATGCGGCCTTCGTCGCGCGGGACGATACCGACAACCATATAAAAGGTGGTGGTCTTGCCGGCCCCGTTGGGCCCGAGCAGCCCGACGATTTCGCCTGAATTCACATTCAGGCTGACGTTTTCCACCACTTTGCGGCCTTTATACGCCTTGGCCAGATTTTCGGCGATTAGTGTTGCCATGGGTTAGCGCGTTACTCACTGTTGTTTGGTGGGCTTGCCGGTGTTGCCGCTGGGCTTGGCGCCGTTCTGGGTGCCTTTGTCCTGCAACTGCGTCGGGACCAGCACGGTGGTGACTCGTTTGCCTTTGTCGCTGAACGCTTCCATCTGCTGCTGTTGCACCAGATAGGTGATGCGGTCGCCCTTAACGTTGCTGTCCAGCTGTTCCAGATAGGCGTCGCCGGTCAGAATAACCAGCTGCTTGTCCATTTCGTAACGCATCTTCTGAGAATGGCCTTTGACCGGCTTGCCGTTGTCCTGCATCTGATAAAAGGTGGCCGGGTTGCCGTAGCCTTCGATCACTTCATGGCCCTGTTGGCCGTTAGGACGGGTGACCACGACCTTGTCGGCCTGCGCTTTTATCGATCCCTGCGTGACGATAACGTTGCCGGTGAACGTCACCACGTTGCCCTGCATGTCCAACGCCTGCTGATCGGAGGTGATGTGGATGGGTTGATCGGTGTCGCCGGTCAGCGCCAGTGCCGGAATACTGACGGCAAAAAGCGAGCTGGCGATCAGGATGCTGTGTAAGACATTAATTTTTTGGTTGGATTTCATAATAGGATTTTACCTTATCGATCAGCTCAGCGGTTTTGCTGCGCAGATTTCCGCGCATTTTCAATCCGTTAGAAGTAAAGTTGACACCGTACAGGGTGACTTCGTCATCCGACGTCACGTCCTGCGTAACCAGATTTATCTGCGCATTATCCGTTTTAATCCGCTCCAGTTGCGAGTCGTTGGTCAGGCTGTTGACTTCGACATGACCGTACAGATACAGCATGCGATCTTTCGTCAGTTTGGCGCGATCGGCCCGTACCGACCAGGTGGCGACGGCTTGTTCATTGAACATGGTCGCCACCGGCTGGGTAAACCAGCTTACCTGGTCGGCGTTGTAGTGCTCCGCTTTTTCGGCCACCAGCTTGTAGCTCAGCTTTCCGGTCGGGTCATACACCACGGTAATGTTTTTCTGCATGGTATAGGCCGGATCGTTATTCTGCACTTCCGTCGGCCCGTTTCCCGCACGCTGGTTTGTCAGATTTAACCCGATCAGCACCAACGCAATCAATGCCAGCAACAGCGTTAGCCAGCGTTTTGTTTTACTCATATCGACAGCCCTTTGGCGAAATCCAGTTTACCCTGCGCCAGCAAAATAAGATCGCAAATCTCTCTGACCGCGCCGCGGCCGCCGGCAATGCGCGTCACATAGTGCGCGTTGGGCAGCAGCAACGGATGGGCGTCGGCTACCGCGACGCTCAGCCCTGTCTCGGCCATCACCGGCCAGTCGATCAGATCATCGCCGATGTAGGCAACCTGGCTGGCGGTGAGCGACAGTGTATCCAACAGCTCGCGGAAGGCCAAAAGCTTATCCGATTGTCCCTGATAAAGATGGCGGATACCCAGCGTCTGGCAGCGGTCGACCAGCAGCTGCGACGAACGGCCGGTGATAATCGCCACGTCGATGTCGGACGTCAGCAGGCAGCGAATACCGTAGCCGTCGCGTACGTTGAAGGCTTTGAGTTCTTCGCCCTGATTCCCCATGTAGATCAGGCCGTCGGAAAGTACCCCGTCGACATCGCAGATTAACAGACGTATATCACGAGCGCGTTGCATCACCTGGGTATCGACAGGCCCGTAACAGGTATCGGTTTGCGGCCGGATTTCACTCATTCACACATATCCTTGGTTTTTCATTCTGCGTTGTACGCACGCCGCCGGTTCACACCACGCCGGCGCGCAGCATATCGTGCATGTGGACGATCCCCAGCAGGCGGTCGTCCTCCGCCACCAGCAGCGAGGTGATATGGCGGGATTGCATCAGGTTCAGCGCATCCACCGCCAGCGTTTGCGGTGTAACCCGGATACCGCCGCGGGTCATCACATCGGCGATACCGGCGCTGTTCAGGTCGATATTCATGTCGAACACCCGGCGCAGGTCACCGTCGGTAAAGATGCCTTCGATACGATCGTCGGGGCCGCAAATCACCGTCATCCCCAGATTCTTGCGGGTTATCTCCAGCAGCGCGTCACGCAGCGATGCGTCGCGGCTGACGCGGGGGATCTCGTCGCCAGTGTGCATGATATCGTTGATCCGCAACAGAAGTTTGCGGCCAAGTGCGCCGCCGGGGTGCGACAACGCGAAATCTTCGGCGGTAAAGCCGCGCGCCTGCAACAGCGCGACGGCCAGCGCATCGCCCATCACCAGCGTGGCGGTGGTGCTGGAGGTCGGCGCCAGACCCAGCGGGCAGGCTTCCTGCGATACGTGGACGCAAAGGTGGATGTCCGCCGCTTTGGCCATGGTGCTTTCCGGATTGCCGGTCATGCAGATCAGGCACACTTGCAGGCGCTTCAACACCGGGATGAGCGCCAGGATTTCATGGGACTCGCCGGAGTTGGAAATGGCGATTACGATATCCTGCGCGGTAATCATGCCCAAATCGCCGTGACTGGCTTCGCCGGGGTGGACGAAAAACGCGGGCGTGCCGGTGCTGGCGAAGGTGGCCGCCATCTTGCAGCCGATATGCCCCGACTTACCCATGCCCATCACCACTACCTTGCCGTGGCAGTAAAACATTTTCTCGCAGGCACGCGAAAAACTGTCGTCAATGTATTGATCCAACTGCGCGAGGCTGTCGCGTTCGATGGACAGGACCTGCCGACCGGCGGTCTGGAAATCGAAACCAGGTTGTAGTTCGAAATGTGACATGTAAAACATCCTGCGTTGCCAATGCTCTGGCTATGAGAACAAGAACAGCACCGAAAGGTACGCGATGAACGCACATAACAGCAATGCGCCCGCGCCCTGACCGATGCGCCGTTTCTGGCGGAGACAGAGAACCGTCAGGAGCGCGCTGACCCCCAGCATCACCCAGTAGTCGCGCGCAAACGCGAGCGGGTTTACCGCACCGGGGGACAACAGGGCGGGCACGCCCAGCACTATCACGATATTAAAGATATTTGAACCAATCAGGTTGCCGAGCGCGATGTCGTCTTCTTTTTTTAGGGTGCCGACGATCGCGGTCGCCAATTCCGGCAGACTGGTGCCGACGGCCAGCACCGTCAGCCCGATGGTCAGTTCGCTGATATTAAAGTAATTGGCGATGACCGTGGCGTTATCGATCACAATCCGCGCCGACATCGGCAGAATAATCAGGCCGATCAGCAGCCATAACAGCGCCACGGTCTGGTTGTTCTCTCTGGGCAGTTCGGCCATCTGCTCGCGGGTCAGGCTGTCGTCGCCGCGGTTCTGGGCGGCGTGCGCCATACGCAGCATCAGCACGATACAACCAGCGGCGGCCAGCAACAGAATCACGCCATCCAGGCGGCTTAGGAAGCTGTCGTGCAGCAGGACGCCGCACAGCAGCGTCACCACCAGCATGGGCGGCAGTTCCTGACGCAGCAGTGTGGAATGAAAGGTCAATGGGCGGATCAGGACGGCGCTGCCGAGGATCAGCAGAATATTGGCGATGTTCGACCCCAATACATTGCCGACCGCCATATCGGTCTGATGGTTGAGCGCGGCGGTCACGGATACCATCAGTTCGGGCAGCGAAGTGCCCATGCCTACAATCGTCATGCCGATAATCATCGGCGGTACGCCAAATGTGCGGGCCAGTACGGCAGCGCCATACACCAGACGGTCGGCGCCATAAACCAGTAATACTAAACCAACAATTAACAGTACTGTCGCAAAAAGCATGCAGCGTCCTTTATTCAGGTATAATCACCGGTTTATTGGCGAACAAACCAGTATTTCTGGACGAATAATAAGCAAAACCGCCATTTTTCCTCGTTAGCGCTAATTCTGACTGCGCAGGGCGAAAAAGTAAAACCAATGGCAATTTTGGTCACGAACCGGTGTCCTGATTCTGTAACAGTGAAGGGCCAGCGTAACACCCCGGAAGACGGTTGTCGGGGCTGTGCGGCGCAAAAATGTGAAAACGGGCGGCTGCCATCGGCGGCCGTTGAGGAAAGAGACCATGAACCACGAAAATCTGGTAGAAATTCGCGGGCTCAGTTTCCGGCGGGGCAACAGGCCGATTTTTTCGGATGTCTCGCTGAACGTGCCAAAACAAAAGATCACGGCCATCATGGGGCCGTCCGGCATCGGTAAAACCACGCTGCTGCGTCTGATTGGCGGACAACTGCAACCGGACAGCGGCGAAATCTGGTTCGACGGGGAAAATATTCCGATTCTTTCCCGTTCCCGTCTGTATGAGACCCGTAAGAAAATGAGCATGCTGTTTCAGTCCGGTGCGCTGTTTACCGATCTGAACGTGTTCGACAATGTCGCCTGGCCGCTGCGCGAACATACGCAACTGCCCGAGCCGCTGTTGCACAGTACGGTGATGATGAAGCTGGAAGCGGTTGGGCTACGCGGCGCGGCGGAACTGATGCCGTCGGAGCTGTCGGGAGGAATGGCGCGGCGGGCGGCGCTGGCGCGCGCCATTGCGCTCGACCCGCAGCTGATCATGTTCGATGAGCCGTTCGTCGGCCAGGACCCGATTACCATGGGCGTGCTGGTGAAGCTGATCGACGAGTTGAACCATGCGCTTGGCGTGACCTGCATCGTGGTGTCCCACGATGTGCCGGAAGTGCTGAGTATTGCCGATTATGCTTACATCATCGCCGACCAACGCGTGGTGGCGGAAGGTTCGCCGGCTGAATTGCAGCAGAATGGCGATCCGCGCGTGAGGCAGTTTCTGGATGGCATTGCCGATGGCCCGGTGCCGTTCCGCTATCCGGCAGGCGATTATCAGCGTGGGCTGTTAGGCTTGGGGAGTAAGTAATTCATGCTAGTACAGGCATTAGCGTCGCTGGGACGCGTTGGCATTCAGGTCTGCGCCGCTTTCGGGCGTGCCGGGCTGATGCTGTTCAATGCGCTGGTCGGAAAGCCGGAGCTGGTCAAACAGTGGCCGCTGCTGCGCAAACAGCTGTATAGCGTCGGCGTGCAGTCGCTGCTGATCATCATGGTATCCGGCGTATTCATCGGAATGGTGCTGGGGTTGCAGGGGTATCTGGTCCTGACTACCTACAGCGCCGAAGCCAGTCTGGGCATGATGGTGGCGCTGTCGTTGCTGCGCGAACTGGGGCCGGTGGTGACCGCGTTGCTGTTCGCCGGACGCGCCGGTTCCGCCCTGACGGCGGAAATCGGGCTGATGAAGGCCACCGAGCAGTTATCCAGTATGGAGATGATGGCGGTGGACCCGTTGCGCCGCGTGGTGGCGCCGCGATTCTGGGCCGGGGTAATCACCATGCCGCTGCTGACGGTGATTTTTGTCGCCGTCGGTATCTGGGGCGGTGCGCTGGTCGGCGTGGACTGGAAAGGCATCGACAACGGCTTTTTCTGGTCGGCGATGCAAAACGCGGTGGAGTGGCAGAAAGACTTGCTTAACTGCGCTCTCAAGAGCCTGGTGTTTGCCATTACCGTTACCTGGATTGCGCTGTTCAACGGTTATGACGCGATTCCGACGTCAGAAGGCATCAGCCGCGCGACGACCCGCACCGTGGTGCATTCGTCGCTGGCGGTACTGGGATTGGATTTTGTGCTGACAGCACTGATGTTTGGGAAATGAGTCGATGCAAACAAAGAAACATGAAATTTGGGTTGGCGTATTCATGCTGATTGCGCTGTGCGCCATAGTCTTTTTATGTCTGAAAGTCGCTGACCTGAAATCGCTGGGGCAACAACAGACCTACCGTTTGTACGCGACCTTCGACAATATCGGCGGTCTCAAAGCGCGTTCCCCGGTGAAAATCGGCGGGGTGGTGATTGGCCGGGTGGCGGATATCTCGCTGGACACCAAGACGTATCTGCCGCGGGTGGCGATGGATATCGATAAGCGTTACGACCACATTCCGGATACCAGCTCGCTGGCGATTCGTACTTCCGGTCTGCTGGGTGAACAGTATCTGGCGCTGAACATGGGTTTTGAAGACGAGGATATGGGCACGTCGATTCTGAAAGACGGCGGCACCGTCCAGGACACCAAGTCGGCCATGGTCCTGGAAGACCTTATCGGTCAATTCCTATATAAGAGCGGCGGCAACAATACTGACAATGCCAGCCAGAATAATGCCGGTCAGGACACGGTTACCCCAAATAATGCGAATCAGAGCCATGCTCAACCGGCACCAACCAAACCGGCGGAGAAAAGTGGCGAGGCGGCAACCCCTGAATCTGGCGCAAAACCAGCCCAACAGCCTTGAGAGGACACAGCATGTTGAAACGTTTATTGATGGTTGCTCTGTTGGTGGTAGCCCTGTTTGTCAGCGCTGCTGACCAGACCAACCCTTACAGCCTGATGCGCGACGCGGCGCAGAAAACCTTCGACCGCCTCAAAAATGAACAGCCGCGCATTAAGCAGGACCCCAACTATCTGCGTACCGTGGTGCGTGAAGAACTGCTGCCGTATGTGCAGGTGAAATACGCCGGCGCATTGGTGCTGGGTCAGTATTACAAGAACGCCACGCCGGATCAGCGTGAGGTTTATTTCAAGGCGTTTGAGGCTTATCTGGAACAGGCATATGGTCAGGCGCTGGCGTCTTATCACGGTCAGACCTACGAGATCGCGTCGGAGCAGCCGGTGGGCAACGCCGAGATCGTTTCCATTCGCGTGACCATCATCGATAACGGCGGCCGCCCGCCGATTCGTCTGGATTTCCAGTGGCGCAAGAACACCAAAACCGGTTACTGGCAGGCGTATGACATGATCGCCGAAGGGGTGAGCATGATTACCACCAAGCAGAACGAGTGGGCGTCCACGCTGCGTCAGAACGGGGTCGACGGCCTGACTAAGCAGTTGCAGGCCGCGGCTCAGCAGCCGATTTCGCTGGGTCAGAAAAATGGCTGACGCGCTGCGCTGGCGACAGGAGGACGGCGCCCTGCGTCTGGAAGGCGATCTGGACCGGAATACGCTGTTGCCGCTGTGGCGGCAGCGCGAGGCACTGCTGAACGACAGCAGCGTGCTGGATGTCGGTCAGGTGGCGCGGGTGGATTCTTCCGGGCTTGCCCTGCTGGTGCATTTTTATCATCAGCAGGAACAGCGGGGGAAACCGCTGGCGATTATCGGCGCCAGCGACCGGCTTCGTACCCTGATTCAGTTATATAACCTGAGTGAAATCATTCCCGTTCAGCCAGCCGACTGAACCTTGCATTCCGGTTAGCATCGATCCCCCTTGTCGCGTGTGCGCAAGGGGGATTTCTTTTGTTTAAGATAGCGACAGATTCATCTAAGATACCACCCTGTTTATCATCCCCCTGACGTAGAATCGAGAGCAATGGAAAACAACGAAATTAAAGACGTGCTGATGAGCGCGCTGGCGCTGCAGGAAGTGCATGTTTCCGGTGACGGCAGCCACTTCCAGGTCATTGTGATAGGTGAGTTGTTCAAGGGTATGAGCCGCGTAAAACAGCAGCAGGCGGTCTACGCGCCGCTGATGGAATATATCGCGGATAATCGCATTCATGCGTTGTCGATCAAGGCTTACACCCCTGAAGAATGGCAGCGCGACCGCAAACTGAGCGGTCTGTAATTCAGCGGCCGCCCGGCCGTGCTATTGAGTCTGAACATTGAGAAATCGTCACTATGGATAAATTTCGTGTGCAGGGTCCAACCCGGCTCGCTGGTGAAGTCACCATTTCCGGCGCTAAAAACGCAGCTCTGCCCATTCTGTTTGCCGCATTGCTGGCTGAAGAGCCGGTAGAAATCCAGAACGTTCCCAAGCTGCGTGATATCGACACCACCATGAAGCTGTTGAGCCAACTGGGCGCGCGCGTCGAGCGCAACGGTTCCGTGCATGTGGATGCGAGCACGGTTAACGTGTTCTGCGCACCCTATGACCTGGTGAAAACCATGCGTGCGTCAATTTGGGCGCTGGGCCCGCTGGTGGCGCGCTTTGGCCAGGGGCAGGTGTCGTTGCCGGGAGGTTGCGCCATCGGCGCTCGTCCGGTTGATTTGCACATCAATGGCCTGGAACAGCTGGGCGCGCACATCACGCTGGAAGAAGGGTATGTGAAGGCCACGGTCGAAGGTCGACTGAAAGGCGCACACATCGTGATGGACAAGGTCAGCGTCGGCGCGACTGTCACCATCATGAGCGCCGCTACGCTGGCGGTGGGCAAAACCATCATTGAAAACGCCGCGCGTGAGCCGGAAATCGTCGATACCGCCAATTTCCTCAATACGCTGGGCGCCAAAATCAGCGGCGCGGGCAGCGACAAAATCGTCATTGAAGGCGTGGAGCGTCTGGGCGGCGGGGTCTATCGCGTGCTGCCGGACCGCATTGAGACCGGTACTTTCCTGGTGGCGGCCGCGGTGTCAGGCGGTAAGGTCATGTGCCGCCACACCCGTCCGGATACGCTGGATGCGGTGTTGTCCAAACTGCGCGAAGCGGGTGCTGATATCGAAATCGGCGAAGACTGGATCAGCCTGGACATGCATGGTCGCCGGCCGAAAGCGGTCAACGTGCGTACCGCTCCGCATCCGGGATTCCCGACCGATATGCAGGCGCAGTTCAGCCTGCTGAATCTGGTGGCGGAAGGTACCGGCGTCATCACTGAAACCATCTTCGAAAATCGCTTCATGCATATCCCCGAACTGATTCGTATGGGCGCGCAGGCGGAAATCGAGAGCAACACGGTGATTTGTCATGGCGTTGAGCACCTGTCCGGTGCGCAGGTAATGGCGACCGACCTGCGTGCGTCGGCCAGTCTGGTACTGGCGGGATGTATCGCGGAAGGCACCACGCTGGTGGATCGTATTTATCATATCGATCGCGGCTACGAACGCATTGAAGACAAATTACGCGCGTTGGGCGCCAACATTGAACGTGTAAGCGCTAACGACTAATCGTTCCTGCCGGGCGGCCTGTTCGTCGCCCGGCATTTTCCCTCGGGGTTTGGCTTAGTCGCTGGGATATTCCTGGATAGTCATATCAAGCTTTATTTCCTGATTATCACGTAAAATGACCACCGGAATGACTGAACCGGGGCGAATTTCCGCCACCTGATCCATAGTTTCTATCACCGAACGCGCCGGTTTACTGTTGACCTCCAGCAGCAGGTCGCCCTCTTTGATGCCAGCCTTATCCGCCGGGCCGCCGGAATCAACCTTATTGACGATGATACCCTGTAGCCGCTCCAGACCGGTTACCTGATTGCCTAGTCGCTCGCGCTGCGCGCCACTGATACCGATATAACCACGAATCACCCGTCCATCGCGGATCAGCTTGTTCATGATCTTGGTCGCCAGTGCGGTAGGTATGGCAAAACCGATGCCTTCCGGCGTACCGCCATCGTTGCTTTTATCAAATGATAGCGTGTTGATGCCGACCAGCTCGCCAAGCGTGTTAACCAGCGCGCCGCCGGAATTGCCGCGGTTGATGGAGGCGTCGGTTTGCAGAAAATTCTGCCGGCCGGAGGAGCTAAGTCCTACCCGGCCGGTAGCGCTGACAATCCCCTGTGTCACCGTCTGGCCGAGGTTGTAGGGGTTGCCGATGGCCATCACCACATCGCCGACGTGGAACACCCGTTTCGGATTGATGGGGATTTCCGGCAGATTTGCACCTTCAATTTTCAGTACCGCCAGATCAGTCAGGCTGTCTGAGCCCACCAACAGCGCTTCAAAGATGCGGCCATCCTGCAGCGTGACCACAATTTGTTCAGCATTGCTGATCACATGCTTGTTGGTGAGGATGTACCCTTTGTTGTTCATGATCACGCCGGAGCCCAGCGTACGGATATTCAGCTCGTTTTGGGCGCTAGGGTCGTTGGCCTGATTGTATACGTTCACCACGGCTGGCGCGGCGCGGCGCACTCCCTGATAATAGCTGACCGGGGTTTCCTGGCTGTCGCCGCCGCCGGATTTGAGCAATCCCTGATTGGAACGCAATGCCGGGATTGCCAGCAGCAGGATGCCGGCCACGATGACACCGAACAGCGCCGAACGTAACAGTTTGGTTAGCATGAGCGTTTTGGGTGCATAAAGAAGGTTGGATCGCAGAATATCAGAGAAGAATGGACACCGCATCGCGCGGCGTCCATTTTTTCATGGCTTAACGCAGCAACAGATAGATACTCTCGTCGCCGCGGACAATATTCAGGGCCAGCACTGAAGGCTTGGCTTCCAGAATTTTGCGCAATTGGGTGATGTTTTCCACGCGTTCGCGGTTCACGCCGACAATAATGTCGCCTTTTTGCAGACCGACTTTGGCAGCGGCGCTGTCTTTAGCCACATTATCGATCGCCACGCCTTTGTTGCCGTCCTTCAACTGCCCGTTGTTGAGGGTCGCGCCTTGCAGGGCCGGAGACAGTGTGTCGGCATTGGTGGTGACGTTGGCGCTGTTATCCAGCACGACTGCGACTTCCTGCTGCTTGCCGTCGCGCAGCAGGCCGATACGTACTGTTTTGCCCGGCGCGGTGGTGCCGATCTTGGCGCGCAGTTCGGCGAAGCTGCTGATGGATTTGCCATCCAGCGATACCAGTACGTCGCCCGCTTTGATGCCGGCCTTGGCGGCGGCGGACTTAGGAATGACCTCGCTGACGAAGGCGCCGCGCTGTGCGTCCACCTTGAACGCTTTGGCGATTTCAGAGGTCATCTCGCTGCCCTTGATACCCAGCAGGCCGCGTTTCACTTCGCCGAATTCCACCAACTGCTGCGTCAGATTCTGCGCCATGTTGCTCGGAATGGCGAAACCGATGCCGACGTTACCGCCGCTCGGCGCCAGAATCGCGGTGTTGATGCCGATCAGTTCGCCGCGCAGGTTAACCAGTGCGCCGCCGGAGTTACCGCGGTTGATGGAGGCATCGGTCTGGATAAAGTTTTCCAGCCCTTCCAGATTCAGGCCGCTGCGACCCAGCGCGGAAATGATGCCGGACGTCGCGGTCTGTCCGAGTCCGAACGGGTTGCCGACGGCAACGGCGAAGTCACCGACGCGCAGCTGATCGGAGTCGGCCATTTTGACCTCGGTGAGATTCTTGGCGTCATTCAACTGCAACAGGGCGATATCGGTCTGCTCGTCGCGGCCGATCAGTTTGGCGTCGTATTCACGGCCGTCATTCAGCTGCACCTGAATTTTATCGGCGTTGTTGACGACGTGGTTATTGGTCAGCACGTAGCCTTTTTCGGCATTGATGATGACGCCGGAACCCAGCCCTTCAAACGGGCGAGAGTTCTGTTTTTCAGAAGGCGTATTGGGACCGAAGAAGAATTTAAACTCTTCCGGGATACGCTGGCGCTGTACCTGCGTGCCTTCCACGTGGACGCTCACTACGGCGGGCAGCACCTTTTCCAGCATCGGCGCCAGGCTGGGCAGAGCCTGACCTTCTACAACCGCAGGCAATGCGGCATTGGCCGGGGGCAGCGAAGACAACGACAGTCCAATACCGAGTGCCAGTGCGCTATATAACAACGATGTTTTTTTCATTGATTGTTAACTCTCTCACGACCTGCCTATGAATAAAACAATGATATATAAACTCAAACTTGCGGTGAAGACTCAGACCCAGGGCAGTGTGTAAAGTTCACTGATATTTCGTCAGCAGAATGTAACGGCCGTCGGTGCGGGGGAAGATAATAGCGGCCGACGATAGGGTCGTACCCTGACGACAAACGTCGTGCCGTCAGGGTGAATACAATCGGAAAGAACGGTAAAAATAACCGGTTACTTGCCGATCGGGCGTGTACCGCGCAGCAGGCCGGAAGCGCTGCCCGAGTAGTCGCGGGGCGGCATGTCCACCGGCGCCTGATCGTTGTCCGACTCGGCTTCGGTCAGGCGATAGCGGAACGGGTTATCCTGCATCGGGACATCCGGCAGCAGGCTGTTGGAGCTTTTCGCCATGTGCTGATAAAGCTGGCGGTAATCGCGCGCCATGTTGTCGAGCAGTTCCGCGCTGCTGGCAAAGTGACTGACCAGTTCCTGACGATATTCTTCCAGCTCGGTTTTGTTTTTCTCCAGTTCGTTTTGCAGTACCTGCTGCTGGCGCAGTTTACGGTTGCCGAACCGCATCGCGACAGCGCCAATGATGACACCGATAACAAATCCAATCAGCGCAGACTCCCAGGTCATAAAACGACTCCTATTTTGACTTCGTTGTCCCGTAGGGTTTTTTCACTTAATAATAGTCACTATAACCGCTAACCTCGCCGGAGTGGAGCCCCTGTGTCTGGTCTGACCGGGAACACAGGCGCCGCGAAGCGGTAACGCCCACGATCGCGGGCTGAACCGGCGTTAACGCACGATAAAATACAACGAAATTTTTCTCAGGGATTTTGCGCTATGCAGAGAACAACCCCTTTGGCACTTTACCAGCAGGCTTTGGCGGCACAGACCTACCAGCCGGATGAAGTGCAGCATCAGACGGTCATCCGCCTGAACGCCATTCATCAGACGCTGACGGAACAGGTGTGGGCGCCCGTGGAAAGCAGCGCGCCGGGACTGATGGCAAAATGGCGAGCCTGGATCGGGCACAAGGAAAAATCGCCGTCGCCGGTACAAGGGCTGTATATGTGGGGCGGCGTGGGGCGGGGTAAGACCTGGCTGATGGACCTGTTTTTTCACAGTCTGCCTTCGGAACGCAAGCTGCGTCTGCACTTTCACCGTTTCATGCTGCGCGTGCATGAAGAGCTGAATCAGTTGCAGGGACAGGAAAATCCGCTGGAAAAGGTGGCCGACGGGTTTAAGGCGCAAACCGACATTCTGTGCTTCGACGAGTTCTTCGTCTCCGATATTACCGACGCCATGCTGCTGGCGGAACTGTTGCGGGCGCTGTTCTCCCGGGGCATTGCGCTGGTGGCGACCTCCAATATTCCGCCGGATGAACTGTACCGCAACGGGTTGCAGCGCGCGCGTTTCCTGCCGGCTATCGAGTTGATCAAGCAGCATTGCGCTGTATTGAATGTGGATGCCGGCATCGATTACCGGCTGCGCACCCTGACTCAGGCGCACCTGTATCTGACCCCGAACAATGCGGATACCGACGCAGAGATGCAGGCGATGTTCCGCCGCCTGTCCGGGCGTGATTTCAGTCAGCCCGGTCCGGTGCTGGAGATTAATCATCGACCGCTGGCGACGCTGAGCGCCGGCGACGGGGTGCTGGCGGTGGATTTCGCCACTCTGTGCCTTGAGGCGCGTAGCCAGAATGACTACATCGCGCTATCGCGGCTGTACCACACCGTGCTGTTGCACCATGTTCCGGTGATGGAAGTTAAAGATGAGAACGCTGCCCGCCGCTTTCTGGCGCTGGTGGACGAGTTTTACGAACGCCGGGTGAAGCTGATCATGTCTGCGCAGGCGACGATGTTCGAGATTTATCAGGGCGAACATCTGAAGTTTGAATACCAGCGCTGCCTGTCGCGTTTGCAGGAAATGCAGAGCGAAGAGTACCTGCGTCAGCCCCACCTGCCGTGATTGTCGCTTGCCGCCGGGAAATGACGGCGGCAAGACGCTTTTAGCGCATGACGGTTTATACCAGATAACGCCGGAACCAGGCGATGGCCCTGTTCCATGCCAGGTCGGCGGCGGCTTTGTCGTACCGCGGCGTGGAATCGTTATGGAAGCCGTGATTGGTGCCGGGGTAGACGTAGGCTTCGTAGGTTTTATTGGCGGCTTTTAACGCGGATTCATACGCCGGCCAGCCGGAACTGATGTTGTCGTCGCGCTCTGCGTAGTGCAACAGCAACGGCGCCTTGATGCGGGCGACGTCTTCCGGTTTGGGTTGACGTCCGTAGAACGGCACGGCAGCGGCCAACTCCGGATAGGCCACGGCCGCCGCGTTGGATACGCCGCCGCCATAGCAAAATCCGGTGATGCCGACTTTGCCGGTCGCGTCTTTATGCTTCATCAGAAATTCGACTGCGGCAAAGAAATCATTCATCAATTTGGTCGGGTCGATCTGCTGCTGGAGTTCCCGCCCTTTGTCGTCGTTGCCCGGGTAGCCGCCGACTGAGCTCAGGCCGTCCGGCGCCAGCGCGATAAATCCTTCTTTGGCCAAACGTCGCGCCACATCCTCGATATACGGGTTAAGACCCCGATTTTCATGCACCACCACCACGGCGGGAACCGGGCCGCTGGTTTTGGCCGGCCGCACAAGATAGCCGCGTACGCTGCCGTGACCGTTGGGGGAAGGGTAGGTGATGTATTCCGGGATGATCGCCGGGTCGGTGAATTCCACCTGCTGTGCCAGCGCATAGTTCGGGCTCATCAGGGATAGAATGGTCATGGCGGTCAGGCCGCCCGCGGCATACCTGGCGGCGCGCTCCAGAAACTCGCGCTTGGTCAGTTTGCCGTGCGCGTAATAGTCATAAAGCTCAAGCAATTCCGGTTGAAAATCTTTTGCTGTAAGGCGCGTCATCTCACTCTTCCTCCGCTGATGTTGTTCCAAATCAATGTAGCAAAAAGAAAAGCGGGCCGGAGTGGATGCACCATAGGCCAGCAGGGTGGATGTTGGCGGTGAGGTGTGAAAACCGTTACTTATCAAATCATTATCGTGATGCAACGCGGCGGTGATGTTCGGTTGCTTGCGCCGCCTCCACAATGCTTACCATGCTTTACTTTTCGTGGATGCGGTTTTGCTCCGACGCGGTTACGCCGGCTCAAATCTTTCGCCATTTGGTTGAGAAAAAAGTCGATCTTTGGAATCGACTTCTCTATAATCTTGCGACCCCACGTTACAACAAAGTTTTTTCCCGAAACTTTAATCGCGCTGGCAATAGCTATTCGAAGGGGTAGGTTTGCTGGACTAGATAGCCGTGTGAACCTCAAAACACTATATTTATGAAGCGTTTGGGTGTTCACCAACGTGTAACTTAAATTGGGTAAGCTTTTAATGAAAACTTTTACAGCTAAACCAGAAACCGTAAAACGCGACTGGTACGTTGTTGATGCGAGCGGTAAAACTCTTGGCCGTCTGGCTACTGAACTGGCTCGTCGTCTGCGCGGTAAGCACAAAGCGGAATACACTCCGCACGTTGATACCGGTGACTACATCATCGTTCTGAACGCAGAAAAAGTTGCTGTAACCGGCAACAAACGTTCTGACAAGATGTACTACCACCACACCGGCCACATCGGTGGTATCAAAGAAGCGACCTTTGAAGAGATGATTGCCCGCCGTCCTGAGCGCGTAATTGAAATCGCGGTTAAAGGCATGCTGCCGAAGGGCCCGCTGGGTCGTGCTATGTACCGTAAACTGAAAGTTTACGCTGGTAACGAGCACAATCACGCGGCACAGCAACCGCAAGTTCTGGACATTTAATCGGGATTACAGGCAATGGCTGAAAATCAATACTACGGCACTGGTCGCCGCAAAAGCTCCGCCGCTCGCGTATTTATCAAACCGGGTAGCGGCAACATCGTCATCAACCAGCGTACTCTGGAACAGTACTTCGGCCGCGAAACTGCTCGCATGGTCGTTCGCCAGCCGCTGGAACTGGTCGACATGGTTGGTAAACTGGATCTGTACATCACCGTTAAAGGTGGTGGTATCTCCGGTCAGGCCGGTGCTATCCGTCATGGTATCACCCGCGCTCTGATGGAATACGACGAATCTCTGCGTTCTGAATTGCGTAAAGCTGGCTTCGTTACTCGTGACGCTCGTCAGGTTGAACGTAAAAAAGTTGGTCTGCGCAAAGCACGTCGTCGTCCGCAGTTCTCCAAACGTTAATTTCTGGCTGCCTGGCAGCGAAATCAACGCAGAAAAACCCGGTGCCTGTCACCGGGTTTTTTTTCGACCTGTATCGTTCATGGAAAAAATCTGCTTTGATTACCGTGGGTTAGTCATGAAAATACGCTTATCCCCCCACAAAACAAACAGAATCTGATACACTATTCGCCGGTTTTGTGCCTGTTCGCCAGCAAGTGATTTTAACAGAACGACGGATGTCGTCCGCTTTCCCCGCGGGGAAGTCCAAACGCGGCAAGGCCAGCAGGATCCTATTCGATCGGTTGTTCGCCGTATTTTTTCGATAACTTGGAGGTTTTCATGGCTGTCGCTGCCAACAAACGTTCGGTGATGACGCTGTTTTCCGGTCCGTCCGACATTTTTAGCCATCAGGTCCGCATCGTACTGGCCGAGAAAGGGGTGAGTGTCGAGATTGAACAGGTGGACATGGATAATCTGCCGCAGGACCTTATCGACCTCAACCCCTACGGTTCCGTACCGACGCTGGTTGACCGTGAGCTGACGTTGTATGAATCACGTATCATCATGGAATATCTGGATGAGCGTTTCCCTCATCCGCCGTTGATGCCGGTCTATCCGGTGGCGCGCGGCAACAGTCGCCTGATGATGCACCGGATTGAGCAGGATTGGTATTCGTTGATGAAAACCGTCCTGAATGGCAATGCACAGGATGCGGAGGCCGCGCGCAAGCAACTTCGTGAAGAGCTGCTGGCTATCGCCCCGGTTTTCAACGAAGCCCCGTATTTCATGAGTGAAGAATTCAGTCTGGTGGATTGCTATCTGGCACCGCTGCTGTGGCGTCTGCCGCTGCTGGGGATTGAATTGAGCGGTTCCGGCGCCAAGGAACTGAAAGGCTACATGACGCGTGTGTTCGAACGCGATGCCTTCCTCGCTTCCCTGACTGAAGCCGAGCGCGAAATCCGGTTGCAATCCAGAGGGTAATGGCATGACGTTGTCTCAGCTCTCTCCGCGCCGCCCGTATTTATTACGGGCCTTTTATGACTGGTTGCTGGACAACCAGCTGACGCCGCATCTGGTGGTGGATGTGACCGTTCCCGGCGTGCAGGTGCCGATGGAGTTTGCACGCGACGGGCAAATTGTCCTGAATATTGCGCCGCGTGCGGTGGGAAATCTCGAACTGGCTGACGACAGCGTACGTTTCAACGCGCGTTTTGGTGGTGTTCCCCGGCAGGTGTTCGTTCCGATGGCGTCGGTTATGGCGATTTATGCCCGGGAAAATGGCGCGGGCACCATGTTTGAGCCGGAGCCAGCCTACGAAATCGTCGAAGAGTTTGGCGAGCAGCCTCAAACCGAAGATGAGTCCAAACCGACGCTGATATCGGTGGTGGACAACGAATCTCCCTCTTCGCAGAACGAGCAGCCGGATGACGAGCCGCCGCAGCCGCCGCGAGGCGGCAGACCTTCCCTGCGCGTGGTCAAATAATCGCGATTGATAAAAAAGGCACAGTAATGTGCCTTTTTTATTGGTTGGAAGAAAAGCAGCAACAGTAACGTACTTTGCTGTTTATCAACGGGTTTATCCATTGTCAGTGTCGTGTCTAATCGAAGGAGAATGTGATGAAAACCAGTCAAGGCCGCTGTTTATGCGGTGCGGTAACCATAACGGTCCCTGAGTCATGTACGCATGATGTCTACGTCTGCCATTGTGGTATGTGCCAGAAGTGGGGCGGCGGGCCGTTGATGGCGATTGAATCTCAGCATGATGTGGTGATTGAAGGGAAAGAGCATATCGGTTTTTATCGCTCTTCCGACTGGGCGGAGCGCGCGTTCTGCCGTACATGCGGGACTCATCTGTTTTATCGGTTGCTTGAACCGGAGATCTATTCGCTTTCGGCGGGGCTATTTTCAGACGGACCAAAACGATTGGTTTCGCAAATCTATGTTGATAATAAGCCTGATTATTACGACTTCGCGCAGCAAACCCCAATGATGACCGAACAGGATGTTATTGATTTACATAAAGCGTAATATCCGCTCGATCGCCAGCAAGAAAAAAGCAAAAGGCGGCCTGAGCCGCCTTTGAGATATCCTGAAAGCGATTACACTTCCAGATAGTTCATGATGCCGTCAGCCGCTTTGCGGCCTTCGGCGATCGCCGTGACCACCAGGTCGGAGCCACGCACCGCATCGCCGCCGGCGAAGATTTTCGGGTTTGAGGTCTGGAAAGCGCTGTCGCTCTGCTCCGGCGCGATGATGCGGCCTTGTGCGTCCAGATCCACGCCGTGCTCCGCCAGCCATGCCATCTTGTGCGGACGGAAACCGAACGCCATGATGACAGCATCCGCTTCCAGCACATGCTCAGACCCTTCCACCGCTTCCGGGCGACGGCGGCCATTGGCATCCGGCACACCCAGTTCGGTACGAATCACGCGTACGCCGCACACTTTACCCGCGCCGTTGATTTCGATGCTCAGCGGTTGCAGGTTGAAGCGGAATTCCACGCCTTCTTCACGCGCATTTTTCACTTCGCGTTTGGAACCCGGCATGTTCTCTTCATCACGGCGGTAGGCACAGGTCACGTGCGTCGCGCCCTGACGAATCGAGGTGCGCAGGCAGTCCATCGCCGTATCGCCGCCGCCCAGCACTACGACGCGCTTGCCCTGCATCGACGTGTAAGGTTCCTGTTCGCCGGTTGCGAAGCCCATCAGGTGCTTGGTGTTGGCAATCAGGAACGGCAGCGCATCGTATACGCCCGGCGCGTCTTCATTTTCCAGCCCGCCGCGCATCGACTGATAGGTGCCGACGCCCAGGAAGACGGCGTCATATTCCGTCAGCAGGTCGCTCAACTGAATGTCTTTGCCGACTTCGGTGTTAAGCTGGAATTCGATACCCATCTCGGTGAAGATTTCGCGGCGTTTGGTCATCACCTCTTTTTCCAGCTTGAAAGCAGGAATACCGAAGGTCAGCAAACCACCGATTTCCGGGTGGCGGTCATAAACCACCGCCTTCACGCCGTTACGGGTCAGCACGTCGGCGCAGGCCAGCCCGGCAGGGCCGGCACCGATAATAGCCACGCGCTTGCCGGTCGGCTGTACCGACGACACGTCCGGACGCCAGCCCATCTCGATCGCTTTATCGTTGATGTAGCGCTCGATGTTGCCGATGGTGACGGCGCCGAATTCGTCGTTCAGGGTGCAAGACCCTTCGCACAGGCGATCCTGCGGGCAAACGCGGCCGCACACTTCCGGCAGGCTATTGGTCTGGTGAGACAGCTCCGCCGCTTCAATGATCCGGCCTTCGTTGGCCAGTTTCAGCCAGTTCGGGATGTAGTTGTGAACCGGACATTTCCATTCGCAGTAAGGGTTGCCGCAGGCCAGGCAGCGATCTGCCTGCGCCTTGGACTGGCTTTCCGAGAACGGCTCGTAAATTTCAACAAACTCGATTTTACGAATCTTCAGCGGTTTCTTGGGCGGATCAACGCGCTGTAAGTCGATAAACTGATAAACATTCTGACTCATGATGACCTCTTACTGCGCCTGTACCCGCAGCTCCGCTGCGGAACGACTACGATGACCCAACAACGCTTTCACATCACTTGATTTCGGCTTTACCAGCGCAAATTTCGATGCCCAGACCGGCCAGTTGGCGAGGATTTCCTCACCGCGTTGCGAGCCGGTGTGCTGGACGTGCTCGGTAATCAGCCCGCGCAGATGCTCTTCATGAATCGCCAGGTTTTCCACATCCAGCACTTCAACCAGTTCCGGGTTGACGCGTTTGCGGAATTCGCCGTCCTCATCCAGAACGTAGGCGAAGCCGCCGGTCATGCCTGCGCCGAAGTTGACGCCGGTACGACCCAGGATGCAGACGATACCGCCGGTCATGTATTCGCAGCCGTTATCGCCGATGCCTTCCACCACGGTGATGGCGCCGGAGTTACGTACCGCGAAACGCTCGCCGGCACGCCCAGCGGCGAACAGCTTACCGCCGGTCGCGCCGTACAGGCAGGTGTTGCCGATGATGCTGGCCTCGTGGCTGCGGAAGGCCGAGCCGACCGGCGGACGTACGGAGATAATGCCGCCAGCCATGCCTTTGCCCACGTAGTCGTTGGCGTCGCCGGTCAGGGTCAGTTCAACGCCGCCGGCGTTCCACACGCCGAAGCTCTGGCCGGCTGTACCGGTGAAATGCGCTTTGATCGGATCGCTCGCCAGCCCCTGATCGCCGTGTTTTTCCGCGATCACGCCGGACAAGGTCGCGCCGACGGAGCGGTCAGTGTTACGGATGTCAAAGTAGAGCGTTTTGCTCTGTCTGGCGTCGACATGTGCCTGAGCCTGCGCGATCAGTTCTTTGTTCAGCAGGCCCTTGTCAAACGACGGGTTACCTTCGGTGCAGTACAGCGCTTTGCCGGGTTGCGGCGTCACGGTGTGCAGCAACGGCGACAGGTCCAGCTTGTTCTGCTTGGCGGTAATACCGTCCAGTTCGACCAGCAGATCGGTGCGGCCGATCAGGTCTACCAGACGGCTGATGCCCAGTTCCGCCATCAGCTCGCGGGTTTCGCGGGCGATGAAGGTGAAGTAGTTCACCACACGCTCCGGCAGACCGTGATAGTGGTCGCGGCGCAGCTTGTCATCCTGCGTCGCCACGCCGGTGGCACAGTTGTTCAGGTGGCAGATACGCAGGTATTTACAACCCAGCGCCACCATCGGTCCGGTGCCGAAGCCAAAGCTTTCCGCTCCCAGAATCGCCGCTTTCACGATGTCCAGACCGGTTTTCAGGCCGCCGTCAACCTGCAGGCGGATTTTGTGACGCAGGCCGTTGGCGACCAGCGCCTGCTGGGTTTCCACCAGACCCAGTTCCCACGGGCAACCGGCGTATTTCACCGAGGACAGCGGGCTGGCGCCGGTGCCGCCGTCGTAACCGGCGATGGTAATCAGGTCGGCATAGGCTTTCGCCACACCGGTAGCGATGGTGCCGACGCCCGGCTCGGAAACCAGCTTGACCGAAATCATCGCCTTCGGGTTGACCTGTTTCAGGTCGAAAATCAGCTGCGCCAGGTCTTCGATCGAATAAATATCATGGTGCGGCGGCGGCGAAATCAGGGTCACGCCCGGTACGGAGTAACGCAGGCGCGCGATGTACGGCGTGACTTTGTCGCCCGGCAACTGGCCGCCTTCACCCGGTTTGGCGCCCTGCGCCACCTTGATTTGGATAACGTCGGCGTTGACCAGATAGGCCGGGGTGACGCCAAAACGACCGGAAGCCACCTGCTTGATACGGGATACTTTATTGGTGCCGTAACGCGCTGGGTCTTCGCCGCCTTCGCCGGAGTTGGAGAAACCACCCAGGCTGTTCATGGCTTCCGCCAGCGACTCATGCGCTTCGGGGCTCAGCGCGCCGATGGACATGGCGGCGGTATCGAAGCGTTTGAACAGTTCAGAATCCGGCTCGACCTGCTCCAGCGGGATAGCCGCGCCTTCCTGCAGCTGCAACGCCAGCAGGTCGCGCAGCATGGACGCCGGGCGCTCGTTCACCAGTTTGGCGTACTGCTGGTAATCGTGGTAGTCGCCGCTGTGCACCGCGGTTTGCAGCGTTTTCACCACATCCGGGTTGTAAGCGTGGTACTCGCCGCCGTAGACAAATTTGAGCAAGCCGCCCTGATCGAGCTTCTGACGCTTGAGCCAGGCGCGTTTGGACAGATTTTGCAGATCCTGCTCGAAGTCGCTGAAGTTGGCGCCGCCGATGCGGCTCACCACGCCCTGGAAGCAGCGGGACGCCACATCGTTGTGCAGACCGACCGCTTCGAACAGTTTCGAACAGCGGTAGGAGGCGATGGTGGAGATCCCCATCTTGGACATGATCTTGTACAGGCCCTTGTTGATGCCGTTGCGGTAGTTCTGCATCACGGTACGGTACGGCTTGTCGATGGTGTGGTTATCCACCAGACGGGCCAGCGCTTCATAGGCCAGATACGGGTAAATCGCGGTAGCGCCGAAGCCGAGCAGCACGGCGAAATGGTGCGGATCGCGGGCACTGGCGGTTTCAACGATGATGTTGGCATCGCAGCGCAGGCTCTTTTCCACCAGACGCGCCTGAATCGCGCCCACCGCCATCGGCGCCGGCACCGGCAGGCGATCCTGCGCGATGCCGCGGTCGGTCAGCACCAGCAATACTGCTCCGGCGCGCACCTTGTATTCCGCTTCGTCGCACAGTTTTTCAACCGTGTCCTGCAATGAACGCTGTTTCGGATCGAAGGTGATATCGATCTTCTCGGCGCGATAGTGCTCGGGATCCTGATTGATCAACTGAATGAAGTCGGAGTAGAGCAGGATCGGTGATTTGAAGCTCAGGCGGTGAGCCTGACCTTCCGCCTCGCAGAAGACGTTCATTTCACGACCGATACAGGTGGCGAGCGACATCACGTGTGCTTCGCGCAGCGGGTCGATCGGCGGGTTGGTTACCTGCGCGAATTGCTGGCGGAAATAATCGTAAATGATGCGCGGACGGCTCGACAGCACGGCGAACGGCGTGTCGTCGCCCATGGAGCCGGTCGCTTCCTGACCGTTTTCCCCCAGCACGCGAATAACCTGATCCAGCTCTTCGTTACTGTAGCCGAACTGCTTCTGGTAGGTTTCCAGCAGCGCGTCGTCAAGCTCCCGGCTACCGACCTGATCGTCCGGCAGCTCTTCGAACGGCACCAGACGCTTGACGTTTTTCTCCATCCACTCTTTGTACGGATGGCGGCTTTTCAGGTCATCGTCGGTTTCGGTCGAATGCAGGATACGGCCGGTACGGGTGTCGATCACCATCAGTTCGCCCGGACCGACGCGGCCTTTTTCCACCACTTCGTCAGGCTGGTAATCCCAGATGCCCACTTCGGAGGCGCAGGTGATCAACTTATCTTTGGTGATGACATAGCGCGCCGGACGCAGACCGTTACGGTCGAGGTTACAGGCCGCGTAGCGCCCGTCAGACAGCACCAGACCGGCCGGACCGTCCCACGGCTCCATGTGCATGGAGTTGAAGTCAAAGAAGGCGCGCAGCTCCGGGTCCATATTCGGGTTGTTCTGCCAGGCCGGCGGCACCAGCAGACGCATGGCGCGCACGATGTCCATCCCGCCCGCCAGGAACAGCTCCAGCATATTGTCCAGCGACATGGAGTCTGAACCGCTTTCGTCCACGAACGGTGCGGCGTCCAGCAGATCGGGAATCAGCGGGGTCTTGAATTTGTAGGCGCGGGCGCGGGCCCACTGGCGGTTGCCGGTGATGGTGTTGATTTCGCCGTTGTGCGCCAGATAGCGGAACGGCTGCGCCAGACGCCAGCGCGGCACGGTATTGGTGGAGAAACGCTGGTGGAACAGGCAGATGGCCGATTCCAGACGCAGGTCCGCCAGATCCAGATAGAACCGCGGCAGGTCCGCGGGCATGCACAGACCTTTATAGATATTCACCAGATTGGAGAGGCTGCACACATAGAAATCTTTATCCTGCACGCGCTTCTCGATACGGCGGCGCGCCATGAACAGGCGGCGTTCCATATCACGCGGACGCCAGCCGGCCGGGGCGTTGACAAAAATCTGTTCGATGCGCGGCAGAGAAGAGAGCGCGATCTCACCCAGCACGTCCGGGTTGGTCGGCACTTCGCGCCAGCCGAGTACGGACAGGGTTTCATTCTGCAGTTCTTCTTCGACAATTCGACGGGTGGCCCGAGCCTTTTCTTCATCCCGGCTGAGGAACAGCATGCCGACCGCGTAATTGTTGGCCAGACGCCAGTTGTGTTCTTCGGCGACCAGGCGGAAGAAACGATCGGGTTTCTGAAGTAATAAGCCGCAACCGTCGCCGGTCTTGCCGTCGGCAAGGATCGCGCCACGGTGCTGCATGCGGGCCAGGGCGTGAATCGCCGTCCGCACGACTTTATGGCTCGGTTCACCTTCTATATGGGCGATCAATCCGAAACCACAGTTGTCTCTTTCATGGGATGCATCGTACAACATATCTCAGTGAACCTCCCCAGGCTCTGTATGACTTCCTCATCGCCAATGCCACCACCAGAATGCGGGCGCTTATTAAATGGCGTGTTAACCGCGCGCTAACCGCGAGCGACCCCTTCACTGCGCCAATTTGACATCAGTGGTGTGCGCCGCTCTCTTTTATCTGGCCTCTCGTAAGGTCTCACAAGTGGTGTGCTTGCTTGATGAGGGAGTCTTCTTCTTACTGCATAAATATGACGAGACGTTGACTCGTCGGGAAAGCTTCCAGCGGATTCCCAAATTAGCGAGAAACCCTGTTCAGGTCAAATCTCCATAGCGGGTAAGCACTTTAGGGATAATGTTTACTTATGTTTATGAAATAAAAGGATTTAATTAATAAAAATAAGACGTTGGCAAGATAGGGGTATTGGTCTAACTGTGAGCTGTATCACTATGCTAACGGCGGGTTTTTATCGTGGCATGCTGCGATAATGTGACTTGCTGGCATCTTATTCTGTCTGGAGTGAGTTTTTTGCTTTATGACACTGTTTTTCATTTTGCGGTCATCTTTTAATGGAATGAACCCCGCAGATAAGAAAAATTAATCAGGAAAGATGTGATTTTATTTTCAATAAAAACGAATAAACATGCAGTTATATAAACCGGAGCGTATTGATCGGGGTCATCGCCGTTAATAGGCGTTACAGGTAGGCTGATTTTTTGTGAAATGAAGAATCAGAATATGCAATTGCAAAAATTAATCAATATGTTTGGTGGCGATCTTCAGCGTCGTTATGGAGAAAAAATCCATAAATTGACGCTGCACGGGGGATTTAGCTGTCCGAACCGCGACGGCACGTTGGGACGCGGCGGTTGCACCTTCTGCAATGTGGCGTCGTTCGCCGATGAGCAGATGCAGCAGCGCAGCATCGCCGAGCAACTGGCTGCGCAGGCCGGCAAGGTCAATCGCGCCCGCCGCTATCTGGCCTATTTTCAGGCTTATACCAGCACGTATGCCGAGGTGCAGGTGCTGGCGTCCATGTACCGGCAGGCGCTGACGCAGGCTGATATGGTGGGGTTGTGCGTGGGCACCCGGCCGGACTGTGTGCCGGATACGGTGCTGGATCTGCTGGCTGACTATCACGAACAAGGCTATGAAGTCTGGCTGGAGCTGGGGCTGCAAAGCGCCCATGACCGAACGTTGCGGCGCATCAATCGCGGGCATGATTTCGCCTGTTACCGGCAGACCGCACAGCGGGCGCGCGCCAGAGGGCTCAACGTGTGCAGCCACCTGATTGTCGGCTTGCCCGGCGAGAGCGACGAGCATTGCCTGTCGACGCTGCAGCAGGTGGTGGAAGCCGGCGTGGACGGCATCAAGCTGCATCCGTTGCACATTGTGACCGGCAGCGTAATGGCGAAAGCCTGGGGAGCCGGTCGGCTACCGGAACTGCCGCTGGCGCGCTATGTGTCGATTGCCGGCGAAATGATTCGTCACACCCCGCCCGGAATTGTCTATCACCGTATTTCCGCCAGCGCCCGGCGGCCGACGCTGCTGGCGCCGCTGTGGTGCGAAAATCGCTGGACCGGCATGGTCGGCGTTCACGACTACCTGCAACAGCATGGCGCGCAAGGTTCCGCGCTGGGGCAGCCGTTTCATTACTCAACAAACTAACCTCCGCGGCGGCTCGCAAATTGACCGCTCATTTACCGCGCACGCGATTTTTTTACGGTATGATTTGCGGGTTTATGATTAAGGAACACCGCTATGAGGCAAATCAGGCTGTTGGCGCAGTACTACGTTGATTTAATGGTTAAACTGGGGCTGGTTCGTTTTTCCTTGCTGCTGGCGTCAGCGCTGGTTTTACTGGCGCTGGTGGTGCAGATGGCGGTGACGCTGCTGCTCACCGGCAAGGTGGAAAACATCGACGTGGTGCGCTCTATCTTTTTCGGCTTACTGATCACGCCCTGGGCGGTTTATTTCCTGTCCGTGGTGGTGGAGCAACTTGAAGAGTCGCGTCAGCGGCTGTCGCGGCTGGTGGCTAAGCTGGAAGAGATGCGCCAGCGCGATCAGGAACTGAACGAACAGTTGCAGGGCAATATCGCCCAGCTCAATCAGGAAATCAGCGATCGCATCAAGGCGGAGGAAGCCCGCCTGCTGATGGTCTCTAAACTGCGTGAAGAGATGGCGCGCCGCGAACAGGCTCAGGTTGAGCTGGAACAGCAGTCGGCGCTGTTGCGTTCTTTCCTCGACGCTTCGCCGGACCTGGTTTACTACCGCAATGAGAACAAAGAATTTTCCGGCTGCAACCGGGCGATGGAATTGCTGCTTGGCAAAAGCCAGAAGCAGTTGATCGGCCTGACGCCGAAAGATGTTTATCCGCCCGATATTGCCGAAAAAGTCATGGAAACGGATGAGAAGGTGTTTCGCCACAACGTCTCATTGACCTATGAGCAGTGGCTGGTCTATCCGGATGGCCGCAAAGCCTGTTTCGAGTTGCGTAAGGTGCCGTTTTACGACCGCATGGGTAAGCGACACGGCCTGATGGGGTTTGGACGCGATATTACCGAGCGTAAGCGCTACCAGGACGCGTTAGAGAACGCCAGCAGGGAAAAGACTACCTTCATCTCTACGATCAGCCACGAGCTTCGTACGCCGCTTAATGGCATTGTCGGCCTGAGTCGTATCCTGCTCGACACCCATTTGGACGCAGAACAGCAAAAATACCTGAAAACCATCCACGTCAGCGCCATCACGCTCGGCAATATTTTCAACGACATCATCGAAATGGACAAGCAGGAGCGGCGCAAGGTCCAACTGGATAACCAGCCGGTGGATTTCGTCGGCTTTGTGGTGGATCTGGAAAATCTGGGCGGACTGCTGGCCCAGCCTAAGGGGCTACAGCTGGAGATGGAACTGCATCAGCCGTTGCCGAAAACCATCGTCACCGACGGTACCCGGTTGCGCCAGATTCTGTGGAATCTGCTCAGCAACGCCGTGAAATTCACGCGTGAGGGCCGGGTGGTGGTGCGGGTCTGGCATGAGCAGGGCGACCGGCTGCGTTTTGAGGTGGAGGATTCCGGCATGGGGATCCCGGCCGACGAGCTGGAGAAAATCTTCTCCATGTACTACCAGGTCAAGGATCAACACGGCGGCAAACCGGCTACCGGCACCGGCATCGGGCTGGCGGTTTCCAAACGTCTGGCGCAAAGCATGGGCGGCGATATTCAGGTGAGCAGCGAACTGGGCAAGGGCTCCTGTTTTGCACTGACGGTGACGGCGCCGGTGGTGCGTAATGACGAGTCTGACGAAGACGAACAGGATGAACTGCCGCTGCCGGCGTTGCATGTGCTGCTGGTGGAAGATATCGAACTGAACGTGGTGGTGGCTCGCTCGGTACTGGAAAAACTGGGCAGCAGCGTCGAAGTGGCGATGACCGGCCAGGCGGCGCTGGATATGTTCGATCCGGATGAATTTGATTTGGTGCTGCTGGATATCCAGTTGCCGGACATGACTGGTCTGGATGTGGCGCGCCGGCTGCGTGAGCGTTATGCCGGGCAGTCGATGCCGCCGCTGGTCGCCCTGACGGCGAATGTGCTTAAAGATAAAAAAGAGTACCTGGACGCCGGCATGGATGACGTGCTGAGTAAGCCGCTGGCGGTGCCGGCGTTGACGGCGGTAATCCAGCAATACTGGGATCATCATGCGCAGCCGGAACCGGAAGCCGCGGAGGTGGACGCCGGGTCGCTGCAGGACCGTTTGCTGGATATCCCGATGCTGGAGCAGTACCTGACGCTGGTAGGGCCGAAACTGATTCATCAGAGCCTGGCGATGTTCGAGCAGATGATGCCCGGCTATCTGGCGATTCTTGATTCCAACATGACCGCCCGCGACCAGAAAGGCATTGCGGAAGAAGGGCACAAAATCAAAGGCGCGGCGGGCTCGGTTGGGCTCAAGCATCTGCAACAGGTTGCGCAACAGATTCAGACCACGACATTACCGGCATGGTGGGACAACGTTCAGGAGTGGATTGACGAGTTGAAACACGACTGGCAGCAGGATGTGCAGGTATTGAAAGACTGGGTTTCAGAGGCTGAAAAAAAATGACCCCGACCGAGGCCGGGGTGCGCGAATTATGCGCCAACACCAGGGAAAGCGGTACACCTGCGTTCAATCTCAGATGTTGTTGGTACGCAAGCGTTTTTGAAATCCCATCTTCTGGCAACACACACCATAGCAAATATGGCGTCGTTTGTTACAAGAATCATTAAAATGTGTGATGTAGATTAGTGTTTGTCAATCAAAAAATCAATTAGTTGATGTAATGAAATGAGGCATGAGTGATGAAAAAAGTTGGTGTCGTACTCAGCGGATGTGGAGTTTATGATGGTTCAGAGATTCACGAAGTTGTCTTGACTCTGCTTGCAATCGATCGTGCCGGCGCTGAAGCTGTCTGCTTTGCTCCGGACAAAGAACAGCTGCATGTGATTAATCATCTGACCGGTGAGGTTACCGGTGAGAAACGCAATGTTTTAGCGGAATCTGCGCGTATTGCCCGTGGGAAAATCCAGCCATTATCCAGCGCGGATCCCCAACAGCTTGATGCGCTGATTGTCCCCGGCGGATTCGGTGCCGCAAAAAATTTGAGCGATTTTGCCACCCGCGGGGCCGACTGTGAGATTGATAACGAACTGAAAATACTTACTCGTGAAATTCATAAGAAAAATAAACCAATAGGGTTTATTTGCATCGCCCCCGCCATGTTACCGAAACTGCTTAATACCTCTGTGCAGCTTACAATTGGTAACGATGAGGGGACTGCGCAGGCGATAGAAGCGATGGGTGGCGTGCATGTGAAGTGTCCGGTAAATGACATCGTCGTTGACGTTACACACAAGGTGGTGACGACTCCGGCTTACATGCTGGCGAACTCGATTGGTGAAGCCGCCAGTGGAATTGAGAAACTGGTGGCGCGTGTTTTGGAACTGGCTGAATGAGGTCAGCAGGCCTATTCGGGAAAGGCCGATTAGGACGAATAGCCGCGTGTATCCGGCGTTGGGTGTTGCGCATCTTCTTTGGTGTCGTTGCGTTGTGGGTAGCGGCGATCCTGTTGTTTGCATTTCTGCCCGTACCCTTTTCCGCCGTGATGATCGATCGCCAGCTCAGCGCCTGGCTGAGCGGCGACTTCGCGTATGTGGCCCATTCGGACTGGGTGTCGATGGATGAGATCGCCGCAGTGGCGCCATTGGCGGTCATTGCGGCGGAAGATCAGAAATTCCCCCAGCATTGGGGGTTTGATTTCGACGCGATTTCAGCGGCGCTCAAACATAACGAGCGACACGAGAATCGTATTCGCGGCGCATCCACGCTGTCGCAGCAGACGGTAAAAAACCTGCTGCTGTGGGACGGGCGCAGCTGGTTGCGTAAAGGTCTGGAGGCCGGCCTGACGGCGGCGGTTGAGCTGGTCTGGACCAAACGTCGGATTCTGACGGTTTACCTGAATATTGCCGAGTTTGGACCCGGAATTTTTGGCATAGAGGCCGCATCGCGTCAGTTCTTCAATAAACCAGCGAGCCGGCTGACGGCATCGGAAGCGGCGATGCTGGCGGCGGTGTTGCCGAATCCTATCCGCTATCGCGCCAGTAAACCGTCCGGCTACGTCATGCGGCGTCAGCAGTGGATTTTGCGTCAGATGAACCAAATCGGCGGAGAAAATTTTCTGGAAGCGAACCGGCTTTATTAACAAACCTGATTGACTGATAGATTTTTTCCAATGAGCGGCTTCCATTTCCCGTGGCTGTATGGGAAATCATGACCGCATGAACAGGGGGAAATAATGCGGTATGGCATAGTTTTTCTTATGATGCTTTCGCTGTGGGGCCTGGGGGCATCTGCCGATGCGGCCAGTGCTAAAAACGACAATTCTGCTTATGTATTTTTACAGGCAGACAAACTTGCCCAGGTAAAACAGCAGCTACGCAGCCAGACCGCGCCGCCACAGATGCAGCTTGCTTATCAGCAGCTGTTGCGGGCGGCGGATAGCGCTATGAAAAAACCTGACCTATCGGTTACTCAAAAACTTTCAATGCCGCCCGGCGGCAACCGTCATGATTATTTGAGTTTGGCGGCTTACTGGTGGCCTGATCCGCAGCAGAAAGACGGCTTGCCCTGGATTCGACATGACGGCAAGGTGAACCCGGCGACCAAGGGCGAGGAGACGGATGCTATCCGTCTGGCGACGTTTACCGATCGGGTGCGTGTGCTGGCGCTGGCCTGGTATTTCTCGGACCGTCCCGAATATGCCGGCAAAGCCATCGCCATGATTCGCACCTGGTTTATCACTCCTGAAACGCGTATGAACCCTAACCTGAATTATGCGCAGGCCATTCCGGGCAGAAACGACGGGCGGGGCGCAGGCGTGCTTGACGGCCGTTTCTTCGCCACCCGTATCGTGGATGCGCTGGTCATGTTGCGACAGGCGCCGGGATGGGGGGCCAGTGACGAGCAGCAGATGCGGCAGTGGATGACGGACTACCTGCACTGGTTGCTGACCAGCCATAACGGCAAACAGGAGGCCTCGGCAAAGAATAATCATGGCAGCTGGTATACGGTGCAGGTGGCGGGTATCGCCGCCTATCTGGGCCAGCCTGAAACGGTGAAGGCGATGGCGGCATTGCAGCGCCAGAAGCTCGACCATCAGCTGGCGGCGGATGGTTCGCAACCAGAGGAACTGGCGCGTACCCGGTCGTTCCATTACAGCGGCTTCAATCTGCAGGCTGTCAGCCTGATGGCGACCGTGGCAGGGAAGTACGGCGATAACCTGTGGCAGTATCGTACCCCCAAAGGCAGCAGCCTGTTGTCGGCTCTGGACTTCATGGCTCCGTATCTGGATGAATCCAGACCCTGGCCTTATAAAACCATGGGGCGAGAGAGCAGCCCGCTGATTCCGCTAATGCTGCGGGCCGAGCAGGCTATCGGTTCTCCCCGTTATCATGCGGCTATCAGGCAGGCGGGGTTCACGCCGTTGCTGACCGGGGCGTCGCAGGGGAAAAAAGATACTGAGGTCAGCGTTGATGCCCGCCGCAGCATCTGGTTGCTGTCGCCGCCAGCGACCACAGGAAATACGCCAACGCCATGATTAACGGGGGAAGCGAGTAGAGTGGCAGGCGCCTGCGGCCACCTACCGGATTGGTCAGTCTGGCGGCCCGTGATGGGCCGCCGTATGGAGACAGCGATTAGTCGAGGTAGCTGAACGCGGTCGTCACGTGTTTGACGCTGCCGACCTTGCTGGCGATCTGGGCCGCTGACGTTGCTTCACGGCGCGTCACCAGACCCAACAGGAAGACTTCGCCGTTTTCGGTGGTGACCTTCACGTTGGAGGATTTCACGGTGTCGCTGGTCAGCAACTGAGAACGCACTTTGGTGGTGATCCAGGTATCCATGGACGCGGTGCCCAGCGAAATCGGCGTGCCTTTGCGGATTTCGTTATACACTTCGGTCGTGCCTTCAACACCCATGGCGATCTGCTTGGCACGGCTAGCCAGCTCGGTCGAAGGAGCCTGACCGGTTAACAGCACTTTGCCCTGATAGGCGGTTGCGGAGATCCGCGCTTCTTTGCTTAATTGCGTGTCCTTACTCAGCGCGTTGGATACCCTGACTTCCAGCGTGCCGTCGTCGACCTGCGTGCCGACAGTCCGTGGATCGGTCGCGGATTTGGTCGCAACCGCCGCGCTGCCAATCGCGACAGCGCCAATACAGCCCTGTAGCATCAGACAGGCAGACAGCACGGCAATGCAAGAGTAGATCCTCATGGAGTGCTCCTTAATCGTTCTGGTGTGGGAAAAGTGTGTTATCAATCAAATCGCACAAACAGTTGACGGTCAGCATATGCATTTCCTGAATGCGGGCGCTGCGGTGTGACGGGATGCGAATTTCCACATCCTGCTGGCCCAGCAAACCCGCCAGCTCACCGCCATCATAGCCGGTCAGGGCCACAATGGTCATGTCCCGCGTGACGGCGGCTTCCACCGCTTTGACGATATCACGGCTGTTGCCGCGCGTGGATATCGCCAGCAGTACGTCACCCGCCTGACCCAGCGCCCGCACCTGCTTGGCGTAGACTTCTTCATGCAGGCGATCGTTGGCGATAGCCGTTAAGACCACGTTATCGGCATTAAGTGCAATCGCCGGCAGACTGGGCCGCTCGGTTTCAAAACGATTAATCATACTGGCGGCAAAATGCTGTGCGTTGGCGGCAGATGTACCGTTACCACAGCACAGGATTTTGTTGCCATTGAGCAGCGACTGCACCATCGCCAGAGCGGCGCGCGAAATGGCGTCCGGTAGCGCTTCCGCAGCGGCGATTTGGGTTTGAATGCTTTCCGTGAAACAGACTTTAATTCTCTCCAGCACGTTCTGTTAACCTGTTTTGAAGTTGAAAATCATGATGTTACTCAGACTGCCCAAACGCGTTGGGCAACCATTCCACCTGCGGGCCGGTTACGGCCAGTACGTCAAAGCGACAATCGGTGGAATCGAGACTAGCGCCCTGACGGGACAGCCATACCGCTGCGGCGCGCAGCAACGATTGCTGTTTTTGCCGGGTAACACTGGCCGCCGCGCCGCCAAAGTCGCTGTTGCGGCGATAACGAACCTCGACAAATACCCAGGTGCCGCCATCGCGCATAATCAGGTCCAGTTCACCGCCGCGCACCGTCACGTTGGCGGCCACAAACATCAGCCCGGCGCGTTCGAGATAGCGTCGGGCCAGTTGTTCGTAGCGACCGCCGGTGATGCGCCGGTTCAGGAGGCGGGCACCAGTTGTCCCTGACGGAACTGCAGCCAGGTGAGTTTACGGTTGACGACGCAATCCGGCGAGGTGCTAAGCACACCGGTCGCTCCGGACAGCGAATTCCCCGGCTGGTGCAATTGCGCAAAGTTGCTGGCAAGCTTCCAGGCATCCATCCCCATGGCAAACAGCCGCACCAGCGAGTAATCGTTGCGGAACTGCGTGCTGACTTGCTGCATCAGCGCCGGGCTGGCGCCAGTCAACAGCGGAATATCGCTGAACTGCAGCCCTTCCATTTCAAACCGGAAATCCGGCCCCAGACCGGCCTGATAGCTACGTGAGCTGGCGTAGAGTGCCGGGCGCAGCGCGCCTTTGTTGCGCATGTCGATCATCGGTTTGAGCAGCGTCAGTTCATCCGGCGTGGCGATGATATAAACCGCATCCACGTTGCCGTCACTGGTAACGGTGGCGATCGGCGGCGCCTGATTCGGGATGGTCAACCCGCCAACCGTGGTGGAGGACTGTGGAGCGGAAGCCGCTGTGATAACCGGTTGGCCGTTGAGCGGAATACCTGCGCCGCTGTTGAGCGCCTGTTTCAGGTCATACACGCCGCCGGTGCGCTGCTGCAATACCACGCCGCCTGCCTGCTGTTGCCAGGACTTGGCGAAAGCGGCCACCACCCTGTCGCCCAGATTGCCGCGCGGCGCCAGAATCAACGGATGCTGCTTACCCTGCTTGTGAATGAATTGCGCCGCGTCGACGGCTTCGTCTTCCGGCGACAGAGCGAAATAGCAGATGTTCGGATTGGGCTGGATGTGTTCCGGCTGGTTCAGCGCCAGCACATTCAGTGATGGGTTGAGTCCCGGTAGCTGTTCCACCTCGTTTTTGAGCAGCGGACCGACGATGGTGGTGGCGCCGTCTTTCTGCGCCTGAGCAATCACGTTTGCCAACGCCTGATTAGAGGTGTCGTAGACTTTCACCGGAATGCTGCTGACCGCTGTCGGCGCAATCGCCGGAACGGCGGTTGCCGTTGCAACAGGCGCTGAGACAGCCGCTGTGGCGGACAGTGACGGGGTATTCGCATCTGTCGATGGCGTAGCAGGCGTAGCCGTGCCGGTCGCCTCGGCAGGCGCGGCTGATTGCGCTACCTGCGGCGGCATCGCCAGCGTTGCCTGCCCGCTTCTGGCGGCGCTAAACCCTTGCTGAATAGCATTGGCGAATACCTGCGCCTGCCCGTTCATCGGCAACAGCAGCGCGATGGCGTTACTGCCGGCGGGGGCGCTCTCTCCCGGTTGCGTAGCCGCGGCGGGCGGCGTGCCGCCCAGCTGCGACGGCAGTTGTTTGGCTGCCGGGTGACGTGGATAACGTCTCTTCCAGTCTTCTATCGCAGCCTGCAGGTCAGAGGGAACCTGAGCTTTGGTCTGCCAGAGATTCAGCAGGTCGAGCCAGCCTTGCAGGGTATTTTCGTCGACATTGATCACCATCGATCCAAGATCCTGCTGGGTGAGGCGGGTTAATGCCGCCCAGGTCTGATCGATGTTGCGCTGATGGGCGTCGCCCTGCAACAACGGCTCCTGCCCAATGTAGGCGCGGATCAGCGTCAACGACGGGCGATCCTGAGCGGCTTTGATTTGCGTCTGGTAGTAACGTTCCTGTTGCTGGGGCGACAGCGACTTCACATCCAACTGGGCCAGCGTGCTGTTGGCGGCATTCAGGTCGTTCTGCGCGACCGCCAGTTCGGCGGTCAGCAGGCGCTGTTCCTGACGCTGCTTGTCGCTCAATTGCGACGGCAAGGCGTTCAACTGACCGTTGGCCTGCGGGAGTTTGCCTTCCTGAATCAGGGCATGAATCGCAAGTAATTGCCAGCCAGCCTTGCTATCATCACCACTTTGCTGCATCTGCTGCAGGTAGTAATCGGAAGACGCACCGGCTTTGCCCTCTACGTGCTGCTGGGTCGCAGTGTCTTGCGGGGCCTGGCTGGGACAGCCGGCGAGAAACAGTGCCGCCAGCATGACAGGAACCAGACGGCCTGCATGGGTACGGACAGAATTTAACGGAAGCATACTGTATCCAGTGATGTTTTAACGATGCTCAATATTAAATCGGCAAACCGGATGAAACAATGAATCAAGACCAACAAGCACAGATTTCCGCCTCCACGCTTTACATTGTTCCCACGCCTATCGGCAATCTGGCGGATATCACTCAGCGGGCGTTGGCGGTGTTGCAACAGGTTGATCTTATTGCAGCAGAAGATACCCGTCATACCGGTTTATTGTTACAACATTTCGCGATTAATGCGCGCCTGTTCGCACTCCATGACCACAATGAACAGCAAAAGGCAGAGCAATTGCTGGCGCGGTTGCAACAAGGCATGAGCATTGCGCTGGTGTCGGATGCCGGCACGCCGCTGATTAATGATCCCGGCTATCATCTGGTGCGTCGCTGTCGTGAAGCCGGAGTGCGCGTGGTGCCGCTGCCGGGGCCGTGCGCGGCGATTACCGCGTTGTCCGCCGCCGGCTTGCCGTCGGATCGCTTTTGCTATGAAGGTTTTCTGCCTGCTAAGACCAAAGCGCGTAAGGATACGCTGCGCGACCTGCTGGAAGAGCCGCGCACCCTGATTTTCTACGAATCAACCCATCGGCTGCTGGATAGCCTGCAGGACATGGTCGAGGTCTGGGGACCTGAGCGTTACGTCGTGCTGGCGCGTGAGCTGACCAAAACCTGGGAGTCGCTGTACGGCGCGCCGGTGGCGGAACTGCAGGCGTGGGTGCAGGAAGATGAAAACCGCCGCAAAGGCGAGATGGTGTTGATCGTGGAAGGTCACCAGCCCGACGAAGAGGCGCTATCTGCGGCGGTGTTGCGTACGCTGCAACTGTTGCGGGCGGAGCTGCCGCTGAAGAAGGCGGCGGCGCTGACGGCGGAGATTCATGGCGTGAAGAAGAACGCCCTTTACCGTTACGGACTGGAGCAGGAAGACGGTCACGCATAATCGAGATGACAAGCCGGCCGATTTGCCCTATTATCCGCGCCGAAGTTGACCAGACAGTCGCCGCTTCGTCGTCGTTCCCTTCGGGGAAGACGGGCGGAGGGGAGGAAAGTCCGGGCTCCATAGGGCAGGGTGCCAGGTAACGCCTGGGAGGCGAAAGCCTACGACCAGTGCAACAGAGAGCAAACCGCCGATGGCCTGCGCAAGCGGGATCAGGTAAGGGTGAAAGGGTGCGGTAAGAGCGCACCGCGCGGCTGGCAACAGTCCGTGGCACGGTAAACTCCACCCGGAGCAAGGCCAAATAGGGGTTCACATGGTACGGCCCGTACTGAACCCGGGTAGGCTGCTTGAGCCAGTGCGCGAGCGCTGGCCTAGATGAATGGCTGTCCACGACAGAACCCGGCTTATCGGTCAACTTCACTCTTTTCAAAAACAATACGTTGGTGTGTCTCGGGGACTTCACAGCGAAGTGAGGCACACCAACGGTTGTCTCTTCCCGACTATCCCCGATGTGGCAGGTACGATTGCCTGTGTGTTCTATTTTCTCTGATTTTTCCTTCCGGACGTGCGTTATTTGTGTCCCGGTTTGATGCGTGTAGTGTCAGACGAGTCTATTCATGGGGGATCAATTGACTTGCGGGTGCTGGCTGCGGTGATACATTGAAACAAATGACACGAGGAGCCGACTATGCTGAATAAAGATACGAAACTTTGCATTTCTCTCTCAGGCCGCCCAAGTAATATTGGTACACGATTCCATAACTACCTTTATCAAAAGCTTGATCTCGACTTTATATATAAAGCGTTTACCACCAATGATATTGAGCATGCGGTGAAAGGGGTTCGGGCATTGGGAATCCGCGGCTGTTCGGTATCCATGCCTTTTAAAGAGAGTTGCATTCCTTTTATTGATACGCTGTCTGATTCAGCCAAAGCGATAGATTCTGTTAATACCATCGTCAATGAGAATGGTCATTTGACCGCGTACAATACCGATTATATTGCGGTTAAAGATCTGATTGAGAAAAACCTCAAAGATAAAACCATGCATGTGCTGATAAAAGGCAGCGGCGGTATGGCTAAAGCGGTTGTGGCAGCATTCCGTGATAGTAACTTTCGGCAGGTGACTATTCTGGCGAGAAATGAAGAAAATGGGCTTTCTCTGGCGAATAAATATGGTTTTCAGTGGTGCCGGGATGCTTCAGGTATAAAGGCGGATATTCTGGTGAATGTCACGCCTGTTGGCATGGCTGGTGGGGAAGAACAAAATCAACTGGCATTTACCGAAGAACAAGTGCTCATCGCCAGTCATATTTTTGATGTTGTGGCCTTTCCGGTGGAAACGCCATTAATCCAGCTGGCCAGAAAATTAAATAAACCGGTTATTAACGGTGCTCAGGTCATCGCGTTGCAGGCACTGGAGCAATTTGCCCTGTATACCGGTGTTCGGCCTGATGAGGCGTTAATGCAGGAAGCCTCGGCGTATTCTCGCTCCTGACGAACTTGCCGTGTCTCCCGTTATCGGCCGGTTAAGCGTATAAGATCGGCTATCGTCAAATTTATTGACAATCATCATCATGGGAATCCGACTGTATCGATGAAACAGTAGAGGTAAAGTAATCCCCATCGGTACTTGTTACCCTCACTGTTACTAAGGATATCGCTATGAGCACTTCCCGGATGCCAGCATTATTTCTGGGCCACGGTAGCCCGATGAATGCGCTGGATGAAAATGACTACACGCTGGCCTGGCGTAAACTGGGAGAAACCCTGCCGCGTCCGAAGGCGATCGTAGCGGTATCCGCACACTGGTATACCCGCGGCACCGCGGTTACCGCGATGGATAAACCGCGCACCATCCATGATTTCGGCGGCTTCCCGCAGGCGTTGTTTGATACCCAGTACCCGGCGCCCGGCGCTCCGGACGTGGCTAAACGGGTGCAGGACGTTCTGGCTCCGGTGTCGGTGTATGCGGATCATCAGGAGTGGGGGCTGGATCACGGCACCTGGGGCGTGTTGATCAAGGTTTATCCAGAGGCGGATATCCCGGTGGTGCAACTGAGCGTCGACGGCACCAAGCCGCCCGCCTACCACTATGAGCTGGGTCGTAAGCTGGCTGCGTTGCGTGACGAAGGCATCATGATCGTCGCCAGCGGCAACGTGGTGCACAACCTGCGGATGATCAAGTGGAACGGCGATGGCGCGCCCTATGGCTGGGCGACGTCGTTCAACGATTTTGTTCGCAGTAATCTGGCCTGGCAGGGCGACGCGGCGGAGCACCCGTTGGTGAACTTCATGCAGCACAATGACGCGGCGCTGTCCAACCCGACGCCGGACCATTTCCTGCCGCTGTTGTACGTACTCGGCAGTTGGGATGGTCAGGAACCGGTATCTACGCCGACGGACGGCATTGTGATGGGGTCGCTCAGCATGATGTCGGTACAGGTCGGATAATACCCTGACCGTTATGGCCGCTAAAAACACACATCGCCCGAAAGGACGATGTGTGCATCAAGACGTGTTGGCGTTAATCCAGAATGATATGCGGATAGAAGCGGGATAAGTCCTGAGTAATCAATTCCCGGTCTTCCCGCAGTCCGATACCGCAAGGGGTATCGCCCACCAGCCAACTGCCGATCAGCGTGTAGCTGTCATTGAATCTGGGCAATGGGTGGAATTGCTGCACGATGGAGCCTTCCCCACCGTAGGGGCCGTCCACGGCGGCGACCTGCTTGCCCTGCTGATAAATCTGTATGTTGGCGCCTTCGCGGGAAAACAGCGGCTTGACCACGTAGTCGCTCATTGCCGGCGGGTTGTCTTCGGTGAAATAGGCCGGCAGCAGGTTGGGGTGGTTGGGGAACATCTGCCACAGCATTGGCAAGAGCGCCTTGTTGGACACCACGCTTTTCCAGCCCGGTTCCAGCCAACGCACACCAGCGTCCGCCAGTTTGGTGGAGAAAGTCTCGCGCAGCATGAATTCCCACGGGTAGAGTTTGAACAGGTTGCCGATGGTGTTGTCCTGTAGATCGGTGAATTGCCCGCGATCTCCCAGGCCTATTTCATCAATGTACAGGAACTGGCTCGGAACGCCGGCTTCCTGCGCGCAATCCTGCAGGTATTGCACCGTACCGCGATCTTCCTCGGTATCCCGGCAGCAGGTGAAATGCATATTGCCGAAACCGTGATGGGTACGCAGATATTCAAAGCGTTCGATCAGCTTTTCCTGCAGGCTGTTGTACTGGTCCGCGTGCTGCGGCAGGCGGCCGGCATTGACCTGATCTTCCAGCCAGATCCACTGAAAAAACGCCGACTCGTACAACGACGTCGGGGTATCGGCGTTGTTTTCCAGCAACCTGGCCGGGCTCTTGCCGTCATAAGCCAAATCCAGCCGCGCATAAAGCGCCGGCTGGCGCGACAGCCACGAACTGCGCACGAAGTCCCAGGTGTGGCGGGGAATGCGGAATTTGGTCAGCAGCGCTTCGCTGTTGACCACCTTATCGACCACCTGCAGGCACATCTGGTTCAGCTCGGCGGTCGTCTCTTCCAGCTCTTCAATTTGCGCCAGCGTAAACTGATAGTAGGCGTCTTCACACCAGTAGGGCTCGCCATACATGGTGTGAAACTGAAAACCATACTCGGCCGCTTTTTCCTGCCAGTTCGGGCGTTCGTGAATCGCAATACGTTTCATAGCGGGTGACCTTATCCCCCGAAGGAGCGGCGAATCGGGGCCGCACTGCTGGTTTGACGGGTGCTGCCGCCGCTGGCGGATGTGCTGCCCGTCGTGCTTGTCGCGGAGCGATCTCTGTCCTGATTGCCGGCCATGTTGGCGGCAGGCGCACTGTTGAGTTTGTTAACCGAATCGCCAAAGCCGCCGCGGGTGGTGGTGATGCTGGACGGCGCGACGCTGGAGGTCGGTTTGGGCGTCATCGCGTCTTTAGAAATGGTAATGGGGCGCCCGGTGGCGGAACCATAGCTTTTGCCGCTGGCGTCCACATAGCTACCGTTGGCCGGGCTATTGGGGGTACGCGGGCTGAACACCGGCTGCTGCGCAAAATTGTTGCCGCCCATCAGTTTGCCCATCATGAAACCGGCCATCAACGGCATCCAGAAACTGCCGCTCTGCTGCGGCGCGGCGCTGGCCGTCGTGTTGGTTGCCGACGTAGTGCCGGTCGCCGAGCTTTGCGTACACTGACTTTCGCCGAAGGCCGCCACGCACTCTTCACGAGTAGCGTATTTGGGCGCGGTTCTTTCCGCTTCTTTCAAGGCGTTGTTATAGGTGGTGGCGCACTGGTCCTTCATGGCCGGATTGGCGCGGGAACAGTCGTCCGCGTTTTGGTAGAGCGATACGGTTTCGTCGGTTTTCTCGCAACCGGAGAGAACAAACACGGCGCCGACAGCCAGCGCGATCGGTGCGATACGGTAACCCCAGCGCTTGCGAAAACGCGCGTGGTTGATGTTTGACGTTCTTTTCATTGTTGATCCCAGAACAAAGTTGATCCCAGAGCAAAAGGGCATCGTGCCCATCATTTACATGTATTAAAACGGGTTTAAGAATAGGAGAAGGGTGAACAGATTGTAAAGCGCCGGTGTACAAGGCATAGCCTGTCTGAATGCGGCGGACGAAAAGCGCAGGGGAGCCCGTCCGGGTTCCCCTGCGAAATATCAGGGCTTGGCCTTGGCGGCGGTTTTTGCTGCCGTTGGCGTGGTTGCCGGCGCCGGCGCATCGTCGCCGATGGCGGCGGACGTCGATACCGGTTTGCCCAGCATGGCGTTCAGGTTGCGCAGGTCCTCTTCGTTCAACGTACCGAGCGCTTGCTTGAGGTTCAACTGGTTGATCAGGTAGTCATAACGAGCGCCGGACAACTGCTGCTTGGCGTTGTACAGCGTGGTGGTGGCGTCCAGCACATCGACGATGGTGCGGGTGCCGACCTGATAGCCGGCTTCCATTGCGTCCAACGAGCTCTGCGCCGAGATCACCGCCTGTTTGTAAGCGTTAACGCTGCTGATGGAGGCAGAGATGTTGTTATGCGCGGAGCGCAGCGTCTGAATTACCGAGCGGTGCGCGCTTTCCATGCTTTCGCTGGATGCTACAAAGCTGTGTTGCGCCTGTTTCACTCTGGATGAGGTGCCGCCGCCGCTGTAGATCGGCAGGGAGAAGCTCAGCCCGACCTGATTCTGGCCCACATAGGTGTTGTTGAAATTGTCGCCTACCGCGCGGGAACCGGAGTAATCGGTGTTGGTAACGCCGGTGGACGCGGTCAGGTTAAGCGTCGGCAGGTGGCCGCTTTCCGCTGAACGAATCTGCTCGCGAGCCAGGTCCTGGCTCAGACGGGCCGACAACAGGCTGAGGTTGCGGTTTTCCGCTTCTTTCAGCAGGCCGTTCACCGCGTCGGGTTTCTGCGGGCTGAAGCGATCGATATTCAGTCCCGCCAGTTGCGGATAGAACTGACCGGTCACCTGGCGCAGGGTTTCCATCGCGTTGTCCAGATTGTTGCGCGCGGTCACTTCGCTTGCCAGCACGCTGTCATATTGGGCGCGGGCGTTCTGCACGTCGGTGATGGCGACCAGGCCGACGTTGAAACGTTGGGTGGTCTGGTCCAGTTCGCGGTAAATCGATTGTTTCTGGGCACTGACGTAAGACAGCGAGTCAATAGCGCGCAGCACGCTGAAATAAGCGGTCGCGGTATTGAGCAGCAGCGTCTGCTGGGATGTCTGGTAGCTGACGTCCTGAATGCCGGCCTGTTTTTCCTGCAGCGTCAGAGCGCGCCACAGCGACATATTAAAGATGGACTGGGTCAACTGCAGCGAGGCGCTGGTCGCATTGCTGTTAATGTCTCTGCGGTCGCGGTACCCGCTGCTGTAGGTGTAGTCCGCGCCCAAACCCAGTTGCGGCAGCAGGGACGAACGGGCTTCATTAATTTTCTCAAAAGCCGCGTCTCGGTTGGCGGCAGCGCTGCGTAGATCCGGATTGGTCGTTTTGGCCTGCTGGTAAACCTGTAACAAGTCTTCGGCCTGACTTACGGCGCTAAAGCCGCCCAGACCCAGGCTGATGAGAAGTGGGAGCAGTTTCTTCATTTGCATTCCTTGTTGTGCAGCAAAGTTTCTTGGTTGCGCCATCTGGAGACGATATACCTGTCGATTCTATCAGAATCGACCAATCGAATTAGGTGGCTGAATGTGCCATCTTTTCCTTGCGGTTATCCCAAAAGCCTATTTTACTTGGCGGCTTGTGGCTGGGCACAATGCCCGGCAGCATGCCAGAGGCTGCCCCGGCAGGATCGTCGTTTCCGGGTGTCGCAAAGGCATTGCGTTAATACCGGGAACGCCTCATTCTTGCTGGTAGACTTTCCGCACCTGATTATCCGTATCGGGCTGGCACGATTGCATGATGAATATTGCACAAAACGGTGAACGCCTGTCCACGTTTTCGCCACACAAAAGTGGCTTGCCTGCCGTGTTGTTCACAGGAGTTGAGTTTATGGCGTCCTCAGATACGCATCCCGGTACTTTTACTAAACCCGGTACTTTTACCAAAGATGATGTAGAAATTATTGCACGCGAAACGCTCTACAAGGGTTTTTTTTCGCTGCAGCGCTATCGCTTTCGCCACCGCTTGTTCAACGGCGGCATGAGCGGCGAAGTCAGTCGGGAAATTCTGGAACGCGGCCATGCCGTGGTGTTGTTGCCCTATGACCCGGTGCGCGATGAAGTGGTGTTGATCGAACAGATTCGCATCGCCGCCTACGACACCAGCACGTCGCCGTGGTTGTTCGAACTGGTGGCCGGTATGATCGAGCCGGGCGAAAGCCTGGAAGAGGTTGCCCGCCGCGAAGCGCAGGAAGAAGCGGGGCTGGTGGTGAAGCGTTGCCGTCCGGCGCTCAGCTATCTGGCAAGCCCCGGCGGCACCAGCGAACGGCTGGCCATCTGGGTCGGCGAGGTGGACGCCGGCGCCGCCAGCGGCATTCACGGGCTGGCCGAGGAAAACGAGGACATCCGCGTGCATGTGGTCAGCCGCGAACAAAGCTATCAATGGGTGGAACAGGGGATTATTGACAACGCCGCCTCTGTCATTGCCTTGCAATGGTTGGCATTGCACCATGAGACATTAAAAAAAGACTGGGTGGACGGATGATGAAGCGCTATGTCCCGGATTTCCCGGAAATGATGCGGCTAAACGAAATCAACTTCGCGCAGCTACGCCGCTTGCTTCCCCGTAATGAAGAGGTGGGCGCGGCGGTGGTTTATCAGGTCCATAACGCCAGCTACCGTTTAACGATTCTGGAGTCTACGCGGTATACCGCGCTGGTGGAGATCCAGCAGATTGCGCCGTCGGTCAGCTACTGGAGTCTGCCGACGCTGGTGGTGCGGCTGTATTACGATGCGATGGTTGCGGAAGTGTGTTCCAGTCAGCAGATCTTCCGCTTTAAGGCACGTTATGATTATCCGAACAAGAAGTTACATCAACGTGACGAAAAGCATCAGATTAATCAGTTTCTTGCCGATTGGCTAAGATATTGCCTGGCGTGTGGTTCAATGTCGGTTCCTGTTTGTTAGATATACCCGTGATACTTCAGATTGCAGGTGCGTTGGCCGCGTTTACCCGATTCGTTTTCGGGTCTGGCTCCTCTGGGGTCGCTGTCGGCAGCGTTCAAGTCGGCGACGTCGATTTGTCATTCACCCCGGATGTCGCCCTGCTGCAACGCGAGTTATCGAGGGTATAGATCGATTTGTTAGGCAGATTGCAAAGACCCAAGGACACTATTTGGAAAGCCTGTTGACACTTCCTGTGGCGCGTGGGGCCAGAATCAGGATTTTACAAATAACAGATACCCACCTTTTTGCCGGCGAGCGGGGAACGCTGCTCGGCGTTGATACTTACCGCAGCTATCAGGCGGTGCTGGACGCCATCGCCGCCCAGCAATGCGATTTCGATCTGATTACCGCCACAGGGGATTTGGCGCAGGATCATACGCAGGAAGCCTACACGCGTTTCGCCGATGGTATCCGCCGCTTCAAGGCGCCTTGCGTCTGGTTGCCCGGCAACCACGACTTTCAGCCCGCGATGGTGGATGTGCTGGCCCGATCGGGAATCGCGCCTTCCAAACACGTGTTGCTGGGCGAACACTGGCAGGTGATTCTGCTGGACAGTCAGGTGTTCGGCGTGCCGCACGGCGAGTTGAGCGAGTACCAACTGGAGTGGCTGGAGCGCAGCCTGCAAAGCCAGCCGGAACGCCATACGCTGTTGATGCTGCACCATCATCCGCTGCCGTCGGGCTGTACCTGGTTGGATCAGCACAGCCTGCGCAATGCCCACAGCCTGAACGCGCTGCTGGTCCGTTTCCCGCGCGTGCGCACCGTATTGTGCGGCCATATTCATCAGGAAATGGATCTGGACTGGAACGGTCGCCGCCTGCTGGCGACGCCATCGACCTGCGTGCAATTCAAGCCGCACTGCACCAGCTTCACCATTGATAATGTCGCGCCCGGCTGGCGCTATCTGGAATTGTTGCCGGATGGCGGGGTTGAAACCCGGGTGTGTCGCCTTGAAGGGAATGAATTTCTGCCAGATATGGATTCGGACGGTTACTGATGCCCACCCTGCTTTATCTTCACGGTTTCAACAGCTCGCCTCTGTCGGCGAAAGCCACGGCGTTGCAGCAGTGGCTGGCGCAGCATCACCCCCACATTGAGATGCTGGTGCCGCAGTTGCCGGCCTACCCGGCGGACGCGGCGGAACGGGTGGAGCAACTGGTTATGGAGCGCGCCGGGCGGCCGCTCGGTCTGGTCGGGTCGTCGATGGGCGGTTATTACGCCACCTGGCTGTCGCAGCGTTTTCGCCTGCCGGCGGTGGTGGTCAACCCCGCGGTGCGGCCTTATGAACTGCTGCTTGATTTCCTGGGGGATCAGCAGAACCCCTACACCGGCGAGCAATATGTGTTAGAGTCACGGCACATTTACGATCTCAAGGTGATGCAGGTCGAGCCGCTGGAATCTCCGGATTTGCTGTGGTGTCTGCTGCAAACCGGGGATGAGGTGCTGGACTATCGTCAGGCGGTGGCCTATTACACCGCTTGCCGTCAGACGGTGGAGTCCGGCGGTAATCACGCGTTTGTGGGTTTTGAACATTACTTTGCGCCGATTATCGATTTCCTCGGATTGACGGCGGACTGACTCATCCCGGCGCGGCCGCGGTGAGCGGTCGGCGCCCATCATCACTCGTATCCCGTCTGTCAGGCTGGTTAACGCGCTTTTACGGCGTTTTCACCCTGATAATCGACGCTTGGCGTTGTGCCTGCGCCACGTATAATCGCGGGATACCGTCTGACTTTCAAACAACGACAACATTCATTCTAACCATGACGCAATCAAGTTATAACGCTGATGCGATTGAAGTCCTCAGCGGGCTGGAGCCGGTGCGCCGCCGTCCGGGGATGTACACCGATACCACCCGTCCCAATCATTTGGGACAAGAGGTTATTGATAACAGCGTCGATGAGGCGCTGGCTGGTCACGCCCGTCGCATCGATGTGATTCTGCACCCCGATCAGTCGCTGGAAGTGATTGACGACGGGCGCGGGATGCCGGTGGATATCCACCCGGAAGAGGGCGTCCCCGCCGTCGAGCTGATCCTGTGCCGGCTGCACGCCGGGGGCAAGTTCTCCAACAAAAACTACCAGTTTTCCGGTGGCCTGCACGGGGTGGGGATTTCCGTGGTCAACGCGCTCTCCACCCGGGTGGAGGTCACGGTGCGCCGCGACGGTCAGGTCTACGACATCGCTTTTGAAAACGGCGACAAAGTACAGGATCTGACGGTGACCGGCACCTGCGGGCGCCGCAACACCGGCACCCGGGTGCATTTCTGGCCGGATGCGTCATTCTTCGACAGCCCGCGCTTTTCCGTGTTGTCCCTGACGCATCTGCTGAAAGCTAAAGCGGTGCTGTGTCCGGGGGTGGAAATCGTCTTCAAAGACGGCGTAAACGACACCGAACAGCGCTGGTGCTATCAGGGCGGTCTTAGCGATTACCTGTGCGAAGCGGTCAACGGCCTGCCGACGCTGCCGGAAAAACCGTTTATCGGCACCATTCCCGGCGACACCGAAGCGGTGGAATGGGCGCTGCTGTGGCTGCCGGAAGGCGGCGAGCTGCTGACAGAAAGCTACGTCAACCTGATTCCGACTTTACAGGGCGGCACCCACGTCAACGGGCTGCGGCAAGGGCTGCTGGACGCAATGCGCGAGTTCTGCGAATTCCGCAATATACTGCCGCGCGGCGTCAAGCTCAGCGCCGAAGACATCTGGGAGCGCTGCGCCTATGTGCTGTCGCTGAAGATGCAGGATCCGCAGTTCGCCGGCCAGACCAAAGAGCGACTGTCGTCGCGCCAGTCGGCGGCGTTTGTCTCCGGCGTGGTGAAAGACGCGTTCAGTCTGTGGCTGAACCAGAACGTGCAGGCGGCGGAGCAACTGGCGGAGATGGCGATATCCAGCGCCCAGCGTCGTATGCGCGCCGCCAAGAAAGTGGTGCGAAAGAAACTGACCAGCGGACCGGCGCTGCCCGGCAAACTGGCGGACTGCACCTCGCAGGATCTGAACAAGACCGAACTGTTCCTGGTGGAAGGGGACTCGGCGGGCGGCTCCGCCAAGCAGGCGCGCGACCGCGAGTACCAGGCGATCATGCCGCTCAAGGGCAAGATCCTCAACACCTGGGAAGTGTCGTCCGACGAAGTGCTGGCGTCGCAGGAAGTGCATGATATTTCGGTGGCGATCGGCATCGATCCGGACAGCGACGATCTGAGCCAACTGCGTTACGGCAAGGTCTGTATTCTGGCGGATGCGGATTCGGACGGGCTGCACATCGCCACGCTGCTGTGCGCGTTGTTCGTGCGCCATTTCCGTGCGCTGGTGCAAGGCGGCCATGTCTATGTCGCGATGCCGCCGCTGTACCGTATCGACCTCGGCAAAGAGGTTTATTACGCGCTGGATGAAGAAGAGAAAGCCGGCATTCTGGAACAGCTCAAACGCAAGAAAGGCAAGCCCAATGTCCAGCGCTTTAAAGGGCTGGGGGAAATGAACCCGATGCAGCTGCGCGAAACCACGCTGGACCCTAATACCCGCCGTCTGGTGCAGCTCACTATTAATGAGCAAGACATTGAACAGACGCTGGCGACCATGGACATGCTGCTGGCGAAAAAGCGCGCCGAAGACCGCCGTAACTGGCTGCAGGAGAAGGGCGACAAGGCTGAACTTGACGTCTGACGCCTGGGTACGATGAAAGTTACGCTGGAAGAGATGCAGGCATTCGTAGTGGTGGTGGACAGCGGGTCCGTCACCGCCGCGGCCGCGCAACTGGGGCAGACCACGTCCGGGATCAGCCGGGCGCTGGGCCGCCTGGAAAGTAAGCTCGGCATGACGCTGCTGCACCGCACCACCCGCCGTCTGGCGTTGTCGGAAGAAGGGCAGATATTCCTGCAACATGCGCGGGAGGTGTTGCAGACGGTGGAACTGGCGGAAGAGCAAATTGCGCTGCGTCGCAGGAAGCCCAGCGGGCGGTTGCGCATCAACGCCGCCGCCTCATTCATGCAGCATTTGATCGTGCCGCTGATCCCGGAGTTTCGCCGTCGTTATCCCTGTATTTCACTGGAACTGAATACCGATGACGTGATTATCGATTTGCTTGCACAGCATACCGATGTCGCGATTCGAATCGGCGAGCTACGTGATTCCAGCATCCATGCCCGGCTGCTGGGCGCCACCCGGCTGCGGATTCTGGCAAGTCCCGCTTATCTGAGCCGTCACGGTACGCCGCTCAGCGTGGAAGCATTGAGCGGCCACACCTTGTTGGGGTTTACCCAGTCCGAATCGCTCAATCTCTGGCCGTTACGCAGCGCTTTTGGCGATTACTATCCGATCGTGCCGACAATTGCGGCGTCCAACGGTGAAATGTTGCGTCAACTGGCGCTGCAGGGAGAAGGCATTGTCAGGCTGTCGGATTTCATGACCCAGAGCGATGTGGCGGCCGGTCGACTGGTGCAGGTGCTAGCGGAAGAAACGTTAGACAGACGCTTGCCGGTGAATGCGGTGTACTACCGCAATACGGAACTGGCCAGCCGGATTGTCAGTTTTCTGGATTTTCTCAGCGAGAAAGTGGCGCAGCACCCACTCTAGTCGTAAAGCGGATGCTGCGCCGAGGGTAAATCGGCGAGGGTAAATTAAAGCAATGTGGCCGGAATCAGGCGAAAACCTGATCAAGGTGCGCGCGGTAGCGGGCGATGTCCCGCTCCACATCCGGCTGCTTGATGACGTCGTTGCAGATGAACGTAGGCAGCGCCGACAGGCCGATGAACTGATTGGCCTTGTGGAACGGCAGGTACACGCCATCCACGCCGACGCCGTGGAAGAACTGATCGGGGTCGGTAAAGGCTTCCAGCGGCGCGTTCCAGGTCAGCGACAGCAGGTAGTGTTTGCCCTGTAGCAGTCCGCCGGAACCGTATTTCTTGCTGGCATCCGCGCGGGTGCGGCCGTCGCTGGCGTACAGAGCGCCATGCCCGGCGGTGAACACGTCGTCGATGTATTTTTTCAGGATCCAGGGCGCGCCCATCCACCAGCCCGGCATCTGGTAAATGACGGCGTCGGCCCACAGGAAATTCTGTACTTCCTGCTCAATGTCATAACCGTCATCGACGGTGGTGATGCGGACGTGGCGGCCTTTGTCGCGCAGGAAAGAGGCGGCGACATCCGTCAGGGTGCGGTTGAGTTCGCCTTTGGAATGACCGAAGGATTTCCCGGCGTTGATGATGAGTACGTTATGCATGGCTGATGACCTCGGGTGGCATAAATGGGCATGTGCTGTAGGCCAGTCTAGCCGCCGAATTAACGAAGAAAAATGTGCCGTGGCGCACAACACTGTTGCCGAATCGTCAATAATCGTCGGTTTTGAACCGGGGCAAGGCGTCGCGGCAACGGGATGCAGTGAAGAGAGACACAACTTGCGGTACTATCCGGGCAGCTTCTGCCACCACGTGGCTCATCGCGTAAAATAAGCGAGTTTTTTTGAACATGGCAAAACGCCACGGTTTAAGGATTATCAATGAGTGACATGACTCATGACGGCGCAGAGCGTCTTGCGCTGCACACGTTTACCGAGAACGCCTATCTCAACTACTCCATGTACGTCATCATGGACCGGGCGTTACCTTTTATTGGCGACGGCCTCAAGCCGGTTCAGCGCCGTATCGTATACGCGATGTCTGAACTGGGGTTGAGCGCCAGCGCCAAATTCAAGAAATCCGCCCGTACGGTGGGCGACGTGCTGGGTAAATACCACCCGCACGGCGACAGCGCCTGTTACGAGGCGATGGTGCTGATGGCGCAACCCTTCTCCTACCGCTACCCGCTGGTGGACGGTCAGGGCAACTGGGGGGCGCCGGATGATCCCAAATCGTTCGCCGCCATGCGTTATACCGAATCCCGTTTGTCGAAGTATGCCGAAGTGCTGCTTGGCGAACTGGGGCAAGGGACGGTGGATTACGTACCGAACTTTGACGGCACGCTGCAGGAGCCGAAGATGCTGCCTGCCCGCCTGCCCAACATCCTGCTCAACGGCACCACCGGCATCGCGGTCGGCATGGCCACCGATATTCCGCCGCATAATGTGCGTGAAGTGGCGGCGGCGGCGGTGGCGCTGATCGACGAACCGGATACCTCGCTGGACGCGTTGCTGCGCCACGTGCAGGGGCCGGATTTCCCCACCGAGGCGGAAATCATCACCCCGCGCGACGAAATCCGCAAAATGTACGAAAGCGGCCGTGGTTCGGTGCGCATGCGGGCGGTGTGGAAGAAAGAAGACGGCAGCGTCGTGATCACCGCGCTGCCGCATCAGGTTTCGGGCGCGCGGGTGCTGGAGCAGATCGCCAGCCAGATGCGCGCCAAGAAGCTGCCGATGATCGACGACCTGCGTGACGAGTCCGATCATGAGAACCCGACCCGGCTGGTGCTGGTGCCGCGTTCCAACCGCATCGATCTGGATCTGGTGATGAACCACCTGTTCGCCACCACCGATCTGGAAAAAAGCTACCGTATCAACATGAATATGATCGGTCTGGACGGCCGCCCCAGCGTGAAAGGGCTGCGGGAAATCCTGACTGAGTGGCTGGCGTTCCGCCGCGACACCGTACGCCGCCGCCTCAATTTCCGGCTGGATAAGGTGCTCAAGCGCCTGCATATTCTGGAAGGTTTGCTGATTGCATTCCTGAATATCGATGAAGTCATTCATATCATCCGCAACGAAGACGAACCGAAGCCGGTGCTGATGGCGAAGTTCGGCCTGAGCGACACCCAGGCCGAAGCCATTCTGGAACTGAAACTGCGTCATCTGGCCAAGCTGGAAGAGATGAAGATCCGCGGCGAGCAGGACGATTTGGCGAAAGAACGCGATCAGATCCAGGCGCTGCTGGCGTCCGAGCGCAAAATGAACACCCTGCTGAAGAAAGAGATCCAGGAAGACGCCAAAGCCTACGGCGATGAACGCCGTTCGCCGTTGCATGAGCGCGGCGAAGCTAAAGCCATGAGCGAGCATGATCTGTCGCCGTCCGAACCGGTGACCATCGTGCTGTCGGAAATGGGCTGGGTGCGCAGCGCCAAGGGGCACGATATCGACCCGTCCGGCCTGAGTTATAAGGCCGGCGACGCTTACCGTGCCGCCGCCCGCGGCAAGAGCAACCAGCCGGTGGTGTTCATGGACTCCACCGGGCGCAGCTATGCGTTGGATCCGCTCACGCTGCCGTCGGCGCGCGGTCAGGGCGAGCCGCTGACCGGTAAGCTGACGCTGCCGCCGGGCGCCAGCATCGAGCAGGTGCTGATGGCGGCGGACAATCAGCGGTTGCTGCTGGCTTCCGACGCCGGTTACGGCTTTATCTGCACCTTTGCCGATCTGGTGGCCCGCAACCGGGTAGGGAAAGCGGTGCTGACCCTGCCGGATAATGCGCGCGTGTTGCCGCCGCTGGAGCTTCAACGCGACGATGATTTGCTGCTGACCGTGACAGCGGCCGGCCGCATGCTGCTGTTCCCGGTGGCCGACCTGCCGGAGCTGTCCAAAGGCAAAGGCAACAAGATCGTCTCGATCCCGGCGGCGCAACTGGCCAGCGGCGACGATCGGATCCTGTGGCTGATGGCGATCGCGCCGCAATCCACCATCACGCTGCATGCCGGCAAACGCAAGTACTCGCTGCGTCCGGAAGAACTGCAGAAGTATCAGGCCAGCCGGGGCTGTAAAGGCACGCAACTGCCGCGCGGTCTGCAGCGGGTCGATCGCATCGAGGTTGACGCGCCTGCCGGCATCGCGAGCGCCGGCAGCAGCGAAGAATAGTCCTTCCTGTGGAGGCTTACGGCCCGTCGCTGTGTGCGGCGGGCCGTAAACGGGGCGCCCTGTTTTTTCGATAGGCGCCGATGCCGGGGTGGCATTTCCCGTCGGGATTCCCTTTTCGTCTTTCCCTGTACGTCCGATAGCCGCTTTGGGGTGGACAATGCGATCTGCTGCGGCAAGGTTCGCCGTGTGTTTTATCGCGAAGCCGCTATACTAGCGGCGGCTGTTGGCTAATGAGGTTGCTATGTTATTCATTCTCCGGTTTTTGGTGGTGATCGTCTGTTCTGTAGTGCTCTGTCTGGCAGGGTTGGTTTACTGCTTGTTTACCCCGAAAGATCCCCGCCATGTTTCCCGGTTTGGCCGCCTGTTTGGGCGCTTGTCGGTGGTGTTTGGCCTGAAGGTGGAAATCCGTTATCCGCAGGCGTCCCACTTTGACGGTAATTGTATCTATATCGCCAATCATCAGAACAACTATGACATGGTGACGGCGGCAAACGTGGTGATGCCGGGCACCGTGACGGTAGGCAAGAAGAGTCTGGTGTGGATCCCGTTTTTCGGCCCGTTGTACTGGCTCACCGGCAATCTGTTGATTGACCGGGATAACCGCGCCAAAGCGCACGGCACTATCTCGCAGGTAGTGAAGCATATTAAAGAGCGCAACATTTCGGTGTGGATGTTTCCGGAAGGCACCCGCAGCCGTGGGCGCGGCCTGCTGCCGTTCAAAACCGGCGCGTTTCATGCCGCGATTGCCGCCGGCGTGCCGGTGGTGCCGATCTGCGTGTCCACCACTCATAAAAAAGTGAAGCTGAACCGCTGGAACAACGGCCATGTGATCGTCGAGGTGCTGCCGCCGGTCGACTGCAGCGCTTACGGTAAAGAACAGGTCCGCGAACTGGCCGCTTATTGCCATGAACTGATGGCGGCGAAAATCGCACAGCTGGACGCCGAAGTTGCGCAGCGCGAAGCGGCGGAAAAACGCTAAGTCAGCGCGAGGATGCGCGGCGTGACCTTACGGGCGGAATATCGGCCCGGGATGGAGTAAAGGATTGAATAGGTTTTCGGAGTCATTATGTCATTGAGTCGGCGTCAGTTTCTTCAGGCCTCGGGCATTGCGCTGTGCGCGGGTGCAATGCCGCTGACGGCCAGAGCCGATGGCGGGCAAAACCCGCTGCCCGTTCCCCCTTTGCTGGAGTCCCGCCGCGGGCAGCCGGTCTTTCTGACCATGCAACAGGCGCAGTGGTCCTTCTCCGGCGAGCGAAAAAATCCGGTATGGGGGTTTAACGGCCGCTATCTCGGCCCGACGGTGCGGGTGTTCAGCAATGATGACGTCAAGCTGATTTACAGCAACCGCCTTAATGAACCGGTGTCGATGACCGTCAGCGGCCTGCAGGTGCCGGGTTCGCTGATGGGCGGTGCCGGTCGCATGATTCAGCCGAATATGGATTGGTCGCCGGTATTGCCGGTTCGTCAGGCGGCGGCTACCTGCTGGTATCACGCCAATACGCCCAACCGCATGGCGCCGCACGTCTATAACGGGCTGGCAGGCTTGTGGCTGGTGGAAGACAACCTCAGCAAGTCGCTGCCTATCCCGAATCATTACGGCGTAGATGATTTCCCGCTGATTATTCAGGACAAACGGCTGGATAACTTTGGCGCGCCGCTGTACAACCCGCCCGGCAGCGGCGGTTTTATGGGGGATACGCTGCTGGTGAACGGCGCGCGGAGCCCGTATGTGGAAGTCTCCCGCGGCTGGGTGCGTCTGCGTCTGCTCAACGCTTCCAACGCCCGTCGCTACGTGATGCGCATGAGCGACGGCCGGCCGTTGCACCTGATCGCCAACGATCAGGGTTTTCTGCCTGCGCCGATGGCGTTGAATCAGGTTTCGCTGGCGCCCGGCGAGCGCCGCGAAGTGCTGGTTGATATGTCCCAGGGCAACGAGGCGACGCTGACCGCCGGCGAATCCGCCAGCATCATGCAGCGGCTGCGCGGATTGTTCGAACCCTCCACTATTTTGGTGTCATCGGCGATTCTGACCCTGCGGCCCACCGGCCTGCTGCCGCTGGTGACCAACACCCTGCCGATGCGCCTGCTGGCCGACAATATCATCGACGGCGCGGTCAGCCGGACGCGAGAATTCCGCCTCGGCGACAGCCTGCCGGGCATCAACGGCGCCATGTGGGACATGAATCGTGTGGATGTGCAAACGCAGGTCGGGCGCTATGAGCGCTGGATTGTGCATGCCGATCAGCCGCAGCCGTTCCACGTTCAGGGCGCGATGTTTCTGGTGCGCAGCGTGAACGGCGGCCTGACGCCGCCGGAGGACAGCGGCTGGAAAGACACGGTGTGGGTGGAAAATGACGTGGAACTGCTGGTGTATTTCGGCCAGTTCTCCACGCCGCAGTTCCCGTTCCTGTATTACAGCCACACGCTGGAAATGGCCGATCGCGGCTCCACGGCTCAATTGGTAGTACAGCCCTGATGGGCGTTTAGTCGCGCAGCCCTGATAAGCGTCGCCCGCGCGTCAGGCGCGGGCGCGATGTTAGTCTTGGCAATGCTAGTTTTTACGCGGCGCATCGGTGCGCGGCTGATCCGGGTCCGGTCCCAGCCGTTTGCCGCAGTCGAGCGTCGCCACCTCGCTTAACTCTTCTTTCTCCAGCCTGAAGTCAAACACCTCGAAGTTTTCCCGAATACGCGCCGGGGTAACGGATTTGGGGATCACCACCAGGCCGCTGTCCAGATGCCAGCGGATCACGATTTGCGCCGGCGTCTTGCCGTATTTTTTCGCCAGCGCGTGAATCACCGGATGGTCGAATACGCCTTCTCCGCCCTGCGCCAGCGGGCTCCAGGATTCGGTCTGAATGTGGTGGGTGGTGTTCCAGGTGTGCAGCATGCGCTGCTGGAATAGTGGGTGCAGCTCTATCTGATTGATGACCGGCATCACGCCGGTTTCTTCTTTCAGGCGTTGCAGGTGGTGCGGGTTGAAATTGCAGACGCCGACGCTTTTCGCCAGCCCCTGTTCCTTGAGATTAAGCAATCCGCGCCAGGCTTCGACGTAGGTGTTCTGCTCCGGCAACGGCCAGTGGATCAGATACAGGTCGACGTACTCCAGCTGCAGTTTGCGCAGGCTTTCCTCCAGCGCCTGACGCGGATGCGCCTGATCGCTGTTCCACAGTTTGGTGGTGATGAAAATATCGCTGCGCGGGATATTGGTCTCCTGTAATGCTTTGCCAACACCCGTTTCGTTCTTGTAAATGGCGGCGGTATCGATGGCGCGATAACCGATGTTCAGGGCTTCGGTAACGGCAGCGGCAGCCTGTTCGTTGCTGGCCTGCCAGACGCCAAGCCCTAGCTGGGGCATGATATTGCCGTCAGCCAGTTTAACCAGAGGTTGCATCGTCATGTCATTCTCCTTGTTATGCGCTTTCTACGCCCGACGCTTGAGGGAGCCAGACGTTATGGCGGTGATGTGGCGATGAGACAAAGACGCCGCCCGAACGGCGGCGTCTGAATGCCGGTTTTCACATCAGGCGGTGCCCGGCGGCATGCCCTAAGTGTAGTCGAAAGTCAGCCTGCCGCGGTTAGCGGGCGGCTTCGTACACGCGGCGGCTGATGTCCAGCGTGATGTCGTGGTGCTCGCCCAGCGCGGTCATGCCGTGCTCTTCAAGCTTCGCCACCATCGCCGGAATGGAGCTGCCGTCCAACTGGTAGTCGGACAGGCGGGTCGGTACGCCCATCTGTTCGAAGAAGGCGCGGGTGGCGGCGATAGCCGCATCAATGCGCTGGTCTTCGGTGCCGTCGCGCAGGTTCCAGACGCGTTCTGCGTATTGCAGCAGTTTTTCACGTTTCTGGACGCGGCGCTCATTGAGCATCGCCGGCAGCACGATAGCCAGCGTCTGGGCGTGGTCCAGCCCATGCATGGCGGTGATTTCATGGCCCAGCATGTGGGTCGACCAGTCTTGCGGCACGCCGGCGCCGATCAGGCCGTTGAGCGCCATGGTGGCGCTCCACATCACGTTGGCGCGTACGTCGTAGTTCTGTTGCTCTTGCAACGCGCGCGGACCTTCTTCGACCAGCGTCAGCAGCAGCCCTTCGGCGAAGCGGTCCTGTACTTTGGCGTTAGCCGGGTAGGTCAGGTACTGTTCGACGGTATGGACGAAGGCATCCACCACGCCGTTGGCGATCTGACGTTCAGGCAAGGTGTACGTGACTACCGGGTCAAGCACGGCGAAGCGCGGGCACACCAGCGGATTCATGAACGCCTGTTTGTCGCCGCTGCTCTTGCGGGTGATGACCGCGCCGCTGTTGGATTCGGAGCCCGTCGCCGGCAGGGTCAGCACCACGCCCAGCGGAATGGCGGTTTCGACCTGTGCGCCCCAGGTTTGCAGGATGTGCCACGGATCTTCTGCTGCGGTGTAGTGTGCCGCCGCGGCGATGAACTTGGTGCCATCCGCCACTGAACCGCCGCCCACGGCCAGCAGGAAGTCGATTTTTTCCTTACGGACAATCTCAACCGCCTTCATCAGCGTTTCGTAGGTCGGGTTCGGTTCAATACCGGAAAACTCCAGTACGTTATGGCCTTTCAGCGCGTTGATCACCTGGTCGAACACGCCGTTTTTCTTGATGCTGCCGCCGCCGTAGGTGATCAGGATACGGGCGTCCGTCGGGATTTGATCGGCCAGACTGGCGATTTGCCCTTCGCCGAACAGGATTTTGGTCGGGGTATGGAGAGTAAAATTCTGCATGGTTATAAATCCCTTGTAAGGTTACTGGTCCAGTTTGAAGCCTTGCTGTAACAGCGCAGGCAGGACATGGGGGTAATAGACGTATTGATAGTAGCTGGCGGTATTGCTGCCCCAGGCTTCGCCATCGCTGCGTCCTGTTTGCTTCCAGTGGTTAATCAGGGTGTTGTTATATTGTTCGATCGCTGCTGCCAGAGGTTCGGTGCGGTAGACCTCGTCGTGGCGGAACGTATCCAGCGGCAGGCGCGGTTTCTGGTACGCCGGTTGGTCTACATAGCCTAGCACCAATCCAACGACCGGGAATGTCAGCGGCGGCAGTTCCAGCAGGTCGATCATACCCTGTGGATTACGGCGAACGCCGCCGATTGGCACAATACCGAGGCCAAAGGCGTGGGCGGCGGTGATCAGAGTACCCAGCGCGATGCCGACATCGGTGGAGCCGGAAACGATGCTCTCGACGCTCTCGTTGGCGTGCTGTTCTTTGCCGCTCATGGCAATGCCGGCCGCGGTTTTGTGCATGTCCAGAACCAGTGTCAGGAAGACCGGAGCCTGGGCGATCCAGGGCTGTCCTCCCGCCAGTTCGGCGATGCGGGCGCGCCGGGCCGGGTCACGGGTTACTACGATGGAAACCTGCTGCGAATTCACCGACGTCGGCGCCAGACGCGCGGCCTCGATAATGGTGGATAGCACCTCTTCCGGAATCGGTTTGTCCAGATAGCTGCGCTCGCTGCGATGATGAGTGAGTAACTCAATGGTTTGATTCATGGGGATTCCTTGTCATGCACGGCCGAGCCATTACGTGATGGCTGGTGGAACGGCGTACATTAATGTGGATTTTATTCTCGGCTTCTCCCGGTGCTCCGGCAATGCTCATTTCTCGCTATGTATTGCCTGTTTCTGCAAAGCTTAGGAGAAAAGGGTGATTCTATCGCCCATATATGTCACTTTATTTCCGTTGTCAGTAAGAGATGAATATATGCAAAGTCCTAGCCCACGCCAGCGTTTGGTCAATCTGGCGATGCTGCACACCGCCGGCAATGGCGTCAGTCAGACCCCGATTCCGCAGGTCAAGGTGATTTACATCGACCGCCACGGCGCGCGGGCGCCGGTGCTGTACGACCCGCGCATCGTGATCGTTTTTCAGGGTCACAAGGTGGGGTATCTGGGAGACAAGGTCTTCCAGTATGACCCGGACAACTACCTGCTGATGACGGTGCCGCTGCCGTTCGAGTGCGAAAGTTTCGCCAGCCCGGAAAATCCGCTGGTCGGCATTTCCATCCGGGTGGATATCCCGATTCTGCAAGATCTGTTGATCGAGATGGGGGATGACGGCTGCGGCGAGAAACGACGTGCCGATAGCGCCGGCATCAACAGCGTGCCGCTTAACGAGGCCATCCTGTGTGCGACGGAGCGATTGCTGGAGGCGATGGCGAATGCCCGCGACGCCAGGGTGCTGGGGCCGTGGATTGTGCGTGAAATTCTCTACCATGTGCTGTGCGGACCCTGCGGCGATTCGTTACAGGCGCTGATGAACCGCTACAGCCATTTCAGCCAGATTGCCCGCGCGCTGCGCTATATCGAAAACCATTACGCAGACAACCTGAGCGTGGAGCGGCTGGCAATGGAAGTGAACATGAGCGTGTCGGCGTTTCACCATAACTTTAAGGCGGTGACCAACACCTCGCCCGTGCAGTACCTGAAGTCCTACCGGCTGCACAAGGCGCGTTTGTTGATGGTGCATGACGGGCTGAAAGCCAATGCGGCCTCCATGCAGGTGGGGTACGAAAGTTCTTCGCAGTTCAGCCGGGAATTCAAGCGCTTCTTTGGCGTTACGCCAGGCGATGAAGTCGCCAGACTGCGTTCGGGGTCAGGGGTGGTGGAGAGCAGTTGAACCGCGCATGAACCGCATATCGATTATCCGGCGGCGCGTGTTTGCTCCGCCGGTATGTTTGCTCCGCCGGTAATTGTATTTCTCAGGCCATCGCCCGTTTTTTACGCCACAACACCAGCAGCATCCCCACCAGCCCGCTGAACAACAACACCAGCGGCAGAATGCACAGCGCGGTCATGACCTGATCTTCATAGCGTTTGACCAGCGGAATCTGGCTGAGAGCGTAGCCCAGCGTGACGATACCGGTGACCCACAGAAAACCGCTCAACCAGTTGAAAATCTGAAAGCGGGTGCTGCTCAGTCCGGACACCCCGGCAATGGTCGGCAACAAGGTCCGCACGAACGCCAGAAAACGACCAATCAGCAGCGCTGCCAGCCCATGCTGGTGGAACAGGTTGTGGGTGCGTTGATGATAGTGAGCCGGCAACTGATGCAGCCATTTCTTCACCAGCCGGGTATCGCCCAGCCAGCGCCCTTGCAGGTAACTCAGCCAGCAACCGAGGCTGGCGGCCACGGTCAACAGCACCATAGTGGGAATAAAGCTCATCACGCCTTTGGCGATCATGGCGCCGGTCAGCAGCAACAGGCTGTCGCCGGGCAGAAAGGAGGCGGGCAGCAAACCGTTTTCCAGAAACAGGGTGGTGAAAAGCACGCCATAAATGACCCATACCACACGTGGATCGGCCAGCGCGCTGAAGTCTTGTTGCCACAGCGCCTGAATAATTTCATGAACAACACTCATATCGCATCCTGTCTGGTTTGCTATAACCCCTGAAGCCGCGTAAATACGCCGCACTAAGAGCCTATCCCAATAGGGCTATTTTACTTGCCATTTTGGACCTGGGCAGTGCTCGAACTCCTCACGTACTACGTGTACGCTCCGGGTTCTGCGCGCTGTCCGTGTCCAAACTGGCTGCGCCAATGACGCCTATTGGGATAGGCTCTAAGCCTGAAAAGACGAGCATCAGGATAGGGTAAAAAAGGTAAACGTATTATCATCATTGTTACTGTTCATCATATACGCTTTGCCTCACTTACCACAGCGGCATCAGGGGGCCGGAGGGATAGTGGCGTCACATTTCCCGCAATCTCCTGAAGCCGGTTTCCAAATCGGCGATCAAATCGTCGCAATCTTCCAGGCCGATGTGCAGCCGTACCAGCGTACCGGTAAAGTCGACGCCGCCTGCCGGGCGAATCGCCGCCAGTTCTTCCGGCTGATTCGCCAGAATCAGCGATTCGAAACCGCCCCAGGAATAGGCCATGCGGAAGTGGCTAAAATGGTCGAGATAATGGGCCAGTTGCTCGCGGCTTAGCTTCTCTTTCAGCACGAATGAGAACAGGCCGTTGGCGCCGCTGAAATCCCGCACGAAGAATTCATGCCCTTTGCAACCGGGCAGCGCCGGGTGGTTGACCGTCGCCACTTCCGGGCGTTCCGCCAGCCAGCGCGCCACGCGCAAGCCGTTTTCCTGATGCTGCTGCAACCTGACGCCGAGCGTCCGCAGTCCGCGGCTGGCCATGTAGGCGCTGTCGGCGTCTGCCATTTGCCCCATCAGGTAGGACTGCTCGCGCAGTTGATCCCAGCAGCGCGCGTTGGCGACGGCGGTGCCAATCATGACATCGGAGTGACCAGTGATGTATTTGGTGCCGGACTGAATCGAAATATCTACGCCAAGATCAAGCGGCCGGAACAGCACGCCGGCCGCCCAGGTGTTGTCGATCATGATGACGATATCCGGGTTAACGCGGCGCACGGCGGCGACAATCGCCGGAACGTCCTGTACTTCCATGGTGATGGAACCGGGAGATTCCAGAAACACGACCCGGGTATTGGGTTGGATTAGGCTGGCGATGTCGCTGCCGATCATCGGATCAAAAAAGGTGGTGCTGATGTTCATTTTGTTCAGCACTTTGTTACAAAAATCCTGCGTCGGTTCATAGGCGGAGCCCGTGACCAACAGGTGATCGCCCGCCGAGACAAACGATACGATGGCGTTGGCGGTGGCCGCGGCGCCGCAGGGGTAAAGCGCACAGCCCGCGCCGCCTTCCAGTTCGGTCATGGCGTCCTGAAAAGCGAAGTGGGTCAGGGTGCCGCGGCGACCGTAAAACAGCGCGCCTTTGGCGCGGTTGATGGTAGCGTGTTTCTTGTCCTGCACGCTGTCGAATACCAGCGAAGAGGCGCGCTGAATCACCGGGTTTACCGCCCCCTGGGTCACTCTTTTGCTGCGCCCGGCGGCCACCAGCGCGGTGGCGATTTTTTTACTCGTCATACGGCATCACCTGTAGCTCAAACATTCCTTGCGTCTATTCCTGTACGTTATCACGGCTGGGATGACAGGGGGGCGGCTTTTCTTATCAAGATGAATATGTCGTTGATGCGATGCAGCGAATGTGCCGGGAAACGGCGCGTTAGAGGTAAAGCGTGCAGCAAAATGCGTAAATAATAATGAGAACGACTATCAATTAATTCTGGGTTTGGTATCATTTTCGCCAGATTAAAGTGGCATGAAAATGATTGGTGGAGGCACAGCGTGTATACGGCTGACAAGAATATTAACCAACGGGGATCATCAGTCTGGCGTAAGTCCGGCCGTGTGTTCGGGGGCTTTACTCATCGTCTGATGGCGTTCGCGTTGCTGGGCATGGCAGGCGGCGCATTGGCCGCGCCGACGTCGGCGCCGATCGCGACCGGCACGGCAGCGGCGACGGTTGCTCCGTCCGCGCCGCCGGGAGCCGTCAGCAGCCTGATGAGCACGGATCTGTCCGTCTGGGGAATGTATCAGCACGCTGACGTGGTGGTAAAAACGGTGATGATCGGCCTGTTGCTGGCATCCGTGGTTACCTGGGCGATCTTCTTCGGCAAGAGCGCCAGCCTGATGAGCGCCAAAAAGCGCATCCGTCGAGAGTATCAGGCGTTGGATGATGCCCGCTCGCTGGATGACGCGTCGGATATCGCCGGCGTGTTCAAGCCGGGCAGCGTTTCGCTGCAACTGCTGGCGGATGCCCGCAATGAGCAGGAGCTGTCCGAACGTTCCGACGACAATAACGGCATCAAAGAGCGCACCGCGTTTCGTTTTGAACGCCGGGTGGCGGCTACCGGGCGTCAGATGGGGCGCGGCACCGGTTATCTGGCGACGGTGGGCGCTATCGCGCCGTTTATCGGTCTGTTCGGTACCGTCTGGGGCATCATGAACAGCTTTATCGGCATCGCCCAGTCGCAGACCACCAATCTGGCGGTGGTGGCGCCGGGTATCGCCGAAGCGCTGCTGGCGACGGCCATCGGTCTGGTCGCGGCGATTCCGGCGGTGGTGATCTATAACGTGTTCGCGCGCTGGACGGCCAGCTACAAGGCGATAGTGGGCGATGTGGCCGCGCAGATTCTGCTGTTGCAGAGCCGCGATCTGGATATTGCAGCCAGTACCGGCAACGCCTCTTCTTCACCGGCGCAGAAACTGCGGGTAGGGTAAGTCGATGGCGATGCATCTGAACGACGGGCAGAGTGAAAACGGTGAAATGCATGACATCAACGTGACGCCGTTTATCGACGTTATGCTGGTGCTGCTGATCATCTTCATGGTGGCGGCGCCGCTGGCGACGGTGGATGTGCGGGTCAACCTGCCTGCCTCCAGCGCCACGCCGCAGCCGCGCCCGGAAAAACCGGTGTTCCTGACGGTGAAGGCCGATAAACAGCTCTATCTGGGCGACGATGCGATCACCGAAGCGACGCTGGCTCAGGCGCTGGAAGCCAAAACCCTGGGCAATAAAGACACCACCATTTTCTTTCAGGCAGACAAGAGTGTGGATTATGAAACCCTGATGCGGGTGATGGATTCGCTGCGTGAGTCGGGCTATCTCAAAATTGGCCTGATGGGCGCGGAGAAAGCACGCTGAGTCGCGGTTTGCTGCCTGCACTGAACCACCGCTCCGGCGGTGGTTTTTTTATGGGCGTCTGGTTTTTTGCACGCTGCCGCGAATAAACCGGGAGCGCTGGCGGCACCTGACGAATTCTTGCGGCTTTCAACTATTGTTCAATCACGATTATTCCAAGACGCTCCATCAACGTATTTATCTGATAATTATCTAACTTCACGCCTTCGAGGTTTGTCGAGCGCACATCAAGCTCCCCCAACTCTGAGTTGATTAAATCGCATTGCGTAAAGTCGGCGGAACGCCAGTCAAAAGAAGTAAACTCTCCCCCTGATAAATCGGAGCCGACAAAGCTGGCGCCGTTGACATTCGCGCCCGTCCAGCGGTTTTCCCAAAGCTCACACTTTTCCAGTATGACGCCCGACAGGTTGGCGTAACTTAAATTTGATTTCGTGATGTAGGCGCTGCAAAACCATGTGCGGGCGGTAATCCTGTTCATGAAGCTGGCGTCCCGGAAGTCAGCGCCCTGCGCCCGGCAGTCGCGTATTTCAATGCCCAGAGCCTTCACCGAGCGGAAATTGCACAGCGACAAATCACAGTTTTTAAAGCTGGCGTCTTTCAACGTCGCTCTATAAAAATTACAGCCCATTTGGCTTTCTTGATCGAAAAACTGGCAATCCAAAAACTGGGTATCAGTTAAATCGCAGCCGGCAAAGTCGCAATTATGGAATTTACAGTTTTCGACGCGCTGATGGGTGAAGCGATCCGCACTAAACTTTTGCTCTTCAAAGGTCTGGGCATTCATTATCACACCTGTAAATATAACCAGTTGTCGGTTATCTTACCGGTCGCCAGCCTCGCAAGCTACTTTTTGTCGCGCTTCTCTTTTTGTCGCGCTTCTCTTTTTGTCACGCTATCTCTTCAGTGAGGTCTTCCAGATGCATCGCCTTCAGGCGCGGGAGTCCGGGTGACGCCAGTGCAGGCGGGTCGGCACATACACGCGGCTTTCCTGCAACGGTTGCCCTTCAATCAGCGCGTTGATCATCTCGAAGCTGTTGCGCGCCAGCGTTTCGCAATCCTGCGCCACGGTATCGATCTTCATCGGCAGGCAATCAAACAGATAGTGATCGTCAAAACTGCACAGCCGCATGTCGCAGTCCATCAGGTTGTGCTGGTTCAGGTAGCGCAGCACCCCTTCCAGCAGGCCGCAGGCGGCGGTAAACAGCGCCTTGGGCGGGCGGCCGAGGCGGGCGCACAGTTGGGCGAACATCTCGTAGCCGGCGCTGGAATGATAGTTGCCGTGGATAATCCATTCCGGGTGGCACTCGACGCCGGCGCGCTCCAGCCCGAGCTGAAAACCGGCCAGTCGATCGCGGGTGGGAGAAATGCGCGGCTGACCGCCGATGAAATAGAATTCGTCCGGATGCTGACGGGCGATGTTTTCCACCAGCGTGGCGGTCGATTCCACCGCCTCGGAGACCACCATCGGCAGGTCGGACTCGCCGATCACCCGGTCGAACTGCAACACCGGCAACTGCTGGTTAATCTTCTGGTATTCGACATCGCTCAGCATGCTGGACGCGACGATCAGGCCATCCACCTGACGCTGAATCAGGCTGTTGACCGCCATCATTTCCTGGCTGGCGTTCTCATCGGTACAGGCAATCAGCAATTGCAACCCGGCTTCCCGACACAGGCACTCCAGTTCGCGGGAGATCACCGCAAAACCGTAGTTGGTCATTTCCGGCACCACCAGCCCCAGCGTATTGCTGCGGCTGGAGCGCAAAGAGCGGGCGTGGATGCTGGGTTGATAGCGTTGCTGCTGCGCCAGCGCCAGCACCCGGTCACGGGTTTCGTCCGAAACGCGGAACTCTTTGCTGCGGCCATTGAGAACCAGACTGGCGGTGGATTTGGATACTCCCGCCAGTCGTGCGATGTCGCTGATTGTGACGCGTTTGCTCTGTTTCACCGTGGTATCTTTAGAGAACAATGTGCCTTTAATGGCATGAAAAGGAACCTTATTCTATCACGCACGGTGCCAACAGCCAGTGTTGCAACGTGATGCGACCCGAGCCGCTGAAGCTGACCATGGCGTCGCTGGTGGGGAAATAGCGTGATGACATCACCGCCTGCCCGTGGTTGATAAAAATTTCCACGCTGGAGCGGTCGCACAGAATCTGCAAGTGGTGCAGCGGGCCGTCATGCCAGTAACGGTGTTCCGGCTCGTTGGTGCGGCGATTGCGACGGCTTAGCGTCAGGCGTTCGCCGTCCCAGCACAACACCATCACCCCGGCGAAGTTGATCTGAAATTCGCCCTGTGTGTCCAGCATGAGTTCCGCGCTGCTGGCGGGCAGCGCGGGCGCGTAGTTGGCGACGCCCTGCCACAGATGTTCCAGATGACGCAGGCTTTGCAGCTCGCGCGCCGGTTGCTGATAAATCCGATCATCGCGCAGCGTCAGTTCGCGCGGGCAGGTCATGGTATGGATCCAGCCGTGGGTGATGGTCGGTTGAAAGAATTCGTCCTGATCCGGCACGCCCATCCAGCCGAACAGCAGACGGCGGCCATCTTCGCTCTGCGTGGTTTGCGGCGCGTAAAATTCGAAGCCCAGATCCAGTTCGTGGAACGCCTGATGGGGGAAACTGCCGTTGTCGTAGTCGAGCGAGCCGATGAAATAACCGGACTGATGGGTATTCAGGTAGCGCTCTTCTTCGGCAGGCAGCCCTTGCGGACAGCAGATCAACACCTCATGGTTTTCTAGTGCGAACAGGTCCGGGCATTCCCACATGTAACCGAAATCGCCCAGCCCGTTGAGGCGGGAGCCGGCGATTTCACCCAGAGAATGCCATTGCAGCAGGTCGGATGACCGATACAGCAGCACTTTGCCCTGTAAATCCGCATCCTGTGCGCCCAGCACCATGTACCAGTTGTCCTGATGACGCCAGACCTTCGGGTCGCGGACGTGGCCGGTGTACCCTTCCGGCAATGACAGCACCGGGCCGGCCTTGTCGAATTCGCCGTCGTCGTTGGCGCGCGCCAGGCACTGATACGCGGTGCGTGAGCCGTCGTCGTATTTCACGTTGCCGGTATAAATCAGCGCCAGAGCGTCGTTGTCCACCACGGCGGAGCCAGAGTAGCAGCCGTGGCTTTCATAGCTTTCTGATGGCACCAGCGCCACCGGTTCGTGACGCCAGTGCACCAGATCGGCGGAGCTCCAGTGCCCCCAGAACTTGGCGCCGTGGGCGCAGGCCTGCGGATTCCACTGATAAAACAGATGGTAACGCCCCTTATGCTGCACGAAGCCATTCGGATCGTTCAGCAGCCCGACCAGCGGCGACAGGTGCCACTGCGGACGATGCGGGTCATAGGTTTGCCGTGACGGTCCGGACATCAGGGCGTAGGCCATGCGTTTTAACAGATGGATTTCCTTCATTATGCGTTGTCCGTTTTGTATTTCAGCAACAGAGAGATCAGGAAGGCTGCGCCAAAGGCGATCAACATGCCAATCAGATAATTCAGGATTGAGCCTGCCTGTACGATGGCAAGGCCCGGAATGCCGGTCAGCCCGACCGCCGTCATGTTGACGTGGTTGGCGACGACCCAGGCGCCGCCCAGTGCGCCGCCCGCCAGCCCGGCCAGAAACGGTTTGATGAAGCGCAGGTTAATCCCGAAGATTGCCGCTTCGGTAATGCCGAGCAGACAGGAAAGCGACGACGGCACGGCGATGGCTCTGATTTTAGCGTCGCGGGTTTTGAAGTACACCGCCAGACAGGCGCCGCCCTGCGCTACGTTAGCCATCGCCCAGATCGGCAGCAGGAAGTTAACGCCGATGGACGGGTTACCCAGCAGCCCGGCTTCAATAGCGTGGAAGCTGTGGTGCACGCCGGTGATGACGATAGCCGAATAAAGCCCGCCGAACAGCAGCCCGGCCAGCCAGCCGGCGTGGGCAATCAGGGTGCTCAGCACTAAGGAAATGCCGTCGCCCAGCATACGGCCCGCCGGACCAATCACCAGCATGGCGACGAAGCCGGAAATGATCACGGTCAGGAACGGCGTCACGATGATATCCAGCGCGTTCGGCACCACCTTGCGCAGGCGCTTTTCCACCAGACTCATGAACCAGACCGCCAGCAATACCGGGAACACGGTGCCCTGATAGCCGATCATGGCGAATTCCAGACCGAACAGGTGCATGGTCTTGAAACCGCCGGCTACGCCCCAGGCGTTGGTCAGCGCCGGGTGGGTGAGGATGCCGCCCAGCGTCGCGCCCAGATAAGGGTTGCCGCCGAATTCACGCGCGGCGGTAAAGCCGATCAGAATCGGCAGAATGATGAAAGCGGCGGAGCTGAACATATCCAGCATCACGAAAATAGCGCTGCCGGCGTCGACCCAGCCGTAGGTTTTGATCATGCCGAGCAGGCCCATCAGCAGGCCGGAGGCGACAATCGCCGGGATAATCGGTACGAAAATGTTCGACAGTAAGCGCGCCAGCCGTTGCAGTGGATTGAGCTTTTGCGCCGCCAGCGTGGCGGTTTCGGCGGTGCTGGTTTCGCTGATGCCGGCGGCCTTGATGAACTCGGCGTAGACCTTGTTCACCAGCCCGGAGCCAAAAATGATCTGCATCTGGCCGGCATTCTGGAAACACCCTTTGACGCCCTCGACGCTTTCGATGGCGGTTTTATCGGCCAGGCTGTCATCGTTGAGCACCAGCCGCAGGCGGGTGGCGCAGTGCGCGGCGCTGGCGATATTTTCCCTGCCGCCCAGCAAGGGAATCAGGGATGCCGCAGTGGCATGAATATCCATAGTATTCCTCTTTTATCAATAACAGGTGTGCGGTCACCCGTCACCGGTAGCATAAGCCTTGCCGGTGACGGCCGCGTTAACCGTTAAAACCAGGTTTCCATCTGGACGCCGAAGGTCCATTCGCCGCCGGCTTTGAAGCCGGTGGAGCCGAAGGCGTCGTCGCTGGCGTAGTTATCCAGCCGCTTGTCCCAATCCATGTAACTGGCGAAGACGCGCAGTTCCGGACGGCTTAATAAATTGGAGATATCGCCCACTTTGAACGTCGGGGCGAAAGTCAGCTTGTAGAACCCGCCGCTTACCTGATTACGCGATAAGTATCCCTGAGGATCCAGATTCATATATTGATAGCTGCCTTCATAGGCCAGTGCGAAGTTTTCGGTGATTTCCTGAATAAAGCGCGCATTAAATGTCACCCAGCGATAGTCATCCCCCTGAACGTAACGATCTTTGCTGCTTTGCGCCAGAATCGCCGGGGCGAAGCTCCAGGTTTTATTCAGCGCGGTAGTGCCGTAGGTCGCCAGGCGCCAGGTACTGGCGTTCTGGGTCAGGTTGCCGTCGGAACCGATGGATTTAACTTCGCCGCCGAGGCCGTGGCCGTACAGCAGCGCCACTTTGGACGTCCCGTCGCGCAGACCGTAGAAGCTGTCGCCGTGCCAGGCGGCCAGCGCGTGATAACCGCTGTCGCCGGCATTGGTGTTGGTGACGTTGTTGGCGTTGTTGCGCCCGGTATTTTCTTTTATGTCGTTGTTGCGGGCGCGCAGGCCGCTCAGCATGAACTGGAACGGGCCGACGAAGTTATTGCTGGTGACGATGTAGTTCTGGATCTCGTTGTCCAGCGTGGTGATCTCGCCGAGGCTGCGGCCGTACAGGGAGAAGTTGGTTTTCCAGCCATCCGCCGGTTTTACGTCGTAGATACCGCCGCCGGTCCCTGCCAGGAACACCACGTCGGAGTCGATCCAGTGGATATCGAAGTTGTCGCGGTCAAAACGCTTACCTGCCCACAGCGTGGTGTCCTTGAAGGCGCCGGTGAACGTCGGCAGCGAGCCCAACTCCACAAACGCTTCGCGCACGTTCAGGTCGCTGGTGCTGGCGGTCCAGTCGTTATAGCTGCGCTGGCCGTCCGCCATCATCACTTTGAAACGGGTGGTGGCGCCGTTATCCAGTTTGGTGCGGTGTTCCAGCTTCAGTTCCAGGTAGGTGTCGTCTTCGTTGCCCAGACGGCCGACATGGCCGCCGGTTTCACCGGCCGGCGTCATACTGGGGCCGATGTTCGCCTTCGAACTGGTGACGGAATCGTGGATAGCCAGGCCGGAACGGGCATAACCGTGGAACTCAAAGCCATCGGCGATACTGCGCTTGCTGGCCAGCGAGTCGGTTTTCAGCGCTACCTGCTGGGTCTGCTGTTCGTTTTGCGTGGCGCGCGCCGCGACCTGTTGGGTTTGCTGCGCCACTTGCTGGGTGGTTTGTTCCACCTGCTGGGTTTTCTGCTCGACCTGCGCAGTGCGGGCCGCCAGTTGTTTAGCTTGTTTTTCGGCGGCGTCGGCGCGGGCTTCCGCTTGCTTCGCGCGTTGTTCCGCCTGCAACAGACGCTGCTCCAGCGCGTTCAGGCGCGCTTCAATGCTATCAGAAGGGGCTGCCAGCGCCTGAGAGGTACAGAGTGCGAGTCCCACGGCGGCGGCAAGATAACCTGGCTTTATCATGTTGGGTTTTCCCTTGGATGGTCAGATGGTTTTTTTTGTTTTGCTAAATTGCTAAACCGGTTATGCAGCGAAAGCTAAATGGGGTCGAAGGGGTTGGCAAGGAATTTTGTTTTCTTGCTGTGCTAACTGTGATCATGACAACAAAACCCGCTCCCGGCGGTGCAATGCGGTCGTCGGGAACAGGCTCTGAAAGGCTATAGCGAGGCGGTGAGTTGATGGGCGAACGGCAGCGCCGTCATCGCGCCTTTGGCGGTGGTCGCCAGCGCGCCGCAGCGCTGCGCCTGCGTGAGTACGGTATGCCAGTCGTCAATCTGGTACAGGCTATCGTAGCCGGCCAGTGCGGCGAGCATGCCGGCGACAAAGGCGTCGCCCGCGCCGGTGGTGTCGACCGGGATGACGCGGTGCGCCAGGAAATGGCGCAACTGATGGCCGTCATGCAGCCAGACGCCGTCGCCGCCCTGAGTAATCAGCAACCGCTTGATGGGGTATCGGGCCATCAGGTTGGCGCTGCCCTGACGAATGTCCTCGCTGCCGCTGAGAAACCGGAATTCCTCTTCCGACAGTTTCACTACGTCCGCCAGCGCCAGCACCTGATCCAGACAGGTTCTCAACTCCTGCTCGCTGTGCCACAGGTCGGCGCGGATATTCGGGTCAAAACTGACCCACCCTTGGGCGGCGCGAATCCGCGTTATCGCTTCCAGCGCCGTGCTGCGCGACGGTTCGCGCGACAGGGCGATGGAGCACAGGTGCAGCCATTCGCTGCGCTGAAACGCCGGCAGGTCGGACGGTTGCAGGAACAGGTCGGCGCTGGGGCGCACCATAAACGTGAAGGTGCGCTCACCCTGGGCATCCAGACTCACCACCACGGTGGAGGTGCGGTGTTCCGCATCCGGTTGCATGTGACGGACATCCACCTGCTCGCGGGCCAGTACGTCGCGCAGGAAGTGACCGAACGCGTCCTCGCCGACGCGGCCAATAAAGCCGCTGTGTCCGCCCAATCGGGCGACGCCCACGGCGACGTTGGCGGGCGCGCCCCCCGGACATTTCAGATAGCGCTCCTCGCCTTCCGGAATGAGGTCGACCACCGCATCGCCCATTACCCATACTTTGTGAGACATAATTACACTCTTTATCGGGGATAGTTAAACTGTTGGCTAAAATAGAAGAAACGGTTTAGCTAATCAACTCGTTGATCGGCGAGGGGCATGAAAAGCTCATCAGGAACGCGGTTTATGGTTGTGGTGTATACCCTAAGCAGTTTGAAACCGCCGTCATGCGTGTTTCATTCTCTCGTTTAGCGTCTCGATGATGAAGGCGTTGACAGAGGTTCCCTGCTCGGCAGCAGCTTGATTCAAACGTTCCCCGAACGACTCAGGGTAGCGTAACGTAAATGTTTTAATCCTTTCCTGGCGGACGTATGGCTCAATGCCCGCTGCGCTGCAGTCATCCAGATACTCGCGCAGTGAGATTTCACCTTCTTTTTTCAGCCCCTGAATGCTGTCCGACACAAAATCACAATAGCCGGTCAGACCCAGAAACTTGCCACGAAATGCGCCAAGTTCCGGCACATAACTGATAACAGCCAGTTGTCTGGCTATCTCAATGGTGTTTGGTGTGGATGGTTTGCTCATGGCTTCACTCCTATGCTTTCAAGCCAGTCGCGCAGGTTGGCTACTGCGCCTTTATCAGTGACTCGATATCGGCCCATTTGATGCCTGACTGGACGGGCGATTTAAACACCTGTTCAAGCGTACTTTTTTGCCTCTTCCGTAGTGATGAAACCTGCTCTTTCATTCCCTCGCCTCACAACGTCACTTCCTGAAGTCATTATCAAAACCACCATAAGTGAAGTTAAGTCATGAAGTCATGTATTATATGGACGCCTCTCATTCTCTAACTGATTTTGTGGGTATCCAGCCCGCGGGGAGAGGCTCAGGGATGAGCGGAGTAGTGTAGTAAAGCCGACGCACCTGCAACTTGAAGAATGATTGTATAGCGGCGTAATCCGGGGAAGTCGCTAATGGCAGCTGGTTGAATTTATGACAATAAAAAAGCCGGAACTGAGATCATAAAAAATAATTATCTCGCCGGAATGAGAAATAATTTCCAATAATTATTATTGGGATGACGTTATATTTATTCTCAAATGCTATTCATCGGCTAATGAATGTCACATATGTGATAAGTCGCTTTTTTATTTATAAAAATTATCTTGTCACCGCCTATTTGTTTTCCATACTTAATAAATAGTCACGTGTTTTTAGTGGTGAGGTAAGCCGATGCCCGAGGCAGTCCATTCGGAACTGTTGTCTGAGTCCTATTTTCGTTACTGGGGAAAAGCCCGAACGTTTTCCAATAACGAAAACGGCGCGCCTTATCATTTATTGCCTTATCACTGTCTGGATGTGGCGGCCTGTGGCTATTGGCTGGTGAAAAATAACCGTTTTCATGTCCGTGACCATTTGCAGGCGTTGGGACTGGATGAAGAGTGCGCCGCGTTATGGCTGGCCTGGTTTCTGGCCTGGCACGATATCGGCAAGTTCGCCCGTGGTTTTCAACAGCTCTACCAGAACCCAGCCGCGCCGCTGGTGCATGGGGCGGGGCAGGCTTATTCAATGCGCCATGACTCGCTGGGGTTGTGGTTGTGGCGTTTTAAGCTGCATGACAACTGGCGAGAGCAAACGGACTGGCTGCCCGCCACATCCCGACCGGAGAAACTGCATTACGCGATGGATGTATGGCTGCGGCTGGTATGCGGCCATCATGGACAGCCGCCGCGGGAAGAGGGCAACGGCGCGCTGGCTTTCCACCCTGACGATATTCTGGCCGCACAGGCTTATCTGACCGATTTGCACGCCGTGTTTCCTGAACTAACGGCATTTCCCGATAGTTTTAGCGACAAAAACTGGCGGGTGTTGTTGCAACAGAAAAGCTGGCCGCTGGCTGGCGGCGTGGTACTGGCGGACTGGCTTGGCTCATCGCAGGACGATTTCCCCTATCGGGCGGAGCCGACGCTGACGCTGGCGCAATACTGGCGGCAATGCGCGTTGCCGCATGCCGAGCAGTCGGTGTCTCGCCTGCCGGCCGCTGCTGTGGCTGCGCCGTTTACGGGAATGCGCAACCTCTTTCCCTTTATCACCCGGCCGACGCCGTTGCAGCAGCAGGCGATGGCGGTCGAGATTGATGCGCCCGGCCCGCAGCTGTTTGTGCTGGAGGATGTCACCGGGGCGGGCAAAACCGAAGCCGCGCTGGCGCTGGCGCACCGGCTGATGAGCGCCGGTCGCGGCGACGGGCTGTATGTCGGCCTGCCGACGATGGCGACCGCCAACGCCATGTACCGGCGGTTGGCGAAGGCATATCGCGCCTTGTTTGACGAAAGGGATGCGCCATCGCTGATGCTGGCGCACGGCGCGCGCGACATGGTGACGGATTTCCGCCTGTCGCTATGGGGGCCAGCGCAGGCGGGGCAGATGCGGTACGGGCCGGATAACGAAGACAGCGCCAGCGCCGCGTGCAATCAGTGGTTTGCCGACTCGCGCAAGAAAGCGCTGCTGGCGGATGTCGGCGTCGGTACGCTCGATCAGGCGCTGATGGCGGTGATGGCGTTTCGCCACCAGTCGCTGCGGCTGTTAGGGCTGGGCGGCAAAATTCTGCTGCTGGATGAAGTGCACGCCTACGATGCCTACACCGGCCGTCTGCTGGAAAGCCTGCTGACCTTCCACGCCAGTCAGGGCGGCAGCGCGATTATTCTTACCGCCACGCTGGCGGCGTCTCAGCGGGAGCGGCTGGTGCAGGCGTTCTGTCGGGGGATGCAGCAACCGCCCGGCCGTCTGGCGGAGCAGGCCGGATACCCGTGGTTTACCCAGGTGAACGCGCAGGCGCTGCGGGAGTGGCCGGTGGAAACCCGCGCCGAGGTCCGGCGCACGGTGACGGTTGACTGGCTGTCTCGCCGGTCGGAAGCCATCGCGTTGATTCGTCAGGCGGTGGCCGCCGGGCAGTGCGTCTGCTGGATTCGCAACACGGTGGATGAGGCGATTGACGCCTGGCGGCAGTTGCGCCAGTGCAGCGAGATAACAGCGGACGATGTGCTGCTGTTCCACAGCCGGTTTGCGTTTTGCGACCGCATGGTGATTGAAGACACGGCGATTGAGCGCTTTGGCAAACACAGCACAGGCGCACAGCGGCGCGGCAAGGTGCTGATCGCCACCCAGGTGGTGGAACAGTCGCTGGATATTGATGTGGATGTGATGATAAGCGATCTGGCGCCGGTGGATTTGCTGATCCAGCGCGCCGGGCGCCTGCAACGTCATATCCGCCGGGCAGATGGTCGTTGTAAACAGCTGGACGACGCTGCGCCGCAGCAGGATGACCGCGCCCCGCCGGTGCTGTGGGTTCTGGCGCCGCAATGGCAGCCCGAGGCCGGTCCTGACTGGCTGGGAGTGGAGCTGAGCGGCACCGGCGCGGTGTATCAGCATCATGCGGTGCTGTGGCGCACGCAGGCGATGTTGTGAGATGCGGGCGCGCTGCGCATGCCGGAAGAGGCGCGTTTGCTGATAGACAGCGTTTATGAACAACGCATACCGGCACCGGCGGCGCTGGAGGAGCGCGGCTATCAGGCTGAAGGGAAAAGTCTGGGCGATCGTACCGTCGCGTCGCAGTCGTCACTGGCGTTTGAACTGGGGTATTGCGCCGCCGCCGGTCAGCGCGGCTGGCGCGATGACGCCGAGCTGTTCACCCGTTCAGGCGAGGCATCGCAGGATGTCTATCTGGCATGGCGGGCGGACAGCGACGACGCTTTACCGCAGCCCTATGCCGGTGAGGGGGAGTTTGGCTGGGAGAAAAGCCGCCTGTCGGTGCGCCAGCGCTGGTGGCAGCAGCACGAAAAACAGTGGCCGACCTTACAGGGCGACGCGCTGGACCGCTTTCGACAACAACTGCACCGCCCCGGCGCCGAAGTGCTGTTGCTGGTGCCGGGTGAAGCGGCAGATTACTACCATGCAGATATGGGACTAGTTGCACGGTAGTCAGTGCATGATGAATTTGATAGCCAGGTAATCAGATTGTTGAGAACCCTTCTGGTTGCGCGCCATAGCCTTTTGTGGCGTATCAAAACTGTGCTGAGGTGGGCGACTTCGCCGGGTGAGCCGCATGGACGCGGCGAAAGCCAGTGTCGCGCCGGACAAAAACGCCAGGAGCGTTTTTGAACAGCGTTTACGCTGGCCCGAAGGGCGAGCCCCAGGGATGGGGCGAGTAACCGCGTCACTGGCGGCCCGGACAGCGAAGTCGAACGCCGAAGGTAGCGCGTAGCGCCACAGTTTAGCCACCAGCCAGAGGTCAAGGAGAGGCGGCGTTTGAGCCTCTCCTTGTTGGGCGTGCGGCGGGGTTGCAAAGGAGCAATCCGGTTATCACGCACGAAACGTTTCACTGTTCCAACATAAATTTGTCTGTAATCCGACCATGGAGCTGTTTGTCCACAGCCTCAAGGTAATACGACTGTTTTTCCATAGTCTTTTTACTGCGTTAGCAGTTTTGTCCACCGGGAAACATCGGTGCCACTGGCGCGAACTCTGGCCGCGCCGGGGCAGAAAACAATAACAGGAATCATGACGACCTCACGGATGAGGCCTTACTGAAGAGGTAGGTTCATGTTTTCACTGATTGACACACCCTGGTTACCCGTAGTGGGCGCGGACGGACACCGCACCCACATTTCTCCACGGCAATTGGCCGACGACCGGATTATCGATCTGGCGTGTCCACGGCCCGATTTTCAGGGCGCGGCCTGGCAACTGCTGATCGGCCTGTTGCAAACCGCGTACGCTCCCTCGGATGAGGAAGACTGGGAGGACATCTGGCGCGACGGGCTGGGCGACGGCTGGGTGCGCGCGCTCGACACGCTGGCGCCGGCGCTCAATTTCGGTGCCGACAAGCCCTCGTTTATGCAGGACTTTTCCCCACTGGATGCCGATGACAGCCCGATTTCCGGTTTGCTGATCGATGCGCCGGGCGGCAATACCCTCAAGCTCAATAAAGACCACTTCGTCAAACGCGGCACGGTGAACGCCATCTGCCCGCATTGCGCCGCGCTGGCGCTGTACACGCTGCAAACCAACGCGCCGTCGGGCGGGGTGGGGCACCGGGTCGGCGTGCGCGGCGGCGGGCCGATCACCACCCTGCTGATGCCTTACGACGCGCAAAACCCGGTGCCGCTGTGGCGCAAGCTGTGGGCCAACGTCACGCCCGGCGAGCGCGGCGACTGCGTGGCGGCGGTGTTCCCCTGGCTGGCGGCCACCCGCACCAGCGAAGGCGATAAAGACAAGGTGACGCCGGAAAACGCACACCGGTTGCAGGCGTTCTGGGGTATGCCGCGTCGCATTGAACTGGATTTCGGCCACACCGAGGCCGGGCATTGCGACCTGTGCGGCGATAAGTCGGAGCAACTGCTGACGCACTACCGCACCAAAAACTACGGCGTACAGTACGAACACTGGCAGCACCCGCTGACGCCGTATCGCCTGTCGAACAAAGACGGCATGTTGCTGTCGGTGAAAGGCCAGCCGGGCGGGTTGTCGTACCGCGACTGGCTGGGGCTGGTGATCGGCACGCAGGATGCGCTCAGCCAGACATTGCCCGCTCGTGTGGTGAGCCTCAACCAGCAACGAGCGTCGTTGTTGCACAAGGTCGGGCTGTGGTGCTTCGGCTACGACATGGACAACATGAAGGCGCGCTGCTGGTACGAACACCATGTGCCGGTGTGGAAAGAGATCCCCCCGGCGGTGCACGACTACCTGCCGCTGGGCTTGCAGATGGCCCACGAGGCTCAGCAACTGCTGCGCCAGTCGGTGAAGGCGGCCTGGTTCCGACGGCCGAAAGAGGTGGGCGGCGATTTCAGTATTATCGATGTGTCGTTCTGGCAGGAAACCGAACAGTTTTTCCGCCAGCTTTACCGTTCCATCGCCAGCGGCAAGTGCGCCATCAGCGCGCTGAAAGCCTGGCAGAACCAGCTCTACTTATACCTGCTCGGCACCTTTGACCGGTTGACGTTCGGCAACCCGGACCAACTGGGCGACCTGACGCAGGCGGTGAAAGCACGCAGCGACATGGTGAAGCTGTTCTACGGTCAGAAATCGATGAAGCAGTTTAAACAAATGCAACCTCAGGAGGAGGCGGTGAATGGGTAATACCGCAACGTTGCTGGTGATAGACGCGCCGGCGGCGGCGAAAATCAGTGCCTGGTTTTACGCATTACAGAACCGGCATAACGACAACTACAACGGGCGGGCGGATCGGGCGGCGTTGCGGCGCGCCGCCGCCCCTTATGGCGCGCTGACCTGTCCGGGATTTCAACGGATTGCGCGAATACTGGCGTCGCAAATCGGCGATAAGGAACATCGCCTGCTGGCGGTGGCGATATTCGCGGCGGTGGCGGTTCATGCGGACGAGCATAACGGCAAGAAAAGTTTCGCCGCGCAACTGGGGGAAAAGGTCACTGCCGGCAGCGACCGGCGCTACCTGTCCGAACTGCGTTTTGAACGCCTGCTGCGGGCGCAGACGCCGGAGGAGCTGTGTCGCCTGCTGATCCGCGCCGTCACGATTCGCGGCAGCGACGGGGTGAATCTGCCGTCGCTGGCCGACGGCATCCTGCTGTGGATGGACGAATGGTACGACCGACAGCACAACCTACCGGCACAACCCAATCCGTTAAAACGCAACGCAGTGCGCTGGGCTTGCGAATACAACCAGACGTCGCTGGAGCCCGCACCGGACGATACGCCATCAGCCCATACCGCCAACGAACCGACCGGAAATCACCCGACCGACAACAAGGAACCGGCATGACCACCTTTATTCAACTGCATTTTTTGACCGCCTACGCGCCAGCCAACCTGAACCGGGACGACACCGGCCGCCCGAAAACCGCCATCGTCGGCGGGGTGGAGCGGTTGCGGGTGTCGTCACAAAGTCTCAAACGCGCCTGGCGCACCTCCGAGGTGTTTGAAACCGCCTTGGGCGAGCACATAGGCAAACGTACCCGCCAATTGGGGCGAGTGGTGTATAAGGCGCTTACCGACGGCGGCGTGGCGACCAAAACCGCGGAGGAAGCCGCGAAGAAAATTGCCGGGCAGTTCGGCAAGCTGAAAAAAGAAGAGAAAAACAGCCCCGACCCGCTGGAGAAGTTCGACATCGAACAACTGGCGCACGTCAGCGTGCCGGAGCGGGCGCGGGTGGATCAACTGGTGGATGCGCTGATTGCCGAATCCCGCGAACCCAACAGCGAAGAGCTGAAACTGCTGCGCAAAGAGGTGGCGAGCGTCGATATCGCGCTGTTCGGCCGTATGCTGGCGTCCAGCCCGGAATTTAACGTGGAGGCCGCCTGTCAGGTGGCGCACGCGCTGGGCGTCAGCGCGGTGACGGTAGAAGACGATTTCTTCACCGCGGTGGATGACCTCAACACCGGCGAGGACAACAGCGGCTCCGGCCATATGGGCGAGCAAGGCTTTGCCTCGGCGCTGTTCTATCAATATATCTGCATCGACCGCGACCGGCTGCGGGAAAACCTCGGCGGTGACGAGGTGCTGGTGCAGCGCACGCTGCGGGCGCTGGGGGAAACCGCGCTCACCGTGTCGCCCACCGGCAAGCAGAACAGTTTCGCCTCCCGCGCGTATGCCTCTTACGTGTTGGCGGAACGGGGCTCGGCGCAGCCGCGCGCGCTGTCGGTGGCGTTTTTCAAACCGGTGCGCAGCGCCGAACCGCTGGAAACGGCGATTAGCGCGCTGAAAAACCAGCAGGAGAAGTTCAATCGCGCCTACGGCGCCGACGGCATGACCGACTATGTGCTGGATGTGGAAGCCGGAGCCGGCAGCCTGCCGCAACTGTTGGATTTCATCAGCCAGTGAGGGCGGCATGACTGAGTATCTGGTGTTTCAGCTTTACGCGCCGCTGGCATCCTGGGGGGAACCGGCGGTGGGCGAGGTGCGCCATACCTCGCCGGTGCCCAGCCGTTCCGCGCTGCTGGGGCTGCTGGCGGCGGCGCTCGGCATCCGGCGCGACGACGAAGAACGGCTGACGCAATTCAACGCCCACTACCGCTTCGCGGTCAGGCCGCTTTCCCGCCGGGAGGGCTGGCTGCGTGACTACCATACCGTGCAAATGCCGCGTGAAGAACGCAAGCGGGTGCGCCACACCCGTCGCGATGAGCTGTGTTCAGACCCGGCGCAAGGGCTGGAAACGCTGCTGACCGCCCGCGAATACCGCTGCGACGCCTACTACCACGTGGCGGTGAGCGCCACCGACGGCGCGCCGGTCACGCTCGCGCAACTGGCCGACGCGCTGCGCACGCCGGTGTTCCCGCTGTATCTCGGCCGCAAAAGCTGCCCGCTGGCGTTGCCGCTGGCGCCGCACCTGTTCAGCGGCTCGCTCCCTGAGGTATGGCAACAGGTTGACGGGGCGCCGTTGCTAAACGACCCCGATCTGCAGTTCATCAACCAGCCGGACGGCACCTGCTACTGGGAAGCGGGTGAGGATGTGGCGGCGGACGGGGTGATGCAGGTGTTGCGCGGCGATCAGCCCGCCAGCCGTCGGCGCTGGCAATTTACCACGCGGGTACAGTATCGCGGCGTGCTGAAAGGAGGTCAGTGATGTTCTTTTCCCGGGTGACGCTGCAACCAGCGGCGCTGTCATCGGTGATGGCGGACAAGTGGCAGACCTCGCCGGTCTACGCCAGCCATCAGTGGTTGTGGCAACTGTTCCCGCAGGAAGCGCAACGCGGTTTTCTGTTTCGGCAGGACGACCATGCGACGCTTAGCCGCTATTACCTGCTCTCGGCCTGCGCGCCCCGGCAGGATCACAACCTGTTTGTGGTGGAAACCAAACCCTGGCAGCCACAGCTGAGCGTCGGGATGCAACTGGCGTTTTCCCTGCGCGCCAATCCGGTGGTGACGCGCCAACGGCAGCGGAGTGATGTGCTGATGGACGCCAAATACCACGCCAAAGCGCAAGGGGCGGACAAGGCGGAGATCTGGCCGCGCCAGCAACAGGCCGCCGCTGACTGGCTGGCGCGTCAGGGCGAGCGCTGCGGGTTTGAGGTGAACGCCTGTCGCGTTGACGGTTATCAGCGTCATCGGCTGTATAAACCGCAGCAGACCGCGCCGGTCAGCTTCAGTTCGGTGGATTTCGACGGCCTGTTGCGTATCACCGACGCCGGGCGTTTTGCCCAGGCGGTCAGTCAGGGGCTGGGCAAAAGCCGGTCGCTGGGGTGTGGGCTGCTGCTGTTGCGACGCGCCTGAACGGGAGGGTGAATGTCGTTTGTTCCGCTTAACCCGCTGCCGCTAAAAGACCGTACCTCGATGATCTTCCTGCAATACGGGCAGATTGACGTTATCGACGGCGCTTTTGTGCTGATCGACAAAAACGGTGTGCGCACCCATATCCCGGTCGGCTCGGTGGCCTGCATTATGCTGGAGCCGGGCACCCGCATTTCCCACGCGGCGGCAAAGCTGGCGGCTACCGTCGGCACGTTGCTGGTGTGGGTGGGCGAGGCCGGGGTGCGGCTGTACGCCGCCGGGCAGCCGGGCGGGGCGCGTTCCGACCGGTTGCTGTATCAGGCGAAGCTGGCGCTGGATGAAGAATTGCGGCTGAAGGTGGTGCGGCGCATGTTTGAGCTGCGCTTTGGCGAACCGGCGCCGAGTCGACGCTCGGTGGATCAACTGCGCGGCATTGAAGGCGCGCGGGTACGGCAGACCTACAGCCTGCTGGCGAAGCAGTACGGCGTGAAATGGCAGGGCCGCCGCTACGACCCGAAAGATTGGGAACGCGGCGACAAAGTCAACCAGTGCATCAGCGCCGCCACCGCCTGCCTGTACGGTATTACCGAGGCGGCGGTACTGGCGGCAGGCTACGCGCCTGCCATCGGTTTTGTCCACAGCGGCAAGCCGTTATCGTTTGTCTACGATATCGCCGACATCATCAAGTTCGAGGGCGTGGTGCCTAAAGCGTTCGAGATTGCCGCCCGTAATCCGCTGGAACCGGATCGCGACGTGCGGGTGGCGTGTCGCGATATTTTCCGCAGCCAGCAGACGTTGGCCAAACTGATTCCGCTGATTGAAGACGTGCTGGCCGCCGGCGAGATCGCGCCGCCACAGGCACCGCCGGACGCGCAACCGCCGGCCATTCCTGAGCCGACGCCGTTTGGCGACGCCGGTCACCGGGGGCATGGCGGATGAGTATGCTGGTGGTGGTCACCGAGAACGTGCCGCCGCGCCTGCGTGGTCGGCTGGCGATCTGGCTGCTGGAGGTGCGCGCCGGCGTATATGTGGGCGACACCTCGCGTCGGGTGCGGGAAATGATCTGGCAGCAGGTGGTGGAACTGGCGGAGCAGGGCAACGTGGTGATGGCCTGGGCCACCAATACCGAATCCGGTTTTGAGTTTCAAACCTTCGGTGAAAACCGCCGGATGCCGGTGGACCTCGACGGACTGCGGTTAGTCTCATTTCACCCTGTTGAAAATCAATAGGTTAATGTTCTTTAACAACCGGAAAAAATCGGTGGAATTTTCCTGCCTTTAAAATGCCTTATAAAACAGGTATATATTTTTAGAGTGTTCCCCGCGCCAGCGGGGATAAACCGACATTCACTATTTCGATTTAAAGCGGCTTTGGGTGTTCCCCGCGCCAGCGGGGATAAACCGGTAACAGGACCCAGTATCAGACTGGCGGAGGAGTGTTCCCCGCGCCAGCGGGGATAAACCGTCTGCGCTTTTCCTAATCGTTCCGTTCCTGGCGTGTTCCCCGCGCCAGCGGGGATAAACCGTCTGTCGGGCCAGACCATTTGCCATCCGGTCCGTGTTCCCCGCGCCAGCGGGGATAAACCGAGGCGGCTGACGGTGCCGAGGCCGAGCCAGATGTGTTCCCCGCGCCAGCGGGGATAAACCGTTGCGTAAAAATTTCGTCTTCAATGTAAATTTGTGTTCCCCGCGCCAGCGGGGATAAACCGAGCGCCGGGCCAGGCTGCCTAGCGTTAAGCCCGTGTTCCCCGCGCCAGCGGGGATAAACCGTGTCAACGAAAAAGGCAAACTGGACCAGGCGGGTGTTCCCCGCGCCAGCGGGGATAAACCGCTCATCGCGGCCGACCAGGCTCGTCTGAAAACGTGTTCCCCGCGCCAGCGGGGATAAACCGTTGTTGGCCTGGCTGCTGCTGAGCGTTTCGTAGTGTTCCCCGCGCCAGCGGGGATAAACCGGATGGCCGGACCATACGGCTATGCGATGCCAGGTGTTCCCCGCGCCAGCGGGGATAAACCGCGCATGAGAACAGACACACTGAATGAGCGCATGTGTTCCCCGCGCCAGCGGGGATAAACCGCCGTCACCTCTAGATTTCTCGGCGTCGGGCGCGTGTTCCCCGCGCCAGCGGGGATAAACCGATGCGCTTAAAGAGTGGGGAAAGCTGGATAAGGTGTTCCCCGCGAGAGCGGGGATAAACCGGGCCAGCCCGGCACGTTGATCGAAGAGGGCATGTGTTCCCCGCGCCAGCGGGGATAAACCGAAACAGCGCGAAACTCTACGTGCAACTCTCGGGTGTTCCCCGCGCCAGCGGGGATAAACCGGCTCAACAGTTTGTCACATCAACGGGGCGGCAGTGTTCCCCGCGCCAGCGGGGATAAACCGCAGGTGGGCTGGCGATGATCGTCTCCACCAAAGTGTTCCCCGCGAGAGCGGGGATAAACCGCACAACGCAGATCGCAACGATGGCCGCTATCCGTGTTCCCCGCGAGAGCGGGGATAAACCGTCTGCTACATGGACTCCGACTGGTATGACATCGTGTTCCCCGCGAGAGCGGGGATAAACCGGTCATAGGCGCCGGGAGCGTCGGCAACTCTCTGTGTTCCCCGCGCCAGCGGGGATAAACCGAATGCGCTGATTTATCGCCTGACTCGCGATATGTGTTCCCCGCGTCAGCGGGGATAAACCGGAGGTCTATGACGACCGCACTGGAACGAACCGGTGTTCCCCGCGCCAGCGGGGATAAACCGAATGGCTGGAGTGGGTCGCAGGCGATAAAAAAGTGTTCCCCGCGAGAGCGGGGATAAACCGGTGCAGAAACGGGCTTTAGTGGATGGGAATCGGTGTTCCCCGCGCCAGCGGGGATAAACCGACACGACGGCCGTTTACCTGGTTGTACAGGGCGTGTTCCCCGCGCCAGCGGGGATAACCCGTTGATTAAGATAGCCTGATCGGCGACCGGTTACGGAAAAAGCCACTACCCAGGCTTGGGTTAAAACGAGTGCTAGTCGTCCTCGCTGCCTGATGCTTTGCCCGAGGATGCCGCCGGTTTTAACGCCAGTGTTTTCGCGGCGGGTGGGGCGGAAAGCCGGGGTTTGTTGCCGGGTGCGCTATAAGCGCGGTGGCTGGTTTCTTCCTGATGGAAGATGCTGACCACCTGTTTTAACTGTTCGGCCTGCTGTTGCAAGGCTTGCGTGGCGGTGTTGCCTTCTCTGACCAGCGAGGCATTTTGCAAGGTGGTTTGCTCCATCTTATTGATCGCCATATTCACCTGTTCGATGCCAAGCGACTGCTCCTGACTGGCGACGCTGATTTCCCCCACCAACTCGCTCACTTTGCGCACGCCATCCACAATTCCCTGAATTGAGGCGCCGGCTTTTTCCACCAGTTGGTTCCCGGCGTCCACCGTTTGTACCGAATGACCGATAAGCTCTTTGATTTCTCTGGCGGCCGAGGCGCTGCGTTGGGCCAGACTGCGCACTTCGCTTGCCACCACCGCAAACCCCCGGCCTTGCTCGCCGGCGCGAGCCGCTTCAACCGCTGCATTGAGCGCCAGGATATTGGTCTGAAACGCGATGCTGTCGATGACGCCGATGATATCGACGATTTTTTTGGAAGAGCTATCGATAGCGCCCATGGTTTGCACCACTTCGCTGACCAGTTGCCCGCCGGATTGCGCCTGAATGGCGGTATCTTGCGCCAACTGGCTGGCTTGTCTGGCGTTATCGGCATTGTGCCGAACGGTCGAGGTGAGCTGTTCGATCGAGGACGCTGTTTCTTGCAGCGCGCCGGACTGCTCTTCGGTACGGCTTGAGAGGTCCAGGTTGCCCGCTGAGAGCTGCGATGATGCGCCGGCGATGGCTTCCGCCCCTTCGCGCACCTCTCCGACCACCGTCCGTAACTGGGCGATCATGGCTTTTAGCGCGAATTGCAGCTGCGCCAGTTCATCGCGGCCTTGCGGGGAGATCTCTGCGGTGAGATCGCCTTTGGCGACGGCATGCGTTATCAGTACCGCTTTTTGCAGCGGGCGCACAATGCTGCGGGTCAGCATCCAGGCGAGCAGCGAACCGATGACGGTAATCAACACCCCCAGCCCGCCGAGAAAGAAATAGCTGTTACTGGCGCGTTCGGCAATGTCCATCCGCATCCGGTCAATGCTGGTGCGCTGGTAGTCGCGCAAGATGTTCATGCTTTTTTGGTACTCGACGGCGATAGGCTGCAATCTTTGTTCAAAGAATTGCTTGGCCTGTTCCGAGTTTCCCGCTGACTTGGCGGCGAAAATGTCATCCCGCGCTTTGATGTACGCCTGACGGTTGGTGTTTAAGTTATCCAGCAGGGCCTTTTCTTCACTCGAAGACACCAGCGCGGTAAATTGCGCCGCACGCTCATTGTTCTCTTTGGTGGCGTTGGCGTTATCCGCCGCGAACACCTGCGCCAGTGAGGCATCACTGCTGCGCGCGGTGGCGGTGGCCCGTTGTATGCCGGCGGCGAGAGCCGCGCCCCAGTCCGCCACCAGCCGTTCTTTGCGCAGCGGTATTTGCATAATCTGTTCCGCGTTTTGGCTAATCTGGCGGAGTTGATAGATGCCGCTGGCAAGCATGGTTAACGAAAATGCGATAAGTATCCCAAACCCTATGGATAGCCGAATACCAATGTTGTAGTTTTTCATTTTTACTCCTGGGTTTCTCTGTCGCTGTTTGTCAGATTTTCTTATGTTCGACGTAACGGATATGCTCAGTGATTTGTATAGCAGATATTCTCAGGTGTGCAGCAGGCTCGCCGGATTTGTGTTGACTCTTTTTCCCCACGGGGGTCCTGAGGGATCCCCATAAAATCAGCGCTAATAAACCAACACCATACTCCAGTAGGTGTTGGCGAGGTGGTTAAGAACGGTGTTCAGCACCGTTCGTCTTAACATTAGCGGAGAGTGTCGCAGGACATTCTCCGCTAATTTTTCATCACTTCACGTGGCTTAAACTCGTCTGTGCTGCTGAAAATAAGCCAGGGTTCTTTGGCTGCTGAGCGCCCCCGTGACGACCCTACCGCCGAGGTGTTCCCCGCGCCAGCGGGGATAAACCATGCACCTCTGCGGTTGCTTGTCGAACTCGGCGTTTTTTCGTTTATTTCGTTTGTTGTGCTTTTCGTTTATTTCGTATAGTCTGATTGCAACCGTTACGGTTATCACTAGACCTCAAACTGAAAATGGAATACCCAAAATGACAAACTCAATTCTTGATAGCCTGAGCCTTCCGGCACCAGGGGAGATTGAGGCGGCTGTTCGTGGACAAAGGGAGCTTGCTGCCTATCTCTCCACAAAGATGGAAACACAAAAAATCTCGATTCAGGACGCAGATAACAACACTCGTCAGGTCGAATTACCGACGTCGGCACTGACATTATTGATGTCGATTTTAGGCGAGCTGGCTGTGGGTAACGCGGTTCAGGTTGTTCCTGTTCATGCTGAATTAACGACACAGGAGGCAGCCAACATTCTGAATGTTTCACGCCCTCACATGGTGAAGCTTCTGGAGGATGGGAAACTACCTTTTCATAAAACCGGTCGCCACCGCCGTGTGCTTTTCGCTGACCTGATGGACTATAAACACCAGAGGGATAATGAAAGCAGTAGAGCAATGCAGGCGTTGGCAGATCATAGCCAAGAGCTTGGATTGTACTAATGACCCATACACCTTATCCTGTCGTGCTAGATGCGTGCGTAATTTATCCATCTCTCCTGCGGGATTTATTAATCCACTTAGGACTAACAGGGCTGTATCAGCCTAAGTGGACGGCCATCATCGAGGATGAATGGCAACGCAATCTACTGCTGAATAGACCTGATTTAACCCCGGAGCAAATCTCGCGGACACGCGAGCTGATGAATCAGGCTATTCCTGATGCGATGATTACTGGGTTTGAAGCGCTCATTCCAGGCATCACGCTCCCTGATCCTGATGATCAGCATGTGGTTGCAGCCGCCATTCGCAGTAACGCTGAAATCATCGTTACGTTTAACCTGAAAGATTTTCCCCATCCCGAGATCGATAACTTTGGCATTGAAGCGCTACACCCGGATGATTTCATCACAGACCTGCTCGATTTGAATCAGGCGCTTGTGTTATCCGCAGTAAGCAGGCAGCGTCACAGCATGAGAAAACCGCCTAAATCGGTTGATGAGTATCTTGATGCGTTACTCCGGCAGAGCTTACCGCAAACAGTAAAAGAATTGAGTAAATTCCACGCCCTGATTTAGTCTGCTTGGTGACCATAGCGGACAATCCAACCCACCGCCAACATCACCAAAATTTCCCTTTCTGTGAAGACGTTATCCGTTTTTTCTATCAATCTCGGGCAAAATATCGGCGCAACAGGTCTGTATTTTGCCCGGGAAGTGGCATTATGTGCAGTTCGTGATAACAGGGACTGATGCTATCCGGTCAGGCAAGGATTAACGACGTTCTACCGGGAGAGGGGCCGTGGAGGCAGAGAATACCCTGGGAGTTATTTCCCGCTATCTGAAGAAATTGCATGTGCTGACGCTGTGTGTCAGCGACGATGACGATTTATGGTGTGCTAACTGCTTTTATGTGTTTGATGATGAACAGATCGCCTTTTATCTGATGACGGAACCGGATACGAGGCATGGCGAGATTATGCGGCGATGCCCACAGGTGGCGGGCACGGTCAATGGTCAGCCGAAGAGCGTGCTGCTGATTAAAGGCGTGCAGTTTCTGGGCGAGATCAGCCGATTGAGCGGCGATGAAGAAGCGCAGGCGCGCAGTCGCTATAACGTTCGCTTTCCGATTGCCCGCAGCAGCGGCGCGCCGGTCTGGAAGCTGTCGCTCAAAGAAATGAAAATGACCGATAACGCGCTGGGGTTTGGAAAAAAGCACCTTTGGCGTCGTGATACGGTGACGGAACCGATGTAACCGACGTCGGTTTTCCGTGTGCCGGTTTTCCATATATGTGCCGTTTTCATCTAACGGTATCCGCGTGGAGCGATGCCTGCGCCACGCGGTGTGTCTGTACCCGCCGCCGGCTCAGCGCAGATGGTGAATCACCTGATTGCGGCTGCCGCGCCATATCAGCGTCAAATCCCGCTGTTCCTGCACGAACCGGCCGTCCACCAGCACGTTGATCAGATCCACTATGTCGCGCTGTTCCGACGTCAGTTCATCCAGCCGATAACCGGTCCACATCCAGATATTCTTACCGGGGCATTCGTCATGCACCCGTTTCACCAGCCGCAGGATATCGGGCACGTTTTGCGGGTGCAGCGGGTCGCCGCCCGACAGCGACAGTCCCTGCAACGGTACGTCGGTGTTTTGCAGATCGGCGATGATGCGATCTTCCATTTCCTGCGTGAAAGGGTGCCCGGAGTTCACTCGCCAGGTGCTCTGGTTATAGCAGCCGGCGCACTGGTGCTCGCAGCCTGCCACAAACAGCGTACAGCGCGTTCCCGGACCGTTGACCACATCCACCGGGTAGTATTGATGGTAGTTCATAGCGATTACCGTCCAAAAGGCCGCCCACCGGGCGGCATCAGCCTAACGCCGCAGTCGTGCATGAGGCCGCGCGCCCAGAAGGAGCGCGGCGCAGACTGTCAGCCCAGTTGTCCGCTGGCAAGGTGTTTTACCCGGCGTTTGACCTCTTCCTGCTTGCCGGCGTTGAACGGACGCGCATCCGGGCTACCCAGGTAGCCGCACACCCGCCGCGTCACCGAGACGCGCGAGGAGTCGTGGTTACCGCACTGCGGGCAGGTAAAGCCTTTGCTGGTGCAGTCGAACTCGCCGGTAAAGCCGCACTCGTAGCACTCGTCGATCGGCGTGTTGGTGCCGTAATAGGGGACTCGGGTGTAGCTGTAGTCCCATACGTCTTCCAGCGCCCTGAGGTTGTGCTGCAGGTTGGGATACTCGCCGTAACAGATAAAACCGCCATTCGCCAGCGGCGGATAAGGGGCCTCAAAATCGATCTTCTGGTACGGATTGACCTTTTTCTCCACGTCGAGATGGAAGCTGTTGGTGTAGTAGCCTTTGTCGGTGACGCCGGCCACTACGCCGAATTCAGCGGTATCCAGACGGCAGAAGCGGTCGCACAGGTTTTCGCTTGGCGTACTGTACAGGCTGAAACCATAACCGGTCTCTTCCTTCCAGCTTTCGGTCGCGGCCTTCAAACGGGCGATAATCGCCACCGCTTTCTGCCGCAGGGTTTCATCATCGAACACATGAACCTGATTGCCGAACAGGGCGTTGATGGTCTCATGCACCCCGATATAACCCAGCGAAATGGAAGCGCGGCCGTTCTTGAAAATCTCGGCGATATTGTCGTCCGCCTTCAGGCGTACTCCGCATGCCCCTTCCATATAAAGTATAGGCGCTACACGGGCTTTTACATTTTCCAGCCGCGCGATACGCGTCATCAGCGCCTTTTTCGCCAGCAGCAGCCGCTGGTCCAGCAATTGCCAGAAGCGGGCTTCGTCGCCGTGGGCTTCCAGCGCGATGCGCGGCAGGTTCAGGCTGATGACGCCCAGGTTGTTGCGGCCGTCGTGGATCTGTTCGCCGTTTTCTTCGTATATCCCCAGGAAACTGCGGCAGCCCATCGGCGTCTTGAACGAGCCGGTGACTTCCACCACCTGATCGTAATTGAGAATATCCGGGTACATGCGCTTGCTGGCGCACTCCAGAGCCAGTTGCTTGATGTCGTAATTCGCGTCGCCCGGTTTGTGGTTAACGCCGTCACGGATGGCGAACACCAGTTTCGGGAACACCGCCGTCTTGTGGTTTTTGCCCAGTCCGGCGATACGGTTGCGCAGGATCGACTGCTGAATCAGCCGCGATTGCCAACTGGTGCCAAGCCCAAAACCGAAGGTGACGAACGGCGTCTGGCCGTTGGCGGTGTGCAGGGTGTTGACTTCGTACTCCAGCGACTGGAAAGCGTCGTAGCACTCTTTCTCGGTACGGCTGAGCGCGTAGCCTTCGGCGTCCGGAATCTGCCATTCGCGCGCCACGGCGCAGTGCTTCTCGTGGCTGGCGGTGACGAACGGCGCCAGAATTTCATCGATACGGTTGATGGTGGTGCCGCCGTAGATATGGCTGGCGACCTGCGCGATGATCTGCGCGGTGACCGCGGTGGCGGTGGAGATGGACTTGGGCGGCTCGATTTCCGCGTTGCCCATCTTGAAACCCTGCGTCAGCATGCCGTTGAGGTCGATCAGCATGCAGTTGAACATGGGGAAGAACGGCGAGTAGTCGAGGTCGTGGTAATGGATCTCGCCGCGTTCGTGAGCCAGCACCACGTCGCGCGGCAGGATGTGCTGTTTGGCGTAATGTTTGGCGACAATCCCCGCCAGCAGGTCGCGCTGGGTGGGGATGACCTTGCTGTCCTTGTTGGCGTTTTCGTTGAGCAGGGCGACGTTGCTTTGCTCCACCAGTCCGCGGATTTCCTGATTCAACCGCCCCTGACGCTCACGAGCCACATCGCGGTCGTGGCGGTATTCGATATAGGTACGCGCCAGTTGCTTGTACTTGCCGGACATCAGCAGGTTTTCCACCACGTTCTGAATCTCGCGAATATCAACGCGCGCTTTTCCCTGCACCTGCTGAGCGACGGCGCCGGCGACGGTGGCACAGTAGTCCGCATCATCCACGCCGGCAGCTTTTGCCGCTTTGATGACTGCGTCATTGATTCGGTTTTCGTCAAAAGGTACCTGACATCCGTCCCGTTTAATCACTACTGGTTTCATGTTGTTCCTCGGTGTTCTTCCTTTGTTGATGTTATCCACAGGCGGAAGCCGCGGCTGACAACGGATGCGGAGGCTGTGGATGTTCTTGTGGATAAACACAATATGTAGGTTCTTGTAAAAGGATAGACACTATATATTGAATTCGCCTGGGAGGGGACCCGGTTTTATTGCGCCGAAATTGACCTGGCTCAAGGAAATTCCGGCATCGTAGATAAATCAGTCTTGTACAAATAACGCACAAAAGTGACCGGCCGTGATGCAGCCCCGTCATCACTGGCCTGACGACAGTCTGTGCTTTTTGGCTATCAAGGCATCTAGACATCCATATAGGGTTTTTTGTATGGTGGCGGGAAATTTTTTTACGCGATAAGGAAAGACGATGGCAGACAACGTTCTGATTCTGGACGGGGGAATGGGGCGTGAACTGGCACGCATCGGCGCGCCTTTTCGCCAGCCGGAGTGGTCGGCGTTGGCGCTGATGGAGTCGCCGCAGCATGTGCGGCAGGTGCATGACAGCTTTATTGCCGCCGGCGCGCAGGTGATTACCACCAATAGCTACGCCGTGGTGCCTTTCCATATCAGCGAGGCGGTGTTCAACGCGCGCGGTCAGGCGCTGGCGGCGCTGGCCGGGCAACTGGCCCGTCAGGCAGCGGATGCCGCTGCGCATTCGGTGCGCGTCGCCGGTTCGCTGCCGCCGGTGCTGGGTTCTTATCGTCCGGATCTGTTCGACGCCGCCGCGGCGACGCCGATTCTGAAAACGCTCATCGACGCCCTGAATCCCTACGTGGATGTGTGGCTGGCGGAAACCCAGAGTTCGCTGGCGGAGGTGACGCTGGTGCGCGAGCTGCTGGCGAGCGATCCGCGCGAGCTGTGGCTGTCGTTTACGTTGCAGGATGAACTGGATGCCGACGGCCACGCCCGCCTGCGTTCCGGCGAAACCGTGACGGACGCGGCGCAAACGGCTGCCCGCCTGCACGCCGCCAATGTGCTGTTTAACTGTAGTCGGCCGGAAGTGATGGCGCCGGCGGTGGCGCAGGCGAGCGCGGTGCTGCAAGCGCAGTCCGCCAATATCGGCGTGGGCGTGTATGCCAACGCCTTCGAGCCGGAAGATAACCAGCGCGGCGCCAACGAAGGGCTGAGCCGTTTACGTACCGACACGCACCCGGAAGGATACCTGCAATGGGCGCAGGAATGGGTGGCGCAGGGGGCGTCGCTGGTCGGCGGCTGTTGCGGCATCGGCCCGGAGCACATCGCCCGTCTGGCGCAGGCATTTCACCGTCAGTCCTGATGGCGGCGAAAAATATAACGATATGTCCCCTAAATAATTCGAGCTGCAGGAAGGCGGCGACGCAGCGAATCCCCAGGAGCTTACTTTAGTAAGTGACTGGGGTGAGCGAGGAAAGCCAACGCACCTGCAACTTGAAGTATGACGGGGATAATAATCATCCGTAACGGATGAGCACTCACGAAGGGAACACAACATGAATCGTCGTCATTTTATCAAGAGCGCCTGTGCCCTGTCTGTCGCCGCGGCCGCTACCGGCTGGCCGTTGAGCGCCGCCTGGGGGGCGGAAGGCGGTGAACAACCGAAAAAGGGCGGTCACCTGATTGTCGGCGTGGACAACGCCTCCAGCACCGACCGCCTCGACCCGGCGTTCTGGTTCGAGACTTATATGTACTTCGTGGGTTCCCAACTGTTCAACAACCTGCTGGAACTGGACGAAAAAGGCGAACTGGCGCCATCGCTGGCCGAATCCTGGGACAGCAAAGACGGCGGCCGCACCTGGGTGCTGCACATCCGCAAAGGCGTGCAGTTCCACGATGGCCGTGCGCTCGGCGCCAAAGACGTGATCTACTCGCTCAACCATCACCGCGGCGAGAAATCCAGTTCGTCGGTGAAAGGCTATCTGGACCCGGTGATGGCGATGGACGCCACCGGCAGCCATGAAGTGACTATCCGCCTGAGCGAACCGAACGTGGAATTCGTCGCGCTGCTGAGCGACGTGCACTTTGCCATTACCCCGGAAAACGAGAGCTTCGACAAGGGCATCGGCACCGGCGCCTTTATTCTGGAGAGCTTCCAGCCGGGCGTGCGCACGCTGGTGAAACGTAACCCGAATCACTGGAACAGCGAACGCGGCCACGTCGACTCGGTCGAAACGCTGGCGATGAACGACTCCACCGCCCGCGTGGCGGCGCTGGTGAGCGGCTCGGCGCACATCATTAACCGCGTTAACCCGCGCATCGTCGGCCGTATCCAGAACATGCCGACCCTGCAACTGCTGCGCTCGCGCGACAGCCAGATTTTCACGTTCCCCGGCCTCGGCAATGTGGCGCCGTTCAACACCGAAGACGGCCGGCTGGCGCTGAAATACGCCATCGATCGCCAGCAGATCATCGACACCGTGCTGGGCGGCTACGCCAGCGTAGCCAACGACAACCCGATTTTCCCGTCCAACCGTTATTTCGCCAAAGACATTCCCCAGCGTCCGTACGATCCGGAAAAAGCCAAATGGCACTGGCAGAAAGCCGGCTTCAGCGGCCCGCTGACGCTGTCGGTCGCCGATGCCGGTTTCCCCGGCGCGGTGGACGCCGGCCAGCTGTATCAGGCGTCTGCGCAGAAAGCCGGTATTCCGCTGAATGTGGAGCGCGTGCCGGACGACGCTTTCTGGGACAATGTGTGGATGAAAAAACCGTTCGTCTCCTCCAACTGGTCGGTGCGTCCGACCGCCGATGCACTGCTGTCGCTGGTGTTCACCAGTCAGGCGCCGTGGAACGAGTCCGCCTGGAAAGACGCCGGCTTCGACCAACTGGTGCAGGCGGCGCGCGGTGAAGTGAACGAAGAAAAGCGTCGTCAGATCTACCACGACATTCAGGTGATGTTGGTGGACAAGGGCAGCGAAATCATCCCGCTATACGCTGACGCGCTCGATGCCTGCAGCAATAAGGTGAAAGGGCTGACCGCCATTCCGGGCTTCCCGCTGAGCGGCAACCGCGCGGCGGAAAAAGTGTGGCTGGCCTGAGGCGGGTAACGTGACGATTCTTCACCGATGGACCGATCTTTACCGATGGACCGAGCGCTACCCGCTGCTGACGCTGATTCTGCGGCGTCTGCTGGCGGGCGTAGCGATGATCGCGGTGGTATCGGCGCTGATTTTCGCCGGTATCCAACTGTTGCCGGGCAACGCCGCCACCGCCATTCTGGGGCAGACGGCGACGCCGGAAGCGGTGCGGGCGCTGAACGCCCAACTGGGGTTGGATCAGCCGGCGGTTTCGCGCTATCTCGGCTGGCTGTGGGGCGTGCTGGGCGGCGATTTCGGCCACAGCTTCACCAGCCGTCAGAGCATTGCGCCGGTGCTGGCCTGGCGGCTGGAAAACACGCTGTTTCTGGCCGGGTGCACGGCGGTGATTGCGGTGCCGCTGGCGCTGCTGATCGGCTTTCTGTCGGTGCGTTATCAGGGCAGTTGGCTGGACAGGCTACTGAACCTGTTTACCCGCGTCGCGGTGGCGCTGCCGGAGTTTTTCTCCGGCTACCTGCTGATTCTGATTTTTTCCATCACCCTGTTCTGGCTGCCGAGCAACAGCAGCGTCAGCGATGGTATGCCGCTCGGCGCGCATCTGACCGCCATCGCGCTGCCGTGCCTGACGCTGGTGCTGGCGGTGCTGGGCCACATGAGCAACATGACCCGCGCGGCGTTGATCGGCGCGCAAAACGCGGCCTATGTCGACACGGCGTTGCTGAAAGGGATGTCGCCTTCCGCTATCCTGCTGCGCCACGTGCTGCCCAACGCCTGGGGGCCGATCATCAACGTTATCGTGCTCAACCTGGCGTATCTGATGGTGGGGGTAGTGATCGTCGAAAGCGTGTTTGTTTACCCAGGGCTGGGGCAGTACATGGTCGACAGCATCAGCAAGCGCGACATGCCGGTGATTCAGGGCTGCGCGCTGGTGCTGGCGACGATTTACATCCTGCTTAATCTGCTGGCGGACGTGGTATCGCTGATGGCGAATCCGCGTTTGCGCCATGCCCGGCGGTAATACCGTCAACCGAATGGATATCTGTACATGCCTGCTGTGAAACCTTCCGTGGCGTTCGGCCTGCTGGGGCTGGGCCTGTTTATTGGGGTGGCGCTGTTTGCGCCCTGGATTGCGCCTTACCCGGCCGACAAGGTGGTCGGCGGCGCCTGGCTGGGGCCAATGCCGCAGGTCTGGCTCGGCACCGACAATATCGGGCGCGATCTGTTCTCCCGTTTAGTCTGGGGTACCCGCACTTCGCTGGCGGTGACCGCGCTGGCGGCCGCATTGGCGTTTGTGCTGGGCGCCGGGCTGGGGTTTCTGGCCGGGGTGTGCGGCGGCTGGGTCGACCAACTGATTTCCCGCGTTAACGACGTGCTGATGGCGATCCCGACGCTGATTCTGGCGTTGGTGGTATTGGCTATGCTGCCGAAAAGCACGCTGATCATCATTCTGGTGCTGGGCGTGCTGGAGGCCACCCGCGTGCTGCGCGTTTCGCGCGCGCTGGCGGTGGATATCGCCACGCAGGAGTTCATCGAAGCGGCGCGCATGCGCGGCGAGTCGATGGGCTGGATTCTGTGGCGCGAAATTTTGCCGAACGCGCGCAACACGCTGGTGGCGGAGTTCGCGCTGCGCTTCATCTTCATCCTGCTGTTTCTGTCGGCGCTGTCGTTTCTGGGGCTGGGGATCCAGCCGCCGACCGCCGACTGGGGCGGGCTGGCGCGCGACAACAAAGACGGCATTCTGTTTGGCGTATGGGCGGCGCTGGTGCCGGGGGCGGCTATCGCCCTGCTGGCGGTGTCGCTCAATGTGGTGGCCGACTGGCTGCTGAGCCGCGATGGGCGTAACTGGCGCGGAGGCCGTCATGAGTGAGTTGCTGCGGGTTGAACATCTGCGCGTCACGGCGGGCGGTCGGGCGCTGGTGCAGGACATCAGCTTTACCCTCAATAAAGGCGAAGTGCTGGGGCTGATTGGCGAGTCCGGCGCGGGCAAGTCCACCATCGGCCAGGCGATTCTCGGCCACTGCCGTCACGGCATGCGTATCGACAGCGGGCATATCTGGTTTCAGAACGGCGATAACAACAGCGACCTGGCGGCGTTATCGGAGCGGCAGTTACGGCGGGTGCGCGGCGCGCGCATCGCGTATGTGGCGCAGTCGGCCAGCGCGTCGTTCAACCCGGCGCAGCGCATCGGCGAGCAGGTGATTGAAACGGCGGTACGCCACGGCGTGCTGTCGCGTCAGCAGGCCATCACGCGGGCGATCGAACTGTTTGCACAGCTGTCGCTGCCGGAACCGCAGATCTTTTTCCAGCGCTACCCGCATCAGGTTTCCGGCGGGCAGTTGCAGCGGGCGATGATCGCGATGGCGATGTGCGCCGGCCCCGACCTGATTATTTTTGACGAGCCGACCACCGCGCTGGACGTCACCACCCAACTCGGGGTGCTCAACGCCATCGATGATATTATCCGCCTGACCGGCGTGGCTGCGCTGTATATCAGTCACGATCTGGCGGTGGTGGCGCAAATCAGCCACCGCATCATGGTGCTGCGTCACGGCCGTCAGGTGGAAACCGGCGACACCGCGCCATTGCTGGAAAACCCAACCGAAGCGTACACCCGCGCGCTGCTACAGGCGCGCGGCGAGCCGAAAACGCCGCAACCGGCGACCGGCGACGTCCTGCTGGATATCCGCCATCTTGATGCCCGTTACCAGCAACAGCCGGTATTGCAGGACGTGTCGCTGCAACTGGCGCGCGGACGCACACTGGCGGTGATCGGCGAATCCGGCTCCGGCAAATCGACGCTTGGGCGTACCCTGTGCGGGCTGCTGGCTCCGGCGGGCGGCGAGATTCGACTGAATGGCGACGCCTTGCCGCCGCGACTGGCGCAGCGCAGTCGCGCCCAGTTGCAAGCTGTTCAGATGATTCACCAGCACCCGGATACCGCGCTCAACCCGCGTCTGCCGATCGGCGTGCAGATTGAGCGGGCGATGGTGTGCCTGACTCAACTGGACGCCGCGACGCGACGTTCACGCGTGAACGACCTGCTGCATCAGGTCGGATTGCCGCCGGAGATGGCGCAGCGTTATCCCACCGCGCTGTCCGGCGGTCAAAAACAGCGGGTATGTATCGCCCGCGCGCTGGCGGCGCAGCCGTCGCTTATCGTCTGCGACGAACCGACATCGGCGTTGGACCCGCTGGTGGCGCGCGACGTGCTCTCGCTACTGCGCCAGATCCAGCAGGAAACCGGCGTCGCCTATCTGTTCATCACCCACGATTTACACGTGGTGCGGGAAGTGGCCGATACCGTGGCGGTGCTGCGCCAGGGGCGCATTGTCCGGCAAGGGCCGGTAGCGCAAGCGCTGTCGCCGCCGCTGGACGACTACACGCAGCAACTGCTGCTGGCGGTGCCGGAAATGCGCTGCGGCTGGCTGCGGGAAGTGATGGATAAGGGGTACTGATTGGCGCGGGCGGAATCATCCGTTTCTACCGGGCACGTGTTGTTGTCGGCCCGGTATTCGCATCAAACATCCCGACGTTTACTGTTTTGGCGGCATGCCCTGCGCCGGAAACGGCGGTAGTTGCCGAAAGGTATTCAATAGGCCTTCCGACCAGGCTTTGCGGATGGCGACGAAGTAAGGGTCGCTTTCGGTGATGCGGTGCTGTTCGCTGGCATCGAAGCTGCCGGTGCGATAAATCATCACGTCCAGCGGCAGGCCGACCGACAGGTTGCTGCGCAGCGTGGAGTCGATGGAAATCAGCGCGCAGCACATCGCCTGTTCCAGCGAGGTGTCCGCCGTCAGTACCCGGTCGATAATCGGTTTGCCGTACTTGCTTTCGCCGATCTGAAAGTAGGGGGTGTCGACGGTGGCTTCGATAAAATTGCCTTCCGGATAGATGTGGAACAGCCGCGGCGTTTCGTCGCCAATCTGACCGCCCAGCAGCAGGTTGCAGCCGAAATTGGTGCTGCTGCCGTTTTGCTGGGCCTGGCTGTCGCGGTGAATGACCTCGCGCACGGTTTCGCCCACCAGCGTGGCGGCGTCGTACAGCGTGCTGACCTGCATCAGGTTCGGCGTGTGCTGGTCCTGAATGCGAGCGTTCAGCAGGCTGATGATGCTCTGGGTGGTGGCGAGATTGCCGGCGGACTGCAGCACCAGCACCCGTTCGCCTTCCTGACGGAACACATGGAGCTTTCTGAAGGTTGCGATGTGGTCGACCCCCGCGTTGGTACGGGAGTCGGAAGCGAAAACCAGACCGTCAGACAGACGCATGGCCACACAGTAGGTCATACAACACCTTTTGAGTTAAACAGTGCTCACTATTGCTGTTGTTGCACCTGCTGCTGTCGCTCAAACAGGCTCACTTCAGCCTCGGAAAACATCTCTTCACAACCACCGCCGAGGCGGCTGCCGCGCACCGGGCAGGCATCCAGATAATCCATCCCCACCGCCAGCCGCAAGTGCTGATTGAGCCGGCGAGTATTGTTGGTGATATCAAAACTGTGCCAGCGCTCGTTCAGCCAGGCTTCGGCCCAGGCGTGCATCGCCACGTGCTCGGTATCCCGGCTGTAGACGTAGCCGCTGACGTAGCGCGCCGGAATGCGCAGGCTGCGACAGCAGGCCAGGAACACGTGGGTGTGATCCTGACACACCCCTTTGCCTTTGGCAAAAGCCGCCGCCGCGGTATCGTGCACCCGGGTGGCGCCGGGAGTATACGGCATTTTCAGCCGCAGTTCCGCCATCAGCGTTTCCAGGCTGCCCGCCGGATCGGCCTCGCGGTAATAGCGCCGGGCAAACTCGCGGATCGGCTCGTCCGCCTCGGTCAGCTCGGTGCCGCGCAGGAACACCAGCGGCGACAGCGACTCGCTGCTCTCCTCGGGCTGCTCTTCTCCATTATCGGCGATTTCCACCACACCCTGAGCGTGGATCAGAATGTCGTGATGAGGATGGTCCAGCGTCAGCACGTGCATCAGGTTGCCGTAGGCGTCGACGGTGGCGACCGCCGAGGCCGGCAGCGTCAGCTTCCAGTCGCGGATGCGCTGGCGGGCGGAACTCTGCGGCGTGAGCCGCAGGTACTGGGTGCTGAACTTCACTTCTTCATCGTAACGGTAGTGGGTCAGGTGATTGATGGTGAGTTTCATAGCGCCTCCAGATAGGTATGACGGATACTGTCAGCCAGTTCATTGATTTTGATGAGGAAACGACTGAGGTAATGTTGCAGGTCGTCAGCCAGTACGTCGTCGATCGAGCCGAAGCGCAGCTCCACGTGCAGCAGGTGGGCCAGCCGCTGCGGGATGCGCGCCCGCTCGCTGCCGATCATCTCCAGCTGTTGCACCAGATCGCCCACGCAGGCGTGCAGCGAGCGCGGCACGTCGTTGCGCAGCACCAGCAATTCGGTGACGGTTTCCCGGCTGATGGGTTGGCGATAAATACTGTGGTATGCCTCGCGGGCGCTCACCGCGCGCAGCAGGGTGTCGAGCCGGTAGTATTCACGCACCGGGTCCGGGTCGTTGTTGAGCTGCTGATCCTTGACCGCCAGCAATTGCGCGGTAGCGAACGCCCGTTCGATCAGGGTGCCGATGCGGATAAAACACTGGGCGTCGTTGCGCAGCAGGGTGCCGAACATGGCGCCGCGAAACAGGTGCGCACGCTCTTTCACCCAGTCGAAAAAGGCGTCGATGCCGATCTTGTCCACCCCGGACTGCCGTAGATTACGGATGTCGATGCGGGTGGTGTTGATGCATTCCCACACTTCGGACGACAGACTGCCGCGCACCGCGTGGGCGTTATTCCACGCCATTTCGATGCAACTGTAGATGCTGCTGGGGTTGTGGCTGTCCAGCGCAAAGAAGTTCAGCAGGTTGTTCATGGTGAAGCGGGCGTAGCGCTGCTGAAACAGCTCGTGAGTAAACGTCAGGTTGAGCGGCAGCGACAGGTCATGCTGCTGCTGGTTGTGACGCGGCATCATCGACAGCTTGTAGGTGACGTCCAGCACGCGGGCAAAACTCTCCGCCCGTTCCAGATAACGGGCCATCCAGTACAGTTCGCTGGCGGTACGGCTTAGCATGATTCGTCCTCCTCCATCACCCAGGTGTCCTTGGTGCCGCCTCCTTGCGAGGAGTTCACCACCAGCGAGCCTTCGGTCAGCGCTACGCGGGTCAGCCCGCCGGGCACCAGCCGGATCTCCTCGCCGTACAGCACGAACGGGCGCAGGTCGATGTGGCGCGGCGCCAGTCCTTCCTCGACAAACGTCGGGCAGGTGGAGAGCGCCAGCGTGTCCTGAGCAATATAGTTGCCGGGGTTAGCCAGCAATCGCTGGCGGAAATCCTCGATTTGCTGGCGGGTGGATTTGGGGCCGACCAGCATGCCGTAGCCGCCCGCGCCGTGAACCTCTTTCACAACCATGCTGCCCAGATGAGCCAGCACGTAGCTGAGATCGTCGGGCTTGCGGCACTGCCAGGTGGGAATATTGCCGAGAATCGGCTCTTCGGACAGGTAAAAGCGGATCATCTCCGGCACGTAAGGGTAGATGGATTTGTCGTCCGCCACGCCGGTACCGATGGCGTTCGCCAGCACCACGCCGCCGCTGCGGTACACCGACAGCAGCCCCGGCACGCCGAGCATCGAATCGGCGCGGAACGCCAGCGGGTCAAGAAAGGCGTCGTCGATGCGGCGGTAGATCACATCCACCCGGCACGGGCCTTCGGTGGTGCGCATATACACCGCGCCTTCTTTGACAAACAGATCGGCGCTTTCCACCAGTTCCACCCCCATTTGCTGGGCGAGGAAACTGTGCTCGAAATAGGCGCTGTTGAAGCGGCCCGGCGTCATTACCACCACCGTCGGGTCGTCGACATGGGTACTTTCCCGCAGCGTCTGCAACAGGTAGCTGGGGTAACGCTCCACCGGCGCGATGTGCTGGCTGGCGAACAGGTCCGGGTAGAGCCGCATCATCATCTTGCGGTTTTCCAGCATATACGACACGCCGGATGGCGTGCGCAGATTGTCTTCCAGCACGTAATAGTGGCCGTCGCTGTTGCGCACCATGTCGATGCCGGTGATGTGGGCGTAGATATTGTTGTGCAAGTCGACGCCCTGCATGCACGGCTGATACTGCTCGTTGGCGAGCACCTGTTCGCGGGGCACGATGCCGGCGTTGAGAATGTGTTGCTGATGGTAGATGTCGTAGAGGAAAGCATTGAGGGCTTTGACGCGCTGGCGGATGCCAAGGTCAAGCATGCGCCATTCATGGGCCGGAATGATGCGCGGCACGCTGTCAAAAGGAATCAGGCGCTCGGTACCGCCTTCTTCGCCATACACGTTAAAGGTAATCCCCACCCGGTGGAACAGCAATTCCGCCTGTTCTTTCTTCTGGCGGATAGCGTGCTGGTCGGTCTGTTGCAACCATTGCCAGTAGGCGTCGTAGTGCTGGCGTTGCCCGCCTTCTGCGTTGAGCATCTCATCGTAGTAAGGCGCGGTCGGAAGCGTCATTTTTATCATTGTCGTCCCCTGCATTCCGCTTGATGGAAGATACTGAGAAAAATGCAGAAAACATGCCAGCGTGGTAAATGAGCTGCTTATTGCTGGCGGCGAGGAAAAACTGCACTTCGCTGGTGCAAATGACGACGAACGGTGCGCTATAGCGGGGTGATGCAGCGAAAATAACGAGAGAGAATGGTGCGATAGCGGAGGCGGGCGCACCTATTTGGGTAAGCACCATTAATATTGGATAGATACTTCGATGCGACAAAATGTTGCGTATTGCGATTTAATGTCCTAGTATCTTAATACGCTATAGCAAAATGCCTGCGGCTACAGTGAACACTACGAACACTACGAACACTACGAACACTACGAACACTACGAACACTACGAACACTACGAACACTACGAACACTACGAACACTACGAATTCATATAGGTATCAACAGTATGGCTATCAGCATTCGATTGGATGAAGATTTTGTCACCGAAGTAAAGGTGTATGCAGAAGCATCCAGCCGTAGTGTGCCCAAGCAGATAGAACACTGGGCCAGAATCGGCAGGATTGCTGAGGATAATCCCGATCTGACATACGAATTTATTATGGAAACTTTGCTCGCCCGAAGCGAAGCAGAGAATGGTAAGGTTTCTCGTTATGTCCGAAGAACAAAACCGAGCAGAGATTGAGGTTTATCAGACCAACCGGTTTGAAAAAGCATTGGACAAATTGCCGCAGCAGTTCAGAACCGTTGTTGAAGATGAGATTGATTTGATTGTTGAAAACCCTGAACTGGGTGAGCTCAAGAAAGGCGACTTGAGTTATTTAAGAGTTCATAAGTTCAAGCTGAACAACCAGTTAATATTGCTGGGATACAGTTGGAACCAGAACCAGCTTATCATCCACCTGTTAAGTTTGGGTTCTCATGAGAACTTTTATCAGGAACAGAAAAGGATGAGAAAGTCAGATTTAAAACTCATCAGGTAAATGAAACCCCGGTACTAACCGGGGTTCGTCATTTAACAATAACTCTATTCGCAATCTGTCGTTATTGCAGAGATGCCGGTTGGTTTTTAACCCCGAACCGCGATAGCTTCGATCTCGATTTTCACATCTTTCGGCAGGCGGGCCACTTCCACGCAGGAGCGAGCCGGGAACGGCGCGTTGTGCTCGGTGAAGAAGGCTTCGTACGCAGCGTTAACCGTGGCGAAGTCGTTCAGATCTTTCACGAACACCGTGGTTTTGACGATGTTGCCCACTTTCAGACCGGCCGCTTCCACGATGGCTTTCACGTTTTCCAGCGACTGACGGGCCTGTGCGGTGACGTCGTCCGGCACCAGACCGGTTTTCGGATCCACCGGGATCTGACCGGAGGTGATGATCATGCTGCCCAGGTCAACACCCTGAACATAAGGGCCGATGGCGGCCGGAGCCTGTTCCGTACTGATAATGCGTGACATGTTTTCTCCTGATTATGTCTGAAATGATGCGACTTCCGCATTATTCCAAAAAGCCCGCCGTCAGGCCAATACCGCAATCCGATAGGCGGCGTTTTCCTGACGGCAGCCGCGTATCAGTGGCTGTTCAGCACCGCCTGACGTTCAAACTCTTTCTCGCAGTATTTGCATTTCAGTTGCACGTCGTCGCCGCGCTGTTTCACGCCGAAGGAGGAGTTGACCGGCTCGCTGCGGCTGATGCAGTTGCTGTTGGGGCAGGTCAGTACGCCTTCGATGTGCGACGGCAATTGCGGGTGCAGCTTGCGCACCACTTCGTAATTGTCGATCTGGTTAACGGTGGCCTGCGGGGCGTACATCGCCAGCTGGTTGGCCTGTTCTTCGGTCAGGAAGATGTTTTCGATCTTGATCAGATCCTTGCGGCCCAGATGGTTGGACGGCAGGTTCAGGCCGATGGTGATGCGCTGGTCGGTGGCGGTCAGTTTGAACAGTGTCAGTAACTTGAAGCCCACCTGCGCCGGAATATGGTCGATCACGGTGCCGCGTTTGATGGCTTCTACCTGCAATTTATTGTCGTGAGTCATGCTGTATGCTCCTCTCTCACAGAACCAGTTCGCTGTTCAGAACCAGCGCCAGCAGAGCCTGGCGCGCGTAAATACCGTTGCCCGCCTGCTGGAAGTAGTAGGCGTAAGGGGTGCTGTCCACGTCGGTGGTGATTTCATCGATGCGCGGCAGCGGGTGCAATACTTTCAGATTGTCGCGGGCGCTGCCGAGGTCGGCGGCGCGCAGGATAAACTGCGACTTGATATTGATGTACTCCGACGGGTCCAGCCGTTCTTTCTGCACGCGAGTCATGTACAGAATGTCCAGTTGCGGCGCCACTTCCTCAATGCTGGTGTGCAGGCTGTAGGGGATATCTTTCTCTTTCAGCATATTGAGGATGTAATCCGGCATCGCCAGCGCGTCCGGGGAGATGAAGTAGAAGCGGTTGCCGTCGAACTTGGCCAGCGCCTGGGTCAGCGAGTGTACGGTGCGGCCGTACTTCAGGTCGCCGACCATGGCGATATTGATGTTGTTCAGACGGCCCTGGGTTTCCTGAATGGTGAACAGGTCCAGCAGCGTCTGGGACGGGTGCTGGTTGGCGCCGTCGCCGGCGTTGAACACCGGTACGCCGCCGGAGAACTCGGTCGCCAGTCGCGCCGCGCCTTCCTGCGGGTGGCGCATCACGATGGCGTCCACATAGTTGCTGATGACCGAAATGGTGTCCGCCAGGGTTTCGCCTTTCTTGCCGAGCGAGGTGTTGTTGCTGTCGGCAAACCCGACCACCGACGCGCCCAGCCGGTGAATGGCGGTTTCAAACGACAGGCGGGTACGGGTGGAGGCTTCAAAGAAACAGCTGGCAATCACTTTGTGCTTCAGCAGTTCCGGCTGCGGACGGGCTTTCAGGCTGGCCGCCACCTTGAGCGTCAGTTCCAGATCGTCCCGGCTGAGATCGTTGATTGAGATGATGTGTCTTTTATATAGCGGATTGACCATTTGGCTATGCTCCCCTCGGTTAGGCCCGGTAAACAAACGGTATGACTGGCGGCGACAGGCAAAAAAAAGCCCCTCAACGAGGGGCTTTTTTTACGAATCTGTCAGGCAACGGAAGGAAAAACGCTGTCATGCCGCCAACAGGCAGTTGCGGTTCGGCACTCACAAAAACAGCAGCGTCAGACATGTTCCCTCCCGGCAAATTGTCCGGAATTATACGCGCCGAAGAGGTGAATTCAAGCAGAAAAACGCTGTCTTTTCGCGATAGGCAATCGGTTGCGGTTGATTGTTTCACAGTAAGAAGAAACGCATCGTTCGGATCACTTTTTTACTATCGCTGGCTGGCGACCCGATGCCGACAGGAGTATAAGGAATCAAAACGTTGTTTCAGTTTATTTATTTAAGGAGCGATCATGATTACCGGTAATGTCGACCATCTGGAGCTGGTTCCCTATCTGCCCATTAAACTGCGCGAGGCGATTGAGTATGTGAAGCAGCATATCAACGCCGATACTCCGCTGGGTAAGCACGATATCGACGGCAATAAGGTGTTTGTGCTGGTGTCGAACGACAGCACGGATCTGTTTGAGAAACGCCGCGCCGAGTATCACGCCAAATACCTGGATATCCAGATTGTGCTGAACGGCACCGAAGGCATGACCTTCAGCAACCTGCCGGCGGGCAAACCGGACGTGGACTGGCTGGCGGACAAGGACATCGCGTTCCTGCCGGCCGGCGAACAGGAAAAACAGTTTGTGCTGCATAAAGGCGACTTCGTGGTGTTCTTCCCCGGTGAAGTGCACAAACCGTTGTGCGCGGTCGGCGCCCCGGCCCACGTGCGCAAGGCGGTGGTGAAGATCGACGCCTCGCTGGTGCTGTAATCTGCTATTCATGACAAAAGGCGCAGCAGCGCCTTTTGTATTTTGACCGGCCTCGTTTTTTCTCCTGATATCCCTTCTGTTAACAGCGTATCTGATGTGATCCCGCCCGTAAAACCGACGTAAGGCTTTATGAAACCGGTTGCAGTAATCATGGCTTTCATGCAGTCTGAAACCGGTTTCAGTTGTAGCCGATCAACGAAGTGGTTACCGAATATCAACGTGAGGTAGCGCCATGTCAGGGATTCGAGATTACGCGAAATTAGCGCAAAGCATTCTGCAGGAAGTGGGTGGTCAACCGAATATTGTCGATTTTTCCCGCTGCGCCACCCGGCTACGCCTGATACTGGCGCAAACGCCTGATAACGCGAAAGCGCGCGTTCAGAGCCTGCCCGGCGTGATTGCGGTGGTGGAGAGCGCTGGTCAGTTTCAGGTTGTCATCGGCGTGCATGTGGCGGAAGTGTACAGCCAGATGGCGGCGTTGCTCGGCGAAGGCGCAAAGCGCGGCGAAGAGCCCCGTCGGCGCGTACTGGATACGGTGATCGCCACCATGTCGGCGGTGTTCGCGCCGATTGTGTATATTCTGGCGGCGGCAGGGATACTGCAGGGCATACTGATCGTTATTCAGCAGTTCTCCGCCGGTTTTACGCTGACCGGCACCTATCGTGTGCTCAATTTCATGTCCTGGACGCCGTTTGCCTTTCTGCCGGTGTTTATCGCCCTGACGGCTTCCCGTCATTTTCGCTGTAATACCTATATCGCGGTGCTGTGCTGCTGCGCGCTGATCAACCCGGAATGGACGGCGATGGCGGGGAAAATCGCCGCCGGCGAGTCGATCACTCTGTTGGGGCTGCCGCTGGCGAAGACGGTGTATACCGCGTCGGTGTTGCCGCCGCTGTTTCTGGTGTGGGTGCTGGCGTGGGTGGAGCGCCGGGTGGAAAAGCGATTGCCGGATATCGTCAGCGCGCTGTTTACCCCGTTGATCTGCTTTGTGATTGTGGTGCCGCTGACGCTGCTGTTGATCGGCCCGGCCAGTACCTGGGTCGCCACCGGGATCGCCGCCGGCTACAACGCGTTGTTCAATGCTTTCCCGGCGCTGGCGGCCGCGATTATTGGCGGCGTGTGGCAGATCATTGTGATCTTCGGCGTGCACTGGGGCATCACGCCGGTAGTGGTCGCCAACTTTGATCTGAACGGTTACGACTCGTTTCAGGCGTTCCAGACCGTCGCCGTGGTCGCTCAGATGGCGGCCGCTTTCGGCTGTTTTTTGAAAACGCGCAACCGTGAACTGAAAGCGCGCTCGATGTCGGCGGGGGTAACGGCGATTTTCGGCATCACCGAACCGGCTATTTACGGGGTGACGCTGCGCTACAAGAAACCCTTTATCTGCGGCTGCATCGGCGGTGCGGTGGGGGCGGTCGTCGCCAGCCTGTTCGGATCGCTGTATTACGCCTATGCCGCATTGCCGGGCGTGCTGACGGTGATCAACGCCATCAGCCCGTCCGCACCGATGTCGTTTATCGGCGAGCTGGCCGGCTGCGGCGTGGCAATCGTGTTGACTATCGGGTTGGTGATGGTGGTGGGGTTTGACGATCCGGTGGAGGAAACGGCCGCGGCGCCAGCGGAGGCGGCGTCGACCCGGACCAGCGCATCGGTTTGATATGACTGTGAATATTGAGTGCCTTGCCGTCGGCGTATGACGGCATTTAAAGAGGAGGTGGAGAGTATGAGTCAATTACCCGCAGGGTTCTTATGGGGGGGCGCGGTGGCTGCGCATCAGCTGGAAGGCGGCTGGAATGAAGGCGGCAAGGGCGTCAGCGTGGTGGATGTGCTGACCGCCGGCGCGCACGGCAAACTGCGGCGCATTACCGACGGCGTGATTCCTGGCGAGTCCTACCCGAACCATGAGGCAATCGACTTTTATCATCGTTATAAGGACGATATCGCGCTGTTTGCGGAAATGGGTTTCAAATGTTTTCGCACCAGCATCGCCTGGACGCGTATTTTCCCCAACGGCGACGAAACGGAGCCGTGCGAAGCAGGGCTGAAGTTTTACGATGACCTGATCGACGAACTGCTCAAACACGGTATCGAGCCGGTGCTGACCCTCAGCCATTTCGAGATGCCGCTGCATCTGGTGCAGCAGTACGACGGTTGGATGAGCCGCAAGACGCTGGACTGCTTCGTGCATTTCGCCGCCACGGTGATCGAACGTTATCAGCACAAAGTGAAGTACTGGATGACCTTCAACGAGATCAACAACCAGAAGAACGTGTCGGCCGAGATTTTCGGCTGGATGTGTTCCGGGGTGAAGTTCCCGCAGAAGGAAAAACCGGAAGAAGCGATGTATCAGGCGGTGCATCATCAGTTTGTCGCCAGCGCGCTGGTGGTGAAAACCGCGCATGACATCAACCCGGATATCAAAGTGGGTTGCATGTGCTCGTTTGTGCCGTACTACCCGTATTCCTGCCATCCGGAAGACGTGATGCTGGCGGCGCGTTCGATGCATGACCGTTTCTACTTCACCGATGTGCACGTGCGTGGCCACTATCCGGCCTATGCGAAACGCGAGTGGGCGCTCAAGGGCTACCACATCCATATGGAGCCGGAGGACGAGCGGATTCTGCAGGAAGGTAAGGCGGACTACATCGGCTTTAGCTATTACATGTCGAACGTGGTGAAACACGATGTGCAGAACGATATTGACGCCAGCATGGACGGCAGTTCCGAACATTCGATTGCCAACCCGCACCTGAAAGCCAGCGACTGGGGCTGGCAGATCGATCCGACCGGGCTGCGCTATGCGCTGGTGACGTTGTATGAACGTTATGAAGTGCCGCTGTTTATCGTGGAAAACGGGCTGGGCGCCGTCGATAAGCCGGACGCGAGCGGCGTGTGTCAGGATGACTACCGTATCGATTATCTGCGTTCCCATATTGAAGCCATGAAGGCGGCGGTGTGGGAAGATGGCGTCGACCTGATGGGTTATACGCCGTGGGGCTGCATCGATCTGGTGTCGTTCACGACGGGTGAAATGGCGAAGCGTTACGGTTTCATCCACGTCGACAAGCATGACGACGGCACCGGGACGTTAAAACGTACGCCGAAGAAATCCTTCCACTGGTATCAGCGGGTGATTACCTCGAACGGCGAAGAACTGTAAGCCGGGCCGGAAGCGCCGGGATTTGTGACTGGGCCGATAACGTTGGTTTATCCGGCCCATACGCTGAGCCAAATCACCTGTGGATTTGGCTCATATTCTCGCTACTTAAATCTCGACGCTCTGGCTCAGTGTCGCCACCATCACCGCTTTGATGGTGTGCATGCGGTTTTCCGCCTGATCGAACACAATGCTGTGGGCGGATTCAAACACATCGTTGGTGACTTCCATACCGTTGTGCAGGCCGTATTGCTCCGCCATCTGTTTGCCGAGCGTAGTCTGATCGTCGTGAAACGCCGGCAGGCAGTGGAGGAATTTCACCTGCGGGTTGCCGGTAGCGGCGATCATCGCGGCGTTAACCTGATACGGCCGCAGCAGGTCGATACGCTGCTGCCACACTTCTTTCGGTTCCCCCATCGAAACCCACACATCGGTATAGATGAAGTCCACACCGTTCACCCCGGCCGCCACGTCTTCTGTCAGCGTAATCGAACCGCCGGTTTTGGCTGCCGCCGCCTGACACTCCGCCACCAGACCGGCATCCGGCCAGCAGGCTTTCGGGGCGATTAATCGCAGATCCAGCCCGGTGATGGCGGCGGCTTCCAGCATGCTGTTGCCCATATTGTTGCGGGTGTCGCCCACGTAGGCCAGCTTCATGCCCGACAGCGATTTACCCGGCAGGTGCTCCTGCATGGTCAGCAGGTCCGCCAGTAACTGGGTCGGGTGAAATTCGTTGGTCAGGCCGTTCCAGACCGGCACGCCGGAAAACTCGGCCAGCGTTTCCACCAACTCCTGACCGTAACCGCGGTACTGGATGCCGTCGTACATGCGGCCCAGCACCCGGGCGGTGTCTTTCATTGATTCTTTATGACCGATCTGGCTGCCGCTGGGGCCGAGGTAGGTGACTTGCGCGCCCTGATCGTATGCAGCAACTTCGAAAGAGCAACGAGTGCGGGTCGAATCTTTTTCGAAGATGAGTGCGATGTTTTTACCTTGCAGGTAGCGGGCTTCGGCGCCGTTTTTCTTATTGGTTTTGAGCGTGGCGGCGAGAGCCAGAAGGCTGCTGATTTCAGCCGGCGTGAAATCCATCAGCCGTAAAAAATGGCGTTTGTAGAACGGGTTCATCGTTGTCTTCTCCATGTGGCTCAACACTGAAGGTTGAATTAAAATTCACTTTATATGTGTAAATATTCAAATTCAAGTGCCGCGTTCAAACTTTATGGTGGAGAGAGAGGCTAGCCTGTGGGAAAATAACCCTATCTTTGCCGCTTTTATGAGGACTGAGACATGGCAAACCGCGAACTGCTGGAAGAACAACGTGAAGAGACCCGTCTGATCATTGAGGAATTGCTGGAGGACGGCAGCGATCCCGATGCGCTCTACACCATCGAACACCATTTCTCCGCCGAGAAGTTTGAAGATCTGGAAAAAGTGGCGGTGGATGCGTTCAAACTGGGTTACGAAGTTACCGACGCCGAAGAAATGGAAATGGAAGACGGCGTGGTGCTGATGTGCTGTGATGCTATCAGCGAGGTGGCGTTGAGCGCCGAGCTGATCGATCAGCAGGTGGAACAACTGCTGTCGCTGGCCGAGCGTCATGGCGTCAACTACGACGGCTGGGGCACCTATTTCGAAGACCCGGACGGCGAGGATGAAGACGAATTCGGGGAAGACGAAGACTTTTACGATGAGGATGACGACGGCAAACGTCACTGATTCTCGTGTTATCTATCGCCCGGCACCCGCCGGGCGATGTGTTTTCTACGCAGCGCAATGACGGCGCCTGCGCCCTTACAGCGTTTTCAGCATTCTGACTTCACAGTCCACATGACCTGTGTTGCCCATGGCATGCGGGATATGCTCGAAGCCGAGTCTTTCATACAGGTGGATGGCGCTGGTCAGGTGCGCGGTGGTTTCCAGATAGCAGCGGCGAAACCCCTGCTCGCGGCCAAACGTCAGCGCCAGTTCCGCCAGTTGCCGGGCAATGCCCTGGCCGCGCGCCAGCGGCAGAAAATACATTTTTTGCAATTCACAAATATCCGGCTCGCCGCCGGACAGCGGGGCCAGACCGCCGCCGCCCACCACTTCGCCGTTGCATTCCACCACCCAGTAAGCGCTGGCGGGGCGATAGTAGAGTTCGAACAACCGGTCCAGATCCGGGTCGGACACGGTATATCCCTTGTCGGCCGTCAGGCCGAATTCAGCGGAAACCCGGCGTATCACGCTGGCAATCGCCGCGTTATCCGCGGCCGTAATCGGGCGGGTCAGCAGTGGTGTGGACGCTGAAGTTGTCATGTTGCTCACTCTTGTCGGCAGAATCCTGTCAGATCGAAAACGTCGGTAATCGGCTGGCGTTTCCCGATGATACGTACTGTCGGTGATACGTACCGTCGTTTACACGTATCACCGATTATACGTACCGACGCGCCGGCTCAAAACCCTGTTATTGATAAAGGCGCGTAACAAAAAGCGCAACAGCGGATTAGCGCAGCGGTAATTGCCCGACAATGATGTGGATCCCGCGTTAAACATACAGCTGAATAATCCGTTCCCACTGCGTTTCACTCTGAACATATCTTGATCTATTTTCTCATTTATGAGATTTTTTATCAAAATTGATATTTCAGGAGACGCGATGGAACCTTCCATTTCTGAAACCGATCGTCTTTCCGAAACCGATCGTCGGTTGGCCGGGCGGCTGGCGGGGCTGCGACGTGAACGCGGCTGGTCGCTGGACGAACTGGCGCAGAACAGCGGCATCAGCCGCGCAACCTTATCCCGGCTGGAACGTATGGAGTCCAGCCCAACGGCGGCGTTGCTGGGCCGCCTGTGTGCGGTGTATGGCTGTACCCTATCGTGCCTGCTGGCCGAGGTGGAAACTCAGTTGCCGCAGAAGCTGAGCGAAGCGCAACAACCGGTATGGATTGACCCGGAAACCGGGTTTGTCCGGCGCAGTATTTCTCCCCCTTCCGCCGGGTTTCGCGCCGAAATGATCCACGGCGAGCTGCCGGCCGGCGTGCGTATCGATTACGCCGCGCCGCCGCTGGCGGGCCTGGAACATCATCTGTATGTGCTCGATGGCCAACTGGTTATGACGCTGGAAGGCGTGGCGCACACGCTTGGCCCGCGGGACAGCCTGCGCTATCGCCTGTATGGCGCGTCCGGTTTCCATAATCCCGGTCCGGGTCCGGTTCGCTACCTGATTGCTATCTGCGCCCCCTGATCTTTTTTTGCAACGGAGCTGATGATAATGACAAACACATCCCCACGGGATCCGCTGGTGATCCGCAACGATGACTTGACCGGCGAGGCCACGCGAGCGCTGGTGGCCCTGCATCTGACTGGAATGCACGATAATTCGCCGCCGGAGCAGGTATTTGCGCTGGATTTGTCCGGTTTACAGGCGCCGGACATCACATTCTGGAGCGTCTGGCGCGGCGAGCAGATCGCCGGTATCGGCGCGCTGAAAATGCTGCCGGACGGCAGCGGAGAACTGAAATCGATGCGCACCCATCCGCAGTGTTTGCGTCAGGGCGTGGCCGCGTGTCTGCTGGCCCATATTCTGGCCGAAGCGCGTCGGCGCGGCTTGCGTCGCCTGAGTCTGGAAACCGGTAGCGGTCCGGCATTTGAACCGGCGCTGGCGCTGTATCGTAAACAGGGTTTCGTGAATGGCGAGGCGTTCGCTGAGTATACAGCCAGCGAATTCAATCAGTTCCTGCATCTGCCACTGTAAATGACGGCTTGGTTCATCTCTTTGCCGCTGCGCACAGGCGACAATATCGGCAACCGGAGGGTAACGGCGGGCGTCCTTTGCGGTTAGCGGCGTATGCCTGAACAGAATTGGGACACGGATTATTTCATGAGTATTGTTCAGGACTAAATTATATGCCGCGATAACTAAAATTGGCGGCATATAATTATTTTTTCAATCATTAGTCTGCGAGCATTATTGGGATATTTTACAGGAAATATTAACATCAGGGTCCCCCGCCTATGATTACGGAAGAGTTGTTCTATGGTTAATCGCTTGTTGTCTGGACTGGCTGGTCTGGTTTTTCTGTTTGTTTTATCCCCTTTTTCGACTGCACAAACGCTACAACCACAAGAAGGAAATTGGGCCGCGCCTGAATTCCGATTCCATACCGGAGAAACCGTCAACAATCTCCGTATTCATTATTACACGTTGGGCGACAGTAAAAAGCCGGCCGTATTATTGCTGCACGGCACTAATCAGCCGATCAGCGCCTTATTGGCCGCCGGTTTTGGCGGTGAATTATTTGGCCCCGGCCAGCCGCTGGACGTCAGCAAATATTTCATCATCATTCCTGAAAGCATCGGTTCCGGAAAATCCGCCAAGCCGTCCGACGGCCTGCGTACTAAATTCCCACAATATAACTACGATGACATGGTGCTGGCGCAATATCGCCTGCTGACCGAAGGTCTTGGCATTAAGCATCTGCGTCTGGTGATGGGATATTCGATGGGCGGTATGCATACCTGGATGTGGGGCGAAAAATACCCGGACATGATGGATGCGCTGGTGCCGATGGCGTCGCAGCCGAACGAACTCTCGGGCCGCAACTGGATGCTACGCCGCATGCTGATTGAGACCATCAAGCGCGATCCGGCGTGGAAAAACGGCGATTACACTAGCCAGCCGCCGTCGTTGCAGACCGCCAACATCATGTTCAGCATCGCCACCACGGGCGGTACGCTGGCCTACCAGAGCAAAGCGCCGACCCGCGCGCAGGCGGACAAACTGGTGGACGAGCGTCTGGCCGCGCCGGTAACCAGCGACGCCAACGACTTTATTTATATCTGGAATTCCTCGGCGGATTATAACGCCTCGCCGGAATTAAACCGCATCAAGGCGCCGCTGCTGGTGATCAATTCCGCCGACGATGAGCGTAATCCGGTTGAAACAGGAATACTGGAAAGTGAGCTGAAAAAAGTGAAGCGCGCCGAGCTGTTTTTGATCCCGGCAAGTAAAGAAACCAGCGGACACGCCACCATGATGTCAGCGAAGTTTTACAAAAATAAGCTGGGTGAATTCCTGGCGGCGGTTCCGCCACATAATAAATAACGGAAATTGAAAACACTGGGCCGGCGACTACTACACAATGATGTCTATACAATAACGCCGGCCTTTTCCTTTCATGATATTTCCTTTTCATTTTTGTTGCGGTTTACGTGTGAGCTGAAGCTCATGGTTTTCATTACCAAACAACAGGGACAATTATGTTTCGTAAGATAAAGATCCGCACAACGCTCAGTATTATGGTGTTCTCTCTGGCGGTGCTGTCATTGATTGTGGGCATCCTGGGGCTGGTAGCCGTCCAGTCGGGTAATAAATCTTTTGCGCATGTGGATAATGTGGTGCTGCCGGGGCTGGTGGCGCTGAATGAAAGCTCGGAATTGTTATTGCGCGCCCGTCTGGATTTACGGTTGTACGAGTCGCTGATGAGCAACGGAGATAAGGATGCCGCCACGGTGGCGCTCAAGCGCGCCAGAGGCAAAATCGATGACGCCGGCAAGAAGTGGCAGGAGTATCTGACGTATCCGCAGTTCGAACAGGAAAAGGCCATTTCTTCCGATATGGCGACCAAACGCGACACCCTGATGAATGAATTCATCAACCCGGCGTTTATCGCGCTGGAAGCCGGTAATCTGGATGAGTATCGCCAGCGGGCGGGTAAATCCACTTCGCTGTACGCCAATTTTGACGGCGCGGCGAAAAAGCTGGTGCAGTACAAACGTCAGAGCATTGATGAGGCGTACAGTGATTCTAATGCGCGCGTTAGCCGTATGCAGGTCATTCTGACCGTGGTGATTGTGTGCGCGCTGGTGCTGGCGGCGTTGGCCTGGTCGATTCTGACCAATCTGGTGGTAAAACCGCTCAATCAGGCGATTACCGTGTTTGACCGGATTGCCGAAGGCGACCTGCGCGCGAAAATTGAGATTCGCGGCAATAATGAAATCGCCCAGCTGTTTGGCGCGGTACAGCATATGCGCGACGGGCTGGAAGATATGGTGCTTGCGGTGCGTAACGGCACCGACGCCATCAGCGTCGGCGTCGAGGAGATCGCGTCCGGCAACATCGATCTGTCCAGTCGTACTGAGCAGCAGGCCGCATCGCTGGATGAAACCGCCGCCAGTATGGAACAGATTCTGGCGACGGTGAGCAATAACGAAGACAACACCCGCAAGGCCAACGATCTGGCGAAGAAAGCGTCGGATTCCGCATCCCGCGGCGGCGATGTGGTGACAGAAGTGGTGGATACCATGCGTTCTATCCAGCAGAGTTCGTCCCGCATTTCCGACATCGTGGGCGTCATCGACGGCATCGCTTTCCAGACCAACCTGCTGGCGCTGAACGCGGCGGTGGAAGCGGCGCGGGCGGGTGAGCAGGGCAAAGGGTTCGCGGTGGTGGCGTCCGAAGTGCGCACGCTGGCGCAGCGCAGCGCCACGGCCGCCAAAGAGATCGGCAACATGATCGATAACTCGCTGAGCCGTATCGAAAAAGGCGCCGGGCTGGTGGAAGTGGCCGGCAAGACGATGGATGAGATCCTGTCGGATGTCCGCAAGGTGGTGGATATTATGGGCGAAATCATGCTGTCTTCCGGCGAGCAGAGCCGGGGCATTTCGCAGATCAATATCGCCATCAGCCAGATGGACGGGGTGACCCAGCAGAACGCCAGCCTGGTGGCGGAAGTGGCGACCGCCGCCAGTTCGCTGCAGGCGCAGGTGACGCATCTGCAACAGTCGATCGCCAGCTTCCGTCTCGACAATGAGACGCAGCCGGTGCTGGGCGGCAGCCTCAATGCGCAGCCGCGCGTGGCGCTGGTCGGCGCGCAGTAACCCACGCTGGATATAAAGTCGAATCACATGACTAGTCCTGATATAGGTTGACAGTTGTTTGCCCGCAAAACGCCTGATGAATTTCATCAGGCGTTTTGTATTTCAGGGCCAGATGTGGCCGTTCATGGTTATAAATTGCTACAGACTCTTTCACCATTTTCCTTGCCTGTGCCAGATCGGCCGGACGTGAGAGTAAAAATTCACTCTTCAGGATCCCGTTTATTCGTTCCGCCAGTGCATTCTGGTAGCAGTCGTAACCATCTGTCATCGAACAGGTTATTCCGTATTCTTTATGCACTGACTGATAAAGTGCTGAACAGTATTGTATCCCCCTGTCTGAGTGATGTATCAGAGGGCCTTCTGTTTGCCTTTGCCGCAGTGCCTGTTTGAACGCTTTTACTACATTTTCAGTGTGCAGGTTTTCATCCACATGATAACCCATGATTTTTCTTGAGCAGGCATCAGTGACCAGACTCAGATAAACCGTGCCGTTGCGTATCGGCAGGTAAGTAATATCTGCCACCCATACCTGTTCCGGCTCAAGAGCGGTAACCTGTCCAGGACCCGGTTTCAGCAGGTTCGGGTGCCGGTAAAAACGATGGTGGCTGTTGGTGGTTTTGTGGTATCCCCGTTTTACGGGCACCAGAAGCCGGTGCTCACCCAGCAGGCTGAACAGGCTATCCCGACCGATATTCAGTGTCTTGTCCGGGTGACTGTTCAATAGATGGTGCAGTTTACGTGTGCCGATCCTCGGCTGGCGGCACCGGATCCGGGCAATAACATCAAGGACCTTACTATGGTGTGCATGTCGTTGATTGCAGCGGGCATTGTACTGATACCATGCCTGTCTGCTGTGACCCAGAAATTGGCAGGCGCGCGTAACGGTTATTTTTGAGGTCTGACCTTGAGCAAGGACTTGCCGGGCCGCTTTTTTACGACACTCACCCCGTAATCATTTTTCAGGACATTGATAACCGACTCAAAAAACTCAGCCTTCTGGTTCGCCAGCTCAAGCTGTTCTTCAAGCTCTTTGATTCTTTGCTCGGGGGTGAGTGGGGTATTTGTCTGAGCCACAAGCAATTTCCTCTTCACCAAATTCGGAAGTCCGGGGCTCCAGTCAAGCCGGCCGTATTTACGCAGCCAGACAAGGACAGTGGAGCGCCCCTGAATACCGTATCGTTGCTGAGCCTGTTTGTAGGTCATTTCGCCTTTTTCGACTTGCTCAACGACGGCTATTTTAAAGGATAGAGGATAATCACGTTGGGTACGTTTGAACTCAGTCATCATCACGTTCTCCAGATTTAAGTCAGGAACGTGTCAACGCTATTCAGGACGGATCAACATCAATGAAAAAGCCCCGCGATGAAAAGCGGGGCTTTTTACTGTCAGCGTTAAACTCCACTGGGGAGAGGCTGATTATTGAATCAATCAAGACCGACGCCGCGTTTATCTGCGCCGGCCAATGACCTGATTACAGCGCGGCGATGGTGGCCTGTTGTTCCAGCAGCTTGGCTTTGGCGACCGCGTAACCGTCGCGTTTTTCGCGCTCTTTGGCGACAACCGCTTCCGGCGCGCGCGCGACAAAACCCTCGTTGGACAGCTTGCTGTCGATGCGGCTGATTTCCAGTTCGAGCTTCGCCACTTCTTTTGCCAGGCGATCCAGCTCGGCCACTTTGTCGATCAGACCCGCCATCGGGATCAGCAACTCGGCGCCATCCACCAGTTTGGTAACGGACACCGGGCCTTTGTCGCCAGCCGGCAGCAGCGTGATGCTCTCCAGACGCGCCAGCGTCTGAATAAAGCCGAGGTTGTCCTGTACGCGGCGGGCGGCATCGGCGGAGGCATCACGCAGCAGCAGCGTCAGCGGCTTGCTGGGCGCGATGTTCATTTCGGCACGGATGTTGCGCACCGCGACGATCGCCTGTTTGATCCACTCCAGATCGTTGAACGCCTGCTCGTCGTCCAGCGCAGCGTCAAAGGCCGGGAACGGCTGCAGCATAATGGTGTCGGCAGTCACGCCTTTCAGCACTTTCACCCGTTGCCAGATGGTTTCGGTAATGAACGGGATGATCGGGTGCGCCAGACGCAGCAGCGCTTCCAGCACGGTGACCAGCGTATGGCGGGTGCCGCGCAGTTCGGCTTCGCTGCCGCCGGTCATCACCGGTTTGGTCAGTTCCAGATACCAGTCGCAGAACTGGTTCCAGGTGAACTCGTACAGCACGTTGGCGGCCAAGTCGAAACGGTAGCCGTCCAGCGCTTCGCGGTAGGTTTTCACCGTGCGGTTGAATTCCGCCAGAATCCAGCGGTCTGCCAGCGACAGTACTTTCTCCCCGCCATTGAAACCGCAATCTTGTTCTTCGGTATTCATCAGTACGAAGCGGCTGGCGTTCCACAGCTTGTTGCAGAAGTTGCGGTAACCTTCCAGACGTTTCATGTCCCAGTTGATGTCGCGGCCGGTGGAAGCCAGCGCCGCCAGCGTAAAGCGCAGCGCATCGGTGCCGTGCGGCTCGATGCCGTTCGGGAACTGTTTTTCGGTGCGCTTGCGGATTTTTTCCGCCAACTGCGGCTGCATCATGTTGCCGGTGCGTTTTTCCAGCAACGCTTCCAGCGAAATACCGTCCACCATATCCAGCGGGTCAATCACGTTGCCCTTGGATTTGGACATCTTCTGGCCTTCCTCGTCGCGGATCAGGCCGGTCATGTACACGGTGTGGAACGGCACCTGCGGCTTGCCGTCTTCATCCTTGATGAAGTGCATGGTCAGCATGATCATGCGGGCAATCCAGAAGAAAATGATGTCGAAGCCGCTGACCATCACGCTGCTCGGATGGAAGGCTTTCAGCTCCGGCGTCTGCTCCGGCCAGCCCAGGGTGGAGAAGGTCCACAGCCCGGAAGAGAACCAGGTGTCCAGCACGTCTTCGTCCTGACGCAGCGCTACATCGGCGCTCAGGTTGTTGTCGCGGCGCACTTCGGCTTCATCGCGGCCGACATACACCTTGCCGTTGTCGTCGTACCACGCCGGGATACGGTGACCCCACCACAGCTGGCGGGAGATACACCAGTCCTGAATATCGCGCATCCAACTGAAGTACATGTTTTCGTACTGTTTCGGCACGAACTGGATACGGCCGTCTTCCACCGCTTCGACGGCCGGCTTAGCCAGCACGCCGGCGCGCACGTACCACTGGTCGGTCAGCATCGGTTCGATAACCACGCCGCCGCGGTCGCCGTACGGCACCGTCAGGTCGTGCGCTTTGATTTCTTCCAGCAGGCCCAGTTCGTCAAAGGCGGTCACGACTGCTTTACGGGCGGCAAAACGTTCCAGCCCGCGGAAAGCGTCCGGAATTTCGCTGCTGTAGGCGCTGCTGGCTTCACCGTTGGTGCTGAAGACTTCCGCTTCCTGACGGATATCGCCGTCAAAGGTCAGGATGTTGATCATCGGCAACTGATGACGCTTACCGACTTCGTAGTCGTTGAAATCGTGCGCCGGGGTGATCTTCACGCAGCCGGTGCCTTTTTCCATATCGGCGTGTTCGTCGCCGACGATCGGAATGCGGCGGCCGACCAGCGGCAGGATCAGGAATTTGCCGATCAGATCCTTGTAGCGCGGATCTTCCGGGTTGACCGCCACGCCGGTATCGCCCAGCACGGTTTCCGGACGGGTGGTGGCGACCACCAGATAGTCGTTGCCGTCAGCGGTTTTGGCGCCGTCCGCCAGCGGGTAGCGCAGGTGCCACATTGAGCCTTTGACGTCGCGGTTTTCCACTTCCAGATCGGAAATGGCGGTGCGCAGTTTCGGGTCCCAGTTCACCAGGCGTTTGCCGCGGTAGATCAGGTCTTCTTTATACAGACGGACGAACACTTCCTTCACCGCGTTGGACAAGCCGTCGTCCATGGTGAAACGCTCGCGATCCCAGTCTACCGAGTTGCCCAGACGGCGCATCTGGCGGGTAATGGTGCCGCCGGATTCCGCCTTCCACTGCCAGATTTTATCGATGAACGCTTCACGGCCGTAATCGTGGCGGGTTTTGCCCTCTTCGGCGGCGATCTTGCGCTCCACTACCATCTGGGTGGCGATACCGGCGTGGTCGGTCCCGGCCTGCCACAGGGTGTTTTTACCCTGCATGCGCTGGTAGCGGATCATCGTATCCATAATGGTTTGCTGGAAAGCATGACCCATGTGCAGGCTGCCGGTGACGTTGGGCGGCGGGATCATGATGCTGAAGCTTTCCTGGCTGGTGTCGCCGTTGGGCTTGAAGTAGCCCTGTTTTTCCCAGTGCTCGTACAGCGGCTGCTCAATGTCGTGCGGGTTGTATGTCTTTTCCATTATGCTCAAAAAGTCAGTGAGTTGGCGGCGTCGCCGTGGTCAATTGGAAGCCGACGCTGCGATAGGACTTGTAGCGGTCGCGCGCCAACTGTTTCAGAGATTCTTCGTAAGGGACGAAGTCTATCACTTCATGGAAAGCGGTGGCAAAATCTGCGAACTGCGGCTGCAGGCTGATCAGCACGTCGCGCGGCGCGTTGCCACGCTTCTGCGGCCATGCCAGTTCCACCGGCGCGCCTTGGCGCGGCCCTTCTCCCGCCAGATTATGCGGCACGAACGCGTGAGGTTCGCGTTGCCACAACGCCTCGTCCAGCCTTAATGCCTGCTGCTCGTCCTCGCAGGCGATCAGCACGCGCTGGCCGGCACGCCAGCGCGCCGCCGCCAGGGAGCAGGCCAGCGCCTCGCAGGCGTTCAGTTCGCCGCCGGGGCGGTCGTGATCAATAAGGCTTTCGTGATCAATAAGATAGAAGGTCGCGTTTTTCATGGTGCTCCGCATACCGATGAGGGTCACAGACAGAATAACAAATCCCCGCAAGCGCGGGGATCAGGCCGGAAAGGGATGAATGCGCCACCGGCCGACGGTGGCGATTGCCGATGATTACTCGGCGTCATTCAACCCGGCGCGGTTCAGCAGGAACTGCGACAGCAGCGCCACCGGGCGACCGGTCGCGCCTTTAGCTTTGCCGGAACGCCAGGCGGTGCCGGCGATATCCAGATGCGCCCAACTGTACTTGCGGGTAAAGCGCGACAGGAAACAGGCGGCGGTGATTGCCCCGCCCGGACGGCCGCCGATATTGGCCATGTCGGCGAAGTTGGAGTCCAACTGTTCCTGGTACTCATCGCCCAGCGGCAGGCGCCAGGCGCGGTCGCCCGCTTGTTCCGACGCGCCCAGCAGTTCGTGCGCCAGCGGATTGTGGTTCGACATCAGCCCGGTCAGGTGGTGCCCCAGCGCGATGACGCAGGCGCCGGTCAGAGTGGCGACGTCAATCACCACGTCCGGCTCGAAGCGCTCGACGTAGGTCAGGGTATCGCACAGTACCAGACGGCCTTCGGCGTCGGTGTTCAGCACTTCCACCGTCTGACCGGACATGGTGGTCAGAATGTCGCCGGGACGATAGGAACGGCCATCGACCATATTTTCGCAACCGGCCAGAATGCCGATGATGTTGAGCGGCAGCGCCAGCTCCGCCGCCACGCGCATCACGCCATAAACCGAAGCCGCGCCGCACATGTCGTACTTCATTTCGTCCATGCTGTCGGCCGGTTTAATGGAGATGCCGCCGGCGTCAAAGGTCAGGCCCTTGCCTACCAGCACGATCGGCTTGCTGTTGTTGTCCGGGTCGCCCTTGTATTCGATCACCGACATCAGCGATTCGTTCTGCGAGCCCTGTCCTACCGCCAGATAAGCGTTCATACCCAGCTCTTTCATCTGCTGTTCGCCGATGACGCGGGTGGTGACCTGACTGTAGCCGTCAGCCAGCTGACGCGCCTGCGAGGCCAGATAGGCGGCGTTGCAGATGTTGGGCGGCATATTGCCCAAATCCTTGGCCGCCTTGATGCCGGAGGCAATCGCCAGACCGTGTTGGATGGCGCGCTCGCCGGAAGTAAGCTCGCGGCGGGTCGGCACGTTGAACACCATCTTGCGCAACGGGCGACGCAGTTCGACCTTGTTGGTCTTCAGTTGATCAAAGGTATAGAGCGTCTCTTTGGCGGTTTCGACCGCCTGACGCACTTTCCAGTAGGTGTTGCGGCCTTTTACATGCAGTTCGGTCAAAAAGCAGACTGCTTCCATCGAGCCGGTTTCATTGAGGGCGTTGATGGTTTTCTGGATCACCTGCTTGTACTGACGCTCATCAAGCTCGCGCTCTTTGCCGCAGCCAATCAGCAAAATGCGTTCGGAAAGGATATTGGGTACATGGTGCAAAAGCAGGGATTGCCCGACCTTGCCCTCCAGTTCGCCACGGCGAAGTAGCGCGCTGATGTAACCGTCGCTGATTTTATCGAGTTGTTCTGCGATAGGGGACAGCCGACGCGGTTCAAACACGCCGACGACAATGCAGGCACTGCGTTGTTTTTCCGGGCTACCGCTTTTTACGCTGAACTCCATGTACTCTCCTGAATCTTTAAAGACAACGGCGGGATCTACGGCTAGAATGTGACATTCCGTAATATTTTCCCGCCGTTGCGTTAACATAACCTGTGTTAATCTAAACGACGTAGCGAATCTGTGCAGTGGATACTCAGCAGGTTCTGATAAACATCCCACAAACAGGGATGTTTTAATAAAGCTTTAGCTACGAAGGTTGCCACAAATGAGTGTAAATGGCGAGTTAGCGAAAAAACTATCGACTTTCCTGCAAAAATACAAGTTTTCACAGGCGTAATTAAGCGTGATCATCATTCGATATCTGGTACGGGAAACCTTTAAGAGCCAGGTGGCCATTCTGTTTGTCCTGTTGCTGATTTTTTTCTGTCAGAAACTGGTGCGGATACTGGGCGCTGCCGTGGACGGCGACATCCCGACGAACCTGGTTTTGTCCCTGCTGGGGCTGGGCGTGCCTGCGATGGCGCAACTGATTCTGCCGTTGAGTCTGTTCCTCGGGCTGCTGATGACCTTCGGGCGGCTCTATGCTGAAAGCGAAATCACCGTCATGCATGCCTGCGGGCTGAGCAAAGGCGTGTTGCTCAAGGCCGCGTTGTTGTTGTCGCTGCTGACGGGTGCGCTCGCCGCCGCAAACGTGCTGTGGTTGAGCCCCTGGTCGTCGCGCCATCAGGATGAAGTGCTGGCGGAGGCGCGCGCCAACCCGGGAATGGCGTCGCTGGCGGAAGGCCAGTTCCAACAGACGCAGGACGGCAACTCGGTGTTGTTTGTCGGCAAGGCGAACGGCAGTGATTTTGAGCGGGTGTTCCTGGCGCAATTGCATCCGCGCGAGAACTCCCGACCGTCGGTGGTCGTGGCGGAGAGCGGCACGGTTGCGGCACGCAGCGACGGTTCCCAGGTGGTGACGCTGAACAAGGGCACCCGCTATGAAGGCACGGCGATGCTGCGCGATTTTCGCATTACCGACTTCATCGATTATCAGGCGATTATCGGTTACCAGCCGGTCGCGCTCGATCCGAATAACGTCGATCAGATGGATATGCAAACACTGTGGCGTTCGTCGGATATCGCCGCCCGAGCCGAGTTTCACTGGCGGTTGACGCTAATTTTGTCGGTGTTGGTGATGGCTATCATGGTGGTGCCGCTGAGCGTGGTTAACCCGCGTCAGGGCCGGGTACTGAGCATGCTGCCCGCCATGTTGCTGTATCTGGTGTTCTTCCTGTTGCAGAGTTCGCTACGCTCCAACGCCGGCAAAGGTAAGCTTGACCCGATGGTGTGGATGTGGCTGACCAATCTGGCCTATCTTACGCTTGCCATCATCCTGAACCTGTGGGACAGCGTGCCGGCGCGTAAAATTCGCGCCAGCCTGAAATCGGGCAATCGTCAGAAAATAAAAGGAGCGGCCTGAGATGTTTCGCGTACTGGACCGCTATATCGGTAAAACCATTTTCAACACCATCATGATGACGTTGTTCATGCTGGTGTCGCTCTCCGGCATCATCAAATTTGTCGATCAGCTACGCAAAGTCGGGCAGGGCGGTTACTCGGTGATGGGCGCCGGGCTGTATACCCTGCTCAGCATGCCGAAAGATATTGAGATTTTCTTCCCGATGGCCGCGTTGCTGGGCGCCCTGCTCGGGCTTGGCACACTGGCGACCCGCAGTGAACTGGTGGTGATGCAGGCTTCCGGCTTTACCCGTTTACAGATTGCCGCCGCGGTGATGAAAACCGCTATTCCGCTGGTGCTGCTGACCATGGCGATTGGCGAATGGCTGGCGCCGGCGGGCGAGCAGATGGCCCGTAATTACCGTTCCCAGATGATGTACGGCGGCTCGATGTTATCAACCCAGGGCGGGTTATGGGCCAAAGACGGCAATGATTTTGTCTATATCCAGCGGGTGGCGGGAGAAAACGAGCTGGCCGGGGTCAATATCTATCACTTCGACAAACAGAGCAAACTGTTATCGATACGCTACGCGTCGTCGGCGGTGTATGAGAACGGCGCCTGGAAACTGTCGCAGGTGGAAGAATCCGACCTGCGCGACAACAAGCAGATTGGCGGCAGCCAGACGGTGAGCGGAGAGTGGAAAACTAACCTGACGCCGGACAAGCTCGGCGTGGTGGCGCTGGATCCGGATGCGTTATCGATCCGCGGTCTGTTCGACTATATCAACTACCTGCACCAGAGCGGCCAGGAAGCGAGCCGCTATCAACTTAACATGTGGAGTAAGCTGTTTGCCCCGCTGTCGGTGGCGGTGATGATGCTGATGGCGCTGTCATTTATTTTTGGTCCGCTACGTAGCGTGCCGGCTGGTGTGCGTATCATCATCGGCATCAGCTTTGGCTTTATGTTCTACGTGCTGGATCAGATCTTCGGCCCGCTCAGTCTGGTGTACCACATTCCGCCGGTGCTGGGCGCTCTGTTGCCGAGTGCGTTGTTCCTGTGTATCAGCATCACGCTGCTGCTGAAACGGCGCTGATTCACCTTTTCCACCAAACGGGCGGGCCTGCGGTTCGCCCGTTTTTTTATCAGACTACTCTGCCATCCACCGATATCGTCCCGACAACGGCGATTTTTTCAGCGCTCGCAACGCCATACGACGGATTGGGGTTGCGCCGGGCCCGCACCACGGTATAATCCACCACGTTTTCCGCAAAGTACTACTTCGTGCCGAAGTGGCGAAATCGGTAGACGCAGTTGATTCAAAATCAACCGTAGAAATACGTGCCGGTTCGAGTCCGGCCTTCGGCACCAAAATTCAAAAATCAAGCCACCTTTGGGTGGCTTTTTTTGTGTCCGTTATCGTCCACTAAATTCCATATATTATTGTTAAATAACGATTTAATCTAATTTTATTGCCTGTGTGGATTGTGCGTTTTTTCCACAGTGGTCTTTTTGCATCCGTTGACATCCAGATTATTTGGGGGTCAAGATAAGGGTCAATTCGCTTCGATTATGAGTTGACCCCCAATTATGGCTCTGACTGACGTTGTTGCTCGTACCGCTAAGCCCCGCGAGAAAGCCTACAAGCTTGCGGATGCACATGGCCTGTACCTTCTGGTGAGCCCTAACGGTTCTAAGCGCTGGTATCTCAAGTACCGTTTCGGCGGTAAGGAAAGCCGGATTGCTTTCGGTGCCTACCCGCTGATTTCGCTGGCGAAGGCCAGAGAGAAACGCGACGAGGTGCGATTACTGCTGTCAGAAGGCATCCACCCAACGGAAAAGCGGGAAGAAGAGAAAGAACAGGCACAGGATGCGCTGAACACCTTTGAAAAGGTGGCAAGAGACTGGCACCGAAACATCAGCCAAAACCGATGGTCACAAACACACGCCGGACGGGTATGGCGTGACATGGAGCGTAATATTCTGCCTGCCATCGGCCAGCGCCACATCGCCGACCTGAAAACCAAAGACCTGCTTGAACCGCTTAAAGCCGTGGAGCAAAACGGCCATCTTGACTTGGCGTCGCGGCTACGCCAGCGCGTTACCGACATCATGCGTTACGCGGTACAAAATGACCTGATAGAGCGCAACCCGGCGCAGGATCTCACCGGGGCGATAGCTGCGCCAAAGGCGACGCATCGGCCAGCCTTGAAGCTCGATAAACTGCCTGACTTTCTGGCACGGATTGAACGCTACAAAGGGCGAGCGTTAACCCGACTGGCTTTAAAACTCACCCTGTGCGTTTTCATCCGTTCCAGCGAGCTACGCTTTGCCCGTTGGCCGGAAATCGACTTTAAACGCGCGATGTGGACGATACCGCCCGAACGTGAAGCTATCCCCGGAGTGAAACACTCACAGCGTGGTGCAAAGATGCGCTCTGAACATTTGGTGCCGTTATCCCGACAGGCTTTAGCACTGCTGGAAGAGATTAAGGCTATCAGCGGCGCTCACGAACTGGTCTTCCCCGGCGACCACCGGCCAACCAAACCGATGAGTGAAAACACCATCAACAGTGCATTGCGAACAATGGGCTATGACACCACCACCGAAGTATGCGGACACGGCTTCCGTACTATGGCCTGTAGCGCGTTAGTTGAGTCTGGCCAGTGGTCGCGGGATGCCGTAGAGCGGCAAATGAGCCATCAGGAGCGCAATGGCGTCCGTGCTGCGTATATCCACAAAGCCGAACATCTTGAGGAGCGCAAGCTGATGCTGCAATGGTGGGCGGATTATCTGGATGCGACTCGGGAAGAGTATGTGGTGCCGTATGAGTTTAAGAAATGATGTACTGAATACTCTATCTTATAGGATTTAATCATTTTATTGATTATTAATGGATTTTTTTCTAGGCAGAGGGATATATGGAAGGAATCAAAGAGAGTGAATTAACCCATTTATTTAATAATGCTAAAAAATTTTTTCTTTATGCACTGAAAATTTCACCTATATGCATCCTACTCTCCATAATTGTTGTTTGGGGATATTTAGGGCATTTTTCACGTCTTGACCTATTGATTGGTATTATTGATAATAAAACAACACTTCTTTCAATATTTGGCTCATTTGTATTTATTTCTGTATTAATGTCATTTGTATTTGTACTTCCAAGTTTTAATCTAATGCTTTTTTCATCTTTTGTTAATGAAAGTTATATTGCTAATACAAAAAAGATGCCATATATTACTTTGATAATGATAATATCTATGTTGATTTCTATTTTGATATTATCATCGGATGGTTTTTCTGAATTTTCCAAAAAGCATGTATACATAGAGAAAATTTTCTTATATATAGATGAACCATTTCGTTCTTTACTCATATCTTTTATTGTTTCTACAATTTTTACTGTGTTTCCATTTAAAGTAAAAAACACTCATGCCTATCGTGATAGCGGATTTAAAAAATTTATTAAAATAATTGGCTCTATTATTGCCACCTTGTTTATATGCTTTTTAGCCTCAATATCAATAAGTTTGTCTATTTCTTTGCTCTTGATGAATATGGATGGACATACTTTTTATGGGTTTGTTTATGCTTTCTTTTTTCTATCTTTTTACTCATTGTTATCATTATTTCCAGCGATGATCTTTTATTCAAGAAATTTTTCGTTTAATAATAATGGGGTTTTTAATTTTGAAGTAGCAAAAGAGACGGTTTTTTCTGTGTTAGCTTCATTATTCTTGGTTTTTTTCTTTTGGCCTAATGGTTTTTTATTTATTAGCTCGAATACATTAAGTACAATCGGTGTGTTAGATAAAAGAACTCATTATTACCATGTTACATCTGATAAATACTATAAAGAATTATTTCCTAATTCAATATGGGATACGAAATACTTAAAAGATAGAAGTGATTTCTTCATTAAGGCTGTTAATATGTTCTCGCTTGATGGAAAAAATCTAATTTGCCCCGAGTATGTAGAGAATCTTAGAAGAAAAACATTGATTTCAAGTTTCGATCATTTTCCTCCAAAACAAGATAAAAACCTCACCGAAAATTTTAAATCTATGGCAAAAGGTTGTGTAGTTCTTAGTAGTGACGAATTTAAACAGTGGGATACAATTATTAATGCGGAAGGGAAATTTAAAATTTGAGGATATACTATCCACCGCGCCAGCCCCTTTTTTAGGAGGGGCTAGCGCTCATTTTTCTTATGTGGATGATTTCCCAGCTACTCATAATACCCAAGTATCATTTTGCCAGATCGCTTTCCACCGTATAGAAGTAGCAAGCCGGAACCTGTAGCACCAATGCTAACCGGCAAGCCAGTGCAAAATCTGGCTTATGAATACCGTGCTAATCTTAACCCAGTGACAGCTTAAGCTGCATCCCACAAGCAGCGGCATATCGTTGTAAGGTTGAGATACTCGCACTGGAAACATTTCTCTCAAGGCGGCTCACCGCAGGTTGGCTTACCCCCATGCGAGCGGCAATCTCTGTACTTGTCAGACCTGACTTGGACTTCATTTCGATCAGAACAGCGCGAAGCGCTTCTTCTTGAGTTTCGTCCTCATACGCTTTTTTAACTTCAGGATGAGAAAGCGCTTTCGCTTTAACATCAGAAAATCGGATACCGTTAACTGCCATCTTTCAATTCCTCCCATCTTGACTTTGCCAGCGCTATTTCAGCTTTCGGGGTCTTAGGGGTTTTCTTGATGAATGTCCTTAAAATATAGATCTTACGTCCTTTGGCGTAAGCAAAAAACGTTCTGCTGATGTCTTTTCTACCAACCCGCAGCTCAAACAATCCATCTTCAATGATGTCCGTGTCTGGATATCTTAGCTCGGGCCCTTTAGCTTCAAGCTTTTCCAGCCCTTTAAGCGCCTTTGCCTGCATAACAGGTTCGAGGTCATAAATTTCGCTTGCAGCTTCGGGGTGAAAAATCAATTCATACATGTCAGTCCCCTTATCTGTGGGGATTATAATTTATAAGTTATAATAACTCAAATGTTATATTTTGAATGGAGGAAAGACCAAAACATCCTCTGCCGGAGTAGGTCATGAGTAAAAGATCCCCCACCTTGCCCCCACTTTACCGCGTAATACGCTTCCCCCACCGGATGATGGAGGAAAAAAACAAATCATTGATATACAGTAAGTTAACCATTCCCCCCCACTTAGGGTATATAGGCATCCGGGAAGTGGGGGAAGTCGCCAGATACCATAACCTGATACCCGGCATCCCCCACATTCCCCCCGTTTATTCCCCCACTTTACCGCGTTTTGATAATGGCACGATGTTTTCACCATCCAGCGCAATCAGGTCATCCCTGACGAGTTTATCCAGCCAGCGGGTAAACTTTTTGGAGACATCAAACCCCATCGCCCGCATATCGTCACGCACCAGTGCGCGGGTGCAGCCGTCGCCACTGGCCGTGCGCGAGCGGATCGCTTCCCACAGCGCTACATGGTTATCCGTCAGCCGGGTGATCCCACTAAGCGCCGGGTCAGCGTCGGTCGGGTCATCGCGGACTTCCCGGCCTTCATCCCTAAGAACCAGCGACGTGACCGGCTCGCCGTCATCGTCCACGTACAGATTTACCGCCGTCAGGTCGTAGGCCCGGCGTGGCGGCTCTTCGGCGTCCTTCATCTTGGTGCAGGTCAGGATCAGCGCCTGCCCGTCGGCCTCGCGGCGCACATTAAACTCCACGTCCAGCGCAGCCCGGAAGGCGCTGGAGCCGCGAGCGCCTTTGTCCTGATCTTTGCCGGAGTGATGAATAATCAGTACCGTGGCCTGCGTGGCCGCCTTGATGTAGTCGCAACCCTGAATAAACGCCCCCATGTCTTTAGCGGCGTTTTCATCCGAACCGCCAAAGCAGCGGGCCAGTGTATCCAGAATGATCAGCCGTACCGCCATCCCGGTGGCGGCCTGCACGTCATGGGCGGCCTTGATCACCTGCTCCACGCTGTCGGGACTGGCCGGGAATACCGGGCAGTCAACGCGGTAGAGCGCATCAATCGGGCTATGGTCGTTCAGCGTTTCCTCCCACGCCCGAATCCGGCGCGGCACGCCGATCCCACCTTCGCCCACCACATAAATCACCGCGCCCTGCGTGACCGGTCGGTTGGCCCACGGCTTTCCGGTGGCGATATGGCACGCCCAGGAAACAGCCAGAAAGGATTTATACGACCCGCTGGCACCGTAGGCACTGGCAACCGCGCCGCTCGGCAGATAGCCCTTGATCAGGTAATCCTGTCGGGTATCAAACCCTTCCGAGCCTTTATGCAGTGGCAGGGCGGAGGAAAATGCCGTGACAGGAGACAGCCCGGCGTCAGGCAATGGGGCCGGGCTGATAACGGCAGGCCGGGTAAGCTGACGCCGGAACGCGGCTTTGGTGGCTTCCATGCCGTGCCGCTGGCGAAAGTCATCCCAGTCACAGGCGGTATCGGTCGGCGGCAGGGATACCCAGCCGTCAACGGCCAGCGCCGCTTTCTCCGCCATCAGTTTGCCGGTGTTGGCCGCGCCATCCGGGTGAATATCGTTATCCCCGGCCAGGATCAGGCAGCACTGGGGATAACGCGCCCTGAATGCCTGCGCCACGTTCAGCAGGTTATTGGCCGATACCGCCGCCACCACATGGCATGACGAGCACTGTTGCAGGGTGAGCGCTGTGGCATACCCTTCGGTGATAATCAGCTTCGACGGCTCCGGGCCGTGGTTGACCGGAATAAACGCCCCTTTCAACTGCGTGCCGGGGTACAACCGCTTTTCACCGCCGGGCGTGATCAGTTGCGCGCCCGCCAGTTCACCGGAGGTGCGGAACATCGGCAGCAGTAGCGATCCTTCGCCAAACCGGACACGCCCGATGGTCATCGCCTGTGCGGCAGTCAACAGCATCGCCGGTGTCATCAGCCCTCTGGCTTTCAGATACCGGCTTTCCCCGGTGCTCGTGGCTGCCATCAGCGCCTTGATGCGCTCCGCCAGCGGACGGGGATCAACCGTCTTTTCTCTGGCGGGCGGTGTTTCACTGGCTGATGACGCCAGTGCCGTCACCACTCTGGCCGCTTCCGCGATGTCACACCGCCTGACGCGGGCGACCAGATCCAGACCATCACCGTGGCCGCAATGATTGCAGAACCAGGTGCCACGCCCACGCTTGTCATCAAAGCGGAAGCGATCTTTTCCACCGCAGACAGGGCAAGGGCCATGCTGGCCCCCGGCAGGAAAGTAGATATCTAATGCCGCCAGAATCGACGGCCAGCGGTGGCGGGATTGTGCAACACTTTCCGAGACAAACTTACTCATTGTCCGGCACCTCCGCATCCAGCGTCTCATTCAGCAGGTTAAGCCGCTCCCATAAGATGAACATCAGCAGCTCTTTGGCAACGGGGGTTTCCAGCTCAATGATGGCGTAGGCCAGCACCCGGCAGTGATCGGCGATCTCTTCCAGTAACAACGGTGTGGGGTTATACATAGCGCACCTCCACAAGAGAGGTGAAAGATTGCAGGCAGGAATAGCTAAGGGTCGTAGCCATAAGGCAGCCTCCAGACTGTAGCAATTGTGATAGCTACCACCAGAGACGCCAATCTCGCGGGTGGTAGCCCGTGCGAGGTTGGCGTTACCGGACAGTCTGGCTACCGGCCTTCCTTGCGGAAGCCCCGCACGAGCCACCATTGAAGGTACAGCTCGACGCTTGCCTGCAAAAAAATACGCACGATGTGCGTATTCAGGCACCAGACTATTGTTCGGAACGCCAATTCCGGCTACGGATTTTGCCGTAGCCCGCGCAGTATAGCCCAATTTGCCCGCCAGAAGAAAAGCTGAATGATTCATTTGCGCCCCTCCGCCCGCTGACGGATACGCTCGGCAATCCAGTCGTTGATTTCACTCTCCACCCAGGCGACAGAACGTGCGCCCAGCTTCACCGGCTGGGGGAACTCGCCACGATCGATCAGGTAATAGATCCAGGATTTTTTGAGGCTGGTTTTTTTCATCACATCGGGCAAACGCAACAAAGTGAGATTGGACATCATTACGCCTCCTCCTGACGGGTGTAGACACGTTCAACATAACGGCCACGGCCATCGCCATGACCCAAATCCATCGACACCAGCGCCCGTGCCTCCTGACGGCTAAACCCGTCGGCAAGGTAGAAATGCATGGCATCCTGCGCCCATGCATAGCGCAGACTGTGGGGGGAGTAATGGCCGGTCAGGCCGAGGCGGGTAGTACGAGCACGCCAGAAATTCATGGCGGTTTTCAAATCCGGTTTATCGATGAGTTTGCCGTTGCGGTTGTCGGCGATGACAAGTGCCTCACGCACAGCAGCAAGCACCGCTGCGCTGTCCAGCACACGGGTTTCACGCGGTCGCCCGCCTTTGGTGCCAAACACGACGGTGAGCCGGTCAACCTGCCGGGTCAGTTGCTGCTCCCAGCGCTTGAGCGAGGCGCAACACTGCACCGCTTCCTGAGAACGCAACCCCAGCAACCGGGCAAGCTGGAGCGCACAGGCCAGACCGGCATCTTCCCGGCGGGCGGACTCCAGCACGGACTGATAGAGCGCATCCGGGATGGCATATTTAGTGCCTGCCCGGCTGGCACCACCCAGCCCCAACGCCTGATTGCTCAGGCGGGGATCATCCACCAGTTTTCCCCGGCCTGCCAGACGCAGCACGCTGCGCAAGGCGGACATCTCGTTATGCAGCGTGCGTAAAGCCATGCCCTGAGAGCGGCGGGCCGACACATAGCTTTCGATATGCCGGGCTTTAACGTGCTGTACGCTGCGCACCTGAATGTTGAGTGCCAGCAGATGACGGCACAAACGCTCAACAATACGGAGGCGATCATGAACCGTTTTATGGCTGCCACCCGCCTGTTTCGCCCATGTTTTCATTTCACGACTGAGTTTTGTCATGCTCTTATCTCGACTTCAGCCCTTCGGCGCATGGCTGCTATGCAGAGTCGGTACTCTGCCTGAACGATACCTGTGCGCCGGAGGGCTTGGGTTTTGTTGAGGTATCGGGGGTTCGGTGATGCACACAGTGCAACCGCTGTTCACACAGTCATACCCCCAGGCAAATCGCCTGCCTCGGTATCGATCCAGAATGCTTTTAAACACAGTGAGGCGCGAAAACGGTGGTGTCAGAATGTTGACACGCAGCGCAAACGGCCATGAGTAAAGTCGAGAAAGACGTCAGTGCGCGGCGTCACTTTCACCTGCTTGCGCGGTAAAAGTGACGCCGGGTGAAAGCGTTGCCATGAGCGAATCCCTGCCGTTGTCTGATGACAAAGCAAAGCTACATGACAATGCTAAACACACGCCTGTCGTTGCTATGAAGAAGGTGGGGTTGCGCGATAAAACGCGAACCCTGAGTCAATAAGCGCGCTGAGAACGCTTATTGCTTTTAAAAAACAACAAGTTAAAGTTAAAAAATAGGCTGACAGGACAGCCATAAATGTCTGTCATTTAATCTGAAAGCCGATGGTAGATAAAAACAGCCCGTTGCCAGCAAAGAAATTCAATGCGGCATAAAGCATACGACAGCACGCCTGCCATAGATCAACAGACAGCAACGCCGTTTTTTGCAAGTAAAAACAAGCCATTCTGGCTTTTGTGTAAAGTTAATATTCCTTTATCACCATCATATAGAGTGGTGATCTCCGTTCTCAAAGGATTAACGGAGGTACCGCTACGGTAATAGCGCCATCTTTCAGGCTACGATGGCATTTTTTCCCTGGCTCTGAAGAAAGGGCCATACGGTTCACTACAATCACACACACCAGATACTGGAACCGTACAGCATTGAAGGGGCGACCACCCGAAGGCGTTTCTCTCAGGTCACTCGTATCATCCTGACACTGGAAACATTGGCAGTTGTCTGAGACAACGGATTACGCGGATAAAATTACGACAGAATTTTGCAGACTTCAAGTAGTTTGAATATTCATCAAAAGGGAGTAATCTAGCACTCAGTGCTATAGTTAAGGGATGGAATGCTGGCCTGATGCGTGTATTCAAAACCAAATGGTTTACTAAGGCGGCTAAATCCCACGCTATCAAGGATAGCGAGTTATGTCAGGCCATTGAGGCGGTAACTCAGGGGAAAGCCATGCTGCCCTTGCCGATGAAAAGATTACGGCACTGATTAAGCATAAAGAACGGGTGGAGATTTGCCATGACTGCAAAAAGTAAATTCAAAAGCCCGGCATTTGAGGCCATTCACAGCGCCGCATCTGGCTTATTCAGCGTTGATGCCATCCCACAAGAAACGATGCGCAATTTTGACAAAGCGTGCCTTAACAGTGTCGAGTCTCTTCAGCCACTGGAAATTAAAGCGCTGCGTGAGAAGTTAAACGTCAGCCAGCCAGTTTTCGCCCGCTACCTGAACACCAGTGTTTCAACAGTGCAGAAATGGGAAAGCGGCGCAAAACGCCCCAGCGGGTTATCGCTGAAACTGCTTACCGTGGTGCAGAAGCATGGGTTGAAGGTGTTGGTTTGATTTAGTTGTGCTGGCTTATTCTTAAGATGACGATTTTGTAAGATAAGTTTAGAGCTAATTTGACAGGTCGTTTAGTGCCAGTAGCTGATGTTACTGGCATAGTGTAATGTTAATGATTTGGGGACAGATCATCATGTACTGAATTGGACTCTAAGTTAAAGATAACATGATGAGTCATCTCTAAAACTAAGAATTAGATAATTGACAAAAACTATCTCAAGTGGAAAAACTCTTCAACATTCAATCATAGTAAAAGGCTTTAAATGAGCATTTCAAAGGAAATAGTTGAACAACTAATAGCAGGTACTTTTACCCACGATTTTATTGATATTACTTTGACCCAACAAACTACTGAAAATCCAGAGATATTCACTGGTTCAGGGTATTTTTACTACAAAGATAAAAAACCATATTTGAAGTTTTTACATAAGAAATCTGATCAGCAATTCCGCGTCAAACCAACTTATTCACACTTGAAGACTGGAGAAATAATTAGCGAGGAGTATTTGTTCTCATTAAAAGCTACGGATTTAAGCGGTAAGGTTTGGCATGCGGACAACATTAATCCTTATATTAGTATGAACGTGTCACCATGTGGGATAGGTATTGATTGTGAGTTATATGAAATAAGGAAAACTATAGAAAATGATTATTCTGAATACCAACACTATTTTTTTGTTCCACAGAGATTTAATATACCTTGCAATGAATTCCAAAATTTAGGAGAAGGCGGACAAAGGAGAACAAGATGCTCATTTATATTAGATAATATAAATATATCAGTACTGCTAGAGGATAATTATTCTTGCATACACCTTACGTCAGAACAGAACGTTACGTTAGATCAAGCTAAATGTATAGTTGACGCATTGTCAATTGCTGGAGGTGTGTTACTAACACCAACATTAAGCGTGACACAAACAGTAGTAGATAAAACATTAATATTTAAAGAGATATCAAACACAAAAAAACTCCACCTTATGGAATTCCTCCCTCAACGAATCCCTCATTATCTTAATGAGTGGATCGAATTTATAAAATCATATACCGAAAAATTCGGAACCGATAGAACATTTTATTATTATTGGTTGAAGATATTTAATGCCCACCAGTCTGATCTTGAAAATGAAACTCTCAGCCTAACGGTTTCAATTGAGGGTGTTATAAATAAATTTCACTCAAAATTCAAACAAGAAGATAGGGAATTCAAAAAGTTATGTAGCGATGTAAAGCCTATAATAGACCACCTTGAAATAAATGAGCGAGTTAAAAGCTCAATAATTAATTTACTACAAAGAAGTGGACAGTCCTCGCCAAAAGGAATTCTTTTTAACATGGCTCGGCAGGGGGTATTTCCGAAAGAAATGGCCACTGCCTGGTTTAAGGCAAGAAATAGATCTGCACATGCTGAACATTTCAAAAAACACGTTTGGAAAGACAATGTTGATAACTATATATTATGCTTAAGTTTGTTCTACATACTATTAAGTTATCATATTGAGTATATAGGGGTTTTTTATCATCACCACCTTCCCGATGCACCATTGAAAAAATTGAATTTCAGCGTAAATGAGTTCCAAAAAGGTGATGAAGACTAAATGATTCAATATAGGATTATTTAATAATTTTACCGGATGAAGAAATTCTTGATCATAGTGATGATAACCCAAAATACCCCTAGGTTATATCGGAGGATAACTCGTTATGACTGGTTGTCCTGACGATAAAAATATGAACTGCAATAAAGTTACAACGATTAAAACTTGCTTTCCGGTTTTCCCTTACAGGACTCATCGCGAGGTTTTACTAATAGTGGAGAACATAAAAATCGATTCATTGCCGGTAATATACGAAAGACTGTTTATGTTGCATGCTAGAATATGAAATAGGTCAAGTCTGTCATGTAAATAGAATTGAAATCGAGAGCATCACCCAGACCCAGAAAAATTCCCGGGTTTAAGTAGACGGCCATGTGCGCTTTCCGCTCTTAACGGCCTGCCAGATTTACTGATCTTGTTTGATAAGAAAGGGATTACCTTCTTCCATTTTCTGATGAAAAATTAACTCAAATAGCGTCGTATAAATCGCATTGGGGTCAAAATGGTGGTCAATAAAACCATTTGTAAAATTAAATTTATTTTAAATCAATAAATTAAAAGTTATCCCGAGTCCGGCCTTCGCACCAAAATTCAAAAATCAAGCCCCCTTCGGGTGGCTTTTTTTGTGCCCGTTATCGTCTATTAATGTTCATATTTGACTATTAAATAAACTTTTAATCTTATTTTTTTCGTCCCACGATTTGAATAATGTTGAAATACTCTCCGGCCCCCGCCTCCATGATGGGAACCATCATTTCCTGAGCAAGCGTGCATTCCATAAAGTCATCCCACGCCTGCCGGCATGAATCCATTTCGCGCAGCATGGTAATTTCTATGCCGGATTCTTTTTCCCATAACGCTTTCCACCAGTGACAGGAATAAAAATACCAGTCTGGTGTCCAAAAAGGTTTTACTACTTCGGGCAGGTTGCCTTCTGAGTAGTCTTGTATAAACCCGGGGACGGCAACCGCTATCAGCCCGCCTTTTTTCACAAAAGGCAGCAGTTTCGCCAGCATGCCGCCGTTGCTGCCAAAGTACTGCCAGGCATCCACGCTGATGATCATGTCAAAGTATTCATCAGCAAAGGGGATCTCCTTCGTTACGTCTACCCGCAGGGGAAAAATTTTAGAATCAACCCCCAGACTGGTGAACCGCTGTGTGTTTTCGGTCGGGGGGATCCATAAATCGGCGGCAAACACCGTCACGTCGTACTTTTCCGCCAGCAGGATGGACGAAATTCCTTTCCCGCAACCAAGGTCAAGGATACGCATGCCCGGCGAAATGGGGAGCATATTGGCCATTTCTTCCGTAATGCGCATGGCATTCGGCCCCATCATCGTGTCCAGCAGAAAAGCTTTGTCATAGCTATCGGTAAACGGGGTATTAATAGGCATATTCATCATCTGTACCTTAACGGTTGTCCGGTTGGGCGCGAACGGTGCTCAGCCCGGTGGTGTTGATGCGGTACGGCTGACCATTGACGGATTTGATCAGTTTTTTGGTTTTAAGTTTTTTGAAGACGGCCAGCGTGCAGTCGCTGAGTCGCAGTCCTTCGCGGCTATAACATTCAACGGAAGTGATGTGCCCAGAAGCATCGCGCACGTGCGCAATACAACCGCCTTTAGCGAGAACGTGTAAGGTACGTTGTTCCTGACGGGATAAGTTCATACTGGAAACCTGTTAATCATCATGTGCTAAAACGAGCCAACACCCGCAGGTGTTTGCGTAAAGTTTAAGCGCAGCGATAACCAGTCCGGCCTGAGAAGGTCGGAAAGCTGATTATCTGATGATTACATTCTCCAGCATCAAAGCCTCGGTACGAGTTGAAAGGTCATTACGCTGTTAAGGCTAGCACACTTGGATTTTTTAAAAATGTTCCCGCAGTAGAAATGTGATTTCTAATAATGTTATCCAGTGCGGTGTAAAGTCCCGTCCGTCAGGACGGGAATATAAGACGCGGTTTTTGGACCAGATAGCCGCTATATCATTCGTCATACCGCACCGCCACCGCCGGTTTTATTACTCACTGTATTCAGTGAATGCGACATCGTTCAACTCATCCAGACTCCGGCATCTATCGCAGTGTGCCGTCAACGGCGGTCAGGCCATGCTGGTGAACTTAAATAACGTAGAGCGGTATTAATTCACCCGCATGTGGCACCACTCGAGTGTGGCGTTCCGCCTGTTCGCAGATTTCCAGCAGCGCCGGGATTAGGTGCGCGGCGGCATTCAGGCTGGCGCCCAACTGGTAGCGCTGTTCGGGTTCGATGTCGGCGCCGTTTTGCAACCGATCGCCGAGTTCGTGAAGCCCGTGGCACAGCCCGGCGACGGATTCAGCGGCGATAGCGCCAAGGTCACACAGTTGAACCTCATCAAGCTGATGGAACGGCAGGCTGGCGATCAGGCCGCGGAAAATGTTGATGCTGCTGTCAGTGGGTGTGGCGTGGGTGTCCGTCATAGTCTGTTTTCCTTGAGATAGTATCAGCACGTCACCACTCAAGGGTTCCAAACTTGGTGGTGACACAGACAGGGTTGGAACCCCGGCTCTCAAGAAGACCGGTCAACCTTGCGGTTGCCCTGCCTGCGTCACCGTAACGAGTGTGCACGCAGCCCCTGAAAAAACAAAGCGTTTTTCAGTCCTGAGATAGTCGGGGGTTCCAGTCCCGGCTGCGGATGTTGCCGCAGCACAGACACTCTATGCCAGCGGCCAACCGGGTGAAAGAGGCTGGATGAATTTACAGTGGTGTTGCGATGCGTTTTGGAATGTGCCTCGCAAAGTGTAGTTATGCAGTGAGTTTGTACTTGCTGGTACCTTGCCGTTGCAAGGGAAATACATCCTTCTCTGAGTCGTTTGTTATGTCCCTTTTAGGGACTGATAATTTTTTATTTTGAAGCAATGATTTGCCGGAAGACCCCATTCCTCCCCCATTTTTCCCCATTTACCACCAGAGGGATTTTCCCGTGCTGAATTATGGTGTGAAGACATTCATCTGTCGGGAGATACACCATGAAAGGCTACCATTTGAAAGAACAACATCGCCGGAAATCCTGGGTGCGTGATACCAACACCGATGCGGAAGCGGCATCGCTTAATTATCTGCCCGAATTGTTGAGTGCGCTGGGGCTGGCGATGCCGGTGCCGCCGTCGGTGATTACCCGCGATATTGAGGGTGAAACCTTTTTCGATATTCTCTACCGGTGTGATTTCAACGCCCGGCAAAACATCCACCAGATTGAGAAGATCTTCTCCGTGAAAGAAGAGTTTACGCCGGAGTGGGTGCCCGGCGCCGATCTGGCGCTGCCGGTGATCGCACAGGAAGACCACGTATTGCCAGACAAACATTACCTGCTGCTGGGGCTGGATTTGTTTGGCGCCGTTGAGCAAGGGGATATCTGCATCTCGCCGCAGGGTTGGAGCGACAATCATCTGACCGGCAAAGACATGTCGGCGAGCGATTTTCTGGAGCTCAAACCCCAGCCGGCCTGCCTCTACGCAGGGGTATTGCATGGACATGACGGTCAACCGCTGTCGCCGTCGCAACTGTTAGGCTGGCTTGAGCGGATGCGGCAGGCGCACGGTCATCCGTCCTCGACGGTGGTGGTGCTGGCGCCGGTGGCGGAATCGTACGGTTTTTCCGGCTGGTTCGGTCTGTATCAGCGCAAAGGCGTTGCGGGGAGCGCGTTGCAGTGGCAAAGCCTGTCAGCGCTGGTGAAAGACGTTAATTTCTGGGAAGCGATGAAGGAAACCGGGCTGGCGCATAATGTGTATGTTAGCGGTATGGGCGCCAATACGGCATATCGCGGCGCGTAGTATCGTTGCATTCTTCATGTCTTTTATCGGGGTGGTGTGTGGTGCGCCGCTCCGTCTTCTGATGTTGCTCTTCCTCGTTGTTCTCTCAAACCGGTCAAATCCACAGAAACGGTCACATTCGGGCAGGTTAATTTATTGCTACATTTATTAGCGTGCTTATGTTAAGGCGCGATGATGGCCGTTAAAACGGCACTTTTTTGTGACATTCATCACCTTTTAATCTGCCGGTGATGCAAATTTCATTTTTATTTTCCACCAGGATCACTGAATGCAGCCCCGTCATTTTCCTGCCCCCGGTCTTTTGCCCAGGGCACATTTTGTGTTCCCGCTATCCATTACCTTTATTCCCACAGGAGGTCGCCATGTTGCCGATTGAGCGTCAGCAGCGCATTGTCGAGCAATTAACCGTGCATGGTCGTGTATTGGTTTCAGAGCTGGTGAGGTTATGCCAGGTGTCGCAGGAAACCATCCGGCGGGATTTATCGCTGCTGGAAAAGAAAGGCGTGTTATTACGCAGTCACGGCGGCGCGGTTATCGCGCAGCGCAGCCAGGGAAATATTCCGAATATAACAAGCGGCCACAGTGAACAGGAAGCCACATTTCGTCAGCGCATGAATGAAAATGTGTCGCAGAAAATGCAAATGGCTAAACGTGCGCTGGATTTTATCAGCCCCGGCGATTGTATTTTACTGGACAGCAGTACCACCTGTTGGTTTCTGGCGCGGCAATTACCGGATATTGAATTAACGGTATTAACCAATTCATTGCGTACGGTGCAAACGCTGGCGCCGAAAGGCAATATTCGCACCATTTGTCTGGGCGGGGAATATTCCGATCGCTATGAGGATTTTAGCGGCGTGGTGGCGGAACAGCCGTTAAAGGAGTTTTTAATTAATAAGATTTTCTTTTCCTGTAGCAGTCTGGGCAATGACGGTTATTTACGCGAGGGAAATGAAAATAGCGCCCATTTAAAACAACAAATGCTGCTGGCGTCGGAAAGAAAATATTTATTAATGGACGCCAGTAAATTTTCTCATCCGTCATTCGCCCGTATTTGTCATTACCGCGATGTGGATTTTCTGATTACCGACAGTTTGAAAGATAAAGCGCTTCAACAGGAACTGGCATGGAATGGCGTCAATATTATCGATTGCTCGCAACGGCCGTCCGCCATGCAGTTAATTAATAACTCGATCGGAGAAGCATAATGAAAAGAACCTTACTCGCCTGTACCCTGCTGGCGCTGTTCGCCGCTTCTGCCCACGCCGCCGATAAGCTGCGCATGGGGGTGGTGGTGAAAATCGGCGGCATTCCGTGGTTCAACGCCATGGAAGCCGGCATCAAGAGCGAAGCGGCCAAACGCGGCATCGATGCCTGGCAGGTGGGGCCGACCTCGGCGGACCCGGCGCTTCAGGTGCGCGCCATCGAAGATCTGATCGCCCAGAAGGTGGACATCATCGGCGTGGTGCCGAACGACCCGAAGGTGCTGGAACCGGTGCTGAAACGCGCGCAGGAAGCGGGCATCAAGGTGCTGGTGCATGAGTCGCCGGGGCAGCAATACGCCGATTGGGATTTTGAACTGGTGGACGCCAAAACCCACGGCGAGAACCACATGAAAGCGCTGGCGGACTGCATGAAAGGCGAGGGCAAATACGCCGCTTACGTCGGCAGCCTGACGGTGCCGCTGCACAACGCCTGGGTTGATTCCGCCGTGGCGTGGCAGAAAGCCCATTACCCGAAGATGCAACTGGTGGCGGACAAGTTCGGCGTCGGCGAATCGCTGGATGACTCCATCCGCACCACCAACGAACTGATGTCCAAATACCCCGACCTGAAAGGCATCATCGCCTTTGGTTCACAGGGGCCGATCGGCGCCGGGCGGGCGGTGATGGCGCGCAACAAGATTGACCAGATCTGCGTTATCGGTTCGTTCAGCCCCGGTCAGGGCCAGTCGCTGGTCAACCGCGGCGCCATCAAGGGCGGCTATATCTGGAACCCGATGACGGCGGGCGAGGTATTCGTGCGGCTGGCGGACATGATCCAGAAGAAGGAAGCCATCACCGACGGCATGACCATCGACGGCCTGGGCAAGGTGAAGGTGGATAGCCAGACCCACACCATCCTCGGCAACACCACCGAGAGCCTGGATAAAACCAACCTGCCGAAACTGGTCAAAATGGGGCTGTAAGCGATGAACGCGGCCGAACCACAGACGCTGATTGCGCTGGATAACCTGTCGAAGACCTTTGGCGGCAACCGGGCGCTGAGCGATATCTCGCTGTCGCTGATGGCGGGAGAAGTGCACTGTCTGGCCGGCACCAACGGCTGTGGCAAAAGTACCTTGATCAAGGTGATCGCCGGGGTGCATGCCCCGGACAGCGGCAGCCGTATGGGGGAGGGCGACACGATCGCCCGCCTCACCGCCCGGCAGGCGCGCGATTTTGGCGTTCAGGTGATCTATCAGGATCTGTCGCTGTTTCCTAACCTGAGCGTGGCGGAGAACATCGCCTTCGAGCACAACCTGAACGGGCTGTTCGGCTGGTACAGCGCCCGCCGGGTGCGGGACACCGCGCAGCGCATCATCAGCGAGTTGCAGTTTGACTTGCAACTGGATGCAAAGGTAGCGGCGCTGTCCATCGCGCAACGTCAGCAGGTGGCGATCTGCCGGGCGCTGGTAGCGGACGCGCGGCTGGTGATCATGGACGAGCCGACCGCCTCGCTCACCCGCACCGAAGTTAATCAACTGCTGCGCACCGTGCGTTACCTGAAGGACAAAAACATCTGCGTGGTGTTCGTCAGCCACCGGCTGGACGAGGTGCTGGAGATATCCGATCGGGTGACGGTGATCCGCGATGGCCGCAAGGTCGGCACCTGGCCCGCCAGCGAGATGGACGGCGCCCGGCTGACCGAACTGATGACCGGCCTGAAGCTCGACTACCAACTGAAAACGCCCACCGGCGATCCGGATCGCGTGTTGCTGGAGGTGGAACGGCTGAGCCGCGCCGGGCAGTACCACGATGTCAGTTTCCGGCTGCATCAGGGCGAAGTGCTGGGGCTGTGCGGCCTGCTTGGCTCCGGGCGCACCGAACTGGCGCTGTCGCTGTTCGGTATGACCCAACCCGACGGCGGCAAAATCTGGCTCGACAGCAAACCGGTACGCTTTCGCAACCATGAAGACGCCATCAAATCCGGTATCGGCTATGTATCGGAAGACCGACTAACGCTGGGGCTGATCCAGCAGCAGTCGGTGGCGGACAACATGGTGCTGACCATCCTCGATCAACTGCGCAACCGCTTCCACCTGATCGACGAATACCGCAAGAACACGCTGATCCTGCGTTGGATCCAGCAACTGGGCGTGCGGGTGGCGGATCCGGATCAGGCGATCTCCACGCTGTCCGGCGGCAACCAACAGAAGATCGTGCTGGCGAAATGGGTACTGACCCAACCGCGGATCCTGATCCTCGACTCGCCTACCGTCGGGGTGGACGTGGGCGCCAAGGCCAGCATCTATCAGTTGATCCACCAACTGGCCCGCGAGGGGCTGGCCATCATCCTGATTTCCGATGAAGTGCCGGAGGTCTACTACAACTGCGACCGGGTACTGCATTTTCAGGACGGCACTATCCACGCCGAATACCGGCCGCACGACATCGCGCAGCAGCAACTGGCGGAGGTGATCAATGCCTGACGTATCCTGGTTGAAACCGCAGTCGAGTCAGGGCTGGCTGGCCTGGGTGCTGTTGTGTTTCGTGGTGTTTTTCTCGCTCGCCAGCGACCAGTTCCTGACGTTGCAGAATCTGCTCGACCTGGCGGATACCTACGCCGTCACCGGTATTTTCGCGCTGGGGCTGTTCGTGGTGCTGGTGACCGGCGGCATCGACATTTCGTTCGCGGCGGTGGCCTCGGTGACGCAGTACCTGATCGCCTCGCTGTTCGTACGCGCCGGCATCGACAATCCGCTGCTCGGCATCGGGCTGGCGGTGCTGTGCGGCGCGCTGTTCGGCATGATCAACGCGGTGCTGATCTATTCGCTGCGCATCGTGTCGATCATCATCACTATCAGTATGCAGTCGCTGCTGTTCGGGCTGCTGATGTGGCTCACCAACGGCCACAGCCTGTATAGCCTGCCGGAGTGGTGGGTGACATTGCGTAGCGTGCTGCCGTTTAGCGTCAATGGCCAGAGTTATCAGCTTGGCCTGCCGTTGACGTTGATGCTGGCGATCGCGCTGTTCACCTGGCTCCTGCTCAACAAAACCCACCTTGGCCGCCAGCTGTACGCCACCGGCGGCGATCAGGAGTCGGCGCGGCGCATCGGCATTCGCGTCGGGCTGATCCACCTGCTGGCTTACGGCTATCTCGGCGTGATGGCGGCGGTTGGCGGGCTGGTGCAGGTCTACCGCGTCGGCGAAGTGGTGCCGAACGCGCTGGTGGGCGGCGAACTGGATGTGCTGGCCGCCACCGTGCTGGGCGGCGCCAGCCTGATGGGCGGCAAAGGCACCGTCACCGGTACGCTGATGGGCGTATTTCTGATCGCCATCCTCAAAAACGGCCTCAACCTGATTGGCGTCTCCAGCTACTTCATGAACATCGTCATCGGCGCGGTGATCATGCTGGCGATAACCGTTACCCACTACAAGAAACGGAAGGAAACCGATGTCAGTTTTACCTGAACGACAGGCGTATTCCGCCATGAACCCCGTTACCCGGTTACGCGCCGCTGTCCGTCTGGCGGGCGGCGCGCATCCCGGTCTGTTGCTGCTGATTGCCGTTGCTGTCGCCGCCTTTACGCTGGCGCTGCCGGGGCGCTTTTTCACCGGCTCGACCTTCATGAGCATGGCGTTCCAGTTGCCGGAACTGGGGCTGTTCACGCTGGCGATGTTCGTCGCCATCCTGAGCGGCGGCCTGAATCTGTGCATCATCGCCACCGCCAACCTTACCAGCCTGTTTATCGCCTGGGTGCTGCTGAATTATCTGCCGTCCGGCGCGGGCACCGCGCTGCAACTGCTGTGGCTCGGCATCGGCGTGCTGGGGGCGGTGGCGATTGCGGTGCTGATCGGCGGCGTCACCGGGTTGATGGTGACCAAAGTGGGCGCGCACCCGATTCTGGTGACGCTCGCCACCATGATGACGGTCAACGGCATCGGCATCTGGCTGACGCGCGGCGCGGCGGTGAGCGGTATGCCGGAGGTGGTGCGCACGCTCGGTTCCGGCACCCTGCTCGGCGTGCCGCTGCCGCTCTACCTGTTCCTGCTGGCGGCCGCGGCGATGGCGCTGTTCCTCGGCAAAACCCGCGCCGGCAAGTGCATCTATATGGGCGGTAGCAACATCAACGCCACTTGGTTCAGCGGCATCAACACCCACCGCATGCTGGTGCTGGTGTACGTCATCTCCAGCTTGCTGTGCGTGCTGGCCGGGCTGGTGATGATGGCGCGCTTTAACTCGGCGCGCATCGGCTACGGCGATTCCTACCTGCTGCTGACGGTGCTGGCGATCATTCTCGGCGGCGCCGACCCCAACGGCGGTTTCGGCCGCGTCACCGGCGTGGTGCTGGCGCTGGTGGCGCTACAGATCCTCTCCACCGGTTTCAACCTGCTGAACATCAGCCAGCACTTCAGCCTGGCGATGTGGGGCGCGGTGCTGATCGTGGTGCTGTCGCTCAAGTTCTTCAAAAACCAGTACATCCATTACCGGGCCGTGCGCCGCAGCGTGCGGCTGGCCCGCCAGTCACCGTTAAACGATAAAAAGGACGTCTGATGCGTACTCAACTCTCCCCCTCGCTGATGTGCATGAATCTCATGGAGATTAAGCAGCAACTGGCGGTGCTGGACACCCGGGCCGATTTTCTGCACGTGGACATCATGGATGGGCACTACGTCAAGAACATCACCCTGTCGCCGTTTTTCATCGAGCAGATTCGGCCGTTTACCCGCGTGGCTATCGACGTGCATCTGATGGTGGAAGCGCCGACCGATTTTATCGACGCGGTGGCGAAGGCCGGGGCGGACGTGATCTGCCCGCACGCCGAAACCATCAACCGCGACGCGTTCCGGGTCATCAACCAGATCCGCGCGCTGAATCGCCGGGTCGGCGTGGTGCTCAACCCGGCGACGCCGGTGTCGTTTATTCGTCACTACATTCACCTGCTGGACAAGATCACGGTGATGACGGTGGATCCCGGTTACGCCGGCCAGCCGTTTATTCCGGAAATGGTGAGCAAGATCGCGGAACTGCGCGATCTGAAAGCGCGGCACGGCCACCGTTATCTGATCGAGGTGGACGGCTCCTGCAACCAGCGCACTTACGGCACGCTGCTGGCGGCGGGAGCCGAGGTGCTGATCGTCGGCACCTCCGGTCTGTTCGGCCTGCACGACCGGCTGGAGCAGGCGTGGGACCTGATGCAAGGACACATCGCGCAGGCGAAGGGCGCGCTAAGCGAGTCCGCGTGATGACCGGCTGGTTGGGGGTGGATATCGGCGGCACCAGCACCCGGTTGCTGGTGATGGACGTGCAGCGTCGCTGGTCAGGATTTCACAAAGTGCCTACCGCCAGTTGGGCGCGTCAGCCGGACGCGCTCGGCGCGCTGGCCGGGGTGCTGCGTCCGGCGCTGGCGGCGGCTGACTGCGCCATCGGCGGCGTAATGCTGGGGCTGCCGGGTATCCTCAGCCACGACCGCCAGCAGGTGGTGTCGCTGCCGTTTATCCCCGCGCTGGATGATCAACCGGTGGCGCGCCAACTGGCGGAGCGGGTGGGCGTGCCGGTGGCGATGGACAAAGACGTCAACCACCTGATGCTGTGGGACCTGCTGCAACTGGAACGTCTGCCGCAGCATGCGGTGGGGGTGTACCTCGGCACCGGCATGGGCAACAGCCTGTGGCTCAACGGCCAGTTTTACCACGGCCGGCACGGCGGCTCCGGCGAACTGGGGCACATTCCGTGGCCGGACAATCCGCTGGCCTGCCCGTGCGGCAACGAAGGCTGCGTAGAGACTATCGCCAGCGGTCACTGGCTGAGTCAGTGGGCGCAGGCGCACTGCCCGGAGCTGCCGCTCTCAGCGTTGTTTTCGGCACAGCGCGACCACCCGGATCTGCGCGCGTTCATCGACCGGCTGGCGAAAACCATCGCGGCGGAAATGAATATTCTGGACCCGGAATACCTGATTCTGGGCGGCGGGGTGCTGGCGATGGCGGACTTCCCGCTCGAACAGCTTCAGTCGCTGCTGGTGCGCCATCTGCGCCCGCCGGTGACCCGGCGCGGGCTGAAACTGGTCGTCAGCGCCGCCACCGATCACACCGGGTGCCGCGGCGCCTGTCTGGCGGCGGAACGTTATTTCGGGAGATAACGTGATGTGGGGCGATGACATATTTGGGGAGAGCAGGTATGAAAGGTAAGGTGTGCGTGTTTGGCTCGTTCAATCTGGATATCGTCTCGCACATGCAGCGCTTTCCGGCGCCCGGCGAGTCGTTGATTGCCCAGCACAGTATGATGGGGCCGGGCGGCAAGGGCGCCAATCAGGCGATGGCGGCGATGCGGGCCGGGGCGCGGGTGCACTATATCGGCAAGGTCGGGCGGGATGATTTCGGCTCCTACGCCCGTCGCCATCTGGAACACAGCGGTTTTGACGCCATCACCCTGTTCACCTGCAAGGAAAAACCGACCGGCAACGCGCTGATTTATGTGGCGGGCGACGACGCCGAGAACATGATTTCGGTCTACCCCGGCGCTAATCTCACCGTCACCGCCGCCGAAGTCGCCCGCTGTCGGCCGACGGTGGCGGCGGCAGACATCCTGTTGATGCAACTGGAAAATAACCTGAGCGCCATTCAGCGCATGATGGACACCGCCCGCGAGGCGGGCACCTACGTCATCGTCAACCCGGCGCCGTGGCAGAAGGTCAGCAACGCTTTTCTGCGTCACGTCGATCTGCTCACCCCCAACAGCACCGAAGCAGCTCAGCTCACCGGCGTCGCCGTCAGTGACTGGGACAGCGCCCAACGCGCCGCCGAGGTGCTGCACGACAAGGGCGTGGCGAAACTGCTGATTACGCTGGGCACGCAGGGTGCGCTGCTGTCCACCGGCGACAGTCTGGCGCGTATTCCGGTATTCCCGGCGCAACCGAAAGACACTACCGGCGCGGGCGATGCCTTCAACGGCGCGCTGGCGGCCCGGCTGGCGGCGGGGGAAGCGCTGGCCGAGGCGGCGCTGTTCGCTTCCGCCTACGCGGCGGTGTGCGTTGAACGGGAAGGCGCAGCCAACGCCATGCCGCTCTACGCCGATGCGCTGGCGCGCCTGCAAGCCTGGCCGACGCTGGCAATCGAGTGGCTGCGCGGCGGAGCGACCGCGTCGGATAGCGTTATTGCTGATACAGAAAACGACACAGCTGAAACGCCATAAAAATCATGTAGCAGCCGATCAGGCTATCGATGATGCGCCAGGTTAGCGGGTTGGCGAAATAGCGCGAGCAGGCGGCGGCCGTGTAGCCGATGGTGTAGAACCAGATTAACGACGCGCTGATGGAGCCGGCCAGATAAAACAGTTTCAGGTCGGGGGCGATGCCGGAGGAAATGCCGCCGATGATCGCCACCGTGTCCAGATAGACATGTGGATTCAGCAGGCTGACCGCCAGACAGGCGCCGATCACCGTGCGCCGGCGGCGCAGGCCGTCGCCCTGCGTGGTGAGCGTCAGCTGATTGTTGCCGCGCCAGGCGCTTTTCAGCGCGTTATAACCGTACCACAGCAGAAACAGCACCCCGGCCAGCGTCAGCGCGGTGATCGCCGGTTTGCTGTCGTTGATGATTTTGCCAAGACCCAGCACGCCGAGCGTCATCAGCGCCATATCGCATAAAAAGCACACCGAACTGACCCAGAACACGTGCTCCCGGCGCATCCCCTGACGCAACACGAACGAATTCTGCGCGCCGATCGCGACGATCAAACCGGCACTGGTCATAAAACCGGTGATAAAAACAGGCATTGGCATGGTTTCTCTTTAATCCCGAATGAATCAATAACGTGAGGAATGAGGCCGGGGCGGGGCATTATTCCCCGCGTCCGGCGCTCGGCGTGCATCATTGATAAATTACGGCGCTAAGGCCAATGAATAGATTTAATCGGCAATCAGGCAGGCTAATGCTTTAAAAAGATATTATCCCGATGGTGCTGAATATGTGCGAGCTTCGGCGCATGTTTCTCTTCGTTGGGGAGATGCAGCGGCTTGCCTTCGTATTGTTCAAACTGGCTTTGAATAATATCGCTTTTCAATACCTTGATACGCGGCGAGATCAATAACTCCAGATGATCGTTAAAACCGATCAGCCCTTGGTCAAAGGCTTTGTCGTGCAGGGTGGATAGGCAGAGTCCATTGCTGGGGTCCAGACGATGTTCGGCGATGTCTTTCCACGGGCGAATATGACTGGCAATCAATAAGATCGGTTCTTCCAGCCCGGTAATACAGCAGCGTTCGTTGTACGCATTCAACACCCGCTTGCGAAACTGTTGCTGGCCGACGCGTACTTTGGTGGCGGTCAGGCGCTCGTGGCCGTAATAATCGGGCGCATTTTCTTCCTGCGCTTGCGGCTGTGTTTCATCCGGTGCCGTCAGCGCGGCGATCGCTTGCTGGCATTGCTGGTCGAAAGCTTCCGGGTCTTGCTCCAATTCCTGCCAGAGTTCCCGGTCGGCTTTGGAAGCCTGGCTTAATCCGGTACGCCCAGAGTTGATGATTACCGGGTCCAGACTGGCGATATTCACCAGCTTCATCGCTAACGCGGAAGGGGTTCTGCCAATCAGCTTGGCGTAGTGGATAATCTCGGGATTGCGGGAGTGGAGCTTGCCGAACGGTAATTGGCTGTACAACGTAAACGCAACCAATAATTGGTCACGCGTCCAGAGCGTGGAGGCTGCCATACGTTTTCCTGCGAGTTAGCGTATCGCGTTAATCGATGCGTTAACTATGCCAGGCGAGGTCGGAAAAATCATGCGCTTCGTCAACGAGATGAAGCACGAATTGCCGGACGCATCAATTGCACCCTCCAGCTAAACCCAGTAGGGTAACGGGTACGAAAAACGTGTGGCGGCGGCCTGCCGCGCACTCCACGCCTTTCATCTTCGGACATTATTTTGAACGCTGCTGTTACCTCTCAGAGCGCGGGATCCGCCGTCGACGGATTACCGATGCCGGCGCGTATCGGCGCCATTTTCGCTATTGCCTTCGGCATCGCTATGGCGGTGCTGGACGGGGCGCTGGTCAACGTGGCGCTGCCTACCATCGCCGCGGATTTCAACACCAGCCCGGCGTCGTCGATCTGGATCGTCAACGCCTATCAGCTGGCGATCACCATGACGTTGCTGTCGCTGTCGTCGCTTGGCGATATCGTCGGTTATCGCCGCGTCTATCTGGTGGGACTGGTGTTGTTTACGCTGATGTCGGTGGTGTGCTCGCTGGCGGATTCGCTGCCGACGCTGACGCTGGCGCGCATTCTGCAAGGGCTGGCGGCCGCGGCGCTGATGAGCGTCAACACCGCGTTGATCCGGCTGATTTACCCCAAGGTCCGGCTCGGGCGCGGCATGGCGATCAACTCGCTGGTGGTGGCGGTGTCCACCGCCGCCGGGCCGACCGTTGCGGCGGGAATTCTGGGCGTGGCGTCGTGGCAGTGGCTGTTCGCCATCAACGTGCCGTTCGGTATTGTGGCGCTGCTGCTGGGCTGGCGTTTCCTGCCGCGTAACGACGGGGTGAGGGCGCAGCGCTTCGACACCCCGAGCGCGTTGCTGAACGCGCTGACTTTCGGGCTGTTTTTCATTGCGCTGGGCGGATTCGCTCACGGTCAAAATCTGTGGCTGGTGCTGGGCGAACTGGCGCTGACGCTACTGGTGGGCGGCTATTTCTTCCGGCGGCAGCTGAATCAGTCTTACCCGCTGCTGCCGGTGGATCTGCTGCGCATCCCGGTGTTTGCGTTGTCGATGGGCACGTCGATCGGTTCGTTCTGCGCCCAGATGCTGGCGATGGTGTCGCTGCCGTTCTATTTCCAGAGCGCGCTGGGGATGAATGAAATCGAAACCGGCCTGCTGCTCACCCCCTGGCCGCTGGCGATCATGGCGACGGCGCCGCTGGCGGGGCGCTGGCTTGAACGCGTTAACGCCGGGGTATTGTGCACCATCGGGCTGTCGTTGTTCGCGCTGGGATTGTTCTCGCTGGCCTGGCTGCCGGCTTCGCCGGGCTATCTGGATATCTGCCTGCGGATGGTACTGTGCGGTATCGGTTTCGGGCTGTTCCAGTCGCCGAACAATCACACCATCATCAGCGCGGCGCCCCGTCATCGCAGCGGCGGCGCCAGCGGTATGCTGGGCACGGCCCGGCTGGTGGGGCAGACCGCCGGCGCGGCGCTGGTGGCGCTGATGTTCAACCTGTTCGGCGCGCAAGGCACCCATGCATCGCTGATCGCCGCCGGGATATTCGCCACGCTGGCCGCCGTGGTCAGCGGTCAGCGGATTTCGCGCTTGCAAACGGACTAGTCAGGTCAGGTTGTGGCCGTTGTCGCACTGGCCCTGCGCCTGAATTGATAGCCCGGTGGGGGGCGTCTGACCAACTGCTGCATCCCGCCCGCTCCCCGTGCATGGTCAGTATCCAAACTGACTGCGCTAATAACGCCTTTCGGGACAGGGCCTGGGCAGCGGCGCGATCACCCTGACAGCGATTGGCTGACTTTCAAACCGTCAAGATTCACAGCATAGTATGCATGGGATGAGATAGTGATAAACAACACTTTTTCTTCGCTAACATCGACATTGACCAGCATCCCTAAAGGGATCGCGATTAACTTTTGATTCTGCTGGATAGCAAACAATAAATTATAGCTGTAGCTGGTGCTGCTACCGCTCTCTTTTGACCAGAAAATCCACGCACTTTCGCTGTTGCGATTCAGGTTTAAAAATCCCGTTTTAATGGTGTCTATAATTTGATTTTTGAGTGAAGCGGAGAGTGAACCGCCGATCACTGAATCAATATGGTCGGAAACTTGTGCGATGGTCTTTTCAGGTGAATCACTGGAAATATGGAAATCAATGACTTGTTCAACCGTTAATCCGGCGGCATTGGCAACGGCAATAGCTTTGGGGGTGTCAAAGCTCAGGGTAGAGGTTAAGGCATTTTGAAATACCCGGCTGATGGCAAGCGACTGGGGAATATATTTTGCATCAACACTGAATAGGGTTTTGAAATGCAGTGGCTGATCTTGTGCTGCCTGTAAGCCGTATCCTCTAAGCATAGTGGGGGCAGGGATGACATTCAGCACGACCGGGCTGCTATAAATTGTCGGATGTAAGTCGTCGGTAATATACAACGTAGACCCCCTTATCCAGGTTAATGAAATGATGGCATGTGGGACCATCAGGGAAGAATATCTCCTGATTATCCCAGTGGCGTGACAATCTGAAATCCTTTGATTTCTATTGTGATCTCCTCTTTTTGCAAGGTTAAACGCCAGTTTTTGGCGCTAAATATATCGGCTATTGCGGTATTCGGTGTGACGTTGATGATTAGCGGGCCAGCCGCCATCATGGCGCCGGTTTCTTCACCCTGACTGACAATAAATAAACTGTATGAATAACTGGTTACCTGATGCCCCGCATGGGGGAGGGTATTGATATGAAACCAGGGTTTATCTTTTTGTGTTTCCAGGTCACAGAAGGCATGAGATAAAATATTTTGAATATAGGTATCGTGACTAATACCCAGCACGCCTTCTATTTTTAACTGATCGGACAGTGTGGTGGTTAAGGCTGAAAGTGTGTCGAATGATTTTTTGAGGGTCATATTGTTGGTGGCCACAATGGCCAGATCAGGTTGCGACTGGGCTTTTTTCACCGCCTTCGCCATATCCAACTGACCTTTATCATCAACGTCATGTGCAAAAAGCTGAGCCAGTTGTATGGCCTGTGCATAATAATGCTCATTTTCCAGATTGAGAAAAACCTGATATGGCAAGGTGTTATCATCATCTGGGTAAATTTCTATACTCATGTTCTCACCATGTATTAATATTTCAGTTTTCCACTATTCTGCCGTCAGTGCCTCAACAATCACCATACTCTTGAAGTTCATTTTTTGTGTAATTGATGAGCCGGCTACCAATGCCAGAACATTCGTACTTGCTTTGGTAATGGTAATGTCAACGCTGGTTAACTGGCCTACCATAACTGAACCAGTTGTCTCATTTTGTGTGACATCAAAGATATTATATTGATAATGCAACGTATTTGATTGCTCGCTGAAAATCGTAAAATAGTTGCCGTTTTTTTGCGCGTTAAGGTCGATAAAGGCTTTGGCGGCAATACCGAATGCCATCCAATTTTCTGTTGCAGCACCTTGTACCATACGGATAAGGTTCTGGAGCTGGTCAATGGCGACCCAGACCTGAGACACGCTGCTGTTGCCTTTTACGGTATGCGTGCCCACGACCGCCAGGGTATCGTGGCTTTTGGCAAGCGACAGCGCCTTTTCGAAATTGATGCCCTCCTGAGGAAGACAAGCCTCATTGAAAATACTGGCCATATTTATGGCCTGATCAACATTCTTCAACTCAACGTTTAACGTTACACTGAAATTTTTACTTTCGTCGACAGTATTAATCGGATTCAATGCAATATTGTTCATCTCAGTGCCTTAATTCATATCTATTAGAAATAATAGTAAAAATGCCATGCCAAGCATGGCATTTTTAGGATTAGGATTTTAGTGCCTCAACAACAGTGATGGATTTCACATTAACAGAATAATTATGTTTGTCTTTTGTGGTGATCCAAAGTACTTGCTGTTTATCGACATCGACGGTAATTGTCAGGCCGATAGGGGCAGCCGCCATAACAGAACCGGTATCCTGATTAGCAATAGCAAACAGGATGTTGTAGGTATATGTGGTTTTTGACTCGCTTTCTTTATTCCAGAAAATCCATCTACCTTCTTTTTGCGCGTCAAGGTTGGTAAAACCTTGCTCAATCGTGTTGGCGAATTTTTTATAGGTTGGACTTTCTTTATCGAGCACCACACCGACAACGGTATCCAGCAGCTTCATCACGTCGTCAACCATGGCGGATACCTGGTTGTTTTGCTTGACAATCGACTGATTTATCGTGCCTATGATGGCCATTTCAGGGTGGTTTTTTACAAGCTCGATGGCCTTGTCAAAATTAAATTCAAGATTTTCTCCATTAATTGCATCCTGAAATACCCTTGACATGGAAAGTGCCTGACTGACATATTTTGCAGGCATTTGGAATAACGTGTTGAAATTGAGATCTAAATTTGATTCTTTTACCAGAAGGTCATTGCTATTAAGAACGACAATATCGTCGAATTTCATCGTAATACTCTCCAGATGTAAATGTGTAGGGGGAGATAATAAGTTTTTCCATTTAAAGCTAGGATTCATTTTTATAAAGATCAAGTTGCGGAATACTGTATTTTATTTTTGATGGATGATTTGTTTATGACTAATTATTTGTTGGTTATTTTTTAGTCTGTAATAAATTAATGTTTATATAGTGGATGAATGTTTTATTATCCATTTATTTCATTTTTTTCTTGCTGAAAAATCTTGCTTATTGTTGATATGACCAGTGAACGTGTCTTTCTAAAAACAAGAAATAACCTCCCCTTATCGATAATCACGCAAATGGTGCAGGCTGGTGGGTTTTTGCACTGAAATAGTACCCGGCGTTGTCAATGCGGCGTCGGCAGCGGCTTGCCGCGTAATCAATACCATTCATTTTTATTATTGTCTGGACAAATGAATCCAGCTGTTATCGGTGGTTTCTCTTTTTGAGAAAGTGTGTGTCGAAAATCGATAACGGTAATAATCCTTATCTGGCGCTGCTCTTGCAACGTAACGGACGAATGTTTTTGTTGGTGACCATTTTTATTCGTCCTTTATTGTGGTGGAGAACAGCATGGCTCGTAATCTGGCAAGACATATCCGTCAATATGCATTAACCGCGTTACTGGCAGGTTTTGCCTGCGCCAGTTATGCCGGCAAACAAAATGACACGCTGGTTTACGCCTCCGACAGCGAGGTGGAAAACGTCAGCCCGTACCACAATAACATGCGCGAAGGGGTGATTCTGGCGCATCTCGCCTGGGATACGCTGATCTATCGCGATCCGAAAACCGGGGAATATAAAGGTGAACTGGCGACCGACTGGAAATGGGAGTCGCCGACGGTGTTGCTGCTGCATCTGCGTAAAGGCGTGACTTTCCATAATGGCGATGCCTTTAGCGCCGATGATGTGGTGTATACCTTTCAGAGTATCGCCGGGCCGAATACCGCCTCGGTGATCCCGCAAAGCGTCGATTGGATCGACCATGTGGAAAAAGTCGATGACTACAGCGTGCGTCTGCATCTGAAAAAACCGTTCCCGGCGGCGCTGGAATACCTCTCCGGCCCGACGCCGATTTACCCCGCCAAATATTTCCAGCAGGTGAAGCTGGAGGGCTTTAGCAAAGCGCCTGTCGGCACCGGCCCGTACAAAATCGTCAAGGTGACGCCGGGGCAGGGCGTGTCGATGGTGAAAAACCCGGACTATTTCAAAGACAGTCCGATCGGGCAGCCGAAAATCGGCAAGCTGCAGTTTGTGGTGATCCGCGACCCGGAAGCGCGCGTAGCCCAGTTGATGACCGGCCAGGTGGACTGGATCTGGCGCGTGGCGTCGGATCAGGTGGAATCGCTGTCCGCCATGCCGAACATTGCGGTGAAAAGCGGCGAAACCATGCGCGTCGGCTTTCTGGAGCTGAACACTAACGCCAGCGGCCCGGAAGGCGCGCCGTTCAAAGACGTGCGCGTGCGTCAGGCCATCAATTACGCCGTCAACCGCCAGGCGATGGTGGATAATCTGGTGCGCGGCGGCAGCAAACCGGTGTATTCCGCCTGCTTCCGCACCCAGACCGCCTGCGACGCCAGCCAGGTGATCCAATACCCCTACGACCCGGCCAAAGCCAAACAACTGCTGGCGGAGGCGGGCTACGCCAACGGCTTCGACACCGATCTGTGGGCCTACCGCGAGCGTGATTACGCCGAAGCGATTATCGGCGATCTGCGCAAGGTCGGCATCCGCGCCCGTCTGCACTTCGTGCAATACCCGGTGATGGCCAACGCGCTGGCGTCCGGTCAGGCGCCGCTGGCGTTCAGCACCTGGGGTTCCTTCTCCATCAACGACGCCACTGCGTTCGTTACCCCCTATTTCGGCGGTAAAGGCAGCGATATCTGGAAAGACCCGCAGGTTATCGGCGAACTGGCGAAAGCGGATGAAGTGGTGGACCCGCAGCAGCGCAGCGCGCTGTACGCCGCACTGCTGGGCCGTATTTCGTCGCAGGCGTATATGGCGCCGCTGTTCTCCTATTCCACCCATTACGCCTTTACGTCCGATCTGAACTTCCAGGACTGGCCGGACGAACTGCCGCGCTTCGCCGAAGCGAGCTGGAAGTAACCGCTGTCGGGGAACCGGCCGCGCTTGAGTTGTAAGGAGTTCGCTTATGGTGAAGTACATTTTTCATCGGTTACTGGTGGCGCTGGCGGTGCTGTTCACCGTGGCGGCGGTCAGCTTTTCGTTGCTGCACCTGTCCGGCGATCTGGCGACCGCCATCGCCGGGCCGGACGCCACCGCGGAAACCATCGCCCAGATCCGGGTGCAGAACGGGCTGGATAAGCCGCTGCTGAGCCAGTTTTCCAGCTGGATGTGGTCGGCGCTGCATCTGGATTTCGGCCGCTCGTTCTACTTTGAAAACACGGTGATGGAACTGGTCGGCCAGCGGATGCCGGTCACCCTCAAGCTGGGCGGCGTATCGCTGCTGCTGGCGCTGACGGTGGCGATCCCGCTCGGGGTGCTGGCGGCGGTGTTCCGCGACACCTGGGTCGATCGCCTTGCCATGCTGGTGTCGGTGCTCGGTCAGGCGATGCCTAATTTCTGGTTCGCGCTGGTGCTGATTCTTATCTTCGCCGTCGGGCTGAAATGGCTGCCGGTGGCGGGCAACGCCAGCTGGCAGAACTTCGTGCTGCCGGCGGTGGCGCTCGGCTACTACGCCATGCCGTCGCTGATGCGCCTGACCCGCTCCGGCATGCTGGACGTGCTCGGCTCCGATTACATCCGTACCGCGCGCGCCAAAGGGTTGAGCGCCTTTAAGGTGGTGGTCAAACACGGCCTGCGCAACGCCATTATTCCGGTAGTGGCGCTGGCGACGGTGGAACTGGGGTTCATGCTCGGCGGCTCGGTGGTGATCGAATCGGTGTTTTCGTTGCAGGGGCTGGGGCAACTGGCGTGGGACTCCATCTCGCGTAACGACTTTCCGGTAGTGCAGGCCATCGTATTGATTATCGCCGTGTTTTATATCGGGCTGACGTTTCTGGCGGATGTGCTTAACGCCGCGCTGGATCCACGACTGCGCAGCAAATAAGGAGCCGTGATGAGAACTGCAATGGCACGACTGGCCGTGATGATTAAAACCGCTCCGCAGCCGGGCCTGCTGCCGGAACCTGGGCCGTGGCGGCGCTGGCAGCGCAAGGTGCTGGGTCACCACGGCATGACGCTGGGGCTGGTGATTCTGGGGGCGATCGTGCTGCTGGCGGTGCTGGCGCCGTTCATCAGCCCGCACGACCCTTACGCGCAGGAGGTCAGCCGCCGGTTGATCCCGCCGGTGTGGCATGAAAAGGGCAGTTGGGAACATTGGCTCGGCACCGACAAGCTGGGGCGGGATTACTTAAGCCGCCTGCTGTACGGCGCGCGGGTGTCGCTGACCATCGGGCTGGTGTCGGTCATGCTGGCGGGCACCATCGGCATTGCGCTCGGGGTGCTGGCGGGCTATTTCGGCGGCCGGGTGGACGCGGCGGTGAGCTATCTCCTCACCGTGCGCCTGTCGATGCCGGTGATTCTGGTGGCGCTGGCGCTGGCCTCGCTGGTGGGCGGTTCGGTCAAGGTGGTGATCATGCTGCTGGGCCTGCTGCTGTGGGACCGCTTTCTGATCGTCTCCCGCTCGGTGACGCGCCAGCTGCGCGAGGCGGAATTTATCGCCGCCGCCCGCACGCTCGGCGCCTCGTCGCTGTTCATCATGCTGCGCGAGATTCTGCCCAACCTGCTGGGGCCGCTCACCGTGGTGGCGACGCTGGAGATCGCCCACGCCATTTTGCTGGAGGCGACGCTGTCGTTCCTCGGCCTCGGGGTACAGCCGCCGATGCCGTCCTGGGGACTGATGGTGGCGGAAGGCAAAGCCTACATGTTCTTCCAACCGTGGGTGATTGTGATTCCAGGCGTGGTGCTGGCGCTGCTGGTGCTGAGCATCAATCTGGTGGGTGACGGCCTGCGCGATATTACCGCGCTGGACGGGCGTGCGTAACTAAGAGCCTATTGGGATAGGCGCTAAGGAGGTCGCTATGCATTCTGCTGTTGAGACAAACCCGTCGGCCAGTCGCTCGGACGAGGTGGTGCTGGAAGTGAAGAACCTGCGGGTCGATCTGACGACGCCGCGCGGCACGTTGCACGCGGTGCGCGGCATCGATTTTTCGGTACGGCGCGGCGAAATGCTGTGCCTGGTGGGGGAGTCGGGCTGCGGCAAGTCGATGACCTCGCTGGCGCTGATGGACCTGCTGCCGCGCAACGCGGTGCGCACCGCCGATACGCTGCGCTTTCGGGATACCGACCTGCTGTCGCTGCGCCCGCGTGAACGGACGGCGCTGCGCGGCAACCAGATGGCGATGATCTTTCAGGAGCCGATGACCTCGCTCAACCCGTCGTTCACGCTGGGGGACCAACTGTGCGAAACCCTGCTGGCGCACCGCAAGGCCTCTAAAGCCGAGGCGCGCGAACGGGCGGTGTACCTGATGGATCGCGTCGGCATCCCGATGGCGGCGGAGCGGCTGCGGCAGTACCCGCATCAGCTCTCCGGCGGCCTGCGCCAGCGCATCATGATCGCCATGGCGCTGATGTGCGGCCCGGAACTGATCATCGCCGACGAACCGACGACTGCGCTGGACGTTACCATTCAGGCGCAGATCCTGCGGATGCTGCGTGAATTGCAACAGGAGTTCGGCACCTCGGTTATCTTCATTACTCACGACCTGGGCGTGGTGGCGCGCATCGCCGACCGGGTGGCGGTGATGTACGCCGGGCAGGTGGTGGAAACCGCGCCGGTGATGGAGCTGTTTCATCAGCCGTGTCACCCCTATACCCGCGGGCTGCTGGAATGCATTCCGGTAGCCGGGCGCACCGTGCCGGGTGAGCCGCTGCACGCCATTCCCGGCGTGGTGCCGAGCCTGATTGGCCCGCAGCACGGCTGCGCGTTTCGCAACCGTTGCAGCCAGTGCCGCGATCGCTGCGCGCAGGAAACGCCCTACGTGCCGGTGACTGAGCAGCACGCGGTGCGCTGTGTCGATGCGCTGATGACGGAGGAGCCGGTATGAGCCAGATGACGGAAGAACGCGGTCGCCCGCTGCCGCACATTCCAGGCAACGACGACATCGCGCTGGAACTGTGCGCGTTAAGCCGGGTGTTTCGCCTTAATCGCGGGCTGTTCTCACGGCCCGGCGAGATCCGCGCGGTGGACAATGTATCGCTGCGCATTCGCCGGGGCGAGACGCTGGGGCTGGTGGGCGAGTCCGGCTGCGGCAAGAGCACGCTGGCGAAAATGCTGCTCGGCCTGCTGCCGCCGACCTCCGGCAACGTGTTGATCGAAGGGCGCGAGATCGACGCCGGCGATCGCCGCGAGCTGGCGTCGCGCATCCAGCCGATCTTTCAGGATCCTTATTCCTCGCTCAATCCGCGCCGCACGGTGGCGGATATCGTAGAGGTGGCGCTGCGGCTGCACGACATCGGCACGCCGGAGGAGCGCAAACAACGGGTGCGCGAGATGCTGGACGTGGTCGGGATGCCGGAACGTACCCACGGCCAGTATCCCGGGCAGCTCTCCGGCGGTCAGCGCCAGCGGGTGGCGATCGCCCGTGCGCTGATCCTGCAGCCGGAGATCCTGATTTGCGACGAGCCGACTTCCGCGCTGGATGTGTCGGTGCAGGCGCAGATCCTCAACCTGCTGCTGACGCTGAAAAAAGAGTTCGGCCTGACCTACTTGTTCATCAGCCACAACCTGTCGGTGGTGGAACATCTGGTGGATCACGTGGCGGTGATGAGCAAAGGCACGATTGTGGAGCAGGGCACCCGCGAGCAGGTATTCGGCGCGCCGCAGCATCCTTATACCCGCGCGCTGCTGGCGTCGGTACTGACGCCGGAGCCGGGGCTGGGCATTCCGGATATTGGGGCGGCGTAAGCCGCAAAGCCGGTATGGCGTGAACAAAAAAGGACAGATGATGACACGTGAAGAGATGATGCAGGCCGCGGCGGCGTATTTCGAATCCGGCGCATTTCGCGACACTCTGGCGCGCCGGGTGGCCTGCCAGACCGAAAGTCAGAACGCGGATCGCGCGCCGGCGCTGATGGCCTACCTGACCGACGAGATGATTCCGTTACTGCAGGAAATGGGGTTCGAGTGCCGGATTGTTCCCAACCCAGTGGCGGACCGTGGGCCATTCCTGCTGGCGCGGCGCATTGAACCGGACGCGGCGCTGACGGTGCTGAGCTACGGTCACGGCGATGTGGTGATGGGGGACGCGTCGCGCTGGCGCAGCGGGCTGTCGCCGTGGGAACTGACGCCGGACGGCAACCGCTGGTACGGGCGCGGCACCGCCGACAACAAAGGCCAGCACACCATCAATCTGGCGGCGCTGGCGCTGGTGCTGGAGGCGCGCGGCGGCCGGCTGGGCTACAACGTGAAGCTGATTCTGGAAATGGGCGAAGAGTGCGGTTCTCCCGGCCTGGAGGCGGTGTGCCAGCAATACCGCGACTGGCTGGCGGCGGACCTGTTTATCGCCTCGGACGGCCCGCGCGTATCCGCCGACCGGCCGACGTTATTTCTCGGTTCGCGCGGGGTGTTCAACTTCGGCCTGCAACTGACGCTGCGCGACGGCGCGCACCATTCCGGCAACTGGGGCGGGTTGTTAAGCAACCCCGGTATCCGGCTGGCGCACGCCATCGGCTGTCTGGTGGACGCCAACGGCCGTATTCTGGTGCCGGAATTACTGCCGCCGCCGCTGTCGGCGTCGATCCGCAGCGCGTTATCGGATCTGGCTCTTGGCGGCGCGCCGGGCGACCCGGCTATCGATCCGCACTGGGGCGAGCCGGGGTTGAACGCGGCGGAAAAGGTATACGGCTGGAACACGCTGGATGTGCTGGCGTTCGTTACCGGCAACCCGGACAAACCGGAACACGCCATTCCGCCCAGCGCCCGCGCGCAATGCCATATGCGCTACGTGCCGGGCAGCGATGTCGATAATTTTGCCGGGCATATTCGCCGCCGTCTTGATGCCTGCGGGTTCGAGGATGTGGCGATCGTCAAACCGGATAACTGTTTCGAAGCCACCCGCATCGACCCGGACGACCCCTGGGTGCGCTGGGGCGTGGATTCTATCGAACGCTCGGTCGGCAAGCAGGCGGCGGTGCTGCCCAACTTCGGCGGCGGCCTGCCCAACGCCTGCTTCCTGCGCACGCTCGGCTTGCCGACGCTGTGGGTGCCGCACTCCTATCCCGCCTGCTCCCAGCACGCCCCCAACGAACACCTGCTGGCGGACGTGGCGCGCGAAGCGCTGCAAATCATGACCGGCCTATTTTGGGATCTGGCGGAAGAGGGCAGCAAGGTGAAGCAGTTAAGAGATCAACAGGTAATGGTGTAAGTTCGCAGATGTCACTCATATCTTGATACTAGCGTGTTGTCTTCTGGCGTAAAAAATTTTGCTGAGGGATAAGTGGCCGTAGGGTGAGCCGCATGGACGCGGCGAAAGCTCGTGCCGCGCCGGGAGCGCGTCACGAGCGGCCCGTTAAGCGGCCGCGTATTCCGAAGGGACCGCGTTAGCGGCAAAATTTAGCCAGCAGCCCGGGTTCACAGGGAGGCGGCGTTTGAGCCTCCCTGTGTCGGGCGGAGCGGTAGATATTAAAGAGAAAATATGAGGTTAATTCGCCCGAAATCCTCTCGGATTCTGAATGTGATGACATAACGTTTCCGAAAGATTCTATCTCTCGGAGATAATCCATGCACAATAGCGAAATTCGTTACTTCATGGCGGTGGTGAATACCGGCTCCATCAGCGCCGCCAGTCAGCAGCTGTTTGTGGCGGTGTCCGCCATCAGCCGGCAGATCCAGCGGCTGGAAACCCGGCTGGGTATGCCGCTGTTTGAGCGCAGCACCCGCGGCATGGTATTGAACGACGCCGGGCACATTCTGGCGAATCATGTGCGGCGCAGTATGGCCGACATGGAACTGGCGATGGCGGAAATCGAAGGCATGAAGTCGGCGCGCCAGACTACCCTGCGGGTGGTGTGCACCGACGGTCTGGCGCTCAATCTACTGCCGGCCCTCATGTCGCGCTTTCGCGAACAGCACCCGCGCGTCAATTTTTACCTGACGGTCGGCAGCGCCCGGCAGGTGCCGGAGCTGCTGCGTAACGGCGAATGCGACGTCGCCATCAAGTTCAGTCTGGCGCCGGAGCATGGCGTGGAGGTGTTGGCGTCGTTTCCGGCGCCGGTGCTGGTGTTTATGGCGGCGGACCACCCGCTGGCCAACCGGGATTTCCAACTGGCGGATCTCAACGCCTGGCCGGTGGTGTTGCCGGATCAGTCCGCCACTATTCGGCAACTGTTTGATCTCTCCTGCCGGATGAACAACGTCTTTATCGAACCGGTATTCACCTGTAATCACTTTTCTTCATTGTACGAGTATGTGCGCAACACGCCGGCGGCGGTCAGCGTGTGCAGTCATTTCTCCATTCTGTGCAGCGCCCGGCGCGACGGCCTGACGATGAAGGCGGTCAATCTGGATCAACTGAGCCAGCGCACGCTGCAACTGCAAACCGAAATGGGGAAACCCCGCACCGCCATTCTCAACAGCTTTTTTGCCTTCCTGAAGCAGGCGTTGCAGCAATATGACCTGCAATGCCGGCAGGATTTCGGGCTGCCGCTGCGTTGAGCGGTACCGGTTTTAATGCATCAAGTTGTGATTTAATTTTATTTCCATTTTTCGTTTTTATTTTTATTTTAAGTTTCATAAAAATATAAATTGGTTAATTTTTTAAAAAATTAATGGTTAAAAACGCAATTTAAATCAAGTTGGTTTTGTGTAGTATCAGGGGTAAGCGATGACGCGGTTTTCCTGCCGGAAAGCGGTCATCTGATGCCTGATTGACCCACGTTAGCCACCGGAGCCTGACTATGAACCTGGAAAAATTTCCGCGTCACCCCTTAACCTTCGGACCGTCGCCGATTACCCCGATGAAACGCCTGAGTGAATACCTGGGCGGTGATGTGGAGATCTACGCCAAGCGTGAAGACTGCAACAGCGGTCTGGCGTTCGGCGGCAACAAGACCCGCAAGCTGGAGTACCTGATTCCGGAAGCGCTGGCGCAGGGCTGCGACACGCTGGTGTCGATTGGCGGCGTGCAGTCGAACCAGACCCGTCAGGTGGCCGCCGTCGCCGCGCATCTGGGCATGAAATGTATCCTGGTACAGGAAAACTGGGTGAATTATGCCGACGCGGTGTACGACCGGGTGGGTAATATCGAGCTGTCGCGCATTATGGGCGCCGACGTGCGTCTCGATCCGGCCGGTTTCGACATCGGCATCCGCGAAAGCTGGAAGCAGGCGATGGACGAAGCGGCGCAGAACGGCGGCAAACCGTTCCCGATCCCGGCCGGCTGCTCCGAGCACCCTTACGGCGGTCTGGGCTTCGTTGGCTTCGCTGAAGAAGTGCGCCAGCAGGAAAAAGAGCTGGGCTTCAAATTTGACTACATCGTGGTGTGCTCGGTAACCGGCAGCACTCAGGCCGGCATGGTGGTAGGGTTTGCCGCCGACGGCCGTTCCCGCAATGTGATCGGCATTGACGCCTCCGCCAAGCCGGAAAAAACCAAGGCGCAGATCCTGCGCATCGCGCAGAACACCGCCGGGCTGGTGGAGCTGGGCCGCGAGATCACTGAAGAAGACGTGGTGCTGGATACCCGCTACGGCGGCCCGGAATACGGCTTGCCGAACGACGGCACGCTGGAAGCGATTCGCCTGTGCGCGCGTCTGGAAGGGGTGCTGACCGACCCGGTGTATGAAGGCAAGTCGATGCACGGCATGATCGACATGGTGCGCAACGGCGAATTCCCGAAAGGCTCCAAAGTGCTCTACGCCCACCTCGGCGGCGCGCCGGCATTGAGCGCTTACAGCTATATTTTCCGCAATGGCTGATTGTCGTTGCGACGTACCACGCCGGGAATATCCCGGCGTGGTTATTGTTTTGTGTGCTCGCCTTTAAAACACCAACTGCGTTGTCGACAGCACTTCCCGCAGGCCGATAAACGAGCGGATCTGACGTACGCCCGGCAGGAACAGTAACTGTTCGGCGTGCAGTTTGTTGAAGCTCTGGTTGTCTTTGGTGCGGATCATCAGGATGTAATCGAACTCGCCGGTGACCACGTGGCACTCCATACAGCCGCTGATTTTCTGCACCGCCGCTTCAAAGTCTTCAAAGCTTTTCGGGGTAGAGCGGTCAAGCACCACGCCGATTAACACCACCATGCCGACATTCAGCGCCTGCGGGTTCAGCAGGGCGACATAACCTTTGATCAGCCCTATCTGTTTTAATCGCTCCACCCGGCGCAGGCAGGCCGGCGCGCTGAGCTTGACCTTTTCCGCCAGCGCTACGTTGGAGATGGAGGCGTCGGACTGGAGATAACGCAGGATAGCGAGATCAAAACGGTCAAGATTGAGGCTTTTTTCGTCCGGGCTATCGGCGGCGGCGGTTTTGGTTTTCATGGTGGTTTAATCTCCACTGGAAGTCACATTGACGCAGCAAAATTGCGCATTAGATGAGTATGGCGCAATTTCCTTCAACATAACACCGACTATTTCAGGGCGACGCGCTTGATGGCGGATAAGGGGATGTGCGGACGGCGTAAAACGGCGCGCATGAGGCGCGCCGTCTGAGGGTTATTTCTGTAATCTGGCCTGCTTTAGCGTGGTGTACAACCGCGCCTTGTCGTGCTCGCTGAGGTTCTTCTGGGTCACGGCGTGCATAAACGCAGCGTGATTCAGCCGGCTCAGGCTGCCGCCCTGTTTGTGCAGGGTATCGGCGAGTTGCTGTAGCAGCACGCCGTTCAGTTTGGCGATTTGGGCGCGCACTTCGTCCAGCGGGCGCGGCTGCCAGTCTTTCTCCGGCACAGCCAACCAGTCGGCGCGGTAGCGATACTGAATCGCCTTGGCGGCATCCATCTGCGCCTGAATGAACGGCGTAACCGAGTCGGCGTCCAGTCCGTACTGCGTCGCCTGCTGTCGGCTGGCTTTCAGTACGTTGTCTTCCTGTTGCAGATCCTCAATCGCCAGATGATGAGCCGCTTTGTAGCCCGCCACATCCTTCATGTAGCCGAGGCGTTGGTTAACCAGTGATGCCAGATCGGCGCTTTCCGCTGCCAGCGCACTGGTGCTGATCAGGCAGGCTACCAGACACATTGTCCGTAACATATTGTCTCCAGATGGTTGAAAGTAAGAAGGCAAAGCCGCCATATCGACCCTGCCGTCGCCACGGACGCCTGCGGCGAACACGGCAATCATCGCGCCACCATCTTAAGTGCATGGCATAGCGTTGTGATCAACGCGGCGATGGCGGATTCGTAACCAGACGTACATGTTGTTTTGCATTCTGTGCGGTGATTACTGGATGTGATTGTATGAATTCGTGTTATCAGCCGATGCGGCTACCCTGATTCCACGCGCGCTGCCGTAGATTATTTCACCCGTAACCGCTGGAGCCGGAAAGGGAAGCGATAGTGGAAGCCGCTTCATTTTTATAAAATTTTCATACTGTTGGACATATATTGATACGTTCCGCCAGCGGGCGTGGCGGAACGTGGCGTCATCCGGAGTGGTCGGGACGGGGCGATGGCAGCGATGTGTCCGCCAGTTTGCGCCGCAGACCGATCAGCAATCCGATGCCGGCCAGCAGCGAGAGCGCGATGGCGATATGCATGAACCAGGTCAGCGGCCAGTCGTAGCGCTCGGACAGAAACAGGAACACACCCATCAGCGGCAGCACCGACTGGTTCAGCATCAGGATCAGCGAGGAAACGCTGGCCAGCCGCTCGTAGGGAATCAGCGTCAGGCGCAGGGTGCGCATGATATTGCCGGTGAAGACCTTACCGACGATGCCCAGCGCGTAGAACGTCAGAAACGGCCCCAGGTGATCGAGCGTGGTGGTCAGCAACAACGAAGCGACGACAATCAGGCCGAGTCCTGCCGCCAGCAGCGCTTCCCGGCTCAGGCGACTGAGCGCCGCGCCGTAAACCAGCGTGGATAAAAATCCTGCCGCGCCGGCGCAAATATCAATGAAACCAAAATATTTCACTGATAATCCCATCTGATTTTCAATCAGGGCGGCGCCGCCGGACTCCACCAGCCCATCGAACATATTATTTCCGGCCGCCAGTACGATCATCAAAATAATAAATGGATTTCTGATTATCATCAGTAGCGGGAATAATTTTTTTGGCGCTGGGCGAGGCGAGTTGATTTTATTTTCCGACGCCGGGTCTGGGGTGAAAGAAAACAAGCGGGAGGTGAGGAAATAATAAGCGTTGCATAAATAGAATGTGGCGGCGATATACAAAAGCGTCAAAAAACCGTATTCATACAACAGTATGCCAATCAACGGCCCCAGCACCATGCCGAGTAAATCCAGCCGGGTCAGCAGGTTGGCGTCCCGATCGATGTGGCGGCTATGGGCGGCGATCAGCTTTTCCACGGCGGTGAGGGTTTGCGCGTTGCCGATAGACACCCCGGCGCCCAGTAGCCCGCAGGCCAGCGCCAGCGTCAACGGTTGTTCGGCAAAATTCAGCACCAGACAGAGCAGCAGGCAGCCAAACGCCTTGACCGCGTCGGACGCGATAGAAATGGGGCGGACGCCCCAGCGATCAATCAGCGCGCCCAGCGCCGGGATCAGCACAATGCGCGGCAGCCACCATAACGTATAAGACAAACCGGAGTAGGTCAGGCTTTGGGTTTCGGCGTAGACCAGCACCGGAATCAGGAACACCATCAAACCATCGGCGATAAACACCAATGCAAGAAAAAAAAGCAAAACCGGACTCATGGGATAAATACCCCTGACAGCATAACCCTCCATAGCTGCAAGTTGCAGGGACATCGGTTTTCTCCGCCACCCCGGCCGCCTGCTGTTGTAAGCGCCTGGGGATTCACTGCGTCGCCGTCGTCCTGCCACTCGAATTATTTCGGGCATATCAGGTCATGTTTTGTAAATTAAAAAAATGACGTAAGCGGAAACAAAAAATAAACGCTACGGCACCGTATAAGCGCCTCAATATAATAATGTGTCGTCGGGAAAGTAAATGTTTATTTATTGACAAAACCGGGGTAAACATTTTTTGTTTAAAATAATTTTACCGCTTATTATCAATTTTGAAAAATGCGCTGCCCACATCAGTCATGTTGCTGTCATTACTTTTTGGCTATTCTGTGGTGATCTAAATGGATTGGTGCAGGAGAACGGCATGGATTTACTTGGTTTTGAACAGACGCTCAGTCAGTACGTCGCCCGGCATCTGGCGGACTCCGTGGATAGCGCGCACGATCACCACCATCTGGTGCGGGTGGCGAACAGCGCCCGGCACATTCAGCGCACGGAAGGGGGCGACCTGCGGGTAATTATCGCCGCCGCCTGGCTGCATGACATTGTTTTGATCCCGAAAAATCACCCGGATCGCAGCCGGGCTTCGCGCATGGCGGCGGAAGAAGCGGTGCGTATTCTGTCGCTGGATTTCCCCGATTTTCCCTACGCGCTGTACCCGGCGGTGTTTCATGCGGTTGAGGCGCACAGCTTCAGCGCCGGCATTACGGCGGAAACGCTGGAAGCCAAAATCGTGCAGGATGCCGACCGGTTGGATTCGCTCGGCGCGCTGGGGCTGGCGCGGGTGTTCTATGTGGCGGGCATGATGGGGCGGCCGTTGTTTGATCCGCAGGATCTGTTCGCTTGCGATCGCGAGCTGGACGATCGCCTCTACACGCTGGATCACTTCCGCGTCAAACTGATGCGCTTGCCGGAAACCATGAATACGGCGGAAGGCAAACGCATCGCCGAAGCCAATGCATCCTGGCTGGTGGATTTTCTGGCCAAGCTGGCCGGGGAAGTCAATGGCGACCCGACCTTGCTGGATCCGCTGGTTCGCGCGCAATTCAGCGCCTGGCATCCCTGGCTGACCTGACGCGAGCCAGCTAATCCCGAAGCGTCGTACCGGCTGTTGCCGGTACGACGCTTATCTCACACCGGCCACTGCGCCAGCCGGATGCCGCGCGCTGGCGCGTTATCGCGGAAATCCTGCAACACGGCCTGTACATCCGGGTCGATATAGTCCGCGTTGTCGTGTTCCACAATCACCACGCTGTTGGCCGGGATGCGGTTCAGCAGGCCCTGCAGACGCGGGTTGTGGACAAACGTCAGGTTCTGCTGGAAACGCAGCACGAAGTGATCGCTGTAGCGGGTGAGCTGCAGCGCGTTGCGGTGGCTGCCGTAGAAATTGATGAGCAATTGCGTCACCATCCCCAGCGCGATCCCCGCCAGCATGCCCAGCGCGATAATGCCGACGATGGTGGTGATAAACGGTATGAACTGTTGCCAGCCCTGTTTCCACTGTTCGACAAACAGCGACGGCGACGCCAGTTTGTAGCCGGTATAAAGCAGTACCGCCGCCAGGCTGGCCAGCGGAATGGCGTTGAGCAAGTCGGTCAGGTACAGCACGCTCAACAGCAACAGCACGCCATGCAGCAGGATGGAGATTTTACTGCGCGCGCCGGCGTTGACGTTGACCGAACTGCGCACGATCACCGCCGTGATGGGCAGACCGCCGAGAAAGCCGCTCAGAAAATTACCGATCCCCTGGGCGCGCAGTTCCTTGTCCGGCGATGGGGGCGGCGTCTGCGGCTTGATTTTCTTCAATGCTTCCTGACTCAGCAGGGTTTCCAGGCTGGCGACCAGCGCCAGCGTAACCGCCACCATGTAGACGGCCGGGTTACGCCATGCCAGCCAGTCCGGGCGCAGCAGCTCGTCGGTCATTTCGGTGAAGCCGGCGAATTCCGGCAGTACGATGCGCGGCATGCTGCCGAGGATTTCCGGCATCGCCTGCGCGCCATACAGGGTGAATATCCCGCCGAACAGCACCGCGACCAGCGGCCCTGGCAGCCAGGTCAGATAGCGGTGGTTTTTTACCGCCGAGGTTCCCCACAGCCATTGCAGCAGCAAACCGCCGCCCGCGACGACGATAGCGCCGATAGAGAGCGCCGCGGCCGGGTTTTGCCACAGACTGCTGAACTTGGCTTTGGCGTCCGCCCCCAGCGCCAGCGGGAACTGCTGGATGATCAGCAGCAGACCGATGGCGGCCAGCATGCCGCGGATGACGCTGCCGGGAATCACCGAAATGAAGCGTCCGGCGCGGGCGACCCCCATCAGGAACTGCAACACGCCGGCCAGCATGATCGCCAGCAACAGCGCGGAGAATGAGCCCAGCGTTTCGATAGCGCCGGAAACAATGGTGACCAGCCCGGCGGCCGGGCCGCTGACTGCGAAACGGGATGGGCTGAACAGGGTGACCACCAGCCCGCCGATCAGGCCGGTCAGCAGGCCGACGAACGGCGGCAGACCGCTGGCCTGGGCGATGCCGAGGCACAGCGGCAACGCCACCAGGAAAACCACCAGACCGGCGGGAATATCCTGCCGAAGCGTACTCAGGTTCATGTCGATTCCTCCACGGCGTATTGATGAATAAGCTCTTTCAGATGACCGTTGTGCAGGTCGTAAACGCAGCCATAGACGCCCAGTTCGACGCCGTCGCGCCAGGCTTGCAGCACCGGCGGCGCGTTCACCAGCCGGGCGAACTGCTCCAGCACGTTGGCTTCCACCAGTTGATTCTGGCGTTGGGCTGCGTCGTCCGCGTCGTCCGCGCCGTCGTCCGGCAAAGCGATATGGTGGGCCAGCGAGGCGCGCAACGATCGGATGCGGCGGGACAGCGGCGAATCTTCATTTACCAGTGGCATGCCCGGCAGGTTGACTGCCGCCTGCACCCCGCCGCAGCCGTAGTGGCCGCACAGAACAATGCGCGACACTTTCAGGTATTCCAGCGCGTATTGCAGTACGCTCATGAAGTTGTCGTCGTCGTGGCTCACCATGTTGGCGATATTGCGGTGCACGAACAGCTCGCCCGGATCGGATCCGGTGAGTACTTCCGCCGGCACCCGGCTGTCGGAACAGCCGATCCACAGCGAGTGAGGTTTTTGCACCAGCGCGTGCTTCCTGAAATAGTGGGGGTGGCGCTGCCGCCGTTGCAGTGCCCAACTGCGGTTTTTGGCGAGCAAAGGTTTTAGCGTCGTCACAACAGAACTCTCTCTACCAGGTTGAACATAACTCACAATGAGAAGGTGCCTCGCCGGATAATGGCGGGACACGGCCTAATTAACGCGTCGCATATTCACGGCGCGTATTTATCCGATACCGGAACTGTCACATCCGTTCTTATTCGGAATGATTTTTTCTGTTAAATAAGATAATTCCGATCAGTAATTACTGCGGTTTATCTCTGTCATTCTTTATTCAATAAGAAAAAAGAATGACGATATCTGTCAGTTGCTGCTGTGGGGAAATAACGACAGTTCAGGAGGTAATAATATTACCCAGTCCCAGTCAGCATTATTTTTATACCCTTCATACTTCAAGTCGCAGGTACGTTGGCTTTATTACATTACCCGGCCATCCATCTCGGCCATACATGAGCCTCGCTCCTTCGGGGCCGCAGCACGCGGCGTTTAACGCTGCTCAAAGAATATTTATCATTCATCTCAGTCACTTAATCGAGTAAGCTCCTGGGGATTCGCTGCGTCGCCGCCTTTCTGCAACTCGAATTATGTTGGATACGCTCGTTATGCTTTGTTTTATTTAGTTATTTTACGGCGCCGGTCGTCCTGCATCGTGGATCGCCGTCTGGTTTATTCATGGCAAGCGCCAGCCGCCGCAGGCGATAGCAGATAAGCCTGTGGGGGATGTCATAAAAAATTAACAGTATGATTTTTATCAAATTATCTTCTAATTTAAGTATCAGATTTCTCTGTAAAAATCATCGTATGTACAGCGGAAATACGCCGGAGGGAAAGGCATCCTTACCCGTTTTAACACAGCGATTATCACCAGGGTGACAATGTGTTTTTCTGTTGTGTTGTTGTCCTTTTACGTCGTCGTCCTGTCACGGTTTGACTGTCACCCTTATTTTCAACACTGCCTAAATGTATAGCAACAATAATCTGACAATACCAGTCCGATGATAAAATTTATTTTCAATAAATCCACATCAAGAGACGGGTTTTATTTTTAGTTAAGACGATTAATCCGGAAAATGAATTGACTTTGGACTGGTTTTGTTCCTGATGTGTATTATTTTTCTTATCGAATAAATAACGGATAATATGTTTATCTTCTTTTTTGAAGATAAAAAAGGCGACGCGAATTTATTCGGTATTGCGGAAATAGATAATTTTTTCTTTTTCGTTGTAAATGATTGTCAGCTATTGTCGCGCCGCGTAGAAAGTGTCCGTACTACTTAGGCGGCTTTTTTTCTGACGATGTGAAGCAGAGCGGGCTGGGATCACGTCATGTTGCGCTGAATCGTGGTATCGATAGACGCTAATGTTTAGCCAGAGGGAGCGATGCATGGAAACGATGTCGCGCGGTCATGACAAACCCGCGGGGAACCAAAGCCTGCTGCGGGGATTTCTGCTGCTTGAGATTTTAAGCAATTACCCGAACGGGTGCCCGCTGGCGCATTTGGCCGGGCTGGCCCGGCTCAACAAAAGCACCGTGCATCGCCTGTTGCAGGGATTGCAGGCGTGTGGCTACGTCACCCCGGCGCCCGCCGCAGGCAGTTATCGTCTGACCACCAGGTTCATTACGGTTGGGCTGACATCGCTGGCGCCGCCAGAGGTGATCCGGCTGATTACACCGCCGTTGCAGGCGCTGAACGCCGCGACCGGAGAAACCGTCAATTTTTCCCGGCGCGACGGCGATTACTGCATTCTGCTCCACAAGCTGGAGCCCACCACCGGTATGTTGCGCACCCGCGCTTACCTCGGGCAGCAGATGACCTTGTTCAGTTCGGCGATGGGGAAACTGTTTCTGGCTGACGACACCAAAGACGCGCTCTTTTCCTACTGGGGCCGCCATCAACCGCATATCCGCAAGCTAACCCCGTATACCATTACCGACCCGGGACACATGCAGCGAGAGCTGGAAGACGTGCGCCAGCGCAAGGTGGCGTTCGATCGGGAAGAGCACGAAGTCGGGGTGTCCTGCATGGCGGCGCCGGTATTTGATGCGCAGCAGCGCGTGAAATACGCCATTTCGTTATCGCTTTCTTCGGCCAAGCTGTGCCAAATCGATGAGGAAACTCTGTTGACGCCGTTGCGCCAGACCGCTGACGTGCTTTCTCAGGCGCTGAAAACCCTGCCCGACGACATGTAAATAAGCGCGAATCCGTACAGCGGGGCTAGGGGTAAGAAGGAAGGCAGGAAAACCGGGCCGTCGACGCGACGACCCGGCGGGATGGATCAGTTGAGGCGCAGCGGAGACTGTTGTGCTTCCAGATGGAAGAAGCGCACGGAGTCGCGTAACTGCTCGCCCTGTTCCGTCATGGACTGGGCGGCGGTGGCGGCCTGCTCGACCAGCGCGGCGTTCTGCTGGGTCACGCGGTCCATTTGGTCAATGGCGATGCCGATTTCCTTGATTCCCTGATGCTGTTCGTTGGAGGCCATTGAGATTTCCGCCACGATGTCGGTGACCTTGGTGACCGAACTGACGATCTCTTCCATCGCGTGGCTGGCGGTGTCGGCGTGGCGGGAGCCATCGGTGATTTTCTCCACCGTGCCTTCGATCAGCGTTTTGATCTCTTTGGCGGCGTTCGCGCTCTTCTGCGCCAGATTGCGGACTTCCCCGGCAACGACGGCGAACCCTTTGCCTTGCTCACCGGCACGCGCCGCTTCCACCGCGGCGTTGAGCGCCAGGATGTTGGTCTGGAAGGCGATGCCTTCGATCACCGAGATAATGTTGACGATTTTCTGCGAACTGTCGGAAATTTCATGCATACGCTTGAGCATGTCGTCCACCACGTTGCCGCCGTGCACCGCGGTTTGCGACGTCTGACGCGCCAGTTCGCTGGCCTGATGGGCGTTATCGGCGTTGCGTTTCACGGTTTCGGTGATCTGCTGCATGTTGGAGGAGGTTTGCACCAGCGATGCCGCCTGTTCCTCGGTACGCTGCGACAGGTCACTGTTGCCCTGAGCGATTTCGCTGGCCGCCAGCGAGATGGATTCGCTGCCGTTCACGATGTTGTGGATGATGTCAGCCAGCTTTTCATTCATGTTCTTCATGGTGGCCAGCAGGCTCTGGGTGTCGCCAGCGCGCAGGTTGATGGCGGTATTGAGGTGCCCGGCGGCGATCTGGTTCATGATCGATACCGCATAGGCCGGCTCGCCGCCAAGCTGACGAGACAGGTTGCGGGCAATCAGCGTGGCGATAACGCCGGTTGCGATCAGCGCCAGCAGTAACAAACCGGACAGAATATAAAGCGCGGTACGATAACCCGTTGCTGCCTCAACGGCGGCCTGATCGCCGCTGGCGATCTCCATTTCCACCAGTTTCGCCAGATCCTTCATCAACTGGGTGCGGTATTTAGCCGAAACCGCGCCGCTGATTTTGCTGGCATCGTCCAGTTTTTCACTGTTGACCGCGTCAATCACCTTGGCGTTGACGTCCACGAAATTCTTGAAATTATCCGTTACCTGGCCGAACAGCGCTTGTTTGTCCTGTGCGTCGTTTTTCACCAGTTTGGCGTAATTGGCCTGGGCGTTCAGAAATACATCCTGATTCTGCAACAGTTCCTTGCGATGGCCCTCTCGCTCGTCGGGCGTTTTGGAAGAGATGTACTGTATCTGCTGCAGACGTAATTCAGACAGGACGCCACGCATTTCCAGCGTATAGCGCACCCCCGGCAGGCGATTGTCGCGGTAGGCGTCGATACGGTCATTATTGGCGCTGAGTTGATAGATGGAAACGGCGCCAATCAGCAACATCATCACGATCAGCACGGAAAAACCGAACAGCAGCTTGGAAAAGACGGTTAATTGCGAGAATTTTTTCATAGTTTTTTTCTTGGCAAGGGAAAGTATCTTTAATAACGGCAGGGTAATTCAAAAATTTATTCCCTTCATAGGGGGGAGTCGTCATTTTGACGAATTGTTTTTTATTTTTTTGAATGGTGATTTTGTGATGCCGATTTATGATTTTTTGTTCTTTCTGTGAATATGCCCAAAATAATGCAGGTTGCAGGAGAAGCGCGTCATGCTGTGCAAGGCGCGGGCGCGTTGTCCTGCGCCTCAAGTTATTGGGGAAAAAGGGAAGTTTTCTATTTGCGAGACGAATTCATACAAAATAAATAATCGTATGATTCGGTGCTGTTAATTTTAGCGGCTGGCGTGCTGACGCGAATTAATCCAGATAAAAAACCGCCTTGAGCTCGGCGCTGACCGGGCTATTATCCGGGTTGGCGGGCATCACCTCTTTCATGTATTTCCACCAGCGCTGGCAGGCGTCGGTTTGCGCGACGGCGTTCCAGCGTTCTTCCGATTCAATTTCCACGTACGCGAACAGCAGGTTGCGCGCCGGGTCGAGGAAGATGTTGTAGTGGTGTGCGCCGTGCGCTTTCAGTTCCGCTTCCAGCTCCGGCCAGATTGGGTTGTGGCGACGCTGGTATTCCTCGTGGCAATCCGGGAAGACCGGCATCACAAAGGCTTTTTTCAACATATTCGTCATCCTGTAAACAGTGACAGTAGCCCGCATTCGGCGGGAAACATCCTTGTGTTCCATGCCGGCCGCGCACGACGTCAGGGTTCCGCCTGCTTTTCACCATTACCGGTGAACCCCGACGGCGTTTCTGCCCGCATGGTTCCTGATGGTTATATTCACCCGGCATAACGCCATTTACCCGGCATAACGCCATTTACCCGACACGTAAGGCGGACGCCATCGGCGTGACTCCAAACCGCTCGCCGAGCGCGATCAACTCTTCAGTCGAGATCGTCTGCTTCTTCCCGCCCATCGCGCGCACCTTGACCATCACCTCTGCCGATTTTTCGGCGGTATCGATCAGACCGAAGGCGTCATCCAGCGACGGGCCGGTGCCGAAGATACCGTGAAACGGCCACAGCACCAGCGAATGGTGTTGCATCTGTTCGGCGGTGGCGCTGCCGATGGCGTCGGTGCCCGGCACCATCCACGGAACAATGCCGACGCCGTCCGGGAATACCACCAGACATTCGGTGCTGCCTTCCCACAGCTCGCGGGTAAACGCCGCGCTGTTCAGTTCCAGCACGTAGCTCAGGGCGATCAGGTTGGTGGCGTGGCAGTGCATGATGACCCGATCCCGCCCGTCGCTGAGGTTCATGCGCACGATGTGCGACTGAAAATGCGCCGCCAGCTCCGAGGTCGGCAGGCCGCCGTGGGTCAGCCCCCAGAAGATACGGTAACCGAGGCCGTCGTCATCCACCTGCAACAGCGCCAGACTGTCGGCCGGGTCCAGTTGGACATTGCGAAAGAACTTGCCGGAGCCGGTGACGATAAACCAGCAGCCTGCCAGTTCCGGCATCGGCTGGGACAGCGCTTCGTGCCGCGGCTGCGGATAAAAGTCGCTTTCGAACGGCGTCACGTCGTCTGTGGTCAGGCGCAGGCTGATGTTGCCGCCGTTGCGTTCATCCCAGCCTTTGAGCCACATGTCGCCGGTGGCCTTGATCATTCCCTGTACAAACCAGGAGGTGAGTAGTGATTGCATGGCAAATCCTTAACGTTGACAGAGAACGGTGTTTTCGTAATGACGCACGGACTGCAGCCAGTCGCCGCCGGGCGTGACGTCATGCTGCTGGCAGTAGTGTTCCCACACCGCCTGCCACGGCAGCGATTTCTGCTCTTCCAGCAGCGCCAGCCGGGCGGTGTAGTCGCCGTTTTGTTCCAGCGTACGCAAGGTGTCGGTGGGTTCCAGCAGCGCGCGCAGCAGCGCTTTTTTCATGTTGCGGGTGCCGATAATCCAGGCGGCGATGCGGTTGATGGAAGCATCGAAGAAATCCAGCCCGATATGCACCCGATCGAACAATCGGTGGCGCACGACTTCGTGGGCGATGGCCTGCGTTTCGTCGTCCAGCAGCACCACGTGGTCGCTGTCCCAGCGCACCGGTCGGCTGACGTGCAGCAACAGGCGCGGTACGAACAGGCTGGCGCTGGAGATTTTGTCGGAAATCACTTCGGTGGGGTGGAAGTGACCGGCGTCCAGACACAGCGCGGTCTGGCGGCTGGTGGCGTAGCCCAGATAAAACTCGCTGGAGCCGACGGTAAAACTTTCCGCCCCCAGCCCGAACAGTTTGCTCTCCACCGCGTCGATATGGTGCGCCGGGTCCAGTTTTTCGGCGAGAACCTCGTCGAGCGACGCCAGCAGCCGCTGACGGAACGCCAGCCGGTCGACGGTCAGGTCCTTCATGCCGTCCGGAATCCAGATATTCATTACCGAAGCGGTGCCCAGTTCCTGGCCGAACCAGGCGGAAATACGGCGGCTGGCCTGACAGTGCTCAATCCAGAAACGGCGCACGTTTTCATCCGGGTGCGACAGGGTAAAACCGTCGCTGCTAAGCGGGTGCGAAAAACAGGTGGGGTTGAAGTCCAGCCCCAGTTGATGTGTTTTGGCCCAGGTTACCCAGTGGCTGAAATGGTGCGGTTCGATGGCGTTGCGCGCCACCGGCGTATCCGATTCCAGATAGATGGCGTGCAGATTCAATCGCTTCGGGCCGGGGATCTGGCGGAACGCCTGCTCCAGATCGGCGCGCAGTTCGGCGGCGTTGCGCGCTTTGCCGGGATAGTTGCCGGTGGCCTGAATACCGCCGGTCAGCGCGCCGCTGTCGTGCTCGAAGCCGGCGACGTCGTCGCCCTGCCAGCAGTGGATGGAGACCGGAATCTGATCCAACTGGCGCAGCGCGGCATCCACATCAATATTCAGTCGGGCGTAACGTTCTCTGGCCAGCCGCCAGGCGGTTTCTATCGCGGTATTCATACGGTAAGCTCCTCGTTAACCTGGCACAGCGCCTGAAAACGGCGCCAGTGACCAGCAAAATCACTATCCTGTCGGGGGATAAACGGTTGCAGCGGAATGTTGTCGGTGAGCAGACGGCGAAAGGCGTCCAGATCCGCCACGTCGCCCTGCGCCATCAGCTGACAGCCGATGTTGCCGAGGGTCGAGGCTTCGGCCGGGCCGGCCAGCACCGGCACCTGACAGACATCGGCGCACAGTTGGTTCAGCAGGCTATTACGACTGCCGCCGCCCACCACATGCAGATGGCGCAGCGGCGCACCGCGCAGCTCGCCCAGCGTCAGCAGGCCCTGACGGTAGGACAGCGCCAGGCTGTCCAGAATGCAGCGCGTCAGCGCGGCGGTATTGGCAGGCCGCGGCTGGCCGTGTTCGCGGCAGAGTTCATACAGCGCGTCGCTCATCGACGGCGGATTAATCAGCCGCGCGTCGTTCGGATTGATCAGGCTGACGAAGCCCGGCTGCGCCGCCGCGGCGTCGAGCAGCGCCGGCAGGTCCGCGATCTGCTGTTCCTGACACACCTGCTGCAATAGCCAGAGTCCCATAATATTTTTCAGTACCCGGTAACGGCCGCCGACCCCGCCTTCATTGGTGATATTGGCGGCCAGCGCCGCCGGACCGGTCAACGGTTCACGGTTTTCAATACCGATCAGCGACCAGGTGCCGGAGCTGAGGTAGGCGCTGTCCGCGTCGGTCAGCGGGGTGGCGACCACCGCGCTGGCGGTATCATGGGTGGCGACCGTCACTACCGGCACGGCGCAGCCGCTGGGTGCTACCCAGTCGCCCACCCGGCGGCCTGGCCGGCGCGGCGCGGCGAGCCAGTTGGGCGGCACACCCAGATAATCCAGCAGACAGCGGTCCCAGTCGCCGCTATCCAGATTCAGCAACTGGGTGGTGCTGGCGTTGGTGTATTCGCAGGTCATCTGGCCGGTCAGCCGGTAGTGGAAGTAGTCCGGGATCATCAGCAGGTGCGCCACCTGCCCCCAGACGTCCGGATCCTGCTGGCGCAGCGCCCGCAGTTGGTAGAGGGTGTTGAACGGCAGAAACTGGATGCCGGTCTGCCGGTAGAGGCGCTCGCGGCCCAGTTCGGCGATGACTTGCGCCATCTGGCCGTCGGTGCGGTGGTCGCGATAGGCGTAAGACAGACCCAGCCGGTTGCCTTGCCGGTCCAGCGGCACCATGTCTACGCCCCAGCTATCGATACCGATGCTGACGGGGTGAATGCCGCGCGCGTCGACGGCTTCAAGCCCGTGGCGAATCTGGTGTTCCAGTTCGTCCAGATCCCACAGATGATGCCCCTGCCAGTGCCGCAGCGGATTGTTGAAACGGTGAATTTCCGCCAGCGTCAACCGCCGGGTTTCGACCGCCAGCGACGCCAACATCACCCGCCCGCTGGATGCGCCGAGATCGACCGCTACGTAATGCTTGACCGCCATTGCCGTTCTCTCCGTTGTCGTTATGGTGTGTTTGTGACTGTGTTCGGCAGTGTAGGAGAGTTGGAACGGCGGCACCTTTGGGTGAGTGCCATCTGAAAAATGGGGTTGGCAAAATGGCAAAGTTGACTGTGAATCGGCTCACAGTTTATGGCGATAGTCAGCTTGTAACCCTGTAATAACGAGTTGTAAACGCTTGTGATCCTGCACACAGTTCAGTGATTTAACCGCCGGATCTTGAAAAAATGACCTCGCGACGGCGATGTCGCGGCGCTATTTTAAGGCGCGGGGGCCTGCCTTCTGACTACTATCCGGACATGCGGATGCGTCGCTGAGGGGAGGAACGCGACATGACACAACTTCATGGCGAAGAGTTTTTTGCTTCACAAGCGGCGACGGTGGCGGTGGAACCTCGCATGCCGCAGTGCGCCTTTCCTGAGCATTATCACGACTTCTGGGAAATCGTGCTGGTGGAGCAGGGGGCCGGCGTGCACGTGTTCAACGACCAGCCTTTTGCCCTGTGCAGCGGGGCGGTGTTCTTCGTGCGGGACAACGATCGCCATCTGTTTGAACAGGTGGAGGAACTGCACCTGACCAATGTGCTGTATCGGTCGCCGCGCGGGTTTCGCTTTTTGTCGGACATCGCGCCGTTTCTGCCGTATGGCGCCAATGGCGAGTGGCTGGGGCAGTGGCAGGTGAACGCCGCCGCCCAGCAGCAGGTCAAGCAGTTGATCCTGCAACTGGCGGCGCTGGCGCATCATGATCAGCCGGAGGATATCGCCGCCAGCGAAAGCCTGTTCCTGCAAATTCTGGTGCTGCTGCGGCAAAAGCGTTTCCAGACGCAGGGCGACGGCAGCGCACAGCAGGGCATCCAGGCGTTGCTGGGCTGGTTGCAGCACAACTTTTGTGAAGAGGTGGATTGGGAAACGCTGGCGGACCGCTTTTCGCTGTCGCTGCGTACGCTGCACCGGCAACTGAAGCAGCACACCGGCATGACGCCGCAGCGCTATCTGAACCGGTTGCGGCTGCTGGAGGCCCGGCGTCGGTTGCAGCACAGCGATGACTCCATCACCACCATCGCCCATGATTGCGGCTTTAGCGACAGCAATCATTTTTCCACGCAGTTTCGCAAAGCCTTTTCGCTGGCCCCCAAAACGTTGCGCCATCAGGCGCTGTGTGAGGACTAAGAGCCTATCCCAGTAGGCGTTATAGGGGCGACAGGCTGTGCCATCCCGCGGGTTGAAGTTACGAACGGAAGATTACTTTCTTACCGACAAGAATACGGTCACGGTGGCGGAGCGCAGCCCGCAGCCGGCGTTTCCGTTGCATCATCACGACTTCGACGAGCTGGTGATCGTCTGGCGCGGCAATGGCCTGCACCTGTGGAATGACGTTCCCTACCGTATTACCTGCGGCGACCTGTTCTATGTCACCGCCCGCGACCGTCACAGCTACGAATCGGTGCATGACCTGGAGCTGGACAACATCCTTTATATCCGTGACCGCCTGACGCTGCCCACCGACTGGCAAAACCTGCTGCCGGGCGGCGAGGTGCCGCAGCAACAACGCTACTGGCGGCTGGCGACCCAGAGCATGGATACCTTGCGCGACAAAGTGGAAAATCTGACGCAGGAATGCATGAAATCGGACCCGCTGTCGTTACAGCTCAGCGAAGTGCTGCTGTTGCAGATTGCGTTGCTGGCGCTGCGTTATCGCTACGCGCCGGACAGCACGCAACTGGCCGACGCCCAACAGCTGGACCTGCTGATGAATGCGTTACGCGCCAGCATCGCCCGGCCGTTCCGGCTGGAGGATTTCTGCCGGTTGCACGACATCGGCATGCGCAGCCTGCGCAGTCGCTTCAAACAGCAGACCGGCATGAGCGTTGCGCAGTATCTGCGCCAGTTGCGGCTGTGCCGGGCGATGGAGCTGCTGCGCCACAATCGCCAGACCATCAGCGAAGTGGCGGCCGAATGCGGCTTTGACGACAGCAACTATTTTTCCGTGGTGTTCCATCAGGCGTTCGGCGTCACGCCGAGCGGTTACCGGCAGCGTTTTCAGGTTGGTGGCAAAGCGTGAGATGGTGGGCGGCTATCGCTATTTCGATGACGGCTGACGTGTTGAGCGTGAGGTGTGGTAATAGCGCCAGAGTTTTATGATAAGTAAATAGGCCAGTATTGCTGTGATTAATTCAATAACCATCATTGCCGAAATATAAAGATCTTCAGGATCGCGGATACTGAGAGCATCAGACAGCCTAAACAGCAACGTTACTTGATCTTTGGTCATAGGAACGGGGTAGGTATGAACATAACGTACCGATAAGAAAAATAAAATAATAAATAAAATCGACTTTAGTGCTCTGCGGGTAAATGTGGTCATTAGTGATTATATTTTTATTTTTCTGGTTAACGTTTCATGGATTGATGGTATTTCCATGCTCGCATACCTAACCCGTACAACACCACGGTGATAACCATATTAATCAGCAGTACTGCCAGCAGGTAAAACCACTCCGGATCACGGAACCCCAGACTGTTAGCAACCGTGACGAGCCAGTCGGTCATGTTCCGCGTGAATGTTATCGGGTAGGGATGGATATACCTCAGTGATAGGTAATAAAGGGTGAAAAATAATAGAGTCTTAAACACCCTACGGGAAAATATTGTCATCAGTCACGACCTTAATATTCTTGTTGGCGTTGTCACAACGCGCTGCCTATAGATTAGCACGTCTATCAAAGGTATTTATTGCCGTGGCTGGAGCATTTTATGCTGAAGTGATTTTAGGTTGCCGTTCTGGACGTAATGGGCGCCATCATGCACTACATTTTCATTTTAATTGAAAACGTAACGTACATGATGGCGCGCTGAAATAACGTCAGGCGTAAATATCGTTATTTTGTCGGTTAATCGCTACCGGGGCGACGGTGGAAAGTAATTGCCGGGTGTACGGGTGTTGCGGTTGGTTAAAAATCTGCTCCACGGTGCCGCGTTCCACCACGTCGCCGTCTTTCATGACCGCAATCCGGTGACTCATGTGTTGTACCACCCCCAGATCGTGGGAGATAAACACCATCGACAGTTGCAAGCGTTGCTGCAACGCCACCAGCAGGTCCAGCACCTGCGCCTGAGTGGTGACATCCAGCGCCGATACCGGTTCGTCGCAAATCAGCACATCCGGCTCCGCCGCCAGCGCCTGGGCGATGGAGATGCGCTGGCGCTGCCCGCCGGATAACGATTGTGGTCGTCTGGAGAGCAGCGTCGGCGACAACCCCACCAGTTCCAGCAGAGCAAGAATACGCTGCTGGCGGACAGGCGGGCTGAGATCGCGCCGTAGGCGCAACGGTTGTTGTAGGATCTGCTCAATGGTGAACTGCGGATCGAACGAACTGAGCGGATCCTGCGTGATGGTTTGAATACGGGCGCGTAACGGGCGGCGTTCTCGTTCGGCCAGCGAGCTCCACGGTTGGCCGGACAGGCGCACTTCACCGCTGTCCGGTTGCTGCAATGCCAGAATCACTTTCCCCAGCGTGGTCTTGCCGGAGCCGGATTCGCCGACAATGCCCAGCGTCTCACCTCGTTCCACCGTCAGCGAAATGTTGTTCACCGCCGTCATACGGCTGCCGTCCGGGCGTTTGAACGAGACGGATACGCCGTCTACCTGCAACGCCAGCCCGTTCTTTTCGCCTGATTCGCCGGCGGAAGAGAGCAGAGTCGACGCCTGCGGGCTAAGCGGGTTTTCTCCCGCCAGCCAGTTGCCGCGGGTGGCGGCGGTCGGGATAGCGGCCAGCAGCCTGCGGGTGTAAGGGTGCTGGGGAGCGGACAGCACCTGTCGCGCCGGGCCGCGTTCCACCAGCGTACCTTTCTGCATCACCATCACCTGATCGGCGACCTGCGACACCACCGCCAGATCGTGGGTGATCAGCAGCACGCCGTGTCCGGCCTGCGCCAGCGCGGTGAACAGTTTCAGTACCTGCTGCTGGACGGTGGCATCCAGCGCGGTGGTGGGTTCGTCGGCGATCAATAGTTTTGGCCCGGCGGCCAGCGCCGAGGCGATCAGCGCCCGCTGGCGCAGCCCGCCGGACAGTTCATGCGGGTACTGCGCCGCGCGGTTGGCCGGATCGGGAATACCGACCTGGGCCAGCAACTCAGCGACGCGTGTCGCCACATCGTTACGCGACGCCAGTTTATGGGTCAGCAGCGGTTCTGCCACCTCCTGCCCGATGCGCCGCAGTGGATCGAGCGACACCAGCGCGTCTTGCAGCACGAAGCCGATCTCCCGGCCGCGCACCTGTTGCCACTGCCGATCGCTGAGTTTTTGCAGGTCGCACCGGCTGCCGTCGTGGCGCACCAGTTCGATGGCGTTGGCCTGAATCTGCGCCCGTTCACCCGCCAGCCCGACCAGCGTTCGGGCGGTGACCGATTTGCCGGAGCCGGACTCGCCCACCAGCGCCAGAATTTCACCCGGATTAACCTGAAACGACAGGTTGCGCACCGATTCCACCGGCCCGTGCGGGCTGGGGAAGGTCACGTTTAATCCATCGACGCGTAGCAACGGCTGCAAAGCAGACTGACTCATGCTGCCCCCTTAGCCAAAATGGCCTGCAAACGCCGGCCCAGCAGGGTGATGACGATGACCGACAGCGCAACGACGCTGGCGGGAAACAGGCTGACCCAGGGGGCGATATCCAGGAAGTTGCGGCCGTCGGCCAGCAACGCGCCCCATTCCGCCGTGGGCGGCACCACGCCAAGCCCGAGGAAACTCAGCGCAGAGGCGGACAGCACCGCGTTGCCGACGCCGATGGTCGCCAGAATCAGCAACGGCCGTAATGTGTTGGGAATGATATGGCGCACCACGATGTACAGTGGATGCTCGCCCAGCGCGACGGCGTGTTCCACGTAGCCGGACAGTTTCACCTGCAGCACCTGCGAGCGCACCAGCCGCGCATAGCTGGCGACGCCGGCCAGCCCTACCGCCAGCAGCGTATTTTCCGGGCCGCGCCCCAGCACCGCGATCACCAGCAGCGCCAGCAGCATTTCCGGAAACGCCAGCATGATATCCAGCAGCCGCACCAGTACGCGGCGTACCGGCAACGGCGCCAGCGCCGACAAGGTGCCCAGCAGCACGCCGCCGAGGCAGGCGATTAACATCGCGCCGACGCCGATACTCAGCGACAGTGACGTGCCATAGACGACGCGGGTGAACACGTCGCGCCCGAGCGGGTCGGTGCCGAACCAGTGGTCCGCGCTGGGCGGCTGGAGCACCGCCCCCATGTCCATCTCATCCGGCAGGCGGTGGGTGAACAGCGTAGGGAAAAACACCGCCAGCAGTAAAAGCAGTACGGCGGCGGCAGGAAGCAGGGTTGCCGGCGCCAGCCAGGGGCTACGATAGACCGTGCGATAAGGGGTATGCATCAGCGTCAGAGGCTCACGACTGGTTAAAGGTTCACTGCTCATGGGCGTTCGCCTTTTTTCTCAAACGGGGGTCGATAATCAGATACAGCGCATCCACCAGCAGGTTGATGACCACAAACAGCAGGGCGGACAGCATCACCAGCCCCAGCACTAGCGGCATGTCGCGGCTTTCGATGGCATGCAGGGTAATCTGGCCGATGCCGGCGCGGCCGAACACGGTTTCGGTCAGCACCGAGCCGCTCAACACGCCCGCCAGTAGGGTGCCGGTCAGGGTGGACGCCGCCAGCGCGCCGTGGCGCAGGCCGTGCCGAACGCGCAGCCAGGTTTCGCTGACGCCGCGGGTGCGCACCGTCAGCGCGAACGGCTGCGATAGCGCCTCTTCCAGCCCGTCGCGCAGCACCTGGCTTAGCAGAGCAGCCAGCGGCAGACTCAGGGTGACGACCGGCAGCACCAGCGATATCAATCCGTCGTTGCCCATTACCGGGAACCATTGCAGACGGAAGCTGAAAACGCTGAGCAACACGATGCCGACCCAGTAGACCGGCGTGCTGAGCAGCGTCAGTTCCAGCCAGGACATCAGCGCCCGCAGCCGGGCATGGCGTCCGGCGGTCAGCAAGGCGTTAAGGATCGACAGCAGCAGCGCCAGCACCAGCGCGCTGAGCGCCAGCTGGACGGTTTCCCTCATGGCGTCGCCGACCAACGCCACTACCGGCTGCCGGTACTGATAGCTGATGCCGAAATCGCCTTGCAACGCCTGTCCGCAGTAGCGCAGGTATTGCATCCACAGCGGCTGATCGAGCCCGAATTGCTTGATCAGCGCTGCCCGGTACGCCTCATCCACCACGTTATCGCCGCCGCTCAGGATCGCCACCGGATCGCCGGGGATCAGCTTGACGGCAATAAACGTCAGCGTGGCTGCGCCCCAGAGCACAGCCACGATGGTGAAGAGTCGCTGGAGAGCCGTGACGGCCAGGTTACGGTTTAATCCAGACATCATAGAAGTTCGGTTTAGCGTTGGTGGCCCAGCTGATGCCCTGTACTTTCTTCGACAGGCCCAGTTGGTAGGCCGGGACGAACAGCGGCACGGCATAAGCCTGGTCGAGCAGTTCGTGCTGGATCTGGCTGTAGAGCTGCTGACGCTCGGCGTCGCCGGCGCCGATGGCTTTTCTCAGCTTGTCATCCAGCGAGTGGGTGCGGCTGAAGTTGTTGCCGTTGGGCGGAATATAGTTGGAATCAAACACGGTACGCAGGATATCCGGCTCGGCACGCACAAAATAGTTGGACGCGATGTCGTAGTCGTTATCGTTGGTGCGGCTGATGAAGCCCCCGCTGTCCACCGGATTAAGCTGGACATCGATACCGGCCTGTTTCACCTGGAACTGCACTGCCTGGAACAGGGTGATTTCCGCTGCTTCCGATGAACCGGTGCTGTAGACGAAATGTACGGTCAGGCGTTTGCCGTCTTTGGTGCGGTAGCCTTCGCCGTCTTTGGTTTTCCAGCCTGCGTCATCCAGCAACTGGTTGGCTTTCTTCAGATCAAAACCGCCCAGCGATGTGGCTGACTTGTCGTAATACAGCGTGGAAGGACCAAGAATATTATCCGCGGCTTTCAGGGTGCCGAAGAACGCCACTTTTGTCGCTGACGCGGCATCCACCGCGTGCAGGAAGGCGCGGCGCACGCTGACATCCTGGAACGGGCCTTTAGACGTATTCAGGTAAAGCACCCGGTTAACGCCAGGGTTCTCGCGGGCGATCAGTTCCAGACGGTTGTCTTTTTTCAGCGCGGCGGCGTTGGCGGGCGGCACGGCGTCAATCGCCTGCACCTGGCCGCTGCTCAACGCGCCAAGGCGCACTGAGGATTCCGGCAGATATTTAAATTCGATTTTATCCAGATAGGCCGGACCGGTGTGGGCGGCATAGCCCGGTCCCCAGTGATAATCCGGACGTTTTTTCAGGCGGCTGCCGCTGCCTTTTACGAAGGATTCCAGAATGAACGGACCGGAGCCGACGATGGTGTTGCTGGTATTCGGAGTGTTTTTCAGGTACGTCGGCGACTGAATGCCCAAATACGGCAGGCTCAGCCCCTGCAATAGCGCGGCGAACGGGCTCTTATAGCTGATCACCAGCGTGTAGTCGTCCGGCGTGGTAATGCTGTCGATTGGCCCCAGCAGGGATTTGGCGTAGCTGGAGGTGGTTTTCGGGTCGAGAATACGGTCCAGGTTGTATTTTACCGCCGCCGCGTCCAGTTTGGTGCCGTCGCTGAACGTCACGTCCTTACGCAGGTGGAAGGTATAACGGGTGTTGTTGTCGCCGATTTCCCAGCGTTCGGCCAGCCAGGGCGTAAAACGGTTGTCTTCCGCCTGACCAACCAGCGAATCCACCACGTTGCGGGCGACCAGCGCCGCCACGGAATAAGCGGTGATGGATGGATCGATGACCGGGGTATCGCTGCCCAGCCCGATATTCAGCGTGCCGCCTTGCACGGGCGTAACGGTGGCGTCCGCCGCGTGGGCGAAAGGCGATGCGCCCACCGCCAGAGACAGCAGCCCTGCGGTGAGTAAGGAGAACCGTGATGTTTTGCTTGCCGGAGATAATGTCGCCATTCCCTGAGTCCTCGAAATTAGCATAGTAATAAGGAGTGTAGTCTTAACAACCTACTCTAGGGAGTTGCCGGAAGTGTGTAAAAGCATAAAAAATTATTTTTAATTCCCAAAAGGATATAAAAGAAGACTGTTTTTATTAAGGTCGTTTTTATAAAGCTGCTTCATAAAGCATGAGAACAAAGGCCATCCTGAATAGATGGCCTGATGAGGCAGGAAACTCAGTGCGCGTGTTGTGTAGTCAGCGCGTTGTCTTCTGACTGGTGGGTGATGCGGTTACGCAGATCGCGCCGCGCCAGTTCGGCAACCCAGAAGCAGAACATGTGGCCGAAGATTTCTGAGAAGTGCTCGGCGAACGGCTGGTCCCACGGTGCCGGTACGGTACCGAACAGCGGCAGCAGCACCACATGGAAGACGGCCCACAGCACCAGACCGTAAAAAGCGCCTTGCCAGAGCTTGATGCGCGGCCAGAATTCCGCTGCTACGCAATAAAGCACGGTAAAGGTAATCGAGAAGCCGAAATGCATGATGAAACTCATGATCGGCCGCGGATTGCCGTTGAACAGATAGGTCAGATGCGAGAGATCAAACGACATGCCAAGCTGTTGCAATAGCTGCTGAGGCGGGTTGGTAAGATCCCTTTCCGGGGTACGAGGCGGGAAGGGAATTTCCCAGCCGAATTTGGCGATCGCGCAAATGATGCCGGCAATAATGCCAATCATCACCGCCAATATAATTTTTTCCTTAACGGTACGAGCCTGCATGGTATTTCTCCTTGGGAATAAAACAAAAAAAAGAAAAGACGAACAGTGAATAATTCACTCTCCTTTAAATAGTTACGATCGTCTTTGCCGATAGCATACGCCTTTAAATCACGATGTTCGAGTGTTAGTCATCAAGGCTATCTATCTGATGTGTTAATTGTTTTTTCCAATCATGATAGATGTTCTTTTAATGCGACAGATATTAAATGCTGTGGTTTCTTGTAATGAAAATGTATTGTGATTTATCTGAGGAATGGATAATTCCGTCTGTAAATATTAATGCGTTATCGAATGTGGCGAAAATAATTGGTGGTGCTTATTTTACTGTTATTATGAAATCTGAATGCTGCGTAACTGCCTGGACATTATTCAGACGAAAATAACATCTGCGCCTGACAAGGATGATCAATGAGAAAAGTGATGTGGCTGGCAATGTTGCTGGTCGTGCCGTTACTGGCGTCCTGTATCCGTTTTTCCAATCCCGCTCCTTATAAAAAGATGCTGCGCGCCCAGTTCGGCGAGCAGTTGCAGTACCTCGATATGACCCGGCTTTCCCCCTCGGAACCGTTTAAATCCTGGCAGGGCGCGTATGCGCTCTACCTGCTCGATCGCAGCGACGACCAGACCTTTATGGTCCGCTTTGCCGAAACCGACTCACCGGCGCAGTTTTTGGCGCGGGTTCAGGCGGAACGGGCAGAGAAGACAGCGTTCGTCAAACGACAGCAGGCGTACCTCGATCGGTTGCTGAAGCTGAATCTGACGGGCGATTTTTTCTCGCTGGCAGGTGAGGATTTGCAGGATCGGGATGAGTGGCTGGTGGCTTATTTTGCCGATCTTTCACAGCTCGGTCAGGATCGGTTTTTTATGTCAGACGCCAGTCTGAAAGCGCTGGCGGCCGCGCTGGCGCAGAATCGCGATCCCAAACCGACGATCCGGATTTACGACGCCAGCCTGAAAGACAAGTACGCCGGCGTATTGAAAAAACACTATCACGGCATTAATGAACCGATCGGCGGCGAGCGTTATACCTATCGCATCAGTCTGGCGGATGGCGGCGCTGTCGCTTATGGTATCGATAATACCGTTTCTCCCGCGCCGGGCATTGTCGAAGAAAAAAAGACCCCGCTCTATGATCGCTGCTATCAGGTTATTGCCCGGCAGATTAGCGAAAACTATTTTTATCGCACCTATGGCGTCTATATTTCACCGCTTGGTTTTTATCTGGGCGATTCGGTTATCCGCGAACGTATTCAGGAAAAATTGGGAACCCGGCCTTATTTTTCTTTTTCGCTGCTGGATCAGATGAACGGTCAGAAGGTGGTGCGAGGCATCGTGGAATATACCGACTGGAAGAACGGCGATGGCAAACAGCAACTGTTTGAATATACCTATTTCTTTGCCGGCGAGCGGGTCGTATTGCGGGATTTGCGGGCCGCGCCATAACGCACGCGGCCCGATATTCTCAGGTTATGTGGCATGGATCAGCCGGCATGATCCAGCCAGTCCGGTAGATCGTTAAGCCCCATCGCCTGGCGCACCAGAGTCGGTTTTATGCCCGGCAGCGTGTCCGCCAGTTTCAGTCCGATGTCGCGCAGCAGGCCGCCGACCGGATGGGACGCGGCGAACAGGGTGCGAAAGCCCTGCATACTCGCCAGCATCAGCGCGGCGCTGTGCTTGCGACGCCGTTCGTAGCGCCGCAGATACAGGTGCTGGCCGATGTCTTTGCCCTGCGCTTGCAACCGCTTGAGTTCGGCAATCAGCTCCGCCACGTCCATAAATCCGAGGTTGACGCCCTGGCCGGCCAGCGGATGAATGGTGTGCGCCGCATCGCCCGTCAGCACCAGACGATGGGCGGCAAAGCTGCGGGCATAGCGCGCGGTGAGCGGGAAGGTTTGACGGTCGCCCTCCAGCTGGCACAGCCCCAGCCGCATATCGAAGGTCATCGCCAACTGCCTGGCGAACTCGTCGGAGGGCAGCTCGCGCATCTGTTGAGCGCGTTCCGGCGGCAGCGACCAGACAATCGAACAGAGGTGCGGATCGCTCAGCGGCAGAAACGCCAGAATGCCGTCGCCGTGGAACACCTGGCTGGCGATGGCGCCGTGCGGCCGCTCGGTGCGGATGTTGGCGACCAGCGCATGATGGCCGTAATCCCAGAAAGTCAGCGGAATGTCGGCGTGCTGGCGCAGCCAGGAGTGCGCGCCGTCCGCCCCCACCACCAGCCGGGCGGTGAGCATGCTACCGTCTTCCAGCGTAATGAAGGCTTCGTTTTCGCCCCAGGCGACCTGCCGCAGCGCGGCGGGCGCCAGCAGGGTGATGTCCCGCGACTGGCTTGCCTGCTGCCACAGCGCCCACTGGATGACGTCGTTTTCAATAATGTGGCCGAGACGGGAGAAGCCGAACTCTTCCCCGCAAAAACGGATATTGCCGAAGCTGTCTTTGTCCCAGACATACATTTCGTTGTAAGGACTCAGCCGCTGCGCGGCAATGCCCGGCCAGACGTTGAGCTTGCGCAGCAGCGCCTCGCTGGCGGCATTGATGGCGGAGACACGCAGCGTGTGCGGGCCGTTCGCCAGCGGTTCGGTCGCGGTCTGTTTTTCCAACACGGCGACGCTCAGGCCGCTGCCTTGCAGACCGCAGGCCAGCGCCAGCCCAACCATTCCCCCGCCCGCGATGACCACATCAAATGATTGCATAGAGCATGAATTCCTGTCTGTGTTAACGTTCCACCCAACCCAGCGTGCGCCGCGCCAGCACATCCCGCAGCAACGGCAGGCTGTTCATCGCCATCAGCCCCAGATTCCGCCCGACTTCCATCGGGAACAGGTGGTTGGAGAAGACACGCACCAGCCCGTCGGTCAAGGCTACCGTGGTATGTTGATCCGGCTGGCGGCGGCGCTGATAGCGTTGCAATACCGCCTGACTGCCCGGGTCTTCACCCTGTTCAACGGCGGCCGTCAGCGTTTCCGCCAGCGTCATCACGTCGCGCAGACCGAGGTTAAACCCTTGTCCGGCGATGGGGTGCAGGGTTTGCGCCGCGTTGCCCACCAACGCCAGACGGTGGCTGATATGCTGACTGGCGGTCACCAGCGCCAGCGGATAACTGTGGCGATCGCCGACCTGGGTTATCGCGCCCAGCCGCCAGCCGAAAGCGCGCTGCAACTGCTGGCGGAACTGCGCGTCGCTCCAGTTATCCACCTCGGCCTGTTGTGACAGCGGGTGGCACCACACCAGCGAACTGCGGCCTTTGCTCATCGGCAGCAGCGCCAGCGGGCCGTGCTCGGTGAAGCGCTCATAGGCGCGGCCCTGATGCGCTTCGGCGGTGGCGACGTTGGCGATGATCGCCACCTGTCCATACGGCGCATGCTGCCACTGAATGCCGGCGTGTTGCGCCAGTTGGGAACGAGAGCCGTCGGCCGCCACCAGCAGTTGCCCGCTGAGGCGGGCGCCGTTGTCCAGCAGCAGCGATGCGCCGCCAGCCTCCCGGTTGACCTCCACCACCGTTGCCGGGCAGTGCAGCCGCACGCCGGGCGCGTTCTGTAGCAGTGAAAACAGCCGTTTGCCGGCGTCGTGCAGTTCGACTACGTGGCCCAGCGCCGGCACCCGGTAATCGCTGGCCTGTAACCGCACTCGTCCCGCATGCCCCCGATCGCTGACGTGCACGCTGGCGATAGGGCTGGCGACGGGCGCGAGCGCCTGCCAGACGCCGATGGCGTCCAGTTGCATGCAGGTGCCCTGCGCCAGCGCGATGGCGCGGGCGTCAAAGCCGGGGTGGTGGTTTTCCTGCGGCGAGCGAGCTTCGATCAGATCCACCGGGATCCGGCCGCCCGACAGGCGGGAGATCGCCAGCGCCAGCGTTGCGCCCGCCATTCCGCCGCCGACAATCATGACGGTCATGAGGCTTGTCCTGCCGCCCTTGCCATTAATGCTTCAATCTCGTCCGGATCTTTCACCACGTCGCCGGTCAGCACTTCATTGCCGTTCTCGGTGATGACGATATCGTCTTCGATACGAATGCCGATGCCGCGATACTCCGGCGGCACATCGGCGTCCGGCGCGATGTACAGACCCGGCTCGACCGTCAGCACCATGCCCGGCTCCAGCGTACGGCCGCGATCGGCGGTGCCGTAGTCGCCGACGTCATGCACATCCATACCCAACCAGTGGCTCAGTCCGTGCATGAAGAACTGGCGGTGCGTCTGCTCGGCGAACAGGGTGTCGACGTCGCCTTGCAGGAGGCCGAGTTTGATCAGGCCGCGCAGCATGATGCGCACCACTTCCTCGTTCACTTCGCGGATGCTACGGCCCGGCGCGAACATCTCGATAGCGCGCACTTCCGATTCCAGCACGATGTCGTAAATAGCGCGTTGCGCCGGGGTGAATTTGCCGTTGACCGGGAAGGTGCGGGTGATGTCGCCGGCGTAGCCCTGATATTCGCAACCGGCATCGATCAGCACCAGATCGCCGTCGCGCATCTGACATTCATTTTCGGTGTAGTGCAGAATGCAGGCGTTTTCGCCGCTGCCGACAATGGTGTTATAGGACGGGTAGCGCGCGCCGTGGCGGTTAAATTCGTGGTGGATTTCCCCTTCCAACTGGTATTCGAACATACCGGGGCGGCATTTCTCCATGGCGCGGGTGTGGGCCAGCGCGCTGATTTCACCGGCGCGGCGCAGGATGTCGATTTCCGCCGGCGATTTAAACAGGCGCATATCGTGTACCCACGGCCGCCAGTCGGTCAGCGTTGCCGGCGCGTGGAAGCCTTTGCGCGTACCGCCGGTGCGCAGGGTTTCCAGCGCGGCGAACACCAGCTTGTCGGCATAGGCGTATTCGCCCTGCGCATGGTAGACCACATCCAGGCCGTTGAGCAGCAGATGCAGCTGTTCGCCGATTTCGCTGAACGGCAGCGCGCGGTCTACGCCCAGCCTGGCGGGGGCCGCTTCCTGGCCGAGGCGACGGCCGAACCAGATTTCAGCGGTGACGTCGCGCACCCGGTTGAACAGCACGCTGTGATGGTGATTCTCGTCGCTTTTGATCAGCAGCAAGGCCGCTTCCGGCTCATTGAAGCCGGTGAAATACCAGAAATCGCTGCTCTGGCGGTAAGGGTAGTCGCTGTCTGCGTTACGTTGCGCTTCCGGCGCGGCAAACAGGATAGCCGCGCTGCCGGGCGCCATCTTGTCCAGCAGGGCCAGACGGCGGCGGAGGTATTCTTGTTGATTCATTACCTGCTCCTGAAAAGGGCATCAAATGCAGAATGTGTGTTAATGCAGTGTCGGTTTTTTTTGCTCCGGCGCAGTGACCACCGGACGGGTGAATTCGTTATGGCACATGATGGCCGCTACCCGTACATACTCGATCACTTCTTCCAGCGACTGCTCCAGTTCATCTTTATCTTCGTCTTCGTCGTAACCGAGCTGGGCGATGTTGCGCAGATCGTCAATCGCTTCTTTCAGCTCGCCCTGCGTTTTGCCAAGGCGGGGCTGGACGACGCCGAGGCCGAGCAGAAAATGGTTGACCCAGCCGGCCAGCGCGTCGGCGCGGTCGAATACGCTGACGTGCTCCAGCGTGTCGTCCGGCAGGAACAGCTGGAACAGAAAGCCGTCGTCCTCCAGCGCGTCGCGGGTAGCCTGATACAGATGTTGCAGCGGCTGGGCCAGCGTCTGCGGGAAGGCCATACCGTCGTTGGTCAGTTCGAACGTCAGCGTTTTCCAGCTATCATCATGGTTGCCGCCGCACAGCATGCCGCTTATCAGTCCGTGCATTTCGGCGGCGGTCAGGGCCACCTGATGCTGTTGCAGTAGCTGGTCGATAGCTTCGTAACCGGGGAGTGTATTCTGTATAGACATGAGCATTCATCGTCGTTGGCAGGTCGTTCGTGTTATGCTACCACCAAGCTCCGCTGCTATACCAGCAAGCTCCGTCGCCAGACCAGATACCCAATAGATTTCAAGCGACAGAAAGGCGGCAAGTGAGCGAATCCCGATGAGCTTACTCAGGTAAGTGATTCGGGTGAGTGAGCGCAGCCAACGCCTCTGCGGCTTGAAGTATGGCGGGTATAAAGGGCTTGTATCTTCTATTGTGGATATATATAGTAGCGCCCGCTTTTTCCCGGCCCCGTCACGGGCCGCGCAGCGGATGTCCCTCATGCGGGCGTGAAACGAAATAAGGCAGGAAGGTGACATGTCTGCACAACCGGTAGATATTCAGATTTTTGGCCGTTCGTTAAGAGTCAATTGTCCGCCAGAACAGCAGGATGCGCTGAATCAGGCTGCGGAGGATCTTAACCAGCGGTTGCAGGACCTCAAGGTTCGTACCCGGGTGACGAACACGGAGCAACTGGTGTTCATCGCGGCGCTCAACGTGTGCCACGAGCTGGCGCAGGAGCGATTGAAAACCCGCGATTATGCCGCCAATATGGAACAGCGTATTCGCATGTTGCAGCAGACGATTGAACAGGCGTTGCTGGAGCAGGGCCGTATTACCGAGCGTCAGGGCGCGCAATTTGAGTAGCGTGTCTCGTTTTGACAAAAGTACGGTTTTTTGGGGTAACACATCGCTGCCAGACATGATAAGGTAGCCTTGAAAGAACAAAATTTCTCTGAGATGTTCGTCAGCGGGCAAGTCCCCTGAGCCGATATTTCAACCAACAGAATGTAACGATCCGTGGTTGGTGAGCATGCTCGGTTCGACCGAGAAGCCTTAAGACTGCGACGTTGCGTTCACCTTGAACCAAGGGTTCAAGGGTTACAGCCTGCGGCGGCATCTCGGAGATTCCCTCTCGTTTATTCCCCTTTGATTGCATGTTAATTGCATGAAAGTGACTGCGCATGAATCCAGCCAGTGCTTCTTCCGACCTTTCTTCCGTAGCGGCATTACGCCAGCAAATCCGTCAGCAGGTTCGTCAGCGTCGTCGCGCGTTAAATCGTGAACAGCAAGCTGCTTTTGCCGCACAGGCTGCCGAACGGGCGATGGCGCACCCGCGTCTTGGCGACGCCAGTCGGGTGGCGCTGTTTCTGTCGTTTGACGGCGAGCTGGATACCCGGCCGTTGATCGACGTGTTATGGCAGCGACAAAAACAGGTTTACCTGCCGGTGCTGCATCCGTTCTGCAACGGGCATCTGCTGTTTTTGCGTTATGCGCCGGATACCGAACTGGTGTGGAACCGGCTGAGGATTCAGGAGCCGCGGCTGGATGTGCGCCAGGTGTTGCCGGTTGAGCAACTGGATGTGCTGCTGACGCCGCTGGTGGCGTTCGACGCTGCCGGGCAGCGGCTTGGCATGGGCGGCGGGTTTTATGACCGCACGTTGCAGCACTGGCGGTCGCGCGGTCCGTATCCCATCGGGCTGGCGCACGATTGTCAGCAGGTGGATGTGCTGCCGGCGGAAAGCTGGGATGTGCCGCTGCCGGAAATTATCACCCCGTCCCGCAGTTGGCGCTGGTGAAGGCGCGGCGGGATTAACTCGCCGCTGGCATCGGCGTTTGCCGGTCGTGCCCCAGCATTTGCTGCACCAGCTCCACGCAGCGCAGAAAGCGGCTGTCGTAGTCTGATTCGGTGACGTGGACGTACGGCACGTTATTTTCCGCCAGCATACTTTTGAGCACGTCCTGAAACGCCTTGCGATCCGCCGCGCTGCCCAGACTGCGCAGGCCGTCCGCCACCCAGGGGGTGTTGTTCTCCAGCAGAATCACCAGATCAAAGCGGTACTCCTCAACCAACGCCTGTACGAACGGGTGCTCGCGGCCTTCGTATTTTTTGCAAAACGCCTGCGTGGTGATGAAGTCGGTGTCGATAAACGCCACTTTGTTGGCATATTTCACGGCGAAATCAATGTACTGGGCCTGGCCGAGCGCGATTTTGTCGTAGTCCGAATACTGTAGCGCCATTTCGTCGCCGCCCAGGTGGGAGAACACGTAATCGCGGCCGTATTCCCAGGCACTGGTGGTATTGAAAATATTGGCCAGCTTGTTGACCAGCGTGGACTTGCCGCTGGACTCGCCGCCCAAAACCGCCACGGTGCGCACGAAGAACGGTTTCACCTCGGTGGGGATATATTCCCAGTAGCGGAACGGATCCTGACGGATCTGCGCGCCGCTGATGCTCATAAAGGAGCGTTTAGGGTCGATCAGCACGGTTTCGATGCCGAGATGTTCCTTGTACTGCGGCGCGTCCTGCTCTTCGCTGGTGTAGACGTAGCTAGGGTCGATGCCTTTTTCCGACATGAACTGCTTAATGCCGCGGCTCCACACATCCCAGCCGTGCGGATAGGGTTCCATGCCCTGTTCGTTGAAGGCATGAATATGGATATTTTTCTGATACTTGAAGGTTTGCAGCAGCCAGCGCAGGCGGTCGCTGACGGTCGGCTGTTGCGACATGGAACTGTGCTCGAACAGCTGACGGTCGCGCGGCTCGTCATAGCCCAGAATCACGTGCAGTTCGTCTATCTGGCTGCAGGCGCGCTGAATCAGGTAAATGTGGCCGGTGTGCAGCGGATAAAACTTGCCGAACACCACGCCGATGCTTTTTTGCTGATAAGGAAATTCCAGCCCCAGAAAACGGTGCAGCGACTCCAGCTTCTGGGCGCTGGGGCTTTTGATTTTGGCGTTGAGCAACTGGCTTAAGTAGCCTTTGGTCATACCCGCGGCATCGGCGACCTGTTGCAGGGTACAGCCTTTTTGTCTGATGGCTGTTTTCAGGTAATCGTAGGGAGACATGGTCTGATACTCCGATGTGGCGGATAACGCTCTGCTATATTAACGCGTTACGATGTTAACGCTCTGCCATATTAAGGCTCTGACGAGCAAAGCCTAATGGAAATTACAGATCGTCAAGGATCGCCAGCGCGTCCGACAGTTTTTTCACGCCCATCACCTGCATGTTGGCGGGTGGTTTTTTCGGCATGTTGGCAAACGGCACGATGGCGCGTTTAAAGCCGTGCTTGGCGGCTTCGGTGATGCGTTCCTGACCGCTCGGCACCGGGCGGATTTCTCCGGCCAGCCCGACTTCGCCGAACACCACCAAATCCTGCGGCAGCGGCCGATCGCGGAAGCTGGACACCAGCGACAGCAGCAGCGCCAGGTCGGCGCTGGTTTCCGTTACCTTGACGCCGCCCACCACGTTGACGAATACGTCCTGATCCGACATTTGCAGCCCGCCGTGGCGGTGCAGTACCGCCAGCAAGATCGCCAGCCGGTTCTGTTCCAGCCCGACCGCTACCCGACGCGGATTCGCCATCATCGAGTGATCCACCAGCGCCTGAATTTCCACCAGCAGCGGCCGGGTGCCTTCCCATACCACCATCACCGAACTGCCGGAGGTGATTTCATCGCCCCGGCTCAGGAAGATGGCGGACGGGTTGCTGACTTCCCGCAGCCCTTGTTCGGTCATGGCGAAGACGCCCAGCTCGTTGACGGCGCCGAAGCGGTTTTTGTGGCTGCGCAGGGTGCGGAAACGGGAGTCGGCGTCGCCGTCCAGCAGCACCGAACAGTCGATACAGTGCTCCAGCACTTTCGGACCGGCCAGCGAGCCGTCTTTGGTGACGTGGCCGACCATGATGATGGCGACGCCGCGGGTTTTGGCGAAGCGTGTCAGGTAGGCGGCGGTTTCCCGCACCTGCGCCACGCTGCCGGGAGACGACTGAATGTCCGCCAGATGCATCACCTGAATGGAGTCGATCACCATCAGTTTCGGCTGTTCCTGTTCGGCAATCAGGCAGATCTGCTCGATGCTGGTTTCCGACAGCATATTGATGTGCTGGGCGGGCAGGCCAAGACGGTGAGCGCGCATCGCCACCTGCTGGAGGGATTCCTCGCCGGTGACATACAGGGTCTTCATCTGTTCGGCCAGTTTGCAAAGGGTTTGCAGCAACAGGGTACTTTTGCCGGCGCCGGGGTTGCCGCCGATCAGAATGGCGCTGCCGGGTACTACGCCGCCGCCCAGCACCCGGTCGAATTCCAGAAAGCCGGTGGAGAAACGCGGCAGCGCTTCCAGGCTGATGTCCGACAGTTTCTGTACCCGGCTGACGTTGCCGCTGTCCCCGGCATAACCGGAGAAACGGTCGTTGCGTGACGAGGAGGACGCGGCGGCCAGACGCACCTCGGTGATGGTATTCCAGGCGTGACAGGCGCTGCACTGCCCCTGCCAACGCGGATAGTCGGCCCCGCATTCATTACAGACAAAGGCGCGTTTGACGGCTTTGGCCATGAATTACCTCCTTTTTACTGCTCTTTACTACATCTGCTCTTTACTGCATCTGCTCTTTACTACATCAGTGCTCTTTACTGCACTGCATCTCGGTATGGCGTGGCTCAGCCTTTTTCATGCCTCAGGCTGCCGCTGAGAATGCACAGTACGCCAGTCAAGTCGGCATGGCGGATGCTGACCGCGCTCTGTTCGTTGACCTTGGGTTTAGCGTGGTAAGCGATACCCAGCCCGGCCGCCTTGATCATCAGCAGGTCGTTGGCGCCGTCGCCGATGGCGACCGTCTGGTGCAGCGGGATCGAAAGCTTTTCCGCCAGCTGATGCAGCGTATCGGCTTTATATTTCGCATCGACGATCGGGCCGACCACGTCGCCGGTCAGTTTGCCGTCGCGCATGCCCATTTCGTTGGCGACCGCCGCCACCAGCCCGAGTTCATCACGCAGGTAGTCGGCGAAATAGGTGAAGCCGCCGGAAGCGATGGCCAGATGCCAGCCCGCGTCCTGCAACTGTTTGACCATGTTTTTCAGACCCGGCATCAGCGGCAGGGCGTCCCGCACCTGACGCAGAATGTTGGCGTCCGCGTCTTTCAGGGTGCCGACGCGCTGGCGCAGGCTGGCGGAGAAATCCAGCTCGCCGCGCATGGCGCGCTCGGTGACCTCGGCCACTTGCTCGCCGGTGCCCGCCAGTTTGGCGATCTCATCGATACATTCGATCTGGATCGCGGTGGAATCCATGTCCATGACCAGCAGACCGGGTGAGCGCAGGCTCGGGGTGTTGTACATTGGCGTCACGTCCAGCCCCAGTTCGTGGGCTACCTTGGTGATGCGCGGCGTCAGGATGCCGGCCAACCGTACCACCTGATAATCATCTACGCTCCAGGCGCTGACGATCACCAGCGGCTCATCCAGACGGCGCTGAATGCGGGATAACAGATATTTGTCGAGCACGTCGCCGTACATCAGCCAGCCGGTATTGCCGGCGCGGTAGTCGAGCGGCATCACCTCGTCGTCACTCAACGACAGCGGTAAATTTGGCCAGCAGTTGATCTCATCGGGCAGATCGCTATAGGTCAAACGGTTCGACATGGGTTAAATATCCTTTCCTGCGGGTAGTGAAGAATTGACGGGGTGGACGGTCACAAATCAACGCAACAAGCTATCCTATCGCCAACGCTTCTGGCAACATGAAAGTATCCAAATCGCGCAGGTATTCCCATGGTTCGGGCCCGGATAAAATTTCGCTTACATCGTACGGCCATTGTGCTGATCTGTCTGGCTCTGCTGGTGGTGTTGCTGCAGGGCGCGTCCTATTTCAGCCTCAGTCATCAAATGGCCCGTTCCGAGCAGGTGGAAGAACTGGCGCGCACGCTGGTGAAGCAGGTGGCGTTCAGTCTGACGCCGCTGATGGAAAGCAACAGCGACAACAGCGGCAGAATCGGGGAAACGCTGCGACAGCTCACCGACCACAACCGTATTCTGGATGCCGCGTTGTACCAGCAGGACGGCACGCTGGTGGCGCGCGCCGGCGAACAGATTGAGGTGCGCGACCGGCTGGCGCTGGATGGCAGCCGCGCCGGCAGCTACTTCAACCACCAACTGGTGGAGCCGATCAACAGTAAAGACGGGCCGATCGGTTTTCTGCGCATCACGCTGGATACCCACGTGCTGGCGACCGAAGCCCGTCAGGTCGACAACACCACCAATATCCTGCGATTGATGATTCTGATGGCGCTGGCCATCGGCATTATTTTGGCCCGCACCCTGCTGCAGCATCGCCGTTCCCGCTGGCAGCAGTCTCCTTATTTGCTGACGGCCAACGCGTCGGCGCAGGATGATGAACCGGCTAACGACGATGAGCCGTCCACGCAGGATGGCGATCAGACCCGCAAACCCTGAGTTGGGCTGTCGTATCACTGGCGTTTGGTCGCCACCATAAACAGGCGCGGATAGGTCAGCAGGCTGTTGCCGTCCGCCTGAGCCGGGTAGGCCGTTTGCAGGCACAGCTGGTACTGTTGCAGAAAATCCTGCTGTTCCTGCTCGTTCAGTTCCGCCAGAAACGGGCGCAGACCGGTGCCTTTCAACCACTCGATGATTGCCTGCGGCCCGCTCATCACGTGATAGTAGGTGGTGTGCCAGATATCCACGTCGCAGCCGTGACTGACCAACAGATCGTAGTACTGCCCGGTGCTGAGCAACGCCTGCCTGACCTTGTCCACATCACCGAATCGTTCCCACCACGGCCCTTCGGCGGCGATTTTGCGCATCAGTTGATGTGTGGGCTGGCTGAGGGTATCCGGCATTTGCACCGCCAGCACCCCGCCCGGCGTCAGATGTTCGATCAGCGCAGGCAGCAGTTGGTCATGATCCGGCAACCATTGCAGCGAGGCGTTGGCGTAGATGATGTCCTGCGGCGTATCCGGCTGCCAACTGGCGATATCCGCCTCCTGAAACGTGCAGCCCGGCAGACGCTGTCGCGCCTGTTGCAGCATGGCGCTTGAGTTATCCACGCCGGTGACCCGCGCCTGCGGCCAGGCCTGATGCAGCAGCTCGGTACTATTGCCCGGGCCGCAGCCCAGATCGGTGATGGCAATAGGAGCAGGGTGGGAAATGCGGGATAACAGTTCAAGGGCGGGGCGGGTACGTTCGCCGGCAAAGCGCAGGTAAAGCTCGGGGTTCCAGTCTTGCATAGCCATATCCTCTGCAGGTGGGTGCGATGGGTAAAGCCGAGGAGTAGCAGCATAAGAAGTTGGGGCGGCTTTTTCTATCCGCCGTCGGGGAATACAGCACAATCAGTCCTTGATAATCAGTCCTTGATAATCGGTCACTGATCATCGGTCCCGGATTGTGCTGCGGGCGCCGGTTACCCCAACTGTTGCTGGAACTGTTGCCATTGCGCCTGGAACTGGCCGATGGCCGACAGATAGTCGCTTTTGGTGTAAGGGTCGGCGAAGGTTCTGGATACATAATTGCGGAACTGATCGAACCAGCTATCGACGCTGCCGGATTCAGTCAGCGCAAACACCTTCTTGCGTTCCAGTTGACTGGTCGAGATACCCTCACTGTTTTTCTGCAACTCGCGCTGTGCCGCCTCTGCCCGTTGGGTATCGCCGGTGTCGGTACTGTATTGATATACACTCTCCAGCGTGCCTTTCTCCATCCTGTCGAAAGCGGCGATCCGGTCACTGACGTACTGCGTAATATCCTGACTGGCTTGCTGCTGGTAATTGCTGTCGATGTAGCGGTTTTTCAGCGCTTCCAGCTTGGCTTGTTTGATCGGCAACTCCAGGTTGTCGGTGACGCTGCTCCAGGTGGGCAGTGGGGTATCAGACAAGGCGCTGTGAACGAGATCAAGAAAGTCATCTTTACTGATGCCGCTGTCGGCCTTGAGGTTATTGGCCCAGACGCCGAATACCGCGGATTCGTCGGTCAGAAAACGGTCGGTGAACAGCGGGTGGTTCATATTAACCCCCGGGATCATCACGATTGGCGTACCAACCAGATTGACTGACTGCGTCGGATCGCCGGGATTGGGGGCGGGGATCGCACTGGCCTCTCTGCGATCGCGCAGCTGTTTCGCCAGTTCCTCTTCAAGAGACGTGCCTTGCTGTGCGTACTTGGTGTTTGCCTTGTCGAGAAGGTCGCGCAGGTGAGCCCGCGCTTCTTCGGACAGCTCGGTGGCGGCGGAGTCAACCGTGGTTCCATTCCGATCGACAATTTTGACCGGATTGCCGACTGAGGTGTTGGTGGCTGACGTGGTAAGGCTCTGGGTTTGAGAATTGCTATAACCCGTATTGATAACAGACAAGCTCATACTCTCTCCTTAAATGCAATTAAGCGTTAGCCTGTCTATTATCGGTAAATGTAAATTAGATCTTTACAAATGTTTCTAAATGTTATTATCCGCGTGGATCTTAATAGCGTGATGTGCATCACCCCAGACGCTGGCGGAACTGCTGCCATTGGTTCTGCAGCGCATCGATGTTCTGCTGTTCCCAGTCGCTGCCGTAGGACGAGGCCTGCAGGTAATGGCTGAAACTGTCGAACCAGCCGTCCACGTTGCCGCCGCTCGCCAGCGCAAAGATTTGCTGGCGTTTGACCTGCAAATCGCTGGTGCCGGCGTCGTATTTCTGTAGCTGGCTTTGTGCCCACACCGCGCGAGCGGTATCGCCCACTTCGATGCCGATGCGGTATTCGCCTTCCATCAACGCCTTGCCGATGGTGTCTTCATCGCTGATTTTCTGATTGACGTAGCTGTTGATGGCCGCTTCCGCCTGCTGCTGGTAGCTGCTGTCCAGATACTTGTCTTTGATCGCGGTCAGTTCGGCTTTTTTCACGCTCAGTTGCATGGCGCTGGTGATATTGCTCTGCTGATTGGCGAAGCCGTAGGCCAGCACATCGTGGACCAGCGTCAGGAGGTCTTCCTTGCTGATGCCGCTGTCGGCTTTGATGTTATTGGCCCAGCTGCTAAACGTCAGGCCGTCGCTGGACGTGATGGGGTCGCGAAACAGCAGGTTGTTCAGACTGACGCCGGAGGAGGTGCGCGTAATCACATCGTTGCGCAGGTCGCGAATGGCGAGCGTCAGTTTTTCCTGTTCTTCTTTACTCAGTGTTTCTTTACTCAGTGTTTCATTCAGCGGCGTGGCGCTGCGCCAGCGCGCCAGCGTTTCTTCGGATACTTTGATGCTGGTAGGGAGTTCAATCGTTTTTCCGGTCAGAGGATCGATTTTTACCGGATCGCCGTTGGACGAAGCGCCGGCGGATGGTGCGTTAATCTGGGTCTGAGAACTGCTATAACCCGTATTGTCGACAGACAGGCTCATGCTCTCTCCTTAATTATGATAAGCGTTAACCTGTCTGTTATCGGTAAGTGTAAAACAGATCTTTACAAATGTTTCTGAATGTTATTATCAGGTGGCGGGCCTAATGCGCTGTTTGCGTTATCACCGACTGTGTTTGCGTTATGGTCGATCGTGTTTACGTTATGATTGATTGTGCCGGGCTGGCAAATCGGGGAAAATGGACGGCTTATTTATGTCTGTCGCTACTTATGCCTGTCATTTAAGCCTGTGTGGGGGAAAACGCGTGTAAAAATGCTTAATGGAATCTCTCAGCCATGCGGCTGCGCTTACTGCGAGTGCCGATGGCTTAACTGATTGGCATTATACAGCTTGATGTCTGTATTTTCCGCTTTGCCTGATGCGGCGTGCGATGCGCGTGTCGGGCGGCTAACTATTAAGAAGCCTGAATAACATGTCTCCAAGTGAATACGCACGCGAAGTCTCGAAACGTCGGACATTCGCCATTATCTCTCACCCCGACGCCGGTAAAACCACCATTACGGAAAAGGTGCTGCTGTTCGGACAGGCGATTCAGGTCGCCGGTACGGTGAAAGGACGCGGCTCCAGCCAGCACGCCAAATCCGACTGGATGGAAATGGAAAAGCAGCGTGGTATCTCGATTACCACCTCGGTGATGCAGTTCCCTTACCGTGAATGCTTGGTCAACCTGCTGGATACGCCGGGGCACGAAGACTTTTCCGAAGATACCTACCGTACGCTGACCGCCGTCGACTGCTGCCTGATGGTGATCGACGCCGCCAAGGGCGTTGAGGATCGGACCCGTAAGCTGATGGAAGTTACCCGTCTGCGCGACACGCCGATCCTGACCTTCATGAACAAACTCGACCGCGACATCCGCGACCCGATGGAGCTGCTGGATGAAGTGGAAAGCGAGCTGAACATCGCCTGTGCGCCGATTACCTGGCCGATCGGCTGCGGCAAGCTGTTCAAGGGCGTCTATCACCTCTACAAAGATGAAACCTATCTTTATCAGAGCGGCATGGGCCACACCATTCAGGCCGTGCGCATCGTCAAAGGGCTGGATAATCCGGAACTGGATCAGGCGGTGGGCGAGGATCTGGCCGCGCAGTTGCGCGATGAGCTGGAACTGGTAAAAGGCGCTTCCCACGAGTTTGAACAGGACGCGTTCCTGAACGGCGAACTGACGCCGGTGTTCTTCGGCACCGCGCTGGGCAACTTCGGCGTGGACCATATGCTGGACGGGCTGGTGGCATGGGCGCCTGCGCCGATGCCGCGTAAGACCGACGCGCGCGTGGTCAGCGCCGACGAAGAGAAGTTCAGCGGCTTTGTGTTCAAGATTCAGGCCAATATGGACCCGAAACACCGCGACCGCGTGGCGTTCATGCGCGTGGTGTCCGGCCGGTACGATAAAGGCATGAAACTGCGTCAGGTGCGCACCGGCAAAGATGTGGTGATCTCCGACGCGCTGACCTTCATGGCGGGCGACCGTTCCCACGTGGAAGAAGCCTATCCGGGCGACATCATCGGCTTGCACAACCACGGTACGATCCAGATCGGCGATACCTTTACTCAGGGTGAAGAGCTGAAATTCACCGGTATTCCCAACTTTGCGCCGGAACTGTTCCGTCGTATCCGCCTGCGTGACCCGCTCAAGCAGAAACAGCTGTTGAAAGGGCTGGTGCAGCTTTCCGAAGAGGGCGCGGTGCAGGTGTTCCGTCCGCTGATCAACAACGATCTGATCGTGGGTGCGGTTGGGGTGCTGCAGTTTGACGTGGTGGTGGCGCGCCTGAAAACCGAATACAACGTGGAAGCGGTGTACGAGTCGGTGAACGTCTCCACGGCCCGGTGGGTCGAGTGCGGCGACGTGAAGAAATTCGAGGAGTTCAAGCGCAAGAACGAACAGCATCTGGCGCTTGATGGCGGCGACAATCTGGCCTATGTGGCGCCGACCATGGTTAACCTCAACCTGGCGCAGGAACGTTATCCTGACGTACGGTTCCATAAAACCCGCGAGCATTAATCGCCGGTTTACCGCCCACTCCGTCCGGAGTGGGCTGCTTTCTGCTTATTCCTTAACGATCAATCTGTTGTTGCTGCCTTCCCCGCGGTTTTTCCGCCACGGACAAATCTGAAATCACCGCTAGCCGGCCGCTCTGCGCTGGGCTTTTCACTCTCATTGGCTATAGTTAACGGTGTGTTACGTATTTGGTTTATTTAACTGCCATTGGTTTTCGTAGTGGTTTGTTATGTTGATTTTATACATTTAGTTAACGAGATAATCTGACGAATCATGACGAATCGCTTCGGGCTAATGGGTAAACCTGTTGTGAAACAGGCAATAACGATAAGGAAGGTATCGATGAAAAAGACCAAGATTGCACTTTCGACTAAATTTGCATTTTCGCTGGCGACGGTGGTTCTGGGGACGGTACTGGCGGGCGGTCAGGCGCAGGCTGAGCAGCAAACGCTGGTGCAACAGGCGCAGCGTATCGCAGATACCGCCGGTAAAAAAATCGATAGTTCCGTACAACAGGCCGCGGGCTTTGTGGATGACAGCACCCTCACCGCCAGGGTGAAAAGCGCGCTGCTGAAAGATGAAACGCTCGACAGCAATGACATTTCCGTTTCCACCCGCGATGGCGTGGTGACGCTCAGCGGTTTTATCAGCAGCCAGCAGATGGCGACCGGCGCGGTGAAAATCGCCGCCCAGACCGAAGGGGTCAAGTCGGTCAGTGATAAATTGCAGGTGAAGGATAACAGCGGCGTGCAGTCGGTCGGCGCGTATGCCGACGACACCCTCACCACCAGCACCATCAAGGCCAAACTGCTGGCGGATGACATTGTTCCTTCCCGTCACGTTAAGGTTGAAACCCACGACGGCGTGGTGCTGCTGACCGGTCAGGTGACGAGTCAGGCGCAGGCCGATCGGGCGGAAGCCATCGCTAAAGCCGTAAGCGGCGTCAAAAGCGTCAAGAACGCGCTGACGGTGAAATCCTGATGCGCTTCAGAGCGGCGGCGCGATGCTCGCCGCCGTTATTCCCTTTCTGACTGACTATGGACGCCGCCCGGCATACGCAGCCCGGTTCAGGGGCGTACGTACTGGCGGCGACTCCCTCGCCTGTTCGCTCGCCAGGAGGTCTGATGTTTCGCTGGGGCATTATCTTTTTGATTATTGCGGTCATTGCCGCCGCTTTCGGGTTCGGCGGCCTCGCCGGTACTGCCGCCGCCGCGGCTAAAATCGTCTTTGTGGTGGGGATTATCCTGTTCCTGCTCAGCCTGTTTATGGGGCGACGCCGGCGATAGCTTGAAGCCATACGGTTGTCATATTTTTCCGCCACACTGCCCGTGCTGTTTTTTGTCCGACGTTTGTCCTGTTCTGGGGGTCATCATGATGAATCTGGATGTCGCCATCGGCAGATGGAAGCAGTGGAAAGGGTGTCTGTGGGAACTGTGGGCCGAGTGCTTTGACAGCGACGGCGCCTGGGTGTCGGGAAACCACGGTTTTCTGGCCGGTGTGATGCAGGAATATTACGGAAAAGAGCAGGACAAGGTATCCTCGGAGCATGACCGTTTGCACTGAGGGATAACCGTTGCCCACCCACTCTTTATCCGATGACGCGATGGCGGCCGAGCCCGATCGCGCGCAGGCAGCGAGCGTCGGGTTTATCGATACCCATTGCCATTTTGATTTTCCCCTGTTCGCTGAGGATGACGCGGGCAGCCTGACGCGGGCGGCGCAGGCGGGCGTACACCGCTTGATTGTGCCGGCCGTGGCCGCCGAACATTTTGAACGGGTGCTGGAACTCAGCCGGCGCTGGCCTGCCCTGTACGCCGCGCTGGGGCTGCATCCGCTGTATATCGCCGGGCATCAGGACGCCCATCTGGCCGAACTGGCGTCCCTGCTGGCGCAGCCGCATCCCCGTCTGGTGGCGGTGGGCGAGATCGGCCTGGATCTCTACATGCCGGAACCGCAATTTGAACGGCAGAAAGCGTTTCTGGGCGCGCAGCTTCAGCTGGCGGCCCGGCGCGATCTGCCGGTTATTCTCCATTCCCGTCGTAGTCACGATCAACTGGCGCAAATACTGCGCCGTTACCCGGTTCCCTGTACCGGCGTAGTGCATGGTTTTGCCGGCAGCTACGATCAGGCCATGACGTTTATCCGCCTTGGCTACTACATCGGCGTGGGCGGCACTATTACCTATCCGCGCGCCAACAAGACTCGGCAGGCGATTGCGCGCCTGCCGCTCGACCGGCTGCTGTTGGAAACCGATGCGCCGGATATGCCGGTGTGCGGGTTTCAGGGGCAACCGAATCGCCCGGAGCGCATTACTTCGGTGTTCGAAACGCTGTGCGAATTACGTCCGGAATCGCCGCAGGTCATTGCGGGCGCCATTCTCGCCAATACCCTGCGGCTGTTCCCGGGGTTGCAGTCGCCGGAGCCGCATCAATCCGCCTGATGCCGCCGCCATACTATTGGCGTTTATTGCATTAGTTGCTTTACTTTACGGTATCCTTGGCGACATCGGCGACGGGGTCAATGACTCCCGGTTGTCGATTAAACGGATGCTGGGCTGGGTTTTCTCGCCGCTGGCGGCGGTTGGTGTTTCGCCGGATGCGTTCACGTTCAGTCGGCGATACATCGTCTTATTTACCGGAGGGCCTGCTCGTGGACGGCTCACACCCGGTTGCAGAGTGCAGTGACATGCTTTCTTCATTTATCAAAAATATCGAATGGTTGACTGTCCGTCAGGCCGGGAATGAAACCACTTACCCTGGGCATTGTGCGCGCTGTTATTTCGACCTGTCGGCGTACCGCGATGATCTGTTTTCCCGGGCAGGTATTCCCGTACCGGCGGAAATCACCCGCTCGGTGCCGAAACGTCGGGCGGAATATCTGGCGGGGCGTTATCTGGCAAAAATGGTGCTGTCCCGGCTGGGGGTGAATGGCTATGTGCTGACCAGCGCGGCCGATCGCTCGCCGCAGTGGCCGGAGCGTATCATCGGATCGCTCAGCCACAACGTCGACAGTGTGCTGTGCGCTGCGCATCAATGCCGCCACGACGCGTCCTGCGTCGGGCTGGATATCGAAACCCGGATGAACGCCGAGCGCGCCAATAACCTGTGGCCCGGCATCGCCGATGAGATTGAGTATGACTGGCTGCACTCCCACAACCCCATCAGTTTCGCCAGTATGCTGACGCTGAGTTTTTCCGCCAAAGAGAGCCTGTACAAGGCGTTGTATCCACAGGTAAAACGTTACTTCGATTTTCTGGATGTCCGCATGGTCGGGCTGGATACCGTACAGCAGACCTTCACGTTGCAGTTGCTGACCGACCTGTCGCCAGATTATCTGGCGGGGCGTCGTTTCTCGGGAACCTACCAATTGCGGGAAAGCGATATCACCACGTTTCTGTTTGACTGAACAGGATGCCATTGACGTCATGACAACAGGGAGCGACGAACATGAAGATGACCGGCAACACGATACTGATTACCGGCGGCGGCTCGGGCATTGGGCTGGGGCTGGCGGCGGCGTTTCACCAGCGCGGCAACCAGGTGATCATCGCCGGGCGGCGCGAGGCGACGCTGCGCCAGGCCGCCGCCGCCTTCCCCGGCATGGTCTGGCGGGTGTTGGATCAGCGCGATCCTGAGGCCATCAGCGCCTTTGTCGATCAGCTGACGCGGGATTATCCGGCGCTCAATGTGTTGATCAATAACGCCGGTATTCAGCGGCGTGAAGATCTTACCCAGCCGGATCCGCAACTTATCAACGACACGGTGTCGACCAATTTGCTGGGGCCGCTGTGGCTGACCGGCGCGTTGATACCCCATCTGCTGCGTCAGCCGCACGCGGCAGTGCTGAATGTGACGTCGGAACTGGCGTTTCTGCCGCAGGCGATTACCCCGACTTACTGTGCCAGCAAGGCGGCGCTGCATGCCTATACCGATGCGCTGCGCTGTCAGTTGCGCCAGACGCCGGTGCAGGTCATCGAAATTATTCCGCCCTGGGTGCAGACCGGATTGCAGGGCGAATGGGGCTATGACCCGCGCGCCATGCCGTTGCCGGACTTTATTGATGAAACGCTGGCTTTGCTGTCGCAGCAGCCGGAGGCCGACGAGATCGTGGTGGAACGCGCTCGCGCGTTGCGATTTGCCGAACGGGAAGGCGCTTACGCCGAGCGTTTTCGGGCATTCAATCTTGACCCGGACACAGGCGATTAAAACGTAGTCGGTTAGGGGGATGGCTGAAGGCCTCTCTCCCGGTCGGTTATCCGGAGGCAACACGGTATCTGGGGGTAATATTGTGTCCGGATGTAATATTTCATGTTTTCTGATGAGTTACGGTTTGGGCAACCGCCTTAATTTTAATCTGCTATTGCCGGTGTTTTTTCCATATATTTTGTAGTGTTTTTATTTTATCTTTTAAAATCAGTTGTTTGATGTCTATTTATTCATTTCCTTATTCTACGAATGCGGCTTTTCTCCGGTTTTTTTCCCGTTGGACAGATTAATCTCTGACGTTAACACGCCGATAACTAATGTAATGTTTTGTATAGATTCAGCGACCATGTGCCCTCTTAAAGGAAAAAATGATGAATACAACTACTCTGCCTCCTTCGTCGTCCGGTGTGAGTTTCTGGCACAACTGGCGGCTGATGCCGATGTTCAGCTCGATTATCGGCGTTATCCTGATCCTGTTTGCACTGGCGATTGGCTTTTCAGTCCATTTTCTGATGCGCAGCAACAGCTCCCTTAACGACGTGACGGCGGAAATTCAGGTCCGTCTGGGGGTTTCCAACAGCTCCAACCATTTACGTACCGCTCGCCTGATGTTGATTCAGGCCGCCGCCGCCGCCAAAGAGGGCGATAAAGACACCGCCAGCAGCAGTATTCAGCAGGCGGAAGGCCGCCTGAAGCAGTCGGCGGACAGCTTTGCCGCCTACCAGAATCGTGAAGTGAAAACCCCGGCCGATCTGGCGCTGGATGACGCGCTGCAACAGCGCTACAACGACTACGTCAATAATGGCGTCAGGCCGATGCTGGATGCGGTGAAAGCCGGTCGTTACGACGATGTGGTGGCGACCGAATGGAAACAGACCCGTAAGCTCGATCTGGCCTATAACGAGGTATTGCTGAAAGTGGTGGCGATTCGCACCCAGCGGGCGGAAGCGCTCAACAACGAGGCGCAGCAGGAGTCGGTGCTGGGTTACAGCGTGATGGCCGCCAGCTTTGTGGTGGCGGTGCTGGTGTCGCTGTTTACCTACCTGTGTCTGCGCCGGGTGATCATCAAACCGATGCGTTCGCTGGTTGAACGTATTGAACATATCGCCGCGGGCGATCTCACCATGCCGCTGGCGCAGTGGGGACGCGGTGAAATCGGCCAGTTGGGGCACTATCTGCAGAACATGCAGCAGTCGCTGGCACGCACCGTCAGCAATGTACGTCACGGGGTGGAAGCCATTTATCAGGGTATTACCGAAATTTCCGCCGGCAACAGCGATCTCTCTTCCCGCACCGAAGAGCAGGCGTCGGCGCTGGAGCAAACTGCTTCCAGCATGGAAGAGCTGACCTCTACCGTGCGTCATAACGCCGACAACGCCAACCACGCCAGCCAACTGGCCGGCAACGCTTCCGGCAAGGCGCGTCAGGGCGGCGAACTGGTGGAAGGCGTGGTGAAAACCATGGGCAACATCCACCAGAGTTCGAAGAAGATTTCCGAAATCACCAATATCATCAACGGCATCGCTTTCCAGACCAACATTCTGGCGCTTAACGCCGCGGTGGAAGCGGCGCGTGCCGGCGAACAGGGCCGCGGTTTTGCGGTGGTGGCCGGCGAAGTGCGTTCGCTGGCGCAGCGCAGCGCCCAGGCCGCCAAAGAGATCGAAGGGCTGATCACCGAATCCGTGGCGCTGGTGGAAACCGGCTCCGGTCAGGTCAGCCGCGCCGGGGAAACCATGCAGGATATCGTCAACGCCGTTACCAGCGTGACGGATATCATGGCGGAAATTTCGGTGGCGTCGCAGGAGCAGAGCAAAGGCATCGATCAGGTCGGGCAGGCGATTAACTCTATCGATAATGTCACCCAGCAGAACGCCGCGCTGGTGGAGCAGGCTACCGCTGCCGCCACGTCGCTGGCGGAACAGGCCGCCGGGCTGAATGAGGCGGTGTCGGCGTTTCGTATCGACGGCGCGGAACGCCGCCCGGCCATCAGCATCGGGGCCCGTCCGGCTTCTTCGCCGGCGGCGTTGCCCAAAACGCTCCCCGGCGCGAAGAAAGCTAAAAGCAGCAACGACGGCTGGGAAACCTTCTGAGTTACAAAGGTGAAAGCCGTTAACGGGTAGCCTTTGGCTACCCGTTTTCTTTTAGTGAAAGGTCGGGCGGCCGGTGAAATGCCCGACCCAGCCGGACGGATTGGTAAAAATGCGAATGGCGGTGAAATCGGGAAACTCGCCGCTATCGAACCAGTGTGGAGTATTGGCTGGCACCCGCAACAGGTCGCCGGCCTGGCAGGTGAGGCGATACACCTGTTCGCCCGCCGGAACGAAAAAGGTGCCGCTGCCGCGGACAAAGAAACGCACTTCATCTTCGCTGTGGGTGTGCTCCTGCAAAAATTTCTCCCGCAGCGCCGCCCGGTCCGGGTGCTCTGGGGTCAGGCTGATGACGTCCGCCGAGGTATAACCCTCGCGCTGACTGAGCCGGTCGATATCCTGACGAAAACGCGCCAGCAACGCGTCGCCGTCAACGTCGGCAGGGGTGTCGCCGGTGTGCCAGCGCTCCAGTTGCAGGCCCGCCGCCGCCAGCAGGGCGGCAATCTGGTCGAATTCGTCGAACTGCTGAGTGGGATATTCGAGGTGAGGACGGTGGAAAATCGCCAGTGTGGTCATGGTGGTTACTCTCAGTAAAAGGGATATGGCGTTAACCTTTCACTCTGCATGGTTAAAAAACAAGATGCTTTATTTATATCTTATTACCAGATCTTTTTTTGATACGAGCGTGTAAAACAGTATTTACCTTTGCTTAACCGCGTGGAAGGGAGTAGTGATATCACGCTTTTTGGGGAGCGTTCCCGCGTTTATTCCGGTTGAGGATATTTGGGGCGTTCTCTGGCTGCACCAGCCGCATAATCTATTCTTTTAAGATGTTATTAATATAGGCTGTTATTTATTTTCTATTTTATTATTTGCTTTGGATTGATTAAGAATAAAACAGGGAAGCGATATACTTCCCTGCGGCCTGAATATTTATTGCCAGTTCACGATGATTTGCGCCTGCTGGCCGGAAACCGGTATTTTTCCGCCACTTATTACGCGCATGGCAAAGAAGAACGGCAGCGCCGGGCTTTTGCCTTTAAATACTTCGGTTGACATTCTTCTTGTGCGGGAAACATCAACACAATTACTGGTGCTGCCCTGACACAGATAAACATTCAGGCCATCGGGAAATCCTGCCACATTCCAGGTCCAGCTTACGTAGGTAATCGCACCGTTGGCCGGCGGATTGCCCTTAACCGGGACATCAGCGATGTCGAGGAAATTACGGGTATATACGGTGGGCAGTACCACACTGGAGGTGTAACTGCCTGCCGCGATGGCCGCCTGAGAAAGCGAAGCCGCCAGAAGCGCGCCGCCCAGAGCAAGGCGCGTGAAAACTGATTTCCGTTTCATATAAATAACTCTCAATATGAGATAAATTGACCGACAGAAAATAGGTTATGCCTGTCCATGCTGGCTATTTTATGGCTCAACCAGACCATGGAAGAGCGTTTTTTCGGTAGTGTAAATAATACCTGCCGATAAATAGATGGTTATTTTCTGTCGACGAACGCCATTCCCCAGAGGTGAGAACTGGAATGGCCGTCGCTACATTCTAATAATTGGTCATTGATGTCAATTTTATATTTATTAACTGCGTTTTAAATATGAAAATAAAAATTCGGAAATAATTCTACTGATATTTATTTCTGACGATGGGTAAATAGGACGAAAAATCACCTGAACAATGCCGGCGAAAAAAACAGGGAACAACACCGCGGCAAGCCGGATGGTCGGGGTGGGGAGGCGGGAAAAATTACACGTGTCGGCGGCGCCTGAGTCGGCGTTCGCATGGCGACGAAGGCGCTGTCTGGGGATGAGCGGCGGGCTATCAATCGTGCTTTAGTGCAACGAGCAGGGCGTGTGTCACCACCTATTTTTCGAGTTCACCCCCCGGAGTTTATTCTTCAATAAAAAAATAGTTTATTCTTAAATAATAAGCTAGCCGTAGCCTGATGGCGTTTTCCAGCATTATGATCGCTGTGCCCCGTGTATCAGGGACTGCAACAGGGTTGTTGTGATGACGCCGCGAATGCATGACGATAGGCATTGACTCCATTTAAGGAGCGAGAAAATGACACTCACTGAACGAGCCAGGATCTTCGCTACCGCGGCGCATGCCGCCTGCGAGCAGAAACGGAAATATACCGGCGAACCCTATATTGTTCACCCGGCGGCGGTGGTCGCCCTGTTGATGCAGATTGACCCATCGCCGGAAATGATTGCCGCCGCCTGGCTGCATGACACGGTGGAAGATACCGGCGTAACGCTGGAACTGGTGGCCGAATTGTTTGGCGCGCCGGTGGCGCGTTATGTGGAAATGCTGACCGATGTGCGCACCCGGCAAGCCGGCGGCGAGCGCATTCACCGCAAAAACGCCAATCTGCTGCACAGCGCGGTCGCCTGCCCGGAGGCGCAGAGCATCAAGCTGTGCGATCTGATTGATAACAGCCGCAGTGTGCTGGAACATGACCCGGTGTTTGCCCGTCCGTACATGGTGGAGATGCGCCGCTTGCTGGCGGTGCTGACGCAGGGCGACCCGAGGCTGTACGACGTCGCGACCCGCCAGTGCGATCACACGATTCTCTCTATTCACCGCGCACAGGGCGATGAAGGTTGGTATCAGCAGTTATGGCAACAGTACGAAGCCCATTTGCCGCTGAGCGTGGTGCTGGCGCGAACGCGGGAACTGGCGTGAGCGTACGGATTGTGCGTGTCGGGGCATTGCCGGACGCGCTGGCGACGCTGATTGCCGAAAGTCAGCGGCAAGGCTTCCGTTTTCTGCAGCGGTTGCGGGAGGAGTTTCAGTCCGGCGCCAATCAATTCCGGCTGCCCGGCGAAGGGCTGGGATATTTACCGGTTAATTATTCCCATATCAGTCATAGTAAGACTCTGGCCGCCGGTCAGAAATCTCAGCCTGCTGAGTCAGAATAACCTCATTGGTCATCAGATTATTTCCCCGCTTTTTATCGATTCACGTGTGCCGAAATATACCCGAAACAGGGCGGAAATAACGCCAGGGTGATTTTTTCAAGACGTTATTTTTATTCTTTGAGGGAATTAATTATTCTCGCCTTATATTGATTTCATTATAACTCATGATGAAATGTGATTCGCTGTCGCCTTTTCCGCCTCCTATGATGAGTGAACGCAATCTGTTCCATTTATCGTCGGCGGCTGGGAGGAAATATGAGGTTATGTCACGGGTCTGATCGGTTGATTGCCGGGGCCGTCGCGTCTGACGGCGCTTGCTGTTGTGACGCGGACATGACGTGAGGAACGCCTGATGACGGAGATCCCACGGCACATTATTGAGCAGGCCATCGAATGGCGGCGTGACTTTCATGCTCACCCGGAAATCGGCCTGCGCGAGCACCGCACCTCGGCACGGGTGGCTGAATTGCTGGAGTCTTTTGGGCTGGACGTGCATCAGGGGATGGCGCAGACCGGCGTCGTTGGGACGCTGCGCCACGGCAACGGGCCGGCTATCGGCCTGCGGGCAGACATGGATGCGCTGCCGATTCAGGAACTGAACGCTTTTTCCCATTGTTCTCGTACCGACGGCCGCATGCACGCCTGCGGACACGATGGCCACACCGCGATGCTGCTGGCGGCCGCGCGCTATCTGAGCGAAACCCGCCGCTTTCGCGGTACGGTGCATTTTGTGTTTCAGCCGGCGGAGGAGAATGCCGGCGGCGGCAAAATGATGGTGCGGGAAGGGTTGTTCGAGCGTTTCCCGATGCAGGCGATCTATGCGCTGCACAACTGGCCGGGTCTGGCGGCGGGCGAGGTGGCGGTTAACCCTGGTCCGATGATGGCTTCGCAGGACAGCTTCCGCATTATCCTGACCGGTGTGGGATGCCATGCCGCGATGCCGGAGCGCGGCACCGATCCGATCGTGGCCGCCGCCCAGCTGATTCTGGCGTTACAGACCATTACCGCCCGCCGGTTGTCGCCGCTGGAACAGGCGGTGATCAGCATCACCCGCATTGAAGGCGGAGAGGCCGTCAACGCTATTCCGGGTCAGGTCACGCTGGCGGGCACGTTGCGTTGCCTGACGGCGGACACGCGTGAGCGGGCGCGGCAGCTGATTGGCGAGTATGTGCAGGCGGTGCCGCAGCCGATGGGGGTACAAAGCGAGTTGCACTGGCGTCCTGGCTATCCGGTAACGCAGAACCAGCCCGACGCGGCCGAGACGGTGCGCGAAGCGGCGATCGCGGCGCTGGGCGCCTCGCGGGTGCACTGGAATCAGCCACCCTCAATGGCGGCGGAAGATTTCTCTTACCTGCTGCAGGCTTGCCCCGGCGCTTATTTCTGGCTGGGCGCGGACGGCGCATCGCCATCGGCTTCGCTGCACAATGCGGAATACGATTTTAACGATGAGATTATCGCCAACGGCGTTCAGGTGTGGGTGGCGCTGGTGGAACGATCGTTGCGTGCAAGCGATGCCGATTTATAACGACGATATAGCCGGCCCGGCGTATTCAGGCGGATAGCGCTTTGCAAAACGTGTACGGCGGCTGGCGCTGATAGTCAACGACCGATACTTCTCAACTGGGTGCAGAACGGGCAGTTGCAACCGCTGACCGACGTCGCATCGCAGATCCCCAGTTGACCGACTTTCTGGCCGGTAGCGACGTGACCGTTACTGAACGCCGTTTCCACCTGCGCCAGTTTTATGGCGTCATCCGGGTTGACCGGCGTCAGTTTGGCCTGAAACGCCGAAGCGTTGGCTGCTGCAAATGAGAGAAAAACCAGCGACATCCTGAGTTTCATGACAGACCGCCTGTGGGTTGCAAAGCAAATCATGTTGCGAAGGAATAAGGAATAATGACGGCTTGTTATAACATAACCTTTCTCGCTTCGCATCCCTCGTTCTCGTCCCACAATCGTACAGTTTGTAAGCGTTCATGACGATTATACCGGCGTATCCGGCGGCAGGTTGGATGGTGTTTTTGGGGTTCTTTTTTAAACCTTCAATATGTTATGTTATAACATAACATATATGATTCGGGAGGTGCGCTCAAATGTGGCAGGCCATGCCGCCTTTATTGCGGGTAGAACATCTGCGGGTAGGACATCTGGGACATCTGAATGTGGCGCATTCCGCCGGTCAGCCGTTGCTTACCGATATTCATTTTACGGTCGGGAGCGGGGAATGCCTGGCGATTGTCGGCCCCAACGGTAGCGGCAAATCCACGCTGTTGCGCGCCTTGCTGCATGACCCGCCGCCAGCAGGCGGATGTATCTGGCTGGGCGATAAGCCGCTGGCGCAGCTGTCCCGGGCGCAACGAGCACGACGTATCGCGCTGATGAGCCAGCATGACTCCCCCAGCCTGACGTTAACGGTGGAGGAATACGTATCGCTCGGCTGCCTGCCGCATGCGGATGTGCTGTCGTTGTCGGCACAACAGGCCACGGTGGAACAGGTGCTGGATGAGACCGGCTTGTCGCCATTACGGCAGCGCAGTCTGGCGGCGTTGTCCGGCGGCGAACGCCAACGGGCGTTTCTGGCGCGCGCGCTGGCGCAGCGTCCGGACGTACTGCTGCTGGACGAGCCGACCAACCATCTGGATCCGCTCGGGCGGGCGGCGTTGCTGGCGCTGGTGCGACAGCGCGGCATCGCCGTAGTGGCGGTATTACACGATCTGTCGCTGGTGGAACCGTTCGCCGACCGGGTGCTGGTGCTGTGCCGGGGCCGGCAAGTGTGTTGGGACGCGCCGTCCCAGGCGCTTGCCAGCGATTGCCTGTATCCGGTGTTTGGCATTCGCAGCTTCACGGTTCCCCATCCGCAAACCGGCCTCCCGTTCCGCTTGTTTGACGTGCCCGCGGGCGCGTGTGCATTCACCACCAGAGGAAGTCTATGAAAATATCATTCGGCGGCGTATCGCCATTCAACGGTTCTGTCGGGCTGATTAGCCTGCTGCTGGGATTCAGCGCCATGACGGCGCAGGCATCGGGGTTTCCGGTTACCGTGCAGAGTTGCGGCAAGCCGCTGACCTTCACCCAAGCGCCGCAGCGCGCCGTCATCAACGATCTCAACATGTCCGAAATGGCGTTCGCGCTGCATCTGCAACCGCAGATCGTCGGCCTGACCGGTATCAGCGGCTGGTACAAGATGACGCCGGAATTCCGCCGGCAAATGGGGGCGATTCCGGAGCTGTCGCCGAAATACCCGTCGCTGGAAACCCTGCTGGGTGCCAGTCCGGACTTTTTCTTCGCCGGCTGGAACTACGGCATGAAAGTAGGCGGCGAAGTCACGCCGGACACGCTGGCGAAATACGGCGTCAAAACGCTGGTGCTGAGTGAAAGCTGTATTTTCGAAGACCGCCATCGCCCGCGCGCCAGCATGGATTTGCTGTACGGCGACGTGCTGACGCTGGGGCAAATTTTCGGCCGCGCGGAACAGGCGCAGGCGCTGGTGGATCAGTGGAAGGCGCGGCTGGCGGCGGTGCCTAAACCGCCGTCGGGTCAGGCGCCGCTCAAGGTATTCGTCTATGACTCCGGTGAGGATAAACCCTTTACCAGCGGCGTTTACGCCATGCCGACCGCCATTATCGACGCGGCCGGCGGCCGTAATGTGATGGATGATATGGCGGCGAGCTGGGCCACCACCTCCTGGGAGACGGTGTCGGCGGCGGAGCCGGATCTGATCATTCTGCTGGATTACCAGAACGGCGGCGGCGCGGCGGCCTTGCAGCATTTTCTGGCGTCCCACCCGCTGATGAAACACACCCCGGCGGTGGAACATCGGCGTTACCTGAAGCTGCAATACGCCGAGCTGACGCCGGGGCCGGCCAATATCACCGCGATTGAAAAACTCGCGCACGCGCTTTATTCGGCTGCGGCGCAATGAGGGCGCGCCGCCATTATGCGCTGATCTGCCTGCTGGTATTGGCTCTGCTCCTGACGATGATGCTGTTCAGCACCGCGGTGGGCGCGATTCGTATTCCGCTGGCGCAGGTGCTGGCGGCGCTGACGCCGAATCACGGCGACGCGCCGGACAGCGTGCGCCGCATCGTCATGGAACTGCGCCTGCCGCGCACTCTGTTGGCCGCCGTCACCGGCGCCGGGCTGGCGATGGTCGGCGCGTTGCTGCAAACCACCACCCGCAACGATCTGGCGGATCCGTTCCTGTTCGGCTTGTCCTCCGGCGCGTCGGCGGGCGCGGTGCTGGTGATTACCCGTTTCGGCGAGTGGTTCGGCGCGTTCACCCTGCCGGCGGCGGCGTTTGGCGGCGGCATTTGTTCGGCGCTGGCGGTGATGGCGCTGTTTTTCCTGCGACAGGGGCGGCAGGCGGAGCACCTGGTGATTTGCGGGTTGGCTATTTCGTTTCTGTTTGGCGCGCTCACCAGCTATCTGGTGTTTTCCGGCGACCAGCGCGCCGCCGGTTCGGTGCTGTTCTGGTCGCTGGGCGGGCTGGGGCTGGCGCGCTGGGAGAATCTGCCGGTGGCGTTGTGCAGCCTGCTATTGCTGCTCGGGTTATTGCTGGCGCGCTGGCGGGCGCTGGATAGCCTGCTGGCCGGGGAACAGACGGCGGCGTCGCTGGGGGTTCACGTCAACCGGTTGCGGGTCGACGTGTTTCTGTGTTGCGCGCTGGCGACGGCATTGCTGGTGTCGCTGACCGGCGTAATCGGGTTTGTCGGGTTGATGGTGCCGCATTTGTGCCGCCCGCTGGCCGGGGCGCGTCACCGGCGGCTGGTGCCGCTGTGCGGCCTGCTGGGGGCGGCGCTGCTGTGCGGCGGCGATACCCTCAGCCGGGTGCTGCTGCCGTCGCAGGAACTGCCGGTGGGGATTGTGACCGCCGGGTTGGGGGGCTGCTTCGTGATTGCCCTGCTGGCAAAACGTTAGGTATTGCTTATCGATTTGATACAGACAACGCATTAGCGACATACATCACATTTTTGTACCTTACATCTCAAGCCAAACACATTGAACCGATGAGGAAAACGAGATGTCCGTGATCAATACTAAAGTTAAACCGTTTAAAAATCAGGCTTTCAAAGAGGGTCAGTTCATCGAAGTGACCGAGAAAAACATTGAAGGCAAATGGAGCGTGTTCTTCTTCTATCCGGCTGACTTTACGTTTGTCTGCCCGACCGAACTGGGCGACGTAGCGGATTTCTATGATGAATTCCAGAAAATCGGCGTAGACATCTACTCTGTGTCCACCGACACCCACTTTACTCACAAAGCCTGGCACAGCAGCTCCGACACTATCGCCAAAATCAAATACGCGATGATCGGCGACCCGACCTGCCAGCTGACCCGCAACTTCGAAAACCTGCGTGAAGACCAGGGTCTGGCTGACCGCGGCACCTTCATCGTTGACCCGGAAGGCATCATCCAGGCGGTGGAAATCACGGCGGAAGGCATCGGCCGCGACGCGTCCGACCTGCTGCGTAAAGTGAAAGCCGCCCAGTACGTGGCGTCTCACCCGGGTGAAGTGTGCCCGGCCAAATGGAAAGAAGGCGATGCCACGCTGGCGCCGTCTTTGGACCTGGTTGGCAAAATCTAAGTCCGACTCTCCCTCTGATGCTTTTATCGGGTGCGTTGCACCCGATTTTTTACGCCAACGCCAAGGATAATCTATGCTCGACAATAACATGCAGCTCCAGTTGAAAGCCTATCTGGAAAAATTAACCAAACCTGTTGAGTTAGTGGCGACGCTGGACGACTCAGCCAAATCCGCTGAAGTTCGGGAATTGCTGACCGAAATCGCCGGATTGTCCGACAAAGTCAGTTTCTTTGAAAATAACGATCTGCCGGTGCGTAAACCTTCGTTCCTGATAACCAATCCGGGATCGGCCAACGGGCCGCGTTTTGCCGGTGCGCCGATGGGGCATGAGTTTACTTCGCTGGTGCTGGCGTTGTTGCAGACCGGTGGTCACCCGTCGAAAGAAGCGAAAGAGTTACTCGATCAAATTCGCGATCTGGACGGCAAATTCCACTTTGAGACCTATTACTCGCTGACCTGCCACAACTGTCCGGATGTGGTGCAGGCGCTGAATTTAATGTCCGTTCTGAACCCGAACGTCACCCACACCGCGATTGACGGCGGCGTGTTTCAGGATGAGATCAAAGACCGCAATATCATGGGCGTGCCCACGGTATTCCTGAACGGCGAACACTTCAGCCAGGGCCGCATGAGCCTGGGGGAAATCGTCGGCAAGGTAGACACCGGCGCCAACGCCCGCGTGGTCGACAAACTGAATAGCCGCCCGGTGTATGACGTGCTGATCGTCGGCAGCGGCCCGGCGGGCGCGGCAGCCGCCGTGTACGCGGCCCGTAAGGGCATCCGCACCGGTCTGGTGGGCGAGCGTTTCGGCGGCCAGATTCTGGATACCGTTGATATCGAAAACTACATTTCGGTGCCGAAGACCGAAGGCGCCAAACTGGCGACCGCGCTGAAAACCCACGTAGACGACTACAATGTCGACGTTATCGATCTGCAAAGCGCGCAGAAACTGATTCCGGCTTCCGAACCGGGCCAACCGCACCAGATTGAAACCGTCTCCGGCGCGGTGCTGAAATCCCGCAGCATCATCATTGCCACCGGCGCGCGCTGGCGCAACATGAACGTGCCGGGCGAAGATCAGTACCGCACCCGCGGCGTGACCTACTGCCCGCACTGCGACGGCCCGCTGTTCAAAGGCAAGCACGTGGCGGTGATCGGCGGCGGTAACTCCGGCGTGGAAGCGGCCATCGACCTGGCGGGCGTGGTGAAACACGTTACCCTGCTGGAGTTCGCGCCGGAACTGAAAGCGGACTCGGTGTTGCAGGACAAACTGCGTAGCCTGCCGAACGTGGACGTGATCGCGAATGCTCAGACCACCGAAGTGCTGGGCGACGGTCAGAAAGTCACCGGCCTGCAGTACAAAGATCGCGTTACTGACAGTGTTCACAAGCTGGCGCTGGAAGGGATTTTCGTGCAGATCGGCCTGCTGCCCAACACCGGCTGGCTGGAAGGCGCGGTTGACCGCAACCGCATCGGTGAAATCGAAATCGATGCCCGTTGCGAAACCAGCGTGAAAGGCGTGTTTGCGGCGGGCGACTGCACCACCGTGCCTTACAAGCAGATCATTATCGCCACCGGTGAAGGGGCCAAAGCCTCCCTGAGCGCGTTTGATTATTTGATCAGAACCCAGGCTTGATAGGTCCGAACCTTGTTCCATCCTGTGGCCTGACCGGCCGCTTTCGGGCTGTTACCCTCATGCATTAACCTGAACTTTCAGGCGACCCGACCCCCTTCAGCGTGTCTGAAGGGGTTTTTTTATGGCGTGATCCAGACCACTACTCTGCGGGCCGCCGCGCTGCGACGTCAAAAATTTCTCCCGAAAATTCGTTATTAACGCCAGTCAGACGGTCAAGGGCACGGTGGTGACCGGCTGACCGACTTTCAACTGGGTATCGAACGCGAACATGTCGTTGAAGACGCAGAATTCCGGCACGCCCAGTTCCAGCACCGGCACCTGTTGCTGCAAATAACGCAGGCACGCCTGCTGGGCTTGCAGATACGCTTGCGATTCCTCTTCCGTCATCCAGCGCACCAGATAGGCCAGCGTGACGTGAAAGCCATAGCTATCGTGGTCCGGCGCGCGGATCGCCAGCCGTTCGGACAGCCGATCCCGCAGGGTGCGCAGCTTGCGTTCCTCGTTGTCGTCCAGCGGCGTCAGGCGTAGCGTGGCGCCGGAGTCCTGTCGGGCGTTGAAATCAGTGATGCGCAGTTTAAACGGCGGCGTGGCCTGCAAATCGAATCCCGCCAGCTTGCGTACCAGATGACTGCTGCAGGCTTGCAGCGGCGCGTCGGTCGGCAGGTCGGCCGGCCAAAATGGCAGTCTGCGTTTGGATTCGGTCACGCCTTCAAACACCGTCATGTGGTAACTGGAGGGCGGGGTGAAGGTCAGGCAGTGGCTGAAATCCTGTTGCCTGAGCGTATCACGCACCGCCGTAAAGGCATCCGACGCGCTGGAACCCAGCGGGATGTGAGAAATAATGGTGTTGCCGGGGAAGCGCCTGACGCTGCCGTCGGGGTTGAATTTACCGCCGATGTCGCGCGGCGTGGGCACCAGGGAACCGGATGGGCGCATGGTGCTGAACGTGTCGTCGGCTCTGGCGTTGGCGAACAACGACATACCGTAAGCCAGCAGCGGCAGTTGTAAGACGAAGCGGCGGCGTAACGGGTTCATGATTCCTCCGAGTGGTTGGTGATTGACATACCCTTCATGCTTCAGATGGCAGGAGGGGGCTGTGTGATGCGGCTTGCATCAGCCCGAATTATTGGGGGTATCGACATGTGTTTGCCTAGGTTAGGCGCACTTTGATGACGGGTAAATTTCACGCAGTCATGAAGTTGTAAGCGGATCTTAATCGCACCGTGCCTGACATGTTGCTGTCATCGGCCGGTGACAGCATGAGTTTTTTGCTTCGTCACGCTTGCTGACGCCATTTCTTCATTGACTTCACCGCACCAGGAAAACCGATTATGCGTCCTCAACCGCCATCGCCGGTGCTCAGCCCGGAACCCCGCCTTGCCAGTGATGTAAAAGCCCACCATATCGAATTGGGGCGCTGGACGGAAGTGGCTGAACGAACCGTGCTCAACCATGTCTCGCTGGGCGATTACAGCTACATCATGAATGACTGCGACCTGATGTTTACCCACATCGGCAAATTTACCTCGATCGCCTCGCATGTGCGGGTCAATCCCAGCAACCACCCGTGGTGGCGGCCGACGCTGCATCATTTCACCTATCGCCCCGGCAAATACCGCCTGAGCGATAACCCGACGGCGGTGGACGAGGAAATTTTCACCTGGCGTCAGCAGGATAACGTCGTGATCGGCCATGATGTCTGGATCGGCCACGGCGCCATCGTGCTGCCGGGCGTGACCATCGGCAACGGCGCTATCGTCGGCGCAGGCAGCATCGTAACCAAGCCGGTGCCGGCCTGGACGGTGGTGGTCGGTAACCCGGCGCGGGTGCTGCGTCCGCGCTTTGAAGACCCGGCGGTGGCGGAAAAACTGGAGCAACTGCGCTGGTGGGACTGGCCGGACGAGAAAATTCGCGATCATCTACACCTGTTCCAGCAGGATGTGACCACGTTCGTCGACTATTTCTATCGCGACGCGTCGTTCCCGACGCCGTCTGATCAACTGCCGCGATAGGTAGACCACGACCAGGGCGAAATCAGAAACGGCAGGTGGTAATGCCCGGCGTCGCCCAGCCGCACGTCAATCTGCGCGCTCACGTACAGCGCTTCCCGGTTGCCGGCGGCAAACCAACGGCCGATATCGGCCGTCAGGCGGTAGTGACCGGCGGGCAGCGGGTCAGGCGTGAAGCTGGCGATGCGGCCGTCATCATTGGTCCGATGCTGCGCCACGGGTTGCCAGCTGTCATGCACGCGTCGCTCCAGCAGAACCAGGATGCCCGTCGCCGGCTGGCCCAGCGCCGTATCCAGAATGTGGGTGCTGAGGGTACTCATTCGCCGATAGTTCCTTCCAGTCTGAGCAGGGTAATCTGGCGCAACTGTTCCAGCGCTTCCGCCGTTTCCTGCTGGGGGGTGTTTTGCAGCCGGCGGTGCAGAATTTGCAGGATTTCTTCGCCGCTGCGGCCTTTGGCGCGAATCAGAAACACCCGGCCAAAGTGGGATTCGTAACGGGCGTTGCCCGCCCGTAATGCGTTGGTCAGCGTGTCATCGTTGGTCCGTACCGCCGCCTGTTCCTGGCGCGATAGGCCGGCCTCCGGCGTCGGGGCGTGCGCCGGCTCGCCGATACGCGGGTGCGTGCGCAGCGCCTGAGCCAGTTCTTCTTCCTGCCAGCCTTGCGTGGCCTGTAATCCGGCCGCCAGCAACGCCGCGCGGTTGCCGTAGGGACGGCCGGCGGTGACCTGCTTTGCCCAGCCGGGCAGGGTCACGCACGGCGTTATCAGCGCCACCGCTTCGCTGACACTGAGCAGATTAAACTGTTCTAACGTGATCATCGTCGCTCCTTGTTCGGTTGTATTGACGCAATACGGCGCAAATTCCCTGTTGTCACGCCGGTTTCACAGGATAGGATTTTTCTTTTTTCAACCCACTTGCAACTAACATGCCAGCCGTAATTCGACCGACGGCTCGGAAACCGGTGTAGTCTGGCGCATACAACCGGTTCACGGTGGCGCAACGCACTGCACTTTTGTGGTGCAATTGCAGGATAATCGGTCCGGCGCACCGGAACGGCGTCACGTCGGTGAAGGGGAATGCCGCCCGGTTGTCTCTGCATCCAGTTGTTCGATCGCCTGAGTAAAGTGAGTAATCACTAATTGTGCAGCGCGCGACAACTGGCGGCTGGGAGCAACGCACAGCGCCAGGGTCAGCGGCCGCACCGCCTGATGGGTGAAGGGCACGAACGCCAGCGACCCCTCGCGCACTTCGCTATAAACATCCAGCAGACTCAGCACGCCGACTCCCACGCCCTGACGCACCAGCGACTTCATCACCCGCAGGTCGTTGCACACCATGTGTTGCGCCGGGGTCAGGTTATGCCGGTGGTACAGCCCTTCGGTACGCTCATGCACCATCAGCGGTGCGGCGGGTAAGAGTTGCCGGTCCGCTGCCAGCTGGCTGACAGTGAGCGCCCGCTCACTAGCCAGTGGATGGTCAGGGCGCATCACCGCGCCGATGGGAATTTCGGTGAACGCACGCACTTCAATGCCCCGGCTTTCCAGCGGGTCGAGCAACAGGCCGATATCCACCTCTGCCTCCGCCACCAGCCCGTTAATAATATGGCTTTCATGGGTGTGAATATCGAAGGTCAGGTGAGGGTACTGGCGGCTTACCGTCGCCAGCGCCTGTATCAGCGGCCCGTCGCTTAGTGCGGCGATCATCGCCACCGACACATGACCGCGCCGCAGCCCCTGCAGGTCGTCGAAGCGCTGGCGAGTGAGCGCATACTCCTTTTTCCAGCGGCACAGGTCGCTGTAGAGCAATTCGCCGGCGGTGGTCAGCCGCAGTCCGGCAGGCAGCCGTTCAAACAGCGGCGTTTCCATCATCGCTTCCGCCAGCAGAATCTGCCGGTTGATGGCGGAACTGGAAACGTGCAGCGCCTCGGCCGCCTTGCGCAGGCTGCCGGTGCGGGCGACCGCCATAAAATAGTGGGAAAAGCGGGAAAAGGGGTCCATCGGCTTCACCTGTACGAATTTTTGCAGCGTGAATGTTAAAAATCTATTATGGACTGCAACACTTCCTGTTATCCACAATAACCTCACCTGTTAATTTTCCCGACCGCCGACGGCATACAAGGTGATGTGATGAAACCCACGCTGACACCCCCTGCACACTGTTCCTTCGAGGTAGAAGATTGGATCCGTCTGGCGCGCTGCTGGCACCCGGTGGCGCTGACGAGCGACGTCGGCCCCGCGCCGACGCAGGTCACGCTGCTGGATGAGCAACTGGTGGTGTACCGAATCGGTGACGAGATCGTGGCGGCGCGTGACATTTGCCCGCACCGCGGCGTGCCGCTCAGTATGGGATCGCACGATGGCGAGGGCATCGTTTGCCCCTACCACGGGCTGCGTTTCGGCGCCGGTGGGCGCTGCAACCGCGTGCCGGCCAGCCCGGAGCAGCCGATTCCCGCCAAGCTGCATCTGAATACTTTTGCGGCGCGCGAGCAGTATGGGCTGGTGTGGGTGTGTCTGGCGCCGCCGGACGGCATTCTGCCGGAACTGCCGTTCATGCCGCACTGGAATGACGCCGGTTTCCAGCAGATTGTCTGCCCGTCGTTTGATATCGCCGGGTTTGCCGGTCGCCAGATTGAAGGCTTTCTTGATGTGGCCCACTTTGCCTGGGTGCATACCGACACCTTTGCCGACCCGGACAATCAACAAGTTCCCGATTATCAGCCGATGGAAACGCCGTATGGTTTCAGCGTGGACTACGTCAGTTCGGTGTCGAATTTTGCCCGCGGTTCCGAACGGCAGGCGCCGGAAGGGTTCGCCTGGCTGCGCCATTTCGAGATGTTCCTGCCGTTTACCGCCACACTGACCATCCATTTCCCGGATGACGGGCGGCTGGTGATCATGAATGCCGCTTCGCCGGTTTCGGCGCGCAAAACCCGCCTGTTTGTGCCGATCGCCCGTAATTTCGATCTGCACATTCCGGTGGAGGATGTGCATGCCTTCAACCTGCGGGTGTTCGAGGAGGATCGGGCGATGGTGGAAAGCCAGCGACCGGAGCATCTGCCGCTGGACCTGACGCTGGAAGCGCACATTCCGGCGGATCGCAGCTCGATCGCCTATCGTCGCGGCCTGAAAAAGCTGGGGTATGGCGAGTTCTTTCTGGTATGAGCGCGGGAGGAAAGGCGATGGATACACCGGGCCGGATAAACGCTGCGGGCGAGATAAACATTTCGGGCGAGATAAAAACTATCACCGTGGCAAACACTATGACCGTGGTAAACACCATAACCGCGGTAAACACCATAACCGCGGTAAAAACCATGACTGTGGTGGTCGATGCGCTGTCCCGTCAGGGCGAGGGCAACGTGGCGCTGCGGCTGGTGGCGCCTGATGACCAGCCGTTGCCAGCCTTCGAGGCGGGCGCGCATGTCGATGTGCATCTGCCGGGCGGCGTGGTGCGCCCCTATTCGCTGACGGGCGACCCGGCGGATCGCAGTCACTATCTGTTGTGCGTGCGACACGATGCGGCGTCGCGCGGCGGTTCCCGTTACGTGCACACCGCGTTGCGGGTCGGGCAGACATTGGCGATCTCCCCGCCGCGCAACGCGTTCGCGCTGGCGCCGGCCTGCGGCTATCTGCTGCTGGCGGGCGGGATCGGCATTACGCCGCTGCTGGCAATGGCGCACGCGCTGGATCAGGCCGGTCAGCCGTTCGAGCTGCATTATTTTGTTCGTCGCCGGTGTGAGCTGGCGTTTCGTGAGCGGCTCAGTCAGGGGTTCCGCCACGGCCACTGTCAGATCTGGTGCGCTGACGAAGGGCATAGCGCGCGCCGTCGCCTGCCGGGCAGCCTGTATGAGGGGGCCGAGGGCCGACGCTTGTATCTGTGCGGCCCGGCCGGGTTCATGACCCATGCAACCAACGAGGCGCTGGCGCATCAGTGGCCAGCGTCCGCCATTCACGCCGAAGCGTTTTGCGCCCCGGCGCAGACTCATGCTGATGACGCCGACGGGCGGACGTTTACCGTCGAACTGGCGTCCTGCGGCCGCACGTTCACCGTGCCGCCGGAGAAAACCATTGCCAGCGTACTGCTGGAGCATGATGTAGCGGTGCCGCTGTCGTGCGAGATGGGGATTTGCGGCGCCTGCCTGACGCCGGTGCGCGACGGCAGGCCGGATCACCGTGACAGCGTGCAGTCGGACGCGGAAAAAAGCGCGCCGCAACAACAGATTGCGCTGTGCTGTTCCCGCAGTCGATCGGCACATCTGGTGATTGAATTGTAGCGGTTTAAGGCAGCGATTGACTGCCGTGGGCGGTGCGTTTACCGCGATCGTAAGGAGAAACGCAAATGAAAGCGCTGGTAATCGGGGCCGGGATTGGCGGGTTGTGCGCGGCGGCGGCGCTGAAAAAAGCCGGCATGGAGTGCGAGGTATTTGAAGCGGTCACCGACATCAAACCGGTGGGCGCGGCCATTTCGGTGTGGCCGAACGGCGTGAAGTGTATGCGATCGCTCGGTATGGGCGACATTCTGGACTGCGGCGGCGGCCCGATGCACGACATGGCCTATCAGGATGGACGACGGGGCGACACGCTGACCCGCTTTAGTTTGCAGCCGCTGGTCGATCAGGTGGGGGAACGCCCTTGTCCGGTGGCGCGCGCCGAATTACAGGGGCAGATGTTGGATCACTGGGGGCGCGACCGGGTTCAGTTCGGCAAGCGTGTTTGTCAGGTGGAGGAACAGGGCGGTATGGTCCGCGCGACCTTTACCGATGGCTCGGCGGCTCATGGCGACCTGCTGATTGCCGCCGACGGCGCCCATTCCGCGGTGCGTCCGTATGTGCTGGGGCATGCGCCGGCACGGCGTTACGCCGGGTACGTCAACTGGAACGGACTGGTGGCGATCGACGAAAGCATCGCGCCGGCCCGCCAGTGGACCACTTTTGTCGGCGAAGGCAAACGGGTGTCGCTGATGCCGGTGGCGAACGGGCGCTTCTATTTCTTCTTTGATGTGCCGTTGCCCGCCGGGCTGGCGGAGGATCGCCACAGCGCTTGTCAGGATCTGCGGCGCTATTTCGACGGCTGGTGCGCGCCGGTGCAACGGTTGATCGCACAGCTTGAACCCGGTGCCATCAACCGGATTGAGATCCACGACATGGACCCGGTGGAACGGCTGGCGCGCGGTCGGGTGGCGTTGCTGGGCGACGCCGGGCACAGCACTACGCCGGATATCGGGCAGGGCGGTTGCGCGGCGATGGAGGATGCGGTGGTGCTGGGGCAGGCCCTGGCGGGGCATCACCCGATAGAGACGGCGCTGCGGCAGTACGAGCGCCAACGCCTCGATCGCGTGCGCGATCTGGTGCTGAAAGCGCGCAAACGCTGTGACCTGACCCACGGTAAGGTGTGGGAACAGACGCAGGCGTGGTATCAGGAACTGCGTCAGGAAACCGGCGATCGCATCATCGCCGGGTTACGCGACACGATACAGGGCGGCCCGCTGGGATAGGGCGTATCCCATCCCGGATCGACCCGCCCCGGCGTCGCCGGGTCAGGCGTGCGCGGCGGCCGGCGCCTGACGCAGCAGCCGCAGGCCGTTGCCTACCACCAGCAGGCTGGCGCCGACATCGGCGAACACCGCCATCCACATGGTGCCCATGCCCAGCAGGGTGAGCGTCAGGAACAGCGCTTTGATGCCGAGCGCCAGCACGATGTTCTGGATCAGGATGGCGCGGGTGGCTTTAGAAATGCGCACAAATTCCGGGATCTTGCGCAAATCGTCGTTCATCAGCGCGACATCGGCGGTTTCAATGGCGCTGTCGGTGCCCATCGCCCCCATCGCGAAACCGATATCCGCGCGCGCCAGCGCCGGGGTGTCGTTGATGCCGTCGCCTACCATGCCGGTCACGCCCTGCGCCGACAGCCGTTCAATCTGCGACAGCTTGTCTTCCGGCAACAGGTTGCCGCGCGCTTCATCAATCCCCACGTCGCGGGCGATAGCCTGCGCCACGTGCTGGTTGTCGCCGGTGAGCATCAGGGTTTTTATACCGGCCTGATGCAGCGTGTTGATCGCTTCCTGACTGGAGGGTTTCACCGTGTCGGCCACCGTCATCAGCGCCAGAACCTGTCGCTCGTCGCCCAGGATGATCGCGGTGTTGCCCGCCTGCTCCAGCGCGGTCAACCGATCGGTAATGCCGGCGGCCGCATCGCCCAGCCACTGTCTGGCCAGCCGCAGGTTGCCGAGAAAATAACGTTGTCCTTCAAGCGATCCGGTGACGCCCTGTCCGGCGACGGCGCTGAAATCAATAACATCAAGCAACGGCGTGCCGGCTTCCTGCGCGGCTCTTGCCACCGCCTGCGATACCGGGTGGTCGGAGCGGCTGGCCAGACTGGCGGCCAGTTGTCGGCAACGGGCATCGTCAAGATCGGCGACCGCTTCAAAGCCGGTCTGCACCGGTTTGCCGTGGGTCAGGGTGCCGGTCTTGTCCAGCGCCAGCCAGGAGAGGGCGTGGCCTTTTTCCAGAAATACCCCGCCCTTGATGAGAATGCCGCGTCGCGCCGCCGCCGCCAGCCCGCTGACGATGGTCACCGGGGTGGAAATCACCAGCGCGCATGGACAGGCGATCACCAACAGCACCAACGCTTTGTAAGTCCAGTCCAGCCAACTATCGTCAGTAAACAGCGGCGGCAGCACCGCCACCAGCAGCGCGCCGAGAAATACCAGCGGGGTGTAGACGCGGGCGAACTGGTCGACAAACCGCTGCGTCGGCGCTTTGGTTCCCTGCGCCTGTTCGACCGCGTGAATAATCCGCGCCAGCGTGGTATTGGCCGCCGCCGCCGTCACCCGATATTCAAACGAGCCGCTTTCATTGATGGTGCCAGCAAATACGCTGTCGCCGACACGTTTATCCACCGGCAGGCTTTCCCCGGTAATCGGCGCCTGGTTGACGGCGGAGTGGCCGCTGATGATTTCGCCGTCCAGCGCTATACGCTCGCCGGGCCGCACCCGCACGATGTCGCCCGGCGCGACGGTTTTGGCCTCCACCTCGCGCCAGTCGCCATCCGGCTGCTGTACGGTGGCGGTGTCCGGCGCCAGATTCATCAGCCCGGCGATAGCGTTGCGGGCTCTGTCCAGCGAGCGCGCCTCGATGTGCTCGGCAAGGGTAAACAGCACCATCACCATCGCCGCTTCCGGCCACTGTTGCAGGAACAGTGCGCCGGTTACCGCGATACTCATCAGCGCATTGATGTTCAGGTTGCCGGTGCGAAGGGCAATCCAGCCTTTGCGGTAGGTGGTCAGCCCGCTGGCCGCCACGGCGAGAATCGCCAGCACCGCGGCCCACCATTCGGGCAGCCCGGTCCATTCCACCGCTTCCGCGGCGGCGGCGGCCACCACCGCCAGCCCCAGCGGCCACCAGGACTTTTTCGGCTCCGGCGGCAGGGGCGAGCGGTCGTCCCCGGTGCGTACTTCGGGTTCAAAACCTAACGTGCGGATAGCGGCCAGCACCTTATCCAGCGCGTCGTAACGGTGGGTGACGGTCATCACCCGCTGCATCAGGTTGAACTCCAGCGCGCTCACTTCCGGCAGGGTGTCGAGTTTTTTACGCAGCATGGTTTCTTCGGTCGGGCAGTCCATCTGCATGATGCGGATCGGCGTACGCTGCTGGTCGCCGATGCGCTCCGCGCCAGCCAGCGTTGCGGTCGGCTGGGCTGGTGCTGGATGGTCGCAGCAGTGATTGGCGCACGATTGCCCGCTTTGCGGGTTACCCGCGGTTTTTAGCGCGGCCTGACCCAGTCCGGCGTGAGCGTGCGGGTGTGGTCGGAACAGGGCCTTGCCCGGTTTTTCCAGCGCGACAGGCTGGAACTGACGCGGAGAAGTGGGTGAATGTTTCTCTGACATGGTTGATTCCTGTTCGGGGTTTTGTTGTAGTAAAAACCCTGTAGCAACTACAGGGTCAAGGGGGAATCACATGAAAATTGGCGATCTGGCGAAAGTGGCCAACACCACACCGGAAACCATTCGTTTTTATGAGAAGAAAGGGCTATTGCCGGAACCGGAGCGAACCGAAGGGAACTACCGCTACTACCATCAGTTTCATGTCGACCGGCTGCGGTTTATCCGCAACTGCCGCTCGCTGGACATGAACCACGATGAAATTCGCGCCCTGATTGCGCTGAGCGAGCAACCGGCCGCCAGTTGCGAGGGGGTGAACGTGTTGCTGAACGAACATCTGGGGCACGTGGAGGCGCGCATTGCGGAGTTGCAGCAACTGAAAGCGCAACTGATGCACATCAGCCAGCGCTGTCAGGTCACGCAGACGGTGGACGGTTGCGGCATCCTGCACGGTTTGTCTGTGCTGGAGCCGGAGGACAGCGGCACCGGTCATACGCATTTGGGGTGAACCTAGCCGCTGCGCGCCGTTGGCCGGGCTACGCCGACTCCCGTTCGATAAGCTGAAAGCCGATGTCGACAATGGCGCCGTTGCGGTCATCACCTGCGATGCTGTCTGCCAGTAAGGTGGCCGCCCGCCGGCCCATTTCCCGTCTGTCGATACCGACCGTGGTGAGCGACGGACGGTTGCTGGCGGCAAAATCCAGATCGCCGAACCCCATCACCGCCAGATCCTGCGGAACACGCAGGCCACGGCTTTCCGCTTCCATGATCGCGCCCTGCGCCAGCGTGTCCGAACTGCAGACGACAATGTCGGGATGACTCTGCGCCAGCAACTGGCTGACCCCATGCCGGCCAAATGCCAGCGTGGCGGGCAGGGGCGCGTCGATGCAGGATGGCTGGGGAGCGCCGTCGCGGGCCAGTGCGTCGCACAAACCGGTTTTGCGCCTCGCGGCGCGTGGGTCTGCCGTCCAGATCAGGCCTGGGCGTTGATACCCTTTACGGCGGATATACTCGCCGATCGCCAGCCCGACTTTTTCATGAGAAAACCCCACCAACATATCCAGCGGCGTTGGCGTGAGATCCCAGATTTCCACCACCGGAACCGCGGCGTTCAGCATGATTTTCCTGAGCGCCGGCGAGTGATGGATGCCGGTCAGCACCACGCCGTCAGGGCGGCGCGACAGCAGCGTCGCCACCAGTTCCTCCTCGGCCTGTTGCGTGTATCCCGCCACACAAAGCAGCATGTGATAACCGCGCTGCGCCAGCTCGTCGCTGATGGCCTGAATGGTATCGACAAACATGTTGTTATTGATTTGCGGCACCACAACGGCGATCAGTTTGCTGCGCCGGGAGGCCAGCCCGCCCGCCAGCGCGTTCGGAATATACCCGGTGGCGCGCACCGCTTCCTGCACCTTTTCGATGGTTTTGGCGCGCACCAGCGCCGGGGTGTTGAGCGCGCGGCTGACCGTCATGGAAGAGAGCCCCGCCGCCCGGGCGACGTCATCCAGCGTTGGCGCACGCGTTGCGGCGGCATGTCGGGGTGTTTTTTTGGTACTCACAGTGAGCCTGACCCTTGTGTTATTCGGTGGCGTCCGTTTCGTGGATTATTGGTGAAGCCGTGTGCTTTTTCCAGCGCGGCGCGGCGGCACGCGCCCGCACCTGATATTACGCGGCAAGGCTTGGTGTTGGCGCTATCATTTTATTGTGCAACTTGCCATAAATATCCGGATTGTGATCGTTTGTACAAAATAGATTCAATGCAGTGGTGCTTTATCGGTATCTTCGCTATTGATGTTAGCGCAAACATTTTACCTGATGAGGGCCATGCCATGTCGTTAAGCGCAAATTCAGATGCCGTTTCCTATGCCAGCGTTACCGGCGTCAAAACCGCGGCGGAAACCGGCGACCGTATTGAGTGGGTTAAATTGTCGCTGGCGTTGCTGCCGCTGGCGACGCCGGTGAGCGACGCCAAGGTGCTTACCGGGCGCCAGAAGCCCCTGACCGAAGTGGCGATTATCATCGCGGAGATTCGTTCCCGCGATGGGTTTGAAGGGGTCGGGTTCAGTTACTCCAAGCGTGCGGGCGGCCAGGGTATTTATGCGCATGCGAAAGAGATTGCCGATAATCTGCTGGGGGAAGACCCGAACGATATCGATAAAATCTACAGCAAACTGCTGTGGGCCGGCGCCTCGGTGGGGCGCAGCGGCATGGCCGTGCAGGCCATTTCTCCTATCGACATTGCGCTTTGGGACATGAAAGCCAAGCGCGCGGGGCTGCCGCTGGCGAAATTACTGGGCGCGCACCGGGATTCCGTTCAGTGCTACAACACCTCCGGCGGCTTTCTGCATACCCCGCTGGAACAGGTGCTGAAGAACGTGGCTTTCTCGCGGGAGAGCGGCATCGGCGGCATCAAGCTGAAAGTCGGACAGCCCAACACCGCGGAGGATATCCGCCGTCTGACCGCGGTCCGCGAGGCGCTGGGCGATGATTTCCCGTTAATGGTGGATGCCAACCAGCAGTGGGATCGTGAAACCGCGATCCGCATGGGGCGCAAAATGGAGGCTTTCAACCTGATCTGGATTGAAGAGCCGCTGGACGCCTACGATGTGGAAGGCCACGCGCAGCTGGCTGCGGCCCTCGACACACCGATCGCCACCGGGGAAATGCTCACCAGTTTCCGGGAACATGAGCAGTTGATTTTGGGCAACGCCAGCGATTTTGTGCAGCCGGACGCGCCGCGCGTGGGCGGGATTTCGCCGTTCCTGAAAATCATGGATCTGGCGGCGAAACACGGCCGTAAGCTGGCGCCGCATTTTGCGATGGAGGTGCATTTGCATCTGGCCGCCGCCTACCCGCTGGAACCCTGGCTGGAACATTTTGAATGGCTCAACCCGCTGTTTAACGAGCAGCTTGAACTGCGCGACGGGCGCATGTGGGTGTCGGATCGTCACGGTCTGGGCTTCACCCTGAGCGAGCAGGCTCGCAAATGGACGCAACTGAGCTGTGAATTCGGCAACTATGCCGGGTAACGTCTGGCCCGGTTGTCAGTGACGTTTGAGATGCCGCCTCGCATTGCCGCTTCGCATAGCGTATAGCACATAGCGTATAGAACATAGCAACCGGGGGGTGGCAGACGAACGAAACGATGCGTATTCCTGAGGTTTTCTTCCCTGATTCGCTGGATAGGGAAGAAAACCGGCGACGGCATCATGAATATCGAGACGAATGTAGCGTTTATCCATCACCTGTATCTGAGCGGCTATTCCCCAAATAATTCGAGTGGCGCGTGCAGATTACAGATATGACCAGACCCGAATCATTTTCTGCACCTCCTGGCTACCGCAGCATGATTGGTGAAATTTTATTCTTTATCGATCACGTAAAAATAATTATTAATTATAAATATTATTATATAAATAATAATACAATAAATAATTGCAGTTAAATTACTAACGTGAACATTTATATTTTATAAATTAATAATCATTGTGGAAAATACTGAGATTTTTTGTATTTTAATAAATTTTTTTTGAGATTCTTCTGATTGTCATTTTAAATTTCGTTTAGGTGATATATTATCCGTCTCGGAGAGGCGTCAATAATAAAAACTTAATGGATTATGATTAAAAAGTGTCTAGTAATCAGATAAAGATTTCCTATGGGAATGACTTTTTTGTTATTAAATTGATGGATTTCTTATCAATTAATTTAACATTAATAGTCAGCGCCAGGCTATTTTTAATGGGCGCTTTCGATGATGTCATTATGATTAGTTTGCTATTTTCCACCTCTTTTTTACTTATTGGAGAATATACCGGCTTATATCATAATGGGCTTAAGAATATGCAATTTCGCGGGCAGAGAAAACTGTGGGGTTCCGCATTGTTGTCCGTCATGTTTGTTGAGGTGGTCAGGGAATATGCCGGCACGCTGTATTCGCTAGGGCTATTACATCATCTCGATAACATATATTTTTCCGCGACGCTGTATTGGTATACCCTTTCGTTATGCGGCCTCTATCTCACGCGTTTTATTACGTTTAAATGTACGGCTAAAAAACGGATTCGGATTGCTATTGTGGGCTTAACGCCCGGTGGGTTAGCGGCGGAAAAAGCATTGCTCAAAGAGTATGCCAATATGCAGTTGGAATTGGCTTTCTACGACGATCGCAGCCCATCCCGTTGCGGCTATCTGACTAAGAGCCCGTTTAAAGGCAATGTGAGTGCGCTGGTTGAAGAAGCCAAAGCGGGCAGGGTGGATGAGATTTATATTGCACTGCCGATGATTGCGCTGAAACGCATTCGCTATTTTCTGTCGATGATGTCTGATACTACGGTTGATACCTACATCATTCCTGACCTTTATTCCTACAGCTCGTATGTATCGCAGTTTCGTTCCATCAATAACATTCAGACCATCAGTATTTTCAGATCGCCGTTTGATGGTATTGGTTCTTTTATTAAGCGCGTTGAGGATTTAGTGATTGGCGGCGTGATTACGCTGATGATTTCGCCGTTGCTGCTGTTGATTGCGATTGGTATCAAGCTGACGTCGCGTGGACCGGTGTTATTCAAGCAGGATCGCTACGGTCTGAGCGGCAACAAAATCAAAGTGTGGAAATTCCGCTCGATGCACGTGATGGAAAACGCCGGCGTTGTGACGCAGGCGACTAAAAACGATCCGCGCGTTACGCGTTTTGGCGCATTTTTACGCCGTACTTCGCTGGATGAACTGCCGCAATTTTTCAATGTATTGCAAGGCACGATGTCGATTATTGGCCCGCGTCCTCATGCCGTGGTGCATAACGAGCAGTATCGGCAACTGGTCGAAAACTACATGATTCGCCATAAAGTGAAGCCTGGTATTTCAGGATTGGCGCAGGTTAATGGTTATCGTGGCGAAGTGGATACCCTCGATAAAATGGAAAAACGGGTTCACTACGATATTGCCTATATTCAGAGCTGGTCGCTTTGGCTGGATATCAAGATTATCTTTAGAACCATTTTCAAAGGTTTTATCGGTGAAAATGCGTACTAAATTGATCATCGCCGCTGGAATGATTATGCCGCATCCCTCCTGGGCTGACCTGACGCCGAAATCGCATATCGGCATTGCGGGTATTGATTTTCAAAGCCAGGTTGGTCTGGATTATGGGCATGAGAATAACGTGACCTATCAGGCTTATGATCAAGACGCGGTGAGTTCTGATTTTCAGAGCGTCAGGCCGATGATTAAAGCCATTGGCGCGCGTTATCAGGACCAATATCTGTTGATGTATTCCGGTGATTATCGTCGTTACGACCGCGATTCGGCGGATAATTACACCGATCATTTCTTTCGCTTTAATGGCGTATGGCGCTACGGGCTAAAGCATGGGTTAACGCTCAGTCTTGAAGATTCTCTCGGGCACGAGGCGCGCGGGCGTGGTATTTCCGAAGGTTTTCGACCACAACAGTTCAGCGATTTCGGTATTAATTCGCCGCTGAGCAGCGAACTGTTTAACAGCGAATTACGTTACAGCTATGGCGCACCGAAAGGGCGCGGTACAGCCGAAGTCGCTCTGCTGTTTAAAAAGCTGCGTTTAGGCCACGTGGACGATATTAAAAATACCGATATTGATTTTTATAACTATGTTCGTGGGCAGGAATGGCACGAGAACGGTTTGATCGCCGAATTATCTGACCAATACTCACGGACAACACGCTTTCGCTACCGCTTTATTAACAATCAGCGCCGTTATGAGGTCGATTCGCAAAAAGACAATGATGAGTATTACCTGGAATACGGTATTAAATCGCAGCTTACGGGCAAAACCCGCGTGGATGCGAACGTGGCCTGGCTATATAAGACATTCGATAATAACCCAAACGCCAGGGATTTTAGCGGGGTAAACTGGGATATTCAGGCTGAGTGGAAACCGCTCGAACAATCCGTTTTTACCGTACATACGTCGCAGCATATCAAGGATCCGTCGGAAGTCGGCGGCTATATCATGGCTTCTAAATACGGCATCTCCTATCAGCATTTTTGGCTAGCCGATCGTTTCTCCACCACGTTTGACTATTCATACCTGGCCGAGGGTTACAAGAATTACCCGAAGGATCGCAAAGACAGAAATAGGGTGTTCACCTTCGCCATGAGCTATAACTTCAGGCCCTCGATTAACGTTGAATTAAAGTATCAACTGAATACGCTGCGTTCCAATCAAGATACCGATTCTTTCTTTATTGGCCCTGATGGCGATCGCCAGGTCGTCAGAATGTTGGGCCGCGATAACTCCCTGATTATGTTTACAGCTAAGGTACAGATCTAACGTGAAAATAATAAAACTGTGCATTTTTCTGTGCCTAAGCGTCTGGTTGGCGGGATGCACCTCGTCAAGCCCACAACAGTTGGAAAAAACTGACAATGAAACAACCGGTTATCAGTTAGACGAAGGCGATGCTGTCAATATTCTGGTATACGGCGAGCCGGAGATGACGATGACATTTATGTTGGATAAAAGCGGCGCGATTAACTTCCCCTACATCGGTCAACTGGTGTTGAAAGGGAAAACGCCGGGGCAGGTAGGCGAGGAACTGGCCCATCGCCTGCGCGGTGATTATCTGCAAAACCCGATGGTGACGGTCAGCATCGCCGAGTTCCGGAAATTCTATATCACCGGTGAAGTTGAGAAGCCGAACGGGTATGCCTACGAGCCGGGCTTAACCGTTGAAAAAGCGCTGGCGCTGGCCGGCGGATTTACCGATCGCGCAGACCGCAAGGATGTGAGTCTTCGCCTGTCGAATAGCAATCAACTGATTGAAAATGTTGATGTAAGACGCGCCGTTCATCCTGGCGACACCGTGGTTGTCGGTATGAGCTTTTTCTGACCATGAGTCTATCTATAGTGGAAAATGGCAGAAAACTGGAAAGCACGATCGATTTCTCCAGATTTGCCCAAAAGATCAAACAGAACGGTTGGAAGATCATCCTGGCTGGCCTGATTAGCGCGGTAGTGGCTTACCCGCTGATCAGCATGATCACGCCGAAATATGTTTCGACGGCAACGGTGCTGCTGAAAGCGCAACAGGATAACGTTTCGCCGTTGCCGCAGGTCGATGGCTATGATTCCACCCGCAGCGGCTATTACGAAACCCAGTATGCGTTGATGCAGTCACGTATTGTGCTGGAACAAGCCGTGCGGGACATCAGGCTGGACCAAAACCCCGCGTTTAACGGCGATGCCGACAAAAGCGCGGATAAACGCGCCGATGAGCAACAGCGGGTCGATAACGCGCTGAATGCGATAGTGAAAAACCTCACTATCAACGGCGTTCGCACCACACACCTCGCCACTATCTCCTACGAATCGGCATCGCCTGCGCTTTCGGCCGACATCGCTAACGGCGTGGCGCAGGCGTTTATTGACTATACGGCTAAGCAAAAGCACCTCAAAACGCTGAAAGCCAAGGCGTTGAACCAAAAACAGATGGAAGAGATATGGCAGCAAGTCGTTGAGCAACAGGCTGCCATCGACCAGTTTCTGAAGAAAGAAGGGTTGCTCACGTTCCGTGGCGTGGATGGCTTTGAGACTGAACAGTTGGGGATCGTCACCACTAAGTTGGCTGATGCTACCCAGCGTCGCATCAGGGCGGAAACGAATTACAACAGCGTGCGTTTGAACGCGGGTAAGTCGCTGGAAAACGTGATTTCTCTGCCCGATATTTCTAATCATGCCCAGATTCAGGATTTGCGCATCGCGCTGATTCAGGCCCGGCGCTCTTTATATGATTTACGTAAACGCTATGGGCTGAAACATACCAAAATCCTGGAAGCCGAAGCCCAGGTTCAGGCGATTGAGGAACAGACCCACACCGTGTTATTCGAACTGGAAGCCGGGCTGAATAAGCAGTATCAGGCGGCGTTGAAGGATGAAAAATACTATCAGCAGCTGTTGAATCAACAGAAAGCGGATTTTCAAACGCTGGCGTCTAAACGTGATGAATACAACAACCTGACCACGGCGCTGGATAAAACCAAAGAACTGTATAAGGCGCTCTATCAGCGCACGAAGGAGCAGACGCTCGCGGGTAACTATTTAGAGCCGGACGCGATACTTTATGACCCGGCGGTGCCGGCTGACCATCCGTCGAAGCCCAATAAAGCGATGCTGCTGGTGATGGTTGTCATGCTAACCCTGATTTTCTCCGTGGTTTACTTCATCGTGAGAGCCGCGCTGGATAATTCAATCAACAGCATTAGCCAGATGAAAAAGCGCCTGAATGTGGCGCCGGTGGGTGAAATTCGCACTTTTGCCAATGGAGTGAGGCGCTCGCAGGTGGTGCGTTTGATCACCGAATCGCCGCTGGATGTCGATATTGTCCACAGCATGCGAACCCACATTTTGCTATCGCATCCCTCCTGCCAAATCCTTGCCGTCAGCTCGACAGAGCATGGCGAAGGGCGATCGTTGCTGGCGCATTTGCTGGCGACATCCTTCAGCGCTGATCAAAAAACGCTGCTTATCGATCTGGATTTCTTTAACGACGGCGGGCTGACGCAAGAGTTGGCGCATCCTGCCGCGGTTGGCGTGGCGGAGCTACTGCAAGGTCAATCACCGCTGGATGCCGCGCTGGTGACAATCAATGAACATTTAAGCTTCCTGCCGCGTGGTAATGCCTCGACGTCTTCTTTACTGATGCTGTCGTCCGAGCATTTTGTGACGTTGATGACTGAACTGAAAACGCGCTATCAGCGAATTATCGTTGACGTGGCCGCGGTGAATCAAACGCAGGATATTCAATTGATTAGCCGGGTGATAGACGGGGTGGTTTTTGTGCTGAAAGCCGGCGCGTGGCGTGCGGGCGATGTGCTTAATGCCATTGAGAAAGTGAAGCACCACCGCGCGGTGCTGATTGGCGCGGTAATAAATCGGGTAGCGGATAAGAACCTCGAAACCAAAGAGGGCGTTCGCTCCCTGAACCAACACATGAATACGCTAATCAACAGTACGGGCCACCTATGAGTTTATTAAAAAGCGTTTCTACCATTGCGGGGTCGTCGGTGCTTTCACAACTGATTGGCGCGCTGTCTATCTGGCTGATTTCACATAAATACGACATGGCCGAGGTGGGAATCTACGCGCTGAGTTACAGCATCGTGTTGGTGGGAGCGCAAGTCTGTACCTTTGCATCGCAACTGCTGATTCCAAAACAGCCAGACAGTGAACTGGCGCAGAGCGTGGTGTTCAGCGTGCTGCAAAGTCTGCTTACCGCGGTGCCTTACGCGATGCTGACCGCATGGCTGTTCCAGCGAAATGTGTTTTTTCTCTACCTCCTGACACTGGCCTATGCGCTGGTGCTGATCGCGGAGAATTTATCGCTGCGCGAGGGTAACTATCGTTTTCTGGCCTTTCAGCGGCTCGCCGTCTCGGCGGTGGTGGTGCTTTCGGTGGTGTTCACGTCACATACCGCCGCATTTTATTGGTCCTGGGCCTGCGCCATGATGGTGCTTATTAGCGGCTGTATGTTGTACTCGTTCAATATTCACACCGTTACGCTCAGAAATTTTAGCCTGCAGCGTAATGTGGCTTTCTTTCATCAGCATGTTCACCATCTCACCCGGGTTGGCAGCGCCGAAGTGCTGGCGATGGTCAATAGTAATTTGCCTGTGATGCTGATTAACTTTTGGTTCTCCGCGTTGACGGCGGGTTATTTCTCGGTGGTGAGCCGCTTTTGTCTGGCTCCGGTGGTGATCATCGGTAATGCGGTGCGTAACTCTATTTTTTCAACGTGGTCCGTCGATTTCAGAAATAAGCGCTTCAACTATGAGGAATTCAAAAAAGTTCGCCTGGTATTATTGATGTGTGGGGTTGTCTGCACGCTGGGGGTATTTATTTTCTATCCGCTGGTGATGCACCTGTTTTTTAGCGAAGAGTGGATTAACTCCATTCCAACGTCTCGCTATATGCTACCTTATTTATTCCCTGCGCTGGCGGTGTGTCCGCTGACGGTGATTGAGCTAATATTTGGTTCTCATCGCTACTTTCTGCGTATTCAGTTAGAACAGTTGGCGGTTGTATTAGTCGCTTTTGTGATTGTGCCTTATTTTTATAATCACTATGCCACGTCCATGATTCTGTTTTCCGTGCTGACGTTTGTACGCTACACGTTTATTTATCTCAAGGTCAATAAACGCGCCAATTTGCTGAAAAGCATGATGATAGCGTCATGATTTTGAATACCGGGCTTTACCTGCAGATTTATGTCGTCATTACGCTGGTATTCTGCGGGCTGACGCAGTATTTCACCGGCCTGCTGGCGGTGCTGTGGTTGCCTTTTATTTTGGCTTTAATCATGGTGGGGTTGCTGATTATGCAGACCCGCTACGATGCGTTGCATTTGGATACGCAGGAGTTGGTGGTGCTCACGCTGTATCTCTCTTTTCTGGCGATGGCGGGAGTGTCTACCCTATTGCAGGGCGGAATAACGGTCACGATCGTTGGTTTTAAAAACGAGATTGCCTTGTCGTTGATGATGTTTTGCCTGCTGCTGGGGTTTTGTCGTGAATCACAAATTTACCGCGTGACCCGCAGTTTGTATTGGGTGTTCTACGCGCAGTTTCCTGTCGTGATTTATCAGGTGTTGTTTGTGTTGCCGCGGCGTGTGGCGCTTCGTGGCGAAGATGAAAAATGGGACTCCGTGGTCGGCACGTTTGGCGGCGACCCGATGGGCGGGGGCAATACCGCGGCGATGGGGCTGTTCTGTCTGCTGATTATGCTGCTGAAAGTCTCGGAATTTAAACATGGTTTAACGTCGTTTAAATCCATGGCGGTGCATATCGTTTTGGGGTTTGGCCTGTGTATTCTGGGAGAAGTGAAATTCGTGATTCTGGTTTCGCCGTTATTGCTGGCCTGGGTTTGGTTAATGCCGAGCTACATCAAAGGCATGAATAACGTAAACCTGAAAGCGATTTTGCTGATCTTTAGCGGCATGGCGTTACTCATTACCGTCGCGATTACCATTTTGGCCTCGGGTTATTCCTCGGCGTTTGGCGGTGACCCGACGAAAAGTGCGTTAAGCGTATTTATGGATTCGCTAGGCTATATTTTTGATACCAACTACATTATGGAATCAGGTGAGCTTGGCCGTCTTACGACGATATTCTTCTGGCTAAAAAATCACGATATGTGGGGACTTTCCGGTACGTTATTTGGCTACGGTTTAAATGCGACAAATAGCGGAAGCGCCGTTTCTCCTGGCTTTTTAAATATTATCTACAACCTGATTATCGATTCGACTTCGCTAAGTGTGCTGCTATGGGAAGTGGGCATCGTTGGATCGTTATTTTTTATCGGGTTAATTATTTATATCTTAATTATTTCGCGACCAAAGCCGATGCTGGAGCGTAATGAAGTAGACCAACAGGATCTGAAACTGCTGAGTTTTTCTCCGGCCTTTAATGTTTTTGCGGTTGGGTGCCTGCTGAGTCTGCCTTATAGCCAGATCCTGATGATTATTCCCATGCTGCAATTCCTGTTTTATTTGTCTCTGGGCTCAAGTCTGGTGATTCGCCATTCTGTCTGCCGTTATACCGGAAAATCGTATGAGTGAGAAACCTTTTATTTCAGTGAGTATTAAGACATTCAATGAGGCGGAATGTATCGAGCAAACCATCGACAGTATTCGTCGTCATATTGCGGATTATCCACATAAAATTATTGTTGCCGATAGCTTATCGACCGATAACACTCAGCAGCTTGCCAGCGCCAAAGGGGTAACCGTGGTGTCGCTGACTGAGCCGTCTGAACGCTGCTGCGGCGTGGGGCATCAGCTTGGCTATCTGTACAGCCAGGGAGATTATCTCCTGCTGATGGACGGCGATATGGTACTGGAAGATGGCTTTATTGAGCAGGGCATCGCATTTTTAGCGGCGCATCCAGACTACGCCGGCGTAGCTGGAACGGTAGAGATGGATGGCGCGGCGAACTATGAGTTTAAATCGCGCAAACAACGTCTTCATAAAATATATCCGCTGGGCGACTGTGGCCATTTAGGCGGCGGGGGCTTATATCGACGTTCGGCAATTGAAAAAATAGGCTATCTCACCAACCGTAGCTTACATGGTTATGAGGAGGCTGAATTAGGCATTCGTCTGCGCTATGCCAAATATAAATTACATCGCCTTAACGTGCCTTATTTCCGGCACACGTCATACACCATGCCAACATATAAAATGCTGCAATACCGTTGGACGAACGGTTTTCTCTGGGCGCCGGGCGAACTGTTACGCAGTGCATGGGGCATGCCTTATTTCCGCGAGGCGTTACACATCGTTAAAAACGAGGCGATTTTTGCGGTTTATCTGCTGGCGCTGTTGATGAGTGTGTTGACGTTTAACGCCGATATTATTGGCGTGGCGTTGCTGCCGCTACTCGCTTTTATTGCCTTAAAAACGATGAAAAACCGTTCACTGCTGAACGGACTACAAAGCGTGATGAACCTGGCTGTATTTTCTGCCGGATTAGTCAAAGGGTTAACCAGACCCATGCGCGATCCCATGATGCCGCCAGACAGCAAGGTTATTCATGAATAGGCAGGTATGATGAAAGTTTTATTAGTCAATAAATTCTTCTATATCAAGGGCGGCGCGGAAACGGTTTATTTTCAGGAAAGCGATATGCTGAAAAAGGCTGGCGTTGAGGTTATCGCTTTCTCAATGCAGCATGAAAATAACTTCCCGTCAGATTACTCTCCCTATTTTGTTGATAATGTGGATTATCATCAGCGCAGCGGCGTGATCGGAGCAGTTAAAACGGCCGTGAACTTTATTCATAACGCTGAGGCATGTAAGAAGTTGCTGGCGTTATTGCGTAAAGAAAAGCCGGATATTGTTCATTTTCATAATATCTATCATCAGCTCACGCCGTCGTTGATTAAAATTGCCCGTCAGTTTGGGTGTAAAACAGTGTTAACGGCCCATGACTACAAGATTATCTGCCCGTCGTACACCATGTTGCGCGATGGCAAAGTCTGTGACGCCTGTTTAACCGGCTCGGTATTTAACGCCTTTAAATATCGTTGCCAGCAAGGCTCCGCTTCGAAAAGCCTGCTGCTTTCGTTAGAAGGCGCCTGGCAGAATATTGCCAAAAATTATCAGGCGTTGGATGCGATCGTTTCGCCCAGCGAATTTCTACGTAGTCAATTAATTCGCAAGCTGCCGAATTCCCGTATTGACGTGATTGTGAACGGCATTAATGACAGCCTGCCGGTGGAGGATGTTGAAGACGACGGCTATTTTCTTTTTATTGGCCGCCTGAGTCGGGAAAAAGGCGTGGCTACGCTGGCCAGAGCGCATCAGCAAATGCGCAATAAAATTCCGTTAAAGATCGCAGGCAGCGGGCCGCTGTATGACGATCTGGTCGCGCAATTTCCGAATGCGGAATTCCTGGGCTATAAACAGCAGGGCGAAGAACTTAACCAGCTTATTAAATATGCGCGCGCGGTGGTGGTTCCTTCCGAATATTATGAAAACTGTTCAATGTCGGTGCTGGAATCGATGGCGTTCGCCAAACCAGTAGTGGGCGGGCGTATTGGCGGCATTCCCGAACAAATTCGCGATAATGTAGACGGCGTTTTATTCGAACCAGGCAATGTGCAGGCATTAGCCGATGTGCTGGATGACCTGGCGTTGAATCCGCAAAAAGCCAGAGAAATGGGATTGAATGCGCGTCAGCGTCTTAGCGAAAAATATTCATTACGTAAACACACAGAATCTTTATTGGCGCTTTATCAGGAATTATTAAACGATAAATAATATGACTACGAAAATTACCGTTCTGGGAACACGTGGCATTCCAAACGTGTTAGGCGGTGTGGAAACACATTGTCAAAATTTATACCCGACTATTAAACAGCAATTTGATGTGGATATTTGCGTTCTCGCACGTTCACCTTATGTTAATTATAAAGAATCACAGTATCAGGGAGTAACGACTCGCGCTTTATTAGCGCCGAAAAAACGTTCATTAGAAGCAATAGTCCATTCGGTACTGGCGGCATTTATCACCTGCTTTGATCAGTCCACGGTAGTACATGTCCACGCTATTGGCCCAGGGCTGGTGGTGCCGCTTCTGCGTCTGCTGGGTAAAAAAGTGGTTTTTACTCATCATGGCCCGGACTATGACCGCCAGAAGTGGGGGTTCCTGGCAAAGAAAGTGTTGTTGCTGGGTGAAAAGGTGGCCGTGAAATATGCCAATGAAGTGATTGTAATCTCCGAAGTTATTAATAATATGATCAAGCAGAAATATGGACGAAATGATGCTCATCTTATCTATAACGGCGTGAACTTATCTCAGCAATTAACACCGGAAGTTATCAATCAAACGTTGGCGCGTTTTTCTCTTCAGCCACAAAACTATTTGGTTGCGGTTGGCCGTTTTGTGGAAGAAAAAGGTTTGCACGATCTCATCACCGCCTATAAGCAATCAGGTATCACGATGCCATTGGTTTTGGTTGGCGATGCCGATCACCCCACTGCGTATAGTATGCGCTTAAAACAGTTAGCCCATGACACCCCTAATGTGGTCCTGACCGGATTTTTAAAAGGTCATGAACTGCAAACTGTCTTTTCACAGGCTAAACTCTTTGTGATGCCTTCATATCATGAAGGGTTACCCATTGCGCTGCTGGAGGCCATGTCGTTTTCATTGCCTGTCGTGGTTAGCAATATTCCCGCTAATCTGGAGGTGAAATTAGCGCCAGACACCTATTTTAATGTTGGAGACGTGGCGGATTTATCCGAAAAAATTACACAGCGCTCTAAATCGTTTGCTGTTGATTACTCTGAATATTTACAAAGGTATAATTGGAAAAAAATCGCGCAACAAACGATGGCGGTTTATACCTCAGTCAATAGGTCAATGAGTTAATAAATCAATAGGTAAATAGTGAACGAATCGAATCAACGTCCGTTAGTCATTGAACGCTTCTATGAAGCCCTTGATGGGAACATTGACGCAGAACTTACCCTGGAACAACGGCAGGCCGTTGAACAGGCGGTGTTGTCGATCACAGCGGCTTCAATGCACTGGGTCGACGTGCGTAAGAGTTTCCCTTTTTTTAGCCGACGCTATTATTTCGTCTTTTTATTTGGCCAGGATCACCGTAAACGTCCCCGTAAAGAATCAACGCTGTTTTGCATACTGCTGACCGCGTTGATCCTGTTTACCTGCCTGTTCTGTACGCTTGCGGCGCTATTGACGCTGTACATGATTAAGTCTGCCTTGGGTATTGATATTTTCCCACATTTCCACTTAGGGATTTGGGATTGGTGGCTCAGACTGAAGGATCACTGACCTCCGGTTTCTACTGACGTGGAAATAAGGAGTCTTAGATGAATCTTAAAATGATTGCGGTAGGAGGTTTGTTATTTTCTGTAGTGGGTGTGGCTGGAGGCACGATGACAACCGTCACTCCCAAAGGGCTAAATGGCCCGTTAACGAATCCGGGCAATGGCGTTGCCAGCTTTAACAAGGGTAATGGCGCTACGCTATCGCTGGCTGATTATCCCGACACCGGTATTGAATATGATCGCCTGTACTGGAGTGAACTGGAGCCGGTCGAAGGCCAGTATAACTTTCAACTGGTGGATACTATTTTCGAACTGGCTAGCCAGCATCAACCGGCGATGAACGTGGGGCTGCGCTTTATGGCGCTTGATGAGCCTGCCAGCGGCTCGAAGATTCCTGACTGGTTGATCCAAAAAGGGATCAAGGGCGAGTGGACGCCGGACAAAAAAACCTTTGTGCCGGATCTGGACGATCCGTTGTTTATCGAATATAGCCAGCGTTTGCTTAACGCTTTTGGTCAGCGCTATGACGGTAATTTGAATCTGGCTTATATCGATATTGGGTTGGTGGGGTCATGGGGAGAGTGGCACAACAGTAATTTCCCGACCATTAAGCCGCTGCTTGAGCGTTACACATCAGCCCAGTTAGATAAGTACGTAAAAATGTATTTTGCCGCGTTTCCCAGCTGCCCAAAAATCATGCTGATTAACGGCGGCGACACTCTGGCAAGCGCCGTGAAACAAGGTGCGGGATGGCGCGCCGACTGCTTGGGCGACTGGCATAATTTTTCGACGACGTGGAGTCACATGCAAGATGATTATCCGCAGCGGCTGCAAAACGCGGCGGCGCTTTATCCAAACTTTAGTACGGTGTGGCAACGTGCGCCGGTGAGTCTGGAAATCTGTGGCTATATGTCGGAGTGGCAGAGCGTTCAGCATTATACGCGTGAGCAAGTGCAGGCGACCTTTGACTGGGCGTTGGCACAACACGCCAGCACCATTAATCTGAAATCGCGCAGCGTGCCGACGGAGTATCGGGACATCGTGGATAACGCGCTGACCAAACTCGGCTATCGTTTCCGCCTGGCTTCTTTAACGCATGAGTCCGAATTAGCGCAAGGGCAGAGTCTGATACTAAATAATCAGTGGGTTAATGACGGCGTAGCGCCCATTTATCTGAAATATGATTTGGCCTATCGCGTGGTGAATAATGACAACAGCGCGATGAGTATGGGAAAAACTGCGGATGACATTCGCTCTTGGTTGCCGGGGCAGCATACGTCCGTCTACCAACTGACGATGCCGGAAGCACTGCCAGCCGGGCTGTATAATATTGACGTGGCGATACTGGACACAAAGGGAGTATCGCGAATTAATCTCGCCAACGAGGGCAAACAGGCCGACGGTTGGTATCGGGTTTCCACGGTAACGGTGCACTGAGCACGGAATTAAGAATAGATATTCATATGCTGAACAATATCGGCCATGTATGGCGTGAAGTAAAAACGGCGGGCAGTGTTAAAGCCAAACTGGTAATACTGCTGTTCCGCCTTGCTACCCTCTACCAGTCATCAAATGCGCTGCTGAAAATTATCAGCATTCCTTTTGTGATTCTGAATAAAGTGATTAATGAATGGCTGTTTTGTGTGGAAATCCCGCACAGAACCCAAATCGGCTTTGGGCTGAAAATATATCATCCGCACTGCATTGTGGTGAATTCCGACGTCATCATCGGGACGAACTGCACATTACGGCAGGGGGTGACCATTGGCAGCGTGATAAACCGTGAAGGTCAGGTCACTAAAAGTCCGGTGCTGGGCAATCAGGTGGAGCTTGGCGCCAATGCCATTCTGCTTGGCGACATTACATTAGGCGATAACGTAAAAGTTGGCGCAGGAACCGTGGTTACCAAAAGTCTTGCTGCGGATAAAATAGTCGTGGGGTATGGCGTCAGGGAATTGAATTGAGAGAGTGCTTATTTTTGTGCGGGTGTAATGAGACGGAAGGTTACAGACGGTAGTGATCGTCTATGGGCTAAATAATGATGACGGACTCGGACTAACGCCGCAGGCGTTGAACAGCGCAGTTATCGCGCTGGTCCATAGGGCGAGCTTCGTAGAAGCGAGTTATCGAACGCAGTTCGATGGAGAGTCCGCAAGCTGAAAAGCAAAAAACCAGCCTGTAGGCTGGTTTTTCTGAATAAGTGGTGCCCGGACTCGGGATCATTCAGCTTTCTATTAAGTTGAAATGTAGCATAAATTTTAATCGTACTAGTTGTCAAGACCCATAGATTGACCCGTGTTTTCATAGATAGATCAGAATGATGGGTCACATGCGATAAAGAAATGTCCGGTTCGTTCCTTCGGTTCGATTCCCTATGATGTCTATAAATCGTAATGACATTAGCGTTACGGTTGCTGTATGATTAATATCCAGAGAGTATAATCGAGGATAACATCATGCCAGCGACGAACAGCGTTTCTGTTAAACGCGAAACACTAAATTTACGCATCAAGCCTGCCGAACGCGATCTAATCGATCGTGCTGCAAAGGCCAGAGGAAAAAATCGTACTGATTTTGTCCTTGAGGCTGCGCGTGCCGCCGCAGAGGAAGCGTTGATCGATCAACGCATCATCATGGCAGATCCCGATGCTTATCAGGAATTCCTCGCCCGTTTGGATCAGGTTCCTTCACCGAATGCTGCGCTGCGCAAAACCATGCAAACACCTGCACCGTGGGAACAGAAAAAATGATCTCTGCTCCTGAGCCACTCCACGCCGAACATGCACTTTCCTCGTTCTGTTGCGGTGTGGAGTCTATGGATAACTGGCTAAAACTACGGGCGATGAAAAATCAGGTCACTGGAGCATCACGAACTTTCGTCAGTTGCGATGATTCAAAAGTGCTGGCGTATTACTCATTGGCTTCCAGCGCCGTGGCAACGAATGCCGCTCCCGGACGTTTTCGCCGCAATATGCCCGATCCAATCCCGGTCGTGGTGCTGGGTCGTCTGGCGGTAGATAAATCATTACATGGTCAGGGTGTTGGCCGGGCGCTGGTACGAGATGCTGGGCTACGGGTGATTCAGGTGGCGGATACTATCGGCATTCGCGGGATGCTGGTTCATGCGCTGTCTGATGAAGCACGGGAGTTTTACCTGCGGGTGGGATTTGAGCCTTCGCCGATAGATCCGATGATGCTGATGGTGACGTTGGGGGATTTGGTGGGGAGTTTATCAATTTGAAATTGATGTTGTGCCTGTGAACATCAAAAATTACTGGTTCGATTTGCTGGGATACTTACATTGCACCGACTGTTGAATATGTTAGGATAGAATACATTATTTTCTCTAATGACTACCACTTCATGATTCCACAAACTATAAATAGAGAAGCAGCGAAAACTTCTGGAAGCGGATTGTTATTTCAAAGAGTTAGGGCAGTTCATCGCCTCTTAAATTTGATAAGCAAACTGGGTAAGAAAACTTGTTATTGTGCAACGGAATTCATTGAAGACTCTGCGACCCTAGTTGTAGAAGATGCTGTTGCAACTATAGGAATAGAAGAGAATAAAAAATACTCAAGTGGCCTGAGTTTTAATTCAGAGGCAATAAAAAATACGATTGTGGCTTTTGCAGATCAATATATAAGTCACTTTAAAGACTCAAAGACAATTGATTTTTCAATGTTTTGTCACGCTCAAATATCAGATGAGCAACTTGATAATTCAATTTTAAATGTAGTTGTTCCTAACCTTCAACTTAGTCAAACCAAAACTACAAAGCTCAGCATATTGAAGAGATTATCTCTAAAGATAGCACTCACACAAGATGAAATAACTATAGCAAAATTTTTATTTTTTCAGGAATACGAAAAACAATATGCTATTTATGCTGATAAAGATAAAACAGTAATTACATCTTATGGTGGAAACCACAAGGTTATATCTCAATGGACTAATCAAGATTTTTACGAATTTTTATCTTCTATTGATTTTGTTATAACTGAATCAGATAGAGATAGCTATGATGATGAAGTTATGAAAAGTATCAAGGATTGCCAATTCTATGATCATCGACATTATGGGCTTGAAAATATAATTCTTGGTGCCTTGGAAAGTTTGTTCGATAGAAACCAACAAGATGAAAGAAAGTTTGGACGTTTTGTTAGTCGTGAAATGGTACAAGTCATTTTTCTACAAGCAGCCTCAAATCAAAATGAACTTAAACCTATAGATCCTGCATGGAAAATATTCGAAGATCTTGATGTAAGTGATCAGAGAAATCTTGAGGAAAAATTGAGAGCTGTCTGTAATGACATTAAAAATAAAAAAATCCAACTTCTAAGTTTCACCGCCACTAAAGCAAGAACTAATGAAGAGTTATTTGGACAGGAGTATATTTCCTTAAGATGCAACTTTTACGAGTGGTGTAGCGATTATATTTCTGGACATTTTTCACAGATAAGTTACACATCAGACGATATACTAGCCCATTTAGACCAAATGGTAGAGTTATGCTATGATAATATTCAACAACTTAAAAAAACTTATCGAATGAGCATTGATGATAAACTAACGATTCGTGGTATAATTTTAACATTGGTTGATGATTGTTACTTAGCATTCGACGAAGAATAGATTATGAACACAAATAAAAATAAGGATAAACTAAAAAGAATAAGCTTTGTTTCTGGCGAAGACTTTTACTTTTTAACTTACTTAATAATTATTTGTCTCAAAGAGTTTTCTAATAAAAAGCTTGTTTTTAAAGACCATAGGAAACTTACGTTTTTGATGCAAATAATTTCCAGTTCCACTGCTGTTAATATTCTTGTTGAGAATCATGGTGAGGGTGTTTTAAAGCCATTCGACAAGGAATATTTATTTGATATATATGTGAAAGCTTCCTTACACCAAAGAGAAGTTTATAAAATAGTAAGGAGCCTAGAAAAAAGCGGAGTAATCTCGGTAATTGATACTGAAAAAATTGATTGTTATAATGTTGAGGTTAAGAATAACGACCTTTTTAGTTCTTTTTTTGATACGGAACTTTTTAGTAGAGAATTAAATAATACAGCCATTTTGAAATCTCATTTCAAGTCTATAAATATTCTTGGGCTTGATGGTTTGATTGGAAAGTTTTTCACTGAGTATGGGTTGAATTTATGGGCCAATTAAAAATACATAAAATGCACTACGAGGGTAAGCTTTATAATTTCAGCTCCCCCGAACTGGATAAATTCAAAGTCAACATAGTCGAAGCACCTAATGGATGCGGAAAATCTACTTTTTTCGACCTTATTTATTATGGGTTAGGAGGAAAAGTTCCTCATTTCAGCAGCACTGAAAAAGAAAAACATAATGAAATAGTCAATGATAAGTCAAACTTTGTTGAGTTAGAAGTTTCATTGAAAAGCAAATCTTTCAAATTCATAAGAAAAATCGGTGAGAACCTTATTACTATCCTTTCAGATAAACCCTTCTTAAACAATGATGGGTCATCTGTAGACTTCTTATGTTTGGCTATTAATAGAAACAAATCGGAAGACTATATATTTTCAGATTGGATTCTTGAACAACTTAACATCCCGAGCATTGAGATTTTTCACGCAGGTAAAAACTTCAAAATAGGCTTTAACGATTTATTACGCCTTGTATATCATAACCAAGGTACTGATGTTAACGGTATCTATAAACCTGCTGATAATCAAAACTATATCAGTGATTCAGTATTCCTTAGAAAAGCCATCTTCGAAGTTTTGATGGGAAAGACCTTAGTCAAACTTTATGAAGCTTACGGTAACCTAAAGCGCAAGCAGTCAGAACATGAAAAAGCCAATGCGATACTTTCTGAATATAGAAATATTGTTTCAGTAATGTATAAACAACTTGGCTTCAAAGAAGTTATTAATGATTACCACTTAACCAAAGAAATAAATGATTTGGAAGAGTCTGTTGAGCGTTTAATATCTTTTCGCTCAGAAAAACTAACCTCGAAAATTAGTGAAAATGCTGGGCTAAGTCATATTACAAGATTGAAGGATACATATGGTCGCGCTGAGCTTAATATAATTGATTTAAAGCGAAAACTTGAAATTAAGCTGAAGGACATTGATTCACTTAATCGTGTAATTAGGCAAACAAGGGAAGATGCTTTTAGGCTCCAGAAAATCATTCACACACACAGACAGTTGGAAATGTTTACACCTGATACTTGTCCATATTGCTTGAAAAATGTTGATAGGCCAAGTGACAAGTGTGTTTGTGGGCATGATATTGATGAAAATGATTATAGAAGATATTTCTATGACCCAGGTGAATATTATACGCTGCTTAAAAGCAAAGTTAAGTCTTTAGAGACGATGGAAGTCGCTCTAAAAACTGCACAGGATGATTTTAAATCTATAGAAAGCGAAATTGAGGCTTCTAATATTTCAAATATTATTTTGAAAGAAGAACTCTCAAGTGCTCTAAATGAAATTGAGTATATTACTAACTTTGATGAAATAGATGATGTAGAAGATCATCTGCTCAGACAAAAGGAGAAAATCAGCAGTTTGAGACAAGCTCTTCAGCTTGAGAAAAACCTTCAGGATTATCAACGTATAAAAGACGCTGCTAAAAGAGACATGGACTTAGCAAAAATTGCTGTCGAAAGGTTGGAAGCCTCATCTGAAGCTGAGCTAATCGATAAAGTTGACAAGTTCAATAAATACTATAATCACTTCATGAAATCTTCATTACTGGATTGTCGAGTCGCAGAGATTAATAATGACGATTACATGCCGCTGATAAACAATGGTGTTTATAAAGAAGCCAGTGCAGCTGTACATAAAAGATTTCTATACTATTTAACACTTCTTCAGCTTTCACTATTAGATGACATTCCTTTCCCTCGCCTGCTGTTAATTGACACGCCGGAGAATATAGGTATTGACAATGTTAATCTTAATCGAATGATTTCATGCTTGGATATGCTTGAGAATCCAAACAATGTTGACTATCAGGTAATTTTGTCTACCGGTGAGAACAAATACCCTGACTCAATGAAAGATAATGTCATCATTAAATTAAATGAGGAAAATAGATTACTCAAAGAAAAATAATATAGCCACCTTTTTATATAGGTAATTTTAAATTTTCACTTTAAATGTTGGGGAGGGAAGCATCAAGTTAACAACTCCTTCCCATGACAGTTTTTAGATAATGATTTAGGTCACCTGGAGTGTGAGTTATTTATTAACGTAAGAGTCTAGGTGAAACGTGCTATTTTTAGAAAGTCTTGATAGAGAGTACTTGGTTAATCCTTACCATTTCATTTCTATGATGCTTTCATCCTCCTAATTTTAATAGGTGGTAATATGTTAAAAACTCTTGAGCCAATACTCTATGTTTCAATTTTTGTGCTGTGTCCAAAATCATATGTACTCGAAATTGAGAGTTCAGAATCGAGCACTACTTCTGCTATAAACTCAAACTGTCAATATCCCGTCAAACAGAGCCATTCATTTTAAGAAATTTTCAGCATACTTGTACATAACGCGATAAATCAGGCTCAATGTGAATGCGTTGAACCTCTCTCAAATCCCCCAAAACATAAGATTAATAGCATCCTTAATCTCATCAGCGTAGTTGCCAAGATCCGCGATTTCTTCACCAATAACCTCAACAGGAACGCTCGATAGTTCAGTTGTCATCAACCGATAATCTTCGCCATCGATGCGAAGCAGAGGGAACAACATCTTATTCACTTTCTCAGACAGATGATGTGCTTCGATAAGCGGAATGGCCATGCGCCGCTTGGGTGTCTCGACAATATCACTCTGCACATCGACAAACATTTTGTAGTGGCTGGTACGTTTGTATTGATAAACAATGAATTGCATGATCACCAGTTCCTGTTTTCATCCGCAAAGGAGCCATTCTGCGCGATAAATCGGGCGACTTCTTCCATCCCTTCGCGGTTTTCCTTCTTCCACTCCTCAGCCTTGATGCGGCGGGCTTCTTTGCCAATGGCGTCATTCACCAGCCCGGAAATATTGACTCCGGCAGCACTCAGAACCTGATAATTGTCTTTGTCCACGGTAACGCTGACGCGGTGTTTCATGATAGTGCTCCTCTTGTGTGCATACTTTGAGTATATACTTCGCGTGGTTGTTCAGCAATTATTCAAAATCTAACGCTAACCGTTTAAGTTCCTCAAACGTATAAACCCGAAAAACATTGCGGTGCTTCGCTTCCAGCGGGATGCGCTGATGGTTGACGATGGCGTATGTCATGCTATTAAACATCCGCTCAATAGCTCGCTTTATCTGCGGATCGGGCACGATATAGAAGACGTACATCCAAAGTTTTTGAGTACGGGTTATCAAATGCTGGGTGATAATCGCCTGATAACGGGCCTTGGTTTTCAGATGGCGCTCAGTCTCAACGGCGATGACGGTTCCGTCTGGTAACGTTATCACCCCGGCCGGGCGATGATATACCTCATAGCGGCTGCGGAATGTTGAATCAGCGCCGCTGATCCACCCATAAGCGCCTTTCTTTTCCAGAAGGAGCCGTGCTAGCTGACGATCAAGGCGCTGTATCAGTGTCCAGCCCGTGACTTTCGAGGGCTCAAACCGTGCAGGAAAGCCATCCTCATGGGGTGTGGCAACAACTGATAATCCGCCATTGGTGATCCCCCACAGAGAGGTTTTCACCATTCTGGTGTTTATTTCATGCTTTTGGATCAATCCCATGTCGATAGCTTTTGCCAGCAACAGATACAGCGGCTTGTGATTTTTATAATCAAAAAGCAGCATCAACGTTTTAAAGTCGCTGTAGGTTTCTTCTTTCAGAAAGGTGAGCAGAAGTCGCATTTTTTCGTGACTACGCGCCCGGCGTTCACGGTAATCAGAAATCAACATGGTTCCTCCTTCGCATTTTACTGGGGGGGCGCTCTTTCGGTTTTATCGCCTCATTACATGGGCGCATACCTTCGCCCACTGGCATGAGTCGACGTCATGAGGCGATTTTGTTGTGATAAAGAGGTGGCTGCTTTGCAACCATGCGCCGGAAAATACATTTCCCGGCACAGAACGGCGTGCGCCAGTTCATGCGGGCTGGACGCCCTTATTGCCTGTCGCATGGGGGTAATGTCGCGGCTGGACGCCACGCCAAAACCCCCAACGTCAACAGCGGCACACCGTCGCGCGCTACGCGCGACTACCCCCTTTGAGACGCCGTTTTTAGCCCACTTTTTCTTTTGCCCGTTCCGGTCAGCGAAAAAATGGGAAAACGCCTTCAAAGTGGGTAGTCGCGCCTCGCTACCGGCTTGTGGCCGGAGACTTAGCCGCGACGGTGTGCGGGGCTGTCGCCCCCCAAATAAACCGACGCGTGGGCGCGTCTTTTTGCTCGCTGGGGCGGCAAAATTTATTCGGCTCCCCCCGGCCTGCTCGGTTTCCCTTGGGGGAAGCGCTCGCGGGTGGGTTCGGGCGACGCAAATTAGCAATTTCTGCGAAATTGAATTTACTCGCCTCACGCCACGGTTGAATGCCCGCGAGGCGCAGGCATTCAACCGCCTAAACCCGCTGCGTCTTGCATTGTGTTTGAATGGCATGCTGAGCGCGGTCAGCGTTGCGAAAATAAAACGTGCTGGCATGTCTATGTCTACCCCGCTGGAATCAGCCAGTAGGGAAGGCTATCGGGAAAGAGGGGGATTGCCTGCAAACAACTCAATATCGGATGGGAAGAGTTATTGTTATTGAGCCATAAAAGCAAAAAAGCTCTGACCTAACGGCAGAGCTTTAATCAGGCTGGTGATGTTCAGATGGCTATCTGACGGTGAGTGAATGTGCGCGTTTGTGCATCGTGGTAAGGGCTGGGATGAGTAAACTAATTGCAGTTAACCCATGACCCAACTGGCACAAACTTTCTGGTGTAGATTCACACACGTCATTATCGGCAAAGGTAATCAGCGCATCGCCAATGAAATTCAGGCAATGGCAAAGTCCTGCCTGCGTTTCGGCGCAATATTCTGTGACCAGCGAGAGTTCATCATTGTCCATGCGTGAAAAGTCCAGACGAGCCAGCGCGGCACTCATGGCGGAGTAGCGGTTCTCATAATCCGGCAGTGATTGATAAGACGCGCCCGTGTTACTATCGGTGTCAGCCATAGCATTAGTCCTCATAATGTTGTGGTCAGAAGCCCGGTTAGTGTTGGCGCACTGCCGGGTTTCGTTTTTCACCATGAATTCGCTCTTGGTGTTCATACACCTTAACGCTAGGTGCATATACACGTCAACGTGTTTAAAAATATTTTTCCTTGTATAGTGTGCGCTCAGCGAGAAAGGAAAACGGCATGCCTACAGGTTCTAAAAACAAGCGTTCGACCACAAAGGGAATTCGCTTCCCGCATGAGCTTATCGAAGAAATAAACGCCAGCGTTGCGCAGGAGAAAACGGAAGATCCCGATGCTAATTTTTCAGCCTGGGTTCTGGATGCTTGCAACCGAAAACTGGCAGCGCCAAAACGTGACAAGCCTGTGAAACCCTGACGTATAAGAAACATTTGGCAGAATGCTCGATATGGTTTTATGACAACGCTCCTGACGGGGTTTCTATCACATAGAAACCCCGTCAGGAGCCAACAAGCGCAGCGCGTTAGCCAGCCGAATGACTCCGCGCATAGATATACGGCGCGACATATCCTTCGCGGTTGACGTCCAGATAATCCGACCACCACTGCATCATTTCGATTCTGGCTTCCAGATGCTCCGCTTTATGCACGTAAGCCGCCCGCACGCCGTTGCGCTCTTTGTGGCTCATCTGTCGCTCAATGGCGTCTTTTGACCAGCGTCCGGACTCGTTCAGGGCGCTACAGGCCATGGTTCTGAAACCATGCCCACAGATTTCGGTTTTGGTGTCGTAGCCAATCACGCGTAGCGCCTTGTTGATGGTGTTTTCACTCATCGGCTTGTTCAGGGTATGCGCGCCCGGAAAAACGAAGACCGATTCGCCTGAAATTGCCTGAATCTGTTTCAGCAGGGCGACCGCCTGCCGTGACAGCGGCACCAGATGTTCATCCTTCATCTTTGCGCCACGCTCTGAGAATCGCACGCCGTTTACCGCTTCGCGCTGGGCGGGCACGCTCCAGATATGCGCTTTCAGGTTGAATTCATCCCAACGGGCAAAACGCAGCTCACTGGAGCGCAGGAAAACATGCAGATTCAGCTCCAGCGCCAGACGGGTGAGCATCCGGCCTTTGTAGCTGTCAATCTTCGCCAGCAGTTCGGGCAGACGTTTCAGCGGCAGGGCGGGGTGATGTTGGGTCACGACCGGGGTCACGACGCCATCCAAATCGTAAGCCGGATTGTATTTGATGACGCCCTGCTGTACGGCGTGGCGCATGATTTTGGTCAGATGCTGGCGTACCCGTCCGGCGACGTCATGCACGCCTTTGTCGTCAATCGCCTTAACCAACTGCGCCAGATGGCGGGTTTCAACCTGTGCGATATCCATCGCGCCAATCGCGGGGAAAACGTAGCGTTTCAGGCAGGTGAGAATTTTATCGGCGTGCGCGTCTGACCAGAGTTTAAGACTGCTGGTGTGCCATGCGGTTGCGACATACTGAAAGGTGCGGGATTCATCAACGGCGGGATTGTTCGTTTTGCGAAGCTGAGAAGGGCTAATGCCGGACGCCAGCAGCTTACGTGCTGCATCGCGCTTTTCACGGGCTTCCGCCAGCGTGGTTTGAGGGTAGGGGCCAAAGGCCAGACGGTTTTCTTTACCGCCGAGGCGATAGCGGAAATACCATAGCTTAGCGCCGCTGGTGGATACCGTCAGGTATAAGCCTTGCGAATCGGTGAGCTTGTAAGATTTTGCGAGAGGTTTCGCGGATCGGACTTTGCTGTCAGTTAACATGTGAGGGTCACTCCCGTTCATCGAACTGAATGACCCGCAATCTGACCCACAAATTCCCCGATACGAAGGGATAAATCAAAACGCATCGGAAAAGATTTTTACGCCAACTTATTGAATTACATACACATAAGAATTGATAAGGAGGCATAAAAAAGGAAAGGTGGTGCCCGGACTCGGAATCGAACCAAGGACACGGGGATTTTCAATCCCCTGCTCTACCGACTGAGCTATCCGGGCAACGGGGCGCATTAAACCGGATTCAGGCGGCTTCGTCAACGTGAATTCACCCACTTTTTGACGGTTTGGCTGCTTTTTCGGCGTTTATGCGGTTTTTGAATAAATAAGCAACAGCATATCGCCGATGGGCCTGTCGGACGTGGTTCGCCGGGTGCGAAAGCGTTACGCCAGCGCGCCGTGTTTCCGGCACATTGCCACGCGTAGTACGTCTTCCGCCAGCCGTTTCGCCACGGTCACGTCGGACAACTGGCGTTTTACCAACAACTTGCTCAGGCAGCCCTCCAGAATCAGTTCCAGCTGTAATGCCACCATGTCCGTGTCGTCGGTTTCCAGTTCTTCCAGCAACGCTTTGGTGTAGTGGTACGAGGCTTGTTTCTGTTGTTCCGCAATCTGGTGAATGGGGTGGAGCGGGTCCGGGAACGCGCTACAGGCGGCGATGAACAGGCAGCCCGGAAAACGATGCTGGCTGACGGCGTCCTGTAACCGTTGGTAGCGCACCAGCAGCTTTTGCTCCGGGCCGAGTTGTTCATCCAACTGCACCTGTTTGCGCCAGATATTCACCTGCTGGCTGTGATAACGCAGGCTGTCGTACAGCAGGGCTTCACGGTCGGGCCAGAAGGGTTGCAGTTCGGCCGGAGAGACGCCCAACTGGTCGGCCAGCATATCCAGCGTTGTGTCGGCGAATCCGCGCCGTTCCAGCAAGGCCAGCGCCTGCTCCAGAACTTCTTCCCGTTGCATCATGCTCCTCCTGCTCATCAATCATCACTAACCAGTGTGGTTTATCTCCGGCATCTTTCAAGTTTATGACCACCTGCCGCGATATAGCTTGATGTTAGCGCGCCAGCGTCTGCAAGTGCGCGCTAAACGCGGCGGCGTCCATGAAGCCGGTTACACGCGAGCCCGGAATTTCCCGGCCGCTGGCGTCGAAAAACAGAATCGTCGGCAGTCCCAGCACCTGTAGGTGCTGCAATAGCGCCCGCTGCGTTTCGTTGTTGGCGGTGACATCCGCCTGCAATCGTTGCATGGCGGACAGCGACTGCTGCACCGCCGTATCGCGGAAGGTGTATTTTTCGAACTCTTTACAGGCCACGCACCAGTCGGCGTACAGGTCGAGCATGGTGATGCGGTTGTCGCTGCGACTCAGCGCCGTGGTCAGATCATCCAGCGTGTTGGTCGGCGTGAAGTGTAACTGGCTGCCGCTGGTCGGTTCAGCCTGTACCGGCGCGAACACCCAGTCCTGCAACGGCCGGGCCGCCAGCAACGCGCCCAGAAACAGCAGAATCTGCACCATTCGCATGGCGCCGACGTGACTGCGCAGGCTGAGGGCAAATGCCCAGCCGAAAAACGCCACGCCGAGCAGCCCCCACAAGCGCCACTCCCAGACATCGCCCAGCACTCTTCCCAGCAGGAATACCGGCAGCGCCAGAATCACAAACCCGAAACCTTCCTTGACGTGATTCATCCAGGGGCCGCGTTTGGGCAACAGCCGATTGCCGAACAGGGTAATCGCCATCAGCGGCAGCCCCATGCCCAGCGCGTACAGGTACAGCGAGCCGCCGCCGGCCAGCAGGTTGCCGCTTTGGGCGATGTACAACAGCAGCGCGCTGAGCGGCGCGGTGGTGCAGGGCGAGCAAATCAGCCCGGCCAGTGCGCCCATGGCGAAAACCCCGGCAGCGGAGCCGCTTTGCTGGCGATTGCTCCACAGGGTCAGGCGCGTTTGCAGGGATGACGGCAATTGCAGGCTATAGACGCCGAACATCGACAGCGCCAGCGCGACAAACATCACCGACAGCCCGATCAGGACGTAAGGGTGTTGCAATGCCGCCTGAAAACGCAAGCCGGCCGCCGCAACTACCAGGCCGAGCAGGGTGTAGGTCAGCGCCATTCCCTGTACGTACACCATCGTCAGCAACAGCGTACGACCGGCGGACAGCCGTTGCTGGCGGCCGAGAATCAGCCCGGAAATCAGCGGGTACATCGGCAGCACGCAAGGGGTGAAGGCGACGCCAATACCGATGAGCAGCGCCCACAGCGGCGAGAACGGCAACTGCGGGGTATAAGCGCGGTCCGGCTGCGGCGTGACGGCGGTCGGCGTTGCCGGTGTATCGTTGGTGATAGCGCTGGCGATGGCGCTGAGCGGCACCGAACGGGTTTCCGGCGGGTAGCAGAAGCCGGCGTCGGCGCAGCCCTGATAGGTGATGCTGAGCGAAGCGCCGGGCGGCACGTCGCGTAAAGGGACATTGAGCGTCAGCGACTGGCGGTAGATGGCCACCTCGCCGAAAAACTCGTCCCGATGTGGTTCGCCGGGCGGCAGCGTCAGGCCCGGAGGCGCGAGCAGCGCGCTATCCAGCTTGATTTGCTGGCGGTACAGGTAGTAACCGGGGTGGATCTGCCAGTTCAACGTCAGTTGGTTGCCACGCTGGTGAAAATCAAAGGTAAAAGCTTGATCCACCGGCAGGAACTGCGACGTCGCGCTGCGCCCGAAAGGGCTTTGCGCCGGTGCCAGGGTACTGAAAAACAGGCTGAGGCACAGAACCGTCAGCGTAAAGATGCGTTGAGCCATGAGAGATAATCGCTGTCGCCACCCTCGACCGGCAGCACCAGTAATTCTGGCGTCTGGTAAGGATGCTGTTGTTTCAGGTGAGTCAGCAGTGCGGACTGATGTTCCCTGTCGCTTTTAAGCAGCAGTTGAAGTTCCGTCTGCTGTTCCAGTTTACCTTCCCAGTGATACAGGGAAGTGGCGCCCGGCAGTATGGTGACGCAGGCGGCCAGACGCGCTTCCAGCGCGGAGTTGGCCAACCGTCGGGCGCAGTCTTCATCGGGTGCGGTGCAGAGTACTACCACCGCGCTGTTGAATTGCGCATTACTGTTGAATTGCGCATTGTTGCCGAATAACGCATCGTCGTTGGGTTCTGACATCGTGACCTCGATAACGGTAACGGTTGACACACTATACCGTGCGGGGTCGGCAATCGTAAGGCCGGATCGACGCTGGAACGCCGATCCGAAAAAACTTTACGATTCGGTGGAACGTTACAGCACCAGGTGACCGATAACGAAGCCGAAGGCGACCGACAGCGAAATCGCCACCACGCCGGGGATCAGAAACGCATGGTTGAACACGTACTTGCCGATACGGGTTGAACCGGTGTCGTCCATTTCCACCGCCGCCAGCAGCGTGGGGTAGGTGGGCAGCACGAACAGCGCCGATACCGCGGCAAACGAGGCAATCGCCGTCACCGGGCTAACGCCCAGCAGCAGCGCGGCCGGCATTAGCGCTTTGGCGGTAGCGGCCTGCGAATAGAGCAGCGTTGCAGCGAAGAACAGCACCACCGCCAGCATCCACGGGTGGCTCTGCAACAGCGTGCCCGCCGTACTCTGAATATCGGCAAGGTGCGCTTTGACGAAGGTATCGCCCAGCCAGGCTACGCCCATTACGCACACGCAGGCGCTCATGCCGGACTTGAAGGTGCTGGCGCTGAGGATTTGGGCGGTATCGACGTGGCAGGTCAGGCAGATCAACGTGGCGATGGTCAGCATGAACACCACAATCGCTTCGTTGCGCGGCAACACCGGGTTATGAATCAGCCCGACGGTGTCGCTGATGGCGGTGGCGTACAGCACCACGGCGATGATGCCGACAAGAAACAGCCCGACCGAACGTTTGGCGCCCGGTTTCAGCGCCAGTTGGCCGTGACCGCGCAGGGTGACTTCGCCTTTGCGCAGGCGCTCCTGATAAACCTCGTCATCTTTCAGCTCCTTGCCGAGAAAGTTGGTGAACACGGCGGTCAGCATGATGGCGATCAGCGTACTGGGAATGCAGATGCCGAGCAGCGCCAGATAGCTCACGCCTTTCGGTTCCAGCAGACCGGCGACGAAGACCACCGCGGCGGAGATCGGCGAGGCGGTAATGGCGATCTGCGAGGCGACCACTGCGATCGACAGCGGACGGGACGGGCGTATGCCCTGTTCTTTCGCCACCTCGGCGATAACCGGCAGGGTGGAGAACGCGGTGTGGCCGGTGCCAGCCAGCAGTGTCATGAAATAGGTCACCAGCGGCGCGAGAAAGGTGACGTAACGCGGCTGACGGCGCAGCAATTTTTCCGCCAGACTGACCAGATAATCCATGCCGCCTGCTACCTGCATGGCGGCGATAGCGGCGATAACCGCCATGATGATTTCAATCACGTCGAACGGGATCGCGCCCGGTTTGATGTGAAACCCCAGCGTCAGAACCAGTACACCCAGCCCACCGGCAAAACCGATGCCGATGCCGCCGAGTCTGGCGCCTAAATAAATAGCGAGGAGTACGATAAACAGTTCCAGAATAACCATGTTGATGTTCCTTCTGATTTTGTTGTCCGTGACATTGCAAAACGTCTTTCCATATTTTTTTCTTATGGCTGTGGCGACAGCCTGGCCTTTTGCGGCGCGGAAAAAAGTAGCGAATGAATAGTAGTGAATAGAATAAAGGCACGCAGCCCCAGGCGGGACTGACGTGCCTTACAGAACAGACCGCGCGGGATTACGACGCGTCTTGGTCTTCGGTGTAGCGTTTGGCTTTGTAAGCCGGGTGCATCAGGTTTTGCACCGAGAAGATGTCATCCAGCTCGGCTTCGGTCAGCAGACCGCGCTCCAGCACCACTTCACGCACGCTCTTGCCGGTTTCGGCGCAGATCTTGCCGACGATGTCGCCGTTGTGGTGACCGATGAACGGGTTCAGGTAAGTCACGATGCCGATGGAGTTAAACACGTAGGATTCACAGACGTCTTTATTGGCGGTGATGCCTTCGACGCATTTTTCCAGCAGGTTGTAGCAGGCGTTGGTCAGAATCTGGGTGGATTCAAACATCGCCTGGCCGATGACCGGCTCCATCACGTTCAACTGCAACTGACCGGCTTCGGCCGCCATGGTAACGCAGGTATCGTTGCCGATGACTTTGAAGCACACCTGATTAACCACCTCCGGCACCACCGGGTTGACCTTGGCGGGCATGATGGAGGAACCGGCCTGCAGTTCCGGCAGGTTGATTTCGTTCAGGCCGGCGCGCGGACCGGAAGAGAGCAGACGCAGGTCGTTACAGATCTTGGACAGTTTGACCGCCAGACGTTTCAGCGTGCTGTGCACCATCACGTAGGCGCCGCAGTCGGAGGTGGCTTCGATCAGGTCTTCCGCCGGTACGCACGGCAGTTTGCTCACTTCCGCCAGTTTCTGCACCGCCAGTGGCTGGTAGCCTTCCGGGGTGTTCAGACGGGTGCCGATAGCGGTGGCGCCCAGGTTCACTTCCAGCAGCAGTTCCGCGGTGCGCAGCAGGTTTTTGTTCTCTTCTTTCAGCAGCACGTTGAAAGCGTGGAACTCCTGGCCCAGCGACATCGGTACCGCATCCTGCAACTGGGTGCGACCCATTTTCAGGATGTTTTCGAATTCTTTCGCCTTCTGCTCAAAGCCATCGCCCAGTACGGTCACGGCTTCGACCAGTTTCAGAATGCAGTTGTACACCGCGATGCGGAAACCGGTGGGGTAGGCATCGTTGGTGGACTGGCATTTGTTGACGTGGTCATTGGGGTTCAGATACTGATATTCCCCTTTTTTATGGCCCATCAGTTCCAGACCGATGTTAGCCAGCACTTCGTTGGTGTTCATGTTGACGGACGTGCCCGCGCCGCCCTGGAACACGTCGACCGGAAACTGGTCCAGGCATTTGCCGTTGACCAGTACTTCATCGCAGGCTTTGATGATGGTGTCGGCAATCTTGCGCGGTATGGTCTGAAGTTCACGGTTAGCCATGGCCGCGGCTTTTTTGACCATTACCATGCCGCGTACGAATTCCGGGATGTCGCTGATTTTCTGGTTGCTGATATAGAAGTTTTCTATCGCGCGCAGCGTGTGGACGCCGTAATACGCATCAGCCGGAACTTCTCTGGTACCTAACAGATCTTCTTCAATGCGAATGTTATCTGACATGAGAGCCTTCTCTTACTTCTGTCGATTAGAATTTATAGGATGTATCGTCTTACCGTGGAGGACAGCAGCAGAATGTTTAACCACCATGCTCGCTGTTGTTGTTATGATATTCTGTTGTTATGCAGGATTTCCGTTGCCCCGATCACATATGGGCGGTCATCTCTCTCCTACTGTGTGAACTGTGATGAGGGTCATGACCGTGGCGCAGGAATAAACGGATACATCACCATCGTGGTTGAAAAACGGCGTTTGCACTACCATCTCCTGATTAGCGTCCGCCAGTATGGGTAAATGGCGTGTTCGAGTATAAAGTACTGTACCACGCCAACTGGTCGTATCTTCATACCTGTTCGTGATGACAGCATGAGGTAAGGAATATGACCGCGCGCTGTTAAGAGCCTATCCCAATAGGGCTATTTTACTTGCCATTTTGGACCTGGGCAGTGCTCGAAACCCTCACGTACTACGTGTACGCTCCGGGTTCTGCGTGCTGTCCGAGTCCAAACTGGCTGCGCCAATGACGCCGATTGGGATAGGCTCTGAGTCAATATTTCTATCAATGGGTTAAATATCAACCACAGGAGTTTCGGGTGCGCTGGTTACCGCTTTTGCTGATTTTTTTGTTCGTTTACATCGAAATCTCTATTTTTATTCGGGTGGCCGAAGTGCTGGGCGTGGCGCTCACCTTACTGCTGGTCGTGCTGACGTCCTGTATCGGGATCTCCATGGTGCGTAACCAGGGCGTGAAGAACATCATGCTGATGCAGCAGCGCCTGCAGGCGGGGGAAAGTCCGGCGGCCGAACTGGTTAAAAGCGTATCCTTGATACTGGCCGGTTTCCTGCTGGTGGTGCCGGGATTTTTCACCGACTTTCTCGGCTTGTTGCTGCTGCTGCCGCCAGTGCAGAAGCACCTGACGCTCAAGCTGATGCCGCACCTGCAAATCTGGCGCGGCCGTCCGGGTCCGGGCGGTCACGGCGGGCAGGGCAATGTGTTTGAAGGCGAGTTTCAGCGCAAAGACGAGCACGAGCGGCTGGACAAGTCCGATGACGACCGCCACGACGGCAATCCACCCAACGATTCCTCACCGCGCTGACCCCGGCCGGAAGGGGCGCGGAACGGCGCCGGGCGCAGGCCGGCGGAAAAATTTCACTTAACGCAAAAAAAATTTCTTTTTTCCCTTGAAGCGTCGTGAAACGTCCCCACTTAGTTCACCACAAGGCCGGATGCCAGAGTGCGTCCGGCGTTTAACCTAAACTGATATGGACTTTCTCAAAGGAGAGCTATCAATGAAAATTCGTCCATTGCATGACCGCGTGATCGTCAAGCGCAAAGAAGTCGAGTCAAAATCTGCTGGCGGCATTGTTCTGACCGGTTCTGCAGCGGGTAAATCCACCCGTGGTGAAGTCCTGGCTGTTGGCCATGGCCGTATCCTGGAAAACGGTGAAGTGAAACCGCTGGACGTGAAGGTTGGCGATATCGTCATTTTCAATGATGGCTATGGCGTGAAGACTGAGAAGATCGATAACGAAGAAGTGTTGATCATGTCTGAAAGCGACATTCTGGCGATTGTTGAAGCCTAATCTCACGTAATCATCTGAACGAAACGAATTCAAGGGAAACTACCAATGGCAGCTAAAGACGTAAAATTCGGTAATGACGCTCGGGTAAAAATGTTGCGTGGCGTTAATGTGCTGGCTGATGCAGTGAAAGTAACGCTGGGCCCGAAAGGCCGTAACGTGGTACTGGACAAATCCTTCGGCTCGCCGACCATCACCAAAGACGGCGTGTCCGTTGCACGTGAGATCGAACTGGAAGACAAGTTCGAGAACATGGGTGCCCAGATGGTGAAAGAAGTTGCCTCCAAAGCCAACGATGCGGCAGGCGACGGCACCACCACCGCGACCGTACTGGCTCAGGCTATCGTTAACGAAGGTCTGAAAGCCGTTGCCGCGGGCATGAACCCGATGGATCTGAAACGCGGTATCGACAAAGCCGTTATCGCCGCAGTAGAAGAGCTGAAGAAACTGTCTGTACCTTGCGCTGATACCAAAGCCATCGCTCAGGTAGGCACCATCTCCGCCAACTCCGACGAAACCGTGGGCAAGCTGATCGCTGAAGCCATGGAAAAAGTGGGTAAAGAAGGCGTGATCACCGTTGAAGAAGGTTCCGGTCTGCAGGACGAACTGGACGTGGTGGAAGGTATGCAGTTCGACCGCGGCTACCTGTCTCCGTACTTCATCAACAAGCCGGAAACCGGTTCTGTTGAACTGGAAAGCCCGTTCATTCTGCTGGCCGACAAGAAAATCTCCAACATCCGCGAAATGCTGCCGGTGCTGGAAGCCGTTGCCAAAGCAGGCAAACCGCTGCTGATCATCGCTGAAGACGTGGAAGGCGAAGCGCTGGCGACGCTGGTGGTCAACACCATGCGCGGCATCGTGAAAGTCGCTGCGGTGAAAGCGCCGGGCTTCGGCGACCGTCGTAAAGCCATGCTGCAGGACATCGCTACCCTGACTTCCGGTACCGTGATTTCCGAAGAAATCGGTCTGGAACTGGAAAAAGCCACCCTGGAAGATCTGGGTCAGGCTAAACGCGTGGTTATCAACAAAGATACCACCACCATCATCGATGGCGTGGGCGACGAAGCCGCGATTCAGGGCCGCGTGACCCAGATTCGTCAGCAGATCGAAGAAGCCACTTCCGACTACGATCGTGAAAAACTGCAGGAACGCGTAGCCAAACTGGCAGGCGGCGTTGCCGTTATCAAGGTTGGCGCAGCGACCGAAGTGGAAATGAAAGAGAAGAAAGCCCGCGTTGAAGACGCGCTGCACGCGACCCGTGCCGCCGTTGAAGAAGGCGTGGTTGCTGGTGGCGGCGTGGCGCTGGTGCGCGTAGCGGCATCCATCAGCGCACTGACTGGCGACAACGAAGACCAGAACGTGGGTATCAAAGTTGCGCTGCGCTCTATGGAAGCGCCGCTGCGTCAGATCGTGTCCAACGCCGGTGAAGAACCGTCAGTGGTTGCCAACAACGTGAAAGCGGGCGAAGGCAACTACGGTTACAACGCGGCGACCGAGCAGTACGGCAACATGATCGACATGGGTATCCTGGATCCGACCAAAGTAACCCGTTCTGCGCTGCAGTACGCGGCTTCCGTTGCCGGCCTGATGATCACCACCGAATGTATGGTGACCGAACTGCCGAAAGGCGACGCGCCTGACTTAGGCGCTGCTGGCGGCATGGGCGGTATGGGTGGTATGGGCGGCATGATGTAATCTGCCGCGCGACCGCAGCAATATTCTTGCTGTGGTGCCTGTCGCACTGTAAAAACTACCCGGCTTTGGCCGGGTAGTTTTTTTTAAGGGCTGCCGGTATGCAGGGTGAGCGCAGGAACGTACCTCATGTGTGATGAGGTTTGGCTACCCGCTAGTTTGCAACAGGGTGTGAGCCGGGCGGATAGATTGTGTAAAAATTACTCAAATCGTTAACAGGCGGTTCAGAGCCTGTTATCAGCGTACGATTCTTCGCTACACTGAGCATCTGCGCTACAATAAGCGCGTTTATACCTTTCATACTTCAAGTTGCAGGTGTGTTGGCTGCGTTCAAATCGGCTTACGCCAATTTGTCGTTCATCCCGGTCACTTACTTATGTAAGCTCTCGGGGATTCATTCGGTTGCCGCGTTACAAGGCGCTAATGAGCCTTGCCCTGAAGGGCCAACGCGTAGCGTTGTTCAACACGCCAGCGTGTTGTCCTGCAACTCGAATTATTTGGGGTAGATTTTATTTATTAAACACCGGGTGGAATGGGATACATGTCTGATAAGGCGTTGGCTAGCCTGCACTCGGTTGAGTGGTGCGCGCCTGAAGATTTACCCGCGTCAGTGGTGGACTGGTTGGTTTACCGCGATTCTATGACGCGTCGTCTGGAACGGCATTGCCTGCGGCTGACCGTGGAGGTTAGCGAAGAGCAGTTTGTGTCGTCGCTGGATATGGCTGGCGAATCGGCGCTGTTGCCGCTGAGTGAACGTTATTGGCTGCGTGAGGTGACGCTGCTGGGTGATGGCAAGCCCTGGTTATTCGGCCGCACGGTAATACCGGAGCAGACGCTGGAGGAGGCCGATATTGACCTGACGCAGATCGGTAACACGCCGCTGGGGCGTTATTTGTTTCTGCAGGGACCGCCGCCGCGCGATGTGATTCAGACCGGCCGAAGCGGGGCGCTGTGGGTGCGGCGTTCACGTTTGCTTTTGTCGGGCAATCCGTTGCTGATCACCGAGCTGTTTCTGCCGGATGCCCCCATTTATTTCCCCGACGCCCATCAGGGCTGAGTGCAGAAGGAGAATCAGGCGTTGGAAAGACTGTTAACGTCAGAACGCTGGGGCGCGTATTGTCGCCTGATGCGTATCGACAACCCGATTGGCACCCTGTTGTTGTTATGGCCGACACTGTGGGCATTGTGGCTGGCAGGGCGAGGAACGCCGGCACCCTGGACGCTGCTGGTGTTCGTGGCGGGCGTGTTCCTGATGCGTGCGGCAGGGTGTGTGATCAATGACTACGCCGACCGCCATTTCGACGGTCATGTTAAACGCACCGCCGCGCGTCCGTTGCCGGCTGGCTTGGTGAGCGAACAATCCGCCAAGGTACTGTTTGTCGTGCTGGTGTTACTGGCGTTCGGCCTGGTGCTGACCATGAATCCGTTGACCATCTGGTTATCGGTCGCCGCGCTGGCGCTGGCCTGGGTATACCCATTTATGAAGCGCGTCAGCCATCTGCCGCAACTGGTGCTGGGCGCGGCGTTTGGCTGGTCGATCCCGATGGCTTACGCCGCTGTCAGCGAATCATTGCCTGCCACCTGCTGGCTGATGTTTTTTGCCTATATCTGCTGGACCGTCGCTTACGACACCGAATACGCCATGGTGGATCGCGACGATGACCTCAAGATCGGGATAAAATCCACCGCCATTCTGTTTGGCAGTCACGACACCCTGATTATCGGCGTACTGCAACTGATGACGCTGGTGGCGATGCTGGCGCTGGGGCGGATGATGGGGCTGAGTCAGATTTTTTACTGGTCGGTGCTGGCGGCCGCCGCCTTGTTCGCTTATCAGCAGAAACTGATTGCCGGGCGTGAGCGCGATGACTGTTTTCGGGCGTTCAAAAACAATAACTACGTGGGGATGGTGCTGTTTTTCGGCATCCTGTTCGGTCTGTAACCGTTTCCCTGGTAATAAATGCAGCCCTGCGGAGTCGATCCGCAGGGCTGATTATCACTCGGTTTCTTCTTTTTCGACGATACTGGCGGCAGGTTCGCTATCGTCGCTTTCCTGCGCCAGACTGGCGCTTTCAATCGTCAACTTCACTTCTGGAGTCAGCAGCTCGCCCAGAATGGCGTAAATCGCCTGGACGTGTTCCAGCACCGCATCGCCGCTGTCACTGACATACCCTTCGTTACGCAACGTGTTGACCAGCGTTGAGAACACCGCCTTGTCGAAAAACTCCGGTGCGTTGATACCGTGCAACACCGAAAGACGCTGCGCCATGCTGCGGCTTTCTTTCTCCAGCGCGCCGCGGCTGATGGTCGGGTTGGCGTTCAGCAACGCCAGGGTAATAGCGTAACGCTGCAGCGTTTCGCGGACACCGGCGGCCAGCAATTGCAGCGCGCGGATACGCGCCGGGTTCAGTTCCAGCCCGCCGTCCTTATTCAGAATCAACTGCTGACGTGCCAGCTCGGACACCAGCGAATCCAGTACAGCGGACAGTTCGGACTTCTTGTAATGCAGGAACAATTCGGCCTGCAGCAGCGGATAAATCAGCGTTATCTGGCGCAGCAGTTCTTCGGTGGTGATCCGGCGATAATGCATTACGATGCTGGCAACCAGCGATGGCAACACCAGCATATGGTGAATGTTATTGCGATAGTACGTCATCAGCACCGCCTGCTCGCGCGGCAGGATAATAATGTCGCCGACGTTGTCCTTTTCCACCTCGAACTTGTCCATACCGAGCGCGTGTTCCAGCAACTCGGCGGCGGTTTTGTTCGGCACGGTGATATCGCTGCTGTAAGGAACGTTACGCAACAACTGCAGATAACACTCCAACTGCTCTTCCATCTGCTCGCGCGTCAGCGCCCGCTGGCGGGAAGCCAACAGCGCGGTGCAGCACAGGTTCATGGCGTTGGCCGCCGCCGCGTTGTTGATGCGCACCATGATGTCGTCGGCGATATCCTGTACGGTCGGCGTCAGCCAGGCCGGACGTTGCGGATCGATAGGATCGATGGCGTCGCGCCACTGCGGCACGCGGTTGTTGAGGTAGGTGGTCAGCGACAGCGGCTCGCCGATGTTAACGTACCCCTGGCCGAGATTACGCAGCTTGCGCAGCCCGCGCACCATCTGCAGGAAGCCTTCTTTTTCCTTGGTGGCGCCGCGCAGCTCTTTGGCGTAGGTGCCCACTTCCATCACGTGTTCGTAGCCGATGTAAATCGGCACCAGCGTGATCGGGCGGGTGCCGCCGCGCAGCATCGCCTGAATGGTCATCGCCAGCGTGCCGGTCTTCGGCTCCAGCAAACGGCCGGTGCGGGAACGGCCGCCTTCGACGAAGTACTCCACCGAATAACCGCGGGTAAACAACTCGCCCAGATACTCGCGGAACAGGGTCGAATAGAGCTTGTTGCCTTTGAAGGTCCGGCGGATGAAAAAGGCGCCAAGACGGCGGAAGATCGGACCGGCCGGCCAGAAGTTAAGGTTAATGCCCGCGGCGATGTGCGGCGGCACCAGCCCCTGATGGTAGAGCACGTAAGAGAGCAGCAGATAGTCCATATGGCTGCGGTGGCAGGGAACATAGACGATTTCATGCCCGTCCTGCGCCAACTGGCGTACCCGCTCGGCATTGTGCACGTTGATGCCCTGGTACAGACGGTTCCAGGTCCAGCCCAGCACCCGGTCGGATAGCCTAACGGCTTCATAGGAGAAGTCGGCGGCAATCTCTTCGAGCAGCGTGATGGCGTTCTGCTGTGCCTTGTCGTGGGAAATCTTCTTGACCCGCGCCTCATCATCAATCGCTTTGGCGATGGCGCGGGAAGACAACAGCTTGTTGAACAACTCCTGACGAACCGGTAAACGCGGGCCGACGGCCGCCAGTCGCAGACGGGAGAAGTGCATACGCGCCACGCGCGCCAGTTTGTGGGCGATGGTCTTGTCGGTGCCGTGCTCGGTCGCCATGTAACGCAGCGAAACGGGAACGGAGAAACGCACAAAGCTGTCGCGACCCAGCCACAGAACGGCGAAGAATTTCTCTATGCCGTTCAGCAACCGCAGATGCGGCGTGTCCTGATTCTGGCCTTCGCGGCCTGGGGAACGGCCGAACATGACCGACACCGGCACCATCTGTATGTCGAGTTCCGGATTATTGCGATGCAGATCCAGATAGTCGTGAAACAACTTTATCGACTGCTGTTTGGGCACGTAGTAACGGAACAGACGCGGGCCGTCGTTGACAAATACGTGGCTCGGCAAGGTTTTTCCGTCGATCTGCAACGGCTGCAACGGATCGGGCAGATTGAGCTCCAGACATTTGGTGCGCAGAGTCAGCAGATCCGCCTTGGAATTGTAGGGCAGCACATAGAAGATCGGCCGCGCCGGATCCAGACGTTGTTCGTTAACGGGATCCTGTGGGATAACCTTACTCTTTACCAAGAGTTTTAGTGGGAAATTCAGTAGTTTATAGTAGATTCTACGCCAACCTGACATAACAACCAGAAGCCTCTTGTTAGCAATGCGGGCCAAGGATACCAGAAACCCGGCAGGATATCTGTGGTGATGAGACCATGACGACGCGTTAAAATTGCGGCCAATGACAAATTAAAGGTGGAGTAAGCATGAACAAAACAACCGGAATAACCCGCATCATCAAGGCGGCGGGTTATTCGCTACAAGGGTTGAAACAGGCATGGCGGCACGAAGCGGCATTTCGCCAGGAGTCATTACTCACGCTTGCTGCGATTATTATTGCCTGCTGGCTGCCGGTTTCAATGGTGGAACGGCTGTTGTTGATCGGTTCCGTGGTGCTGATCGTGCTGTTTGAGCTGGTCAATAGCGCTATTGAAGCGGTGGTGGATCGGGTCGGCACGGATTACCACGAATTGTCCGGCCGGGCGAAGGACATCGGTTCGGCGGCGGTATTTGTCGCCTGTTTGCTGGCGACCGGAGTATGGGGGGCGATACTGTGGAATCGTTTTGCGTGACGCTTTGCATAATCGCAGAAAAATCCGCGCAATAGCGATATCGCGGTTCCCATCGGCACTTTCCCTGTATATACTCACAGCGAAACTGTATAAACAACCAGGGGGCGGAATGAAAGCGCTAACTACCAGACAACAGCAGGTTTATGATCTGATTCGCGATCATATTTCACAAACCGGTATGCCGCCCACCCGGGCCGAAATCGCCAGTCAGCTTGGCTTCCGTTCGCCGAATGCGGCTGAGGAACATCTCAAGGCGCTGGCGCGTAAAGGCGTTATTGAGATCGTCACCGGCGCTTCCCGCGGTATTCGCCTGCTGATGGAAGAAGAAGATCAGGGATTGCCGTTGATCGGTCGCGTCGCCGCCGGTGAACCGTTGCTGGCGCAACAGCACATCGAATGCCACTATCAGGTCGACCCGGCGATGTTCAAGCCCAGCGCCGATTTCCTGTTGCGGGTTAGCGGGATGTCGATGAAAGATATCGGTATTCTGGACGGCGACCTGCTGGCGGTGCATAAAACGCAGGATGTGCGCAACGGCCAGGTAGTGGTCGCGCGCATTGAAGATGAAGTGACGGTCAAGCGACTGAAAAAGCAGGGCAATGTTGTGCAACTGCTGGCGGAAAACAAAGAGTTCGCTCCAATCGTTGTCGATCTGCGTGAGCAAAATTTCTCGATTGAAGGATTGGCGGTTGGTGTGATCCGCAACAGCGACTGGAGCTAACGCCCCTGCTTTAGTCCGCCTTTGAAGGATGGATGCTGCCGCCCATGCAGGTGTTCAGCTTGTCTGGATGAACGCCTGTACTGCCCGGTACTTTGACCGGGCTGAACGTGATGTATGAATTCAGGGACGCGTGGTGTATTCAGGAAGAATCACTTTATTCAGAACGAATAACTGTCTTTAGAACGAATAGCTGTTTTCAGAAAGAATAGCTGCCTTCAGAACGAATAATGTATTCATAAAGAATCATGTATTTAGAAAGAGTAGTGTGAAGCAATGCTTCACACTTAGCGTTTCTTCACCATGATGCTGTGATCATGATTACAGCTGTCCCGATGTTCGCAGGACTCCACCTTCTGGCATTCGCCACACAAGCCGTGGGCTTCCACCACACTGTGACGCAGAGCGAAGCCAGCCTGTTTCGCCAACTGGTGCAGCGTTTCCTCAACGCCTTCCGTCTGACGTTCCGTCACCTGCCCGCAGCGGTCGCAGATAAACAATGCCGAAGTATGGCTATGTTCTTCGAAATGATGGCACAGCACATAGCTGTTGGTGGACTCCACCTTGTGGATAAAACCTTGTTCCAGCAGGAAATCCAGCGCGCGATAAACGGTGGGAGGCTTGGCCTGAGGCTCGGAAACGCGAAGCAAATCCAGCAGATCATACGCGCTGATCGCACCGGGTTGCTGGGCCATCAAGCGCAACACTTCCTGACGCTGTGGCGTCAGACGCACATTGCGTTGCTGGCAAAGCTGTTCAGCCTGGGCAACAAGTTTGTCCGGATTGGTTGAATCCATTGCAGTAACCCTGAAGCGAGTGTGAAATCATGGCGGCATCTTACCATGACTGAATAAAAACGCCGAGATGGCTGCCGCAAGGTTGCGCTGGGCCATCTCTCGTCACACTGCATAACTGGCGATTCATTTTCTTCATAGCGGAATCCCTGCCGTGTACCGGCCTGATTCGCGGCGCCGGCACCGCCCTGAAACCTGGTGGTCAGGGCGGAAGGCAACATGCGTGGCGGGGCTTTGTACGAGCACGGATCAGGCTTAGACCACCAGATCGATCAGCAATGCTCGTGTGGCGGTTTCCGCCCGGATGATAAGGCTGTTTTCCTGCTGAACAAACGCGCCGTCGCCGCAGCGCAATACGTTGGGAATCGCAGCGCTATTGCCGTTGATGCTGATCGTGCCGTGAATCGATTGCAGATAGGCGCGGTTGCCGTTTAGCGTCAGGTTGTGCTGCTCGCCGGCCGCCAGATTCAGATGGTGGATCCACACCTGTTGACGCAAATGAAAGGCGCTGGCCGACTCATCCGGCGATGCCAGCAACTGGTAAGGTTGGTCTTTCAGCGCTAACCGCTGCAAACACCGGTTTTCCCGCGTTGGGCAGGCGTCCAGCCACAGTTGCAGCCGGGTCAGCGGCGTGTCGTCGCCGATATTGTGTTCGCTGTAACTGACGTTAGGCTGGGCGGCCAGCAGCAAGGCTTCGCCCGCTTTGGCGCGGGTATGATTACCGTTGCTGTCGCGGTATTCCGCCTCGCCCTGCAACAGGATGTTCAGAATGTCGACGCGCGGATAGGTTCGTGGCTGAAAAGAGGCACCCGGGGCCAGCACTTCCTGATTGAGCACCCGCAGCGAGGCGAAACCCAGTAGATCAGGATCAAAGTAATGACCGAAAGAAAAGGTGTAACGTGCCTGCAACCAGCCATAGTCAGCCTGGCCGCATTGTTCTGCTGCTCTGCTAATGATCATGGTATTCGACCCTGAGAATTATTGATAAAGCGATAGTAATTGTCTGGACGATGGATTGTTAGCCAGTTAATCTGGTCGGTACGTTCAAAAATCCTGAATGAGTGAAGAAATGGCAAAAGAACGGGCATTAACACTAGAAGCTTTAAGGGTCATGGACGCCATCGATCGCCGGGGAAGTTTTGCTGCCGCTGCAGATGAACTGGGGCGAGTCCCGTCCGCTCTGAGTTATACCATGCAGAAACTGGAGGATGAACTGGATGTGGTGCTGTTCGACCGCTCAGGCCATCGCACCAAATTCACTAATGTCGGACGGATGCTGCTGGAGCGGGGACGAATTCTGCTGGAAGCCGCCGACAAACTAACCACGGATGCCGAAGCGCTGGCGCGAGGATGGGAAACCCACCTGACCATCGTGGTGGAAGCGCTGGTGCCGACCGAGCACTTTTTTCCGCTGTTGGACAAGCTATCGCTAAAGGCCAATACCCAAGTGTCATTATTGACCGAAGTGCTGGCTGGGGCGTGGGAACGGCTGGAGCAGGGGCGAGCGGATATCGTTGTCGCGCCGGACATGCACTTTCGTTCGTCTTCAGAGATCAACACCCGCAAACTCTATTTGATGAAAAACGTGTATGTGGCCAGCCCGGACCACCCGATTCACGATGAGCCCGAACCGTTATCGGAAGTGACTCGTGTCAAATACCGGGGTATTGCTATCGCTGATACCGCTCGCGAGCGTCCGGTGTTGACGGTGCAACTGCTGGATAAACAGCCGCGCCTGACCGTGAGTTCGATGGATGACAAGCGCCGGGCGTTGCTGGCCGGGTTGGGGGTGGCGACCATGCCGTATGAGCGGGTGGCGCAGGATATCGCCGAAGGCCGTCTGCGAGTGGTAAGTCCGGAAGATTCCATGGAAGCTCAAATTATCATGGCATGGCGGCGCGACAGTATGGGCGAAGCCAAGGCGTGGTTTTTACGGGAAATTCCGCGCATATTCAACGCGTTTTGATGGCGGCATGAAGGCAAAATACAACGCCGCCGGTTGGCTGAAATCAACCGGCGGCGTTGTTGTGTCTGGAGCGTGTCGGTAAATCGTACGCGTTGTTCACCAGAGATTACGGGTAGCGTTTATCACGGCCGTGCGGCGTATTCAGGTCCATCTCCGGCCCTACGGAGATGATGCCGTGAGGGTTGATGGTGCCATGACTACGATAGTAGTGGTGGCGGATATGCGCCATGTCCACGGTGTCGGCTACGCCGTGCAACTGATAGATCTCACGCAGATAACCATACAGGTTCGGGTAATCGCTTATCCGGCGTTTGTCGCATTTGAAATGGGTGTGATAGACCGGATCAAAACGGATCAACGTCGTCCACAAACGAATGTCTGCTTCAGTGAGACGATCGCCGGCCAGATAACGTTGTCGGGTGAGGATGGTTTCCAGTTTGTCCAGGGCGGTAAATACCAGCCCGACGGATTCGTCGTAAGCGGTTTGCGTTGTGGCAAAGCCGGCTTTGTACACGCCGTTGTTAACCTGGTGGTAAATCCACTCGTTCAGCTCGTCGATTTGCCCTCGCAGCGCCAGCGGATAGTAATCACCGGGTATGGCGCCGCAACCGTCGAACGCGCTGTTGAGCATACGGATGATATCCGCGGATTCATTGCTGACGATGGTGTGCTGCTGAGTGTCCCACAGCACGGGAACGGTGACGCGCCCGCTGTAGTCGGCTTTGGCGTGCAGATAAAGCTGATAGAGAAATTCGTGCTGATAAAGTGTGTCGCCGGTGGCCTGTGGAAAATCGGTGTCGAAGGTCCAGCCGTGGTCCAGCATCAGCGGGTGCACCACCGAGACATCGATGTGTTGTTCCAGACCTTTGAGTTTTCGCAGTAACAACGTGCGATGAGCCCAGGGGCAGGCCAGCGATACGTACAGATGGTAGCGACCGGCTTCTGCTTTGAAACCGCCGGTGCCCGTCGGGCCGGCTTCGCCGTCGGCGGTGACCCAGTTGCGGAAAAATGTCTGCGGCCGCTTGAAATGTCCGCCGGATGACTGGGTTTCATACCAGGTGTCGTGCCATACGCCGTCAACCAATAATCCCATAGCCGGATCCTCCAGGAATAATGACAATGGCGGTCACAGCATGCTGTCGACCGCCATCAAATGATAGTCAGGCTGTGTTGCTCAACTGATTATTCAGACTGCCATTACCATTTTTTGTTCAGCAGACGGTCGATGCTGAATGCGCCCGGACCGGTGACGAACAGCAGTACATAGCCGCCGGCGATAGACAGGTTTTTCATGAACATCAACTGGTTGGCGCCCTGAGCGAAATCAGTATGGAAAATGAATGCGGTCAGCAGCGTGAAAATTGCGGTGGCGATTGCAGCGGTGCGGGTCAGGAAGCCAAACAGAACCGCCAGACCGCCGCCCAGTTCCAGCAGAATGGTCAATGGCAGCAGTGCGCCCGGAACGCCCATCGCCTGCATATACTGTTGGGTTGCGGCGTAAGATGCGCCCAGTTTGCCGTAACCGGCAACGATAAACAGGATTGGCAGCAGAATACGGGCAACCATCAGCAATGCATTCTCAAAATTTTTCATCGATATTCTCCAGTAGTGTGTTTGCTGCCGGAGCAAAATCGACAAGGGCGCATCCGGCGTGGCTTGTTTAGAACGTTTGTTTAACAGATGGGAAGAATACTAGAGGCGAAAGCGGGCCGGTGCCAGCGAGTAAAATTGTTGTTTTATGTCAGAAAAATTGACCATGCCGGCGACCGATGAACGAAAAAACCGGGAAACGGTATGTATGCCGACCCCGGTGATGATAAAACGTGACGAGGATACATGGTGAACGAACCGTGCGGCGAAAAGATGGAAAACCGGGCTTCACCGCCGTGGCGGTGATTGCACTACGGAGCGTATCAGCTTTAATGCGCTCCAGATGCCGGCGGCCTTGCGTGCCAGGTTCATCAGCCGCCGCGGGTGGCGTATCCCCAGTATGGCGACGATCGGCGGGATCACGACCAGATAGCGGCGTATCCGCGCCAATTTCTGCCAGTAGTCGTCGCAGGGTGCGGTGATTTCCAGCCAACGGTTTTTGTTCGCCGCCAGATCCAGCCGTTGTTGTTGGATCTGACGTAGCAGTTGCTGTTTTTCGGCGGCCAGACGCTGCTGACGATTCATTTTGACTCATCCTCCAGCAGCGAACGATCCGTCGCCAGCTCTTTGCGTGTGTCCCGCAATAGCGTGGAACGGCGCAGGCGTTTTAGCGTCCAGAGCGCGCCGAACAACGCCAGTCCAAACAGGGCGGCGGTGATCCAGCACAATGCCGTCAGGCGCAAGGCCGGATCAATGCTCCAGATAATCAGCACAATCAGGCTCATCAGGCCAAACGCCGTGAACAGCAGGGTCAACCCCACCATCAGCAACAACTGAATCAGCAGGTTTTTTTCCTGCTCCAGTTCCACCACCGCCAGTCTGAGGCGTGTTTCCGCCATACCGACCAGAATGGCGAGAATCCGCTGTACGGTGGAAACGGCGGTGCTGCCGGGGCCCTGGCGTTGCGGTTCTGTCTCCATAAGTTAACGGCGAGCCAGCAACAGACCCAGCACCACGCCGACGGCGGCGCCGATGCCAACCCCGGTCCAGGGATTTTTATGTACGAAATCATCGGCGCACTGGGTCGCTTCGCGGGCTTGCGCCGTAATCCGTTCGCCGGTGTCATTCAGACGTTCGCGTGACTCTTTGAGGACGGTTTCAGCCTTATCGCGCAGTTTGTCCAGTTCGGCTTTGGACTTATCGCTGGAGGAGCGTAACACCTCTTCCAGTGTGTCTCCCAGAGAACGCAGCTCTGCTCGCAACTGTTCGGTATTGGATTCTTGTGCCATGTGAACACTCCTTTATTTGATGAATCATAGTGTTAACCACTTTCAGTGTTAACTATAGTGCAGATTTTCATCTTTGCTGAAGGAATGACTACGGATAATTCTGATAACCCGCTGTAAAACTGGCGAAATTAGTTCGAAAAGAAGGGAATGACATAACAGGCGGCGAAAAAACGGAACACGGTTCGTGTCCGCAGGGGATCAGCTTCTGATAACCGGCGAAGCGCCGTTGATGCGTTGGGCGATGACAAGGGCGTGCGGCAACGCGGTGCTCAGTATTTCTCTGGCCGCGCCGCTTTGCTCCGGCGAAGACAGCCGCACGATGATGCTGTCGTTTTCCGGGGTAATGCTCTTGATGGCGATACCCCGTTCGTTAAGCCGCTGGTAAATATAGAAGCCATCCGGCAAAGGCGCGCCCTGATGCAGCGGGGTAATGTGCAGCATCACCTCGTCCGGCAGACGCCGTGACGACATGGAGAGCAGCACGACCAGCGGCAACAGCAGCAGCAACAGACGCCAGGCGGAGGGCTTTCTGAACCTGCGGTTGGTCATCAATCAATTCCTTTTTTCACGTGCCATCATGCGTTTTTTACGCCACAGCACCAGCAGCGACCCTGCCAGCCCGATAAACAGCAAAACCAGCGGCAGCATCATCAGGCAGAACATCAGCTGGTCTTCGTATTTGCGGAATACCGGGGTTTTGCCCAGCGCGAAACCGAGAGAAACCAGAATGATGACCCACAAAAAACCACTCATCCAGTTGAAGAACTGGAAACGGGTGTTATTCAGCCCGGACAGCCCGGCAATGGTCGGCAGCAAGGTTCGGATGAAGGCCAGGAAACGGCCGATCAACAGCGCCGATAACCCATGACGGTGGAACAACTGATGCGCCCGCTGGTGATAGTGTGATGGAAGATGCGACAACCATCCTTGAACGACTCGCGTATTTCCGAGCCATTTTCCCTGCAGATAACTGACCCAGCAGCCAAGACTGGCGGCGGTGGTTAACAGCGCGATGGTGAACGGGTAATTCATGGTGCCTTTGGCTACCAGCACCCCCACCAGAATCAGCAGGCTGTCGCCCGGCAGGAAAGCTGCCGGCAGCAGGCCGTTTTCCAGGAACAAAATCAAAAACAGCAGCAGGTAAATCGTCCAGACCAGTTTGGGATTGGCCAGGACTTCGAAATTCTGGTGCCAGAGAGCATGCAAAAGTTCTTTAACTATATCCATCTGGTGTTCCTGTACTGCGGCGTTGGAGAAACCACGCTGAGAACCTGTGACCCGTCAGCGCTGCCGCCGTTGGCATAGTCCGATGTTCGGAACCATGAACGGGCGCGCTGATGAGCCGGGTACGCAGAGCGGTCATTGCTGTACATCGGGTGGCGTGCTCCTTCACGAGCCTGCACATATACCCTTCATACTTCAAGTGGCTGCCTTCGATCACTCCAGTCGCTTACCGGGCTCCTGGGGAGTCACTCGCTTGCCGCGTTACAAGACTCGTAATGAGCCCTATCCTGAAGGACCAAACGCGTTGCCTTGTTCAACACGCGAGCGTTTCGTCCTGCAACTCGAATTTTGGGGTACAGACTGATGTCATTATCCGTGTGTGGCCGATGGCATGTCCTGTTTACGCTGATAAACGTTGCGATACGGGCAGTTGGCCGGCTTGCCGGGGCATACTGGCGCTTTTCAGCGTATTTCCCCACTTGCCATGTTCCTTTCCGGTTATTTTGCCTTTCAGGTCGTTCTGCCAGTAATTAAGCGTAAAAAAAGTACCCTAACTGTAACAAAAGCAGTGCGGGCGAGATAGGAAAATATCACGTTCTGAAAACGTATAACGACCTGTTTATTGGGAAAAGGTTGTGATTGCCGTCATATTTTACACTTGCTGACAGAACTCGACGCTGGATGACTTTTTTGCCCCCGAATGGTGGGGGCAAAATGCAGGAAAGGTATGGGGAAATTCAGGATTTGCCGTTGGTGATGTGATCGAGATGGACGACCGGATTTTCGGCGAACATGTAGCGATCGACATTAAATTCGAAGTCATCGGTAGTGGCGCGGAACAGCATCTGCTTGGTGTTCTCCAGGTGTTGCCACATCGCCAGTTTGGCGGCGTAAGGATCTTTGCGGATCAGCGCCTTAAGAATCTGATCATGCTCTTCGCACCAGCTTTCGATCGACTTGTCGTCGATATGTTCATGCAGCTTGCGCCAGTAAGGGTTGTGGATACGCTGGCTCCACATCTTTTCCACGATGGTGGCCATTGCCGAGTTCTGGGTAGCCAGCGCGACCTGTACGTGGAATTTCAGATCCCACTCCGAATCGCGGAAACGATCTTCCTGACGGGCGTTTTCCTGAATCTCCATCAGTTGGATGATGTCCTGCCGGGTGACCTGAGTGGCGGCGAACTCTGCGATATTGCTTTCTATCAATTGGCGCGCCTGCAGCAGCTCGAACGGCCCGGCGGTAAGAAAATCGGCGTCGCTGCCGTTGGCGGCCAGCAGATGGCGCTGTTGACTGGACATAACGTGAATGCCGGAGCCTTTGCGAACCTCCACGTAACCTTCCACTTCCAGCATGATGATGGCTTCACGTACCACGGTACGGCTGACGTTCATCTCTTCGGAAATATTGCGCTCGGCCGGCAACTTGTCGCCCACCGGATAAACGCCGTTCTCAATGCGTTGTTTCAATTCTGCGGCCAACTGCTGGTAGAGCCGTCTGGATTCTGTCAGTGCCATGATGCCTGCTCTTAAGATAGAGGACGCTCCCTGAGGCAACGTGCGTCACTGCGTCTATCTCGTTATGATGATTTCGTTAATGTAGACTGATATTCAGAGTAGATTTGTTATACCACCTACAGCGGACGGCGACCAACACCCACGTCACAGTTAGCTGTTGTGATAAACCCAGAGGAAAGGATTCATCCGGTATCCCATGATCATGATACCGGATGAATGGCGTGAAGCAGAAATTTGTCTGTTAGTGTTGCTGTGCGGCTTTCAGGTCGGTGCCGTTATTTCCCTCTTCGGAAGCCGGGTGGTTTTTCAGTACCGTCCAGATAACGATCGCGCCCAGCAGGTCGAAGATAGCCAGTACGGCGAACAGCGGGCTAAAGCCGATGGTATCGGCCAGCGCACCTACCACCAGGGCGAACAGGGTGCTGGCGGTCCAGGCGGCCATCCCGGTCAGACCGTTGGCGGTGGCCACTTCGTTACGGCCGAACACGTCGGAAGACAGGGTGATCAGCGCACCGGACAGGGACTGATGGGCAAAGCCGCCGACGCACAGCAGCGCGATAGCGATATACGGGCTGGTGAACAGGCCGATGGTGCCGGGGCCGATCATCAGCAGCGCGCCCAGGGTGACGACCAGTTTGCGGGAAACGATCAGGTTCACCTTGAAGTATTTCTGGAACAACATCGGCATATAACCACCAAGGATACAGCCCAGGTCGGCGAACAGCATCGGCATCCAGGCGAACATGGCGATTTCTTTCAGGTTAAAGCCATAGACTTTGAACATGAACAGCGGGATCCAGGCGTTGAAAGTACCCCAGGCCGGCTCAGCCAGAAAACGCGGCAGCGCGATGCCCCAGAACTGACGGTTGCGCAGAATCTGCCAGGCGGACAGTTTCTTGGCGTTGCCAACCTGATGCTGAGCTTCCTGACCGCTCAGGATGTAGTCGCGCTCTTCCGCGCTGAGTTTTTTCTGATCTTTCGGATGCTTATAGAAGTACAGCCAGCCGATTGCCCACACCATGCTCAGCGCACCGGTGATCAGGAACGCCATCTGCCAGCTGTGCGCCATGATAGCCCAGACCACCAGCGGCGGAGCCAGCATGCCGCCGATTGAAGAACCGACGTTGAAGTAACCGACCGCGACGGAGCGCTCTTTGGCCGGGAACCATTCGCTACTGGCTTTCAGGCCGGCGGGAATCATCGCCGCTTCTGCCGCACCGACCGCGCCGCGCGCGATGGCCAGGCCGCCCCAGCTGTTGGCCAGCGCGGTGCCGGCGCAGAACAACGCCCACAGGATAGCAAATACGGCATAGCCGACTTTAGTGCCCAGCAAATCCAGTACATAACCGGCAACCGGCTGCATGATGGTGTAGCAGGCTGAATAGGCCGCAATGATATAGGAATATTGCTGGGTGCTGATATGGAGCTGTTCCTGCAGTGTTGGCGCCGCTGCGGCAATTGCGTTACGCGTCAGGTAGCCCAGAACGGTACCGATGGTCACCAGTCCGATCATGTACCAGCGCAAGCCTTTGATCTTGAACATGTTAAATATCTCTCCGAGTTTAATTACCACAGCGGAACCTGTCATCGGTCTGCCGCGATAGGTGTAGACCACGCCGAAAGTGACGGGGCGCAGCTGCGCCCCGGTCAAAGCCTGCGGGAGTTGCCGCCTGACCGGTTGCCCTGCCGCCGGGCACGGCTGGCGGGCTGCGACGGCGATCCCGCCGCGCGCGTTATTGTTTTCCGGCGGGGATATCAACCCTGTTGACAATATTGAGATTGAATCCCCTCATCAGGCAGCGCTACAATAATTTGTCATACCAATTTAAAAGTTGAGTGATATCACAAAACCATTATTTTGATAGGGAATAAAATAACCCGGCCCACAGGAACCGCAGTCTGGCGAGGTGGAAGCGTAAAAATGGTGTGATGGGAAGCGATTTATGCCATTTTTGCGATCATGACCTCACTAATGGTGTCAGTTATCGCAGATAATTGGTGTGATATCTTTGTAAGCGTGACCGCATTTGGTTGGCAAATGTAGTGTGAGGAAGCGAACATGCCCCAGTTTTTAAGTGAAGATTTTTTGTTGGATACTGAGTTTGCCCGTCGGCTGTACCATGAATTTGCAGCGGATCAGCCCATTTTTGATTACCACTGCCATTTGCCGCCTGCGCAGATTGCCGAGAATTACCGCTTTAAAAACCTGTATGACATCTGGCTGAAGGGCGACCATTACAAATGGCGCGCCATGCGCACCAACGGCGTGCCGGAGCGTTTCTGCACCGGCGACGCCAGCGACTGGGAGAAATTCGAAGCCTGGGCCGCCACCGTACCGCATACCATCGGCAACCCGCTGTATCACTGGACGCATCTGGAACTGCGCCGTCCGTTCGGCATCACCGGCACCCTGCTGTCGCCGTCTACCGCCAAAGACATCTGGAACCGCACCAACGCCCTGCTGGAGCGTGACGAGTTCAGCGCGCGCGGCATCATGCAGCAGATGAACGTGAAAATGGTCGGCACCACCGACGATCCGATCGACGATCTGGTGCACCATAAAGCGGTCGCTCAGGATAAAACCTTCTCTATCAAGGTGCTGCCAAGCTGGCGTCCTGACAAGGCATTCAATATCGAACTGGCGACCTTTAACGATTATATGGCGAAGCTCGGTGAAGTGTCCGATACCGACATCCGCCGTTTCAGCGACCTGCAGGCCGCGTTGACCAAGCGTCTGGACCACTTTGCCGCACACGGCTGTAAAGTGTCCGACCATGCGCTGGACGTCGTGCTGTACGCCGACGCGGATGAAGCCACGCTGGATGGCATTCTGGCCCGTCGCCTGTCCGGCGCAACCCTGAGCGAACACGAAGTGGCGCAGTTCAAAACCGCGGTACTGGTGTGGCTGGGTGCCGAATACGCACGCCGCGGCTGGGTGCAGCAGTATCACATCGGCGCACTGCGCAACAACAACCTGCGCCAGTTCAATCTGCTGGGGCCGGATGTGGGCTTCGACTCCATCAACGACCGCCCGCTGGCGCAGGAGCTGTCCCGCCTGCTCAGCAAGCAGAATGAAGAAAACCTGCTGCCGAAAACCATCCTGTACTGCCTGAACCCGCGTGATAACGAAGTGCTGGGCACCATGATCGGCAACTTCCAGGGCGAAGGTATGCCGGGCAAGATGCAGTTTGGCTCCGGCTGGTGGTTCAACGACCAGAAAGACGGCATGCAGCGTCAGATGACGCAGCTGGCGCAACTGGGTCTGCTGAGCCGTTTCGTCGGCATGCTGACCGACAGCCGCAGCTTCCTGTCCTACACCCGTCATGAATACTTCCGCCGCATTCTGTGCCAGATGATCGGCCGCTGGGTGGAAGATGGCGAGGCGCCGGGCGACCTGCCGCTGCTGGGCGAGATGGTGAAAAATATCTGTTTCGATAACGCCAAAAACTATTTCGGCATCGAGTTATAACCAAAATAATTCGAGTTGCAGGAAGGCGGCAACCGAGGGAATCCCTGGGAGCTTACATCAGTAAGTGACCGGGGTGAGTAAGGGCAGCCAACATACCTGCAACTTGAAGTATGACGGGTATATAAGAAAAGGGAGGGCGGGCGCTATCGCGGGCCCGTCTGTCAATGTTGTGATTTCGGGCTGGCGCAGGGTGCTGAATCCGCCGCCCTGACGCTGTCGTGCTGACCTGACGCTGTCGTAATGATCTGACGGTTGTACCGACTGGCGTTTGTCCCGAAGTGTCGTGTTCTGAGGTAGCTTGTTAATGCAAACGCTGAATCGTCGTGATTTTCCTGGCCGTCGTCACCCTGACCGCGTCATCCAATTTGGCGAAGGCAATTTCCTTCGCGCCTTTATTGACTGGCAACTGGATCTGTTGAATGAACATACCGATCTGGATGCCGGCATTGTTGTGGTTCGTCCGATTGATACCGATTTTCCGCCCGCGCTGGATACCCAGGATGGCCTGTACACCACCATCATCCGCGGCCTGAACGAGCAGGGCGAAGCGGTGCGCGAGCCGCGCCTGATCCGCTCCGTTAACCGTGAAATCAATGTTTACCGCCAGTTTGACGAGTATCTGGCGCTGGCGCATGACGCCAACATCCGCTTTGTGTTTTCGAACACGACGGAAGCCGGCATCAGCTACCATGCTGACGATCGCCTGACCGACACGCCGCCGGCCAGCTTCCCGGCCAAACTGACCCGCCTGCTGTTCGAACGTTTTAACCATTTTAACGGCGCCGCCGACAAAGGCTGGGTGCTGTTGCCGTGCGAACTGATCGACTACAACGGCGAAAAACTGAAAGAGCTGGTGCTGCGTTACGCGGCGCAGTGGGAACTGCCGGCGGCGTTCACCGCCTGGCTGAACGAGAGCAACACCTTCTGCTCGACGCTGGTGGACCGTATCGTAACCGGTTACCCGCGCGCCGAAGTGGACGCGCTGCAGCAGGAACTGGGCTATCAGGACACCTTCCTGGATACCGCCGAGTACTTCTACCTGTTTGTGATTCAGGGGCCGCAATGGCTGGCGGAAGAGCTGCGCCTGAACAAGCTGAAACTGAACGTGCGTATTGTCGACGACATCAAGCCGTACAAAGAACGCAAAGTGGCGATCCTTAACGGCGCGCATACCGCGCTGGTGCCGGTAGCGTTCCTGGCCGGCCTGGATACCGTGGGCGAATCTCTGAACGATGCGCAGATCGGCAAGTTTGTCGAAACCACCATCGCCGAGGAGATCGTACCGGTGCTGGATCTGCCGCACGACGAGCTGGTGTCGTTCGCGCAGGCGGTGCTGAGCCGTTTCAGAAACCCGTTCATCCAGCATCAGTTGCTGTCTATCGCCCTGAACGGCATGACCAAATTCCGTACCCGCATTCTGCCGCAGCTGCTGACCTACCGCGAACGCCACGGCGCTTTGCCGAAACGCCTGACCTTCGCGCTGGCGGCGCTGATCGCTTTTTATCGCGGCGAGCGCAACGGCGACAGCTACCCGCTGCAGGACGACGCTCACTGGCTGGAGCGTTATGAGGTGCTGTGGGGCGGCGTGCGCGCCGGCACCACGTCGCTGGCGCAGGTAGTGAACGCGGTGCTGAGCGATGCGGAGCACTGGGAGCAGGATTTGACGCTGGTGCCCGGTCTGGCGGCGCTGGTCATCGAACAACTGCAGGCTATCGTTGAGCGCGGCATGCGTGACGCGGTGGCGGGTTATTGCTAATCGCATAAGGTTTTATCCATGCAGAGCATCATCAAAATTCATTCGTTGGACAATGTCGCCGTCGCCTTGCGCGATCTGGCGCAGGATGAAACGGTGTCGGTTGGCGATATCTCCCTGGCGTTGCCGCAGCCGGTAGCGCGCGGGCATAAGTTCGCCCTCAGGCCGATTGCGTCCGGCGAGATGATCGTGAAATACGGCCTGCCCATCGGCCACGCGCTGGTCGCCATCGCGCCCGGCGAGCACATCCACTCGCAGAACGCCAAAACCAATCTGAGCGATCTGGACGAGTACCAGTACCAGCCGGAGTTCATCGATCTGCCGGCGCAGCTGGCGGATCGCGAGGTTCAAATCTACCGTCGCAAAAACGGCGACGTCGGGATCCGCAACGAACTGTGGATCCTGCCGACCGTCGGCTGCGTCAACGGCATCGCCCGTCAGATCCAGCAGCGTTTCCTCAAGGAAACCAACGATGCGGAAGGTATCGACGGCGTTTACCTGTTCACTCATCCGTTCGGTTGTTCCCAACTGGGGCAGGACCACGAAAACACCCGCACCATGTTGCAGAACATGGTGCGTCACCCGAACGCGGGGGCGGTGCTGGTCATCGGTCTGGGATGTGAGAACAATCAGGTATCTGCGTTCCGCGATACGCTGGGCGAGTTCGATGCCGATCGCGTCAACTTTATGATCTGCCAGCAGCAGGAAGATGAAGTGGAAGCCGGTCTGGAACGTCTGCACCAGTTGTATCAGGTGATGCGCGACGATCGCCGGGCACCGGGCAAGCTCAGCGAGCTGAAGTTTGGTCTGGAGTGCGGCGGTTCGGACGGTCTGTCCGGCATTACCGCCAACCCGCTGCTGGGGCGTTTCTCGGATTACCTCATCGCCAACGGCGGCACCACCGTGCTGACCGAGGTGCCGGAAATGTTCGGCGCCGAGCGCATCCTGATGAGCCGTTGCCGCGACGAAGCTACATTCGAGAAAACCGTGCACATGGTCAATGATTTCAAACAGTATTTCATTGAACATAACCAGCCGATCTACGAAAACCCGTCGCCGGGCAACAAGGCCGGCGGCATCACCACGCTGGAGGAGAAATCCCTCGGCTGTACCCAGAAAGCGGGGCAGAGCCAGGTGGTGGACGTGCTCAAGTACGGTGAACGCCTGCATACGCCGGGGCTGAACCTGCTGAGCGCGCCGGGTAACGATGCGGTAGCCACCAGCGCGCTGGCAGGCGCCGGCTGTCACATGGTGCTGTTCAGTACCGGTCGCGGTACGCCTTACGGCGGCTTTGTGCCGACGGTGAAACTGGCGACCAATACCGAACTGGCGCAAAAGAAACCGCACTGGATCGACTTTGACGCCGGGCGTCTGATTCACGGTATGTCGATGGATGAGCTGCTGTCGCAGTTTGTCGATCTGATCGTTGAGATCGCCAACGGCAAGCTGGCGAAAAACGAGATCAACGATTTCCGCGAACTGGCGATCTTTAAAAGCGGTGTGACCTTGTAAAGCGGATCATGACAAACTCGATCGTTATCAATACGGTCGTTGTAAATCTAAACGATTCCAAATAAAATAAAACGGCGTTTCATTATTTGAACGCCGTTTTTTTCGTAATGGCGCTTTTAAGGCAGGGATCATGACATCTTACGTGTTTGCTCAGGCAGTTGGCGTACTGGCCTTTCTGGTCGGTATCACTATGTTTTTCAACCGCAGTGAAAAGAAATTTAAAATCCAGCTCTCCGCCTACAGCGCGGTTATCGCTTGTCACTTCTTCCTGATGGGAGCGAACGCGGCCGGTATGAGCGCCATGCTGAACTCGGGTCGTACCCTGATCACCCTGAAAACCAACAATATCGCGGTGATGTTCGTGTTTATTACCCTGACGCTGGCGCTGGGTCTGCCGGGCGTGAAACACCCGATGGAACTGTTGCCGATCATCGGCACCGTGTGCAGCACCTGGGCGCTATTCCGGGCTCATGGATTGGCGATGCGCGGCATTATCTGGTGTTCAACCTCACTGTGGGTGATACACAACATCTGGCTGGGGTCGATCGGCGGGTCGCTGATTGAAGCCAGTTTTCTGGTGATGAACGGATACAACATCGTTCGTTTCTGGCGTATGCAGCGTAACGGCATCGATCCGTTCAAGATGGATGAGCACTCGTCTACCAAGAGCGCCTGAGAAAAAAGCCCCGCGGCTGCGGGGCTTGCGTTAACAGACGACGCTATCAGCGCCCGGCGCGGCGATTCACCCAGATGTTGATCAGGATGGTTGTCAGCAGGATCGCGGCCACCACGCTGAGCGAAATGGCGACCGGAATGTGGAACAGATCGATCAGCATCATCTTGATGCCGATAAAGACAAGGATCACCGCCAGCCCATATTTCAGCATCGAGAACTTCTGCGCCACCCCGGCCAGCAGGAAGTACATGGCGCGTAGCCCCAGAATGGCGAACAGGTTTGACGTCAGCACGATGAACGGATCGGTGGTGACGGCGAAAATGGCCGGGATGCTGTCTACCGCGAAGATCACGTCGCTGATTTCCACCATCACCAGAACCAGAAACAGCGGCGTGGCGTACCACAGGCCGTTCTGGCGGATAAAGAAATGCTCGCCTTGCAGGTCGTCGGTCATCCGCAGGTGGCTGCGCAGCCAGCGGACCACCGGTTTATCGCCGATGGCGGTGTCGTCCGCTTTCGCCAGCGCCATTTTGAGGCCGGTGAGCAGCAGGAACGCGCCGAACAGATACAGCAGCCACTGGAACTGGGAGACCAGCCAACTGCCGGCGAACACCATGATGGTACGCAGCACGATCGCCCCCAGCACGCCGTACACCAGCACCCGGCGCTGATACTGGGCGGGGATGGCAAAATAGCTGAACAGCATCAGCCAGACGAACACGTTGTCGACGGCCAGCGCTTTTTCGATCAGATAACCGGTAAAGAACGCCAGCGCCTGAGCATCCGCCACCTCACGGCCCATCGTGCCGGTGAGATACCACCAGAAACCGGCGTTGAACAGTATTGAGAGTGTGACCCACACCAGCGACCAGACGGCGGCCTGTTTGAAGGTCATGACCGTGGAGCCTTTCTTACCCTGATAAAACAGGTCGATGGCGAGCATGACCACCACAATGATTGCGAAGCTGCCCCACATCAGGGGGGTACCTATAGTTACCATAACAGTATCCCTTAGAACCTATCCCATCCGGGTTGGCTCTGTCGTCAGAAAACAAAACGGCCTGTGTCAGAAGGCACAGGCCGTTTGCTATTAAGCTGCAAATAGACCTCGCCTTCTGGCAAGGTCTCACTTACAACTTAATGCGGAATAGTCATTAAGGTTGCCTGGTAACCGAGTGCTATTGCACTGTAATGACGATTGACCAGCGAAAAGTTACTCCCCTTTGCAACACCAAAGATAGGATAGTTCCTGTACAGGGTCAAACAATTCCGCTGGCGCTTTATCCCGCGAAGGCATCGCTGCAAATGACGTCTACGCTAGTGGATGAATAGGCCGCCGGCGTGACGAACTCTCGGCGATTCGACAGGAAAACCATTTACTGCGACGCCGTTTTAAGGGATAAACAGCGCCAGATTTTGTATTGCAGGAGAGGCCATGAGCCAACTTGATCTGGAAACACATAGCCTGACGCTGGTTCGTTACCCGCAGTCCGATCGCGAGTCACCGTTGCAGGCGTGGGAAGCGGCGGATGAATATCTGCTGCGGGAGTTGGCCGAGATGCCGATCGGGCCCGGTCCCCGGCTGATTTTCAATGATGCGTTCGGGGCGCTGGCCTGCGGCTTGCAGGCGCAGACGCCCTGCTGCATCAGCGACTCGTACCTGAGCCAACTGGCGACCCGGCATAATCTGTCGCTTAATGGGTACGCGCCGGAATCGGTCACCCTGCTGGACAGCCTGGCGCCGCTGCCGGACGCACCGGCGCTGGTGGTGCTGAAAGTACCGAAAACGCTGGCGTTGCTGGAACATCAGCTACGGCAACTGCGTGAGGTGGCGACGCCGCAGACCGTGGTCATCGCCGGCGCTAAAGCGCGGGATATCCATACTTCGACGCTGCAACTGTTCGAGCAGATTCTGGGGCCGACCCGCACCTCGCTGGCCTGGAAAAAGGCCCGGCTGATTCACTGCCAGCCGGAGCCGCGTACTGTTGATGAACAACCGGTGATGACGGTCTGGCCGCTGGACGGCACGGATGATCCTACCCACCACTATCACATTCACAACTACGCCAATGTGTTTGCCCGCGGCGGGCTGGATATCGGCGCCCGTTTTTTCATGCAGCATTTACCGCAGCAACTGGACGGCAAGATTGTCGATCTGGGCTGCGGCAACGGCGTCATCGGCCTGACCGCGCTGGCGCTGAACCCGCAGGCCTATGTCAGCTTTTTCGACGAGTCCTATATGGCGGTGGCCTCCAGTCGGCGCAATGTGGAATACAACCGGCCGCAGGATATGGCGCGCAGCAGTTTTGTGGTGAACCATGCGCTGGCGGGCGTCGGGCAGGACAGCCTGCAGGCGGTGCTGTGCAATCCGCCGTTCCATCAGCAACAGGCGATTACCGATGATATCGCCTGGCAGATGTTCCTTGATGCGCGCCGCTGTCTGGCAGTTGGCGGAGAGTTGCGGATCGTTGGCAACCGCCATCTGGACTACTTCCACAAGCTGAAGCGGCTGTTCGGCAATTGCGAAAACGTCGCTAGCAATGCGAAGTTCGTCGTGCTGCGGGCGGTGAAAACCCGCAGTCGCTAAGCGGCGTAGTCCCGCATGGCATTTGTTGTCGCGCGGGACTGTCATTATAATCCGCAGGTTACGTCAGCGAAGGAACCCCTATGTGTATCGAAGAGTTGGAAGCGCGGTTGGACAGCGCGCTGCAGGCGCTGGAAGCCAGCGTCAGCCGACAGCAACAGATCTGGCAGCGCGATTATCAGCATCTTCATTTGCAACTAGCGCAGGCTCGCCAGCGCGAAGCGGATTTGTGCGCAAGAATCAATGAGCTGGTTACCCGGGTCAACATGATGGATGAATCCCCCGAGCGCAATCCGTTGCTGCAGAAGATCAACCTGATCCGCGCCCACCTCGATGCGCTAGCCAACGAAGCCGCTGCGTTTTATCGTTCTCTGCCCTGACGAACGGTCAGGGCCGTTCTATTTTATTTTCGGTATTATCATTTAGGTTGATTATATTTGTTTTTTATTTTTTATGGCAACATTGATATTTTATTTATAATTTAATTATCTTCTTTTTCATTCGTCTTTTTTATGTTTGTTTTATTTAAAGAAATTATATTGGCCGTTGTGTGGCGGATGAGTCAATACCAAAATAATGAGAGTCATCAATTCCTGTTGTAGGGTGAATATGTCTGCAACATCAGGCGAGAAAAAAGAGAATTCCTCTCTTTTTATTCATTCATCTATACCCTAAATAATTCGAGTTACAGAAAAGCAGCAACCGAGTGCATCCTCGTGAGCTTATTCTAGTCAGTCACCAGGGTAATCAAACGCAGCCAACGCACCTGTAACTTGAAGTATGGCGGGATATTTCGACAGGAGCATTATTATGGCCTATCCAACTACAGGCACATCCGGTATGGTCGGTTTTGCAAAATCGGGCAGCACCACCGGTGGCACAGGCGGCAGCGTGGTTTCTATTACCAGCCTGAGCGACCTGAAAACCCACGTGGCGGGAACGGATGCGAAAATCCTGGTGATTAACGCCAATATCAGCGCCAGTTCATTAACCAAGGTAACGCTGGGGGCGAATAAATCGATTATTGGTTCTTATGGCAGTAATACGCTGACTAATATTCATTTTCGCAGCGCGTCGAGTTCGAAGAATATTATCTTTCAGAACCTGACGTTTAAACACACCAGCACCATTAAAGGTAATGATGATATTCAGGTTTACCTCACGCACGGCAATAAATACTGGCTGGATCATCTCACTTTTCCCGGCCACGATTATACGCTGACCGACGGCGGGCTGGATAAACTGATTTATATCGGAGAAAAAGCCGATTACATCACCATAAGTAATTGCCTGTTCAAAAACCATGAGTACGGATTGATCTTCGGTTATCCGCAGGACGGCAGCAGCAATGGTTCCACCTACGACGGTTACCCGCACCTGACTATTTGCCACTGTTATTTCAGCAATATCTACGTGCGTGCGCCGGGGCTGATGCGTTATGGCTATTACCACGCCTATAACAACTTCATCGACAAATACCAACTGGGGTTCACGCTGGCGCAGAATGCCAAAATTGTGTCCGAATATAACTATTTCGGCACCACCACCAGCAGTAACAAAGGGATGCTGGACGACAAAGGGACCGGGACATTTACCGATACCGGCAGCACGCCGTCCATTACCAACCAGACCTCGTCGGCCAGCAAGTGGACGCCGTCTTCCAATTACAGCTACAAGCTGAAGACGGTTTCTGAAGCCAAAACCTTTACCCAGAAATACGCCGGGGTACAAAGCAGCAGCCTGACTTTCGGCGGATAAGCGATACTAACGGGCTGGCGACAGCCCGTTTTTACTCATTAGCTGATGGCTCCATGCCGGGTAGCTCAACACCTGATTGCTCAACCCTTGAACACGCCAGGTCTTAACGCTAAGGTAAGCGCCTCTCGGTCACCCAGGTTCAACCATGATTACCCTCGCTCTTATCGACGATCACCTTATTGTCCGTTCCGGTTTTGCCCAACTGCTGGGGCTTGAGCCCGATATGCAGGTGGTGGGGGAATTCGGCTCCGGGCGCGAGGCGCTCGCCGGGTTGCCGGGGCGAGGCGTGCAGGTTTGCATCTGCGATATTTCGATGCCGGATCTCTCCGGGCTTGAACTGCTCGGTCAACTGCCGAAAGGCATGGCGGTGATTATGCTATCGGTACACGACAGCCCGGCGCTGATAGAACAGGCGCTGAACGCCGGGGCGCGCGGTTTTCTCTCTAAACGCTGTAGCCCGGATGAGCTGATCGCGGCGGTGCGCACCGTCGCGGGCGGCGGCTGTTACCTGACGCCGGATATCGCGCTGAAACTGGCGTCGGGCCGGCGAGATCCGTTGACGCGTCGTGAGCGTCAGGTAGCGGAAAAGCTGGCGCAGGGGATGGCGGTGAAAGCCATTGCCGCCGAACTGGGGTTGTCGCCGAAAACGGTACACGTTCACCGGGCCAACCTGATGGAAAAACTGGGCGTCAGCAACGACGTGGAGTTGGCCCGCCGCATGTTTGATGGTTGGTGATGCGCCCGATTGCTACCTGGCTTATCGCCGTCTTCGCCAGCTGTTTTATCTTCTCCGCCGCGTGGTTTTGCCTGTGGAGCATCAGTCTGCATCTGGTGACGCGCCCGGATCTGGCCGCGCTGCTGTTTCCTTTCGGCCTGCGGCTGGGGCTGATGCTGCAATCGCCGCGCCGTTTCTGGCCGGTGCTGCTGGGCAGCGAGTGGTTGCTTCTGGTCTGGCTGGCGAAGGAAGTGGCGCTGGCGCATTTGCCGCTGCTGTTGACGGGCAGCGTACTGGCGCTGCTGCCGGTGATGCTGGCATCGCGGCGGGCGCGTCAGGATGACTGGCACACGCTGCTGTGGCAGGGCGGCGCGCTGATTGCGGCGGCGCTGCTGCAATCCCTGCCGTGGCTCGGCCGCGGCGAGGACGCGCTCACGGTGTTGCTGCTGACCCTGACCGGCGGACTGACGCTTTCGCCCACCTGTTTGCTTATCTGGCACTATCTGTCCAGTTCTACCTGGCTGCCGCTCGGGCCGTCGCTGGTTTCCCAGCCGGTGAACTGGCGCGGGCGCCATCTGCTCTGGTATTTGCTGTTGTTTGTCGTGAGCCTGTGGCTGCAACTGGGGTTGCCGGCGGAGCTGTCGCGTTTTACCCCGTTCTGTCTGGCGCTGCCGATCATTGCGCTCGCCTGGCACTATGGCTGGCAAGGCGCGCTGATCGCCACGCTGATGAACGCCATTGCGCTGATCGCCAGCCAGACCTGGCATGAACATCCGGTGGATTTGCTGCTGTCGCTGCTGGCTCAGAGCCTGACCGGGCTGCTGCTCGGCGCCGGCATCCAGCGCCTGCGCGAGCTGAACCTGTCGCTGCAAAATCAGCTGGCGCGTAATCGCCGTCTGGCGGAACGATTGCTGGCGACGGAAGAATACGTGCGGCGCGACGTCGCGCGGGAGCTGCACGACGACATCGGCCAGACCATCACCGCGATTCGTACTCAGGCGGGCATTTTGCAACGGCTGGCGCCGGAGAACCGCAACGTGCGGCAGAGCGGCGCGCTCATCGAGCAGTTATCGCTCGGGGTGTATGATTCGGTGCGCCGGCTGATGGGTCGCCTGCGTCCGCGCCAGTTGGACGATCTCACTCTGGAGCAGGCGGTGCGTTCCTTGATGCGCGAGATGGAGCTGGAGGCGAATGGCATCGTCAGCCATCTCGCCTGGCACATTGACGAAGCGTCGCTCGGCGAAGGGCTGCGGGTAACGCTGTTTCGCGTGTGTCAGGAAGGGCTGAATAATATTGTGAAACACGCCAACGCCAGCGCGGTGACGTTGCAGGTCTGGCAGCAGGGCGAGCGACTGACGCTGGTGATCGAGGACGACGGCGGCGGGCTGCCGCCGGGTTCCGGCGCGGAAGGCTTTGGCCTGCTCGGGATGCGCGAGCGCGTCACGGCGCTGGGCGGCACCTTGCAGCTTTCCTGTACTCATGGCACCCGTTTAACCGTCATCCTGCCGCTGCCAGCCAGCGAGGAGTCTTGATGTCCGGCTTTCTGAACATTCGTTTCCTGAATACGCGTTTCCTGAATACGCGTTTCCTTAAAATTCCCGCCGGCGCGCCGCCGCTGGCCGACCGTCAGGCCATTGATGAAGCCTACCGTTACTGGCGTCGGCATATCCTGATGACGCTATATCTGGGCTATGCGCTGTTTTACTTCACCCGTAAAAGTTTTAACGCCGCGGTGCCGGAAATCCTCGCCAGCGGGCTGATGGCGCGTACCGATATCGGGATGCTGGCGACGCTGTTTTACGTGACCTACGGGGCGTCGAAATTCCTCTCGGGCATCGTGAGCGACCGTTCCAATGCCCGCTACTTTATGGGCATCGGCCTGCTGGCGACCGGCGTGGTGAATATTCTGTTTGGCTTTTCCTCGTCGCTGTGGGCCTTCGCCGCGTTGTGGATGGCGAACGCCTTTTTTCAGGGCTGGGGCGCGCCGGTGTGCGCCAGGCTGCTCACCAGCTGGTATTCGCGCACCGAGCGCGGCGGCTGGTGGGCGCTGTGGAATACCGCGCATAACGTGGGCGGTGCGTTGATCCCGATGGTGGTGGGAGCGGCGGCGCTGCATTACGGCTGGCGCGCCGGGATGATGATCGCCGGTTCGCTGGCGATCGTCGCCGGGCTGTTTTTATGCTGGCGACTGCGCGACAAGCCGCAGACCCTCGGCCTGCCGAGCGTGGGCGAGTGGTGTCAGGATACGCTGGAGATCGCCCAGCAGCAGGAGGGGGCCGGGCTGTCGCGTCGGGAAATCCTGCATAAATACGTGTTCACCAATCCGTATATCTGGCTGCTGGCCTGCTGTTATGTGCTGGTGTACGTGGTGCGCGCCGCCATCAACGACTGGGGCAACCTCTACATGTCGGAAACGCTGGGGGTCGATCTGGTGACCGCCAACTCGGCGGTCACCATGTTCGAACTGGGCGGGTTTATCGGCGCGCTGGTGGCCGGCTGGGGATCGGACAGGCTGTTTAACGGCAACCGCGGCCCGATGAACCTGATCTTCGCCGCCGGCATTTTACTGTCCGTCGGTTCGCTGTGGCTGATGCCGTTCGCCAGCTACGTGATGCAGGCCGCCTGCTTCTTCACCACCGGTTTCTTCGTCTTCGGCCCGCAAATGCTGATTGGCATGGCGGCCGCCGAATGCTCCCACAAAGACGCCGCCGGCGCCGCCACCGGATTTGTGGGGCTGTTCGCCTATCTTGGCGCGTCGCTGTCCGGCTGGCCGCTGGCGCGCATCATGGATGTGTGGCACTGGAGCGGCTTTTTCGCGGTGATTGCGGTGGCCGCCGGCGTCTCGGCGCTACTGCTGTTGCCTTTCCTGCGTGCCTCGTCGCCGCGCGCCGCGGCCGACATAGCGTGATTCGCTTCACCCTTTTGCGCTGAATCGGCGAAAACCGGGAAAATTTCCTAGTTGAAGCAGGACGTTCCCTCAGGCCCGCATTCGCGGGCTTTTTTACAATTCATTCAAAATAAATCACTCAAAACAAATCATTCAAAGCGAATCACCCAAAACGAATTACCCAAAAACAAATCACCTAAAACAAAGCCCATGCGGGCGAGATAAGGCTGCAAGCCGTTTCGTCCTGTAAGAGGAAACATCATGCTCAACTTTTTAACCCAGGTGCGTCAACCGACGCTGGATCTGCCGCTCGATGTGCGGCGTAAAATGTGGTTCAAGCCGTTCATGCAGTCTTATCTGGTGGTGTTCATCGGCTACCTGACCATGTATTTGATCCGTAAGAACTTCAACATCGCGCAGAACGACATGATCAGCACCTACGGGTTGAGCATGACGCAGCTTGGCATGATTGGCCTCGGTTTTTCGATAACCTACGGCGTTGGGAAAACGCTGGTGTCCTATTATGCGGACGGCAAAAACACCAAGCAGTTTCTGCCGTTTATGCTGATCCTGTCCGCCATTTGCATGCTCGGTTTCAGCGCCAGCATGGGGACGGGGTCCGTGAGCCTGTTTTTGATGATCGCGTGTTATGCGCTGAGCGGCTTTTTCCAGAGCACCGGCGGGTCGTGTAGCTACTCCACCATCACCAAGTGGACGCCGCGCCGCAAACGCGGCACCTATCTGGGGCTGTGGAACATTTCTCATAACCTCGGCGGCGCGGGCGCGGCGGGCGTAGCGCTGTTCGGCGCTAACTACCTGTTCGACGGCCATGTAATCGGGATGTTTATCTTCCCGTCGATCATCGCGCTGATTGTCGGCTTCATCGGCCTGCGTTTCGGCAGCGACTCCCCGGAAGCCTACGGCCTGGGGAAAGCCGAAGAGCTGTTTGACGAGGCTATCTCCGAAGAAGACAAGGAGACGGAAGACGGCGCCATGACCAAATGGCAGATCTTCGTCGAGTATGTGTTGAAAAACAAAGTGATCTGGCTGCTGTGCTTCTCCAACATCTTTCTGTATGTGGTGCGCATCGGCATCGACCAGTGGTCCACGGTTTACGCCTATCAGGAACTGAAACTGCCGAAAGCGGTGGCGATTCAGGGCTTTACCCTGTTCGAGGCCGGTGCGCTGGTGGGCACGCTGCTGTGGGGCTGGCTGTCGGATCTCGCCAACGGTCGCCGCGGGTTGGTGGCCTGCATCGCGCTGGCGTTGATCATCGTGACGCTTGGCGTCTATCAACATGCCAGCAACCAGTATGTTTATCTGTCGTCGCTGTTTGCGCTGGGCTTTTTAGTGTTCGGCCCGCAGTTGCTGATTGGCGTGGCCGCCGTCGGTTTTGTGCCGAAGAAAGCCATCAGCGCCGCCGACGGCATCAAAGGCACCTTCGCCTATCTGATTGGCGACAGCTTCGCCAAGCTGGGGCTGGGCATGATCGCCGACGGCACCCCGATTTTCGGGTTGACCGGCTGGGCGGGCACCTTTGCCGCGCTGGACGCCGCCGCGATCGGTTGTATCTGCCTGATGGCGCTGGTAGCGGTGATGGAAGAGCGCAAAATCCGCCGCGAAAAACGCCTGCGTCAGGAGCAAGCCGCCTGATGACGCCGCCGCCGGTGCATTGCCGGCGGCGGGTGACGAGCCACGGCGCGGCGGCCTGCCAGCGGCTTTCACCGGTGGGCCAGCGCCGTTGCTCTGTTCTTCTGACCGGCCTCTTACGGAATATTTCCGCTTTCTCCACAATTGGCGCAATTGTGAATATCTCCCTTGCAAAGTTTTACCCTAGCCCCCGGTTAACTGAAATTCCCCGGCCTATACTGCATCGCAAAGGTTGACGCATTCCGGTGCGTTAATAATTAAAACCGTAACGTGAAGGAAGGTCTTATGTCTAAGTTAACTGCGATTGTGATTGCCTCTGCGCTGGCGCTGAGTAGCGCCGGGTTCGCCTACGCTCAGGATAATACCCCGCCGGATCAGGGCGCGCGTATGATGAAGCATCATGACGGCGAGCGCGGCATGGAAAAGAACATGATGTTCAAAGGGTTGAATCTGACCGATGAACAGCGCCAGAAAATGCGTGACATCATGGAGAACGCTAAACAGGACCGTGAGCGGCCTTCGGCTGAGGAACGCACTGAATGGCACAGCCTGATTGCCGCCGACAGCTTTGATCAAGCTAAAGCCGAAGCGGTGGCCAACAAAATGGCTGAAACCAGCAAAGCCCATATGCTGAAACGTCTGGAAATCCAGAACAAGATGTACAACGTGCTGACGCCGGAACAGAAAAAGCAGTTCAACGACAACTTTGCCAAACACCTGAAAGAACCGGCGCCGGCAAAAGCGCCGCAATAACCGTCTAGCCTGATATACCCGAAACGCGCCTGCTGGCGCGTTTCGTTTTTATCGCCGCAAGCGCTCATCTTTCTGCGCGGTTTTTCTGCGCCAGCCTGGCCGACCGGCACACCGCTTTTGGCCGATCTCTTGCGTTCAGACAGGTTTTTCCCCATCAGCACTTTTCAATCGCCCGATCTTGCTCTATCAATAGCGCGTCATTGTGATTCAGGGAGTGCGGCTCATGGCGTTTTCCGCCTTAAAATCCATCCTTTTTCTGGCTGTGCTCAGCGTGCTGAGCGCCTGCAAACCGGGGGCGACCGCGGACAGCTCACGTCCGTTTACCACGTTTGAGGGTAAAACCATGGGTACCTTCTATAGCGTGAAGATCAGCGGAGAATTGCCGGAAGACCGGCAACAGTTGCAGCAGGAGATCGACGCCTTGCTGGAACAGGCCAACAACGACATTTCCACCTACCGTAACGACTCGGTGTTGTCCCGTTTTAACCGCGACACCGGTACTGACCCGCAGCCTATCGGCAATGGCATGGCGGATATCATTCTGGCCGCGCAGCGCATCGGCCGGGCGACAGGCGGGGCGATGGATATCACGGTGGGGCCGCTGGTCAACCTGTGGGGATTCGGGCCGCAGAAGCAGCCGGTGGCGATTCCCAGCCAGCAGCAGATTGATGATGCGCGACGGAAAGTGGGGCTGAACCACCTGCGCCTGATCAGCAATCATCAGGGCGAATGGTTGCAGAAAGATCTGCCGGGCCTGTATGTGGATCTGTCTACTATGGGCGAGGGTTACGGTGCGGACCTGCTGGCGCAACTGATGACCCGCAAAGGCATCACCAACTATCTGGTGTCGGTGGGCGGCGCGATTTCCAGCCGCGGCGTCAACGGTCAGGGGCAGCCCTGGCGGGTCGCCATTCAGAAGCCTACCGACAAGGAGAATGCCATTCAGGCGGCGGTAGACCTGCAGGGCTACGGCATCAGCACTTCCGGCAGCTATCGCAACTATTTTGAGCAGGACGGCAAACGCTATTCTCATGTCATCGACCCAGCCACCGGTCGGCCGATTACGCATCAGCTGGTTTCCGCCACCGTGATTGCCAGAACCGCGCTGGAGGCGGATGGCTGGGATACCGGGCTGATGGTGCTGGGCACCGAAAAGGCGCTGAAACTGGCGGAACAGCAAGGACTGGCGGTCTATTTGATCACCAAAACCGATAAAGGGTTTGAGGCCGTCATGACGCCGCAGTTCAAGGCGTTTCTGTTGCCGACGCCGTAATCAGACAACGAGCCTGATGCCTCTCATCAGGCTCGGTTAGTGCTGGATAATCCGGCGCCGCGCACGTACAATTCGCCCCGGCTACTTACTTATCAAATTCATATCTCCGCATCCTTCTTTTCAGAAGGCGCCATTTCCCATGTTTGTTAAGTGAGTCGTCATGAGTCATTTTATTCTTAATAATCAGCCTGTTTCGGCTGATGTTATTTCACAGCACCTTTCTCGTATGCAAGCGGCCGCCACCGACCGTCCGCTGACAATCCCCGAACGTATTTCCATTCTGAATCGCTGTATTGAATTGCTGAAAGCGCATCAGGATGAGCTGTGCGACGCCTACAGCCAGGATTTCGGCTACCGCGCTCCCGGCAACACGCTGATTTCCGATATTCTCGGCTCGATTGATGCGCTGCGCCACGCGGCGCGCCATCTGGAGCAATGGGCGGAGGAAGAGCAGGGAACCTCGCCGTTTCCCGGCACCCGGGTGGTGGTGGAGTACAAACCGCTGGGGGTGATTGGCGTCATGAGTCCGTGGAATTTCCCGCTGGTGCTCACGTTTGGCCCGCTGGCCGGGGTGATCGCCGCCGGCAACCGGGCAATGATTAAGCCCTCCGAACTGGCTGAAAACGGTAGTCGGCTGCTGTGTCGGCTGATTGCGGAACGGTTCGCCGAAGACGAAATCTCGACGTTGCAGGGCGGTGTTGACGCGTCAATACACTTCTCGTCGCTGCCGTTCGACCATCTGGTGTTTACCGGCAGCACCGCTACCGGCAGGCAGGTGATGAAGGCCGCGGCGGAAAACCTCACCCCGGTGACGCTGGAGCTGGGCGGCAAATCGCCGGTCATCGTGTCGCGCGGCAGCGATATCGTACTGGCGGCGCAGCGCATCATGACCGTCAAAACGTTTAATGCCGGGCAAATCTGTATTGCGCCCGACTATGTGCTGGTGCACCGGGATGATCTGCCGGCGTTGGTCGAACAGGCCTGCGTGTTTCTGCGCCAGACCTACGGGGCGTTTATCGAAAACCGCGAATACACCTCCGTGGTTAATGCCCGCCAGACCGCACGGCTGAAAGCGCTGCTGGATGACGCGCGTCATCAGGGGGCGACACTGGTGCGCGCGACGGAGGAGGTAGACGATTTGCCGCGTCGACGTATGGCGCCGACGCTGGTAATCAACCCGCCGCCCACCGCCCGCATTATGCAGGAGGAAATCTTCGGACCGCTGTTGCCGGTGATCGCCTACGACCATATCGAGCAGTGCCTGACGATCATCAACGGGATGGATCGTCCGCTGGCCGCTTACTATTTCGGCGAGAGCCCGCAAGAGATCGCGCAGATCCGGCACCGCACGCTATCCGGCGCGCTGGTGATCAATGACGTGATGAGCCATGTGCTGGTGCATGACATTCCGTTCGGCGGCGTTGGCGCGTCGGGGATAGGGGCTTATCACGGCGATATCGGTTTCAAACGGTTCTCGCACGCGCGGCCGGTGTTTTATCAGAGCGCCGGGGGAGAATCGAATCTGCTGATGCGTGCGCCGTTTGACGAAGTGTCCCGCCGGAGGGTGGCGCAATTAATCGACGAGGACATTGCCTGAGCGTAATCATTTATATGAGCCGCCATCAGGCGGCTTTTTTATATCGGCCCACTCTCAGGGTGGTAATAAATAACCGGGTTGTCAGATGCAATAGACTTACAAAAAACAAGGTTAATTATTAAAGGTATTCTGGAGCGAATAATAATGAACCGGTGTTTTATTTATTAAGCGTGATTGGTCATATTTAAGATTGCCCCGGCAGAGGCGGCTGACATCGTTCAACAGCGCATGGCCATGTGGCGTATGAGCAGTCTGGGCTGGCTTTGGTCTGGGTTCATGGCGCGGTAACCTGAAGAATATACCCGTCATACTTCAAGTTGCAGATGCGTTGGCTGCCCTCGCTCACCCCAGTCACTTACTGATGTAAGCTCCAGGGGATTCACTTGGTTGCCGCCTTCCTGCAACTCGAATTATTTAGGGTATAGCACGTATATTCGGGGGGCGGCATATTCAGGTAAATAAAGCGTTACTTTATTTTAACCGAATGTGAACGGTTTATTTTTTACTGAATCAGTATTTAAACAACGCTATGACATAATAGTGGAATATTAGTTAATTAACTAATTTGATTATTTATAAACTAAAAAGCCAATCATATTAACGTTATGACATCGGCCCGCTAAGCAAAATAAAAAACAATAAACCGATAACAAATTTAAAGCCTATGAAATATTTGTAATTATGGAGTCACTGACTATGAACATTAACGACCAGGTGTTGAGTCCGTTTATCTTGCCAAATGGCGTCGAGCTTAAAAATCGTCTCCTGATGGCGCCGATGACCACCTGCACCGGCTTTTATGACGGAACCGTCACCAAAGAGCTGGTGGAGTACTATCAGGTGCGTGCCGGCAGCATCGGCGCGGTGATTGTGGAGTGCTGCTTTATCGATGATAAAGGGCTGGCGTTTCCGGGCGCGATTGGCATCGACAACGACGACAAGATCGCCGGACTGGCGAAAGTCGCCTCGGCCATCAAGGAAAAGGGCTCGAAAGCCATTTTGCAGATCTACCACGGCGGGCGCATGGTGGAGCCGAAACTGATTGGCGGCCAGTCGCCGGTCGGGCCGAGCGCCGTTGCCGCGCCGCGCGAAGGGGCGGCGGTTCCGGTCGCGCTGACGGGCGAAGAGGTGGAAGCCATGATCGCCAAATTTGGCGAAGGGGTGCGCCGCGCCATTGAAGCCGGCTTCGACGGCGTGGAAATCCACGGCGCCAATACCTACCTGATTCAGCAGTTTTACTCCCCGAACTCCAACCAGCGCACCGATGAATGGGGCGGCAGCCGCGACAATCGCGCCAGATTCCCGCTCGCCGTGCTGGAAATCACCCACAAGATGGCGCGCCAGTATGCGGATGCGTCCTTCATCATCGGCTATCGCTTCTCGCCGGAGGAAATCGAAGAGCCGGGCATCCGGTTTGACGACACCCTGTACCTGCTGGAAAAACTGGCGGCGCGTGGGCTGGATTACCTGCATTTTTCTATGGGATACACTCTGCGCTCATCCATCGTCGATACCACCGATCCCACCCCGTTGATTGGCAAATATGTCGCCATGCGTTCCGATACGCTGGCTAAGGTGCCGGTAATCGGCGTCGGCGGCGTGGTGAATAAAGCGGATGCCGACGCGGCGCTGGAACACGGTTACGATCTGGTGGCGGTGGGGAAAGCCTGCATTGCCTATCCGGACTGGACCGATCGCCTCATCAATCAACAGAAGCTCGAACTGTTTATCGACAGCACCCAACGTGAAGCCCTGACCATTCCCGAACCGCTGTGGCGCTTCTCGCTGGTGGAAGCGATGATCCGCGACATGAGCTTGTCGGCGAAAAAATTCAAGGCGGGCGTGTTTCAGGAGAAAGTGCAGGACGACGCCGGCGAGCTGGTGATCAACGTCAGCCTGGAAACGGATCGCATCGCCGATGTTACGCTGGAGCCTAATTCGCAGCTGAATACCGATTTCGTCAGCAGCTTTGAGGTTATCCGCTCCCGTATTCTTGACGCCAATAGCCCGCATGTGGATGCGGTCACCGGCGCCACCACCCAGAGCGAAGCGGTGAAAAAAGCGGTGTCCAAGGCGCTGGCTAAGTCCTGTAAAGCGGCGATTATGGCGGAAGGCGGCGACCCGGCGGACATGCAGCGTTATGACGTGGTGGTGATCGGCAGCGGCGGCGCCGGTCTGGCTGCGGCGATTCAGGCTTGCGATGACGGCGCCAACGTGCTGATTGTCGAGAAGATGTCCAGCATCGGCGGCAACACTATCAAGGCGTCCGTGGGTATGAACGCGGCAGGAACTCGTTTCCAGAAAATAAAAGGCATCGTAGACGACAAGGAACGGTTCTACGAGGAGACTCTGAAAGGCGGTAAGCTAAAAAATAATCCCGAATTGCTGAAACGATTCGTGGAAGGTGCGCCGATGGCGATCGAGTGGCTGGCGGAGCGCGGCATCGAACTGAACGACATTACCATTACCGGTGGGATGAGCGTGGATCGCACCCATCGCCCGGCGGATGGTTCGGCGGTAGGCGGCTTCCTGATCAGCGGTCTGGTGAAAAACATCAACAAGCGCAATATCGATGTGATGCTGGATACGTCGGTTATCGATATCGTCCATGACGCCGGCGCGATTACCGGTGTACGGGTGCTTAACGAGGACAATGAACAACTGACCATCGCCACCAAAGGCGTGGTGGTCGCCACCGGCGGGTTCAGCGCCAACCGCGAGATGGTGGTGAAATACCGCCCGGATCTGGACGGCTTCGTCACCACCAACCACCAAGGCGCTACCGGCAGCGGTATTGAGATTCTGGAGAAAGTGGGCGCCGATACCGTCGACCTGGGGGAAATTCAGATCCACCCGACGGTCGAGCAGACCACGTCTTACCTGATCTCCGAATCCATTCGCGGCGGCGGTGCGATTCTGGTGAACCAGCAGGGGCATCGCTTCTTTAACGAGATGGAAACCCGCGACAAGGTGTCGGCGGCAATTATCGGCCTGCCGGAGAAGTATGCCTATATCCTGTTTGACGAGCAGGTGAGGGCGAAGAACAAGGCGGCGGACGAATATCTGTCCCGTGGTTTTGTGGTGAGCGCCGCTTCTCCGCGCGAGCTGGCGGACAAGCTGTCTATCGACTTCCACGCTCTGCTGGCGACGCTGGAACGCTACAACCTGTTTGTCGACAAGCAGCATGATGACGACTTCGGCCGTAAAACCGCGTTGCGCCACCCCATCAATCAGGGGCCGTTCTACGCTATCCGCATCGCGCCCGGCGTGCACCACACCATGGGCGGCGTGGTGATCAACACCGATACCGCGGTGCTGGACAGCAAGAAACGGGTGATCCGGGGCGCCTTCGCCGCCGGTGAAGTGGTGGGCGGCATCCACGGCGGTAATCGCATCGGCGGCAACGCCGTCGCCGATATCATCGTTTTTGGTATTCAGGCGGGCCGTAACGCGGCATCTTACGTGCAGCTATAAGTAGAGGCAGTTATAAGTAAAGGCGGTTGTAAGTAAATGCCGTTGTAAGCAAGAATGCCTGCGTCAGCGACCGTTGCTGATGCAGGCATTATTCGCTTTTCTTCCAGGACTATCCGCCATGCCGTCAGACGATCGGGTTTACGTCTATTCCACCGTACTCATGGGCTCGCCCATTCTTCTCAAATTGTTTGAACCGAATGAACATCTGGCATCGCAGGTGTTTGGCCGCATTAAACAACTGGAGGATGCGTTGACCGTTAACCGGGCTGATTCCGAAGTCATGGACATCAACCGTGCCGCAGGCAAACACCCGGTTGTCGTCAGCCAGCCGCTGTTCAATCTGATTAAGTGCGCCAGAGAGGTCAGCCTGCTGGAGGGCAGTTGCTTCAATTTCACCATCGGGCCGGTGGTGAAACGCTGGAAAATCGGCTTTCAGGGCCACAGCGTGCCGCCCGCCGACGAATTGCGGGCATTACTGGCGCTGACCGACCCTCACCACGTCGTGCTCAATGCGCAGGACTGCTCGGTATGGCTGGAAAAAGCGGGGATGGAAATCGATCTGGGGGCGATCGCGAAAGGGTATATCGCCGATGTCGTCAGGCAATTCCTGTATCAGCACCATGTCTATCATGCGCTGATCAATCTGGGCGGCAACGTGCTGGCGCTTGGCAGACCGCAGAGCGGCGGTCAGGCTGGCTGGTCGGTAGGATTGCAAAAGCCGTTTGGCGACAACGGCGAGCTGATCGGCGTGGTTCACGTGGCGAACAAGTCGGTGGTGACGTCCGGCATTTACGAGCGTTATTTCGAGTGCGATGGCCGCCTTTATCACCATATTCTCGACCCGAAAACCGGTTACCCGCTGGATAACGAACTGCTCAGCGTGACCATCATTTCCGATGCCTCCATCGACGGAGACATCTACACCACCCTGATTTACGGCCTGGGCGTGGAAAAAGGCGTGGCTTACCTGTCCCGGCTACCGCATATCGAAGCCATTTTCGTGACCAAAGACCGGCGGGTGATTCTCTCCTCGCAGCGGCAGTATGCTTTTACGCTGCTGGATACGGGGTACGAGCTGGCTGCGGTGTGATAGCGCGAGAATGCGAGAATGCGAGAATGCGAAAGTGTTACTCTTCGCCCAGCAGCGCTTTTTTGGCTGCGGCGAGAAACTCATCCGACAACGGGTCCCCGGCGGTCGCGCGTGACAACATCAGCGCGCCGGCCAACAAAACCACCTGCGTCAGCGCCTGTTGCCTGCGCTGTTCGTGGTCTTCCGTCTCGGAAAGGGCCTCCAGTCTGCCCAGCATGGCTTTCACGCCATTGAGATACACCTCACGTACTGGCTTATCTTCGCTTTCCCGAGCCACATCGCTGGCTAACGCGCTGATCGCGCATCCGTCCTTCACGCCATCGCGGTGGGCGGAAGACAGGTAGTTTTCTACCAGCGTACGCAGGTTGCGTTGATCCGGCTGTTGGCTGAGCGCCTGCCAGCGGGTGCTGGAATCTTCAAGAGCCTTACGGCTGGCGATAGCGGCCAGTTCATCTTTGGAGGCAAAGTGCCCGTAGAAACCACCGTGGGTTAACCCGGCTGCCGCCATCAAATCATTCACGCTGACGCCATTCAGGCCACGTTCACGAAAGAGCTGTGAAGAAACCTGAATAATTTCTTCGCGGTTACGCTCCATCTGCTGTTTTGATACACGGGCCATGACTTTCTCCTCTCATCGGACGGGCATCATCTTAGGGCATGGAAATACCAGACTCAATAGATGATGCCCTTCATCAATAATGATCAACCGGTTCAGGCGCGCGGCGGTCGTAGACTGGCGATGCGAGCGCTGTCGCCGCCCTGAGCGCGGGGCAGACTGCCGGCGATCTGATCGTGCGGTGTTCCGAGCGAAATGGCGCTGGCGATCTCAAGGCGCGCCATCTGTTCATCGCTTAGCGTCACCTCCAGCGCTGTGAGGGTATCATCCAACTGATTTCGGGTGCGGGAACCCAGAATGGGGATCAGACTGGTGCTGGAATGGGCCGCTTTCTGTCGCAACCAGGCGATGGCAATGTGCAGGGGCTGTCGCTGTTGCTCCTGTGATACGGCGATGACTTCATCCAGCAGCGCGGTATCCCGCTCGATATGCACCAACCTGCCGCCAAACCCCGTCAGACGCCCTTCATTGCTGTGACGGTATTTTCCGGTCAGCAGACCACCGCCCAACGGCGACCAGAGCGTTGCCGCCAGCCCCAGCGCTTCCGCCATCGGCAGCAGTTCCCGCTCGGCGGTGCGTTGTGCCAGGCTGTATTCCACCTGTATCCCGGCGATACGCGACCAGCCGCGCAGTTCCGCCATCGTATCCGCTCTGGCGATGCGCCAGGCAGGGAAATTGGATAGCCCGGCATACTGAATTTTTCCGGCACGGATCAGATCGTCAAAGGTGCGGACGATCTCTTCAAGCGGGGTTAACTGGTCGTCAAAGTGTGCCCATAGCACATCAATGCGATCGGTTTTCAACCGTTTCAGGCTATTTTCCACCGAGGAAATCATATTGCGGCGGCTGTTGCCGGTCTGCGCGATATCCGGGGTCGGCGCCGCGCCAAGGGTATACTTGGTGGCGACCACGAAGTGATCGCGTTCGGCAGCGATGAACTCCCCTACCAACTGCTCGGACTGGCCGAACTGATAGGCGTCTGCCGTGTCGATGAAATTGCCGCCGGCGTCAGCGTAGCGTTCAAATACCTGTTTCGCTTCTTCTTTTTCTGAGCCATAACCCCATCCGGTGCCAAAGTTACCGGTACCGAGGGCCAGTTCAGAGACGCGTAATCCTGTGTTTCGGCCAAACGTGGTGTATTGCATGCTATCGATCCTTTTATTTAAATGTCGATTGACATCTATTATATATGTCATTCATCATCTATTTGGCAAGTGCGACATCCACCTTCTTCACGCTGACAAAAGGATAAATGAATGAATACCACTCCTGCTGTTCTCATCACTGGTGCGTCATCGGGGATTGGCGCTGTTTATGCCGAACGTTTTGCGCGTCGCGGCCATGATCTGGTGCTGGTTGCCCGCGACCATACGCGGATGGATACCCTGGCTGTTCGCCTGCGTCAGGACTACGGCGTGACGGTTGATGTCCTGCCCGCCGATCTTACCCAACCTGACGAGCTTGCTGCGGTGGAGACGCGACTGCGCGAAGACAGCCATATCGGGATCCTGGTGAATAACGCGGGTATGAATATCGGTGGGAGCTTCCTTGAACAGGCGACGGACGATATCGAGCGGCTTGTCGCGCTCAACACGATGGCGCTGGTGCGGCTTGCCAGCGCGGTTTCCCCGCGTCTGGCGACGGCAGGCGGGGGCGCCATCATCAATATTGGCTCTGTAGTCGGTTTGGCGCCGGAGTTCGGGTTGACCGTTTACGGTGCGACCAAGGCGTTTGTGCTGTTTCTTTCTCAGGGACTCAGCCTCGAACTGGCTCCCAGGGGCATCTACGTTCAGGCGGTGCTTCCGGCGGCTACGCGCACAGAGATTTGGGAACGTTCAGGCACCGACATCAATACGCTTCCCGCCGTGATGGAAGTTGAGGAACTGGTGGATGCCGCGCTGGTTGGTTTTGATCGCCGCGAGCCGGTAACTATCCCGCCGCTCCACGAAGCCGGGCAATGGGATGCTTATCAACACGCCCGGCAAGCCATGCTGCCGGGGTTTTCGCAGGCGAATGCCGCCGCACGTTATCGACTGATGCACTCGCCGATACAGAATTGCGTCCGTAGCGCGCCGGTTTTATTTACTCAGGCAACAGACAGCCTGATGACGAAGCAATAGACAAGGTATTTTATGACATCAAATAAACCCATCGCGCTGGTTACCGGCGCCTCATCGGGGATCGGTGAAGCTACAGCGGAACGGCTGGTGCAGGCCGGCTATAAGGTATACGGCACCAGCAGACGAGGTGCTCAGGCCGGGCAGCGGCGGTTTGAGCTGCTGGCGCTGGATGTGACTTCTGATGAATCGGTCGACGCCGCCGTGAGCGAGCTACTCCGGCGGGAAGGGCGTATCGATCTGCTGGTGAACAACGCGGGTTTTGGACTTAGCCCGGCCGGGGCGGAAGAAAGCTCAATCGAACAGGCGCAAGCGGTCTTCGACACCAATTTTCTGGGCGTTGTCCGCATGACCCGCGCCGTGGTGCCCCACATGCGCCAACAGGGCGGCGGCCGCATCATCAACATCGGTTCTATTCTCGGCGTTGTGCCGATGCCTTATGTGGCGCTTTACGCGGCCAGCAAACATGCGGTCGAAGGCTATTCAGAGGCGCTGGATCACGAATTACGCACGCGCGGTATCCGGGTTTCGGTCATTGAGCCTGCGTATACCAAAACGCAGTTCGAGTCCAACAACGTGCCGCCGGATGCGGTGCTGGATGAATACGCCCCGGTACGCCGGGCGCTGGAAAAGGTGGTGAGGCTGGCAATGGCGAGCGCGGATGATCCGGCTGTGGTAGCTGAGGTTGTACTGACAGCGGCCCGCGCAAAACGTCCGAAGCTTCGCTATACGGCAGGCGCGGCCGCGGCTCGCCTGCGACTGCTGCGCCGATTCGCGCCGGGTTTACTGGACTCGGGTATCCGCAAAAGTTTGCAGCTTGATGCGTAGCTTAGGAACTCAGCATATGACCGTCTTATCACTCAGATTCCGGCCGCTGGCTATCTTGTCGGCGCTGCTGTTCTTTGTGCTCGCCGTCGCCTGGATATCGGTGCCAGCTCTGATGCTGGCCAGTTGGGGCGTTGACTTCAATAGTTCGGCGGGGCTGGTTAGTCGTCGTTCAGCGGCGCTGTATGCCGGAGTTGGCGTCATATTCTTCCTGGCCAGAAATGTAGCGCCATCGCCAGCCCGCTCATCCCTGATGAAGGGCGTAGTGGTCACTTGCATGATACTTGCAACGCTTGGGGTGGGGGAGTTTGTTGCAGGACACGCCAATAGCGGGATCCTGCTGGCTGCCGTGTTAGAAGTGGTCCTCGCACTGGCTTTTCTTTCCGTCATTCGTACCGATAACCGCGGGCGGGCAGGCCGTTAATAGGTAATCATTCTGGAGAGCAACACTTTATGAAGGCGTTCATTATCGATCGCTATGGCCGCAGAAGCAGCGGACGAATTGGCGAAATGCCTGAGCCGGAGTTACGGGGCGATGACGTCCTGATTCAGGTTCATGCCGCCGGCGTCAATCTGCTTGATGCCAAAATCAGGAGCGGCGAATTCAGGCTGATTCTGCCGTATCGTTTGCCGTTGGCGTTGGGAAACGATGTCGCAGGCGTTGTCGTTCGCGTCGGGCCAAAGGTAACGCGATTCAGGCCGGGCGATGAGGTCTACGCACGGCCAGACCAGGAACGTATCGGCGCCTTTGCCGAATTCATCGCCGTCAAAGAGGATTCGCTGGCGCTGAAACCCGGCAACCTCAGCATGGAAGAAGCGGCTTCAATTCCGCTGGTCAGCCTGACGGCCTGGCAGGTGTTGGTTGAAACCGCAAAGTTGAAGAAAGGGCAGAAGGTGCTGATTCATGCCGGCTCCGGCGGCGTGGGTGCCATCGCTATCCAGCTTGCCAAACATCTCGGCGCTTTCGTCGCCACCACCACCGGCACGAGTAACGTCGAATGGGTAAAAGCGCTGGGGGCGGATGTGGTCATTGATTACAGGAAGCAGGATTTTGAAACCGTACTGCATGGCTACGATGTGGTGCTGAACAGTTTGGGCAATGACGTGCTGGAAAAATCGCTGCGGGTGTTGAGACCCGGCGGGCAGCTCATCTCCATCTCCGGCCCGCCCGCACCGGAGTTTGCGAAAGAACAGGGGTTGTCATGGGGGCTGAAACAGGTGATGCGTCTCCTGAGTCACCGTATCCGGAAGCAGGCCCGGCAGAAGGGCGTGAGTTATGCGTTTGTCTTTATGCGGGCCAGCGGAGAGCAGCTTGATGAAATTAGCGCTCTCATTGAGTCAGGCATCATCAGGCCGGTGGTGGATCGGGTCTTTCCATTTGATGCAACGGCAGATGCGCTGTCTTACGTTGAGACCGGGCGGGCGAAAGGTAAGGTGGTCGTCAGATTGAGATAGTGGTTATCTGTTGGTGAAGGGATGCGTGACGACTTAGCTGCCCGATGGTCCTGTGTGCTACTTTGGCATTGAATCGCCACGCTAAGCTGCATTAGTAAAAAAGCCACCCGTCAAAGGTGGCTTAATTATATGATTTTTCTGCTGAAATCTGGTGGCCCCTGTTGGGTTTGAACCAACGACCAAGCGATTATGAGTCGCCTGCTCTAACCACTGAGCTAAGGGGCCAATTATACTTCGATTATAGGTAATCCGGCTGGTGGGGTCTATAGTCTGGCGGCCATATGGTTGTTTTATATCCAGTATTCAGCAGATTGTTATTATTAAGAATTCATTGTATTTACCGTGGGGATAGGGCGGTAATCGTGAATAAAGGCAGGGGACCAGAATGTATTGGTCTGGCGTTACGCAGTGAGTAACCACGGATATAAGAAAGAAAAACCCCCGGTCGGGACCGGGGGTTGATAGCACCGATTCAATAAAGAATCTTATTAATCGTCCAGGAAGCTACGCAGTACTTCGGAACGGCTCGGGTGACGCAGTTTACGCAGCGCTTTCGCTTCGATCTGACGAATACGCTCACGGGTTACGTCGAACTGTTTGCCGACTTCTTCCAGCGTATGGTCGGTATTCATGTCGATACCGAAACGCATACGCAGCACTTTGGCTTCGCGGGCGGTCAGGCCGGCCAGCACGTCATGGGTGGCGGAACGCAGGCTTTCCGACGTCGCGGAATCCAGCGGCAGTTCCAGCGTGGTATCTTCGATGAAATCCCCCAGATGCGAATCTTCGTCATCACCGATCGGGGTTTCCATGGAGATCGGCTCTTTGGCGATCTTCAATACCTTGCGGATCTTGTCTTCCGGCATCAGCATACGCTCGGCCAGTTCTTCCGGTGTCGGCTCACGGCCCATTTCCTGCAGCATCTGGCGGGAAATACGATTGAGTTTGTTGATGGTCTCAATCATATGCACCGGAATACGGATGGTGCGCGCCTGATCCGCGATGGAGCGGGTGATCGCCTGACGGATCCACCAGGTAGCGTAGGTGGAGAACTTGTAGCCGCGGCGGTATTCGAATTTGTCTACCGCTTTCATCAGGCCAATGTTGCCTTCCTGAATCAGGTCCAGGAACTGCAGGCCGCGGTTGGTGTATTTCTTGGCGATCGAGATAACCAGACGCAGGTTGGCTTCCACCATCTCTTTCTTGGCGCGACGTGCCTTGGCTTCGCCAATCGACATGCGACGGTTGATGTCTTTCACCTGCTCGATGGTCAGGCCGGTTTCTTCTTCGATCTGTTGCAGTTTCTGCAGGCTGCGATGCACGTCGTCTTCCACTTCGCGCAATTTTTCGCACCAGGGTTTGCCCATGGAAAGCGCGGCGTCGAACCACTTGCTGTTGGTTTCATTGCCGGTGAACAGCGTTACGAAGTTTTTCTTCGGCATTTTGCACAGCTCGACGCACAGTTTCATGATCTGGCGTTCCTGCGTGCGCACGCGGTCCATCATGGTGCGCATGTTGTTCACCAGCAGGTCGAACTGCTTCGGCACCAGACGGAACTGCTTGAACACTTCAGACAGCTTATTGATTTCATCAATCGCGGTCGGGTGGCTGCGGCCATGCGCTTTGATGCTTACGCGGGTCGCTTCATACTGATCGCGCAGCTCGGTGAATTTCTGACGCGCCAGCTCCGGGTCGATGCTGTTGTCATCATCGGAGTCGTCTTCGTCTTCTTCGTTTTCGTCGTCGTCATCATCCATGCCGTCGTCGGCCAATTCGGCGTTCTCGGGCGTGGTATTCGGCGCCAGGTCTTCTTCGGCGTTCGGATCCACAAAACCGGTGATCAGGTCGGACAAGCGGCTTTCTCCCGCTTCGACGCGATCGTATTGATCCAACAGATAGGTGATGGCTTCCGGATACTCGGCTACGGAGCACTGTACCTGATTGATACCGTCTTCGATTCGCTTGGCGATATCGATTTCCCCTTCACGGGTCAGCAGTTCGACGGTACCCATCTCACGCATGTACATGCGAACCGGATCGGTCGTGCGGCCAATCTCCGATTCAACGCTGGACAATACCTGCGCCGCTGCTTCGGCAGCGTCTTCATCGGCGGTATTCTCAGCCAGCATCAGATCATCGGCATCCGGCGCTTCTTCCATCACCTGGATGCCCATGTCGTTAATCATCTGGATGATGTCTTCGATCTGATCGGAGTCGATGATATCTTCCGGCAGATGGTCATTGACCTCGGCATAGGTCAGGTAGCCTTGCTCCTTACCACGGGTGACAAGTAGCTTGAGCTGTGACTGCGGGTTTTGCTCCATAAGACGGTATCCACACTTCAGAATATTGGGGTTGGTGTCGGTCAGCGTAAATCGCTAACAATAACATTAGGGGAATTTTTCTTATCGCCGCAGCCCCCGTAGCGGCACGCTGTAGGGCTCGACCCTACTATTTATCGGCAATTAAGCCGCGGGAAATCAGTTTTTTCGCGTCAGCGCCAGTTGCAGCGACCACAGTTCCTTGCGCTCGTTCGTGCTCAGCCCATGCGTTCTCTCGCGGGCGATTAGCGTGTCCATCCGCAACTGCAGCAACTGGTCGTAGAGCTCGGCCAGGCTGACCCTGAATTTTTCTTCGAGCTCTTCCTCTTCAATCATATGGTCCCAGGCGGCCAGGGTTTCAAGCTGCTTGCGATATTTACTTTCGCGATATTTTTCCAGCAGCAGTCCCATGTTCATACCTGGGCTTTCATTGCAGGTTTTCACCAGATCCAGAAACAGCTCCAGCCCTGCAACTTTGTTCTCTTCCACCCCTTCCAGCGCCAGTTCCGGCACCTCGGCGGACAACCTCGGATTTTGTACTAAAAGTCCTATCAGTATACGCATAGTTGTGACTTTTAGCCGTGGAGGCTGGTAGGACGATGTTTGCTCCGCCGCTTTCGGCAGCAGGCGGTCCAGCTGGCTGTCGTCCAACAGCCCCAGTTTATTGCCAAGTTGTTGACGTAAGTATAATCGCAACGTTTCGCCCGGTACCTGCCCAATTAGAGGTAGGGCCAGCGTACTGAGCTTGGCGCGCCCGTCCGGGGTGCTCATGTCCACCTGCAGCAGCAGCGAGTCGAACAAAAACGCCGACAGCGGCATCGCCTGTTCGATACGTTGCTCGAAAGCAGCCTTGCCTTCCTGACGCACCAGCGTATCCGGGTCTTCGCCGTCGGGCAGGAACATAAAGCGCAACTGCCGACCGTCATCCAGATAGGGTAGCGCGGTTTCCAGCGCGCGCCAGGCGGCGTCGCGTCCGGCGCGGTCGCCATCGTAACAGCACACCACCTGATCGGTGGCGCGAAACAACAACTGGATATGGTCCGCCGTCGTTGATGTTCCTAGCGAGGCCACCGCGTAATCGATGCCAAACTGGGCCAGCGCGACCACATCCATATAGCCTTCGACTACCAACAACCGCTTCAATTCCGGATTTTTCTGTTGCGCTTCGTACAAGCCGTACAGCTGGCGGCCTTTGTGAAAAATCTCGGTTTCCGGCGAGTTCAGGTACTTGGGCATAGCATCGCCCATCACCCGACCGCCAAAAGCGATAACCCGCCCACGTTTGTCGCGGATTGGGAACATCACCCGATCGCGGAAACGGTCGTAAGTACGGCCATTATCGTTGGTCACCAGCATGCCGGCGTCGGTCAACGTGGTCCGGTTTTCGCTGCTGCGGCCGAAACGTTTTAACGCATTGTCCCACCCTGGCGGCGTACATCCGATGGCGAATTGCCGGATCACCTCATCACTCAGGCCGCGTCTGGACAGATACTCTCTGGCCGGCGTACCCGCAGGTTGGTTCAGGGTATGTTGGTAAAAAGCGCTTAATTGTTCCATCAGCTCGTATAAACTTTGCCGCTGGTGGCGTTCGAGCTGGCTCGGACCGGTGCCTGCTTCGTAAGGAACTTCCAGGCCGTGCATTGCAGCCAGTTCTTCAATGCTTTCAACAAATTCCAGACGATCATAATTCATCAGGAAATCAATCGCGTTGCCGTGGGCGCCGCAGCCGAAGCAATGGTAGAACTGCTTGTCACCGTTAACGGTGAACGAAGGGGTTTTCTCGTGGTGGAACGGGCAACACGCGTGATAATTCTTGCCCTGCTTTTTCAGTTTGACGCGCGCATCGATCAGGTCAACGATGTCGGTGCGGGCCAGCAGGTCATTAATAAATACGCGGGGAATACGTCCAGCCATAAGCCCCTTATCTATATACGTTTATAAACGACAATAAGCCGCGCATTCCTTTCGGAAAGCACGGCCTTCGTATGCAACTGCTAAGTCTGCGGATTAATCACGCGGTGGAGGATAACCCTCCAGAAAATTAATACAGACGAGTGCGGCGTGCGTTTTCTCGAGCCAGCTTCTTGGCGTGACGTTTCACAGCAGAAGCTTTAGCGCGCTTACGTTCGGTAGTCGGTTTTTCATAGAACTCACGACGACGAACTTCAGCCAAAACACCTGCTTTTTCGCAGGAACGCTTGAAACGACGCAGAGCGACGTCGAACGGCTCGTTTTCACGTACTTTAATTACCGGCATGTGCCTCTCACCTCAGTAAATTCGGTTTGCTGCTGGCCTTGTGCCAGCCTTTTCAAAATGGTGCGGAATTCTACTGCAACTGTGGCGCGTTTGTAAAGTGCATCAGCGATCATAAAACGCGCGGCGCCGGTTCGCTCGTCAGTGGACTGGCTTATGATAGACTATGTCCCGCCTGAATCAAGCAGCCGTGGCGGGCCGCCGTAAATGTAACCGCCGCCGTAAATGTAAACGAGAGTGAAAACAGCAATGCGCGTATTGGGTATTGAAACATCCTGCGATGAAACCGGGGTCGCGATTTATGACACGCAGGCCGGGCTACTGGCGAATCAGCTTTACAGCCAGGTGAAGTTGCATGCCGATTATGGCGGCGTGGTGCCTGAGTTGGCCTCCCGCGATCATGTTCGCAAGACCGTGCCGTTGATTCAGGCGGCGTTGAAAGACGCCGGGCTACAGCATAGAGATATCGATGGCGTCGCTTACACGGCCGGCCCTGGTCTGGTTGGGGCGCTGCTGGTCGGGGCGACGGTAGGGCGCTCGCTGGCGTTTGCCTGGGATGTGCCGGCCATTCCGGTGCATCACATGGAAGGTCACTTGCTGGCGCCGATGCTGGAAGATAATCCGCCGGCGTTTCCGTTTGTCGCGCTGCTGGTGTCCGGCGGCCATACCCAGTTGATCAGCGTTACCGGCATTGGCGAATACCGGTTGCTGGGTGAGTCCATTGACGATGCGGCTGGCGAGGCGTTCGACAAAACCGCCAAGCTGCTGGGGCTGGATTATCCCGGCGGGCCGTTGCTGTCGAAAATGGCGCAAGGCGGGCATTCCGACCGTTTTGTTTTTCCCCGGCCGATGACCGATCGACCCGGTCTGGATTTTAGTTTCTCCGGGCTGAAGACTTTCGCCGCCAATACTATCCGTGAAAACGGCAGCGATCCGCAGACGCAGGCGGATATCGCGCGGGCGTTTGAAGATGCGGTGGTGGATACGTTGGCCATCAAATGCCGGCGTGCGCTTGATGAGACAGGGTTCAGCCGGCTGGTGATGGCCGGCGGCGTGAGCGCCAACCGGACATTGCGCCAGCGGCTGGCGGACATCATGGCGAAACGAGGCGGCGACGTGTTCTATGCCCGCCCTGAATTCTGTACCGACAACGGCGCGATGATTGCTTATGCCGGAGCGGTTCGTCTTGCCCAGGGCGTGACGGATGAGCTTGGCATCACGGTTCGGCCGCGTTGGCCGCTGGCTGAATTGCCTGCGCTGTGATTTTCCGGCTATTCCGCCCCAAACGCATAGCGGGGCGGAGAAGCATTACAGTTCCTGTTCAAACAATACCAGTATTGCTTCATACAGTTGCTTGACGCTGAAGCCCCGGGCTGGGGTGGTGAAAATGGTATCGTCGCCGGCGATGGTGCCGAGAATCCCTTCCGATTTGCCCAGCGAGTCCAGCAGGCGGGCGATCAGCTGGGCTGCGCCAGGGCTGGTGTGAATCACGACCACCGCGTCGTTGTAATCCACGTCCAGCACCAGGTTTTTTAGCGGGCTGGTGGTGGTGGGAACACCCAGTTCGGCAGGCAGACAGTAAACCATTTCCATCTTCGCGTTGCGGGTACGCACCGCGCCAAACTTGGTCAGCATGCGGGATACCTTGGACTGGTTGATGTTCTCGAACCCATCGTCCTGCAGCGCCTGCACAATTTCGCTTTGCGAACTGAATTTCTCTTCTTTTAACAGCGCTTTGAACGCCTTAACCAGATCTTCTTGTTTAGTGGAGTTACGCATTCTGCACCGTGTCCGGGAAAAAGTGGAACATGCGGCCATTATGCATTTGAATGAATTTTTATGCAATATGAGCGCGTATAAAACCGGATTATTGGCCTGAGACAGCGGACTTAGTGGGCGGTGGGGCAATACTTTACCAGGGTGTCAAAAAATGTGCTCTTCATCACATAAAAGTAAAATAAATGTTATCAAAATGATGTTGTTTGGAGGCTGATGGTCGGTGTAATGTAACACACCCGTTAATCAGTCGTGGGCTTATGCCGGGGCATACTACAATTGCCTGTTACTTTAATTACCTTTCAGATATCAGGCAGATTGTTAGTTTATTATTAATCACATAGTGCGTTATCGCTGCGTGCCTATTTATCGCTGCGGACCTATGTAGTGTCCTTCTGAAAACAGGTCTGACGCCTGGCTTCTCTCGCGAGCATAAACGTTTTTAACTAAACGCATCCACGGTAATTTTACTTAACATAATAAGGAGTTTAGGATGAAAGTTGCAGTTCTCGGAGCCGCAGGTGGTATTGGTCAAGCCCTTGCCCTTCTCCTCAAAACCCAGCTTCCTTCAGGTTCAGAGCTCTCTCTTTATGATATCGCCCCCGTTACGCCGGGTGTAGCTGTCGATCTGAGCCACATTCCCACCGATGTGAAAATCAAAGGTTTCAGCGGTGAAGATGCTACTCCTGCTCTGGAAGGCGCAGATGTTGTGCTGATGTCTGCCGGGGTGGCCCGTAAGCCGGGGATGGATCGTTCCGACCTGTTTAATGTGAACGCAGGGATTGTGCGTAACCTGGTTTCGCAGATTGCCCGTACCTGCCCTAAAGCCTGTATCGGCGTTATCACCAACCCGGTCAATACCACGGTGGCGATTGCCGCCGAAGTGCTGAAGCAGGCCGGCGTGTATGACAAAGACAAACTGTTTGGCGTCACGACGCTGGACATTATCCGTTCCAGCACTTTCGTTGCCGAACTGAAAGGCAAACAGCCGCAGGCCATCGACGTGCCGGTTATCGGCGGCCACTCCGGCGTCACCATCCTGCCGTTGTTGTCCCAGATTCCGGGCGTGAGCTTCACCGAGCAGGAAGTGGCCGATCTGACCAAACGTATTCAGAATGCGGGCACCGAAGTTGTGGAAGCGAAAGCCGGCGGCGGGTCAGCAACCCTGTCTATGGGTCAGGCAGCCGCACGCTTTGGTCTGTCTCTGGTTCGCGCTCTGCAGGGTGAAAGCGGCGTGGTTGAGTGCGCTTATGTGGAAGGCGATGGCAAACACGCTCGTTTCTTTGCTCAACCGCTGTTGCTGGGCAAAAACGGCATTGCCGAGCGTAAAGACATCGGTGCGCTGAGCGCGTTTGAACAACAGGCTCTGGTTAGCATGCTGGATACCCTGAAGCAGGATATCGCGCTGGGCGAAGAGTTCGTTAACAAGAAATAATCACCTTTGTGTGAACATACTGTTGATAAGGCCGGAGTCTATTCTCCGGCCTTTCTTTTTTCCGGAAGCATTATTCGGATTGCGGATCAGACGGCGGACGGATCAGTTTTTTGCGGTCGAGTAGTTCTTGTGTTTCAGGATCGTAATAGCGACTGGGCCATATTTCCGATGGGTGAATACCCAGCGCGTCGGCTATTAACCATTCGCCCTTCGGCCATGGGCGGGATAAAGCATTGGCCAGTGTGGAAGAACTCAACCCGGCGGCTCGTGATACGGCCGCGAGCGTTGTCCCTTTCTTTCTCAGTGCCGCAATAATATCGGCGGGATGCCAGTCATTTTTCCTTGAATTCATAATCCTTCCCTTATTGCTATTAAGACGACAGCGTATTAATGGTATAACTAACGGCTCATGGTGAATGGTTTCGCTAACCAAAAGCCATTATTTGGAAATAATATAGCACCAATTTCCTTAATATTTCCAAATTAATTTCCAAATGGATCTGAATAGGTAACGAGTATCTCTATCGGGATGAAAAGGACATGAAAAAAGAGTGGTTTGCGACCAGCGAATTGGTTGGTATTGGCGGACTCCCTAAATCACGGCAAGGATTGAATAAGCGAGCCCGAGAAGATGGTTGGGAAAAGCGTCGCCGTAAAGGTGTACAAGGACGAGGGGTAGAATATTCTATCCATAGCTTGCCTCAGTCTGTTCAGCAAACACTGCTGATGCAGGAAACGTCAGGTGAATATTCGGCAAAGCCGTCAGACATGCTGTCAGTCTGGATCCAGATTTACCATCAGTTATCTGTCCCGGAACGGGAAAAACTGATTGCGTATATCATGCGCGAAGGCGTGTCTGCCACGCTGAAACAGCTGGGTCTTGCCAATCCGGCAAGCGCGACTTTGATAAAAGATTTTTCTGATTAAGTGACTCAGCCATTCCCGATTTTCTGTATTGCGGAATGGCTTTCTCCCCTCTTTATCCTCACCTGATTTCTCTCTGTGGAACTTTCCTGATCGCGATTAATGCTACCTTTAACACTATTGCATTAGTGGTTTGAATAAAATTAGTCTATTATATGGAAACGTAATTGCTGTTTTAGTCATCTAATTGCGTATTCGTATCAGGAACGAGATGAAAGGGAGAAGGATGATGGAAAAGGCATGGTTTACCACTAATGAATTGTTAGGCGTGGCAGGGTTGCCGAAGTCTCGCCAGGGGCTCAATAAAAGAGCCAAGGAACATGGCTGGGAGAAACGGCGTCGCAAAGGTGTTCAGGGTAAGGGCGTCGAATACGCTGTCTGGAGCTTGCCGGAGGAGGTGAAAACCAGCCTCATGCAGGAAACCCCGCCCGACTACGTCGGGAAATCGGCGACTGTTCAGGAACACACCTGGATACAGATTTACCACCAGCTTTCCGTGGAAGAACGTACCCGGCTGATTGGACATATTCTGCGCGAAGGGGCGATGGGAATGCTGGCCCGCCTGGAAAACGGGCCGCAGGAGTACAAAATTAAGGAAGAATGACTCAGAAGTCGCGTTGTACCGCGAGATGAGCCAGGCCTTCAAGCGCCGTGCGAAAATCACTGGCAGGCAGGCATTGAATAGCGGTAATAGCTTTGTCGGCTTCTTCTTCGGCTCTCTGTCGGGTGTAAGCCAGAGAGCCGCAGGATTGCATGGCCGCCAGCACGGGCTCCAGCAAATGGCGCCCATTACCTTCTTCGATCGCCTGGCGGATCATGGCGCGCTGCTCTTCGTTGCCGTGATGCATGGCATGCAGCAACGGCAACGTGGGCTTGCCTTCATTCAAGTCGTCGCCGGTATTTTTCCCCAGCGTTTTGCCGTCGGCGCTGTAATCGAGCAAATCGTCAATCAGTTGGAAGGCGGTGCCGAGGTAACGGCCGTAGTCCTGTAAGGCCTGTTCCTGCTCGCTGCTGGCGCCCGACAAAATGGCGGATGACTGCGCCGCCGCCTCGAACAACCGGGCCGTTTTGCTGTAAATCACCCGCATGTAACTGTCTTCGGTAATGTCCGGATCGTTGCAGTTCATGAGCTGGAGCACTTCGCCTTCTGCGATGACGTTGACGGCGTCGGACATCACCGACATGACGCGCAACGAAGCCAGGCTGGTCATCATCTGAAAAGCGCGGGTATAAATGAAGTCGCCTACCAGCACACTGGCGGCATTGCCGAACGCGGCATTTGCCGTAGCTTTTCCCCGACGCATATCGGATTCGTCGACCACATCGTCGTGAAGGAGAGTGGCGGTATGGATGAATTCAATCAGCGCGGCAACGGTAATGTGTTTGTCACCCTGGTAGTTCAGCGCCCTGGCGGTTAATACCGCAATCATAGGCCGGATACGCTTGCCGCCGCCGCTGATGATGTAATTTCCTAACTGATTGATCAGGACAACGTCGGAGTTGAGCTGATCCAGTATGGTCTGGTTGACGGCGGCCATATCCTGTGCGCTTAACGCTGTGATTTGCTCTAAGTTCATTGTTTCTGCCAGCTGATTGCTTCTGTTTCTGCCGTGAAAATGCTGATGGTGTCGGCACTGAAAAGGGGAACGTTAGGCCTGATTGTACTTGAAAAACGGCGCAGATAAACGGCAGTTCATGGGTTGTATCCTTTTTCTTCACATTGATTGATTCTGCGCTTGTCATCAGTGGGTTTTTTGCGTAGAATTCGCGCCCTATTGTGAATATTTATAGCGCGCTTCACATCATTCAAAGAAGCACGCGGAAAGCGGAGTTTTATATGTACGCGGTTTTCCAAAGTGGTGGTAAACAACACCGAGTAAGCGAAGGCCAGACCGTTCGCTTGGAAAAGCTGGACATCGCAACCGGTGAAGCTGTTGAGTTTGACCAGGTTCTGATGGTTGCCAATGGTGAAGATGTCAAAATCGGCGTTCCTTTCGTCGACGGCGGCAAAATCAAGGCTGAAGTCGTTGCTCACGGCCGTGGCGAGAAAGTTAAAATCGTTAAGTTTCGTCGCCGTAAACACTACCGTAAGCAGGCTGGCCACCGTCAGTGGTTCACTGACGTGAAAATCACCGGCATCAGCGCTTAAGTTTTAGGAGAGCGGATTAATGGCACACAAAAAAGCTGGCGGTTCTACTCGTAACGGCCGCGACTCAGAAAGCAAACGTCTTGGCGTAAAACGCTTCGGCGGTGAATCAGTTCTGGCTGGCAGCATCATCGTTCGTCAGCGTGGCACCAAGTTCCACGCAGGCAGCAACGTAGGCTGCGGTAAAGACCACACCCTGTTTGCTCTGTCTGACGGTAAAGTCAAATTCGAAGTTAAAGGCCCGAACAGCCGTAAATATATCAGCATCGTCGCTGAGTAATTTTTCGGTATCAGGTTGAATAATAAAGCCCTGCAACTTGTTGCAGGGCTTTTTACATTTGCGCGGCACAATACAGATACGCGGCATAATACAGAAATCGATAAAAAGAACAGGTGATGTGATGAAACAGAATGCTGTCATCGGGTTTTGTCTGGCGCTGACTACCGCCATATGCTGGGGAGCGCTGCCAATCGCGATGAAACAGGTTCTGGTAGCGATGGAGCCTTATACCATCGTCTGGTACCGCTTTTTGATCGCCTCCGTCGGGCTGTGGATTTTCCTGTACAGCAAAGGCAAATTGCCGACGCCGCGGGTATTTGATCATCAGCGTTGGTGGATTCTGCTGTTGATAGCCACCGGCGGGTTGCTGGGCAATTTCGTGCTGTTCAGCTCATCTTTGCAATATCTGAGCCCTACGGCGTCGCAGGTGATCGGGCAGTTGTCGACGGTGGGGTTGATGGTTGCCAGCGTTGTGATCCTCAAGGAAAAGATGCGCGTGAATCAAATCATCGGCGCTGGGGTACTGATTTGCGGATTATTGATGTTTTTCAACAATAGTCTGGTGGAGCTTTTTACCCGACTGACGGATTACACCTTCGGGATATTGCTGGGGGTAGCGGCTTCCACGGTATGGGTGGCCTATGGCGTGGCACAAAAGGTGTTACTGCGTCGTCTGACTTCGCAACAGCTGCTTTTTCTGCTGTATACGCTCTGTGTACTGTTTATCACCCCGTTGGCAAAACCGGGGGGGATTTTCCAACTGACTGGCTGGCAATTGGCCTGTCTGCTGTTTTGCGGCGCGAATACTCTGGTGGGATACGGGGCGCTGGCTGAGGCTATGGCGCGCTGGCAGGCCGCTCAGGTGAGTACCATCATTACGCTGACGCCGTTGTTTACGCTGTTTTTTTCGGATTTATTGTCATTGGCCTGGCCTTCGGTATTTGCCGCGCCGGCACTCAATCTGCTGGGGTATATCGGCGCCTTTGTCGTGGTGACCGGCGCGATGTTCTCTGCGATTGGGCATCGTCTGATCGCATTAAAACGCGACAAGCGTCCTAGGGTTTGATGAGGTAGGAACAGGCCGCGCGGATACTCTGAACAAAGGGTGGCGAAGCGAATCAGGGCTGATTATTTTTAATACAGGTGAAATCCTTTCGCCAAGCAGGTACAATCAGCGCCCTTTTATCGGAACGGTTCTGATGCGTCGGTTTTTCAGTGGCAGGTGACATACTGCGGTTATCTGTCATCAACCCAATTCGTTGAGCCAAAGAGAACCAATAAATTATTCAAACGCGTCGGTCATTCTCTATTGGTTTTTTGCGGAGACAGTTCATGAAGTTTGTAGATGAAGCCACCATTCTGGTGGTGGCGGGTGACGGTGGCAATGGCTGTGTCAGCTTCCGTCGTGAAAAATATATTCCCAATGGCGGGCCTGACGGCGGCGACGGCGGCGACGGCGGCGATGTCTACCTGCTGGCGGATGAAAACCTTAATACCCTGATTGACTACCGCTTTGAGAAAAGCTTCCGTGCGGAACGCGGCCAGAATGGTCAGAGCCGTGACTGCACCGGCAAGCGTGGCAAAGACATCACCATCAAGGTCCCCGTCGGTACGCGCGTGCTGGATAAAAGCACGGGTGAAGTACTGGGTGATATGACCCGTAATCAGCAGAAACTGATGGTCGCCAAAGGCGGATGGCACGGGCTGGGTAATTCCCGCTTCAAATCCTCCGTCAACCGTGCGCCGCGACAGAAAACCAACGGTACGCCGGGCGAAGAGCGTGAGTTGATGCTGGAGCTGTTGCTGCTGGCGGATGTCGGTATGCTGGGTTTGCCGAATGCCGGGAAATCAACGTTTATTCGCGCAGTGTCGGCCGCTAAGCCGAAGGTGGCGGATTATCCGTTTACCACGCTGGTGCCGAGCCTGGGCGTGGTGCGCATGGACAGCGAGAAGAGCTTCGTGGTGGCAGACATCCCCGGTCTTATCGAAGGCGCGTCCGAAGGCGCTGGGCTGGGGATCCGTTTCCTGAAGCATCTGGAGCGCTGCCGCGTGTTGCTGCATCTGATCGATCTGGCGCCGATCGATGAATCCGATCCGATCGAAAATGCCAAAGTGATCGTTAATGAATTGCAGCAGTACAGCGCGTCTCTGGCGGAAAAACCGCGCTGGCTGGTGTTCAACAAGGTTGATCTGCTGGAGAAAGGCGAGGCGGAAAAACGCGCGAAAGAGATCGCGACCGCACTTGGCTGGGAAGGTAAATATTACCTGATTTCCGCAGCCAACCGGGAAGGGGTAAATGCCCTGTGCTGGGATGTGATGAATTTCCTCAATACTCAGCCGAAAGCGCTGGCCGAAGCAGAGAACAAGGCGCCTGAGAAAGTCGACTTCATGTGGGATGATTACCACCGCGAACAGTTGGAAGCCGCCAAGGCGGAAGCTGAAGAGGAGTGGGATGACGACTGGGATGAAGATGACGACGAAGGCGTTGAAATTATTTACCAGCATTAATCGCCACCAGGCCATCTAGGCAGTGGTCGAAAAGAAAAATTTGCTTGTTAGTTGTGTATGTTTCCCTTATCTGCCAGGCAGATAAGGGAATTTTTTATCAGTCAGTTAATTGTTCTGGTATATATCTTTGTAAACGCGGCTTTCGAAGCGAACCAGCGGAATGCGGCGTTCTTTTTGATCTTCCGGTGGAACCGCGTAACCGGAGAGATACTGTACGAAGGCCATTCGCTGGCCGCTGGCGGTGGTGATAAAGCCCGCCAGGTTGTACACCCCTTGCAACGCGCCGGTTTTGGCCGAGACTTTGCCATCAAGCCCGGCTTCATGCAGGCCGGCACGATAGCGTAATGTCCCGTCATAGCCCGCCAGCGGCAGCATCTTGATGTAATTCAATTCGTTATCGTGTTGAGCAATATACTGCAGCACCTGCATCATGGTTGCCGGCGCGATCAGGTTATGTCTGGACAACCCTGAGCCGTCAACGATGATGGTGTTGCCCAGGTCGATTCCGGCTTTCTGACGCAGGATCTGGCGAACGGCGTCAGCGCCGGCGCGCCAGGTTCCGGGAACCTTGAAACGCTCATGCCCGATGGTGCGAAATACGGTATCGGCAATCATGTTGTCCGATTTTTTCAGCATGGTGGTCAACAATTCGTGCAACGGCTCCGACTCGGTTTGCGCCAGTACGGTGCCGGGAGCGCCAGGCAGCGATTGCCGGCGCAGGCTGCCGGCGATGCGGATGTCCGCCTGTTGCAGTTCGTCTTTCACGATCGCGCCGGCGTAGCTGGCGCCGTCCTGTATGGCGAACGCCAGCGGCAACGGTTCGGCGCGCTGCGTCAGGCAGCCAGTAACGGTAAAGCGGTTGAGTTCACCCGGCACTACATCCAACTCGCAATACTGAGCGTCTGGGGAGCCTTTCGCCAGGGTGCGAACTTCACTGAACATTTGCACCGGATAATAGGACGCGACGCGGATAAATGCGTTATCGCCTGCCTTGGGGGCGCTGTAGAGCGAGATGGAAAAACAGTTTTTGTCGACAATCGCGGCAGCGGGCGGCGCGCTGAAACACTGAGTCATATCATTCCAGGGCCAGCCGGGCGCCTTGTCGTGGCTGGCGAATACGGACGTATCGATCAGGACGTCACCGCTGATTTCTCGAATTCCCCGTTTCTTGAGTTCCTGTACCATGTTACGGAGTTGCTGTCGTTTCAGCGATGGATCGCCGCTGAAGCGCACCACCAGATTGCCGCGTAATACCCCGTTGGCGAGCGTGCCTTTGCTTTCCATCGTGGTGATGAAACGGTAATCCGGCCCCAGTTGCAACAGCGCAGCCAGCGCGGTGATGACTTTCTGCGTACTGGCGGGCAGCGCCATCTGCTGACTGTGATAATCGACAGCCGGGGTAGATGCTCCGACTTTTTGCACCACCAGCGCCAGATTGGCCCCATCGGGCAGATATTTGGTGTACTCGTCAATGGGGGCGGCGTTGGCCTGTAGGGCAACTGCGCAGGCAAAACCGGTCAGAATCGATAAAAAACGCATAATCTCAATTAAGTACAGGGTAACGTGGTGGTCATACTACGGCGCATCAAGGGATAAAGTAAACGATGACCCTGGTGGAACTCTGGGGTAAAATGCGTATCAAAATGCAAAAACGCGTCTGGCCTGGAAGGAATGTTCCGGGCGAGGCTATTTTTGTTTAAATTGTCAGGATGACGGTAACGTGAGCCGTACGGATTTTTTAGAGGTAGTGACGATATGAAACAATTTCCGATGACGTTGCGTGGTGCTGAAAAGTTACGCGAGGAGCTGGACTTCCTGAAGTCAGTACGCCGGCCCGAAATTATTGCGGCGATTGCCGAGGCGCGTGAGCACGGTGATTTGAAAGAAAACGCAGAATACCATGCCGCTCGCGAGCAGCAGGGATTCTGTGAAGGTCGGATTCAGGAAATTGAAGCCAAACTGTCTAACGCCCAGGTTATCGACGTCACCAAGATGGCGGCGAACGGTCGCGTGATTTTTGGCGCTACGGTAACCGTGATGAACCTGGATACCGAAGAAGAGCAGACCTACCGTATCGTGGGTGACGACGAAGCCGACTTCAAACAGAACCTCATTTCTGTCAACTCGCCGATTGCGCGGGGGTTAATAGGCAAAGAAGAGGATGACGTGGTGACGATCAGCACGCCGGGCGGGGTCGTGGAGTACGAAATCCTGAAGGTGGAATATCTCTGATTCCTATTGACTGGCAAGGCGCCAGCCTCGATTGTAAAGAAAGGAAAAAGGCCGATATCGGCCTTTTTTCTCACCAGCGGGTCATGGAACCTTGCCGGGAAACAGGGTAACCTGAACCGAAAATGTTAACGGGGCAACACAATCTTGCGTTCTTTTGACGCACGATAGAGTACCAGAGTGTGGCCGATGACCTGGACATTACTGGCGCCGGTTTCGCGCAGAATGGCATCGACAATCAGGCCCTTGGTTTCACGATCCTCAGCGGCGATTTTCACCTTGATCAGTTCGTGATGTTCCAAAGCCTGCTCGATTTCAGCCAGCACACCTTCAGTGAGGCCGTTGTTGCCCAGCATGACGACCGGCTTCAACGGGTGAGCCAGGCCTTTCAGGTGCTGTTTTTGTTTGTTACTCAGATTCATTGTCTTTTTTGCTTAGGTTGGGATTGAAAACGGGCCATTCTACCGCCATCTCATGATTATCACCAATCCGGCTATACAGATTGGCTGTCGTTGAGACGTTTTGCCCGCCGCTGGCACTTAATTAACACTAGTTAGAAAAAATCATAGTTGGAAAATCGATGGCTAACAAAAAGCGTTCTGCAAGTTCCACCCGCTGGTTGCAGGAACACTTTAGCGACAAATATGTACAGCAGGCGCAGAAAAAAGGGCTTCGCTCGCGCGCTTGGTTTAAACTTGATGAGATACAGCAGACTGACCGGCTGTTCAAACCCGGCATGACCGTGGTGGATCTTGGCGCAGCGCCAGGCGGATGGTGCCAGTATGTTGTCAGTCAGATTGGTGGAAAAGGGCGCATTATCGCGTGCGATCTTTTACCGATGGATCCTATTGTTGGAGTCGATTTCCTTCAAGGGGATTTCCGTGATGAATTAGTGCTCAAAACCCTGCTGGAGCGGGTTGGAGACGAGAAGGTTCAGGTGGTGATGTCCGACATGGCCCCGAACATGAGCGGTACTCCGGCGGTGGATATTCCCCGCGCCATGTATCTGGTTGAACTTGCGCTGGACATGTGTCGGGATATATTAGCGCCCGGTGGCAGTTTCGTAGTGAAAGTATTTCAGGGAGTGGGCTTCGATGAGTATCTGCGTGAGATTCGCTCCCTGTTTACGACGGTGAAGATTCGTAAGCCAGATGCCTCGCGAGCCCGGTCCCGTGAGGTGTACATTGTAGCGACAGGTCGTAAACTGTAGTACCCTGACGCTATTTTTTAACACAGTTGTAATATGAGGTTAATCCCTTGAGTGACATGGCGAAAAACCTGATTCTCTGGTTGGTCATCGCGGTAGTGCTGATGTCCGTATTCCAGAGCTTTGGGCCCAGCGAGTCGAATGGCCGTAGGGTGGATTATTCAACCTTTTTGACTGAAGTGAATCAGGATCAGGTCCGTGAAGCGCGTATCAACGGGCGCGAGATCAATGTTGTCAAAAAAGACAGCAGCCGCTACACCACGTACATCCCTGTCAACGATCCTAAACTGCTGGATAACCTTCTGACCAAAAATGTGAAAGTGGTTGGCGAACCGCCGGAAGAACCGAGCCTGCTGGCTTCTATCTTCATTTCCTGGTTCCCGATGCTGTTGCTGATTGGTGTCTGGATTTTCTTCATGCGCCAGATGCAGGGCGGAGGCGGCAAAGGTGCCATGTCTTTTGGTAAAAGCAAGGCACGGATGCTGACGGAAGATCAGATTAAAACCACGTTCGCCGATGTGGCGGGCTGTGATGAAGCCAAAGAAGAAGTTGCCGAGCTGGTGGAGTACCTGCGCGAGCCGAGCCGCTTTCAGAAACTGGGCGGTAAAATTCCGAAAGGCGTGCTGATGGTCGGCCCGCCGGGGACCGGTAAAACCTTGCTGGCGAAAGCCATCGCCGGTGAAGCGAAAGTGCCGTTTTTCACCATTTCCGGTTCCGACTTCGTAGAAATGTTTGTGGGCGTCGGTGCTTCTCGCGTGCGTGACATGTTCGAGCAGGCCAAGAAAGCTGCACCCTGCATCATCTTTATTGATGAAATCGACGCCGTGGGCCGCCAGCGTGGCGCGGGTCTGGGCGGTGGTCATGACGAACGCGAGCAGACGCTGAACCAGATGCTGGTTGAGATGGATGGTTTTGAAGGCAACGAAGGCATCATCGTTATCGCCGCGACTAACCGTCCCGACGTGCTGGACCCGGCGTTGCTGCGTCCCGGTCGTTTTGACCGTCAGGTGGTGGTTGGCTTGCCGGATGTCCGTGGCCGTGAACAGATTCTGAAAGTCCATATGCGCCGCGTACCGCTGTCGCCGGATATTGACGCTTCCGTTATCGCACGTGGTACGCCGGGCTTTTCCGGTGCGGATTTGGCTAACCTGGTGAACGAAGCTGCGTTGTTTGCGGCTCGCGGCAACCGTCGCGTGGTTTCGATGGTGGAATTCGAGAAGGCCAAGGACAAAATCATGATGGGGGCGGAACGCCGCTCTATGGTGATGACCGAAGCGCAGAAAGAATCCACCGCCTATCACGAAGCGGGTCATGCGATTATCGGCCGTCTGGTGCCGGAGCACGATCCGGTGCACAAAGTGACGATTATCCCGCGCGGTCGTGCTCTGGGTGTGACTTTCTTCCTGCCTGAGGGTGATGCGATCAGCGCCAGCCGTCAGAAACTGGAAAGCCAGATTTCCACGCTGTACGGCGGCCGTCTGGCTGAAGAAATCATCTACGGATCCGAGCATGTTTCTACCGGCGCTTCCAACGACATCAAAGTGGCGACGTCCATCGCCCGCAACATGGTGACGCAATGGGGCTTTTCGGAAAAGCTGGGGCCTTTGCTGTATGCGGAAGAAGAAGGCGAAGTGTTCCTCGGTCGTTCTGTAGCCAAAGCCAAGCATATGTCGGATGAAACGGCGCGTATCATCGATCAGGAAGTTAAGGCATTGATCGAGCGTAACTATCAGCGTGCCCGCGAATTGCTGATGGCCAATATGGACATTCTGCATTCGATGAAGGACGCGCTGATGAAGTATGAGACTATCGATGCGCCGCAAATCGATGATCTGATGTCGCGTAAAGACGTTCGCCCGCCAGCCGGCTGGGAAGAACCGACTTCGGGCAATAACTCTTCGTCGTCTGACAATGGCGGGGCTCCTAAGGCGCCGACGCCGGCGGATGAACCTCATGCGCCGACACCGGGCAATACCATGTCCGGGCCTTTGAACGACAAGTAATGGTATGACGGCCCCCTGGCGGGCCACAGCTTCCCTCCAACCCCGGCTTGCCGGGGTTTTTTACTCCGGTAGGGCATGCTGGCTAGACGAATTTGAGAAGCAAAACATGAAACTGAACGCTCGTGGATTGACGCTGGATCTCTCCTGTCCCCAGGTTATGGGGATCTTGAATGTCACCCCGGATTCCTTCTCCGACGGCGGTAAACACAACACGCTGAACACGGCTTTGATCCATGCCGAGCAGATGATTTCTGCTGGCGCCAATTTCATTGATGTGGGGGGCGAGTCTACCCGACCGGGCGCAGACGAAGTCAGTACCGATGAAGAGTTGGAGCGGGTTGTGCCGGTGGTGGAAGCGCTGGCGCAACGCTTTGAAACCTGGATTTCGGTGGATACGTCCAAGCCTGAAGTGATTACCGCCTGTGCGCAGGCCGGCGCACACCTTATCAACGATATTCGGGCGCTTAGAGAGCCGGGTGCGCTGGAGGCGGCGGCGGCAACAGGTCTTCCTGTGTGCCTGATGCATATGCAGGGATTGCCGAGAACCATGCAACACACGCCGCATTATGACGATGTGGTAGGTGAGGTTTCGGCGTTTTTTGAGCATCATATTGCCCGTTGTGTCGCCGCCGGTATTCCGCGCGACCAGTTATTGCTGGATCCTGGGTTCGGCTTCGGCAAGAATCTGCAGCATAATTATCGGTTGCTGGGGAACCTGGAAGAATTACATCGCTTCGGTTTGCCGTTGCTGGTTGGTATGTCCAGAAAAACCATGATTGGGCAATTGCTGGGTGTTCCGCCGCTTGAACGGGTTTATGGCAGTGTAGCAGCGGCGGTTATTGCCGCGATGAAGGGTGCCCATATTATCCGTGTCCATGATGTGAAAGCGACGGTGGATGCAATACGTGTAGTCGAAGCAACTCTATCAGCGAAGGAATAACAACAATTATGAGTAGCCGCAAATATTTTGGCACTGACGGTATTCGGGGCAAGGTGGGCGATCTGCCGATTACGCCTGATTTTGTATTGAAGCTGGGATGGGCTGCCGGCAAAGTTCTGGCGCGTCATGGTTCCAGAAAAATTATTATTGGCAAAGATACCCGTATTTCCGGCTACATGCTGGAGTCTGCGCTTGAGGCCGGGCTGGCGGCGGCTGGCTTGTCCGCATCGTTCACCGGACCTATGCCAACCCCGGCGGTGGCTTATCTGACCCGTACCTTTCGTGCTGAAGCCGGGATCGTGATTTCGGCGTCACATAACCCCTACTACGACAACGGTATCAAGTTCTTTTCGATTGACGGCACCAAGTTGCCGGACGAAGTGGAGGAGGCGATCGAAGCAGAAATGGAAAAACCATTGACCTGCGTCGAATCCGCCGAATTGGGCAAGGCGAACCGTATCGTTGATGCTGCCGGGCGCTATATCGAATTTTGTAAAGGCACGTTTCCCAGTGAACTGAGCCTCAGCGGACTTAAAATCGTGGTGGATTGCGCCAATGGCGCTACCTACCACATTGCGCCCAGCGTGCTGCGTGAGTTAGGCGCACGGGTGATTGCCATTGGTTGTGAACCCGATGGCATGAACATCAATGAACAGTGCGGAGCTACTGACGTCACGCAATTGCAGGCGCGGGTGCTGTCTGAAAAAGCGGATGTCGGTCTGGCGTTTGATGGTGATGGCGATCGCCTGATTATGGTTGATCACCAGGGCAACAAAGTCGATGGCGATCAGATCCTGTACATTATCGCGCGCGAAGCGCTGCGTCAGGGGCAATTGCGCGGTGGTGCGGTCGGTACATTGATGAGCAACATGGGACTGGAGCTGGCGCTAAAACAGTTAGGCGTCCCGTTTGCTCGTGCCAAGGTGGGAGACCGCTACGTGCTGGAGTTGATGCAGTCGAAAGGCTGGCGTCTGGGCGCTGAAAACTCCGGCCACGTTATCCTGTTGGATAAAACCACTACCGGTGATGGCGTTATCGCAGGCTTACAGGTACTGACTGCCATGGTCCGCAACCATATGAGCCTGCATGACCTGTGCAGCGGCATGAAGCTCTTTCCGCAAATACTGGTCAATGTGCACTTCTCCGGAGAAGGAGATCCGCTGGAAAGCGAGCTGGTGAAGCAGGCCACGCAATCGGTGGAAGAGCAATTGGCCGGTCGTGGCCGGGTATTACTGCGTAAGTCCGGTACAGAGCCCTTGATCCGGGTCATGGTGGAAGGGGAAGACGAAGCGACGGTGACGCAGATGGCAAATCGCATTGCCGATGCGGTAAAAGCGGCCGGCTAAGGGCAGAATAATGCGCCGACGGTGGTGGCAGGCTGCGAATGCCTGTCACACGGCGTGATAGCGTGAATGCCTATGTAATCAGTCGGCTAGCCAGTATTTTCCGGTCTTTCTTTTTCGGCCGCTGGTTTTTTCCTCAATCAGTGGGTTGGCGCCAAATTACCCTTGCGTACACCCGATGCTTTAGTTAGTATTCAGACCCGCTTTATAGGGGAGTTACCTCTCCTGGCGGGTAGTCGCGGGTAAGCCGCAAGAATTAGCGATGCCTCACCAGGTGGTGGGGATAAATAACAGGTACGACTATGTACGAAGCTCTTCTGGTAATTTTCCTGATTGTGGCGATTGGCCTGGTTGGTCTTATCATGCTGCAACAAGGTAAAGGTGCTGATATGGGAGCGTCGTTCGGAGCAGGGGCTTCCGCTACCTTGTTTGGTTCGAGCGGATCCGGCAATTTTATGACCCGAATGACGGCGCTGTTTGCCACGCTGTTTTTCGTACTCAGCCTGATTCTGGGGAACATGAGTTCCGACCACAGCAAGAAAGGCAGCGAGTGGGAAAACCTGAGTCAGCCAGCTGCGCCCGAAAAAGCAGAGCAGTCAAAAGCACCGACTGCACCGTCAAGCGATATTCCTAAATAATCGCGGGCGTTTCATCGGCGGGTAAACGCCGCTGATGATAAAAAGCAATTGTGATGCCGAGGTGGTGGAATTGGTAGACACGCTACCTTGAGGTGGTAGTGCCCGATTGGGCTTACGGGTTCAAGTCCCGTCCTCGGTACCAATCCTATAGATAACTTGCATTTTTGCGGTTGTCAGCGTAGTATTTGCCACGTTTTCGGACGCGGGGTGGAGCAGCTTGGTAGCTCGTCGGGCTCATAACCCGAAGGTCGTCGGTTCAAATCCGGCCCCCGCAACCACTTAACTTCCCAGAAAAGTTTTTTTTCAAATAAACTGTATTGCATCAAGCGCATTATCTACGGTGAATTCTGAAAGAATACTTGATGGTAGTTATGCCGCAGTAGTTTGCGGTAAATAGGGTCCAGTTGCACAAAGCCCCGATATATCGGGGTTTTTTGTTATCTGACAGCAGAATTACTGGGCTATTAAGCCCTTTTTTTATGTCTTGGGGGTGGGCTTGTCCACATTAGAACAAAAGTTAACAGAGATGATTTCGGCACCTGTTGAAGCCCTGGGCTATGAGCTGGTAGGCATTGAGTTCATTCGGGGACGCCAGTCGACACTGCGAATCTATATTGATAGTGAAGATGGCATCACTGTTGATGATTGTGCTGATGTTAGCCACCAGGTCAGTGCGGTACTGGATGTTGAGGATCCCATATCCGTTGCCTATAACCTGGAAGTGTCGTCGCCGGGCCTGGAACGGCCGCTCTTTACCGCTGCGCATTACGAGCGTTTCGCGGGTGAAGAAGTTAGCCTGGTGCTGCGCATGGCGGTGCAGAATCGCCGTAAGTGGCAGGGCATCATCAAATCCGTTGAAGGCGAGATGATCACCGTAACAGTGGAAGGCAAAGATGAAGTGTTCGCGCTGAGCAATATCCAGAAGGCGAACCTGGTACCCCACTTTTAAAGTTTGGATGAGGCAACTAGGATGAATAAAGAGATTCTGGCTGTTGTTGAAGCGGTTTCCAATGAAAAAGCCGTGCCGCGTGAAAAGATTTTTGAAGCGCTGGAGACTGCACTGGCGACAGCGACCAAGAAAAAATACGAGCAGGAAATTGATGTTCGTGTCTGTATCGATCGCAAAACCGGCGATTTCGATACCTTCCGTCGTTGGCAGGTCGTGAACGAAGTCACCCAGCCGACACGCGAAATCACCCTGGAAGCGGCGCAATTTGAAGAGCCAAGCGTGGAACTGGGTGGCTACATCGAAGATCAGATCGAATCCGTAACTTTCGACCGCATCACCACTCAGACCGCCAAGCAGGTTATCGTGCAGAAAGTGCGCGAAGCCGAGCGCGCCATGGTGGTTGACCAGTTCCGTGAACAGGAAGGCGAGATCGTCACCGGCGTGGTCAAAAAAGTTAACCGCGATAACATCACGCTGGATTTGGGCAGCAATGCTGAAGCTGTGATCGGCCGTGAAGACATGCTGCCGCGTGAGAACTTCCGCCCGGGAGACCGTATTCGCGGCGTCCTGTATGCCGTTCGTCCGGAAGCGCGTGGGGCACAGCTGTTTGTGAGCCGTTCCCGCCCTGAAATGCTGATTGAATTGTTCCGTATCGAAGTGCCGGAAATCGGCGAAGAAGTTATTGAGATCAAAGCTGCAGCCCGTGATCCGGGTTCCCGCGCCAAGATCGCGGTCAAAACCAACGACAAGCGTATTGATCCGGTCGGTGCATGCGTGGGGATGCGCGGCGCGCGCGTTCAGGCGGTATCCAGCGAACTGGGCGGCGAGCGTATCGATATCGTTCTGTGGGACGATAATCCGGCGCAGTTTGTCATTAACGCCATGGCGCCGGCCGATGTGGCGTCCATTGTAGTTGATGAAGACAAACACACTATGGACATCGCGGTTGAAGCCGGCAATCTGGCGCAGGCTATCGGTCGCAACGGTCAGAACGTTCGTCTGGCTTCTCAACTGAGCGGTTGGGAACTGAACGTGATGACGATTGAAGATCTGCAGGCGAAACACCAGGCAGAGGCTCATGCCGCCATCGATATTTTCACCAAGCACCTGGATATTGACGAAGAATTCGCGACGGCGCTGGTTGAAGAAGGCTTCTCTTCGCTGGAAGAACTGGCTTATGTGCCAATCCATGAGCTGCAGGAGATCGATGGTCTGGATGAAGAAACCATCGAAGCTCTGCGCGAACGGGCAAAAGCGGCGCTGACCACGCTGGCTCTGGCGAATGAAGAAAACCGCGGCAGTGGTCAGCCAGCGGAAGATTTGCTCAATTTATCTGGTCTGTCCCGCGAGCTGGCGTTTAAACTGGCCGCGCGCGGTGTTTGCACGCTGGAAGATCTTGCTGAGCAGGGCGTCGACGACCTGGCAGATATTGAAGGGCTTGATGAAACACAAGCCGGCGAGCTGATTATGGCTGCACGTAATATCTGTTGGTTTGGTGGCAGTAACGAATAACGAACTGTAGCAGGAAAGGAACAGCATGACAGATGTAACCCTAAAATCACTGGCCGCAGAGATCCAGACGCCGGTTGACCGCCTGATACAGCAGTTTGCTGATGCGGGAATCACCAAGTCTGCATCGGACTCTGTGACTCAGAATGAAAAAGAAACACTGCTGGCGCACCTGAACCGCGACCGCGGCGGCGCGCCGGGAAAATTGACACTGCAGCGTAAAACACGTAGCACTTTAAATATCCCCAGCACCGGTGGTAAGAGTAAATCGGTGCAGATCGAAGTCCGCAAGAAGCGCACCTATGTAAAACGCGATCCTCACGACGAGCAGCAGGCTGCGGCTGAGGAAGAGCAGGCACGGCGTGAAGCGGAAGAACAGGCGCAACGCGCAGCCGAAGATCAAGCCAAACGCGAGGCCGAAGAAAAGGCCAAACGTGAGGAAGAAGAGAAGGCAAAGCGCGCTGTTGCTGAAGAGCAAGCCAAACGTGAGGCCGCTGAAAAAGCTAAGCGTGACGTAGCGGAAAAAGAGAAAGTGAGCAACCAACAAAACGATAGTATGACTAAACCAGCTCAGGCTGAGAAAGCGCGTCGCGAAGCGGAAGCGGCTGAGCTCAAGCGTAAGGCGGAAGAATCGGCTCGTCGTAAGGTCGAGGAAGAAGCTCGTCGTATCGCAGAAGAGGCTCGCCAGATGGCAGAAGAAAATGCCGGACGTTGGGAAAAAGAAGGCGATGAAACCGAAGACGCGGATTACCACGTAACCACCTCCCATCACGCGCGTGAAGCGGAAGATGAGAATGATCGTCAGGTGGAAGGCGATCGTCGCGGTCGCGGTCGCGGCAGCAAGGTTACCAAACAGAAAAAAGGCAGCCGTCTGTCTGAATCGAAGGCCGATCGCGAAGAAGCCCGTGCGGTGACTCGCGGCGGTAAAGGCAAGCGTAAGCCGAGTACCCTGCAGCAGGGCTTCAATAAGCCTGTGCAGGCGGTCAACCGCGACGTGGTGATTGGCGAAACCATTACCGTGGCCGAGCTGGCGAACAAGATGGCCGTCAAAGGTTCTCAGGTCATCAAGGCCATGATGAAACTGGGCGCGATGGCCACCATCAACCAGGTTATCGATCAGGAAACCGCGCAGCTGGTAGCGGAAGAAATGGGTCATAAAGTGATCCTGCGCCGTGAAAACGAGCTGGAAGAAGCGGTAATGAGCGACCGCGATACCGGTTTGTCCTCCGCCGAATCGCGCGCGCCGGTAGTGACCATCATGGGTCACGTTGACCACGGTAAGACCTCGTTGCTGGACTACATCCGCTCCACCAAGGTAGCGGCTGGCGAGGCTGGCGGTATTACCCAGCATATCGGTGCCTATCACGTTGAAACTGACAACGGCATGATTACCTTCCTGGATACGCCGGGGCACGCCGCGTTTACCGCCATGCGTGCGCGTGGCGCACAGGCTACGGATATCGTGGTGCTGGTTGTGGCCGCTGATGACGGTGTGATGCCTCAGACCATCGAAGCTGTTCAGCATGCCAAGGCCGCCAAGGTACCGGTGGTGGTTGCCGTCAACAAAATCGACAAACCGGAAGCCGATCCGGATCGTGTCAAAAACGAACTGTCTCAGTACGGCATCATGCCGGAAGAGTGGGGCGGTGAATCGCAGTTTGTGCATGTATCCGCCAAAAGCGGCGAAGGCATCGATGAACTGCTGGAAGCTATTTTGCTGCAGGCCGAAGTTCTGGAACTGAAAGCCATTCGCAGCGGTATGGCCAGCGGCGTGGTGATCGAATCCTTCCTGGACAAAGGTCGTGGCCCGGTTGCGAGCGTGTTGGTACGTGAAGGTACGCTGAACAAGGGCGACATCGTACTGTGTGGTTTCGAATATGGCCGCGTGCGTGCCATGCGTGACGAACTGGGTCGCGAAATCACCGAAGCGGGTCCGTCCATTCCGGTGGAAATCCTGGGTCTGTCCGGCGTACCGGCGGCCGGTGACGAAGCGACAGTGGTGCGTGACGAGAAGAAAGCTCGTGAAGTGGCGCTTTACCGTCAGGGTAAGTTCCGCGAAGTGAAGCTGGCGCGTCAGCAGAAGTCCAAGCTGGAAAACATGTTCGCCAACATGACCGAGGGCGAAGTTTCCGAGCTGAACATTGTGATGAAAGCCGATGTTCAGGGGTCTGTGGAAGCGATTTCCGATTCGTTGCAGAAACTGTCCACCGACGAAGTCAAAGTCAAGATTGTGGGTTCCGGCGTGGGTGGGATCACCGAGACCGATGCCACCTTGGCCGCGGCCTCCAACGCGATCATCCTTGGCTTTAACGTGCGTGCGGATGCCTCTGCCCGTCGTATCGTCGAAGCGGAAGGCCTGGATCTGCGTTACTACTCCGTCATCTATGACCTGATCGACGAAGTGAAACAGGCGATGAGCGGTATGCTGGCGCCGGAGTACAAGCAGGAAATTATCGGCCTGGCGGAAGTGCGCGATGTGTTCAAGTCACCGAAGTTTGGCGCGATTGCCGGCTGTATGGTGACCGAAGGGGTGGTGAAACGTCACAACCCAATCCGCGTGCTGCGTGACAACGTGGTTATCTTTGAAGGCGAGCTGGAATCCCTGCGCCGCTTCAAAGACGACGTCAACGAAGTCCGTAACGGTATGGAATGTGGTATCGGTGTGAAGAACTACAATGACGTTCGCACTGGCGACGTGATCGAAGTGTTTGAAACCATTGAGATCAAACGCACCATCGACTGATACGTGCAGTAACGTACCTGATGTTTTCATGCTGGGGGGCCGAGTGCCCCCCGATTTTTCTCTGAGGATTCATCATGGCAAAAGAATTCAGCCGCACGCAGCGTGTGGCTCAGGAAATGCAAAAAGAAATCGCCATTATCATTCAGCGTGAAGTGAAAGATCCGCGTGTGGGCATGGCGACGGTATCCGGCGTGGAAGTGTCGCGCGATTTGGCTTACGCCAAAGTGTTTGTGACCTTTCTGAATGACAACGAACCGGAGCAGGTCAAAGCCGGAGTGAAGGCGTTGCAGGATGCGTCCGGTTTTATCCGTATGTTGTTGGGCAAGGCCATGCGTCTGCGCGTAGTGCCGGAACTGACCTTCTCCTATGACAATTCCCTGGTGGAAGGGATGCGGATGTCCAATCTGGTGACCAACGTGGTCAGACGTGATGCGGAACGTCGTACCCCTGCCGCAGATGATGAGCAGGAGGGGTAATGTCGCGTCCTCGTCGCCGCGGCCGGGATATCCACGGCGTTTTGCTGCTGGATAAACCGCAAGGAGCATCGTCCAACGATGTGCTGCAGAAGGTAAAACGCCTCTTTAATGCCAATAAAGCCGGGCATACCGGCGCGCTGGACCCGCTGGCAACCGGCATGTTGCCGATATGTCTGGGTGAGGCGACCAAGTTTTCCCAGTACCTGCTGGATGCCGATAAACGCTACCGGGTGATAGCTCGTCTGGGGCAGCGTACGGATACTTCGGATGCCGACGGCAATGTGATTCAGGAGCGCCCGGTAGCCTTTACCCATGATCTGCTGATGCCGGCGCTGGATAGTTTCCGCGGCGATACCCAACAGGTGCCGTCAATGTATTCCGCGCTGAAATATCAGGGTCGCCCGCTGTACGAATATGCGCGTCAGGGGCTGACCGTGCCGCGTGAAGCGCGTGATATTACTGTGTATGAGTTGCAGTTTATCCGCTGGGAAGGGGATGAGCTGGAACTGGAAATCCATTGTTCCAAGGGAACTTACATCCGCACCATTATTGATGATCTGGGCGAGAAGCTGGGGTGTGGCGCCCATGTGATTTACCTGCGCCGGTTGCAGGTGGCGACTTATCCGATCGAGCGGATGGTGACTCTGGAGCAGTTGCAGGCGTTGCGTGAACAGGCGGAAGCGCAGGAGCAGCCGATCGGCGAATTGCTGGATGTGCTGCTGTTGCCGATGGATACCGCTGTGCAGGCGTTTCCGGAAGTTAATCTGTCGCCGGTGGTGGCGGGCTATCTCAAGCTGGGGCAAGCGGTGCGTGCTGCCGCTACGCCGGCTAATGGTATGGTGCGCATTACCGAGGGTGACGCGCGCCGGTTTATTGGGATGGGGGAAATCGATGACGAAGGTCGGGTCGCGCCGCGTCGTCTGGTAGTAGAAAACCCTGTGCCGACGGATGCCTGAGCGCCTTGCGATTAGATGGCGCTGAGAGTAAAATGACGCGGCTTAAATCCTGGGCGGCTGAATTAGAGATCGGCGCCTGTTCTATCTATAATATTTTGGAGTAAATCATGTCTCTAAGCGTTGAAGCGAAAGCGAAAATTGTTGCGGAATTTGGTCGTGGTACGAATGACAGCGGTTCTACCGAGGTTCAGGTTGCTCTGCTGACTGCTCAGATTAACCATCTGCAGGGTCACTTTGCCGAGCACAAGAAAGATCACCACAGCCGCCGCGGTCTGCTGCGTATGGTTTCTCAGCGTCGTAAGCTGCTGGACTACCTGAAGCGTAAAGATCTGGCACGCTACACCACCCTGATTGAACGTCTGGGTCTGCGTCGCTAATTCGACGAGTTTCAGGAGAAAGGGGCCTCTTTGGGCCCCTTTCTTCTAGGAAGTGCCAGCAAAACAGAGTAATGTATTGCTGTTGTGAATATGATCCGTTATTACAGCGATTCGCGCGGCTAATGAGAGGCTTTATCTGTGGCGTCGGATGAGGACTGTCATTAGTCGCGAGGATGTAATGAGCGGGTCGGGTATTAACTGGTGTGCCGTATCAGGGATATGGCGCGCGCCTCTGGTAAAGGACAGTATTTTGCTTAATCCGATCGTTCGTAAATTCCAGTACGGTCAGCATACCGTGACACTGGAAACCGGCATGATGGCTCGTCAGGCAACTGCCGCCGTGATGGTCAGCATGGATGACACCGCGGTATTCGTGACCGTGGTAGGTGCCAAACAGGCCAAACCGGGTCAGGACTTTTTCCCGCTGACCGTTAACTATCAGGAGCGTACCTACGCTGCTGGCCGCATCCCCGGTGGTTTCTTCCGTCGCGAAGGCCGTCCGAGCGAAGGCGAAACTCTGATTTCCCGTCTGATCGACCGTCCGATTCGTCCGCTGTTCCCGGATGGTTTCGTTAATGAAGTGCAGGTTATCGCCACCGTAGTTTCCGTTAATCCGCAGGTTAACCCGGATATCGTCGCCATGATCGGTGCTTCCGCTGCGCTGAGTCTGTCCGGCATTCCGTTCAACGGCCCGATTGGCGCGGCTCGCGTTGGTTACATCAACGACCAGTATGTGCTGAACCCGACTACCGAAGAACTGAAAACCAGCCGTCTGGATCTGGTGGTTGCCGGTACCGAAGGCGCGGTGCTGATGGTTGAATCCGAAGCGGATCTGCTGAGCGAAGATCAGATGCTGGGCGCGGTAGTGTTCGGTCACGATCAGCAGCAGATTGTTATCGAAAACATCAAGTCGCTGACGGCGGAAGCCGGCAAGCCGAAGTGGAACTGGCAGGCGCCGGAAGTTAATGTCGAACTGCACAACCGTGTGCAGGCGCTGTCTGAAGTCCGTTTGGGCGATGCCTATCGCATCACCGAAAAACAGGAGCGTTACGCTCAGGTTGATACCATCAAATCCGACGTGGTTGCGGCGTTGCTGGCGGAAGATGACACGCTGGACGAGAATGAACTGCGCGATATTCTCGGCAGCATTGAGAAGAATGTGGTGCGTAGCCGTGTCCTGAGCGGCGAACCGCGTATCGACGGTCGTGAAAAAGACATGATCCGTGGTCTGGACGTTCGTACCGGCGTACTGCCGCGTACTCACGGTTCCGCTCTGTTCACCCGTGGTGAAACTCAGGCGCTGGTGACCGCGACGCTGGGTACCGAGCGCGACGCGCAGATTATTGACGAACTGACCGGCGAACGTACCGATCGTTTCCTGCTGCACTACAACTTCCCGCCGTACTCCGTGGGCGAAACCGGTATGGTCGGTTCGCCGAAACGCCGCGAAATCGGCCACGGTCGTCTGGCTAAACGTGGCGTGCTGGCTGTGATGCCGAAACCGGAAGCCTTCCCGTACACCGTGCGTGTGGTATCCGAAATCACTGAGTCCAACGGTTCTTCTTCTATGGCGTCCGTGTGCGGCGCGTCGCTGGCGCTGATGGATGCCGGTGTGCCGATCAAGGCTGCCGTTGCCGGTATCGCGATGGGTCTGGTGAAGGAAGGCGACAACTTCGTGGTTCTGTCTGACATTCTGGGTGACGAAGACCACCTGGGCGACATGGACTTCAAAGTGGCTGGTAGCCGTGAAGGCGTGACCGCGCTGCAGATGGACATCAAAATCGAAGGTATCACCCGCGAAATCATGCAGGTGGCGCTGAATCAGGCCAAGGGTGCGCGTCTGCACATTCTGGGCGTGATGGAACAGGCGATTAGCTCGCCGCGTGGCGATATCTCCGAATTCGCACCGCGTATTCACACCATCAAGATCAGCACCGACAAGATCAAAGATGTGATTGGTAAAGGTGGTTCGGTGATCCGTGCGTTGACCGAAGAAACCGGTACTACCATCGAGATCGAAGATGACGGCACGGTGAAAATCGCATCGACCGACGGCGAAAAAGCGAAACATGCCATTCGTCGTATCGAAGAGATCACGGCTGAAATCGAAGTGGGCCGTATCTATCAGGGCAAAGTGACCCGTATCGTTGACTTTGGCGCATTTGTAGCCATCGGCGGCGGTAAAGAAGGTCTGGTACATATTTCTCAGATCGCCGACAAGCGCGTTGAGAAAGTGACCGACTATCTGCAGATGGGCCAGGAAGTGCCGGTTAAGGTACTGGAAGTGGACCGTCAGGGTCGTATCCGTTTGAGCATAAAAGAAGCAAATGCTCAATCTCAGGAAACTGTTCCGGTTTCCGAGGAAGAATAATAGCGGATAATCGATTGGCAGCTCCTTACGATGTGAAGGAGCTGCGTGTATTATAAGGAACGGATATCCTTATGCTGAGCAGTCGGGGACAGGATGTTCATCCAATGTTTGTCTTCGGGAGTGGGAAATGAAGCCTTTCTTGCGCTGGTGTTATGTTGCGACAGCAATTATGCTGGCAGGATGCAGCAACACGGATTGGCGCAAAGATGCATTGCTGGCGGTACCGTTGCAGCCAACGTTGCAGCAGGAAGTCATCCTGGCGCGCATGGAGCAGATCCTGGCGAGCCGGGCAATTACTCCCGATGAACGAGCACAGCTGTTATATGAGCGCGGAGTGCTGTATGATAGCCTCGGGTTACGGGCGTTGGCGCGAAATGATTTTTCACAAGCGCTTTCCATCCGTCCCGATATGCCGGAAGTATTTAACTATCTCGGCATTTACTTGACGCAGGCAGGCAATTTTGATGCTGCCTATGAAGCGTTTGATTCTGTATTAGAGCTTGATCCAACTTACAATTATGCGCGTTTGAATCGGGGCATCGCTTTGTACTACGGCGGTCGCTACCTGTTGGCGCAGGATGATCTGCTAGCGTTTTATCGCGACGATCCTAATGATCCTTTCCGTTCCCTGTGGCTTTACCTGGTGGAGAGAGAAATCAATCCCGAGAAGGCCAAATCAGCGTTAAAAGAACGCTACGAAGGGGCAAAGAAAGGTGTGTGGGGATGGACGATTGTCGAATTCTACCTGGGCGACATCAACGAAAAAGTGTTGATGCAGCGTGTGCAGGAAGAAGCTAAGGATAACACTTCGCTCGCCGAGCATCTCAGTGAAACTGACTTCTATTTAGGTAAGCACTACCTAAGTCTGGGGGACAAGAACACCGCCGAGGCGTTGTTCAAGCTGACGGTTGCTAACAATGTTCACAACTTTGTTGAGCACCGCTATGCATTGTTGGAATTGGCGCAGTTAGGCCAAGAGCAAGACGACCTATCAGGATCGGACCAGCAATAGCTGACGAACACCTTTCAGCCTGAAATCATGACGATTTCTTCATCGCCTTAACGGGCGAGGCTTTTTTGTTCGCTTTTTAATCCAATTTGAGCCGGTTCACACTTTTCAATGAAAATGATTGAGTATTTTCTCGACAAGTTATGTAGACTGGCCGCCATTTTGAAGTGAGGCAAAGTTTACATGGCAGAGTTTGAAACCTCTTTTGCTAGTCTGGGGCTGTCCGCTCCGATTCTGAATGCACTGTCTGAGATGGGGTACGAAAAGCCGTCCCCGATTCAGGCGGAATGTATTCCTCATCTGCTCAACGGGCGCGACGTACTGGGTATGGCGCAGACCGGGAGCGGCAAGACCGCGGCATTTTCCCTGCCGCTGCTGAACAATATCAAGGCTGACCTGAAAGCGCCGCAGTTGCTGGTGCTGGCGCCGACTCGTGAGTTGGCGGTGCAGGTTGCGGAAGCCTGTAACGAATTTTCCAAACATATGCAGGGCGTCAACGTGGTTGCTCTGTATGGCGGCCAGCGTTATGACGTGCAGTTGCGCGCGCTGCGTCAGGGACCGCAGATTGTCGTCGGTACCCCGGGGCGTCTGCTGGACCACCTGAAACGCGGTACGCTGGATCTGTCCAACCTGAGCGGTCTGGTGCTGGACGAAGCTGACGAAATGCTGCGCATGGGCTTCATCGAAGATGTGGAAAACATCATGGCGCAGATCCCGGCTGAACATCAGACGGCGCTGTTCTCCGCCACCATGCCGGAAGCGATTCGTCGTATCACCCGTCGTTTCATGAACGATCCGCAGGAAGTCCGCATTCAGTCCAGCGTGACCACTCGTCCGGATATCAGCCAGAGCTACTGGACGGTATACGGCATGCGTAAAAATGAAGCGCTGATCCGTTTCCTGGAAGCGGAAGATTTTGATGCGGCGATCATTTTCGTGCGCACCAAGAACGCCACGCTGGAAGTGGCCGAAGCGCTGGAGCGCAGCGGTTACAACAGCGCCGCGCTGAACGGCGACATGAATCAGGCGCTGCGTGAACAAACGCTGGAGCGCCTGAAAGACGGTCGTCTGGATATCCTGATCGCGACCGACGTTGCCGCGCGTGGTCTGGATGTTGATCGTATCAGCCTGGTAGTGAACTACGACATCCCGATGGATTCCGAGTCCTACGTACACCGTATCGGCCGTACCGGTCGTGCTGGCCGTGCCGGACGCGCGCTGCTGTTCGTGGAAAACCGCGAACGCCGCCTGCTGCGCAACATTGAGCGCACCATGAAGCTGACGATTCCGGAAGTGGATCTGCCGAACGCCGAACTGCTGGGTCAGCGCCGTCTGGCGCAGTTTGCCGCTAAAGTACAGCAGCAACTGGAAAGCAGCGATCTGGACATGTACCGTGCGCTGCTCAGCAAGCTGCAACCGCAGGAAGAGCTGGACATCGAAACGCTGGCAGCCGCGCTGCTGAAGATGGCGCAGGGCGAACGTCCGCTGATTCTGCCGCCGGATCCGGTGGTTGAGCGTCGTCCGCGCCGTGAATTCCGCGAACGCGACGAGCGCTTCGAACGTCGTGGCGACCGTAACGATCGTGGCCCGCGTGGCGAGGATCGTCCGGCTCGTCGTGAGCGCCGTGACGTCGGCGAAATGGATCTGTATCGGATCGAAGTGGGTCGCGACGACGGCGTGGAAGTGCGTCATATCGTGGGCGCGATTGCTAACGAAGGCGACATCAGTAGCCGTTACATTGGCAACATCAAACTGTTTGCCTCGCATTCCACCATTGAGCTGCCGAAAGGCATGCCGGGCGATCTGCTGTCGCACTTCACTCGTACGCGTATTCTGAACAAGCCGATGAATATGCAACTGATGGGCGATGCTCAGCCGCATGAACGCCGTGAGCGTCGTGAAGGCGGTGAGCGCGGCGATCGTGGTGGTCGTAGCTTTGGCGAGCGCGCCGGTGCCGGCAATGGCCGCGGTCGTCCGTTCAATGGCGAACGTCGTGAAGGCGGCGAGCGTCGTGGCAGCCGTGACGGTCAGCGTGCGCCGCGCCGTTTCAGCAATGCCTGATAACGTCTGACGTTGATATGAAAAACCAGCCCTCGGGCTGGTTTTTTTATGTCACGGTTTTTATGTGATGGTTTTTATATCACTGAATGCGCGGTTCCCGCACGATTTCCGCTTGCAGCTGTGCCACCAGTTCAAATGAACGCAGCCGCGCCTGATGGTCGAATATCTGGCCGTTAATCATCAGCTCGTCCGCCTGGGTTTCCCGCAACAGGGTTTGCAGGCCGTGACGCACTCTGGCCGGATCGCCGACCACCGCCAGTCGTAAAGTCTGCTCTACAGCAAACTGTTCCGCGGCGGACCAGTGCGCCTCCATCGACGTTACCGGTGCAGGCAACGGTCCCGGCGTGCCGCGTCGCAGGTTGATAAACTGCTGCTGCAACGAGGTGAACAGAAAACGGGCGTCCCGCTCGCTGTCGGCGGCGACCACGTTGACGCACACCATGGCATACGGTTTTTCAAGCTGGGCGGATGGCTGGAAGTTATCCCGATAGCGCTGCAATGCCTGCAGGAGCATGTCCGGCGCGAAATGGGCGGCGAAGGCAAACGGCAATCCCATCGATGCAGCCAACTGTGCGCTGTACAGGCTGGATCCAAGCAACCAGATCGGGACGTTCAGCCCCTGTCCCGGCACCGCCTGCACGGCCTGTCCCGGCTGAGCAGGGGCGAAGTAGCGCTGAAGTTCCTGCACATCACGGGGAAAATCGTCAATATCGGCGTTCAGATGGCGGCGCAACGCCTGCATGGTACGTTGGTCGGTGCCCGGCGCGCGTCCCAGACCCAGTTCAATCCGACCGGGATAGAGTGATTCGAGCGTGCCGAATTGTTCGGCAATCACCAGCGGAGCATGGTTTGGCAGCATGACGCCGCCGGAACCGAGCTTGATACGTTGCGTACCGCCGGCAATGTAACCGATCAGCACCGACGTGGCCGCGCTGGCGATACCGGTCATGTTGTGATGTTCCGCCAGCCAGTAGCGTTGATATCCCCATTTTTCCGCGTGCTGCGCCAGACTCAGAGAATGGCGGAACGCATCGCGGGCTGTGTTGCCTTGCGGGATAGGGGCCAGATCGAGCAGCGAGAAAGGAACGGTAGCTGTCATAAGCGTGACTCATCGGGTTGAGGGGCTGACGGTGCCAGCCCAAATAAACACAAATGAGATGTTACGCGATCTTAACAATTTGCAACGGACGATGCGTGCGCATCGTCCCGACTGATTTAACCGACCAGCTCCAGCCCGGCCACCCGTCGCCAGTAGCCGTTGCAATCCTGCTGGTTTGCCAGCGTCAGCGGCTGTCCGCCGTGCTGGTTGGCGCGAAAATTATCGATCATCGCCAGCGTATCCGGCCCTTGCGGCGACAGGCGCACGATATCCACCAGCCCGTCCATTGACGCCAGATCGTTGCCGAGGTTATAGCAGTAACCGCTCTGGGTCTGGATGCCGTTAAGCACAAATACCTGCTGGTTTTCCTGCGACAGCATCTGGCGCCCCTGCGGGTAATTGATGCAACAGGTTTCGCATTCATCCTTGGGGCGGTTTTCCGAACGGGCGGTAAAGCAGCGGGCGGAATACGCCAGCGGCAGATGACCATAACTCAGCACTTCCACCTCAAACTGATGGCGAAAACCGAGCTCATCGCACTGATTGAGCAGATGTTGCAGCCAGTCCCGCGACAGCTCCACCGGCATACACCAGCGCATCATGCCCTGTTTGTGCAGTAACCGCAGGGTGTAGGCGTTATAACAGTTGAGCGCGTGGCCGGCGACAAACGGCAGGCCGCGCTCCGCCGCCATGTTGACCGCGCCCAGATCGTTGGTTTCCAGCAGGAATTCGCCGTTTTCCACATACCTTTTCAGCTCGGTCAGTTCGGAAGGCGCCTGCAACAGCGACAGTGTGGAGATTACCACCTGCTTGCCGCTGGCTGCGATCGCGCGAGCGAGGTCAAGCCAGTCGCTGACTTTCATGCCCCGGCGCTTGCTGCACACGGTTTCACCCAGATAGATGATATCGGCGCTGCTGGCGGCCGCTGCCTGATAAAACGTTTCAATGTCGGCTTTGGGCCAATAGTAGAGCAGGGCGCCCAGTGAATATTTCATGTTGTGTCGATGTCTCCTGTCTACTGCCACTGGCGATGATAGGCGCCTAGTGTGGTCTGCGTACCTTCGGCGACGGCGCCCAGCGCCTCCATCCACTCGGCGGTAGGGGTGAAATGCGCCGGATCGGCCTTGCAGCGGTCGATCGCCTGCCGCCATACCTGGGTTACCTGGCTGACGTACGCCGGGCTGCGCTGACGGCCTTCGATTTTCACCGAGGCGATATTGGCCGCCATCAGTTCCGGCAGCAGTTCCAGCGTATTCAGGCTGGTGGGTTCCTCCAGCGCGTGATAACGCTGGCCGTCCACCAGATAACGGCCTTTGCACAAGGTCGGGTAGCCGGCGTTTTCATGGTCCTGATAGCGATCGATCAACACATCGTTCAGCCGTGATTCCATGCCGTTTTCCGTTTGCTGCCAGCGCACGAAACGTGCCGGCGAGCAGGCGCCTACGGTGTTGGGCGACTCGCCGGTCAGGTAGGAGGACAGATAGCAGCGCCCTTCAGCCATGATGCACAGGCTGCCGAAGGCGAACACTTCCAGCGGCACCGGGCTGGTGCGCGAAAGCTGTTTGACCTGATGAATGGAGAGCACGCGCGGCAGCACGATACGAGCGACATCGAAGTGGCGCTGATAAAAACGGATGGCTTCCTCGTTGGTGGCGGATGCCTGCACCGACACGTGTCGCTCTACCGTCGGATAGCGCTCGGCGGCATACTCCAGCATCGCCAGATCCGCCAGAATCAGCGCATCGGCGCCGGCGGTCTGCACCGCGGTGTCCACCGCCCGCTGCCAGCGCTGATAGCCGTCCGGGTGGGCGAAGGTATTGATGGCGATATGCAGTTTGCGGCGGTGGCGATGCACGTAGTCGCTGGCGTCCTGCAGTTTTTTGTCGTTGAAATTGAGGCCGGCGAAGTGGCGGGCGTTGGTATCGTCTTTCAGCCCGATGTACACCGCGTCGGCGCCATGGTCGATGGCGGCTTTTAGTGCCGGCAGATTACCGGCGGGGCAAAGCAGTTCCATTCTTACGTCCTTTCATCACGGCCTGACGCAGCGGGCCGGTTTGCAATGAAAAGGAATCTTAGTGAACCCGGCTGCCAGCGACTTTGATTTAAACCAGCATATCGGGGAATTGCTGGCGCTTACCGGTCGTGATTTGGCGCAGAACAGGCTAAATTTAACTCGTCACATTCCAGCGACTTGCCTGCGGGGGTCGCTACGCGATGTTAAAAAACGCGTCTGGCGTTTTTTATTGATGTAGACCCCTGCTGCCGGTTTCCCGTTCTGTGGCAGAATAATGACCATATCGGTTAAGCAGCATCGCTTTATGAGGAGTACGCCAGTGTTGGAAAAACTACGTGCGCAGATTGTGCGTCAAGGGCCACGTTTACTGAGTAAGCCGTTAGCGTTAACGCCTTTCTTCCTGCAACGCCGGGTGCTGGAGCAACTGCTGGGGTGGCAGTTCCGTCAGGCGCTGGAAGAAGGCGAGCTGGATTTTCTTGACGGGCGTTGGTTGCAGATCGAAGTCCGCGATATCGGTTTGCAGTGGTTTGTCACGTTGCGGGATAACCGGCTGGAAATCAGTCACAACGAACTGGCGGATGTAAGCTTCAGCGCCGATGCCAACGATCTGATCCTGATCGCCGCCCGTCGTGAAGATCCGGACACGCTGTTTTTCCAGCGCCGCCTGCGTATTGAAGGGGACACTGAACTGGGGCTGTACGTCAAGAACCTGATGGATGCCATCGAGCTGGAAAGTATGCCCGCGCCGCTGCGCGTTGCGCTGCTGCAACTGGCCGGGTTCGTGGCCGCCGGTTTACAGGAGGGCGCAGAGCAAGCCAGTCCGCACGCGCCAGTGTCATGCTGATTCGTGTTGAAATCCCGGTTGATGCGCCGGGCATCGACGCCTTGCTGCGGCGGTCGTTCTCCAGCGAGGCCGAAGCGGAGCTGGTGCATCAGCTGCGTGAGGACGGCCAGTTGACGCTGGGTATCGTCGCTACCGACGACGAAGGCGGCGTGGTGGGATATGCCGCGTTCAGCCCGGTGACGCTGGGCGGCGAAGACCTGCAGTGGGTAGCGCTGGCGCCGTTGGCCGTAGACGAAAGCCTGCGCCGCCGGGGGATCGGCGAGCAACTGGTGTATGAAGGACTGGATGCGCTCAACGAATTTGGCTACACCGCCGTGGTGGTGCTGGGCGACCCGCATTATTACGCTCGTTTTGGTTTTGTGCCGGCGCAGGAGCAGCAATTGCGCTGTCGCTGGCCGGGCAGCGAACGGGCCTTTCAGGTTTACCCGCTGGCGGACAACCACTTTCAGGGCGCCAGCGGTCTGGTGGAATACGCCGCGCCGTTCAATCGCTTCTGAACAGGGGCATAAAATCGGTAAGCGTCGGAGGCTGGTGCTGCACCAGCCTTTCTTTTTGCATTTTGCTTAGCTGTTTGACGCGATATTCCCATTTCAGCGCGGTGGAACGATCGCCCGCCACGCAGTGATACGCTAGCGTCAGCGGTCCTTTGCCGCGCAACGCGCGCGCTCCTTTCCCGGCCTGATGCTGCGCCAGCCGCCGCGTCACGTCGGTGGTGATGCCGGTATAAAGCAGCCCGCTGTCGGTGCGCAGCAGGTACAGAAACCATGTGGTCTCACTGTTTTTCACGTCATTTCCTTTTCGTGGGTCAGCGCTTATCTTACGGTGATATCTCGATAAAGGCTGCCTGTGCTGCCGTATTCGTCGGTGGCCGATGGTGGAAAAATTTGAGGCTTTTATTTATCAATAAGTTAGCGCTCTTTAACAACATAAAAAAGTTGGTGGAATTTTTCAGGCTTTAAAAGTCATTAAAAAACAAGTATATAGTTTTAGAGTGTTCCCCGCGCCAGCGGGGATAAACCGCTATATTTTTACGACAAAATCCCTTCCAGCGGGTGTTCCCCGCGCCAGCGGGGATAAACCGGTAATAGGCACATCATTACAAGGTGAGGTATCGTGTTCCCCGCGCCAGCGGGGATAAACCGTTCTGAACGTCAGTAGGTTTAATATTTTTATCCGTGTTCCCCGCGCCAGCGGGGATAAACCGCTCATCGCTCAGCTTTTTCCAATGCTCTTCAGGTGTTCCCCGCGCCAGCGGGGATAAACCGAAGAAATCGGGCTGCTATTTGATGCTATGAAAGTGTTCCCCGCGCCAGCGGGGATAAACCGGCGCCGAGGTCGAAAAATGGGAGCCTCAGTATGTGTTCCCCGCGCCAGCGGGGATAAACCGATGGGGAAAACGAATAATGCAGCACGGAACATGTGTTCCCCGCGCCAGCGGGGATAAACCGCTGTGGTCTGATGTCAAGGCTCAATGGGATGCGTGTTCCCCGCGCCAGCGGGGATAAACCGAAATGCTTTCAAGCAGATGCCTATGGATTTGGGTGTTCCCCGCGCCAGCGGGGATAAACCGAACTGGTGGAGCAGCAGAACCAGAAAGCCCAGGTGTTCCCCGCGCCAGCGGGGATAAACCGTTGAGGCCAAATTTACGGCCTACGCAGAGAGCGTGTTCCCCGCGCCAGCGGGGATAAACCGCCGCTAACACTGACCTTACCGCGCAGAAGAATGTGTTCCCCGCGCCAGCGGGGATAAACCGCGTACTTCACCGAGTAAAGCCAGTGCGGCGCAGTGTTCCCCGCGCCAGCGGGGATAAACCGCAGGACAAACACTTCATTATGTCATGGGTCCGGTGTTCCCCGCGCCAGCGGGGATAAACCGAACACACCGTCGGCGCAATCCTTCCGAGTCCGCGTGTTCCCCGCGCCAGCGGGGATAAACCGGGCTTGCGATGGTTATCGAAGCCCTTAGCCATGTGTTCCCCGCGTCAGCGGGGATAAACCGGCTGAACTTGCCGTTGAAAGTGACGGACAGAAGTGTTCCCCGCGCCAGCGGGGATAAACCTCCCTGCCGATACAGGCCGCTGACCGGGTGTACGTGTTCCCCGCGCCAGCGGGGATAAACCGGAGTAAAAACGCAATGAACAACTATGCGTTTGGTGTTCCCCGCGCCAGCGGGGATAAACCGATTGTGATGTGTGGATCGGGCTGTATCGTGACGTGTTCCCCGCGCCAGCGGGGATAAACCGTTAAAGAGTGTTTATTTTGAAACCACTCCTTGGTGTTCCCCGCGCCAGCGGGGATAAACCGAGATTCGTGGATTGGCGTGGATCGTATTGAGAGTGTTCCCCGCGCTAGCGGGGATAAGCCTGCATTATCAGGCTTCATATAATTCGATACAGTGCTTACCTTCTTTGGTGTTACAATATTCACACAAATGATGATTTATGTGCATTTAATTTCTTTTTGATGTGAATAAAATCACATAACAGAGTGCGTTATCAGGGTGAAATGCCCGGAAACGCAATAGTGTGGCTGAGAGCGGGAGTGTTGTATGAGTGATTTGACTGCGGCGGCGCAACGCGCGCTGGGACTGATGGATTTAACCACCCTGAATGATGACGATACCGATGAGAAGGTGATCGCCCTGTGTCGTCAGGCTAACAGCCCGGCGGGAAAAACCGCCGCCATTTGTATCTACCCGCGTTTTGTGCCGCTGGCGCGCAAGGTGCTGCGCGAGCAGGGCACGCCGGATGTCCGCATCGCTACCGTGACCAATTTCCCGCACGGCAACGACGACATTAACATTGCGCTGGCGGAAACCAATGCGGCTATCGCTTACGGCGCCGACGACGTGGACGTGGTGTTCCCCTATCGGGCGCTGATGGCCGGCAACCGTCAGGTCGGTTTCGAGCTGGTGAGCGCCTGTAAGGCGGCCTGTGCCGCGGCGGGCGTGCTGCTGAAAGTAATCATTGAAACCGGCGAGCTGAAAAGCGATGAACTGATTCGCGAAGCCAGCGAAATTGCCATTGATGCCGGGGCGGATTTCATCAAAACCTCGACCGGCAAAGTGGCGGTGAACGCTACGCTGCATTCTGCCGAAGTGATGCTGAGCGTGATCCGCGATAAAGGCGTGGGTGAGCGCGTCGGTTTTAAACCGGCCGGCGGCGTGCGCACAGCGGAAGATGCGGCGCAGTATCTGCAACTTGCCGACGCTATCATGGGCGACGGTTGGGCGGATGCCCGCCATTTCCGATTTGGCGCGTCCGGCTTGCTCGGTAGCCTGTTGACCACGCTGGGCCACGAAGCCGGGCAGGCACGCAGCGGCTACTGATGCGGTTCGCGCCTGACGGGCGCGATACATCGGTACTCATGGATTATGCAGGAGAACGCACCTTGTTTCTGATTCAGGAAATTATCCGCAAAAAACGCGACGGGCATCCGCTCAGCGCGGAGGAAATTCGCTTTTTCATCAACGGTGTGCGCGATAACACCGTGTCGGAAGGGCAGATCGCCGCGCTGGCGATGACCATCTTCTTCCACGATATGAACATGGATGAACGGGTGGCGTTGACGCTGGCGATGCGCGATTCCGGCACGGTGCTGGACTGGTCCGGGCTAAACCTGAACGGTCCGCTGGTGGACAAACACTCGACCGGCGGCGTCGGCGATGTCACGTCGCTGATGCTGGGGCCGATGGTGGCGGCCTGCGGCGGCTATGTGCCGATGATTTCCGGCCGCGGTCTGGGCCACACCGGCGGTACGCTGGACAAGCTGGAGTCGATTCCTGGGCTGGACATCTTCCCGGAGGATGACGTCTTTCGGCAGATCATCCGTCAGGTTGGGGTGGCGATTATCGGGCAGACCAGCTCGCTGGCGCCGGCGGACAAGCGTTTTTACGCCACCCGCGATATCACCGCCACCGTCGATTCCATCCCGCTGATCACCGCCTCGATTCTGGCGAAAAAGCTGGCGGAAGGGCTGGACGCGCTGGTGATGGACGTCAAAGTCGGTTCCGGCGCGTTTATGCCGACCTATGAACAGTCGGAGCAACTGGCGCAGGCGATTGTCGGCGTGGCCAATAATGCCGGCTGCCGCACCAGCGCGCTGTTGACCGACATGAGTCAGGTGCTGGCTTCCAGCGCCGGTAACGCGCTGGAAGTGCGCGAAGCGGTGCGCTTTCTGACCGGCGAGCAGCGTAACCCGCGTCTGTTCGAGGTGACGATGGCGCTGTGCGAATCCATGCTGCTGGCGGGCCACCTGGCGCGCGATGCCGCCGAGGCGCGCGCGAAACTGCAGTCGGTGCTGGACAACGGCCGGGCGGCGGAAGTATTTGGCCGTATGGTGGCGGCCCAGCACGGCCCGACGGATTTTGTCGAACATTACGATCGCTATTTGTCGCCCGCCACGCTCAGCAAACCGGTGTTCGCCGGGCGCGACGGCTTTGTCGGCGCGATGGATGCGCGCGCGTTGGGCATGGTAGTGGTGGCGTTGGGTGGTGGTCGACGTCAGGCCAGTGATATCATTGATCACAGTGTCGGGCTGAGCGACATGGTCAGTCTGGGCGAGCGGGTGGATGCGCAGCGTCCGCTGGCGGTTGTCCACGCCAGAACCGAGTCGGACTGGCAACTGGCCGCGCAGGCGCTGCGCGAGGCGATTCGCCTTGACGATCAACCGCCTGCGCCTTGTCCGCTGATTTATCGTCGTCTGGACGCTACGGACATCTATACCCAAAATAATTCGAGTTGCAGGAAGGCGGCAAGTGAGTGAATCCCGATGAGCTTACTCAGGTAAGTGATTCGGGTGAACGAACGCAGCCAACACACCTGCAACTTGAAGTATGACGGGTATAACCGCACTGTCGCCGCCCGGCCTTACGTACACCGATGCTTTACGTTTTACGTATAAGCTGTGCCTTACGCACGACGCAGGAGATAACTACATGAAACGTGCATTTATTATGGTTCTCGACTCGTTCGGGATTGGCAGCGCCGCTGATGCCGAACGGTTTGGCGACGCAGGTTCAGATACGCTGGGCCATATCGCACAAGCCTGCGCACAAGGCAAGGCCGATGTCGGCCGACAAGGGCCGCTGCGGCTGCCGAACCTGAGCCGTCTGGGGCTGGGCAAGGCGGCGGAAGGTTCCACCGGGCAGTTCCCGCCGGGGCTGGATGAACAGGCCGATATCATCGGCGCCTACGCGTACGCCAGCGAAATTTCCTCCGGCAAGGACACGCCGTCCGGCCACTGGGAAATCGCCGGGGTGCCGGTGCTGTTCGACTGGGGCTATTTCCTCGACGAACACAACAGTTTCCCGCAGGCGCTGCTGGACCGACTGGTCGAACGCGCTGGGCTGCCGGGTTATCTTGGCAACTGCCATTCTTCCGGCACCGTGATCCTCGACCAGCTCGGCGAGGAACACATGAAAACCGGCAAACCGATTTTCTATACCTCGGCGGACTCGGTATTTCAGATTGCCTGCCATGAAGAAACCTTCGGGCTGGAGAAACTGTACGAGCTGTGTGAAATCGCCCGCGAAGAGCTGACCGACGGCGGTTTCAATATCGGCCGGGTGATCGCCCGTCCGTTCGTCGGCGACAAAGCGGGTCAGTTCCAGCGCACCGGCAACCGCCACGATCTGGCGGTCGAGCCGCCGGCGCCGACTATGCTGAAAAAGCTGGTGGACGAGAAAAATGGCACTGTGGTGTCAGTGGGCAAAATCGCTGATATCTACGCCAACGTCGGCATCACCAAAAAGGTGAAAGCCACCGGTATCGATGCGCTGTTTGACGCCACGTTGAAAGAGATGGAACAGGCGGGCGACGACACCATCGTGTTCACCAACTTTGTCGATTTCGACTCTTCCTACGGCCACCGCCGTGATGTGCCCGGCTATGCGGCGGCGCTGGAGCTGTTTGACCGCCGTCTGCCGGAGATGCTGGCGCGCGTGACCGGCGACGATATCCTGATCCTGACCGCCGACCACGGTTGCGACCCGAGCTGGCCCGGCACCGATCACACCCGCGAGCATGTGCCGGTGCTGATTTACGGGCCGAACGTTAAGCCGGGCGATTACGGCCACCGCACCACCTTTGCCGATATCGGCCAGACGGTTACCGGTTATTTCGGGCTGTCGCCGATGGATTACGGCCAGTCTATTCTGTGACAGGACTATTCTGTGACAGGTCAATGCTGTGACACGGACCGGTGACGGGCGCTATAATTTATCATCATGATTTCACACTGAATTTGAAAAGGAAGAAAAAGCATGGCTACGCCACATATCAATGCAGAAATGGGTGACTTCGCCGACGTAGTGCTGATGCCGGGTGACCCGCTGCGCGCCAAATACATCGCGGAAACCTTTCTGGAAAACGCGGTGGAAGTGAACAATGTGCGCGGTATGCTGGGTTTCACCGGTACCTACAAAGGCCGCCGCATTTCCGTAATGGGCCACGGCATGGGCATTCCGTCCTGTTCCATTTACACCAAAGAGCTGATCACCGAATACGGCGTGAAGAAAATTATCCGCGTCGGTTCCTGCGGCGCGGTGCGCGCAGATGTGAAACTGCGTGACGTGGTGATCGGCATGGGCGCCTGCACCGATTCCAAAGTGAACCGGATGCGCTTTAAAGATCACGACTTCTCGGCGATTGCCGATTTCGATCTGCTGCGTCATGCGGTGGACGCAGCCAAAGCGCGCGGCATCGACGCTCGCGTCGGCAACCTGTTCTCCGCCGATCTGTTCTACACGCCGGACCCGCAAATGTTCGACGTGATGGAAAAATACGGCATTCTGGGCGTGGAAATGGAAGCGGCCGGTATCTACGGCGTGGCGGCGGAATTCGGCGCTAAAGCGCTGGCGATCTGCACCGTGTCCGACCATATCCGTACCCACGAGCAGACCACCGCGGCCGAGCGTCAGACCACCTTCAACGAGATGATCGAGATCGCGCTCGAATCCGTACTGCTGGGCGACAAAGCCGACGCCTAATCCCTCTGGCGGCCCGATATTCCTCGGGCCGCTTTCTTTGGTTTCTTTCCTGACGGTATTTTTTCCTGTCGCTCAGGCCGCGTTCGCCCGCCCGGCTGTCGTTGTGGTCAGCGTGGTATCGAACAGCTCCGCCAGCACCGTTTGATGCGTCACCGCCAGCACGATGGCGTGCGGCAACTGATGACGCAATTCCCGCATGAGCAGATACGCGCTGTCATCGTCCAACTGACTGGTGGCTTCATCCAGGCACAACAACGCCGGTTTTTGTAACAAGGCGCGTGCCAGCGACAGCCGCTGCTGCTCGCCGCCGGACAGACGCATCGACCAGGGGTGCTCGCAGTCCAGCAACGGCACGAGATGAGGCAACTGCACCTGTTGCAGTACGGCCTGCAACTGATCATCGTGCGGCGTGTGCGGCGACGGATAGCTCAACAGCTGACGTAGCGTTCCCTGCGGCAGATAGGGTTTTTGCGGCAAGAACAGCACTTCGCCGGCAGGGTGGATCACCGGTCCGGCGCTGAACGGCCATAACCCGGCCAGCGCTCGCAGCAGGGTGGTTTTGCCGCTGCCGCTCGCGCCCTGCAACTGGCACCAGTTGGCCGGTTGCAGACACAGCGACACCGGCTCCAGTAAGGCATGCCCTTGTGGAGAGCGTAGTTGCAGGCGATCGGCGATAAGCGCCTCGCCCCGGCGTTGTGGGGCCGGGCAGGGCGGCAACTGCTGCAACTGTTGTTGCAGTTCCCACAGCCGGTCGACGGTAGCCGACCAGCGCGCCAGTTCCCGGTAGCTGTCGATGAACCAGCCAAAGGCGTCCAGCACGTAGCCAAAGGCGGCGCGCGCCTGCATGATGGCGCCCAGCGAAATCTGTTGCAGCAGGTAAAGCGGCAGCACCGCGAACACCGGAATAATTAGGCTCAGGCGGAAGTAGCTGGTGGTGAAGCTCTCCAGCCGAAACTCGCGCCCCATCAGTTGAAAGGCGCTGGCGACGATCGCGCCGAAGTGCCGTTGCATCCGCTGGCGTTCCGCCGTCTGTCCCTGATAAAACGCGATTTGCTCGCTGTGGTCGTGGATACGCAACAGCGTGCCGCGATAGCCGGCTTCCACCTGTTGTAGCCGGGCATTGACGCGATGCAGCGGCGCGCCGAGCCAGTGTGTGACCGCGCTGCCGAAAAGCGCATACCCCAGCGCAATCCAGACCAGATACCCCGGCACGGTCAGGCGCCAGTCGCCCAGCGTGATGGTCTGCACGCCGGAGATCTGCCACAGGATGGCAAGGAAGGAGAACAGCCGGGCGGTGTTTTTCAGCAACGACAGCAGCAGCGTCAGGCTCTGCTCCGTCAGCAGGCGGATATCCTCGGCGATGCGCTGGTCGGGGTGATCCGGCGCGCCGTTGGGCATCAGTTGTAGCCGATAGTGCGCGTGGCGCTGCAACCATTGCTGTTCGAACTGCCGCGTCATCTGCTCGCGCCAGCGCAGCATCAGCAGTTTTTTCAGCCAGTTGCCGCACACCACCACCGCGACAAACAGCGCGGTGTAGCCGAGATAGCTCAGCGCCAGCGCGCGGATCGACGCATGGCGGAAGTAGTCCGCCAGCGCATCGTAGAAGGCTTTGCTCCAGTTGTTGTACTGTACGCTGATCCACACGACCGACAGCGTCAGCCCGATAACCGCAAACAGCAGCAGCCATAACCATAATGCGCCGCGGCTTAGCCACAGCGGCGCGGCTAGCCGGCAGAAACGCCGCAGGCTGGTCATGGCTCCCGGCGCCAAAGGTTTAGCGCCGCCATCAGAAGGCCCATTTGGCGGTTAGCATCACATTGCGCGGGTCGCCGTAGAAGTTGTTGCCGCCGCGATGACGGTTCGACACGTTCACGTAGTACACCTTGTCGGTCAGGTTATACCCGGCCAGGTTGAAGCTGAGATGCGAGTTGTACTGATAGTTCACGTTGGCGTTGAGCAGCGTATAACCGCCCTGCGTCACCCCCCGGCTGGTGGTGGTGTCGGTTTGCGCGGTCAGCCCGGCGCCTACCGTCCATTGATTCAGGCTGCCGGGCAACTGATAGCTGGTGTAAAGCTTGAACTGGTGCTGCGGCGTATTGAGGCTGTAGCGTCGCCCCTGCGTGCTCTCGTCGGATTTCAGGTATTTGCTGTTGGTCAGCGTATAACCGGCGGACAACTGCCAGCCCGTCGCCAGTTTGCCGGCCGCTTCCAGTTCCAGTCCCTGACTTTCCACCTTGCCGTCGGCGCGGTAACAGGTGGTGGAAACCTGACAGTTGATATCTTCGACCGCCCGGTTTTCCTGCACGATGCGAAATAGCGCTGCCGAGGTGTTCAACGCGCCGCCGAAGAACTCGCCTTTCACCCCGGTTTCGTAGTTTTTGCCGGTGACGGCAGGCAGCAGATTGCCGCGGTTGTCGATATTTTCCTGCGGCTTGTAGATATCGGCGTAGCTCAGATACCAGGTGTAGTGATCGGCGAAGTCCCACAGCAGGCCGCCGTACGGCGTCCATTGTTCGTTGGCTTTAAAGTGGGTCTGGGTGGCGGAGCCGCTGCTGAGATTACGCAAGTTGTTGGTATAGCTGAAGTTGCTGTAGCGGGTGCCGACAATCAGCTTCCAGTCGTCCGCCAGCGTAAAGCGGGCGGTGGTGAACAGGCCGCGCTGGTAGAGATCGTAGGTGTAATTGTTGCTGTAGGCGGGCCAGGCGGGTTCGGCCAGCGCGTCGGGGTTCCAGTTATACACGTTCACGACGTTGGTGTTGATCACCCGGCCGAACAGGTTGTCGAAGTTTTCTTTCTGGTAATCGCCGCCCACCACCAGCTCATGGCGACGCCCGAGCAGTTCGAACGGCCCGTTGAGCGTCAGGTTATAGCTCCATTGATCGGCCTGATTATCCCGCGCCAGCATGTTGTTGAGCCGCCCGGTGCCGCTGCTACCGACGCCGCTGGTGCCGTTGCCGAAAATACCGGTAAAGCGCCCGACGGCGGTGGAGTGGGTATAGTTGAGCGCGTTTTTCAGCGTCCAGTCGCTGCTGAAGCGGTGTTCCAGTTCGGCGAACGCGTTGATTTTCTCGAAGGTGATCCGGTTCCAGCTGGCGCCCAGAAAGGTGGAGCGCGGCAGGTTCAGGCTGGCGTAATCGGTAGACATCGGTACGCCGTAGAGATCCGGCACGGTGCGGGTTTTCTGCCAGTTGACGCCGGTGGTGACGGTGGTGTCGCTGGTGAGATCATAGGCCAGCGTACCGTACATGACATGGCGTTCGCTGTATACCTCGTTGACAAAGCTGCCTTTTTTCTGGGTGACGCCGACAAAACGGCCGCGCAGCGAACCGTCGCTATTGAGCGGGCCGGACACATCCGCTTCCTGACGGTAATGATCCCAACTGCCTGCGCTGGTGCTGAGCGTACCGCGAAAATCGTAGGTCGGTTTTTTGCGCACCAGATTGACGGTGCCGCCCGGCTCGCCGTTGCCCTGCAACAGCCCGGACGCGCCGCGCAGAATTTCCAGCCGATCGTAGATCGCCAGATCGGGCGACTCGCTGGAGGATTCCGCCGAGCCCATGCCCGATACGCTGTTCTGGAATGAACTGCCGGAGCCGTCTTCCTGCACGTTGTCCATCATGAAGCCACGGGACTGGAAACGGGTCTGATATGAACTCTCTTTCACCACGGTGACGCCGGTGGATACGGCCATCGCGTCTTCCAGCGACGTCATGTGCTGGTCGTCCATCTGCTGGCGGGTGACCACGCTGACCGATTGCGGCGTTTCGCGCGGCGAAAGCGTCATTCGGGTGGCGGTGCTGAGATTGCGGGTGGTGTAGGCGCCGGTGTCTTCGGTCGGGCCGTTCAGGCTGGGTTGGCGGATAACATACATTTCTTCGCCGTCCGCCGGCTTTCTCAGCACGTAGCTGCCGTCCGCCTGGCGTGACGCGGTCAGCCCGCTGCCGCTCAGCAGGCGGCGTAACGCCTCATCCACCGTGTAATCGCCCTGCAGCGCCGGGCCGCTCAGCCCCTGCGTCAGGCTGGCGTCGGCGGCGAGATAGATGCCGGCCTGCCCGGCGAGCTGGTTCAGCTGGTTGCCAAGCGGACCGGCGGCGAGCGCGTAATGGCGCGTCGCCGGGCTTTCCTGCGCGGCGCTGGCTGGAATGACGCACGGCAGCGACAGACTGAGCAGGGCGAGGCGCAGCGCGACGACCAGCGGTTTTTGTGGGCGGAGAATCTGGCGCAGGCCAGCGCGAGCAGGTGTAGTGAATGTCATGATGAATGCCTTGTATCCCAGAGTAAAAGAGCGTGCTTTTAGTGGGAATCGAACGAGCGGCGCAAAAAGGGAACCGGCGGGCGATAATTTTTTTCAGGCAGGTTCGACGGTGATCCACCAGTCGAAACGGCGGTGGATGCGCACCGGCAGCACCCGGCTCAGCATGGCGAGCGCCCGATCGGTGTCCATCAGCGGGAAAGTGCCGACCACGCGCAGCGCGGCGACATCCGGCGCGCAGGCCAGATGGCCGTGGCGGTAGCGGGCCAGCCGCGCCACCACGTCGCCCAGCGGGGTGTCGTTGGCGTGCAGCATTCCCTGACGCCAGTCGGCATCCTGCGCGCTGATGCGTGTTTCGAACCCGGCGCCGCTGGCGTCAAATCGCCACTGTCGGCCGGCGTCGATCTGGCGCAGCGGGCCTGTCTGCCGCGGCGTGACCGCCACGCTGCCGGCGTATACGGTCAGTTGGGTGCTGCCTGCCAACTGACGCACGCTGAAACGGGTACCGAGCGCCTGCATGCTGCCTTCCCGGCTGGCGACAAACAGCGGTCGCCGCTTGTCGGCGGCGGTGTCGATCAGCGCTTCGCCGGCGATCAGGTTCAACTGGCGACGGGTATCGGTGTAGCGGACATCAAGCGCGGATGCGGTATCTAGCCAGAGCCGGGTACCGTCGCTGAGCGTAAAATCGCGGATTTCGCCGGTACCGGTGCGGTAGTCGGCTGTCAGCGCCAGCAGGCTTTCGCGCACCGGCGTGTGGCGCCAGGTCAGCCAGGACAGCAGCGAGCCGGTAGCAAGTAGTGCGCCAAGGCGCAGGGTATGGCGGCGGGTGAGCGGCGTAGACGGTTGCAGCAGCGTCTGCGCCGTCAATGGCGTGACGTCGCCGCGCAACGGCTGAAAGCGTTGGCTGACGGTTTCCACATACTGCCAGGCCAGACGGTGCGCATCGCTTGCCGATAGCCACTGTTGCCAGCGGATATGCAGCTCGCTGTCGTGGGCGGAGTCCAGCAGTTGGGCGTACCAGTCGGCCGCCTGTTGCAGCGCCTGATAATCCGGTGGCGACGCCGGTGCCTGTCGGTTCACCGCTGCATCGCCTCATGGCCGTGATGCTCCGCTTCCAGCAGGATGCAGTGCAGCATCGCCTGCGCCATGTATTTTTTCACCATCCGCTCACTGACGCCGAGCGTGATGGCGATTTGCGCGTAGGTTTGCCCCTGAATCTGCGCCAGGATAAAGGCGACGCGCACGTTGTCCGGCAACTGACGCAACATGGCGTCGACCTGATACAGGGTTTCCAGAATGATGGTGTGCTGCTCGGCAGACAGCGCATGCACTTGCTCGCAGTCGTTCAGCGACTGCCGCCAGGCCTGTTCCAGCGCCTGGCGGCGCCACAGATCGACGCACAGGCCCTGCGCCATCACGCTGAGGTAGGCGCGCGCGCCTTCATGGCTGTCGAAGTGGCGCGGACGGGTCAGCAGCTGTACGAAAATATCGTGCGCCAGATCGGCGGCGTCGCACAGATTGCCCAGCCGTTTGCGCAGCAGCCCCTGCAGCCAGCCGTGATGCTGCTGATAAAGCTGCTGAAGGTCGCAAGGGCTGGCGGTGTTGACGGCGGACATAACGGGTTCCTGAAAACGGAAAGCGCAAAATATCGCCGCATATTAATTGAGAATGATTTCCATTTCAAATTATTGACAACCGGAAGGAAACGGCCGGACTGATGGGAAAAGCGCGCCGTCAGCCCAGCGGCAGCGCCATAATGATGGCGTCTTCCCGGCCGCCGACGGTCGGGTAATAATCCCGCCGCACCGACACCTCGTTGAATCCCATGCTTTGATACAGCGCGATGGCGCGCGCGTTGGAGGCACGTACTTCCAGCCACAGCGTCACCACATCGCTGCGCTCCAGCTCGGCGATCAGGTGTTCCAGCAACTGACGTCCGTAGCCGTGACGCTGATGGTCGGGGGCGACGGCGATGTTGAACAGCGTGGCTTCATCCAGCACCACCTGGGTGATGGCGTAGGCCACCAACTGCTGGTCATGGCACAGTTTCAGGTTGAGGTAACGCTCGCCCTGATTGCTGATGAAGGTTTTTTCGCTCCACGGGAAGGCGTGGCTTAAGCATTCAATCTCAAACGCCCGCGGCAGGTCAGCCGTGGTCAGGGTGGAAATCATGTTCATGGTGACAAATCTGTTGCCACAGGGCGCGTTTCGCCCCGGCGTTGTGATAAAGCTCGGCCAGAGCCGGGCTGGTCAGTTGCACGCCGTCCAACGTCAACGGGTCGGCGGCGGGCTGCCCAAGCCACCAGCTGTGGCAGCGAGTGTGTTCCGGCAGCATCTGCGCCTGACGCGGCGTCAGGCTGACTATCTGCTGCGGGGCGAGATTCAGGCTGCGCGCCACATCCTGCAATAGCGGATCGTCGCTGGCGGGCAGCGGATCGGCGATGATCAGCAGCCGGGCGTCCGGCGGCAGGCTGACGGCGATTTCGCCTTTCAGCACCGACGGCCGACGCAAAGTCCACTGGGTGATCCCCAGTTGCTGCAACAGCCAGTCCCGTCTTGATGTCATGCCTTAACTCCGCGCGCGATAACCGCGATACGATAACCGCGATATGATCATCGCGATAAACAATAGTGGTGGCGCACGATTGTGCGGCGCTATGCTAACAAATCGCTGAACATGCGCCAACAAACCACTATAATCCTCGCTCAGTTTATTGAGGAGCCAGACCTGATGTCAGCATTAACCCCCGCCAGTGAAGTGATACTGCGCCACAGTGATGAATTTGTTTCCCGCCGGGTGCTGTTTGCCGGCGATCTGCAAGATACGCTGCCCGCTCATTTTGACGCAGCCGCCGTCACCGTGCACACCACGCAGTATCATCACTGGCAGCAGTTGCAGCCCGTACTGGGCGACAACGTGCATTTCTCGCTGCTGGCGCAGGCGGAAACCGTAGCCGGGTGCGACACCCTGATCTACTACTGGCCGAAAAGCAAACAGGAAGCGCAGTTCCAGCTGTCCAACCTGCTGTCGCTGCTGCCGGTGAGCTGCGACATTTTCGTCGTCGGCGAGAACCGCAGCGGGGTACGCAGCGCCGAGGGCATTCTGGAGCCGATCGCCGCCATCAACAAGATCGACAGCGCCCGCCGTTGCGGCCTGTATCACGGTCGTCTGGAAGCACCGTCTGCTTTTGCGCTGGAGGACTGGTGGCTGGAGTATGACGTGGATGGCGTGCCGGTACACACGTTGCCGGGCGTATTCAGCCGCGAGGGGCTGGACACCGGCAGCCAGTTGCTGCTCTCGACGCTGGAGCCGCATCGCAAGGGCAAGGTACTGGATCTCGCCTGCGGCGCTGGGGTGCTGGCGGCGTCGTTTGCCCGCATATCGCCGAAAATCCGCCTGACGCTCAGCGATGTCGGCGCCGCCGCGCTGGAAGCGAGCCGGTCGACGCTGGCGGCCAACGGTCTGGAAGGGCAGGTGATCGCCAGCAACGCGTACTCGGATATTCAGGGGCGTTTTGACCTCATTATCTCCAACCCGCCGTTCCATGACGGCATGCAGACCAGCCTGCACGCGGCGGAAGTGATGATTCGCGGCGCCGCCTCGCACCTGAATATGGAAGGCGAATTGCGCATTGTCGCCAACGCTTTCCTGCCGTACCCGGCGCTGCTGGACGAAACCTTCGGCAGCCATGAAGTTATCGCCCAGACCGGTCGTTTCCGCGTTTATCGCGCGGTGCTGCGCCGCAATAAAAAACGTTAACTGAGCCGCCCGGCTTTCGCCGGGCGCGATGCGACGCTTAGGCGTTATCGAGCGTCGCCATGCCTTCCTGTCCGTAGCGCGCGCCTGCGGCGATCTCCGGCGGGAAGATGGCGTTAATGTCATCCTGCTCGCGCGGCGTCAACGAAACCGACAGCGCGCCGACATTTTCTTCCAGATAGCGACGGCGTTTGGTGCCGGGAATCGGAACGATGTGCTCGCCCTGCGCCAGCACCCAGGCCAGCGCCAGCTGCGATGGCGTTACCGCTTTTTCCTGCGCCAGCTGCGTGATTTTGTCCACCAGTTGCAGGTTTTTAGCAAAGTTTTCATCGCTGAAGCGCGGGTTGGCGCGTCGGAAATCGTCCGCGGCCAGATCGTCCCGTCGTTTGATGGCGCCGGTCAGAAAACCACGTCCCAGCGGGCTGTAAGGCACGAAGCCGATGCCCAGACGGCGGCAGGCGGGCAGAATCTCCGCTTCCACATCCCGCGTCCACAATGAGTATTCGCTTTGCAGCGCGGTGATAGGGTGAACGCGGTGCGCGCGTTCCAGCGTAGCGGCGGAGGCTTCGCTCAGGCCGATATAACGAATCTTGCCTGCCTTAACCAGATCGGCCAGCGCGCCGACGCTGTCCTCAATCGGCACTGCCGGATCGATGCGGTGCTGGTAATAAAGATCGATGACCTCGACGCCCAGACGTTTCAGACTGCCTTCGACCGCCTGACGGATATACTCCGGCCGGCCGCAGACGCCACGCAGGTTCGGGTTGGCCGGGTCGCGCAGAATGCCAAACTTGGTAGCCAGAAATACCTGATCCCGTTTGCCTTTGATGGCTTTGCCCACCAGCGTTTCATTGGTGTAAGGGCCGTACATGTCGGCGGTATCCAGCAGGGTGACGCCCAGTTCCAGCGCACGATGCAGGGTGGCGATAGCCTCTTTTTCATCTTGCCCGGTGGAATAGAAATCGCTCATCCCCATACAGCCGAGACCCAGTGCAGATACCGTTGGCCCCTGCGGGCCCAGTTTTCGCTGTTGCATGTTATTGCTCCGTGTTATTAACCGCGTTTTTCAGTGTGGTTGTTTGAATCAAAAAGATAAATTCGCGGTTTTATGCAACACTGTTTGTAAAATGCAAACAATGGGGCCGGTGATGGATCAGGTTCAGGCGATGCGGGTGTTTGTGCGCATTGTGGAAGCGGAAAGTTTTAGCCGGGCGGCGGAAAAGCTGGGACTGCCGCGGGCGACCGTCAGCCAGACGCTGAAACGGCTGGAGCTGCGGCTGGGGGTGCGTCTGTTGCAACGCACCACCCGTCAGGTGCAGGTGACGGACGAAGGTTTGCTTTACTACCAGCGCTGCGTGCAGTTGCTGGCGGAAATTGAGGAAACGGACGCGCTGTTTTCCCGTCAGCGCCAGCAGCCCAGCGGACGGGTGCGAATCGACATGCCGCATTCGCTGGCCCGGCAGGTGGTGATCCCGTCGTTGCCCGCGTTTTACCGCCGCTATCCGCAGATTGCGCTGGTGCTGAGCGCCAACGATGCCGCGATTAATGTGGTGCGCGAAGGCGTGGACTGCGTGCTGCGCGCCTGGCAGGTGGATGATGATTCGCTGGTGGCGCGTTCGCTGCCGTCGCTGCCGCAGATAACCTGCGCTTCCGCGGCTTATTGCGCGGAATACGGCGTGCCCGACACGCTGGAGGCGCTGACGTCTCATCGTATGGTGAGCTATTTTTCGCTGCGCACATCGCAGCGTTACCCGCTGGAATTTATGCAGCAGGGGCAAGTCATTACCCGCTCGCTGCCCAGTCTGGTGGAAATCAACGGCGCCGATGCCTATATCGCCGCCTGCCAGGCCGGAATGGGGATTATTCAGGCGCCGCGCTACGGTCTGGCGCCGTTGCTGGCGAGCGGGGAACTGGTGGAGATCCTGCCGCAGTTACCGCCGCCCGATATGCCGCTGTATGTGATGTATCCCTCCGGGCGCTTTCTGGCGCCGCGCATCCGGGTGGTGATTGAGTGGCTTCAACAATGCTTCCAGCAGGCCCCGTTTGTCTGAATGCTGTTTTTTACAGCAAACGCTGTAACGACATGGAAATAATGATTGACGTTGGTGCGAAAATCTCTAGAATTCGCCTCCGTGGTGACATTGTGTGACGTAATGTTGCTTGGTTTGCGAAGGTGGCGGAATTGGTAGACGCGCTAGCTTCAGGTGTTAGTGTCCTTCGGACGTGAGGGTTCAAGTCCCTCTCTTCGCACCAAAATCACCACAGATTTGTATTTCACAGTACCTGCGAAGGTGGCGGAATTGGTAGACGCGCTAGCTTCAGGTGTTAGTGTCCTTCGGACGTGAGGGTTCAAGTCCCTCTCTTCGCACCACTGGGATACAAATCAAGATGTAGCAGCAATATCGTAGTAAGTAGTAATCGTAGTAAGTAGTGAATAGTAAATAGTATCGTAGTAAACAGTGCGAAGGTGGCGGAATTGGTAGACGCGCTAGCTTCAGGTGTTAGTGTCCTTCGGACGTGAGGGTTCAAGTCCCTCTCTTCGCACCACTCTCCTCATCCTTATCTTTCTTGTCTTTTTCCAGCACAGCAATTCTTCTCGCTCATAAAATCAACAGCGCGTTTTCTTCCTTTATCTTGTGCGTTATGCCCGTTCAGGGTCGGTATCACCATCCCTTTAGCGTAAGCGACAGCGCCGCCAGGCCGCCTGCCAGCGCAATGCAGGACGGCAGCAGCAGATAGTGACGCATACGGCGATGAAACAGCATGCTCAACGTGAGCAGCATCGCCAGCGCACAGATGTACTTCAGGTGGGTCAGGTTTAGTTCCGGCAGGGCCAGCAACGGCATCAGCGCCGCCGGCAGCAGAACGCCCCAGGCGCTGGACAGACGCTTGCCAAAATACCAGCTTATTCCCCATAGCCCGCAGGCGGCGATCATGGCGGTCAGCATTGTGGCTTCTCTTGTTGATAATGATAACTAATATCATATATAAGATTTGCCGCTATACAACCGGTGCCGCATGATTTTTGTGTGACCTGCCGTTTGACGACGGCAGGTTTTTGGATGCCTGAGAACGATCAGGCGCTGTGCAGATAGTCGCGCACCAGCTGCAGCATGTTCAGCAGCGTGGCGGAGCGGTCATGTTTGCGCCAGATAACGGCAATCTGCGTGGTGAGGTGCGGCGTGTTGGTGTCGTGATAAGTCACATTGCCGGTCTGGATGCTGGCCAGCGATTCAGGGACAAAGGTCACGCCAAAACCGGACGCCACCATGCTGATGGTGGCGGTGATATGCGGCGCCAGCGGGTTGATTTTTGGCTGGTAGCCCGACAGGTAGCAGGCGCGGATAATCAGGTCGTGCAGACTAGGGCAGAGTTCGCGCGGAAAGATGATCAACGGTTCCTGCCGCAGCTGTCCCAGATTGATTCGCGTTTGATCGCTGAACGGATGGTTTTCCGGCAGCACCAGCCGCATCGGCTCGTCCGCCAGTAATTCGCCTTCGAACTCCTCGCCGATATCACATGGCAGGCGCACAAACGCGATGTCGGTGGTGCGGTTGCGCAGGCTCTCCAGAATCTCGTTGATGTGCTCTTCCCGCGGCCGCAGCTGGACGCTGGGATAATGCTGCCGGTAACGGCGCAACAGCGCCAGCACCGTGGGATGAAACGTCACCGCACAGGAGAAGCCGATGTTGATCGCGCCGCTCTCCCCGCGGGCGATGCTGCGCACTCTCTCCACGGCCGATTCGGCCAGTTCCAGAATATGGCTGGCGTCCTGATACAGCGCTTCGCCAGCTTCCGTCATCTCCACGCCACGGGTCAGCCTCTTGAACAACGGCGTCCCGATTTCCCGCTCAAGTTTTTGAATCTGCTGGCTTAACGGCGGCTGTGATATGCCGAGAATTTCCGCCGCGCGGGTGAAATGCCGGGTTGAGGCCACTGCGACAAAATAGCGCAGGTAACGTAATTCCATATATTTTCGATCTCCAAATGGCCACATCTCTGTATTGGAACTTTGGTGTGACGGAGGTCAATATTCAAGTGAAACATTAAATAAATTTAAGTTGATCATCGTCAGAAGGGAATGGATATGAAAGATGTTAACTGCGTCGACTCCTGTGTCAGGGAACTGGCCAGCTTTGCACTTCATCATCAGAAACAGCATCCAGAGTGCGTTATTTATCAGACGTCATTAATGAGCGGGCTTATTAATGGCGTTTATGAAGGTAACATCACCATGGAAGAACTTCTGAAACATGGCGATTTTGGATTAGGGACGTTTAATGATCTCGACGGTGAACTGGTGGCGCTTAACAGCCGTATCTTCCAGCTCCGTGAGGATGGCAGCGCGCGAGCAGCGCTGCCGTATCAAAAAACTCCCTTCGCGGTAATGACCTTTTTCCGCCCGACGGAGCAAATCCATTTCGGGCAGGCCACCAGCCGCGAAGCGATTCATCAGCGCATTAATGACTTGATTGCAACAGATAATCTGTTTTGTGCCCTGCGGATAGATGGCCGCTTTAGCCACGTGGAAACCCGTACGGTACCTCGCCAGGAACGCCCTTATAAACCGATGCTGGAAGCGATTGCCCAACAACCCACGTTCCGTTTCGAACAGTGTCAGGGCAGCGTTATCGGTTTCCGTAGTCCTGCCTATGTTCAGGGGATTAATGTTGCCGGTTATCACGAGCATTTCATCACTGATGACCGCAAAGGCGGCGGGCATATCCTTGATTATCGACTGGAAGAAGGCGTATTGACCTTTGGCTCTATCGCCAAACTGGTTATTGACCTTCCCCGCGACAGGGATTTCCTGAAAGCCAATTTATCCCCTGAAAATCTCGATAGCGTCATTCACTCCGTGGAGAGCTGAAGCATCGAGCAGGTACTGAAAGCAAAAGCACACTGTTATGCAGAGGATAAACATTATGGAAAATAGGGATGGTCAACAGCATTGGTCTAGCGGTGCGGAGCTGATCGTAAAACATCTTGAGCAGCAAGGCGTCAACTATGTCTTCGGCATTCCTGGTGCAAAAGTAGACCGCGTGTTTGATTCGTTGGTGGATTCGCCGATTCAAACCATTCCCGTGCGCCATGAGGCTAATGGCGCCTTTATGGCGGCCGCCGTCGGCCGTCTTACCGGCAAGGCCGGCGTGACGCTGGTGACGTCGGGGCCGGGCTGTTCGAATCTGGTGACCGGGCTGGCGACTGCGACGGCGGAAGGCGACCCGCTGGTGGCGCTGGGAGGTGCGGTCAAACGCGCCGACCGCCTGAAACTGACCCACCAGAGCCTGGATACCGTCAGCCTGTTTCAGCCGGTGACCAAATACAGCGCCGAAATCACGGTGTCGTCCGCCATTTCAGAAGTGATGGCTAACGCCTTTCGCGCTGCTGAGCTCGGTCGGCCGGGCGCGTCGTTCATCAGTCTGCCGGAAGATATTGTCAATGAACCGGTAGACAGCCCGATTCTGGCTCGTACCTCGCTGCCGACCCTCAATAGCGCGCCGCGTGCGGATGTTGAACGGGTGGTCGGGCTGATCAAGAAAGCCAAAAACCCGATACTGTTGCTGGGGCTGATGGCCAGCCAGCCGAAAAATGCCGAGGCGCTGCGCCGCCTGCTGCATCACAGCCGCCTGCCGGTGACCAGTACCTATCAGGCCGCCGGGGTAATCGATCAACAGCATTTTGACCATTTTGCCGGACGGGTAGGGTTGTTTAACAATCAGGCCGGCGACAAGCTGCTACAGCAGGCCGACCTTATCGTCACGGTCGGCTACAGCCCGGTGGAGTATGCGCCGGCGCTGTGGAATTCTGGTAATGCCACGCTGGTGCACATTGATGTGTTGCCCGCCGAAGTGGAAAACGCCTACCGCCCGGATGTGGAACTGGTTGGCGACATCAGCATCACCATTGATACGCTCAATGAGCAACTGAGCTCGCCGATCGTGCTGTCGTCCCAGTCGGAGGCGATTCTGGAGGAGCGTCGTCAACTGCGCCATGAACTGGCGACCCGCGCCATCAACATGGACGGCTTCGCTATTCATCCGCTGCGGTTGGTGCGGGTAATGCAGGATCTGGTCAATAAAGACGTGACCCTGTGCGTGGACATGGGCAGCTTCCATATCTGGCTGGCGCGTTATCTCTACAGCTTCCGCGCCCGTCAGGTGCTGATGACCAACGGTCAGCAGACTATGGGGGTGGCGTTGCCGTGGGCGATCGCCGCCGCGCTGGTGAATCCGCAACAGAAAGTGGTGTCGGTGTCCGGAGATGGCGGTTTCATGCAGTCCAGTATGGAACTGGAAACCGCGGTGCGGCTGAAATCCAACATTCTGCACATCATCTGGGTGGATAACGCCTACAACATGGTGGAAATTCAGGAAGAGAAAAAATATCACCGCGCTTCCGGCGTCAAATTCGGGCCGATTGACTTCAAAGCCTATGCGGAAGCCTTCGGCGCTAAAGGTTTCGCCGTGGAGTCCGCCGCCGAACTGGTGCCGAAGCTCTGGCAGGCGATGGATGTGGACGGCCCGGCGGTGATTGCCATTCCGGTGGATTACTCCGACAACCATTACCTGATGGAGAACGTGAATATCAGCCACCTGATCTGAGCGTGATACGCTCGGTTCAGATGCTACGATCCTACCTGCTGCAAGGCTTTGCAGCCTTTGAGCCGTGTTCGCCTGTAACGAATATTCCAGCGTAAATGCTGCATTGCGAATGCTGAATGTTCGTCACAGGCGCTGGTTGCTCCACGCGTCCTGAAGCCCCGATAGTAATACGGGCTTGACCGGCCTGCCGCGGCGTTTGACGCGGCAGGTTCCGGTTCATCATTGGCAGGACGCGCGTTTTTTGTCACTTCCCGTCACGCATCGACAAATCGCACGATCCGCAGTTTGATTGTCATTTGGTTTGATTATCAGTAGATCGACTGATACAACGCCTCAATCTCCTTCACGCTGGCCGGGCGCGGGTTGCCGCCGGTGCAGACATCGTCGAATGCCGCCTGCGCCAGCGCCGGAATATCCTGCTCTTTAACGCCGACCTGACGCAATTGCGCCGGAATATCCACATCCTGCGCCAGCTGCCGCACCGCCTGAATCGCCGCGTTCCGCGCCTGCGTCAGCGGCATGCTGTCCGCACCTTGTATCCCCATCGCCGCGGCGATGGCGCGGAATTTCTCGCCGGTGTATTCCGCGTTCCAGGCCATGATATGGGGCAGCAGAATCGCGTTGGCGACGCCGTGCGGGGTGTTATAGAACGCGCCCAGCGGATGCGCCATACCGTGCACCAGTCCCAGGCCGACGTTGGAAAAACCCATACCGGCGATATATTGCCCCAGCGCCATCGCTTCCACGCCCTGCGGTTTGCCGGCCACCGAGTCGCGCAGTGAACGGCTGATGATCTCGATGGCTTTGAGGTGCAGCATGTCGGTCAATTCCCAGGCGCCCAGAGTCGTGAACCCTTCGATGGCGTGGGTCAGGGCGTCGATGCCGGTGGCGGCTTTGAGTGAGGCGGGCATACTGCTCATCATGTCCGCGTCGATAAACGACACGATGGGGATATCGTGCGGGTCGACGCAGACGAATTTACGCCGTTTCTCTTCATCGGTGATGACGTAGTTGATGGTGACTTCCGCCGCGGTGCCGGAGGTGGTAGGAATGGCGAGAATCGGCACGCTGGGTTTGCGGGTGGCCGCGACCCCTTCCAGGCTGCGCACATCGGCGAATTCCGGGTTGTTGATGATGATGCCGATGGCTTTACAGGTGTCCTGCGGCGAACCGCCGCCAATCGCGATCAGGTAGTCGGCGCCAGATGCCTGAAAACGTTCGACGCCCTGCCGGACGACGGCGATGGTTGGGTTGGGAATCACGCCGTCATAGATGTCATAAGGTAGGCTTGCTTTGTCCAGCAGCGCGGTTACTTTACCCGCTACGCCGTACTTCATCAGTTCCTGGTCCGTCACCACCAGCGCCTTGCGAAAGCCGCGTCGCTGTACCTCTTCGGTCAGGTGGGCGATGGCGCCGCCGCCAAAATAGGACGTTTCATTCAGTATCATTCTGTGTGCCATGATTTCTCCTTAACGCATTGATTTTTAATCATTGAGGCGTGTCGGTTATCCATTTGCGCCAGTAGCCGGTGTGGTTAATAGTTAATCTAGTCGCGCACCGCGCAGGGCGAGACGAAAGCTCGCTTCCGGTTGATAAAAGTCAAACCTTTGTCAGAGGGATCACCCGCCGATGAACCCAGTGTGAAACCGGTCGGGACTCGCTGCCTTCTTACGGCTGCCATCAGCCGCGTCGTACTGTCGCTGACGGGAAGGTGTCCACGACGGCGATCACAGAATCGGAGTGTGAAGGCAATGAAAAACGGGCGTGGCCTTACCTGAAATAATCTAATTTTAGGGTTTTTTCGCATTATTTAATCTAATTTAACTTGTGGTTGTCTCTTCTGACATCAAACCAGAAAGTCATGCATTAATAATTTGTGGTATTGGTTTTATTTTTTAATTTGGAGTTAAGTTTTTATTTTGTGAAATTTTACGGATTTATATCCTGATTGGGTGATTGGGTAATTCAATGCCGGTTTGGCTTTTTATATAGATAAACTTATGGTTGTGGGAGTGGTGGAACGCGCGCTTCGGTGGTAAGTTCTGGGGCAGGATAAACGTTTGCGTCGTGGGGCCTGGCGTCACAACGCGCGGCTAACGTAGAGAGAAAAGAATGGCAAACCACACTCCGTTGTATCAACAGCATCTGGCCGATGGCGCCAAAATGGTGGACTTTCATGGCTGGATGATGCCGCTGCACTACGGTTCTCAACTGGACGAACATCACATCGTACGCAACAGCGCCGGCATGTTTGATGTGTCGCACATGACCATCGTGGATCTGCGCGGCGCCCGCGTGCGTGAATTTTTGCGTTATCTGCTGGCGAATGATGTCGCCAAACTCACCCAGCCCGGTAAAGCGCTCTATACCGCGATGCTGACGCCCTCCGCCGGCGTGATCGACGATCTGATTGTCTATTTCCAGACCGAAGACTATTTCCGGCTGGTGGTGAACTCCGCCACCCGCGAGAAGGATCTGGCCTGGATCACCGAGCATGCCAAACCGTTCATGGTGGAGATTACCGAACGTGAGGATCTGTCGCTGATCGCGGTGCAAGGGCCGCAGGCGCAGGAAAAAGTGCGCAGTCTGCTGAACGATGCCCAGCGTGAGCAAGTAGCCGGCATGAAACCCTTCTTTGGCGTACAGGCGGGCGACCTGTTTATCGCCACCACTGGCTATACTGGCGAAGCGGGCTATGAAATCGCGCTGCCGCAGGAACAGGCGGTCGGTTTCTGGCAACAACTGCTGGCGGCCGGCGTTAAACCCTGCGGACTGGGCGCGCGCGACACGCTGCGTCTGGAAGCGGGCATGAACCTGTACGGTCAGGACATGGATGAATCCATCTCGCCGCTGGCGGCCAACATGGGCTGGACCATCGTCTGGCAGCCGGAAGACCGCCAGTTCATCGGCCGTGAAGCGCTGGAGCGTCAGCAGGCGGAAGGCACCGAACAACTGGTCGGCCTGGTGATGACCGAAAAAGGCGTGCTGCGTCACGGTCAGCCGGTCCGCTTTACCGATAATCATGGCGTCATGCAGGAAGGTGTGATCACCAGCGGGTCGTTTTCGCCCACGCTGGGCGTCAGCATCGCCCTGGCTCGTGTTCCCGCCGGTATCGGCGAACAGGCTATCGTGCAGATTCGTAATCGCGAGATGCCGGTGCATGTGACCAAACCCAATTTCGTTCGCGCCGGCAAGGCGCTGGTTCAGTTTTAATTTTTGGCGTTAATGGAAGGAGAAGGTGGCAATGAGCAATGTTCCGGCAGAATTGAAATATACCTCGTCCCATGAATGGGTGATGGCGGAAGGCAACGGCGTTTACAGCGTGGGCATCACCGAGCACGCGCAGGAATTGCTGGGCGATATGGTGTTTGTCGATCTGCCGGAAGTCGGCAGCACGGTCAACGCCGGTGATGACTGCGCCGTGGCGGAGTCCGTCAAAGCCGCGTCCGACATCTACGCGCCGATCAGCGGCGAAGTGGTGGAAATCAACGACGAACTGGAAGGCGCACCGGAACTGGTGAACAGCGCGCCGTATGCTGAAGGCTGGCTGTTCCGCATCAAGGCGTCTGATGAAGACGAACTGAACGAATTGCTTGATGCCGCTGGTTATCAGGCGCTGCTGGAAGAAGAAGACGGCGACGACGAAGAATAAGCCTGACGCCCCGTTCGCTCCCCGCGACGGGGCGTTTTTATTGTCCGCTTGTTTTTATGATCTGTTTGTTTTGTGAATTGTTTGCTTGTTTTTCTGAATGATTTGCTTGTTTTCTGAATTAGTTAATTGTGCTGCACATCACTGTGCTAAATGCAGGAAATTCCCCCACATGACCCAGACTCTCAGTCAGCTCGAACACGGTAGCGCCTTCACGGAGCGCCATATTGGCCCGTCGGCCGCTCAGCAACAACAGATGCTGGCCGCTATCGGGGCGGATTCACTGGACGGGCTTACCCGCCAGATCGTACCCGCCGATATCCAACTGCCCCAACCGCCGGCGGTAGGCGACGCCGCCACCGAATATCAGGCGTTGGCCGAACTGAAGGCGATCGCCGGACGTAACCTGCGTTACAAAAGCTACATCGGCATGGGCTACCACGCGGTGCTGACGCCGCCGGTGATTCTGCGCAACGTGCTGGAAAACCCGGGCTGGTATACCGCCTATACGCCGTATCAGCCGGAGGTGTCGCAGGGACGTCTGGAAGCGCTGCTGAATTTCCAGCAGGTGACGCAGGATCTGACCGGTCTGGAGCTGGCTTCCGCTTCGTTGCTGGATGAAGCGACCGCCGCCGCGGAAGCGATGGCGATGGCCAAACGCGTCAGCAAACTCAAGCAGGCAAACCGTTTCTTCGTCGCCGCCGACGTGCATCCGCAGACGCTGGACGTGGTGCGCACCCGCGCGCAGACCTTCGGCTTTGACATCGTTACCGGCAACGCGGCTGACGCGGTGAAGTATGACGACGTCTTCGGCGTGTTGCTGCAACAGACAGGCACCACCGGCGAGCTGCATGACTATCGCGCGCTGATGTCTGAGCTGAAAAACCGCAAAGTGATCATCAGCGTGGTGTCGGACATCATGGCGCTGGTGCTGCTGGATGCGCCGGGCAAACAGGGCGCCGACATTGTGTTGGGGTCCGCCCAGCGTTTCGGCGTACCGATGGGCTACGGCGGCCCGCACGCGGCGTTTTTCGCCTGCCGCGACGAATACAAACGCGCCATGCCGGGCCGTATTATCGGCGTTTCGCGTGATGCCGCCGGCAACACCGCGCTGCGCATGGCGATGCAGACCCGCGAGCAGCACATTCGCCGCGAAAAAGCCAACTCCAACATCTGTACCTCGCAGGTACTGCTGGCCAACATTGCCGGCATGTACGCGGTGTATCACGGGCCGCAGGGGCTGAAACGCATTGCCGGGCGCATCCACCGTCTGGCCGACATTTTGGCCGCCGGGCTGACCCAGCGCGGTCTGACGCTGCGTCATCAGCACTGGTTCGATACCCTGACCGTTGAGGTCGCCGATAAGGCGGCGGTACAGGGCCGCGCGCTGAGCGCCGGCATTAACCTGCGCGCCGATCTGGATGGCGCGGTCGGCATCGCGCTGGATGAAACCACCAGCCGCTACGACGTGCTGGCGCTGTTCGCCGTGCTGCTGGGCGACGATCACGGGTTGGATATCGATACGCTGGATGCGGCGGTCAGCAGCCGGTCGGCGTCAATCCCGGCGGCGTTGCTGCGCAGTGACGACATCCTGACTCATCCGGTATTCAACCAGTACCACAGCGAAACCGAAATGATGCGCTATCTGCATCGTCTGGAAAGTAAGGATCTGGCGCTGAATCAGGCGATGATCCCGCTCGGCTCCTGCACCATGAAGCTCAACGCGGTGGCGGAAATGCTGCCGATTACCTGGCCGGAATTCGCCGAACTGCATCCGTTCTGCCCGACCGAACAGGCGCTGGGTTACCGTCAACTGATCACGCAGCTGTCCGACTGGCTGGTGCAACTAACCGGCTATGACGCGGTGTGTATGCAGCCGAACTCCGGCGCTCAGGGCGAATACGCCGGTCTGCTGGCGATCCGCCGTTATCACGAAAGCCGTAACGAAGGCGAGCGCAACCTCTGCCTGATCCCCAGTTCCGCCCACGGCACCAACCCGGCTTCCGCCCAGATGGCGGGGATGCAGGTGGTGGTGGTGGCCTGCGACAAGCAGGGCAACATCGACCTGCACGACCTGCGGGAAAAAGCGCAGCAGGCCGGCGATAAGCTCTCCTGCATCATGGTGACTTACCCGTCCACCCACGGGGTGTACGAAGAAACTATCCGCGAAGTGTGCCAGATTGTTCATCAGTACGGCGGCCAGGTGTATCTGGACGGCGCCAACATGAACGCGCAGGTAGGCATTACCTCGCCGGGTCACATCGGCGCGGACGTGTCGCACCTCAACTTGCACAAAACGTTTTGCATTCCGCACGGCGGCGGCGGCCCAGGCATGGGACCGATCGGCGTGAAAGCGCATCTGGCGCCGTTTGTGCCGGGCCATCAGGTGGTTGCGATGGACGGCGTGTTGACTCGTCAGGGCGCGGTTTCCGCTGCGCCGTTCGGCAGCGCTTCCATCCTGCCGATCAGCTGGATGTACATCCGCATGATGGGCGCGCACGGGCTGAAACAGGCCAGCCAGTTGGCGATCCTGAACGCCAACTACGTGGCGACGCGCCTGAAAGACGCTTATCCGGTGTTGTATACCGGCCGTGATGATCGCGTAGCGCACGAGTGCATTCTGGACATTCGTCCGCTGAAAGAGAGCACCGGCATCAGCGAGATGGATATCGCCAAGCGTTTGATCGACTACGGTTTCCATGCGCCGACCATGTCGTTCCCGGTGGCGGGTACGTTGATGATCGAGCCGACCGAGTCGGAAAGCAAAGTGGAACTGGACCGTTTCATCGACGCGATGCTGGCGATCCGTGCCGAGATCGACCGCGTGGCGGCGGGCGAATGGCCGCACGAAGACAATCCGCTGGTAAATGCGCCGCACACCCAGACCGAGCTGGCAGCCGACTGGTCGCATCCGTACAGCCGCGAGCTGGCGGTATTCCCGGCCGGACAGACCCACAAATACTGGCCGGCGGTGAAACGTCTGGATGACGTGTACGGCGACCGTAATCTGTTCTGCTCCTGCGTGCCGATGAGCGAATATCAGTAAGCGCGGTTTTTACAGTGTGAATAATTGGGAGGTGGTTCGAGAGCCTCCTGATACAAACGGGTGCGGCGTGAGCGGCGCCCGTTTTTTTTGTCCGGCGTGGTAGAGTGGTCGCTTCTCCCCCTGAAAAATGAAGCGGGAGCTGAAGCAAAATTAATATTAATAGATGGCGGGAAAATCATGTTAGGCATTCACGATATTTCACTGTTTATCCTGTCCGGCATTTTGCTCAACATCATGCCGGGACCGGATTCGTTGCTGATTATGACGAAGAGTTCGTCGCAGGGATGGCGCGCGGGCTCGGCTGCGGCGCTGGGCATCGGTTCCGGCACGCTGGTGCATGTTCTGGCAGCGGCATTGGGGCTGTCCGCCATTCTGGCTACCTCGGCCACCGCGTTTACGGTGGTGAAAGTGCTGGGGGCTGTCTATCTGGTGTATATGGGCGTGCAAGCGTTGCTGGATAAATCCGCTCACCGCGCTAATGCCGACAGCGGTGTTCTGCCGGCCAACCGGCCTGTGCTTTCCATGCGGAAAATCTACTGGCAGGGGTTCCTCACCAACGTGTTAAACCCGAAAGTAGCGCTGTTCTTTCTGGCGTTCGTGCCTCAGTTCATTGACCCGCAGGCGCCGCAGAAAGCACTGGCGTTTATCGTTCTGGGATTGATCTTCAATTTCAACGGCATGCTGTGGTGTCACTTTCTGGCCGCGTCGACCGCGTTGGCCAGCAGCAAGCTGAAAGTCAGCAAAATGGTGCGCTTCTGGCTGAATAAAACCATTGGCGTGCTGTTTATTTCACTGGGCGTGAAGCTGGCGATGACGGCAAAAAACTGACCGATACAGACATTTTTGTTCGCCGATATGAGCGGCCTCTGGCGCCGCTCATGCGGTTGGCGACCATCGGCTATTTCAACCAGCCCTTCGCCTGCGCCTCTTCCAGGTGCTGTTTCAGATAGCTCCACAGCGCCGGGTTGACGTCGCTGATAAAGGCGTTGCGGCTCAACACCTGCTCCAGCCGGATACCGTGTTCCACCCAGCTTTGGCCGCCGTTGTGCAGGTTCATCAGCACCGGCATTACACGGTCGATCATCAGCGCGAAACGCGCTTCGGCGGTATCTCCGGCTTCGTATTCGTGCCATAACGCCAGAAACTGGTCGTGCTGCGGTTGCGGCAGCAGGCCGAAAATGCGCGCCGCGGCGGCTTGCTCTTGTTCCTGAATGGCTTCGCGGGCTTTCAGGTCATACACCAGCACGTCTCCGGCGTCGATCTCCACGATGTCGTGAATCAGCGCCATTTTCAGCACGTGGGTGATATCGATACCGTCATCGGCATAAGGCGCCAGGCTCATCACCGCGACCGCAAAATGCCAGCTGTGCTCTGCAGAGTCTTCCTGACGATCGGTGCCAATCACCTTGGAACGGCGCTGAACGCTCTTGAGTTTGTCGATTTCCATCAGAAACCGGACGACATCGGTCATGGGGCCGAAATCCAGTACGGGTAAAGCGAACGACATCCGTTAATCTCCTGCAATAAAGAGGCTCTATTGTAGGGGATGCGCCATAAGATGAACATGCAAGAATACCGTCTGAAAGCCGCTGATTTTTATTTTAGCGTACAGGTGTACACTGGAATTGTTCTCAGTTAAGCTGCTCAAAGCTTGCTCAGCGTGGCAGGGAAGGCCGCCGGTGCGAGCATAGGGGTAAGTGTGGGACAAGAGGTTTGCATGAAGAAAAAAATGGGGGAATCGGGGTATACGCTGGCGGAAGAAGTCGCCAACAGTATCAGCCATGGAATTGGTTTTATCTTTGGGATTGTCGGGCTGGTGTTATTACTGGTGCAGGCGCTGGACAATGGCGCCACGTCTCTGGCTATAACCAGTTATAGTCTGTATGGCGGCAGCCTGATTTTACTGTTTCTCGCATCGACGTTGTATCACGCCATTCCTCATCAGCGCGCAAAACGCTGGCTGAAGAAATTTGATCACTGCGCTATCTATCTGCTGATTGCCGGAACCTATACGCCTTTTCTGCTGGTGGGCCTTAACTCGCCGCTGGCGCGCGGACTGATGATCACCATCTGGAGCCTGGCGCTGCTGGGCGTCATATTCAAGCTGGCGTTTGCGCACCGGTTTAAAATGCTGTCGCTGATGACCTATCTGGTGATGGGCTGGCTATCGCTGATTGTTATTTATCAACTGGCGATGAAACTGTCCGTCGGCGGAGTGACGCTGCTGGCGATCGGCGGCGCGGTATATACGTTGGGCGTGGTGTTTTACGTCTGCAAGCGTATACCGTTCAATCACGCCATCTGGCATGGGTTTGTGCTGGGAGGCAGTGTGTGCCACTTTTTGGCGATCTATCTGTACGTGGGATAACCGGTGCAGATATCGCCGTCAGCCGGATAAGCATCAGGGAGCCGGGGCATCCCCGATGCTTTGCAGGACCGGTTACTCTTCCAAAGAATAAGGCAATGGCTGAATGGCGAGCTGGCTGCCGCTGTCGTCGCGCACCCGCAGCACGCTGTCAGCCTCCAGATCGTTGTTCAGCACCGCCTGAACCCACAACGTGCCGTCATGCAACTGGCTGGCCGCCAGCACGGTGCCGGTACGGCGCCAGTTATCGCCGAGTTTCAGTTCCAGCTCATCGCCTGCCGCGGGGGCCTGCGCACCGGTGCCCGCCAGCCAGTACAGCGCGCGTTTGTTGGCGCCGCGGTATTTGGCGCGCGCGACCATCTCCTGACCGGCATAGCACCCTTTGGTGAAGCTAATGCCTTGTAACGCCTGTAAATTGGTGGCTTGTGGAATGAACTGTGCGCTGTTGGCGCTGTCAATAATGGGCAGCCCGGCCGCGATATCCAGCGCTTGCCATTGGCGGCTGTCGTTGAGCTTGACGCTGGCTTGCAGCGTTTCAATGAGCGCGGCGGCGCGTTGCGCATCCAGCACCAGCAGGAAACGTTCGTCGGGGTGGGCCAGATGCAACAGCGTCGCTCCCGGTTGCTGCACCACGGCGTTATCGGCGTCGGGCAGCACATCGAACAGGGGCGCCAGATGCGAACGAATGTCGAGGCCCGCGGCGCCCAGCAGCACCACGTTGTCGTCGGCCGCGATGGTGGTTTTGGAGAAGACCGCGTATTTTTTCAGCTCAGTCAACTGGCTATCCCGCACACAGCGGCGCTCCAGATAAGCCAGCCCGTCGCCATAATGGAACAGGCGCACATTGCTCCACATTTTCCCTTTGGCGTCGCAGTGGGCGCAGAGCACGTGCTGATCGGCCTGCAAGGCATCGACGTCGGCCGTAAGCTGGCCCTGAAGGTATTTGACCGTGTCCGGGCCGGTAAGGGTGACCAGCGCCCAGTCATCCAGCGCTATCAGGGTGGCGGGGAGTTGAGCAGAAGAAAACAGCGGTTGTGCGGTAAACGGATGAGCCATATTACAATCCTGCGATGCGTAATGTCAGCGAATGACCCAATGGTAAAAGAGCGACAACGGTTTGCAAGCAGTTTAGGCTGTGTTCCGCCATAAGGCGGCGAACGGGGGGAATAGAAGGCGGGGGCGAGAAGGCAAAAGGATAGTCTAATCGTGCGATATGCTGCGCATCCGTGAAATAGTACACGCGGTAATACGCGAAAATATGTCAAAGTGTTACTATTAGTAGAAGGCCATCAGGTAGAATAGGGTTACACCGACGGTCATCATCACCCTGCGCGGATAACCATACAGAGAAGTGGGCGAAATGAACATGGACATCAATAACAAATCACGCATTCACTGGGCGTGCAGACGCGGAATGCGTGAACTGGATATTTCCATCATGCCGTTTTTCGAGCATGAGTACGACACGCTGAGCGACGACGACAAGCAGCATTTCATCCGTCTGTTGCAGTGCGACGATCCCGACTTGTTCAACTGGCTGATGAACCACGGCGAGCCGGTGGATCCGGAACTGAAGCGCATGGTTTCCCTTATTCAGACGCGAAATAAAGACCGTGGCCCAGTGGCAATGTGATTTGCGTGTATCCTGGCGCATGCAGTTGTTTTCTCTGCTGACGCACGGGTTCCTGGTGCTGATGATCCTGCTGGCTCCCTGGCCGGACGGCTATGCGCCGCTGTGGCTGGGGTTGGTGACGCTGGTGGTGTTCGGTTTCGTGCGCAGTCAGCGCATCATCAAGTCGCGTCAGGGGGAAATTTCCCTGCATGGGGAAAACCAACTGCACTGGCAGCAGCGTGACTGGCAGATAGCCCGGCGACCGTGGGTGATGCGCAACGGCGTGTTGCTGTCGTTGCGGGCGACGACCGGTAAAGGGCATCAGCGCTTGTGGCTGGCGTCAGACAGTATGGGCAATGAAGAGTGGCGGCTGTTGCGCCAACTGTTGCTGCAGCATCCGCTGCAGGGCACGGAATCCTCCCGCCATCATTAAGGCTGCCGGCGGGAGCCGCATCGAATCGGCATCAGGCGTTGCATTAATGTCACGAATGGCATGCACGCAACGCCTGATGCCGCCCCTGGCGTAGCGCGTCAGAGTAACTCCGCCATTTCGTGCAGGATCTGCTCGCACCACTGTTGAATCCGCTCGTCGCTCATGTCGTACTGATTCACTTCATCCAGCGCCAGACCAACAAAGTGTTTACCGTCTTCCGTTACCGGCTTCGGGCTGGTGAAGTCGTATCCTTCGGTCGGCCAGTAGCCGATAAAACGCACGCCCAGCGGCTTGAGCTGGTCATGCAACATGCCGAGCGCATCCAGAAACCATTCGCTGTACCCCAACTGGTCGCCCATGCCATACAGCGCGACAATCTTGCCTTTCAGGTTCAGCGTCGACAGTTGCGCCCAGACGGCTTCCCAGTCTTCCTGAATTTCACCGAAGTCCCAGGTGGGGATGCCAAGAATCAGCATCTCGTAGTTTTCCATTTCCTGGGGCGCAACGTCTTTCACGTTGTGCAGGTCTACCAGCTCCTCGCCCAGAATGTCGCGGATTTTCTCCGCCGCCATTTCGGTGTAGCAGGTGCTGGTGCCGTAAAAAAGTCCTATCTTCATAAGTGTCTGATCGTGATTGCATCAATAAAGGCGGTATCGCAGAGCGTTTAGCCTAACGGAATATAACAGGGTCGTACAGGGTGGGAGCGGAAGAAGGGATGAAGGCGATGCCTTCATCCCTAAAAGACTTAACCGAGAGACTGGTGGCGGGTTTCTTTCGTCAGCAGCAAGGCGATCAGCGTCAGTGATGCCATCGCGGCGAGGTAAACGCCCACGTAGAACAGCCCGTAGTGGCTGGTCAGCCAGGCGGCGATGTACGGCGCCACGGACGCGCCCAAAATAGAAGAGACGTTATAGGAGAATGATGCTCCGGTATAACGCACTTCGGTCGGGAACAGTTCCGGCAGCAGCGCGCCCATCGGGCCGAAGGTCAGCCCCATCAGGCTCAGGCCGCATACCAGAAACGCCATAATCAGCGTCTGGTTGCCGGAGCCCAGCAAAGACGGGAACGCCATAGCGAACACCAGCATGATGCAGGTCACGGTGATCATGGTCTTGCGACGGCCGAAGGCGTCAGCCAGATAGCCCGCCACCGGAATCGTCAGACCGAAACCGATCACCGCCATCATCAGCATCCACAGGAAGTTGTTGCGTGGAATACCAAGCCCGACCGGCGCCGGGGTGGTGCCGTAAGTCATGGAGTAGACGGTCATGATGTAAAACAGCGTATAGGTCGCCAGCATGATGAAGGTGCCGAGAACGGTGGCTTTCACGTGTTTGCTCAGCAGGGTGCCCAGCGGCACGCGCACCTGTTTCCCTTCTTTGGCGACTTTGGCGAATACCGGCGATTCGTGCAGCGATACGCGCACGTACAGACCGATGATCACCAGCACGGCGGAGGCGATGAACGGCACACGCCATCCCCAGCTCATGAATTGCTCGTTGGTCAGCCCCCAGGACAGCAGCAGGAAGGTGCCGTTGGCGAAGAAGAAGCCGATCGGCGCGCCCAACTGCGGGAAGGAGCCGTACAGCGCGCGTTTGTTGGCCGGGGCGTTTTCGGTCGCCAGCAGCGCCGCGCCGCCCCATTCGCCGCCGAGGCCAAGCCCCTGGCCGAAGCGGGCCAGCGCCAACAGCAGCGGAGCCAGTACGCCGATGGTTTCATAACTCGGCAGCAGGCCGATCAAGACGGTGGAAATACCCATGGTCAGCAGCGACGCGACCAGCGTCACTTTGCGGCCGACACGGTCGCCGAAGTGGCCGAATAGCGCGGAGCCGATCGGGCGCGCCACAAACGCGATGGCGAAGGTCGCCAGCGATTGCAGCGTGGCGGCGGTAGCATCACCCTGCGGGAAGAAAATGTGCGGAAAGATCAGCACGGCAGCGGTAGCATAAATGTAAAAATCGAAGAATTCGATGGCGGTGCCGATCAGCGAGGCGACCACCACTTTATTGCGCGAGTTTACCGGCGCATCTGGTGTTTGATTATCAATAGTGGATGAGATGGAGGCTTGCATAGTTTTTTGCTTTTTTGTAACACACGGACCCGCATTCTATGCATAGAAAAAAGTTCTTTTCAAACCAGCGCCGCGACTGACGCCGGCCCTTGCGGCAAAGGCATTCCGGGATACGCTGGAATAAGAAAATATAATCCCTTTCGCGCTTCGTTTTGCCACAGGATGTGATGAAGTTGAGAATGATTACCGAATTGTACCCCGAACATACTCTGTGAGGCATAATGGCGGGATGGAGCCGTTGGCGGCATGACGGGAGAGAGTGATGCAGAAACAGGATCAGACGTTAATCGAGCAGTTTCTGGATGCCCTGTGGCTGGAGCGCAATCTGGCGGAAAATACGCTGTCGTCCTATCGCAACGACCTGCGTTCGCTGGCGGACTGGCTGGCTCATCACGACAGTAGCCTGTTGCAGGCGCAGCCGTCGGATTTGCAGGACTTTCTGGCTGAACGCCTGGAAGGCGGCTACAAGGCCACCAGTTCAGCGCGTTTGCTGAGCGCGATGCGGCGCTTGTTTCAGTACCTGTACCGGGAAAAGCAGCGAACCGACGACCCGAGCGCGCCGCTGTCGTCGCCGAAACTGCCGCAGCGGCTGCCGAAGGATCTGACGGAAGCGCAGGTGGAAGCACTGCTGGCGGCGCCGGTTACCGATCAGCCGCTTGAACTGCGCGACAAAGCGATGCTGGAACTGCTGTACGCCACCGGCCTGCGCGTATCGGAACTGGTGGGGCTGACCATCAGCGATGTCAGCCTGCGGCAGGGCGTGGTGCGCGTGATAGGTAAGGGCAACAAGGAGCGGCTGGTGCCGCTGGGAGAAGAGGCGGTGTACTGGCTGGAGCAGTATCTGGAGTACAGCCGCCCCTGGCTGCTGAACGGCCAGACGCTGGATGTATTGTTCCCAAGCAACCGCGCCCAGCAGATGACGCGCCAGACGTTCTGGCACCGCATCAAGCACTATGCGACACTGGCGTCTATTGACAGCAATAAACTTTCTCCGCATGTTTTGCGTCATGCCTTTGCAACCCACCTGCTGAATCACGGTGCGGATTTGCGAGTGGTGCAGATGTTATTGGGCCACAGCGATCTGTCCACTACGCAGATTTATACCCACGTTGCGACGGAGCGGCTGCGACAGCTGCATCAACAGCACCATCCCCGGGCATGATGTCCGGCGGGCTGACAGGATGTCATGGCGGGTTCCCCGCCAATGATGGATAAGCACGGCGCTTGCGCCCTGATAACAGGATAATTCCATGAAAAAACGTGTAGTACTCTTTTCATTGCTGACTCTGGCCCTGAGCGGCGCGGCGCGCGCGGATGATGCCGCAATCAAGCAGACCATAAACCGTCTGGGCTTGCAGAGCGCGGAAGTGAAGGATTCCCCTATCAGCGGGATGAAAACCCTGCTGACCGAGAATGGCGTGCTCTACATCACCGAAGACGGCAAGCACCTGCTGCAGGGGCCGCTGTATGACGTCAGCGGCAAGAACCCGGTGAATGTCACCAACCATATTCTGAACGAGCGTCTGGATGCGTTAAAAGACCAGATGATCGTCTATAAAGCGCCGCAGGAAAAACATGTCATTACCGTGTTTACCGACATCACCTGCGGTTACTGCCACAAACTGCACGAGCAGATGAAAGACTACAACGCGCTCGGCATTACCGTGCGTTATCTGGCGTATCCCCGTCAGGGCATGAACTCTCAGGCGGCGAAAGACATGCAGTCGATTTGGTGCGTGGCGGATCGCAACAAGGCGTTTGACACCGCCATGAAAGGCGATGACGTGTCGCCCGCCACCTGTAAAACCGACATCGGCGCCCATTATCAACTGGGCGTGCTGTTTGGCGTGCAGGGTACGCCGGCGATCGTGCTGGAAGACGGCACGGTGGTGCCGGGGTATCAGCCGCCAAAAGAGATGATGGCGATGCTGGATGCGCACAAAGCCTCGCTGAAATCAGGCGGTTAATTGAATCGAGTGGTTAATCAAGCGTGAATGTTGTTACCCAACTCCGTCGTCGCCCGACGACGGAGACAGAGTTACCCGACTCCCTCCCCGCATTGCTGCGTCGTTTATACGCCCAGCGCGGCGTACGACAGATGCAGGAGCTTGAGCGCAGTCTGCGCGGTCTGCTGGATTACCGTCTGCTTGGCGGCATTGAGCAGGCGGTTGAGGTGTTACGCCAGGCGCTGGCGGACAACCGTCGCATCGTGATCGTCGGCGATTTCGACGCCGACGGCGCCACCAGTACCGCGCTGACGGTGCTGGCGCTGCGCAGCATGGGCGGCCGCGAGATTCAGTATCTGGTGCCCAACCGGTTTGAGGACGGCTACGGGCTCAGCCCGGAAGTGGTGGCGCAGGCCGCCGCCAAAGGCGCGGAGCTGATCGTGACCGTCGATAACGGCATTTCGTCGCACGCCGGGGTGGACGATGCGCACCGGCGCGGCATCGCGGTGGTGGTGACCGACCACCATCTGCCGGGGGAAACCCTGCCGGCGGCCGAGGCGATGATCAACCCCAACCTGTCGGATTGCGCGTTTCCATCGAAAGCGCTGGCGGGCGTCGGGGTGGCGTTTTATTTAATGATGGCGCTGTTCGTGCGCCTGCGCGACGCCGGCTGGTTTGCCGAACGCGGTCTTGCCGTTCCCAATCTGACGGAACTGCTGGATCTGGTGGCGCTGGGCACGGTGGCGGATGTGGTGCCGCTGGACGCCAACAACCGTATTCTGGTTTCGCAGGGATTAAGCCGGATTCGCGCCGGCAAATGCCGACCGGGGATTCGCGCTTTGCTGGAAGTGTCCAACCGCGACGCCGTCCAACTGGTGGCGAGCGATCTGGGCTTTGCGCTGGGGCCGCGTCTTAATGCTGCGGGACGGCTGGACGACATGTCCGTCGGCGTAGAACTGTTGTTATGCAACGACATCGTGCAAGCGCGGATGCTGGCGAGCGATCTGGATGCGTTGAACCAGAGTCGCCGTGAAATCGAAGCCGGCATGCAGGTGGAAGCGCTGCATTTGTGCGAACAGCTGGAGCGCAGCCGCGACACGCTGCCGCTGGGGTTGGCGATGTACCACCCGGAGTGGCATCAGGGCGTGGTGGGGATTCTGGCGTCGCGCATCAAGGAGCGTTTTCACCGCCCGGTGATCGCGTTTGCGCCTGCGGGCGACGGTATTCTGAAAGGTTCCGGGCGGTCTATCGCCGGGCTGCATCTGCGCGACGCGCTGGAGCGCCTTGATACCTGCCACCCCGGTCTGATGTTGAAGTTCGGCGGCCACGCGATGGCGGCGGGATTGTCGCTGGTGGAAGACCGTTTTGACGAGTTTCGCCAGCGTTTTGCCGAGCTGGTGGGCGAGTGGCTGGATGCGTCGCAACTGGAAGGCGTCGTCTGGTCCGACGGCGAACTGGCGATCCCTGAACTGACGCTCGGCACCGCTGAAATGCTGCGTGAAGCAGGGCCGTGGGGGCAGGCGTTTCCGGAGCCGACCTTCGACGGGCGCTTTCGGCTGTTGCAGCAACGACTGGTCGGCGAACGTCACCTCAAGGTGATGGTGGAACCGCTGGGCGGCGGCCCGCTGCTGGACGGCATCGCTTTCAACGTCGACACCTTGTTGTGGCCTGACAGCAGCGTGCGCGAAGTTGAACTGGCTTACAAACTGGACGTCAACGAATTCCGCGGCAAACGCTCGGTACAACTGCTGATCGAACACCTGTGGCCGCTGTAGTATGCAGGCGCCACAACTGACGCCGGGTTTCCCGGCGTTTTCTTTTCGCTATGCGGCGTATCCCGCTAAAATCGGTAAAAAGCTATAAACCACGGCGCGGATCCGCTACAATTCGCCGTTTACATGCATTCTGTCATCGACAAACAACATTAAGATCCTAACACCATGTTTGAAATCAATCCGGTAAAAAACCGCATTCAGGACCTGTCTGAACGGACAGCTGTTCTGAGGGGGTATCTTTGACTATGACGCCAAGAAAGAGCGTCTGGAAGAGGTAAACGCCGAGCTGGAACAGCCCGACGTATGGAACGAGCCTGAACGCGCGCAGGCGCTGGGGAAAGAACGTTCCTCCCTGGAAATGATTGTCGACACCATTGATCAGATGGTTCAGGGGCTGGACGATGTCTCCGGTCTGCTGGAACTGGCGGTGGAAGAAGACGATGAAGACACCTTCAACGAAACCGCTGCCGAGCTGGATCAGCTGGAAAACAAGCTGGGTCAGCTGGAATTTCGCCGTATGTTCTCCGGCGAGTACGACAGCGCCGACTGCTACCTTGACCTGCAGGCCGGTTCCGGCGGCACCGAGGCGCAGGACTGGGCCAGCATGCTGCTGCGCATGTATCTGCGCTGGGCGGAAAGCAAAGGCTTCAAGACTGAAATCATTGAAGAGTCCGAAGGCGAAGTGGCCGGCGTCAAATCCGCCACCATCAAGATCATGGGCGACTATGCGTTTGGCTGGCTGCGTACCGAAACCGGCGTACACCGTCTGGTGCGTAAGAGTCCGTTCGATTCCGGCGGCCGTCGTCACACCTCGTTCAGTTCCGCTTTCGTGTATCCGGAAGTGGACGACGACATTGATATCGAGATCAATCCCGCGGACCTGCGTATCGACGTATACCGCGCGTCCGGCGCCGGCGGCCAGCACGTTAACCGTACTGAATCCGCGGTGCGTATCACCCACATTCCCACCAATATCGTTACCCAGTGCCAGAACGATCGATCCCAGCACAAGAACAAAGATCAGGCCATGAAGCAGCTGAAAGCCAAGCTGTATGAGTTTGAAATGCAGAAGAAGAACGCGGAGAAACAGGCGATGGAAGACAACAAGTCCGACATCGGCTGGGGCAGCCAGATTCGTTCTTATGTGCTGGATGACTCCCGCATTAAAGACCTGCGCACCGGGGTGGAAACACGTAATACCCAGTCGGTGCTGGACGGTGATCTGGACAAGTTTATCGAAGCAAGTTTAAAAGCGGGGTTATAAGGAATCTCATGTCTGAACCACAAAACCAGGGTGCCGAGCAGGCGCTGGATCTTAATAACGAACTCAGAACGCGTCGTGAGAAGCTGGCGTCGTTGCGTGAAACCGGCGTGGCTTTCCCGAATGACTTCCGCCGTGACAGCACTGCCGATCGGCTGCACGCCAGCTACGACGAAAAAGACAACGAAGAGCTGGAAGCGCTGGGTCTGGAAGTGAACGTGGCCGGCCGCATGATGACCCGCCGTATCATGGGTAAAGCGTCGTTCGTTACGCTGCAGGACGTGGGCGGCCGCATTCAGCTGTATGTGGCGCGCGACGATCTGCCGGAAGGTGTTTACAACGAACAGTTCAAAAAATGGGACCTCGGCGATATCGTCGGCGCGCGCGGCAAGCTGTTCAAAACCAAGACCGGCGAGTTGTCGATCCACTGTACCGAACTGCGTCTGCTGACCAAAGCGCTGCGCCCGTTGCCGGACAAGTTCCACGGCCTGGCGGATCAGGAAACCCGTTACCGTCAGCGCTATCTGGACCTGATCGCTAACGACGAGTCCCGCCACACCTTCCGTGTGCGCTCGCAGATTCTGGCCGGTATCCGCCAGTTCATGGTCGGCCGCGACTTCATGGAAGTGGAAACCCCGATGATGCAGGTGATCCCCGGCGGCGCATCCGCGCGTCCGTTCATCACCCATCACAACGCGCTGGATATCGACATGTACCTGCGTATTGCGCCGGAACTGTATCTGAAGCGTCTGGTGGTGGGCGGTTTTGAACGCGTGTTCGAGATCAACCGTAACTTCCGTAATGAAGGCGTGTCGCCGCGTCACAACCCTGAGTTCACCATGATGGAACTCTACATGGCGTACGCGGACTATAAAGACCTGATCGAACTGACCGAGTCGCTGTTCCGCACGCTGGCGCAGGACGTGCTGGGCACCACTGAAGTGCCGTACGGCGACCAGGTGTTCGACTTCGGCAAGCCGTTCGAGAAGCTGACCATGCGTGAGGCGATCAAGAAATACCGCCCGGAAACCAACCTGGCGGATCTGGACGGCTTCGACGCGGCGAAAGCCATCGCGGAGTCCATCGGCATCAAGGTTGAGAAGAGCTGGGGTCTGGGCCGTATCGTAACCGAGATCTTCGAAGAAGTAGCGGAAGCGCATCTGATTCAGCCGACCTTCATCACCGAATATCCGGCGGAAGTCTCTCCGCTGGCGCGTCGTAACGATCAGAACCCGGAAATCACCGACCGCTTTGAATTCTTCATCGGCGGACGTGAAATCGGCAACGGTTTCTCCGAGCTGAACGACGCTGAAGATCAGGCGCAACGCTTCCAGGATCAGGTTGCTGCGAAAGACGCCGGCGATGACGAAGCCATGTTCTACGACGAAGACTACGTCACCGCGCTGGAGCACGGCCTGCCGCCGACCGCCGGTCTGGGCATCGGTATCGACCGTATGGTCATGCTGTTCACCAACAGCCACACCATTCGCGATGTGATCCTGTTCCCGGCGATGCGTCCGCAGAAATAACTTCCTCTGACAACATGCTATCGCGGCTCGTTTGCTACAGGCAGACGAGCCGTTTTTTATTCTTCCACCTTGATATGACAGCGGAAAGGTCGCTGCTTGCTGCCTGTGGAGCGGGGATGTTACTGTCACGCTTCTTTAGTCAGTGGAGGGGATGATGATCACGTACCGTAATGACGCGTTCGAGCTGGCGTTGCTGACCAACGGCAAGCGTTTCCCTCGTCACAGCCATGACGAATTCGTCATCAGCGCCAATCTGGGCGGGCTGGAGCAGGTCTGGCTGGACGGCGACACCTTTGTTGCCGACACGTCAATGGTCACGACCTATAATCCCGGCCAGTTGCAGGGCAGCGAACACAGCCACGACCGCTGGCAATGCGCGTCGCTGTACGTACAACCACGGGCGTTCGAAGACTATTTCCAGCAATCGTTCCTGTTTTCACGTCCGGCCAGCGTGTCTCCCCGGCTGGCCCGCCAATTGACCCAACTGGTGACGGCGGTGATGACGCCCGCGCAGCGTGAGGAACAGATCGTGATGTGGTTATCTGAACTGATGACGCAAGCCCGCGGCGCTTCTGCTCCCCGTCCCATACGGGAGCCGGCCCGGATCCGCCGGATCAAGGCGCGGCTGGCGAGCGATCTGACCGAGATTCCAACGCTGTCCGAACTGGCGCGGCAGGAGGGCATTTCCGCCGCCCATCTGGTGCGCGGTTTCACCCATTCGGAAGGTATCTCGCCGCTGGCGTGGCTGATGCAGGTGCGTATGCGCCGTGCGCGAATCTGGCTGCGTCAGGGGATGCCTATCAGCCAGGTGGCGCTGGCGCTGGGGTTCGCCGATCAGGCGCATTTCACCAAGGCGTTCGGCCGTTATAGCGCCATGACGCCGGGGCAGTTTCGCGATATCAAATTTTGACAATACAGACGGTGAATATCGCCGTAAGCTCGTCGCACATTAATCATTAAGTTACCGGAAACAGACATTAATTACCGGAAACGCACCAGAGCGACCGGAAAAACGTTACCGGAAAAAAGAATAACTGAGGGACGCTATGTTACTAGTGATGCTGAGCGGCTTGCTGTTGTCGTTGTCGCTGTGCCTGGATTTGGGGATCGTCAATACCGCCATTATTAATCGCGGCGTCCGGGATGGCGCAGGCGCGGCGTTTTTTATCGGCCTGGGGTCCTGCTTCGGCGACCTGATTTACGCCACGCTGTCGGTGCTGGGGATGGCGGTGATTTTCAACTATACGCCGGTACGCTGGCTGTTGTGGATAGGCGGCGGCGGTGTACTGCTGTGGCTGTCGTTCAGCATGGCGCGCAGCGCCTGGCGCGACTACCGCCAGCAGCGCGGTTTGCCGATCGATACCGTTACCGTGTTTTCACCGCGCGCGCCGGCGTCGGCTCACCGCGATTTTATCAGCGGAATGGGAATGGCGCTGGCGTCGCCCAGCGCGCTGCTGTGGTTTGCGGCGGTCGGCGGGACGTTGATTGCACAGGCCACCGACGGCTCCGCCAGACAGGTAGCGCTGTTTCTGGGGGGATTCTTTATCGGCGGCGTGCTCTGGACGCTGTTCATGGCGCTGTTGATCCAGTACGGGCGCGGCGCGTTGAAAGGCCGACTGTCGTTTTATTGCAGCGCGTTATCCGCCGTGCTGTTCGCCGTGTTCGCCGCACAGGTGATCGTTAACGGATACCAAACGCTGCTGACGCCGGCCAACTGAATCGACTGCTTAAAACGCGCGCAGTCAGCTGGTGTTTTGTCTTGCCCGCCAGACAGATGACGCTATAATGCCAGTCACTTTCGACGCGGGCGTAGTTCAATGGTAGAACGAGAGCTTCCCAAGCTCTATACGAGGGTTCGATTCCCTTCGCCCGCTCCAAAATCAACGCTCCTGAACTGCACTAAATTCAATTTTTCCTTGTTAAATAATCAATTATAGAATTTTTTCGTCACTCATACTCAACGTTGATGTAGGGGAATGGGGATATAAACTTACCCTCAATGAAGTTAACTGCTCGTCAGGTTTGCTCTCTTCCCTTGGTTCAATTCGGTACTCCTTGAATCTATCACGTGTGTATACGGTCATTTTTTCCTTGCAATAAAATGCCCTGGAGCCGTGGTGGTTTGGAGTAGTCTGCCATTCCTGGCAGACTGTTACAGTTAACGAGACGTAGCCTGTAGCATTGATTTATAGGTAATAAAGCGAGTTATCAAAGAAGCGCGCCTGCGCCCTTATTCAAGTTTGTGGCTGGGCTGCAACACGCTCAGCCCAGTCCGATTGGATGCGTCAAGAAATTGTTTCTGTAGTACTTTCGTTATGCAGCGGCAGAAACTGGAACAGCCGTCTCCATTTGATCAACCATCTCGCTGATTTGTTCTTGCCCGTATGTCAGAACTGGTCGTTGCTTAACCACACTCACCACCAGCGGCTTGAGCAACATATTTGCTGTTGCGCGGCCCTGTTCCTTAGCGGCGAAGATGATCTCCAGCGTTTTTTGGTTGAGCACGCTTGCCAGATTCGCGTTAAGGTTTTCCAGCTCATGCTCTGTAAGCAGAAAACTTGCCGCAAGCCATGCCACCTGCTCCTGAATTAGCTCCAGCACCTTAACCCGATCATCTTCAATCAGCGCGCCGGCAATTTTTCTGGAAATAGCCGCTGCAATCATGCCGCCCAGTAAACCACCTGCTGCACGTCCAGCTAAAGCGCCAAACGGCCCTAATGGGCTAAGCATCACACCGCCAGCAATAGAGCCAATGGCACCCCCAGCGACGCCGGAAGAGGTTACAGCCAGATTTTTTATGAACTGGGCTCCTGAAATACGACCACGTACCATCTTGATCATATCCGGGCCAGTGGTAACGGCTACCAGCGCGAAAGAGGTCACCAGCGTGCCACGCATCATTTTATTTAGAGAATTTAGATTATTGGCTCCGACTCCCCGCTGAAGCGCATTACGTACCGTCGGGCTGGCAGCAGCGAAATCGATATTTTTAAGCAGCCCCTGAACGGCACTAATACGGTGTAATTGCTGGACCGTTACATAAACCGTCAGCGTGCGGGTAAAGGTTTTCCCGGCTTGTATCGCGGCAGTTTGTAACGCAGCCTTACGATCGCCGGTATTGAGATAGAAAATGGAAGCCGTCAGACCGAAACTAATCCCGCCTGCGGCAAGACTGACAATGGATCCTTCCGCAAGATCGTAGGTAATGGATTCGAACGTACCAAATTTAGTGATATTTTGCGCCTGCGCGTAGGTGAGGTGCCCCCGACGTATCAGTTTTGTCGCTTCGGCTGGATCGTTAACGCCAGGCACTTTGCCATCGCGAATTTTGTTCTCCATGGTCTCAAGCGCTTTTGCGTACTGGTCTTTTGGCACCTCGAGCTGCATCGGCGCGCCGTTACTGTCGTAGTAACGATAATGTCCATTTTGCCCATCAAAACCGGCACCTACGCTGCGCGCGGCGGTTGAGCAATATTTGGTTTGGATCTCAGTACCGTTAACCAGCCTGTCTGCGCCATTTTTTGCATTGTCGTCACCGAGGATTTGAGCGTCTTTCAGCTGTACTCTATCGACAAGATGGTTGCCCCGTTCAGCAGCAAAACCATGTCCTTGTCCGCCCACGGCGAACATTTTTTCGTTGGTATTCCAGGCTTCTGGCAGCGTCATGAGAATCAGGCCATTCGTCGCCGCGCTGGAAATAAATTCAGCCTGCGGTCTTTCATGGATTTCCTGGCAAAGTTTTTCGGTTTCACGGCATATATCAGAGCAATACCATTCATGATTTCCGCTACCGGAACCGTTCACGCTTTTAATCTCACTCAAACCGCATGACGCGCAGGTACAAAGCTCATCAATAAAGCGGAATGATACAAATTTGCGCCCGTCTGAAAACGAATAATAACTCCCACCGTCAAGATAACGATTCAGAAGGTCATCATTTGCGGCGGCAGGTAAATTCAGTCGATTGCTGAAGAGCGTTTTTACTTCATCCGGCGAATGCGTTAGCTTGCTGTTCAACTGCCCGTTGAATTCCGCCATTTTTCCTTCATACCAGGCATCATTCAACAACCAGTTATCACCCGCCAATTCTTGCTCTCGTGTCTCGCCCTGCAGAATATGTTGCGAGACTAGCTTTAGAAAAACGCTTTCGGTTAATTCTGCGGAGAGGTTGCTTGCTTTCTTTAGCTCCGCCAGCCAGCTCCGGCTATTGATCGCTTTTTGTTCCTTCAATCCTTCTTTAACGGCCATCGTTAGCTTCTTCAGTTCCTGAAGCTGGTTTGCTGCATAGAACTGCGTCAGTAAGGCTGCAATCCAGTAAAGCAGCCCTGCCCACCACATTAGTGAAGGCGAAATAGCGTATTCCCATGCGATAAACGGTGTAACCGCCGAGCAGGCCATAAGAAAATAAGATGTGTAAAAACAGCAATAGTATTCTTTGAGTTTTCCGGCAATATCGACGGGAGCGAGCCCATTCTTCAGGATAGCTTTGGTTTGCAGGGGTTCCGCCAGTAGGCCGCCGGCAAGCGCCGCAGTCAAAATAAACTTCATTGAATCAAAGGTATGTGCTTCATAGGCAATGTGTTCGCCGTCCAGTCCCCACATAAAGCTAATTATCATGCCAACAATGACGAGTGGAACACCCAGCAGCCAGCGCAGGCGAAGCGCAAAGGTTACTCGTTCCACAATATAGCCCGCTAATAACGGCGGGCCTGCCACGATAAGTACGCCGAGGCCAAATACCACGCCCAGAATATTGAGCGATGCCCGAAACAACGCTTTAAGGACAACAAACCCTATAACCAGAAGAATTAATGCACCAATTATCTGTAGCATTATTATTTTTATCCTTGCTTTAACTGTTTCATCCCGGCATCACGCCATCATAAAAGCGTCCAGATCATCCGCGTTTTTAATGCTCTTGTCTCTTCTCGAGACGCCATGGGCTTGTGCAAGCGTAATGCTCGCCTCCAGCAACTGGCTATTATTTTCCACATTTGGACCGCCCCTACAACAGTAGGCATATCCTGTCCTCACGACTGAGATGACAAAATTGTCATCTGGGCAGCGCATTTCTGTCGGTTGGCGGTGGGTAGACTTGAGCTATTTCTTTCCGGGTGTTCATTGCCATGAAATTATTACGCTCAAGGCCGTTTATCGTTGCCAGCCTGATGGTTGGCGCCGTTATTCTCTATTTTCTGTATTCCCGCCAAAGCGCCGTTTCCGCCACCCCGCACAGCGCGCCCGCTCCGCTGGTGAGCCTGGTGCCGGCGCAGGTCAAATCGCTGCCGCTGACGCTCGCCACGCAGGGGCACGTCGTCTCGCTAAATCAGGTCGATATCCAGTCGCAGATTACCGGAACCGTAAAATCGGTGGAGTTCAAAGAAGGGGATGTGGTGCATCAGGGACAACTGCTGTTCACGCTGGATGACAACACGCAGCAGACGGCCTTGCACCGGGCGGTGGCGTCGCAGGCGGAATCACGCTCGCTGCTGGATAAAGCGCAGCGGGATCTAAACCGCGGGCGGGCGCTGAAAGCGCAGAATTATATCTCGGCGTCCGACTGGGACGCGCTGCAAAGCGCGCGACAACAGTATGACGCGCAGTTCAACGCGGCGCGGGACGATATTCGCAGCGCGCAGGCGCAGCTTGGCTACACGCGCATTTACGCACCGGTTAACGGCAAAACCGGCGCGCTGAACGTTCATCCGGGCAGTCTGGTGCAACCCGGCAGTTCGCTTCCCCTTGTCACCGTCAGCCAGTTCGACCCGATTGGCGTCTCTTTTACGCTGCCGGAAAAAGATCTCAACCCGGTGCTGGCCGCGCAGGCGCAAGGGCCGGTACGGGTATGGGTGAATAACGCCAAAGGGCAGGCGGTGGAAGGCATATTGGATTTTATTAATAATACCGTCAGCACCGAGTCCGGCACCATCGCGCTGAAGGCGCGGTTTAGCAACGCCGGTAATCTGCTGTGGCCGGGCGCGTATCAGGCGGTCAACATTGACGCGGGTGCGGAAAACGTGGTCGTGCTGCCGCCGCAGGCGATTCAGAACGGCCCGGACGGGCATTTCGTCTATCTCGTCGATAAACAACGTCAGGCGGTGATGCAGCCGGTGAACCTGTTGCGCATCCAGCAGCAGATGGCCGTGGTGGACGGCATATCGCAGGGGACCGATGTGGTGATTGAGGGCGCCAACAATTTGCGTCCCGGTATGAAAGTCGCCGTGGCGAAAAAAGATGCGGCAGGGCAGAACTGATGAAACTCGCCGAACTGTGCCTGTCCCGCCCCATTGCCGTGATGCTGCTATGGCTGTCGGTGATCGTCACCGGGGTCATCTGCTGGACGAAACTGCCCGTGGCGGCATTGCCGTCGTTTGATATGCCCACCATCAGGGTGAGCGCATCGCTGTCCGGAGCCAGCCCGGAAACGATGGCGTCGTCGGTCGCCACGCCGCTGGAGAAGAACCTGTCCACGATCCCCGGTTTGTCGATGCTGACCTCGACCAGTTTGCAGGGGGCGACCACCATCGTGCTGGAGTTCGACCCGTCCGTGAACATCGACGCGGCCGCCGTTGACGTGCAGTCGGCGCTCTACCAGACGATGAAAAAGCTGCCGTCGCAGATGACGACGCCGCCCTCGTTTCGCAAGGTGAACCCTGCGGACGCGCCCATCGCGGCGATTGGCATCGACTCGCCATCCATGACGCTTTCCGAGCTCAACCGTTTCACCGATAACCTGATTTCCCCCGCGCTATCGACCATTAAAGGCGTGGCGGAGGTGAATGTGATCGGCCAGAAACGCTATGCGGTGCGGGTGGAAATCGACCCCGACAGGCTGGCGGCGACCGATATGACGTTGTCTGAAGTGCAGACGGCGCTGAAGGCCGCCAATGCGAATTCGCCCATCGGCGAGCTGGACGGCAAGCGTCAGATGATGATGCTGCAAACCCGCGGCGATCTGATGAAGGCGGCGGATTTCGCCAACGTGATTATCGCTACGCGTAACGGGCAGCCGGTACGGCTGTCGGATGTCGCCAGCGTGCAGGACAGCATCGAAAATGCCCTAAGCTACAGCGCGGTCAACGGGCATACCGCGATTGTATTGAGCATCAACCGCCAGCCGGGGGCGAACATCGTGGCGACGCTCGACGCCATCAACCAACTGCTGCCCAAATTGCAGGCGCAGATGCCGCCGTCGGTACAAATGAAGCTGCTGAACGATCGTTCAATCTCGATTCGTCAGGCGATTCATGATGTGAATCTCACCCTGATGCTGACCATCGCGTTGGTGGTGCTGGTGATTCTGCTTTTCTTGCGCCATTTCCGCGCCACGCTGATCCCGGCGCTCAGCGTGCCGGTGTCCCTGCTGGGCGCTTTTGCGCTGATGTACCTGCTCGGGATGAGCCTCGATAATATTTCGCTGATGGGGCTGACGATTGCCGTGGGGCTGGTGGTTGATGACGCCATTGTGGTGCTGGAGAACATCATGCGCTACATGGAGGAGGGCGAGTCGCCCTGGCGGGCGGCGCTGCTCGGGGTCAGAGAGGTGGCGTTTACCGTGGTGTCGATTTCGCTGTCGCTGGTGGCGGTGTTTATCCCCATTTTCTTTATGCCCGGCACGTTGGGGCTACTGTTCCATGAATTCGCCTGGGTGGTGTCGCTGGCGATACTGGTGTCGGCGGCGGCGTCGCTGACGGTGATTCCGCTGCTGGTGCCGATGCTGATCAAGCATCAGGAACATCCGACGCCGGAGCCGGCCTGGAGCCAGCTATTTGAACGCGGGTTTGAATCCCTGCGTCGCGGGTATGGTAACGCGCTCGACTGGGCCATCGGGCATCGCTGGGTGATGGTGCTCACCGCGCTGGCGACGGTATTACTCAGCGTTTTACTGTACTGGAGTGCGCCCAAAGGTTTTTTTCCGCAGGAAGATCTCGGCCAGGTGACGGCGAATATTGATACGCCGCAGGATATGTCCTACGAAGGGCGGTTGAAGGTGGCGCAGCAGTTGGGCAATACCCTGCTACAGGACCCGGCCGTCAGCGATATGGTGACCAAAGTCGACCATGACACTACGCAACTGATGCTGACGCTAAAAGACAGCGCGCAGCGTCCGCCGATGGCGCAGGTGTTGCAGAAAATGCGCGCCGAAACGCGCTATCTGCCGGGGATTACCGTGTTTTACAGCCCGGTGCAGAACCTGAAGGTCGGCGGGCGTTCGTCAAAAAGCAACTACCAGTACACGCTACAGTCGGTGAACAGCGGCGATGGACTATCGTTAAATGACTGGGCGAACAGGCTGATGGACGGAATGAAAAAAACCGGCGTTTTCGTGGGCGTGAACAGCGACGCGCAGCTGAACGGTTTGCAGGCGCAGTTGCAGATTGACCGCAACAAAGCGTCGCTGATGGGCGTGGATATCGATCAGATCCGCAGCAACCTGTACGCCGCCTTCGGGACGCAGCAGGCATCGACCATTTACGCGCCGGAAGACAGCTATCAGGTCATCATGGAGGTGAACAGCGCCTTTAGGCAGAATGAAAGCGACCTGTCGAAAATCTATGTCCGCTCGTCGGCGAACACCTTGCTGCCGGTGACGACCTTTACCCACATCACGCGTTCACAGGGGGTGACGGCGGTAAACCATCAGGGGCAGTTGCCGGCGATCACCGTTTCGTTCGATCTGGCGCCGGGGAAATCGCTTTCCGACGCCACCAACGCGATCGCGCAGGTACAGCAGGCTATCCAGATGCCTAATTCGGTTATCGGCAGCTACGCGGGACAGGCGGCGCTCTACCAGCAGTCCCAGACCAGTCAGGTCTGGCTGATTGTGATGGCGCTGGCGGTGATTTACGTCATTCTGGGCGTATTGTATGAAAGCTGGATCCATCCGCTGACTATCCTGCTGGGGCTGCCGTCCGCCGCGGTGGGCGCGCTGCTGGCGTTGCGGCTGATGAATCTGGATCTGACGTTTATCGCCATGATCGGCATTCTGTTGCTGATTGGCATCGTGAAAAAGAACGCCATCATGATGATCGATTTCGCTCTTGTCGCACAGCGGACGCGGGGTCTGTCGCCCCATGACGCCATTATACAGGCGTGCATGCAGCGCTTTCGGCCGATCATGATGACGACGCTGTGCGCCATGATGGGGGCGCTGCCCATCGCCTTTGGCTGGGGCGCCGGGGCCGAGCTGCGTCAGCCGATGGGCGTGGCGGTGGTAGGCGGGTTGCTGTTCTCGCAGCTGATTACGCTGTTTATTACCCCCGTTCTGTATCTGCTGTTTGACCGGCCAAACGTTGAAATGGCGACGATGGCGCATCCGGTGGAGGAACAATGAGACTATTGCTGGTAGAAGACCAAACCATGGCGGCGGATTACATCTCCAAAGGGCTCAAGGAGAATGATTTTGTGGTCGATGTCGCTCACGATGGCGTGGATGGCCTGCACTATCTGCTGACCAACGATTATGATCTGGCGATCCTCGACGTCATGCTGCCCGGTATGAACGGCTGGAAGATCCTGGAGCTGGCGCGTCAGGCCGGGAAACTGACCCCCGTCATGTTCCTGACGGCGCGCGACGAGGTGGAAGACCGGGTGCGTGGTCTGGAATTGGGGGCGGAAGATTATCTGATCAAACCCTTTTCCTTTAGCGAGCTGTTGGCGCGGGTGCGCGTCATTATGCGGCGGCAGGCGGTACATGCGCCGGCGGTGGAGGAGTCCGTTCTGCAAATCAGCAACTTGCAGCTGGATTTTCTTAAACATCGCGTGTCGCGCGGCGGAAAACGCATCGAGCTGACGCAAAAAGAGTTTTTGCTGTTGAGCCTGTTGATGCGCCGCAGCGGCGAAGTGCTGTCGCGCACCGTGCTGGCGGAGCAGGTCTGGGACATGAATTTTGACCCAGAAACGAACGTCATTGACGTGGCGATTCGCCGGCTGCGCAGCAAAATCGACGATGGCTATGAGATCAAACTGCTGCACACCATCCGCGGCGCCGGATATGTACTGGAAGTGAGAAACGATGCTGATACCGCGTAATTTTCCGATCACCCTGAGGCTGACGCTTTATTTTTCCCTCGCCATGAGTCTGGTGCTGTACAGCGTTTCGGGGCTGCTGTACTCCACGATGCGCAACCAGCTTAGCCAGAAGGATGAAGATGAACTGCGCAGTACGCTGCGCTTTCAGCAGGAAATCGCCGCTACCATCAGCGAACGTCAGGGACCGAAAGACCTTTGGCAGCAGGAGCTGTTCGAGTTCGTCGCCCGTCAGGAACGCCTTTCGCTCAGGATCATCAGCCCGGACGGCAAAGTCTGGGCGCAGTCGAAAAATATGCGCGTCCCGCAGCAGGATTTCCCCGCGCCATCCAGCGAATTTCGCTACAGCGCGTGGCGCTATCGCGCGCACGAAGCCAGCGAAAAATACCTGATCGCCTCGACCGATTTCGTCCTCAAGGATAACCAGCCGTGGCTGGTGCAGGCGGCGCTGAACGTCTCAAAGAACAATGAAATCATTGAAGATTATTGGAAGCGCATGCAGATTGCCGTGGCGCTGTCCATCGTCATTTTTTCCGCCATTGGCTACTGGCTGGCCCGCAAAGGGCTGCTGCCGCTGCGGACGATGAGCCGGGAAATCGAGCACATCCACGCGGAAGACCTGCACACCCGGCTGTCCACACAGCGCTGGCCGTCGGAGCTGAATACGCTGGCCGCCTCGTTCGACGGCATGATGACCCGCCTGGAGGCATCGTTTAAACAGTTGAGCCGCTTTTCGTCGGATATCGCCCATGAGTTGCGCGGCCCAATCAACAATTTGATTTCGGCGGCGAGCGTGACGCAAAGCAAGGCGCGCAGTCAGGATGAGTACCGCGAAACGCTGGCGGCGATTGTGGAGGAAGGGGAGCGGCTGTCGCGCATGATTTCATCCATGTTGTTTCTGGCTCGTGCGGATAACAGCCGCGAGCCGCTCAACGTGGAACAGCTGAACAGCGCAACCGAATTCGCCCGGTTGATCAATTTCTACGATATTCTCGCGGAAGAAAAGAATATCGACTTGTCGAGCGAAGGCGACGTCGTTTTCTATGCCGATCCCATTCATTTGCAGCGCGCGCTGGCGAATCTGCTGTCCAATGCGCTGCGCCATACGCCGCCCGGCGGGAGGATTTTGTTGAGCGCGGTGAACTACAACGGCAAGGCCTGTCTGAGCGTTATTGATAACGGCGAAGGCATCAGCGCGGATCATTTGCCGCATATCTTCGACCGTTTCTATCGGGTGGATGACGCCCGCAGCAACGCGGAAAACACCGGCTTAGGGCTGGCGCTGGTGAAAACCATCGCCGAGATGCACGGCGGCAAAATCCAGGTGGCGAGCGAGGAAGGGAAGGGAAGTTGTTTTACGCTGGTGCTGCCGACGCGCAAGGAAGACATCGCCAACCTGACAAAATTGTAATTTATGCGTTGAGCCTGGGTCATCATGACGCACTGATAATAGACCCTATTATCATACAGGAGGCTGGTTCAGACTATGATTCAGAATAGGCAAAACACCGCGTTGTCTCGCGCTCAACTGAAAAATTATTTTTCATATGTCCGGCAGTTTATTGCCGCGCCGCGCTCGGTAGGCTCCGTTATTCCGTCATCCGCCACGCTGTGCCGCGCGATGATGAACCAGGTAGACTGGTGTACGAATCTTTCTATCGCCGAACTTGGCGCGGCGAACGGCGTATTGACCAAAGGCATTCTTGAGCGAATGCGCGCCGACGCGGTGCTGGATGCGTATGAAATTAATCCGGGGTTCGTTAATCAGCTACAAAAGATTGGAGATAAACGGCTGAATGTCGTCGCTGCATCGGCAGAAACACTCATTAATCGTTATGATATTGTTTTTTCCTGCCTGCCGCTGTTGTCGATGCCCACCAGAATTACCGTGCGCATTCTGAATCAGATTCGTAAATGTATGGCGCCGCACAGTACGTTTGTTCAGTTTCAATATAGTCCGCTGTCGGAGAAATTATTGTCGCATTATTTTAACTGGCAACGGATTGTCGTGGTGAAAAACGTTCCGCCCGCGCTGGTCTACGTCTGTACGCTGCGGGAAGAATAACGCATTTCTTTGCTGTTCCCTGTGTTCGATACGATATCGCCGTGCTGTTTCCGTACAGCCTCACATCGCCTGCGGCGATATATTATCCCGGCAGGCGGAGAATATCGGTTTTTTTAGTCCTGTAGCGAGGAGGTCGGATGAAAGTAAATATTTTATACATAATGCTGGCGGCGGCGTCGTTTTTTCTTATCGAGCAAAGCCCTGCCCAGGCGAGTGTAAATAAAGTGGGAAATACATGGATACTTTCTCCGGCGGCCTGGTATCCCCATACGGATACGACACCCGAAAATCATCCGTTCGATATTAATAAAAACTCAACGGGAAATAATGACTTTCCCCATCGGTTATCTACCGATAAATAAGGTGAGAAATAAACAGAACCCCCTTTGTTATTGCTAATCAATAACAGCGAATAAATCCTGACTCCGGCGACGTGATACTGCCCGGAACAGGTGTTTTATCGTATTTCAACAGCGGCTGATAGTACGCTAAAAAAAGAGATGTTCGCGTAATGAAAAAACAACCGAAAGTATTCACCGGAATAGGCGTTTGCCTGGCTGCGTTATTGGCGGTGCCCTGTATCGCATGGATGACGGGCTGGCAGTGGAATCCGGATGCGCCGTCCCGGCTGCTGGCCTTTTTTTATTTTCTGACGCAAACGGTGAGTAATCCGTTCGGTATTATCACGGCGCTGTTTTTACTGGGCGCGCTACTATGGGTGTTAAAACCCGCGAAGACGCTCGTCTGGCGATGCGCTTTGTTGATTATCGCGCCCATTTTGCTGGGACAAGTGTCCGTTGGCGTACTGAAGCGATGCGTACAGGAGCCGCGGCCGTTTGTGGCGTGGTTAAGCCACAACCAGCCAGCGGAAATTCACCGTTTCTACAATCTGGATACCGATAAACGCCGCCGCATCGTATTTGACGGCCTTCAGGACCATGCCACGATGCCTGTCTGGCAAAAAGCCCACTGGGCGGAGCAAACCAGCTATTCATTTCCTTCCGGTCACTCTATTTTCGCCGCCGCCTGGGCCATGCTCGGGGTCGGGTTACTGTGGCCGCGGCGGCGTTTTATCGGCGCGGTGGCGCTGATCGCCTGGGCCGCCGGCGTGCTGGCAAGCCGTCTCCTGCTTGGCATGCACTGGCCGGTCGACTTGCTTGGATCGACAGGGCTGGCTCTGATCCTGACGTATCCTTCGATCAAGATGATCAACCGTACGGTTCCGGTTTGAACGACCCGCGCATCGACGGGGTATCCATCGGATAGACCGGTTCAGATCAGTCACTGGCTGAGCGCGGCATAACCGTATGTGCCGCATACCTTGAGGCGCCTGAACAACGCGACATGCTATTAACAGTTTCAAAAATAAACCAGCTCCCAAAAGGAAACAAAATGCAGTATGGTTATGCAGGTATGAAATAGAAACTCATCAACGGCAGCAGATGGAGCAGAGGTAATAAGATGCCTGAATTCAATGTCTACAGCAAAACCTGTCCGGCGCGCGTGGTGCTGGATCGTTTGTCCAATAAGTGGTCGCTGTTGATTCTGGATCGTCTGGCGTGCGAGCCGGTACGATTTAATCAATTAAGACGTGACATTGAAGGCGTATCGCAGAAGGTGTTGTCGCAGACGCTGAAGCATCTGGAGCGCGATGGCATGATCCGTCGGCAGGTGTTCGCCACGGTGCCAGTGACGGTGGAGTATTCGATTACCTCGCTGGGTAAGACGCTGGTCAAGACCGTACACGAACTGACCCACTGGGCAGAGAGCAATATTGATGAAGTCATGCTCGCCCAGCAGCGCTACGACGAGCTTAATTCGGCTTCCACGGCGGCATAATCGTTTAATCGGTAGCGCTTCTCTATCCGACGATGAGGGCTGCGGTTTAATCCGACTGGCCTTTTGAAAAGGCGATGATGCCTGTCGTGATACATGCAATGTATCGGGAACAGGCAATCTCAGCGATTTACGGACGGGGGTTATTAAAAAGCCGCGGTATGAGGTCGGCCCCGGCCATTAATCATACCCGTTAATCCTTCCGCTCTTTATTATTCGCAATATTATTATTGGCGATGGGCGTATATCCCGTTGGCGCTTCCAGCAATATCTCCTTGATGTCGCCGACATCATAATCATGGCAACTCTTGTCGAGCTTTTGTAACAGTTGTTCCATTTCCTGCCAGCTCAGTCTTTCTTCCTGCGCGGTCATGATTCTGGGGTGGCTGGTGCCTTCTACATTTTCGCCAATCAACAATTCCTCGTAGAGCTTTTCTCCCGGGCGTAATCCCGTGAATTTAATAACGATATCGCCATCTTCGCCATAGCCTTCGATGCACCCTTTCATTCCCATCAGGTTGATCATTCTGCGCGCTAAATCGAGGATTTTAACCGGCTCCCCCATATCCAGAACAAAAACCTGGCCGTTAATCCCCATCGCGCCTGCCTGTATAACGAGTTGCGCCGCTTCAGGTATCAGCATGAAATAACGGGTAATGTCCGGATGGGTTACCGTAACCGGGCCTCCCTGACGAATCTGTTTTTTAAACAGCGGAACGACAGAGCCAGAGGAACCTAATACGTTGCCGAAACGGACCATGGTGAAGGTCGTCTGGCTTTGCCGTTCCGCCAGCGCTTGCAGAATCAGTTCTGCCATTCGCTTACTGGTCCCCATGATGTTGGTGGGGCGCACCGCTTTGTCGGTCGAAATCAGGGTGAAGTTGCGCACCCCTTCCTCTATTGCGGCTTCGGCGCAGGCCAGCGTGCCGAAGACATTATTGCGGATACCTTCGATGACATTGTCTTCCACCAACGGCACATGCTTGTAAGCTGCGGCATGATAAATGGTTTCTACCTGATGGGCCCGCATCAGCTTCTGGATCCGGTTTTGCTTTTGCACCGACCCCAGTGCGGCAACGATTTTGGTATCAAGCAGCAAACGTTTCTTGATGCCCTGAAGCTCCTGGTCGATGGTATAGAGGTTGTATTCATTCAGTTCAAACAGCACCAGCGTGCGGGGGTGCTGCGTCAGAATCTGGCGGCAGAGCTCTGAGCCGATGGAACCGCCAGCCCCGGTAACCATGACCGATTTGCCGGTAATGTTTTTAGACATCAGTTGCTTGTCGGGGCCTACCGCTTCACGTCCCAGCAAGTCCGCCACGTCCAAATCCCGTATTTCTGTCGCAACAGCCTTTCCGGCGGCAATGTCTTCGACCGAGGGTACGGATTGCACTTCAATCGGCCAGTGCGACAATTTTTCCAGCAATCTCAATCGCTGGCCTTTTTTGATGTTATTAATCGCCAGCAGCAGTTTTACCGGTTGATATAACGGTTTCAGTTTTTCGAATTCGCTACTGTGATGCACCTTGATGCCGCAGATGATTTGACCAATCTTTTTTTCGTCATCATCAAGCACCACCACCGGATGAAACTCGTCTCCCTGGATCAGGGAATAAAGCAGGTCACGCCCGGTTGCTCCCGCGCCATAGATAAAGACATTTGGCTTCTGACGTTTGTAATAGTGGTAATAAAACGTGCGAATGAGTACGCGAGGGCTGCCCAGCGCCAGCGTCGCCAGTCCGGCGTAGATAAAAGGGACGCTGCGCGGCACAAACGACTGAAAAAAGAAACTACTCAGCGCCAGGCTGATGGCCGACAGAATCACCGACAGAAAAACATACCCCATTGCCGGCAGCATCATGTAACGCAGCACGGCCCTGTACATACCGCAGCGAATAAATACCAAAAGCGTGATGGACAACGTGATCAGGACGCTGGCGATTTCAGCGTAACCCACAGGAAAATCCAAGGTGCCCAAACGAACGGCGACGGCCAGATAAAGTGAAACTACAATGGCTATCGCATCATAGAGCACCGTCATGATGCGTTTGTTTCTACGCTCAGTACTTAGCAAAAATGGAATGGGTTTAAACATCTGGGGCCTGAATGTCTGTGTGAGACGACAATTGGAGTAAATTAGGCGGACATTTTAGTGGTCCGACAACGTCTTGACCAGCTGTGAGAATCTCAATTTCTGGTATAGCGGGTACCAAGGTATTATCAGGTATTTTCCTGCGGAAGGTAACCATATTGAAAATCTTAGTAACGGGAAGCCGTGGGTTTATCGGGAAGCGGCTGGTCGCGCTGGCGGGCGAGCAAGGCATCGCCTGTGTTCTGCATTGCAGCGAGCGTGCAGAGGTATCCGATAGCCCGATGATTCGCGCCAATCTGACCGCCACGACCGACTGGACGCCGGCGCTGCAAGGTGTGGATGCGGTAGTACACTGCGCCGCCAGAGTGCATCAGATGCAGGACGGCGGTGATGCATTGGCGCTTTATCGGGAAACCAATGTGGCGGGGACGTTGCGACTGGCGCAGCAGGCCGCGGAAGCCGGCGTTAAACGGTTTGTCTTCCTGAGTTCCATCAAGGTGAATGGCGAAACCACTCAGCCTGGCCGGCCTTTTCAGCCCGATGTGGCGGTACCGCCCGCCGATCCTTACGGTGTGAGCAAATACGAGGCGGAGCAGGCGCTGATGCGTCTGGCGCAGGAAACCGGTCTTGAGGTGGTGATTATTCGCCCGCCGCTGGTGTATGGACCGGGCGTCAAAGCCAATTTCCGGGCGATGATGAACTGGACCAGCAAAGGCGTGCCGCTGCCGCTGGCGGCGGTTCATAACCAGCGCAGTCTGGTATTTGTGGACAACCTGGCCGACCTGATTCTGCTGAGTTTGCGCCATCCGCAGGCACCGGGGCGGGTGTGGCTGGCGTCGGACGACCACGACGTCTCCACCGCCGATCTGCTGGCGGATATGGCGGCGGCGCTGGGGGTGAAAAACCGCTGTTGGCCGCTGCCGCCGTGGGTACTGAAAAGCGCCGCGGCCCTGCTGGGAAAATCCGCGGTGGCGGAGCGCCTGCTGGGTTCGCTGCAGGTGGATATCCGCGAAACCCGGCAACGGCTTGGCTGGCAGCCCGCCGTCCCTTATCATCAGGCGATTGCCATCACGGCGCGGGCGTTTCTGGCGGAAACGTCCGGCGTCTCCGAGTCCGAATCCAAAAAAGGTTGACCGATTATTATGCTGCGTGTTCTGGATGTATTACTGGCGCTGATTGGCTTGCTGTGTCTGTGGCCGGTGATGCTGATTGTTTATGTGTTGGGATTGTTTGATACCGGTTCGCCGGTTTTTATTCAGCAGCGGGTCGGCCGACATCAGCGCCCGTTTAACCTGATTAAGTTCCGCACGATGGCGGTGACGACCGAGTCAGTGGCGACGCACCTTGCCAGCCGCAGTGCCGTGACGCGGTTAGGCGCGTTTTTGCGTAAAACCAAGCTGGATGAGTTGCCTCAGTTGATTAATGTGCTGAGAGGGGAGATGAGCCTGGTGGGGCCGCGTCCTTGTCTGTTTAACCAACAGGAACTGATTGCCGAACGTCAGGCGCGCGGCGTATTTGATGTGTTGCCGGGGATTACCGGGCTGGCGCAGGTTAACGCTATCGATATGTCTACGCCGCAGAAACTGGCGGAGTGGGATCAACGCATGATTCAGACCCTGTCGGTAAAACATTACTTCACTTATCTGGTGCAAACGGTGGTCGGCAAAGGTTCCGGCGATCGGGTGCGGTGAGAAAAAACGATGCCGGTCAAGCCGGCATCGTAACTAACATCTCTTCATGGTGTGGAAGGATCACTTCACCGGGGCCAGCGCCGTCTGGTCCACGTAGGGTTTCATGATAGTGTCCGCTTCCTGCTGGGCGGCTTTGGCCGCCGCTTCCGGCGTGACTTTCTCGTCATTCACCACCGCGGCCAGCTGGTTTTCCATCGCTTTACGCACCGCTACGGTTTCATAGGTGGAGTACCACGGATGGGCATACTTCAACTGCTCCAGCGCGGTGGCGGCGCGCGGGTCTTTTTCCAGATAGGTTTTCATTTCCGGCGTGTCGTATGAGGCTTTGCGCGGCGAGAAATAGCCGGTGAAGCGGCTCCAGGCGCCGTTAACCTGCGGGCTGACCAGATAGCTCAGGAACTGGTAGGCGGCCTTTTTCTGCTCGTCGGAAATACCTTTGAAGCTTACCAGGCTGGCGCCGCCGATCGGTACCGCGCGCTGCTCTTTGGCGGGCAGCATCGCCACGCCCAGTTCAAAGTCTTTGGTGTTTTCACGCATAAAACCCAGCGCGCCGGTGCTCAGCATCGCCATGCCGAGTTTGCCGGAGAAGAACGCCGCGCTGATCTGCTTGGAATCCAGTACGCCGGACGGCATCACGTTGTCTTTGTAGATCAGGTTTTGCCAGAAGCGCAGCGCGCCGATGGTCGTCGGGGTGTTGTAGTAGACCTCGCCCGGATAGTCCTCGTTGAAGTAGTTGCCGCCGTTGGCGCGCACCAGCGAGGAGAAAATCCAGCCGCCGTAGTCGTCGTTGGTGGACGGCAGCATGATGCCCCACTGGCCTTTGCTCTGGTCGGTCAGCTTCCTGGCGTCTTCCAGCAGCGCCTGCCAGGTTTGCGGCGCCTGGGCGATGCCGGCTTTTTCGAACATCGTCTTGTTGTAATAGAGGATCGGCGTCGAGTTGTGGAACGGAATGGCGTACGTCACGCCCATCACCTGCGCGTTCTTGTGCATGGCCGGCCAGAATTCGTTGGTCAAAAACGTACCGGCTTTTTCGTTGCCGAATTTGAACAGTTCGTCCATCGGCAGGATTTCGTTTTTCAGCGCCAGATCGGTGGTGAAGTTGGCGGACATGATCACCAGCGCGGGCGGCTGGCCGGCTTTCTGCGCCGCTTCCGCTTTCATTTTGGTGGTGTCGTAGTTACCGGTGAAAATCCCCCGCACTTCCACATCCTGCTGGGAACTGTTGAATTCTTTGATGATGCGGGTCATTTCCATCGTCAGTTTGCCGTCCACCGGGGCTGGAAACATGAAATCGATGTTCTGTTTGGCCAGCGCCGAACCGGCGAAGGCCAGCGTGATGCCGAGGGTGAGCGCCTGTAACCGCTGTTTCAGGGGCTTATGCATGGGGGATCTCCTGGTATACGTTCTGCTGTGTATCAGCATGAAAAAGATGAACATCAAAAGGTGAAAAACCGAGGCTGACGGTATCGCCGACCATCGGGGCGTCGCCGCGGTTTTTGCGGCTGTAGCGCAGTTCGCCAATCGGCGTGCTGATGTGCAGCAGATAGTCCGCGCCCATCAATTCTCGTTGCGTCACGGTGCCGGGCAGACGCAGCGTATGCTGTTCGGTTTCCGGAGCATCGGTAAGGTGTTCCGGGCGGATGCCGAAAATCACCTGCTGGAGCTGGCCGGCGTGCGGCGGCAGAGGAAGCGCTTGCTCACCCACCTGCGCCGCGCCGCCTGCGCAAGGCAGCGTAATAAGGTTCATGGCGGGCGAACCGATGAAACTTGCCACGAACCGGTTGGTCGGGAAGGCATACAACTGCTCCGGCGTGCCGACCTGCTGGACTTCGCCGTTGTTCATCACCACGATGCGATCCGCCATCGACATGGCTTCGGTCTGGTCGTGGGTGACGTAGACGGTGCTGGTTTTTAACTGCCGGTGCAGCGTCATGATGCCGTCGCGCACTTCGGTGCGCAGCCGGGCGTCCAGATTGGACAGCGGTTCATCCATCAGAAACAGCCTGGGGTTGCGGACGATGGCGCGCGCCATCGCCACCCGCTGACGCTGGCCGCCGGACAGCTTGCCCGGTTTGCGGTCCAGCAGTTCGTTCAGTTGCAGCAACTGCGCCACTTTCTCCAGCCGGGGTTGCCAGCTCGCTTTCGGTTCATGGCGAATCTGCATGCCGAAGGTAATGTTGTCCTTCACCGTCAGGTGCGGAAACAGCGCGTAGTTCTGAAAAATCATCGCGAAGTTGCGCTCGCGCGGCGAGTGGGCGGTGATGTCGTCGCCATCCAGCCAAATCTCGCCGTCGCTTACCGTTTCCAGCCCGGCCAGCAGGCGCAGCAGGGTGCTTTTGCCGCAGCCGGACGGCCCGACCAGCACCAGAAATTCGCCGTCGGCGATCTCCAGCGACAGCGAGCGCAGCGCCGGTTTGTCGTCAAATCGTTTGCTGACGTTGTGCAGTCGTAACGTAGCCATTAACGCTCATCCACCGGGCAACTGATGCTTTCGTTGTACAGCCACGGACCGGCGTAATGCGACAGCGGGTGCAGATAGCTGACCCACTGTTTGTCCACCAGACGGTGCATCAGGCAGGCCGGCGGCGACATGTCGTAGTAAGGGCGAGTGTCTTCGTGATAGTAGGGCACCTGATGGACCGTACCCGGCACGGTGGCGATGATCGCCTGACGGTACTGGGTCATGATCAGGCAGTGGTTATGCCCGCAGAAAATGCGTACCAGCGACGGAAAACGCTCCACCAGTTCCAGCAGGCGGTGGCCGTTTTCGCAGGCGATGCGGTCCATTTGCGCGGAGCCGAGGGCGAGCGGCGGGTGGTGCATAAACACGGAGGTGGGCTTGTCATCACGCATCAGTTGCGCTTCCAGCCAGGCCAGCGTCTCTTCCGTCAGCCAGCCTTTGGAGGTGCCGGCGCGGCTGGAGTCGATGAACAGCAACCGGGTGGCGAAATCGTCAATCGCGTAGCGCATATTCTGCGGGTCGTGGCCCAGTTGCGGGCACAACGGTTGCAGATACTCCAGAAAGTGGGTTTTGTCGTCGTGGTTTCCGGGGATGATGTACAGCGGGTAGGCCAGATTGCCCAGAATCTGGCGGGCCACCTGGTATTCCGACGGGCGACCGCAGTTGACGATATCGCCGCTAATCACCACTGCGTCCGGGCGTTCGGTCAGGGCGTTAAGCTGCGACACCACGTCGGCGTTGCCGGCGTTGATGTCGATGAAATCGTACAGTTTCTGCCCTGGGCTTCGAAAATGGGTGTCGGAAATTTGCGCTAACAGCATGAAAAACTCCTTATTTTATCCCTGAGAAACCAAAGCTTCTCAGGAACTGTTTTTGGAAAACGATAAACGCCAGCATCAGCGGCAGGCACACCATCAGCGTCCCGGCGCTGATCATTCCCCACTGGCCGCCGGATTCGGCACCCATGGCGAATGACACCAGCCCAACGGTCAGCACCTGTTTGTCCGGGTCGTTGAGCATCATCAGCGGCCACAAATACTCGTTCCAGTGATAGGTAATGCTGACGGTGGCGAACGCCAGAATGGAGGGCCAGGACATCGGCAGCAGCACGCGGAATAACACCTGCCACCAGCGGCAGCCCTCCATTAGCGCGGCTTCTTCAATCTCTTTGGGAATAGCCAGAAACGCCTGACGCATCAGAAATACGCCAAACGCCGAGGTGAAATAGGGCATCATCACGCCGGTCAGGGTATTGAGCAGACCAAAGGCCTTCAGCGTCATCATGTTGGGCACCATCATCACCACCGGCATGATCATCAACTGCACCAGAAACAGCAGGAATAGCGTCTGCTTGCCGCGAAACTCGTGGCAGGCGAAGACGTAACCGGCGGTGGTGATGGTCAGCAACTGGACGAAAAAGGTGCCGAAGGTAAAGAAAATGGTGTTGGCGTACAGGCTTATCCAGTCGGCGCTCTGCCAGGCGTCGCGGAAGTTATCCAGCGTCAGCGGCCAGCGCGGCAACAGCGACGCCATTCCCACGCCAAAGGTGGTGGCGCTGAATGCCGATGAGAGCATCCAGATAAACGGGCTTATCCACAGCAGCGCGGCGCAGATCATCAGCAGGCTCAGGGTCGCCCGGCGCGACTGGCGCCAGCGCAGCCATGCCGGCAAGGGCGCGCGGGTGGAACAGGCAACGGCGGGGGAGATCTCAACGCTCATAATGCGCCCCTTTCTCAAGCACTTTCAGGTTAATCAGCGAGAAAACGAACAGCCCCGCCAGCGTCAGGAAGGTAGCGGCCGAGGCTTTGCCGAGGTCGTGGGTGTCCCAGGCCAGGTTCTGGATGTAGTACAGCAACACGGTGGTGGCGTTGTCCGGCCCGCCGTGAGTCATCACCGCCACGTGGTCGATTTGGGTGATGGAGTAAATCAGCGCGGTGGTAATGACGAAACTCAGCGTTGGGCGCAGCAGCGGCAGCGTGACCCGGAAAAACACCTGCGTCGACGTGGCGCCTTCCATAATCGCGGCTTCGCGGGTGGACGGCGGGATGCTCTGCAAACCAGCCAGAAAGAACAGCATGTAGTAACCGGCGAATTTCCATACGCCAATCAGCGCAAGGGCTAGCAGCGCGCTGTTGCTGCGGCCCAGATAGTTGTTGTTCATCGGGCCGAACAGCTTGGCCAGATAGTAATCCAGCAGGCCGATGCCGGGCATGAAGATAAACAGCCACAGCGCGGCGGCGCTGACCATCGGGATGATCATCGGGAAAAAAAACGCAGTACGCAGCCAGCGGTTGACCGCGTGGTTTTCCCATAGCGCCACCGCCAGCAGCAGCGCCAGCACCACGCCGGGGATCACCGTCAGCAGGATATAGACCAGGTTATTGAGCAGCGCGCGCCAGAATACGGCGTCATTCAGCAGGCGAACCACGTTTCCCAAACCGACGAACGGCGCGTCTGCGCCCGCCATACGGGTATCGAACAGGCTGTCATAAACGGAGCGCAACAGTGGAAAGTAGGTGAACAAGAGTAGGAACAGCAAAGAAGGCGACAGAATCACCCAGGGGAGCCAGTTTTTTTGCATGGTGATAGTTTTCGCATGGTGATGGTTAATGCCAGTCAACGGGTTTCGTAAAACGGAAGGCATATGCTGCGCAGGGAATACTGCAAGGGCATGGCAGGCCGGTGACGATTTGGTGACGAAGGTTTCCATAAAATAAAACTGTTGCTGATGGCTTGTACTGCGGCGGGAAAAAGCGTTTGATGATCCATTAAACGCTTTTATGGTTATTTACCGATTTATCCAGGAGGTTCTATGTCCGTTTCTGCACGAAATCAACTTAGTGGAACAGTGGCCAGCGTGGCGGAAGGCGCGGTCAATAGCGAAGTGGTGCTAACGTTGGAAAGCGGCGAACAGCTGACTACCGTGATTACCCGCAGCAGCGTGACGACGCTCGGACTGGCGCCGGGTAAAGCGGCGCTGGCGTTGATTAAGGCGCCGTGGGTGATTCTGGCTTCGGCCGATTGCGGCCTGAACTTCTCCGCCCGTAATCAGTTCAGCGGTACGATTGATGACGTGGTCAAAGGCGCGGTACACGCCACGGTGCATATCACCACCGCCAAAGGTCTGAAATTGACTGCCAGCGTCACCAACGAAAGTGTGGAAGAGATGGGATTGCAGGCCGGATCGGCGGTGATCGCCCTGATCAAGGCTTCCAGCGTCATTCTGGCGACCCGCGCCTGACGGCGAGCGGCAACGACATTGACGCCGCACACAATCTTTACACTCGAATCCCTCCTTTATTCGGTGGATTTCGGGTAATCTGAGTCGCTTTTTAGCGGCAGAGACGTGCGGCATGCGCCGGACTGTACTTTGCCGCACGTTTCTCCTCTTTTTTCACATTGACTGTGTTTTCTTCCGGGCTGCCTGGATAACGACAATGTCGTGCATGGTTAGTTTGTTAAAACTGGCTGGTATGGCAATCAAGAAGATATTCATAATGACTCAACAAACCTTTACCAGGGAATTGTTCCACCCCCGCTACTGGCTGCTGTGGTTCGGCCTTGCCGTGCTGTTTCTGCTGGTGCAGTTGCCTTATCCGCTGCTGATGCGGTTGGGCAGTCGACTGGGGCGTAGTTCCCGTCATTTTCTCAAGCGTCGGGTGAGTATTGCCCGCCGCAACCTGGAACTGTGCTTCCCCGATATGCCGGCATCACAACGTGAAGTGATGCTGGAGGCGAATTTCGCCTCGCTGGGGATGGCGTTGATGGAAACCGGCATGGCCTGGTTCTGGTCGGACAGACGAGTCAGAGCGTGGTTCGACGTCTCCGGCTTCGAGAACCTTCAGCAGGCCGGGCGCGAACAGCGCGGCGTGATGGTGATTGGCATTCATTTTATGTCGCTGGAACTGGGCGGCCGCGCTATGGGGCTGTGTCAGCCGATGATGGCGATGTACCGGCGGCATAACAATAAACTGATGGAACTGGTGCAGACCTGGGGGCGATCCCGCTCCAACAAAGCGATGATCGACCGTAAGGATCTGCGCGGCATGGTGCAGGCGCTGAAAAGCGGCGAAGCGGTGTGGTTCGCTCCCGATCAGGATTACGGCCCGAAAGGCAGCGTGTTCGCGCCTTTCTTTGCGGTAGAGCAGGCGGCGACGACCTGCGGTACGGCCACCATCCATCGTCTGGCCAAACCGGCGATAATTACCACGGTACTGATTCGCAAGCCGAACCGGCAAGGGTATCAGCTGGTGATTGAGCCGGAACTGGAAGATTATCCGAGTCAGGATCAGCAGCAGGCGGCGCAGTACATGAATCGGGTGATTGAGCGGGAAATCCTGCGTGCGCCGGAACAGTATTTATGGCTGCACCGTCGCTTCAAGACCCGCCCGTGCGGCGAGGCGTCGCTGTACCGCTAAGGCCAGACGCAAAAAAAAGTGGCTGCCCGAAGGCAGCCACAAGAAGGAGAGAATGACTGATGATTAACGAAACAGCGCGTAGGGATTAACACCGCGGTAGGTTTTGCCCAGCGCTTTTAGGATTTGAGTGATTTGACGGACAATACTCATGGTGTTTCCCCCATACGCATAAAAGAATTATTGGTTGAAAGTACCGAAGTTGATGGTGAAGTTTTCAAACATGGCGATAATTTTGTGCAGCAGTTTCATTGTCGTATTCCTCTGTGTGATTCATTATTTCTGTGACGTTGTTCACGGTTTTAAAGATACACCCTGCTCAGGGAGTGGTCAACTTTTTTGTGATGCGCGTCACAAAAAGATGAACGAGTAGTCTACTCTGACTGAACCGCGGTTTTATTTTCTTTCATACTCAAGATGTTGCTATTCGAACGGTGGCGAAGAGCCGTTGGTCTGATGATCGCGGCAACGGCATGCGGCGTTTGGTTTGCGTCATTTTCAGCGCGACCACGGCGTGAATGCGGGGAATAGCAGTTGAAATGGATGTCCCGAAGGCAGGATAATCTGCCGCCTCAACAACAACTGGCAGGATTCAGCCGCTTTGTAACGCAACGGTTAATCGTTTGCGTGTCAGGCTGGAGTGGGAAAACGGCAGGCTGTCCGGCGTCTGGCAAGGGGCGTCGAATCACACCGTTTTCACCGAATACTGGCCAAGTGCCGGTCACGGCGCTTGATAACCATAACGTTTGAACCATAACGTTTGATAACCATAAAACGACATTTCAGGGGATACACCATGTCCAATACCACTCGTCAGGCTGACGATGCGGCTCGTCCCGCAGGCGCGCTTGATGCCTTTTTCAAGATTACGCAGCGCGGCAGCAGCGTTCGTCAGGAAGTGCTGGCGGGCCTGACTACTTTTCTGGCGATGGTTTACTCGGTCATCGTCGTGCCGGGCATGCTGGGTAAAGCCGGATTTCCGCCCGCAGCGGTGTTTGTGGCGACCTGTCTGGTGGCCGGGTTCGGTTCACTGCTGATGGGATTGTGGGCCAACCTGCCGATGGCGATCGGTTGTGCGATTTCGCTGACCGCGTTTACCGCCTTCAGTCTGGTGCTGGGCCAGCATATCAGCGTGCCGGTCGCGCTGGGCGCCATCTTCATGATGGGCGTGCTGTTTACCGTGATTTCCGCTACCGGCATCCGCTCCTGGATCCTGCGCAACCTGCCGATGGGCGTGGCGCATGGCGCAGGCATCGGTATCGGGTTGTTCCTGCTGATTATCGCCGCCAACGGCATTGGTCTGGTGATCAAGAACCCGATCGACGGCTTGCCGGTGGCGCTGGGTCACTTCACCGCGTTTCCGGTGATAATGTCGCTGATCGGTCTGGCCGCTACTATCGGTCTTGAAAAACGCCGCGTGCCGGGCGGGATCCTGCTGGTGATCGTCGCCATTTCAGTCATCGGTCTGATTTTTGACCCGAACGTGAAATATCAGGGGCTGTTCGCCCTGCCGAGCCTGACCGATGCTAACGGCCAGTCGCTGATTTTCAGCCTCGACATCAAGGGCGCGTTGCAGCCGGTAGTGCTGCCGAGCGTGCTGGCGCTGGTGATGACGGCGGTGTTTGACGCCACCGGCACCATTCGCGCAGTGGCCGGGCAGGCCAACCTGCTGGACAAAGACGGCCAGATTATCAATGGCGGCCGCGCGCTGACCGCCGACTCCGTCAGCAGCATTTTCTCCAGTCTGGTGGGAACGTCGCCGGCGGCGGTATACATTGAGTCCGCAGCGGGTACTGCCGCAGGCGGTAAAACCGGTCTGACCGCGACCGTAGTGGGCGTGCTGTTCCTGCTGATCCTGTTCCTGTCGCCGCTGTCTTATCTGGTGCCGGCTTATGCCACGGCGCCGGCGCTGATGTATGTCGGGTTGCTGATGCTGAGCAACGTCTCCAAACTGGATTTCAACGACTTTGTCGACGCCATGTCCGGCCTGGTGTGCGCGGTATTCATCGTGCTGACCTGTAACATCGTCACCGGCATCATGCTGGGCTTTGGCTCGCTGGTATTAGGCCGTCTGTTCTCTGGCGAATGGCGTAAACTCAATCTCGGCACCGTGATTATCGCCGTAGCGTTGGTGGTATTTTACGCCGGCGGCTGGGCGCTCTAAGCCGTCTTTTATTCCACACCATGTAATAAGGGGAACGCGGGTTCCCCTTTTTTGTTTCTCTGTGCCGAAAGCGCTGTTTTTTTGTCTTCGATTCCTGTTCATTGCTTTGTATCTTGTTATTATTTCAACAGATCATCCACCGGATGGTGCAGTCGGCGCCCGATGGCAGCTACCCGACCTCCTTTCATGTAACGGCAAGCAACCAGGGAACACATGGAAATATTTTTCACCATTCTGATTATGACGCTGATCGTTTCTCTTTCAGGCGTAGTGACGCGCATCCTGCCTTTCCAGATACCGCTGCCGCTGATGCAGATCGCTCTGGGCGCCATGCTGGCCTGGCCGCAATTCGGTCTGCATGTCGATTTCAATCCCGAGTTGTTTATGGTGCTGTTTATTCCGCCGTTGCTGTTCGCCGACGGCTGGAAAACCTCGACACGCGAGTTCCTGCACCATATGCGTGAAATTCTGGGACTGGCGCTGGTGCTGGTGGTGATTACCGTGGTGGGTATCGGTTACCTGCTGCACTGGATGATCCCGGAAATGCCGCTGGTGGCCGCCTTTGCGCTGGCTGCCGTCCTGTCTCCCACCGATGCGGTGGCCCTGTCCGGTATCGTCGGCGAAGACCGGATCCCGAAAAAGCTGATGGGGATCCTGCAGGGCGAGGCGCTGATGAACGACGCCTCGGCGCTGGTGTCGCTCAAGTTTGCGGTGGCGATCGCCATGGGAACTATGGTGTTCACGGTTTCCGGCGCGACGCTGGCGTTTTTGCAGGTGGCGCTGGGCGGCCTGCTGGCCGGGATCGGCGTTACCTGGGTGTACAGTAAATCCCTGTCGTTGCTCGGCCATCAGAACGATGACGATGCCGCCACCCAAATCGTATTACTGCTGCTGTTGCCGTTCGCCGCCTACCTGATCGCCGAACATTTCGGCGTATCGGGCATTCTGGCGGCGGTGGCGTCGGGGATGACCATCAGCCGAACCCAGCTGTTGCGGCAGGCGCCGCTCAACATGCGGCTGCGCGCCAACGGCGTGTGGAACATGCTGGAGTTTGTGTTCAACGGCATGGTGTTCCTGATGCTGGGGCTGCAATTGCCCGGCGTGATTGAAGAGTCGATTGTGCAGGCGGAGCTGGATCCGACCATCGAAACCTGGATGCTGTTCGCCGATATCGCCCTGATCTATTGCGCCTTGCTGTTGCTGCGGTTTGCCTGGCTGTGGCTGATGAAGCTCTACAGCCGTTATGTACAGAACAAACGCCCGATGCTGTTCGCCGACTACACCTCGCGCGAGATCTGGATCAGCACCTTTGCCGGCGTTCGGGGCGCCATCACGCTGGCGGGTGTGCTGTCCATTCCGCTGTTTCTGAGCAGCGGCGAGCCGTTCCCGTCCCGCTATCAACTGGTGTTTATCGCCACCGGCGTGATTCTGTTTTCACTGCTGTGCGGTGTGATGGCGCTACCGCTGCTGCTCAGGGGCATTACGCTGACCGACCACAGCGTGCAGAAAAAAGAGGAACGCATCGCGCGGGTAACGATGGCGCAGGTCGCTATCGATAGCCTGAAGAAAATGCAGGAGCGACTGGCGGCGGACCGGGAAGAGAACCTGGACGATCAGGTGCTGGCGGAGGTGAGCGCGCGCGTCATCGGTATGTTGCATCGTCGCGTGGCGGGCACCGACGAGCTGGAAAACAACATGGCGGTGGAGAATCTGGAACGGCGCTTCCGTCTGGCCGCCGTCAGCGCAGAGCGCGCCGAACTGTATCACCTGCGCGCCACGCAGCGCATCAGCAACGAAACGCTGCAGAAAATGCTGCGCGAACTGGATTTGCTGGAAGCGGTACTCAGCGAGAAAGTGTAAAAAAAACCGGGGAGCACGCTCCCCGGTTGTCGTGAGTATTGTGGAACTTAGTGAGATGACCCTTTGGAGATGCCAAGGCCGGTTTGCGAACGGATGAACTGCGCCTTGAACTTGCCGCGTTCTTCGACGGCGTTGGCTGAATTGTCGGTAATCGAGAAAAACCAGATACCGATAAAGGCCACCAGCATTGAGAACAGCGCCGGGTATTCATACGGATAAATCGGGCTGGCGTGACCGAGGATTTTCACCCAGATGGTCGGCCCAAGCACCATCAGCACTATCGCTGTCAGCAGCCCGGCCCAGCCGCCGATCATGGCGCCGCGGGTGGTCAGTTTGGACCAGTACATCGACAGCAGGATAATCGGGAAGTTACAGCTGGCGGCAATCGAGAACGCCAGTCCTACCATAAAGGCGATGTTCTGATTTTCGAACAGAATACCCAGCAGGATGGCGATGATCCCCAACGCCAGCACCGTGAGTTTCGATACCTTCAGTTCGTCGCGCTCGGTAGCCTGACCCTTCTTGATGACGTTCGAATACAGGTCATGCGATACGGCTGATGCGCCGGCCAGCGTCAGCCCGGCCACCACCGCCAGAATGGTGGCGAAGGCTACGGCGGAGATAAAGCCGAGGAAGAAGTTACCGCCTACCGCATTCGCCAGATGTATCGCCGCCATATTGTTGCCGCCGATCAGCGCGCCGGCGGCGTCTTTGAACGCCGGGTTGGCGCCTACCAGCAGAATCGCGCCGAAACCGATGATGAAGGTCAGGAAGTAGAAATACCCCATAAACCCGGTGGCAAAGAACACGCTTTTGCGTGCTTCACGGGCATCGCTGACGGTGAAGAAACGCATCAGGATATGCGGCAGGCCGGCGGTGCCGAACATCAGCCCCAACCCGAGCGACAGCGCGGAAATCGGGTCGGACACCAGCCCGCCGGGTTTCATGATCGCAATACCTTTCGCGTGAACCTTGGTCGCTTCGGTGAACAGGCTATCGAAGCTGAAGTTCACCGTTTTCAGCACCATGATCGCCATGAAGGTGGCGCCGCACAGCAACAACACCGCTTTGATGATTTGTACCCAGGTGGTGGCCAGCATGCCGCCAAACAGCACGTACATCACCATCAGAATACCGACCAGCACCACTGCGATGTGGTAATTCAGCCCGAACAGCAACTGAATGAGCTTGCCGGCGCCTACCATCTGGGCAATCAGGTACAGCGCCACCACCACCAGCGAGCCGCAGGCGGACAGCGTCCGAATCGGTTTTTGCTGTAACCGGTAGGAGGCGACGTCGGCGAACGTATAGCGGCCCAGATTGCGTAACCGCTCTGCAATCAGGAACAGGATGATCGGCCAGCCCACCAGAAAGCCGAGCGAGTAGATCAGGCCGTCAAAGCCGGAGGTGTAGACCAGCGCCGAAATGCCGAGGAACGAGGCCGCGGACATATAGTCGCCGGCAATCGCCAGCCCGTTCTGAAAGCCGGTGATGTTGCCGCCCGCGGTGTAGTAATCGCTACGCGAGCGGGTGCGTTTGGAAGCCCAGTAGGTGATGTAGAGCGTTGCCGCTACAAACAGTACGAACAGTGCGATGGCCTGAATATTCAGTGGTTGCTTCTGGACGTTGCCGGAAACGGCATCCGCCGCCTGCGCCCATATCGGTAGCCCCAGCAAAGCGGTCAGCAGGAAAATGCGGCTTTTCATTTTTGCACCTCGTTGAGCAACTCTTTGGTCAGGCGGTCAAATTCGCCATTGGCGCGGTAGACATAAATACCGGTAAGCACAAAAGAGATAACGATGAGCCCAATACCCAACGGGATGCCGCGGGTCGTCCCCGCGCCGGGCGCGATCGGCGTCCCCAGCCAACCCGGCGCAAAGGCGATCAACAGAATGAAACCGACGTACAACACCAGCATGATCAGTGAAAGAAAGGCGGCAAAGCGCTGCCGTTTCTGGATCAGTTCTTTAAATAGCGGGTTATCTTCAATCCGTTGATAAATGAGATCATTCATCATAAATCTCCAGTCAGATAAGTCGCGTCGCCCTTACGGGCGGCTGTTTTTTTAGGTGCCACCACACACCAGACGGCGTAATGCGATCTGGTGCGGGGGCGCTGTTTTATCAGATGACAGTTAGGACGGTGTGTGATTCATGGCTTGTTTTTCTTCCAGCAGTTTCTCTACCACGCCAGGATCGGCGAGGGTGGAGATATCCCCAAGATTGCTGGTATCCCCGGCTGCAATCTTGCGCAGAATACGGCGCATGATTTTGCCGGATCGGGTTTTCGGTAGCGCATCGGTCCAGTGCAGGATATCCGGGGTGGCGATGGGGCCGATCTCTTTACGTACCCAGTTGCGCACTTCGGTATACAGCTCGCTGGTAGGTTCTTCACCGTGATTCAGGGTGATATAGGCATAGATCGCCTGCCCCTTGAGGCTGTGCGGAATGCCGACCACCGCCGCTTCGGCGATTTTCGGGTGCGAAACCAGCGCGGATTCGATTTCCGCCGTTCCCAGCCGGTGGCCGGAAACGTTCAGCACGTCGTCCACGCGGCCGGTGATCCAGTAATAGCCGTCTTCGTCGCGGCGTGCGCCGTCGCCGCTGAAATACATGCCTTTGAAGGTGGAGAAATAGGTCTGTTCAAAGCGTTCGTGGTCGCCAAACAGCGTGCGCGCCTGACCGGGCCAGGAGTCGGTAATCACCAGATTACCTTCGCAGGCGCCGTCCTGCGGGTTGCCGAGGTTGTCCACCAGCGCCGGTTGCACCCCGAAGAACGGCAACGTCGCCGACCCCGGTTTGGCTTCGATGGCGCCCGGCAACGGGGTGATCATGAATCCCCCGGTTTCCGTCTGCCACCAGGTGTCGACGATCGGGCAGCGGCTATTGCCGATTTTCCGGAAGTACCATTCCCAGGCTTCCGGGTTGATGGGTTCCCCCACCGAGCCCATGATTTTGAGCGACTGACGCGAGGTGCCTTCTATCGCCTTGTCGCCGTCCGCCATCAGCGCGCGAATGGCGGTGGGCGCGGTATACAGAATATTGACCTGGTGTTTGTCCACCACTTGCCCCATACGGCTGGCGGTAGGCCAGTTGGGTACGCCTTCAAACATCAGCGTAATAGCGCCGCAGGCCAGCGGGCCGTACAACAGGTAACTGTGACCGGTGACCCAACCGACGTCGGCGGTACACCAGTAAATGTCGCCGGGGTGATAATCGAACACATATTTAAAAGTGGTGGCGGCGTACACCAGATACCCGCCGGTGGTGTGCAACACCCCTTTGGGTTTACCGGTGGAGCCGGAGGTATACAGGATAAACAGCGGATCTTCGGCGTTCATTTCTTCCGGCGGGCAATGATCGTCCGCCTGAGCGATCAACTCATGCCACCACAGATCCCGATCGTTTTGCCAACTGCCGGGATTGCCGGTGCGGCGGAATACGATCACATGATTGACGCTGGTGACTGCCGGGTTGCGCAGGGCTTCGTCAATGTTCTTTTTCAGCGGAATTGCCCGCCCGGCGCGAATGCCTTCATCGGCGGTGACCACCAGTTTGGCGTTGGAATCGACAATACGGCCGGCGATGGACTCCGGGGAGAATCCACCGAAGATCACCGAATGCACGGCGCCGACGCGGGCGCAGGCCAGCATCGCCACGGCGGCTTCCGGCACCATCGGCATATAAATAGCGACCACGTCGCCTTTACGGATACCTTTGGATTTCAGTACGTTGGCGAAACGACAAACCGCCTGATACAGCTCGCGGTAAGTGACTTTTTTGCTTTCTCCGGCGTCGTCGCCTTCCCAGATGATCGCGGTTTGATCACCTAGCGTGTCGAGATGGCGATCGAGGCAGTTGGCCGCTACATTTAATGTACCGTCCTCGAACCAGCGGATACGGACATGGCCCGGGTCAAAAGAGGTGTTTTTAACCCGTTGATAGGGTTTGATCCAATCAACGATCTTGCCTTGTTCCCGCCAGAAGGCATCAGGATCCTGCACAGATTCCTGATACATCTTTTTATATTGTTCGGCGGTGATTAAGGCGTTTTCCGCAATGGCGGCGGGTATAGGGTGCTTATTATATTGGCTCATAGCGCTTCTCCTTAAACATTGTTAATATTATGTCAATCAATAGTTAATAACAGTGAGCCATTAACATTTGTTTCTTTTTTGCGCGATGGATCACGCATTGCAGGAAAGAGCCGAGACGTTTGCTTTTAAAGATAGTCTGAGTTGGCGGCGGCATGGGCCGGAAGCAGTTAAAACACACAAGTTTGTGCGACTTTTCTCACATTTTTGTCACTTATGTGTCGTTCTTTGAATTCGTAAAGGGAATAGTTAATGAAAATGACTATTTCATCGACATTAACTATCATTAATAAGAATTTGATCGGACGATATGATCAAACAAGCAAAAGATCGGCCTTATTTGGACGATCGACTTCCGGCGAAAGCAGATATAGTGCTAATGATCCCTAAAAGGGTGACATTTAATGCCTCTATTTCGTTACGAAATTGTTTTAGTTGTAAACAATTTGTAGGCAATAAATGGACTGATTATTGTGATAGATAATTTCGACTTTCAGTCCGCCGGAAGACGTGGGATATAATTTACCAAAGTATAATATCTATATTGTTTGGACTGCATAATAACGCAGGAAATTAAGTTCTTGCTCAGAACGTCCTTTGTCCCGGTTGGCTGAATTCTAATTATATCAACGGTTTAATTATTGCATTTACCAGGTAATTTATCTGGTTGACTTTAAAACTATCCCCGGACTCCCCGAGCCGTCCACATTTAGGCAGTTTCAGGGGGGATAGATTTCACATAGCAAGAAGCAGAGGACATATGAGTCTGATATTTGGGCAGAATGAGATCATGAGTATGTTAAGCGCCCCTGTTCACAATGATAGACGAGCGATCGCAGTCATTGATGACAAATGCAAGATACTCTGCGCGAATTCCGCATTTAATGCACATTTTGGTTTGCGCACCGGCGCCACAACGCCGGCTTCCATTGACGAAGTGCTCCCCGTGAATGTGCGGTTCGCGTATCAGGATTTCATGACCAACAACGATCTGCTCAGTACGCATGTCGCCTGGGATCTCCTGTCTGACGGGTTTGCCAAAAAGCCGCTCAGTACGCTGTCGTTTTCCAAGTTGAATGTGGAAGATCGGGTATTGTCGCTGTTAATCCTCAACCAGGATGATGGCGACATCACCACAACCATGGCGTCATGACGCCGGATGTCCGGAAATTAAACGCACACCGTATCAATTCATTCATTGATGTGATTTTTTTGTGTTTTCATGTCGGCTATTATCAAGCGTCCTAATGATAGCGCTATTCTCTTTCTTTTTGTGTTGTTTTTATATCGATACGTTTCGATACCTCACTCCACGATCAAGCTAATAACAAATCCATATTTAAATACACTTCTTAGCGTTAAGTGTCTTTTTTACATAATCCATAATAAAATGGACAACAGAAAAAGATTCTTTTTTTACTCACCTTCAATAATGGCGACATAACGTTGCAAGGCTAATTATTCGCGGCTTGTTCGGGTTATTTTGCCGGAATATCGCAGCGCTAAAGGCGCTTTATTCCCGCTTGTCGCGGTGTAGCCGCCCGTTGAATCAGAAGCTGCGCGAAAATTTTTTTGATCGGCGGTTCCCTTTTGACGTGACTGGTTTGGCATAGCAATCAGGTGGTGCCTGGGACGTGATGCGGTTGTGTCCCTGGTCTATGCATGAGTGCGGTGAATAGACACCGCCAACGGCGTTAAAGACCACATGATTGATGCTGAAAATTCGATACTGAAGGGGAATCACTATGTTGACATATCGTACCCGCCTGCTTCGGGCCGGGGTGCTGGGGCTATCCGTGTATGCGGCGCTGCCCGTGGGGGTGAGTCAGGCGGCATCGGCCAACGCCGTCACCCGGACTTACGCCGTTTCCGCCGGGCCGTTGAACCAGGTGCTGAATCAGTTTGCACAGCAATCCGGGGTACTGCTTTCTTACGATCCGGCGCTGACCCAGGGAAAAACCAGTCAGGGCCTGCGCGGTTCCTTCAGTGTTGAGCAAGGGTTTCAGTCCATCCTGACCAATAGTGGTCTGCAGGCGCAGGTTGGCGCGGATGGAACGGTTACGCTGGCGAAGCAGACGACGGCAACGCCCGCCGCCGCGCCGGCGAACACAGCCGCCAAAAACGAGCAGATAGTGGTGACCGCGCCGCCAAATACCGCCCTGAAGCTGGACACGCCCTTGTCGGAAACGCCCCGCGCCGTCGCAGTCGTGAACGCACAGCAGATTGAAGAGCGCGGCGCCAAGAAGATCGATCAGGCATTGCGTTACAGCGCGGGCGTGCTGGCGACGCCCTACGGGCCGGACAATAAGACCGAATGGCTGGTGATCCGCGGCTTCAGCGATCTTTCCCGCTTCCAGAATGGGCTGGCTACCCTGAACGAAGACGGGTTTTATACTCAGCAGTTGGAACCGTTCGGCGTGGAACGCATTGAGGTACTGAAAGGCCCGGCATCGGTGCTGTATGGTCAGAATCCGCCGGGCGGGCTGGTGAATGTGATCACCAAGCGTCCGACGCGCCTGCCGCAGGGGCAGGTATCGGTAGAGTACGGCTCCAATGATTACCGTCAGCTGGCGGTGGACAGCTCCGGCCCGCTGAACGATGACGGCACGGTGCTGTACCGGGTGGTCGGCACCGCGCGCGATACGTCCGGCGAAGTGGATTTTGCCGACAGCAAGCGGTTTTACCTCGCTCCCAGCCTGACTTTCCTGATGGGCGACGATACCGAACTGACGCTGTTGAGCAGCTACATGGATACCCGTTCCGGGATGACCAATGGCTTCAAGACGCCCTACGGCACCCTGCACGACACGCCCTACGGCAAGGTTGGCTACAAGACCTCGCTGGGGGAACCGAGCCTGAACCGGTTCGATAGCCGCCAACTGAACCTCGGGTATGAGTTCACGCACCACCTGAACGATACCTGGACCTTCCACCAGAACACGAACTACACCTACCTGAACATGGACCTGCGCGGGGTCTATGCCATGGGCCAACTGGACGATCGTACCGTTAATCGTGGGCTGACCTACCGCGACGGCTTTGCGCAGAATTGGTCGGTGGATAACCGCATGGTAGGCGAATGGCGCTGGGGCGATATCGACAATACCCTGTTGCTGGGCGTTGACTACCGTCGCGCCAATACCCAGAGCCGCGATGCGGATCTGTCGCCGTACAACGCCTCGCTCTACCAGTTCAACAGCGCGCCGCTGGACATTTTCAGCCCGGTCTATGGCCGTTACACCCTGAGCGATAACCAGCTGTCCAATCACCGTTCCGGTCGTCATCAGAACGGTTACTATGTGCAGAACCAGATCAAGTATGACGATCGTCTGATCCTGCTGCTGGGCGGCCGTTACGACGACGCCAAATCCTACACGCGCAACACGATCATGGGGATCGACTCCCGCACCAGCGACACCAAGTTCACCAAAACGGCTGGCGCGATGTACCTGTTTGATAACGGCATTTCGCCGTATGTCAGCTATGCCGAGTCGTTCCAGCCGCTGGCGGATTATGACGCCTATGGCAACCAGTACAAGCCGACCATGGGCAAACAGACGGAAGTGGGGGTGAAGTATACCCCGCAAGGGTTCAACGGTTATGCCTCGGCGGCGCTGTATAACCTGCGTCAGGAAAATATCCTGACCACCGACGTCAATAACCCGAGCCGTCAGGTGCAGTCGGGCGAAGCGCGTTCCCGTGGGATCGAGCTTGAACTGAGCGGTGAAGTGTATAAAGGCGTGACGTTAACCAGCAACTACACCTATAACAATGTGGAAACCACCCAATCCGGCGTAGCGGGAGAAAACGGCAAGCGGCTGCCGGGGTTACCGGAACATATGTTCTCCACCTGGGTGAGCTACGCGTTCAGCGGCCCGCTGGAAGGGCTGACCGTCGGCAGCGGCGTGCGCTACATCGGCAGTTCCTACGGCGACCGTCTGGAAAGCGCCAGCCTGAAAGTCCCGGCGTATACGCTGTGGGATGCGATGATCGCCTACGATGTGACCAAGAACTGGCGCGTGCAGGTTAACGCGACCAATCTGGCGGATCATCACTATGTCAGCGCCTGTAATTTCTGGTGTTATTACGGAGAAGGGCGTGATATTACCGCCAATGTGACGTATCGCTGGTAATTACCCTAAATAATTCGAGTTGCAGGACAACTCGCTCGCGTGTTGAACAATGCAATGCGCTGGCCCTTAGGGCAAGGCTCATTAAGAGCCTTGCAACGCGGCAACCGAGCGAGGGCCGCCAACGCGCCTGCAACTTGAAGTATGACGGGTATAAACGATGTATCAGGCAGTATCCCGTTATATTTAACGGCGGGATATTGCCTCTTACATGCAATATTTATCATCTGATTAATCGACGTCATATTTATATATTCCCGCAGGTTGCAGGCTAATAAAAAAATAAATGAATTAACCAGGGTATACGCCTGAACCAACGTCGCTGCTGCAGGTGTTCCGACGGCGCCAGTCATACCGATACCAGCCTGCCGTGATGCGTCACGATGCACTTCCAATTGATAAATTGTCTTTATCTATAACGACATTGGACCTTCCGGTAGCTGCGCCTCGCCTGCCGCGTTCCCGTACGTTTCCTGCCTGTCTTTAACCTTTCAAATGATAAGGGATAGATTTTTCCTCGTGATAATGCTCACAAGGTTATGGGCGTTTGCCTAATTTTCCATGTCATAATTTCATCATATGGGAGATATTGCCTAATGACTAAATGAAATACAGCCACAATAATTTAAATAAAACATGGTTTTTCTTTAATTAATACATGGTTCCTTTTTTGTGATGTTGATCTCTCTGCCGTATGGCGACAGAGAAATATATCTGCGCTTTGCTTGATACAGACTTACGCCATATATCTGATGCATTTTTCGATACACACAGTTTATTGCTGAAAATCTTGTAAATGAGTTAACTATCCAGGCAGGTAATCAACGTGAAAATTGAATCGATCGACGTCACCGTCTTCACTTATCCCACTCGTCGCGTTTCCGACAGCGCAGGACATTCTCATCCGGGCGATGAGCATCAGGCCAGTATGGCGTTGCTGACCATCACCGCCGACAGCGGTCACAAAGGCTATGCGTTTGCGCCGCCGGAAGTGATCCGCCCATACGTGGTGAACAGCTTTTTCCGCAAGGTGCTGATTGGGCAGGATCCGTTTGATCGTGAGCGGTTGTGGCAGGATCTGGTGCACTGGCAGCGCGGCAGCGCCAACCAGCTGACCGACCGCGCGCTGGCGATCGCCGAGCAGGCGCTGTGGGATCTGGCCGGGCGTGCGCTGAATCTGCCGGTGTACAAACTGCTGGGCGGCTACCGCGATAAAGTGCCGGCCTACGGCAGCACCATGTGCGGCGACGAGCTGACAGGCGGCCTGTCCACGCCGGAAGAATACGGCCAGTTTGCTGAAAAGCTGGTGAAACGCGGTTACAAGGCCATCAAACTGCACACCTGGATGCCGCCGGTGTCGTTCGCGCCCAGCCCGAAAATGGACGTCAAAGCCTGTGCGGCGGTGCGCGAGGCGGTGGGGCCGGATATCTGCCTGATGCTGGACGGCTACCACTGGTACAGCCGCAGCGAGGCGCTGTATATCGGCCGTGAACTGCAAAAACTGAACTTCACCTGGTTCGAAGAGCCGATGGAAGAGCAGAGCATGGCGTCCTACAGCTGGCTGAACAAGAATCTGGACATTGACGTCATCGGGCCGGAAAGCCTGGGCGGGAAATATTTCAGCCGCGCTGATTGGGTGAAAGAGGGCGCCTGCGACATTCTGCGCGCCGGGGTGCAGGGCGTGGGCGGGATTTCGCCGTGCCTCAAGGTGGCGCATCTGGCGGAAGCCTTCGGCATGGATTGCGAAATTCACGGCAACGGCGCGCCGAACCTGGCGGTGGTGGGGGCGATTAAAAACTGCCGCTGGTACGAACGCGGCCTGCTGCATCCGTTCCTGAACTACGACGAGCCGGCGGCCTATCTGAATACGCTGGTCGACCCGATGGACGAAGAAGGGTATGTCCATTTGTCGCAGCGTCCCGGTTTGGGCGAGGACATTAATTTTGACTGGATTGAAGCGCATACCCTGAGTCAGGCGTAGCGCTTGTGGTCTGTACGCGAGTAACCACTAAAAAAACAAATGTTGTCGTCTTCCATACTTCCACACCTGGAGAAGAATAATGAAAGCACGAGCAATACTTCGTACCCTGCTGTTGAGCACACTGTGTATGGCCGCCACGCCGGCCATGCTGTCAGCCAAAACCCCTGACGATCAACTGATTGTCGGCATGAACATGAACAACATGCTGTCACTGGATCCGGCCGCCATGACCGGCAATGAAGTGGTGGGGGTGGTCGTAAACCTCTATGACTCGCTGGTCGAACTGGACCCCGACAACCTGAGCCACGTTTTGCCCGCGCTGGCGAAAAGCTGGAGCGTCAGCGACGACGGCAACGTCATTACCTTCAATCTGGTCGATAACGCGAAATTCCATTCCGGCAACCCGGTGACCGCGGAAGATTTTGTCTGGTCGATGAACCGGCTGCTGCATCTGAACATGGCGCAAGCGACCACCTGGAAATCGTACGGCTTTACCGCGGATAACGTCGCGAAGATGATCCGCGCCAAAGATGCCCATACGGTGGAGATCGAACTGCCCAAGCCCAACGATCCCAAGCTTATCATCTACTCGCTGGCGACGCTGGGCAGCGGCTCGGTGCTGGATCGCAAAACGGTGCTGCAACACGAGAAAAACGGCGACTGGGGCAATGGCTGGCTGACCACCAATGAAGCCGGTTCCGGTCCCTTCAAGCTGGATGTGTGGCAGGCGAAAGATGTGCTGCGCATCAGCCGCGTCAGCGGTTACTGGCAGGGCGACGCCAAAATGAAGCGCGTCATTTTCCGACATATGACCGAATCGCAGGCGCTGCGGTTGATGATCGAGAAAGGCGACATTGACGTGGCGACCGGCATGTCGGTGCCGGATATCAATGCGCTCAAGCAGGATAAAGACGTGACGGTGAAGGAGGTGACCAAAGGCACGCTGTATTACGTGGCGATGAGCCTGAAGAACCCGTACTTCGCCAATCCGAAAGTGCGCGAAGCGGTGCGTTATCTGATCGACTACGACGGCATCAATAACACCGTGATGACCGGCTATGGTTTCTATCATCAGCGCCCGATCCAGAAAGGGATGGACGCCACGCTGCCCGATCCGGGCTACAAACTGGATGTGGCGCGGGCCAAAACCCTGCTGACGGAAGCGGGCTATCCGAACGGGTTTGACACCACGCTGCGCGTGCTGTCGGATCAGCCGTTCCTGAACCTCGCCACCTCCGTGCAGTCCACGCTGGCGCAAGCCGGCATCAAAGTTCAGATCCTCTCCGGCACCGGCAATCAGGTGTATGGCGCGATGCGCGATCGCAAGTTCGACATGCTGGTCGGGCGCGGCGGCGGCGGCGTCGATCCTCATCCGCATTCCAGCCTGCGTTCCGTGGTCTACAACCCGGATAACAGCGACGAAGCCAAGCTGACCAATTTTCAGGGCTGGCGCACCTCGTTCTATGACAAACAGCTGAACGAGATGATCGATCAGGCGTTGCTGGAAAAGGATCCGCAAAAGCAGAAGCAAATGTACATCGACGTCCAGAACCGTTATGAGGCGCTGTACCCGGCCATTATCCCGGTTTCCCAGATGATCGATTCGGTCGTGCTGCGCAAGGATGTCATGAAGTATGTGCCGCATCCGTCCTCCACGACCCATCTGCGGGACGTGTACAAGCAACGCTAGTTGGCGACGCAGAACGTCAACGTGAAATCACTGCGCCGGCGGCGGCCTGATGTCCGTCGCCGGCCGGGGGCTCGGGAGAAAGAACATGGTTTTCTCTGATCGGATCAAACCAGGCGAGTGGCTTAAACCGGGCGGCGTGTTGCGCCGGCTGGCGAAACGCTTATTCCAGGTTGTGGTCACATTGTTCGGCTTATTGATCCTGACGTTTGTTATCGGTCGCGTCATGCCCATCGATCCGGTGCTGGCGATCGTGGGGCAGGATGCCGACCAAAGCACCTACCAACAGGTTTACCAGCAACTGGGGCTGGATAAGCCGCTATACGTTCAGTTTTGGATCTATTTCAACGCGCTGCTGCATGGCGATCTTGGCAATGCGCTGCTGACCGGCCGCCCGGTTATCGACGACATTATTCGCGTTTTTCCCGCCACCATTGAACTGGCGACGATGGCGATCATCGTCGGCGCCGGTCTGGGCGTGCCGCTCGGCGTGCTGGCGGCGGCAAGGCGCGGCAAATGGGCGGACTATGTGGTGCGTTTCATCAGCCTGGCCGGCTATTCCACCCCCATTTTTTGGGTGGGGATGATGGGGCTGCTGGTGTTCTATGCCTGGTTGAACTGGGTCGGCGGCGCCGGGCGGGTGGACATGGCCTATGACGGGCTGGTGGAAAACCGCACCGGCCTGCTGTTGGTCGACGCCATGCTGGACGGCAACTGGGAAGTGTTTCGCAGCGCGCTCAATCATCTGGTGCTGCCCGCTACTCTGCTGGGGTTCCACTCGCTGGCGTACATCAGCCGCATGACGCGCAGTTTCATGCTGGCGCAGCTGTCGCAGGAATACATCATCACCGCGCGGGTGAAAGGGCTGTCGGAGTTTCGCGTCGTGTGGGCGCACGCGTTCCGCAACATTCTGGTGCAACTGCTGACGGTGGTGGCGCTGGCTTACGGGTCGCTGCTGGAAGGCGCGGTATTAATTGAAACCGTGTTCTCGTGGCCGGGGTTTGGCTCTTATCTCACCGGTAGCCTGTTGCTGGGCGACATGAACGCGGTGATGGGTTGTGTCCTGCTGGTCGGGTTGATTTTCGTCAGCCTGAATCTGCTGTCGGACATGCTGTATCAGGTCTTTGATCCGAGGACGAGAGTATGACGATTTCCTCCGAGCCGGTATTGCGCGCCCGGCCGCACAAGCGCGCCGGCCGTTTGAAGCTGCGCGGCGCGCGTATTCTGGGTTTTCTGTCGCTGTTGATGCGCAACCCGCTGACGGCGATAGGGTCGGCGATTGTTCTGGTGCTGATGCTGATGGCCATTTTTTCGCCGTGGCTAGCCACCCATGACCCGCTGGCGCAGGATCTCGCCAACACGCTGCAGGCGCCGAGCGCCAGCCATTGGTTCGGCACCGACGAGTTCGGACGCGATGTGTTTAGTCGTCTGGTGTACGGCTCCCGCATCACGCTGTATATCGTGGCGCTGGTGTCGATCACCGTCGGGCCGATCGGGCTGCTGCTGGGCGTGGTCGCGGGGTATTACGGCGGGGTGGTCGACACCATTTTGATGCGCATCACCGATATCTTTATTTCTTTTCCCAGTCTGGTGCTGGCGCTGGCGTTTGTGGCGGCGCTCGGCCCAGGGCTGGAGCATGTGGTGATCGCCATTACGCTCACCGCCTGGCCGCCGATCGCGCGTCTGGCGCGGGCGGAAACCCTGTCGCTGCGTCAGGCTGATTTTGTCTCGGCGGTGAAACTGCAGGGCGCGTCTTCGCTGCGCATTCTGCTGCACCACATTGTGCCGCTGTGCCTGCCGTCGGTGATTATCCGTATCACCATGAACATGGCCGGGATCATTCTGACCGCGGCCGGTCTGGGCTTTCTCGGGCTGGGGGCGCAGCCGCCCGACCCGGAATGGGGGGCGATGATTTCGGCCGGCCGCCGCTACATGATGGAGTGCTGGTGGCTGGTGACGATTCCGGGGCTGGCGATTTTGATCAACAGTCTGGCGTTCAATTTCCTTGGAGACGGCTTACGTGACATCCTCGATCCCAGAACTGAATAATGTGAATGCGGCTCACCACAAGCCGGAAGCAGCTTCGCTGCTGGAGGTGGACAATCTGCGGGTGAGTTTCGTCAATGGCCGCGCGGTGACCGACGCCGTGCGCGGCGTGTCCTTCTCGCTGGGGTGTGAAAAGCTGGCGATTGTCGGCGAATCCGGCTCCGGCAAATCCACCGTCGGGCGCGCGCTGTTGCGACTGCATCCGCGCAGCGCCCGCATCACCGCCGACCGGCTGGATTTTAACGGCATCGACCTGCTGGCGGCGGATGAAGCGCGAATGCGCCAGATTCGCGGCAAACGCATCTCCATGATCATGCAGGATCCCAAGTATTCGCTGAATCCGGTGGTGTGCGTCGGCGATCAGATCGCCGAAGCCTATCTTGCGCACCACCGCGTTTCGCGGCAGGCAGCAAAGGAGAAGGTGATTGCGATGCTGGACATCGTGCGCATCCGTCAGCCGGAACGGGTATACGGCCTGTACCCGCACGAGGTTTCCGGCGGTCAGGGGCAGCGCATTATGATCGCGATGATGTTGATCACCGAGCCGGAAGTGGTGATTGCCGACGAACCGACCTCGGCGCTGGATGTTTCCGTGCGCCTGCAGGTGCTGGCGATGCTGGATGATCTGGTGAGCGAGCGCGGTCTGGGGCTGATCTTTATCAGTCACGACATCAATCTGGTACGCAGCTTCTGCGATCGGGTGCTGGTGATGTACGCCGGCCGGGTGGTGGAATCGATCGCGGCCGCCGATCTGGACCATGCGCAACACCCCTACACCCGAGGTTTGCTCAATTCATTGCCGGATATCGATCATCCGCGGCCGCGCCTGCCGGTCATGAATCGCGATCCAGCCTGGCTTAACCCCTAAGGAGCGCATATGACGACTGAGGCAAACCACAAGACGCGGGCGATGATTGAGGTGCGTAACCTGAACCTGACGTTCGGCGAGGGAAGCGCGCAAAATCAGGTGCTGTACGATGTGAATCTCACCGTCAATGACGGTGAGATCTTCGGTCTGGTCGGCGAATCCGGTTCCGGAAAAACCACGGTGCTGAAATGTCTGGCCGGGCTGTTCAATCACTGGCAGGGGCAGTTATGGATCGATGGTCAACCGCTGGCGCATCGTATCGAGCAGGCGCGCTGCCGCCGGGTGCAGATGGTGTTTCAGGATCCCTACGGTTCGCTGCACCCGCGTCATACGGTGGAGACGATTCTGGAAGAACCGCTGTTAATTCATCGCTTCGACGATCGGGATGACCGTATCGATACGTTATTGGGCAAGGTGGGGCTGGGACCGCAGTTTCGCCGCCGCTATCCTCACCAGCTTTCCGGCGGGCAGCGTCAGCGCGTGGCGATCGCCAGAGCGTTGATTCTGGAACCGCGGGTGCTGCTGCTGGATGAACCCACCTCGGCGCTGGATGTGTCCGTGCAGGCGGAAATCCTCAATCTGCTGGCGGAATTACAGCAGCAGGAAAAATTGACCTACCTGATGGTGACGCACGATTTGGGGGTGATAGCGCACCTGTGCCACAACGTCGCGGTGATGCAATATGGCCGTATTCTGGAAACGCTCGCGACCGGCGATTTAGCCCGCGATACGCCCAAAAGTGCGTATACCACGATGCTGGTGGATGCCAGCCGACAGTACAGTCGGGATTTGGCGGTGCGATCGGAGCGGATGTAAACCGGGCGTCTATGGATGGATGTGCATAAGACGGATCTGCATAAGACGGATGCGCATAATACGGGAGGGCGACGGCGGTTGCCTTCCCGTTTCCATTTTGGAAACGGGCGGATAAAAGGTTGACATTGGTAATATTGAGAATGAAAATCATTTGATTATTATTTGACGAGCCAGCAACGTGAATCACTCCGCCGCCCTTTGCCCCGAACAGGCTGATGACCGCCATGATGACCAACGGCGTGTGCAGCAGATCTATTCCGAGCACCATTCCTGGCTGCAAGGATGGCTGCGGCGTCGCCTCGGCTGTTCCCAGCAGGCGGCGGATCTGGCGCAGGATACCTTTCTGCGGTTGCTGACGCACTTTCCCGCCGAACCGATTCGTGAACCGCGCGCCTGGCTTAGTACCGTGGCGCATGGGCTGATGGTCAATCACTGGCGGCGCAAAGATCTGGAACAGGCGTATTTGCAGACGCTGGCCAGCCAGGAGTTTGTGGTCAGTCCGTCGCCGGAAGCGCAGGCGATGATCGTCGATGCGCTGGTGGAGATCGACGCGTTGTTGTCCTCGTTGTCGTCCAAAGCCCGACAGGCGTTCCTGTGGGTGCAACTGGAAGGGCTGACCTATCGTCAGGTAGCGGAACGCCTGATGGTGTCGGAGCGCATGGTGAAAAAGTACATGGCGCAGGCCATGCTGACCTGCCTGACCGCTCAAGCGTAATACCATGACGTCGCCGTCCTCCTCCTTGTCTTCCGATATCCTGTCCGCCGCGGCGGAGTGGTTCGCCACGCTGCACGACGAAGGATGCGGCGAACAGGAGCGGCGCGCCTGGCGCCGCTGGCTGGAGAGCGATGAACGTCATCAACTGGCCTGGCGTCAGGTGGAACAGATTCAGGCGCGTTTTCAGACGCCGGACAACCGGCTGATCTCCTCGGTGCTGAGCCGTCAGGGGCGCGAGCGGCGTAGCGCGCTTAAACTGCTGGTGCTGACCAGTGTGAGCGGGGCATTAGGCTATAGCCTGCCGTGGCGCAGCTACGCCGCCGATTATCGCACCGGCGTGGGAGAACGCCGTCAGCTGACGTTGGCGCAAGGGGTTCAGGTATGGCTGAATACCGATTCGGCGCTGAATGTTCGCCATCAGAACGAGGAACTGGTGCTGCAACTGCTGTCGGGTGAACTGCTGCTGGAGCGAGCAGCCGGCGGGAATACGGCGCTGCGGCTGGAAACGGGGCAGGGCAGCGTGATGCCCGGTTCATCTTGTAAGCTGTCCCTGCGAACCTGGGAGCAGCGCAGCTGTCTGGCGGTGTTCGGCGGCGAAGCGCACTTGCAACTGGGCGCCGGAGCTGACCATCGCCTGCGGTTGCCTGCCGGGCAGGAAGTGACTTACTCGCGTGAACAGTGGCAGCCGCCGGTGGCGGTGCAAGCCTTCCGGCAAAGCTGGTCGGGCGGCGTGCTGGTGGCCGATAATATGCGGCTGGACCAGTTAATCGGGGAGATCGCCCGTTATCAGCGGCTGCATTTCCAACTGGATGACGGCGTGGCGGCGCTGCGTATTTCCGGGGTGTTCCCGTTGCAGGACACCGAACGGCTGTTCAATGCGTTGACGAAAACCCTGCCGATCACCCTTTCTCAGCGTTTTTACTGGTGGGTGACGATCCGCTCGCGTCAGGCGTAATTTCCTGCCGTTTCTGAAATTTTTCCCACCATTACCTTGTCTATCCACACGATAGACGCCCAAAAATGACGCTAATCACGCTGGTGTTTCGTGGTTAAAATGCTAAGAATGGTCGCTGAAATATTATTTCACGGTCAGAGTATTGCCACCTCTGGCGACGGGGCGATCCCCTTCGTTGGCAGGCGCTGCGATTCCCCTGACGTAGCAGTACGAAACAGGATGTCATATGCAGTTGTTGAATTTGAAACAGGCCAGATTGCTGAGCTTCGTCTTTATCATGGGGGGGCTGTTGCTCTTGATTGAGCTGCGCCTGCTTGCCTGCTTTATCGCCGGTTTTTTGGTGTATGAAATCATTAATCTGCTGACGCCGTATTTCCAGAAGGTGATCAGCGGCAAACGCGCCCGGCTGGCGGTGGTGGCGGTGATCAGCACGCTGGTGGTCTGCCTGTTGAGCGTGATTTTCGGCGCGTTGGTCGGGTTGCTGATGCAGGAAATGAAAGACACCAGTGTGTTCAACGCCCGCATCGCCTTTATTCTCGACGATGTGCAAAAGCAGATCATGACCTACCTGCCGGGCTATCTGCCGGTCAGCGTGGAGGAGTTGCAGCACGAGTTCGTGATGTGGCTGCAAAAGCACGTGGTGATGCTGCAAAACATGGGGAAAGATTTCCTGCACGGTTTCGTCACCATGCTGATCGGCATGATCCTCGGGGCGATCATCTCCCTGTATAACATCGAGCCGACGGTGGATAAGCCGTTGCTGAAAACTGAACTGATGCACCGGGTGGCGCTGTTGTCCTCCTCGTTTCGCAACATCGTGTTCGCGCAGGTGAAGATTTCGCTGGTAAACACGGTGCTGTCCGCCATTTTCATTCTGGGCGTGCTGCCCGGCTTCGGCATTCATCTGCCGTTTGCCAAAACGCTGGTGGTGCTGACCTTCATTTTTGGTTTGCTGCCGGTGATTGGCAATCTGATCTCCAACTCGGTGGTGTTCATCGCCGCGTTGTCGATTTCTGTGCCGATCGCGCTGCTGGCGCTGGTCTATCTGATGCTGATCCACAAACTGGAGTATTTCCTCAATGCCCAGATTGTCGGCACCCGCATCAAGGCGCACGCCTGGGAGATTCTGCTGGCGATGCTGGTGTTTGAAGCCGCATTCGGTATTTCCGGCGTGATTGCCGCACCCATTTACTACGCCTACCTAAAAAGCGAACTACGGGAAGCGGCGCTGATTTAGGCTGCGCCTGCATCATTACCGGATGCAGCCTCAGCCGCATAACCATTCATAGTCAGGTCGTGTGCGCAGACGACCTGGCTATGTTTTCGTAGATAGTCATATATTACTCTGACAATAATAATGTTTTCCTGATTATCTATAGGTGATGATGAACGTCATATAGCCAACGTATTGGTAATACGAGATATATTATAAATATTAGAGCCACCCTTTCGTTAAATAGATATCCTTGTCTTTTATTTTTTTTATTGTAGGCTGAAAAAACATCAGTTTCTGGGCTGATGATTTTTATAAGAATAAGGCTATTTGATGCCTTTAATTATTATACCCGTCATACGTTAAATTGCAGGAGTGCTGTCTTTATTACCTGGCCTATTCATGGCCTCGTCCTGAAGGCCAACGCGTTGCGTTGTTCAAAACGCAAGTGTTTTTTTTCTGCAACTAAAACTGTTTTGGGTATATAAATAAAATATATTGCTCAAGGATAGGAGTAATTATGGATTATAGAATACTTCAGGGGATTTTCTCTGGATTGCCTTCTGTTGACGATCCGCGTTTCTATTTATTTGATGATTTCTATCAGAATAATAAAATCGACGTGCTCGCAACATTACCCTGGCTGGTTTCCGAATTAATTGAAAATGATGGGTTCGACATAATGCTGGAGTTTGTCAGGCGTTATGGCGGCTGTCGGATCTATATTAATAAAGATTATGCCGCGTTTACGCAAAAAGTAGGCATCGCGTTATCGGAAAAAACATACCGGAACATGTTGCTGCACTCAGCCTCTGATAGTGTGCTGGACATTCCCTCTGCATGGGGGATCTATCTGAAGCTGAGAAATGTTGCGATTAGATTGCTATTACAGTCAGGCGTGAACCTGGAGCAGATCGCGCGGGATTTTGGCATGACAGAGCGTGCGTTACGAAAAATTATGGCCGACGGATAGTCGGCCGCATCATCTGACTATTTCGTGGCAGTATATATATGCGGCTGAAAACGATAGGGAGTTATTCAGCCTTTAACTCTTCAATTGGTATTCCTAACGTTTGCAGATAAGGTAAAAAAATAGAAAGGTAATGGCGGCGGATAAAATAATACGACTGACTGAACCGATTTTTGGCACAGCGAGTAGTCCGAAACGCACCAGATATATATTATGGCACGTATCCGGATGATACTGTTGTCAGGTTATTGCGGCTGTCGCGTTGAGAGAACCCGGCTGGCACAGAAAAGAAGAATACGCTCGGTCAGGCGGCTACATAGTGCGGCGCACAGATAACGCGCCAGCATAAATAGAATAAAGATAAACACAAAAGTCGTGCTGGCCTGCTGCCCCAACACCAGCATGGAAAACGTCAGTACCGTATTACATCCAACCCAGGCGCACAGCAGTATATCACGCTGTCGTGACCAGGCCCCTGACTGGGAGAGCCTGGTTTGTTGCGTCAATCCTTTCGTACCCCAACTAATATCGCTGAAATTCGCCACAGAATAGCTCGTGAGATAAAAGTGGAAGAACGGCAGACTCGGTAAATAAAAAACTGCTACGCGCCATAACGTATTTAGGTTCCTCGATGAAGATAAGAGCAGCGCCAGTAGCGGCACCAGCAGGAGAAAGCTGCCTGGCACCGGGTGGTTACTGATGTTGATAAGCATGATCAGATTGATGATGAGCCCCATCATGCTGATGGCAAAACTATGCAGGCGTACCCCCGTCGGGGTGTTGACGCTGTATATCCGACTGAGCCACAGCACGCCGCACCAGAGCCCAAGCAGGCTGCCTGCCGCCACATAGCGCGCGGCTTCACTGAGCGAGGCCGGAACGAATGATTCGGTACTCATGGCGCCTAATACGCTAAACAGGGAGGGGAAGAGAAACAGGATCAGCAATTGGCTGTAATTCCAGAACAGGGACGCGATGATTTGCCTTTTTCTGGCCGATGAGAGCGTGTTTTGGCGCCATAGTCCGGGCAAGGCCAGCAAGGTGGTGGCTCGTACCGCCAGTGTGCTGTTAATCCAGCGGCGCCGTTGTCGCACCAGTTCGGCAAAGGTGTGGCAGGGATCGGTTTCCAGCATGGCGTCAGAACGGTATTCGGTCGTAGAAGGCGGAATACTCTCCCTGACTATCTCAAACCCCAACACCCGATCTTCAGCCAGAAATTGGTTATGCTCCAGCAAGCCCTGCGGGTGCAGGCCGCGTAAATAACGCTGAAGTGGCGATGACGTGGTTGAAGACGGCATGCTGAACGTTGCATAGCGAATCAGGCTGCATTGACCCGGCACGACCTCCATATACCCCAGCCGTTGGTTGACGGGCCAGTCAGTGATTTTTTCCCACCAAAAGTCGCCATATTGCCAGTTCAGTATCAGTCGCCGGTCGGTCGGCGGCGGGGTGAGGATACGGGCTGTCACCGCCGCACAGTGGTGATGCGCTTCCAGATAGTCATGCAGGCGAGACAGGCAATGAGCATCGGGAACAGAGCCGGTATCAATTTGCAGAGCATAGCTCGGCGTGATCAGCCGGCAAATATGGCGGAAAAACCAGCTGTGTGAGTCCAGTTTGCCGCGATTATGGTGCTTAAGAGCCAGTACCAGCGTCACCGATGATAATGCGTTCTGCGTGGGGGAGATGCGTGGCGACGGCGGCAATATTTCACTGGCGGATAAGGTAAGGCACTGAAGCGCCAACTGGTTACCCATATTTTTATCGGCGTCGGAAGGCGGTGATGGAGAAGACAGGTCAAAACCCAGCGAAGACAACTGTGCCCGAGTTTGCGGATGCAGTGCCGCTTCGCCATCGGTAACCATGCATATCACCAGCGGGGGCGACGGCGCGTCTTCGAGCGTGGTGGAAAACTGGCTGGCGCACAACGCTGTCAGCGTATTCAGCAGCGCTGCGGGCGGCTCATTGTATAGCGTTACACAGGCCATTATTTTGCAGGTGGCAGGTAAGTGCCGGGGATAAATCAGTCTGCCCTCCGGCAGCGCTTCAATCGCTACAGCAAACGTATCCGTCTGTGGCATTGCCCGGTTTCCGACGGCAAGCGCGGGGGAAATCCTGTTCATGAGAGTCATCCTTGTCAACATGAGCGTTTAGGCCGAAAGGCGTAAGGCCAGTGGTTCAAAGCCTTCATTCCGTAATGGATTGTGAGGCAGCCGCCAAAAATCGGTCACAATGCTGGAGTAAATACGGCGAAAGTCAGTGGTAAAGTATGGATTTCCCGCCTCATCCAGCTTACCAAGGTCACTGGGCGAGCCATAAATCCCGCCGCTTAACGCGCCGCCCAGCAGCAGGGCGACACCACTGGTGCCGTGATCGGTGCCGCCGGAGGCATTTTCCTCCGGGCGCCGGCCAAACTCGGACTGCACCAGAATCAGCGTGTCCTGCCAGGTGCCGATGTCCATTAATCCCCGCCGTAATCCCATCAGCAGCGTGGCCACCTGATGTAATAGCGGACGGTGCAGTTCATTCATCAAACCATGTAAATCAAACCCAGACATGCCTAGCTTAAATACCGGCGTGTCTACATCGCAGGCAATCAGCCACAGGAGTTGTGCGCCCTGAATGTAAATCGGCTCCAGGTAGCCGTACTCGCTGCTCCTGAACAGCCGTTCGAACGGGTTGGGGCGGTTGAGTTTTTGCCGGATTCGTTGGCTGATATCGCGATGGTTTTCAAGCAATGAACGGATGTAGTGAGTCGCTGAATTAGGCGCTTGAACGGCAGGCCGTAGCGCCACGTCATCGGAGGACATCAGGACGTTGGTATCCTGAAGTTCCAGAGCGCGTATCCCCTCTTCCTGTAGAAACGCAGGCGAACCAGAAAAAACGATGCCGTTGGCGTCATGGGGCGCGGCCCAGCTACGGTTTGCCGCGATAGTGCGTCCAGCCCATCCGGAACGCTGTGCTGTGTCAACATAGCCGGTGTTCCAGATAGCGGTGGAATCGAAATGCGACAGCGATGGATTGGGATAGCCTGCGTCCGGTATCACGGCCAGCTCGCCGCGCTGATAAAGTTCTCCCAGAGGTTTGAATGACGGGTTAAACGCCAGCTCATCACTTAAGCGGATCCAATCCTGGGGGGAAATCGCCAGATTGGGGCGGTAGCGACGATAGAGCGGGTCGCGGTAAGGAATGAGCGTATTCAGCGCATCGTTGCCGCCAAATAATTCCAGAATAATCAGCCGACGCCGACCGGTTTGCCGACCCAGCGCTTGAAGATTTTCCGCCAGCGACGATGTTGGCAATAATGACACCAGCGGCAGCGAACCAAACAGTTTCAGCAGGTTTCTGCGGGTACGCAGGATAGATTTATCCATAACAACTCCATGAGTTATTTCAGGTTATATGCCGGGTCTAGCGTGAGGAGCCGGTAGATTTGCTGTTGCAGACTTAACACCTGGCTGGCGGACGTTTCCTGCATCATCGGTGCCATATCGTCGGTGAACGTTGGCATGAGTGGCGGCATTTGAGTCAGTGGGGGCGGCGTGTTAGCCGATGCGTGTTGCGGCATCAGCTGCAGGCGCGCCGTGCCGTATTCGATACTGGAATTCAACGGTGTGCGCAGGTCGTCCAGTGACGCCTGTTCCGGACTGCTTGCCGGGTTCAGCGTGAATTCCAACTGGGCGTCGCAATAAAAGGAGGCTGGCGGCACCCCCAGTGGACAACGCCCGTATGTGGTATTGACCCAGCGCGACTCAGCCGGGTTGTAACGCTGCCCGTTCAGTTCTATCCAGTTGATAAATAGATGGGTATCCACATCCGTCAGCGTAAAGGCAATGGTGATGGTTTTCGGGTTTGCCGGCAGTGCGGAAACCGGGATATGCGCGTTTTCCCACATCGGTTTCATCGCCGCAGACTCATTGGACGCCTTCTCGATACCCTGGGTGTGCAAACCGGCCTGCGCCGTGATATCGGCTACCGGCCGGCCGTTGACGCGCACGCTGAATTGCGCGGGCGTGCGGCGGTATTCTGAGTTGAAGCGGATATGCAGGCCGTCGGTCGGCGTCGCGGCGAGCTTGCGTGATTGATCAACGGCGACCCACAATCGTTCAATAATGCGTTTTCTGTTAATGATCTTGCTATTGTTAAGCCAGTGATAGCCCCCTTTCCAGCCAGAAACATCCGGTGCCAGGAACGGTTCCTGCCCCAGCACTTCGCTGTAGTCAGCCAGTACACGATAATCCGGCAGGCGCAGGCGGAAAGTGCGCGCAAATCCGACAACCAGATCCAGTGGTGATTTGATCAGACTGCCGCGGTTCTCTGGCGCCCAGAATGCCTCGCTGAGCAACAGGGTTTTCAGCAGTGCATTCAGGTCATAGTTACTTTCACGTAGCGTGGTGGCCAGTTGGGCAATTTCGCTAGCATTGGGCTGCAAGGATACGAATTCGTAGAAAAATTTGGCGGCAATCCGTTCCGCGGTGCTGGGTTGCCGCAGTAAAACCTCCACCAGTTGATCCAGTTCGTCCGAGGCGCTTGCGGCAATGGTTTGACCGAGTACGGTTTTTACGCCCGTGTCCCTGTCCTGCTCGTTGACCTTGTAATACCAACCCTGATTTTGGTCTACGGTATGCCCGGCCAGCAGGCGGGCCACCTGCTTAACGTCCTGTTCGCTATAGCGGCCGATGCCCAGTGTGAACAGTTCCATCAGTTCGCGAGCCAGATTTTCATTGGGAGAGATACGGGTGTTTTTAACGTTGTCCAGCCCGCTTAACATCATCGGATCGCGCAGTATTCCTTTCAGCAGTTCACGAAAGCTTTTTCCGCCCCATTGGCGAAACAACATCAGTTGATCATAAAAAGGCGCGGAAACGCGAGTGTTCTGGAAACGTGAAACAAAATGGTTGTGCCAGAACAGGGCCAGACGTTCGGCAAATGGCGAGGGGGTTTCAATCATTTCCTGTATCCACCAACTCTGCAACTGGCTAATTTCATTGATGCGATAAGCCACCACGTCCTGTTTTTCCCAGTCCTTGTCCCAGTAATTGGGGCGCGGTTGTGAAAGGTAAGACGGGGGTTGGAGGTAGTTGGGTTGCTCAAGTGATGATAATAACCGTGAGACCGCCTGCTCTTTGGATAACGGCAGTAACGCGTTGATATCTTGCTGACTGGCGCCAAAACTGGTTCGTCCCAGTAAATGCCTGGCTTCATCGACGGTCAGTGCGCTGGCGCTGGTACAAACCAGCAGCAAGATTCCAGCCATAGATGAACGGATGAAAAAGCGACGTGATAGGCGTGCGCAAAAGGCGGAAAAGTATGCTGGCATCGTGGCTGTTTCCTTAGTGGTCCGAAACTACAGCATCCTGCTGTATGGACTACTTTATGGTGTTTTAGCCGACGTGCCAGGTGGAACCGTTCCCCCCCTGTTGGTGTCGGGAAAGAAAGAGAGAGCCGATAAGAATTAAGAAAAGAAAAATGCCGCCCGGAGGGCGGCATTGAATGATGATAGACCGAGGGTAATCTTAGCGATGAGACGTCGCAACCACTGGTTCCGGAACGTCTTGTTGCATACCGAGCGGGTTATTGCCCCAGCACTGTTCGTATTTCCAGCCGGTCAGTTCTTCGGCAACCGCGCGGGCTTCCGCTGGAACATCGGCAATCGCACCGCCAGCTTTGATACGAGCAATTTCCTGCAGCAGAATCATGTGATTCTTACGGTCCAGACGCATCTGGGTGCTGTAGTAGATCGCGACGACCGCCAGAGCAACCACGCCCAGAGAGAACACGCCCACAATCGCCAGCACGGCGCTTTCCGGCTGTGCCGCTTTGCCGGATACGAATCCGAACTGGCTCAGAATCCAGCCCATGGCGAAGACGATGACGGAACGCACCATCTTACCGGCGAAGGTCATGGCGCCGGCGTAAATCCCTTCACGGCGACGACCGGTCAGCACTTCATCCACGTCCGCCAGGAAGGTGTAGACCGTCCAGGGAATGTAGTAGATACCGCCGGTGCTCAGACCGAAGATAGCGGTGATACCGAACAGGACGATGATGGTCGCAGTTTGAGACCAGCCAGTGAAATAGAGCGCTGCGTAGGCGATCACGCTGACAATTACCACCGTCAGCGCCAGGCGATACGGGCGACCGAAGCCCATTTTCACGCAGATGCCGATGAAGAGGAAGGTGGAGATAAACTGCATAATCGAGCTGAAGCTGTTGAGCTGGGACACTACCGCGGTGCTCTGCTTCAGACCGAATACGATGAAATAGGTAAAGGCGGAAGCGAACAGCCATTCAGCACCGAAACCGAACAGGTACATCCCGAGGTGTTTACGGAAAATACGCAGACGGAAAGTAGACGCCATGTCGATGCTAAGTTTTTTCAGCGACTGCCACAGGTTCTGGGTGTGTTCACGCGCCACTTCGCTCGGAGAACGTTCCCAGGAAGTGAAGTAGAGGGCGATCATCGCCGCACACATGATGAAGCCATAAGCCAGACCGGTGTAGAAGAACGGCGTGGCGGAGTCTTTACCGTAGATACCGATGAACTGCCCCGGAATAAAGGCGGCCAGGAAGTTGGCGACCTTACCGAAGATGGCTTTGGAGCCGGTCAGTTTGGAGCGGACTTTGAAGTCGGTGGTCATCTCGGTGGCGAGCGTTTCGTACGGCACCATGATGGAGGTGTAAATCAGCTCGAACAGCACATAGGTCGACAGGTAGTACCAGAAGCCGAGCCCTTCCATCCACAGCATCGGGTAGACCAGTACCAAAGGAATACCGAGCAGGATGAAGAAGCGACGGCGACCGAACATGCGGCCGATGCGGGTATTGTAGAAGTTGTCGCTGATGTAACCCATGATCGGGTTACTGATGGCGTCGATGACGCTGGCCACGGAGAAAATGGCAGCGGCCTCAACCAGAGACAATCCACAAAAGGTGGTATAGAAGTACATTAGCCAGGCGCCACTAATGGCTAAGGCGCCACTGCCTAGCAAGTTCGCGCTGCCGTAACAGAGCGTGTGTTTCAAAGTTATGGGTTTACTCATGATCAATTCGCCTAACAATATTAAAACATTATTTCATTTGAAATGAACTTATGTTCTTATCATTTGCCCGTTCGAGACAAAAGTAAACTAGCCATCCCACTCCTGGCTGCTTTTAATAGGAATCTGTCAGGGAGATCATGAAATAAGTTTTTTTAATTTGATCACGAGTATTGACCTGAAAAACGCGATGTTTGTCGGTTGGCATCATTTTTTTATCGTAAGACGATAAAAATTATCGGCGGCAGGAACGATAGCGTCGGGGAAGGTGGTGAAACTATCATCGTTATTTCGCAATGCCGGCCCGCAAAAATCAAGAATAATTGTAAAAAATAGCGATGAACTGTGATCAGCTTGTGATCCTGGATATTACGCGTGACGCAAAGTGTGATTTATCTCACGGCACCAGACAGTGTATTTTATCGGGTCATGAGTGAATTGTTGGTAAGACGGGCTATGCCAATCATTATCAGACTGGACGTGCTGCTGGCACAAAAAAAGATGAAGTCTCGCGAGCTGGCGGGGTTGATCGGCATTACCGAGCAGAATCTTTCGCTGCTGAAATCCGGCAAGGTGAAAAGCATCCGGTTCGATACATTGCAGAGAATATGCGAGGTGCTGTCCTGCCAGCCTGGCGATGTGCTGGAGTATTCGCCGGAAGAGTGATGGCCGGTGCGCCTGAGAGGGGCGGCATCGGGATATCACGGCGTACAGACGGCATCTGAACAGCCGCGCTCCGAGTACTTTCCTGAGCGCGGCATGTGGGGATGGCGTCAGCGCCGTGTGATATGGCGCCACACCGATCAGTCGTTGAATACAGATCAGTCGTTGAATAACGCCGCAACGGTTGCTTTGGCGCCGTTGTCGCGCAGCGACAGATAAGCGTCGGTCAGTGCCGCTACCCACGTCGCGTTGCCGGGCAGGTCATCGCCAAACAGCGCGCTGATGGACAACAGACCGCGGACCCGCTCTGCGTCGTCACGGGTGGTGCTGACGATCTGCTGCAACGTGGCGGCCAGCGGATCGCGGATATCGATCGCCTGGCCGGCATCATCAACCCCGCCGACGTAACGCATCCAACCTGCTACGCCCAGCGTCAGCGCGCGATGGTCACTGCCGCGCGCCAGATGCCAGCGTAACGACGCCAGCATGCGCTGGGGCAGTTTCTGGCTGCCGTCCATCGCAATCTGCCAGGTGCGGTGTTTCAGCGCCGGGTTGGCAAAACGCTCAAGCAACTGGTCGGCATAGGCGGTCAGGTCTACGCCGGACACATGCAGGGTCGGCGCCTGCTCCTGCAGCATCAGGTGGCGCACCGCCTGCCGGTAGCAAGGGTCGTCCATAGCGTTGTTGATATGCTCGTAACCCGCCAGATAACCGAGGTAGGCCAGGAAAGAGTGGCTGCCGTTGAGCATGCGCAGTTTCATCTCTTCAAACGGCAGCACATCGTCCACCAGTTGGGCGCCCGCCAGTTCCCAGTCGGGGCGGCCGGCGACAAAGCTGTCTTCCACCACCCACTGAATAAACGGCTCGCAGGCGATGCCGCACGGATCCGCCACGCCGACGGCGTCGGCTACCTGGCTCAGTGTTTCCGGCGTGGCGGCCGGTACTATCCGATCCACCATCGTATTGGGGAAGGTGACATGCTGCGCGATCCAGTCCGCCAGCGCGGGATCCTGCAGGCGTGCGGCATCCACCACCACCTGACGCGTCACTTTGCCGTTTTCCGGTACGTTGTCGCAGGAAAGCACGGAGAAGGGCGTAATGCCTCGCTCACGGCGCAGACGCAGCGCTTCGGCCAGCAATCCCGGCACCGACGAAGGTTGGCGCGGGTGGGCCAGATCCTGCTGCACCAGCGGATTGTCCCGATCGAGTTCTCCTTTGTTGCCTGCGCGGCAGTAGCCTTTCTCGGTGATGGTCAGCGAGACGATCGCGACGATCGGATCCGCCAGCTGTTCCAGAATCGCCGCGATCCCTTCCACTCGGGCGTGCAGCGACTTGCAGACCGCGCCAACCACGATTGCCTGATTGCCGTGGGCGGCTTTCTCCAGCACGGTAAACCGGTGATCCTGACGGCGCAGGGCGGAAATCAGGGTATCGTCGCTGAACAACACCACTTCGCAAATCCCCCAGTCGCCGCCCTGACGATTGAGCACCCGATCGGTCAGCAACGCCTGATGCGCGCGGTGAAACGCGCCGAAGCCGATGTGTACGATACGAGGCTTCAGCGACTGACGGTCGTAACGGGGTTGTTGCACTGCGGCGGGCAGCAGCGTGTTGGACAGATTTTTTTCGTTGCCGGACAAACTGTTACTGGACATAGATGGCGTCCTGAAAAGAGAAAAATTAACCGCCCAACCTTAACGGTCTTTCGGTTGGGCGGCAACTGTCATATGGCGTGTTCTGAAGCCGGTTCACAGAGTCATGCCGGCGCCTTGGCCGCACCGGGTTGCGAGGTTGGGTTTAGCACCGGACGCGGTCGAATAAACCAGGCGGGCAACATCGCCAGAAAAAAGAACATCGCTACCATGAAAAAGCCGTCCTGATAGGCGAACATCTGCGCTTTGGGCGCCAGCACCGATTGCAGGTAGGTCATGATGCCGGGGTTGATGCTGGTGCTGAGCGGATCGCCGAGCGGATTGCCGCCGTGGCCGAACAGCAGACTGAGCTGGCGGATGGCGTCGGTGCTGCGGATATTGTCCAGCGTCAGCGACTGCGCCAGCATCTGGCCGTGAAAGGTGGCGCGCCGTTCGATAAATACCGACAGCAGGTTGACCCCCATCGCGCCGCCCAACTGACGGATGAAATTGAGACTGCCCGCGCCCTGCGCCAGCTGAGCGTGCGGCAGCGCCCGCAGCGCGCCGGCGTTCATGGCGGGCAACATCACCCCGAGCCCGACGCGGCCGATGACAATCCACCAGGCCATGGTCCAGAACGGGGTATCGGTGTCCGCCGCGCTGGACAGCCAGCAGGACAGCCCGAACAGCAGCAAACCCGCCACCACCAGCAGGTGGGGTTTGAGCTTGTCGCTGAGCGATCCCGCCAGCGGGAACACCATGCCGAGCGCCAGTCCCGCCGGCATCAGCAGCAGGCCGGAACGGGTCGGGGTGTATCCCTGAATGCTCTGCACAAACAGCGGGATGATGTAAGTCGAGCCGTAGATACCCGCGCCCAGCGCGAACGCCACGATACAGCCGGAGGTAAACACCGGGTTGGCGAACACTCGCAGGCTGAGCAGAGGGTGCGGCGTGGTGAATTCGCGGACGATGAACGCCAGCGTGGCGATCACGGCGGTAGTCAGCAGGCAGAGAATGAAGAACGACCCCCAGCCTTCGCGCTGCCCGTTGGACAGCCCGGCCAGCAGCGAGGTCAGCGCCGTCACCAGCAGAATAAACCCCAGGGTGTCGAAACGCCGGGGCGTGCTGTCGGTCTGTGCGCTTTTAGCCGGCAGGATCACCAGTGCGGCGGCTATCCCGGCCAGACAGAACGGTACCACCACCATGAAGACCGCGCGCCAGTCGAGTTGATCGACCATCAGCCCACCGGCGGCCGGCCCCAGCGCTGGCGCCAGCACTACCCCGACGCCATAAATACCCATCGCTTTGCCGCGTTCCGATACCGGAAACACCTGCGAAATGATGATCATCGCCAGTGGCTGGATCACGCCGCTGGCGCCGCCCTGAAGAATGCGGGCGAGGATCACTTCGGCGCTGCTCTGGCTGAAGGTGCCGAGCAGGCTGCCGGCGACGAACACCACCAGTGAGCCGACGTAGGTGGCGCGGTAGCCAAAGCGCTCCAGCGTCCAGGCGGTGATCAGCATGGTGGCGGTCATTGAGGCCAGAAAGGCGGTGGAAAGCCACTGTGCTTGATCCTGGCCCATGCCGAACGCGCCCATGATGTCATGCATCGCGACATTGACGATGGTCGCCGTGGCCGTGGTGGCGATGGTGCCCAGCATGATGGTGACCGTCGCCAGCCAGCGATAGCGGTGACCGAAACGGGCGGCCTGGGCTTCAATCGGCGACATTGATGCTGACTTCCGCCATCAGGCCCGGTTTCAGGCCGTTGTCCGGATCGTCCAGCGCGATACGCACCGGTACGCGCTGGGTGATTTTGGTGAAGTTGCCGGACGGATTCGGGCTCGGCAGCAGTGCAAACTGATTGGTGGCCGCATCGCCGACCCGGATCACATGGCCGCTGAAATGTTTGTCCGGGTAGGCGTCCACCTGAATCTCCACTTTTTGGCCGACCCGAACCCGGCCGATGGCCGTCTCCTTGATGTTGGCTTCGACCCACAGATTGCGCGGATCGTGCACCAGCATGATCCACTGTCCGGCCTGTACGTAACTGCCCACATTCACAATGGTGCGATCCACCACGCCATCCACCGGGGAACGCAACGCCCGGTCGGCGATCTCCTGCTTGAGCTGATCCACCTGCGCCTGCAACGCGATTCGCTGCTGGCGCTGCATCTCGATCTGCCGGTCCAGCACCTGCAGCGTGTTGCGCTGCGCCACGGCGTTGTTCAACGCCGCCTGTTGAGCGCTGCGCTGGGCTTCGGCTTCCCGCAATTCGCCCTGACGCTGCAACAGCGTGGTGTGGGACTCATCCCAGGTTTTGCGGGCGGTGAGGTTGCTTTTCAGCAGTTGATCGTCGCGCTGGAAGTTGTTCTGCGCCAGGCTGAGCTGGTAACCGGCGTTGTTAACCGCGGATTCGCTCGACGCCAGTTTCGCCCGCGCTTCATCCAGCGAGGCCTGAGTAGTGAGATCGGTGACCTGACGCTGTGTCTGGCTGTAGCTGATTTGAGCATCGGCGGCGGCCAGATTGCCCTCCTGCTCCGCCAGCCGCAAACGGGCGTCGCGATCGTCGATCTGCGCCAGCAATTGATCCTTGCGGATAGCATCGCCGTCAATAACGGGACGGGCGGTCACCCAGCCGCTTTCCCGGCTGGCCAGCGAGATCACTTCGCCCATTACGCGGGCGTCGGTTTCGCCGATATGCGTGAAACGCTGATGAAACCAGTACGCCAGTACGAGCACCGCCAGCAACAGCAAGGCGGCGCCGGCCAGAAAAAAGGTACGCTGGCGTTGGCTCAGACGCCGGAACCCCGCCAGTTTGGATGCGTGAGTATTCATGAGTGACCGTTTTCGGTTCGGGAGAGGTTGCTGATAACCTGATTGATGATCCGGCTGACCTGCTCAATATCCTGTTCCGATACCCCAGCCAGCGCCTGATTACGCACCTGACCGGCGATAGACTCCACCTTCTTCACCAGCTCCAGCCCGAGCGCGGTGAGATGGATCTCGCGAAAACGGCGATCGTTGCCTTCACGTCTTTCGATAAATCCCTGCTTTTGCAGACTATCCAGTACCCGGACCACCGCGGAAGCGTCCAGCCCCAGCGATTCGGCCAGCGCTTTCTGGTGGATGGGGGGTTCTTCGCGGGCGATGAACAGCAACGGCAGCCAGGTCGCCTGGGTCAATCCATACGGTTGCAATTCCCGGTCGATAACCCGGCGCCACAAGCGGGAGGTCTGACCCAACTGCAGGGCGAAGCGTCGACGGGCGGAAGATTCGGTCTGTGACATGATGAAGTCCGTGGGATAGATGAAATGTTATTAGTTAACAAGTCAACTAATGATAAGTCAATTGATTTTGTGAAGTGAATCATAAACAGCGGTGCAACAGACTGCTAATGCAAATTACGCCTTACCGCGGCGTGGGGAGAGGGTTTTATCAATGAAAGGTTATCAATGAGGGTTTATCGATGAGGGTTATTGATGATAGTCAGGCGGGATGAAACGGGTTAGTGCAGGAAAGAACTCACCAAAAACAAACAGGGCAGCTTAAGCTGCCCTGTGAACAGGATTAAAATCCGGGGATCGATCAGGATTTGCTGGCGTCAGTCGCAGCAGCGGTTGCCGGCACGGCGTCGGTTGCCGTCTGCTGGGCTTGAGGCGCTGCCGGTTGTGCATTATCCGGCGTGCTGGTCTGCTGAATGGCCGGCGCCTGCGGAGCCGCTGGTTCAGCCGGCGCGATCGGCGCGATGTTTTCCGCCGGACCGTTCACTTTCGTCGGCATACCGATGCGGGTTTGCAGCGCCTGATTCACCGTGCTTTCACTGACGCTGGCGTCCGCCAGCACTTTGGTTACTGCCGGGGTCAGCTTCAGCGGAACCGGCGTGTCGGAGTTGAACTCTTCCTCGGTTCGGGACAGCGGGTTGTGAACTTCGACATAACGTGAACCATCCGGCTCGACGGTGGCTTTCACCGGCTCGTTGATGAACTGAACGCGGGTGCCGACCGGAACATGGTCGAACAGGTATTTGATGTCTTTGTCACGCAGACGCACGCAACCGTGGCTTACGCGCAGGCCGATGCCGAAGTTAGCGTTGGTGCCGTGGATGGCGTACAGGTTACCGATGTAGAGCGCGTACAGGCCCATCGGGTTGTCCGGACCGGCCGGGTAAACCTGAGGCAGGAATTCACCGCGGGCGGCGTATTCTGCATGCATGGCGGCGGTCGGCGTCCAGGTCGGGCGTTCTTTCTTACGCTGAACCGAGGTCACCCAGTTGATCGGGGTGTCTTTACCGAGCTGGCCGATGCCGATCGGCAGTACCACCACGGTTTTGGAACCTTTCGGGTAGTAATACAGACGCATTTCGGCACTGTTGATCACGATGCCTTCGCGCGGAGCGTCAGGGAGAATCAGTTGCTGCGGCACGGTCATGGTGCTGCCCGGTTTTGGCAGATAAACGTCAATACCCGGGTTGGCTTCCAGCAGGTTGCTCAGGCCCATCTGGTACTGAGCGGCAAAGTGTTCCAGCGCGTCGGTGCTATCGCTGGGAATGGTAACTTGGATATTTTCACCCACCAGCCGGCTATTCGGGGCTGGCAATGGATAAACCACGGCGAGTGCTGTCTGGCTGAAAGCAGCCGCCGCCACAACTAATGTCAGGATCGCGCGAATACTCATTTTCATATCTTTGTTGAGTGTTAAAAGCCATTGCGGCAAAGGAATTGTTGTTATCCGGTACAAAAAGTCCGGATGCGCATTATATGTGCAGAAGGGCGGCAGGAAAACCAGATGTACAATCCATTACATTATAAGCTTCGGTGCGGGGAAATAAGGCGACCAATAAAGGGAACGAACCGTGTGGCCGACGTGTGCCAGAAAGAATCAGGGAGCGGTTTCCCGCTCCCTGTGTGATCCGACTAAACGGCATTATTCCTGGGCGTTTTTCTCCGCCTTGCCCGCCAGCAGGCTGAGGAAGTCATAGCGGCGGCGCAGATCCGCCTCGGCTTCTTCATACAACAGGGCGGCGGCCTCCGGCTGCTGGCTATTGAGCCGGCGGAATCGTTGCTCGTTGAGCAGAGTTTCGCTCAGGCTGGCTGACGGCGGACGGGAATCCGTCACCAGCGCCGGTTTGCCTTCCGCCGTGCGGCGCGGGTCGAAGCGGTACAGCGGCCAGAAGCCGGTAGCGGTCAACTGGCGCATCTGGTCGTGGCTGAACGCCAGATCGTAGCCATGCTCTTCGCAAGGGCTGTAGGCGATGATCAGCGACGGACCCGGCCAGGCTTCCGCTTCCTGAATCGCCTTCACCGTCTGGTTAAGCTGGGCGCCCAGCGATATCTGCGCCACGTAGACGTGGCCGTACATCATCACGTTGATGCCGAGGTCTTTACGCGCCTTGCGTTTGCCATTCTCGCCAAACTTGGTGACGGCGCCGAGCGGGGTGGCTTTGGATTGCTGGCCGCCGGTGTTGGAATAGCACTGGGTGTCGAGCACCAGCACGTTAACGTTTTCCGACAGGCTCATCACGTGGTCAAGACCACCATAGCCGATATCGTAGGCCCAGCCGTCGCCGCCAATCAGCCAGATGGATTTATCCACCAGATGATCGGCTTCCTCTATCAGTTGACGAGCGTCGGCGCTGTCGATGGCGCTGAGTGACTGACGCAGGCGGGCAATCTGTTCGCGGCGCGTATCGGCAGCAACGGATTCTTCCAGCAGGTCGGCCACCACATCGGCAGGCAATTGCGGCTTGAGCTGATCCAGCAGGCGCAGGGCGCGCTGGCGATGCTGGTCGACGCTCAGGCGGAAGCCCAGCCCGAACTCGGCGTTGTCTTCAAACAGAGAGTTGGCCCATGCCGGCCCGCGGCCGTTGGCATCGGTGGTCCAGGGCGTTGTCGGCAGGTTGCCGCCGTAAATCGAGGAACAGCCGGTGGCGTTGGCCACCAGCAGACGATCGCCGTACAACTGGGTCAGCAGCTTGATGTACGGGGTTTCGCCGCAGCCGGAACAGGCGCCGGAGTACTCGAACAGCGGCGTAATCAACTGCGAGGTACGGATATCGATGCGCTCCAGTTTGCTGCGGTCGATTTCCGGCAGTTTGAGGAAGAAATCGTAATGGGTTTTCTCGGTCGCCACATGGTCCAGACGCGATTCCATGTTGATGGCCTTGATTTCCGGATTCTGGCGATCTTTGGCCGGGCACACTTCCACGCACAGATTACAGCCGGTGCAATCTTCCGGCGCGACCTGCAGCACATATTTTTGACCGCGCATGTCGCGGGCTTTCACGTCCAGCGACTGCAGCGACGCTGGGGCGTCGGCCATCGCGTCGGCGGGCACTACCTTGGCGCGGATAGCGGAGTGCGGGCAGGCGGCCACGCAGTGGTTGCACTGGGTACACAGATCCGGTTTCCACAACGGAATCTCTTCGGCGATGTTGCGCTTTTCCCACTGGGTGGTGCCGACCGGCCAGGTGCCGTCCGGCGGCAGGGCGGACACCGGCAGGCTGTCGCCCAGACCGGCCAGCATCGCGGCGGTGACGGTTTTGACGAAATCGGGCGCGGCGTCGGAGACCACCGGCGGGCGGCACGGGCTGTCCGGATTCACCGGCTCCAGCGCCAGCGCTTCCAGCGCGGCCAGCGTCGCGTCCAGCGCACGCCAGTTGCGTTCCACCAGTTCCTGGCCTTTGCTGCCGTAGCTGCTGGCGATGGCGGCGCGCAGTTTGTCGAGCGCGTCGCCGCCCGGCAGGATTTGCGTCAGGTGGAAGAACGCCATCTGCATCACGGTGTTGATGCGCGCGCCCAACTGACATTCGCGGGCGATTTTCGCCGCATTGATGCAGAACACCCGCGCCTGACGCTGGTTCAGACCGGCCTGTACTTCCTGCGGCAGCCGGTGCCACAGGTCGTCGGCGCTGTAAGGCGTGTTGATCAGGAAGATGCCGCCCGGTTTCAGGCGCTCCACCATGCTGTATTTGTCGATGAACTGCCACTGGTGGCAGGCCACGAAATCCGCCTGTTCAATCAGGTAGGCGGAATGAATCGGGTGCGGGCCGACGCGCATGTGGGAAACCGTCAGGCTACCGGCTTTTTTGGAGTCGTAAACGAAATAGCCCTGCACGAACAGCGGGGTCGAATTACCGACGATTTTGATCGAGTTTTTGGCGGCGGACACGGTGCCGTCGCTGCCCAGCCCGTAGAACAGCGCTTCCAGCGACGCCTGCGTCGGCATCGGCTGCTCGGACAGCGGCAACGACAGGTGGGTGATATCGTCATAAATACCGACGGTAAAACGCGGTCTGGGGTTGGTAAGCGCTAACTCTTTATACGTCGCCTCGACGCACTGCGGGGTGAATTCTTTCGAAGACAGACCGTAACGGCCGCCGATCACCTTCGGCATAAGTGGGCGCTCACCTCGTGAGAACGCCTCCGCCAGCGCGGTCATCACGTCCAGATACAGCGGTTCAGCCTGGGCGCCGGGTTCTTTGGTGCGGTCCAGTACCGCGATGGACTGCGCGCTTTGCGGAATCGCCGCCAGCAGATGCTGCGCACAGAACGGCCGGTACAGCCGAACCTTCACCACGCCGACTTTCTCGCCGCGCGTCAGCAGGGTGTCGATCACCTCTTCGCAGGTGCCGACGCCGGAGCCCATCATCACGATAACGCGGGTGGCGTCGGGATGGCCGTAATACTCGAACGGCCGGTACTGACGGCCGGTTTCGCGGGCGAAGTCGTTCATCGCCTGTTCCACATGACCGAATGCCGCGTTGTACCACGGGTTGGTGGCTTCGCGCGCCTGGAAGAAGGTATCCGGGTTGGAGGCGGTGCCGCGAATCACCGGACGCTCAGGAGTAAGCGCCCGCTCACGGTGTACATCAATCGCCGCCTGCGGCAGCAGGGTGCGCAATTGCGCGTCGCTCAGCGGCTCGATCTTGTTGATTTCGTGCGAGGTGCGAAAGCCGTCAAAGAAATGAATAAACGGCAGGCGGCTGTTGAGGCTCGCCATCTGGGAAATCAGCGCGAAGTCCTGCGCTTCCTGCACGTTGCTGGCGCACAGCATGGCGCAGCCGGTCTGACGCACCGCCATCACGTCCGAATGGTCGCAGAAAATGGATAACGCGTGGGTCGCCACGGTACGGGCGGCGACGTGCAGTACAAACGGCGTCAACTGACCGGCCAGCTTGTACAGCGTCGGGATCATCAGCAGCAGGCCCTGCGAGGAAGTAAAGGTCGTGGACAGCGCGCCGGTCTGCAATGCGCCGTGCACGGTGGCGATGGCGCCCGCTTCGGATTGCATTTCAACCACCCGAGGGGTATCTCCCCAGATATTCTTGCGTTCGTCGCTCGACCAGGCGGCCGCTTGTTCGGCCATGGTGGAGCTGGGGGTGATGGGGTAGATAGCGATAACTTCATTGGTTCGCCAGGCGACCGAAGCGACCGCGTTATTACCGTCGGTGGTGATCATGACTTAACCTTCTTTGTTGCTGAACGATGTCCCTGTGTGGCGGCTATTATCGCTGCCCGGCGAGTTTTTTTGACCGATTATAGCCCGCTGAGTTGTTTCAATATGTATATGGCGAGCAGGCGGCGCGCCACAGGCCGGCAATAGTAGCAGTTTAGGGACATGCTGTGCAGTTCCCAACCGGATACGTTGCGGCAGATCCTCTGCCCGGCCGTTCACATCCCTGCGAGGGAAGATGACGCTGGCGATAAACAGCGGTGTTAATGTATCGTTAATAAAATCAGACTATATCACCTATTATCGTACAGTCTGACAAGGGCGTGGCGCTGTCCGATTAAAAATCCGGCATTCGCCCGCAAAGCGGGAAATGCCAGTGGAAGGATAGGCATCTGCGCCTATGCTGAAATAAAGCGCCGGACACCTCCTGATGCGGGCGTCAGCGTCAGGCCGGCAGAAAAATCCCAGACGCGACCATTAAGGAAATCTGTTCATACTTCAGGGATAGCCTTCGCGCTCTTCGGGTTGATTATCGACTTTGACGAAGGAACAGCACTATGTTTATCGATCTGAGAGACAAAATGGTATCGGTATTAGCCAGAATCCGTGAAAGAGGCTATGGACCGGAAGAAGCCATCAATCATATTGTTCAATCTCTGGGCAGCCGTTATAGCGATGTGTCCAAAGTCAATGTGCTGACCTCGAAACTGATAGCCGATGTGATTCACTCGACTTACCAGGATGAAACCTCACCGCAGGAGATCGCGGGGATCATCCGCATGTTGGGGTACGCCAGTTGGGATGTCGTAGGTGGTATTCATGAGCAGTTTCCACAGTTAACTGCGGAAGAAGTTGGCCGGCTGGTGCTGCATGAAAAGGTTTACCCCACGACCGACCGCGCTGCGTTTATCTCCGCCATGACTTACGGGGGATTCTCCCGTGAGGAAAGCGAGCAGGCAGCGAACAGCCTGTATTCCTGAGGGTTGTCGACCAACGAGGACGACAGGCTATCATCCTTTGCATGCGGGGCCGGCGCAAGCGTCGCCGGTCCGGAACCATTCTCCGCCATGATGCCACCTAACAGAGCGCCCGTGGACATGACTGATGAGGAGAATCTGATGCGGCAACCTACCCTGACCACTGAACATCTGCAATTGCGGCCGCTGCAGGCGCAGGACGTCACTGATGTCTGCACCTTGCTGAACAGCGCGCCCGATATTTCCGCTATGACCATGCTGATTCCCTATCCCTGCCCGCGTGAAACGGTGGTCAACTGGATTGCCGATTTGCAGAGCAACTGGGAGCGGCGTAAAGGGGTGGCCTACGCCATCTGTTTATCGCAGAGTCAGCAGTTGATTGGCTCGATTTCGCTGGTGTCGCTGGAAACCGACCAGCCGGAGATCGGTTACTGGCTGGGCGCCGATTTCCGGCAACGGGGATTCGGCACCGAAGCCAGCCTGGCGCTATGCCAGTTTGCCTTTAGCCAACTGCATGTTGAGAAAATCTACGGTTGTCATTTGCCGCAGAACGTGGCGTCCGGCCGGGTATTGCTCAAATGCGGTTTTCATTCGCTGGGAATGCGCCATGTGTTTCTGGCTTCCCGCCAGCGGCAGGAGACCGTTGCCGTTTATATGATGCCGTCGCCGGCGATGGCGACGGCATGAGGCGCCGGTCTATTTTTGCAGCAGCAACCGGATGCCCAGCGCCGCCATCACCGTACCGCTGAGGCGGTCAAATAACGTTCTGAACCGCAAATAGGCGCCGCGCGGCCCGCTGGAAGACAGCAACAACGCCACCAGCGCATACCACAGAAAATCGATCACGAACGCCAGCAACGGCAACGCCACGTACATCCAGCCCGCAATGTGCTGGCTGAGCAGCGCGGCGAACACCCCGCCGAACACCAGCGCCGTATTCGGGTTGCTGAGTTGCGTCAACAGCCCCAGCCGAAAGGCGTGCGTCTGAGGCGGCTCGTGGCCGCTGTGCAGCGCTGGCGCGGCGTGGTCTGGTCTGGCGCGAAACAGGGTAAACGCCAGATACAGCAGGTAAATCCCGCCGGCGATTTTCAGCGTCTGATATAACCAGGGCACCGCCAGCAGCAGCGATTGCAGGCCCAGCAACGCCACCAGCGCGAAGATGGCTGCGCCGACGCCCATCCCCAGCGAGACGGCGAGACTATTGCGCCGGGATGAAGCCAGCGCGGTCCGCGCGACCAGAATGAAACTTTGCCCCGGACTCATGGCGCCGAGCGCCAGTACTCCGCCGATGGCGGCGATAGCCAGTATGTCACTGCCCATTCCCTGCTCCTTGGTTGTGATGGATAGTTATCTTTATCCTCTCTTTTGGAATTGGCGTAAACTGACGCGATTCAACAGGTATCCAGGATAAGGACTATGAAACTACGCGCCACGCTGCTGGCGGGCTCGGTATTACTGGCCGGGTGTGACCTGAAACCGGCCGCAGAGCCGGTGAACCCGGTACTGGCCGGGCTTTCCAATATCTTTGGCTTTGATGCGCTGCGGGGAAAGGTCAAACGCTTTACGCAAACCCAGACCGATGAGGCCGGCAAGGTGACGGCCTATGTCGAGGGCGAATTTGATGCCGAAGGGTGCCTCGCTGCGCTGCGTACCTATCAGCCGTCGATGAATCTCGACCTGGATCTGGTGCGCGATGGGCAGACGCTGGTGGAGCAGAGCGATCGTCAGGCGCTGTTTCAACTGACGGATCACTGCCAACTGGCGAAAACCACCGATGGCCGCCTGAGCTACCGTTCGAACGACCAACACGCCATCGCCGAGGTGGTTTACCGCGATAAGCCGACGCCGCTGGCGAGCTATCGCTACGACGACGACGGCTTCCCGGTCAGCATGACGTTTGTCTCGCCGGAAAACGGCAACGTGACTAAGGTCGAGATGCGCAACGATGCGCCGGCGCAAAAACGGCTTGATGCCACCGTTATCGTGACGGAAAACAACGAACAGGTCAGCGTGACCCGCACCAGTTGTCAGTATGACCAGCATTTCAATCCGCGTTTGTGTCAGGTGCTGGTCTCGAACGGCAAAGGCGCTGCGCAAACGGTCACCACTCTGACGCATACCACCAAAATCGAGTATTACTAGGCTGCGCCTTTTCTTATGCGTGGAGCCGCTATTTAGCGGCGATCGTTTAATGCGGCGACCGCGATTCTGCGTGACCGCCGCCGCGGTCATTGCGCGTGCATGCGGTCATTGTCGTAATACAGCCATTGCCGTGGGTTGAATACAGCCGGCGGTTTGCCGGTGCGGCCCGGATGAGGGCCGCGACTGGCGTTCAGGGGGTAACGTGGAAAAAATCGACGTCGGCGCGGCCCTGACCGTGCTGTTCCGGTAACGACAGCGCATACAGCCCGATTTTGGCGCCCACCCATTTCCCCGGCCCGGCGGCGAAAGGCTCCCCGACCGGGGTAAAACCGCCGTCAGGCGTGCGCCACGCGAACTGGCAGCGTGCGTTCGGCAGCACCGTCACCCGCAGTTCAAGCGTGTGCGCTTCCTCAAAAGGCAATGTCGCTCCGGCGTACTGGCGCAGTTCCTGCGCGTCGGTCATCCAGCCATAGCCGTTTGTCAGCGCTACGCCGTCCGCCGTTTTTTCCAGCCCCAGAAAAGCGAAGCGCTCGCCGTAGACGATCAACCCACAGCGATCGCCCACGTTTTTCAGCGTTGCCCGTAGCCGGGTGGTGACCGTAAAGGTCTCCGCCGGAAATTTCTGCATCAGCAGGTTAGGAACGTCATACCAGGACGGCACGCCATGACGCTGTGGCATCGGCTGGCACCACAGCCGTAGTCCAGGTCGGCGCAGTTCGTACCAGCCTGCATCGGGGTTGGCCTGCCATTGCCACTGCAAACCGAGCCGGTCGGCCGTGAAATCGTCAGACGTCGCCGGCTGGGCGCGGATGTTGTTTGCTCTGACGGCGGGCATGGCCGCTTCCGCCACCGGCTCGCCCGGGCCGCCGTCGCCCGATGGCGCGCCGATCAGCGGCCAGTCATCCTGCCATTGCATCGGTTGCAGGTGCACCACACGGCCGTAAGCGTGGCGATCCTGAAAATGCACGAACCAGCTCTCGCCGTTTTCCAGCTCGACCCAGCCGCCCTGATGAGGGCCGTTAACGGCGGAAGACCCCTGATGCAGCGCCACGCGCGCCTGCCACGGCCCCTGTAGCGATGCGGCGCGCAGCACCGTCTGCCAGCCGGTGGGCACGCCGCCGGCCGGGGCAAAAATGTAGTACCAGCCGTTGCGCTTGTAGAGTTTCGGGCCTTCCAGCGTTGGCTGACTGGCGGTGCCGTCGACGATAATCCGGCCTTCATCCAGCAGTTGATGGCCGTCGCTGCTCATCCGGCACAGTTGAAGCTGGTGCTTGCGCCCGCTGCGGCTGAAGGCAAAGGCGTGAACCAGCCAGGCGCTGCCGTCGTCGTCCCAGAATGGACAGGGATCGATCCAGCCTTTGGCTGCCTTCACGCAATGCGGTGCGCTCCAGTCGCCGCGCGGCTCGTCGGTCTGACACATGAAGATCCCTTCGTCCGGCGTGCTGAAAAACACCCAGAATTTCCCGGCATGGTAACGGATGCTGGGCGCCCAGACGCCTTTTCCCGGTTGAAACCGCTCGTAGCCCGGCAGGTCGAAACGCGCAAACACGTGGTTGATCAGCGTCCAGTTCACCAGATCCCGCGAATGCAGGATCGGCAGCGCCGGCATGTGATTAAAACTGGACGACACCAGATAAACGTCGTCGCCCACCCGCACGATATCGGGGTCGGAATAGTCGGCGAACAGAATGGGGTTACGGTAGCGGCCGTCGCCCCGATCCGGGTTCCAGGGGGATGTCATCGGTGAAGGTTCCACGTTGTTCTTCTCCTTAACGGTCAGGCCACGCCGCGCGGGGTCAGGTGCGGATTGACGCCGTCGTCCTGCTCTGGCGCCGGCTGCGGCGCGGCATGACGGCGTGCGAGGTCGGTCTGGATCTGTTCCATAGTCTTGTCATCCAGTTTATAGAAACGCGTTAGCCAGTACAGAATCAGGTAGGACAGCGACGGGCCGATACTCAGCAGGCCAATGATGCCGGTGGTGGCAAGCGACGTCTGGGTGGGCGAGCCCGCCACATAGCCGAACCAGCCCAAGGCGAACCCGACCAGCGCCCCGGCGACCGCCATTCCCAGCTTGAGAGCGAACAGATTGCCGGAGAAAGACAGGCCGGTGATGCGGCGGCCGGTTTTCCATTCGCCGTAGTCGGCGGCGTTCGCCATCATGTTCCACTTAAACGGCTGATACATCTGGTGGAAGAAACCGACCAGGAAATACAGCGGAAACACCACGGCAAGCCAGGTGGGCGGCACAAAAAACAGCACCACACCGGTAGCGACCAGCAGCAGGTTGATGTTTTTGAACAGGCTGAGGCTGCGGTAGCGTTTGGCGAAATAACCGGCCAGCATGGCGCCGATAATGGTGCCGACCACGCTGGTGGTGATAAACGCGCTTTTCATCGCGGTGCCGACGGCACCAGTATGTGCCGGGTCAACCATCAGGTAGGTGGCGTAGTACAGCGTGGCGGCGCCGCGCATCACGCCGGCCATACTGGAGAAAAAGGTAATGACGGCGACGATGCGCCACTGGTCGTTGCTCAGCAGATTTTTCACATCGTCCCAGACGTTCTGCCCTTGATCCACCTGTGGATTGATTCGCTCCTGCGTAGTGAAAAAGCAGAAAATCAGCATGATGACGGCCAATACGCCCATCACCGCCATGGTGCCCTGATAGCCGAGCTGCTTATCGCCGCGGCCGATCCAGTCCACCAGCCACAGGGTTCCCACCGACACCAGCAGCCCGGCGGCGGAAGAGATGGTGAAGCGGTAAGACTGGGCGGAAAGCCGGTCTTTTTCGTCGGTGGTGATGACCCCGCCCAGCGAACAGTAGGGAATGTTGATAAAGGTGTAGAACATCATCAACAGGGTGTAGGTGATGTAGGCGTAAACCAGTTTCCCGCTGCCGGCCAGGTCCGGCGTGGTGTAGGTCAGTACAGCAATGACGGCGTACGGGACCGCGAACCAGATCAACCAGGGGCGAAAATGTCCCCAGCGGGTGCGGGTTCGGTCAGCCAGCAGGCCGATCATTGGGTCGACGACGGCGTCCAGTACGCGGGTTACCAGAAACATCACGCCCACCGCCGCCGCGGAAATGCCGTAAATATCGGTATAAAAATAGGTCAGGAACATGGTCACAGAGGAATAGACGATGCCGCAGGCCGCGTCTCCCATGCCGAAACCGATTTTTTCCGCCGTGCTTAACTTGTTATTGTTAGTCATTGGAAACTCCGATGATGGATAAAAGCAGCGTTTGCTTTGTTCCCGCGTATTGTTGTGGTTAGTTGAACGGGTGACTATTGCGGAATTTCTTATGCCGATTATGTTTACTGGTATCTGTTATACCGCTCACGAATTTGTGGAAGAAGAGTAGACGGGTGACGGCAGGGATAGGTTTTTTTGCTTTTAAATACAGTCTATTAACCTGTCAGTCAGGTGGCGGGGTGGTATAACAATGTGGTGGCCGTTGGCTGGTCCGCTGACCGCTGGCAGCCTGCGAACCGCCGGGAACGGTTATGCCGGTCAGGCGCGCCCGGCAACGATCCGGTTAGCGGGTCATGATGGCGTTTGCAGCGGCGAAGCGGTGCCGCGAGCGAAACAGGAAACCGGCCTGACCGCCATTATTCCGGCGTCAGCCATTCGTCGGCTTCGTTAAACATCTCTTCGATAATCCGGTTAATGGTGGATTTATCCTGCTTGCTGGCGTTGGAATTAATGGCGTTGGCTTGCATCGGTTTTATTTTGATTTCCGCGTCCGGAAATACCCGATGAATGCGTTTGGCGAGTTCGTTTTTAATCTGCTCCGCCGCGTTGGGTAACCCGCTCACGTTTCTTTTATCGTAAACCAACTCTACGTACATTAGCTGCATCTCCATGAAAAATACTGGCTAAATATACAGCATTGATTCAAAGTTCTGCAATCGGTTTTTTAGGATCAGCCAGCGATCGTTTTTTCCATATAAACGCTAAGCGGATCGTCGCCATAGGGAAAAAACGGCCCGCGCTGGCGATAGCCATGACGCAGATAGAGCCGGATCGCCTGCGGCTGATGTATGCTGGTTTCCAGCCGGATCACCCGACAACCCGCCAGACGCGCATGCTTTTCCAACTGGCGCATCAACAACCATAAAACTTTTCAACCATAAAACTTTTCAACCATAAGACTCTTCAACCATAAGACTTTTCAGCCATAAGAAGGAGTAACGCATGACCACATTACGCGTGGCGCGGCCGGTAACGGACCTGCAACGAAGCGAGCGGATGTACTGTGACGGGCTGGGGTTGCAGAAATTAGGCTCCTTTGCGCAACACGGCGGCTTCAGTGGTGTTATGCTGGGTCGGCGGGGGCTGGCCTGGCACCTTGAGTTTACCGTTTGTCATACTCATCCGGTCATGCCAGCGCCGACGGAAGACGATTTACTGGTGCTGTACGTTTCCGACCATGAAGGGTGGCAGACGTCCTGCGATCGCATGGTGCAGGCCGGGTTCAGCGTAGTGGCGTCATTTAATCCTTACTGGGAGCGGCAGGGCAAAACTTTCCGTGATCCCGACGGTTACCGGGTAGTGTTGCAGCAAGGGCGCTGGCCGAATGCCGACTTATAACGAAGAGAATAACCATGTATATCATCAATCTGACATACAACGCGCCGCTGGATGAAGTGGAAAACTTGCTGGAACGACATGTGACCTGGCTGAAACGGGGATATGAACAAGGCGTGTTTGTGGCGTCCGGGCGTAAAAATCCGCGTACCGGGGGGGTGATTTTGGCCAAGAGCGTCGAACGGGAAGAGCTGGAGGATTTTCTAAAGCAGGATCCGTTTCAGGCGGTGGCCAACTACGAGGTGATCGATTTCCAACCGTCCATGACCGTTGATACCTTCGCGGCCCTCAGCCGCATCTGAGTAATACGCTCCGGTATGCGCCGCGCGCGCACCGGAGCGCATCCATCACTCACGCACCGAGCTTTGCAGATTGCTATCCTGCGCGTGGCGCTCCAGCGCCAGTTCAATCAACTGGGTGATCAGGTCGGTGTAGTTGAGGCCGCTGGCTTCCCACAGTTTCGGATACATGCTGATGTTGGTGAAACCGGGCAGGGTGTTGACCTCGTTGACGATGACCTGCTGGTCCGGCGTCAGGAACACGTCTACCCGCGCCATACCCTGACAATCCAGAGTCTGGAAAGCCCGCAGGGCGATATCGCGGATATGCTGGTGCACCTCGTCGTCCATCGCCGCCGGAATCGCTACCGCCGCGCCATCTTCGTTGATGTATTTGGTGTCGTAGGAGTAGAACTCGTCGTGCAGCACGATTTCGCCGCAGAGGCTGGCTTTCGGATAGTCGTTGCCCAGCACCGCGCATTCGATTTCACGGCCGACAATCGCCGATTCCACCAGCACTTTATGGTCGTAGCGGAACGCCAGCTCCACCGCCCGCTCGAATTCCGCCTGATTGCGCACCTTGCTCACGCCGACGGACGACCCCTGATTAGCCGGTTTGACGAACAGCGGCAGCCCCAGTTGTTCGGTAACGTCGTCATAAGGATGGCGGGCGCGGTTGGCGCGGGTCAGGGTGACGAACGGCGCCACCAGCAGGCCGGCGTCGCGCAACAACCGTTTGGTGACGTCTTTGTCCATGCTGACGGCGGATCCCAGCACGCTGCTGCCGACAAACGGAATGTTCGCCATGCGCAACAGCCCTTGCAGCGAACCATCTTCGCCCAGCGTGCCGTGAACGATCGGGAAAATGACGTCAATCTGCGACAGCGCGCTGGCGCTGGCGGTATCGATCAACTGATGGTGGGTTTGGCCCGGGATCAGCGCCACGTTCTGACTGGTGCGGTTCAGGGCGATCAGCGCCGGGTTATCGGCGTTGAGCAGATAGTTGGAGGCGTCGTTGACGTGCCATTCCCCTTGCTTGTCGATGCCCAGCAACACCACGTCGAACCGCGTTTTATCAATGGCGTCTACAATGTTTTTTGCGGACTGCAGTGACACTTCGTGCTCAGAGGATTTACCACCAAAAACCACGCCAACCCGAATTTTACTCATATCACTCTTTCCATTATGGATCGTTGTACTGTTTACCGCTTGATAAGACGTCATTTGACCTGTGGTTGCAAGAGTATCACTTCATGCCGCAACGCGGGACTTTTTTCCGGCCGGCGGCGGCGCCTTTCCGGTTCTGGCGCAGAAATTGCTCATCCGGAAGACATGCGCAACAGGAGAAGGGTATGCGTACCGGTTCAACGTCGCTCGCAGTCAGGCCGCTGCAGCCCTGGTTTGTGATCAATGCTGCTGAAGATTACCTGAAAAAGGCGCTTATCGACTCGCCGATTGCGCATTTTTACTGTTTTTCCGTGGCCAGAGAACAGCCGGTGACGCTGGCAGTGCCGGACGGCAGCGTGGATATTCTGTTCAACATCAATCGCGACGCGCCGTTCGGGCGGGTATGCGGCAGCACCGAGGCGGCGCAGGCGACCCGACTCAGCCCGGGAGAACGTTATTTCGGCGTACGCTTTATGCCGGGCGTGATGCCGGCGTTGCTGGATCTGTCCGCCGGCGAACTGGCCGGGCAGGAGATAGCGTTTCAGGACGCGGCGCCCGGCGCCGGGCGGCTGGTGGAGCGGCTGGCCGACAGTCGGGATTTCGGTGAGCAGGTATCGCTGTTTCTGGCCTATTTTTCCCGCCAGATGGGTAGGGTTTCTCCGCCGTTGCTGTTGCAGATGATCGATCTGATCATGGCGCATGACGGCGTGATCCGGGTTGAACAGCTGGAGCGGAAAACCCTCTATTCCGCCCGTTATATCCACCGGCTGTTTCACGACCACTGCGGCATGTCCACCAAGGCGTTTTGCCGCACCATCCGCTTTCAGCGCGCGTTGTCGCTGCTCAATCAGGGCGAGGCGCAGAACATGGCGATGCTGGCCCAGCGGCTCGGCTATGCCGATCAGTCGCATTTCCTGCGCGAATTTAAAGACTTCGCTTCCTGCTCGCCGAAAGCCTATCTGGCGGGGATTCAGGCCATTCGTTATCAGCACCGCATCCGGCAGTGTTGACGTCTTTGCGCGGGTGCCTTTTTTTAGTGCGAAAATGCACCAAAACAACGCCGGTTCTGCACCGTGGCCTGTGCCGATTTATTCTATTTTCCTACCCCGCCATCCCGCTATAAACAGCTCACAGAACGTTTTTCTTTCTTCATCAATCAGAGTTGAGCGAGGGTGTTATGGCGGATGCAAAACAGGTTGTGCCGGGGTTCTATACCATTGACGAAGCGATTGCGCTGGATGGCAAAACAACGCGGGAACTGCAATTGACCCACCTGAACCGCATGCGGTCGCTGGATGGGCATGCCAAGTATTTCGTACGGGCGGAAGGCAGCACCTTTATCGACGACAACGGCGACAAGCATCTGGATATGATCGGCGCGGTTGGGGTGGTGACGGTCGGCAACAACAACGAGTTCGTCTGGTCCTGCCTGCAGAAGTGTTTCGACAATCGCCTGTTCATGATGGGCGCCATCTCCTACCACAGCGTCACGGCGGCGCTGGCGCATAACATGGCGCTGCTCTCGCCGCAGGGCAAACTCACCAAAATGGGCACCGCCACCGGCGGCGCCGAAGCCATCGAAGGCATGATCAAACTGGTAAAGCTCGGCACCCGCCACAAGCCGGAGAAAACCCACCTGCTGGCGACGCTGGGCGCGTTTCACGGCAAGACCTCCGGCGCGGTGTCGCTGGGCGGCAAGGACAAATGGCGCTTCGGCCAGCAGCCGACGCTCGGCAACATCGACCATGTGGCCTACGGCTCGGTCGACGAACTGGCGGCGGCGCTCTCCACCGGTAAGTACAAGGCGTTCGTGGTCGAGCCGATTCAGGGCGAAGGCGGCATTCTGGTGCCGCCGGCGGGGTATCTGAAGGCCGCGCGCGAGCTGTGCGACCGTTACGACACGTTGCTGGTGCTGGATGAAATCCAGTGCGGCGCGGCGCGTACCGGCACGTTCTGGTGCTGCGAGCACGAAGACGTGGTGCCGGATTGCATCGTGTTCGCCAAAGGATTGTCCGGCGGGCTGGTGCCGTTCGGCGGTTACCTGTGTACCGAAGCGCTGTACGAAGCGGCCTACGGCACCATCGAAACCTGTTATCACCACACCGCCACCTATCAGGAAAATACCCTCAGCGCGGCGGCGGCGTTGGGCGCGTTGCAGTTCATCGTTGAAAACGATCTGTGCGGCATGGCGACGCGTAAAGGCGAGCGCATGATGCAGCGGTTGCGCGAAGTACAGGGGCGCTACCCCGGCGTGATCCGCGAGGTGCGCGGCAAAGGGCTGATGATCGGCATGGAATTTTGCCCGATGCCGGAAGCGCTGCGCGCGTCGCTCGGCGACTACTACTCCGCGCCCATTGCCGGCCTGATGGTGGAGAAATGGCGCATTCAGGTGAATTTCACCATCAATAATCTGGCGGTGTTCCGCTTCCTGCCGCCGCTGACCATCACCGACGAGGAGCTGGATTACGCGCTGGATGCGTTCGAAGCCTCGGTAGCGCAGGTGGTGGAGCAGGTGAAGGCCGCCGCCCTGTCGGCGACGCCGGCATGAGAGGTGACGCCATGAAATTCTCTTATCGACAACCGGTCAACCTGTGCTTTGGCCGCGGCGAGTCGCAGCGGGTCGGGCAGGTGGTGGCGCAGCTGGGCCGCAAGGTGCTGCTGGTGACCGGCACCGCCAGTTGCCGCAAAACCGGCCTGCTGGACCGGGTGACGGACGCGCTGGCGGCCAGCGGCGTGACCTGTTTTCTGTTTGAACGCATCGAGTCCAACCCGCTCAGCACTACGGTGGATGACGGCGCGCGGCTGGCGCGTATGCACCAGTGCGACGTGGTGCTGGGGGTCGGCGGCGGCAGTGTGATGGATGCCGCCAAAGCCATCGCCTTCATGGCGAAGCATACCGGTTCGGTGGTCGAGTATTTATCCGTTCCCGCCCCGGCGGGCGACGCGCTGCCGCTGGTGCTGATGACCACCACGGCGGGCACCGGCAGCGAAGGCAACTGCGTGGCGGTAGTCACCAACCCGGCCACCCACGACAAACTGGTGTTCGTCAGCCCGGCGCTGTTCGCCCACACCGCCATCATCGACCCGACGCTGATGGTGACCCAGACCCCGGCGATGGTGGCGTCTACCGGCTTTGACGCCATGAGCCACAACATCGAAGCGCTGGTCGGGCGCTATGTTCAGCCGATGAGCGCGATCATGAGCCGGGAAGCCATCGGCCTGCTGGCGCGTTATCTGCCGCGCGTCTGGCGCGACGCCGGCGATCTGGACGCCTGGGATCAGGTGTGCTGGGCCAATACCCTCGGCGGCATGGCGATTGGCCTGTCGGCCTGCGGCTTGCCGCACGCGATGGAACACCCGCTGAGCGGGTTGTACAACATCACCCACGGTCAGGGGCTGGCGGCGCTTTATCCGGCGCTGATGGCGTTTTCCTGGCGCGACAACGTGGCCGGGTTTGCCGCGGTGGCGCGGGCGATGAGCGACGATGTCGCGGCGCTGAGCGAAGAAGAACAGGCCCAGCGCAGCATCGTGCTGGTCCGGCAGTTGCTGGGGACGCTGGCGCTGAACTTTACGCTGCGGGATCTGGGCGTTGATGAGAAAGACATTCCGTGGATGGCGGACAACTGCGTGCAGACGATGGGCTTCAGCCTGCAGCAGAACCCGCGCATCGCCACGCGGGATGAGGTGGAAGCCCTGTACCGGGCCTGCCTGTAACACAACCATGTAGACACAACCACACGGACGCACTGCCGCCGGCGCGGCGGTGACGTCCTTCAGCTTATCAACCCGCTGCGAGATCGCGAGGGCCGAAATGAAAGAGAATCAACTGAAAAAGAACAGCCTAGGGCTGTGGTCTTTGGTGTTTTTCGTGGTCGCGGCCGCTTCGCCGTTGACCGGGGTGATCGGCGGGTTGCCGGTGGCGATGTCGGCGGGCAACGGCGCGGGCATTCCCGCCATGTATGTGCTGGCCGGGGCGATTTTGCTGGTGTTCTCCTTTGGCTATATCGCCATGAGCCGTTATGTGACCAACGCGGGCGCGTTTTACAGTTACATCGCGCTGGGGCTGGGGCAGCGCACCGGCGTGAGCGCGCTGACGGTGGCGCTGCTGGCCTATTTCGCCATCCAGATCGCGGTGGTGGCGCTGTTCGGTTTCTTCAGCCAGATGTACGTGCAGGATCATCTCGGCGTCAATTTTCCCTGGTGGGCGTACAGCGGCGCGATGCTATTGGTGATCTGCTATCTGGGGATCGAAAGCGTGGAGATCGGCGGCAAGGTGCTGGGCATTCTGATGCTGCTGGAAGTGGGCATCGTGCTGCTGACCGACATCGCGATCCTGTGGTCGCACGGACCGCAACCGCTGACGTTCGCCTCCTTTACGCCCTCGGTGATCCAGCAGGGCAATCTGGGGATCGCGCTGGTGTTCACCATCGCCGCCTTTATTGGTTTCGAATCGACCGCCATTTACGGCGAGGAGTGTCGGGAGCCGACCAAAACCATTCCCCGCGCCACCCTGCTGGCGGTAACGTTAATCACGTTGTTCTTCGCGCTGACCAGTTGGGCGATGGTGCAGGCGTATGGGCTGGATCAGGTGCGCGAGCAGGCGCTCAACAATCCGGGGCGGTTTGTGTTCGACGTCGCCAGCCGCCTGTTGGGGCCCTGGTCGGAACAGGTGATGTCGCTGTTGCTGATCACCAGCCTGTTCGCCGCCGCGCAGGCGTTCCACAACAACATTTCCCGTTACCTGTTCAGCATCAGCCGCGACGGCGTCCTGTGGGCGAAGATGGCGCGGGTGCGCGGCGACAAAGGCACGCCCTACGTCGCCAGTCTGGTGCAGACCCTGATGATGCTGACGTTGCTGCTGGTGCTGGCGGCGAGCGGCGCGGACCCGATGATGCATATCTTCGCCTGGGGATCGGCGGTGGCGACGATGGCGATCCTGCTGCTGCAGGGCGGGGTATCGGTGGCGGTAGTGATGTTCTTCCATCGCGCGCCCCATTATTCGGCGTCCGCCTGGAGTCGCCTTTGGGCGCCGCTGTGCTCGGCAGTCTTGATGGGCGTGGCGTTGCTGATGGTGAGCGACAACATGGACGTGTTGAGCGGGTCTTCGTCACAACTGGTGTTCTTCATCCCGTGGGCGGTGGTGGGGATGGCGCTGGCGGGGTATCTGTTCGCCTGCTGGCCCCGGCAAACGGGGCGCGCCTTCACGCTGGAGAACATGGATTCGCAGGGATAACGGCGGAACATGCCGGGGAGAAGTGTCCTGCCGGGGAGAAGAGTCCCCGGCATGCGCTGTTTTTTCAATCCAGCAGTGGACGAGGCTGCCTGTCCAGCCGGCCGCTGAGCGTGATCAGCAGTAGCGCCGCCGCGACAATCACCGCGCCAATCCACGGGGTTTGCGCCAGTCCGCCGCGGGCGACCGTCTGCCCGCCAATCACCGACCCCAGCGCGATGCCGACGTTAAACGCCGCAATGTTTAAACCGGAGGCGACGTCCACGGCGTGGGGCGCATACTGTTCGGCCTTCTGCACCACATAGACCTGCAGGCCCGGCACGTTGCCGAATGTGAACACCCCCATCGCCAGCACCGTCGCCAGCGCCGCGTATTGAATAGATGCCGTGAACTGGAACACCAGCAGCAACAGCGCCAGCGCGGCGAAGATAAATGTCAGCGCCGGCACCGCGCCGTGGCGATCCGCCAGTTTGCCGCCCCAGAGATTGCCAATCGCCACCGACACGCCGTAACCCAGCAAAATCCAGCTTACGGCGGCCGGGCTAAACCCTGCCAGATCCTGCATCATCGGCGCCAGAAAGGTGAAGGCGGTGAACACGCCGCCGTAACCCAGCGCGGTAATCGCGTAGATCATCAGCAGCCTGGGGTGAGTCAGCACCTGCAACTGCGCTTTCAGGCTGGCGATGGCCCTACCGGGGATGGTGTTCGGCACCAGCATCAGGCTGCTTAACAGTGAAATCACTCCCAGCGCCGAGACGGCCAGAAAGGTTTCGCGCCAGCCGGCGTGCTGGCCGATGAAGGTACCCAGCGGTACGCCGGTCACCAGCGCCACGGTCAGTCCGCCGAACATGATGGCGATCGCCGAGGCGGCTTTTTCTTTCGGCACCAGACTGGTGGCGATGGTGGAGCCAATCGAGAAAAACACGCCGTGCGCCAGCCCGGTCAGCAATCGCGCCGCCACCAGCGTGGCGTAGTTGGGGGCCAGCCAGGCCAACAGGTTGCCGGCGGTGAATAGCGCCATCAGCCCGACCAGCAGCGGTTTGCGCGGTAGCGCGCCGGTCAGCGCGGTCAGCACCGGCGCGCCCACGGCGACGCCCAGCGCGTAAATGGAAACCAGCAGTCCTGCCGAGGGCAGCGAGATCGCCAGTTGGTCGGCGATGGTCGGCACCAGGCCGACAATCACAAATTCGGTGGTGCCAATTGCAAAGGCACTGATGGTCAGAGCCAGTAACGCCAGCGGCATAATTATCTCCATAGAACGGGGTTCGAATAATGGCGATCAGTATGGAGAACTGCTTAAATAACAAAAATAGCTAAAATCTCAATGGAATTTTGCTGGAGAAGCAAAAATGAAGGCGACCTCGGAAGAACTGGCGATTTTTGTCTCGGTGGTGGAAAGCGGCAGCTTCAGCCGGGCGGCGGAACAGCTCGGGCTGGCGAACTCGGCGGTGAGCCGGGCGGTGAAAAAACTCGAAATGAAACTGGGGGTCAGCCTGCTGAACCGCACCACGCGGCAACTGAGCCTGACGGAAGAGGGCGAGCGCTATTTTCGTCGGGTACAGCAGATATTGCAGGAGATGGCGGCGGCGGAAACCGAACTGATGGAAACCCGGCGCACGCCGCGCGGTCTGTTGCGTATCGACGCCGCCACGCCGGTAGTGCTGCACCTGCTGATGCCGCTGGTCAAACCGTTTCGCGAGCGTTACCCGGAGGTGACGCTGTCGCTGGTGTCGTCGGAGACGTTTATCAACCTGATTGAGCGCAAGGTCGATGTGGCGATCCGCGCCGGAACGCTGACCGACTCCAGCCTGCGCGCCCGCCCGTTGTTTACCAGCTATCGCAAGATCGTCGCCTCGCCGGACTATGTGGCGAAACACGGCGCGCCGCAGCATGTGGATGCGCTGGCGCAGCATCTCTGTCTGGGGTTTACCGAGCCGGTATCGCTCAACACCTGGCCGGTGGCGCGCGCAGACGGTCAACTGTATGAGATTGAGGTGGGGTTATCATCCAACAGCGGCGAAACCCTCAAGCAACTGAGCCTGACGGGCAACGGCATCGCCTGCCTGTCGGATTACATGATTGACGGGGAAATCGCCCGCGGCGAGCTGGTGGAACTGCTTGCCGATCGGCGCCTGCCGGTGGCGATGCCGTTCAGCGCGGTCTATTACAGCGACCGCGCCGTCAGCACCCGCATCCGGGCGTTTATCGATTTTCTGAGCGAGCAGGTGACGCGGTGAAAAAGCAAAAACCGTCCGGCGTGCGGCAAGGCGGCATGGGCCTGACGGCTATTCGCCAGAACCGGATTACCGATCCCACTCCGGCGCCAGCCCGTCCGGGCTAACCAGTCGGCCATGGCGTTCCAGCGCGGCGATGGCCGCCATGTCGTCGGCATCCAGCGTCAGCGTTGGCGCCAGCAGGTTGCTTTGCAGGTTCTCGCGTTTTGTCGATGACGGGATCACGGCGTAACCCAGCGCCAGCGCCCAGGCCAGAACCACCTGTGCGGGCGTGGCCTGATGCTTCGCGGCGATCGCGCCAATGACCGCATCCTTCAGCGCATTGCCGTAGGCCAGCGTCATATACGAGGTGATGTGGATGCCGTGCGCCCGCGCCCAGTCCGCCACGCGGCGATTTTGCAGGTACGGCGACAGCTCTATCTGGTTGGTGGCGATTTGCCCGGCGCCGACGGCGTCAATCGCCTGCTGCATCAGCGCGATGGTGAAGTTGGACACGCCGATTTCGCGCGTCAGCCCCTGCTGTTTCGCCTCCACCAGCGCCTGCATGGATTCCGCCACGCTGACGGCGTTGCCGGGCGACGGCCAGTGGATCAACGTCAGATCCACATCATCGGTGCGCAGCTTATGCAGGCTCTGTTTCAGGCTGGGGATCAGTTTTTCCCGGCTCAGGTTTTCGGTCCAGATTTTGGTGGTGAGATATAACTCGCCGCGCGGCACGCCGCTTTCCGCCACCGCCTGACCCACCGCCGCTTCGTTGTCATAAATCTGCGCGGTATCGATAGCGCGATAGCCCAGCGCCAGTGCATCTTTGACCGATGCGATCACCACCTCGTCTTTAAGGCGGAACGTACCTAACCCGAATGCAGGAACTGCCATGATTGACCTCGTTTGTCACAGGAATAAAGCAGAGAATTATCACGAGGCGCGACTCTGTGAAAAAGGTGAACAAACGCAGAGGTTTTTTGCTGCTTCAGCAATAATACGGCGGAAGACCGGCGGTACAGGTATAGGAACGTAGCGGCAGAAAAGCAGAGACGGAAAAAAGCCCCGGCACAACACCGGGGCTTCCCTTAACTTAAATCGATAATGGATGCAGCAGTCAGGCGCTTTTCTGGCCTTCTTCGCGCTGGCGCAGGCTGTTGCCCTGACGATAGGCCAGCGACACCATCAGCGACTGTACCAGACACAGCGTGGCCGACTGGGAGCGGAACGCGTCCACCTGCGCTTCTTTTACCACAAAGCACACATCGCTGAGCGTCGCCAGCGGGCTTACCTGACTGTCGGTGATCACGATCTGGCGCGCGCCCGCGCTGGCGGCCATTTCGCTTACCATCACCGTTTCCTGCGCGTACGGCGAGAAGCTGATCGACACCACGATGTCTTTGGCGTTCAGGCGGCACAACTGCTCGCGGAACATGCCGCCGAGTCCGTTGACCAGCACCGGGCGGCTTTCCAGATGACTCAGCGCGTAGGACAGGTAGGTGGCGACGCTGAACGAGCGCCGCAGTCCGACGATGTAGATCGTGTCGGCCTGCGCCAGCAGGTCGACCGCTTTTTCCAGGTCTTCCGGCTGGGTGCGCGCCGCCAGTTGCTGCATCGCCTGCGCGTTGGAACGGGCGAATTCGTGCAGGATGTCCTGCGGACGTTCCGGCACCGTGTCTTCCATCTCCCGAAACAGCCGCGCCCGATCGGTGTAACTGGCGGTTTCCTCCACCAGATTCATGCGGAACAGCTGTTTCATTTCATTGAAACCGCTGAAATCGAAGGCGTTGGCGAAGCGGATCAGCGTGGAGGGCGGTACGTCCGCCTGCTCGGCGATCACCGCCACGGTGTCGAACGCCACGCTGTTGGTGTTGTCCAGCACGTAGCGCGCCACCTGCTGCAAACGCTTGCTCAGGGAGTCGTACCGCGCGCGGATCTGCTCCTGTAATTCTCTCAGGCTGGTCGCCATAGCCATAGTGTTGTTCTCCGTCATCCCGGCGGGATGCTGTTGATCCGATTCTAGTGAGTTGAACCGGCATTTCAAACCGATTTGTCATTTTTTCGGTAAAAAATAGAATGAATAATTCAGTTTTTCTGTGCGTTACCGGCTGATGAAACCGCGTAAAAAGCCGGTTAAACGCTGGTTACCTGCCGTTTACCGGAAAATCTATCCTGGATCACAATAATCAACATTTGTTTTATTTTTTATTAAAATGGAATTTTTATTTCATATACAGTAAGTCGATATCAGCCATCTGTCACCCTAAACCCCTGCAGAGGTGTAACCATGGAAACCGTATCCAATTTCATTCACGGCGAAATCGCGCCCAGCCACAGCGCGCGCGTCGCGCCGGTGTTTAACCCGGCCAGCGGCGAACAGATTCGTCAGGTGGCGCTGAGCAGCGCCGACGAGGTGAAGCAGGCCATCAGCGCGGCGGCGGCGGCGTTTCCCGACTGGGCGAAGCACTCGCCGCTGCGTCGTGCCCGCATCCTGTTTCGTTTCAAAGCCCTGCTGGAAGAGAACCTGCACACGCTGGCGCGGCTGATTTCCGAAGAGCACGGCAAAGTCTATTCCGATGCGGTGGGCGAACTGACCCGCGGGCTGGAGGTGGTGGAGTTCGCCTGCGGTATTCCCCATCTGCAAAAAGGCGAGCACTCCGCCAACGTCGGCACCGGCGTGGACAGCCATTCGCTGATGCAGCCGCTGGGGGTGTGCGTGGGGATCACGCCGTTCAATTTCCCGGCGATGGTGCCGATGTGGATGTTCCCGATCGCGCTGGCGACCGGCAATACCTTCGTGCTTAAACCGTCGGAGAAGGACCCGTCGCTGTCGCTGCTGCTGGCGAAGCTGCTGAAAGAGGCCGGTCTGCCGGACGGCGTGTTCAACGTGGTGCAGGGTGATAAAGAAGCGGTGGACGTGCTGCTGACCGACCCGCGCGTACAGGCGGTGAGCTTTGTCGGCTCCACCCCGGTGGCGGAGTATATCTATCGCACCGCGTCGGCTCATGGCAAGCGCTGTCAGGCGTTGGGCGGCGCCAAGAACCACTGCATCCTGATGCCGGACGCCGATATGGACATGGCCGCCAGCGCCATCCTCGGCGCGGCGTTCGGCGCGGCGGGCGAGCGCTGCATGGCGCTGTCGGTGGTGGTGGCGGTGGGTGATGACACCGCCGAGACGCTGTGCCGCAAGCTGGAGCAGCAGGTCGCCGCCATGCGCGTCGGCCCCGGCCTGGTCGACGGCAAGGAAAACGACATGGGGCCGGTGATTTCGGGCGCGCACCGCGACAAGATTACCGGCTATATTCAAAGCGGTATCGATCAGGGCGCCACGCTGCGGGTCGACGGCCGCGGACTTCGGGTGCCGGGGCATGAGCAGGGCTATTTCGTCGGGCCGACGCTGTTTGACAACGTCACGCCGCAGATGCAGATCTACCGGGAAGAAATTTTCGGCCCGGTGCTGTCGGTGGTGCGCGTACCGGATTACCAGACCGCGCTGACCCTGATCAACCAGCACGAATACGGCAACGGCACGGCGATATTCACCCGCGACGGCGAAACCGCCCGCCAGTTCAGTGAAGAGGTGCAGGCGGGCATGGTGGGGATTAACGTGCCGATCCCGGTGCCGATGGCGTTCCACAGCTTCGGCGGCTGGAAGCGCTCCATTTTTGGCGCGCTCAACGTGCACGGCAACGACGGCGTGCGTTTCTACACCCGCATGAAAACCGTCACCAGCCGCTGGCCGGCCAGCGTGCGGCTGGAGCAGCACGCCAGTAGTTTTGTGATGCCAACGCTGGAGTAATTCCACCTGACTTGCGGGAGCAAACGATGGACACGTTGAAAATGACCATGGCGCAGGCGCTGGTCCGGTTTCTCAATCAGCAGTATCTCCAGGTGGACGGCGAGGAAACGCCGTTGTTCGCCGGGGTGATGACCATCTTCGGGCACGGCAACGTGCTCGGCATCGGGCAGGCGCTGGAGCAGGATGCCGGGCACCTGCAGGTGCATCAGGGGTGCAACGAGCAGGGCATGGCGCACATCGCCGTGGGTTTTGCCAAACAGCACCGGCGGCGGCGCGTGTACGCGGTGACCACCTCGGTGGGGCCGGGGTCCGCCAATCTGGTGACGGCGGCGGCCACCGCCACCGCCAATCGCATTCCGCTGCTGCTGCTGCCGGGGGATCTGTTCGCCAGCCGTCAGCCCGACCCGGTGTTGCAGCAAATCGAGCAGTATCATGACGCCACCATCAGCACCAACGATTGCCTGCGGCCGGTGTCGCGCTACTGGGACCGCATCAGCCGCCCGGAACAGCTAATGAGCGCGCTTGTCAACGCCATGCGGGTGCTGACCGACCCGGCGGATACCGGCACGGTGACGCTGTGCCTGCCGCAGGACGTGCAGGCGGAAGCCTGGGATTACCCGGCGGCGTTCTTCCAACGGCGGGTACATCATCTGGAACGCCGTCCGCCGGATAGCGCCCGGCTGGCGCAGGCGGCGGCATTACTGGCGCGCAAACGCCGCCCGTTGCTGATTTGCGGCGGCGGGGTGCGTTATGCCGGCGCGCACGATGCTTTCCGCCAGTTTGCCGAGCGCTTTAATCTGCCGTTTGGCGAAACCCAGGCGGGCAAGGGCGCGCTGGTGTCGGAGCACCCGCTTAACGCCGGCGGCATCGGCGTGACCGGCGGGCAGGCCGCGAACCGGCTGGCGGCGCAGGCGGATCTGGTGATTGGCGTCGGCACCCGGCTGACCGACTTCACCACCGCCTCCAAATCGCTGTTTACCCATCCGCAGGTCGAGTTTTTGCTGCTCAACGTGGCGGAGTTCGACGCGTTCAAACTGGATGCCGTCGCGCTGATCGCCGACGCCCGCGAAGGGTTGACGCAACTGGCGCAGGCGCTGGAGGCTCAGGGCTATCGCAGCGGCTGGGGCGATGAGGTCGCGCAGGCCCGTCTCGACTGGCAACGAGAGCGTCAGCGGCTGTTTGAACGGCGCGACGAAGACGGGCAGGGGCTGGAAATCGCCGGACATCTGGACGCGCAACTGGCCGAGTACCGCGAGACGCTTGGCACTCGTCTGACGCAAACCCGCGTGCTGGGGCTGTTGAACGACGCGCTGGAAGACGACGCCATCGTGGTGGGCGCGGCCGGGTCGCTGCCCGGCGACCTGCAACGGCTGTGGCAGGTGAAAACGCCGGACAGCTATCATCTGGAGTACGGTTACTCCTGCATGGGCTACGAGATCGCGGCGGCGGTGGGCGCGCGGCTGGCGGCGCCGCGACAGCCGGTATACGCGATGGTGGGCGACGGTTCTTACCTGATGCTGCACAGCGAGCTGCAAACCGCGGTGCAGGAAGGCATCAAAATTACCGTGCTGCTGTTCGACAACGCCGGGTTCGGCTGTATCAACAACCTGCAGATGAGTCAGGGGATGGGCAGTTTCTGCACCGAGAACCGGCGGCGCGATCGGGACAGCGGCAAATTGACCGGTTCGCTGGTGACGGTGGATTTCGCCCGCAACGCCGAAAGCTACGGCTGTCGGGCATGGACGGTGCGGGACGAGGCGTCGTTATTGCAGGCGCTGCGCGAGGCGCAGGCGCACCCCGGCCCGTGCTTGCTGGATATCAAAGTGCTGCCGAAAACCATGACCCACGGCTACGACGCCTGGTGGAACACCGGCACCGCGCAGGTGGCGGACAACCCGGCGATTGAAACCGCGGCGCGCGAGGTGCAATTACAACGCGCGAAAGCACGGCAGTATTAGGGCTGATGACGAATACACCTTTCAGGCGGCATGTTTAGCGGCATCTGCGCTCACGATGATTTCTTCGCGGGCGCAGATGCGCATCATCGTTACTACTCTCATCGTTACTACATATCGCCGCTACTACATATCAATGCTGCTATATCCGTATCAATGCCGCTATCAATACGGCTGAGGCATGCCACGTGCTATGCGTCACTGAATCGGAATATGCATGTCGATATCCCAGTAGCCGTCGCTATAACCGTCATTGAGATAGACCTCGAAACAGGATCGCGTTGTGTCGACGGTGTTACCATCGCCGAGTAACGCGGCAAAAAACGCCTGCCACGATAGGCCGAAATCATCGTCGGATACGCGCGCGCGGGCAATCGCGTACCGCCCCGCGGCGATCTCCGTCGCGATCGCCCCGCTGCTGTTGGCGGGCAGACGAAACTCAGCGGTCACGCTTACCACGGTATCCGCCGCCAGTTTTTCCGGCGGGGTTTCTTGCGGGTTGCCGTAATAAACCGCAATCCATTCCAGCGGCTGTACCGCGTGCTCGTCCACCCATTTCATCAGTTGTTCAAATCCTTGCGGCACCGTTTGTTCCCAGGGGCCCACCAGATGGAACCCGGCCGCATGGCGTTTATTCACATGCTGAACGTTGTAATCCATATCTGATCCTTACGAAGATGATGACTGTGTATTTATCGGTGTTACCGGCTGAGGGCATGATAGCGGCATGTTTCATCGAGCTATACCGTGTAAGATCCCATTGTGGGACAAATTAACGAGATTGATAGCCATGCCGAAGTCGATAAAGAACCTCAGTGGACGTAAAGAGCGATTCGCTGCGCGTGTACTGCTTATTGACGGTTCAAACCGCGTTCTTCTCCTGAGCACTCGGGACGCCAGCAATCCGGCGTTTTTAGAATCCTGGGAACTGCCCGGCGGCGGCGTTTTAGCGGGCGAATCGATCACACAAGCAGTGATACGCGAACTCTACGAGGAAACGGGAATCACCCTCTCAGCCTCGTCCGTAAGCTCACCGCTATGGAAGCGGGACGTCCTCTATACCTACCGCGGAGAGCGCCGCCTGCAGCATGAGGCGATTTGTTGTGCCAGGATCGAGATAGCGCCTCAAACCATTGATGAGCGTTATAGAGAACCGTTCGAACGTGAGGACCACCTTCGCTATCAGTGGTGGCCGTTGGGCGAATTAAGGGTGTCGCAAGAAACGTTCTATCCCATCACCCTTCCACGTCATGCCGATGCACTTATAGCCGGTCGCATAATTGATGAACCGCTCGAAGTCTGGGATGAATAACGCTTCAAGCAGTCCCTTCAATATATATGCGCTCCAAACGATAGCATTAATAAACGATAGCATTAACAAACGATAGCATTAACAAACGATAACGTTAAAAACCGGCGGCGTATTTTACGCCGGGTCATATTTATATGATCGCCAAAATAATGATCTGGAGATTATTTATTGTCTGGTCATAAAAATAAGCCGCCGGAATCGTAGCTGAATTACACGTTTAATTTATGTATCACATCAACAAACGCGGACACGCCGCTGTTAATTTCACTAAAGCCGCGCGACAGATCGTGTATTTTCTCTCGCTCATCCCCTAAGAATTGATTAATTTGATCCAGTTGCTGGTACATCTGTTCGATTAATCGGGCGTTGTCCTCAACCATATGGGTGATCTTTTGCGTCGCCGTCGAGGTGGAGATCGCCAGTTTTCGTACCTCTTCCGCCACCACGGAGAAACCGCGCCCGGACTCGCCGGCCCGCGCGGCTTCAATCGCCGCGTTCAGCGCCAGGATGTTGGTCTGGGAAGCGATAGCGTCGATGGTACTGATAATCGCACTGATGTTCTTGGCATGCTCATTCAGGCTGGCGCCGATTTCCGATGCCGACTTGACCTGCGCGGTAATCCGTTCGGAATTGTTGACCGTTTCCGTCAGCACCTCGCTGGCATTGTAGGTGATTTGCGAGGTTTGTTCCGACGTGGTGACCGCGATATCCGCGATGCGTTTGGCGTTTTCGACTCGGGTGGTGATATCGGAAGCAAATTTTATGACTTTGTACACGTTGCCGTGAGCATCGAGAATCGGGTTATAACTCGCTTCCAGCCAGACCCGCTCATCCTGCGAGGTTTTGCGCTCAAAACGGCCGACGAACGACTCGCCGTTATTGAGCTTGTCCCAGAAGCGCGGGTTTTCCCGGTAAAACATGTCGTAGCAGAACATCCGATGGTGTTGGCCTTGTATTTCTTCCAGGCTATAGCCCATGGTTTTCAGGAAGTTATCGTTGGCCCAGATAATATTTCCTTCCGGGGTGAATTCAATCACCGCCAGTGAACGGTGCAGGGCGGAGAGAATGGCGTCTTTATCCACCAGCGCCTGATGGTTCTGGGTAATGTCGGACGCCAGTTTGATGACCTTCACTACCTCGCCATTACGGTTTTTTACCGGGAAATAGGTGGCTCTCAGGAAGAACTTATCGTGTTGCTTGTTATAGCGATCGAATACGCCGGAAAAGGATTCGCCGCTGGCCAGTCGGCGCCAGAATATACGGTAATTCTCCGTGGATACGTAGTGCGGGTCGCAAAATATAAGATGATGCTCGCCCTGTATTTCATCCAGCGTATAACCAAGCAGGTCGAGGAAAATCGGGTTGGCATAAAGAATGGTGCCATCAGGCAGAAATTCGATATAAGCGATGCTTTGCTTAATCGCATTCATATCTTGTTCCGACGTGCTTGCCTTCGATGCCGTAATCTTTTTTCCTTCTGTGCTCAGCACTTTTGATAATCCAAACATCGCCATCCCCTATACCGGAAACATACCAGTGACCTTTTTATGCCCTAAGTAATTCGGGTTGCAGGAAGGGCAGCATGCCTGCAACCTGAAGCATGACGGGTAAATGATGTGGAGCTGATAAGAAAGTAATAGTGCAGATTTGGATTTATGGCAGCCCCTAATGCTGTTTTATTCATTTTTGATGGGTCATACCGTTTTAGCCGAGTGGGCCGCGTTAACGGGCTCGTTTCAGGCGTTGTCCGACTGGGCCGCGCCATATCGCGCCGAATGCGGTTCCTGCGATTTATCGACCGCCCCGGCTTTGCCAGCGCCCGGTGACCCAGTCCGTCAGTGCGTTAGGCGCGTGCCCGTTCTGGCGTTAGCATCGAAATGACGGCATTCAGCGGGGGATTACTGCACCGGTTTTTCCCGGCGCGGTCTTCATGATGCACGGTAATCAGTAAAATTTTTATTTCATGCCGATGCCTTGATGATGAGGACATGACGCCTCTGTAAGGCTCTGCCTGCCGTTCTCTCGACAGAAGCGCCCGGTTGTTGGGCTACGAGAACCTTATTCGGTGATGCCGGTTTTCCTGCCGCATCACTCATCGCTGCACTGGCATTGGTGGCATTGGTGACATTGGTGGTATTAGTCGGAGGGGGAGGCAATAGCATCCCCCTATTTTTTCACCGCCATTCATACCGCTATGAATTAAGATCTTCGACAATAAAATCCATCGCGACGTGAAAATAGCCGTTCATCATTTCAGGCACTAACTCCGCTACCGCACTATCAACGTCCTGACCATAAACTTCCAGTGCCCGATCGGTTAATGTATGGGTATATACGCCATTTTTAACCTCCGTATGTAGATCTCTCCGTGTTTGCAGAAAATCATTCGAGAAGTTAAATCTGGATATCGAGAATTTATCCTCTTTTCTGATGATAAAATCGATGGGGTTCATGAGTCGGTCTTTTTTAAGCGTAATTTTGGGGATGTGGGTGGCAAATTCCAAATGATTGCTCTCCGTCACCTCTGCCCATGTTGCATTACACGTATTATTTACTGAAGGCGTTTTCCCTTGTGCTTTGAACGCATCAGAAAGACACAGCCCTACTTTAGCGCCAGTCAGCGGCTTCATGGTGTCTTTTTCAAAAAAACGCAAAATGAATTTTACAGGGATACAGCCTTTCGAGTCTGAAAAACTGCATTGCCCCTTTTTAAAGAGAAATTTATCCAGCCTGCCGATAATTTGCTGCTCGTCGTTAATGAGTGCGGTATTTATTATGATGGGCTTTTTCGTTAGGGCACTATACGTTCGATGCGTGACGCCATAAAGCCCTAACGCTAACCCGGATATGATGAACATTCTCCTGTTCATGAGGTCAAATCCTCCTCGGCATGAGACATGATAAACATATCAGATTGTGGATAGGTGACGCATGGGAGTATATATTGTCCCCGTTGGCTTTCATCGAGAAAAGACTGATCAGAGTCATCATATTGTCCAGTTAAACGTCTGCATGCGCATGACGAGCATGCGCCGGCCCGGCAACTGTAGGGCAGTTGTATTCCTTCTTGCTCCGCGGCATCCAGTATATATTGGTCATCGCTGCATTTTATTGTCTTCGTTGTTCCACAGCTCATGATGCTTATATGATAAATCGGCATTATTTGTTCTCCTCCTTTTGAACGTAAACGGTAAATCCTTTTGGCTTTAAGTCAGGGTGATCAATGGAGATTTCATTTAAAACGTTCATACACAGGGTATAAAGGAGCTCGCCTGCGATACGTTTGCAGTTGTTATATTCTTCTTCTGGCAGCTGACTTCCCAGATCGGTCAGTTCTTTTTCAATTAAAGTGATGAGTGCCGATGATTTATTAATGACTTTCCTGGCGACGTCTTTGTCTGAAATGAACATGGTTATGACTCCATAATTTTGTTTTTAAATAGAAATTAAATATCACACATGGGGATCATTCCCATACACTCAGCCATACAGCTGTGAAAGGAGCCGCCATCAAACGAGCCAGTTGGTAATGTATATAAACATTCTTGTATGCATCGGTCTTTCTTATCTCCCATGCTTGAATTCAGCGTGCTGCTGGCCGAGTCTGGCACTATTTTATTTTTTTTAATAGCGCATGATGCGCTGACTCTGGAATAATTTGCTAATTTTTTTATTGTCTCACGCTCATTTTTGTATGTCAATTTTGCATTTATATCTCCATCGGCGATACTTATGTTTTGATAAAATAAGGTCATGGTTAATAACGTTGAAGTAAATAATATTCTTTTTATAGATAGATTGATCATCTATTATTCCTTTAAAGATGCCCTCAGAAGTACAATTTCATTGATTTGTTAAATCAGAATGATTCTGTGTGATTTCATATGGTTTTTTTAAAATTCGGTCGTTGATATTCCTCCATGACTTTATGGATGCAATGATCATTAATGGTGTATAGGCAACTGAATGCACTACGTGGTTTTAATGGCTTTTCTATTACTTCTTCATTAACTCCTGCAGCATTTTTTCAGGATTGTTCAGGAACGAACGCGTGATTTGATAATGATCCGTGTCTTTATAATTCACCTGGGAGAGGCTATCGCCATCAAACTGATAGATTAATGCGTCCGGGTAACCCAGCAGAATCGGCGAATGGGTGGCGATAATAAATTGGGAATCATCCAGAATCAGGTCATGCATTCTGGCGAGCATCGCCAACTGCCTGGCCGGCGACAGCGCGGCTTCCGGTTCGTCGAGCAGATACAGCCCTTTGCCGCCAAAACGGTTCATCATTAATGAGAGAAAAGATTCGCCGTGCGACTGCTCATGCAAGGAGTGGCCGCCATATGAATTAATCACCGGCGGGCCGAAAGACGGTTCGGCGTCAAGGTGTTCGATCTCGGAGGCAAGGTTAAAAAAGCTCTCGGCACGAAAAAAAAATCCATTACGGGGACGAGGTACGCCTTTGGCGATTCTCAGGTAATTCGATAATTCTGAATGCGACGCCCGTGTGCTGAAATTGAAGTTTCGGGTGCCGCCTTCGGGGTTAAACCCCATTGATACGGCAATGGCTTCCAGCAGCGTTGACTTTCCGGCGCCGTTCTCGCCAATAAAAAAAGTAACCTTGGGATGGGGGTCAATAAAGTCAAACGAATGAATCGCTGGAATAGAAAACGGATAAAGGTCAAATGATGGCACCTTATCGCGATTAAGAGAGATACGGCTGATGTATTGAGTCGAAATCATTCTGCGTCATTTCCTGCCATGGACTGCCCACAACTGTTTACCACCATAGCTATTTACCACCATAGCTATTTGCTACTACAGCTATTCACTACCACAGTGGGTCAATTATTCCAATGCCTTTATTCCCGGGCGGTATGCAATGCTGGTGAACCGTTTTGTTAAACCGCAGGCAATATCATTCGTTTGTTTTTTTATGAGGCGATGCATGGTCGCTAAAACCAACAACCACACAGATAGTAATGGTTATCATTATCAAGATCAACGTTGTTTTTAGGGAAACCGTTATTTTCAGGAGAACCGTTATTCCTATGAAAAAATATGGTGCTGAGGTTCTTGCTGCGCTGCAACAGAGGCAGCTATTGAAATATTTATTTCATTTTTATTCGCTGCCGGGGACGGCCGGGCGGTGATGCCCGCAGGTGCTCCGGCCGCTTTATCTGCGCGCCAGCCGCAAGACACGACGTCATCCTTGTTTACTAATTCCATGCCTTGATTACGTTTTTTTTCGTCCTGCAACGCGCTGACGACCCGGCCGCGGTTTCGTGATTGTGCTAACACTATTTTGCTCATATGTCACCAAAATGTTAGCTGGCGCGCAAAAACATAATTTCCAGTTTTACTGAAATTGAAATAAACGTTTTATTGTCTTTACTCTAAAAGCACAACAGACCCTGAACCCCTACAACCAACCAGTGATACCCCGCGGTATCGAGGGAGTAGCCATGTTTAACATTGCTTTACTGGGCGCCGGCCGCATTGGCCAGGTTCATGCCGTCAATATCGCCGAACATCGGGAAACCTGCCTCTATTCGGTGGTGGATCCCAACCCCGCCAACGCCCGGGCGCTGTCTGATAAATATCAGGCCCGTCTGCAAACCGTCGACGAGGCGATGGCCGACCCGGCGGTACACGCGGTGCTGATTGCCTCCGCCACCGATACCCACGCCGACCTGATTGAACTGGCCGCCCGCCACGGCAAAGCCATCTTCTGTGAAAAGCCGGTGCATCTGGATATCGCCCGGGTGCGCGACTGCCTGAAGGTGGTGGAGCAGCAGCAGGTGCCGCTGTTTGTCGGTTTTAACCGTCGCTACGACCCGCAGTTTCGCCGGGTGAAAACGCTGGCGGGCGAAGGACGCATCGGCAAGCCCGAATCGCTGATGATTATCTCCCGCGACCCATCGCCGCCGCCGGCGGAGTATGTGCGTGTGTCCGGCGGCATGTTCCGCGACATGACCATCCATGATTTCGACATGGTGCGTTTCATCATGGGCGAAGAGCCGGTGTCGGTGTTTGCGCAGGGCAGCAATCTGGTGGACCCGGCCATCGGCGCGGCCGGCGACATCGACACCGCTTTGGTGGTGTTCAAATTCGCCTCCGGCGCGATGGCGACCATCGTCAACAGCCGCCGCTCCGGCTACGGCTACGACCAGCGCCTGGAGCTGCACGGCGAGCTCGGCGTGCTGAGCGCGGGCAACATCCGTGAAAATCAGGTGGAACACTGGGGCGACGCGGGGTGCCTCGCCGCCAAACCGGAACACTTTTTCCTGCAGCGTTACCGCGATGCCTACGCGGCGGAATGGCGTCATTTCGTCGAGGTGCTGCACGGGCGTACCCCGCCCGAGTGCAGCGGCGTCGACGGCGAGCGGGCGCTGTATCTGGCCGACAAAGCGCTGGAATCGCTGGCGAAGGGGCGCGCTATTTCGCTCTGACATAACCAGAGGGCCGGCACGGCGGCGGCCCCTGACATAACAACATGACCTGACGTTTATACCCTAAATAATTCGAGTTGCAGGAAGGCGGCGACGCAGTGAATCCCCAGGAGCTTACATCGGTAAGTGACTGGGGTGAGCGACAAATCTGCCGGGAGCAGATTTGAACGCAGCTCGCTGCGGCCCGAAGGGCGAGGCCCAGGGATGGGCCGAGTAATAAAGCCAACGCATCGGTAACTTGAAGTATGACGGGGATAATTTACACCCAACTGATGCAGAGACAACACCATGAAAAAGATAACCATCATGGCCGCGGCGATGGCCTTCACGATGTCGTCCGGTCTGGCGCAGGCCCAGAACGAGCAGATTGTGTTCAGTACCCCTAATCTGGCGATGCCATTTGAAGTTCACATGCAGCGTACCGCGGTCAAGGCCGCCAAAGAACTGGGCGTTAACCTGCAGGTGCTGGACAGCCAGGGCAGTTCCCCGAAACAGGTGGCGGATCTGGAAAACGCCATCACCCGCGGCGCGCAAGGTTTTGTGGTGTCGCCTAATGACGTCAACGCGGTGTCGGGCGCGGTAACGGAGATTCAGGACGCCAAACTGCCGGTAGTGACGCTGGACCGCTCGGTGAAGACCGACAAGAAAGTGCCGCACTTCGGCGCCAACAACTACAAGGGCGGTCAGGCGATTGCCGATTTCGTCAAAGCGCGCTTTCCGAACGGCGCCGACATCGTGCTGCTGACCGGACAACCGGGTTCATCGTCCAATATTGAACGCACCCAGGGTATCCGCGACAGCCTGAAAGCGGGTGGCAGCAAGTATCGCCTGGTGGCGGATCAGACCGGCAACTGGATGCGTTCCGAAGGGATGCGCATCGTGGAAAGCGTGCTGCCGTCGCTGCCCAAGCGTCCGCAGGTGATTCTGTCGGCCAACGACGACATGGCGCTGGGGGCGATCGAAGCGCTGCAAAGTCAGGGGCTGAAACCGGGCGAAGTGATGGTGACTGGGTTTGACGCGGTGCCGGAAGCGCTGGCCCGCGTGCGTGACGGCTGGCTGTCGGTGACCGCCGATCAACGCCCCGGCTACGCGGTGACGCAGGCGATGACCCAACTGACCAACAATATTCGCACCAAGTCGCCGATCACCGGCGCGGATTACCCGCCGACCATGATCACCAAAGACAACCTGAACGACGCGGAACGTATCGGCGAAGCGGGCAAATAAGCGGACATACCACTCACGCACCGGCCCGGCGGCCGGTGCGCAACGAGGGCCATCCCATGACTGAACCCTTACTGAACATTACCGATCTGGCCAAGAATTTCTCCGGCGTCTGGGCGCTCAATAAAGTGCAACTGACGGTACTACCGGGAGAGATCCACGCCCTGCTGGGCGAGAACGGCGCCGGCAAGTCCACCTTGCTCAAGGCGCTGGCCGGTGCGCAACCCCAGACCAGCGGCGATATCCGCTTCAACGGCGAACTGCTGTCGCCGCAGGACTCGCCGGTAGAACGGCAGAACCGCGGCATCGTCACCATCTATCAGGAATTCAACCTGCTGCCCAACATGACGGTGGCGGAAAACATGTTTCTCGGCCGCGAACAGCAACGCAGCCGGCTGTTTGTCGATGCGCAGGCGGTCAATCAGGAAGCTCGCACGGTGCTGGAGTACCTGCAACTGAACATATCACCGACCACGCAGGTGGCGCGGCTGAGCGTGGCGCAGCAGCAGATGGTGGAAATCGCCCGCGCATTGACCCTCAACGCCCGGTTGATCGTGATGGATGAACCGTCCGCCGCGCTGAGCGATAGCGAGGTGGAGAGCCTGCACCGGGTGGTGCGTGAGCTGAAAGCGCGCGGCGTCAGCGTGATTTATGTGACGCACCGGCTGCACGAAGTGTTCCAGCTGTGCGACCGCTTCACCGTATTGCAGGACGGCCGTTACACCGGCTCCGGCAACGTGGCCGACATCGACGTGGCGGGCATCATCCGCATGATGGTCGGGCGCGACGTGGTGTTCAGCCGTCGCCCGCCGTCGGAAACCCATCATCAGGACAAACCGGTGCGGCTGGCAGTGAAAGGGCTGTGCCGGGAAAAACCGCCGCTCGATCCGCACGGCATCGCGCTCGACAACATCGGTTTTCAGGTGCACGCGGGCGAGATCCTCGGCATCGCCGGGCTGGTAGGCGCCGGCCGTACCGAGGTGGCGCGCTGCCTGTTCGGCGCCGACCCGTTTACCTCCGGCGAATTCTGGCTTGACGGCCAGGCCTATCACCCGGTCGATCCGCTGCACGCGCTCGATCAGGGCATTGCGCTGGTGCCGGAAGATCGCAAGAAAGAGGGCGCGGTGCTGGGCTTGTCGATCCGCAACAACCTGTCGCTTTCCAGCCTGTCGTCGCTGCTGCGCTGGCGCTACTTCGTCGACACCCGCCGCGAGGACGACCTGATCGAATCCTACCGGCAGGCGTTGCGCATCAAGATGGTGGACAGCGAGCAGGAGGTGCGCAAGCTCTCCGGCGGCAACCAGCAGAAAGTGATTCTGGCGCGCTGTATGGCGCTCAACCCCCGGGTGCTGATCGTCGATGAGCCGACGCGCGGTATCGACGTCGGCACCAAGTCCGAAGTGCATCAGGTGCTGTTCGATATGGCGAAACGGGGCGTGGCGGTGATCGTGATTTCCTCCGATCTGCCGGAGGTGATGGCGATTTCCGATCGCATCATCACCCTTAGCGAAGGCCGGATCACCGGCGAACTGCACGGCGATGACGCCACGGAAGAGCGGCTGATGACCCTGATGGCCATCTGCCATGACGCACCACAGGCCGCATAACGGAGATACCATGAGCATGCAGCAACCCTTATCCCGTACCAAACTGCCGGCGCCGGCTAACGGCCGGGGACGCATCGACCCGATCGCCTTCTTCGAGCGTTTCGGGGTGTTCATTTTCATGATCCTGCTGCTGATCTTTTTCCAGTCGCAGAACAGCAACTTCCTGACCGAACGCAACATCACCAACATCCTCACCGAGGTGTCCATCTACGGCATCATGGCGGTGGGGATGACCTTCGTGATCCTAACCGCGGGCATCGACCTGTCGGTTGGGTCGATTCTGGCGGTGTGCGCCATGACCGCCGCCTACGTGATCAAAGGCGATAATTTCACCACCGTCGATGCGCAAGCCTGGGGCGGCATGAGCTGGCTGGTAGGGCTGGGCATCTGTCTGGCGATGGGCACCGTTATCGGTTTCCTGCACGGACTGGGCGTTACCCGTCTGCGGTTGTCGCCGTTCATCGTCACGCTGGGCGGCATGACCATCTGGCGTGGCCTGACGCTGGTTGTCAACGACGGCGCGCCCATCGCCGGGTTTGACCCCGGTTACCGCTGGTGGGGGCGGGGTGATTTGCTCGGCATCTCCATCCCGATCTGGATCTTCGCACTGGTGGCGCTGGTAGGCTGGCTGGCGCTGCATAAAACCCGCTGGGGGCGCTTCGTCTACGCCATCGGCGGCAACACCGAGGCGGCGCGGCTGGCCGGGGTCAACGTGCAGCGGGTACTGGTCAGCGTCTACGTGGTGATCGGCGCGCTGGCCGGTCTGGCGGGGTTCATCCTCAGCGCCCGGCTGGGTAGCGCCGAAGCGGTGGCGGGCATCTCGTTCGAACTGCGGGTGATCGCCTCGGTGGTGATTGGCGGCACCTCGCTGATGGGCGGTTACGGGCGCATCAGCGGCACCATCATCGGCTCCGTCATCATGGGGATCCTGATTAACGGGCTGGTGCTGATGAACGTTTCGGCCTACTACCAGCAGATCATCACCGGGCTCATCATCGTGCTGGCGGTAGCGTTCGATACCTACGCCAAGAGCCGACGCGGCGCCATCTGACACAGGGAGCGACAGGCATGAAACAGGTTCGAATCGGTTTGATCGGCACCGGCTACATCGGCCGCGCCCACGCCATCGCCTATGCGCAGGCGCCGGTGGTGTACCCGCTCAAGGGGCAACTGGTGTGCGAGATGCTGGCGGAAGTCTCGCCGGAGCTGGCAAAGCAGCGGGCGCGGGAACTGGGCTTCGCCCGTTTCACCAGCGACTGGCATCAACTGGTGGCTGACCCGGCTATCGACGTGGTGGATATCTGCGCGCCTAATTTTCTGCATCAGGAAATGGCGATGGCGGCGATTCGCCACGGCAAACACGTCTATTCGGAAAAGCCGCTGGCGCTCAACGCCGCCGACGCGCGTGCGATGGCGGACGCCGCCCGTCAGGCCGGAGTAAAAACGCTGGTGGGGTTCAACTACATGAAGAACCCGGCGGCGCAACTGGCGAAAGAGATCATCGCGCGCGGCGAGATCGGCGAAGTGACCCATTTCTACGGCACCCATAACGAAGACTATCTGGCCGACCCGCTGAAACCGGCGGACTGGCATTGCTTCCGGCACACCGCCGGGCTGGGCGCGCTGGGCGACGTGGGCGCGCACATCGTCAATATGGCGCACTACCTGGTGGGTGACATCACCGAGGTGTGCGGCGATCTGCAGACGGTGGTGCCGCAGCGGCCGGTGAGCGCGGGCAGCGCCGACCGGGTGGCGGTGGAAAACGAGGATCAGGCGCACGCGATGGTGCGTTTCGCCAGCGGCGCGCGCGGGGTGATCGAGGCGTCAAGAGTGGCATGCGGACGCAAGATGGGGCTGAGTTATGTCATCACCGGCACCCGCGGCGCCATCAGTTTTACTCAGGAACGCATGGCGGAACTAAAACTGTACCGGCATGACGACCCGGTCAACCGACAGGGGTTTCAGACTTTGCTGATCGGGCCGCAGCACCCGGAGTACGCCGCGTTCTGCGCCAGCGCCGGGCACGGCATCGGTTTTAACGATCAGAAAACCGTCGAGGTGCGCGACCTGATCGACGGCATCGCCGCCGGGAGTCCGCTGTGGCCCGATTTTGACGAAGGTTGGCGCGTCTCCCGGGTGCTGGACGCCATCGTGCTGTCGCATCAGGCCGCGCGCTGGGTGGCGGTACATGAGGTGGCAGTGCATGAAGCGGGATAACGGTCGTGCCGACGTGTTGTCGATTTCCTTTTTTGACTGACAGGAATGGGCGTTATGAGTACGGAAAAGCAGTTTGATGTGATTTGCATGGGACGCGTGGCGGTGGACCTGTACGGTCAGCAGATCGGCGCGCGTCTGGAAGACATGGGCAGTTTCGCCAAATACCTGGGCGGCTCTTCCGGTAACGTGGCCTACGGTACCGCCCGGCAGGGGCTGCGTTCCTCAATGCTGGCGCGGGTGGGTGACGAGCACATGGGGCGCTTTCTGCGCGAAGAGTTGCAGCAGGTCGGCTGCGACACCAGTCATCTGGTAACCGATCCGACGCGCCTGACCGCGCTGGTGCTGCTCGGCATCAAGGATCGGGAAACCTTTCCGCTGATCTTCTACCGCGATAACTGCGCCGATATGGCGATCACGCCGGAGGACGTCAGCGAGGATTACATCGCCTCGTCGCGCTGTCTGGCGATCACCGGCACCCATCTGTCGCACCCGAACACCCGCGAGGCGGTGCTGACTGCGCTGCGTTACGCCCGTCGTCACGGCGTGAAAACGGTGCTGGATATCGACTACCGGCCGGTGCTGTGGGGGCTGACTTCGTTAGGCGACGGCGAAACCCGTTTCATCGAGTCAACGGCGGTAACGGCGCAACTGCAACAGGTGCTGAACCTGTTCGATCTGATCGTCGGCACCGAAGAGGAGTTTCATATCGCCGGCGGCAGCACCGACACCCTACAGGCGCTGCGTCAGGTGCGGGCGCATACCGCGGCGGAGCTGGTGTGCAAGCGCGGTCCGCTCGGCTGTTCGGTGTTCACCGGCGACATTCCGGCGTCGCTGGATGAGGGCATTACCGTCAAAGGCGTGCGCGTCGAAGTGCTCAACGTGCTGGGGGCGGGCGACGCCTTTATGTCCGGTCTGCTGCGTGGCTACCTGAGCGGCGAGGGCTGGGAGAAAGCCTGCGCTTACGCCAACGCCTGCGGCGCGCTGGTGGTGTCTCGCCACGGCTGCGCCCCGGCGATGCCGAGCCGCATCGAGCTGGATAACTATCTGGCGCGCGCCCATGCGGTGCCGCGGCCGGATCTGGACCCGGAACTGAACCATTTACATCGCGTCACCACCCGCCGTCAGCGCTGGGAAGAACTGTGCGTGATCGCCTTTGATCACCGCAGCCAACTGGAGGAGATGGCGCTGGCCTGCGGTGCCGATCGCCGCCGGATCCCAGCGCTTAAGCAGTTGATTTTGCAGGCCAGCCAGCAGGCGGCGCAGCAGGCCGGACTACAGAGCGCCGGATCATCATCGGGTAAAGACGGATTGCCGTCCGGCAAGGCCGGATTATCGCCCGGCAAAGCCGGATTATTATGCGATGGCACCTTCGGGCAGGACGCGCTCAATACCATTACCGGGCAAGGCTGGTGGATCGGTCGCCCGATCGAACTGCCGGGTTCGCGCCCGCTGGTGCTGGAGCACGGCAACATCGGCTCGCAACTGGTGAGCTGGCCGCTGGAGCATGTGGTGAAGTGCCTGGTGTTTTTCCACCCGGAAGACGACAGCCCGTTGCGGCTGACGCAGGAACGGCAGGTGAGCGAGGTGTATCGCGCCTGCTGTCAGTCCGGCCACGAACTGCTGCTGGAGGTGATTCTGCCCGCCGACATGCCGCGCAGCGATGATCTTTACCTGCGGGCGATCCAGCGTTTCTACAACATCGGCGTCCGGCCGGACTGGTGGAAACTGCCGCCGCTGTCCGCCGACGGCTGGCAGCGGCTGGAGCGATTGCTGGCAGAGCGCGATCCCCACTGCCGCGGCGTGGTGATCCTCGGGCTGGACGCGCCGATCGAAATATTACGTCAGGGGTTCAACGCCGCCGCCGGTCAACCGGTGGTGAAAGGGTTCGCGGTGGGGCGCACGCTGTTTGCGCAGCCGGCGCAGCAGTGGCTGCGCGGCGATATCGACGATCGGCAACTGATCGCCGACGTCAAAGATAACTACCTGCAACTGATCGCCCTGTGGCGTCAACGCGGCTAAATCCATTTATTATGAGAGGGAATCGAGAATGACTGTTCAACTGGGTATCAATCCGCTGACCTGGACCAATGATGACCTGCCGTCGCTGGGGGCGGAAACTCCGCTGGAAACCTGCCTGAGCGAAGGGCGTCAGGCCGGTTTCGCCGGGTTCGAACTGGGCAACAAGTTCCCGCGCCAGTCCGGCGTGCTGGGGCCGATTCTGAAAAAACATGGGCTGAGTCTGGTTTCCGGCTGGTATTCCGGCCAGTTGCTGACCCGTTCGGTAAAAGACGAGATCGCCGCGGTGCAGGATCACCTTAACCTGCTGCGCGAGCTGGGCGCCACCGTACTGGTGTTCGCCGAAGTGACCGGCGCGGTGCATGGCGATCAGCGTACGCCGGTGCATCTGCGCCCGCGTTTTCCGGCGACGCGCTGGCAGGAATACGGCGACAAGCTCAGCGAATTCGCCCGCTATACCCAGCAGCAGGGCGTGCAAATCGCCTATCACCACCATATGGGCACCGTGATTGAAACCGCCGACGACGTGGATCAACTGATGACCCACACCGGGCCGGAAGTGGGCCTGCTGCTGGATACCGGTCACCTGACCTTTGCCGGCGCCGACCCGCTGGCGGTGGCGCAGCGCTGGGTGCAACGCATCAACCATGTGCACTGTAAAGACATTCGCCCCGAGGTGTTGAAAGAGGTGAAAAACCGCAAAACCAGTTTTCTGGATGCGGTGTTGAGCGGCGTGTTCACCGTGCCGGGCGACGGCTGCGTCGATTATCCGTCGCTGTTCCGGCTGCTGAAAGCGCATGATTATCAGGGCTGGCTGGTCGTGGAAGCCGAACAGGACCCGGCGGTGGCGCATCCGCTGACTTACGCCACGCTGGGGTTCAACAATCTGCAGCGGTTTGCCCGCGACGCGGGTCTGATCTGACTGTTGCAGGCAGGGAGGTGGGCGATGTCTGAATTACTGTCCCGTTATCATGCGCCGGATAAGCAAGGTCGTATCCAGCAGATTACCCCGGCTCGCGCGGGCTGGCGTCATGTCGGGTTTGAGGTTTACCAGTTGTCGACCGGCGCAACGCTGGCGCTACCGGCGGTGGTCGAGGAGCGCTGTCTGGTGTTGGTGGGCGGTCGGGCGACGGTGGCGACGCCGCAGGCGCGGTTTGAGCATATCGGCGATCGCATGAACCCGTTCGAGCGCAAGAAACCCTGGGCGGTGTACGTCGCGCCGGGAGAAACGGTGACCGTCACCGCCGATACGCCGCTGGAACTGGCGGTATGCGCCGCGCCGGGGTGGAGCAATCATCCCACCCGGTTGATCGCCCCGCAGGATATCGGCGCGCAAGCGCGCGGCAGCGGGCGCAACCGCCGTTTCGTGCACAACATCCTGCCGGAGGACAAGGTGGCGGATAGCCTGCTGGTGGTCGAGGTCTACACCGACGAGGGCTGCACCAGTTCTTACCCCAGCCACAAGCACGATGTGGACAACCCGCCGCAGGAAACGTATCTGGAAGAAACCTACTATCACCGGCTCAACCCGCCGCAGGGGTTCTGCCTGCAACGGGTCTACACCGAGGATCGCTCGCTGGACGAATGCATGGCGGTGTATGACCGGGACGTGGTGATGGTGCCGCGCGGTTATCATCCGGTGGCGACGCTGGCGGGCTACGACAGCTACTACCTCAACGTGATGGCCGGGCCGGTGCGCCAGTGGCGTTTTAGCTGGGAGCAGGACCACCAGTGGGTGAATAGTGCGGAATACGCGGCAAAGCACAGCGGGTGAGGTTTTTATCGTGCAGATAAAACCGGGTTGCCAACCCAACTGGTCATGTTGTTTGGTATGGTGAAGTCTGTCTGGGCAGTGAATGGTTTCGTGCGGAATGAACAGAGCCGTTTCTTTGCCATTTCATCGCACGCACGACAAGGAGAGGCTCAGCGCCGCCTCTCCTTGACCACTGGCTTGGGGGCTAAACTGCGCCGCTTCGCGGTCCCTTCGGCGTTCGCCTTCGCTGTTCGGGCCGCCCGTGACGCGTTCCAGACGCGGCACGGGCTTTCGCCGCGTCCATGCGGCTCACCCGGCGAAGTCGTCCACCTCAGCACAGTTTTTGACGCCGGAAAACCCTTTCACCCTGTACTTAAAGGGTTTGTCAGCAGTTGGACTCAGGTTTAGTACCCCTGCCGCGCTTTTCTGACTTCTTCCCCTAACTGCCACACCGCCATCGCGTAGTGCACGCTGTGGTTGTAGCGGGTGATGGCGTAGAAGTTAGGCAGGCCGTACCAGAACTGGTAGTAGCTGCCCATGTCGAGGCGCAGCAGGCTGGCTTCCTGATAGCCGCCCAGTGCGGCACTCGGGCGCAGCCCCGCTGCCGCCAGCGTCGACAGGGAGTAGCGGGTCTTGAAGCCGGTTTCCAGCGCGAAGGTTTGACCGCTGGCGGTCACCGCTACCTGGCCGTTAGGCTGCCAGCCGTTCGATTTGAAGTAGTTGGCGACGCTGCCGATGGCGTCGACCGGGTCCCACAGGTTGGGAATACCGTCGCCGTTGAAATCCACCGCGTATTTCTTGAACGCCGACGGCATGAACTGGCCGTAGCCCATCGCGCCGGCAAACGAGCCGCGCAGCGACAGCGGGTCAAAACCGTCTTCCCGCGCCATCAGCAGGAAATACTCCAGCTCGCTTTTGAAATACTCGGCGCGGCGCGGGTAGGCGAAGGCCAGCGTCGCCAGCGCATCGAGAATGCGGGTTTTACCCATCACCCGGCCCCAGCGGGTTTCCACCCCGATAATACCGACGATGATCTCCGGCGGTACGCCGTAAACCTGTTGAGCGCGATCCAGCGCGTCCTGATACTGGTTCCAGAACGCCACGCCGTTCTGCACGTTATCCGGGGTAATGAACTGCTTGCGGTAGCGCAGCCAGGCGCCGTTGGGAATGTTGGAGGGGGTTGCCGTTGACGGCGACGGCGCCTGTTTGTCCATCAGCCGGATCACCCAGTCCAGCCGCTGCGCCTGCGCCAGCACGTCGTGCAGTTGCTGCCGTTCGAAGCCATACTGCCGCACCATTTTGTCCACGAAACGGTCCACATCCGGGCTGTTGGCGAAATCGCCGCTGGTCAGCAGACCGCCGGCGTGGGCGGGGGATAACAGAAAACCGCCGGAGGGAGCAGTGGCGGCGGGCGTACCGATAATTTCAGCCCCGGTGGGCTCGGCGGATTTATTGCTGCAGGCGGACAGCGCCAGCAACAGCGGAAAAACAGCAACCAGGCGACGCATCAGATATCCATATAATTCAGTCAAAAACAACGTGGCGGTCATGGTAGCGCAACGTCCATAGGGAAAAAACCGAATTGTGGGTCCGTTGGGTTATGCTTCCGGCTGCTGTTCCTGCTCCATGATCTGAATCAGGTGATCGGTAAACGCGGAAACCGCTTTCGGCAGCGTGCGGCCTGCCAGCGTGTTCAGTTCGATGTTGAGTCCGTTTAGATCCTGGCCGGTGATCGGCACCGCCACCATATCGTGATCCTTCAGGTATTGCCGCACCACCAACTCGGTGGAAATGACTACGCCGTCGCAGTAACGGGCGAACGCCAGCAGGGCGCTGATGGAGGTGGTTTCAAACGCCGGATCGATCAGCAACCCCTGACGGCTGCAGCAGGCGTCGAACAGCCGCCGGGTCAGGATGTGGCGAACCGGCACGCCAAGCGGATAACCCGCCAGTTGCGACAGGCGCAGGCTCGATTTCTCCGCCAGCGGATGGTAGCGCTGCATCACCGCCACCAGCGGCGAGTGCAGCCGGTAGGCGACATGAATGTTGGCGGTTGGTATCTGACTGAACGTCAGCCCGATGTCGCTTTCGCCCTCATTCAGCCGGCGCGCCACTTCTTCGGCCGTCGCCACCAGCAACTGAAAACGAATATAGGGGTAATGCTGGCGAAACGAGGCGATCGCCATCGGAATAAAATCCAGGCTAAATCCCGCCGTGGAGACAATGCGTACGTCGCCGCGGCGCAAGCCCTGCAGTTCCCGGATTTCCTGCGTCACTTGCTCGGTTTCCAACTGATTGCGAAAGGCGTAAGCCGCCAGCAGTTCTCCGGCGGCGGTGGGGGTCATACCGCTTTTCCGCCGTTCAAACAGCGTGGTGTTGAGCCGGTCTTCCAGCCCACTGACCTGGCGACTGATGGCGGAACCCGCCACGTTGAGTCGCAAGGCGGCCTCACTAATGGAACCACAACGCACCACTTCCAGAAAATAGCGCAGGGCGGTGTCCTGCAGATAGCGAGCGGTCATGCGACTCCCTCAATGATTGAAGTTTGCCGTTTCGGCAATGAGGTGGTGAAAAAGTTGAAATAGCAGTATGGATGGCGGGTGTCTAGTATGCAATCAGGAGGGGTTGCCGGCACAGGGAAAAAGCGTCGCAGAACGCACTGGCTTCAGGCAATGACAACATCACACAGGGGGAATCAGGACAGATGGGGCATTACACGAGAAAAAAATCATATTGGGTGCTGTTCCTGCTTTATATCGGCTGGTGCGTGGCTTTTATCGATCGCGTGGTGCTGAGTATGGGATCGACGCAGATGGCGAAAGAGCTGTCGCTGTCGCCTAGCGAGGTTGGGCTGGTGCTGAGCGCTTTTTATTTCGGCTTCTGGTTGATGCAGTTGCCCGGCGGCTGGCTGGCGGATCGCTTTGGCGCCAGGGTGGTGGTAGCGATGGCGATCGCCATGTGGTCGCTGTTTACGTTCCTGACCGGCATCGCCTGGTCGTTGACGGCGTTACTGGTGATTCGTTTTCTGTTCGGGGTGGGGGAAGGCGCCTATCCTTCCGCTTCCGTCAAGAATGCGGCGGAGCAGTTCCCTCCGAGTGATAAGCCGCGCATGACCTCGCTGCTGATGTCTTCCAACTATGTGGGCAGCATGATTGCGCCGTTGCTGATCGCGCCGCTGATTCTGGCGTTGGGCTGGCGTCATGCATTCATGGTGATTGGCCTGTTCGGCATCGCCTTCGTGCTGGTATATACCCTGACCGTCAGCGCCAAACCAGCATGGGTGTCCGATGAACCGGAACGCCTGAGCGGTGCGGAGTGGCGCGACGTAATGAAAAATCCGCTGTTATGGCGGCTGGCGGCGGTCTGGTTCGGTCTGAGCCTGATCAACAAGGGGCTGGACTCCTGGATGCCGATTTACCTGATGACCGAACGCCATCTGGATCTGAAAGCGGTGGGGGTGCTGTTGCCGATCCCCTACGTGATGGCCGGAGTGGCGACCGCCTGCGGCGGCTGGGTGATGACCCGTTTCTTTGATGGCCGCGAGCGGGTGATGCTGATGGGCTGCGCCTTGCTGACCGCCTTGTTCCTGTATCTGATGTACAGCGCGTCGACCATCACCGCCGTGGTGGTGGCTCAGTCCTGCGCCTACTTTTTCAAATCGTTCGTGCTGGCAATCGCGGTGGCGCTGCCGACCAAGGTGCTGGCTTCGCGCATGGTGGGATCCGGCATCGGGGTGATCAACGTGGGCGGTCAGGCGGCCGGGTTTATTGCGCCGCTGGTCATTGGCGCGATGGTGGAGTATTTCGGCTATCCCTCGGCGTTTTTGTTTCTCATGGCGGCAGCCGCGTTCTCGGCGGTGGTGAGCCTGACTATTCATACGCGCCCGTCGGTGAAAACCGATATGGCGGCACAGGTTTGACGTTAAACGTGTAGGTGAAGGACAGAGGATGAAAATAGACAAAATTGTATTGCGTCAGATGAAAATGACGCTGAAAACCCCGTTTACCACCAGCTTTGCCACTCAGACGGAGAAGTACTTCACCGTGGTGGAAGCGCATAGCGGCGATGTGGTGGGTTACGGCGACTGTTCGGCGATTTCACTACCGTTTTACAACGAGGAAACCAACGTTACCGCCTGGCACATCATGCGCGATTTTCTGGTGCCGATGCTGCGTCAGGCCGGCGAGATTCGCCATCCTTCCGAGGTGCGCGACATTTTCGCGCCGGTTCGCCGCAACAATTGCGCCAAGGCGGCGGTGGAGGGCGCGATATGGGACGCCTACACCAGGCATAAGCAGACGCCGCTGTGGCGTGAACTTGGCGGCGTGCGCGATCGGGTCGAAGCCGGCGTGAGTATCGGTATTCAGCCGACGCCGGCGGATTTGGTGCGTGTGGTGGCGGGCTACCGGGAGGAAGGCTACCGCCGTATCAAGATTAAGATCAAACCGGGTAAGGATCTGGCCTATATTCAGGCGCTGCGCAGCGAATTCGGCGACATTACGCTGATGGTGGACGCCAACTCCGCCTACTCGCTGGACGATATTCCGCTGTTCCGTGAGTTCGACAAATTCAACCTGCTGATGATCGAGCAGCCGCTGGCGCACGACGATATCGTCGATCACCGCAAGTTGCAGGCGGCGATTGAGACGCCGATCTGCCTGGATGAGAGCATTGCTTCGGTGGAAGATGCCCGCAAAGCCATCGAACTGGGCAGCGGCCGCATCATCAATATCAAGGTGGCGCGGGTGGGCGGCATCACCGAAACCAAGCTGATCCACGATTTCTGCCAGGATGCCGGCGTGCCGGTATGGTGTGGAGGCATGTTGGATACCGCGGTGGGTAAGGCGCACAACATTGCGGTGGCGACGCTGCCCAATTTCCTGCTGGCGCATGACATTCCGCCGTCATCACGCTACTGGGCGCAGGACTTCATGCTGCCGGAAGTGACGCTGGACCAGGACAGCATGGTGGCGGTGCCGGATAAGCCGGGCATCGGCTTTGAGATCAACCCGGAACTTTATGCCCGTTATTGCTACGGAGAGGAAACCATCCGCTTTTGATTACCGGAGCAAGCGGCTGCGGCAGCTCGTTGCGGCGCCACAGCCGCTGGTTCATGGTCAGTGCTGCAACGCTGCCGTAAAATAATCACAATAACCAATAGCGGGACAATACCGAGTGTAATGTCCCGGAATGACGTTTTTTAGCGATCGTCAAAGTATGAATTAATCTCATTGCGTCTTGTCTTGTTACCGGGAGGTGAGCAGCCTCAGCGGTTCTTTATTCTGATTTGTCTCTCCTTGTTTAATCACCCGTGGTGTCGGATAACGGCAGGCGCTGCGTTTGTCCGGATGTGGTGAAAAACGTTCTGGAATATTGTGATGTTTATCACGAAAATAACCGGACTGAGAGCCCGGCAGGTACCGTTGACGGCACCTGCCGGGACAGATTCACCCGTGCTGGGACATTACATGAACGTGATTGGAATCATCATGTCATCGGGGAAAGCCTCCGTTGACGTTGCGCTGTATACACTGTTGCCGATTATGGTCGTGATGCTGGTCATCATGCGTTTTCTGGAAGCGAAAGGTATCGTGGATGCGCTGGTTCGGTGGATGGCACCGATTCTCAAGCCCTTCGGGCTCACCGGTATGAGTACCTTTGCGCTGATTCAGCTTAACTTTGTCAGTTTTGCCGCGCCGCTGGCGACGTTGTCGATTATGGAAAAACGCGGCGTGTCCGATCGCCATATGGCGGCGACGCTGGCGATGGTGTTCGCTATGGGGCAGGGCAACGTGTTTTATCCGCTGACGCCGTTTGGCCTGCACTGGGCGGCGGCCATCGTGATATCGATTATCGGCGGGCTGGCGGCAGCGGCGCTGACCTACCATGTGCTGGGGCGCAAACTCTCCGCGCTGGAAAGCGGGCGTTCCGGCGAGGTTTCTGCCGAAGAGCCGGCGGCCAGAGGCGTTATCGGCATCATTAATAGCGCCGGGGCGGACGCCATCAGGCTGGCGCTCGGATCGGTGCCGATGCTGATTCTTTCCATGACGATTGTCGGCATACTGGAATCCGCCGGCGCGGTGACGGCGCTTGAACGCTTTTTCTCGCCGCTGCTGGCGTCGGCCAATATTTCCCCTGTTTTCGTGATGCCGACGCTGGTGAAATGCCTGGCGGGCGGCACCGCTTATTTTGGCGTGGTGTCAGACCTGATTCAGCAGGGGAAGATGACCGCCAGTCAAATCAATGCCTCCGCCGGGCTGCTGATACAGACCTTTGATTTACCGGGCATCGGCATTTTTCTGGGTGTTGGCTCGCGTTTTACCCGACTGTTTCGTTACGCTGCGCTGGGGGCCCTGTTCGGCATTTTGATCAGAGCGGTGCTGCATGTGGCGGTGTTTTAGGTGGTGTCGCGCGCTATGGCGGGACACCGCCTGGCATCAGATGATGGTGCTCCCGCACTGACCGCAAAATTTTGCGCCAGCCTGTACCGAAGTGCTGCATTGCGGGCAGACTGCCGGTACGAGCGATGAGCCGCATTGCTGGCAAAACCGCGCGGTGGGGGCATGGAGCGACCGGCAGTTTGGGCAACTTACTCCCGCGTGGTTCACGGTTGGGTAACTGCCATGCGAGCTATGATGTTCGTTGTTATGATGATGCCCGTGGTGGCCCTTCCCATGATGACCGCCCAATAATTTGTCAAAAATACCCATGGATACCTCCGTATTCACTGTTTGAATGACCTGAATGGCTAGCCCTGATGGTGAGTTGGTAAGCATCATCGGTATGCCATATGCGGTCTATTCAACACCCTGTAGTTACTACAGGGTCAAGCTACTACAGGGTCAAGCTACTACAGGGTCAAGCTACGACAGTGTCAAACTACAGGGTCAAGTCACTACAGGATTACGCTACATCGACTCGTGTGGCCGAAAGACAAGTCGGCGTGAGGGAATGATGGCAATGGCGGGAGACAGCCAGAGCCCTAGCGGCTGACGCGCAGAGCATCAACAACCAGCGAGAAGGCCGGTGAAGGTTGCCGACGACTGGGATAATACAGGTAGTAGCCGGGAAAAGGGGGACACCATTCGTCAAGCACTTGTGTCAGGCGGCCTTCCTCAATGTGCGGCGCGAACTCTTTCTCCGGCAGATAGGCGATACCCAGCCCTGCCAGCGCGGCATCGACGATGTGAGTGGAAGTATTAAAAATGAGTTGTCCGCTCACCCGCACGTTGACCTGGCGTCCCTGATGTTCAAAATCCCAGACATACAGCCCTCCCGAACTGACCATTCGCATATTGATACAGTTGTGGCCCGTCAGATCATGCGGGGTTTCCGGGACGGGGTGGCCGGCAAAATAGGCTGGCGAGGCTACCGCCGCCATACGTAGCTTCGGCCCAATGGGAACGGCAATCATGTCCTTGTCGATGGTGTCCCCCAGACGTACCCCGGCATCAAAACGGTCCGCCACGATATTTCGAAAGCCGTAATTGATATCGAACTCCACGTTGATGTCCGGGTATTCGCGCAGTAAAGGCTCCAGTTTGGGGAGTAGGGTGGTTCGCAGGACGTGATCGCCGCAGGTAATTCGCACCGTACCCGCCGGTTTGTCGCGCAGTTCCGTCAGGACATCCAGTTCAGATTCAATCTCATCGAAGCGTTGACCTATCGCCAGCAAAAGGCGCTCGCCAGCGGTGGTGAGTGAAACGCTGCGTGTTGTACGGGTCAGCAGCCGGATTTGCAGGCGATTCTCCAGGCCAGTGATTGCCTGACTGAGTGCGGATTGCGTCACGCCAAGTTGTGCCGCGGCCCGGGTAAAGCTACCTTCCCGCGCCACCGTGACGAAGTACAGCAGGTCGTTGAGGTTGCGTTTCATCATGATCGTGTACCCCGCAGAGATTTATTAGCACTACTTATATCCTTATTAAGTATTCATTAGCTAGTCAAGGGATAGCATGTGCTCTACATTTTCAGGACGACAATATTCCCTGCGCATTGAGGCTGAAACTCGGGCGTATCCCGTCAGGAGCGAACGCGTCAGGGAATAACCGTCATCATTACCGGGGCTGAACCCGTCCGCTTTATCAACATCAATACGTTACGTATCACCGGTCTGGATTTCCCGGTGCAGGGTTCGCTTTGCCTGCGAATCGGGTTTTAGAAAACGAATAACGCTGCGACGGATGTGAAAACGCGCCGCGTGTATTGCATCTGCTGAGACATTCCGCGTCTGGAATCTATTGAGATAACCCGTTTTATGACAACGAAAGTACATGACATCCCGGTGGGGAATGCCCTTTCCCGCCACAATACCGGGCAGCAACCGGCTTACTGGAGCGGCGTACTGGCGATGACGCTGTGCGTTTTCGCACTGGTGGCGTCTGAATTTATGCCGGTCAGCCTGCTGACGCCGATGGCAACTGATCTTCGGGTCAGCGAAGGGCTGGCCGGGCAGGGCATTGCCATATCCGGCGCGCTGGCAGTGCTGACAAGTCTGTCTATTTCGTCACTGGCGGGGGGAATGAACCGCAAGGCGCTGTTGCTGGGTATGACTGGCCTGATGTTGCTTTCAGGCGCCGTTATCGCGCTGGCGTCGGACTACGCGACCTATTTGCTCGGCCGGGCGCTCATCGGGGTGGCTATCGGCGGATTCTGGTCAATGTCTGCCGCGACGGCGATACGGCTTGTGCCGCCTCATCGCGTGCCGCAAGCACTGGCCATATTTAATGGCGGCAACGCGCTGGCGACCATCGTAGCCGTGCCGCTAGGCAGCTATCTGGGGGCGATGATCGGCTGGCGTGGCGCTTTCTTTTGCCTGGTGCCGGTCGCGCTGCTTGCCTTGGTCTGGCAATGGATCAGCCTTCCTGCGATGCCCGCCGGCGGGCGAGAAAAAGGTTCCGGCAATGTCTTTGCGTTGCTTAAACATCCGTTGGTTGCGTTGGGGATGGCGGGGTGCGGCGTCTTTTTCATGGGGCAGTTTGCTCTGTTCACCTATCTGCGCCCGTACCTTGAAACGGTGACTCACGTTGATGTCTCCAGTCTGTCACTCATTTTGCTGGCGATAGGTATTTCCGGCTTTTCCGGGACGGTGCTGATTAGCGCCTTCCTGAAGGCGGGCTTTTACCAGACGTTAATCATTATTCCTTTGTTAATGGCGGCGATTGCCGTGGCGCTGATTGCGTTTGGCGATCGGCTCTTTATTGTGGCGGCATTGCTCTGCATGTGGGGGATGGTGGCCACCGCTGCGCCGGTGGGGTGGTGGTCCTGGGTGACCAGAGTGTTGCCGAAAAACGCGGAAGCGGGTGGCGGATTGATGGTAGCCATCATTCAGTTTGCCATCGCATTGGGGTCGACTATTGGAGGCGGGTTGTTTGATATGAGCGGCTACCGTAGCACGTTCACCCTGAGCGCATTCCTGCTGTTGTTAGCCGCCGTTCTGGCGTACCTGACCTCGCGTGCGGACCGGCGCTGACCTATTGCCGCCATTAAGCGATTGCATTTATTCGGTGCGATGAAATGAATCGCTATATCAACGAATACTTAAAGATGATGTGAAATATCAGCTTGTCATTGATAACGCCATCCTGATTTTTTGACTGAAAGGGCTTCTGAAGAGCAGGTCTTTTCATATTTAGTTGTTTCTCTAAATGAGGAAAATGTAATGAGAGTATTTACTATGTTATTAGGGCTTATTATTAGCTCGTTCTCTGCAATAGGTGCGGATATGTCGAATGGTGCTGATAACTTTTATCAGAGTGATAAAGTCACGATGCAGAAGGTGACTTTTAAAAACCAATATCAAATGAATGTCACGGGGAATCTTTTTACCCCGAAAGACATGAAGCAGAATACCAAGAATCCGGCGATTATCGTTGGTCATCCTATGGGGGCGGTAAAAGAGCAAAGCTCTAATCTGTATGCACAGAAATTGGCTGAGCAGGGGTTTGTCACGCTGGCTATCGATTTGGCCTTCTGGGGGGAAAGCGAGGGACAGCCGCGTAACGCCGTTTCTCCGGATATGTACGCTGAAAGTTTTAGCGCTGCCGTAGACTACCTCGGCACCCGTCCGTTTATTGATAAAAACAGGATCGGCGTTCTCGGTATTTGCGGAAGCGGCAGCTTTGCTATCAGCGCTGCTAAAATCGATCCGCGTATGAAGGCTATTGCAACCGTAAGTATGTATGACATGGGGTCTGCCAACCGTAACGCGCTCCACCATTCGTTAACGCTTGAGCAGCGCAAAAAAATCATTGCCGAGGCCGCTGAGCAACGTTATGTCGAATTTACCGGTGGCCCGACTAAATATACCAGTGGTACGGTACATAAGATTGATGCAAACTCAACTCCTATCGAGAAAGAGTTCTTTGATTTCTACCGTACGCCTCGCGGTGAGTTTACACCCAAAGGCTCATCACCAGAATTGACCACCCATCCTACGCTGACAAGCAATGTGAAATTCATGAACTTTTATCCGTTCAATGATATTGAAACGATCTCGCCGCGTCCGATGTTGTTTATTACCGGCGACAATGCGCATTCCCGTGAATTCAGCGAAGATGCGTTTAAACGTGCCGGCCAGCCAAAAGAGTTGTACATTGTTCCAGGGGCTGGACATGTCGATTTGTATGATCGTGTCAATTTAATCCCATTTGCAAAATTGACTTCATTTTTCAAAGCTAATCTGAAATAACATCTCTGTTTGTTACCTGCATTAACAGAAAACCACATCCTGACGGTGTGGTTTTTTTCATAAAAATTATTTCAATAACGTCGAAACGTAGTGTGCCAGAACAGTTCGGCATTGGGGCTACGTGGCTAGCTGTTTCCCGGCCTCGGAGTGGGCCGGGAGTGGGAAATGATTAAGCCGGAAAGGAATAGCGCGGTATTTACCAAGTCATCAGTTAACTACGCCTGGCGCTATTCTTTTACGCTTAAATCGATATCGCCAAAATACTGTTTCTTGATGCGGGAAAATTCACCGTTGCTCATTATGTTTTGCAACCCCTGATTGAATAGCTGCTTTATTTCCGTATCGCCCTGGCGTATACCGTATGCTGAGCCAATACTGAACAAATCAGCATCGGTTATTTCCGGGCCTTTTAACTCAAAATCCTGACCTTCCGGAGTTTGTAAAAATCCGAATGTCAGAGCAACCGATGGACACAGCGCACCTTCAACCCTCCCGGCATATAAATCTTCGTAAATTGCTTCCTGATCTGGGTAGCTTTTAACGTTAACCCCAGCAGGTTGCCAGTGTTTGTTGGCGTATGCTTCCTGAATGGTTCCCTGTTGTACCGCTATATTTTTCCCTCGCAGCATGTCGACCTGTGGAAGAAGATTAGCCTCTTTCCTTGCGACAAATCTGGTTGGTATATGAAAAACATAGTTGCTGAAATCGATAGCTTCCTTTCTCTTTTTTGTCACACCCAGTGGCGAAATAACGTCGATTTTTTTGGCGAGAAGAGCCGAAATCTGGGCATCGAACGTGTTTACGATATAGTCACATTTTGCGTTTAATGATTTACAGATGGCATCGGTTATCTCGATATCAAACCCTGATGGATTGCCATTTTTATCCCTGCTCTGAAAGGGGGGATAAGTCAAATCGACGCCAATACGAATTATGTCCTGTTTGGCAAATGCAAATGGTGAAATAGTAAGAATGACAATGATTTTCAGGAGCGAAAATTTTCTGAACATGGCAATAACACCTCTTTTAACCGTATAAAATTGAATATAAATATTCGGTATTCATATCATTACCAGCGATAGGAAATGAGCCGACACCGCGCTGGTTTGCCCTGTTAATTCCGTCTGAGTTCGGGCATCACCGGTCGCATTTCCGGAAGGCGCGTTAGCAGGCGTTGCAAAACAACCTCTACCACAGCTGGGGCTGGCCAGTAACTCCGATAGAGATGTGTACCGGCCCGGAAAGAAAAACGGCGCCTTTCCCGTCATTAAAAGCATGCGTTCACTAAGCAAAGGCGGCCGGGAATCGAGCGGTGCAGCCGACGCTGAACCGACAAAGACCGTACGGCATATAAATAGTGAAGACAGGAAAAACGCCAGACACTGCATCATCTTTAGCCCACATCCGGAAAATTGATGTTAAGTTATACGTGAAATAATAACAAATAGTTATTATTTTGTTTTCAGGATGTAAAAATGATGAATCATCGAATGTCGCTACCGCGAAAGGATTTGTGTACCGTTGGCGATAATGACACGCTGTCTTTCGCTGCTGAGGCCATTGGGCGTGAGCTTGTTTTGTGCGGTGATCTGGTTAAAGAGATATGAGAGCAACATCTCTGGACAGCCTTTGTTTTCGGCCGGCAGGGTGTTGGTACCATTGCCACCTGAGCAGTAAAAGCAGGTGTCGCGCGATTATGCAATGTTATAGGCGCGTTCGCGGCTGTGTTAAGGGAAATTTTGTTATCAAGGGCGGGTATTTTGCCCTTGATAACATCTATATCTTAGTCCGCTAGCGCATTCGTCACGGCTTCTGGCATGGAGGGACGGCCGTTGACCAGGCAAGTAGCGACAAAGGTGGCTTCTGCGTACGTTACGCCATCAACCTTAATCTGCTGAACAAAATTGACGCGATTGCGCTTTTCGTTTTTTTCCAACTGACAGGTAACCTCTAACCGATCGCCTTTTTGCAGGCTTTTACGGAAGCGCAGAGAATACTCAAGTACCATATAGACTTTGCCCTGCTTGAACTCCTCTTCAATATCAACGCCTAGCGATTCTTTCATGAACGCATGGCGCGTCCACTCCATATAAAATGGGTAATAGAGACCGTCGACTACGCCCTGGAAATCGATATGGCTATCCTCAACCTCATAATGCTTTGAAAACATTTCTGTATCCTGGTCTGATTGTTACTCTAACAGGCTTGTTGATATACATTACTTAATCCGTATAGTAAATGCGAAAATGTATCAATGTGATAAAAACAGCGAGGCGAGACTCAGGTGGGAGTCATGAAATACTATCAATAAAGTGGCGCCAGTATTTGTTATGGATTTATTTTCTCTGTTTTCAGAGCACAAAGAAGGCAACAAAATGGGATTAAAATAAAACGGGAAGAACGGGGTGGCTTCCCGGATTATTTTATTTTTACCAGTTATATGGATATAAATAAGTATCTACGATGTTTTTCTGGGCTTCCTCTGTGAACGCACCCGCTTTTGGGGAGTTCCGGGTTGTCCGCCATCAGCCGGTACTGAGCAAAGGGAATAGATCAATCAATTCTGTTACCTGTATTTTAACCGCATCGGTGACTTTAGATATCAGCGTGGGCGACACATCCGCATCGCGCATCTCTTTGAAGGTGGTGACGATTTCCCGCGTGGTCATGCTTTTGGCATAGAGGGATAAAATCTGGTTGTCCATCTGTGTGATGCGTGTCTGAGTTTTCTTTATCAGTTGCGGCTCAAAGGTATTTTCGCGGTCACGTGGTGTGTTCAGTTCTATCTCGCCGTTATCGCAAAGCAATGTTTTTGACGAGTAACCATTACGGGTGTTGGTGCCGGTTTTAGGCGAATTTTTCTCATGTCCGAGATGGTCGGTCAGCTCAGCATTGAGTGACGCTTTGGCCGTTAACTTCGTCAGTATGCGGGAAAACTGGTTGAGATCAGCTTCGGTTTTAAGGCCTTTAGCCAGTTCAGCCGCAAGAGCCTTGAGTTTCTTTTCGTCCATCGTTTGCCAGTCTCCATTATTGGAATGAACATATCAGAAATAGGCAATTACACAATTTAAATTACAGTCTCAAAATTTTTTGGCTGCTTTTATTTACTTCATCACCTAATATCTTATTTATTCAACAAATTCGCTCCTTCCCATATACGCTCCAGAACGTCTGTCAGATGATTGTCACTTAGATGTCTGCCTACTGTCGTTAATATGGCGTGGTTTAAGCTCGGTGGGTGAGTCATTGTAATCTGCACACAAGACATGCCGTTCAGCACAAGAGAGGGAGCAAACATGACTGCTACTATATTTTCAAATACACCTTTATGGGTGTGGATTCTTTTTGTTTTTTTACTAAAAAGAGGTATCTCTGCACTACAACCCAGGAAAATCCCCCTGAACAGGCTTTTCATCATACCTGTGTTGTTTTTATCTGCAGGCATTTACCATCTAAATGGGTTTCATTTTTACCCTACCATATTTACATATATGATTACATCAATCCTATCCTGTATTATTAGAACGTCATTATTGTGGGGATCACCTGTTGAATATGATGCATCCTCTGGTCTAGTCACTCGTACTGGAAGTCCTTTTGTTCTTGTTTTAATTCTTTTATCTTTTGTTTTTAAATTTACCATGACCTACCTTATGGAAACGGACTCAATGTTACTACTAAACTTTTCATTTCAATGTCTATGGGGCGCAGGTTTAGGTGTTGTCACTGGCTTATCATGGGGCGGTTTATTATATATGTATACAATGGCTTTGTTGAATAAATCTAAGTTTTTATGAATGACAGGATCGGAGTGAACTTGTAAGTACGCCGGTTTTAGTTCCACACACTTTTTGATATTTCCGCGTTTTCCACCATCAGTCGGTATTCTTCCGGCGTCAGGTTATTCAGCGATTCATGGGGACGCTCGCTGTTATATTCATGCAGCCAGCGCTCCGTAATTTCCCGAGCTTCATTCAGTGTTCTGAACAGGTAAAAATCCAGTATTTCTGTTCGGTACGTTCGGTTAAAGCGTTCGATAAAGGCATTCTGTGTCGGCTTGCCCGGTTTAATAAATTCCAGTGCTATACCATGCTCTTCCGCCCACTGTGCCAGTGTCAGAGATATTGTAAGTATCCCACTAAACCGAACCATTCACTTTTAGAGATCTTCCGACATACTGATTATGTCCCGTTGAGGAGATCGCCATGCGCAAAGCCCGATTTACCGAGCACCAGATCATCGCCGTCCTGAAGTCCGTTGAAGCCGGACGTACCGTCAAAGACGTCTGCCGCGAAGCGGGAATATCCGAGGCTTCGTACTACATCTATGGACTACCTCCGTTTTGCAAGCACTGATTCTGGTTTTGGGTTGTTGCTTACATCTATCCGGCATCAGGAAAACCTGTGCCCAAATGGGTAATCCGCACACGATCGCCTCAACAACTGGACGGCCTCTGAGGCCAGTATAAAAATCAGGTTCCGATTGTGCAGGTGCAACCTGTCACCATTTCTCAGTACACTGCAACTTTTCTGGCTGGGAATTAACTTCCGGCTGCCTGATATTCTGTATCATTTCTCAGCATCGACCAGATTATTCTCGCGTTCTTGTTAGCTACCGCCACGGTCGTTTTATTAAACCCTCGCCGTTCCCTCAACTGATTAACCCACTGATGCAGACAGCTATCATTCTTATTCGTGGCAACCCTGACGACAGCGCGGGCACCATGAATAAAAAGAGTCCGCAGATGCTTGTCGCCTTTTTTCGTCATATTCATGAGAACTTGCCTGTCACCACTTGAGTGTTGCCGGGGAACCAGACCAAGCCACGCGGCGAAGTGACGACCATTTTTAAATTCAGTTCCTTTGCCAATAGCGGCAACAACAGCCGTTGCCGTTTTAGGACCAATACCTTTAACTTTGGCAATGCGCTGGCAGGCTTCAGATTGCCTGAACACAGCCTCTATTTCTTTATCAAAAAAGTTTATGCGACGACCAAGATCGTTAAAGAGATCATAGAGTTCTGCAATCGTCCTGCGCATTCTGGTACTGAGACCATTTTCTGCATCTTCAAGGATCAGCGGAACTGCATGACGAACTCTTGAGACCGCTGCACCGATTGTTATTCCCCGGTCGAGCAGCAGTCCTCTGATTTGACAGACGGTTGCAGTACGATGATTGACAATACGTTGTCTTGCACGGTGCAGAGCCTGAATATCCTGCTGTTCGGGACTTTTAGGCGGAACAAACTGCATCGTGGGTTGCATAAGGGCCACAGCTATCGCCTGTGCATCATTACCGTCATTTTTTTGCCCACGAACAAAAGGTTTTACATACTGTGGGCTGATGACTTTTACTTTATGTCCCAGTTTTTCAAACTCGCGTTGCCAGTAAAATGCCCCTGTTGACGCTTCGATACCAATCAGACAGGCAGGAATATTTGCCACCGTCTGGAGTAATTCTTTTCGGCCGGTACGTTTTGTATAAACCGGTTTGCCAGCCTGGTTTAATCCGCAAAGCTGGAAAACATTTTTAGCCAGATCAATACCCAGAAATACGATATTCATGGTGACTCTCCTGTTGAGCATATTTCGTACAGTTAACCGCAGGGGGAGGAGGTAGTCCATCCCATTAACTGGAAAGCGAAGTTTGGCGGAATGGAAGCCTCTGATATCAAAAAGATGAAAGATCTGGAGGACGAAAACCGGCGACTGAAACAGATGTTTGCCGATCTCAGTCTGGAGTGCCGGGCACTCAAAGATGTTATTGAAAAAAAGCTTTAAAACCAGCGATAAAGCGTGAGCTCGTCAGTTATCTGACCGCGCAGTTTACGATGAGCATCCGCCAGGCATGCAGGACGTTATCGTTGAGCAGGACGGTCTATTTTTATCAGCCTGACACCCGGCGTGATGAGCCGGTCATTCAGGCACTGACCGACATGGCGGAACGCTATCCGCGATACGGCTTCAAGAAGTTGTTCCAGAAGCTACGCAGGCAGGGGCATGCATGGAATCACAAACGCGTTCATCGTATTTATTGCTTACTGAAACTGAATTTTCGTCGTAAAGGAAAGCAACGTTTGCCCGTGCGTGATCCAGCACCATTAGCGACGCCGGAACACCTGAATCAGAGCTGGTCAGTGGATTTTATGCATGATGCGCTGGTATGCGGCAGACGTTTTCGTACGTTTAACGTGGTGGATGATTTTAATCGTGAAGTGCTGGCGATAGAAATTGACCTGAATATACCGGCACAACGCGTTGTTCGGGTGTTGGACAGGATAGTGGCAAACCGAGGGTATCCGCTAAAGATGCGGATGGATAACGGCCCGGAGCTGGTTTCGCTGACGTTGGCACAATGGGCGGAAGAGCATGGTGTAGCACTGGAATTTATTAAACCGGGCAAGCCGACACAGAATGCCTTTATCGAACGTTTTAACCGGACGTACCGGACAGAAATACTGGATTTTTACCTGTTCAGAACACTGAATGAAGCGCGTGAAATTACAGAACGCTGGCTGCATGAATATAACAGCGAGCGTCCCCATGAATCGCTGAATAACCTGACGCCGGAAGAATATCGGCTGATGGCCGAGAAACCGGAAATCTCAAAAAGTGTGTGGAACTAAAAGCGGTCTACTTACAGAATAACTATCGCTTTGAAATGGACAACGAGCCAGTCTTGTCCGTGCTGGGGCTTGATTCACCTTCGTTGGCACATGCAGATTTTCCCCCCGTGGCAAATCCGATCGGCCGAATGAATTTTTTCCGCGACTTGAAAGAAAAAGAGGCTGCGTTAACAACGCGTGGGCACAATACTGAGAATTGAATTAATTAGTAGAATTATCATTTCATTAATTTTAATATCAGAATATCGCCCGCTATCGCGCGGGCTTTTTTTTGAGACTTTTTCTCTGGCTAGCAGTTTTTTGATCGTGCATGTGTACAATGCATGAATTTGCATGTGGAACTTACCTCTCAATTTGCCCTGTCGCGCCAGTATTGGCAAGGCCTGAGCGCCTCCATGCAACTGCATGAAAACTGCTACATAAAGCGGGCAGGCGTGGCGGGGGCACAATTGCGCGCAATATCTTTTATTTATTCTTGGGGAAAAAGGAGAGAGCTTAGCCTCTCCAAATCGATGATTTCCGATTAAAGTGATGCAAGAATTGCTGGGGTTAGAGCTGCGCCTTTAGCCACCTGATCATCCCCGCCCAAGATGTGATAATGATGTAATACAGTGTTAAGGCTTTCATTGAAAATATCGTCACTAATGGATATCTGAGGGACTGTTGATAGTGCCGATAAAATATCTTCCTTAGTGCTTAGGTATTTTATGGTTGCAACCATGGCAACGTAGTATTTAATGTTTATTGTGGTTTTTGGGTCGGGGGTATATTTATCTGTTTCAGCTTTCAGAAATAATTCGGTAGATTTAATAATTAGTGTTACTTTTAAGTATGTATCAATGTTGATATCTAAACTGAATATTTTTTTATACTCTGCGTCAGAATTAATAAGTGTTGAGGGTCGAGCTCTCGCATTATCAGGTCTAAATAAAACAATGGTCATCATCGCTTGTGCTAAATATGCAATGCTTATTATTTTTGAAGCGGGCTTTCCAAGGTTTTTGTAAAAGTTCTTCTTGCGATCATAATAGAAATCGTTAGCTTTAAAATAATCTTCTATATTTCTATGTATCTCATCAGAGCTTCTGAGAGAAGCTGGTAAGATTGCGGTCTGACTGTTAGTTGCACGAATTATTCTATCGCGAGCCCCTTCGTTTTCTTCACAAATTATTCTAATAAGAATGGATCTCTTATCATCTATAGTATCTCCTGCGTTTGAGAAGTGTCGGTATATTTCATGGGAGGTTTGAAGTCCGTTAACTATTTGTGGGTCTTCTATGGTTAATTGTTTCCCAGCACTTACTGCTTTAGGTGTGATAATTGTGACGCCATTATTCAAGTACCAGAAATCATCAGATTTCATATTCTGAAGTGTCAGACGAATTCCAGTGTTTACAGTTACGCTGCCTTGGTAGTCACGCACGTTAGATTCAAAAATACTTCTTGCGAGTGAGCCATTATCACTGACAAACTCATAATACTTTGTCAGTGATGCTAAGCAAACATAACTACCAGCAGATGTACTGATAGGCTGCTCAGAAACTTCTAGTATGCGAGAGCTGGCAGGTATATTTCTGCTCATTTCTAAAAGGGTAGTGGCCCCAATGAAATTGAATTCGCAAACTGAGCCACTAAACAATTTACGTATATCTTCTTGTAGTTTACCTGCTTTATCAATGACATTCTGATGAATATCAGAATCCATACCCTGAGCTGAATAAAAGAATTTAATTACAATGGTAGGGAATGTTTTAGCTAGTTTTGAGTATGCATTTCTAAATAAAGTGACTTTTTCTAATAAAAGCGAATTGTAGCGTTGTTTGAATTTTTCGAGTTCATTACCCAGATCAAACAAGTCTTGAATGGTTTCTCGGAATTTAATAATCGCATCTTCTTTAAAGGTTGGAGATGTTTTTGATTGAATTATAACTAATTCAATATGGTTTTTCCGCATTTGAGTATTGAGTTGAGTATCTTCTTTTTGTAACTCACCATTAACAAAGGTAAAAATAGAGTCAATGCCACCGTCACCACCATTACCAACAATGCCGTATTCAATATCATCATATGTGACATCGTAATCTTTTAGTATCTCTGATGCAGAATATAATTCAAAAAACTCAGAATCTTTAATGTCAATGCCAAGTTCACTTTTTTTATCTTTTAGTATTTGTTCAAGTATTATTTGGTCATTTGTTTTTTTTGACACATTAAACTCCTTTGTTTTATTTGTTCGCATCATTAACATAACATCCCCACCATGACATTAACTCTACTCGTTGAGTGATATATGTTGAGCGGTTATAAGCTCGTCGAACCTCATTCTTATCACAATGCGCTAACGCCGCTTCAATCACATAAGGATTAAAACCGGTTTCATTCATGGCGGTGCTGGCTATTGAGCGTAAACCATGAGCAACCAGTTTTCCACCGTAGCCGATGCGTTTTAGTGCTGCGTTGGCGGTCTGGCTGTTCATCGGCTTTTTAGGATCGTTACGGCTGGGGAAAACATACTCCCGGTTGCCGCTGATAGGGTGCATGATGTCGAGAAGTTCCAGCGCCTGTTCGCTGAGCGGCACAATATGATCGCGCTTAGCTTTCATTCTTTCAGCCGGGATGCTCCACGTTTTTTTCTCGATATCGATCTCAGCCCATGCTGTGGCGGAGGCTTCAGCCGGGCGGATAAGTGTCAGTAATTGCCATTCCAGCAAGCAGCGGGTAGGAATGGAGAGGTTAGACATCGCAATGGTGCGCATCAGCGCGGGTAGCTCTTCTGGCCGAATGGTCGGCATATGCTGTTTTTTGGGGCGTTCAAAGGCCATACCAATGCCTGAGGCAGGGTTAGCATCAATCAGCCCGGTGTTAACCGCGTAAACCATAATTTCGTTGATGCGTTGTACTAACCGCCTGACGGTTTCCAGTGCGCCACGGGCTTTAATCGGCTCCAGCGCCTGTATCAGTGTGCGGGCTTTGATTTGTTGCATGGGGATATTTTCAATCGCCGGGAGCACGTCTTTTTCCAGTGATCGCCAAATGTCTTTGGCGTGGTCGGTGCTGACTGTAGCCTGTTTCAGCGTGAACCAGCTACGCGCCACATTGATGAAAAGGCTTTCTACGGCGATTTGCGCTTCTTCGGCTTCCTTAGCCACCTTTTCCTGTGGATCTATTCCCTTGGCTAACAACGACAGTTTTTCGTCTCTCATGGCGCGGACATCGGCTAATGACAATGCCGGGTAAGCACCAAACCCAATCATGGTACGTTGGCCTGTGGTTGGTTTCTGGTAACGGAACCGCCACAGTTTTTTCCCGGTGGTTTTGACTAAGAGAAATAGCCCGTTGCCGTCATGCAGCGTCAGGTCTTTGTCTGCCGCTTTGGCTTTTTGCACTTCGGTGTGGGTAAGGGGGCGAGTTGTCCGTGCCATTGGGAGATATCCTTAATGATTGGTATACGCTTTTTGGTATATATCGTACCGTATACCAATTCGTATACCAATCATCAGCGGATTTAGCCGGATATCGTCGGATAATGATAGAAACAAAAAAGCCCGCAAACCTAGGTGGGATGCGGGCTTTAAGGACTTTCCCGGACGTATCCGGATATGTAAGTGGTGGAGCTGGCGGGAGTTGAACCCGCGTCCGAAATTCCTACACCGTCGGTACTACATGCTTAGTCTGGTCTTTACATTCGCTTGCCAGCTGCGGACAGACACGCCACTAACAAACTAGCCTGATTGGATTTAACGCTTCAACCCCAGGCAGGGCATCCACGCGATCTCTTTTGGGTTTGACCTCTCTTGATCCCCGTCCTAAGAGCGGAGGCTAGGGAGAGAGGACACCTTCAGTTTCTTAGGCTGATTAAGCTGCGATAGCAGCAGGTGCGTAAGTTTCGTCGTTTGCGACTATTTTTTTGCGGCTTTTTACGAGGCCAACCGCCCCTCGGCATGCACCTTGGGTTTCGCGAATCCCGTCGAATCCAGAATCAGCCCCAAGATATTTCACTATTATAACAGAAAGATGACTCGCTAATCTACCGTTAGCGGGCGGCATTTTTCATGATGCGCGCTTTGTCCAACTTCCATTCGCGCTCTTTGATATCGTCACGTTTGTCGTGTTCTTTCTTACCCTTAGCTACGCCAATCTTGACCTTGCACCAGGCATTTTTCCAGTACAGCGACAGCGCCACTACCGTATAGCCTTCGCGGTTGACACGACCGTACAACGAGTCCAGCTCGCGCTGGTTCAGCAGCAGTTTGCGGGTACGCGTCGGATCGCAGACCACGTGGCTGGAGGCGCCGTGCAACGGAGTGAATGTGGCGCCGAAAAGGTAAGCTTCGCCATCACGCATCAACACATAGCTGTCGCTGATATTGGCTTTGCCTGCGCGCAGTGATTTGACTTCCCACCCCTGAAGTGCCAATCCCGCTTCAATCTCTTCTTCTATGAAGTATTCATGGCGGGCGCGCTTGTTGAGCGCAATGGTGGCAGAACCGGGTTTATGTGCTTTTTTCTTTGTCATAGTGCCGTCATTATACTGGTTGTCGTCGTGAATGAAATCCCTCGCCGGGATTCATACCGTTCTTTGTGAACGGGTGCGATGCCCCTCGCAGAATTTTTGTCTGACCGCTCATCGATGGTATTATTTTGCGCGTTTTATGAATCACGGAAAATTGTATGCCTAAAATCAGCCGGTCTGCGCTGGTCCCGTTCAGTGCCGAGCAGATGTATAAATTAGTGAATGATGTCTCGTCTTACCCGGCCTTTCTGCCTGGATGCACTGGTAGCCGGGTACTGTCTTCCTCCGGGAGTGAAATGACGGCGGCGGTTGATGTGTCTAAAGCCGGCATCAGCAAGACGTTTACCACCCGCAATACGCTTATTGATAACCAATGTATTTTAATGCAACTGGTGGACGGTCCGTTCCGTCAGTTGACCGGCGACTGGCGTTTTACGCCGCTGAGCGATGATGCCTGTAAGGTCGAGCTGAATCTGGATTTTGAATTCAAGAATGTGTTGATTGAAATGGCATTCGGCAAGATTTTCAAAGAATTGGCCAACAATATGGTGCAGGCGTTCACCCAGCGCGCCAAAGAGGTCTATTGTGCCTGAGATTCACGTGGAAGTGGTCTACGCGTTGCCGGAGCGTCAGTACTTACGACCGTTGACGCTGGAAGAAGGGAGCACGGCGGAGCAGGCTATTCAAGCATCCGGCCTGCTGGCCCTACGCCCGGATATCGACCTTGGCGTCAATAAAATCGGCATTTTTAGCCGCCCGGCGAAACTGACCGATGTTCTCAGCGATGGCGATCGGGTGGAAATTTATCGGCCGTTGCTGGCAGACCCTAAAGAGTTGCGTCGTCAGCGCGCGGAACGTTCAAAAAATAAGGCACGGTAACGTGCCTTATTTTTTGGGGCCAGTCAGCGAGTACTCGTCTCGCCAAGCCTGTTCACTTACTGCGTCTGCAACGTGGGTTTGTTGTCCACATTAGCCAGCTCGCCCTGACTGTTGAAGGTCAGAGTCAGCGTTTGCTGTTTCACGGCTTCGTGCCCCGGTTGCTGACGGAAGACGTAGTACCAGGTGTCTGATCCAAACGGATCCTGCAGCATGGGGGTGCCCAACGTGTAGATGACCTGCTGTTTGGTCATTCCGTTACGGATTTTGGCAACGTCAGCGGGTGCCAGATAGTTCCCCTGATTGATGTCAGGCCGATAGACTATACGTTCCAGCGTGGAACAACCGGCAGTCAACATAACAACAACCACCGCGGCGACGACAGTCAGCGTTTTACAGCGCATAGTGATTACATTCCTTAAGGGCATAGGTTGCAGATGATAATAGACCTTGCCTGACTTGAAAACCTGCAAGACGTCTGTAAGACCGCGGGAATTCGAAAAAGTTGATCCTCACTATGCCGCCAGCAATTCTCTGGCGTTCGCCAGCGTGTTTTTGGTGACGGCGGAACCGCCGAGCAGGCGCGCCAGTTCCTGCAGACGTTCGCGCTTACCCAGTGGCTGCATCAGCGTTTCGGTCGCCGCGCCGTCAGTGTGTTTGCTAACGAAGTAGTGGTGATGACCGCATCCTGCTACCTGCGGCAGATGGGTGACGCACATTACCTGAGTGGATTGTCCAAGCTGGCGCAGCATCTTGCCGACAATCGCCGCGGTCGGGCCGCTGATACCGACATCCACTTCGTCGAAAATCAGAGCCGGGGTATCCATCTTGCGGGCGGTAATGACCTGGATGATGAGCGCGATACGCGATAACTCGCCGCCCGAAGCCACTTTGATTAGCGGCTGATGCGGCTGACCGGGGTTGGTGGTGACGCAGAATTCGATGTGGTCGGCGCCGTTGGCGGTCAGTGAGTCCGGGGTGAAGGTCACATTAATCGTGAAATGACCGTGCGGCATTGCCAGCTCATGCATATTGGTGGTGATCAATTCCGCCAGTTCGCTGGCGTGCTGACAGCGTCGGGCATGAAGTTGTTCGGCCACATGTAGGGCTTGCTGATGGAACTCTTGCACCGCGCGATTCAGGGTTTCGTGATCGCTTTCCTGCTGTTCCAGCAATTGTTGTTCCTGCAATAACTGCTGATGGAATGCGGGTAACTCTTCCGGCGTTACGTGATGCTTGCGCGCCAGCGTCAGCTGGCGCGACAGGCGTTGTTCCAGTTCGTACAGACGAATCGGGTCCATATCCATACGATCGCAGTAATGGCGCAGTTCATCGCTGGCTTCGCTGATGTGAATACTGGCTTCTTCCAGCATGGAAAATACCTCGGAGAGTTTGTCATCCATGCTCACCAGTTCCGACAGCTGGTGCCTGGCGCTATGCAGCATGCTAAGCAGATTCTGGTCTTCGCTTTCGCTGAGGATCTGCAACGTCTGCTGGCTGAGGGACATCAGTTGTCCGCTGTTGGCGAGCCGCTTGTATTCGACATCTATCTGTTCGTACTCGCCTGACTGGGGAGCAAACTCGTTCAGCTCTTTGAGCTGATATTGCAGTAATTCCCGGCGTGCTTCCCGCTCAATGGTTGCTTGCTGGTGCTGCGCCAGCTCGCGGCAGCTTTGATGCCACTGCTGCCAGATTTGGCGCATGGCGCTGAGCAGTTGTGATTCATCGGCATAGGCATCCAGCAGGTGGCGCTGATGTTCCGGTTTTAGCAGCAACTGGTGGGCGTGCTGCCCATGAAGCTGAATCAGATGCTGACCTAGTTCGCGCAGTTGCGACAGCGGCACCGCCGTACCGTTGATGAATGCGCGGGAGCGGCCGTCGGCGCTAATGACGCGGCGCAACAGGCATTCGTTGTTGTCGTCAAGCTGGTTGTGTTCAAGCCAGCACAGCGCGGCCGGGGTATCCGCCAGCGAGAAGCGGGCACAGATGTCGGCGCGGCTGGCGCCGGGTCGAACCATGCTGGCGTCGGAACGGTTGCCGAGACAGAGGCCGAGGGCGTCAATAGCAATGGATTTTCCCGCCCCGGTCTCGCCGGTAATGACGCTCATCCCTGCCTGAAAATCAATTTCCAGTTCGCGCACAATGGCGAAGTTACTGATTGTGAGTTGCGCCAGCATGATAGTGTCCTGTATGTAACAACAACTGTTATTACGTACAGTATAGACTGGTTTTTTGTACAGTAAAGTAGCCAGCGCCACTTTCAGAATAATTTTTTCGACCAGCCAAGCTTGCTACTCAATGTATTGAAATAACTGTAATTTTCTGGATGAATCAGATTCAGGTGATACTGGCTGCGTTGGATCAGCACTTCTTCGCCTTCCTGCACCGGCAGCGAAATCTGGCTGTCGCAACTGATTTCCAGGTCCTGGGTGATGTGGGAAAACTTCAGCCGGATAGAGCTGCTGCTGTTGATCACCAGCGGCCGCGCCGACAAGGTGTGCGGGAACATCGGCACCAGCGCGATCGCATCCAGCGACGGAGTTAGAATCGGGCCGCCGCCGGATAGCGAATAGGCGGTGGAGCCGGTAGGCGTAGAGATGATCAGACCGTCGGAGCGCTGGGAAAACGCGAACTTGTCATCAATATAGACTTCAAATTCAATCATATGCGCCACTTTACCCGGGTGCAGAACCACCTCGTTGATGGCGGTGCTGCTGCTGTTGGGGTGGTTGGCGCGGCACACCTGCGCTTCCAGCATAAAACGCTGTTCGCGGATGTAGCGCCCGGCCAGCACTTCGCTTAGCTGTTGCTGGGTATGATCCGGATCGAGATCGGTCAGGAAGCCGAGATTGCCGCGGTTGACGCCAATGACGTTGATATCGTAGCGCGACAGCACCCGCGCCGCGCCCAGCATGTTGCCGTCGCCGCCGACCACCACCGCCAGGTCCGCCTGCTGACCGATTTCCGACAGGCTGCCGGTGGCGGCGTCCGTTAGCTGCAACTCGCGGGCGATCTGTTGTTCGATCACCACGCGGTAACCCTGTGCGCGTAGCCAGTGATACAGCATTTCGTGGGTGGTCAAGGCATTTGGATGACGTGGATGACCGACAATGCCAATGCAGTTAAACGATCTGTTCATTTGGGTGCATTATCCTCATGAGAGCACCGGAGGCTCACGGTTTTTGGACCGATAGCCGGACCAATAATATGTGAGTGGTTCCCTTGAAACCCCGGTTTTGATCCCCATAATAAGCGAACTAGCGAGATGAATGCGAAAAACGCGGAGAATTTCATGAGTAGTAAAGAACAGAAGTCGCCTGACGAGCAAGTCTTGGATCAAAAAGGAGCAGCGGAAGGTCAGCAAGCGGATGCCGTACCAGAGATGACAGATGTCGCTGACCCGCGTGATGAGCGTATCGCAGAACTGGAAGCGCAACTGAATGATGCCCAGCAGCGTGAGCGTGAAAGCGCGTTGCGCGCCCGCGCCGAAATGGAGAATATCCGCCGCCGTGCCGAGCTGGATGTGGAAAAAGCGCATAAATTCGCTCTGGAAAAATTTGCGGGCGAAATGCTGCCGGTGATCGACAACCTTGAACGTGCGCTGGAGATGGCGGACAAATCCAATGAAGCGCTGTCGGGCATGATTGAAGGGGTCGAACTGACGCTGAAAGCGATGCTTTCCGCCGTGAATAAGTTCGGCATCGACGTGGTGGCGGAAGTGAACGTGCCGTTTAATCCGGAAATTCATCAGGCCATGACCCTGCTGGAATCAGCCGATCACGCGCCGAACCATGTCATGATGGTGATGCAGAAGGGCTATACCCTGAACGGTCGTTTGCTGCGCCCGGCGATGGTCGCGGTGTCCAAAGCCAAGGAATAATCGTTTCCGGCTTTCTCCGGGGAGCGGCCAGCAGGCTTCTTCCCGGATTGTGAATCTTCTTCCCGGACTGTGAATGTGGCCTTGTTGCTCTTTCCCTCCTTTTATTCCCCTTCGTTTTCTCTTGCTGGCTTCACGACAGCATTTCCCGGTTGCTTACACCGTTTTTTCTGTCGTTATCGCATGGAAAGCGTTTAGTCGCGTGATGCTGTACCGATCGTTTTTTTGTTTATATTTTGTTAATCTTTACGTATTAAAACGTGTGTCGTTTGTCGGGTGAATGCATCATTATCATAACCTATCAGAGCAATCATCACTGCCATTCTAAATGCACTTGATAATCATTATCAACTTTGCGAGAGTAATAAAACAATAGTGTTAGAAGGGTTACTCATATGCCGGGGAGTCGTGTAGTGGAGTCAGTCAGCCGTACGTCGCGGAAGCTCAAGCTTTCACTGATGGGGCCGGCTTTTATCGCGGCGATCGGTTATATCGATCCCGGTAATTTCGCCACCAATATTCAGTCGGGCGCCGCCTATGGATATCAGCTGTTGTGGGTGGTGGTGTGGGCCAACCTGATGGCGATGTTGATTCAATTGCTCTCCGCCAAACTGGGGATCGCCACCGGCAAGAATCTGGCGGAGCATATTCGCGATCGTTTCCCGAAACCTGCTGTCTGGGCTTACTGGGTGCAAGCCGAAATCATCGCTATGGCGACCGACCTGGCGGAATTCATCGGCGCGGCGATCGGTTTTAAGTTATTGCTTGGCGTGTCGCTGCTGGAAGGTGCGATCCTCACCGGCATTGCCACTTTTCTGATCCTGACGCTGCAGCAACGTGGGCAAAAGCCGCTGGAGATGGTGATCGGCGGGTTGCTGCTGTTTGTGGCGGCGGCCTATATCGTCGAGCTGATTTTCTCTCGCCCGGAACTGTCGTCGCTGGCGAAAGGCATGGCGATACCGAGCCTGCCCAATTCCGACGCGGTGCTGCTGGCAGCCGGCGTACTGGGCGCGACCATTATGCCGCACGTAATTTACCTGCATTCATCGCTGACACAGCAACAAAGCAACATAACCCGCGCCGAACGTTATTCCGCCACCAAGGTGGATGTCGCGGTGGCGATGACCATCGCCGGGTTTGTGAATCTGGCGATGATGGCGACGGCGGCGGCGGCGTTTCACTTCAGCGGCAACACCTCGATTGCCGAACTGGATCAGGCGTATCTGACGCTGAAACCCTTACTGGGGCAGGCAGCGGCGACTATTTTCGGCCTGAGTCTGGTGGTGGCGGGGCTGTCGTCCACCGTGGTGGGAACGCTGGCCGGTCAGGTGGTGATGCAAGGGTTTGTGCGCTTTCATATTCCGCTGTGGGTTCGCCGCGTGGTAACCATGCTGCCGTCTTTTATCGTGATTCTGTCCGGCATGAACCCGACCCGGGTGCTGGTGTTGAGCCAGGTGCTGTTGAGTTTCGGTATTGCGCTGGCGTTGATTCCGCTGCTGGTTTTTACCGGCAACCGCGAACTGATGGGGTGCCTGGTGAACAGCCGCCGGGTACAGAACCTTGGCAAAGTGATCGTCTGTATGGTGATTGCGCTCAACCTGTATCTGCTGCTGGATACGCTGCTGGGTTAACACGCTCGCCTGTTCTTTGCGACGCCTCCGCCGTTTATGGGCGGGGGCGTTTGTCTTTTCGGTTCCGACTTTTCTGCTTTCATCTTACGATCACGTGCATTCCGGCAAGCTCCGTCCTATTATCTGGGACTGATTTTTTGATACAGAGATTCAATGATGTCGTCGCCCATTACTATTCTTGATAAGCAACTGTTATCCGATCACTGGTTTGTGCTGCATAAATATGTGTTCGATTTGAAACGTAAGAATGGCGGCATAGTGCGCCAGATGCGGGAAGTGTATGACCGCGGCAACGGCGCCGCCATCCTGCTTTACAACCGTGCCCGGGGGACGGTGGTGTTGACGAGACAGTTCAGGATGCCGACTTACCTGAATGGCAATGAAAGCGGGATGCTGCTGGAAGCGTGCGCCGGTTTGCTGGACGATCAGTCGCCGGAGCAGTGCATCCGAAATGAGGCGATCGAAGAAACCGGTTACCAGATCGGTGAAGTGGAAAAGTTGTTTGAAGCCTACATGTCGCCGGGCGGCATCACCGAGCTGGTGCATTTCTTTGCCGCGGAATATGACGATTCACAGCGTAAAACGAACGGCGGCGGTGTGGATGATGAGGATATCGAAGTGCTGGAATTGCCGTTTAGCGAAGCGCTGGCGATGATCAAGGACGGTCGTATTCGTGATGGTAAAACCATCATGCTGCTGCAGCACGCGCAGATTAAAGGTTGGTTCGCCAACGTGCGTTAACGGCATACGAAAACTGTAGATAACAAGGGGCCGGCAGGCCCCTTGTTGTTTGTGGCGGAACCCTATTTACAATCGGGCGGCTAGCAAATCTTCCAGCTTCTGCTGGTCGGCGGCAAACAGGCGGATGCCTTCGGACAGTTTCTCCACCGCCATCGGATCCTGATTATGCTGCCAACGGAATTCGGTTTCCGACAGCGGCGCCGGCTGATGAAAGCCTTCGGTTGACGGGCTGAGAATGCGCTCCACCGGTGCGGTGCTGTTTTTTAGCTGTTCCAGTAACGGCGGGGCAATGGTCAGACGATCGCACCCGGCCAGCGCCAGAATCTGCTCCACCTTGCGGAAGCTGGCGCCCATCACGATGGTGCGATAGCGATGCTGTTTGTAATACTCGTAAATACGCCGCACCGACAGCACGCCCGGATCCTGTTCGGCATCGTAGTCGGCGGAGGGTTGTCTGGCCTGATACCAGTCGTAAATGCGGCCGACAAACGGCGAAATCAAATAGACGTTGGCTTCCGCGCAGGCGCGGGCCTGTGCAAACGAAAACAGCAGCGTCAGGTTGCAGTTGATCCCTTCCTTTTCCAACTCTTCGGCGGCGCGGATCCCTTCCCAGGTGGCCGCCAGCTTGATCAGAATACGTGAACGATGTACGTCCTTTTCCTCGTACATCGCCACCAGTTTACGTGCTTTAGCTACACACATACCGCGATCAAACGACAAACGGGCATCCACTTCGGTGGAGATCCGCCCGGGAATACTTTTCAGCACCTCGGCGCCGATGTTGACCGCCAGACGGTCGCTGGCGTTGATGAGTCGCGTTTCTCTGGATCCGCCCTGCTGGCGGGCGTAAGCCAGCGCATCGGCAAACAGCGGCTGGTAAGCGGGCAGGCTGGCGGCTTTTAGAATCAAGGATGGATTGGTGGTGGCATCCTGCGGTGAAAAGTGGCGAATAGATTCGATATCGCCGCTATCTGCCACTACCACGGTGAATTGTTTCAATGCGTCTAGTTGGTTCATGGCTTGGCTCCCTGAAGAGAAAATTGGCGGAATCACCCTGCAGGATTCTGTGGCGGAATGACATGCGTTTTTTCTGATTGCAGTCATCGGCAGGTTGATCATCCATGTCGTAACACAGGCTAAGAGCCTATCCCAATAGGGTTATTTTACTTGCCATTTTGGACCTGGGCAGTGCTCGGAACCCTCACGTACTACGTGTACGCTCCGGGTTCTGCGCGCTGCTCGAATCCAAACTGGCTGCGCCAATTACGCCTATTGGGATAGGCCTCTAAGCATAGTCAATTCGTATCGGCTTGCGTGTGACAAAGGAAACGCCGGCAGCGATATCATCGGTATTTGGTCATGTTTGGTCGGGGAAATAGTCGTTATGGTGAGTGATTTTCACTCTCATTAATTAACTATATTAAGCGGTATTCCGGCGTGGATTTTGTAATGCTTCATGGTTTCGAAAATCACAGACACGGTACACTGGGTGACTCGCCACCCTACTAACAAAGCGATAAGACAAGGTAATAAACTATGGATGAACAACTGAAGCAAAGCGCACTGGACTTCCATCAATATCCGGTGCCGGGAAAAATCCAGGTCTCCCCGACCAAACCGCTGGCCACGCAGCGCGACCTGGCGCTGGCCTATTCCCCGGGCGTTGCTGCGCCTTGTCTGGAAATCGCTGAAGATCCGCTGGCGGCTTACAAATATACCGCGCGCGGCAATCTGGTGGCGGTGATCTCCAACGGTACCGCGGTGCTGGGCCTGGGCAACATCGGCGCGCTGGCCGGCAAGCCGGTAATGGAAGGCAAAGGGGTGCTGTTCAAGAAGTTTTCCGGCGTCGATGTGTTTGATATCGAAGTGGATGAACAGGATCCGGACAAGCTGATCGACGTGATCGCCGCGCTGGAACCCACCTTCGGCGGCATCAACCTGGAAGATATCAAGGCGCCGGAGTGCTTCTACATCGAGCAGAAGCTGCGTGAGCGCATGAAGATTCCGGTATTCCACGATGACCAGCACGGTACCGCCATTATCTGTACCGCGGCGGTGCTTAACGGCCTGCGCGTGGTGGAAAAACAGATTTCCGACGTTCGGCTGGTGGTATCCGGCGCGGGCGCGGCATCCATCGCTTGCCTGAACCTGCTGGTGGCGCTGGGTCTGAAACATGAAAACATCGTGGTGTGCGATTCCCGCGGCGTGATCTACAAAGGCCGCGAAGCCAACATGGCGGAAACCAAAGCGGCGTACGCCATTGACGATAACGGCAGCCGTTCGCTGGCCGATGTTATCCCGAACGCGGACATTTTCCTCGGCTGTTCCGGTCCGGGCGTGCTGACGCAGGACATGGTGAAAACCATGGCGCCGCGCCCGCTGATCATGGCGCTGGCTAACCCGGAGCCGGAAATTCTGCCGCCGCTGGTGAAAGAAGTGCGCCCGGACGCCATCGTGTGCACCGGTCGTTCCGACTACCCGAATCAGGTCAACAACGTACTGTGTTTCCCGTTCATCTTCCGCGGCGCGCTGGATGTGGGCGCGACCACCATCAACGAAGAGATGAAGCTGGCCTGCGTGCACGCCATTGCCGATCTGGCGCTGGCGGAGCAGAGCGAAGTGGTGGCGTCCGCCTATGGCGATCAGGACCTGTCCTTTGGGCCGGAATACCTGATTCCTAAACCGTTCGATCCCCGTCTGATCATCAAGATCGCGCCGGCGGTAGCGAAAGCGGCGATGGAGTCCGGCGTGGCGACCCGTCCGATTGAAAACTTCGATGATTACATCGAAAAACTGACGCAGTTCGTCTACAAAACCAACCTGTTCATGAAACCTATCTTCTCTCAGGCCCGCACCCAGCCGAAACGCGTGGTGCTGGCGGAAGGGGAAGACCCGCGCGTGCTGCACGCCACACAGGAACTGGTGTCGCTGAGGCTGGCGTTCCCGGTGCTGATCGGTCGCCCGGGCGTGATCGAAAAACGCATCCAGAAACTGGGCTTGCAGATCGCTATCGGCAAGGACTTCGAGGTGGTGAACAACGAGTCCGACCCGCGTTTTAAAGCCTACTGGACCGAATATTTCGAGATGATGAAACGCCGCGGCGTGTCTCAGGAGCAGGCGCAGCGCGATATGCGCGGCAACCCGACGCTGATCGGCTCCATCATGGTTCACCGCGGCGAAGCGGATGCGATGATCTGCGGTACGGTCGGTAACTATGAAGAGCACTTCAACGTGGTGGAGAAAGTGTTCGGCTACCGTGACGGCGTGCATGTGGCGGGAGCGATGAACGCGCTGCTGCTGCCGAGCGGCAACACCTTTATCGCCGACACCTACGTCAACCCGGATCCGACCCCGGAACAGCTGGCGGAAATCACCCTGATGGCGGCCAGCACCGTGCGCCGTTTCGGCATTGAGCCGAAAGTGGCGTTGCTGTCGCATTCCAGCTTCGGCACCTCCGATTCGCCGACGGCGAAGAAAATGCGCGCCACGCTGGCACTGGTGAACAAGATGGCGCCGGAGCTGCAAATTGACGGCGAAATGCACGGCGACGCCGCGTTGGTGGAAGCCATTCGTCGTGAGCAGATGCCGAACAGCCCGCTGAAAGGCGCGGCCAACATCCTGATCATGCCGAACATGGAAGCCGCCCGCATCAGCTACAACCTGCTGCGCGTCTCGTCTTCCGAAGGCGTAACCGTCGGGCCGGTACTGATGGGCGTTGCCAAGCCGGTACACATCCTGACGCCGATCGCCTCCGTGCGCCGTATCGTCAACATGGTGGCGCTGGCGGTGGTGGAAGCACAAACCGCGCCGCTGTAATCCGGCAAGGTAGCCTGTAACGAAAAGACTAAACCGGCAGGGTGACCTGCCGGTTTTTTTACGCCTGCTGACGCAGCCACTTCTCCAATTCGTTAGCGAACTGCTGGCGATCGCGTTGGCTTAATGCCGCCGGGCCGCCGGTTTGTACCCCGCTGGCGCGCAGCGTATCCATGAAATCCCGCATCGTCAGCCGCTCGCGGATGGTGTCCGGGGTGTAGCGTTCACCGCGTGGGTTAAGCGCGACCGCGTGTTTTGCCAGCACTTCGGCCGCCAGCGGGATATCCGCGGTGATCACCAGATCGCCCGGCTGAACGCGGCGCACGATTTCGTTATCCGCCACATCGAACCCGGCGGCGACGCGCAGGCTGTGTATGTGCGGCGAAGGCGGCGTTCTGAGCGGCTGGTTGGCGACCAGCGTCAGGCGGGTTGCGGTGCGATCGGCGGCGCGGTAAAGCACGTCTTTAATGACGTTGGGACAGGCGTCGGCGTCCACCCAGATGGCGGTCATCCGCGTGCTCCCGACGGCGTATTCAGGCCGAGCCAGTCACGGGCGGGCAAAAAGTCGCGGTACAGCGCCGCTTCCGGGCTGTCCGGCTCCGGTTGGTACTGGTATTCCCAGCGCACCAGCGGCGGCATCGACATCAGGATCGACTCGGTGCGTCCGCCGCTTTGCAGGCCGAACAGCGTGCCCCGGTCCCACACCAGGTTGAATTCCACGTAGCGTCCTCGGCGGTAAAGCTGGAACTGGCGTTCCCGCTCGCCCCACGGGATATCTTTGCGGCGATTGACGATCGGCAAATAGGCGTGCCGGAAGCCTTCGCCCACCGCGCGCATGAATGCAAAGCTGGTGTCGAAATCCGGCGTGTTGAGGTCGTCGAAGAACAGGCCGCCGACGCCGCGTGCTTCGTTGCGGTGTTTGAGGAAGAAGTAGTCGTCGCACCATTGTTTGTAGCGCGGGTAGACGTCGTCGCCGAACGGCTGGCACAGGTCGAACGCGGTCTGATGCCAGTGGACGGCGTCTTCTTCGAAACCATAGTACGGGGTGAGATCAAAGCCGCCGCCAAACCACCAGACCGCCGGTTCGCCCGGTTTTTCGGCGATGAAGAAACGTATATTGGCGTGGCTGGTCGGCACGTACGGGTTTAACGGATGGATCACCAGCGAAACGCCCATCGCCTGAAAGCTGCGCCCAGCCAGTTCCGGGCGGTGGGTGCTGGCCGACGGCGGCAGCGATGCGCCGGAAACGTGAGAGAAATTCACTCCGGCCTGCTCGAATACCCGCCCCTGACGCAGAACGCGGCTGCGTCCGCCGCCGCCGGAAGCATGTTGCCAGGCGTCTTCAATAAAGGTGGCGGCGCCATCGGTCAGTTCCAACTGCCGGCACAGGTTGTCCTGTAACGTGAGCAGAAAGTGCTTGATCGCATCGATATCAGGTGAGCTCATAGTGTCCCTTATGATGATGTTGAAAGGCGGTTGGACTTATTGCAGCCTTAGTATATCGAAATTCGGCAGGCCGCCCATCGCCGGTAAATGCCGTCGATGTGAATCGATGTCATTGCTGAAAAGTGTATGACGAAGATGTTGCGTCTGCGGTGAATCACGGGATAATCGAGTATCACCTATTGACTCTAGATGGCGAGCAGCGATGGAAATCCGCGTATTCAGGCAAGATGACTTTGAAGAAGTGATTACCCTTTGGGAACGCTGTGATTTGCTGCGCCCCTGGAATGACCCGGAAATGGATATTGAGCGCAAGCTCAACCATGATCCCGACCTGTTTCTGGTAGCAGAAGTGGGCGGCGAGGTGGTCGGCTCAGTGATGGGCGGATATGACGGTCACCGCGGTTCGGCCTACTATCTGGGGGTGCATCCGGATTACCGCGGCCGCGGCATCGCCAATGCGCTGATCAGCCGTCTGGAGAAAAAACTGATCGCGCGCGGTTGCCCGAAGATCCACCTGATGGTGCGTCAGAGCAACACGGCCGTCATCAGCATGTATGAAAAGATGAATTACGACATGGTCGACAGCATCACGCTGGGTAAACGCCTGATTGAAGACCAGGAGTATTGACCGTTCCCATCCGGTCGATGACGGGGAGAGGCCGCCTTATCTCCGTCTGACGCCGACCGATATCCCGCTTGCCTGCTGCATTTTCTCTTTCTGTTTCTGTCCGCCTGTTTCTGTCCGCGCCTCCGCGCAATTTTCTCATTAGTGGTGTTTTGCCTGTCCAAAAGGTCAGGTTTGTACTGACGTGCTGTAAAAATTCATTGATAATGGATATCATTTGTAAAATAATTCTCATTATCTATAAAGGGATGTTTCTGCTTGTTTTGGGATGGGAATCAGGGGCGCCGTCGTCGTTGTCCTGTCCATAATTTGATACTTATTTCTATAAATAAAACATGGTATTACGTTGAAAGCTACACATTCTCTTCTGTTGTCCGTCGGGGTACATCTGTCGGTGGTCTGGGCCTTGTTGTGGGGGTATGCGCCTCACGAGCAACTGGTGTTGCAGGCCGGGCGTGCCGGAGAAAGCGTGACGGGCATGCATGTCACCTCGTTCTCCGCCCACGCAGTGCGGCTGCTTTCCGCAAGCACCGCAACATCGTCTGCCGACGAGCCGGTTACGGCCACCAGAGTGACGCCGGTAGCTGTGGCGCCAGCGGTAATGCGGCCGCTGCCGGTGAATGAGCGCGCCGTGGTGACGGCTACGTCTTCCGATCCTGCTGCGACGACACGCCCGCCAAAACCGACGGAGAAAACCCGCGAACCTTCACGCCCGCCAAAAGATCCTGTGCCGGTAAAGGAAAAAGCGGACGTCAAAAAAACACCCGCCTCTCCACGCAGTGACACTCGTGATACGCCGACGCCTGTGGCGGACGCGGCGAGTCCGGCTGAGCCGGGAAATCGCGCAACGGCGTCAGCGCCCGCCAGCGCGTCGGCAGGCGGCCAGGCCGCACCGGCGGGCGAGAGTACGCAAGGGCAGGCGCATCAGGGCGCGGGCAATAGCCAGACCGGCACGCTGAAGGCGTTGCAACGACGGGTGAATTATCCCGTGCGGGCGCGCTCGATGGGGGTGGAAGGCCAGGTTCGACTGCGGTTCGACGTCACGGCCAGCGGCACGGTCACCAATATTCGGGTGTTGTCGGAGAACCCTGACGGGATGTTTAGCAGCGACGTTATCAAAGACATGGCGCGCTGGCGTTATCAGGCCGATTCACCGGTTGCCGACCAGACGGTATCCGTCATTTTTCGGCTGAATGGGCATATCGAACTTCAGAATTGATTTTTTTGTTTTCAATATCATCAGGGTACAGGAAATAATTACATGAATAAGCATCTCTATTTGATGATGATACTCGGCGTATCATCAACGGCGACGGCTGCCGAACAGACGACTCAAACAGAAAATACCTCTGCCGGTAAACCGGCGGCAGAAAAGAAAAATACCGATGAGGATACCATCCTGGTTCGCTCCACTCCCACCAGCCAGACGATGGGAACCCAGGTGATTACCAGCGAGCAGATTCAGCGTCGGCCGACACGTAACGGCAGCGTCACGGAATTATTGCGCTCCAACCCAAACGTGCGTTTTTCTAATAGCCTCGACAGCAGCCAGACGCCCGGTGAACTGGCGCCGGAAAACGTGTCGTTTCATGGCGAGAAGTTTTACCAAAATAACTACATGATCGACGGGTTATCCAACAATAACGTCATCAACCCCGGCGCGAATAATGGCGAACTGAGCAATACACCGGATGGATATTCACCAACCGACCTGCCTGCCGGCGGCGCGCAATCATTCTGGATTAACTCGGAGTTGATCGAGCAATTACAGGTATTCGACAGCAATATCTCCGCGAAATATGGCGACTTTACCGGCGGCGTGGTCGATGCCAAATTAAAAGACCCGAAACTGGACCGCGCTTCCGGCAGGGTTTCTTATCGCACCACCCGCGACAGCTGGACCCGTTATCATATTGACGATGATATTGAAGGCGACTTTTATTCAGCCAGCCAGCTCTATTATCAACCGAAATTCCGCAAGAATTTTTATTCCGCCACCTTTAATCAGCCATTAAGCGACAAGGCCGGATTTATTTTTGCCTATAACCGCCAGCAGTCGTCGATCCCGTTTTATAACAGCGTCATGGACGAATGGGTCACGCAGAAGCGCGAGGCGGAAACCTATTTGCTCAAAGGCACTTATCTGGCGGATAACGGCGATATTTTCCGCCTGACCGGTATGTACGCGCCGCATGAATCCGGCTATTACAAAAAAGACATCAAAAACGGCGGCTATACCAATACCGGCGGCGGCTATCGCGGCAATATCGAGTGGGAACACAATGCGGACTGGGGGAAAGTGAGCAGTCTGGCGGGTTACCAGTTTGAGGAAAACCGTATCGAGCATGAGGGCGATACCTATCAGTCCTGGTATCGCTATAACCGCACATCCCGGTTTGTTTCCAATGTTGTGGACTGGGGTACGGGGGTAGCGGGTAACTCCCAGCTATCGGGAATCGGTGGTTATGGCAAATATGCCACAGAAAAACAGACCTTCACGTTCAAACAGGATTACGAGCTCAACCCGCTGGCGTTGTGGGGCACCAGCCATCAGTTGGATATGGGCTGGCAGGTAGATTCTTACCGCGCGCAATATCGCCGTTTTAGCAATGTGTATACCAGTCGTAATACGCCCACCATCAGCACCAGCGTGGTGTGCCAGGCCGGCGACGACTTCTGTATTAATGGCGAGCAGTATTACCGCAATCGCAATCTGTTCCCGGCGCGTCAGGTGGAAGGCAATTACGTCAACTATGCGGTGTATTTGCAGGACAGCGTCAGTTACCAGAACCTGGAAGTGACGCCGGGCGTGCGCCTGCAGTATGACGATTACCTGAAAAACCTGAACATCGCCCCACGTCTGGCGGCGTCTTACGATGTGTTTGGCGATCGCTCCACCCGTGTTTTCGGCGGCGCCAACCGTTACTACGCCCAGAACATGCTGGCGTACAAACTGCGCTCCGGGATCAACGAGTCGGTAGTGCAGAGTCGTACCAGCGCCAGCAGCGGCTGGACCAGCAGTAATACCAGTTATGGCAGTTATGACTACGATATTTCCGACCTGAAAACGCCGTACAGCGACGAGCTGTCGCTGGGGCTGTCGCAGCGGGTGTACGACACCGTGTGGACGCTGAAATGGGTTAATCGTCAGGGGCGTAACCAGTTCGGCCGCAGCAATGGAACCGATGACAGCGGTCAACGCTATTACTACCTGACCAATGACGCCCGCACCGAAGGCAATACGCTTTCGCTGACGGTGGAACCTATCAGCCCGTATAAACTGAAATACGCCGATGTTCGCTGGGGGCTGAGCGCCAGCATGGCGGATAACAAGACCAGCTCACAGCTTTACTACGACCAGGGCAACATGGACGACAGCAAGGTGATTTTCAAAGGCCGCCTGACCGATCGTCGTGACATGGACGCGCTTGACTACAACACCCCGTGGTCGGTGGCGTTGAATATCAACACCTATTTCCCGGCCATTCGTCTTAACTGGGATCATAACCTGGCCTATACCTCCGGTTACAAAGGCTACCGTACCTCCAGCGTTACCTGCTCCGGCAGTTCCAGCAGCGTCAGCGCCTGCGGCGATTATACCGGTAGCGCCACGCTGTATACCGAGCGCCAGTATCAGGATTACGTCTCCTACGACTGGCGATTCAACTACTCCTTGCCCACCTATAAAAACCAGTCGCTGGACCTGACGCTGGATGTGATCAACGTGCTCGACAACGTGATCGCCACCTCGCAGGAGACTTCCGGCAATACGGTGACCTACAAGCTGGGTCGTCAGTTCTGGCTGGGTGTGGCTTACAACTGGTAATGGTCTGACGCCGGGAGCGGGTGCGTCCCGTTCCCGGCGATAACACAGTGATTGCCTGAGATATCCCGTCGGTTTTACATACCCATGATTGAGCGATTAATGAGAAAAATGACTTCCCGCTGGATAGGTACGATAGCGTTCTGTCTGTTCAGCGCGCTGGCCTCAGCGCAAACCGTCACCAGCCCGTTGCCGGTGATCACCGAAGGGCAACTGGACAATGGCCTGCGTTACACCATTGTGCCGCTGGCCGGGCAGCAGCAACGGCTGGACATCCGGCTGAGCGTTGAATCCGGTTCGCTGGACGAGCAGGATGACGAGTCCGGCGTAGCGCATATGGTGGAGCACATGGTGTTTCGCGCCACGCGGGATTATCCGGCCGGTCTGGCGCAGACGTTGGGCCAGCAGGGCTGGGTTCGCGGTCAGCATTACAATGCGATGACCAATTACGAGCGCACGGTTTACATGCTGAGCCCGCCTGCGGGCAAGCCATCTCTGGGGCTGGCGTTGAACGTGCTGGCGCAGATAGCCGGGCAGGCGCGCTTCGAGCCGGAGGACTGGCAGCGCGAGCGCCAGGTGATTCTGGAGGAGTGGCGCGGCAAGCTCGGTGTGGCGGAACGCATGAATCAACAGCGGGTGGCCGCTATCCGGCATGACTCCCGCTATCCCGAGCGCCCGGTCATCGGTTCCGAAAGCGCGATCCAGACCACGCCGGTGACGGTGCTGCGCAATTTTTACGCCCGCTGGTATCACCCGCGGAATATGCGCCTGATCGTGATCGGCGACCTACAGCCCGAGCAGGTGAAGCAGGCGATTACGCAGGCGATGGGCACGCTGCCGGACGGCAAAATACCGCAGCGGGATCGGTATGAACCCGCATTGCGCCCGCAACTGCATGTGGTGCGCCTGCAGGACAGCCAGAGCAGCGTCAGCCAGGTGTCGTTCGTGTTCCGTTTTGATGACGCGGCGGCCAGAGCGACAGACGAGCAGGGGCTGCGCCACCGTTTGATCAACCAGATCGCGCTGGACACCCTGAGCCGGCAGGTGCAGCGTCAACCGATCGCTCCGGCAACGGCGGTTAGCAGTCTGGTGGTGCGCAAGTCCGACATCGGGCGTACCACGGTGGCGCTGGGGCTGTTCGCCTCGGTGCTGCCGGACGGCCACCCACAGGGGGTGACCGTGCTGTTGCAGGAGATTGCGCGCCTGCGCCATTACCCGCTCTACGAATCCGATATCGCGGCCGTCAAAGATGAGATCCGCCAGTCGGCGGAGAAGATGGCGGCGACGCCGGAACAGCGCGAGTTTTCCGACTGGGTGCAGCAACTGGTGGTGTCCTGGCAGCAGGAGCGTCCTTATACCGGCAAACAACAGCTGGGGCAGCAGGTTCTGGCGGTGCTGAAAACCATTACCGCAGCGGATATCAATGCCTGCCTGCAGCGCTGGCTGTCATCGCCCGATCAACTGGTGCAGTTCAGTGTTCCCGGCACTCTGCCGTTCACGCCGCCGTCGGCGGCCGATATTGAGCAACAGCGTCAGCAGGCGGCTCGCAGCGAGCTGGCGCCGCTACAAAAGCCTGTTGTGCGGGTAGCGCCGGCGTTGCCTGCGGCTGAAGGCCGTGGCGAGATCACCGGCGGGCGAGCGTTCCCTGAGCAGAAGGTGGAAGAGTGGCAACTGAGCAACGGCGATCGGCTGGTATGGCTGCGCAGCGCTCAGGCCGGCAAATCAGTGTCGCTGGCTGTGCAGTCGCCGGCCGGTTTTATGACGCCGGGACGCGAGCCGTGGCTGTCCCAACTGGCCGGTCAGTTGATCAGCCAAAGCGGGCCGGCTGGCTGGAAAGGCCGGGATCTGAACGACTGGAAAAAAGAGCGGCGGCTATCGCTCAGTCTGGATTATCAGCCGGACGAACTGCGCTGGAGCGGCAGCGTCAGCCCGGACAAGCTGGACGCGCTGTTGCATCTCTATCATGCGATGAATCGGTCGGCCGCTATTGATGAAAACGATATGCGCGACAGCCTGTCGGTGCTGAAGCGGCAACAGGTTACCCGCGAGCAGAGCGTTGGCTTCCGACGGGAGCGGGAGAGCGCCGAGCTGCAGTTCGGCAACGCGCCGACGCCTTTCCCGACGCCGACACAGCTGGATACCGTCACCACCGAACAGTTGGCGGATCAGTGGCGGCAGACCGTGGCGGCGCCGGTGACCTATTACCTGCTGGCGGACCTGCCGGCGGAGCAGTTGCGTCCGCTGGTGGAGCGCTATCTGGCTTCGCTGCCGCGTCAGGCTGGCGCGGAAAGCCCGCAGCATCTGGCGCTGGCGGGGAAACGCGAGCGTGTCTCCGCCATCAATCTGGAACCGAAGGCGGATATCTACCTGTGGAGCTTCTCGCCGCAAACATGGACGCCGCAGCAGGCGGTGCAGGTGAATATCGCCTCCCGGCTGGCGGCCCGCTATCTCAAGGCCAGCCTGCGGGATGACGCGCAGGGAATTTATAACCTGAGGATGGAAAGCCGTCTGAATGATAAAAGTCAGCGTATTGAAACGTCGCTGCGTTTTACCACCTCGCCGCAGCGGGCGCAGGAATTGAGACGCAACGCGCAGCAGGTGCTGGAAACGCTGGCGGCGCGCATCACGCCGCAGGATGTGGAGCAGGAGCGCAAGCAGTTTATCCACGGCGAGCGCGCTCGCCAGCAGGACAGCACCACCCTGATGTCGCGGCTGATGCTGAGTTACCGGAACTATCATGATCCCCGCTATCTGACCCAACTGGATAGTCTGGCGCCGGCGATTACGTTTGAAGCAGTGCGCGATGCGGCGTCCCGGCTGTGGCATCCGCAGAATCAGGTGCTGTATATCACGTTGCCGCAGGAGAAAAAATCGTGAAACCGTTCCTGCAGGCTTTTGCCCTGTTGTGCCGTCCGTTCTGGCTTAACCGGCGTTACTGGCAAAGCTGGATGCTGCTGGCTGCTATCGTGGCGATGGGCGGCAGCATTGTTTACCTCAACGTCCGCATCAATGACTGGAGCAAAACCTTTTATGATGCGCTGGGGGCATTCGACAGCGGCCTGCTTTACCGCCTGATCAAGGAATATTGCCTCTATATCCTGATTTATATCGGCGTCTTCGTGTATCAGGAATGGCTGACCAAACTGCTGATTATTCGCTGGCGCGAACAGATGACGGCGGCGTTTATCGACAGCTGGCTGGCGAAGCGCGCCTTTTATCGCCTGTCGCTGAGCGGCCGGGTGGATAACCCGGACCAGCGCATCGCGCAGGATGTCGACCTGTTCGTCACCCAAACGGTGCGGCTGTTGGTGTCGTTTATCATCACCTTCGCCCAGCTGTTCTCGTTCCTGCTGATCCTGTGGGATCTTTCCGGCGTGCAGCAGTTCACGCTGTGGGGGCACAGCGTGACCGTCAGCGGTTATCTGGTATGGGTAGCGGTGATCTATACCTTGCTGGGCAGCCTGATTACCCAGTGGATCGGCAAACGGCTGCATGGCATCAACTACCATAAACAGCAGGCGGAAGCGGATTTCCGCGCCTCGCTGCTGCGCAAACACGACAGCGCGGAGCAGATTGCGCTGTACGGCGGCGAGCGGCAGGAAAAGCGCCAACTGGGCGGTTATTTTTCGTCGATCGTCAGCAACTGGCGTTCACTGATGAATGCCGAGCGCAACCTGGGCCTGTTTACCGTCGGCTATACCCGCGTCAGCCTGATTGTGCCGGTATTCGCCGCGCTGCCCGCGTTTCTCAGCAAGACCGTCACGCTCGGCGGGCTGATGCAGATTCGCAGCGCGTTCGGGCAGGTGCACAGCGCGCTGAGCTGGTTTATTCGGGTGTATTACTCGCTGGTGGAACTCTCCGCCAGCATGACGCGTCTGGATCAGTTCCGGCGGGAAATCGAGGCGCATCAGGATACGGCGATACCTGTCGTACAAGGTGAGCAACTGCAGGTGGAGCGGCTTAGTTTCTCCACCCCGCAGGGACAACCGCTGCTGCGCAACGTGACGTTCCAGTGCGCGCCCGGCAGCTGGAACCGGCTTTCCGGCCACAGCGGGCTGGGGAAATCGACCCTGCTGCGCACGCTGGCCGGGTTGTGGCCCTATTACCACGGCGCCTGGCAGGCCGGGCGCGGCCATTCGTTGCTGTTGCCGCAACAAAGCTATCTGGGGCAGGGAGCGCTGGCGGAGGTAATTTGTTATCCGCGGGCGCCGCTGGACGATGAAGCGGCGTTGCGTCGGGTGTTGGATCAGGTTGGTCTGGGCGACTGGGGCGACCGATTACAGCAGCAGATGAACTGGGATCGGGTGTTCTCCGGCGGCGAACGGCAGCGGCTGGCGCTGGCGCGGGCGCTGGTCAACCGTCCGGATCACCTGTATCTGGACGAGGCCACCAGCCATCTCGACCAGCATGCGGCCCGGCACCTGCTGGGGGTGATCCGACAGGCATTGCCGGATTGCACCGTGATCGCGGTAACTCACCAGCAGGAACTGGCCGATCTGTTCCATTATCACATCGATCTGGCTGCTTTCCGCTAACCCTTCTCCCTTCGGCCGGGGTGACGTTTTTCTCGGGATGAACGTTTCCCCGGCCCGTCTGAACAATGGTAATCTTGACGGCATGTACGCGCCGTGGATTAACCGGCGCGAATTTTCACGGCACTTTCTGCCGGCGGCGCACTCAAAGAGCCAGCGCTATGGCAGGGCCGGCTCGTTGAGTCGGCGCCGTTTTATGTTGAGGAGTCGAGAGTGACAAAAGTGCGTCCGTTGTTTCTGGCTTTCCCGTTATTGCTGGCGGGGTGCAGCACCCTTTCCAGTTTTTCCTGGTCCAGTTTGTCGCCGTTCAACTGGTTCGGCCATCGTTTGACGGTATCGGACGCCGGCGTCGGGGACATTAATGCCAAAACGCCGATGCTGGAGTCAGCGTTGAACGACGCGCTGAACGGTGATTATCGCCTGCGCGGCGGTATGGAAACCCGCAACGGCAAGCTGGTATCGATCTATGAAGCGCTCAAGGATGACAGCGTCAGGCTGGAAATCAGCGGAGCGCCGAAAGGCCAGGTCAAACAGGTGGCGGTGATGGACAAGGCGATCGCCAGCGAATGGGGCGTGAAAATCGGCGATGAATTCAGTTCGCTTTACAGCAAAGCGTTTGGCCTCTGCCAGCCGGGACAAGGCGCGGATGCCCGCAGCGTCGAATGTGTGGCGCCGCAGGGTAAACACGTCAGCTACCTGTTCTCCGGCGACTGGAGCGGTCCGGAAGGGTTGATGCCGTCCGATGATATTCTCAAGAGCTGGAAGGTCAGCAAAATCGTCTGGCATGCGCAGGAACGAGAATAATTCATCAGTATTATTTATTAATGCATGGCCGGGATGAGGTTGTCCCGGTTCATGCCGCCGCCGCGTTTGGCGCTGTAATGCAATTTTTATCAGATTTATTGTTGAAGTTTGTTAAAGAATTTGGCGCTTATTCTATGCTGAATTACTGAAAAATCCCCTGATGACTCACTACTTTTATTACCTTTCATCATCGTTCCCTCCACGTCCTGTTCCACTGGTTTGTCATTTCTTCTGAATATGATCCGGATCGCATCCGGTGCTGTATCTGCGCCGGCCTGACGCTAACATATAAATCTGCATACAGATTGCCGACATGAGGCGCTGTGTACGGCCGGCAGCCGACAGCGGTACCGTTGGCTGCGGATATCACCTGTACAGGAAGTCTGATGTGCGCATTCGCATCGCGTCTGGATCCGCACACCGATAATGATCAATAAGGAGTTTTGATGTCCCACATCCTGATGGCCGCGGTGGCAACGCCGGGGCATGTTTATCCTATGCTGACCATTGCCCGTCATCTGCTGACCAAAGGGCACCGGGTAACCCTGTTCAGCGGCGCGCTGTTTCGCGAGCAGGCGCAGGCCGCCGGCGTTGGATTTGTCGCGTTCGACGAACAGATCGATTTTGACTACCGCTACCTGGAACGCCATTTTCCCAAACGCGCCACTCTGCCGCCCGGCAACGCGCAGATGGCGCTGGCGCTGCGCGAATTCTTTTCCGCGCCTATCCCGTTGATCGACCGACAATTGCGCGCGGTGCTGGCGCAAACTCAGCCGGACGTAGTGATGGCGGAAAACTGTTTCTACGGCATTCTGCCGCTGCTGGCCAGCGAGGATCGCCCGCCGGTGATCGGCATCGGCGTGACGCCGCTGTCTTTCTCTTCCCGCGATTCGATCTTTTACGGGCCGCGTATTCCGCCTGCGCTGTTGCCGCCGGATTTGACCCGCGAGCAACTGATCGACGAAGAGACCCGCGGGCTGATCGCCGGCGTGAAGGAGGCGTTCGATACGGTGATGGTGCAGTCGGGACAGCTGCCGCTATCCGCACCCTTTACCGACGCGCTGATCAGCGGTTGCGACCGCTTCCTGCAATTGTCCACCACCGAACTGGAATATCACCGCGATGATTTGCCGTCGTGCGTACGCTTTGTGGGGCCGTTACCGTTGAAGGTGGCGGAACAGGACGCGGAACACGCGCTGTGGGATCCACAGGACACCCGGCCGCTGGTGATTGTGTCGCAGGGAACGCTGGCGAATGTGGATTTGCAGCAATTGATTGGCCCGACGTTACGCGCGCTGGCTAATCAGCCCGTTCGGGTGCTGGCGACCACCGGCGGCCGACCGGTGGAAGAACTGGCCGCCTCGGCGCCGGAAAACGCGCGGGTATGCCGCTTTGTCTCGCTGGAACACTGGTTGCCGAAGGCGGCGCTGCTGATTACCAACGGGGGGTACGGTTCGCTCAACGCGGCGTTGTCTCACGGCGTGCCGTTGATTGTGGCCGGAACGGGAGAAGACAAACTGGAAACCGCGGCGAGAGTGGTGTTTGCCGGCTGCGGGTTGAATCTCGGCACCAGCACGCCGGGCGAGCAGCAGATTGCCGAGGCGGTGATGCGCATCCTCGATCAACCCGGTTATACCCAGCGGGCGCGTTGGGTACAGGCGGACTGCGCGCGTCATCATGCGCTGGAGGCGATCGCGGAAGAAGTGGGGGCGATCGGGTAAGCGCTTGCCAGTGTGTGCGGTTGGCTTTGATTGACTGATCTTCTTGAGTAACTGATATTGACGGCAAAACCACCGCCATCCGCGCGGTGGTTTTTTTCACGTGTGGGTAAGACGGAACATTAGTTTGAGGGAAATAATAGCGGTTAGGCCATATTTCTTCATATTTAACGCCTAATGCGTTGGCGATCAGCCATTCTCCGGCGGTGTAACAGATTGAGAGACATTAATTCTCATCAATGATGGTATAAAGCATAAATAAATATGATTTATGAAATAGTTTTCTTGTTATTAATTTCATAATTCATCTATGCATTTAAGGTAATAAAAATGGTGTTGGCGATTGAATATGGCAGTAAAGTCACAGCAGTATTTGTTTGATTGTGATGTATTGCATGACTGAAAAACCTATGATATTTATTAATAATAATTTCCCTGATGTAATAATTTATTTTATAAAGTTTGCAAGAAAATGTTTTTATTGTTGCATCAGTTGTAGGATAACGCAGGTGAGTTTATTTTTAACGGGTAAAAAATACCCTTGCATTCGGTTGTATTTTGAGATTTTTGCCCGCGTGGCGAGTTGGGCGTTTGTGTCGCTTTAAGGAGAATAGCGTGAAATTGAATGTAACTGACAAACCTGATAATCAGGATCAGGAATATGTCATCGAAAATTTATGGCGGCATAATGAAAACTATGAGCATGTAGATATTCACCCGCTGTTTTTGAATTTTACCGATAATGACGGTCAGATTGTAGCGGGGTTGGTCGCCAGAACCTGGTGGGGCGGGTTGGAAGTACAGTATCTCTGGGTCAATGATAAACACCGCAGTACTGGACTAGGCAGCAAACTGATGAAGCAGGCGGAAAAAGAAGCGTCGGCGCGCGGTTGTCATATGGCTTATGTTGATACATTTAGCTTTCAGGCTAAAGGATTCTACGAAAAACTGGGGTATCAGGAGTATGGTTCATTGCCTGATTACGCGCACAAATATACCCGGCATTATCTGGCGAAATCTATCGCCTGATGTCAGTCAGACGATCATGATGAAAACATAGAGATAACAGGATGAATTTATCTTTATCAGCGGCGAATGAGTATATTGGTAATCTTATTACTCTGCTGGAAGGATTGAACGAACCTTGGGGGATAAAAGATTTGGCATCGCGCCATATATATATGAATCGTGCTGCCCGTCTTTACACTGTTACGCCTGAACGGTTCGGCATTGAAGGCCGGCTGGATGAGGAGTTTCCCGCCAGCTGGGCCGAATTGTCCGACGATTTCATCGAGCATGATAAACGTACGGAAAATAGTGAGCAGCGTGTCTCGGTTATCGAAACCGATTACTGGTATGGCCGAAATGAGCTAACGCCATTTGTCAGCGAAAAGATTCCTATTTTTGATAGGGATAAAAAATGCATCGGAGTGATGTGGAATGCCAAGCCACTCAGTACGTTATCGCCATTAATCTATATCGATCAGAAAAAACCGTCGGTATTGAAAACGACGGCTAATATCGACGTATTTACTAAGTCTGAGCTCGATGTGATTTTTTTAATGTTGCGTAGATTCTCCAGTAAAGAGATCGCCAGAAAATTTAACGTTTCTCATAAAACAATCGAAAACAGAATTTATAACATGTATCAAAAAGCAGGCGTTCATTCTTTGAACCAATTCGAAGAATATTGCCGGGATAGTGGACTGGAAAGTTTTATACCTCATTCGTTGATTGCGAAAGGTATTTTATTTATTTAAGCAAGGATGGGTGCAATGGAAAACCTTGATGATTATCCGGTGAGCCGGGTTCCGACGTCGGTGCGGCTGCCATTTTTCAATGTGGCTTTGGTTCATATTGGCATGCTCACCGCACTGGACCAGTTTATGTTGGGGGCGGTGCTGGGTCATTCGATGACGCTCGGCGAGGCTTTTCTGGCGATAGCCATCGGCAGCGCGATTTTCGGCGTCGTCACGCTGGGGTTGGGTTACGCGGGCATGAAGGAAGGATTGTCCGGCAGTCTGTTGGCGCGCTGGTGCGGGTTTGGCCGGATGGGCGCGGTGTTTATCGGCGCGATTATCGCCGTCAGCCTGTTGGGCTGGTTTGGTGTACAAAACGCGGTGTTTGCCAAATCGCTTAATTTTGCGTTGGGCGATCGGCTGGGATTTGGCTGGTCGGCGGCGCTTTCCGGCTGCGCGCTGACGCTACTGGTCACCTTCGGTTTCAGTGCCTTACGCTACACCGCCAGAATTGCGGTGCCGCTGTTTATCATGGTGGTCGGCTATATTTCGACCATGACGCTGACCGGGCACAATATTACCGAGTTGCTGCAAAAGAGCGTATCCGGCGAGGCTATTTCGGTGAGCGCCGGTGCGACCATGGTGGTCGGCGGTTGTATTGTGGCCAGTCTGATTACTCCTGACATGACACGTTATTCTCGCCGCGGGCGGCATGTTTTCTGGATCACGATGCTGTCGATCATGATCGGCGAATTTGTCGTCAATGGGCTGGCGATCCTGATTGCCCGTGCGCTTAATACCGCCGACATCGTGACGATCATGTCGCAAACCGCAGGCGGAATCGGGCTGATTACCGTGATTTTCTCTACCTTGCGCATCAACGACATCAATCTGTATTCATCGTCGTTGGGCATCGCCAATGCGGTGGAAGGCATCACCGGCAGAAAGCTGAGCTACAAGTCCATCACATTGCTGATTGGTTTTATCGGCACTTTTCTGTCGGTTATCGGCATTCTGGATCGGTTTGTGGATTTCCTGACATTGCTGGGGGTGTTCTTCCCGCCGGTTATCGGGGTGATGCTGGTGGATTACTATATTCTGCGCACCAGCCGGAAGTTGCTGGACGAGAGCCGTCGGCATGGCGAACTGCCGGATGCAGGCAGCACGCCATACGTCGGTTGGTCGGCGATTATCGCCAGTCTGGCGGGGAGCGCCGTCGGGTTGTTCACCGAATGGGGGATCCCGGCGCTTAATTCGCTGCTGGCGGCCAGTTTGCTGTACTGGTTAATCAAGGTGATGCTACCGACAGTGAAATCCATCCGGGGTGGGTTGCGGCCCCTTGGTTGATCATTCTTGCGAAAACAGTCACCTATGCTTTCCATCGTTATCGGTAAGGTTATCCTGTTATCGTTAACATCGTCTGATATCATGTGATCAGAATTGGGGCGTGGTGGTCACGCCTCATGCCCTTATTGATAGAGCAGCATTGAGATAGCAGCCCGGCATGGCTTGCCGGCGCGAGAGAAACTGCACTGAGTAATGTGAGGAAGCAACAGATGACACAAATTCAAAGCGGTATTTTGCTGGAGCATCGCCGTTTTGCCATTTTCATGGAGGCTATGGTACAGGGAGAATTTGATGCCATCCGCCAGGGGTGTAAGAAGTTCTGTCAGGCGCTGGCCGAGTTGCAGCAACGTTTCCCCGACGCGGGTCTTGGCGCGGTAATCGCCTTTGGCTACGACGTCTGGCGCGAGCTGGATTGCGACAACAGCGCGCAGGAACTCAAACCCTTCACGCCGCTGGGCAACGGGCTGGCGCCCGCCACTCAGCGCGACATGCTGATTCACATCCAGTCGCTGCGTCATGACGTCAACTTTTCGCTGGCGCAGGCGGTGCTGGCGGCGTTCGGCAACACCATCAACATCGAAGAAGAAACCCACGGCTTTCGCTGGGTGGAAGACCGCGATCTGAGCGGTTTTGTCGATGGCACCGAAAACCCGCAGGGCGACGCCCGGCGTGACGTCGCCATCGTGCCGGACGGGCAGGCGGGCGAAGGCGGCAGCTATGTGTTTGTCCAACGCTGGGAGCATAATCTGCGCCAGTTGAATCGCATGAGCGTGGAACAGCAGGAACAGATGATCGGCCGCACCAAACAAGATAACGAAGAATTGTCGTCCGAGTCGCGGCCGGTGACTTCGCACCTGAGCCGCGTCGACCTCAAGGAAGACGGCAAGGGGCTGAAAATCCTGCGTCAGAGCCTGCCTTACGGCACCGCCAGCGGCAAGCACGGCCTGTATTTCACCGCCTACTGCGCCCGTCTCTACAACATTGAACAGCAACTGCTGAGCATGTTTGGCGACCGTGACGGCAAACGCGACGATATGCTGCGCTTTACCCGCGCGGTCAGCGGCAGTTACTTCTTTGCCCCTTCGCTTGATCGTTTGTTATCGCTATAACAGAATCCGGTTTTGCTACAGGCAGGCACTGCATCGCGGTGCCTGTTTTTTTGGCGTCCTCTGACGACCCGGAGAGAGAATGTGACCACGCTTGAGCACTGCGTCGGCAATACGCCGCTGATTAAATTACAACGTCTGGCCCAGCATACCGGCAGCGAAATCTGGCTGAAGCTGGAGGGCAACAATCCGGCCGGCTCGGTGAAGGACCGGGCCGCGCTGTCGATGATCCAGCAGGCGGAACGCCGGGGCGAGATTGCGCCGGGCGACACGCTGATTGAGGCTACCAGCGGCAACACCGGCATCGCGCTGGCGATGGTGGCGGCGATGAAAGGTTACCGACTGCGTCTGCTGATGCCGGAAAACATGAGCCTGGAACGGCAGGCCGCGATGCGCGCCTACGGGGCGGAACTGCTGCTGGTCAGCCGACAGCAGGGAATGGAAGGCGCGCGCGATCTGGCCCGGCAGATGGCGCAGGCGGGCGAAGGCAAGCTGCTCGACCAGTTCAACAATCCGGACAATCCGCTGGCGCACTTCACCACCACCGGCCCGGAAATCTGGCGGCAGACGCAGGGCCGCCTGACCCATTTCGTCTCCTGCATGGGCACCACCGGCACCATCACCGGCGTTAGCCGCTACCTGAAAAGCCAGAGTGAGACGGTTTGCACCGTCGGCCTGCAACCGCAGGACGGTAGCCAGATCCCAGGGATCCGTCGCTGGTCGCCGGACTATATGCCGGGTATCTTTCAGCCGCAGTTGGTGGACCGGATTATGGATATGTCGCAGCAGGAGGCGGAAACCACCATGCAGCAACTGGCGCGGGTGGAAGGGGTATTCTGCGGCGTCAGCTCCGGCGGCGCAGTGGCGGGGGCGCTGCGCATCGCCGCCGAACAGCCCGGCAGCCTGATCGTCACCGTGGTGTGCGATCGCGGCGATCGCTATCTTTCCACCGGCGTGTTTGGCTAAGCGCCACGCCTGTGTTTATTCCCGCTCCAGCGCGTGGATCGGTTGCAGACGGGCCGCGCGCCGCGCCGGGAAGAAGCCGAAAATCACGCCAATCAGGCTGGAGCAGAGAAACGCCGCCACCATTGAGGCGGCGGAATAAAGGAATGTTACGCCGCTGACATGGCTGGCGATTGCGCCGGCCAGCAGCGACAGCATCACGCCCAATACTCCGCCGCACAGACACACCAAAATCGCCTCAATCAAAAATTGCTGCATGATGTCGCCGGTGCGCGCGCCGACCGCCATGCGGACGCCGATCTCCCGCGTGCGTTCGGTCACCGACACCAGCATGATGTTCATAACGCCGATACCGCCCACAATCAACGAAATCAGCGCGATGGCGGACACCAGCAGCGTCATGGTGGCGGTGGTCTGCCGGATGGTTTGACGGATGCTGTCGGTGTTCATGACGAAGAAATCCTTGTTGCCGTGCTGGCGCGTCAGAATCTGGGTGATGCCCTGTTGCGCTACGCTCAGGTCGATATTGTCTTTAACCCGCACGGTAATGCTGCGCAGGTATGACTGACCGACCATGCGGCGCATCACGGTGGTATAGGGCACCCAGATATTCAGGTTTTCATCGCTGCCGAAGCCGGACTGTTTGCGGGTGGCGACGCCGATGATGCGACAAGGCAGGGTGCCGAGAAAAATCACCTGTCCCAGCGGGTTCTCGCCGTTGGGGAACAGCTTATTGCGGGTGTTCTGATCGATGACCGCCTCCTGCGTCAGACGTTCAACGCTAAGCGGCGAGAACCCGTCGCCTTCCGACAGGACATAGCCGCGCACGGTGAAGAACTGCTCGCCCACGCCGCTGACGCTGACCGATACCGCTTTATTGGCGTAACGCAGCGTCACCGATGTCGAGACGGTGGGGGTGACGCTGTGGATGTAGGGTTGCTGTTCCAGCGGGCGCAGGTCGTTGACGCGCAGCGTCTGAATGGCGGCGGAGCGCATGTCGCCGAAATCCTTACCGGGAAAGATCTCCAGCGTGCTGGTGCCCATAGCGTTGATGTGTTCCAGCACCTGTTGCTGCGAGCCTTTGCCGAGCGCCACCACCGACACCACCGAGGCGATGCCGATAATAATCCCCAGCATGGTCAGGAAGGTACGCATCCGCTGGGCGTTCATGGCGCGCAGCGCCATCCTGAAGGCATTCTGCAGCCGGTCGTACCCGCTGGTCAGCGTTTTGGCCGGTAGCGGCGCCGGGGGCGTCGGCGTTGCCGGCGTCATGTCGTCGGCCGTGTTGCGGTCGGCCACGATTTCACCGTCGTGAATCTCGATGATGCGGCCGGCCATTTGGGCGATGCGCATATCGTGGGTGACCAGCACGATGGTGTGCCCTTGCTGATGCAACTCATGAAGAATCGACAGCACTTCCTCACCGCTGGCGCTGTCGAGCGCGCCGGTAGGTTCGTCCGCCAGAATCACCTGGCCGCCGTTAATCAACGCGCGGGCGATGCTGACGCGCTGCTGCTGCCCGCCCGACAGTTGGTTGGGCGAGTCCTGCAGACGACCGGCAAGACCTAACCTCGCCAGCAGGGCGGCAGCGCGCTGGCGGCGTTCGTGGCGTGCCTGACCGGCATACACCGCCGGCATTTCTACGTTATCGCCCACGTTCAGGTCATTAAGTAGGTGATAACGCTGAAAGATGAACCCGAAGTGCTCGCGGCGTAACGCGGCAAGCTGGTCGTCATTCAGGCTCAGGGTGGAGACGCCGGCTACCTGATAATCCCCCTGAGTCGGTTTATCCAGACAGCCGAGGATATTCATCAGCGTGGACTTGCCGGAGCCGGACGCGCCGACAATCGCCACCATTTCACCGGCATGAATCGTCAGGTTGATGTTTTTCAGCACATCGACGCATTGTTCACCGTTGATAAAACTGCGGTGGACCTGGCGCAGCGCTAACAGAGGCGCGCTCATGGCTTAAAATCCCATCGGCGGCGGTGGCGGGGACGACGCGCCGCTGCCGTCGCTTGCCGTCTGCTGGCTGATCACCACTTCCTCGCCGGGCAGCACGCCGGAAATCAGCTGGATATAGGCGTTGTCGCTGATGCCGGTGGTCACTTCGCGCAGCGCCGGCCGGCCTTGCGGCTGGGTCACCTGAACAAACAGTTTTCCCTGACGGTTAATCAGCGCGCTGACCGGTACCACGATGGCGTGTTTCGCTTCGGACAACAGAATATAGACCTGCGCAGTCATGGAAATACGCAGGGTTTCGTCCGGGTTGTCGACATCGAACAGGCCGTTGTAGTAGATGGCGGAGCTGGAGGAACTGCTGCTGGTGCTGTTGCTGGTGGTGCCGCTGCCACTGGTGCTGCTGCTTTCGCTGCTGATGGATTCCGGTGCCGGTTCGATGGCGCGCAGCACCGCCTGATAGCGTTTGTTCGGGTTGCCAAGAATGGTGAACCACACCGGCATGCCGGTCCTGACGTTGATAACGTCCGCTTCCGAGATTTTGGCTTCGATCGTCATGGTGTCGAGGTTGGCGACCTTGGCGATAGTCGGCGCGCTCTGCACCGCGTTGACGGTTTGCCCCTGTTCCACCGGCAGCGCCACCACGGTGCCGTTCATCGGCGAGACGATCTTGGTGTAACCCAGATTGACCTGCGCGGTGTTGACGGCGATTTTCGCCCGTACAATCTGGGCGTCCAGCGCGTCGATATCGGCCTGCGTGGCTTCCAGCGTAGCTTTGGCGTTGTCGTAATCCGCCCGCACGCCGACGCCTTTTTGCATCAGATTTTGCTGGCGTTGCCAACTGAGCTGGTTATTACGCAGCGTGGCCTGCCTGGAGGCGCGTTGCGCCTGAATGTTATCCAGCGCCGCCTTGCTGTCCCGCAGCGCGTTCTGCTGGGTTAAATCGTCGATTTCGGCCAGCAACTGCCCCTGTTTCACCTTGTCGCCCAGCGATACGTGCAGCGCTTTGATTTGCCCGGAAACCTGCGCGCCGACGCTAACCAGTTTACGCGCGTTGACGGTACCGTCGGCCAGCACAGTCTGTTGCAGATCGCGGACATCCACCGTGGCCGTAATATAATTCGGCGGGGGCGCCGGCCGGGACAGGCGAAAGACGACGAACAGGGTAATGGCGGCAAGGCCGGCCAAAAGCCACCAGAAACGGCTGGAGCTGGGTCGGAATCTCATCAAAACAAAAGCATCCTTGGCTAAGTAAAACGCCGAAACGAAGAACCGGGACAAAATACGCGACGTATCCCTGAATCAGGGAACACGGGCTGCGTATAATTTACCCGTCATCCCGCTTCGAATGCGTTATGTTTCGAACAGTGAAAGGTAAGGATTCCGTAAATGGTGCTGCGCAGATTGCAACCAGCCCTGACAATAGGAGCGGTAACAATGCATGGGAATGAAAGTATGAAAATTTTACTGGTAGACGATGACGCTGAACTGGGGCACATGCTGTGTGAATACCTCACGGCGGAAGGGTTCAGCACTTCACAGGTGATGACCGGCAAGGAAGGAGTGGACGGCGCCATGTCCGATCAGTATACCGCGATGATTTTGGACATCATGCTGCCGGATATGAGCGGAATTGACGTACTGCGGCAAGTACGTCGCAACCGCTCGATTCCCATCATTATGTTGACGGCCAAGGGCGATAACATCGATCGCGTGATCGGGCTGGAAATGGGCGCGGATGATTATGTGCCGAAGCCCTGCTATCCGCGTGAGCTGGTGGCGCGTCTGCGTGCGGTGCTGCGCCGTTATGAAGACAAGGCGGAAAAAAGCGAGGACACCGGGACGGTGAACTACGGCGAGCTGGCGATCTGCCCTTCTACCCGCAGCAGCGAGTGGCGCGGCAAGGCGTTTGATCTTACCGCTTCGGAATTCAACCTGCTGGAGCTGCTGATGCGCTCGTCCGAGCGGGTGGTGACCAAGGATGAGCTGTCGGAGAAATGCCTGGGACGCCGCCGGGAGGCCTATGACCGCAGCGTGGATGTACATATTAGCAATATTCGTCAAAAGCTGGCGGCGCTGGATGGGTGTAACCTGACCATCGAGACGGTGCGCAGCGTCGGATACCGGATCCGTTAATCATGCATGGAAGGCTGTTCTGGAAGATCCTGCTCGGTTTGTGGCTGACGTTTTTCGTCATTTCACAGCTGCTGTGGGTAGGCTTCTCGTTTTACGGCGGGCGTAACGAGCCGCCGGAGGTTCGTCTGGGAAGACACACCATGTCGTTGCAAATGGCGCTGGCGACGCAGGCGTTGCGTCAGGGCGGCATGGCTGAACTGGGGCGCACGCTGGCCGACTGGCCGAAGAGCGAACGTGGTTACATCAATGTCTCGATTATCGGCGACAACGAGGACGTGGCCGGGATAGGCGCTGAACCGCCGCCGGAAATGGGGATGCTGGGCGAACCGCCCGGACGCCCGGGGCCGGGGTTCGGACCGGGGCCAATACCTGGGCCGGGCGGAATGCCGGAACGGCCGGACGCCGCGTCGTTACAGGTAGTGGAAGGCCCTGACGGGCAGCGATACCGGGTGAGTTTCAATACCGCTCGCTGGCGGCAGGATTTGATGCCGGAGAACGGTCCGGCGCCGATGCCGTTTTTCCTGCATTTGCCGCCGCCGATGATCTGGATTGGCGCGCTGGGCGGGTTGCTGTTCAGCGGTATGCTGGCGTGGAACCTGGCGCGTCCGCTGGGCCGGTTGCGGGCCAGCTTCGAGCGTGTCGCGCAGGGCGACCTGTCGGTACGGCTTTATCCGTCGATGCGCCGCCGCCATGATGAGATCGGCGATGTGGCGCGCGACTTTGACGCTATGGTTGGTCGCCTGTCGGTATTGGTGGGCGCGCGCGAGCAACTGCTGCACGACGTCTCCCACGAATTGCGATCGCCGCTGGCTCGGCTGCAACTGGCGATCGGGCTGGCGCGTCAGAACCCTGACAACGTGGAAAACGCCTTGCAGCGCATCGAGCGTGAAGCAGAACGGATGGACAAGATGATCGGCGAAGTGCTGACGCTGTCCCGCGCGGAAAACAACGCGGTCAACACCGAAGAGTATTTCGACCTGCTCGGGCTGGTGAATGCGGTGGTCAACGATGCGCGTTATGAAGCGCAGGTGCCGGGCGTGGACATCTCACTCAATATTAGCGATTACGATGATTACACCGTCAAAGGCTCGGCGGAGCTGATGCGGCATGCGCTGGATAACATCATTCGCAATGCGCTGCGTTTCTCTTCGCGCGGTCAGCAGGTGCTGGTCACGCTGTCACGGGATGAGAAAGAGTGGTGCGTCGGCGTAGCGGACCGCGGGCCGGGCGTGGAAGAAAGCAAACTCTCCAGTATTTTCGATCCTTTCATGCGCATCGATTCGCCGCAGTCGGGCAAAGGGTACGGATTGGGGCTGGCCATCGCTCGCAAGGCGGTGGTGGCGCACGGCGGCCGCATCGAAGCGGAGAACCGGGAGCAGGGCGGGTTGCAGATCCGTATTTGCATCCCTCGCTGGCAATAAATTTTGCTGGAATGGTTTTTCTGGCAACAGTCTCGCGTGGTCCCGGCGGCTTGCATCAGGGCTGATTACACGGCGAAAAGAAACAAAAACGGCACCCGAAGGTGCCGTTTTTCATGACGGAAAGTCGCTTACTTCTTGATGCGAATAACCGGGGTTTCCCCAACGACAACGGTGCCGCTCAGTTTGGTCAGCTCTTTGATCTCGTCCATATTGGAGATCACGACCGGGGTCAGGGTAGACTTGGCTTTCTCTTCCAGCAACGGCAGATCAAACTCGATCACCACGTCGCCTTTTTTGACGCGCTGCCCTTCTTCCGCGATACGTTTAAAGCCTTCGCCTTTCAGTTCAACGGTATCAATACCGAAGTGAACGAAGAGCTCGATGCCATTGTCTGATTCGATGGAAAAAGCATGGTTGGTTTCGAAGATTTTACCAATGGTGCCGTCCACCGGCGCGACCATTTTGTTACCGCTAGGTTTGATAGCGATGCCATCGCCGACGATTTTCTCTGCGAATACCACATCAGGCACGTCTTCGATGTTGACGATTTCACCGGATAACGGGGCAATGATTTCGATGCTGCCGGTTTCTTTTTTGTCATCAGAAACCAGAGATTTCAGTTTATCGAACAAACCCATGATTTTCTCCTAAGCATTAATATTGGGTCAGCACAGCGGTATCAGCAAAGCGTCTTTTCTTTAATGAACCGGCTTACCAGACTGCTTAACTCTTCAGCTGTCGGCTGGGCTAATGCCTGCTCCGCCAGCGCTTTCGCATCTTCGTAGTTGGCATTGCGAATAATTTTCTTGATGCGAGGAATCGAGATGGCACTCATGCTGAATTCATCCAGACCCATCCCCAGCAGCAGTAGTGTAGCACGTTCGTCGCCCGCGAGTTCACCGCACATGCCTGTCCACTTGCCTTCGGCATGCGACGCGTCGATCACCTGCTTGATCAGGGTCAACACGGCTGGAGACATCGGGTTATAGAGATGAGAAATCAGCTCATTCCCGCGATCTACCGCCAGAGTATACTGGGTTAAGTCATTTGTCCCAATACTAAAGAAGTCGACTTCCTTCGCCAGATGGTGGGCGATGGCCGCCGCGGCCGGGGTTTCCACCATCACGCCGACTTCGATTGTTTCGTCGAACACCTTGCCTTCCGCCCGCAGCTGGCCTTTGAGCATCTCCAGTTCGGCTTTCAGCGTACGCACTTCTTCCACCGAAATGATCATCGGGAACATGATGCGCAGTTTGCCAAACGCGGACGCACGCAGAATTGCGCGCAACTGCGAATGCAGAATTTCCTTGCGATCAAGGCAGATACGAATCGCGCGCCAACCAAGGAACGGGTTCTCTTCCTTCGGCAGATCCATGTACGGCAGGTCTTTGTCGCCGCCGATGTCCATCGTACGCACGATCACCGCCTGAGCGCCCATTGCTTCCGCGACGGCTTTGTAAGCCTGGAACTGCTCTTCTTCGGTCGGCAGGGCATCGCGGTCCATGAACAGGAATTCGGTGCGATACAGGCCCACGCCTTCCGCGCCGTTACGCTCAGCGCCGGCGACGTCGCGCACGGTGCCGATGTTGGCGCACACTTCCACCTGATGACCGTCCAGCGAGATGGCCGGCAGATCTTTCAGTTTGGCGAGTTCGTATTTCTCGGTGTTGTACTGTTCCTGAACGGCCTTGAGCTGGTCAATGGTGGCCTGATCAGGATTCTGGTAAATCTTGTTGTTTACCCCGTCCAGAATGATGAAATCGCCGTTCTTGATTTTCTGGGTGGCGTCGGTGGTGCCTACGATGGCCGGCAGCTCCAGCGAGCGCGCCATGATCGAGGTATGGGACGTACGTCCGCCGATATCGGTAATGAAACCCAGCACCTTGTTCAGGTTCAGCTGCGCGGTTTCGGACGGGGTCAGATCCTTGGCAATCAGAATCACTTCGTCCTGGATGTCGCCCAGGTCGACGATGTGCAGGCCCAGAATGTTTTTCAGCAGGCGCTTGCCGATGTCGCGCATGTCTGCGGCGCGCTCTTTCAGGTATTCGTCATCCAGTTCTTCCAGCGCTTTCGCCTGGGTCTCGATGACGGAAAACGCCGCCGCGTCCGCAGACGCGTGGTCGTCTTTAATCAGGGAGATGATTTCCTGCTCGAATTCCTCATCTTCCAGCAGCATGATATGCCCTTCGAAGATGGCTTCTTTCTCTGGCCCCAGCGTTTCAGCTGCTTTTTGCTTGATCGCTTCCAGCTGTTTTGAGGCTTTGGCGCGACCCGTCAGGAAGAGTTCGATTTCCTGATCGACCTGGTCTGCAGAGATTTTTTTCCGGTTGACGACAATCTCGTCATCTTTCAGTAGCAGCGCCTTACCAAAAGCAATTCCCGGTGATACTAATATGCCTGAAATCATAACCCTACCTTACTTGATTCTGATGTTCACTAAAGAGAGTGGGCCGTTTACTCAAGCTCAGCCATCAGTTTAACCAGATGTTCAACGGCTTGCTGCTCGTCTTCACCTTCGGCGGAAATGGTGACCACGGTACCCTGGGTCAGACCGAGGGTCTGCAGTTTGAACAGGCTCTTGGCGCTGGCGCTTTTGCCGTTGGAGGTAACGGTGATTTCAGAGGTGAATCCTTTGGCTTCTTTTACGAACTGTGCGGCGGGACGAGTGTGCAGGCCATTTGGCGCGGTAATCGTTACTTCTTGCTGGAACATTCTGTTTTCCCCAACTTGTTGGATTAGGTTCATGTTGTGGAACTAAAGTTTAGTGTATGTACTGAACTTTAGCCTGTTTGGTTGCCCTGAATGGTTCAGGACAGGCCGGGATGCGGTTGAGGAAAACGGTGTGCGCTTACCCCTGGTTAACGTCGACATGGCCCCGTGTTGTTGATCCTGCGATTGATGAAGCGTCCGGCCGTGCTGCTCCATGTCGCTGGAATGATATCCGTATGTGGGGGCCTCGACGGATATTAATTTCACGCATCAAAATAATTGTTCGGTTAAATACTAAACCTGACCGTGAAAAGCAATGTGTAAGTAACAGAAAGTTTGAACTCGGCCACAAAAAAGCACCCCGCAGGGTGCTTTTTTAACTTTTAAATCACATTTGCGACCAGGGGAAACTTATTCGACTAGGAGAAACTTACTGCTGCAGTTCCTGTTCGGTGAACAGATCGGCAAACAACGCCGTACTGAGATAACGTTCGCCGGAAGAGGGCAGGATCACCACGATGGTTTTGTTGGCGAATTCCTCTTCCTTCAGCAGGTTCAGGGCGGCTGCTACCGCTGCGCCCGAAGAGATACCCGCCAGAATGCCTTCTTCTTCCATCAGACGACGCGCGGTGTGGATAGCGTCTTCGTTGGTGACGCGCTCAACGCGATCGACCAGCTTCAGATCCAGGTTGGCGGGAATGAAACCGGCGCCGATCCCCTGGATCTTGTGCGGGCCGGGTTTGATTTCTTCGCCGGCCAGCGCCTGGGTGATGACCGGAGAGTCGGTTGGCTCAACGGCAACAGAGATGATGGCTTTACCCTTGGTGTTCTTGAGGTAACGGCTAACGCCGGTCAGCGTGCCGCCGGTGCCCACGCCGGCAATAAAGACGTCGACTTCGCCGTCGGTGTCTTCCCAGATTTCCGGGCCGGTGGTTTTTTCGTGAATTTCCGGGTTGGCCGGGTTACTGAACTGCTGCAGCAGCAGGTAGCGTTGCGGGTCGCTGGCCACGATTTCTTCGGCTTTGGCAATCGCGCCTTTCATGCCTTTGGCGCCTTCGGTCAGCACCAGATTGGCGCCCAGCGCCTTGAGCAGCTTGCGACGTTCGATACTCATGGTTTCCGGCATGGTCAGCGTCAGTTTATAACCACGCGCCGCCGCCACATACGCCAGTGCAATACCGGTATTACCGCTGGTCGGTTCTACGAGTTCGATGCCGGGTTTCAGCACGCCACGCTTTTCGGCATCCCAAATCAGGTTGGCGCCGATGCGGCATTTTACGCTGAAGCTCGGGTTACGTGACTCCACCTTAGCCAGAATACGCCCATTGCCGATGCGATTCAGACGAACCAGCGGCGTATGGCCGATAGTGAAAGAATTGTCTTCGTAGATCTTACTCATAGCCCGTCCTTAATAACTGTATGAAATTTTTGCGAACCTTAGAGAGAATACTCGTTCGGGACAGCCAGTGAAGTAAAGAATCGCTATATCGATATGTTCTGAAGAAATATATTTTCATCAATATCCAGTTATAGAACAGGTTACTGTTGTCGTCGTGATCAGGACCGACGCAGCGTAGCGGAAAGATGACGGTAACGATCCACCCACAAGGCCGTAGCGCCGCAGACGGCTACCGGCATGATCAACAGATTCAGCAACGGCACCATGGTGCACAGGCTGACCAGCGCGCCAAACTGCAGATTGGTCAGCTTGTTCTGCCGCAGCGCCTGGCGCATGGCTGAAAAACCGACTTTGTGGTTGTCGAACGGGTAATCGCAATACTGAATCGCCAGCATCCAGGCGCCAAACAGGAACCACACCACCGGCACCACCGTCTGGCCGATGCCGGGCACGAAATACAGCAACAGCAACACCAGCAGCCGCGGTAAATAATAGGCCAGTTTTTGAATTTCGCGCCGCATGATGCGGGGGACGTCTTTGGCGATATCGAGGATGCCGCTGGCCGGCAGCGGCTGACCGGTCAGCCGTGCTTCCAACTGTTCCGCCAGCAGGCCGTTGAACGGCGCGGCAATCAGGTTGGTGATCGTGCTGAAGAAATAGCTGAACACCAGCAGCACGGAGAGGGTCACCAGCGGCCAGAGCAGGTAGCTCAGCCACTGCAGCCAATCCGGCACATGGGTCATCAATTGCGGTATCCAGGTGCCGAGTTGGCGGAACAACCACCAGAAGGCGCCGCCCATCAGCAGGATATTAACCAGCATGGGAAGAATGACAAAACGGCGGATGCCGGGCAGTGAGAGAAGTTGCCAGCCTTTCAGAAAGTAATGCAGGCCGCTGTGTTTGGGATCAAGGTGTTGCGTATAAGACATGGTGCTGTTCTCACCCTATGATATGCAGGTTATGGCATCATATCGGGATGATTTTCAGCTGGCTAGTTGCGATTTGCATGAAAAAACGGCAAAAAAATGCCCGCTGTCGATCTTTATTATCATAAACTAGCGCCCAGACTTGCACTTGGGTACACAGGCAAATACAGTTAGAGGTATGTGTATTTGCCGTAGTGGCAACGTATTGGAATAACTGGGATAGCAATGATGCAGGACCTGCGTCTGATCTTGATTGTTGTTGGCGCGATCGCAATTATAGCACTGTTACTGCACGGTCTTTGGACAAGCCGTAAGGAACGCTCGTCCCTTTTCCGCGATCGTCCGGTAAAACGCCTGAAGCCAAAGCGTGATGACGCCCCGCTGGAAGAGCTTGACGAAGGGGTCGGCGAGGTGCGGGTAACGCATTCCCGCGGCCAGCAGAATCCTTCGTCCGGCAACTATGCGCCTTCGGGCGAGCGTTCAGCGCCGTCCTTCGGGCAGGAACCGGCGGCCTATGATCCATTGCTGGATGACGTCGAGCCGCAAGCGCCGTTGCGTCAACCCGTTCAGCCTGCGGCGCCGCGCGCCGAGCCTCAGTCCGCTCCCCAGTATCAGCAACCGCAGCCGGTATCCGAATCGGCGGCGCGCATTGTCGACGAAACCCCGCCGGAAACGTATGACCGGCAACCCGAGCCGGCGGCGCCTGAAGCGCCTGCGACCGCACAACATGAATCGCAGCAGGAGGCCGTGCTGGTGCTGCATGTGGCGGCTCATCAGGGCGGCGTGATCGGCGGCGAATTGTTGTTGCAAAGCGTATTGCAGTCCGGTTTCCAGTTCGGCGAAATGAACATTTTCCATCGTCACGTCAACCCGGCAGGCAGCGGCCCGGTGCTGTTCAGCCTGGCCAACATGGTCAAACCCGGTTCTTTCAACGTAGAAGCGATGTCCGAATTCACTACGCCGGGCGTGTCGATTTTCATGATGGTGCCGTCTTACGGCGACGCCAGCCAGAATTTCAAGCTGATGCTGCAGTCGGCTCAGCGTATCGCCGATGACGTGGGCGGCGTGGTGCTGGACGACGAGCGTCGTCTGGTGACGCCGCAGAAAGTGGAAGCCTATAAAGCTCGTATTCGTGCGGTACTCAAGGCTAATGGCGAATAACGTTCAGGGCGAATAACGGCGAATGTGTTGTTAATTCTTATACTTTTCAGAAGCCTCCGTCCGCGGGGGCTTTTTACTTTCATCGTGAGCGTCCTGGCGGCGTTCACGTTCAGTGTGTCGGCGCAGGGCGAGATGCGCGCCGGCCGGCGACAAGGTGCAGACAGTGGGCGGCAGTAATACGTTAAAACAGGAATTGGGGCTGGTTCAGGGCATCGGGTTGTTGTCGACCTCGTTGCTGGGGACCGGTGTGTTTGCCGTACCCGCCTTGGTGGCGGAGCAGGCGCGGGGCGATAGCCTGTGGGCCTGGCCGCTGCTGATTGCGCTGGTGTTTCCGATTGCCATCGCTTTTGCGTCGCTTGGCCGGCACTTTCCGAATGCCGGCGGCGCGGCGCACTTTGTTCGGCTGGCGTTTGGCCCGCGACTAGCCAGGGTCACCGGTTGGTTGTTCTTGTCCGTCATCCCGGTCGGTTTGCCTGCGGCGATGCAAATCGCGGCCGGCTTCTGGCAGGCGGCCTTTGGCCTCAATGCCGGCGGTTTGCTGCTGGTGCAATTGCTGACGCTGGCCGTGATTTGGCTGCTGGGAATGCGCAGCGCCGGCTCCAGCGCCACGGTACAGACGCTAATTGCGCTGCTGGTGGTCTTGCTGGTGGCGGCGATCTGGTGGCAGGGTCGGATTACGCCGTCCCAGATTTCGTGGCCTGCGCTGGCGGACATTAACGGAGCGAAGATGCTGGATGCGCTGGCGGTGATGTTCTGGTGCTTCGTCGGGCTGGAAGCCTTTGCCCATCTGGCGACGGAGTTCAAATCGCCCGAACGGGATTTTCCTCGAGCGTTGCTGATCGGCATGCTGCTGGCGGGCGCCGTTTACTGGGGATGTACTGTCGCGGTGCTGCATTTCGGGGCTTATGGCCCTCATCAGGCGGCTACCGCATCTTTGCCCGGTATTGTGGTGCGTTTGTTCGGCGATCATGCCTTGTGGCTGGCCTGCATCGTGGGTTATCTCGCCTGTTTCGCCAGTGTGAATATCTATACTCAGGGTTTTGCCCGGCTGGTGTGGTCGCAGGCGCCTGAAGAAAGCCGTCTGGCCCAGCTATCGGCGTCGCGTACGCCGGTGAATGCGTTGTCGCTGGTGGTGGCTTGCTGTTTGATCTGCTGTCTGATCATTTACTGGCTGAACCTGCCGCTGTCCGAACTGATTGTTTACGCCAACGGCATTTTCATTTTGATTTATCTGCTGTGCATGCTGGCGGGCTGGCGTCTGTTGCGCGGGCGTTCCCGCGTAATGGCGATCATCGGCAGCGTCCTGTGCGCGGCGCTGTTGCTGACGCTCGGCTGGAAGTCGTTGTATGCGTTGGGGATGCTGGCGGCGTTATGGCTGATGCTGCCGGCCAGGCGCGAGGCGGTGACGGCTGACTGAAAGCAGACAGGGCGGCAAGCCCTGTCTGGCGTCGCGCCGGCGGGAATTATTGCGGATCGGCTGGCGGCTGCTGCGCCGGTTCGTTGCCGGCGGCTTTTGCTTCCAGCGCGCTCAGACGCTGTTCCAGCAGCGCCAGTTTCTCGCGGGTTCGCAGCAATACCTGGGTTTGCACGTCAAACTCTTCGCGGCTGACCAAATCCAGCTTGCCCAGCTGTGATTGCAGTATCTGACGGATTTTCTTCTCTACATCCTCGCCAAATTCCCGGATGCCTTTCGGCATGGATTCCTGCACCTGACGGGCAATCTGCTCTAACTTTTTCGGGTCAATCATGACGCTTTCCTGAACTGTTTGACGAATGGCGAATATAACCCAAGTGTAATGCCAGACTAGCGTTGTATAAACAAAAAGTGATTTTCATACGATGAATTTTGCGATCCATAAGCGGGGTTAGAGATTGCCCGTCCCTCCAGTTAGCGCTATAGTAATCCTGCTTATTCTCAGGGCGGGGCGTAATTCCCCACCGGCGGTAAACCAGTTTGCGCCATCAGGCCGGCTGGAAGCCCGCGAGCGCTCAGACGATATCGTTTGAGGTCAGCAGATCCGGTGTAATTCCGGGGCCGACGGTAATAGTCCGGATGGGAGAGAGTAACGGTTTCTGACAGGTTTGCGCCTGCACGCGTTATTTTTGCGTTTTTGCCGCTGTTTTTCAGTGCAAAAACGACTCCTCAAGTTCGCCCTGATTCTGGTAATCCATATTAATAATGAGGTTTTTTTACCATGAATCAGACTTTACTTTCCGAATTTGGTACTCCCGCTGAACGTGTTGAACGTGCGCTGGATGCGTTGCGTCACGGCCGTGGCGTGATGGTGTTGGACGATGAAGACAGGGAAAACGAAGGTGACATGATTTTCCCGGCCGAAACCATGACCGTTGAACAGATGGCGCTGACCATTCGTCACGGCAGCGGCATCGTGTGCCTGTGCCTCACCGAAGAACGCCGTCAAAAGCTGGAGCTGCCGATGATGGTGGAGCACAACTCCAGCCATTATCAAACTGCGTTCACCGTCACGATTGAAGCCGCCGAAGGCGTTACCACCGGCGTATCCGCCGCTGACCGTCTGACCACGGTTCGCGCGGCGACTGCCGATGATGCCCGCCCGAGCGACCTGAACCGTCCCGGTCATGTGTTCCCGTTGCGTGCGCAGCCGGGCGGCGTGCTGGCGCGCGGCGGTCATACCGAAGCCACTGTGGATTTGATGCGTCTGGCTGGGTTCAAACCGTTCGGCGTACTGTGCGAACTGACCAATGACGATGGCTCTATGGCCCGCGCGCCGGAAGTGATCGCATTTGCGAAACAGCACGATATGCCGGTACTGACCATCGAGGATTTGGTGGCTTACCGTCAGGCGGCTGAGCGTAAAGCCAGCTGATTATCAGACGGCGCGCCGTCGACTCTTCTTCCTGCAGGGCCGGTTTTCCGGCCCTGATTTTTTCAGGCGTCAGGTTCAGGCTGGTTTCCGCGCCAGCAGTGTGGCAAAGCGCAGTTTGATGCGGTTACCGTTGGCGTCGGTTTTGTGCAGTTCTCCCACATCCTCGTTGTATTTCACGATTTCCCAGTCACGGTAATAGTCGTGCAACTCGTTGTGCCCGAAGGTGAACGAGAACGGCATCGGGCAGGGGAAATCGTCGGTGGACATGGCGGCGACGATCAGGTTATAGCCTCCGGCGACGGTGTGCTCCTGCATATTGCTGATAATCGCCGGGATGCGCGCTCGTTCCAGAAACATGAACACCACTGTCGACAGGATGAAATCGTACTGGTGACGAATATCGGCCTGATTGATGTCGTGGACGAACGCCTCAATCCGGCTGAGCGGCTCATCAGCGATGATGCTATTGAGCTTATCAATGCTCATGACGTTCTTGTCGCAGGCGGTGACGTCAAACCCTTTCAGGTTCAGGTAGAGCGCGTTGCGCCCGCCGCCACAGCCCAGATCCAGCGCTTTTCCCGGCTGCACATGACGCACAGCGTTGATCACTTCCGAGTGGGTGCGCGTCAGCTCATATTTTTTGTGGTAATAGTCTTCTGCCGTGCAGTAAAACCCCAACTGGCATTCCAGATCGTCTGAAAACGAGACGATGCGATGCCAGCACTGCGGTTCAATGTAGGGCGGCTGCTGTTGTGGCGAGAAGTGGAAGCGTTCTTTGGTGTCGCCCTGTTCTGTCAGCAGGTCGAAAGTCAGCTCGCCTTTTAAAATATGTAGCTTTGCCCAGGTGCCTTCTTTGGTGTTGTGTTTTTCCTGGAATGCCGCTGGCAGCGTGCTGCTGTTCCATACCGGCATGTGTTTATAGCAAATCAGTTCTTGCATAAAGACCTCGTGCGTCCGCGTATCCCGCTATATCCGTCATACTTCACGTTGCAGATGCGTTGGCGGCGTTCAAACCGGCGTAAGCCGATTTGCCACTCACCCAGTCGCTGCCTTTCTGCAACTCGAATTGTTTGGGGGACATTCTATTAATCACGCAATGGTGTGACCAGAAATATGTATTATAAATGCATGAAATGACGCTGCTGCCTGCATGGCGGCTGTTGCCATCGACATGATGCAGCTCATGATGACAATTGCCGTAACAGCGGAAAGGCTTCTTTCATGCGATCGCCCCCCACGACGAACCCCCGCAACTGCTCTCCCGCCATACCTTTTGCCACCATCCCGCCATGATCCGCGACGAGGTGCCAGACCAGTTCCGGGTTCTGCGTTTCGCCAGCCAGCTGTAATGGAAACAACGGGGTTTTCACTTTAATCAGCATCGTGGGCAGGGTGAGGGAACCGTTCCCTTCCGGCACATGCTTGACCGCGCTATTACCGGTGCTGGCTGCGATAATGCTGTTGGCTGCGATACTGGCGGTCAACTGAATCGGTTGTAAAAAGGGCAGCAGCTTGCCGCTGATTTCAGCGCAGTCTCCCAGCGCGTAAATATGCGGATCAGAGCTACGCAGCCGGTTGTCGGTCACTATACCTTGATTAACCGCCAGTCCGGCGGCAGCGGCCAGCGAGGTATTGGCGCGCAATCCGATGGCGGAGATCACTTCGTCGACTTCCAGCGTACGCCCGGACATCAACGTGACCTTCAGGCCGGCGTCGGTTTTTTCCAGCTGTTGAAGTCCGGTATTGAGCATCAGCTCCACGCCTTGTTGGAGCAGGGCGGCTTGCAGTCGGGCGCTGATTTCGACGGGCAGCAGCGCAGAAAGAAGGTGCGATGCCCGATCCACCAGGGTGATCTGCTTGCCGGCCAGTGCCATATCCATCGCCAGTTCGCTGCCGATCAAACCCGCTCCCAGTATCAGAATGCGGGTTGCCTGCGTCAGGCGCGCTTCCGCCCGGCGATACTCCTGCTGACTGTTGAGCGTCAGCATCCACTGATGGCCGGGAATCGGCGGGATCACGGCGCTGGCGCCCGTCGCCAGCACCAGCGTGTGGTAATCGTAGCGCCGGGTATCGCACATGACCTGCCGCCGCTCGGCATCAATGCCGGTGACGGGGGTGTGCGCCAACAGCGTAATCCGCTGTTCTTCGGCAAATTGCGCCGCGCTCATGCGCGTCAGATCGTCGGCGCGGCGATGCTGACTGAGCACATGGCTCAGTTCCGGCTTGTTGTACTCGTCGCCGCTGTCGGCGGTGATCAGGCGAATCGGGCGTTGGGCATCCTGCTTACGCAGGTTTTTAATCAACTGCCGGGCGGCGAAACCCGCCCCGATAACAATGATTTCGTCAGACATGGCCGTTCCTTATTAATGGATAGGATTAAATATGGATAGGATTAAACACGTCTTTGCCTAAGCCGCATTCGGGGCACAGGAAGCTGTCGGGCACATCAGACCAGGGCGTGCCCGGCGTGACGTCCTGCATGGGTTCGCCGATGGCGGGGTCGTAAATCCACTGGCATACGCTGCACTGCATCCGGTTGCTATCTTGCGGTGCTGACGTGCCGTTGCAGGCGCAGGTCGATGCCGCCGCCATGACCGCCGGTGTTTCCGCCATCTCAGCCGTTTGGGGGGCTTCGATAGCGGCGGCGGGCGATACGGTTAACGGATGCAAGGCCCACTGCCGGGCAATTTCACGGCCATGTTCCCGGCAGATTGCCAGCGCAGACCCGTCCGGACGCCACTTGGTTTTCAGCGACAGCGTGGTCTCAAAGCCGGCATCCATCAGCCGGGTCTGGATACGGTCAACCGCGCCGCCGTTCCAGCCGTAACTGCCAAAGGCGGAGGCTTTCTTGTTCTGGAAACGCAGACCGGTGATTTCCTCCAGCATGGCGGCTACTTTTGGCATCATCACGTTATTCATGGTGGAAGAACCGACCAGCACGCCTTTGGAGCGGAAGACCTGCGTCAGAATTTCGTTTTTATCGTGGCGGGCCACATTGTAGATTTTCACGGCGACACCCGGATCGACATCGTGGATGCCTTGCGCGATGGCGTCAGCCATCATGCGGGTGTTGTTGGACATGGTGTCGTAGAACAGCGTGATGCGATCTTCCTGATAGCTGTCGGCCCACCGCAAATAGTGATGAATAATCTGCGCCGGGTCGTCGCGCCACACCACACCGTGGGAGGTGGCGATCATCGACAGCGGCAGGTTAAACCCCAGCACTTCGTTGATCTTGGCGGTGACCAGACGGCTGAACGGCGTCAGGATATTGGCGAAATAACGCTGGCATTGTTCAAACAGTTCACCCTGATCGACCTCATCGTTGAACAGATGCTCATCGCAGTAATGCTGGCCGAAAGCGTCATTGCTGAACAGGACTGCGTCGCCGCTCAGGTAGGTCATCATGCTGTCCGGCCAGTGCAGCATCGGGGTTTCGATGAATACCAGCTGCTTGCCATTGCCGATATCCAGCGAATCGCCGGTTTTGACGGTGTGGAAATGCCATTCCGGGTGATGGTGATGGCCGGTAATGGAGTCGATGGCGTTATGGGTGCAGTAGATCGGCGTATCGGGGATGTGGGACATCAGTTCGCTCAGCGCCCCGGCGTGATCTTCTTCGGCATGGTTGATGACGATGTAGTCGATCTGCGCCAGATCGATCTCCGCCATCAGGTTCTGGACGAAATCACGGCTGAACTTGTGGTCAACGGTGTCGATCAGCACCGTTTTTTCTTCCCGGATCAGGTAGCTGTTATAGCTGCTGCCTTTCAGCGTTTTGTATTCGGTTCCGTGGAAGTCACGCACTTCCCAATCCCGTTGCCCGACCCAGTGAATATTATTCTTAACATGAATAGACATCGTAACACTCCATTAGCGTATTAAAGGTGGATACGATGTGATTGCATGAGCCGTGCCAGATTTTATTTATTTGATTTTTAAGTACTTTAAAAATAAACATTGTCATTATGACAATGACTGAGTAATGTCTTTTTGACACTTATTTGTGAAAAAGACACACCATGCCGCTATCGATAGATTCCTTTGCGCACATTGCCATTGAACTGCAACAAGGGCTTTCAACCCGGGACCGTTTTCAGCGCCTGCTCAACGGCTTGCGCCAGCTGTTATGCTGCGATGCGGCAGCGTTGCTGCGTTATGAAAGCCAGCTGTTGCGTCCGCTGGCGACCGATGGACTGGCGCCGGACGTGCTGGGGCGACGTTTCCGGTTATCCGAGCATCCCCGGCTGGAGGCGATAGCCCGGGCAGGCGACGTGGTGCGTTTCCCGGCGGACAGCCAGCTTCCGGATCCTTACGATGGCCTGATTCCCGGTCAGGAAGCGTTGAAGGTCCATGCCTGCGTTGGTCTGCCGCTGTTTGCTCACCACACCTTGATCGGCGTGCTGACCATTGATGGTATGGATCCCCACCAGTTCGATCATTTTAGCGATGAAGAACTGCGGCTGATTGGCGCGATGGCGTCCGTTGCCTTGAGCAATGCGTTGCTGATGGAGCAACTGGAACGACAAACGTTGGCGCCGCTGTCAGACGCCGCTCTCATGACGGAGGTGGATGCTGACGAGATGGTGGGATTGTCTGCACCCATGCAGCAGTTGAAAAAAGAGGTGGCTATCGTGGCTGACAGCGATCTTAACGTGCTGATCATGGGGGAAACCGGGGTCGGCAAGGAGCTGGTGGCGCGGGCCATCCATCAGGGGTCGCGGCGTGCGGACCGTCCGCTGGTGTATCTGAACTGTGCCGCGCTGCCGGAGTCGGTGGCGGAAAGCGAGCTGTTTGGTCACGTGAAAGGGGCGTTTACCGGCGCGATCCACCATCGTACCGGTAAGTTCGAACTGGCGGACAACGGTACGCTGTTTCTGGATGAAATTGGCGAGTTGTCGCTGACGTTACAGGCCAAGCTGCTGCGGGTGTTGCAGTACGGCGATTTGCAGCGCGTAGGCGAGGACAGTAGCCTGAAAGTGGATGTGCGCGTGCTGGCGGCCACCAACCGGGATTTAAAACAGTCGGTGCAGGAAGGCGCTTTTCGCGCCGATCTATTCCATCGCCTGAGCGTGTTTCCGCTGTCGGTGCCGCCGCTGCGGGCGCGCGGTCAGGATATTGCCTTGCTGGCCGGGTTTTTCTGCGAACGCAGCCGGGCCCGGTTAGGGTTGCAGCGTCTGGCGTTGTCGCCGGAAGCGACCCATTTGCTGACGTGTTATCCGTGGCCGGGGAATGTGCGCGAGCTGGAACATGTGATCTACCGGGCGACCATTGTGGCGCGGGCCGGTGGGGCGACCGGCGATCTGACATTGCGCCCGGAACATTTGAATCTGGACGGCGTTTTACCTGACGCACCTCGTCCGGCCGCCGTCGATACCGTGCCGCCGTGGCGCGGCATCAGCCTGCGGGACGCGACGGAGCATTATCAGCGGCAGGTGATTAGCGACACGCTGGCGCGACATCAGGGTAACTGGTCGTCCTGCGCCCGCGAACTGGCGGTGGATAGCGGCAACCTGCACCGAGTGGCAAAACGGTTGGGAATAAAATAACAAACCCCGGCATGCGCCAGGGTTTGAAGGACAAGCTAACGGATAATCAACCGCAGCGGGTGCATTTCTGCGACTGAATCACCTGGAAGAAGTCGTTGCCCTTGTCATCCACCAGAATGAAGGCCGGGAAGTCTTCCACTTCGATTTTCCAGATAGCTTCCATACCCAGTTCGGGGTATTCCACGCACTCCAGGCTCTTGATGCTGTTTTGCGCCAGAATCGCCGCCGGGCCGCCGATGCTGCCGAGGTAGAAACCGCCGTGTTTATTACAGGCATCGGTCACCTGCTGGCTGCGGTTGCCCTTGGCCAGCATGATCATGCTGCCGCCGTGGGATTGCAGCAGATCAACGTAGGAGTCCATGCGGCCAGCGGTGGTGGGGCCGAGCGAACCGGAGGCATAGCCTTCCGGCGTTTTGGCCGGGCCGGCGTAATAGATCGGGTGATCTTTCACGTATTGCGGCAGTTCGCCGCCGTTATCCAGCAGCTCTTTCAGCTTGGCGTGCGCAATGTCGCGCGCCACGATGATGGTGCCGTTGAGCGACAGGCGGGTGGACACCGGGTACTGCGACAGCGTCTTGAGAATGTCGGCCATCGGACGATTCAGGTCGATGCGCACCACTTCGCCTTCGCCGGCCTGACGCAGGTGGTCCGGAATGTATTTGCCGGGGTTGGTTTCCAACTGCTCCAGCCAGATACCCTGACGGTTGATCTTAGCTTTGATGTTGCGGTCCGCCGAGCAGGACACGCCCATGCCGACCGGGCAGGAGGCGCCATGACGCGGCAGGCGAATCACGCGCACATCGTGGGCGAAGTATTTGCCGCCGAACTGTGCGCCGAGCCCCAGATTACGGGCTTCTTCCAGCAGTTCCTGTTCCAGCGCCACATCGCGGAACGCCTGACCGTGCTCGTTGCCTTCGGTCGGCAGTTCGTCATAGTAGCGGGTGGAGGCCAGTTTGACGGTTTTCAGGTTGGTTTCCGCCGACGTGCCGCCGATGACGAAGGCAATGTGGTACGGCGGGCAGGCCGCGGTACCCAGCGTACGCATTTTTTCCACCAGGTAGTTTGTCAGCTTGCCCGGCGACAGCAACGCTTTGGTTTCCTGATACAGATAGGTCTTGTTGGCGGAACCGCCGCCTTTGGTGACGAACAGGAATTTGTACTCATCGCCTTCGGTGCTGTAGAGGTCGATCTGCGCCGGCAGGTTGGTGCCGGTGTTGACCTCTTGGTACATGTCCAGCGCCGCGTTCTGGGAGTAACGCAGGTTGTCTTCGATAAAGGTGTTGTACACCCCGCGCGACAGCGCTTCGGCGTCGTTGCCGCCGGTCCATACGCGCTGGCCTTTCTTGCCGACGATAATGGCGGTGCCGGTGTCCTGACAGGTAGGCAGGATGCCTTTGGCGGCGATTTCGGAGTTACGCAGGAATTGCAGGGCGACATAACGGTCGTTTTCGCTGGCTTCCGGGTCGAGCAGGATATCGGCGACCTGTTGCTGGTGGGAAGGGCGCAGCAGGAAAGAGGCATCGTGGAATGCCTGCTGGGCTAACAGCGTCAGCCCCTGCGGGTCGACTTTGAGAATATCCTGGCCTTCAAACTGGCTAACGGAAACAAAATCGCTGCTGATTAAGCGATATTCGGTTTTATCCTTCGCTAATGGAAACGGATCTTGGTAATAGAACGGTTTATTCGACATATTCTTCTCACTTGCAGCCGCATAATTGAGTGATTCATCGGGTCTTATTTTCCGTCTAGGGCTTTTGTGCCGGTCTTATTGTTGTGTCAATCGCCTCGGGCACGACGACAAAAGCAATAAACGTCGGGTGATATTCCTTAACTTGCGCCAGTACCGCGCCCCTTGAGGGATACCGCCTCACATACTATGGCTTTATGACAGGGAGTACCACGCCAACAAGTCACATTATTTTTATCTCTGTCATGTTTTCGTTGAAAATATATCTCAGACCGAAACGTGACGAGGTTGCCGGCAAAAATGACCGCTGGGCGCGCCATATTAAGTCATTTATTTAAATTAATTAAGTGCGGCGTGCGACAACGCAATATCCATTAAATAAATAAGGTTTATTGATTACCCAATTGAATAGGGCATCAGGCCTTACGAGCGGATATTCATTCACGCTGTTCCAGCAGGGTATCGATCAGCCACAGGCCGGCCGGGCCGGGTGGAAAAGGGCGCGACCAGGCGATGTCCACCTCAATTTTCCGCGGCCAGCCGGGCAGCGCCAGTTCCACCAGCCGGTTGCGCGCGTACTCGTTCACCAGCCAGCGCGGCAGGATACTCCAGCCAAACCCCTGTTCCGCCATTTCCAGCAGCATCAGATACGACGGCGTCGACCAGGTAGCGCCTTCGGACTGCGGCCGCTCCCGCTGGCTGTAGGTGTGAAGGCACAACTGACGCGCCGTGGCGAGCTGTTCCTGCGTCACCGGCGCGTGCTGCGCCAACGGGTGGCTGTGGGCCGCGTAGATCGCCATTTCGGTTGTCACCTGTAGCCGGGATACCGCAATGTCGATGGGGTAATGCGCCTGCGCCTGCAACACGCCGACATGGGCGCGCTGCGACTGCAGCAGGTCCACGACGTCCTCGTCTTCCGCAATCAGGCACTCGAACTCCACATCAGGAAAACGCTCGGCGAAACGCTGCAATACCGGGTAGTAGTGGCGGCACTGCCAGGTGTCCGACAGCACAAAGGTCAGCCGCGGCTCCACCTTGTCCGCCAGCCGGATCGCCAGTTCGTCCAGCGCTTCGCTGGCGGACAAAATCGCTTTGACGTGGCTGAGTACCTTGCGCCCTTCATCGGTCAGCACCGGCTGATGACCGCGCCTGTCGAACAGCGTCAGGCCCAGATCCGCCTCCAGATTCGCCACCGCGGTACTGACGGTGGACTGGCTTTTTTGCAGATGACGGGCCGCCGCGGAAAAAGAACCGGTATTCACGGTGGCGATAAACGCCAGCAGGGATTCAGGAGAATAACGCATCGCCGACTCTATCGCTTTTTTAGATGGAAACTAATTTAACACTATTGGTTATTTCGATGAGAATGGCAACCCGCAATCGCAGTCATGCAGGCCGAAGGAGAAAAACATGCAACAGCAAGTCCAGCGCAGCGCGCGCCATGAACACAAAACACTCCGTGAGCGGATGGCGGATGGCGCATGCCGTCGGTTTCGAGGTGATGGCGTTACTGATTTGCGCCCCGATCGGCGCCTGGGTACTCGGGCGCTCGATCCTGCAGGTTGGCGCGCTGTCGATAATGCTGTCCAGCGTGGCGATGGTCTGGAACGTGGCGTACAACAGCCTGTTTGATCGCCTATGGCCGGTCAGCCGAATCAGACGCGGCCTGTGGGTGCGTATGGGGCACGCGCTGGGTTTCGAAGGCGGCTTTATCCTTATTGGCTTGCCGCTGGCGGCGTGGATGCTGGATATCACCCTGTGGCAGGCGCTGATGGTGGAGATTGGTTTCTTCCTGTTCTTCCTGCCGTATACCATGGCCTACAACTGGCTGTACGACCTGCTGCGCGAGCGGCTGTTGGCGACCGCGGTACAAGGGCGCTAGCCGCACGGCAAAGGAGAGAGACGGCGTTGTCTCTCCCCTGGTATTGGCGTTGTCGGCTTGGCCGTTTGCGTTACTGACGCAGCGACGCCCGGTATTCGGCGTAATCCGGCATATGGGGAATACGCCACAGATACCAGGCGGCCAGCGTGCGGTAAGGGCGGCAGGGTTCGCTCATCTCCAGCATCGCTTTGCGCGTCGGGTCCTGCGACAGGCGGTACAGATAACGAAACCCCTGTTTGATGCCGAGATCGTCCACCGGCATGATGTCCATCCGCTCCAGCGTGGAGATCAGCAGCATTTCCACCGTCCAGCGGCCGATGCCTTTCAGCGTGCAAAGCCGCTCGATCAAGGTTTCGTCATCCAGATGTTCCGCCTCCGCCCGCCCTGGCACCAGCCCGCTCAGTACCCCTTGGGCAATCCCTTTGACCGTGTCGATTTTGCGGGCGGAAAAGCCGCACTGGCGCAAGACCTCCGGTTCGCATGCCGTCAGTTGCCCGGCGGAGGGAAAGCCGCCTTCACCGACCTCGAAGCGCAACTGCAATTTACCGATGATGGCCGCGGCGGCGCGGTTGCTGAGTTGCTGGCTGGCGACCGCCCGAATCAGCGCGTCGTAAGGTTCCCGCGCCGGGCGGCTTTCAAAACGAATATGCCCGACGCCGTCGATCAGCCGCGCCCAGTGCGCGTCAATGGCGGCAAGATGGGCGAGAGCTTGGGGTTCGTCGAACGGGAGCGGCGATGGCGTCATCCGGTGGCATCCTTCTTGTTCTGTTTCAGATAATTATCGTGTCGCCTAAAACAAGGCGGGCAACTTGTTCATGGACCGCGTACACTAAATAATACTGGTTATTTAGACAGAGGTCTGCATGAATTTCGAACTGTTTGCCGATGAGCCGCCGGAGCGCCGGAATGAAACGCTGGCGCCCGGCGCGATGCTGCTGCGCGGCTTCGCCTGGCAACAGGCCGGAGCATTGCTGGCCGCGCTGGAACAGGTGACGCAGCCGTCGCCGTTTCGTCACATGGTGACGCCGGGCGGGCATACCATGTCGGTGGCGATGAGTAACTGCGGGCCGCTGGGCTGGGTGAGCGACGAACGGGGGTATCGCTACAGCGCTCAGGATCCGCTGACCGGCCGGCCGTGGCCCGCTATGCCGGCCTGCTTTTGGCAACTGTCGCAGGCGGCGGCCAGCGCCGCCGGGTATCACGATTTTGCGCCGGATGCCTGCCTGATCAACCGCTACACGGTGGGCGCTAAACTGTCGCTGCATCAGGACAGAGACGAGCAGGACCTGCGCCAGCCGATCGTCTCCGTCTCGCTGGGGTTAAGCGCGGTGTTTCTGTTTGGCGGGGAAAAACGCGGCGATCCGTGTCAGCGGCTGGCGCTGATGCATGGCGATGTGGTGGTGTGGGGCGGTCCTTCGCGGCTGCATTACCATGCCATTTTGCCGCTCAGGAACGGCCCGTTGCCGACGGGAATGTCGGATGAAGTTCGTTTCAATCTCACCTTTCGTAAAGTGTGAAAGTCCCCCACGCCGTGGGGGACGAAAGGCATTACTTTTTGGTGAAGTGGAGGTAATCGAGAGCGTTTTCTGCCGCCATGCGACCTGAGTTGAGCGCAAAGCCAAAGGTGCCGCCGCCCAGCAGCAGGTCGTAGGTGTCGCCGTACATACCCGCCGCATCGTTACCGGTGACGTACAGCCCCGGCACCGCATTGCCTGTCGGCGATACTGCTTCCATCTTATCGTTGATCTTCACGCCGCCCAGCGTGCCGAGCGCGGCCGGCAGCATTTTCACCGCGTAGAACGGACCGGTCTTCATCGGGCGCAGGTAATCCATGTTCTTGTTGAACACCTCGTCCCGTTTCTGTGCGGCGAAGCGGTTGTTTTCGTCAACGGTATGTTTCAACACGCTGGCGTCGACGCCCATCTGTTTCGCCAGCTCGTCCAGCGTTGCGGCCTTGAACACAAAGCCCCGGTTTTTCTGGTTCTCTTTGGTGAACTCGTCATCGAATTTCACCAGTTTGGTGTTGGCGATCACCCATTCGCCGATCGGCACGTCGATGCCGTCGTTGACGAAGTGCTTGCGGGCGTCTTCATCAAACACCGAATACATCACCCCGCCGGCTTTGGCCAGCGCGTTGCCGGCGTGCGGCCAGATAATGACGATGGATTCGTCGGTGAAACGGCGGCCGTGTTGATCCACCCACAGATAAGGCTGACGGGCGGCGGCCAGCAATTGGGAGTTGGGCGCATAGTCCGGCAGGCCAGGACGGTAGGACTGTACTACGCCCATCCCTTCTTCTTTGGCCCCGGCTTTCCACGCCATTTTGATGCCGTCGCCGTCTTTGCCGATGTTGCCCACCATGATGGTGTCCGGCACCGCCACGTATTTCTGCAGCATCTCTTTGTTGTTGGCGTAGCCGCCGGTGGCGATGATCACCGCTTTGGCGTCGATCTGGAATGGTTTGCCGTCGCTGCCTTCGGCGATCACCCCGGCGACTTTGCCGTCCTTCATCACCAGATCTTTACCGGCGGTTTTCACCAGCGTGGTGACCGGCATGGTTTTGAACTGTTCGTGGAAGGTTTTGATCAGGTGGCGACCGTGGCCGGGGCCGTCGATCACGTGCCAGGTCAACATCCCGCCCGGCCCGCCGGGGCCGATGTATTCAAACTTGATGCCTTTGGATTTGACCCACTCGATGGTGTCGGCGGAGCGGTTGACGAAGGCGCGCACCACAAACGGGTTCGCCATCCAGTGGCTGTATTCCATGATGGTTTTGAACGCCATGTCCGGCGTCACCACGATGCCCTGACGTTTCTGCATGGCGCTGTTGGCGGCGAAAATGCCCTCGGCAAAGTTGCCGGTGCCGCCGACCACGCCCTGCTTTTCCAGCAACACTACGCTGGCGCCTTTCTCTGCCGCCGCCATGGTGGCGGCGGTGCCGGCCGCTCCCGCGCCGATGATCACCACGTCAGCGCTTTTGGGGATCGCCGCCGGTTTGGCCGGTTCCGCGTTGGCGGCGGGTTGCGGCGCTGCCTGCTCCGCATTGGCGGAGGCTATCCCCAGCATCGACAGGCACAGGGCGGCAAGGATTGTTCTTCGGTATTGAGCCATCTTGTTTTCCTTTTATTGTTCTCACAAATATTGCTTTCACAAATATCGTTCTCACGAAATAACACAGGGCAAACCGGGCAGCGCCCGGCCGTCATGAATCAGTGCTGGCGGGCTTTTTCGTACGCCTCCTGCGCGGCGTCATGCACGGCGCCGCTGGTCATGGTGGCGCCGGAAACGCCATCGACATTGATGGTCTTTTTCTCGGTCATGGTTTTCGCCAGCTCTTTGGCCGCCTCGCCGCCCACTTCCGGCGTTTCCGACGGGGCGTCGATGCTGGCTTTGTTGACCGTACCGCTCGCGTCCACGTCCAGGGTGACGGTCACGTCGCCGCCGATGCCCTGTTTGGTGGAGGAGTAAGAGCCGGCTTTAAATTGACCGCTTTCCGCCACGGCGGTGGTACTGGCGGCGCAAAGCAGGCTGATGAGTAATGTGATTGAACTTCTCTTCATACGTGATTTCACTCTGTTGATTAACGACATGTTGATTAATGAAAAAATCGGGCCGCCCGCTCAGGAAGAGGGCGACAGCAATACGTTTCCGTCCTCATGGCCGAGATGGCGAAACAGCAGGCAGCTCAGCGCCAGCCCGACCCCAAGCAGCGCGAACAGCAGGCTGAACGGGCTGATGTGCAGCCACGGCGACAGGCGCGATAGCGCCCGCAGCGCCGGAAAGGTCAGCGCCATGCTCAGCATCACCGCCAGCAGTTGGCTCAGCAGCAGGATGTTGTTGCCGCTGTTGCAGGCGTCGTTTTCCAGATGGCAGCAGGCGAGCGTGCTTTCCGCCGAGTGCAGCAGCGCCGTCAGTACGCCGAGCAGGCCGGACAGCGCGCCGATGCACGGCAGCGACCGCTGCTGGATGGCGGCGCCGAGCGCCAGCACCGCGATCGCCGCCAACAGCGTGGCGGCGATCAGCAACTGGCGATAACCAGCACGGCGCACCAGCGGTTCAAACAGCAGCTTGGCGAGCAGGGCGCCGGCGGAAAACAGCAGCATGATGATCCCGGCGGTCGCCGGCGTCAGACCCAGCGTGGTCTGGGTCACCAGCGAAATCAGCACCGGTATCGACGCCAGCAGCAGCCGGGTCAGCACGCCGCCCCACACGCCGACATAAAAGGTGCGAATGCCGAACAGCGAGGCGGGCAGCAGCGCTTCGCGCGCATGGCGATCGCCGCGCAGATACAGCCAGCCGCAGCCGCAACCCGCCAGCGCAATCAGCGTCAACGCCGGCAGCGGCAGCAGATTTTTGGGGGCGGCGACCAGCAGTAATGTGAACAGCGACAGCGCGGCGGTCAGCAGCAGCAGGCTACGTAGCGGAATACGGCGCGACGACGGCGTGACGCCATCCGGAATGGCGTATCCGGTCAGCCACAGGCACAACAGCGACAGCGGGATCGGCGCGAGGAAAATAGCGCGCCAACCGAAGGCATCGGTCAGCAGGCTGCCCGCCAGCGGACCGGTCAGGGTGCCAAGCAGGCCGAGCAGCGTCATGCGGTTAAGAAAAGGCAGTTTTTGCTCGGGCGTAGTGGCGCGTAGCGCCTGAGTGCGGAGCACCGGCAGCAGCAACGCCCCGCCGGCGCCTTGCAGGCAGCGGCAGAGCGCCAGTGCGGCGGCCGATGTGGCCTGGCTGCACAACAGCGCGCCGGCGATGAACGTCAGCAGCGCCAGCTGGCAGGTGCGCCGTTCTCCCTGCCGCTGGCTCAGCCAGCTGTTGAGCGGGGTGAACGCCACCACGGCGACGAGGTAAGCCATCACGACCGGCTCCATGCGCAGTACCGGTTGGTGCAGCGTGCGCGCTATCGCCGGAATGGCGACATACAGCATGGTGGTATCCAGCGATTGCATGAAGAACGCCACCGACGCCAGCCAGAACAGCGCGCGTGAGCCGGCCATGATCAGGCTACCGTCATCTGTCCGGCGTACAGCACGAACAGTCGCAGTAAAAATACGCCGAGCAGGCTTAGTGTGGCCGTGGTCAGCGTCAGTCGGCCGCCGGCGTGACGCCATGCCGGCACGGCGCCGGCCGCCATCGGAGCGAGAATGCCGGCTCCCAGAATCCCCAGCCAGAACACCGCGCCCCAGAAGCCGCTCAACGCCGCCTGCGCCGCTACGGTTTTCTGTCCGCCGCCCAGCAGCAGGCCGATGAAAAAGGCGAACAGCAAACACAGTTCGATGATCGCCACCGGTTTTTCCAACTGGTGCAAAAAGTGCAGCGTTTGCGGGCAGGCGTCGCGCCAGCGCGACGATGATGCCACCAACAGCATCACGGCGATGCCGGAGGTCACGCCGGATACCAGAAACAGCACCGGCAGCAGCGGGTTATTCAGCAGTGGGAACGACTTCAGCGCCGAGAGCAGAAAGCCGGTATAACAGCCCAGCAGCAGCGCCAGCGCCAGCAGCAGATTTTCCAGCAGGCGGATACGGCGCACGAGGACGTTCAGCAAGCTGGCGAACTTCTGATGCAGGCCAGCGGACAGGCGGTTTTCGCACCCGCCCAGCAATGGCTGGCGATACAGCGCGAACAGCCACAGCAGCATCACCAGCAAATACACCTGAAACAGCATGACACCCAGCGACATGATGGAAGTCGGGTTGTAGAACAGCAGCAGATACCAGAAGGTCAGCGGCCGGGCCAGATGGAAAATCAGAATCAGCAATCCCAGCATGACCGACAGCGGCGCCACGATAGCGGTGGCGACGACCAGCGGATTGGCGTGATGGTATTCCTGCGGCACATAGCGGCGAAACAGCAGGGTGAGCGTCATCATTCCGGATGAGATCCCCACCAGCAGCAGGTACACCGCAATCGGCCAGTCCCACACCAGCGAGTGAAAGTGAAAAGCGTCATGCATGGTCGCTCTCTCCGTATTTACCGGGGATGCGGTAGAGGTTGGGGCCGGTGCCCAGATAGACTTTGCTGCGGTAGATCGGATTGCTTTTGATCATTTTCGAGATCTCGCTATCCGGATCGTTGAGATCGCCGAACACCAGCGCTTTGGTCGGGCAGATCTCGACGCAGGCCGGTCTTTTGCCTGCCGCCAGATTGGTTTCCCGGCAGAAGTTGCACTTATCCGCGGTGTGGGTCTGTGGATTGATGAAACGCACGTGGTACGGGCAGGCGGCGATACAGTAGCGGCAGCCGACGCAACGCTTGTCGTTGACATCGACAATGCCGGTCAGCGCGTCCTTGAACGACGCGCCGGTCGGGCAGACCGATACGCAGGGCGGGTTATCGCAGTGCTGGCAGGACTGGCGGAAGAACTGTTTGATCGGTTTACTGCTGTCGGTGGCGGGGATATCGACGGTTTGCAGAATGTCCAGCCGGGTGACGCCCTCCGGCACCTGATTGGTTTTACGGCAGGCGGTCATGCAAGCTTTGCAGCCGATGCAGCGTAGCTCGTTATGCAGTATGCCGTATTTGACGGGACGCGGGCCGGTGGGCGTTACCGTTTCCTGCGCGACCGCCGGCAAACCGCTGCCGGAAACAGCCAGCGCGCTGCCCATGATGGCAATAAAACGGCGTCGGGTGTAATTTTCCATAAAATAACCTTTCAGAGGTAGACATCTGGTCTGGCTCAACCGATATCTGCTCAGCAATAAATCAATTTTTTATTTTCTTACTCATCTGTATTCAGTGAGCGCGATAAATAACGACAAAGCCCATGTGTCGGGAAATAAAACATGTTGGTGCGAATAATTGGAACATGCGTACCTGGCGGGATATGTGGCACGCTTCACATTTAATTTTTTGTATATCCGGATAAAAATAATTGCAAAATACGATAACTGGCGTGGTGATGTTATTATTGTCTGATTTTTTATTCTTGCTGTTATTTTATTGTTTCACGTTGTTATTGAAATGTCTTTTTTGACTTGCGCAAGGAAAGTCTATTTTGGTGGGGGTAAATAAAAATGATTTGGCGCAAGAATTAACATTTTCGGCAAATTATTTTTGCCGAAACATAAAAGTGCAGAAAATAAAAACGCCTCCAGCGAGGCGTTTCAGATGGCTGGCAAATTCTTTAAATACAATACGAAGGTTTTTTCCAGCGTTAAAAACTGTGCTCGGCTGTCTGTTAGCAGCCATGACCATCAGCCATTATGGTTTCAAATGACTATCCAGGAACTGGATCACTTTCTGCATGATCTCTGGCTGCAGCCAGTAAACGCCGCCATGCTCGGCGCCTTTCACCACGTAGTAGGTGCTGTCGATGCCGTGGGCTATCAGCGCCCGGTGCAGGATTTCGGTCTGACGCGGTGAAACCAGCGTATCGGCGCTGCCGTGCATGATCAAAAACGGCGGGGTATGCTGGCCGATGTAGGTGATGGGGTTGGCGGCGGCGGTTTTCTCCGGGAAGCGGGTAATCGGACCGCCCTCATTGAACACCGAGGTGCCGTTGACCCAGATAGCTTCGGTGGAGGACGGCGAGGCGTGTTTCTGCACCACCTCGTCCGGGAAACCTTCGCCGACGCGGGTCAGGTCCGACAGGCCGTAGAAATCGATCACCGCCTGTACCTGGCTGCTCTGGTCGAGGTGTTCGCCGCGGTCAAACTGCTTGTTGCCGTTGGTGGTGCCGGCAAACGCCGCCAGATAGCCGCCGGCGGAAGCGCCGAATACCGCCACGTGCGAGGCATCGATGCCGAATTTATTCGCGTTGGCGCGCAGATAGCGAATGGCGGATTTGACGTCTTCCAGCGGCGCCGGGAACAGCACGGTCGGCGCCACGCGGTACTCCATACTGGCGACCACGTAGCCGGCTTCCGCCAGCTTCAGCCGCTGCTGGATGTAGCTGTCTTTATTGGCGTTGATGAAGCCGCCACCGGTGATGAACAGTACGGCGGGCTGTGGTGATTTCGCTTCCGGCTGCAGGATGTCCATTTTCAAGGCCACATTGGCATAACCGCGCATCGGCACCTGGGAGTAAACCACGTCGGAAATCAGTTTAACCACTGGCTGACGGGGCGTCAGGGTTAATTCATGAATGTTGTCTGCGGCCATGGCGCTTGTCACCTGCGCGGCTCCGGTAATGGTAACAGCGGACAACAATATCATTTTTAGCGGGAGGGTACGCATGGAATATTCCTTAGGATTATTATGTAACTGATGCTTGTCTTATCAATACAGGAAGGAAAAAATCAGGATGCAGGCTATCACGTCTGGGATTAATGCAAATGTGCTTAATCTCACATTAGTATTTTCGTAATTTAATATAATTAATATTCGTTAAGGTTATAAATAAATATAATCATGATAAGTATAAAGCGAGCACTTTATTACCATGAGCTGGTGCGGAAAGGGAGTTTTACCCGCGCAGCCAAATCACTCAATATCTCACAGGCGTTTCTTTCCCAGGAAATATCCCGGCTGGAACAGGAGCTGGAAAGGAAACTGATTAATCGCACCACCCGGCAATTCGCGCTGACGCCATTCGGCGAAGCGTTTGATGACAAAATCAAACCGCTGATCCGGGAATATTATGACGTCGAACAATTTGTGCAGTCGTACGAAGATAGTCAGGACGGTGCCCTAATGGTGGGGGTGATTCCGATTTTCAACCGGCTGAAATATTACGATGTCTTCACGCTGTTTCAGAAACAGCACCCGAATATCGAGCTGTCTTTTATCGACGGCGTCAGCAGCGACCTGCTGGAAAAGGTGAGAAACGCCGAGATCCACGTGTCGCTCTCTACGCCGTTTGACGACTATCTGCAGGACCCGTTGTTCAGCCATACCATTTTTCTGGATGACAATCTGGTGGCGGTGATGGCGACCGACCATCCGCTGGCGGCTCAACCGAGCCTGACGCTCCATCAACTGGCGCAGGAGCGGCCGATCGTGCCGCAGAAAGGCACCGGCGAGCATGCGGCGGTGTCGACGGCGTTCAGCCGCGCCGGGCTGGAAGACACCTGCTTTCGGGAGTGCAGCAATCTCGACATCATTATGGATCTGGTGATGCATCACGGCGGGGTGGTGTTTCTGTGCACCTCGGTGGCGAGCAGCCTGAAGGGCTACGATATCGTGATTCGTCCGGTGGCGACGCCGATCACCCGCACGTTTGCGGTGAGTTATCTTAAACGCAGCGCCGGCATTCCGATGGTGCGCCGCTTTCTGGATTTTATGGAACGGCATCATCCGATGTTGCGTGATCCAACGTTGCGTGATCCGGTGTCGCGTGATCCGATGCCGCGTGGATAGCGGCTTATGGAAAAGGAAAACAGCGATCGGGCGACGACAATCGCCCGATAACAGCCTGCTGGCCGTGCGGGCCAGAGCGACGGCCGGTTTATGCATCATTTCTCTATCCTGACTCAGCCTAATAACCTGGGGAAGTAACACCCGTGATTTGGCTACATACGGTTAACGCACGATCAGCGTCGGTGTAATGCGGACGGTTTCTCCTTTCTGCGCTTCGCCGCTCAGCACCCGTTGCAGGTGGCGCATGACCTGCTCCACCAACAGCTCCACCGGCTGGCGGACGGTGGTCAGGCGGTATCCTTCCCAGGCTGCCTGCGGGGTATCGTCGCAACCCACTACCTTGCACGCCGGGCCGTCGGTCAGGCGCAGGGCGTCAAGGGCGCCGAAGGCCAGCGCATCGCAGGCGCAGAACACGCCTTCGACCAGCGGATGCTGTTGCCGCAACCGACACATGGCGTGATAGCCGCTGTGGTAGGCGTAATCCGGGTTATCCGTCACGACAGGCTCCGGCAAGCCGTGATGGGCCAACCGCTGGCGAAAACCCGCCAGCCGCTCCAGCGACGCCTGCCCGTCCTGACGGCCGCCGATATAAGCCAGCCGGGTCAACCCCAGCGAGATCAAGTGGTCCGCCGCCAGCTCGCCCGCCAGCCGGTTATCGGACAGTACCGCGGTGACGGTTTCACGCTGGTCCTCCCGGCCCATCAGCACCATCGGCAGCGACAGTTCCAGACAGCGTCCGGTGGCTTCCCGCGACAGGCTGCCGGCGGAGATGATCGCCGCTTCCACCTGCCACGACTGCGCCTGCTGCAGCCGGGCGCGGATGTCGCACTGTTCGGTGACGCTGACCAGCATCGGCACCAGTCCGTGTTGTTGCAACGCCTGCGTCAGCAGGCCGAACAGCCAGGGCTGGAACGGGTTGTCGAATTCGCCCATCACCACCGCCACGATGCCGGAGCCCTGCCGTCCAGAGTTGACCAGCGCCCGCGCCAGCGCATTGGGGCGATAGCCCAGTTCATTCGCCGCCGCCAACACCCGTGAGCGGGTCGCCTGGCTGACCTTGCCCGGGGCGGAATAGGTGCGTGATACCGCCGATGGCGAAACGCCGGCGCAGCGGGCGACATCAATCGAGGTGATGCGTTTCTTATTCATGCTCTGCTCCCCTGATGACGTGCCAGCGCCCGTTGCGGCATTGCGCACGGTCGCCCTGCTCCGGCAAAAACACGCCGGGCGAGGCGGCGATAACCTGTTGCAGCGCCGCTTTTTGCGACTGCTGCACGTGGTACAGACCCAACGGCGCGCCCGGCTTACGCGCCAGCGTCTGCACCTGCGGCCAGTTGCCGTGGTAGGCATTGTCCGCCGCCTGCGGCGAAAAACACTCCACCAGCGCCAGATCCGAGCGGGCCAGTAACGCGGCGCCCGCGGGCGTCAACTGACCGTCGCCGCTGTAGAACAGCGTCCCCTGTTCGCCGTCGAGCCACAGGGAGCGGTTGGGCACCGAGTGGCGGGTCGGCGCGGTCTGGCAGCGCCACGGCCCCAGTTCGATCAGGTCTTCGCCGTTCTGCCAGTTCAGGGTAAACAGCGGCCGGCCGGCGGGCCAGAAGGCGAAATCCGCCAGACGCTGCAACTGCGGCAGTTGCTGACGCGGTGCGATAATCGTCAGCGGCGCGGTACGCCCGCAGGATTCACACCAGTTAAGCCAGGTGGTCAGGCCGAGCGCGTGGTCGGGATGAGCATGGGTAATGTAGATGGCGTGAATGTCGTCCGGCGCGGTTTGGCGCTGCCACAGCGCCTGCGGTACGGTCGGGCCGCAATCCACCAGCAACTGGAATCCGTCTTCGCTGACCCGTATCGCGGCGTTGACCCGTTGGCTGTCATAGGCTTCGCCGCTGCCGAGAATCTCAAGCTCCATGCTGGCTCTCCTGTCCGACGGGAAGCGGGGGCTGCGGCAAACGCTGACCGGCCGCGTCAAACCAGTGACAACGTTCCGGCGCAACCTGCAACGCCAGCTCCTGGCCGATGCGCGCCGGGTGGCGGCCTTCCACCACCAGCGTCAGACAGGGTTCGTGGATGAAGTGGCCGTGCAGGTGATACTGCGCGCCCAGATTTTCCACCAAATCGACCTTAAAGGTCGGGATGCCTTCGGTGACTTCAAAGGCGTCCGGGCGAATGCCGAGGGTGGCGGCGCGTTCATCACGCGCCAGCCGTTGCAGCCACGGCGACAGCATTTGATCAGACGACGGTATTTGATCGTGCGACGGCATTTGACTTGGCGGCAACGGGAAAAAGTTCATTTCCGGCGTACCGATAAACCCGGCGACGAAGGTAGTGGCGGGCTGGTGGTACAGCTCCTCCGGCGTCCCCACCTGGGCAATGCGGCCCTCATGCAGCACCACGATGCGGTCGGCCAGCGTCATCGCTTCCACCTGGTCGTGGGTGACGTAAATCATGGTGGCGGCCAGTTGCTGATGCAACGCTTTCAGTTGCACCCGGGTGTGAGTGCGGAGTTTGGCGTCCAGATTGGACAGCGGTTCGTCAAACAGAAACAGGCGCGGTTTACGCACGATAGCGCGGCCAATCGCCACCCGCTGACGCTGGCCGCCGGAGAGCGCGCCGGGTTTGCGGTGCAGCAACGGCGTCAGTTGCAGCATCTCCGCCACCTGCGCCACTTTCTCTTCAATCGCCTGACGCCGTTCGCCGGCCATTTTCAGCGCGAAACCCATGTTTTCCGCCACGGTCATGTGCGGGTAGAGCGCGTAGGACTGAAACACCATCGCCATTTCCCGCTGGCCCGGCGGCTGGCGCGAAATGTCCTCATCGCCCAGCAGGATCTGGCCGCTGTCCTGCTGTTCCAGCCCGGCGATGGTACGCAGCAGGGTTGATTTACCGCAGCCGGACGGGCCGACGAACACCACCAGTTCTCCCTGCCGGATATGCAGATCGATGCTGTGCAGCACCGGCTGACGACCATAATGCTTGGCGACCTGATGTAACCGTAATTCACTCATCTGCGAGTCCTATTTCTGGCTGACGGCAAAGCCGCGCAGCAAATAACGTTGAACAAAGCCCGCCACCAGCAGCACCGGCAGCGAAGACAGCAGCCCGATGCTCATCAGTTCTCCCCAGTAGATCTGGTTTTCGGTCATGAAGTTGGCGATAAACAGCGGCAGCGTGAATTGCTGCGGGGTTTGCAGGTACAGCAGAGCGAACAGAAATTCATTCCACGCCATGATCAGGGTGAAGATCGCCGTGGCGACCAGACCGGGGGCGCACACCGGCAGCACAATGTAGCGCAGCCGTCGCCATAACCCGGCGCCATCCATCGCCGCGGCTTCTTCCAGCGACAGCGGCACGTCGCGGATAAAACTGAGCAGCATCCAGATGCAGAACGGCAAGGTGTAAACCTGATAAGCCAGCATCAGCCCGGTCAGGCTATTGAGCAGGTGCAGCGATTTGAGCAGCGAATAGAGCGGGATCGCCACCACCATCGGCGGCATCATCTTGATCAGCAGCACCAGCAGCAGGAACAGGCTGTCTAGCCGTGCCGGAAAGCGGTGGCGCGCCAGCGTGTAGGCGGCCAGAAACCCGGTTAGCAGCGATAACGCGGTAGCGCCGGCGGCCACCCACAAGGTATTAAACAGCCGCTCGCCGACGCCGTTATTCAGCAGGCTTTTCAGGTGAGTGAACGTCCACTGTTGCGGCCAGAACGGGCTGCTCAGGCTGGAGAATTCAGCGGTGGACTTAAACGCTGCCGCCACCATCCACAGGATCGGCAGGGTAAAAAACAGCAGCGCGACGGTCAGCGCCAGCGCACGCAGCGCCATCAGCCAGTAGGGGAGTCTCATGCGGTTTTCCCTCCGCGCATCAGTTGCCAGGCGTAGACCAGACTCATTGCCGCGGCGAACAGCAGCATGATCACCGCGCCGGCGCTGGCGAGTCCCAGATTGAAGAACTTGAAGCCCTGCTGATAGATATAGAGCGACAGGGTTTCGGTGGCGTAACCGGGGCCGCCGCCGGTCAGGGCGTACACTTTGTCGAACAGCTTGAAGGTGTCGATGGAACGCAGCAGCAGCGCCAGCATGACCGGCTGGCGGATCAGCGGCAGCGTGACGTACCACAGCCGTTTCCAGCCGTTGGCGCCGTCGCTTTGCGCGGCTTCCAGCACGTCTTTGGGAATCGCCTGCAACCCGGCAAGGATGATTAGGCAGGCCATCGGCGTCCACTGCCAGATATCCACCAGCATCAACGACCACAACGCCAGATGCGGGCTGGACAGCCACGGCTGCGGCATCAGGCCCAGCGCGGTCAGGCAGTTGTTGAGCAGGCCGAAATCGTAATGAAACCAGACGCGCCAGATAGCCGAGCACACCAGCGTGGAGATCATCATCGGGTAGATGAGCAGGCTCAGCACCCACTGGCGGCCGGGAAAATGGCGATACAGCAACAACGCCAGCGCCAGCCCCAGCAGCACCTGTAACAGCGAACTGCCGAACGAGAACAGCAGGGTGTTTTTCAGGCTGGTGGTGAAGAACCAGTCGGCGAACAACTGACGGTAGTTTTCCAGCCCGACCCAACTGCGGCTGGCGGCGGCGTAATCCACCTTGCTGAAGGAGTAAAGCAGCATCTGGCCGATGGGGTAGAGCGTCAGCAGCAACAGCAGCGCGGCGGCGGGCATCAGCAGCAGCCAGCGTTGCCAGCGGGAGTCAAAATGCATGGGATGTCCTTGAATGAGCGGGCCGTGGCCCGCCCGACAGCGGTTAAGAACCTATCCCAATAGGGCTATTTTACTTGCCATTTTGAACCCGGGCAGTGCTCGAACGCCTCACGTACTGCGTGTACGCTCCGGGTTCTGCGCGCTTCCCGTGTCCAAACTGGCTGCGCCAATGACGCCTATTGGGAAGGTTCTAATGTAATACTGGTTACTTCAGTACCTGCGCGATCTTCTGATTGGCCTGCTGCAACGCTACCTGCGCCGGCATCTGATCCATCAGCGCCAGTTGCAGGTAGTCGCCGAGAATGCTTTCCACTTCCTGCCAGTTGCGGATGCGCGGACGCGCTTTGCCGGCTTCCAGCGCGGCCAGTTGCGCCGGGTACCAGCGGTACTTCTGCACTACCTGCGCATCCTGATACACGCTGCGGCGCGTCGGCGGCAGACCCAGTTCCAGCGCCAGCGCTTTCTGGTTTTCGGCGCTGGTCAGGTAGCTCAGGAATTGCTGCGCCAGTTCGCTGTGCTGGCTGTTTTTGGCGACTGCCATTTGCCAGATGCCGAGCATCGGCGACGGACCGGCGTTCTGCCCCGGCGCCGGTTGCAGCGTCATGTTGCCGACCACTTTGGATTTGGCGGCGTCGTCCAGCGTGGACGCCCAGGCCGGCCACACTTCGATCGCCATTGCCGCTTTACCCTGTTCCATCGCCTGACGCACGTCGGCGGCGTTGTACACCTCTACCCCGGTGGGGGCGAATGCCTTCAGCGCCTTGAGGGTGTTGAGTGCCTGCAACGCCTGCGGAGAATCCAGCGACGCTTTGCCGTTAGTGATCACGTTGCCGCCGTAGGCCCACAGCATCGGCATAAAGCCGGAAACAATCGGGTTGCCCTTCATGCCGCGGAACACCACGCCGGAGACGCCTGGTTCCTGCTGTTGCAGGGTTTTGGCATCGCTCAGCACCGCATCCCAACTGGCGGGCGCCTTGAGCTGGTGCTTGTCGAACAGGTCCTGACGGTAGGCGAACATCGCCACGTTGCCGACCACCGGCAGGCTATAGACCGGACCGCCGTTTTCCGGCACGCGCGAAACGTTCAGCACCGCCGGAATGAAGTCGCTGCTTTGCAGGCTGTCCGGCAGCGGCTGGATCCAGCCGTTACCGGCGAATTCCGGGCTCCAGCTGTCGTCCATCAACATCAAGTCGTAGGCCGAGGCGTTTTCCCGCAGGGAAATCACCAGTTTTTCATACAGGTTGGCGTAAGGCAGCTTCAGCAGTTCGATCTGCTTGCCGGGATGTTGTTGCTGAAAACGGGCCAGCGTGCTGTCGAGCGCCTTGCCGTAAACGTCATCGCGCCCGGCGATCACCAGATCGGCGGCCTGCGACGCCATGCTGCACGCCAGACCGGCGGCGAGCAGCAGGCGGGAAAGGGTTTTCTTGCTGTGCGATTTTGCTGTCAGAGTGGTGTTGCCAAACGGTTTTTGGCTAAACGTGTTTTTGCCAAACATAGTGAGCGCCTTTTGTCAGGAGTGCATACGTTTGCACAGGCGCTATCTTTGGCGACGAGGATGACAGAAACATGAAGGCAGGATGAACAATCCAAGATGCGGGGTGACAACCGGAAGCCGGATACCGGCTTCCGTGATGATGTCAGCCTTTCTTCGGCATGCGGGCAAAGCTCACCATCAACTGGATGCCGTTAATCAGTACCAGCAGCGCGGTGACCAGGAACACCCAGCGGTAACCCAGTGTGGCGGAAACGGTGGAGCCGAGCAGCGGCCCGACCACGTTGCCGAGATACATGCAGGATTGGTTATAACCAAAAATGCGCCCGGTCACCTGCTGGCTGCTGTATTTCACCAGCAGCGCCTGCACCGCCGGCATCAGCGCGCCGTCGGCGAAACCCAGCGCGAAGCGCAGGATGCCGAGCTGGACCGAACTTTGCACCGCCGACATCAGGAAGAACAGCAGCGCGCACAGAAACAGCGCCACGATCAGCACTCTCTGAGAGCCGATGCGATCGCCGAGGCGTCCGAGGCGCGGCGCGGACAACAGCGCAGAGACGCCGGGCACGGCGGCGATGACGCCGCTGATAAACGCGATGTTTTCGATGTCGGGAGAGAGGTCGCGGATAAACAGCGTCAGTATCGGGCTGATGGAACCGTTCGCCATCTGGATCATCATGGTGGTGAAGCACAGGCTGACAATCAGCAGCGGATAAGGCAGCGAGGCGAACACCGCCCGGCCGCTGAGCTGTGCTTTTTTGCTGACGGTAATGGCGTTTTCACGGATGGCGAACAGCGTAATGAGAAAGCAGATAAACAGCATGGCGGAGGTGACGAAAAACACCATGCGCAGACCGATGGTATCGGCCATGAAGCCGCCGAGCAGCGGACCGATCAGCACCCCCGCCACCTGCCCGGTGGACAGCGTACCGAGCGCCCAGCCGCTGCGGCTGCGCGGCACTTGCGAGGCAATCAGCGCCATAGCGTTGGGAATGTAGCCGGAGGTCAGCCCCATCAGCGCGCGCAGAATAAACAGTTGCCAGACGTTGGTGGCCATGCCCTGCAGCCCCATGACCAGCGACATGCCGAGCGCGGCGCGCAGCAGCATCAGCTTACGGCCTTTGCGGTCGGCCAGGCTGCCCCACAGCGGCGCGACAATCGCCGAAATCAGAAACGAGGAGCTGAATACCAGCCCGGACCAGAGATTGAGCGCGGTGTGATCGCTCACGCCCAGATGTTCGATGTAGAGCGGCAGGAACGGCAGTATCTGGCTCATGGCCATGCCGGTAAAAAAACATCCCAGCCAGGCGGAGAAAAGGTTGAGTTTCCAGGTTTCCATAGGGCAGGTTTTTACGTCGTCAGTGAAAGGCCGGGTCGCTCCCGCGCCAGTGCCACGCTGAATTACGCGACATCGCTAGTATGGCCGCTTTTGTCTTAGCCGGGAAATAATTTTATATATCAAAGAATAATCCAACCCCGGTCATTGAGGTGTTTTTGGTTGCAAGGACATGATGTTAATTCAGCCAGTTGAACGGGGCGTGTTATCCGGCTGGATTGGGAAAGCAAAACGCTATTCTGAATTTTTTGTGATTTGAGTCACAAAAGTGTTGCGTCCGAATTCAACAAAACGTACAATCTTTTACCAGAAAGTTCACAAATCATTCATTAACCAAGGTGATCAACGTGCGTAAATTCCTGAAAAAACTTCTGGTCGCTTACATCAATGCTTACAAAGACATCCCGCCGGGTGCCATGCATTAATTGCCCTGAGCAGATCAAAATTAATAAGAAGGCCGCTATGACAGCGGCCTTCTTGTTTTTCGTCAGGTATGAACATACTTGGCGGGGTGTAATTTCTTGGGTTATTCCCTCCGTTAGGGCTGGAAGAGGAGTTCAACCGCGTAGAGTCAGCGACGGCAATGATAGGCCGGGTACTATTGTTTAAACCGGGTACTATTTGTTTTAAACCGGGTACTATTGTTTGAATTGGCTAATAAATACACATGATTCTTGATATTATCAATCCCAACAAAGTACAACAGGCTATGCTTACAATGTCACCAGTCCTCAACGATAGCGGGAGTTTTGATATGGCGATTCTTCCAATGTCATATAGCCCTGCCACTGTGGCGCGGGAATACCGGAAAATTGGCGAAACGAGTGTGAACGGTCGTGCCGTGGATATTTATATTCACAGTGATCGGCACCATGCCGTGGCTATATATGGCGAACCAGATGACGTTGATGGTGATTTACGGCATGTTGTGGTAGCAAAGATTGACCTGAAATCCCGTAACAGCGACGACGAAACCGAAACTATTTTGGCTGTCATCGGTTATTACGAGAATCTGCAACCGGTGAATACCCATCCTGCCCAGGTTGAAGGCGTGATTGTCACTAAGCGTGAACGAAACGCTAATGTCGCCAGCGCCATGTATAAGGCGCTCATTAACGACGGCATTGTGCTGGTTAGTGATAACCTTCAATTCCCTGGAGGGAAAGCACTGTGGGCGCGTATGGCACGTAAAGAGATTGGTATTGATGTGTTTGTATTCGACTCAGAACAACGTGCTTTCTGGCCGTATGACGGTGAACGGATCCGATACGACGGCCGTAGCATCCCAGAGAGTGATATCTGGAGTCTTGCTCCAAATGAATCACGGAAAGGGGTAGTGCTGGTGGCTGAACGCAAACGAGATGAATCAGCAGTCTGATGCAACTTCAACCTGCGCAAAAACTTGCAGCGCCTACCTTGTGGTAGTCTCAAGGCCGCTATGACAGCGGCCTTTTTCATGTCCTCGTTTTTTGCTTCGTCGGTTTTATTTCAACTCACGTGTGTAACGACTCATCGTTTTCGCGAATCATAGCCCGAACGAATCATAGTATTAACAAATCATAGCCTTAACGACTCAGCGCCTGCGCTATCGCCTCACCCAGCGCGGTCGTATTGCCGCTGCCGCCGAGATCCCGCGTCAGCGGCGCCTTTTCCGGCCCCTGTTCCAGCACGCGTTCAATGGCGCTGAGCACCGCCGCGCCGGCGTCGTCATGGCCGAGGTGCTCCAGCATCATCGCCCCGCACCAGATTTGGCCGATCGGGTTGGCGATGCCTTTGCCGGCGATATCCGGCGCTGAGCCGTGTACCGGTTCAAACAGACTGGGGAAGGTGCGATCCGGATTGATGTTGGCCGACGGCGCGATGCCGATGGTACCGGTACAGGCCGGGCCGAGGTCGGACAGAATATCGCCGAACAGGTTGCTGGCGACTACCACGTCAAACCAGTCCGGGTGCAGCACGAAGTTGGCGGTAAGAATATCGATGTGATATTTGTCCACCTTTACCTCCGGATAGCGCGTGCCCATTTCGGCGACGCGGCTGTCCCAGTACGGCATGGTGATGGCGATGCCGTTGGATTTGGTGGCTGAGGTCAGATGCTTTTTCGGGCGTTTCATCGCCAGCTCGTAGGCGAACTTAAGGATGCGATCGACGCCGACGCGGGTCATCACCGTTTCCTGAATCACCACTTCGCGCTCGGTGCCGGCGAACATGGCGCCGCCCACGCTGGAATACTCGCCTTCGGTGTTTTCGCGCACGATGTAGAAGTCGATATCACCGGGTTGACGCCCGGCCAGCGGCGCTTTCACACCCGGCATCAGGCGGCAGGGGCGCAGGTTGACGTATTGGTCGAATTCACGGCGGAACAGCAGCAGCGATTGCCACAGCGACACGTGATCCGGCACGACGTCCGGCCAGCCGACCGCGCCGAAGTAAATCGCGTCGAAGCCCTTCAGCAGTGAGAACCAGTTATCCGGCATCATCTTGCCGTGCTGGCGGTAGTAATCGGCGCTGGCGAAATCAAACCATTCCCACTCCAGCTGGATATCAAACAGTTCGGCGGCGCGGGCGATCACCCGTACCCCTTCCGGCATCACTTCTTTGCCGATGCCGTCGCCGGGGATGACGGCAATGCGGTAACGCGGTTGAGACATGGCAACTCCTGAACGGTTTTTCTGATCGATTGCACTTGGGTAACAGAGAGTGTATTTACTCTGTTCGATGTAAACAATTTCGCTTCCGGTAAAGGCATTGTTGAATAAAAGAGAAGAATGAATGAGTGCAATCGACGATTTGCTGTTCTTCAGCCGCATCGCCGCGCTCGGCAGCCTGACGGCGGTGGCGCGCGAGAGCGGGCTGTCGCTGCCGGCCGTCAGCAAACGCTTGACGCAGTTGGAGCAACGGCTGGGAGTTCAGTTGATCAGGCGTACCACCCGGCGGCTGGATTTGACGCCGGAGGGGCAGTTGTACGCCGACGGCGCGTTGCCGATTCTGCATGAAATCGAGGAACTGGAAAGTCAGGTACGCCGCAACCAGCTCACGCTGCGCGGGCGGTTGACCGTCAACGCGTCGTTCGGTTTCGGCCGTCGCCATATCGCGCCGCTGATTTCCGCTTTCGCCCGCCAGCACGGCGAGCTGGAAGTGCAGCTACAGCTCACCAGTCAACCGCTCAACATGCTGGACGCCGGCGTGGATATCGATATTCGCTTCGGCGCGCCGCCGGACTCGCGGCTGGTGGCGCATCGGTTGATGGAAAATCCGCGCATGCTGTGCGCAGCGCCGGCGTATTTGACGCGCTACGGTACGCCGCAGACGGTGGCGGATCTGGCCGGGCACAACTGTCTGGTGTTGCGTCAGTATGAGAGTGATTACGGCCTATGGCGTTTCTACCGCGATGGCCGCGAGTTTACCCATCGCGCTTTCGGCAATCTTTCCGCCAACGACGGCGAGGTGATCATGCGCTACGCGCTGGACGGGCACGGCATTATCCTGCGTTCGCTGTGGGATGTGCGCCCCTGGCTGGCCAGTGGTGAATTAGTGGCGCTGTTGCCGGACTACATCATGCCGGAAGCGGACATTTACGCGGTCTACCAGCAGCGTCGGCATGTGCCGGCGCGCATTTCGGCGTTTATCGCCTGGCTGAAACAGCAACTGCTGCAAGGGGAAGCGGAAAACCGCTAGCGCCTCCCCGACGGGGAGGCGAAAGGGACTATTGGCGCACCAGGCGGCCGGTAGCGGCTTCGGTTTCGAAATCGCTGCGGAACGGGTTGATGTCCAGGCCGCCGCGGCGGGTATAGCGGGCGAACACGGTCAGTTTTTCCGGCCGGCAGTAGCGTTTGAGGTCATTGAAGATACGCTCGACGCACTGTTCGTGGAATTCGTTGTGCTGGCGGAACGAGATCAGGTAACGCAGCAGCGCTTCCCGGTCGATTTGCCGGCCTTCGTACTTGATCACCACGCTGCCCCAGTCCGGCTGGTAGGTGACCAGACAGTTGGATTTCAACAGGTTGGAGCACAGGGTTTCCGCAACCAGAGGCGCGTTGTCGCGTACCGCGTGCTGCAGATAATCCGGGTTGAAGCCGTAATCGTTCACTTCGATGTCCAGCTCGTCAATGTTGATGCCGGGCAGGGTATCGATCTGCGCCGGATAACCGGTCAGGCCCGGATACAGGGTGACCTTGACGTCGCCGTTGGCGGCGGCGGACAGATCCTTGATCAAGGTGGCGTGCACTTCGCCGATATCGCGAAAGCGGGTCTGGTTGAAGCTGTTAAGGTACAGCTTTAACGATTTGGACTCGATCAGGTTTTCCGAACTGGCCGGGATGATGAATTCGGCGATGCCCACCAGCGGCTTTCCCTTGTGATTGAGCCACGACAGCTCGAAGGCGGTCCACAGATCGTAGCCGTCAAACGGCAGGTCCGGCCCGGTCAGACCGACCAGATCGCGCCCACGAGCGCGCGGCAGCGCTTCCAGCAGCGCCGGGTCGTATTTGTCCGGGTAGCTGGAGCGCACCCCCAGATGGGTAATGCTATCGTTTTCTGTAATATGCATATCGCTCAGTTCCTTGCTGGTACGGGTACGGCATGAATGTATTTTCTGAACAGCCTGCGGGTACCGTAAATAGGGCCGACGCCCAACACCGCATAGACCACTTTGATCAGAAATTGCGACAGGATCATGGTGCGGATCACGTCAAAACTCAGCACATTATAAAACGCGATGGTGCAGAAAATCACACTGTCGACGGCGGAGGCGGTGACCGTGCTGGTGATCACGCGGATAAACAGGTAGCGGGACTTGGTCAGGATCTTGATTTTGTGCAGCACCCAGGCGTTGATGTTTTCGGAGATCAGGTAGGCCAGCGATGAGGCCACCAGCACCGCCATCATGCTTTCCACAATGCCGCTGTAGGTCTTGCCGTATTCCCATTCCGGCAGGCCGGGGATCAGGCTGGTGACCCACAGCCCGAGCACAAACGCCAGATGGAAGAAAAATGCGATGAGGATGGTGCGGCGCGCCAGCCGCAGCCCATAAAATTCATTCAGGATATCCACCAGAATAAAGGTCAGCGGGTAGACGAAAACGGCAGGCGGTACCACCAGATTCAGCGCCGGAATGAAGATCGGTTTGACGCCGCTGACGGTGGAAAAAATATAGATGACGCAAAGCGCGGCGGTAATGATGAGGTACGCCAGCCAGGATCGTTCGTTTCTGTCGCTGATGTCGTAGGCGGTGGTGATGTCTTTGCCGGAATAGAGTTTTTTGTACAGAGCGTTGAGTTCGTGCCGGCTCAGATCATCGGAGATTTCACTGTCGACCAGTTCCTTGAGATCCATGTGGATCATCTTGCCGGTCGATAACACCATGATATTAGCTGATAATTCGCCGCTGTGGTTGAACCCCAGCAGCTTGAATTTCCTGTTTGCATCCATTTATATCCTTTCCTCTATGATATATCCCAGCAGGACTGAGTCCTCGGGGCGTTTTCTGTCCGCCATGTCCGGCGAATCCGGGATGTCGACAAAAATCCCGTAGCAGGAGAGTGACAGAGTATCGGCGTATTCGGCACCAGCGCAGGCGGCCGTCGGATGATGAGCAGCGCGCCGGGGGAGAAGGCGTCGCCAATCGGCGACTCGATCTGTACCGCCACCATGTTGGCTTCTTCTCCGAAGAAATAGGTCAACGGATACTGAACCGATAACTGACCAATCTTGTGCTGCCGTGCCAACAACAGTTGCGACTGCGGAATGATGGGAATCGCCGCCGGGTTTTTGTTGCCTTCAAAAGAAACGGTATTGTTCAGGCGCTCGACCTTTTCCAGATCGTAATCTTCGATTTCCTCACAGGACACGCCGAAGAAATCGGAAATGCGATTGATGGTGGATTGCTGAACCTTGTTTACCCTACCTTCAAGAATTTTGTAGATAGTGGTACGCGTTACCCCGGTACGGTTAGAAAAAGAGGCTTTGGTTTCGCCTCGGGTACGCATCAGATATTCAATATTTTTAATGATATTAGTTTTGCGCTGAGCATTCGTTGTTTTCATGGTCATCCCTTCTCAGGTCAGTTCTCAGACAGGTTCATCTTACGATAAAGCCTTACGTTCACCTATCCCGCCGAAAAGAAAAAAATCGGCAACCACGGCGCGTAGCGGGCATTTACGACGGAAAAAACGGGCAGGATAGTGTGAACTTATTCAATTAATTGGTGGTTGTTGTAATAGCGCCATTAAAAATAGACACTAAAGATCATAAAATGTCCATTAATCTGTTGACTTGACTGTTTTTATTGCTATAACGTTTAGAAAAATTAATTAATCTGAGTGATACAGATAATTTACTATAAACATAAGATATAGTTAACAAACTAATTGGTTGTTTCTGACGTCGCTGACGCAGACTGCCATCTATCCGACACCAGGGAACCCAGAACGGACGCTTAGCAGAGAGGTGAGAAAATAAGGGAGCGTCATTATCGATGACACACGCCGACGACGCTGCGCTTTGACGCAGCGTTGGCGTTTCTGAGGCCGTTAGCTTCCAGCCAAATCAATCGTACTTCCGGTCACCTCGCTGGCTGTAGTGGGTTGTAACCGGCTTTATCCAACTGCCGCCCGGCAATGGCGCTGGCTATTTCTCCCCCTTGATGACCACCGCATAACCCGACCAGCCCGATTCGGCACTCCGCTCTTGGTATGAATAGCGGCATTCGGTATATCGGCATAAAGAACAACGGGAAATTCCGCGCCGACCTGATGCCGGCGCGGAACGAGGCGTGATTATCGTTGGGCGGTTATTGTGGCGTTTCCGTCAGCGTGATGGCGTCGTACATCACCATGCCGCCCAGCAGCTCCAGCGTGATGCGGTTGCCGCCCGGCTGCAGCGCGCCCGCGGGCAGCGGTATGTGCGCTTCATGGTAGCGGCCGCTTTGCATCGCGCCCCTATAAATGGCCTTGTCGTTGTCGTACTTCAGCGTCGTCAGCAACTGACCGTTGAGTTTCACCGCCAGCTGCGGCGAACTGGCCGGCGTGGTCATCCCGCTGTTGCTGGCGGCGGCGATGGCGATATTCAGGGTGTAAGGCTGCTCGGGCGCGCGGGTGTTGAACAGAATGTGCCAACTGCCGGGCTGGGTCTGGGCGTAGTACCAGTCCTTGCGTTCACGGCTTTTGCCGATCTCGAAGGTCAGGTTGGCCGGCACCTCGGTTTGCCAGCGATAAAGGCGCGGGCGATCGCCGAAGCGGAACTCGTCGGCCCGGCGGTCGGCCTGACCGATAGCCCACGCCAGCGGCGCGGGACGCGCGGCGTCAATTTGACCGAGCCGGGTTTTCTTGCCTTCCACCTTCACGGTCTGCTGCGCCAGCAGGCCGATTTGCGTGCCGCCATCGGCGTAGGCCGACAGCCGGTATTCGCCCGGCGGCACATTGCGCAGGCTGAAACGGCCGTCCCGATTGGTACGGGCGGTGAACAGGTAACCGGTGGTCTGAATGTCGAAGTTTTCCGTGCTGCTGCTCAGCACCACCGTGGCGTGGGGCGCATCGGTGCGCAGGCGACCGCTGACGGTAGTGCGCTGGCGCGGATAGCGGGCATCGTCCAGCCAGCGGTAAGGCCAACTGGCGCGTTCATGTTCGGCCCGGCGGCTGGCGTCCGCCACCAGTTCCCGATCGCTACCCTGATTGATGTACAGCAACCACGGACCGTAGAGTTTTTCAAAACCCGGCTGCGCCACCATATCCGGGGTGCCGAAATGCGAGCCGGTAAGATAGTTCAGGATAATCGCGTCCTGATGCACCAGCAGTTCCTGCTTCAGCGCGTCGCCCGAGTAATATTCGCCGCTGGCGGGCACCATCCAGGCGCCGTAACCGTTGCCCATCACGCCCCAGTAGCGGCTTTCACGCTGATAACCGGCGAAATCGTATTTAGAGTAGACGCTGCCGTCCGGCAGTCGCCAGGTTTCATCCTGCACCTTCGGCAACTGTTCCAGTTCATCGTACAGCAACGGCGTACCGCGCTGGATGCTGTTGAACAGCGCGTTCAGCCGGGTGGCGTCAAAACGGTAAACGTTACGCAGCTCGCTGACCGTCACCGGCGCTGAGCCGGTGTTGGCGGCCACCACATAGCTGTAAAGGCCGCTGACGTCGCTGGTCATGATCAGGTGATATTCCAGCCGCAGTTTGCCGTTCTGGTCGTCGATGTAGGCCAGGTGCACCTGATCCGGCGTCTGTTTGATGACCTCCAGCCGTTCCGGCACGAATTCGTTGACGCCGCCGGAGTAGTAGTCGAGGTAAAAGCTGCGGTTTTTATCCGGATCGCGCGCCGCGCCGGAGAGACGGGAAATCAGGTTGGTGCCGCCTTTCCACACTTCTTTGGCGCTGCCGTCCGCGCCAAAGCGGACTTTCAGCAGCCCGTTATCCAGCGTGCTGTTCATGCCGTCGAGCGTCAGTTTCACCGCGCCCGTCGCCGTCAGCGGCAGCACGAGTGCCAGCGCCAGTAGCGGGGTACGCCATATCTGCAGAGGTTTATTCATGTGTGCCGTCCGTTGTCATCGTCGTGTTGATAGGGTGTCCTGCTGGACACAGCCTAGCGCGGCGGTGAACGCCGCTCCTTTGTCGGATGGTCATCTCCGGGCCGAAGGTGGCAGCGGCGTGAAGATCGGCGCGATCGGGATCATATTTGTCGATTTCTGATGCGGCGGGGTCGCACTCGGGCTATTGACGGCATAATTCGGTGAAACTGAGTTAATTTTTTTAAAAATCAACACACTATATTGATAAACAATTGAATAACACCCCGATGCGGTTTTTCGCTATTATGCATTTCTCTCAAACCTGTACCTGATGGGCGCTATGGAACGTTTTCTGGAAAATACGATGTACGCTGCACGGTGGCTGTTGGCTCCGGTTTATCTGGGGCTGTCGCTGGGATTACTGGCGTTGGCCATCAAGTTCTTTGAAGAGATCTGGCATGTATTGCCGAACATTTTTACTATTGCCGAATCTGACCTGATTTTGACCTTGCTGTCGCTGGTGGACATGACGCTGGTGGGTGGGTTGCTGGTGATGGTGATGTTTTCCGGCTATGAAAACTTTGTGTCGGCGCTGGATATCGCCGAGCACAAGGAGAAGCTGAACTGGCTGGGCAAAATGGACGCCAGCTCGCTGAAAAATAAAGTGGCGGCATCGATCGTGGCGATTTCATCCATCCACCTGCTGCGGGTGTTTATGGATGCCAAGAACGTACCGGACAACAAACTGATGTGGTATGTGATCATCCACCTGACTTTCGTGCTGTCCGCTTTTGTGATGGGCTATCTGGACTGGCTGTCCCGCCACGAACATCATACTCATCACGGCGCCGACAAGGCTCATGATAAGCATTAAATCTCACCATAAGCATTGATAACCATAAGCATTGATAACAGCCTACGTTGCTGATGTGAACGACGCCCCCGGCCGACCGCCGGGGGCGTTTTTTTTCGCCCGTCAGGCGCGGAGAAGTCAGAGGGCGAGCACGTCCACCAGACAGCTCATGGCGTTGGGGCCCTGCGTCAGCGGCGAGGTGCCCATGTCGCGGGTCAGCACGTTGGCGTTGCCGGATTGCTCCACCGGGTGCCATTGCGCCTGCCCGAAGCCCGGATCAAACCAGGCGCCGGTCGCCATGACCACCACGCCCGGCGTGACGCCGTCAGTCACGTCCACCCCGGCGTAAATGCGCCCGCGCTCGTTGCGTACTTCCACCCGGTCGCCGTGGCGGATGCCGCGCGCGGTCGCGTCTTGCGAATGCATGTACAGCGTTTCGTGACCGGCGGTTTTGTTGGCGGCCACCTGCGGCGTGCAGCCGAGTTGGCTGTGCAGCCGATCGGCCGGCTGGATGGAGATAAAATGCAGCGGCCAGCGCTGCGTCTCCGTCGCGCCCAGCCATTCCACCGGCGGTTGCCATTGCGGATGGGGAGCGAAATCCGGGTAGCGGTAGTCGGCGATAGTGCTGCTGAATAGCTCGATCCTGCCGCTGGGCGTGTTCAGCGGATGACGCGCCGGGTCGCGGCGGAATTCTTCGAAAAACACGAACGGCTGGTCGTCCATCGGAACGTCGACATATCCCTGTTGCCAGAAACGGTCAAAATCGGGCCACGACTCGCCCGCCGCCCCCTGACGCTCCCGGCAGGCGAGGTACATCGACTCCAGCCACTGCCGCTCGGTACGGCCGCCGTGGGTGAATGCGTCGCCGTAACCCAGGCGCTGGGCCAGTTCACTGAAGATATCGTAGTCGTTACGAGCCTGATGCTGCGGCGCGACCGCCTGATGCATGGCGAACACAAACCGGTCACGTGAAGAGCCGCCTACATCGTTTCTTTCCAGCGATGTAGTGGCGGGCAGCACGATATCCGCCATCTGCGCCGCCGCGGTCCAGACGATGTCCTGCACGATGACGGTATCCGGCCGCCGCCAGCCCTCCACCAGCCGGTTGAGCTGCTGGTGATGGTGGAACGGGTTGCCGCCCGCCCAGTGAATCAGGTGGATATCGGGATAGGTGCGGTTTTCGCCGCAGAAGGTGTACGGTTCGCCGGGGTGCAGCAGCATGTCGGCGATGCGCGCCACCGGTATCGACTGACCGGGATTGGGGACCGACGGCGAAGCGGGGGCAGGGGACGTCATGCGTTCATTGCCGACGCTGTTCATCGATCCGTGGCCGAAGGAAAAACCACCGCCCGGCAGCCCGACCTGGCCGAGCATCGACGCAAGGGCGATCATCATCCAGTAGGGTTGCTCGCCGCGATGTGCGCGTTGCACCGAATAGGAACAGGTAATAAAGCTGCGCACGCCGATCAGTTGCTGAGCCAGCTTTTCGATGCGCGCCGCCGGGATGCCGGTGATGGCGCTGGCCCAGGCCGGGGTCTTGGCGATGTCGTCGGTACGGCCGTTTAGGTAGTCGCGCAACTGCGGGTAACCGACGCAGTGGCGATCGAGAAAATCGTGATCCTCCGCGCCCAGCCGCTGGATCTGGTAGCCCAGCGCCAACATCAGCGCCACGTCGGTATTGGGGCGAATCGGGATCCACTCGGCGTTGACGAACGCCGGGCAGTCGTCGCGCATCGGGCTGATGTTGATCACCGGGATGCCGCGCGCCACCAGTTTTTCCAGCGCCGGTTTCAGCGTGTGATGCCCGGCGCCGCCGGAGGCCACTTGCGCATTTTTCAGCGCCAGCCCGCCGAAAGCGAGGAACAGTTCGCAGTGATCCGCCACGCTGCGCCACTCGGTGACTTTGCCGGTCAGCGGATGGAAGGTGCCGATCACATACGGCAGGAAGAATTGCGCCGCGCCCCAGCTGTAGTTGCCGGTCTGGTCCACCGCGCCGCCGCCGGAGAAATAGAAACGCCGCACCTGAGAGCGGGCATGATGAAAACGCCCGGCGGACGACCAGCCGTACGAGCCGGCGAACAGGCCGTCGGCGCCGTAGCGGTCGCGCACGCGGCGGTTTTCTTCCGCCACCAGATCCAGCGCGTGATCCCACTCCACCTCGACGAACGGTTCCTTGCCGCGCAGCGTGCGGTCGCTGTTTTCGCGTTTCTCCAGCCAGGAACGGCGCACCGCCGGTTTGCGGATACGCTTGTCGGAATAAACCAGCGGCACGATGGAGTCGAGCATCGGCGACGGATCCGGATCGCCCGCAAACGGCTCGCAGCGGATAAGCCGGCCGTCTTCGACGACCGCGGTGAATGCGCCCCAGTGGGCCAGGTGTGGATAGCGCCTGATTGTCATAGCATTCCAGATAGATAGCCTGTTATTTATTTGTCATCATACAAGTCCGCTTCGGGACAGACCAGTTGGCCCTTATGCCAATCGGATATGTGTTATATCGGGCAACTGCGGCGCTGCCGCCCTGTGATACAGTCGTGCTGTGAGCGACCCACGGAGACGATGAACCATGCACCGACTTCCTCCTCTGCCGGCGTTGCGGGCTTTTCTGGCCGCCTGCCGGGCGGGCAGTTATACCGCCGCCGCCGAAGAACTGAATGTCACCCACGGCGCCATCAGCCGCCAGATTCGTATTCTGGAAAGCTGGCTGGGACAGACGCTGTTTGTGCGCGCCGGTCAGTGCATGGTGCCGACGCTGCATGCGCAGGCGTTCGCCAAGGAGATGAACGACGTGCTGGCGGTGATGGACGAAGCTGCCCGCCGTTACGGGCGCGGCGAAGCCACTCAGGTGCTGCGCATCAGCGCGCCCGCCACCTTCACCATGCGCTGGCTGGCGCCGCGACTGCCGGCGTTTTATCAGGCTAATCCCGGCACGCTGATTCAGATTCACACCGCGACCACCCAGCAACTGGCGATGACCAGTGGCTTTGATCTGGTGATTCGTCTTGGCGTGTTCAACAGCGATCGTTTTAGTGCGCTGCCGTTCATGCAGGAGCATTACACCTTGCTGGCCGCGCCGTCGCTGCTGGCCCATCAGCCGATCGCCACTCTGGCGGCGGTGGCGAACCACACGCTGCTCGACACTGAAACCCGGCCTGGCTTCTGGCCGCAGTTGTTCGATTTGGGCGGGATGGTCGATCCCGGCACGCTCAACTGGCTGCGTTTTGATCACTTCTACGTCACGTATGCCGCGTTGATTGACGGGTTGGGCGTCGGGCCGGGGCCGCTGCCGCTACTGGCGCGCGATGTGGCGCTAGGCCGGCTGGCGGCGCCCTTGCCGGATCTGCGCATCGCCGAGCGTACCTACTATTTGCTGACGCCGGCCGGGCTGGCGAAAACCCGGCTGCATTACCGTTTTGAGCACTGGCTGCTGGAAGAAGCGGCGAAACCGGACGGTGTCTGACTGGCACTGATGCCTGACCACGCTGATGTCTGGCTCACATAACTGTCATGCATCAGCGTTACCGTGGGGCGAAATGACTGAATTAAGGAGGCGGTAACTATGAATTATGTGCAGGAAATGCGTCAGTTGATCGGGCATCGCCCGCTGCTGCTGGCCGGGTCTAACGTGATTATGCTTAATGCGCGCCGACAGGTGTTGCTGCAGCATCGGCTGGAGGGCGTCTGGGGATTGCCCGGCGGTCTGCTGGAACTGGGCGAGTCGCTGGAAGAGGCGGCGATTCGGGAAGTGCGTGAAGAAACCGGGCTGCAACTGCACGCGCTTGATTTTCTGAAGGTGTTCTCCGGTCCCGATCACTTTTTTACTTTGCCTAATCAGGATCAGATCTACGTGATTACCGCCCTGTATGTTTCTCATAGCTGGCAGGGCGATATCGTGGTGGATAAAACCGAATCGCGGGATGTGCGTTTCTTTGATCTTCAGGCATTGCCGCCGCTGGGCGATGAGTACCGCGAATACCTTGATTATTTTCTGTCTTTGCCGTTATTGCCATCATTGCCGCGTTAGTGCGCAGGCAGCGTTTCCCACAGCAGCGACAGACCGGCGATCAGCATCATGCCGTCCACCAGTCGGTTGAACAGGGTGTCGGACAGGCGCAGTACGAAACGCTTGCCGATGTACACTCCGGCCACCTGCGTCAGCCCGACCATCAGCCCGGCCCACAACACCGTCAGCGGCAGCGCGCCGACCACGCCGAAGGTGGAGGCTTTGGTCAGGTATATCACCAGCGACGCGGCTGATTCGGTCGCCAGCAACGCGCCTTTCAGCAGGCCGTAACCGGCAAACAGCGGCAACGTCAGCGGACCGGTGGAAAACACCACGCCGGTGAGGAAGCCTACCACGCCGCCCGCCACCGCCAGCTGGCTATCGTTCAGGCTGAAGGCGCGTTGCCGGGCCAGATGGCGCAGTGGGATCAGCAGCAGGAAAAACAGACCGATGCACAGGCTGGACAGGCGCACCGGCATTGCCCACAGCAGGCTGGCGCCGATTATCGACGCCGGGATGCCGGGCAGACAGTAGCAGCCCAGCGCCCGCAGGTTGATGGCATTGCGCCACAGGATAACTTTGGAAATGTTGCTCATGGTGGCGGCGATCGCCATGATCGGTACCGCCGCCTGCGGGCCGAACGCCCACGCCAGCGCGGGCAGCAGAATGATGGAGCCGCCGGTGCCGACGATGCCGCTGACGCTGCCGGCGAACAGGCCGAGAAGAAGAATCAGGATATAACTCACTGGTGACCTCGCTGTGTGGATTGGTTTTTCTGAGGCGAGCATACCTGTGTGATGGGTGAATATCTCTGACGAAAAAATCACGAATATGTGAGTTAAATTCACATATCTATCGATGCGGAGACAACGGCCGCAAACGCCTTGACAGTCAATCTTCCACTCGCATAGGGTGGAAACGGCAGGCGCGGCGGACGGGCGAAATCCGGCCGGCCGACGCCAGTGGCGGTTTTACACACAGCCTGACGTATCCGGTAACGAGAATAATAAACAAGGTGCTGCAACATGAGTCTGACGACGTATCTTGGCAAACAGGTGCTGGGGGTGCTGGCCTGTTACCAACAAGGAAATGTGGTAATTCATATCTGTGGTGTTTATCCACGCGCCGACAACAGCCTGCGGGTGTTTTTCCCCAAGGGGCATGATCTGGCGGTGGGGGATCTGGCGACGGTGCATCTCGACAATCGCACCGGCGTCGATGAGTTTGACGCCAATATTTCGGTGTACCGCGCCTCATACAAGGGGCGGGTGGTCGGCGTGGATGACGACTGGGTGATTCTGGCGCCGCGCGAGTGCCAGCTATTGCATGGTTTTACGCCGGTGGTGGATGTCCGCGAGCCGGGCTATGTGTTCCCGACCGATCTCCGGCCGGAACGACCGGTGCCGTTTACCCCGATGGCCGCGCTGCCGGATACCGAACGCAAAGACTTTACCAATAAGGTCGGCGTATTAGTGACGATGGCGGAAGAGCAGCCGCACACCACGGTGCTGGCGTTCCTCTCCTCGGTGGAAGACGATATTTTCCTGATTACCTTCCCGGAAACGTTTAAATCCAAACTGCTCAAACGTAACCCGCACTGCTTTTTCGCCATGGATGAGCGTTCGCACTACACCTTTGAACGTTCCATCGAATGGAACTACACCCTGATTGAAGGCGATGCTTACCTGATCGACCCGGCAACGCCGCTGTTTGAAGATGTCCGCCACGCGTTCATCAATAAGAACCCGTGGGAAATGGCGTTTTTCCTGCGGCCCAATCTGGAGATGTACCATATCAAGAGCCGGCAGCTGGTTTGCCCCGGCTCACGCCAGCCTATCGGCGATGCATGAAATAACGCCGCCTGATAATATCGATTGACGCCCTGCAAATTGCGGGGCGTTTTTTTATTTTTTTCTAAAAAGAGAATGCATTGAAACGTTATTTCTGTTTTGCGGATTTTTTTAATAACTGCTTTATAAGCAGCGTGTTATCTATTTTAAAATTAAATAATTGAAACTTTTTTGGTTAACATCGTTCGTTACGCTGATTTGTTTTTTATATTAACGATGTTTTTATATGATGAATCGGCGCAGTGCCAATTATTATCGGGAGGGCATTTCTTTATTAACCGACAATAAAACCGGTGATGGGCAGTAAAACGTAAGGATAGGGTTCGACATCATGTTTGTTTGCCCCGCTATCTTCGGTGGTGCTATCTACGGTAGTGATAACGGGGCAAATGGTGAACGATGTTATTTAAAATCCACCGTCATCAGTTCAGGTACGCTGAATTGACGAGTGGTTTCAACGCACTTGCCTACATATTCGGTAAAGCGCGGCGGAGTTTTCATGCCCAGTTGCAACAGCTTGCGGTTGCTGAACTTGACATTCAACTGGGCGAACGAGCCGTACAGACGCATGGCGCGCAGCATCAGGCGTTCGTTGCAGGGGCCGTACAGCTCGCTGAAGCTGCTGCGCAGTTTAATCAGGTCGTGGTAACTCACCTGACGGTAGGCCTCACCCATCGGCGGGCGCGACGCCGCCTGCGCCATCGCTAGGTCCACTTCGCTGAAACTCACGCTGGAGGCTTCGCCGGCGGAAATATGGTAGATATCGTCGACCGCCTGCTCGGCGTGCAGCAGCATCAGGATAGCTTCGGCGCAGAAGTCCACCGGGATAACATCGATTTTGTCGTCAAGCGAGCACATGAATCTCTGCAGCTTCATCGCCATCTCAAACACCCAGTAGATGCTGCTGGACGGCTTACAGCCCAGACGGGAATGGCCGACGATGATCGACGGGCGCACAATCAGCAGCGGCATGGCCGGGCAGTGCTCACGCATCAGGTTTTCGATGGTGGCTTTGGACAGGGTGTATTCGACGATGTGCGATTTTTCCGTATCCAGCAGGTCGGATTCCTCCACCACTTCGTCCTGATCCGGTACGCAGGACATCGCGGTGCCGATCTGAATGAATTTTTGCAGCGATTTAACCTGGCTCATGCGTCTGGCAAAGGCCAGCGTGCCTTCTACGTTCACTTTCCAGATCAGCGGATTGTTGCCAAATGAGGCGATTGCCGCGCTGTTGATAACATGGGTGACGCTGTCCAGCGCCGGATGTTGAAGAAAAGATTCAGGTTCAGCCAAGTCGCCGACAATAATATTGTCTTCCGTCAAACGAGATAATGATGATTCCGAAATATCAAATTTACGCAAGTTATTTAGGATTCGTTTAAGTCCGTCCTGTTTATTTTCGGCTCTGACCAACATAAACAAATTTTCAATTCGCTCGTCCTGTAGCGCTTTTTCCATCACAGCACCGCCCAGGAAGCCTGTTGCTCCGGTGATGAGTATTGTTTTCATGATGTTAATACCATTTTTATGTAATAGGGAGGTGCCGTCTGAATCGCGCTCAGATACAGCGGCGACATTCTATTTCAGTGGGTTTTCGGTTTTCAATTTTCCGGCCGGCTTTTCTTATCTTGTTGTCGTTCCGTTTAGCTTTTTTAGCTTTTTCATTATTTTTTAATTAATGTCCCTGACCATTGTTACAATTATTTATATATGCATTAAGAAATCAATCGATAAATTATTAAACCTGGCGTGAGTGTCAATGTCTGGGGAAGAGTGTCGTCGGTTTCTGCGCGCCGGTCATCGGCGGCGGCCATTTCGGGTAAGCGGAGGTGCGAAGGCGGTGAGAAGAAGAGAACGCAATAGCCTATCGCCGCCGGAGCGTTGCACGCACGGATACCGGCGACGACAGGAACTGGATTAGAACGTATAGGTAACGGCAAACGTCCCCTCGCCCTGATCGGCGCGAAACACGATGGGGCTGTTCGAGGCTTTATCGTTCAGGCGGGTATAGCTGCCGCTGAGCGTGGCGGCCCAGTGCGGATCAAACTGATGGGTCCAGAACAGCGAGACGGACTGACCGTACAGACCGCTTCCGGCTTGATAGACGCGGTAGCCGGAGTTCTGGCTCTGCTGCTGGTTGACGCCGTAAAACAGGTTGTTATAGCGGGCGTCGCCGAACAGCAACGTGCCCTGAGCGCCCAGCGTGTCCGATTTGTCCTGGAACAGAATGCTGGTCAGCGATGTCTGGTATTGCACGCCCTGGCTGTCGGTCAGCGGCAGAATCGCCTTCGCTTCCACCGACAACTGGTCGGTAAATTGCCAGCCCAGCGCCACGGCGGTGTTCAACACGCCGTCAATGTCGCCCATGCCGCGCAGTTTGTCGGAGCCGGAGCGGAAAGAGGATTTCTTGTCGGTGCGACCGATGGAATAACCCAGCGTGTGTTCAAGATAGAACTGGCCGAACTGCAGGTCATAACCCGCGCCTTTGGCGGTGTCGAAAAAGAAGGCGCCCTGACGAGCCTGAATCACCGGCAGCATATCCCAACGGCGTTCATCCGAGCCGCTGTAGCGCGGCGCATTGTGGGCGGCAAGGCCGAGGGTGACGCCATCCTGTTGACCGGGGGCGGCATCGTCGGCCCAACTGATGTTGCTGCCGGCGAAGAAAAGAGTAGCTATATAAAAGGGAATATGTCGCACTATCATCCTGACTGACTCCTTAGACGGGTAAATGTGTTGCCTGCAACAGGCGTTTTCGTGCATCCCTGTACGAGAGCTGGTTAGTATACGCATCAGCGTCAATGTACTGTCAGCAAATCATGAAGAAATTATCAAGAGAACCACGATGAGTCCGAAACGCATTCTGATAATCGAAGATGACACGGATGCTGCCAGCGTGCTGGAAGCCTATCTGAAACGTGACAATTTTCAGGTTTTGCTGGCGGGAGATGGGTTGAGCGGGCTGGATATGGCACAGCGCCTGAAACCGGATTTGATCTTGCTGGATGTGATGCTGCCGGGAATGAACGGCACTGAAGTGCTGGCCGCCCTGCGTCGCAAAAGCGATGTGCCGGTGATTATGGTCACCGCTATGGGGGACGACACCGATAAGATCGGCGCGCTGCGGTACGGCGCGGACGATTACGTGACCAAACCCTACCATCCCGGCGAAGTAGTAGCCCGCGTGCAGGCGGTATTGCGGCGCACCTGCGGCGCGATGACGTCCGGGCGTTTGTTGACCTTCGGCACGCTGGAGGTGGATCAGGATGCGATGGTCGCCTCCGTGACCGATGCGCAGGGCGAGCGCCAGCCGCTGGACTTGACGCCGACGGAGTTCAGCCTGCTGGCGACCCTGCTGCGCGCCCAGACCCGCGCGTTTTCCCGCCAGGAGTTGCTGGAGGCGTGTCTGCCGGACAGCGACGCGCTGGAGCGGGTGGTGGATACCCATATTTATAATCTGCGCAAAAAGCTGGAAGCGGTCGGCATTGGCGGGGTGCTGCTGACGGTGCGCGCGTTTGGTTACAGGTTCCGTTAGCCATGAATAACATGCCTCATCTTTCGCTGTGGCGCTGGCTTTGTATCCGCATTTTGTCGCTGGCGATTGGCTCGATAGTGTTAATCGCCACCTGTATGTGGCTGCGGTTTGCCATCTGGAATCTGTGGGTTATCCATCGAATGCCGGAAGCGGTGCGTCATGAGTTCACCACATTACAGAGCAACCCCAATCTGAACCGCGCCCGTTACTACGAGATTCTGGATACCTGGTACGGCCCTAAGTCTTTCGACCTGTCCATCGCCTCTGAAGACTGGCTGATCCTTTGGGTGCTGGTGCTGGTCGCCATTCCGCTGATTGTGATGTTGGGGTTATGGGCTGCGCGACCGCTGTCGGTACAGTTTAGCCAACTGGCGATGTCGGCGCGCGCGGTGGCGCGCGGGCAGTTCACCACCCGCGCACGTATGGTGCCGGGCGCGCCGGCGGAGCTGACGCTGCTTACCCGCGATTTCAATGCCATGACCTCCCAGCTGGAGCGTTATGAGCGCGAACTGCACGCTTCGCATGTGGCGATGGCGCACGAGCTGCGTTCGCCGTTGACCGCCGCGATGGGGCGATTGCAGGGCATGCTGGACGGCGTTTTTTCTCCTGACGATCGGCAGTTGCAGATGGTGATGAACCAGATGCTCAACCTCAACCGCCTGATTGAGGATCTGCATTTGTTGTCGATGGTTAGCGCTGGTCAGTTAGCTATCGATAAGACCCGGCTGAACCCGGTGGAGCTGTTGCGCGACCGTATCGTCTGGATGAAGCCGAATGCCGAAGCGGCCGGTTTTACCATCACGCTGCATGCCGACGAGGAGGGATATTGCCTGGCGGATCCGCTCCGGCTGGGGCAGGTATTCACCATCCTGATGGATAACGCGCTGCGCTACGCGGTGGAAGGTAAGGCGCAGCGTATTGATGTGGCGCGGCGCGATAATCGCTGGTTGATCCGTTTTCGTGACTACGGCCCCGGCGTGAGCGAGGCATTTCTGCCGTATATTTTCGAGCGCTTTTCCCGCGCCGATACTTCGCGGGCGCGCCATTCAGGCGGCAGCGGGCTGGGGCTGTCGATCGCGCTGGCGATTTGCGAAGCGCTCGGCGGCAGCCTGACGGCGGAAAATCACCTGGAGGGCGGCATGTGTTTTACTCTTGAACTGCCGGCGGTATGACCTCGTTCAGGGCGTGGCGGTTGGGATAAAACCGATTTTTCAGCGCTCTTGATGGTTTCTTGATGAAGTGTGGAAACAATCTGGAAATGTGTACGGTGTAATAGTTACTAATCGGTAACAGGAAGCCCATCATGACGAATACAGAGTCCACCTTTTGCGCCCTTCATCACGTAGCCTGTCGCGGAGGCAACACTCTTTTTCGCGCCGGTGGGCTGGGAGCCTTGCTGCTGGCCGCGAGCCTGTTGTCCGGCTGTAACGACGCCGGCAGCGAGCCGGCTCCCGCGCCGCCGCGTCCGGTTCGCACCGTCACCGTCGCGCCGTCCGCCACCGGTGAGGTGTTGTCGCAGATTGGGGAGATCCGCCCGGCCGAAGAGACCGCACTGGGTTTCCGTCTGGATGGGCGGGTGGTTTCGCGTGTGGTGGATGTGGGCGCCATCGTGAAGCAAGGCGATGTGATCGCCACGCTGGATGCCCGCGACAGCGAAAACCAGCTGCAGAGCGCCAAAGCGGACCTGACCCGCGCGGTGGCCTCGGAACGGCTGGCGGAGCAGAACCTTAACCGGATGAAACAGCTGGCGCCCAACGGCGCCATTTCCCGTTCGCAATTGGATGAGGCGCAGTCGAACTGGGCCTCGGCGGTTTCCGTGCGTGAAAGCGCGCAGGCCAGCGTCAAAAGCGCGCAGGATCGTCTGAGCTATACCCGCTTGTCTGCGCCGGTCGCCGGGGTGATCACCGCGGTCAGCGCCAACCCCGGTCAGGTGGTGAACGCGGGTCAGGAAGTGGTGCGGCTGGCGACCTTCGCCGGCCGCGACGCGGTGTTCAATATCTCCGAGCGTCTTATCACCAGCGGCCTGAAGGATCCGCTGGTGACGGTTTCGCTGTTATCCAACCCGGCTGTCAAAACGCAAGGGCATGTGCGTGACGTCAGTCCGCTGGCTGATAGCGAAACCCGCACCTGGCGGGTGCGGGTTTCACTCGTCGAACCGCCGCAAGAAATGGTGCTGGGCGCGACCGTACAGGGCGAGGTCACGCTGCCGGGCGGCAATGCCATCGAGCTGCCGGCGTCGGCGCTGACCCGTCAGGGCGATCGCCCGGCGGTGTTTGTCGTCGACCCGCAAACGCAGACGCTGCGGCTGCAACCGATCACCCTGCGTAATTACAGCGACTCGCAGATCGTTGTCGACGACGGTCTGGTCGCCGGCGACAAGGTGGTCACCGCCGGCGTCAGCAAGCTGCGGGCGGGCGAGAAGGTTATGTTGACGGAGGCGAAGTAATGTCATCCGCATTCAAACAGAAGTGGAACCTCTCCGCCTGGGCGCTGGCTCATCAGCAACTGGTGGCCTTTTTTATGCTGGTGATTGTGGCGGCGGGCGTCATGAGCTACGAACGTCTGCCGCGCAACGAAGACCCGGCCTTTACCATCAAAACCGCGGTGGTGTCCGCCAGTTGGCCGGGCGCCACGGTGCAGGACACCGTCAGTTTCGTGACCGATGTGCTGGAAAAGAAACTGCAGGAAACCCCTTACCTTGATTTTATCGAGAGTTACAGCCGCCCCGGCGAAGCGGTGATTTTCGTCAACCTGCGCGACAGTACGCCGCCGTCCGAGGTAAAGGGCATTTGGTACACCCTGCGCAAAAAAATGAAGGATATTACCCCCACCTTGCCTGACGGGGTGAGCGAGCCGGCGGTCAACGACGAGTTCGACGATACCTTCGGCACCATTTATGGCTTTACCGCCGAAGGCTACTCGCCGCGCGAGCTGCGCGACAAGGTGGATGATATCCGTACCGAACTGCTCGCCACGCCGGATGTCGGCAAAATCGATGTGCTGGGCGTGCAGGAAGAGCAGATTGTGGTGGCGTTTTCCCCGCGGCAACTGGCCGGCATGGGGCTGGACTTGCAACAGGTAACGGCGGCGCTGCAGGCGCAGAATGCCGTCAGCCCGACCGGCACCATTCGGACCGATAACGACAAGGTGGCGTTGCGCGTCAGCGGCGCGTTTGTTTCCGAACAGAGCCTGCGTCAGGTAACGCTGCGCATCGGCGGGCGCTTTATCCCGCTGACCGATATCGCGACGGTTCATCGTCAGGCGGCGGAACCCCCGGCGCCGACGTTTCGCGTCAACGGCCAACCCGCCATCGGGCTGGCGATCTCGATGGCGCCGACCGGCAACATGCTGGATTTCGGTCAGGCATTGCGCAGTAAAATGGCGGCGATTAGCGCATCGCTGCCGCACGGTATCGAGGTCGTCAACGTGGCGGACCAGTCATCGGTGGTGAAATCCTCGGTTAACGGCTTCGTCAAGGTGCTGCTGGAAGCGGTGGTGATCGTGCTGGCGGTGTCGTTCGTGTCGCTGGGCAGCCGCGCCGGGCTGGTGGTGGCCGCGTCGATTCCGATTGTGCTGGCGATGACGTTCACCGGCATGGAGATAGCCGGTATCGGTTTGCAGCGCATTTCGCTGGGCGCGTTGATTATCGCGCTCGGGCTGTTGGTGGACGACGCCATGATCACGGTAGAGGCGATGGTGTCCAGCCTGGAGAAGGGCGAAGCCCGCGAACAGGCCGCCACCCGCGCTTACGAAACCACTGCGTTTCCGATGCTGACCGGTACGCTGGTGATGGTGGCGGGTTTTATTCCGGTCGGGTTTGCCGCTTCCAGCGCCGGCGAGTACTGCTACTCGCTGTTTATTGTGGTGCTGATTTCGCTGCTCAGCTCCTGGGTGGTGGCGGTGCTGTTCTCGCCGTTGATCGGCGTCTGGCTGCTGCCGAAGACGATGAAAGCTCATGATCACAACGCCGGCCGTCTGTCGCGGGCGTATGCCCGCCTGCTGTCGGCGGCGCTACGCTATCGCGGCCGCACGCTGTTGCTATCGGTGGCGTTGCTGGCGCTGGCGGTCGTGGCCGCCGGTCGGCTGGAGGGCGAGTTTTTTCCGGCGTCGGACCGACCGGAACTGCTGGTCAGCCTGACGCTGCCGCGCAATGCCTCGCAGGAGGCCACCGAGCGGGAAGTGGCGCGGCTGGAGCAGTCGCTGAAAAACGATCCGGATCTGGATCATTTCTCCACCTATGTCGGGTCCGGCGCGGTGCGTTTTTATTTGCCGATGGATGTGCTGTTGCAGAATGAAAACATCGCGCAACTGGTGGTGGTGGCGAAAGGATTAAAAGAACGCGATGCGCTGCGCGCCCGGCTGGAAAAACGTTTGCAGCAGGATTTCAGCCACCTGGTGACCCGCGTGTCGCCGCTGGAACTGGGGCCGCCGGTCGGCTGGCCGCTTAAGTACCGGGTAACCGGGCCGGATATCGACAAGGTGCGCGAGTACGCCACCGGGCTGGCGACGTTGATCGGCAGCAACCCCGATGCGCGCGAAGTTAACCTGACCGCCGGTGAGCCGGAGCGCGCCATCCGCATCGACGTCAACCAGACCGAGGCGCGGGCGGTAGGCATCAGCTCGCAGGATGTGGCCAGTGCGCTGGCGACCATTTTCTCCGGTTCGGTCGTAACCAGCGTGCGCGATCGCAATCGAATGGTGGGGGTGGTGGTGCGCGCCCGGGATGAGGAGCGCCAGAATCTGGATACCGTCGCCAGCCTGCAACTGCGCGCCGCTAACGGTCAGCGGGTGCCGCTGGGGCAGATAGCGTCCGTCGGGTACGGCGTGGATGAGCCGATCATCTGGCGTCGCCAGCGTTTGCCGTTTATCACCGTGCAGACCGACCTGGCGCCGGGCGTGCGCGCCCAGACCTTATCGACAACGCTGGCGCCGCAGGTGGCGGCCTATCAGGCGGCGTTGCCGGCCGGTTATCACATTGAGGAAGGCGGCTCGGTGGCGGAGTCCAACAAGGGCAACAACTCGGTGTATCAGGTGTTGCCGGTGACGCTGCTGGTGATGCTGATTTTGCTGATGGTGCAGTTGCAGCGCTTCTCGCGCATGATGCTGGCGCTGCTGATGGCGCCGTTCGGGCTGATTGGCGTGGTGGCGGCGATGTTGCCGACCGGTACGCCGATGGGCTTCGTCGCCTTGCTGGGAGTGATCGCGCTGGCGGGAATGATCATCCGTAACGCGGTGATCCTGATCAGCGAAGTGGACACCAACACGGCGGCGGGCATGCCTGCCGACGAGGCGATTATCCATGCTGCCCGTCACCGTTCCCGGCCGATTCTGTTGACCGCGCTGGCGGCGATTTTGGGGATGATCCCGATCGCCACCCAGGTGTTTTGGGGGCCGATGGCCTACGCCATCATCGGCGGGTTGATCGTCGCCACGCTGCTGACGCTGACGGTGCTGCCGGCGGCGATCAGTCTGGTGATGCAATGGGAAACGCGCGCCAAAGCGCAGGGGTAAAGTGGGTGAGGGGATGAATCGCCGAACGGTGCCCCGACATCCGTCACGATGCCGGGGGCGCGGGATCAGAAGGTAAAGCTCAGTTTGGCGGCGGCGCCGTAGGTGTGCTTGCTTTCGGTGCCGACCATGCCGGTCAGATCAAGATGCACGCCGAACGGCGACAGGCCAAGACCGGCGGTGACCAGATTCTTATCGCTGTCGCGCATATTGGCGCGGTAACCGACGCGCAGCTGCGCCCAGGACAGTACGCGATATTCCGCGCCGACGCCGGCGTACTGGTTTTTCTTCTCCGAGTCAAAACCGCTGGCAGGCGTCAGGTCGATATCGGTCGCCAGCGTCAGCTTGTCGGTGTTCCAGGCCGTTCCGGCGGTGACCTGCGGCCGAAGGTTAAAGGTTCTCTGTATACCTTGCACCTCTTTGGTGTCGATGCGGCGGCCAATCAGGTTCTGCGCCACCAGCCCGGCGCTCCAGCGCGATGTCAGGTCGGTACTGAAACCGAGATCCAGGTTGGCGCCGGAGCTGGATTTCTTGAATTCCGAATTGCGGAAATCAGACGTGCTGTAGTTATTGATCGACGCAATATAGTTATAGGTGTCGATCCGTTGCAGCTTGGGGGTGATACCCACGGAAACCGGCTGACCGGCGATGCTGAACGATTTCGCCATCGCGACGCCGTATTCGGTCACCAGCGCGCCCGCGCCTTCGGCCCGGGAGGTGAAACTGTTCAGGTCGGCCGAGGTGGGAATGGTGGTGCCCGCCGCCACGCTATCCAGATAGGTCAGATCGCGGTCGGTCACCACGGCTTTGGCATTCGCCACGCCCCAGCCTTTGACGACGACGGCGAAAGGCAGCGTTTCGTTAGGAACCGCCACCACGGTAGCGGCAGCGGCATCGCCGTAAGCGCGGTCGCCATTGATGCTGTGCAAATCGCTTCTCAGCGACTGGAAGGAGGAGATGCCTTGTTGCAGCGCCAGCCGCCGCAACAGCGGGTTAGTGATGCCGCTGCTGGAGTTCAGCAGGTCTTTGATGCTATCCCAACTGCTTTTGATGCGGTCGAACTTATCTTCCACTTTGTTGGGGTCGGATACCACAGCGCCTACCGAAGGCAGAATCAGGCTAACGTTGTCGCTGGCCTGCGCTTTGGTCAGCAGCGCCGGGTTGGTCAGCGCGGCGGAGCCGTAGTGCGATGAAGCGACCCCGGTTCCGCCCATAGCGTCGTTCCTGGCATCAGACCAGGTTCCGGCGGCAAGAGTCACGGCAGGAGAAAACAGACCCGCTACCGTCATGGCGCGGACAAGTGATTTTTTATGCATACGAGCATTCCTTTATCAACGAAGGTATTGAGGAAAAAATTCCTTTTTGCTGTGTGCTCGTAGTTTTTTATAAATATTTACCCGTCATACTTCAAAATTGCAGGTGCGTTGGCTTTCCTCGCTCATCCCAGTCACTTACTTGAGTAAGCTCCTGGGGATTCGCTGCGTTGCCGCCTTCCTGCAATTCGAATTATTTAGGGTACAAACGCGGTAACTAAAATAAATAAAACCCAAGGACACCCTTATGCAGGCTGAGCAAAAACATACCTTGGTTGAAAGGAATGAATATCTCACGTCAAACTGAGACTGCGTTTCGGCGTGTCTTGCGACAATAGTGGCACAGCCTAGCATTTTCATTTCTGACGGCGATAGCCCTTCACCCGGTTTCAGGCATGCACAGGCATAATGATTTTCTAGCGGATTGAATTTATTGCATTTATTGATTGAGTGAATAAAGGGGTTTAATTTGGCTTATTTGAGTGAATGAATTTCTTGAATTGCTGAGGGGGTTATGTCTATTTTTAAACCATAGCCCTCATCAGATAACGCGAATATTCATTTTGCGGCGATCCGGATTCTTTCAATGTTTTTTCCTCGACGGTATTCGGCGTCATTCAATCAACCGTTATTCCATCAGATTCTTTTATGCTGATATGGCCTGTCGATGCCTGATACGGCCGAAGAGACTGGTGTGCGAAAGCGAGTGCTTATAAAGCGATTGCTTATTTAGGGGAGCCTCCTTACCCTGAAAGTTCAGGCGCAATGCGATTCAGTGAGCGGCAATAAGTGAACGGCAAAGGGTAAGGTATGCGGACAATCGAAAAATTTCAGCGCGGCGACTTGCTGGCGGCAGCTTGCCCATCACGCGAAGTGCTACAGCACATTACCAGCCGTTGGGGCATCCTGATTCTGATTGTGCTGGAATCGAAAACGCTCCGCTTCAGCGAACTGCGCCGCCTGATCAATGGCGTCAGCGAACGTATGCTGGCCCAGACCTTACAGTGTCTGGAAGGCGACGGCCTGATCAACCGGGTGGCCTATGACGTGGTGCCGCCGCACGTGGAATATAGCCTGACCCCGCTGGGGAAAGAAGCCGCGGAGAAGGTGCGGGTGTTGGTTGACTGGATTGAGGACAGCATGCCGCGCATCGCTGATCACTGGCGCGAGTCGGGGACGACGCGATCGCGGAAAACCTCTGCCTGAAATGCGGCGGGAACCATGCCGGATTCCCGCCTGCGGTTAGCGCTTTTCACACGTTAGTGAATGATCACAGCCTAATGATTTCTACCGGTTTTATTGTTGATAAAACCAGAAAGCTGTGTTTAATTTTAAGTTAATGCTTTCGCATTTTTTCTATTTTAGCGTTATCGATTTTACACCAGGTTTGATTTTTTAAATTAATAACAGATTCTTGCCATGGATATCCTGCCGGTTGGCGCAGGGGCGGCCGCCTGTTTTTCAAACCTGTCGATATCGGTGATGCTTATGGCTCAGCAACGAACTCTGTATAACGCGACCCGCATGGTGCTTGAGCGCCGTTTAATGTTTGATGCCGCGGCTGTCGCCACGGCGGATCAGGTCGCTAATGACCAGCCAGACGGCGCCAGCCATGCCAGCCATGACGGCAGTGGTGATTCGGCCGTGCAGGAGCATACCAATACCGATTTAATTCAGGCAATTAGCCAGATTGAGACGCCGCCCGCCCGCGTTGAGGTTTTCTTTATTGACGGCACATTGCCAAATAAAGACGCGCTGGTCTCGCAATTACCGGCCGATGCTTCGGTTTATATTCTGGATAGTAATCAGGATGGGCTTAATCAAATCGCTGATATTCTTTCTAATTATAAAAACGTCGATGCGATTCATATTATTTCCCACGGTGATAGTGGACAAATTGAATTAGGTAATGCCTTAATCTCGGCGGAAAATATCGATAGCTACCAAACTATATTGGAGCAAATAAATCTATCTCTAAACAGTTCTGCCGATGTTTTAATTTATGGCTGTAATGTTGGGGACGCCGCCGGACAACAGTTATTGAGCGCGCTGTCGTCGTCGCTGGACTCGGACGTGGCGGCGTCATCCGATATTACCGGTATTGACGGCAACTGGGTGCTGGAAAGCCATGTCGGCAGTATCGAAACCGAATCCATCAATCCGGCAGGCTGGCATGCCAACCTATTGCTGGGAATAAACACCGCGCCTACCGCCGTGGCCGATGTGGCGCTGGTGAGCCAAAATGGCTCGACCATCATTAATGTGACCGCGAACGATATCGATCTGGAAGGCGATGCCATCAAGGTAACCGGGGCCAGCGCACTATTTGGCAAGGTTACGATCAATGCTGACAACACGCTGACTTATAAACCCAATACTGGCTACTTTGGCGTTGATACCATTACTTATACCATTGCTGACAGTAAAGGGCTGTCGGCGTTGCTGCCGGGTACGGTAGCCGTAACGGTCAATAGCTTGCCGACATTGTCGTTGCCGGTGCTCGTCAACCTGTTCAATGAAGATACGCCGATAGTCTTCGCCGATGTTCTGGGCACCAAAATCAGTATCGGCGACCTTGACGGCAGCATCGCCAAAATATCGTTGTCGGTACCGATGGGGTCGCTGACGCTATCCCAGACTGCCAATCTGTCGTTTAGCCAGGGCGACGGCATCAACGACAGCAACATCACCATGCAGGGTAGCATTGTTGATATCAATGCCGCGCTGAATGGCCTGATCTATACCCCGGATGCGGACTATAACGGCCCGGTGACCATCACAATCGGGTTAACCGACACCTTGTTGGCGATACCGATTACCACTTCGTTGCCAATCGGCATTGCGCCGGTGGCGGATATTGTCAGCGATTCCGTCATCACCAACGTCAGCTCGCCGGTCAGCTTCAACGTGATGGCGAACGATACCTTTGAAAACATCAACGCCAGAGTGACGTCTTACAGCACGCCATCACACGGTACGGTAGTGATTGATAGCACCGGCAATGCGGTCTACACCCCCAATAGCGGTTATCTGGGTAATGACTCGTTTACTTATACCGTTACCAGTAATGGCACCACGGAAACCACCACTGTCACCATCCATATTAATACGCCGCCGGTCGCCAATCCGGATACCGCCACCACGCCGGAGGATACGTCGGTTACCGTCAACGTGCTGGCGAACGATACCGACGCGGACGGCAATACCCTGACCGTGACGTCGGCCAGCGCCGGGCACGGCACGGTGGTGATCAACGCCAATGGCACGCTGACCTACACCCCGGCGGCCAACTACAATGGCACCGACACCATTACCTATAAGATCAGTGACGGACTGGGAGCCAGCGCGACGGGTACGGTGACGGTGACCATCACGCCGGTCAATGACGCGCCGGTAGCGGTCAATGATATGGCGACCACGCTGGAAGACACCCCGGTCACCGTCAACGTGCTGGCGAACGACAGCGATGTGGACGGCGACACGCTGACGGTGACGACAGCGACGGCCGGCCACGGCACGGTGGTGATCAATGCCAACGGTACCCTGACCTATACTCCGGCCGCCAACTATAACGGCAGTGACACCATCAGCTATACCGTCAGCGACGGCCACGGCGGCACCGCCACCGCGACCGTGACGGTCAGTATCACGCCGGTCAATGACGCGCCGGTAGCGGTGAACGACACGGCGACCACGCTGGAAGACACCCCGGTGACCGTCAACGTGCTGGCGAACGACAGCGATGTGGACGGCGACACGCTGACGGTGACGACAGCGACGGCGGGGCACGGTACGGTGGTGATCAACGCCAATGGCACGCTGACCTACACCCCGGCGGCCAACTATAACGGCAGTGACACCATCAGCTATACCGTCAGCGACGGCCACGGCGGCACCGCCACCGCCACCGTGGCGGTGACCATCACGCCGGTCAATGATGCGCCGGTGGCGGTCAATGATACGGCGACCACGCTGGAAGACACCCCGGTCACCGTCAACGTGCTGGCGAACGACAGCGATGTGGACGGTGATTCGCTGACGGTGACGGCGGCGACGGCCGGGCACGGTACGGTGGTGATCAACGCCAACGGCACGCTGACCTACACCCCGGCCGCCAACTACAACGGCAGCGACACCATCAGCTATACCGTCAGCGACGGCCACGGCGGCACCGCCACGGCCACGGTGGCGGTGACCATCACGCCGGTCAATGATGCGCCGGTGGCGGTCAATGACACAGCGACCACCGCTGAAGATACGCCGGTGACGGTGAATGTGCTGGCGAATGATGCTGATGTGGACGGCGACACGCTGACGGTGACGGCGGCCAGCGCCGGCCACGGTACGGTGGTGATCAACGCCAACGGCACGCTGACCTACACCCCGGCCGCCAACTACAACGGCAGCGACACCATCAGCTACACCGTCAGCGACGGCCACGGCGGCACCGCCACCGCGACCGTGGCGGTGACCATCACCCCGGTCAATGACGCGCCGGTGGCGGCGAACGACACGGCGACTACCGCCGAAGACACCCCGGTCACCGTCAATGTGCTGGCGAACGACAGCGATGTGGACGGTGATACGCTGACGGTGACCGCCGCCAGCGCCGGCCACGGTACGGTGGTGATCAACGCCAACGGCACGCTGACCTACACGCCGGCCGCCAACTATAACGGCAGTGACACCATCAGCTACACCGTCAGCGACGGCCACGGCGGCACCGCCACCGCGACCGTGGCGGTGACCATCACCCCGGTCAATGACGCGCCGGTGGCGGCGAACGACACGGCCACCACCGCCGAAGATACGCCGGTGACGGTGAATGTGCTGGCGAACGACAGCGATGTGGACGGCGACACGCTGACGGTGACGACGGCGACGGCGGGCCACGGTACGGTGGTGATCAATGCCAACGGCACGCTGACCTACACCCCGGCCGCCAACTACAACGGCAGCGACACCATCAGCTACACCGTCAGCGACGGCCACGGCGGCACCGCCACCGCCACGGTGGCGGTGACCATCACGCCGGTCAACGATGCACCGGTGGCGGCGAACGACACGGCCACCACCGCCGAAGACACCCCGGTGACGGTGAATGTGCTGGCGAATGACAGCGATGTGGACGGCGACACGCTGACGGTGACGGCGGCCAGCGCCGGCCACGGTACGGTGGTGATCAACGCCAACGGCACGCTGACCTACACCCCGGCCGCCAACTACAACGGCAGCGACACCATCAGCTACACCGTCAGCGACGGGCAGGGCGGCACCGCCACCGCCACCGTGACGGTGACCATCACCCCGGTCAATGATGCGCCGGTGGCGGCGAACGACACGGCCACCACTGCCGAAGATACGCCGGTGACGGTGAATGTGCTGGCGAATGATGCCGATGTGGACGGCGACACGCTGACGGTCACGGCGGCCAGCGCCGGCCACGGTACGGTGGTGATCAACGCCAACGGCACGCTGACCTATACCCCGGCGGCCAACTACAACGGCAGCGACACCATCAGCTATACCGTCAGCGACGGGCAGGGCGGCACCGCCACGGCCACCGTGGCGGTGACCATCACGCCGGTCAATGATGCGCCGGTGGCGGTCAATGATACGGCGACCACGCTGGAAGACACCCCGGTCACCGTCAACGTGCTGGCGAACGACAGCGATGTGGACGGCGACACGCTGACGGTGACGGCGGCCAGCGCCGGCCACGGTACGGTGGTGATCAATGCCAACGGCACGCTGACCTACACCCCGGCCGCCAACTATAACGGCAGCGACACCATCAGCTATACCGTCAGCGACGGCCACGGCGGCACCGCCACGGCCACGGTGGCGGTGACCATTACCCCGGTCAATGACGCGCCGGTGGCGGTCAATGATACGGCCACCACGCTGGAAGACACGCCGGTGACGGTGAATGTGCTGGCGAATGATGCTGATGTGGACGGCGACACGCTGACGGTCACGACGGCGACGGCCGGGCACGGCACGGTGGTGATCAACGCCAACGGCACGCTGACCTACACCCCGGCCGCCAACTACAACGGCAGTGACACCATCAGCTATACCGTCAGCGACGGGCAGGGCGGCACCGCCACCGCGACCGTGGCAGTGACCATCACCCCGGTCAATGACGCGCCGGTGGCGGCGAACGACACGGCGACCACTGCCGAAGATACGCCGGTGACGGTGAATGTGCTGGCGAATGATGCCGATGTGGACGGCGACACGCTGACGGTGACCGCCGCCAGCGCCGGGCACGGTACGGTGGTGATCAATGCCAACGGCACGCTGACCTACACCCCGGCCGCCAACTACAACGGCAGTGACACCATCAGCTATACCGTCAGCGACGGCCACGGCGGCACCGCCACCGCCACCGTGACGGTGACCATCACCCCGGTCAATGATGCGCCGGTGGCGGCGAACGACACGGCGACTACCGCCGAAGACACCCCGGTCACCGTCACCGTGCTGGCGAACGACAGCGATGTGGACGGCGACACGCTGACGGTCACGACAGCGACGGCCGGCCACGGTACGGTGGTGATCAATGCCAACGGCACGCTGACCTACACCCCGGCGGCCAACTACAACGGCAGCGACACCATCAGTTACACAGTCAGCGACGGCCACGGCGGCACCGCCACCGCCACCGTGGCGGTGACCATCACCCCGGTCAATGACGCGCCGGTGGCGGCGAACGACACGGCGACTACCGCCGAAGACACCCCGGTCACCGTTAACGTGCTGGCGAATGATGCCGATGTGGACGGCGACACGCTGACGGTGACGACAGCGACGGCCGGCCACGGTACGGTGGTGATCAACGCCAACGGCACGCTGACCTATACCCCGGCGGCCAACTACAACGGCAGCGACACCATCAGCTATACCGTCAGCGACGGGCAGGGCGGCACCGCCACGGCCACCGTGGCGGTGACCATCACGCCGGTCAATGATGCGCCGGTGGCGGTCAATGACACAGCGACCACCGCTGAAGATACCCCGGTCACCGTCAATGTGCTGGCGAATGATACCGACGTGGACGGTAATACGCTTGCGATCACCTCAGCATCGGCTGGGCATGGCTCCGTCACAATTAATGCCGATGGCACCCTGACCTATACGCCCAACGCCAACTTTAACGGTGCTGATACTGTGACCTATACCGTCAGTGACGGGGCAGGCGGCGTGGCGACTGGCACGCTGACCATTACCGTCACCGCAGTGAATGATGCGCCGGTGACTGGGGCCGATACGGCTGCCACCAGTCAAAATACATCGGTGACGGTGAATGTGCTGGCGAACGACAGCGATGTGGACGGCGACACGCTGACGGTGACCGCCGCCAGCGCCGGGCACGGCACGGTGGTGATCAATGCTGATGGTACGCTGACCTATACGCCAAATACGAATTACAGCGGTACTGATACGGTGACCTATACCGTCAGCGATGGCGCCGGCGGCACTGCCCTGGGGACGTTAACGGTGACTATCGCGCCGGTGAATAGTGCTCCTTCGGCAAATCCAGATAGCGCAAGTACATTGGAAGATACGCCGGTGACGGTGGATGTACTGGCGAATGATACCAATGCAAACGGCCCTCCTTTGACAATTCAAGGGGCTGTGGCGGGTCATGGGGTTGTCGTCATCAACGCGGACGGTACGCTGACCTATACGCCCAACGCCAACTTTAACGGCACCGACACCGTGACTTATACCGTCAGCAATAGCCAGGGCGGATTGGCTACGGGTACCCTGACCATTACCGTCACCGCAGTGAACGATGCGCCGGTGGCCGGGGTGGATACGGCGACCACCGCGGAAGACACGCCGGTGACCGTCGATGTACTGGCGAACGACAGCGATGTCGATGGTAATCCGCTGACGGTCACCGCGGCGACCGCCGGCAACGGCACGGTGGTGATCAACGCCGACGGCACGCTGACCTACACCCCCAATACCAACTTTAACGGCACCGACACCGTGACCTACACCGTCAGCGACGGGGCCGGTGGCGTGGTCACCGGCACGCTGACCATTACCGTGACCGCAGTGAACGATGCGCCGGTGGCCGGTGCGGATACGGCGACCACCGCGGAAGACACGCCGGTGACCGTCGATGTGCTGGCGAACGATGCTGATGTGGACGGCAATCCGCTGACGGTGACCGCCGCGACGGCGGGTAATGGATCTGTCGTCATCAACGCCGACGGCACCCTGACCTATACGCCCAACGCCAACTTTAACGGCACCGACACCGTGACCTACACCGTCAGCGACGGCGCCGGTGGCGTGGTCACCGGGACGCTGACCATTACCGTCACCGCAGTGAATGACGCGCCGGTGACCGGTAACGACAGCGCCACCACCGCGGAAGACACGCCGGTGACCGTCGATGTGCTGGCGAACGACAGCGATGTCGATGGCAACCCACTGACCGTCACCGCCGCGACCGCCGGTAACGGTACGGTGGTGATCAACGCCGACGGCACCCTGACCTATACCCCCAACGCCAACTTTAACGGCACCGACACCGTGACCTATACCGTCAGCGACGGCGCCGGTGGCGTGGTCACCGGCACCCTGACCATTACGGTGACGGCGGTGAATGACGCGCCGGTGGCCGGTTCGGATACGGCAACCACTGCCGAGGACACGCCGGTGACCGTCGATGTGCTGGCGAACGACAGCGATGTCGATGGCAACCCGCTGACCGTCACCGCCGCCACCGCCGGTAACGGCACGGTGGTGATCAATGCCGACGGCACGCTGACCTATACGCCCAACGCCAACTTTAACGGCACCGACACCGTGACCTACACCGTCAGCGACGGCGCCGGTGGCGTGGTCACCGGGACGCTGACCATTACGGTGACGGCAGTGAATGACGCGCCGGTCACCGGTAACGACAGCGCCACCACCGCGGAAGATACGCCGGTGACGGTGGATGTACTGGCGAACGATGCTGATGTGGACGGTAATCCGCTGACCGTCACCGCCGCGACCGCCGGTAACGGCACGGTGGTGATCAACGCCGACGGCACGCTGACCTACACCCCGAATGCCAACTTTAACGGCACCGACACCGTGACCTATACCGTCAGCGACGGCGCCGGTGGCGTGGTCACCGGCACCCTGACCATTACGGTGACGGCGGTGAATGACGCGCCGGTGGCCGGTTCGGATACGGCAACCACTGCCGAGGACACGCCGGTGACCGTCGATGTGCTGGCGAACGACAGCGATGTCGATGGCAACCCGCTGACCGTCACCGCCGCCACCGCCGGTAACGGCACGGTGGTGATCAATGCCGACGGCACGCTGACCTATACGCCCAACGCCAACTTTAACGGCACCGACACCGTGACCTATACCGTCAGCGACGGCGCCGGTGGCGTGGTCACCGGGACGCTGACCATTACCGTCACCGCAGTGAACGATGCGCCGGTGACCGGTAACGACAGCGCCACCACGGCGGAAGACACCCCGGTGACGGTGGATGTGCTGGCGAACGATGCTGATGTGGACGGCAACCCGCTGACGGTGACCGCCGCGACCGCCGGCAACGGCACGGTGGTGATCAACGCCGACGGCACGCTGACCTATACGCCCAATGCCAACTTTAACGGCACCGATACGGTGACCTACACCGTCAGCGACGGCGCGGGCGGGGTGGTGACCGGGACGCTGACCATTACCGTGACCGCAGTGAACGATGCGCCGGTCACCGGTAACGACAGTGCCACCACGGCAGAAGACACCCCGGTGACCGTCGATGTGCTGGCAAACGATGCTGATGTGGACGGCAATCCGCTGACGGTCACCGCGGCGACGGCGGGTAACGGTACGGTGGTGATCAACGCCGACGGCACGCTGACCTATACGCCGGCCGCCAACTTTAACGGCACGGATACGGTGACCTATACCGTCAGCGACGGCGTGGGCGGCGTGGTCACCGGCACGCTGACCATTACCGTGACCGCGGTGAACGATGCGCCGGTGGCGGGCGCGGATACGGCGACCACTGCCGAGGGCACGCCGGTGACGGTGGATGTGCTGGCGAACGACAGCGATGTGGACGGTAATCCGCTGACGGTGACCGCGGCGACGGCGGGTAACGGTACGGTGGTGATCAACGCCGACGGCACCCTGACCTACACCCCGGCCGCCAACTTTAACGGCACCGACACCGTGACCTACACCGTCAGCGACGGCGCCGGTGGCGTGGTCACCGGCACGCTGACCATCACCGTGACGGCGGTGAACGATGCGCCGGTGGCGGGCGCGGATACGGCGACCACCGCCGAGGACACCCCGGTGACGGTGAATGTGCTGGCGAACGACAGCGATGTCGATGGTAATCCGCTGACGGTGACCGCGGCGACGGCGGGCAATGGATCTGTCGTCATCAATGCCGATGGCACCCTGACCTATACGCCCAACGCCAACTTTAACGGCACCGACACCGTGACCTATACCGTCAGCGACGGGGCCGGTGGCGTGGTCACCGGCACGCTGACCATCACCGTGACGGCGGTGAACGATGCGCCGGTCACCGGTAACGACAGCGCCACCACGGCGGAAGACACCCCGGTGACCGTCGATGTGCTGGCAAACGATGCTGATGTGGACGGCAATCCGCTGACCGTCACCGCCGCCACCGCCGGTAACGGCACGGTGGTGATCAACGCCGACGGCACCCTGACCTACACCCCGGCAGCCAACTTTAACGGCACCGACACCGTGACCTATACCGTCAGCGACGGCGCGGGCGGGGTGACGACCGGCACCCTGACCATCACCGTGACGGCGGTGAACGATGCGCCGGTCACCGGTAACGACAGTGCCACCACCGCGGAAGACACCCCGGTGACGGTGGATGTGCTGGCGAATGACAGCGATGTCGATGGTAATCCGCTGACGGTGACTGCCGCGACCGCCGGTAACGGTACGGTGGTGATCAACGCCGACGGCACCCTGACCTACACCCCCAATGCCAACTTTAACGGCACCGATACGGTGACCTATACCGTCAGCGACGGCGCCGGTGGCGTGGCGACCGGCACGCTGACCATCACCGTGACCGCAGTGAACGATGCGCCGGTGGCCGGTGCGGATACGGCGACCACCGCCGAGGACACCCCGGTCACCGTCGATGTGCTGGCAAACGATACTGATGTGGATGGCAACCCGCTGACGGTGACCGCGGCGACCGCCGGTAACGGTACGGTGGTGATCAACGCCGACGGCACGCTGACCTACACCCCCAATACCAACTTTAACGGCACCGACACCGTGACCTATACCGTCAGCGACGGCGCCGGCGGCGTGGCGACCGGCACGCTGACCATCACGGTGACGGCGGTGAACGATGCGCCGGTGGCCGGGGCGGATACGGCGACCACCGCCGAGGACACGCCGGTGACGGTGGATGTGCTGGCGAACGACAGCGATGTCGATGGCAACCCGCTGACGGTCACCGCGGCGACGGCGGGCAATGGATCTGTCGTCATCAATGCCGACGGTACCCTGACCTATACGCCTGACACCAACTTTAACGGCACCGATACCGTGACCTACACCGTCAGCGACGGCGCGGGCGGGGTGGTCACCGGCACCCTGACCATTACCGTGACCGCGGTGAATGATGCGCCGGTCACCGGTAACGACAGCGCCACCACCGCGGAAGATACGCCGGTGACCGTCGATGTGCTGGCGAATGACAGCGATGTCGATGGCAATCCGCTGACGGTGACCGCGGCGACGGCGGGTAACGGTACGGTGGTGATCAACGCCGACGGCACCCTGACCTACACCCCCAATGCCAACTTTAACGGCACCGATACCGTGACCTACACCGTCAGCGACGGCGCGGGCGGGGTGACGACCGGCACCCTGACCATCACCGTGACGGCAGTGAACGATGCGCCGGTCACCGGTAACGACAGCGCCACCACCGCGGAAGACACCCCGGTGACGGTGGATGTGCTGGCGAACGACAGCGATGTGGACGGCAATCCGCTGACCGTCACCGCGGCGACGGCGGGCAACGGCACGGTGGTGATCAACGCCGACGGCACCCTGACCTACACCCCGGCCGCCAACTTTAACGGCACCGATACCGTGACCTACACCGTCAGCGACGGCGCGGGCGGGGTGACGACCGGCACGCTGACCATCACCGTGACGGCAGTGAACGACGCGCCGGTCACCGGTAACGACAGTGCCACCACCACGGAAGACACCCCGGTGACGGTGGATGTGCTGGCGAATGACAGCGATGTTGATGGCAATCCGCTGACGGTGACCGCCGCGACCGCCGGTAACGGCACGGTGGTGATCAATGCCGACGGCACCCTGACCTATACCCCCAATGCCAACTTTAACGGCACCGACACGGTGACCTATACCGTCAGCGACGGCGCCGGCGGGGTGGTGACGGGCACGCTGACCATCACGGTGACCGCAGTGAACGATGCGCCGGTGACCGGTAACGACAGCGCCACCACGGCGGAAGACACCCCGGTGACCGTCGATGTGCTGGCGAACGACAGCGATGTGGATGGTAATCCGCTGACCGTCACCGCGGCGACCGCCGGCAACGGTACGGTGGTGATTAACGCCGACGGCACCCTGACCTATACGCCGGCTGCCAACTTTAACGGCACGGATACGGTGACCTATACCGTCAGCGACGGCGCCGGCGGGGTGGTCACCGGCACGCTGACCATCACCGTGACCGCGGTGAATGATGCGCCGGTCACCGGTAACGACAGCGCCACCACCGCGGAAGATACGCCGGTGACCGTCGATGTGCTGGCAAACGACAGCGATGTCGATGGCAATCCGCTGACCGTCACCGCGGCGACGGCCGGCAATGGATCTGTCGTCATCAATGCCGACGGCACCCTGACCTATACGCCTGACACCAACTTCAACGGCACCGATACCGTGACCTATACCGTCAGCGATGGGCAGGGTGGGATCGCTACCGGGACATTGATTGTGACGGTTACGGGCACCAATACCGCGCCGGTGGCTGGGGCCGATACGGCGACCACTGCCGAGGACACGCCGGTGACGGTGGATGTACTGGCGAACGACAGCGATGTGGACGGTAATCCGCTGACGGTGACCGCCGCGACGGCGGGTAACGGTACGGTGGTGATCAACGCCGACGGCACCCTGACCTATACGCCGGCTGCCAACTTTAACGGCACCGACACCGTAACCTACACCGTCAGCGACGGCGCCGGTGGTGTGGTGACCGGGACGCTGACCATTACGGTGACCGCGGTGAATGATGCGCCGGTCACCGGTAACGACAGCGCCACCACGGCGGAAGACACCCCGGTGACCGTCGATGTGCTGGCAAACGACAGCGATGTCGATGGCAATCCGCTGACCGTCACCGCGGCGACGGCGGGCAATGGATCTGTCGTCATCAACGCCGACGGCACCCTGACCTATACGCCTGACGCCAACTTCAACGGCACCGATACCGTGACCTACACCGTCAGCGACGGGCAGGGTGGGATCGCTACCGGGACATTGATTGTGACGGTTACGGGCACCAATACCGCGCCGGTGGCTGGGGCTGATACGGCGACCACCGCCGAAGACACGCCGGTGACCGTCGATGTGCTGGCGAACGACAGCGATGTCGATGGCAATCCGCTGACGGTCACCGCCGCGACGGCGGGCAATGGATCTGTCGTCATCAATGCCGACGGCACCCTGACCTATACCCCCAATGCCAACTTTAACGGCACCGACACGGTGACCTATACCGTCAGCGACGGCGCCGGCGGGGTGGTGACGGGCACGCTGACCATCACGGTGACCGCAGTGAACGATGCGCCGGTGACCGGTAACGACAGCGCCACCACGGCGGAAGACACCCCGGTGACCGTCGATGTGCTGGCGAATGACAGCGATGTCGATGGTAATCCGCTGACCGTCACCGCGGCGACCGCCGGCAACGGTACGGTGGTGATCAACGCCGACGGTACGCTGACCTATACGCCCAATGCCAATTTTAACGGCACCGATACCGTGACCTATACCGTCAGCGACGGCGCCGGTGGCGTGGTGACCGGCATGCTGACCATCACGGTGACCGCAGTGAACGACGCGCCGGTCACCGGTAACGACAGTGCCACCACCACGGAAGACACCCCGGTGACGGTGGATGTGCTGGCGAATGACAGCGATGTTGATGGCAATCCGCTGACGGTGACCGCGGCGACGGCGGGTAACGGCACGGTGGTGATCAACGCCGACGGCACCCTGACCTATACGCCCAATGCCAACTTTAACGGCACCGACACCGTGACCTATACCGTCAGCGACGGCGCCGGTGGCGTGGTCACCGGTACCCTGACCATTACAGTGACGGCAGTGAATGACGCGCCGGTCACCGGTAACGACAGTGCCACCACCGCGGAAGACACCCCGGTGACCGTCGATGTGCTGGCGAACGACAGCGATGTGGACGGCAATCCGCTGACGGTGACCGCCGCGACGGCGGGCAATGGATCTGTCGTCATCAACACTGACGGCACGCTGACCTATACCCCGAACGCCAACTTTAACGGCACCGACACGGTGACCTATACCGTCAGCGACGGCGTGGGTGGGGTGGTCACCGGCACGCTGACCATCACGGTGACGGCGGTGAACGATGCGCCGGAAGTGATCGGCGAGACAACGCTTACCACGTCGGCGAATACCCCGGTCTCGGTAAATGTGCTGGATAACAGCCGTGATGTGGACGGCGACCCGCTGACGGTCACCTCGATATCGGTTACCAACGGCAGGGTGCTGGTTAGCGCCGACGGCATGATGACCTACATACCCAACCCCGGCTTCAGCGGGACGGATGTGGTCAGTTACACCCTCAGCGACCCGCAGGGTAGTACGGTGCGTGGCTCGCTGACGGTGGTGGTCAGCGCGTTGCCGGGAACGGACGGCAATACGGCAGGCGGTGGGACCGGGCAGATGAACTATGTGCCACCGCCGGATAGTGCCGGCTTGCCGCCCACGTTCACGCCAGGACGACTGAGCGCGGAAATGGAAGCCAGAGAGTATGACCCCATATTGCTGGACGCCGTGAATGCGATCAAAGGATTGGGCGGCAGCGCGCCATTGCTCGGGAATCAGCCGGGCGACCAGGCTATCGCTGGCGTGAAGTCGCTTGGCACCAGCAGCGGACTTGATTTGTCGCAAGGGAGTATTAACCAGGTTGTCCGCGATTTTGAGCCGACCACGACATTTGAGTTTTTGAATGATGCACAGAATCAGCCCGTAACCAATCCGGCAACACTCGGTGAAGGCATACCCATGGGGCCTGAAACCGCACAGAACAATAACACGATAATACCGGCGCAGGATGAACCCGCTGTCACGGTAGAGCAGCAATTGCAGACCATTGCGATGCGTGATCAGCAAGCATTGAGGGATCTTATCCGTGCGTTGAGTTAATGGAATGTCACAATGCCTGATTTTATTAAACAGTCTGTTTTGGCGTCTTTTGCTGTCTGGGGAGTGGTGACGATTACCGGGTGTGCGGTGACGTCGCCACCGATTGATACCGATAAACAAACCTGGGGTGCGTATGACCGTATCAATGAGATCGTGTCCCGTGATGAGGCGGTTTCGGGGCCGATTTCGTTGTATGAAGCGATGGCGCGAGCGCTGAAATACAACCTCGACCAGAAAATCGAACTGATGGATGAGGAATACAAAAGCAAACTCAGCGAGCTGGGAAGGCTTGGCATGTTTCCGTCGGTGGTGGCGTCGGTGGGCGGCAGTCAGCGCAACAATGACTCCGGCTCCAGCAGCCGCTCATTGATCGACGGCAGCCAGTCGTTGCAATCTTCGACATCTTCGGAACGGCGTACCTATACCGCTCAGTTAGCGGCCAGTTGGGATATTCTGGATTTCGGCCTGTCCTATATTCAGAACAAACAGAATGTGGACGAGCAATATATATCCCAGGAGCGGCGACGTAAGGTCATCAGCCGTATTCTGGAGGATGTGCGTACGGCTTACTGGCGGGCGGTCAGCGCCGACCGTACCCATGAAAAACTGATCAAGCTGGAAGCGCTGGCGCAGAAAACCTTGTACCAGTCCGAACAACTGGCGAAACGGCGCAACGTGTCGCCGCTAAAGGTGCTGAACTATCAGCATGATCTGCTGGAGATTCAGGCTAATGTGCAGCGCATGCAGCGTGAATTGTTTTTTGCCAAAAAGCAGCTGGCGGCGCTGATTAACCTGAAACCCGAAACACCGTTCAAATTGGTTCTGCCGGACCGGACCGCCGTCGTGCCGGAATTACCCGGTTCGGCGGAGCAGATGATATTGATTGGGTTGAAATACCGCTCTGAATTGCGTGAATCCAGTTATCGAAAACGGATCAATGATAATGAATTGACGAAACAGTGGGTTCGCAATTTGCCTTCATTTAAAACGTTATTGGGCATGAATTACGACACCAATAAATATCTCTATAACAATGAATGGACGAATCTCTCCGGCACGGTCAGCTGGAATCTGATGAATGTGTTCAGTTATCCGATGCAGCATAAGGTGGTGCAGGCCGAAGCAAAAGTGATTCAGGCGCGTGAGGATGCGTTGATAATGGCTATTCTTACGCAAATCTATGTCGCCAGGGCGCGTTTTATCCGTCTTTCTCAGGAGTTAAATACGGTGCGTCAGAGTCATGAGGTTCAGGACAATATATTAGAACTGACCCGTGCCGGTTTTCAGGGAAAAATCATCAGCCAGATGGATCTGGTACAGGTTGAAATGAAAACCATTCTGGACGAGGTGCGTTACGACACCGCCTACGCCGATTTACAGAATGCCTACGCCAATCTGTATGCCTCAATGGGTATCGATAATTTTGATTCTGAAATTACTGAAAAGGATTCCGTCTCCAGTATCGCGAAAAAACTCCAGTTTTATTGGACGGAAGAAATTACCACCTTACCGGAAGTATCAAGGCGGGAAAATCCATGAAAAACTGTCGACTCGTTATTATTTTGGTGATTGCCGCCCTGTCGTTTTCCGCCCACGGCGTCGGGCCGGAAAATAATGGGACGGTAATGAAAGGGAACTCCCGCGCGGTATTATCGGGTAACCGGGCTTTTGCTGAAGAGAATGGCGTTTATCAGGCGCATGGTATTTTGCGGGCGATAAATCGGGCCACGCTCTCTTCGGAACTGGGCGCCCAGGTATTACAAATTCCGTTTCGCGAAGGGATGGCGTTTAACAAGGGCGACCTGCTGGTCGGGTTTAATTGCGCGCGTCCCCGTGCCGAGGCGGACGCGGCCAATGAAGAAGTGAAGGTAAAAAAGAACGCCTGGGACACCAATATCGAGCTGGATAAATTCCAGTCGGTGGGGCGCTATGATTTGCTCACCTCGCAGGCGGAATACAATCAGGCGGTCGCCAAAGCGCGCGGGCTGGCGATTCAAATCAGTTATTGCGAAATTCGCGCGCCTTTTGCCGGCGTGGTGCAGGAGCTGAAAGTCTCGCCGTATGAAGCGGTGTCGGTTAGCCAACCGTTGATTACCATTGTGGACCCGAGCGCGCTGGAGCTGAACGTGATTGTGCCGTCTTCGTGGCTGAACTGGTTGAAGGCCGACATTCCGCTCCAGTTTATGGTGGATGAAACCCAGTCGGCTTATCAGGGCCATGTCACTCAGGTGTTGCCGCAAATCGATGCGGTGAGCAAGACGGTAAAAATTATCGGCCAGCTCGATGCCGACGCATTGAACCACCAGGTGTTTGGGCCCGGTATGAGCGGCTCGGTCATCTTCAAACAGTCGGCCGTCTTAAAGCAGTCTGATGTCTTAAAGCAGTCTGATGTCTTAAAACAATCGAATGTCTTAAAACCACAGGGGGACGGCCATGAATAATACGATCCCCGCACAAAGCAATAACAACGCTGCGCCGCTGGGGCAACTGGCGTTGCCCGCCCTGAAACTGCTGCAGTTTGAAGCCGCGATCAGAAAGCTGGCGGACGAACGGCTCATGAAAGCGCATATCGCCAATGCGGTGCGGCAGCTGTTGCCCTATGAGCAGGCGATTGTCTGGCAGCGCAATCAGTTCTCCGGCAAATTGCGCGTGGTGCAGGTATCGGACGTAAAGGGCGTGGAACGCAAAGCGCCGTTGCTGCTGGCGCTGGAGCGGTTTCTCAATAAAAAAGGTCAGGCGCTGGATGCGTGCCGGGTAATGAATCTGCAGCAGGCGGCGGCAGCCGAACTGAAAAACTATCCGTTGCAACATGGGCTTTGGTTGCCGCTTGGCTATCGGGAGCAGCCGGAGGCCGGCGTGCTCTATCTGCGTAGCGAGCAGGACTTTAATGAAGCCGAGCAGTCGCTGGCGCTGCGTCTTTCCGAAACTTACACCCATGCGTGGCTGGCGTTGCGGCGCGAGCCGCGGCTGTCGCAGGGAACGCGGCTGCTGCGTCACTGCCTGTGGCTGGTTCCGACTATTCTGGCGGCGGGCGGGTTTATTCCGGTGCCGCTCAGCGTGGTGGCACCGGTGGAGGTGATCGCCCGCGATCCCTACCGCCTGACCGCGCCCATTGACGGCGTAGTGCGCCAGATTCTGGTCGCGCCCAACAGTCAGGTGGCGTCCGGAACGTCGCTGGTGCAGTTCGAAGATCTGAAACCCTACAACGAAATGGTGCTGGCCGGGCAGGAACTGGCGGTCGCGGAAGCGCACAGCGGCCAGGTCAACGCCTCGGCGTTTGAGGATGAAAAATTCCGTCAGGAGATGGCGGTCGCCAGTACCGAATACCTGCTGGCGAGGGGGCGCTATCAGTACATGACGGACATTTACCAGCGCACCAAAGCCGTCGCGCCGCAATCCGGCATCGCCATCTATACCAATAAGCGCGACTGGGAAGGCAAAACCGTGCGGGTGGGCGAGGAGATCATGCAGGTGGCGGATCCGCAAAAGATCCAGTATCAGATTGCGCTGCCGGTCAATGACAGCATCCACCTTAAAGTCGGCGACCGGATCCGCATCTTTCTCGACAGTTCGCCGTTGAAATCCTATAACGCCACGCTGACCACGTTCAGTTATACCCCGCAGATCACGCCGGAGGGCGTCAGCAGTTATACGCTGCTGGCCGAAGCGGATAGCGACGACGTCTACCCGCGTATCGGCGCCCGGGGAACCGCGCGCATCTACACGGAAGACGTGCCGCTGTGGTTTCAGCTGTTGCGCCGTCCGATTGCGTCGGCCAGACAGTTTCTGGGGATCTGAATATGGTTGACGACAGCACGGCGCTGCCCCGTTTACGTCAGGAACTGCAACTGGAATCCAGCCCCGGCAGCGACGGAGAGATGAGCTGGCGCATTTACGATCCCTGGCAGCATCGTTTCTTCCAGTTGCCGGAAAGTGATGTGATGCTGATTTCCCGGCCCGGCTGCCGCACCATCGGTCAACTGAAACCGCTGCTGGATTCACGCGGGCTGCGTTTCAATATTGAACAGTTCGGTTCGCTGACGCTGTTTCTGCGCCAGCAGCATCTGCTGATGGCGCAGGACTACGCGGAATCGGTGGAGGAAAAGCCCAAGGCGCTATTGCTGCGCAAACCCAGCGTCCGGCAACTGCCGCTATGGGATCCGATGCCGCTGCTGAACCTGGTGGCCGGACATCATCTTCGCTGGCTTACCCGAGCGCTGTTGACGCTCTGGCTGGTAGTCACGCTGGCCGGGTTGTATCTGACGGCCAGACAGTGGGACAGCTACCTCGCCACTTTTCGGGATTTCTATTCGCTGCAGGGCGTGCTGGGGTTTGGTGTGGCGATCCTGTTTTTGAAGTGGTTTCACGAAATGGGGCATGCCTTTGTGGCGTATCGTCAGGGATGTCGGGTAGGGAAAATGGGCATTTCCCTGTTTGTTATCTTTCCGATGTTTTACACCGATCTGACCGACGCGGCGCGGGTTGTCCAGCCTCGTCGCCGTATGTGGATTGCGCTGGGCGGCGTGGGGGCCGAAACGCTGATCGCCGGTCTGGCTACCGCGGGATGGGCGTTGCTGCCGCCGGGCACGCTGCGTTCCATCTGCTTTGTGCTGGCGACCACCAGTTGGGTGACGACGCTGGCTATCAACCTTAATCCGTTTTCCCGTTTTGACGGTTACTACTTTTTAAACGACCTGACCGGGGTGGAAAACCTGCAGCCGCGCTCACGCTCGCTGCTCAATTATTACTGGCACCGATGGGTACTGGGACCGGTGCTGGACAAGCCGGAGCCGGTCGGCGGCCTGCGCCCCAAGCTGATGGCGCTGTATGGCCTGATGGTGCTGGCGTATCAAATGTTTCTGATTCTGGGCATCGGTTACCTGGCTTATCGGTTTTTCATTCCGCTCATCGGGATACTGATATTCGCTTACATCCTTTATCACTATGTGCTGCAGCCGCTTTTGCTGATGGGGAGAGATATGGTTCGACACCGGGAGAAAATAACCTGGAGACGTAAACTGGTGCTGACATTGCTGCCGTTCGTGGCGATTATCGCCTTTTTTTGCCCTCTTCCCCGCACCGTCAATATCCCCGCCATGGTGAATATCCAGGGGCAAACCCTGATTCACGCGCCGGATAAAGCGCGGCTGGAGACGGTCGCTATCGGTAATGGCGACCGGGTGCGGCAGGGGCAGGTGCTGCTGCGTTTTTCCTCGCCGGAGCTCACCTTTCAGCGCGAGCAGGCGATGATGGAGCATGACCTGATGCAATTCCGGCTCAACCGCATCAGCAGTTCCGAGGCGGAAAAACTGGAAACCGTGACGCTGCGGCAGAAGTTGCAGGAAGCGGAAGAAACGTTGGCCGGGTTGGATAATCAACTGGCGCAGCTGGTCTGGCGTTCGCCTGTCGATGGCGTGGTGGTGGATTTGATCGCCAATCTGCAGCCGGGGCAGTGGTTCTCGCCGGATCAGGTCATCGGTCGGATTCTGGAAGGCGACAAGCAGGACATCATCGGCTATGTGGATGAAACCTTTGTTTCCCGCCTGTCGCCCGACCTGACGGGCAAATTTATCCCGAATAACCTGTCGATGCCGTCCCTGCCGGTCAAGGTTGAACAGTTGGATCCGAACAGCTCCGAATTTATCACGCCGAAATCCCTGAGCGTCCTGTATGGCGGGCCGATCGCGTCGCTGAAAAATGATAAAGGGGATGCGGTGCCGGTGGTGGCGATGCACCGAATCCAGTTTCTGTTTAGCGACGCCAGCCTGCGCAATCAGCAGGCGTCGCAGGGCGTAGTGGTGTTGCGGCTGGCGCCGGAGAGCCTGGCCAGTCAGTCGGGAAAACGTTTGTGGCGTTTGATTATTTCAGAGCTTAACCAGTAACCGAAGTTAACCAGTAACGCGGGAGGGTGACATGACATTGACTCGACGTGCATTTCTGGCAGGCGCCTCCGCCTGTATGGTCGCGCCCTGGTTGGGAGCGGGAGCCGCGGAAACCGCGCCATCCGGCGAATTGATCTTCGGGTACGGCAAAACCGGGATCGGCAGCTCACTGGCGGTCGATACTGCGGCGTCGCTGGCGCAATCTTATCAGCAGAACTTTTACAAGCTGGTCAATATCCCCAGCGGAAACAGCCTGCGCGCCGTTTCGACGGTTAAACGCGCTGCCCCCGATGGCCGCACGCTGTTGCAGGCCCAGTCGCCGCAGATGAATCTGCTGCCGGTGATCTATCGCAGTTTGCCGTATGACCCGCTCACGGATTTCGAGCCGCTGGCGATCATGGGGGAATACACCTTGTTCCTGACCGTCGGCAAGCTGGTGGATCCTCGGGTCAAAACGTTGGATGACTACCTGCGTTGGGTAGAGAGGAACCCGGAATACCGTAATGTCGGTTTCACCCAGTTCGGCTCGACCGGCCATATCGCGCAGGCGATTCTGTCGCGCCAGAAAGAAGTGGCGATCCAGCCGGTGGCCTACTTTGGTTCTTCGATGATGATCGAGGATTTACTGAATGGCTACCTCTCCGCCGGGCTGGTGATTTCGGGGAATGCCTCCAGCGCGTTTCGAAGCGGTCGCCTGCGCGCGGTTGCCATTACCAGCACTGAACGTCATCCCGGCTGGGAAAACATTCCGACCTGCAAGGAACAGGGCGTGCCGGAAATGGCGATTAGCGGCTGGTACGGCTGGTTTGCGCCGGCCTCAATGCCCGACCGCGTCTACGCGCCGCTGGCCGAGGCGTTACAACAGCGCATTCAGCATGAACATTATGCCTCTGTACTGGAACGTTATTCTCTGAAGCCGGTAGCGTCGTCGTCGCCCGATAGGATTCGGGAGCGTATTCGCGATGAGCAGGAGTACTACCGCGAGTTGGTTGACAGCTATCACATCAGCCGGATCTGAGGTGAGGCTGCCTTGATGGAACATCCGCAAATCGATTGGGAGACGAACATATGGCTATGACCCGGCGAACATTCCTGGCGGGCTGCTCTTCGCTGCTATTCCCCGCGCTGTATTCGCGTGGACCTCAGGCCGCCGCGCCGCAGGAGGGCGTGGTGATGTTTGGTTATGCTCAGACCGGGTTGGGCAGCAAGGTGGCGAACGAAGTGTCGGTATTGCTGGAATCTCAATATCGTGCACGACGTTATCGGCTGTATAACGAACCCGGTGAAAACAGCATCAGGGCGGTGATGTCGACGAAAAAATCGCCCGGCGATGGCAGCGTGCTGTTGATGGCGCAATCGCCGCAGCTGATTATTTTCCCGTCTATCTACAACCACTTGCCCTACAATCCTCTGACCGATTTCAAGCCGCTGGCGATAACCGGCGAGTATACCTTGCTGCTGACGCTGGGGCCGATAGTGGACGCCAGGGTAAAAAGCCTGGACGATTATGTGCGCTGGGTGGAAAGCAACCCGGAGTTCAGCAATATCGGCTTTGCCCAGTTTGGCTCTCCCGGCCACATGGCGCAGCTGGTGCTCGGGCGCGAAAAGAACGTGGCGCTGCAACCGCAATCCTACTATGGCACTTCCATGATTGTGGATGATCTGCTGAACGGGCATCTGGCGGCGGCGTTTCTGATTTCCGGTAACTCGCTCGATCTGTATAAGAATGGCAAGCTGCGGGCGATCGCCTCTACCAGCCGTTTGCGTCAGCCGGGGGTGGATGACGTGCCGACCTGCCGCGAGCAAGGGATTCCGTCGATGAATATTAATGGCTGGTACGGCTGGTTCGCACCCGCCGGCATGCCGGACAGTGTTTATCGTCCGCTGGCGGACGCGATGCAACGCACCATCGTGAGCTACGACTATCTGGAAATGCTGCGAAAATATTACCTGAAGCCGGTGTACGACAATCCCGATAAAATCCGGCAGCGAATTCAACAGGAGCAGGCGTATTACGCCGACCTGATTGAGACGTATCGGGTGAGCAAAGTGTGAGCCGCGTTCGCGCCGGGCTATCGTCCCCGTAATGACCGCACGTCGCGCTATTTATGAAGAAATCATCTTTCGGCGCGGTTCGGTAATGTCAAAAACGTTTATCAAATAGCCCTGCTTTTGTTGTGTGATTAATGATGCTGTGTTTATATACAGTAATGTTAATCGAGCAATGAGGGGGAAATATGACACTGCGTTTTGACGTGGCACAGCCTAAAAAGGTGCATTGCCTGCGCGTTATCGGGCCTTATCATCAATCGGTGCCCGATGGATTTCAGAAACTGATTGCGTGGGCGCAGGAGCAGCAATTGCCCTGGACGGAAACGCTGGCGTTTTACTGGGACGATCCATCAGAAACGGAACAAGATCAGCTGCGGGCGGATGTGGCGCTGGTGCTGCCGGCTGAAACGGCGATAGGCGAGAATACGCTGGGTGTCCGCGAGGAAACGATTCCAGAGGGATTGTTCGCGGTCTTGCATACCATTGTCAGCAACGGTGAATTCGCCAAAGCCTGGGGCGAGCTATATGACCTGATTGCCCAGAATGGGTATAGGCCGGCCAGAGGCGTATGCTTTGAACGGTATTTATGCGATGGCAGCAATGGAAACTGGGAAATTGAAATCTGGCAGTCGGTCGACCCGAATGACGACGACCAACAATGAAGATTGCGCGTCTTCGCTGATGGCAAGGATGCCATAAAGCCGGACGTAATATGCTCCGGCTCCAGCGTCGGCGGCGATCAAACCGCGATACCCTCAGGTTTTCCCGTTCCGGTATGCGTCTGGAAATAGCTGACGGCGTGGTACGCACTTGCGCGCCGCAGCTGGAACCCTCCCACTTTGAACGACCCTATCGAGCGCTTCCGGTGGCTTGATGCCATCGCTGTTGCCTGCTCGGCATACCGGTTGATGGCCTTACCGCGATGACATCACGCCCCGTCGCGGGAATAACAGACAACGTATTCAGGAATCATGCGGCATATTCTCCAGCGATGTGACGGTCAGTGAGGCGTGTGCCGTGTCGTCATTTTTTACCGGCAATTATGATGGTTTAGTCATGCATTTTTTATGTTTCGTGTATGATTCGCTGTCTGAATATTGCGAATGATCTGGCCCCGAATGAGCAAGCGATGTTGCCTTGCCCGGTATCCGGCGGCGCCGGGCAGGCGGTAATAACGGGCATCACCAAAGGATGGAGTCATGCAGGAAGGCCGGTTCGACACGCCACCGGGAACATCGGCCCCCGGTCTGATACAGCTGGAACAGGTTAGCCACGCTTATCCCTCCGCGTTAGCGTCGCACCCGGTTCTGCATAATGTTTCCCTGTCGGTTGACGCAGGGCAGAGTTGCGCCATCGTTGGCGCTTCCGGCTCAGGAAAAAGCACGCTGTTGAACATTATCGGGCTGCTCGATAAACCTTCATCGGGGCGACTGTGGCTGAACGGCTGTGACATGGCGCAGGCTTCGGCCGATGAACGCGCCAGAATACGCAACCAGACTATCGGGTTCGTTTTTCAGAGCTTTAATCTGCTGCCGCGTCTTAGCGTGCTGGATAACGCGGCGCTGCCGCTGCTCTATCGCGGTTATTCCCGCCGTGATGCCCATCAGGCGGCCAGGCGTCAACTGGAACGGGTTGGGCTGGCCGAGCGCCTCCATTACCGCCCGGCGGATCTGTCCGGCGGCCAGCGACAGCGCGTCGCCATCGCCCGCGCCCTCACCGGCGAGCCGTCACTGTTGCTGGCCGATGAACCCACCGGCAATCTCGATAGCCAGACCGCCGGCGATATTCTGTCGTTATTGCTGGCGCTGAACCGGGAACAAGGGGTGACGCTGGTGATGGTCACGCATGACGAATCCATCGCCCGGCAGATGCAGCGTCGTATTCAGGTGAGCGATGGCCGCGTTCAGGAATACATCAATAGTTAAATATTTTTATATGGTTACTAATTTATTTGTAAAGGTTTGGTCGGATGAGTCGATATTGACTAGCGGCAAAGTTTCTGACTTATTGCCTTATTTTATAAAGGATGCTGTCTTTTTTATGACAGCGTAAAACGAAACCAAGGGAGGTTTCCATGCACCTTAAATCATTAAAAAAATTGTTAGTTGTTAGTGCGCTGGCTCTGGGCGCCGCCTCTCAGGCGAACGCGGCAAGTTGCGGCCCGACCCGTGTGACCGTTCCGGTATCGGGCTCGGTTAATCCTCAAACCGAAGTGCAGATCTATTCCAAAACGTACAACTGCTCGGCATACCTGATGGCGTCTTTAACGCCGAATTTTGGTTCCTCTTCCGTTTCTCTGTCGTTGACGCTCAAGCTGTATCAGCAGGTGGGTGGAAGCTGGCGTAGCGTCAGTGAAGGCCGCAATGTCTCCTATCAGATGGGCAGCACCGGCGGTACTTACAAACTGGTTGTCTTCAATAGCAATACCAGCGGTAACGCCCTTAACTGGACCGGAAATTATAAATCCCCTCTCAATAACTAATTGACAGGGAAATGACCCACGCCGTTTCTGCCACAAAGGTGTGGGTCAGTTAACAGCACGAATCAGGGAGGATAGCGTGAACATTCAAATTTTATCCGTGACGGCGCAGAGACAATGGGCCGGGCGGTTTCCTCGTCTGGTTGCTGCCTCTCGCGTGGTGACGGAAAAGACCGTTTCCTGATGCGATAAAGGCTCGGTATTTGTGTTAAAGCGCGACGAGGACTACGCCAAAGGGATACATTCCGCGAAACAGCCGGAAGAACGGCACGCGGCCTTGCCTGATGTCGCCCGTTCTCCCTACGGCGCTTCTCTGCATTACATGCTGACCGAACCGTTGGATAGCCTGCGCCAGTTAGGGCGACGGGCGGTGCTGGCGTTGCTGGGCATCACGGTGGGGTGCGCTGCGGTGGTAGCGTTGCTGAACATCGGCCACAACGCGGCGGCGGATGCCCTCCGCGCCTTTCGCGATATGGGCAGCGATATGCTGGTCGCCGGCTTTGCCGACGCGGCGCAGACCAGCCAGCGCCGCGTGCCCGCCACGCTGGATATCGACGCGCTAACCCGCGCCTTGCCTGGAATCCGGTACGCCGCGCCGCTTATTCTCACCTCGACCACTGCCCGCCTGCACCGACGTCAATTTAATGCCATCGTGGCCGGCGCCGGCGCCGAACTGGCGCAGGTGCTGGCGTTGCGGGTCGCACATGGCCGCTTCCTGACCCGTTACGATCGCCAGAGCACCTACGCCGTGCTTGGCGCGAAAACGGCGGTCGAACTGGGCGAAGCCGGTACGCCGGCGACGCTTGGCAGCCGAATACAGCTTGGCGGTTATCTGTTTGAGGTAGTAGGGATTTTACAAGAGCAGGGGCAAAACCCGCTGCTTCCGGTGCCGGTGGACGAGGCTATCATCCTGCCTATCGAAGGCATGCACCGTCTTCTCTCCTCTCCTGAAATCAGCAGCGTGGTGGCGCGCAGCCGCCGTAGTGAAACGTTGCCGCAAGAGGCTGCGGCACTGCGTGATTACATGATGGCATTGGCGCCGGGACGCGAGGTGTCGGTGCAACTCTCGCAGCAACTGCTGGAAGGTATGGCGCGGCAGTCGCGCACCTTTACCTGGCTGCTCGCCGGATTGGGTGGCGTGTCGCTGCTGATGGGAGGCGTGGGCGTGATGAACGTTATGGTGATGAACGTTGCCGGACGGCGACGCGAAATCGGTGTGCGTATGGCGCTGGGCGCCCGCCCAAAAGATATTGGCCGCCTGTTTCTGCTGGAGGCGGCGGCGTTGGCGATCGTCGGCGCGCTGGCTGGAGCGATTGTCGGCCTGCTCGCCGCCTGGTTGTTTGTGAACATGTCCGGCTGGACTTTTGCTTTGTCCCCGCTGTCGCTGCCTTTGGGCATTATCAGTTCGCTGGCGGTCGGGGTGTTCTTTGGTCTGCATCCCGCCCTGACGGCGGCCCGGCTGGAGCCGGTAAAGGCGCTGCGTGATGATTAGAACGGTTGCCCTCGTCCTGTTGCTGCTGGTTGGGCTGGATGCGTCCGCCGCGTTGACCGACCGCCTGCTGCCTTCTCAGGCGACCCGTGCGGGCAGCAGCACCTTGTCTCCCAACGCGCAGATTATCGATCTGACGCTAAGCGACGCTATCTATCTTGGCTTGCGCGATAACCGCGCCATTCGTAGCGCCTATCTGGATCGCGTCGCGCAGAAATTCGACCTGCTGGTGGCCGAAGACCGCTTTACTCCCAAGCTGGTGTTGAGCGGCAGCTATCTGGCGGCGCGCAATCAGGATGACCGCTACCGTCAGGGCGAAATCGCGCCTACCACTACGCTGCTGACGCCTTATGGCACCCGCGTGAGTCTGGCCTGGACGCACCGCTCCACGCTGGCGGATGAAGCCGGTCGTACCCGCAATGACGGCGCCACGATCACGGTTATCCAGCCGTTGCTGCGCGGTGCAGGTAAAGAGATCGCCACCGCGCCGGTGCGGCTGGCAAAGCTGTCCGAGCAGATCAACCGGCTGACGCTGAAGGCCACCGTCGCCCGAACTATCACCCAAGTCATCATGGCCTATCGGGCGTTGCTGCAGGCGCAGGAGCAATTGAACATCGCCGATGAAGCGCTGGCGCGTTCACGCCAGTTGCTGGAGGTCAACCGCTCTCTGATCGCCGCCGGGCGCATGGCCGAATTCGAAATCATCCAGACGGAAGCGGATGTCGCGACTCAGGAGCTGTCCCGTGAAGAAGCGATCAATCAGCTTGACGTTAGCCGCCTGGCGCTGCTGCAACTGCTGGCGCTGGATTTGCGCACGCCTGTCCGCGCGACCGAGCGGTTGCAGGCCAGCCGCGTCGACGTCAGCCCCGCCGCCGCGTTGTCTCAGGCCGAGGCGCTGCAACCCGCCTACCTTACGCAACTGATCGTCGATAAACAGGCCGACATTAGTCTGGCGGTGGCGCGCAATGACCGCCTGTGGGATGTGTCGCTGGTAGGAGGAACCAGTCAGCTGCGCGATCGCAACAGCGCGGTGGGCGGGTCGCGCAACTGGGAGAACTATGTCGGCGTGCAGGTGGACATTCCCATCGGCGATATGAGTCAGCAGCAGGCGGAGGTGCAGGCGCGGGTTAACGTGCAGAATCAACGCATTCAGCTCGCCGAAAGCCGCCAGCAACTGGAGCGCGACGTCACCAACGCCGTGCGCGATATCGGCACCCGCTGGCGCCAGTTTGAGATAGCCCAGCGCGCGCGGGATCTTTCGCGTCGCAAGCTGGATATCGAACGGGAAAAACTCACCGCCGGGCGCTCCAGCAACTTTCAGGTGCTGAGTTTTGAAACCGATCTGCGTAACGCCGAAAACGCCCGGCTCAGCGCCCTGATTACCTATCTCAACACCCAGGCCGATCTGGATCAAACGCTGGGTACGACGTTGCAAAGCTGGGATATCTCACTCAATGATTAATCTTTCACGATACCGGCAACGCCCGCTGCGCCGGCGTATGGCGCTGATGGTCGCCCTCGCGCTGGGCGTAGCGGCGACTATCTGGACGTTCTGGCCGCCAGCGACCAGCGCCATGCCGCAGACGCAATGGCTACGCGTTGAACCGCAGGTGCTGGAAAACCGTCTGGGGTTGACCGGGCGGATTCAGGCCGCCGCCACGTTGACGCTCTCCGCGCCGTTTGACGGCATGATCAAAGACGTGCTGGTCAATGAAGGGCAACGGGTGGAAGCGGGCCAGCCGTTGCTGACGCTGGATACCGGCCTGCTGGATATCCAACTGCGTCAGGCGCTGGCCGACTTGCTAAAAGCGCAGCGCACGGTGCAGGACATGCAGCACTGGGAACAAGGTCAGGATGTGGCGCGGGCGCGACGTACCCTGAATAACGCGCGTATCAGCCTGACGAACACCGAGGCCAACCTGAAAGATACCCGCACCCTGTTTGAGCGCGGCATCGTCGCCAGAATGGAAGTCGATGCGCTGGCTCAACAGGCTCAGGCGCAACGGCTCGATCTGTCCGCCGCGCAGGAGGAATTGCAGGCGGCGCTGGACCGGGGGCGTGGCGAAAACCGTCAGATCGCCGAGATGGAACTGGCTAACGCTCAGTCGCGCCATCAAACGCTGATGGCGATGCAGGCGCAGCAGGTGGTGCGTGCGCCGTTTGCGGGCGTACTGGTGCGCCCCGCCGCGCCGGAAACCGATAAACGCCAGCCATTGCAGCCGGGGATGCGGGCCAATCAGGGGATGCCGCTGTTCGGGCTGATCAATCCTGATCGCCTACAGGTCGTAGCCAGTCTCGAAGAGGCCGACCTGCATCAGTTGCACGAAGGGATGGCGGTGGAGATCAGCGGCGACGGTTTTGCCGGGCTGACGCTGAACGGCCGTATCCAGACCATCGGTATTGAAGGGCGCGCTGGCGACATGGCCGCCGCCAGCGCCCGCTACGATGTGCTGGTGACTCTTGCTACTCCGCCGGCGGAACAGCGCCAGCGTCTGCGGCTGGGGATGAGCGCCCGGCTGTCGGTGGTCACGTATCGTAATGAGCACGGCATCGCCGTTCCCGTCGAGGCATTGCACACGGACGAGGCCGGCAACAGCTATGTTCTCTTCCGTCAGGATGCCGACAGCGTGCCGCAGCAACGTGCGGTGGTGCCGGGCGTGGCGGTGCCGCAAGGCGTGGAAGTGAAGGGGCTGCCTGAAGGTCCAGGGTACGTCGAAATCACGAACAGCAGCGGCGCTGCGGAATGAAGCCGATTGATGCATCGCGCCCGGATGAAAGCAGCTTACAGGCCGGGCCGGTCGCGATATCCACGTATTGAAAACGACGCTTATCAATAACGGGGGATTATGGCGGATGATTTATGGCGGATTATTTATGGTGGACTGTTATGACGGGCCAATATGGCTGATGATTGAGATGGCTATCTCGTGAGCTCCCATTCATCAAACTGTTTATTAATGTCGTTAATCGAGGTCAGTTTGATTTTTGGTATGGTCAACGTGTCAAAGAGTTCAGCATAGTGTTTTCGGTTTTTAGGCGTGACGGCAGCAATATGATGGAACATTTTCCAGTTAAGCCGGTCTTGCCCCCCTTCCAGACCACCATAGCGCTTATATTGAAATAGCGTCCGGTTTACATAACGCAGCAAGCTCGACAGCGTAGAGACATCCAGCAGAATCAGTCCCGTGGCGCGGGACAAACGCTGCGGCAGGCATCTTTTGTAATTGCCATCGATGACCCAGCTTTCCTTATTTATTGCCAGCTCATGCAATAACATAAACTCACTCAGAGGGCGTTCTTGCCAGTTTGAATGGGGGACATGAAAAAGTTGGTCCAGATGGATCACTTCCAGATTACGTTTCTGCGAAATCGCATTAGCAAGGGTAGATTTGCCGCTGTTCGACGGCCCCATAATGCAAATTCTGTCTCCTAAATCTGAAAGCTTCATCGTCTTCTCCCTACAGCGCCGGGTCTGGTATCCAGGTGAGCGCACGGCCGGGCGCCGCCGCCACAGCGAATGTCTCATTCCCCCTATGGTATAAGGAAAATTATTATTTTTTTATATTTCAATCACACCGTCACAAACTGTGTCGTTGTCTGCGCATTGCTGATTGTCGTGACATGGGACTGAATCAGTCGCCACTCTGCGCAAGCGCTCTGGAACCAGGCGTTAGCGAGGACGGCGACGCTGCTATCCGTAGCCTGGTTCAGGTGCTGAATGATGGCGTCCATTTCACCCTGATAGAGATTCCAGGTAGTGCGCAGGTTATCCAGCGTTTGGTTAATGGTATCAATGTCGCTGATGACGTAGCCGCTGCTTAGTGTTAGCCCCTTGAGGCAGGCCACCGTGCGCTGGTCGTTGCTCAGGCCGTCTTGCTGCTGGATGATTTTTTGCTGGTACTGGCTGATTTGGCTCTGCATATCGGCTATCTGGCTTTTGGCTTCAACGAGAGAGGCGACGCCAATGCCGGCCAGAATGAGGGAGAGCCCTCCAGTAATCGGCGCCAGAAGAATGCCAAATATCGTTTCGAGAATGTTCTGGTGCTCTGCCGCCTGTGCATTAGCGATTGTTTGTCGGTCTTTCCCGATTTGAGTGCGAAGGTTGCTGATCTGCGTATTGATAGCGTCAATCGTGAGGCTAATGCTGGTCTCTTGTGCCTGAACCTGCGCGATTGTCTGCTGCATGGTTTGTTCGGCGCTCACCATCTGATCTTCAAACCCCTTTAATGTCGAGATGTAGTTGTCCATCTGGCCCAACATGGCCTGTAGCGGTGGGGACAGCGCCTGTAACTGGTTCACGGTCTGTTCCCGCAGAGCAGGAGAAAATTGCGTTTCCAGTTGCTGGAATAGCCGGGTGAGAGGCCCCTGCGCGGCGGTGATGGCGTTACCACAGGTAGCGATGGCGTTCAGGATGTCGCTCTGGAAATACAGGGTGCCGCTGCGACGCCAGGACACGACCAATTGCTGGGCATTACCCAGATCCTGGTCGAGCTGCGAATACCAGGACGCATTGACCGATTGGATTTCCGCTTCAATCAATGCCTGACAGGAGGAATGCAATAGCGCCATAGCGCATTGTGAGTGGTCGATTTGGGCATTGCAGGCTTGCGCGCTAAACGTCATGGGATCTCCTTGAGGGATGGTGTGATCTCGCCCTTTTGAAAAGGGCGAGGGAGTAAAGGGCGGATGTTAGGAGGCTTGCTGTATGGGGCCATTCATCGTCATGGTGCCCTTCTGGACGGAAACCGGCAGGTCCGCCAACTGCTGGGCGAAGTTGATAACCATATTCCACTCCGTGTCGGCCCCACTCGAGATGGCTCCCTGAACAATGGTCGAAAGGGAATCTTCCGCTTGTGACAGCTTGTTGGCGACGCTCTGTAATTCGCCATCGAACATGGCCCAACTGGTGCGAAACTCGGACAGGGCGGAAGTGGCGGTATTGATATAGGTGACGGCCTGCTGGCTGGCAGCAGCCAGACCCTGCAAAGCTACGATCTGTTGCTTATCGGCATCCAATTCTTTTTGGTCTTGCGCGATTTCATCAAAGTTATTGTTTATTTTTTTCTGCATTTCCCCCCAGCCAACGGCTCCCCCTATGGCCAGAAGGCCACCAATACCGCACATTACTCCGCCGACACTCCATATGGCACTGACACCCAATGTCTCCGGCAGTAAGATGATGCCGAGTATACCGAGGATAATGCCGAGGAAAGTTGCGCCAATACTGGCAGCCAGTGCGATGTTTTCTGCGGTGATGATGTCATGTAATGTCTTGATAGCTTGGTTCATTTTAGCGACATCACTGGTGAGGTCGGTTTCTGCCGATTGAATATCGCTAGCCCCGGAAGTCAGCGCATCGTGGGACTTTTGCATTTTGTCACCCCACGTTTTGAGTTTTTGCGAGGTGGTATCCATGCTGCTTAACATGTCGGCGAGTTGATCGCGCAATGCGGCGATTAACTTGGCGACCTGTTGGACATTTTGGTCATCTGCTCCACTAGCATTGGGATGCGCTTTTACAATCTGCTGGATTTGCTGGCTGATGGCTGTGTAGGTCGTTCCATAATCGACTACCGCCAGAGGGACGCCGCTGGTGATATCCGGCGCCAGGTTGTCGATCCAGTCGCTGGCGTGAGCCTGAGCCGCATCCAGCTTGGCGGACAGGCCGTCATACCAACTGGGTTTTGACGGTGGTTGAACGAACGCGGTGTTGAGAACGCCGTGGCAGGCCTGAGTGATCAGGTTAAGGCTGAGAAAGGCTTTCTGGGTCTTGTTTTGCAGGGTAGTCACGTTGCTGCTCATATCTCGCTCCTTTAGGGATTAGGCTGAATACTCGTTGGGTTGTTGCGGGTTGAGAATCACAGGTGAACCAACCTGGGCTACCCGTTGCGGAATGCCGCTGGCGAAGGCGGCAAGCGTCTGCCAGTTGGTGTTGGCGGTTGGCAGCGTGAAAAGATCGAGCAATTGCCCAGGGTCGGCGCCGGCCTCAAGCGCGTTGATGGCTTCGGTGACTTTGTCGCGCTCATTGCTCCATAAACTTTTCAAGTCGGAAGCCCCTTGTCCGATTTTGGAAAAGGTCAGTTCGAGGTTGTTTAACAGTTGCAGCACCAGCTTGGTCCCAGCCGCCGCCTGGGCGGCGTCGGAGGCTTGATCCTGAAGGTCGGCAATTTCTTTCAGGGTGCTGGCTATCTCGGCGGTGTCCGCTATTTCGTTATAGAAGTACTTGCCGATGGTGACGGCCATTGACGCCATTTCCAGAAAGGAGACGCTTTCTCCTGCTGCGGTGGCTACCTTGTAAAGCAGTTTGACGGTGGTGGTGGCGATTTCTTTGCCGGTACTGATATCTTCACTGGTGATACTGCTTTGCAGGGACGCCACCAGATCCTGCAGGTGCTGCAGTTTGGCGGCAATGTCCTGCATCTGTTGCTCTTCCTGACCCAGAGATTGCCAGCCTTCGCTGATGCTTTTATCGAGCAAGGGTTGGATATCGGCGAAGGCTTGCTGGTGGCTATTTAACGCATCAGCAGCGGTGCCGGTGGCTTCCACCGCGTTGTTCAACTGGGGCAGAAGCACATTCTTCAGGAGCTCCAGCCATTGGCTCTGCGACGGTTTGTTTTTTTGCGCGGTAGCGCTTACCACTCCGGCGAAGGTTGAGGCGTAGTCAGGGAACTGGAGAAGAATACTCCCCCAGAGATCGGGCTTGTCCTGAGCCCAGTGGTTGCCGGCATCACTCAGCATTGACATCCGGCTGCGCACCGAAGCGAGCCAGTCAGGGTCATCAGGCAGTTTGCCGATGATAGTGTTGCTACAGGTGAAGGCGTAGCTATCGAGCTGCATCACCTGATTGAAAGCGTCGGTGAGCAGGTTTTGTGCGTCGTATACGGATGGACTTAACATATCAGCTGATCACTATGAAAGGGTCAAAAGTCATGGAACGGCCGTCCAGGCCGAGAACCACGGAATATTGCTGACTGCCGGTGGTGCCTTGCGCTTCCACCCGGCCTTGCCAGTACGTGCCATTGACGCTGTTCACTGCGGCAGGGACGCATACTTTGTCATTCACCATCTGGCCCGTGAACGAAATGATGGACACGTCGCTGGACAGCGAAACGCCGGTGACATGCCAGTTGATCACCTGGCCGTCCTGACAGGCGGTCTTCAACTCCTCCTGACCTTCGTTACCGGAACCGATATATTTGTTGGTATCGATCAGGTACACATTGGAACCCAGATTGCCGGACGCCAGCGCGCCTTCGGCATCCACCACGATAAGTACGTCAATTTCGTTCATTTCATTTCTCCTCGTTTTGTTACACCACATCGATGGCGGCATTGAGGGAGAAGGTTTTTTCTCCCACCAACACGGTCACTTCATAGGAAAAGAATGAGAACTGCCCTCGCGATTCCACCCAGCCAAGCCAGGGGCTGCCGTCCGCCGCTTCTTTTTGCGGCTGGCAAATGCCTTGTTCCACCAGCGGCCCGGAAAAACCGGTGATAGTCACATCACCCCACGGACTTACCGGCACGGCGTGCCATTGAATTTGGTCGCCATTCTGAGCCACGGTATGCAAGGCTGCGCTGCCTTCTCCCCAGGACCCCAAAAAACCGTTACTATCCACCAGATAGGCGTACCCGGTAATATTTCCAGACGTGAGGGTGCCGGTGGTATTTACCACAATAAGTACATTGATAATTTTCATTGCTGTTGTTGCCCTTATTTCTCAATGAGGAACACGGTTTTTAATTTATTTTTGGTTTTCGTGTGAATTATTCCAATAATTTCGGTGGTGGATTTTTATTATTTTTATGTCTATATCATGAATCTGTGATGGTCAAATAAGTTTGGCTGTGTTTTCTTTTATTTACTTACGTTGGTATCAGACTTTAGTAGCGTAACTGATTGTATTCTATGAAGGTTGTTTTTACGGTTGGTTGTAATATTATTTTATTGAGAGCGGTATGGAAATAACCACAATATTTTTGTTGAAATGGTTTTTTCATGGGTGTCAATTGCAATATAATTGCAGGCAATGACTATTTCTAGTTTCTCATAATTCATTTCATTTGTTGATTATTTATCGAATGTTTCTTTCTAATGTTTTAAATGCAGTCTTAATTTTATCAATGGCTATGAAATAATTTATGAGTGAATTAATTAATACGGATGGAGGCTGAATGAAAAGCATGCTTTTTTTGGTTTTTTCTGGCTTGATTCTCTCTGGATGTTCTACGATATCAGGTATGCCGGAACGGTCATATGATGTGAAAAATGACCTGATAATGCTAAAACCTTACTTTGAGCAGGATGTTATTGGGATATACAATGCAAAGCTAAATGATGATGAAAAGAAGAGATATAGAAACGAAGTCTTGTCGGCCAGAATACGTGCGATAGATATTAATTTTAATCAGTTTATCAATGGATTATTGGTTGAAAATAAAAAGCTGAGCATTGGTGCGGACTCTCTGGTTTTAGCGCTGGGCGCAACAGCGGCGGTATCAACAGTGTCGAGCACGCAAGCGATATTATCAGCCACATCGGCAACGGTGACGGGTGTAAAGTCGTCTGTTGATAAAAATGCATATTATGATTCTACGCTGCCAGCCTTGATTTCGCAGATGCTGGCAAGCCGGCAAAAAACACTGGTGCTCATCTATTCAGGTATGAAATCAGGCGTCAGGGATTATTCGTTGATGAGAGGGCTGGTGGATATAGAAGCGTATTACCAATCAGGCACTATTATTGGTGCGGTTAGTGAGGTCAATAAACAGGCTGGCGTGCTGAAATCGCAAGCGGATAATGAGATCGCCGCGATAATTTCATCGTCTTATGAGCAGGATGATGCCGGTGATTTGATTCGTAAATTCTGGAAGCCTGATGGTAATAACATCAATAAGTTGAATGAGAAAAAGATCACTTCATGGATGAGTGCCAATGGGTTGACGGGCGTTTCAATTACTTTGTTTATCAGAGGCGCTACTTACTCGGTTGCAAGGGAAAAGGCTGTTGAAGAAATACCTATTAAATAAGGAGCGGCTATGAACCAGAAACCGGTTAATGAACTCACCGATATCCCATCTGATCAGGTTGACGAAGTAGTAAAAGATTTTGAAAGTGAAGGGGCCGTAGTGGAAAAAATAAAACAGCCTAATGGGTTGTGGACAGTCAAGGCCACCTTTCCTCATTGACGTGAAATCCGGCACTATCAGGCTGTACCCTTTAATTATGCGTGTCGCTAATTCAGTCCACCGTGCTATTTTCAGGGTGAAATGCGGAACGCATCATTAAGGGGACAGCCTAAAAATATTATTCAAGATAGCTACCGGGCCAGCCTGTGTGCGCTATCCATATGGCTTTTTCGGTTACTTAAATAATGACGATGCCTTGTTAAAGCCGTAGGGCAGGAACAATGTTGTACCAGCCAGAAAATAGCTCCAGGCATCGAGCGCATCCTGGATGGGTTGACCGTTACAGAGCTGCCAGACCACATAATAGCCAATCGCCAGAAAAAACGTCCCGAGAATGATAGTCCCTATCAACGCGATCAGCCTCGAGGTACTGGCTACCATCAATGGCATGACGCCGGATGCCGGCGGCGGCGTACCGGCGGGCAGCTCGACTTCCTCCTCAAGCGCATTCTTCAAACTCCATTGATCTTTGCGCAGTGTTTTTGTCACCACGCCAAGCGCGCACACCCATATCAGCGTGATGCCGGCCAGAATCAAATACGTCAAAGTTTTGGGTAATGGACTAACGGCGATATAAGGCAATGAATTCACCTGTGTTGGTGGGAGCAACTGTCCGGAACCGGCTATTCCGGATACGCTGGCCGGGCTGGACATCGGCGGCAACGATATCGCCGCCGGGGGAAGAGGGGATGTCGTATTCGTCTCTGCCGCCTGTACCAACGCGGGCAAGACCAGACCGACCATCAACATGACCAGCAGGCTGTGCCGACGGAAAAAAGCAGATAAAAAGCGGCTGAAACATGAATTTTGCATAAACATCTGAACCTACCGGTTGTATTGGTTTATGTCATACCTGATTGATGACAGGGACGGTTTATGAGTGATTGCCTGTTTTAGCAGGAAGGATCCTTAACCGTACTGCTGCTGAGGTCCACCGTCAGAGAACAGGCGTCATCACCAGCGGTAACTACACAGTTTTGTCGTAGTTGCCACATTGTGGCTTCCGGATATCCACACCCATCCGGCGCTACCGTCGGAAAATCTGTGCCAGGAAAGGGTTCCTGTTCGGTTGTGTTTACCCTGAATGCCCAGATACGGCTGGCAGGTAATTGTTGCTGTACCGCGGCAGCCAGGTCATGAGAGCAGTAAATTCCTGCGAGATATCCTCCGGCTTGCACCGCGCTTGCCCACGCCTGTACATAGCCGGATTGCGCAGTTGGGTAAGGCGGGCCATTTTCGAGATCCAGATAGACCCAACTGTTGGCGGGAAAGCCCTCGCTATTCATGAGTTGCACCGTGTGTTGGCCGTCTTCTGAACCCTGCGACGGCGTTACTTCATGAGAACCCGGACCGGTGACTTGCTGCCCAACGTATATTGGCGCTAATCCCCAGCCGTCAGACTGCAGGGTTGCCCGTTGTCCCATCCAGCTCGTATCTTCATGGCTCGGCGCTGCGGCAAGATAATACCCACACCATGTCAGGTTGGTATTTTCTTGGAACCAGCCCATCAGTTCATTTCCGGGGAATGTAGAAGAATCAAATCCAGCGAAATATGTCGGCATAATATCCTCATATCAAAATAGTGCGAGATTCTCTCTTGCGGCTTCAGGATGTAAAACTGCTCGTGTTAATTCGCGTTATCGGTGGAAAAGTATCTTAGTGGCGTTGGCAGCTATCGCTGACCAGCACGCTAAATACTTTCTGGTATATTCCTGGTTCATACCAATTGGCTATCTGACATGCTATTGATATATCATCCGCCAGATGATTATCCCTCCATAGAGAAGGGATAATCTGGTGTGATACCTTATATTCCGGCGAACTTGAAGGGCTCTGCTTTCTTAAATTGCTCTGAAACCTGCCCGGAGTAGATCGTACTTTGGTTCGGCCCCAGATCCAGTTTCATGGCGCTGCCATCACGTGGAGAGAAATCAATCTTTTTCAGATCGACCCAAAAGATATTGGGAGATAAGGCCGATTCAAAGAAATATTGCATGGATTTATGATCAATTACGCTACGCCACCGGGTTGAGGCGATATTCGGTTGATCAGGTTCATTTGGTCCAGCCGGCTTATTCAATTTATCCAGTTTGTTCGGTTTGTCCGATTCATTCTTCAGAGTATAACCGTAGGGAACGGAAACATTACGTATCACACTGAATGCACTGGCTAAAGCTTTATCATGCCCTTCATTTTTGGCAATATTATCCACATAGAATGAGGCGCGCACAAAACGATCCGCCGCCCGATTCGTGCCCGGCAACATGACGCTTCCACCTATCTCTTTCCAGTAGGCATTGAGCGCCAATTGCTGGTTGAAAACTGGCGAATTGGTCATTACCTGATACTCCCGGCTATGGTGAATGACCTGTTTGCCGTCAATATATTCAATAATCGCACTATCGCCGGATGCATCGGATAATGACAAATGCAGCGTTGCCAGCCGTTCTTCGTCAGGAACATTGGCGGTGACCAGCGTAAATTTATCCTGCTTTAGCGCCTGAACCGCCTCGTCGACGGTGGCGAAGTTATCCAGTACATATTGCGCCCAGGCGGCGATACTTAGCCCCGGTTTTTCAGCGGTAGGCGCAGTAGTGGGATATTTTGATTCTACCAGCCACAGCAAATTGGCGGCTAACCCTTTTTCATTGATGCCATCTGTTGTCGAGATATCGTAAGCCGATGCGATGACGCTGCCATATTTAGACACCCACTTAAGCGAGTGCTGTCCCGCTTCGCCAGAACGAGGTAACTCGCGTGGGAATACCCATAAGTTTGTTCCCACATCTTTTTTCCAGTCCATCGAGCGAGCGGTGATCGTTTCATTATTATCACCCAGATAAACTAGCCGTGTGCAGGCAAACGTTACGGATGAGCTAAGTATTAATGCGCCCAGCGATATAATGCAAGCAACAGAGTTAACTCGCTTATTATTTCTCTTCATGTTTTTTCCTTTCAGTTTTTCAATGCCAACTAATTATAGATGGCATCTGTCATTGCATTCGTATTTTTTAGATTTTCAATTGTTGATTATTTTTAGTGGATTAATTTTTTGTTTTTATATTTTCGTCGCAATAATATTTTAATTTTTATTTCTCGTTCTGATTTAGTTATCCGCCGGTTTTGAATTGCGATAATTGCTACTGTTTAATCGCCTTCTGCGAAGGCATATGTTTTCTTTGTAATATTAATCTTACGATCAGTGTGGAAATGGTTTCAGTTCTTCATCGATAAATTCAACGGCTTCTTCAACGTCACGCATGGCGGTGGCCATCCCTCTAACCGTGGTGACAGGATCTGTCACTACGTTGCTCCAGACTACGTTTTCTTTTCATAACGAAGGAAACTATCATGACCAAAATGAGTAACAAGGCCCTGGAAACTGAGGTGATCTACGACGCTACGCCGTTCGCAGCTTAATTCCGAGATGAGACGGGTTCTGGACGATGACACGCTCTGTGTCGGCCATCAAAAGGAAATAGCATCGATAGACCTTGGCTACCGGCGTGCTTAGTTACTCTTGCGTCAGGGCAATGTTCTTCGGTGAATCGCGACTTTTCATCGGCACCACCTCCGTTCAGGGGAATTAACATCATTTCGAGTAAGGGTCAATTCGCTACGGTTTGTTGTCCTGAGGGATTAGCGATTTTTCGTTCCTGCATGCCTATAACGCTATCCTTAGCATCAAAATAAATTAAGTAATCAAGAAACGGTAAATACCCAGAATTAATAAATGGTGTGTCATACACCCTGTTAAGCGATTTAAAAGAAATCAATGCCGGATTGTAGTGCAATAATTCCTTTGATTCTTTTCCTGGATTTTGGGCTGAAGTGAATTTTAAGACCACTTTTTGATCGTCTCTATCGCCATCAAATAGACTCAGTTTTACTAAAGTGCCCGGTGACATCACATGGTTCTTAACATTGCGTTCAAAAATAAAAACATGCGGATCGCCGCTATCTAGCACAGTTGGAAGGCATAGGATCTGCGTAGCGTTGCCACTATCAAGGCAAGCGGGAACAGACCCGTTTTTATCTACTTTGATTCGAGTAAACCCTTTTAATTCTGCCATTGATGGGTTGAGAATAAGTGCTCCTTGCTCTTCTCCAGGGCGCGGAAGTTGCACAATCCACCCCTTAAAGCCCGCGGCTCTTAAAGGATTGGGTATCAATCGATCATGTGAATAGAGCCGAATACCCATGATGCCACCAAATTCTTGGCTACTACGGCCGTCAATGCCTTGTGCAAATGGGGTGGAAGGGGCAAGCTTGGCTACCGTGCAATTCGGCACCTGCGCACTACATCTTAGTTGATCGACAACTTGAATCGGTATGGTTCCAAGTTGATGTTCACCTGCGGTAATGCGCTCATTTGAAACACTACCGTGTAATTCGTTGCCGCTCTCATAGCTGTAAACAATAGTTCGGCCAAACTGATTTCTATGGGGTACTACCGTAGATATAGCCCGGAGCCCGATAGAACCTGTATCAAGGATAACATTAGTTTCCGGTCCATCTCCAATCCGCAGCCGGACATAGTAAAAACGATTTCCTGCTACTACCTTAGACATCACGGGAAGAGATATTCTTGATGCCACCGCTATAGCATCAGTACTGCGCGAGATAGCTACCGGCTTGTTTGCTTTATTATTTACTAGATTTGTGCAGCCCGATATTAATATAAGGATGAATATTTTTATTAGTAATTTCAAGATGGTTTTCTCCTATCGAAAAATCATTATCAAGAAGAAGTTATTGCGTAATTTATTAAAAATCGGATAGGTGGATGATGGTTTGTTTTATAAACGATAATGAAACGCATATAATAACATATTGATGATATCATTGTTTTTCTATTAGATGAGATTGAATTACTTTAATAAAGGTAAAATTTGTTTCAATGAGGTTACTATTTCTAATAGCCAAATCATTAGATGTATTTACCTTATTTTTGAAGTTCGAGGTGGATCGTGCGGTAGCCATATACGCAACCGGACTCAAGCCAAAACTGCTTAATTAGCCCCGTCAGTAAATTGCTTTAGTTTCTTCTGGAGCCGTCGAATCTCAGCCTGAGCATCTGACTGAACGTTATTGGTGGAAGAGCCCGAGCCGTACTTCTTTACCCAGGCGTAAAGGCTATGGGTGGTGATATGAAGGCGTGTTGCCACGCTATAAACAGAATGGCCGAGACCAACAACCTGTTTCAGCGCTCCGATTTTAAACTCTTCGGGATAACGTTTACCGCTCATAGGCACCTCTTTTTTTAAGTCATTTCAAATGACTTTGAGGTGTCTGTAAACCGTGGCGATGTATTAGGCTACCCCGATAAGCTTGATGTTACTTTGCCAAATCAAGCCCCAGTCGATATGGCCAAACGGTTTGACCGTCCAATGCCTAAGCTGGCTGCTACAGTTATGGCACCATAAACAAAAGCACTCAGCGCGACGATCTTGAAAAGCGATGACAAGTCAGCATCAAACTGTGTAACAGCCAGCCATCCCACCAAAGCCGCGATAGCCATGCGTGCGGTTCCGGCTAATACGGGCCAGAGCACGCGTTTCGCACCTTGACCGGCGAAATAGAGTGCCATGCCGATGCCTATAGCGCCATAGAACGGCGCTACGTTCTGTAGGTAGCGGGTTCCCGCCGTCACGATGGGCTGATCTGCGCTAAAAAGAGTGAGCCAGAGGTGTGGATAGGCCGCCACGCCAAGTCCGATTAGCTCCGTAAACGTAAACGCGACGGCTGCGCCAACCCAGGCAATGCGTTGCGCGCGTCGCACTTGCTTCGCTCCAAGATTGACGCCGACCATGGTCATGATGGCCGTACCAAGACCAAACAGCAGAGGGATTTGTAGATAATCCAGCCTTGAGGCGATGCCATACCCGGCAATAGCATCAGGTCCAAACCGACCTACTGCGGCGGTCACTACGGCAACGGTCAAATTGATTTGCACGGTACCGATAGCGGATAGCAGACCAACGCCAAGAATATCCTTGAACAACCGTGAGCGCAGCGGCGCCGTTGATAGCCTGATAACGCTTTTAGCTGACCGCATGTGCTTTACCAGCAATAGGGTGGCGAAGAGGTAATAGACCAGAATCGCCATACCAGCCCCGGCGACGCCAAATGATGGTATTGGCCCCCACCCTAAAATCAAGGCTGGTGACAAAGGCAGTAGGATCGCGGCCCCCAACAGGGTGATACGTGCAGGAGTCTTAGTATCGCCCGCTCCACGTAGCGCGGCTGACAACAACGCAACCACCCAGATCAGCGGCGCCCCTGCAAAGACAACGCTCGAATAGGTAACCGCCGCCGCAAGCGCTGGCCCTTTAACGCCCATCAAGTGATACAAGGTATCACCGCCAATGAGGACAAGGGCGGCAAAGGCGGCTCCCATAACACCAGCAATAATAACGCCATGCCACACCAGCGCCTGAGCATCCTGCCATTGACCCGCGCCGGATGCCCGCGCCACCGCCGATGATAATCCGCCGCCAATGCCGCCGTTCGCCATCATTTGCATCAGCATCAGCACGGGAAATACAACAGCCACCCCGGCCAGAACATCAGCTCCAAGCGAACTCACGAAGTAGGTTTCTATCACGCCTACCAGCGTCTGCACCACCATAACCGCAACCGTCGGCAACGCCAGACGAAGCATGACCGGCAGGATGGGGCCGGCCAGCATATCCGTGGTCAATTGTCTTGCGGTCGGCTCATGGCTTCGGTTTACGTTCGGTAATAACTTAGTCATCATTCAGGCCCGACACTCAGTGTTATGTATAAAATTTAAACGCCGTTATGGCCGCGCTGACTGGGCGCGACCGTTCCCGTTTCACCGGGTTGCCAGCCGCCGCCGAGCGCTTTGAAAGCCGCTACCGCCGCGCGTGCGGATTCGGTTTGTGCCTGTAGTTGCGCATCGGAAGCCCGCAGCATATTTTCGTCGGCTTGCAGCACCTCTATCAGGCTAAGGGTGCCATGCTGATAAGCCGTAAACGCGGCATCCCGCGCCCGGCTCAATGAGTCAACTCCTCGCATAAGCACCCGGGCTTGCTCTTCATGGTTAACCAGCGCCGAGAAGGCGTTTTCCACATCTTCAGCGGCCCGTAGTACCGCCAGCCGATAGGCTGCCAGCATCTCGGCTTCCTGGCCTTTGGCCTGGTTGATCTGTGCGTTGATGCGGCCAAAGTCGAATAGCCGCCAGCGCAGGCCTATCACACCGGACGATTGGCTGGCGCCACCGGTAAACAGGTTGCCGCTGGATACCGTCGTCGTGCTGCCAAGCAGCCCACTCAGGGAAAATTTGGGGTAATATTCGGCAACGGCGACGCCAATACGCGCGTTGGATGCGGCTAAGCGACGTTCAGCCACGATCAGGTCTGGCCGGCGCCGAAGCAGCTCGCCCGGCGATCCGGTCGCGGCGATTTGCGGAGCGGCTGGAATGGATCCCGCGTCAGCCAGCGCTGCCCGGTGCGTACCGGGTACAGAACCCAGCATCACATCCAGTGCGTTCATGGCTGCATCCAGCGCCGTTTGTAAAACGGGTACCGATGCCTGCACCTGCGCCAGTACGCCTTCGGTTTGCCTCACCTGAAGTTCCGCCGCCAGCCCCTGGTCATACAAGCGATTAACGGTCGAGAGCAGTTCCTGTTCCGTCTGTACTTGCCGACGGGCAACGTTCAGACGAGCCTGCAATCCACGAATGGTGATGTAGATGTCGGCGGTCTGCGCGGCTACCGCCAGACGCGTTGCTACCGCCCCCGCTTCAGATGCCTGATACTCAGCGAGTGCGGTTTCTCGTCCACGGCGCAAACCGCCGAACACATCCAGTTCCCAACTGGCGCCGAGATTGGCCTCGTAAGCATTGCCGTAGCGGTCAAAATCAGGTGTCGAATTCAATACTTTCCCCAACGGGGTTTCGACAGACTGGTAAGCTCTGCTCGCCTGACCGGAAATATTGCCGGAAGGCAGTAGTGCGGCATTCGCCGCACCAAGACCGGCACGAGCCTGCAGCACCCGTGCGGATGCCTGCGCGAGATCGAGATTCTGTTCCAGCGCGAGGGTGACAAATCGAGTCAATTGCGGATCGCCGAATCCCTCCCACCATGTAAGAAGCGCAGCACGGGTGGCAGCATGTCGTTGATTGACTGCCGCCTGACCAAGGTATTTTTCCTGCATTGGCGTATCGGGCCGGTTGTAATCAGGGCCGACGGCGCAACCGGCTAACAGACCAGCCACGGTAAGTACGATAAAAGGAGGCTTGGGTAACATATTTTTCCCATGTAGGCACAGTGCTGAATTGTGACCATATTACAAAATAGTCACTCGTTGTCAACGGGTAGGTCAGGGGGGTAAACTGCCCCCTATGTATTACGTCAGGGGTAAATTGCAGACCATGAGTAAAGAAAACCCTTATCCCGTTTCGAACCGGGGCCCGGCTGACCATGATGTTCGAGATCAAATAGTTAGCGCAGCGACCGAACACTTCAGCCGGTATGGCTATGAAAAGACCACCGTTTCTGACCTCGCCAAAGCCATCGGTTTTTCCAAGGCCTATATTTATAAGTTCTTCTCATCTAAGCAGGTGATTGGTGAGATGATTTGCGCCAACTGCCTGCGAGAGATCGAAGCTGAAGTGCGGGCTGCTGTTGAGGAAGCCGGGCGGCCGCCGGAGAAGTTGCGGCGGATGTTTAAGGCCATCGTTGAAGCGAGCCTTCGTTTGTTCTTCAAGGATCGAAAGCTTTATGAAATTGCAGCTTCGGCCGCAACCGAACGCTGGCAGGCAGCGCGCGCCTATGAGGAACGCATCCAGATATTACTGCAGGACATCTTGCAGGAAGGTCGGAAGAGCGGGGATTTTGAACGCAAGACCCCTCTTGATGAAACGACAGCAGCGATTTATCTCGTCATGCGACCTTACCTTAATCCACTGATTTTGCAGCATAGTTTTGACCACACCGATGAGGCGCCGGCGCAATTGTCCAGCCTGATACTCCGCAGCTTATCGCCATAGTACAGCGGTTACGATGCCATTAAGTGACTGTTGACTAAATTGGTCACATGATTAAAGATGAGTCTCCTGATTAATCAGCCAAGGGGACTCTACTATGGCTCGTCGCCGCTTCCTTTCATTTGCAGTCATCTGCACATTGCCGCTCGCCCTGGCCGCTTGCGGTGAAAAAGCACCATCCGATCCACGTACTGAAGCACCGCTGGTGCGCGCCGCAATCGTCCGGGGAGCGGGGATTGAATCACGATCTTTCACGGGGACTGTGGCTGCCCGGATAGAGAGTGAGCTGGGATTTCGTGTCTCCGGCAAAGTGCTGGAGCGGCTGGTGGATACGGGGCAAGCGGTCAAACGTGGTCAGCCGCTCATGCGTCTTGACCCTGTCGATCTGGATCTCGCCGCGCGTGCGCAGCAGGAGGCGGTAGCCGCCGCCCGTGCGCGAGCGCTGCAAACTGCCGAAGATGAAGCCCGTTATCGCGGCCTGCGCGGAACCGGGGCGATATCGGCATCAGCCTATGACCAGATGAAAGCGGCGGCAGATGCGGCCAAAGCCCAGCTCAGTGCGGCACAAGCGCAGGCCGACGTTGCCCGCAATGCCAGCCGCTATGCCGTCCTGATCGCCGATGGTGATGGCATCGTCATGGACACGCTGGCCGAGCCGGGCCAGGTGGTCAATGCCGGGCAGACTGTGGTTCGCCTGGCTCAGGCTGGGCAGCGTGAAGCGGTTATTCAGTTACCGGAAACGTTGCGCCCCACGCTCGGATCAACCGGGCTGGCGACACGTTTCGGCAAAGCAGTCAACGGCAGTCCGGCCACCCTGCGACAACTCTCCAACACGGCAGACAAGCTGACGCGCACATTCGAAGCGCGCTATGTACTGCAAGGTGAACTGGCCGACGCCCCGTTGGGAACAACGGTTACGATCCAGGTACCAGAAGAACAGGCCTCCACACAAGATAGCTTGCAGGTGCCGATAGGTTCCTTATTTGACGCCGGCAAAGGGCCGGGCGTATGGGTCATTCGTGGTGAACCGGCGACGGTAACCTGGCGTCCGGTAGCCGTCCAGCACATGGGGGACGACGACATCCGACTCACTGGGCAGATACAGCAGGGTGAACGGATAGTTGCGCTCGGCGCACATCTGCTGCGCGAAGGTGAAGCGGTGCGGGTCGCTGAGGTTGCCGCTACGACTGTTGCTGGAGGTCGCCCGTGAGCGAAAGCCGTTTCAACCTGTCGGCGTTCGCTGTACGCGAACGCGCCATCACCCTGTTCCTGATTCTGTTGATCTCGCTGGCGGGGGGGATCTCCTTCTTCAAACTGGGCCGTGCCGAAGACCCGGCATTTACGATCAAGGTGATGACGATCATCACGGCCTGGCCCGGCGCTACCGCACAGGAGATGCAGGATCAGGTCGCTGAAAAGATCGAGAAGCGCATGCAGGAACTGCGCTGGTATGACCGTACCGAGACGTACACCCGCCCCGGTCTTGCCTTCACCACGCTGACATTGCAGGACCGCACGCCGCCGTCCGACGTGCAGGAAGAGTTCTATCAGGCCCGTAAAAAGGTCGGTGACGAGGTGCGTAACCTGCCGCCCGGCGTAGTTGGGCCGTTTGTGAACGACGAGTATTCCGATGTGACGTTCGCCCTGTTTGCACTCAAGGCGAAAGGCGAACCACAGCGGCTGTTGGTGCGCGACGCGGAGACGCTGCGCCAGCGGCTGCTGCATGTTCCCGGCGTAAAAAAGGTCAATATTATCGGCGAGCAATCGGAACGCATCTATGTTGAGTTCTCGCATGAGCGGCTTGCAACGCTGGGAGTCAGCCCGCAGGCCGTGTTCGCCGCGCTCAATAACCAGAACGCCCTGACCCCTGCTGGTTCCATTGAGACCAACGGTCCGGAGGTGTTTATTCGTCTGGACGGCGCGTTCGATGAATTACGGAAAATCCGTGATACGCCGGTGGTGACGCAAGGTCGAACCCTGAAACTGTCGGATATCGCCACCGTCAAGCGTGGCTATGAAGACCCGGCTACCTTCATGGTGCGCAGCGGAGGCGAACCGGCCCTGCTGCTCGGCATCATCATGCGCGACGGCTGGAACGGGCTCGATCTGGGCAAGGCGCTGGATGGCGAGGTCAAAACGATCAACGCTGGCTTACCTTTAGGCATGAGCCTGACCAAAGTGACCGATCAGGCGGTAAACATCAGCTCTGCGGTCGATGAGTTCATGATGAAATTCTTCGCCGCACTGCTGGTGGTGATGCTGGTGAGTTTCCTCAGCATGGGCTGGCGTGTGGGTGTTGTGGTTGCTGCCGCCGTGCCGTTGACGCTGGCTGTGGTGTTTGTGGTGATGCTGGCGACAGGCAAGAACTTCGACCGCATCACCCTGGGCTCGCTGATTCTGGCGCTGGGACTGTTGGTGGATGACGCCATCATCGCTATTGAAATGATGGTGGTGAAGATGGAAGAAGGCTACAGTCGCATCGCCGCTTCTGCTTATGCCTGGAGCCATACCGCGGCACCCATGCTCTCCGGCACGCTGGTCACGGCCGTCGGCTTCATGCCGAATGGTTTCGCCCGATCTACTGCGGGTGAGTACACCAGCAACATGTTCTGGATCGTCGGCATCGCGCTCATTGCCTCATGGGTGGTCGCGGTGGTGTTCACGCCTTATCTCGGCGTCAAACTACTGCCCGATTTCAGGAAGGTCGAAGGCGGCCATGAGGCACTCTACGATACGCCGCGCTATAACCGTTTCCGTCAACTGCTGGGACGCGTCATCACCCGCAAGTGGCTGGTTGCCGGTTCAGTCGTAGGCCTGTTCACCCTGGCCATACTCGGTATGTCTGTGGTCAAGAAACAGTTCTTCCCGATCTCTGATCGTCCGGAAGTGTTGGTCGAGGTACAGATGCCTTACGGCACGGCGATCACCCAAACCAGCGCCAGCGCGGCGAAAGTGGAAGCCTGGCTGGCCAAACAAAAGGAGGCCAGGATCGTCACCACCTACATCGGCCAGGGAGCGCCACGCTTCTATTTCTCAATGGGACCTGAGTTACCTGATCCGTCGTTTGCCAAAATTGTGGTGCGCACCGACAACCAGAATGAACGCGAAGCGTTGAAATACCGGCTGCGTCAGGCTATCGCCGATGGCCTGGCCCCTGAGGCCCGCTTACGCGTCACTCAATTGGTATTCGGGCCCTATTCACCGTTCCCGGTGGCTTATCGGGTTACGGGGCCGAATCCTGACCAATTACGCCACATCGCCGCTGAGGTGCAGCAGGTCATGGATGCCAGCCCGATGATGCGCACCGTCAACGCCGACTGGGGTACACGCACGCCTACGCTGCACTTCACCTTGCAGCAGGATCGATTGCAGGCTGTCGGGCTGACCTCCAGCGCGGTGGCGCAGCAACTGCAATTCTTGCTGACCGGCGTGCCTGTCACCTCGGTACGAGAGGATATCCGCACCGTGCAGGTTGTGGCGCGCTCGGCTGGAAATACCCGACTCGACCCGGCTCAAATTGGCGACTTCACGCTGGCTGGCGCTAACGGGCAGCGTATCCCGCTATCTCAAGTGGGCGCGGTTGATGTGCGTATGGAAGAGTCGATTATGCGTCGGCGCGACCGCATGCCGACCATCACCGTCCGGGGCGACATCGCCGACGGTTTACAGCCGCCGGATGTATCAACCGAGATAACCCGCCGGCTTCAGCCCATCATCGAAAAGCTGCCGAGTGGTTACCACATCATAGAAGCAGGGTCGATTGAAGAGTCAGGTAAGGCAACGGCTGCCATGTTGCCGATCTTCCCCATCATGCTGGCTATCACACTGCTCATCATCGTCTTACAGGTGCGCTCGCTCTCGGCGATGGTGATGGTGTTCCTGACCAGCCCGCTGGGGTTGATCGGCGTGGTGCCGACGCTGATCCTGTTCCAGCAACCATTCGGCATCAACGCACTGGTTGGTCTTATCGCGTTGTCGGGGATCCTGATGCGCAACACGCTGATACTGATTGGACAAATTCACCACAACGAACAGGCTGGTTTGGATCCGTTCCGTGCAGTCGTCGAAGCCACCGTGCAGCGGGCTCGACCGGTAATCCTGACGGCGCTGGCGGCAATTCTGGCGTTTATCCCGCTCACCCATTCGGTGTTCTGGGGAACGCTGGCCTACACGCTGATTGGCGGCACCCTGGCCGGAACGATCCTCACACTGGTGTTCCTGCCGGCCATGTATTCCATCTGGTTCAGGATCAAGGCGGTCCGTCACTAGTGATCCATAAATTCACTCCTATTATCCGATTTGAGAGGACTTGCTATGTCAAAACAAAAGGTTGTGGTGGTTACCGGGGTGTCATCAGGCATAGGACGTGCCGTAGCACAGAAATTTGCCAGCCAGGGCTGTGTCGTCTTCGGCACTGTGCGCAACATCAATACGGCGAATACCTTGCCCGGTGTGGAGCTTATCGACATGGATGTGCGTGACGATGACGCCGTACAGCGCGGCATTCAGTCTATCGTTGAGCGAACTCAACGCATTGACGTGCTTATCAATAACGCAGGAACGAGCTTAGTCGGCGCAGTGGAAGAGACGTCGATAGCGGAGGCCGCCGCGCTGTTCGATACCAACGTGTTCAGTCTGTTGCGCACGGTACAGGCGGTGTTGCCGCATATGCGGGCACAGGGTAGCGGGAGGATCGTCAATGTTAGTTCGGTGCTCGGTTTCCTCCCGGCGCCGTACATGGGGTTGTACTCCGCCTCCAAACACGCGGTGGAAGGACTTATGGAAAGTTTGGATCACGAAGTACGCCAGTTTGGTATCCGCGTCACGCTGGTGGAACCGTCCTTCACCCGAACCAATCTGGATATCAATGCGCCGCAGGCCAGCGCCAAAATCGACAGCTACGATCGCGAGCGGGGGCAGGCATCACAAGCCATCGTCAACAGTGTCAAAAGTGCTCCCGATCCTGAGGGGGTGGCAACCACGATTGTTGATGCGGCTCTGGGGCCGTGGCAGATGCGCCGTACCCCGGCGGGGCAAGCCTCTCTATTGCGCAAATTGCGTCGCTTTATGCCTGCCGGGCCTGTCGATGCCAGTTTACGCAAAACCTTCGGGCTCAGTTGAAAATCCAGTTAGTCCTCAACCCATCAGCACCTTAGGGAGATACGCCATGAGTACGGGAAACACGGTACGCATCGCCGTGACAGGAACAGGTGTTGTCGGGCCATTGGAGGAGGGGGGACCGAAACCGTTTGGTCCCGCCTGCTTTGCTGTCAAGAATCATGGCGTGACTCGTGTTTTCATAGATAGGTCAGAATGATGGGATGCATACGATAAAAAATGCCCAGTTCGTTCCTTCGGTTCATTCGTTTGCTGCGATGACGCTAAGGTACTGGCGTATTACTCATTGGCCTACGTGCTGTAGCAACGAATGCCGCTCCCGGACGCTTTCGCCGCAACATGCCCGATCCGATCCCGGTGGTGGTGCTGGGGCGTCTGGCGGTAGATACATCATTGTATGGTCAGGGCATTGGTCGGGCGCTGGTGCGCGATGCCGGGCTGCGGGTAATTCAGGTTGCTGAAACTATCGGCATTCGCGGGATGCTGGTCCATGCGTTGTCTGATGATGCGCGGGAATTTTATCTGCGAGTGGGGTTTGAGCCTTCACCGATAGACCCGATGATGCTGATGGTAACGTTGGGGGATTTGCTGGGGAGTTTATCAATTTGAAATTGATGTTGTGCTCGTGAATCATTAAAAATGAATGGTTTGTTTTAGTGGGATATTTGCACAGGCAACGGCCTGTTTCTCTCCATATTGAACATCTTTTAAACGTAGATTTGATATGTCGGCTTTGTATTTTTTGAGATAATCATAAATAATGTGATTTGTAATTTATGGATTATATTGATATTTTTGCTATCATTTTGAGATGTCGTCATGCTCGGTTTGAGATAACTACATATCATGGCTCAATTTAATCACTTTGAACTCTCGCTTCTGAACCCCAGTTTTGACTCCCCTTTAGTCGACGCGCTGACGGAACTGGAGTTACTCCGGCATCTGAGGCTGGAAACGGATGTTCACCCTATCCTGTTTGCGCAGTTGAAGGCCGTTTTCCACATGCTGGAAAGTCTGGGCTCTGCGAGGATTGAGGGAAACCACACCACGCTTGCCGATTATGTTGAAAGCAAAGTCGAAGGGACGCAAAGTTCGACGGATCAACTGAAAGAAATCAACAATATTGAAGCTGCGATGGAATTCATCGACGAGCATCTAAATAATGGTGATGACATAACGGAATATTTTATCCGCGAGCTACATAGTCTGGCGGTTGTCGGGTTGCAACAGGAAGGTGATAAAACTCCCGGTGCCTATCGACAACATAACGTCAGCATCGCTCAGTCTGACCATTTACCGCCGGATCACATCCGCGTTCCTGATTATATGGCAGAACTGACCGCCTTTATTAACCGTGCTGATAAACCAAAATATGATCTGATGAAGATTGCGCTGGTGCACCATCGCTTTGGCTGGATACACCCATTTGGCAACGGTAATGGCAGAACGGTCAGACTGCTGACCTATGCGTTATTGATCAAGTATGGTTTTAATGTTCAGGCAGGTGGCCGGGTTCTCAATCCGACAGCGGTATTTTGTAATGATCGCGAGCGTTATTACGCCATGCTTTCATTAGCGGATAAAGGAACTGAGCAGGGTTTAGAAGAATGGTGTTTGTATGTACTTTCGGGAATTTCATCTGAGTTGAAGAAAGTCGATCAACTGACAAACCATGCTTTTTTGAGTACAAAAATACTGTATCCGGCGCTCGACTTCTCATCTGAAAGAGGGCTGATAAACTCGCTGGAATCTAAAGTTCTGAAACGCGCCGTCGAGCTAGGGACGATAAAAGCGGGTGATCTCCGTACCGCTTTACCTGACCTAAAACCGGCGCAGGTGACTTATCAGCTCGGTAAGTTGATCGATCGGGGACTGCTCCAGCCAGTGGAAGAAGGCGCTCGTTCCTATACGGCGAAGTTTTCTAACTCATATCTGATTCGTGGGGTGATTAAGGTACTGCGTGAAGAAGGGTTTATTCCTGATTTGTGAAGTAGGCATTAATTGTAGAATTATTACTTTTAGATATCCGCGCTTCGCGGCAGACATCTTTTATGGTACGTCCTGCTTCGGTGGACTTCAAAACAGCGATGACCGGGTGTGCAATGAATCGAGCTTTACGCATAGCGATCTCCTCAGAGGGACATAATCAGTATGTCGGAAGATCGCTAAAAGTGAATGGTCCGGTTTAGTGGGATACTTACAATATATTAGATTTCGTTCGATGAATGGTATTGATGTCTTTCTAATCCCCCATTAAATAAGATTAATAGCATCCTTAATCTCATCCGTGTACTCGCCAAGATCAGCGATAGTTTCGCCAATAACCTCAACCGGAACGCTCGATAGTTCAGTGGTCATCAGCCGGTAATTCTCGTCGTTGATGCGGATCTGCGGGAGCAACGTCTTATTCACTTTCTCAGACTGGTGATGCGATTCGATAAGCAGAATGACCATTCGCCGCCCTGGTGTATCGACAATAGCGCTTCGCACATCGACAAATATTTTGCAATGACTAACTCGTTTGTATTGATAAACAAAAACTACACGATCACCAGTTCCTGTTTTCATCAGAGAGAGGACTATGCTGTGCGATAAATTTGGCGACTTCCTCCATTTCTTCGCGGTTTTCCTTCTTTCATGCCTCAGCCTTTAGATGACTGGCTTCTTCATCTATGACGTTATTCTCCAGAACAGAAATATTTATCTAATTACCATTAGGAACCTGATAATCGTCGCTGTATACGACAATGCTAATTCGGTGTTTCATTGCCGTGCTCTTCTTTATCCAAGCGCTTTATATTTTATAGGGATCTTAGCAATGATGCTGGAGGGGTCTAGAGAAAGTAAACGGGCGATATGGATAAATTCCACGATATCTAACCTTCTTTCTCCATTCTCAACTTTAGCGATGAACGATTGAGGACGATCTAGCGCGAGTGCCAGGTTTCCCTGTGTGATGCCTTTGGCAATCCGTGCTTCACGTAATGCCTTGATAACGATTTGATATTCATCAGAGTAAATAGAAGCCATCAATTCAACCCCATAACATTTGGGATCAAATATCAGTTGCTTAGTGATTTATCCCAAAATGGGATAAATAGATGTTTGCGTTGATTACTTAATGTTATCTTTCTGTATTTTATGCACTATTTTTTCTAAAACTGTGGATGCATCTACAGATAGCAGGTGAGCTATGTGGGCAAATTCGACAACATCCAGCCTGCGTTCCCCATTCTCGATTTTGGCTACAAAGGACTGAGGTCGACCTAAAGCATTGGCTAAATTTTCTTGGGTTATGCCTTGCTTGATTCTGGCTTCCCGCAAAATTTTTATAACTGATTGATATTCTAATGAATAAATCGATGCCATTTTGGTGACCTTGATTGATATCCCAAAATCGAATATCAACCATTTTCTTTTTTATCCCAAAATGGGATAATCGAATTGGTTCATCTAGAGGGAGAGGTTAGATAAATGGATAAGCACGATTGGCATCCGGCAGACATCATTGCCGGGTTAAGAAAGCGAGGCACAACGCTGGCGGCGGTATCAAGAGCATCTGGATTAGCGTCTTCAACACTCGCTAACGCATTGATAAGACATTGGCCGAAAGGTGAGAGATTAATTGCTGGTGCATTGGGAAAGCAGCCGAAGGATATCTGGCCGTCACGCTATCAGGATATGAGCCAGAATCATGGGGAAGGGGAGACGCAATAATCCCTTCGTAGATAATCAAACCTGGTTCCCCAAAAGCAAAAAACCAGCCTGTAGGCTGGTTTTTCTGAATAAGTGGTGCCCGGACTCGGAATCATTCAGCTTTCTATTAAGTTGAAATGTAGCATAAATTTTAACCGTGACTGTTGTCAAGACCCGTAGGTTGGCCCGTGTTTTCATAGATAGATTAGAATGATGGGATGCATATATGCGAAAAACGCCCGGTTCGTTCCTTCGGTTCGATTCCCAGGCTACAAATCGTAATGATATAAGCCTTATGCAAACTGTATAATTATTCTCCAGAAGGAACCGCGAGGGATGACATTATGTCGTCATCAAAAGACGTTTCTGCTAAACGCGTGGCATTAAATTTACGTACCGAGCCTGATGAACAAGCCGTTACTGAGGAGACGTTGATCGATCAGCCGATTATCATGGCAGGTCCAGATGCTTATCAGGAATTCCTCGTCCGCTTGGATCAGCCTCCTGCACCAAATGCCTCACTTTGCAACACCATGCAAACACTTGCACCGTGGGAACAGAAAAAATGAGCTCAGCCCCTGAGCCACCCCACGCCGCATTGGAAGGTTCATGCGAGCAGAGACCTAAATGCGCTCTCTAATTTGTTGTATTGTCTTTCCCTTTGACCAATAGGGAAGACAATAGTAGTGAAAAAACGTATAAAAAAGATACTGTTAAGTAAAGCGTTGGATAAGTATTTTTCCACGGTTTCGCGACATAAACGAGGACAATTGCAGGAGTTCTATCGAATCAATGTTATCAAGCGTTCGCGTTTGGCTAATAGAAATATGGATGAAATTTCATCCATAGACATTGCAGAATATAGAGATAATAGATTATCGGAATTTAACGCCAGAACGCAAAAGCCGATAAGTGCGAATACTGTGCGACTGGAATTAGCATTGTTATCGGCGCTTTATAATCTGGCAAAAGTTGAGTGGGGCACATGCTCTATAAACCCTGTTGAAAATGTTCGCAAGCCTACCGTATCGTCAGGCCGTACCCGAAGGTTAACCACTCAGGAAGAACGACAGCTAACCAGATACTTCAAAGATAAAAATCCTGAATTATTGGCTATTTTTCAGATCGCATTGGAAACGGGAATGCGGCAAGGCGAAATTTTGTCGTTGAGATGGGAATATACCGATCTTCGCCTTGGTGTTGCCCATTTGCCTTTGACGAAAAATGGGACATCGCGAGACGTTCCATTATCATCAAAAGCACGGCAAATTCTGTGTGGCTTGGGTGAACGGCCACATCATGAGAATGGCTATATTTTTAGCTACACGTCGAGTGGGTTTAAAAGCGCATGGCGTGTGGCTTTGAAGGCTCTGGCTATCGACGATCTACATTTTCACGATCTCAGACATGAGGCAATCAGCCGATTCTTTGAACTGGGAACGTTAAATGTTATGGAAGTGGCTGCGATATCAGGTCATAAATCAATGAATATGTTGAAACGCTATACCCACCTTCGTGCAACACACCTCGTGAGCAAACTGGATGCACATAAGAAACAGGCTAAAAAACTAGCATCCATCTTTGTTCCTTACCCAGCGGATATTGATGTCGATGATACAACGGTTACACTGAAATTTTCCGATCTTGATAACCTGTCTGTGACGGCTTCAACGCATGATGATGCCTTGAAAATTGCCTCTGTGGAATTACTTCGATTTCAGGCTATAGCAGCGAAAAACGGTAAGAGGCTTCCGCCACCCGGCGCTATCTCAGTGAATTCGGTTGATAGGGTTCTTATCAGCCCACTGTAGCGATGCAGATAACCTTTAGATGACGATGTTGAGCTAAATATCGTCATTTTTTATGTCGGGAACCTCGACTAACCAAACTGTCTATTCAGACGACGTGTTTTACATATCACACTGATAATCCGGTGCGGCATCAGGCAAAATCAGCAGGCATCCCCACTCTGAAGTGCTAAATTAAGTTTTGCTATCGACTCAATGACTCGTAACATCCATATGTTATGTACAACATCACTAAAACACACCGGATTATCAGTATGGCAAATGAACGTATTACTGAATATAACGCTAAACAGAAAGAAAATGCGGAACAACGTTGCAGTATTGATGCTTTTGCTAAGGGCCGACAGGATGAATTTTTTTCATCACTTTCCGATATCAGCAACGACCTCTTTGAGATCCCGAGTACAACTCCGAATTTCCGTACTGAACTGGCTGGTCAGCTTGCCGAACTAATTCCAGAGATTGTTGCTGATGGCAAGCTGGATGTTGAAAAACTTCGTGAACTGCTGGCCGATGATATGGCTGACAGTAATGAACGCTTTGGATTGTTCTGGCCGGGCAAAAGGTGCGCGTTGCGTGCCGCACAGGCACCGACTACTGCAACACTGAAACCAGACTTAGCCAACTCAAAAGACTGGGATACGACGCAGAATGCGTTTATTGAGGGAGACAATCTCGAAGTACTGAAGATCCTGCAACGACACTATCACAACAAGGTCAAGCTGATTTATATCGACCCGCCTTACAACACCGGCAAGGATTTTGTTTATCCCGATAACTACAAAGAGGGGCTGGGCAGCTATCTGGAGTGGACGCGGCAGGTGAACGAGGAAGGTAAGAAAGTTTCCACCAATAGCGAGACCGAGGGGCGCTACCACTCTAACTGGTTGAACATGATGTACCCGCGCCTTAAGTTAGCCCGTAATCTGCTCACCGATGATGGAGTGATTTTTATATCAATTGATGATATTGAACATGCGCATCTTTTTAAGATTTGCGATGAGGTTTTTGGGGAAAATAATCTGATTGCAAACATTATTTGGCGTTCAAGGACGTCAATTTCAGACGATCACGAAGTATCAAGAAATCACAACCATATTCTTGCATATGCCAGAAGCAAATCAGCCTTGCAGTTTTATGGTGATGCGCTAGATGAGTCTGAATACAGCAATCCTGATAACGATCCTAGAGGTCCGTGGAAACCAGTGCCTCTTGATGCCAATAAACCTGGCGGTGATACGATGTATTCAGTAATAAATCCTAATACAGGTGTCGAGCATTTTCCGCCACAAGGAAGATCCTGGTCAATAAACAGCAAAGATATGAGAAGGCTAATCAACGACGAACGTGTTTCATTTGGTCGTGATGGAAAAACAGGCCCAAAACGAAAATTGTTCTATCTGGAGCGTATAGCGCGTGGAGATACCAAAACGCCAAGTTCTGTGTTACTGGATGCTGGTACAACGAAGGATGGAACAAAGGAAATTGCTGCTCTCTTTGGTTCAAAAGGGATATTCGATTATCCAAAACCGACTTCTCTCCTGAAGCGTTTACTTCAATGGGGAACATCGCGGGACAAAGAGTCCATAATTCTCGATTTCTTTGCCGGCAGTGCCACCACTGCCCACGCCGTAATGCAGCTTAATGCTGAAGACAACGGCAAGCGTCGCTTTATCATGGTACAACTACCTGAACCTACTCCTGAAGCTTCAGAAGCGCGCAAGGCAGGCTTTGCCACTATTGCTGATATCTCGCGCAAGCGCATCGAACTAGCGGGCGAGAAAATAAAATCCGATGTTGCAGAAAGCAATATAGATACCGGCTTCCGCGCCTATAAGCTGACGGACACCAATTTCACCAAATGGCGCGTCACCAGCGATATCGAACCTGACAAGCTAACCCAGCATTTGCTCGACCTGCGTGGCAGTAGCGTTGATGATGCCAGTCCCGATGACCTGCTTACTGAGCTGCTGTTGAAACTCGGCTATTCGTTGAACGAACATCTCAGTATGCAGACTATCGCCGGGCTGGACATCCATGCCATCGCTGGCGATACCGATAAGCCACGCCTGCTAGCCTACTTAAACGAGCGAACCAAACCCTCATTGGAACAATTGCGGGAACTGGTGAATGCCGAACCTACGCGCCTGATCGTTCTGGAAGATGTTTTCCACGGCGACGATGAATTGAAAACCAATATTGCTCAATATGCCAGAAGCAAAGGTATTGAGCTGAGGACGGCGTGATGAACCATCATTCTCAAAATACGGGCTTTCAATTTGATTCGCAGCAGCAATATCAGCTTGATGCCATCAACGCCGTGGTGGATTTGTTCGATGGTCAGCCAAAGGATGCCGACAAGATCGCGATTGCCTTGCGTGGCAATGTTGCCAGTCGGGAAGGTGAACTGGATTTAGGCATCGAACAGGAGATCGGCGCTATCGGCAATAATCTGGTACTGGATGAAGGCACTATCCTTGCTAACTTACAAACGGTACAGGATCGCAACGGGCTGGAAGTAAGCGAAAAGCTGGTTGATGACAAACTGGATTTCGACATCGAAATGGAGACCGGTACGGGCAAAACTTACGTTTATCTGCGTACTGTTTTCGAACTGGCAAAGAAATATGGTTTCACCAAGTTTATCGTCCTGGTTCCCAGCGTCGCCATCCGTGAGGGGGTTAACACCAGCATTCGTCTGATGCGGGAGCACTTCCGCAGTCTCTATCCGGCGCAGCCTTTCGATGCAAATGTCTACCGCGGCGATAAGGCTGAGGAAGTACAAGCCTTTACTACTGCGACTAATGTGCAAATCTTAGTCATGACGATTGATGCGGTACGTAGTGACAAGAATAAAAACGAGAATAAGCGCATTATTCACAAACCTTACGATAAGCTTAATGGCTTGCGGCCGTTGGATTATCTGAAAGGCACGCGTCCTGTGGTGATCATGGATGAACCACAAAATATGGAATCACTGCTATCGCAGTCTGCTGTGGGTGATTTTGACCCCGTGTTCACGCTACGCTACTCAGCTACGCATAAGCAACGGCGAAATCTGGTTTACCGGCTCGATCCGGTTGACGCGCACGATCTCGGTTTGGTGAAACAGATCGTCGTGGCTGAAGTCGCACAGCACGGTGCGGATGTGGCTCCTTACGTCAAGTTGCTCGAAGTGAAAGACACGAAAGCCGCGAAGCTTGAACTGGCTTGCCGCAAGGCCGATGGCTCTATCGCGCGCCGTAGCAAAAAGGTCAAACCGCATCAGGAATTGTCAGACGTCACTGGAAATCCGGCTTATGCAGGCTGGCGTATTAATGCGTTGAGCATCGCCGCTTTCGGTGAATCAGCCAGTATTGAACTGACGCCGAACGGAAACCTGCTGCATGAAGGCGAATCCCTCGGGGGCGCAACGGGCGCGATTTACAAGGAGATGATTCGGGAAACCGTGCGTGAGCATTTGCGCAAGGAAGCGATGTTGCACCCGAAGGGGATTAAAGTATTGAGTCTGTTTTTCGTAGACAAAGTGGCGAGTTTTCTCGGCGACGGGGTCAATAACGAAGATGCAAACGGCGAGTTTACCAAGTGGTTCGATGAGGTGTTCAGAGAAGAGCGTAGCAAGTCTGACGTCTACCAAAAATTGCTGCCGCAGGATCCTGGCGAGTTACGGCGGGCGTATTTTTCCCAATTGAAAATGCGTGGTGGCACGACCTTTGTGGATTCATCTGGTACGGCGGTCAAAGACGATGACGCTTACAAACTCATCATGCAAGATAAGCAGCGCTTGCTGGATGGTGATGAGCCTGTGCGCTTCATCTTTAGCCATTCCGCACTGCGCGAGGGCTGGGACAATCCTAACGTGTTTCAGATTTGTACGCTGCGTGAAATGGGCGCGGAAACGGAACGTCGGCAAACCTTGGGACGTGGTCTGCGCCTGCCAGTGACGAAAACAGTAAAAGGCTATGAGCGTGTTTCCGATCGTAGCGTTGCACAACTCACGGTAGTTGCTAACGAGTCTTATGCTACGTTCGCTCAGAACCTGCAAGCTGAATACAGGGAGGCAGGGGTAGCCATCGGACAGGTACGCCCCAATGAATTTGCCAAGTTGATGAAACGGGATCCTCATGGTGCGATGACCGATGACATGCTGGGGTTCAGGATGTCTTCTGCCATATTCAAGCATCTGGAAAATGCAGGATTCATCAAGGATGGTAAGACAACTTCCATGTTTCTGCCGGATGCAGCAGGATTTTCATTACATTTGCCAACTGAGTTCAGGCCCTACGAAACAGATATTATCCACTGCATCCTTAATGCGGGTATTGAGAAATATGTGAAGCCCGTAAGTGCGCGGGCCAAACGGAAATTCAACAAAGAGCTCTACGCCTCGCCGGATTTTGAGAGGCTTTGGAGCGCTATCAGCCAGAAAACCACTTATCGGGTGACAGTTAAACACCCTATGCTGGTTGAGACGTGCATAAAGGCGATCAAGGCTGAACCCAAAATCCAGCCGTTACGTATTGATGTCACTCGTGCTGGTGTCAGGGTGCTACGTGGCGGCACGCAAGGGCTAGAACTGGGGGCACGAACTGTTGATCTCAAAGGCAGTTATGACCTGCCGGACATTATCGGTGAGTTGCAGCAAGGTACGTCTCTTACACGCAAGACGCTGGTGGATATTCTCATTGGTAGCGGAAGATTGGATGAGTTCATTGCCAATCCGAACGACTTCATGGCGATGGTACGCCGTTGCGTAGAGGGTGAACTACAGCGCGTCATTGTTGAAGGCGTTCAGTATGAAAAGATCGGCGGCTCCATCTATGAACTCCGCGAGTTGCAAGCCGATGGCCTTGCCGAAAAGGATTTCTTCAAAGAGCATTTGTACCGCGTCGAACACCCTGAGAAAACCGATTTTGATTACGTCGTGTTTGATGGCGGGCCGGACAGCCCGGAGCGAAAGTTCGCCGAGTTTCTCGATCACCGCGAGGATATCAGGCTGTTTATGAAGCTTCCTCCAAGATTCCAGATCGACACGCCGGTTGGCCCTTATAACCCCGACTGGGCCATCATCAAATCCGAAGAAGGCGAGGATCGAATCTACATGGTGCGTGAAACCAAGAGCACTATGGATGAACAAAAAAGGAGACCCTCCGAAAATGCCAAAATCAAGTCTGCCGAGGCACACTTCAGAGAAATTGGCATCGAGTATGCGGTTTCAGTACCTGAACAGTGGAATATCTGAGTGTCTGCTGTAGCGGTATGGGCCTGTGAGGAATAGGCTGGATAATCAGTGGTAAACCTGCCTCTTTGACGGCAGGTTTACCAGATTTCTGTATCAGGAGATTACATGAGATACAGCCTCACGAATTATTGACCAGTCTTTATTTTCAACCCAGACAAAGAGGCATCGACCCTCACTGCGTCTGGCCCACAGTTCTCCGATTCGTTTCTTTTCTCGGCTATCTCGGGTATCACTGATATGCGATCCTTTATACTCAACAGCAACGAGTGGGCCATTGCTCATTTGTATCAAAAAGTCAGGATAGAATCGGTCTGAGGCCGTTTGCAACCAGAAAGAGGTTGGTTTTTTCTCCACATTACGTAACCACCAATCGACACCCTCGAGCCTGTTGGCAATAAATTCGGCACATTCAAATTCTTCTCCAACATCTTTCAGATTACCTATAACGGGATAGAAATGACGTTTGAGCTGAATAAACCCTGCATAACGAAAATCGTAAGCATATCGCCCAGGCTCCAACGAAACGGCATGTTCGTCTAGCACTGCGAATTGTGATTCGTCATCAAACAAGTCGTTGAAGATGCGTTGCTTGGCGAGCACTAGCCCTGCTGCCATTTTTCGTTCCAACGCACCGCGCAAACGAAACTTTCGGTAGGCCAATTCGTCCAGAGAGAACTCTCTTTTTTCCAACAAATAATCAACCACTACATTGATCCATGCGACCTTTTTGTCCCGTTCGGAATAAGGGAAAGGTAGATTGCGGTCCAGCCAATAGATCAGATCAGTAGCTTCCCAGCCATGTTCTTTACCGAATAATGCCAGTTGATTATCTAATCGTTCATAAACACTACATTCGATTTTCTCTAATTGAGAAATATTTAATGCAGCGCGATACATGGTTTCTACATCATGGGTGAATTCGCTATCAGAAAGCACTGGGTCAAAATCCTCTATTTCCCAGTCAGCATCTAAAAGTGGAGTTTCATCAAACACATCAAAGAACCCAGATTGTCGGTATGTGAGTAAAGGTATATGCGCAGTATGTCCCCGATCTGCGGGTGTTATTTCCTTTTGTAGTGATGCATTTTGTCTGGATGACGCCATTTCAAGCCGGTTGAGAATGTCTTTAGCAATTTCTGGATGCTTGAATGTGTCGGCCAATTGTTGGATCTGTTTATTATTAGCGCCACCTTTTAATGTCAGAGTACCGCTCTCTGGTGAGATCTCTAGCTTGTCACGAAGTGATTTCGGTAAGGTTTCCAGAGCGCTTTCATCTGGAAGGACGAGACTATTATCGGATTCGGGTAAAGGAATAACCAAATCGCCTTGGGGCGCGAAGAGATCTCCTGTTGATGGCGGTTCTCCGTGGGTTTGAATCAAACTTTGTGTTTCGAGCCGTTCAAAACCACTTTGAACTAATCCATCACGCAATCCCTGAACTGTTGCCGCAAATTCTGATGATACGACGTAGGCATAACAACGATTAAGTGCCTCATGTAATTTTCTTTTAACATGCGGCATACGTAATATTCGGCCGAGGATTTGTTCTACCGCCGTAGCGGAAGTAGTATTGCGGAAAGAGAATAGTACATACGCAAAAGGGCAATCCCATCCTTCACGTAGTTTATCGACAGTAATGATGAACTGAGGATAGTCAGGATCCCCCGGTTTTTTACCCGATAATTCATCGTGAGCTCCTGTCGCTACAGCTATGGTATCAGCGGGTATGTTGAAATCATTAATCAGATGCTGTTTAACGCGCTCCGGCGTAAATGTCTCTTGCTCTTTTGCTTGGCGCTCGGCTTGTATCAACATCACAACAGGTTTGATTACTTCACCGGTTTGCTGGAATTCCTGAGCAGCCTCTTCTTCCAACTGCCGTAGTCGGCTAATAGCTTCTGCCATAGACCGCTGCCATTCTGGATGAACAGTGAGCTCCAAAGGTAACTTCAGCATATCTTCCGCTTGCAAGGTTGCAGCGGAGACACTCCTGAGGACATTGGATGGTTGATTCGCACGGTCAGGGGTGGCGGTCAACTCAAGTATGCACGCGGGGTTAAAGCGGACAAGAGTGTCGACAGCCAAGGGTGTTCCCTGATTATGCGCTTCATCAACAATAACAAAAGGGTGGCGTAGCCGGATGACATCCATGAGTGAATGTTCCCCCTTTTGTTCTGACGAAGTACCAGAGAAATGCGGCATTAGGCTGCCGTTTTGACGATAGACTCTCAAACCATCGTCAGTATCTCGCTTAAAACTCTGCATCGTGGCGACGATAATTGTGTTTCCGGTATTTAACGTGGCTGGTTGTATATATAAAGCTTCGTGAATATCCAACACATGTACTGAACCGAACAGATCACGCATATCTTGATATAGTAGTTCCCCGGGCGTTTTCAGTGAGTGAAGTGTTTGTTCACGAATGGGATCTGATGGAACCAGCCATAAGATTAGGGCGTGCTCTATACCAAGAAAATATTCGTTAACGCGTTTTATCGACTGACCGGCGATACGGGTTTTCCCGCCACCGGTTGGAACCCGTAAACAAATATAAGGTATCGCTTCTGCGCCAGGTAAGGGGTAATAAGGCAGTGCTCGGCCGAAACCTTTGAGTGTGAATTCGCGGAAAGCCTCTGCTGGATCTTGCAATTCCCTACAGCGGGAAAGGTACGAAGAGAAATCATCAAGAAGTTGTTCCTGGTATGATTTCAGACTGTTCAGAGCCATGTTTTCACCGCCAGTTCATAGGGAAGTTGATGGAAGGTAATGTCTAACTGATTGAGTTTCTTCTTATCAAACCGGGAGCGAGCACCATATACGACTCGCGTACCGGAAAAATGTGGTGGAGTGATTTCATCAAGAAACTTCAGGGAACGATGATTAAGAACATTACCGCCAATATCTGAGCGATCTTTCAATATGCCGTTGTACAGAAGAAAGACGGCTTTTTCCTGATGTACACCGAGGAATGGTGTGGCTGGCTGTTCCTTGGCTAAAGGTGATACCGTTAAGCCTGAGCCGGTTTCCATAAACCAGATAAATTCACGTAGTTGATTGAATGTCACATCATGGCGAATAGGGCCATTCGGTAGAAATAATGGGTCTTTAGAAAGACGAAAATATTTGAAACCACCATATAATGGGGCAGTATATTTTCCTTTGGCATTTTTATATCCCGCACAGATACGCCTTACTCTTTCTGATGTTACATTTTTTGAGATATTTTCATCCATTTCTACGAGAATAAATTTACGATTCCCGCCATCTTCGGAGTTTTGTTGTAATACTGCGTGAGCCGTAGTTCCTGAACCAGCAAAACTATCTAAAATAATGTCATTTTTACTGGTTGAGAAAGATATAAGATCTTTTATTATCTGAGTTGTTTTAGGATAGTCAAAATGACGTTTGCTCTCAGGGAAAATGTCTTTAATTTCATTTGTTCCTGTCCTACCATCAAGCTCATAAACACTAGATAACTTTGCCTGATAATCTTTAAGATAAACCTTTAGCTCAATAATCTTGGTTTCATCTTTACCAAAAATGATGCGTTCCTCTTCAATAAGCCTATGCATTGTTTCTTGTGGGAAACGATATCCCATCAAAGGCTCTTTACACGGTTTTTTAGTCACTGGGTGAATAACATCGTAGCGATAACCTTCTTTCCCTGGGTTGTGAACACCACGAATTCCTGTATATATTCCATGTTCATCTATAAACTTATAGTCTTGAAATGGCCATATGTATGGTTTATTATCCTTTAACCAATTTCTGAAGTTAATATCTCTGTTTTCTTGGTCTATTGTTTTGGATAAAATTAATTTTTCTATCTCAAGCATTTTTTCTTTACTTGCTATAGTGGATGATTTCCAGATTCTATCCAATTGTGATTTTTTTCGTGCAAAACAAACTATATATTCATGCTCAGGAACAATTCTAGTTGGATTATTGTCTGTGGCATTTTTCCATGCTATCGTGCCGACGATATTTTCCGTTCCAAATATTTCATCCATTAATAGTCGTAATGATGAAATTTCGTTATCGTCAATAGATACAAAAATAACACCATCATTACGAAGAAATTGTTTTAACAATACTAATCTGGGATACATCATGCATAGCCAGCGGTCATGACGATCTAAAGTTTCACCTTCTTTACCGACAACCTCCCCTAACCATTTTCTAATTTCAGGGCTATTGACGTTATCGTTGTATACCCAACCTTCATTTCCAGTATTATAAGGGGGTCGATATAAATACATTTAACTTGGCCTGCATAACGTGGTAATAATGCTTTTAGTGCGTGTAGATTATCACCTTGAATAATAATATTTCCACTATCGTCTTGTCCATGTGATAAATCCGCATCATGCTCAAGCAAACGAAAGGGAACATCTTTGTGATGCTTAATAACGGCTTCTTTGCCGATCCAATTTAACGTTGGCATTAGTCAGGATCCTGTCCAATTTTATTATGCTGAGGGCAGGACTTGGGTCGTGTAATACCAGTCAGCGGATATTCAATCCGGTGCGTCTTCTAGGTAAAAATATTTTTTAAGTTGTTGTATTTAAATTAAATTTAATCAATATGGTTGAATGCCTCCGATAGGTGTTAAAATCATGCTGTTTATCATATAGCTGGCTGAGGGGCTGGCTGGAAGTGGAATGACGTCACGCACCGGATTGAATAGAAAGTTGGTTTTTATCCACATATCCATGAGTAAATACCTCAATAAGGCGGCGTCCATCAAAAGCGCGGGGTAATGGTGTTAGCTCATAGCTAAGTTATTAAATTTAATATCATTTATGAAATGCTAGTAATGTTCAGTCGGGGGAGCGCTAAACGTAAGATTCAATGCGAACACGCTGAACTCCTCTCATATCCCCCAAAACATAAGATTAATAGCATCCTTGATCTCATCTGCGTAGCCGCCAAGATCCGCAATCACTTCACCAATGACTTCGACGGGAACGCTAGATAGCTCAGTGGTCATCAGCCGATAATCTTCCCCATCGATGCGGATCAGCGGGAACAGCGTTTTATTCACTTTCTCAGACAGCTGATGCGATTCGATAAGCGGGATGACCATGCGCCGTTTTGGTGTTTCAACAATATCGCTTTGCACATCGACAAACATTTTGTAGTGGCTGGATCTTTTATATTGATAAACAATGAATTGCATGATCACCAGTTCCTGTTTTCATCCGCAAAGGAGCCATTCTGTGCGATAAATCGGGCGACTTCTTCCATCCCTTCGCGATTCTCCTTCTTCCACTCTTCAGCCCTGATGCGGCGGGCTTCTTTGCCAATGGCCTCATTCACCAGCCCGGAAATATTGACCCCGGCGGCACTCAGAACCTGATAATTGTCTTTGTCCACGGTAACGCTGACGCGGTGTTTCATGATAGTGATCCTCTTTTATGCATACTCTGAGTATATACTTCGCATGGTTGTTCAGCAATTAGCCAAGATTCAAATCCAAACCCCTCAACTCATCAACCGTATAAACCCGAAAAACATGGCGGTGCTTCGCTTCCAGCGGGATACGCTGATGGTTGACGATGGCGTATTTCACGCTATTGAACATCCGTTCAATAGCTCGCTTTATCTGTGGATTGGGCACGATGTAGAAGACATACATCCAACGTTTTTGAGTACGAGTTATCAAATGTTGGGTGATAATTGCCTGATAACGGGCCTTGGTTTTCAGATGGCGTTCATTCTCAACGGCGATGACGGTTCCGTCTGGTAACGTTATCACCCCAGCCGGGCGATGATATACCTCATAGCGGCTGAGGAATGTTGAATCAGAGCCGCTGATCCACCCATAAGCGCCTTTCTTCTCAAGAAGGAGCCGTGCTAGCTGACGATCAAGGCGCTGCATCAGCGTCCAGCCAGTGACTTTCGAGGGCTCAAACCGTGCAGGAAAACCATCCTCATGGGGTGTGACGACAACGGATAATCCGTCGTTAGTGATCCCCCACAGTGAGATTTTCTCCATCCTTGTGCAAAACGTCTGCTTTTGAATGAATCCCATGTCGATGGCCTTTGCCAGCAACAGATACAGCGGTTTGTGATTTTTATAATCAAAAAGCAGCATCAGCGTTTTAAAATCGCTGTAGGTTTCTTCTTTCAGAAAGGTGAGCAGAAGTCGCATTTTTTCGTGACTACGCGCCCGGCGTTCACGGTAATCAGAAATCAGCATGGTTCCTCCTTCGCATTTTACTGGGGTGTTCGCTCTTTCGGTTTTATCGCCTCATTGCATGGGGGAATACCTTCGCCCACTGGCATGAGTCGACGTCATGAGGCGATCTTGTGGGGATAAAGAGGTGACCGCGATGCGGTCATGTGCCGAAAAATATATTTCCCGGCACAGAACGGCGTGTGCCAGTTCATGCGGGCTGGACGCCCTTATTGCCTGGCACATGGGGGTAATATCGCGGCTGGACGCCACGCCAAAACCCCCAATGTCAACGGCGGCACACCGTCGCGCGCTACGCGCGACTACCCCCTTTGAGACGCCGTTTTTAGCCCACTTTTTCTTTTGCCCGTTCCGGTCAGCGAAAAAATGGGAAAACGCCTTCAAAGTGGGTAGTCGCGCCTCGCTACCGGCTTGTGGCCGGAGACTTAGCCACGACGGTGTGCGGGGCTGAAGCCCCCCAAATAAACCGACGCGTGGGCGCGTCTTTTTGCTCGCTGGGGCGGCAAAATTTATTCGGCTCCCCCCGGCCTGCTCGGTTTCCCCTGGGGGAAACGCTCGCCGGTGGGTTCGGACGACGCAAATGTCCCCTTTCTGCGAAAGGGCATTTACTTGCCTCACGCCACGGTTGAATGCCCGCGAAGCGCAGGTATTCAACCGCCTAACCCCGTCGCGTTCTGCGTCGTGGCTTAATGGTCTGTTGAGCGCGGTCAGCGTTGCGAAAATAAAACGTGCTGGCATATCTATCCCCACTGAAATCAGCCAGTAGGGAAGGCTATCGGGAAAGGAAGAGGTTGCCTGCAAACAACTCAATATCGGATGGGGAGAGTTATTGTTATTCAGCCACGAAAGCAAAAAAGCTCTGACCTAACGGCAGAGCTTTAATCAGGCAGAACATATTCAGATGGCTATCTGGCGGTGAGTGAATGTGCGCGTTTGTGCATATCGCTAAGGGCAGGGATGAGTAAACTGATTGCGGTTAGCCCGTGTCCCAACTGGCACAAGCTTTCTGGCGTCGATTCGCACACGTCATTATCGGCAAAGGTAATTAGCGCATCGCCAATGAAATTCAGGCAATGGCAAAGTCCGGCCTGTGTTTCGGCGCAATATTCTGTGATCAGCGAGAGTTCATCATTGTCCATGTTTGAAAAGTCCAGACGAGCCAGCGCGGCACTCATGGCGGAGTAACGGTTCTCATAATCCGGCAGTGATTGATAAGACGCGCCCGTGTTACTATCGGTGTCAGCCATAGCATTAGTCCTCATAATGTTGTGGTCAGAAGCCCGGTTAGTGTTCCTAGCACTGCCGGGCTTCGCTCTTTACTGTTGCAAAACACCATGTAATTGCGGTGTAATTACAACTATACCATGCTATGGAATTTGTAATTACAATGTCAAGTGAAAAAACAAAAACAGACCAGTATCAAATTCGACTGTCCCACGAGTTTCGTGCGCAATTAGAAGAACAAGCCCATAAGGATGGCGACAAGACATTGGCTACGTGGATCAAGCGTGTTCTGCGTAAGGAACTCCAGACGCGTGGTATTGAACCAAAAGGCTGAACGGTGATTTGAGTCAGTCGATGTAGCAAATACTAACGTGTAAGAGACGTTTGGCAGAATGCTCGAATGGTTTTACGACAACGCTCCTGACGGGTTTTCTATCACATAGAAACCCCGTCAGGAGCCAACAAGCGCAGCGCGTTAGCCAGCCGAATGACTCCGCGCATAAATATACGGTGCAACGTAGCCCTCACGGTTGACGTCCAGATAATCCGACCACCATTGCATCATTTCGATTCTGGCTTCCAGATGCTCCGCTTTATGCACATAAGCCGCCCGCACGCCGTTGCGCTCTTTGTGGCTCATCTGCCGCTCAATGGCATCCTTTGACCAGCGCCCGGACTCGTTCAGGGCGCTACACGCCATGGTTCTGAAACCATGCCCACAGATTTCGGTTTTAGTGTCATAGCCAATCACGCGCAACGCCTTGTTGATGGTGTTCTCACTCATCGGCTTGTTCAGGGTATGTGCGCCGGGAAAAACGAAGACCGATTCGCAGGAAAGCGCCTGAATCTGTTTCAGCAGGGCGACCGCCTGCCGTGACAGCGGCACCAGATGTTCATCCTTCATTTTTGCGCCACGCTCTGAAAATCTCACGTCGTCTACCGCTTCTCGCTGGGCGGGCACGCTCCAGATATGCGCTTTGAGGTTGAATTCATCCCAGCGGGCAAAACGGAGTTCGCTGGAGCGCAGAAAAACATGCAGATTCAGCTCCAGCGCCAGACGGGTCAGCATCCGGCCTTTGTAGTTCTCAATCTTCGCCAGCAGCTCAGGCAGGCGTTTAAGCGGCAGGGCGGGGTGATGTTGGGTCGCGACCGGGGTCACGACGCCATTCAAATCGTAAGCCGGATTGTATTTGATGGTGCCTTGCTGCACGGCGTAGCGCATGATTTTGGTCAGATGCTGGCGTACCCGTCCGGCGACGTCATGCACCCCTTTGTCGTCAATCGCCTTAACCAACTGCGCCAGATGGCGGGTTTCAACCTGCGCGATATCCATCGCACCAATGGAGGGGAAAACGTAGCGTTTCAGGCAGGTGAGAATTTTATCGGCGTGGGCGTCTGACCAGAGTTTCAGGCTGCTGGTGTGCCACGCCTGAGCGACATACTGAAAGGTGCGGGATTCATCAACGGCGGGGTTGTTCGTTTTGCGAAGCTGAGAAGGGCTGATGCCGGATGCCAGCAGCTTACGCGCTGCATCGCGTTTTTCACGGGCTTCCGCCAGCGTGGTTTGAGGGTAGGGGCCAAAGGCCAGACGGCTTTCTTTACCGCGGAAATACCATAGCTTAGCGCCGCTGGTGGATACCGTGAGGTACAGACCTTGCGAGTCGGTGAGTTTATAAGATTTTGCGAGAGGTTTCGCGGATCGGACTTTGCTGTCAGTTAACATATGAGGGTCACTCCCGTTCATCGAACTGAATGACCCGCAATCTGACCCACAAATTCCCCGATACGAAGGGATAAATCAAAACGCATCGGAAAAGATTTTTACGCCAAGTTATTGAATTACATACACATAGGAATTGATAAGGAGGCATAAAAAAGGAAAGGTGGTGCCCGGACTCGGAATCGAACCAAGGACACGGGGATTTTCAATCCCCTGCTCTACCGACTGAGCTATCCGGGCAACGGGGCGCATTAAACCGTATATCGTGGGGAGCGTCAACGAGTTTCTGTCATAAACGCTGCGGTTGGTCTATTTTCAGTCAGTTACCTCCATTGGCAGCCGGTTTCCGGCGTGCCGGAACGTTCCTGCGATGACGTGGCAGGCCAGACGGCGCGCGGTGTTGCGTCGATAAATACTGTCACATTCGTTTTCTTGAATTCGGCGAAAAATAATGCCACTATTGCGCGGTTTTTAACTTACCTTTCACCTGCGGTTATTAGAGGGTTGCGGATATGTCGGATTCAATGCTCATGGTACAGACGCCGTGCGCCGGATCTCTGCTGCTGTCGCCGCACCCTGAACGCCCTGCGTTAACCCCGTCCCTGTTTTCCCGATTATCCCTCGCCACCATGCGGTGAGGCGTGCTGACGCTCCCTGTTAGGCATGATTAAAAATAGAGCCGGTCTCTGATTTTACTGATGTCTATCGGACGGTGCTGGTCCCAGATGATGTGATGTTTGCCTGCGCTATCAGCGCGGGTCATACGTTTGTCGTGGTTGGCCGGCATGCTGTTCGTCGTTTTGGGCAGTAGTTGATCGGGTGCGTTACGCTTAAAGCGTGGCGTTATCCCTGCGAGGTGTCTTTTAGACACGTGCACTCATTCTTAACCGTTTGGGTTTGGTTACATGAAACAGTTAAAAATTGCGGCTAATGCGGCGGTTGCCTCCCGTCTAATCACCCTGCGTCCGGTTGTGGCGCTCAGTCAAACCGATTTTACCGACATCGCGGCCGTGGTGGTATCGGTTGAGGAGGCGCGCAGCGGCATCCTGTCGGTGATGCATCACTCCGGTTTCGGTATTCCGGCATTCGTAGTGCGGGAGTCGTGGCATACCAGTCAGGAAGTACTGCCGCCGGGCAGCGAGTGGCTGAGTCTGGATAAAGGCGGGGAGCACGCGCTCCAGTTGGAAAAAGCGGCGGCGGAGTATCAGGCGCGGTTGTTGCCGCCGTTCTTTGACACGCTGTCCAAGTATGTCGGCATGCGCAACACCACTTTTGCCTGTCCGGGTCATCAGGGCGGGGCGTTTTTTCGCAAGCATCCGGCGGGTCGCCAGTTTTTCGATTTTTACGGCGAAAACCTGTTCCGGTCCGATATCTGCAACGCGGATGTGAAGCTGGGCGATCTGCTGATTCATGAAGGGGCGGCCAAAAAGGCGCAGAAGTTCGCGGCCACCGTGTTCAACGCCGACAAAACCTACTTTGTGCTGAACGGTACCTCAGCGGCTAACAAAGTGGTGACCAACGCCTTGCTGACGCGCGGCGATCTGGTGTTGTTCGACCGCAATAACCACAAATCCAATCATCATGGTGCGCTGATTCAGGCCGGCGCGACGCCGGTTTATCTGGAAACCGCCCGCAACCCATTCGGTTTTATCGGTGGGGTGGACGCGCACTGTTTTGACGACGGCTACCTGCGTAAGCTGGTGCGCGAAGTCGCGCCAGAGCGTGCCGATGAAGCCCGTCCGTTCCGCCTGGCGGTGATTCAGCTTGGCACCTACGACGGTACTATCTATAACGCCCGGCAGGTGGTGGACAGCATCGGTCATCTGTGCGACTACATCCTGTTCGACTCCGCCTGGGTGGGATACGAGCAATTTATCCCGATGATGGAACAGTGCTCGCCGCTGTTGCTGGACCTTAACGAGAACGATCCGGGGATTTTCGTTACCCAGTCGGTGCATAAGCAGCAAGCCGGTTTCTCGCAGACTTCGCAAATTCACAAGAAAGACAACCATATTCGCGGACAGAAGCGCTTCTGCCCGCACAAACGCCTCAACAATGCGTTCATGTTGCACGCATCCACCAGCCCGTTTTATCCGTTATTCGCCGCGCTGGACGTCAACGCCAAAATGCACGAGGGGCCGAGCGGCCGCCGGTTGTGGATGGAGTGCGTCAGGCTGGGGATCGAGGCGCGCAAGCAATTGCTGGAGCATTGTTCCCTGATCAAGCCGTTCGTGCCGCCGACGGTAGGCGGTATGCGCTGGCAGGACCATGACACCGACGTGATGGCGCAGGACGTGCGTTTCTTCAACTTCGAGCCGAGCGACAACTGGCACGCCTTCGAAGGCTATGCGCAGCAACAGTATTTTGTCGACCCGTGCAAACTGCTGCTGACTACGCCGGGGATTGACGCGGTGACCGGCGCTTATACCGAATTTGGTATTCCGGCGACCATTCTCGCCAACTATCTGCGCGAACACGGCATCATTCCGGAAAAATGCGATCTTAACTCGATTTTGTTCCTGCTGACCCCGGCGGAAGACCGGGTGAAGATGGAACGTCTGGTAGCGGCGCTGGTGCAGTTCGAGCAACTGATCGAGCAGGATGCGCCGTTAAGCGAAGTCTTGCCCAACCTGTATCAGAAATATGAGCAGCGCTATACCGGTTATACCTTGCGTCGCTTGTGTCAGGAAATGCACGATTTTTACGTCAGCCACGATGTGAAGCGGCTGCAAAAAGAGATGTTCCGCAAAGCCTCTTTCCCGCAGGCGGTAGTGTTACCGCAGGATGCTCACACTGCGTATATCCGCGGCGAGGTGGATCTGGTGCCGCTGGCCGACGCGGAAGGGCGCATCGCGGCGGAAGGGGCGTTGCCTTACCCGCCGGGCGTGCTGTGCGTGGTGCCGGGGGAAATCTGGGGCGGGGCGGTGCTGCGTTATTTCCAGGCGCTGGAGGCAGGCATCAACCTGATGCCGGGTTTTGCGCCGGAATTGCAGGGCGTCTACAGCGTGGCGCAGGAAGACGGCAGCAAACGCCTGTGCGCGAATGTGATTGCTCGCTAACTGACTTGCACGGTATCAACCAAAGAGAAAACCGGGGGAAATAAACCCCCGGTTTTTTTATCGCTATCGGTCATCAGACCGCGGCTTTCTCGTGTTCCGCTTTCAGCCGGTTAACTTCTTCTTTCTGTTTACGCAGTCCGTACCAGCCGGCAATCAGCAGGATCGCCAGCACCGGGATGGTGGCGATAGTCCAGGTACCGTTCGGATAATCCAGCGCCATCAGCACCAGCACGCTGAACAGAAACGCCAGCGTCAGCCAGGAAGAGAACGGCGCCAGCGGCATACGGAAGGCGACCGGGCTGGCTTTGCCCTGATTAATGGCCTGACGCAGCTTCATCTGGCAGATGATGATGAAGGCCCAGGAGGTGATGATGCCGAGCGAAGCCACGTTCAGGACGATTTCAAACACCTGCGACGGCACGATGTAATTCAGAAACACCCCGATAATGTGGATGCAGACGGTGACCAGAATCCCGGCGTAAGGCACCGATTGCGCGTTCATATTACCGAGGAATTTCGGCGCGGAGCCGCCCTGAGACAGCGAACGCAGGATGCGACCGGTGGAATACAGCCCGGAGTTGAGGCTGGAGAGCGCCGCCGACAGCACCACGATATTCATGATGGTGCCGATATAAGGCACGCCCAGTTTGCTGAAGAAGGTGACGAACGGGCTTTGCCCGGCCTGGTAGGCATTCCACGGCAGCAGGCACACCAGCAGAATGATCGACCCGACGTAGAACAGGCCGATACGCCAGATCACGCTGTTGACCGCTTTGGGCAGCGTTTTTTCCGGGTCTTTACACTCGCCGGCGGCGGTGCCGATCAGCTCTACCCCGGCGAAGGCGAAAATTACGCCCTGAATCAGTACCAGCGCCGGCAACAGGCCGTGCGGGAACAGGCCGCCGTTATCGGTAATCAGGTGCAGCCCCGGTACGTTGCCGTCCAGCGTTTTGCCGGTACCGAGGAAAATGGTGCCAACGACCAGGAACAGGGAAATCGCGGCGACCTTGATCAGCGCGAACCAGAACTCCATCTCGGCGAACCATTTCACGCCAATCATGTTCATGGTGGTGACGATCGCCAGCGCGCCGAGCGCGAACATCCATTGCGGTACGTCGGCAAAAGTGCCCCAGTAGTGCATGTAGAGCGCGACCGCGGTGATATCGACGATGCCGGTCATCGCCCAGTTGAGGAAGTACATCCAGCCGGCGACATACGAAGCTTTTTCACCCAGAAACTCGCGGGCGTAGGAAACAAAGCTGCCGCTGGACGGACGGTGTACGATCAGTTCGCCCAGCGCCCGCAGAATGAAGAAAGAGAAGATGCCGCACACCAGATAAACCAGCGCCAGCGCCGGGCCGGCCATCTGCAGTCGTGCGCCTGCGCCCAGAAATAAACCGGTGCCAATCGAACCGCCGATGGCGATCATCTGCACCTGACGGTTACCCATGCTTTTGTGATAACCCGCTTCATGTGAATCGAGCCAGCGTCGTTTGGCGTGGTGTTCGGTCTCATTTTTGTGTTGATTCATTGCCCGTTTGATTCCCTTGTCTGTCATTCAGGAGAATGAAATTGGCTGTTGTGTCACAGCCTGGCTCATTGAGTGGATGGTGTTTTTCGGGCCGAGCCGGAAACGGACTCCCTGCCGGGGCCGGGCCAAAAAACGTCAGCGATGCTACCGTTTCCTGACCCGAGAGGCAAAAATTCTCTGCGCTAATCCGGTGGGTTTGTTTTGTTTGTGTGCTTTGGTTTTTATTTATATCAAACGATTAATCCGTAAATTATTTATTTTCAAGTCTTTAAGGCTATTAAATGCTGTTGAGATAGTGTTTGCTTATGACTGTAACCAATCGTTTGCATTGGTTATTTGTTAATCATTGCTGATGTAATCATGGCGGCGAGAGAGGGGGTAGCAGAAAAACGCTGACCGGGAGCCGGCGAGCGGTGTCCTGTGCCGGACAGGAACACCGCTTGTTCGGGGCTGACGCTGTGCCGTCAGCGACTGTAGCCGCGATAGTTTTTCTGCGCGGTGTTGACCTTATACAGATAATGCCGCGATTCAGCGGACGGATGGCGCGTCGTCAGGGTCTGGTAGACCTCGCCGGGCGACATGCTATTGATGCGGCTGAATGCGGCGTCCTTATCGCTGGAGAACACTCGCAGTACGCTGCCTGCGCCGCCGTTATAGGCGGTGATGACGGCGTAGCGCTGCGACGTCGGGTCCTGAATGCCCGACAGGTAGACATTTTTCAGCATCGACAGATAAGCCGTGCCGGTGTCGATGTTGTTTTCCGGGTCAAACAGGTAGCTGCGGCTGGGTTGTCCCCATTTGCCCTTCATTTTGAACACGTCGCGGCCGGCGCTGTGCTGTACCACCTGCATCAACCCCAGCGCGTCGGAACGGCTGACCGCGTAGGGGTTGAAACTGGATTCGGTCTGCATGATGGCCAGGATCAGCGAGGCGTCGATACCGTAGCGTTCGGAGGCCTGACGCACCATCGGCAGGTATTTGTGCGCGCGTTGATCCAGGTGGTTCGGCACCAGTTGAATGGTGACCGACCAGATCACGCGCATGCCGGAGGTGCGGCGCTGTAGCTTGTTCTGAATCAGATAATCGGCAAAGTTGCCGGCGCGGCCTTCCCAGCGAATCGGCTGGCCGGTGTTATCCAGCACCTGACCGTACAGCAACGGCTCTCGGCTGATCTGGATGTCGTTGGCGTCGGAATAGAGGTCGGTGTTGCTGGCGTTATCGCCCATCAGCAGGGTGGTGATGATCGCCTGACGCAGGCTGGCCTGATAATTGGTAGAAGAAATGGTTTCGATGGTGATGCTACCGGCGTCGAAGTTGACGTGACTACGCGTCATGTATTGGTCGGAGTATTTGACGTAGTCTTTGGGGCCGGCGATCAGAACCTCGTTCAATCCCCAGATGTTTTCGATGTTGTTGGCGAATTGCCCCATCAAAATGTCGAAGGCGTTGGTGTCTTTGATAAAAGCCTCGTTGTTCTCGCCTCCTTTTTTGCTGGAGCAGGAAATCAACAACGGGGCAACAAGCAGCAAAGCAAACAGTTTCTTCATCGTATCAAGCCGTACGGGATCAGGGACGCGTCAGGGCCTGGCGGCCCCTGTCATTTAATGTTGCGGTGGGGTGTAACCGTCGATATGCACGTCCTTGCCTTCGAACAGGAACTGCACCATCTCCTGCTCCAGCAGCTTACGATGCTCCACATTCATCATGTTGAGCTTTTTCTCGTTGATAAGCATGGTCTGCTTGGTCTGCCACTGGGACCAGGCTTCCTTTGAAATTTCGTTATAGATGCGTTTGCCCAGCTCGCCGGGGTAGAGCTGGAAGTCGAGCCCTTCGGCGTCGCGTTGTAAAAAGGTACAGAAAATGGTTCTGCTCATGCTTATTCCTCATCATGTGCGCAGGCTTCAGCGAAGATCGATTGCGGCTGAGCCAACTGGCGTAGCAGCCGTTCCACCGGGGCGGCGAGCCCTACGGACGGCGGCTGCGCTAAGTTATACCAGAGACCGGCACCTTCATCCATGCAGGAACCCTGGTCGGAAAGATCCAGCCACATCGGCACAATATCCAGATGGAAGTGGCTGAAGGTATGGCGAAAAGCAATACCCTGACGCAACGCCTGCCGCCGGATGCCGCGCTGGTCGAGCCATTGCGTCAGGTCATCCGGGCTGGCGAACTGCGGGAAGCAATACAGACCGCCCCACAGGCCGACTGCCGGGCGCTGTTCCAGCCACACCGTCTGCGCATTTTGCAGCAGCAGAAACCAGGCGGTTTTTTCCGGCAGCGTTTGTTTGGGTTTTTTGCCGGGATACTCGGCCCAGCTATGATTGGCGTAAGCGACGCAGCCGTTGCTCAGCGGACACAGTTCGCATTTCGGGCGGCTGCGGGTGCAGACCATTGCACCCAGATCCATCATCGCCTGATTGAATTTTTCGACCCCGAGTGCGGGCGTGACGGTTTCGCTCAGCGTCCAGAGCCGTTTCTCGACCTCTTTTTTCCCCGGCCAGCCGGCTACGGCGTAGCAGCGCGCCAGCACCCGTTTGACGTTGCCGTCCAGAATCGGGTAGTGCTGACCGAGCGACAGCGAGAGAATGGCGCCGGCGGTGGAGCGGCCCACGCCGGGCAGATCGACGATGTCGTCAAAACGGGTCGGAAACTCGCCGCCGTGGCGGTCGACGATGGTCTGCGCCGCCTTGTGCAGGTTGCGGGCGCGGGCGTAATAACCCAGCCCGGTCCATAGATGCAGCACTTCATCCAGCGGCGCCGCCGCCAGTTCGGCCACCGTGGGAAAACGCGCCATGAACCGTTCAAAATAGGGAATGACGGTGGTCACCTGAGTCTGTTGCAGCATGACTTCCGACAGCCAGACTTTATAGGGGGTCTTTTCGAGTTGCCAGGGCAGGGTTTTACGGCCGTAGCGCTCGTACCACTCCAGTACCTGTTGCGCGAACTGTTGCGCTTGCATCATAGAGGCGTCGTTATCCGGCTGGTAAAAATTTGACAGCGATTGCAGCACAGAGTGAATGTACTGTAAACCGGAACTTTCCGCCTCCGGCTACTTGCTAAACAACCGTATCCTTGGATAATGCGCGTTTTCCCAACCCAATCAGACTTACAGAAAGCATTATGATCAATAACGTCATCTCTCCGGAATTTGATGAAAACGGACGCCCGCTGCGCAGAATCCGCAGTTTCGTGCGCCGCCAGGGCCGCCTGACCAAAGGGCAGCAACAGGCGCTGGATGATTTTTGGCCGGTGATGGGCGTGGAGTATCAGAATGAGGCGCTGGATTTCGCCCGGCTATTCGGGCGCGATGCGCCAGTGGTGCTGGAGATCGGTTTTGGGATGGGGGCGTCTCTGGTTACGATGGCGCAGCAGCATCCGGAACAGAATTTTATCGGTATAGAAGTGCATGTGCCCGGCGTAGGGGCTTGTCTGGGCGCGGCGCAGGAAGCGGGCGTCGACAACCTGCGGGTGATGTGCCATGACGCGGTGGAAGTGCTGGAGCGCATGATCCCTGACGGTTCGCTTGCTATGGTGCAGCTGTTTTTCCCCGATCCGTGGCACAAGGCGCGCCATAATAAACGCCGCATTGTGCAAGTGCCTTTTGCCGAGCTGGTGCGCAGCAAGCTGGCCGGCGGCGGCGTGTTCCATATGGCGACCGACTGGGAACCTTATGCGCAACATATGCTCGAAGTGATGAGTTCGCTCGCAGGTTATCGCAACCTGTCGGACCATAATGATTATGTGCCGCGCCCAGCGTCGCGGCCATTGACCAAATTTGAAGCCCGCGGCCAGCGGCTGGGGCATGGTGTCTGGGATCTGATGTTTGAGAGGAATCAATAATGGCTAAGAATCGGAGTCGTCGTTTACGTAAAAAGCTGCACATCGATGAATTTCAGGAATTCGGCTTCTCGGTAAGCTGGCGTTTCCCGCAGGGGACCAGCGTAGAAGCGATCGACAGCTCGCTGGACCTGTTCGTCGATGAAGTGATCGAGCCGAATGGGCTGGCGTTTGAAGGTAGCGGTTATCTACAGTGGGAAGGGCTGGTGTGCCTGCAAAAACTGGGTAATTGCACCGATGAACATCGTGAACTGGTACGCAAATGGCTGGACGCGAACCAGATGACGGACGTGGCGGTCAGCGATCTGTTTGACATCTGGTGGGATCTGCCCGCCAACCTCGGTTAAACCGCGCATTCTTCGTCATCACCGGCGGTTCAGCCGGTGATGACGGCTGTCGGTCTTGGCGGCCGGTCGTTTCGGCTGGCGTCGGGCGCTGTTTTTTCAGGAGTCTTTATGTTGCGTAAAATGACCTTAGGTGCATTGATGTTGCTGGCCTGGCAAGCGCAGGCGGCCTATCAGTGCAATGTTCAACCTCAGGACGACATCATCATCAGCCCGCAGAGTGTGAAAGTGGTCGGTGCCAGCGGCAATCTGCAGATTTCGCCGCAGGGCGACATGCTGAGCAACGGCAGCGCGCTGAATCTCAATGCCGGACAGCGTCAACAAGCCAAAGCGTACCAGTCTGAACTGCGCCAGCAGTTGCCGTGGATTGACGAAGGCGCAAAGCAACATCTGGAGAAAGCTCGTCAGGCGCTGGACAAGGTGATTGTGCAACAGTTGGGCAGCGACAGTAATGTGCGCAACCGTCTCGGCACGCTGGACGAACAGTTAAAGCAGCAGATGAACCGGATTATCGAACACCGTAGCGATGGCCTGACCTTTCATCATCAGGCGATTAAGCAGGTTGAGCAGGACGGACGGCAGATTGTCGAACGCAGTCTGGGCGGCGTCTTGCAGGACAGCCTGAATGAAATGGGCGTCAAACAGATGGGCAGCGGTGGCGGCGGTAATCCGCTGCAGGCAATGATGGGTAATCTGGGCGGTCTGCAGAAAGCGATCCAGACCGAGTGGAACAATCAGGAAATGGATTTTCAGCGCTTCGGCCGCGATGTCTGCAATCGGGTGACCGCGCTGGAAAATCAACGCCAGACGTTATTGCAGTCGATTAAATAACCCTTCTTTATAAAAGGGCAAATGCTGTTTTGCGCGTTTGCCCTTGATTGCCTGATTATTCAGATATGCTTTCCTTAATTCTTCCGAACAGTAGCATCCTGTCTGCATAACTGTATCCCGACAATACCGACAACGAATGGAAAATACTTTATCAGCCAGTTGGCAATGCTAATTACGCTTGTGGCGTTATCGTATTGAGGAGTAAACGGAAATGGCAGGTATCGCTTATCGTGTGCCTCACCAAGGCGACAATAGTGCTTTAGTGTGCCAGCCATCATTTCTCCTTTCACCTGAATATCTATCTGGAATGATTAAGTTGTAGTTATATTCATGAGCGTTATGTATTAACAAGGTGCGTTTGTTTATAAACAATGTTTCCTCTCTGTCCCTGAATGTTGCTTTATTTTTCCATTTGTTTCCTGTGGATTGGAAATTTATTTAATTCATCAAAACGTAAATTAAAGGGCTTGTTTTGTTCATTTTTGTCGTGTAAAGATATCGTTAAGAAACGCAGGTTTTCGTTATACATAAAGTCATGCACATAATCATGGCATGTAGTACGGCATGCAGCACGACATGTGGTTTGGTTGTGGCGCGGCATAGCGCTACGGCGCAGAGTCCGGCATAGGACAATGGCGTAAAAGATAAAAATAGTGTGTTGCTGAATCAATGGAATGTGTGAGTCTAACAAGGGATGACGGTCGATGATTACAGGTTATTGCCAGATAAATGGTATTTTCATCAATAAGATGATGGCGTGTGTGCGTTTTTTCGTTCAACGAAAATCATCAATTTTATTTCTTTATTCAGTATCGTTTTTTCGAATGTATACCCTAAATAACTCAGGTATGCAGATGTCTTGCTCATCTGCAACTTGAAGTGTGGCGAATATATCGGATAAAGCGACGCTTCCCGCACAGCAGATAAATGCACCCGTAATGCTTGATTATCGGATCTCGCGATTCGTTTATTGGGATTTTATTATTCTTTAATATCGCCAGGATGTGTCATATGCGCATGACGTTTAATACGTTAGGGTTTTCTTATGTCAGAAAACCAGTAGTTTTTCACCGTATAAAAACGGATTTTTATCACAGTGGGAACGCGCAAGATAAAAAGCGATTTAACAGGCGGTTGATCGCCGTGCTGCTGCTGGCCCAATTGACGGGCTCCGTATTACATCCGGCGCTGGCCGCTACCGCTGAGGATTTTCGGACCCGCGAATATATGTTTAACGGCGCGGCGCTGGATTCCATGCATGTCGCCGAAGCCTACGCGTTGGGATACAGCGGCGCCGGGGTAACGGTCGGGATTATTAACCGCGTCGGCGATCTGTCCGGTAATGACGAATTCAATGGCAAGGTGGACGCCGGTTCACACTGGATCAGCGACCCCAGCAGAGGCAGCTCGCATGGGTATTGGGTGGCCGGGGTCATTGGCGCGGCAAGGAATGGTTTCGGCATGCAGGGCGTGGCCTATAATTCGAACCTGCTAACGCTGGGAACGGATAATACCGTCAATGCGCTATTTCAGGGTATGGTCGATATGGGCAACCGCCCGGATGTGAAAATCATCAGCAACAGCTGGAACTTTCTGTTTTATCCCGACCAGATTTCCTCTTATTCCGCCGCCATGCAGGATTTTTTGTTAAATACGATGGTGCCGGTATATACCAGCGCGGCGGATGTGCTGGCCAGTCAGGGGCAGTTAATGGTGATGGCGGCCGGGAACGAAGGGCACCTGACGCCGGCGCTGTTTGCTGCGTTGCCTACGGTGCTGGACAATAATGGCTTGCAAGACAATATCGCCAACAGCTGGATTAACGTCATGGCGTACGATCCGTCTCAGCCCACCAGCAGCGCGGCGTTTATCGCCACCTTCAGCAACCTGGCGCAGGGCGCTACCGACTACAGCCTGCTGGCGCCGGGCGTGAATGTCATCACCTCCTCCGCCAACAACACCTATGTTAGCATCAACGGCACCTCGTTTGCTTCACCCTATGTCGCCGGCGTCGGCGCGCTGGTCAGTCAGGCGTTTCCCTACATGAGCGGCAAGCAGATTGCCGATGTGCTGCTGTCTACCGCGACGCCGCTGACCGGCAGTAATTTACCGAAAGCGGTGGTGCTGGCCAACGAGCAGTATGATGAAAACCGGTCGCTGACCGGCTCCGCCGTTAAGGTCTACTCCACCCATACCGGCATTACGTTTACCGACGACGAACTGACCACGCTGATAAGCTCGCTGAAGATTAACAGCACATATAGCGTCATGACGGACGACCAGGTTCGCGCTGCGATTCTGAGCGCCGCCGCCGACCAGAATATTACCGTGATGACGCAAAGCGACTATCAGGCGCTGTTTGGTCAGGGGGTGGTTAATGCCTTCAAAGCGGTGCAAGGCCCCGGCTTGCTGAACGCCAAACGTCTGGTGAACAGCGATCTCAGCAGCGGTGCCTTTGGCGGGAACTTTGCTCTCTATTCGATTGATACCAAGGGCATCGACAGCACCTGGAGCAACGATATCGGTCAGGTGAAAAACACCGCCAGCGGCAGCGCGCTGTCCGGGCTGGATGTCGGCTTGCGTAAGCAGGGCGCCGGTACCTTGTATCTGACCGGCAATGATACTTTCGCCGGCCCGACCGTGGTGGAAGGCGGCAAGCTGATCGTGGGCAAGGTCGCTGGCGGCTCCGGCAGCCTGGCGGGAGACGCCTGGGTGCAATCCGGCGCGGTGCTGGGCGGGCACGGCGCCATCAACGGCTCGGTGGTAGTGCAGAATGGCGGTACGCTGTCGCCCGGCAATTCGGTCGGGACGCTGACGGTCGGCAATGTACGTTTTGATCCCGGTTCGATTTATGAATTTGAGATTGATCAGCAGGGCAACGCCGACCAACTGGTGGTAACTAATAATGCCCAACTGGCGGGAACCGTGAAGCTGGTCGGGCGGACCAGCGGACATCTGGGCGATCGGTTCGCGCTGGTGCAGGCGGGAGGAACGCTAAGCGGCGCGTTCGACAAGCTGGAGTCGACTAACAACTCGCTGTTTTTGGCCGACGCGCTTACCTACAACCCGCAAAGCGCGTTCGTCAGCGTGGTGCGTAACAACGTCCGTTTCAGCGACGTGGCGCAAACCGCCAATCAGAAATCGGTCGCAAACGCCATTGACAACCAGTCGGGCACCGCGGTGCTGAACGCCATTGCCGACCAGCAGGATGCCGACAGCGCGCGGCGCGCCTTTGATAATCTCAACGGCGAGTTCTACGCCACGGCGCGCAATGCGCTGATTCGAAACAGCCGCTCGGTACGCGATATCCTGAACAGCACCATGAGCGGTGCGGGCAAAGGCGCCGAGCCCTGGGTGAGTAGCTGGGGGTATGACGGCCGTCAGGACGGCGACGGCGCGCAGGCGGGCATGAAATACAATGGCTATGGTCTGCTGCTTGGCAACGGCGGGCATTGGGGGGAACAGGGGACGCTGGGATTTGCCGTTGGAGCGGAAAAAGGGCGGATCACCATGGACGATCGCGCGTCACGCGGTGATCTGGACGCCTGGCATGCCGGCGTTTACCTGTCCGGACGGGCGCTGGCGCTCGACCTGCGCTCCGGACTCAGCTACAGCTATCTCACCCTCGACAGCCAGCGCGGCATCAACGTCTCCGGGGTGAGCGGCCAGGCGACGGGCGATTATCGCGCTAATCTGGTACAGGGGTTTGTCGAAGCCAGCCATCGGTTTGATTTCTTTAATACCGTGAGCGTAGAGCCGTATGGCAACACCGCCTGGGTTTGGCTACAGAATCAGAGCGGGCAGGAGAGCGGAAACGGCGCGGCGCTGGCATTTGCGAAGGACACCACCCGCGCGGCCTTTGCAACCGGCGGCCTGCGTCTGAAAGTACAGCCATTGTCACGCTTGCCGGTGTCACTGTATGGGGATATCGGCTATCAGCGCCGCTTAACCCGCGACGATAATCAGGTCCGGCTGCGCTTTGTTTCCGGCGGCGATGCTTTTACTACCGAAGGTTTGCCGCTGGCGGACAATACCCGCTTGATGCGGGCGGGCGTCGCGGTGGACTTCTCCCGCAACATCCACCTGTCGCTGGGGTATCAGGGCGATCGCGCAACCCGGGTTAAAGACGACAGCGCGCAGGCCCTGTTCAGTATGGCGTTCTGACAGCATGGCGTTTTGAGGTAAAACGCGCCTTCCCGAAAGGAAGGCGCGTTGTGAGGTCAGGGCGCGGGAATGGTAAAGCGACGGTGGATGGCTTCCAGTTCCGTCAGCACGTCTTCGCCGAGCGTCAGGTCAAGGCTGTCCAGGTTAATCTTTAATTGTTCCAGCGTGGTGGCGCCGAGCAGGGTGCTGGCGACAAACGGCTGCTGACGTACAAACGCCAGCGCCATCTGCGCCGGATCCAGACCGTGTTTTTGCGCCAGCGCCACGTATTCGGCGATGGCCTGCTGGGTATGGGGCGCCGAGTAGCGCACAAAGCGGCTAAACAGCGTATTGCGCGCGCCGGCCGGTTTAGCGCCGTTCAGGTATTTGCCCGTCAGTGTGCCGAACGCCAGCGGCGAGTAGGCCAGCAGTTCCACTCCTTCATGCTGGCTGATTTCCGCCAGCCCGACTTCGAAGCTGCGGTTCAGCAGGCTATAGGGATTCTGGATAGAGACAATGCGCGGCAGGTCGTGCTTTTCCGCCAGTTGCAGATAGCGCATCACGCCCCACGGGGTTTCGTTCGACACGCCGATATAACGAATTTTACCGGCGCGCACCTGCTCGTTCAGCGCTTCCAGCGTTTCCAGCAGCGTGACGGCCGGCTTTTCGCTGGTGTACTGATAGCTCAGTTTGCCGAAGCTGTTGGTCTGGCGCTGCGGCCAGTGCAACTGATACAGATCGATGTAGTCGGTGTTCAGACGCTTGAGGCTGTCGTCCAGCGCGGCGCGGATATTTTTGCGATCCAGCGCCTGCTGCGGACGCAGGCTGTTGTCGTTGCCGCGCACCGGTCCGGCGACTTTGCTGGCGATGATCAGCTTTTCGCGCCCGCCGCGGCTTTTCAGCCAGGAACCGATATAGCTTTCCGTCAGACCTTGCGTTTCCGAACGTGGCGGAACCGGGTAGATTTCCGCGGTATCAATCAGATTAACGCCGGCGGCGACCGCGAGATCCAACTGGGCGTGGGCATCCGCTTCGCTATTCTGTTCGCCAAAGGTCATGGTGCCCAGACCCAGCGTACTGACTTCCAAACTGCTGTGGGGAATACGGTGATAGAGCATTGCAGTGTCCTTTTTATTCTTCTGAGTAACGCGGGTGCGACGGCACCGCAATTTCGACTATAACCAAGCCGTGACGAGGGGGGAAGACTCTTTGTGCGGGAAGGCCGGGCATTAATGCGGGGAAAAATAGTTTTTCCCCCAGACAAAAAAGGCGGTGGGGATGGCGGGGCCAAACAGAATCTCCGAATCTGGCCCGGCTGATGCGAATAACCGCTCTAACGTTCAATCACCTGGGAAATGTTGTCGTTGTTGATCTGGTGTTTCACGCCTTCTTCATCAGTATAACTGAGCAGACCTGTAGCCGGATCCAGCGTCGGTTTTCCCTTGGTCAGCAACATCTGACCGTCTTTGGTGGCGATAACATAGTGGCTGGCGCAGCCGGAAAGCAGGACGACAAAAGTCAGGGCAACGGCGGTTTTTATCCGAAATCGCATGCTGAATTTACCTGTTATTTAGCAAAAAAACTGAACGTCTTTTCAGTCTAGCAAAGCGTTGCCCGGGCGAGGTTAGGATTTATGGCAAAAAAATTAAAAAGATACGTAAGGATGGGGCGGGAAACGGCGCGCTGGCCGTTTCCCGCAGGGGAATTACCGCTTTTTGACGGATTTCTTGCCGCGCATCAGGTTCAGCGCCTCTACCGACATGGAGAAGAACATGGCGAAGTAGATGTAGCCTTTCGGCACATGGATATCGACGCTTTCCAGAATCAGGGTAAAGCCCACCAGAATCAGGAATGACAACGCCAGCATTTTCACCGACGGGTGACGATCGACAAATTCGCCGATGGTGCGGGCGGAGAACATCATCACGCCGACGGCAATCACCACGGCGGCCATCATAATGAACAGATGGTCGGACAGACCTACGGCGGTAATTACCGAATCCAGGCTGAAGATGATGTCCAGCAGCATAATCTGCACGATGGCGCCAAAGAAGGAATGCACCTGCGAGGTATGGTCTTCCGCGCCGCCTTCAATGGTTTCGTGGATCTCCTTGCTGGATTTCCAGATCAGGAACAGGCCGCCGAGGAACAGAATCAGGTCGCGGGCGGAAACCTCCTGCCCGAACACGCTAAACAGCGGATTGGTGAGTCTGATAACCCAGGCGATGGACGCCAGCAGACCGAGGCGCATCAGCATCGCGCCCATCAGGCCGATACGGCGGGCTTTGTTCTGCTGATGTTTGGGAAGCTTGGCGACGACCAGCGACAAAAAGATGATGTTGTCGATGCCAAGTACGATTTCCAGTATGGTGAGTGTCCCCAGCGCCAGCCAGGCGTTGGGATCCGCGATCCAATCGAACATTATCTCAGTGCTTCCTTAAACGAAACGTAAATGACCATTATCTCTGGCCTGCTGCCGTACAGGCAAGAGGATTTAGGCTGTGTCCCGCCCGGAGGGCATTACAGCAGAAAATGCCGGGCCAGTAACGGCGTGGTGAAGGTTTTCTTCAGGTAAAAGCCGCGCGGCAGCGTCAGAATCGGTTGCCCGTGCTCGCCAATGGCTTCAGTCAACGCCCGGCTGTTGGCGGCCTTGGGGCGCAACTGCAACACCTCGCCGTGACGGGCGGTGATGCTTTCCACTTTGCCCAGCACGATCAAGTCCATCAGTTCTTCCCAGTCCTGCTGTAGTTGCCGCTCTTCCTCCGGGCTGGGGCTCCATAACAACGGCGCGCCGATGCGGCGCTCCCCCAGCGGGATAGGACGCGAACCTTCCACCGGAATCCACAGCACTCTGGTCAGCTTGCGGCGCACATGGCTGCTTTCCCAGGTCACGCCGCTGTTGCCGGTTAGCGGCGCCACGCAGACAAAGGTGGTTTCCAGCGGCCGCCCCTGTTCATCCACCGGGATGGTTTTCAGCTCAATCCCGATGTCAGGGAAGTCCTGCTCCGGCTTACTGCCGGCGCTGGCGCCCAGAAAGCGCTCCAGCAGTACGCCGATCCACCCTTTGTCTCGCTTAAGGTTGGCGGGCAGCGGCAGTTGGGCGATTCGGGCCAGTTCCGCCAGCGAATAGCCGGCCAGCGCCTGCGCCCGCAGCAGCAGGGCCTGTTCACTGTCCGGCGCGTCCTGATGGGGGATGGGTGTCTGCATGGATTGCGTATCCGTTACTGATAACAAGGGTGATTAAAAAAAGTACAGCCATAACGGAGGATAACGTCAGGCATTCAGCTATTCAGATAAAAAATAATAATAGCATGATTCCTTTATGATTTTTCTCCCTGTCTTCACAGGGAAAAACACGCTGTCGGTTTTTGTTCATGACAAGACACCGACAATGAACAGGATTTTACACTATGTTATCCACAGTTTTTTGGGATAACCGGGATAACTCGGGATCACTGTTTTGATTTACAGCCTTGACTGGCGCTGCTTTTGCTGGTTTTGCCGATTTTTTGGCTGGTTTTCGTCGGTTGCCTGTGGATAACACCGGCGTAGTGCGATCTTTCGCCACTCCGAAAACCACATCGGAATCGGGCTGCATCAGGCGGTGGAGAAATCGGGGAAAGGCAGGTTAATTGGTTGAAAGGGAATGGCAATTTAGCGGGTGAGATCTCGGGGACGTGAAGGTTGAAATGAGTTTTACGCACTTTTTCATGATGTTCTTCACAAAGATGTCCACAGAAAAAGTGAATAAACCGACGGAATTGCCGTATGAATGTTTATAACTTTGATCCTATCTGTGGGTTAACGTCGATTTATCAGCGTGGAGCGGGAGCAGCGAGGCGGCGGCCTGAGCCGCCGATGTCCGGCGTGATAGCCGGAAGCGGCATCAATAAAAGGGATGTAAAGCGGTAGTTTACCGTCTGTCAGTAGTGTGAAACAATCGAGTCATCTTTGCATTCTAGTTTATCGAGGTAGTCCGGTGATCGACGATGATGGCTACCGCCCGAATGTTGGTATTGTAATTTGTAATCGGCAGGGTCAGGTATTGTGGGCCCGTCGCTACGGTCAGCACTCCTGGCAGTTTCCTCAAGGGGGAATCAACCCCGGAGAAAGCGCGGAACAAGCGATGTACCGCGAACTGTTCGAAGAGGTTGGGCTGCGGAAAAAGGATGTTCGTATCCTGGCTTCCACCCGAAGCTGGTTACGCTATAAATTGCCAAAACGTTTGGTGCGTTGGGATACAAAACCGGTATGTATCGGCCAAAAGCAAAAATGGTTTCTGCTACAGTTAATGTGTAATGAATCAGACATCAATATGCAAAGCAGCGGCACCCCGGAATTCGACGGGTGGCGCTGGGTGAGCTACTGGTATCCGGTACGCCAGGTGGTGTCGTTCAAACGTGACGTTTATCGAAAGGTGATGAAGGAGTTTGTCATCGCCGTGATGCAGCTACAGGAGAATTCGGCTACCCGAATGTCATCAGGAACCAGACGAAAACGAGGATAATCCGACACATCATGATGCTCACGCGACTGCGAGAAATTATTGAGAAGGTTGCGGCCGCGGCCCGACTGAGTGATGCGTTGGATATTCTGGTGAATGAAACCTGTCTGGCGATGGATACGGAAGTCTGCTCCATCTATCTGGCCGATCACGATCGTCAGTGTTATTACCTGATGGCGACGCGCGGGCTGAAAAAGCCGCGCGGCCGCACCATTACGCTGGCGTTTGGTCAGGGGATTGTCGGCCTGGTCGGCGAACGGGCGGAGCCCATCAATCTGGCGGATGCGCAAAGCCACCCCAGCTTCAAATTCATTCCTGCCGTACGTGAACAACATTTCCGCTCGTTTCTGGGCGTGCCGGTGATCCACCGGCGTCAATTGCTGGGCGTGCTGGTAGTCCAGCAGCGCGAACACCGGCAGTTCGACAAAAACGAAGAATCGTTCATGGTGACGCTGGCCACCCAGATGGCGGCCATTCTGTCCCAGTCTCAGATGAAAGCGCTGTTCGGGCAATACCGGCAGACGCGCATCAAGGCGATGGCGGCGTCTTCCGGCGTGGCGATCGCCCCCGGCTGGCAGGACCGCAGCCAGCCGTCGCTGGAGCTGGTATTTCCGGCCTCCAGTCTGGATAGCGACCGCGAACGGTCCCGGCTGCTGATGGCGATGGAGGAGGCCGGGGCGGAGTTCCGCCGTTTCAGTAAGCGTTTCAGCGCCAGTGCGCAGAAAGAGAGCGCGGCGATCTTCGATTTCTATTCCCACCTGCTCAACGACGCGCGCCTCAAACGCGAACTGTTTCAGGAGGTGGATACCGGCAGCGTGGCCGAATGGGCGGTCAAAGTGGTGATCGAACGGTTTGCCGCGCAGTTCGCCAGCCTGCAGGATCCTTACCTGCGCGATCGTTCCAGCGACCTGCGGGCGCTGGGTCAGCGTCTACTGTTCCATCTTGATGACAACGCCCAGAGCAACGGTCAGTGGCCGGAGCGTTTCATTCTGGTGGCGGATGAACTGACCGCCACGCTGCTGGCGGAGGTGCCGCAGGAGCGCCTGGCCGGCGTGGTCGCGTACGACGGCGCCGCCAATTCCCACGCCGCCATTCTGGTGCGGGCGATGGGCATTCCCACGCTGATGGGCGCCGATATCCAACCCGAGCTGTTGCATCAGCGTCTGCTGGTGCTGGATGGCTATCGCGGCGAGTTGCTGGTGGACCCTGAACCGGTGCTGGTGCAGGAGTATCAGCGTCTGCTGAGCGAGGAAAACGAGCTTACCCGGCTGGCGGAAGATGACATGGAACGCCCGGCGGTGCTGAAAAGCGGCGAGCGGGTGGACGTGATGCTCAACGCCGGTCTGAGCGCCGAACATGAAAAGCGTTTCATCAATCAGGTGGACGGCGTAGGGCTGTACCGCACCGAAATCCCGTTCATGCTGCAAAACGGCTTTCCCTCGGAAGAGGAGCAGATGACGCAATATGAAGGCATGTTGCGGCTTTATCCGTCCCGCCCGGTGATGTTGCGTACGCTGGATATCGGCGCGGACAAGCAACTGCCTTACCTGCCTATCAGTGAAGAAAATCCTTGTCTGGGCTGGCGCGGCATTCGCGTAACGCTCGATCAGCCGGAAATTTTCATGATTCAGGTTCGCGCCATGCTGCGCGCCAATGCGCATATCGGCAACCTGAGCATTTTACTGCCGATGATCAACAGCCTGGATGAGATCGATGAGGCAAAGCGGTTGATCGATCGCGCCGCGGCGGAAGTGTCGGAAATGCTCGGTTTTCCGCAGCCGCGTCCGCGCATCGGCATTATGATCGAAGTGCCGTCGGTGCTGTTTCTGTTGCCGCATCTGGCGTCCCGCATCGATTTTGTCTCCGTCGGCACCAATGACCTGACCCAGTATCTGCTGGCGGTGGATCGTAATAACCCGCATGTCGGCGCCCTGTACGACAGCCTGCATCCGTCGATGCTGCAGGCGCTGAACATGATCATCACTCATTGCCGACAATATTCGTTGCCGGTATCGGTGTGCGGCGAGATGGCCGGCGAGCCGATGGGCGCACTGCTGCTGATCGGGCTGGGATACCGCACGCTAAGCATGAACGGTCGTAGCGTCGCCCGCATCAAATACCTGCTGCGCCGGATTGGCGAGGAAGAGACCCGCCAGTTGACGGACAAGGTGCTCAGGGCGCAAACCGCCAGCGAAGTGCGCCAGTGGGCGTCGATTTTCATTGAAGAACGCGGGCTGGGCGGCCTGATTCGCGGCGGGCGCTGAGCGCGGCGTCGCTCCATTTTCATACCGGATCCATGCCGGAAATGTTTACAGTTCTTTTATCCCCTCGTCGCCAACTGTTTCCATTGGCTATGCTATCATGCGCAACCGCGGACGGCTGACGGAAGCCCTGCCTTCCTTCCGGCCCTTGAATAGCCCCGAAATCAGGGACAAAGCAACGATAATGTGGTGATCGATGACGACGAGCTATCTGGTATTTCCCCAGTTTGATCCGGTAATTTTTTCGTTAGGGCCGGTTTCCCTGCACTGGTATGGATTGATGTATTTGGTCGGGTTTGTGTTTGCCATGTGGCTGGCGGTACGCCGGGCGAACAAACCGGGTAGCGGATGGCGCAAGGAAGAGGTGGAAAACCTGCTCTATTTCGGGTTCCTCGGCGTATTTGTAGGTGGTCGTCTGGGTTATGTGCTGTTCTACGCTTTCCCGTCGTTTCTGGATAACCCGCTCTATCTGTTCCGCGTGTGGGACGGCGGCATGTCTTTCCACGGCGGCCTGCTGGGCGTCATCGCGGTCATGCTGTGGTTTGCGCATCGCACCAAACGTCATTTCTTCCAGGTATCTGATTTCATTGCCCCGCTGATTCCTTTTGGTCTGGGCGCCGGGCGTCTGGGCAACTTCATCAATGGCGAGCTGTGGGGCCGCGTCAGTACCGATGCGCCGTGGGCGATGCTGTTTCCGGGGTCGCGCGGCGAAGACATGGCGCTGGCGGCCGGCAACCCGCAGTGGCAGGCGATCTTCAATCAATACGGCGTATTGCCCCGCCACCCGTCGCAGTTGTATGAACTGGTGCTGGAAGGGGTAGTGCTGTTTATCATTCTGAATGTGTTCATTCGCAAAGCACGCCCGATGGGCAGCGTATCCGGCCTGTTCCTGATCGGCTACGGCTGCTTCCGCATTATTGTGGAATTCTTCCGCCAGCCGGATGCTCAACTGGGGCTGTTCGGCGGCGTCAGTATGGGGCAGATCCTGTCGGTGCCGATGGTATTGGCCGGAATCCTGATGATGGTCTGGGCGTATCGTCGCCAGTCTGCCCGGCAGTAAATGTTGATAAAAATTAAGTAGGTGAGGTGGTATGAAACAGTATCTGGAACTGATGAAAAAGGTGCTTGAAGAAGGGACTCCCAAGGATGACCGCACGGGCACGGGGACGTTATCGATTTTCGGCCATCAGATGCGTTTCAACCTGCAGGATGGCTTTCCGCTGGTGACCACCAAGCGTTGCCACCTGCGCTCCATCATCCATGAGCTGCTGTGGTTTCTGAACGGCGATACCAATATCGGCTACCTGCATGACAACAAGGTCACCATTTGGGATGAATGGGCGGATGAAAATGGCGACCTGGGGCCGGTTTACGGCAAGCAATGGCGCGCCTGGGGGGCGGCGGACGGCCGTCAGATCGACCAGTTGCAGACGGTGCTAAAACAGCTGAAACAGGACCCGGATTCCCGCCGCATCATCGTTTCCGCCTGGAATGTGGGCGAGCTGGACAAAATGGCGCTGGCGCCCTGCCACGCTTTTTTCCAGTTTTATGTCGCGAACGGCAAACTCTCCTGCCAGTTGTACCAGCGCTCCTGCGACATTTTCCTCGGCCTGCCGTTCAACATCGCCAGCTACGCGCTGCTGGTGCATATGATGGCGCAGCAGTGTGACCTGGAAGTGGGTGATTTCGTCTGGACCGGCGGCGACACCCACCTCTACAACAACCACCTTGAGCAGACTCGTCTGCAGCTTAGCCGCGAGCCGCGTCCTTTGCCGCGGCTGGTGATCAAACGCCGTCCGGCGTCGCTGTTTGATTACCAGTTTGACGATTTCGACATAGAGGGTTATGACCCGCACCCCGCCATCAAGGCGCCGGTAGCCGTCTGAGTCTTATCCTGCTCTGATATCACCTGATACCGCCCAACGGCGGATGTTGCTGACAATGGAAATCGCGGTTTCCTGCTGATCAGTCGGACATCTTGCCGTTGGGCGGTTTTTTTGTCCTCTCTCCTGATTTGCGAGCGGCCGCGCAGTTTCTCTGTATGTTGCCGCCGCCCCGCATCTTGCCTGCGAAGCGCCTCGTAACCCCATCCTCTGGCGCTATTCACGCTGATACCGCGCTTTAGAATGGCGGTCATGAACAGAAACAGCGTACGGCAACAGGGTTTTTCCCTGCTGGAACTCATCGTGGTGATCACCATTGTGGCTTTGCTGACAGGCGGCGGGCTGCATAGCTGGCTGGCTTATCGCCAGGCGCTTTTGCTGGAGCAGCACGCCCGGCACCTGCTGGCATTCATGACGCGCATACAGGCCAACGCCTACTGGCGCAATCAGACCGAAAGTCTGTGGTTCAAGTCGGCTGGTGATAGCTGGTGTATTGGGAATGGCGCCGAACCGGCTTCCTGTCCGCTGGAAAGCGCTTTCGTTTTTACCCGCGCGGTGCGGGATACGGCGATCGCCGAAACCACCAGCGAGCGGCTGGTGTTTTACGGCCTGCGTAATGCCGCACAGGCTGGGCATCTCACCCTGAGCAACCCGGCTGGGCGCGTGAGGCTGGTGATCTCGGCACGCGGGCGCTTGCGCCTTTGCAGCGAGTCCCGGCCAGTTCAGGGGATCCCGTTATGTTGAACAGATTAACCGGGAAAGCCGCAGGCGGGTTTACCCTGCCGGAAGTGATGCTGGCGATGGGGATGAGCAGCCTGATCATGCTGGCGGTGGCGCAGCTGCTGCCGTTGCTGCGGGTCCAGACGCAGGATAGTGCCAGCCTGATCCGGCTGGAACAGTTGCTGGGGCAGACCCTGTTCGGAATAGAGAAAGACATTCGGCGCGCCGGATTTTGCGCCGGCCGCTGTCAGGGAAGCGCGCTGACGCTGGAGGCCGGCGCCACGAAACAGGTGAGTTGCCTATCAGTGGCTTATGACGTCAACCGCAATGGTCGTTGGGAAACGGGGGAACAGTCGGAGCCGGAGTTTTTCAGCTATCGCCTGCGCGATGGCACGCTGGAGGTGCAAACGGGCGGCCCCCGTTGTCAGGGCAACCGCTGGGAGAAATTGCTGGATCCCAGCGAAGTGACCATCGCCCGTTTTGAGGTAACGAAGGAGACGTCCGGTGCGCAACCGCGTTATCGGATATTGCTGGAGGGGTACTGGACCGCGCGTTCGACACGGCGGCGGCAGGTCGACAGCCTGGTGGCAGGGAGGAATCATGCAGGGTAGGCGGCAGCAGGGCAGCATACTGGTGATAGTGATGCTGGTTATGATGATCGGCTTGTTAATGTTGGGCGGATTGCAGCGCCAACTGGATATTCAGTTGCAGCAGGGAATTGACGAACAGCGCTTCTGGCAGGCATTCAATCAGGGGCTGTCGTCGCTGAACTGGGGAATGGGGTTGCGCTGGCAAACCACCGGCGAGTGGCAGTGTCAGGCTCGGCAGTCGGCGCAGTTACGCGCCTGTCTGCGTATAAGTGGCGAAGACCATTCCGGGCTATTGCGGGGGGAGGGGCGGATAGCCGGTAATCCGCAGCCACTGGCGTTTTATCACCGGGTAATGGCCGATGCCGCAGCGGCCGACGGCGGCATCCGGCCCGTCGCGGGCGGATGGCTGGATTTTTGCCCGGATGCGGCGGAGCCGGCCTGTGTCCCGGCGCAATGAAAGGTCGCGTCGTGAGCCCTGCGCTGGGTTCAGTCTGCCGGAAACGTTGGTCGCCGCGCTGTTATTTGCGGTTTCGTTGGTCGGCCTCTTGCAATATCATCAGGTACTTCAGCAATCGTTGTTGCATCAGATGCAGCAGCGTCAGGCGTGGCGGCTGGCTCATCAGCAACTGGAAACTGAAGGCGCAGACAGCGTTTCATCGTCGTCGCGGAGCGTTCCCGCCGGATGGCGTGTGAGCCGGGAAGAACAACGACATCCTCCGGCCTGTCGCCGTGTGACGGTGACCGTAGTGACGCCCTATCGCTATCGTGCGGTGCTCGGCCGCTGGTTTTGTGATACCCCTGACGCAGTTGTGCAACGTGACAGCCCATAGCCTGGAATAACTGCCTGTATAACGCCTTTGGAGATGTTGATGCGGAAATCTTGTATTTGGTTAAGCGCTTTATTGCTGTGTTTCTGGTTTCCGATCAGTCAGGCGGCGGATGGCTGGCAGCCGCTACCCGAGACGATAAGAAAGAGTGAGAATGACGTTCGGCAGTATCAGGCGATACGGCTTGATAACGGTATGACGGTTCTGCTGGTGTCCGATACGCAGGCCACCCGTTCGTTGGCGGCGCTGGCGATACCGGTCGGTTCGCTGGATAATCCCCCGCAACAGCCGGGTCTGGCCCACTATCTGGAACACATGCTGCTGATGGGGTCGACGCGTTATCCGCAGGCGGATGGGCTAGCCGAATTTCTGAAAATGCACGGCGGCAGCCATAATGCCAGCACGGCGTCTTATCGCACCGCTTTCTATCTCGAAGTGGAAAACGATGCGTTGCAGCCCGCCGTCGACCGGCTGGCCGATGCGATTGCCGAACCACTGCTCGATCCGGTCAACGCCGATCGTGAGCGCCACGCGGTAAATGCGGAGTTGACCATGGCCCGCGCTCGCGATGGCTTGCGCATGGAGCAGGTGGAAGCCGAAACCATTAACCCGGCGCATCCCGGCTCCCGCTTCGCCGGCGGCAACCTGGAAACCCTCAGTGATAAGCCCGGCAGTAAACTGCATGATGAACTGGTCAATTTCTACCAGCGCTACTACTCCGCCAACCTGATGAAAGGCGTGATTTACGGCAAGTTGCCGTTGCCGGATCTGGCTGCCATCGCCGCCTCGACCTTCGGGCGGATAGCCAATCGTCAGGCCAGCGTACCGCCGATTGCCGCCCCTGTGGTGACTGATGAACAGCGCGGGTTATTCATTCATTATGTCCCAGCGCAACCCCGCAAGCAGTTGAAGATTGAATTTCGGATCGATAACAACAGCCCGGCGTTTCGCAGCAAAACGGATACCTACATCAGCTACCTGATCGGCAATCGCAGCCAGAACACGCTTTCTGACTGGCTGCAAAAACAAGGTCTGGCCGAGTCGGTACGCGCCAGTTCTGATCCCATGTCCGAGCGCGACAGCGGCGTCTTCAATATCAGCGTTGATTTGACCGACAAAGGACTGGCACAGCAGGATAACGTGATCGCCGGGGTGTTCAGCTATCTGGAAAAACTGCGTAAGGAAGGGATTCAGCCGCGTTACTTCGATGAGATATCACGGGTGCTGGGTATTGATTTCCGCTACCCCTCTCTTACCCGCGATATGAGCTATGTGGAGTGGCTGGCGGATACCATGCTGCGGCTACCGGTGGAATATACCCTTGAAGGACCTTATCTGGCGGATCGGTTCGATCCTGAGGCGATCAAGGCGCGGCTGTCGGCCATGACGCCGCAAAACGCGCGTATCTGGGTAATAAGCCCGGAGCAGCCCCACAATAAAGAGGCGTATTTTGTTGGCGCGCCTTATCAGGTAGACAAGATTGGCGACGAGCGGATGGCGCAGTGGCAGAAGACGGCACAGTCGCTGGCGCTCAGTCTGCCGACGCCCAACCCTTACATCCCGGATAGTTTTTCGCTGATTGCCGCGGATGCCGCTATTACGCATCCGAAGAAAGTGGTCGACCAGCCGGGGCTGCGCGTGTTTTACATGCCGAGCCGCCATTTCGCCAGCGAACCCAAAGCCGATATCACGCTGATGCTGCGTAACCGGATGGCGAGCGATTCCGCCCGTCATCAGGTGCTGTTCGCCCTGAATGATTATCTGGCCGGCGTGGCGCTGGATGCGCTCAGCTATCAGGCATCGGTGGGCGGCATCAGCTTCTCCACCGGCAGCAATGACGGGCTGATGATGACGGCCAGCGGCTACACCCAACATCTGCCGGAGCTATTGCTGACGCTGGTGGAACAATACGCCAGCTTCAGCTCGACGGAAGAACAGCTGGAACAGGCAAAATCCTGGTACGCCGAGCAGTTGGATGCAGCCGAGAAGGCCAAAGCGTACGAGCAGGCGATGTTCCCGATTAAGGGGTTGTCGAGCGTGCCTTATAGCGAACGAAGCGAGCGGCGCAATTTGCTGAAGGATATTACGCTGCAGGAGCTGATGGAATACCGCAAGGCCTTACTGCATCAGGCAGCGCCGGAAATGCTGGTGGTCGGCAATCTGGAACAGGACAAGGTGGTTAGCTTGTCGCACAGCCTGCGTGAACGTCTTGGCTGCGGCGGCACCGAATGGTGGCGCGGACAATCCGTCAGCATCAGCCAGCCACAGCGAGCCACGCTGCAACGCAGCGCGACCAGCACCGATTCGGCGCTGGCGGCGGTATATATTCCGACAGGGTATGACGAAGTACAGAGCGCGGCTTACAGTAAGCTGCTGGGTCAGATCATTCATCCCTGGTTCTTTAATCAGTTGCGTACTGACGAACAGCTGGGCTATGCCGTGTTCGCCACCCCGATCTCTGTCGATCGCCAGTGGGGGATTGGTTTCCTGCTGCAAAGCAACAGCCAGCAGCCTGCCTACCTCTATCAACGTTATCAGGACTTTTTTGGCAAGGCGGAGCAGCGCCTGAGCGCCATGAACGCAGAGACGTTTGCCCAGAATAAGCAGGGGTTGATCAATGCGCTCAGTCAGCCGCCTCAGACGCTGGATGAAGAGGCGGCCCGCCTGCGCGGCGATCTGGAACGGGAGAATTTTGCCTTCGATACCCGCCAGCAGTTGATTGGACAACTGGCGTCTATTTCGTCGGCGCAGTTAACCGACTTTTTCCGGCAGGCGCTGCATCCACAGGGGCTGGCGATTCTATCCCAGATTTCCGGCAGTGCGAGTGGGCAGGCTGACTATGCCCGGCCGTCGGAATGGCAATCCTATGCATCGACTTCCGCACTGCAACGAACGCTGACGTTGAAACCGGTGGAACAAAAACAGACGGAAACCCAGTAAGGCGCCGGACAGTAGGTGCTGCTGAAAGTATGAATGCCTGCGCCAGGAGAAATGGCTGGCACAAGGAAAAGCAGGGAAACCGAGCGGGTAACGCGTGGCGATGAACCACGCGTTATTTGCCTTACAGGTCGATGACCAGAATCTTGGAGCGACGCTGGTAGTTGTAAAGCTCCTGCTTGCGTTTCGGTAATACGGCGACCTCCGCCGGCTGGAAACCGCGTTCCTGGAACCAGTGGATGCTGTGGGTGGTCAGCACAAACAGGCGTTTGAGCCCCTGCTGGCGAGCCTGTACGGCGATATGATGCAGTAACTGATCGCCACGCGACGAGTTGCGGTATTCCGGGTGCACCGCCACGCAGGCCATTTCACCGATGCTCTCCTCCGGAAACGGATAGAGTGCAGCGCAGGCGATAGTCAGATTATCGCGGACCACCACGGTGAATTTGTCGATCTCCATTTCCAGTTGTTCGCGCGAACGGCGCACCAGAATGCCTTGTTGCTCCAGCGGGCGAATCAGCTCCAGAATACCGCCGATGTCATTGATGGTCGCCCGGCGGATTTGCTCGGCGCTTTCCATCACGATCTGGGTGCCGATGCCGTCACGGGAGAACAGTTCCTGCAACAGCGCGCCATCTTCCTGATAGCTGATCAGGTGGCTGCGGCGTACTCCGCTGCGGCAGGCTTTCACCGCACCGCGCAGGAAACGCACAATCTCGGAGTTATAGTCACCGGCTTCCTCCAGTGACTGAATGCGCTGCTGGGCTTCGTCTGGCAACAGTTCGGACACAATACTGCCTTCGATATTGGTCACGCCCTGGGAGGCGCAGAAACCGATCATCTTTTCGGCCCTGAGTTTGATAGCCAGCTGGGTGGCGACTTCTTCCGATGTCAGGTTGAAGCTTTCACCGGTGACGGAAACCGCCACCGGACCCAACAGCACGATAGCGCCGCTGTCCAACTGACGATGCAGCGCTTCTTCGTCAATGCGGCGAATGCGCCCGCTGTGGCAGTAGTCGACGCCATCATCCACGCCCAACGGCTGGGCGATGATAAAGTTGCCGCTGACCACGTTAATGTGCGCGCCCTGTAGCGGCGTGTTCAACAGGCTCATCGACAGCCGGGCGGTGATGTCCAGTTGCAGCATGCCTGCCGCCTGTTTCACCAGTTCCAGCGTGGTGCTGTCCGTTACGCGGGTATGTTTGTGGTAGCGAGGCTCGTAGTGATGGGCCATCAGGTTCGCATCGATCTGGGGGCGTGCGCCGTAAACCACCACCAGCTTGATGCCCAGACTGTGCAACAGCCCGATATCATTGACGATTTTGGCAAAATTTTCATGTTCGATAGCTTCGCCGCCGAGCATGATGACAAATGTTTTACCACGATGTGCGTTGATGTAAGGAACTGAGTGGCGGAAGCCTTGAACCAGTTCTGTACTACGTTCCTTCACTGCGAGCCCTCTTTGAATTTTTATTCGATATTTTCGTATTTTTATTCTTCGTAAACTAAAAGGCAAGCGATAACTTTTCGGTCTGGCCCGATAGTTCAGCGAAGTCTGCTTATCACAGTAAAAAACATAAAAATGATTTTTGCATGACAGTCTGATGCGTATTGGTTAAAGTTTTTGACGTTTTTATCAATCTGCCTGATTTCTTTAGCCATTACCGGAGTTGCATGTCTGATCCGAAGCACCATCTGACCCGTCGTCATTTATTACAGGGCGCCGCCGCCACCTGGTTACTGAGTATCAGCGGCATCGGGCTGGCCGCCGCCTCGCAGGTGATTGCCGTGCGGGTGTGGCCTTCTTCCGCCTATAGCCGTGTGACGCTGGAGTCCAGCCAGCCGCTTAAGTATCGCCAGTTTATGCTGGAAAATCCCGATCGTCTGGTGGTGGATATTGAAAATGCCTCGTTGAATAGCGTGCTGAAAAATGCCGGTCGGCAATTCGAACGGCCGGATCCTTTCATCAAAACGGCGCGCGCCGGGCAGTTCGACAAGAATACCGTGCGTCTGGTGCTGGAATTAAGGCAGAAGGTCAATCCTAAACTGTTTACGTTGGCGCCGGTCGCAGGCTTCCGGAACCGTCTGGTGATGGATTTATATCCCGCCGCCGGTCGTTATGACGACGCTGATGACCCGTTGCTGGCGTTGCTGGAAGATTACAATAAAGGCGATCTGGAACGGACGCTACCGCCGGAAAAGCCCAAAGACGGCAAGGCGGGGCGCGAAAGGCCGCTGGTTATCATGCTTGATCCGGGGCACGGCGGAGAAGACCCTGGCGCCATCGGCAAAAACCGGACCCGCGAAAAAGACGTGGTGCTGCAAATTGCCCGACGCCTGAAAGCGCTGATCGAGCGTGAGCACAACATGAAGGTCTACATGACCCGCAATGAGGATGTGTTCATTCCGCTCAAAGTGCGGGTGGCTAAAGCGCGCAAACAGCGCGCCGACCTGTTTGTCTCCATCCATGCCGATGCTTTCACCAGCCGGGCCGCCCGCGGTTCCTCAGTGTTTGCGTTGTCAAAAAAAGGCGCGACCAGTTCAGCGGCGCGTTATCTGGCGCAAACCCAGAACGAATCGGATTTGATTGGCGGCGTCAGCCTGAGCGGCGACCGCTATCTGGACAGCACCATGTTTGACATGGTGCAAACCGTGACCATCAACGACAGTCTGAAATTCGGCAAAGAAATTCTGCATCGGCTGGGCAAGGTCAATCACCTGCACAAAAACAGCGTCGATCAGGCCGGGTTTGCGGTGCTGAAGGCGCCGGATATTCCGTCGGTGCTGGTGGAAACGGCGTTTATCAGCAATCTGGAAGAGGAGCGCAAGCTGCGCACCAGCCGTTTTCAGCAACAGGTGGCGCAATCGATTCTGGAAGGGATCAAAGCCTATTTTGCGGCTCAGGTGCGATAAGCGCCGAAAGGCGTACTGTGCCGGAAAGAAATGCCTGAATTGCAGGCATAAAAAAACACCCGTTCGGGTGTCTATTTATTGGTTGCGGGGGCCGGATTTGAACCGACGACCTTCGGGTTATGAGCCCGACGAGCTACCAGGCTGCTCCACCCCGCGTCCGTCTTCTTTCTTCTGATATGATGCTGGTACATCAATTGGTTGCGGGGGCCGGATTTGAACCGACGACCTTCGGGTTATGAGCCCGACGAGCTACCAGGCTGCTCCACCCCGCGTCCGTGGATGCGCACTATACTCCGCGTTCGCTTCGATGCAACCTCTTTTTGCAAATAGTTTACGCTTTTGCCGACGGATGATGGAAATGTCGGCATTACGTTGATTTTTTAGACTGCCGAGTGTCGTTTTGATGCGATGCGTTTTATTCTCCCCGCCTGTTTGTTATCGTTCTGCGTGGTTTCACACTCAAGCAAGAAGAGAGCACGGAAATGAAAGGATGGTGGGGGAAGTACGTGTTGACCGGGGTCGTCATCGCCATACTGGCCGGTTGTCAGACCCGACCCAGCGATCGTGGTCAGCAATATAAAGATGGCCGTCTCGATCAGCCACTGGAATGGGTCAACGCGCCGAACGCTAACGGCAAGCCGGTAAACACGGTCGATTTTTCCCAACAGATCAGCCAGATTCAGGCATCCTCTCCCGGACTCTACTCCCGCAACAGCGATATTTTTCAGGCCATTCAGAACTGGATTCAGGCTGGCGGCGATACCCGTCAACTGACGCAGTTCGGCCTCGGCGCCTGGCAGATGGAAGGCGTCGACAGCTTTGGCAACGTGCAGTTTACCGGCTACTACACCCCGGTGGTGCAGGCGCGCCACTACCGTCAGGGCGAGTTCCGTTTCCCACTGTACGCCATGCCTCGCGTACGCAAGAACGGCCGTCTGCCGGATCGCTCCGCCATTTATTCCGGCGCGCTGAGCAACGAACTGGCTATCGCCTGGACTAATTCGCTGATGGACAACTTCATGATGGAAGTGCAGGGCAGCGGTTATGTGGATTTCGGCGATGGCAGCCCGTTGACCTTTTTCGGTTATGCCGGCAAAAACGGTCATGCTTACCGCAGTATCGGCAAAGTGTTGATTGATCGCGGCGAGGTGCCCAGAGAAGAGATGTCGATGCAGGCCATCCGACAGTGGGCCGACCGGCATACCGAAGCGGAAGTCCGGGAATTACTGGTGCAGAATCCCTCTTTCGTGTTCTTTAAACCGATGGCATCGATGCCGGTGAAGGGCGCCAGCGCGGTGCCGTTGGTAGCTAAAGCCTCTGTGGCGTCTGACCGCTCGCTGATCCCGGCCGGTACCACGCTGCTGGCGGAAGTGCCGTTGCTGGATAATCAGGGCAAATTTACCGGCAAATATGAGATGCGTTTAATGGTCGCGCTGGATGTCGGCGGTGCGATAAAAGGACAACATTTCGATATTTATCAGGGTATTGGGACGGATGCCGGACACGCCGCCGGGTTCTACAATCATTACGGTCGGGTGTGGGTATTAAGAAACGCGCAGTCTTCTTCTGCCATGCCGTTGCTCAGCGCAGGCAACAGCACCGGGGCTGGTGGACTGGTCAGTAGTTCCAACTAATGATTTTCGTCCCGCCGTACTATTGCTGTATCGCGGCGGGACATTCCTCTTCCGCAGGCCTACCGGTTGGTTGTATTTGCCGGGCGTATTCTCGCCATGTGAAAGACATCCGTGAAACGACCATGGCGGAAGGCGTAATCTTTGGACTCGCCTTCGACGACAAAGCCGAATTTTCTGTATAGCGCCAGCGCGGCGTCGTTATCGGTGTAAACGGTTAGCTCAATACGGTGGATGTTCAGCCAGTTGTCCGTCAGGTCGGTCAAGGCTGACAACAGGGCGCTGCCAACTCCCCGATGCTGATGCGCATCCTTGACGCCCATGCCAAAGGTTCCGGCATGGCGGCGGCGCGGGTTGCTGAATATTTCAAATCCCAGATTGCCCACCAGTTCGCCTTCCCATTCAGCAACCAGGCTATAAACATTCTCCGGCATGTGGTTCAAACGCGATTCCCACACAGCCAGTGACGGATAAGGTAGTTGCAGTGTGCCTGAGTAGGCATGTTCCCCTTCATAAATGCTGGCTACGGCGGCGGCATCGCGTGCTTCGGTACGTCTGATAATGATATCGCTCATTTTTTTCTCGTGCTGGGAACCGGAATAACAGCCTATCGCTTGTCGAGATATTGTCAGTCGATAACCTTGACCATCGGGATACAGGCCAGCGAGAAGCCCCGTGGCGAGTGGTAGAGGCTGACTTCATCGCCTGAAAAGCCCAGCGAGCGGTAAAACGGTGCGGCGTTCAGGCTGGCGTCGAGCCGAATTTCCGCCAGACCTGCCGCGCGAGCCTGCGTTTCGAGATGTTGCATCATCCGTTTGCCCACCCCTTGCCCCATCGCCTCCGGGTCGACAAACACCGCGTCGATCATGCCGGTGTGGAGGTTGATCATACCCGTTGCTACGATCCGGCCGGCTCTCTCCGCCAGGTGAAAATGGTGAGTGACGGTGTTCTCGAAAGCCTCGCTGAGGGTGCCGCTGGCCCAGCGCTGCAGTTGCTCTGGCGCATAGTCATGGCGGCAGCCGTGCAGGATGGCGCGGTTACGCAGGTCAAACGCCGTTTGCGCATCGTTTCGGCGGGCTTTACGCAGCGTGATCGCGGGAGGTTGCATCAATCGGCTCCTGTTGCGGCGTTTCGGCTGGGGGTAAAAAGCGCCGGGCCGTTGACCAGATTGGCCGGGCGCCCAGTGGCAAATGCCGCCACGTTCTCAAACGCGGTTTTAAAATAAAGCTCGTAGCTGTTGCGCTCGACATAGCCGATATGCGGCGTGGCCAGCACATTAGGCAGCGCCAGCAACGGTTCGTTTGCCGGCGTTGCGGGTTCGTGGTCGAAGACATCCAGCGCGGCCTGTTTGCCGGGATGGGCGGACAGCTCGCGCCATAGCGCGCCCGGCTCCACCAGTTCGGCGCGGCTGATGTTGACGAACAACGAATCCGGTTTCATCAATGCCAGGTCCGGCTGCGTTACGCTATGACGGGTGGCGTCGTTCAAACGCAGATGCAGCGACAGCACGTCGGCGTCGGCAAAAAACGCAGCCTTGCTGTCGGCGGCGGTAAAACCGTGCTGGCGCGCCAGTTCACGTGACGTCTCGCTGCCCCACACCAACACCGTCATGCCGAATGCCGCGCCGTACCGGGCGATACGCTGTCCGATTTTTCCGTATCCCCAGATGCCGAGCGTCAGGCCATGCAGCGTTCTTCCCAATCCCAACCTGCCGTTCTGTTGCCAGTGACCCTGAGCTAACTGGTCGCGGTAACAAGGCAGATGGCGCGAAGCCGCCATGATCAAACTCCAGCACAATTCGGCGGGCGCCACCGGCGAGCCGGTGCCTTCGGCCACCGCGACGCCATGCCGGGTACAGGCGTCAACGCTGAGGTGCTGGCTCACCTTGCCGGTCTGGCTGATTAACTTCAGGTTCGGCAGTTGAGCCAGCAATTCATCAGTAATACGGGTACGTTCACGAATCAGCACCAGCGCTTGAGCATCTTGCAACTGTGCTGCCAGTTGGGCGGTATCGGTATAGGTCTGATTCAGAATCCGTACCTGATGGCCGTTCAGCAGTGAAAAGCAGTTCAGCTGTCTGACGATATCCTGATAGTCATCCAATATGGCGATGTTCATGCAGGGGCTCCTTGTCTGTTTTTTTATTGCGGCTGAGGGCGGCAGGTCATGATGAATTCCCGGTCGTTTTGGTCGGTGACCCGAAATCCCAGCCGGTGGTAAAGATGGCGCGCCGGATTATTTTTCAGCACGCTCAACACCACCGGTTGGCCCTGCGCCGATGCCTGCGCGAGCAGGGTTTCAATCAATAGCTTGCCGAGGCCGCGGTTCTGAAAATCCGGGTGGATCTGAATCTGAATCAGATACCAGTGCTGTTCCTGCGGCATGAAGCGATATTTGAACAACCCGGCGGGCTGCCCCTCCACCCGCACGATATGGGCGTGTTCAAACTCGTAGCGAACGCGCCGCATCAGGCTGTCGCTGTCTGTCGATGCGCCGATGTCCGCCAGATATTTCCCCATAGTCAGCCTGCGCAGTTGCAGCAGGAAATCGATATCCGATTCGGTGGCGGGGATCAGTTCAGGATGCATGGTTTCCTCCGGCGGAGCGCCGCCTAATGAGCGTCATCAGTTAAAGTGCCACAGCTCACCTAAAGTCGTCACCTGTCAAAACGGTAAATAATGACGGCAGGGTGCAAGTGCCGGCTGTGGAGAAACGCAGCGTGTGGAATAGATTGCCGTTATCCGCTGCGCAAATGGTCCTGACTGGGGTATCATCGCTGCCGTTTGTGATTGAGTGAAGGTGGGCGATGAGTACGCAATTATCCGAGAGTTATCTGCAACGCTTTGGCGGTACGGCGCGTTTGTACGGTCAGCGGGCGTTGTCGCTGTTTGCCGGCGCGCATGTGTGCGTGATCGGCATTGGCGGGGTAGGGTCCTGGGCGGCGGAAGCGCTGGCGCGCACCGGTATCGGCGCGATTACCCTGATTGACATGGATGATGTGTGCGTCAGCAACACCAACCGGCAGATTCATGCCCTGCGTCAGCACACCGGGCAGTTGAAAACCGAGGTGATGGCGGAGCGAATTCTGGCGATTAACCCGGAATGCCGGGTGACCTGCGTCGATGATTTCATCAGCGCCGATAATGTGGCGGAACTGCTGGACAACAATTTCAGCTATGTGATTGACGCTATCGATAGCGTGCGCCCCAAAGCCGCGCTGCTGGCCTGGTGTCGCCGCAATAAAGTGCCGGTGGTGACCACGGGAGGAGCGGGAGGGCAGATTGACCCGACCCGTATTGAGGTCGCCGATCTGGCGAAAACCATTCAGGATCCGCTGGCGGCCAAGTTACGCGAGCGGTTGAAGCACGATTTTAATATCGTTAAAAACAGCAAGGGCAAGCTCGGCATCGACTGCGTGTTTTCCAGCGAGCCGCTGATGTACCCACAACCGGATGGTTCGGTTTGCGCGTCTCGCAGCACCGCTGACGGCGTGAAACGTATGGATTGCGCCTCAGGCTTCGGCGCGGCGACCATGGTGACCGCCACTTTTGGCTTTGTGGCGGTTTCCCATGCGTTGAAAAAAATGATGGCGCGCGATGCCCGGCAGGCGCAGGCCGTCGCGTTGAATCAGGATTCGTGACGGGCGATGTCGTGGATGCGGCTGGCCAGCGCGGCCAGCCCGCCGGCGCGTGATGCGCTGAGTTCGGCGCGCAGTCCCAGCCGGTCAAACAAAGCCAGCGGGTCTTGCTGTTGCAGCATTTGCGCGGTTTTGCCTTCCACCGCCGTCAATAGGATTGCCAGCAGCCCACGTACGATGCGGCCGTCGCTGTCGCCGTAAAAATGCAGGGCGCCGTCCGTCCGCCGTTGATATCCCAGCCAGACGCGGTTTTCACAACCGGACAGTTCGATATGTTCCTGACGACGTGCGTCCGGCAGCGACGGCAAGGATTTGCTCAGCAGGATCAACTGACGGTAGCGTTCTTCCCAGGAGCGACAGGCGTCAAAACGCGTCGTCAGCGCCGCTTCATCAATTTCAGTGCCAAACGGATGGCGTGTAGAATCGGTCATCATCAATCAATCCATCAGTAATTCAAGCGCTTTTTGGGTAGCCAGGACCAGATGGTCCACGTCCTGCTGTTGGTTATAGGGCGCAAATGAGGCCCGCAGCGTGCCGGGCACGCCCAGCGCCGCCATCAGCGGCTGAGCGCAATGGTGTCCGGCTCTCAGAGCGATGCCGTCCTCTGCCAGCAGGGTCACCAGATCGTGGTGGTGCACGCCTTCGATAGTGAACGACAACAGGCTGGAACCGGAAGCGCGGAAGCTGCGAAAACCGGGTAACGCGCTCAACTGCTGTTCCGCATCGCTCGCCAGCGCGACGCTATGCCGATCCGCCGCCGGGCGGTCCTGTTGCTGCCACCAGTCAATGGCGGCAGCCAGGCCGATCACCCCGGCAATGTGCTGCGTACCGGCTTCGAAGCGCTGGGGAATGGCTTGCGGCGTGAAACCGTCAAACGACACTGCCGTCATCATTTTTCCGCCGCCCTGCCAGGGCGGCATGGTTTCCAGCAGGGCCGGTTTGCCGTACAGCACGCCGATGCCGGTAGGGCCATACAGTTTATGGCCGGAGAACGCGTAAAAGTCGATATCCAGCGCCGTCACGTCGGTCGTCGTGTGCGCAATGCCCTGCGCGCCGTCGACCATCACCACCGCGCCGGCCTGATGCGCCAGCGTAATCGCTCGTTTCAGGTCCGGCATGCCGCCGGTCACATTCGACATCTGCCCGATAGCCAGCAGGCGGGTCCGGGCGTTGATCAATGAGGGCAACAGCTGAAGATCGGGCAGACTATCCGCGCCAATCGGCAGCTTTACCACCCGCGCTCCTGTTTGCTGCGCCACCATCAGCCACGGGATCAGATTGGCATGGTGCTCGGCTTCGCTAACCAGGATCTCATCGCCGGGTTGTAACCGTGGGCGGGCATAACATTGCGCCACCAGATTGATCGCTTCCGTCGTGCCTTTGGTCCAGACGATGCCGCGTGCCTGCGCTGCGCCAATGAAATCCGCTACTTTTTCGCGCGCCTGCTCAAACGCTTCCGACAACTGCCGGGCGGCGCGGTGCTGGCTGCGATGAACATTGCCCGTTTCACTGGCGTAGTGGTGCTGAACCGCGGCGATAACCGCGTCGGGCTTCAGCGCCGTGGCTGCGCTGTCAAGATAGACGCCGGGCTGGCGAAGCGCGGGAAATTGCTGGCGAAAATACGGGGCGTTGAACGGTTTCATGTCGATCCTCTGTTGAGCGACAGATCCTGTCCCATTTTTGCGGCTGAAACAAGTTTAGGACGATCCTGAACGAAAACCTCGTTCAGCTTGCTACCCTTAACCTTGCTTGATTCGGAGTTTAATAATGACTAATGCCTTTATGAAGGCATTAAAAAATACCAGGAGTTAAGTATGAAGAATAAAATTGTAATTCTTGTCGCTCTGGGCCTGGCATTATCGCTGTCAGCCTGCTCCAGCCATTATGTGCTGGAAACCTCCGACGGACGGACCATCATTGCCGATGGCAAGCCGAAGGTGGATGAAGAGACCGGCCTCATCAGTTACACCGATGCCTATGGTCATCATCAACAGATTAATCGTGATGCGCTGAGATCGATGACGGAAGCGAAGTGATCGATATCTTCTGGTCAATGCAATATGGGCAAAAAAAAAGCACCGCAAAACGCGGTGCTATGCAAAAATCACTTAGACAGACAGGGTAAATGTACAGGAAATGAAAAGGTAGCATCGCTACCACGTCTGAAATGCAGACAGTAAACAAATAGCAAACACAACATCACAACCACAAGCCAAAAGCACATCGGTCAACCTTACGCACTTTTCGTTCCGGCTCAGGGAAGTGGCGCTACTATAGGTATTTGCTGGTGCATCCTCAACGGACAATTTATAATGCCTCGGATTACAAAAACTAATGGCAAATCGCGGTAGTGTTTACCGGGGTAAGCCGCATACGAAGAATCCGGTTTATGTCGAAACGATTGCCGCCTCTCAATGCTTTGCGCGTCTTTGACGCTGCTGCCCGCCACCTCAGTTTTACCCGCGCGGCCGAAGAGTTATTCGTTACCCAGGCTGCCGTCAGCCATCAGATCAAATCGCTGGAAGATTTTCTCGGCCTGAAACTGTTCCGCCGCCGTAACCGTTCGCTGTTGCTGACGGAAGAAGGGCAGAGCTACTTTCTGGACATCAAGGAAATCTTTTCCGCCCTTAATGAAGCGACCCGCAAGCTGCAGGCTCGTAGCGCCAAAGGCGCGCTGACGGTGAGTCTGCTGCCTAGCTTCGCCATTCACTGGCTGGTGCCGCGTCTGTCGAGTTTCAACACGGAATATCCGGGCATTGATGTGCGAATTCAGGCGGTGGACCGGGAAGAGGAACGACTGTCGGATGATGTGGACGTGGCGATCTTCTACGGACGCGGCAACTGGCCGGGATTACGGGTGGAAAAGCTGTACGCGGAGTATCTGTTGCCGGTTTGCGCGCCGCAATTATTGGCCGGGGAGCACCCGCTGAAAACGCCGGGGGACCTGATATGGCATACGCTGTTGCATGACGCCTCGCGGCGTGACTGGATGGCCTATACCCGCCAGTTGGGGATAACTCAGATTAATGTGCAACAAGGGCCGATTTTCAGTCATAGCGCGATGGTGTTGCAGGCGGCGATTCACGGCCAGGGGGTCGCGCTGGCCAACAATGTGATGGCGCAGACGGAAATTGAAGCGGGCAGACTGGTGTGTCCGTTCAATGATGTGCTGGTCAGCAAAAACGCGTTTTATCTGGTTTGTCATGACAGTCAGGCGGAACTGGGTAAAATAGCCGCCTTTCGCCAATGGATTCTGGCTCGTGCGGCCAGCGAACAGGAAAAGTTCCGCTTCCGCTACGACAACAGTGCGCGCTGAATCCGCCGGGTTCAGCCTCTTTTTCTTGATATATGGAATAGATCAAACGATGAACAGCCGTTTCATGCTGATATTCGCCGCTATCAGCGGGTTTGTATATGTGGCGTTGGGGGCGTTCGGCACGCATGTGTTGAGTAAATCGCTGGGCGAAGCGGAAATGTCCTGGCTGCACACCGGGCTCCAGTATCAGGCGTTTCACACGCTGGCGATTCTGGCGCTGTCGGCGGCGATGCATCAACGGGCGAATGTTTGGTTTTACTGGAGTGCGGCGTTTCTGGCGCTGGGTACGCTGCTGTTTAGCGGCAGCCTGTACTGTCTGGCGTTGTCGCACCTCAAACTATGGGTATTTGTCACTCCGGTGGGGGGCGCGTGCTTCCTGACGGGCTGGCTGTTACTGTTAATTGGAGCCTTACGCTTAAAGAAAAAGGCTGAGTAGCATGAATAAAGTGATTTTGTACTGCCGCCCTGGGTTTGAGAAAGAGTGCGCGGCGGAAATTACCGACAAGGCGGCGCGTTATAACGTCTATGGCTTTGTACGGGTAAAGGATAACAGCGGGTATGTGATGTTTGAGTGCTACCAGCACGAAGACGCCGATCGGCTGATTAAGGAATTACCGTTCCAGGAACTGATATTTGCGCGTCAGATGATGGTATGCGGCGAATTGTTGCGCGATCTGCCGCCGGAGGATCGCATCACGCCGATCGTCGGGATGCTGACCGGGGCGCTGGAGCGCGCCGGAGAGCTGCGGGTTGAAGTGCCGGATACCAACGAAAGCAAGGAACTGATGAAGTTCTGCCGCAAGTTCACGGTGCCGCTGCGCGCTGCGCTGCGGGAAAACCGCATCCTGCTGGCACAGGAGAAAGCCAGCCGTCCGGTTATTCATGTGTTGTTCATCGCTCCCGGTTGCTGCTATGTCGGTTATTCCTACAGCAATAACAATTCACCGTTCTATATGGGGATTCCGCGGCTGAAGTTCCCTGCGGACGCCCCAAGCCGCTCGACGCTGAAGCTGGAAGAAGCATTCCATGTGTTCGTGCCGGCGGACGAATGGGACGAACGCCTCTCCAGCGGTATGTTTGCGGTGGATCTGGGCGCTTGCCCCGGCGGCTGGACCTATCAACTGGTGAAACGCAGTATGATGGTTCACGCCGTCGATAACGGCATGATGGCGCCGAGCCTGATGGATACCGGGCAGGTGATCCACCATCAGGCGGACGGTTTCCGCTTTGAGCCGCCGCGTAACAATATCTACTGGCTGGTGTGCGATATGGTGGAAAAACCGGCCAAAGTCACCAGCCGTATGGCTGACTGGCTGGTCAATGGCTGGTGTCGCGAAGTGATCTTCAACCTTAAGCTGCCGATGAAAAAGCGCTATGAAGAAGTGACCCAGAATCTGGCCTTACTGGCGCAGCGGATGGAGGAAAACGGCATCAATTTTGAGATTCATGCCAAACACCTCTATCACGATCGTGAAGAAGTCACCGTTCATGCACGGCGTATCTGGGGTGCGATTCCCGGCCGGCGCGACGAACGTTGAGTTTCTGCCGTTGCCGGGCGTGATGCCTGTACGTGTCGGTGATTAACGCCGTTTAACCCGATGCGGGCAGGCGTAGCTGCTGCAGGTTGCCATTGAGTACCAGATCGGTTCTGAGCGTGGCGACCTGACGGCTGCGGTAAGCCATGTCCTGCTGGGCTTCCAGCTTGCGGCGCCATTTCTCCGGTACCTGCTCCAACTGCTGGTATAGCGCCTCCAGCGAACCAGCCTGTTGCAACAGCTGGGCGGCGGTTTTCGGCCCAATGCCGCTTACGCCGGGGATTTTGCTGCTGCTGATCCCCGCCAGCCCCCAGTAATCCGGCAACTGCTCGGGTTGAACGCCGAACTCCTGCTGGATGAACGGCACGTCCAGCCAGCGCTTCTGAAAGTAATCCCGAATACGAATGGTCGGCGCCAGTAACTGACAGTAACCCTTGTCGGTCGAGACAATGGTGGCTTGATGCCCTTGCGCGGCGACTTTACAAGCCAGCGTGGCGGCCAGATCGTCAGCTTCGTTGCCCGGCGAGTGCCAGCTCTCCACCCCGGATGCCAGAAAGGCGTCCCTGATCTGCGGCAGTTCCTGCGACAGATTTTCCGGCATGGGCGCGCGGCCGGCCTTGTATTCCGGCAGCAACTGGTGGCGCCAGCTCTGATCCCGCTGTTCGTCATCAAAGACGGCAACGGCATGCGTGGGTTGACTGTGCTGTATCAACTGGCCCAGCGCGTGCCGGCAGGCAGTCAGGCAAGGGGAACCTTGTACCGCATGAATGCGTCGGATCAGGTTGAGCGCGTCGACAATAAGCAGATGTACGGCCATAAGCGGTAGTCATGTGAGTCGCCGCCGGCCTAACGCCGGCGGCGAACTGATGGTCAGGAACAGATTTCGTAGCACGGGACGTAAGCGCTGCCAGGCAGCTTCATACGCTGCTGGGACACGAAGTCCTGCAACAGCCGGTCCATGCTTTTCATGATGTCGGCATTGCCGTGCAATTTGTAAGGGCCGTATTCTTCGATGGCCCGAATACCCGCCTCTTTGACGTTACCGGCCACGATACCGGAAAACGCCCGGCGCAACGTGGCGGCCAACTGTTCGGCCGGCTGGTCGGGATGCAGATTGAGGTTAGCCATGTTCTCGTGCGTCGGCTCGAACGGCAGTTGCAAGTCCGGCGCGATACGCAGCGACCAGTTGAAGCTGTAGGCGTCGCCGGTGTGGCGGCGGTGTTCTTTCACCTGCGGCATGGTTTTTTTCATCTGCCGGGCCACTTCGGCGGCGTCGTTGATGATGATGGAATAATAACGGCGCGCCTGGCGACCCAGCGTACTAACGATGAACTCGTCAAGCACCTGGAAGTAGTCGGCGCTTTCCTGCGGGCCGGTAAGAATAATCGGCAACACCTGCTCGCTGTTGGCCGGGTCCATCATGATGCCCAGCAGATAGAGAAACTCTTCCGCGGTGCCAACCCCGCCCGGGAAAATTACGATGCCGTGGCCGATGCGCACAAACGCTTCCAGACGTTTTTCAATATCTGGCATGATGATCAGTTCATTCACCAGCGGATTGGGCGGCTCGGCGGCGATGATGGACGGCTCGGTCATGCCGATGAAACGCCCGTCCCGGTAACGCTGCTGGGCATGGCCCACGGCGGCGCCTTTCATCGGGGCTTCCATCGCGCCCGGTCCGCAACCGGTACAGATGTTCAACTCGCGTAAGCCGAGCTGGCTGCCGACTTTGCGGGCGTACAGGTATTCGGTTTCATTGATCGAATGACCGCCCCAGCACACTACCAGATTCGGCTCCTCGCCCACGTGCAGCGCTCTGGCGTTGCGCAGGATGGAGAACACAAGATTGGTGATATGGGTGGAATCTTCGAGATCCAGGTTTTGATAACGCCCGGCGCTGGCGATCTGGCCGTTCACAAACAGGATATCGCGCAGCACGGCGAACAGGTTGGCCTGCAACGAACGGATAATCTGCCCGTCGACAAATGCTTCTTCCGGCGGGTTGACCAGTTCCAGTTTCACACCGCGCTCACGGCGCAGCACGTTGATGTCGAAATCCTCGTAGCGGGAGAGCAACTCCTTGCTGTTGTCCGTCTGACTGCCGGAGTTCAGGACGGCGAGGGAACAATTGCGGAATAGCCGGTAAAGATCGCTGCTGGCGGTGCTTTTCAGCATATCCACTTCCAACTGCGACAGTAAATCCATGGACCCTAACGGGCTGATATGTGTGATCATACTACTCCCTGAAACGCAGTGTGCGACGACAGTTGTCCAAGACGTTTGCCCAACACGCAGGTTCGATGCGTTTGTGTGATACGTTTCTTTGCTATCTCACCTTAACGTGTCGAAGAGCCTTTTGCCAATGCAGGGTGACCTTCCAACGATAAAGTTGCGCGGCGTTACGCACTTTGATGCGTATTCTGTCGACGGCAGGCGCTATAGTCGGGATAGAATGTGTATTCAGTGAAATCCGACAGACTCAGATTGAGAGGTAAGATGGAGCAGCAGGTATCACAGGCGCTGAACGCATTCACCCAGCGTTATGTCGAATTATGGCAACGGGAAACGGGCCATCCGCCAGCCAGCGAGGATTTGTACGGCGTGGCCTCGCCCTGCATCGTCGCCACGCAGGATAGCCGGGTGCACTGGTTGCCGCAGGCGCCGGTCGTGCCTGCGCGGCTGGATGGCGTTGAACGGGCGCTGGAGATTCAACTGCACCCGGATGCGCATGCCTTTTTCACCAGCCAGTTCGCCGGCGACATGACGGCTCGCTTTGATGATTTGGAATGCACGCTGCTTCAGGCCTGGAGCGAAGACGATTTTATCCGTCTGCAGGAGAACCTGATTGGTCACCTTTTGACACAAAAACGACTAAAATTGTCACCTACGTTATTTCTTGCGACAACGCATTCTGAAATGGCGCTAATCTCTTTGTGCAACCTGAGCGGCGAAGTTGTGCTGGAAGAATTTGGAACACGCCAGCGTCGAGTGTTGTCATCGGATCTGGTTGATTTTCTGTATAAGCTGTTGCCATTGATTCCATAATGCTGAATCGCGTTTCGCTTTTCGATGTGTGAGAGATCTCTTACATTGCGTGTAAGCGATCTCTTATCTTTAATATTAAACTAAGATTTCCGTTTAATTTTTGCATTATTAATTAATGAATTAATGGTGTTCGTCAATAAACCGCGTTTTTTATGCGGCTATTGGGGCGTTTGGGTGGCTTGCTGATTCGGTTTAATTAATACATCTTATTATTCAGTTTCGTAACACGGTAACAGGGTATGTCGACCATGCCAGGAGGGCAGGGAGTCAATTGCTGTTACAACCAGACTCTTTTTTCAGGATGAAATAAGGGACACCTCCAGGAAGGAGAATGAGAGCCGGCCTGGGAATGCCGGTGGGGCAGGAGCCTAAAGGAATGCGATCACGGATGATTATGAAGGATCGACCGTCACGGATGAAAGAGGGATCGCCAGCAAGGATTGTGGGTTAGGAAGACCATCAAGGACAAGTTTTCAAGGACGAGCAGGGAAGCAACAAGGTAGCGGGACTGCTGCAAACGAACTAAGAGGGAACCGAGAAATCGGTTCCCTCTTTTCGTTTTTACCTGTTGCCGCTCAGTACGCGCATTCCGGTTGCGGGGGATGCATCCGGGATGCCAGAACAGGACAACGATGCTATGCTTTGCCGCCCTGTTACCAAGCCTGATGAGACCCCGGCCCATGAGTGTAGAGATTCGCATCCGACAATCGCTGTTCGCTATCGAGCATGCCCTGAAGGCGAGCCCGTTATGGCAGTCTTCTGCGCCTGATGAGGCGGCGTTTGCCAGTCAGGAGCCGTTCTGCATTGATACGATGGCGGCCGAACAGTGGCTGCAATGGGTATTTCTGCCGCGTATGCACGCATTACTGGACAGCGGCGCGCCGTTGCCGGCCCGGCTTGCCATCCTGCCTTATTTTGAGGTGGCGTTCGACGGGCGTTCGGATGATGTCGGTGAATTGCTGACGCAGTTGCGTGCGTTGGACGTATTGTTTGAGGAATGAGGATGCTGGAGATTGTCTATCAGGATGAGCATCTGATTGCGGTGAATAAACCGGCAGGCTGGCTGGTGCACCGTAGCTGGCTGGATCGCAAGGAAAAAGTGGTGGTGATGCAAACGGTACGCGACCAGATTGGTCAGCACGTGTTTACCGTGCACCGTCTGGACCGTCCTACTTCCGGCGTGCTGTTGATGGCGTTGTCCCCTGAGGTGGCGCGGCTACTGGCGCAGCAGTTCGAGCAGCATCAGATGGAGAAAACCTATCATGCGGTGGTTCGCGGCTATGTGATGGAAGACGGCGTGATTGATTATGCGCTGACGGAAGAGCTGGATCGCATCGCCGATAAATACGCCGACCCCGACAAAGCGCCGCAGCCTGCCGTCAGCCACTATCGGGTACTGGCGTGTGCCGAGATGCCGGTGGCGATCGGGCGTTATGACACCTCTCGCTACAGCCTGCTGGAATTGAGCCCCAGGACCGGACGCAAGCACCAGTTGCGGCGACATATGGCGCATTTGCGTCATCCTATTATTGGGGATACTACCCACGGCGACCTGCGCCAGAACCGCGGTATGGCGGCGCACTTCGACTGCGCCCGCCTGATGTTGCACGCCAGCCGCTTGTCGCTGACTCACCCGGTTACCAACGAGCCGCTGGTAATATCGGCACGCTGGGACGAACCCTGGCAGGGCGTAATGACGCAATTCGGCTGGCAAGGCAGTCTCCCTGATGTTGAAAGGGTTGAGTTTCCTCAGGCGTCGGGTCAGGATAACGCCTGACGTCAGCATAAACAGGAGAATCAGCGTCATGGCGCAAGTCGGTATTTTTGTTGGCACGGTGTACGGCAACGCGTTGCTGGTGGCGGAGGAAGCGGAAAGCATCCTTAAGACGCACGGGCATGAGGTAAAGATTTTCGAAGAGGCTTCGGTAGATGACTGGCTGGCTTACAGCCAGCTGACGGTGCTGGTGGTGACCTCCACCACCGGTCAGGGGCAGTTGCCGGAGTCTATCGTGCCGTTGTACGAAGCGCTGCGTGAAAAAGTCGGTTATCAGCCGGATTTACGCTACGGGCTGATTGCGCTGGGCGACAGCAGCTACGATAACTTCTGCGGCGGCGGCCATCAGTTTGATGCGTTGTTGCAGGAGATGGGCGCGAAGCGCCTGGGCGAGTTGCTGGAAATTGATGCGGCCGAGCATCCGGAACCCGAAGTGGTTTCCTGCCCGTGGGTGGAGTCCTGGGCCGCGTTGCTGGATAAGTAATGCCGGGAGCCGGTTGTGAAAACGGGGCCTTCCAGGCCCCGTTTCTTATGCTGAATCGGCTGCGTTACAGCCTTGTCGACGACACCCACTCAGCGCTGGGTCAGTTTTTCCAGATCGGCTTCGATTTCGCTGATCTTGTTGGTGACTACGCTTTCCAGATGACGCAGGTCGGACAGAATCTTGCGCTTCAAATCCACCTCAACCTGATCGCGCTGGCAAATCTGATCGAGCTCGTCCACGACATAGCGCAGATTGGGGCTGATCTCGTTGATTTCTTTGTAACCCTGCCCGGCGTTATCTGCGACGATGGTTTTGCGCTGGCGCGGATATTTGAACTTGACGCTTTTAGCGAAAAATTCCCCTTTATCCTTGCGAAAGTAAATTTTCAGAATATCGTTGCTGGCTTCCTGGCGGAGGCTATAGCGGTCGATATCTTCCGGGTTGGAAATCCCAAGACTTTTCAGATTGTCGTACATAACACCACCTTTCTTGTTTTACGTCGGCTTGAAAAACTGGGCCAGTATTGTTGGTCGTGACGGCTTGATGCCGTAAAAAATGGCGGGTCATAACCCGCCATTCAGTTTAGTCGATAGTGGTATTAGTCGATAGTGCGTAATAACTCATTAATTCCCACTTTACCGCGGGTTTTCGCATCCACTTTTTTCACGATCACTGCGCAGTAGAGGCTGTAGCTGCCGTCTTTAGATGGCAGGTTGCCGGATACGACTACCGAGCCCGCCGGTACGCGGCCGTAATGCACTTCGCCGGTTTCACGGTCGTAGATTTTGGTGCTCTGGCCGATGAACACGCCCATTGAGATCACCGAGCCTTCTTCCACGATCACGCCTTCCACGACTTCGGAGCGGGCGCCGATGAAGCAGTTGTCTTCGATGATGGTCGGGTTAGCCTGCAACGGTTCCAGAACGCCGCCGATGCCGACGCCGCCGGACAGGTGCACGTTTTTGCCGATCTGAGCGCAGGAGCCGACGGTCGCCCAGGTGTCAACCATCGAGCCTTCATCGACATAGGCGCCGATGTTGACGTAAGACGGCATCAGTACGGTGTTACGGGCGATAAACGCGCCCTGACGTACGCTGGCTGGCGGCACGACGCGGAAACCCTCACGCTGGAAACGCGCTTCGTCGTAACCGGCGAATTTCATCGGCACTTTGTCGTAGTAGCGGGTTTCGGCTCCTTCCATCAGTTGGTTGTCATTGATGCGGAAAGAGAGCAGCACCGCTTTCTTCAGCCACTGATGCGTCACCCACTGGCCGTTGATTTTCTCAGCCACACGCAGCACGCCGCTGTCCAACTGGCTGATAACCTGATTCACCGCTTCGCGCGTCACCGTGTCCACATTGGCCGGGGTGATGTCTGCGCGACGCTCAAATGCGGTTTCGATGATGTTCTGTAATTGCTGCATCCTGTTTCTCTTTCGTGATTAATCAAACCAGGCCGCGCGCCGCCATGCGGGACGCGGCTTAACATTTAAGAAGCTACTTTATCGTTTGGGTCGAGGGCTTCTGTCAACCGTTGTTGCAACTTAAGCCGTAATTCGGGGCTTAATGCCCGTCTTTCGCTATCTGCCAGAATAAACAGGTCTTCTACTCGTTCGCCGATGGTGGAAATACGGGCGCCGTGCAGCGACAGATTAAGGTCGGCGAACACTTCGCCCACCCGCGCCAGCAGGCCGGGTTGGTCGAGCGCGATTAGCTCCATATAACTGCGCCGGTCGTTATGCGTCGGCAGAAAACCGACTTCCGTCGGCACGCTAAAGTGGCGCAGGCGGGAGGAGGGCCGACGTGCTCTCGGATGCTGGTAATCCCGTTGGGTCAGCGCCTGCTCGATGGCGTGGCGGATCATCTCGTGACGATCCGGCGCCAGCGGGCTGCCGTCCGGCTCCAGTACGATAAAGGTGTCCATTGCCATACCGTCGCGGCTGGTGAAGATCTGGGCGTCGTGTACGCTCAGGTTACGCCTGTCCAGTTCACCGGCGACCGCGGCGAACAGGTAAGGGCGGTCCGGGCTCCAGATAAAAATTTCGGTGCCGCCGCGACTGGCCTGGTGGCTGATCAGCACCATCGGTTTACTGACGTCATGCTCCAGCAGATGGCGGGCGTGCCAGGCCAATTGATTCGGGGAATGGCGCAGGAAGTAGTCGGCGCGGCAGCGGCTCCAGATGTGGTGCAGCGCTTCCTCGTCGATATTGTCCATGCGCAACAGCGCCAGCGCCTGCAAGCGGTGATGGCGCACCCGTTCGCGCAGGTCCGGCGAGTTCTGCATGCCGCGGCGCAGTTGCTTCTCGGTGGCGAAATACAATTCGCGCAGCAGGCTCTGTTTCCAGCTGTTCCACAGCGTCTCATTGGTGGCGCAGATATCCGCTACGGTCAGATTCAGCAGGTAGCGCAACCGGGTTTCGCTCTGCACCTGTTCGGCGAATTGCTGGATTACCGCCGGGTCCTGAATGTCGCGGCGTTGCGCGGTGACCGACATCAACAGATGACAGCGCACCAGCCAGGCGACCAGTTGGGTTTCTCGTGAATTCAATCCGTGCAGCGCGGCGAACTCCAGCGCGTCCTTGGCGCCCAGTTCCGAGTGGTCGCCGCCGCGACCTTTGGCGATGTCGTGGAACAAGGCGGCCAGCAACAACAGTTCCGGCTGCGGCAGTCGCGGGTATAGCTCTACGCACAGCGGATGCGACGCGCGAGTGGCCTCTTCGGTAAAACTTTCCAGTTTCAGCAGCACCCGGATGGTGTGCTCATCCACGGTATAGGCGTGGAACAGGTCAAATTGCATCTGCCCGACGATGTTGCCCCACAGCGGCATATAGGCCCACAGCACGCTGTGGGTGTGCATCGGCAGCAACGCCCGGCTGACGGCGCGCGGGTGGCGCAGAATGTTCATGAACAGGCTGCGCGCTTCAGGAATAGTGCACAGCGGCTGGCTCAGATGCCGGCGCGCATGGCGCAGATGCCGCAGGGTTGTTGAATAGATGCCGCTGATTTCCTGATTGCGCACCATCAGGTAGAACATGCGGATAATGGCTTCGGGCTTGCGCTCGAACAGGGTTTCGTCACGCAGGTCGATAAGCTGGCCGCGCAACTGGAATTCCTCGTCCAGCGGACGGGGTTTCTCGCTGGCGTCCAGCGCCAGGATGGCTTCGTCAAACAGTTGCAGCAGCATCTGATTCAGTTCGCCCACCCGACGCGTCATACGGTAGAAGTCTTTCATCATGTGTTCTACCGGCGCGTTGCCTTCGCCCTGATATTGCAGCAGTTGCGCCACGTTGAGCTGGCGGTCGAACAACAGGCGGTTATCGTAACGGGGCAGGATCAAATGCAGCGCGAAGCGAATGCGCCACAGAAAACTCTGGCACTCATTCAGTTCGTTGCGTTCAGCTTCGGTCAGAAAACCGAACCCGACCATTTCGTTGAGCGACGTGGCGCCAAAATGACGACGGGCGACCCACAGCAGGGTGTGGATATCCCGCAGTCCGCCGGGGCTGCTCTTGATATCCGGCTCCAGATTGTAACTGGTGCTGTGGTAGCGCTGGTGGCGTTCCCGCTGCTCGGCGATCTTGGCGGGAAAGAAGGTTTCCGATGGCCAGAACGCGTCGCTGAAAATGTGTTTTTGCAGCATCAGGAACAACGCGACGTCCCCGCAAATCATGCGGGATTCGATCAGGTTGGTGGCGACGGAAATATCCGCCCGGCCTTCTTCCAGACATTCGTCCAGCGTGCGCACGCTGTGGCCGACTTCCAGCCGCAGATCCCACAGCAACGTGATAAAGGTGCCGATAGTCTGTGACTGAGCGTCCGTCAGCTTGTGCTGGCTCAGGACCAGCAGGTCAATGTCCGACAGCGGGTGCAATTCTCCTCGCCCGTAGCCGCCTACCGCTACCAGCGCGGTTTGCGGCGTACTCTCAAAACCGTAAAAGCGCCATAGCCGTTGCATCAGGTGATCGATAAACAGCGTGCGGGCATCGATCAACGCTTCCGCGCTGACGCCGGCTTTGAACTCCTCCGCCAGCCAGCTCTGGAACTGTTCCAGATGGGTTTTCAGCGTCTGACATTTCAGCATGTCGTCCGTGAAGGTAAGGGGAGAAGCCGGTGCCGGATGAACCGTGGTGGTGGAACCGGGGATATCGTGCGGAAGGTCTCTGTCGATCATGTTGCGCCACCATAAACATAAAAAAAGCCGGCATCAGCCGGCTTATGCTCAATTATTCCTGATGCGTGATGATGTTGGGGATGGTGTCATCCTTACGCAACGTCATTATTTCGCAGCCGTTTTCAGTCACCACAATAGTATGCTCGTATTGCGCCGACAAGCTGCGATCCTTGGTTTTTACCGTCCAGCCGTCTTTCATGGTGCGGATACGGTAATCGCCGGCGTTGACCATCGGTTCCACGGTAAACGCCATGCCCGGCTGCAGCACCACGCCGCCGTCGTCGGCGTCATAGTGCAGCACCTGCGGCTCTTCATGGAAACCACGGCCGATGCCATGACCGCAGTACTCGCGCACCACGGAGAAATCCTGCGCTTCCACGAATTTCTGGATTTCGCGGCCCAGCGTGCGCAATCGGACGCCCGGTTTAATCATCCGCAGCGCCAGATACAGACTTTCCTGCGTCACCTTGCACAGGCGCTCCCCCAGAATGGTCGGTTTGCCGACAATGAACATTTTGGAGGTGTCGCCGTGAAAATCGTCTTTGATCACCGTGACGTCGATGTTGACGATATCGCCGTCTTTGAGGATTTTCTCGTCGCTCGGAATGCCGTGGCACACCACTTCGTTAACGGAGATGCAGACGGATTTCGGGAAGCCGTGGTAGCCGAGGCTGGCGGAAATCGCGTTTTGCTTGTTGGTGATGTGATCATGACAGATTCGGTCCAGCTCGCCGGTGCTTACGCCTGGAACCACGTGCGGCTCGATGATTTCCAGCACTTCCGCCGCCAGGCGGCCGGCCACACGCATTTTTTCGATATCTTCAGAGGTTTTGATTGAGATTGCCATTGAATTCAGTCCACAGGTATCGCCTTTTCCGGCGAAAGAGGGTCGGTAAATAGTGATTTATGGTATCAGCCCAGCCTGACACTGCCAAATCATCATTCCGTCACGAAGCTGTCATCCGGGGCTTGGGGCGTCACGGTAGAATGCAACAAAAGTTGGTGTCCGGGGGCGGTTTATGGTATAAAGCGCGCCGGTGATCCGGCTGGCGTTCAGGCAACTGAATACCGACTGGTTCAAACTGAACTCACTATGTGTATAACACACACGTGTCGACACATTCGCCGGGGTGCCAGAATGGTTTTCCATTCAGGTCGGCGCAATGGGACACGTGGAGGCATAACCCCATACTTAATCTACAGAGGTAATCATGGCAACTGTTTCCATGCGCGACATGCTCAAGGCGGGCGTACACTTTGGTCACCAGACTCGTTACTGGAACCCGAAAATGAAACCGTTCATCTTCGGTGCACGCAACAAAGTTCACATCATCAACCTTGAGAAAACTGTACCGATGTTCAACGAAGCCCTGGCTGAGCTGAGCAAAATTTCTTCCCGCAAGGGCAAGATCCTGTTTGTCGGTACTAAACGCGCAGCAAGCGAAGCGGTAAAAGAAGCTGCTACCGGTTGCGACCAGTTCTTCGTGAACCATCGCTGGCTGGGCGGTATGCTGACTAACTGGAAAACCGTTCGTCAGTCCATCAAACGTTTGAAAGATCTGGAAACTCAGGCTCAGGACGGCACGTTCGACAAGCTGACCAAGAAAGAAGCGCTGCTGCGCACCCGTGAACTGGACAAGCTGGAAAACAGCCTGGGCGGTATCAAAGACATGGGCGGTCTGCCTGACGCGCTGTTCGTTATCGACGCCGATCACGAACACATTGCTATCAAAGAAGCAAACAACCTGGGTATCCCGGTATTTGCAATTGTTGATACCAACTCCGATCCGGATGGCGTTGACTACATCATCCCTGGTAACGACGACGCCATCCGTGCAGTAACCCTGTACCTGAGCGCTGTTGCCGCCTCTGTCCGTGAAGGCCGTTCTCAGGATCTGGCTGAACAGGCAGAAGAGAGCTTCGTCGAAGCTGAATAATAAGGCCAGCTCTGTTGAGCCCTTATTAACCAGGTATTGACATATGTTGGTTAGGGGGCCTTGTCAGGCCCCCTTTTTACTTATCTCTTACTTATCTCCCCCACGAGATAACCGAGGAAAAGATAATGGCTGAAATTACCGCTGCCCTGGTAAAAGAACTGCGCGAACGTACCGGCGCAGGCATGATGGAATGTAAAAAAGCTCTGGTTGAAGCCAATGGCGACATCGAGCTGGCAATCGACAACATGCGTAAATCCGGCCAGGCTAAAGCTGCGAAAAAAGCAGGTCGCGTTGCTGCTGAAGGCGTGATCCTGACCAAAATTGCCGCTGACGGCAAATACGGCGTCATCGTTGAACTGAACTGCGAAACTGACTTCGTAGCAAAAGACGCCGGCTTCAAAGCGTTTGGCGAAGAAGTTATCGCCGCTGCGCTGAACGAACGCATCACTGATGTTGAAGTTCTGAAAGCGAAATTCGAAGAACAGCGCACCGCGCTGGTAGCGAAAATCGGTGAAAACATCAACATCCGTCGTATCGCCGTTCAGACTGGCGACGCGCTGGGTTCTTACATGCACGGCGCTCGTATCGGCGTTATGGTTGCCGCTACCGGTGCCGACGAAGAGCTGATCAAGCACGTTGCCATGCACATCGCCGCCAGCAAACCGGAATACGTTCATGCTGAAGACGTGCCGGCTGACGTCGTTGCCCGCGAGCATCAGATCCAGCTGGACATCGCCATGCAGTCCGGCAAGCCGCGCGAAATCGCTGAAAAAATGGTTGAAGGCCGCATGCGTAAGTTCACCGGCGAGATCTCTCTGACCGGTCAGAACTTCGTAATGGACCCGAACAAAACCGTTGGCCAGTTGCTGAAAGAGCACAATGCCTCCGTGAGCAGCTTCATCCGCTACGAAGTGGGTGAAGGCATCGAGAAAGCTGAAGTTGACTTTGCTGCCGAAGTCGCAGCAATGAGCAAGCAGTCTTAATAAAAAAGGAGCCGCCAGTTGGCGGTTCCTTTTTATCCAGCCAAACTATTCGCGATACCTGTAATTCGTGATACAAGCAATTTCATGGCATCTGGCCCCTATCGATGGTGTGCCGGGTGTGGCAGTAATAACCCCCAGTACGATGACAGCCTGTTAGGACAAGAACACCATGGCAACCAACGCAAAACCCGTATATCAACGTATCCTGCTGAAGCTGAGTGGCGAAGCGCTGCAGGGAGCTGAAGGTTTCGGTATCGATGCGAGCATCCTCGATCGCATGGCCCAGGAAGTGAAGGAACTGGTTGAGTTGGGCATTCAGGTCGGTGTAGTGATCGGCGGCGGCAACCTGTTCCGCGGCGCTGGTCTGGCCAAAGCAGGCATGAACCGTGTGGTGGGTGATCATATGGGGATGTTGGCTACCGTCATGAACGGTCTGGCGATGCGTGATTCGCTGCATCGTGCTTATGTCAACGCCCGCCTGATGTCGGCCATTCCGCTCAATGGCGTGTGCGATAACTACAGCTGGGCTGAAGCCATCAGCCTGCTGCGCAACAACCGCGTGGTGATTTTCTCCGCCGGTACCGGCAACCCCTTCTTCACCACCGACTCCGCTGCTTGCCTGCGCGGGATTGAAATCGAAGCTGATGTCGTACTGAAAGCCACCAAAGTGGATGGCGTATTTTCGGCTGACCCGGTTAAAGATCCCAATGCGACGCTCTACGAATCGTTGAGCTATCAGGAAGTGCTGGAGCGCGAACTTAAAGTGATGGATCTGGCGGCCTTTACGCTGGCGCGTGACCACAACCTGCCGATCCGGGTGTTCAATATGAATAAGCCGGGGGCGCTGCGTCGCGTCGTCATGGGCGAAAAAGAAGGGACGTTGATCAGTAATAACGGCTGACGTCTAATTTAAGGTAATATCTTGTTTTGGTGATATGCCCAAATAATTCGAGTTGCAGGAAGGCGGCAAGAGAGAGAATCCCGATGAGCTTACTCAGGTAAGTGATTCGGGTGAACGAACGCAGCCAACACACCTGCAACTTGAAATATGACGGGTATACAAGATTGCGCCATACATCGCCAGCCTGCCGCTGGTAATCAATGATTCGCTGGGTCATGCAAGCCGCGCGTGACCTGACTGGCAACCAGTTTTCAAGGGTTCACAACGTGATTAATGAAATCAGAAAAGACGCTGAAACGCGCATGGACAAATGCGTAGAAGCTTTCAAGAACCAGATCAGCAAAGTGCGTACTGGCCGCGCGTCCCCCAGTCTTCTGGACGGCATTCATGTGGAATATTACGGTAGCGCAACCCCGTTACGCCAGTTAGCCAACATCGTGGTGGAAGACACGCGTACGCTGGCCGTCACCGTATTTGACCGGACGTTGGGCCCGGCGGTGGAAAAAGCCATCATGGCATCCGATCTGGGTCTTAACCCGATGTCCGCCGGTACGGTTATCCGCGTTCCGCTGCCGCCGCTGACGGAAGAACGTCGTAAAGACCTGATCAAGGTGGTGCGCGGCGAAGCCGAGCAGAGCCGAGTGGCGGTACGTAACGTTCGCCGTGATGCCAACGACAAGCTGAAGGCGCAACTGAAAGATAAGACCATCAGCGAAGATGATGAACGCCGTTCTCAGGACGACGTTCAGAAGCTCACTGACAGCTTTATCAAGAAGATCGATGCCGTTCTGGCCGAGAAAGAAAAAGAACTGATGGATTTCTAATCCGTCAGTCAGGCACAGCGCCGCGGCAGGTGCAGGGTCAGGCCCGCGCCTCCTGCGGCGTTTTGTTTTTCAGCTTTTGGATGCGGGATGTTTTGCGTAACGCCGCGCATTTTCACGCCAGCCTTATCGACAGGCCAGCGCTGACGTTACAGACTGGCACCACGCCTGTTATCAAACCCAGTTTTATCAGGTCATATTCATGAAGCAACTGACAATCCTCGGTTCCACCGGTTCTATTGGCGTCAGTTCCCTGGCCGTGGTCAGGGCCAATCCAGACAAATTTTCGATAACGGCACTGGTTGCCGGACGCAATGTTTCCCTGATGGCGGAACAGTGCCTGGAGTTTTGCCCGGCATACGCCTCAATGGCAGACGAAGACGCTGCGCGTGAACTCCGCATCCGCTTAAACGAAGCCGGTAGTCGGACAACCGTGCTGTCAGGCGAGAAGGCTGCCTGTGAGCTGGCGGCGCTGGACGAGGTCGATCAGGTGATGGCGGCGATTGTTGGCGCAGCCGGTTTGTTGCCGGCATTGTCGGCGATTCGCGCCGGCAAGCAGGTGCTGCTGGCCAATAAAGAATCTCTGGTGACCTGCGGCCGTCTGTTTATGGACGAGGTTTCGAAGAACGGGGCGCAACTGTTGCCGGTTGATAGTGAACACAGCGCCATTTTTCAGAGTTTACCTGAGCCAATCCAACGGCAACTGGGATATGCTTCCCTGAAGCAATACGGGGTTGAGCGGGTTGTGCTGACCGGTTCAGGTGGGCCATTCCGCGAGATTCCGTTTGCCGCATTGGATTGCGTCACCCCTGATCAGGCGTGCGCCCATCCAAACTGGTCTATGGGGCGAAAAATTTCGGTGGATTCCGCCACCATGATGAATAAGGGACTGGAATATATCGAGGCGCGCTGGCTGTTTAACGCCTCGGAAGCACAGATGGAAGTGGTTATCCATCCCCAATCAGTCATCCATTCCATGGTGCGTTACCGGGATGGCAGTGTGATGGCTCAGTTGGGAACGCCCGATATGCGAACCCCCATAGCCTATGCGATGGCCTACCCCGATCGCGTTTTTTCCGGCGCGCCGGCGCTTGATTTCTGCCAGTTAGGGGCTTTGACCTTCTCTGCGCCGGATTTCCAGCGGTACCCTTGTCTGCGTCTGGCGATCGACGCATGCAATCAGGGGCAAGCCGCTACGACGGCACTCAATGCGGCAAATGAAATTGCGGTTGCGGCATTTTTACAATCCGGTATTCGTTTTACCGATATCGCCGCAGTCAATCAGAGCGTGATGGAACAGTTGACATTACCTGAACCGCAAAGCGTTGATGATGTATTGTCTATCGATACCTGGGCAAGACAAGCCGCAGAAAATGTATTGCGGCGTTATCAGTAACCTTACGCTGGTGTGTTTGTTCACATGCGCCTGAAATGGTATAGTCTGCGCCGCTTGATGCAGGTGGTTATTAATAAAAGCCACGGTGATGGAAAGCTGTGTGTTCACAGCTTTTTTTATGCTGTCAGGTTTGGCGCGACTGGAATAATCATTTTCTTGCTCGAGGAAATCAATACACGCTATGCCCTCCGAAAATCAACAAGGTAGTCAGAAGTTGTTACCTAACGGTCCGCGCCATGTAGCGATAATCATGGATGGCAATGGCCGCTGGGCTAAACAGAGGGGAAAGCTGCGGATCTTCGGTCATCAGGCGGGAGTGAAGTCAGTACGCCGTGCGATCAGTTATGCGGTCGGCCAGAACCTTGAAGCACTGACGCTATATGCGTTCAGCAGCGAAAACTGGAATCGTCCGGCGCAGGAGGTTTCTGCGCTGATGGAACTGTTTGTGCGCGTGCTGGATAGCGAAGTCAAGAATTTGCACAAGCACAATGTCCGTCTGAGAGTCATCGGTGATATCAGTCGCTTCAGTAGTCGATTGCAGGGACTTATTCGCCGCTCAGAGGCTGTGACGGAAAATAATACTGGTCTCACCCTGAATATTGCCGCGAATTATGGCGGGCGTTGGGATATTATCCACGGGGTCAGAAAAATCGCCGAACAGGTTCAGGAAGGGTTGCTGCGTCCTGATACCATTGACGAGTCGACTCTGAGTCGCTACATGTGCTTGAACGATCTGGCTCCGGTTGATCTGCTAATAAGAACCAGTGGAGAACATCGCATCAGCAATTTCCTGCTGTGGCAGATTGCGTATGCAGAACTCTATTTTACCGATGTTCTCTGGCCGGATTTTGACGAACAAACCTTTGAAGGTGCCATTCATGCCTTTGCTCAACGTGAGCGTCGCTTTGGGGGAACCACACCTGACGATGCGGGTGCATCGTAGGGGGTATTTTTGCTGAAGTATCGCCTGATTACTGCGCTGGTTCTTATTCCTTTGGTTATTGCGGCGCTTTTTTTCCTGCCGCCGTTGGTTTTCTCTCTGGTAACGCTGGCTGTCTGTATGCTGGCCGCCTGGGAGTGGGGTCAACTGGCTGGTCTGGTTTCTTACACACAGCGAATCTGGCTTTCCATCGCCTGCGGTTTCGTGCTGGCGGCGATGCTGCTGACTCTGCCTGATTATCATTATTCCGTTGCGCTTGTACCGGTTTGCCTTTCGCTATGGCTCTCCCTTGCCTGGTGGGGCGTGGCGTTGCTGATGGTCCTGTTTTATCCGTCTTCCGCTGCGGTGTGGCGTCATTCCCGCCTACTGCGTCTGTGTTTCGGCCTGTTGACCATTGTGCCTTTTTTCTGGGGGATGGTGGCGCTGCGCCAGTTCGAATATGAAACCAACCCTTTTAGCGGCGCCTGGTGGTTGCTGTATGTGATGGTGCTGGTTTGGGGCGCCGATAGCGGCGCCTACCTGTTTGGCAAACTGTTCGGCCGGCATAAGCTGGCGCCGAAAGTCTCGCCGGGAAAAACCTGGGAGGGATTTATCGGCGGGCTGGCAACGTCGGCGATGATTGCGTTACTGTTTAGCCACTATGCGCCATTGTCTGTTTCTACCTTTACCTTGCTGGTTTGCTCCGTAGTAGCGACGCTGGCTTCGGTATTGGGCGATCTGACTGAGAGCATGTTCAAGCGTGAGGCCGGCATCAAGGACAGCAGTCATCTGATTCCGGGTCACGGTGGGGTACTGGATCGTATTGACAGCCTGACCGCAGCCATTCCGGTATTTGCCTGCCTGATGCTGCTGCTGTTCAAGGCCGTTTAGGAATACAGGTAGAGTCTGTTTATGCTGAATATTCTCTGGAGCCTGGCCGCATTTATCGTCGCACTCGGTGTGCTGATCACCGTGCACGAATTTGGGCATTTCTGGGTTGCCCGCCGTTGCGGCGTTCGCGTCGAACGTTTCTCCATCGGTTTCGGCAAGGCGCTGTGGCGTCGCCGTGATCGTCAGGGAACCGAGTATGTGATCGCGCTGATTCCGTTGGGCGGCTATGTGAAAATGCTGGATGGCCGGGTTGATGAGGTGCCTGCGGGGCTTGAGCATCAGGCATTCAATCATAAGACCGTCTGGCAACGGGCGGCGATTGTCAGCGCCGGACCGATCGCGAACTTCATTTTCGCCGTTATCGCCTATTGGCTGGTGTTCATTATTGGCGTGCCGGGCGTCCGCCCGGTGGTTGGCGAGGTTTTACCCGGTTCGATTGCCGCACAGGCCCAAATTTCGCCGGGGATGGAACTAAAGTCGATTGATGGCATCGAAACGCCTGACTGGGATAGCGCGCGTTTGGCCCTGATTGGCAAGATTGGCGAACCTGACGTGGTGATTGAAACTGCGCCGCTGGGCGTCGCCAGAACCGAGAGTAAGCGGCTTGAACTGCAAGACTGGCATTTCGATCCGGAAAGGCAGGATCCGGCGGTATCGCTGGGGATTGTGCCCAAAGGACCGCAGGTCGAAGCGGTACTGACGCAGGTTCAGCCGCGTTCCGCGGCTGAAAAAGCGGGTTTGCAAGTCGGGGACAGGATCGTTAAAGTCGATGGTCAGCTGTTGGCTCGTTGGCAGCAGTTTGTCATTGCCGTGCGTGATAACCCAGGCAAACCGATTACGCTGGAGGTGGAAAGAGGCGGTGACTCGCTGTCCGTTGCTCTGACGCCTGATAGCAAAACGGTGGGGAAGAACCGGCTGGAAGGGTTTGCCGGTGTAGTGCCGAAAGTCACCCCTTTGCCTGATGAGTACAAGACCGTGCGCCAGTATGGGCCGTTCAGCGCCATCTATGAAGCCGGGAATAAAACCTGGCTGTTGATGAAACTGACAGTCAGTATGCTGGGTAAGCTGATTACCGGTGACGTGAAGCTGAATAATCTGAGCGGCCCGATCTCCATCGCGCAGGGAGCAGGCATGTCAGCAGACTACGGATTGGTGTATTACCTGATGTTTTTGGCGTTGATCAGCGTCAACCTGGGGATTATCAATCTGTTCCCGCTGCCAGTACTGGATGGTGGTCATCTGCTCTTTCTGGCGATTGAAAAGCTGAAGGGCGGACCGGTTTCCGAGCGTGTGCAGGACGTTAGCTATCGCATTGGCACGGTGTTGCTGATGATGTTAATGGGACTCGCACTTTTCAATGATTTCTCCCGCCTTTAGGTGTGGAACAGGTTAGGAAAAACGCATAACAACGATGGCGATGAAAAAGTTGCTCATAGCGTCGCTGCTGTTTAGCAGCGCCACCGTATACGGTGCAGACGGGTTCGTAGTGAAAGATATTCATTTCGAGGGCCTGCAGCGGGTTGCCGTCGGTGCGGCATTGCTCAGCATGCCTGTCCGGGTGGGAGATTCCGTCACTGACGAGGATATCGGTAACACCATTCGGGCTTTGTTTGCGACCGGAAACTTCGAAGATGTCCGTGTCCTGCGCGATGGGGATTCACTGCTGATTCAGGTCAAGGAGCGTCCGACGATTGCCAGCCTGACCTTCTCCGGCAACAAGGCGGTGAAAGAGGAGATGCTCAAAGAGAATCTTGAGGCCTCCGGTGTTCGCGTCGGTGAGGCGCTGGACCGCACCACCTTGTCCAACATCGAAAAAGGACTGGAAGATTTCTACTACAGCGTAGGTAAATACAGCGCCACGGTGAAAGCCGTCGTGACGCCGCTGCCCCGCAATCGCGTCGACCTCAAACTGGTGTTTACCGAAGGGGTATCCGCCAAGATCCAGCAAATCAACATCGTCGGCAACAAGTCCTTCAGCTCTGATGAATTGATTTCCCGCTTCCAGTTACGTGACGAAGTGCCGTGGTGGAACGTGGTCGGTGATCGCAAATACGAGAAGCAGAAACTTTCCGGCGACCTGGAAACCCTGCGCAGTTTTTATCTCGACCGCGGTTATGCGCGCTTCAATATCGATTCCACCCAGGTCAGCCTGACGCCTGACAAGAAAGGCATCTACATCACCGTCAACATCACCGAAGGCGATCAGTACAAGCTGTCCGGCGTGGTGGTGCGCGGTAATCTGGTTGGTCATGCCACCGAAATCGAAGATTTGACCCGCGTCCAGCCGGGCGAGCTGTATAACGGCACCAAAGTGACCCGGATGGAAGAGGACATCAAAAAACTGCTGGGACGTTATGGCTATGCCTATCCCCGCGTGGTGACCCAGCCGGAAATCAACGATAGCGACAAGACCGTGCGCCTGAACATCAACGTGGATGCCGGCAACCGCTTCACCGTACGCCGCATTCGCTTTGACGGCAACGATGTTTCCAAAGACTCCGTACTGCGCCGCGAAATGCGTCAGATGGAAGGCGGCTGGCTCGGCAACGATCTGGTGCAGCAGGGTAAAGAACGACTGAACCGCCTTGGCTATTTCGAAAGTGTGGATGTTGAGACCCAGCGCGTACCGGGAACGCCTGATCAGGTAGACGTGGTGTACAAGGTCAAGGAGCGTAACACCGGTAGCCTTAACTTCGGTGTCGGTTTCGGTACTGAAAGCGGCATCAGCTTCCAGGCCGGCGTCCAGCAGGACAACTGGCTGGGGACCGGTAACTCGGTTGGCATCAGCGGTACCCGCAACGACTACCAGACCTATGTCGAACTGTCGATGACCGATCCATACTTCACGGTGGATGGCGTCAGCCTCGGCGGCCGTATTTTCTACAACAACTTTAAAGCGTTGGATGCGGACCTGTCCGACTACACCAACCAAAGTTACGGTGCGGGCACGACGCTGGGCTTCCCGATCAACGAAAACAACTCGTTGCGCGTCGGCCTTGATTATGTACACAACTCCCTGTCGGATATGAAGCCGCAGGTGGCGATGTGGCGTTATCTGAACAAAGCCGGCGTGGATCCGGATCCACGTACCACGTCGAGCGCCAGTTTCGACGCCAACGACTTCTTCCTGACGTCTGGCTGGACCTACAATAACCTTGACCGCGGTTACTTCCCGACAGCGGGCAACCGCGCCAACCTGAACGCCAAGGTGACCGTGCCGGGTTCGGACAACGAATACTATAAACTGACCTTCGATTCGGCGAGTTACTTCCCGCTCAGCGAAAACCACAACTGGGTGCTGATGGCGAGAACCAAAGCCGGTTATGCCGATGGTCTGAGTGGTAAGGAAGTGCCGTTCTACGACAACTTCTTTGCGGGCGGCTCTAGTTCGGTGCGTGGTTTCCGCTCCAATACCATCGGTCCGAAAGCGGCCTACTACACCGGGTGCGGTTCAGAGAGCGTGTCGTCTTGCAGCATTGACTCCACTAAAATGAGAGATGCGGTGGGTGGTAACGCAATGGCGGTCGCCAGTGCGGAACTGATCGTGCCGACGCCGTTCATTAGCGACAAGTACTCCAGTTCTATCCGTACATCTTTCTTCGTCGATGCCGGTACTGTGTGGGATACTCACTGGGAAAACACCGCTCAGACGCTGGCTGCCGGCGTGCCGGATTACAGTACGCCTGGTAATATTCGTATGTCTTCAGGTCTTGCTGTGCAATGGATGTCGCCGCTGGGGCCGCTGGTGTTCTCGTATGCCCAGCCGTTTAAGAAATACGATGGGGATCGCTCCGAGCAGTTCCAGTTTAACATCGGTAAGACCTGGTAAGCAGAACTGCCTGGTGTTCGAGGTTGAAAGGAAAAGGAAGATGTACCGGCATCCGGCGGCGGCTTGAGTGTACAGCTTGGCCGCCGATGTCGCGATTACGATAAGCGCGATCAGCGCAGAAATACTTAGGGTGAGGAGTTTCAAAGTGAAAAAGTGGTTGTATGCCGCAGGTTTAGGTTTAACGCTGGCTGTATCTGCCGGCGCCCAGGCTGCCGACAAGATTGCGATTGTCAATGTTTCCAGCATCTTCCAACAGCTGCCGCAGCGTGAAGCAGTGGGCAAACAGCTGGAGAACGAGTTCAAAGGCCGCGCCTCTGAGCTGCAGTCTATGGAACGTGCTCTGCAGGAAAAAATGCAGAAACTGCAGCGTGATGGTTCTACCATGAAAGTCAGCGAACGCTCCAAAATGGAAAGCGACGTGATGGCCCAGCGCGAGCAATTCTCCAGCAAAGCTCAGGCGTTCGATCAGGACAACCGTCGTCGTCAGATGGAAGAGCGCAACAAGATCCTGAGCCGTATTCAGGACGCGGTCAAAGCGGTTGCCACTAAGCAGGGCTATGATGTGGTTATCGACGCTAACGCGGTTGCCTATGCTGACAACGCGAAAGACATTACTGCAGATGTGCTGAAACAGGTTAAATAATTCATGTTTTCAATTCGACTGGACGCCTTGGCTCAACAGTTGGATGCACAATTACACGGTGATGGCGATATCGTCATCACCGCTGTTGCTTCTATGCATTCAGCGCAGGCAGGACAGATTACGTTTTTATCCGATAGCCGCTATCGCGAGCAACTGAGCAGCACTCAGGCTTCCGCCGTGGTGCTGACAGAGGCCGATTTGCCGTTTTGCGACAAGGCCGCTCTGGTAGTAAAGAATCCTTATTTGGCCTATGCGCGTATGGCGCAGTTGATGGATACAACGCCGGCGCCTGCACAGGGGATCGCACCTTCCGCGGTGATTGCTCCTGATGCGCGTTTAGGAGATGGGGTTTCGGTGGGCGCGAATGCTGTTATCGAATCCGGCGTGGAACTGGGTAATGGCGCGATCGTTGGCGCGGGCTGCTTTATCGGCAAGAATGCCCGTATCGGGGCTGGAACCCGGTTATGGGCCAATGTCACGATTTACCATAACGTCGTATTGGGCGAACAGTGCCTGATTCAGTCCGGTGCGGTAATCGGTTCGGATGGATTTGGTTACGCTAATGATCGCGGTAACTGGATCAAAATTCCCCAGCTGGGAACGGTCATCATCGGCGATCGTGTCGAGATTGGCGCCAGTACCACCATCGATCGCGGCGCGCTGGACGATACCATTATTGGTAACGGTGTCATCATTGATAACCAATGTCAGATTGCACACAACGTTGTGATTGGGGACAATACCGCGGTTGCTGGCGGGGTAATCATGGCGGGCAGTCTGAAGATTGGCCGGTACTGCATGATTGGTGGCGCCAGCGTGATCAATGGTCACATGGAGATTTGCGACAAGGTTACAGTCACAGGGATGGGGATGGTCATGCGGCCTATCACTGAGCCGGGCGTTTATTCTTCCGGTATCCCATTGCAGCCGAACAAGGTCTGGCGTAAGACTGCAGCGCTGGTGATGAATATTGACGAGATGAGCAAACGGCTCAAAGCTGTCGAGCGTAAGCTCGAAGACCGTTAATCACCCGTATTCGCAACCCTGCGTTTCGGACGCAAGACTGGCGCCGTGTGCGCAATTTTTATTTGCGGCCTGCATGTTGTTCCTCCCTGGTTGGGGAATGTGCAGGCCGTGTTGTTGATGCTATCGTTTTTATTGACAGGAAGAGTATTTTGAATACAGACACGCATACTCTGCATATCGAAGAGATTCTGGATCTACTACCGCACCGCTATCCGTTCTTGCTGGTGGATCGTGTACTGGATTTTGAGAAAGGAAAATTCCTGCGCGCGGTAAAAAATGTCTCTTTTAACGAGCCGTTCTTTCAGGGGCATTTCCCTGGTAAACCGATTTTTCCCGGCGTGCTGATTCTGGAAGCTATGGCTCAGGCTACCGGTATTCTGGCGTTCAAGAGCCTGGGTAAACTGGAACCGGGCGAGCTGTACTATTTCGCCGCTGTAGACGAAGCGCGTTTCAAACGTCCTGTTGCGCCGGGCGATCAGATGATTCTGGAAGTCGAGTTCCTCAAGGAACGCCGCGGTATCGCGCGATTCAAGGGCGTTGCCAAAGTTGATGGTGAAATTGCTTGTGAAGCTGAAATGATGTGCGCTCGTCGTCGGGAGGGCTGATTCGTGATTGATCAAACCGCCTTTATTCACCCCAGTTCGATTGTTGAAGACGGCGCTGTTATCGGCGCCGGTGTGCATATTGGGCCGTTCTGCCATATCGGTGCGCAGGTTGAAATCGGCGCGGGTACGGTACTGAAATCTCATGTCGTCATTAACGGTATCACCAAGATTGGTTGTGATAACGAAATCTATCAGTTTGTCACGATTGGTGAAGTCAATCAGGACCTGAAATACGCAGGCGAGCCGACTCGCGTTGAAGTGGGCGACCGTAACCGTATCCGTGAAAGCGTGACCATTCACCGTGGCACAGCGCAGGGCGGCGGGTTGACTAAAGTCGGTAATGATAACCTGCTGATGATCAATACGCATATCGCTCACGATTGCGTCATTGGCAATCGCTGTATCCTGGCGAACAACGCCACGCTGGGCGGTCATGTCTCCGTTGATGATTTCGCGATCATTGGCGGCATGACGGCGGTGCATCAGTTCTGCGTAATTGGCGCGCACGTGATGGTGGGCGGCTGCTCCGGTGTGGCGCAGGATGTCCCGCCGTATCTGATCGCGCAGGGCAACCACGCCACGCCGTTCGGCATCAACATTGAAGGGCTGAAGCGCCGTGGGTTTGAAAAAGAAACCCTGCATGCTATCCGCAACGCTTACAAGCTGATCTATCGCAGCGGCAGAACGCTGGACGAAGTGAAAGCCGATCTTGAAGCGCTGGCGGCGGAGCACCCGGCGGTACAGGCATACCTTGATTTCTTTACCCGCTCGACGCGCGGCATTATTCGCTAAGTTATGACGCCGCGTCCCCTGACTATCGGACTGGTCGCCGGAGAAACCTCCGGCGATATTCTTGGCGCAGGCCTGATCCGCGCGCTGAAAACGCACGTGCCCGATGCCCGCTTTGTCGGCGTGGCCGGGCCGCGTATGCAGGCGGAAGGTTGCGAAGCCTGGTACGAGATGGAAGAGCTGGCGGTGATGGGCGTGGTGGAGGTGCTGGGGCGCCTGCCGCGCTTACTGAAGATCCGTCGCGACCTGACGCAGCGCTTCAGCGAATTGCAGCCGGATGTGTTTGTCGGCATCGACGCCCCCGATTTCAACATTACTCTGGAAGGCCGCCTCAAGCAGAATGGCATCAAAACCATTCACTATGTCAGCCCGTCGGTGTGGGCATGGCGGCAGAATCGTGTGTTTAAAATCGGTAAAGCCACCAATCTGGTGCTGGCGTTTCTGCCGTTCGAAAAAGCGTTTTACGATCGTTTCAATGTCCCTTGCCGTTTTATCGGCCATACCATGGCGGATGCAATGCCGTTGCATCCGGACAAAGCTGCGGCCCGGCGTGCGCTCGGGCTGGCTGAGGATGCGCGTTGTCTGGCGCTACTGCCCGGCAGCCGAAGCGCCGAAGTGGAAATGCTGAGCGCCGATTTTCTGAAAACGGCGCAATTGCTGCGGCAAACCTATCCTAGGCTGGAAGTCGTGGTGCCGATGGTTAACCAACGTCGCCGCGAACAGTTTGAACAGATTAAAGCTGAGGTTGCGCCAGAGATGGATGTTCGCCTGCTGGACGGGCAGGCGCGTGAAGCGATGATCGCCAGCGACGCCACACTACTCGCGTCCGGTACGGCCGCGCTGGAGTGCATGCTGGCGAAGAGTCCGATGGTGGTTGGATATCGGATGAAGCCCTTCACGTTCTGGCTGGCGAAACGACTGGTGAAAACGCCGTGGGTGTCGTTGCCCAATTTGCTGGCCGGGCGCGAGCTGGTCAGGGAATTGCTGCAGGATGACTGCACGCCTGACAAACTGTCGGCGGCGCTGCAGCCCTGGCTGGCTGGCGGCGAAGCGGCGCAGCAATTGCAGCAGGTCTTTTTGCACCTGCATGAGCAGATTCGATGCGACGCCGATGAGCAGGCGGCGCAGGCTGTACTGGAGCTGTGGCGGTCATGAGTGAGGTTTTTGTTTATCCCCAGGCGCATTGTATTGCCGGTGTGGATGAAGTGGGCCGCGGCCCTCTGGTGGGCGCGGTGGTTACGGCGGCGGTAATTCTGGACCCCAACCGGCCGATTGCCGGGCTGGCGGATTCCAAAACGCTTAGCGAGAAGCGCCGTGTGGCGCTGTACGACGAAATCCGTGAAAAAGCGCTGGCCTGGAGTCTTGGCCGCGCTGAACCGGAAGAGATCGATACGCTCAATATTCTGCACGCCACCATGCTGGCGATGCAGCGCGCGGTAGCCGGATTGCCCATCACGCCGGATTTTGTGCTGATCGACGGTAATCGCTGCCCATCGTTGCCGATGCCGTCGCAGGCGGTGGTCAAAGGCGACAGCCGGGTGGCGGAAATCAGCGCGGCCTCGATTCTGGCCAAAGTGACGCGAGATCGCGAAATGGAAGTGCTGGACCAGCAGTTTCCAGAGTATGGATTTGCGCAGCACAAGGGGTATCCTACGGCGTATCATCTTGAAAAGCTGGCGACGCTGGGCGCCACCCTTCATCACAGGCGCAGTTTCGCCCCGGTCAAACGGGCGCTGGACCTGGCATAACGCAAACGCATAAAACGCATATGTGCCTGATGTTGTTCACCAGGCGGGTTACTGAAGAGATTATGGGATCCGGAAATGGCCGAACCACGTTTTGTTCACCTGCGTGTTCACAGTGACTATTCCATGATCGATGGGCTGGCGAAAACCGGCCCGTTGGTAAAAAAAGCGGCTGCGCTGGGGATGCCGGCGCTGGCGATCACCGATTTTACCAACCTGTGCGGGCTGGTGAAATTCTATGGCGGCGCGCACGGCGCCGGCATCAAGCCAATCATCGGTGCGGATTTTTATCTGCAGAGTGAAGAGCTGGGCGACGAACTGGCGCACCTCACCATTCTGGCGATGAACAACGAAGGTTATCAGAACCTGACGCTGTTGATTTCCCGCGCCTATCAGCGCGGGTACGGCGCGGCCGGGCCCACGATTGATCGAGCATGGCTGGTGGAGTATCAGGCCGGGTTGTTGCTGTTGTCCGGCGGGCGCCACGGCGACATCGGCAAGTTTTTGCTGCGCGGCAATCAGGTGCTGGTGGAACAGAGCGTCGCCTTTTATCAGCAGCATTTTCCGCAGCGGTTTTATCTGGAGCTGATCCGTACCGGCCGGCCGGATGAGGAAAGCTACCTGCATGCGGCGGTGGAGCTGGCGACCGCGCATGGCTTGCCGGTGGTCGCCACCAACGAGGTCTGCTTCATCAGTCAGGATGACTTCGAGGCCCATGAGATCCGCGTGGCGATTCATGACGGCTTCACGCTGGACGACCCGAAACGCCCCCGAAATTATAGCGTGCAGCAGTACATGCGCAGCGAGGAGGAGATGTGCGAGCTGTTTGCCGATATCCCCGAAGCGCTCATCAACACCGTAGAGATAGCCAAACGCTGTAATGTCACCATTCGGCTCGGCGAGTATTTCCTGCCGCAATTCCCTACCGGCGACATGTCGACCGAAGACTATTTGGTGATGTGCTCCAAAAAAGGGTTGGAAGAACGACTGGAATTCCTGTTCCCGGATGAAGAGGTTCGCGCCCAGCGCCGCCCGGAATACGACGAACGTCTGGAAATCGAACTCAACGTCATCAACCAGATGGGTTTTCCCGGTTACTTCCTGATCGTAATGGAATTTATCCAGTGGTCGAAGGACAACGACGTGCCGGTAGGGCCGGGACGCGGCTCCGGCGCCGGCTCGCTGGTGGCGTATGCGCTGAAAATCACCGATCTGGATCCGCTGGAGTTTGACCTGCTGTTCGAACGCTTCCTTAACCCGGAGCGTGTTTCGATGCCTGACTTTGACGTCGACTTCTGCATGGAAAAACGCGATCTGGTGATTGATCACGTGGCGGACATGTACGGCCGCGACGCGGTGTCGCAGATCATCACCTTCGGTACCATGGCTGCCAAAGCGGTTATCCGCGACGTTGGCCGGGTACTGGGGCATCCGTACGGTTTTGTCGATCGCATTTCCAAACTGGTGCCGCCCGACCCTGGCATGACGCTGGAGAAAGCCTTCGCCGCCGAGCCGCAACTGGGTGAAATTTACGAAGCGGACGAAGAGGTTAAGGCGCTGATCGACATGGCGCGCAAACTGGAAGGGGTGACCCGCAACGCCGGCAAGCACGCCGGGGGCGTGGTGATTTCGCCTACCAAAATTACCGATTTTGCGCCGCTGTACTGCGACCCGGAAGGCAACCACCCGGTCACCCAGTTCGACAAAAGCGACGTGGAATACGCCGGTCTGGTGAAATTCGACTTCCTCGGCCTGCGCACGCTGACCATCATCAACTGGGCGCTGGAGATGATCAACGCCCGGCGCGGCAAGCAAGGGCTGGAGCCGGTGGATATCGCCGCCATCCCGCTGGACGACAAGAAAAGTTTCGATATGCTGCAACGCTCGGAAACCACGGCGGTATTCCAGCTTGAATCGCGCGGCATGAAAGACCTGATCAAACGCCTTAAGCCGGACTGCTTTGAGGATATGATCGCACTGGTGGCCCTGTTTCGTCCGGGGCCGCTGCAGTCGGGCATGGTGGATAACTTTATCGACCGTAAACACGGGCGTGAAGCGATTTCCTACCCGGATATCGAGTGGCAGCATGAGACGCTGAAACCGGTGCTGGAACCGACCTATGGTATCATCCTGTATCAGGAACAAGTGATGCAGATTGCCCAGGTGCTGGCGGGGTATACCCTTGGCGGCGCGGATATGCTGCGTCGTGCGATGGGTAAGAAAAAGCCCGAAGAGATGGCCAAGCAGCGCTCGGTATTTAAAGAGGGCGCGGAGAATATGGGCGTCGACGGCGAGCTGTCGATGAAAATCTTCGACCTGGTGGAGAAGTTCGCCGGTTACGGCTTTAACAAGTCGCATTCGGCCGCCTACGCGCTGGTATCGTATCAAACGCTGTGGCTGAAGGCCCATTATCCGGCGGAGTTCATGGCGGCGGTGATGACCGCGGATATGGACAACACCGACAAGATCGTCGGATTGGTGGACGAATGCTGGCGTATGGGGCTGAAGATCCTGCCGCCGGACATCAACAGCGGTCTGTACCATTTTCACGTCAACGATGACGGCGAGATCGTCTACGGCATCGGCGCCATCAAAGGCGTGGGTGAAGGGCCGATCGAAGCCATCATTGAAGCGCGTAATAACGATGGTTATTTCCGCGATTTGTTTGATCTCTGCGCCCGTACCGATATCAAAAAGCTGAACCGGCGGGTGCTGGAAAAGCTGATTATGTCCGGCGCGTTTGACCGGCTGGGGCCGCACCGGGCGGCGTTGATGAATTCGCTGGCGGATGCCATGAAGTCGGCGGAACAGCACGCGAAAGCGGAGGCTATCGGTCAGGCGGATATGTTCGGGGTGCTGGCGGAAACGCCTGAGCAGGTGGAGCAATCCTACAGCACGGTGCCGCCGTGGCCGGAACAGGTGGTGCTGGACGGCGAAAGGGAAACATTGGGGTTGTACCTGACCGGACACCCCATCAATCAGTATCTGAAGGAAATTGAACGCTACGCGGGAGGCGTGCGTTTAAAAGACATGCACCCCACGGAGCGGGGAAAAATGACCACTGCCGTCGGGTTGGTGCTCGCCGCCCGGGTGATGGTGACCAAACGGGGCAACCGTATTGGCGTCTGTACGCTGGATGATCGTTCCGGTCGTCTGGAAGTGATGCTGTTTACCGACGCGCTGGAAAAATATCAGCACCTGCTGGAGCAGGATCGCATTTTGATTGCCAGCGGACAGGTCAGCTTTGATGACTTCAGCGGCGGACTTAAAATGACGGTCAGAGAGCTAATGGATATCAGCGAAGCGCGGGAAAAATACGCGCGCGGGCTTGCTATCTCGCTGACTGACAGGCAAATTGATGACCAGTTGTTAAACCGTCTCCGTCAGTCGTTGGAACCCCATCGATCGGGGACGATTCCGGTGCATCTCTACTACCAGCGCCAGGACGCGCGTGCCCGGCTACGTTTCGGTGCGGCATGGCGTATCACGCCCACCGATGGGTTGCTGAATGATTTACGTACCCTGGTTGGTAATGAACAGGTAGAACTGGAATTTGACTAAAATAGGAATACTATGAGTCTGAATTTTCTTGATTTTGAGCAGCCGATTGCAGAGTTGGAAGCAAAGATTGATTCCCTGACCGCAGTCAGCCGCCAAGATGAAAAATTGGATATTAATCTGGATGAAGAAGTTAAGCGTCTGCGTGAAAAGAGCGTAGAGCTGACGCGCAAAATCTTCGCCGATCTGGGCGCCTGGCAGATTGCCCAACTGGCGCGCCATCCACAGCGTCCTTATACCCTGGACTACGTTCAGCACATTTTCTCCGACTTTGACGAACTGGCCGGCGATCGCGCCTATGCCGATGACAAGGCAATCGTCGGGGGCATCGCCCGTCTTGACGGGCGTCCGGTTATGATTATTGGTCATCAGAAAGGCCGCGAAACCAAAGAAAAAATCCGTCGCAATTTCGGGATGCCGGCGCCGGAAGGTTACCGCAAGGCGCTACGCCTGATGGAGACTGCTGAACGTTTCAAAATGCCGATCATCACCTTTATCGACACCCCGGGCGCGTATCCGGGCGTAGGGGCGGAAGAGCGCGGCCAGTCTGAAGCGATCGCCCGCAACCTGCGCGAAATGTCCAGCCTGCGTGTACCGATCGTCTGTACGGTGATTGGCGAAGGCGGCTCCGGCGGCGCGCTGGCTATCGGTGTCGGCGACAAGGTGAACATGCTGCAGTACAGCACCTATTCAGTTATTTCGCCGGAAGGCTGCGCCTCGATTCTGTGGAAAAGCGCCGACAAAGCGCCGCTGGCTGCGGAAGCGATGGGGATTACCGCACCGCGTCTGAAAGAGCTGAAGCTGATTGACTCGGTGATTCCGGAACCGCTGGGCTCAGCCCATCGTGATGTAGCAGCAATGGCCGCATCGCTGAAATCACAGTTGCTGTCTGACCTGAACGAACTGGATACGCTGAGCGAACAGGAATTGCTGAACCGCCGTTACCAGCGTTTGATGAATTACGGCTACTGCTGATTTACCTCGCTATGCATCAAACAAGTCCGCGATTGGGAACGATCGCGGACTTTTTGTTATGCTGATAACGGTGTTACGCGACGTGCCATCACCGCGGCGGCTTATTGTTCGACCCGCATTTTCTCCTCAACCATGACATGGCATCGGCGAGCGTGGTGGCGCGCCATTCAAGGGAACCACTCTTATGCTGACATTGCTGGATGTTCACCATATCGCGATTATTGCCTCGGATTATGAGCGCAGTAAGCGTTTCTATTGCGACGTGCTCGGTTTTACGCTGCAACAGGAGGTCTACCGGGCGGCCCGTGACTCCTGGAAAGGCGATCTGGCGCTTAACGGCGCTTATCTGATCGAACTGTTTTCATTCCCTTCGCCGCCGGCACGCGTCAGCCGACCGGAAGCCTGCGGGCTGCGTCATCTGGCGTTTGCGGTTGACGATATCGAACAGGCGGTCATTGCGCTGAACGAGGCGGGGGTGGACTGCGAGCCGGTGCGGACAGACGAGTATACCGGCCGCCGTTTTACCTTCTTTGCCGATCCGGACGGATTGCCGCTTGAGTTGTATGAACGCTGATACCGATATTTTTCCCGAACTGCTGACGGCGATTGACGCGCAGATTGCGGCCGATGGGCACTATCTGGTGGCCTACAGCGGCGGGCTGGACTCCAGCGTGCTGCTGCATTTGATGATGCGTTTACGCCGACGGCGTGTATCGTCTTTACCGGTATTGTCTTTACAGGAATTGTCTTTACAGGAATTGCCTCTGCGGGCGGTGTATGTGCATCACGGCCTGAGCGCGCATGCCGATGCGTGGGCTGAACATTGCCGCGCCCAGTGCCTGCGCTGGCAGGTGCCGTTTGATGTGTTGCAGGTTCAGGTGGATGCCCGCGACGGCGGCGTTGAAGCCGCTGCGCGGTCCGCGCGTTATCAGGCGTTGCAACAACATTTGCATGACGGGGAAACGCTGCTGACGGCCCAACATCAGGATGACCAGAGCGAAACGTTCCTGCTGGCGCTTAAACGCGGCAGCGGGCCTGCCGGACTGGCGTCGATGGCGGCGACCGCGCAACCAAACGGCGTTCGGCTGCAACGCCCGCTGCTGGGGATAGCCCGCGAACAACTGGAGGCTTATGCCAACGCGTACCAGTTGACGTGGGTGGAGGATGACAGCAACGCCGATGAGCGCTACGACCGCAATTTTCTGCGCCGACAGGTGTTGCCGTTGCTGAAACGGCGTTGGCCTCATTTCCCTTCAGCGGTGGCGCGCAGCGCCGAACTGTGCGCGGAACAGGAACAACTGCTGGATGAACTGCTGGCTGAGTCGCTGGCGACGCTGCGCAATGCCGATGGCGCGTTGAGCGTGGCGGCGTTGACGCCAATGAGCGCCGCACGGCGGTTCGCTTTGTTGCGTCGTTGGCTGGCGGAGCAGGGCGCGCGTATGCCGTCCCGCGAACAATTGACGCGATTGTGGGAAGAGGTGGCGACCAGCCGTGACGATGCCAACCCTTGCCTGCAACTCGGTTCGTGGCAGGTCAGGCGGTTTCGCCACTGCTTGTATCTGCTGCCGGCGATGACGCCGGTAACCGGATATGTGCTGCCGTGGCAGCCAGCGGCCGCGCCCTTGCCGTTGCCGGATAACCTCGGGCAACTGCGGGTATCGACGCAGGGAACCTGGATGCGGCAGCCGCGCCATGACGAAGTCGTCACCGTGCGTTTCGGTTTTCAGGGGTATGTGCAGATAGTCGGGCGCGCGCATGGCCGCCCTATCAAGAAATTATGGCAGGAGCTGGACGTGCCGCCGTGGCTGCGGGAACGCACGCCGCTGATTTTCTATAACGACCAGTTGATTGCGGCGGTCGGGCGATTTGTGACCCGTGAAGGACAGGCGACGGCGGATGAGAGCGGATGGTTTATCGACTGGCGTGGGCTGAAATAAAAACGGACAACCCGCGTTGTCCGTTGCTGTAGACGAAAAGGGCTGTCAGGGCTCGCTGACCACCACTTTACCAATTTCGGGGTGACTGAAGCTGAGGATATGGTCGAGACGGAGCTCGCGTTTCTGACCCGACTCTTCAATCACCAGATATTCGATATTTTTTCGAGAGATCATATCACTGGCTTTACCGACCACGACCTCGCCAGTACGCAGTTCAACCGTCAGCGTCAGATGCTGCTGGCAGGTGGCTTCCAGGTTATCGTAGTCATCACAATTGATGGGTTGATATTCATTACTCATTGACATAATCGCTCACCAATAAGTTAGCGGCGGCATAAGCCGCCTGTTCCCTGACAGAGGATGGTAATTCGCTGTTTGTCGCGATGCCATCCAGGGTTTTCAACACACAACCCAGCGCGTCGGGTATGAACCCCAGATCGCCACTGGCGATCTCCGCGTACAGACGGCGCACTAATTCACTGTATTGTTGCATAATATCCTCTCTTAGAGCTTAACCCGGTAGAGATTCATGCATCCTTCATTGTTATGGTGACTGCAATGTAAGTCTACGAAGATAAACTCTCATCTTCTTTCCGACTATAGCATAGGCCCCGGTAGGTTATCAGCATAATGCAACAGCATAATTCTGCTGTTACCGCCCATAACGCGCATGTGACTGTGATGTACGTCGCAGCTGGGGTAGACTAACGGCTCTGTAATTAGGGGTAGAGAATGGCCTTAAAAGCAACGGTTTACAAAGCCAACGTCAACATCGCCGATATGGATCGCGCGTTTTTCCAGGATGTCAGCCTGACGCTGGCCCAGCACCCTTCCGAAACCGACCAGCGCATGATGCTGCGACTGCTGGCGTGGATCTGCCATGCCGATGATCGGTTGCGTTTCACCAAGGGATTGAGCGCGGATGACGAGCCGGAAATCTGGCAACATAGCGACGACGGTCAACTGATGTTATGGATTGAACTGGGCCTGCCTGATGAAAAACGCCTGAAAAAAGCCTGTAGTCTGTCGCCCGACGTGGTGCTGTATGCCTATGGCGAACGCGCTGCCCGGGTATGGTGGCAAAACATGGCCGACAAGGCGGCGTCTCTGTCCAATCTGACGGTGTATTTTCTCGATGATCAGCAACTGGCGAGCCTGGCTGCCCTGGCGAAACGTTCCATGACATTACAGGCTACGTTGCAGGAAGGAACTATCTGGCTGTCTGACGATCAGAATAATCTGGAATTGTCGTTCAGTAGCTGGCAAATTGCCCAAGGTTAAGGATGATCTGACAGCATGCCAGCACAACACAGCAGGAGAATAAGGATGAAAAAACTGGCGACAGGGGTGATGCTTGTTCTTTTATTATCGGGGTTGATGGGGTGCCATTCCCGCCCCCAGATTCAGGAAGAGCCATTACGCCCGATGGCGCAATATTATCGCGGTAAGTTGCCTTGTGGCGCGTGCGGCGAGATGGATACGTCACTGTTTTTGAATACGGACGGCAGTTTTGTCATGCAGGAAAGCTACCCGTCCGGGACTGACGGTAACACCACCGTTGCGGAATCGGGCCGCTGGAGCCGTACCGCCGAACGGCTGGTACTGACCGATAACTATGGCGAGAAACGCTATTTCCGCCCGTTAAACAATGGCCTTGAAGCCTTGGGCGATGACGGCCAGCCGTTGGGCGCCGCCGCTCAGCGTTACCGGTTGCTTGCCGTGGATAAGCAGGATAAACCGGTAGAGCCCGCATGTCTGAGCCTGCTCCCCGGTCGTGATATGCGCGCGATAACGGCTGCGGTTGAGCGTTATATGACGAAGCAACCGGGTGGGCATGTATTTTCCATTGCGATGGAGCCGGGAATCACTGCCGTGCACGTGAGCTATTACTCATATTCCCGCGTGATTGCCTATCCTGTGGCCCTGTGATGCAGCCTTGAGCCTTGGGCGGACAGAGATAGCGTGAGCGGAGAACCTGAAAGCCGTTGTTCTCCGCTCAACACTTTTACATCATTCCTTTCAGCTTATACAACCAATCCAGCGCCTGACGCGGCGTCAGCGTGTCCGGGTCGATGGCTTCCAGCGCGTCCAGCGCCGGCGACGGTTCTTCCGGCGTGAGCAACGCGAGTTGCGAGCCGTCGACGTGGCTGGCCGAAGCATGACCTGCCAGTGACTCCAGTTCTTTCAGCTTTTGTCTTGCCCGCTTGATGACCTCTTTCGGCACGCCGGCCAGCGCCGCTACTGCCAGTCCGTAACTCTTGCTGGCTGCGCCTTCCTGCACGCTGTGCATAAAGGCGATGGTGTCGCCATGTTCCAGCGCGTCGAGATGGATATTGATCACGCCTTCCATTTTTTCCGGCAGGTTGGTGAGCTCGAAATAGTGAGTGGCGAACAGGGTCATCGCCTTGATTTTGTTCGCCAGCGCTTCGGCGCAGGCCCAGGCCAGCGACAGACCGTCGTAAGTGGATGTACCGCGCCCGATTTCATCCATCAACACCAGACTGTGTTCGGTGGCGTTATGCAGAATGTTGGCGGTTTCCGTCATTTCCACCATGAAGGTTGAACGGCCGGAAGCCAGATCATCGGCGGCGCCGACGCGGGTGAAGATACGGTCGACCGGGCCAATCACCGCCTGTTCGGCCGGGACGTAGCTGCCGATGTGCGCCATCAGCACAATCAGCGCCGCTTGTCGCATATAGGTGCTTTTCCCGCCCATGTTGGGGCCGGTGATGATCAGCAGCCGACGCTGAGGCGACAGCGACAGCGGGTTGGCGATAAAGGGCTCGCTCAGCACTTGTTCCACCACCGGATGGCGGCCGCCGGTAATCTTGATCCCCGGTTTGTCGCTGAGAGTGGGGCAGACGTAGTTCAGCGTGTCGGCGCGTTCGGCCAGATTGGTAAGAACATCCAGTTCCGCCAGCGCGCCGGCGCTTTGCTGCAGGTCCGCCAGATGCGGCAGCAGCAGATCGAACAATTCTTCGTACAGGGCTTTTTCCAGCGCCAGCGCCTTGCCTTTTGAGGTCAGTACCTTGTCTTCGTATTCTTTCAGCTCGGGAATGATGTAGCGCTCGGCATTTTTCAGCGTCTGGCGGCGCACATAGTTCATCGGCACCAGATGGCTCTGCCCACGGCTGACCTGAATGTAGTAACCGTGCACGCCGTTGAAACCGACCTTCAGCGTGTCGATGCCAAGCCGGTCGCGTTCGCGGATTTCCAGTTTTTCCAGATAATCGCTGGCGCCATCGGCCAGCATGCGCCACTCATCCAGTTCGGCGTTGTAGCCGCTGGCGATGACGCCGCCGTCTCGTACCAATACCGGCGGCGCTTCCACCACCGCGTGTTCCAGCAGGTCGCGCAGCTCATCAAAATGGCCGACTTGCGTCCGCAATTGTTGTACCGCTTCGGCGCTGACCGTTTCCAGCAGAGCGTGAATGTCCGGCAACTGTTGAAAGGCATGACGCATTCGGGCCAGATCGCGCGGACGCGCCGAGCGCAGCGCCAGACGCGCCAGAATACGCTCCAGATCGCCCACCTGGCGCAAAAACGGCTGCAGTTCGGCCGCCGTATCCCGCAGTGCGCCGATGGCCTGCTGACGCCGCAGCAGCGCCTGAACGTCGCGAATCGGCGCGTGCAGCCAGCGTTTCAGCATGCGGCTGCCCATCGCGGTAACGGTACGGTCCAGCACCGAGGCCAGCGTATTCTCACCGCTGCCGGACAGGTTCTGCGTCAGCTCCAGATTGCGGCGCGTCGCCGCATCCATGATGATGCCGTCCTGCTGGCGTTCCACGGTGATGCCGCGGATATGCGGCAGCGAGGTTCGCTGGGTATCTTTGGCGTATTGCAACAGACAACCCGCGGCGCGCAGCCCCAGGTGCGCCTGCTCTACGCCGAAACCGGTCAGGTCGCGGGTGCCAAACTGCAGATTCAACTGCTGGCGGGCGGTGTCCAGTTCGAACTCCCACAACGGACGGCGGCGCAGCCCGTGGCGATGCTCAATCAGGGACATCGCTTCAAAGGTTTCCGGATAGAGCAATTCCGCCGGATTGGTGCGCTGCAGCTCCGCCGCCATGGTTTCCCGGTCAACCGGCTCCACCAGCCGGAAACGGCCGGAGCTGATATCCAGCGTGGCGTAGCCGAATCCCCGGCCTTCCTGCCAGACGGCGGCCAGCAGGTTGTCCTGTTTTTCCTGTAAGAGCGCTTCATCGCTAATGGTGCCGGGGGTGACGATGCGCACCACTTTGCGCTCCACCGGGCCTTTGCTGGTGGCCGGGTCGCCAATTTGTTCGCAGATCGCCACCGATTCGCCCAACTGCACCAGTTTGGCCAGATAGTTTTCCACCGCATGGTGAGGTACGCCTGCCATCGGGATGGGTTCCCCCGCGGAAGCGCCGCGCTTGGTCAGCGAAATATCCAGCAACTGTGAGGCGCGTTTGGCGTCGCCATAAAACAGCTCATAGAAGTCGCCCATGCGGTAAAACAGCAGAATATCGGGATGCTGGGCTTTCAGCTTCAGGTACTGCTGCATCATGGGGGTATGCAAGCTAATGTCTTCTTTTTCCATTTAAATAAATCACTTATAAATTACGATGCCAGTTTTGGGGCAATTGGGGCATTTTGATCCCTATTTTTCATGTTTTCCCAGATGCGATCCAGCTCCCTGTGAGACGCTGAATCTATCCAGCATGCATAGACTTCAACAAGCATTAAGTAATCGTTGTGTGGCGGTCGTTCACCCGGACGCAGCCCGGAATAGGCAGCCAACGTAGCGGCGCCTTATCTACCGGATGCAGACAACCTTTTTAATCAGCACGTTGTATTTACCACAGTTGTACTTACCACAGTTGTACTCACCATAGTTGTACTCACCATCGTTGTACTCATCATAACTGAGTGGGGCCGGGGCTTTGCTGCTTTTTGTGAATTGGATGCAATGTTTGCCTGACGCTTCGCAATAATGGTTGTTTTCACACCAGCAGATGAAGCCGGAGAACGTGGCCGGATACCGGTTCACGGCGTCCGGTTGCAATAGACGTTGGGGCGGCCGACTCCCCGATTCGGATGATTCATGATGACCCCGGCAGAAGCCCACTTTATCGTGAGCTGATTCCGGGGGCTTGATTAACGAATTCGGTGCTTGAGAGTTGATCGAACATGAATATGGCAACGTCTTGACGAGAGACGGTCAGCGTATGCGTTGAGCGGCCATACAGTCCGACATGTAGACGGTTGGACGCGGGGCTGCTTTTCAGGAATGCCACACGGACCATCGTCCAGTCCAGTTCCGAAGCCCGTATCGCGTTCGCAAGCCCGATAATGTCTTGAAAGGAACGGGGCATGAGAAACCTGATAAGCAATGCGGGATACCTGATTTTTAGGTCAAACCGGTCCTCAGGATCCGGGGCGGTGCCGGTCGATACGGCAATCAGGCGCTTTACCCCTTCCTGTTTCATGACCGACGTGATGGCGCCCATAGCCGTGGTAATCGGCAGGTTGTTGGGGTGTTTTAGCGAGGTTGGACCGAGCGCTGACAACACGGCGTCTGAACCCGAAATGGCTTCTCTTAGACTCACCCTGTCGGTGAGTTCTCCACGTACGACGCGCACGTTGGCGTTTTCAAACGGGCTGTTCGTCCGGGCAAAGACCGTCATATCCATGCCGCGTTTTAAGCCTTCATCAATCAGGTATTTTCCGGTTTTTCCGGTTGCGCCAAAAAGGGTTATTTTCATGCTGGACCTCGGGGAAATGGAATTGATGCTGCCAATAGATCGGCCAGGCCTGTGATGCCGGGCCGCAAGGTTGCACACCTTGCCGATCGCGCTGCTTATATCGCGGCCGCCACCCGTGATAACCGCGGCTTTTCCGTTACGGCGATTCTGCAGGTGTCCTTTTTAGTTAAGCAGCGCCTGGATTGCCGTTGCAGCAGGTGCGTAGGGCGACGGCGGTTCGCGAACAACGTTCTGCGTCGCGAAGGAGGCGGCCAGAAAGATGAGCCCCGCGGCTGCCGGAATGGCGCCCCTGGGCTTGCGGACGCCAAGATGCGCCAGCCCGGACAGGATCAGGTGATACAAGATGCCGGCATACGCCAGATCGCTGAGGGCCAGATTGAAGCGCGACAGAATCGCCATTGGGCCGAGCACTTTTACCACGATCATGAAGGGCACGAGGTTGGAAGCCGAGTAGCCTAACTCCGCCTGTGCCTTTCGAACATCGGCGCTCTTCGTGACATACAGCGCGGCCGAGGCGAAATAGAGCAGAGATAGCAGTGCAGTACTGATCCAATAGGTATATGTAGCAGCCATAAGGTTCTCTCATTTACGTTCCTGGGTTCGACAAGCGGCAAGAATGTCGTCTAAGATGAAAATTCGCAAGTAGGATGAAATAGAGACTCTTAGTATGAATAATAAGACTAATGGCGATGACGATATCAATATGCACGAGGAGATGCGCCGTGCATTCGGGCTGCTCTCGGGTAAGTGGAAGCTTGAGATCATGTGGCTGCTCAACCAGCGAATCTACCGCTTTGGCGAGCTGCGCAAGGCCATTCCCGGCATCACGCAGCACATGCTGACGACTCAGCTTCGCGAACTGGAAGCGGATGGTCTGGTATTACGTACGGTCTTCGCAGAAGTACCGCCGCGCGTCGAATATGAGATTACGCAGAAGGCGCGTGGGCTTGGGCCAACGATGGAAGCGCTGACGGCATGGTGGCAGGAGTACGGAAGTAGCGTGCCGAAGCGCCCGACTTCTCGGGGGCGTAAGGCCCAGTAGCGCCGGGCGCTATCGGCTCGTGAGTATGAACATCAATGGAAAGGCGCCACACCGGCGTCCTGATTCTGTAATTCATGACTCCTTGCCAGTCAGTAACGTGACGGACTTGCTATGAATACATGGTCTTTCAACGCACAAAACAACTACCTACGCTGGCAAACCTGTCATCAGGGGAAGAAAACGCTGGTTTATATTCATGGACTTGGCTGTGCTTCCAGTAGTGGTTACGCTCAGGTCATCTCTTCTGCGAATTACTCCTGTATCACATCTCTGCTCGTTGATTTACCTGGCGCCGGTTTCAGCGACAAACCGCAGAGCACAAGTTATGACTCCGATAGTCAGTCTGAAATCTTGCGGCGCTGGCTCACCGAAGTTCATTTTTCTGAAGTGTCGCTATTTGGTCACAGTGCAGGGGCGTTTATTGCCCTGAAACTGGCCCGGATGTTATCTCCCACACCAGAACGGCTGATTTTATGTACGCCGGGGCTGAATGAGTATGGGGTTTCACTTCTGGAGGACATTACCGCCATGAGTGAGACGAATTTTATCCGGCGTGGATTTTCTGCACTGATGTTAAAGCTAAAAGCTGAAGGTGGAAATGATGCCTGGCTGGGGGCTTTTCAGGTCAGCTCCCCCCGAGCCATTTGGCAGTGGGCCAATTCAGCGCTCAATGATAATGCTTCCGACTGGATGGATAATCTGGCCGCCTTGGCCATCCGCAAAGGCATTATTCTGCCGGATAGCGCTACGCAGGACGAAATTAGCCGGTATATTGACGCCGGCTGCCATGTCGAGTTGTTATCCGGCAGCAGTCATATGATGGCTTACGATAATCCTGACGGGCTGGCGAAGGCCATAACTCGTGTTATGCAGGCAATGTAAGCGCAGGGAATCATTGCCTTTCGGAGCGTTAAACAGCCGAATTAAGCCGTGTGTCATATCAACAGCATGAACCCGTCAGTCGCTCGCTCCGGGTTGCTGTAATTGTTCGTCTAAACGATGTACTAAAGCGTGTAGAGCAGGCTGGTAAGCCGTTAATTCAATAGGATATTCATTATCGGTATCAGAGAAATTAACCTCTGATAGCTTGATTTCGATATTATCAGGAATAATTTTCATATGTACCCCCAGTAATACTTGATGTAACTGTGCCGCCGCTTTTCCTCCCCCTCTGTTGGCATAACTAATCATCGCCGCAGGTTTGTCTTTCCATTCATTATATAAATGGTCAATGGCATTTTTTAATGCTGCCGGATATCCCCAGTTGTATTGTGGAAAAATAAAAATATAGGCATCAGCTTCTGAAATTTTTCTACTCCATAACGTTGTATGTTCCTGAACGTAAACGCCCTCTGCTGGAAGGTTAGGTTCATCATCCATAGGCAAATACCATTCTTTTAAATCAATAACTTCATTTGTCTTTCCCTGAATCTCATCAAGAACTTCTTTTGCCCATCTGGCAATTTTAGGGCCAATACGCCCCTGTCTTACGCTACCGATAATGATTTGAATGTGCATAAAACCCCCTTGAAGAAAATGAATAAGGTGATGGTTCGACGTCAGGTCATGAAATGTATGCCTTTGGGGCTATTCATGCGTCATGCTTAATTCTGAACCAGGTAACATAGAGCGCAGGTAAGAATAATAACGTCAGTACCGTTCCAACAATGATGCCGCCCATCATGGCAAAGGACATCGGCCCCCAAAAGATCTCACGTGAAATGGGGATCAGCCCCAGCGTCGCGGCAGCCGCCGTCAGCAAAATAGGGCGTATACGGTGTTCCGTTGCTTCTACCACGGCTTGCCAGGGGGACATTCCCGTTCTTCTAAGTTCCTCTATTAATACGAGCAGAATAACCGAATTACGAATGAGTATTCCCGTCAATGCCAGGACGCCCAGTAATGCCACAAACCCCAAAGGCGTGTTGCTTAGCAACAATGCAATCACTACACCTATCAGGGCCAGCGGCGCGACCGAAAAAACCAGGAACAACCTGGAGAAACCCTGTAGCTGAATCATGAGTAAGGTTGCCATAACGAACAGCATGATGGGGACCACTCTGGCGATAGGCGCCTGAGATTTAGCGCTTTCCTCGACAGAACCGCCGACCGTGACGGAATAACCGGGGGGTAAGGTCTGCTGAAAAGCGGCTACCTTATCAGACAGTTCTTTTGTGATTGTTGCCGCCTGCTTTTTATCATTGATGGCGGCTTTGATGGTTACGGTTGGAATTCTGTCCCAGCGCCAGATAACCGGCTGTTCAAGTTTATATTGAAAGGTCGCGACCGATGACAGTGGAATCGATTTTCCATTACTACTCGGCAACTGAAGATTATAAATACTCTCTATTGACCCTCGTTCTGCTTTTTCAGCGCGGCTAATCACATCAACCAGATAAATATCATCCAGTACTTGTGTTACCGATGTCCCTTCAACGACGCCATTCAGTGCTGTAGCGATACTTTCTGATGACACCCCTAATTGCCGCAGCTTATCTTGTAATACATTAACTTTCACTACCCGGGCCGGTTCGTTCCAGTCGAAAGCAATATTGGTCAGGGAAGGGTGCGAGGTGATGATGCTGGCCAGTTGTCGGGAATAATTGCGCACCGTCTGGATATCCGGTCCTGAAATTCGATATTGCACCGGTTTGCCAACCGGAGGGCCAATATCCAGTAGGCTTACATACGCATCCGTACCGGGGAATGTATTTTTCAGATATTGTTGCAGATCTACACGGAGTCGATCGCGTGCCTCGATATCGTTAGCCACAATGATGGTTTGTCCCCAAAATGCATTATCAGGTTGAACATTGAAAGACAAAATAAAACGAGGAGCACTGCGTCCCACATAGGTTGACCAATGGTCAATGTCTTTATTTTCAGCCAATTTTTCTTTTTCAAATTTAAGCATTTGTCTGCTGGTTTCAGTAATGGAACTATTTTGCGGCAGGTTCCAGTCAATAATCAGTTCCGGACGGTCTGAGTTCGGGAAAAACTGCTGTTGAACAAACGCCAGGCCCACAATCGACAGCAGAAACGTAGCGAGGGTGGTAGCGATGGTCGCCCAACGATATTTCAGGCAATAGTTTACTATGCGGGAAAATGTCCGCATAAACCGTCCCTTATTTTCAACATGATGGTGAGGCATGTTTTTTAATAATGTCACGCCTAACAAAGGGGTAAATAGCACCGCTACCCCCCATGAGACGATCAACGAGACGGCCAATACCACGAATAAGGTGAAAGTGAATTCCCCGGCGTTGCTACTGTTAAAGCCTATTGGAATAAAACCGGAAACGGTAACCAGAGTTCCGGTCAGCATAGGAAACGCCGTTGAGGTATAGACGTATGTCGCTGCTTTACGCAGGTTATCACCGGCTTCCAGTCTGGCAACCATCATTTCAACCGCAATCATGGCATCGTCAACTAATAATCCAAGCGCGATGATCAGCGCCCCCAGTGATACCCGCTGCAAGGTAATATCCGCGTACTGCATAATCACAAAGGTGATCGCAAGAACCAGCGGAATGGAGATGGCGACCACCAATCCGGCGCGAATTCCCAAACTGATAAAACTGATCGCCAGCACAATCGCTACCGCTTCAAAAAGCGCATGGGTAAAACCTGATATTGCTTTATTAACCGTTTCCGGTTGATCCGCGACCCGGTCAATAGTGACGCCGACAGGAAGGCTCTGCGTTATCTTCGATAGCATGGCATCAAGCTCTTTACCGAATTCCAGCAGGTTACGGCCTGTTTTCATACCGACTATCAACCCAATCGCCGGCTTGCCATTAAAGCGAAATAACGAGTCAGGGGGATCAACATATCCACGGGAAATGGTAGCCACATCCGTCAGAGGAAAGAAACGATGGTTTACCTGCAGATTGATTGCGCGCAGGCTGTCCTCAGAGATAAAACGACCGCCGACGCGTAATGCAATGCGCTCGCCGTTGGTTTGAATAAATCCGGATTGTGTTACGGCATTCTGTGCCTGAAGGGTTGCCAGAATATCCGATTTGTCGATACCGAGCGCAGCAATTTTTCGCGTAGAAAATTCCAGATAAATCACTTCATCCTGCGCGCCGATAATATCCACTTTCCCGGTATCAGGAAGCGTGAGTATCTGACTTCGAACATTTTCCACCAGATCCCGCAGCTGTCTGTGATTCATGTCCTCACTGGAGAAAGCAAATATATTGCCGTAGACATCGCCAAAATTATCATTGAAAAAAGGCCCGATGACGCCGGTGGGGAAATCATGCTGAATATCAGCAATCATATTTCTGATCCGCAGCCAGGTCGGTTTTACCTCTTTTGCTTTTGTTTCCGCCTTGAGATCAACAAATATGGTAGTTTTTCCGGCAGTGGTAACACTCCGGGTATGCTCAAGGTTATCCAGTTCCTGTAGTTTCTTTTCAATACGGTCAGTGACCTGTTGCGTCATTTCTTCAGCCGATGCTCCCGGCCACTGCGACTGTATGATCATTGTCTTGATTGTAAAGGACGGATCCTCTTCACGGCCGAGTTGGTTATAGGCAACAACGCCGACAATGGAAAAAACTATCATGAAATACCAGACGAGGGCGCTATGTTGCAGAGCCCATTCAGAAAGGTTGAATTTCTTCATTATCGCATCCTCTGTCCCGGAATAATGTGTTGTCCTTCCGTTAGCTTATCGACGCCGGAAACAACGACTTTTTCACCAACATTTACTCCCTGCAGGACGCGGATATAGCGTGCGTTAAGCGAATGCGGGTCGATCAGAATTGATTTCAGCGAGACGGTGTTTTTTTCAGGATCAATCGTCCAGACCTGCGCACGACCATCAATTTCGCTCTTTTGATATAGCGACTGTGCAGGTAAAACAACAATGCCGGATGTGGTATTGGGGTTATCTGCGCATACTGTTACCAGCGCGCCGATCTTGAAAACCACCGGTGCGTGATCTATGGCGATTTTTACCCTGTGTGTTCGGGTGCTGGAATCCGCTTGCGGACCCACTTCCCGAATTACACCGGTGGTACGTATTGTCGCGTCAAGTTGTAGCGACAATAAAAAGCGAGAATCTGCAGGTATAGCAGGAAGTTTTGAGCCGGGGATATCGATGACGGCATCGCGTTGTTCAAGGCTTGCTAAGGTCAGCACGGTTTGTCCGGCCTGCACCGTCTGACCAACTTCTACCGCGGTGCGGGTAATCACGCCATCAAAATCAGCTTTCAATCTGGTATAACTGAATTGTTCTCTGGCCTTGTCGAGATTAGCTTGCGCTTTATCAACATCTGCCTGCGTCGTTGCCAATGCTTGTCTGGCAAGAGCATATTCTTCCTTACTGATGACAAATCTGGCGTTGAGTGCGCGTTTGCGTTGCTCCGTCAGTGCCGCATTCCTTAATTGTGCCTGCGCACTGCGTAATTGGGCCTGCGCATTAATAACCGACTGCTGCTGGGAGAGGGGATCTATTTCGGCAAGAATATCGTCTTTGTGGACCATATCGCCAACATCCACGTTACGTGAAATAACGCGCCCCAATGTCCTGAACGCCTGTTCAGTTTCAATGTGGGGTTGTACGATACCCGTAAATAAAATATCGCTGAAAGGCGCCGCCTCCGCCGTCGTCCATATTACTTGCCGTAATTCTGTGTTTTTTTCTGCGTGCCGGTCGCATGCTGAAAGTAACAGGCATGCCATGAGCAATAAGGGAATCAATGGCAATTTGTATCGGCTCATATTAATTCTCACTCCAGGAGACAGCCTGGCCTTCCCGCAAAAATCTGCCGCCGTCAACGACAACCCATTCATTGGGCTGTAAACCCTTTGTGATAATGAAATCGCCCGACCGATATTGCGCTACGGTAACGTTTCTCATTGATACCTCGTGATTTGAGGTATTGATAATCCACACCGCCGGCGCGCCATAATTAGAATCCATCGATGTCCACGGCAGAACGATGCCATTGCGGGTGTCTTGATGAAATTGTCCCGTTATCGGCGTACCAAGCGGCCAGGGGGATTCTTTCGGAAGTGATACTTTCACGCGAATCGTTCCGGTCGCGGAATCAATAATTGGCGAGATTTCCCTAATCACGCCCGTTGCTTGATATCCTGATTCATCGATAGGATGAATATTCACCGTTTTTAATGGCTCTCCATTGATGAAGTAAGCCTCAAAAACATTAAACACGGCATCCCTGGCGCCATTATGCGCTAGCGTTAAAGCGGATTGCGCCGCTGAAACCACCTGGCCGCTCTCAATATTAAGGGCGGTAATTACACCGTCCGCATCCGCCTTCAGCGTGGTGTTGGATAAATTATCCATTGCGGTAGCGAGATCCGCCTGAGCTGAGGCAACGCTGTTTTGTGCCGCAATCATATCCGTAAGCGTTTGATCGTAATCGGCCTTAGCGATGACCCGGGCGGGTAACAATGCTTTATAACGCTGATAAGTCAGCGTCTTTCTCTGCAAGGTAGCCTGTGCTGACTTTAGCGTTGCCTGGGCATTCTCCACGTCTGCGCGCTGTTCCGTATCATCAAGTCGGGCGAGAACATCGCCGGCCTTCACCAGCGTGCCGATATTCACCCGCCGTTCCGTCACTTTCCCTCCCACTTTGAAGGACAGCTCGGTTTGTATTTTTGCTTTGATTTCGCCGGTCACTTCGATATCCGGCTGGTATTCCGCTGAGGAGACTTGCATTGCGCGGACGGGGTGAATCGTACCTGTAATCTCATTTTTTTGCCGATCACAGCCCGCGAGCATAAGGAGAAAAGCACAGCACAACCCGTAAGCTACACACTGAATACACCGCATCGCTAACGTACCCCTGAAAAGAGAAAATTTGCGATTCATCTATCCCTTACGATTAATGCTCCACCACAACTTCCGATAACGGACGACGCCATTGTTCCTCTATCCGGGCATCGTCCGCACGATATCCAAGGGCTATCACGAGCGGAATAACTGACTCACGCGGCAATCCAAGCAGCCGGACGATTTTCGTCGCTGAAAAGCCTTCCATTGGGCAAGAGTCAATTCCCTTGGCTGCGGCGGCAAGCATCAGCGTCTGTGCGGCAAATATGGCGTTTCGGGCGGCCCAATGGCGGCTTCCGGTATGTCCGATGGGAAGTAATGATAAGCTCGGCTTAAATAATGCAATAATATTGATTAACGGGGTCCATAATGCTGAGGAACCTATGGTCAGTATTTTAATAAATTTCCCTATTTGCTTGCGGTAATAATCTTTTGATTTTGGTTGTAATATCGGGGAGTCTTCAACATAGGAAAGTTGTTTATTTGCCGTGCTTCTGCCAATTTCAGGACTGGCGACAACAACAATAATCGCTGCTGATGATTTTGCCGCCTTTTGTCCATTACAGGCGGCTGCAACTTGTGATTTTAATTCAGGCGTTTTAATCCAGTGAAGCTGATACGGTTGAAGGTTACCGCTGGATGGCGCGTAGCCGGCTTCGGTAAGTAATGCGGTGATGATATCATCGGCAATCGGAATATTACCGAAGTCTCTAATAGCCCTGCGCGTACGATTCGTTGTCTGAAAGTCGGCCCATAAATACGGGGTATCTTGCATAGGCATAAAGATAATTCCTGGTGAATGTATGATAACTCATTGGCAAATTAGATTTGCCAATTACCTTGTGTGTTCATATTTTAAATAGTAAGCTTTAACTTTAATTTAATAAACTTATATTCCGGAGCACGGAGTGAAACGCAGCCGACTCGTCGCCAACCCCAGAAGAATGCCTGTTCAGGCTCGTTCGCGGGCAACGGTTGATGCAATAATTCAAGCCTCAGCTTACATTCTGAATGAACATGGATGGGAAAGTCTGACTACTAACGCTATTGCTGAGCGGGCGGGGGTTAACATCAGCTCTCTGTATCAGTTTTTCCCGAATAAAGAAGCGATTATTAACGAGTTACAACGCAGGCATGCTCTTGAAATGCATACTGAGTTGCATGAAACACTCCAGTTGTTCCCTGAACAGTCTTCGCTCCGTGAGGCCCTGACGCTGATTGTCGGGATGATCGTCGATAAACATCGCGTTTCACCTGCTGTGCATAAGGTTTTGACGGAAGAGATTCCGCTGACGGCACGGCGTGTACTGGAGGATGAAGAAGAGCTGCGTAAGTGCTTAATCGATGGGCTAAAACCCTTTATGAACAATGTCCCCGATCCCGAGTTTGCGCTTTATATTATCGGTACCGCAACGCATGCGATCATACATCGTGTGACGGTAGAGCGCCCGACTCTTTTGCATACGCAGCTACTGGTTAGCGAGCTGGTCACGCTGTTTGAGTTCTATCTGAATCGACCATAGCGGTTAAGCGCGATTATCTCCCGCTCGCCAGCAACGCCGGTGACATTGAGCCCCCATCAACCTTCTTCCGCCAGTAGGCCTGACAGTCGTCCCCGCATTGGTGCTCGGCGCGTTAAATATCATCGACAGAGTGTGCGAACGGCGTATCAGTCGCGCAACGCCGATGGCACTACGCCGAAACGACGGCGGAAAGCCGCGGTGAATTTGCTGTGGGATTCGTAGCCGACATCAAGGGCGATAGCGGCGACCGGCCGATCCGATGATTGCAGCAGCACCATCGCCGCTTCCAGCCGGGTTTCCCGCACGCAGGCGGCGATGGTGTTGCCTTCCTGCGCCAGCCGGCGGTTCAGGGTGCTGGCGGTGGTGGACAGCGCTTGCGCCACCCGGTCGGCCGCCCAGTGGTCATACGGGCGCTGCGCCACCAGCCGCCGCACCCGCTCGCTCCAGTTCAGCGCGCCCGGCGGCGTCAGCACAATGCCGGACTGCTCCGCCAGCAAGAGCAAGACTTCCAGCACCCGGTGCTCGCTCAACGTCGCCGAACAATCGGCGTCGCTCAGCGCGTCGGCGGCGCGCATAAATGCCGCCCCTATCGTGCGGCTATCCGTCACTCTGGCGAAGCTCCGCACCGGCGTCAGCGCGGCAAACTGACCGAAACTCTGGTAAAAGCGCGTCACCGTTTCCGGTTGCAGGTTCAGAATCTGCGCCACATAGCGCCCTTGCGGCGCCGGGTCGTTGATCACGTCCCACTGGGTGCCTCGCGGCAATATAAATAACTCGCCGGGTGCAAACGCGTTGCTGCCTTCCGGCGCCAGTAGCTGTTTGGTGCCGGAGACGACCAGCCCAATCAGGTCGGTACGCATCACCACCGTACGCAGCGCATACTGGCTGCGGGCGATAATCTGATGGGCAAGCGGCGGCGCATGGCGGGGCAGCGGCTCGGCCGAATGCATCTGAGGCAGGTTGGGGTGGTCGGTCAGCGTCATCCGGTATCCGTGGTGAAAATGGAACAAAGGTTGCGCGAGCCGGAACAGTGGAACTGGCATCGGCGCGCTACCATTGGCAGCACAGTTCAGTCTGTGTCCTGACATTCATCCCCGATACGGCCGTCTGCGCGGCATGGCGATGAATGGCAAGCCAAGCCTACCATGAGTCACAGGAATACTAATATGAAAACACGTTCTCGCCTGATTCGCTCCTGCGCGCCGCTGCTCGCCGGTTTGTTGATGACCGCCGCGGCGCACGCGGATACCCTGACATTATCCAGCCCATCCATCGCGCCTGATAGCGCGTTGCCTGCCAGCTTTGAGTTCAAGGGCTTCGGCTGTAGCGGGCTGAACCAGTCTCCCGCGTTAAACTGGCGCGGCGCGCCGGCAGGGACTCAGAGCTTTGCCGTCACCGTTTATGATCCGGATGCGCCGACCGGCTCCGGCTGGTGGCACTGGATGGTGATCAATATTCCGGCGAATGTGAATAGTCTTGCCGCCAACGCCGGCGAAATCGGCGGCAAACGCCTGCCTGCCGGTGCGCGTCAGGTGCGTATCGATTACGGCGTGGAGGCCTGGGGCGGCGTATGCCCGCCGGCGGGCGACAAACCGCACCGCTACATCTTCACCGTTTACGCGCTGAAGACCAAAACGCTGGATATCCCTAAAGACGCCAGCCCGGCGCTCGGCGGCTACATGATTAACGGCAACACGCTGGCTAAAGCCAGTTTCACCGCCTATTACGGCCGTCCGGCGCAGTAGGACGCTGAGGCATCTTGCTTTCCCCGCTGAATGGCGGGGATGTAGCGTCTGGTCGGTTGGGCCGGTGGTGCGGTTAAGCCGCCATTTGTCACCTGCTGATTGTCACTTGTTGATTGTCACTTGTTGATTGCCACCTGCTGAATAGTGCCGAACACCCCAGACTGCTCATTCTGGAGGAAAGATGATGGTCTCGTTTACCGGGGGGCGTCGCTGATTTTTGCCAGAACCGGGCCTAATAACTTAATTCCATGAACTTCTGCATCAGTGAGCTCAGGATGTAAAAGATTAATCAGCAAAATGTCACGATCACGAGCAGAATGGTTGTAAACGTTATGAAGGAAACTATGATCGAAAAAAATGGACTTCCCTTCTTCCCAGCATCGTTCTTCTCCCGCAACGATTAGGCCGCAATCTTCAGGGATATTAATACCAAAGTGGCAGGTTATTTGCGCATTAGTCCAGTCATAATGTTCAGGAAGCCAGGCTCCGGCTTTTAATCGCATAAAAGTGACTTCTCCTCGCCACGGAAAAAGAATGTCTTCAAATCTACCGATTAATTTTTCTAAGTGAGGGAAGTGAACTATTTTTTCACTGAATTTACCACGGCTCCAAAGTGAAATGGATGACCAGTCTTTTTCTGAGAGATTTTTAAACAGATTACTGGATGAATATTCTTTCAATTGACCGGTTGCGGCGGTGAATTCCTCTTTAATCGCATGAAAGTTTTCAGCCAATAGTTTAGCAACATGCGCAGTCGCTTCACTTGAGCTTTCATCAATCCACGGGCCGTTGCTAAGACCGGGGAAAAACAGCAAACGTGGCTTTTGCAGCGGATGTGATGGTTTACTATGAGACTCACCCAACATGCCGGCCAGAAAATCGGATAATCGTCCTGTCGAATCAATGCCATAAATATCAGATAGCTGTGTAGTGATGTCAGCAAATGATTTCTTGAGATATAGATTGATTTCGCTCTTGTCCATGTTATTTATCCTTCTTATTTTTCAGGGGTTATGTATGAGTTCAGGACGTGGTCCTGCCATATTCCATTTATTTTCAAATAGGATTTAGCAAACCCTTCTCTCACAAACCCCAATCTTGCTAATATATTTTGGCTACGCGTATTGTCAGGGAGGTGGTTAGCCATAATACGATGCAAGCCATAATTTTCATGGACGTAGGCGATTGAACTTTCCAAAGCTTCATGCATCAACCCTTTTCCCTGGTATGATTTATCGATTGAGAAGCCTAAATAACCAGCCTGGAATACACCATAAACAAAATTGGTAAAATTAATGTTTCCAATGATCTTATCCTCTCCTTTGAGGGTGAAAACAAGCAATAAGCATTTTTTCGCTTTAAAATCAGGCTGAGAATCGGCAATGCGCTGCCTGATGCTGTCGAGCGAGAAGTAATCTTCAGAACGCAATGGTTCAAATGGTGCAAAATTATCCCTGTTCTCGACTAAGAAAAGTTGAAGTTGCTCGGAAAAATCCTCTGTAAGGCAGTAAACATCGGTCCTTGCAGTGGAGAATAATGTTGTTTTTTCTGTGCTCATGTTTCTTTTTCCGGTCTGATCATTAATTTGACGGTTGTAGTTCAGAACCATCAGGTTCATTCAACGGTACTATTTTTAACGAAAGCGAGAAGATTCCGCCAATTAAAGCAATTATAAGGATTTCTATCAAAACATTCTGTGCGGGCTCTGCGCCAATACCGATAAATGTTAAATAGACAGAGTAAGCCCCGTATAAAACAATCACAGAGCTCATCACCAGACTAAGGGTGAACGCCCGGATCTCTTCAGGAAGGCGAGCCAGTAAATTACTGATGGCGACGTCCTGTCCCATTGTTACGCATGCCCGGAAAAATAAAACATATAAAATAAGTGCAAATATGCCATCGCAATAGATATAGAGGAAATAACAACCGGCAGATAATAATGCGAGGCTGCCAAAGGACAGCATAACCAGCGATTTATCATCAAACTTCGCTGCGGCACGTGGCACAATGACACCCTTAACATAGTGGGCGGCGTCAAAGGAGGCAATAAACAGGAATAAAGGGATAAGATAAATAATGCTGATGTCCATGATATTGTATTCCCTAAACTCCGCCACCATCAGGTAGGTATGAACATGGACCATTGAGAAGTTAAGTAAAACAATTATCAACGAAATTTTAATCAGCATGACCAACTGATCTCGGGTCATCGCTCTGAGACAAGAAATAAAATTTTTAAGCGTGTTTTTATCACCGGCTTTCTGGTTATTTTCAGTGTCAGTTTCTTGTGCACTATTTCTTTGCGGATAGCGCCACAGCCAGATACCTAAAATAATAAACATAATTGCCGGGATAAACAGCATCGCTTCTGCATACCCGATAGTTCGATACATGACGAGCAAAATGAGCAGAAAGATGATCGGGACAATCGACACAATCTCCTTGCCGTATCGTTGCGAAAGCAGAAGTGCTTTGGTGCGCAACCCACTTTCCTCACCATGCTTAATGATTTGGTTGTCTATCATGTCTTGCAGCATTGCCTGATAGGCCCCCGAAATCAGGCTCATACCGATAGCGCTGAGAAATGAGCTGAGGATCAGCAGTGATATTTGCAAGCCGGCATCGTGGGTGCTTGTCAGTGAGAAAAAAAGTGTGAGCAGAGCCGATGCGGTAAAATGGCTACCCAAAGCAACGCTTCTAAAATGCCCCAGCTTGTCGGCGAGTAAACCCGATGGCACTTCGAGGAGGATTGATGAATAAAATGCGATAGAAACGCGTAGCGACACCGCGGAATTAAACATCCCGCCTAAAGCGCCGACCAAAAGATGGCTTAACTGATTTGATGTCGATTGCATCGCGCGGAAGGTGCTATCCAGATAGCCGATGCTTTTTAACCAATTACTATTTTTCATTTTTTATTGCTCACGCCTTGCCAGATAAAATTGAGTCAGATAGTTAATCGCCAGTTGCGCATCATTCTTTTTAGGATGCAAAGCATCATCACTAAATAGTGCTCTTAATTCACTGTCTTTGATCTGTGGTGAAAAAGAACGAATGATTTCTACTACTCGATCAATATAACGTTCGTACCAACTAATAGAACGAACCTTCGCTAAAATAAGTCGGGCGGTGAGTGACGAAAATTGCTTTTGCATGACGAGATGACGCGTAATATGGTCTATATGCACCCATGAGAGCGTTATCTCTTCATAATTTCCGGAATGATAACGTAATGCTACATCTGCGTCAGAATGGTAATAACCCATAATGTATCCCTGAAAAATCTGTCCCACTCCTACCATCCCAGCAGTATAACAATCGGCAGCGCGCAGTGCTCCCATGCTGGAACAGCCCAGCAACAACCCTCCGGCCTGAATAAATTCCAGACATTCAACCACGGTTACAGACATTTTCGTGCCAAATAAACCATCAACGATTAATACTGGGCGACCGCTACCTGTTAATGCTGCCAGCTCTCCACCCTGAATCGGTGGGCGATATTCAATAATATCGTCACGCTGTTTAATCGTTGAAACTGACGGACCACCAAATACGATCGGTTTACGTTTAGGTGAAAAAAGCATAATTATCCCACCCGGCCCGGATTAACATGCCAGTCATACAGGCCAGGAATAACGGCTTTAACCGTATGAAAAGGTAGATCGTGCAGCGATAAGTCCACAATATAAACATCCTCTATCTCTTGCTTTTCGAGAACCTTCGCAAGAAATTGCGTCGCAGCTGTCAGCGTTTGGGGAGACTGTTCTGAAGGAGATGGTTCTAAAGGTGATTGCTCTGATGACGGCATCGCCACGTTGGCATAATGTTTGTGGAATAACGCCTTCAATTTGCTAAATTTCGATGTTTCAAAGAAGGATTGTGAGCGGTACTTTTTCTCCTGCCGGCTTAAATCTTCCCGGGAGGCTTGCAGACTCACCACCAGCCCCTGAATAGCTTCCATCATTGCGGCATCCAGCGCGTCAGATTCGGTAAAACCCGACGCAGAACCAGCAATCATAAACTTTGGCCCCATACTGACGGGATCATACAGAGCAACGTAGTAAGTGGGTAAGGGACCGTGTATGCGCAACGCGAAACTTTCGTACCCTTTATCGTTAAGATGTTCCCACAACGTCATGGTCGATGCTCTGGAAATGGTCGAGAGATCAACGAAGTCAGCGCAGATTTTGGACAGGCAGTGTTTGTAAAACAAGGATGTCGTATTACGTTCAATCGACTCCATGATCGCAAAACAGGTCGCTTCCTCCAGACTGCCGCCGCAAGCCAGTCCGGAAGTATGTGCTTGTATATTAGAGCTATGCCTGTCGGAACCATGATATGGAAATTGTACTTCAATAGCCGGGAGGCGCAGCTCGCGACCCGTATGCCACTCATATCCGTTTATCCATTGCTGAATATCACATTCCGGAGTGAAGCCTAATCGTTGCAGTGTCTTTTTATCGTCCCTGGTTGCCTGATGATGAAAAATGGCATGCTCGCACCAGCAAGCACAGTGCCGTTCATACGCTTCCATCAGCGCGCTGCAGGTCGCAGCGATTAAACTACGACCTTTACCCTGTGTGGATGATATCTGGCCTTTTTTTATCTCCGTTCTCACTGCATTGACGATGGATACCCCAGGAAGATTAATAAACTCGCCGACTGAAGTGAGTCTTGAAATACCTAAACGCTTACGCAGCGGTAGCGCCAGCGCCAGCACTTCTTTCTCGGTATAACGCCTTAAGCCGGGATGCGTTGCCGTTTTCAAGGTTCATTCCTCCCGGCTGAAAAATCATAGGCAAGAGTCAGGCATTTCAACTGAATATATTTATTTATCTGCTTTCTGAGCGTTAAAGGAAGTTCAGCATAGGCTTTCTGCGCATCAGCCAGGCAATGGAGTCTGAGCAGTTCCGTTAGCGAATGATAAAGTTGGGCGCTGATTAATTGCGACGTTCCCTGATAGTCATGAGTAAGCCAGTACTTTGCTTCATTTTTTTCCAGCGCGCTGTGCAGCTTGCAGCCGGGGCTAAGACGTAACAATCCCGGCAGGTTTTGTTCATCCAATTCCCACTCGCGCAGTTCAACGATATAGCCGCCAAATACCACGGCATCGATATGCGTTGAAAGCAGCATTTCTATTGCCTGCTGTGGCTCTTCAACGATCGGTTGTCCGCGGACATTGAATGAGGTATTCAGCAAAACTGGAAATCCAGAGCGTTCGCCAAAGGCATTCAACAACGCGTGGATTTCGGCATTGTCATGCTCCGAGACCGTTTGTACCCGTGCAGTACCATCGACATGGGTGATTGCTGCGAGTTTATCTCGGTATGCTTTTTTAACCGGCAGAACTTCGAGCATGTATTTATGTTCACCATCCCCGTCAAAGTACTGGCTAAGATGTTCGGCGGCGACCATTGGGGCAAAGGGGCGGAAGTCTTCACGGAATTTCACCCACTTGTTGATGAATTTCCAGGTGTCCATTGAACATGGACTTGCCAGTAATGAGCGAGCGCCTAATGCGCGCGGACCAAATTCAGAACCTTTACTGCAGGAAAAATACCCGATGACTTGTCCGGCGTTTAATCGTCCCGCCAGCGCGGCAGTGTCAATGGCGGTGATGGTTATTCTGTCGGCAAAGCGGTTGGCGGCAAAAGCAATATCCCGGTGATGATAAACTTTGCCCAGATAGTCATGGCTAAAGGCATCATTCAGGGTTTTTCCATGCCTTTTGTAATAGGCGGCGCTGGCCGCTCCGATGGAGATACCGGCATCATGTTGCGCGGGAAATAGATAGAAGTCTTTTAATTTAAGATGGTTGCGAACCTTGAAGTTGACGACGGAATTTAACGCCACACCGCCGGTCATGACCAGCGGCGTATTATTCGTAATCTGGTAACGCTCCAGGCGGGAAAATATTCCTTGTTCTAATACTGCCTGCACCGAAGCCGCCAGGTTGGCGTAATCCATGGGATTGGATTTCTTTTCAGTAAATTTTTGCTTCCACAAATAGCCATACGATAGGCCTGACGGTGTTTCAACAGCGATTTCATTAGCATACTCAGGCGTGCCGTACGGCGCTAATCCCATCAATTTACCGGAGGCTTGCCAGGAATTAAATACGAACTGGCTCACGGAAGCATAGGCTTCTCCAAGGGAAAAACTGCCATTTCTGATATTAAACGACGGGCTGTATTCCCGGTTTACTAGTTGATAGCCCTGCTGATCAAAAGAATAATGCGACACGACATGCAACAACGGCTTAATTCCGTTCAGACCCGCATTCAGGTAGGCGGCAAATTCTTCGCCACTGCATAAAAGATCTTCCCGGCCCACGACGGTTCCGCCTGAACCATCAACGACCAGCACATTACCCTGGTTAAATTTCGAACCAGACCAGGCTGCAAAGGCATGACACAGATGATGGCTGGCAAAGACGGCTTTGGCGGAAAACGGATCAAACAGGGTGAAATCTGCGGCATGGATCGGCTGATTAAGGCCGACATACTCCGGTGTGGCAGCCTGAATATTATAGGCAAAGCAGTTCACATCATTATAAGTAAGGCCTGCTGCTGAAAGGCAGTAATCCACTGCCAGGGTACTGTCGAGAATATTCCGGCCATCATGTTTAATCCGCGTAAGGCGTTCCAGTTGAATACCATAACGAATTTTTCCGTTGACCATCAGGCATGCCGACGCATCATGACTGGCGGAAATGCCGACAATGACATCATCATCAGGTTTAATCAGAGGGAGTGACGACGTTATATTTGTGGCTATGGTCGCCTGAGAGGCGAAGGTGATCCGATCGAACAGCCCTTCTGCTTGTAACCCTATCGTATGCTCGCCGGTATGACTTAGCCGCTCGGTAGAGATTAGCAGTGTTCCGTTTTCCCCAATGATTTTCTGACCATCGACTATTGCCGTCAACCGGGTTGTGCGTGCGATGCTTCCCTGAAAACTGGCGACCAGGCTGATTTTCACTCCGGTGTCTGTTGATGGCAATGTGAGTGCGGTTTCCACCCGCGTCGATCTTTCGACATTGAGATCCCAACACTGTGGCATTGGTTGTGGAAGTGGCTTATTTTCAAATAAGTACAATCCCTGATAAGCCTCACCCAGGTAGATCATACCGGCGTGCAGCGCAAGGCGATCGTGAGGATGCCCCGATTTTATAAGAAAGTCGCGTAGGTTGGCTGCCAGCCCTGCGAGGTAAACTACGGCGGCGGAAGTGCCTTTGATGGAGTCTGACGCACCAGTATTATTACGTGTTGGATAGTCAAATTCCCTGACGATAAATTCTATATTGCCATTACCTGCTGGCGTTTTTCCTGGAATGGTGTTGTTTTTTAATAACAGTGCAACGCCGATTGCTTCCGTCGAAGAGCCTGGAAAACGCTGGCGGCCGAAATCATGACCTACCGATGCCAGTATGTAAGGCTTTTCAATTTCGTCGGAAAAGTGAGATAACGCCGCATGCAGCGAATGAGAAAATTCATTTTCAGCAGAAGAATAAGCATGCGCTTCAATATGACAGTTGCCAAATTGTTTGGCGACACGCTTTCTCACGCTATCATAGCCTTGGGATAAGGCATCAAGGTAACTGGCGGAAACAACGCGGGAAAAGTCTTCTCCTGAGCAAGAAAAAAGATCGCTGGCCAGCAAACTGGAGATTTTAACAGTATGTGGATGTAGTATTTCTACATTTGATATTTCCGCCAGCCTTACGATCTCGTTTTTTCTTGCACTATCAAATAGCAGGATAGTCGTGTTGTTAGTATCCATACATTGCCTTATTAACCAGTACTATTATATTTATTTTTTTAAGTCAGAATGAAGGAGTGAAATTCATCCTCTGACAGGCGTTTTCTATATTTGCCAAATCTGTCACGATCACTTCAGTTGAGATACCTACCCCTAGCTCATAGGTAATGGCTTTAAGGTCGGTGCATTGCGTAATGGCTTGTTCTAGCAGAGGAAACACCTCAGCAACAATTTTTTCTGAGTGCGTGTCACGATATCGCCAATGATGCTTGGGATGAACGCTACCTCCTGCAATATGAATCTCATTAACGGCTGAAAGTGGCAGACTATTCAGGACATCTTCCGGTTTCAGACCATAATAGATCGCATAAGAAAATACATGGCTAATATCCAACACAACACCGCATTGATTAGCATCAACCAGACGATGAAAAAATTCACCCAGCGTCATGTCGCCCGCGGCAATACTGAACGAGGGAATTTCAGCACAGAACGGAATGCGGGAGACTTGCTGAATACGTTTTACACCCTCGATTGTCATTGCAAGGACTGATTCGCAGAGCACCGGTGCGGCGAAATAGGGTAGATTATAAGGGCCAACATTCCAGATGCCGATATCTTCCAGGCACCATGCCGCTTGCAGTACATCACTGATGTTGCTTTGACGCTCCAGTACATCAGGCCGTAATCCATCAATTCCCGCAGGCTCCATGCCTGAAAAATGGTGTATGATTGGATAGTCAATAAAAGTCTGACGAAATGTTTTAGCGACAGCGAGATCTGGAATAGCGACGACTGACAGATGGCTGATTCCGTTTTGGGATAATTTCAATAGCTCACTTAATTTATGACCATAGCTGTGAGTGTAATCAATCCCTAATCCTACAAGTGAGCTCATGCTGTCTCCTTAAGTGAAATCGCTACTTTCCCATTTTCATTGTGTAAGCGTAAACATGCTGTTTTATTCTCGAATGTGACATCTGAGAGATGATCCGCTTTGTTCAACAGTGATAATGAAAAATATCTGTCGAGAATAATCTCTTCAGTTGTCGACTTTTCGGCAACATGACTTATTTTCGATTGCCACGGTGAGTTTTCCGAGTTTGTTGAGATGCCAGAATAAATGCCATCAATCAGAAATATGGTTTTCTCTTCTTCAGTCAGGTCGGATTTTTCGACGACAAATGAGCAAAAGCTTTCAATAAGCGTCCTGCTGTTCCAGTTCCAGAAACTGTCTGACTCACAATAGGCTATTACCAGGGTAAGAAACTGCTCTTTGCTAAAAAAACGCGGGGAAAAGTGCATGTCTGAATAAAGCACGGTACGCAAATTTCGCTGCCTGGCGGCGCGTTCAACGATCAGTCTTTCGCTGTCCATCGTTTGGGCAAGGTACTGATACTCGGTATCTGCACCGCTTATCCGATAGTTGTTGCTATATAGCATCGATACATACGCTTTCTGTAACTTTTTCGCGTCCAAGATTAACCTCCCGAAATAGCTACTTCGAATGTCAAATGATCACCATCGGTTAGGATTGGGTTACTATCAACTGACATCGTATTGTTAATAAAAAGGGTAATGAAAGGTTTTAACTTGCAGCTTTCATTTTTTTCTACGGCTATTAATTTAAATGCCTCAGGATTCATACTCCTGATTTCAAGTAAAATATCATTAAGATTTTTAGCGTCTGTTGTTATCTTACTTGTGCTTTTTATTGATTCTGGCAGCGATATCGCAATCATCGTCATACAGTTCCATTAATTATTATGGCATTGACATCCAGGGCGTTTTTTCGTGGTTAGTAACTGATGCTGATTGTTGAGCATGTCTATTTTTAATAGTTTTCCATTTAAACAGTCGCCAATCCCAAGAATAATCTTTAGTACTTCATTTGCCTGATAGATCCCGAGCATTCCAGGGATAACACCAATAACGCCATTTTCTGTGCAGGATGGCGCTAATTCTGCTGGAGGGGCTTCCGGATAGACACAGCGGTAACAAGGCGCCTGATTATTAGAGCGTGTCATGACTTGTCCGGAAAAACGGAATACGGCCGCGGAGACGACGGGTTTTCCTGCCGCGACAGCGGAATCGTTAATAATGTACCGGGCTTTAAAGTTGTCGGTACAATCTACGATGACGTCGTAACTGTCTACTAATGCATCAATATTTTCTGGCGTTACTCGCTCATCAATAGTATTAACGGTGATCTCAGAGTTGAGTGCCCGTAGTGTATGGAATGCAGAATCAACTTTTTTCTTCTTCAGCATGTTTTCGTTATGAATGACCTGCCGTTGCAAATTGCTCAGATCGACAATGTCATGATCGACAATGGCAATTTCACCAACGCCGGCGGCTGCGAGATACAACAGGCATGATGAGCCAAGTCCTCCGGCACCAACAACCAGTACTTTCGCTTGCATAATTTTTAACTGGCCATCGGAACCGATGTCTTGTAGCGACAGATGTCTTGCATAACGCTTTTTATCATTTTCGCTAAGGCTCTGCGGGTATTCAATCTGATTCCCCTGAGCTTTCCATGCTTCAAATCCACCCTGAAGGGAGTAGATATTCGAATAATTAAGTAGCATTAAATTTAATGCAGCATACCTGGAGCGTAAGCCACTTGCACAAAAGAGGACTATAGGTTTATCTAATTCTATTTTTCTTTTCTTTAGCTCTATTTCTAAAAAACCACGTCCGATAGTAAGTGCTTTGGGAATAGTACCATCAAGAAATTCATGGCTCTCTCTTACATCAATCAAAAGAAAACCGTCGCTGTCTTTCAATTCATCTATCGATATTGAACGGATACTGTCAATTCCATCGACTATGTTGCTCATAAAAAAATACCTTTCGATTACTGAAAAGTAAAATATGGTTTTGATGTTTGCTTTAAGATGGATAGATTAAGGAAAGGTGGCCGCATCGCGGCCACTTTTTCTTACTCTTGCCACTCTTTATTCGAAACCATGCAGGTTACATCCAGCAGAATTTCATTTTCAGCTTCGGTATTTTCTGCATTCAGTTCAGCAACAGCCAACTCTAATTCTTGAGCCTTATCCATATTAATTTCCTTATAGTTTCACATTGAGTTTTTTGAATTAAGCAGAATGTGTTTATTCCGCGTGACAAATATTATTGGCTATAAATAATTGTGTCAATAATGTTAAAAAATGTATTGTAATTTGAGATAAAACTCTGTTCACTTAGTTTTTGTATGGTTAATGAGGTGTTTATATCTTTTTTTTAACATGAAAGCAGAGATTAATCCCTTGGTTTGCCATAATGGTTACCAATGAATTTAATTGGTAATTAAAATGAAACTTCTCCATTAATGTCCCGGTGATTAAAAAATGATCTTGGTGGTTTGGGGATTATAGGTGCGTAACTAAATACATATGTGGATATTTGCTTGCTATTAATTAGATGAATATTTATATGTGATATAGTTGCTATGGTATATTACTCATTCAATATGCGTTGGCGGCTGTCGCTACTCTTGTCCTTAACGCCCGTTATTTTTATTAAATAATATTCTGATATCGCGACCAGGCTTTTTATTTGCAGATACCGCCCCAGCCCGCAGGTGAAATCGGCGGTACATATCTGCCCGCCGGGCGGTGTGGAATCAGGGGGGAGCCGACGGTTATTTGTCGCGGTGTTTTGCCGACCGTCAAACCGGATGCCCGATGGGACGGCATCCGGTTTGATATGTCGTGTCTGGTTTGACGTGTATAGCGGCTTAAGCGTGCTGACGTCGCCAGGCGTCAATCACGGCTTTGGCTACATACAGGTCCTGAATCGCCAGGCCCGAACTGTCGAAAACGGTGATGTCCGAGGCCGCTTCGCGGCCGGTGACGCTGCCGGAAAGCACATCGCCAATGGCGAAAACGGCCTTATCCTCGTCGGCGTGCTGGAATTCACCAATGCGGCGAGACTGCGCCGGAAGATCGCAGAATAACCGGCCGGCCATCAGTAGTTCGACCGGCAGTTCCTGTTTGCCGACGGCGTCCGAGCCCATTGAGGAGACGTGCGTGCCGGGGCGAACCCAGGCGGCATCAAAGAGCGGCGCTCTGGCGGTGGTGGCGGCGATGATGATGTCCGCCGCCCGACAGGCCGCTTGTGCCTGACATGCCCGCGCCGGCAGCGCGTTGGCGCGCAGGGCCTCCACCATGTTTTGGGTGGCGGCTTCAGTACGCCCGACAACCAGAATCTCCTTGATCGTGCGAATGCGCGCCACCGCCCCGACCTCGTAACGCGCCTGATGGCCGGTGCCGAAAACCGTCAGTACCGAGGCGTCGGCGCGCGCCAGCGCATCGGTAGCCACCGCATCGGCGGCCGCGGTGCGATAGGCATTCAGGGTTCCAGCTTCTACCGCTGAGTCGATAACGCCTCGCGACTGGTCGAAAAGGAAGATGATTGAGTTGTGGCACGGTAGCCCGCCGGCGAGGTTTCCCGGCCAATAAGAACCTACTTTCAGTCCCGCCAGTTCCGGTGTGGCGCCTGACTTCACGGTAAACCGGTTGCCGGGGTCGGAGCCATGACCGTGGACGACGGGGAAGTTGGCGGTGGCAGGGTGTACCGCATCGATCAGCGCGGCGCGCACCGCATCATAGGCCATCGCGTGGCTGGCCAATGCTGCACTGTCTTTCTCATTAATTAAAAACATGATGCTTACCTCACCATCCACCGAAACGTGACCATTGCGACAGCGGCGCGTCCGCTTGCGCAGGAATAACATGATAGGCGTCGAACTGGCCTGCCGTAGCGCAGGCGTGATTCGGCAGAATACGCAGCCGCGTGCCGACCGGCAGATCCGGTAACGGTCCGTCGCTGCCGGGGCGCAGTGCAATGATGCCGTGTTCCTGATTGGCCGCGGTGACGATAAGATCGGGGATGATCTTTCCGTGGTCATCGCAGACGAGGCCGTACCCCTGATCGATCGCCTGATTGGCGGTGCCGCGATCGCGCGAGAGCGCCATCCAGCCGGCGTCCACCATGATCCAGCCGCGCGCGGCCTGATGACCGATGACGGTGGTCAGCACGGACAAGGCGATATCATCGGTGCGGCACACGCCGATCCCGGCCATCACCAGATCGAAGAAGACGTAGACGCCGGCCCGCACTTCGGTCACGCCAGCCAGATTGCGGGCGGCGTGCGCGGTGGGCGTTGAACCGACGCTGACGATGGGGCAGGGCAAGCCGGCCTGCCGCAGGTTGTCAGCCGCGGTCACCGCCGCGCTACGTTCCTGTTCGGCAAACGCCGCGTGGGCGCCGGCGCCGGCTACGCCGTAGCTTTCTCCCGCATGCGTCAGTACGCCCCGCAGCAATCCGCCGCCGTCGTGCAGCACGCGACCGATCTCGATAAGCGCCGGCGATGCCGGCGGCAAACCGCTGCGGTGGCCGTCGCTGTCGACCTCCAGCAGCGCCGGGATCTGGATACCGGATGCGCGCGACGCATCGACAACCGCCTGCGCCTGCTCGATAGAGTCCAATAGTACGGTCAGGTCACAGCCGGCTTTAATCAACTGTACGACGCGAGGCAGCTTCTGCGGCGCAATGCCCACCGCGTACAGGATGTCCCTGATGCCGGATTCGAAAAACACCTCCGCCTCACGCAACGTTGAAACGGTCGCCGGCCCGGTGCCGTCGGTGAGCAACCGGCGGGCGACCTCCACCGATTTTGCCGTTTTCAGGTGCGGGCGTAAGGTGATGCCAGCAAGCTCCGGGCGATCGCGCAGGCGTGCGATGTTGGCCAGCATGATTTTTTCGTCGAGTACCAGCGAGGGAGTAGGTAAAGTCGATAGCCGATCGGTCAGTGTCATGGTGTAGTTCTCATTTTGCTCTGTCGGTATGAGATTTTTACCCTGTCGCCATTTAGAATGGAATTTACCAAAACTGCATCTGTTGTTAAGACTGACATTAATGATCACCTCCCGGGACCTGCATTTCTTTTCCGTTCTTGCCAGCGCCCCTTCGCTGGCTGCGGCGGCGCGAGCGCTTGATGTGACGGCGCCTGCCGTGACGCAACGCCTGCAGGCGCTCGAACAGCGTCTGGGGGTTCAGCTCGTCGATCGCTCCAGCCATCGCTACCACCTGACGGCGGAAGGCGCCTTGCTGGCGGAGAAGGGGGCCGATGTGTTGGATCAAATCGAGGGGATCGCGGCCTTGCTTGCCGAGCGGCGAAACGAGGTGATCGGCCCGTTGAGAGTGCTGGCGCCGCTGGGGTTTGGGCGAGCCTATGTGGCGGAGGCGGTAACGCGCATGTGTCGGCAATTTCCGACCATCGAACCCTCGCTGATGCTGTCGGATGCGCCGATTGGGACGCTGGATATCGATGACTGGGATGTATTGATTCATGTCGGCCCGTTGACCGACTCCAGCCTGGCGCTGCGGCCGCTGGCGCCTAACCGCCGTATTCTGTGCGCAGCGCCTGACTATCTGGCGCAACACGGAATGCCCGAGCATCCGATGGATCTTCCCCGCCATGTATGCGGCGTGCTGCGGGAAGACCGGGCGGATGCGTCGCTGTGGGGATTCGCCCGCCGTAACGATGGCGAGACGAAGACCGTGCGTATCAGGCCCGTTTTCACCAGTAATGACGGCGAGGTGGTCAGGAATTGGGCCGTCGCCGGGCTTTGCCTGATTCAGCGCTCCGAGTGGGCGATCGCCGACGATCTGAAAGCCGGGCGCCTGGTCGAAGTGATGCCTGACTGGCGTCTGCCGAGCGCGGATGTCGTCGCTCTGCTTGGGCCACGGGCCGGGCGCGCGGCCCGTATGGAACGGTTCGTTGAAATACTAAAAGCGTTATTGGTGCCGGTTCCCTGGCGCGTGTAGCGACGCGTGCGGGGGATTCGAACGCGTCACGCTATCTCGCGTCGCCCCTGCGTTTGCGACTCAGACAGAAATAGAGCACGAAGAACGCCATGATCGCCAGCGAGACGATATTCACCACGCGCCAGCCGCCTTCACCGCTCATGAACAGCCCGGCGCCCAACGCCGCCACCAGGTTGAAGGAATAGGTCGCCAGTGAGTTGATGCCCTGTAGTCTATGTTTGATCGCGTTCTCTTTTATGCTGTTAATCAGGAACGTGCCGCCGCTGAACATAAAAGACCAGCCGAGTCCCACCAGAATCAACGAGAGGACGTAGCCGGTCATGTCCGTATTGATTAACGCGGTGCCGGTGCCGGCGATGAAAAACAGGGCGCCGACAACGATCGTCACCGGCGTGCTCAGGATATTCATCAACAACGGTAAGCACAGCGCCGGCGCGTACATGGCAACGAAATGCCATTGCAGTACCGTTGCGCTCGCACGGATATTGAAATGGTGGTGAGACATCGCCAGCGGCGTCGAATTCATGATCAGGGTCATGATGGCGAATCCCACCGCGCAACTGACGGTGCCCGTCATGAAGGCCGGTGAGCGCAACGCCGCCGAATAATGCGCGTTATCCGGCGCGTCGTTCCGCATGGCGGGCGAAGGGGCGGTATGCGGCAGATTGATAAAGTTTTGCGTCGCCAGCACCAGTAAAAAAATGACGGCGGCGATAAGAAAGGCGCCCAGGTACGGGTAGCGGTCAAACATCATGATGCCGTGTCCGGCGACGAATGGGCCTAAAAATCCGCCGATAACGCCGCTGCCAATCACCAGCGACGTCGCTTTTTTATTCCTGGCGTCATTGTCCGACACTTCGGCGGCGGCAAAACGATAGTACTGGTTGAATACCGTGGCGCCTCCCAAAATCAGCGTGGACACAGTAAATAAAGTAAAATAGCGGTAATACAGCGCAATCGCGGCCAGTACGCTGCCGATAAGCCCAATAAGGCCGCCGATCAAAAATGCCGTTCTTCTGCCATAGCGGCTCATCAGCGAAGAGACGAAATAGACCATCAGCGTGGAACCGCATACGGTGGCGGTGACGGGTAAGGTGGCGAGATAAGGAACCGGAGACAGGCTTTGGCCCGCCAGCGTGGAGGTTAACGTCAATAGAGAGATGATGGAGCCGGTTAACCCTTGCCCGATGAACAGCAGAATAATATTGCGATACCCCTTTTTCATCCCACTCTTCCCTTCATCATCGATTCGCTAATTCTATCCTGACGCTTTCGCCTATGGCGAGCGGCTCGTTACCGCAAGTCCCTGAGTCATAGCTCGATGATGGTAAATAAATTGTTACAAATGTGTGGCGATAGAATATTAAATTCACTGGAAATGATTAGCATCAGATGAAATGAATAATTTTCACTGCGAGTGATATCCGAACAATGTTCTGTATACGGAAAAGGAAATCACACCCTATAAGCCTGATGATGAGTAGCCAGTCATCATCGGGTAATTAGCGGGAAATAAAGGCGACAATAAACGTGTTAAATATATCCATGCCGATGGTGTGATGAAAAACAGCCGTTTGTCTGGCGATCAATCATTAGCTATTTTCATGATGACAGGATTTGGGCACATTTTCTCTTCGCTAATGAATCGATTTAGTCGCAGGATAAGTATGCGGATAGAGCGACGGGATGGAAATTGTTTTCTTATTATTTCCTTGTTAAGGGTGTGGTGTTGTTATCGATCGCGTGCATCTTTTTTGGAAATGAATAGACATATTTTAACTCTATTGATTATTTTATTATAAATTTCGCGTGTAAATGATTTGCAATAGAGAGGTCGCCATTATTCAAAAAAGATGAATTTCATATTCAATAAGTTCTATTGACGACCTAAAAATATCAACTTAAGCTCACTGCGAAATTTCCGCAGATAAGCCGTTTTTCATGTCCTCATTTTTTGAAAAAACAACCGGGTTATTAATCAAATAACTTGATTAGTGATAGTGCTATACCCTAAATAATTCAGGTTGCAGGAAAATGAGAAGCAAGTGAAAGCCCATCCGCTCACGACAATCAGTGAATGGGGAACATAACGCCGCCGCGATACCCGTCATCGGATGTATGACGGGTATAAAGCATATATAAAGGTTATTCAGATGAACATTCAGAGAAAGGAAAGTCGGCTGAATGACGCCGATGATTTTCTGATGGAAACCGGCGCGAAAGAAATCGCGTTGGCGATTATAGAGAAGATATTCGCACGTCGCTGTCTGGCAGAGGAGGGCGCCCGGGAAAATTGCCGCTATGAGGATGAAGTCGCACCTCATCTTGATACCGTCATGCAGGCGGTCAGCCATCAGCAACCGATAGTCATGATTCTGCCCGCCTTTCCGGGAAAGTCACCGAATCGCAAGAAAACCCTCAGCCATCTTCCTGATTATGCAGAGCTTTACGCACTGGATAATTTGCATGAATTATGTCAGGAAATTCGCCGCGTTTACCAGCCTGGCGCCGTTATCGGTATTTGTTCTGACGGTTATGTCTTTGCCGATGTGGTCAGAATCCCCGATCGCCAGGTGAAAGCTTATACGGATGTGATCAGCGACTATTGCACGAAAAAATATCCGGGCATGTTTTTTATGTATGACCTGATTGATACCTATCCGGGAATCAAGGATCTCGACTCCCTGCGGGAAGAATTGATGATTCAGTACGGTACGTCGTTATTGGCGCTGAAGAACAGGGTAAAAGAGGAGCCTGAAGCCGCCTCCATGTATAGAGGCGTGACGCGTTTTCTGTGCGAGGACTACGGCGGCATGGATGAATTTACCGGCGTCAGCAACGCGCAAATTCAGAAAGTGGCCCGCGTGGCGGCTTACCGCGTAATTCAGCGCAGCGAAGCCTGGAGCAAACATCTGGAAGAGAAATTCCCGCAGGCGGTGCGTCTGTCGATTCATCCGCAATTCCGCATTTCCAAAAAGATCGGCATCAGACTGGCTCCGGTAAAAGATCGCTGGCGGACGCCGTGGCATTCGGTGGCGGTAAAACGGGGCGCTGACATTTATCTGGAAAAACGCAGCAATGTGGACGAACGCCATTATCAGCTGATCTTTAAATCGGGCCGCCCGTTTCATTACGTCAGTACTCAAATAACTGACGTCAGCACTCAGATGAACGCGGAGTAAACTATGTCGGTAAATAAAGCTGCGATTTTCGATCTGGACGGTACGCTGGTCGATACCTTGCCCGGCATCGCATTTGCATTACGTCAGGCGCTGGGCGGATTAGGCGTAACGCCGGACCCGGCGTTCATTGTCAGGGCGCATATCGGCGGCGGGTCGGGAAACATGCTGGCTGCCGCCGCCAGGCATCATGGCATCAGCGATACGGCGGCGCTGTCGCAACGCTACCACGCGCTGTATCAGGCGCATTGTCTGCACGAGACCGTCTGCTATGCCGGCGTGAAAGAACTGGTTGCGGCGCTAAAAGCACAGGGCGTCCGGCTGGCGGTACTGACCAATAAGGATGACGCGTTGTCCCACCGAATAGTGCAGGCGCTATTTCCGCCAGATACATTTGCGCTGCTGTATGGCGCCCGGCCCGATCGGCCGCTTAAGCCGGATATTAGCGGCTTACAACAGGTAATGACCGCGCTGGGGACGACGAGCGAACAGTGTCTGTATGTGGGCGATACGTCGATTGACGTGCAAACGGCAAACCTTGCCGGCGTTGCCGTCGCTTACGTGACGTGGGGATATGGCGATGCCGATAACATGGCCGACTGGCAGCCGAACCATATTTGTCATGACGTGGCGGAGTTGAATACCTGTCTGCGTCAGCATCTGGCGTGGCAGGAATCTGTTGTCTCGCGCTGAAAAAGCGTTAACGAGGTGAATGGCGTGAAATAAAGAGGATGCTGTCTCGCACAGCAGGAAATGCATTAATCATTAATACAGTTGTTTTCTGATTAATATTTATTTTAACCACCATCATGATGACGGCGGTGCCGGACATCATTAAGAGCCTATCTCAATAGGCTATAAGAATACGTTGGCTTTATATTTTATCTGGTCTTGTTATTTTTCTGGCGGCGCGATTTCAGTATGAAATGGCGAGCCCGTTTATTGGTTATGAGTGCAAGGAATATTCGACACATTGTTTTTTCCCGTGAGTGGAAACAATGGAAAATACCCAATATCAATGGAGTGGAATTATGCACGATAATTTGAGTGAGACGATCGGCAAGATAGCCGATATCGTAAAATCCTATCTGGTTCAGGCGCCGAATGATCGTTTTGAGCCGGAGGGGCGTGTATTGCTGGAAAAACAAATCAGCGCCTTCCTGCACGCTTTTGAACCCGTCAGGTTTGTCCTGCCCGGTTTCCCCTGCAAATCCCCTAATGTTGTCGACAAGTCGTTCGGCATTTTGCCGGATTATGGCGATGTGATTTCCATCAATCGTCTGGAGTCGCTGGCGAAAGCGATTCAGGCGTTATATGAACCCGGCTGTCAGGTGACCATTCTGAGCGATGGCACAACCTTTAATGATATTGTCGAGGTGCCGGATCACACCCGTAAAGAATATAACCATCAGTTACGAGCGCTGATTCAGTCGCCTTATATTGAATGGAAAGAACTCGGAGATTTCTTCCCGGAAACGCGCTCGGATGATGAAACGCGTAAAGCGTTGATCAAATCGGCCGGATTACCGTACAAGGGAATCGCTGACTTTATCAAACGCGTCGGGAATCATGATGAACTGGCGGCGACGCACGATAAAATCTGCAGTTATTTGTATAACGATGTGCGGCTGAACCGGCAGTCTCAGCAGTCTGATGAAGACTACCTGAGCAGCGTGGCGGAAAAAGCCTATCAGATGATGTACCGCGGTCAGGCCCTGAGTGCGCTGGTGGAACGGGCTTTTCCTGATGCGGTTCGTCTGTCGGTTCATCAGTATGACAACGACGGCCCGAAATTTACCTTCGGTTTTGCCGACGGCCTCTCCACCGTGCGTCAACCGTGGCACAGCGTGCCGGTTTTGTCGGCGTCGGGGAACGTTTCCCTGCTGGGACATGCCAGCGTTGATAAAAATCGCCACGTGCTGGTGACCTATCAGGGGCGCCCCTGGGTGTATGTGGAAAGTGAGGACGCCAGCGCCGGGAAATTCGATTACGAATTGCTCAAGCAACCGTTGTTCGGCCTGAAGATTGACGACCCGCAAGGGCTGGGGGTTGAGGCGCTGTCGCCGGCGTTTCTGGCTTTCCTGTCCGCTCAGTTCGGTTTCGTGTGCATCAAGGGCGTGCAGTTTGAGCGCAGCGAGCAACTGGAAACGTTTTGCCAGCCGTTCGGCGAGATTTTCCAGTGGCAGTTCGGTGCGGTGCATGTGGTGAAACCGGAGGAAAAACCGAGCGGATTCGTACATTCGCTGGAGAAAACGCCGATACACTGGGACCTGAGCATGATCCGGCTGGATCACGAACAGGTCGGCGGCAATCCCTGGTTTACCGCAGAGCGCTTCATGTTGTATTGCAAGACCCCGCCGAAGAAAGGCGAAGGCAGCACCACGGTGGTGGATGGCCGCATCGTGATGGAGATGGTCGGCCCGGACGTCGTGAAAAAATGGGAAGACGTTCACATCACCTATAACACCCCCATGACCTATTTCGGCGGCAAACCACGCACTTATCCGCTGGTGTATGCGCACCCGAAAACCGGCAAAAAGGCGTTTCGTTATCAGGAAGGCAGCGACTCCGAATTGCAGAAATTTACCGTCGAGGTGGAAGGCGTCTCCGGGCAGGAAAGCCGCGCCTTCATCGAAGAGCTTGACCGGCTGGTGTACGATGAGCGCTGCATGATTGCCCATGACTGGGATCAGGGCGACCTGCTGATCATCGATAACTGGCAGACGCTGCACGGCCGGCTACCGATGACCGAAGCATCGCGCAGTCGTGAGTTGTGGCGGGTGCAGGTATTTTAATCGTCGCGGGACGATGAGCAGTAGAAACGGGGCGAATCCGCCCCGTTGTTCATATCGGCAGGTCCTACGTGTTTTCTCCCGCCTCCAGCGTCTGACGCTGGGTCAGCGTCGGGAAATATTTCATCCACAACGCCACCACCAGCAAGGTGCCGACGCCGCCCAGTACGATGGCCGGCACTACCCCCAGCCAGGCGGCGGTCACGCCGGACTCGAATTCCCCCAGTTGGTTGGACGTGCCGATGAAGATGGAGTTGGCGGCGCTGACCCGACCGCGCATGTCATCCGGCGTTTCCAGTTGCACCAGCGTTGAGCGGATCACCACGCTGACCATGTCGGACGCGCCGAGAAACAGCAGCGCGAACAGCGACAGAAACAGATTGGTGGACAGGCCAAACGCGATGGTGGCCGCGCCGAACATCGCCACCGCCGAGAACATGATTTTACCGACGTTGCGGGTGAGCGGGCGCCGACTCAGGTAGACAGACATCAGTACCGCGCCGAGGGCGGGCGCACAGCGCAGCAGCCCCAGCCCCCACGGGCCGGTGTGCAGGATATCCTTGGCGACGATGGGCAGCAGCGCGGTGGCGCCGCCGAGCAGCACGGCGAACATATCCAGCGAAATGGACCCCAGAATCACCGGATTGCGGCGGATGAAGTTCATGCCGCCAAACAGGCTTTCCAGACTCACCGGCGTACGGGCCAGCGCCTTGTATTCATAGCGCAGGTTGAGCAGCACCAGAAATGAAATCAGAAAGCAGGCTACGCTGGCGGCGTAAAGGATGGTGGCGCCAAGCAGGTAAATCAGGCCGCCGAGCGCCGGGCCGGCGATAACCGTGGCTTCGCGGGCGGAGGCCATCAGCGCTACGGCGCGGGACAGCAGACCGGGCGCAATCAGGTTCGGCAGCAGCGCCTGCGTGGCCGGCATTTCAAATGCCCGCGTGGCGCCCAGCAGTGCGGAGCAGGCGTAAATCATGGTGGCGCTGATGGTATGGGTGACGTTGCCCAGTACCAGCACCAGTATGGTGGCGGCCATAAGCAGGCGGCAGCACAGGATAATCACGCGGCGGTTGTACTGATCCACCGCATGACCGGCAACCAGCGTCAACGCCAGCTGCGGCAGAAACTGGGCCAATCCGACCAGACCCAGATTCAGGGCGCTGTTGGTCAGGTCATACATCTGCCAGCCAATCCCGACCACCAGCATCTGAAATGCAAAGGAGGAGGCGATTTGTCCGATCCAGAAGCACAGAAAAGTGGGGTTTTTAAGTGGGGAAGCGGTTTCCACAGGTTGTTATCCACGACGGCAGTTGTAATGAAAAGCGTTCAGTGTACCCAAGTTATTGTTTTATTAAACTGAAGTTTTCTCCACAGATGTAAGCAAAATATAACCGATTGTGCGGGCTGGCGCGTATTGAAAAGCCAGGTTCCGATGTGACCGTTTAGCCTGCGCGACGACGAAAAGAAAAGTGAATGAATTGAGTGGCTTTGATGGTAAAGGATGAGGAATATTGATTTGTCTGGCTCTTTTTGCTGTCGGCGTGCGGGAAAAGGCGATAAAATAATAAACACAGGATTTTTTATCTATTGATATATTTAAATTTTATTTAACTTATTTGGTTTTAACGAGGATTTGTATGCAACAGTTGCCCGCTTGCCCGAAATGTCAGTCTGAATACACCTGGCAGGATGATGCCATGCTTAACTGCCCGGAATGCGGGCACGTGTGGTCGACGCAGGGCGACAGCGGCGCGCAGGAAGAAGGGCTGGTGGTGCGCGACGCCAACGGCAACCTGCTGGCGGACGGCGATACCGTTACCGTCGTCAAGGATCTGAAAGTCAAAGGCAGTTCGTCGACGCTGAAAATCGGCACCCGCGTGAAGGGGATTCGTCTGGTGGAAGGCGATCACAATATCGATTGCAAAATCGACGGTTTCGGCGCGATGAAGCTGAAATCTGAATTTGTGAAGAAAAGCTGATCTGAGAAACCGCGACTGAGAAACCGTGATTGATGAATGCCTCGCACTGCCCGGATTGCTCTGGGCAGCCCGGGTTGTTTAGCTGACAGCGTCGATCGGTCTATATTCCACCCGATTGCGGCCCTGATGCTTGGCCTGGTACAGCGCGGTGTCGGCGGTGCCGTACAACGTGTCGAATCCGGTGTGCGGCGGCGCCCAACTGACGCCGAAACTGGCGGTCACCTTTTGCTGAGGCAGCGCCTCCAGCGCGGCGTAATTCAAACTGGCGTGGATGTGCTCTGCGACATCTACCGCCGCCATCAGCGTATAGCCATCCAGCAGGATGGTGAACTCCTCGCCGCCGACGCGGCCAATGCTGCCTTTCCCCTGCAATACGTCGCGGATTCGGGCGATCAGCGAGCAGATCACCGCATCGCCGGTCGGATGGCCGTAAGCGTCGTTGACCTGCTTGAAATGGTCGATATCCAGCACAATCAGCGCCGCCTGATCCTGCTCCAGCGCATGGTCGACCAGATCGATGATCGCGCTGCGGTTGAAGACATCGGTCAGCGGGTCATGGGTGGCTTTGTATTCCAGCTCCACCGCCAACTGATGCAGTTGGGTATTGAGGCGGGTCAGCTCCCGTTCCGCGCGGTCGCTGCGGGTAATCAGGCGGTGGGTTTCCCGCACCAGCCGTTGATAGTGTTCCGCCAGCATAATCAGGCTTTCCCGGTACACCTCCGCCGGCATATCGGCCTGCGCGGCGATGTTGCGGGCTGACAGCAGGATGTCATATTCGGGGGTGAACAGTTCATAGCTACTCATGCCGTTACTCCAGAATGTGAGGGTGGAATTCGAGCGCCGAAAAATCGATATGCAGTTCCTGCCCGAACTCCTCGGCGATGTCGTCTTCCTGGTCGTAATACCAGTGCAGCGCGATGGGAAGCTGCTGCTGCGCGGCCTGATCGAGAATATTGAACAGGCTGAACAGCATTTTGGTGCTGGAGCTGTTGAAGTAGGGCAGCGACACATGCACGTCAATACGGGTTGATTGCGCCGTCGCGCTGGCAAGAGGAGTCTGCAGATAGCGCTGAAGGCGCTCAATCAGAGGGCCGTAAAATGCCGCCGCGTTTTCCGGGTAGGACTCCCCGGATAACGAAAGCTGATGTGTGTCAAAGCGAAAATCCACGGTCGGCGTACTGGCTGTGCCGGCGATGTGGAGATTGTCCGTTGTTATTATGTCTGTCATGGTTAAATCACCGCCTTCAGATAAAACGTGGAGAGCCCGGTGGTGGCATCGCTACGAAAGGTGAATTGCAGTGGCTCGCTAGCGTCGCGGGCCACGGTCAGCAGGCCGATATCCGCGCCTTTGCTGGAAGCCGGAATGTCTTCACGCAGCGAGGCCTTATAGGCAAGCCGGATTTCATCCAGCGTCATCGCGCACAGCGGCTCCAGCCGCTGGCGCAGCTTCTCCGCATCCGCCGGATACACCCGGTTGGCACTCAACAAAAAGTATTTTCCCGCCTCAAAGCCGATACACACCGAGCCGCGACGGATTTCATTTTCCTGTTCTTCCGAGGTGAGCGCCGAGGCGGAGTAATGGATGATGTTCTGCACCATTTCCACAAAGCTGGAAAACAGCTTGCGGCGCACGTTGGGCGGCACCCGGCTTTTTTCCAGCTGCAGCCGCACCGTTTCCGCCAGCGAGCAGATGATGTTTTGTGAAAAGTACCCCACGTAGTACAGCGCGATATTTTGCTGCTGGGTGAGGTCAAAAAATTCAGCGTACTTCGTTTCGGACATGTTCCGGTTTTACCTGGTTGATAAAGTTCACGGGTGCCTGAAGCCCCAAAATGTAAGATCGTCCCGTCTTTCCTGAGCTCCCTGCCAGGTGTGATGGTGTTGTAATAGTTGGTTTGCCAGCGCGCTCATGGGTAATTCCATGACGCGTTGCAGCAGGTTTTGCAGCCGGCGTTTGCCGAATTTGATCTGCCGCTCGCCGCCAATCTGATCGAGCAGGCCATCGGTGGTGGCAAAGAACAGATCTTGCGGCGACAGCGGGCGCTGAAAGGCCGGCCAGCTGTAATCGTATGGCGTATTGGTATAGCCCACGCCCATGCGGTCGCTGTCGAGCGTCAGCAGCTCGCCGCTTTGCGCCTCGATCAGAAACGCCGTCATACGGGCGCTGGCCCAGTTGAGAGTCTGTTCGGCGGTATTCACGTACACCACCAGCGCGTCGCAGCCGTCGTCGGAGGCCGTGGTTTGCCCCGGATAGCCGCTCTTTTGGCCCAGCGTGTCCTTGATATAGCGATTGATGCCGCCAAGCAGTCGTCCCGGCTGGTCCGGGCGGTGTTGCGTCAGCGCCTGTTCCAGCGCCGAGTTGAAAATCAGCGTCATGAAGGCGCCGGGCACGCCATGGCCGGTGCAGTCGGCGAGCACCGCCAGCCAGCCGTGGTCATAGCGCCTGAAGGCATAGCAGTCGCCCCCGACGCAGTCGCGCGGTTCCCAGACCAGACACCAGTCTTTCAGCGTGTCGGCCAGCGTCTGCCGGAACGGCGTGAGCATCGCCCCCTGAATCACGCTGGCATATTCTATACTTTGTACGATGTGCTGATGCTGGCGGACATGGGTGTCCGACACGATGCGGAACAGATCGATACCCAGGCCGATACCGAGGTAGCGGCCGTTTTCGGTAATAATAAAGCCGTCGGCCAGAAAGCGGTCGCCGCTGATTACCGCCTTGTCCGCCACGTCGCTCAGCGAGGCGGCGGCTTCGACGATCAGCGGAGTCTTATCCATGAAGGCGATACAGCTTTTTCGGTCATACAGTTCGCGGTAATAAGGGCGGGCCATCTGCGACAGAAAGCTGTGGCGGTTGATCAGGCCGAACGGCCGCCCCTCTTCCACCACCGGCAGGCTCACCAGATCCTTGTGGCGGCTGAACAGGTGCAATACGGTGGCGTTGTCAGTGGTGGGAGATACATCCGGCGTGGTGATACACAAGTCGCGTGCACTTGGGAAGGAAACGAAGCGTAACCGATGTTCCTGTGGCGGTAAGGCACTCATTGTCTTGTCTTTCTGGGAAAATAAGCTGCCGTTAAGGTAACAGCGGCAGATGACGGAAACATGACAAGCCGCTGAAATGCTAAGGAACTGTCAGGTTTGTCTTTACACTCATGACTAAATATTGCTGAGGTGGTCGTTTCATGAACGTTTTTATGCCTTTTTCGTATTAATAAAAAAATAAATTGGCCGATATATTTTAGAGGTGGGTCTGTCTTTTCTATTCCGCTAGTGTGATGCAAAAAATGCGGTGTGAAAAATGAGACTGCGCCGTGTGGTTCGTAAACCACTCTTCTATTTCCTGATAGCTTTGGGCGGCATAAATCTGTTGAGCCGTCCTGCTTGATACTCGCTTCGGCGGGTATGCTGTTTTTCTTTCGGTGTGCAGGTGTTGGTGTGTCGTAATAAATCAGTGCCCTTAGAGGCATGCTATCGTTAAAAAATAAAAAGGGGTGACATCGTGTCCATATCAGGCATTCAGAGTCAAAACATTACATCTTCTTATACACAGCCGACTTATGTCGCCAATAGCAATTCTGGTCCTGGAGACAGCGCCAGCGTCGATGCTATTGGAACAAATAAATCCGGTTCCTTTAAAACCGGAAAAATGAATGATTCGCAAAATAATCAATTTGCGGATAACAATTCCGGCGATACCAGTGATGTGAGCGATCGTACTAAATCGCTGGATGAGCGACTGACTAAAGAAAAACTTCAGAAACAGCAGAGCGAACCTTCCGTTGAGCGCTCGCTGCGTATGACCGGTATCCCGCTTTATGGCGGCGTGCTGGTTTCCGTGGTCAAATATCCGGATGGTCAAAGCGAAAGTTATAACGTATTTACCGGTAAACGTATTACGTCCCCTGAAGCGAATCTGATTGGTTCCCGTTCGCAAGTTGGTAATGCCGAGTTTGGTTATTATAGCCAGGGCTTATATAGCGGCATGTCGGCAGCTGAAGTTTACGAGAAAATACAGCAGATGATGGGCGTGAAATCCGGCGATGTTTCCTGGACGCTGCCGGGTAGCGGAAGTGAATTGCCGCAACCAGGATGATAAGTAAAAATAATCGACGCTATTTTTGCTATTTCGAAAATATATCAATGGCCTGATAAATTATCAGGTGGTTAACTATTTTTATATATTTCCTTTTTTTAGCCTTTCCAGGACCAGGCGCAACGCCTTATTCAACGGTTTATCCTGCCGCATGACAATAGCCAGTGTTCGGTGCAGCGTCGGACTCAGTGGCCGGATATGAAACGCCGACGCCAGCGCGTCAGAACCCACCGACATTTTCGGCACGATGCTGCATCCCAGCCCGGCCAACACCATTTCTTTGATTGCTTCGATACTGCCCAGTTCCATCACCGGTTGCGGTTGTGTGCCTGCGTCGTTGAACCAGCGGTCGATCAACGTGCGGGTGCTGCTGCCGCGCTCGAATAGAATCAGCGGTCGGGAATGCAGAAATGCCGGCGAGATGCTTTCGGGGAAGGCGGGGTCGTTGCTGATGGCGACCAGTTCGTCTTCCATCACCGGCGTAACCGCTACGTTGGCGCTGGGGATAGGCAGCGTCACCAGCCCGGCATCGATGCGGTTGTCAATTACCGCCTGAATAATGTCGCGGGTGTTGCCGGTGCGCACGCCCACCGTCAGTCGGGGGTAGTCCTGTCGCAACTGACGCAGTAACGACGGCATCAGGTGAATGCAGGCGGTGGCGCCGGTGCCCAGAATCACATGTCCCATGACATCTTCGGTATATTCGGCGATGGCCTGACGGGTTTCACCCAACAGCCGGTGAATCTGTTCCGCTTTGATCAACAGCATATCGCCCGCCGGCGTTGGCCGCAGGTTTTTACCGCTGCGCTCGGCCAGCCGCACGCCAAAATAGTGCTCCAGTTGACGGAATTGCTGGCTGACCGCGGGTTGACTCAGATTGAGCCGGTTGGCCGCCGCGGAAAAGCTGCCTTCCCGTATCACCGTGGTAAAGGTTTCCAGCAGTTCCAGATTCAACCTGGCCATATCAAACTTTCCTTTATGACGGGCATAAGTGTTTGTGTCTGTTGCCGATATCGGGCGTTGGTTAAGCTAGCTGAAGTCCCGCTTCCGCACACGTTGGTTGATGCGGCAAGGGGGCTAAGCCTAATCGCTAACTCGCTGTTCTGACAAGGATACACCAATGAGCGCCATTATAATTGAGGATGCCCGGGCGGAACATATCGCCGCCATCAGGGATATTTATGCTCAACATGTCCTGCATAGTATCGCCACCTTTGAAACCGAACCGCCCGATGAGGCGGAAATGCGCCAGCGCTGGCAGAAAATCCGTGATGCCGGGCTGCCCTGGCTGGTGGCGACGCAAAACCAGCAGGTGCTGGGATACTGTTATCTGGGGATGTACCGCACCCGCTTTGCCTACCGTTTCACGCTGGAAGATTCGATCTATCTGCACCCGGACCATCTGGGGAAAGGCGTCGGTAAGCGCTTGCTGTCCGCCGCATTATCGCGGGCGGAGCAGCAGGGATACCGCCAGGTGATATCGGTGGTGGGCAACAGCGAAAATCAGGCCTCGCTGCAGTTGCATCTGTCGCTGGGCTTTGAGCGGATCGGGACGTTGCGTTCGGTAGGTATGAAGCATGGTCGCTGGGTGGATACCGTGTTGCTGCAACGCGCGTTGGGGGAGGGGGATGCCTCTTTGCCGCATGTCTGAGTCCGCCGGACGCCGCCGGGTCACCGTCTGCATCGGCATGACCCAACTGATTAACTGGGGAACGGCGTTCTACCTTCCCGGCGTGTTTTGCGCCGCCATCGCGGCGGATCGCGGCTGGAGCCCGACGCTGGCGTTTTCCGGCGCCACGCTGGCGCTGATGGTCATGGGGTGCCTGTCGCCTTACGCCGGTCGGTTGCTCGACCGGGCAGGCGGCCGGCGAGTCATGATGCTGGGCGGTGGCGGCAGCGCCGCCGGCTGTATGCTGATGGCCGCGAGCACCGGTATGACGGACTATTTTATGGCCTGGGTCATGCTGGGCGTCGGGATGCGGCTGTCGCTGTATGAAGCGGCCTTCGCCACGCTGGTCGCACTGTATGGCGGCGAGGCCCGGCGCGCTATTTCGCTGGTCACGTTGTTTGGCGGCATCTCATCGTCCCTGTTCTGGCCGTTGGGCATGGCGTTGCTGAACGGGCTGGGCTGGCGCTGGGGCGTGGCGATTTACGGCGTCATCGTGTTATCGGGTTTGCTGTGGCTGTGGGCGCTGCCGCAACCGGCGTCGCAGTTGGCGCACCGGACCGGGGAGCAGACTCAAACCTCGCTGACCGCGGATGCGCGGACCCTGCTTCCCGCGGTGCTGTACGCGGTGCTGATGGCATTGTTTAGCTTTCTGTCCGCCGGCATTTCCGCGCACCTGCTGGCAATACTGACTGGGTTTGGCGTATCGGCCTCGCTGGGCGCGTTGTGGGGCGTAGGCCAGGTGTGCGCCCGGGTGGGCGATGTGCTGATGGGCGGACGTCTTCCGGCGTTGAAGCTGAGTCTGTTTCTGGGGGCAGGGCTGCCGGTCTGTTTTCTGCTGGCGCTGCTGGGGGAACAGTCGCTGATAGCGGCGGTACTGTTTGTCGCCGGATACGGCGCGGTGAATGGACTCAGTACGCTGGTGAAGGCGGCATTGCCGCTGGAATTGTTTGGCCGGGCGGGATACTCCTCCCGGATTGGGCTGTTGCTGACGCCGGGGTTCTTTTTTTCTGCCGCCGCACCGTCGGTTTATGCGGCGCTCAGGGCCTCGATCGGCGATCGGGGCGTCCTGATGTTTTCTTTCGGCGTAGCCTGTCTGATCACCCTGACCGCAGTGCTGCTTTATCTGACGCGGCAGCGCGCTGCGCGCTCGGTTCTGCTATCCGATGAGTGATTCCGTCAGAGCGTAAGCGTGACGCCCTGACGGAGGTCGTGCGGTCAGCGCTGGCGCTGCTGCGCCTGCCACAGCGCCAGTACGCTCAACAGCGCGGTGATCATCAGGTAGTAACTCGGCGCCAGGCTGCTGCCGGTGGCGCTAATCAGCAAGGTACAGATGAACGGGGCGAAACCGCCGAACACCGTTACCGCCACGTTGTAGCTGATCGCCATGCCGCTGGCACGGGTGGAGATCGGAAACAGGTCGGCCATCATCGACGGCACGGTGGAGAAATACACCGACTTCAACAACGCCATCCAGCCTACCACCACAATCAGCGACACGGCCGACAAGTGCTGGGTCATCAGCCAGAATGCCGGGTAGATGGTGACCGCCAACAGCAGCAGCGCCCCCCACATCAGCGGCAGCCGGCCGACTTTCTCCGCCCACAATCCAACCAGCGGTGTGACGACCGTCAAAATAATGCCGGCGATCAGCGTGGCGCTGAAGGCGGCGCCGGACGGCAGGTGCAGCGTCTTGGTGGCATAGGTGGGGACATAGTTCAGCATGTAGTTGATGGCGGTGGAAATCACCATCAGGCCGACCGCAATCAGAAACAGCGCTTTCTGCCGGGTAAACAGGATCTTGATCGGCGCATGGCTTTTCTCGGCCTGTTCGAAGCCTGCCGGTTCATGCACGTGGCGGCGGATATACAACCCTACCGGCCCAATCAGCAGACCGAAGGCGAACGGGATACGCCAGCCCCACTCCTGAATCTGGGCTTCGCTCAGCGATTGCGATAATCCAAGACCGAACGCCGAGGCCAGCAGGGTGCTGGCGCCCTGGGTGGCGAACTGCCAGCTGGCGATAAACGCGCGGCGTTCCGGGAAGTGCTCCACCAGAAACGCGGTGGAACTGCCGAACTCGCCGCCGGCGGAGAAGCCCTGAATCAGGCGCGCCAGCATGATCAGCACCGGCGCGGCCAGACCGATGCTGGCGTAGGTGGGCATAAAGGTAATCATTGCGCCGCCCAGCAGCATCAGGCTAATGGACAGCAGCAGCGATGCCTTGCGCCCGGCGCGGTCGGCGTAAGCGCCCAGCACGACCGCGCCCAGCGGCCGGATCAGGAAAGAGACGCCGAAGCTGCCGAAGGCCAGCAGCAGCGATACTGCCGGGTCCTGCGTGGGGAAGAACGCATGGGCGATGTAATTGGCGAAGAAGCCGTATACCGCGATGTCAAACCATTCCAGCGCGTTGCCGATGCAGGTGGCGAACAGCGTTTTGTACAGGCTGGGGCGCGCGGTGCTGTAGTGCGAAACGGATGCAGTCGTCATGATTCACCTCAGCTCTGCTCGTGGGCGGCACGGTGTGCACGGTGTTGCGCCAGAACGGCGTGGCCCTGTTCCCCCAGTTCCCAGAACAGGCGGGTCATGATCTGCAAGCCTTCGCGGGCAACGCTGACCAGCATGTGCTCATCCACGGCGTGCTGGCCGCAGGCCGGGTAAGAGTGCGGGATCCACAGGGTCGGCAGGCCGAGAATTTCGGCAAACACTTCGTTGGGCAGCGAACCGCCGAGGTTGGGCAGCAACGCCGGCTTTTTATCGCTGGTTTGGCGCATCAGGTCGAGCGTCCAGTTCACCAGCGGGTCGGTCGGGTCGAGACGGGTCGCCGGCGTACCGCGCACGTCGCTGATTTCCACCATCGTGAAGCCGTGCTCGTCGAGGTGATGGCGCAGATGCTGCGCCAGTTGCTGCCAGTCGGTGCCGACGACAAAACGCAACTGACATACCGCGGTGGCGTGACCGGGAATGGCGTTCATCGGCCGCTGCGGATTGCCGGTCAGGAATGACAGCACTTCCAGCGTGTTCCAGCCGAACAGCCGCTCGGATGGGCTCAGACCCGCTTCGCCCCACTGCGGATCGATGGCCGGATCCGTCGCTTGCCCGCCGGGCGCGATGTCCGCCAGAATCGTGCGCAATGCCGGCGTCAGGCGCGGCGGTTTCAGCGCCGCCACCTGCATCTGACCATGTTGGTTGACCAGACTGGCGATGGCGTTGGCCAGTTGAGTGCCGGGGTTGCTCAGCAGACCGCCCCAGTTGCCGGAGTGGTAATCCCGCTCGCGGGCGCGGATGGTCAGGCGGAAGTTGACGCAGCCGCGCGAGCCGAGGAACAGCGTTGGGCGTTCGGCGTTGAGGCGCGGGCCGTCCGAGGCGATGAACAGGTCGGCTTGCAGCGCCTGCGCATGCTGGCGGCACACCTCGGCCAATCCCGGCGAACTGATCTCTTCGCCCATTTCGAACAGCCACTTGCAGTTAAAACCGAGTCGTCCCTGACGGGCCTGAAATACCTGCTCCAGCGCGGCAATATTGATCGAGTGCTGGCCTTTGTTGTCGGCGCTGCCGCGACCGTACCAGCGGCCTGCCTGTTCCACCAGTTGCCACGGGGAAAGCCCTTCGCTCCAGTGTTCGTCGTCGCCGAACACCACATCGCCGTGGCCGTAACACAGCACGGTGGGCAAGGCGGCGTCTTCGATGCGCGAGGCGATCAAAAACGGGCGGTTGGCCGCGGCCGGATTATCGATTTGCTGTAATTCGAAACCCAGCGCCTGCAGGGCCGGGATGATTTCCTCGGATAAATACTGTTGCAACGCCGCGTCCCGGTCGGTGCGCTGACTTTCGCTGGCGATAGCGACGCGACGCGCCAGTACGTCACGGAAGCGGCCGCTGTCGAAATACGCCAGCGCCTGTTGAATAACCTGTGGTGTTGTCATGTTGTGCCTGTCTGTCTGTGGTGATGTTTTTTTAGTGATGTTTTTTTAGTGATGGTATTAACCACGTTCTAAATCATCGCCAGCATTGCCACAATAATAATAATTGCAAGCAAGCTTTGCTTTTAATATAAAGCTTGCTTGCACAAAAACGAGGCAGGCGGAGGGGCGATGCGATGCATAGTAACGAAATCAGGTATTTTCTGGCGGTCGCCAATACCGGCTCCCTGAGCGCCGCCAGCCAGCAGCTGTTTGTGGCGGTGTCGGCCATCAGCCGACAGATTCACAAACTAGAAGAACGCATCGGCGCACCGCTGTTTGAACGCCATGCCCGGGGCATGGTATTGACCGACGCCGGGCAAATTCTGGAAAACCACGTGCGCAAGAGCATGATGGACATGGAGTACGCCATTGCCGAGATTCAGGGGCTGAAGGCGGTGCGGCGAACGTTTGTGCGCGTCGCCTGTACTGACGGCATGGCGTTTGATCTGCTGCCGGGGCTGTTTGCCCGTTTCCGGCAGGACAACCCGGCCGTGACGTTCTTTCTACAGGTCGGCACCGCGATACAGGTATCGGAAATGGTGCGCAACGGCGAATGCGATGTGGCGTTTCAGTTCAGCCTGTCGCCGGAGCGCGGCGTCGAGGTGATGGCGTCTTACCCGGCACCAGTGCTACTGCTGATGCGGCCGGATCACCCGCTGGCGGACAAAGCGGTCCAACTGGCGGATCTGCACGGGTTTCCGCTGGTGCTGCCGCAGCAGGGCACCACCATTCGCCAATTGTTCGATCTCTCCTGCCGGATGAGCGGCACTTTTCTGGAACCGGCGCTCAGTTGCAACAACTTCTCCGCGCTTTACTACTTCATGCAGCAGACGCCGGATGCCGTTACCGCTTGCAGCCATTTTTCGGTGCTGTACCGGGCGCGGGAGGACGGTTTGCTGCTCAAGCCGGTGCGCAGCGAACCGCTGACCCAGCGCAGCCTGCAGGTGCAGACGCTGGCGGGCAAGCATCGCTCCGCCGCGCTAAGCCATTTCATCACCTTTATCATCGACGAATTGGATCGTGAGCATGCGCGTCTGGCGGCGGATATCGGGCTGGAGCCGATACGTTCCGGTAGCCGGTAAACGCCCGGCTAGCGCTGCCAGCGGCAGATACGCCAGCCTTTCTCCTGCGCCAGCGCCGCCAGTTCTGGCGCCGGGTTGATGGCGTAAGCCTGATCGACGAATTCCAGCATTGCCTGGTCGTTGAGCGAATCGCTGTAGCCGTGCAACTGGTCGAATGGTTCGCCATCGCGTTGCGCCAGCCATTCGCGTATCCGGATCACTTTACCGTGCTGATACGTCGGCATGCCGTAGATGTCGCCGGTGAAACGCCCGTCTTCCAGCGTAACGCCGATCGCCAGCGCGTGATCGGCCCCCAGATGGTGGGCGATGGGTTGTACCAGATGCTCGCCGCTGGCGGAAATAATGATCAGGGTATCGCCGCGCTGACGGTGCCAGTCCATGCGCTCGCGCGCCGCCGGGTAGAGCCGGGGCAGGATGTCGCGCCGGATAAAGCGGTCCACCCAGCCGGAGACTGTTTCGGCGCTCAGGCCAATCAGCGGCGACAGCGAAAGATACATGTAATCTTCGATCGCCAATGTGCCCTGATAGTAACGCTGCATCAGGTGTTGTTCCTGCTGTAGCAGTTCCTTGCCGGCAAATCCCTGCGATTCCAGCCAGCGCAGCCACAAGCCGGTGCTATCGGCGCAGATCAGGGTTTCGTCCAGATCAAACAGGGCTAAATCCATCGGGGGCCTCCGGAAGTGAAAAACAGTTAATTTAGAAAAAGTAATTTAAAAACAAGTAATTGAAAAAAATTAAGTGAAAAACAGGTATCACGCGGTCGGTTCGCGGCGGATGGTGCGTCGGGCGCAGCGTCGCCGACGCACCAGTGTATTGGTCAATGATGACAGTCGCGCGTCAGCGCAGTTGTGTCTGGTCAGACGCCGCCAGAACCTCCCGCATGATACCGTTCTGCCAGTCAAAATAGGGGTTGAAGGTTAGCCGCACATAGGTTTTACCCTCTTCCTGATAGCCCCAGTCGGAATACCAGAACCGGCTGCGATCGCGGCATTGGTCGGCAGCAACAGACGTAGGACCATTGTTGCAGAGTATCACCGAGCCGTTGCTGCCATACAGCGGGTTATCCGGCGAGAACAGCACCGACATGTGTGAGAACTGGCTGATGCGCCAATCCGGCAGACGATCGTCGCGTATCTGTTCCCGACTGGTTATGGCGTTGTCCGGCTGACCGTACCAGATCAGACGGCTGGCGGGGTGGGTGAAGTGGGTGCGGAAAAGCTGTCGCAGGTAGGGGGTATCCAGCACCGAGTCGTGTTCGGCAACCACCATCAGCACCGGGCGGTCGTAATCATGGCGCCACAGCAGGCGGCGCACCGCCAGGCTGGAGAGATAGTACTGGGCCAAGCCGTTGGTGGGCACCCGCAGGTAGCGCGTCGTCAGTTGCGCGGGCGCTCCCGGTCGCGGCGTGCGCAACCACTCCCGAAACGGGGCAATCAGCGGCGTCAGGAAGTCAAAGGTTTCATTAGAGCGGATAGCGGGGGAAAACAGCGCCAGCCCGCGGATCTCAGGATGTTCCAGCGCATACTCCAGCGCCAGATTAGCGCCGGTGGAGAACCCGCCCAGATACACTTCATCCACATCACGTTGCAACAGTCTGGCCTGCTCGGCGACCACCCGTCGCCAGTCGTCGAGCGACACCGGGATCATATCTTCCGGCCGTGTGCCATGTCCGGCCAGTAGCACCGTGCGAACAAGGTATCCTTGCCGCGCCAACTCCGGGGCGACATCGCTGAAGGTGCCGGGCGCATCGCCCAGTCCGTGTACCAGCAGGATGCCTTTACGGGGGGAGTCCGCCGGGCGGGTTTCCTGCGGCGTATTCCAGCGCAGCTCTTGTCGGAGATCGTCGGACTGAAACGCCCGATGTTGCCGTACCCACTGTTCGGTTTGCTGTTGGTAAGCATCGAAAGAAGGCTGCCCCAGCGGGGGAAGCGCGGTACGACCACAAGCGGCAAGCAGCGGCAGCGTGATTGCCAGCATCAGCGCCAGCGTTCTTGCCGTTAACAACCGGCGCGAGACAGAGAGGAGCGTGTATTCCATAAAGCCATCCTTGCGGGCGAGCGCGCACAATAATAAGACGGTATGACGGGTGGATTGACGGAAACCATCCGTTGAATCATAACGATAGCGGCCGGTAGGGACAATTTCCCTTTGTATAAAAAAGTGGCGCCGGAAAACGGCGATAGCAGGCAAATACGCTATCGTGGAATGGGCTAAATGAATAGCAATGAAATAATTAAATTTTGTTATTTGTCGATAAGGAGGAATCGGTGCGACAATCATCGCCCCGTCGATTGACATCGGTGAACGGATCAGTGACAGTCCGCCGCCTGGACGATAACCCAAGCAAACAGACGCGCATTGAAGCGCAGACATTGTCGTGCAAAACCGGTCGTGTAAACCAACAGTGTCGTGTAAACCAAAAGGACGCGTGAGATGCGCACAGTGAAAAAACCTTATCCGCCGTTTCACGCCGAGCATGTAGGCAGTTTTTTATTGCCGCACCGCCTTAAGCAGGCCCGGCAGGCGTGGCGGCAGGGGCTCATGACCCACGATCGGCTCACGGAAATCGAAAACGAAGAAGTGCTGAATGTGGTCGAGCGCCAGAAGGCTTGCGGTCTGAGCGCGATTACCGATGGCGAACTGCGTATTCGCGACGGTATCACCGATTTTTTCTCCTGCCTGACGGGTATTGACGTTGATGACACGGCCCTGCCGGACGGCGATGCGCCTTGCCGGTTGCGGGTGGTGGGCAAACTCGATTTTGACGACGCGCACCCTTTTCTGACCCACTATCGCTTTTTGCATCAGGCGGTGGGCAACGACGGGGAGATTCTGGCGAAACAGACGCTTCCCAGCCCGAACATGCTGATGTATCCGGCTATCCGCAACAATGACGTTTACCCGTCGCTGGACGCGTTTTGCGATGATCTGGCCGCGGTGTACCGCAAAGTGATCCAGGCGTTTTATCGCCAGGGATGTCGCTATCTCCAACTGGATGACCTGTTCTGGGCGCGCCTGTGCGACGGCAAGGTGATGGAACGAGAAAACGCGTCCGGGTTTGAATTGCGCGATCTGCTGGAGCGCTGCACCCGTACTTTGAATCAGGCGCTGGCGCAACGTCCGCCGGATATGTTCATCAGCCTGCATATGTGCTGCCGGCGTTTTTCTCCCAACTGGGTTTATGGCTGCGGGCGTGAGGTGATGGGGCATGCGATGGCGAATCTGGCGGTGGACAGCCTGTTCATCGAATACGATGACCGGCGTCCGGTCGGGTTGGAGCCGTTGCGTCAGGTGAGCTGCCAGAAAGTGGTGCTGGGAGTCATGGATTCCCACAGCGCCGCGCTGGAAGCGCCGGATTCGGTCAAGATGGCGATCAATACCGCCTCGTTGTATGTACCGCTGCAACAGCTGGCCATCAGCCCGAAGTGCGGCTTTGGACACGGCGGCCAGGGCGGCATCACGGAAGAACAACAGTGGGCCAAACTGCGACATATGGTGAGTATTGCCCGCGAGATCTGGACGCTGCCGGAGTAAGCTGCTGAAAGACGGCATAATTCTCGGTGAGAATAATTCTTGATATCGCTTCGGGGCTGATTAAACTGGCTGCGCTCGTTGTTACCGAAAAGCGGATATTATGGAGTTACTTCACCTTGTCTACCGGCAGTATCGCTGGCCGTTCCTGACCGTCATCTTTCTTAGCCTCGCCAGCGCGGCGCTGGGGATTGGCCTGATCGCTTTCATTAACCAGCAACTGATTGAGGCCGTTAGCCCGACGCTGCAGGTACTGCCGGGGTTCATCGGCTTACTGGTATTGCTGATGGCGGTGACGCTGGCTTCGCAGCTGGCGCTGACCGTGCTGGGCCACCATTTCGTCTGCCGCCTGCGCGGGCAACTGATCAAACGTATTCTCGACACCGGGCTGGAACGGTTGCGGCAGATTGGCCCCGCGCAGTTGCAGGCCAGCCTTGCCAGCGATATCCGCACCATCACGCTGGCGTTTGTGCGCCTGCCGGAACTGGTGCAGGGCATCATTCTGACCTTCGGCTGCGCTGCTTATCTGGCCTGGCTGTCACCGCGCATGATGCTGGTGACGGCGTTGTGGGTGGCGCTCACCATCTGGGGCGGCTACTGGCTGGTTTCCCGCGTGTATCGCCATTTCAGTCGGGTGCGCGAAGAGGAAAACCGGCTGCACGAAGATTACCAGCGGGTGATCGACGGCTGCAAAGAGCTGTCGCTGAACCGCGACCGGGCGCGCCAGCTGTATGAACAGGATTATCAGCGCCATGCCGACGACTACCGTCACCATATTATCCGGGCGGATACCTACCACCTGAGCGCCATCAACTGGTCGAATATCATGATGCTGGGCGCGATCGGCGCGGTGTTCTTTATGGCCAACAGTCTGGGCTGGGCCGATAACGCGGTGGCCGCCACCTATTCCCTGATTCTGCTGTTTTTGCGCACGCCATTGCTGCAGGCGGTAGGCGCGTTTCCTACGCTGGTCAGCGCCCAGGTGGCGTTTGACAAGCTGCGCCAGTTGAAACTGGTCGATTATCAGCCGGGGTTTTCGTCGGCATCCGCCCCCCGCCAGTGGCAAACCCTGACGCTGCGCGATGTCTGCTTTCGCTATGACGACGGCGGGTTTGAGGTCGGACCGATCAATCTCACGCTGCGGCGCGGCGAGCTGGTGTTCCTGATCGGCGGCAACGGCAGCGGCAAGTCAACGCTGGCGATGCTGCTGACCGGGCTATACACGCCGGTGTCGGGCGAGCTGACGCTGGATAACCGGCCGGTGCCGCTGGAGCAGTATCAGACGCTGTTTTCGGCGGTGTTTACCGATTTCCACCTGTTTGATCGCCTGATGGGGCCGCAGGGCGGCGCTCCGGATACATCGCTGGTATCCGATTGGCTCGACCGGCTCAATATGCGCCAGAAACTGCATATCACGGAGCAGCGCATCCTGAATTTGTCGCTCTCGCAGGGGCAGCGCAAGCGGGTGGCGTTGCTGCTGGCGGTAGCGGAGCAGCGCGATGTTCTGCTGCTGGATGAGTGGGCCGCCGATCAGGACCCGCAATTCCGCCGGGTGTTTTATCAGGTGTTATTGCCGCAACTACGCTCGGAAGGAAAAACCGTTATCGCCATCAGCCATGACGACCACTATTTCGAACAGGCGGACCGGCTGCTGGAAATGCGCGCCGGCACGCTGGTGGAACTGGTTGGCGACGCCCGCCGCGAGGCCAGCCGCGATGCGGTTGCCCGCATCAGCCTCGTTGAAGAAGATGCCGCTGAAAATAGGCCGCTTATTCAGTGATCTGGCTCTCCTGTTGACCATCAGACGCTATACAGCCTTTAGGGGGCGCTGCAACATAAGCGCCGATGCCAGCTTTCCGGCTGGCAGATAAGGAGTTTTTCGATAAAAAAAACGATCGGCTGATGCCGGTTTCCGGGCAGGAACAGCCCGATCGTCCTCTGACCCATTAAAGAGAATCTGTTATGGAACGATGGTTTAAATCTCTGTTTATTCTTGTTTTCTTCTTTGTTTTTACGGCCAACGCGGCGGATAAACTGCCAAATATCGTCATCCTGGCAACCGGCGGTACTATTGCCGGTTCGGCGGCGACGAGCACCCAGACCACCGGTTACAAGGCGGGCGCGCTTGGCGTGGATACGCTGATCAACGCCGTGCCTGACGTGAAAAAACTGGCTAACGTGAAAGGCGAGCAATTCGCCAACATGGCCAGCGAAAACATGACCGGCGATGTGGTGCTGAAACTGAGCCAACGGGTGAACGCGCTGCTGGCGCGTGATGATGTGGACGGCGTGGTGATTACCCACGGTACGGACACGCTGGAGGAGTCGGCCTATTTCCTCCACCTGACGGTGAAAAGCGACAAGCCGGTGGTATTTGCGGCGGCGATGCGTCCGGCCACGGCCATCAGCGCCGACGGTCCGATGAACCTGCTGGAGGCGGTTCGCGTGGCGAGCGACAAACAATCTCGCGGCCGCGGCGTGCTGGTGGTGCTCAATGATCGTATCGGTTCCGCCCGTTATATCACCAAGAGCAACGCCTCGACGCTGGACAGTTTCCGGGTGAATGAAGAAGGTTATCTGGGGGTCGTGATCGGCAACCATATCTACTACCAGAATCGTCTCGACAAACTGCATACCAACCGTTCGGTGTTCGATGTGCGCGGCCTGACCTCGCTGCCGAAAGTCGATATTCTTTATGGGTATCAGGATGACCCGGAATACCTGTACGACGCCGCCATCAGCCACGGTGTGAAAGGCATTGTCTATGCCGGTATGGGCGCGGGTTCGGTGTCGGTGCGCGGCATCGCCGGCATGCGCAAGGCGCAGGATAAAGGCGTGGTGGTGATGCGCTCCTCCCGCACCGGCAACGGCATCGTGCCGCCGGATGAGGCGCTGCCGGGTCTGGTCGCGGATTCTCTTAACCCGGCGCATGCCCGTATCCTGTTGATGCTGGCATTGACCCGCACCAGCGATCCGGCGGTGATCCAGGACTATTTCCATACCTATTGATCGGCGCTTTTGCCGCACGCACAGGCCGCCGACTGGCGGCCTGACTGTTTGTCATGCGACCGGCGGCATAACACCGGTTTTTACGGCGTAACTTGCCATATTTGGTAAGCATTATGGCGTGTTGTGCTGAATTTAAACGGAAAGCTGGCGTGAAGTGGCTTTCCCCATGCCGGGGCAGCGCGGAGGCTTTCTTAATGAGGATTATTGCCTGTATGATTCTGCTCTTGGTTCGACAGGCGCCGGCTGGCAGCAGTCCCCGCTGCGGCTGGCAGGCCTGAGAAAAATAAGGACTGGTCGTGACATGACACAACCCATTTTTATGGTCGGTGCCAGAGGGTGCGGAAAAACCACGGTTGGCGGTGAGCTGGCGCGGTCGCTTGGCTATGAGTTTGTCGATACGGACATTTTTATGCAGCATACCAGCGGCCTGACCGTGGCGGATGTGGTCGCCGCTGAAGGGTGGCCGGGGTTTCGCCGCCGGGAAAGCGAGGCATTGCACGCGGTGACGGCGCCGAACCGGATTGTGGCGACCGGCGGCGGTATGGTGCTGCTGGAACAGAATCGTCAGTTTATGCGTACGCAGGGGATCGTAATCTACCTACACGCGCCGGCGCAGGCGCTGGCGCAGCGGTTGCAGGCCAGTCCGCAGGCGCACCAGCGACCGACGCTGACCGGGCGGCCGATCGCCGAAGAGATGGAAGCGGTGCTCAGGGAGCGCGAAGCGCTGTATCAGGATGTGGCGCACTATGTGGTGGACGCCACCCGGGCGCCGGCCGTGATTGTTTCGGAACTGGTGCAGACACTGCGTCTGCCGGCGGCCTGACGGTCAATCGATTTTTTAACAGAAAGGTTGGGCATTATGCTGAATGTAAATGAGTATTTTGAAGGGAAAGTAAAATCCATCGGTTTTGACGGCAGCCGCATCGGCCGCGCCAGCGTCGGGGTGATGGAAGCCGGCGAATATACCTTTGGCACCGGGCAGGCGGAAGAAATGACGGTAGTCAGCGGCGCGCTGAACGTGCTGCTGCCGGGCGAGCAGGAATGGCAACTGTTTGAAGCCGGTGCGGTCTTCAACGTGCCGGAAAAAAGCGAATTCAAGCTGAAGGTGTCCGAACCATCGTCCTATCTGTGCCGTTATCTCTGATTTCGGTCATCTTTTCCTTTCGTGATAATCGGCTGTCGGTGATATCGGCAGCCGTTTTCTGATATGTCGTTTCTGATATGTCGTTTCTGATATTAAGTTACGCTCCCGGCTTATCCATGCCGCAGTGCCATCTGTTTGTCATCCTGCCGCCATATGATTGTAGAAACGTTTTGCTATTCCATTTTATATACCCGTCATACTTCAAGTTGCAGGTGTGTTGGCTGCGCTCATTCACCCGAATCACTTACCTGAGTAAGCTCATCGGGATTCACTCACTTGCCGCCTTCCTGCAACTCGAATTATTTTGGGTATAGTGATAATGACGTTTGGTAATTACCCATCGAAACGATAGTGATTTGAAAATATATATTTGGCTATATTGTTGATTTGTTATTAATTGCAAAATTCATATTATTTTCTTATATGAAAAATTTCAGATAAATCTGTAAATCTGATAGCGGCCATTGTATTTTCCTGTGAGAGGGCCTTCCTGTTGGTTGCGGTGTCGTTAGTCCGCGTAATTGAGAGGAGATACTTCTGACAAACAGTTTCACTTTCTCGAATGGAATGCCTCGTAACTGATGAGGCGATCGTTGTGGTTATCTAAAAAAAAGCATTTCAATAATTACGTGGTCACTATGCTTAAAACTACTCGCGCTCGTATTCTGGCCGTGTGCACGGCTATCATTGTGGTTGCCCTGGTAATTAACACTTTTTTGAATTACCGGGTGACTGATAAATATAACGATGAATCCATCAATAACCTGCTTACCGCCGTGACCGCTGGCCACAGCCTGGCCATCAGCGACTGGGTAGCCGCTAAAAAACAAATCATTACGTCGCTCAATAGCGTGGTGCTGACCAACGATGATCCGATTCCGGTGTTCAAACAGATGACGACGGCGGGCAGCTTCATCAACGTGTATATGGGGTACGCCAACCACACCGCCAAATTTGCCGATCCCGGCGGCATTCCGGCCAATTATGACCCTACCGTCCGCCCCTGGTACCAGCAGGCGGTGAGAGAAGGTAAAGCCATCGCGACCGCGCCGTATCTGGATATGGCGACCAATACCATTGTGGTGTCGTTTGTGGCGCCGGTGCTGGACGGCGGCAGCGTTAAGGGCGTGCTGGGCAGCGACGTGACCATGGACAGCGTCATCGCCAACGTCAAAGCCATCCATCCGACGCCCGCCAGCTACGGCATTCTGATTCAGGCCGATGGCACCATCATCGCCCATCCGGACGCCAAACTGACGTTGAAAAAACTGACCGAAATCGCCCCGCAGGTGAATCTGGGACAGGTGCTGAAATCCGACCGCCCGGTGCAGTTGAACATCAGCGGGCGCGACATGCTGGTAAGAACTCAGCCGGTGGTCGGCACCGACTGGTATGTGCTGGTCGCGCTGGACAAGGCGGAAGCCACCGCCGGTATGGGCTCGCTGCTGTGGACGTCGGTGATCGCGCTGGTGATCATCAGCATTCTGGGTTCGGTGGTGGTAGGGCTGTTGATCAACGCCTCGCTCAAACGTCTGCTGCAGATTCGCGATGCGATGGACGACATCAGCCACGGCACCAACGACCTGACCCTGCGTCTGCCGGACGACGGTCATGATGAAGTGGCGCAGATTGCCCGCTCGTTCAACACCTTTGTCGACAAACTCAGCATGATCATGCTGCAGATTCGCGACATCAGCGCATCGCTGCAAACTGCGACCGACGAAGTGGCGACCGGTAACAACGATCTGGCGTCCCGCACCGAAGCGGCGGCGGCCAGCCTGCAGCAAACCGCCGCCGCGCTGGAGCAGATTTCCGCCACCGTTACCCAGTCGGCCGGTTCCGCCCAGCAGGTGAACGATCGTACCCGCTCGCTGGCGAACGATGCCAGCGTCGGCGGTAAAGTGGTGGCCGAGGTCGTCGACACTATGCAGGAAATCGAGGTGGCTTCCGGTAAGATCGGCGATATTATCGGCGTGATCGACGGTATTGCCTTCCAGACCAATATCCTGGCGCTGAACGCTGCGGTGGAAGCCGCCCGCGCCGGCGAACAAGGGCGCGGTTTTGCGGTAGTGGCTGGCGAGGTGCGTTCGCTGGCGCAGCGTAGCGCGCAGGCGGCGAAAGAGATCAAGGCGCTGATCGAGTCCACCGTAGAGAGCGTGAATACCGGTTCGCGGCAGGTGCGTCAGGCCGGCAACACCATGACCGAAATTGTCGGCGGCGTGTCTTCCGTGAGTACGGTGATGTCGGAAATCACCCATGCGTCAGGAGAACAGATGCGCGGGATTCAGGAGATCAACAAAGCGGTGGCGCAGCTGGATTCAATGGTGCAGCAGAACGCGGCGATGGTGCAGGAAGCGGCATCCGCTTTCGCCTCGTTGCAATCGCAGTCGGAAGAACTGCACTCGTCGATCAGTCACTTTAAGCTGTAACACGACAGGGTGCCGGGTTATCGGGCGAGCCGGATGTTTTGCGAATGGTGATGTTTGTCCGACCTGTGAGTGATTTCGTGCGAGATAAACGGTGGAGTTTCCTTGCCATTTCATCGCACGCACGACAAGGAGAGGCTCAGACGCCGCCTCTCCTTGACCACTGGCTGAGGGCTAAACTGCGGCGCTGCGCGCTACCTTCGGCGTTCGACTTCGCTGTTCGGGCCGCCCGTGACGCGGTTACTCGCCCCATCCCTGGGGCTCGCCCTTCGGGCCAGCGTAAACGCTGTTCAAAAACGTTCCCGACGTTTTTGTCCGGCGCGGCACGGGCTTTCGCGACGTCCTGTCGCTCACCCGGCGAAGTCGCCCACCTCAGCGCAGTTTTGACGCCACAAAAAACCATTACCTGTAAGAAGTTTTGTCGGCAATCAACAGGGAACCAGCTTATCTGGTGCCCTGTTGCGGCTGGTGTAATTACCGCTGCGCCTCGCCACCCAACGCTTCCGTCAGGTTGGCGATCAATGCCGCCACTTCGCCGGTCATCAGCGTAAAGTCGGCGTCAAACCGCTGAGCCACGTCTTCCCGGTCGATATCGTCGTTCTGCTCGCGCAGGGTATCGGCGAATTTCAGACGCTTGAGCGAACCGTCGTCCGCCAGCACCAGTTGGATGCGTTCCTGCCAGTCCAGCGCCAGTTTGGTCACCACTTTGCCCGCTTCGATGTGGGTGGCGATTTCGTCGCTGACCAGCTCCTGTTTCTTGCAGCGAATGACGCCGCCGTCTTCCAGCACCGCTTTCAGTTCGGCTTCATCCTGCAGCGTAAAACCGGCTGGCGTCTGGCCGGAACGTACCCATTCGGTCAACGTCAGCTCGATCGGGTTTTCCATGGTTAACGGCACCACCGGCAGCGACCCCAACGTTTTACGCAACAGCGCCAGCGTATCCTCGGCTTTCTTGGCGCTGGCGGCATCCACCATGATCAGGTGATTGACGGTGTCGATCCACAGTGAAATCTGGCTAAAACGGCTGAACGCACGGGGCAGCAGGCTGTGCAGCACGTCGTCTTTCAGCGCGTCCTTCTCGGTTTTCTTCAGTTTGCGGTGCTGTTCGCCTTCCAGCTTGTCGATCCGGGCCTGCAGCGCCTGCTTAATGACCGGCGCAGGCAGGATCTTCTCTTCTTTGCGGGCGCAGATCAGTATCTGACCGTTGACCACGTGGGTCAGGGCATCGCCGTGCGGCCCCATCGGCGAGACCCAGCCGGTTTTGGTCAGATCCTGACTGCCGCAGGGGGTAAAGGCGAAGGAGGCCAGCTGTGTCTCCATGGCGTCCGCAGAGAGGCTGATATCGCGGCTCAGGCGATAAATCATCAAATTTTTAAACCACAGCATTCTTTCTTCCCAGACTGGCGCGTCGCTGGCGCGTTTCCACGTGATAACGTGGGGCGAGTATCAGGACGCAGGGGTTATTCGCAGCGGGCATGATAACGAATTGTGGTGAGGGAAGGTACGATAATGTCATCATCAGGAATACGCGAGTTCGGTGGATAAACAGGAGACAACGTGCGAATAGGTATTGATTTGGGCGGTACCAAAACCGAGGTCATTGCGCTGACGGACGCGGGGCGTGAGGCATTCCGCCACCGGGTGGCGACGCCGCGCCACGATTATCGTCAAACCCTGCAGGTTATCGCCGATCTGGTTGGCATGGCGGAGCAGGCCACCGGACAGCGCGGCAGCGTGGGCGTCGGTATTCCCGGCACGCTGTCGCCGGTGACCGGCCGGGTCAAAAACGCCAATTCGGTGTGGCTGAATCAGCAGCCGCTGGATCAGGATCTGGCGCAGCTGTTAGGCCGGCCGGTACGGGTGGCGAACGACGCCAACTGCTTTGCGGTATCCGAAGCGGTGGATGGCGCGGCGGCTGGCGCCGGCAAGGTGTTTGCGGTGATTATCGGCACCGGTTGCGGCGCCGGCATCGCCTTGAATGGGCAGGCGCACATCGGGCGCAACGGCGTGGCGGGCGAGTGGGGGCATAATCCGCTGCCGTGGATGGATGCCGACGAATGGCGCGACCAGCAGTCGATGCCTTGCTATTGCGGCCGCACGGGGTGCATCGAGACGTTTATTTCCGGCACCGGCTTTGGCATGGATTATCAGCGCCTGAGCGGCCAGACGCGTCAGGGCCATGAAATTATTGATCTGGCCGGGCGGGGCGATGCGCTGGCGGAACAGGCATTGCAACGCTATGAGCGGCGGCTGGCCAAATCGCTGGCGCATATCGTCAATCTGCTGGACCCGGATGTGATTGTGCTGGGCGGCGGCATGAGTAATGTCAAACGGCTGTATGACACCGTGCCCGGTTTGCTGAAACAGTGGGTGTTCGGCGGCGAGTGCGATACGCCGGTTCGACAGGCGATGCACGGCGACTCCAGCGGCGTGCGCGGCGCCGCCTGGTTGTGGCCGCAAGCGCGGTAAACGTCCAGCGGGGACGCCAGATGCGTCCCCGCTGAATTTATTTCACCGCATACGCGCTGTCGAGCTGGCTGACGCCCAGACCGTTGCGCTTTCTGACCCGGATTTGCACCTGGATACGATCTTTCATCGCTTCCACATGGCTGATGACGCCGATGCTCTTGCCGGAAGCATTCAGGTTATCCAGTACGTCCAGCGCGGTATCCAGCGTCTCGCCGTCCAGCGTGCCAAAACCTTCGTCGAGGAACAGCGAGTCGATACGGGTTTTGGTGCTGACCAGATCGGATAGCGCCAGCGCCAGCGCCAGGCTGACCAGAAAACTTTCGCCGCCGGACAGCGTGCGGGTATCGCGTACCGCGTCGGCCTGCCAGGTATCGGCCACCTGCAATTCCAGCGTGTCGGATGCCTTGCGCTGCAGCAGATAGCGCCCATGCAGACGCGACAGCTGGCGGTTGGCCAGAAACACCAGATGATCTAGCGTCAGCCCCTGCGCGAAGCGGCGGAATTTGTCGCCTTTCTGCGAGCCAATCAACTGATTGAGGTAGCCCCAGTCGTCGCACTGTTGCTGACCGCGGGCGATGGCTTCCAGCAACTGGCGCTGTTTGTCGCGGCGTTGCTGATCGCTGGCAAGCTGCTGGCGCAGTTCACCCTGATGTGCGGCTTCGGCTTTCACCATGTCCCCAAGGCCGGAAAGCAACTGACGGATGTCATGGTCGCTAATGCCTTCCGGCATCGATTCCGGCCGGGTCGTCATGTGTTGCTCCAGCGCGCTGTCCGCCTGCTGCTGCAACGCATCCACCTGCTGCTGACGCTGGTTGAGCCGCTCTTTTAGCGTGAGGAGATGATGGCGCTCGGCCTCGGCCAGCAAGGCATGGCGGAAGGCGGCTTCATCGTCGAACCCGGCGGCGGTCAGCTCTTCCGCAAATCCGGTCTGAAGCTGCTGCAATGCGGTTTCGGCATGCTGGTTTTGCTGCTCCAGACTGCCGATTTCCCCGTTCAGGCGGCTGTGCAACGACTGGCCCTGTTGCCACTGCTGCTGCGCCTGCTGGCTTTCCAGCTCCAGCGTCTGGCTGACCTGCCGCAATTGCTTCAGCACCTCATTCACCGCCTGATTGCCCATCAATTGCCAGCGCTGTTGCTGCGCCTGTTCCAGCGTGCGCTGGGTGTCGGCCAGTTGCTGCTGATAGGTTTTGATGGCGGCGTCGGTTTCTTCCTGCCGCTGCTGGCTGGCGATGATTTCCGCTTCCAGCGCGGCGAGTTGCGGCTGGCACTGATGCTGTTCGTGTTCGTTTTCCTGCCAGCGCAGCCATTCCGTCTGGCGTTGACGCAGCCAGTCTTCCTGCTGCGCCAGCGTAGGCGCCGTCAGTTCGAACGTATCCAGCGTCTGGCTGAGGCTGTCGTGCAGGCGTTGCAACTCGCGTTCGGTTTTTTCCAGCAACAGCCGCAGTTCTTCCCGCGAGGCGTGCAGCGACGACTGTTGCTGGGTGTTCAGTTCCAGTTGCTGTACGGTTTGCGCCAGCAGTTGCTGCGCCGAGGTGAGTAAATCCTTACTTTCCTGAATATGGCGCTGATTACGCTCACGACTGGCGATCTGCGCTTGCAGCGACTGCTCCTGCACGTTGGATTCTTCAATCCACTGATGCAGGGCCGGCAGTTGCAGCGGATCGAAATCAACAAGTAAGCGTTCACTGACTGATTTGCACTGCAACTGCAGCGACTCGTAATCGCGTCGGACGCCGTCGAGCGCGTTTTGCTGCTGCAGGCGGTGCTGTTTTTGCAACTGAAGCTGGGTTTCGGTTTGCACCACGCTGGCTTTCAGCGCCTCCACTTCCTGACGCAGCGCATGCAGCCGGAGCTGGGTTTCCGAAGGACGCAGCGCCTGATAGCGTTCCACCGCCGGATGATGCGGGGAGCCGCACAGCGGGCACTCTTTGCCCGGTTGCAGTTGCTGGCGCTCGCGTTCCAGACTGACGATGCGCAGCTCCAGTTCGTGACGTTTGTCGAGGTCGGCCAGATGGTCGGCCTGACGCTGATAGTCCTGACGCTGCTGGGTCTGTTGATCTTCCAGCGCCTGAATGCGGCGTTGGGTGTCCAGCTGTTGCGCTTCCAGCAGGGTGCGCTGGCTAATCAACTGCTGTAGCACGGCGGCGCTGGTGGCCAGTTGCTGGCGATCCGGCCGTTCGGCCATGAGCCGGGCCAGTTGCTGGCGTAGGTCCGCCAGCGGTTGCTCCGCTTCCAGCTGTTCATCCTGCTGCAAGTGCTCGGTCAGCAGTTGGCTCGCTCGCTCGCAGGCGCTTTGCTGCGCCTGATGTTTTTCGGCGAGCGAGGCGCGCTGCTGGTCAAGGTATTCCGCCTGAATCTGCTGCTGCGCCGCTTTTTCCTGCAGCACCTGCAAGTCCTGCTGCCATTTCTGCTGCTGGGGAAATTGCGCCTGCCACAGCGGAATATGGCTGCCCAAATGCTGATGGCGGCTATGCTGCCGGCGATAGTTTTCGATGTCTTCCAGCCGTTGCCGTGTTTGTTCCTGCTGGCGTTGTAGTCTGGTCAGGCTGGCGATCAGCGTTTTCTGCTGCTCCAGCAGGTTATCCAGCGCCTGCTGTTGCTGGGCGCGCTGGGCCTGCTGGGTGGCGATGTGGTGGTCGAGCGGCAGGATACGTTCATTGATCAAGGTTTCCTGCTGCTGGCGATACTCGGCGTGCTGCTGTCGGGTGGCCTGCGCTTTTTCCAGCTGGATTTTCAACAGATTGAGCGCATCCTGCTGGCGGCTGATCTGCTGGCGGACGCTATTCAACTGCTGGGTCAGGCGCTGTTTTTCCCGTAGCGCGCGCTCGCGTTCATCAAAACGCGGACGCAGTTTTTCCGCCGGTTCGCTGCGCTGCAGCTTATCCATCTGCGATTGCGATTGTTGCTGCAATTGTTCCTGTGCGGCACGCTGCTGCTGGGCCTGTTGTTGCGCCTGCTGGAGCTGCAGCAGCGTGTCGTACCAGCGTTGATGCCCCAACACCTCTTCCCGGTGCAATGACAGCGATTGTTCCTGCTGGCGGATGGCTTCCAGCTGCTGCTCCAGCGCCTGACGCTGTTCGTCGCTCAGCAGTTCCAGCGTAGTGACCTGCGCCCGCAGGGTTTCCAGCTTGCTCTGGGCGTCTTTGTGTTTCTCGAATACCCGCTCCGAGATCTGGCCGTAAATGTCGGTGCCGGTCAGCTCTTCGAGCAGTTCGGCCCGCTGATTGGCATCGGCGTTCAGGAAGGCGGCGAACTGCCCCTGGGACAGCATCATCGATTTGGTGAAACGATCGAAATCCAGTCCAGTGATATCGGCGATCATCGTCAGCTTGTCGTTCACCTTGTCGGTGAGGATTTTGCCGTCGGCGCACAACGCCAGTTCCACCTTGGGCGGCTGCAGATTGCCTTCCGGGCTGTTATGGGCGCGCCGCTGGCTCCAGAAGGCGCGGTAGGCGACATTCTTCACCTCGAATTCCACTTCCGCCAGACATTCGGCGGTGTGGCGCGTCATCAGCTCGTTCTGGCTGGGGCCGACCTTCAGACGCGGCGTCTGGTGGTACAGCGCGAGGCAGATGGCGTCCAGCAGCGTGGTTTTACCCGCGCCGGTAGGGCCGGTGATGGCGAACAGACTGTTGCTGGCGAACGGCTCGCGGGTGAAATCGATTTTCCACTCGCCCTGCAGCGAGTTGAGGTTTTTCAATCGCAGGCTAAGAATTTTCATGCGGACGCCTCCCGTCGCTGCTCGTCAATCTCCTGAATGACCCGGTCGAACAACCCTTTCAGGCGCTGCTGGCGCGCCTCGTCCAGATCGCTCTCCAGCGCCAGCCGTCGGGCAAACACCTCGGCGGGTTGCAGCTCCTCCAGCGTTTCCTTTTCCAGTTGCACCAGCATTTGTTGCTGCTGTTCCCGCGCCCGGCGCAGCAATAGCACTTCCACGTTCAGCGGTTCGGTCAGCGCCTGAATGTGCTGCTGAATGTCGCTCAGGTAATCCTGGGTGGCGATTTCAATGTCCAGCCACACCGGTTTGTCGCCGTGATAGTCGCGGAATCCGGCCAGCCGGCGTTCGATCTCCGGCAGATTGCCTTTCACCAGTTGCATCGGTTGTTCGGTCGGCACGGTCAGCGCGGTGACCTCCTGCAGTTTTCCCTGCTCGAAATGCACCAGATACACCGATTTCTCATGATTCAGTTCGTCAAAACTCAGCGGGATTGGCGAGCCGCTGTACCGGATGTGTTCGCATTGCGCCACCCGCTGCGGGCGATGAATATGGCCGAGCGCGATGTAGTCCGCCGGGGGGAAGGCCTGCGCCGGGAACGCGTCCAGCGTGCCGATATAGATATCGCGCACCGAATCGGACGTGGCGACGCCCACCGTGGTGAGGTGGCCGGTCAGCACAATCGGCAGTTCGCGACCCAGCGCTTCACGCTGCTCGCAGGCGAGCTGGTAACAGCGCTGATAATGATGGGTGATGGCATCCTGCAACGCCTGCTGTTTTTGCGCGCCGGACTGGCCGGCCTGGCTGGTGAGCACGTCGCGCGGACGCAAAAAAGGAACGGCGCACAGCAGCGCGCCGGGCTCGCCTGCGCGGTTGTTCAGCACCAGCACCTGTTCGTGGATATCGCCGTCAAAACCGGCGACCACCCGGGTATTCAGGCAGGCCAGCAGCGCGCGTGATTCATTCAGGGTGGCGACCGAATCATGGTTGCCGCCCATCACCACCAACTGGCAGCCGGTGCGCTGCAACGCCACCACAAAATGGTTATACATTTCACGGGCATAACTGGGCGGCGCGCCGTTGTCGAACACATCGCCTGCTACTATTACTGCATCGGCCTGATACTGCTCAACCTGCTGAACCAGCCAGTGTAAAAATGCCTGATGCTCAGGCGCACGGCTCCGGGTATAAAAGTACTGACCGAGATGCCAGTCAGACGTGTGAATAATTCGCATGAGACTCCCTGCAGGTGAGTGCAAACGATATGTTGTTTTGGCGGTGCTTGCGGACAATGGCGGTCAGTGAGGCAAGGCGCTTGTTCGTCATGGCGAAACACCGCGTCTTTATCATCGGCGATTATAGGCGTGCAGTTTAGGGCATGTCCCATAATATCTGTATGGCCCCGGCTACCCGGGAGTATTTGGCTGTGTCGTCGCGGACAGGTAATGTGAGAAATTAAGCGTACCGGCGGTCTTCGGCAGCGGCAGGGGGCTGCGGCTGTCAGGGCGGAAACGTACCGTAGTCCGGGGCGCCATTTTTCATAAATCTGTCATAAAACTGACGCATAATGCACACCGCACGCTAACCGTGACGATTAACGGCAGGATTGATATGGCAAGACGTATTTTGGTGGTGGAAGATGAAGCGCCGATTCGCGAGATGGTGTGCTTCGTGCTGGAACAGAACGGTTATCAGCCGGTTGAGGCTGAGGATTACGACAGCGCCGTTACCCGGCTGGCCGAACCTTATCCTGAACTGGTGCTGCTGGACTGGATGCTGCCCGGCGGGTCCGGTTTGCAGTTTATCAAGCACATGAAACGCGAAGCGCTGACCCGTGATATTCCGGTCATGATGCTGACGGCGCGTGGTGAAGAAGAAGATCGCGTGCGTGGTCTTGAAGTCGGCGCCGACGATTACATCACCAAACCGTTTTCGCCCAAAGAACTGGTGGCGCGCATCAAGGCGGTGATGCGCCGGATTTCGCCGATGGCGGTTGAGGAAGTGATTGAAATGCGCGGGTTGAGCCTGGATCCCTCTTCGCATCGGGTGACCACGGAAGAACACGCGCTGGATATGGGGCCGACGGAGTTCAAGCTGCTGCATTTCTTTATGACGCACCCGGAACGGGTATATAGTCGTGAGCAGTTGCTGAATCACGTATGGGGCACTAACGTTTATGTTGAGGATCGCACTGTGGATGTCCATATCCGCCGCCTGCGCAAGGCGCTGGAAACCAGCGGACACGACAAGATGGTTCAGACCGTTCGGGGAACTGGATACCGTTTCTCAACACGTTATTGATAGCGTGAGTCCCGGAGAAAATCTGACGTGCTAGAACGTTTGTCCTGGAAAAAGCTGGCGCTGGAGCTGGCTTTTTTTTGTTTGCCCGGTCTGCTGCTGGGGCTGATTATCGGCTATCTGCCCTGGTTTCTGCTGGCGTCGGTACTGGCGGCGCTGTGCTGGAACTTCTATAACCAGCTGCGCCTGTCCTACTGGCTGTGGGTTGACCGCAGCATGACCCCGCCGCCCGGCCGCTGGAGCTGGGAGCCGCTGTTTTACGGCCTCTATCAGATGCAACTGCGCAACCGCCGCCGTCGGCGCGAGCTGGCGCTGCTGATTAAACGCTTTCGCAGCGGGGCGGAATCGTTGCCGGATGCGGTGGTCATCACCACCGAAGAGGGCGTCATCATCTGGTGTAACCGGCTGGCTCAGCACCTGCTCAGCTTTCGCTGGCCGGAAGACAACGGTCAGAACATCCTCAACCTGCTGCGTTACCCGGAGTTCACTCAGTACATGCAACAGCAAGACTTCAGCCGCCCGCTGACGCTGATGCTGAAAAATTCCCACCACGTGGAATTCCGGGTGATGCCCTACTCGGAAGGACAACTGCTGATGGTGGCCCGCGATGTGACCCAGATGCACCAACTGGAAGGCGCGCGCCGCAACTTCTTCGCCAACGTCAGCCACGAGCTGCGCACGCCGTTGACGGTGTTGCAGGGCTATCTGGAGATGATGAACGACGAATCGCTGGATGGCGCGTTGCAGTCTAAGGCATTGCACACCATGCAGGAGCAAACCCGCCGCATGGACGGGTTGGTGCGGCAATTGTTGACGCTGTCGCGCATCGAAGCCGCCGCCGCCATCGATCTTAACGAGAAGGTGGATATCCCGCTGATGCTGCGGGTGCTCAAGCGTGAAGCCGATACCCTGAGTCAGGGGCGTCACGAGATTGTGTTTCGCGTCAACGAGCAACTGCAGGTGTTCGGCAACGAAGAGCAGTTGCGCAGCGCGGTGTCGAATCTGGTGTATAACGCCGTCAACCATACGCCGCAGGGTACCCGCATTGAGGTGTGCTGGCAGCAGACGCCGCAGGGCGCGCAGTTTCAGGTCAGCGACAACGGCCCGGGCATCGCCGCCGAACATCTTCCCCGCCTGACCGAGCGTTTTTATCGCGTCGACAAGGCCCGTTCGCGCCAGACCGGCGGCAGCGGGCTGGGGCTGGCGATCGTCAAGCATGCGCTCAGCCACCACGACTCCCGGCTGGAGATTCTCAGCGAAGAGGGCGCCGGCTCCCGCTTCATGTTCACGTTGCCGAACCGGCTGATAGTCCGTTCGGTGCTGAGTCAGAACGCCGCGAATCCACAGCTGTAATGACGGCGGCGGGGCTTGATTGTCTCCGCCGCTGTGCCGAAAATAGCGTGCTCTTGTCTTTCACCCCGATGGAAACCGCACATGATACCCACCCTCCGCCTGCTTGCCTTGCTGTTGTGCCTGTTCGGTCAGGCCGCCGCCGCTGCGCCGCAGGCGATGCTGGCGGGTAACCTGTCCAGCGCCGGCTCCGACACGCTGGCGAACCTGATGACCTTCTGGGCGGCGGATTTCAGCCAGCATTACCCTGGCGTTAACCTGCAGATTCAGGCGGCCGGCTCGTCGTCGGCGCCGACGGCGCTGGCGGCAGGGGCGGCGCAGCTGGGGCCGATGAGCCGGCCGATGAAGAGCAGCGAAATCGAAGCGTTCGAGCAGCATTACGGGTACGCGCCGACGGCGGTGCCGGTGGCGCTGGACGCGCTGGTGGTGCTGGTCAATCAGGATAACCCGATTACCGGGCTGACGGTGCGCCAGCTTGACGCCATCTTTTCCGTGACGCGCCGCTGCGGCGCTGGAAAAACGGTGCAACGTTGGCAGGAACTGGGGCTGAACGGCGTCTGGCGACAACGATCGCTACTGCGTTATGGGCGCAATTCAGCCTCCGGCACCTATGGCTTTTTCAAACAACAGGCGCTGTGCGGCGGCGATTTCCTGCCGCAGGTCAACGAATTGCCCGGTTCAGCCTCGGTAGTGCAGGCGGTGGCGGCGTCGGTCAACGCCATCGGTTACGCCAGCATCGGCTTTCGCGCCAGCGGGGTACGGGTGCTGCCGCTGGCGGCCAGCGACAAAGACGATTACGTGCTGCCGACCGCCGACACCATCCGCAGCGGGCGTTATCCCTATACCCGCTATCTCTACATCTACGTCAATAAAATGCCTGGTAAACCGCTGGAACCGCTGACCGCCGCGTTTCTGGAGCGGGTACTGTCGGCGCCGGGGCAGGCGCTGGTCAGCCAGGATGGTTACCTGCCGCTGCCGGAAATGGCGCGCGAGCAAGCCAGACAACTGCTTGGGCTTGGCGATGCCGTTTCGTCGTCGATGGGTGATCCTGCAATAAACTGATGCCTAAGATGAATTTATTTCACGTGACGTGAAAATTCTTCCATTGTCGCTGAGAAAAACTCATGACAGGATAGCTCCATGTCTAGCCGTCTGGATGGCTATAAAGTTCAGCGGCGTAACTATTTCCTCTAAAAATCAATTCATCTAAAAATCGACTGACTGAAACCGATCCGTTTCGCGTCAGCTGAAGTGCAGGAGCTAAACATGACACAAGCCCTTCCTCCGTTCCGTGCCGATGTGGTCGGCAGTTTGTTGCGTCCGGCTGCCATCAAGCAGGCGCGTTTGCAGTTTCAGGCCGGTGAGATTGATGCGGCAGCGTTGCGCCGCGTCGAAGATCAGGAAATTCAGCGTGCGGTGGAATTGCAGCGCGCGGCGGGTCTGCAACTGGTGACCGACGGCGAGTTTCGTCGCGCCTGGTGGCACTTCGACTTCTTTGACAACCTGAACGGCGTGGAACGTTATGAAGCGGAGCAGGGCATCCAGTTCAACGGCGTGCAGACTAAAGCCCGCGGTGTAAAAGTGACCGGCAAGGTCAGCTTTAATCCGCAGCACCCGATGCTGGACGATTTCCGTTTCCTCAAAAGCGTGGCCGGCGACGCCGTAGCCAAAATGACCATCCCCAGCCCGAGCGTGCTGCATTTCCGCGGCGGCCGTAGCGTAATCGACAGTACCGTTTATCCGGATCTGGCCGACTACTTCGACGATCTGGCGCAGACCTGGCGTGATGCCATCCATGCGTTCTATGACGCGGGCTGCCGTTATCTGCAACTGGACGATACGGTGTGGGCGTATCTGTGCTCCGAAGACCAGAAGCGCCAAATCCGCGAACGCGGCGATGATCCGGATTATCTGCGTCGCACCTATGCGCAGGTGCTGAACAAGGCGCTGGAAGGTAAACCGGCCGATCTGGTGGTGGGCCTGCATGTTTGCCGCGGCAACTTCCGTTCCACCTGGATTTCCGAAGGCGGCTATGAGCCGGTGGCGGAAACCCTGTTTGGCGAAGTGAAAGTGGATGCGTTCTTCCTCGAATATGATACCGAACGGGCGGGCGGGTTCGAACCGTTGCGTTTCATCAAGCCGGGTCACCAGAAGGTGGTGCTGGGCCTGATTACCACCAAGACCGGGACGCTGGAAAATGCGGACGACGTGCAGAAGCGCATTGCCGAAGCGACGCAATATATTGCGCTGAACCAGCTGTGCTTAAGCCCGCAGTGCGGCTTTGCTTCTACCGAAGAGGGCAACACGCTGTCGGAAGCGCAGCAGTGGGACAAACTGAAGCTGGTGGTGGATATCGCCAAACGCGTCTGGTAATCACCGGCGCTGCAAACCAATATGCTTTTTTATAACGCCGGCGCGTATTACCGGCGTTTTTTATTTCTATAAGTTTTTAATATGGATAATTATTGCTCGTTGTCGTAATTTTGAGCTGATTTATCGCGCTACAAACTGTTTTAATGCACAAATCATGTATAGCCTGCCCGTTAAAAGATAAACTGAGATGCTATTTTTTTACAAAATATTAGATTAATGTTCTGGTTTACCGATCGCGTATTGCCTTTTATTGCTATAAACGTTTTACTTAGCCCCCATTAACGCTGTGCAATAAAATCTCACATCCATAATCCTGCACATCGCACGGACGTCTCGCTTTTCGCGTGCGCCGCTTTAGCGCCCGGTTTCTGCCGGCAACACCGTTTTTTACAGACAACAACATTTTTACAGGCAACAACAACATACATATGAGTCATCGTTTAACTTCCAAAGATATCGTGGCATTGGGCTTCATGACCTTTGCTCTGTTTGTCGGCGCCGGAAACATCATTTTCCCGCCGATGGTCGGTCAGCAGGCTGGTGAGCACGTGTGGATCGCCGCGCTCGGTTTCCTGATTACCGCGGTGGGCCTGCCGGTGCTGACGGTGATAGCGTTGGCCCGCGTGGGCGGCGGTATTGATACGCTGAGCAGCCCGATCGGCAAAAAAGCCGGCGTACTGCTGGCGACGGTCTGCTATCTGGCGGTCGGGCCGCTGTTCGCCACGCCGCGTACCGCTACGGTATCGTTCGAAGTCGGGATCGCGCCGCTGGTGGGCGAAGGCGCGTCGCCGCTGTTGATTTACAGCCTGATTTACTTCGCCATTGTGATCGCGATTTCGCTCTATCCCGGCCGTTTGCTGGATACCGTTGGGCATATTCTGGCGCCGGTGAAAATCATCGCGCTGACCGTGCTGGGCATCGCGGCGCTGCTATGGCCGGCCGGCTCGCCGGCGCCGACCGCCGAAGCGTACCAGCAGGTGCCGTTTTCCAGCGGTTTCGTCAACGGCTACCTGACCATGGACACGCTGGGCGCGATGGTGTTCGGCATTGTGATTGTCAACGCCGCTCGTTCACGCGGCATCACCGATGCGGCGCTGTTGACCCGTTACACCATTCTGGCTGGGCTGATCGCCGGTCTGGGGCTGACGTTGGTGTACCTGAGCCTGTTCCACCTCGGTTCTTTCAGCGGTTCGCTGGTGCCGAACGCGCAGAATGGCGCCGAGATCCTGCACGCTTATGTGCAATACACCTTCGGTAATATGGGCAGCAGCTTCCTGGCGTTGCTGATTTTTATCGCCTGTATGGTGACCGCGGTAGGGTTGACCTGCGCCTGCGCCGAATTTTTTGCTCAGTACCTGCCGTTGTCCTACCGTGCGTTGGTATTTGTGCTGGGGCTGTTCTCGATGGTGGTGTCCAATCTGGGGCTGAGTCACCTGATTCAGCTGTCGGTGCCGGTGCTGACCGCCATCTATCCGCCGTGTATCGTTCTGGTGCTGTTGAGTTTCACCCGCCGCTGGTGGAATAACAGCACCCACGTCATCGCGCCGGTGATGTTGGTCAGTCTGTTGTTCGGTCTGGTTGACGGCATCAAGTCGTCCGCTTTTCAGCCGTTGCTGCCGGGCTGGATGCAGAGCCTGCCGATGAGCGAGCAAGGGCTGGCCTGGCTGCCGCCGTCGCTGATCATTCTGCTGGTTGTGGCGATTTATGACCGCATCACCGGTCGTCAGGAAGTTACCGCACATTCCTGAGTACGGTTTGACTGATGTTTTTCACCACAGGCGTTTGCCTGTGGTTTTTTCGTTTGTAAAGACAGGGTTGCTCATTTATGGAACAACAATCCAAACCTATGGAACAACAATCCAGACTCAAGCGCGGCTTAAGTACGCGGCATATTCGTTTTATCGCGCTGGGCTCAGCCATCGGCACCGGGCTGTTTTATGGTTCGGCCAGCGCTATCCAGATGGCGGGCCCCAGCGTGTTGCTGGCGTATCTGATTGGCGGCGTGTTCGCCTATATCATTATGCGTGCGCTGGGCGAGATGTCCGTCAACAACCCGCAGGCCAGTTCCTTTTCCCGCTACGCTCGCGATTACCTCGGCCCGCTGGCCGGTTACATCACCGGCTGGACCTACTGCTTTGAAATGCTGATTGTGGCGATTGCCGACGTTACCGCCTTCGGCATCTATATGGGCGTCTGGTTTCCGGCGGTGCCGCATTGGATCTGGGTGTTGAGCGTGGTGCTGATCATCGGCGCCATCAACCTGATGAACGTTAAAGTGTTCGGCGAGCTGGAGTTCTGGCTGTCGTTCTTCAAGGTCGCCACCATTGTGGTGATGATCGTGGCCGGGATCGGCATCATCGTCTGGGGGATCGGCAACGGCGGCGAGCCTACCGGCATCCATAATTTGTGGACCAACGGCGGTTTCTTCAGCAACGGCGTGATGGGGATGATTCTGTCGTTGCAGATGGTGATGTTTGCCTATGGCGGCGTGGAGATTATCGGGATCACCGCCGGCGAAGCCAAAGAGCCGCATAAATCCATTCCGCGCGCCATCAACTCGGTGCCCTGGCGTATTCTGGTGTTCTATGTCGGCACCCTGTTCGTGATCATGTCGATTTATCCGTGGAATCAGGTAGGGACCAGCGGCAGCCCGTTCGTACTGACCTTCCAGCACATGGGCATCACGGCGGCGGCCGGTATCCTTAATTTCGTGGTGATTACCGCTTCGCTCTCCGCCATCAACAGCGACGTGTTCGGCGTCGGCCGCATGCTGCACGGCATGGCGGAGCAGGGGCATGCGCCGCAGGTGTTCAGCCGCCTGTCGCGGCGCGGCACGCCCTGGGTCACGGTGGTGGTGATGGTGCTGGCGCTGCTGGTGGCGGTGTACCTCAACTACATCATGCCGGAGAAGGTGTTTCTGGTGATCGCCTCGCTGGCGACCTTCGCCACCGTCTGGGTGTGGATCATGATTCTGTGCTCGCAGATTGCCTTTCGCCGCAAACTGAGCCGCGAGCAGGCCAAAGCGCTGGCGTTTCCGTTGCCGGGCGGCGCAGCGACCGCGGTGGTCGGCATCGTGTTCCTGGTGTTTATCATCGGCCTGATTGGCTACTTCCCGGATACCCGCATTGCGCTGTACGCCGGCATGGTGTGGATTGCACTGCTGCTGGCGAGTTACGCGCTTCGTCGGCGCGGTAGCTGAGCGTACTGACCTGCATTGCCCGCCGCCGGATGGCGGGCATAAAAAAGCCAGCGGACGAAGCCGCTGGCTGATTACTGATATCGAATACGCCGATTACAGGTTGTTGGCGTTTTCCTTCAGGTATTTTGCAACGCCGTCCGGAGACGCGCCCATACCCGCTTTGCCTTTTTCCCACTGAGCCGGGCATACTTCGCCGTGCTCTTCGTGGAACTGCAGCGCGTCAACCATACGCACCATTTCATCGATGTTACGACCCAGCGGCAGATCGTTCACCACCTGGTGACGCACGATGCCGTTTTTGTCGATCAGGAAAGAACCACGCAGCGCCACGCCGGCTTCCGGATGTTCGATGCCGTAGGCTTTCTGGATTTCGCGTTTAACGTCAGCGACCATCGCGTATTTCACTTCGCCGATACCGCCGTTTTCGACCGGGGTTTTACGCCAGGCGTTGTGCACGAATTCGGAGTCAAAAGACACACCAACCACTTCAACGCCACGCTTCTTGAACTCTTCGTAGCGGTGATCGAACGCGATCAGCTCGGACGGGCATACGAAGGTGAAGTCCATCGGCCAGAAGAAGATCACAGCCGGTTTACCGTTGATGTGCTTTTTCAGATTGAAATTCTCAACGATTTCCCCACTTCCCAGTACGGCAGCGGCAGTGAAGTCGGGGGCAGGACGAGTTACCAGGACCATAATTACTCCTGTAAATAGCTGTTAATGATAGGTGAATGTAATAAACGCCGTAAGTATAGGTACAGCCTGCCGGTGAATAAAGCGAAAGCGACCAATCAATAAGATAGCTTTTGTCTATCGAATCAATTGATAATTCTTTTCACTGACAGATGAACAGCCTGGCGAGCTGTTCCTCGTTTTACCGTGCGGCGTCAGCCGGGCCATCAAGCTGACCTGTTTTTGCCAGATGCATCATACGAGGATAGAACTGCCAGAATAATGTTTCAAATTGATGGTAGTGATGCTCAATATCGCTGAATGAGCCGGAAAGCGCCGCCAGCTTCGGCCGGCGTACCGACATGCGGTGCAGCACGTCGGCGATAAACGGCAGTTCGGCGTAGCGTTCCAGCCAGCGTTCCGGCCACAGATAATGGTTAAGGTTGCGAAAGCGCTCCGGGCTGTCGGCCAGATGGGGCGCGATCTGCTGTTCCGCGTCGGCGACGAAGCGCGTCAACGGTATCGCCGGTTCCAGCTCCGGCCAGTTGCGCGCCAGAAAGTGGTCCCACAGCACATCCAGCGCGATCGGCGCGACCCGGCGATAGTCGGCGCTGAAATGGCGGCAGGCGGTACGCACTTCCGGCAGGCTGTCGGTCAACACATCGACGCGACGGTGCAGACGGATACCGGCGACGATTTCGGGCGGGTACAGACTGTCGGGGTTGCCGCGTACGAAATCCGCCATCAGGTTTCCGGTCAGCGAGCTTTGCGCCAGCGTGGCGAGATGCAGGTGCGCGAGAAAATTCATGGCGTCGGAGCGGTCCCTGAAAGGTGAAGAGGCGTAATCAATGCGGCAAGTATAGAGGAAGGCGACGCTCTGTCCCGCTTATTTCTTGCAGCCGGTCCCGACGGGCTCTAGACTAGGCCGCTTCTTTTGTTCCACTGTGCCGAAAATTAAGTGAATGGTCATGCGTGTTGCCGATTTTTCGTTTGAATTGCCTGAGTCTCTGATTGCCCGTTATCCGCAGGCAAAACGCAGCGGTTGCCGTCTGTTGTCGCTGGATGGCCCCACAGGCGCGCTCACGCACGGCGTCTTTACCGATCTGCTCGATAAATTACAGCCGGGCGATCTGCTGGTGTTCAACAATACCCGGGTGATTCCGGCGCGCCTGTTCGGACGTAAGGCCAGCGGCGGCAAGCTGGAAGTGCTGGTGGAACGAATGCTGGATGACCAGCGTGTGCTGGCGCATGTGCGCGCATCCAAGGCGCCGAAGCCCGGCACCGAACTGCTGCTCGGCGAAGATGAAAGCGTGAAAGCCACCATGCTGGAACGCCATGACGCGCTGTTCGAAATCCGCTTTGACGATACGCGCGATGTGCTGACCATTCTCAATGACATCGGGCATATGCCGCTGCCACCCTATATTGACCGCCCCGATGAGGCGGCGGACCGAGAATTGTACCAGACGGTGTATAGCCAGCGCCCCGGCGCGGTGGCGGCGCCGACCGCCGGTTTGCATTTCGACGAGCCGCTGCTGGCTGCGCTGAAAGAAAAAGGCGTGGAAATGGCCTTCGTTACCCTGCATGTCGGCGCCGGCACGTTCCAGCCGGTGCGGGTGGAGTCCATCGAAGATCACATCATGCACGCCGAGTATGCCGAGGTGCCGCAGGCGGTGGTGGATGCGGTGCTGGCCTGCAAAGCGCGCGGCAATCGCGTTATTGCGGTCGGCACTACCTCGGTACGTTCGCTGGAAAGCGCGGCTCAGGCCAGTACCGGGGAGGCTATCGCGCCGTTTTTCGGCGATACCCGTATCTTTATCTATCCCGGTTATCACTACCGGGTGGTGGATGCGCTGGTGACCAATTTCCACCTGCCGGAATCGACGCTGATTATGCTGGTTTCCGCATTCGCCGGTTACCGCCACACCATGACCGCTTACCGGCAGGCAGTGGCTGAGCAATACCGCTTTTTCAGTTACGGAGATGCGATGTTCATCACCCGTAATCCGTCGGCGGAACAGGAGCAGGTGGGGTAGTCCGCCGTCGATTCATTTTCATGTTTCATACCGCAGGCCAGGTTCTGTGGGTATATCAATAACGTCATCAGACTGTTTTCTGATGCTGGAGGCTAAGTGAAGTACGAACTGTTGCAAACGGACGGCCGCGCGCGTCGCGGTCGTCTGGTTTTTGATCGTGGTATGGTGGAAACCCCGGCGTTTATGCCGGTCGGCACCTATGGCACCGTTAAAGGAATGACGCCGGAAGAAGTCAAAGACACCGGCGCTCAGATCATTCTGGGCAACACCTTCCACCTGTGGCTGCGTCCGGGGCAGGAAATCATGAAACGGCACGGCGATCTGCATGATTTTATGCAGTGGCATGGTCCGATCCTGACCGATTCCGGCGGTTTTCAGGTCTTTAGCCTGGGGGATATCCGCAAGATCACCGAGGAAGGCGTGCACTTCCGCAACCCGATCAACGGCGACGCTATTTTCCTTAGCCCGGAAAAATCCATGGAAATTCAGTACGATCTCGGTTCCGATATCGTGATGATTTTCGATGAGTGCACCCCTTACCCGGCTGACTGGGACTACGCTAAGCGATCGATGGAAATGTCGCTGCGTTGGGCGAAGCGCAGTCGTCAGCGTTTTGATGAATTAAGCAACAAAAACGCGCTGTTCGGCATCGTTCAGGGTAGTGTTTACGAAGATTTACGTGATGTGTCGGTAAAAGGGCTGGTGGACATCGGCTTTGATGGTTACGCTGTGGGCGGCCTTGCGGTCGGCGAGCCGAAGGCCGATATGCACCGCATTCTGGAGCATGTCTGCCCGCAATTGCCGACGGATAAACCCCGCTATTTGATGGGGGTGGGTAAACCGGAAGATTTGGTGGAAGGGGTACGCCGCGGCATCGACATGTTTGATTGCGTGATGCCGACCCGCAACGCCCGTAACGGCCACCTGTTCGTCACGGACGGCGTAGTCAAGATTCGTAACGCCAAGCACAAAGATGACACCGGACCGCTGGATGAACACTGTGATTGCTACACGTGTCGCAATTATAGCCGCGCCTACTTGCACCATCTGGACCGTTGTAACGAAATACTTGGCGCGCGCCTCAATACCATCCACAACCTGCGCTATTATCAGCGCCTGATGGCGGGTTTACGTCAGGCTATCGAGGACGGTAGATTAGAGAGCTTTGTGACCGAGTTTTACCAGCGCATCGGTAAACCGGTTCCGCCGTTAGTCGAAAACGCGGCGGGAAATGCCCATGAAGGTCATGCGCCGCAGTAAGCACGTTTGCGTGGCATGAACGTTTTAAAGATAACTTTTCGTCTTGATAATTTTTTGTTTTGATAACTTTTCGTGTTGATAACTGTTGTTTTGATAACTAAAGAGGACATTTAAATGAGTTTTTTCATTTCCGACGCAGTGGCAGCAACCGCAGGTGCTCCGGCTCAGGGAAGCCCGTACTCTCTGGTGATTATGCTGGCCGTGTTCGGTCTGATTTTTTACTTCATGATCCTGCGCCCTCAGCAAAAACGTGCTAAGGAACACAAAAAGTTGATGGATTCGATCAGCAAAGGCGACGAAGTGCTGACCAACGGCGGCCTGGTGGGTCGTGTGACCAAAGTGGCTGATAATGGATTTATCACCATCGCCCTGAACGATACCAACGAAGTCGTGATCAAGCGTGACTACGTGACGTCCGTACTGCCGAAGGGTACCATGAAGGCCCTGTAATTTTTCGACTTTCCCGAAGGGAACTACCGTGTTAAACCGCTATCCTCTGTGGAAGTACCTGATGCTGATCGTGGCGATCGTCATTGGTCTGCTCTACGCACTTCCTAACCTGTATGGTGAGGATCCGGCAATTCAGGTCACTGGCGCGCGAGGAACCGCCGCCAGTGAATCTACGCTGGTCCAGATCCAGAATGTTTTGAAAGAACAAAATGTCGCCAGCAAGTCTATTGCGCTGGAAAACGGTGCCATTCTCGCGCGCTTCTCCACGCCGGACGTACAGCTCCGCGCTCGTGAAGTTTTGCTGACCGCGCTGGGCGAGAAGTATGTGGTTGCGCTCAACCTGGCGCCCGCTACCCCTACCTGGCTGAGAATGCTGGGGGCGGAACCGATGAAACTGGGTCTTGACCTGCGTGGCGGCGTGCACTTCCTGATGGAAGTGGATATGGACACCGCGTTAGGCAAGCTGCAGGAGCAGACGATGGATTCCCTGCGCAGCGATCTGCGCGAGAAAGGCATCCAGTATGCTTCTGTTCGCAAGTCAGACAATTATGGCGTGGACATTCTGTTCCGCGACGGCCAACTGCGTGACGACGCGGTCAATTACCTGACCTCCCGTCATCGCGATCTGGTGATTAATGCCAGCGGCAGCGATACGCTGCGTGCGGTCATGAGCGATGCCCGTCTGCGTGAAGCCCGCGAATATGCGGTGCAGCAGAACATCAACATCCTGCGCAATCGCGTCAACCAGCTCGGCGTAGCCGAACCGCTGGTGCAGCGTCAGGGCGCCGACCGCATCGTGGTGGAACTGCCGGGGATTCAGGACACCGCGCGCGCCAAAGAAATTCTGGGTGCGACCGCTACGCTGGAGTTCCGTCTGGTCAACAGCAATGTCGATCCAGCCGCGCTGAGCAGCGGCCGCGTGCCGGGCGACACCGAAGTGATGAATATGCGTGATGGCGGACCGGTGGCGTTGTACAAGCGCGTGATTCTGACCGGCGACCACATTACCGACTCCACCTCCGGCAACGATGAATACAACCGTCCGCAGGTAAATATCTCGCTGGACAGCGCCGGCGGCAACATGATGTCCAACTTCACCAAGGACAACATCGGCAAACCGATGGCGACCCTGTTCGTGGAGTATAAGGACAGCGGTAAGAAAGATGCCAACGGCCGCGCGATTCTGGAAAAACAGGAAGAGGTGATTAACGTCGCCACTATCCAGTCCCGTCTGGGCAACAGCTTCCGTATTACCGGCATCAACAACCCGAACGAAGCCCGTCAGCTGTCGCTGCTGCTGCGTGCCGGCGCGCTGATTGCGCCGATTCAGATTGTGGAAGAACGCACCATCGGCCCAACCCTCGGTATGCAGAATATTACCCAGGGGCTGGAAGCCTGTCTGGCTGGCCTGGCCGTGTCGATCCTGTTCATGATCATCTTCTACAAGAAGTTCGGCATGATTGCGACGTCGGCTCTGCTGTCGAACCTGGTGCTGGTGGTCGGCATTATGTCGCTGTTGCCGGGGGCCACGCTGACCATGCCGGGGATCGCGGGTATCGTGTTAACCCTTGCGGTTGCGGTGGACGCCAACGTACTGATTAACGAGCGTATCAAAGAAGAGCTAAGCAACGGACGTTCCGTTCAGCAGGCGATCGACGAAGGTTACCGGGGCGCATTCAGTTCCATCTTCGATGCGAACGTCACGACGCTGATTAAGGTCATTATCCTGTATGCGATCGGTACCGGCTCGATTAAAGGATTTGCGATTACGACCGGTATCGGCGTGGCGACGTCCATGTTTACTGCGATCGTGGGTACCCGTGCCATCGTAAACCTGTTGTACGGCGGCAAACGCATCAAAAAGCTGTCTATCTGAGGAGTGCGTTGTGGCACAGGAATATACTGTTGAACAATTGAATTACGGCCGTAAGGTTTATGACTTTATGCGCTGGGACTACTGGGCCTTCGGCTTCTCCGGTTTGCTGCTGGTGCTGTCTATCGTCGTGATGGGCGTGCGCGGCTTCAACTGGGGGCTGGATTTTACCGGCGGCACGGTTATCGAAATTTCGCTGGAAAAATCCGTGGATCTGGAGCAGATGCGCGGGGCGCTGGAGAAAGCCGGCTTTGCCGATCCGTTGGTGCAGAACTTCGGCAGCAGCCGCGACATTATGGTGCGTATGCCGCCTGCTCAAGGTGAAACCGGCGGTCAGGTGCTGGGCAGCAAGGTTGTCAGCGTGATCAACGAAGCAACCAGCCAGAATGCAGCGGTTAAACGCATCGAGTTCGTCGGGCCGAGCGTGGGCGCGGATCTGGCGCAGACCGGCGCCATGGCGTTGCTGGCGGCGTTAATCTGTATTTTGGTTTACGTCGGCTTTCGTTTCGAATGGCGTCTGGCTGCGGGTGTGGTTATCGCGCTGGCGCACGACGTTATCATCACCATGGGCGTGCTGTCGCTGTTCTCTGTTGAAATCGACCTGACCATTGTGGCGTCGCTGATGTCGGTCATCGGCTACTCGCTGAACGACAGCATCGTGGTTTCTGACCGTATTCGTGAAAACTTCCGCAAGATCCGCCGCGGTACGCCTTACGAGATTTTCAACGTGTCGTTGACCCAAACGCTGCACCGGACCTTGATCACGTCGGGGACGACGTTAGTGGTTATCCTGATGTTGTATCTGTTCGGCGGCGCGATGCTGCAGGGGTTCTCGCTGACGATGCTGATCGGTATCACCATCGGTACGGCATCCTCTATCTATGTGGCATCCGCTCTGGCGCTCAAGCTGGGTATGAAGCGCGAGCATATGCTGGTGCAGAAAGTGGAAAAAGAAGGCGCGGACCAGCCGTCGTTGCTGCCGTAACCGCTTTTTCACTGCCCGGAATTGCAAACACAAACCCCGCCATTCGGCGGGGTTTTCTTATGGTCGACGCTGGGGGCCGATTCAGGGTTGTCACTGACTCGGTTCGCTGCGACGCAGCGTAGGGTCCGCCGCTACATCATGCACCCGCACGAAACCGAGCTGCTCCGGCGTCAGGCCGGAAAGCCGCACCTCTACCGTGATTTCCGAGACCGGCGTCAGCGTTGGCGGGATAATCAGCCACTGAGTCTGCGTGTCGCCGGTTAACGGCTTACCGCTGACCGGGTCAAGCGCTCCCCAGTCAAGTTGCGCGCGGAAGGCCGGTAACGTCAGCGTGTTCATGGTGCGGATAGTCAGCAAGGCTCGCGTGCCGTTGGCTTCCGGCTCAACCTTGCTGAGTTCCAGACTTAACTTGCCGATGCTGCTGTCGAGCAATGCCCGATTGTAGGCGGCAGGCAGCAAATAAACGCCGGAGGTGGAGTTGGCGTTTAACGTATTCTGCTGTTCCAGCGCGACGGCGCGGTTGGTGAGGTCGCGCAGTTTCTGGTTAATCTGACCAAGTTCGTTCTGTACGCGAGTGGTCTGCGGTTGCGCACATCCGGCGAGCAGCACCATGACGGATAACATCGGGATAACGCGGCGGTGAAAAATCATATCCTGTTTCTCCCTAAGCCCTTGGCGGGTCATTTCATTATTCAATTTAGTGTCAGTGTAGACGTGATTTGTTGTCCCTTATAGTGAATGACGTTTTGGGAAAAAAGGTAAGCAGAACAGGCTGAATCAAGAGAGGAAATCAGGGCTCAGCGGTAATCAGCCGCTGCGCCGGTTGTTGTTATTGCCAGCCGTAGCGGCGGGCAAAGAAGCCTTTCATCGCCTGAGTGAGCAGCAGATAACCGCTCAGGATCGCCAGCAGCCACGGGAAGTAGCTTAATGGCAGCGCCTGCAGCTGCAGGAAGCTGGCCAGCGGCGAGAACACCAGCCCGATGCCGGTCGCCATGATTAACAACGTCATCACCATCACCGGCCAGGACGGACGGCTCTGGATAAACGGGATGCGGCGGGTGCGGATCATGTGCACAATCAGCGTTTGCGACAACAGTCCTTCAATAAACCAGCCGGACTGGAACAGCGTCTGAGAATCCAGCGTGTTGGCGTGGAAGAACCACCACATCAGCGAGAACGTCAGAACGTCGAAAATAGAGCTGATCGGGCCGAAGAACACCATAAACCGCCCGAGATCGCCGGCATTCCAGCGCTGCGGTTTTTTGACCTGATCGTCGTCCACATTGTCGAACGGGATGGCGATCTGCGAAATATCGTACATCAGGTTCTGGATCAACAGATGCAGCGGCAGCATCGGCAGAAACGGCAGGAAAGCGCTGGCGATCAGCACGCTGAAGACGTTGCCGAAGTTGGAACTGGCGGTCATCTTGATGTATTTCAGCATGTTGACGAAGGTGCGTCGGCCTTCGATGACGCCTTCTTCCAGCACCATCAGGCTTTTTTCCAGCAGGATAATATCCGCCGCCTCGCGGGCGATATCCACCGCCGAATCCACCGAAATACCGATATCCGCCGCCCGCAGCGCCGGCGCGTCATTGATGCCGTCGCCCATGAAACCGACCACGTGGCCTTCCGAACGCAGCAGGCGCACAATCCGCTCTTTGTGCAGCGGCGTCAGGCGGGCAAACAGCGTGGTGTCGCGGGCTGCGTGCGCCAGTTGGTCATCGCTTAAGGCGTCGACGTCGCGGCCGGTCAGGACGCCGGTCAGTTCAATATCCACTTCACGGCACACCTTGGCGGCTACCAGTTCGCTGTCGCCGGTGAGGATTTTCACCGTCACGCCGTGGTCTTTCAGCGCCTTCAGCGCAGGCGCGGTGCTCTCTTTCGGCGGATCGAGAAAAGCGATATAGCCTTCCAGAATCAGGTCGGATTCATCCACCCGGCCATAATCCTGACGATCGGCGGGCATTACTTTGCTGGCGACTGCCACTACGCGCAGTCCCTGACGGTTAAGGTCATCCGTTAAATGGCGGATGCGCGACAACAAGGGCGCATCCAGCGGCAACAGTTGCTCGCCGTGACGCACCCGAGCGCAGGCGCCAAGGGTTTCTTCCAGCGCGCCTTTACAGATCAGCCAGTGCTCGTCATCGTTTTCCGCCACCACCACCGACATGCGGCGGCGCTCAAAATCAAACGGGATTTCGTCCACTTTGCGCCAGCGGGACAAGGCAACCTGTTGTTCCTGCGGCGGGATTCCCTCCAGCACCGCCTGATCCAGCAAATTGCGCAACCCGGTCTGGTAGGCGCTGTTCAGCCAGGCGTGGCGCAGCACCCGCTGGCTGGCGTTGCCAAACGCATCGGTATGGCATTCCAGCACGATCTTATCCTGCGTCAGCGTGCCGGTCTTGTCGGTACACAGGATATCCATGGCGCCGAAGTTCTGGATGGCATCCAGCCGTTTGACGATGACTTTTTGACGCGACAGTTTAACTGCGCCTTTAGCCAGCGTCGAGGTGACGATCATCGGCAGCATTTCCGGCGTCAGACCGACGGCGACCGACAGGGCGAACAGCGCGGCTTCCCACCAGTCGCCTTTGGTGTAGCCATTGATAAGCAACACAATCGGCGTCATCACCAGCATGAAACGGATCAGCAGCCAGCTGACGCGGCTGATGCCTTGCTGGAAGGCGTTTGCTTCGCCGGGCTGCTGCACCACGCGGCCGGCCAACTGGCCGAACCAGGTATTGCCGCCGGTGGCAATCACCATCGCCAGCGCGGTGCCGCTGACCACGTTGGTGCCCATAAAGCAGAGCGTGTCGCATTCCAGCGCTGCCGCTTGCTCGCTCTGGCGGCTGTGCGCCACTTTTTCCACCGGCAGCGATTCGCCGGTCAGCGATGCCTGGCTGATGAACAGGTCACGGGCCTGCAGGATACGCAGGTCGGCCGGGATCATGTCGCCCGCCGCCAGTTTGACGATATCGCCCGGCACCAGTTGATCCAACGGAATGTCCTGATAGTCGCTGTAACCGGTCTGGGTATCGCTGCGCAGCACGGTCACCTTGTTGCTGACCATCGCTTTCAGCGCATCGGCGGCTTTGCCGGAACGCGCTTCCTGAATGAAATTAAGCAGGGTGGAAATCAGCACCATCAGCGCGATGACCAGCGCGGCGGTCAGGTCTTCCGTGGCGTAAGAAATCAGGCCCAGCAATGTCAGCAGCAGGTTGAACGGGTTGCGATAGCAACGCCATAAGTGTCGCCACCAGGGCGCAGCTTGCTCGCCGGGAATCCGGTTATCGCCGTGGCGCACCCGCGCCTGCTCGGCTTCAGCCGGCAGCAACCCTTCAGGATGGCTATTGAATTCCTGATACAGGCTGGTTTCGTCAAGACGCGCCAGACGCAGACAACGCGACGCCATAGCGTCGCTCATGGCCTGACCGACGGTCGCTTTTCCGTCCGGCATGGGATCGCGCTGGAACAGACGACGCGGCAAATGATGACCGAGCTGTGAGAGCCATTGCTGTGTGAGTCGAATTAAACGCATACAAATATCTCCCTGCCGCAGCCAGAGAAGGGCTGCGGCCTGATAACACGCAGAGGCAACCCATCCGCGTGTGGCTTATAACGCAATCAGCAGGGACGATCGGGGCGTCGCTGCCTTGCCTGTAGTAACCGGCAAGGCAGCGTAAAAGCTGACTTACCGGTGAATGACGCTTTGTCCTGGGTGAGGATTAGGGTCAGGTCCCATTGAGGGGGTCTCCGGTAGTGAAACAATGCGAAACCGGGGCGGTTTCCGTTTGATTGTCTGGGCATGCTAAACGGCGGTGGCAATCCACGTGTCGTTTGCAAACAGTATGACCAGAATGCGGCGCTACTTTAGCGTAAGTCACTTCAATCGAACCTAAACCGCGATAAGGTCGGCGGGAAAAAAACGCGTCATGTCGGGATTTGGGTTATAGGCGAAATTCGGGGTAAACTAGGCCAAGGTTATAAGGCTATGGTCTGGAAACGTTATGCATTGTCCTTTTTGTGCCGCAGTGGATACCAAAGTGATTGATTCCCGTCTGGTGGGGGAAGGTTCTCAGGTTCGTCGTCGCCGGCAGTGTCTGGTGTGCAACGAGCGCTTTACCACCTTTGAAGTGGCGGAACTGGTGATGCCGCGCGTCATCAAGAGTAATGATGTGCGCGAGCCGTTCAATGAGGACAAACTGCGCAGCGGTATGCTGAAGGCGTTGGAGAAACGTCCGGTCAGCTCTGACGACGTGGAAATGGCCATCACTCACATCAAATCTCAGCTGCGCGCGACCGGCGAGCGGGAAGTGACCGCCAAAATGGTGGGCAATCTGGTGATGGATGCGCTGAGAAAGCTCGACAAGGTGGCCTACATCCGTTTTGCGTCGGTGTACCGCAGTTTCGAGGATATCCGCGAGTTTGGCGAAGAGATCGCCCGTCTGCAGGATTAACAGCGCGTTGGTTTTTACGCATCGCGCGCTCCCTATATGGCTCTGAATCCAGGATACGCACAGGATGGCTACACACGCTGATGAATTTTACATGGCCCGCGCGCTGGAGCTTGCTCGCCGCGGGCGCTTCACGACGGCGCCGAACCCGAACGTCGGGTGCGTGATCGTCAGAGATGACGAGATCGTGGGGGAAGGGTATCACCAGAAAGCGGGTGAGCCGCATGCGGAAGTGCATGCGCTGCGCATGGCGGGCGACAAAGCGCGCGGCGCCACCGCCTATGTGACGCTTGAGCCGTGCAGTCATCACGGCCGCACGCCTCCGTGCGCCGATGCGTTGATCGCAGCCGGTGTGGCGCGGGTAGTGGCGGCGATGCAGGACCCGAATCCGCAGGTGGCTGGTCGCGGTCTGCACCGTCTGCAACAGGCCGGCATCGAGGTGCGGCACAGTGTGATGATGGAGCAGGCGGAAAAAATTAACCGGGGCTTTCTGAAACGGATGCGCACCGGTTTCCCTTACGTGCAGCTTAAACTCGGCGCCTCGCTGGATGGCCGTACGGCGATGGCGTCCGGCGAAAGCCAGTGGATCACGTCGCCGCAGTCCCGCCAGGATGTGCAGCGTTTTCGGGCGCAGAGTTCGGCGATCCTCAGCAGCAGCGCCACCGTGCTGGCGGATGACCCGTCGCTGACCGTACGCTGGTCGGAACTGGATGCGGATACCCAGCGGCTTTACCCTGAAAGCGCCGTGCGCCAGCCGGTGCGCGTCATTGTCGATAGCCAGTCGCGCGTGACCCCGCAGCATCGTCTGGTCAGCCAGCCGGGACAAACCTGGCTGGCGCGTCCGCGTCAGGATGGTCAGTCATGGCCGGACGGCGTGGAGCAACTGGATATGCCGCTGCACGGCGGCGGCATTGATTTGGTCGCTCTGATGATGTCGCTGGGCAAACGTCAGATCAATACGGTGTGGGTGGAAGCGGGCCCTCGTCTGGCCGGCGCGTTGTTGCAGGCCGGCGTGGTGGATGAGCTGATCGTCTATCTCGCGCCCAGATTGCTGGGGGAAGCGGCCCGGCCGCTGTGCGTGCTGCCGGGGCTGGAGCAGCTGTCGCAGGCGCCCGCGTTTGCTATGACGGATCTCTGTCAGGTGGGGCCGGATATCCGCCTGACGCTGAAGCCTCAATAACACATCCCTGCGCGTGTCATGCGATGGATATCCGCCACTGGGTCAAAAGCGGATACGCGCCCGGAAGAATATGATAGAATCCGCCCCCCTGCGGGGTCGTAAAACAGTCAAAGGAAAGCTATGAACATTATTGAAGGTGTTGTTGCCGCTCCGAATGCCCGCGTGGCGATTGCTATTGCCCGTTTCAATCACTTCATCAATGACAGCCTGCTGGAAGGCGCGCTGGACGCTCTCAAGCGTATCGGCCAGGTGAAAGAAGAAAACGTCACCGTCGTGTGGGTGCCGGGCGCCTATGAATTGCCGCTGACCGTGCGTGCGCTGGCCAACAGCCAGAAATATGACGCCATAGTGGCGCTGGGTACGGTGATCCGCGGCGGTACCGCGCATTTTGAATTTGTTGCCGGCGAATGCAGCTCCGGTCTGTCTCACGTCGCGATGAACAGCGACATTCCGGTCGCCTTCGGTGTGCTGACTACGGAAAGTATCGAGCAGGCCATTGAGCGCGCCGGCACCAAAGCGGGGAACAAAGGGGCGGAAGCCGCTCTGACCGCGCTTGAAATGATCAATGTATTACACTCAATCAAGTCAGCCTGATTTATTTTGTAAGGGGTATTCCGTGAAACCTGCTGCTCGTCGCCGCGCTCGTGAATGTGCGGTTCAAGCGCTTTATTCCTGGCAGTTGTCCAAAAACGATATTGCCGATGTTGAACTCCAGTTCCTGAGCGAGCAGGATGTCAAAGGCGTGGACATCGCCTATTTCCGCGAGTTGCTGGCGGGCGTTGCCACCCAGGCGGAAAAGCTGGATGCCCAGATGGCGCCGTATCTTTCCCGTCAGTTGGACGAACTCGGGCAGGTGGAGAGAGCCATTCTGCGTCTGGCGGTGTATGAGCTCAGCAAACGCGAGGATGTGCCTTACAAGGTTGCCATCAACGAAGCGATTGAGCTGGCCAAAGTGTTTGGCGCCGAAGACAGCCACAAGTTCGTGAACGGTGTGCTGGACAAAGCCGGGCCTCACCTGCGGCCGGGTAAAAGATAAGTCAGTCAGGGCCGGTTTTCCGGCCTTGGTTTTTTAGGTTACCACGATCTGGAAAGATTATGGCTCAAGGTGAGTTTGATGTGATTGCCCGCTATTTCAACCGGGTGGGCTATTCACGACGGGATGTTGAACTGGGGATCGGCGATGACTGCGCCCTGCTGAACATTCCGGACAAACAGTTGCTGGCGGTCAGCACGGATACGCTGGTATCCGGTATTCATTTCCTGCCCGACATCGATCCGGCCGATCTGGCGTACAAATCTCTGGCGGTCAATCTGAGCGATCTGGCGGCAATGGGAGCCGACCCGGCCTTTGTCTCGCTGGCGCTGACTTTGCCTGGTATCGATGCCGACTGGCTGGCCGCCTACAGCGATAGCCTGTTTGAACAGCTTTCTTACTACGATATGCAACTGATTGGCGGCGACACTACCCGTGGGCCGCTCAGCATGACGCTAACCATTCAGGGGCTGGTGCCGTCGGGCCGGGCGCTGAAACGCAGCGGAGCGCGCATCGGCGACTGGATTTACGTCACCGGAACGCTGGGCGACAGCGCCGCCGGTTTGGCTATTTTGCAGGATCGACTTCAGGTGTCCGACGCCGACGATCGTCAATGGCTGCTGCAGCGCCATTTGCGCCCCCAGCCGCGTATTCTGCACGGGCAGGCGCTGCGCGATCTGGCCAGTGCGGCTATCGATCTGTCTGACGGGCTGGCGTCTGATTTGGGGCATATTCTTAAGGCCAGCGATTGCGGCGCGCGCATCAATCTGGATGCGTTGCCGTATTCCAGCGCGTTGCTACGCCATGACGACCCGGAACAAGTGATGCGATGGGCGCTCGGCGGCGGTGAAGATTATGAACTGTGCTTTACCGTACCGGAGCTGAACCGGGGTGCGCTGGAAGTGGCGATCGGCCATCTGGGCGCTCGCTATACCTGCATCGGCCAGATCGGGCCGGCTTCTGAAGGGCTGAGCTTCTTCCGTTCAGGGCAACCGGTGACTGTTAATCTGAAAGGGTATGACCATTTTGGCGCATGAAAACAAAGGATCGCTGGTCGCCAAAAGCCGCCTGCGGATGAGTAATCCGTGGCATTTGCTGGCGACCGGATTCGGCAGCGGCCTGTCGCCGTGGATGCCCGGCACCGCAGGCTCGCTGGCGGCCATCCCGGTGTGGTATCTGCTGATGCTGTTGCCGTTGCAGCTCTATTCGCTGTTGGTGATGCTCAGTATTTGCATCGGCGTTTATCTGTGTCATCGCACCGCGAAAGACATGGGCGTGCATGACCACGGCAGCATCGTTTGGGACGAATTTGTCGGGATGTGGATCACCCTGATGGCGGTGCCGTCGACCCACTGGGGATGGGTGGTTGCCGGGTTTGTGATTTTCCGGGTTCTGGACATTTTCAAGCCCTGGCCGATTCGCTGGTTTGATCGCAACGTACATGGCGGCATGGGCATCATGGTCGACGATATTGTCGCAGGGGTGATTTCAGCCGCGGTTTTGTATGTGGCCGGGCACTATGTGATATAGCAGCTGTGCGCACGAGCGCCGCTTTTCTCGTGACGGTAAGAAATCTGCCGCTGTAAAAAAACCGGGTTACCCCGGTTTTTTTATGTCCGCCTAATTGGCGCCAGTCAAGCCAGCCAGTCGCGGATGCGGCGCTCGATGCCAGCCGCGTCCAGTGCCAGGTCGGCGCGGATTTCCGCCTGAGTACCTTGCGGAATGAACATATCGGGCAGGCCGAGGTTGAGCACCGGCACGGCCAGGCGTTTCGCCATCAGGTACTCGTTCACGCCGCTGCCGGCGCCGCCCATAATGGCGTTTTCTTCCAGCGTGACCAGCACGTCATGGCTGGCGGCCAGCGAGGCTATCAGCGTCTCGTCCAGCGGTTTGACGAAGCGCATATCCACCAGCGTGGCGTTAAGCGCCTCAGCCGCCTGTTGCGCTTCCGGCAGCAGGGTACCGAAATTCAGAATGGCGACCTTCTCCCCCTGACGCTTCATCACGCCTTTGCCGAGCGGCAGGGTTTCCAGCGGCGTCAGCGCTACACCCAGCACATTGCCGCGCGGGTAGCGTACCGCACACGGCCCTTGCTGGTAATGGTAGCCGGTATGCAGCATCAGCCGGCACTCGTTTTCGTCGCTGGGCGTCATGATCACCATCTGGGGGATGCAGCGCAGGAACGAAAGATCAAACGCGCCCTGATGGGTCTGACCGTCGGCACCGACGATGCCGCCGCGATCGATGGCGAACAACACCGGCAGGTTCTGGATAGCGACGTCATGAATAACCTGGTCATAGGCGCGTTGCAGGAAGGTGGAATAAATCGCCACCACCGGGCGATAACCGCCGATCGCCAGCCCGGCGGCAAAGGTCACCGCATGTTGCTCGGCGATGGCGACGTCGAAGTACTGCTGCGGATATTCACGCGAAAACGACACCATGCCGGAGCCTTCGCGCATGGCCGGGGTTATCGCCATCAGGCGGTTATCCGCGGCGGCGGTTTCCTTCAGCCACTGGCCGAAAACGGCGGAGTAGGTAGGCAGCGCTTCTTTGTTCTTCGGTAACGTGCCGCTGGCCGGGTCGAATTTCGGCACTGCATGCCAACTGATCGGGTCCTGCTCGGCCGGCGCATAGCCTTTGCCTTTCTTGGTCATGATATGCAGCAACTGCGGGCCTTTCAGGCTGCGCATATTTTTCAGGGTCTGGACCAGCGACTGCACGTCATGCCCATCCACCGGGCCGATATAATTGAATCCCAGCTCTTCGAACAACGTACCGGGCACTACCATGCCTTTCAGGTGCTCTTCGGTGCGTTTGACCAGTTCCTTGATGGGCGGCAGACCGGACAGCACTTTCTTGCCGCCTTCGCGCAGGGTGGAATAGAGCTTGCCGGACAGCAATTGCGCCAGATGATTGTTCAGCGCGCCGACGTTTTCGGAAATCGACATTTCATTGTCGTTCAGCACGACCAGCATATCCGGTTTGATATCACCGGCGTGGTTCATGGCTTCAAACGCCATGCCGGCGGTAATGGCGCCGTCGCCGATCACGCAGACGGTGCGGCGACCCTGTCCTTCACGTTCGGCGGCTACGGCCATGCCGATGCCGGCGCTGATGGACGTCGAGGAGTGACCGACGCTCAGCACGTCGTACTCGCTCTCGCCGCGCCAGGGAAACGGGTGCAGGCCGCCTTTCTGACGGATGGTGGCGATGCGGTCGCGTCGTTCGGTCAGGATTTTGTGCGGGTAAGCCTGGTGGCCCACGTCCCACACCAGATGGTCGAACGGGGTGTTATAGACGTAATGCAATGCCACGGTCAGCTCGACCGTACCCAGACCCGAGGCAAAATGCCCGCTTGAGCGGCTGACGCTGTCCAGCAGATACTGTCGCAGCTCGTCGCACAATTTGGGCAGGCTTTCCCTTGGCAGCAGGCGCAGTTCCTCGGGGTTTTCCACCAGCGCCAGCGTGGGGTATTTCGCTATATCAAAGGTCATCGGATACTCATCAAGCGGTATTGATATTAAAATTATTTATCACGTTCAACGACATAGTTCGCCAGCGCCCGCAACGGTGCAATAGCGGCGGGTCTGTCCAGCGTTTCTTCCAGTTCATTCAGCGCCGAGAGGGATTCCTGACACAGTTCCCGGGCTTTGATTTTGGCCTGCTCAAGTCCCAACAACGCCGGGTAGGTGCTTTTACCGAGCTGCTGGTCGGCGCCCTGGCGTTTGCCGGTGGTGGCGCTGTCGCCAATCACATCAAGAATATCGTCCTGCACCTGAAAGGCCAGTCCGACAGCGTTGGCGTAGCGGTCGAGGCAAGGCAGGGCGAGGCGCCCGCGCTCGCCGGCGGCCAGCGCGCCCAATCGTACCGAGGCCCTAATCAGCGCGCCGGTTTTATGGCGGTGGATGCGCTCCAGCGCCAGCAGGTCAACCTGATGGCCTTCCGCTTCCAGATCCAGCGCCTGACCGCCGCACATGCCGGCCACGCCGCTGGCGTTGGCCAGTTCGGAAATCATCGCCAGCCGATCGCGGTCGCTGACTTGCGGCATCGGCGCGTCCGCCAGAATGGAGAACGCCAGCGTCTGTAAGGCATCGCCCGCCAGAATCGCCTTGTCCTCGCCGAATCTGACATGACAGGTAGGCTGACCGCGCCGCAGATCGTCATCATCCATGGCCGGTAAATCATCGTGAATCAGGGAGTAGGCATGAATACATTCAACGGCGGCGGCCGGCGCGTCGAGGTTATCCTGCGAGATACCGAACAACTGGCCGGTGGTATAGACCAGAAAAGGACGCAGACGCTTGCCACCTAACAATGCGCCGTGCGCCATAGCTTCCACCAGTGGACTACTCTGAAAAGGCAGGGTGGAAATAAACTGGTTGAGTGCGGCGTTGATGCGTTGATGGTGAGCAGTGAGCTGCTTGAGAAAATCTGTCATAACGACTCATTATCCGGCGTAAAAGGTGTCAGGGCGGCATCGGGATCGTCATTCAGCAGAATCTGAACGCGCTGTTCGGCCTGCTGCAATTTCAATTGCCCCTGACGGGCAAGCTGGACACCCTGCTCAAAGGCGTTCAGCGCCTCTTCCAGCGGCAGTTCGCCCGATTCCAGACGCGACACGATCTGCTCCAGTTCGGCGAGCGAGCTTTCAAAGCTGACGGGTTGTTCAGTTTTTTTCGGCATATTCGTTTCCGGATCTTGTTTATACGCGCCTGTCGGCGCCGACGCCACCGGATTGTCACGGCAAGCGCCTCAATGATACGCAATTATGCGCTTAATCCGCGCAGCTTACCGCAATATGGTGGTATACTCCGCGCCCTGGATGCTATTGGTAACGCCACCCGGACAAGGATGGTTTTACCGATAACGTAATTTTAGCGCTCAGGGTACCTGCGTTTTATCCGCGTACCTGTTTTACGCCCTCAGAACCAACTAACGATAGCCGCCATGAAGTTTATCATTAAATTGTTCCCGGAAATCACCATCAAGAGCCAATCTGTGCGATTGCGCTTTATAAAAATTCTTACCGGTAACATCCGTAACGTTTTAAAACAGTATGATGAAACGCTGGCGGTTGTCCGTCACTGGGATCATATCGACGTTCGCGCCAAAGACGAAAATCAACGTATAGCGATACGTGATGCGTTGACGCGTATCCCGGGCATTCACCACATTCTTGAAGTGGAAGAGTGCGCTTACACCGATGTCCACCATATTTTTGAACAAACGCTGACCACCTACCGCGAGCAACTGGAGGGTAAAACCTTCTGCGTGCGGGTGAAGCGCCGCGGCAAGCACGATTTCAGCTCTCAGGATGTGGAGCGCTACGTCGGCGGCGGACTGAATCAGCATATCGAGAGCGCGCGCGTTAATCTGACCGCTCCGCAGGTCACGGTGCATCTGGAAATCGAGCAGGATCGCCTGCTGCTGATTAAAGGGCGCTACGAAGGGATCGGCGGTTTCCCCATCGGCACGCAGGAAGACGTGCTGTCGTTGATCTCCGGCGGATTTGACTCCGGTGTTTCCAGCTACATGCTGATGCGCCGTGGTTGCCGGGTGCATTACTGCTTCTTCAATCTGGGCGGCGCCGCGCATGAAATCGGCGTGCGTCAGGTCGCGCATTACCTGTGGAACCGTTTCGGCAGTTCACACCGGGTGCGTTTTGTCGCCATCGATTTCGAACCGGTGGTCGGTGAAATCCTGGAGAAGGTGGACGACGGCCAGATGGGCGTGGTGCTCAAGCGCATGATGGTGCGGGCGGCGTCGCGCGTTGCCGAACGCTATGGCGTGCAGGCGCTGGTGACCGGCGAAGCGCTAGGCCAGGTATCCAGCCAGACGCTGACCAACCTGCGGCTGATTGATAACGCCTCGGATACGCTGATCCTGCGTCCACTGATTTCTCACGATAAAGAACACATCATCCGTATGGCGCGCGAGCTTGGCACCGAAGATTTCGCCAAAACCATGCCCGAATACTGCGGCGTGATTTCCAAAAGCCCGACGGTGAAGGCGGTGAAGGCCAAAATCGAGCATGAAGAAAGTCTGTTTGATTTCTCGATTCTTGAACGGGTGGTGGAGGAAGCGCGTAACATCGATATCCGCGATATTGCCGAACAGACCCGGCAGGATGTGACCGAAGTGGAAACGGTCGGCGCCTTTGCCGCGAGCGATATTCTGCTGGATATTCGTTCGCCGGACGAGCAGGATGAGCGCCCGCTGGCGCTGGAACAGGTAGAGGTAAAATCGCTGCCGTTCTACAAATTGGGGACGCAGTTCGGCGATTTGGATCAGAGCAAAACCTACCTGCTGTATTGCGAGCGCGGAGTGATGAGCCGTTTGCAGGCGCTGTACCTGCGCGAACAAGGGTTCAACAACGTCAAAGTCTATCGTCCCTGACAGGCCGTTCATGACGTAACTGAGAAAAAAGCGCCTAATCCGGCGCTTTTTTTGTCTCTGGGCTTCAGGCCGGGTCCTGATAGTTATAAATTCCCGGCGGCAGCACCAACTGCGCGGCGATTTCCGCCGCCTTATCTTTACCCAGCAACAGATCGATCAGCTTCAGGGCGAAGTCGATACTGGTGCCGGGGCCCTGGCTGGTCAGCAGATTGACGCGCGGGTCGAACACCACGCGCTTTTCCAGCCATTTTTCCGGTGAAATCCGCGCTTTCAGCGTTGGGTAGCCGGTCATATTGCCGATCGGAAACAACTGGTGGTGTTCCAGCACCACTGCGGGCGACGCGCAGATCGCCGCCACGATTTTGCCTTCCTGATGGGTTTGCCGCAGGCGTTCGACCAGCAGCGGGCTGTCGCGGAAACACTCCGCGCCTTGCAGACCGCCGGGCAGCACGACCGCGTCAAAGTCATGATCGGCAACGGCCACCAGTGGCGCGTCGGCAATCAGCTTTACGCCGCGGGAGCAGGTGATTTCCGTACTGCCATCGCTCGCCACGCTGGCCGTGGTCACGCGGACTCCTGCTCTGACCAGCAGATCGATGGTGGTCACAGCTTCGATTTCTTCGCTACCAGGCGCCAGACAGACCAGAACCGAGGCGGTCATATTCACTCTCCTTTCGTTTGATATAGTCGAACAGACGGCTGTTTTCCGGCAGGGAAAGCCCGTGGGCGCGGGCGCGGCGCAGCAGGTAACCGGTGATGTAGTCGATCTCCGTATGGCGCTGCGCCAGTACGTCCTGACGCATCGAGGAGGTATTGGCCGCCGTGTTCTGAATGATTTGATTGACGTAGAGTTGCAGGCTTTCCGACGAAGTATGGAAGCCTTCGCGGTCCATGACCTGCGCCACTTCCTGACAGAGCGTCTCAACCTGCTCCGGGTAAGCTTGCAATTCGCCGTTGGTACATTGATACAGCACGGTTAGCGGATTGATGACGCAATTGGCGGCCAGTTTCAGCCAGCAGGTTGCGGTAATGTGGTTATGCCAGGCGACGTCAGACAGAGCCTGATGCAGCGTTTCCGCCAGTTGGCTTTGTTCTTCTTCCCGATTTGTCGAACGGTCGAGCGTACCGATATGGGTGATGCCTGCCGCGACATGCACCACCGTCGTCGGATCCCGCCGTGCCGCGTGCGTGGTCACCCCTAATAGCAATGGCCGACTGATTGCCGGCAGCTCTTCCCAGGTTCCCATTCCGTTGTGCAACAGCAGAATGGTGCAGTCGGGGCGTAGCCGGGGCAGCAGGGCGGAAACCGCATCGGATACCTGCCAGGCCTTCAGCGTGACCAGCAGCAGTTCGCTTTGCGCCAGATGTTCGGCGTTATTGGCTGTCAGATTAAGGTTACAACGCTCGCCGGAGAGCATCGTAACGTTAACCTGACAGGACGTTTGCGGGATACGTAGCCAGCCTTGTACATCATGCCCTTGCCGGTGTAACGCATTGAGCCAGAGTTGACCGATGGCGCCACAGCCAAGAACAGTAATTTTCATCCGCAGTTTCCTTTGTCGGGGGCCAGCCTGTGTTTATCCGGCTTATCATAAAGTATTCCGCCGCCGTCCGCCCGCCGCTTGTTGCGCGAGTAGCAGTAAGCAGGGCGAATTTTGCTTATTTGGCGTGAGCGGTTATCATGCTCGGCAGCTATTGTCAGGAGAAAAAATTATGCCATCTTTCGATATTGTTTCGGAAATCGACATGCAGGAAGTCCGCAATGCGGTGGAAAACGCCACCCGCGAGCTGGGCACCCGCTGGGACTTTCGTAATGTGCCGGCCAGCTTCGATCTGAATGAAAAAGCACAAACCATCAAGGCGGCCAGCGAATCGGATTTTCAGGTTAAGCAATTGATTGAAATTCTGCGGGAAAAGCTGGCAAAACGCGGAATTGAAGGCGGTTCGCTGGAAATCCCTGAAGAAATGGAGCACAGCGGCAAAACCTACAGTGTGGAAGCCAAGCTGAAACAGGGTATTGAAGCCACGCTGGCAAAGAAGATCGTCAAACTGATCAAAGACAGCAAGCTCAAGGTTCAGGCGCAGATTCAGGGCGAACAGGTGCGTGTTACCGGGAAATCCCGCGACGACCTGCAAGGCGTGATTGCGCTGGTGCGCGGCGCCGATCTGGGTCAACCTTTCCAGTTCAATAACTTCCGCGATTGATCCACGCTATCCCTGTTGCGGTTAATCAGCGACAGAAATGCATGGTTTGTTGATAAGGCGCCTGAGGCGCCTTTTTCATTGCCAGCCTTAAAGTATTTACTGGGGAGGTAGTGATGGTTTTGCTGCAATTTTCCGGTTCTGTTCCCTTCGCATTGTAAAGCTCTCCCGGTCTGTGTTGACAAAAAATAAATAACTTTTCAAATCAGATTGATACATAAAAAACAAACGTATTCATGCAGCTAACACGACTGTAAGTACTTCACAACCAGTAGGTGTCGACGGTAAAAGAATGCGAACTCATACCACGTCTGGGACAACATAAAGCAGAGGACAGGGATGTCCTACTGCCTTGCGTGCTGAGTGTGCCGAAGTCATCAAAAAGTCTGTTACAAGGAGAGCGCAATGAATCGTCGACACTTTCTCAAGGTTGCCGCTGGCAGTGCCATTACGACACTGGCTTTTAACGGCATCGCTCAAGCACAAAGTAATAACGGTACTCCGGCGGTGCTTCCACCATCGCTGAAAGAACGTGGTTCTATTTTGCCAACCCGGGGAAACATTATTCGTACCAGCCTGCCGTTAAATCAGTCGATACCCGGCATGCGCTATCGTACGCCGTATCGCTTTGGTATGGGAGGGACGCAAATCGGCAATATTTTTGCGGCGATCAGCGATGAGCAGGCGCATAGCGTACTGGAGGCCGCCTGGGATTCAGGGGTGCGCTATTTCGACACGTCGCCGTTTTATGGCTATGGCTTAAGTGAATACCGTCTTGGGCGATTTTTGCGCAGTAAGCGCCCGGATGAATACATTATTTCCACCAAAGTCGGCAGGGTACTGAGACCGACGACAAAACCTACAGCCAATGCCGCATTGTGGGCATCGCCTGCGCCATTCAGTTATGAATACGATTTCTCCGCCGCCGGTGCGCGTCGTTCGGTTGAAGATAGTCTGCAACGGTTGGGGGTGCCGAAACTCGATATTGTCTATATCCATGATTTATCACCGGATAATACCGAGCTGCCGCGCCCGTGGCAGGCGCATTTCGCCCAGGCTGCCAAGGGCGCGATGGTGGAATTATCGCGGATGCGTGATGAAGGGCTGATCCGTGGCTGGGGATTTGGCATCAACACGCCGAATGCTGCGGTGCTGGCTGCTGAATCAGACGTGCCGACGCCGGATATCGTATTATTGGCCTGCCAGTATTCACTGCTCGATCATGCTGAAACGTTACATAACACCTTCCCGACGTTACAGAAAAAAGGAATCTCAGTGGTTGTCGGCACCCCGCTGAATGACGGCTTTCTGGGCGGGCGCAGCCGCTATCACTTCAGCGACAACATTCCGCCGGGAGCGATAGAAAAACGTGCGCGGCTGGCGGCGATTGCCGATCGGTTTGGTATCGACATTCGCACGGCGGCATTACAGTTTGCGGCAGCGCCTTCGATTGTATCCGCCGTTATCCCAGGATCGCGGGTTCCAGGACAGGTACGCGCCAATGCCGAGTCAATGAAAGTGGCGATTCCGCCGGAATTCTGGATCACGCTACGCCGCGAAGGGCTGATCGCGTCAGATGCACCTGTGCCAGCCTAAACATTGCCCGACAAGCCTGAGCGCGCCGTAGATACCCCGATCGATGTACGGCGCCCCATTTTCCGCCAGACGTTATTAAGGTCATGATGGATGAAAATATTGTGTGCTGTATTGGCGTTGAGTCTGTCAACGATGTTGCCTGCCCTGGCTCAGACGGCATCCCCGCTAGGTGAGGCGGATATCGCCGGGCTGGCTGGTAAGCGGGATCTGGTGCAGGAAGAAAAGAACCGTGCGTTGGTGGTTGAGTTTTATACGGAAGTGTTAAGCCATCGCCGGGTCGATCTGGCGGATAAATACCTGAGCGCAGACTATATTCAGCATAATCCGTATGCAGCGACCGGGCGCGAGGCATTTGTGGCCTTTTTCACCGATTTATTCCGTCGTTATCCGCAATCCGAGCACCGTATTATCCGCACCGCTACCGACGGTAATCTGGTCTATCTGCATGTATTTGCACGGAATGACCCCAGCGATCGGGGACGGGCGGTGGTCGATATTCTGCGCGTTGATAACGGTAAGATCGTGGAGCACTGGGATGTGGTACAGCCGATACCTGAAACGAGCGCCAACACCAACGGGATGTTTTGATACGGCTTGCCCGGCGTGGGCAAGCCATCGAGCCTTATTGACTGACCAACTGCTCCAACTGCTGTCGGCTGGTCTTTTTGCGATCGATTTTCACGTAGGCGCTGAGTTCATCCGGCACAATCACCACATCCGCCACACCCGGATGCTGCTGCAGTTTATCGGACAGCGCATTGTCCCGCAGCGCTTCATCCGGCAGGGCAATGCGCAGGCTGCTCAGATAAGGCGGCTCCTGCATGGTGAAGCTGACCAGCAACCAGGCCAGCCCCAGCAGCGCGCCGGCGCTGAACACCAGCGATGCGCCATGCAGGTCATACAGCGCGCCGCCGAGGCTGCCGCCAATCGCCACCCCGATAAACTGGGTGGTGGAATAAACCCCCATCGCGGTGCCTTTGTAACCGGCAGGCGACTCCTTGCTGATCAGTGACGGCAACAGCGCTTCCATAACGTTGAACCCCAGGAAGAACAGCTGAATGCCGATAAGTATCTGCCACAATGCCTGATTGCCCGCCTGCAGCAATACCAGCTCTGCCGCAATCAGAATCATGACGCAGGCAATAAAGACCTGCTTCATCCGCCGTTTGACCTCGGCATAGATGACGAACGGCACGACGGCGGCGAACGACACCAGCATCGTCACCAGATAGACCTTCCAGTGATGCTGCGGCGCCAGACCTGCCTGCTCCATTACCCGCGGTAATGCCACAAAGCTCGACATCAGCAGGATGTGCAGGCACATGATGCCGAAGTTGAGTTTCAGCAGCCGGCTGTTGGCCAGCACTTTGCTGACGCCGTCGCGTACGATAGCGGACTCGCGATTCAACACATGGGATGACGACGAGGGGATGACTGCCAGGGTAATAACGATAGCCAGCAGCGCCAGCAACGCGATCCCCCAGAACAGCGCATTCAGGCCCAACGCGTGGGTGACGATCGGGCCGACCACCATGGCGATGGCAAAGGTAACGCCGAAGCTGACGCCGATGAACGCCATCGCTTTGGTGCGGTTTTGTTCGCGGGTTAAATCCGACAGCAGCGCCATGACCGCAGCGGAAATCGCGCCGGAGCCTTGTAGCGCACGACCCAGAATAATGCCCCAGATAGAATCGCTAAGCGCGGCGATGACGCTGCCCAGCACAAATATCAGCAGGCCGCCGACAATCAGCGGTTTACGTCCGATGCGGTCGGACATCAGCCCGAATGGGATTTGGAAGATCGCCTGCATCAGGCCATAAATGCCGATCGCTACGCCAATCAGTGATTCGCTGGCGCCCTGCAGGGCCATTCCGTAAGTGGTCAGCACCGGAAGCACCATGAACATGCCCAGCATGCGAAGTGAAAAGACCAGACCCAGTCCCCATGTCGCCCTCTGCTCAACAGGGGTCATGCGATTATCGTTCATTGCTACCTCTGACATTTCGTTAGCGCTATTTTAGTGTCCGGGCCCAAAAGCGTAAACGACAGGTTTGTTTCTGTATTTGGCAAAACAGGGGAGGGAGGATAAAAAATGTCCGCCGCCAGGTTCATTACGCGGTCGGTAGTGGCGATAAATATAAAATAAGGCAATGAATCAGCGAGGGTTTTAACCTTTGTACGGCGCCAGCGTTTTATGGGCCGGGAGCCACAGTGGCGCATCGCGGCGGCAGTCAGAAGGGCTCGGGTTAGTTCACGCTAGCTCACTTCTTGCCCTCCATCATGTGACGTGCGCCTTCTCCTGCCGCCAAAAGCGAAAGTGTGAGATCCGGACGCTCTGCTGAGAACCGTTAGGACAGCGCGCGAAGGACATTGTCGATATCAGATCGCCATTCCTCTGCGAAGACCGCTTTGAACGGAACGGTGCCAACCGAGGCGCTTGAAATAACTACCGTGGGTTCGAGGTCGCGCAGAAGCATAAGGCTGCTCTTGAGGTCCGATTTCGAGCCGCCTTCATACCAATTGGTGCGGGTTTCCCACATCCCGTGGTTCATATAGATAGTGTCTCCGGTAAAGAGATATGTTTGCCCATAAACTGAATGAACCAGAAAACACACGCTGCCTTTGGTATGACCGGGGGTTGGTATCACCTCAATGTTGCCCTGAAGGGTCTCCCGGCTATCGAACAGGTAATCGACCGGCGTTACCTTTCTGGCGTCCGCTTCCTCTAGTCGGTGGCAACAGAGTTTCGAGCCAAAAAGCGTTTTTATCTCGGCGAGTGCGCCGCCTACTTCATCCCGGTGGCTCAAAAACTGATAGGCTACCCCACCCAGTGCTTGAATGTGTCGATACTCCTGCCGCGAGCCAGAGTTGTAAAAGAGGATGTTGCCGGTGTCTTGTACCAGCAGATAGGCGTGGGAGTTTACGCCCGAGAATGGGTGCTCCACACGGGTCTGCCAGAGATCGGGATAAATCTGTTTCATGCATGCCTCCTTTGTTGCCAGGCCGACGTGCGATGGAGGTCGGCCGCCTTCACTGTTCTACGCATTTCGCTCCATCGCCAGTCGCTGCAACATGTGCTCGTCGGTGAACGATTATTCATAAGTGAGCTGCGCAACTCAGGTTCGCCCTGATAGCAAAGAGCAAAGCCGGTTTAGCATTTCTTCTGTCTGTTTAGCAGATTGCATTCCAGGCCGGATTGCCCGCTCAGTCGACGCTAGGTGTGTGCAGATTCAGGTGTCTGGAAATACATCTCTCTTTCGAGATCGGAAAGCAGCGAAGGCATAATCGGGTTCCAGCCGAGTCTTTCCCGCGTCAGGCGGTTTGATGCGTCCAGGTCGAATGAAACAAAATGCGAGAACCATCCGAAGTGCGCCTCTGCTTCGGCTGCGGACTTCGAAATGATGGGTACGCCTAACCCACGACCGATAGCAATGGCGATGTCTCTGAACGGAATGCGTTCCTCGGTGACGGCATGATAGCGAGCGCCCGAGGTACCTCGTTCCAGTGCGAGACGATACAGCATTGCAGCGTCGAGACGATGCACGGCTGGCCAGCAATTTTGACCATCTCCTATGTAGGCCGAAACTCCTGTTTTGCGCGCAATGTCGATCAGTAAAGGCACGAACGCATGGTCGCCTGCGCCGTGAACGGATGAGGCGAGCCGGACGATCGAGGCATGGACGCCCTTTGCGATGACCGCGTCGACGGCTTCTTCCGTTGCTGCGCGCGGATTCGCTGCAGGCCCCATTGCGGGCATTGAGTCTTCGGTGGTTCTTTGGCTCTTGGGAAGAATGCCAATGGCTGATGTAATCACAAGCCGGCGGGTGGAGCCTTCGATAACTGATCCCAGTGCCTCGATCAGGCGGCGGTCAGTTTCGCAGTTGGCCTGAAATTTGGAAAAATCATTGTTAAAGGCGGTATGGATAATGCCGTCACAGACCGCAGCTCCGGCGAGAACGCTGTCGAGATCCTCTATGTCGCCGCGATGAGCCGAACCGCCGATAGCCCGTAAATCATCGGCGGACTTGTCTGAGCGGACAAGCCCAAGAACCTGGTATCCATTAGCGATCAATTCGCGGACAACCGCGGAACCGACGAATCCGCTGGCTCCAGTAACAAAAATTCGCATGGTCGAGCCCCCTTTTTCATTTCCCGGTGAAAAAAGCATGGTGAAACGGCTGATGACGGGGTGATTAGGCGCCTCAATCTCAAGCCGTTGGGGCATTCTATTGAACTCGTTTTGTACGATCTATACCGGAAAATCCAAATATCTTTCGCTATCGTCCAGGATCGGGATCTGACGTTTTTGGGGAAATGCTACTCTGAATTAAGAGCGAGGGATATGACGCCCTTGAGGTTTCATCCGGGGGTAAGGGCTGAGGCAAGTTATGCGCCCGGTCTTACCGAGCGGCTATATCGCCTTGGGGAGTGCCCTATAATTCGCTTGAACGCGGTGCTGAATGCGCTTTCCGATTCATACCCAAGCGAAAAGGCGATGGTGGAAACCGGATCGTCTGAGTTCATTAGTCGATCGCTGGCAAGCAGCATACGCCATTGCGTCAGGTAATTGATTGGAGACGTACCGACGGCTTCTTTAAAACGCTGTGCGAATGAGGAGCGCGACATACCCGTCAGTTCGCCCAGTTCCTGAACCGTCCAGTTCAGGGCGGGTTTTTCATGGATGGCGGCGATTGCCGCACCAACGTTTTTGTCGGCCAGAGCCGACAGCAGCCCGACGTCACGGCAATCCAGATGCAGCCTGAGCGCTTGCACCAGGATCATGTGCGCCAAATGCTGCAAGATGAGGACGCCGCCGGGCTGCGGTACTCGCAGTTCCTGCATCATTCGTTCTACCAGCCACCGTAGTGTTGTTTGATCCGCGGTGCTACGGATGTGAACGATGCGGGGCAAAAGTTTCAACAGCATGTCGGCATGCAGTTCGGAAACGGAGAAGCGGCTACTGACGATAAATACGTCGCCGCCGCCGTTCCAGCTAACTATGCCGCCGCTTTCCGCTCCCGTGAACACCTCCGCCGCCTGCACCGGCTTAACGTCCATTTGGCTGGCAAGGTGAAACGGTTCCCCTCGCGGAAGAACAAAACAGTCGCCGCTTTCGAGTTGAACCGGCTCGTCAACCCCCTCCACCGCTAGCCAGCAGCGCCCCGTGACTATCGCGCCGCTCTTGATCGTTCCCGTTTGGTCAGGGAATTGAATCGCCCAGTCGCCGCCGCCGTCAAATCCGGCAGACATGTAGTTAACTGGCTTCAATAAGGCTAGAACATCGGAAAGAGGATCCATCAGCGCTCGCGGACGATTAGCAAATAAAAGTGATTTTTTATCCTAAAACGTCCGGCACTTTAGCGCCAGGTTTTTCAGCGTTCCCTGATTCGCGCCACACTCAGCGAGGCTTGCTGGGGAGGAGAGGGCGGGTGTGGTAAGTTTGATTTCAGTCAGGCTGATGACTGGGAAAACCCTCTGTGGCGGGCCTCAGTGTAGACCGGCCAATTCGGTGCCGATCGCTGCATGAAAAAAAACAGACGGGCAAGCCCGTCTGTCGGTAAGCGTGTACTGATGATATCAGTGCAGGTAAGTCAGCAGGCTTTCCTGCATCGGCGCCATCGAATCCACCGACATCATGACGCTCAGGGAGGTGATGGCCACGATGGAAAACACGAACAGCTTTCTTGCCCATACGCGATCGTCGTTCGGGCTTTTGTAGCCGGACAACGCCATGCCAAGCCACCAGACGCTGACCGCCGCCGCCACCACCAGGTATTTGTAGCCGGCGTAACCGCCCAGCGACAGCATCAGGGTCGCAATCATAAACGCCAGGATGTACAGCGTAATATGATGCTTCGCCACGGAAATGCCTTTGACGACCGGCAGCACCGGAATATTGGCGGCCTGATAATCCTTAAAGCGGAAAATCGCGATGGCATAGGAGTGCGGCATCTGCCACAGGCTGAAAATCAGCAGCAGAATCAGCGCGCCGGCGTCAAACTGATTGCTGACAGCGCAATAGCCGATTACCGGCGGCGCCGCACCCGACAGGCTGCCAATCAACGTGCCGTAAACCGAATGGCGTTTCATGTACAGGCTGTAAACGCCGACATATACCACAAACCCCATCACCGCCAGCCACATGGCCAGCGGATTTGCCGCGAGGTACAGTAACGCGAAGCCAGCAATACCTAACAGCGAAGCGTAAATCAGCGTGTTCTTCAGCGGAATCAGCCCCTTCACCAGAACCCGATTCTTGGTCCTCTCCATTTTTTTGTCGATATCGCGATCGATAACGTTGTTAAAGACGCAACCCGATGCAACGACCAGCGACACCCCGATCAGGGTCGCGACAAACAGCGGATAGTTGATGGTGCCCTTGGCTGCCAGCAAAAATCCGCCGATAACGGAAATCAGGTTGCCAAAAATAATGCCGGGTTTGGTGACCTGCAGGTATTGCTTAATCATCATGTAAAAGGCTCGGTTACTGAATCATCATGTTGTGGTGCGCATTCATCATGATCCACAGGGATCCCACCACCACGATTGCGATAATCAGGGCGGTAAACACAATGGCTACCACATTCCAACGCTCTTCTGATGAGGTATTGAGATGCAGGAAGTACACCAGATGAACCAGAATCTGGATAACGGCGCAGCCCAGCACGGTCAGCAGAATGACGCTGTGGGAAGCCGAACCGTTCATCACCAGACCGAACGGAATAACGGTCAGGATGATGGACAGGACGAAACCAATCAGATAGGACTTCACGCTACCGTGGCTGGCGCCGGCATGATCGTGTGTGGAATGACTCATTACATCGCCCCCATCAGATAAACAACAGTGAAGACACAAATCCATACCACGTCAAGGAAGTGCCAGAACAGGCTCAGACACATCAGACGGGTCTTGTTGGTGCTGGTCAGGCCGTATTTCGTTACCTGGATCATCATGATGGCGATCCAGATCAGACCGGAGGTCACGTGGATACCGTGGGTGCCGACCAGCGCAAAGAACGCGGACAGGAACGCGCTGCGGTCAGGACCGGCGCCTTCTGCGATCAGGTGATGGAATTCGTAGATTTCCATACCGATGAACACCAGCCCGAACAGGAAGGTCAAACCCAGCCAGGCGTTAACCTGGCTCTTGTTGCCTTTGTTCATGGCGATCATCGCCATGCCGTAGGTGATACTACTGAACAGCAGGGCGAAGGTTTCCACCAGCACGAACTTCAGATCGAACAGTTCCTTGCCGGTCGGGCCGCCAGCGGTGCCGTTCACCAGAACGGCGTAGGTCGCGAACAACATCCCGAACAGGATGCAGTCGCTCATCAGGTAGATCCAGAAACCGAAGACTTTATTGCCGCCGGTGTCGTGGTGCCCATGCTCGGCATGGGCTGCATTGTGATGAGTTAACGTATCAGTGGACATTTTTCACGCCTGCTTTGCTGAGTTTATCGAAGTTTTGATTTTCGATTTGTTCGACCTCTTTAACCGGTACGTAGTAATCCACGTCCTGATTAAAGCTGTGCACGATCCAGGTCGCAACCATGCCCACAAAACCGATAATCGCCAGCCACCAGATGTACCAGATCATCGCGAAACCAAATACCAGGCTGAATGCGGAGATGATCACGCCTGCGCCGGTATTCTTAGGCATATGAATTTCTTCATACTGGGCCGGTTTGCGATAAGCATCGCCTTTTTCTTTGATTTCCCAGAATGCATCGCGTTCCTGAACCTGCGGCACAATGGCAAAGTTATAGAACGGAGGCGGAGAAGACGTTGCCCATTCCAGCGTACGCGCATCCCACGGGTCGCCAGTCAGGTCGCGGTTCTGGTCGCGATCGCGGATACTGACGGCAAACTGGATAATCTGGCACAGGACGCCCAGCGCAATCAGGCCGGCGCCGATAGAGGCCACCACCAGCAGCGGGTGGAATTCCGGATTGATCTGCTGGCTCAGACGACGGGTCATCCCCATGAAGCCCAGCACGTACAGCGGCATAAAGGCTACGAAGAAACCGATGATCCAGAACCAGAAGGCGCGTTTGCCCCAGGTTTCATTCAGCTTGAAGCCAAATGCTTTTGGGAACCAGTAGGTGATACCGGCAAAGCAGCCAAACACCACGCCGCCGATGATCACGTTATGGAAGTGAGCGATCAGGAACAGACTGTTGTGCAGTACAAAGTTGGCGCCCGGCACGGCCAGCAGTACCCCGGTCATACCACCGATGGAGAAGGTGATGATGAAGCCGGTGGTCCACAGCATGGCGGAGTGCGGCTGAATACGCCCCTGGTACATGGTGAACAGCCAGTTGAATATTTTAACCCCGGTCGGGATAGAAATAATCATCGTCGCGATACCGAAGAAGGCGTTGACGTTGGCGCCCGACCCCATAGTGAAGAAGTGGTGCAGCCAGACGATAAACGACAGAACGGTAATCGCGATAGTCGCCCATACCAGCGAGGTATAACCGAACAGACGCTTTTTACAGAAGGTTGCCACCACTTCGGAGTAAATACCGAAGACCGGCAGCACCAGGATGTACACTTCCGGATGGCCCCAGGCCCAAATCAGGTTGATGTACATCATCATGTTGCCGCCCATATCATTGGTGAAGAAATGGGTGCCGAGGTAACGGTCCAGCGTCAGCAGAGCGATGGTTACCGTCAGAATCGGGAAAGCGGCAATAATCAGTACGTTGGTGCACAACGCCGTCCAGGTGAACACCGGCATTTTCATCAGCGTCATGCCAGGCGCACGCATTTTCATGATGGTGGCGAAGAAGTTAACGCCAGTCAGCGTGGTACCCACACCGGAAATCTGGAGACTCCAGATCCAGTAGTCTACCCCGACGCCTGGACTGTATTCCTTACCTGACAACGGCGGATAGGCTACCCAACCGGTCTGGGCGAACTCGCCGATCCCCAGAGACAGGTTGATAAGAATCACGCCGACTACAAACAGCCAGAAGCTGAGTGAGTTCAGGAAGGGGAAGGCTACGTCACGTGCGCCGATCTGCAGCGGAACCGCCAGGTTCATCAGACCGACCACGAACGGCGTCGCCACGAAGAAGATCATGATCACGCCATGGGCGGTGAAGATCTGGTCATAGTGGTGAGGGTTGAGGAAACCTGCGTCACCGGCAGAGGCCAGCACCTGCTGACCACGCATCATGACGGCATCGGCAAAACCACGCAGCATCATCACCAGACCGACGATGATGTACATGATACCGATTTTCTTGTGGTCTACGGAGGTGAACCACTCGGACCACAGCCATTTCCATTTACCAAAATAGGTAACGGCAGCCAGCAGCGCCAATCCGCCTAAAATGATTGCCGCCACCGTGACCATGATAATCGGCTCATGGTAGGGGATCGCATCAAGAGTTAATTTTCCGAACATCGTTTATCCCTCGACTCCTTTTAATGAGAGGAGTGCTCGCTCATGTTCATGCCCTGGTGATTCTGCATGCCTTCTTCTTTCTTAGGCTCGCCTTCGGCACCGTGCTGCATGTTCATGTTGTTGCCAATGAATTTGGTAATGATCTGGCTGAACAGCTCAGGTTGGACCTGAGAGTAGTACTCCACCGGGTGGTACTCGGTCGGTTGCGCCAGTTTGTTAAAGTCATTCATCGTGCTCAGCGTCTTGGATGACTTGCGTACATTCTCAACCCATTGGTCAAACGCTTGCTGATCCGGGGTCGCGATGGCGGTGAATTTCATGCCGGAGAACCCTTTGCCGCTGTAACCGCCGGAAATGCCGTCGTACTTGCCCGACTCGTTGGCGATCAGGTGCAGCTTGGTCTGCATCCCGGCCATGGCATAGATCTGACCACCAAGACGCGGAATAAAGAAGGAGTTCATCACCGTATCGGACGTAATCTTGAAATTGACCGGAACATTGGTCGGGAATGCCAGTTCATTGACCGTGGCGATGCCAAGGTCCGGGTAGATGAACAGCCATTTCCAGTCCAGCGACACCACTTCAACATTGATGGGTTTGACATTGGAATCCAGAGGCTTGTAGGGATCAAGCGAATGGGTGGTTTTCCAGGTGATCGTCCCAAGGATGATGATAATGATGATGGGAACCGTCCAGACAACGGCTTCGATTTTGTTGGAGTGCGACCAGTTTGGCGTGTACTTCGCTTTTTCGTTGGAAGCTCTGAACTTCCAGGCGAAGGCAATCGTCATAATGATCACCGGGATAACAACGATCAGCATCAAACCGAGTGCTGTCAGTATCAACGAACGTTGCTCTAACCCGACTTGTCCTTTGGGGTTCATCAATGCCATATCACAACCACTGAGAAGCAGTGTGGTTGCGATTAAAGACAACATCCCAAAAATTTTATTGTATTTCCTGAGTCTCATCTAGCGACCTCAATTACAAGGGCTCTATTGTCATTTCACGCGAGCGGGCATTTTACGGGAAGGTTACCGCACTGTAAACATGATTAAAGAGATGTCAGCCTGCTGTTTACAGTTTTTGCCTGACCTGTCACATCTGAGATACATTTCTCAAAATTACTTTTAAAAACAGTGGGTAAACCGACTACAGAAAAAGTATGTATCGCTTTTCAGGAATTACAACTATTTCTGAATACTATTTCGCTCTGGTGTTAATATTTCGTTTCTATAAAGTTGCGTTAAATAACGTGCTCAGGCGGAATTATTAAGAATAATGAAATAAATGTTTCTACTCGCTGATGCCTGAGAAGAAAAATAATTTAATAAAGTGATAATAGATAATGACGGCGCGCTTTTTAGCGATAGCCTGCATTTATTGATTTACAACCGCCCGATTTACAGGCGGTGTGACGACAGATAATCCAGCATGCCGCCAAGTAGCATCGCCAGTACCGCCAGTATAGCGCCGGCGGTCATCAGCATGTTTTCCGCGCCGGTGTTTCCTAGCCAGCCCAGACCCATCATTCCCCAGACAAGCAGACCGCCGGCAAACAGTACGCAGCCGATAAAAAACAGGCGGGAAGCCAGCGTATAAAGGTGTGGATAGGCGTTACGACGAGCGAAAGCGCCTCCCGATTGCGCCTGTTCCAGCGATGGGCGGCAAATTTTCAACAGGAACAGCCCCGGAATGGCGATGATGATCGAAAACAGGTAAAACCATGCCCAGCCGTACAGTTCGACAAACCAGCCGGCAATCGGGCCGACGTAAACCCGCCCGACTGCCGACAGAGCGGACAGCAGAGCGAACTGGGTTGCGGAAAACGATTTGTTACAAAGCATCATCAATAACGCCACAAAGGCCGCGGTTCCCATGCCGCCGCACAGGTTTTCCAGAAATACCGCCGATGCCATGGTAAATAACTGCTTGTCCGTGACAGCCAACAGCCAGTAACCGGCATTCGACACGGCCTGCAGCAGGCCGAACAGCATCAATGACCGGAACAGCGTCCAGCGTTGCATCAGCACTCCGCCGTACAGCGCGCCGATAATCGTGGCGAACAGGCCCAGCGTCTTGTTGACCAACCCCACTTCGCCTGGATTGAAACCGACCCCCCGGATCAGAAAGGTAGTGCTGAGACTGACGGCAAACGCATCCCCCAGCTTATACAGCACAATCAGCATCAGAATCAGCCAGGCGTTATTGCGGCTGAAAAAATCTTTCAGCGGTGCGAAGACCGCTTGTTCAAGAGAGCGCGGAGCGGGTTCGCTGACGGCGGGCTCCGGCGACAGCCAGGTCGCCAGCGTGCACAGCAACAAAAGACCCGCCATCAGCCAGTAGGTGGCGTGCCAGCCGAGAAAGCGATCGGCAATCCACAACGCCAGGCCGCCGGAAACCAGCATAGCCAGCCGATAGCCCAGAACGGAAATGGCCGCGCCGCTGCCGCGTTCCTCCGGCGGCAACAAATCGGTTTTGTACGCATCAAACACGATGTCCTGCGATGCGGAACAGAACGCGATGATGACGGCCAGCATCGCCAGCCACCATAAATGATGCGAGGGATTCAGCGTACCGATAAAGACGATCGCCGCTACCAGCGACAGCTGCGTCACCAGCAGCCAGCCGCGGCGGCGCCCCATAAACGGCGGCGTATAGCGGTCCATCAGCGGCGACCACAGGAACTTGAAGACATAGGCTTGCCCCACCAGCGAGAAGAAGCCGATGGTTTTCAGATCCACATTTTCTACCGTCATCCACGCCTGCAACGTGCCGGAAGTCAGTGCCAGCGGTAAACCCGAGGCAAAACCCAAAATCAGAAGAATGACACTGTTGCGTTCACGGAAAAGCGAAAAAAGACGGCTGAGCATGCGAGGTCCTTTTCCCTTGCCCTGACAGGGCAAGGGAGGTGAGGCGGAATAAACTGTTACCGGGAGTTGGTTTTGATGAAGGTACTGATGCTGGTGTCCTGAGCCATATCGCTAATGACATCACTCAACACCTGATTGACCGACTCGGTAATCTTGCTGTTAGTGGCGGTAAGCGCGCCTTGTACATTATAGCTGGCGCGGTAGTTCTTAATCTGCTTATTGCCGTTGGCGGCCTGCGCAATAATGGAGATATCCGCGCGGGTGGTGATGTTGTAACGCAGATTGCCTTCGGCGACATCAGCATACAGGGTATTAACCACCACCTGCAGCGCCACCGGGCCGCCGGTGCCGATCATATAACCGCGGGTCGACATCTGTTTTTCCAGCACTTCCTGCAGCAGGAAACGCAAATCGCGCGACGGCGTCAGGGTCACCAACTGGCCGTCACGGTTGACCCGCGCCAGCGACTGATCGGCACGCTGGTCGGCGCCGTTAATGCTGATGGTTACACCCATCAGGGTAGGATCCTGCGACGGCAAGGCGATTTTCGGGGTGACATCCAGCGTGTTGCTCTTGCTGGCGCATCCTGCCAGCACGAGTGCGGCGAACAACGGGAAAATGAATTTTTTTAACATGCGTGTCTTCTCGTCATGAAACGGTGGTTGGCTGATAAACATAGTCCGGTATCATATCATCGTCTTGGACAAGAGAAAGAGCAGAAAGTGGTCAGTATCCTGCTGAGCTGCATTCCTTTTTTCCAGCGTGCTATGCGTGAATGACGTCTGGCAGCGGAGAATGGCATGTCGGGTTGATGAATCCGACTGTCGCCGCGTATCCAGATGGTCAATATATTCCCATTAATAATCAAAAAATGACTAAATTTGAAGTGGATAAGCGAGCAGTCAGTGATAAAAGGCCGTGTTATCGACGCAATTTTCACTGACGCCTGAAAAAGGTAACCCTATGATTCGTGAAACGATAGAAGCCAAGTTGCGTTCGGAATTCGAACCGCAACACCTTGAAGTTATTGACGAAAGTTATCGTCATAACGTGCCTGCCGGCTCTGAAAGTCATTTCAAGGTGGTGCTGGTCAGCGAATGCTTTACCGGCGAGCGGGTGATTGGCCGCCATCGCGCGATCTACCGCGTATTGGCTGATGAACTGGCGGGAGCGGTGCATGCGCTGGCGCTGCATACCTACACGCCGAAAGAGTGGCTGGACCTGCAGATGGCGGTGCCTTCGTCTCCGCCCTGTGGCGGCGCGGGATTGCAGCGTTGAGTGACCTGAACTGCCCGGCGACGAACCGCCGGCAACGCCGGTTGATCCATTTACAGGCGGTTTGCAGATAAAAAGTGTGAAAGCCCTCCGCCAATAGTCTGGTTACTCTCCTCGACTCGGTCTATCGATGCCGCTATAATGCCGCGTCTTATTTTCCGGAATGTATTCGGGACGCTTCTGACTATAGGGAACTGGTCCGGTAAAGTGGCCGTCCTGGTTCTGTGAGACTGTGATCAGCAAGGTCGCCCCAGGGCGCTTTATGAAAACGGCCTCTGAGGTTGACCGAGCACTGTGATTTTTTGAGGTAACAAGATGCAAGTTTCAGTTGAAACCACTCAAGGCCTTGGGCGCCGCGTAACGATTACCGTTGCTGCTGACAGCATTGAGAATGCCGTTAAGAGCGAACTGGTCAATGTGGCTAAAAAAGTTCGTATCGATGGTTTCCGCAAAGGCAAAGTGCCGGCGAAAATTGTTGAGCAGCGCTACGGCGCATCCGTCCGTCAGGACGTGTTGGGCGATCTGATGCAGCGTCACTTCGTTGATGCCATCATCAAAGAAAAAATCAATCCGGCTGGCGCGCCGAACTATGTTCCGGGCGAGTACCAGATCGGTGGTGATTTTACCTACTCCGTAGAGTTCGAAGTTTATCCGGAAGTCGAGCTGAAAGATCTGGACACCATCGAGGTTGAAAAACCGCTGGTGGACGTTTCCGAATCCGACGTCGACGGCATGCTGGATACCCTGCGCAAACAGCAGGCAACCTGGAAAGAAACCGATCGCGCCGCGACTGCTGAAGACCGCGTAACCATCGATTTCACCGGTTCTGTCGGCGGTGAAGAATTCGAAGGCGGCAAAGCCTCCGATTTCGTTCTGGCTATGGGTCAGGGCCGTATGATCCCGGGCTTCGAAGACGGTATCGTTGGTCATAAAGCGGGCGATGAGTTCACCATCGAGGTGAAATTCCCGGAAGACTACCACGCTGAAAACCTGAAAGGTCAGGACGCTAAATTCGCCATCGTGCTGAAGAAAGTGGAAGAGCGTGAACTGCCGGAACTGACTGCCGATTTCATCAAACGCTTTGGCGTTGAAGACGGTTCTCTGGATGGCCTGCGCGCCGAAGTCCGCAAGAACATGGAACGCGAGCTGAAAGGCGCGATCCGCAACCGCGTGAAAACTCAGGTTATCGACGGTCTGGTCAAGGCGAACGACATTGATGTGCCGGCCGCACTGATCGACGGCGAAGTCGATGTGCTGCGTCGTCAGGCTGCTCAGCGTTTCGGCGGCAATGAGAAACAGGCTCTGGAACTGCCGCGCGAACTGTTCGAAGAGCAGGCTAAACGCCGCGTTGTTGTTGGCCTGCTGCTGGGCGAAGTGATCGCTTCCAACGAGCTGAAAGCCGACGAAGACCGCGTCAACGTGTTGATCGACGAAATCGCCTCTGCGTACGAAGATCCGCGTGAAGTGGTTGAGTACTACAAGAAAAACAAAGAAATGATGAACAATATGCGTAACGTTGCCCTGGAAGAACAGGCTATCGAAACGCTGTTGTCCAAGGCGAAAGTGGTAGAAAAAGCGGTCAGCTTCAACGAGCTGATGAATCAGACAACCGCTGCCTAATCACGCTTTTTCACCTGAAATCGTTTCTTCAAAAGCCCGCGGTTTATGCTGCGGGCTTTTTCTTCCCTGATGCGACAAACTGAACGGCCTGCCGCCAGCTCCTGCCAAATCTGCACTATGATTAATAGCGATTAATCTATTGATGGCTGATTAATCAAGGCGCAATCAAACCCGCTTTCAGCGCAGGATATCGCTTTAACCAAAATGAATCGCTGGTGTAAGCTTGAAAAAGGATGCATCGGTCCCCAACTGGTTAATACCGCGTAGATTGCATCGTCAGGGAAACTCGCCCGATTCCGGCGACGGAGAGATGGCTAACTGCGTGTCTGAGCATGGTCATCACTTTCCATCTCAAGTAGAATCAGGCGGTATGCGCCAAATGCATTTTATCTAGGAGACGTTAATGTCATACAGTGGCGAACAAGAAAAACTGGCCCCTCACATGGCCTTGGTGCCGATGGTGGTTGAGCAGACTTCGCGTGGGGAGCGTTCTTACGATATCTATTCCCGACTCCTGAAGGAACGCGTGATCTTTTTGACCGGTCAGGTCGAGGATCACATGGCTAACCTGATTGTGGCGCAGATGCTGTTTCTGGAAGCCGAAAACCCTGAAAAAGATATCTATCTGTACATTAACTCTCCAGGGGGCGTGATTACCGCCGGCATGTCGATTTACGACACCATGCAATTTATTAAGCCGGATGTCAGCACCATCTGTATGGGGCAAGCGGCGTCGATGGGCGCTTTCCTGCTGACGGCGGGTACCAAGGGCAAACGCTTCTGCCTGCCGAATTCCCGGGTGATGATCCACCAGCCGCTGGGCGGATTCCAGGGACAGGCGACGGATATCGAGATTCACGCTAAAGAGATCCTTAAGGTGAAGGCTCGGATGAACGAGTTGATGGCCAAACATACCGGTCAGCCTCTTGAAGCAATAGAAAGGGACACGGAGCGTGACCGTTTCCTCTCTGCCGCCGAGGCAGTAGACTATGGGTTGGTAGATTCTGTACTTACCCATCGTGAATAACGCCAGGGATGCGAAATAGCCAGATGACGCGGGGTGCCGGCCATTATGGTAGTAGGCTGGCGTTTGCTGTGGCGCGATTGCTATGTGGTTGGCCTGCGGGCAAGAGACTAGAGAAGAGGTTTGACTCATGACAGATAAGCGCAAAGACGGTTCAGGAAAACTGCTGTACTGTTCTTTCTGCGGCAAAAGCCAACACGAGGTTCGTAAGCTGATCGCCGGGCCGTCAGTGTATATCTGCGATGAATGTGTTGACTTGTGTAACGACATTATTCGCGAAGAAATTAAAGAAGTAGCGCCACACCGTGAGCGCAGTGCGTTACCGACGCCACACGAAATCCGCCGTCATCTGGACGATTATGTTATCGGTCAGGAACAGGCGAAAAAGGTGCTGGCGGTTGCTGTCTACAACCACTACAAACGTCTGCGTAATGGCGACAGCAATAATGGCGTCGAACTGGGCAAAAGCAACATCCTGCTGATCGGTCCGACCGGTAGCGGGAAAACATTGCTGGCGGAAACGCTGGCTCGTTTCCTGGATGTGCCTTTCACTATGGCTGACGCCACCACATTGACCGAAGCCGGTTATGTGGGCGAGGACGTTGAAAACATTATCCAGAAGCTGCTGCAGAAGTGTGACTACGATGTGCAGAAAGCGCAGCGCGGTATTGTCTACATCGATGAGATCGACAAGATTTCCCGTAAATCCGACAACCCGTCCATCACTCGCGACGTGTCCGGAGAAGGGGTGCAGCAGGCGTTGCTGAAGCTGATTGAAGGCACTATCGCCGCCGTTCCGCCGCAGGGCGGGCGTAAGCACCCGCAGCAGGAGTTTTTGCAGGTGGATACCTCCAAAATCCTGTTTATCTGTGGCGGTGCATTTGCCGGATTGGACAAGGTTATTGAACAGCGTACCGATACCGGTCGCGGCATTGGTTTCAACGCCACGGTGAAGGGCCTGTCCCAGAAGGCGACAGAAGGTGAACTGCTGAGCCAGGTAGAGCCGGGCGATTTGATCAAGTTTGGTCTTATCCCCGAGTTTATCGGGCGTTTGCCGGTGGTAGCGACGCTGAAAGAACTGGATGAGGAAGCGTTGATCCAGATCCTGCGCGAGCCGAAGAATGCGCTGACCAAACAGTATCAGGCGCTTTTCAAACTGGAAGGCGCGGAGCTGGAGTTCCGTGACGAAGCGTTGACCGCCATTGCGAAAAAAGCCATGGCGCGTAAGACCGGCGCTCGTGGTTTGCGCTCCATAGTAGAAGCGGCGTTGCTGGAAACCATGTACGACCTGCCTTCGCTGGAAAACGTGGATAAATTGGTGATCGACGATTCTGTCATTTCGGGGCAAACCGAGCCGCTGCTGATTTACGGCAAGCCTGAAGCACAGCAGGCATCTGGCGAATAATTAGCCTAAAAAACAACGGTAAACGATAAAATGGGGGGTTTTAGCCCCCCATTTTTTTTTACACACGTTCAGTCGTTGAATGTGAGATATTTATCCCCATATACTCGATTACCTATAGGTGAAACCCGTGATGCCCGCGTTCACGGATTCCCTTAACCTGGCGGAAACGAAACTAAGAGAGAGCTCTATGAACCCTGAGCGTTCCGAACGCATAGAAATCCCCGTATTGCCGTTGCGCGATGTGGTGGTTTATCCGCACATGGTCATTCCGTTGTTTGTTGGTCGGGAGAAATCAATTCGGTGCCTTGAAGCGGCTATGGATCACGACAAAAAGATCATGCTGGTGGCACAGAAAGAAGCCTCAACGGATGAGCCTGGTGTTAACGATCTTTTCTCGGTAGGGACGGTCGCCTCTATTCTTCAAATGCTGAAACTGCCTGATGGTACCGTAAAGGTGCTGGTGGAAGGCTTGCAGCGAGCGCGCATCACGACACTCTCTGACAGCGGAGAACATTTTGCGGCCCAGGCGGAATACCTGGAGTCGCCGGCAATTGAAGAGCGTGAGCAGGAAGTGCTCATGCGCACGGCCATCAATCAGTTTGAAGGCTACATCAAACTGAATAAGAAAATTCCCCCTGAAGTATTAACATCTCTTAATAGTATTGATGATGCGGCGCGTCTTGCTGATACCATCGCCGCGCACATGCCGCTGAAGCTGGCGGACAAACAGTCTGTGCTGGAAATGTCCGACGTGACCGAACGTCTGGAATACCTGATGGCGATGATGGAGTCCGAGATTGACCTGTTGCAGGTGGAGAAACGGATCCGCAGCCGCGTTAAAAAACAGATGGAAAAAAGCCAGCGCGAGTATTACCTGAATGAGCAGATGAAGGCCATTCAGAAAGAGCTGGGAGAAATGGATGACGCGCCTGACGAACAGGAAGCGCTGAAACGCAAGATCGAATCCGCCAGCATGCCGAAAGAGGCTCGCGAAAAAGCTGAAGCCGAGTTGCAGAAGCTGCGTATGATGTCGCCGATGTCGGCTGAGGCGACCGTGGTGCGCAGCTACATCGACTGGATGGTGCAGGTACCGTGGCAGGCGCGCAGCAAGGTGAAGAAAGATCTGGTTAAAGCCCAGGAGATGCTGGACAGCGACCACTATGGTCTGGAACGCGTCAAGGAACGTATCCTCGAATATCTGGCGGTGCAGAGCCGTGTCAGCAAGATCAGAGGGCCGATCCTGTGTCTGGTCGGGCCGCCGGGGGTGGGTAAAACCTCTCTGGGTCAGTCGATCGCCAAAGCCACCGGTCGTAAATATGTGCGTATGGCGTTGGGCGGCGTGCGTGATGAAGCGGAAATCCGTGGTCACCGCCGTACCTATATCGGTTCCATGCCGGGCAAGCTGATTCAGAAGATGGCCAAAGTGGGGGTGAAAAACCCGCTGTTCCTGTTGGATGAGATCGATAAGATGTCCTCCGATATGCGCGGCGACCCGGCTTCCGCTTTGCTGGAAGTGCTGGATCCGGAACAGAACGTAGCGTTTAACGATCACTATCTGGAAGTGGACTACGACCTGTCCGACGTGATGTTTGTGGCGACGTCCAACTCCATGAATATTCCAGCGCCGTTGCTGGATCGTATGGAAGTGATTCGTCTGTCCGGTTATACCGAGGACGAAAAACTCAATATCGCCCGCCAGCATTTGCTGCCGAAACAGATTGAGCGCAACGCCCTGAAAAAAGGCGAACTGACGGTCGAAGATAGCGCTATTATCGGCATTATCCGCTATTACACCCGCGAAGCCGGGGTGCGTAGTCTGGAGCGCGAAATCTCTAAACTGTGCCGTAAAGCGGTAAAATCGCTGATGATGGACAAAGCACTCAAGCATATCCAGATCACCGGCGATAACCTGAAGGAATATCTTGGCGTTCAACGCTACGATTACGGCCGTGCGGACGAAGAGAACCGCGTGGGTCAGGTAACGGGCCTAGCCTGGACGGAAGTGGGCGGCGACTTGCTGACCATCGAAACCGCCAGTGTGCCGGGCAAAGGCAAGCTGACCTATACCGGTTCGCTGGGTGAGGTCATGCAGGAGTCGATTCAGGCTGCGCTGACCGTAGTGCGCGCCAGAGCGGAAAAGCTGGGGATCAACTCCGACTTTTATGAAAAGCGCGATATCCACGTGCATGTGCCGGAAGGCGCTACGCCGAAAGACGGTCCGAGCGCCGGTATCGCCATGTGTACCGCACTGGTGTCCTGCCTGACCGGCAACCCGGTGCGCGCCGATGTGGCGATGACCGGTGAAATCACCCTGCGTGGGCTGGTACTGCCGATTGGCGGGTTGAAAGAGAAACTGCTGGCCGCGCATCGCGGCGGGATCAAGACCGTGCTGATTCCGGAAGAGAACAAGCGCGATCTGGAAGAGATTCCGCAGAATGTGATTGCCGATCTGGAGATTCACCCGGTCAAACGCATTGAGGAAGTGCTCACTATTGCTTTGCAGAACTCGCCTTATGGCATGGATGTGGTGAAGTCGGTAGCCAAAAAATAGTGACCTATCGCAAAAACCACTGAGAAAATAAAGGCTGGTAAGTAAAATGGTGCTTGCCAGCCTTTTTTCGTGCCGCTAAGTTAGAGCACTGTTGAGCCTGCTGGCTGGTAGTCTGCGGCTTGACTGAATTGATAAAGCTACGTGTTGCGCTGGGCGCTCTGGCGTAATGACAGTATTTCAGAGGGGATGAGAGTGTGAACAAGTCACAATTGATCGACAAAATTGCCGCAGATGCTGATATTTCCAAAGCGGCAGCAGGGCGTGTGTTGGATGCAATTATTGGGTCTGTTACTGAATCTCTGAAAGCAGGGGATGACGTTGCTTTAGTCGGTTTTGGTACGTTCTCCGTGCGTGAGCGCGCAGCACGCACCGGCCGTAACCCGCAAACCGGGAAAGAAATCAGCATTCCGGCCGCTAAAGTGCCGGGTTTCCGTGCTGGAAAAGCACTGAAAGACTCAGTGAATTGATGATTAAGTAGCAAAATCTGAGGTGGGACGGTTTTCCAGTCCAAACAACTACCTGACTCGGCGTACTGGGTAGGGTAAGATATAAGGCGCATCATGGTATGATGTGCCTTTTTTTACAGGTCATTAAGATTACTGTTATCAGGCAAATACTTGAGTGCGCCCTAGCCGAATGCGGCTATAGCAATAGCAGGGAGGCATGGCTACGGCCTGCGCAGGGGAAGTGTTATCCATTCTACAGCGGAGTGTTGTCACATTATGATGGACAATTTACGCGCGGCCGCTAACAACGTCGTGCTGAAAATTATTCTTGCCTTGATTATTGGTTCATTCGTGTTGACCGGCGTGGGGGATTACCTGATACGAGGTTCAGGCGATTACGCGGCCAAGGTGAATGGGCAGGAAATTACCCGGGCTCAGCTAGAGCAGGGCGTACAGAACGAACGCAGTCGTCAGCAAGAGATGCTGGGAGAGAATTTCTCCGCGCTGGCTGCCAACGAAGGGTATATGCAGCAGTTGCGCAGGCAGGTACTGTCACAGCTGATCGACGAAACGCTGGTTGTTCAATATTCCCATAATCTGGGACTGAATATCAGCGACGAACAGGTCAAACAGGCGATTTTCTCCGTGCCTGAGTTCCAGACCAACAACCGTTTCGATAATGATAAATACCTGGCGCAGGTGAGTCAGCTGGGGCTGACGCCGGATGCCTACGCGCAGTTTCTGCGCAAGCAGCTGTTAACCCAGCAATTGATTCGCGGGCTGGGCAATACTGACTTCGTATTGCAGCAAGAGCTCGATAACCTGGTGGCGATGGCGGCGCAGGATCGCACCATTCGCACGGCAACTATCGATCTGAGCGCTCGCGCCAAGAACCAGACCGTTTCTGATGAGGAAGTGAAAAACTTCTACGATCAGAACAAGGGTCGCTATCTGGCGCCTGAACAGTTCAAAGTCAGCTATATCATGCTGGATGCCGCTTCCATCATGGATAAAACCAAGGTGGATAACACCGATATCGCAGCCTACTACGAGCAGCATAAGAGTGAGTTCACCCAGCCGGAACGTAAAAAATACAGCGTCATTCAGTTGAAAACCGAAGCAGACGCCAGAGCCGCGCTGGAGCAACTGAAGAAAGGCGCTGATTTTGCCGCGTTGGCTAAAGAGAAATCTACCGACATCGTTTCCCGTCGCAACGGCGGTGACCTGGGTTGGATGGATAACGGCTCTACGGTGGATGAAATCAAACAGGCCGGTCTGAAAGAGAAAGGCCAGCTGTCTGACGTCATCAAATCCTCGGTCGGCTACCTGATTATTCGTCTGGATGATATTCAGGCGCAGCGCGTCAAGGCGCTGGACGAAGTTCGCGCCGATTTGGCGGAGAAGGTAAAACGCGAGAAAGCGCTGGATGCGTTCTATTCTCTGCAGCAGAAAATCAGCGAAGCCGCCAGCAATGATAATGAATCGTTGGTCTCCGCTGAGAAAGTCGCCAATGTCAAAGCGGTTCAGAGCGACTGGTTTACGCGTGACAATGTGCCAGCTGCACTGAACTTCCAGCCGGTCACCCAGGCTATTTTCGGTGGTTCGCTAGTCGGCGAGAATGGCACGCCGGGTAATAACTCGGATGTGATCAGCGTTGAAGGCGACCGTGCGTTTGTATTGCGCGTGACCGAACATAAACCGGAGGCGACCCAGTCGCTGGATCAGGTGCGCGATCAGGTGGTTCAGACGCTGAAACGCCAGAAAGCTGAACAACAGGCCAAGGTTGAAGCTGAAAAGATTATGGCTGACCTTTATCAGGGGAAAACCGACAGCATGACGGCTGCTGGCCTGAGCTTTAGCGCAGCGAAAGAGATGTCCTCTACCGGGCAGACCGATGCGCTGGCCGAAACGGTGTTTGCGATGCAGCAGCCGAAGAAAGACAAGCCTTCTTACGCGGTGGCTCAGGATCAGGCCGGCAATGTCGTGCTGATCGCGCTGGACGCAGTGAAACCGCATGTCTTGTCGGATGATCAGAAGAAACAGTTCGGCGCCCAGGTGGAACAGAGTTCTGTCGGCGCGCTGTTTGACACCCTGCTGACGAGCCTGCGCAGTCAGGCGAAGATCAAGTACGGTAGCGCTGCACAAGAAGTGCAATAAACCTCGCAGAATTCTGCAAATCACTGCAACATCCAAAGGCCGCTTTCGCGGCCTTTTCCACATTTTTAGTTTGCTGTTTGCCGTGTTTTGAAGGCTCGGGCATTGTGACCGGGCTGTCAAACACAAGGAGGAAGCAGCATGAAAAATTCAGGAATTAAAGCGTTATGTCTGATTGTGGGGATGAGTTTTGCCGGAGTATCAACGTGGCTTCATGCCGCGCCAGCCGTGACGGCGCCGGATAAAACCGGCGTCGCTGCGGTGAAATCCGCTTCGCCGGAGCAGAAGCTTGAAAAGGCGACCACGTCGGCGACAGATGAAGAGGAAGTGAGTATTAACACCGCAACGGCGGAACAACTGGCCGCGGCGCTCAATGGGGTAGGACTGAAAAAGGCGCAGGCGATTGTGTCTTATCGTGAGCAAAATGGGCCGTTTACCCAGATTGAACAGCTGCAGGAAGTGCCGGGAATCGGCAGTGCGCTGATCGAGCGTAACCAATCCCGCTTGCGCCTGTAAGTCGGAGCATCGTCGGGGAAAACTGGCAAAAACGCAATTCCCCGACAGTAGCGAAAACTGAATGTGAAAGATCAGTACCAGACGAGCGTTGGCTTGTCTGGTACCGGTACCTTCATTTCAGACCGGTTTTGTGCTTCAGGGAAGCCATCACGGCCGATGGGTTATGCTGGTATTCCGCCAGCCCTTTTGCCCGCAGGTGGCATGCGGCGCACTGCCCGCACCCCGTTCCTTTAATGCCGTTGTAGCAGGTAAGCGTATGGTTTCTAACGGTATCAAGCTGTTGATAATAGTCCGCCAGCGCCCAGGTTTCTGCCTTGTTGAGCCACATCAGCGGTGTAACAAAGCGAATGTCTCTTGCCAGACCCAACGTTACCGCCTGATTCAACGCCTTGACGAATTCGTCACGACAGTCGGGGTAGCCGGAAAAGTCGGTTTCGCAGACGCCGGTGATAACGGTATCCGCGCCCACCTGATAGGCGTAAATCGAGGCCAGCGTCAGAAAAAGAATGTTTCGACCGGGAACAAAGGTACTGGGCAATCCGTCGGCATTGGCATCAAATTCGGGGACAGGGATATTGTCACGGGTCAGGCTACTGACCGCCAGTTCGTTGAGCAAGCCGACATTCAGCACCTTGTGCGCTCTGGCTCCCAACGTCTGCGCCAGCTCCGCGGCGACGTCGATTTCAGCGCGGTGGCGTTGCCCGTAATCAAATGTGACGCAATGGACTTCATCATACTGCTGCAGGGCCTGTATCAGGCAGGTGGTGGAATCCTGTCCACCACTGAAAACTACAACTGCGCTTGTCATTCTCGTTCACCCTCATGCGTGGGAGCCGCCAGGCGGCCGCTATCCGTCAACCATATTCTGGCGGCTATGGTACCTGAAATCCCGGCGCAGTTCAGCGTAAGGGGAACGAGGCCTCCCGGGATAGCGTCACGGAATTCGATATCCTTCAGTCAGTTGCTGAAGATAAGGGGTGATATCGCCAATCTGGGCGCGTACCCAATCCTGATTGTAGTAAGTGTCGAGATAGCGCTCGCCGCTGTCGCACAGCAACGTGACGATCGCACCGCGGCGCCCCTCCGCCACCATCTGCCCGGCCAGTTGCAGCATACCCCAGACGTTGGTACCGGTGGACGGGCCGACCTTGCGCCCCAGAATCCGCTCCAGCCAGTAAAGGGTGGCGATACTGGCGGCGTCGGGCACTTTCATCATGTCGTCGATCACGCCGGGGATAAACGACGGCTCGGCGCGCGGGCGGCCGATGCCTTCGATACGGCTGCTGCATTTCCCGGTGAGTGTGCGATCTTGCTGGCGATAGCAGTCGTAGAACACCGAGTTTTCCGGATCCACCACCACCAGTTGCGTATCCAAACCTTTGTAACGGATGTAGCGCCCCAGCGTGGCGGAAGTACCGCCCGTGCCCGCGCTCATCACCAAATAGTCCGGTACCGGGAACGGTTCACGTTCCATTTGCCGGTAGATGCTGTCCGCGATGTTGTTATTGCCGCGCCAGTCGGTAGCGCGTTCGGCGTACGTGAACTGATCCATGTAGTGGCCGTGCAGCTCTTTGGCCAGCGCTTCGGAGGCGGCGTAAATCTGGCCGGATTGTTCAACGAAATGGCAATTCCCGCCATAGAACGTGATTTGTTCGATTTTTCGTCTGGCTGTACAGGCAGGCATCACGGCAATAAACGGCAGTCCCAGCAAGCGGGCGAAATAGGCTTCCGACACGGCGGTACTGCCGGACGAGGCCTCAATAATCGGCGTGCCCTCGTTAATCCAGCCGTTGCACAGACCGTACAGAAACAGGGAGCGGGCAAGGCGGTGTTTCAGACTGCCGCTCGGATGCGTGCTCTCATCCTTGAGGTAAAAGTAGATGCCGGGGTAGTCCGGCAAGGTCAGGCGAATCAGGTGAGTGTCTGCCGAACGTTGAAAATCGGCCTCAATCGCGCTGACGGCGTCGCGTACCCAGGTGCTGGTCATGTGATGTTGTCCTGCTGAATAAGAATTATGTTTTCAAAGTCTGTTTCGCCATCCGACGCAACGCGTACGCACAATGGCGAGGATAGGATTTAGCGTATCGTTTTTTGCAGAAAAAAAGATTGCCTTTTTGTTTTTAAAAAGGGCTAATGAGAGAAAATTTTTCTCTTTTATGTCGATATGCTGGATAAAACCGATCGTATGCTGCTGTCATTGCTACAGCAGGATTGTACTCTGTCGTTGCAGGCGCTGGCCGAGGCGGTGAACCTGACGTCCACTCCTTGCTGGAAACGGCTAAAACGGCTGGAAGATGACGGGTACATCAAGTCCCGCGTCGCTTTGCTGGATAATGAAAAGCTGGGGCTGGGGCTGACGGCATTTGTGTTGTTGAAAACCCAGCAGCACAATAGCGCCTGGTACCAGGAGTTTTCCCATTTTGTCTCCGATATGCCGGAGGTGCTGGCGTTTTACCGTATGGCGGGAGAATACGATTATCTGATGCAGGTTCAGGTGGCGGATATGAAAAGCTATGACGCTTTTTACAAACGGCTGGTTAATGGCATTCCGGGGTTGGTTGATGTCACATCCAGTTTCGCTATGGAGTGCATGAAACAGACAACGGCTTTGCCCCTGCAGGTATAAAATTTATTCGCCATACACTTTATGTATAATAATCTGTTCCCTGCATCATAATTCTGTAGCTAATGGACTGAAATCGCGTGAGACTTTTTGTTCAACTAGGATGGTATTTCCGCCGTGAATGGAAGCGCTATCTGGGGGCGGTAATCCTATTGATTGTGATTGCTATCCTGCAATTACTGCCGCCCAGACTGGTTGGCATCATTGTCGACGGCGTAACGCAGCGTCAAATGACCACGACCACGGTACTGTGGTGGATTGGCGGGATTCTTCTGGTTGCGTTATTGACCTATCTGTTGCGCTATTTCTGGCGCATCTGGCTATTTGGCGCAGCCTATCAACTGGCCGTTGAGCTGCGTGAAGATTTCTATCGCCAACTGAGCCGACAGCATCCTGCTTTTTACCTTCGCCATCGCACCGGAGACCTGATCGCTCGCGCGACCAATGACGTGGACCGGGTGGTCTTCGCCGCCGGGGAAGGGGTGTTGACGCTGGTGGATTCGCTGGTGATGGGGTGCGCGGTACTGGTGGTGATGTGTACCCAACTCAGTTGGCAACTGACGCTAATAGCGCTGGCGCCGATGCCGCTGATGGCGGTGATCATCAAACGTTATGGTACGCAGTTGCATCAGCGTTTCAAAGACGCGCAGGCGGCATTCTCCTCGCTCAATGACCATGCCCAGGAGAGCCTCACCAGTATCCGCATGATTAAAGCGTTTGGTCTGGAAGATCACCAGTCAGGCAGTTTCGCCCGGGTCGCCGCCGACGCCGGTCAGAAAAACATGCGAGTGGCGCGGGTGGATGCGCGTTTCGACCCGACGATTTATATCGCGGTGGCCTTCTGCAACCTGCTGGCGGTAGGGGGCGGCAGTTGGATGGTGATTAATGGTTCTATGACGTTGGGGTCGTTGACCAGTTTTGTGATGTACCTTGGCCTGATGATTTGGCCGATGCTGGCGCTGGCCTGGATGTTTAATATTGTCGAGCGCGGCAGCGCCGCCTATAGCCGCATCCGTCAGCTCTTGTCTGAGGCTCCGGTGGTGGTGGATGGCTCTCAGGCGCTGCCTGCCCAGCCGGGAACGCTGGTTGCGGAGATTACCGCCTTCCATTACCCGGGGCATTCGGCGTCGGTGCTCAATGATGTCCGTTTTACGCTGGCGCCGGGGAAAACCCTGGGGCTTTGCGGCCCGACCGGTTCCGGCAAGAGTACGCTGCTGGCATTGCTGCTGCGTTATTTTGATGTCGAACAAGGGCAGATTACCTATCACCAACAGCCATTAAACCAGATTCGACTGGATGAGCTGCGAAGCCGATTTGCAGTAGTCGGCCAGACGCCGTTCCTGTTTTCGGACTCGGTAGCCAACAATATTGCGCTGGGGCGCCCTGATGCTTCCCAACAACAGATTGAAGAAGCGGCGCGGCTGGCAAATGTGCATGACGATATTCTTCGCTTGCCGCAGGGGTATCAGACCGAAGTCGGCGAACGGGGGGTGATGCTGTCCGGCGGCCAGAAACAGCGCATCGCCATTGCCCGTGCTCTGCTGTTGGAAGCTGAAGTGCTGGTGCTGGATGATGCGTTGTCTGCGGTGGATGGTCGCACGGAGCACCAGATTTTGAGTAATTTGCGTCAGTGGGGGCAGAGGCGAACGCTAATTATCAGCGCGCATCGTTTGTCGGCGCTGGTGGATGCCGATGAAATTCTGGTGTTGCAGCAAGGGCATGTCGCGCAATGCGGCGATCATGGGCAACTGTCGCAGCAGGCCGGCTGGTATCGCGATATGTATCGTTATCAACAACTGGAAGCCGCGCTGGATGATTCACCCCATGAGGAGCGACCGCATGAGTAATTCCCGGGCATTATGGCCGACGCTGAAACGGTTGCTGGCTTACGGTCTGCCGTGGAAAAAAACGGTAGGGGCCGGAGTTTTGCTGCTGTGGGTGGCGGCGGGCGCGGAAGTAGCGGGGCCGGTACTGGTCAGCTATTTCATTGACCATCTGGTGAGCAAAGGCGAATTTCCGCTGATGATGGCGGCCGGGTTGGCGGTAGGGTATATCGTGCTGCAGGGGATTGCGGCGCTATTGCATTATGTTCAGGCGCTGATGTTCAACCGGGTGGCGGTTGGCGTCGTGCAACAGCTGCGCATTGATGTGATGGATGCGGCGTTGCGTCAACCGTTAGCGGTGTTCGATACCCAACCGGTCGGGCAATTGATCTCACGCGTGACCAACGATACGGAAGTGGTTCGCGATCTGTATGTGATGGTAGTGGGCAGCGTGTTGCGCAGCGCGGCGCTGATTGGGGCGATGTTGATAGCCATGTTCAGTCTGGACTGGCGCATGGCGCTGGTGGCGCTGACCATTTTTCCGGCGGTCGCGATTGTCATGGTGATTTATCAACGCTACAGCACGCCGATTGTCCGGCGGATGCGCAGTTACCTGGCGGACATCAACGATGGTTTCAACGAGTCCATCAGCGGCATGAGCGTTATCCAGCAGTTTCGCCAGCAGATACGGTTTGGCAAAAAGCTGAGTGACGCCAGTTGGTCGCATTATGATGCGCGCATGCAGACGCTACGGCTGGACGGTTTCCTGTTGCGCCCGCTGTTGAGCCTGTTTTCGGCATTGGTGATGTGCGGTCTGTTACTGCAGTTTGGGTTCAGTTCGGTCGGTTCCGTCGGGGTGGGGGTGCTGTATGCCTTTATCAACTATCTGGGGCGTCTGAATGAGCCGCTGATTGAACTCACCACCCAGCAGTCAATGTTGCAGCAGGCTGTCGTCGCGGGAGAGCGTATTTTTGAGCTGATGGACGGCGCCCGCCAGCGTTATGGTGACGATGTTCGTGCGCTGGAGAGCGGGCGTATCGATATCAATCAGATGACGTTTTCCTACCATAAAGGCAAACCGGTGCTGCATGACATCGAGCTGCACGTGCCGGATCGCGGATTTGTCGCGTTGGTTGGGCATACCGGCAGTGGTAAGAGTACGCTGGCAAGCCTGTTAATGGGGTATTACGTGCCGGATAGCGGGGAAATCCGTCTCGATGATCGTTCGTTGCCGACGTTGTCGCATCAGGTGCTGCGTCAGCATGTGGCAATGGTGCAACAGGACCCGGTAGTGCTGGCTGACTCTATGTACGCCAATGTCACGCTGGGGCGCGACATCAGTGAGGACAACGTCTGGCAGGTGCTGGAAGCGGTGCAACTGGCGCCGCTGGTGCGAGACATGCCGGAAGGTCTTCATACTCGTATCGGCGAGCAAGGGAACAACCTGTCGGTTGGGCAAAAACAGTTGCTGGCGCTGGCCAGAGTGCTGGTGGCGGCTCCCAGAATTCTGATTCTGGATGAAGCGACCGCCAATATCGATTCCGGTACCGAGCAGGCTATCCAGCGGGCATTGCGATTGGTGCGTTCTCATACCACGCTGGTGGTGATCGCACATCGCCTGTCAACCATTGTCGAGGCGGACAACATTCTGGTGCTGCACCACGGTAAAACGGTGGAGCAGGGAACGCACGAACAGTTGCTGACGAAGGAAGGGCGTTATTACCAGATGTACCAGTTGCAGCAGGCGAGCCGAGAGTTGGCCTTTTCGCAACCGCACGATTCTTCCGAACTGATATCTCAGGCACCATGACTGCCAACGCAGTGCAGCGTTTCGCACCATAATTTGGCAGAGCCCGCCTTGTTGTGCAGTGCGCTGCACTGAAACCAAGCGCGATGCACTATTTTTGTGCGTCGCGCGCTCCTGTTTTTCCTGTTCATTGTCCATACTTCATACAGTCATCTTCCGTTCTGTCCCTAACGGGTCGCGTTTTATCGCTTTTGCTTCGGCTCAACATTTATGGCACACGATTTGCTTTAAGTGATTCGTGGACATATTTGAGAGTGACGGGCGCAGGCCTGAACTTACATGGTTAGGGGGATGAGGATGAAACTGGTTACTGTGGTAATTAAACCGTTCAAGCTGGAAGACGTACGCGAAGCATTGTCTTCTGTAGGCATCCAGGGGCTCACCGTCACTGAGGTGAAAGGGTTTGGGCGTCAGAAAGGGCATGCGGAACTGTATCGTGGCGCGGAGTACAGCGTTAACTTTTTGCCAAAAGTGAAAATTGACATCGCGATCGCTGACGACCAGTTGGATGAAGTTATCGATGTCATCAGTAAAGCTGCCTACACCGGTAAGATTGGCGATGGCAAAATCTTTGTCGCGGAACTGCAGCGTGTCATCCGTATCCGCACCGGCGAAACTGACGAAGCCGCACTATAACAATTACCTGATTTAGCCTTATTAAATAGGGATGAAGAGAAAATGAAGAAACTTTCCTTGTCATTAGGTTTAGGGGCGGCTGCCATGCTTCCTGCATGGGTCATGGCGGATACGCCGGCGCCTGTGGCGGACAAAGCGGACAATGCGTTCATGATGATTTGTACCGCATTGGTGCTGTTCATGACGATTCCTGGATTGGCGCTGTTTTACGGCGGCCTGATTCGTAGCAAAAACGTGCTGTCCATGCTGACTCAGATTATGGTGGCTTTTGCGCTGGTCTGCATTCTGTGGGTGATTTATGGCTACAGCGTGGCATTCAGTACAGGCAGCCCGTTCTTCGGCAGCCTGACCAATTTCATGCTGAATGGCATTGATATCAACTCTGTCAGCGGTACTTTCTACCAGTTTATCCATGTGGCTTATCAGGCGTCCTTTGCCTGCATTACCGTGGGGCTGGTGATTGGTGCGCTGGGTGAGCGTATTCGTTTCTCTGCCGTACTGATCTTCTCCGCACTGTGGTTCACCTTGTCTTATCTGCCGATGACCCACATGGTATGGGGCGGCGGTTATCTGGCGGCAGACGGCGCGCTGGACTTCGCTGGCGGCACCGTTGTACACATCAACGCCGCTGTGGCTGGTCTGGTTGGCGCGTTGCTGTTGGGCAAACGTGTCGGTTTCGGCAAAGAGGCTTTCAAGCCGCATAATCTGCCGATGGTATTCCTGGGCACCGCTATCCTGTATATCGGCTGGTTCGGTTTCAACGCCGGTTCTGCCGCTGCTGCCAACAACATCGCGGGTCTGGCGTTCCTGACCACCGTGGTGGCGACAGCCGCTGCGATTCTGGCCTGGGTCGTTGGCGAGTGGATTAGTCGCGGTAAACCGTCTCTGCTGGGCGCCTGTTCTGGCTGTATCGCCGGTCTGGTTGCCATCACGCCGGCCGCAGGCACTGTGGGTATCGGCGGCGCGATGATTATCGGCTTTGCCGGTGGTTTTGCTGGCCTGTGGGGTGTGACCGTACTGAAAAAATGGCTGCGCGTCGACGATCCGTGCGATGTGTTCGGGGTGCACGGCGTATGCGGCATCGTCGGATGTCTGCTGACCGGCGTGTTCACCGCCGCGTCGCTGGGTGGTACCGGTTATGCGCAGGGTGTGACCATGGCTCATCAGGTATGGGTACAGCTGTTTAGCGTGATCGTCGCTATCGTGTGGTCCGGCGTCGCCGCGTTCATCTCCTTCAAGGTTGCAGACATTGCTGTCGGTCTGCGTGTACCGGAAGAACAAGAGCGTGAAGGTCTGGACGTCAACAGCCACGGCGAAAACGCATACAACCAGTAATTCCCGTTCGGTAGCGGATAATAACGGTTACCGTCATATACCAAACAAAAAACCACCTTGAAAAAGGTGGTTTTTTTATGTCTGGCGCTGGGCTATTGACCGTGACGCCGGATGACGCCTTCCTGCACGCTGGATGCCACCAGCACCCCTTCACGGGTATAGAACTGGCCGCGAACAAACCCGCGGGCGCCGGAAGCCGAGGGGCTTTCGACAGAGTAAAGCAACCAGTCATCCAGCCGGAACGGCCGGTGGAACCACATCGCGTGGTCAATGGTTGCGACTTGCATTCCTCGTTCCAGAAACCCCACGCCATGCGGTTGCAGCGCCGTGAGCAGAAAATGGCAATCGGAGGTATAACCAAGCAGATATTGGTGGGTTCGCTCGTCATCCGGCATGACGCCGTTGGCCCGGCACCACACCTGTCTGACTGGAGGCGCGGCTTCACCTTTCAACGGGTTATGAAATTTTACCGGGCGAATCTCTATCGGCCTGTCATTGGTAAAAACCTGGCGCATAACCGGCGGAATCAGATGTTCCATACTACGGGCGATGTCCTGCTCTGACGGCAAGTCGTCGGGCGGCGTCACCTGCGGCATGTCGCACTGGTGCTCAAAACCGCTTTCCCGTGTCTGGAAAGAAGCGGTCATGTAAAAAATCGAACGGCCGTTCTGAATAGCGCTGACGCGTCTGGCGCTAAAACTGTTGCCGTCCCGCAGTGTCTCCACATCGTAGATAATCGGTTTCTGACTGTCGCCGGGAAGCAGGAAGTAGCTGTGAAACGAATGAATGAAGCGGTCAGCCGGCACGGTCTGTTTAGCGGCCGATAGCGCCTGACCGACCACCTGACCGCCGAATACCTGGCGTAACCCCAGATCCTGACTCTGGCCGCGGAACAGGCCTTCTTCCAGTTTTTCCAGATTTAACAACTCGAGAAGATTTTGTAATGCCTGGCTCATAGCTCTGCCTTTGGGTTAATAGTTCTGCATTTGGGTTAATCGTGATTACGCGAATGGCTCGTCGTGCGCTAAAAGAACGCTTTCCATCGAATTCAGACATGAAGATACTGGCAGGTTCCGGGATGTTAATATGATTACACGATAACTATCGGAATTTTCCACCATAATTGTTATGCCGGTTGGTTCATACTTCTTAACGGGTGGCGGTTTTTCTGACCGTCATCCTGATAAAATAATTAAGGAGACTTACCTATGAGATTATGGCATATCTTTGGTGGTATTACGGTATCGATCGCGCTCTCCGGGTGTGTGAATAACCATGGTGTTGCTCCTGAAGCGACTGCGCCGGCAACGGGGCAGACTCAGACTCTTTCTCAACCTGTTAGCGGCATGCCCGCTGTGACCGGCACAGTCAATATTCGCCAAAAAATCGCGTTGCCGCCGGATTCGGTGCTGACGGTTACCGTATCCGATGCGTCGATTCCGGATGCACCTTCAAAAGTGATCTCTCAGCGGGTTATCCGCACGGAAGGGCAGCAGGCGCCATTCCGGTTTGTGCTGCCTTATAACCCGGCGGAAATCCGGCCGGACGCCCGTATCCTGCTCAGTGCCGCCGTTGCCATTAACCACCGGGTGACATTGATTACCGAGCATGTGATGCCGGTGGTCAGCAATGGGGTGAATAATGCCGATCTGACACTGATACCGGTTCCGACTGTACCGGTGCCGGCGAAGTCCGGCGGGTTTCTGACGCCGAATGCACCGGCAGCGTCCGATGAGGGTGTTTCAGATTCGTCATCACAATCCTATTAATATTGTTAATCACGCTGGCGGTGCCTGCTTACAGGACATCCTGCACGTACCGCCAGCGAAATCTCTCCAGATCGATCTTCCCTTCCAAATCCAGTATCACCCCTTCAGATTGAAGGGCCGATTTTTGCCGCTGAAAATCCGGGCCGGTAAGCGAAATCTCTCCTTTTCGATTAATCACCCGATACCAGGGTAGCTGGCTGCCGGCGGGGAGCCCCCGCAGTATACCGCCTACCTGCCGTGCGGCTCGGGCCGAGCCGGCAAGACGAGCGACATCGCCATAGGTAACGACACAGCCGTAAGGAATGGCGGCGATAACGTGGATGACTCGCTGACGAAAATTGTCCGCTTCGGTAATCATGGCGGGATCCAATATGTTGAAACCGGTAGAGAATGAACGGTATCAGCAGTATAAAAGCTGGCGATGGGTAAGAAAACAGCGGTTAGGCGGCGGTAACTTGCAATTGCCCAGTTCATCACCGATAATGCCCTCCGCTCCACAACTGTGGAGCTGTCAATGGAGGCCCCGTTGGTTCTCCCGCAACACTAACCTGTGGACCCGGTCAGGTCCGGAAGGAAGCAGCCGCAGCAGGCGACGTGTGTGCCGGGATGTAGCTGGCGGGGCCTCCACCATTTTATCTCTCTCCCTATGGCTTCAACATTATTTCTAATATCCCCGCCTGATGTTTTATCAATAAAAGGTACAACGTTTTTTATACGATAAATTCGGTGAAAAGGTTTTTAATCAGAAAGGTTCGATTTAATTCTGGGGAGAGTGAATGAATTAATAAAGAGAAATTTAAGTAATGCGTGATACTTCTTGTTACAAAGGGGGTGTTATTCTTTACAGTTCATAAAAAACAAAGGCCGACAGAATATCGGCACAGTGTCTTTATGTATTTAAACTGCTGTTTTTAATGCTTAACGAACGTATTTCCACACAGCAGTTGGTACTTTGTCGTAAAGCTTATTCATCGTCAGCTCTGCCAGGCGGTGGTCTGCAGCTGAATAGAACATTTCAAGCTCATCGTTGGAAAGCTCGTACTTGTTTTTTTCTATAACACGCTCAAGCGTGTCGATGGTTGTGCATTTACGCAAACGCATTAAATAGTCGATTTTTTTCATAGTGACCTTGTTAATTTTCCTGGATTTAAATTAAGTATGAGACAAATTATTGCTTAAGTTTTTACTACCGTACAGATGCTCTTTTCTGAGAACATTCTGAATAATTGTGACTTGGATTTTTTCCATTTCTGCAACTCGGAGTCATTTATACCGTAATTGCTGAAAAGAATATAAGTGTCGTCCAGATATTTCTCAACCCGTTCACATAACGCCGCTTCATGCGGGTATTTTATTTTGTAGGTAACAACAAATGCCGCAATATGCTCGATAAGTTCGTTTAGTTGAAGGTTGACCGCAGAGGTCGGATCATTCACCCAGCCACGACTGCTGTCACCTAATGTCGCGATACTTTCGTCGTGCAGATTTTCACACAAGAATCTGAGTTGGGCAATATCATAATGTTGAGGTGTGTACTCATCCATTTCTATCCCTCCGTAAGCTACGATTCAGTGTCACTTAGGGCCACCACTCGGCCAGACAGGTGGTGTGATGAAGTGCAGAAGATAGAATGCCCCTCAGTATGCCTCAATTTCCCTTAATCTTAAGACGAACAGGGGTAACACGGTGAATGCCAGAGAATGACTCGACGTCACTGTCAACAATCATTCTGAATTCATTATAGCAAAAAAGCCAACGTTTACGGTGTGGTCGAACCAATTTTATGACGATTACTGCTATCGGTGCGGGCTGCTTCCGGTGAGCCGTGATATATTTATCGGCCACTGGAACAAGTATATTTAATTTTTTTCGTTGTTAGCAAGAATCACAGTGTTAATTAATTTTTCTGGCTTGTCTTTATTTGTAAAGATTTTGATGGAATGAAAAGATAATTATTTTATCTTTTTGTTTTTTAAGGGGATTGATGAAGGGGCAATGACAGAAGGTGTGGTGATGAGCACACCTTCCGATAGTTTTTGAGCAAATAATAATTAGCGTTTTTTCTTTTTCCTGCCCTGTACCGCGTTGAAACGTGGGTTGCTCTTACAGATGACATAGACGCGCCCGCGACGTTTGACCACGATACAGTCTTTGTGACGCGTTTTGGCGCTGCGAAGAGAACTTAATACCTGCATGGATAATTCCCCAGATTACGATTTCAGAAAACGGCCGAAACGCTGTTGGAAACGCGCTGCGCTACCTTCTTTGGCGTATTCTTTCTGCTTGCCGGTGTAATAAGGATGAGAGGCGGAAGAAACGTCGATAGTGACGTAAGGATAGACTTCGCCTTCGTACTCATAGGTTCGATCGGTTTTGATCGTAGAGCCGATTTTATAAAATACATTCTCACTGGTATCGTGGAACAGCACAGTGCGGTAGTTGGGATGGATACCCGCTTTCATGACAGCCTCATTTGTTATGTTATAACATATCTATATTCTGCGCTTTTTTGGCGTGATGATCAACGTTACGATTTGCAGGGAAATCTCAGGGCTGGGGGATAGGGGGAATGCTGGCCTGAACCTGAAAAGGAAAAGGCCGCATAAGCGGCCTTTGAGAAGCAATAGAATGTGTTAGTGACTGGTCTGGGAGTGCTCGTGATGGGAGTCGTCCGCTTCTTTTTTCTTGCCGAAGCGGCGGCGCACCACCACAAAGAACACCGGCACGAAGTAGATAGCCAGTACGGTAGCGGTGATCATCCCGCCCATTACGCCGGTACCGACCGCGTTCTGTGCGCCGGAGCCTGCGCCGGTACTGATTACCAGCGGTACTACGCCCAGAATGAACGCCAGCGATGTCATCAGAATGGGGCGCAGACGCATACGTACAGCATCCAGGGTCGCTTCCACCAGACCTTTCCCTTCTTTCTCCATCAGGTCCTTGGCGAACTCGACGATCAGAATGGCGTTCTTGGCGGACAAACCGATGGTTGTCAGCAGGCCGACCTTAAAGTAAACATCGTTTTCCAGTCCGCGCAGGCCGGCGGCCATCACCGCACCAAATACACCCAGCGGTACAACCAGCATAACGGAGAATGGAATCGACCAGCTTTCATACAACGCGGCCAGACACAGGAACACCACGATGGCGGAGATAATGATCAGCGCCGGCGCCTGGTTACCGGCCAGTCGTTCCTGATAGGACATACCGGTCCAGTCGAATCCGATTCCTGGTGGTAATTGTGACGCCAGTTCTTCCATCAGCGCCATGGCTTCACCGGTACTCTTGCCGGGAGCGGCTTCACCCACCAATTCTACTGCCGGCAGGCCGTTGTAACGCTCCAGACGCGGCGAACCGTATTCCCAACGCTCGGAAGCGAAAGCTGAGAAGGGGACCATCTGGCCGGAGGTGCCGCGGACATACCATTTCTGGATATCATTGGGCAGCATACGGAATTTGGCTTCCGCCTGAACATACACCTTTTTCACCCTACCGCGGTCGATAAAGTCATTGACGTAGGTTCCCCCCAACGCGGTGGACAGCGTGGCGTTGATGGTGGCAATCGATACCCCGAGCGATTCCGCTTTTTCCTGATCGATATCAAGCCGGTATTGCGGCATGTCTTCCATCCCGTTGGGACGAACACGCACCAGCGTGTCAGGATGTTGGGCGATCATTCCCAGCAACTGGTTACGGGCGGCCATCAGCTTATCGTGGCCGAGGTTGTTCTGATCGATCAGTTCAAAGTCAAAACCACTGGCGGTACCCAGCTCGACGATCGCCGGTATGTTGAACGGGATGACCATCGCTTCCTTGATTTGCGAGAAGGCGCCAAAAGCGCGACCAATAATTGCGTCGACCTTGTTGGCTGCGCCACTTCGTTCATCCCAGTCTTTCAGGCTGGCGAAGGCGATACCCATGTTCTGTCCGCGACCGGCGAAACCGAAGCCGTTAACGGTAAACACCGAGTTCACATTGTCTTTTTCGTGTTGCAGGTAGTAATCGTTAACCTGATCAAGCACTTTCTGCGTGCTTTCCTGGGTTGCGCCCACCGGCAACTGCACCATTGTCAGTAATACGCCCTGGTCTTCCTGCGGCAGGAAGGAGCTTGGCAGACGGGTAAACATCAGACCCAATCCAGCCACGACAATCAGGTACACCACCACATAACGGCCAGTGCTGCGCAGGATGTTGGCGACACTGTTGGTGTAGTGATTGGTGCTCTTATCGAAAAGACGGTTGAACCAGCCGAAGAAACCTTTTTTCTCGCCATGGTTGGCAATCGGTTTCAGGATGGTTGCACACAGTGCCGGCGTCAGGATCAACGCCACCAGCACCGACAGCACCATGGAGGACACGATGGTGACGGAGAACTGGCGGTAGATGGCGCCGGTCGAGCCGCCGGAAAACGCCATCGGTACGAATACTGCGGACAGCACCAGCGCGATACCGACCAGCGCGCCCTGAATCTGCCCCATGGATTTGCGGGTGGCTTCCTTGGGCGATAACCCTTCTTCCGCCATCACGCGTTCCACGTTTTCCACCACGACGATGGCATCGTCCACCAATAGGCCGATGGCTAGCACCATGGCGAACATGGTCAGGGTGTTAATCGAATAGCCGAAGGCGGACAGTATGGAGAAGGTTCCCAGCAGCACCACCGGTACGGCGATGGTGGGAATCAGCGTGGCGCGGAAGTTCTGCAAGAACAGGTACATCACCACGAATACCAGCACGATGGCTTCAAGCAGGGTTTTCACCACCTCGTAAATGGAGATTTTTACGAACGGCGTGGTGTCATACGGATAAACCACTTTCAGCCCGGCAGGGAAATTCGACTGTAATTTGGTGATTTCCGCTTTTACCGCTGAAGCCGTATCAAGCGCGTTGGCGCCGGTAGCGAGTTTAATACCCAGACCGGCGGCCGGACGACCGTTATAGCGGGCGATGACGCTGTAGCTTTCGCCGCCGAGTTCGATACGGGCAACGTTATTCAGGCGAACCTGTGAACCGTCCTGATTCACTTTGAGCAGAATATTGCCGAACTGTTCCGGCGAATTCAGCCGCGTCTGCGCAATAATTGACGCATTCAGCTTCTGACCGGGAACCGGCGGCGTGCCGCCAAGCTGACCGGCGGCGATTTGGTTGTTCTGCACCTGAATCGCCGAGACCACGTCGCTGGTAGTGAGCTGGTAATTGTTCAGTTTGTCCGGGTCGAGCCAGATACGCATGGCGTACTGGGCGCCGAACAACTGGGTATCACCCACCCCGCGTACGCGGCTGATCGGGTCTTTGATACTGGCGCCGACGAAGTCCGCGATGTCCTGCTGGGTCATGTTGTTATCGTCGCTGACGAAACCGAGTACCATCAGGAAGCTGCTGCTGGATTTCTGCACGCTAACGCCTTGCTGCTGCACTTCCTGCGGCAGCAACGGCATCGCCAGTTGCAGTTTATTCTGTACCTGCACCTGAGCAATGTCCGGGTTGGCATCGGCATCGAACGTCAGTGTAATCTGCACGGTGCCTGACGAGTCACTGTTGGAAGACATATACAGTAACTTGTCGATCCCGTTCATGTTCTGTTCGATTACCTGCGTTACGGTATCCTGCAGGGTTTTCGCATCCGCGCCCGGGTAGTTGGCGGTAATCTGAACCGCGGGCGGCGCAATGGTTGGGTACTGCGCAATAGGCAACTTCAGGATTGCCAGTGTCCCGGTGAGCATCACCATAATGGCGATGACCCAGGCAAAAATCGGGCGATCTATGAAAAACTTGGCCATGGATTACCGGCTCCTGTTAAGACTTGGCGGGTTGGGACTGCGGTTGCTGCTGTTGCGCATTACCTGCGGCCACTTCCTGCGCTTTTACCTGCATGCCCGGTCTGATTTTCTGCAGGCCTGTCAAGATGATACGGTCACCCGGTTTGACGCCAGACGTCACCAGCCATTTGTCGCCGATGGCCTGGCCGGTGGTGATCGGATGGACTTCCACTTTGTCGCCTTCGCCGACCAGCATCACGGTAGCGTCGCCGCGCGGTGTACGGCTCACGCCCTGTTGAGGCACCAGAATCGCGTTGGGAGTGACGCCGGAATCCATCTGCGCGCGGACAAACATCCCCGGCAGCAGATTGTGATCCGGATTCGGGAACACGGCGCGTAAAGTGATGGAACCGGTGGTTTCATCCACGGTGACGTCGGAGAATTCCAGAGTCCCTTGCTGGTTATAATGGGTGCCGTTATCCAGCGTCAGCTGAACGTTGGCTTTGCCATTGGTCTGTTGCAGGGTGCCGTTTTCCAGTTCCTTTTTCAGGCGCAGGAAATCGTTGGTGGACTGGGTGACGTCCACATAGATCGGATCCAACTGCTGGATAGTCGTCAGCGCTGTCGTCTGCGCATTGGACACCAGCGCGCCTTCCGTCACGGTGGATTTACCGACACGACCGGTAATCGGGGCCGTTACGCGGGTATAGTTCAGGCTAATCTGCGCGTTGTCGAGGCTGGCTTTAGCCGCGGCAACCGCCGCCTCGGTCTGGCGTGCGGTGGCAACAGCCTGATCGTAATCCTGCTTGCTGACGTAGTTGGTGCCGAGCAGCGGTTTGTAGCGGTTAACGGTCAACCGCGCGATTTCCGCGTTAGCCTGAGCCTGGACCAGCGCGGCCTTGGCGTTGTTGTACTGGGCCTGATACGTGGCCGGATCGATCTGATACAGCGATGTGCCTGCCTTGACGTCGCTGCCTTCCACAAAGTTGCGCTTCAGAATAATACCGTTCACCTGAGGGCGTACTTCGGCAATACGATAGGCGCTTGTGCGTCCCGGCAGCTCGGTGATGATATTCAGAGTTTGTGATTTTATCGTAACGATGCCGACTTCCGGTGCGCCTCCCTGATGGGCCCCTTCTTGAGAAGCCTTGTTGTCACATCCTGTGAGTACGAGGCCGCCAGAAAGCATCAGCATAGCCGCCAGAGGCGTAAGCCTTCTGTTTTTATTCATAGATAAACCCCAAGTATCCGATTTTTAATTGACCAATGGATCACAAGCTTTTAAACCCATTGCTGCGATAAATTCAGGCTCGTGCTATGTTACATACATCCGTGAATGTATGTAAATCTCGCTTCCCTTGAAAGTCGGCGCTATGGCACGAAAAACCAAACAACAGGCTCATGAGACCAAACTTCAGATTATGGACGCAGCGCTGCGTCTGTTTTCCGAGCATGGCGTTTCCTCAACATCATTGTCCGATATTGCGACTGCCGCCGGCGTGACCCGCGGTGCTATTTACTGGCACTTTAAAAACAAAGCTGAACTGTTTGATGAGATATGGGCGCGATCAGAAGCCAAAGTTTCTGATTTCGAAACTGAGTATCAGGCAAAATTTCCTGACGATCCACTGCATGTGCTCAGAGAGTTGCTGATTTATATATTGAGATTGACCGAGTCAGATATCGAGTGGCGCTCAATGATGGAGATCATATTCCATAAATGCGAGTTTGTCGGTGAAATGTTGCCGACATTTAATGGCCGTAAGGATCTGTATTTCGACTGCTACTACAAAATAGAAGCCTCGCTGATGAACTGCATTCGGCAGGGGATGTTGCCGATGGACGTGAATCCCCGACGCGCAGCGGTCGCCATGCGCGCTTATCTGTCGGGTATCATGGAAAACTGGCTGTTTATGCCGACAAGCTTCGACCTGAAAAACGAAGCGCCGTATCTGGTCGATGGGCTGATCGATATGCTGCGCGGCAGTCTGGCCTTACGTCAGACCGGTAGCTCCGAAGCCTGATATGCATAAATGTAGCCTGACATACCTTGTCTTCCGGCAGACGTGATAAACTGCGCCATCTCTGTAAAACCGATGATGCATCATGAGTCGCTGTTTCGCCGTTTCTGGTTCGTTTACCGTTCTTTTCCGTTCTTTCCTTTATGATTCTGTTCGCCGTAGCCTGCCGTATATCTGGGCGTTTCTGCTCGGGTTGATGCCGCAGTGGTCGGCGCTTGCCGCCGGTAACGATTTGCCGACCCGGAATGAGATTCAGAATCGGCTTGATACCCTCAACAAACAAAAAAGTCTGACTTCGGTAGACAAGCTGACCCAGCAGGATTTAACCCAAACGCTGGATGTGCTGGACTCTATCGACCGGGTTAGGCAGGAAACCAGCCAGTTGAAGCAGCAGGCGGCGCAGGCGCCGGCCAAACTGAAGCAGGTGAATGAAGATCTGGTGTCGCTGGGGAGCGCTGCGCCGGTGTCTCAGCCATCGCTGGAGTCGCTGTCGCTAAAACAGCTGGAGGCCCGCCTGAATGAAACGCTGGATGACTTGCAGTCGGCGCAGGAAAACCTCTCTACCTACAATAGCCAGCTGATTTCGTTGCAGACCCAGCCGGAGCGGGTGCAGAGCGCGTTATATGCCGCCTCGCAACGCAGCCAGCAACTGCGCACCCAGCTCAGTGGGCTTGACCCGTCGCAGGAGCCGCTACGGCCGAGTCAGCAGATTTTACTGCAGGCGGAGCAGGCGCTGGTCGGGCTGCAAATGGAGCAGCAGCGCAAAAGTCTGGAAGTGAACACCACCATGCAGGATCTGCTGCAGAAGCAGCGGGATTACACCGCCGCACAGATTGGTCAGCTGGAACACATGGTGCAGACGTTGCAGGGCGTCATCAACAACAAACGTCTCAACCTGTCGGAGAAAACCGCCAAGGAAGCGCAGAATTCGGATGAGTTGCAGCGTATTCAGGAGAACCCGCTGGTCAAAGCGGAGATGGATACCAATCGTCAGCTCAGCCAACGTTTGATCAAAGCGACCGAAGCAGGCAATACGCTGGTTCAGGAGAGCATTCAGGTAAAAAACTGGCTGGATCGCGCCACACAGTCGGAACGCAACCTGAAAGAACAGATTACGGTGCTGAAAGGCAGTCTGCTGCTGTCGCGTATCCTTTATCAACAACAGCAAAATCTGCCGTCGGCCGATGCGATGGGCAACATCAGCACCCAAATCGCCGATCTGCGGCTGGAACAGTTTGATATCAACCAGCAACGCGATGTGTTGTTCCGTGGCGATGAATATATCCAGCAACTGGTCGTTCACAGCAATGCCACGGTGGACGCCGAAGTCACCGATGCGCTGGAGCAGATTCTGGACATGCGCCGCGAACTGCTCGACCAGCTCAACAAGCAGCTTGGCAATCAGCTGATGCTGGCGATTAACCTGCAAATCAGCCGCCAGCAATTGATGAGCGTGAATGACTCGCTGCAGCGTACGCTGACTCAGCAAATCTTCTGGGTCAGCAGCAATAAACCGATGGACTGGAACTGGCTGAAGGATCTGCCGTCGACACTGAAACAGCAGATAAAAAATCTGCATTTCAACCTGAAAGGCGTACCGCTGGGCCAGGGGATCATGAATTCGCTGTTGCTGATCATCCCGGCGCTGATAATGGTCTGCCTGTTGTTGTGGCGGCGAAAAAGCATCGATAGCTATATGAGTAAGCTGGCGGACGATGTGGGGCTGCTCAAGCGTGACAGCCAGTTGCATACGCCGAAAGCCATTCTGCTGTTGATTTTGCGTACGTTGCCGGGCGTGCTGGTGATTTTGTCGCTGGGGCTATGGCTGAAGCGGACGGATAGCCAGATCAGCAGCTTCGCCTGGCTGCTTAGCGAAAATCTGGCGTTGTTCTGGATGGTGTTCGCCACCGCCTGGTTTAGTCTCAAGCCGGGCAGTCTGAGCGAGCGTCACTTCAATATTCCAGCGTACCGCTGCGCGCATTACCGGCGTCAGACGTTGCGACTTGGCGGCGCGTTGCTGCCGCTGATGTTCTGGTCGGTGGTGGGCGAGAAAGCGCCGCTGTACCTGGTGGATGACGTCATCGGGCAGATCATTATCGTCTGTAACCTGCTGTTGCTGACCATTCTGGTGTTCCCGGTATGCCGCGATTGCTGGCGGGAAAAGGAGCGTCACACGGTGCAACTGATCGTGGTGACCATGATGGCCGCCATGCCGCTGTTTCTGATTGGGTTGATGCTGAACGGGTTTTTCTATACCACGCTGCGTCTGGCCAGTCGCTGGATTGACAGCCTGTATCTGTTGATCGTCTGGAATATCGTCTATTTCGCTACTATTCGTGGCTTAAGCGTCGCGGCCCGCCGTCTGGCGTATCGCCGCGCGGTGGCGCGACGCCAGAATCTGGTCAAAGAAGGGGCGGAAGGCAGCGAGCCGGTGCCGGAAGCGCCGCTGGCGCTGGAGCAGATCAGCCAGCAATCTTTGCGCCTGACCACCATGGTGCTGTTCCTGGCATTCTCCGGCGCGTTTTACTGGATCTGGGCCGATCTGGTGACCGTGTTCTCTTATCTGGACAGCATCACGCTGTGGCATTACAGCACCACGAATGCCAGCGGCGCCGTATTGCAGCCGGTTACGCTAGGCAACCTGCTGGTGGCGATGGTGATTGGCGGCGTGGCCTATGTGATGACCCGCAACCTGCCAGGTCTGCTGGAAGTGCTGGTGCTGTCGCGCCTGCAACTGCGGCAAGGCACGTCTTACGCCATTACCACCGTGCTGACCTATCTGATTACCGCCGTCGGTGCGGTCACGTCGCTGAGCTCGCTCGGGGTTTCCTGGGACAAGTTGCAGTGGCTGGTGGCGGCGTTATCGGTGGGGTTGGGCTTTGGTTTGCAGGAGATCTTCGCCAATTTCGTGTCGGGCCTGATTATCCTGTTCGAACGGCCGGTGCGTATTGGCGACACCATCACCATCGGCACGTTCTCCGGTTCGGTCAGCAAGATCCGTATCCGCGCCACTACGATTACCGATTTTGACCGCAAGGAAGTCATCATTCCCAACAAGGCGTTTGTTACCGAACGTCTGATCAACTGGTCGCTGTCGGACACCATCACGCGTGTACTGATTCGTATCGGCGTCGCCTACGGTTCCGATCTGGACAAGGTGAAAGAGGTGCTGCTGCAGGCGGCGCGCGATAATCCACGCGTGATGACCGACCCGGAACCGCAGGTGTTTTTCCTGTCGTTCGGCCCAAGCTCGCTGGATCATGAACTGCGTTTGTACGTGCGGGAACTGCGGGATCGCAGCTACACCGTCGATGAACTGAACCGCACCATCGATCGTCTGTGCCGCGAAAATAATATCGACATCGCCTTCAACCAGTTGGAAGTACACCTGCATAACGCACAGGGCAACGAGATACAGGAAGTGTCCCGCGTACTAACACCGCCGCAGGATGCGATGGAAACCCGCTAAATAACGTTGTCGGGAATATGCGTCGGAGCGGGAACGCCTGCTCCGGCGTCAGGCGGGCGTCTGGTGGGGTGGGGCGTCGGCCTTCAACTGGTAGTCCCGACGTACGATTTCCAGCGCCGCCAGCACTACCTTCGGCGCTATCTGGTTGTCTTCCAACAGCATAATGAGATCGACCGCCAGTTTGACTTCTGGCGTTTCATTTTCCAGCGACATGATTTTTCTACCTCACTCCAATCCTGTTCTGTTTTTTCTAAAACATAGCAGAGAATAGTGAACGAAGATCACGAAAGGTCAAAACCCCTGCTCCTGGCGTTCAATCTGACGCTCCAGCCGCGACAGCGCCTGACGGCAACGGGCCAGTCGGCCTTCCAGCGCCGCCAGCTCGCGTTGCAGGCGTTGCTGCTCGCTGAGTTGGCTCTGGGTCGCCAGCAAGCTTTCCCGATCCTGAATCATCGCCAGCAGTCGACGCTCATAGCCCTGATATTCCGCCAGTTTCTGGTACCGGTCCTGCGGCGCCGGCGTCGCGGGCTCCTGCTCCCGCAGCGGTTGGGTTGCCAGTTCCCGTTGCAGCGCCGTCATTTGCGTCAGCAGTTTTTCCGCCATGAACGCCACCCGATCCAGGCGCTGTTCCTGTACATATTGCTGCAGATGTTGGTAGTTATGGCGGATCTCGTCGAGATAATCGCCCAGCCGGGTGCCGTAACAACTGAATAACTGGCGATCAAAACGTGACCGGGGCGCCTGTCGCGCGGCAATCGGCTCGATATCCCGCGCCAGCGTATCAATCTGGCGCGCCAGCACGGCCAGCAGTGCCTGTGTTTCCATGGCGTTTCCTCCGTCGGTCGACCGCGGCATCCGTAAGCCGCGGTATGTGGAATCACGGGCCGGTTCAGTGGGTGCTGAACGCCGGTTTGCCGCTGTGGAATTTGAAATCGTTGTCCGGGCTGGTGATCAGCTGTGCTTCTGTTTGCGCAAAAAAGGCGACGCGCGCGGTAATCTCCTGACCGGCGATCTGTTCCGCCAGCGCCAGATAATCCTGATAGTGGCGGGCCTCGGAACGCAGCAATGAAATGTAGAATTTGCGCAGGTCTTCTTCCAGATGCGGCGCCAGTCTGGCGAAGCGCTCGCAGGAGCGCGCTTCGATAAAGGCGCCGATAATCAGTTTGTCCACCAGCGCATCCGGCTCATGAGATTTCATGTGTTGCGTCATGCCGCGGGCGTAGCGGCTGGCGGGCACGTTCTGGTAAGGAATGCCCTTTTGCTCCATGACTTCCAGCACCTGATAGAAATGGTGCAGCTCTTCGCGGATCAACATCACCATTTTATCGATCATGTCCTGACTATAGTGGCAGCCGGCGCGGGCGGTAATCTGACGGGTAATTTGCCCGCCTGCTGTCAGCATCTGCATGTCGCCCACTTGTCGGAAAGCGAAATGCTCGTACGGGGCAATCCAGTCCTGCAATTGATGCCGGCTCTCCTGATCCACCGCGTAACGACGGATCAAAAACAGCGCGCTCTGGGCGGCTTTCAGTTCGCATAACAGATGATCGCGCAGCAATACCGGCAGATTTTCCGGTTTGCGCGCTTCGTCGATCCACTCATCTGGCGTAGCGGCGGTCAGGAAGGCATGAATGGGGTCGAGAATGGAATGATCAAACATTACGGCGGACGGATTGAGTTAACGTGGCGGTATGATACAACGATTCCTGTGGATTGCGATCGGGTCTGCTGCGGCCCGGGTGACCTATCTGGAAATGAACGTTCGTGTGGAAATGCAATGGAGGCAAGATGTATCGAGTGGTGCTGATAACCGTGGGATGGCTGGCGGTAGTGCTGGCGGCGTTGGGCGTAGTGTTGCCGTTGTTGCCGACCACGCCGTTTCTGCTGTTGGCCGCCTGGTGTTTTGCCCGCTCCTCGCCGCGCTTCCACTATTGGCTGCTGTACCGCTCCTGGTTCGGCGGCTATTTGCGCCACTGGCAGCAGCATCGCGCGCTGCCGCCGGGCGTCAAAACCAAGGCGGTGCTGGTGATTATCGCGACTTTTGCCTTGTCATTGTGGCTGGTGGATATTAACTGGGTCAGGGGCCTGCTGCTGGTGATTCTGGTCGCGTTGCTAACCTTTATGCTGCGTTTACCGGTTATTGATCCGAAGCAATAGCCTGCGATAAAAACAGGCGGATCTGCGCGGGCCGGTTGCATTTGCCGGTCAGTTTGACTAGATTTGAGCGTTTTCGTGCGCGAGCCGCCACCGTATTTTTTATCGCCAACGCCTGCGGGCGGCATGACGAAGGGCCGTGGCGGTGTTCAGTGAATATAAGGTTTTATCAGGCACAACATTATGACCGCAACTCAGCAGCCAGAATTGATTAAAAACAGTATCAAGAGTATTCCGGATTACCCCAAGCCGGGCATACTGTTTCGTGATGTGACCAGCCTGCTGGAGAATCCGCAGGCCTATTCGGCGAGCATCGACATGCTGGTTAAACGCTATCAGGACGCCGGCATTACCAAAGTGGTCGGTACCGAAGCGCGTGGTTTCCTGTTTGGCGCGCCGGTGGCGCTGGCGTTGGGCGTCGGATTCGTGCCGGTGCGCAAGCCGGGTAAATTGCCGCGCGCGACGCTGAGCGAAAGCTATGAACTGGAATACGGCAGCGATACGCTGGAAATTCACGCCGATTCCATTACCGCCAGCGACAAAGTGCTGGTGGTGGACGATCTGCTGGCGACCGGCGGTACGATCGAAGCGACCGTCAAACTGATTCGTCGTCTCGGCGGCCAGGTTGCCGACGCCGCTTTTATCATCAATCTCTTTGACCTGGGTGGACAGCAGCGCCTCGAAAGCATGGGCATCGCCTGCTACAGCCTGGTCGATTTCCCCGGCCATTGATGACGGCAGTCTCGCCGATGGCGGCGAGACTGTGTTAGCATCACCTCCTCAATAACTCAACTGCTGCGGTATTGATGAGCTATCAGGTTCTTGCCCGTAAGTGGCGTCCCCAAACCTTTGCTGACGTGGTAGGACAGGAACATGTCCTGACGGCGTTAGCCAATGGTCTTTCGTTAGGCCGTATCCATCATGCTTACCTGTTTTCCGGTACCCGGGGCGTAGGCAAGACGACTATCGCCCGTTTACTGGCGAAAGGGCTGAATTGCGAAACCGGGATCACGGCTACGCCCTGCGGCCAGTGCGCTACCTGCCGGGAAATCGAGCAGGGACGATTCGTCGACCTGATCGAGATTGATGCGGCATCCCGCACCAAAGTGGAAGATACCCGCGACCTGCTGGATAACGTGCAATACGCTCCGGCCCGCGGCCGCTTCAAGGTCTACCTGATCGACGAAGTGCACATGCTCTCCCGCCACAGCTTCAACGCGTTGCTGAAAACGCTGGAAGAGCCGCCGCCGCATGTGAAATTCCTGCTGGCGACCACCGATCCGCAAAAATTGCCGGTGACGATTCTGTCCCGCTGCTTGCAGTTTCATCTCAAAGCGCTTGATGCCGAGCAGATTCGTCAGCATTTGCAACAGGTGCTGGAGCAGGAACAACTGGCCTCGGAACCGCGCGCGCTGCAATTGCTGGCCCGCGCCGCCGATGGCAGCCTGCGCGATGCGCTGAGCCTGACCGATCAGGCTATCGCCATGGGGCAAGGGCAGGTCACCGCCGCCGCCGTCAGCCAGATGCTGGGCACGCTGGATGATGAGCAGCCGCTGGCGTTGATTGAAGCGCTGGTGAAAGGCGATGGCGCCGGTGTCATGGCGCTGATGGGGCAGGCGGCGTCGCGCGGCGTCGATTGGGAAGCGCTGCTGGTGGAAACCCTGACGCTGCTGCACCGGATTGCTATGCTGCAGTTGCTGCCTTCCGCATTGGGTGAAGAATACAATCAGGTCGCGCCCCGGTTGCGTGAACTGGCGCGGGTGATCCCGCCTGCCGAGGTGCAGCTCTACTATCAGACGCTGCTGGTGGGGCGCAAGGAATTGCCGTACGCGCCGGATCGCCGCATGGGCGTGGAAATGACCCTGTTGCGGGCGCTGGCGTTTCATCCCAGCCAGACGATCGCCGAACCGGTTCCGGTCAGCGCGCCATCCGCGACGCCTGCGGCGAGTGCGCCGTTACCCGTCGAACCGGCGCGTGTGCCGCCATCGGTTAGATCCAGCGCGGTGCCTGCCGCATCCGGCGATGAACCGGCGGCCAGACCAGCTCCTGCTGCGGGTAGCGAACCTGCGGCACCACCAACTCCGGACAGCAATTTGCCGGATGCGACCGCACAGTTGTTGCAGGCGCGCAGCCAGTTGCTGAGCCGACAGGGAAATACCCCGACAAAAAAGACTGAACCGGCGGCGTCAGGAAAAACGCGGCCGGTAAACTCGGCGCTGGAGCGGCTGGCTTCGGTGACCGAGCGTGGTCAGCAGCAAATGGCGGCCAAAGCCGTGGCGCAGGAAGAGCAGAAAAAGCAGGAGGCTTATCGCTGGCGGGCGCAGAAGAAAGCCGAGCCGGTTGAAACGGCGCCGGTGACTACGCCCAAGGCGCTACGCTCGGCGCTGGAATATGAAAAGACGCCGGAGCTGGCCGCAAGGCTGGCGGTGGAAGCCATCGAACGCGATGCCTGGGCGGCGGAAATCGATCGTCTGACGTTGCCTAAGCTGGTACAACAGTTGGCGCTTAATGCGTTTAAAGAGATGCCGGAGGAGGGCGCGATTCACCTGCACTTGCGCTCTTCCCAGCGCCATCTGAATTCGGCGGCGGCGCAGAAAGCGCTGTCGGAAGCGCTGGCGACGCACTACGGGCGTCCGATCAGCCTGACTGTCACCGAAGACGATACGCCGGCGGTCCGTACGCCGCTGGAGTGGCGTCAGGCCATTTATGAAGAGAAGCTGGCGCAGGCGCGCCAGTCCATCATGGCTGATAATAATATTCAAACGCTACGGCGTTTCTTTGATGCGGAACTGGACGAAGAGAGTATCCGCCCCGTTTAACCCGCTGCCTGCCGGCAGCCCGAAGTGGTAGAGAGAACGATATGTTTGGTAAAGGCGGTTTAGGCAATCTGATGAAGCAAGCTCAGCAGATGCAGGAAAAAATGCAGAAGGCGCAGGAAGAGATCGCCAACCTGGAAGTGACCGGGGAATCGGGCGCCGGGCTGGTGAAGGTGACCATTAATGGCGCTCACAACTGCCGTCGTGTTGAAATCGACCCCAGTCTGATGGAAGACGACAAAGAGATGCTGGAAGACCTGATTGCGGCGGCCTTCAATGATGCGGCGCGTCGTATCGCTGAAGTCCAGCAGGAAAAAATGGCGTCGGTTTCCAGCGGTATTCCGCTGCCGCCCGGCTTCAAGATGCCGTTCTGATGCAAACCAGCCCGCTTCTTGAATCGCTGATGGAGGCGCTGCGCTGTTTACCCGGCGTGGGGCCAAAATCGGCGCAGCGTATGGCGTTTCATCTGCTGCAGCGCGATCGCAGCGGCGGTATGCGTCTGGCGCAGGCGCTCACCCGCGCGATGTCGGAGATCGGCCACTGCGCCGATTGCCGGACCTTTACCGAGCAGGAGGTCTGCACCATCTGCGCCAATCCGCGTCGTCAGCAGAACGGCCAGATTTGTGTGGTGGAGAGCCCGGCGGATATTCATGCCATCGAGCAGACCGGGCAGTTCGCCGGCCGTTATTTTGTGCTGATGGGCCACCTGTCGCCGCTGGACGGCATCGGTCCCGGCGATATCGGGCTGGATCGACTGGAAGAGCGTCTGGCGACGGAAACCATCAGTGAAGTGATTCTGGCGACCAACCCGACGGTGGAAGGCGATGCAACGGCCAATTACATCGCCGAGCTGTGCGCCGAACATGGGGTAATGGCCAGCCGTATCGCTCACGGCGTGCCGGTGGGCGGCGAGCTGGAAATGGTGGACGGCACCACGCTGTCTCACTCGCTGGCCGGGCGACACCCCATCCGGTTCTGATTTCTGCGGCCGCCTGTCGGCGGCCGACATCTCGCTGACATTGTTTATGTCGCCAAATTGTTTATGTCGGCAAATTGCTTATGTCGTCAAATTGTTGGTGCGGTCAACGTGTCGGTGTAGACAAATTGTCGCTGTAGACAAATAGCCGGTGTGGTCAATTACAGTTCCCCCCTTGAAACCCTATCGGGTTATCCCCATCTGTTGCTTATCCTCCGTTGAATCAGCCTGAATAAATACGTATTGAGGGAAGTAATAATGAGTATGAAAGGCCAAGAGACCCGCGGCTTCCAGTCCGAAGTGAAGCAACTGCTGCACCTGATGATCCATTCGCTGTATTCCAATAAAGAAGTGTTCCTGCGCGAATTGATCTCCAACGCATCCGATGCGGCGGATAAATTGCGCTTTCGCGCGCTGTCGACGCCGGATCTGTATGAAGGCGACGGCGAGTTGCGCGTTCGGGTATCGATCAATAAAGAACAGCGGACCCTGACCATTAGCGATAACGGCATCGGCATGAGCCGCGATGACGTGATTGACAACCTGGGTACCATTGCCAAATCCGGCACCAAGGCGTTTCTGGAGTCTCTCGGTTCCGATCAGGCGAAAGACAGCCAGTTGATCGGCCAGTTCGGGGTCGGTTTCTATTCCGCGTTTATCGTTGCCGATAAGGTGACGGTGAAAACCCGTGTGGCGGGCGCCAGCGCCGATCAGGGCGTGTTCTGGGAATCCGCCGGTGAAGGCGAATACACCATCGCCGATATCGCCAGAGCGGAACGCGGCACCGAAATCACCCTGCACCTGCGCGAAGGCGAGGATGAGTTCCTCGACAACTGGCGCGTGCGCTCGGTGATCAGCAAGTATTCCGATCACATCGCGTTGCCGGTGGAAATCGAATCCCGTACTGAAAGCGAGGAAGAGGGCGGGGAAGAGACCGTCACCTGGGAGAAGATCAACAAAGCTCAGGCGCTGTGGACCCGCAGCAAGTCTGAGATCAGCGACGACGAGTACCACGAGTTTTACAAGCACATCGCCCATGACTTTACCGACCCACTGAGCTGGAGCCACAACCGGGTGGAAGGGAAGCAGGAATACACCAGCCTGCTGTACATTCCTTCCCAGGCGCCGTGGGACATGTGGAACCGCGATCACAAACATGGTCTGAAACTGTACGTGCAGCGCGTGTTCATTATGGACGATGCCGAACAGTTCATGCCGACCTACCTGCGTTTTGTCCGCGGTCTGATCGATTCCAACGACCTGCCGCTCAACGTCTCGCGTGAAATTCTGCAGGACAACCGTGTCACGCAGAGCCTGCGTACCGCGTTGACCAAGCGCGTGCTGCAGATGCTGGAAAAACTGGCCAAAGACGATAGCGAAAAATACCAGACTTTCTGGCGCCAGTTCGGCCTGGTGCTGAAGGAAGGGCCGGCGGAAGATAGCGGCAACCGTGAAACCATCGCCAAATTGCTGCGTTTCGCCACCACCCATAACGACAGCGATGAGCAGAGCGTGTCGCTGGATGACTACATCGGCCGCATGGTGGAAGGTCAGGACAAGATCTATTACATCACCGCCGACAGCTACGCCGCCGCCAAGAGCAGCCCGCATCTGGAGCTGTTCCGCAAGAAAGGCATCGAAGTGCTGCTGCTCTCCGATCGCATCGACGAATGGATGATGAGCTACCTGACCGAGTTCGACGGTAAGTCCTTCCAGTCGGTCAGCAAGGCCGACGAGTCGCTGGACAAACTGGCGGATGAGGCTGACGAGTCGCAGAAAGAAGCGGAGAAGGCGCTGGAGCCGTTTGTCGATCGCGTCAAGACGCTGCTGGGCGAGCGCGTGAAAGAGGTGCGCCTGACGCACCGCCTGACCGACACGCCGGCGATTGTCACCACTGACGCCAACGACATGAGCACCCAGATGGCGAAGTTGTTTGCCGCTGCGGGCCAGCAGGCGCCGGAAGTGAAGTACATTTTCGAACTGAACCCGGAACATGCGCTGGTAAAACGCGCCGCCGATACGCAGGATGACGCGCAGTTCGGCGAGTGGGTAGAGCTGCTGTTGGATCAGGCGCTGTTTGCCGAGCGCGGTACGCTGGAAGATCCTAACCAGTTTATCCGTCGAATGAACCAACTGCTGACTGCCTGATTCTGCTTATCATGATGAGACTGAACGCTCCGGCTTGCCGGGGCGTTTTTTATACCGCTTCTGCATATATTTGCTCTAATGTTAACGATTGGTAACTCCCGGGTTGCCAATTCGTCGTCTACACTCTCAGAGTCGGCTGAAAAGTCATACGCCATCACAGATTTCAGTAGTACCGCGCCCGCTGAACCGAGCCCGTTCCTTGAGGAAGCGCCTCCGGAATGGTATGGTTTAGCGTTTTTCAAATTTTTTTTAAAAAAACTACATAGCAAGGGGAATTACGCAATGCGTATTATTCTGCTGGGCGCTCCGGGCGCAGGCAAAGGTACTCAGGCTCAGTTCATTATGGAGAAGTATGGCATTCCGCAAATTTCCACCGGCGATATGCTGCGTGCGGCGGTAAAGGCCGGTAGTGAACTGGGCAAGCAGGCAAAAGAAATCATGGATGCGGGTAAACTGGTGACAGACGAACTGGTGATTGCCCTGGTCAAAGAGCGCATCGCACAAGATGACTGCCGCAATGGTTTCCTGCTGGATGGTTTCCCGCGTACCATTCCTCAGGCTGACGCGATGAAAGAAGCCGGCATTAATGTCGATCATGTGATTGAGTTCGACGTGCCTGACGAGCTGATCGTCGAGCGCATCATCGGCCGTCGCGTGCATGCGGCTTCCGGTCGTGTGTATCACGTGAAGTTCAATCCGCCTAAAGTGGAAGGCAAAGATGACGTAACGGGTGAAGAGCTGACCATCCGTAAAGATGATCAGGAAGACACCGTACGCAAACGTCTGGTGGAATACCATCAGCAGACCGCGCCGCTGGTGAATTACTATCAGCAGGAAGCCGCGGCTAACCACACCCGTTACCACAAGATTGACGGCACCCGCCAGGTCAGCGAAGTCAGCGCAGAGCTGGCCCGTATCCTCGGCTGATTCCGTCTTTCGGATGCGCCATCATGGCTGATGGCGCTTCTTCCCGCATTCTCCCGCTGTTTTCTCCTCTGTATTGCTCCCGACAATTGCTGGTATCGGCGTTAACCACGCTGCCAGCCGGTTTTTCACAGCGGCGTTTCCGCTACAATGACACTCCGTTCCCGTCCAAACGATGATGCCGAAGCGGCAGCAGAGGAAAACGTTGATGAAAAAAGAAAAACGCGGTGTGTTGATGGTGAATCTGGGCACGCCGGATGCACCGACGCCGCAGGCGGTAAAACGTTATCTGGCCGAATTCCTGAGTGATAAACGCGTCGTGGATCTGAACCGGCTGTTGTGGTGCGCCATCCTGCGCGGCATTATTCTGCCGACCCGTTCACCGCGGGTGGCGAAGCTCTACCAGTCGGTGTGGATGGAGGCGGGATCGCCGCTGCTGGTTTACAGCCGCCGGCAGCAGCAGGCGCTGGCGGCGAGTTTGCCGGATATGCCGGTGGAGTTGGGCATGAGCTATGGTTCGCCGAGTTTGCAGTCCGCGCTGGATGCGCTGCTGGCGCAGGGCGTCACCGAAGTGACGGTGTTGCCGATGTACCCGCAGTATTCCTGCTCCACCACCGCCGCCGTGTGGGATGGTCTGGCGAAGTTGCTGAGTACCCGGCGTCAGGTGCCGGGCATTCGTTTTATCCGTGATTATGCCGATCATCCGGCGTATATCGCGGCGCTGAAGCACCGCGTCGAACTGTCATTTGCGGAGCATGGCGTGCCGGATAAGCTGGTTATTTCATTCCACGGCATTCCGCAGCGCTACGCTGACGAAGGCGATGATTATCCTGAACGCTGCGCCGCTACGGCTCAGGCGTTGACTGCCGCGCTCGGCTTGCCGGCGGAACAGGTGATGATGACCTTCCAGTCTCGTTTCGGCCGTGAAGTCTGGCTGACGCCTTACACCGATGAAACCATGCAGGCGCTGCCGAAGCAGAGGGTAAAACGGGTTCAAGTCATCTGCCCCGGTTTTGCCGCCGACTGCCTGGAAACGCTGGAAGAGATCAAAGAACAGAATCGGGAGATTTTCCTGCATGCCGGCGGGGAGTCTTTCCATTATATCCCGGCGCTGAACGACGACCCGCAGCACATTGCGTTGCTGGCGCAGTTGGTGAACGCGCCGGCGTAAGGCGCTCATCGATGGCGGTACGCGACGTGACGTCAGGCGCCAACGGCGCCTGACGGGGGACGGTTTAGAGCGGGCACGCTTTGGCGGCGACGATCTCGTCGACGTTCAGCATGGTGATCATGGTTTCGGCGATTTCCCGTTCGCCCATGACCACGTGATCGGCGCCGTGATCGGTGATGTAAGCGACTTCATCGTCATAGTGAGCCCGGGCGATGATTTTCAGGTCCGGGCGACGCGCTCTCGCCGCCGCCACAATTTCCCCGGCTTCGTAGCCGTTGGGGATGGTCAGCAACAGCCAACTGGCGCAGTCAAGACGGGCGATGTCCATGATATCGGGCCGCGTGGCGTTGCCCAGCACCGTTTTGATGCCTTGTTCCCGCAGCGCATCGACGCGCGCACGCGAGGTTTCAATCACCACCATCGGTACGCCAGCCTGATACAACCGGGCGCCGATCAGACTGCCTACACGCCCATAACCCACCAGCAACGCATGATTGCACAGGTCAACCGGGATCTGTTTTTCCTCTTCGATTGCTTCTTCGACGATCTGCTCTTCAATGGTTTCGTGCTTGGCCAGATAGCGTTCCAGCAAGGCGAACAGCAGCGGGTTGAGCATGATCGACAAAATTGCGCCGGCCAGCACCAGATTGCGGCCGTTTTCCGACAACATGCCAAGCGAAATGCCAAGACCGGCCAGAATAAAGGCGAACTCGCCAATCTGCGCCAGACTGACGGAAATAGTCAGCGCCGTGCGTTTGGAATGCCCGAACATGTGCACCAGCACAAAGGCGGCCATCGACTTGCCAACCACGATAATCAGCAGCGTGCTCAGCACCGCCAGCGGTTCGCTCACCAGGATCATCGGGTCGAACAGCATGCCGACGGAAACGAAGAACAGCACCGCGAATGCATCGCGCAGCGGCAGAGTGTCGTGTGCGGCGCGCTGGCTCAGTTCCGACTCGTTCAGCACCATGCCGGCGAAAAACGCCCCCAGCGCAAACGAGACGTCAAACAGTTTGACCGCGCCGAACGCGATGCCGAGCGCCATTGCCAGCACCGACAGCGTAAACAGCTCGCGTGAACCGGTACTGGCGCTTTTCGCCAGCACCCACGGCACCACGCGTCGGCCCACCACCACCATCAGCGTAATGAACGCCACTACTTTGCCCAGCGTAATCGCCAGGTCCTGCAGCAGCTTACTGGTATTGGTGGTATCGGTTTTCAGCATGTCGGCGAAGGCCGGCAGCAGCACCAGCGTCAGCACCATCGCCAGATCTTCGACAATCAACCAGCCAATGGCAATTTGCCCGCGTTGACTGTCGATCAACTGGCGTTCTTCCAGCGCGCGCAGCAGCACCACGGTACTGGCGGTGGACAGACACAAACCAAATACCAACCCCTCCGGCAGGCTCCATCCCAGCAGCGCCGACAATCCAGCGCCGAGCAGGGTCGCCATCATGATTTGCGCCACCGCGCCGGGAATGGCGATCGACTTTACCGCCATCAAATCCCGTAGCGAAAAATGCAGCCCAACGCCGAACATCAGCAAAATCACGCCCAGTTCGGCAATTTCCGGCGCCAGTTGGGTATCGGCGACAAAACCCGGCGTAAAAGGACCGACCAACACGCCGGCGACCAGATACCCGACCAGCGGGGAAATACGCAGTCGGTTGGCCAGGATGCCGAGCAGAAAAGCCAGCACCAGACCGACGGCCATCGTGGAGATTAAGGGGGTGGTATTATCATGCATTCCGACTCCTTTGCCATGCGTAACGAGAATGGGCGGATATTCCTGAGCCGTCAGTAGGTTGCGGCTCCTGAATGCTTATGTACCCTGCCGGCCCAAACCGTTCCCTATCCGTATACCGATGGCACTATTCAACGTCAGAGGGGGAAAACCGTCAGGAAGACGGGCAGAGTGAGACATAAAATGGTGTTTTTCATCTATTTAAATAGTGTAACACATATTTTCAGTTAAATTATTGCTTTTATCGTTGATATATAGGGCTAATTCAATCTCTGTTTGCGGAGAAATCCCGCCGGCCGCATCCACCGGTATTTCTGCCATGATTCAAGTTACGGATTATCAGAATAATAGTATGGCTGTTCTGCGATAACGCGAGGCATCTCAGGTTCATCATAACGTCAACCATCCTGCGCTGATTTGTGTTAATTTGTGCGCGTCACAACAGGTTTAATGTAACAATTCTATAAGGAATTTTTATTACGGGGAGCGGTTATGCATTTTTCTGTCAAAAATCTGGGATGCCTGATGGCGGTAACGCTGGCGCTGTCGTCGCCTTATGCACTGGCATGGGAAAAAGATAAAACCTACAACATCACGATTTTGCACACCAATGACCACCACGGTCATTTCTGGCATAACGACTACGGCGAATACGGTCTGGCGGCGCAGAAAACGCTGGTGGACCAGATTCGTCAGGAAGTGGCGGGCAAAGGGGGCAGCGTACTGCTGCTGTCGGGCGGCGATATCAACACCGGGGTGCCGGAATCCGACCTGCAGGACGCCGAGCCGGACTTCCGCGGCATGAACCTGGTGGGTTATGACGCGATGGCTATCGGCAACCATGAATTCGACAACCCGCTCACGGTATTGCGCCAGCAGGAAAAATGGGCGCATTTCCCGCTGCTTTCCGCCAACATCTACCAGAAAAGCACCAAAAAGCGGTTGTTCAAGCCTTACTCGCTGTTTGACCGTCAGGGAATCAAGATTGCCGTTATCGGCCTGACGACTGACGACACCGCCAAAATCGGCAATCCGGAGTATTTCCACGACATCGAGTTTCGCAAACCGGCCGATGAAGCGAAAAAGGTCGTGGAACAACTGCGCAAAAAAGAGAAGCCGGATGTCATCATCGCCGCTACCCACATGGGGCACTACGATAACGGCGATCACGGCTCCAATGCGCCGGGCGATGTAGAAATGGCGCGCAGCCTGCCTGCGGGATATCTCGACATGATCGTCGGCGGCCATTCGCAGGACCCGGTGTGCATGGCCAGCGAGAATAAAAAACAGGTGGATTATGTGCCCGGCACCCCCTGCGCGCCGGATCGCCAGAACGGCACCTGGATTGTGCAGGCGCATGAGTGGGGCAAGTATGTGGGCCGCGCCGATTTTACTTTCCGCAACGGCGAGCTGAAGCTGGCTCACTATCAACTGATTCCTGTCAACCTGAAGAAGAAAGTCGAGAAGGCCGACGGCAGCAGCGAGCGCGTGTACTACACCCAGGAAATCAGCCAGAACCCGGACATGATGAAACTGCTGACGCCGTTCCAGGAGAAGGGCAAGGCGCAACTGGATGTGAAAGTGGGCAGCGTGAATGGTCGACTGGAAGGCGACCGCAACAAGGTTCGTTTCGTGCAAACCAACCTGTCGCGGGTGCTGTTGTCTGCCCAGTTGGAGCGGGCCAAAGCGGATTTCGGGGTCATGAGCGGCGGCGGCGTGCGGGATTCGATTGAGTCCGGCGACATCACCTACAAGACCCTGCTCAAGGTACAACCGTTCGGCAACACGCTGGTATATGCCGACCTGAAAGGCAGCGAGGTGGAAAAATACCTGGCGGTGGTCGCCAATAAGAAGGTGGATTCCGGCGCGTATGCTCAGTTCCTGAATGTCAGCCTGGAAGCGGACGGCACCGGCGTGAAGAACGTGAAGATCAAGGGCGAACCGCTGCAGGCGGACAAGATCTACCGCATTTCCACCCTGAGCTTTAACGCCACCGGCGGTGACGGTTACCCGAAACTGAGCGACCTGCCGAGCTACGTCAATACCGGCTTTGTGGACGCGGAAGTGTTGCGTCAGTACGTCGAAAAACACTCTCCATTGCAGGCGGCAGATTACGAGCCGAAAGGCGAGATTGTTTATAAATAATTGATGCATATGGCGGTTTCTGCTCTGTTTTTTGAGAGTGGGAACCGCTTTTTTCTCGGCTAAAAAACTTTTGCGATATAGCCTTGTACATGAATACTTCACTCTTGTTCACGTAATAGAACATCAACGATATTACAGCCACTTTATCAGACGGCGTTTCGTAAAGAATAATGGTCATCCAGAAACATTGCGTGGTAATTATTAATTGACGATATTATCCGATGGTGTTGTGATTCGTGAATAATAACTATTTTGTAGCTTAGTTCCGAAAGGAATATTGTTTGATAAAAGACAGTTTGGGCTAAGGGTATTTAAGTTAGAGTAATCTTTTTGTGCCAGTTTAAATAATTGGAATCTGTCGGCCTGTTTTTTAATGTGGTTCAGCAAGATGCTGAATATTGACATTTTTTGATTGCATGGATTAGTATGAAATACCATCGTTATGGGTGAGTTTTTATAAAGTAAATTGTTTTTTTTCAATGAAATGGAATTGCATTAATTTATCAAAAATTTTCAGGAGATTTAATCATGCGCAATACCTCTATTGGCATATTCATGCTGGCATGTCTTCCTTTTGTCAGTGAAGCGGCGACAAGCATAACTATTGATCCTCAACGGAATTGTCTGACAGCGCCTGCTCTTGATACCCTGGCAGGTACGTCAGCTAAGTTTTCTTTAGAGCCAGGGAGATATGTTTTATCTCTTGTGTCTAATAGTATGAATTGTAATCGCTCTTCTGGTAATAGCTGTATTATTGATGCAGTCATGGTGCAAGGTGGATTTAAAAACGCTCGTTGGGGCGTCTCTGTTACCAGCAATCCGATTGTTGTGGATTCATCTGGCTCACCGTTTATAGCCTATATCAGCGACGATAATTGTAATGATAATATTGGTCAGGCGACGTTGCTGATACAAAAAGCAAACTAATTCGCTCCCAGGTGATTTAATTAATAGCTTTAGTTTTAATTATCGACTCGGACTTATCGTTTTCCTACTCGGCACACCGATATACCGGTAGATGACGAGTTATATTAGTCTGCAAATAGCGCTCTATTGGTATTTTCTGGTGTGGGCGCTATATCGCCGTTTCCGCCATCGAACACGGGGTGTCGCCACGTTGCTATCTTACCCGCAGGCATGAACACCGCTCTTCGCGAGGCATTGGTTTTCAAATTGTGTGTCAGGCCCTGTGCATGAAGCGCATCATCACGGGTTTCCATTCTGCTGTTGAGAGTGGATACCGCCGCTTCAGGATGGGCCAGGAAATCATGCCTGGAGCGCTGATGGAGAACAGCCTTCTTTTGCCATTTCTTTTATGCGCTCCTGTACCTTGCGGTCTAGCTCCATCTGTTGCTCCGGAGGCATAGCTTCATACTGTTCTTTGGATATTCCCATTGAGGACAGTACGGAAAAAAACAACCTTTCTTCCGGGGACATCGCAAGCCACTCCATGAGTTCCTGTGCCGCAGCGGACGGCTGTGGTTGTGCCCTGAGGTGAGTTTCATTCCTGAAAGGGATGTGTTCCTCTGCCTGTGCTTTTTTAAGCTCAATTCCGAAGGCGTCGTTTTCTGACTCGGTCCGGAGAACGCGAGCTGGCGTAAATGAAGCGCTGGTTGCCTGAATCTCAAGTTTGGACATGTCTATTTTCCGGGAGGTAATGAGAATTAAATAATCCTACTTTTTGAATGGTTTTATCCAAAAAACAATATTCATAAATATGCTTAAATCAGCCGATAGATTTTCGCTATTAACGAAGAAAAGACCTGCTGATATTGACGGCGCACAGCGCGTTGACCTGCTTTTTTACAAATCAGTGACGTCGGCATCAGTTTTATAACATTCTGTGAGAGTACGGCCTTAACCCTGTGATATTGTTGGCGCATGATGGCTAATAGCCTATCCCAATAGGGCCATTTAGGCCCTGGGCAGTGCGCGAAATCCTCACGTACTCCGTGTTCGCTCCGGTTTACTCGCCGCGCTCGCCCGTTGGGCCGGACAATGACGTTGTCCGTTCAATATGCGTTGCATATTGTCTCCGCGCTGTCCGAGTCCAAACTGGCTGCGTCAATGACACCTATTGGGATAGGCTCTAAGGAGGATGCGTCTTTTCTTCACTGTACTATGCCGGACTTGGTTTACATGGGTAGAGAGTAAACCAGATTTATTAATGGATAATCTTTTTTATGCTTAAAAAGCATATAAGAAAGATTTGTATTTTCTGCTATTTAAAAAGTAATGCATTGCTGATTTTATTCGAAATAGTGTCATAAGCGGTGGGTATGGCATAAAAAATTGATAACATAATCTCATGAAAGGTGATCAACCGATGAAGATATCCCTCGCCAGGAGGCTTTGGTTTCCGCTTATTATTAGTTTGCTGTGTCTGGCAGGAACGCTACTTTATGGTTCGGTAAAAATCAAACAGGATCAGTTATCGCTAAGAAAAAGTGAGCTAATGCATGTTACGCAACTGGCGTTGGGGGTAGTAAAAACCAATGCCGAACAAGCCAGCAATGGATTGATTACTCAGAGTGAAGCACAGCAGCGCGCAATGAAAGCCATAAAAGACCTGCGCTATGGTGATTCAGGATATTTCACAATACTCAATTCCCAGGCCCGGGTCTTAATGCACCCAATAAATGAAAAACTCATTGGGCAGGGCGAGGATTTTAAAGACGCGAATGGCGTCTACCTTTTCAGAGAGATGGTTACGGTAACAAGAGACAACCAGTCTGCTTATACTGCTTACGCTTTTCCGCGCCCCGGCTCCACCGTTGCACAACCTAAAGTGGCCTATAATTCACCCTACGCCCCCTGGGACTGGATAATTACCACCGGTCTTTATGTCGATGATATTGATGAGGCGTTTATTTATTCTTTATATCAGAATGTGATTGTCTTTGTATTAATCAGCGCTGTGCTTTTATTTTTTGCTTACTATATAAACCGTAGCATCTTGCGCATTCTTGGCGGCGAACCCACTTACGCCGCAGAAGTGGCCGCACGCATTGCAGCAGGTAATTTATCTTATCCGGTCACTACATTACCTGGCGACAAAATCAGCCTGCTGCATGAGATGGGCTTGATGCGGGAACAGCTAATCAACGTTATCGAAGATATCCGTTCCGGAGCAGAGGCTATCAATGCCAGTACCGGTGAAATTATTGCCGGTAACGTGGAGTTGTCGTCACACACGGAGCGGCAGGCTACTTCTCTGGAGAAAACGTCGGCGAGCATGGAGGAAATTACCTCCACTGTTAAACAGAATGCTGACAATACCGAGCAGGCCCGTCAGCTGGCGCATTCCGCACTTGAGATAGCCTCCCGGGGAGGTGCGGTGATGCAGGAAGTTAACGACACGATGAATGGTATTTCTGAAAGCTCCGACAAAATCGCCAACATCACCGAGGTGGTGAATAATATTGCCTTTCAAACCAATATTCTTGCCCTGAACGCGGCGGTGGAAGCCGCGCGTGCCGGTGAACAGGGGCGCGGTTTCGCCGTCGTGGCTGGCGAGGTGCGCAGCCTTGCCCTGCGTAGTGCAGAGGCGGCCAGAGAGATAAAAAGCCTGATAGAAGAATCGGTTTCCCGCGTCAGTAGCGGCTCGGCGAAAATCAAAGTGGCTGACGGCAGCATCAAAGAGGTGGTCAGTGCCGTGCAGCATGTCGCTGATATCATGGTGGAAATCTCTACGGCGACGAGCGAGCAAGGAAAAGGCATTAGCTATATCAATGAGTCGATTGTTCAGATTGATTCGATCACCCAGCAGAATACAGCCCTGGTTAAACAGGCGGTAGCCGCGGCAAATGAACTGGAACTACAGACGCAGCGGTTGAAAGAGTCTGTCGCTTATTTTAATACTGACGGCTCTGACCATAGCCGCGACACCTTGAGGATTGGGCATACGGGGTAGCGGGTAAATTTAATAAAACAGGCGGCGGATGGGGTGCGGTGTTCTGGATAGCCCAGAGGCCGCCATTTCCTGATGCCGCGCTCAATAATACAAAGAGCCCCATACGTGACGTTCTCAATCTGATTCAGCACCGCTTTTACTCTGTTGTTCAATTCCCCGATTATTTGCCAATAAAACTGGGCAGATCCCCAAAACCTTGTTTCGCAAACCAAATCGTGATCGCCACAACCGTTTTGGGAAGCTAGCGATGATACATTTCCTATAAATGAAACGTTGTTTTACTTATGGGGTGATTATGCATAAAGGTGTGGCGTTTTCGCTGCTGGCGTCCTGCGCACTGGCAAGCGTGGCGGCTCAGGCGGCTGAAAAGGTAGCGTTTCCGGACCGGGTCTGTAACGTGACCCGCTATGGTGCCGAGGGGCATCGCTTGCAGATTGCGCTGAATACGGAATCTTTTCAGAAGGCGATTGATGAATGCGCCGCCGCCGGCGGCGGCACCGTGCTGGTGCCGGCGGGCAACTATCTGGTGGAGCCGCTGTTCCTGAAAAGCAATGTCCGCCTGCATCTGGAAAAGAACGCCACGCTAGTGGCATCGACCGGAGAAAATGCCTATCGCGCCACCGATAGCACCCGCTACGCCGAAGCGGAAAATGGCTGGCTGCCGTTTATCAGTATTGCCGATGCGCAGAACGTCGCCATTACCGGCGAAGGCACCATTGATGGACAAGGTGCGGTGTGGTGGGAACGCTGGCGCGCGGCGATTCGCGCCACCGGCAAGAAAGGCGGCACCGACCGTCCACGACTGATTTACGTGACCCGTTCCAGTCAGGTACTGATTGACGGCGTGACCCTGACCAACTCTCCCAGCTTCCATGTGGTGATGCGCTATGCCCATGATGTCACGGTGAACGGCACCAACATTATTGCGCCCTGGCATGCGCCCAACACGGACGCCATCGACCCGATCGATAGCCAGAATATCCGCATCACCAACAACGTCATCGACTGTAACGATGACCATATCGCCATCAAGGCGGAAAAACCGGACAGCCGTTTCCCGAATGGCGTGGTAGACAATATTTATATTGCCAACAACGTGTTAAAGCAGGGACGCGGCATTTCTATCGGTAGCGAAACCTCCGGTGGCGTCAACAATGTGCTGGTGGAAAATAACCGCTTTGAAGGTTCGATGTACGGCATTCGCATCAAGTCGCTGCGCGGCAAAGGCGGTGAAGTGAAGAACGTCACCTATCGTCATACCCGGATGGTGGATGTCGAAGTACCGCTGGTGTTCTCCGGTTACTATCAGGCGGCGCCTATCGTACAGGCCGAGGTGGATAAATTGCTGCAGGCGGGCGGGTTTACGCTGGGCGAACAGATTTATCCGCCGGATACCGAGCCGGCCCAGCCGTTCGACAAGGTGAAAACGCCGCATTTCAGCCAGGTCACTATCGTCGATCTGGAATCAACCGGCCGTAGCAAGGCCGCCGGGTACATTATCGGTGTACCGGAAGCGCCGTTGAGCGGTTTCCATTTTGAACAGGTGCGGATTGACGCTGAAAAAGGGCTGCGGGTGCGCAACGCGGAACTGGCCACCAAAGGGCTGACCCTGAACGTAAAACAAGGGGATGCGCTGCTGCTGGATAAAGGGGCGAACGTCATCCGGTAACGCGCCGGGAAGCGATCGTACTCCCCAGGGAAGGACGGTTATGAAGCGGCGGCAGAGGGCAACACTGGCCGTGGAACCCTCTGCCGCCGTCTTCATTTTTACGGTCAATCACGCTTGGCGATATCGGCAAACTGCGCTTTTAGCAACCGGGCCAGGTCGGCGGCCGCCAGTTCGAGGTCCAATCCCCGCTTGCCGCCGGAGATAAAAATAGTATCGAATTGCTGCGCCCCGTCGTCGATCACGGTGGGCAGCAGTTTCTTCTGCCCCAGCGGGCTGATGCCGCCCACCAGATAGCCCGTTACTCGCTGGGCGATTTGCGGATCCGCCATATCGGCTTTTTTAGCGGCCAGCGCCTTGGCCACTTTTTTCAGATCCAACTGACTGGCGACCGGGGTGACCGCTACCGCCAGCTGTTTGGCATCGCCGTTGAGCGACACCAGCAGGGTTTTGTAAACCTGTTGTTTATCCAGCCCCAGTTTGCGGGCGGCTTCTTCGCCGAAGTTGGTTTCATCAGCGTCGTGATGGTAGCTGTGAAGCGTAAAAGCGACTTTTTGCTTCTCAAGCAGTTTTACTGCGGGCGTCATAATGTACTGTCCTTGCTTCAAAAGGTAGCCGTATAGGCTTGTAACAAGTCGGGCAGGTTGTTTTCACCGTATAAATGCAGTGCGCCGACAGACACCACATAATTCCCCTGCGGCAGAGCGGCCAGTTGCTGTTGCCAGCGCTGATTCCGGTGATTCATCAGCATTTCCGTGATTTCGTTGCTGAAGGTGGGCGGCACGTTATCCGCCCAGGTCGGTTTATGGCTGAGCCACCAACTGACCATCGTTTGTAACAGACGCGCATTGGTATGCCAGTGGGTCAGGGTGTCTTCCAGCAACGGCAGGCCGCCCTGCGGCAGTTGCAGCAGCATGTCGATCTGCGCCTGCTGGCCTTCCAGCTCGATGATCTTCACCCCTTTGTCCCGGGCGGCGTTAATCAACTGGTAATCAATACCGTAATCCGGACGCAGGCCCAGCATCATGGCCTGACGCGCCTGTAACATCAGCGCCGCCTGCCAGGCCGGTACCCGGTCGAGGCTGTCGTAGTTGAACGACAATTCACGGCATAACCGTTGCAAGCGCTGCAGCGTGGCGCTATCCAGACGCTCCGCCAGCGGCGGTTCGGTGCCCACCGGATCAAACGGCGAATCGCCGCCGGAAATGTCGGCCTCTACGATCAGCGCCGTCGCCTGCTCCAGCCGTGCCAGCAATTCAGACGGCAGAGGAAACATATCCACTGTGCCCATGTGAATACTGCCCACCAAATGGAACTGGCGTTGGTTGACGATCTCGACGTCCAACGCCGGGTAACGGTAACCCGCGGGCGAGAGAAGGCCGAGGAACGTTGCAATCTGGCGTATCAGCCGTTTCATATCGACGTCTCCGGTAGTGGCGACTCAGGACGTTATCCTGCAATCAGGCGTCGCGCTGTTGCAGGACGTGCGCTTTCGCGTCGTCAGGTCTCTATGCTAAACGGTTCAGCCGGCAAGTTGTATCGCTAATTCGGCATGCGTTCGCTGCGCGCTACGGGACGCATATGGTGGCAAGCGGCGCGATGTTCGGGAGAGAACAGCGCGCCGTGGTCGACAGCTTGACTCAGTCGCGTCTGGCTGGTGCGTCGGCGGGGGTGAAACGCAGCAGCCGGTTGGCGTTGCTCACCACGGTAATGGATGAGAGCGCCATGGCCGCTCCCGCCACCACCGGGCTCAGCAGGGTTCCGGTCAACGGGTAGAGCACGCCGGCGGCAATCGGAATGCCGAGCGTGTTGTAGACAAAGGCCCCCAACAGGTTCTGCTTCATGTTGCCCAACGTGGCCCGGGAAAGCGCCAGCGCATCGGCGACGCCGTGCAAACTGTGGCGCATCAGCGTCATGGCGGCGGTTTCCACCGCGATATCGCTGCCGCCGCCCATGGCGATCCCCACGTCGGCCTGCGCCAGCGCCGGCGCGTCGTTGATGCCATCGCCAATCATGGCAACCCGTTTTCCCAGCGATTGCAGATGGCGAATGGCGTCCGCTTTGCCGTCCGGTAGTACCCCGGCGATGACCTGGTCGATGCCGGCTTCGAGGGCGATGGCCTGAGCCGTCGCCGGATTATCGCCGGTCAGCATTACCAACTGGTAGCCCTGGCGATGCAGCCGTTGTAATGCGCTGACGCTGTCCTGACGCAGAGTGTCCTGCACTGAAAACAGCGCCGCCACCTGACCGTTCGCCACCAACAGTACCGGCGTCATGCCGAGCGCCGACTGTTTCTCCAGCCAGTCGCGCGGCGAGTTCTCGCCGTCAGCCAGCGGAATCTGGCTCTGCGCCAGCAAGGCCGGATTGCCGAGCAACAGCGGCACGCCGTCGACCTGACCGCTGACGCCCAGGCCGGGCAGGGTGCGGAATTGCGTGACGTCGCCCCGTTCTACGCCATCAGCCCGCAGAACAATCGCCTGCGCCAGTGGGTGACTGGCTCCTTGTTCCAGCGACGCAGCCCAGCGCAGCGCCTGCGATTCGCTGATATCGCCAAAGGTATGGATCGCCACCACGCGCGGTTTGCCTTCCGTCAGCGTGCCGGTTTTGTCGAACACCAGCACGTCAAGCTGGCTGGCCTGCTGAAGTGCATCGGCGTCCCGCACCAGTACGCCCAGTTCCGCGGCTCGTCCGACGCCGGAGATAATCGACATCGGCGTCGCCAGCCCCAGCGCACAAGGGCAAGCGATGATCAGCACCGTGGTGACAATCACCAGCGTGTACACGATATGGGGCGCCGGGCCGACAACGTACCAGATGGCGCCGCTCAGCAGCGCTATCGCCACCACGACCGGTACAAAGACGGCGGAAATCCGGTCGGCCAACTGGCCTATCGCCGGTTTGCTGCTCTGCGCCTGACGCACCAGATGAATGATGCGCGCCAGCGTGGTCTGGTTGCCGATCGCGCCTGCACGCAACGTGGCGCTGCCGTCCTGCACCTGAGTTCCGGCGTGCACCTTGTCGCCGGCCGCTTTCTGTTGCGGGATCGGCTCGCCGGTGAGCATGGCTTCGTCAATCCACAGTTCCCCGTGTTCCAGCAGGCCGTCCACCGGAATACGGTCGCCGGTGGTCAGGCGCAGCGTCATACCGGTTTGTACCTCTGCTAGTGGGATGACGCGGTCGCCTTGCGGTGTTACCAGCCGCGCGGTCGGCGGCGTCAAATCCAGCAAACGCTCCAGCGCCTGAGAAGAGCGCTGACGGGCGCGTTGTTCCAGCGCGTGGCCGAGATTGATCAGGCCGATAATCATGGCGCTGGCTTCGTAATAAAGATGACGCGCTTCCATCGGGAACCACGTCGGCCACAGGTTGACGGTAATGGAGTAAAGCCAGGCTGCGCCGGTGCCGAGCGCCACCAGCGTATCCATAGTCGCGCTGCCGTTCGTCAGGCTACGCCAGGCATTGCGATAGAAATGCCCGCCGGCGGCGATCATGACCGCCAGCGTCAGCCCGCCGACCAGCAGCCACCCGGAGCGGTTGTCGTCGGTAAGCATCATGTTATCGCCGATCATGCCCCAGACCATCAGCGGGATACCGAGCGCCAGCCCCAGTGCGGCCTGCCAGCGAAAACGCCGGATGGCCTGACGAGACGTTTGCTCCTGCCGGGCGCGCCGCTCGGCTTCATCAAGAATGATTTCCGCGCCGTAGCCCGCATTCTGTACGGCATCGATCAGCGCCTGATGCGGCGTGTTGCCGCTGACCAGCGCGCTGCGCTCGGCCAGATTGACGCGCGCCTGCGTGACGCCGGGGACGCTTTGCAGCGCCTGCTGTACCCGGCTGACGCAACTGGCGCAGCTCATGCCGCTCAACAACAACTGGACGCTGTCGTTATCATGAATACTGTTGTTGTCATGAATACCGTCGCCGTTATGAACACGGTTGTCATCATGGGCGACGTTGTCATCACGAACGGTGTTTGCCGGAACCGAGTCGAAAGCCGCTGACAGCCTGTCCGGCGAGGAGGCGTGGGGTGTCAGCGGCTCAGATTTTGGGAGGGGTTTCTCCTGCGCCAGCGTTGCATGAAAACCGGCTTGTTCTATCGCCTGTACCAGCGCCTGCGGTTCGGCATCGCCATAAACCGCCGCCTGTTGCAGGGTAACGTCCGTCGCCGCTACGCCCGGCACCGCTTCCAGCGCTTTGCGGGTTGACGCGACGCAATGCTGGCAGTTGAGACCGGAGAGCTGCAAGGTGACAGTTGGCGTGGTCGCCGGGCTGGCTTCGTAGCCCGCGGCTTCGATTGTTGCTACCAGCGACTGGCTATCGGCTTCACCAGTGACGTTGGCGTATTTTAGCGATACATCGGCCTGTTCCACGTCCGGGCGGGATTCCAGGGCTTTTTTTACTCTTCCGACACAGTGTTCGCAGGATAATCCCTGCAATGAAAGCAGTATGGTTTGCGACATAATAATATTCCTCAGTGATCACAGCCGAACGTCAAAGGCATTGACCGCAAGCGTGATTTTGATTAGTTCTAAGCACTACCTGAAGCGTAAACCTTCCAGTAAGGGAAGGGTCAAGGGGGAATCATGAATATCAGCGATGTGGCGAAAAAAACCGGGCTGACCAGCAAGACCATCCGTTTCTATGAAGAAAAGGGGCTGATGACGGCGCCACTGCGATGTGAAAATGGTTACCGCAGTTATGATCTCCACCATATTGAGGAGCTGACCTTGTTGCGTCAGGCGCGTCAGGTGGGGTTCACGCTGGAGGAGTGCCGCGAACTGGTGACGTTGTTCAATGATCCGCTGCGGCACAGCGCCGACGTTAAGGCGCGCACATTGCAGAAAGTGGACGATATCGAACAGCAGATCGAAGAACTCAAGGCGATGCGTCTGCGTTTGCTGACGCTGGCGGAGTCCTGCCCCGGCGACAGCAGCGCCGAATGCCCGATCATTACTCAACTGGCGGGCTGCTGCCATGCATCGTCAGGAGAGCATGGCAAGCATTAGCCGTTATTAGCGGTTATGTCATCGGATAGCGGCAACGTCGCCGTCTCGACGGAATGCGCTTTGCGACGTATCAGGTACGCGGCCGCACTCGCAGCGTAATGCCTTCCACGGCGATAATCTCCACTACGGTACCGACGGGCAAATCCTGTTCCGCCTGTACCCGCCAACTGCTGTCGCCGATGTTTACCCGACTGAAGCCGTTAACCAGCGGTTCGGTCAGCGTAGTATGCAGGCCAATCAGTTGTTGGCCGCGTTGGTTAAGCACCGGAGGCGGTTGCTTTTCGATGCGCCGACGTAGCCATTGCCACCACAGCAGCGCCGCCGCCACCGTCAGCACGGCGAAGGCGATGCATTGCCATGTCCAGTCCAGCGGCAGCAACCAGGCGAAAATCCCGGTAAGCAGCGCGGCGATGCCGCTCCACAGCAGATAACCGCCAGCGCCCAGCATTTCAGCCGCCAGCAGCAGCCCACCGAGCGACAGCCAGAACCAGTGGGCATTTTCCAGCACCAGCAGCGCCATCATGATTATTTTCTCCGGTCCGCCTGGCTTTCTTTAATCAGTTCGCTGATGCCGCCGATGGTGCCCATCAGGTTGCTGGCGTCCAGCGGCATCATGATGACTTTGCTGTTGTTGGCGCTGCCAATGGTTTGCAGCGCGTCGGTGTATTTCTGCGCCACAAAGTAGTTGATAGCCTGAATGTTGCCGGCGGCAATCGCTTCGGACACCATCTGGGTGGCGCGGGCCTCGGCCTCGGCGGCGCGTTCGCGGGCTTCGGCTTCAAGGAAGGCGGATTGCCGTTCCCCTTCGGCCTTGAGAATCTGCGCCTGTTTTTCCCCTTCGGCTTTCAGAATGGCCGCCTGCCTGACTCCTTCCGCTTCCAGAATATCCGCGCGCTTGGTACGTTCCGCTTTCATCTGGGCGTTCATTGAGGCGATCAGTTCGGCGGGGGGGCGCACGTCGCGGATTTCAATACGGGTGACCTTGATGCCCCACGGGTTGGTGGCTTCATCCACGATATGCAGCAGCCGGGTGTTGATGCTGTCGCGTTGGGACAGCATTTCGTCCAGTTCCATCGAACCGAGTACGGTACGAATGTTGGTCATGGTCAGGTTGATGATGGCCAGTTCGAGATTGCTAACCTCATAGGCGGCGCGTGGAGCGTCCACCACCTGGATAAAGCAAACCGCATCAATGGTGACGTTGGCGTTGTCCTTGGAGATGATTTCCTGCGAGGGAATTTCCAGCACTTGTTCCATCATGTTGATCTTGCGGCCAATGCGGTCCATGAACGGCACCACTAGATTCAGGCCGGGCATCAGGGTGCGGGTATAGCGGCCAAAACGTTCCACCGTCCACTGGTAACCCTGAGGCACGATTTTGATGCCGGACCAGACAAGGACCAGCGCGACGACAATCAGAACCGGGATAAATGTCAGCATGTGCGTTGCTCTCCGTGGTTTTTTCCTGTGGAGAGTGTAACGCAGGATGACGTAACCGGCGTAGCAAAGTTGCGGGCGAACAAGGGATTATGCGAACCCGCACGAAAAGCGGGCTGCAATGGTATGACGTACGGTTACATATCCAGTTCGATATCGTCCAGCGGCATACAGCAGCAGGGCAGGATTTCGCCCCGTTGCAGGCAGGCCAGCGGCGTTTCCCGGTAGGCGACCTTGCCTTTGGTCAGCCGCAACCGGCAGGCGCCGCAATAGCCGGAACGACACTGATATTCGACCGGCACCCGCTGGGATTCGAGCACTTCCAGTAAGGAGGTGTGTTCATCGGAGCAGAGCAACTGCGCCCCGGAGAGGCGCAGCGTCACGGTGGAGGCGGTCATCGTGGTTACAGCTGGAAGTCGCTGAGGTCGTCGGTGTTGATTTCCGAGTCAATCTGGCCGACCAGATAGGAGCTGACTTCCACTTCCTGCGGCGCCACCTGCACGTTGTCCGATACCAGCCAGGCGTTAATCCAGGGAATCGGGTTGGTGCGGGTTTCAAACGGCAGCGGCAGGCCAACCGCCTGCATACGGATATTGGTGATGTACTCCACATACTGGCACAGGATGTCCTTGTTCAGGCCAATCATTGAGCCGTCGCGGAACAGATATTCCGCCCACTCTTTTTCTTGCTGAGCGGCCAGTACGAACAGGTCGTAACATGCCTGCTGACACTCTTCGGCGATTTGCGCCATTTCCGGGTCGTCCTGGCCGGCGCGCATCAGGTTAAGCATGTGCTGGGTGCCGGTGAGGTGCAGCGCTTCGTCACGGGCGATCAGCTTGATGATCTTGGCGTTGCCTTCCATCAGCTCGCGTTCGGCGAAGGCGAAGGAGCAGGCGAAGCTGACGTAGAAACGGATGGCTTCCAGCGCGTTGACGCTCATCAGGCACAGGTAGAGTTTTTTCTTCAACTCATACACGTTGACGTCCACGGTTTTGCCGTTGACCTGATGGGTGCCTTCTCCCAGCAAATGGTAGTAGCTGGTCAGTTCAATCAGCTCATCGTAGAACCCGGAAATGTCCTTCGCCCGTTTGAGGATTTCCTCATTGGTAACGATGTCGTCAAACACAATCGACGGATCGTTGACGATGTTGCGGATAATGTGGGTATAGGAACGGGAGTGGATAGTTTCCGAGAACGCCCAGGTTTCCACCCAGGTTTCCAGCTCCGGGATGGAGATGAGCGGCAGCAACGCCACGTTCGGGCTGCGTCCCTGAATGGAGTCCAGCAGCGTCTGGTATTTCAGATTGCTGATAAAAATGTGTTTTTCGTGCTCCGGCAGCGCCTGATAGTCGATACGATCGCGGGAGACGTCCACCTCTTCCGGGCGCCAGAAGAACGAAAGCTGTTTTTCGATCAGCTTTTCGAAAATTTCATATTTTTGCTGATCGTAACGCGCCACGTTAACCGGCTGGCCGAAAAACATCGGTTCCAGCAGTTGATCGTTTTTATTCTGTGAAAAAGTGGTATAGGCCATGATTTCTCCAAACAAGCCAACAGCGCGACCCGTAAGGCGGCGCTGTTAAACTTTTGGCAACCCGAGCGGGTTGCGTCGTCGCTGCGCCAGGCGCTATCGGCAGGGCAGCGGCTACAGGATTAGGAATATCGTCATGCCGGGGAAACCCGCTGTCGCGGATTTCCCCGGCGTCGTACTTAGATCTTGCACGCGCCGCTTTCGCAGCCGTCATCCTGCGGCGCGGTGTCGAGCAGGTCATCCTGAGCGTCTTCGGCGCCGTCGCGGGTGTTTTGGTAATAGAGGGTTTTCAACCCGAACTTATACGCCGTGAGCAGATCTTTCAGCAACTGGGTCATCGGCACTTTTCCTGACGGGAAACGCGCCGGATCGTAGTTGGTGTTGGAGGAAATCGCCTGATCGACGAATTTCTGCATCAGACCCACCAGCTGCAGATAACCGTCGTTGGACGGCATGTCCCACAGCAGCTCGTAGGCGTCTTTCAGCGTTTCGTACTCCGGCACGACCTGACGCAGGATACCGTCTTTCGACGCTTTGACGCTGATATGGCCGCGCGGCGGCTCAATGCCGTTGGTGGCATTGGAAATCTGCGACGAGGTTTCAGACGGCATCAGCGCCGACAGCGTGGAGTTGCGCAGGCCATAGGTCTGGATGTCTTTGCGCAGCGTTTCCCAGTCATGATGCAGTGGTTCGCTGCAAATACTGTCCAGATCGCGCTTGTAGCTGTCGATCGGCAAAATGCCCTGCGAATACGTGGTTTCGTTAAACCACGGGCAGGCGCCTTGTTCGCGCGCCAGCTGGTTCGAGGCTTTCAGCAGGTAGTACTGAATCGCTTCGAAGGTGCGGTGCGTCAGGTTGTTGGCGCTGCCGTCGGAGTAGCGTACGCCGTGTTTCGCCAGATAGTAGGCGAAGTTGATCACGCCGATGCCCAGCGTACGGCGGCCCATCGCGCCGCGTTTGGCGGCCGGAATCGGGTAGTCCTGATAGTCGAGCAGGGCATCCAGCGCGCGTACCGCCAATGTCGCCAGTTCTTCCAGCTCGTGCAGCGAACTGATGGCGCCCAGGTTGAAAGCCGATAATGTACAGAGCGCGATTTCGCCGCTTTCATCGTTGACGTCTTCCAACGGTTTGGTCGGCAGCGCGATTTCCAGACACAGGTTGGACTGGCGCACTGGCGCGACCAGCGGATCAAACGGGCTGTGCGTGTTGCAGTGGTCGACGTTCTGAATATAGATACGGCCGGTGGAGGCGCGTTCCTGCATCATCAGCGAGAACAGTTCCGCCGCCTTGAGCTGCTTCTTGCGAATGCTGCCGTCCCGCTCGTATTTCACGTACAGGCGCTCGAATTCATCCTGATTGTTGAAGAAGGCGTCGTACAACCCCGGCACGTCGGACGGGCTGAACAGCGTGATGTCTTCGCCTTTGACCAGACGCTGGTACATCAGCTTGTTGAGCTGCACGCCGTAGTCGAGGTGGCGCACGCGGTTGCCTTCTACGCCGCGGTTGTTTTTCAGCACCAGCAGGCTTTCCACTTCCAGATGCCACAGCGGGTAGAACAGTGTGGCCGCACCGCCGCGCACCCCGCCCTGCGAGCAGGATTTCACCGCGGTCTGGAAATGTTTGTAGAACGGAATACAGCCGGTGTGGAACGCTTCACCGCCGCGGATCGGGCTGCCCAGCGCTCGAATACGGCCGGCGTTGATGCCGATGCCGGCACGCTGGGAGACGTATTTCACGATCGCGCTGGAGGTGGCGTTGATGGAATCCAGGCTGTCGCCGCACTCGATCAGCACGCAGGAGCTGAACTGGCGGGTCGGGGTGCGCACGCCGGACATGATCGGCGTCGGCAGCGAAATTTTGAACGTCGATACCGCGTCATAGAAGCGTTTTACATAGTCCAGACGGGTTTCGCGCGGGTAGCCGGAGAACAGGCAGGCGGCGACCAGAATATACAGGAACTGGGCGCTTTCGTAGATGTCACCGGTCACGCGGTTTTGTACCAGATATTTCCCTTCCAGCTGTTTTACCGCCGCGTAGGAGAAATTCATGTCACGCCAGTGATCGATGAAAGCGTCCATCTGAGCAAATTCGTCTTCCGTGTAGTCTTCCAGCAAATGGCGATCGTATTTTCCCATTTCGACCATTTTCACTACGTGGTCATACAACTTCGGCGGTTCAAACTGGCCGTAGGCTTTTTTGCGCAGATGGAAGATGGCCAGACGCGCGGCCAGATACTGGTAGTCCGGGCTTTCGCGGGAGATCAGGTCGGCGGCGGCCTTGATGATGGTTTCGTGGATATCGGCGGTCTTGATGCCGTCGTAGAACTGGATGTGGGAACGTAGTTCTACCTGAGAAACCGAGACATTGTGTAACCCTTCTGCTGCCCAGGTGATTACCCGGTGGATTTTGTCCAGGTTGATGCGTTCTTTACTGCCATCGCGTTTGGTAACAAGTAGACTCTGGTTCATGTGGCGTAGCACCTGTTTTTTTGACACGTATTTTGTTTTGCTTGGCTCACCCGCCTTTTTATTTACAAAAAACGCAAATAAAAAAATAGTGTTTTCTGTCAGAAGTAAACACTATATATAGGGGGTGGGGCGGTTTTTGATAACAAGATAATGTGAAAATTTCCGCATTGCAAGTGAGCAAAACGGCTTCCTCTTGTGGATAACATAGGGAATAAATGTTACAAGCGCGCTAAATCCCAGCCACTGCGCGGCTTCCTTTTTTGTCAACCGCGAGGGGAGAAAAAATAAAAAAATTGATCAACCGCCGGTTTCTTATCCGGTGGCAAAACTATCTGCCTGATCAAAACCGTGTTTCAGACAAGTAATTAAGAATTATCTGAGATTGATATGTCGTCAGGGAGCGGATACGGCGTGGTTTATGCCTGAAAACTTATTCTCTGGCGATAAAAAAGCCGGTGGTTTTATCCACCGGCCGGGGTATTGGGAAACCGGAATGTTCCGACCTGCGCCTGACAGATTCAGCCAAGGCGTGTGGTATGGATCATCTTGTGGTGTGGGTCATCGTGTGGTGTGGATCATATAGTTGACGTCGACATTCGCGCCGAGTCGGAAGCTGTCCAGCAGCGGGTTATAGTGCAGGCCGAGCATATGGCGTTCACGCAGCGGCGTCTGATCCACCCAGTCCAGCAGTTCCGCCGGGCGGATGAACTTTTTGATGTCGTGCGTGCCGCGCGGCACCATGTTGGTCAGGTACTCGGCGCCGACAATCAGCATCAGCCAGGCTTTGGCGTTGCGGTTAATGGTGGAGAAAAAGACATGGCCGCCGGGTTTGACCAGCCGGGCGCAGGCCAGCACCACTGAGCGCGGGTCCGGCACATGTTCCAGCATCTCCATGCAGGTCACCACGTCGTAAGCGCCGGCATGGGCGTCTGCGTGGGCTTCCACCGTCTCCTGCACGTAACTGACCTGAACACCGCTTTCCAGCGCGTGCAGCCGGGCTACCTGTAATGGTTCGCCGCCCATATCCAGCCCGGTGACGCGCGCGCCTTCCCGCGCCATGCTTTCGGCCAGAATGCCGCCGCCGCAGCCGACATCCAGCACCTGCTTGCCGAAAATGCCGCCGGCGCGTTCAAGAATGTAATTCAGACGCAGCGGGTTGATGCGGTGCAACGGTTTGAATTCGCCTTCCAGATCCCACCAGCGCGAGGCGACGGCTTCAAATTTGGCGATTTCATCGTGGTCGACGTTCTGGGTCGGTGCGGATGTTTTCAGCGCATCAGGATTAGCGGCGCCTGCATTTGTGGCGTCTGTATTCATGGTGTCTGTGTTCATGGCGTCTGTGTTCATGCAGAGTGATCACCTTTCATCAATATTGACTGGGGCGAGTATAACGAGCGGAAGGCGGTTGTTGTAGTCGCTAACGATAGCGTCGTGGTTTCCGTACCTTGTGATGGCGGTAACATTGCAGTAACAAAATGCGAGACGCCTCATGAAAGAAACGTCAGGAAACCGGCGCGAAGTTTCCCCTGAAACCCCGGTTTATGATATGATTTTCCACCTTTTAAAATCGGGTAGATGTGAATAGAGGGATAGCGGCTCCATGAGCGACCTAGCCAGAGAAATTACACCGGTCAACATCGAGGAAGAGCTGAAAAGTTCATATCTGGATTACGCCATGTCCGTCATCGTCGGGCGTGCGTTACCGGACGTTCGCGATGGTCTTAAGCCGGTACACCGCCGCGTGCTGTACGCGATGAGTGTGCTGGGTAACGACTGGAACAAGCCTTATAAAAAATCGGCCCGTGTGGTCGGGGACGTTATCGGTAAATATCACCCGCATGGTGATAGCGCGGTTTACGACACTATCGTGCGTATGGCTCAGCCGTTCTCGCTGCGGTACATGCTGGTGGACGGCCAGGGCAACTTCGGTTCCATCGACGGCGACTCCGCCGCGGCGATGCGTTATACCGAAGTGCGCATGTCGAAAATCGCCCACGAACTGCTTTCCGATCTGGATAAAGAGACGGTGGATTTTGTGCCTAACTACGACGGCACAGAGCAGATCCCGGACGTGATGCCCACCCGTATCCCCAACCTGCTGGTCAACGGTTCTTCCGGGATCGCGGTGGGGATGGCGACCAACATTCCGCCCCATAACCTGACGGAAGTGATTAACGGCTGTCTGGCCTATATCGATGATGAAAACATCAGCGTCGAAGGGCTGATGACCCATATTCCGGGGCCGGACTTCCCGACCGCCGCCATCATCAACGGCAAGCGCGGCATTGAAGAAGCCTACCGCACCGGCCGCGGCAAAGTGTATATCCGCGCCCGCGCCGAAGTGGAGGCGGACGCCAAATCCGGCCGTGAAACCATCATCGTGCATGAAATCCCTTATCAGGTGAACAAGGCGCGACTGATTGAAAAGATCGCCGAGCTGGTAAAAGAGAAGCGCATTGAAGGCATCAGCGCGCTGCGTGACGAGTCCGACAAGGACGGCATGCGCATCGTGATTGAAATCAAGCGCGATGCGGTAGGTGAGGTGGTGCTCAACCATCTGTACTCCCAGACTCAGATGCAGGTGTCGTTCGGCATCAACATGGTGGCGCTGCATCAGGGCCAGCCGAAGCTGATGACCCTCAAGGAAATTCTGGCGGCATTTGTCCGTCACCGCCGCGAAGTGGTGACGCGTCGTACCATTTTCGAACTGCGCAAAGCGCGCGAACGCGCCCATATCCTGGAAGGTCTGGCGATTGCGCTGGCTAATATCGACCCGATCATCGAGCTGATCCGCCATGCTTCTACCCCGGCCGAAGCCAAAAACGCGCTGGTGGCGCAGGCGTGGGCGCTGGGCAGCGTGGCCGCCATGCTGGAGCGCGCCGGCGATGACGCTGCGCGTCCGGAATGGCTGGAGCCGGAGTTCGGCATCCACGAGGGTAAATATCACCTGACCGAACAGCAGGCGCAGGCGATTCTGGATCTGCGTCTGCAGAAACTGACCGGTCTGGAACATGAAAAACTGCTGGATGAATACAAGGAACTGCTGGAGCAGATCGCCGAACTGCTGTTCATCCTGCGCAGTCCTGAACGTCTGATGGAAGTGATCCGCGAAGAGCTGGAGGCGATCCGCGAGCAGTACAACGACGCGCGTCGTACCGAGATCACCCATAACAGCGCCGACATCAATATCGAAGATCTGATTTCCGAAGAGAACGTGGTGGTGACCTTGTCGCATCAGGGTTACGTCAAGTATCAGCCGCTGAGCGACTATGAAGCTCAGCGTCGTGGCGGCAAAGGCAAATCCGCCGCCCGCATCAAGGAAGAGGACTTTATTGATCGGCTGCTGGTGGCGAATACCCACGACACCATCCTGTGCTTCTCCAGCCGTGGCCGTCTCTACTGGCTGAAAGTGTATCAGTTGCCGGAAGCGAGCCGCGGCGCCCGCGGTCGTCCGATCATCAACCTGTTGCCGTTGGAGCAGGATGAACGCATTACCGCCATTCTGCCGGTGCGCGAGTACGAAGAGGGCATGAACGTGTTCATGGCCACGGCCAGCGGTACGGTGAAGAAGACCGCGCTGACTGAGTTTAGCCGTCCGCGCAGCGCCGGTATCATCGCTGTTAATCTCAACGACGGCGACGAGCTGATTGGCGTCGACCTGACCGACGGCAGCAATGAAGTGATGCTGTTCTCCGCCGAAGGCAAGGTGGTGCGTTTCTCCGAATCGGCTGTACGTACTATGGGACGTACCGCTACCGGGGTGCGCGGCATCAACCTGCAGGACGACGATCTGGTGGTGTCGCTGATTGTGCCGCGCGGCGAAGGCGATATTCTGACTGTGACGCAGAATGGCTTCGGCAAGCGTACCGCCGTCATCGAGTATCCGGTGAAATCCCGTGCTACCAAAGGTGTTATCTCCATCAAGGTGAGCGAGCGCAACGGTAAGGTGGTCGGCGCGGTGCAGGTCGATTCCGCCGATCAGATCATGATGATCACCGATGCCGGTACGCTGGTGCGTACTCGTGTATCCGAGGTCAGCATCGTTGGTCGTAATACTCAGGGCGTGACGCTGATTCGTACCGCTGAGGACGAGCGAGTGGTTGGCCTGCAGCGTGTGGCTGAGCCGGTGGAAGACGATGAACTCGACAGCGTGGTGCCGGTTGACGGCGAACTGCCGGAAGAGGACATCGATGAACCGGAGAACGATGACGATACGCCGGCAGACGATGAATAACCCCTTCATCCGCCGATGATGACCTTCCAGAGCCAGCGCCCGACGCGCTGGCTTTTTTTATGCAGGATCGGTACTGTATCGACTGATCCCGACCTGATTTTCCCGTGCTGACAACCTTTACGGTATGCCTTTGAAAGTTATCGCTTCTTTTCAGACCACCCTTAAAGTCTCCCGGTATATGTTCCGGGCGCTGGCGACCACGCTGTGGATTCTGGGCGCACTGATTTCGGTTTTTTACGTGAATAAGGAACTGAATCAACGGGAATCGCATCTGCGACAGATTTTCTCCCTCAATTTCGAACAATCGCTGGGGTATATTCGCCATACCACCGATGTGGCGCGCGAGCTGCGGTACATTGCCGCTAACCGATTCGGTGCGCCTGTCGCGCCACGGGAACGCGGCGCCGCCGCCAAAAAGACGCCGTTCTCTATTTATCCGCTGTCGTCCACCTTTGACTGTGGCGAACAGTATGAGAAGAACCCCGCTCAATTACAGTCGCTGACTAGCTTTTTTGAACAGTGGCATGATGATTTCTCGTCGGTTTATGACCTTAACCGCATCTTTTTTGTCGACAGCAGTCAGCAGTGCATTGTCGATTTTGGCATTCGCAATCAGTCGCTGGATAGCGATAGCCTGATGAAGAGCGTGCAGGAACGGTTGCAGAATCAGAAATCCAATCGGGCGGGGAATCGTCGCGAGGAGAGCCTGTTTTGGGTGACGCCCGGCCCGACGCCGGATGCGGGGTATCTGTACGCGCTGACGCCGGTGTATGTGGATAACCATCTGGTGACCATGATGGGGATCGAACAGAGTATTCGGCTGGATGACTTCATGTTGAATGGCGACCTGCCGTTCAGCGTCAGATTACTGGATCAGAATGACCGGGTTCTGCTGCAGTTTACCGACAGCCAGTCCGGCAATAGCCTTAGCCATTACCCGGACTCGAACAACTACTTTGGCTACAGCGATGGCTACGGCGCCTTGTTGATGAAGAAGGCGCTGCCGCCTACGTCGATGACCGTGGTGTATTCGCTGCCGCTGGAAGTGATTCTGATGTCGCTCAATACGCTGATCATCAATATTGCGTTGTTGAATCTGGCATCGGCTATCTGTCTGTTTTTATTGACCCGACTGTTTGAGCGTAAAATTTTTCGGCCGGCGGAGCGCAACGCGTTTCAGTTGGAAGAAAACGAACAGTTTAACCGCAAGATCGTGGCGTCGGCGCCGGTAGGCATCTGCATTCTGAGGATCAGCGACGGCACTAATATTATCAGCAACGAACTGGCGCATAACTATCTCAGCCTGCTGACGTATGAAGACCGGGTGCGCATTGTGCGCATCATCTGCGAGCAGCAATCCAAATCGCTGGATGTGGTGACCGGGCGCAATCACCATCTGCAAATCAGTTTTGTGCACTCGCGCTACCGTAACGAAAACGTGGCCATCTGCGTGCTGCTCGACGTCAGCGCCCGTGTGCGCATGGAAGAGTCGTTGCAGGAGATGGCCAACGCTGCCGAGCAGGCCAGCCAGTCCAAGTCGATGTTCCTGGCGACCGTCAGCCATGAATTACGCACACCGCTGTATGGCATCATCGGTAATCTGGATTTGCTGCAAACGAAATCGTTGCCATCGGATGCCAACCGGCTGGTGACGGCGATGCAAAACTCCTCGGCGCTGCTGCTGAAGATCATCAGCGATATTCTTGATTTCTCCAAGATCGAGTCGGAACAGCTGAAGATCGAGCCCAGCGAGTTTGCGCCGCGTGAGGTGATAAACCATATCGTGAGTAATTATCTGCCGCTGGTGGTGAAAAAACGGCTGGTGCTGTATTGCTATATCGATCCTAACGTGCCCTTGCGGTTGATGGGCGATGCAGTGCGGTTGCAGCAGGTGTTGAGCAACTTGCTCAGTAACGCCATCAAGTTTACCGATACCGGCTGTATTGTGTTCCAGGTGGCGTGTTGCGATGACGGTTACCTGGTGTTCAAGGTACGGGATACCGGCGTCGGTATCGATACCCGTGCGGTGATGAAATTATTTGACCCCTTCTTTCAGGCCGGGACCGGGGTTCAACGCCACTTTCAGGGCACCGGGCTGGGGCTGGCGATTTGTGAAAAGCTGGTTAGCCTGATGGATGGGGACATCACCATTGAATCCGAACCGGGGCTTGGCAGTGAGTTCGGCATTCGCATTCCGCTTTACCGCGCTCACTACCCGCAGACGTTGCAGGTGCCAGATTTACAGGGGAAAACCTGCTGGTTACAGATTCGTAATGCGCTGATGGAGCGCTATCTGCTGGGCTTGCTGAATGCCTGCGGTCTGGATGCGCAGCGGTACGAAGAAGGGCAGCTCGTCGGTAAAGATGACGTGATGATTTGTGATCATGTGCCGGATACGCTGCCAAATGCGCACGCCTGCGTGGAGATTAGCGGTATGCAGGCTGGCGCCGCACAGGAGGTTCGGGCGGGGTACTGGCTGTACAGTACGGCCGCGCTGCACGAATTGCCGGTGTTGCTGCAACGTATTTATCGGGGTGAGGATGAATTGTCCGCGGCGGCGCTGTCCCTGCCGTCCGTCAGTTACAATCGTACCGAAAACAGCGATATTCGCCTTTTGGTGGTGGATGACCATCCGATTAACCGCCGTTTGCTGGCCGATCAACTCGGTTCGCTGGGGTATCAGGTCATTACGGCCAATGACGGGCTGGATGCGCTGGATGTACTGGCGAAGAATCCGGTGGATATTATCCTTACCGACGTCAACATGCCGAATATGGACGGTTACCGTTTTACCCAGCGGCTGCGGGAAATGGGGCAGACGTTGCCGGTAATCGGCGTCACCGCCAATGCATTGGCGGAAGAACGGCAGCGCTGTCTGCAAGCCGGTATGGATAATTGTCTGTCTAAACCGGTGACGCTGGATACGTTGCAGCAGTCGCTGTCGTATTACAGTAATCTGGTCAGGCAGAACAAGCCGGTTCAGTCGTAACTCAGGCCGGCTTGGGGGAAGGCCGGCGAGCAGGTCACCCGCTCGCCGGTAGGTGAATCACTCTTTGTCAGACGGCGACACGCCGACCGAGGAGAGGTAGTTCAGCAGGGCGATATCGTTGTCCACACCCAGTTTGGTCATGGCCGATTTCTTCTGACTGCTGATGGTTTTGATGCTGCGATTGAGTTTTCTGGCGATTTCAGTAACCAGGAACCCTTCGGCAAACAGGCGTAAAACCTCGCTTTCTTTGGGCGACAAGCGCTTGTCGCCGTAACCGCTGGCGCTGATTTTTTCCAGCACCTTGCTGACGCTTTCCGGCGTGAATTTTTTGCCTTTCTGCAACGCGGCCAGCGCTTTGGGCAGGTCGGTTGGCGCGCCCTGTTTCAGGACAATCCCTTCAATATCCAGCTCCAGCACTGCGCTGAGAATGGCCGGATTATTGTTCATGGTCAGTACAATGATCGACAGGTGCGGGAAGTGGCGCTTGATGTATTTGATCAGGGTAATGCCGTCGCCGTATTTATCCCCCGGCATGGATAGATCGGTGATCAGAACATTGGCGTCAAGTTTGGGAAGATTGTTAATCAGGGCTGTCGAGTCTTCGAATTCACCCACGACGTTAACCCATTCGATTTGTTCCAGCGACTTTTTAATGCCAAACAAAACAATAGGATGGTCGTCTGCAATAATTACGTTTAGATTGCTCATTGTTTTTTACTCATATTGTTGGCCACCGGGCTGCAGCAATGCTGTGACAAAACCTTCGATCTGCTGAAGGTTGGCTTCTATCTGCGCGCGATCCTGGGTGGTAATAAGCTTTTCCAGCGCTTCACATAACTGCTTGCCGGGATGAAGATTCAGCATGGCAAAGACACCTTTCAGGCGGTGTGCTGTTTGCGCAAGTGACAAAAAATCGCCATCTTGGGTCTCAGTATATAGTCTCTTTAAATCCTCCGGTACTGTATCAACAAACAAGGAATAGTAGTCACTGTTGCGTAACTGACGGACATAGAAGCCGATATCGTCCTGCTCTTCAGGCAGGGGATCGTCCGGAGAAGTATCCAGTTGCTGTTCGATCAGTTTCAGCAGACCTTCCAGCAGTAACTGGCTGACATTGTAGTTGGTACGCAGGCGGCGATGCCCCAGCGGCACCAGCAGCGTATCGTCGCTGGTCACCAGCAATGTATCGTCGGCCATCCGGCTGGGATCGTCGGTAATCGTGATTTCCGCATCCTGACTCACCAGTCGTTCGTCATATACCACGACATCCGCGCCCCAGTTGCTCACCATACGGCTAACAATGGTACGTACCTCATCCGAGGTAATGTTCAGGAGTAGCGTGATGTCGTCCAATAATTTCTCATCTTCTTCCGCAGGCAGCGGGTCCGGCTGCATTTTCAAGGTCAGCACGTACTGGGTGCCGAGTCCTGGTCGACTGTTGATTTGCAGTTGACCCCCTAGTTTGTTGCAGAGTTGATTGCATAGAAATAGGGTTAATCCGGAATTGTGCCGGAAGCGATCGGATAGCGGCGTGGTAGCGAACGGATGCACCAGATTGTCCCGCTCCATACCGGAAATATCGGTGCCGGTATCGCTAATGCGGATCAGCAACTGCTCGGGGGTATGCGCCGAAGGCTCGCAGGACAGGGTGATCTTGCCGTAGTCGGTATTGGTGATGGAGTAGTCCAGCAGCAGCGACAAGGTTTTCTTCAGCAATTCGCTGTCGCCCAGATAGGTCTGGCGCGGGTCGAGCTTGTAATGATTGAACAGCTTCAACCCTTTTTGCTGGATACGCGGCAGCAATTCCAGCATCAAATCGTCAATCAGCGTCAGCGGTGAAAACGAGTCATGGACCAGATGCCATTCCACCGTTTCCAGTCGCGCCTGCAGGGCGATGTTTTCCATCAGACGGATGGCGCCGCTGGTTTCGGCGATCAGCGCCTGAACCGTTTTCTGATGCTCTGGCGGGTTGTCGGTTTTGCGCAGCGTCAGCGCCAACTGGTGTACGGCGGACAGCGGTTGCTTAAACTCCTGGCTCAGGTTGCGGAACAGGCGTTTGCGAACCGAGACGTTTTTGTCGAATTCCCGCTGCGCCAGCTGCAGCTTTTTGGTAATCAATATTTCCTGATCCTGTTCGCGCAGCAGGAACAGGCACAGCGACGGCGTGTGCTGGCTGTGGAACACGCGCACCTCGTACATCTCGTTATCCACCGTGGCCTGAATAACGCCCTGATGCTCCTCCGCCAGCGTGGAGATTTTCTTCAGGCTGAGGTGCGGGTATAACCGTTCCGCCAGCGCGTTCGCCACCATCACCTTGTTGTTGCTGAAATCGTAAACCAGCACCCCGACCGGGATGCGGCTGACGATCTCGCCGTACATTCGCTGTTGTTCTTTCAAGTGATGGGACAGGTCATCCTTCGGCCGGGCGTAGTAGCGCCGCAACGCGTAGACCCCCATCAGCGAGATAGCCAGCAACGCCAGATTGAGCGCAATCACCCAGATATTGTTGCGCAGCATATCGGTCACCAGCCGGCCCAACGGAATGGCATAGACCAGTTTGATCGGCGAGTTCATCAACTGGGCCGAGATTTCCAGCAGCGCGCCTTCACGGCGAATATCGGTGGGGATGTCGTTATCCGCGCTGGCGTCGGCGTTTACCGGCGGTGTTTGCTGGCGCAGCATGAAACTGTCCCGCGACATATTGCGCGGGATCAGATCGTTGATAGACAAGTCGAACGCAATGACGGTAGCCAGATGCCCAGGCTGATTGAACGTCGTGCGCAGGGTAAAGTAATAGTCGTTGTAAAAACGCAGCTTGCGTAAGGGGGAGAAGCTTTCCCGTTCATCCAGCGTATTCGCCTGCTGCAGCATCTCGGTTTTGCGCGATTCCACCATCGATGAGAGGTAGCTGCCGCGGAACTGTGACGAGATATCTTTCAGCGGCTGGGTGGAGACCATGGTCAGGCTGTTGTCCTGCCCATTGAGGTAGTACATCGAGTAGATATCGGTTTTCGCGCCCCACAGGACGTCCAGATATTGCGATATCCGGTGCATGGCGCCGAGCGTGGTTTTGTCGTGCGGCCCGAAAATCAAGGCATCCGTTTTGTGGCCGCTTTTCTCGACATAAAACACATTCGGCATCAGCGTAATCAGATTGATGTTGGGAGTATCGGGCGGTGTCGGATCGCTGATCAGATTTTTGTAGATTTGATCGGTAAAGAAGCGGTAAGCATCGATGCGCTTTTGCATTCCTTCCGCAATGTCTGTCAGGGCGGATTTTTTCTCCGTCATCCAGCTGTTGACGTAGTTATAGCTGTAAGCGCCGGTCATCAGCAGCAGCAACAGAATAAACAGCAGGAAAAAACGCACGATAGCCGCAGGCATGAAATCAGGCTCCTGATGAACGGGTAAGAGGACGGATACTGAGGCTGACAATCAGCAGCAACAGTGCGACAAGGCCCAGAGCCAGCGATAGGCTGCTCCATTGGGCGATGAAGCCGAGTAGCGCTGGACCGGTCAGAATACCGGTATAGCCGAGAGTGCTGACTGAGGCAACGGCCAGCCCGGCGGGCATGATCCGCTGTCTGCCTGCCGCCGAGAACAGAATCGGCACCACGTTGGAGGCGCCCAGGCCGACCAGGATAAACCCGGTTATCGCGGAAACCGGGTTATCCACCGCAATCGCCAGCAACAGGCCGAGTGCGGCGCATAAACTGCCGCCGGCTGCCATGACGTAGCGCCCCAGCTTCTGCGTTAACCGGTCGCCGTTGAGGCGCCCCAGCGTCATGGCGATGGAAAAGGCGGCGTAGCCAACGCCCGCGAGCCGGGAGTCGAGCCCGCGTTCGCCGCTGAGGAACAGGGCGCTCCAGTCCAGTATCGCGCCTTCCGCCAGAAACATAATGAAGCAAAGCGCGCCAATGGTCATCACCACGCCGCGCGGCCGCACAAACAGCGGGGAGCGTTCGGCGTGACCCGAGCCATGCAACAAATGGCGATGCGTGCCGCACAGCAGCAACAGAAGGAGCAGAAGCACCATGATGATGATCGCCCATAACGGCGAACAACCAAGCCACAACAGGCCGCTGACGCCGCCCGCACCGGCGATGCCGCCGACGCTGTAAAAACCGTGAAACCCGGACAGCATGGCCCTTTTGCTGGCCTGCTCGACCACCACCGCCTGAATATTCATGGTGACGTCAAGCAGACCAATCGCCGCGCCGAACAGGAACAGCAATACCGCCATGGCGGGCAATGTGGAAACCTGCGTCAGGGCCGGCAACACCACAAACAACGGCGCGGCTGCGGACAGCATTACCCGGCGGCATCCCAGGCGCGCGCTCAGCACGCCGGCCAGCGGCATGGCGGTCAGCGAGCCGATGGCAATCATCAGCAGCAGCATTCCCAGCGACGCGTCGTTGATGTTAAGGCGGGATTTGGCGTACGGCACCAGCGGCGCCCAGGCCGACATCGCCGCGCCCGTGATGAAAAACACCGCCCGTGTGGCGAACTGTACCGCTTTGTCGTCCAGTCGCTGTGACTGGTCAAGCGTGGAGGAACTCAAGGTTGAACTCATTGCTGAATAACTATCGTCGCTGAACCTGACAGAGGGGTATTTTTACCACAATTGCGACGTTTTATCGAAAGAGGATGTGTCTTGTCGACAGAAAATGCGGGAAGGGTTCCACAATAAGCTCGCAGATAAAAAATGCCGGGACAAGCCCGGCAATGAGAAGGTAATTTATGATAAAGCGGAATGAAGAATTTGATGATAGCGAGAAAAATTTTAGAACTGTCGGTCGTAAGAATTTTGTCACTTAATGCTAATTTCATCGGATTGCTTTTTCATTCTGTGCGGTGAACAAAATCAGAAAATATAAACGAGATGAATTATCGTTGATGAAGGAATATGTCCATCCGCCCGGGATTATTCGCTGAGCGCCATGCTGCCTGGTGTGGCGTTCATCTGGCCCGATATGCCGACATGACAATACGTTACCTTGAGTCATCTTTCGTCAAAAAATAAAAAGCGACGAAATTTTTTATATTGTGAATACTTTTTATGGCGGAAGCCTGCAAATAAAAAGGCGTGATAAAGAATAATCTAAACCCTGTTTTTATTGTGGGTTAAGCGTGGGGTTATTTGGCGTTGCGGCAATCCAGAATTGGAAATAGGAATTATCGCAATCGTTTTGGGATGTCTGCCGCAATTTGAGATAAATCACCATGAATCTGGCTCCAACCTCTGGGTGACGTTATTCAACTGCGGGTGCGTTCTGTTCGCTGGCGAACGGCCGGGGAGAGGCCTATTCATAGAAATAGGGTGTGGGTAAGCAGGTTATTACGGGGTAGGTATCAAGCTAATGACTTTTTTTTTGTAGGGATAGCCCCGTATAATTCCCTACTTTCAGTTAGGCTATGGGGTGAATGTGCAGCAATTCTCTGACCTGCTGCGCCAGATGCATCAGGCGCTCAACGAACCCTTGCCGGAGCAGGCGGGCTTTCATGCAATCACGCTGACCATGTCGTTGCAGGACGGCTCGCCGTTGCTGGCGTGGCTGGCCTCGCAGCCCGTTTATCCGCAGTTTTACTGGCAGCATCGTCAGGACGATGAAGAGGCGGCGGTGTGTGGTCAGGTGCGTGTGTTTGACGATATCGCACACGCTGAGGACTTTCTGCAACGTCATGATGTGGATGACAGCGTGCGTCTCTGGGGGTTGAATGCGTTTGAACAGCATCCGGTAGCGGAAGCGAATGCCGCTGCGTTTCTGTTTTTGCCGCGCATCGCCCTGTTGCGACAAGGGTTGCGTCTGCGTCTGCGGGTCAATCTGTGCAGTGAGACCTCGCTGCGCGATGATGCGCGCGACGCACAGGATTTTCTGCGCCGGCTATTGCCGCCGCAGCCGTTGCCGACGCTGCATACCCGTATAGAAGCTACCCGCCATTGTCCGGATCGCCAGCAGTGGATCGACCTGTTGCATCTGGCGCTGGCGGACATTGCCGCCGGACAGATGGAAAAAGTGGTGCCGGCACGCGCCTCGATGCTGTCGCTCGATCGGCCGTTGCGGGCGACCACGCTGATGGCGGCCAGCCGGGCGGCCAATTACCGCTGTTATCATTTTATGCTGGCTTTCGCGCCGCATCAGGCGTTTCTGGGGTCCAGCCCTGAGCGGCTTTATCGGCGGCGGCATACCCGCCTGGAAACGGAGGCGCTGGCCGGAACGGTGGCCAGCGATCATGACGATGAAAAAGCCGCTGCGCTGGCAGACTGGTTGATGAATGATGTCAAGAATCAGTGTGAGAACATGCTGGTGGTGGACGATATTTGCCAGCGCCTGCATCAGGCGGCGTTGACGCTGGATGTGATGCCGCCGGAGATCGTTCGTCTGCGCAAAGTGCAGCATCTGCGGCGAACGATTCAGGCGACCCTGCGCAGCGGAACGGATAGCGAGTGCCTGCATCTGTTGCAGCCGACCGCGGCGGTGGCCGGGTTGCCGCGCGCCGCGGCGCGGGCGTTTCTGGCCCGGCATGAGCCGTTTCACCGCGGCTGGTACGCCGGCTCGGCGGGGTATTTGTCGCGTCAGCAGTCCGAATTCAGCGTGGCGTTGCGCTCCGCCAGCGTCGCGGACCGGCAACTGACGCTGTATGCCGGCGCGGGCATTGTGGCGGGATCTGATCCAGAACAAGAATGGCAGGAACTGGAAAACAAGGCCGCCGGACTGAAGTCGTTGCTGGAAGACGCTATTTCATAGCGCGATTTATTGCCTGTTACTGGTTTACATCAAAGTTGGCCGGATGAAAAAAAATATAATTATTGCCACAACCCGCAACCGGAGTTGTTGAGTCGATCATGTCCACACATATTTTTAACCGCCGCTGGGCAACGGTTATCGTTGAGGCGCTCAGCCATCAGGGTGTCCGTCATATCTGCATTGCGCCGGGATCGCGTTCCACACCACTGACGCTGGCGGCTGCTTCGCACCCGTCGCTGGTCTGTCACACCCATTTTGACGAGCGGGGTCTTGGTCACCTGGCGCTGGGGCTGGCTAAAGCCTCTGGCGAAGCTGTGGCGGTGATAGTGACGTCCGGCACGGCGGCGGCCAATCTCTATCCGGCGATTATTGAAGCCGGGCTGACCGGCGAGCGGCTGGTGATCCTGACGGCGGATCGCCCGCCGGAGCTGATCGACTGCGGCGCCAATCAGGCGATTCGGCAGCCCGGCATGTTTGCCTCGCACCCGACATTAACGCTCAACTTACCGCGTCCCACCTGTGATATTCCGGCCCGCTGGCTGGTTTCCGCCCTCGATAACGCTCTGGCCGAGCTGCGCCACGGCGCGCTGCATATCAATTGCCCGTTTGCCGAGCCGTTATATGGCGAAGACGATCCGGCAGCCTTTCAGGACTGGCTGCAGGCGCTGGGCGACTGGTGGCATCAACCGCAGCCGTGGCTGCAGGGCGCGTGCGCGACGCCGGCAACAACAATGCAGCCGGACTGGCCGCAATGGCGGCAACGGCGCGGCGTCGTGATCGCCGGGCGAGTGCCCGCGCAGGTCGGAGAACAGCTAGCCGCCTGGGCGCGCCAGCTCGGCTGGCCGCTGATTGGCGATGTGTTGTCGCAGACCGGTCAACCACTGGCCTGCGCCGATTTGTGGCTTCAGCATCCGCAGGCGGAAACGCTGCGTCAGGCTGAGATCGTGGTGCAGTTCGGCGCCAGCCTGACGGGCAAACGTCTGCTGCAGTGGCAGGCGACGGCGACGCCCGACCAATACTGGCTGGTCGACAGCCAGCCGGGACGGCTTGACCCCGCGCAGCATCGTGGTCGTCGATTGGTGGCCGACATTGCCGACTGGCTGACGGCGCATCCGGCCGTTGCTCAATCGCCTTGGGCGCCAGAGGTTGAAGCCTGTGCCGAACGGGTCATCCGCCAGGTGGCTGCCCGCTTGTCCGGCGGTTTCGGCGAGGCGCAATTGGCGCATCGCGTCGCCGAACTGCTGCCGCCGCAAGGGCAGTTTTTCGTCGGCAACAGCCTGACGGTAAGGCTGGTGGATGCGTTCGCCCGTTTGCCGGCGGGGTATCCGGTGTACGCCAACCGCGGCGCCAGCGGCATTGACGGCCTGCTGTCGACGCTGGCGGGTGTGCAGCGCGCCGATGTCCGGCCGATGCTCGCCATCGTCGGCGATCTGTCGGCGTTGTATGACCTTAACGGGCTGGCGCTGCTGCGTCAGCCGCCTGCGCCGCTGGTGCTGGTGGTGGTTAATAATGACGGCGGGCAGATTTTTTCGTTATTGCCGACGCCAGAGGCGCAACGCGAAGCTTTTTACTGTATGCCGCAGCAGGTGGATTTTCGTCATGCGGCGGCGCTGTTCGGGCTGCGTTACGCGCGAGCGCAGCAATGGTCTGAAGTACAGAACGCGGTAAATGCCGGGTGGCGGCAGGGTGGTACCACGCTGCTGGAAGTCGTGGTGGAACCCAAAGCCGGCGCCGAAACGCTGCAGCGGCTGTCGGCCGAGGTGCCGTCGTGGTGACGATGCATTGCCGTTGGGTGGGGCAGCCGCAGCCGGGGCAACCCTGGCTGGTGATGCTGCATGGCCTGCTCGGCAGCGGCGAAGATTGGCAGCCGGTGTTGCCGTATCTGGCCGACTGGCCGCTACTGCTGGTGGATTTGCCGGGACATGGCGCGTCCCGGTCGTTGCCGACGGCGGATTTTGCCGACGTGAGTCGCCAACTGACCGCGCTGCTGGCGCAACAGGCGGTAACCGACTACTGGCTGCTGGGGTATTCGCTGGGCGGGCGCATTGCCATGTATCACGCCAGCCGGGGCGACGCTGCCGGTTTGCGGGGGCTGCTGGTGGAAGGCGGTCATCCGGGGCTGGCGTCGGCAGCAGAACGTGAGGCGCGACAGCGGCATGATGCCGACTGGGCGCGCCGTTTTCGCCATGAGCCGCTTGATAGCGTGCTGCCGGACTGGTATCAGCAGCCGGTTTTCGCCCGCCTGTCGTCGGCGCAACGCGAACGGTTGATTGCATTGCGGCGCGGCAATCACGGACCGGCGGTCGCCGATATGCTGGAAGCGACCTCTTTATCCCGTCAACCCTGTCTGGTTGACGCCCTGCAGCGGCTACGGGTTCCGTTCGGTTACCTCTGTGGCGGTCAGGACACTAAATTTCAGGCGCTGGCCGCGCAGCATCGTTTGCCGTTGCTGAGTGTGGACCACGCCGGACACAACGCTCATCAGGCGAATCCGTCAGAGTATGCCGAACGGATTCGTCAGTTTATTTCGCATCCCGAAAGGAAGATTCAATATGCTTTATCCCAGTGAAGAACTGCTTTACGCACCGGTAGCATGGCACGATTGCAGCGGGGATTTTGTCGATATCCTTTATCACAAGTCGACCGATGGCATCGCCAAAATCACCATCAATCGTCCTCAGGTGCGCAACGCGTTCCGCCCGCAAACGGTAAAAGAGATGATTCAGGCGCTGGACAACGCCCGTCATGATGACGGTATCGGCGTGATCATCCTGACCGGCGCCGGCGAGAAAGCGTTCTGCTCCGGCGGCGATCAGAAAGTCCGCGGCGACTACGGCGGCTACCAAGACGACAGCGGCGTCCATCATCTCAACGTGCTGGACTTCCAGCGTCAAATCCGTACCTGCCCGAAACCGGTGGTGGCGATGGTGGCCGGGTATTCCATCGGCGGCGGCCATGTGCTGCACATGATGTGCGATCTGACCATTGCGGCGGAAAACGCCATTTTCGGTCAGACCGGGCCGCGTGTCGGTTCCTTTGACGGCGGTTGGGGCGCCTCGTACATGGCGCGCATCGTCGGTCAGAAAAAGGCTCGCGAAATCTGGTTCCTGTGCCGTCAGTATGACGCACAGCAGGCGCTGGATATGGGATTGGTCAACACCGTGGTGCCGTTGGCGGAACTGGAACGCGAAACCGTGCGCTGGTGCCGTGAAATGCTGCAAAACAGCCCGATGGCGCTGCGCTGCCTGAAAGCCGCGCTGAATGCCGACTGCGACGGTCAGTCCGGATTGCAGGAACTGGCCGGCAACGCCACCATGCTGTTCTACATGACGGAAGAAGGGCAGGAAGGCCGCAATGCCTTTAACGAAAAACGCCAGCCCGACTTCAGCAAATTTAAACGGAATCCCTGATGCGTCAGGCCATCCTCTATCGTTACAGCGTGCCGATGGATGCCGGGGTGGTGCTGCGCAACCAGCGCCTGAAAACCCGCGACGGGCTGCTTATTCGCCTGCGTGACGGCGAACGGGAAGGCTGGGGCGAAGTCGCGCCATTGCCGCAATTCAGTGTGGAGACGCTGGAGGAGGCGTCCGGCGCGGTACAGACGCAACTGCAAGCCTGGTTGTCAGGGCAGGCGTTGGACGAGTGCGGTTTGCCCTCGGTCGATTTCGGCGTTAGCTGCGCGCTGGCCGAGCTGTCCGGCCAGTTACCTGACGACGCGGACTATCGTAAAGCGCCGCTGTGCAATGGCGATCCGGATGAATTGTTCGCCATGCTGCAAAGCCTGCCTGAACCGGTGGCTAAGGTGAAGGTCGGGCTGTATGAAGCGGTACGCGACGGCATGATCGTCAACCTGTTGCTGGACGCGCTGCCCGAACTACGGCTGCGGCTGGATGCCAACCGTAGCTGGACGCGGGCTAAAGCCGACGGATTCGCCCGCTATGTGACGCCGGCCTATCGTTCCCGCATCGCTTTTCTGGAAGAACCCTGCAAAACCCGCGACGAGTCGCGCGATTTCGCTCGCGCCACCGGCATTGCCATCGCCTGGGACGAAAGCGTGCGCGAGCCGGGATTCCGGGTTGAAGCGGAACCGGGCGTGGCCGCCATTATTATCAAACCTTCGCTGACCGGCAGCCTGAACCGCTGTCGCCAACTGGTGGAGCAGGCGCATCAGGCTGGCCTGACGGCGGTGATCAGTTCCAGCATCGAGTCCAGTCTGGGGCTGACGCAACTGGCGCGACTGGCGCGCTGGCTGACGCCGGGCGTTCTGCCGGGGCTGGATACGCTGGATCTGATGCAGACGCAGGTGGTGCGCGCCTGGCCTGACAGCGCGTTGCCGCTGATCGCGGCGGACCGTCTGGAGCCGATATGGCAAGCCTGACCGACTGGCCCTGGCGAAGCTGGGCTGCGTCCCAGCCGATGGCGCCGGCGCTGATGGACGACGACGGAATCTGGAGCTGGCAGCAACTGGCGAGTCATCTGAATCAACTGGCGACCGGTTTCGTTCGTCAGGGGGTGCGGCCAGGCATGGGGGTGGCGCTGCGCGGCAAAAACAGTACCGATATGTTGTTCTGTTATCTGGCGCTGTTGCAGTGCGGGGCGCGTCTGTTGCCATTGAATCCGCAACTGCCCGATACGCTGCTGGATGCGTTGTTGCCCGCGCTGAATATTGAGTATGGGCTGAGCGTCGATGGGTATGCGTGGCCGCAAAGCATCATTCCTCTGAGCCTGTCGGCGTCGTCGTCGGATGACGTGCTGCCGGCGCTGCCGTGGGAAGCGCAACGGCTGGCGACCATGACGCTGACGTCCGGTTCCAGCGGCATGCCGAAAGCGGCGGTGCACACCTGTGAAGCCCATCTGGTGAGCGCCGAAGGCGTACTGGCGCTGATGGCGTTCAGCGCGGGCGATCGCTGGTTGCTGTCGCTACCGCTGTTTCATGTATCCGGACAAGGGATTGTCTGGCGCTGGCTGGCCGCCGGGGCATCGCTGGTGGTCAGGCCGGACCAGCCGTTGGATGTCGCTTTGCGAGTGTGTACTCACGCCTCGCTGGTTCCTACCCAGCTCTGGCGTCTTCTGTCGCAGAACCGTTCTCCGATCAGCCTGCGGGCGGTGTTGTTGGGCGGCGCGATGATCCCGGCGGAACTGACTCAACAGGCGGAGGCGCGGGGCATCCGTTGCTGGTGCGGTTACGGCCTGACGGAGCTGGCGTCCACGGTATGCGCCAAGCGCGCGGATGCCGGCGGCGGCGTTGGGTTGCCGCTGGCGGGACGCGAGATACGGCTGGAGGGCGAAGAAATTCTGCTGCGCGGCCGCTGTCTGGCGGCGGGATACTGGCGCGAAGGCGGACTTAGCCCGCTCACTGATGAGCAAGGCTGGTTTCATACCCGCGATCGCGGCCAGTGGAATGGACATGAATGGCGAATTCTGGGGCGGCTGGATAACCAGTTCTTCAGCGGTGGCGAGGGGATTCAGCCGGAAGATGTGGAAGCGGTTCTGCTACAGCATCCGGATGTGACCTATGCCTGCGTGGTGCCGGTGGATGATCCGGAGTTCGGCCAGCGCCCGGTGGCGGTCGTCGAAGTGGAAAACGCCTTGCCGCTGTCCCGGTTGGTCGCATGGTGGCAGTCCCGGCTGGCGGGATTTCAGCGTCCGGTGGCGTGTTACCTGCTGCCGGCTGCATTGAAAAACGGCGGGATCAAGGTATCCCGACAGCAGGTGAAAACCTGGGTGGAGCAGCAGCCGCGCTGATTGGCGTGACGGGGAACTGCGCGAGCATGGCGGAGCGAACGGTCATCGACGCGTTCGGTCGGGAAGAGCAAAATGCCCTGTTTTTTGTCGCGACAGCATCATTCGTCGGTTATTTATGCTTTTGGCTGCTGAAGATTTAGGTAAAATGCGTGTTAACATCACGGTGTTGTGCGCGTTTAACTTATTTGTCTTTAAGGATTATAGAAATGAAAAAGTGGGTTATTGCTTGTGCGGGAAGTTTGCTGCTGGCGACTGTTTCCGCTCATGCCATCAGTATTTCCGGGGAAGCGGGTCGTGACTATACGGGCGCCAGCGCCGGTTTCGGTCTGGGTGTGCCCGGCCTGTCCGGCAATGCCGGCTGGAGCCATGATGACAAACACAGCAATGACGTCTACAGCGCCGGTCTGGATTATACCTTCGCGCTGAGCAACGCGTCGCTTAAAGTGGGAGCCAAAGGGCTTTACCTGAACCAGAACCGTTTTAAAGATGGCTATGGCGTCGCGCTGGGCGGCGGGTTGCAGGTGCCGGTGACCAGCTCCGTTTCCCTGTACGGTGAAGGTTATTACTCGCCGGACGCGTTCTCCAGCCATGTGGACCACTATGTGGAAGCCCGCGGCGGCGTGCGCTGGCAGCCGTTCCGCCCACTGTCGCTGGATGTTGGCTATCGCTACATCAACATGGCGTCCGGCGAAGACGGCAACGACAACCGCGTAGCGGATACCGCTTACGTTGGCGTGGGGCTGAATTTCTGATTCCCCGACATCGGTTGGCAGACAAAAACAAAAGGCGTGTTTATCACGCCTTTTGTTTTTTTACAGATCGTTTTTTTAGCGGACGGAGAGCGTCATTGTGTTTATGGCGTCGAATTTCTAAAGTGGTGTGAAACCATCATAAGGAGTAACGCGGATGCTTAGGGTTGAGATGTTATGTACCGGCGATGAAGTGCTGCACGGCCAAATTGTGGATACCAATGCCGCCTGGCTGGCGGATTACTTGTTTTCACAGGGCGTGCCGATGACCAGCCGCATGACGGTGGGCGATAAGCTGGAAGAGCTGGTGGCCGCGTTGACCGAGCGCAGTCAGATCGCCGATGTGCTGATCGTCAATGGCGGGTTGGGGCCGACCAGCGATGATCTCAGCTCGCTGGCGGCGGCCACGGCCGCCGGAGAAACGCTGGTCGAGCATGCCGAATGGATCGCCCGCATGGAAGCCTTCTTCGTCGAGCGTGGCCGGGTCATGGCCGACAGCAACCGCAAACAGGCGCAATTGCCCGCCAGCGCTGAATTGGTGGATAACCCGGTCGGCACCGCCTGTGGTTTTGCGATGCAGTTGAACAAGTGCCTGATGTTTTTCACCCCCGGTGTGCCCTCCGAATTCAAAGTGATGGTGGAGCAGCAGATTCTGCCGCGCCTGCGTCAGCGTTTTGCCGTCGGCGAACCGCCGCTGTGCCTGCGGTTGACCACGTTCGGCCGCTCTGAAAGCGATCTCGCCAGCCAGCTCGACAGCCTGCCGCTGCCGCCGGACGTGGTGCTGGGGTATCGCTCCTCCATGCCGATTATCGAACTGAAGCTGACCGGCCCGGCCACACGGCGTGCGGAGATGGAAGCCGTGTGGGAAACGGTGCGCGACGTTGCCGGCGAAAATGCGATTTTTGAAGGCACTGACGGGCTGCCGGCGCAACTGGCGCGCCGTCTGGCCGAACGCGGGTTGCGCCTGACGGTGGGCGAGGACTTCACCGCCGGTCTGCTCAACTGGCAACTGCGTGAGGCGGATGTACCGCTATCCGGCGGCGACTTGCGGGTGGAAAGCGAGGCGTTGACGCTGGCGGCCGTCGCCGAGGCGACCCGAACGCTGGCGCAGCGTCAGCAAACGGAACTGGCGCTGTACGTCGGCCGTTCTGATGACGGTGTGCTGATGCTGGCGTTGCACACCCCCGCAGGGACATTCGCCCAGACGATTCAGGTGAATGTGCGGCGCTACAACCGTAGAACCCATCAGGATGTGGTGGCGATGCTGGCGATGAACATGCTGCGCCGCTGGCTCAATGGCTGGCCGGTGTATGGCGGTCATGGCTGGATCAGCGTGCTGGAGACGTTGTAAGCAGCAATCGGTGAGGCGGAGAACGCGGGGGCAACGGCCCCCGTCGTTATGGTCGGGATCAGTACAGCAGCGAATACAACTGGCGGCGATAGCGGGCAGCCAGCGCATCGCCGGTGCCGAGCGCGGCCATGATATCCATCAGCGTTTTACGGGCGTTGCCGCCGGCGGCGGTCAGATCTTTCTTCAGCATTCCCATCAACAGTTCCAGCGCTTCTTCGTTGCGCCCGACCTGATGCAGTTGCAGGCTGAGCTGCACCGCCAGCTCCTGATTATCCGGCGAGGCCGCCAGTTGCTGCTGCAATTGCTGAATTTCCGGCGTATCCGCCGCCTGTTTCATCAGTTCGATTTGCGCTACCAGCCCGTGGTAACGGGTGTCCTGATCCTGCAACGGAATGGTGTCCAGCACCGCTTGCGCGTCATCGGTGCGGTTGAGCTGGATCTGCACTTCCGCCAGTAACAGCGCGATATCGCTGCGTTTGGCGTCCAGTTGCCAGGCGTCTTTCAGCAGCACGGCGGCTTCTTTTAACTGGTTTTCCTGAATCAGTTGCTGAGCCTGCGCCAGTTTCAGGTCTTCGGCTTTCGGCAGCACTCGCTGCAGCAGGTCGCGGATCACCTCTTCCGGCTGCGGCCCCTGAAAACCGTCCACCGGCTGACCGTCTTTGAACAAATAGACGGTCGGGATGGCGCGCAGGCCGAACTGGGCCGCCACGCGCTGCTCGGCGTCGCAATCCACTTTGGCCAGAATAAACTGACCGGCGTATTCCGCCGCCAGTTTGTCCAGCACCGGCTCCAGTTGCTGGCAATGGGTGCTGCGTTCGGACCAGAAATAGAACAGCACCGGGGCGTTCATGGACTGTTCCAGCACCTGATGCAGGTTGGTCTCGTTGATATCAATCACGTTGGCGTGTTGTTCTAACATGTCATTCTCTCTTAGCCGTTTCAGCCATTAATGGGGGCGATGTCCGCCACTTCAACCCCGAATCAGGATTTTGTCCGCAACAGGTGATCAAGCGCGCGGCCCGGCAACAGGCGGCGCAGTACGGTAATGCCGTGGGCGAGCAGCGTCACCGGGTAGCGCAGTTTCGGGCGCGGGCTTTCCAGCGCGTGAATCAGTTTGGGCAGCACCGCTTCCGGCGGCAGGGCAAAGCGGCTGGCAATGCCGGGATTGGTGACCGGTCGATCCTGCTGCGCCTGATCCACGTTGTGGGTGAAATTGGTGCTGATCGGGCCGGGCTCGATCAGCGATACGCACAAACCGCTGCCGTGCAGTTCCATACGCAACGCGTCAGACCAGGCTTCCAGCGCGTACTTGCTGGCGGCGTAAGCGCCGCGCCCCGGAGTGGAAATCAACCCCATCACCGAACTGGTCTGAATAATTCGCCCTTCGCCGTGAGGCAACATGGCGGGCAGCAACAGCTGGGTCAACTGATGCGTGCCGAACAGGTTGCTGGAAAACTGTTGTTCCAGTTGCTGACGGGAAATGGTGTTGAGCGGCCCGTACAGCCCGTAACCGGCGTTGTTGAACAGGCCGTAGAGCCGGTTGCCGGTCAGGGTAATGACTACGTCGGCGGCCTGCCTGACGCTGGCGCTGCTGTCGAGATCCAGATCGATCCCTTCAAAGCCCAGCGAGTTCATGCGCGCCACATCCTGATGACGGCGGCAGGCCGCCAGTACGCGATAGCCGCGTTGTTGCAAACATTGAGCGGCAATCAGGCCAATACCGCTGGAGCAACCAGTAATCAAAACCGCTTTTTGCATAACTTTACCTAACGAAAACGCTTAAATATCAAGAGTCGTGGTTAACTGTTAGTCTTTATCGACTCAGTGCTGATTAATAACGGGGTCGAGCTGTTTTGCCATCCATCCGGCGATAAACGGCTGAGCATCGCGATTGGGATGGATGCCATCATCCTGCATCCATTCCGGTTTGAGATAAACCTGCTCCATGAAAAACGGCAGTAGCGGAATATCAAACGTTTTGGCGAGGCGTGGATAAACGGCGCTGAACGATTCGGTATAGCGCCGCCCGTAGTTGGCTGGCAAGCGGATTTGCATCAGCAACGGTTGGGCGTTGGCCGTCTTGATCTGGGTAATGATGCCGGCGAGATCCCGCTCTACGTTCTGCGGGGGAAAACCACGCAGGCCGTCATTGCCGCCCAGCTCGATCAATACCCAGCGCGGCTGGTGCTGTTGCAGCAATGTGGACAGGCGCGCCAGCCCCTGCGTTGCTGTGTCGCCGCTGATACTGGCGTTCACCACCCGGACCTTGGGCGCGGGGGAACGAGACTGCCAGGTCGCGTCCAGCAGCGTGGGCCAGGCCTGATTCGCCGCCATACGATAGCCGGCGCTCAGGCTGTCGCCCAGTACCAGCAACGTATCCGCCGCGAAGGCGCGTAGACTGAACAGGCCCCAGAATAGAAGGACAACGATATGCCAGCGGAAAACATTCTTGAAGTTCATCATCTTAGTAAGCACGTTGGTCAGGGGGAACACCAGCTCTCCATCCTCACCGGAGTTGAGCTGGTTGTCAAACCTGCTCAGACCATTGCGCTGGTGGGTGAATCCGGTTCGGGAAAATCCACCTTGCTGGGAATTCTGGCCGGGCTGGATGACGGCAGCAGCGGACAGGTGTCGCTGCTTGGGCAGCGACTGGATCGGCTGGATGAGGAAGGGCGGGCGGCGTTGCGGGCGCAGGACGTGGGATTCGTGTTCCAGTCCTTTATGCTGGTGCCGACGTTGACCGCGCTGGAGAACGTGCAGTTACCGGCGTTGCTGCGGGGTGAAAGCGATCGCCACAGCCGCCAGCAGGCGGAGCAACTGTTGCAGCAGCTCGGTCTGGGCGCGCGATTGCAGCATCTGCCCGCGCAGCTTTCCGGCGGCGAGCAGCAGCGTGTGGCGCTGGCGCGCGCATTTAGCGGCAGGCCGCGGGTACTGTTCGCCGATGAACCGACCGGCAATCTGGACCGCCAGACCGGCGAGCGTATCGCCAACCTGCTGTTTTCCCTCAACCGTGACTTTGCCACTACCCTGATTCTGGTGACGCATGACGAACAACTGGCGGCGCGCTGCGAACGTTGCCTGCGGCTGCGCGACGGCAAACTGTGGGAGGATGCATGATCTGGCGTTGGTTTTGGCGGGAGTGGCGCTCGCCGTCGTTACTGATTGTATGGCTGGCGTTGACGCTGTCGGTGGCCTGCGTGCTGGCGCTCGGTTCCATCAGCGATCGCATGGAGAAAGGGCTGAGCCAGCAGAGCCGTGATTTCCTGGCCGGCGACCGGGTGCTGCGGGCGTCCCGACCGGTGGATGAAAGCTGGCTGCAACAGGCGCAGCAGCAGGGGCTGACGCAGAGCCGGCAGGTGTCGTTCATGACCATGACCTACGCGGGCGACAATGCGCAACTGGCGCAGGTTAAAGCCACTGACGAGCGTTATCCGCTGTATGGCGAGCTGAAAACCCAGCCGGCCGGGCTACGGGTGGCGCCGGGTACGGTGCTGGCCGCGCCGCGTCTGCTGGCCTTGCTGGGGTTGAAGGTGGGCGACCGGCTGGATGTCGGGGATACCACATTGACCATCGCCGGGGAACTGGTGCAGGAACCGGATGCCGGCTTTAACCCGTTCGAGACGGCGCCGCGGGTGCTGATGAATCTGGCGGACGTGGAAAAAACCGGCGCTATTCAGCCGGGCGGGCGCATTACCTGGCGCTACATGTTTGCCGGCACGCCGTCGCAAATCGCCCGTTTCAGCGACGTTATCAAACCGCAGCTGAAGCCGGATCAGCGCTGGTACGGCATGGAAGATTCGCAGAGCGCGCTGGGCAAATCCCTGCAACGCTCCCAGCAGTTCCTGTTGTTGTCGGCGTTGTTGACCCTGCTGCTGTCGGTGGCGGCGGTGGCGGTGTCGATGGGGCATTACTGCCGTAGCCGTTACGATCTGGTGGCAGTGCTTAAAACGCTGGGCGCCGGGCGGCAGGCGCTGCGCCGGTTGATCGTCGGGCAGTGGGTATCGGTGCTGGCGTTGTCGGCATTGTGCGGCAGCCTGCTGGGAATAGGGTTTGAGGCGCTGCTGATACGCGCGCTTTCACCGGTGCTGCCCGGCGAATTACCGGCCGCCGGGCTGTGGCCGTGGGGCTGGGCGCTGGGTACGCTGGTGTTGATTTCGCTGTTGGTGGGGATTCGTCCTTACCGGCAACTGCTGGCGACCCAACCGCTGCGGGTTTTGCGTCAGGATGTGGTGGCGAACGTCTGGCCGCTGCGCTATTACCTGCCGGTGGTGTTGGCGGTGGTGATCGGCTTGCTGGTGGTGCTGTCCGGCGGCGGCGCGCTGTTGTGGTCGTTGCTGGGCGGTATGCTGGCGCTGTCGCTGCTGCTGGGCGGCATTGGCTGGGGCAGCCTGTTGCTGCTTCGCCGGCTGACGTTGAAAACGCTGTCGCTGCGTCTCGCCATTAATCGCCTGCTGCGTCAGCCGTGGGTGACGCTGGGCCAGTTGGCGGCGTTTTCGCTGTCTTTCATGCTGCTGGCGCTGTTGTTGCTGTTGCGCGGCGATTTGCTGGACCGCTGGCAGCAGCAGTTGCCGCCCGGCAGCCCCAATTACTTCGTGCTGAATATCAGCGCCGATCAGGTGTCGCCGGTAACGGATTTTCTGGCGCAACATCAGGTGAAACCGGAAACGTTCTACCCGATCATTCGCGCCCGTCTGACGGAAATCAACGGGCTGCGGGCCACCGATCTGGTGCATGAGGATGATCCCGGTGGGGAAACCGTCAACCGGGAACTGAACCTGACCTGGCTGAGCCAATTGCCGGACCGTAATCCGCTGGTGGCGGGGCAGTGGCCGCCGAAAGCGGGCGAGGTGTCGATCGAGCAAGGGGTAGCGCAACGTCTTGGGGTGAAGATAGGCGATACGCTGACCTTCACCGGCGATACCCAGCCGTTTCAGGCCACGATCAGCAGCCTGAGGCAGGTGGACTGGGAAAGTCTGCGGCCGAACTTCTTCTTCATTTTTCCGCCCGGCTCGCTGGATAGCCAGCCGCAGTCGTGGCTGACCAGTTTCCGCTATGAAGGCGGCGATACGCTGATCACCCAACTGAACCGTCAGTTCCCGACGCTGACGGTGCTGGATGTCGGCGCCATTCTGAAGCAGATCGGCACCGTGTTGCAGCAGGTCGGTCTGGCGCTGGAGGTGATGGTGGTGCTGGTGCTGTTCTGCGGCGCGCTGTTGTTGCTGGCGCAGATTCAGGTCGGCATGCGTCAGCGGCGTCAGGAACTGATCGTGTATCGCACGCTAGGTGCCGGCCGGCGTTTGTTGCGCGCCACGCTGTGGTGGGAGTTTGCGGTATTGGGACTGTCCGCCGGCATGGCGGCGGCGCTGGGTGCGGAAGCGGCGTTATGGCTGTTGCAGCGCAAAGTGTTCGATTTTCCGTGGCAGCCGAATATGTGGCTGTGGGGCGGATTGCCGGTATTGGCGGCGCTGTTGCTGTCGCTGTACGGCAGCTGGCTGGGGCTGCGGTTGCTGCGCGGCAATGCGTTGTTTAGGCGTTATCACGCCTGAGGTTAACCTCGGGCGTTTTTTACCGTCACGCGGCCAAGCGGGGTCGCGGTTAACGAGGTATGGTGCCTTCACCGTTTTTGCCGCCGGGGTTTTTGTATTTCGCCAGATACTGATGCTGGAAAATACACATACGGATAGTGTTGCGGTATTCGCCGTTGATGAAGAATTCGTGGATCAACTCGCCTTCCACCTCAAACCCAAGCTTGGTGTAGATGTGGATCGCCTTCTGGTTCTCTTTGTCCACAATCAGGTACAGCTTGTAGAGATTCAGAATCGAAAAGCCGTAGTCCATCGCCAGCCGGGCGGCAGCGCTGGCATAGCCTCGCCCCTGATGCGCCGGGTCGATGATGATCTGAAATTCAGCCCGGCGGTGGATATGGTTGATGTCCACCAGTTCCACCAGCCCGACCTTGATGGCGTCGTGCTCAATGATAAAGCGGCGTTCGCTCTGATCGTGAATGTGCTTGTCGTACAGGTCGCTCAGTTCGACAAACGCTTCGTAAGGCTCTTCGAACCAGTAGCGCATGACGCTGGCATTGTTGTCCAACTGATGGACGAAGCTGAGATCGTCGCGCTCCAGCGGCCGCAGGCGCACGACTTCATCGATGTTTGGTTCATGGATGTCTGGCATAAGGTATCCGGATTGTGGGCTATGGCGTGACGTTAACCAGCTTGCCGGAACGGGTCAATCGGTTGGCGGCGAAAGTGCGGAAGGAAAGAGCGGAAGAAAAGAGCGGAAAGACGCGCAGCCCTGATGCAGGCTGCGCGGTTCGGATGAGTGGTTCCGATGATTAGAAGTCGACGCTGGCGCGCAACACCACTTCACGCGGGTCGCCAATCGCCACGCGCAGGTTGTTGCCGCTCGACGGGTAGTAGGTTTTGTCGAACAGGTTCTTGACGTTGAGCTGCCACTTCACCTTGTAGCCGTTGATCGGCACGCTGTAAGTCACAAAGGCGTCAGCCACGGTGTAGTCGTCAAGGAAGAAGCTGTTGGCGGCGTCGCCGGGGCGACGGCCGACGTAGCGAGCGCCGATGCCGGCGCGCAGATCGTCGCCAGCGTGCAGGCCCAGATTGCCGAAGTCGTTGGTCAGGAACAGCGAGGCGGTGTGGCGCGCCACGTTGGTCATTTCGTTGCCCTGATTGTCCGGGTCAGAGGTAACGCGGGCATCGGTAAAGGCGTAGGAACCAATCAGACTCAGGCTGTCGGTCAGTTTGCCGGCCACATCCATTTCCACCCCTTGCGAACGGACCTTGCCGGCGGTGCGGGTGACGGTTTCTCCGTTCACCAACTCACTCACCATTACGTTACGCTTCTGGATATCAAACAGCGCCAGATTGGCGGTAACGCGGTTGGGCAGATCCAGCTTGGCGCCCACCTCATAAGACTTGCCGGTTTCCGGCGCCATTGAGCCAATCTGGGTGGCGATCGAGGTATTGGGTTTGAACGATTCACTGTAACTGGCGTACAGCGATGACCAGGCGTTCAGGTTGTAGACCACCCCGGCGCGCGGGACCAGTCGACTGTCGGAACCGTCGGTATTGGTAGAGAACGGACGTCCTTTGCCAGACATCACATCAAAATGGTCGTAACGCACGCCGCCCAGCAGCATCCAGTGTTCGTTGAAACGAATGGCATCCTGCATGAAGACGCCGGTACTGTCGACGTTTTCGCGCTGGTCGCTGTCCGCCGCGCTGACGGTGGTGGAGGCCGGCTGCAAACCGTAGACCGGGTTATAGACGTTGAAACTATAGCGTCTGGTGCTGCGCAGCATATCGCCACGATAAGTGCGGTCGGCTTCGTGGTCCACGCCAAACAGCAATTGGTGGTTGATGCTGCCCCAGTCGATATCGCCATTCAGCGTCAACTGCACATTCTGCGACTGGCTACGGGCGTCGGCGGTGGCATCAGCCTGACGAGTCAGGATACCGGTAGTGGCGTTATAGCTGGTGGCGCGCGCCTGATTATCGTTGTAGGTATTACGGCTGTAGGCGTAATTCAGCTTGGTTTTCCAGCGATCGCTAATGGCGCTTTCCATCTGGAAGGTCAGCGTGTCCTGATCGCCGCGGGTGGCGTTGTAGGTTTCGTCAAACCGGCGTTCGCGCGGGGTATTGACCGGTTTGCCGGTACGGCTGTCGATCACGGTGCCGCGATCGAACGGCGTCAGGTATTCCATGTGCTCGTAGGACACCCGCACGGTGGTATTTTCGCCGTACCACATCAGCGACGGCGCAATGGTGGTCTGGCGGTTGCGGCCGAAGTTGCGCCAGTAGTCGGTTTCATCGTGATCGACAATCATGCGATAAGCCAGACCGGAGGTGCCGAGCGGGCCGGTGACATCCAACTGACCGCCGCCGCCGTTGAAACTGCTGTTCCAGCCTTCGATATGGGTTTTCTGCACCAACTCCGGTTTTTTACTGATGATGTTGATCATGCCGCCGGGCTCGCCCCAGCCGTACAGCATGGATGCCGGTCCTTTCAGCACTTCCACCCGCTCGGTGGTCGGGGTGACGTTGCGCGCCTGAATTGAACGCATGCCGTCGCGCAGGATGGAACCATCGCGGTTATCGCCGAAACCGCGCTTCATCACCGCGTCCTGCGTCCCGCCGAGGGTGTTGGCCTGGGTGATGCCGCTGACGTTGTATAACGCTTCATCAAGACTTCTGGCCGCCTGATCCTCCAGTACCTGCTGCGGCACCACATTGACGGCTTGCGGTATGTCCAGCAGGCGGCTCTCGGTACGGGTGCCGGTGACGGCGTTGTGCGGCTGGTAGCCGGTTTCCCGTGCGCCGCTTGCAGGCGTACTGGCGGTCACCACCATCGTGTCTTCCTGCTTTTTCGTGTTTTTTGCGGCGGTGTCGCTATCGACCTGTGTAGTGGCGGCCTGAAGACTGAAGGGCAACAGGGCCAGCAACGGCCAGCCTTTTTGCCAGTGAAGGTTATTCATGTGTTAACTGACTCCAATAGGTCCCTGAAAAATCAATCGGTAAAAACTGCTGATAGAGTTGTTGTAAGGTGCGCTGCGGGTCGATATCGCCAAACAGCGTCGGATAGAGGGCTTTGGCGAACATTTCCACCATCACCACGTGATACGGGCTGAGATAAAAATTGTGCCACATGCTCCAGGCGCGGCCGGCGCCGACGGCGCTCAGGTGTGAAAGCAGCGGTTCCTGCATCAGCAGGGTGCGGAAACTGTCGGCGGCCTGCCGGGGCGCAACGTCCGGGCCGAGCATCAGGTCGGAAAGGCGTTTGCCGTCCGGTCCGGCCATGCCGGTGGCGATGTAGACATCCGGTCTGGCGGCCAGCGCCTGCTCCGGGCTGAGTTCGCCGTATACGCCTTTTACTTTGCCGGCGGCGATGTTGTCGCCGCCGGCAAAGGCCAGCAGTTCGCCGAGATTGCCGTTAACCGCCGTGGTGCAGCAGGTGTCGCGGCGTCCAAGATGCAGATGCAGCATCACCGTGGTTTTGCGACCCTGATACTGCGCCAGTCGCGCTTTCACGGTGTCCATGTGCTGCTGGTAGAAAGCAATAAACGCGTCGGCGCGCGACGACTGGTTGAGCACGTCGCCGAGCAGGCGCAGGCTGGGCACGGTGTTTTTCAGCAGATCGATGCGCAGGTCGACGTAGATATACGGGATACCCGCCTGAGCCAGCGCCTGCTGGATGCTCTGCTCGTTGTCGGCGCCTTTAGCCAGCCGCGGCAGGATCACCAGATCCGGTTTCAGCGGCAGCAGGGCTTCCGCGTTGACGCTGTTGAGATTGCCGTTACCCAACTGCGGGATGCGGGCTATGTCGGGAAATTTCGTGGTATAGCGGCCCCAGCTTTGGGCGTCATAACGCGCCATGTCGCCCGGCCAGCCCACCACGCGCTGCGCCGGGTTACCCGGTTCCAGCAAGGCCAGCGTATAAAGCATGCGACTTTCGCCCAGCACAATGCGTTGCGGGTTATCTGGCACCACCACCTGACGACCGGTAATGTCGGTGACGGTTTTGGCCTGCGTCAGCGGGCTGAACCAGAGTACGGTGAGGAAGAGAAAAACGATGCGCATGTTCTTTTCTCGTAAAAATGAGGCAGAAAAAAATAATAATAATTATTTTTATTTGCAATGGAAACAAAACGGAAACAGGGTTAAAAAAGAAAAAGCCCTGATATTTCACAGGGCTGGCAGAGGTTATGTAAATAATTAAAGTCGCCGCGACAGGGCGGCGAGTGGGGAGCGGCGGGTATCAGGACGGCTTTTTACCGTCGTGGTGTTCGTAGCCGCGGCCAAAGTGACGTTCCAGCCGGCCTTGCAGCAATTCCAGCCCGATGGACAGCAGCCAGTAAATGACGGCGGCGGTAGTGAGCATCTCCATGTAGTGGTAGGTGCTGCGGCCGTAAGACTGCGCCAGAAAGTTCAGCTCCCACAGGCCCATCAGCGACACCAGCGAGGAGTCTTTGATCATCGAAATGAACTGGGAACCGGCGGGCGGAATGATGATGCGCAGCGCCTGTGGCGCCACTACGTGGGTGGTGATCACCCAGCGCGACAGCCCCAGCGCCATGGCGGCTTCCTTCTGACCGCGAGGAACCGCGAGTACGCCGCTGCGGATGGTTTCCGCCAGATAGGCGCCATAGTTTAGCGACAGCGCGATGATGCCGGAGGTAAAGGCGCTCATTACGATGCCGACCTGCGGCAGCGCGAGATAGATGATCAGCACTTGTACCAGCAGCGGCGTGCCGCGAAACAGCGAGACGTAAAACGTGGCGCAGCCGAAAGCGATCGCGCTGGAAGAAAGCCGGCCCGCGGCGGTGATCACCGCCAGCAGGATACAGAACAGCATTGAAATGATGGTTATAACGACGCTCAGCACCGCCCCCTGGATGAAACCATCCGGCGACAGATGCATCCCCAGCATGGAGGGCAGTTTCTGCTTGATCAGGCCGGTGTCCAGATCCATAAACGAAAACAGCCACAGCAGCAGGCTGAGCAGCACCAGCCAGGTCAGGCCGGCGCGCAGACGAAAACCAAATCCGGCGCGTTCAGGCGCCGGCGGCATGTGAGACGGGGTTTCAGCGGACGAACGCGACATTACGGGTTGACCCCGGTGATGTCTTCACCAAACCACTTCATGGAGATGGCTTTCAGCGTGCCGTCGGCGCGCAGCGCGGCGATGGCATCGGCCAGCGTTTTACTCCATTCCGGGTCGCCTTTGTCGACGGCAATCCAGTTTGGCTCGGCATACAGTTGCTGCAGGATACGCAGTTGCGGCAGTTTCTCGATGCGCGGTTTGGCGGTGATGCGATCGGAAATCACCGCGTCCAGCCGTTTACCCGGGCCCAGCGCCAGATTGCGGAACGCCATTTCTTCATCGGTGGGTACCGCCTGCACATGGCCGAACGGGAAGGCGATCGGTTTGCCGCCTGGGATCACCAGACTTTTGTTCAGGTAGTTCTCGTAGCTGGAGCCCAGTCCCAGTCCGACTTTCTTGTTGCTCAGATCGGCGGCGGATTGGATGTTTTTCTCATCCTTATGGACGATCAGTACGGCGAAGGTACTGTAGTAAGGGGTGGCGAAGTCCAGCATTTTGGCGCGCTCGGCATTCGGGGTCATGGAGCAGATGCACATATCCCAACGGCCTTGCCACTTGCCGCCGACGATGGTTTCCCAGCCCGGCGTCGCCAGTTCCAGTTTGGCGCCCAGTTTCTGCGCCACTGCGTTGGCGACGTCCACATCGAAGCCAACCAGTTGATTCTTATCGTCGAGATAGCTAAATGGCGGATAGTCGTTGAACAGTACGTTGCGGACTACGCCGGTCTGTTTCACCCGATCCAGCGTGCTGCCGGCCTGTGCGGCGCTGAGCATGAAGCAGGCGCTCAGACCGAGCGCCATCAGTGCGAGAAGTTTTTTCATCCATTTTCCCTACAAACTAGCGTCACAACGGGCAACGCGGGGCTGCTTGCCGCGTCCCGTCGGTGGAAATCACAAAGGTCCTATCTTATAGCAGCCGCGGGCGTGTGCAAAATAAGGTCTTCGTCAGGCGGTCGAGGGGCGGGGAATAAGCATCGATGACGGCGGCGTTACATAAAAGGCACCACATAAAAGGCACCATATAAAAAAAAGAAACCTGCCACCGGGGTGGCAGGTTTGACGGTGTGATGTCCGGCACGCGCGTTATTTTTTACGGGCGTATTTCAGGGAGTCCAACGCCACGGCGAAGATGATGATGCCGCCTTTGATGATGTACTGCCAGTAAGGGCTGACGCCGATGTAGGTCAGGCCGTAGTTGATGAGGGTGAAGATGATAACCCCGGTCACCACGCCGGCGACCGTACCCACGCCACCGGCAAAGGACACGCCGCCGACCACGCATGCCGCGATGGCATCGAGCTCGTACATGAAACCTAAGTTGTTGGTGGCGCTGCCGATACGGCCGGCTTCCAGCATACCGCCGAAGGCGTAGAAGATGCCGGACAGCATGTACACCAGAATCAGGTTCAGCGAGACGTTCACGCCGGAGACTTTAGCCGCTTCCGGGTTGCCGCCGATGGCGAAGATATTTTTGCCGAAGCGGGTCTTGTTCCACAGGATCCACACGAACACCGCCGCAATCACCGCATAGAAGGTGATATAGGACAGCTTGAAGTCGCCGAAGCGGATAAATCCCTGTGCAAAAGTAGAGAAGCGGTCGTCAAAGCCGGCGATGGGGGACGCGCCGACGATGTCGTAGTACAGCGAGTTGATACCGTAGACGATGATCATCGTGCCCAATGTCGTGATGAACGGCGTCACTTTCAGGTAGGCGATGATAAGACCGTTGACCAGACCGATTACCGCGCCAATCGCGCAAACGATCAGGATAACCAGCGGAATCGGCATGGTTTCCAGATTTGGGAATACCTTGTTGCTGTTGTCCATCGCCTGTAACAGCGTGGCCGCAACGACGGCAGCAAGGCCGACCTGACGACCGGCCGACAGGTCGGTGCCCTGGGTAACGATAAGCCCGGCCACGCCGAGCGCGATGATCACGCGCACCGAAGACTGGGTAAGAATGTTACTCAGGTTGGTGAGACTGAGGAAGGTGGGGTCCTGGATAATAATAATCACCAGCAATACCAGCAGCACGGCATAAATGCCGCTGTCTTTCAGCCAGGTGAGCGCACTTTTTTTAGTAGTAGCTTTCATGGTAACAGCCCTTGCATCATTAAAGGTGTAACGACGCTAAACGGAGGATTTCGTTCTGCGTGGTGTTCTTGGTTTCGACAATGCCTGCGACGAGGCCATTACTCATCACCAGGATGCGGTCGGTGACGCCCAGCAATTCCGGCATTTCTGATGAAATGATGATGATTCCCTTGCCCTTTTTCGCCAGCTCGGAAATAAGCTGATAAATCTCGAATTTGGCGCCCACGTCGATGCCGCGGGTCGGTTCGTCCAGCATCAGGATTTCCGGTTGAGTCAGCAGCCAGCGGCCAATGATCACCTTCTGCTGGTTACCGCCGGACAGCGAGCCGATGGCGGTATGGTGGCCGGGGGTTTTTACCCGCATCGAATCAATCACCCACTGCACATCGCTTTTCATGCGCTTGTTGTCCAGCAGGCCGAGGCTGTTTTTGTATTTATGGATGTTGGAGATCAGCGAGTTAAAACCGACATCCAGATAGGCGTAGATACCGGTAGAGCGGCGTTCTTCGGTGACCAGTGCGAAACCGTTGTTGATGGCCTCGTTAGCGGTATGGTTGTTAATGTCTTTGCCGTGCAGTTTGATGGTACCGCTGAGTTTTTCGCGGATACCGAACAGCGTTTCGACGATGTCGGTACGTTTGGCGCCGACCAGACCGGCAATCCCTAAAATTTCGCCCTGACGCAGATCGAACGACACATCGCGGATCGACGGCTGGCGCATGGAGGTCAGGCCGCGTACTTCCAGCATGACGTCGCCAGGGGTGTTGGTTTTGTCCGGAAACCGCTGATTGAGGGAGCGGCCGACCATCATGGCGATGATCTGGTCCATGTTCAGGCCGTCCAGCGGCTGAGTGGCGACCCACTGACCGTCGCGCAGTATGGTGATTTCATCGCACAGCTGGAAGATCTCTTCCATTTTGTGGGAGATATAGACGATGCCGCAGCCCCGGTCTTTCAGCTTGCGGATGATGGTGAACAGGTGGTTCACCTCTTTTTCCGTCAGCGACGAGGTGGGTTCGTCCATGATGACGATTTTAGCGTTATAGGAGAAGGCTTTGGCGATTTCGATCATCTGCATTTGCGAGACCGACAGCGAGGCCACTTTGTCGCGCGGATCGATATCGATATCCAGTTCATCGAAAATCGCTTTGGTATCGCGATACATTTTTTCCTGATCGACGAACAACCCTTTTTTCGGATAGCGGCCAAGCCACATGTTGTCCATGACCGAACGTTGTAAAACCAGGTTCAATTCCTGGTGCACCATGGATACACCATTCTCCAGCGCTTCTTTGGCGCTTTTGAAATCGACTTCCTGTCCCTGGAATTGAATGCTGCCTGAATCTTTCTGATAAATGCCGAACAGACATTTCAGTAGAGTCGATTTCCCTGCGCCGTTTTCGCCCATCAGGGCGTGGATGGAGTGGGGGCGCACCTTCAGGTTGACATTATCCAATGCCTTTACACCGGGAAACGACTTACTGATATTGGTCATCTCCAGCAGGAATTCGCGCTGAGTGGTTAGAGTGTCACTGGTCATATTTTACCTGGTCGAAATAATTACCTGGCTGAAACGTTGCCGGGCTGAACATGGCTGCCTGGCTGAGAAAATCATTCGTCCAAACAGTAGGGGCGCAACGGTTGCTGCGCCCCGACGAGATTACTTCATGAACTGCGCCAGGTTGTCTTTATCAACCGGCACGTACGGTACGCGTACCACTTTGTTTTCAATCTTGAAGTTGGTGCCTTCGCCAGCCGGTTTACCCAGCGCCAGGTTTTTCGCCAGATCCAGCGTGGCTTTAGCCTGGTTTTCCGCATCATTCAGCACGGTGCCGGCCAGTGCGCCGGATTTGATCAGCGACAGGGCTTCCGGCAGGGCGTCAACGCCGAATACCGGAATGCTGCTCTTGTTATGGGCTTTCAGCGCTTCTACCGCGCCCATCGCCATGGCGTCATTGTTAGCGATGAGTACTTCAATTTTGTTGGCGTTGGGACCAGACATCCAGGCGTCAACCTTGTCTTTGGCCATCGCGGTATCCCACATTGCGGTATCCATCTGCAACTGCTGGACTTTCAGCCCTTCTTTGGTCAGGGTGTCTACCACATATTTGGTGCGGGCTTCCGCATCCGGGTGGCCCGGTTCGCCTTTCAACAGGGCGTACTGGATAGTGCCGTCTTTGTTCAGATCCCATGACGGGTTGGCTTTCCAGTGTTTGGCGATCAACTGACCCTGAATGATACCGGACTCTTTGGAGTCGGTGCCGACGTAGTAGGCTTTGTCATAGCTGGCCAGTACTTTGGCGTTCGGTTCTTTGTTAAAGAACACTACCGGCACGTCGGCGGCCTTCGCTTTCTGCACCACAATCGCAGCAGCGGCCGGGTCTACCAGGTTGATAGCCAGCGCTTTGACGCCTTTGGCCAGCAGCACGTCCACCTGATCGTTCTGTTTGGACTGGTCGTTCTGCGAGTCGTTCATCAGCAGGTCGACGCCGCCGATGGCTTTGGCTTCTTTTTCAATGTCCTTGCGCACCATCGACATGAAGTTGTCATCGTATTTGTAGATGGTGACGCCGATACGGGTATCCGCGGCGTGGGCGGAGGCTCCGAACATCATGCTGGCAACCAGGGCGGTGAGAGTGAAAACCTTCTTATTCATGATATCTCCGGGTTTATGCAGGGTAGTTCTCAGTCCGGCCGCACGACTCGGGGTAGACGTAGCGCGGCTGTCAGTTAGTAAGCGTCGGCGTGGCATGGTCATGCCGGGCTGACGGTTTTGCGGGCATGGCCCGCTTAAAGCCTGACTTCCCTGTTTTCAGATGGTACCGATTCTGTTGGCTGGCGACCGTCTGGCAATGCGTCCTGAAACCGATGCGTCCTGAAACCGATGTATTCTTAAACAACAGTGTGAACGTTTCCGCCGTTGTGGCGGTTAACGGTTCAACAGACAGGATGGCCGTGTTACAAGGCGCCTGTTCTCCGCAGTACGCCCTCATCATAGAGAGCGTAATGTTAATTAACTGTGAATTTACTCACAGATTGAAAGCGGTTACATGGATGATTTGAATGAATTAGTGACCGTCTCCACATTTTACCGGGGAGCCACCGAATGCCGCCGTACCAGCGTCGGCATGAAACAGTGCCGGGCGGTGGGGTCCAGCAGTCCGGCCGCGCCTTTTAGCGCCAGTTCTGTGGCGATTTTCGCCATAGAAACAATAGGGTATCGGATGGTCGTCAGGCGCGGGTCGGTGTAGCGGGAAATCGGGATATCATCGAAACCGACCACCGAAAACCGCTCCGGCACCGGGATGCCGTTATCTTTCAGCGCCATCAGCGCGCCGGCCGCCATGCCGTCATTGTAGGCGAACACCGCCGTCAGTTGCTGGTTGCGTCCCAGCAGTTCCACCATGGCCGCTTCGCCGCCCTGCAGGTCCGGCTCGCCGCTGGCGATCCACTCATCGGGCGGCTTGATGCCCTGTTCCTGCAGCGCCTGTCGCCAGCCGGTAAGGCGTTCCGTCACGTCCTCTATCGGGTGGCTGGAGCGAAGATAACCGATGCGCTGATGCCCCTGCTGCAACAACATGCGGGTCGCCATCATCGCGCCGCTGACGTTGTCGAGACAGACGCAGCGGTGCGGGTAGTCCGGCAGCAGCCGGTTGATCAGCACCATACCGGGCACCTGCTCCATGAATTCCGCCAGTTCCTCGTCGGATAAAGCTTTGGCATGCACGATCAGCGCGTTGCAGCGCTGACGGATTAGCACTTCGATGGCGTGCCGTTCCTTTTCTTCCTGATGATAGGAGTTGTTAATCAGTACATGTTTTTGCAGGCGCTGCGCCACGGTGTCCACCGCCTTGACCATAGCGCCGAAGAACGGGTCCGACACGTCCATCACCACTACGCCGATGGTGTCGCTGACCTGTGAAGCCAACGCCTGCGCATTGGCGTTGGGGCGGTAGCCCAACTGCTCGACCGTCTGCAGGACCAGATCGCGCGTCTGTTGGGTGACCGCGCTGCTGTTATTGAGCACGCGGGAAACGGTGGCGATGGAAACGCCCGCCTGGCGCGCGACATCACGGATGGTAATCATCAATACTCACCACAGAGGAAAAAGTTCATGAGGGCGACCCCGACACTCAAGCTGTCCGGGCATATTCTGTCAGGCGTTATGGAGAGACTGCGTGAGTCAGGTCACAGTGATGAAAGCGGTTACATACAATTCTGTAACCTTTGTGACGAAGGTCATTATCCGGGAGGAAAGACGGCGGCCGGGCGTGGCGACGCTCGCCGGAGAGTATCACTTAGAAAAACGCCCCGGCAAAGCGCCAGGGCGAGTAAGGAAGGCGTCGGCTTACTCGGCGGCGTAACCGCTGGCCGGAATCACGTCGCCGTCCAGCCAGGCCTGATTGTCGCGCAACGCCAGCCGTCCGGCCAGAAACCAGCCCACCACCAACGGGTAGATGCTGTGTTCCTGCGTTTGTACCCGTTCCTGCACGTCCTGCTCGGTATCGCCCGGGAAAACCGGTACTCTGGCCTGCAGGATCACCGGGCCGCCGTCCAGCTCTTCGGTCACGAAATGCACCGAGGTGCCGTGCTCGCCGTCGCCGTTTTCCAGCGCTTTACGATGGGTGTGCAGACCGGGGTATTTCGGCAGCAGCGACGGATGGATATTCAGCATTTTGCCGAGGAAACGCGCCACGAATCCGGCGCTGAGGATACGCATGTATCCGGCCAGCACCACTACGTCCGGCTGATATTTCTCGATTTCGGCTGCCAGCGCGTCATCGAAATCGGCGCGGCTGGCGTAATCGCCCGGCAACAGCGCGTGGGCGGCGATGCCGGCGTCACGCGCTCGTTCCAGACCGAAAGCCTCTGGATTGTTACTGAATACTGCGGTGATTCGCCCTGTGATGCGGCCGCTCTGACAGGCGTCGATCAACGCCTGCAGATTGCTTCCCTGACCTGAAATCAGGACAACGATGTTTTTCATCACTGAATAACCACTGTCTCTCCGCCATTGGTACGGGTAATCACGCCGATGTTCCAGGCGGTTTCGCCGTTGGCGTTGAGGTGGGCGATGGCCTGCTCCGCCTGATCCGCCGGCAGGGCGATAATCATGCCGACGCCGCAGTTAAAGGTGCGGTACATTTCATGACGGCTGACGTTGCCGCTCTGCTGCAGCCATTCGAATACTGCCGGCCACTGCCAGCTGGATTCGTCGATGGTCGCCTGCATGCCTTCCGGCAGCACGCGCGGGATGTTTTCCCAGAAGCCGCCGCCGGTCAGGTGGGAGATGGCGTGTACGTCTACGTTTTCGATCAACGACAGCACCGATTTGACGTAGATTTTGGTCGGGGCCAGCAGATGGTCGGCCAGCGGTTTGCCGTCCAGCTGAACCTGTTCCGGGTTGGCGCCGCTCACTTCGAGGATCTTGCGGATCAGCGAGTAGCCGTTGGAGTGCGGGCCGCTGGACGCCAGTGCGATCAGCGCGTCGCCTTCACGTACTTTGCTGCCGTCGATGATATCGGCTTTTTCTACTACGCCGACGCAGAAGCCGGCCACATCATAGTCGTCGCCGTGGTACATGCCGGGCATTTCGGCGGTTTCACCGCCAACCAGCGCGCAACCAGACTGTTTGCAGCCTTCGGCGATACCGGTGATAACACGGGCCGCGGTGTCCACGTCCAGCTTGCCGGTGGCGTAATAGTCCAGGAAGAACAGCGGCTCGGCGCCCTGTACCACCAGATCGTTGACGCACATCGCCACCAGGTCGATACCAATCGTATCGTGACGCTGCAGGTCCATCGCCAGACGCAGCTTGGTGCCGACACCGTCCGTACCGGAAACCAGCACCGGTTCGCGGTATTTTTGCGGTAAGGCGCACAGGGCACCGAAACCGCCCAATCCACCCATGACTTCCGGGCGACGGGTCTGTTTCACTACACCTTTGATACGGTCTACCAATGCATTGCCAGCATCAATATCCACGCCTGCGTCTTTATAGCTGAGAGAGGTTTTATCGGTCACTGCGGAAGTCCCCACGGAGGTTACGATTGGTTTAAAAAATGGAGCGCGCTAATTCTAACAGCGTAAGCAAACGTTTGCGAGTAGTGTCTTTGCGGCGTGACGGTTTCGGCAGGCCGGTATGAAGACTACCGTCGGCGGGTGTGCGGATCGGCTGGCGGTAATTTCCGTTTCGGCTTGATTTGGATCAGACTTGAATCTATGGCGTACATTCGAAAAAGCGGTATAATCCCGCGATTTTTTTGGCCGTCCACTGCCGATGGGGAGAAAGAGTAATGAAAATCGTCGAGGTGAAACACCCGCTCGTCAAACATAAACTGGGTCTGATGCGCGAGCACGATGTCAGTACCAAGCGTTTCCGTGAACTGGCGTCTGAAGTCGGCAGTTTGCTGACCTACGAAGCCACCGCCGATCTGGCGACGGAAAAGGTGACCATCGAAGGCTGGTGCGGCCCGGTCGAAGTCGACCAAATTAAAGGTAAGAAAATTACCGTAGTGCCCATTCTGCGCGCCGGTCTCGGCATGATGGAAGGGGTGCTGGAAAACGTGCCCAGCGCGCGCATCAGCGTGGTGGGGATGTACCGCGACGAACAGACGCTGGAACCGGTGCCTTATTTTCAGAAACTGGCTTCCAATATCGATGAGCGCATGGCGCTGGTAGTGGACCCGATGCTGGCGACCGGCGGCTCGATGATCGCCACTATCGATCTGCTGAAAAAAGCCGGCTGCCGCAGCATCAAGGTGCTGGTGCTGGTAGCGGCGCCGGAAGGGATCGCCGCGCTGGAGAAAGCGCACCCGGATGTGGAGCTGTACACCGCCTCGATTGACAAGGGCCTCAACGAACACGGCTACATCATGCCGGGCCTGGGCGATGCGGGCGACAAACTGTTTGGTACCAAATGATATTCAGCCGACTGCAGAGTCGGCTTTTTTTTGCGTACGCTACGGCCCGCTCCTGACGTGACGGGGTGTTCTTGCGCATACCACGGATGGCGACATTTTTTCTGCGCCGGTGTGTGCCGGCGCTGAACTTTCTGCCGGGTCCCCCGGTATTTTTCAGTCTGAGACACAGAGGAAAACAAGATGACTCGTCGCGCCATCGGCGTCAGTGAACGCCCCCCGCTGTTGCAAACCATACCGCTGAGTTTCCAGCATCTGTTCGCCATGTTTGGCGCCACCGTGCTGGTGCCGATTCTGTTCAAGGTCAACCCGGCGACCGTGTTGCTGTTCAACGGCATCGGCACGCTGCTTTATCTGTTTATCTGTAGAGGCAAGATTCCGGCCTATCTCGGTTCCAGCTTTGCCTTTATTTCTCCGGTATTGCTGCTGTTGCCGCTGGGCTATGAAGTGGCGCTGGGCGGCTTTATTCTGTGCGGCGTGCTGTTTTGTCTGGTGGCGTTGCTGGTGAAAAAAGCCGGGACCGGCTGGCTGAATGTGATTTTCCCGCCGGCGGCGATGGGCGCGATTGTCGCGGTGATCGGTCTGGAGCTGGCGGGCGTGGCGGCGAACATGGCTGGGTTGTCGCCCGCCGCCGGCACGGACGTGGACAGTAAAACCGTCACCATTTCGCTGGTGACGCTGGGAGTAACCATACTGGGATCCGTGCTGTTTCGCGGTTTTCTGGCCATCATCCCGATCCTGATCGGCGTATTGGTGGGGTATGCGCTCTCCTTCGTTATGGGGGTGGTGGATCTGACGCCGATCGCCCAGGCTCACTGGTTCGCGCTGCCGACGTTCTACACGCCGCGTTTTGAGTGGGTGGCGATGCTGACGGTGCTGCCTGCTGCGCTGGTGGTGATTGCCGAGCACATTGGTCATCTGGTGGTGACCGCCAATATCGTGAAAAAAGATCTGGTGCGCGACCCGGGTCTGCACCGCTCTCTGTTTGCCAACGGCGTGTCCACCATACTGTCCGGTTTCTTTGGCTCCACACCGAATACCACCTATGGCGAGAACATCGGCGTGCTGGCGATCACCAAGGTTTACAGCACCTGGGTCATTGGCGGTGCGGCGGTGCTCGCGATTCTGCTTTCCTGCGTGGGTAAACTGGCCGCCGCGATTCAGGCGGTGCCGGTGCCGGTGATGGGCGGTGTGTCGCTGCTGCTGTACGGCGTTATCGGCGCGTCCGGTATCCGGGTGCTGATCGAATCCAAGGTGGATTACAACAAGGCGCAGAATCTGATTCTGACCTCGGTGATCCTGATCATCGGCGTCAGCGGCGCGAAAATCCATCTGGGCGCCGTAGAGCTGAAAGGCATGGCGCTGGCAACCGTGGTGGGCGTGTTCCTGAGCCTGTTGTTCCGCGTCATCAGCGTGTTCCGTAAGGAAGAAGAGGTGATTGACGAGACGGACGACAAGGCTTCCGCACAGTAATCTCGCGGCCCGCCGGTGCGCTGGCGGGCTATGCGGCGAAGCGGCCGGTTGACGGTTCAATCGCAAAAGGTTTCTATGCTAAACTTGATCCGTTTTCCTGCCTGTTTGGTTTGAGGTGCTTCTGAACACTCCGGCACAGTTATCATTGCCACTCTATTTACCCGATGACGAAACTTTTGCCAGTTTCTATCCGGGAGAAAACACGTCTCTGCTGGCCGCTATCCACACGACGCTGGATCAGGAACATGGCAGCTATATCTATTTCTGGTCGCGCGAAGGCGGCGGGCGTAGCCACCTGTTGCATGCCGCTTGCGCGGAATTATCCCGCCTCGGTCGTGCGGTCGGCTATGTGCCGCTGGATAAACGCGCCTATTTTGTTCCGGACGTGCTGGAAGGAATGGAGCAACTGGCGCTGGTCTGCATCGACAATATCGAGTCGATTGCCGGCGACGAGGCGTGGGAAATGGCGATGTTCAATCTGTATAACCGCATTCAGGAAGGCGGGCGCACCCGGCTGTTGATTACCGGCGATCGTCCGCCGCGCCAGATCAATCTGCAACTGGCGGATCTGGCGTCCCGTCTCGACTGGGGGCAGATCTACCGCTTGCAGCCGCTGTCGGATGAAGAGAAAGGCGAGGCACTGCAGTTGCGCGCCCGGCTGCGCGGTTTTGAACTGCCGGAAGACGTCAGCCGTTTTCTGCTTAAACGACTGGATCGGGAGATGCGCACGCTGTTCATGACGCTGGATCAGCTGGATCATGCTTCCATTACCGCCCAGCGTAAGCTGACGATTCCTTTCGTCAAAGAGATTCTCGGACTGTGACGCTTTCCGTCACAGAATATCCAGCACCTGCTCCGGCGGTCGGCCGAGCTTAGCCTTGCCGTTGGCGACCACGATCGGACGTTCAATCAGTTTGGGGTGGTCCGCCAGCGCCTGAATCAGTTGCGCTTCCGTCAGGCTGTCGTCGGCCAGATTTAACTCACGGTACAGATCTTCTTTACGGCGCATCAGTTCGCGTGCGCTGGCGAATCCCAGTTGTTTGAGCAGCTTACCGAGTGCGGCGGCATCCGGCGGCGTGTCCAGATACAGCACCACTTCCGGTTCGATGCCTTGTTGCTGCAGCAACGCCAGGGTTTCGCGGCTCTTGGAGCAGCGAGGATTATGATAAATGGTCACCGGTTTAGTCATTCAACTCACCTTTTTCAGGATTTCTCATAAGGGCGGAAACGTTGCTGCAACGCCCGCAGTTGATCGATGCGGGCGTCGTAACGCGCCTGATCCATGCTGCCGAGTTTGCTTTGTGAGCTGGCGTTGCTTAACAGGCGGATAGCCTGATCCAGCTTGCCGTTTAGCGACAGACTCTCTGCCCGGGACGCCAGTTCTTCGCTGCGCATGTTTTGCGCGGCGGAAGCCTGCGCCAGTAAGTCCCAGCCGTTCGGATCGTCCGGATGGGCGTATGTGTATTTGCGCAGAATGCGGATGGCGTCGGCAGATTTGCGGCTTTCCACCATCGCGTTGGCCAGGTTGAGCTGCAGCACCGGGTTGTCTTGCGCGTCCGGCACTTTCTGCAGGCGGGCGACCGCCTGATCGGCGTGCTGTTGGCCGATATCAATATCGGTCATCAGATCAAGAAACCAGGGGTTTGACGGCGACTTGTCCAGTAGCGGTTGCAGCGTGGCGCGCGCGTCATCGTATTTCTTGGCCTGATAGGCGCGGATCGCGCGGCCATATTGGGCGGCCTGTTGCTCGCGCGCGTTGCCTTTGGCCCAGTTGTCCAGCAACGCGGCGCCATACGGGTTGTCCTGCGAGCCGTACATGCCCAGCACGCGAGCCTTGGCGAACAGAAAATCCTGCGAGGAATGCACCGGGATTGATTTCATCTGGTTGGCGCGGTTACGGGCGTCCGACAGCCGGCTTTCCGGCAGCGGGTGCGTCAGCAGCATTTCCGGCGGTTTGGTGGCGTAGCGGGAGCTCTCCGCCAGCCGTTGCAGGAAATTGGGCATCGCCTGCGGGTCGAATCCGGCGCGTTGCAGCACCTGAATCCCGATGCGGTCCGCTTCCTGTTCGTTGGACTGGGTAAAGCTGATGACGCTTTGCTGCGCGCCGGCCAGCGTGCCGCTCAGCGCGGCGAATCCGGCCTGCGGATTCGCCATCGCCAGCAACAGCGAGCCGAAAGCGCCGGCCCAGGCCAGCGGCGCGTTGGCTTTCTGGGCTTCCATAGCGCGTGCCAGATGGCGCTGGGTCACGTGGGAGATTTCGTGCGCCAGCACCGAGGCCAACTCGCTTTCATTCTCTACGTAGCGGAACAGCCCGGAGTGCAGCACCACATTGCCGCCAAAAAAGGCAAAGGCGTTGATTTCGTCGTTATTGACCAAAAAGAAATGGAACGGAGTACGCACGGAATCGGCCGACTTGACCAGTCGCCCGCCCAGTTGGTTGATGTACTGCAGCAGCAGCGGGTCGTTAATCAGCGGCGCGCCGGCACGCAACTGGCGCAGATAGAAATCCCCCATCACCAGTTCCTGATTGATGCTGAGCGTTCCGCCGGCGGTGGTGCCGATATCCGGCAGATTTTCCTGTGTGCCGGCCGGGAAACCCTGCGGGCTTGCGCTCAGCAACACACCTGCCAGCATGGCGATGACCGTCTGTTTGAGCCGATAGGACATAACGGATACAACCTTCTGAACAGCCTGAAAGAATTGCCATCATCTTAGCCAGCGGCGGCACACAATGAAACACGGGTGGGGGAAAAAGACGACGTAAAAAACGGAAAATGCGGCGCGAAAACCAGTTTGCCGGCGCATCAGACGCTGCGCCGGCAATAATCGGGAAGGAAAGGACTCAGGCGCCTTTCAGGTAATTCAGCACGATGTCGTGGTGGTTACTGGTTTTGAAATCATCGAACACTTTTTCGATGTTGCCTTCGGCGTTGATCAGGAAACTGACCCGGTGAATACCGTCGTAGGTTTTCCCCATGAAGGTTTTTTCACCCCAGACGCCGAACTGTGCCGCCACCTGGTGATCCTCATCGGCCAGCAGGGTAAAATTCAGCAGCTCTTTTTCAGTAAAGCGGGACAATTTTTCCGGTTTATCGGTGCTGATGCCAAGAACCTCAACGCCGAGCGTTTTCAGTTCGTCCATGTTATCGCGAAGCCCACAGGCTTGCACGGTGCAACCTGGTGTCATGGCCTTGGGATAGAAATACACCAACACCCGCTGTCCCTGGAAGTCGGCCAAATTAACTTGTTCGCCATCCTGGTCGGGCAAGCTAAATTTCGGTGCGATATCACCGGCTTTCAGTGTGGTCATCACTACTCTCCATCTTTCTCTTCGTGCTGTGGATAGTTCACAACGCTAATACTGCCTTGCGCGTGCAGTTCTGTACATAGCTGATGAAAGGCCGGCTCAATAATTGAACCTGCCTGCATGGCCGGGCTGTGCGCCGTAATCTGGATGTACAGTTGCGGCGGCGTATCGCCATCGGCGGGGCGGGTTTTGGACACCAGCTCGGCAATGTTCATTTGATGGGAATCGAACAGATCGGTAAAGCGTTCAATGATGTGTGGTGAGTCAGCGACATCCACCTTGACCCACACGGTGGCCGGCATCGGCGGGCGGGACTGCGATTCGGTGCGTTTCATCACGATCAGCAAATCCAGCTCGGCGCCCTTGAGCGGCAGGGTGGATTCGATAAGCGTAATCGCGTTCCAACTGCCGGACAGCAGCATGATAAAGGTGAACTCCGTGCCCAGCATCGCAAGTCGGCTATCTTCGATGTTGCAGCCACAACTGCTGACGTGGCGGGTAATCGTATTGACGATACCGGGACGGTCGGTCCCCAACGCGGTAATGACCAGATAGTGTTCTTGTGGGCGCGGCAAAATAGTGCTTCCTGTACAAAATGTTGGGAGTAACATGGTAAACATAAAAAAAACCACCTGCCAAGCGCTGACAACCGCGGTTGCAAGCTTGCTTTTGCATAGAAGTCAAAAGTACCATGAAGCACTTGTTTGTGGAGGGGATGGCCAATGTTTACGGGTAGTATTGTTGCTCTGGTTACGCCGATGGACGACAAAGGTGCCGTTGATCGTGCAAGCCTGAAAAAACTGATTGATTATCATGTCGCTAGCGGAACTTCCGCGATTGTGTCGGTGGGAACCACCGGCGAGTCCGCCACCTTGAGTCACGATGAGCATGGCGACGTGGTGATGCTGACGCTGGAACTGAGCGATGGCCGTATCCCGGTTATTGCCGGCACCGGCGCCAATTCGACCGCTGAGGCGATTTCCCTCACCCAGCGTTTCAACGACACGGGCGTGGCCGGGTGCCTGACCGTGACGCCGTATTACAACAAGCCGACTCAGAACGGCTTGTTCCTGCACTTTAAGGCGATTGCCGAGCACACCGACCTGCCGCAGATCCTCTACAACGTGCCGTCCCGTACCGGTTGTGACATGTTGCCGGAAACCGTCGCCCGTCTGTCGGAAGTCAAAAATATTGTCGCGATCAAGGAAGCGACCGGGAACTTAAGCCGGGTCAGTCAGATCCAAGAGCTGGTTCATGAAGATTTCATTCTGCTGAGCGGCGATGACGCCAGCTCGCTGGACTTCATGCAACTGGGTGGCGACGGCGTGATTTCCGTGACAGCCAACATCGCAGCCCGCGAAATGGCGGCGTTGTGCGAGCTGGCGGCGCAAGGGAATTTCGTTGAAGCCCGCCGTCTGAATCAGCGTCTGATGCCGCTGCATCAGAAACTGTTTGTTGAACCCAATCCGATTCCGGTGAAATGGGCCTGTAAGGCATTGGGATTGATGGCGACCGACACGCTTCGTCTGCCGATGACGCCGCTGACCGATGCCGGTCGCGACGTGATGGAGCAGGCCATGAAGCAGGCGGGTCTGCTGTAACCGTTAGGGAGATTTGATGAGTTCTTCATTGCAAAAGTCGATGGTGGCAAAAGTTGTCGGTGTTTCGCTGATCATGTTGCTGGCCGCCTGTACCAGCGATCAACGCTACAAGCGTCAGGTCAACGGCGATGAATCCTATCTGAAAACCCCCGAGCACCGGGCGCTGAATGTGCCGTCCGGTCTGATTCTGCCGGTGCAGAATGGGGATTACGAGGTTCCTCCGGTCAACCAGAATGGGCTGGTAGGCAAGGCGCTGGATATTCGTCCGCCGATGCAGCCATTGGCTTTGTTGAATGGTTCCCGCGGTCAGGTTTCCGGCAATAGCGCCACGTTATTGCTGGAAAACAATGCGCGCAACAGCAGCCTGTGGACGGTGCTGACGCAGGTTCTCCAGTCAAAAGGCTATACGATCGCCAGCCGTCAGGACGCCAGCCGGACGCTGACGACCGATTGGGTCAACTGGAAGCGTGAAGACGAGGATGTAGCGCATCAGGCGCGTTATCAGATAAGCCTGCAGACGCAGGGGTATCAGCTGGCGCTGACCGTGAAACTGCTGGATCTGCAGCAGAATACCAGCCCGGTGACGGATCGCAGCGAAATTCAGCGTTATACCGCGCTGATGCTCAATACGCTGTCCGACGAACTGGACAAACGTCTGAACGATAACGACAGCGCGCAGGCCAGTCGTAACAGCCAGCAGTTGAATGTCCAGAGCGGCGCCGATGATTCCGGCCTGCCGTTGCTGGTGGTGCGCGGTTCCTACAATCAGGTATGGGACCGTCTGCCGAAGGCGCTGGAGAAGGTCGGTATGACCGTCAACGATCGCAGCCGTCCGCAAGGTTCGGTGTCTGTCAGCTATAAGGCGCCGGGCAGCGGCACCTGGAATGAACTGGGCGTGCACGACCCGGAATTGCCGAACGGAGATTACAAACTGCAGGTCGGCGATTTGGGTAACCGCAGCACGCTGCAATTCATCGATTCGAAAGGGCATACGCTAAGCCAGTCGCAAAATGATGCGCTGGTCGCCGTGTTCCAGGCCGCGTTCAGCAAGTCGTAAAACGCAATAACGTATAAGGGTCGGGTTCTCCGGCCCTTCTTCATTTGTCATCAACGTGATGGATTTATCAACACGTTCAATTAACGGGCCCGGTGCGGGTGGCCCTTACTTGTGTGGAGTAATGAAAGATGCAAAAGCTAGCTGAGTTGTATCGCGGAAAAGCGAAAACGGTCTACACCACGGAAGATCCGGATCTGCTGGTGCTGGAGTTCCGCAATGATACGTCAGCAGGGGATGGCGCTCGCATTGAGCAGTTTGATCGTAAAGGGATGGTGAACAACAAGTTCAACCACTTCATCATGACCAAGCTGGAAGAGGCCGGGATCCCGACCCAGATGGTGAGCCTGCTGTCTGACACCGAAGTGCTGGTGAAGAAGCTGGAGATGGTGCCGGTCGAGTGCGTGGTGCGTAACCGTGCGGCAGGTTCGCTGGTTAAACGTCTGGGCATCACGGAAGGTGAAATCCTCAATCCGCCGTTGTTCGATTTGTTCCTGAAAAACGACGCCATGCACGACCCGATGGTGAATGAGTCCTACTGCAAGACCTTCGGCTGGGTAAGCGAAGAGAATCTGGCGCGGATGAAAGAACTCAGCTACAAAGCCAACGAGGTACTGAGCAAGCTGTTTGGCGACGCTGGTCTGATTCTGGTGGACTTCAAGCTGGAGTTCGGTCTGTTCAAGGGCGAAGTTGTGCTGGGTGATGAGTTCTCGCCGGATGGCAGCCGTCTGTGGGACAAAGAAACCCTGAACAAGATGGATAAAGACCGTTTCCGTCAGAGCCTGGGCGGCCTGATTGAAGCCTACGAGGAAGTCGCACACCGTCTGGGTGTTAAATTAGACTAACAGCGCAATCGTTTACGTTCTGGCAGGCGGCCTTCGTTTCCGGCTGCCAGAATGAGTCTGTTGCCTGATGATGGCAGACTATACATTTCCCCCGAATCCGCCGCCGGTTTATCCCTGGCAGCGTTGCAGTCGCTATGCTGTCCCTGTCCAATGAGTGTTATTATCTCCCGCCTACGCATTGACTGATTCCGGCAAGGATGTTTCATGGCCTTTTTTGACCCGACTCTGCTTATTTTACTGGCGCTGGCCGCTCTCGGCATTATCAGCCAGAACATGACCGTTACGCTGGCTATTCTGTTTCTGGTAGTGGTGCGTATTACGCCGCTGAATCACTATTTTCCGTGGGTGGAAAAATATGGTCTGTCGTTTGGGGTGCTGGTGCTGACCATCGGGGTGATGGCGCCGATTGCCAGCGGCAAGATTTCCGCCGGCGACGTGTTCTACTCTTTTTTGCACTGGAAATCGCTGCTGGCCGTGGCGATCGGCGTAGCCGTATCCTGGCTGGGCGGGCGCGGGGTGACGCTGATGAGCAATCAGCCGTCGGTGGTGGCCGGCCTGCTGGTCGGTACCGTGATGGGTGTGGCGTTGTTCCGCGGCGTGCCGGTGGGGCCGCTGATTGCGGCAGGGTTGCTGTCGTTGCTGATCGGCAAAGGCTAAGTTTTCTTCGGGGCGTGTCGTGGAGTCTTTTGTTGTCAGCCAGCAATATCAGCAGCGTTACGGCATTCGCCGTCTGTTGGTACTGAGCGGCCAGTCCGACTGGTGCTGCGCTCAGGCACAGCGCCTGAGCGCCTTGTTGCCCGGCGACTGGCTGTGGGTCAGCGCGTCGGCGCCGGAGGGGACGACGGCGATAGCGCCGCGGAACGTGCGTGGCGTGCTGGGCCGGGAGTTTCTGCATGCGGTGTTCGATGCCCGCGACGGGCTGGATGCGGAGGCGCTGGCGATGCTGGCCGGCGCGCTCCGGGCCGGCAGTTGGCTGCTCCTGCTGGTTCCGGAGTGGGAGCGCTGGCCCGATTGTCCGGATACGGACAGCCTGCGCTGGAGCGAGCAACCGGAGCCGATAGCCACCCCCCGATTTATCCGACATGCGCAGCACCAGCTGTTGCGCGATGACGAGGTTGTGCTGTGGCGCCAGCAGGACGCCGAGCCGGTGATAGCGCTTCCCCATCGCCGTTCAGACTGGCAGCCGGCCACTGGCGAAGCGACCTCCTGTCAGCAGGCTGTATTGCAGCAATTGCTGCGCACCTCTTGCTCGGTGTCCGTGATCACCGCGCCGCGCGGACGCGGCAAGTCGACGCTGGCCGGCATGCTGGCGCGTCAGTGTCAGGGGGCCTGCTGGGTGAGCGCGCCGTCGCGCGCCGCCGGCGAAATCCTGCTGCGTCAGGCTGGCGATGCGGCAACGTTCTGGGCGCCGGATGCGCTATTGGCGTTCTGTCAGCAACATGGCGCACCGCCGGTGGAGTGGTTGTTGATCGATGAGGCGGCGGCGATTCCTGCCCCGTTATTGCAGGCGTTGTTGCCGTTTTTCCGTCGGGTGGTGATGACGACCACGGTACAAGGGTATGAAGGGACGGGGCGCGGTTTTCTGCTGAAATTCTGCGCGTCACTGCCGGACTGGCAGGCGATTGAACTGACGGCGCCGCTACGCTGGGCAGAGCAGGATCCGCTGGAGAATATCGTCGATCGGGTGATGCTGTTTGACGCCGAAAAACAGGTGCCGGAACGGTTGCCGGGGTCACCGGCGATTCGGCTGGAGCGGCGCGACGACTGGCTGAGTCGACCTGAACGCCTTGCCGGGTGCTATGGATTGCTCTGCAGCGCCCACTACCGTACTTCGCCGCTGGATTTACGCCGCCTGCTGGATGCACCCGGCATGCATATCGCCAGCGCCTGTGTCGACGAGCAGGTTGGCGGCGTTATCTGGCTGGTGGATGAGGGCGGGTTGCCGGAGGCGCTGGCGCAGGACGTCTGGGCCGGGCGACGTCGGCCGAGAGGAAATCTGGTGGCGCAGTCGCTGGCGGCGCACGGCAATCAGTGGTGGGCGCCGGTATTACGGTCGCGCCGCATCAGCCGGATTGCGGTGCTGGCGGCGCAGCGTGGTCAAGGGATCGGGCAGGCGCTGGTCCGGGAGCAGCAGCAACGGGCGCAGCAGGAACAGCTGGATTTTCTGTCGGTCAGCTTCGGTTTTCAGCCGGCATTGTGGCGGTTCTGGCAGCGTTGCGGGTTTCAACTGGCGCGTATCGGCAGCCATATTGACGCCAGCAGCGGGTGTTACAGCGCAATGGCGTTGTTTCCGCTCAGCGAAGCGGGCAGCGCGTTGGCAGCGTCAGCATACCGTGAACTGATCCGGGACTGGTTCTGGCTGCGGCGTGATATCCCATTGGCGCTGAATTTGCCGCTGGTGGAGGATCAGACGATCACGGCGGATGATTGGCGCAATCTGGTGGGATTTGCTATGGCCCACCGTCCGCCAGAGGCCTGTCAGGGGGCGCTGTCACGCCTGATGATGCGATCGCCGATGGCATTAATCGCCTTGAGGCTATGGCTTGAGCAAGGGCGAAGCGCGGCGGAGTGCGTTCATCAGCTTCAACTGGCGGGGAGAAAGGCGCTGGTTCAGCGCTGGCGGGCGGAGGCGACTCAGGCGCTGCGCCAACTGGACGAAGCTGAGTGGCAACGTTGGCATGATATTGTTTTATAAATAAAACTGTTTTATCGCGACAACTGTTTTGTGGCGAGAATGGTTTTATAGAGAGAATAGCTTTATAACGAGAATGGTGTCATAGCGAAAGAAGTGGTTTCCTTTTCCAAATTCATTTCAAGTGGTAGCGATCACAATTTTGTAACTTGAACTGTGATTCGGCCTGCCGGTTTCCTGCGTTCATATACACTGATCCTGATACAGGATAATGGAATGACTTGTTCAATAAACCTCAATATTGACCCGCTATCGAGGGGCGTATAGTGACAACTGAAATTTTTTGAACAGACGGTTTCCCCTGAAGGTAACCGCAGGAGAGGCGATATGAAGCATGACTATTTTGTGGTGCAAAATCCACCTTCACCTAAGCAGTTGTTTTTGCTATTTCATGGCGTGGGCGACAATCCGGTTTCCATGGGTCAGATCGGCCGTTATTTTGCCGAGGCGTTCCCTATGGCGCAGGTTATCAGCGTTGGCGGTCCGGAAGCGATTGGTCTGGGCGAAGGGCGCCAGTGGTTTTCGGTACAGGGCGTCACCGAGGATAATCGCGCTCGTCGCGTCAACGCCATTATGCCGCGGTTTATCGAAACCGTTCGCTACTGGCAGGAAACTACGGGAATCGATTATTCCCACACTGCGTTGATCGGTTTTTCTCAAGGGTCAATCATGATCCTTGAGGCATTGAAAGCGGAGAAAAATCTGGCCGGGCGGGCCGTGGCGTTTAGCGGCCGCTTTGCCGCGTTGCCGGAGCAGCCGTTGTATGATGTCGTGGTTCACCTGATTCATGGCGAGGAGGACCCGGTGATTACGGCGGATCACGCTCGCCAGGCCGCACAGAGTCTGCGTGCCCAGGGGTCGGATTTCACGTTGGATCTGGTGCCGCAACTGGGGCATGCCATTGACGGCCGCATGATGGATAACGCGCTGGACCGGCTGCATCATTACATCCCGAAACGCTTCTGGGATGAGGCGGTGATGGGCGCGCGCGGCGAACTGGTGGCATTTCGCTAACCGGCGGGCATGTCGTTAACCGATGGACATTTTGTTAACCGACGGATACTTTGTTAACCAACTGACAGTGCGCTTATCGTAATAAGTCAGAAGGTCGCTATAAAATAAGAAGGCCGGGTCGCCATCGGGTGGCCCGGCCTTGTGGTTTTCAGCGTGCAGGGTCAGGGCTTTTTCTGCGGCCAGTCGTCTTCGTCGTCCCACTGCGCATTATTGTCGCGGTGCGGCGGCAACGGCGGTTTATCATGCAGAAAACGTTTATGATCAAGGCGGCTCAGCTCCTTGATGCCGTTGACCAGCATTCCCAGTAACACCAGCAGTATTACCCACCAGTAATCAGCCAGCCATCCCATGGTTGTTCCTCATATACAGATATCCCGTGTTAACGGGGTTATTGTGCCTCAACAGACAGTATAAAGCGCTGGAACAACATCGGCAGATTCGGCTCCAGCCAGCTCCGGCCGGCAATGTCTTCGCCTTGCCAGGCTTGCAGAATGTGTTCCGGCGTTAACTGAGCCATGGCGAGGCGGGCCAGCGGCGCATAGCTGAGATGCCAGGGCTCAATGGCGATGCCGCCGCTGTCCTGCGCGAACGGCCGGTAAAAGCCGAATGCGGCCATGTGTTGCGTCAGCCAGTCGCTGAGTTCGGCAAAATAACCGCCCGGCTGATATTCCCATGGTTCCAGCTGCAGTTTTTGGCCGGCGGGCAAGCGGTCGGGGTCATAAATATCCAGGTCGCTGCCCCAGTGGTGACGGCTGCCGCCCGGCAGCGCCGACCAGCGCAGGATCGCCTCGCAACGCGCGCCTTCGTCCAGCGCGAGGGCGTCTAGCGGCTGGCTGTGTTGATCCAGCAACGGGCGCTGACCGGTAAACTTGCCGTTCCAGATTTGCCGCTGACGCTCGAAATCCCGAAACGTACTGGCGGGTTGCAGGTTGAATCCATCTTGCCGCGCCGCCTGCTGCATGGCCGTAAACGCCGCGACCGCTTCAGGTTGCAGGCGATGCGACCCGCTTAACGTCACCAGATGATGGGCGCTTTTGCCGGTCAGACAGGCGGAAGACATCATGCGATCAATTGCTCCATAACGCGTTGATACATGCGGCTCAGCAGTTGCAGGTCGGCGGCGCTGACGCACTCGTTCACTTTATGAATCGTGGCGTTGACCGGCCCCAGCTCCACCACCTGTGCGCCCATGCGGGCAATAAAGCGACCATCCGAGGTGCCGCCGGTAGTCAGGAGCTGTGGGGTGATTTCACTGTAGTGTTCAACGGCGTTGACCACTGCATCCACCAGTTCGCCGCGGCCGGTCAGGAACGGATGACCTGACAGTTGCCATTCCAGCGTGTAGTTAAGCTGGTGACGATCAAGCAGAGCTTTGACCTGCTGTTTAATTAGCTCATCGGTCAGCTCAGTGCTAAAGCGGAAATTGAATTGCACGTATAGCTCGCCGGGAATGACGTTATTGCTGCCGGTGCCGGCGTTAATGTTGGCTATCTGCATGCTGGTAGGCGGGAAGAATTCGTTGCCCTGGTCCCAGACGGTCGCCACCAGTTCATTCAGCGCCGGCATGGCCCGATGCACCGGGTTGTCCGCCAGATGCGGATAAGCGACATGACCCTGAACGCCGTGAATCCGCAGATTGGCGGTGATAGAGCCGCGCCGGCCGTTTTTCACCACATCGCCGACCCGATCGGTACTGGACGGTTCGCCGACCAGGCAGTAGTCCAGCCGCTCCTGACGCGCCATCAGCGTTTCCACGACCTTGACGGTGCCGTTGACGGCGCTGGCTTCCTCGTCGGAAGTAATAAGAAACGCCAGTCGACCCTGATGATTGGGGTGCGCAGCGACAAAACGCTCCGCCGCCACTACCATTGCCGCCAGCGAGCCTTTCATGTCCGCCGCGCCGCGACCGTACAACATGCCGTCACGAATAGCGGGTTCAAACGGCGGCGTCTGCCACTGGTTGTTATCACCGACAGGCACTACGTCGGTATGACCGGCGAACGCCAGCGTTTTTCCCTGACCGCGCCAGGCCCAGAAATTTTGGGTATCGCCGAAATCCAGCTTTTCGACGATGAAGCCGATGGCCTGCAGGCGTTCAATCATGAGCGCCTGGCAGCCGGCGTCATCCGGACTGAGAGACGGGCGTTTGATGAGCTGCTGGGCCAGTTCAATTACCGGGCAAGACATGTGAGGTGTTCTCCGTAAAAAAGTGCTGATAGCTGTCGTCGCTGAAACCGAGCAGAGTTTTTCCGTCATCAGTCTCCAGCAGCGGGCGTTTGATCAACGCGGGTTGCTCCAGCATAACAGCTTTTGCCGCCGCTTCATTGTCGATGGTGTTACGGTACGCTTCTTCCAGTTTACGCCAGGTGGTGCCCCGGGTATTCAGCAGCGGTTGCCAGCCTGTGCGATCGATAAAGGATTGCAGGCGTTCCTCTTCCAGCCCGTCGACCCGATAGTCATGAAAACGGTAGTCAATCTGATGGTCTTCCAGCCAGCGACGGGCCTTTTTTATGGTGTCGCAATTCTTAATGCCGTACAGGATGATGGCCATATGTTTAAAATCCGTTATTTTTCATGTCATAAGGGAAAAAAGCATACAACATAAACGCCGGATACGGCAGAGTATTAAAATTATCTTAAGAAATCATGGGGTTGAGTTGGTTGGCTATGTTGCGGAAATGCGAAAGAGAGCACATTTTTGCGCCCCAAAGTCTTTATCTTGGTCAAAAAAGAAGCGTATAATAACCCCGTAAGACAACAAATCTCTAAGGAGCTACCATCATGATCGAAGTCGAACTCAACAACTGGAAAAGCTTCATCGACGCAATGCTGCGTAAGTAATTGCTGATGTATTTAGACTAGTACAATTTCATTTACTGTCATTAGTCACCAGGTCCCTAATTGAGTATCACCAAAGCAGCAATCCACGGGTTGCTGCTTTTTTTATGTGATAAAAACTGGTTTTAATAGGCTGATTTTTAAAAATTAATTTTCGCTTAAGGTGAGTGTGTTATTCATAAACTCCCGCGTTTTACCCCGTTTTTTTCTTCTCATTTTTGTGACGAATCTCTCAATTTTTCGCTCATGTTTTTCGATCTGCTGCCGGGGATGACGCTGGCTAAATGAGGAAGCCTGAGTAAATAAAAGAGGCTATTATTTGCCTTTGCCTGTCTGTGCGAACGTGACTCATTGACCCAAAGCAAAGCGTGCCGCTGCAAGCGCGTGCAGTTGCGTGGTATCCAACTGCGGAATCATCACATCATCCGGGCGGATCAATAGCGGTAATTCGGTACACCCTAATATCACGCCCTGCGCGCCGTTTTGCTGCAGATCGGCAATGATGCGGCAGAGAACCTGACGAGATTCATCGCGAATCTGCCCAAGGCAGAGTTCATCGAAAATGATGCGATTGATTTCATCACGTTGTAGCGGGTCGGGTATCAGCACCTGGATGCCGAAACGCTCAGTCAGGCGGCCGCGATAGAAGCTCTGCTCCATGGTATAGCGGGTGCCCAGCAGCGCGACGGTGGCAAGTTGTTGCCGCTGTATTTCGGCCGCGGCGGCGTCAGCGATATGGATTATTGGCAACTGACAACGCTGTTCGACCTGGTCGGCGACTTTATGCATGGTGTTGGTACAGATGACAATGGCATCTGCGCCAGCCTGTTTCAGCCCGATGGCGGCCTGTGACAAGTAATCGGCCGCGGCCTCCCAGTCGCCGGAAGACTGCATTTTTTCGATATCATAAAAATCAACGCTATGCAGCAGCAACCGGGCGGAATGCAGCCCACCTAATGTCTCTTTCACATATTGGTTGATGATACGGTAATAAGGCAGGGTCGACTCCCAGCTCATACCGCCAAGTAACCCCAGCATTTTCTGCATAGTTGTTTGGGATGACCAAAAAAAGTGGCTAACTGCGTGTAAGATACCAAATAATGCGGTTGTGGCTTATAAATATGCGGAGTGAATGGAGTCAGTTCGCTTTTTTATCATGTTTTATCACTTTTTGGTGATGTTCGGCTGGACAAATGCGCCGCTACTTGCTGTACTGTATTTGACACAGATTTTGTGTCGTTCATTCATGTAAAGGTAAGTTTGATGTCTAAGATTAAAGGTAGCGTTAAGTGGTTTAATGAGTCCAAAGGATTCGGTTTCATTACTCCGGAAGATGGCAGCAAGGACGTATTCGTTCACTTCTCTGCTATCCAGAGCAACGGTTTCAAAACCCTGGCTGAAGGTCAGCGCGTAGAGTTTGAAATCACCAGCGGCGCTAAAGGACCTTCTGCTGCTAACGTTATCGCTATTTAATTATACCGATTTCCTGAAAAACCCGCCTGATGGCGGGTTTTTATTTTGTATCCTCTTTATCCCATCTCTCAGTGGGCGCTTAGCCAGCCTACCAGCGCAAACGCCAGCGCCGTCATGATCAGTGAACCGAGCAGATTGAGCAGCAAATTGAACAGCGCTGCGGCCCATTCGCCGCTCTGCAGCAGGGCAATCATTTCGTAGGAAAAAGTCGAGAATGTTGTCAGCCCGCCGCAAAAACCGGTCGTGAGCAACAGTTTCCAGTGTGGCGGAAGGTCGGGCTGGCGCATGAAATAGCTCATGGCCGCGCCGATAATGAAGGCGCCGATCAGGTTGGCCAGCAGTGTGCCGGCGGGAATCTGGGGAAACAGGTTATTAAAGCGCACGCTGAGTTGCCAGCGCGCGACGCTGCCAATCCCGCCGCCAATAAAAACAGCAAGTAACGTACTATACATAGTCACCTTTTCATTCAAGGGTAAGTTGGGCTAATCTCGAAAGGGCACGCCCGATTGAGGGACTCGTAGACATCATCAGCCGAAGGCGGTTATGGAGGAATGTCATCTCCGTTACTGGCTATTAAAGTTTACCCGCATGCCGATGTTTTTTATAGCCGTGGTAGTTTTACCAAATGTATCCGCCTGTTATGTATGAAGGAGCCAGATATGAAAGTGGCGCTCGGCCAGTTTGCCGTGCAACGTTTATGGCAGGACAACGCCCAGACGTGCATAACATTAATGGCCCAGGCGGCGTCCGCCGGGGCTGATCTGCTGGTGCTGCCGGAGGCGGTGCTGGCGCGAGACAACACGGACCCGGAATGGGGAGTCGGTTGCGCCCAGCCGATCACCGGCCCGTTTGTCAGCCAGTTGCTGACCGCCAGCCAGTCGCTGGATATCAGCGTGGTGTTTACCCTGCATACTCCGGCGGCGGATGGTCGTGTGCACAATACGCTGTTGGTTATCCGGCGAGGCGAAGTGTTGGTTCATTACCACAAGCTGCATTTGTATGACGCTTTTACGGTGCAGGAGTCTCGACGGGTGACGCCGGGAACGGCCCTGCCGCCGGTGGTGGAGGTGGCGGGAATGCGTGTCGGGCTGATGGTGTGCTACGACATCCGTTTCGCCGAGATGGCGCGCCAACTGGCGGTCAACGGCGCCGATGTGCTGGTAGTGCCGGCGGCCTGGGTGAAAGGCCCGCAGAAGGAAGCGCACTGGGAATTGCTGGCCCGGACCCGGGCGCTGGAGAACACCTGTTATCTGGTGGCGACAGGGGAGTGTAGCGACAGGAATATCGGCAATAGCATGGTGGTGGACCCGATGGGCGTGGTTATTGCCCAGGCTGCCGAACAGCCTGAATTGCTGCTGGCGGAACTGAAGCTGGAGCGTATTCAAGCTGTTCGTCGCCAGTTACCTGTGCTGCATCACAACCGTTTTAAGCCGCCTGTACTACGATAACAGCAAGGCATCACATGCCGGATAAAAACAGCGACTGGCGATGGGCGTCTTACTTTGTTACAGATGACCATTGCCTTATTCGGTGTATCGATTTAAAAAAGAGCGATGTAAAGCGCGCTGGCTTTTCCAGCTCACATCATCAGGTAGGTATGTATGGAAGGTATCAGTATTGCCAAGCTCTTAGTGATTGGCGCCTTGATTGTTCTGCTGTTCGGCACCAATAAACTGCGCAGTCTGGGCAGCGATCTGGGTGCCGCTATCAAAGGCTTCAAGAAATCCATGAGTGATGAGCAGCCGGCGCCGGCGGCAAAATCTTCCGCTCAGGATGAACATCCAGCCGCTATCAGCGAAAATCGTCCTAAAGAATAATTATCAGCGCTGACAGGCATCAAAATAAAAAAGCGGAGGGCTTTGCCATCCGCTTTTTGTGTTGCTTGTGTCATTTTGTAAGGGGATATTGCAGGCTGTAGCCCGTTATTTCACCTCAATCCCTTTGGCCTGCAAGTCGGCGTGGTAGGACGAACGAACGAACGGACCGCAGGCGGCGTGGGTAAAGCCCATCGCCAGCGCTTCCGCCTTCATTTCCTCAAACTCTTCCGGCGGCACATAACGTTGTACCGGTAGGTGGTGGCGGCTCGGCTGCAGGTACTGGCCCAGCGTCAGCATGGTCACGCCGTGGCGACGCAGATCGCGCATTACATCCAGAATTTCATCATTGGTCTCGCCCAGACCAACCATCAGACCGGACTTGGTCGGAATATTGGGATGCGCGGCTTTGAATTTTTCCAGCAGCTGCAACGACCATTCATAGTTGGCGCCCGGACGTACCTGGCGGTAGAGACGCGGCACGTTTTCCAGGTTGTGGTTAAATACGTCCGGCGGCGTGACGGTCAGAATATCCAGCGCCCGATCCATACGGCCACGGAAATCCGGCACCAGCGTTTCAATTCTGATGCTCGGGTTTTTACGACGAATGGCGCTGATGCAGTCGGCAAAATGCTGGGCGCCGCCGTCACGCAGGTCATCGCGGTCAACCGAGGTGATCACCACATAACGCAGCCCCATATCGTGAATGGTCTGAGCCAGTTTTTCCGGCTCGTTGGCATCCGGGGTCAGCGGGCGGCCGTGGGCGACATCGCAGAACGGGCAACGGCGGGTACAGATGGCGCCGAGGATCATGAACGTGGCGGTGCCGTGATTGAAGCACTCCGCCAGGTTAGGGCAGGATGCCTCTTCGCAAACCGAGTGCAGACCATTACGGCGCATGGCGTCCTTGATGCCCTGAATTCGGCTGGAGTCCGCAGGTAATTTGATTTTCATCCATTCCGGCTTGCGGAGCATCTCCTGACGCTCGGTGACGACGGTACGTACCGGGATCAGGGCCATTTTGTCTGCATCGCGGTATTTGACGCCACGTTCGATCTGAATCGGTTTACTCATGTTTGCGTAATTTCCAGTTCTGAATCGCTGTTATGAATTTATATAAAATTCATTGGATTACGTGAGTTGTTAAACTTTTTTTTAAAAAGCTCACAAAATTATATCATCTTTGTCCGCCGACGAGCAGCCATTGGGGGACAAAATACAGAAATTATGTAAATAAAATGTAATTTAACGGCGTCAGGCTGCGTCTGGCGCGCTCAGCGGATGTGGGGCCCCTTGCTGCGACCAGTTCCACTCCAGCCATTCCTGCTGCCGGTAATCCAGCAGTTCCATAAACGCGTTCACCATTACTGGCGCGGTTTCGGCTACCGTTGCGCCGGGAACCTGTTCGCTAAGTTGAGTCATCGCCATACCGGCATAGCCGCAAGGGTTGATGCGCAGGAAAGGGGACAGATCCATCGCAATGTTCAGCGCCAGCCCGTGAAACGAGCAGCCGTGACGGATGCGCAGGCCCAGTGAGCAGATTTTCCGTTCGCCGACGTAGACGCCGGGGGCGTCGGGGCGGGCGTGTGCGTCAACGGCGTAATGCGCCAGCGTATTGACGACGGTATTTTCGATAGCGGTTACCAACTGACGTACGCCAACTTTGCGACGTTTGATATCGATCAGCACATACATCACCTGCTGACCGGGGCCGTGGTAGGTCACCTGACCGCCGCGATCGCTTTGAATCACCGGGATGTCGCCGGGCATCAGAACATGTTCGGCTTTGCCCGCCTGTCCCTGGGTAAAGACCGGCGGATGCTGCACCAGCCACAATTCGTCAAAACTGTGGCTGTCCCGTTGTTCGGTAAAGGTATGCATGGCCTGTGATACCGGCTCGTAAGGCTGTACGCCCAACTGGCGCACTATGATCGTGTCACTGACCATGATCGCGTCACGTACTATCATCGCATCACGTACTATCATCGTGTCACGTACTGTGATCGTATCCTGTTGCAAGAGTGTCATCGTCGGGTGAAGAAAGAATGAGCGCAATTATAGCGGGGTGATGCTACAGCGAATAGCGGTTTCCTCGCTTGTCTCCGTATTAAGGAGACAAGGTCAGAGAGCGGCGGGCTTACAGCACCACACGTACAATATCGATGTTACCCAGTTCTTCGTACAGCGTTTCTACCTGCTCGATATGGGTGGCGATGATAGTAATCGACACCGAATGGTAGTTGCCTTTGGTGCTGGGCTTGATTTGCGGGTTATAGTCGCCGGGAGCATGGCGCTGAACCACTTCCACAACCCGATCCACCAGCTCCGGTTTTGCCAGCCCCATGACCTTGTAGGTAAATGAGCATGGAAATTCAAGCAATTCGTTGAGTTTGGTTTTCATGGCGACTCCAGAGTCATTCATTAGTACAAAATTATCACTCCCGCCGAAGCGGGAGTGTTAAGTATGACCGAAATCCTGTTGTTCGATCCTTAAGTGAGCAACATGAGGGCGGTTGCTCAGGATTCAAGGGGGATCAACTGAACCAGCGGTGGAACATCAGTTTGATGTAGTCGAACAGACGTCCGAAAATACCGCCTTCTTTGACTTCGTTCATCACTACCAGCGGGCGCTGTTCGATCACTTTGCCGTCCAACTGGAAGTTGATGGTACCCACCACCTGGTTTTTGGCCAGCGGCGCGTGCAGTTCCGTATTGGTCAACACATAGCTGGCTTTCAAATCTTTCATGCGGCCACGCGGAATGGTGATGTAGGCATCTTTATCCACGCCCAGCGATACCCGGTCGTTGTCGCCGAACCACACCGGTTCGGAGGCGAATTCTTTGCCGGTTTTCAGCGGCGCCACCGTTTCAAAGAAGCGGAAGCCCCAGGTCAGCAGTTTCTTGCTTTCTGTTTCACGACCTTTGAAGGTCCGTCCACCCAGTACGGCGGAGATCAGGCGCATCTGACCTTCGGTCGCAGAGGCCACCAGATTGTAGCCGGCGGAGGAGGTATGGCCGGTTTTGATGCCGTCAACGGCCAGGCTGCTGTCCCACAACAGGCCGTTGCGGTTCGTCTGGCGGATATTGTTGAAGGTAAATTCTTTCTCTTTGTAGGTCGCGTACTCATCCGGTACGTCGCGGATCAACGCCTGACCAATCAGCGCCATATCGCGGGCTGAGCTGTACTGGCCTTCAGCATCCAGGCCATGAACCGTTTTGAAGTTGGTGTTCTGCAACCCCAGCGCCTTGACGTAACCGTTCATCAGGTTGACGAACGAATCCTGGCTGCCCGCCACGTAGTCAGCCATTGCTACGCAGGCATCGTTGCCGGACTGCAGGATAATCCCTTTGTTCAGCAAATAAACCGGCACGCGATCGCCCGGTTTGAGGAACATCAGCGACGATCCCTGAAACTCGGAGTTGCCGGTAGCCCAGGCGTCTTTGCCAATAGTCACGACATCGTTCGGGCTGATCTTCCCGGCCTTAATCGCCTGGCCGATGACGTAGCTGGTCATCATTTTGGTCAGGCTGGCGGGGTTGCGACGGGTGTCGGCGTTCTTTTCCGCCAGCACTTTACCCGAGTTGTAATCAATCAGGATGTACGCTTCGGCATCAATGTCCGGGACGGCAGGAATCATGGTTTTCAGATTAATGTCGTCTGCGTAGGCGAAAGTGGATGCACCGATGGCGAGCAACGTGCCGAGCGCAATACGTTTGGTAAAACAAGACGTGATTACTGTTTTCATGATTGGAACAACAACATCCGTGGGTATAAGTTAAAAAACGAGCCACACTATAACAGATGAAAATCGGGGCGGCACCAGACAATACGTTACGCGATTTTGCCGATCGCCGGGGGCGATATCGTTATCGCTCGTACAGATAAAGAAAGAGGGAATTTATCCCTCTTTCGACCGGAAATAGGTTACTGCGCGCCAGACACGGTGGTGATAAATGACGGCTGTTGCGCTTCGCTGGACAGGCGCTGTTGCAGGTCGGCAGCTTGCTGACGGCTCTGGAACGGCCCCAACTGGATGCGGTATAAACCGTTATTCAGGGTGACTTTGCCAGGCACGCGGAAGCGCTCGTTCAGGCTTTTCAGCCAGGTTTGCGCCCGCTGCTGATCGCTCAGTGCGCCGACCTGCACCACGATGTTGCCGGAACCGGCAGGCACAGCCGGTTGCGACAGCGTGCGTGACGGCTGAACGGCGACCGGCGCTGTCGCGACCGCCGTAGCTCTGACTGGCGTAGCGGCAGGCGTTGGCTCCGGGCTTTCCAGCACCCCGCTGGGTAGCGGTTTGGGTGCGCCGAGGAAACTGCCTCCGCTTGAGGCGCCGGTATTGTTGATAGCCGGGCTACCGCTAACGATATTGCTGCCGCTATTACCTGTTGTCGGCGTCAAGGTGGCGTTGCTGATCGGCCGCACCGCAGCGTCAGTCGCCGGCGCGCTTTCCATGACCGGCGTTCCCAGACCGCTGGAGCCCAGCGTCGGGCGTGACGGCAGGGCAAAACTCTGTTTGGCGACACGGGTGCCGATGGTGCCGGGGCCGGAGAGCGAGCCGTCCGGCGCCACGCTGATGAAATCTACCTTCACCTTGGTATTGTTGGACAGATTAAGGCGGTCGGCCGCGCCTTTGGTCAGATCGATGATTCTACCCGGCGTATAAGGCCCGCGATCGTTGACGCGCACCACCAGACGACGGCCGTTGCTGAGGTTGGTGACGCGCACATAGCTCGGAATCGGCAGCGTGGGATGAGCGGCGGCCATGGCGTTGACGTCGAATTCTTCGCCGGTCGCCGTGCGGTTACCGACTGATTCCCGATCGTGCCAGGCGGCAAACCCGCTTTCACTGAAATTCTCCGGATTTTTGACAATACGGTAGGTTTTGCCGTTCATGCTGTAATCCTGCATGTTGGCGGGTTTGTACGGTTCGTAGCGCGGCTCCGCGCCGCCGATTTCTTCCACCGGGCCATTGTACGCCGTGGCCTGCGGTGAGGGAGACTGAGGCTGTTCCGTCACCGCGCAGCCTGCCAGAGCCAGGCTGATCGCGCCAATCCAAACCCAATCCTTACGCATTGCTCACCCCTATAAATTCTTGGATAACATTTTGCGGTGAGTGTGTATCGACATGACGATACCGAATCCCGCCATCAAGACGACCAGAGCCGAGCCGCCATAGCTGACCAACGGCAGCGGCACCCCGACCACCGGCAGGATACCACTCACCATGCCGATGTTAACAAACACATACACGAAAAAGATTAGCATCAAGCCACCGACCATCACCCGGCCGAACGAGGTTTGCGCATTGGCGGCGATCACCAGGCCGCGCATGATCAGGAACAGGTACAACCCCAGCAGGATCAGCACGCCGATCAGTCCCAGCTCTTCGGCCAGCACCGCGAAGATGAAGTCGGTATGGCGTTCCGGCAGGAACTCCAACTGAGACTGGGTGCCCTGCAGCCAGCCTTTGCCGGCCAGGCCGCCGGAACCGATGGCGATTTTCGACTGGATAATATGATAACCGGCGCCGAGCGGATCGGTTTCCGGGTCCAGCAGCATCATTACCCTGTCGCGCTGGTAATCATGCATCAGGAAAAACCACAGTACGGGAATGAACGCCGCCAGCAAAATGGCGGCAATAGCGATCAGCCGCCAGCTCATGCCGGCGAGGAACAGCACGAACAGGCCGGAAGCGCAAATCAGGATGGCGGTGCCAAGGTCCGGCTGGGCGGCCACCAGCAGGGTGGGGGCGAACGTCAGCGCCAGCGCGATGGCGGTATTTTTCAACGACGGCGGGCACATATCGCGGTTGATATAGCGGGCCACCATCAGCGGCACCGCGATTTTGGCGATTTCCGACGGCTGGAAGCGCACCACGCCTAAATCGAGCCAGCGTTGCGCGCCTTTACTGATCTGGCCGAATACATCCACCATGACCAGCAGGATAAAACAGAAAATGTACAGATACGGGGCCCAGCCCTCATAGACCCGCGGCGGGATTTGCGCCATGCCGATCATGACGACCAACCCCAGCACGCATTGGGCAATTTTGCGCTCCATCATGCCCGTGTCCTGCCCGCTGGCGCTCCACATGACGAACATGCTATAGCCCAGTAACGCCATTACACACAGAAGGAAAGGCAGATCAATGTGCATTTTGGTCCAGATTGAGCCTTTTTGTTGACTGTCAGTCATGGTGCCTCTACTCGGTTTCACTGCCCGGCGGCGACGGCGGCGCGTCCGGCAGGTTGGTATTGTTGTCGCCCAACATAATATGGTCGAGGATTTGACGCACGATTGTCCCGACGGCTGGCCCGGCGCCGCCGTTTTCCAGAATGATGGACATGGCGACTTTCGGGTTGCTGTAAGGGGCGAAAGCAACCATCAGTTTGTGGTCGCGCAGCCGTTCGGCAATCCGGTTGGCGTTATAGGTTTCGTTTTCCTTCAGGCCGAATACCTGTGCCGTCCCTGACTTGGCCGCAATCTTATACGGCGCGTCGGCAAAGAATTTGTGGGCGGTGCCGTTCTGGCGGTTGGCGACGCCGTACATGCCGTCTTTGGCTATTTCCCAGTAACCGGAGCGGATATCGCCGATCTGCTGGTGCTCCGGCTGGCGGTAAGGCACCTGAGTATTGTTTTCCTGCGTACTGCTAAGCAGATGTGGCGTTTTGACCTGGCCGTCGTTAATCAGCGTGGTCAGCGCTTTGATCATCTGGATCGGCGTGGCGGTCCAGTAGCCCTGGCCGATGCCGACCGGGATAGTATCCCCCTGATACCAGGGTTTCTTGTAGCGTTTCATCTTCCAGTCTCGGGTCGGCATGATCCCGGCCCGTTCTTCAGACAGATCGACACCGGTGAGATGACCGTAACCGAATTTGCCCATCCACTCAGACAGGCGGTCGATACCCATGTCATAGGCGACCTGATAGAAGAAGGTATCGGCGGATTCTTCCAGCGATTTGGTGAGATTCAGGCGGCCGTGTCCCCATTTTTTCCAGTCGCGGAAGCGTTTTTCCGAGCCGGGCAACTGCCACCAGCCGGGGTCAAACAGCGAGGTATAAGGAGTGATAACTCCAGCACTCAGCGCGGATACCGCGATGTAGGGTTTGACAGTAGAGGCGGGTGGGTATACGCCTTGTGTCGCGCGGTTAATCAGCGGCCGATTCTGATCGTTGAGTAGTTCCCGATAGGCTTTGCCTGAAATGCCGTCGACGAATGGGTTCGGGTCGTAACTGGGATTGGATACCATGGCCAGAATACCCGCATCCCGTGGATCGGTGACTACCACGGCGGCGCGGCTGCCGGTCAGCAGTTTCTCAATATAGAGCTGGAGATTAAGGTCCAGCGTCAGGTAGATATCTTTGCCGGCTTGCGGCGGTTGTTCGTGCAACTGGCGAATCACGCGGCCGCGGTTATTGACTTCCACTTCCTCGTAGCCCGGTTTGCCGTGCAGCACATCTTCGTAATAGCGTTCAATACCGAGCTTGCCGATATCATGGGTCGCCGCGTAGTCCGCCAGCTTGCCTTCCTGGTCCAGTCTTTCCAGATCTTTATCGTTGATTTTAGAGACGTAGCCAATGACGTGGGTCAGCGCGGCACCGTACGGGTAGTAGCGGCGCTGGTAGCCTTTGACTTCCACGCCGGGAAAACGGTACTGATTGACGGCGAAGCTCGCTACCTGCACTTCATTCAATCCGGTTTTGACCGGGATGGACGTGAAGCGACGCGAACGTTTACGCTCTTTTCTGAAGTTATCGATGTCTTCATCGGTCAGGTCAATGATCGATTTGAGCGCCTGCAGCGTCTCTTCCAGATTGTTGACTTTTTCGGGAATCAGCTCCAGCTGGTAAATCGTGCGGTTGAGCGCCAGCGGGGTGCCGTTGCGGTCATAGATGATGCCGCGGCTTGGAGCAATCGGCACCAGCTTGATGCGGTTTTCATTCGAACGGGTACGATAATCGTCAAAACGTAAAACCTGCAGGTGGTATAGATTGGCGACCAGAATACCGCTCAGCAGCAAAATGCCCAGGAACGCGACCAGCGCCCGGCGTACGAACAGGGCTGCCTCAGCCGTATAGTCACGAAAGGGTTTACGTTCTATATTCATCCAGCGATTGCTACTTCACAGGGTTCATCGTTCGCCTTACTCCCGATGGTAAGGATGATTGGTGGTAATACTCCAGGCCCGGTACAGACTCTCCGCCACCAGCACGCGCACCAGCGGATGCGGCAGCGTCAGCGGCGACAGGGACCAGCTTTGCTCCGCCGCGGCTTTGCACTGCGGCGCCAGCCCTTCAGGGCCGCCAATCAGCAGGCTGATATCGCGACCGTCCTGTTTCCAGCGCTCCAGTTGCTGCGCCAACTGCGGCGTTTCCCAACGCGAACCGGGAATATCCAGCGTTACGATGCGGTTGCCTTTGCCTACGGCGCCCAGCATCAGTTCGCCTTCCCGTTCCAGAATCCGTTTGATATCGGCGTTCTTGCCGCGCTTACCCGCCGGAATCTCCACCAGTTCAAACGGCATGTCTTTGGGAAAACGGCGGATGTAATCGGTAAAGCCGGTCTGCACCCAGTCGGGCATTTTGGTGCCAACGGCGACCAGTTGCAGCTTCATATCAGCCCCAGAGTTTTTCCAGTTCGTACAGGTGGCGGCTCTCTTCCTGCATCACATGGACGATCACGTCGCCGAGATCGACCACGACCCAGTCGGCGTCGTTTTCCCCTTCAACGCCTAGCGGCATCAGCCCGGCGGCGCGGGATTCCTGCACAACGTGATCGGCGATGGAGTTGACATGACGGCTGGAGGTGCCGGTACAAATAATCATGCAGTCAGTGATACTGGATTTCCCTTTTACATTGAGGGCAACAATATCCTGACCTTTCAAATCGTCAAGTTTATCAATAACGAAATCTTGGAGTGCTTGGCCTTGCAAAGGTTCCCCCTTTAATGAGTGGTTAATCTGCCGGTTATGCGGGCTGGCCTGGCGTCAGTGAAATAGCCGTTTCACCGCGACGGCAGGTGGTTTTCCTGTAGCCGAAACCAGCGGCGGAGTATATCACGGCCTTATAATGAGTGGTATCAACGCATGACTATCGATAGAGTCCGTGTGTGTCAATATACTTCAGCACACTTTCGGGCAGCAGATCATGGCAGTCGAGGCCTTGTTGTCGGCGATGACGGATGTCGGTGGCGGAAATCGGCAGAAGCGGGGTATGGGCGAGGTAAATCAGCCCGTGACAGCGGCGGTGCAACTGGTCGACATCGTAAGTCTGGTGCGCGCCCAGCCAGGCTTCCAGCTCGGCGGTATCCAACTGCTGGCGGTAACCGGGGCGGGCGCAGACCAGCAGATGACAATAATCCAGAATTTCCTGCCAGCGATGCCAGCGATGCAGCGTCAACAGCGAGTCTTGCCCGATAATGAACGCCAGCGGCGCGCCGGCGCCTTTCTCGGCGCGTAATGCTTCCAGCGTCTCAATGGTATAGGACGGCGTGGCGCGCTGCAGTTCACGATCGTCGATCTGAAACAGCGGGTTATCGCGTACCGCTAGCTCAACCATGCTCTTGCGCTGGCCGGCGCTGGCTTCCGGCTGCTCGCGGTGCGGCGGGACGTTGTTGGGCAACAGAATAACGCGTTGCAGACCAATTTCCTGCGCCAGCGCGGCGACCGGGCGCAAATGCCCATAGTGAATCGGGTCAAACGTACCGCCAAAGTAGGCGGTCAGGGGCTGGGTGACCGGGAATGTCGACAAATTGCTATACCTCAAGCAGGCCGTCGGGCAGCGCTTTACCGCACAGAATCATCGACAGCGTTTCCAGTTCCGCCCAGACCGGTTGCCCGTAATTCTGTTTCAGGGTGATCTCCAGCCGGCTCAGCAGGGTAATCGCCTGCTGTAATTGCGTCAGCGACAGACGTTGCAATGCCTGCGTCAACAGCGGACGTCGGTTTTGCCACACCTTGTGCTGATCAAGCAGCGTGCGCAGCGGCGTGGTCGCCATGCGTCGTTTTAACTGTAGCAGCAACAGCAATTCCCGCTGCACGGTGCGCAGCAGGATAACCGGCTCACACTCTTCCAGCCGTAACTGCTGCAAAATGTGCCACGCGCGTTTGCTTTTGCCGCCCAGCAGCGCATCCAGCCAGTGGAACGGCGTGAAATGCGCGGCATCGTTGACCGCCTGTTCGACCCGCGGCAGCGTCAGCTTGCCGTCCGGATACAGCAGCGACAGTCGCTCCAGCGCTTGCACCAACGCCAGCAGATTTCCTTCATAGCAATAGCAAATCAACTGGCTGGCGGCGTCATCCAGTTCCAGCTTCATGTTTTTAGCGCGATGCGCCACCCAGCGGGGGAGTTGTTCCTGTTCAGGCGTCATGCAGGGGACATACACGCCCTGTTGCGACAACGCTTTGAACCAGGCGCTGTTTTCCTGCGCTTTGGTGAGCTTGCTGCCCCGTACCATCAACAGAATGTCGGGATGCAACAGGGTGGAAAGCTTGACCAGTTGCTCGCTGATGGGGGCGCCGGGACCGGCGTCGGGCAAAATCAGCAGCAGGGTCTGGCGGGATGCAAACAGGCTGAGCGCCTGACAGGTGGAAAAAATAGCATCCCAGTCGGTGTTGTTATCCAGCGTGAAACTGAAGTGTTCCAGAAAATCTTGCTGACGGGCGATGGTCCGGATCTGATCCTGACTCTCCTGCAGCAATAGGGGTTCGTTGCCGAACAGCAGATAACAGCCGCGCAGCCCCTCATGGAGCTGCGCGGTCAGTTGTTCGGGATAGATCCGAATCATGGGTGCGCCGGTGCGGATGTAGCGGCCTGCGCCTTCTGATTGATTTTCGCGTTCTGGCTTCCTTTGATCGTCAGTAGTTTTCGTACCAACTGTTGGGCCGCCTGCTCACGCATTTCACGCAGTACGATATCCTGCTCTGCGTCTTTGGCCAGCGCAGCAAGCGGGTTATCGAAGAAGGAGCGGAAAATCGTCACGTTGAGCGGATAGATGTCATCACCCGGGATCAGCACCTGTGTTTTTACTTCCAGAACCAGCTGGTACTCTGCTGTTTTCCCATCCTGGAAAATAGATACGGTGTTGCGGGTCAGATGGTCTCCCATAAAACGGAAGGACGGCAGATCCTTACGTTCGGTATTTTCCATGATGTTGACGTTGTTGAGACGCAACTGTTCACGGATGGCCCGCGTCATCGGGCCGTAGGGGTCGCCACTGTCCAGAATCAGATTATGCAACTGCTCCGGCATCTGAGTGGTGCCGCGCAGATGAAAGCCGCAGCCGGCGGTCATCAAGACCACCAGCCCCAGCACCAGCGTTAAAAACGGGTGTCGCACAGTACCTCCTTGCCTTAACCCACAACCAGGTTAAGCAGTTTGCCTGGAACGAAAATCACCTTGCGAACGGTCACGCCATCCAGATATTTGGCTACCAGCGGCTCCTGTGCCGCCCGATCGCGAACCTGTTGCTCGGTGGCATCGGCCGCTACGGTGATTTTGCCGCGAACTTTACCGTTGACCTGTACCACGACCAAACGAGAGTCTTCCACCATCGCCTGTTCGTCCGCTACCGGCCACGGCGCCTGATCGATGTCGCCTTCGCCTTTCAGCTCGCGCCACAGTACGAAGCAGGCGTGCGGAGTGAACGGGTAGAGCATCCGCACTACCGCCAGCAGCGTTTCCTGCGTCAGCGCGCGGTCCTGTTCCGACTCCTGCGGCGCTTTGGCCAGCTTGTTCATCAGCTCCATGATCGCCGCGATGGCGGTGTTGAAGGTCTGACGACGGCCAATATCATCCGTCACTTTGGCGATGGTTTTGTGCAGGTCGCGGCGCAGCGCTTTTTGGTCTTCCGTCAGCGCAGCCACATCCAACTGTTGAGTAGCGCCTTTCCCGGTGTGGTCGTAAACCTGTTTCCACACGCGTTTCAGGAAGCGGTTAGCCCCTTCCACGCCGGATTCCTGCCACTCCAGCGTCATTTCCGCCGGGGAGGCGAACATCATGAACAGACGTACGGTGTCGGCGCCGTAGCGTTCCACCATGACCTGCGGGTCGATACCGTTGTTTTTCGATTTCGACATTTTGCTCATGCCGGCGTAAACCAGCTCGCGGCCTTCTTTATCGAACGCTTTGGTGATGCGCCCTTTGTCGTCGCGCTCCAGCGTCGCGTCGCTCGGCGATACCCAGATACGCTCGCCGTTGTTGCCGACATAGTAGAAGGCGTCGGCCAGAACCATCCCCTGACACAGCAGACGTTTAGCCGGTTCGTTGGAGTTCACCAGACCGGCGTCGCGCATCAGTTTGTGGAAGAAACGGAAGTACATCAGGTGCATGATGGCGTGTTCGATACCGCCGACATACTGGTCTACCGGCAGCCAGTAGTTGGCGGCAGCCGGATCCAACATGCCCTGATCGTACTGCGGGCAGGTGTAACGCGCGTAATACCAGGACGACTCCATGAAGGTATCGAAGGTATCGGTTTCACGCAGCGCCGGCTGGCCGTTGACCGTGGTTTTGGCCCACTCGGGATCGGCCTTGATCGGGCTGGTGATGCCGTCCATTACCACGTCTTCCGGCAACACTACCGGCAGTTGGTCTTCCGGCGTCGGGATTACGGTGCCGTCTTCCAGCGTCACCATCGGGATCGGCGCGCCCCAGTAGCGCTGACGGGACACACCCCAGTCGCGCAGACGGTAATTGACCTTGCGCTGACCGACGCCCAGCGACACCAGTTTGTCGGCAATGGCGTTAAAGGCGGCGTCAAAGTCCAGTCCGTCGAATTCGCCGGAGTTGAACAGGCGGCCTTTTTCAGTTTGCGCCTGAGCGGACAGATCCGGCTCGCTGCCGTCTGCCATCAGAATAACCGGTTTCACCGGCAGGCTATATTTGTGGGCGAATTCCCAGTCGCGCTGGTCGTGGCCCGGTACCGCCATGACGGCGCCGGTGCCGTATTCCATCAGCACGAAGTTGGCGGCCCACACCGGCACGTTTTCGCCGGTCAGCGGGTGGATGGCGAACAGACCGGTAGCGACGCCTTTTTTCTCCATGGTCGCCATGTCGGCTTCCGCCACTTTGGTGTTGCGGCATTCGGCGATAAAGTCCTGCAGCGCCGGGTTGTTTTCCGCCGCTTTCAGCGCCAGCGGGTGACCAGCCGCCACGGCGACATAGGTCACGCCCATGAAGGTGTCCGGGCGGGTAGTGTAAACGGTCAGGGTGTCGTCGCCGTCAGCGATCCGGAAGGTGATTTCCACCCCTTCGGAACGGCCGATCCAGTTGCGCTGCATGGTTTTGACCTGCTCAGGCCAGCTTTCCAGCGTATCCAGATCGTTGAGCAGTTCGTCGGCGTAAGCGGTGATTTTGATGAACCACTGCGGGATTTCCTTGCGTTCCACCTTGGTGTCGCAACGCCAGCAGCATCCGTCGATCACCTGCTCGTTGGCTAGCACGGTCAGGTCGTTCGGGCACCAGTTCACCGCTGAGGTTTTTTTGTAAACCAGGCCTTTCTCATACAGTTTGGTGAAGAACCACTGTTCCCAGCGGTAGTAATCCGGTTTGCAGGTCGCCACTTCGCGATCCCAGTCGTAACCGAAGCCCAGCAATTTCAGCTGGTTTTTCATGTATTCGATATTGGCGTAGGTCCAGGGCGCCGGCGCGGTATTGTTTTTCACCGCCGCGCCTTCCGCCGGCAGGCCAAAGGCGTCCCAGCCGATCGGCTGCAGAACGTTTTTGCCCAGCATACGCTGATAGCGGGAGATCACGTCGCCGATGGTGTAGTTGCGGACATGACCCATGTGTAGACGGCCAGAAGGATAAGGCAGCATGGAAAGGCAATAGTATTTTTCCTTGCCGGGTTCTTCGGTCACTTTGAAAGTCTGTTTCTCTTGCCAGTGAAGCTGGACGTGCGCTTCGATATCTTCTGGGCGGTATTGCTCTTGCATGGCTGCCAGTGGTCCTTAGTGAAAATCGCTACCTCGGTAGCATGTTCTGTTTCATTTCAAAAGATCCGCATAGCATAGCTGATAAGCGACTGGCTCAACAACCGCTTGAGGCGGTCCGGGGCCGATTTATGCGGCGCCGGTAGCGAAGACGGAGGTTAAACCCGCGGATTGGGAAGCGGCTCCCGGTAGTGTCGGAAAAATCATCTACACTAGGCTGTGCAGGCCCGTCGATAAGCGCTTTCACGCTAAGGAGTCACGATGAGCAAAGTGGTTCAGTATTACCGGGAGTTGATGTCCGCCGTTACCGAGTGGTTAAGCCGCGGCGAGCGGGACATGGATAAGCTGATGTCGGATGCCCGGCGCCAGTTACAGGAAACCAATGAACTGACGCAAAAGGAGATTGAACAGGTAATACTGGCGCTCCAGCGTGATCTGGAAGCCTTCTCCCTCAGTTACGAGGAGAGCCAGAATGCCTTTGCCGACAGCGTGTTCGTGCGCGTGATTCGTGAAAGCCTGTGGCAGAACCTGGCGGATATCACCGACAAGACGCAACTGGAATGGCGCGAAGTGTTCAAGGATGTCAGCCACCACGGCGTATATCATAGCGGCGAGGTGGTAGGGCTGGGCAATCTGGTGTGCGAACAGTGCCATCACCACATTGCTTTTTATACCCCGGAAGTCTTGCCGCTGTGCCCGAAATGCGGGCATGACCAGTTCCATCGCCAGCCGTTTTCGCCCTGACCGGGAGCGTGTGGAAAAAAACAAGGGTGCCGAAGCACCCTTGCGATATGGCGACAGGCTGCGGATTAATGCAGGATTTTCGCCAGAAAGTCTTTAGCGCGGTCAGACTGCGGATTACTGAAGAAGTCCTCTTTGCGGGTATCTTCAATGATCTTGCCTTCATCCATGAAGATGACGCGGTGCGCCACCTTGCGGGCGAACCCCATCTCGTGGGTCACCACCATCATGGTCATGCCTTCTTGCGCCAGCTCCACCATTACGTCCAGCACTTCATTGATCATTTCCGGGTCGAGCGCCGAGGTCGGTTCGTCGAACAGCATCGCCACCGGGTCCATACACAGGGCGCGGGCGATAGCCACACGCTGTTGCTGACCACCGGATAACTGCCCGGGGAACTTGTTGGCATGCGCCGACAGGCCGACGCGCGCCAGCAGCTTCAGTCCTTTCTCGCGGGCGGCTTCTTTGTCGCGCTTGAGTACCTTGACCTGCGCCAGCGTCAGGTTGTCGACGATGGACAAATGGGGGAACAGCTCAAAATGCTGGAATACCATGCCGACTTTGGAGCGCAATTGCGCCAGATTGGTGCGTTTGTCATTGACAGTGGTGCCGTTAACTTCGATCTGACCTTGCTGGATCGGCTCCAGGCCGTTAACGGTTTTGATTAAGGTCGATTTCCCGGAGCCGGAAGGTCCGCAAACCACCACTACTTCACCTTTTTTCACTTCGGTGGAGCAGTCGGTCAGCACCTGAAATTGACCATACCATTTAGAAACATTTTTCAGGAAAATCATCAAACCGTCCTTCTCTTCAAATAATTGACCAGTATCGACGCCGAGAGGCTGATAACAAAGTACACAAACCCGGCGAACAGGATCATTTCCACCTGAGTACCGTCACGTTCGCCGATGGTGGATGCGGTACGGAAGAAGTCCGCCAGACTGAGCACATACACCAGCGAGGTATCCTGAAACAGCACGATACCTTGAGTCAGCAGCAAGGGAATCATGGCCCGGAACGCCTGAGGCAGAATCACCAGCCGCATGGATTGCCAGTGGGTCATCCCCAGCGCCAGCGCGGCGGAGGCCTGCCCGCGGGAAATACTCTGGATGCCGGCGCGGATAATCTCGGAATAATAGGCCGCCTCAAACAGCGAGAAGGCTACCATAGCTGATACCAGCCGAATATCGGTTTTCGGAGAAAGGCCAAGCACATTTTGTAATAAGCTCGGCACGATCAGGTAGAACCACAGCAGCACCATCACCAGCGGTACCGAGCGGAACAGGTTGACGTACAGTTTCGCAAACCAACTGATGGGCTTGATGGGCGACAGGCGCATCACCGCCAGCACGGTACCCCAGACAATCCCCACCACGACCGCGGTCAGGGTGATTTCCAGCGTGACGCCCATCCCCTTGATCAGATAAGGCAGGCTGGGCGGAATCGAACTCCAGTCAAAGTTGTACATTTATTTGCTCCCCAGATTGCCCGGCAGACGGGTTTTGCGCTCCACAATCTGCATGATCAGCATGATGATGGCGTTGATGCCGATATAGGCCAGCGTGATCGCGCTGAAGGACTCATAGGCGTGAGCGGAGTAATCCAGCAGCTTGCCGGCCTGCGCCGCCATGTCCACCAGACCGATGGTGGAGGCGATGGCGGAGTTTTTCACCAGATTGAGCATTTCCGAGGTCAGCGGCGGCACTACCACCCGGTAGGCGTTGGGCAGCAAGACATAACGGTAGGTCTGGGGGAGCGTCAGGCCGATCGCCAGACCGGCGGCCTTCTGGCCTCGCGGCAGCGACTGAATGCCTGCCCGCACCTGTTCGCACACGCGGGCGGCGGTGAACATGCCCAGACAAAACATGGAAGACAGGAAGAACTGGATGTTGGGGTCCAGTTCGGCCTTAAACCACATGCCGATTTTGGCTGGCAGTAACTCCGGCACAACCAGATACCAACTGAAGAACTGGACAATCAGCGGCACGTTGCGAAACAGCTCCACATAGCAGGTGCCGATACCGGCCAGCAGACGGTTGGGAACGGTCCGCAGAATACCCAGTAGTGAGCCCAACAGGAAGGCGATGACCCAGGCGCACAAAGAAAGCGATACGGTGACCTGCAGGCCGGAAATAATCCACCCCAAATAGGTCGTATTTCCGAACGGAGCGGATTGCAGGAAAATGCCCCAGTTCCAATCTATTGACATAACAAACTCCGGTAAAAAAAGGGTAGCGTTCGCTACCCCGAAGATTGATGAGTGGCTTGTGGATTCGCAGGGTGGGGAACGACCACCCTGCGCCTGTCTGTCTTGCCACGAATCAGCAATCGAAAGGCAGAATTACTGCCCTTTATTGTCATTATTAATACGGTTACAACGCCTTATCGTTCGGTGCCTTAAACAGTGCCTTCATGTCGTCGGACAGGACATAGTTCAGGTTAAGATTTTTCGGCGGGATCGGTTGGGTGAACCAGTGCTCGTACCATTTGGCGGCTTCGCCGGAGGTTTGTACCTGAGCAATGGTGGCGTCCACCAGTTTTTTGAATTCAGGGTCGTTCTTACGCAGCATGCAACCGTAGGCTTCGTGAGACTGCGGCGTACCGACAATGACCCATTCGTCCGGATTTTTGGCTTTGGCGCGTTCGCCTGCCAGCAGCGCGTCGTCCATCATGAAGGCCACCGCGCGGCCGCTCTCCAGGGTGCGGAAGGAGTCACCGTGATCCTTGGCGCTGATGATGCGCAGGTTCAGTTTCTTCTCTTCATTCATTTTGTTCAGCAGCACTTCAGATGTAGTGCCGGAAGTAACGACCACCGCTTTACCGCTCAGATCGGTGAAATCCTTGATGCCGGAGTCTTTTTTGGTCAGCAGACGCGTACCGATCACGAAAATGGTATTGGAGAAGGCAGCCTGCTGCTGGCGTTCCAGGTTGTTGGTGGTGGAGCCGCACTCCAGGTCGAAAGTACCGTTCTGCAGCAGCGGAATACGGTTCTGGGAGGTGATGGGTAGCAGCTTCACCTGCAGATTGGGCGCATCGATCGCCTTTTTGACGGCTTCAACAATCTTGTCGGAGTAAGCCTGTGAATAGCCTACGACTTTTTGCTGGTTGTCGTAGTAGGAAAACGGCACGGAAGATTCTCGGTGACCAATAACGATAACACCACTGTCTTTGACTTTTTTCAGCGTGGGGATTGGTGCGTTTTCTTTTTGGGCCGAAGCCGGCTGTTCTTCTGCATAAGCCATAGTTGCTGTTGTACTGATCAGCATTAACGACAGTGCCAGTTTACGCAATTGCATGCTCTAACTCCTTTGCTGTTGTGGTGGTGCAAATTCTGCTGGGCTATTACCGGCCACATGTTGTGCACCGCTAAAGAGCGAATAAAACGCTGTCATGTTTAAAAATAGCGGATTGTAAACATAATGAAACGAGAATGTTTGCTTTTTGCGAGGCGCTCCGCACCAAAGTGCTGCAATAAAAAACTTATGGCACTAATTTGGTGCAGATCGTGCCCTGGTATTGTGCTATCGCAGAGCAGGATGGCCCGCAAATGTGCAACGTCAGACGTTTCATATCAATGAGTAGCAAGTTGTGTGCCAGAAATGAAACAAGACATGTCCGGACATGTCTTGTTGTGAGAAGGCGAATAGGGAAATCAGCGGGAACGGAAGCGATAAACCAGCGCGGCAAGACCCAGCAAGGCTTCCAGCAGCCACAACGGCCAGGAGCCGAAGCGGGCGTAAGGCGTGATGCCGGTTGCCGGCGTTACGCGGGTTTCCAGTACGTCGCGGGTGAACTGCGGAAGACTGGCGCTGACGCTGCCGTCGGGCGCGATGACGGCCGTTACGCCGTTGTTGGTGGAACGCAGCAGCGGGCGGCCCAGTTCCAGCGCCCGCATCCGGGCCATCTGGAAATGCTGCCAGGGACCAATGGAGTTGCCGAACCAGGCATCGTTGGAAATGGTCAGCAGCATATCGGTGTCGGCGCGGAAATTGTCGCGCACTTGTTGCCCCAGAATGACCTCATAACAGATGGTGGCGGTGAGGCGGTAACCGTTAACGACCAACTGCGGCTGCAGGTAGCCGCCGCGGCTGAACGCGGACATCGGCAGATCGAAGAACGGCGCCAGCGGGCGCAGCAGGGTTTCCAGCGGCACGAACTCGCCAAACGGCACCAGATGATGTTTGTTGTAGCGGTTGGTGGTCGGGTAACGATAGGGCTGCTGATCGCCTAGCACGATGATGCTGTTGTAGAAATCGGTGCGATTGTTTTCCCGGCGCGCATCGACAATGCCGGTGATCAGGCTGCTGTGATGCTCGCGCAGGATGGCGTCCAGTTGCGTCAGATAGTCCTGCTGGCGGATTTCGACATCCGGAATGGCGGATTCCGGCCAAATCACCAGCGGCGCCTTGTCCATCGCCGGCAACGTGTTATCGAAATAGACTTTCAGCGTGTTGAGCAGTTCGTTCGGATCCCACTTCAACGCCTGAGGAATGTTGCCTTGTACCATCGCCACGTTGACCGCGCGCTCCGGCTGCAGTTTGTACCACTCAAGCGAGCGCAACGGCCACGGCAGCACCAACAGCGCAGCGGCAACCAGCGCTGGCTGCCAGCGTCGCAGCGTCAGCCCCAGTACCAGCAGCCCGCTGATAATCATCAACAGGAAGGTGAGGGTATCGACCCCTGCGATCGGCGCAATACCTTTCAACGGGCCATCAAGCTGGCTGTAGCCGAACTGCAGCCAGGGAAAGCCGGTCAGCACCCAACCGCGCAGCAGTTCGGTGACCTGCCACAGCGCCGGCGCCGCCAGTGCTACGCGCCATACGCTCGTCTGCGGCCACAGGCGTGCAAGCAGCCCGGCGAACAGCATCGGATAGAGCGACAGATAGAGCGCCAGCAGCACCACCAGACCGACATTCACCGGACCGGGCATGCCGCCAAAATCGGCGATGCTGTAGTAGACCCAATGGATGCCGGTGCCGAACAGACCGAATCCCCAACTGAAACCGATCGCCGCCGCCTGACGAGCCCGGCGGTTCAGCGTCAGACCCTGTAGCCCCATCAACGAAATAATGGCGGCTGGCCAGAAATCATAAGGAGAGAACGCCAGTGTGCCGCAGGCACCGAATAAAAGCGCCAGCAGGAGGCGAACCTGCTGGCGTTGCAATAATGAAGCGACTGCCATGAATGAATTAATCTTCCAGTTGCGGTTGCGGAACGTCGTCAGGAATTCTGACATGAACCTGAATAATACGGCGGCTGTCGGCCATGGCAACTTTGAACAGGTAACCGTCGATGTCGATGGTTTCCCCGCGTGCCGGCAGGTGACCGAACGATTGCATCACCAGACCGCCGATGGTATCCACTTCCTCGTCGCTGAATCGGGTGGAGAATGTCTCGTTGAAGTCTTCGATCGGCGTAAGCGCGCGCACGGTGTAAGTCTGGCGATTCAGTTGGCGGATGTCGCGGTCTTCTTCGTCATCGTATTCGTCTTCGATTTCGCCGACGATCAGTTCCAGAATGTCTTCAATCGTCACCAGCCCGGAGACGCCGCCAAATTCATCGATGACGATCGCCATGTGGTAGCGCAGGGAACGGAATTCGTTGAGCATGCGGTCCACCCGCTTGCTTTCCGGCACCACGACGGCAGGCCGCAGCACTTTATCCATGCTGAACGGTTCGGAGTTGCTGCGCATAAACGGCAGCAGGTCCTTGGCCATCAGGATGCCTTCGATATGGTCCTTGTCTTCGCTGATGACCGGGAAACGGGAGTGGGCCGATTCGATGATCACGTCCAGGCACTCTTCCAGCGTCTGGTTATGCTTGAGGGTAATCATCTGCGAACGCGGGATCATGATGTCGCGCACCCGCTGTTCGGCGATATCCATCACCCCTTCCAGCATGTCGCGGATTTCCGGATCAATTTGTTCCGAATCACGGATTAATGCCAACAGATCGTCGTGATCTTTGGATTCGCCGTGGAAAATCTGATTGAGAAAAAGAGAGAAAAATCCCTTTTTGGGACTGGGGGTATCGCTATTGGGAGAATGGTCGTCGCTCATGGCGTCAGTTAATATCACTCTTGTTAAGAAATGATGACCAGCGGTGAATGTCGTCGGTGGCGTATCGCCGCTGGCGTCTGATCCTTAAAATATCGGATTTAAGGCTTGTCAGTAAAATCTTCTTTTTCTGCCAGATACGGGTCGGCATAACCCATACTTTGCATGATTTCCGTTTCCAGTGCTTCCATTTCTTCGGCTTCACTGTCTTCGATATGATCATAACCTAACAGATGCAGGCTGCCATGGACAACCATGTGCGCCCAATGTTCATCCGCGCTTTTCCCCTGTTCGACCGCCTCCTGCTCGACCACCTGCCGGCAGATGATGAGGTCGCCCAGCAGCGGCAGCTCCACTTCCGGCGGCGCTTCGAACGGGAACGACAGCACGTTGGTCGGTTTGTCTTTGCCGCGATAAGTCAGGTTCAGGTGATGGCTTTCCTCTTCGTCCACCACCCGGATGGTGACTTCCGCCACCTCCTGAAATTGCGGCAACACCGCTTCCAGCCAGCGCTGAAAGTCGGCTTCCGACGGCAGCCCGTTGATATTTTCGCTGGCGATTTGCAAATCGAGAATAACCTGACTCATTTCTGCTCCTGCGCGGCGGCCTGCGCTTCGCGTTTGCGTTGCTCCGCCAGTTCGTCCCGGCGTTTCTGATCGGCGGTTTCCCATGCCTCATAAGCGTTGACGATGCGGGCGACCACCGGGTGACGTACCACGTCTTCGCTGTGGAAGAAGTTGAAACTGATTTCCTCGACTTCCGACAGCACCTCGATGGCATGACGCAAACCGGATTTTTGATTGCGCGGCAGGTCGATCTGGGTGACGTCGCCGGTGATGACCGCCTTCGAGTTAAACCCGATACGAGTCAGGAACATCTTCATCTGCTCGATGGTGGTGTTCTGGCTTTCATCCAGAATGATGAAGGCGTCGTTCAGCGTGCGGCCGCGCATGTAGGCCAGCGGCGCGACTTCAATCACGTTACGCTCGATAAGCTTTTCCACCCGCTCGAAACCCAGCATTTCAAACAGCGCGTCATACAGCGGGCGCAGGTACGGGTCTACCTTCTGGCTCAGGTCGCCCGGCAGGAAGCCCAGTTTTTCACCGGCTTCCACCGCCGGACGAGTCAGCAAAATACGGCGAATATCCTGACGTTCCAGCGCATCCACCGCGGCGGCTACCGCCAGATAGGTTTTCCCGGTGCCGGCCGGGCCGATACCGAAGGTGATGTCGTGATCGAGGATATGGGCGATGTACTGCGCCTGATTGGGGGTACGCGGTTTGATCACGCCGCGTTTGGTGCGGATATTCACCGCCTTGCCGTATTCCGGCACGCTGTCGGCGGTCTGTTCCAGTACCCGGGATTCCTTGATGGCCAGATGAATTTGTTCCGGCTCGATATCCGGAATCACGCCGCGTACCGGCGCGGTATCCACATAAAGATGACGCAGGATGTCGGCAGCGGCGTCGATGCAGAGGTCTTTCCCCACCAGCTTGAAGTTGTTGTCGCGATGATTGATCTCTATGCCGAGGCGGCGTTCCAGCTGTTTGATGTTGTCGTCAAACGGGCCGCACAGACTGAGCAGGCGTTTGTTGTCCGCGGGTTCGAGGGCAATTTCTTTTATCGTTACGTTCAAACTATTCCTCTTGGGTTTAAGCAGAATGAGCAATGACGCTGTGCCACAGGCAGTGATATCTGCCCGGATGTGGCGCAGAGATTACCCTGATTATTTATCGTGAACCCCGCAGGGCGCAAGTCACATTCGGCATAAAGGCGGCGGGGGGATGGGATGAATCTACTCCGGATGTCGCAGCAAAGAAAAAGCGGGCCGTTTGACGGCCCGCCTGAGAACGATCATCAGCGTATTACGGCTGATAGATGCCAACGCCGAGCTCGTTCTCTTTACGGGTACGAGCGATAACCGACGTCGGCGACTCGCTAACGCGCAGATCCATTTGATCTTCGGTACGGATTACCACGCCACGCAGCGAGTTCGGGTAAACGTCGACAATTTCCACGTCGACGAATTTGCCGATCATGTCGGGCGTTCCTTCAAAGTTCACTACGCGGTTGTTTTCAGTACGGCCGGACAGTTCCATCACGCTCTTGCGCGAGGTGCCTTCGACCAGAATGCGTTGTACTGTGCCCATCATCCGGCGGCTGTACTGCATGGCCTGCTGGTTGATGCGTTCCTGCAGAATGTACAGCCGCTGTTTTTTCTCTTCTTCGGTCACGTCGTCCACCATGTCGGCGGCCGGGGTGCCGGGGCGAGGCGAGTAGATAAAGCTGAAGCTCATGTCGAAATCGACATCGGCGATCAGTTTCATGGTCTGCTCGAAATCTTCCTGCGTTTCGCCTGGGAAGCCGACGATAAAGTCGGAACTGATCTGGATCGCCGGACGGGCTTTACGCAGTTTGCGGATGATGGCCTTGTATTCCAGCGCGGTGTGGCGGCGCTTCATCATGGTCAGTACGCGGTCGGAGCCGCTCTGAACCGGCAGGTGCAGGAAACTCACCAGCTCCGGCGTATCTTCGTACACGCTGATGATATCGTCGGTGAATTCGATGGGGTGGCTGGTGATGAAGCGGATGCGGTCGATACCGTCAATCGTCGCCACCAGACGCAGCAGTTCGGCAAAACTGCAGATGTCGTCATCGTGCGTCGCGCCGCGGTAAGCGTTCACGTTCTGGCCCAGCAGGTTGACTTCACGTACGCCCTGAGCCGCCAGCTGGGCGATTTCAAACAGGACGTCGTCAACCGGGCGGCTGACTTCTTCGCCGCGGGTATAAGGCACCACGCAGAAGGTACAGTATTTGTTGCAGCCTTCCATGATGGAGACGAATGCGGTCGGCCCTTCGGCGCGCGGTTCCGGCAGCCGGTCGAATTTTTCCACTTCCGGGAAACTGATATCCACGATTGGGCTGCGGGTACCCTGCACATGGTTAATCATTTCCGGCAGACGATGCAGGGTCTGCGGCCCGAAAATCACGTCCACGTAATGCGCACGGTCGCGAATGTGTTCACCTTCCTGCGAAGCTACGCAGCCGCCCACGCCGATAATCAGATTCGGGTTGACGTCTTTGAGCGTTTTCCAGCGGCCGAGCTGATGAAACACTTTTTCCTGCGCCTTTTCACGGATCGAACAGGTATTCAGCAGCAGAATGTCGGCTTCTTCCGCGACTTCGGTCAGCTGGTAACCGTGCGTACTTTCCAGGAGATCGGCTATCTTCGATGAATCGTATTCATTCATCTGACAGCCCCAGGTTTTGATATGCAGTTTCTTTGTCATCGTCATCGACTAGCCATTACTCAGTGCGGGTAAACACGCTTACCTTCAACGGGGCGCGTACATGCGGGCGCGTATTGTAATCTTTTGCCGTCGTTGTGACCAGAGCGAGCGGCACGTCGCTTTTCTGAAAAACGTTGCCGAAATCCAGTAAACTATCGCCATCTTTTGTCTTTCTGGCGCCTGAGTCTTCTTTATCGGCGCAATAGAAACAGTGGGGCAGGTATGCACTATGATGCGGTGATTGTAGGCGGAGGCATGGTTGGTGCCGCCGCCGCGTTGGGACTGGCGCAGAACGGTTTTCAGGTGGCGGTGCTGGAGCAGGAAACGCCGCCGCCGTTTGTCGCAGGCAGCGCGCCGGACGTGCGGGTATCGGCGATTGGTCAGGCGTCGGTCAGGCTGCTGGAGCGGCTGGGAGCCTGGCAGGGCGTCGGGCTGATGCGCAGCGCGCCTTACCGGCGGCTCGAAACCTGGGAATGGGACAATGCGCATGTTGTGTTCGATGCGGCCGACCTCGGGTTACCCGAGCTGGGGTTCATGGTAGAGAACCGTATTCTGCAACTGGCGTTGTGGCAGGTGCTGGAGAAGACGCCCGGCGTGACGCTATTGTGTCCGTGGCAATTGCAGCGCATGCATCGTGAAGACGAGCAATGGGTGCTGACTGGCGAGCAGGGCGATAGCCTGTCTGCGTCGCTGGTGATTGGCGCTGATGGCGCCAATTCGAAAATTCGCCAGTGGGCGGGCATTGGTATCACCGGCTGGCAATATCGCCAGTCCTGCATGCTGATCAGCGCCGAAATGGCCGGCCCGCGGCAGGAGGCGACCTGGCAGCGCTTCACGCCGTCCGGGCCGCGCGCGTTTCTGCCGCTGTTTGACGGCTGGTGCTCGCTGGTGTGGTACGACAGCCCGCAGCGTATCCGCCAGTTGCAGGCGATGTCGCTTCCTCAACTGAATAAGGCTATCGCCGAGACGTTTCCTGCGCGGCTGGGTGAGGTCAATGCGGTCGCGGCCGGCGCGTTTCCGCTGGTGCGTCGTCATGCGCAGCAGTATGTATTGCCGGGGCTGGCCCTGATTGGCGATGCTGCGCATACCATCAACCCGCTGGCGGGGCAGGGCGTGAATCTGGGATATCGGGACGTTTCCACGCTGCTCGATGTGGTGATTCGGGCGCGTGATGAAGGCGCAGTCTGGTACGGCGAGCCGGTATTGCGACGTTATCAGCGGCAGCGCAAGCCTGACAATCTGCTGATGCAAAGCGGCATGGATCTGTTTTACGGCGCGTTCAGTAACCGGCTGCCGCCGCTTGAATTTGCCCGCAACCTGGCGTTGATGGCGGCGCAGCGCGCCGGAAAACTGAAACAGCAGGCGTTGCGTTACGCGTTGGGGTTGTAAACAGCGTAGCCGCTACGCTGTTTTTTCATGATCTGTTCGCCGTCATGCCGCGTTCATACGATGTGATTACATTGATACCGCTATATCTGCCAAGAGGCGACCACCATAACGCGTTATCCTGACGGCTTGCGGCGAATTCCTTATTTCTGAGTAGTGAAACTGATGACCTATTTATTTCTTTGTCTGGCGATTGTGTCGGAAGTGGTGGCGACAACGGCGCTGAAATTGTCGGAGAGCTTTACCCGGCTGGTGCCGAGTGTGGTGACGGTGGTGTTCTACGCCATCGCGTTTTACTGTCTGACCGTTTCCATGCGGGTATTGCCGACCGGCGTGATTTACGCCATCTGGTCGGGCGTAGGGATTGTGTTGATCGCGGCGATAAGCTGGATTTTTTACGATCAGCGGTTGGACTGGCCGGCGGTATTGGGAATGGCGCTAATCATTGCCGGCGTGGCGGTGATTAACCTGTTTTCCAATTCGGTGACGCATTGATGAACGAGCCGGTACTGGCGTTAAGCCGGCGCCGGTTATTGATGCAGATGAAATAGCTGATGAGCGGTAACCAATAAACGATAAAAGCATAAAAAAAGAAAAAGCCCGTTTGCACGGGCTTTTCTGTATGGCTGGGGTACGAGGATTCGAACCTCGGGATGGCGGAATCAGAATCCGCTGCCTTACCGCTTGGCGATACCCCAATTTTAAGGTGGTGGCTACGACGGGAATCGAACCTGTGACCCCAGCATTATGAGTGCTGTGCTCTAACCAGCTGAGCTACGTAGCCAAATTACTGCACGGTCAGAAGCCGTTGGCTTCATGACTGAATATGGCTGGGGTACGAGGATTCGAACCTCGGGATGGCGGAATCAGAATCCGCTGCCTTACCGCTTGGCGATACCCCAACAGGGCGCACATCGTATGACGTGTCTCACTTGATTCATGGCTGGGGTACCAGGATTCGAACCTGGGAGTGGCGGGATCAAAACCCGCTGCCTTACCGCTTGGCGATACCCCAATAAAACTATTGCATACCTAGGCTGACGCTTTGGTTTTCTACACCGACAAAGGTAATGGTGCGGGAGGCGAGACTTGAACTCGCACACCTTGCGGCGCCAGAACCTAAATCTGGTGCGTCTACCAATTTCGCCACTCCCGCAGGAAAAAATGGTGGCTACGACGGGAATCGAACCTGTGACCCCAGCATTATGAGTGCTGTGCTCTAACCAGCTGAGCTACGTAGCCATCTTTTCCGCGTCACCTTCATCGGCGTTGCGGGGCGCATTATGCGGAGTTGGTCTTTTGGCGTCAACACATTTTTTCCCTAAAAACGGCGTATTCGCGCTGTTTGTTTGGGTTATGAACAGTGTGGTGAGAAAAGCGTCAGAAAGCAGGCTTTTGGCTGTATTCCATAAGAAAAACGGGCCGCTAAGGGCCCGTTTAAAACAGTAAAATAAAACCGATTACTGATAGGCGGACTGGTGCACGCCGACGGCGCGACCCGACGGATCATCCATCTTTTTGAAAGATTCATCCCACTCAATCGCCTTAGCGGACGAACAGGCTACAGAAGGACCGCCAGGGACGCATTCAGCCGCACTTGGGACCGGGAACAGTTCTTCAAAAATTTCGCGGTACAGGTAGCCTTCCTTGGTGGTCGGCGTGTTGTACGGGAAACGGAAGTGCGCGGTTTCCAGTTGCTGGTCGGAAATCTGTTTGGCCGCGACCTCTTTCAGAGAGTCGATCCAACTGTAGCCCACGCCGTCAGAGAACTGCTCTTTCTGGCGCCAGGCCACGCTGTGCGGCAGATAGGATTCGAAGCACTCACGCAGGATGTGTTTTTCCATCTTGCCGTTGCCGCACATTTTGTCTTTCGGGTTGATGCGCATCGCTACGTCCAGGAATTTCTTGTCCAGGAACGGCACGCGGGCTTCGACGCCCCAGGCGGACATCGCTTTGTTGGCGCGGGCGCAGTCATACTGGTGCAGCGCCAGCAGTTTACGCACGGTTTCTTCATGAAATTCTTTCGCGTTCGGCGCTTTGTGGAAGTAGAGATAGCCGCCGAATACTTCGTCCGAACCTTCGCCGGACAGCACCATCTTGATACCCATCGCCTTGATTTTACGGGACATCAGGTACATCGGCGTTGAGGCGCGGATGGTGGTGACGTCATAGGTTTCGATGTGGTAAATCACGTCGCGGATGGCGTCCAGACCTTCCTGTACCGTGAAATGGATTTCGTGGTGTACGGTGCCCAGATGTTCTGCGACATCGCGTGCGGCTTTCAGGTCAGGCGCGCCTTCCAGGCCGACCGCGAACGAGTGCAACTGCGGCCACCAGGCTTCGCTGCGCTCATCGTCTTCCACGCGACGGGCGGCGAACTTTTTGGTGACGGCGGAAATGATGGAAGAGTCCAGCCCGCCGGACAGCAGCACGCCGTAAGGAACGTCAGACATCAGGTGGCTTTTCACCGATTCTTCCAGCGCTTCGCGCAGTTCGTTGGCGTCGGTCACGTTGTCTTTAACGTTGTCGAAATCGAACCAGTCGCGACGATAGTATTCGCGAATCTCGCCGTCCTGGCTCCACAGGTAGCTGCCGGCCGGGAATTCTTTGATGGTGCGGCACACCGGCACCAGCGCTTTCATCTCAGACGCCACGTAGAAGTTGCCGTGTTCGTCATAGCCCATATAAAGCGGGATGATGCCCAGGTGATCGCGGCCGATCAGATAGGCGTCTTTTTCGCTGTCATACAGGGCGAAGGCGAACATACCACGCAATTCGTCCAGAAATTCCGGACCTTTTTCCTGATACAGCGCCAGAATCACTTCGCAATCGGAACCGGTCTGGAACTGATAGCGGTCGCCGTATTGCTGACGCAGAGCCTGATGGTTGTAAATTTCGCCGTTCACGGCCAGAACGTGGGTGTGCGCCTGGTTGTAGAGCGGTTGAGCGCCGGTGTTGACGTCGACGATGGACAGACGCTCATGCGCCAGAATGGCTTTGTCGCTGGCGTAAACACCAGACCAGTCCGGGCCGCGGTGACGCATCAGACGGGACAATTCCAGCGCTTTTTTGCGCAATTCAACCGGATCGGTTTTCAGATCAAGCACACCAAAAATAGAACACATACAAGAGGCTCCCTTTATCCACGCATCACAACGTGAAACAGTCAAAGTGTATGGCGGTAATCAGCGCTTTTCCTTGCCGTATCTCACCTCAGAGGGTGACTCGCCGCCGTATCGGTAACACTGATTTAGCATCAAAAGGGGATGGCAGTTCAATATCATTTAATGAAAAAAGCCATTGTGCTGGTGAATGTGTAATTTTTGGTGTGATTTATTGGGTTTTATTCAAAACGGCAGAGAGAAGGCGCCGGATTTTTAGCGATCTCATAATCCGGCCTTATAGCAGAAAACTAAACCTACTGATTTTCAAGCAGACGTTGCAGTAATACGCCATTCAGCATCGCGCGTTTCACTAGCGCAAAGGCGCCGATGGCGGATAAGTGCTGCAATTCGGAGACGACTACCGGCAGGTTTTGCCGAAAGTCTTTCAGCACCTGTGCGTTGATACAGCGTTGAATGGCGGGCAGCAGAATCTTGTCCGCGCCGGTAATTTCACCAGCGATGACCACCCGTTGCGGATTGAACAGGTTGACGGCAATCGAAATGGCTTTGCCCAGATGTTGCCCGGCGGCCTCGATCAGTTCACGGGCCAGAAGGTCACCCCGGTTGGCGGCTTTGCAGATAGCGGCGATCTGGCAGTTATCCAGCGTCAGCTTGCTGGGAAATCCCTGCTGCAATAAATCACGTGCCCGTTGCTCCAGCGCGCCGTTCGACACTACCGTTTCCAGACAACCGAAGTTGCCGCAGTGGCAGCGGTCGCCCAACGGGTCGATCTGGATATGGCCGATTTCCCCGACATTGCTGTTGCTGCCGAGAAAGATTTTGCCGTTGACCAGAATGCCGGCGCCCACGCCGCGGTGAACCCGCACCAGCAACGAATCCTGACAGTCACGTGTCGCGCCGAAGTAATGCTCGGCCAGCGCCAGGCTGCGAATATCGTGGCCGACAAAGCTGTGCACGTTGAAATGCCGTTCGAGATTATCCACCAGCGGCCAGTTGTCCACGCTGATGTGCGGCATATAACGCACCACGCCGGCGATGGGGTCGACCAGTCCCGGCAGCACCACCGAAATGGCGATCAGCTCGCGGATACGACGTTGGTGACGGGCAATGAACTGATCGATAACCGTGAACAGCGCGCTTTCCAGCGTATCCTGAGTGTTTTCCGGCAGGTTGCAGTGCTCTTCTTCCAGCCGTTTGCCCTGCAGGTCGTATAAGGCGAGGGTGGCGTCGTGGCGGCCAAGTCGCACCGCGACGGTATGAAACGGCCGCGTTTCGGAAATGATGGAAATGGCGCGGCGCCCGCCGGTTGACGCTTGCTGATCCACCTCTTTGATCAGACCGCGCTCCAGCAACTGGCGGGTAATTTTGGTGACACTGGCGGGAGCAAGCTGGCTCTGCTCTGAAATCTGAATCCGGGAAATAGGGCCCTGCTGATCGATCAAGCGGTACACGACCGCACTGTTGAGTTGTTTGACCAGATCAATGTTCCCTATCTGGGTTTGTCCGCCTGTGGTCATGACGCATTACTCGTGTCGATGCAATACGTTTTACTGTTTATGAAAGACTTCTTCACCATTAACAAACGTATTGAGGATGTCAAAATCGCGGGTCAATACCGTCAGGTTAGCCACGTGGCCCGTCTCAATGCTTCCCAGTCGGTGGTCTTCTCCGATGGCTCTCGCCGGGTAGAGCGTCGCCATTCTTAGCGCCTCGTCCAGAGCGATACCCGCGTGTTCTACGCAATTGCGCACGGCATCGATCATGGTGAGCGCCGAACCGCTCAGGGTGCCGTGCTCATCCACGCAAATGCCGTCGCGGTAGTATATGGTTTTACCGGCAAATGTGAACCGGTCGATGTCGGAACCGGCCGGCGCGGTGGCGTCGGTGACCAGCACCAGTTTGTCGCCCTTGATGCGTTTGCTGTTGCGGATGTTGGCCCAACTGACATGGCGGCCGTCGGCGATGATGCCGCAGTAGACTTCCGGCGCGTCATAGACGGCGCCGACCAGACCGGGTTCGCGCCCGGCAAGGGCCGGCATGGCGTTGAACAGGTGAGTGGCAAAGCGAATACCGGCGGCAAAGCCTTGTTTGGCTTGTTCCCAGGTGGCGTTGGAGTGACCGGCGGACACCACGATACCTGCGGCGGTCAGCTGCCGGATAACCGTCGTCGATACCATTTCCGGGGCCAGCGTGATTTTGCCGATCACATCGGCGTTATCGCACAGATAATTGAGTAATGACTCGTCCGGCTGACGGATAAAGGCGGCGTCATGGGTGCCTTTCTTCACCGGGTTGAGCCAGGGACCTTCCAGATGCAGCCCAAGCGCCTGATGGCGATGCTGGGCGAGCCAGGCGCGCATCACGCCGATGCTGTGGCGCATGAACTCGTCGGAAGAGGTGATCAACGTCGGCAAAAAGCTGGTGCAGCCGGATTTTTCGTTGGCCCGCTGCATGGTTTCCAGCGTTTTGACGGAAAGATTGTTCAGCGCGTCGTTGAACTGGACGCCGCCGCAGCCGTTCAATTGCAGGTCGATAAAGCCAGGGGCCAGTAATGCGCCGGCGAGATCGCGCCGGGGCAAGTTATCGGGCAGTTCGCGTGTCGGGCAGACTGCCTCGATCAAACCGTCGGCGACGACGACCGCATGGCCGTCAAGGATCTGATGGCCGGTAAAAATACGGCCGTTGGTTAAAGCGTACATCTATAAGCTCCTGGCTCACCGATTACAGATTTTTGAGATTTTCAGCTTCCAGCTCGCGGAAATATTTCACGGTTTTCACTTTCAGCTCCATTGTGGACGGTTCGTCACACACCATCAGCGCTTTGGCGTGCAACTGCAGACAGCTGATGGTCCACATGTGGTTAACGTTGCCTTCCACCGCGGCCTGAAGCGCCTGCGCCTTATGGCGGCCGCTGACCAGAATCATCACTTCTTCCGCATCCAGCAACGTACCGACACCCACCGTCAGGGCATATTTGGGCACCTGATTGACGTCGCCGCCAAAGAAACGGGAATTGGCGATACGGGTCTCTTCCGTCAGGGTCTTGATACGTGTGCGGGACACCAGAGAAGAACCCGGTTCGTTGAAAGCGATGTGGCCATCGTTGCCGACGCCGCCCATGAACAGATGAATCTTGCCGTAAGACTTGATTTTTTCTTCATAACGCTGACACTCGGCGGCGATATCTTCCGCGTTGCCGTTCAACAGGTTAATGTTTCCTTCCGGAATATCAACGTGATTGAAAAAATTCTGGTACATGAAGGTGCGGTAGCTTTCCGGATGGTTCGCCGGCAACCCGACGTATTCATCCATATTGAAGGTGACGACATGTTTGAAGCTGACCTGACCGGCATCGTACAGCGCAATCAGGGATTTGTAAGCTTCCAGCGGCGAACTGCCGGTCGGCAGGCCGAGCACGAATGGGCGCTCCGCCGTCGGGTTGAAGGCGTTGATGCGCTCGGCGATATAGCGGGCGGCCCATTTGCCAACCTCGGCGGGGGTCGTTAGCGGAATCAGTCTCATGGGGCTCTCCTCAGGCAATCGGTTAGCGAAGGCAATTATTCATCGGGTAAACGCAGTCGGATAGCATGGCCGTCAGGTAATATGCCCGCACCACGTTTCGGAATTTATCTGGGGCTAGTGTAGCGCGTTTTTTTTAGTCTTAAAATAAGTTGTGTTAATGCCGCGCCATAAACATTTTGTATGTGCTTTTGTGGTGATAATTATCACATAATCACCGTTATTAATTTGCGTAACGAATTATTTTTTTGGCACTCTTGCCAGGCCCACATAGCTGGCGGGTGATTCTATAACAAGGCTGACAGACAATTTTTGCCCGTAAGGGAAAGAGAGGGGAAGGTGAGTACACTCGGTTATTTACAAAAAGTAGGCCGCGCCCTGATGGTGCCGGTCGCCACGTTGCCCGCAGCCGCCATCCTGATGGGGGTGGGTTACTGGATTGATCCGGTCGGCTGGGGCAGTGAAAGCGCGCTGGCCGCGCTGTTGATCAAGTCCGGCGCCGCCATTATCGAGCATATGGCGGTGCTGTTTGCGGTCGGCGTCGCCTACGGTATGTCGAAAGATAAAGACGGCGCCGCGGCGTTGTCCGGTTTTGTCGGCTATCTGGTGCTGACGACATTGTGTTCGCCTGCGGCGGTGTCGATGATTCAGCACATCCCACTGGCGGAGGTGCCAAAAGCGTTCGGTAAGATTGAAAACCAGTTCATCGGTATTCTGGTCGGGATCATTTCCGCCGAACTATACAACCGTTACAGCCAGGTCGAATTGCCCAAGGCGCTCTCTTTTTTCAGCGGTCGCCGCCTGGTGCCGATTCTGGTTTCGATGCTGATGATCGTGGTGGCGTTCGTGCTGATGTACGTCTGGCCGGTGATCTACAACGCGCTGGTTTCCTTTGGCGAGCATATTCAGCAACTGGGATCGGTCGGCGCCGGTATCTATGCCTTCTTTAACCGTCTGCTGATTCCGGTGGGGCTGCACCATGCGCTGAACTCGGTGTTCTGGTTTGATGTGGCCGGCATCAACGATATTCCTAACTTCCTCAGCGGGCAGCAGGCGATTGACGCCGGCAAAGCCGTTCCCGGTATTACCGGGCGCTATCAGGCCGGTTTCTTCCCGATCATGATGTTTGGCCTGCCGGGGGCGGCGCTGGCGATTTATCACTGCGCTCGTCCGGAAAACCGCAGTCGGGTGGCGGGGATTATGGTGGCGGCGGCGTTTGCAGCCTTCTTCACCGGCATTACCGAACCGCTGGAGTTCTCCTTCATGTTTGTGGCGCCAGTGCTGTATGTGCTGCACGCCGTACTGACCGGGATTTCGGTATTCATCGCGGCCAGTATGCACTGGATTGCCGGTTTTGGTTTCAGCGCCGGTCTGGTGGATATGGTGTTGTCTTCGCGCAACCCGCTGGCGACGAACTGGTACATGCTGCTGCTGCAAGGCGCCGCGTTCTTTGTCATCTATTATGTGGTGTTCCGCTTCACCATCACCCGTTTTAACCTGATGACGCCGGGGCGTGAAGCCGCCGCGGCGCAGTCCTCATCCGAGGGAACCGCCGCTCCTGCCGGCAACAGCCAGTCGGTGGCGAGAGGTTACCTGCAGGCTATCGGCGGCAAGGATAATCTGACCGGAATTGATGCCTGTATTACCCGCTTGCGCCTGAGCGTGAAGGATTCCGGCCTGGTGGATGAACCCGCTGCACGCAAGCTGGGGGCGGCCGGGGTCATCCGTCTCAACAAGCAAAGCGTGCAGATTGTGGTTGGCACTCAGGCGGAAAACATTGCGGCGGCGTTACGCGAGGTGTCGCAGGAATAATTCGGCGACGCCCCATGGTTGTCAGATGTCGGGAAACGGAGCATACGGAGACGTACGCTCCGTTTTTTTATCTTAAACTTTCGTGAAACAAACGGTTGTTTCCCAGCGTGGCTTGTTGGATCATTAGTGGTTATGGGTTGTTTTTTCGCATTTGAGGAACCAAGCATGAGTGAGGCTGAAGCCCGCCCAACCAACTTTATTCGCCAGATCATTGATGAAGATCTGGCTACCGGCAAACACGACCATATTCAGACGCGTTTTCCGCCGGAGCCGAACGGCTACCTGCACATCGGTCACGCCAAGTCCATCTGCCTGAACTTTGGCATTGCCGAAGATTACAACGGCAAGTGCAACCTGCGCTTTGATGATACCAACCCGGTAAAAGAAGATATCGAGTACGTTGAGTCCATCAAGCATGACGTTCAGTGGCTGGGTTTTTCCTGGAGCGGCAACGTTCGCTACTCGTCTGATTATTTTGATCAGCTGCACTTTTACGCGATTGAACTGATTAATAAAGGGTTGGCGTATGTCGATGAGTTGACGCCGGAGCAGATCCGCGAATACCGCGGCACCCTGACCTCGCCGGGTAAAAACAGCCCGTACCGCGACCGTAGCGTCGAAGAAAACCTGACGCTGTTCGAGAAAATGCGCAGCGGCGGTTTCGCTGAAGGCACGGCGTGCCTGCGCGCCAAAATCGATATGGCCTCGCCGTTCATCGTTATGCGCGATCCGGTGCTGTACCGCATCAAATTTGCCGAGCACCATCAGACCGGCAACAAATGGTGCATTTATCCGATGTACGATTTCACCCACTGCATTTCCGATGCGCTGGAAGGTATCACCCATTCGCTGTGTACGCTGGAATTTCAGGACAACCGCCGCCTGTATGACTGGGTGCTGGATAATATCTCCATTCCTGCCCACCCGCGGCAGTATGAGTTTTCCCGCCTGAATCTGGAATACGCGGTGATGTCCAAGCGTAAACTGAACCAGCTGGTGAACGAGAAAGTGGTGGAAGGCTGGAACGATCCGCGTATGCCGACTATCTCCGGCTTGCGTCGTCGCGGATACACTGCGGCGTCCATTCGTGAGTTCTGTCGTCGTATCGGCGTCACCAAGCAGGACAACACCGTGGAGATGGCGGCGCTGGAATCCTGCATTCGCGACGATCTGAACGAGAACGCGCCACGGGCGATGGCGGTGCTGGATCCGGTGAAGGTAGTGATTGAGAACCTGCCGGCAGGGCATGAAGAGTGGCTTTCTATGCCCAATCATCCCAATAAACCGGAAATGGGATCGCGCCAGGTGGCGTTCAGCCGCGAGGTGTATATCGATCGCGCTGATTTCCGCGAAGAAGCCAACAAGCAGTACAAACGTTTGGTGCTGGGCAAAGAAGTGCGCCTGCGTAACGCCTATGTCATTAAGGCCGAGCACATTGATAAAGACGAGCAGGGCGTGATCACCACGATTTACTGCAGCTGCGATACGGAAACCCTGAGCAAAGATCCGGCTGACGGCCGTAAAGTGAAAGGCGTGATCCACTGGGTATCGGCGGCTCATGCACTGCCGGCGCAGTTCCGTCTGTATGACCGTCTGTTCAGCGTGGCTAACCCCGGCGCGGCGGAGGATTTTCTCTCCACCATCAACCCGGATTCGCTGACGGTCGCCCAGGGCTTTGTGGAAGCCAGTCTGGGTCAGGCTGAAGTTGAAAAAGCCTATCAGTTTGAGCGTGAAGGGTATTTCTGCGCCGATCGCGTTTATTCCAGCGCGGATAATCTGGTGTTTAACCGCACGGTCGGTTTGCGGGACAGTTGGGCGGGGTAACAGCCGCCCGGCTACCGGGAAAAAGACAAAAATAAAACCGCCGCGGCGGTTTTATTTTTTCTCTGCATCGAGTGATTAGCGTTCGTTGTGCGCATTGTCGTCTTCACGGCAATCGCCGCTACTGCAATGGCCGTACAAATACAGGCTGTGGTTGGTCAGTTTGATGCCGTGTTTCTCGGAGATCTCACGCTGGCGCGCTTCGATAGACTCGTCGCTGAATTCAATCACCCGGCCGCAATCCAGACAGATCAGATGATCATGATGGTGCTGCTGCGTGAGTTCGAAAACCGACTTGCCGCCTTCGAAGTTATGACGGGTAACGATGCCGGCGTCGTCAAACTGGTTAAGCACGCGGTAAACGGTAGCCAGACCAATCTCTTCCCCCATATCAATCAGCTTTTTGTATAAGTCTTCCGCGCTGACGTGGTGGCATTGAGGATCCTGAAGCACTTCCAGAATTTTCAGTCGTGGAAGTGTGACTTTCAGGCCAGCCTTCTTTAATGCGGTATTGTTGTCAGTCATGCGGATTTAGTCCTGTTACTTGCTTTATCTGGGAGGCTATTAGCCTAGTATCATCGGTCGGCTTAAAAAAGGTCACTGTGTCTCAATTATAGAACCGCGCCGTCGAAATGAAAACCACGGAACTTTTACAATATGATTCTTGCTAACTCTCTGTATTCAGAGTTGTTCCCTGCGAGAGACATATTGTACGCCAAGACAGGTCATTAAACGCAACCGGCTGACCGAGTGGGTATTGTACCCTGTCGGAATGAAAAGTTAAAAAAATGTATCACTGATTGTGATAGGTTTTGTCTATCTATATAGATATGGCTCTGAATACATCGGTATCAGAGCCATAGATGAATCAGGCCTGCAGTGCTTTCAGGTTCAGCTCTTCGCTGATTTGCTTGACCCAGTTGGAGACGCGTTCGCTGGTCAGCTCCGGCTGACGATCTTCATCGATGGCCAGACCGATAAAGTGGGTGTCATCCGCCAGACCTTTTGAGGCTTCGAAGTAATAGCCTTCGGTCGGCCAGTGACCGACGATATTGGCGCCACGCGGCTCGATAATATCGCGAATGGTGCCCATGGCGTCGCAGAAGTACTCCGCATAGTCTTCCTGATCGCCGCAACCGAAGATGGCGACCAGCTTGCCGGCAAAATCAATCTCTTCCAGCGTAGGGAAGAAGTCATCCCAGTCACACTGCGCTTCGCCGTAATACCAGGTTGGAATACCCAGCAGCAGGATGTCGAAACGCTCAAGATCTTCTTTGCTGCTTTTGGCAATGTCGTGCAGTTCGGCGACGTCGCTGCCCAGTTGTTGCTGGATCGTCTTGGCGATGTTTTCGGTATTGCCCGTGTCACTGCCAAAAAAAATGCCTATGAGAGCCATAGATAAAATAACCTCTTGATTCTTAAGGGTATGGTGCTTGCGTCACCCACGATCCGCTAATAATAGCAGACACTGTCTGACGGATAAACGTGTATCTGTTGCCATATCGTGAAATGGCGAGGAAGCGATTAATTGATTGTTTTTGCATCACTCCCTTAATGTTTTTTTAATTTTTTTAAAATACGATATTCGTACAGATGACTGAAAATATGGATAATTGGTTAAATATCTAATTTTTATTAGCTTTTAAACGACATAAAACACTAAACATTCCTATAGTTTTGACGATGACAGAGCATGGTGCTTTTATTGAATGTAAATGTGCAGCAATGTTTCTTACAAAGCGAGAGACTTTCTCATCGCATAAATCAAAACAAGACTTACCTCCTCGACCAATAGCCCATTTATGGAGTCAACTATGCAATTCCTAAAAAATATTGCCATTCGCACAGCCATGCTGTGGGTGCTTGGCATCTTCTGTGTGTTATGGATTGCTGTTTCGGTCTACACCATGTATTCGTTCCGGACCATGAACGAAACCTCCAAAACCAGTGCGTTGCTGGTCAACAATATGAATTTGGTTAACACCGGCAACGACCAGTATTTCCGCATGGTGACCCGACTGGCGCGTGCGATTGACTATCGTCAGAGCGGCGATAACCAGAAAGCGGACGAACAGCAAAAATCATCACAGGCCGCGCTGGATTTACTGAAATCCAACCTGGAAGCATTCAAGAAGATTGATCATGCCGGCATGTCGCCGGAGTTGGTTGACGCGGTAATCCGCGACTGGGGCAATCTGATTACTCAGGGCGTCGAGCCCATGTTCCAGCGTGCGGCGGACAAAAAGTTCGATGACTATGACAAATTCGCCAAAGATATCGTGCCGGCCTTCAGCCGCCAGTTCAACGTCTCTTTCACCAACTTTAATAAAGCGGGTTCGACGATGTTCGTCGATGCCGGCAACCGACTGGAGACTATCACTGGCGTCGGCCAGAACATTTTGCTGGCGGGGCTGATCGCCGGTCTGGTGATGTTATTCCTGACCGACCGCTATCTGGTGGCTTGTCTGGTGCGCCCGCTTAACGATCTGCGCGATCATTTCCAGGTGATTGCCAACGGCCGTCTGGGGAAACCGATTCTGGATTTCGGCAACAACTGCGTGGGCCGGCTGTTCCCGCTGTTGCGCGATATGCAGGGCAGTCTGGCCAATACCGTCAGCACCATTCGTACCAGTGCTGACTCTATTTATCAGGGCGTATCGGAAATCGCTTCCGGTAACAACGATCTGGCGGCTCGCACCGAGTCACAGGCGGCAGCGCTGGAAGAAAGCGCCGCCAGCATGGAACAGCTGACATCAACGGTAAAACAGAACGCTGAAAACGCCAGCCACGCCAGTCAGCTGGCCCGTCAGGCTTCCACCACCGCCAGTAAGGGCGGGGATTTGGTTGATAATGTAGTGAAAACCATGGCGGAAATCTCCGGCAGCTCGAAGAAAATCGCCGAGATCACCAGCGTTATCAACGGTATTGCCTTCCAGACCAACATTCTGGCGTTGAACGCGGCGGTGGAAGCGGCCCGCGCCGGTGAACAAGGACGGGGCTTTGCCGTGGTGGCCGGCGAGGTGAGAAGTCTGGCGCAGCGCAGTGCGCAGGCAGCCAAAGAGATCGAACACCTGATTGCCGAGTCGGTGCGTTGTGTGGATAACGGGTCGACGCTGGTAGCCGATGCGGGCAGCACCATGAGCGAGATCGTGACCGCGGTAACCAACGTCACCGACATTATGGCGGAAATCGCCACGGCGTCGGATGAGCAGAGTAAAGGTATCGCACAGGCCGGTCAGGCAATCACGGAAATGGATAGCGTGACTCAGCAGAACGCCGCGCTGGTACAGGAAGCCTCGGCGGCAACCCGTTCGCTGGAAGAGCAGGCGATGGTGCTGACCGAAGCGGTATCGGTATTCCGTCTGTCGGAAGAACAGTCGGCCGGTCTGCCGCCGAGACGCGATCGTCAGGCGCCGTCCAAAGCGGTGGCGGCTCCCGCCAAAGCCCTGCCGGCCGCTACGACGAGCAGCAGCAAAAAGAGCAGCGATAACTGGGAAACGTTCTGATAGTCGTGGAAACGTTCTGATGTAATAGGACGACCGGCGTCATGGACGACGCCAGCGAGGTTTAGTTTTCTTGTTCCGCCAGCTGCGCCAGCAGTATTTGTTCGATCAGTTCACTGCGGCTGATGTTTTTTTGTTCAGCCAACGCATTCAAAATGTCTACCGCTTCACTATTGATTTTCAGCTCAACGCGACGCAGACCTCGCACCCGGTCACGCCGTAACTGATTGCGTTTATTGATCCGTAACTGCTCGTCGCGGGAGAGCGGGTTGGTTTTGGGCCGCCCCGGACGACGCTCGTTCGCGAACAGATCCAGCGTGGTGCGATCCGTTTGTTCTTTTGCCATAGATAATGGTACTGCAAGAAATTCGGCCAAAACGCCGCTTTTGATCACCGGGATTCGAACACCGGGGTAATCCGTCGCTTTCGGCAACTCAGGCCGCGTTTTGATGAAATGTGGTTAACGATGCAAGTGGCCAGACAGCCGTCCCTCAATACTGCGCGCGCCATGATACCCCAGCCGTTGCGGTGGCGACAACGGTTTACTGGAGGGCGGCGCGCAATTAAACCGTAGATTGACTCCGGTTGGCGCCGATGTCCGGCAGCCGAGATTCCGACGTTGCCTGCTGCGTTATCAATCGGCGGCCAGGAAACGGTGGATGGCGCGCAGCACCGCTTCCGGTTTTTCCGCATGAACCCAGTGGCTGGCGCCGCTCACCACGTGCGCTTTGGCGGCAGGGAACTGGCGCAGCAGCGCATCGCGATAGCGATCGTCCAGATAAGGCGACTCGCTGCCGCGGATAAACAGGATCGGGCCGGGCCAGGCGGGCACCTCTTGCCAGCCAACGATGTGTTCGTACTGATCCCACAATACCGGCACGTTAAAGCGCCATTCTCCCTGCTGGAAAGACTTCAGCAAAAACTGGACGACGCCTTCTTCGCCCGGCAGGTAATCACGCATGATTTCCGCGGCTTTGGCGCGCTGCTCCACACCAGCATCGCTAACGGCGCGAATGGCGGCGAAAACGTTGTCGTGACGACGCACCTGATAGTCCACCGGCGCGATATCAATCGCCACAATGCGCTCGATACGCCCGGCAAGCATTTCGGTCAGCGCCATCGATACCTTTCCCCCCATCGAGTGACCGACCAGAATCACACGCTCCAGCCCCAGTTCGTCAATCAGTTCACGCACATCCTGCGCCATCGCCGGGTAGTTCATCTCCGGAGAGCGGGGCGACAGCCCGTGGTTGCGCAGATCAATCTGCAACGTATCGTGGTGTTTTTGCAGGTCGCGGGCCAGAACGCCAAGATTGTCCAGATTGCCAAACAAGCCGTGAATGAGAATAACCGGTAACCGGTTCTGCGGGTGTTGCGCGTTTTGCCAGCGATAATTCAATTTCATGGTGAAGTTCATTCAGAGAGACAGTGGCTTAGGGTATCATGACTTTACCATGACGCTTCGCCGCAGGGTAAACTCTGTCGGGCAGCGCTCGTCGGGGCAGGGGATAGAAAGCCGCATTCATGGAACAGGGATGCGTGCGCAAATTCAGGATAATCCTGAATTTGGCGTCACCGGCGTCTGACGCTGTTCGCGGGTTGCGCATAGCCTGTATAATTCCTGATGATTGATTAAAGACATAAAACAGTACTGGATAAAAATGAAAACTATTGAGGTCGACGACGAGCTTTACCGTTATATCGCCAGCCACACTCAGCATATCGGCGAGAGTGCATCGGATATTTTACGGCGCATGCTGAAATTCAGCGGCGCGCAGCCAGCCGCCGCGGCAACTCCGTCGCCAGCGGCGTCGACAATCGCCCAGCCTGCGGCCGCACAGCCGTCTCGTGACCGGATAAGAACCGTGCGCGAGTTGCTGCTGTCGGACGAATATGCCGAGCAGAACAAGGCGGTCAATCGTTTTCTGCTGGTACTGTCCACCCTGCATCGCCTGTCGCCGGAAGCGTTTGCGGCTGCTACCGAATCGCTGCATGGCCGCACCCGCGTCTATTTTGCCGCCGACGAGCAGACCTTGTTGCTGCACGGCGCTCAGACCAAACCCCGGCACATCGACGACACGCCTTACTGGGTTATCACCAACACCAATACCGGTCGCAAACGCAGCATGATCGAGTACATCATGCTGGCGATGCAGTTCCCGCCGGAACTGACTGAGAAAGTTTGCGGCACTATTTAAATCACTGCGTCAGGAAGAAACGCCAATGGCTAATCACCCGAGAGCCGGACAACCTACCCGGCAAAGCGACCTGATTAATGTCGCACAGTTGACGTCCCAGTATTATGTGTTGCGCCCGGATGTCACCAATCCGGCTCAGTCGGTTAAATTCGGCACCTCCGGGCATCGCGGTTGCGCCGCCCGCCACAGCTTCAATGAAGCCCATATTCTGGCGATTGCTCAGGCGATTGCCGAAGAGCGCAGCCGCCAGGGCATCACGGGGCCGTGCTACGTGGGGAAAGATACCCATGCGTTGTCCGAGCCGGCGTTTATCTCGGTGCTGGAAGTGCTGACGGCCAACGGCGTTGACGTCATTGTTCAGCAGGATAACGGTTTTACCCCGACGCCGGCGGTGTCGAACGCGATTCTGGTGCACAATCGTCAGGGCGGCGCGCTGGCGGACGGCATCGTGATTACCCCTTCCCATAACCCACCGGAAGACGGCGGCATCAAATATAACCCGCCTAACGGCGGCCCGGCGGACACCAACCTCACCAGCGTGATTGAGAAACGCGCCAACGCGCTGCTGGCGGACAATCTGCGCGACGTGAAACGTCAGTCGCTGGATAAGGCGCGCCTGAGCGGTCATCTGCACGAGCGCGATTTGGTTGAACCGTATGTCGAGGCGCTGGGCGAGGTAGTGGACATGGCGGCGATTCAGCGCGCCGGCCTGAAACTCGGCGTCGATCCGCTCGGCGGCTCCGGCATTGCCTACTGGCAGCGCATCGCCGAGCGCTACCAGCTGGACCTGACGCTGGTCAACGACGCCGTCGATCAGACCTTCCGTTTCATGACGCTGGATCACGATGGCGTGATCCGCATGGACTGCTCGTCCGTGTCGGCGATGTCTGGTCTGCTGGCGCTGCGCGACAAGTTTGATCTGGCTTTCGCCAACGATCCGGATTATGACCGTCACGGTATCGTCACCCCGGCCGGGTTGATGAACCCGAACCACTATCTGGCGGTGGCTATCAACTACCTGTTCCGTCATCGCCCGCAGTGGAGCGAGTCGGTGGCGGTCGGCAAAACGCTGGTGTCCAGCGCCATGATCGACCGGGTGGTGGCGGATCTCGGCCGTAAACTGGTGGAAGTGCCGGTTGGTTTCAAATGGTTTGTAGACGGCCTGTTCGACGGGACATTGGGCTTCGGCGGCGAAGAGAGCGCCGGCGCGTCGTTCCTGCGTTTTGACGGTAAACCGTGGTCGACCGACAAAGACGGCATCATCCTGTGTCTGCTGGCGGCGGAAATCACCGCGGTGACCGGCAAAAACCCGCAGCAGCACTATGATGCGCTGGCCGAGCGTTTTGGCGCGCCGAGCTACAACCGTTTGCAGGCGCCGGCGACGCACGCGCAGAAAGCAGCGTTGTCCAAACTGTCGCCGGAAATGGTGTCCGCCAGCACGCTGGCAGGCGACCCGATCACCGCTCGTCTGACCGCTGCGCCCGGCAATGGCGCGTCGATTGGCGGCCTGAAGGTGATGACCGACAACGGCTGGTTTGCCGCGCGCCCGTCCGGCACGGAAGAGGCTTACAAAATTTACTGCGAAAGTTTCCTCGGCGCGGAGCACCGCGAGAAAATCGAGAAAGAAGCGGTTGAGATTGTCAGCGCGGTGTTGAGCAGCGCGAAGTAACGGGTCAACCCGGTTGAAAAGCAGGGCGCTGTGTCAACAGCGCCTTTTTTATGCCTGCGGCCAGTCGTTTATCCCAACGCCACCAACAGCGCGCCGGCGGAAATCAGCGCGACGCCAACCCCGGCCAACAGCGACACTTTTTCTCCCAGCAGCAGCGCCGCCAGAATCACCGCGAACACCACGCTCAGTTTGTCGATGGGCGCCACCTGCGCGACGGTGCCGCTTTTTAGCGCCATAAAATAAAACAGCCAGGACAGCGCGCCCGCCACGCCGCTCAGCACGATGAACACCATCGCCTTGTGGTTGGCAAGTACGGTGCCGAACAACGATGTTTTGCCCTGCGCTACCACTACGCCGACCAGAAACAGCGCCATGATCACCGCACGAATGGCGGTGGCGGTATTGGCGTCCAGCTGTTGCAGGCCGATTTTGCCAAACAGCGCCACCAGCGCGGCGCACAACGCCGACAGCAAGGCGTAAAGTAACCAGCTACTCATTGATATTTTTCTCGCGGATAAAAATCAGGATGCTACGCCTGACGCGGGCAGGGCGCCAGCGGCATGAATCATTAAAGGACACAAGCTAGGGCATAAACCGGTAGCCGATGGCGGTCTCGGTCAGAAAATGGCGCGGGCGGGCCGGGTCGTGTTCCAGTTTTTGACGCAAATGACCCATGTAGATACGCAGATAATGGCTGTGCTCCACCGCGTTAGGGCCCCAGACCTGATTGAGCAGTTGGCGCTGCGTCAGCACCTTGCCGGGGCTGGCGAGCAGGGTGGTCAGCAGCCGGAATTCAATCGGCGTCAGGTGCAGTTCCTGCTGGTCGCGCATGACCTGACGATTGACCAAATCCACCGTGACGTTCGAAAAGCTAATGAGCGGGGTTTCCTGCTGGGAGGCGCTGAAACGGCGCAGCGCCACCCGAACCCGTGCCAGCAACTCGCCGATGCCGAACGGTTTGGTGAGGTAATCATCGGCGCCGGCGTCCAGCGCGTCTATCTTGTCCTGCTCGTCGGTACGGGCGGACAGCACGATAACCGGAATCGCGCTCCACTGGCGCAGATCCCGGATGTAATCAATGCCGTCGCCGTCGGGCAGACCCAGATCGAGAATAATCAGATCCGGTTTACGGGTCGCGGCTTCGATCAGTCCCCGTTGCAGCGTTTCAGCGTCGAATACGCGACAGCCTTCGTTCTCCAGCGCGTTGCGGACAAAACGCCGGATCTCTTTCTCATCTTCTACGATCAGGATGTTGGTCTGTAACAGGGTCAGGACTCCATCTCTTCAGGTTCGAGCGCCGGCGGCGGCGCCAGCGGCAAAGTAAAGTGGAACACCGCGCCGCCGTCATCCGCGTTGGTGGCCCAGATTCGTCCGCCGTGAATTTCCACAATGGCCCGGCAGATCGCCAGCCCCAGACCGACGCCGGGAATGGAAGATTCTTTGTGCCCGCGGGCGAACTTGTCAAAAATCATTCTTTCCTGACCTTCGGGGATGCCGGGGCCGTTATCCCGCACCTGCACTTCCAGCATATCGCCGGAGGTCGGGGAGGAAACCTGGCTGGCGGAAACGGTGATCGTCGCCTGCTCGCCTGCATATTTGATGGCGTTTTCCAGCAGGTTGATCAACACCCGTTCGATCAGGCTGGCGTCGCAGTACACCAGGGTCATGTCCTGCGGCAGCCGTAAATGAATAGTATTGTTTGCCAGCGAATTTTCCAACTGCCGCAACGCGCTTCCGGCGAGTTCTTCCAGCGTTTGCCACTCTTTGCGCAAATTGAAGCCGTCGGACTGGATGCGCGCCATATCCAGCAGGTTGTTGACCAGCCGGGTGGTACTGAGGATGTGCTGGCGGATCTGGCTGGCCTGCGGCGCATAGGGCGAGCCTTCGGACGCCAGGTTAAGCGTCAGGATTTCCGCCTGACCAAACAGCACCGTCAACGGGGTGCGCAAATCATGGGACAGAGCAGCCAGCAGCGAGTTGCGTAGCTGTTCGCGTTCAGCGTCCAGCCGCGCGTTTTCGGTGCTTTTGACCAGATGCAAACGCTCCAGCGCGTTGGCGATCAATACCGTGAAGGTTTCCAGCATACGTTGCTGCTCCGGAATCATCAGCTGGCGAACATTATTCGGCTCGATGGCGATGACGCCGAAGGTCAGTTGCGGCGTCGCCAGCGGCAGAAGCTGATACGGCACGCCCGGCAGGGTCGTGGTGCCGGCTCCGGCGGGGGCGGCGTGATCGTAGCTCCAGCGGGCGATGGCCTGATCGACGATCAGTTGATCGGGTTCGTCGAGCGCGGCCTGTTGCAGCTCTGCCGTCGGGGAGGATACCGGCTCGGCCAGCAGAATGGCGATCTTGGCCTGAAAGGTGGAACGCAGGAAATGGTGACTGGCTTTGGCGATATCCTGCACCGACAGGCTGCGGTTGAGCGCCTTGGACATTTCGTACAGATGCCGCACCCGTTGCTCACGGTAGCGGGCGACGCGGGCCTGATAACGCACGCCGGCGGTTAGATTCCCTACCAGAATACCGATGGTCAGCATCACCGCAAACGTGACCAGATACTGAACGTCTGCTACCGCGAATGTCCCCTTGGGCACCACAAAAAATAGATCGAAACTGGCGACGTTGATGACCGCGGCGAACACCGACGGCCAGCGGCCATAAAACAGCGCGATGATCACCACCGCCAGCAGGTAGAGCATGACCAGATTGACCGGCTCCAGCATGGAGAACGGCGACCACAGCGCCAGCAGCGTAATCAATGTGCAGAGCAGGGCGGCGACGCCGCAGCCGTACAGCTGCAACCGCCATTTGTCGGTGATTCCCCGGATATCCGGGGTCTTGGGCGGAGGCGGCGCGGCGTCGTCCTGCACCGATACCACGACCAAATCGAGGTCAGGCCCTAACTTGCCGAGTTTCTCGGCGAAGCGGGTGCGGCGCCACCAGCCGAGTTTCTGTTCGGGGTGACGGCCAATCACGATCTTGCCCAGATTGTGCTCGCGGGCATAGCGCAGTACCGCGCGCTCCACCGACGGGTCGGAAAGGGTGGCGGTCTCCGCCCCCAGATCCTGCGCCAGTTTCAGCGCGCGCAGGATCGCCCGTCGTTCGCCTTCCGGCAGACGGTGCAGGCGCGGCGTTTCGACGTAAACCGCGTGCCAGATGCTGCCCAGACGGGCGGCCAGACGGGCGGCGGTGCGCACCAGCTTTTCGTTGCCCGCGCCGCGGCCGATGCACAGCAGGATAGCGTCGCGGGTATGCCAGACCCGTTCGCGTCCCTGACTGGCGCGCATCGCCCGCATCTGGTCGTCCACCCGGTCGGCCATACGCCGCAGCGCCAGTTCGCGCAGAGCAAGCAGGTTGCCTTTGCGAAAGAAGTTTTCGATGGCGCGTTCCGCCTGCATCGGCAGGTAAACTTTGCCTTCATTGAGGCGCTGGCGCAGGTCGTCAGGCGGCAGGTCCACCAGCACCACTTCATTGGCGTCGTCAAAAATCGGGTCCGGGACGGTTTCCCGCACCCGGATGCCGGTCACGCCGCCGACGATGTCGTTCAGGCTTTCCAGGTGCTGCACGTTGACGGTGGTGAACACGTCGATGCCGGCGTCCAGCAGTTCCTGCACGTCCTGCCAGCGTTTGGGATGACGGGAACCACGGATGTTGCTGTGCGCCAGTTCATCGATCAGGATCAGCGCCGGGCAGCGCGCCAGCGCCGCGTCCAGATCGAATTCATGGTGATGACGGCCGTAATGGCTGATTTTCTTCATCGGCAAATGCGGCAGCCCCTCCACCAGCGCAGCGGTTTCGCTGCGCCCGTGGGTTTCCACCACCCCGACCAGCACATCCAGCCCCTGGGCCTTCAGGCGCTGCGCTTCCTGCAACATGGCGTAGGTTTTCCCGACCCCGGCGCAGGCGCCGAAGAAGATTTTCAGTTTGCCGCGCGGCTGTTCTTCAATCTGGCTCAGCAGGCTGTCCGGGTCGGGTCGACGCTGTTCCTCGTCGGTCATTTCTGTTCCTCGTAGGGTGGGCCCTTAATCAGGGAAGCGGTTTAAGCTGGTCTAACGCCATATTCAATTCTACGACATTCACCACCGGCGTTCCGATAAATGCGGGCCACGGCGTGCGCGTATAGCGATTGATCAACTGCTCTACCTGATCCTGCGTCAGACCGCGCGCTTTGGCGACCAGTCCGGCCTGATAGTCGGCGGCCGACACTGAAATGTGCGGGTCCAGGCCGCTGGCCGAAGCGGTGACCAGCTCCACCGGTACCGGCGCGTTGTCGCCGCGGCGCTGGTGCCAGGCCGCGACGTTCTGACTGACGGCTTTGTCCAGCGCCGGGTTGCTGACGGCGAGGTTGCTGCCGCCGGACGCCATCGCGTTGTAGGCGCTGTCCGACGTGGCGGACGGGCGGCTCTGGAAGTACCCGTCACGGCTGAACGCTTGCCCAATCAGCGACGAGCCGACCGCTTCGTCCTGCCGATAAAGCAGGGAACCGTTGGCCTGCACCGGGAACAGCCATTGCCCCAGCGCGGTGACCAGCAACGGGTAGCCGACGCCGGTGATCAGGGTCATCAGCAGTAATAAAACCATGGAAGAACGGACATAATTCATGATAATTACCTTCAGTTACGCCAGCCCGGTGACAGTCAGGAGCACGTCGATTAGTTTGATGCCGACGAACGGCACCAGCAGACCGCCCAGCCCATAAATCCACAGGTTACGGCTCAGCAGCGCCGCGGCGCTCATGGGTTTATAACTGATCCCTTTTAGCGCCAGCGGGATCAGAAACACGATAATCAACGCGTTGAAGATCACCGCCGACAGCATCGCCGAGGCAGGGGAGTGCAGTTGCATCACGTTTAGCGCGTTCAACTGCGGATAGGTGGCGGCAAACGCGGCCGGAATGATGGCGAAATATTTGGCTACGTCGTTGGCGATGCTGAACGTGGTCAGCGAACCACGGGTCATCAGCATCTGCTTGCCGATATGCACCACCTCGATAAGCTTGGTGGGGTTGGAATCCAGATCCACCATGTTGCCGGCCTCTTTGGCCGCCTGGGTGCCGGAGTTCATCGCCACCGCCACGTCGGCCTGCGCCAGCGCCGGGGCGTCGTTGGTGCCGTCGCCGGTCATCGCCACCATGCGGCCTTCCGCCTGATACTGGCGAATCAACGCCAGTTTGGCTTCCGGCGTGGCTTCCGACAGAAAATCGTCCACGCCCGCTTCGGCGGCAATGGCGGCGGCGGTCAGCGGGTTATCGCCGGTGATCATAACGGTCTTGATGCCCATGCTGCGCAGTTCGGCGAAACGCTCCTTGATACCGCCTTTGACGATATCTTTCAGCGCCACCACGCCCAGTACGCGCTTGCCTTCGGCGACCACCAGCGGGGTGCCGCCCTGACGCGCCACGCCGGCGACGGCGTCTTCCACTTCCGCCGGGAACTGGCCCTGATTGGCTTCAATATAGCGGCGCAGCGCGTCCACCGCGCCTTTGCGGATGGTGCGCCCCTGAATATTGACGCCGCTCATGCGGGTCTGCGCCGAGAAGGGCACGAAGGTGGCGTCCAGGTCCCGCAGCGCCCGTTCGCGCAGACCGAAACGCTGTTTGGCCAGCACCACGATGCTGCGGCCTTCCGGGGTTTCGTCCGCCAGCGAGGCCAGCTGCGCTGCGTCGGCCAGCGCCTGCTCGCTCACGCCCGGCGCCGGCAGAAACGCGGAAGCCTGACGGTTGCCCAGCGTGATGGTGCCGGTCTTGTCCAGCAGCAGCACGTCGATGTCGCCGGCGGCTTCTACCGCACGGCCGCTGGTGGCGATGACGTTGGCGCCCAGCATGCGGCTCATGCCGGCGATGCCGATGGCCGACAGCAAGCCGCCGATGGTGGTGGGGATCAGGCACACCAGCAGCGCTACCAGCACGGTGATACTAATCACCGAGCCGCTGTTGTTGGCGGTGACGCTGAACCAGGAGAACGGCGACAGCGTGGCGACCACCAGCAGGAAAATGATGGTCAGTTCCACCAGCAGGATGGTGAGCGCCACCTCGTTCGGGGTTTTGCGGCGTTTGGCGCTCTCCACCATGGCGATCATCCGGTCGATAAAGGTTTCGCCAGGGTTGACGGTGCACTGGATTACCAGCCAGTCGGACAGCACGCGGGTGCCGCCGGTCACCGAGGCGAAATCGCCGCCGGATTCACGGATCACCGGCGCCGATTCGCCGGTGATGGCGCTTTCATCCACCGAGGCGCCGCCTTCCAGCACCTCGCCGTCGCAGGGGATCATCTCGCCTGCGGACACCAGCACTACGTCGCCTTTGCGCAGGCTGTCGGCCGGCACTTTCTGGGTGGCGGCGTCATGGTGCGGCGCGGCCAGCTTGTTGGCCCAACTGGTTTTTTTCACGCCTTTGAGGGTTTCCGCCTGCGCCTTGCTGCGACCTTCCGCCAGCGCTTCGGCGAAGTTGGCGAACAGTACCGTCACCCACAGCCACAGTGAAACCGCGCCGGTGAACCCGGCGCTGCCGGCGGTTTGTCCGCTGACTATCGCCAGCCAGATACCGGCGGTCAGCAGGCTGCCGATATACACCACGAACATCACCGGATTGCGCCACTGGACGCGCGGATCGAGTTTTTTTACCGAATCCACCAGCGCGTTACGCAACAGAGCGGAATCAAAAAGCGTTTGCTGTTTACGAATCATCTTCTTTCTCCGGCTCAGTGAACCAGACTTGACTGTAAATGCTCGGCAACTGGACCGAGTGCCAGGGCAGGAATAAAGTTCAGCGCGCTAATCAGCAAAATGATGGCGATCAGCAGACCGATGAACAGCGGGCCACGGGTGGACAACGATCCCTTGGTTTCCGGCTGGCGTTTTTTCGCCACCAGCGAACCGGCGATCGCCAGCACCGGAATCAGCGACGAGAAGCGGCCCAGCAGCATCGCGATACCCAGCGTCAGGTTATAGAACGGGGTGTTGACGCTAAGGCCGGCAAAGGCGCTGCCGTTGTTGTTGGCGGCCGAGGAGTAGGCGTACAGCACCTCGCTAAAGCCATGTGCGCCAGGGTTCAGGATGCCGGCGCGGCCGGCTTCGGTGCCGAGCGCCAGCGCGGTGCCCAACAATACCAGCGCCGGGGTGATCAGAATCGCCAGCGCCGCCATCTTCATTTCCCAGGCTTCGATTTTCTTGCCGAGGTATTCCGGGGTTCGGCCGATCATCAGCCCGGCAATAAACACGGTCAGCATCACGAACACCAGCATGCCGTAGAAGCCGGAACCTACGCCGCCGAAGATCACTTCGCCAATCTGCATCAGCCACATTGGGATCAGGCCGCCCAGCGCGGTAAACGAGTCATGCATGGCGTTGACCGCGCCGCAGGAGGTGGCGGTGGTGATGGCGGCGAAAAAGGCTGACGTCAGAATGCCGAAACGGGATTCCTTGCCTTCCATGTTTTGCGCGCTGTCCGCGCCCAGCGACAACAGATGCGGATTGCCGCTCACTTCGGCGTACATCACTACCGCGGTGGCGGCGATCAGCATCAGCGACATCGCCCACAGCAGGGTATGGCCCTGATGACGGTCATTCACCACCCGGCCGAAGGTAAAGCACAGCGCCGCCGGAATCAGCAGGATGGACAGCAGTTGCACGAAATTGGTCAGCGCGTTCGGGTTTTCGAACGGATGAGCCGAGTTGGCGCCTAAAAAACCGCCGCCGTTGGTGCCCAGCATTTTAATGGCTTCCTGCGAGGCCAGCGGCCCCATCGGCAGCACCTGCGATGCGCCTTCCAACGTGGTGAGATGCTGGTAGGGCAGGAAGTTCTGAATACTGCCCTGACTAATGAAGAACAGGCTGAGCAGCAGTGAAATCGGCAGCAGCAGATACAGATTGATGCGCAGCAGATCCAGCCAGGCGTTGCCCAGTTCGTGGGTAGTGCGGCGGGCGAAGGCGCGCATCAGCACGAAAGCCACGGCGATGCCGGTGGCGGCAGACAGGAAATTCTGTACCGTCAGCCCCACCATCTGGCTGAAATAGCTCAGGGTGTTTTCCCCGCTGTAAGCCTGCCAGTTGGTGTTGGTCACAAAACTTATCGCGGTGTTGAGCGCCAGATGCCAGGACAGGCCCGGCATCTGCTGCGGGTTCAGCGGCAGATGATCCTGATACGCCAGCATCAGGAACAGCAGCACGATACCCAACAGGTTGAACACCAGAATCGCGCCGGTGTAGTGTTGCCATCCCATTTCACGGGTTGAAAAACCACACAGCCGGGCCGCGCCCAGCTCGTAACGGCGCATGCGGCCGGTTTCGCCTTCCACCAGCCGCGCCATAAACTGGCCGAGCGGCTGTGCCAGCACCAGCAGGATCGCAAACAGGCTGACGATCAATAAAAAAGCATCGCTGGGCATCAGAATTCCTCCGCGTTGAGCAATGCATAAAAAAGATAAACCAGCAGTAGTACCACCAGCATACCGCCTGCCATCAGGCCAATATTCACAGGTCACCTCCAACGGTGTTGACTCGCTATCATCCGGTCGTTTCCCTTATCTGGCGCACCGTGCAACGGCATTAACTGGTCAGGCGCGCCTGAGAAATGGGATTCTTCCTACGGCGTTCAGGCTACGCAGAGCGGAAAAAAGAAGGTGCAAATTTCCACGAGGCGGGCGTAAAAAAAGTATAAAAATGGTGAAAGATACGTCAGTTAGGCTGCTGATATGCCAGAGAAGAGCGCAGGCGTCGGTGCATTCCGGCTGGCAGATTTTTTAGCGTGGGTTAGTGATGTGTAACCATTGAGAATCAAAAAATTAACCATAATTTAACTTATTGATGTTGATGGAAAAATAGTTAATTCTCGTGTTGCTATCTGGTCCGATGAGTGTAAAATTTAATCAAAAGTAAACCGTTTAATCAGGAGGCGTTAATGATGTCCTACGTTGTTTATCCCTGGTACCGGGTCGCCTTGCGCCGCATCGGCGTGGTGTTGGTGGGGATTCTGGCGCTGCCGGTGATGCTGTGCTGGCGTGGCCGTTCCCGTTTTTACAGCTACCTGCATCGCGTTTGGCTAAAGACCAGCGATAAGCCGGTGTGGCTGGAACAGTCGGAGCATGCCGCCGGCTATTTTTACTGATTGACCCCGCTCGTTCAGGAAAGCCGCCTGGCGGCTGTTCTTCCTTTCTGTGCTGTTTGCGCTGTTATTACCGCTGGTACCCTTTTTCTTGTTTCTTTTGCTGAATATCTGACCGCTTCCCTCTGCGTAGCCGTGGCGCGCTCTGTTATGATTTTGCCAGTTAGTCGCGGCGCGGATGCGCTGACTGTAACGTTTATCTTCCGGGGAAAGCGGGATAATTCCGCTATGCTATTGAGATAGCACTCTCTTTTAATACAGGGGACACCATGACAGCCGATCTGATTCCCGTTGGCATCAGCGCCTGCCTGCTTGGCAATCCGGTGCGTTTTGATGGCGGGCATAAACGACTGGCCTTTGCCGTTGGGCAGCTTGCTCCCTATTTTCATTTTGAACCGGTATGCCCGGAGATGGCGATCGGCTTGCCGGTGCCGCGTCCGGCATTGCGGCTGGTTAAGTCGGATGAAGGGCGCCTGCGCCTGCTGGCCAGCAATGGTTCCGGGCTGGATGTGACGGACAACATGGCCGCGTTCTCCGCTGAAAAAGCGGCGGAACTGGCGCACCTGTGCGGTTATATCGTTTGCGCCAAATCGCCGAGCTGCGGTATGGAACGGGTTAAAATTTATGATGCCGCTCAGAACAACGCGCGTAAAAGCGGGGTGGGGCTGTTTACCCAGCAAGTAAGGGAAACGTTGCCGTGGCTGCCGGTGGAAGAAGACGGTCGCCTGCATGATCCGGCGCTGCGTGAGAACTTCATTGCCCGGGTCTATGCGTTGCATGAATTCAACCAGTTATGGAAAAAAGGGTTGAGCCGCGGCGCGCTGATGAGCTTCCACAGCCGCTACAAGCTGCTGTTGCTGGCGCATTCGCAGCCGGAGTACCGCGAACTGGGGCCGTTCGTCGCCGCGATGGACCAGTGGGATTCGCTGGAGGCGTTTGCGGCGCAGTACCGGCTGCGATTTATGACGCTGCTGTCGCGCCCGGCTTCCCGGCGCAATCACACCAATGTGCTGATGCATGTGCAGGGGTATTTTCGCCGTCAGTTGACCGCCGGGCAGCGGCAGGAACTGACCCAGTTGATCGATCGCTATCGTCAGGGCATGCAGCCGTTGCTGGCGCCGCTCACCCTGCTGCGCCATTACATGGCGGAGTACCCGGATGCCTGGCTGGCGCAGCAGCGCTATTTTGATCCTTACCCGGAGGCGCTGCGGTTACGTTATGGGCATTAATTTTTCAGCAGTACGTTAAGGATGGTTCATGACCACACATCTGGTCTGGTTTCGTCACGATTTACGCCTTACCGATAATCTGGCGCTGCACGCTGCCTGCCAGGATCCCGACGCACGGGTTGAGGCGGTGTTTATCGCCACGCCGCAACAGTGGGCCAGCCATGTCATGGCGCCGTGTCAGGCGGCGTTTCTGCTGGACAATTTGCGTGGTGTGCAACAGGCGCTGCGGGAGAAGGGCATCCCGCTGCACTACCATCAGTGCGATGATTTCGCCGCCAGTGTACGCTGGCTGGCCGATTTCTGCCGCGAGCGTCAGGTGACGCGTCTGTTTTACAACCGTCAGTATGAATGGAATGAACGCCAGCGCGACCAACAACTGGAACAAGCGCTGACCGGCGTGACCGAATGCCGGGGATTTGACGACAGCCTGCTGTTGCCGCCCGGCAGCGTGGTCACCGGCTCCGGCGACATGTACAAGGTATTTACGCCATTTCGCGCCGCCTTTCTCAAACGATTGCAACAAAGCGATGTCGGTTCGGTGCCCGCACCGGCTGCTCGCCGACAGGGCGACATCACGCTGGCGTCGCTGGCGCCGTTCGACTATCCGCAAACCGACGTTGATGCCGATTTTCCGGCTGGCGAGCCGGCGGCCTTGCAGCGCCTACGCCAGTTCTGCCGTGAGCAGGTGATGTTCTACCATGAACAGCGCGACCTGCCCGCACTGGCTGCCACCAGCAAGCTGTCGCCGTATCTGGCGCTGGGGGTATTGTCGCCGCGTCAGTGTTTCAATCGCTTAACGATGGAACACCCGGACTGGCTGGTCCGGTCGGAAAGCGGCGCGTTTACCTGGTTCAATGAGCTGGTATGGCGCGAGTTTTACCGCCACCTGCTGGTGTTCAGCCCGGCGTTGTGCAAGCACCAGCCGTTTATCGGCTGGACGCGGCGCGTGGCATGGCGCAACGCGCCGGACGAACTGGCGGCGTGGCAACGGGGAGAGACTGGCTACCCCATCGTTGATGCGGCGATGCGTCAGTTGAACCAGACCGGCTGGATGCACAACCGGTTACGGATGATTTGCGCCAGTTTTTTGGTGAAAGACCTGCTGATCGACTGGCGTGAAGGCGAACGTTACTTCATGAGCCAACTGCTGGACGGCGATTTGGCCGCCAATAACGGCGGCTGGCAGTGGGCGGCATCCACCGGCACCGACGCCGCGCCTTATTTTCGTATTTTCAACCCGACGACGCAGGGCGAGCGCTTCGACCCGGAAGGCGTGTTTATTCGGCGCTGGGTACCGGAGCTGGCGCAGGTTCCGGGCAAGGCCGTTCATCAGCCTCACGACTGGGCCGTGCGCCAGCAGCGGCGCATCGACTATCCCTTGCCGATTGTCGATCACAAACAGGCGCGCACGCGCACGCTGGCGGCATTTGAAGCCGCGAAAAGCGGCGAAACGGCATGATCGCCACTGAAGACAGAAAGGAGCACAAGCTATGCGTAATACCGAACTGGAAAGCCTGATCAACGGTTTTCTCAATGTGGCGGCGTTTCAGGACTACGGGCCCAACGGGCTACAGGTGGAAGGGCGCAGCGAGGTGCGGCGCATCGTCACCGGCGTCACCGCCTGTCAGGCGTTGCTGGATGCCGCCGTGGCGCAGCAGGCCGACGCGGTGCTGGTGCATCACGGCTATTTCTGGCGCAACGAGCCGGCGGTGGTGCGCGGCATGAAACGTCAGCGCCTGAAGACCCTGTTGGCTAATGACCTCAACCTGTACGGCTACCACCTGCCGCTGGACGCTCATCCGGAAGTCGGCAACAACGCCCGGCTGGCGGCGATGCTGGGGATCCGGGTGCTGGGCGAGATTGAATCGCTGTTGCCATACGGCGAACTGCCCCAGCCTTGCAGCGGCGACGACTTGCGTCAGAGGCTGGAAACGGCGCTGGAGCGGCCGGTGTTGCATAGCGGCGACAATGCGCCTGCGCAGATCGGGCGTATCGCCTGGTGTACCGGCGGCGGGCAGAGTTTTATCGATCAGGCGGCTGACTTCGGCGTTGATGCCTTCATCACCGGCGAGGTATCGGAGAAAACCATCCACACCGCCCGTGAAATGGGGCTGCATTTCTATGCCGCCGGCCATCACGCCACCGAGCGGGCCGGGATCCGCGCGCTGGGCGAATGGCTGGCGTCGCAACATGGTTTTGACGTGACATTCATTGATATCCCTAACCCGGCGTAATTGAACAGTCGGACGCCGTACACCATGACGGCGGCGGGATAAGACAGACAACATCAGGCTGGAGGAAGGATGCAACGCGCACGCTGTTATCTGTTGGGTGAGAAAGCGGTGGTGCTGGAACTGGAGCCGCCGCTGCGACTGGAAAGCCAGCAACGAATCTGGGGGCTGGCGGAGCGTCTGGCCGGGCACGACGACGTCAGTGAAGTCATCCCCGGTATGAATAACCTGACGGTGGTGCTCCGGCATCCGCGTCGGCAGGCGCTGGATGCTATCGAACGGCTACAGCGCTGGTGGGAAGAGAGCGAATCGCTTACCGACGTGCCACAGCGCGACGTGGCGATTCCGGTGATCTACGGCGGCGAACAAGGGCCGGATCTGAACGTGGTGGCGGAGCATTGCGGCATGACCGCGCAACAGGTGGTGGAACGTCATGCCGCCGGGCGCTATGTGGTCTACTTCCTCGGTTTCCAACCCGGTTTCCCGTATCTCGGCGGGTTGGATGAGGCGCTGTCCACGCCGCGACGCGCCGAACCTCGGGTGCTGGTGCCCGCCGGTTCGGTAGGGATCGGCGGCAGCCAGACCGGCGTTTATCCGCTCAGTACGCCGGGCGGCTGGCAACTGATTGGCCGCACCTCGCTGGCCCTGTTCCAGCCGACGCAGACGCCGCCGACGTTGTTGAGGCCGGGTGATCGGGTACGCTTTGTTCCGCAGCGGGAGGGAATATGCTGAAGATTATCCGGGCAGGATTGCAGACCACGGTGCAGGATCTCGGGCGCCCGGGGTGGCGGCAACTGGGCATCAGCCAGTGCGGCGCGCTGGATAGCCCGGCGCTGAAGCTCGCCAATCTGCTGGTGGGGAACGACACGGACACGGCGGCGCTGGAAATTACGCTGGGGCAACTGGTTGCCACCTTCACCACACCGTGCTGGATTGCGCTGACCGGGGCCGACTGTCACGCCACATTAGACGGCAAAACGCTATGGACCGGCTGGTGTTTTGCGGCGAAAGCGGGGCAGACGTTGCGCCTGCGTTCGCCACGTAACGGCATGCGCAGTTATCTGGCGCTATCCGGCGGAATCGCGGTACCGGAGGTGCTGGGATCCCGCAGCACCGACCTGAAGGCGGGAATTGGCGGGCTGGAAGGACGCCCGCTGGCGGACGGCGATACGTTGCCGCTGGGAAAACCGCGGCGTTTACCCGGCCGTTCCGTCGGGGTTAAGCAACTGCTGTTCAGCAATCGGGTGCGGGTGTTGCCGGGACCGGAGTATCAGGAGTTCAGCGAAGAGGCGCGCGACAATTTCTGGCGCACCGGCTGGCATCTCAGCCCACAGAGCAACCGTATGGGCTATCGCCTGCTGGGGCCGGAGCTGATGCGTGAAAATCACCGGGAAATGCTGTCCCACGGTCTGCTGCCGGGGGTGATTCAGGTGCCCCATAACGGCAAGCCGATTGTGCTGATGGCCGATGCCCAGACGACCGGCGGCTATCCGCGCATCGGTTGCGTGATTGAGGCTGACCTGTACAACATGGCGCAGTTGCGCCTGGGCGAACCGGTGCATTTTATTCGCTGCTCGCCGGATGACGCGCTACGGGCATTGCAGGAGCAACATCGCTATCTGGAACAACTGGCCTGGAGGCTGCATGGTAATTGATTTGAACGCCGACCTGGGAGAAGGCGGCCAGCACGATGAGGCACTGTTACAATTGGTCAGTTCCGCCAATATTGCCTGCGGTTTTCATGCCGGCGACGCCGACCTGATGCGCCAGTCGGTGCGCTGGGCCATCCAGTATGGCGTGGCGATTGGCGCGCATCCGAGCTTTCCCGATCGCGAAAACTTCGGCCGTTCGGCCATGAACCTGCCGCCGGAAACGGTTTACGCGCAGGTGGTGTACCAGATTGGCGCGCTGGCGGCGATCGTCAAGGCGGAAGGCGCACGCCTGTTTCACGTTAAACCCCACGGCATGCTCTACAATCAGGCGGCGCGCGAGCCGGCGCTGGCGGATGCCATTGCCCGCGCGGTGGCGGCGGTGGATTCGTCGCTGTGTCTGGTGGGTCTGGCGGGTAGCGAGCTGATTCGTGCCGGTAAACGAGCCGGGCTGAAGACTCGTCAGGAAGTGTTTGCCGACCGCAGCTATCAGGCTGATGGCTCGCTGGTGCCGCGCGATCAGCCCTCCGCCGTGATCAGCAGCGATGAACTGGCGCTGGCTCAGACGCTGGAAATGGTGCAGCGTCAGCGGGTTCGCGCCAGCAATGGCAGTTGGGTCGCGGTGCAGGCGGAAACGGTCTGTCTGCACGGCGATAACGCTCACGCGCTGATCTTCGCCCGCCGGTTACGAGAAAGCTTCACCCTGTATGGCATACAGGTTACGGCCCGATAACGGAGGAGAGGATGCCCGAAGGCCCCGAAATTCGACGTGCCGCCGATCGGCTGGTTGCCGCAGTGGTGGGAAAAACGCTGACTGGCGTGTGGTTTGCTTTTCCTGAACTCAAACCCTACGAAGCAACGCTGATGGGGGAAAAGGTTGAACGTATCGTCACCCGTGGCAAGGCGCTGTTGACCTGGTTCTCCAATGACGTGGTCATGTACAGCCATAATCAGCTGTACGGGGTCTGGCGTGTGGGAAAACAGCCGCCCGATACCCGCCGGGAGCTGCGAGTCAGGTTGGATACCGCCGATAATGCCGTTTCGCTCTACAGCGCCTCTGATATCACTATGCTGACGCCCGAACAGCTGGCGGCTCACCCTTTTTTACAGCGGATTGGGCCGGACGTGCTGGATGAGTCATTAACGGTCGACGAGGTGCGGGAACGGCTGCTGTCGGCGCGCTTTTGCCGCAGGCAACTCGGTACCCTGTTGCTGGATCAGGGATTTTTGGCCGGGCTTGGCAATTATCTGCGGGTGGAAATTTTGTGGGCGTCAGCGCTGGCGCCAACGCGGCGGGCGGCGGATCTCAGCGAGACTGAACTGGCGATGTTAAGCCGCATGCTGCTGGAGATTCCCAGATTGTCGTACCAGACTCGCGGTTCGGAAGACGATGAGAATCGTCATCATGGCGCGTTATTCCGTTTTCACGTGTTTCATCTGGATGGGAAACCCTGCGAGCGCTGTGGTCACCCTATTGTGAAAAGCCTGGTGGCGTCACGACCGTTTTATGCCTGCCCGCACTGCCAGCAATGATACGCGGGTGAGGGGACCGGTGCGGCGAACGGTATGAAATGCAAATAAAAAAGGTCGGGTTGAGCCCGACCTTTTCACTGCTAACCACCAGATAGGGCGGCTGCGTTTAACGCTTGGTAACTGATGGCTCGAAATCGCGTTCGCTGTGGCCGGTGTACAGCTGGCGCGGACGGGCGATTTTCAGCCCTTCGCCGTGCATTTCGCTCCAGTGAGCGATCCAGCCGACGGTACGCGCCATCGCGAAAATCACCGTGAACATGGTAGACGGAATGCCCATGGCTTTCAGGATGATGCCGGAGTAGAAGTCCACGTTGGGGTAGAGCTTGCGCTCGATGAAGTACGGGTCGTTCAGTGCGATATTTTCCAGCTCCATCGCCACTTCCAGCAGGTCATCCTTGGTGCCCAGTTCTTTCAGCACTTCATGACAAGTCTGGCGCATCACGGTGGCGCGCGGGTCGTAGTTCTTATACACGCGGTGGCCGAAGCCCATCAGGCGGAACGAGTCGTTCTTGTCCTTGGCGCGTTTGATGAAGGCTGGAATGTGCTCGACGGAACTGATTTCTTCCAGCATACGCAGACAGGCTTCGTTGGCGCCGCCGTGTGCCGGCCCCCATAGCGAAGCAATGCCCGCGGCGATACACGCGAACGGGTTGGCGCCGGAAGAACCGGCGGTACGCACGGTGGACGTGGACGCGTTCTGTTCATGATCGGCATGCAGAATCAGGATGCGGTCCATAGCGCGTTCCAGCACCGGATTCACTACGTATTCTTCGCACGGCGTAGCAAACATCATGTGCAGGAAGTTGCCAGCGTAGGACAGGTCATTACGCGGATACACGAACGGCTGGCCGATGGAGTACTTGTAGCACATGGCCGCCACGGTCGGCATTTTCGACAGCAGGCGATAGGCGGCGATTTCGCGGTGACGTTCGTTGCCGATGTCCAGCGAGTCATGGTAGAACGCCGCCAGTGCGCCCGTCACGCCGCACAGCACCGCCATCGGGTGGGAGTCACGGCGAAAGCCGTGGAACAGGCGGGTGATCTGCTCGTGAATCATGGTATGGCGGGTAACGGTGGTCTTGAAGGTGTCGTACTGTTCCTGCGTCGGCGCTTCGCCAAACAGCAGGATGTAGCAGACTTCCAGGTAGTTGGATTTTTCCGCCAGTTGCGCGATGGGATAGCCGCGGTGCAGCAGTACGCCCACATCGCCGTCAATATAAGTGATTTTGGATTCACAGGACGCGGTAGAGGTAAAACCGGGGTCAAATGTGAAATAACCTTTAGAACCGAGGCTACGAATATCAATTTCGTCGTTGCCAAGCGTACCAGACAGGACATTCAGCTCAATAGACTCTTTACCGTCTATGGTAAGCGTTGCTTTTTTATCAGCCATTTACAGTCTCCTTAGCGCTTTAATCTTTAATTTTAAAAATTCGTCACTGCAGAAATACCGTCATGCCCGCACACTGGACAAAGTAAACAGACCAGACGTCACTCTGCGGTCTGCAAGAAGACCGGGGTACAGAGTTGACCATATGTCAGGCGGCCACAGTCAGGGTGAACACGTGCTCTCCCAGCCTGGGCATTAACCCTGTCCTGCTCTAATTGTAGCTAGTACTTATCACTTTTCCGGGGACTTTGTTTCCCACTGTTACATAACTTTGGTGAATGGGAAAGAGCTACCGATGAGCTTTAACAGGGCAAAAGGTTTCTTGGGTCCTAGTTGTAATTTAAATGTTTAAGATTTGTCAAATCAGATAATTAATTTTATATAAATTGTGAAATTCGTGATCTTACTCACTGTTCAGGGCAAATGTGCCCAAACAGTTTGTAGGGTAATTGTAATAAGAATGTGAAGTGCCTATACTGCCGCCAGGTCTCCGGAATACCCTGCAGTAGGAGCACCCAGTGTGATCGGTTTGTGCGACTGAAGAAAAGGATCATGATTCAGGCGCGCATTGACAGAGACAAACATCATCTCACCGTCCACACTGTCTGACCCCACAACAGGTCCGGAGGAAGAAAATAATAAAAGCTGTGTGGGCAAACCCGTGAAAAAACAAAGACCTGTCAATCTGGATCTGCAGACGATCCGGTTCCCCGTTACCGCGATAGCATCTATTCTTCACCGTGTCTCCGGCGTTATTACGTTTGTTGCTGTGGGTATTCTGTTGTGGCTGCTCGGTCTCTCCCTCTCTTCGCAGGAAGGGTTTGTCCAGGCGGCGGCCATCATGGACAGCTTCATCGTGAAATTCATTGTCTGGGGCATTCTGACCGCGCTGGCCTATCATATTGTAGGTGGTCTGCGCCATCTGCTGATGGATTTCGGCTACATCGAAGAAAATTTCGCGGCGGGATCACGTTCTGCAAAAACCTCTTTCATTATTACTGTCGTGCTTTCATTTTTGGCTGGAGTCCTCGTATGGTAAGCAATGCCTCCGCATTGGGGCGTAATGGCGTACACGATTGGTTATTACTTCGCGCTTCTGCCATCGTCATCGTGCTGTATGTCCTGTATATCGTTGGCTTTGTGGCCAGCGCCGGTAACATCACGTATGAAATCTGGCGTGGTTTCTTCGCCATGCACCTCACCAAGGTATTCACCCTGCTGACGTTGTTCGCCATTCTGGTCCATGCCTGGATCGGGATGTGGCAGGTGCTGACTGATTACATCAAACCGCTGGCCGTCCGGCTGACTTTGCAGCTGGCTATCGTGGTCGCGTTGTTGGTGTACGTCATTTATGGAACTGTTGTGGTGTGGGGTGCGTAATGAATTTGCCAGTCAGAGAGTTTGATGCCGTTGTCGTCGGCGCGGGTGGTGCCGGTATGCGCGCCGCGCTGCAGATTTCCCAGATGGGCCTGTCCTGCGCCCTGTTATCAAAAGTGTTCCCGACTCGTTCCCATACCGTGTCCGCTCAGGGCGGAATTACCGTGGCGCTGGGTAACACCCACGAGGATAACTGGGAATGGCACATGTATGACACCGTGAAAGGTTCCGACTATATCGGTGACCAGGACGCGATTGAATATATGTGCAAAACCGGTCCGGAGGCGATTCTGGAACTGGAGCACATGGGGCTGCCGTTCTCCCGTCTGGATGACGGCCGCATTTATCAGCGCCCGTTCGGCGGTCAGTCCAAGAATTTCGGCGGCGAGCAGGCTGCCCGCACCGCGGCGGCGGCGGACCGTACCGGTCACGCGTTGCTGCACACGCTGTATCAGCAGAACCTGAAAAACCATACCACGATCTTTTCCGAATGGTATGCGCTGGATCTGGTGAAAAACCAGGATGGCGCGGTGGTGGGATGTACCGCCATCTGCATCGAAACCGGCGAAGTCGTTTATTTCAAAGCCCGTGCCACCGTACTGGCGACCGGCGGCGCAGGCCGTATCTATCAGTCCACCACCAACGCCCACATCAACACCGGCGACGGCGTCGGCATGGCGTTGCGCGCTGGCGTGCCGGTGCAGGACATGGAAATGTGGCAGTTCCACCCGACGGGGATCGCCGGCGCCGGCGTGCTGGTGACCGAAGGGTGCCGCGGTGAAGGCGGTTACCTGCTGAACAAGCACGGCGAGCGTTTCATGGAGCGCTATGCGCCGAACGCCAAAGATCTGGCGGGGCGCGACGTAGTAGCGCGTTCCATTATGATCGAAATCCGCGAAGGCCGGGGCTGCGATGGCCCGTGGGGGCCGCACGCCAAACTGAAGCTGGACCATCTGGGCAAGGACGTTCTTGAATCCCGTCTGCCGGGCATTCTGGAACTGTCCCGTACCTTTGCGCACGTAGACCCGGTGAAAGAGCCGATTCCGGTTATTCCGACCTGCCACTACATGATGGGCGGTATTCCGACCAAGGTAACCGGCCAGGCGCTGACCGTGAACGAGAAGGGCGAAGACGTGGTGATTCCGGGTCTGTTCGCCGTGGGCGAAATCGCCTGCGTTTCCGTACACGGCGCCAACCGTCTGGGCGGCAACTCGCTGCTTGACCTGGTGGTGTTCGGTCGTTCCGCCGGTATGCACCTGCAGGAATCTCTGGCCGAACAGGGCGATACCCGCGACGCCAGCGATTCCGATGTCGACGCCTCGCTGGAACGTCTCAACCGTTGGAACAATACCCGTTCCGGTGAGGACCCGGTGGAGATCCGCAAGGCGCTGCAAGCCTGCATGCAGAATAACTTCTCGGTATTCCGCGAAGGCGATGCGATGGCGAAAGGGCTGGAAGAGCTGAAAGTGATCCGCGAGCGTCTCAACAATGCCCGTCTGGACGATACTTCCAGCGAGTTCAACACCCAGCGCATCGAATGTCTGGAGCTGGACAACCTGATGGAAACCGCTTACGCCACTGCGGTATCGGCAAACTTCCGCACTGAAAGCCGTGGTGCTCACAGCCGCTTCGACTATCCTGATCGTGATGACGAGAATTGGTTGTGTCATTCGCTGTATCAACCGCAAACCGAAAGCATGACGCGCCGTGAGGTGAACATGCAGCCTAAACTGCGCCCGGCGTTCCCGCCGAAAGTGCGTACTTATTAATTGTGCGGAGAGAAAGCGATGAAAGTTGAATTTTCCGTTTATCGTTACAACCCGGATGTCGATAGTGCGCCGCGCATGCAGGACTATACGCTGGAAGCGGAAGAAGGCCGCGACATGATGCTGCTGGATGCGTTGATCCTCCTGAAAGAACAGGATCCGACGTTGGCGTTTCGCCGCTCCTGTCGTGAGGGGGTGTGTGGTTCTGACGGTCTGAACATGAATGGCAAGAATGGGCTGGCGTGCATTACCCCGGTGTCCACCCTGCGTAACGGCAATAGCAAAATTGTGATCCGCCCCCTGCCGGGGTTGCCGGTTGTGCGTGATTTGGTGGTGGACATGGGGCAGTTCTATGCCCAATATGAGAAAATCAAACCTTACCTGTTGAATAATGGGAAAAATCCGCCGGCGCGCGAGCATTTGCAATCGCCGGAACAGCGGGAAAAACTGGATGGACTGTACGAGTGCATCATGTGCGCTTGCTGCTCCACGTCCTGCCCGTCGTTCTGGTGGAACCCGGATAAGTTTATCGGGCCTGCCGGTCTGCTGGCCGCGTATCGTTTCCTGATCGATAGCCGCGATACGGAAACCAAAGCGCGTCTGGACGACCTGAATGACGCTTTCAGCGTATTCCGCTGTCACAGCATCATGAATTGCGTCAGCGTTTGCCCGAAAGGCTTGAACCCAACGCGCGCCATCGGCCATATCAAGTCGATGCTGTTGCAGCGTAGCGCCTGAGTTTCAGACGCATGTAACAAACCGGTTCCCCCGCAGTAAGGCGGGGGAGTCACAGGAAACCTTTAAAAACCGGCTTATGCGCCAGAACCGTTTTTTAAAGGTTCCTTCAGGATAGGAATATCCGCAGCGTGTGTAACCAGGCACAGCAAGTGAACCGTTTTTACGGCAACCCGTTTTATAACGGCAACATAAGACATGTTAACCACGGCGAAAACTGAAGCTTATTAGCTTAAGGGATCACAATGCAGAACGGCGCAATGAAGGCCTGGCTGGATTCCTCCTATCTGGCGGGCGCGAACCAGTCCTACATAGAGCAGCTCTATGAAGATTTTTTAACTGACCCGGATTCTATCGATCACAGCTGGCGTTCGATTTTTCAACAACTTCCCACCACTGGGGTTAAACCGGATCAACTTCACTCCAAAACTCGCGACTATTTCCGCCGCCTGGCGAAAGACGCTTCGCGTTATACCTCTTCCATTACCGATCCTGACAACGATGCCAAGCAGGTTAAGGTATTGCAGCTGATTAACGCTTTTCGTTTCCGTGGTCATCAGCATGCCAATCTTGATCCGCTGGGTTTATGGAAACAGGAACACGTACCGGATCTGGATCTTGCCTATCACAACCTGACTGACGACGACCTGAAAGAGAGCTTCAATGTCGGCTCGTTCGCCATCGGCAAGGAAACCATGCAGCTTGGCGAGCTGTACGCGGCGCTCAAGCAGACCTACTGCGGCCCGATTGGCGCAGAATACATGCACATCACCAATACCGAAGAAAAACGCTGGATTCAGCAGCGCATCGAGTCGGTAGTGGGGCTGGCGAGTTTTACCGTCGAAGAAAGAAAGCGTTTTCTGAAAGAGTTGACCGCCGCCGAAGGGCTGGAGCGCTATCTGGGCGCCAAGTTCCCAGGTGCCAAGCGCTTCTCGCTCGAAGGGGGCGATGCGCTGATCCCGATGCTGAAGGAAATCATCCGTCACGCGGGTAAAAACGGTACGCGCGAAGTGGTGATGGGGATGGCCCACCGTGGGCGTCTCAACGTGCTGGTGAACGTGATGGGTAAAAAACCCCAGGATCTGTTCGATGAGTTCTCCGGCAAGCACAAAGATCACCTCGGTACCGGCGACGTGAAATACCATCAGGGTTTCTCGTCTGATATGGAAACCGAAGGCGGCAAAGTGCATCTGGCGCTGGCGTTCAACCCGTCGCATCTGGAAATTGTCAGCCCTGTGGTGATTGGATCGGTACGCGCGCGTATCGATCGTCTGGACAACCCCAGCAGCTCTCTGGTGCTGCCGATCACCATTCACGGCGACGCCGCGATTGCCGGTCAGGGCGTGGTGCAGGAAACCCTGAACATGTCTAAGGCTCGGGGTTACGAAGTAGGCGGTACTATCCGTATCGTCATCAACAACCAGATCGGTTTCACCACGTCGAATCCGCGTGATGCTCGTTCCACCGAATACTGTACCGACATCGGCAAGATGGTGCAGGCGCCGATTTTCCACGTCAACGCCGACGACCCGGAAGCGGTGGCGTTCGTCACCCGTCTGGCGCTGGATTTCCGCAACACCTTCCAGCGTGATGTATTCATCGATCTGGTGTGCTACCGCCGTCACGGTCATAACGAAGCCGATGAGCCGAGTGCTACCCAGCCGGTGATGTACCAGAAGATCAAGAAACACCCGACGCCGCGTAAAATCTACGCCGACCGTCTGGAGCAACAGCAGATGGCGACGCTGGAAGACGCCACCGAGCTGGTCAATCTTTACCGCGACGCGCTGGATGCCGGCGAATGCGTGGTAGACGAGTGGCGCCCGATGGATATGCACTCCTTCACCTGGATGTCTTATCTCAACCATGAGTGGGATGAGCCTTATCCGCACAAGGTTGAAACCAAACGCCTGCAGGAGCTGGCGCATCGGATCAGTGAAGTGCCGGAAGCGCTGGAAATGCAGCCGCGCGTCGCCAAGATTTATAACGACCGCGCCGAGATGGCGGCGGGTGAAAAACTGTTCGACTGGGGCGGAGCGGAAACGCTGGCTTACGCCACGCTGGTGGATGAGGGCATCCCGGTACGTCTGTCCGGTGAAGACGCCGGGCGCGGCACCTTCTTCCATCGTCATGCGGTGGTGCATAACCAGAAAGGCGGTTCCACTTACACGCCGCTGGCGCATGTGCATAACGCGCAAGGTGTGTTCAATGTCTGGGATTCGGTGCTGTCTGAAGAGGCGGTGCTGGCGTTCGAATACGGTTATGCCACGGCCGAACCGCGCACGCTGACTATCTGGGAAGCCCAGTTCGGCGACTTCGCCAACGGCGCGCAGGTAGTGATTGACCAGTTCATCAGTTCCGGCGAGCAGAAGTGGGGCCGTATGTGCGGTCTGGTGATGCTGCTGCCGCACGGCTATGAAGGTCAGGGACCGGAGCACTCCTCTGCGCGTCTGGAGCGTTATCTGCAACTGTGCGCCGAGCAGAACATGCAGGTGTGCATTCCGTCCACGCCGGCGCAGGTGTACCACATGTTGCGCCGTCAGGCGTTGCGTGGCATGCGTCGCCCGCTGGTGGTGATGTCGCCGAAATCGCTGCTGCGTCATCCGCTGGCTACTTCCACGCTGGATGAACTGGCAAGCGGCCAGTTCCAGCCAGCGATTGGGGAAATTGACGAGCTTGATCCGAAAGCGGTGAAGCGCGTCGTGCTGTGTTCCGGCAAGGTCTACTATGATTTACTGGAACAACGTCGCAAGAATGAACAGAAAGATGTGGCGATAGTGCGTATCGAACAGCTGTACCCGTTCCCGCATCAGGCCGTGCAGGCCGCGCTGGAGCCGTTCGCTCACGTACATGATTTTGTCTGGTGCCAGGAAGAGCCGCTGAACCAGGGCGCGTGGTACTGCAGCCAGCACCACTTCCGTGAGGTGATTCCTTTTGGCGCCTCGTTGCGGTATGCCGGTCGTCCGGCCTCTGCTTCACCCGCCGTCGGCTATATGTCCGTACACCAGAAACAACAACAAGCTCTGGTTGATGACGCGCTGAACGTTAATTAAATGAATAAGGATAGATAATGAGTAGCGTAGATATTCTTGTCCCTGACCTGCCTGAATCGGTAGCCGATGCGACTGTGGCTACCTGGCACAAGAAACCGGGCGACAGCGTCCAGCGTGATGAAGTGCTGGTTGAAATTGAAACCGATAAAGTCGTGCTGGAAGTTCCTGCGATTGAAGCCGGCGTGCTGGAAGTGGTGCTGGAAGCGGAAGGCGCCACCGTGACGTCCCGTCAGGTCCTGGGGCGTTTGCGTCCCGGCGACAACTCTGGCAAGGAAACCAGCGAAAAAGCGCAGAGCAAAGAATCGACGCCCGCACAGCGTCATACAGCCGGGCTGGAAGATGAGAATAACGATGCCCTGAGTCCGGCTATCCGTCGTCTGATTGCCGAGCACGATCTGGACGCGGCTGCCATCAAGGGCAGCGGTGTCGGCGGCCGTATCACTCGTGAAGACGTGGAAAAACACCTGGCTGCTCAGAAACCGGCTGGCAAAAAGGCGGATGCGCCTGCCGCAGCGCCGGTTTCATCTGCACCGGCTCTGGGCAACCGTAGCGAGAAACGCGTTCCCATGACCCGTCTGCGTAAGCGTGTGGCCGAGCGTCTGCTGGAAGCCAAAAACAGCACCGCCATGCTGACCACGTTCAACGAAATCAACATGAAGCCAATCATGGATCTGCGCAAGCAGTATGGCGAGGCGTTCGAGAAACGTCATGGCATTCGCCTGGGCTTCATGTCCTTCTATATCAAGGCCGTTGTGGAAGCCCTGAAGCGTTTCCCGGAAGTGAATGCGTCCATTGATGGCGAAGATGTGGTTTACCACAACTACTTTGACGTCAGCATCGCGGTGTCGACCCCGCGCGGTCTGGTGACGCCGGTGCTGAAAGATGTCGATCTGCTGGGTATGGCCGAGATCGAGAAGAAAATCAAAGAACTGGCGGTGAAAGGCCGTGACGGCAAACTGACCGTCGAAGAGCTGACCGGCGGTAACTTCACCATCACCAACGGCGGCGTGTTCGGTTCCCTGATGTCGACCCCGATCATCAACCCGCCGCAGAGCGCGATTCTGGGGATGCACGCCATCAAGGATCGCCCGATGGCGGTGGATGGTCAGGTGGTGATTCTGCCGATGATGTACCTGGCATTGTCCTACGATCATCGTCTGGTCGACGGCCGTGAATCGGTCGGTTTCCTGGTTACCGTTAAAGAGATGCTGGAAGACCCGGCCCGCTTGCTGCTGGATGTCTAACGCGTTGCAGTGAAAGGCGGCCGGCCTGCGCCCTGCCGCCTTTATTATGTGCTATGCAGGCCGTTGCGAACGCGCGGCGGCGTTATCCACGACAGAGAGTCTTTGGACTTATCTTCAAACTTAAATGGATAGAACATCATGAATTTACATGAGTATCAGGCAAAACAGCTCTTTGCGCGGTATGGTTTACCGGCGCCTACCGGTTACGCCTGCACAACACCGCGTGAAGCGGAAGAAGCGGCATCCAAGATTGGCGCAGGTCCGTGGGTCGTGAAGTGTCAGGTACATGCCGGCGGTCGCGGCAAGGCCGGCGGCGTGAAGCTGGTGAACAGCAAAGAAGAGATTCGCGCCTTTGCCGAAAACTGGCTGGGCAAGCGTCTGGTGACCTACCAGACTGACGCCAGCGGCCAGCCGGTTCACCAAATTCTGGTGGAAGGCGCGACGGACATTGATAAAGAACTTTACCTGGGTGCGGTCGTCGACCGCGGCACTCGTCGTGTGGTGTTCATGGCATCCACCGAGGGTGGGGTAGAGATTGAGAAAGTTGCGGAAGAAACGCCGCACCTGATCCATAAAGTCGCGCTGGATCCGTTAACCGGCCCGCAGCCGTATCAGGGGCGTGAGCTGGCGTTCAAGCTGGGCCTCAGCGGCAAGCAGGTGGCGCAGTTCACCAAAATTTTCATGGGACTGGCGACCCTGTTCCTGGAGCGTGATTTGGCGCTGGTGGAAATCAACCCGCTGGTGATCACCAAACAGGGCGATCTGATCTGTCTGGACGGCAAGCTGGGCGCCGACGGCAATGCCCTGTTCCGTCAGCCGGAACTGCGCGAAATGCGCGACCACTCTCAGGAAGACGCGCGTGAAGCGCATGCCGCTCAGTGGGAACTGAACTATGTGGCGCTGGATGGCAATATCGGCTGCATGGTAAACGGCGCCGGTCTGGCTATGGGAACCATGGACATCGTGAAACTGCACGGCGGTTCACCGGCCAACTTCCTTGATGTGGGCGGCGGCGCTACCAAAGAGCGTGTTACTGAAGCCTTCAAGATCATCCTGTCCGACGACAAGGTGAAAGCGGTACTGGTGAATATTTTCGGCGGTATCGTGCGTTGCGACCTGATTGCCGACGGTATTATCGGCGCGGTAGCCGAAGTGGGTGTGAACGTTCCGGTGGTGGTGCGTCTGGAAGGCAACAATGCCGAACTGGGAGCGCAAAAACTGGCGGATAGTGGTCTGAATATCATTGCTGCGACCAGCCTGACGGATGCGGCTCAGCAAGTGGTTGCTGCAGTGGAGGGTAAATAATGTCCATTCTGATCGATAAAAACACCAAAGTCATCTGTCAGGGTTTTACCGGCAGTCAGGGGTCGTTCCATTCAGAGCAGGCGATTGCTTACGGTACGCAGATGGTTGGGGGCGTGACGCCAGGCAAGGGCGGCACCGAGCATCTGGGTCTGCCGGTATTTAATACCGTGCGCGAAGCGGTAGAAGCCACTGGCGCGACAGCGTCGGTCATCTATGTCCCGGCGCCGTTCTGCAAGGACTCCATTCTGGAAGCCATTGATGCCGGCATCCAGTTGATCATCTGTATCACTGAAGGTATCCCGACGCTGGATATGCTGACGGTGAAAGTGAAGCTGGAGCAGAGCGGCGTTCGGATGATCGGTCCGAACTGTCCGGGGGTCATTACGCCGGGCGCCTGCAAGATCGGCATCATGCCGGGCCACATTCATCTGCCTGGCAAGGTAGGCATCGTGTCCCGTTCCGGTACGCTGACCTATGAAGCGGTGAAGCAGACTACTGATACCGGTCTGGGTCAGTCGACCTGCGTAGGTATCGGCGGCGACCCGATTCCGGGCTCCAACTTTATCGATATTCTCAAGTTGTTCGAGCAGGATCCGCAAACCGAAGCCATCGTGATGATCGGTGAAATCGGCGGCACCGCGGAAGAAGAAGCGGCAGCTTACATCAAAGAGCACGTTACCAAACCGGTAGTGGGTTACATCGCTGGGGTTACGGCGCCGAAAGGCAAGCGCATGGGCCATGCCGGCGCGATTATCGCGGGCGGCAAAGGTACGGCGGATGACAAATTCGCTGCGCTGGAAGCGGCGGGCGTCAAGACCGTACGCAGCCTGGCTGATATCGGCGATGCGGTAAAAGCCGTGCTGGGGCGTTAAGCCGCAGGCTCAGCATACCGGAAAAGTAGTGTGTAATATTTTCAAAGTTCGACATGTTTGGCCACCTCGGGTGGCCTTTTTTATATTTGAAGCTTGTCGCAAAAATATAGCCTGAAAGAAAAATATTTAATCAATCCGGCAACAATAAGGTAACAATAAGCGCATAAATTAAAAAATTCTATATTTGAGATCAACTCGCGCTATTTTTAATTAAAATAAGAAATATATTATTAACGACATGCATCGTAAACCGCCCAATTACATTGGATTAACATTCGATGAAATGTAAAATAAAAGACGCATTTTATTAACATTGGGGTGGATATTTGTTTTAGATCAAAAATCCAGGCTGGATATCCATTTGAAAATAAGATTAAATTGCGTCAGGTCAATTGTGTCTTTGGCGGTATGCGGTGCAGAGGTTGGCGTAGAATCAAAAAACTCAATCCGCATCACGTAAAAACCTATTTATTGTAGGGTTGTAGAGGCGTAATATACCGATACTCTTATCCGAGTATGCTATTTGTAATTCTGTAATTTCTCTTTGGCTTACTTTTCAAATGCGCCGTGGTGACGTGGTAGCGCATATTGAGGCCTGTGCTAAAGCAATTGTTGTGTTCTTTAGGTTACTAACTGCCGGGTATTTAGTGGCTTGTCCGTACAGCGAGCTAAAGACCCTCCTGCGAGGAGCAAGGAGTTAAGATGTTTGATGTAGTCGAACTGTCACGTTTACAGTTTGCCTTGACCGCGATGTATCATTTCCTGTTCGTGCCTTTAACGCTGGGGATGGCGTTTTTGCTGGCGATCATGGAAACCGTGTATGTCCTGTCCGGCAAACAAATCTACAAAGATATGACCAAGTTCTGGGGCAAGTTGTTTGCAATCAACTTTGCTCTCGGCGTTTCCACCGGTCTGACCATGGAATTCCAGTTCGGTACTAACTGGTCATATTACTCTCACTATGTCGGCGATATCTTCGGTGCACCTCTGGCAATCGAAGGATTGATGGCGTTCTTCCTGGAATCCACTTTCGTCGGGTTGTTCTTCTTTGGCTGGGATCGCCTGGGCAAAGTGCAGCACATGGCGGTAACCTGGCTGGTGGCATTGGGTTCCAACCTGTCTGCGCTGTGGATCCTGGTGGCTAACGGCTGGATGCAGAACCCGGTCGCGTCGGATTTCAACTTCGAAACCATGCGCATGGAGATGGTGAGCTTTGCCGATCTGGTGCTGAACCCGGTTGCACAGGTGAAATTCGTTCACACTGTCGCCGCGGGTTACTGTACCGGCGCGATGTTCATTCTGGGCATCAGCTCTTACTACCTGCTGAAAGGGCGCGATGTCGCTTTCGCCAAACGCTCCTTTGCGATCGCGGCCAGTTTCGGTATGGCGGCGGTGCTGTCTGTTATCGTGCTGGGCGATGAGTCCGGTTATGAAATGGGCGACGTGCAGAAAACCAAGCTGGCGGCCATCGAAGCTGAATGGGAAACCCAGCCAGCGCCGGCGGCGTTCACTCTGTTCGGTATTCCGAATCAGGAGACGATGGAGAATAAGTACGCGATTCAGATTCCCTATATGTTGGGCCTGATCGCCACCCGTTCTACCGACAAGACCGTTACCGGCCTGAAAGAGTTGATGGAACAGCATGAAGTGCGCGTTCGTAACGGGATGAAAGCGTATCACCTGTTGCAGCAACTGCGTTCCGGCAACACCGATCCGGCGGTTCGTGATGAATTCGTCAAGAACAAGCAGGATCTCGGTTATGGCCTGCTGCTCAAGCGCTATACCACCAATGTGGCTGATGCCAGCGATGCGCAGATCAAACAGGCGGTCAAGGATTCTATCCCGCGTGTGGCGCCGTTGTACTTCTCCTTCCGCATCATGGTGGCCTGTGGCGTGCTGATGTTGTTGATCATCGGTCTGTCTTTCTGGACGGTGCTGCGCAACAAGATTGGTCAAAAACGCTGGCTGCATCGTATCGCGCTGTACGGCATCCCGTTACCGTGGATTGCCGTTGAAGCCGGCTGGTTTGTGGCTGAATACGGCCGTCAGCCGTGGGCGATTGGTGAAGTGTTGCCGACAGCTGTCGCCAACTCCTCGCTCACCGCGGGAGACATCCTGTTCTCCATGGGACTGATTTGTGGTCTTTACACGCTGTTCCTGGTGGCTGAAATGTACCTGATGTTCAAGTACGCACGTCTGGGTCCAAGCAGCCTGAAAACGGGGGCCTATCACTTCGAACAGCCGATCGCGGCTCAGGAAGCACGGTAACAGGAGTCCACTATGTTTGATTATGAAGTATTGCGTTTTGTCTGGTGGCTGCTGATTGGTGTGCTGCTGATCGGTTTTGCGGTTACCGATGGTTTCGACATGGGCGTTGGTGTTCTGGTTCGCCTGATGGGTCGCAACGATGTAGAGCGCCGTGTGATGATTAACAGCATCGCGCCGCACTGGGACGGTAACCAGGTTTGGTTGATCACGGCGGGCGGCGCACTGTTTGCTGCCTGGCCGATGGTTTACGCCGCCGCGTTTTCCGGTTTCTACATCGCCATGATTCTGGTGCTGGCGTCTCTGTATTTCCGTCCGGTCGGCTTTGACTACCGGTCGAAAATCGAAGATCCGCGTTGGCGTAACATGTGGGACTGGGGCATTTTCATCGGTAGTTTCGTACCGCCGGTGGTCATCGGGGTGGCATTCGGCAACCTGCTGCAGGGCGTGCCGTTCCATGTGGATGAGTATCTGCGCCTGTACTACACCGGCAATTTCTTCCAGTTGCTCAATCCGTTCGGGTTGCTGGCGGGCGTTGTCAGCCTGAGCATGATCGTGGCTCAGGGCGCTACCTATCTGGTGATGCGTACCTCTGGCGATCTGCACTTCCGCGCTAAAAAGGTTGCTCAGTTTTCTTCGCTGGCGCTGACAGTAACCTTTGCTCTGGCCGGGGTCTGGGTGGTTTATGGCATCGATGGCTATGCGGTGACCTCGGTCATCAATACCGCTGGTGAATCTAACCCGCTGCATAAAGAAGTAGCGCGTCAGGCCGGCGCCTGGCTGGTCAACTTCAATCAGCACCCGGTCCTGTGGGCTATCCCGCTGCTGGGCGTCGTGCTGCCGTTGATGACTGCTGTCATGGCCCGTGCGGAGAAAGGCGCGATGGCGTTCCTGTTCTCTTCGCTCAGTATCGCCTGTGTGATTCTGACCGCCGGGATCGCTATGTTCCCGTTTATTATGCCGTCGGTGACGGTACCGAATGTCAGCCTGACTATGTGGGATGCCACATCCAGCCTGCTTACGCTCAGAGTGATGACCGTGGTAGCGATTATTTTCGTTCCCATCGTGCTGTCCTACACCATCTGGTGTTACTACAAGATGTTCGGACGCATCACCAAAGAGCATGTTGAGCAGAACTCTCATTCGTTGTACTAAGTAAGGAGCCTGACTTATGTGGTATTTTGCCTGGATATTGGGAACGCTTCTTGCTTGTTCGCTAGGCGTGATTACCGCTCTGGCACTGGAACAGAGCGAAGCAACCAAGACGAATCAAGATAAACCGCAATGATTGCTTTCATTGATCGTCTGTACCGCTGTATGGATAAGGGCCCGTTACGGGCCCTTTCCCTGATTATGGCGCTACTGCTGGCCGGCTGCGTATTCTGGGAGCCGGCGCGTTTTGCCGCACGCACCAGCTCGCTGGCGGTCTGGCAGGGGATAGCGCTGATTTGGGCGGTCTGTACCGGCGTCGTTCACGGCGTGGGTTTTCGTCCTCAGCGGATGCGCTGGCGCGCTTTCTTTTCCCCCCTTCCGGCCTTTGTGATCCTGGCCGCAGGATTGTATTACTACTTCCTGTAAAATAGCCTCTCATTCCTTTTGGTTATGGGTTGTCCGCAACCCATAATTATTTACCTTCCTGTACATAGAACCCATTCCAAACCTTATCCCTCTTGCGTATAGTAGCGGGGTTTATCGCATTACCGGGATGTAGAGTGAGTAATAAAGTGTTCCGCTGGCCAGTGCGCGTCTACTATGAAGATACAGATGCAGGTGGTGTGGTTTATCACGCGCGTTATGTGGCCTTCTATGAACGGGCCAGAACCGAAATGTTGCGCGCACACGATTTTCATCAGCGCGTACTCATGAATGAACATGTTGCCTTTGCTGTTCGTAAAATGACGGTTGAGTATCTTGCCCCGGCGCGTCTTGACGACTTACTGGAAGTGCAGAGCGAAATCGTTGTGATACGCGGCGCTTCCCTGACATTCGCACAGCGAATCCTTGACTCACATGGCACCCTGCTAAGCCATGCCGAGGTTTTAGTCGCATGCATCGATCCATTTCAAATGAAGCCAATTGCGCTTCCTAAGTCTATTGTCGCGGAGTTTAAGCAGTGACTGACATGAATATTCTTGATTTGTTCCTGAAGGCTAGCCTTCTGGTTAAACTTATCATGTTAATTTTAATCGGTTTTTCCATCGCTTCCTGGGCGATTATCATTCAGCGTACCCGTATTCTGAATTCTGCGACGCGTGACGCCGAAGCGTTTGAAGACAAGTTCTGGTCGGGGATTGAACTGTCCCGTTTGTATCAGGAAAGCCAGACTCGCCGCGAAAGCCTGGGCGGAACCGAACAAATCTTCTATGCGGGCTTCAAAGAGTTCGCCCGTTTGCACCGCGCCAACAGCCATGCGCCTGAAGCGGTGGTGGAAGGCGCGTCTCGCGCCATGCGCATTTCCATGAACCGCGAGCTGGAAACATTGGAAACCCACATTCCTTTCCTCGGCACCGTCGGCTCCATCAGCCCTTATATCGGTCTTTTTGGTACCGTATGGGGGATTATGCACGCATTTATCGCGCTCGGCGCAGTGAAGCAGGCGACGTTGCAGATGGTTGCGCCCGGTATCGCGGAAGCGTTGATCGCTACCGCCATCGGTCTGTTCGCCGCGATTCCGGCGGTCATGGCCTATAACCGCCTGAACCAGCGCGTCAACAAGCTTGAGCAGAATTACGATAACTTCATGGAAGAGTTCATTGCTATCCTGCATCGTCAGGCTTTCTCCAGCGAAGGCAACCGTTAATCGGGAGGTGATATGGCTCGTGCGCGTGGCGGCCGCCGGTCGCTGAAATCCGAGATTAATATTGTTCCCCTGCTGGACGTGTTGCTGGTGCTGCTGCTGATCTTCATGGCGACCGCACCGATCATTACCCAGAGCGTGGAAGTGGATCTGCCGGATGCAACCGAATCCAAAACCGTATCCAGCAACGATAATCCGCCAGTGATTGTCGAGGTATCCGGTGTAGGGCAATACAGTCTGGTGGTTGATCATAATCGTATGAATCAACTGCCTGCGGAGCAGGTGGTGGCTGAAGCCCAGTCCCGCCTGACCGCGAACCCGAAAACGGTCTTTTTGATCGGGGGTGCCAAGGATGTTCCTTATGATGAGATCATCAAGGCGCTGAATTTGTTGCATCAGGCGGGTGTCAAATCTGTCGGGTTGATGACACAGCCGATTTGACCGGCGAGTCCGTGAATGATGAAGTCTGTGGATAATGGCGTTTGTGCACGATGACGTTTTTACACGATGAGTAGTCATTTGTCTGGCAAAACTGTTTTTGGGAACCCCTTGTGTTAAAGGCAAACGAACGAAACGATAAGCTAAAGCGTGCCGTCATTATCTCGGTCGTTTTGCACGTTATTCTGATTACGTTGCTGATTCTGAGTTCGCTGAACCAGAAGATGGATGACGCCAGCGGCGGTGGCGGCGGGTCATCCATCGACGCGGTGATGGTCGATCCCAGCGCGGTGGTCGATCAGTACAACCGGCAACAACAACAACAGAACGATGCCCGCCGCGCCGAACAGCTGCGTAAGAAGCAGGCGGAACAGCAGGCAGAAGAACTGCAGGCGAAACAGGCGGCTGAACAGCAACGGCTGAAAGAACTGGAAAAAGAGCGTCTGCAGGCGCAGGAAGAGGCGAAACAGCAGGCGCAGGAACAGGCAGAACAACGTAAACAGGCGGAAGAAGCCGCCCAGAAAGCGAAAGAACAGCAGAAACAGGCGGAAGCCGCCGCCGCTAAAGCCAAAGCGGAGGCCGAGCAGCAAGCTAAAGCCGCAGCCGAGGCGAAGAAGCGTGCTGAGGAAGAAGTGAAAAAGCAGGCTGCTGCCGACGCGAAGAAAAAGGCGGAAGAAGAGGCTAAAGCCAAAGCTGCCGCCGCGGCAGAAGCAAAGAAAAAAGCGGAAGAGGAAGCCAAAGCCAAGGCGGCTGCTGATGCTAAGCAGAAAGCCGAGGAAGAGGCCAAGGCCGCCGCGGCAGAAGCCGCCAAGGAAAAGGCGGCAGCCGATGCTGCTAAGAAAGCTGAGGCGGCCGCCGCGGCCAAGAAAGCAGCTGACGACAAGAAAAAGGCGGCCAAACAGGCCGGTGAGGTTGATGATCTGCTCGGCGGGCTGGCTTCATCGAAGAACGCGCCGAAAGGCGGCGGCAGTGCCGCTGGCGGCGGAGCGCCGGCCGGGGTAGGCAATAACAAGAAGAGCGGGGCATCCGGCGCTGCGCTGGACAGCTACGGCAGCCAGGTTCGCACCGCGATTCAGAGCAAATTTTATGACTGGGAGTCCTACAAGGGGCGCACCTGTACGTTACGTATCAGACTGGCGCCGGATGGCCTGCTGGTTGATGTGAAGAGCGAGGGGGGCGATCCGGCGTTGTGTCAGGCGGCGATTGCTGCTGCCAAACAGGCGCGGATACCGAAGCCGCCCAGCTCTGATGTATATGAAGCTTTCAAGAACGCACCGATAGACTTTAAACCGCAGTGACCCGGTTGCCAGTTGGCGGAGTTTAAGACTATGACTATATCTGGTCGCCGTGCACATCGTGTTTGTTGATATGGGTTTGTTAAAACGCTGCCAGGTTATCGTAGGCTCTGGAGCCGGGATAAGGGAGATGAGATGAAGCAGGCATTAAAAATTGCATTGAGTTTTCTGATGCTGTGGACGGCTGTGTTGCATGCAGAAGTCCGTATTGAAATTACCCAGGGGGTCGACTCTGCGCGCCCAATCGGTGTGGTTCCGTTCAAATCGGCGGGCGGCGCTGTTCCTGAAGAAATCGGCAGTATTGTCGCCGCGGATTTGCGCAATAGCGGCAAGTTCAATCCGATCGATCCGAGCCGTATGCCTCAGCAGCCAGGTAGTGCCGCTGAAGTGACTCCGGCCGCCTGGACTGCTCTGGGGATCGATGCGGTAATTGTCGGCCAGGTTCAACCGACTGCGGATGGCTACCTGGTGTCCTATCAACTGGTGGATACCTCCGGCAGTGCCGGCAGCGTACTGGCCCAGAACCAGTTCAAAGTGACCAAACAGTGGCTGCGTTATGCCGCTCACACCGCCAGTGATGAAGTGTTTGAAAAACTGACCGGCATCAAGGGCGCTTTCCGTACCCGTATCGCCTATGTGGTGCAGACCAATGGCGGGCAGTATCCGTACGAATTGCGTGTAGCGGACTACGACGGTTACAACCAGTTCGTGGTACACCGTTCTCCGGAACCGCTGATGTCTCCTTCCTGGTCGGCGGATGGCAGCAAACTGGCGTATGTGACGTTTGAAAGCGGCCGCTCCGCGCTGGTTGTTCAGACGCTGGCTAATGGCGATATCAAACAAGTCGCTTCTTTCCCGCGTCATAACGGTGCGCCGGCATTCTCTCCGGACGGCTCCAAACTGGCGTTTGCGCTCTCCAAGAGCGGTAGCCTGAATCTGTATGTGATGAATCTGGGCTCTGGTCAGATTTCTCAGGTGACCGACGGTCGCAGCAATAACACTGAGCCGACCTGGTTCCCTGACAGCCAGACGCTGGCCTATACTTCTGACCAGGCTGGTCGTCCGCAGATTTATAAAATCGGTGTTAACGGCGGCGCTCCCCAACGTCTGACCTGGGAAGGCGCTCAGAATCAGGATGCTGAAATCAGTAGCGATGGTAAATTCCTGGTGATGGTCAGCTCCAACGGCGGCGCTCAGCATGTCGCCAAACAGGATCTGGTAACGGGTGGCGTTCAAGTATTAACGGACACGTTCCTGGATGAAACGCCGAGTATCGCACCCAATGGCACCATGGTAATCTACAGTTCCAAACAGGGGCTGGGTTCCGTGCTGCAACTGGTTTCGACCGACGGGCGTTTTAAAGCGCGTCTTCCGGCAACCGATGGTCAGGTGAGATTCCCTGCCTGGTCGCCGTATATGTAATCAAAATATGTACAATAACCTATTTAAAGGACATAGAAATGCAATTCAATAAAGTGCTGAAAGGCCTGATGTTGGCTCTGCCGGTGCTGGCTGTTGCCGCATGTAGCTCCAACAAACACGCTAATAACGACCAGTCTTCCCTGAACGGCGGCGCTGGCATGGAAAATGGCGGCAACATGTCTTCTGCTGAGCAGGCTCGTCTGCAGATGCAGGAACTGCAGCGCAACAACATCGTTTACTTCGATCTGGACAAATACGACATTCGTCCTGATTTCGCTCAGATGCTGGATGCACACGCTGCTTTCCTGCGCAGCAACCCGTCCTACAAAGTGACTGTTGAAGGTCATGCGGACGAACGCGGTACGCCGGAATACAACATCGCGCTGGGCGAACGTCGTGCCAACGCTGTGCAGATGTACCTGCAGGGTAAAGGCGTGTCTGCCGATCAGATCTCCGTGGTTTCTTACGGTAAAGAGAAACCTGCCGTTCTGGGTCATGACGAAGCAGCATGGTCCAAGAACCGTCGTGCCGTTCTGGTATACTAAGAGAATCGCATGAGCAGTAACTTCAGACATCACGTGTTGAGTCTGTCGTTACTGGTTGGCGTAGCGGTCCCCTGGGCCGCTACTGCCCAGGCGCCAATCAGTAATGTCGGCTCTGGCTCGGTAGAAGATCGAGTCACTCAGCTTGAGCGTATCTCTAACGCTCACAGTCAGTTATTAACCCAACTTCAGCAACAACTCGCCGACACTCAGCGCGATATCGATGGCTTGCGCGGCCAGATCCAGGAAAACCAATATCAGTTGAATCAGGTCGTTGAGCGTCAGAAACAGATCTATCAGCAGATTGACAGCCTGGGTTCTCAAAGCGGCGGCCAGTCTTCTTCTGCTGCGTCATCGGCAGCAGGAGCGGGCAACGCGGCGGCGTCTGCGCCGGCGGCAACCAGTAATGCTGGCGCGACGAATAGCCCCAGCGCTGATTCGGCAGCGGCACCGGCCATGACTGGCGATGCTAACACCGATTACAACACGGCGGCGTCGTTAGTATTGGAAAAAAAGCAGTATGATCAGGCTATCGTGGCGTTTCAAAATTTCGTCAAGAAATACCCTGATTCAACCTACCAGCCGAATGCCAACTACTGGTTAGGGCAATTGTTCTACAATAAGGGTAAAAAAGACGACGCGGCGTATTACTTTGCTAATGTTGTCAAAAGTTACCCTAAATCTCCTAAAGCTTCGGAAGCTATGTTCAAGGTTGGCGTCATCATGCAGGAAAAAGGGCAGACTGATAAAGCCAAGGCAGTCTACCAGCAAGTGGTAAAAAACTACCCGAATACCGATGGCGCCAAGCAAGCTCAGAAGCGTTTAGCCGATTTGTAATTCCCTTTCTGGTGCAAAAATTGCGCGATATGCGTGGTTTTTGTGCCAGAACGTTCAAGGGATAAGCAATTGAATTTTTTTTTCGGAAAATAGGTTGCACAGAAAAATTATATTAGTAATATATGCCGCCGTTGCCAGGGCGATGCTGAATCGCTGAAAGCAGCAAGGTGTTTTGGGTCGTTAGCTCAGTCGGTAGAGCAGTTGACTTTTAATCAATTGGTCGCAGGTTCGAATCCTGCACGACCCACCAAAACAAAAGAATCTCTGTGTAGCATATCCCGTAGCGGGTCGTTAGCTCAGTCGGTAGAGCAGTTGACTTTTAATCAATTGGTCGCAGGTTCGAATCCTGCACGACCCACCACCGCTAAATAAATCACTCCTCTTTAATTCGCTCACCATTATTTTAAATATCGCACTGTCGTGCAGGTGAGAAGCTGCGTTCAGGTTCGAGTCGAGCGAAGCGAGACAACAGCGCGTCGCGCTGGCCCGAAGGGCGAGGCCGCAGGCCGAGTCATCCTGCACGACCCACCACCGCTAAATAAATCACTCCTCTTTAATTCGCTCACCATTATTTTAAATATCGCACTGTCGTGCAGGTGAGAAGCTGCGTTCAGGTTCGAGTCGAGCGAAGCGAGACAACAGCGCATCGCGCTGGCCCGAAGGGCGAGGCCGCAGGCCGAGTCATCCTGCACGACCCACCACCGCTAAATAAATCACTCCTCTTTAATTCGCTCACCATTATTTTAAATATCGCACTGTCGTGCAGGTGAGAAGCTGCGTTCAGGTTCGAGTCGAGCGAAGCGAGACAACCGTGCATCATCTCCTCATGTGGGTTTTGTTATATCTCTTTTTGCTTTAGGCCGGTTTAATCACGCCATCGCATTTGGCGTATAGTAAGGGCTTCTTTTTTGACTGATGGCGATATTCCTTCGTAATCTGGCAAGTCGAAGGGTGAGCCTAAGAGATATTGATGATGATTGGTCCGGTTATCAATGGCGCAGCCATTCTGATTGGCGGCGCATTGGGCGTGGCGTTGCACCGTTTTATTCCCCAGCGTATGCGTGATGGTTTACCACCGGCGTTTGCGATGGTGTCGATCGCAATGGGGATAACGCTGGTGGTAAAAGTTCACCAGCTTCCTGCGGTTGCGCTGGCGATTATTTTGGGGGTAGGGATCGGCGAGTTGCTGCGCCTTGAAGCCGGCGTTCAGAAAGGGGCGATACTGATTGAACGCTTGCTGAGTCGGGTTGTGCCGCCGCCGGAACACAAATTACCGCAGGATGTGTATACCCAGAACTTTACCGCGCTGATTGTGTTGTTCTGCGCCAGCGGCACCGGTGTGGTTGGCGCGATGACCGAAGGGCTAACCGGCGACTATCAGCTGCTAATCATCAAGTCGGCGCTCGACATTTTCACGGCGCTGATTTTTGCCATTACGTTGGGCGTTGCGGTGATGTCGATTGCCGTTCCGCAGTTTCTGGTGCAGACGCTGTTGTTTTTCTCCGCCAGGCTCATCATGCCGTTCATGAATGACATCACCATGGGGGATTTTGCAGCTTGCGGCGGCATTGTGATGATGGCTGTCGGGTTGCGTATCGCTCAGATTAAAACCTTCGCAGTGGTTAACTTCCTGCCGGCGTTAGTGCTGATTATTCCTTTCTCCCTTTACTGGCATCGCCTGTTTCCCTGACTGTCTCGCGGGCGGCCTATTCAGGTCGCCTGGTATCCAGCGGTATCGCGTTTTTAATAAATTAAACACATTTGGCATTTCTGAAATTTATAACTAAAGAAAAAGCAGATTTTATGACAATATTGCGATATTTTGTTTAGTGTATAAAACAAAAGTCCCGGTAATGACATTGTCTTCACGCCTGCAACCGCACGGAATCCCATGATGAGCCAGTTTCCTGAACCACCTGTTATCGATTACCCTTTTCCCGCAAAGCCCAGGCGGCTATCAGAAGGGGAAAAGCAACAGTTCCGTCACCGTATTAAAAGCCTGCTGAAAGAGCGTAATGCGGTGCTGGTGGCGCATTATTACACCGACCCGGAGATTCAGTCGCTTGCCGAAGAGACTGGTGGCTGTGTGGCGGACTCGCTGGAAATGGCGCGTTTTGGCCGCACTCATTCCGCCAGTACGCTGATCGTCGCCGGCGTCCGGTTTATGGGGGAAACGGCAAAGATACTGAGCCCGGAAAAAACCGTGCTGATGCCGACGCTGGAAGCGGAATGCTCGCTGGATTTGGGCTGCCCGGTTGAAGCGTTCAGCGCTTTTTGCGACAGCCACCCGGATCGCACCGTGGTGGTGTACGCCAACACGTCGGCAGCGGTTAAAGCGCGGGCTGACTGGGTGGTGACGTCCAGCATCGCGGTGGAGCTGATCGAACATCTGGATAGTCTGGGGGAGAAGATTATCTGGGCGCCGGATCGACACCTCGGGCATTACGTGCAAAAACAGACCGGCGCCGACGTGCTGTGCTGGCAGGGGGCTTGCATTGTGCATGACGAATTCAAGACCCAGGCGCTGAAACGAATGAAAGCGCTGTATCCGCAGGCGGCGGTGCTGGTTCATCCGGAGTCGCCTCAAAGCATCGTGGCGATGGCGGATGCGGTGGGGTCGACCAGCCAGTTGATTCAGGCGGCGCAGCAGCTACCGCACCGGGAACTGATTGTGGCGACCGATCGCGGTATATTCTACAAGATGCAGCAAGCCTGCCCGGATAAAGTGTTGCTGGAGGCGCCTACCGCGGGGGAAGGGGCGACCTGCCGTAGTTGCGCGCACTGCCCGTGGATGGCGATGAACGGGCTGCAGGCGATTGCCTCGGCGCTGGAGCAGCAGGATACGCTCTATCATGCCATTGAAGTGGATGCCGATGTTCGTGAGCGTGCGCTGGTGCCGCTCAATCGGATGCTGGATTTCGCAGCTAAACTCAGATCATAGTTAATGTCATTCAGGAGCAGAAATGGATTTTTTTAGTACCAGCAATATTCTGGTTCACATCCCGTTAGGGGACAACGGGTATGACCTATCCTGGGTCGAGGCGTTGGGGACGTTATCGGGGCTGGTGTGCATTTGGCTGGCCAGTCTGGAAAAAACCGCCAATTACCTATTTGGCCTGGTCAATGTGTCGCTGTTTGCGCTGATATTTTTCCAGATACAGCTGTATGCCAGCCTGCTGCTACAGATTTTCTTTATTGCGGCCAATGTGTATGGCTGGTACGCCTGGAGCCGCACCACCGACGAGCAGGAGGCGGAATTGCGGGTCCGCTGGCTATCGCGCCGGCAAACGCTGTGGTGGGGCGCTGGTTGCGTAATTGCCATTGTGTTGATGTCGCGCTATATCGATCCGTTCTTTGCTCTGCTGACCCGGGTTGCGGTGATGTTGATGCAGGCGGTCGGTTTGGATGTGACGATGCCGACATTGCAGCCGGACGCTTTCCCATTCTGGGATTCGGCCATGACGGTGCTGTCGGTGGCGGCGATGCTGCTGATGACCCGTAAATATGTGGAGAACTGGCTGCTGTGGGTGGTGATCGACGTCATCAGCGTGGTGATTTTCGCTTATCAGGGCGTCTATGCCATGTCGTTGCAGTATATGGTGCTGACGCTGATCGCCCTTAACGGCTCCTGGCTGTGGATCAAAGGCGCCCGGGATAATCACTCCCGGCCGCTGGCGCGAGCGCTATAAGTACGTCGGTTCGCGTTGTCCTGACGAACGGGACGGCGCGAACCTGCGTGATTAATGCGAATGGCTGTGCGGCTGGCCGCCAGCCTGATACTGGATATCGCAGTGGTCGTCGTCGCACGGCTGATACTCAATCTGGATCGTGGTGTGGGCAACTTGATAATGATCCAGCAGATAGTGTTGGATTCGCTGTAACAACGCATCGTGGTCGTGTGGCGGAATAACCTGAACATGCAGCGTCATCAACGGCTTTTCGCCTACCTGCCATAAGTGGACATGGTGTACGTCGCGGATTTCCGGGATGTCCGCCGTCAGCTTTATTTTCAGTTGGTCGACATTGATGCGGGTCGGCGTGCCCTCCAGCAATTCATGCACGCTCTCTTTCATCAGCCGCCAGGCGCTGCGCAGCACCAGTACCGATACCAGTACCGACAGGATCGGGTCAATCGGGGTCCAGCCGGTAAACATGATGATCAGCGCGGCGCCGATAGCGCCTACAGAGCCCAGCAGGTCGCCCATGACATGCAGCGCCGCCGCCCGCACGTTGATATTCTTTTCACCGCTGCCGCGATGTAACAGCCACAACGCCACCAGATTGGCAATCAGGCCGCCGACGGCAATCAACAACATCGGCGTGCTGGCGATCGGCTGTGGGGCATAGAACCGCTGGATGGCCTCCCAGACGATGAACCCGGTAATCGCCAGCAGAGCTATGGCGTTGACGAACGCGGCCAGGGTAGTCAGGCGCAAATAGCCGAATGTGTGCCGGACCGTCGGTTTGCGCTGGGCGAAACGGACGGCCAGCAACGCCACCAGTAAAGCGACTGCGTCGGTCAGCATGTGGCCGGCATCCGCCAGCAACGCCAGCGATCCGGACAGCAGTCCGCCGACCACTTCGGCGATCATAAAGGTGGCGGTAATGACGAAGGCCAGTTTCAGGCGTTTCATGCTGTCATGTTCGGCCTGGTTGACCGGGTGTGAATGAGCCATGGCATATCCTGTATCAGGTTGATTAATTTGGCATAACGCCGTCCTGCCCGGTCGAAGGACCACCAGTTGATGCCTGTGGTCAGCATGACCGAACCGCTCCCAGAGCCGATGACTGCAACAGTGAAAACATGTGGGTATTATTGCGCCATTTTTTAGCCGCTTGACTTATAATAGCCAGCCTGCAATATGAACGACGACGTTTTTATTTTTTCGTTTTTTACTCCGGGCAGACAGGGGATGAACGTCTGTTGCTGCGGAGACATGGACCCATTATGAATTACCAGAATGACGATTTGAGAATTAAAGAAATTAAAGAGTTGCTCCCCCCCGTTGCGCTGCTGGAAAAATTTCCGGCCACCGAACGCGCAGCACAGACAGTATTTAATGCCCGCAGCGCCATTCACAAGATCCTGAAAGGCAATGACGACCGCCTGCTGGTGGTGATTGGGCCGTGTTCCATCCATGACCCGAAAGCGGCCAAAGAGTACGCCGCGCGGTTGCTGAAACTGCGTGACGAACTGCGCGATGATCTGGAAGTGGTGATGCGCGTCTATTTTGAAAAACCGCGTACCACCGTGGGCTGGAAAGGGCTGATCAACGATCCGCACATGGATAACAGCTTCCAGATTAACGACGGTCTGCGCATTGCGCGTCAGTTGTTGCTGGAAATCAACGATACCGGTTTGCCGGCGGCAGGTGAGTTCCTGGATATGATCTCGCCGCAATACGTGGCGGATTTGATGAGCTGGGGCGCTATCGGCGCACGCACCACCGAATCTCAGGTGCATCGCGAACTGGCGTCCGGTCTGTCCTGTCCGGTCGGTTTCAAGAACGGCACCGACGGCACCATCAAGGTAGCGATTGACGCCATCAATGCCGCCCGCGCGCCGCACTGCTTCCTGTCGGTGACCAAGTGGGGCCATTCGGCGATCGTCAACACCAGCGGCAACCACGACTGCCATATCATTCTGCGCGGCGGCAAAGAGCCGAACTACAGCGCGGAACATGTGCAGGCGGTGAAAGCCGGTCTGGAAAAAGCCGGTCTGCCGACGCAGGTGATGATCGACTTCAGCCACGCCAACAGCTGCAAGCAGTTCAAAAAGCAGATGGACGTATGTGAAGACGTGTGCCGTCAGCTCAGCGGCGGCGAGCGAGCGATCATGGGCGTGATGGTGGAAAGCCATCTGGTGGAAGGCAACCAGAATCTGGAGAGCGGCGAACCGCTGGTATACGGCAAGAGCGTCACCGATGCCTGCATCGGTTGGGATGATACCGACAGCCTGCTGCGTCAGCTGGCGGCGGCGGTGCGTCAGCGTCGCGGCTGATGCCTGACCCGTTCACCCATAAAAAAACCCGGTCTGGACCGGGTTTTTTCTTTTTACACTGGGTGTATAAAACGAATTACTTCGCTTTACCCTGGTTGGCTACCGCCGCTGCCTTGGCAGCGATCTCGTCGGCGTTGCCCAGATAGTAACGTTTGATCGGTTTGAAGTTTTCGTCGAATTCGTAGACCAGCGGAACCGCAGTCGGGATATTCAGTTCCAGAATCTCTTCTTCGCTCATGTTATCCAGGTATTTCACCAGCGCGCGCAGCGAGTTGCCGTGAGCGGCGATGATTACGCGCTCGCCCTTTTTCAGGCGCGGCAGAATGCTTTCGTTCCAGTACGGCACCACGCGTTCGATGGTCAGCGCCAGACTTTCGGTCAGCGGCAGCTCTTTGTCGCTCAGCGACGCGTAGCGCGGATCGTGGCCCGGGAAACGCTCGTCGTCACGGGTCAGTTCCGGCGGGGTGACCGCGAAGCCGCGACGCCACAGTTTCACCTGGTCGTCACCGTATTTTTCGGCGGTTTCCGCTTTGTTCAGACCCTGCAGCGCACCGTAGTGACGCTCGTTCAGTTTCCAGCATTTTTCCACCGGCAGCCAGGCCTGATCCAGCTCGTCCAGCACGTTCCACAGGGTGTGAATGGCACGTTTCAGCACTGAGGTGTAGGCAAAATCAAAGCTGAAACCTTCTTCTTTCAGCAATTTACCTGCCTGTTTGGCTTCGTTGACGCCTTTTTCGGACAGTTCAACGTCCATCCAGCCGGTGAAGCGGTTTTCGTTGTTCCACTGGCTCTCACCATGTCGCACCAGTACCAGCTTAGTTACAGCCATGCTTAACTCCTTCATATACTAAGATTTCTATGATAACTGCTCTCATTATAGGGCCGGAGAGCGGTTATCGGCAATCGCTAGTCGTCGGGCCGCCTGATTTATATGCCGTCATAATGGCGACAAAACAGGCGGCTTTATCGTTTCAGCTTGTGTGTTTCTCCACCATATTGCGATGGAGCAACAAAAACAGCGCCGGAATCACCAGCATCGACAGCAGCGGCGCGCTGACCATGCCGCCGACCATTGGTGCCGCGATGCGCTGCATGATTTCCGAACCCGTGCCGCCGCCCCACATGATCGGCAACAGCCCGGCCATGATGGTGGCGACGGTCATCATTTTCGGACGCACGCGCAACACCGCGCCTTCGCGAATGGCGGCCGTCAACTGATCGTCGGTCAACGGTTGTCCCGGCTGGCGATGTTTTTCCACCGCGTGATTCAGGTACAGCAACATGATCACGCCAAACTCCGCCGCTACCCCGGCCAGCGCGATGAACCCCACCGCACCGGCGACAGATAAATTATAGCCGAGCAGATACAACAGCCAGACGCCGCCGATCAGCGCAAACGGTAGTGTACCCATAATCAACAGCGCGTCTTTGATCTGGCCGAAAGTCACGTACAGCAGGATGAAAATAATCAGCAGGGTGAAGGGCACCACCAGCTTCATGGTTTCCGTGGCCCGCTCCAGATACTCAAACTGGCCGGACCAACTCACCGATACCCCCTGCGGCAGCGTGACCTGCTGCGCCACCTGACGCTGCATATCTTCCACGGCGGATTTCAGGTCGCGCCCGCGCAGGTCGACATAAATCCAGTCGGACAGGCGGCCGTTTTCGCTTTTCAGCATCGGCGGCCCTTCGCTGACGCGCACGTCGGCCAGATCGGACAGCGTCAGGCGCGCGCCGCCTTGCGTCACCACCGGCAGATTTTTCACCGCGTCTACCGAGTCGCGGATTTCCCGCGGATAACGCACGTTGATCGGGTAACGCTGGCGGCCCTCCAGCGTTTCGCCGATGTTTTCCCCGCCGATCAGGGTAGCGACCATCGACTGCAATTCCTGTACCGACACGCCATAGCGGGCGGCCCGCACCCGGTCGATGTCGATATCGATGTAGCGCCCGCCCGCCAGCCGTTCCGCCAGCGCCGACGTTACGCCGGGCACTCGCTTCACCACTTGCTCGATCTGCGCCGCCACCTGTTCGATATCATGCAGATTGTCGCCGTTGACCTTGATGCCGACCGGGCTTTTGATGCCGGTCGCCAGCATGTCGAGCCGGTTGCGAATCGGCGGCACCCACACGTTGGCGATGCCGGGAATACTGACGGTCTGGTCCAGTTCGGCGATCAGTTTGTCCATCGTCATGCCCGGTCGCCATTGTTCCCGCGGTTTCAGGCGGATGGTGGTTTCCATCATGGTCAGCGGCGCCGGATCGGTAGCGCTGTCGGCGCGACCGGCCTTGCCGAATACGCTATCCACCTCCGGCACGGTTTTGATCAGCCGGTCGGTCTGTTGCAACAGCCGTGCGGCTTCGCGCGGCGAAATGCCGGGTAGCGTGGACGGCATATACAGCAGGTCGCCTTCGTCCAGCGGCGGCATGAATTCGCTGCCGAGGCGGGCAAGCGGGAACAGCGTCAGCGCCAGCAGCGCCAGTGAAACGACCAGCGTGGTTTTGGGAAACCGCAGCACCTGCCGTAACACCGGCTGGTACAGGGCGATCAGCCAGCGGTTGAGAGGATTGGTCTGCTCGTCGGGAATCCGTCCGCGCACGAAATAACCCATTAATACCGGCACCAGCGTGATCCCCAGACCGGCGGACACCGCCATCGCGTAGGTTTTGGTGAACGCCAGCGGCGAGAACATGCGGCCTTCCTGCGCTTCCAGCGAGAACACCGGGATAAACGACAGCGTGATGATCAGCAGGCTGCAAAACAGCGCCGGCCCCACTTCCGTCGCCGCCTGCGTGGCGAGCCGCCACCAGGTGGCATTATCCGGTTCATGGTCTGGGTGCTGATGCCGCCACTGTTCCACCACCTTGTGCATGTTCTCGATCATCACAATGGCCGCGTCCACCATGGCGCCGATGGCGATGGCTATCCCGCCCAGCGACATGATGTTGGCGTTGATCCCCTGATAGCGCATGATGATAAACGCGCCCAGAATCCCCAGCGGCAGGCTGATGATCGCCACCAGCGAGGAGCGGAAGTGAAACAGGAACAGCGAGCACACCAGCGCCACCACCACAAACTCTTCCAGCAGTTTGTGGCTGAGGGTAGTGATGGCGCGTTCGATCAGCGGCGAGCGATCGTAGGTAGTGACGATTTCCACCCCGGCGGGCAGGCTTTGGCGGACCTGTTGCAGGCGGGCATGCACCGCCCGCAGCGTTTCCAGCGCATTTTTGCCGGAGCGCATCACGATAACGCCGCCCGCCACTTCGCCTTCGCCGTTCAGCTCGGCGATGCCGCGGCGCATTTCCGGGCCTTGTCGTAAGGTGGCGACATCCTGCAACAGCACCGGAATGCCGTCGCGCCGACCCACCGGCACGTTGAGAAAGTCTTCCGTTTTCAGCAGATAGCCGGAGGTACGCACCATGTACTCGGCTTCCCCCAGTTCGATAACCGAACCGCCGCTTTCCTGATTGGCGGCCCGCAGCGCGTCGATCACCTGCTGATGCGTCACGTTGAGCGCACGCAGCCGTTCCGGATTCAGCACCACCTGATACTGCCGCACCATGCCGCCGATGCTGGCGACTTCCGCCACGTTGGGCACGGTTTTCAGTTCATATTTCAACAGCCAGTCCTGAATGGCGCGCAAATCCGCCAGACTGTGTTGACCGGTACGGTCGACCAGCGCGTATTCGTAGATCCAGCCCACTCCGGTAGCGTCCGGCCCCAGCGAGGCTTTGGCATCGGCGGGCAGGGTGGATTGCACCTGACTCAGGTATTCCAGCACGCGGGAGCGCGCCCAGTAAGGGTCGGTGCCATCTTCAAACAGCACATAGACGTAGGCGTCGCCAAACATGGAAAAACCGCGCACGGTCTTCGCGCCGGGCACCGACAGCATGGTGGTGGTCAACGGATAGGTGACCTGATTTTCCACCACCTGCGGCGCCTTGCCGGGATAGCTGACGCGGATAATGACCTGTACGTCGGAGAGGTCCGGCAGCGCATCCAGCGGCGTTTTCTGCAGCGAAATCACCCCCCAGCCGGCCATCAGCAGCGTGGCGATCAGCACCAGAAAACGGTTTTTGATCGACCAGCGAATCACCGCAGCAATCATAGATGACCTCCGTGAGCCGCCGCGGCGACAGGCTGGATATCCAGCAGTCGCGCGCCGTTGTCATCCAGCCGGAACCGAAATGTCACCGTCATGCCGGGTTGGAGCGTCGCTGGCAGCGCGTCGCCGTCGAAGGTGAAATCCATGGTCATCGGCGGCCAGTCCAGCGCCGGCACCGCGTCGTGGGCGAGGGTCACCTGCTTGCCGTTGATGGCCTTGATGACCCCTCTGGTCTGGTAGTCGCCGACGGGGGCGGGCGTGGCGGCCGGGCTCTGGTTCTGCGGTGTGTCGCTGAACGAGGTCAACGCGCTGCGCAGGCTGGCTTCGGAGTCGATCAGGAACTGACCGGAGATCACCACACTATCGCCCTCGTTAAGACCCGAGCGGATTTCCGCCCAGCCGTCCTGAATGACGCCGACGTCAACCGGGCGCGGCGTGAAATAGCCCTGACCGTCGTTCAGCAATACCCGGTTCTGCCGGCTGCTGACCAACAGCGCCTGTTGAGGAACCATCAGCGCCTGACGGGCGACGCCGGCGGCAAGCTTCACCGTCAGGTACATACCGGGTTTGAGGCGCTGTTGCCGGTTGTCCAGTACTACGCGGGCTTTCAGCGTGCGGGTGGCGCTGTCGAGTTGCGGCAGCAGTTCGGCAACGCGCCCGCGGAAGGTGTCGTCCGGCCAGCTGTCGCTAACGGCGAGCATCTCATCGCCGATATGCAACGCCGCCGCCTGTGCCGCCGGATACTCCACCTCAACCCACACCGGGTCGAGACTGGCCAGCTCAAACAGCGGTTGTGCAGGCGTCAACTGGGCGCCGGTGCGGACATCCAGCCGGTTGATGTAGCCGTTTTCCGGTGCGGTGATGGTTAGCCGGGGTTGCGGTTTGCCGCTGCGTTCCACCTGACGGATCACGCTTTCCGGCATGAACATCAGCGCCAGTTTTTGTCGTGCGGCCTGGCTTAGCTCCGCGTCCCCCAACTGGCGTACCGCCAGATACTCCTGCTGGGCTGCCGCCCAGGTTGGGTTCCACAGTACCGACAGCATCTGGCCTTTTTGCACCGGCTGTTGTACCGCGTTGACGCCGAGTTGTTCCACCACGCCGCCGCTGGGGGCGACCAGCGTGCGCAGGGTGCGCTCATTGAGCGCCACGGTACCGTAACCGGTGGCGTGCGGTTGCAGTTCGCGGCGTTCGGCTTTGGCGGTGCGCACGCCGAGATTCTGTTGCTGGCGCGGACTGACCGTCACGCCGCCGTTATCCTGCACCTCATCGGCGTAGCGCGGCGTCAGCGGCATATCCATAAACGGCGATTTGCCGGGTTGATCGAAGCGTTTGTCCGGCACCATCGGGTCATACCAATAGAGGACCTTACGCCCGCCGTTGGCGTCGGGCGTTGCGGCGGCGGCATGCGTCGTCGTGCCGGTGGCGCGGCTGCCGCTGTAATAACTAACTGAGTAACCAACTGCTGCGGCCGCCAGCGCCACGGCAATCAGACTGACAGTAAAAGTTCGGTTCATTTTGCGGCGGTTCCTTGTGGCGTCAGGTAACGGAGGGCGGCCCACAGCGTCGCCATGTCACGGGCGGCGTTCTGCGCGGCGATGCGGCTGTCCAGCAGCGCGCGACGGGCTTCCAGCACGCCGGCCAAATCGCTGCCGCCGCTCTGATACTGGCTTTGCAGCAGCCGGATGCGCTGTTGCTGCAACGGCAACACCTCGCCGTTCTGGCGACGCCAGCGCGACTGCGCCGCCTGATACTGCGCCAGCAGGGTGTCGAGTTGCACCCGGTGCTCCCGCTGGGCGAGCGTGACCCGATCGCGGGCTTCCATGCTGCGCGCCACATCGGCGGCATGATCCTTGTCCTGCCGCCTGGACTGGAACAACGGCAGGTCCATGCTGATTTCGAAGCCCGCCATATCATCGAAGCTATTACCGCGGCGGCCGTAGTAGACCTCGACGCCGACATCCGGGATCGCCGCTACCGCTGACTGGGCGGCTCGTGCCTGCGCCAGCCGGGTTTCCTGCTCGGCCTCGGCGATTTCCGGATGCTGGGCGATGGCGGCGTACAGCACCGCCGGATCGGCGGGCAGACGTTCGAAACGGGGCAGCGGCCCCTGCGTGGCGACATCGGCGACGCCGGTCAGCCGGGTCAGCCGCGCTTGCGCGATGGCCGCATCACGGGTGGCGTCCGCCAGCCGATCCTGCATGGCGGAGAGCGTCAGCCGGGCGTCCAGCACCCGGGTCGACTCGCCGCCGGCCGCCACGCCGGCTTTCTGAACGGCAATCTGTCGCTGGCTCTCCTGCACCAGCGCGTTGACTTCCTGCAGTATCTGGCGGGAAAGCGCCAGTTCCAGCCAGGCCTGGGCGGTATCGCGTTGCAACTGGGCGCGCAGGGCTTCGCTGTTGCCGCGTACCGTGTCGGCTTCCGCCTGAATGGTTTGCGCCTTACGTTCGCGCTTGGTGGCGCTGACATACGTCTGCATGATGCCGATGCGTTGCATGGTCATGCCTTCGCGCGTCAGGCGCCGGGTGTTGTTGCCGCCGAGCGGTACGTTTTCGATGCCGTATTTCAGTTGAGGGTCCGGCAGTTGTGTGGCGGAGTCGGCCATGTTTTGCAGCGCGTTCATCCGGTGCTGGTTGGCTGACAGGTCGGCGGAATACTGCTCCGCCGCCTGTAGCGCGCCATCCAGATCCAGTGCTGCCGCGAATGACGCGGCAGGCAGCCACAACAACATCGCCAGCCACGCGCGTGAAGCGCGGAACTTGCGTATGTGCATGGTGGTCTCCGGTTAGTTTTGCTGCGGTTTGATATCCGTCAGGGTGTAGCCGTCCGCGCTTTGCACGAAGCTGAAGCTGACCGCGCTGCCCTGGGGCAGCGGCGTCCAGTGATTGTTCGCGGGCAGACGGAAGTTCATGGTCATGGCCGGCCAGCGCAGCGCGGGGACGGCGGCGTGCGCCAGGGTAACGCCGCTGGCGTTCCATTGTTTGACTGTGCCGGTGGTGCGGTAAACCGGGGCGGCGTCGGCGGTCATGGACGACATGTCGTGATTCATCCCGCCTGGCATGGTATGGGACATGTTGCCCATCTCGCCGGTCATGGTGTGAGTCTGATTTTGTTCAGCCAGCAATGGGGCGGAAAACAGCAGGGTGGCGATAGCCACGGAAAGCATACGCATGATAATAGCTCCATAAATACGATAAATAACAAGTTATTGCGCCAAAGCGCACGACGGTTGTTTATCGCGGAAGCTATTCTCTGAATCGGCAAAAACGGATTTCGGCGGGCGGGCCGGCGACCGGCGGCGTAAACCAACTGTTGCTGCTGGCGGTAACGGGCTCCGGCGGTTGAGCCGGCAACAGTTCACTGTTAACCGGCAGCGCCAGTAATGACAGTGACGGTAAATCCTGACTGGCGGAGTCGGGCAGACAGTGTTTTTCACACACCGGGCTGACGTCAGCGGCGGACTGCATGGCATGCGCGGCCGGCATATCGGGCATGACGACGTCTGGCTGCATACGGTGGGCATCATGTTGAATACTCACCGGCGCCGCGGTTACGGCCAGCTCGCAACGGTGACCGGCCACCGCCAGTTGGGCATTCAGCAGCAACCAGCATAACGCCAACATCCAACCCCATCCGCTTTTATGGCGCAGATGTCGCAGGTTGAATGAATGATGGCGCGAGGCTGTCATGGCGTGAATATCCTTATAAAAAGTGCTGCCAGTGTAAGAGGCGTAATCCGCGCCGGACAAGCAGGAATTTGCACAGATTTGTAAAGAGCCAGCCGTGCTGGCTCTCAGTTTATCAATCTGTCGGGTTTTCAGCAGGACTGACGATAAACGCATAGCGGGTAAGCGAGCGGTAGCGCTTGCCGGGTTTCAGCCAGCAGTCGGGTTGCGGCCAGTCCGGATGATTGGGGCTGTCCGGCAGAAATTCGCTTTCCAGCGCCAGCCCGGCGTAGTTGGCATAAGGCGTGCCGTCGCGTGACGGCGTGCCGGCCAGAAAGTTGCCGCTGTAGAGTTGCAATGCCGGCGCGCTGGTGTACACCCGCATCTGCACCTTGCCGTCCGCCGACCACAGGCTGGCGGCCGGGCTTTCGCCGGAGCCGCCGGTGCGGTGCAGCAGAAAAGCGTGGTCGTAACCACGAACGGCCTGCTGGTCCGCATCGGCCAGAAAATCCTGTAACAGCGTTTTGGGCTGACGAAAATCGAAACTGCCGTCCGTCACGTCCCGCAACGCGTCGCCGGGAATACCGTCCTGATTCACCGGCAGATAGTAATCCGCCATCAGTTGCAACTGGTGATGCCGCACGTCGGTCGGCGCGCCGTCGAGGTTGAAATAGGCATGGTTGGTCAGGCACACCGGGCAGGGCTGGTCCACTTCCGCCTGATACTCGATGTCCAGCGCATTCTGGTCGGTGAGCTGATAACTGACCTGCGCGGTCAGCGCGCCGGGAAAGCCCTGATCGCCGTCCGGCGAATGCAACTGGTAGATGACCTGATCGTCGCTCTGTTGCAGTATCTGCCAGCGTCGGGCGTGAAAGCCGTCCGGCCCGCCATGCAACTGATGTACGCCCTGATTGGCGTGCAGGCGGATGAGCGCATCGCCCTGACGCAGGGCGGCGTTGGCGATACGGTTGGCGTAGCGCCCCACCGACGCGCCCAGATAGGCGGCCTGATGCGGGTACTGTTCGGGCGCGCAGCCCAGCAGCACTTCACGCGTTGCGCCGCCGGGCAGCGGCAACTGGCAGGAGAGCCAGGTGGCTCCCCAATCCATCAACGTTACCCGCGTACCGTGGCGATTTTGCAGTACGGTCAGCTGAAACGGCTGACCATCCGGGGCGAGCGCCGTTTGCGACGCACGCGGTTCAACAGGGTCATTCGACATAACCGGCTCCTGGCGAGGCCTGACAGACGTAACAGGTGGGTTGCAATCCGGTTTTTGCCGGATAGTCCCGCATCACGGCATTTTGCACCGCTGTCACGTGCTGTTGTGGGATCAACGCCACGATACAGCCACCAAATCCACCGCCGGTCATGCGCACGCCGCCTTCGTCGCCGATCACGGCTTTGACAATGTCTACCAGCGTGTCGATGGGCGGCACGGTGATTGCGAAGTCATCCCGCATCGACGCATGGGAGGCGGCCATCAGTTCGCCCATCTGGCGCAGATCGCCGCGCGTCAGCGCGTCGGCCGCCGCCAGGGTACGGGCGTTCTCGGTAATGATATGGCGGGCGCGACGGGCCACTACTTCATCCAGTCCATCGACTTTGGCGGCGAAATCCGCTTCGCTGACGTCACGCAGCGCCTTGACCTGAAAATGACGCGCCGCCGCTTCGCACTGCTGGCGGCGGGTATTGTATTCGCTGTCCACCAGACCGCGTTTGACGTTGGAGTTGATGATCATCACCGCCACGTTGTCCGGCATGGACACCGCGCGCGTTTCCAGCGAACGGCAGTCAATCAACAGCGCATGACCGCGCTTGCCCTGCGCCGAAATCATCTGGTCCATGATGCCGCAGTTGCAGCCGACGAACTGGTTTTCCGCTTCCTGACCGTTGAGCGCCAGCGCCACATTGTCCAGCGGTAGCTGGTACAGCGCCTGAATCGCCTTGCCGACCGCCACTTCCAGCGACGCCGACGAACTCAGACCCGCGCCCTGCGGTACGTCGCCGCTGATCACCAGATCCGCGCCGCCAAAGGCATCGCTGCGTGTTTTCAGATGCTTGATCACGCCGCGGACATAATTCGCCCACTGCCATTGCGGATGATGTTCGATCGGCGCATCCAGCGAAAACAGATCCTGCTGGTTGTCGTAGTCCACCGCGATGACGCGGATTTGCCGGTCATCGCGCGGCGCGGCGCTGATGGTGGTCGAATAGTTGATGGCGCACGGCAGCACAAAGCCATCATTGTAGTCGGTGTGTTCCCCTATCAGGTTGACCCGGCCCGGCGCCTGCACGGTAAGCGTCGCCGGGTAACCGAACTGCTGCTGGAAAACCGCCTGGGTGCGTGCTGATAAGGTCATGCCTGAACTCCTGAATCACGGTAATGAATGTCGCTGACGGCACGCAGCCGTTCCGCGGCCTGCTCGGCGGTCAAATCGCGCTGGGTTTCCGCCAGCATTTCGTAGCCCACCATGAATTTGCGCACTGTGGCGGAACGCAACAGCGGCGGATAAAAATGCGCGTGCAACTGCCAATGCGGGTGATCGCCGCCGGTAAACGGCGCGCCGTGCCAGCCCATCGAGTAGGGGAACGAGGTCTGGAACAGGTTGTCGTAGCGGCTGGTGAGCTTCTTCAACGCCAGCGCCAGATCCTGACGCTGTTCCGCGGTGACGTCCGGCAGGCGCAGGGTGTGGGCTTTGGGCAGCAGCAGCGTTTCAAACGGCCAGGCCGCCCAGTAGGGCACCACCGCCAGCCAGTGCTCGGTTTCCACCACATGGCGCGCGCCGTCCTGCAATTCGCGTTGCAGGTAATCCACCAGCAACGGCGAGCCGTACTGCTGGAAATAGTCGCGTTGCAGCCGGTCTTCCCGTTCCGCTTCGTTGGGCAGAAAATCATTGGCCCAGATCTGGCCGTGCGGATGCGGGTTGGAACAGCCCATCGCCGCGCCTTTGTTTTCGAATACCTGCACCCACGGGTACGTTTGCCCCAGTTCGGCGCTCTGCTGTTGCCAGGTGGCGACCACCTGTTCCAGCGCGCCGAGCGACAGTTCCGGCAGGGTTTTGCTGTGGTCCGGCGAAAAGCAGATCACCCGGCTGGTGCCGCGTGCGCTCTGGCAGCGCATCAGCGGATCGCTATTTTCCGGCGCTTCCGGGGTGTCGGTCATCAGCGCGGCGAAATCGTTGGTGAAAACAAAAGTGTCCTGATAGTCAGGGTTGGTATCTCCGGTCGCCCGCGTGTTGCCGGGGCAAAGGAAACAGGTTGGGTCATGCGACGGCAACGGGTCGGACGACACGCTTTCCTGCTGCCCCAGCCACGGACGTTTGGCGCGGTGCGGCGATACCAGCACCCACTGACCGGTCAGCGGGTTGTAGCGACGATGCGGATGTTCAACGGGGTCAAAATACGCCATGGGATACCTTATTTCTGTCATCGAAAAACGTTGCTATCGGAAAAACGATGCGTCCTGAAAACGGTGTCTTATCACTGCCTGTCAGTCTGAAAAGCCATTCGGATGGCGGGACTGCCAGCGCCAGGTATCGGCGGCCATTTCGTCCAGCGTCCGGCTGACGCGCCAGTTAAGCTCGCGGGCGGCTTTTTCCGCGTCGGCCCAGTAAGCGGGCAGGTCGCCGTCACGGCGGGGCGCGAAATGGTACGGCAGTTGCTTGCCGCAGGCGCGGCTGAAGGCTTCCACTACCTGCAGTACGCTGTAACCTACGCCGGCGCCGAGGTTATAGGTGTGTACGCCGGGCTTGCCGTGCAGGGTATTCATGGCGGCGACATGACCCTCGGCCAAATCCACCACGTGGATATAATCCCGCACGCCGGTGCCGTCGACGGTCGGATAATCGTTGCCGAAAATCGCCAGCGAGTCGCGGCGGCCCACCGCCACCTGAGCGATGTAAGGCATCAGGTTGTTGGGTACGCCCTGCGGATCTTCGCCCATTTCGCCCGAAGGATGCGCGCCCACCGGGTTGAAGTAGCGCAGCAGCACCACGCTCCAGTCCGGTTCCGCGCGCTGCAAATCCTGCAGGATCTGCTCTACCATCAGTTTGCTGCGGCCGTAGGGGCTGGCAGGGGTGCCGGTGGGGAAACTTTCCTGATACGGGATCTGCGGCTGGTCGCCATACACGGTGGCGGAGGAGCTGAAAATCAGCGTTTTGACGCCCGCCTGCTTCATGGCTTCCACCAGCGTCAGCGTGCCGTACACGTTGTTGTCGTAGTAGCTGATGGGCTCGCGGACCGATTCGCCCACCGCCTTGAGACCCGCGAAGTGGATCACGGCGCCGATGTCATGTTCGGCAAAAATGGTCTGCAGCAGTGCGCGGTCGCGGATATCGCCCTGATAGAAGACCGGCGCCTGCCCGCTGACACGGGTAATGGCGTCGGCCACGCTGGATTTGCTGTTGCACAGGTTGTCGAGAATAACCGGCTGATGGCCGGCGGCGATCAGTTGTACACAGGTATGACTGCCAATGTAACCGCTACCACCTGTAACCAATACTTTCATAATGACCTCTGTTGCAGAAAACTGGTTGGAAAAATAGCACGACCGTAGCGGGAAAAAGGTGATCAACGCCGTAAATAGCGATAATTAAGGCTGTCGTCTCACTTTTCACCCCTTCCCTGATTGAGTGAACGACCAGCATAGCGCGATGTGGTGCCGGGTGAAATACGTTGTATTCTTTGTGGTAGCGTTATCACTAAATCGATCGTCAACGCGTGTGAGGCGACGGTTTCGACTGAGGCGAAACCGTCTGTGAAAGGTCAGCGGTTTTCTATCTGGTAGCGGTAGCCGTCGTCGTTCGGCACAAAAGTCAGACGGTGGGTGATGCAGTCCGGCGCGTCTTCCGCATGGTGGGAGACGAACAGCAGTTGGGTTTGTCCCTGACCGATCAGAATATCCAGCCAGCGGCGGATAAGCTGACGGTTGAGCGGGTCCAACCCCTGCAGCGGTTCGTCCAGAATCAGCAATGCTGGGTGTTTCACCAGCGCGCGCACAATCAGCGCCAGCCGTTGCTGGCCCCAGGACAATGACTGGAACGGGGCGTCGGCCACGCTGTCCGGCAGGCCGAGCAGTTCCAGCCACTGGGCGGCGAGAAAACGCTGACGGTCCGACACCGCCTGATAAATGCCGATGGAATCGAAGAAGCCGGAGAGGATCACGTTGCGCACGCTGGTGCTGACGCGGTACTCCAGATGCAGGCTGCTGCTGACGTAGCCGATGTGACGCTTGATGTCCCAGATGGTTTCGCCGCTGCCCCGCCGGCGGCCAAACAGCGTCAGGTCATTGCTGTAGCCCTGCGGGTGGTCGCCGGTGATCAGGCTAAGCAGGGTGGATTTGCCGGCGCCGTTCGGCCCGACGATTTGCCAGTGCTGGCCCGGCAGTACTTCCCAGCTCAGGTCGTCCAGAATGCGGCGATCGTTGTAGCTCACCACGCCGTGCAGCAGACGAATGCGCGGTTGATCCGGCGGCAAGGTCGGGCGCTGGGTCGGGTCTTCCGCTTCCGGCAGCGCGGTATCGGTCAGGGTTTCGCTGTGCGCCAGCTGCGACACCAGCGCATCGGACAAAATCGCCTCGCGCGTACCTTGCCGGGTCAGGGTGCAATCCGCCAGCACGCCGACCTGGCCGACAAACGCCGGAATATCCTCAAAGCGGTTGAGAATCAGCACCAGCGCTTGCCCCTGCGCCGCCAGCGACGCCAGCAGGTCGGCCAACTGCGCACGAGAGGCGACGTCCAGCCCGTCGAACGGTTCGTCGAGAATCAGCAGGTCCGGCTGCGTCATCAGCGCCTGACACAGCATGGTCTTACGGGTTTCGCCGGTAGAGAGGTATTTGAAGCGTCGGTCGAGCAGATGGAGGATGCCGAATTGCGTCGCCAACTGGCGGCAGCGGTCGGCGTCGTGCACGCTGTCCTGGATCACCTCGGCGGTGGTGCGCCCGGTGTCGTCCTCGTCGGCGCTCAGCATATCGGTGTTGTTGCGTTGCCACTCCAGCGACACCAACTGCTGCAGTTGCTCGAAAGAGAGGCGCGCCACGCGCTGGAAGTCACACTGGCGCTGTCCTGACAACAGCAGCAGCTCGCCGGAGAGCGCGCGCGCCAGCGCCGATTTCCCGCTGCCGTTGGCGCCGACGAACGCCCAGCACTGATCCTGATGCAGCGTGAGTTCATCCAGACGCATCATCCGGGTATCGCTTAACCGGAACTGCGCCTGATGGATGTGCAGCAATGACATGATGATTCCCTTTGCGAAATGACAGAACGTCTACGGGTAAAGGGAAGCGGCCGGCTTGTCAAGGTGCGTTGTGCCGTGCGCGCGTTAGCACAGGGTGGCGATAATCACCCGGTCGGCGTTAAAGCTGGCGTAAACTGCCATCTCCGGCTGCAGGCTCTGGCGCGTCACGTCATCATTGGGCAGGGTAGCGCACACTACTTCGCCGCCTTCCAGCGTGACCAGCACTTCGCTTTGCGCCGGGCCGGGCTGCAGATGGCTGATGCGGCCGGGCAGGACATTGTCGTGAGCGGGCGCGGGCGCGGTTTGCGAGGTGACGGCAACCCAGGGCGCTTTAATCAGCGCCAGCACTTCTTTGCCGCTGGTCAGTTGCAGCCGATCGGCGCTCTGCTGGGTTAGTGCGGCCTGAATGCGGGTACGGCCGTCCGCCAGCAGGATCGACAGATGCTGTTGTACCTGCTGCTGGTCGCGTTCCAGGACGGTGCCGAAAAACTGATTGCGGGCGCTGGTTTGCAGCGAAAAGCGGGCGATGGCCGCCAGCAGGCTGTCCAGCGGCAGGTTATCATCCTGCAGCACATCGAAGGCTTTCTGCTGGATCTGCGCCAGCAGGTCATACAGTTGCAACAGGCGTTCGCCGTAGCGGGTCAGCATCGCGCCGCCGCCGCCTTTGCCGCCGGTAGTGCGCTCGACGATGGTCTGCTCCGCCAACTGGTTCATCTCGTTAATCGCGTCCCAGGCGCTTTTGTAGCTGATGTCGGCCAGCCGGGCTCCCTGACTGATGGAGCCGGTCTGCTGCACTTGCTTGAGCAGCGCGATGCGACGCGGGTCGGCGAATAGCCGCTGCTGGAGTTTCAGGGTAAGGAGAATTTCTGCTTGCATGGTCACATCCGTATCTGGGTCGCTAATCGTTTGTATTGTCATCGTTTTGTGCGAAACAGGCAAACCGCACAAATGGCCGCTCTAATTCCGGCGATTCAGGTAAACTCATCAGCAGTAATGGGGGTTAGCATAGTCTACCCTGAATCAATGAGAGACTGGCGGCGCGACGGCCAGCCACGATGAAAGACGAGGTCGATATGTTGGAATTGCTGAAAAGCCTGCTGTTTGCGGTGTGCATGGTGCCGGTAATGATGGCGCTGATTCTGGGAGCCATTTATGGGTTGGGCGAAGTCTTCAACCTGTTTTCCGCCATCGGTCATCGCGAGTCGGCTGCGGCGCGCAAATAATCCCTTCCCAGATTTCCCTTTCTGACGAATCCGGCATTTGCCGGATTTTTTTTGCTTAAGACTTTTTTTGCTTAAGAACAATGACAAGGCGGTCAAGATTCGGTATTTATCGTTATGTTACTAACTACACAACGAAAACCTCGGGAGACAAAATGAAACAGCAATGGACTTACTGGCTGACCGCTGCCGCGTTAACGCTGGGTATGAGCGCGAATACGGCGCTGGCGCAGGACAAGGTAACCGTGTTTGCCGCCGCCTCGCTGACCAATGCGTTGCAGGATATCGCCGCGCAATATCAGAAGGAAAAACAGGTTTCCATCGTGGCGTCTTACGCCTCGTCGTCGACGCTGGCGCGTCAGATTGAACAAGGGGCGCCTGCCGACCTGTTCATCTCGGCGGATCAGCAGTGGATGGATTACGCTCAGGGCAAGCAACTGACCGAAAACGACACCCGTTACACCCTGCTGGGCAATGAACTGGTGGTGATTGCGCCCAAGTCTTCCGACACCAAAGGGTTCAAGATCGACGATAAAACCGACTGGAAAGGCCTGCTGAAAGGCGGACGTCTGTCGGTGGGCGACCCGGATCACGTGCCGGCCGGCATCTACGCCAAAGAAGCGTTGCAGAAACTGAATGCCTGGGACGCGCTGTCGCCGCTGATGGCCCGCGCCAATGATGTGCGTGCCGCTATGGTGCTGGTAGAACGCGAAGAAGCCCCGTTGGGGATTGTTTACGGTTCGGATGCGGTCGCCAGCACCAAAGTGAAAGTGGTCGGCATTTTCCCGGCCAATACCCACAAACCGGTGGAATACCCGATGGCTATCGTCAAAGGGCACAATACCCCGGCGGTCAAAGCCTTCTTTGACTACCTGAAAACGCCTCAGGCGGCGGTGGTGTTTAAACAATACGGATTCACGCCGGTTAATGCTGCTCAGTGATTACGAATGGCAGGCGGTCTCGCTGAGCCTCAAGGTATCGCTGGTGGCGGTCAGTTGTAGTCTGCCGCTGGGCATTCTGGCCGCCTGGGTGCTGGCGCGTTGCCGCTTTGTCGGCAAGTCGCTGCTGGACAGCGTGATCCACCTGCCGCTGGTGCTGCCGCCGGTGGTGATCGGCTATCTGTTGCTGATCATCATGGGGCGCAAAGGCGTGGTAGGCAGCTGGCTCTATAGCTGGTTCGGTTTCAGCTTCAGTTTCAGCTGGCATGGCGCGGCGCTGGCCTCGGCGGTGGTGGCGTTCCCGCTGATGGTGCGCGCCATCCGGCTGGCGCTGGAAGCGGTGGATACCCGGTTGGAGCTGGCCGCGCGCACGCTTGGCGCCGGCCGCTGGCGGGTATTTTTCACCATCACGCTGCCGCTGACCCTGCCCGGCATCATTGTCGGCACCGTACTGGCGTTCGCCCGTTCGCTGGGGGAGTTCGGTGCCACCATCACCTTTGTTTCCAACATTCCGGGGGAAACCCGCACCATTCCGAATGCCATGTATACGCTGATTGAAACGCCGGGCGCGGAAATGCAGGCCGCCCGGTTGTGTATCATCGCCATCGCGCTGTCGCTGGTGTCGCTGTTGTTGTCGGAATGGCTCACGCGCTGGAGCCGCAAGCGGTTGGGGGGATAATGCTGCAACTGGATTTTACTCAGCAACTGGGCGACCTGACGCTCAACGTCGCCACCCAGCTTCCCGCCAGCGGGATTACCGCCGTATTCGGGGTATCCGGCGCCGGTAAAACATCGCTGATCAACGCTATCGTTGGCCTGACCCGACCGGATAAAGGACGGATTCAGCTTAACGACCGGGTGCTGTCCGATCGGGATAAGGGCGTGTTCCTGCCGCCGGAAAAACGCCGTATCGGCTATGTTTTTCAGGATGCGCGGCTATTTCCGCACTACCGGGTGTTGGGAAATCTGCGTTACGGCATGGCGGCGCAGATGCAGGCGCAGTTCGACGATATCGTGCAGTTGCTCGGCATCGGGCATTTGCTCAAACGTTACCCGCTCACCTTGTCCGGCGGCGAAAAACAGCGGGTGGCGATTGGCCGCGCGTTGCTGACCGCGCCGGAGCTGCTGCTGATGGATGAACCGCTGGCGTCGCTGGATGTGCCGCGCAAGCGCGAGCTGCTGCCTTATCTGGAGCGTTTGGCGCGCGAGGTCAACACGCCGATCCTGTATGTCAGTCACAGCCTGGAAGAAGTGCTGCGGCTGGCGGACAAGGTGCTGGTGCTGGACAAAGGGCAGGTTAAGGCACAGGGTTCGCTGGAAGAGGTGTGGGCCAGTAACGCGCTGCGGGCCTGGCTGCCGCGCGAGGAACAGAGCAGTATCCTGAAGGTGACGGTGATGGAGCACCACCCGCATTACGCCATGACCGCGCTGTCGCTGGGCGAACAGCATCTGTGGGTTGGGCGCGTCGACGCGCCGCTCGCCTCGGCGCTGCGTATCCGCATCAATGCGGCGGATGTGTCGCTGGTGACGCAGCGCCCGGCGGCGAGCAGTATCCGCAACGTGCTGTCCGCCAGGGTGATTGAATGCCTTGATGTGGGCGAGCAGGTTGAAGTCAAACTGGATATCGGCGGGCAGATCCTGTGGGCGCGCATTACTCCCTGGGCGCGGGACGAACTGGCGTTGACCTCCGGGCAGGACCTGTACGCTCAGATCAAGAGCGTGTCGATTACGACTTAACGTCTACCCAGACCTAGACCCTGCTACGGCCCCCGTTGCGGCGGGGACCGTGGCGGTTCAGGCCAGCACCCGGCTGCGAATCACCTCGGCGATGCCGGGTTGCTCGTTATGACCAATCACCAGTCTGGCGTGCGCTTTTACTTCGTCGGCGCTGTTGCCCATTGCTACGCCCAGCCCGGCGGTCGACAGCATGCTGATGTCGTTGAAATTGTCGCCGAACGCCACCACCTCGTTCATGCTGAACCCTTGCGATTCCACCCAGCGCTGCAGCAAACGGCCTTTGCTGTTGCCGCTCTGGGCGATATCCACCTGATCCATCCACGACCATTCGCAGGCCAGACCCAGTTCCTGCTCAACCAGATGGGCGAAGTCGTTCAGGGCGGCGGTATCGGTGTGGTGGGTGGCGAATTTCCAGATCGAACGGGTGTGGTCGGTGGCGGCCAGCAGGTTGTCCACCTGGCGAAACGTCGGGCGCTGCGACTCGGGCAGATTTTCCGCCCAGGCCTGAGTACGGGTAATGTGGCCGGTAATGTACTGGTAGAACATGGCGTCGTCCGCGTACATCAGACCGTGAATATCAAACTGCTGCAACCGTTGCAGGACGCTTTTGGCTTGCGCCGGCGTGAGCGGATTGGCTTCGGCGGTTTGCCCGGTCTGGTAGTCGTACAGGTAGGTGCCGTTGCAGCAGATCGCCGGGGTATCCAGCGCCAGCGCCTGATAAAACGGATGGATCGCCGAATGGTGGCGGCCGGTCACGATGATGACCTTGATGCCTGCTTGTCTGGCTTGCGCCAGCGCCTGCAACGATTCCGGCAGAATGGTTTTCTTTTGCGTTAACAGCGTGCCGTCCAGATCGAGGGCAATGATGCGATAGGTCATGGTATTCTCATCGGATTATCGGGTTCACTTCTTCCCGATGGTACACTGTCGGCCGTCCTGATCAACAGGCCCTTTTTCCGTGCTGGTTCTTATGCGAAAGTCATTACCGATAGAAAGTCATTACCGATAGTAAAGTCATCACCGATAAGAGCCATCACCGATAAACGAGAGCATAGCCTGAGCGTAACGAGGCGCGCGCCTGCCGCCTCATTAAGGCCAACAAGGAGAATCGAATGCAGCAAGTGGTTTATATCGCCAGTCCGGAAAGTCAGCAGATCCATGTCTGGCAACTCGCTTCCAGCGGAGAATTGAGCTTGTTACAGGTGGTTGAGGTGCCCGGACAGGTGCAGCCGATGGTAATCGCGCCGGATCGGCGCCACCTGTACGTCGGTGTGCGCCCTGAGTTTCGTGTGATCAGCTACCGCATTGATGAACAGGGAAAATTGAGCGAAGCCGGCGTAGCGCCGCTGCCGGGCAGCCCGACGCATCTGTCTACCGATCACGCCGGGCGTTTCCTGTTCAGCGCGTCTTACAGCAACGCCTGCGTCAGCGTCAGCCCGATTGGCGAAGACGGCGTGGCGCAGGCGCCGATCCAGCAACTGGACGGGCTGGAGGGCTGCCACTCCACCAATATCGACCCGGCTAACCGCGTACTGTGGGCGCCATGCCTGAAAGAAGACCGTATCCGACTGTACGATGTCGGCGGCGAGGGTCGCCTGACCGAGCATCAGCCTGCCGAACAGCGTGCGGCTGCCGGCGCCGGGCCGCGTCATATGGCATACCATCCGAATAACCGTTTTACCTATTGCATCAACGAGCTGAGCAGCTCGGTGGATGTGTTCGAACTGGATGCGCAGGGCGAAGGCCGCCGCATTCAGACGCTGAACGCCATGCCGGCCGATTTCACCGACACCTGCTGGGCGGCGGATATCCACATCACGCCGGACGGCCGCCACCTGTACACCACCGATCGCACCGCCAGCCTGTTGAGTATTTTCCAGGTGTCGGCGCAGGGCGGCACGCTGACGCTGGTTGGTCACCAGCCGACGGAAACCCAGCCGCGCGGCTTTAATATCGACCACAGCGGTCAGTTCCTGATCGCTGCCGGTCAAAAATCCCATCACATTGAGATCTATCGTATCCAGCGGGCTAACGGCAGCCTGACGCCGTTAGCCCGCTATCCGGTCGGTCAGGGACCGATGTGGGTGTCGGTACTGGCGCTGGCGTAATCCGTTTTCCCGCGTGACGGCGAACGTTACGCGGGAACGTACCGGTGGTAAGGGCGAAAAGCAGGGCGGTTTTATCCTGAACGTTAGGCGGTTTTGGTATAAACACTGCTAAAAGCAATATTTCCTTTTATAACCATTCTTCGATTAACTGGCGTTACGGTTATCCATATCGCTGGCAATCAGAGGAGAAGAAATATGCTGCTTGCTGCTGCAAAGCTTTTCAGAGGCTGGAAAGCATTTTCCCCCGCAGGGGAAACGAGCCACGTCGGACAGCGCGACGCCCATCGCTGGTTTGCGACGTTACTGTCGATTTCCAGCTTATACGGGCTGGATACCGGTAATCCCGATCCGCGTTGGTTTCATAATTACTAAACACATGCGGTGCGAATCGCGCTTTTCGACCCCTATCATGACATCGGGCTTCACGTCGTCGACGTGAAGCCCGATGTCTGGTTGGCGTTACCCGCTGACGGCGGTTAGCCGCGGTATTCGATAATCGACAGTCCGGCGTTGTAGTCGGTGCTGTAGATAATCCCTTGCGCGTCCACAAACACGTCGCAGGACTGAATCACCCGCGGCCGGCCGGGACGTTTGTCCATCATGCGTTCAGGCGCGGCAGGCACCAACGCGCCGGTTTCTTTCGGCCGATATGGGTTGCTGATGTCGTAAGCACGCACCCCGGCGTTCTGGTAGGTGGCGAAGATCAATGTCGAACTGATAAAGCTGCCCGGCCGGTTTTCATGCAAATTATGCGGGCCGAAGTGCGCCCCTTTCTTCACATAATCGGTTTCGTTGGGCTGCGGGAAGGTGGCGATGCTCACCGGATTGGACGGCTCGCGGATATCGAACACCCAAATCAGTTTTTCGCCGTCTTCCTGATTATCCAGCACCGCTTCGTCCAGCACGATCAACAAGTCGCGATCCGGCAGCGGCAGCGCGGTATGGGTGCCGCCGCCAAACGGCGGACTCCAGTTGCGGTGGCTGATGAGTGTCGGCTGAGTGCGGTCGCTCACGTCCAGCAGCGTCAGGCCGCCGTCGCGCCAACTGCCGTAGGCGGTATCGCCGCTGACGATGGCGTGATGCAGCGCATAGCGTTTGCCTTGCGGCCAGTCCGGCGTTTCGCCGCCGGCGGTATGCATGCCCGGCAGCCAGTAACGGCCGGCGACTTCCGGTTTACGCGGGTCGGCCAGGTCGATGGTCAGAAAAATGTAGTCGCTGTAGCCATCCAGCAGCGCGGAGACGTACGCCCAGCGACCGCCCACGTACCAGATGCGGTGGATACCGATGCCATCCAGCGGCAGAAAGCTGATTTCCCGCGGCTGGTCTGGGGTGGAAATATCAAAGATCCTCAGCCCCGCGCTCCAGCTTTTATCCTGTTTGCCGGTGCTGACCGTCTCCGCCACGGAGCGAGTGTAGTAGACTTTTTCTTGTGCGAAACGGGCATCGGCGAACAGATCGCGGGCGTTAACCACCAGCAATAGGTCATCGTGGGTTTGCAGATGGATGTTCCAGGTGCCCGGCGGCGCGGCGATGAAACCGGCCGGTTTGGGATTTTTCGGGTCTCGCACGTCAACGATGGAAACGCCCTGGGACACCATGTGTCCGATATAGGCGTAACCTCGGTGAACCATGACCTGTACGCCATCAGGGCGCCCGCCCTGATCGCTGTGTCCAATCAGCCGCATGTTGCGGCTGTATTCCGGCATGGGCAGGGGCGTTGATGCCATATAAGCCTCCGTTATGACAGACCTTTATTTGTTTTTGGCTTCCAGTGTAGCAAACCACGGTGCAATAAAGTCAGTGGTCTGGCCCCAGCCAGGGATGATTTTCGCCAGTCCCGCCACGTTGACCGGGCCCGGCTGGCTCAGCAACAGCGCCTGTGGAATACTGGCGGCGCGGAATTCGTAGGTCGCCGGGGTCGGCTCGCCGGCGATCTTGTTGGCGACCAGACGCAGGTTGACCTTACCGATCAGTTTCGGATCCACCGCCACGCTCACTTTCCACGGGCTGTTGGCTTCGCGCATCAGTTGCAAGTCCTGATTGGAAATATCGATGCTATACAGTTTGATTTCGGTGCGGCCGTTCTCTTTCAGCGCCTTGTACGCGCCCTGACTGAAGGCATCCCAGGCGCCCCAGATGGCGTCAATCTTGCCTTTCGGGTATTTCGCCAGAATCGCGCCCACTTTATTGGCGGTATCGCCCTGCACGTCAGAGGAAACCGCGCCGATGGATTCCAGTTCTTTGATGCCCGGATTGTCTTTCAGGATCTGCTGGTAAGCCGTCTGACGGCGCTCCATCGGCGGGAAACCGGCTACCCACAGTTTGATGATGTTGGCTTTGCCGTTGAAATCCTTCACCAACTGACCCAGCGATTCGTTGGCCAACGAGGCATCGTCCTGCTGGGTAACGGTGACGCCCGGAATCGTGCGATCCACCGCGGTGTCAAACACCGCCACCTTGATGCCGCTGTCGACAATGCGCTGAATCAGCTCGGTGGAATAGGGTGCGCGGCCCTGCGACAGAATGATGCCGTCATATTTCTGGCTGATGGCCTGATTGACGAAGTCCTGAAATTTGGCGTCGTCGCCGTTGCTCAGGAAGGTGCTGACCTTGAATCCCAGCTTCTTGCCTTCTTCCAGCACGCCGGAAACGAACTGGGTGGTGTTGTCGTCCGAACCGAGATTACGGATCACGGCGATGCGCACCGGTCCCTGATGGTTGGCGATGGCGGTCGGAACCGGCGCGGCGGTAGCCGGCGTCTCCGCGGCCAGCGTGGAGAACGAGGCCGTCAGGCTCAGGGCCAGCAGTGCGACAGGGAATTTCTTCATGATCAATCCTCGGTGTTGTGAAATCAGGTTTGCCAGCTTTATGGATATCTTTATGTCTGGATGTCTATTTGAGTGATGAGGAATCATAGCGGGTAACGCCGTAGCGTGCAAAGGGGGCGAGTTATGTCTTTTAGGTTTAGCTTATAACTTTTCGTTCAATGAGATACGGCGGCAAACTGGCGGGAAACGCGCGGAAAAGAAACGCGCCCGACCAGCCGACCGGGCGCGTCTGGCAAGGCTTACTGTACGAAGAAACCGATATCCTGACCCAGTTTGCACAGGTAGCTCAGGGTATTGCCGCGCTGTTGCAGGCTGGGCAGGTTGTACATGTAGGTGGTGAAACGCACCGTGTTGTCCGGCTGGACCTGATAACGCATGAACTGCTGAATCGGCGTGCCGTCGTTGGCGACGGTGAAGTGCTCGTCGCTGAACGACAACGTGCCGCTGTCAATCAGGCGATACGCATTGATGTGCAGGCCGCCGCGGGTCTTGCTGGCTGGCGTGCCATCCTGCGGCGTACAGGCGGACAGGTCGATGGTGACATTGACGCTGCGCCCTTTATTCAGCGCAGTGATCACCTCATCAGCGCTTTTCAGCGATTTGGACGCCATAGCCGGCGCTGCGGCGGCAAGCAGGGCTGCGCTCAGCAGTAAAGGGGTAATTCGGGACATTCGATATTCCTCCATGATCGATGATAGGTCTGGCGTCGTGACCATCACGCACGGCGCGAAGGTGCAGGCCAACGCGCACGCAGCTGAGTGCATGGCGTGATAATCACGACCAGGCACTGTTTATCACGGCTGTGGCGAAAGCGCTATGCTGTTTATCCGAATAACGGCATGGTCAGAGGTGTGAGCAGCGTGAAGCAGGGAAAAGACGGCGTGGCGATGAAGCGGGGTCGTGGCGAGATCGTGCGCTGACGAAATGGTGCGTTGAAAAAATAGTGCGTTAACGAAAAGCACATCAGGCCGGGGTAAACCGGCCTGATGCGAGCAGGCTTACTTGATTTGCATCCCCGGCTGGGCGCCGCTGTCGGGACTCAGCAGGAAAATGTCTTTCCCGCCGGGGCCGGCGGCCATCACCATGCCTTCGGACACGCCAAAGCGCATTTTACGCGGCGCCAGGTTGGCGACCATCACCGTCAGGCGGCCTTCCAGCGCAGACGGGTCCGGGTAAGCGGCGCGGATGCCGGAGAACACCTGACGGGTCTGGCCGCCCAGATCCAGCGTCAGACGCAACAGCTTGTCCGAGCCGTCCACCAGTTCGGCTTTCTGGATCAAGGCGACGCGCATGTCCACTTTGTCGAAATCGGCGAAGTCGATGGTGTCCTGAATCGGGTTGTCGGCCAGCGGGCCGGATGCCGGTTTGGCGGCTGCCGCGGCGGCTTCTTCTTTGGAGGCCTCGACCATGCCCTGTACCTGCGCGATGTCGATGCGGTTGAACAGCGCCTTGAATGCGCCAACCTGATGGTTTGTCAGCGGCTGCGCCAGCGTGTCCCAGCGCAGTTCGCTCTGCAGAAACGCTTCGGCGCGCTCCGCCAGCGACGGCAGTACCGGCTTCAGGTAGGTCATCAGCACGCGGAACAGGTTGATGCCCATCGAGCAAATCGCCTGCAGGTCGGCGTCGCGGCCTTCCTGTTTGGCGACTACCCACGGCGCCTGCTCGTCGACATAGCGGTTGGCGAGGTCCGCCAGCGCCATGATTTCACGGACAGCCTTGCCGGATTCACGGCTGCTGTAGGCATCGGCGATGGTCTGCGCCGCGTCGATAAAGGTCTGATACAGCGCCGGATCCGCCAGTTGGTCGGCCAGTTTGCCGTCAAAACGCTTGTTGATGAAACCGGCGTTGCGCGAGGCCAGATTGACCACCTTGTTGACGATGTCGGCGTTCACGCGCTGCACGAAATCTTCCAGATTGAGGTCGATGTCATCAATACGGGAAGAGAGCTTGGCGGCGTAGTAGTAACGCAGGCAGTCGGCATCCAGATGCTTCAGGTAGGTGTCGGCCTTGATAAAGGTGCCGCGCGACTTCGACATTTTGGCGCCGTTAACGGTTACATAGCCGTGCACGAACAGGTTGGTCGGCTTGCGGAAACCGCTGCCTTCCAGCATCGCCGGCCAGAACAGGCTGTGGAAGTAAACGATGTCCTTGCCGATGAAGTGGTACAGCTCGGTGCTGGAATCTTTACGCCAGAATTCGTCGAAGCTGAGGTCGCCGCGCTTGTCGCACAGGTTTTTGAACGACCCCATGTAGCCGATCGGCGCGTCCAGCCAGACGTAGAAATATTTGCCCGGCGCGTCCGGCACTTCGAAGCCAAAATAGGGCGCGTCGCGGGTGATATCCCACTGTTGCAGCCCGGCGTCGAACCACTCCTGCATCTTGTTGGCGACCTGCTCCTGCAACGCGCCGGAGCGGGTCCAGCTTTGCAGCATGTCGCTGAACGCCGGCAGGTCGAAGAAGAAGTGCTCGGATTCGCGCATCACCGGCGTGGCGCCGGATACCGCGGATTTCGGCTCGATCAGTTCGGTCGGGCTGTAGGTGGCGCCGCACACTTCGCAGTTGTCGCCGTACTGGTCCGGCGCCTTGCATTTCGGGCAGGTGCCTTTCACAAAGCGATCCGGCAGGAACATGCTTTTTTCCGGGTCGAACAGCTGGGAAATAGTGCGGTTCTTGATAAAACCGTTTTCCTTCAGCCGGCGGTAAATCAACCCGGACAACTCGCGGTTCTCCTCGCTGTGCGTGGAGTGGTAGTTGTCGTAGCTGATGTTGAACCCGGCGAAATCCTGCTGGTGTTCCTGACTCACCGTCGCAATCATCTGCTCCGGCGCCACACCCATCTGCTGCGCTTTGAGCATGATCGGCGTGCCGTGGGCGTCGTCCGCACAAATAAAGTGGACCTGACTGCCGCGCATTCGCTGGTAACGGACCCAGATATCCGCCTGAATGTGTTCGAGCATGTGGCCAAGGTGGATCGGACCGTTAGCATAAGGCAGCGCGCACGTTACCAAAATTTTGTTTGCGACTTGAGTCATAGTGGGGAACTTGCTTGTTGGTTGGTGAATGAATTAAGAAGGAGTCCTGATGTTACCCCATCGCGCCTTGATGCGTAAACCTTGGGGCGCGGCGGGCTCCAACAAAACCCGCTCTTCCGGCGTTATATAGCAGGAAGGCAAGGTTTGAGTGGCGCCGGGCGAGGGGCGGTTCCGCCGTTTTTTCAGCGTCGGGACATTGGCGATACACCCACGCGCGGGCGTTCTGCTATGCTAGGGCGGTTTTTATAACGACTTTAATTCAACTCAAGGAGCCGGGATGAACGATAAACTCCCTGCGCAAAACCCCGAGATGTTGCGCGCCATGGTAAACGGCGTGCTGTCCTCCTTTACGCACCCGACGCTGAAAAATAACCTGACCACGCTTAATGCGCTGCACCATTGCGCGCTGCTGGACGATGTGTTGCATATCGAACTGACCATGCCGTTTGTCTGGCTGAGCGGCCTGACGGCTCTGAAAGACAGCGTCAGCGAAGAATTGCTGCGCCTTTGCGGCGCGCGTGAAGTGGAATGGCGCTTGACCCATAACATCGCCACGCTGCGCCGCGTCAACAATCAGGCGGGCGTCAAGGGCGTGAAGAACATTATCGCCGTCAGTTCCGGCAAGGGTGGCGTCGGCAAGTCCAGCACCGCGGTGAACATGGCGCTGGCGCTGGCGGCCGAAGGGGCCAATGTCGGCATTCTGGACGCGGATATCTACGGGCCGTCCATCCCGACCATGCTGGGCGCGGCCAGCGAGCGGCCGACCTCGCCGGACGGGCAGCACATGGCGCCGATCATGGCGCACGGCCTTGCCACCAACTCCATCGGCTATCTGGTTACCGACGATAACGCTATGGTGTGGCGCGGGCCGATGGCCAGCAAGGCGTTGCTGCAACTGTTGCAGGATACGCTGTGGCCGGATCTGGATTATCTGGTGCTGGACATGCCGCCGGGTACCGGCGACATCCAGCTCACGCTGGCGCAGAACGTGCCGGTCACCGGCGCGGTGGTGGTGACCACCCCGCAGGATATCGCGCTGGTGGATGCGATGAAGGGCATCGTGATGTTCGAGAAGGTCAAGGTGCCGGTGCTGGGCATCGTGGAGAACATGAGCGTGCACATCTGCAGCAACTGCGGTCATCTGGAGCCGATTTTCGGTACCGGCGGCGCGCAGAAGCTGGCGGAAAAATACCACTGCGCCTTACTGGGCCAGTTGCCGCTGCACATTTCGCTACGCGAGGATCTGGATCGCGGCGAACCGACCGTGGTCAGCCAGCCGGACAGCGAGTTCACCCAGTTGTACCGCGAACTGGCGGGGCAGGTGGCGGCCCAGCTGTACTGGCAGGGCGAGGTGATCCCGACGGAGATCGCGTTCCGCGCGGTGTGATCTCGTCCGGCGGATACCGTGATTCGGCGCGGTATCCGCTGTCTTTGGCATCCGGCGGCATGTGGCGGTCGGATGCCGTGCGCACCGATAGCATAAGCCCGCGTAATACTGGCGCGAATCGTGCTAACTCCCTATAATTGCCGCGTCCAGACACCTCAGGCTGTGTCCCGCAATGAATCATGCATGCTGCTGATGGCTATCCTTCGGCGCACAACCCGGCGTAAGCCGCGTCCGAACAGTCTGGTATGTCCCCCTCCTTATTTTTTGTTAATCAGGTCTTTATTGCCATGACTGATAAGTCTCGCCAGTGTGTCATCATCGGGATTGCCGGCGCGTCCGCATCCGGAAAAAGTCTTATTGCCAGCACCCTGTACCGCGAATTGCGCGATCAGGTGGGTGATGAACACATTGGCGTCATCCCGGAAGACAGTTACTACAAGGATCAATCCCACCTGACCATGGAAGAACGGGTCAAAACCAACTACGACCACCCCAGTTCGATGGATCACAACCTGCTGCTGCAACATCTGCAAATGCTTAAGGCTGGTCAGCCGATCGCGTTGCCGCAGTACAGCTATGTGCAGCATACGCGTTTGCAGGAAACGCTGCATATGGCGCCGAAAAAGGTGATTATTCTTGAAGGTATTCTGCTGTTGACCGATGCCCGGCTGCGTGAAGAACTGAATTTTTCCATTTTTGTCGATACCCCGCTGGATATCTGCCTGATGCGCCGTATGCGCCGCGATGTTAATGAACGCGGCCGTTCGATGGATTCCGTGATGGAGCAATACCAGAAAACGGTGCGCCCGATGTTTCTGCAGTTCATCGAACCGTCCAAGCAATATGCGGACATCATCGTGCCGCGCGGCGGCAAGAACCGCATCGCCATTGATATTCTGAAGGCGAAAATCAGCCAGTTCTTTGAGTAGGCTGTGCGTTAAGAAAACCCTTAAAGCAGGTGGAGCCGGCATGGCATTTCCGGCGCTGCTGTGGCAGTTTGATCACCTGCGAGAGTCTGACTGGAGAAGATGATGAGACTGTGCGACCGTGACATTGAAACCTGGCTGGACGACGGCCGGCTGTCGATTACGCCGCGTCCCCCGATCGAGCGGATTAACGGCGCCACGGTGGACGTGCGGCTGGGTAATCAGTTCCGGGTGTTTAGCGGTCACACCGCCGCATTCATTGATCTGAGCGGGCCGAAAGACGAAGTCAGCGCCGCGCTGGATCGCGTGATGAGCGATGAAATCAATCTGGCGGAAGGCGACGCGTTTTTCCTGCATCCGGGAGAACTGGCGCTGGCGGTGACGCTGGAGTCGGTCACGCTGCCGGATAATCTGGTGGGCTGGCTGGACGGCCGTTCTTCGCTGGCGCGTCTGGGGCTGATGGTGCATGTCACCGCCCACCGCATCGATCCGGGATGGCAGGGTCGCATCGTGCTGGAGTTTTACAACTCGGGCAAACTGCCGCTGGCGCTGCGTCCCGGCATGATTATCGGCGCGCTGAGTTTTGAACCGCTCTCCGGTCCCGCCGCGCGTCCGTATAACCGACGTGAAGACGCGAAATACAAGGACCAGCAGGGCGCGGTGGCAAGCCGGATTGACAAAGACTAGCTGGGCCAGGTACGACAGCGAACGAGGATGGCATGAGAAGACTGTTTACCACGCTGGTGATTCTGCTGGTGGTGCTGGCGGCAGGCATGACGGCGCTGGTGGTGTTGATTAACCCGAACGATTTCCGGGCCTATATGGTGCGGCAGGTTGAGGCGCGTACGGGCTACCGCTTGAATCTGGATGGTGACTTGCGCTGGCATGTCTGGCCGCAACTGAGCATTTTGTCCGGCAGCCTGTCGGTGAGCGCGCCGGGCGCGGCCGCACCGGTGATCAGCGCTGAGAATATGCGGCTGGACGTAAAACTCTGGCCGTTGTTGTCGCATCAACTGGAAGTGAAGCAGGTGATGCTCAAAGGCGCGGTGATTCGCCTGACGTCCGACAGCGAAGCGCGGGTGGCAGGTCCGGTGCCGATTGCGCCGGGCGGGACGTCGTCGCCGGAGCCGGAAACCCCGTGGCGTTTTGATATCAACCGGGTGGAAGTGGCGGACAGCCTGCTGGTGTTCCAGCGCGGAAACGCACCGGTTCTGAATGTTCGCGACATCAACCTGACGATGGAGAGCGACAGCGCCCGGCAGGTGCGGGTGTCGCTCTCCAGCCGTTTTAACCGTGACCAGCGTGATTTGTCGTTCTCGCTTAACGCCATGCTGGATATGCAGAACTACCCGCAGCAGATCGGCGCCGATATCGGCAGCGTCAGTTACCAGTTGCAGGGCGCGGGGCTGCCGACGGAGGGCATCAGCGGCAAAGGAACGATTCGCGGCAGTTATCAGCGTCAGCCGGAGAAACTGGCCATCAGCCAGTTTGCCCTTAGCGCCAATAGCAGCCAGCTGAACGGTTCGTTGTCCACCACCTTCGGCGTCACGCCGGAGTACGTGCTGGATCTGCAGTCGGAAAAACTGGATCTGGACGCGTTGCTGGGGTTGACGCACGCCGCTTCGTCCAGCGACGGCGGCGACAAAACGGTAATCGCCAAACCGGTGTTTTCACACGATCAGCCGCCGGAGCCTTATCAGGGGCTGCGCAGCTCCATTGCCAACGTATCGGTGACCGCCAATACGCTGGTTTACCACGGCATGACGGTCAACCAGTTCAGCCTGAAGGGCAGCAATCAGCGCGGCAAAGTCAGGGTTACCGACTTCAGCGGCCAGGTGGGAGAAGGGCGCTTCTCATTGCCGGGGTCGATGGATGTAGGGGCGTCGCCGGTTATCGCTATTCAACCCACCCTGAAATCAATGGAGCTGTCGACGTTGCTGCCGCTGTTCGGGTTGCCTGACGGTTTGCAGGGCAAACTCAGTCTGCAAGGGCGGCTGAGCGGCGACGACCTGTCGCGGCAGGCGCTGCTCTCACAATGGCGGGGAACGGCGTCGGTGCAGTTCGACCAACTGCGGCTGTCGGGGCTGAACGTCCAGCAGTTGATCCAGCAGGCGGCGGCGCGCAGCAACAGCGGTATCCAGACGCCGGACGATTATGCCCGCTATACCGATATTCGGCAGATGAACGGCGAAGCGACGCTCAACGCCGGCAAGCTGGAGTTGCAGTCACTGTCCGGGCAGTCTGAGGCATTGACGGTCAACGGCGACGGTCAGTTCGACTTGCCCGCCCAGCGTTGCGACATCAATCTGGATGTGCGCGTAACGCAGGGGTGGAAAGGGGATAGCCAACTGGTGCAACTGCTGCAGGATACTCCCATCCCGTTCCGTCTGTACGGCGAATTCGGCAATCTGAACTACCAGTTGCAGATCGAGCAGTTGCTGCGCAAGCGGCTGCAGGACGAGGTGAAAAAACGTCTGAATGACTGGGCTGAGAAAAATCAACCGGCGTCAAAAACCCCGGCGCCGAACATGTGACGGGTATGCATGTAGCGCGCATGGCGTGCTTTCAGTGAAAAGGCATTCAGTAAAATACAGGCAGTGAAAAAGCAAAGGCGGCCTGTGGCCGCCTTTGTTGTACATGCGTGCTGGGATACCCCGATCACACCTCATAATCCGGCTGCGGATGGGGTTCCGGAATAATCAGCACCTTCACGATGCGGTGGCTTTCCACGGTCAGTACCCGGAACAGGGTGTTGTCGATTCGCACCTCATCGCCCTCCTGCGGGATTTTCTGCGCATACTCCATCAGCAAGCCGGCCAGCGTGTGGTATTCGCGCTTTTCATTCAGTTGCAGCGGGATATACATCAGTAAATCCTCGACCGGCAGATAGCCGTTGGCGGTCAGGGTGCCGTCTTCGTTTTCCTGAATATCATGGCGGGCGTCCAGCTCTTCCCCTTCCAGCGGCAGATTGCCGGCGATGGTTTCCATGACATCGCTCAGGGTCACAATCCCTTCGACGGAGCCGAATTCATCGGCCACAAAGGCAAAGTGAGTGTGCGCTTCACGGAACTGCTCCAGCGCGGACAGCAGCGACAATTGCTCCGGAAACACCAGCGGCTGGCGGATCAGCGCGCGCAGATTCAGCGCTTGCCCGTGCAACTGTTGACGCAGCAAATCGATCACGTGCACCACGCCCAGCGGTTCGCTGGAAACGTGGCTGTCGAACATCACCAGCCGGGTGTGCTGATTCTTTTCCATCAGTTCGTGGAAGTCCGCCGGGTCGATGTTGACGTCCACGTGTTCGATATCGTGGCGGATGGTCATGATGCTGCTGACGGAACGCTGCGACATGCCGAGCACGCGCTCGATCATGCGCTGTTCCTGCTGGTTGAACACCGGCTGGCCGATGCCGCCGGTGTTATCCGCCACCCGGTCGGCGGCCTGTTTGTCCAGCTCCGCTTCCTCATGTTCACCGCGCAGCAATCGCAATACCGCTTCGGCCGTACGCTGGCGTAACGGGGTCGAAGAAGAGAGAAAACGTCGACGGTTGAACTGCGCCAACTGGTTGAGCATCTCGATCATGACTGAGAAACCAATGGCAGCGTAGAGGTAACCTTTTGGAATCGGGTAGCCGAAAGCGTCCGCAACCAGGCTGAAGCCGATCATCAGCAGGAAGCTCAGGCACAGGATCACAATGGTGGGATGCGCGTTGACGAAACGCGTCAGAGGCTTGCTGGCCAGCAGCATCAGGCCGATGGCGATAGTGACCGCCGCCATCATGACCGGCAGGTGCTCGGTCATACCGACCGCGGTAATCACCGAGTCCAGCGAGAACACGGCGTCCAGCACCACAATCTGCGCGACTACCGGCCAGAAACGCGCGCCCTTGCGTTGGGTTTGCTGCGCCTGGTCTTTGCCCTCCAGCCGTTCATTCAGCTCCATGGTGGCTTTGAACAGCAGGAACAGCCCGCCCACCAGCATAATCAGATCACGCGCGCTGAACGGGTGTCCGTAAACTGTAAACAACGGGTGAGTCAGCGAGACCAGCCAGGAGATGGACGACAGCAGTACAAACCGCATCAGCAAGGCCAGCAATAACCCGACAACTCGCGCCCGATCCCGGGACTTTTCCGGTAACTTCTCCGCCAGAATGGCGATAAAGACCAGGTTGTCGATACCCAATACCAGTTCCAAAACCACCAGCGTGGCCAGACCGGCCCAAATTGTTGGATCAGCGATCCATTCCATAGGCTGAATTCACCTTTTTCTTTATCAGGTTGATAGTTGCATAGCGTATCAGGCGTTGCGTCGCTCAACCATAACGCGACCGATCGTGATTGACTGATATCAAATTGCGAAGCGTCGGCGCCCGCCTTTTTCGCGTGAGTGAGATCACATGATTTTCAGCAAGATGGAAAGCATTGCAGTACGTTTTGAGAAATCAAAAAAGCATCGATCAGGTTAAAAAATAACCCATTCCATTAAGGCGATGCATTATATGCCAAATCCGAGAGGCGAGCGGAAAATTACCCCTTTTCCTGGCTATTTAATAAGCCCATTAATGCGTTAACAAAATTATTATATGAAAATGAAATATTTATTAAGATGTCTCTGATATACATAACTTTCTGTTTATTAATGATAAAAATATCTTTGCTCATAAGAAAAACTGCATGGATTGTTAGTATTTTTCCGAAAAAAAACACCAGGAAGATATTTGTCTTGTTATAAGCAAATATTTTTTACTACTCTCCGGTGTGGCGATATTGACACATCTTTAAAAATATTTAATTCGAAACTTTAGTGTCATTAATGTTTTTGCAAGCCATTTTTACGAGTCAGTTATGACGAGTCACAGCAATAGCTGGGCGAGTCTGAAACGAAAACGGGACAGCGAGTTGGTAGCTACGAGCCAAGGGCGGTAGCGTACCTGATGCGATTCACCCGACAGCCGCGAGCTGTGTTTCAGACCATGCCCTCCAGGACGTTGAAACCGTTCAGCCGCCGGTATTCAGGCCTTAGCGCCTGTTTGACGATGAGCGAAACGGCAACGATGTCAACGGATCCACCGTGAATTCCTGACGTGTGGGCTGTCTGTTACTCACTTGACTGAAAGGCGATGGCAAAGGATGTTAAACCCGACACTGACGTTCAGACCGCAGGTACAACCAGCGGCATTCCCCCTGACCGGCGCTTCGCCCGCGTCGCCTTTTTTTGCCCGCAGCAACGATTTTGCTCACAGCAGCGATTTTGCCTACAGCAACGACGATGTAACCGCGCAGCCTGACGAAACGGGTCGCCATCAACCGGCCCATGCTGACGCTATTCCCCCTTTCCAAACCAAAACGCATGCCTATGGCTCGCGACGGCCTGGCTTTGTCTCCATTTGGGCGATAAACCCTGAGTCACGTTCCGGCCGGAGACTTCTCACCTGAAATAACACTTTCTTATTTCCGTTTGAATATTTTAACGATGGTGAAGGTGATTTTGGTTATAAATCTTTGGATTTTTGGGCGGGGTGAAAACATTTTCAAGCAAATCATTAGGGATCAACGCATTGCGGAGCGAAATCGGATCGTCCAATGCGCTATCGATCGGGTAGTACCGCTCTTTGTTTCTCACTTTACTGAAAAGCGATGGCATAAAGGATGTTAAAACCAACACTGAAAGTTATACCGCTGATGTTGTCGGCGACATTCCTGGCTGGCTGTACGCTGGTACCAGGTACGCACCTTTCTACCAGTGGAAAAGAGGTCGTAGAACAACCGGATGATGATTTCAACATCAATAAGCTGGTCAATATTTATCCTGTCACCCCGTTGCTGATAGAGAAAATGCGCCTGCGACCGGCGATTGCTCAGAACAACCCGTCGCTGGATGCGGAGCTGAAACGCTACGAATACCGTATTGGCATCGGCGACGTTTTGATGGTTACCGTCTGGGATCACCCGGAACTGACCACGCCGGCGGGGACCTACCGCACCGCCGCCGACACCGGTAACTGGGTTCACTCGGACGGCACCATTTTTTACCCCTACATCGGCAAGTTGCGCGTTGTAGATAAAACCTTGACCGAGGTGCGCGAGGAAATCATGCGCCGTCTGGCGCAGTACATCGAATCGCCGCAGGTGGAAGTGAGCATTGCCGCGTTCCGATCGCAAAAAGCCTATGTGACCGGGGAAGTGGTGCGTTCGGGTCAGCAACCGATCTCCAACGTGCCGTTGACCATTCTGGACGCGATCAACAACGCGGGCGGGCTAAGCGAGTTTGCCGACTGGCGCAATCTGGTGCTGACGCATAACGGTAAAGACGAGCGCATTTCCCTGCAGGCGCTGATGCAGAACGGCGATTTGTCCCAGAACCGCCTGCTGTATCCCGGCGACATCCTGTTCGTGCCGCGCAACGATGACCTGAAAGTGTTCGTGATGGGGGAGGTGAACAAGCAGTCCACCCTCAAGATGGACCGCAGCGGCATGACGCTGACCGAAGCGTTGGGCAGCGCCGAAGGGATGAACCAGATGGTGGCCGACGCCACCGGCGTGTTTGTTATCCGACCGCTGCGAGGTACGCAAGGGCCGAAGCTGGCCAACATTTATCAGCTCAATACCAAAGACGCGACCGCGTTGGTGATGGGCTCCGAATTTCCGCTGCAACCGTATGACGTGGTGTATGTCACCTCGGCGCCGGTCGCGCGCTGGAACCGCCTGATTTCGCAACTGGTGCCGACCATCAGCGGGTTTAACGACTTGAGCGAAGGCAGTCTGCGCGTTCGTACCTGGCCGTAGCCGTAGGGGGGACGTGTCGATGTTCAACAGTATTCTTGTGATTTGCGAGGGCAATATCTGTCGCTCACCGACCGGCGAGCGCCTGTTACAGCAGGCATTGCCGGGGAAAAAGGTGACATCCGCCGGCTGGCGGGCGATGGACGGAAAACCTGCCGATGAAACGGCCAGCCTGGTGGCCGCCGAACACGGTCTGTCGCTGGATGGGCATGTCGCGCGCCAGTTGACCGGATCGCTGTGCCGGCATTACGACCTGATTCTGGTGATGGAAAAGGCGCACATTGATGCCGTGTGCCGTTTCTCACCGGAAGTACGCGGGAAAACGCTGCTGTTCGGGCACTGGCTTAACCAGCAGGAGATTACCGACCCGTACCGCAAAAGCCGGGAAGCCTTTGAGTTTGTGTATACCCAACTTGAACAATCTGCCCGCAAGTGGGCGCAGGCGCTGAGCCGTTAACCAGTCAGGGATTACGATGTCAGAGAGAATTGCCGTGAAAACATCTGAAGCGGACAAGGCGGATGAAATTGACCTGGGGCGTTTACTGGGAACCGTGCTGGATCACCGCTGGCTGATTATCAGCATCACCACCATCTTTACCATGCTGGGCATCCTGTATGCGCTGCTGGCGACGCCGGTGTATCAGGCGGATGCGATGGTGCAGGTGGAACAGAACGTCAGCGATTCGCTAATGAACGATATTTCCAAGGTCTTGCCGGATACCAAGCCGCAGTCCGCGCCTGAAGTCGAACTGCTCCGCTCCCGCATGGTGGTAGGAAAGACCGTACAGGATCTGGAACTGGATACCGAGGTGGAGCAGAAGTATTTCCCGCTGGTGGGCAAAGGTATCGCCCGGCTGAAGGATGAAGAGCCCGCCCGGATCGCCGTCTCACGCCTGTCGGTGCCGGACATCTGGCTGGATGAAAAAATGACCGTGACCATCCAGGACGGAGGGAAATATCGTTTTACCGCCGGTAAGGACGCCGAGTTTATCGGTCATATCGGGCAACTGGAGTCTCACGGCGGTTTCAATCTGCTGATCAGCGACACCAACGCCGCGCCGGGAACGGTGTTTTCGGTCAGGAAAAAGAACATGCTGACCGCGATCAACGACATTCTGAGCGAACTGGCGGTGGCGGATAAAGGCAAGGATACCGGCGTACTGCAACTGACGCTGGAAGGCAGCGACCCGACGCTGGTAAGAAAAACGCTGGCCAGCATCAGCGACAACTACCTGCAACAGAATGTGGACCGTAAGTCGGAAGAGGCGGCCAGAAGCCTGGTGTTCCTGAAAGAGCAGTTGCCGCTGGTACGCGCGTCGCTGGAGACGGCGGAAGACAAACTGAATAAGTACCGTCAGCAAAAAGATTCGGTGGATCTGTCGCTGGAAGCTAAATCGGTGCTGGACACGATAGTGGATGTCGAATCTCAGCTTAACCAGCTGACCTTTCGTGAGGCGGAAATCTCCAAGCTGTATACCCGCGAGCATCCCGCCTACCGGGCGTTGATGGAAAAGCGCGTCACGCTGGAAAAGGAGCGCGACAACCTGAATCGGCGCGTCAGCAGCATGCCGAAAACCCAGCAGGAGATTGTACGGCTGACGCGGGATGTGAATGTCGGGCAGGAAGTGTATGTCCAGTTGATGAATAAGCAGCAGGAACTGAGCATCAACAAGGCCAGTACCGTCGGCAATGTGCGCATCATCGACCCGGCGGTGGTCCAGCTGAAACCGGTGAAACCGAAAAAGACGTTGGTGATTCTGCTGGCTGCGATGTTGGGTGGGGTGGCCTCCGTCGGGTTCGTGTTGCTGAAAACCCTGTTGCACCGGGGTATCGAAAGCCCGGAACAGCTGGAAGAACTGGGTATTAATGTGTACGCCAGCGTGCCCTTGTCGGAATGGCAACAGAAGAAAGACAGGGAGTTCGCCAGCAAGAACCGCAAGCGCAATACCCGCTCCGACTCCCTGCTGGCGGTGGGCAACCCGGCCGACCTGGCGATCGAAGCTATCCGCAGCCTGCGCACCAGCCTGCATTTCGCGATGATGGAAGCGAAAAACAATGTCCTGATGATCTCCGGCGCCAGTCCGGGGATCGGCAAGTCCTTCGTCAGCGCCAACCTGGGCGCGGTGATCGCCCAGGCCGGGCAGCGGGTGCTGATCGTCGACTGCGATATGCGTAAAGGTTACGCCCACCACCTGATGGGGGCGACGCCTGAGAAAGGGCTGTCGGACATCCTGTCCGGGCAGGTCGATGCGCAGCAGGCGCTGCGACCGACCGCGGTGGACAACCTGTTTTTTATCCCGCGCGGCCAGATCCCGCCCAATCCGTCGGAGCTGCTGATGCACAGCAACTTTACCGCGTTTGTCGACTGGGCCGTCCGTCAGTTCGATATCGTGCTGCTGGATACGCCGCCGATTCTGGCGGTGACCGACGCGGCGATTATCAGCCGACAGGCTGGGACATCGCTGCTGGTGGCGCGGTTTGAGATGAACACGCCGAAAGAAGTGGAGATCAGTATCCGACGCTTCGAGCAGAACGGCGCGTCGATCAAAGGGGTGATCCTGAATGCGGTGATCCGCCGGGCGCTGAGTTACTACAGCTATGGATATGACTCATATCAGTATTCTTACGGCGCGGATAAAAACTAGCTCCGCTGATGAATAGAAGCTGATGAGTAGAAGAAACAGGATGAATAGAAGAAACAGGATGTTTGCAAGGCCGGATTGACAAGGATGGATGTGAAAAACAGCGGGTCAATGATGGTGACTGACACGCGATAACGGGTAAGGGAAGTCGCGATAAAGGCAGTGGAAATAGCTGTAGAGATAGCTGGTGTTATGCCGGAGTGCACGCCAGCCGCATCTCTGCCCTCGGGGAGGGCGTGCCGGTCCATTTCGCAGAAGCGGAAATGGGTCCCTGAACATAAAGAATTAAAAACAAGGATAGATAATATGAAGATCATGATTATCAATACCTTATATCACCCTTATAAAGTGGGTGGGGCTGAAGTCTCGGTCCAGCTTCTGGCCGAAACGCTGGTGCAACGCGGACACCAGGTACAGGTACTGTGCCTGACGCCTGATCCGCATCGCAGCGAGCAGGTAATTAACGGCGTGTCGGTGTGTTATCTACCGCTGGCGAACAGCTACTGGCCGTTTGATGGTCAGAAGCACTCTTCCGGTCAGAAAATACGCTGGCACCTGAAGGACTACTACAACCGTGACATGCGCGTGGCGGTGATGCAGGAAATTCAGGCGTTTTCGCCCGATATCGTTCACACCAATAACATTGCCGGGTTCTCCGTGTCGGTCTGGTCGGCGGCGAAAGCCTGCGGGGTGAAAATTCTGCATACCAGCCGGGATTACTACCTGTTTCACCACAACGCGACCCTGTTTTCCGCCGGTCAGAATCAGGATCCCGATGCGGCGGGCATTCGCCTGATGTCGGCGGTGAAAAAACGGTTCAGTCGTCTGGTGGACGGTTATGTCGGCATCAGCCAGTTTATCTGCGAGATGCACCGGGAGGCCGGGTTTTTCCCCAACGCGCACCATGCGTTTATTTACAACACGGTGCCGGCGGTGGACGACGCCGGAGAGAACGAACCGAGCGAAGACGATGTCAGGCGGATCGGTTTTATCGGCAAGTTTTCGCCAGAGAAGGGGTTCGATGACTTCTGCGCGCTGGCCCGACACTACCGCAACCGCTCCGGCTATGTCTTTTATGCCGCGGGGCGCATCACGCAGGATAACCCGCTGGTAGAAGAAGCGCGCCAGAGCGGGGTGATTCTGCTGGGGTTTGTCAGTCTGGAGGACTTCATGCGGCGGGTGGATGTGGTGGTGCTGCCGGTGAAATGGCATGAACCGTTCGGCCGGGTGGTGGTGGAAAGCATCTTCCATGGAAAAGTGGTGCTGACCAACCGAATGGGAGGCGTCGGCGAGCTGGCCTCTTTATTACCGAACATCTATTTCATGGAAGAGACCTCGGTGGATGAGGAAGTGGAAAGGCACGCCGAGCCGCTTTGCCCCGAGATGCTGGCGCATTTTACCCCTGACCGGGTCGCGCAGGAGTACGAGCAGGCCTACAACAATGTGCTCGGCGCCTGATACGAAACGTGTTGATTGATGAAGTGAGGAAGAACCGGTGGACAAGACGCCATCTTGTCCCTGCCGACGGAGGAGGAAAGAGGAATACGCATAACGTGGCGCAGGACGCGACAGGGTTGCCATCAGGGACGTTGTCCTTAACGCATTGCTTATACGCTCTGGGTTAATACGGCTATAACACGATTTTGGGTGCGGAGACGGGCAGTCATGCCATCTGTGCCTGGCTGATGCATCCCGTATCTACCGGGGAGGCAACCCTCTCTGCCTGGGACAACAATCTGCCGGGGACAACAATGTATGCGAATTCTGATTATCAACACGTTGTACCACCCGTACAAAGTGGGTGGAGCTGAAGTGTCCGTGCAGTTGATGGCGGAAGCGCTGGCGCGGCGACAGCATCAGGTGCTGGTACTGTGCCTGACGCCGGAAAAACAGTGCAGTAACGAGGTTATTAACGGCGTTGCCGTGTGTTATGTGCCGCTGGCCAACTGCTACTGGCCGTTTGATGGCGAAAAAAAATCTTTCTTCCAGAAAGTACGCTGGCACCTGAAAGATTACTACAACGTTGATATGCGTCGCGCCGCGATGGAGGTTATCCGGACCTTCGCGCCGGATCTGGTGCATACCAACAATATCGCCGGATTTTCCGTGTCGGTCTGGTCGGCGGCGAAAGCCTGCGGGGTGAAAATTTTGCATACCAGCCGGGATTACTACCTGTTTCACCATAATGCGGCCCTGTTTCATCGAGGCCAGAATCAGGACCCGGAATCCATCCGCATTCGTCTGCTGTGCTGGCTGAAAAAGCGGTGCAGTCGTCTGGTGGACGGTTATGTCGGCATCAGCCGGTTTATTTTCGAACTGCATCGCAAAGCGGGTTTTTTTCCTAATGCGCGCCATTCATTTATTTACAACACGGTGCCGGCGGTGGAGTGCGTCGGGGATAGCTGCCTGGTTAAAGAGGATGTCAGGCGGATCGGTTTTATCGGCAAGTTTTCGGCGGAGAAGGGATTCGATGATTTTTGCACGCTGGCCCGGCACTACCGTAATCGATCCGACTATGCCTTTTATGCTGCGGGGCGCATCACGCAGGATAACCCGCTGATCCAGGAAGCCAGAGACAGCGGCGTGACGCTGCTGGGGTTTATCAGCCTGGAAGATTTTATGCGGCAGGTGGATGTGGTGGTGCTGCCGGTGAAATGGCATGAACCGTTCGGGCGGGTGGTGGTGGAAAGCATCTTCCATGGAAAAGTGGTGCTGACCAACCGAATGGGAGGCGTCGCCGAACTGGCCGCGTTGTTGCCGAACATCTATTTCATGGAAGAGATCTCGGTGGATGAGGTGGTGAAGCGGCTCGCCGAACCGCTTTGCCCTGAAATACTGGCGCATTTTACTCCCGACCGGATCGCGCAGGAGTACGAGCAGGCCTACCACAACGTACTCAACGATAGGTTCGGCGCGTGAGGCGAAGTGGGAGTGATTGACGCAGACCCGTCGATTAAGGCGCGATGTTGTCCTTGTCGACGGGTTACCGAAAAAAGGAAACGCATAAAGCCGCACTGGCAATAACGGTGTCGCCACATCAAGGATGTTGTCCTTAACACATTGCTTTACATGCTCTGGGTTAGTACGGCTATGGTTATGACTTATAAGACTATTTTCTTGATGCGGAATAGGACGGCCACGCCGTCTGGTGCCTGAATAAGGCACCCCGTATTTGCCGGGGACAACTCTATATGCGAATTCTGATTATCAACACCCTGTACCACCCGTACAAAGTGGGTGGGGCCGAGGTGTCCGTGCAGTTGATGGCGGAAGCGCTGGTGCGACGACAGCATCAGGTGCTGGTACTGTGCCTGACGCCGGAAAACCAGCGTCGTGAAACGGTTATTAACGGTGTTGCCGTGTGCTATGTGCCGCTGGCCAACTGTTACTGGCCGTTTGATGGCGAAAAAAAATCTTTCTTCCAGAAAGTACGCTGGCACCTGAAAGATTACTACAACGTTGATATGCGCCGCGCCGCGATGGAGGTGATCCAGGACTTCTCGCCGGATCTGGTGCATACCAACAATATCGCCGGATTTTCGGTATCGGTTTGGTCGGCGGCGAAAGCCTGCGGGGTGAAAATCTTGCATACCAGCCGGGATTACTACCTGTTTCATCACAATGTGACCCTGTTTCGCGGAGGAAAGAATCAGGATCCGGCGTCTGTGGGCATTCGTCTGATGTCCTGGTTGAAACGGCGGTGCAGCCGTCTGGTGGACGGTTATGTCGGCATCAGCCGGTTTATTTTCGAGTTGCATCGCAATGCGGGGTTTTTCCCCCAGGTATACCACGCGTTTATTTATGACATCGTGCTAGAAGCCGGTCAGACGCCAGAGCCAGCGACGACGGGGGAGGCCGGTAAGACGTTCAGGCGCATCGGCTTTATCGGCAAGCTGGCGGTGGAAAAGGGATTTGATGATTTCTGCGTACTGGCCCGGCATTACCGCGATCGTCCGGAGTATGCCTTTTATGCCGCGGGGCGCATCACGCCGGATAACCCGCTGGTGCAGGAAGCCCGGGACAGCGGCGTAACGCTGCTGGGGTTTGTCAGCCTGGAAGACTTCATGCAGCAGGTGGATGTGGTGGTGCTGCCGGTGAAATGGCATGAGCCGTTCGGTCGGGTAGTGGTGGAAAGCATCTTTTATGGAAAAGTGGTGCTGACTAATCGAGTGGGAGCGGTGAGCGAATTATCGTCCCTGCTGCCGAATATCTATTTTATGGAAGAGTGCTCGCTTGAAGAGGTCATAAATAAACATATCAAACCACTTGGTCCCGAAACATTACATGCATTTACACCTGACGCCATCGCCGGGGAATTTGAAAAGGTCTATGTGAAAATGCTTATACCCGAAAGCCGACGGCGCGATTTATTGCCCGCGGAATCAAACGGAATAAAAAAATAAGGAATACGGCTTTATGATTGGCTTATTTTTGGAATAAAGGAATCCGGAAACAATCACTGTCTTTTATTTAAACGGTTACACCATTCGGTGTAACCGGAAGGGGATGTCATTCATGTATGTGAATACACGTAATCTGCTGGGACATACTACCGGCGTGCAACGCTATACCAAAAAGATTATTGATTATATTTCCACTGTCGGTGTCAGGGTGGCATCAATACAGCCTGATAATATCATTTATGGCATGAAGGGACATTTGTGGGAGCAATTTTCTCTGCCGCGAAAAATTGCTTCGCGGGAAATATTGTGGTCTCCCTGTAATACGGGGCCGCTGCTGATTAAAAAACAAATCGTCACTATTCACGACACCGTGCCTTTTGATCATCCGGAATGGCTGAATAAAAAATTTGTCGCCTGGTATCAATTCATGCAGCCACGGCTGGCGAAAAAGGTGGAACACATCATCACCATTTCCGAATTTTCCAAGGAACGCATCATGCACCATTTGCGCGTGCCGGAGAGCAAGGTCTCGGTGATTTACAACGGCGTGGACGTGCTGCAGCCGGATGCCGACGGGAGTGCGACGGAAAAAAGCGCGCCGGTGGTGGACGGGGACTACCTGCTGTCGGTGGGTTCGCTGGAGCCGCGGAAGAATATTCCCAGATTAATCAAGGCATTTCTGCGTTTCAGACAGGAAAGCGGTTCCGACATCCGGCTGGTGATTGTGGGTAAGAAAGGCGTATCGCGGGTGTTCGGGGATGACGGCGCCGAAGCGCTGGTTGATAGCGAGGCGGTCATTTTTACCGGCCATGTCAGCGATGACGCGTTGGTGAGCCTGTACCAGCATGCGCGCGGCTTCTGCTACCCCTCGATGTACGAAGGGTTTGGGCTGCCGCCGCTGGAAGCGATGTGCTACGGGCTGCCGGTGCTGACCAGTAACACCACGTCAATGAAGGAACTGTGCGAACAACGGGCGATTCTGGTCGACCCGCTGTCGGTGGAGTCCATCGCCGAGGGCATTCACCAATTGGTGACCGGTCATGGCCCGGCTGGCATGCAGGAAAAGGGCGCGGCGTTCGCCCGGTCGCTGACATGGAAGCAGTGCGCATCTGAAACGTTACGCGTATTGGGGCACTGAAGCCGACGCGCTGTGTAGCGAAATCGACGACCGTTTTTTCACTTTGACGACTGTTTTTTCACTTTTCAGGTGTGCAAGAGAATCGAATATGAAAGTCAATTTTGTGGTTCCGGTTTATAACGGCGGTGAAATCTGGGAGCAATGCGCGGCGTCGCTGCATGCCTGCCTGACCGCCGAACAACTGCCGCCGCAGCAGGTGCTGGTGATTGATTCGTCGTCACGCGACAACTCGCGCGACGTGGCCGCTCGCTACGGTTTTCGGTGTCACACCATTACGTCCGCCGAATTTAACCACGGCGGCACGCGCAATCTCGGTGTGGCAATGAGCGACGGCGACGTGGTGGTGTTCCTGACCCAGGACGCCATTCCCCAGCACCATTTTATTTGTGAACTGCTGGCGGCGTTTGAGGACGAGCAGGTGGCGGTGGCTTACGGCCGCCAGTTGCCGCACGACGACGCCAATCCGCTGGCCTGCCATGCGCGCCGTTTCAATTACAGCACCAGCAGTCATGTACTGGGGCTGATGGACAAGTCGCACTATGGCATCAAGACGGTGTTTACCTCCAACTCGTTTGCGGCTTATCGGGCGAAAACCTTTCATGAACTGGGCGGATTTCCGTCCAACACTATTCTCAGCGAGGATATGTATCTGGCGGCTCAGGCGGTACTGGCCGGATACCGGGTGGCGTATGTGGCGGATGCGGCGGTCAAACATTCACACAACTATACGCCGGTGGAGGAGTTCAAGCGTTATTTTGATATCGGTGTATTTCACTGCGACGAAAAATGGATTAGGGAGGAATTTGGCGGCGCCGGCGGCGAAGGAAAGCGGTTTATTTTTTCCGAGCTCCGTTATCTCATGAAAGAAAATAACTATCTGTGGATCCCTCGTGCATGCGTGCACAATGCCCTGAAAATCGCAGGATATAAATTAGGGCAACATTATCGGAAAATACCTCATGGCTTAATCAGGAAACTGAGTATGCATAAAAGATTCTGGCAATAACTTCTACTCGTACAGGTGAACGACTATGGTCAGGAAAAAAGAGAGTGTAATTTATGCTATTCCCTCGCTGGTTTCAGTATTACAGCGTTTTTCTGATATGACTGTAATCTTTATCAGCGTGCTGCTGGCATGCCTGGTGACAAAAAAAGAGATATCGACGGCGTCGTATTTGATCGCCTTAATCAGTTTCTCCGTCTTCCAGTTGCTGGCGGGTTTTACCAATTTTTATCGTTCGTGGCGTGGTGTCGGTATTTATACCGAAATCCGTACCCTGATTATTAATTGGGGTGTCAGCGTCACCTTCGGTGCCGGTATTTTATCTTTGGTGCCGAATCAATATATCGGTTATCATTTTCATGCGGTCTGGTTTTTATTTACCGTGGCGGGATTTGTGATATCACGCACCCTGATTCGGGTAGTGGTGCAATATCTGCGAAAAATGGGTTACAACAAGGTCAATGTGGCGTTTATCGGCGCGCAACCCTCCGGGCCTTATCTGGCGGAGAGCATCAAGCAGGCGCCCTGGATGGGGTTGAACATCATTGGCTATTTTTCCGAAAACAGCCAGTTCCAGTACAGCTATGAGCGCAATGGCGTGCGTTGTCTGGGGAATGTGGAGGAACTGATTCGGCTGGCCCGCAAAGGGGATCTGGACAAGATTTACGTCTCGTTCTCGCTGCAGGAAGCGGAATTGATCAACCACCTGATGTCGGAACTGACGGATACCACCTGTACCGTGATGCTGGTGCCCGACATTCTGGCGTTCAACGTGCTGCAGTCGCGCAGCGACATCATCAACGGTATTCCGGTGGTGTCGCTGTATGATTCGCCGATGAGCGGCGTGAACCGTTTGCTCAAACGTCTGGAAGACATTGTGGCCGCGTCGATTATTACTGTGCTTATTTCCCCGCTGTTATTGGGTATTGCGTTGCTGGTCAAATTGACCTCCAAGGGGCCGGTGATTTTCCGGCAGAGACGTTACGGCATGGATGGCAAGGCGATAGAAGTGTGGAAATTCCGCAGTATGACGGTGATGGAGAACGGCGATACCGTGATCCAGGCCAGCAAAGGCGACAAGCGTGTGACGCCGGTGGGCGCTTTTCTGCGCCGCACGTCGCTGGACGAACTGCCGCAGTTCATCAATGTCATTCGCGGCGAAATGTCGATCGTCGGGCCGCGTCCGCACGCGGTGGCGCACAACGAACAGTATCGTAAGCTGATCAAGGGGTACATGCTGCGGCACAAAATGAAGCCAGGTATCACCGGCTGGGCGCAAATTAACGGTTGGCGCGGTGAAACCGATACTCTGGAGAAGATGGAAAAGCGGGTGGAATGCGATCTTTTCTATATCGAAAACTGGAGCGTCTGGCTGGATATCAAGATTATATTTTTGACAATCTTCAAAGGATTTGTGAGTAAATCCGCGTATTAACACATTTCTGAAAGGTCACTATTCATGAATATTCTTGTAACGGGTGGGGCTGGGTTCATTGGTTCAGCCGTGGTGCGTCATATCATTCAGCACACTCAGGACCGGGTAATGGTGGTGGATTGCCTGACTTATGCCGGTAATCTGGCGTCGTTGAAAGAAGTGGCATCCGATCCCCGTTTTTTGTTTGAAAAAGTCAACATCTGCGACCGGGCTGGGCTGGATCGGGTGTTTGCGACCTTTCAGCCGGATGCGGTCATGCATCTGGCGGCGGAAAGCCATGTCGATCGTTCCATCGACGGCCCCTCCGCTTTCATTGAAACCAATATCACCGGGACTTACACCCTGCTGGAGGCGACGCGGCATTACTGGTCGGCGCTGCCGGAGGCGAGCAGGGCGGCTTTCCGCTTCCATCACATCTCCACGGATGAAGTGTACGGCGACCTGCACGGCACCGATGATCTGTTTACGGAAACCACGCCTTACGCGCCGAGCAGCCCGTACTCCGCCTCCAAAGCCGCCAGCGATCATCTGGTGCGCGCCTGGCTGCGGACTTACGGTCTGCCGACGCTGGTGACCAACTGCTCCAACAACTACGGCCCGTATCATTTCCCGGAAAAACTGATTCCGCTGATGATTCTCAACGCGCTGGAAGGAAAACCGCTGCCGGTTTACGGCAAGGGCAACCAGATCCGTGACTGGCTATACGTCGAAGATCATGCCCGGGCGCTCTACACCGTCGTGACCACCGGCGAGGTTGGGGAGACCTACAACATTGGCGGTCATAACGAACGGAAAAACATTGAGGTGGTGAAAACCATCTGCGCCCTGCTGGATGAACTGCGGCCGGAGAAGCCGGCAGGCATCCGCCACTACGACGAGCTGATCACCCATGTGACCGATCGGCCGGGGCACGATCTGCGTTATGCGATCGACGCGTCGAAAATCTACCGTGAACTGGGCTGGAAACCGCAGGAAACCTTCGAGTCCGGCATCCGTAAAACGGTGGAATGGTATCTGGCGAACGAGGCCTGGTGGCGCAGCGTTAAGGATGGCTCCTATACCGGTGAACGCTTAGGTTTAACCCTTTAATCGTATTCTAGTTAAGGAAAGTTCAATGAAAGGCATTGTACTGGCAGGCGGTTCAGGAACGCGACTCTATCCGATTACCCGCGGGGTATCGAAGCAGCTGTTGCCCATTTACGACAAACCGATGATCTATTACCCGATTTCGGTACTGATGCTGGCCGGTATCCGGGACATTCTGATTATTTCGACCCCGGATGATCTGCCCGCCTATCGTCGGTTGCTGGGCAACGGCAGCCGGTTCGGCGTGAATCTCTGTTACGCCGAGCAACCTTCGCCGGACGGTCTGGCGCAGGCGTTTCTGATCGGCGAAACCTTTATCAGCGGCGATCAGTGCGCGCTGGTGCTGGGCGACAACATCTTCTTCGGTCAGAGCTTCGGCAAGAAGCTGGAAAACGTGGCCGCCCGCACCGAAGGCGCCACCGTTTTCGGTTATCAGGTGATGGACCCCGAGCGCTTTGGCGTGGTGGAATTTGACGACAACAATCAGGCGATTTCGCTGGAAGAAAAACCCAGCACACCGAAATCCAACTGGGCGGTGACCGGGCTCTATTTCTATGACCGCCACGTGGTGGAAATGGCCAAGCAGGTTAAACCCTCGGCGCGCGGCGAACTGGAAATCACCACGCTCAATGAAATGTATCTGCAACAGGGCAACCTGAATGTCGAAGTGCTGGGGCGCGGCTTTGCCTGGCTGGACACCGGCACTCATGACAGCCTGCTGGAGGCTTCCCAGTTCATCAGCACTATCGAGAAGCGTCAGGGCTTCAAGGTCGCCTGTCTGGAGGAGATCGCGTTCCGCAAAGGCTGGCTGACCCGCGAACAGGTGGCGGATGAAGCCCGGTACCTTGGTAAAACCCACTACGGTCAGTATCTGGCCCAGCTACTTACAGGGATGTGATATGCAAGTTCATGATACCGCCATTCAGGGCGTCAAAATCATTCAGCCCAAGGTCTTCGGTGATGCCAGAGGCTTTTTTCTGGAAACGTTTGAGAAAAACCGTTATCAGGAAATGCTGGATATCGACCTGGACTTTGTACAGGACAACCATTCCCGCTCGGCCAAAGGCGTGTTGCGCGGGTTACATTTTCAGACTGCCAATCCGCAGGGGAAACTGGTGCGCGTGGTGCGCGGCGAGGTGTTCGACGTCGTCGTGGATATTCGCCCGGATTCCCCGACCTACGGCCGTTGGGAAGGCGTCGTGTTGTCGGAAGAAAACAAGACTCAGTTCTGGATCCCGCCCGGTCTGGCGCACGGTTTTTTGGTGCTGTCCGAACTGGCGGATTTCGAATACAAATGCACCGATTACTATAACCCGGCTCACGAAGGCTGCCTGCTATGGAACGATGCGGATATCGCTATCGACTGGCCGATAGCCTCCCCCCTGTTGTCGGAAAAGGATAAAAAGGGCAAATCCTTTAAGGAGTTATGGGCATGAAAGTCTTGTTAACCGGTGCTAACGGTCAGTTAGGGCGCTGCTTTCAGGATCGGCTGCCGGACGGGTGGTCGGTGCTGGCGACGGACACGGACTCGCTGGATATCACCGACGAGGCGCAGGTGCAGGCTACGGTGAAATCGTGGCAGCCGGACGCCATTGTCAATGCCGCGGCCTATACCGCGGTGGACAAGGCGGAGTCGGAACCCGAGCTGGCGGCGCGTATCAATGTCGCCGGGCCGGAATATCTGGCTCGCGCCGCCCGTCACCTGGGCGCGCGCTTTATCCATGTCTCCACCGATTATGTGTTCGATGGTACGGCGACCCGGCCGTATAGCGAAACCGACGCCACCCACCCGCTGGGCGTGTACGGTCAGACCAAGCTGGATGGCGAGCGGGCGGTGCTGAAGGTGAATCCGGCGGCGCAGATTGTGCGTACCGCCTGGGTTTTCAGCGAGTACGGCAACAACTTTGTCAAAACCATGCTGCGGCTGGGGCGGGAGCGGGATACCCTCGGCGTGGTGGCCGATCAACGCGGCTGCCCGACCTATGCCGGCGATATTGCCGACGCCATCATCAGCCTGTTGCAACAGCAGGCCGACGCCGGTCTGTATCACTTCTGCGGCGATGAAGAGGTGTCCTGGCATGATTTTGCCGGCGCCATCTTCGCCATCGCCGGCGAGCAGCAACTGCTGACCCGCACGCCGGTGGTCAACGCCATTACCACTGAGCAGTACCCAACGCCGGCAGCGCGGCCGGCTTATTCCACGCTGGATTGCGGCAAAATCGCCCGGCTGGGTATTCAGCCGTCCGCCTGGCGGGAGGCGTTGGGCGTTATCATCCCCAAATTGGTCTGATGATGTTCAGGCGCGGTAAACCCGTGGGGCGTGATGCCCTCTTCCTTTCGAGTTGCAGGCGATAACCGGGCGAATCCCTGATGCGGATTTGTACGGTCAGTGCGCCTGCAGCTCGGGAGAGGGCGGGTATACCGCACATCGTTCTCGTATTTCCTTATCTTCGGTTGACAGAGATGACAGGTCACGATCGGATCAGTATCGCGTTGGCTACCTATAACGGTGGCCGTTATGTCAGACAGCAGTTGGATTCCATCCAGCATCAGACGCATCAGGACTTTATCATCCATGTGTGCGACGACGGTTCCCGTGATAACACGCTGGAGGTAATCCGGAGCCATGAACTCTATCAGCAGGGTAAAGTCCGCCTTTATCCCGGCAAAGGCGGGCTGGGCGCGATGAAAAACTTCCGCCGCGCCATTGCCTGCTGTGAAGACCGCTATATCGCTTTGTGCGATCAGGATGATTATTGGGTTCCGGAAAAGCTGGAGCGGTTGCTGAACGAAGTTAAAGCGCACGAACAGGAAGGGGAGACGCCGGTGCTGGCGTTTTCCGATCTGGAGATCGTGGATGCGGTGCTGGGGCCGATCTATCCCTCCTTCTATCGCGCGTCGATCAAGTCCTCGGCGGCCAGCCAGCCGGAAGACTTTGTGGTCAGCAACCATATTCCTGGCTGCGCCATGTTGTTCAATCGCTCATTGAAACAGCTGATGGAACCGATGCCGGACGACATTCGCATGCATGACTGGTGGATTGCGATGATCGCCGCTCACAGCGGGAAGATCGCGTATGTGGATAGGCCGCTGATCAAGTATCGCCAGCACGGCAATAATACCGTCGGCGTGCCCGGTATCCTGCGAAAACGCCTGCTGCCGGACAGCCTGCTGTGTCTCAGGGGCTATCCCACGGGTCACAAGCACAGCCGCATGATGTTGACCGCCCTGAAAAGTTTTTGCCAGCGGCATCAGTCCGACAGCAGCGATTTTCTGCGGGTGATTCGCGGAGAAGCGGGGGTGCTGAGTAAGCTGTCGTTGATGCGGCGCGCCCGTAACGGCGAGCGGAAACTGCTGAGCTGTGCAATCTGGTGGATGGTATGAGTGACAAAAAGACAATAAAGCGCGAGGTTATCTATCTCTATATCATCCAGATTTCCAATATGCTGCTGCCGTTGGCGACCTTTCCTTATCTCGCCAGAGTGCTGGGCGCGGAGTTCTTTGGCAAGCTCAGTTACGCCCAGTCCATCAGCTTTATCGCGTTGTTTATTGTCGATTTTGGTTTTAACTTCTCGGCCGCCAGAAAAGTCAGCGCGCATGCTGGCGATATGGCGGCCATCAATGCCCTGTACTCGAATGTGCAATGCGCCAAAACATTGCTGTTCCTGATAGTGATGGCGGCGGGGACGGTAGTCGACCTGTTGACGGCTCAGTCGGAGATAGACGGCATCCTGTTCTTCATCGGGCTGGCGTCCTCGCTGAGTTCGCTGCTGTCCGCCGCCTGGCTGTTTCAGGGATTGGGGAAGAACTCGCATCTGGCTATCCTGAACCTGGTGTTCCGTGCGCTGGCGCTGGGCCTGATCTTTCTGCTGGTCAGCTCGCCAGCGGATATTTATCTGGCGTCGGTGATTCAGCTGTTTCCGCCGGTGCTGGTCGGGCTGGTGATTCAGTGTCAGTTGAAACGCCGCGAATCGGTGAGCTGGCAGCTCAGCGGCGTAAACCGGCATACGGTGGCCGACGAAATCCGGGAGAGTTTTCACAACTTTTCCGCGTCATTGTTCACGCTGGGTTTTACTTATCTGAATCCGGTGGTGATCAAATTTATGTTCGGCGACGCCACGTTGGGTCACTACGCGGTGGCGGATCGGCTGGCATCGGTGTTGCGCCAGTTGTATAACCCGATCGTGCAAGGCAATTTCAGCCATATCTGCAGCCTTTACAACCGCCTGGAGTACCCGGCTATTCGGGCCCGGCTGATGAAGGTCATGATGATGTTTTCTTTGCTCACCGCCAGCGCTTTTCTGGGGAATCTGCTGGTGGGGACGCCGATTATCCACTGGGTCTTCGGCAAGGAATACGATATCGGGCATTTGCTGACCATCATGATCGTTACCCAGTTTGTGATCTCGTTGTCGATTATTCTGGTTAACCTGATCATTATTCCGGCCGGGCTCAGCATCTACCTGAAGCGGGTCTATTTCATCGGTCTGTTGTGCCATTTTTCCTATCTGTTTTTCTTTGCCCAATGGTGGGGCGTATATGGGGTCGCGATTGCGGTGGGCGCGACCGAGTTCATCATCACGGTGGTGTTCTTTTTTATGGTAATGAAAAAGAACATTCTGGGTAACCGGATGTTAGGGATGCCCCAATAAAATAACCGCCGCGCCAGCATTTCATGATGCAACACGGAAATATCGTGCATCTGAATGGAGTCGTCATTGCAATCCTGTTTTGCCAGGAGAGAGAGTCATGATTAAAAATGCAATTCTGGTGGTGTTGTACAATAAGGGACTGGAGTCGTCTACAACCTTGCAGACGCTGATTCAGCATCCGTTTAAATCTATAAAATTGACTATTCATAATAATGGTCCTTTTCGTATTTCCGAAGAAGACAGCTTTTTTCTTCGGCTGAAAACGATTTATGAACAGGTGGAATTGGTTAATTGTCTGGAAAACCAGCCATTGAGCCAGGTATACAATCGGTTTATCGCCAATAACCTGCAGGTGGAACGATGGGTTATTCTGGATGATGACACCACCATTAATGAATCATTCTGGTTTGCGGTGGAGCACACCCAGGCGGATATTGAATGCCCGCGGATTATTTCCAGCATTAATTACAAAACCTATTACCCGGTATCCAAAGGGGAAATTGTCCTGAGTTATCAGGATCTGGACCCGGCGACGGCCTTTTCCATCGGCTCCGGGCTGATTATCCACCGCCGGTTATGGGATGTTTTCGAACGGCGTGGCCTGTCGCTGTTTGATGAAAACTACGCGCTGTACGGCGTGGATGTCAGCGTGTTTCGCCGCATACATCGCCTGAGCGCGTCCGGTGAAAAATTTGTGCTGAGAAGCAGCTGTTATCTGGAACATGGGCTTTCCCGTTCGGAAAAAAAGGAAAGCGAATTCAGAATTGCAGAGAACCTGATCGACCTGGCTATTTCAGCCCGCCGCTATCCCCAGTTTCACTTGTATTACCATCTTGGCTGGCGGCTGTTAAAACAGTTTGTTCGATTACGATTTAAAACCGTTATGGTTGCCACACAGGCTTTTTTTCGCGGCAAACATCCTCGCTGTAATTAATTTTTCTGCACGCTTTCTGATAAGCCCATTGCTATTGGGTTAATACGTATCCGGCAATGTTAAAGCCTGAGACGACGGACTGAATTTATTTTCGGCTATTGAATGGCGATCACGTTAATAACGTAATTCACGTCAATTACGTTTATCGCGTCAATAGCCGCCACATATTTATCAAGTTTATCAAGGTGCGATATGTCTAACGTTATTCCTGTCATTATGGCTGGCGGTAGCGGCAGCCGACTATGGCCGTTGTCGCGTGAGCTGTTTCCCAAGCAGTTTCTGCCATTAGGCGACGAGAGCAACCGCAGCCTGTTGCAGAATACCCTGGCGCGGTTGCAGGGATTGTCGTTTCTGGCGCAGCAACGACCGCTGGTGATCTGCAATGAGGAGCACCGTTTTCTGGTCGCGGAACAGTTGCGCGAGCAACAGCAACTGGGGGGCAACATCATTCTGGAGCCGGTTGGGCGTAATACCGCGCCGGCGATTGCGCTGGCGGCCCATCTGAGCGTCAAGACCGATCCGGACAGCCTGCTGCTGGTGCTGGCTGCCGATCATCTGATCAGGAAAACCGATAACTTCCATCAGGCGATCCGCCAGGCGTTGCCCTATGCCCACGACGATAAGCTGGTGACCTTCGGCATCGTGCCGGAGTGCCCCGAAACCGGTTATGGCTATATCAAGACGGGCGGCGCGTTGTCCGGTGGCGGCTTCGCGGTAGACGAATTCGTGGAAAAACCGGATTTGGCGACGGCCGAGCGTTACCTGAAATCCGGCGCGTATTGCTGGAACAGCGGCATGTTCCTGTTCCGCGCGGCGAAATATCTGGATGAACTGCAACAGAACCAGCCGGATATCTACGAGCTGACCCGTGTGGCGATGGCGCGCAGCCAGCGCGATATGGACTTTATTCGCGTGGAGTCGCGCGCGTTTACCGACTGCCCCGGCGATTCCATCGACTACGCGGTGATGGAGAAAACCCGCGATGCGGTGGTGATCGCTTTTGACGCCGGCTGGAGCGATGTCGGCTCCTGGTCGTCGCTGTGGGAGGTGTCGGAAAAAGACGAGCAGGGCAACGTGACGGTGGGGGATGTGATTGCGCTGGATAGCCGCAACAACTACGTTTCTTCGTCCTCGTCGCTGGTGGCGACCATCGGCATCGACGACGTCATCATCGTCAACACCGGGGATGCATTGCTGGTGGCCGCCAAAAAACGGGCGCAGGACGTCAAGAAAGTAGTGGAACGCCTGAAAGCGCAAAACCGGCACCAGTTCCGCGATCATACCGAGTCGTTCCGCCCCTGGGGCAAGAGCAGCAATATCGATGCCGGCGAACACTATCGGGTGAAAAAACTGGTCGTGCATCCCGGTCAGGGGCTGTCGTTGCAACAGCATTTTCACCGCGCTGAACATTGGGTGGTGCTGGCGGGGACCGCCAGGGTTCAGGTGGATGACAAGACCTATTTTCTGGCGGAAAACCAGTCCACCTTTATTCCGCCCGGCGCGGTGCACACGCTGGAAAATCCGGGCCTGATCGACCTCGTGGTGATTGAGGTCCGCTCAGGTCATTACCTGGAAGAGGACGACATCGTCCGTTTGCATGACCGCTATGGTCGGGTATGAAGGGAGAAGGACAATGCCCGCATTAACCTGTTTTAAAGCCTATGATATTCGCGGTGAACTGGGAACCGAACTGGATGAAGACATCGCCTACCGGATCGGACGCGCCTACGCCGAGGTGATTCAACCCACGCGTGTGGTGGTGGGCGGCGATGTTCGGCTGACCAGCGAATCATTGAAGCGAGCGCTGGCCGATGGCCTGCGCGACGCCGGGGTGGATGTGTATGACATCGGCCTGTCCGGCACAGAGGAAGTCTACTTCGCCACCTTCCATTTCGGGATGGACGGCGGGATAGAGGTCACCGCCAGCCACAACCCCATCAATTACAATGGGATGAAGCTGGTGCGCGCCGGTTCTCAACCCATCAGCGGTGATAGCGGACTGAAAGATATCCAGCGTCTGGCGGAGGAAAACCGCTTTGCGCCCGCCGACCCGCAGCGCCGCGGGCGCTATGAGCCTCTGGCGGCGTTGAAACCGTACATCGAGCACCTGATGTCGTATATCAACCCGCGCAATCTGACGCCGATAAAAATCGTCATCAACAGCGGCAACGGCGCCGCCGGTCACGTCGTGGATGCGCTGGAAGCGGAGCTGTGCCGTCATGGCGCGTCGGTGTCCTTTATCAAGGTCCACCATCAGCCGGACGGCACGTTCCCTAACGGCATTCCCAATCCGCTGTTGCCGGAATGCCGGGCGGATACCGCCCGCGCGGTGGTTGAACATCAGGCGGATTTCGGCGTGGCGTTCGACGGCGATTTTGACCGCTGCTTCCTGTTTGATCATCAGGGGCGTTTTATCGAGGGTTACTACATCGTCGGGCTGCTGGCGGAATCCTTCCTGAACAAGGCGCCGGGCTCCACCATCATTCATGACCCGCGTCTGACCTGGAACACGGTGGATATCGTTACCGGCAAAGGCGGTAATCCGGTGATGTCGAAAACCGGTCATGCGTTTATCAAAGAACGGATGCGCAAGGAGGACGCCATTTACGGCGGTGAAATGAGCGCGCATCACTACTTTCGGTCGTTCGCCTACTGCGATTCCGGCATGATCCCGTGGCTGCTGGTGGCGGAATTGATCGGGGTGCGTGGGCGCTCATTGTCGCAGCTGGTCAGCGAGCGGATGCTGGCGTATCCCGCTTCCGGCGAGATCAACTCCTTGCTGACCGACCCGGCCGCGGCGATTGCCCGCGTGCGCGCCGCCTGGGAACCGCAGGCGCTGGCGGTGGATGAAACCGACGGCATCAGCCTGACGTTTACCGACTGGCGTTTTAATCTGCGCCGTTCCAACACCGAACCGGTGGTTCGGCTCAATGTGGAGTCGCGGCAGAATCCCCGACTGATGGAGGAAAAAACCCGTACGATTCTGGCGCTGTTGCGTCAGTGTTGAGGCGATCTCTGGCACCCTCTGCATGTTTTCAGTGGTTAGCGGGTGCTGAATCAGGGCGGTGGATGGTATTATCTCCGCCATTCAAGTCACGTTAAGAGTTCCTGAATGAAATTTCTTGTTACCGGCGCGGCCGGCTTTATCGGCTTCTATGCCTGTCAGTCACTCTGCGCCGCCGGCCATACGGTGGTGGGGATCGACAACCTCAACAGCTATTACGAGGTATCGCTCAAGGAAGCGCGGCTGGCGAAACTGCGCGCGCTGCCCGGTTTTCATTTTGAGCGGATAGATATTGCGGATAGCCAGGCGATGGCGGCGTTGTTCGCGGCGGAAAAATTCGAGCGCGTTATCCACCTCGCCGCGCAGGCTGGGGTGCGTTATTCGCTGGAAAACCCGATGGTGTATGCGGAAAGCAACCTGATCGGGCATCTGAATGTGCTGGAAGGGTGCCGTCATAACGGCGTCGGTCACCTGATTTACGCCTCTTCCAGCTCGGTGTACGGGTTGAACAGCAAAACGCCGTTCGCCACCGCCGACTCGACCGACCACCCGATCTCGCTGTATGCCGCGACCAAGAAATCCAATGAACTGATGGCGCACTCCTATTCGCACCTGTATGACCTGCCGACCACCGGGCTGCGCTTTTTCACGGTGTATGGACCGTGGGGGCGTCCGGACATGGCGCTGTTCAAGTTCACCCGCCGGATTCTGGCTGGCGAACCGATCGATATCTACAATCAGGGTGATATGTGGCGTGATTTCACCTATGTCACCGACATTGTGGAAGGCATGCTGCGCATGGTGGATCAGATTCCGGGACGCGATGCCGACTGGACGGTGGAAGGCGGTTCGCCGGCCACCAGTTCCGCGCCGTACCAGCTCTACAATATCGGTCACGGCAGCCCGGTGCGGCTGATGGATTTCGTAACCGCGCTGGAGTCGGCGCTGGGGCGTGAGGCAGTAAAAAACTTCATGCCGATGCAGGCTGGCGACGTTTATCAGACCTATGCCGATACCAGCGACCTGTTCGCTGTGACAGGCTATCGACCGCAGGTAGGGGTAGAAAAAGGGGTACAGGCCTTCGTGGACTGGTACCGGGATTTCTATCAGGCCTGAGCGAAATAAAGAGAAATATATACCCCAAATAATTCGAGTTGCAGGAAGGCGGCGACGCAGCGAATCCCCAGGAGCTTACATAAGTAAGTGACTGGGGTGAGCGAGGAAAGCCAACGCACCTGCGACTTGAAGTATGGCGGGTATAGACGGCATTACGCAGCGGACGTCTCTGCGGCTTTGCTATTGTTCTGTGGCGGGTACAGTGTGTTACCCCGTAGGATGAATGTGGACAGATGATGAAAATTGCAATTGCGGGTACCGGTTATGTTGGCTTGTCCAACGCCATGCTGCTGGCGCAGCATAATGAAGTGGTCGCGGTGGATATCGTCGCCGAAAAAGTGGATATGCTCAACAAAGGCATCTCCCCCATCGTGGATAAGGAAATCGAAGCCTATCTGCGTAACCCGGCGCTGAATTTCCGCGCCACGCTGGATGCCGTATCCGCCTATCAGGATGCGGAATTCGTCATTATCGCCACGCCGACGGATTACGATCCGAAAACCAATTACTTCAACACTCGCTCGGTGGAAGCGGTGATCAGCAAGGTGCTGGAAGTGAATCCGCACGCGGTGATGATCATCAAATCCACCATTCCGGTGGGATATACCGCGCAGGTTCGCGAGCAGTTCGGCACTGAAAATATCATCTTCTCGCCGGAGTTCCTGCGTGAAGGCCGCGCGCTGTACGACAACCTGTATCCGTCCCGTATCGTGGTGGGCGAGCGTTCTGAACGCGCCGAGCGTTTTGCCCGCCTGCTGGTGGAAGGGGCCATCAAAACCAATATTCCGGTGCTGTTTACCGGTTTAACCGAAGCCGAAGCGATCAAACTGTTCGCCAATACCTATCTGGCGATGCGCGTGGCCTACTTTAACGAGCTGGATACCTACGCCCAGACTCTGGGGCTGGACAGTAAACAGATTATCGAAGGCGTCGGGCTGGACCCGCGTATCGGCCAGCACTACAACAACCCGTCGTTCGGCTATGGCGGCTACTGCCTGCCGAAGGATACCAAGCAACTGCTGGCTAACTACGAATCGGTGCCGAACAACCTGATTCGGGCGATTGTCGACGCCAACACCACCCGCAAGGATTTCATCGCCGATTCCGTGATCAGACGGAGTCCGAAAGTGGTCGGTATCTACCGGCTGGTGATGAAAACCGGCTCTGATAACTTCCGTGCTTCCGCGATTCAGGGGGTAATGAAGCGCATCAAGGCCAAAGGGATCGACGTGGTGGTGTATGAGCCGGCGTTGAAAGAGTCGGAGTTCTTCCGTTCCCGCGTGATTCACAGTCTGGATGAGTTCAAACAGATATCCGACGTGATTCTGTCGAACCGAATGGCGCCGGAATTGTCTGATGTAATGGAAAAAGTGTATACCCGCGATCTCTTCGGCGCCGATTAGGTGTATTCTGGCGCCAGAAAAATTAATGTGGCGCGGTCTTTGTCGTCGCGGCAAACAGCAGCATGTTTTTGAGAGAACACGAAATGACAGCATTAAAAGCGATTATCCCCGTTGCCGGTTTAGGGATGAACTTGTTACCGGTTACCAAAGCGATTCCAAAAGAGATGCTTCCGTTGGTTGACCGGCCGGTAATCGAAAAGATTGTCAACGAGTGCGTCAATGCGGGAATTAAAGAGATCGTGCTGGTGACGCACGCCTCTAAAAACGCCATTGAAAACCATTTTGATACCTCTTTCGAGCTGGAGTCGATGCTGGAAGAGCGCGCCAAACGTCAGTTGCTGGCGGAAGTACAGTCCATTTGCCCGCCGGGCGTGACCATCATGAATGTGCGTCAGGGGCAGACGCTGGGTCTGGGGCACGCGGTGTCCTGCGCTCACCCGATTGTCGGCAACGCGCCGTTTGTGGTGGTACTGCCGGATGTGGTGATGGACGACGCTTCCGCCGATCAGTCGAAAGACAATCTGGCGCTGCTGATTTCCCGTTTTGAGCAGACCGGTCACAGCCAGGTGCTGGTAAAACACCGTCCGTACGAGGTGCTGCCGGAATATTCCATCGTGGAATGTGAGAACGCGCTGAATCAGGCGGGCGACGCTTCGGCGATCACCTCCATGATCGAGAAGCCGGAGCTGGCGCCGGTGGAAGGGTCGGACCTGTCCGCGGTCGGCCGTTATGTTCTGACTGCCGAAGCCTGGCCGATTCTGGAAAACACCCTGGCAGGCGCCTGGGGCCGTATCCAGTTGACCGATGCCATCGCCGAGCTTATCAAAACCCAGCAGGTTGATGCCGTTCAGATGGCGGGGCGTAGCTTCAACTGCGGTCGTAAGATGGGGTATGTGCAGGCATTCGTGTCCTACGGTCTGCGCAATCCGGAACTGGGTAGTGCTTTCAAAACCAAAATCAAAGCGCTGCTGGAAAAATATTAATCAACGCGCCATACCCGATAACACCCTGGTGTTATCGGGTTTTTTCTGACCATTGTTCAGATGGTTATCAATGAAATTAATATCACGATAATTTATTGCACTGTTTTTTGTCCTCCACCCGGTCAGCCTCATTCGTGGAACGCCTGCTACCTTCCTTGTCGCACCAATAACTACCCACCCGGCGTTAGCTGGGTTACCATGTCAGCCAGCTTTTTGTTGCCTGGGGCGCAGTCAGCCGCAGGCAGGTTACCTTCAGACAGGAGTTGCTTTAATGTCCAAACAGCAAATTGGCGTTGTCGGTATGGCGGTAATGGGGCGCAATCTGGCGCTGAACATTGAAAGCCGTGGCTATACCGTTTCCGTCTTTAACCGTTCCGCAGACAAAACGGATGAGGTGATTGCAGAGAATCCGGGGAAAAAACTGGTGCCGTGCTACACCGTTGAAGAGTTTGTTGAATCTCTGGAAAAACCGCGCCGTATCCTGTTGATGGTTAAAGCGGGCGAAGCGACGGATAAAACTATCGAGTCCCTGAAACCGTATCTGGAAAAAGGCGACATCCTGATCGACGGCGGCAACACGTTCTATAAAGACACCATTCGCCGTAACCGTGAATTGTCTGCCGAAGGGTTCAACTTCATCGGTACCGGCGTGTCCGGCGGTGAAGAAGGCGCGCTGAAAGGTCCGTCCATTATGCCGGGCGGTCAGAAAGAGGCCTATGAGCTGGTCGCGCCGATTCTGGAGCAGATCGCAGCCCGTGCTGAAGGCGAGCCTTGCGTAACCTATATTGGCGCTGACGGCGCCGGTCACTACGTGAAAATGGTGCACAACGGCATCGAGTACGGCGACATGCAGCTGATCGCCGAAGCCTACGCGCTGCTGAAGCAGGCGCTCGGGCTTTCCAACGAAGAACTGGCGAGCACCTTCTCCGAATGGAACAAGGGCGAGCTGAGCAGCTACCTGATCGAAATCACGGCCGATATCTTCACCAAGAAAGACGAAGAGGGTAAATACCTGGTCGACGTGATTCTGGATGAAGCCGCCAACAAAGGCACCGGCAAGTGGACCAGCCAGAGCTCGCTGGATCTGGGTGAACCGCTGTCGCTGATTACCGAGTCGGTGTTTGCCCGTTACCTGTCCTCGCTGAAGAACCAGCGTGTGGCGGCCTCTAAAGTGCTGAGCGGCCCGGCTGCCCAGGCGTTCAGCGGCGACAAAGCCGGGTTCGTCGAAAAAGTGCGTCGCGCGCTGTATCTGGGCAAAATCGTCTCCTACGCGCAGGGTTTCTCTCAGCTGAAAGCGGCGTCTGACGAAAACAACTGGAGCCTGAACTACGGCGAAATCGCCAAGATTTTCCGTGCCGGTTGCATCATCCGCGCCCAGTTCCTGCAAAAGATCACCGACGCCTACGCCGAGAACGCCGATATCGCCAACCTGCTGCTGGCGCCGTATTTCCGCCAGATCGCCGACGAATACCAGCAGGCGCTGCGTGACGTGGTGTCCTATGCGGTACAGCAGGGGATTCCGACTCCGACCTTCTCGGCGGCGATTGCCTATTATGACAGTTACCGTTCCGCGGTATTACCGGCCAATCTGATTCAGGCTCAGCGCGATTATTTCGGCGCGCATACCTATAAGCGTATTGATAAAGAAGGCGTATTCCACACCGAATGGTTGGAATAATATTCTGAAATATTTTTCATATTCTGAAACCGGGTAGAAATATCCGGTTTTTCTTTCTCAATATCTCCCCTCTAATAACTATACCCCAAATAATTCGAGCTGCAGGAAGGCGGCAGCTGAGCGAATCCCCAGGAGCTTACATAAGTAAGTGACTGGGGTGAGCGAGGCAGCCAACACACCTGCTGCTTGAAGTATGACGGGTATGAGACTTTTCCGATAATATTTCATCTCATTGTAATCAATGGGAAAAATATAACACTCTTGCGACTTGTCTTATTTCCTTAATCGTTCAATTTTGCTTTTCTTATTCTTTATCTGAGTATTGGTTCGGATCCTTCCCACGCGCTGGTGATTATTTCATGAAGGATGAATTGAAATAATTGCTTCACAGGCCGTGGGGAAGATCCAACCTGGCTGATTAATTCAGCCAGTCGTGGGTCAGGGGAGAGCTTCCGGGTTGTCCCCTGCCTGATGTCCTTAAACAGGAAATAAAAGGAAATGGTAATGATGAAGAAAACGCTAGCGATCCTGGTACTGGCTCTGGCCGTACCTGTGGGCGCACTGGCGGCTGGGCCGTCAGCAGGTAACGGTCAACCCGTTTTCCAGGGGGGGGCCGCAGCTGGTTCACACGCGTTTAGCGCAGCGAGTGGCCGCGGGTCGGGTTATGGCTATGGCTATGGCCACGGGGTTGGTCGTGGCGTCATGGGGGGCATCGTTTCTGCCGCCAGCAGCACAACCAGCACCACTGCGACCGGCACCTCAACCGTGACGTCAACTCGCGGTTAATGATGGGCTAATAACCAAGGCCACTCCGGTGGCCTTTTTTCTGCTTCAGGATGTTCAGGCGAGAACCCGAACAATGAAAAAAATCCTTGATTTAGCCTTGTTCCGGATGTTGGTGGTCGTTTTCTTCATGCTAGGACTCACAGGGTGTTCTCAGCAAATTAGTCAACTGGGCCGGGACTTGCGGCTGGCGTTGTGGGGAAGGGAAGGTGTCAGCATGACGCCGCAACAGGTGGAGCAGCTTCCCTATGCCTCAGCGTATCTGAAAGTGGGTAAGGCGCCGCGCGTCTTTGTGGTGCTGGCGTTTGTCGATAACCAGCAACTGAAGTGGGTGACGGAGGATAAAAACGTGGTGGTAACCCGCTTTGGCCGGCTGGTGAAAACGCAGGGGCTGGGTGAAGACATCCGGCAAGTCACCCAGTTGGACACCGACCCGCTCAGCCTTGGCTTGCTGAAACCCGGCACCCCAAAACAGTGGCACACCATCGTCAGCTGGTCGCAGGTGCTGCGCGGCGGTTACGACCAGCAATCGGTATTCGAGAACAAAGGCCCGGAAACCCTGACGATACTGAACATCCCGCGGCAGACGGTACGTTTCGACGAGCAGGTGACCGTACCGGCGCTGGGCAAACGCTATACCAACCAATACTGGCTGGACCCGACTTCCGGTCAGGTCATCCAAAGCTATCAGTATATGGGGCCAAACATGGCTCTGGTGCAGTTCACTGTTCTTAAGCCATACAATCAATAAGGTAATTTTATGTTGTCATTCAATCGATTGGCTGCCTTGTTATTGCTGGTGGCCGGAACATCAGGGGCGGCGCAGTTAACGGTAAAGTATGCGGGCGAAACGTTGCCCGCCGTGGTGCTGAAAGACGGCACCCGTCTGGATCAGTTCTACGGCCAGATGACTTTCCCGGACAAGGTCAACTGGCAGACTGCGTTACTCACCAACGAACTTGTGACGGAAAAGGTCAAAGAGAAGGGAGAAAGGCTGCAGGCCCGGCTCTATCAGTTGCAGCTGGTCTGGCAGGTCGAGGGCGATGGCGACTGGGCGATCGCCGCCTGGTATATGGCGCAGGCGCTGAAACAGGTGAATACCGTCGGCCGGATCCGCGCCAGCATCGACCCGGATATCGTGCGTCTTTCTCAGCGGGATAATCGCCCGCTGGTGGGCAACTATACCCTCTACCTGTCACCCTATCGGGATCAGTTCTTTTTGTTTGGGCTGATCAGCACCGGCATTGATATCGGCACCCCGAACGTGTTCAAGGACATCGACCTCCAGTCAGGCTGGTCTGTCGAACAGTACATCGGCAGACGGCGTTTTCTGCCTGGCGGCGATAACCGCGACGGTTATCTGATTTCGAGCGACGGCCGCTGGCGCAAAGTTCCGCTGGCCATCTGGAACCGCCAGCACAATGAACCGGCGGCGGGAGAAACGCTGTTCATCGGTTTTGACCCTTCCATTCTGCCCGAGGGCTTCACGTCTCTGAATGAGCAGATCGCCGACTATCTTGCCAACCGGATTCCACACTAATGGCTAACAACCGAACTTTTAAACTGAGCTGCCTGTCGCTGGCGATTGGCAGCACATTAGGGACGTCGGTCTGGGCGGCTGAAGCGGATAACCAGGATGCGGCGAACCGCAGCGGTTATTACCAGCCCGCCGGCGTATCGCAGATGGATTTTGGCGGCGTAGGGCTATGGCAGATGCCGACGGCGCGCATGGCGGATACCGGCGAGTTTAGCGCCAGCTACCGCGACAACCAGGAATATCGCCGCTATGCCATTTCACTGCAGCCACTCGACTGGCTGGAGGCGACGCTGCGGTATACCGATATTCGTACCCGGCCTTACAGCACCACCCCCAGCTTCAGTGGCAGCCAAACCTACAAAGACAAGAGCTTCGACGTCAAGGCGCGGCTCTGGCAGGAAAGCCGCTGGCTGCCGCAGGTATCGCTGGGGTTGCGCGATATCGCCGGCACCGGTTTGTTCGACAGCGAGTATCTGGTAGCCAGCAAGCGCTGGGGGCCGTTTGATTTCACGCTGGGTATGGGCTGGGGCAACATGGCGCAGAGCGGCAACATTACCAACCCGGCCTGCCGGTTGATGTCGGGATTCTGTACCCGTTCCGCCTCAACGCAGACCGGGCAGTTCGCGGCGAAGAACTTTTTCCACGGACCGGCGGCGCTGTTTGCCGGGTTGGAATACCAGACGCCGTGGGATCCGTTGCGTATCAAGCTGGAGTACGACAGCAACGACTACAGCGTGGAGGCGGCGGACCAGACTCGCCCTGCGTCGCAGCATATCAAGCAGGACTCGCCGATTAACGTCGGCCTGGTGTACCGCGCCACCGACTGGCTGGATACGTCGCTGTCGTGGGAGCGCGGCAACACCCTGATGTGGGGCTTCACGCTGCGCACCAACTTCAACCGGCTGCGGCCGCAGCACCCGGACGACGAGCCGCCGGTTTACTTACCGGGAAAAAACGCAACGGCGAAAAATGCACAGGGCGGCACCGACTGGCAACGTGTTTCGCAGGAGCTGGACGAAAAGGCCGGCTTTACTCAACCGGATATTTATAGCGACGGCCAGCAGGTGACGGTGGTGGCGGAGCAGTATAAATATAACAGCGATGCCGAGGCCAGCCGGCGGGCGGCGACGGTGCTGGCGAACAATCTGCCGGACGACGTCGGGCAGTATCACATCGTCACCCGTAGCGGTCCGCTGACCGCCACCAGTACCCGTGTGGATGCGTCGGCGTTCCGCCAACTGGAGTCCGGCAGCACGCCGCTGGGGCTGGACGAGCCGGATCCCTATCATGTCGAGCCGCTGCCGGAGCCGAGTGGCCGTCAGGTGCTGCATACCGAGCCGCCGCGTTTCACCTACGGCATCGACCCCTCGCTGCAGCAGTCTTTTGGCGGTCCGGAATCGTTCTACATGTATCAGCTGTCGGCCAACGCCAGCGCCGATTACCGTATTACCAATAACTGGCGGCTGGGCGGCATGCTGAGCATCAACCTGCTCAATAACTATAACCAGTTCAACTTCAGATCGCCCCCGCAGGACGGCGCGGCGCTGCCGCGGGTCCGTACCCACATTCGCGAATATGTGACCGCTTCGGACGTACAACTGACCAACCTGCAGCTGTCGCGTTACGATCATCTGTCGCGCGACTGGTATACCCAGGTCTACGGCGGTTATCTGGAAATGATGTACGCCGGGGTCGGGGGCGAAGTGCTGTATCGTCCGTTTGGCAGCAGCTGGGCGGTGGGGATGGACGTCAACTACGTCAAGCAGCGGGACTGGGACGATCCGCAGCGGCTGAAGGATTACAGCGTGACCACCGGTCACCTGACCACCTATTGGTCGCTGCCGTTCGTCAAAGGCGGGCTGGCGAAAATCAGCGTCGGGCGTTATCTGGCCGGCGATAAAGGCGTCACGCTGGATCTGTCGCGCCGTTTCGACAGCGGGATCGTGGCCGGCGCGTTTGCCACCGTCACCAATGTCAGCGCCAGCGAATATGGCGAAGGCAGTTTCACCAAAGGGATCTACTTCACCATCCCGTTCGATCTGCTCTTCAGTTCACCGACCACCCGTCACGGCTCCATCGGCTGGGTACCGCTGACCCGCGATGGCGGCCAGATGCTGGATCGGCGCGACGTGCTGTACAACATGGTGGACCGGGAATAATGGTGGTCAGGGGATAATCAAGAGTAGTGAGGGGATAATCGAATCACCCGGTCAATGCGCAGCGCCTTCCGGAAAACGGGAGGCGCCGCCAGTATCAGAGTTGAGGCTGTAGTGACGAGGGGGAAGGCAGCGGGCGTACCGCTCTGGTCCGCTGGCGATGTAGCTTGCTGCTGACCATCATCATGGTGACAAACAGAAACAGCCCAGGTGAAAAGTAACCATAGCCGCGCAGGAAAAACTCGACCGCGTAGGCGATCACCACCGCCATGGCGATTTTCAGCAGCGTTGATTCCATATCGGTGTTATCGCGGATGCGGTTGATGGTGTTGACGGCTTTTTTCAGAATCAACATGTAGCCGATACTGATCAGCAGACCGACGGCGCCGAATTCGCTGACGATTTTCGAGGCCAGGAAGCCGCCGTCGTTACGGTTGAAGTCGCTGCCGGCGAGCGACTGGATGACATAGCCGTATTGGCCAACCCCATTGGTGCCGGCCATTTGCAGCCCCAAGCCAAGGCCGTGGCTTTCCAGCAGCGCGTTTTTGGCGTCATCCAGCCCTTGCAGGAATACCAGCGTCGTGAGGTTGTCGGTATCGTCGCTGATGGTCAGGCGCGAGCCGAAGTAGGCGATGGCCGGCAGGTCGGAAAAGTAGGTCAGCATGAAATACACCGCCGCAACCAGCACCACGATGATCGTCAGCATCAGGGTAATGCGCCGCGCCATCCAGAAGATGAAAATCGCCATCATGCAGAACACCAGCAGCGTCAGGCTGGGGAAAATCAACGCCTGCAACAGCAGGTTCGTCAGCAGCACCACGCGTTCCCGGTTTTTCATCAGAATGCCGCTGGCGCAGACAAAGATACCGACCGTCAGGGCGTAATGACTCTCTTCGGAAAAAGGAAACACCGCCTTGGGTTTCGCAGCGTAACTGCCGATATCAATGCGATGGATGACCGAGATCCAGCCGAGCAGCAGCAGGGTATAGGTGACGGCCCGGAAAACGGAAGCAAGGGTGGCGGGCGGGACGGTCAGCAGACGGTTGGAAAATAGCGTGGCGCCAAGAAAAATAATAATCAGCGCCGGTAACGTGAAGAGTGGTTTGTAATTGTCATAGAAGGTGGCTATATAACCGGACTGCGCCAGTAATATAAATACCGCTATCGAAAAAAGTAAGATTTTTCCACTGGAAAAGGCCAATTGCTTCATACAGCGTAAGCCATAAATATAGATGGCTGTGATGGCTACCATCATGCCGGGCGCCAGCGAGGATTGCTGGAGAAATACAAACACAAACTGTGGTATCAGGAAAATGCAAAGCATTGCCCAATAAAGAGAATTATGTTTTATGGTTGCTTTCAATTTTCAACTCCCATACTCAGTTGAAGTGTATTTCCAGTGATGATAAATCAGATTGAATTAAATCTTTAATTATTTTTGCAGAAAATTTATGACATTTATCGGCGCTATTGTTTACCCTGCCTGTTATCAACGCATTATCTTCCATTATGTGAATTTCGATTTTTAAGACATTTAATTTATTGATATCGGAGAGGTTATTATGAATAGAAGAGATTTCCTGGCCGGCAGTCTGGCATCGCTGGCGGTGACCTCTACGGCGTCGGCAGCGCAGGAGAATAATGCGGTTGCATTTACCAATGATCTCACCCGTTACAATATTGATTTTTCCGGAAAGAAAGATTCCACCGGGCCTTTTCAGACACTTCTTAATGATATGCTGGAACAGTCACAATCTTTATCGAATGCCCAGCAAAAGGTCAGGTTAATGTTACAGGGCGTGGTGCAGGTCTCTTCCACAATAAAAATAGATGCATCGAAAGTTTCTATTCATGGCCCGCTGACAATTATTTTTACCAAAAATGGTAATTTCGATAAATATGCGGTGGTGGTTACCGGAAACCCGGACGTGGATGCCGCCTACAGTAATATCGTGGACAGTTTTTTTTCCGGCGTGCATTTTATTTCTGAAAAGAGAACGTTAGATCTGTTTTTTGCGTATAACCCGGAGAACAATTCCAACCGCAATGCATCCTGCCTGTTGAGCATTTATTCCTGCCGTTTTACCGGGTTCAGAAAAGTCTTTTCCAACGGAGCGGGTGGCTGGGGCTGGAACTGGTTCTCCTGCGGATTCAATAACTGCGATCGCCTGTTGTATCTGACCCGTCAGCCGGATTCCTACGAGCGCTTCACCTTCATTGGCTGTATCTGGCAAAACGGCGGGTACGCTTTTGAAATCGATAATCCGGACGGCGTGGTGTACTGGCAGGCGGGCAGCTTTGATTACTGCGAGGGGATCGCGTTGATTAACGAAGGGCATGTGGAGATCAACGGCCACTTCGAGTACGTGAGGCGAAAGCAGTCCGCGGTGGTGCTGAGGAAAAAGAACGCTAGCTTTGTGTTCAACGGCGGGGCGATTTTTGTGCGTCAGAATCCGGAGCAACCCTACCTCATTTTCGATCAGGCGTTTGATTACCAGACTACGCTGGCCAATGTTCGCTTTGCCACCGATGGCATCAATGTCACTTCCTGCGTGATCTCCAACCGTCCCTGCTGGAAAAATAACCTGATCTTTACCAATCAGATGGCGGAACTGATCGCCCTGAACGACAGCGGCAGCACGCTGGTTTACCCCGGCGCGGGCGGTTGCGCCTGTCGTTATGACCCGGCGCACATCAAAGAAGATAACGGGCGGTTTGTGAAAATCGCCGAGAGCGATAACGTGCAGGTGCAGTTTCTGATACCGATCAATGGGCACGATCAAATCGGGCTGACCTGGCAGGCGCAAACTTCCGTCGCCGGCAAGGTGGCGATTACCAAAAAGCTTCATGGCTACGGCGAAAACGGCCCCGGACCGGTGATGATGGACCTGACCCGCGACGGCAAGGATTACATTCAGAGCAGCGATCGGTTGCAGAAGGGCAACTCGGGCACCATCTGGAAAATTCCGCGCAGCGCCTGGCTGTTGGCGCTGTCGTTCAATCTCTCCTCTGCCAGCGTCGGCGACTATCTGGATATGCGCGAACTGAAGCTGGTCAGTTGCTGATCGCCGGGCGGAGTGTAAAGAATGCGATCGTTTTACGAAAGTGGTTCGTAATCAGTATAAATGACTGTAAATAAGAGGATTTTTAAGAATCGGCGACTTGTTGCCTGCTGGCCGGTTTCTTATGATGCATCCGTTGAAACTGAGGTGAATCATGAAAAACGTAGTCAAAATGGTCGGTTTACTGGCATTGATCGCCACCCTGAGCGGTTGTATTTTCCCTCCCCCGTGGGGCGGTCCGGGCGGCGGTCATGGCGGCCCCGGCGGCGGTGGGCCGGGCGGGTTCCATTACCAGCCCGCCAACGGACCGGGTCATCCCTGATACGTAACGCGGCCGGCCTTCCCCCCTGTGGGCCGGCCGCATTGCTTTTGCTGACCGGCGTCGGTTTTTCACCTTGTCGTTTCCCCCTCCCGCGTTATTTTCATCTGACGTTCTTTTCCTCTGAACGCGATCCCCCAACCGTTTTTCATGCTGATAACGGCCTTTATCTGCCAGTGTTAAGCCAGAATTCAATACGATGCAGCAGGGCTATTTTGCCTGCCGGGCAGTGTCTGAACGCCTCGTTTGTCTGTAACGCACGGGTTTACTCGCTGCGCCAGTTACGCCTGCCGGGATAGGTTCTTAATAAAAACCATATCTTACTGAAGTGATTTGAGCTGGAATTTGGAATAATGACTGCAAGTTCCCCGTCATAAGGATTATATACCCTGAATAATTGGGGTTGCAGGAGGCGGCGATACGGTGAATCCCCAGCCGTTTGCTCAGGCGAGTGGCTGGGGACGTGACAAATCGATGTAAGCCGATTTGAACGCTGTCGGTAGCCGCCCCGCAAGGGCGAATGGGCCGAGACGCAGCCAACGTACTTGCGGTTTGAAGTGTGACGGATATAAGAAGGAGAGTGGAATGTATTCAACACTCGTTGCGGCACCGGCTGACGGTGATCGTCGTCGCTCCGGTCTGGCGTTTGCCAGACGCGTCTATATCCCCCGAATGATTGGTCTGGGGCTGGGCTTTTTTTATGTCGCCGCGGTGCTGTATGACCAGACAGAGCCTGTGTGGGTCTGGGGGGTATTGTTTTTCAACGGTTTTCTTTGGCCGCATCTTGCGCTGTTGCTGGCGCGGCGCGCCCGCGATCCGATGCGGTTCGAGTATGGCAATCTGCGGTTTGACGCCTGGCTGGGCGGCGTCTGGATTGGCATGATGGGGCTGAATTCGCTGCCGTCGGTGCTGATCATGTCGATGATGGGCATGAACAATATCGCGGCCGGCGGTTTGCGGCTGTTTTTGCAAGGGCTGGTTGTGCAACTGACCGGCGCGCTGGCTGTTATCTGGCTGGCAGGCCGAACGATCGCCTTTGCCACCACGCCTGTGCAGATCTATTTCTGCCTGCCGATGCTATTCATCTATCCCATATCGGTAGGGCTGGTCACCTATCGCACCGCGATCAAACTGGCGGAGCACAAGCGTCAACTGCGGGAAATCAGTATCCACGACGGTATGACCCGGTTGTACAACCGGCATTACTGGGAGCAGTTGTTGAAAAATGAGTTTGAACTGTGTTTGCGCCACCAGCAGGTGGCGACGCTGGCGTTGCTGGATATCGATCATTTCAAGCGCATCAACGACAGCTTCGGGCACCACGTGGGCGATGATGTGATTCTCTTGCTGAGCGGCGGCATCAAATCAACCTTGCGGCAATCCGACATTACCGGCCGTTTTGGCGGCGACGAATTCGGCGTGGTGCTGCCGCAGACGCCGGCTGTCGAGGCGGAGCGTATCGTCCAGCGGTTGCGCGAGTATCTGGACAGCGTGCAGCTGCATCAGGCGCCGATGCTGCGGGTGGGAATCAGCGTTGGGCTGGTGCAGTTTCATCCCGGTCTGGAGGACTATCAGGTTTGGCTGAAAGCTGCGGATACCGCGTTGTATCAGGCCAAAGACAACGGTCGCGGTTGCACGGTCTGCGTCTGAACGGTTTAGCCGCTAAAGCGGCGTGAACAACGCCGGGTTGACCGCCTGGCGTCGCGCTTTTTCCAGATGCGTACGCATGAAATCGGCGGCGCTCAGCCGATCGCCTTGCTCCAGATAGCGAATGATTTGCAGATGTTCTTCCGCCTGATGTTTTCGCTGTGGGCGAAACCTCTCCTTGCGGTACTCCACCAGCCGCCGCAGCCGGGCCAGATGACGGACGGTTTGCAGCAGAAAACGATTGCCGGAACAGACGGCCAGCGTGTCATGAAATCCGGAACTGGTATCAAACATCTCCATCGCCGTCATGGTCAGGTAACCGTCTTCGGCCAGGTGTTCCTGCTGCTTCCGGCAGTGCGCCAGCACCTGCGGGTCAATATGAAACGTCGCCGACAGCAGTCCGGCTGGCTCGATAATGGCGCGCAGCGCGTAGCTTTCCTCATAAGCTTCTACCGAATCGATCAGCGGCAGCGTGCGCCAGCCCTGACCAGCCATGTGCTCCAGCCAGCCTTCCTGCTGACAGCGCAGCAATACTTTGCGTAGCACCGGGCGGGTAACGCTGAATTCGAGCATCAGCTCCATTTCTGAAAATTGTTCCGGCAACTGGCGGGTAATGCGGCGTTCCGCTAACTGGCGATAGAGCGGGTCTTCCGCCTGCTCCAGCACTTCGGCGACCAGATTGCCCAATTGCGAGGCGTGTTGCGCCAGAAAAAAACCGCGATTGCGGTCATAGGTCACCATGCCTTTGTCCATCAGGTACTGCATCGCCTGTTTTACCGGCGTGCGCGACGTGTTGAGCGCCTGCGCCAGCGCCGACTCGACCAGATGATGGCCCACCGCGAGTTGCTCGCGTCTGACATAACTGATGACATCGCGCACGATGCGCGCCTGCAAAGGGGTGAGGGTCGTCATGATTCCTTGCCAGCCAGAATAAATAACCGCTGATTATACCCGTTACCGACCGGGCTGGCAGTGCTGCCGGCCAATTGTTCTTTATTTTACTAAAAGTCACTTCGGGTGTTAATCCGGTTGATCTGTTGGCATAAGAAGAGGGGGTGTCATTTCATGGATTGTATTTTTTAATAATAAAATGCAATATGAGTAAATCCTGAACATCCAGCGAAATACGAAGAGACTGTCAGTGGCGCCATCAGCACACCCCTTACTGATTACCGGTCATCCTTTTGAATGGCTGACGATCCCCGGCCTGGGCCGGATTGCCTGTACTTTCATTCGCCATCAGCCCTCGTTGATGCTGGTGTCGGCGAGCGCCCTGTCGCAATCCGGGTTGCTGGAGGATGCGGTAAGCCTGCCTGCGTGGGAAACGGTCCGCATTTTTGGCGCAGCGGCGCTGTCGCGATACATCGGAGAAAATGCGCAGCACAGTCAACTGGTGGTGATCGACAGCCTGTCAGGCGGATCCTCCTGCGCGTTGGGGTTTGCCATACTCGACCGGCAAGGGTGGCAGCGTCATATCGCCGCATCGACCGAACAGGTTATCAGGCAGGCGGTGTTGCAGCCCGACACGATCGCCTGCGATTATCTTCCCACCAGCGTGAACGCGGCGTTTTCGTTGGTTCACCGCTATCCGCCGCACGGTTGAGCGACCAGACTGTCTGTGTCGGCATTACTGTCGGTAAAAATGGAATAATCATATCCATTTATCCACCTTTATCTCATGCCGCTATCCGGGCAGGATCTGCCACGCAGGCGATGGCCGCTTCGCCGTGTTAACGTCGCGGCGGGCCCGATCGTTTTCATCCCGGAACAATTTTCATTCCGGAGTCATTTTCATCCCGGAATAACAGGAGACCGTATGCAGCAGCACAACACACAAGACAGCGTACAGAATGCCCGCGTGGCGATTGTCACCGGTGCGTCGCGGGGCATCGGCAGGGCGATTGCGCTGAAACTGGCGCAGCAGGGATGGCGGGTGGTGGTGAATTATGCCCGGCAGCAGCAACAGGCGAGCGACGTGGTGAGCCGGATTCGCGCGGACGGCGGCGTCGCGCTGGCGATTCAGGCGCAGGTGGACGCGCCCGAGCAGGTGGCGGCGCTGTTTCAGCAGACGAAAGCGCAATTCGGGCGTATCGACGCCGTGATCAACAGCGCCGGGGTGATGGCGAACACGTCGATTGCCGATGGCGATCTGGCGCAGTTCGACAACATGATGGCGACCAATCTGCGCGGTGCATTCATTGTGCTGGGCGAAGCGGCCCGGCAGGTGGAAAACGGCGGACGGATTATTGCGCTGTCTACCAGCGTGATCGCCCGGTCGCTGCCCGGTTATGGCCCCTATATCGCTTCCAAAGCCGGAGTCGAGGGGCTGGTGCGGGTGCTGGCGAACGAACTGCGCGGTCGCGAGGTAACGGTAAACGCCGTAGCGCCGGGGCCGGTGGCGACCGAACTGTTTTTTAACGGTAAGACCGATGCGCAGGTGGCCGCCATTACCGCCATGACGCCGCTGGAAAGGCTGGGTGAGCCGGACGATATCGCCAACGTGGTGGCTTTTCTGGTCGGGCCGGAAGGGGGCTGGATCAATGGTCAGGTGGTCCGCAGCAACGGCGGGTTTGCGTAATGGGGGATGACGTACCGGGGAACGCCGTTTTCCCCGGTGTCGGCGTATGCTAACTGGCGATGCGATGCAGCGTGTCGGATGAGGCGCTGTGCCCCAGAGTGAGCCTGATCTGAGCGTTGATGTCGTCAAGCAACTGATAACGGCGCTGGTACTGGGCTCGTTTTCGGCTTGGCAATTCATCCAGCGTTTTGCGTGTAATGATCTGCGGAAGTTGGTACAACCCCGTCGCGTTTCTGTCTGCGTTGATTGACTGCCAGAACTCGCTGTAACTGGAAAACCGCACCTTATTTTTACGGTAGCAGTAGCGCAGGCACTGATAAACATGGTTCTCATCGCCTACCGCCAGAATGCGATGAATGCCGGTGAGACCGGCGAGGGTCAGCAGGCACTCCAGCAACAGGCGTTTGGGAAACAGCCCAAAGCAGGCTTTCGATGCGTCTTTGGTCAGTTCACGGGTCTGGTCGCGGCCTTTTCCCTGCAAACCGCCAATCATGATGGCGAGCTGATTCTGGTCGCGCATTACCGAGAATGTCAGTGACGCCAGCACCACATCGTTGAAACGGATGCGCAGCGTAGCCTCGCCCTCTTTGTCGTAGCGTGAGGTGCTGCAAATCAGTGAAAAACTTTCGCCGTTCTTGCCGGAAAAACGCGCCAGACAATAATCATCCAGACTGAGAAACGCCTGCTTCAGAAACGGGTTAGCCAACTGATCCACGAAAGTGTAATGGGTACAGATGGCGTCGGCGCGCTCGGCGGCATGCAGCGTGGCGGACAGATAAGGACGGTGAATCTTGGTCGGCAGCATCGGCCGGATTTTCACCGCTTTCTGCATGGCGGGAATCTCAATAATATTCTTCAGATAGCGTAAGGTAATTGACGGCATTAATAATGAGCGTAATAAAAATTTGGCTTTTATATCGGTCTTACGCCAGATTTTTTCAGAGAAAAAATTACCCTTTAATAATTGATAGAAAAGCGACAACGACGATGATTTTTCCATTTTAATTCCCCGTGAGATAGTGCTGTAAAAATAATCACAGGGGAGCGTATGCCCGGTACTGATGTATTACCGTAAAACGCAAGCTCGGAAACCCTGCCACGCAGAAAGACAAGGTGATTTTTATCTTTTACCTCGCACTTTCTGTTGCTGGGGATTATAAAGAGGACAAAGAAAAGAAAAATCAGAACCCATATGTTGTTGAGCATTGATTTAGTGAAAATAACAAATACCGATTTATCGCGGGTTTGTTTGGGTTTGATTTAAACTTAATGATCGGGAGCAACGTATAATAGGTAGATCGTGCGGAGTGGGGCTGTATTTTATCTGCCGCAGCGAAAGGGGTTAAACAGTGTGCAGCCAGTCAGCTGCGTCAGTAAACAGGCCGGCAGATCCGCCCGCCGGCCCTATTGCTAATTAATCCGACTGTTTTCTTTTCAGTCAGTGACTATTTATAGACAATGGCGCTGGAGCGAACCAGATCGTCGTTATCCATAGAAATAATCACAAAATATTTTCCGCCCAGGGCATCTGCGGCTTGTGATAATTCGCGGGTCGCATCCATTGGGGAATCCGTGTTGTTTGAGGTGATTACCCCAATTTGCTGATAGCTATCTGCTTGTTCACGGTTTATTTCCTGTGCGGCCAGCGTGCTGAATGAGGCCAGTGCAATAGCGCCTGCCGCGATGCTTTTGATCATAATGTTCATTATAGCTAACTCCATCTTTATACCCGTCACACTTCAAGTTGCAGGTGTGTTGGCTGCGTTATTCGGCCCATTTCATGGGCCTCGCCCTTTCGGGGCCGCTGCCAGCAGCGTTCAAATCGGCTTACGCCAATTTGTCGCTCACCCCAGTCACTTACTTGAGTAAGCTTCTGGGGATTCACTTGGTTGCCGCCGTCCTGCAACTCGAATTATTTTGGGTATAGTTAAGGTATTTATATTTATCCCAACAGAATAAGTGCCGTGGAAAAAATCGAGATGACTGTTTCTCTGTTGGGTGTGCTTATCATAGACGCCGGGAACGGGTAATTTTGTCAATTGATGCCATTTAAATTTCACTGTTGTTAATGATCAGCGGAAATAATATTTCGATGTTATCAAGTGAATTTTTAATTGATTGATTATCATTGGTAAATTAAATGACAAGATAAATGTGAGCGGTATTGTTCCATAATAATGAAAACTGAATTTGAAAACCGCAGCTGATTTTTTGCGCACCACGCTGATTTCCCATCCCGATGTAGCGTAACTGCGGGTTTACCCCTGAAAAGTGTAATGGTTTAGTAATGCTGTTGTTGCGAATGTGTCTTGTTTTCACTTTTTCGTAATGATAATAATTATTATTAACTTTTGTGGCACACATCAATACCGCAGCCAGCGGACGGCGCTGTCGAGGGAGTTTTGGCACATGCATCACCACTACACACACTATCTGCAACTGAAAGTTGAGCATCCGCGCAAGTACGCCCGGGATTTGGCCCGCATGATGGGGCTGAGCGAAGCGGCGCTGACGTCGCTGCGCGTCGGGCATGACGCTCGCCGCCTGTCCGGCGACATGCGCGCGCTGCTGGCCGGGCTGGAATCCGTCGGCGAAACCAAGTCCATCACCCGCAATGAATACGCGGTGCATGAGCAGGTCGGGGCTTACCGCAACCAGCGCATCGGCGAACACGTCGGTCTGGTGCTCAACCCGCGCGGGCTGGACCTGCGCCTGTTTCCCGAGCAGTGGGATAGCGCGTTTGCGCTGACGGAACAGACCGCGCGCGGCGAGCGCCGCAGCATTCAGTTTTTTGATCGCCACGGCGACGCGGTGCTCAAGGTCTATGCCACCGACAACACGGAACTGACCGTCTGGCAGGCGCTGATCGACAGCTTCACGCTGGCGGATAACCCGCCGCTGGCGCTGCAACCTGCGCCGGTCGACGCCCCGGCCGCGGCGCCGGACGCCGCGCTGCTGGAGCAGGAGTGGCGGGCGATGACCGACGTGCATCAGTTCTTCCCGTTGCTTAAGCGCCATAATGTCACGCGCCCGCAGGCGTTTCGCGCCGTCAGCGACGATCTGGCCTGCCGGGTGGACAATCAGGCGCTCGGCGCCTTACTGCATGCCGCCCAGCAGGCGGGCAATGAAATCATGATTTTTGTCGGCAACCGCGGCTGCGTGCAGATTTTCACCGGCGTAATTGAAAAAGTGACGCCGATGGAGAACTGGCTGAATGTGTTCAACCGTGACTTCACGCTGCATCTGGTCGAAGACGCCATCGCAGAGAGCTGGGTGACGCGTAAACCGACCAAAGACGGCATTGTCACCAGCCTGGAACTGTTCGCCGCCGACGGCACGCCGATCGCCCAGCTATTCGGTCAGCGTTCGGAAGGGGAACCGGAGCAGGCGCGCTGGCGCGAGCAGGTGATGTCGCTGGTGATGCCGGAGGCTGCGGCATGAGAACGCTGTGTCTGATGTTGCTGTGGCTGCCGTTATCGCTGCTGGCTGCCGACCGGGTAGTGACGATTGGCGGCGATGTCACGCAGATTGTGTTTGCGCTGCAGGCGGGCGACAAGGTGGTGGCGCGCGATAGCACCAGCCTGCACCCCGAGGCGGTGACATCACTGCCGAATGTCGGCTACATGCGCCAGCTAAACGCGGAAGGCATTCTGTCGATGCAACCGACGCTGGTGCTGGCGAGCGCGCTGGCGCAGCCGTCTACGGTGCTGGAACAGGTAGCCAGCCGGGGTGTGCGCGTGGTGACGGTGCCGGAGCCGCAAACGGTCGGCGGCATCGGCGAAAAGATTCAGGCGATCGCCGGTGCGCTGGGGGTGACGCCGCGCGGCGAAGCGCTGGCGCAACAGGTGAAACAGCAACTGGCGGCGATACCGTCGCAACCGGCGTCGGCCCGCATGTTGTTCATTCTCAGTCATAGCGGCATGGGCGCAATGGCGGCCGGACAGGACACCGCGGCGGACGCCGCGTTCCGCGCCGCCGGATTGCAGAACGCGATGCAGGGTTTCAACCGCTATCAGCCGTTGTCGCAGGAGGGGGTGGTAGCGAGCCAGCCGGACTGGGTGGTGATCACCACCGATGGCGCGAAATCGCTGGGCGGCGGCGCGGCGGTGTGGAAACTGTCGGGACTGGCGCTGACGCCGGCAGGCAAGCACCAACGGTTACTGATTGTCGATGATATGGCGTTGCTGGGCTTTGGTCTGGATACGCCCGCGGCGCTGTTGCGCCTGCGTCAGGCGGTGGATGCGGCGAAGTGAGCCTGCCTCCGCGTTTGACGCTGCTGGCGATGGCGGGCGCGCTGGCGCTGCTGGCGTTAATCGCCGCCGGTAGCGGTGCGATGCCGGTGTCATTGACGCAGTTGATGACCCGTCCGATCGACAGCATGGCGTGGCAGGTATGGCTGTATATTCGCCTGCCGCGAGTGGTGCTGGCGTTGCTGGTGGGGATGGCGCTGGCATTGTCCGGCGCCGGGATGCAGGGGCTGTTTCGCAATCCGCTGGCGGACCCGGTATTGCTGGGGGTCAGCAGCGGGGCGGCCGTCGGTGTGGCGCTGGCGATACTGTTTCCGCTGGCGTTGCCGACGCTGCTGGCGCTGTACCTGCCGTTGCTGGCCGCCTTTGTCGGCAGTTTGCTGATCATGCTGCTGCTGTTCTCCCTCAGCCTGTCGGGGGATCGCTCCCTGTCGCGTCTGTTGTTGGTGGGCATTGCCATCAACGCCATCGGCAGCGCCGCCACCGGCCTGCTGGCGTGGATCAGCAACGATCAGCAACTGCGCCAGCTGTCGCTGTGGGGCATGGGCAGTATGGGGCAGGCGCAGTGGGTAACGGTGGCGGCGGTGGCGTCGCTGGTGGTGCCGTGCGTGTGGTGGCTGCAAAGGCTGGCGTCGCCGCTCAATCTGCTGCAACTGGGCGACGAGGAAGCGCATTACCTTGGGGTGGATGTGCGCCGCACCCGGCGCCGGGTAGTGATTTTGTGCGCGGTGCTGGTGGCGGCGGCGGTGTCGGTCAGCGGCGTCATCGCTTTTGTCGGCCTGATCACGCCGCACCTGATGCGGCTGCTGCTGGGTGCGGATCACCGCTGGTTGTTGCCGGGCGCGACGCTGGGCGGGGCGTTGCTGCTGTTGCTGGCGGATACGCTGGCCCGCACGCTGGTGGTGCCGGCGGAAATGCCGGTGGGGTTGCTGACCTGTCTGATCGGCGGCCCGTGGTTTTTGTGGTTGATTCTAAGGCGGCAACATGGCTGAACCGAGTTTTGCGCCACTGGCGGCAAGTCAGTTGCGCTATCAGGTCGCCGGCGGTCGGACCCTGATTGACGATGTGTCGTTGACGCTGGCTCAGGGCGAACTGGTGGCGTTGATCGGGCCGAACGGCGCGGGTAAATCCACCCTGTTGCGGCTGCTGACCGGTTATCTGACCCCGCAGCGGGGAGAATGCCGGCTTGATGGCCGGGCGTTGGCTAGCTGGTCGCCGGGCGCGCTGGCGCGCCAGCGGGCGGTGATGCGTCAGGACAATACGCTGACCGCGTCGTTCCGCGTGGAAGAGGTGGTGGCGATGGGGCGAACCCCCTGGCGCGACACGCCGGAGCCGGACGTGGTGTCCGCGGTGCTGGCGCTGACCGGTTGCGGGCACCTGCGGCAGCGGTTGTATCCGCAATTGTCCGGCGGCGAGCAGCAACGTGTCCGGCTGGCGCAGGCGCTGGCCCAGCTCTGGCAGGGCGACGGCCCACAAGGCTGGCTGTTTCTGGACGAGCCCACCTCGGCGCTGGATTTGTTCTATCAGCAACGGCTGTTGCGATTGCTGAAATCGCTGACTGAAGAAGGGAAACTGGCGGTGTGCTGCGTATTGCACGATCTCAATCTGGCGTCGTTATGGGCCGATCGGGTGGTGGTGATGCAGGGCGGGCGCAAGGTGGCCGAAGGCGCGCCGACGCAGGTGCTGACCGAGGCGGCGATTCAGCGCTGGTATCAGGCGGAGGTGTTGGTCAGCCCGCACGGCGACACCGGTATGCCGCAGGTAGCGTTACGCCGTTAACGACGCGCGTGGCGCGCCGATGAAGAAAAAAGTTCGACAATTATAATAACAACGATCGTACCCGAGGGGTTTCAGGTTGCAGGCAGGCGGCTGACGCGCCGGCAACGTGAAACATGACGGGTATTCCAACCGTAACGGGTTGAAATGATACTGTTTGGCAATCCCTGAGCAAGAAGATAATGACATCCACTATTGAGGTTGCAGTATGTTCTTGCACAACAAAGAAAAGCATCGCACCGGGTTAAACCGGATCATTTTGACCGGCGTATTGACCGGTCTTGCCTGCCCAACGCTGGCGGCGGACGCGAACACAGCGACATCATCGACGACGACGCCATCGACCACCACGACGCCATCGACCACGACGGACAGTGGGACGAAAAAAGCCGTGTCGGCGGACAAAACCGCCGCTGGTGGGGCCGGCGATCAGATGACGGTAATGTCGCCGCGCGTCACCAAACCGGGCACCACCATCACCATGACCGACAGCGACATGCAAAAGAACGGAGGCAACGACTTCGGTTCTATCATGCGCTATCAGCCGCTGGTGAGCGCCACCGGCGTCAGCGGCGGTTCCGGCGCCGGTAAAAGCGGGTTTGATCGCGGCGGGTACACCGGTTACAACATCCGCGGCCTGGAGAGCAACCGGGTGGCGATCGACGTAGACGGCATCCCGTTGCCCAACGCCACCGGCCGCAGTTACGCCGGGCGTCCCGGTCTTAACACCTTCGGCATCGGCCGTGATTACATCGACCCGTACATGTACGGCCTGGTGAGCATCGACGCGGGTGCGACGCCGATCGAGCGCGCCAATAACGCCATCGGCGGCGCGGTGTCGTTCCGCCCCAAATCACCCGATCAGTATTTATCCGCGCAGAAAGACCACTATGTCGGTTATCAGAGCGACTACGACTCCGCCAGCCGCAGCTGGCACAACGGCGTCACCGTCGCCGGCGGCGATCAGACCCTGCGCGGCATTGCGGTGATCAGCCGTCGTGATGGTCAGGAAACCCGCACCAACAGCGACCAGTTGTCCGCCTATCCGCTCAACTGGCACTCGACGGCGGTGATGACTTCCGCCATCTGGCAGCCTAACGATCAGCACCGTTTTACCGGGACGCTCGACTACTACAGCAAGACGTCTCACACCCACTACGACGGCTGGAATAACTTTGGCACCAGCATCGTCGGCACCTCGCAGCAGGACAGCGACAGCGAGCGCTGGAGCGGCAGCCTGCGCCACAACTGGACCTCCGCCACCAACACCGGCTGGGTGGATGCGGTGGATTCCCGCATCTACGCCCAGCGTTCCACCGCGAAAGACGACACCGACCTGCCGCTGGACGACGGCAGCATGCAGAAGGTCAACTCCGACTACAACGTCAGAACCTACGGCATCGAAACCAGCCTGCTGAAATCCGTCGGCATGCACCAGTTCACCTGGGGCTTCAACGCCCAACAGTCCGATACCGAACGCCCGTTCCATCAGTCGCCGGCTCAGACCGGGGCCAATGTCGTCATGCAGCCGGAAGCGGATAGCCGCAGCTACACTCTGGGCGGCTTTGTGCAGGATAAGATGGAAGTGGAACTGGCCGGCAGGACGCTGGCGATCACCCCGGGGGTGCGGGTGGCGCACCAGAGCACCAAGTCACGTAACCTGTCCAGCCTGAGCGCGGGCAGCAGCGCGATCACCACGAATGATGTACAGTCGCTGTACGGCAAGACCACCCGCGATACCGAAGTGCTGCCGTCGCTCAGTTTGCAGTATGAACTGACGCCGCGCCTGAGCACCTACCTGCAGTATCGCCGCGGCGCCCAGTTCCCGGACGCCAGCCAGCTGTACGGCTCCTGGAGTCTGGGCTCCAGCTATGCCGGCCGTGCGCAGTACGCGCTGATCGGCAACAGCAATCTGGAAACCGAAACCAGCAACAACTATGAGTGGGGTCTGAAAGGCGACATGACCGACGGGGTGACCTTCCGCACCGCCGTGTTCTACAACGACTACAAGAACTTTATCGCCAATACCCGCTATACCCGTGCGGCTAATCCGGAAAAGTTCACCAACGTACCGTCGAATATCTATACCGCATACCAGATGGAAAACCGCGACAAGGCTTATATCTACGGCGCGGAATTCAGCAGCCGCGTGCAGTGGGGCACCTGGTTTGACGCGCTCGGCGGGTTCAGCACCACGATGGCGATCGGCTATAACGAAGGTAAATCGAAATCCCGCTATCTGGGCGACAAATACGTCGACCTCGACAGCGTAGCGCCGGTGAAAGCGGTGGTGGGGCTGGCCTGGGACGAAGCGAACAACCGCTACGGCGCGGCCATCACGTCGACGTTCCAGAAAGGCAAACGCGCCACCGCCAACAACCGTCAGGGGTATAACAATACCGGCGCGGCGCTGACCGATTCGACCACCCAGTACATGCGCGTGCCGGGGTACGGACTGGTGGACCTGACCGCCTACTGGCGCGTGCTGCCGACTGTGCGGCTGAGCGGCGGCGTTTATAACCTGACCGACCGTAAATACTGGGACTACCTGAGCAGCCGTCAACTGACGCAGAGCACCGCTCAGGATGGCTACAACCGCGAACTGGCCGTGATGCCGGGCCGCACCTTCCAACTGGGCGTCAATGTCGATTTCTGATCGTCGCTGAGCCTTTCCAACGGTCTCCTGCCGGTCGGCAGGAGACTGTTTCCCCGTCCTGACCGCCTATCCCATATCCCTACGGCGTTTGCTATTCCTTCTGGATTAAAATGCTGTTTTAATTTATTGGACGAATGGGTTTATACGTAGAACATCACGAAATCATCAGGGATAAAATATGGCAAAACACACGAAACTCACCACATGGGGCGGTATGGCGGCGTTGCTGGCGGCCAGTTTGTGGCCGCTGGCGTCATCGGCCGTGACCGCGGTATACGTGTCGGCGGCGGGAGACGGGGAAATCCGCTCTTATACCTTGAATACCAAAAACGGCCAGTTGACCGCCATTGGTACGGTGGCCGCTGGCGCGCAAGTCATGCCGATGGCGCTCAGCCCGGACCAGCGCCATCTGTACGCCGCGGTGCGCAGCAAACCGTACACGCTGGCCGGTTACGCCATCGACCGGAAGACCGGCGCGTTGAGCCCGGCTGGAACGGCGCCGCTGCCCGACAGCATGGCGTACATTTCTACCGATCGCACCGGACGCTGGCTGCTCAGCGCCTCCTACGGCGGCAACAAGGTGGCGGTCAGCCCGATTGCGGCAGACGGTCGCGTGAGCGCCGAGGCGGTTCAGGTCGTGCCTACCGGGAAGAATGCGCACAGCATTATCGCCGATAGCCAGAACCGGTTTGTGCTGGCCAGCAATCTGGGCAGCGACCAGCTGTTGCAGTTCCGCTTTAATGCCAAAACCGGACAACTGACCCCGAATACGCCGGCTGAACTGGCGTTACCGGCGGGCAATGGACCGCGTCATCTGGTTTGGGCGCCGGATCACCGCACCCTGTACGTCAGTAATGAGCTGTCCGGTAAAGTGGCGCGGCTGACGCTGAACAAAACCACCGGTCGGCTGACGTTGCGGGATTACACCGATGCCCTCCCGGCGGACGCGGGAATGCAACCCGGCACGGTCGACCCTAAAGCGCCGGGCATCGATAACCGCCCGAAAATCTGGAGCGCGGATCTGCGGCTAACGCCAAACGGCCGTTTCCTGTATGTTTCCGAACGCACCAGCAGCACCGTCAGCCTGTTGCGGGTTACGCCCAAGAGTGGTCAATTGCGTTATGTGGCGCGCTATCCTACCGAAACCCAGCCGCGCGGTATTCAGATCGATCCCAGCGGCCGCTACCTGATCGCCAGCGGTGAAAAATCCGATCAGTTGTCGGTGTATCGCATCAATCAAACCAGCGGCGAATTGACGCTGACCGGCCGTTTCCCGACCGGTAAAGGCGCTAACTGGATTGAGATCGTTACGCTGCCTTAAGTAAGACCGAGTAGCGCCGGTGTGTGGTAAAACGCCGTTAGTGCATGAACCCCGCCCTGAGCGGGCGGGGTGGTGATGAGGTGTCGGGCCGGGGTTATTTCAGGTAGGCGTTGAACATCCAGATTTGTTTTTCCTGCTCTTTGATGTAATCGGTCATCAGCGACGCGGTGCCTTCATCGCTGGCTTCCGCCGCCAGCGGCAGGATTTCCCGCTGCTGTTGCAGCAGCACGGCATAACCGGCCAGCAACCCTGCCAGCGTTTTTTTGCCGTCGGTGGCGTTGACGTCTTCTTTGATGTCCGCCACTTTCAGGTAATCGCTGTAGGCATGCAGCGGTTGGGCGCCCAGCGCCAGAATACGTTCCGCCAGTTCGTCGATTTTCAACAGCAGTTCGTTGTAGATTTCCTCAAACTTGGCGTGAAGTTCGAAAAACGCCGCACCGGAAATGTTCCAGTGATAACCGCGCACATTCATGTAAAGAATCTGGTAGTTGGCCAGCAAGGTGTTCAGTTTGGCGGCAATCTTTTCAGACTGCTGCACATCCAGTCCAATCGGGCTCTTTTTCTTTTTACTGCCTGACATATAACGCTCTCCTTTCTGTCAATCGCGTGTTGGTTCGCCATGAACATCAGTCCGGCATGTGCTCTCTTGCCGGGCAACGTGACGGCCTTTTCATCATAGACCAGAAACCCCGGTCCCATCTTCGCCGGGCGGGGGTGGTGAACCAGTTATAAAGCGATTCTGTGAATAAACGTTTGCGGCGTATCAACATTTCGGGTCGGTACGCCGTGCGATTAGCGGACGGCGCGAGGCGGCATCAGGGCAGGCGTTCAAGAAACTCGCCGACCACCGCCATGCAGGCGGCGCGCTCTTCTACGTGCGGCATGTGGCTGGAGTGCCGGAAGATCACCCATTCGCTGTGGCGGATGTGGTCGGCGAAGGGCTGCACCACCTCGGGGGCCGCTTCGTCGTACTCGCCGGAAATCAGCAATGTCGGCACGCTGATGGCATGCAGACGGTCGATGATGCTCCAGTCCTTCATGGAACCGATCACGTGGAACTCGGTCGGCCCGTTCATGGCGTGGTAGACTGTTGGATCGTCGTCCATCGCGGCAAAGGTGCGTTTCACCTCGTCCGGCCAGGGATCGAGCCGGCAAACATGGCGCTGGTAAAACACCTGGCTGGCGGCGCGATAGGCATCGCTGTTTAGCGTGCCGGCCTGTTCGTGAGCCAGCAACGTGGCCTGCACCGTCGGCGGTAGGGCAGCGCGCAGTCGGGCGGCGGCGGACAGCCACAATGCCATAGAGGCGGGCGAGTTTGCGATCACCAGCCCCTGTAACCCAGCCGGTTGCCGCACGGCATGTTCCGCCGCCAGCATGCCGCCCCACGATTGCCCCAGCAAGGCATAGCGCTGCGCGATGCCAAGGTGGCGCAGCAGGTTGTCGAGTTCATCCAGAAACAGCGATACCTGCCAGAACCCGGCCGGTTTGTCGCGCAAATGGGTGGAACGGCCGTTGCCTGTCTGATCGTAATGGATCACCGCCCGGCCGGTTTGGGCGAGGTCGCGAAACGCGTCCACATAGTCGTGGGTGCAACCGGGGCCGCCGTGCGCCACCACCAGCGGCGTCAGCGGCGAGGCGAGATCGCCACAGACCCGGTACCAGGTCTGGTACTCGCGAAAAGGGGCATACCCCTCACAGACGTTATACATAACGCATACCTTTTTCATGATGGACAGGCACACGCTACCGCCGGCGCGTTGCGGTGAATAGCTAGCAAAAATACGAGGTTGTACCGTGACGGCAGAACGCGTCTGAATAACAAGGATTTATCGAGAGGAAATTATCCGTATTTCTCTGCTAATCGAAAATACGTTGTCTTTTATCAATGCTTTTATTATTTACCCATTGAGGGTTATAGGTTTATACCCGTCATACTTCAAGTTGCAGGTGTGTTGGCTGCGTTCATTCACCCGAATCACTTACCTGAGTAAGCTCATCGGGATTCACTCACTTGCCGCCTTCCTGCAACTCGAATTATTTTGGGTATATATCCATATATTTTTCCACTCTGATAGATTGTATTATTCATGCCGATTTATTTATCCAGATATTGTCAGGTTTTATATTTATTCTAATGATATTAATGGTATTTTATACCTGTCATACTTCAAGTTGCAGGTGCGTTGGTTGCCCTCGCTCACCCCAGTCACTTACTTATGTAAGTGACTGGGGATTCACTCGGTTGCCGCCTTCCCGCAACTCGAATTATTTTGGGTATAGATAATCATGCAAAATCCTTTTACGGCATCATGGAGCCGGAACGGTAATCTTTTATGTCACGGTCACTGGATCATTGATTATCTGGGGCGTGAGTTTGAATTACCGGAGAAATACTGCGAGCAGCATCTGGGAACACTGGGGATTTATTCGGTGATTGACCCGGATGATGAGCTTTACCGGGACGGGCTGGATGAAGATGACTGGATTCTGGAAAACGTCGATTGGCTGGCGGACTGTTTCGAACAGCATCAGGTGCCGATTGAAGAGTGTTATTTCCGCTTTTTCTATCAGGCCGTCAATCCGCAGGACTGGCGTTGCACCAGCTGCGCCGGGTGCATGTGATGGTGCCGTGACGCGGCGGCGTTACAGCAGCCGATAATGCATCGCCCGCACCACTGCCTGTACGCGGTTGCTGGCGCCGAGCTTGCGGGCGGCGTTGTTGAGGTGCAGATTGACGGTCGCCAGCGAACGGTGCAGTTTGCGGGCGATCTCCTTGGCGGTCAGTCCTTCCGCCGACCAGGCCAGACACTCCTGCTCGCGCGGGCTAAGATGCACGTGGCGGCAAAGGTACCAGGCTTGGTCAAACAGCGGGAACACCTGTTCCTGAAAGGTATGGGCCAGCAGCCCCATACGCGCCAGCACCGTCTCGATCTCGCTGTCGGTATCAAGCCCGGTATGAATAGCGGTCACGGTGACGAAGCCGCCTTTCGGCAGGTGCATCGGCACGGTGACGCCGCACAGCATATTATGGTCCTGCATATAGTGGGAAACCGGGCGGTGCTGTTCGTTCAGCACCCGGCGCAGCGAGGTGTTCTCCGGGCGACAGTAGGACCAGGTGAACGGCGCGCAGCTGTCGAGGGCGTGGATCTGTACCGGGTCTACCTGGTAGTAGCCGCTCTGGCACCATAGCGACACCATGTCATCCGGCACATTGCGGGTGCGCAGCAGGGACGGGGTGATCAATTCGCCGTCCAGCGAACGCGGAACCGGCGTGTAGTCGTAAATCAGCGCGTCAAACCCCAGTTGCCGCACATCGTCGTACAACCGTTCGAAGGCCGGTTCAAATGCCGCCGCTCCGCGATGGTCGCTGTCGGCCAGCCCCACGGCGGTTCCTCCACGGGGGGCGACGTCTATTTTCCTGCTCACGGCTGTTTTTTCGCTCACGGCTGTCTTCTCGCTCACGGCTGCCCTCCCGCTTACGGCATGGATCACGACACAATCCGACGTTTATCTCCTGAGTTAATGCAATTTGGGTGCCAGTTGGCTACACGCAAAAACTAGCATTTTTACTAACTACCCAGCGCGGTGAGTGACCGCTAGCGTAAATGCCAGTGCCGGATTAAGGCGGTGTTAATTGAGGCTTTTATGCGCCAGTGTCACGACTATCGAGCTGTTGTTTCCCGTCGGCGTGCTTGCGCCGTTCCGGTTCCGATAACGCCGTCGCCGGGCAGACTGCACTGTTTATGTGCAGCGCAGTGGGGGAAATAACATGCACCGTTACCGATTTTTATTGCTGCGTCCGTTGCAGATGCTGCCGGTGCTGTTCGGCATCAGTCTGATCACCTTTCTGCTGGTACGGGCCATTCCCGGCGACCCGGCGCGTCTGCTGCTGGGCATTCGCAGCACGCCGGACGCCATCGCCCGCATTCGCGCGCAATACGGCCTGGATGAGCCGGTCTGGCTGCAGTATTTCTACTTTCTGCGCAATCTGCTGCACGGCGAAATGGGGCGCTCCATCGTCTACAAAATCGATACTCTGCCGCTGGTGGCGTCCCGGGTGGAGCCGACGCTGCTGCTGGTGCTGGGCAGTGTGCTGATTGCCCTGTCGCTGGCTGTTGCGCTGGCGACGCTGGCGGCCCGGTATCACGGCGGGCTGACGGATCAGCTCATTCGATTGGTATCCACCGCCGGGCTGGGGTTTCCCGCGTTCTGGTTGGGGATCATGCTGATTCTGTTGTTCAGCCTGCGGCTAGGCTGGTTTCCGGTGTCGGGCTACGGCAGCAGTTGGGCCGAGCGGCTGCATCATCTGTTTCTGCCGTGCCTGACGGTGGCGCTGGCGTTATCGGCGGTGCTGACCCGCAACCTGCGCGCCAGCCTGCTGGCGGAACTCAAGAGCGATTATGTGGTGGCGGCACGCGCCCGCGGCCAGCCGGAGCGGCGGATTTTCTGGCGGCATGTGGTGCCGAATTCGCTGGTGCCGACGCTCAATCTGCTGGCGGTGAATATCGGCTGGCTGATTGGCGGCACGGTGGTGATCGAAAGCGTGTTCGCGCTGCCCGGCATGGGGCAACTGCTGGTTCGGGCGATTTTCAGCCGCGATTACATGGTGGTGCAGGGCGTGGTGATGCTGTTTGCCGTCGCCACCGTGACGGTCAACCTGCTGGCCGACCTGCTGACGGTGGCGCTGGATCCGAGGATTCGTCTATGAGCCGGGTTTCGTCTTTCACATTCTTCCCGCGTTTTGCCGCGGCGCGCCGGCGGTTCCGCCAGCCTGCGCTGCTGGCCGGCACGCTGATTCTGCTGTGCTGGGTTTTGCTGGCGCTATTGGCGCCGTGGGTAGCCCCGTTCGACCCGATAGCGCAGGACCCGTCGGTCAGCCTGCAGCCGCCGGGCGGCGCCCACCTGTTCGGCACCGACAACTACGGCCGCGACATTTTCTCGCGCGTGGTGTGGGCCAGCCGTATCGACCTGCAAATCAGCCTGTTGGGGGTGGTGTTCCCATTTTGCATCGGCACCCTGCTGGGTGCGCTGTCGGGTTACCTCGGCGGCCTGACCGACACCCTGGTGATGCGGGTGATCGACGTGGTGCTGGCGTTCCCGTTTCTGGTGCTGATGCTGGCGATTATCGCGGTGCTGGGGCCGGGGCTGATGAGCTTCTATATCGCTATGGCGATGGTGGGGTGGGTGTCCTACGCCCGACTGGTGCGCTCGCAGGTGCTGACGCTCCGCCAGCGCGACTACATTCTGGCGGCCCGTAGCCTGGGCTACAGTCACTGGCGGGTGCTGTTCGTCCACCTGTTGCCGAACGCGCTGACCAGTTCGCTGGTGTTTGCGATGTCCGACTGTGTACTGGTGCTGCTCAGCGGCGCGGCCATCAGCTATCTCGGGCTGGGGGTGCAGCCGCCGCTGGCGGAGTGGGGCGTGATGGTGGCGGAAGGGCAGAGCTTTATCACCACGGCATGGTGGATGACCACCTTTCCCGGCCTGGCGATCGTGCTGCTGGCGATGGGCTTTAGCTTGCTGGCGGACGGTCTGGGCGATCGACTGGGAGCACGGCCATGACGCTGCTGAATGTACGGGGGCTGACGCTGGAAAACCGTCAGGGAATCCGGCTGGTGGATTCGGTTTCCTTTACCTTGCAGAAGGGGGAAATGCTGGGGTTGGTGGGCGAATCCGGCTCCGGCAAGACCCTGACCTGCCGGGCGCTGATGCGGCTGTTGCCGGGCGCGGGGCTGCATATCGCCGCCGGCGAGGCGTGGCTCAACGGTCAGGATGTGATGCAACTGAGCGACGCGCAGATGACAACCGTGCGCGGGCGACAGCTGGGGATGATTTTTCAGAATCCGTCCAGCCATCTCAATCCGGTGATGACCATCGGCGAGCAGATCGCCGAAAGTCGGCGTCTGCATTTCGGCAGCAGTCGACGCGCGGCGCGTGATGAGGCCGTCGCGCTGTTGCAGCAGGTCGGCATCCCCGACCCGGTACGGCGGGCCGGCAATTATCCGCACGAGTTTTCCGGCGGCATGCGGCAGCGAGCGATGATCGCCGTGGCGCTGGCCTGCGAACCGCAGATCCTGATCGCCGACGAGCCGACCACCGCGCTGGATGTCACGGTGCAGATGCAGATCCTGAGGTTGCTGGCGCAACTGCGCGAGCAACTGGGCATCGCCATCATCATGATCACCCACGATTTGGGCGTGGTGGCGCAGACCTGCGACCGCATGGCGGTGATGTACGGCGGCCGCCTGTGCGAGCTGGGGGAGAAGCGGGCGCTGCTGTCTTCGCCGCGCCACCCCTATACCCGCGCGCTGATTGCGTGCCAGCCGATGCAGGCGGGCGACAGCGGGCCGTTGCGTACGTTGCCCGGCCAGCCGCCGTTGCCGGAACAGTTCGGCGACGGGTGCCGGTTTGAGCCGCGCTGTGCGCGGGCGGGCGAGCGTTGCCAGCGGCAGACGCCGTCGCTGGACGGTACGGCGCGGCAACTGGCGTGCCATTACCCGTTGGCGGAACATGAAGGAGAGGCCGGATGAGTGGACTGATATACCCGCTGCTGGAGGCGGAAGAGATTGACGTGACGTTCCCGGTATCGGGCCGCTTTCCGTGGCAAAAACGCGAAGTGCGGGCGGTCAACGGCGTCAGTTTGCAGATTGCTCCCGGCGAAACCCTCGGGCTGGTGGGTGAGTCCGGCAGCGGCAAGAGCACGCTGGGCCGTGCTCTGTTGCAACTGGAGACGTTAAAGCGCGGCCGGGTGCGTTTCAACGGCATTCCGGTCAGCGATGGCCTGCACAGCGACGTAGCCCGCTTACGGCAAGAGACGGCGATGATTTTTCAGGACCCGTTTTCCTCGCTCAATCCGCGCCAGACGTTGTTCCAGAGCATCGCCGAGGTGCTGAAAGTCCATAAACGGTTATCTCCCGCCGTCACTGCCGAGCGCGTCAGCCAGTTGCTGTCCATGGTGGGACTACGGCCGGAGCACGGCCGGCGCTATCCGCATGACCTGAGCGGCGGGCAGTGTCAGCGCGCCGGGATTGCCCGCGCGCTGGCGCTGGAGCCGCAGCTGGTGGTGGCGGACGAGTGCGTGTCGGCGCTGGATGTGTCGATTCAGGGGCAGATCATCAACCTGTTGATGTCGCTGCGCGAACAGATGGGGCTGGCGATGATCTTTATCGCGCACGATCTGGCGGTGGTGCGGCGGCTGTGCGATCGGGTGGCGGTCATGTATCTCGGGCGCATTGTAGAAGAAGGGCCGACCGAGGCGGTGTTCAGCCAGCCGCAGCATCCGTACACCGCCGCGCTGATCGCCGCCATTCCCGATATCGATCCTGACCGTTCACTGCCGGCCACCGGCCTGATGGGCGAACCGCCCAGCCCGCTGGCGCTGCCTTCCGGCTGCGCGTTTCACCCGCGCTGCGTGCATGCCATCGCGGCGTGCCGGCAGGAAACGCCGCCGTTGCGAGCGCAGGGGCGTCAGTATTCAGCCTGCCTGCGGGCCGGCGACATCGCGTTTTGCCCCACGGCGCCAGCCGACGCCGTGGGAGCCGTTTCCGCGGACTTTTCCGCTTCCACTCGCATTCCAATCGTATCAACAGGGGAGTCGTGCCATGAAAATGTATAAGCGCAATGTGGCGGCCGCCAGCGTGTTGCTGGCGCTCAGTCTGGTCAGCGAACTGGCGCAGGCGGCCGGGATTCTCACCATCGGACGGCGTGAGGACAGCACAACCTTCGACCCGATTAAATCGGCGCAGAACGCTGATAACTGGGTGTTCTCGAACGTGTTCGACGTGCTGATTCGGGTGGATAAAACCGGCACCAAACTGGAGCCGGGGCTGGCGCAGAGCTGGACGGTGTCGCCGGACGGCACGGTGTACACCTTCACGTTGCGCGAGGCGCGCTTTTCCGACGGCTCGCCGGTAACGGCGCAGGACGCCGTGTTCAGCCTGACCCGTATCCGCGACAGCAAGGAGTCGTTGTGGCGCGACTCTTACAGCATCATCGATAAGCTGGCGGCGCCGGATGCGCATACGCTGGTCGTAACGCTGAAATCGCCTTCCGCGCCGTTCCTGTCGCAGCTGGCGCTGCCGAACGCCTCGGTGCTGCCGGAAAAAATCGTCCACAGCCTGGGTGAGGAAACCTTTGCCGAGAAGCCGATAGGTTCTGGCGCGTTTGTCATTAAATCCTGGGCGCGCGGCGATAGGATCGTGCTGGCGAAAAATCCCTATTACTGGCAGGCGGACCACGTCAACCTGGACGGGGTGGAGTGGCAAACCATTCCGGACGACAACACCCGTATGCTGAAGGTGCAGGCCGGCGAACTGGATGCCGCGCTGTCGGTGCCGTTCTCGCGCATCGTTTCGCTGCAGAAGGACCCGAATCTGAAGGTGGTGCTGGATCCATCCACCCGTGAGGACAGTCTGCTGATTAACCATTCCCACGGGCTGCTTGGCAAGGTGGAGGTCCGTCAGGCGTTGGATTACGCGATTGATAAAAGCGCTATCGTTAAGACCGTGACGTTCAACTACGGCTCGGTCGCCAATTCGTATATTCCGAAAGGGGCGCTCTATTACTACGCCGACAACCTGCAGCGCCCGTACGATCCGCAAAAAGCCAAACAGATGCTGAAAGCGGCGGGCGCGTCCGATTTAACGCTGAATTATGTGGTCAACGCCGGGGATGAAGTGGATGAACAGATCGCCGTACTACTGCAACAGCAACTGGCGAAAGCCGGGGTCACCGTCAATCTGCAAAAGGTCGACCCCAGCCAGAGCTGGAGCATGCTGATAGCGGGCGATTTTGACATCTCGGTCAACTATTGGACCAACGACATTCTGGACCCGGACCAGAAAACCACCTTCGTGCTCGGCCACGACAGCAACATGAACTACATGACCCGTTATCAGAATGACCAGGTCAAAGCGCTGGCGGCGGCGGCGCGGGTGGAAATGGACCCGAAAAAGCGTGAGCAGATGTACATCGACCTGCAGAAGATGGCCAAGGACGACGCCAACTGGATCGATCTCTACTACAGCCCGTACCGTAACGTCACGCGCAAGAACATCAGCGGCTTCTACCAAAACCCGCTGGGGCGTTTCTTCCTCGAAGATACGGTGAAGGGGTAAAGTTAACCGCTCCCGTTAACCGGGAGCGGCTTTATTGTCAGCTTTAAACCACCTCCTCGGGAGGTAGTGATTGTTCCTGTGAGGCTATAGCCTGAAGAAAGCCGATGCGTAAATGTTTCATCTTACACTTGGATGATTCAGAGAGGCTGTGCGGTTTTTTCCTCAGTAATGCATTCGAGAAGAAGGCTAAAGAGTGGCGAATAAATATTTTGTGCCCCTTTTCAGGGAGCTACATCAAAGCTGCCTTCTCTGAAGGCGGATTTTTACTTCCGGAGGACTGATGGCAATCGTTTATGAGGTCAACAACAGGTTATTTCAAATGCACAATTTGCGGATATAAAAAACTATCAGAGCATGGATAAATGAATATTTTTTATAAAATCAGTTATCATCAAAATAAGTCTAACAAGCAATAAGGATGTAACGTGAAGCGTTCGAGTTTTGTAAAAATTATTTTTGCAGCAATGATTTTTATCTCTCCGTTCACCCATGCAGAGTGGATGACCAAGGTCGATGATGATGTTTTTTCGGGCGGTCATAAGGCCGTGATGATGGGTAGCTTGGGTAACTCATCCTCACTTGTGATTTTTGACTGCACAAAGGGAAAAGCCTCTATTGCCTATGCAGAGGCGGACAAGACATCTAACAACCCTGATTTCCCTGCTGATCTGATTATCAAGATTGATGGTAATGATCCCATAAAGTTTGACGCGATGATTTCCCGACGAAATGACAAGACTATCCAGGTCGGATCCGATGATATGGATAAAGTCACTCAGGTGCTTAAATTGCTCAAAACTGCCAAATCAAAATTTTTAGTCGGAATCCAGACAAAAGATGGTGGACACCAGTCCTCCTTCTCCGGCGGAGTATCCGGTTCAACTAATTCAGTTAATAGTTTTGCTAGTGCCTGTGAATTAAGTATCTGATCATCTTGCTGCGATATTTTGCCATTCCTGCGGTAGGAAACGTTACAGTGAGACAAAATCTTTAGACAGACCCGCCACTCGGCGGGTTTTTTATTGTCAGCTTTAAACCACCTCCTCGGGAGGTGGTGATTGTTCCTGTGAGGCTATAGCCTGAAGAAAGCCGATGCGTAAATGTTTCATCTTACACTTGGATGATTCAGAGAGGCAGTGAGGTTTTTTCCTCGGTAATGCATTCGAGAAGAAGGCTAAAGAGTGGCGAATAAATATTTTGTGCCCCCTTTCAGGGGGCTACATCAAAGCCGCCTTCTCTGAAGGCGGCTTTTTACTTACCGGAACGGCGGTTCGTTGAAGGTACGCAGTTTGCGCGAGTGCAGGTGTTCCGCTTCGGCGCGCAGCAGGTCCACCGCGCGGATGCCGATTTGCAGGTGCTCGGAAATCGCCCCTTCATAGAAGCGATTAGCCTGACCGGGCAGTTTGATCTCGCCGTGCAGCGGCTTGTCCGACACGCACAATAAGGTGCCGTAAGGCACGCGGAAACGATACCCCTGCGCTGCGATGGTGGCGCTTTCCATATCTACCGCCACCGCCCGGCTGAGGTTAAAGCGTAGCGCCGAAGCTGAATAACGCAGCTCCCAGTTGCGGTCGTCGGTGGTGACCACGGTGCCGGTGCGCAGGCGCTGTTTCACTTCTTCACCCGGCATGCCGCTCACCTGTTTGGTGGCGTCGTATAAGGCGCGCTGCACTTCGGCGATGCTGGGGATCGGGATATCCGGCGGCAACACCGAATCCAGCACGTGGTCGTCGCGCAGATAGGCGTGCGCCAACACGTAATCGCCGATGGTCTGGCTTTCCCGCAGGCCGCCGCAGTGGCCGATCATCAGCCAGGCGTGCGGCCGCAGTACCGCCAGATGGTCGCAGATGGTTTTGGCGTTGGACGGTCCGACGCCGATGTTCACCAGCGTAATGCCGCGCCCTTCGCGCGAGATCAGGTGGTAGGCCGGCATCTGATGGTTTTTCCACGCCAGGTCCGATACCGCCTGATGCGGGTTGTCGGTGTCGGCGGTGATCACCGCGCCGCCGGCGCAGGCCAGCGCCTGATACGGGCTTTCTGGATCGGCAATCTGGTCGCAGGACCAGCGCACGAACTCATCGACGTAACGGGTGTAGTTGGTGAACAGCACAAACGGCTGGAAGTGTTCGGCGCGGGTGCCGGTGTAGTGGCGCAGGCGCGCCAGCGAGAAATCGGTGCGTAGCGCGTCGAAGTGCGACAGCGGGAAATGGTCGAGCGTCTGCAACAGGCCATCGGCGGTTTCATCGCCGATCAGCGCCAGCGACGGCGTGGGGAAGTGCTGCGCCAGCGCGGCGCTCATCGAACGCTCCAGCCCCAGATTGGCGCCGTCGATCACATACGGATAAGGAATCTCCTTGTCCGAAGGCGCGACGTCGATGGTCGCTGAATAGTCGTTTTCCAGAATCGCCAGTTGCTCCGCCAGATAGTGCCGGAACAACTGAGGGCGGGTGACGGTGGTGCGGTAGCTGCCGCCGTGAGTAAGGCGGCCGTACGCGCGGGTCTTGCTGTGCTTCTGGGACTGTCCGTCCCAACTGATGCGCAGCTCCGGGTAGACAAACAGTCCGTTGGCGCGCGCGGCGGCATCCGGCGGGGTGCCGTGGGTAATAAAATCGCCGATCGCGGTGCGCAACGCTTTGACCGCGGCATCATATCGCGCTTCCAGTTGGTCCAGCGCCTCGCTGGCGGACAGGCCAGCGCCAGGTGCATAACTCATCTTTACTCCTTTTTTCCGATGCGATGGCCGACGCCATACAGTGCGTCCATTGTGGCATACCGCACATCACGGCACGATGGGATAAAAGTGAATTTGAAAAGTCAGGCTCATGGAATGCGGCGATCGTACCGATATTAGGGGAGATGTCAGGCGGTATCTGACAGTTTTTCCTCATTTTTTGTTATGTTACGAACAGGACGAACCAATAACCTCTGGACGTTATGGTGATGGAACAGGAATATCAACACTGGCTGCTGGCGTTGTCAGCGCCGATGGTGGCGCTGAATATCGACTACGGCGCCCGCTACGATGCGGATACGTTTTACCCGCCGGGCAAGACTTTCAGCCTGAAAGACAGCTGGGATATCGCTTCCCGCGACGACTTGATCGCCATGATTAATCGCATGACCGACAACGGACACGCGGAGAACCTGGAACGTGATTATCATTTGTGGCACCGGCTGAGCCCCGAACAATGGCAAGAATATTGCGCCGGCCAGCCTGAAGGCCGGCAAGGCGTGCTGACGCTGGTGACGGAAACGGCCGCGTTGTGCGGCGAAGCCGGCATCCGCGCCTGGGATCTCGGTCGAATGGGTTTTCTCTGCCGGGTCGGTCTGCTTAGCGGCTGGATCAATCAGACGGAAAGCCAGTGGCTTCACTCCCGTCTGGCGGCGCGGGCCAACTATTACTATCGCAGCTGGCAAAATTACTATGCGGCGTTTTTCGTCGGCCGAACCTACTGGCTGGCCTTGGATGAGGCATCGCCGGAGATTCAGCGGTATGAATGGGGTCATCTCTGCCGACGCCCTTCCTATGTCGCCCAGTTCAACGCGCTCTATTGTCACGCCGACAGCCCGATAAAACATCTGCGGTGGGACGTGGCGCATCCGGACATGGAGAAACCCGCATCGTTACAGGGAGCAGAGGTGTAATGGATAATCTGTGCTGGCAACTGCTGGGCATTGAACCCACGCAGGATATGGACGCCATTCGTCAGGCTTACCGGCAAACGCTGCCGCAATTCCACCCCGAAACCGACCCGGAAGGGTTTAAGCGCCTGCGGCAGGCTTATGACGCCGCCTGCCGGCTGGCGCAGCATCCCGGTGAGCCGCAGGCAGACGAGCAGGCTCCGGCGGAAGCCGACGCGCCGGCCGACAACCGGTTTGAATTTGACGCCGACACCGAGCCGCTGCGCGCGGCGTTTGAGCAACTGTTGTCCGACCCTGCCGCCCGTGTGCAACCCATCGGCTGGGAGCGTTTTATTCACACGCTGGATCAGTTCGGGATGACGGTGGTTGAGCGGGCCCGCTGGCCGCTGTTAAAACGGCTGTATCGGGAACCCTGTCTGTCGGCCTCCTGCGCCGGGCTGCTGGCCGAGAGGCTGCGCTGGCGTCAACGGCTGAACGAGTTGCCTCAGGAACTCGCCGGCGAGATGGACGAGTATCTGGATTTTCTGGCGCGGGGCGACTGGTTCGATTTCTCATCGCTGGACGGGCTCAACCTGCCGGCACAGTTGGAAACGATCTTTTTCCTGCAGCAGTGTCGGGAACTGTTCTGGAACCGGCCTGGTTTCATGTTGAAGACGTTGCTGAACGATGCGGCCGTGATTGTCTGGCCGGACTGCCCGGCGCTGATGCATCAACTGGCTCGCTGGTACAGCCTGGCCGAAGTGCCTCAGCCGTTATTGCGTGATTACTGCCTGGAGCAACTTGCTGCTCAACCACAGGATAGCGAGTGGCTGCGGTTGAGCGCACACCACTGTGCGCTGACCGGCGATGAGCCGCAGGCGTTCGAACTGTGGCGCCGGTTGTATCTGCTTAACCGGCACGGGCAGGCCGAACAATGGCTGATCGACTGGTGCGCGCGGCGCCAGCCAGAGTGGCTGCCGCTGTTGATCCAGTCGTTCAATAGCGCCGTGGCGCCGTCGCTGGACGGCGTAAGCCTTGAGGATTCGCTGCAGCGTTTCTTCCAGCCGGAACAGACGGTGCAGATGATGGCCCGCTGGGGGGATGCCGCGCAACTGCCGTTGTCTTCGCGTGCGGCTGACTATGTGCAATGGAAGCTGGGCGCATGGAAGCCGCAAATCATGTACGCGCATCTGGTGCGGAACCACGGCGACACGTTGCAGGATCAATGCTACTGGCATGCCTGTATGCTCACGTTCGGCAACGAGCGACTGCTGCAGGATATTCTGGATCAACCGATACCGGACGAGCCGCTGCCGGCGCTGGTTATGTCCGGATTACGGGCGCAGGCGGAACAGCGCCTGCAATGGCTGGCGACCTCTTCGGTGATTCAGGCGTTCACCGCGTGGCTGGCGGCGCCGTCGGACGCCGCGCTGCCGGCTGAGTTCGACGATACCGATTCGGTGGTCTGGAATCAGGTCTTTTCATGGCTGATGCAATGGCGGCGCTTGCCGCCGGGCCCATTGCGCAAACTGACCGAACATGCCGAATGCAACCGGATGCTGGAGCCGGTCAAAGACTGGCTGGCGTTTTTGGCTTCGGTATGGGATATCGTCCTGCCTGAACAGGAGCGTGTCAGCGCGCGTGACGAATTCCGCCACGCCATGCTGCTGACGCTGATGGTGGCCTACCCGCGTGAGAGTCTGTCATGGCTGCGCCACCTTGAGATTCCATCGCTGCCGGAATCGCACCCGGCGTATGCGCTGTATCGGTTGTACCGCCAGTTGGATGCGGTTGAGCCGGATGACGCCATGCGTCAGCTATCGACATGGCTGGTGCTGTCCGACGGGCTTCACTATAACTGCTGGATGCGTTTGCCGGTGTCGGTGGAGGACTACCTGCGTCAGGATGGGCACAGTTATATCGCCGCCGCCAGTCAATTCTATAGCTCTGAGTCCGGCTGGCGCGAAACCGTGGCACAGTCACCGCTGGTCTATCAGATTTTATTCCATGCTATTTACTGCTATCTGGGGAGCGACCGCCAGGCGGAGAAACACCGGGAGTGGTTGCAGCAGTTGGAAGGAAAAACGCCGGAGCTGGAGCAAATTGCCAACGCGGTGCTGGAACGCCAGTCTGACGAACTGCATCAGGCGCTCAAGCCGCTGGAGGACGATAAACGCATCGGACTGATCGGCCGGATGATCGACAAGTTCCATCAGAATGAAGCCTATTTGCCGGATAACGACGAGCAGGCGTTGCTGGATGATTGTCTTCGGCACGCTCATGACGATGTGACGCTGCGGCTGGTGGCGAAAATACTGCAGCAATACGCCGATGAGCGAGAGTCGCACTTTAAACACAACGGCGTGGCGCGCGGCCGGTTCTGGCAGTTCTGGCGAATGAGCGATCGCATCGATCGAGCCGGTTTTTTTGCGCAAAATTGGATCGGCGCGCTGCTGCTCTATACCGGAGGCAACATGCTGCTTGAGCATTCGCCGCATAAAAATCTGGTGATTATCGCTCTGTTGCTGCTCAATCTGTTCAGCGCCGCCCGACGTCGTTTCAACGACATGGGCAGTAACAGCCCGTCGCTTTCGGCGTTCTGCGTGGTGTTGTTGCCGATTTTCGTCTTTTTACCGCTATGTCTTAACGGCAGCAAACGATGGAACCGGTTCGGCCCGCCTGAAATACCGTCGGAGTAGCGGGTTGGTATCAACAGCTATGCTGTCTTGTAAATGGTGAATTTTGTCCGGTCAGTGAATAGTTTCGTGCGGGATAAGCGGTGTCATTTCTTTGCCGCTTCATCGCACGCACGACAAGGAGAGACTCAGACGCCGCCTCTCCTTGACCACTGGCTGGTGGCTAAACTGTGCCGCTGACGCGGTTCCTTCGGCGTTCGCCTTCGCTGTTCGGACCGCCCGTGACGCGTTGACTCGCCACATGCTGTGGCTCGCCCTGCGGGCCAGCGTAAACGCTGTTCAAAAACGCTTTTCGCGTTTTTGTCCGGCGCGGCACGGGCTTGCGCGGCGTCCCTGCCGCGCATCCGGCGAAGTCACCCACCTCAGCACAGTTTTTGACGCCAGGAAAATGCTTCATCCTGTACTTAAGGATTTTGTCAGCAATCAGACAATTAAAGGGGCCTTCAGCTCCTTTATTGGTGTTTATAGAGCGGATTTATCGAACGAATTGTCTATCTATCCCACTCGTCCAGTGCGCGTTCCAGACGAACGCGGGTTTCCTGAATGCGAGGCGTATGCTGGGCGGCCAGCGCCTGCTCGAATTCCCGCAGCCAGATACCGATTTGCGCTCGCTCGTCGGCCCGCGTCTGCGCCCAGGCTTTCTCCAGCCGGGCGAGCAGATTACGGTTGACCAGATTATCGCGCGGGTGAATTTTCAGGGCTTTCAGCCGTTGCTGGCTTTGCTCGCGTTGCGCCGCGCTTAGCCCCACCGGGCTGCGATCGATCATTTTGGTAAAGGTGTCGCCGCTGTCGGGCAGGTTGATATCCACTTCCAGCAGGCCGTTGATGTCGTAACTGAAGCGGACTTCGATAGACTGCGGGTGGTCCTTCGGCTGGATGGTCATGTCGAACTCATCAATCAGAATATTGTTCTCCACGTACGGGCTTTCTCCCTGATAGATGGCGATGCTGATCGCCGTCTGGCCGGGCCGTGAGGTGGAAAACGTCTCAACCCGCGAGGTCGGCACCACCGTGTTGCGTTCCAGAATCGGCGAGAACAGGCCGCTCTGGTGATCGTTGGCGGTACGGATGCCCAGCGTATACGGGCAGACATCGGTGAGAATCACTTCTTCGATATCTTCATGGCGCAGCCGACAGGCCGCCTGCGCCGCGGCGCCTTGCGCCACCACCGTGCTGGCGTCCAGATGCTGATAGGGCAGTTTGCCAAACAGCCGCACCACCAGCCTCTGAATCACCGGCATACGCGACGCGCCTCCGACCAGCACGATGTGATCCAGTTGCTCCGGTTTCAGCCGGGCGTCGTGCAGCGCCTGCTCAATCGGCGCGCGCAACCGGTTTAACAGCGGTAGCCAGATGGCTTCCGCGGCGGCGTCATCCAGTTCCAGACGCCATTCCCGCTCCTGCCAGCGCCAGCACAGGGTTTTGGTCTGTTCGGCCGCCGGCCGGCATTTCCACTGTTCGGCCAGGTTGTAAAGCTGCGCCAGCTCCGTGGCGGGAATCTGGCTCTCTTCCAGTTGCCATGTCTTCAGCGCGGCTTTGACGATCAACTGCGTGAAATCTTCGCCGCCCAGATAGTTATCGCCGGCGGAACTGTGCACTTCGATCAACGGAAAGGCGTATTCCAGCACCGTGACGTCGAAGGTGCCGCCGCCCAGATCAAACACCAGCGTGCGCCCCAGATTTTGCGTGTGCAGCCCATAGGCCATCGACGCCGCGGTGGGTTCATTGATCAGCCGGACGGCGTTCAACTCCGCCAGTTCGGCGGCAAACCGCGTTTGCTTGCGTTGCTCGTCGCTGAAATAGGCGGGAACGGAAATCACCACGTCTTTGATCGGGTGGCCGAGATAACTTTCAGCGTCGGCCTTGAGCGATTTCAGCACCAGTGCCGATAATTCTGCGGAGTCAAACGCGTGATCACCCAGCCGGAAGGTTTTCCTGCTGCCCATATGGCGTTTGAACAATGCGGCGGACAGGTGAGGGTGGGTCGTCAGGCGGGAGACGGCCGGTCGGCCGACCAGTATGGCGCCGTCCTCCTCAAGACTGACGACCGAAGGCGTCAGGTATTCATTGAGCGCATTGGGAATCAGGTGCGCTTTGCCCTCCTGCCAAACACCGATCAGGCTATTGGTGGTGCCGAGATCGATACCGATAGCCGGGGCAGTGTTTTGCTGGTGAATCATGTCAATGTCCTCACATATTCCATTAATGAGCGTGAAAAGGATGGTTGCCTTACAGATTGAATAACTTGCTCTGTGGCTCGGTATCGGCAGCGATGGCAGTAAAATTAAGAAAAATTATTTGTGACTAAAATCACAAATTTTCTGATTTTTTTGTTCACTAAATAATCTGCATAAGAATAAATGCGAAATCTGCGCAACTTCTTGCTCAGTTACCAGCATAAATCCCTGTTTGCGCAATGGATGCCGTTTTTTCGGGAGGTCTGCGCAATTTTTTGCTCAAATTTGACTTAGGGAAAATGGCGATGTGGATTTTCCCTTTTAAAACAAATAAATAAAAAGTGGCATGGTCATTGCTCTATGAACGGTGAAGTCAAACACATGTTCAACAACAAGGAGCAAGACTATGCCAACTCCATGCTATATCAGCATCGAAGGTAAAACTCAGGGCAATATCACTGCCGGTGCCTTCACCTCCGACTCCGTCGGCAACATCTACGTGCAGGGCCACGAAGACGAGATGCTGGTACAGGAATTCAACCACATCGTCACTGTGCCGACCGACCCGCAGTCCGGCCAGCCTTCAGGCCAGCGCGTGCACAAACCGTTCAAGTTCACCGTCGCGCTGAACAAAGCCGTACCGCTGCTGTATAACGCGCTGGCGTCCGGCGAAATGCTGCCGACCGTGACCCTGAAGTGGTACCGCACCTCGGTCGAAGGCAAGCAGGAGCATTTCTTCACCACTACCCTGACCGACGCCACCATCGTCGACATCAACAACCAGATGCCGCACTGCCAGGACCCGTCCAAGCAGGATTACACCCAGCTGATCGAAGTGTCGCTGGCCTACCGCAAAGTTGATTGGGAGCACACCGTCGCCGGCACTTCCGGTTCCGACGACTGGCGCGCGCCGATCGAAGCGTAATGCCGCCTTAACCCGGACTGCGGTCCGGGTTTTTCCGTTTTTGTCTGCGCTGAGCGATGGCGCGCCCATCGCTGAGTGCAGTCGTATTGATCATGATTTTGCGCTGACGCACGGCATCCGCCGGGTGTGCGGTAGCTATGGAGCCGGGAAAAGGAGGAAGCGGGGTGGCCAACAGTACAGGATTGCAGTTTACCGTGAAAATCGGCGCATTGGCGGAAACCACCTTCGCGGTGGTGGATTTCGAACTGAGCGAGGCGCTGAACCAGCCGTTCGCGCTGTCGTTGAGCCTTGCCAGCAGCCAGGCGGATATTGATTTTGGCGCGGTGCTGGACCAGCCGTGCGAGCTGATGGTGTGGTACGAAGGCGAGCTGCAGCGCCGGGTCAGCGGCATCGTCAGTCGCTTTGCTCAGGGCGACACCGGCTTTCGCCGCACCCGCTATCAGGCGGAAGTGCGCCCGGCGCTGTGGCGGCTGGGGCTGCGCACCAACGCCCGTATTTTCCAGACCAAAAAGCCGGACGAGATCATCACGCAATTGTTGCAGGAAGCCGGTATCAGCGATTTTGCTTTTTCGCTGCGCCACGAGCACGCGGTGCGTGAATACTGCGTGCAGTACCGCGAAAGCGACCTGGCGTTCATCAACCGGCTGGCGGCGGAAGAGGGGATGTTCTACTTCCACGAGTTTGAAGCCGGCAAGCACCGGGTGGTGTTTGCCGACGACGCCGGCGCGCTGGCCAAAGGCCCGGCGCTGTTCTTCAATCTCGCCACCCAAGGGTTGTCCGAAGGCGCTTACGTGCGCCGTTTCCGCTACGCCGAAGCGGTAAGCACCGCCGAGGTGGAACTGAAGGACTACAGCTTCAAAACCCCGGCATATGGGTTGTCCCACAAGAAGACCAGTAACGAGCTGGATCACCAACGTGAGTCCTACCAGCACTTCGACTACCCCGGCCGTTTCAAGCAGGACCCGAGCGGCAAGGCGTTTACCGGCTACCGGTTGGACGCGCTGCGTGCGGATGCGATAACCGGCGTGGGTGAATCCAACGCCGCCGAACTGCGGCCGGGCAGCACCTTTACTCTCACCGAACACCCGAATCCGGCGTTCAATCTCGCCTGGCAGGTGGTGGCGGTGACCCACAGCGGTCAGCAACCGCAGGCGCTGGAAGAGGAAAGCGGCGGCGAGCCGACCACGCTCAGCAACAGTTTCGAGGTGGTGAAGGGCGCGACTACCTGGCGGGCGGCGTTGCCGTACAAACCGATGGTGGACGGCCCGCAGATCGCCACCGTCGTCGGTCCGGCGGGGGAAGAGATTTACTGCGACCAGTTCGGTCGGGTGAAACTGCAATTCCCGTGGGACCGCTACGGCGCCAGCGACGACCAGAGCTCGTGCTGGGTGCGTGTCAGTCAGGGCTGGGCCGGCGGCCAGTACGGGTTGATCGCTATTCCGCGCATCGGCCATGAAGTGGTGGTGAGTTTTCTGGAAGGTGACCCGGACCAGCCGCTGATCACCGGTCGGACGTTTCATGCCACTAACCCCACGCCGTATGTGCTGCCGGAACACAAAACACGCACCACGCTGCGAACCGATACCCACAAAGGCAGTGGTTTCAACGAACTTCGTTTCGAAGATGAGGCCACCCGGGAGCAGATTTACCTGCATGCTCAGAAAGACATGGACGCGGTGATTAATAACATTCATCGCCAGAGCGTCGGGCTGGATCAGCATCTGAGCGTGGCGAAGGACCAGTTCCAGCGGGTGGACAGGCATAGCCATCGCACCATCGGACAGGATGATTTTGAACAGATTGGGCAGGACCATCATCAGTCGATCGGCCGCCATCTGATACAGAGCATCACCCAGTCATTCAAACGTTTTATCGGCGGCGGCGAGATCACCCGTATTGAAGGCAGCCGCCAGACGACGCTGTCCGGTTCAGAAGAGACATTGATTGGCGCGCATCAGCGCGTGCTGGTCAATACCGACAGCTACCTCAAAGCGGCGGATATCGTGCTGGAAGCCGGACAGTCGCTGACCATCAAGGCGCCGGGCGGGTTTATCAAAATCGACGGCGCTGGCGTCACCATCTCCGGCACGTTGGTGAAAATCAACGACGGCGGTTCGGCAGGGGCGGGCACGGCACCGGTGTCCATCGAGCCGGAGGCACCCACCAGACCGACGTTGCCGGATGCCCCGGATCGGCGTTAAGGAGCCACCATGCCAGGAGCTGCGCGTTTAGGGGACAGCTGTGCCGGTCACGGCTGCTTTCCCGCCACCCCGGTGATTGCGGGCAGTGGCGATGTGATTATCAATGGCAAACCGGCGGCGCGTAAGGGCGATGCGGTGTTGCTGCATGCCTGTCCGTGTCCGAATATGCCGCACGGGGTTCACAACCGGGCAATTTCCGCCGGTTCCGGTACGGTAATTATCAACGGCAAGCTGGCCGCACGTATCGGCGATGCCATCGGCTGCGGTGGATCGGTGGCGGCCGGCAGCGGAGATGTGATTATTGGCGATTCGCCTTATCAGTCGCCGGTCAAATCCTGTGCGGAACAATCGGCGAAAAGCCGCGCTCCACTGCTGGCGCTGACGCCGATGCTGCTGCCCGCCATGATGGAGTGGGCAGCGACCGCCGAGCTGCCGGTGCTGGATGAGGCGCTGACGATATTGCAGCGTAAGGATCGCTATCTGGCGCGCGCGAAGCTGGCGCAACAGGCGGCGACCATGCCGGACCTGAAAGACGCCGCCACCCGACTGGCGTTTAACAACGACAGTATCCTGCGCGCGGAGGCGGCGCAGTATGTTTATCCGGTGGATGAGGTAGCACGTAAGGCCAGAACGGTATTGCCAAAGCCACCGGTTGGGTTGGAACGTTTAACTATAGAGCAGTTGCCAAAGTTAGAAGGTACTGTATTTACGGATCCAGATTCAGGATTTGGTGCCGCATTATTTAAATCTGCAATAAATGATGAAACCATGCTTACTTTTCGAGGCACAAATAATGCTGTAACGGGGGCCAAAGATTGGTTAACTAATGCAGGTCAAGGCATGGGTTTAAAGACGACACAATATAAACAAGCCATGGATTTAGCTACTCAGGTGAAGGAAGTACTATCAAAATCTCCACCAGTCATTGTTGGGCATTCTTTAGGGGGAGGATTAGCCTCTGCTGCTGTGAGTGCGACCAAGTTAGTTGGTTATACCTTCAATGCAGCTGGATTGCATTCTAATACAATAGTTCAAAATGGTGGTGCAGATATGGCTACTACCAGTTCCCTGATTAAGACACAGGCAGTAGATGGCGAGATTCTGACTATGGTGCAAACCTATGGCAAAGCGGCCGTTCCCGGTCTACTGTCGGGGGCTGGTGCGCTGGTTGGGGGGGGCGTTGGCGCGGCGATAGGGGGCGCTGTCGGTGTTGCTGCGTTGTTGAGCGGCGGGCTTCCCAAAGCAGCAGGAGAGATGATGCCTTTGCCTGCATCTGGTGGGTCGCCGCTAGCGCGTCATGGTATGGATCAGGTTATTGCGGGTATAGAGAAAGAGAAAAAGGACGATATTGGAAAAATTACCAGTACGCTTAAGGGGGCATAATGCGATGGTTACAGAAAATCAAATGGATCGCTGTATTTTTTGCGGGAATACTCACCGCCTGTCAAGCCGGAGGGCGCAGTATGCAGGCCAGTGAATTGTTCCAGCCACCGATGGCGACACTATTGCAGACCATCCGTAAAGGTGATGAAGCGGAAGCCCGGCGTCAGCTTGCTCAGGGGCTGAACTTGAATATTCAGGGTAAGGAAGGGATTACGCCGCTGCTATGGTTGATTTATGAAACGCAGGATAAGGAGGCGGTGCGTCTGGCATTAAAACTGGGTGCCGATCCAAATTATAAAGACGGCGCAGGTGACAGTGTAGTAAACCGAGTATCCGGTGTGCGAGATCCAGACTGGCTGCGCATTGTTCTGGATGCTGGGGGAAATCCGAATGCCATTGGGCGACTAGGTCAACCGGCATTATTTAGTGCTATTAATGAAGAACGCTGGGCTGATATCAAACTGTTAGTAGAGCGTGGTGGGGATATCAATTTAGAAGACAAGCAGAAAAGGAATAGCGCGCTTTATGCTGCTTATATCAATCAATATGAGATTGTATATTGGCTAATTGAGCGTGGTGCTAAAGTCGATACTTATTCTGCAACGGGTGGCAGTCTGGCCTGGCGGGTGCATGAAAGTTTGTCAATCATGGCGCAGAGTTCGCCACAATATCCCTGGTTATTAAAAGTCAAACAGCAATTACAGCAACGCGGTATTAAGTTCCCCCCGTTATCTCCGGCAGAGGTTCAGGATAAATGGGAAAAGGGAGAGACGCTTTGAAATGGTGGCATTGGCTGTTGGCCTGTTTGCCGCTGCTCACCGCCTGTCAGGCAGGAGGGCGCAGTATGCAGGCCAGTGAATTGTTCCAGCCACCGATGGCGACATTATTGCAAACTATCCGTAAAGGTGATGAAGCGGAAGCCCGGCGTCAGCTTGCTCAGGGGCTGAACTTGAATATTCAGGGTAAGGAAGGGATTACGCCGCTGCTATGGTTGATTTATGAAACGCAGGATAAGGAGGCGGTGCGTCTGGCGTTAAAACTGGGGGCAGACCCGAATTATAAAGATGGATTTGGAGATAGTGCAGTCAATACCGTTTCTGGTGCAAAAGATCCTGAGTGGTTAAAAATCATTCTTGATTCAGGAGGAAACCCAAATGCTATCGATAGAAGAGGTCAGCCAGCATTATTTAGTGCAATAGGTGAAGAGCGTTGGGCGGATATTAAAATATTGGTAGAAAAAGGTGCCGATATTAACTTGGCTGATAAGCACAATACAAACAGTGCGCACTATGCAGCTTATCTGAATAAATATGAAATTGTTTATTGGTTGATTGAGCAGGGAGTCAAAGTCGATAATTATTCAGATACTGGAAGTAGTTTGGCATGGAGAGTTTATGATAGCTTGTCAACAATCGATCATAAAACTACTGCTTACCAATGGGCAGTAAAAGTCAAACAGCAATTACAGCAACGCGGTATTAAATTCCCCCCGTTATCTCCGGCAGAGGTTCAGGATAAATGGGAAAAGGGAGAGACGCTTTGAAATGGTGGCATTGGCTGCTGGCCTGTTTGCCGCTGCTCACCGCCTGTCAGGCTGGAGGGCGCAGTATGCAGGCCAGTGAATTTTTCAAACCACCGATGGTCAATTTATTATCCAGCATCCAAAAAGGTGATGAGGCTGCGGCCCGGCAGCAGCTGGCGCAGGGAAAAAACCTGAACGAGTTGGGTAAGGAAGGGATTACACCACTGTTGTGGTTAGTGATGCAGCAGGATCAGGCCGGAGCCAGACTGGCGTTAAAGCTGGGGGCGGATCCTAATTTTCGAACCGGTACAGGTTCATCTGCCGTCAATATAGTGGCTGGTGCGAAATCACCTGAATGGCTGAAAATGATGTTGGATGCTGGTGGCGATCCGAATTCATTAGATCAAAATAAAGTTCCAGCCTTATTTGGGGCAATAGCTGAAGAACGTTGGGCTGATATTAAGCTCTTGGTAGAGCGTGGTGCAGACGTGAATCTAAACGATGGGCTAGGTCGCAATGGTGCACATTATGCAGCCTATCTAAACAAATATGATGTGACCTACTGGCTGATAGAGAAGGGAGCGGATATTCATCCTTATGATAGGACTGGAAGTAATTTGGCATGGACTGTTGAAGATAGTTTGTCGCTGATGGACCATCGCTCGCCACATTATCCTTGGGCGCTGAAAGTGAAGCAGTTGCTGCAACAGCGTGGAGTGAAATTCCCACCCTTATCTCCCGCAGAAGTTCGGGAACGCCGCGCCAAAGGCGAATTACTTTAAAACAGCATCGCTGGTCAGTCGGTTCGTATTTCACTAGCAATAGATTATTTTTGTTCGCCGTCGTGGTGGAATTCATTTCCTCTGACGACGTTTGTCGCTGTTCTCATTCCGGTTTTCTCCTTATTTAAATATCGATTAATTATCCCAGTGAAAAAATCATGACGATAACGGGCTATACCCTGTTTGAACTCAGTCAGCGTTGCTCGCTGCCGCTGTATGCCATTGTCGATCCGATGCAGTATCCGGCATTGCCGGATTTCTGGCGCGCGTTTCAGCCGCGAGCGGCGCAGATGTGGCAACCCTTACGCTTTGAAGGTGCCGGTGATGACTGGCAGCGCTGGGCGCCGATGGTGGTGCAGGTAGACGAAGGCGGGCCGGGGGAAACACTGCTGCACTGGCTGGCGGATACGCAACCTGCGCGCCATCAGGGCGTGATGTTGATGCATAGCGAGCAGTCACTGACACCAGTGGCTGATTTCTGGCAGCAACGTCTGCGCTGTCGTTACCCGGACGGTACGCTGGCGCTGTTGCGTAGCTATGTACCGGCTGTGCTGCGGCTGTGGTGGCAAACGCTCAACGACGATGAGCGCATGGCATTTATGGGGCTTTTGACCGGTTTGTACCTGCCGCTGGCGGAGGATGACCCCGCCGCCCCTTGCCGCTACCACGTGCTGGCGGACCATCATGAGAGGCAGCCAGTGCGTCAATCCACCGATGACGATTATCTGATTACACTGAATCGCGACCAGTTTTATCTGTTATCCAACGACAATCGTCTGCACCGGCTGGCGAATGAGCTGTTTCTTTATGCCGGCACATTGCACTGGATGCAGTTGGATATCGAGGTGGTGAAAAGCCGCTTTCTCAGCGGCGTTACGCTGGCCCGCATCCGGTATCCGCTTGCCTCGGAAACGGAGTGCGAAGCCTGGTCGGCCCACCGCTGGATCATCGGCAGCGAGTTTTATCATCACCCGGTTTTTATTCATTTGACCGAGCGTTATTCGCTGGGCGACAGCATTCGGATTTTTAAATCCGAATCCGCCCGGGTGGAAGACGTTCGCCTTCATTATCACCGGCCCGGCTGGATGCGGGGCGAATTACCGGATACGACGGAGGTTATGCCGTGACGCTGTCTCAATCTTTTCTGAGTCTGCAACCGGAAACGGAAGCGGCCTGGCAGGCGCGACTGGCCGCGGGCGGGTGCTTCGTGGTCGCCGAAGCGGCGCTGAACGATGCGGTTCCCTGGCTGGCGGAGCGCTGGGGCGGTAGCCTGGAACAAACCCGTCTGTACTGGGGAGAAACCGGACAGGTTCATGCTTCCGTATCGCCTTATTGTATTCCCGTCCACCCGACCAACTGGCCGCAGGTGCGTGAGCATCTGTTAACGCAGCCGGGCTGGGGAGTCGGAGTTCAACTCGACTGGTTTATGCAGGCCTACTCGCCGCTTGACCAACTGCTGGAACTGGTGAAACACCTGCGGCAGTGGAGTCTGGTCGCCACCCAGGAGGGAGACAGCGCCATTCTGCGCATCAGCGATTGGGAGGTGCTTACGCCGCTGCTGGCGGCGAGTTCGGCGCAGGAGGCTACCGCGCTCTGCGGCCCGATCGCCACGTTCTGCGACATTGCGCCTGACGGCGCCGTGCAGAGCCTGACGCTGACCGAACGGACCGCGCACAATCTGCCTGATACCTTGCCGCGTTCGCTCAGCGAGGCGCAGTGGCAGGCACTGCTGGCGCCGGCTACGCGTCAGGCGCTGGACAGCTATATGGCGCACCTCAAAACCCATCACCAGCGCTGGCAGGCGAGCGATGACGACGCCTTGCTGAATTTCACCCGCCAACAAACCGAACAGGCCCGTATCCAGGGATTTAATAACGATCGGGATATCGTGCGCTATCTGGCGCTGGCCACCGAGCTGGAGCCGGCCTTTGTTTATCAGCCGTGGGCGCAGGAGATTCTGGCGCAGCCGGAATATATCGGCGCGCAAAACCGTATGGACCGCCTGTATAAGACGGCGATTGACCAACTGGACGACGCATAACTAAAAGGGATGACTTGTCATGAGTCAGGATAAAAAGGCGACGCTGTTGTCGAGTGAAGACGCAGCCAATCAGAATTTTGCCACGGATAACCAAATTTCAGGCGGTTGCGCCAAATGCGGCTGTGAAGTGCTTATTTATTACCACTATGACTCCGGGAAACCGGTGCCCAACGCGCCGTTCGTACTGGTTGATAGTAATAAGACGGAGATTCACGGCAAAACCGACGCCAAAGGGTTGTGCAAAATTTACGACATGGGATGCGGCACGTTTGAGCTGATGCTGGATGAAGGTTCCGACGATTTCAAACCCCGTGAAACCGTGGAAAACAACCCGGTATTACAGGCGAACCCGGCTTATGCAACGCTGGCGGGGGAATATTTCACGCTGTTTTTGTTGCTGCGCAAGCAAGGTCTGGTGACCTACGACGCGGATGACAGCAGCGATCGTCATGTGGATGTCGATGGCGCGGGGCTTTTTACCTCAATTCCCAAGGAGTACCGCAAATCCTATGACCGTTTCTGGGAACTGGATAAACGCGTCAATCGCGGCAGCCGTCAGCTCAAACAGGCGATTAACAAAATCCATCACAGCCTGGCGGCGGAAGTGGCGGACAAAGGCGGAGATGACAACGCCGCGCTGATGCTGTTTTGTGAAATCGCGCTGGGTTTTATTCCGGTAGTCGGGCAGGCGATGGATGTGTATTCGATCGGCGAGTGGAGCTGGCAGTCTTACAAGGAGCCGGCCAAGCTCGAAGACCCGCTGCATATCGCCGAAGGCGCGCTCTGTGCGATTGGCGTCATTCCCGGGCTGGGGGATGCGCTCAAGGTCAGCGGACGGGCGATTATCCGCGCGCTCAAGGTCGGGACGCCGAAAGAGCTGCAGTTCGCCATCAGGACTATCCGCAGCCTATCGGACGGCAATCTGGTGAAAGGGCTGACCAAACTGCGCGCCGAGCTGAGGAACTACGGCGCGCAGGCTAAGGCCTTGTTGTTGAAGATCCACGCGGCGCTCAAACAGGTGCTGGCCGAGTCCGCGCTTAAAAACAACTGGATTGTGTCGCTGATGAAAGACAGCTTCAGCGCCATGATCACCGCGCTGGAAAAGCTGATTGCCAAATATGACAGCGCGCTGGCCTACATCGAGTCCAAATTCAATGAGTTTATCGGCAAGGTAGTCACCCGCGTGAGCGGCAGCGCCAGGCCGAAGGGGAGCATTGCTAAGGCCGCCGAAGCGCCGAAAGCGCCGGCGCATGCTGAAAGTCAGGCGGCAAAACCGGAGGCAACTACTACCAAGTCGGGGGAAGGGAAAAAAGCCGAAACCAAAGCCGACGGCATCAAAGAAGGCAGACCGGTTACCAAAAAATCCGACAACGCAATAACCAAAGCCGATGACGGAAAGCCGAAAAATGCGGTGAGTGAAAAGAAACGACGCGCACCGTCGAAAGAAACCGAGGACATTAGCGCCGGGAGCAATAAGGGCGAACAGCCGGATAGCACCCCACAGCAGAAAAAAGCCGGGGAAGACGACAAGGCGTGTAAAGCCGGCAGCGAGAAGTGTCAGAGCGAGGGCGAACCGGTGGATATGGCGACCGGTTACGTGGTGGACTGGCGCACCGACTTTACGTTGACGAGCCTGCTGCCGTTATCCATGAAACGGTATTACCGTTCAGGCGGGGAGCGAAAACCGGGGCTGTTAGGGGCGCTGTGGCGCACCAACTGGGATATGGGCCTGGAGCTGGAAAACGGGATCGCCACGCTGACCGACGGCGAGTTCAATCAGGCGGTGTTCGTGCTGCCTGACGAGGGCGCGTTCAGCCGGGCGGCGTCGAATCCGGCGTGGCGATTGACTCGTCAACAGGGTCAGCTCGTGCTGCAAAACGTGGACGGCGTGCGTTATCGCTTTGAGCATGCCCTGGGGCTGCAACTTTGCCTTAGCGCGATTGAAGATCAGGCGGGTAACCGAATCGCCCTGTTGTGGGATCGCGCCGATCTGTGCTGGATAGCCCTGCCGGACGGGCGTCTGGTGCATGTGGAGACGCAGCGGCGGCGGATAGTCAAACTGACCCTGTGCGATGAGCACCGTCAGACGCTAAAAACGCTGGCCAGCTACCGCTATGATGCGCAAGGTCATCTGCTCAGCGTGCGCGCTGGCGAAGGGCGTAATTTTGATTACCGCTACTCGCCGGAAGGTTGGCTGCTGCGCTGGTCCGATCTGGCTCATACCTGGGTCGAACACGATTACGATGAACAGGGCCGCGCGTTGCGCGACAGAACGGCAGAGGGTTTCTGGCCCGGCTCGTTCAGCTACGACCCGGACAACCTCACCAACCACTATCACAGCGGGTTCGGCGGGGTGATCACCTATGTGCGCGATGCGCGCAATAATATTCTGCTGCGCCGTGAGCCGGACGGCGGCGAGGTTCACTTCGAGTGGGACAACAACAACCAACTGGCGGCGCAGACCGACCCGCTGGGCCAGCGTACCGAATATCAGCGTAACGACTGGGGGCAGGTGACGGCGGTGACGCTGCCGGACGGGAGCCTACACCGTTACGATTACGACGATGACGGTCAATTGCTGGTTTATACCGACCCGTTGGGTAACGCCTGGCAGTATGCGCGCAATGCCCAGGGGCTGGTGGAAACGGCCAGCGACCCGGAGGGGCGGAGCTGGCATCATGCCTACACGGCGCAGGGGCTGTTGTCTGCGGTAACCGGGCCGGATGGCCGCGAGCAGCATTATCATTACAACCGGCGTGGATTGCTGGAGCGGTTGGAGCCCGGCGAGGCGCCGGCGGTGACCTTTTTCTACGATGCGCAAGACCGGCTGACGGAGCGGCACATCGCACATGAACAAGGCGTGCAGGTGCGGCGTTGGGACTATGAAGGCGGGCGCGACACGCCGTCGAAAGTGGTGTACGAAGACGGCAGCGAAACCCGCTTTGGCTATGATACGGAAGGCAATCTGACCTCGGTGACGGATGCGCTGGGGCAGCGTTACCTGTTCCGCTATGGGGCGTTTGATAACCTGCTGGAAGCGACCGACCCGCTGGGCGCGACCGTCCGCTATCATTACAATGCGGAATCGGAGTTCGCCGGGGTGACCAACAGCCAGGGGCAGGCGTGGCACTATCAGTTTGACGCCAGTGGCCGGCTGAGCGAAGAACGGCATTATGACGGCCGGGTGTACCGTTACGGTTACGATGTGGCGGGCCGACTGACACGGCGCACGGCGCCGGACGGCAGCCATCTTGAATACGGGTATGACGCCGGCGACCGGCTGAGCGAGATTCAGGCGGTCCGGGCAGACGGTGCCAGCGAGGGCGCGACGACCTTTGCCTATGACCTGTCGGGCCGGCTGCTGAAGGCGGCGAGCCCGGACGCGGTGGTGGAGTACGACTATAACCGTGCCGGTCAGGTGGTGTCGGAGCGGGTAAACGGCGAAGAGGTGCGCAGCGGCTACGACGACAGCGGGCAGCGGTCGGTGGTGGAAGGGCTGCTGTCGTCGCTGAGTCTTGGCTGGCAGGGCGGGCGGCTGACGACGTTGAGCATCGGCTCGCATCAGCCGCTGACGTTCAGCCACACGGCGTCGGGGTATGAACAGCTGCGCAGCAACGGCGAAGGCTTTGCGCTGCGCCACGAGTGGAGCGCCACCGGGCTGCTGGCGGTTCAGGCGCTGGACGGGGTGAATGGGGTACTGGAGCGGCGCTACCAGTACGACGTGCTGGACCGTCTGACGGGCATCCGCGACAGCCACTGGGGCGAGCAGGCGTTGCGGCTCAATGGCGCAGGGCAGGTGACGGCGGAGCGGCGCGAGCAGGGGCGGCAGAAACAGGCACGGCTGTTTGGCTACGACAGCGAGCAGAACCTGTGCGAGGTGTCGGCGATAGCGCCGGACGGAGCCGGGCGGCTGTCGGCAAAAAATGCGGCGGTGCAGTCGTCGGCGGGTTACGATGCGGCCGGCCGGGTGACGCAGCGCGGCGGTCATCAGTATCAGTACGATGCGTGCGGTCGTCTGGCGGTCAGACGGGAAAGCCGTCCCGGTTTCCGGGCGCAGGAAACGCGGTTTGAGTGGGACGCGCAGGACCGTCTGGTGCGGGTGAGTTTGCCGGACGGGGCGCGATGGCGGTATCGTTACGACGCGTTCGGACGACGGGTAAGCAAGGTGCGCGAGGGCCAGGTGCCGTCGGCGCAGGCGGTAGCGCGGGTGGCGTACCGGTGGGACGGCGACCAGCTGTCGGGGCAGACGCAGTACCGGGTGGACGGCAGCGTGGCGCGTGCGGTGCAGTGGGTGTACGAGCCGGGGAGTTTCCGGCCGCTGGCGCAGGTGGAGGAGCAGGCGGGGGAAACCCGGCTGCACTATATCGTGACGGACCTGACGGGGACGGCGCGTGAGCTGTGCAGCGAAACGGGCGACGTGCACTGGCGCGGCGAGCAGGGGCTGTGGGGGGCGTACCGGGAAGACAAGCGACCCATACCGCTGCGGCGTTATCTGGGCGACGCGGCCAACGAGGAAGTGTACTGCGAGCTGCGCTATCAGGGTCAGGTCTACGACGCGGAGACGGGGCTGTATTACAACCGTCACCGCTACTACGACCCGGAGCTGGGGCAGTATATCTCGGCGGACCCGATAGGTTTACTTGGTGGTATCCGACCTCAAGGTTATGTTCACAATCCATTGGAGTGGGTCGATCCGCTGGGGTTGGTTGGGTGTCCAGGGACAAGTCATTTAGACAATCCGAAGAAAAAGGTTAACTCGGCTGAAGTTGGGGATATTGTTCGTACTCCATCGTCACATCCTGAAGATTTTACAAAAATAAGAGGTGGTGATTATAAAAATCAAAACACAGGAGAGATATGGAGTAAGAGTAATACCACTCACAGTGATAAGCTTGGGGAGTGGAAGGTCGGGATAGGGAAAAATGCACCTACTCCGAGTAAAAAGATTACGGTAGGGATGAGTGATGGAAAAATCATTAAAATTGACAAGTAATAGTTTTAATTTTAACTTGGTTGATATTGATTTTAGTTCTTTTAGTTCATCAAAAAAATGGGTCGGTTGTTTTGAAAAAAAATCTCCATTTGCAATTTCATTGATTGATGACTCTATAGAAATAGTGCGTGATTTTTTTTCTCCTCATTGGGGTGGTTTTTTTGCTCTGTCAGCATTGTCTTTTGATGATGAAAGGGAGACTGATGGTGATATATTGAAAGAATATGGGGGTATATATGACTATGCTAAGGTTAATAACTATTTGAAGCCTCTGAGTGATGATTTTGAAAGTTATTTGTATGGTGAGATTCCTTTGCCTGCGACTTCATTAAGTCTGCATTTTGATAATAATGATTTTATGGATATTTGTAGATTGATCATGGGGCATGGGGGGGTGCTAGGTCAGGTTTTTTTTATGATTAACTTGGAATTGAAGTTGGCAATATATCCTCATGGTGATATAGGGTTTGGTATTATATCCTTTGGTGAGGATGATACGGTTTGTAAGTCATTTTTGAACTCTCTTATTGGAAATGATGATTTTAATATCATTATGTGATTTTTATTAAGTACTATATCAGTAGTGTTTTATAGCCGGAAGCGATCTCAATATCCTTCCGGCTTTTTTTATTTAGCTGCCAGCGTGATTACGCCAGCATCACACCCGGCTCAGCTCGAAGGATAATCCTACCGGGCAGGGCTTCAATGCTGAACGGCGGGGTGAGTAAGCCGCTCTGGGTGAGCCAGTCGCCTGCCAGCGTCAGTTCGCCGTTGTCACTTACCCAGTCCGCGTCTTCTGTCCCGCTGCCATCCAGTTCGGCCACCAGCGCGGCGATATCGGTGTCGTCGTCCAGCCGTGTCAGCATCAGCTTATTGCGGTACAGGCTGATATGTGAAACCACGCCCCAGCGGTAAAACCGGCCTGTGCCAGTGCGGTACCGCTCAGGGTCAGTTCCGGCGGGTCGCCCTGCTGCCACGTGATATCAATATCCATATCGATGCTCATTGTGCGCCTCCAAAATCCAGCTCGCCGGGAAACCCCCTCAGCCACTGTGCCACCGCCTGTTCATCGAACGCGGCAATACTGAGCGCGTGCAGGTCCTGCCACAGCGCACGGATATCTTGCGTGGTGATGACAATGCAGCCGGGCATCACGCGCAGCTTCAGCGGTTGCCCGGTGCGGAACCCGGCTTCCTTCAGCCAGTGGCCTGCCCAGTATCAGTACGATGCGTGCGGTCGTCTGGCGGTCAGACGGGAAAGCCGTCCCGGTTTCCGGGCGCAGGAAACGCGGTTTGAGTGGGACGCGCAGGACCGTCTGGTGCGGGTGAGTTTGCCGGACGGGGCGCGATGGCGGTATCGTTACGACGCGTTCGGACGACGGGTAAGCAAGGTGCGCGAGGGCCAGGTGCCGTCGGCGCAGGCGGTAGCGCGGGTGGCGTACCGGTGGGACGGCGACCAGCTGTCGGGGCAGACGCAGTACCGGGTGGACGGCAGCGTGGCGCGTGCGGTGCAGTGGGTGTACGAGCCGGGGAGTTTCCGGCCGCTGGCGCAGGTGGAGGAGCAGGCGGGGGAAACCCGGCTGCACTATATCGTGACGGACCTGACGGGGACGGCGCGTGAGCTGTGCAGCGAAACGGGCGACGTGCACTGGCGCGGCGAGCAGGGGCTGTGGGGGGCGTACCGGGAAGATAAGCGACCCATACCGCTGCGGCGTTATCTGGGCGACGCGGCCAACGAGGAAGTGTACTGCGAGCTGCGCTATCAGGGTCAGGTCTACGACGCGGAGACGGGGCTGTATTACAACCGGCACCGCTACTACGACCCGGAACTGGGGCAGTATATCTCGGCGGACCCGATAGGGTTGTTGGGGGGGATAAGGCCGCAGGGGTATGTTCCTAACCCCTTCTGTTGGGTTGACCCTCTAGGTCTAACTAAGTGTCCTGAAAAATGGGACGTAGGAAGTTATGAGGATCTGCGAAACTCAGTGAAAGGAAAAAATCTTGAATTAGATGCCCACCATGTTGGTCAAAAGGCAATAATGAAAGATTTAGTAAAAGATTACGATCCTAAAACAGCCCCCTCAATGTTAGTTCCTAAAGAAGGTCATACTCTTTCTAAAGAGGGTGTTGGAATAGTATCAAGAAGTAAAATAAATCCGACGACAGGGCAACCATTCAGCTCCGCTAGGGATGTTATCGCTAGAGATATTAAAGAGCTTAGAAGAGTTTATCCTGATGTTCCAAATGCTAAATTACGTGAGTTGATTGATTTGAATAAATCAATGTATCCGGAAGTGAGATATAAAAACTTTGGGAGATGATTTTATGTCTGGTAGTGAAAAATTTGTTGATTCAATTTTCAATGAAGCGCTCGAAGATAATTTTCTTCGTTATAAGAATAGCTTAACAAAGGCACCTGATGAAGGTGTTGATGTTTATGCAAAAGCTAGAAGAGCCTTGTCGTCACTTAGTGATGAGGATAAGGAGGCTATTTTTGATTTTTTTAAAATAACTATTACAGATACAGCGTCAATAATACTAGGGACTATTGATGGCTCTCATTTTCCTCCTGGAATAGATGATGATTTTAAATTGATTTATGGTGATGAAGAGATCCAAGGGGATTTACAGGATCTGTTCATTGAAAAGGCTGAAGATAAAGGTATATATAATTAAAAATAAAAAGCCGGAAGCGATCTCACGATCCTTCCGGCTTTTTTATATTGAGCCGTTAGTGTTATTACGCCAGCATTGCTCCTGGTTCAGCCCAGAGCATGATCCTGCCATCACGGTGTGGAGTATGAGTCACCTGAAGCTAAATGTATTGCTAAAGAAATGAATGCGCCTAAACCACCTAAAGCTTGTAAATAGAAATGGAGAGGTTTAAATGAACAGTGATGATTTTGAATTTTATGAAGATGATGAAGGTGTTGCAGTAAATGTTGATTTAAATGTCTTTAATGGGGTAGGCGTTCAGGTTATTTATCTGGAATCAGATTCCAGTGATGAAAAGATGGTGGATGACGTTAATTTTATAATTAACAATCAGGAGGATTTTTTTAAAATATCAGAAAGGGAAATATCTTCATATATTGCATCCGTTTATAATAGAAAAGATGTTTCTTTTAAATTGATGAAAATTTATATTTTTCCTGATATGGAAAATGAGTTCGGTTTTTTATTTAGATGGGTAGGGGATGCTGAACACGGTATAGGTATTAAGTTCTCAGGTCTGTCAGTTAAAAAAATAGGAAGTGCAGAAGTGGCGTTTCTATAAAAAAAGCTGGAAGCGATCTAACGATCCTTCCGGCTTTTTTATATTTAGCTGTCTGTATTATTACGCCAGCATCTCGCCCGGTTCAGCCCGGAGTATGATTCTGTAAGTAGACCGCTTTTAGTTCCACACACTTTTTGAGATTTCCGGTTTCTCGGCCATCAGCCGATATTCTTCCGGCGTCAGGTTATTCAGCGATTCATGGGGACGCTCGCTGTTATATTCATGCAGCCAGCGTTCTGTAATTTCACGCGCTTCATTCAGTGTTCTGAACAGGTAAAAATCCAGTATTTCTGTCCGGTACGTCCGGTTAAAACGTTCGATAAAGGCATTCTGTGTCGGCTTGCCCGGTTTAATAAATTCCAGTGCTACACCATGCTCTTCCGCCCATTGTGCCAACGTCAGCGAAACCAGCTCCGGGCCGTTATCCATCCGCATCTTTAGCGGATACCCTCGGTTTGCCACTATCCTGTCCAACACCCGAACAACGCGTTGTGCCGGTATATTCAGGTCAATTTCTATCGCCAGCACTTCACGATTAAAATCATCCACCACGTTAAACGTACGAAAACGTCTGCCGCATACCAGCGCATCATGCATAAAATCCACTGACCAGCTCTGATTCAGGTGTTCCGGCGTCGCCAATGGTGCTGGATCACGCACGGGCAAACGTTGCTTTCCTTTACGACGAAAATTCAGTTTCAGTAAGCAATAAATACGATGAACGCGTTTGTGATTCCATGCATGCCCCTGCCTGCGTAGCTTCTGGAACAACTTCTTGAAGCCGTATCGCGGATAGCGTTCCGCCATGTCGGTCAGTGCCTGAATGACCGGCTCATCACGCCGGGTGTCAGGCTGATAAAAATAGACCGTCCTGCTCAACGATAACGTCCTGCATGCCTGGCTGATGCTCATCGTAAACTGCGCGGTCAGATAACTGACGAGCTCACGCTTTATCGCTGGTTTTAAAGCTTTTTTTCAATAACATCTTTGAGTGCCCGGCACTCCAGACTGAGATCGGCAAACATCTGTTTCAGTCGCCGGTTTTCGTCCTCCAGATCTTTCATCTTTTTGATATCAGAGGCTTCCATTCCGCCAAACTTCGCTTTCCAGTTAATGGGATGGACTACCTCCTCCCCCTGCGGTTAACTGTACGAAATATGCTCAACAGGAGAGTCACCATGAATATCGTATTTCTGGGTATTGATCTGGCTAAAAATGTTTTCCAGCTTTGCGGATTAAACCAGGCTGGCAAACCGGTTTATACAAAACGTACCGGCCGAAAAGAATTACTCCAGACGGTGGCAAATATTCCTGCCTGTCTGATTGGTATCGAAGCGTCAACAGGGGCATTTTACTGGCAACGCGAGTTTGAAAAACTGGGACATAAAGTAAAAGTCATCAGCCCACAGTATGTAAAACCTTTTGTTCGTGGGCAAAAAAATGACGGTAATGATGCACAGGCGATAGCTGTGGCCCTTATGCAACCCACGATGCAGTTTGTTCCGCCTAAAAGTCCCGAACAGCAGGATATTCAGGCTCTGCACCGTGCAAGACAACGTATTGTCAATCATCGTACTGCAACCGTCTGTCAAATCAGAGGACTGCTGCTCGACCGGGGAATAACAATCGGTGCAGCGGTCTCAAGAGTTCGTCATGCAGTTCCGCTGATCCTTGAAGATGCAGAAAATGGTCTCAGTACCAGAATGCGCAGGACGATTGCAGAACTCTATGATCTCTTTAACGATCTTGGTCGTCGCATAAACTTTTTTGATAAAGAAATAGAGGCTGTGTTCAGGCAATCTGAAGCCTGCCAGCGCATTGCCAAAGTTAAAGGTATTGGTCCTAAAACGGCAACGGCTGTTGTTGCCGCTATTGGCAAAGGAACTGAATTTAAAAATGGTCGTCACTTCGCCGCGTGGCTTGGTCTGGTTCCCCGGCAACACTCAAGTGGTGACAGGCAAGTTCTCATGAATATGACGAAAAAAGGCGACAAGCATCTGCGGACTCTTTTTATTCATGGTGCCCGCGCTGTCGTCAGGGTTGCCACGAATAAGAATGATAGCTGTCTGCATCAGTGGGTTAATCAGTTGAGGGAACGGCGAGGGTTTAATAAAACGACCGTGGCGGTAGCTAACAAGAACGCGAGAATAATCTGGTCGATGCTGAGAAATGATACAGAATATCAGGCAGCCGGAAGTTAATTCCCAGCCAGAAAAGTTGCAGTGTACTGAGAAATGGTGACAGGTTGCACCTGCACAATCGGAACCTGATTTTTATACTGGCCTCAGAGGCCGTCCAGTTGTTGAGGCGATCGTGTGCGGATTACCCATTTGGGCACAGGTTTTCCTGATGCCGGATAGATGTAAGCAACAACCCAAAACCAGAATCAGTGCTTGCAAAACGGAGGTAGTCCATAGATGTAGTACGAAGCCTCGGATATTCCCGCTTCGCGGCAGACGTCTTTGACGGTACGTCCGGCTTCAACGGACTTCAAAACGGCGATGATCTGGTGCTCGGTAAATCGGGCTTTGCGCATAGCGATCTCCTCAACGGGACATAATCAGTATGTCGGAAGATCTCTAAAAGTGAATGGTTCGGTTTAGTGGGATACTTACAGTATTGCTTGCGCAGTTACTGAAACCGGCTTCGCTTAACCAGCGACCGAAAGGTTAGATGCTGGCCGATGTGGACGTGGGCGCGGGGTTCTGGTGGTTCGACAGGGTAAAGACAATGGTCTGCGGGCGCTGGTGTAGGTGCAGCGCTATCTGGACGCGGTGAGGCTAAGGCTGACGACGAAGCACGACAGCGGTTATCTGTTCGTGACGGTATGGTCAAACGGCTGGCACGGTCAACGCTGACGATACTGGCAGGCCGTGCAATACGTGATGAGGCACACCTGAAAAAGGCCGTGGCGTCGGCACTCGATGGCGACGCAGATGCTGGAGAACGGAGCGGATACGCGGTATATCCAGGCTATCTTAGGCCATGAAAAACTGGAGACGACGCAGATATACACCAAAGTGGCTATCGGGCATCTGAAACAGGTGCATGATGAGAAGACGCACCCGGCAGAGCGGAAACGAAAGGTTCGCCGGAAGAAAACGACACGAGCAGCTCCTGACAAGGGGCAAAAGAACGAGTATGATTAAATCCTACTTGGCGGGAGAAAGGGGTTACCAATGAGAACGACACAGCAGATGAGTATCACGTTGCCGAATGAGATGGCGGCGCTGGTCAAAGCGCGCGTCGCCAGTGGCGAATATGCGTCGGAAAGCGAGGTTATCCGGGAGGGACTTCGGGCACTGCTGGCACGCGATAATGCGGTGGAAAAATGGTTGCAGGAGCAGGTTGTTCCGGCCTGGAATGCGTTGCAACGGGGTGAAACGGACAGCCTCAGCAGTAACGACGTCAGAAACAGACTGAAAGCCGAGCATAAGAAGGCAACCGGAGAGTAATAATGGAGTATCAGGTGGTGTTCGCCCCTGAAGCGGAAGAACAACTGGCTGCATTGTATCGTTATATCGCGGAGGCGGCGACACCCAACACGGCGCTGAGTTACACGGAAAGTGTGGTTGATTACTGTGAATCACTATCCCTGTTCCCGGCGAGGGGAAACGCCCGTAATGACCTTCTGGCAGGGCTTCGTGTAACGAACTATCGTAAAAGAACGGTCATTGCCTTTATGGTGGAGGAAGACAAAAAGCGGGTAACGGTACTGGGCATCTGGCACGGTGGTCAGGACTATGAAAGTGACCTGCTGACGGATGAAACTGACTGAAAGTACGGTGTCGCCGGACAGTATCAAAAAGTAGCTCCTTCCCTGCTTCAATGCTAAACGGCGGGGTGAGTAACCCGCTTTGGGTGAGCCAGTTGCCTGCCAGCGTCAGTTCGCCGTTGTCGCTCACCCAGTCTGCGCCTTCGGTGTCGCTGCCACCCATCTCGGCGATATCGATGTCATCGTCCAGCCGGGTCAGCATCAGCCCGTTGTGGTACAGGCTGATATGAAACAACGCCCCGGCGGTAAAACCGGCCTGTGCCAATGCGTTGCCTTCAGGATTACTTATCCGCAATTTATTGAATTACCCGTCAGAGATTGATTAGCGTCTTAATCACTATTCTTACCTACCATCCTTACCTATTCACCTGTCACGGTAACCGGCTCCCGGTAATCAAGCTCGCCTCAGTCAGCAGCTTTTAAGCTCGATTAGCAAAAGGCGGGTGGAGTCTGCCGTTTTGCCGAGTGATCTCTTCCCTTGTCAGTTGGTGGCGTTGAGCCGCGTTGATGAGAGGCGATTTTTCCTGCTCTTTTGTTATTTCCCCGGTTTCAATCAGTGCGCCGGACAGGTCGCTATCCAGAACCGATGCAAGATGTCGGCGATAATGCCGATAACGGTGATGGAAGGATGACATGGCGCGCATGGGGGTTATCCCGCGTGCGTTCTTGTCGGACATGCCTTTGTTCATGGGGGCTGGTGGAGTAGAGTAGGTGATTCTCTGTGGGCGATTCCTGAACAGAGGGAACGGCATATCAGGCGGTGGGCTCTGATATGAATCAACGGGAGGATGCGTATGGGGATTTCTCCGGCGCTGATTGCGCAGGCCGTTGAATGGCGGCGCAAACTGCATGCCAATCCGGAACTGGGCTATCACGAGCGTCAGACGTCCGGGATGGTGGCGACGTTGCTCGCCGCCTTTGGTTTTCAGGTTCATACCGGCCTGGCGGATACTGGCGTAGTAGGAACGCTGGAGAACGGGCCCGGTCCTGTTATTGGGTTGCGGGCCGACATGGATGCGCTGCCGGTTACCGAACTGAACGATCTTGCTTATAAATCCCGGCATTCCGGCGTTATGCATGCCTGTGGCCATGACGGGCATACCGCCATGTTGCTGGCCGCCGCCTGCCATCTCAGCGAAACCCGGCGTTTTAGCGGTACGGTGCGGGTAGTATTTCAGCCGGCGGAAGAGAATCTGGGCGGTGCGCGCCGCATGGTGGAAGAGGGGTTGTTTACCCGTTTTCCAATGGATGACATCTATGCGTTGCATAACTGGCCGGGGCTGCCTGTGGGACAGGTCGGTCTGAGCAGCGGAGCGATGATGGCCTCCCTGGATTCGTTTGAAATCGTGCTGATCGGCAAAAGCTGCCATGCCGCCATGCCGGAAAACGGCGCTGACCCGATTATGGCCGCCTCTCAACTGGTGCTATCGTTACAGACTATCCCTTCACGACGCCTGTCGCCTCAGTCGTCTGCGGTGATCAGTATCACGCAGATTAACGGCGGCGAGGCCATCAACGTCATTCCGGAAAAAGTGGTGCTGCGCGGTACGCTGCGTTGTCTGCAAACCTCTGTACGCGAGCAGGTGAAGGCATTGATTGCGCAGTTTGTGGCGCAAATCCCCGAGGTATTCGGCGTCACGGGCTCCATCGCTTACTACCCCGGCTACCCGGTTACCCAAAATGACGCCCGAGCGGCGCAAATGGTGCGTGAGGTCGCGGAAACGACGTTTGGCGCAAACCAGGTGCATTGGGAAATCGCACCTTCCATGGCGTCCGAAGATTTCGCCTGCATGCTGGAGCACTGTTCCGGCGCCTATTTCTGGTTAGGTGCCGATGGCGATACGCCATCCCGTCCGCTGCATAATGCCTGCTATGACTTCAATGACGCGTTGATTCCACACGGTGTCGCCATGTGGGTGGCGTTGGTGGAAAAACGGTTGCCGATGGGGTAAATGTCTCCGGTCTGCGTAGGAAGACCGGAATAATTGACGTTAATGGAAACTATTTTTCCATAAATTATGCTTTTTATTTTTTCTTGATTCAAATTGCAATTGGGAATAATAAAACGGGAATCGGTTTCCTATAAATGCCGTTGTCAGGCCGGCGGAAACCGTTTTTTTCTGGTGATTCAGAGAGGTTTCGCCACGCAATGTGGTTTTTAATTGAACGATGATTCGGCGTTTTATTTGCTTTTCATGACGGAAATGGTGATGAAATGTTTCGTTTGCATTATGCCTCGGCATGAAAATAATCATTTTTTCGTCATGTGAATATTCCCTATAAAAAATCAGTTTATTCCTGAAAATAATTAGCGGGATAATTGTTTTTAAATCTAACGAAATTAGAGAGGCCAAAAATAGCCGTTTTTTGGAAAATTGCAATGCAGGTTTATGTAACTATTTCACCGGTAATAATGTGTATTTTTGAGCTGTTCATTATATTTATATTGTTGTTTTTTATTGTATTTTTTTATTTTTGGAGCTTTGGGATATCAAAAGTATATTAGCGTTGACCATGTGTCAGCGTTATGTGTATGATTGGCGAACGAAGCAGAAATATATCTACACATTTTGAATACAGTTCTGTCGTTTTTTATTGGCTTACTGATTCCATACGGTTTAAGAATGCGTTGAGTGAATGCGCCGAGGCGGCGGGTTCTATTTCGTGCATATCGTCGGTCGAAAAACAAATAGCCTATTTGTTCGCTGAACAGCCTGGTCTGTCATGGATTCTGGCGGGTCGTTCAGTAGGATTCGACCTTGTTTTTTCGGGCCAGGGTGCCCTCACGTTGGTATTGACATATGGCAAAAGGAACTGACGGTGCATCTGTCGCACCAAAGGAACGTATTAATATCAAATATGTCCCGGCCACTGGTGGTCAGCAGGCGGAAATTGAACTGCCGCTTACGCTGATGGTGGTGGGAAATATGAAAGGACGCACAGAAGAGACGCCGATTGAAGAACGTCAAACGGTATCTATCGACAAGAATAACTTCACTTCGGTGATGAAAGAGGCAAACCTGGAGCTGAATTTCAGCGTGCCTAACCGTCTGGAAGAAGACAGCCAGGATGACCTTCCCGTCAAACTCAGCATTGCTTCGCTGAATGATTTCTCCCCCGATCGCATCGCCCAGCAAGTGCCGGAACTGCGCAAACTGCTGGAACTGCGCGAAGCCTTGGTCGCTCTGAAAGGGCCGCTGGGTAATATTCCCGCTTTCCGTAATCGCCTGCAGGATCTGTTGTCCAGCGAAGAAGCCAGAGAGCAGCTGCTCAAAGAGCTGGATCTGGTGAAACCCGCCGAATAATTGATTGTTACTGACGAGAAGGGAAACAAACATGTCAATGGTTGAAGAACAGGCCCAGACAGGCGCGGCCGGTGGTTCATCGTCGCTGCTTGAAGAAATCATGGCGCAGGCGCGCATCACCCCGGTGGATGAAGGTTATAACGTCGCCAAGCAGGGGATCGCCGCGCTGGTGGCCAACATTCTGGACAGCGGTAACGCGGCCGAGCCGGTGAACAAGGCGCTGGTCGACAGTATGATCGTTGAGCTGGATAAGAAACTCAGCAAGCAGATCGACGTGATTCTGCATGCGCAGGAACTGCAGGAGCTGGAATCCTCCTGGCGTTCGCTGAAACTGCTGATCGATCGCACCGATTTCCGCGAAAACATCAAAATCCTGCTGCTGCACGCGACCAAAAACGAGCTGCTGGAAGATTTTGAGTTCGCACCGGAAATTACCCAGTCCGGTTTCTACAAACACGTTTATTCCAGCGGCTACGGCCAGTTCGGCGGTCAGCCGATCGGCGGGGTTATCGGCGATTACGCGCTGACCCAGAGTTCGCCGGACATCAAGCTGATGCAGTATGTCAGCGCGGTGGGCGCAATGGCGCACGCGCCGTTCATCTCCTCCGTCGCGCCGACCTTCTTCGGCGTGGACAGCTTCACCGATCTGCCGTCCATCAAAGACCTGAAATCGGTGTTTGAGGGGCCGGCCTACACCAAATGGCGTTCGATGCGCGAGTCGGAAGATGCCCGCTATCTGGGCCTGACGGCGCCGCGTTTCCTGGCCCGTCTGCCTTATGACCCGGTAGAAAACCCGATCAAAGGGTTTAATTACAAGGAAGACATCAGCGCCAACCACGAACACTATCTGTGGGGCAACACCGCTTACCTGATGGGTACCGCCATCACCGATAGCTTCGCCAAGTACCGCTGGTGCCCGAACATCATCGGCCCGCAAAGCGGCGGCGCCATCACCGATCTGCCGGTGCACGTCTATGAAGCGATGGGCCAGTTGCAGGCCAAGATTCCGACCGAGGTGTTGATCACCGACCGCCGTGAATACGAAATGGCCGAAGAGGGCTTCATCACCCTGACCATGCGCAAAGACAGCGACAACGCCGCGTTCTTCTCCGCCAACTCGGTGCAGAAACCCAAGGTATTCGCCAACACCAAAGAGGGTAAAGAGGCGGAAACCAACTACAAACTGGGTACGCAGCTGCCGTACATGTTCATCATCAACCGTCTGGCGCACTACATCAAAGTATTGCAGCGCGAGCAGATCGGTTCCTGGAAAGAGCGTCAGGATCTGGAGCGCGAGCTGAACAACTGGATCAAGCAGTACGTCGCCGATCAGGAAAACCCGCCGGCAGATGTACGCAGCCGTCGCCCGCTGCGCGCCGCCCAGATCAAGGTGCTGGACGTGGAAGGCGAACCGGGTTGGTACCAGGTGACCATGGCGGTGCGCCCGCACTTCAAGTACATGGGGGCGAATTTCGAACTGTCCCTGGTTGGGCGTCTGGATAAGGAATAACGACTGATGCCGTCGCTCTCTGCCTGGGAGCGGGGATCTGCGGCCAGCCTGTTTGATCGTATCCGGGGAGAGGAGCGCCGTTCCTCTCCCGAAACGGAGTTGGAAGACTTGATCGAGTCGGTGAAACGCCAGCTCGATCAGGTACTGAATACGCGTCCCGGCAGTTGTCGCAGCGCACCCGAGCTTGGCGTGATTGATTTCAATGACGCCACGCAGGGCGGCGCGGATATCCGGGGCAAGATCCGTGAAGCGATCCGACAGTGTATCTGTCGCTTTGAACCGCGAATTGTCCATGTGGACGTCAGTGCGTCGGACTATCTGTCCAATCCGCTGGAGATGTCGTTTCAGGTCACCGCGCATGTGCGGCTGGAAGATCTGGAGCAGGTCACCTCCTTCAATATTCATATGGACAGCCACCGCCATTACAGAATGATGTGATTATGTCGCTGGAACATTTCTTCAGGGATGAACTCGCCTATTTGCGTCTGCAGGGACGCGAATTCGCCAGGGCACACCCTGAACTTACCCGATTTTTGTCAGAACAGACGACGGATCCGGATGTCGAGCGGTTGCTGGAAGGCTTTGCCTTTCTGACCGGCAGCCTGCGGGCGAAGATCGAGGATGAGTTTCCGGAACTGACTCACGGCCTGCTGGGCATGCTGTGGCCGAACTATTTGCGCCCGGTGCCCAGCATGACCATCATGCAGTTTTCGGTACTGCCCGGCGCCATCGCGCAACCGGCGTTCGTGTCGCGCGGCTGCGAGCTGGACAGCCTGCCGATCGACGATGTGGTCTGCCATTTTCAGACCTGCCACGATGCCTGGATTTACCCGGCGGATATCCGCCAGATCAACGCGCAAAGCGGCAACGACATGTCCGCCATCACGCTGGATATCGGCCTGCACGGGCCGTTGTCGCTGGGGGACTTGCAGCTCGATAAACTGCGTTTCTTCCTGGGCGGTGACCGCTATACCGCTTACGAACTCTATTTCTGGATCGCCAGCCAGCTGTCGCACATTGAGCTGGAAATTGACGGTAAACGCTTTCGCCAGGAAGCGAATGTGCTGAAAACCGTCGGCTTCGAGCGTGAAGACGCGATGTTGCCGTATCCCGGCAACGTCTACTCCGGCTACCGCATCCTGCAGGAGTATTTCTGTTTTCCGGAAAGTTTTCTGTTCTTCCAGTTGTCCGGCGCCAGCTGGCCTAATCAGCCGCTGATGGTGACGGATTTTAAACTGCACTTCTGCTTTGACCGGCCGTTGCCGGCGGAACTGAAAATCCGTCCGGACTCGTTCATGCTCAACTGCGTGCCGGCCATCAATCTGTTCCGCCATGACAGCGAACCCATCAATCTGGATGGTCGCCAGACCGATTACCCGCTCAAAGCCAGCTACCGTCACGCCGACAGTTTCGAAATTTTCTCCATCGACAAGGTGGAAGGCTGGGTGGAGGGCAACAACGGGCGTTCGCGCGGCATTCCGCGGCTCTATCAGCCTTTCGAAAGTTTCCAGCATCAAATCGAACGGGCCAAAGGGCGGCTGGCGCTGTATTACCGCATTCGGGTGCGTGAAGCGGTCAGCGGCGACGGCTTTGATCACCTGCTGTCGTTTGTGCGCGGCGACGAGAAAGAGGTGATCGATCTTGATGAATCCATTTCGGTCACCCTGACCTGCACCAACCGTTCGCGTGCGGCGCAGTTGCCGGTGGGGGCCATCTGCGTGCCGACCGGCAGTTCGCCGTCTTTCGCCACTTTCCGCAACCTGATTCGGCCGACCCGTCCGCTGCGCCCGGCGCTGGACGGCAGCCTGCACTGGACGCTGATCTCCAACCTGTCGCTGAACTATGTGTCGCTGCTGCGGCGTGATGCGCTGGTGCAGATTCTGCGTACCTACGACTTTCCCGCGTTGCATGACAAGCAGGCGGAGCAGGCGTCACGCAAGCGGCTGGCGGGGATCGAGACGATTGAAACCACGCCGGTGGACCGGCTGGTGCAGGGGATGCCGGTACGCGGGCTTAAGTCGGTCTTGTCGGTGCGGCAATCGGCGTTCTCCAGTGAAGGCGAACTCTATCTGTTCAGTACCGTGCTGGCGCATTTCTTTTCGTTGTACGCCAGCGTCAACGCCTTCCATCTGCTGGAAGTGGTCAACATCGATAACAAGGAGCGCTACCGATGGCCGGTGCAGATAGGTCAGCACTCGATGATGTAATGCCCGGTCAGGCGATGTTTCGCCAGGATGCGCGCCACTTCAACTTTTTCCAACTGGTGGAACTGCTTAACCAGATGGAGGGCGTCGATCTGGAGCAGGCGCTCGACTTCCGGCCGGAGCTGGAGCGCATTCGTTTTCGTTCCACCGCGTCGATTGGTTTTCACCCCAGCGACGTACTGCGGGTGGGGGAGGATGTCGACGGCCGGCAGGAGCTGGAAGTCGCGTTTCTCGGTCTGCACGGCAGCCAGTCGCCGATGCCGGGGTATTACCTCGAAGAGCTGGCGTGGGAGTACGCCCAGGGCGAGCAGAAACTGGGCGTGTTTCTCGATTTTTTCCATCATCGGCTGCTGACGCTGCTGCATCGCGCCTGGCGTAAATACCGCTATCACGTCCGTTTCCAGAATGACGGCGAGGACGGTTTTTCCCGGCTGATGTTCGCGCTGGTGGGGCTCGGCAATGACGCGGTACGCGACAGCCTGCCGGTCAACCGGGCCAAGATGCTGTCTTACGCCGGCCTGCTGGCCAGCCCCAGCCGTTCGCCGGAAGTGGTGGCCGGTCTGGTTATTCACTGCTTTGACCTTGAAGACGTGGAAGTCATCGCCTGGCAGCATCGCAAAGTGCCGATTTTCGAAGACCAGCAAAACCGGCTGGGGCGCGCCAACAGCGTGCTGGGCGGGGATTTTGTCATTGGCGACAAGGTGAATGACTGCGCCGGCAAATTCCTGCTCAAAGTGGATAACCTCAGTTTCAGCCGTTTTCTCAGTTTCCTGCCCAACGGCGAGCATTTTCAGCCGCTGGTGCGTTTTGTTTCCTTCATCCTGCGCGATCAACTGGCCTGGGACCTGCGCCTCGGTTTCGCCGAAGGAGAAGCCAGAGGCTTGCGGCTGGGCGATGACCAGAGCAGCCGTCTGGGATGGAGCAGCTTTCTCGGGCAGCCGCCGGCCGACCCGTATGTGACGATTTGTGTGCAGGAGTAATTGTGAACGAAAACAACCCACTCACTCTGGTGGTGCTCAACAGCGAACAGCTGGATATCAATTCGCAGGTGCAGCACCGGTTTGATCACCGCGGCGGCACGCTGGGCGCGTCGGAAAAAGATCAGTGGCAACTGCGCGACCGGCTTGGGGCGGTATTGCCGGAGCATGCGCGCATCGAACTGCAGGACGGCCAATTTTGTGTGTGCGACCTGAGCGGCCAGACCTTCATCAACGGCGCGTTGTCGCCCATCGGCCGTGACCGCCGGGTGTGTCTGGCGCATGGCGATGAGCTGGTGATCGGCCCGTTTCGGCTGGGGGTTTACCTCGACGATCCGGCGCGCGAGCAGGACATCGATCAGGTGCTGGGCCAGCGCCCCGGCGACGTGCTGGAAGGGTGGCTCGGCGAAGAGCGACACAGCCCGACCGTCGAAGAGACGACGGCGAGCCGATTTAATGACCCGTTGTGGGCGTTGCAGCAGGAACAGAGCCGCTCGCCGCTGGCAACGGAGGGTGAGCGCGGCGACGAACTGCCGACCTCGCTTTCTTCTTTTTCTGCCGTTGAGGACACCATGGATCAGAAATTTGTGGAATTACCGACCATTGATAACCCGCACGCCGGGGCGGGGCTGGGCGGGCAGGCGGACGCAGTGACGCTGGCGCCGCTGCTGCGCGGGCTGGGCGTATCGCTGAATACCGGTGATGAGCAGCAACTGCGCGAGATGCTTGAAGAGATGGGCCGAAGCCTGAAGGCGATGGTGGAGGGGTTGCTGACGCTGCAAGCCGACCAGGCGGCTCTGGCGGATACCCACCTGCGGCCGATCGAGGATAACCCGCTGCGGCTGGGGCTGGATTACACCGATACCCTGTCGCTGCTGTTTGCCGACGATAAAAGCCCGGTGCATCTGTCCGCGCCGGCGGCCATCAGTGAAGTGCTCAGTAATATGCAGGCGCATCACCGGGCCAACCAGCAGGCGATCGCCGTGGCGCTGGAGAGCATTCTGCAGGCGTTTTCGCCGGCGGCGTTGCTGGGCCGGTTCGAACATTATCGCCGTAGCGGCGAACGTCAGGCGCTGGACGACGGCTGGGCGTGGCAGATGTACCAGCACTATTACCGCGAGCTGACCTCGCCGCGTCAGCAAGGGTTCCAGAAACTGTTCCATCAGGTGTATGCGCAGGCCTATGACCGCGCGGTTCGCCAGCAACAGGAGCAGAAATAATGCTGCGAGCCTTATGGTTATGCGCCTTGATCCTGCTGCTTCCCGGCTGTTCCACGCTCGGCAAGATGGCGAAGGTGGCGGCCAATCCGGATATTCAGATAGGCAGCAACGATAACCAGCCGTCCACCGTCGGTTTCAGCCTGGTGGCGGAACCGGACGTTAACCCCAGCGAAAGCGGCGAAGCGGCGCCAATCGAGTTTCAACTGGTGATGCTGGCGGAAGACTCCCGTCTGCTGGCCACCGATTACGATCAGGTGACCACCGATATCGAAAAAGCGCTGGCCAAGAATTACGTCAGTCATCAGGACTACACGCTGCTGCCGGGGCAGTTCAAATACCTGCCGCCGGTCAAGCTGGATGAGAAAGTGCATTACATCGGGGTGATCGCCAAGTACGCCGATCCGGACAGCGCCGAGTGGCGCAAGGTTGTCAAGCTGAAAAACACCGGCCGCACTTATCAGCTTCTGGTGCATCTGCGCCGTGAAGAAGTCGAAATCAAGAAAGATCAAGAAGAAGAATAACTATGTCGAGCCGAAATCGGATTATTTGGCGGGAAGGGCTGTTCATCAAGCCGCAGCATTTCCAGCAACAGCAAAGACACACGGACTACGCGCTGCATGCCCGTCTTAGCGCGCTCAGCGATTATTTTTATGGCCTGCAGTCGCTGGCGATCAACGAGGAATACCTCAACTTCGGGCGCATCGCGCTGGTGAACGCCACCGGCGTGATGCCGGACGGCACGGTATTCAACATTCCGGGGGATGACGCGCTGCCGCAGCCGCTGGAGGTAACCGATGTGGCGCTGGCTAACCAGAAAGTCTATCTGGCGTTGCCGCTGGCGGTGAACGGCGTCAGCGAGGTGGGACAAACGGGCGCCGGCGTCGCCACCCGTTTGCAGTCGCACCGCCATGATGTGCGCGATTTGCACAGCGAAGGCGGCGACGTGGTGTCGGTGGAAGTGGGCAAGGTCAGCCTGCGGCTGATGCTGGAACGCGATGACCGCAGCGCCTACGCCTCGCTGGCGATTGCCAATATTCTCGATAAGCGGCCGGACGGCGGTCTGGTGCTGGACCCCAATTTCATGCCGTGCAGCATCAGCGTCACCGCCATTCCGAGCCTGAAACGCTTTTTGGGCGAGTCCGCCGGTCTGGTGGCGGAACGCGCCCGCAGTCTGTCTCAGCGCATCGCCGCGCCGGGTCAGCAAGGGGTGGCGGACGTGGCGGAATTCATGATGCTGCAACTGCTTAACCGCGCTCAGCCGCAGCTCTCGCATCTGGCGCGCCTCGGTACGCTGCACCCGGAACGGCTGCACGAAGCGCTGGTGCAGCTGTGCGGCGAACTGATGACCTTTACCGACGAGTCGCGTCTGCCGCCGGAGTTTCCCGCCTACCGTCACGAGCATCAACAATCCAGCTTTGAGCCGCTGATGATGGCGCTGCGTCAGGCGCTGAGCACCGTACTGTCGCCGCGCGCGGTGTCGATCCAGATGAAGGCGCAGCCTTACGGCGTGCGGGTGGCGCTGGTGGGCGACGCCGAGCTGATGACCAGCGCCGAATTTGTGCTGGCGGTGCGCGCCCGTATGCCGCAGGAGCATTTGCGCAAACAGCTGTTGCAGCAAACCAAGATCGCCTCCAGCGACAAAATCCGCGAACTCATCAGCCTGCAACTGCCCGGCGTGCCGCTGCTGCCGTTGCCGGTGGCGCCGCGTCAGCTGCCGTATCACGCCGGCTACAGCTACTTCCAGCTGGACAGACAAAGCCCGGCCTGGAAATCGCTGGTCACCAGCAACACGTTGGCGTTCCACATCGCCGGCGAGTTCCCGGAACTGGACATGCAACTGTGGGCCATCCGCGGCCAGTAGTTAACAGGAGGATCCCGTGAGTACCGACATCATCAAAAGCGATCAGTTGGGCGACCTGCTGTATGACAACGCCCGGCAACTGGATATGGATTCCGATTACTGGTTTCGCCTGCGCGGGCAGAGCATCAACCCGATGATCGACGCCGTTACCCCATTGCTGGGCATGGTGGAGCGGGTGCGCCAGCTGTCTGAATACGACGGCGTGGCGGAGCTATACCAGCGCGTGCAGTCCGAAATTCAGGCCATTGAGCAGGAACTGCATTCCCACGGTTACGAAAACGGCGTGATCTTGTCGTTTCGCTACATTCTGTGCACCTTCATCGACGAAGCGGTGATGGGGCGGGAGTGGGGGGGGCAGAGCGTATGGTCCGCCCATTCGCTGCTGACCCGTTTCCACAATGAAACCTGGGGCGGCGAGAAGGTGTTCGTGTTGCTGGAGAAGCTGCTGGATGACCCGACGCGCTACCGCGACATTCTGGAGTTTATCTATCTGTGCTTGTGCCTTGGCTTTGAAGGCCGTTACCGGGTGATGACGCAAGGGCGAGAAGAGCTGGACCGGGTGGTGCGCCGCTTGCACGACACCCTGCGTCCGGAGCCGGAAAATCCGCCGACGGTATTCCACCTCAATCTGGGGCAGCAGGCTTCCCGTTACCAACTGCGTAAACAGATTTCGCTGCGCACGCTGTTCATCGGCCTGTGCGTGGTGATGGCCGCGGCGTTTGGCCTCTATCACTACCAGCTAACCAACCAGACCCAGGACGTGCTGCGTCAACTGGGAGAATTATTACAATAACAGGAGCGTATTCTCGTGATTCGAATCGAACTGCCGATCCTGGTTGAGCGACTCAACCCGCTGTGCCGCCACATAATGGAAGAGGCGGCGGCGCTGTGCATTCAGCATCAGGGCGCGGAGATCCGCATTGAGCACCTGCTGCTGAAAATGCTGGAGACGCCGTTGTGCGACGTGCGTCAGATCCTTAAACGCGCCGGGATGGATGTTGACGAACTGGCGGCATTGCTGCAGCCCAATGCCGCAGACAAAGGGTTTGAGTCGGGCTATCCCTCGTTTTCGCCGCTGCTGGTGGAGTGGTTGCAGGACAGCTGGCTGCTGGCCTCGGCGGAACTCCAGCACGCCCGTCTGCGCAGCGGCGTGCTGCTGCTGGTGCTGCTGATGACGCCGACGCGTTATCTGTCGGCGGCGGTGACACGCCAACTGGCGCAGATTAACCGCGAACTGCTGCGTCAGCAGTTTGACGAATGGGTGAAAGATTCAGCGGAAACCGACGTGGTTTCCGCCGCTGGCGCGACGCCGGAGCAGGCGGCTGCGGCTACCACCCAACTGTCCCGCTATACCCAGAATGTCACCGAGTCCGCCCGTCAGGGCAAGCTGGACCCGGTATTGTGCCGCGATCATGAAATCGACCTGATGATCGATATTCTGTCCCGCCGTCGTAAAAATAACCCGATCGTGGTCGGCGAGGCCGGGGTGGGTAAAAGCGCGCTGATTGAAGGACTGGCGCTGCGCATTGTCGCCGGTCTGGTGCCGGAACGGCTGCGCGATGTGGAACTGCTGACGCTGGATTTGGGCGCGATGCAGGCCGGCGCGTCGGTGAAAGGCGAGTTCGAGAAGCGTTTCAAAGGCGTGATGCAGGAAGTGAAAGAGGCGCCGAAACCGGTTGTCCTGTTCATCGACGAAGCCCACACGTTGATTGGCGCCGGCAATCAGGCCGGCGGTCTGGACGTGTCCAACCTGCTTAAACCGGCGCTGGCGCGCGGCGAACTGCGCACCATCGCCGCCACCACCTGGAGCGAATACAAGAAATACGTGGAGAAAGACGCCGCGCTGTCGCGTCGCTTCCAACTGGTAAAAGTGGGTGAGCCGAACGTCGACGAAGCCACGGTGATTTTGCGCGGGTTGCGCAGCATTTACGAACAATCGCACGGCGTATTGATCGACGAAGAAGCCCTGCAGGCGGCGGCTAATCTGTCCGCGCGTTATATCTCCGGGCGTCAGTTGCCGGACAAAGCGATCGACGTGCTGGATACCGCCTGCGCGCGCGTCGCCATCAACCTGACCACGCCGCCGCGCGCGGTCAGCCAGTTGCAGACCCGTTTACATCAGCAGGCGTTGGAAATCGCCCAACTGGAGCGTCAGGGCCGCATCGGCCTGGGCGATACGGCGGAGCGGCTGGCGACGCTGCGTGACGCCAGCGAAACGGATGCGGCGACGCTGGCGCAACTGGAAGCCGACTGGCAGCGGCAGAAAACGCTGGTGCAGCAGATCGTCACCCTGCGCACCGCGCTGCTGGCTGATGAAGCGCCGGAAGATTTCGATGCCGCCGCGGCGGCGGCTGAACTGGCCGACAGCGAGCGAGCATTGGCCGAACTGCAACAGCCGTCGGTGCTGGTGTCCCCGCATGTGGATAAAACCCAGATTGCGTCGGTGATCGCCGAGTGGACCGGAGTGCCGTTGAACCGGATTTCCCAGGGCGAGCTGGACGTGGTCACCCGTCTGCCGGATTACCTCGGCGACAGCATCAAAGGGCAGCAACTGGCGATCGCCCAGTTGCACAAGCACCTGCTGACCGCTCGCGCCGACCTGCGCCGTCCCGGTCGACCGCTGGGCGCGTTTTTGCTGGTGGGGCCGAGCGGCGTGGGCAAGACCGAAACCGTGGTGCAGATTGCCGATCTGATGTTCGGCGGCCGTAATTATCTCACCACCATCAACATGTCCGAGTACCAGGAGAAGCACACGGTTTCCCGCTTGATCGGTTCGCCGCCGGGGTATGTCGGCTTTGGCGAAGGCGGGGTGCTGACCGAGGCCATTCGCCAGAAACCCTACTCGGTGGTGCTGCTGGATGAAGTGGAAAAAGCCCATCCGGACGTGCTCAACCTGTTCTATCAGGCGTTTGACAAGGGCGAACTGGCCGATGGCGAAGGGCGGGTGATCGACTGCCGCAATGTGGTGTTCTTCCTGACCTCCAACCTGGGGTTCCAGACGATTGTCAATTTTGCCGAGCACGTCAATGTTGCGGATCGACCGGGCGAACTGCTGGATGCGCTCTATCCGGAACTGGCGGCGTTCTTCAAACCGGCGTTGCTGGCGCGCATGGAAGTGATTCCCTACCTGCCGTTGGATCACGACACGCTGGTGGCGATCGTGCAGGGCAAACTGTCCCGTCTGGTTACGTTGCTGCAGCAACGCTTTGGCGCCGAGGTGGTTATCGACGCGTCGGTGCCGGAAGAGATCCTGCGTCTGGCGAACCGCAGCGAGAACGGCGCGCGCATGCTGGAGTCGGTGATCGACGGCGCACTGTTGCCGCCGGTGTCGTTGCAATTGCTGCAACGCATGTCGGCCGGTCAGCCGGTCAGCCGCATTCATTTCCGGGTGGAAGACGGCCAGTTCCGGTCCGAGGTGGAGGGCTGAGCATGCAATCAGCCCTCGATCTGGCGCTCTCGCTGACCCGTCACCGGGATGAAGCCGGCCTGTGCGACTGGCTGATGAGCACGCTGCGTGCCGCATGGCAGCCGCAGGGCGCGCTGCTGGGGATGGTGGATGTCAGCGGGCGCCAGTTGATATGCAGCGGCTGGGTGCATCACGCGCCGCTGTCGCTGTCGCTTGGCGTGGATGATTTCAGTCATCCGCTGGCTTATGTGTTGCTCAAGAATCAAACGCGCAGCTGGACGTCGCTGTACGGCGGCGCGCGTATCGAGCATGGCGGTTTTCGCCAGTTGCTGACCGACGCGGGCGCCGCCTGCGGCCTGTACGCCATGCCGTTGCAGGCGGACAACGGCAAACCGCTGGCGGTGCTGGCGCTGCTGGATACGCCGGAACGGCTGCAGGCGCTGGGGAAACATGGCGATTGCGCGCAACTGGCGCAGGTGTTTTGCCGTCAACTGGCGCTGATCCGCGATCTGGGCCGCAGCCGGCGCGAACAGACCGCGCTGCGCGATTCGCTGCGCCAGATTAAAGACGAAGGCGCGCTGCGGCGTGAGCGGGAAAAACGGGTGGCCGCCGGGCTGATTGGTCAGTCCGGCGCGGTGCGACAACTGCATCAGCAGATTTGTCAGGCGGCCAGCCACCGGTTATCGGTGCTGATTCACGGCGAAACCGGCGCCGGCAAAGAGGTGGTGGCCCGGCTGTTGCACCAGTGCTCCGATCGCGCCGAGCGGCCGTTTATCGCCATCAACTGCGCCGCTATTCCGGAAAACCTGATTGAAAGCGAGCTGTTCGGCTATGAGAAAGGCGCGTTTTCCGGCGCGCAAAGCAACAAGGTCGGGCTGGTGGCGCAAGCCAACGGCGGCACGCTGTTTCTGGATGAAGTGGGCGATATGCCGCCGCTGATGCAGGCCAAGCTGTTGCGGGTATTGGAAACGCACAGCTTCCGGCCGCTGGGCGCCGGGCAGGAGCAACATTCCGATTTCCGGCTGATCGCCGCTACGCATCAACCGCTGGAACAACGGGTGGCCGAAGGCCAGTTCCGTCAGGATCTCTACCATCGTCTGTGCCAGTGTCTGGTGCAGGTGGCGCCGCTGCGCGATCGCCCGGACGACATCAGCCTGCTGTGCGAACACTTCATCGGGCAGTTCGCCCGCCAGCAGCAGAAAAACCTGGGGCCGTTGCACCGTGCGTTTCTTAAACAATTGGTGGGCTACGACTTCCCCGGCAATGTGCGTGAGCTGAAGAACCTGCTGGAGGTGGCCTGCGCCCATACGCCGCAAGGGCAGCCTATTCGTCTGGAGTCGCTGCCGCCGGAGTTGCGTGAGCGGGTGTGCGGCGAAACCGCCGCCGATAGCGATGCTTTCCACCACATTCAGGATCTGCGCATCGCCACCCAGCAGTATGAAGCCGCGGTGATTGCGGCGCGTCTGCGCCAGTTTCAGGGCAACCGGCTGCTGGTGGCGGAGAGCCTGAATATTCCCAAACGAACCCTGGATCACAAGTGCCAGAAACTGGAGGTGAATTGATGATGCTGACGATGGTGCCGCTGCTGATGGCGGCGGTCGGCTCGCCCGATCCCGCCTGGCAATCACTGTGGGAACAGTGCCGCAATGAGACGTCGCCGCAGGTGCGTCTGGCCTGTTATGACGCGCTCGGACGCGAGACGGAACGCGCGGGCGCTGTGCCGCCTGCTACGAACAATGGCGCGGCGGGGGAGAACGCATTTCGTCTTAACCGCGAGGCGGTCAATGGCGACCTGACGCTGACGCGGACGCTGGCGGACGGCAATACGCTGGTGATCAGCTGCGCCAGCAGCATTACCCATCTGCGGCTGACGCTCAGCCAGCCGTGGCCGGGCGACAACGTCACCTCGCAGCTTGACGGCGCCGGCGCGCCGGATAACTGGTTTGTGCGCAACCGCGGCACGCTGCTGGAATTCGGCCGCGGCCTGCCGGCGATCGACGCGCTCAAGCGCTGGGTCGGCCACCGGGAGCTGGTGCTGAATGGCGAGCAGGGTCATGCGCTGCGCATCGATCTCACCGGGCTGGGCGAGGCGCTGGCGCCGTTACGCCAGCAGTGCCGCTGGTAGGAGCGATGAGCATGCATGCACACCCCTGGTGTAAGCGACTGTTGACGACCCTGCCCGACGAGGCGCTGCGGGCGGCGGTGGCGGCGGATGATCCGCTGTGGGAACAGGTGGAAACCGAGCTGGTCAAGCTGGGGTCGCTGGCGCACAGCCAGGTGGATCTCAACGCTGTCGCCGGTCAGTGCCTGACGCTGCTGGAAAGCCGTACCAAAGACATGCGCGTGCTGGTGCAACTGCTGCGCTGCCTGCAGCACCCGGCCAAAGCCACCCCGTTCGCCACCGCGATCATGCTGCTCGACAGCTGGCTGGACGCTTACTGGACGCTGGCGTTTCCCGCCAGCCCGGTACAGAAACAGAAGCTGATGGTGCAGATCATCCGCCGTTTTGAGGGCGTGCTGCCCCGTATGGCGGAAAACGCCTCCGGGGCGGAACTCAGCCAGTTGCATCAGTTGGCGGAACAACTGGCGGCGCGCTGGAGTGCGCTGGCCGCCGACAAAGCCGACCTGACCGACGAACTGGTGGCGGCGCTTCAGCGCGCCCGCCAACGCCATCAGGCACAGGAGAAAGCCAATCAGGCGGCTGAGCCGGCGTCCGGCGGGTCGGGCGGAACAACCGGGGACGTTGCCGCCGCTGGCGGCGGTCATGGGAGCGCCGCCGGGGCGACCAGCGCGGTCGCTACGGTGGAAATCAACAGTTCGGATGACCGCAACTGGAAGCAGACGCAGCTTAATGTGGCGGCGCTGCTGGTGGAGCGTCAGCCGGAATCGCCGGTGGGATATCGCCTGCGCCGCAACGCGGTCTGGGCCGGGATCGCCACGCCGCCGACGGCGGCGCGCGGTAATAAGACCCAACTGGCGCCGGTGTCGCCCGACCGGGTGGATGAGTACCAGAGCGCGCTGGCACAGGCGGATCTGGCGTTGTGGAGCAAGATTGAACAGAGCCTGACGCTGGCGCCGTACTGGTTTGACGGCCACATGCTGTCGGCGACGGTGGCAACCCGGCTAGGGCATGGCGCGGTCGCCGGCGCCATCGCCGATGAGCTGTCGGCGTTTCTCGCCCGGCTGCCGGAACTGCGTGAACTGGCGTTCAGCGACGGTTCGCCGTTCCTGTCCGCCAAATGCGCCCAGTGGTTGCAATCGGCCCAGCCGGCACGCGGCGGCGGCGGTCAGCGGCAGGACGACCTGGCGGCCGAGGCGGCGGCCTGTTGCGCCGAGCAAGGGCTGGGGGCGGCGCTGTCGCTGCTGGATGAACGTATTCGGCGGTTGAAAGAACCGCGCGAGCGTTTTTGCGCTGAACTGGTGCTGGCGGATTTGCTGGCGGAAGAAGGCATGAAAGCGCTGGCGGCGCAACATTATCAGCACCTGTGGCAGGAAAGCGAGCGACTGGGCCTGATGCAGTGGGAACCGGGAATGGTCAGCCGACTGGAACGGCTGGGCGCGTCCCGCAGGAAATAAGACATTCGGAGTTGAATGGTCACTTATGTTGAAAATAATCATTACCTTTCTGCGGCAACAGTTGCCGAAACTGAAACCTTCCTGGCTGCTGCTGGGGGTGGTGGTATGGGTGGTGGCGCTGGTGCTGGCCTGGTGGCTGGGGCCGCGTCTGACCCTCGGCGACATGCGCCCGCTGCAAAGCGTGTGGGGCCGCGTGGTGTTCACGCTGATTTGGCTGTGGCTGGGCTTTGCCTACAGCGCCTGGCGCGTCTGGCGCCGGGTACAGCAATTGCGCGCGGAACGGCGTGAACAGCAGATTATCGAGCAGGACCCGCTGCAGGTGTACGTCGACAGCCAGCAAACCTTTCTGGACCGCTGGTTGCAGGCATTTCAGGCCCAGTTGGGCAAAAAGGCGCTGTACGCCATGCCCTGGTATCTGGCGATCGGCCTGTCCGGCAGCGGCAAAAGCAGCCTGATTCATCGCGCCAATCCGGCCAACAAGCTCAACCCGAAACTGGATGCGGAACTGCGCGAAGTGGCGGGCGGTCAGCAGGTCAACAGCTGGGTCGGCGAGTCGGCGGTGATCTGGGACCCGAGCGGTCAGCTGCTGGCCCAGCCGGAAGTCGGGGCGGAGCCGTCGGCCGGGCGTCATGCCCGCCTGTGGCAGCATCTGTTGCAGTGGCTGAGCCTCAACCGTCGTCGCCAACCGTTGAACGGGCTGGTGCTGACGATCGATTTGTCCTGGCTGTCGCAGGCCAGCGTGTCGGAGCGTAAGGCTTATGCGCAGGTGATGCGCGCCCGTTTGCAGGAAATCGCGGTTAACATCAACACCCGTCTGCCGCTGTATGTGGCGCTGACTCGCCTGGATATGCTGCGCGGCTTTGACGTGGTGTACCGCTCGCTGAACCGGGAAGCGCGTCAGGCGGTGCTGGGGGTGACGTTTACGCCGCAGGCCAGCCACGGCAAAGGCTGGCTGGAAGAGCTGGAGCGCTTCTGGGACGACTGGATCACTAACCTCAACAATAATCTGCCGGAAATGCTGCTCACGCAGTCGGAGCGCGGCGTGCGCAATACGCTGTTCACCTTCGTGCGCCAGCTGGCCGGGCTGAAGGATTACGTGACGGAAGTGCTGAACGAAACGCTGGCGACCGGCGACGACCGCGCGTTTCTGGTGCGCGGCGTGTATGTCAGTTCGGTGTACCAGCAAGGCGTGCCGTTTGACGCCTTCGCCCAGTCCGCCTCCCGGCGTTATCAGTTGCCGGAGCCGATCAACGCCGCCATGCGCGGCGAGTCCAATACGTTCTTCGTCCAGAAGCTGTTTCCGGAGGTGATTTTCCCGGAAGCCAGTCTGGCGGGGGAAAACCGGCTGCACAGCCTTTATCGCCGCCGCCGCATGAGCATCGGCATTACCTGCATGGTGCTGTTCGGGCTGGCGATGATCGGCAGCTGGCACCATTTCTACCGGGTGAACGAAGAGGCCGGGCGTAACGTGCTGACCAAGGCGCAGGCGTTCATCGGCACCAACGAACTGGAAGGGCAGGCGGGGTACGGTTACCAGCAACTGCCGCGTCTGAACCTGATCCGCGACGCGACCCTGTCGTTCGGCAACTACCACGAACGTACGCCGATGCTGGCCGACCTCGGCCTGTATCAGGGCGATAAGATCGGCCCTTACGTGGAAGGCTCCTATCTGCAGATGCTCAACCAGCGTTTCCTGCCGGCGGTGATGCAAGGGCTGCTGGAGGACCTGAATCAGGCGCCGGCCGGCAGCGAGCAGAAACTGACTATTCTGCGGGTGATGCGGATGCTGGACGACGCGTCCGGGCGCAACAAGACGCTGGTGGAACAGTTTATGGCGCTGCGCTGGCAGAAAGCGTTTCCGGGCCAGGGCAAGGTGCAGGAGCAGTTGATGCAGCATCTGGATTACGCGCTGGATCATACCGACTGGCACCAGTCGCGCGAGCAGAAGGATACGGTGGCGATCTCCACGTTTGCGCCGTTTGTGGACCCGATCGCCAGCGCCCAGCGCGAGCTGAGCAAGCTGCCGATGTATCAGCGCGTCTACCAGAGTCTGGTGATGAAGGCGACGCAGGTGCTGCCGCCGGATCTGGCGATTCGCGACGAGGTGGGGCCGACGTTTGATTCGGTATTCACCCTGCGTAACGACAAGGCGGGCACGGTGCCGCGGTTGCTGACCTATCCCGGTTTTAGCGATTTCTATCTCAAGCAGGACAAGGCGCTGCTGGACCTGACCGCGCTGGATGCCTGGGTACTGGGCCAGCGTGAACGCGCTCACCTGAGCGAGGCCGACCGTAAGGAGATCCTGCGTCAGGTGAACGACCGCTACATCACCGACTACATCAACCAGTGGCAGAAAGTGCTGGCGAATATTGATGTACAGCCGCTGGAAAGCCCGGAACAGGCGCTTAACGTCCTGACCGATATTACCGGCAACGACCAGCCGTTCCAGCGCGTGTTGACCACGCTGAGCGACAACACCCGTATCCGCAAGCTGGCGGATGACGAGAACGACACCGCGCAAGGCATCAATACCCGCATCGGTCGCCCGTTCATGACCATCAACGCCGCGCTGAGCGGGCGGGGCGATCAGGGGCCGCTGGTGCAGGAGGTCAATCAGAAGCTGACCGATCTCTACCACTATCTGGATCAGATCGTGAACGCCACCGATCCGGGGCAGGCGGCGCTGAAAGCGGTACAAGCGCGTCAGGGCAACAAGTTCGCCGATCCGGTGTTCGCGTTGCAGCAATACGCCCGCAGCCTGCCGGCGCCGCTGGACCGTTGGGTCGGCCAACTGGCGGGAGAAAGCGCCAGTCTGGTGACCGGGCTGGCGATGTCGTCGCTCAATCAGGAATGGCTGGACAAGGTGGTGACGCCGTTCAACGAGAAACTGGCGGATCGCTATCCGTTCAATCCGTCTTCCGACAAGGATGTGCCGTTGTCCGAGATGGAACGTTTCTTCGCCGCGGGCGGTACGCTGGACAGCTTCTACCAGACCAACCTCAAGTCGATCATGGAAAGCGGCATGCTGGAAGGGGAAGGCGCGTCGCCGTTGCAGACCGAACTGGGGAAACAGCTGGACCGCGCTACCCGTATCCGTCAGACGCTGTTCAATGCGCAGGGCAGTCTGGAAGTGCACTTCGTGGTGGAACCGGTGGAACTGACCGCCAACAAACGCCGCAGCGTACTGAATCTTGACGGACAGTTGCTGGAGTACAGCCACGGACGCCGGACCAAAACGCCGCTGGTGTGGCCGAACAGCATGCGCGACGGCGCCGAAAGCAAGCTGACGCTGGTGCCGGATGACCGCGAGCGCTCGCCGCGCAGCCTGAGCTTCACCGGTCCGTGGGCGATGTTCCGCCTGTTGACCAACGGCCAGCTGACGCAGGTGAACGACAACACCTTCGACGTGCGTTTCTCGCTGGAACAAGGCGGCATGACCTATCGCGTCTATACCGACGCCAGCCATAACCCGTTTGCCGGTGGTCTGTTCAGCCAGTTCAAACTGCCTGATTCTCTCTATTAACTCTGAGGGCGCATGCGCGATGCGAATGCGCCCGTAGTCGGATGATGTGATATGCAAGATGCACAACAGGCCCTGAAAGTGGGCCGCGATCCACGGATGCTGCCTGAGTACGAGGCGTTACGCGCGGAAATCAACAAGCTGAGCCATGCCTCCCGCCCGGAAGTGGACTGGATGCGGGTGCACGATATGGCGACCGCTATTTTTGAGAAACAGGGCGTCGACCTGCAAACCGCCATCTATTTCACCCTGGCGCGTTCGCGGCTGGCCGGGCTGAACGGTTTTACCGAGGGCTGTGAATTTCTCGCCAACCTGATCGTGACCCAGTGGGAAAACTTCTGGCCGCCGGTACATCAGGAGCGGGCGCGTATCGAAATTCTGGACTGGTTTATCGCCCGCATCAGCGAGGTGATTCGCCAGTACGCCATCAGCCACGAACACAAGCGGCTGGTTTATCGCTGCGAACGCGCTCTGCAACTGATGAGCGAAAAGCTGCACAATTCCGGCCTGAGCCGCATCCCCCGGGTGGAAAACCTGCTGCACTTTATCGAGGGTTACACCCACCTGTTTGACGAAACCGAGATTGTGATTGTCTCTGACGATCAGACGCTGAAAAAACAGCAGGATATGCAGATTCCGCCGATGGTGTTCTTCCAGTCCGACATGGAACCGGGCGGGATGGCGTCCGCGGCAGCGGCGGCCCAGCCGGCGCTGCCGTCGGGCAGTATTCTGGTCGGGCGGGAGAAAGGGCAGATGAAACCGACGGTATTGAAGATTGAAGCGCACCGTAAGCAGAAACCGGCCTGGTTCTGGTTTGTCTGCGGCGTGCTGACCTGCGGACTGCCGGTCGCGGCGGTGAGCGGTTGGCAGTACTGGCAGGATCAAAAAGCCGAGGCGCTGGCGCTGTTGCAGCAGCCGGCCTATGCGCTGCCGTCCGCGCCGGATCACAACGATATCCGCCGGGTGCGCATCGTGCTGGGCGAGCAGAAGCTGCAAGGCATGGAAGGGGAGCTGATCAACCGTTATCAGGCGCAACTGGAGCAGGTCAAGAACGCCTCGCCGTTCTATCTGTACCAGTATGGCGAAGGGCTGAAAGGCGTTATGCAACAACTGTATCCGGATTCGCTGGCGGTCAAGGAGATGGACCGTCAGTGGCAGATCGCCCTCGACCGGCAACAAGGGGACAAGCCGCCGCGCGTCAGCGGCTACGAGCAGGCGCGCGCCGGGGTGGGCGAGACACTGCAGCAATTGCTGGATCTGGAGAAACAGCGCCGCACGGTGACCATTTCGTATCTGAAGTCACAACTTTATGATATTCAGAAATATTTTGCTTCCGATGTGCCATTTAGCATCCGTTTACGGACGATGGAGGCGCGCAAGGCCGCCCGCCAGCCGCTGACCCCGGCGGAACTGCGCGGCATGGAAGATGAACTGCGTGCTTTCAATATCCGGCTGTACCGGTTGCAGCAAGGCGATAGCGGCAGTTAAGGCCGCCGCGCCGGGCGGGATGGCGCTGCCCGGCGGCGTCGCCGGATGTCTCCAGGGGTAACGACGGTAACATGATGAGAAAAATACGATTATTGACGGCGCTGTCCGTGTGTCTGCTGGCCGCCTGCCAGGCGCCGGTGTCGTCGCTGTCCGACGCGGATTTGCGTAAGTCGGCACAGAGCGGCAACGGAGAAGCGCAGTACCGGCTGGCGAAGCAACTGGCTTCCCGTTCACACTATGGCGAAGCCATGCAGTGGATGCAGAAAGCGGCGGATCTGTCAGACCTGTCCGGGCCGCGGGAAAGCCGGGCGCTGGCGGCGCTGCAGGTGGGCGACTGGTATCAGGCCGGGCTGGGCGAACCGAAAAATACGCCGCTGGCGCGCCAGTGGTGGCAGAAAGCTTCCCGACTGGGCAGCGGCGAGGCCGGCTACCGGCTGGGAACCGATTGTCAGGCGCAGCATCAGGGCAAACTGGTGGCGGCCTGTCTGGACGCGTTCGAACGCGCGGCCGACAACCAGTATGCGCCGGCGCAGCTGGTAGTGGCGCAGTGGTATGCCGCCCATCCCGGCGCGGAAGAAGAGGCCGCCGGATGGGTAGAGAAAGCGGCGGATCTGGGCAACCGGGACGCGCAGTACCAGCTCGGCCAGCGTTATGAACAAGGGAAAGGCGTGGCGAAGCGGACCGACCTGGCCGAGCGCTGGTATTTCCGGGCGGCGGACAAGGGGCAAACCCAGGCGCAGTTGTGGATGGCCCGACACGCCGACGGTAAAGACGCGCTGGACTGGTATCAGAAAGCGGCGGCCGGTGGCGAGGCGACGGCGCAACTGTGGCTGGCGCAGGCGTATCGCCGTGGCGATCACGGGTTGTTGCAGAACGACAAGCAGGCCAATTACTGGCTGGAGCGCGCGTCCGGCAAGGGCAATGGCGAGGCGGATTACAAGCTGAGCCAGATACAGACCGATAAGGCCAAACGGGAACAGTATCTGGTGCTGGCGTCGTCGGCCGGCTATGTGCCGGCGCAGCGCGAACTGGGCGACTGGCTGCTTAAGCGCGGCGAGCTGGAACGGGCTCGCGAGGTGTTCGCCAACGCGGCGGCGACCGGCGATACTGAATCCCGACTGGCGTACGGCGAGATGCTGCGGCTGGGGCAGGGCGGCAAGGCGGACTATGTGGAAGCGATGAAACAGTATCGCTTCGCGGCGCATGACGGCAACCGTATGGCGCAGTATCGTATGGGGATGATGCGGCAGGATGGGCTGGGCGCATCGCGCAACCGTATTCATTCCTACGCCTGGTACTCGCTGGCGGCGACCGAAGGCATGGCGGAGGCTATCGCGGCTCGCAATGATCTGGAAGCCACCATGCAGCCGGATGAAATCAAGGCCGGGCAGAAACTGGCCATGCACTGGTCGACAGGCAAGGAGACGGATACACAGTGATTCGATGGGTAAAGTGATTCGATGGGTAAAATTAAAGGAAAGCGTATGAAACGGAACGGATATCTCGCTCTGCTGCTGGGTATGGCGGCGCTGTCGTCGCAGGCGGAAGTGAAGGCTCCCTATCAGGTTGAGCAGGGTAAGGTGGTGTACCGGGTATCGACGAATGCGGATCCGCAGGTGCTGACGCAAGCCAAACCGGAAGACTTCCGGGTGTTGTTGCGGGAAAAACGGGTGGCGCTGGCGGTATCCGGCCATCGTTACTACTGCAACCAGCAGCCTCTGCCGGACGGTTTCAAACCTGAAAGCGCCAAACTGCGCTACGACGCTTTTCTGATTACCAATGTCGGGTCATTCGTCGGCTGTGAGCGTATGAAGCAGGATATCGATGCCGACAGTTTTCAGGCGCTGGATTTTCCGTTCTTCAGCGATCGCGATCATGTCTGGCTGCCTGACGGTGAGGAGATGCATGGCGTGGATATCGCCAGCTTCAAAACGCTGGCCAGAAATCAGGCGTTCGACAAACAGAACTACTATTTCGTGGAGAATGAAACCAGCGTGGTTGCCTATCACAAGCAGGCGCCGAGCGCGGGCAACTGTTTTGGCTGGGCCACCATTGACGGCAATCTTTACTACCGTGGCGAGCAGCGCGCCGATGGCGATGCCGCCAGTTTCCGCTGCCTGACGTTCAGCACCGCGCTGGACAAAAACGGTTTTTATGTCTTCGGGCGGCCGTATCCGAGCATCCCGGACGGGGTGAAAGCGGCGGATATCCGCATGCTGCCGAATAATGAAAAACTGGCTACCGACGGCGAGCATGTCTGGTTTCTGGGGGTAGAGCCGGTGCAACTGGCCGGACTGAGCCTGCGCCATGTCAGGGTGGTGCCGGACGCCAACGGCTACACCATTAGCGACGGCAAAACCCGCTGGCTGTGCGGCTCCGGCAAGGTCAACGGTCGCCCGTTGTGTCGCAAGGGCTAGCCTGTAACGTCTGCGTGACGAGATAAGCCATCATCCGCTCTCAGATAGCAGAGCGGATGATGACTGCATTACCCCGCGGTCTGGGCGCGAATCATCCCGATATAGATGTCCCGCAGCTGGCGCGCCAGCGGTCCGGGGCGACCATCCCCAATCGTGACGCCGTCGATCTCCACCACCGGCCAGACAAAGGTGGTGGCGGAGCTGATAAAGGCTTCTTTGGCGGCGAGCGCTTCCTGTGGCGTGAACGCCCGTTCTTCCACCGTCAGATGATGGTCGGCGGCCAGTTGCAGCAGCGCTTTGCGGGTAATGCCGTGCAGGATGTCGTTGCTGAGCGGGCGGGTGATCAGGCGGTTGTCGGCATCGACGATAAAGCAGTTGCTGGAGCTGCCCTCGGTAATCAGGCCGTTTTCCACCAGCCAGGCGTCATCGGCGCCTTTGGCGTGCGCCCACTCTTTCGCCATACAGGCCATCAGCAGGCTGACGGTTTTGATGTCGCGCCGGTGCCAGCGCAGGTCCGGGCAGGTGATGACGCGAATGCCTTTCTCCGCGCTGGGATGGTGGAGAACAGGGCGGGACTGGGTAAACAGCACCAGCGTCGGTTCGGCGTCGGTGGGGAACGCGAAATCACGGTCGCCGGTGCTGCCCCGGCTGAGCTGCAAATAGATACCGCCTTCTTCCAGCCGGTTTTGCTCGATAAGCCGCAGATGAATGTGATGCAGTTCCTCCGGGCTGACCGGCAGACGCAGGTTCAGCTCGCGGCAGGAGCGCGCCAGACGCGCCATGTGGCCGTCGTATTCCGCCAGCCGGCCGTTGACCACCGCGGTGACTTCATACACCGCGTCGGCAAACAGAAATCCGCGATCGAACACCGAAATCGTCGCTTGTTCCTCGGGCAGGTAACGCCCGTTAACGTAAAGGATACGTGACATTATGCAACTCCCGTTAAACAAGGGCGGGGGTGGCCCCACAATCCCTCTTCAGGTAAATACAACTGGCTGCCGCGCCATTCCAGCCCGCCGACCCGGTCATCCGCCAGCAGCAGCGGCCCGTCGAGATCGACGATGTCCGCGCCCTGCGCCACCAGCGTGGCCGGCGCCATCGACAGCGAGGTGCTGACCATACAACCCACCATGATCTTCAGGCCCTGCGCTTGCGCCGCCTGACGCAGCAGCAGCGCTTCGGTCAACCCGCCGGTTTTATCCAGCTTGATGTTAACCATGTCGTAGCGTGTCGCCAGACCCGGCAGCGACTGGCGGTCATGGCAGGATTCGTCGGCGCACAGCGGAATCGGGCGCGGCAGCGCGGTCAGCGCGTCGTCGTCGCGGGCGGGCAGCGGCTGTTCAATCATGCTGACGCCAAGGCGCTGCAGCTCCGGCACCAGTTTCAGGTACAGGTCGGCGTTCCAGCCTTCGTTGGCGTCGACGATCAACTGCGCTTGCGGCGCCCAGCGGCGTACCGCGGCAACCCGCTCGATATCGTGTTCGTCCGCCAGTTTCAGCTTCAGCAACGGACGGTGCGCGTTGCGTTGCGTGGCCTGCGCCATGCGCTCCGGGGTATCCAGCGACAGCGTAAACGCGCTGGTCGCCGGTTCCGGTCGCGGCAGCCCGGCCAGTTGCCACACCGGTTTGGCCTGCCGCTGGCTATCGAGATCCCACAGCGCGCAGTCCAGCGCATTACGCGCGGCGCCGGGCGGCAGCAGTGTCTGCAATGTTTTCCGGTCAAGACCGCGTCGCACCGTGTCCCGCAGCGTCAGCAACTGGGCTTCCACATCGCCGATGCTTTCGCCATAGCGGGCGTAGGGCACGCTTTCGCCGTGGCCTTCGTAACGCCCGTCGCGCACCGTCACCTTGATGACATCGGCGTGGGTTTTGCTGCCGCGCGAAACGGTGAAGGTTTCTTTTAACGCCCAGCGTTCATGAGTGACGATCAGTTCCGCCATGATGCCGTCCTTACAAGTTATCGATGATGCGGCCTACGCCCTGACGGAACGGGTCGACTACCGGCAGCCCCAACTGATGTTCCAGTTTCGCCATGTAGGCCAGCGCGTCCGCTTCGCTCAGGTGCGCGCTGTTGATGGAGACTCCGACGAAGCGGGCGTTCGGGTTGGTCAGCCGCGCCATCGCCAGATTGAGATCGATACAGGCTTGCAGGTCCGGCAGCGGATAGTCCACGCCGCGCATGCGGGTGCGGGTGGGTTCGTGACACAGCACCAGCGCGTCCGGCTGGGCGCCGTGGATGATACCGGTGGTGACCCCGGCGAAAGAGGGATGGAACAGCGACCCCTGACCTTCGATCACGTCCCAGTGGTCGGCGTCGTTATCGGGCGCAAGGGTTTCCACCGCGCCGGCGATAAAGTCGGATACCACCGCGTCAATGCTGACGCCCGCGCCGGAAATCAGAATGCCGGTCTGGCCGGTGGCGCGAAAAGTGGCGTTGCCGCCGCGTTCCACCAGCGCTTTTTCAATCGCCAGCGCGGTATACATCTTGCCGCAGGAGCAGTCGGTGCCGACCGGCAATAGACGTTTGCCGCTGCGTTTACGCCCGCTGGCCACCGGGAAGCTCTGCGTCGGGTGACGCACGTCGAACAATGAGCGCCCCAGCCGCGCGGCCAGTTCACTGATTTCCGGCACATCCGCCAGTTTGTTGTGCAGACCGGCGGCCAGATCCATACCGCACTCCAGCGCCTGACGCAGCACCGCGATCCAGGCATCGGAAATGATGCCGCCGCGGTTCGCCACGCCGATCACCAGCGTCTGCGCGCCCGCCGCCCGCGCAGCGGCGATATCCAGGTCCGGCAGCCCGCAGTCCGCCTGGCATCCCGCCATGCGATACTGACCGACGCAGTATTCCGGATGCCACTGTTTAATACCGATCGCCACTTTAGCGGCCAACTGGTCGTGGGCATCGCCAAGGAACAACAAATAAGGTTTTTTAATATTCATCGCAAACTCCGTCATTGAAATAAAAAACGCAGGACAAAGGGCCGCCGTCTCACCCGCTGGTAAGGAAATAAAAAATTAAAATCAATAAGATAATGCATGCGCCAGCCACTTTTTGGATACGTATTGATATCCAGGAAATAATGCTGACAGGTCAGATTTTTCGATATTATCAAGTAGTGTTATGTTGTCAATAATGACAAAAAATAAGATTTATATTCTGGGTTTGGTGGTCTTTATTTGTTTTTGGTGTCTTATTTTGGTTGTTTTTTAAAATAAAAGTCTGTTATTTTTTTAAAAATGAATATTCGACCGATTTTTATAAAAACAAAGGCGAATAAAAAATGAATGTGGTTATTTTAGTGCATCGCTCGCGTTATTTTGGTGCCGCTGCCCATTATTGGACAAGCGTCATCGTATTTTTCTGGGGAATGTTAAATTAACTCAAAATAATATTCATCATCACGTTAATGAAAAGCACGAATAGCGCGCAAAACGGAGGTTGCTTTCACGTCGGGCGAACGGTTGCACTACAATCGGTTGCACTACAATGGATCGTATATCGACTCATACGGTAGCGTAACACCGGGTGTCAGGAGGGCGCGGATACCGGTACGGTAACCGGCTTTTTTACAGACCTGCGTGTTTTGTCACAGATTTATTATAGCCTGTACCGATGTGGTAAGACGTTACGGATGTGCGCTGAGTGCCGATGGGGCCCATGTTGCCTGACTGGATACCCCCCGTTGCGTCTTTTAGGAAAATGGGAGACAGCATTGTGGCGATAGCAGACACCGTCGGAAATATCAGGTAGCATGTTTGTACCCGTCATACATTACGTTGCAGGCGCATTGGCGTTCCTCGCTCTCCGGTTATCTGCCTGGCCGGCTGATGGGAATTCGCTGCGTCGCCGCCTTCTGCAACTAACATGCAGGGTATGGATAAGGTTGTAGCCTTACTGAGAACGCATATGTCAAATAATAATAATTTTCCGTCCAGCGCTCTGCGTTTCCTTCGCTCTTTACCTTTTTATTCTTCCCCCGGTATTACCATGATGGCTTTTCTGGCCGTCTGTAGCCTGATTTTTGTTACCACCAGTATTTGGAATTTTCTGGATTCCTATCAGCGTATGCTGGTGGAGGCGGAGAAAAACGTGACTAACCTGTCCGTGGCGATGTCACGTCAGGCGGAAGATACTTTTGTGCCGATTGAAGTGGCGATCGATGACATGCTGCGGGAGTTGTCGCAAACCGGCATGCTGGATTCCACGCGAGTGAAAAGCGTTCTCGATACCCATCGCGCGGTGCTGCCGCAACTGGTCGGTTTCTACCTGTTTGACGAAAAGGGAAATCTGATTTCTTCCACCGGCAAAGGGCCGCTCTATATTTATAATGCCGGCCGGCGGGAATATTTTACCTGGCTCAGGGACAATAATACCGCATCATTGTTTATCAGTAAGGTTACCGTCAGTACGATCACCGGCAGACGTATTATTCCGGTGGCGAAACGGATAAATGGGCCGAATGGCGAATTCAAGGGCGTTTTTCTTGCCACTATCGACCATAATTATTTCGGTAATTTCTACAGTTATTTCAGCCTGGATTATGACGGCGTGCTGTCATTGATGAATGCGGATGGTCATGCGATTTATCTCTACCCCAATCGCGAACAATATATTAATAGTAATTTTTCTGACGGCGGCCTGTTTGAAAAGTCCCGGCTGGAACAAGGCAGCGGCAGCGGTACCTGGCGCACCACGCTGGATAACCGGGTGCGGATTGTCGGTTACGTTAAACTGAAGCGTTACCCACTGATGGTGGCGGCCAGTCTGGACCGGGGCGCGCTGCAGGCGCGCTGGCTGGCGGAAAATATTTCGGCCATGATGCTCAACGTCATGGTGCTGTTCGCCATGTTTGTTCTCGGCGGCTTCGTCCTGAAGCAGATCCGACTAACGGTGAAAAATAAAGAGGCGATCAGCCGCCTGCATCAGGAGGAAAGCGACAAGAATAAAGTGCTGCAAAAACTGGCGATGGTCGATCCGCTGACCAAACTGGCCAACCGCCGGCGTTTTGATCTTTATCTGGAGCAGTCGCTGACCCGAGCCCGCGAAGAGGGCGGAACCTTGTCGTTGATTATGCTGGATGTGGATTTTTTCAAACTCTACAACGATACCTACGGTCATGTGCTGGGCGACCGCTGCCTGACCCAACTTGGCAGCGTGCTGAACGGGTTGCCGTTGCCTGACGGCGCATTGGCCGCCCGTTACGGCGGCGAGGAGTTCGCCATTATTTTGCCGGGAATGAGCGGCGAGCAAGCGGCGGTGTACGGCGAGCGGGCCGTGGAGGATGTACGCAAATGCGCAGTGCCGCATCAGGCTTCGCTGTTGCCCCGTCAGGTGGTGACGGTGAGCGTGGGGGTGTATTCGCACTCCAGCGACAACCCCTGCGATATTCAGCGTCTGAAAGAGGGCGCCGATCAGGCGCTGTACCTGGCGAAGAAAAAAGGCCGTGATCGCTGCGTGCGGCTGTAGGCCGTTCCCGTCGTGAAATGCCCCAACCTTTTGGGAGCGTAGCGCTCCGCCCTGATAGCGGCGCTTTAAGTCGGCGTCCGCGACCCGAATTATTGTGAGACACCGCCCGCTTTTCCCTGCCGTGACGCGCCGCCGCGCCAGACTGCGGCGTTGAAATATTTGATTAGAAAAAAGTGCTTTACCAATCCTTACATTTCTTTATTAATAAGAACTATTATCATTCTTTATCCGATTTGTATTCCTGCGGCGGCGCGTCCGGGCTGTGAGGCGCGTCGCCCGGTCTGTCTGAGGAGTTTCCATCCATGTTTGTTCCGTTACTCATCATGTTCCGTGAAGGTCTGGAAGCGGCGCTGATCGTCAGCCTGATCGCCAGCTACCTGAAGCGTACCCAACGCGAGCAGTGGCTGGGCGCGGTCTGGGCAGGCGTGGTGCTGGCGCTGGCGTTGTGTCTGGCGCTTGGCGTATTCATCAACGCCACCACCGGTGAATTTCCGCAGAAACAGCAGGAGCTGTTCGAAGGGATTGTGGCGGTGATCGCCGTGGTGATCCTGACGTACATGGTGTTCTGGATGCGCAAAGTGTCGCGTTCGGTACGGGTGCATCTGGAAGGCGCTATCGATCAGGCGCTCAACGCCAGCAAGCGTCAGGGATGGGCGCTGGTGGCGATGGTGTTCTTCGCCGTGGCGCGCGAGGGGCTGGAGTCGGTGTTCTTTCTGCTGGCCGCTTTTCAGCAGGATGTCGGCATCTATGCGCCGATCGGCGCCGTGTTGGGGCTGCTGTGCGCCGTCGTGGTCGGGATGATGATCTACTGGGGCGGGGTGAAACTGCATCTGGCGCGGTTCTTCAAATGGAGCAGCCTGTTCATTCTGTTTGTCGCCGCCGGTCTGGCTGCCGGGGCGATCCGCGCGTTTCACGAAGCGGGATTGTGGAATCAATTTCAGCAAATCGCCTTCGATTTTAGCGCCACATTGTCGACCCATACGCTATTCGGCACGCTGCTGGAAGGCATGTTCGGCTATCAGGAAACCCCGACGATCAGCGAAGTGGTGGTCTATTTCCTGTACCTGATCCCGGCGCTGGCGTTCTTTTTCCTGCCGCAGCGCATGGAGCCGGCCACGGCTTCGGCGTCGCGTAAACATCATCATTAATCATCATCGCCATCAACGATGACCACCATCAACAATCAATGTAAAAAGGGATAGGTCTATGTCTACACCATTCTTCCGCCGTACGGCGCTGTGCGCCGCTCTGCTGGCTCTGCCGACGTTCAGCGCTCTGGCTGCCGACATTCCGCAGGTTAAGATAACGGTTAACGACAAGCAGTGCGAACCGATGCAAGTCACGGTGGCGGCAGGTAAAACGCAGTTTGTGGTCGCCAACGCCAGCCAGAAGAACCTGGAGTGGGAAATCCTCAAAGGGGTGATGGTGGTGGAAGAGCGTGAGAATATCGCACCGGGCTTCACCCAGAAAATGACCGCCAATCTGGAGCCGGGCGAATACGACATGACCTGCGGTTTGCTCAGCAACCCCAAAGGCAAGCTGGTGGTGACCGCCAGCGGCGAGGCCGCCGCCGCGAAAACCAACGTGCTGGATCTGGTCGGGCCGATCGCCGAATACAAGGTTTACGTGACCAAAGAGGTGGAAGGGCTGGTCCAGCAGACCAAACTGTTCACCGCCGCCATCAAGGCCGGCAAGCTGGATGAAGCGCGCAAACTCTATGCGCCGACCCGCCAGCATTACGAGCGTATCGAACCGATCGCCGAGCTGTTCTCCGATCTGGACGGCAGCATCGACGCCCGTGAAGACGACTACGAAAAGAAAGCGGAAGACCCGAAATTCACCGGCTTCCACCGGCTGGAGAAAGCGTTGTTTGCCGACAATGCCACCAAAGGCATGGAGCACTACGCCGATCAGCTGTACGCCGATACGCAGGAACTGCAAAAACGCATCGCCAGCCTGACCTTCCCGCCGAGTAAAGTGGTGGGCGGCGCGGCCGGGCTGATTGAAGAGGTGGCGGCGACCAAGATCAGCGGCGAGGAGGATCGCTACAGCCGCACCGACCTGTGGGACTTCCAGGCCAACGTTGACGGCGCGCAGAAGATCGTCAACCTGCTGCGTCCGCTGCTGGAGAAAGCCAATAAGCCGCTGCTGACCAAGATCGACGCCAACTTCAAAACCGTCGACGGCGTGCTGGCGAAGTACAAAACCAAAGACGGCTTTGAATCCTACGAGAAGCTGAGCGATGCCGATCGCACCGCGCTGAAAGGGCCGATCACCACGCTGGCGGAAGATCTGGCGCAATTGCGCGGCGTGCTCGGTCTGGATTGAGGCGAGCTATCATGAGTGATACCACTGGCCCGCAGGACGGGCCGCATTCCTCACACCCCTCCGCTTGTCCGGCACAGCCGGACATCGCTTCCCCCTCACGCCGCCGGCTGTTGCAGGGGCTGGGGATGATGGGCGGCGCGCTGGCGCTCGGCGCCGACCGGCTGGCGCAGGCGGAGGACAAGCCGCAGGCGCCGCAGGATGAACGCTGGGAAAAACAGCCGTTCTACGGTCCGCATCAGGCCGGTATCGTCACGCCGCAACAGGCGGCGATGATGCTGGTGGCGTTCGATGTGCTGGCGACCAGCAAACCGGATCTGACCCGCTTGTTCCAGTTGCTGACCCAGCGTATCGCGTTTTTAACGCAGGGCGGCAAAGTGCCGGACGTCGACCCGCGTCTGCCGCCGCTGGATTCCGGCATCATGGGGCCGGAAATCTATCCGGATAATCTCACCATCACCGTATCGGTCGGCGCTTCGCTGTTTGACGAGCGGTTTGGTTTGCAGGCGCTCAAGCCGTTGAAACTGCAGCGCATGACGCGCTTTCCCAACGACTCGCTGGACGCCAGTCTGTGTCATGGCGACCTGCTGTTGCAGATCTGCGCCAACACCAACGAAACGGTGCTGCATGCGCTGCGCGATATCATCAAGCAGACGCCGGACCTGCTCAGCGTGCGCTGGAAGCGGGAAGGGTTTATTTCCGCGCACGCGGCGCGCAGCAAAGGCCAGGAAACCCCCGTCAACCTGCTGGGTTTCAAGGACGGCACCGCTAACCCCAATACCGGCGATAATACGCTGATGGACCAGATCCTGTGGGTCGGCGCGCCGTCCGGCGAACCGGCATGGACGGTGGGCGGCAGCTATCAGGCGGCGCGCATCATCCGTTTTCATGTCGAATTCTGGGACCGCACGCCGCTCAGGGAGCAGCAGACCATTTTCGGCCGGGAAAAACACAGCGGCGCGCCGCTGGGCATGGCTCATGAGCATGACGAGCCGGACTACAGTCAGGATCCGGAAGGCAAAGTGATTCCGCTGGATGCGCATATTCGTCTGGCTAACCCGCGCACGCGGGAAACCCAGGCCAATCTGATGCTGCGCCGCGGCTACAGTTACTCGCTGGGAGTATCCAATTCCGGCCAGCTGGATATGGGGCTGCTGTTCGTCTGCTATCAGGCCGACCTGGAAAAAGGCTTCCTGACGGTGCAAAAACGGCTCGACGGCGAACCGCTGGAGGAGTACATCAAACCGATCGGCGGCGGTTATTTCTTCGTGCTGCCGGGGGTGAAAAATGCCGACGACTGGCTGGCGAGCGGGTTGTTGACGGCGTAAGTCAGGCAGGGTTATAAACTGGGTTGATACCTGAAAACAGGAGCGCCATCATGCTGGAATTGCGGCCTAATTGTGAATGCTGCGACGTCGATCTGCCGCCGGATTCATTGCTGGCGCGGATTTGTTCGTTTGAATGTACCTTCTGCGCCGATTGCGCGCAGGAGAAACTGAACGGTCGCTGCCCTAACTGCGGCGGCGAGCTGGTTCGCCGGCCGATCCGACCGGCGGAAAAGCTCATCAATAACCCGGCGTCGACCCGGCGGGTGCTCGCCCGTTAGCGCGGTTGTTGGTTGTTGGTTGTTGTTGGTTATTGATAGTCTGTCGCTGACGTAAAAACGCCCGTCGACCGTATGGCCGGCGGGCGCGCATCACGCTTCATTACTATTCATTAATCCGCGGATGCTGGGCGACCAGCAGCTTGCGTTTCTCTTCCAGTTCAGCGATTTGCTGCGTGATATCGTCGATTTTATGCTCGATATTATCGTGGTGCTCCCGCAAAATTTCCTTCGCTTCCGACAGGTCGGAAGCAGCCGGCGTAGCGCCTTTCAGCGGCTTGTTGGCCGTCTCTTTCATGAACAGACCGGTTAGCAGGCCGATAACGGCGATCACCATCAGATAGTACGCCGGCATGTACAGATTGCGGCTGCTCTCCACCAGCCAGGCGACGGCGGTTGGCGTCAGGCCGGCGATCAGCACCGAGATGTTGAAGGCGCTGGCCAGCGCGCTATAGCGAATGTGCGTCGGGAACAGCGCGGGCAGGGTTGACGCCATCACGCCGGTAAACGCGTTCAGGATCACCGCCAGCATCAGCAGCCCCAGAAAAATCAGACCGATAATGTTGCTGTTGATCAGTATGAAGCTCGGCACCGCCAGGAAAAACATGGCGACGCTGCCGATAACCACGAACGGTTTGCGGCCGAAGCGGTCGCTGAGCAGGCCCATCACCGGCTGCACGAACAGCATGCCGATCATGATGGCGATGATGATCAGCACGCCATGGTTTTCCGAGTAATGCAGGCTGTGCGACAGGTAGCTTGGCATGTAGGTCAGCAGCATGTAATAGGTCACATTGGTGGCGATCACCAGCCCGATGCACACCAGCAGGCTTTTCCAGTGATGGGTGGCAATTTCCCGAAAAGAGACGCCCGGCCCGGCTTTCAGCCCGTCGCGATCGTTCTGCTCCAGTTTTTCCACGTGTTGCTGAAACGCGGGAGTTTCTTCCAGCGCGTGACGCAGATACAAGCCGATGATGCCGAGCGGCAGCGCCAGGAAGAACGGCAGACGCCAGCCCCATTCCAGAAACGCCTGTTCGCCGATGATGGTGGAAATCAGCACCACCACGCCGGCGCCCAGCACAAACCCGGCGATGGAGCCGAAATCCAGCCAACTGCCCATGAAGCCGCGTTTACGGTCGGGCGAATACTCCGCCACGAAGATCGACGCGCCGGTATATTCGCCGCCGACGGAGAACCCCTGCGCCATTTTCGCCAGCAGCAGCAGGATCGGCGCCCAGATGCCGATGCGTTCGTACGACGGTATCAGCCCGATGCTGAAGGTGCTGATGGACATGATGATGATGGTGATGGCGAGGATTTTCTGGCGGCCGTATTTGTCGCCCAGCGCGCCGAAAAACACGCCGCCCAGCGGGCGAATCAGAAACGGCACCGAGAAGGTCGCCAGCGCGGCGATCATCTGTACGCCGGGATCGGCGCCGGGGAAAAACACTTGGCCCAGCGCATAGGCGACGAAGCCGTAGACGCCAAAATCGAACCACTCCATGGCGTTGCCGAGCGCGGCGGCGGTAATGGCTTTACGCAAACGGCCGTCATCAATGATGGTGACATCGTCCAGCGCGATAGGTTTTACACGTTTTCTCTTCAATTTCATAAAGTGACTAACCTTTTATTATCGTGACATGAAAAGGGAGGTGAAGCGTGGGGAAAAACACCGTCTTGCCGGGTATGACGTCAGGTGCTATTGGGTAGTGTGGTGAGGGTGTGTCGGACATCAGCCCGCAAAACGTTTATTCACGTCGGCGCGCCTGCAGCGTGGCGCAACACCGTCTCATTCTCCCCCTTGAGCATCAGATCGTATCTCGCCGCTGCGTTGATGCAGTGTTGGGGTCGGCGATGCACGAATTCATCAATAATATCATAAAAATTGATATTATAAAAATTAATGACAATTAAACGCCGTTTGTCTGGATTTAAATATGTACTAACTGGCATTTTACTGGTTTTTTATGCTTGTGACGTGAGGCCGGTGCAGGCGGTATGACGCCTGCCACACCGGGGACGGAACAGGTCGCGGGCGCGTGAAAGCAAAACACGGTTTGAGCCGGGTTTTAAGCCGGATCAAGGCCGGGCTGGGGCTCAAGACAGAGTGTCAGAACGTGATTGTCAAAACAGTGGTAGTAACAGCAGAGCTGTTTCCCCAGCGGGTTAGTGGGGCTAAGGGATTGCGTCAGGGTGAGTTGAAGACACTGGCGCGACGGTTGCCAGTCGGTTAACTGCGCGCAGGAAAAATCGAAAATCCGCTGTACGTCGGCGAACAGGGCTTTGAACAGGCTCTCCTTGGCGGAGAACAGCAGGGTACCGGCCAGCGTCTCGGCAAGCCCTGTCTGGGCCGCAAGGCGCAGCTCTTGCGGCTTGGCGATCAGCGCGCGCACGCTATCCAACGCGCTTTCGGTCATACACTCCTCGATATCCATCCCCACGCTGTGCAACGCCTGACGACGGGCGACGACGGCAAACGCCAACTGGTTGCAGTGACTGATGGAGCCGACGATGTTGACCGGCCACACCGGGTGGCGATGGGGCGAAATCGGCAGCGAATCGGGGACCGTCAATCCCGCCAGTCGCAGCGCCTCGCGCGCGCAGGCGCGCCCCGACAGAAATTCCACCCGGCGTTTCAGTACGGCGCGGTTAAGCGACGCCGGCAGCGTTAATCCGCTGTTGAGCAGCCGGGTCTGCGCGGCGTCGCTGACCTCGATCGTCTGGCTGGCGAAGTAAAGATGACGCCGTAACGCGTGCGGCAATGCTGCAAATAATATTGTCATGGCGCTGCGAATGTCATGGCACAGTGAATGTCGCACTGTGAATGTCTTGCACTGTGAATATCATGGCGCCGCGGCCGGTGCGGGAGTGCCGACGGGCGGCACCGTGCCCAACGGGTAGATTTTAACCATCACCCGCTGACCGAGTTTGATCTTCGGCGCATCCAGCGACAGCACGCATTCAATCACCCGTGTGTCCTGTTTGGCCGTCGGATCGTCCGTATTTTGTACGCTGGGACCGAAGACTTCGCTAAGCCGCAGCACTTTGGCCTGATAGACCTTTTTCTCGTTGTTTTCCAGCGTTACCTCGGCCAACTGACCGGGGCGTACGTTATCGACAAAGATATCCTCGATTTCCGCGCGCACAATGCGCGGCGCATCCGGCGCCAGCGTGAACAGGCGGGTCACATTGAGCGTGGAGGAACCTTCCCCCGGTTTGGCGTATCGCCGTACGATCTTGCCGTTTTCAGGGGCGAGAACCTTGAACTTGTCCACTTCCAATTGGGCGGACGCCACCTTGGCTTTGGCCGTTTCCAGCGCGGCTTTTTTGCCGGCCAGATCCTCGCGCGCCAGCGACATCTGGTCCTTCAGGTTTTGTTTCGACTGATCGGAAATAACCTGAGTGCCGAGCGGCAGCACCCGGCGGTATTCCCGTTCGGCAATCTCCAGCTTGGTTTTGCTGGTGGCGACATCCTGCGTGGCTTCCTCCTGCGAGGTCAACGACTGCCGCAACGACAGCTCCGCCTCGTTATCATCGATTTGCGCCAGCAACTGCCCTTTTTTTACTTCATCGCCTTCTTCCGCCAGGATCTGCTTGATGATGCCGGCGCGCGGCGCATCAATGCTGATCATGCCGCCTTCGATACTGATGTAGCCTTTGGCGATGGCGACCCAGGGGGCGGACTGTGCTGCCGGCGGCGACGGTTTTTCGGCGTCGCAGGCGCTGAGCGCCAATGCCATGACGAGACTACTGGCCAGGTGGATAACTTTCATGTCAGTGAAACTCCGTGAAGTGAAGAGCCGGAATCATGGGTGATACGGCCATCTTCGATGGTAATAACCCGGTCGGCGTGTTCAATCAGACGGTTATCGTGAGACACCGCCACCACGGTGGAGCCCTGCTGGTGGGCAATGTGGCGCAATGTGTCGATAACAATTTGACCGTTATGCTTGTCGAGCGCGCTGGTGGGCTCATCGGCGAACAGGAACTGGCCGTGCTTGACCAACGCACGGGCAATCGCCACACGCTGCTTTTCCCCGCCGGACAGCTCGGCGGGGTAGAGCGTTTTGCGATTGCTGAGCCCCACGGCATCCAGCGTGGCGGACGCCCGCTCTTTCGCCGCCTGCTGCGAAAGCTGTTCGCCGTAAGTCAGCGGCAGCATCACGTTCTGCAACGCGTTCAGCGCGCCGAACAGATTGAAGCCCTGAAATACGAAGCCGCAATGATGCAACCTGAATTTTTCCAGATCGCGATCGTGATATTGGGTAATGTCCTGCCCGTTGATAAACACCTGCCCTGATTGCGGGCGCAGCAGCCCGGACAGGATCGCCAGCAGCGTACTTTTGCCCGAGCCGGAAGGGCCGATAATCAGGGTCAGTTCACCGGCGGCAATCTGCAAATCCACCTCTTTCACCACGGGTTGGACGACCTTGCCGGTGGTGAAGCTGTGGCTGACGTGTCTGGCGTTTATGGTGATGGTTGTGCTCATCCGCTTGTCTCAACGTAACAGGGTGAAAGGTTCAGCGCGGTTCAACGCCCGCAGCGCCATCAGTCCGGATAAGAGCGTGATGGTCATCACCAGACCGTACAGGAAGATCAGCGCGGGCCACGGCAGCGTAAAAGAGACATACAGCGCCTGGGCGCCGGCCGACAGCGCCAGCGTTATAAGGGTGGTCAGCAACAGCCCGGTCACGCCAATCCAGAACGACTGTTCCAGCACTACCTTGCGCAGCGCGCGAGTGGGGACGCCCATAGCGCGTAAGGTGGCGTATTCGCGCAGTGCGGCGACAATGGCCGCCATCAGGGTCTGGCTGGTGATGACGATGCCGACGACGAAGCCCAGTGTTGAGGAAAACAGAAAGCCGCTGCCCGAACCTGATTCGAAGATCCAGTAGCCGACCGATTGATCGGAAAACTCCTGCGCGGTCCAGACCTGGAAGCGGCGGTTTTCACCGGTTGGCTGCAGTTGGTCGCGTACGCGCTCGGCGTCCGCGGGGTTTCTGATCTTGACCAGAAAATAGTCCAGGTTGTTTTTCAGCAGCGCCGGGTCCAGCGTGCGGGCGGTGTACAGCGAGGTGATGATGTTGACGCCGCCCATTGACCGCATGCCGCTGACCGTACCCGCGACGCGCACCCGCTTGCCGTTCAGTTCGGTATAGTCGCCCACCTTCACGCCCAGTTTGTCGAGATCGCTGATATCCACCAGCAGATTGCCCGGCACCTGCAGCAGTTGTTTCTTTTCCGGCGTCAGCAGGCTGGCGAACGTCATGGCGTTCGGCTGCAGATTTATGCCGATGATAACCGCTGAAATCCTGCCGCCGGCAGGCCGCCGCCAGTCGCCCAGCGTCCACGACAGCCGCTCGACCGCGGTGATCTCCGGATTCATCAGTAAGGTGTTTTCAACTTTTTCTGAAATCGGCCTTGGCAGATCGATGCTTTGCGTATCGGGGAAGCCGACCCAAAGATCGGCGGAAGAACGGTCAATATAGACACTGACTGCGCCGAACATGCCGAGCAACAGTCCCAACTGCACAACCACCAGCAAGCCGGAGAAAGCAACCGCCAGTACCGCGGGCAGAAAGCGCCGCCATTCATGGATGAGAATCGACCGTGCAAGAGAAAGCATCACAGAATCCTTTCTGTCTAAATACAAGAATAAACGCAGAGACGCGCGCGGCTTAGCGCCTGTCGGAGAATCTCTGTCAGAGAATCCGTCAGAGCAATCGATCAGAACAGATCAATCGATCCGAACGCCCTTTATATAGATATGTCAGAATTCATTATTCCAGACAACTTAATTTTCGGTTGTAGTAATTATTTAATAGCACGCTTTCTAGCTATTTAAACCTCATCGACTTTATATAACACACCTATTTGTTATCAATCAATTCAAATATAACTGAATGTAAAGATATTGTAAGCACCCATTGCCTTGTTGTTTCTGTGAATACTCTATCAATTATTCATGAATCTTTTATCAAGGTTTTATCAAGAGTGGCTTGTTATACAATTATCGGTAACATGAGCTGTTTTTTTATATCTTTTTGGATTTTTATTCTATTTTTTGGTTGTTTTTAAATTTTTATGTCCGTATCGGACGGGGTTATCGCCTAAATGGATGATTATTATAATTTTGATAATTTTTGATTCTACTTTCTGGCTGGTTTGAAAAGGTGCTATTGCTGCTGTATACAGTAAGTCATCAAAATTAAATCAATCCAAAACTCAATAACTAAAACAGTGTTTTAAATATTAAAAACGCTCATGATTTTTTCAGTTAATTGATGCCGTTCTGGGATGGTGGTTTTTCTGGAGATGTTTATGGATAGCGTTATGCGACAAGGAATTATTAATTTTAGGTTATCTATTGCTGTCTTTATCCGTGTGGCTATCGAACTGGCAATATTCTTCATTATATTCTTTCTATCCGCAGCCAGTGATGATGCCGATAAAGGAATACACTTTATCCTATTCTGTGTTTTCTTTCCGATGATTGCCGTCTTCTCCATTACCGTTGAGTTGATGCTGGAGGAGATTAGCCGTCTTACCGGTACGGTTCCATCATTGCCGCTGGCGCAAGCCTCCCTGCCTGTAAATAATCGCCCGGCCAGGCTATGGGCCAGGTTGGCTATTGCCGCGGTGATGATTTCTATTCCTGTGATGATAATTTCCTCCGTGATTTATCACACTGTATCTATGCGGTATAAAGCGATTCCGCTGCTGGCGATCGGTAGCCTATTCTGGGGTGTTTTTTTATCGATACTGTTGATCTACAAGACCTTTATTCCAAGGGTGAAACAGTGGTATCAGCAACAGATGCTCGCCGGGAAGCGCAATGAAAATAAGGCGTTTAGCGACGAACACCTGGTGGTGAATTATTTTATTCCCTGGGTGATTATCGCCATGTTAACGGTGGGTTTCATTTCATGGAAATACTATCACCAGCAAACGAATCTGGATGTGGAAACCATTGCCTTCGGCTGTGGGGGAACCGCATGGATAATATCAATATGGATCACGCATATTGCGAAAAAGCAGGCTGTGATTGACACCCGAATAGGGATGTTGCATTTCGACGATGAGGATGAACTGGATGAGTGGTCAATGTACTTCATTCTGCATGCATTCAGCGCCGCGGTGGTGGCGAGCATATTCATTATCGTGAAGTATTTCCCATTTACCATAACCAATATGTTTTCGGTGATAGCGCTTGAAATCGTCGTCGCCGCTATAGCCGCTATTATCGGCGTTATCATAGGGATGCTGCGAGGTAGAACCGAGGTTTTGTCAAAGAAATGAATGGGCGTTGTTTTAGTTTTTGACTTTTTTATGACTGTGGCATCTGAGCATAAACTTCAACTTTGATTAGCAATGGAGCCGGTCGGAATAAGGCGCATGATTTCATGCCGCCCAGGGCTGACCACGCCTTCGTGTAAGAGGGAATATATGTTAGGGAAAGATATATTGAACCTGAATAATGGGTCGAGTGATATTGCGATTGTCGGAATGGCCAGCCATTTCCCCGATGCCGCCAGCCTGCATGATTTTTGGCGCAATATAAATGGGAAAAGGAGTTCCATTACCGATATCGATACCCTGCCGGGAGACGATTATTGGTATAAAGACGATTTTTATCACCCCGACCCTACGCAGGCGGATAAAACCTACGGCTACAAGGCCGGTTTTATTCAGCCGATTGATTTTGACCCGGTGGAATTTAAGATTCCGCCCGCGATTGTCGACTCTATCGGCACCGCGCAGTTATTTGCGCTGTACGTTGCCAAACAGGCGATGGAGGATGCCGGTCTGGTTGGGGACGGCAGCTCGGTTGACCGCGATCGCATCGGCGTGATTCTGGGCGGGAGCGGTAACGGCAATACCTCATTCTCGTTGGCGGCCCGCCAGCAAGCGCCTTATCTGCGCCGCATCATGGTCAAGTCCGGGCTGTCGGAAGCGGTTGCCGATGAGGTGATTAACCGCGTTCACGACCTGTATCTGGAATGGAATGAAGACAGCTTCCCCGGTTTTCTGGGCAATGTGGCCTGCGGTCGTATCGCCAGCTACTTTGATCTCGGCGGCACCTCCTACATGGTGGATGCGGCCTGCGCCAGTAGCCTGGCCGCTATCAAGTCGGCGGTGGGCGAACTGCAATCCGGCAGCTGCGACGCGGTGCTGACCGGCGGCGTCAATCTGGAGAACTCGGCCTTCTCGTTCCTGTGCTTTAGCAAAACCCCCGCGCTCTCCAAAAGCAACCTGTCGCGCCCGTTCGATCAGCAGTCGGATGGCATCATGCTGGGGGACGGCGTCGGGATGCTGGTGCTAAAACGCCTGGAAGATGCCGAACTGAACGGCGATCGGATCTACGCGGTGCTGAAAGCGGTGGAAGCGTCCAGCGACGGCCGGGCGAAAAGCATCTTCGCGCCGCGTTACGAGGGGCAGGTAAAAGCGATTCATCGCGCCTACCAGCGTGCCGGGATCGCGCCGTCGGATATCCAACTGGTGGAGGCGCACGGTACCGGTACGGCGTCTGGCGATAACACCGAACTGAAAAGCCTCGGCGCGGTGTTCGGCGAGATGGCGCTGGCGCCCAAGTCGATCGCGCTTGGCAGCGTTAAGTCGCAAATCGGTCATACCCGCTGCGCAGCGGGCGCGGCGTCGATGATCAAGGTGGCGATGGCGTTATCCCACAAGGTGCTGCCGCCGACCATCAACGTCGAACAGCCGTGTGACGCGGTGGCCGACAAGCACTCGGCCTTCTATGCCAATACCGATGCGCGCCCCTGGCTGCGTCCGGCGAATAATGCCCCGCGTCGCGCCGCATTGAGCGCTTTTGGATTTGGCGGCACCAACTTCCATGCGGTGCTGGAAGAGTATGAGCGCGAGCCGCAGGGGCGCTACCGTCTCAACGACCTGCCCGCCACGCTGCTGTTCCAGGCCGAGACGCCCGATGCGCTGCTGACCGTCTGCCAGGCGGCTGCGGCGCAGGTTGCCGCGTCGTCGCCGGACATCATGTTGTGCGAACACCTCCGACAGCAGGATCCGGAAGCGTTGCCGGCGGCACACGCCAGACTGCTGTTTGTGGTGGAGGATGCCGGACAGGTGGCGTCGTTCCTTGATTCGGCGATCAAACAGCTCTCCCGTCAGCGCGAACAAGGGTGGGAGCATCCGGCCGGTATTTACTATCAGCCGCGCGCGAAGGCGACGGCGGGAACGGTAGTCGCGATGTTTCCGGGGCAGGGCTCCCAGTATGTCAACATGGGGCGCGGCGTGGCCGTGGATTTTCCTGAACTGCGCCAGACGCTGGAAACGCTCGATACCCTGGCGCAGGACGATAACCTGCCCGCGCTCTCTCCGGTTATCTACCCGATTCCGGTATTTAACGATATTGAACGGCAGAAGCAGCAGCAACGCCTGACGGAAACCGCCAACGCCCAGCCGGCTATCGGCGCCATCAGCGCCGGTTACTACAATTTGTTGAAGAATATCGGATTCAAAGCGGATTTCTTCTGCGGTCATAGCTACGGCGAGGTTACCGCGCTGTGGGCCGCCGGCGCATTGTCGGATGATGATTTTTACCGGGTGTCGCTGGCTCGCGGGCAAGCGGCGGCGTTAGCCAGCAAGCCGGGGGATAATCAGGATGCCGGCGCGATGCTGGCCGCGTCGCTCAGCGCCGCCGAGCGTGAAGCCATTCTGGCCGCGTATCCGGATATCGTCATCGCCAACGACAACTCGTCTTCTCAGGTGGTATTTGGCGGCGCCAGCGATCAGATCCGCCAATTGCACCAGCAGTTGGAAGCGAAAAAAGTCCATTGCCGCCTGTTGCAGGTCTCGGCCGCGTTTCATACCCGCTACATCGCCGCCGCGGCAACGCCGTTTCGCCAGAAGCTGGCGGCGGTGAGTTTTCAGGCCCCGCACGGCGCGCTGTATTCCACCGCGCTGGCGCAGGCTTATCCCGATACGCCGGCGGCCATCACCGAGGTGCTGGCTAACCAACTGATTCAGCCGGTGCTGTTCCGCCAGACCATCGAAGCCCTCTATCAGCAAGGCGGGCGGCTGTTTATCGAGATTGGCCCGAAAGGCGTTCTTGGCAAACTGGTGGCGGATATTCTCAAGGATCGGCCGCACAGCGTGGTGTCGCTCAACACCAGCGACAAGGGTGAAGAACGCGTACAGCTGTCCCGGGCGATTGCGCGTCTGGTGGCTGAAGGGCTGCCGCTGACCGCCTTCGATCGCTATGCCCGTCCGGCGCCGCTGCCGTCGCGTAAACGCAGCAGCGTCAGCGTGCGCTTGAACGGCGGCTTTTTCCTGTCGGCGAAAAACCGCGCCCGTCGCCAGAACGCCCTGCGCGATGGCGATACCCGCGTCGTGGATCAGTTCATCGCCCAGCGCGCCGCCGTTGCTACCCCGCCGAAAGCGGATACCCGTCCCAACGCCAATGTCAGTCCCAGTGCCGATGTGTTAAAGACCGAGGTTTTAAAGGCAGACGTTCTAAAAACAGATGTTTTAAAAACAGCGGCTCCCCAAACAGCGGTGCTACCGACCGAGACGTTGAAGACCGGCATCGGCCCGTCGGCAACATCCGTACCCGCCCCCCAGGCGCCTGCTTCAAGGACGCAGGAAACAGGAAAACCATCTTTACCTACCTCAGAGAGAGATACTGTAATGGAAAACAAGGCTCCCTTGACGCACAGTCACGATAACGGCAATTTGCACGGCCTGCTAACTGCCCAGCAGGTGATGAGTCAACTGCATCAGCAATTCCAGACCAACCAGAAGGAGTACATCTCGTTGCTGGAGTCGTTGCTGAACAAGCAGTTCACTTTGCTGGACAAATATCCCGATCACCAGAACCTGCCGCATATGCTGACCAGTCTGGGCCAGAGCGTTCAGTTGCTGAACAAAAATCTGGAGCTGTACCACGCCAATCATGAGCGTTATTTCGCCACCCAGCAGGATCTGTTTGACGTAAACGATAATCACAATGCGGTCTTGCAACCTCGTCGAGCGGTAATTGCCGCGCCAGTATCAGGGAACAACGTCCTGTCCGTCACCGCCGTTCCGGTAACGGCGCCCGCGGTTGCCGCGCCGGTGCCGGCGGCTGTTGTAACGCCGGTTGCACCGGTTGTCGCCAGCGCGCCATCGCTGCCTGCCATCCCCGAGCCGGTGGTGACGGCTAGCCCGGCGCCGGTCGCCGCACCCGCCGCCGCACCGGCTGCGGTTCAGGACAGCGCGCCGATTGTTGCTGCTGCCGCTGCGCCAGCCGCCGCCACTGCGCCAGCCGCTAAGGTACTGACGGCGGAAGAAGAAGAGCAAGTCGCCCGTTTTGAGGCGATCCAGGTGGCAGAGATCACCGCCAAACTGATTGCGATCGTCAGTGACCGCACCGGTTATCCGCAGGACATGATTGACGGTGAGATGGATCTGGAAGCCGATCTGGGCATCGACTCCATCAAGCGTCTGGAAATCTTCGGCGCGATGTTCGATGCCTTCTCCGCTGATGCGGGCGTCTATCACGACGCTTCCAAGAACAAAGATCTGGAAACGCTGGATATCGAAGCCCTCAGCAACATCAATAAAATGTCCGATTTCTTCATGGGCATGATCGCGGAAATTATCGCCGATATTCGCGGCGGCGGAACGCCAGAGGGTGAAAGCGAGTCGGCGCGAGAGTTCTTCGTGGAAGACAACCTGCGTGAATCGGAAGCCAAAGACGGCCGCGATACCGGTTCTGAGGCGACGCTGCGTTCGCTGGGCTTTGTCACCACCACCACGGTGGACAATACGGTAAAAAAGCCGCTAGCTGAATCACGCGCTACTGGTGTGATTCAGCCGACCACAGCTCAATTCGCCGCGTCTACCGTTGACGCCGCGATCGTCGAAACGCCGGTTGCCGACACGTATGGCGTCGGGCGTTATGACGTCGTTCAACAGCCGTTACCGTTGCCGGATCGCCTGCCGCAGGCGTTTGCGACAGCGCGAACCTGGCTGGTTGTCGACGAAGAGGGGCAAACGCCGACGGCGTTATTGCAGCAACTGGCGCAACACGGTCAGCGTACCGTATGGATGACGGTGTCGCCGGCCGCGCCGAAAGGGAAAAAACGCAAGAAAAGCAGCGCCGCGCTGACGCTGGTCCAGCCGGACGAGGCGGCGCTTGACGACGCCATCACCACGCTGGAGGCGCAGCATGGCGCCATTGGCGGCGTGATTTACCTGCAGGCGGCGCGCCCGGCGGTCAAACAGCTGCGGGACGTGTTCCGGCCGCAGGACTACAGCGCCGTCGAGACGCTGTTCCTGCTGGCCCGCCGCCTGCAACCGTCGCTGACTCAGGCCGACAACGGTTATTTTCTGGTGGTGGCGCGCGGGGACGGTGAACTGGGCACCGCACAGCGCCAGATGCTGCCGGTGGTGACCGGCGGCGTTACCGGCCTGACCAAGGCGCTGAATATCGAATGGAAATCGGTATTTTGCCGCACGGTGGATATCGCCGCGTCGCTGGGCGACGAGGCGGTGGCGCGCATCGTCTGCGAAGAGTTGCAGGATAGCAACCAGACGATCGGCGAGGTTGGTCGGCCCGCGGGCGGCGAGCGCATGACGCTGGCATTACGCCCGGCCGCCGCCGCGCTGACGGCGGGCGAAAGCGCGGTGACGGCACAGGATGTGTTCGTCGTCACCGGCGGCGCCAGAGGCATTACCGCCGGCTGCGTGCAGGCGCTGGCGCAGGGCGTACCCGCCACGTTCATTCTGCTGGGCCGAACCGACATCGACGCGCCGCTGCCGGAATGGGCGGTAGGCGCACAGACGCCGGAGGCCAGGAAGGCCGCGGCCATCGCCAGCCTGCAACAGCAGCATGTGCAGCCGACGCCGGTGAAAATCAGCGCCATGTTGAGCGGACTGGAGCACAACGACGAGGTGCGCCGAACGCTGCTGGCTATCGAACAGTGCGGGGCGAAAGCGGTGTACCGCCAGTGCGATATCACCAACAGGGACCAGCTTGCCGCTATTCTCGCCGACATCGCGGCGCAGTATGGCGCCGTGACCGGCATCATTCACGGCGCGGGCAATCTGGCTGATAAACGCATCGAGAAGAAGACGCTGGGCGACTTGCGTTCGGTCTTCGACGTCAAGGTGCGCGGGCTGGAAAACCTGTTGCAGGTGGTGGAACCCGGCCAACTGCGCCAGGTAATCCTGTTCTCGTCGGTGTCGGGGTTCTTCGGCAACGCGGGGCAGACCGACTATGCGCTGGCAAACGAGATCCTCAACAAGTTCAGCTGGCTGCCGCTGGCCGGGAAGCATCGTCCGGTATTGCGCGCCATCAACTGGGGACCGTGGGACGGGGGGATGGTCAACGACACCCTGAAGCGGGCTTACGATGCGCAAAACATGATCATCATCCCGGCGGCGGAAGGGTATCGCCGCTTCCTGGATGAGTTCCGCGATGGCGCGACCCGGCAGGTCGCCATTGGCGGCGCCAGTTACCGGGCGGTGCAGGCGGTCAAGGCGCTGGGGCCGGGGGAAACGGTACAGCGGCATCTGCTGGCGCAGCATAACCCGTTCCTGCTGCACCATGTCATCAACGATAAGCCGGTACTGCCCGCCACGGCGGCGATTGCCTGGATGTCGCACGTCGCCGCGGAACGTTTCCCCGGCTATCGGGTGACCGCGGTGGACGCCTTTTCGGTACTGAAAGGCATCGTGTTTGACGGCAGCCAGCGCGAGGACTGGCAGGTGCAGTGGCAGCCCGCCGCCGGCTATCAGCCGGGCGATGAGGCGCTGGCGCTGGAGATGGTGATTCTCAACGATCACGGCGAGAAACACTATCAGGCGAAACTGACGCTCGGCATCAAGGCGCCGGCTTCGCAACAGCAGCGGGTGACGGTGGATCTGAACCAGCGAACCGGGCTGGAGCAGCCGGTGTACGGCGATATGCGGCAGGGCAGCCTGTTGTTTCACGGCGAAGCGTTCCGCGGCATTCACGAACGGGTAAGCATTGACGATGAAGGCCTGACGCTGTTCTGCCGGCTGCCGGAGGCGACGACCGCCGGGCAATTCGCCACCACGGCGTTCGATTTCTTCGTCCATGACGTCGGCCTGCAACTGCCGTTGATGTGGCTGATGCTGCGTTCCGACAAGGCCGGTTTGCCGTCGGCCATTGGCCGCATTGAACATCTTGCGCCGGTACCGGCCGGTGTGCCGTTCTTTGCCTCGATGCGTATCGTTAAACAAACGCTGTCGTCGTTTATTACCGATATCGTCCTGCATGATGAACAGGGACAGATTTACAGCCGGTTAAGTCAGGTGGAATTTACCGCGTCATCAGCATTAAGGAAATTATTCTGCTATTCGCAGGCCGAGAGCGTCATCGCAAATAAATGACCGTTTAATTAAATCGAGCCAACCGGTTCCTGAATAGATACCCAATAGATTTCGAGTTGCAGCCAAAGCGGCTGCGACTTAAAAGATGAAGGGCATGCGCGAGCATATTCAGGATCCCCCCGGCTGATATTCAGGAGTGATGTTTTCATGGAACCGATAGCCATCGTTGGGCTGGGATGCCTGTTTCCTGGCGCGGATAACCCTATGGCGTACTGGGAAAACCTATGCCGGCAGAAGGATAGCGCCTCGCCTGTGTCCGAACAGGAGTTGGGAACGTCGCCGGATAATTATTATCATCCGGTGCCAGGCACTGCCGATAAGATTAATTACAATCGCAACGGTTATGTCAGGGATTTTATATTTAATTCCGAGGGGTATTATTTATCGCCCGACGAATTGAATTCTCTGGATGCATTATTTAAATGGACCCTGTATGCCGCAGAACAGGCGCTGAGTCATAGCGGGTATCGCCATAATGAAGCACTCCTGAAAAAAACCGGGTTAATTATCGGTAATATCGGCATGCCGACGCATGCGGTAAAACGTTTGATGACGCCTTTTTATCATCAATTGCTGCAGCCCTATATTCAGACGCTGCTCCATCGCCCGGATTTCCGGTTTGACGCTATCTGGCCGCCGGCCGCGTATGATGACGCCAACCTGATCACCGGCGGCCATAACGCCACCGTGGCGGCGCTGGCGCTGGGGCTGGCCGGGCCGAGCTTCGCCCTCGACGCCGCCTGTTCGTCGGCGCTGTACGCCATCAAACTGGCGTCGGATTATCTGGAAAGCGGCAAGGCCGACCTGATGCTGGCCGGGGCGGTGTGCCACGCCGATCACATTTACATCAATCACGGCTTCAACGTGCTGCAGGCGTTCCCCAAACAGGGGATCTCGATTCCGTTCGACCGCGCCTCGGAAGGGCTGAAAGCCGGTGAGGGCGCCGGTATCGTCGCCCTGAAACGTTACCGCGATGCGGTGCGTGATAACGATACCGTCTACGCGGTGATCGAGTCGGTCGGGCTGTCCAATGACGCCGGCGCCAAGCACATGCTGGTGCCGGATATTCAGGGGCAGCGCACCGCGCTGGCGCGCGCCTATCCGGACGGCGATACCCGCATTGACTATCTGGAATGCCATGCCACCGGCACCCCGGTCGGCGATCAGGTAGAGCTGGCGTCGGTGGAAGGGTTCTTCGCCGCCCACGGCGCGCTTCCGCTGATCGGCGCCAACAAGGCCAACAACGGCCACATGCTGACCGCTTCCGGCATGGGCAGCCTGCTGAAGGTGGTGTTGTCCCTTAACCACGGTCAAATCCCCGCGACGCCCGGCGTAACCGAGCTGGTCAACACCCCGGAAGGCAAACTGACGCTGGACCATGTGGTGCGCAGCACCCGCGCGTGGCCCGCCACCGGCAGGCCGAAGCGTGCCGGCATCAACGCCTTTGGCTTCGGCGGGGTCAATGCCCATCTGGTGGTGAGCGAAGACCACGCCGGGTTGCGCGCCCGGCATGCCGCGTCATCCCCGACGGCGCAGGTCCAGCAACCGCTGGCGTTGGTCGGCATCGGCGTACACCTGGCGCATACCCAGCAGAACGAACGACTGGCGCAGGCGCTAAAGCAGGGCCAGCAGTTCTTTACCGACCTGCCGCGCACCCGCTGGATCGGCATGGAACAGCGGCCGGACGTGCTGGCACAGCGCGGGGTGTCTCAGCCGCCGCAGGGCGCTTATATCGAACGTTTCGACTTTGACTGTAAACACTTCAAGCTGCCGCCGAATGTGGTTGGCCCGCACCTGTTGTCGCATCTGTTTCTGCTGCCGGTGGCCGAGCGCGCCTTTCTGGACGCCGGTTATACGTTGGACGGCAGCCGCCGCAATATCGCGGTGATCGTCGCCGGCGGCGTGGACTACGGCTGTCTGCGCTATCAGGCGCGCAATGAAATCGGCTGGCAACTGGCGCAAAGCCTGCAACGTTGCGGCATCGAGCTGTCTGGCGATGATCAGGCCGCGCTGGAAAGCATCGTGCGCGACGGGCTGTTTCCGGCGCCGTACCCGGAAGGGATTACCGGCGGCATCGGCAATATCGTGGCGTCGCGGCTGGCCGCTCACCTGCGGCTTAACGGGCCGACCTTCTCGTTGTACAGCGAGGAGAGCGCGCCGTTCAAAGCCATCGAACTGGCGCAGTTCATGCTGGCGCGCCAGCAGGTGGACGCGGTGCTGATCGCCAGCTGTAGCTTTGCCGGCGGCGTGGAAAATGTCCTGTGGGACCACCAATCGTTGCAGGCCAATCAGGATGTGGGCGACGGCGGCGGCGTTGTCGTACTCAAACGCGAGCAGGATGCGCTGCGCGACGACACCGCGATTTACGCGCTGGTGGACGGCCTGGCGATCGCCCATGCGCCGAACCGTTCGCTGCCGTTCAAGCCTGCGGCACAGACGCTGGCGGAAAACATGACCGCCGCGCTGGCCGCGGCCGGATGCGACGCGCATCAGGTGGCGTATGTGGAAGCGTACGCCGGCGCCCGCCCCGGCGAGCTGGAGGCCGAGTGCGCGGCGCTGCGTCAGGCTTACCGCACCGAAGATCGTGCCACGCCGCTGACGCTGGGCACGCTGAAAGCGCATTACGGGCATTTGTCCGCCGCCAGCGGGCTGTTGGGGATCATCAAAGCCGCGTTGCAGCTGTCGCAGGCATACCTGCCGGGGGTGCCGGACTTCACGCTGGCCGAGCCGCTGCGCGCCGCCGCCTCTGGGTCAGGGCTACAGGTACCGCGACAAGGGGCTGACTGGCCGACGTCGGCGCAGGGACCGCGTCGGGCGGCCATCAGCCACATCGGCGTCGATCGCGCTTACAGTCATCTGATTCTGCGGGAGCCGACCCAGGGGCGGCGGGCCAGCGCCGGCCATATTGCGTCGCCGGCCAGCGTATCGCTGAATGTGAGCGTCTTTACCGGCCGCGATAAGACGGTGGAAGAGATTGTACTGAGCGAGGCGGCGATCGCTCGTTTTGCCGCGCTGGCGGATAACGCGCCGGTTACCCGGCTGCCGCCCGTCGCGCTGAGCGTCACCTCGCGGGTGCCGCACGACACCGCGCACCAGTGGCGTCACGCTTACACCCAACTGCGTTATCTGACGCTGGAAAACACCTTTCACCGGCTGATCGCCCGCCAGTTGGGCGTCGAGCTGGCGCCGTCCGCGCCGGTGCGCCCGCGCCCGGTGCTGGATTATCAACAGCTGCTGGAACTGACCGACGGCAGCATCGCCCGTGTGCTGGGCGAGGCATATCAGGAAGCGGACAGCTACCCGATCCGCACCCGTATGCCGTCGCCGCCTTACCTGTTCGTGTCGCGCATTACCGCGCTGTCGGCGCAAAAGGACCGGTTGGAGCCGGGCTTTATCGAGTGGGAATACGATATTCCCCCCGATGCCTGGTACGTGGTGGACGGCAAGGCCCCGGCGTTTATGTCGCTGGAGTCGTCTCACGCCATGATCGTGGCGTTTACCGTCATCGGCTGCGACATGATGTTCAAGGGGCAACTGTGCTACCGCGCGGTGGACAGCCAGACCACGGTCTACAGCGAGATGCCCGTCGCGGGCGAAACCCTGCGCGGCCGCGTCAACATCACCTCGGTGGTGAAAGCGGGCGGGGTGGTGCTGATCGGTTACGAGTATTTCTGCTACGTCGATGACCGGCTGGTGTTCAAGCTGGTAGCCAACTCCGGTTTCTTCAGCGCCCGCGACATGGCGCGCGCCAAGCATCTGGATACCGCCGCCTACTTCCGCGAGACGATCCCGTCCACGCGGTTTACGCCGCCGCTGCGCTGCGACAAGACCGCGCTGTCGGACCGCGAGGTGTCGGCGCTGTTGCAGGGCGACGTCGCCGCCTGTTTCGGCGCGGCCTACGCCCGGCCGGGAATCGGCCACATCTGCAACCCGCATACCCGCATGCTGGACCGGGTGGTGTCGATGTCACGCGACGGCGGCGCATTCGGGCTGGGCGAGATGCTGGGCGAGGTGGATATCGACCCGGATCACTTTGTGTTCAAAGCACACTTCAAGAATGACCCGGTCATGCCCGGCACCTTCCTGGTGGAAGGGTGCGAGCAGATGGTCAAGGTGTTCCTGCACTATCTGGGGCTTAACTCGCAGCCGCACCTGACGCCGCGCACGCTGTGCGACCACCACTACAGCGCCCGATTCCGCGGTGAAGTGAAGTGCGAGCGCGACGTACTGCGCTACCGGCTGACCTGCAAATCCGTCAACGCCCGCTACGCGGCGGATGGACACACGCTGGAAGACATCGCGCTGACGTTCATTGTGGAAATGCTGTATCGCGGCAATGTCATCGGGCTGTGCGACAACCTCGGCGCCGGATTCAGCCGTGACGCGTCGGACGCCGCCGCCACCCACCCTCACACCACGCCGCTTCAGGTTGACGCGGCCGAACCGATAAGCCAGGGAAGCTGACTATGAGTACACAACACAATACGGCCAGTTCGTCGGCTGTCGCGGGCAAGCCCTTGCTGGGCGGCGAGGCGCTTTACGCGCTGGAAACGCCGCTGGCGGTGGTGGAGTACGACCGCGACGTGCGAATTGAAGCCGGTCATGCCGCGCCGCCAGACGGGCGACTGATTGGCCTGCTGCCGCCGATGGGGGCCGACCGTCTGGGCGACCGGCAGTTCCAGCGCGACTATGGCGTGCGTTTTTCCTACTACGCCGGGGCGATGGCGAACGGCATCCACTCCAGCGACATGGTGGTGGCGCTGGGGCAACAACAGATTCTGGGGATGTTCGGCGCCGGGGGGTTAAGCCTGGAGCGCATCGCCGCCGAGCTGGAGCAGATTCAGCGCCAACTGCCCGCCGGGCCGTTTGGCGTCAACCTGCTGCATAACCCCGGCAACCCGGCGTGGGAGATGGGCTGCGTTACGCTGCTGATCGAACGCCAGGTACGGGTGATCGAAGCTTCTGCCTACATCAACCTGAGCGCCGCGCTGGTGTACTACCGCGCAGCCGGGCTGACGCGCGGGGCTGATGGCCGTATCCAGCCGCGAAACCGCATTATTGCCAAGGTGTCCCGCCGCGAGGTGGCGCAGCACTTCCTGCGCCCGGCGCCGGAAAACCTGCTGAAAAAGCTGCTGGATGACGGGCTGATTACCGCGCAGCAGGCGGAGCTGGCGCGTCAGGTGCCGATGGCGGACGACATCACCGTGGAAGGCGATTCCGGCGGTCATACCGATCAAGGGCTGCTGGCGTGTATTTTCCGCTCGGTGGTGGCGTTGCGCGATGAGATGCAGGCGCAGTGCGCCAGCGGCTGGCGGGTGCGCATCGGCGCGGCCGGCGGCCTCGGCACCCCGCACGCGGTGCTGGCGGCGTTTGCGCTGGGCGCGGCTTACGTGGTGACCGGGTCTGTCAATCAGGCCTGTGTCGAAGCCGGCACCTCGGATGCGGTGAAACAGATGCTGGGCAAGGTACAGATTGGCGATGTCGCTACCGCGCCGTCCGCCGACATGTTCGAGCTGGGCGCCAAAGTGCAGGTGATGAAGCAGGGCAGCATGTACGCGGTGCGCGCCCAGAAGCTGTACGCGCTGTACAAGCAGTACGACCGGCTGGAAGACATCCCCGCCGAGGATGTCGCGCAGATTGAAAAACAGATCTTTCACCAGTCGCTGGCGCAGGTCTGGCAGCAAACGGTGACTTACTTCGAGCGCAATCACCAGCCGCAGGCGATCGTCAAAGCCGAACAACAACCGAAGAAAAAGATGGCGCTGATTTTCCAGTGGTATCTCGGTCAGTCGTCCCGCTGGGCTATCAACAGCGAGCCGTCGCGCCAGCTGGACTATCAGGTCTGGTGCGGGTCGGCGATGGGCGCGCTCAACGAATGGCTGCGCGGCTCGGCGCTGGAAGACGTGGCGCATCGCCGCGTCGGCGACATAGCGGTACTGCTGATGCAGGGCGCCGCTTACCTCAACCGGGTGACCGGGCTGTCGGCGCTGGACATCGCGCTGCCCGACACGCTGCAACGGTGCACCCCCGACGATCTTCAACGCTGTGGCGTCAGCGCCATCGCGGAATCTCAACCGACGCTGTCATTTCAACCACAAACAGGGAGTACCAAGATAATGGATGCGGAAACCAAACTGACGTTAGACCAATCCAAAGAATTCTATAAAAAATGCTGGGAGCTGATCCCGGGCGGGACCCACTACAACTTTGGCGATCCGGAACGCCCGCTGGTGATCCCCTTCAATCGCGGCCGTAATTCGCGGGTGTGGGACCTGGACGGCAACGAGCATCTGGACCTGTTCTGCAAGTTTGGCGCCCTGATTACCGGTCACCATAACGAGGCTTACAACGAGGCCCTGATCAATTACATGCACAAGGTCACTTCGGTCGATACCTGCGATCTGGAAGTGGAGGTGTGCGAAACGCTGATCAAACACATCCCCTGTGCCGATATGGTGCGCTTTTGTCTGAGCGGGACCGAAGCGGTGCAGAACGCGCTGCGTCTGGCGCGCGGCTTTACCGGCAAGACCCGCTTCATCCGTTTCCACGGTCACTATCACGGCAACGCCGACAACATCATGGGCTGGCGCAAAAAGCAGGACCTGAGCTGGCCGGTGCCGGAGCAGTTCAAGGGTGACCTGCTGGATACCTGGGGGCGCGCTCCCGGTGCGATTGAAGACCAATCGTTCATGCTGCCGTGGAACGACATTGATGTGTTGACCGCCACCATTGAGCGCTATCACGGCGAAATCGCCGCGGTGCTGATGGAACCGTTGTGCATCAACGGCGGCGGTATTTTCCCACGCGAAGGCTACCTGGAGAAAGCCAAGGCGCTGTGCGAGAAGTACAACATCGTGCTGATTTTCGACGAGGTGATCACCGGGGTGCGCGTCGGTCTTGGCGGCGCGCAGCAACTGCTCGGCGTCACGCCGCACCTGGCCACCTTCGGCAAGGCACTGGCCGGCGGCTCCATGCCGGTTTCCGCGATTATGGGCCGTCGCGACATCATGAACCTCTACACCCGCGGCAAGGTGATCCACGCCGGTACCTTCAACGGTTACCCGCTGGGGCTGGCGGCGGTGAAAGCCACCTACGACCTGATCGAACAGGACCCGGGCTGCTATGACCGCATGGCCGACGTGATGCGCCAGATCTCCGGCGCATTCGTCAAAGCCGCCGAAGCCGTGGATTTGCCGCTGGTGATTCAGGGTATGCCGACCGCGCTGGTCTACCACTCGCAGTCCACGCCGGTAGACCGCTCCGAAGGCTACAGCGACAAGGTGAAATTCTGCGACATCATCATCCGCGAAATCTCCAAACGCTATGGCATCCAGTTCTCCCCGTTGTCGCGCATGTACTCCAACCTGCTGATGTCGCAGGACGATGTGCGCTTCTTCGAGGAACGCATTTTTGACGCGATGGAAAACGCCCGCAAGGTCATCGACATCACCTTTAAAGAGGGGGTGGAAGCATGAGCCAGCAGGTCGCGGTTATCACCGGCGCGGCCGGCGGCTTTGGCGCGGCCATCACCCGCACCTTGCTGGATATCGGTTATCAGGTAGCGGCGACGGACATCAGCGCATCACGGCTGGAGCAACTTCACCAACAACTGGGGCAGCCCGAGGGGCTGCACCGGTTCACGATGGATGTCACGCAGTTTGATTCGGTCAACGCCGCGGCGCAAACCATCGCCGGGCAACTGGGGTCAACCATCACGGCGCTGGTCAACAACGCCGGGGTGATCGAGCGCAGTTACTGCCTGTCGGCCCGCGGTCTGCGCGATACCGAAAAGGTGATGGCGGTGAACCTGACCGGCGCCTTCAACTGCACCGAAGTGTTCGCACGTTACATGGCGCGCCTGAAGTACGGGCGCATCATCAACATCGCCTCGGTTGCCGGCATCTGGGGCGCGGCGGGTGGTTCAGCCTATGCCGCCTCCAAAGCCGGGCTGATCTCCGCCACCGAGTCCTGGGCGCGAGAGCTGGGGCCGATGAATATCAGCGTTACCGCCATTGCTCCCGGTATTTGCCGCACCGAGATGCTGGCGAAGTTTGTCGACCCGCACATGATTGGCTCGCCGGAGGAAGACAAGATCATCCGCAGCATTGTGCCGGTCGGGCGTTGGGGCACGCCGGACGACGTCGCCGAAGTGGTGGGGTTTCTGGCCAGTTGCAAGACCAACTACCTCAACTCCACGGTGATCCCGCTGGACGGCGGGATGCGGGTCGGGACGCTATAGGCCGGCGTCATACAACCACAAACCACAGTTATGCGTATGTCATGCGCGTGTTTTGACGGCTTTTTTTGATGGGAATAACGGGAGGTCATTTATGTCAGCAGGGAGCGTATCAACAGGGGTGGCGCCAGCGGTAAAAAACCTGTTTCTCACCGGGGCGACCGGTGTGCTGGGCGGGCGGTTATTACTCGAAATCCTGACCGCCACGTCAGCCAATGTGTTTTGTCTGGTGCGCGCGGACTCGGTAGCGCAGGCCAGAGCGCGGTTGGAAAGCGTCCTGTTTTCCTATGACGTCGAGCGGACCTGCGCCGGGCAACTGGAGCGGCTGATTCCGGTGTTGGGGGATGTCGCGCAGGCGCAACTGGGGCTGAACGCGCAGGATTATCAGCGGCTGCAGGCCACGACGGATCGGGTGCTGCACTGTGCGGCCAACGTCAGCCTGGTGGCGTCCTACGGCAAACTGCAGCCGGTCAATGTAAAAGGCACCCAGCAGGTGATTGATTTTTGCCTCGGCGGCGACATTCCGCTGCTGTACGCCTCCAGCTTCAGCGTGGTGGGCGACAAGCTGTATCAGGACGGATTCGAACTACAGGAAACCGACCTCGATTTCGGGCAGAACTACCGCGACATGGACTACGAACGTTCAAAATACGAAGCGGAAAAGGCGGTGCATCAGGCGGGAGAGCGCGGGTTGCGCTGGGCTATCGTGCGTCCCGGCAATATTTGGGGCGACAGCGCCAGCGGCCGTTATCCGCTTAACGAAACCCGCGTCAAAGGCATCTATTACGAGATGATCAAATCGCTGGTGGAAACCGGCCTGACCTTTCGTTCTTCGGAAGATTTCGACATCACGCCGGTAGACTATGTGGCAAAGGCGGCGCTGTACGCCAGCCTGCACAGCGATGACTTTCACGGCAAAACCCTCAATCTGACCAACCCGGAACCGATCACCTACGACGATATCGTGATCGCGCTGCGGGAATTCGGTTACCAACTGGACGTGGTCATCAACGAAGACTACTTCGAAGCCCTGACGCAAAACCGCATGTTGCGCGACGGCAAACCCTATCGTTCCTCGTTCACCGACCTGATGGCGCTGTTTTACAGCAGCGGCGATATCACCGAAAAGGCCAAATACGCCACCCGGCTGACCCGGCAGTGGCTGGCGGGCAGCGGCATTGTCTGCGCCGCCTGCGACCACACATTGCTGTTCCGCTATTTCAATTACCTGATTGAGGAAGGATTTATCGTGCCGCCCGAACAGCAGCGCGTGCGGGCGACGATTGTCGAGCACACCCGCCAGAGCAGTTTCCTTGAACAACTGTTCGATGCCGATCTGCGTTAGTTGCGCGCCCAGTCATTTTATGGAGGAAAGATAAATATGAAGGATTTGACACTGTCGCTGGTCCAGATGGACATCGTGTGGGAGCAGGCGGCGGCCAATCGTCGCCGGGTGGAAAAATTGCTGAAGCAGTGCCAGGGCAGCGACGTGATCGTGCTGCCGGAAATGTTCACCACCGGATTCAGCATGAAGCCCAAAAGCATTGCCGAGCGCATGGAAGGGAAGACCCGGGACTGGATGCAGAAACTGGCCGCCGAATATCAGGCGGCGATAGTCGGCAGCGTGATCATCGAAAACGACGGTCATTACTACAACCGGCTGCTGTGGGTCACCGAAGAGTGTGTGCAGTACTACGACAAGCGGCATCTGTTTACCTATGCGGGCGAACATCAGGAGTACACCGCCGGCGAAGTACAGAGCATTGTCGACCACAACGGCTGGCGTATTGCGCTGTTCATTTGCTATGACCTGCGTTTCCCGGCCTGGTCGCGCAACCTGAACGGCAAATACGACGCCGCCATTTATATCGCCAACTGGCCGGCCGGTCGTTCCCACCACTGGCAAACCCTGCTGCCGGCCCGCGCCATCGAAAACCAGAGCTACGTGATCGGCGTCAATCGCGTCGGTCAGGACGGTAACCAACTGAACTACAGCGGCAACACCATGCTGGTGGATCCGCTGGGGGAAACCCTGTTGAACGGGGAGCCGCAGGAAGCGGTGTTCACCGTCACCCTGTCGCGCGAGCACCTGCACGGCGTCAGAGAACGGTTCCCCTTCCTGAAGGATGCGGATCAATTCGAGTTCAGACAATAACGTCTTCTATCTGGTGAGTGTTGCAGGGGCTGCTCATGGCTATTTCTGTCGAGTTTGAAAATATCGTTACCCGGTTTCCACAGCATCTGGCGGTGGTACAGGGGGAGCGTCAGTTGACCTATCAGCAACTGATGGAACATGTCGCCACCCTGGGTCAGGGCATTCTGGAACAGGGCGAAGACCACCCGTTTGTCCTGACCCTGTTGGGGCAGGACGTGAATCTGGTGACCGCGGTGCTGGCTGTCCGTCATGCCGGGCGCACGTTTGTGCCGCTGTCGCCGCAACTGCCGGAAAAACGGCTGGCGCTGCTGGCCGGGCGCTTTCCCGACGCCACGTTGATCACCAGTCGCCGCCACCTGCCCAAAGTGGCGGCGCTGGGAGGGGAACGCCGGGTGGTGCTGGTGGATGAGGACGGCGTTCCGGAGCAGTTGCCGCACGGTTACCTGAAACAGCCGATTGAGCAGCCTCATGCTTATGTCTATTTTACCTCCGGCTCGACCGGCACCCCGAAGGCGGTGCTGGGGCGGGACGAGAGCCTGTTGCACTTTATTCACTGGGAAAGCCGGGCGCTGGCCGTGACATCGCAGGATCGCGTTAGCCAACTGACGCCTCAGATGTTCGACCCGTTCCTGCGCGATCTGCTTCTGCCGTTGCTCAACGGCGCCACCCTGTGTCTGCCGCCGTCGTCCGAGCTGATTTATGACGCGCCGCGACTGCTGAACTGGATCCGCGAGCAGCGGATCAGCGTGATGCATCTGATTCCGTCGCTGTTTCAGGTGCTGCTGGAAAGCCCGGCGGCGTCGCAGGCGCTGGCGCAGGTGCGCTGCGTCGCGCTGGCCGGGGAGATGCTCAAGGGGGCGCTGGTGCGGCGTTTCGCCGACTGCGGCCTGCCGGATACCCGGTTATTCAATTTCTACGGCCCGACCGAATCCACGCTGGCGAAGGTGTGCTATCCGGTCTCGCCCGCGGATGTGGATCGCGCCGTGCTGCCGGTCGGCCAGCCTATCGACGATACCCGGCTGCTCATCGTCAACAAACAGTTGCAGCCGCTCAGTCAAGGCGTCGTGGGGGAGGTGTTGATTGTCACCCCCTGGCTCAGCGCCGGCTATCTGGAGGGGGATAACCGTAGCTTTATCACCCTCAATAACGGGGAAAGCGCTTACCGCACCGGCGACCTCGGCATGATCGACGCCGACGGCAACCTGATTTTGGCCGGCCGCAACGATACGCAAATCAAGATTGACGGCCAGCGGGTGGAAACCGGTGAAATCGAAGGCGTTCTGGAACGTCACGAACAGGTGCGTCAGGCGCTGGTGATGGTGGCGACAACCCCGCAGGGCGCGCGGCTACAGGCGTTTGTGGTGGCGCAGCCGCAAAGCGACCTACGCCAGGAAGCGTTGCGGGACTGGTTAGCGCATTATCTGCCGGCCACCTGGGTCCCGGCCCATCTGCATATTCTCGATCTGTTTCCGCGTTTGCCGAACGGCAAAGTAGACCGCAACGCGTTACAGGCGCTGTATCCGCTGGCGGCGGCCCGCACCCTGACCGGCGCGGCGCCGCAAGACGAGCGTGAGCGCGCACTGGCGGCGATTTGGCAATCGGTGCTGCAACTGGACGCCATCAGCCGGGATGAGGATTTCTTCCAACTCAACGGCAGCTCGCTGCAGGCTATCCGCATGATCGCCCGGGTGCGCGAAGAAATGGGGTTGGAGCTGGCGTTCAGGGAGCTGTATCAGGGCGCGACGCTGGCGCAGTGCGCCGCCGCGCTGCGTGAACCGGCTCCGGACCTGCAGGCCGACCACGAGGCATCCGTCACGCTCAGCGTCGAACAACAGGGATTGTGGTTGATCCAGCAGAGCCAGCCTGACAGTGCGGTCTACAACATGGCCTACCACGCGCCGTGGCAGGGGCCGCTCAACCTGGCGGTGCTGGAACGGGTGTGGCAACTGGCGCTGCAACGGTTCGACGCGCTGCGCACCACCTTTTTCGCGCAGGATGGCGAACCGCAGGCGCGGGTGGAGCCGTCAGCCGCACTGCGTCTGGAATTCGTCGACCTGTCGGCGCAGAGCGGCGACGCCGCCGAACGCTGGCTGGCGGAAGCGGCGGTGCGGCCGTTTGCCGCGTTTCAGGCGCCGTTGCTGCGGGTCGGGTGCCTGCAACTGCGCGAGCAGCACTACCACATCTGCGTGGTGATGCACCACATCATCGCCGATGAGGACTCGGTGCAGCGTTTGTGGCAGTGGGTGCTGCATCACTATCGCCGGTTGATGGCCGGCGGTCAGGCGGACGCGGTGGCGCCAGAGCAGGACGGCCAGTATGGGTATGCCCGCCAGCAGTATCGCTGGCTGCACAGCGACGCCGGGAAGCAGGCGCACGACTACTGGCGGCAGCAACTGACCGGCCCGTTGCCGCTGCTGCAACTGCCTTACGATTATCCGGCGCAGCCGGTGCAGCATTACCACGGCGGTCACATACCGTTCAGCCTGTCGTCATTGCAGAGTACGGCGCTGCTGAACGTCTCCCGCCAGTATCGCGTCACCCCTTATCTGTGTCTGATGACGCTGTACAGCGCGTTTCTGTCGCGTTACTGCCGCCAGACCGACATCCTGCTGGGCACCCCGGTGTCGCGCCATCATCAGGTTGCGCAGGACAATCCGTTCGGCTTGCTGTTTTCCGTGATGGCGATGCGCCACCAGGTGGATAAACGCCACCCGTTCGCGGTGCTGCTGGAGCAGGTCAGAAGCCGCTTTGTCGAGGCGTTACAGCACCCGCTGCCGTTCAACCTGCTGCCTGCGCTGCGCGAGGAAGCGCGTACGCCGGGCATATCGCCGCTGTTTCAGGCGTTTTTTGTCTGGCGCGAGGCGGCGCAGGCGGAACAACGCATCGGCGCGGCCAGCGTTAGCCCGCTGCATCCGTATCCGATGCCGACCGCGAAATATGAGCTGACGCTGGAAATGTGGCCGGAGGGGCAGCGTATCCACGGCAGCTTCGAATACGCCAGCGACCGTCTGGCGCCGGCGACGGTCGCGCGGCTGGCCGCCAGTTTCTGCCGTTTTATCGAGTCGTTTCTGGAGCAGCCGGAAAGCGCGCTGGGGGCGTTGCCGCTGCTGACCGAGGCCGACCACCGGCAACTGCTGCACTGGAATCAGACCGCCAGATCGTTTGACGATCAGCTCTGCTGGCATCAGTTGATCGAACAGCAGGCGCAGCGGACGCCGGCGCTGATCGCGGTGGAGTTCGGGTCGCAGACGTTAAGCTATCAGGAGCTCAATCAGCGCGCCAATCAACTGGCTCACCTGCTGGTGGCGCAGGGCGTGGGGGCGGAAGTCACGGTCGGCATTAGTCTGGAGCGTTCGCCGTGGCTGATGGTGGCGATACTGGCGGTGATGAAAGCGGGGGGCGCCTATGTGCCGATTGACCCGGATTATCCGCTGAACCGCAGCCGCTACGTGATCGAAGACGCCGGGCTGCATCTGCTGCTGACCCAGCGAAAATTCGTGGAACATTATCAGGATGTTCCCTGCCGGCGCCTGTTGCTGGACGATCTGGAACCGGTGTTGCCGCAGCAGCCGGTCGATAACCTGATCAACCGTTGCGGCGTCTACAATACCGCCTACATCATCTACACCTCGGGGTCGACCGGCCAGCCCAAGGGCGTGCCGATCCGCCATCACGGCGTGTGCAATCTGGCGCTGGAGTTCCCGGTGCTGATGGACATCGGCGCGGGCGAGCGGGTGCTGCAATTTGCCTCCACCAGCTTTGACTCTTCGGTCTGGGAGATCAGCATGGCGCTGTGCCACGGCGCGACGCTGGTGATGGCGCCGCGTCTGGCGTTGATGCCCGGTCCGGACCTGCTGGAGCAGTTGACCCGTCTGAACATCTCTTATGTCACATTACCCGCGTCGGCGCTGGCGGCCTTGCCATACGCGCCGTTGCCGGCGTTGAAAGTGCTGATTGTCGCCGGCGAGGCGTGCGGCGTTGATCTGCTGCGCAAATGGGGCCGCGGCCGCCGCTTTCTCAATTCCTACGGTCCGACGGAAGCCACCGTCTGCGTCACCAACGCCGAATTGTACCCGGATGAGGGGCGCATCCACATCGGCAGCCCGATGTCGAACACCGAAGTGTGGATTCTGGACGAATTCCACCAGCCGATGCCGATCGGCGTGGCGGGCGAGCTGTGCATCGGCGGTATCGGGGTATCGGACGGGTACATCAACCAGCCTGAGCAGACCGCCAGCCGGTTCATCGTCCACCCGCTGAGCGACAAAGCAGGCGCCAGGTTGTACCGTACCGGCGATCTGGCCTGCTACCGCGAGGACGGCACCCTCGATTATCTGGGGCGAATCGACCATCAGATCAAGATTCGTGGTTTCAGAGTCGAACTGGGCGAGATTGAGTCCGCCCTGCGCCAGCACCCGGCGGTAAAAGAGGCGGTGGTGATGGTGCGGCCGGATTATCTGGCGGCCAGCGCTATCATCGCCTATGTGCTGCACGACGACGGCCGGGAGCCGGACCTGTCGGCGCTGGCGGATTCGCTGTCGGCGCGGCTGCCGTCGTTCATGTGCCCGTCCTGCTACGTGTTGATGACCGCCTTCCCGCATCTGCCCAACGGCAAGATCGACCGTAACCGCTTCCCGTTGCCGGAACAGCGCGATGCCCCGGCGGTAACGCCCGCCGCCAATGATGCCGAGCAGGCGATCATCGACGTCTGGCGCGAACTGCTGGGACATGACGCCATCGGGCGCGATACCTCGTTCTTCGCTGCCGGCGGCCATTCGCTGCTGGCGGCCAAAGCGGTGGCCTGGCTGGCCGAACGACACCATATCAACCTGCGGGTCAGCGATATCTTCACCTGGCGCACCCCGATGCAGTTGGCCGCCAATGCGTCGCGGCAGGAGCGCGAGAGCCTGCTGCTGGCTGAACCGGCGCCGGCCTCGCTGCCGCTGAGCAGCGCCCAGCAGCGGATGTGGTTCCTGTCCCAGCAGGTGGCGGGGGATAACAGCTACCTGATCGGGCAGATCAAAACCTTCAGCCAGCCGGTCGAGGCGTCACGGCTGCTGCACAGCCTACAGCAGCTGTGGATACAGGCGCCGGTACTCAATACCCGGTTACGGCTGCAACAGGGCGTGGCGGAGCAGTATCTGTCGGATGAGCCGCTGGTGTGCGCCCATGAACGCTGGTCGCCGGGCGACCGGTCGGCGTGGCGCGATGCGCTGCAACAGTACGCCGAACAGTTACTGGCCCAGCCGTTCGAGATGCTGGACGGCCCGCTTTACCGGCTGACGCTGGTGGAGTCGGCGCAGGGCGAGGTCGCGCTGGTGCTAGTGCTGCATCATATTCTGGCGGATGAACAGTCGATGGGCCTGCTGGATGAGCGCCTGCTGGCGCTGTATCAACAGCAGCCGACCGCCCCGGCGGCGGTGAACTACCTGCAATACACCGCCTGGGAGCGGCGGGAAGACGTACAGCGGCACTGGCAGTCGCAACTGCGCTATTGGCAGCAACAGTTCGCCGTGCTGCCGCCCGCGCTCAATCTGACGCCGGCCGCGCTGGCGGGCGATAGCCAACGTACCGCGGGGTACGTCACCGTCGCTATGCCGCCGGAACTCGCCGGCGCGTTGCGTCATCTGGCGAAACAGCGCGACACCACGTTGTTCAATCTGCTGCTGGCGGCGTTTCAGATCCTGTTGCACCGCCACAGCGGCGAGCAGGATGTGGTGGTCGGCACCCCGGTGACGTTGCGCGACTGGCCGTCGCTCCAGTCCACCATCGGTCTGTTGCTCAACACGGTGGCGATTCGCCAGACGGTGGACGGCGAACAGACGCTGGAGCAGTTCATGGATGCCAGCGCACAGGTTTGCGCGCGGGCGCTGGCCAATAAGGATGTGCCGTTCGACCGGGTGGTGGATGCCGTGTTGCCGGCGGGCGAACGCCCATCTTCGCCGCTGTTCCAGGTCATGTTTGTCTATAACGCCGCGCAGGATAAACCGACCGGGTTGGCGATAGATAATCAACCGATCGACACGCCGCAGGCGAAATTCGACCTGACCTGCTTTGTGCGGGAAGACGAGCGGCAATTACACCTGGTGCTGGAGTATCGCGTCGCCTGTTTTAACGCCGCCCGTATTCGCTCGCTGGCCGACCATTACCTCACCGTGTTGCAACGGCTGATCGATACGCCGTCGCACACCATCGGCCGGTTGCCGATGCTGCCGCCTTCCGAGCAGGCGCTGCTGCGCGATACCCTCAATGATACCGCGCAGGCCGTTGACGCGCCCTGGGTGCATCAGCAGTTCGAACGGCAGGCTGCGTTGCGGCCGACGGCGGTGGCGCTACGCGTCGGCGATCACGCCATCAGTTACCAGCAGCTTAACCAGCAGGCCAACCGCATCGCCCACGCGCTGTTGCGACAGGGATTCGGCGTCGGCAGCCGGGTGGCGGTATACCTGCCGCGCTCACCGGCGCTGGCGGCGGCCATTCTCGGGGTGATGAAAAGCGGTGCCGCCTGGGTGCCGGTGGACGTGCGCTATCCGGCGGATCGCGCCAGCCTGATGATGCAGACCGCGGAAGTTCAGGCGGTGCTGACGCAGGATGATGTGGACATCGCCGCCCTGACATTGCCGCAAGCGGTGGTGCTGGATGTGGCCGCCTTGCCGCCCGACGACGACGCGACGAACCCGCTGTTGGCGATCGACGGCGAACAGCTGTGCTATATCCTGTTTACCTCCGGCTCCACCGGCGTGCCGAAAGGGGTGATGATCCCGCATCGCGGGCTGCGGCACTATCTGGACCATGCCTGCCGCGACTACGGTCGTCACGGCGGTCGGGGCAGCACGCTGCACGCCTCCATTTCTTTTGACGCGACCCTGACCAGCCTGTTCCTGCCGCTGCTGTGCGGTCAGACGCTGCATATCCTGCCGGACGAGGATGATATCGGCGCGCTGGTCGAGCTGTGGCAGCGTACGCCGGGGCTGACGATGGTCAAGATTACCCCTGCGCATCTGGAACTGCTCAGCCAGCAACTGCCCGCCGGGGCGGCAGGCCATGCCGCGATGCTGGTGGTGGGGGGCGAAAGCCTGTCCGCCAGCGCGTTGCGCTTTTGGCAGCAGCACGCGCCGCAGGTGCTGATCGTCAACGAGTACGGCCCGACGGAGGCCACGGTGGGTTGCTGTATCCATACCTTCGCCGCCGGTGAGACCGGCGGCGACGGCGCGGTGCCGATCGGCCGGCCTATCGCCAACACCCGGCTGTATCTGCTGGATGCACAGCGCCAACTGGTGCCGTTCGGCGCGCCCGGCGAATTGTACATCGGCGGCGACGGGGTGGCGCTGGGCTATTACCAGCGGCCCGACCTCACCGAACAGCGCTTTATCCCCGATCCATTCAGCGCCGACCCGGCGGCGCGGCTCTACCGCACCGGCGATCGCGCCTGTTACCTGCCGGACGGCAACCTCTGTTTTCTGGGGCGCAATGACAATCAGGTCAAGCTGAACGGCTACCGCATTGAACTGGAAGAGGTGGAAGCGCAACTGAGCGCCTGCGCCGGGGTCGCTCAGGCGGCCGTCGCTATCCGCGAGGTAGAAGGGCGGCTGCATCTGGTGGCCTGGCTGGTGGGCGATCGCACGCAGCAGGCCGCCATCCGCGGCGAGGTCGCCGGGCGTTTGCCGCGCTTCATGCGCCCGACCCAGTGGCAATGGCTGGCGTCCTTGCCGCTGACCGGCAACGGCAAGGTGCATCGTCAGCAACTGCAAAATCTGCCGTGGCAGCAGGCGGCGCGTGAGCGGCATCAGGCGCCGACGTCGGCGCTGGAACAGCAGTTGCTGGCAATCTGGCAGCAGGTGCTGGGGCGTGACGATATCTCCACCCATGATGACTTCTTTGCGTTGGGCGGCGACTCGATCCTCAGCCTGCAAATCGTGTTCCGGGCGCGGGAAGCCGGGCTGGCGCTGGCGGTGGATATGCTGTTCGACGCGCCGACCATCGCCGCGCTGGCGGATATCCTTATGCCCCGGCAGACGATGGTCGCCGATACCGCGCCGGTGACCGGCGCTTACGATCTGCTGCCGGTGCAGCGCTGGTTCTTTGCTCATCACGCCGAGCATCCGCATCACTACAACCAGTCGATGTTGTGGCGGCTGCGCGATGACGTGGCGCCGGCGCATCTGCAAACGGCGCTCATCTGGCTGGTGAATCAACACGATGGTCTGCGCGCGCGTTTTGACGGTGTGCAGGCGGTGATAGGCGAACCGGTCGAGCAGGTGGAACTGGATCTGGTGTCGCTGGATGACGCCGGACAACTGGACGCCGCCGCCGCCGCCGCGCAGGAAGGGCTGGATATCGCCCGGGGGCCGTTGTTCAAAACCCTATTGTACCGTGCGCCGCAGGGCGTCTGGTTGCTATTCGTCGCGCATCATTTGCTGGTGGACGGGGTTTCCTGGCGCATCATTACCGACGACCTGAGCCAGGTCTACCAGCGGTTGGCGCAGGGGCATGCGCTGGCGGCGGTGGCGAAAACCGCGTCGCTGCCGCGCTGGTCGCAGCATTTGCATCAGTATGCGCGCAGCGAAGCGGCACAGCAGGAAGACGCCTTCTGGCAGCGCTATCCGGCGCTGAGCGAGGTGCGGTTGCCGTGCGATAGCGCGCCGCAGGCGACGCCCGGCCGTGGGGAAGATGCCCGTAAGCTGGCGCTGAGCCTGCCGGAGAGCACCACCACGGCGCTGGTCCAGCATACCCATGCCGCTTATCGCACCAATCCCGGCGACCTGCTGCTGACGGCGCTGGCGCTGACGTTGCATGAGTGGAGCGGGCAGTCTCGCCTGCGCATCGATACCGAAGGACACGGGCGCGAACGGCTGCACGAGGCGCTGGATGTCAGCCGCACCGTGGGCTGGTTCACCGCCATCTATCCGCTGCATATCGAGCTGGATCGGCCGGATGATACCGGCTGGACGATTCGTCAGGTGAAAGAAGCCGTTCGTCAGGTGCCGCATCGCGGCGCCGGCTATGGGATTCGGCTGGCGGCGGCGTCGCAGGTGCATGACGCGGCGGATATCTGTTTTAACTACCTCGGTCTGTTTACCCAGGGGTTTGACGCCCCGCCGTTTCAGGGGGAAGCGCGGCTCGATCTGGCGAATCGCTATGCGCCGCACAGCCCGCGGGTCTGGCCGCTGGAGGTCGACAGCTACGTGCTGGACGGTAAGCTGCATCTGGAGTGGACATGGAACGGCCAGTGCTATCGGGACGCGACCATCCGGCAACTGGCCGAGCGGATGCTGACCTGGGTGCGGCAATTGTCGCAGCACTGCCGGCAGCAAACCGCAACCCATTGGACGCCGTCGGATTTCCCGCTGGCGGAGCTGAGCGCCGGCGCGCTCGATACGTTGCAGCAACGCATCGGCGACATTGAGGATATCTACCCGCTGACGCCGATGCAGGAGGGGATGCTGTTCCACTCGCTGACCAGCGACGCCTACCATGAGCAAATCTGTTTCGATCTGCCGGCCGGCGCGGACATCGCCGCGCTGCGGCAGGCCTGGCAACGGGTCATACAGCATTACCCGGCGCTGCGCACCACGTTTGAACTGCACAGCGGCAGCGAGCCGTTGCAGGTGGTGCGCCGTGATCTGCCGATGGACTGGAACACGGTGATGCTCAACCGTGCGGATGCCCGCCGGCAGGTGCTGGACGCCGACCGCGCTCGCCGTTTCGACCTGCAACAGGGGCCGTTGCTGCGTCTGACGCTGATCGACGTCGGACAGGCAGGCCAGCAACTGCTGGTCAGTCATCATCACGCCATTCTGGATGGCTGGTCAGTCCGGGTGGTGATGGACGCGGTAGCCCGCTGCTGGGACAACCCGGACGCGGTATTGCCGCCGCCGCCCTCATTCCGCCGCTATGTGCGGCAGATCCGTCAGCGCAATCCGCAACGGGATGCTTACTGGGAGACGCAAGCCCGGCGGATGAGCCGCACGCCGCTGCCGCTCGGTCTGCCGCTGCGACAGGCCAGCGAACGCAAGCAGGTGCTGCCGTTCACGCTGGACGAAGCAACCACGCGGCGGCTGTCGGACTTCGCCCGGCGCGAACAGCTTACTGTCAGCACGCTGGTGCAGGGCGCCTGGGCGCGCTTGTTGCAGGCCTGCGTCGGCGGTGAAACGGTCTTGTTCGGCATGACCATCTCCGGGCGTCACGCCGCGCTGGCAGGCATGGATCAGATGGCCGGATTGCTGATCAATACCGTGCCCACCGTGATTGACTTGCCCGCCGACCGGCCGGTCAGCGACTGGCTGCGTGACGTGCAGCAGCAACAGCGTCAGAACGAGCGTCATGGCGATGTGGCGCTGACGGATATCAAGTCCGCCGCCGGCCTGAACAGCAGCGACGCCCTGTTCGATACGCTGCTGGTGTTCGAAAACTACCCCGGCGCGGGCGAGCAGGAAGCCCGGCTGTTCCGGTTTGCCGACGCGCATGAAAGCACCAACTATGCGCTGACGCTGGTGGCGTCGCTGCATGAGCGCCTGCACGGCCAACTGGTGTATGACGACGGCCTGTACGAAGAAACCACCGTGCGGCAACTGGCGGAGGGGTTGCAGCGTATCCTGACGCAGCTTGACGCCGCCGCCACGCTTGCCGAGGTGTCGGCGTTGACCGACGCGCAACGCGCCCGGTTGCTAAGCCAGTGGCAAGGCCCAGCCCAGCATGTCGGCGCATCGAATGTTTATGCGCGGTTTGTCGAACAGGTGCAGTACGCGCCGTATGCCATCGCGGTTGTGGATGGCGAAACGCAACTGAACTACCGGCAGTTGCGCCAACGCGCCGAACAGCTGGCGATGCGGCTGCATCACGCCGGGGTGCGCGCCGGCGATCGCGTGGTGGTCTGGCTGCCGCGCAGCATCGACTACCTGAGCGCCATTCTGGCGGTAAACCGGCTGGGTGCGTGCTACATCCCGGTGGATAGTCAGTGGCCGGACGAGCGCGTCAACTGGCTGTTGCAGGATTGCGATGGCCGGGCGCTGATCACCGACGCCACGCTGCGCGCACGCCTGACGCCGCCGGCATCGATAACGGTACTGGACGCGGCGCAGTGCCCGTGCGCCGATGAGATGGCGGTGACGCTGCCCGGCGAATCGCCGGCCGATACGCTGGCCTACATCATCTACACCTCCGGCTCTACCGGTACGCCGAAGGGGGTGATGATCGACCATGCCAGCCTGGGCAACTATCTGCAGGACGCGATAGCGCGCTACCGGATTGATGCGGACACCGACAGTCTGTTCCATTCCTCCATCAGTTTTGACGCCACCCTCACCAGCCTGTACCTGCCGTTGCTGGCCGGCGGCTGCATCCACATCATCCGCGAGGATGGCGACATCGCCGCGCTACAGCAGGCGATCCGCGCCAGCGGCGAACGGGTGCTGCTCAAAATCACGCCGGTGCACCTCAACCTGCTGGAAAACCAGCTGACGGCGGACGACAAGCGTCGCGTGTCGGCGCTGGTGGTCGGCGGCGAGGCGCTGAACAGCGCGGCGGTACGGCGTTGGCTCGATGATGCGCCCGACAGCCCTATTTTCAACGAGTACGGCCCGACGGAAACCGTGGTGGGCTGCTGCGTACACCGCGTCACGGCGCGGGAGCTACAGCACGGCGGCAGCGTGGCGATTGGTTTGCCCATCGGCAACACCCAGTTGCTGATTCTGGACGAGCAGCAGCAACCGGTGCCGCAGGGCGCGGCCGGGGAGCTGTATATCGGCGGCGCCGGGGTGGCGCGCGGCTACTGGAATCGCGCCTCGCTGACCGATGAGCGGTTTCTGGAACTGACCACGCCGAACGGGCGGGCGCGGTTTTACCGCACCGGCGACCGCGTCTGCGCCGATACCGCCGGCACGCTGCACTATCTGGGCCGCTGCGATCGACAGGTCAAGCTGCGCGGCTACCGCATCGAGCCGGGCGAAATCGAGGCGCAGCTGTTGCTGCACCCGCAGGTGATGCTCAGCGCCGTGCAGTACCTGCCGCAGCGGGAGGCGCTGGCGGCGTGGGTGGCGTTGCGCGAGGGCGCGGAGGTCGACGAACCGGCATTGCGTCAGTTCCTGGCGAGCCGCTTGCCGACCCACATGGTGCCCGGTTCGATTCAGGTGCTGGCGACGATGCCGCAAACCGCCAACGGGAAGGTGGACTATCGTGCGCTGCCGGCGCCGCAGTGGGATACGCAGAGCGAGGGCGCGGCGCCGCAAACCCCGCTGGAGCACTCGCTGCGCGATATCTGGCGCGAGGTGCTGAAACACGACCGCATCGGTTGCGATCAGAACTTCTTTGCGCTGGGCGGCCATTCGCTGCATGCGTTGCGTATTGCCGCCCGTATTGAGCAACAGCTGGCGCTGCGGGTTTCGCTGACCGACCTGCTCCAGTACCAGACCATTCAGCAACTGGCTGAAAAAATTAACGCGGCCGATACCGCACCGGGAACGGTGACCTCGGCTATTAAACGCGTCGCCCGCGTGCGGCGCTCAGATTCCTCATCCACCGCGGTGTAAACAAAGAAGCACGGAGGCAAAACATGCAAGAGACCTTTTTTCAACACCCTGCATCTTTGGCGCAGAAGAGATTATGGTTACTGCAACAACTGGAACCGCAATCGGCCAACTACCATATTCCGACCTTGCTGGAATTGAACGGGCCGCTGGACCGGGCGGCGCTACAGCAGTCGGTCGACTGGCTGGCGGCGCGCCATGAGTCATTCCGCACCGATTTCGCCTTTGAACAGGACGTCTTGTGGCAGCGTTGCCATCAGCACTGCGCGCTGCCGGTCGACTGGGTGGACGTGTCGGATTGCGATGACGCGCAGCAGCAACAGCGGGTGGCCGCCGAGCGGGACAAGAATATCGACCTGCATCAGGGGCCGCTGGCGCGCTTTACGCTGTTTGATTGCGGCGAGCAGCGCTATCTGTTGCTGATGGTGCTGCACCACATCATCTCCGACGGTTGGTCGGCGGGCATCATCAGCCGGGAGCTGGCGGAAGGCTACAACGCCGCCCGCCGCGGCGAGGCCCTGACACGCCCGGAGCTGGATATCCAGTACATCGATTACACCGCCTGGCAACAGGAGGAGATGGAGCAGGAGAGCTATCGACAGTCGCTGCGCTGGTGGACGGAACGGCTGCGCGGCATTGAACCGATTGCCTTTCCCACCGACCACGCCCGCCCGGCGCGCATCAGCACCCGCGGTAAAACCCTCGGCTTTCGTCTGCCCGGGGAACTGAGCCAGAAACTGGCGCAGCTGGCGCGGCAGCGCAACAACACGCTCTATTCCACCCTGCTCAGCGCATTTTATCTGCTGCTGCACCGCTACAGCGGCCAGACCGATCTGGCTGTCGGTACGCCGGTGGCCGGTCGCGGCCAACTGGCGCTGGAAAACGTGGTGGGCTTTTTCGTCAATACGCTGGTCTACCGCATTGACCTTGACCGGGAGCAGCGTTTCGACCAGTTGCAGCAGCAGGTTTTCGAGACGGTGCTGGCCGGGCTGGAACACCAGCAGGTGAGCTTCGACCGACTGGTGGAGGCGATCAACCCGCCGCGCGACCTCAGTTATTCGCCGTTGTTTCAGATCATGTTCTCGTTTGACGAATACGAGCAAAGCCAGTGGCGGTTTGACGGCATCGACAGCCAGCCGCGGGTAACGCTGGGCGAGCATGCCAAATACGATCTGACGTTATCGATGGAAAAACAGGGCGATGAACTGCTGGGCGCCTTCGAGTACAGCACCGACCTGTTTGACGACGACACCATCGCGCGTCTCAGCCGTAATTTCATGTTCCTGCTGTCGGAGATCGTCGCGCAGCCCGAGGCGCCGCTACGCGCCTACCAGTGCGTGACGCCGGAGGAAAAGGCGCTATTGTTGAATGACTGGCAGCGCGAGCGCGAGCGCCACCCGGTCACCGCCACGCTGCATCAGCAGTTTGAACGGCAGGCGGCGCGCCGCCCGCAGGCGGTGGCGCTCAGCGGCGAAAACGGTTTGCGCGTCAGTTACCGGCAACTTAACCAGCGCGCCAACCAACTGGCCCATTATCTGCTGAAGATGAAAGCGCAGCCGGGGGAGCATCCGTCGCGGGTCGGCCTCTGTCTGGAAAGGGACGACAACACGCTGGTGGCGATTCTGGCCATCCTCAAGTCTGGCATGACCTACGTGCCGATCGACAGCAGTCACGCTCAGGCGCGTATTCATTACTACGTGCAGGACGCCGGGCTGAACTGGGTGATTGGCGGCGAGCCGTTCCGCCATCTGTTCGCCGGGAGCGACGCCGATTTCATCAGTCTCGACAACGAAGCCGGGCTGATTGCCACCATGCCGGAAACCAACCCGGAGGTCGCCGTCACGCCGGATGACCTGGCGTATATCATTTACACCTCCGGCTCTACCGGCAAACCGAAAGGGGTGGAGATCCCGCACGCGAACGTGCTGCGGCTGTTCAGCGCCAGCGAACGCCATTTCCAGTTCAGCGAAGCGGATGTGTGGACGTTATTTCACTCCTGCGCGTTCGACTTTTCGGTGTGGGAAATCTGGGGCGCCCTGTTGTATGGCGCCCGGCTGAGCGTGGTGCCCTATTGGGTGACCCGCACGCCGGCGCGTTTTCGCCAGTGGCTGGACGATGAGCGCGTCACGGTGCTCAACCAAACACCGTCCGCGCTCTATCAACTGATCGCCGCCGATAGCCAGGCGCCGGGACGATGCGATAGCCTGCGCTACATCGTGTTGGGGGGCGAGGCGCTGGAGCCGGCGTCGCTGCGGGCGTGGTTCGACAAATACGGCGATGACCAGCCTGAAATCATCAACATGTACGGCATCACCGAAACCACGGTGCACGTCACCTGGCGCAAAATTACCCAGACCGATGCGCAACAGGGCGGCAAAAGCCCGATCGGCGTGGCGCTGGATGACCTGCGCATCTATCTGCTGGACGCTCAGCGGAACCTGGTGCCGCTCGGCGCGATTGGCGAAATGTACGTGGGCGGCGCCGGGGTGGCCAGAGGCTATCTGCACCGGCCGGAGCTGACCGCGGAGCGCTTTATCCCGCTGCGGGATATTTTCCCGCCAGACCCGTTATCTCAAGATCCATTATCACAGCACCAACGCGGCGAGCGGGTCTACCGCAGCGGCGATCTGGCCCGCTTCCATGCCGACGGTTCGCTGGAATACCTCGGTCGTAGCGACCATCAGGTGAAGATTCGTGGTTTTCGTATCGAACTGGGCGAAATCGAAACCACCCTCAAACGGCTGCCGCAGGTGGAGCAGGCCATTGTGCTGGCGCAGCGCGACGAACAGCAGCAGACCCGGCTGGCGGCGTACGTGGTCAGTGACGAGTCGTGCACCACGGAAATGCTGCGCGCCGGATTGAAGGAAACGCTGCCGGATTACATGCTGCCGTCGGTGTTTCACTTCCTGGAGACGCTGCCGTTGACCACCAACGGTAAAATCGACCGGGCGGCGCTGCTGGCGCTGCAACAGGACCGGCCGCAGCTCGCCAGCGAATTCGTGGCGGCGCGCACCGAGGTGGAGCGTCGGTTGGTCGATCTGTGGCGTCAGGCGCTGCAACTCGACGCCATCGGCGTGCATGACAATTTCTTCGCGCTGGGGGGCGACTCGCTGCGCGGGGTGCAACTGGTGGGGCGCGCCAACGATCTGGACTGGAACCTGTCGCTGGTGGACCTGTTCCAGCATCAGACCATCGCCGAACTGGCGACGCTGATTGAGCAGACGCTGTCCGGGCAGCGCGGCGGCGTAGCGCGCACCGAGCCGTTCAGCCTGATTTCGGCGCAGGATCGGGCGCGTTTGCCGGATGAGGTGGTGGACGCCTATCCGCTGAGCCGTATGCAGGCGGGGATGTTCTACCACATGCAACTGACGCCGGACGCCAACGTCTACCACTGCACCGGCACCTCGCATCTGCGGCTGTCGCGGCCGTTCGATCAGCAGGCGTTCCGTCAGTCGGTGCAGGAAGCGGTGGCGCGCCATGACGTGCTGCGCACCGCGTTCGATCTGGAAAATTACAGCCAGCCGCTGCAACTGGTGCTGCGGCATGCCGAACTGCCGATCGTGTTTGAAGATTTGCGCCACCTCAGCGCCGACGAACAGGAAGCCCGCATCAAGGCGTTGCTGGAGTCGGAGCGGGTCACGCCGTTCGACCTGCTCAACCCCACGTTGCTGCGTTTCTTCATCTACCTGCGCGACGACACCAGTTTTCAGTTCACGCTCACCGAGTGTCACCCGGTGTACGACGGCTGGAGCTACCATTCGCTGATTGTCGAGATTTTTAACCGCTATGCGGCGCTGACCGGCGTCAAAGACTGGCTGCCGGACGCGAAAACCGGCATCGAATACCGCGATTTCATCGCTCAGGAACAACGGCTGATCAACGACCCGCTCCAACAGCAGTGGTGGCAAGAGAAGCTGGCGGACTGCACCTTGCTGAAACTGCCGCGTAAGGCGGGCGCTCAGGGGTACGCGGACATACCGCCGCGCCTGCGCTCGATATCGCTGACGCTGGACGCGGAGGTCTATAAAGGCATCCGCCGGTTGATGGCCAACCTGGCGGTACCGATGAAAAGCGTGTTGCTGAGCGCTCACCTCAAGGTGATGAGCCTGTTCAGCGGCGAAAACGACGTGTTGACCGGTATCCCCACCAACGGCCGTCCGGAGGCCAAAGGCGGCGACCAACTCTACGGCCTGTTCCTCAACATCCTGCCGTTCCGGCAGCAATTAACCGAGAACAGCTGGGGGGAATTGATCCGTCAGACTTTCGCCAACGAGAGCGGCATGATGCCGTACCGCAGTTTCCCGCTGGCGGACATCCAGCGGCAATTCGGCCCGCAACCGCTGCTGGACGAAGTGCTGTTCAACTACATGGATTTCCATGTCTACGAACGCCTGCTGCCGGAGCTGGGGTTTGAAGTCGCCAGCAACCTCAATAGCGATGCGGTGCACGAAGGCACCCACTTTGCGCTCAATGTGCATTTCCAGCACTACACGCTCACCTCGTCGCTGGTCAGTAATCAGGTTTCCATCCAGTTGGACTACAACGAAAACCTGCTCAGCCATGAACAGGTACGGCATATGGCGGATTGCTACCGGGCGGTGTTCCGGGCGATGGTGAGCGACGAGCAGGCCATTCATACGCGTCAGTCGTTCCTGACCGATGCGCAACGGGCGCAGGTGGCGGCGTTCAGCCACGGCAAACCCGGCTACCAGGGAACGGATACGCTGGCGGCGCTGTTCGCCGAACAGGTGGCGCGTCAGCCGGATGCCACCGCGGTGATTCTGGACGAGCGGCGGCTGAGCTACCGCCAACTGGACGGCCACACCACGCAACTGGCGCACTGGCTGGCGCGGCAGGGGGTGAAAAAAGGCGATCGCGTCGGGCTGTGGCTGGGGCGCAGCATCGAGCTGGTGGCGGCGATTCTGGCGCTGACCAAGCTGGAGGCGGTGTACGTGCCGCTTAACAAGGAAGACCCGCTCGCCCGGCGTCATGAACAACTGCAGGACGCCAACTGCGTACTGATGCTGGCCCGCCAGGGCGACGAGGCGCAGGTGCAGCAGACGCCGGTGCCGGTGCTGTATCTTGGGGAACAGGGTCCCTGGCTGTCGATGCCGCACACCGCGCTGCCGGTTTCGGCGGATAACGCGCTGCCTGCCTACGTGATGTACACCTCCGGCTCCACCGGCAAGGCGAAAGGGGTGCTGATTGGTCAGCGCGGCATTCTGCGGCTGGTCAGGGAAGTGGATTATGTCGAGCTGGAGCCGTACCAGCGTTTTCTGATGCTGGCGGCGGTGAGTTTCGACGCCTCTACGCTGGAGATGTGGGGGCCATTGCTCAACGGCGGCGCCATCGTCATCTACCCGCATGACGGCGTGGACATTCCCCGGTTATCGCAGTTGATTCAGCAGCACGAGGTGGAATGCCTGTTCCTGACGACGTCGCTGTTCAACCTGTTGGTGGATGAACAACCGCAGGCGTTGCAGGGCGTCAGGCAACTGCTCAGCGGCGGCGAGGCGATGTCCGCCAGCCACGCGGCGCGTATACAGGCGCTGTACCCGCAGCTGGAGCTGGTGAACGGCTACGGTCCGACGGAAAACACCACCTTCACCACCTGCTATCGCTACCGGGCCGACGCGGTGAACGACGCGCAGGGCATTCCTATCGGCCGCCCCAACCCCGGCAACGAGGTGCTGATTCTGGACCGCTTCATGCAGCCGGTGCCGGTGGGCACGCCGGGCGAACTGTACATCGGCGGCGATGGTCTGGCGCTCGACTACCTCAATCAGCGCGAACTGTACGACCGGTTGTTTGTGGCGCATCCGCAGCAACCCGGTCGTCGCCTGTACAAAACCGGCGATCGCGGCCGCTGGCTTGAAGACGGCAACATCGAATACCTCGGTCGTCTGGATAATCAGAACAAGATCCGCGGTTATCGCATCGAACTGGGGGAAATCGAGTCGGTGCTGTGCCAGCATCCCGGCATCGAACGCGCCGCCGCCGTGGTGGTGAGCGATGGGCCCAAAAAGCAAATCGTCGCCTGTGTGGTTCGACTGGCGGACAGCCAGCCCGACAGCCACGCGCTGCGCACCTTCCTGCTGGAGCGTCTGCCGCGTTACATGGTGCCGGGCCGGTTTAGCTTTGTCGATTCGCTGCCGCTGACCATGAACGGCAAGCTGGACGTGACGAGCCTGAAACAGAGCCTGCAGGCGCCCGTCACCCTGAAACCGCAGAGCGACCCGTTGGTCGGGACGATTCAGGCGGTGTGGGCGGAGGTGCTGTCCATCCCGCTGCCGGATCAGCAGGAGAACTTCTTTGATCTGGGCGGCGACTCGCTGCTGCTGGCGCGGGTGCACCTCAAGCTGGTAGCCATCGGCTTCCCGCAGCTGAGCGTGCTGGACCTGCTGAACTTCACCACCATCGAACAACTGGTGCAGCACATCCGGGGCAACAAGGCGGCGCAAACGCGGGATCGCCAGCAGGTGGAAAGCAGTATTCAGGAAGGGCGGCGTCGTTTGTCCGCGTTGCAGGCCAAAAGGAGCATGGGGTAAATGGAGATGGTGCAATCAACCCACGGTTATGAACTGGCGATTATCGGTATGGCCGGGGTATTCCCCGGCGCTGACGATGTGGCGCAATTCTGGCGGAATCTGGTGGAGGGGGTGGAGTCGATCCGCACCCTGAGCGATGACGAGCTGGACGCCGCCGCCGTTCCTGCGGCGCTGCGTCAGCAGGAGGATTATCTGGCGCGGGCGGCGGACCTGGCGCAACCCTGCGCGTTTGATGCGGCGTTTTTTGGCTATTCGCCGCGGGAAGCGGAAGCGATTGACCCGCAACAGCGGGTATTTCTGGAAGTGTGCTGGCATGCGCTGGAAAACGCCGGTTACGCGCCGGACAAGTTCGACGGGCAAATCGGCGTCTATGCCAGCAGCGCCGAGAGCAGTTACCTGATCCATTGCCTGCTGGACCGGCCTGACGTGCTGCGCCGTGTGTCGTTGTCGGATCTGCAAAACGGCAACAACCGCGATTTTGTCTCCACCCGCGTGGCGTACAAGCTGAATCTGCACGGCCCGACGATGACCATCGGCGCGGCCTGCGCCAGCTCGCTGGTGTCGCTGCACTTCGCGTGTCAGGCGTTGCTGATGGGCGAATGCGATATGGCGCTGGCGGGAGGGGTGCATATCGGCATGCCGGATAAAGGCGGCTACCGGTTCGGCGACAGCGGAATCCTGTCGCACGACGGTCATTGCCGCCCGTTCGACGCCGACGCCAGCGGCATGATTGGCGGCGATGGCGCGGCGACGGTGGTTATCAAGCGGTTGCAGGATGCGCTGGATAGCGGAGACACCATTACGGCGATCATCAAAGGTTCGGCCATCAGCAACGACGGTTCGCGTAAGCTGGGTTTCAGCGCGCCGTCGGTGGCCGGGCAGGTGGATGCCCTGCAACGGGCGCTGCTGGCGGCGGACGTGCCGGCCAGCAGCATCGGCTATATCGAGGCGCATGGCACCGGCACCCATCTGGGCGACCCGATCGAGGTCAAGGCGCTCAAGGAGGCGTACCAGATTGACCACCCGGTGCCGCAAAGCTGCGCGGTGGCGTCGGTGAAAGCCAATATCGGCCATCTCGATTCGGCGGCGGGCGTGACCGGGGTCATCAAGGCGGCGCAGATGCTGCGCTACGGCTATATTCCGCCCGCCATCAGCTTTACCCGTCTTAACCCGGAAGTCGTGCTGGACGGCACCCAGTTCTATATCCCGACCGAAGGCAAAGAGTGGGGCGGCGACGAGGTGCGCCGCGCCGGGGTGAGCGCGTTCGGCATCGGCGGCACCAACGCCCACGTCATTCTGGAGGAGTCGCGCTTTGTCGGTTCGTCCGGGCCCGCGCCGCAGACGCAATTGCTATGCTTTTCCGGCCATACGCCGACCGCATTGCGCGACAACATCGCCCGTTTTCATTACTGGTTCGCCTCCACGCCGCAGGCATCGCTGGCCGATGCCGCTTATACGCTCCAGCAGGGGCGTAGCGATCTGCCTTATCGCTACAGTCTGGCGGTGGAAGGCCGTGAGCAGGCGCTGTCGCTGCTGGTGCAGGCCAGCCCGGCAACGGTTAAGGTCGCCAAAGAGAAAAAGGCGTTGGTGTTCATGTTCAGCGGGCAGGGTTCGCAGTACCCCGGCATGATGGCCGGGGTTTATCAGCAGGCGCCGGTATTCCGTGAAACGGTGGACCGCTGCGCTGCCTTGCTGCATCCGTTGCTGGGGCTGGATATTCGCCCGTTGTTGTTTGAGGCCGACGGGCAGGACCAGAGCTCACCGCTGTACCAGACCCGCTTTACCCAACCGGCGCTGTTCGTCGTCGAATACGCCCTGAGTCGCCAGTTGATGGACTGGGGGATCGTGCCGACCGCCTGCATCGGGCACAGTATCGGCGAATACGTGGCGGCGTGTCTGGCCGGGGTGTTTAGCCTGGAGGATGCGCTGACGCTGGTGAGCCGTCGCGGCGAACTGATGAACGCCATGCCGCCCGGCACGATGCTGGCGCTCTCGATGCCGGCGGCGCAGGCGCGTGAGGCGCTGATTGACGGCGTAACGCTGGCGGCCAGCAATGCGCCGGGGTTTTGCGTGGTGTCCGGCCCGGCCGAGGCCATCGACCGCATGGCGCAGCGTATGGAAGCGCGCGGGGTTGAAACCAAACGGCTGCATACCTCCCACGCCTTCCACAGCCCGATGATGGACGGCTGTCTGGAAGCATTCCGGCGCGCATTCGACAGCGTGACCCTGCAGGCGCCGCAGCTGCCGTTTATCTCCTGCCTGACGGGCGATTGGGTGAGCGATGAGCAGGCGACCGACCCGGATTACTGGGTGCGCCAGCTGCGCGAACCGGTCGCCTTCAGCGAAGGGATTGCCAGCCTGCTGGGTTACGGCCCGTCGCTGCTACTGGAAGTCGGCCCCGGCAAGGCGCTGACCGGACTGGCGACGCTGCAACTGGACGGCGAGCGCTCGGATAGCCGCGTGCTGGGCATGCAGCCCGATTTTCGCCACCGCGAGAACGATTATCGCCAGTTGCTGAGCGCGCTGGGGCAACTGTGGCAGTGGGACGTCAAGCCGGACTGGCGAGCGTTCTACCGCCACCAGTCCCGTTGCCGTATCCCGTTGCCGGGCTATGCCTTCCAGCGTCAGGTGTACGATCTGTCCCGGCTTGCCGCCCCGGCGACAACGCTGTCGTCGCAGGCCGCTCCGGCCGGTCAGCGCCTGCCGCTGGAGCAGTGGGCCAGCCAGCCTTGCTGGCATCAGAAACCGCTCAACGCCGTGCAGCGTGTGACGTGGCGCGGTCGCGGCATCGTGCTGTTCATGGATAAAACCGGGATGGCGGAACGGCTGGCCGGGCAACTGGAACAGCAGGGCGCGCGGGTGTGCCGGGTAACGGCGGGCAAACGCTTTAGCCGTAAAAATCCGCTGAATTGGGTGATCGAACCCAACGCGCCGCAGGATTTGGCGGCGCTGGCGTCCTCGCTGGAGAAGCAGAAATTCCCGCTGGATCACCTGATCCTGTGCTGGCCGGTGTCGCGCCGGGCGTTGCCGGTGCATACCGCCATCGGTCACTACGAAACCCTGCTGAGCATTGCCCGCCAGTTCGCCGGCGCCGAGCGCCAGACGCCGCTGTTGCTGCATGTGGTGTCCAATGGGCTGCATGCGGTGACGCCGACGGATCGTTGCGACCCGGCGCGTTCGCTGCTGGTGGGGCCTTGCCGGGTGCTGGAAAAAGAGTTCGAGCAAGTGGTGTGCCGCAGCATCGACATCGATGCGCCGTCGCGCGTGCTGTTTGCGCCGGCCTTTGACCGCAATCTGGCGCCGCTGCTGGCGGAGCTGGGCGCGCCGGGCGACGAGCAGTTTGTCGCGTTGCGAGGCGGGGTCCGCTATATCCCGAGTCTGGAGCAGGTGGTGGCCGAACCGGCGGACGAGGCGCAACTGCCGGTGCTGACTCACGGCCGTTATCTGCTGACCGGCGGTTTCGGCGGCATCGGCATGACGGTGGCGCAGTGGCTGGCGCAGCACTACCGGGCGCACGTCATCCTGCTGGGGCGCGGCGACGTACCGCCACAGTCGCGCTGGCAGCAATGGCTGGACGAACACGACGACAGTAATGAGAAATCGCTGAAAATCAGGCAGCTACAGAAAATTCAGCAGTTGGGCGGCACGGTGACGGTGATCGCCGCCGATCTGGGTAACGCCCGTCAGGTGACCCAGGCGCTGAAAGCGGTCACTCATGCCCACGGCGCGATTCATGGCGTGTTTCACTGCGCCGGGGTGGCGGATGGCCGCCTGATTCAGCAGCGTACCCCGGCGGATTCGCTGGCGGTGTTCAAGGCCAAGGTGTGGGGCACGCTGGTGCTGGAGCGCTACTTCCAGCGCCGCCCGCTCGATTTTTTTGTGCAGTGTTCGTCACTGGCGGCGGCGGTCGGCCCGATGGGCCAGGTCGCCTACTGTTCCGCCAACGCCTATCAGGATGCCTGGGCCACCGCCCGCAGTCGTCGCAGGACGCACACCCGTTACCTTTCCATCGGCTGGGACTCCTGGCAGGAAGTCGGGATGGCGGTGGACAGCCTGAAAAAATGGAACAGCGGCGACACCGAGGCCGTGATCCGTCACGGCATCCGGCCGCAAGAGGGCTGCGAACTGCTGGCCCGGCTGCTGGTTCGTCAGGCGCCGCAGTATGTGATATCGACGCGCGGGTTGCCGCTGCCTGACGCCGATACCCCGGCTGAGGACGACGCGCCGGCGGAGGAAACCGGGCAGGAAACCAGCCTGTACCCGCGTCCGCCGCTCAGCAACGCCTATCTGGCGCCCCGTGACCACATCGAGCAGACCATTGCCCGTATCTGGCAGGAAAAAATGGGGCTGGGGCCGATTGGCGTTGACGATGACTTCTTCGAACTGAACGGCCATTCGCTGATGGCGGTGCAAATCATCGCCCAGATCAAGCAACAGCTGAAGGTGGCGTTCCCGGTGGGTTTTATCTATGACTATCCCACCATCGCCAAACTGGCCGGGCAGGCGCGATTGCGTCAGGAACCGGCGCTGGAGGCGAGCGTATGAATAGCCTGAATTCGTTTTCGGCGTCATCGGAGCATGTCGTGAACGCGGCGGCCTCAGGGGCGGCGGTGCCGCTGGTGTATGCCCAGCACTGCTTCTGGTTTGTGGCGATGACGCTGGGGGACACCGCCAACAATCAGTCCGGTATTCTGATTGAAGGCGACCTGCAGCCGGAACTGCTGGAAAAAGCGCTGAACTGCCTGATCCACCGTCACAGCAGTTTGCGTATGGCCTTCAGCCACTGGACGCCGGTGCAACAATGCCGGGCGTTCCACGGTTTTGACCTGTCGGTGATCAAGCTGGATGGGTGCGGCGAAGAGGAACGCCGTCGGCGTGTTTCAGACATTTCGGCAAGGTTTATGGCGCAGCCGTTCGCGCTGGACAAGCCGCCCCATCTGCGGGCGCAACTGTTCCAGTTGCAGCCGCAACGCTACCTGCTGCTGCTGAGTATGCCGCACATTATTGCCGATGGCGGCGCCTTTCACTTGTTTGAGCAGCAATTATGGCAGGTTTACTCGACGCTGAACGCCGGCCGCACCCCGCACGATAATCAGGACGCGACGCCGATTGAGCAGTGGGTGGCGCAGGAGCGTGTGCAAAGCGACGAGGCGCTGCAGGCCGAGCTGGCGTTCTGGCGTCAGCATCTGGCGGGCTATCGCTACGCCCACTTTCCGCTGTCGTTGATCAACCAGCGGGAATTGATTGACCACCAGTGCGATATCCCGCTGGCAGACAGCGATATGGAACGCATAAAGCAACTGGCGCGCCAGCACCGCATGAGCGTGCAGATGGTGTTGCTGGCGATCGTCGGGCAGGTGGTGCATCAGTTGAGCGGCGAGTCGCGTTTTGCCCTCAATTCGGTGCTGGAAGGGCGTAATCAGCCGGGGTCCGAGACATTGATGGCGCCGCAGCTGCGCGCCATGCCGGTGCCGATGGATTTCAGCCGCCAGCCGGATCTCGCCTCTCTGCTGGAGCAGGTGAGGCAGAATGTGCTGCAAGCCTATGAGCATATGCACTCGTGGAGCCTGCCGATCGGCATTCTGGCCCGCCAGCGCTGGTCGCATAGCCCCCGCTTTTTGGTGACCGGCATCGAATGGTTGAGCCGTCTTTATTGCGGCATCGCCCGCAAGGCCCGGCTCTATCCGCGCTTTCTGGCGGATTTCCTGTTCATGGAGCCCAAACCGCCCCGCTGGTGGTGGGCGCGCGATCCGGCGTGGCGGGCCAAAGGCGTGGCCGACCCGCTGATCAACATCAACGTGTTGCAGGATGCCTTCAAGACCGACGCGCCGCAGGCGCAGTCGGCAACCCTGGCTATCCGCCACTGCCGGGAGTCGGACTATTTTACCGACGCCGACATCGCCACCCGCTGGGAAAGCGACACCATCAATATCTACATTACCCGCGGGGCCGACCGGCAGTTAAAACTGCACATCACGTGCTGCTGTTTTAATCAGGACGGCATGGATCGTTTTTTACAGCTGCTCCGTCAACAGCTCTCTTCCCTTGGTTAAATGAGCCGGACATTCAATGGATATGAAACAGAAAGAGAAAGTGATCGAGTTTGATCAGGTGGTGAAAACCTACAAAGACCATCAGGCGCTAAAGGGGGTTTCGCTGGATGTCTACCGCGGCGAGTTTCTCGGCCTGCTGGGGCCGAATGGCGCGGGCAAAACCACGTTGGTGGAAATTCTTGAAGGGTTGAAACAGCCGGACAGCGGCAAGGTCAGGATTTTGGGCAAGAGCTGGAGCAGGGACAAAGACTGGCTGCGCCACCGCCTGAGCGGCGTACTGCAGGAAACCCTGTTCATCAACAAGCTGAAAGTAGAGGAAACCCTGTCGTTGTTCGCCAGTTTTTACCGTTGTTCCCGCCAGCGCATGAAAGACGTGATGGAGATGGTGGAACTGACGGCAAAACGTAAAACCTATGTGGAAGGGCTGTCCGGCGGCGAGCGTCAGCGGCTGGCGCTGGGGGTCGCCATTCTCAATGAACCGGAAATCATGATCCTGGACGAACCGACCACCGGGTTGGACCCGCGTATTCGCCACGACACCTGGGATATTTTGCGCAAACTGAACAAAGAGAATAACGCCACCATGATTCTGACCACGCATTACATGGAGGAAGCGGAATACCTGTGCGACCGCATTTGCATCATGAATCAGGGGGAGATCCTCACCCACGGCACTATGGACGAACTGCTCAGGAAACACTGCGTGGGTGAGGTGATTGAATGCCGGGCCTCGCATCCGGAACGCTTACAGACGTTGCATCAGCACCCCAAAGTGCTGCGTTACCACTATGACGCCACGACGCATCGCATCAATTTGCTGACCTTTAACGCCACCCAGTTTCTCGGCGATTTACTGGCGATAGCGAGCGAAGCGCGTACCGACATCATCGAACTGGTGGTGCGGAAAAAAACGTTGGATGACCTTTTCATGACGCTGGCGGGCAGGGGGTTCCATGAATAATGCACTGTTTTCGTTGATGCTGACGCAGTTTCGGCAGTACTTCCGCGAACCCCAGATTCTGTTCTGGTCGTTCGGGTTTCCACTGCTGCTGGTGTGGCTGCTGGGGGTGTCGTTCTCGATGCAGGACATTCCGGAACGGCATATCGGCATCCTGTTGCCGAAGGATGCCGGGCAACAGGCGCAGATCCGCGCCTGGGGGCAAACGCTGGCGGAAAAACCGCATGAAATCGCCTCGATCGTCAACCGGGCGGAGGTGAAGCGGGAGAATACGGTCAAAATCAAGTACACCGTTAATTACTATCAGGATTACAACGACATCATTCTGGCGCTCAAGCGCGGCGATATTCAGATTATCGTGGAAACGCTGACGGATAAGGACCAGACGCAACGCCGTCTGTATTATCTCGATCCGCAGAATAGCGAAGCGATGCTGACCTACTACCTGCTGAATGAATCGGAACAGGCGTTCGGTCAGGCGGTGGCGCAGAATCTGTCGGTGCTGGATACCCCCGGCTTGCGGTACATCGATTTTCTGGTGCCGGGATTACTGGCGATGGCCATCATGGAGACTTGTCTGATCGCCGTCGGCTGGGCGCTGGTGGAGAAACGCATCACGCGGGTGACGCGGCAGATGTGCATCACGCCGATGAGTCCGTCCATGTTCCTGCTGGCGCACATCCTATCCTGCTTCATTATCAATTTTATCGAGATCCTGATTATCTACTGGTTCGCCAAAATCTATTTCGATGTCAGCATTCAGGGGCAGTTTGGCGCGTTCCTGCTGCTGAATCTGGCCGGTAATCTCTGTTTCTCGGGAATAGCGGTGCTGGCGGCGTCGCGCGCCAAAAAAGCGCAGACAGCCAACGGCTTGCTGGAAGTGATCATTCTGGTGCAGGTGCTGGTATCCGGCATTTTCTTCAGCTACAAGAATTTTCCCGGCGCCGCTCTCATCGACCTGTTGCCGCTGACCATGCTGGCGAACATGATGCGCCGGGTGTTCATCGAAGGCGCGGATGTGGTCGCCGTGTTGCCGGCCGCCGCCGTGCTGTCGGCGATCGGGCTGGTCAGCTTCGCGGTCGGCAAGCGAATTTTTCGCTGGTATTGATAGTGGCAACCCGGCCTTGTCATCCGTTTTTACTTAAGCGGGTTGTCAGCAATCTGAGGCGCTATTGCGCCTCAGTCTTTATTGCCTCTGCCCTTATTATTGCGGGCAGCGGGTATCGGCAATAAAACGGGTTTGGTCGGCGAGATAACCGGCGGTGAAAATCTGGCGCGGGAAAAATAATCCCAGCGTCCAGGATTTTATCAGCGACGCTTCTACCGATTTGTCGACCATATTATGGGTTGACGGCGGGTAATATTTTACCGTCAGCTGTCCCGGTCGCGTTAATAACGCCTGATAAGTGTTGCGGGTGTTATTAACGTCCACGTTAATATCTTTGCCGCCCAGCATTAATAATACGTTGGTGTGTATGTTTTTCAGGTCGTCGGTGGCGTCGGCCTGAAAGTTTTTCTGAATGAACGTCCAGCGATCCGGCGTTAAATCAATTTTTCCCGGCATATCCTGCTGATATTGCGTCAGCGTTTTTCCCTGCTGCAAATAACGCAGAATGATCGCATTGCGCGATACCGCCTGTTCAATCGCCGGCGCGGACGCGTGCTGGTCCTTCATGCTGGCGATGGTGTTGTATTGCCCCTGCTGCAGCCAGTTGATGGCGGGGGAAACGGCAATCATGAAACAGACCGCCGGGTCGAGGCGCGCGACCTTGGGCAACACCCAGCCGCCCTGGCTGGCGCCCCACAAACCGATGCGCGTGCCGTCCAGTTGCGGGTTGGCTTGCACCCAGCGAATAGCGGCCATCACCTCGTTGGCGCGGTCGTCCATATTTTGCAGCAGCCAGTTGCCCGGCGCGCCGCCAACGCCGGGTTTGTTCCACGACAGGCTGGCGTAGCCCGCTTTGGCGATCGCTTCCCACATCGGGCGATAAAAACCGCCGTGGGTCGCTTCAATCGGCCCGTCGCCGTGCACGAAAATCACCACCCCCGGCTTTTGGCCGGGCGGCAGCGTGGCCGGCATCGCCAGAATGGCGTTCAGCGGTTGCGTCGGGGTAGGAATAGTGACTTTCTCTTCCCGTATTTTGTAATAGTTCTGATAGAGCAGAAAACTGAGCAGGGTGAACGCGATGGCACAGGTAATGGACAGCCAGCGTGGCAGACGAAAAAATTTATCCATGATTTTTTCAGTTCAGCGTCAGGGCAAAGGAATCACAGCGTAAATGATTTCGACGAAGCGGGGAACGTGTATTATGCGACATGTTGTTATCCTTTATAAAATTAATATATACCCGTCATACTTCAAGTTGCAGGCGTATTGGTTTTATTCCGCGTCCATCCATGAGCTTTGCGCTTTAATGGGGGCACGGCAAGCCGCGTTGTTGCCTTCCCGCCGCCCGAATTATTTATGCAGATTAAATGATGTTTAACGGTGCATGCTTTACCTGATAGTTGTTTATCCGTTATTTCTTTATGCATGGTTTCTTTATGCATGATTTCTTTCCGTCACCTTGTCAGTGCGGTGGGACATACGGTTGGGGGATAAAACCGATGCCCCGTTTTCCGCGTTATTGCCAGTGCGGTGGCCTGCCGGTTGTGCCGACAGACCACCGTCGCCGCCGTGGATTAGCCTTCGTCCGACGCCGTCGGCGTTTTCATGGCCCGGCGTGCTTCGCGCCAGCGGTCATAGCGTTCCTGCACGCCCATGACCGCCACGAAGAACACCGGCACGAAGAACACCGCCAGCACGGTGGCGCTGACCATACCGCCGAATACGCCGGTGCCGATGGCGTGCTGGGTTTCCGCGCTGGCGCCTGACGCCACCATCAGCGGCACCACCCCCAGCGCAAACGCCAGCGAGGTCATCAGGATCGGGCGCAGACGCAGACGCGCCGCCGTCACCGCGGCGTCGACCAGCTCATGCCCCTGTTGGCGCAGCTGTCTGGCGAACTCGACGATCAGGATGGCGTTCTTGGCCGACAGCCCGATGACGGTAATCAGCCCTACCTTGAAGAACACGTCGTTCGGCATATCGCGCAGGATGACCGCCAGCACCGCGCCGAGCAGCCCCAGCGGCACCACCAGCATTACCGACAGCGGAATCGACCAGCTTTCATACAGCGCCGCCAGCACCAGAAACACCACCACCATCGACAGCAGCAGCAACATCGGCGCCTGCGCGGCGGATTGCCGTTCCTGCAGCGACTGCCCGGTCCATTCCACGGTGAAGCCGGGCGGCAGCTGCGCCGCCAGCCGTTCCATCTCCGCCATCGCCTTGCCGCTGGATACGCCCGGCGCGGCGCTGCCGGAGATTCTGGCCGCCAGAAAACCCTGATAGCGCGTCAGTTGCAGCGGGGTGTCGCTCCAGACCGGCGTCACCACTTCTTTCAGCGCTACCATGCCGCCGGCGGTGTTGCGCACATACAGCCTGAGCACATCGTCCAGTTGCATACGCGCCGGCGCGTCGGCCTGAATGATCACCTGCTGCATGCGGCCGGCGTTCGGGAAGTCATTCACGTACAGTGAGCCGATGGCGGCGGACAGCGTATCGCTGAGCGTACTGAACGACACGCCGAGCGCTTCCGCTTTTTGGCGATCGATATTCAGCCGCACCGTGCTGCCGGGCGGCAGGCCGTCCGGGTAGACGCCGGCGACGATGTGGCTCTGCGCCGCCAGCGTCAGCAGCCTGGCCTCCGCCGCCTTGAGCGCGTTGTAACCCTGACCGGCGCGGTCCTGCAGGCGCAGGGTAAAGCCCGACGAGGTGCCCAGTTCATCAATCGCGGGCGGCATCAGTATCATGGCGGTACCTTCACGAATCTGCGACATCGCCTGCTGAGCCTGTGCCACTTCGCCCTGCGCGGTGGCGCCGCCGCGTGCCGACCAGTCTTTCAGCGTGGTGAACGCCATCGCCGCGTTGGGGCCGGAACCGGAGAAGCCGAAGCCGAGAATCGACATGTTGGACGCGATGCCGGGGCGCGAGGCGATATGCTGTTCGTAGCTTTTGACCACTTCCAGCGTACGCGCTTCGGTGGCGTCCGACGGCAACTGGATCGAGGTCATGAAGTATCCCTGATCTTCTTCCGGCAGAAAGTCGGACGGTAATTCCCGGAAGATCCACGCCAGCGCGCCGGTCAGCGCGGCAAACAGCAGCAACATGCTGCCGGAACGGCGCAACAGCGCGCGGGTGCCGGCGGCGTAATGCTGCGTCAGCTGTTCGAAGCGGCGGTTAAAGCCGCCGAAAAAGCCGCGTTTCTCATGATGACCGTCGGCAACCGGCGTCAGCAGCGTGGCGCACAGCGCGGGCGTCAGCGTCAGCGCCAGAAACGCCGAGAACAGGATCGATACCGCCATCGACAGGGTAAACTGCCGGTAGATGACCCCCACCGAGCCGCTGGCGAACGCCATCGGGATAAATACGGCCGACAGCACCAGCGTGATGCCGACAATCGCGCCGGTGATCTCCTTCATCGCCCGGATAGTCGCCGCTTTGGGCGACAGCCGTTCCTGCGCCATCAGCCGTTCAACGTTTTCCACCACCACGATGGCGTCATCCACGATGATGCCGATCGCCAGCACCATGCCGAACATCGTCAGCACGTTGATGGAGAAACCGGCCGCCAGCATCACCGTGAAGGTGCCGAGCAGGGCGATAGGCGCGACAATCGCCGGGATCAGGGTATAACGCACGTTTTGCAGAAACAGGTACATCACCAGAAACACCAGCACCATTGCTTCGGCCAGCGTTCTGACCACCTGCTCGATGGAGATTTTGACGAACGGCGCGGTGTTGAACGGCAGCGAATAGCCCATCCCGGCGGGCATGGACGGTTTCAGCTCGGCCATACGCTGCGCGATCGCGGCGGCGGTACGCACCGCATTCGCGCCCGGCGCCAGTTGGACGGCGGCGGCGGTGGCGTCTCTGCCGTTTTCACGCACGGAAAAGCCGTAGGATTGCGCGCCCAGTTCGACGCGCGCCACGTCGGCCAGCACCACCCGCGAGCCGTCCTCCCGGGCGCGCAGCACGATGGCGGCGAATTGCTCCGGGGTTTCCAACTGCCCTTGCACCGTCAGCGGAATGGTTACCCGCTGTCCCGGCAGAGAAGGCGCGTCGCCGACCCGTCCGGGGGCGATTTGCGCGTTCTGCTGGGTGATGGCGGTCGACAGGTCGTTCATGGTCAGGCCGTAGGACAACAGCTTGTTCGGATCGACCCAGATGCGCATCGCCTGTTCGGCGCCGAACAGCTGGACGCGCCCGACGCCGTCGACCCGGCGCAGTTCCTCGACCACGTTACGCGCCATGTAGTCGCTCAGCGCCACCTGATCGAAGCGCCCGTTCTCGGAGGTCAGGCTGACCAGCAGCAGAAAGCCCGATGAGGCGGACTCCACCTGCAACCCGTTTTGCCTGACGGTCTGCGGCAGCCGGGGTTCGACCGATTTGATGCGGTTTTGCACGTCCACCTGCGCCAGCTCCGGGTCGGTGCCCGGTTTGAAGGTGATGCTGATCTGCGCCGAGCCGGAGGTGTCTACCGACGACTCGAAATAGAGCAGGTTTTTGACGCTGGACAGTTCACGTTCGATCAGCCCAACCACCGCATCATTCATGGTTTGGGGCGTCGCGCCGGGGTAAGAGGCGGTGATGGACACCGTCGGCGGCGCCACCGACGGGTAACGGGCGATCGGCAACTGGGGAATGGCGATGGTTCCCAGCAACACGATGAACAGGGCGATCACCCAGGCAAATACCGGGCGATGGATAAAAAATTGCGGCATGGTGCATGGCTCCTTTGCGGTTAGCGTGACGCCACATCAGTGGCGGACGGCACCTTTTTCCAGTGCTGGGTCGTCACCCAGGCGCCGTCGCTCAGTCTTTCCCCGCCTTCGATCACCACCTGTTGGCCGGCGCTGAGTCCGGCGCGGATGCGATACTGCCGGTTGACCAACTCGCCCAGCTCGACCGCGACGGCATGCGCCTTGTTCCGCTCATCAATGACCCAGATTTTGGCCTCGCCGGCGTTGCGCGTTACCGCCTGTTGCGGCACCAGCAGGGCGTCGGCGTGGTGACCGAGCGGGACGCGGGCGCGGACGAACATGCCCGGCAGCAGTTGCCGCTGCGGGTTGTCCACCAGAATGCGCAGCAGCACGTCGCCGGTGCCGGCGTCCACATTTACGCCGGAAAACAGAATGCGCGCCGACATCGGGTAGGGCTGGCCGTCGCTGCGCAGGATCACCGCCGGTACGCCGTCGCCGCCGCGGTCGCGGCTGGTCAGCATCTCCCGCAGTCGCTCCAGCGAAGAGGCCGGTTGCCGCACATCGACATACACCTGATCGATCTGCTGGACCCGCGCCAGCGGATTGCTGTCGTTGGTGCTGACCAGCGCGCCTTCGGTGATCAGCGCCTGATCGATGCGGCCGGCAATCGGGGACTCGACGGTGGCGAAGGTCAGGTCCAATTGGCGGCGCGCCAGCGTGGCGCGGGCCTGCGCCACATCGGCGGCGGCCTGGTCGCGTTGGGCTATCGCATCGTCGTAGGTCTGTTGGCTGATGGCGCCGGTGCTGAGCAGCGGCTTGAGACGGGTGACCTGAATTTGCGCCCGGTTCAGCACCGACTGGGCGCGTTGCAGCGCCGCGCCGGCGGTATCGACGTCGGCTTTGAACGGCGCGGGGTTAATCTGGAACAGCGGCTGTCCGGCGCGGATCTCGGCGCCCTGTTCAAACAACCGGCGTTGGATGATGCCGCCTACCTGCGGGCGGATTTCCGCCGTTCGCACCGCGGCGACCCTGCCGGGCAGATCGTCGGTCAGGGTAATGGGCGCGGGCGTGGCGGTCAGTACGGTGACCTGCGCCGGCGGCGGTTCGACCGCTACGTCGGCTTGATCGCAGCCGGTCAGTAGCATGCCGACCAGCGCCAGTATCACGCCGTGGCGACACAGTTGTTTCAGTGAAACGGGTAGACGGGCGTTTCTGCCGTTCGGCTCCGCCTGACCGGGCGTTGCCAGAAGCAGGGCCGACAAAATGCAGGCGGCCGGGTATTGATACGGTTTCTTGGTGTTCATATCACTTCGTAATCCCTGTTTACCGGCCATAGGGAGGCCAGACTGCGGGAGTGTGCGCCCGCTGTGTGCGGTTTCCGTTGGGGAAAGATGGAGATATGATGGAGGACCTGCATTTTTTTATTATGAGCTGACCGATGACCGTTCATACACAATCCATGCCGATGGCTGACGATACTCATGGATTGGTGCTTATCGCCGAAGATGAGCCAGAAATCGCCGATATTCTCCGGGCTTACCTGACACGCAGTGGTTTACGCACCCTCCATGCTGCGGATGGACACAAAGCGCTGGAGCTCCATCTCTCCATGAAACCGGATCTGGTGCTGCTGGATGTGCAGATGCCGCAGGTTGATGGTTGGCAAGTGCTGGCGGGGATTCGTCTTCGCGGCGATACCCCGGTGATCATGCTGACCGCGCTGGATCAGGATATCGACAAGCTGACGGGCTTGCGGATTGGCGCCGACGATTACGTGGTCAAGCCGTTCAACCCCGCCGAAGTGGTGGCGCGGGTACAGGCGGTGCTGCGCCGCGCCGGCCTGCGCGCCGAGCGTCAGCCGCAGCGCTTCCTGCGCACCGGCATCTTTCAGATCGATCTGGAAAACCACGAGGTGGTGGTGGAATTCAATGGCGTCGCCCAGCCGCTGGAGCTGACGCTGACCGAATTCCGGCTGATCGCCCATATGGCGCGCGCGCCGCGCCGGGTTTTTAGCCGTGAGGAACTGCTGGTTTCCTGCCTGCCGGAAGGGGATTCGCTGGAGCGTACGGTGGACAGCCACATCAGCAAATTGCGTAAGAAACTGGAGCGGCTGGGGTTGACCGGCGTACCGTCCAGCGTGCGCGGCGTCGGTTACCGGCTGGGGGAGGCGACATGAAGCCGATGGGCAGCCTGAGCCGCCAGATTGTGCGTTCCATGACGCTGCTGGCGCTGTCCGTTACCCTGCTGATGGTGGTTGGTTCCTACATCTTCTATTCGCTGATGCTGGCCATTTCGCCGGAAAGTCTGTCGCTGAACGATCAGTTGATGCCGACGACGATGGAATGGTTCTGGATGGTGGGCACCACGCTGCTGGCGCTGGTTATCGCGGTGGTGCTGGCTATCCGGCTGGCGCGCCGCATTCTGGTGCCGTTGAATTCGGTGGCGCACAGCCTGCGCCAAATCGCCGAAGGCGAGCTGAACGCGCGCGCTGAAACCGACGATTATTCGCTGGGCGAAGCGGCGTTGCTGGTGCGTGACTTTAATACCATGGCGGAGCGGCTGGAGCGCATGGCGCAGGAGCGGGCGTTCTGGAATGCGGCCATCGCGCACGAACTGCGCACGCCGGTCACCATTTTGCGCGGCCGGTTGCAGGGGTTGACCGAAGGCGTGTTCGAACCTGACATCGGGCTGTTCCGCAACTTGCTGACGCAGGTGGAAGGGCTGGGGCGGCTGATTGAGGATTTGCGGGTGGTGGGGCTGGCGGAAAGCGGTCATCTGGAGCTTCGCTGGACGCGAACCCGCCTGTCTGACGAGGTGACGGCGGTGGTGAGCGCGTTCGAACCCGCGCTGCAGGGCGATGGATTTACCCTGTCGCTGGCGTTGGAAGACCAGATGGTGCAGTGCGACCCGGTGCGGATTCGTCAGGCGCTGCTGGCGTTGCTGGAGAATGCGCAGAAACATGCCGACCCCGGCCGGTTATGCGTCCGGGCGGGCGTGGATGGCGGGCGGGCGTTCCTGAGCGTCGAAGACGGCGGCCCCGGCATCGACCCACAGTTAGCCGAACAGATTTTTGAGGCGTTCCAGCGCGGCGAACAGTCGCGCGCGGGCAACAGCAAAGGCAGCGGGCTGGGGCTGGCGGTGGTGCAGGCGATTGCTCAGGCGCACGGCGGTCAGGCGAGCTGCCGTCCCGCGCCATCCGGCGGCGCGTTGTTCGAGCTGCGCTGGCCGGCGGCCGGCCGCATCAGCGGACTGTCGTCCGGCGGGCCATCGATTAGTGGGCCATCGACCAGTGGGCCATCGACCAGTGGGTCATCGATTAGTGGACAACCGCTCGGTGAGCAATCGATCGGTGAACCGTCGAACGGTGGGCAATCGGTCGGTGAACAATCGGTTAGTGGACAATCGATTAACGGACAATCGATTAACGGACAATCGGTTAACGGGCCATCAGGGACGGTCTGACGGCAGCGACGCGCCGGCTTTCAGCCAGGCCACGGCGCTGTCTTATCTGGACCACATCGCGCGCCACGGCGTACGGCTGGCGGAAATCCCCCAGTGCGGCCATTTCCCGATGTACGCCAACCCGGTGGCGATGTGGCGAGCGATCGCGGATTTTTATACCGACGTGGCAGCCGACTGACCGCCGGTTTGGATCAAACCGGCTGGCGCAGGTGCGCCAGCAAATTGGCGGCTTCGGGCTGCAGCGTGGCGCCTGACTTGATGCCCAGCCACAGCTTGCGGGTGGCCCAGCTATCGGTCAGACGGATCGCGTGCAGCCCCACGCCGAGGATTTCCGGACGGATCGCGCCTTCGGGCAGGATGCTGATGCCCAGCCCGGCTTCGATCATGCGGCACACGCCGTCAAAGCTGCTGACCTGAATGCGCAGACGCAGCATTTTTCCGTGCTCTTCGGCGGTGTCCTGCAACAGTTTCAGCAGCGAACTGCCGTTGTTAAGACCGACGAAATCGTACGGCAAGGTGTCGGCAAAGGTGATTTCCCGGTGTTCGGCCAGCGGATGGCGGGGCGACACCAGCACCACTAACTGGTCTTCCCGGTACGGGATCTTTTCCACGCCGGGGGAAGGCACATTATCGGCGAAAATGCCGAGATCGGCCTGCCCGGTGAGCAGCGCCGTCACTACGGTTTCGCTCAGTTTTTCTTCCAGATTGATGCGCACCAGCGGATGGCGCTGCAGGAAATGCGCCAGATCCTGCGGCAGAAATTCGATGATGGCCGAGGTATTGGCCCAGATGTGCACATGCCCGCGCACGCCGGCGGCGTAATCCTGCATCTCGCCGGCCATGCGCTCCACGCTGCTCAGCACCTGACGGGCGTGGTGCACCAGCTCTTTTCCCGCCGCCGTCAGCGCCAGACCGCGCGGCATCCGGATGAACAGCGTGCAATCGACGGTGCGCTCCAGCTCCGCCATGCGTTTGCTCAGGGCCGACAGCGTCATGTGGAAGGCTTCGGCGGTCTTGGTCAGGCTGCCGATTTTGGCGACCTGCAAAAACAGGCGTAATGACTGCAGGTCAAAATGCGCGGGATTGATCATGGGAAGGCGACGGTCCTCGAAAGCACAGGCATCACAGCGTAACACACCGGCGACCCTTTCCTGTCAGGAAAGGGTGATTGACGATTGAGGAATTATCAAAAGGGTCGCCTGCGCCTAGGATGTCATCATATTGTCTCAATTACAGGAAACGCGTTGTTGATTAGTCATATTGACCATATTGTGCTGACCTGCGTGGATCTGGCGGCGACGCAGCATTTTTATACTCAGGTGCTGCAACTGCGGCAGGAAACCTTCGGCAACGGCCGCATCGCGTTTTGCTTCGGGCGGCAGAAAATCAATGTCCACGTCAGCGGAGCGGAGTTTGCGCCGCACGCTCATGTGCCGGCGCCCGGCGCGCTGGATCTCTGTTTTATCGCCAGCGAGCCGCTGGAGCAGGTGATGGCGCATTTGCAGCGCTGCAACTGGCCGATTATCGAAGGGCCGGTGGAGCGCACCGGCGCGACCGGGAAAATCCGCTCGGTTTATCTGCGCGACCCTGACCTGAATCTGATCGAAATGGCGGAATATCTCCGCCATGACGTGGTTTGATCATAGAAGACGCGTTTTATTCAACTCATGATTTCTAAAAACGATGTAACAGGATGTAGTTGCTGTTTATGACCAGTTTGCTGATGACTAATGTGGTGTTGTGTTTGATTCTGGGGATGGGACTTGGGGTGTGCGGCGGGATGCTGGGAATTGGCGGCGGGCTGATCGCCATTCCGGTGCTGGGGATGCTGTTTGGCATGAACCAGCACCTGGCGCAGGGAACGGCGCTGATCATGATTACCCCGAACGTGCTGATCGGTTTTCTGCGCTACCGGCAGCGCAATAAGATCGATACCCGCATGACGCTGATGCTGTGCGCCTTCGCCACGGTGTCGGCCTATCTCGCCGCGCATATCGCCTCGGCCATTCAGGTGGATAATTTGCAAAAGGCGTTCGCCATTTTCCTGCTGGTGCTGGCGGCGTATTACATCTGGCAGTGGATCAACAGCCAGCGCAGCCGTACGCCGACTTCGGTATTGTCCAAGCGCTACCTGCCGGCGCTCGGCGTGGCGAGCGGCTTTATGTCCGGAATTTTCACCGTCGGCGGCGGGCTGGTGGTGGTGCCGGCGCTGGTGACGCTGTTCGGTTTCACTCAAACGCAGGCGCAGGGCATCGCGCTGGCGCTGGTGGTGCCCGGCGCGCTGGCGGCGTTGGTGTCTTACACCCAGGCCGGCAATGTCGACTGGGCGACCGGCATCCCGCTGGCGGTAGGCGGCATTCTGAGCGTGTCGTGGGGCGTGGCGCTGGCGCATAAGTTGCCGGTGGCGGTATTGCGGCTGGCGTTCTGTCTGGTGCTGGTGGGCGTGGCGCTGGTGATGCTGGTGACGAAATAACGTGCGGGAACGGCGTCTGACGGGTGGCGAAGGCCGCCCGTTGCCGCTACAATCCGGTCATCGATTAACCTACGGATAAACATAAGGAGGACCATCATGCTGCGCTGTGAAATGTTTAACACTTCACATCCTTTTGGCGATCGCCGCTGCTCAAGCGTTATCGATATCGTGCTGCGATAACGGTGGCTTGAGCGAAGCAAACCGCATTTCTCCTTCCCTCGGGCTTACCGGGTTATCGTCAGCGATGTGTTGACGAGGCATTTTTATGCCTATAACTCTTGAGTAAGCAATGAGCACTTTACTGACAGTACACGCCCTGAGCGTGGATACTCCTTTCGGCACTCTGCTGAACGACGTTTCTTTTACCCTGAACAAAGGCGACCGTCTCGGTCTTATCGGCCATAACGGCTGCGGCAAAAGCACGCTGCTAAAACTGCTGGACGGCACGTTGACGCCGGTTCGCGGTAGCGTAACGCAAGCCCATCATTGCCTGTTGGCGCGCGTTGAGCAGCATCTGCCGGCGGCGTTGCATCCGCTGACGATGCTGGAGGCGGTGCTGGCCCGTCTGCCCGAGGCTGAACGCGCCAGCGATCGCTGGCGGGCCGAAGCCTTGCTGGCGGAGATGGGATTCGGCGAACGGGACTGGCTGCTTTGCGCCGGCACCCTGAGCGGCGGCCAGCACACCCGGCTGCTGCTGGCGCGGGCATTGATCACCTCGCCGGACCTGCTATTGCTGGACGAGCCGAGCAACCATCTGGATTTGCCGACGCTGCTGTGGCTGGAGCAGTTCCTGCAACATTGGAGCGGCAGCTTTGTGCTGGTTTCCCACGACAGCCAACTGCTGGATAACGTCACTAACGGCAGCTATATCCTGCGCGACCGGCAGTTGCATTACTTTGCGCTGCCCTGTAGCGCCGCCCGGGCAGCGCTGACGGAGCGCGATCGCAGCGATGCGTTGCGCCACAAAGCGGAACAGAAGGAAATCGACCGTGTTACCGCCAGCGCCAAACGGCTGGCCATCTGGGGCAAGGTCTACGATAACGAAGATCTGGCGCGCAAAGCCAAGCAGATGGAAAAGCACATCGAACGGCTGAAGGATGAGCAGACCGAGCTGACCGCCGGCAGCCAGTGGCGGCTGGCGCTACACGGCGAAGCGCTGGCCGCCGATCGCCTGCTGGAAATGACGGCGTTGGCGGTGAGCCCGGCGGCGGCGTGCCCGCCGCTGTTTACCCTGCCGTTGCAGCGGGTGAAAAGCGGCGACCGGGTGGCGATTATCGGCCGCAACGGCTGTGGTAAGTCATCGTTGCTGCGTCTGCTGTGGCGGCAGTACCAGCAGCCGACGACGGACGAGGCGATTCGCCTGCACCCGCGCGTTCGGCTGGGGTATTACGACCAGACGCTGCATCAACTGCGTGACGACGATACGCTGTTTGATGCGCTGGCGCCGTTCGCTCCGCTGGCGCAGGACCGCAAGATGGCGCTGATTAGCGCCGGCTTTCCGTGGTCGCGCCATCAGCAGACGGTCGCGACCCTGAGCGGCGGCGAACGCGCCCGGCTACTGTTCGTCGGGCTGTCGCTGGCGCGCTACGGGTTGCTGATGCTGGACGAGCCGACCAACCATCTGGACATGGAGGGCAAAGAAGCGTTGGCCGACACGCTGCAAACCTTTGGCGGCGGCGTGCTGCTGGTGACGCACGATCGGGCGCTGATTAGCCAAAGTTGCAACCGTTTCTGGCTGGTTGAGCAGGGCGAGTTGAGCGAGTGGCACGACCTGGATCAGGTCTATCAGCGTCTGGGCGCACAGCCCGAAGACGCGGCGGTACGTTCGGCGCAACCGTTAGCGGCGCAGCCGGAGCATGGCGATGCGGCAGACGTGCTGCTGGCGCAACTGGTTGAGTTGGAAAACCGGCTGGCCGAGGATCTGGCGCGTAAGGCAAAACACCAGAAACCAGCGCTGCAGGCGCAATGGCGTGAGCAGATCGACCGGCTTAACGCGCGGCTGGGGCTGGAGTAAATCTGACCTTGCCCCCTCGTTAGAGGGGGCAATAATGGGGAGGTGAATCTCGCATACCCCTTCGCGGTCAGCCTGATGAGTCACGCGGCGCGGTTATCAGCAGTCTTCAATAATCAGGTACGCCGCATTCAGCGGCCCGTGTACCCCCACTACCTTGATCAGTTCGATATCGGCGGTAGAACTGGGGCCGGCGATCAGGTTGATGCACGACGGTAGCGGTTCGCCCTGTTGCGCCCGCCGGCGCAGATGCTGCGCCAGTTGCGCCACGCGCGGCAGCAGGCAGCTTTTGCGCACAATAAACAGCGTGGACTCCGGCAGCAGGCTGATGGCGCGCCCTTGTTGCGGTGTGGAGAATAACACTACGCCGCCGGATTCGGTCAGCCCGTACTCGGCGTACACCACGCCGATGCGGGCCTGCGTCGCCAGCCGCAGATTTTCCTCGCCGGCCGTCGGGTCCCAACACTGCGCCTGATACAGCTGCCGCAGGTGGTCGGTTACGCCCAGCTCCGCCAGACGCGCGTCGCCGCTGACCAGCACCGGCGCGCCGCCATAACGCTGGCACAGCCGCCCGGCGGCCTGCGCCACCTCTGCCTGCGGGGTCAGCTCACAATGCGCCTGCATCACGTTGCCGGCGTAGTCGATAAAGGCGTCGCAGCGTTGTTGCGGCGTCAGTTCGGTCAGGCGGGTGCGGGCCGGGTCGTTGTCCAGCGGCGGCAACGGCGGCGGCGTTTGGCGTGGCTCGCGGCCGAGCTGGCGGGCCAGGGTCGATAGAAAGGCGTCGCGGTTTTCCATTAGCGTTTCTCCTTGGTCTGGCGCTGATGCTGTTTGAACCAACTGCGGAAGCTTTCGCCGTCGGCGTCCGGCAGGTCGCGGGCGGCGGTCCATTCGCTGATGGCGCCGATGTTAAACGGCATCTTGCCGTCGCGAATAAGCCAGCGCGCGGCGTGCGCGCCCGCCACCATGCCGACTTTCCACATCCCCGGATGGCGGTTGGCGTAGTTGAACAACCGAACGGTGCGGCGCTCGGCGGCGGGCGTCATGCCCTGTTCCGCCAGTACGCGCCGGTGTTGCAGGATCAGCGAGGACAGCGGAATACGCACCGGGCAGACGTCGTCGCAGGCGGTGCACAGCGAGCAGGCGTAAGGCAGGTGTTTGAAATCCTCATACCCGCCCAGCAATGGCGACAGCACCGCGCCGACCGGGCCGGGATAGATAGAGCCGTAGCCGTGGCCGCCGATATGGCGGTAGGCGGGACAGGTGTTGATGCAGGCGCCGCAGCGGATGCAACGCAGAATGTCGTGGAACGGCGAGCCCAGCACCTGCGAGCGGCCGTTGTCGACGATCACCAGATGAAACTCCTCCGGGCCGTCAACGTCGCCGCTGCCTTTGGGGCCGGTCAGCCAGGTGTTGTAGCCGGTCAGCCGGGCGCCGACCGCGCTGCGCGCCAGCATGGTGAGGATCACGTCCAGCTCGTCAAAGGTGGGCACAATGCGCTCCATCCCCATGACGGCGATGTGGGTGCGGGGCAGGGTGGTGCATAGCCGGGCGTTGCCTTCGTTGCTCACCAGACTGACGGTGCCGGTTTCCGCTACGGCGAAGTTGCAGCCGGTGATCCCTACCTCGGCGCTGAGGAAGTCTGCACGGATTTTCTGGCGAATAACGCGCGTCATCGCTTCCGGCGTTTCCGGGCCGTCGTAGCCCAGCCGCTGTTGCAGTACGCGCTGAATTTGATGGCGATCCTTGTGGATGGCGGGCACCACTACGTGGGAGGGCGCGTCTTTGTCCAGTTGCAGGATGTACTCGCCCAGATCGGTTTCCACCACCTCGATCCCGGCGTCCTGCAGCACGGCGTTCATGCCGATTTCCTCGGTCACCATGGACTTGGATTTCACCACTTTGCGGGCCTGTTTGGCTTGCGTCACCTGCAGAATATACCGGGTGGCGTCTTCGCGCGTTGCGGCAAAAAAGACCTTGCCGCCGTTGGCGGTCACCTGTTCCGACAGCTGGTACAGGTAGGCATCGAGATTATCGAGCACGTGGGCGCGAATCTGCGCCGCCCGCGTGCGCCAGACATCCCACTGGCCCAGTTCATCGACCATTTTCTGGCGGTTGGCGCCGATGCGTTCCTGCGCGTTGGCGACCGCCTGACGCATGATAGGGTCGTCGATCTGCTGACGGATACGCTCGCGAAACGGCAGGTTGCTGGTTTTGAGGTACATGGCGTCTCCTTAACGGCTCATCAGCACTTCGGCGATATGCAATACCTGAACGGCGTGCCCTTCACGCCGCAGCCGTCCGCCGATATTGATAAGGCAACTGACATCGGCGCCGATCAGGTAGTCCGGTTTGGCTTCCATGATGTGCGCCACCTTTTCTTTCACCATTTCACCGGAGATCTCCGCCATTTTGACGGAAAAGGTGCCGCCGAAGCCGCAGCAGGTTTCCTGCGCATGAAACGGCAGCAGTTCCAGACCGCGCACCTGACGCAGCAGCGTCAGCGGTTCTTCGCGCACGCCCATTTTGCGAAACAGGCTGCAGGAGGGGTGATAGACCGCCTTGCCCGGCAGGCGGGCGCCGACATCGGTGACGCCGAGCCGGTTGACGATAAATGAGGTGAGGTCGACCATCCGGCCGGCGACCCGTTCGGCGCGGCGGGCCCACTCCGGCTCTTCAGTCAGCCAGTCGGCATAATGGCGGATGGCGTTGGTGCAGGACCCGGCGGGCGAAATAATCGGGTCATCGTTCTCTTCCAGCGTGGCAATCAGCGTTTTCATGCCCGGCAGCGCGTCACGGATATACCCGCTGTTGATGGCAGGCTGCCCGCAGCAGCCTTGCCGCTCGGGAAAGTTAACGCGACAGCCGAGCTGTTCCAGCAGCAGCACGCTGTCACGCGCCATGCGCGATTTGAGCGCATCGCCGATGCAGGTGACAAAGAAATTAACGTTCATGTTGTTTTAGCTTCCAGTTTGTATGGGTTAACGACGTATCGGTTTAAACAAGCGGTTTAAAAATAAGTATGGTGCTTATCGTCATGAGTTCACTGGCCCGCACCTACGGCCTGAACACTCAGCGCGGTACGCACAACCCGTGTGTGACGCCCCGGCTAAAGAGGACTTGCCATAGCTGAATGTTTCTGGCCCGAAAAGCGCCGGCGCAGGCGGTCAGGTAATAACTAAACATACGCCGGAATGCGGGCGAATAATCGGCAGCCAGTTGCGGCCAGGCTTCGGTAAAACGAGCCAGCCAGGCCATCAGGGTTTTATCGTAATCGGCGCCGAAGTTGTGCCAGTCTTCCATCACAAAATAGGGTTCGCTGGTGTTGGCAATCTGTTTAATGGATGGCAGGCAGCCGTTGGGAAAAATGTATTTATTAATCCACGGGTCAACGTTATGAGCGGTTTTATTCGAGCCAATGGTATGCAACAGGAACAGGCCGTCCGGCTTCAGGCACCTATCCGCCACCTCAAAATAGGTAGCGTAATTTTTCGGCCCCACATGCTCAAACATGCCGACGGAGACAATGCGGTCGTACTGCTGGCGCAGATCGCGGTAATCCTGCAACAGAATATGGATATCCAGCCCGCAACAGCGCGCTTCCACAAAGGCTTTCTGCTCCGCGGAGATGGTGACGCCATGTACGGTTACGCCGTAATGCTGGGCGGCGTACACCGCCAGTCCGCCCCAGCCGCAGCCGATATCCAGCAGCGTCATGCCTGGTTTGAGCTGTAGTTTTTCGCAAATCAGCGCCAGTTTGTCCTGCTGGGCGTCGCCAAGCGTGTCGGCCTGTTTCCAGTAGCCGCATGAATATTGCATGTAGGGGTCGAGCATGTGGCTGAACAGGTCGTTGCCGAGGTCGTAGTGCACTTTGCCGACCTGCCAGGCGCGTTTGCGGGATTGCAGGTTGACCAACCGTGCCAGTGCGATGCGCATCAGATCGCGCCAGCGTGACGGGCGTTGTTCATCCAGCCGGGCGGTGAGTATGCGGTGAAAGAACATATCGAGCCGCGGACAGTCCCACCAGCCTTCCATGTAACTTTCGCCCAGACCAAGAGAACCCTGCTGTAATACTCGTTTGAAAAAGCGTGAATCGTTAACCTGAATATCCCAGGGTTCGGCGCCGTTAATGGTAATGCCGGCCTGATTCAATAATTCCTGCGCAATACGCCGCCAATCATTTTTCTCGCTGATATCATCAACGATGCATACATTACTCATGATGTCTCCCTTAACAGTAAATTCAATTGGTTATCGCTAATGCTAATGACTACTGAGGTACTGTTGTTTCGGATGACATCGTGCTGCTGTCGGCAAAATGACGTATTCCATCAAAAGACGGACAATGCGTGACTGAAAACGGCGAACGGCCGTGACATAAAAATAATGTCGCTTCCATGAGTTATTCCTCAATCCATTTTCTGGTTTGAAAAATCGTACAATCACAGAGAATTTGTTCATCAGGTCATGAGCTGGCGCCTGCTGAATAGATGCTGATTATCGGGCAAATCGGGCTGGCCTGCGTTACCCTATTGAGACAAACTTCATCGAGTAGAGGCCAGTCTGTCATGTCCCGTTCGTTTGTTTCTCCCCCCCGTTTGCCGGTGGCCGGGCAACCCGCGCCGGTATTGCTCACGCTGCCGCGGCCGGTCTACTTTCGCACCTACCCGCTGGCGAAGGAGACGGAAGTGGCGCTGCATCAGCACCCGTTTGTCGAATTTCTCTATGCGCGGGAAGGGGGAATGCGGGTGGAGATTGAAGGCAAGACGCTGATCGTACCGGTGCTGTACGGCGTCTGGATTCCGGCGCATGTGCCGCACCGCGTTCTGGCGAGCAGCGACGTACTGCTGGAAAGTCTGTATATCGAGCCGGATTACGTGGCTATCGACCACAGCGGCTGCAAGGTGGTGCTGGTCAGCGATTTCATCCGTGAGTTTATCCACTACGCCACCGGGCATGTGCCGGAACAGTACGACCACGACGGCGATGACGCCAGGCTGGTGCGGGTGCTGACCACGTTGCTGCGACAGCTGCCGGATGCCGGGTTTTCGCTGTCGTGGCCGTATTCGGCCACGTTGATGCGGGTATGCCGCGATATTCAGCAGACGCCGGATGCGGCTCACGGCATTGAGGAATGGGCCGCGCGCACCGGGATGTCGGTGCGCACCTTTTCACGCCGGTTCAAAAAGGAAACCGGGGTGGCGTTTAGCGAGTGGAAGAAACGCATGCGGCTGCTGGAGTCGGTGGTGATGCTAAAGAACAACCGCAGCGTGACGCAGGTGGCGCTGGAACTGGGGTATGCCAGCACCGCCTCGTTTACCTTCGCATTCCGTCAGATGTTCGGCGTGCCGCCGACGCGCTATTAATTCCCGCTTTTTCGGTCTGCGGTCAGACCGCTGACAAACCCTATGAGTTTAAAATAAAGGGATTTTCCGGCGTTAAAACTGTGCTGAGGTGTGCGACTTCGCCGGGTGAGCGGCATGGATGCCGCGAAAGCTCGTGTCGCGTCGGGAACGCGTCACGGGCGGCCCGAACAGCGAAGGCGAACGCCGAAGGGACCGCGAAGCGGCACAGTTTAGCCCTCAGCCAGTGGTCAAGGAGAGGTGGCGTCTGAACCTCTCCTTGTCGTGCGAGCGATGCAATGGCAGAGAAATGACACCGTTTATCCCGCACGAAACTATTCACTTACCGGACAACATTCACCGTTCATAAGACAACATGGCTGTTTGTTAACAGCCCCACCTGCTGGATTAGCGCGCGAGGGCGACCAACAGCGGAAACAGCAACGGCGCCATGAGCGAGGTGATAATGCCGCAGATCACCAGCGCCAGCGAACTGAACGCGCCTTCTTCATAATCCAGTTCGGCGCAGCGGGCGGTGCCGAGCGCGTGCGAGGCGGTGCCCATCGCCAGCCCGCGCGATGCTTTGGTGTGAATCCGCATCGCATTGAGCAGCGTGTGCCCGAACACCGCGCCGAGGATGCCGACAAAGATCACGCACACCGCGCTGACGGCCGGGATGCCGCCGATGCTGCCGCCCACCGCCATCGCGATCGGCGTGGTGACCGATTTGGGCAGGATCGAGGCGGCAATCGCCGGCGTCGCGCCCAGCCGCAGCGCAATCCAGGTACCGGTGACCATCGCCACTACGCTACCGAGAAAGCAAACGGTGATGATCGACTTCCAGCGCATGCGAATCTGGTGCAGTTGTTCGTACAGCGGAAACGCCAGCGCCACCACCGCCGGTTGCAGCAGGCTGTTGAGCACCGAACTGCCCCGGAAATAGCGTTCGTAAGGGATGTGGCTGACCAGCAGAAACGCGATCAGCACCACCATAGAAACCAGCAACGGGTTTAACAACGGCGTATTCAGTCGCATGGACAGGCGGCGCGCCAGAAAGAACACCAGCAGCGTCAGCGGCAGCGACCAGACGATATCATGCAGCATGGTCGGCTCCTTTTTCCGCATCGGCCTGATGGCGAGCCGGTTTACGCCCGTGGATCAGATGCGAGCAACTGCTTACGGTGATCAGCACCACCAGCGTACTGGCGGCGCAGGAAATGATTACCGGCGCGAACTGGGCGCGCAGCAGGTCGAAATACTGCATCACGCCGACGCCAATCGGCACGAACAACAGCGCCATATAGCGGATCAGCACATGGCACCCTGGTTTGACCCACTGCGCCGGGATAATCTGCAACGACAACAACAGAAACAGGATCAGCATGCCGATGATGCTGCCCGGCAAGGTGATGGGCAACACGGCGGACACGCCGATACCAAGGTATAAACAGGCATAAATCAGTAAAAACGCCCGGGCCTGGTGCCAGAAGCGGGTAATGAACGTACGCATGAAATTGTCTGCCAGCGGATGAAGGTGAATGGATAACGGCGTTGATTATCGCGCCTTCCGCTGTGGCTGGTATTGTCAAATCAGGACGATGTTTATCGAAATAAAGACAGATAAGCAATAAAGCCAAATCACCCCTGTGCGTTCTTCTTCAGCGCATCGTACAGCCGCACCAGCTCGGCCAGCGAGTCGGCGTTCATTTTGCGCATTACCGCCGCACGCCGCACTTTCACCGTCACCTCGCTGACGCCCAGTTGCGCGGCGATTTGCTTGTTCAACTGCCCGGTCACCACCTGTTCCAGCACCTGCTGTTCGCCGGCGGTCAGGCTGTCGTGGCACGCCTGTAGTCTGGCCTGAATATCGGCCTGACGGCGTTGTTCGCCATCCCGCTCCAGCCCTTTCTGGATGGCGTCGAGCAGGTCCTGCTCGCGAAACGGTTTGGTCAGAAATTCCAGCGCGCCCGCTTTCATGGCGCGCACCGACATCGGAATGTCGCCGTGGGCGGTAATAAAAATCACCGGCAGCGTGATGCCGTGGCGGTGCATGTCATCCTGAAAATCCAGCCCGCTCATGCCCGGCATCCGTACATCCAGAATCAGGCAGCCCGGCCGGTCAGGGCGGGGCGCGCTGATAAACTGTTGCGGCGACTCGAACGCATGGCTCTCCAGCCCGACCGATGCCAGCAGGTCTTCCAACGCGGCCCGCACCGATGCGTCATCATCGACGATATACACGATCGGCGCGTGTTCATTCAGAATGGTGTTGTTCATGGTGCTTTTTTTCCGTCCCCGGCAGGGTGAAGTAGAAGGTGGCGCCGCCGTCGGTATTGGCGCTGGCCCAGATCCGGCCGCCGTGGGTTTCGATGATTGATCGGCTGATGGTCAGGCCCATGCCCATGCCGGTCGATTTGGTGGTGAAAAAGGTGTCGAACAGCCGCTCGCTTTCTTCCGGTTTGAACCCGACGCCATGATCGCAGACCGCAAAGCGGATATCACCGCTGTTATCGCGGTCCACGGTGACCGAGAGCGCGCGTTGTTCGGTATTGGCGGCGTCGATGGCATCCACCGCATTCAGGATCAGGTTCATCAGCACCTGCTGAATCTGGATCTTGTCCGCCAGAATGGGCGGCAGCCCTTCCGTCACGTTGAAGCTAAACAAAATACGCTGCTGTATCAGTTCGGTGCGAATCAACAGCAGCATTTCGTCGATGGTATCGGTGATGTTCAGCCAGGCCTTGTGCGGGGGCGTGCGGCTGGCGAATCCGCGGATGCGGGCGATAATTTCGCTGGCGCGGTTGGCGTCGTTGATGATGCGCTGTACCGCCAGTTCCGCGCGCGCCTGGTTGGCCGGCGTGGCGTTGAGCCAGCGCAGGCAGGCGTTGCCGCTGGTGACGATGGAGGCCAGCGGCTGGTTAACCTCATGGGCGATCGACGCGGTCAGTTCGCCCATCAGATTAACGCGGGAGATCTGCGCCAACTGGGCGCGTGCTTCATGAAACGCGTTGATGGCGGCCGACATTTTCAACGCCAGATAGGTCGACAGCGTGATCGCCAGCAGGCTGATGCCGCAGTTGATCAGGCTGGATTCGCTGCCGTCGGGCTTGCTGAGCTTATAACTAAGCAGCGTCAGCACGATGCACAGCACCGCGATGGCGGTAACGCCGCGCGGGGTCAGAACGCGCACCGCCAGCAGTACGATGGCGATCTGAAACACCCCCACCGCGATCTCCAGCTTGGTGAGGGTATCCACCACCGCGATACCCACCGCCATCAGCACCAGCGGAATCACCCGCAGCGTTGCGGCAGCGTGGCCGACGCGCGTTTTCTCACTCATCGTCAAGGACCCTTTTCTGTGTCGATCCCACCGCCGGCGGCGCGTGATTACGACGGGTTTTCCAGACTGAACTGGTCGTGGGTTTCGTCATAGGCGAACAGTTCCGCGTAACGTCCCCATTGCGTGACCGAATTCAGGGTTCGCGCCGCGTCGATTTCCGACATGAAATCCTCCAGTTCGTCGCGAAAGCGGCGGGCTGGGGCGGTGCGCGACGAACGTTCGTCCAGCACCCGTCGGATGTGCGCGACCAGCGGCACGTAATTGAGCAAATGCTGGGCGAACAGCTGCTTGCGTTCGTCCACGCTGGCGTCGGCGTAGCGGCCGGCGGCGGGCAGCAGCCGGATGTCGCCGCCCTGCAGCTCGGCGAACCGCAGCAATTGCAGGATCTCCGCCACCGGGAACAGTTCATCGGCGGTGTACTGCAACGCATTCGCCAGCTCGGGCAGGTCGGCCTTGCCGTTATACGGCGCAGCGTGCACCGCCTCGATCAGTCCGGCCAGCGAGTTGGTGGACACCAGCGGCAGCACCATGCCCAGCCCGGCGCCGGGGAAAATCCCCTGTCGTGCGGCGCCTGCGCCGTTATCTGAAGTCATTTTAACGTAAATGTCTTCAACCAGCGCGCGAAACGCCGGGTCCTGGCGGTTGCGCGGCTGCGGCAGGTCGACGCGGATTTCATAGGCCACCCGGCCGGGGTTGATGGAAAACAGGATGATGCGATCGCACATCAGCACCGCTTCTTCGATATTGTGCGTCACCATCAGGATGGACTTGATCGGCATTCTGCCTTCGCCCCACAGGTCCAGCAGGTCGGTGCGCAGGGTTTCGGCGGTCAGCACGTCCAGCGCGGAAAACGGCTCGTCCATCAGCAGGATGTCCGGGTCCACCACCAGCGCGCGCGCCAGCCCGACGCGCTGACGCATCCCGCCGGATAACTCCTTGGGATAGGCGTTTTCAAACCCGTCGAGGCCGATCAGGTCGATGGCCGCCAGCGCCCGTTTACGGCGCTGCTCCACCGGTACGTTCTGCGCTTCCAGCCCGACTTCGACGTTTTGCTGCACCGTCAGCCAGGGAAACAGGGCGAAACTCTGGAACACCATGCTGACGGTAGTCGGCCTGCCGTCCGGCCCCGGCGGAAAATCCACCTGACCGGCGCTCGGCGTGAGCAGCCCGGCGATCGAACGCAGCAGGGTCGACTTGCCGGAACCGGAGCGGCCGAGCAGCCCGACGATCTCGTTGTTGTCCAACGTCAGGTTGACGTCGTCCAGCACCAGCCGCTCGGCGCTCCCGGGTTTGCCATACAGATGCCGGACGTGTTGCACCTTCACCAGGCAGTGTTGTTGATGGGCAGTCATGAGGTTCTCCTTACCCGAGACGCAGACGGCGTTCGGCAAATTGGTACAGGGGGCGCCACAGCAGGCGGTTAAAAGCGATCACAAATACCGACATCACCGCGATGCCCAGCGCGACCCGGGGAAAGTCGGCCGCGGTGGTCGCGTTGGCGATGTAAGCGCCAAGGCCGGTCGCTTCCAGATGCTGTTTCCCCCAGGAAATGGATTCGGACACGATGCTGGCGTTCCAGGAACCGCCGGAAGCGGTGAGCGCGCCCGTCACGTAGTAGGGAAAAATGCCGGGCAGCGCCACCTGACGCCACCACTGCCAGCGCCGGATACCGTAAATGCGCGCGGCTTCCAGCAGGTCGGTCGGCAGGGCGGCGGCGCCGGCGATCACGTTGAACAGGATGTACCACTGGGTGCCCAGCACCATCAGCGGCGACAGCCAGATATCCGGATTGAGGTTGAAGCCGGCAATAATGATGACCGCGAATGGAAACAGCACGTTGGCCGGAAAGGCGGCCAGAAACTGCGCCAGCGGCTGCAGGCGTTCGGCGACGCTGGGCTGCAGACCGATCCACACGCCGATCGGCAGCCAGATGACGCTGGCCAGCGCGATCAGCACCACCACCCGCGCCAGCGTCGCCAGCCCCATGCCGAACACTGCGATGACGTCCGCCATGCCGAGCGACGCGCCGATGTATTGCACCAACTGCACCACGCCCGCCAGCACGCCGATAACCACCAGCGCCAGCCACAGCCGGTCGGTGATCTTGCTGTAACGGGGGCCGGGCGTGTGGCGTAAAAACCGTGGCATCGGCGGCCAGCGCAACGCCACCAGCGCGTGCAACGGCCAGCTAACTACTCTGGCGATCGCCGTTGAAATGTGGGTGCGGCGGATCAGGTCGTAGACCCAGGAACGCGGTCTTTTTTGCGAGGCGGTCTGCTCAAAACGGAACTTATCCGCCCAGGCCACCACCGGCCGGAACAGCAATTGATCGTAAAGCACAATCACCACGGTCATGGCGACGACCGCCCAGGCGATGGCGGTCAGGTTTTCCTGTGCGATCGCCAGCGCCAGCCAGGAGCCGATCCCCGGCAGGCTGACGGTGGTGTTGCCGACGGTGATCGCTTCCGACGCCACCACGAAGAACCAGCCGCCGGACATCGACATCATCATGTTCCACACCAGACCGGGGGTGGCGAACGGCAACTCCAGCCGGATAAACCGCCGCCAGGGCGAGAAACCGAATTGCTGGCTGACCTCGCTCAGATCGCCGGGCAGGGTGCGCAGCGACTGGAAAAAACTGAACGCCATATTCCAGGCCTGACTGGTGAAAATGGCGAAGATGGCGGCGCACTCCACCCCTAGCTGGCGGCCGGGAAACAGCCCCATGAAAAAGGTGACGGTGAAGGTCAGAAACCCCAGCACCGGCACCGATTGCAGGATATCCAGCGCCGGGATGATCACCATCTCGGCCTTGCGGCTCTTGGCGGCCAGCGTGGCGATGACCAGCGTGAACAGCAACGACACCCCCAGCGCCACGAACATGCGTAGGGTGGTGCGTAGCGCGTATTCGGGCAGCAGGGCGATATCGAGCCTGACCGGGCTGGCATCCAGAATGGAGAGCGGCAGGCTCATTTGTTCCATGCCGTACACCACCAGTGCGGCCACCAGCGCCAGCAGGGTGAAAAACAGCATGTCCGCCCGATAGGACGGCGCGGCATGCCGCCGGATAGGGCGCGCGGCCTGGTCAGTCATAATGCTCTGAAGTGGATGATGCATGATTTTCCTCGCGGTAATGTCAGGCATTAGCCGGAAAAATGTCTTGCGACAGACGTCGTGTCATGTTTCCGAAATAATGCACGGTCATTACAATACGCTGTCGCAATACAACAATCGGTCGGTTTTATTCGCTGATGAATGATGGCGAAAAATATAATAAGCGCTAAGGTGCGTCCATGATTAAAAAGTATAGGCCATCTATACCAAAGTATATTCCAGTGAGACGATTGCATAATTGAAATAGCAGTGGATGGCTTTTAGTCTTATTCCCGGCTGATTTATCGCTATGAATGGTTTTGTTTTATGGCGGTTTTCGCTAAGCATTACCTTAATGATATTCAGCTGGAACGGTTTTGATGATGTTTGTTTGTATTTCTAATGAATTTTTCATGAATCCGCAGGGAATTAACGGATTTGGCGAATAACATTAGTGGCATTTTAATTTCAGGGGGAATAAACATGAACCTGACTATTTTCGCATTGAACTTACTGTTGGCGATGGCGCTGGGCGCTATTATCGGCGCCGAACGTCAGTGGCGTCAGCGGATGGCGGGGTTGCGCACCAATGCGCTGGTCGCCACCGGCGCTGCCGCTTTTATTCTCTGCTCTCTGTCGTTTGAGCCGGTGAGCGCCGGGCGGATTGCCGCCCAGGTTGTCTCCGGCATCGGTTTTCTGGGCGCGGGCGTGATTATGCGCGACGGCATGAATGTGCGGGGGCTGAATACCGCGGCGACATTATGGTGTTCGGCGGCGATTGGTTTGTTATGCGGATTAAGTTTGTATTGGGAGGCGGTAATTGCAGTCATGATTATTCTGTGCGCCAATATATTATTGCGTGAGTTTGCTCAGCGCATGAATCAGCATCCACAACCGCCGGAAGCCGATCGGGAAACCCGGTATCGGGTCGAAGCGATTTGTGGTTCGCAGGATGAAATTATTATCCGTGCGCTGATATTACAGGCGATTAATCTGGTATCGCTGCATCTGCATTCATTACGCAGTTCGGATATGGATAAGAATTTAATGGAGGTCAGCGCGGAAATTATCGCCAGAACCTCGTCGCAGAAAGATATTGAAGCTATCGTTTGCCGCATCAGTCTGGAAAAAAATATCAGTTCGGTAAAATGGAGTACGGTGTCGGCGCTGCCGGAATAACCCGGCTGTCGTGCGACGCGTGAATCGTGAATCGTGAATCGTGAATCGTGAATCGTGAATCGTGAATTATAGGCGGTTTCTCGCTGACGGCCGCTATCAATCGGTTACATTATGTTGGGGGTACATGCCTGCCGCATGGAGTGAGGGAATGACGATGTTTATTGAAAGCGGAGTAACGGCATTAGCCAACGTGGTGGAACAGGACGGTCAGGGCTGGTTTCAGGGGCATGTCGGCGCGTCGTTTCTGGCTGGCGCCGCCTTGCTGGAGAGCGGCCTGTTGCCGCCGGCGGCGGCTGACAGCCTGAGAACCCGGCTGGAACGCCAGCAGCAAAAATACCGTGCGCTGCTGGCGCCGTTGCCAGCCAGCGATGTCGCCACGGACTATAGCCTGATCCTGAACGCGATCGCGCGCAACACCCGGCAACTCAGCCGCTCCGGTCACGGCGTAATTTACGGCGCGCTGCTGCTGGATACGTTGCAGCGCACGTCGGTGGCGGTGACGAAGAATGCGGTGGCGAATATCGCCCGGCTGATCGATAACTGCGCCAGCGACAAGTGGGATCGTTACGCCGGGATCGCCGATTACCGCACGTTTCGGCTGCCGGAGCCTGTCGGGATGGATATCGAGGCGCTGTGCGTGCTGGCGGTGAAGCGCAGCACCCATCAGGTCTATCACGATGCCGACGGGTATTTTCTGACCGGCGAGAAAATTCACGGTATCACCCATGCGCACGCCATTTATCTGCTCAGTGCGCTGGGGTATGACGAACTGGCGACACAGGCCGCCTCGCAACTGGCTGTGCAGCTGGCGCTGAATGACCGGTTGCCGGATACGGCGCTCCGGTGCGCGCAGCCCAAACCTTTTTCCGTGGCGGATGCGGCGGTGTGGGCGGAGGATTTCAGCGACGAGCACCAGATCAAGCTGGCATACAGCTATCTGGATTTGTGCCGGAAAATCAGGCGGCCGCTGGCGCGTCTGGACAATTTGTGGGGCGCGATACGTTAACCCCGGGCGCAGAAACCTTTCACGGCGTGGCCCGCGGTTTTACCTTATGACCGGCGTAACAAACGGGCTGGCGGCATGGCCGTCAGCCCGTTAAGTCATATTAGCTATTAAGACATAGTCGTCTGGTGTGCCCCGGCGCGGAAAACGCCGGGGCGGGGTGATGATTACGCCAGATCGAAACGGTCTAGGTTCATCACTTTGGTCCAGGCGGCGACGAAGTCGTGTACAAACTTCGCCTGCGCGTCGGTGCTGCCGTAGACCTCGGCCAGCGCGCGCAGTTGCGAGTGGGAACCGAAGATCAGATCGACGCGGGTGCCGGTCCACTTCAGGTCGCCGCTAACGCGATCGCGCCCTTCAAACACGCCTTCCGTTCCTGCCGCCGCTTTCCACGTCGTGCCCATGTCCAGCAGGTTCACGAAGAAGTCATTGGTCAGCGCGCCGGGCTGAGTGGTGAATACGCCGTGCGATGCCTGGCCGACATTGGCGCCCAGTACGCGCAGACCGCCTACCAGCACCGTCATTTCCGGCGCGCTCAGCGTCAGCAACTGCGCCTTATCCACCAGCAGCGCTTCTGCCGCTACGCTGTAATGGCCTTTCAGGTAGTTGCGGAAGCCGTCGGCGATCGGTTCCAGCACCGCGAAAGACTCGACGTCGGTTTGTTCCTGCGACGCATCCATCCGCCCCGGAGTGAAAGGCACGGTGACCGCATGACCGGCGGCTTTCGCGGCTTGTTCCACCCCGACGGCGCCGGCCAGCACGATCAGGTCGGCCAGCGACACTTGCTTGTTGTCGGACTGGGCGCGGTTGAACTCGTTCTGGATGTTTTCCAGCGTGCTCAGGACTTTCGCCAACTGGTCCGGCTGGTTGACCGCCCAGTCTTTCTGGGGCGCGAGGCGAATGCGCGCGCCGTTGGCGCCGCCGCGTTTGTCGGAGCCACGGAAGGTGGACGCCGAGGCCCAGGCGGTCGACACCAACTGGGAAACGCTCAGACCGGAAGCCAGCACCCCGGCTTTCAGGGTGGCGATATCCTGCTCGCTTATCAGGGTGTGATTAACCGCCGGGATCGGGTCCTGCCAGATCAGCTCTTCGGCCGGAACATCCGGGCCGAGATAGCGGGCGCGCGGCCCCATGTCGCGGTGCGTCAGTTTGAACCAGGCGCGGGCGAACGCGTCGGCAAACTGTTCCGGGTTCTCGTAGAAACGACGGGAAATTTTTTCGTACGCCGGGTCGAAACGCAGCGACAGGTCGGTGGTCAGCATGGTAGGCACGTGGCGTTTGGACGGGTCATGTGCGTCCGGCACTTCACCGGCGCCCGCACCGCCTTTCGGTTGCCACTGATGGGCGCCGGCCGGGCTTTTGGTCAGTTCCCACTCGTAGCCGAACAGGTTCTGGAAGAAGTAGTTGCTCCATTGGGTCGGCGTTTGCGTCCAGGTCACTTCCAGGCCGCTGGAAATGGTGTCGCCGCCTTTGCCGCTGCCAAATTTGCTCTTCCAGCCCAGACCTTGTTCTTCAATGCTGGCCGCTTCCGGTTCCGGGCCGACCAGCGCGGCGTCGCCCGCGCCGTGGGTTTTGCCGAAGGTATGGCCGCCGGCGATCAGCGCCACGGTTTCTTCATCGTTCATCGCCATGCGGCTGAAGGTTTCGCGGATGTCTTTCGCGGCGGCGACCGGATCCGGGTTGCCGTTCGGGCCTTCCGGGTTGACGTAAATCAGGCCCATTTGCACCGCAGCCAGCGGGTTTTCCAGACTGCGCTCGCCGGAGTAGCGCTTGTCGCCGCCCAGCCAGGTGGTTTCCGAGCCCCAGTACACATCTTCTTCCGGTTCCCACACGTCCGGACGCCCGCCGGCAAAACCGAAGGTTTTGAATCCCATCGATTCCAGCGCCACGTTGCCGGTGAGGATCATCAGGTCGGCCCACGAAATTTTCTGGCCGTATTTTTGCTTGATCGGCCACAGCAGGCGGCGTGCTTTGTCGAGGTTGACGTTATCGGGCCAACTGTTGAGCGGTGCGAAACGCTGCTGACCCGCACCGGCGCCGCCGCGGCCGTCGCCGGTGCGGTAGGTGCCGGCGCTGTGCCAGGCCATACGGATAAACAACGGACCGTAGTGACCGAAGTCCGCCGGCCACCAGTCCTGCGAGTCGGTCATCAGGGCATGAAGGTCTTTTTTAACCGCATCGAGGTCGAGGCTGTTAAACGCCTCGGTATAGTTGAAGCCCTTATCCAGCGGGTCGGACAGGGAAGAGTGCTGGTGCAGAATTTTTAGATTCAGTTGATTCGGCCACCAGTCCCGGTTGTCGGTGCCGCTACCGCTGGCGGTAACCGGCGTACTCTGGTGATGGAATGGGCATTTGCTTTCAGTTGTCATGCGTTCTCTACCTCATGCTCATGTGTCCCCATCGACCCGGCCGAACAAAACCGCCGGGTAGTGAGCTGTGGACAGGAAATTGCTCGTAATGCTGGCATTGGGTGCTGCGTCAGTTTCTAACGCAATAATTTGAATTTCATCGGATAATTCTCGTTCGCCAATCCGTGGTTCAGAACCTATCGCAATAGGCAATGCTACTTGCCATTTGGGATCCGGACAGTGCTCGACATCCTCACGTACTGCGCGGCTTCCCGCATCCAAACCGGCTGTGCCGATTACGCCTATTGGGATAGGTTCTTCGCGTCCTTCGGTTGAAATTCACTATTCATCTTAGTCAGCGTCTGGTCAGAGATGAAATCGAATTACATGAATATTGTGATAGATAGTAGCTATTTAACCGTGAGGATTAATAAGTAAAGCAATTGTTAGTACTCGGTATGCAGGCGCGTAACATGGCAAACCGGGCCGCCGGGAACCAGGGATGTTGTGCGGGTACGGCGTTGAGGCAGCGTATGCTTTTCCGGCAGCGTTTGTTTTCATCTGTATCTTTCATTTCAATGATTAATGAATTACGTAGGGATGTTTCCTGCTTCTGTACCGTTTGCCGATGTCATTTATAGTGCGGCCACACGATCAATCGGTATTTTTACTCTGGGCTGCGTCCGCTAATGCGGCGTGACAATCGTTGGTGATGATTTCACTGCGGACACAGCCTCATTTCAGTTGGCGCGGTTTATGCTCAAAAGACATTCTACAGGTGTGGGTGTGACCTATTTTCAGGGTCGCTTTGTTTTATTGTGTGTCGGTATCAGTGTCTGCCTGGTGCTGTTGATGGCCCGCGTCGGGTATTTGCAGGTAGTGGCCAGCCTGCAACTTGAGAAAGAAGCCAATCAGCGTTCACTACGTGAATTGGTGATGCAACCGCTGCGCGGCAGCATCACCGATCGCAACGGTCATCCGCTGGCGGTCAGCGTGGCCTCCAATGACGTGGTGGCCGATCCGATTCATGTGCTGGAGAGCGACCCGACGCTGGCCGGTGCGCAGTGGAACGCGCTATCTACCGCGTTATCGCTGCCGCTCAGCGCCATTAAAGACAAGATTCAGGAGAATGCGCACCGTCACTTTCTTTATATCGGACGCCGGGTCGAAGCTGGGATAGCTGATTACGTGCGTCAATTGCATATCGGCGGCATCTCGACCCCGGCCGATGCCAGCCGCTACTACCCGATGAGCGATGCGGTATCCAACCTTATCGGCATCGTCGGGCTGGATGGGCAGGGGCTGGACGGCATTGAACGGAGTTTCAACAAGCTGCTGCTGGGCAAGCCGGGATTGCGGGTTTACCGCAAAGATCGTTACGGCAACGTGGTCAGCCTGATGGCCGACGATCCGGCGCAGCAGGCGCCGACGCTGACCCTGAGCATCGACAGTTATCTGCAGTTCGTTCTCTATTCGCACCTGCGTGACGGCGTGCAACTGAACAAGGCCGATTCCGGGGCCGCGGTGCTGATTGACGTCAACACCGGGGAGATTCTCGGTATGGCCAGCTACCCGTCCTACAACCCCAATAATTATGAAGGCGAGCCGCAGAAGAACATGCGGAATGTGGCGATGTCGGACAGCTTCGAGCCGGGGTCGACCGTCAAACCGCTGGTGGTGATGGCGGGGCTGCAACGTCATCTGATCCGGCCCGATTCGGTCATCGACACCACGCCTTATCCGGTCAACGGACACCTGATTAAAGACGTCGGGCACTGGAGCCGGCTGACCATCACCGGCATTTTGCAAAAATCCAGCGATATCGGGGTGTCGCATATCGCACTGGCGATGCCGGCAAGCGTGCTGGTCGATCTCTATCATCGCTTTGGGCTCGGCGTTGCCAGCGGATTGGGGATCGAGGGTGAAACCAGCGGCTATTTTCCGCTGCATCGTGAGCGCTGGTCCGACATTGAACGCGCGACCTTTTCATTCGGCTACGGGCTGCGCGTCACGCCGCTGCAGATTGCGCGCGAGTACGCCACGATTGGGTCATTCGGCGTCTTCCGTCCGGTTTCCATCACCAAAGTGACGCCGCCGGTGCTCGGCACCCGGGTGATCGACGAGGATGTGGCGAGGACGGTGGTACATATGATGGAGAGCGATGCTCTGCCCGGCGGCAGCGGGGTAACGGCCGCCGTTCCCGGCTATCGTCTGGCGATTAAAACCGGTACGGCCGAGAAAATGGGGCCCGACGGCAAATACGACGGCGGTTACGTCAACTACACCGCCGGGGTGGCGCCGGCCAGTCAGCCACGGGTGGCGCTGGTGGTGATGATCAACCATCCCGACGCCGGCAAACACTTCGGCGGGTCGGTCGCCGGCCCGGTCTTCGGCCACATCATGGGCGACGTGCTGCGCCACATGGATATTGCGCCAGACGCGCTCACCCAATAAGAGCCTATTGGGATAGGCGCTAAATCATTGCCGTTAGCCGCGCCGGTAGTCGCATTTGCCGGCGTTGGCGCGTATTGGCTTTCATGATCTACCTCAATGAAGTATGAGATTTTTATAAAAGTTCATACGCGGGGCGGGTATGCCTTTCTTTCACGGTGTACTATTTCTTTCTGCGCGTAGGGCGTAATTAAATAAAGGCGGAACGCAGTCGCAGCTTTTTCTGGGTGAGATTCACTTGTCGTAATAATAGGGCTACCTGTTGTGACACTATTAACGGATGATATTACGTGTGATGGTTTACTCAATGAGGTAAAGCATTACTGGAGCAAAAGGGCGCAAGGATATAACGATGTTAATGTCGCTGAATTAACCGGCGGCAAACGCCTGTTATGGCAGAACGTTATTTTACATCACGCCCCGAAAAAGCCGGTATTAACGATACTGGACGTCGGCACCGGGCCGGGTTTTTTCGCCGTCACGCTGGCGATGGCGGGGCATCGCGTTACCGCAGTGGATGCCACGCCCGCCATGCTGGCGCAGGCTAAAAATAATGCCGATTATTATGGCGTCGACATCACATTAGCGACGGCGGATGTTCATACGTTGCCGTTTCCCGATAATCATTTCGATGTGCTGGTGACGCGCAATGTCACCTGGAATCTGAAACAACCGCTGGCCGCCTATCAGGAATGGCGGCGGGTATTAGCGCCCGGCGGTCGGTTGATTAATTTCGATGCCAATTGGTACGCGCATCTTTTTAATGCCGACGCGCGTGACGGCTATTTGCGCGATCGACAGAATGCTCGCCGTCTGAAGATTAATGACCACTATGCAAACACGGACACGGTAGCGATGGAGAATATTGCCAGAGCACTGCCGTTGAGCCGGGAAATACGCCCGGAGTGGGATCGACATACCCTGCTGGCGTGCGGTTTTAATCAGGTTTTCATCGATGAAAATATTGCCGAAAACCTATGGGATGACGAAGAGAAAATTAATTACGCGTCTACGCCGATGTTTATGGTTGTTGCGGAAAAATAAAACGGCTATGCCCGTCATAATTCAAGATGCAGGCGCGTTGGCGTTTCTTGTTTATTTTCAGGGTGAGGGTGATGTTTAGGATACGGCCAATAACGCTGGTGGGGCTAATACTGTGTTGGTTCTCCGGCATATTCCCGGCGTGCGCCGGCGCGACTGAGAATCAACTGGCGTACGCCAGCACCAAAGATATTCGTGATATTAATCCTCATCTCTACGCCGGCGAAATGGCCGCCCAGAATATGGTGTTTGAATCGCTGGTCATCAATACCCCCGACGGGGTGAAACCCTGGCTGGCGGAAAGCTGGACGATATCTCCCGATGGCAAACACTATATTTTCAATTTACGCCGCGATGTTCGGTTTACCGATGGCGAGCCGCTGACGGCCGATGTCGTCAAACAGAACATTGACGCGGTGCTGGACAATTATCAGCGCCATGCCTGGCTTGAACTGGTGCAGCAGATCGATAAGGTCACCGTGCTGGAGCGTTACCGCGTCGACATCACGCTTAAACATCCTTATTACCCGACGCTAATCGAATTGGGGCTGACCAGACCGTTCCGTTTTGTGTCGCCCCGGGCGTTTATCGGCGGTAAAACCAAAGACGGGATAACGGGTTATGTGGGAACCGGCCCCTGGGTGCTGGCGGAGCATAAACCTAATCAATACGCGCGGTTTGTCGCCAACCCCGATTACTGGGGAACCCGGCCGCGTCTTGATAGCGTCGTGTGGCGCGTGATGCCCGATCGGCAGTCCATGCTGATGGCGTTGCAAAAAGAAACGGTCCAGCTCATCTTCGGCGCCGACGGCGATATGCTGGATATGGACAGCTTCGCCGCGCTGCAGGCCTCGGGAAAATACCAGACGTTGATGAGCCCGCCGGTTGCCTCCCGCGCGCTGGCGCTGAATAGCGCTCGTCCCATTACCGGGGATAAAGCGGTGCGTCAGGCGTTGCAGTACGCGATCGATAAAGCGGCGATCGCCAGCGGGATTATGGGCAATAGCGAGAGCGTTGCCGATACTCTGCTGTCCCGCCGTGTGCCCTATTGTGATATCGATTTGCCGGTTTATCGGTTTAATCCGCAGCAGGCAGGCACCTTGCTGGAGGCGGCCGGCTGGCATCTGGCGGTGGGAAAAACGGTGCGGGAAAAGCAGGGCAAGGCGCTGGCGCTGATGCTGTCCTATAACCGCAATAACGCGGCGGAAAGGGAAATTGCCGAGCTGATTCAGGATGACCTGAAGCGAGTCGGCGTGCAGCTGACTATTCTGGGAGAAGAAAAGCAGGCTTTTCTGGACCGTCAAAAATCGGGCGACTTTGACCTGCAATATTCGTTGTCATGGGGAACGCCTTACGACCCGGCTTCGTATATTTCGTCGTTTCGTCTTCCCGCCCATGCGGATTATCAGGCGCAGAAGGGATTACGCCGCAAGCCGGACATCGATAACCTGATTGGCGAAATATTGCTGACGCCGAATGAAAAACAGCGTCAGGATCGCTATGCACAATTATTCACCTTGCTGACCGATGAAGCGGTGTATATCCCGCTGACCTATTCAAGAACCAAAGCCATCTATTCGCCCAGGCTGAAAGGGGTGGCGTTTAACTCATCACAGTATGAGATTCCCTTTGAGAACATGCATTTCTGAGCGCCGGGCGATATCCCCGCCGGGGCAATGCAGAGGAAAATGAATCTGATGCGTGCTTATTTCATCAAACGATTATTCATGACGGCGCCGCTGGCCGTGGTGATGTCGTTTCTGGCTTTTTCGCTGCTGAATCTGGCGCCTTCCGACCCGGCCGAAGTGGCCTTGCGCGTGAATGACATCGTGCCGACCGACGCGGCGGTGCAACTGATGCGTCATGAGTTAGGGCTGGATCGGCCTTTTCTCCAGCGCTATTTATTATGGCTCTGGCAGGTGCTGCACCTTGATTTCGGCACCTCGTTCATCACCCGACAGCCGGTGTGGCATGAGTTTATGCAGGCGCTGCCCGCCACGCTGTATCTGGCCGCGGTGTCGCTGTTGATGATCGTCACGCTGTCGCTGACGTTGGGCATCGCCTGCGCGGTAACCGAAAATACCCCGTTCGATAAAGGGGTCCGCAGCGTGGTTTTCCTGACGGTCGCCATCCCCAATTACTGGATTGGTTTGCTGTTGATGTGGGGACTGGCGGTCAACATGGACCTGTTTCCGGTCGGCGGTATGCAGGAAGAACGATCGGTCATTTTGCCGTCATGCACGTTGATGCTGGGATACATCGGCACCTATATCCGCCTGATCAGGGGCAGCATGATCGGTAATTTGCAGCAAAACTACGTGTTGTACGCCAGAGCGAGGGGGCTGCCTGCGCCGTTGATTATCGGTAAACATGTGCTGGTGAACTCGCTGCACGCGGCGTTGGTGGCGATAGGCATGAGCATTCCGAAACTCATTGCCGGCACGGTGGTGATCGAAAATATCTTTGCCTGGCCCGGCGTCGGCCGCTTGTGCCTTTCCGCCATCTTCAATCGTGACTATCCGATGATTCAAGCCTACATGTTGCTGATGGCGCTACTGTTCCAGGGGTTTAATTTTTTGACCGACGTGTTGCAGGTCAAACTTGACCCGCGCATCAAGGGTGAACGCTAATCATGGCGTGGAATATCGGAAAAAAAATAACGCAGGATCGACTGGCTTTGCTGTGTTGTCTGTTGCTGCTGACGGTGTTGATTTTCGGTGTCTTCGCGCCGTATATCGCTCCGCATGATCCGGCGTTGACGTCGGTCAGGCATAAGTATCAGGGCGCCAGCCTGCTCTATCCGCTCGGCACGGATAACCTGGGCCGGTGTGTGTTTTCGCGTCTGGTCTTTGGCGTGAGAACCACGGTGTTTTATAGCGTAGCGGCCATGATGTTGACCGTGCTGACCGGCGCTATCGTCGGCCTGATCGCCGGCTATTGCAAAGGTAGAATCGACGGGTTTTTGATGCGCGCTTGCGACGCCATGCTCTCTTTTCCCGGCGAAGTGATGATTTTCGCCATCGTGGGGATTATCGGGCCGGGGATGCAAAATATCCTGCTGGCGGTGGTGCTGGCGAAATGGGCCTGGTATGCGCGAATGGTCAGAGGGATGACGCTGCGGTACGGCAGTAAAAACTATGTCAATTACGCGCGTGTTATTGCCGCGCCTTCCGCCTATGTCATGCGCAGGCACTTATTGCCGGCCGCCGCCGCCGACCTGGTTATTCTGGCTTCCGCGGATATCGGCAGCGTGATATTGATGATTTCCGCGCTCTCTTTTCTGGGGCTGGGCGCTCAGCCGCCGCTGCCGGAATGGGGCAATATGCTCAGCGAGGCGAAAAACGTCATGCTGACTCACCCGATACAAATGTTGCCCGCCGGCATCGCCATTGCCGTGGTGGTCGCCGCCTGCCATGTGGTCGGCGATTTTTTGCGCGACGCGCTGGATCCCACTGGTTATGCCAGCCGCGCAGAAGCTGTGAAGCGTGAACCACGATGACGCCGCCGGTATTGCTGGAGATTAACCGGCTCTCGGTTGCCGATACGCGAAAAGGCCGCATCCTGCTCAACGATATTACCCTGACGCTGCATGAACGCTGCTGTACGGCTGTCGTGGGAGAGAGCGGGGGTGGAAAAAGCCTGTTATGCCGAAGCGTGCTCGGCTTGTTGCCGCCCTGGCTGCGCGTCAGCGGCGAAACGGTTTTCCGCGGTTGCGATTTGCAACGTCTCTCGTCCAACGCGTGGCTGACCATTCGCGGCAAACAGATCGCGCTGATCATGCAGGATGCCGTCAGCGCGTTTGATCCGCTGTATACGGTGGGCAACCATCTTGATGAAACCCTGAAACGGCATACCCCGTTAACGCGCGCGCAGCGCCGGGCCCGCGCGAAAGAGATGCTGGAAAACGTCGGGCTGCGTGATGCGGCCGAATTACTGGCTAAATATCCTCATCAGTTGTCCGGCGGGATGCTGCAACGCGTGATGATCGCCATCGCGCTGGCGTCGCAACCGGCGTTGATTATTGCGGATGAACCGACCACCTCGCTTGACGGCATTACCCAGTATCACATCGTGCAGCAGTTTATCCGCCTGCAAAAAAGCAGTCATAGCGCCATGCTGTTCGCCTCTCATGACCTGGCGCTGGTCAGGGCGCTGGCGCAGTATGTGGTGGTGATGAAAGACGGCCGGATCGTTGAGCAGGGTGAAACCGAACGGGTATTCGCCCACCCCGAACAGGATTATACGCGCGGCCTGATTGATACCCGCAGACGACTCAGTCTGGCATTCAATCAGGTGATGGGGAAATGACGCATGTTGCTTGAGGTTCGGCAGGTTGAAAAAAGCTATTGGGAAAACCGCGGACAGTTTTTCTCGAAAAGAAAACGCACGGTGATAAAAAATGTCTCGTTCTCGCTTGAGCACGGCGATTGTCTCGGCGTTATCGGCGAAAGCGGCGGCGGAAAAAGTACGCTGGCTCGCCTGATTAGCGGGCTGGAACGGCCCGACCGGGGGGCAATATTATTGGCGGGCGAGCCGGTCTTTTCCCCCGAAAACAGAAGGCGCCGCATTAGCGCCGTGTTTCAGGATTATACGTCGTCGATTAATCCGCTGATGACGGTGTATCAGGCGCTGTCCGAACCGCTGCTGCTGCAGAAAACCACCGGCCGGGCCGGGCGGGATCGCCGAATAACCGAATTATTAGCACTGGCCGGGTTAGCGCCGGAATTCAGCGGGCGTTATGTCCATGAATTGTCGGGCGGCCAGATTCAGCGCGTCTGTATTTGCCGGGCGGTGGCGACGCATCCGCAACTGCTGATTCTGGATGAAGCCATCAGCGCGCTGGATGTGTCCTCGCAGGTGCAGATTCTGGATCTGCTCATCGACCTGAGAAAGCGGTTTAACCTTTCCTGCCTGTTTATTACGCATGATATACAGGCGGCGGCGTACCTGTGCAATAACGTGATTTTTTTCCGCGAAGGCGAAATCGTTGAAACCTGCGCCGTTAACGATTTATCCACGGTTTCCCATCCATACTCAGCATCGCTGCTGCAAGCGGTCATGACCTTTCGCTAACGCGTGATGGCGTTATGTCGGCCGCATGACGCCTGCACGCCGGCAGCGCCACGGCTCACTTTGCCAGAGAATTACCCTGCCAGAGAATCACCGGACCGGGCATCGCCGCTTCGGCACGCCGCGTTGGCGTTTCGGTGGGGAGAATGTGCGTGAATAAGAATCGATATTGACATTTTACTGACTAGGCATTAATTTCATTTTCAATTAATGCCTAGTCAGGTTTTTATGTGATGAACAATACCGTCAATGACACGCTTTACCCGATTGGCTTGCTGATCCACCTGGCAAACCAGTTCAAAGATAACCTGCTGAATGACTATTTTGCCGACAGCGACATCACCGCGCACCAGTTCAAGGTCTTGATCAGTATCTATAAAGGCTTCACCAGCCCGGTGGATGTGAGCAAAAACGTGATGATGGACGGCGGCGCGCTCAGTCGCATGATTGAACGGATGGTGAAGCGGGAGCTGATTTTGCGGCAGCCTCATCCCAACGACAAACGTCAGGTGATTCTGGCGCTGACCGAAAAAGGGCAGGCGATCTGCCAGCATTTCGAGCAGGAGGGGATGCGGATTGTGCTGGCGCAAACCACTGCGCGCCTGACTCATCAGGAAGCGGAGCAGCTGATGCGGCTGCTTATCAAGATGTTGCCGGATGACGTGATAGCGCGTTATTCCCCTCACTTAACCTACCCACAATAACAAAGGCCACGACTTACATGGATACCTCCTCCACGCCATCGGCACCGCGCAACGGCCGCCGTAAACGTCAATTCGCCATCCTGCTGCTGGTGTTGCTGCTGGCCGCGGCCGGCGGCGGGGCCTATTACCAGCTTTACCTGCGTTTTTACGAAACCACCGACAATGCTTATGTGGGCGGCAATCTGATCACGCTGACGCCGCAGGTCGGCGGTACCGTAACCCAGGTCAGCGTGGACGACGGCGACTATGTGGAAAAAGGGCAGTTGCTGGTGCAACTCAGCCCGAGCGATACCCTCATCGCGTTGCAGCAATCGGAAGCGCAGTTGGCTAGCGCCGTGCGTCAGGTGCGCGGCCTGTATAGCACCGTTGATAACTATCAGGCGCAGGTCGCGTCCAGACAGGTGGCGCTGCAACAGGCGATTGGCGACTATAACCGCCGCAAAGGGCTGGTGGCGAAGGGCGCTATTTCCGCCGAGGATTTGGCGCATTATCAGGATGCGGTCAACAGCGCCCGCAGCGCGCTGGATGCGGCCGAACAGGCGCTGCGCACCAATCAGGCGATGGTCGATAATACCGTGCTGGACGACCATCCCGACATTAAAAACGCGGTGGCGGATCTGCGCAGTAAATATCTGGACTGGGCGCGCAGCGCCATCGTCGCGCCGGTCAGCGGCTATGTCGCCAAACGCGCGGTTCAGGTCGGGATGCGCGTCAGTTCCGGCGCGACCCTGATGACGATCGTGCCGCTCGATCAGGTATGGGTGGACGCCAATTTCAAGGAAAGCCAGATGCTGCAAATGCGGCTGGGGCAGCCGGTGACCCTGACGGCGGATATCTATGGCGACAAAACGGTATACCACGGCACCATTCAGAGCCTGGGGATCGGCACCGGCAGTGCGTTCTCGCTGCTGCCGGCGCAGAACGCCAGCGGCAACTGGATTAAGATCGTGCAGCGTCTGCCGGTGCGCATCGCGCTGGACCCGGAAGGATTGAAACAGCGCCCGCTGCGTATCGGCCTGTCGATGCTGGCTAGCGTGGATCTGCACAACACCCAGGGCGAACTGCTGCCGGCCGCGCCGAACAGTGCGCCGCGCTATCGCACCGATGTGTACGACGATCCGCTCCTGCAGGCCGATAAACTGGTGGCGAAAATTCTTCGCGACAACAGTCAGCCGTTGACGAGCTCGCGTGGCTAAGGCGGCGGTGATGAACGATAAAGCCGCCTTTACGCCGCCGAATCCGGGGCTGGCGACGCTGGCGATATCGCTGGCGACCTTCATGCAGGTGCTGGATTCCACCATCGCCAACGTGTCGCTGCCGACGATTGCCGGCAACCTCGGCGTCAGTTCGGATCAGAGCACCTGGGTGATTACGTCGTTCGCCGTGTGTAACGCCATTTCTCTGCCGCTGACCGGCTGGCTTGCGCGTATCGTCGGTCAACGGCGGTTGTTTGTCGTTTCGGTGCTGCTGTTCAGCCTGGCCTCTTTTCTGTGCGGCTTCTCGCGCAGCATGACGGAACTGATTGTTTTCCGGGCTTTGCAGGGCTTTTTCGCCGGGCCGATGTACCCCATGTGCCAGACGCTGCTGCTGATGATTTTCCCGCCATCGCGCCGCAACATGGCGCTGGCGTTACTGGCGATGGTGACGGTGGTGGGGCCGATTGTCGGCCCGATTACCGGCGGGTGGATCACCGACAACTACGCCTGGCCGTGGATTTTTTACATCAACGTGCCGATCGGCCTGTTCGCCGCCGGGGTGGTGATGGCGCAGCTGCGCGACTGGCAGGACTCGACGGAGCGCGCTCGCGTCGATTACGTCGGCATTGGCCTGCTGGTTCTCGGGGTCGGCCTGCTGCAGGTGGTGCTGGATAAAGGCAACGACCTGGACTGGTTTGCCTCTTCGGATATCGTGACGATGTCAGTGATTTCCGCCATCGCGCTGGTGTCCTTTGTGCTCTGGGAGCTGGGAGAGCGCGACCCGCTGGTCAACCTGAGGCTGTTTGCCGATCGGAATTTCACTATCGGCACACTATCGCTGATGTTCGGCTACGCCGCGTTTTTCGCCATCAATGTGATTTTGCCCCAGTGGCTGCAAACCTGGATGGGATACACCTCGACCTGGGCAGGACTGGCGGCCGCGCCGATGGGCATGTTGCCGATGCTGCTCACGCCGATTATCGGCCGTTACGGTAACCGGGTCGATTTGCGCCTGCTCGCCACGTTGTCGTTTGTGATCATGGGGCTGTCGTGCCTGATGCGCGCCCAGTTCACCATCGACGTCGATTTCATGACGGTGGCCGGCGTACAGCTGTTTATGGGGATTGGCGTAGCGTTCTTCTTTGTGCCGCTGACCTCCATTTTGCTGTCGAGCCTGCACGGCAAGGATGTGGCGGAAGGTTCCGGGCTGGCGACCTTTCTGCGCGTGCTGGGCGGCAGTTTTGCGTCGTCGCTCACCACCTGGATCTGGTCGCATCGCGAGATCTATCACCACGCGGTGCTGAGCGAAAGCGTCTCCGTCTACAACCCGGCGGCGGTGGATTACCTCAATCGGATGGGCGGCATCAGTCAGACCACGCTGGCGCAGTTGGACAAAACCGTGCAGCAGCAGGCGTGGATGGCGTCCACCATCGATTATTTCCATCTGCTGGGCTGGGGGTTTATGGGGCTGGTGGTGATCATCTGGTTCGCCAGACCGCCGTTTACCAAAACAGGGCCGGCCGCCGCCGGGCATTAGTCTGCGGCGGCGCCGATGGGTGAATTAATGCCGGTGCAGGTTCGTTATCGGCGTGAGTTTCGATGTTTCTGATGTTCAGCAAGGGGGTTCTGCCATGATGTTATCAACGATGCCGTCCATGATGAGATTTACCGCCGATCTAATTGGCTGGATAGAGAGCCATCTTGAAAGCCCGCTGATGATCAATGACGTCACCGCGAAGTCGGGCTACAGCAAATGGCATTTGCAGCGCATATTCAAGAAAGAAACCGGCGTTTCGCTGGGGTCGTATATTCGCAGCCGGCGGTTGAGCAGGGCTGCAGTCGAGCTAAAGCTGACCAATCAAACCATTCAGGACGTGGCGCTACGTTACTGTTTTGATTCCCAGCAGTCATTTACCCGTACCTTTAAAAAACATTTTGGGATGTCGCCCGGGCATTATCGTAAAGCTTTACGTTGGGATTTCACCGGCCTGCAACCGTCATTAGACGCTAGCGTGGACTGGCTGCCGATTCCCGAAGTGGTTGATTTACCTGCCAGACCGGCTAACACCTCCTTTTTTGAGCATACCCAAAGTATTGATGACTTTATTTCGGCAAGCGATATTCCGCAAAGAATAAAACTATGGGAACAGACCTGTCGTCGATATAGCGGACCGGAGGTGGTGATCTATTCTTTTTCAACCTTTATTCCGGATGCCAATCGGGTTAACCGCCATGTGCGAATGGAATACCATATTAGCGCCGTCGACCCGTACAATAGCGTCGATGCTGATAATGACTACAGGCAAATGCCGGCCGCGACAGAGCGCTATTTGCGCTTTCTGTTTTCCGGAGATGTGGAGGAATATACATCGTTTTTGAAGACGATCTACCATCATATTTTACCCGGCCGGTCTTATACCCGCATGAATGGCGGCGATCTGGAGGTTATTCATTGCAGGAAAGACGCGCAAGGCGGGATGGATAAAGACTATTTTGAGGTGGAATATTATGTTCCGTTTGATCGAAAATAAAAGATAAACAGTGAATCTGCATTATTCCTCTGGGGAAGGGGAGCGTTGCCAGTCGGCGGTAATAACCGGGTGGCGACTAATTAGTAGAGGGATAACAGTAAATATTAGTGATATATAAGTCTCTGCGTTTAACCGCTTTGGTCATAAATGCTACTCCGTGTGGCTATGTATTTTTTACGTTAAAGTAATTTCCGTCGTGATTTTTTACGACATAATATCCGATATTTAGCGTGTCTTATTCATCTCATGCAATAAAAATATGAGAAGTTTTTATCTGATCGTTAATACTTTCCAGTAAACAGGACGAACAACATGGAGAAGATAACGTGACGAATAGAAACTATACAATTGGCGATTATTTATTGGATCGTCTGGCGCAGAGTGGTATTCAGCATCTTTTTGGCGTTCCCGGTGACTACAATTTGCAATTTCTTGATCATGTCATCAGCCATCCCGCTATTTCCTGGGTAGGTTGCGCCAATGAACTCAATGCCGCCTATGCCGCCGATGGCTACGCCCGCTGCAAATCCGCCGCGGCATTACTGACGACGTTCGGCGTTGGAGAATTGAGCGCGATTAACGGTATTGCCGGCAGCTATGCCGAATACGTTCCCGTCATTCATATCGCGGCGGCGCCGAGACAACAGTCGCAACAAAAAGGCGAACGCATGCACCATACGCTGGGGGATGGCGATTTCCGCCACTTTCTGCGCATGGCGGCCGAAGTCACCGCAGTCAGCGCCAGCCTGACCGTCGACAACGCCACGGCAGAAATCGATCGGGTTGTTAGCGCCGCGCTCAGGCTTCGCCGTCCGGTCTATTTGTTTTTGCCGTTAGACGTGGCTGCGGCGCCAACCGACGATCGCCCCTCTCCGCTGGCTCTGCCGGACCCCTGGTGCGATGAGGCTTCGCTGAACGCGTTCATCGCGGCGGCAACCGCGCTGCTGGACCGCGCCGGGACGGTTTCGCTGCTCGCGGATTTTCTGGCGCACCGCTTTGGCGCGTCGGCTGCCTTACAACGCTGGCTGGAGCGTGTGCCGTTACCGCATTCAACCTTGCTGATGGGAAAAGGCACGCTGAATGAGCAGCATCCGTGCTTTATCGGCACGTATGCCGGGGGCGGCAGCAGTGAAAGCGTCAGGTCGCGCATTGAAGACGCTGACGTCATCATCAGCGTCGGCGTTCTGTTTGTCGATACCATTACCGCCGGGTTCAGCCACCGAATTCCCGCGGAAAAAAACATTGATATTCAGCCGACGTTCGCACGGGTAGGGCATCAGACGTTTCCTGCCGTTCCGATGCTGAAGGCGATTGACGCGCTGGAAACGATCACCGCGGCGCAAGCGGCCCGCTGGAACCCCGGCTTTATTACGCCGCCGGCGCTGCCTTCCCCGCAGGCGAAAAACCGACTGGACCAACGCGAGTTCTGGCTGCAAATTCAGCATTTCATTCGCCCCGGCGACATCATCGTGGCCGAGCAGGGAACCTCCTGCTTCGGGGCGGCGATGCTCACGCTGCCGCAGGGGTGCCAGTTTATTGCCCAGCCGTTATGGGGATCGATAGGCTACACGTTGCCCGCCGCGCTTGGCGCCAAGACCGCCTCACCCGATCGCCGGGTCATCCTGCTGATTGGCGACGGCTCTCTCCAGCTTACCGTGCAGGAGCTCGGTTCGATTATTCGCAACGAACTCAGCATGGTGGTGTTTGTGCTGAATAATCAGGGCTATACCGTCGAACGGGCGATACACGGCCCGAAACAGCGCTATAACGACATCGCGGCCTGGAACTGGACGCAGCTTCCGATGGCGCTTGGCTGCGATGAAGGCAAGGTGTTCATCAAGCAAACCCGTACGCCAGACCAACTGGCTCAGGTTCTGGCCGACATTGAGGGAGAACATCGCCTGTCGTTTATCGAGGTGGTTTTACCTAAGATGGATATACCGGATTTACTGCACACCATTTCTCAGTCGATTGAAATGCGCAACACCGTGCAGTAATGAAGGGGAGCGATTATGTGCATGGGACCGGCGCTGGCGTGCCGAATTGCGAAAACCGTGCATCGGATAATCATGGCGCTGTTTCAGCGGGCGATTTCGGTTTTATCGGATGGTGCCTGATGGCTGCGAAGGTATACTGCATCGCAGTTTTCGATCACAAAAGAGTAAGCGTGTTATGACATTAATCAAACGTGCAGTGAACATCGTGGGTGTGGCCGCTCTGATAACGGCAGCGAGTTACGTTCAGGCGGCCGGCTGGCAGGATTCCCTTTCCAGCGCTGCCAGCCAGTTAAGCCAGAACGGCGCTTCATCCGGCAACCTGAGTGGGCTGACCGGCTTGCTTAATGGCGAAACTCAGTCGTTGAGCGCCGGCAGCATGAACAATGCGGCGGGTATCCTGCAATATTGCCTGAAACAGAAGCTGGTTTCGGCGACAAACACCGAAAATGTCAAAAACCAGTTGCTGAATAAACTGGGCCTGAGCTCGCAACAGGAGCAGCAGAAACAGACCGATTATGTGCAAGGGTTGGCCGGCCTGCTGAATACGGGGGAGGGGAAACAGGTAAACCTGAGTACGTTGGGCAATACCCCGCTGGCGGAAAAAGTCAAAGCCAAAGCGTGTGATATCGTATTAAAGCAAGGCGTGAAGTTTATTTCCTGACGGAAGATCCCCGACCAGCGCGCGGCATTGATAGCGTCTGGTCGGGGTAATGCGCCATGGTTAGTGACCGTATTTAAAATTAAAGCCTAGCGCATCGCCAGTGGTATCGTACTCGCGGAAGTTATATATCAACGGCTTCCATTTTGACGAATCAATGGTGTCGTTGTGACCCAATAGATGGCTTTCCACCCAGATATTCAGAATATCAAGCTCAACGAGTATAAAACGCCCTTTGTCCGTTGTGCTTACTGTTTTGCATTCCGCCTGAATTGGGCATTCAACTACGCGCGGTGGTGCAATTCCGGCTGATTCTTCCATGTGAAGCCCGGTTCTGGCGAATTTATCGTGACATACCTGAACGCCCCATTTGATTTGGCTTTCAGATAACGTATCTCCACCTGTCAGCTTACCGATTTCTTCCACTTTTTCCCAAAGCGTAGAATCAGGGATATTGATGACCGCATCGGACCCCGATATTAGGTTGCTGTGCGTCTTGCTGCCTTTGCTGACCCCGATAATAATTTTATCGCCAAGAGAGATCGAAGAGGAGACGGGGGCGATATTGGTATTTCCGTTACGGCTGTCTGTCGTGGTGACAAGAAAAACCGGGAAGCCGTAATAAAATGAACTTAATTTCACATTCTTCTTCATTTCAGCATGGAACCCATTATGTGAAGGCTTAGATGGCGTCCATTTCTACTCTTCCAGCTTGTCTTTAACAATAACCACAATTGAGTATTTACGGGGTATGCGTGTTGCGCTGCTGTGAAAAATAGATCGGAAAAAAATAATCCACAAACCCAAAAAGAGGTATATGATATGCATCATATGACTTTATCCTCCCATCACTTTTAAACTGGGAAAAATGAGGTTAAAACATGCAACGAATCGTAATACCTGCTAATTATGTTCATACACGAACAACACCTTTTTGGACCAGGGACACTGCGCCTGCGTCTATTTGGCAGCGACACCTGGATGCGGGTACCCGCCAGGGCGTTTACCCGCGTTTATGCGTGATGCAAGGGGCTATCCGTTATTATGGTTACGCTGATGAGACAAGCCCTGATCCTGTTGACACCTTGACGATAGAAGCCGGGCAGTTTGGCGTATTCCCGCCCGAAAAATGGCACCGAATAGAAGCATTATCTGATGATACGCTATTCAACGTTGATTTTTATGTCGATCCAAAAATTTTGATCGAAGGCTGAGGTGTTAATAATGGAAAGCGAAAATAAAGGGTATTCCTTAGCGATAGCTAATCGCGATAATAGTGAAAAAAAAGAAAAGATTTTTTTGAAACCCATGTCTTTATATGTGCCGGACGTCGCGGCTCAGGCGGTTGCCGCGCTGATCGACGAACTGTCGGAAACAAGTCAAAAGGGTAAAGATTTTGTGCTGACCGTTACCAATCAAAATAATGGCGTGTCAGTAGATAAAGATTTCGCTGCTCTTTCTGAACTGAAAGACCCGGCTATTGCCGCCGATGCCGTCAAAGAACTGATTAATATTGTGCGAGGCTACGAGTCAGACGAGGAAACTAATGTTTGCGGCTGGTAGCGGGCCGTGTTGAGGTAGTAAATACTCCTTATATATCTATTCGATGTGGAGGGGTATTGTTCAGTCAATCTCCGTTTAAGTATTATTGCGCTATGATCCGCGGCCTTGTTTCGGAATTCTAAATTCACTGGGCCTGTAATTTGTGGTCATAGCGCCATCTTTTATTATCCTGGATGCCAGGGCTGCTCAGTAATGCCTGATTCATGAGTCTTATTCATAAAGCCATTCTGTAGCGTATGATTATCATCGGGTTCAATGCCGGTAATATAGCGCAAAGAATTTACGCTTACATGACGGATATGACTCAACCCCAGATGCGATCGAAAAAAATCCCAGAGCTATTTTTTATTGCCATTCTTAGCGCCCTGATGGCGTTTACTTCTTTATCGACAGATATTTACCTGCCTGCCATGCCGATCATGGGGAAGGATTTACAGGGTGATGTGGAACTGACCATTACTGGCTTTTTAATCGGCTTTTGCATCGCACAGCTGATTTGGGGGCCATTAAGCGACCACTGGGGGCGACGGACGCCGCTGTTTATTGGTATGGCGCTATTTATCATCGGCTCCGTGGGCTGCGCACTTTCAACGACTATTTCGCAGATTGTTTTCTGGCGTATCTTTCAGGCGCTGGGTGCATGCACTGGGCCGATGCTGGCTCGTGCGATGATCCGCGATCTATTTAGCCGTATCCGGGCCGCGCAAATGCTCTCTACGCTAATCATCATTATGGCGATTGCGCCGATTGCCGGGCCGCTGCTCGGCGGGCAATTGATCAAAGTGACGTCATGGCACTCGATTTTCTGGCTGCTGGCGGTGATTGGCCTGCTCATGTTCATTTCATTATATTGGCTGCCTGAAACGTTAGCCGAAGACAAACGCGTAAAGGCTTCTTTATCCAGCGCCTTTCACAACTATTATGCATTGCTGACGAATACCGCTTTTATGCGCTTCACCCTGTGCCTGACGTCCTATTATGTCGCCGCCTACGCTTTTATTACCGGGTCAGCCTTTGTCTACATCACTTACTTCGGTATCGATCCACAACATTACGGCTGGTTATTTGCGCTGAATATTGTCGGTGTGGTGGGAATGAGTATCGTGAACCGCCGTTTGGTTCAACGTTATCCGCTTGAGAAGTTGCTTAAATTTGCCGTGCTGATCGCTACCGCCGCCTCACTCGTTCTTGCGTTAGGCACGAAACTCAATATCGGCGGGATGACCCTGATTGTGGCCTCGGTGTTTGTTTTCTTTGCGATGAACGGGATTATCGCTGCAACATCGACCGCCGCCGCGCTTGATACCGTGCCAAACATTGCGGGTTCCGCGTCGGCATTAATCGGCTCGCTACAATACGGTAGCGGCATTATTTCCTCCTTGCTGCTTGCCCTGTCGGGGGACGGCACGCCGTGGACGATGGCCTGGATTATCGCCTTGTTTACCGCGATCAGCGCGGTAATTGCGTTGACCACTCGTGTAGCGAAAACGGCCGGTTAGCTATTTTTGTCGAAGGTTCGGGATAGCGCCTGCGGCCATATATCGCGAGCCAAACGAGAAAAACCGCTGGTTATTGAATGCGATCAGGAAAGAAAAACGACAGAAACGGTGACCCGTTGGTTGGAGGTGATCCGTAGCTGACAGCAGCCATCAATAAACCGGGAAACAGGATGCGGAGCTGGTAGGCGTTTTTACCGGGCGGGTATAGATGAGAGGGCGAGGGTAACCCGCTGTCTTTCGACAGCGGCTTGCAAACGTGGTATTCAATTCAGTCATTCTGATGGCGCGGTTTCGTCTTTGCCTCTTACATCAAACGCTTTCAGGTAAAAATCCTTTGTATTTCAGCATTTTTTAATTTCGGTAATGTAAGTGACGGCAACGTGATCGGCAAAATTCGGGACATCCTCAAAAGCTTCTTTACCGATAGGCGAATTGAAGGCGGCAACAGCCGCTTCGATTGAGTCAAACCACAGTTCTGAAAAGCCGTCTACCGGTGACTCTGGGTATTTTTCACGATCGATAGGATTCAGCACATACCCTTTTAAGCCGGGCAGGCGCAGGGCAATTTCGGTGTGGATCTTATCCCAGTGCTGCACAAATTCTTCAAAGCTCTGACCGTTCTTGCGGGTGATAAAACCCACGTGTTTAAAACCTGTTACTGACGTCATCATGTTCTCTGCTGTTGATTCAATCGGGGCCTGGCCCGCAAATGACCGGGGACGGTCATGCCTTATCACTGTCTCAGCCTGACGATTTTTCGTTTCGGGGCATCACAATAAATCCGGAAATAACTATGATTGTTTTTTATTTCATGATAAATCGGGTTTCATTCGCTTCTGTGTGGACATAGATTCAACAATCACGGTGAGAGGTTAAGGATCCCGTGATGCGGGTTCAGCCTGGGACCAGCCGGCGTCCTCTTTCAATCAGGCATGCACACAGACTGGGTATGAGGCACGTAACGGAAAATTGAGTATGCGCACAACCGATCATCTGGGCGGTATTACTGCTTTTGTTACCACTGCGCAGCAGGGGAGCTTTACCGCAGCGGCTGAGCGGCTGGGCCTGACCAAATCGGCGGTGGGAAAGAGCGTTAGTCGCCTTGAGGATCGGCTTGGGCTGAAGCTGTTCCAGCGATCCACGCGCCGTCTCAGCCTTACGCCGGATGGCGAACGCTTTCTGATCAGTTGCCAGAGCGCAATAGATACCCTTGAGCAGGCAGAAGCTGAGCTGACGTCTCACATTTGCCGCCCTGCGGGCAGGCTCAGGGTGGATTTACCCGCCGCATTCGGCAGACAGCGCATTCTTCCGCTGCTACTTAAAATCACCCGCAGCTACCCTGAGCTGGCGCTGACCGTCACCTTCAGTGAGCGATTTGTTGACCCGATCGAAGAAGGTATTGACCTGCTTATCCGTATTGGCGAGCTCGCCGACAGCAGTGGTCTGGTGGCGAGACGGCTAACAACCCAGAAACTGGTCATCTGTGCTTCGCCGGATTATCTGCTTAATCACGGTGAACCCACATCGGCGGATGAACTGAGTCAACACCATTGTGTGGTGGGATTTCGCCGAAATCAGCCGATCTCCTGGCTTCTGAAGGAAAATAACGGGCAAATAACGCGCTATACGCCAACGCCTACGCATGAATTTGCCGACGGTGACGCGATGCTGGCCGCTACGCTCGCCGGATGTGGTTTGTCTCAGTTGCCGCTTTGGCTGGTCGGTAATTACCTGGAGCGCGGCGAGTTGAAAGCGGTTCTTGCTGGTCATTCCGGCGGCGAAATGCCGATCAGCGCACTATGGCCCAAAAGCCGTCAGCTACTGCCCAAAATACGCCACGTGGTTGATGCGCTGGTTAAGGCAGCGGAAGACGGCCAATTGGATTGATTGCTGTTCTTCAGCGGCTATGCCTGAATAGTCTGTCGTGTGGATTACCGGGATACAGACAATGAAGTACCCTGAAGCCAGTTAAATGCCCATCATTTTGCCCAGGTAGAGCGATGCTTACCCGGACCGGAGGATGAAGCGTATTGTGTGACGATGGATCATGATAACGAGCGGATTATCTGCCCTTTGCGCTGGCGCTGATCGCACCAGATGGTGAAGACCCCAGCCATGACGACGATAGACGCGCCGAGAAGCGTGGCGTGTCCGGGCAAGCTGTCGAGAAACAAATAACCAATCACCATAGACCATACCAGCGTCGTGTAATCAAACGGCGCGAGTAGCGAGGCATCGGCATAACGCAGACTGAGCGTGACCAGAATTTGCGCCAGCCCGCCAAACAAACCGCAGCCCATCAGCAACGCCCACTGCCAGCCGGTAGGGCGCGCCCAGCCCAAAAGGGCCGTCGAGAGGCCAATCAACGTGGTCATCAGCGAAAAATAAAAAACGATCGCTCCCGGCGTTTCGACGCCATTCAAGAAGCGGATTTGCACATTGGATGTCGCGGAGCAGACGGCGGCCAGCAGGGCAAATACCGCCCCCAGCGCTGCGTCGTCAAGGGTGAAGCCGGATGCCCGTAACGCGTGACCGAGCGTGAGGTTTGACGACAGCATAATCACAATGCCGCTAAAGCCGACCAGGACCGCCAGCCAGCGATAAAAGCGCACCTTCTCTTTCAGCAGCATCGCGGCCATAAGCACGGTAAATAACGGTGCGGCGTAACTGATGGCCGTGGCGTCGGCCAGCGAGATATAAACCAGCGCCAGATAGTTGAAATACATGCCGCCGGTACCGGAGAAACCGCGAATAAAATGGCCGAAGATATTGTGGGTTTTGATGCTGTTGATGACGCTGCCTTGTATTTTCAGCCACAGCAACAGAGGAAAGAGCGCAACGAACGAGCGGAAAAAGATGACTTCTCCGGTGGGTATGGCGCCGTTTAGCCCTTTGACGCAGGCCAGCATTAATGTCGCGCACAGCGCCGACATTATTTTCAGCAACATCCCAAGTTTGGCATTCATGGTCTTACCTTTACTACATGCAGGTGTGGATGAGCCCTAACCTTAGAACGCCCGCAACGTGCGTCGATAAGATAATTTCCCTCTGCCTGAATAACCTTTTCTTATTACCCGATGCTGTCGATGCGGCGTGATATTGGTCATATAAATTGTGTATCTCGCAACACGGTTTCCCTCTTATGCCGTCGAAAGCAAAGCCCGTATATTTCAGAGAATACGGGCTGCCATACTGGGTGGGTCTGGTAATAAAAGTCGTGTATTCAACGAATTAATACTTTGGGGGAAACATCATGACCGTGAAAAAATTATCTGCCGCGCTGGCGTTGCCACTTGTATTCGCCAGCGTCGGGGCGAAGGCGGACCTGCTTTCAGACATGACTGCCCGGGGGGATTTGAGATGTGCGGTTTATTCGGATGTCCCGCCTTTTTCATCACCGGATGCGAATACACGTCAGTTGGTGGGAATGGATGTTGACCTCTGCAATGCGCTGGCGAAGCAAATGGGGCTGAAGCTGACGCTGGTGCCGACATCGGTAGAAGCCCGCATCGCGGTGATTGCCACCGGACGCGCCGATGTGCTGATCGCCAACCTGGCCTACACGAAAACACGCGGTAACCAAATCCAGTTCAGCGACCCATACTACGTGGCAAAAGAGATGCTGCTGGTGAAAAAAGAGAACGCAGATAAAACCCTTGAGTATTTCAAAGGCAAACGCATCAGCGCGACCAAAGGAACTACCTCTGAGCAGTCGATCAACATTAAAGGCGGTAAAGCGGTCACCTTCCAGGACGCGGCTTCCGCGTTTCTCGCGCTTGAGCAAAACAAGGCGGTGGGCTTTGTTACCAACACGATGACCGGCATCAAAATGATCTCGCAGGCGAAAAAAGACGGTATTGAACTGGCGATGATCAAAGAACCGATGGCGCTGGAACCCATTGGAGTGGGTATGAAACGCGACGAACCTGCGCTGCTTACCGCCGTCAACACCGGCCTGAAAACCATGGATGACAATGGCGCCATCGACAAAATCTGGGACACCTGGATTGGGCCGAACACCGAATACAAAATGGTGCGCGAAGAGCGCGTGCAGCCTCTGTCGAATCTGAAATTTGAACCGCTGGAATAAGTTATGGCCTGGTTAGAGCAACACGCGTCGGTTTCTCTGGGGGCGGATGTCACCCTCTCGACCATGGGTAGCCGGGCCTGGCTGGTGGAAGCGCCAGGCGCATTTAGCCTGGCCGCCCAACGGCGCATCTGGTCACTGGCGCAAATGCTCTCTCACTGTGACGACGTCGAAACGCTGATTCCCGGCGTCACCAATTTACTGGTATTGCTCAAACGTACCCCGGAAGAGGCGGATGCCTTCCCGCAACGGCTGCGTGAATACTGGCGACAGGCACAGGAAGTGCACCCGCAGGGGCAGTTGATTGAAATTCCGGTTCACTACGGCGGCGCGCTGGCAAGCGATCTGGAAGCGGTCTGTCGTCATACCGGTTTTGGCGAAAACGAGGTGATTCGCCGCCATTATCAGGGGCAGTACACCGTTGTCGCGCTGGGTAGCGCCCCCGGTTTCGGTTATCTGCATGGCCTTGATCCGCTGCTCGCCACGCCGCGTAAAAAAGTACCGTCGCTCAATATGCTAAAAGGCACGGTCACCATTGGCGGGGCGCAGACGGGCGTATCGGTGCTGACCGGCCCCAACGGCTGGAACGCCATTGGCTATGCGGAGCTGGAAGTCTTTGACCCGTACGCGGCCAGTCCCGCATTGATGGCGCCCGGCGACAACATCCGTTTTTTACCCGAAAGGATAGAGCTGTGATTGAAATTGAGCGCACGGGTGCGCTGAACACGGTGCAGGATTTGGGTCGCTTTGGCTTTCGCCACCTTGGGGTGTCGGTGAGCGGCGTGATGGATCCGCTGGCGCTGCGGGCGGGCAATGCGCTGCTGGGTAATGACGATAACGCCGCCGCCGTTGAGGTGCAGATGTTTCCCTTTCGCGTCCGTTTTCAACAGGATACGGCGATCGCGCTAACGGGGGCGGATTGCCGTGCGCGGCTTGATGATGTTGACCTGCCGCCCTGGTGGGGCTGCCGGGTTGCCAAAGGACAGGTGCTGGAGATGCGCTATCCGCGTTCCGGCACGCGCGGCTACCTCTGCGTGGCGGGCGGAATCGCGGTTCCCGAGGTGTTAGGTTCACGCAGCACGGCGCTGCGTGGCGGGTTCGGCGGCGTTGACGGGCGTCCGCTGCAGGCCGGCGACACCTTGCCGTCAGGCGCTTGCCGGGCGACCTTGCCGCAGGGCGGGTTGGGCATCGAGCCGCCTGAACTGGCGCTGCGCGACGCGTTCCCGGCGGTGAACAATGGCGTGGTACCGGTGCGGGCGATTCCGTCCGGCGAATATGCGCTGTTCGCAGCCGATCATGCGCGTTTCTGGCAGCAATCCTGGCAAATTTCCAGACAAAGCAACCGTACCGGCTACCGGCTTTCCGGAGAACCGATTTACCCTTCGCGCACCATTGAGATGCGCTCGTACGGGCTGATCCCCGGCATTGTGCAGGTTCCCCCCGCCGGGGAACCGATCATTCAGTTAAGCGACGCCAATACGGCAGGCGGATACCCCAAAATCGCCTGCGTGATTGAGGAAGATTTATGGCGGCTCGGACAGCTACAGGCCGGACAGTCGATTCAATTAATTCCAAGCGATGCGAAGCAGGCCATCGTTGCGCGGCGGGCGATTGAACGCTGGCTGGCGCAACTGCGTGATTTTTCGCGTTCTTTGACCGCGTGAACGGATAACGACAGATGATGAAAATAGATGTGAACTCCGATATGGGAGAAGGGTTTGGTGTCTATCAGTTGTGTGATGACGAAGCCCTGATGCAAGTGGTTTCATCGGCGAATATCGCCTGCGGTTTTCATGCGGGGGATCCGGCCATCATGACGCAAATGGTACGGCTGGCAAAACGCCGGGGCGTGGGCATTGGCGCGCATCCTGGCTTGCCGGACCGGTTAGGGTTCGGGCGTAAAGAAATTGCCTTTAGCCCCGATGAGATTTGCCAGCAGGTGATTTATCAGATCGGCGCGCTGCAGGCGATTGCCAGAACCGAAGGCGTGAGCGTGTCGCATGTCAGTTTTCACGCGGCGATGGGCAATATGATTAATCGGGATGAGGCGCTGGCGCGGCAGGTGATGCAGGCGATTTCTCACCTTGACCCGGCTCTGATTATCTTTTGTCAGGCGGATACCATTATTGAGCGTGCAGCCCAAAGCGTGGGCCTGCGGAGCCTGACGCTGTTTCTGGCCGACCGCGCCTGCGACGCGGCAGGGCGTCTGGTGCCGCGCGGCAAGCCCGGCGCGGTCATTAAAGAAGAAGGGGCGGTGCGCGGTCGGGTGCGTCAGTTCCTGCAGGAAGGCACGGTCACCAGCATTGAGGGGCACCGGCTTGCCGTGCGCGCCCGGTCCATTCTGATTCATAGCGATACGCCGGGTTCGCTGACGCTTGCGAAGATTGTGCGCAGTGAGATTGAGGCCTGCGGGGCGGTGGTGGCGCCGGCTGCGGAGGTGTTGCAGCAGTAGCCCTGTCGGTGGTTTGTCGGGGGAGGCGCGGCGCTTACCCGACATGCCAATACCGTTTCAACCGCAAGATCAGCCCGACAGATTACGTAATTGCATGATGACAGAAGGAGTGCCTTCAAATATGAACGGGTTGAGGAACATTCGCCCCCAGAACAAGCGCCGGTCTACTTCGCTTAATGCAACTTCGTCACACACCTCTGTCCAGTTTGTGCGCACAGCGTCAATGCACTGGATAATGATCCTGATGGCTTCCTGTTCGTTCAGCAGGAATTTGGGTGCGGCTCTCAGACAGACAGAGAGATTACTCATGCGGTTTTCACCTGCGATGAGCATCGCTTGCGTCGCCTCATTACCTGAACGGCTCTGAGGGCAAATGTCATAGGCAGGAGTTAGACTCAGTGTCTTGCCATTCCAGAACGCTGCATGATTTCTGGCATGATCGTCGGTATTGCCACAGATGATATTGAAAATCAGACGATTGAATAGCTCGCGCAATGTTTCCTTCGGCGCGTCGAAGCGCTGGCGGATAATGTCTGTTAAATCCTCGTAGCTTGCATATCTCGCCATCATTTCATCCAGACCAAAAATAGTCAGGGCCGACACCATCAGACGACGCTCCCATCCCATATCTTTCTTCATGCGATCAAATCGCTCGACCAATATGACATCCTTACCTGCAGTATGACGAAAGCGTACAGAAGCGACGTTTAAACCGGCTCTGACCGCCAATTTCATGGCAATGTATTCCGCCTTCACTACATTATAAGTATCCGTTGAAGAAGAGAATTTAGCGATGAACTTACGGTCGTCAGATTCGATCATTGCTTTTGGTCGCGCTCCGCCAAGCGAACTGCCATGAAAAAGCGCAAGGTCCAGTTCCGGCGTGAGAGGGATACCATTTTCAACCATGGCCGCCGCTTGCATCAGCTCTTCAAGAGATGCGCTCTGGGCCGCTCGTGGGACATATTGTGTCGCTGATAATTGAAAATCGAGCCCGCCTATTCTGTCAGAGCCAGATTCGAGTAAGTATGTCAGTTCGTCCAGTTTATCGGGATCGGCATCCTTGCTCTGGGTACCAACCAGCCTGTTGAGAATGACACGTCGGCCCCATGCATCAGGCGCTGCATCGCGTAGAGCGCTGGCTTGCTGTAGGTCCGGACCCGGTAAAATGGCGCCACGAACCAGAGGGAGTTCTGGCCCATAGATAGATATTGCGTCTTCACGCTCCAGATAGCTACGCCCGTAATTGAAGATAAACCGATTGCCGTCGCGGTTTAATACGCCAGCAACAACAGGTTGAGTCGCGCCTGGCAACCAGATCCATACGTAGGCCTGCCTGACATTATTATCAGAAATCATCATTTATCTCTTTTCGGGAGCGATGTACTGCACGTGGCATAAGTGACAGGGTTTTCTCTGCGTTCGCTATATGCATTGTCATTGCCGCGTGCTCGGGCGTAAAAAGCGGAACTCCGATGATAGTGGCAAGCTCAAATACTGCGCCGATTGTACACCCCATATCGCCTTCTTCGGCACGATAGACAAGCCCCCGGGATACCCCTGCCCGCTCGGCGAGTTCCTCGACGGTGAGTTTGCGCTCAATGCGCGCAGTGCGAATCATCAGTCCAAGTAATCGAGCCGCATCACTGCTATAGCGAGAATATGTTCGAGTGGACGGCTTTGCCATAACTTACCTCGTGTTTCATTAATAGGTCATATTGCATAATTATAACCCATTTATAGAGCATGGTGGCAAAGTGATGATAATGACCTTATTCCATTAATAGAATATTTTTCCTGTATGTGACCGGTTAATGGAACAAAGCCGCCTGTGGAACAACCGGCGGTTTATTTTAATGTCGGGTGGGAGGGAGCGTTCGTGTAGCCCCGGTCAGCGCCAGCGCCGCCGGGGAGGGAATGTGAAGCTTACCGGCATCCTTCGCAAAACGCGGCGAGGCGCTCGCAACCGGTTTGCAGGCGCTCCATGCTGGTGGCGTAAGAGAGGCGAAGATAAGGGCTGATACCGTAGGCCGCGCCCTGAACGGTCACCACATGCTGCTCTTCAATTAATGCCATCACAAAATCGGCATCGCTGGCAATCAGTCGCCCGGCCGCGCTGGTTTTTCCGATAAACGCCGCGATATTCACAAACAGATAAAACGCCCCCTGCGGCTTATGGCACGTCAGCCCCGGAATGGCGGCCAGTTTCGCCAGCACAAAATCGCGGCGCTCGCGGTAAATGGCGGCGCGCTCTTTGAGTAAATCCTGCGGGCCATCCAGCACGGCGATGGCCGCCGCCTGCGCCAGCGTCGTAATGCCGCCTGAGTTCTGGGTGTTCACATTGCTCATCGCTTTGATAAGCGGCGCGGGACCGCCGCAAAAGCCCAGACGCCAGCCGGTCATGGAATATGCTTTCGACACGCCATTTACCGTCAGCACGCGGTCGTACAGACGCGGTTCCACCTGCGCCAGCGTCAGGAAAACGCAGTCGTCATAAATCAGGTGCTCATAAATATCGTCGGTCAGGATCCAGACGTGCGGGTTATCGAGCATCACATCGGCGATGCCCTGCAATTCTTCGCGGCTGGCGACGGAGCCGGTGGGATTGCTGGGATAGTTCAGCAACAGCCATTTGGTTTTGGCTGTTATCGCCGCGGCGATATCCGCAGGCAGCGGCTTAAAACCGTTTTCTTCATGGCAGGGCACGGGGATCGGCGTGGCGCCGGCGAATTTTACGATGTCCGCATAGCTAATCCACGACGGCGTGGGGATCACCACCTCATCGCCGGGGTTAAGCGTGGCCATCATGGCGTTGAAGATTATCTGCCGGGCGCCGCCAGCGGTGATTATTTGACTAACGTCGTAATCCAGGCCGTTGTCGCGTTTGAATTTGCGCTGGATAGCCGCCCGCAGCGCCGGTGTTCCGTCGGTGGGAGGGTAGCGCGTGTCTCCGGCGAGGGCGGCGGCATGCGCCGCTTCAATCGCATGCATGGGGGTGGGAAAGTCCGGCTCTCCGGTGGAAAGCCCAACCACATCAATACCCTGCGCGGCGAGATCCCGCGCCTTTTGCGTCATCGCGACGGACGCTGAAATGACTATGTTTTTAAGTCGATCGGCAATTTCTGGCATATCACAGGTGTTCCAGTTGGTTCAGCGGGAACCGCGCTTGCGCACGGTGGAGGGTGATGCATGTCTGAGGATAGGGAACCGGCCTGGCGGGCGGATAATACCGCTTTGTTGTGGGGACATAATACAAAGCAATGACGGAGACCACCGTAAGACACTGCAACGATGCAATGCCATGCCCGTTTGCACCGCAGCGGTGCGGGGCGCTCACGGTGGAATGCGGCCTGGGCGGCAGTTGCACAGATTATGCGCTAATCAAACCATAAGTAGCCTGTGTGGTTCCGCAATCATTAGAACTGGCACATCCATTGCTTAATTGATGAGAAAGCCATCACTGGAGAAATGCCATGAATCTACGTCGCCTGAAATATTTCATCAAAATTGTCGATGTGGGCAGCTTAACCCAGGCGGCGGATATTCTGCATATCGCTCAGCCCGCGCTCAGCCAGCAGCTTGCGACGCTGGAAGGGGAGGTGAATCAGCAACTGCTGATTCGTACCAAACGCGGGGTAACGCCAACCACCGCGGGCAACATTCTTTATACCCATGCCCAGGCGATTTTGCGCCAGTGCGCGCAGGCGCAGAGCGCTATCGACCGTTCGGGAATGGAGCTGTGCGGCAACGTTTCCGTGGGCCTTGCTCCCGGCACGGCGGCGCAGCAGCTGGCCATTCCGCTGATGAAAGAGGTGCAGCGCCAGCATCCTGGCATTGTGCTCTACTTCAACGAAAACTTCGGCACCACCTTAAGCGAGCTGATCATGAACGGGAGGATGGATATGGCGGTGATCTACGATAACCGTGCGATCCACGGGCTGCGCTTTATTCCTTTAATGAAGGAGCACCTGTATTTTGTCTGCCCGAATAGCCTTGATAAGCCGGTAAAAGAGATTGCGCTTGCCGATGTGGCGCGCTACGACCTGTTCGTGCCGCGCATTTACAACATCATGCGTAAATGTGTGGATGACGCCTTTGTTAAAGAAGGGCTGGATTACCGGGTCGCCTGTGAAATTGAGTCGCAAACTACGCTCAATGCGGCGCTGGCGGCGGGGCTGGGCTGCACGATCATGCCGGAGTCCGCTGCGCGCGCGATGCTGAAAGCATCCGATGCGTGGATGGCGAAAATTATCGAACCGGATGTACATGCCTCGCTCTCGTTTTGCATCTCGGACCATTTGCCGCTCTCGGAACCGGCGGAAGCGGTGAAATCCATTCTGCTTTCACTGGTGTCGAACCGCACGCCGGACAACCGTCCCTTAACGCTGGTGAGTTAATAAGTCTCCCTTATTACCGTAAAGCGAAACCCTCTTACTGGCCGGCAGCGTACACGGGATAGAGTGAAGACATTCACCGAAAACACTAGCCAGTAACCGGGTCCGGATATGGAAAAAACGCTCACACTTAAGGTGTTACAGCAGCTGGCGCACAGCCTGCGCGCCACGTCAATTTCGCATGTTGCGCTAAAGGGCAGAACGTGGTCAGTTCATCTCACCGCCTCTCCCCGCATTGCGCCGCCTCCTGCGGCAGAGAAACCTTCTGGCTTAACGCCGCCGTTAACGCCGTTATGCGCCCCTGCTCCAGGGCGGGTGCTGCTGCGCCATCCGCTTCTTGACGGCAATTTCGCTGCGCCGGGCGTAGCGGTTAACCCACACGATTTGCTGGCGATGGTGAAGGTAGGCGCCCTCTATTTACCCGTGCGAAGCCCGGTGTCAGGGCGGCTGATTTCCTTCGTCGTCAACGATGGCGACGTCGTGGGATTTGGTCAGGAAATCGCGAAAATTCAAAACCATGCCCCTCTGGCATCAGGATTATAAGTCCCCCTTATCGCCTCAAACCATTTATGTCTTATACCGCCGGGACATAACTGAATAGAGTCAAAAATACGCAATAAATACGATGCGGCATTGATGACCGCAGTCATGACAGGAGAGGCAACATGCCATTTTCAGATTACAAAGTCGCACTGGTGACTGGCGCGTCCGCCGGTATGGGTGAAGCGATTGTTGAACGTTTATGCCAGGAAGGCATCACCGTGCATGCGGTTGCCCGCCGGCGGGAACAACTGATTGCGCTGGCCGATCGCACCGGCTGCATTCCTCATGCGCTGGACGTGGCCGACCTCGATGCGCTGACCCGCCTGTGCAGCGATTTGCAGGTTGATATTCTGGTTAATAACGCCGGGGTTTCGCACCCCGGCTCCATTCTGAATGCCAGTGAAGATGTGATTGAAACCCAGTTGAACGTTAACCTGCGCGCGGTATTGCATCTGTGTCGCCTGCTGGTTCCGGGCATGGTGGCGCGCGACTGCGGCCACGTCATCAATATCACCTCCATCGCCGCTATTTATAACTTTAACGGCAACTCGGTGTATCACGCGACCAAGGCGGGCGTGCATGCCTTGTCGCGACAACTGCGCGTTGACTGTTACGGCAAACGCGTTCGCATCACGGAGATTTGTCCGGGGCGTGTGGCGACCGATATTTTTGGCAACGTGTCCGGCGATCATGAGGACGCCCGCAGGCGTTTTATCGATGGCTTTGAGCTGCCTCAGGCAAAAGACATTGCAGATTGCGTGGCCTTTGCCGTTAGCGCGCCGGTGGCGGTGAATATCGGCAATATAGAAATCACGCCGACGCTGCAGGTTCCCGGCGGGCTTTCTACGATGCGTCCCGGCGAAAGCGTAGTCTGAGCGGGTTTACAGGAGGCTCATTATGGCGCTCGATTTTAGTGCTGTGTTAACAGGCCATTATGGCGGGATGATCGTGCAGGGCGCGACTATTACGCTGGAACTGGCGCTGGGCGCCTGGCTGCTGGCCATGTTTATCGCGCTGCTGCTGCTGGTTGTCCGTCTGACGGAAAACCGCTTCGCTACGCGGCTGGTGGCGGCTTACATCTCCTATCACCGTAATGTGCCCACGCTGATCCAATTGATGATGTGGTATTTCGCCATTCCGACGCTGCTGCCGGAATCGGTGCAGAGCTGGATCAACGCGTTCAATGCCGAGTTTCTTTTCTCGATGTTCGCATTGGGGTTATGCCAGGCGGCCTACTTCTCCGAAGATATCCGCAGCGGCCTGCGCGCCATACCTGACGGGCAGAATGAGGCCGCGCGGGCATTAGGAATGAGCTATATGCGGGCGATGGGGGCGGTTATTTTGCCGCAGGGGATCCGCAACGCGCTGCCTGCGCTGATTAACCATACCGTTTTGCTGTTTAAAAACACCAGCCTGGCGATGGTCATCGGCGTGACCGAACTGACCTACGTCACGCGCGACATTGAAAATCAGACCTTCCGTACCTTCGAAGCCTATGTGATTGGAACGCTGGGATATCTGGCATTTTCACTGTTGTTGATGGGACTGGGCGCGCTGTTGGGGCGTCATTTTCAACGCGTGTATGCGAGGTAATCGCTATGTTTGACGTTTTAACCATTTTGCACGACCACAGCATGCTGTTCCTGATGGGACAATACCCGAACGGGCCGCTGGGCGGCGTGCTTTGCACGCTGTTAATCTCGCTGTTGGCGGTGGCGCTCTCCTTTCCGCTTGGCGTGCTGGTGGGGCTGGCTCGCCTGTCGCCGTGGCGCGGGTTACGCTGGGCCGCCGCCTGTTGGGTCTACACGCTGCGTGGTATTCCGCTAATGATGGTGGTGTTCTGGACTTACTTCTGCGTACCGCTGCTGATTGGGCAGAATATCAGCGGCTTTTCCACCATGCTCTGCACGCTGGTTATCTACGAAAGCGCATATATTGCCGAGATTGTCCGCGGCGGTATTCAGGCGCTGCCCCACGGCCAGTACGAAGCTTCGCGGGCGCTGGGGATGAGTTACCTGAAAACCCTGCGGCTGGTGGTTTTACCGCAGGCTTTGTTCAATTCTCTGCCCAGTCTGGTGAGCCAACTGGTGTCGATTATCAAAGATAGTACGCTTGGCTATGTCATTAACGTGCCGGAACTGACCTATGCGGCAAATCAGGTTAGTAATCAGTTGTTGACCAAGCCGTTTCAGGTGTTCGCTATTGTCGCCCTAAGCTATTACATCATCTGTTTTAGCCTGACGTGGCTGGCGAATAAGCTCGAAAACTATATTGCTAACAAACGACTCAACGAACAACCACCGCAGGGAGAAGCGCAGAACAATTCCCTTTTCTTCGCCAACCGCAATCTTAATAAGGAAACATCATGATCCCGATGATTTTGTTTAATCAGGTCAACAAGTGGTACGGCGACTACCATGCGCTGACCGATCTTAGCGCCGAAGTCAAAGTGGGTGAAGTGGTGGTGGTGTGCGGGCCGTCCGGCTCAGGTAAGTCCACGCTGATTCGCACGGTCAACCGTCTTGAGCCTATTGAGCAAGGGCAGATTCTGTTTGATGGCGTAGATATTCACGGCAGCAGCACGCGATTGAATCAGCTGCGTACGCGTATTGGGTTTGTTTTCCAGAACTTCAATCTATTCCCGCATGTGTCGGTGATGGACAACATCATGATGTCGCCAGTGAAAGTGCTGGGTACCAGACGTTCCGACGCGCGCAAACATGCCGGAGAATTGCTGGAGCGCGTCGGATTGTCGCACAAAGCCAACGCCTATCCGGCGCAGCTTTCCGGCGGGCAACAGCAGCGAGTCGCCATTGCCCGAGCGTTGGCGATGAAGCCGCCGGTGATGCTGTTTGATGAACCCACATCGGCGCTGGATCCGGAAATGGTGGGGGAGGTCTTAAGCGTGATGCGTTCGCTGGCGCAGGAAGGCATGACCATGATGTGCGTTACGCATGAGATGCATTTTGCCCGCGATGTGGCGGATACCATCTGGTTTATGGATCAGGGCGAAATTCTGGAAAAGGCCAAGCCGGAACAATTCTTTAGCGCACCGCAGCACCCTCGCGCAAGGCGTTTCCTGAGCGATTTACTGAACTGATGGCAATATAATCTCCCAGTCCGCTTCCAGCGGGTAAATCCTGACGGTGAGCCTATCGGATAAAAACGCCATTGATGAGATGGCGTGATAAAAGCAAAAATCCCGCTTAAGTTTCCTTAAGCGGGATTTTCTAAATTTGGCTCCTCTGACTGGGATCGCCTTTGCCAGTAACTGGCTAATAAGTAAGCTAAACCTGAATTGCCGTTCTGTCAAGACCACCAGAATGACCACCAATAAGCATATGTTGTATACAGGCTGGTTTGAGGGTCCATGCAGCATGTTGTTGTAGTAACCCCGTTTAAACTGGAAACTTCACTAGTAAGACATAGGTCTATGTTTAAGAAACATCCTGTGCAAAGAATCGAAGTGCTTACTGGCGAGCAAAAATGCCGTCGTTATACTCCCGAAGAGAAAGCCCGTTTGTTGCGCTCGTCATGCTACCCGGTTATCCAAGCCAGGTCATGAGTGGCATAGGCGATCCGCTCATCTGCTTTCTGGTGGTAACCACGATTTACTTTGAGTGCTTTTGGGATAATTCTATGAGAGCCACAGAAACACTCCAAGGAAGGCTTTTTAAGGCTAAACTTAGGAATTCAAGGCGGGCAAAAGATGTTACTTTAGCCTGTTGTTACGAAGAGCCTGAGTCCCCAAGTTGTGCAAATAGGAAAGGGTTGAATGAGTGGTGCTGAGTTGATGGACAGTAACAAAGAAAATATAAAAGATTTTAGTGCGTTTTATTCTCGTGAGGCTGTTATTAAATGCCCTCACATGATGTCGCTTCTCGGATACGTATATCAGACGCATGGTCTTCCTAAATACGGTTGGCTGAATCAGGGCATGAGATATCACTATACAGATGCGGCTGGATTGTTGGGGATTATTCAGAGCGGTAGATTGTGGGCGACTGACCTTCTATTTCTGAATGATCCTTCAGAAGGTACCTTCTTGCCTGAGAAACTTTTAGGGTTCATGCGCTCTAAGCCTGGAGGACTAACCGATTCTGAAGTTAAAATTATCCACGGTGTGGAGGCTGCCCTCCACAAACCTCGTTCTAAAAAAGGAGCTTATTGCGTTAGCCTTTCGGCAAATGGTGATCTGCTTAGTCAGTGGAGAGGTTACGGAAGTTTCGGGAAAGGCTATGCGATTGGGTTAAATCTTGGCCAATTATATCCGCATCCTCAGGTCGCGCATTTTTACGATGTTGTATATGGTGATAAAGGGCTTGAGGAGCTTGCGATTGATCTTCTGGATCTTTTCGTAATTGCATCTGATAAGTGGAAAGAGCTGATGTATGAGGAGTGGGCTTATACCCTTGGTGTTCTTGCTAAGTCTTTCAAACACCTAAGCTATAGTGAGGAGCAGGAAAGCCGACTGATATGCAGCAAGGCGGAAGACGGCAAAGATTTGTTTGCGAAAGAGCTCCCTCTAATGTTCAGAGCTAAGGGGAGTGATGTAATTCCCTATATTCCAATGTCGTTGAATATTATGGAGGAGGGAGATACGGCGCGCTTACCTATAGAGAAAATTATTGTTGGGCCGGGAGTGGACTTTGAGCGAAATATTACTTCTATCTTGGCTCTTTTAAAAGCCAACTCGTACGATAATGTGGAGGTGGTTCCATCTGCGATCCCATTTCGTCCATGAGTTAGATGCCCGGACTGCTGTCGAGGAGTGGGGTGACATTCCCTCGGAAATATCAAAAAGTGCATGGAACTAAAACGGGTGCGCTTACACATCCACGCCGCCTTCATCAGCCAGTTCGCGATAACGATAAAATGTATCCCGTGAAACGCCCATGATTTTGCAGGCTTTGGATACGTTGCTGAGCTCTTCAGCGAGGTTGAGCAAACCAGCTTTGTGTTTGATAACGGGATTGGTAGTATGAAACATGAGAGTTACCTTGTGTTTTGTATAAGGCTTCGACACCCATATCAAAACCGGTAACTCTCAACCTTTCAAGGCCATGTGTCAGATCAAGTCGAGACTAATACATTTAATACGGTGGCAATTACACAGAATTACGTATACCCTCTACACCCTCTTTTTATATCATCACGATAATGAGTATTTAATTCACATTCTTTTTTATTATTTCATCTACAGATCTAATTATTAATTTTTCTAGAACCTGAAAATGTATAATTAATTGAGTTGCATTGGTGTCAAAACTTATACCGTCATGCTTATTGAGATTACCTTCTTCATGAATTTTTGCAAGTGAATTACTGGCAGATTTCTTATCTTCTCTATTGAACTGCCATTTATCCATCATGTTTTTAAAATAATCGGAAAAATTAATATTGGGAGATACACCTAGAAGTTTTGCCAATGTTTCAAAAAATGACCATGCACCTACATACACAAGGACTGCATGCTCGACACCCGAAACAGTACATAAAGAATGATATATTCGACAAAGTTTTAATGAATTAAGTTCTGTTAGTTTACTTTCGACGGCGAGTGATCTCTGAATTTTTGTTGGTGCAAGCGGACTATATGGTGTCGTACTTGGTCGGGATGTTAACGCCGACGAAGGAGCTTGGGGGGCAGGAGAAGAAGCTGTTAACGTTGTTGATGTAGGTTCCAGTATTGGTTCAGATGGATTTTCTGGAATCGCTGGTTCAGAGTTAGAAGCTATTATTGGAGTTGAATGTGTGTTGATATTAGCCCTAAATGCATCAGCTTGGCTAAGAAGTTCACTCAACCCTGGAGTTCCTTCTATAAGCGCTTCACAGAACTCATCATTATCAAAAGTAAAACGATCCTTTGTATAGGATACGGGGGAATTATCAAGGTTCAATTCACCGTAAACTCTTAATGCCCTATGCTTATTAGATGTTTTGAATATCCCAAGAGGAAGATATTTTTTGTTGGGAATACCACAGATCACTCGGTTGTGTCTGAACATCACTAGACCCGGATTTTTGATATAACTACCAGTTTCTTTAATTTCAATAAATCCATGGATGTTTTCGCCTATATATTGAAAGTTGACTGGGACACGCCAAATTTTATCCGCGCCTTCTGCAATAACGTTAGCCCCCTTTTTGACATGCTTTGGAGAAAGAAGTGTTTGGGGATTAAATGGTATAAAAAATAGTTTTTTAGGGGAGCCGTTGTAACTTGTTGTAATCACAACTTGTGGATTATTACCATATATGAATCTTTGATAAATATGTGTAATGTCATCGGTAATGGTCTGATAGCGCTCTAAACTGATGTCTCGGCGTACACCAGAAAGTACAATTTCAGTTCCAGTCCATTGACCTGTGTACGCATTATCAAAGACAGTAATTTGGGATTGTTGCTTTTGGAGAAGTTCATTTAAATTAAAATTACACATATATTGATTTTTATCTTTATCAGGATGTGTTTTTATATTCCATTCATCTGCGAACCAAACTGCTGCTGCTTTCATACCTATACCAAATTCGCTTAATCCTTTTGCAATCGGTTTACTTGCTGGTTTTAGAGCTTTTTCAAGCAAGGTTCTACTAATGCCAGGACCATCATCGCGAATTATAATTTTATTACGCATATTAGGATCGGGGTTTTCATTGTTGTAAAATTCTAATTCTATATTGAGAGGTGATTCTTTCTTAGAAATCAGATGAGCATGTATTGCGTTATCAATAAATTCACATAGAGCAAACGAAGAATCATATGCTTGGTTAACGAGTAACGTATACATATTCATATCAGGGGAGACATCAACAGAAAACATGGCAACTCCTTTTACATAAATAAATTTTGACCAATTTCGTGAATAATATGTGCATTCACAGCATTTCCTAGCGCTTTGTAGGCTTTACTGTCTGTTTCTGGTAAATACTCTAATTTATCGAGAGACTGTAATGCTGCGGCTTCTCTGATACTCATATATCGCTTAAGGCTGCCAATTATTGGTGTCTGTGTTGTTGACATAGCCACCAGTGATGGCGCGGATGTTGGTCTAATTATCCGGATTCCAGAAGCTCTAAATTGTATCAGGTGATCCCATATGTCCAGACCATTTCTATCACCCTGCCATTCAAGTTTTTGCCAACTAAGAGGAAATACTTGTAGGTGTAACTTCCATGTATCTAAAAAAACACGATGGCGTATATAAATTTCACGCGAGGCTTGAATCGCGTCTGCTAGACGTGGGCTAACTTTACCTACATTTTCTTTTGCATAGCGCGGTAGACATTCGATAATGTGATTAATGTCTTCAACAAATGACATGTCTTTACCGAATCCTCCTTTAAATTGTCTTGCAAATGAGGGATCAGATATAGATATATTGAAAGGATAAGTAGCTCCGAATTCAGGAGCAAGTATAGGTAATGTTGAGTATTCTTTAGTGGTTTTAATAAATTCAGACCAAAGCTCTAGTGCTTCCTCTTTTGCTGTTTCTAATTTTCTGACTTTAATCGGTTTCTTTTCAATGATTGCTGATACTGATAATGGCATTTTACTTGGTTGAGGCCAATTGAAGCACATATTATCGTGTTTTGATGCTACAACAAAAATACGTTTTCGCTTTTGAGGGATACCAAAATCCTGTGGCGTGTATACGCGATATTGAACTATATAGCCCTCATTGATCAGGCTATTTTCGATGTACTCCCAAAATAGTCCGCCCTGAACTTTTAATATATCAGGTACGTTTTCCAACATAACATAAAGTGGTCGTTTTTTTCTGATGATGCGTAACACATCATCAATTAACTTACCCGATTCAGGACACTCGGCGCCTTTCTTTTTACCTGCTTTAGAAAATGGTTGGCAAGGAAAACCAGCGCATAAAACTTCATGGTCTGGGACATGATTCTCGTCAACGGCTCGAATATCGCCTTCAGGCATAATCCCGTAATTTTTTAAATAGAGGTTACGTAGATTCACATCAAGTTCAGCAGCGAATACACAATTACCTCCAAGCCTTGATAAGCCAGTGTGGAATCCGCCCAGTCCTGCAAAAAGGTCAATGAAACGGAAGCCTTTTTTTAACCCAGATGAAGTAGATGGAGAATATGATTCTAATTTATTGAAAAATAAACTTCTTTCTTCTTGGTGTGCGACATTATCGTTATAGACCATTTTATTCTCTCTTACCTGAGGCGATTTTAGTAATCCCGCGCAACAAAATAGCGATGGTTTCTTCAAGTGCAGGATTTTCTCTTACTAACTCAGTAACCCGAGCAATTTCATTTCTAATATCGGAACCAAGATCGGTAAGAATTTCCGATGGGATACATTGCGACTTATCCGGCCATTCATCCTCGTAGACGCTAATCTCAAGGAATTCGCATAGAAGGCGTACCCTGTCATTTACTATTCTGAATTCCTGATTAGCTACACGGCTGACTAAATCTTTAGTGACTGAAACTTCTTGATCCCTATAGTGTTGGTTGAATTGGTAAGCGCATTTTCTATAACTCCATGATTTTTCTCTCAAAACAGTTGATACCGATTTGGCAATTCGATAATTAGAGATAAAATCATCACGTTTAGATTGTCGCATTTTTATGAGACTTCTCTGTAATTGTATCACTATTTTAAGACAATATAGAGAATAATTTAGACAATGACAATACTCAGATGAGTAACCCTTAATGGTGAAATGACGTGTTTTTTATATCCCAATAAGCTGTTGAAGCATGACGTATGTCGCTAATGAATATGAAAGTGTCTTGTAAAAATGAGACATGCTTCAGACATCTCTCACCGCTGCGAAGCAAGGGGCGCTACGCCCGACTATGCAGGGGCAGTTTTTTCTCCCGTGTGATTTTCGTTCCCGTATCAGCTTCCGGTTAATCGTTTCCCAACACAACCCGTCCCGCAAGGGTGAAGTGTACGCATTCTGCGCCCTTGCTGGCCGGAACGATGCCGGGAAAGCGAACCGTCAGGCGATACGAAGACGAAAATCACACCCCTGACGGAGAAAAAACCATGACCATTTCCCTGCATACCCAGACTAGCGCCCCTAACACCGCAGCGGCGACCAGCGTATCCCCGCTGGAGCAGTCAGGCTCCTCAAAAACGAAATTTTCCAAAACCAAAACCGATATTTATCAGACCGTCACCGACAGCATCATCACCGCGCTGGAAGCGGGCGTGAAGCCTTGGACGTGTCCGTGGCAGCGTGTGCCGGGCATGTCTGGTTTACCTTCCAACTTCGCAACCGGCATCGCGTATAGCGGAATGAATATCATGCTGCTGTGGTGCAGTGCGTCAGAACAGGGCTTCGGTGATCCACGCTGGATGACCTACAAGCAGGTACTGGCAGTAGGCGGGCAGGTTCGCAAAGGCGAACACGGCACGGCCGCCATTTTTTATACAACCCTGGAAAAAGAAAACGAAGACGGAGAAATCGACGCTATCCCGATGCTGAAAACGTTCACCGTGTTTAACGTTGAACAAATTGACGGCCTTCCCCTGACTACTGAGGTTGTTAGCCCCGCTGAGATGTTCGAGCCACCGCAGGCTGAAAACCTGTTTCGCCACAGCGGTGCCCGTATCATAGAGAAAGGTCAAAATGCCTTCTTCAAACCGTCAACGGATGAAATCTGGCTACCGGAGCGTCATCTTTTTTCTGATGCCGCTAATTTCTACGCCACCGGCCTGCATGAGCTGGTTCACTGGAGCGGAGCAAAAACACGTCTTAACCGTGAAATGAAAGGGAAGTTTGGCAGTGAGGGGTACGCCTTTGAAGAGTTGATCGCCGAGCTGGGAAGCGCGTTCCTGATGGCGGATCTGGGGATTGTTGGAGAGGTTCAGCATGAAAGCTATATTGCTTCCTGGCTGAGAGCATTGAGGAACGACAAGCGCTATATTTTCAAAGCGGCCAGTGCGGCATCGAAAGCGCACCGTTATCTGATGGATAAGGTTTGAGGACAGGGGGAAGAAGCCGCAAAGGAAGGCGGCTTTAATCTGATATCGGGGCCGCCAGAGTGAGGGCTGTTTCAATTTCCCTGAGAATGTTCCGGGCATTAATGCCCGGAACATTCTCAGGCTGCGGGTGCGGGCGGCAAAGAGCCCGCGCATCCCGCAAACGGCATTTGTACACCGGTGATTGCTGTAAACGACGGCTCAGGTATGACGTCTGACTGTGACATTTGCAGGACTGCAACGGTAGCCGGACCTGTTTTTGGTGTTATAATAAGTGTATTACGCCGTGTAATATGCACGTATCTCATACAGGAGAGCAATCATGACCGCGAAACAACGCAACACGCAGAGCGTGACCATGACGGTAGAGCGTGCCTTACTGGTCCGGGCGCGTGAAGCGGGCATTAACTTGAGTGCCACCCTGACAGCTGCCCTGGATACAGAGCTTCGCCACCATGAAGCGAAAAAATGGCAGGAAGAGAACAGGGAAGCCATCGACGCATTAAACCGTTTTCATGATGAACACGGCTGTTTCAGCGATGAATACAGGACGTTTTAACCATGCAATTCACCGTATACGGTAATACCGGGAAAAGCGCCGTTTATCCGCTGTTGCTCGATGTCACGAGCGATATTATTGGGCAGTTAAATCGTCGGATAGTGATCCCGTTGCTCCCTGTTGAAAAGTATCCGGCAGGCCGCCGACCGGATCGCCTGGTCCCCGTCGTCAGGCTGACGGACGGTAAAGAATACGCCGTAATGACGCACGAGCTGGCAAGTATCCCTGTGCAGGCTCTGGGGGCGGTGTTTTGTGATGCGTCGCAGTACCGTAATCAGGTAAAGGCCGCAATAGATTTCCTCATTGACGGCATTTAGTCGTGGCTGTCGGGAGCCTGTTCCAGTTCGTCTATCGTGCGGAACAGAAACATCTCCCGGTTTTTGGCAAGGAACGGAACCGGAATACCGTTCCTTGCCACCGTTCTGATACTGTCAAACAGCCTAACTAGACCGTTGCTGTTAGCATCCAGAAAATCAGCCCACCATTGCAGCATCAGGCGACGCTGTTCGAGGTGCTTGGTGACCTTACTCTCTGTCCGTTCTGTGCCAGAAGCGGACAAAGCTGACATCACTATGTAATAATCAACGCGGCGCAAGCCAGTCAGTTAGCTAGTGATGGGAGTGAGTTGACAAAAGTTGGCGCCCGCTACCATCGCCATCGGAGATTCTTGAGTGTACGCACTCTAAGTTACAGTTGCCTCAATTCGTTAACTTCGTAAGGTCTCTATTATGACCAACGCTCTCGTCATGAATACCTGCGTTTTAGTCGAGAGTTTAGCCTGTTTATCTCATCCATAACTTTGCTATACTCTTTGGCTAATTTTGATGGCAATTCAATACGTCCATGCTGGTTCGCTAGGTCGCCAGTATTTAAGATTTCAAATCGTTTTCTGGCAAGGTACAACCACCTGATCACGTCGGGATCATCAACCAGAGCTTGACGGATATTATCTACCTGCTTACCTGTGTAAATTCGTGTGTAATCAGGGAGAAACAGAATGCTGTCCATCCTATAAGGGTATGGGGTGATATCTAGCATATCTCCTGCATAATTCTCCCAGATGCAGTGGAACTCTGCCTCAATGTAAACTCCAGGTATCTGCCAGATAGCCCAACCGTAGACAGCCTTGCCGCCATGCTGTTCAATAGCCAGTTCGACATTGAAAAAACAGTCCATCTCTTCCGCTCCCGGAAAAGGATCGTTGTTCAGTAATACGGGTTGGATGCCAGGAACAATCTTTTGGCAAAATTCCTTTGTTTCAGGCGCAGCTAACTGCGCAGCAATTGGATGGCGCATATTATTTCTTTATATTTTAACCAGATGGAAAATTTCATAGTAAGACAAATTACTGAGACTGCCATGTAGTATTACCAGCGCGCGAATCAATTAACCTTTTCACCATACTGCTGGTTTCTACTTTCATCTAAAAGTGGAACATAAGAGTAGTATGGCGGAAGCGGTGGAGTTGACTGCGTACATATGTAAGTATCCCACTAAACCGAACCATTCACTTTTAGAGATCTTCCGACATACTGATTATGTCCCGTTGAGGAGATCGCCATGCGCAAAGCCCGATTTACCGAGCACCAGATCATCGCCGTCCTGAAGTCCGTTGAAGCCGGACGTACCGTCAAAGACGTCTGCCGCGAAGCGGGAATATCCGAGGCTTCGTACTACATCTATGGACTACCTCCGTTTTGCAAGCACTGATTCTGGTTTTGGGTTGTTGCTTACATCTATCCGGCATCAGGAAAACCTGTGCCCAAATGGGTAATCCGCACACGATCGCCTCAACAACTGGACGGCCTCTGAGGCCAGTATAAAAATCAGGTTCCGATTGTGCAGGTGCAACCTGTCACCATTTCTCAGTACACTGCAACTTTTCTGGCTGGGAATTAACTTCCGGCTGCCTGATATTCTGTATCATTTCTCAGCATCGACCAGATTATTCTCGCGTTCTTGTTAGCTACCGCCACGGTCGTTTTATTAAACCCTCGCCGTTCCCTCAACTGATTAACCCACTGATGCAGACAGCTATCATTCTTATTCGTGGCAACCCTGACGACAGCGCGGGCACCATGAATAAAAAGAGTCCGCAGATGCTTGTCGCCTTTTTTCGTCATATTCATGAGAACTTGCCTGTCACCACTTGAGTGTTGCCGGGGAACCAGACCAAGCCACGCGGCGAAGTGACGACCATTTTTAAATTCAGTTCCTTTGCCAATAGCGGCAACAACAGCCGTTGCCGTTTTAGGACCAATACCTTTAACTTTGGCAATGCGCTGGCAGGCTTCAGATTGCCTGAACACAGCCTCTATTTCTTTATCAAAAAAGTTTATGCGACGACCAAGATCGTTAAAGAGATCATAGAGTTCTGCAATCGTCCTGCGCATTCTGGTACTGAGACCATTTTCTGCATCTTCAAGGATCAGCGGAACTGCATGACGAACTCTTGAGACCGCTGCACCGATTGTTATTCCCCGGTCGAGCAGCAGTCCTCTGATTTGACAGACGGTTGCAGTACGATGATTGACAATACGTTGTCTTGCACGGTGCAGAGCCTGAATATCCTGCTGTTCGGGACTTTTAGGCGGAACAAACTGCATCGTGGGTTGCATAAGGGCCACAGCTATCGCCTGTGCATCATTACCGTCATTTTTTTGCCCACGAACAAAAGGTTTTACATACTGTGGGCTGATGACTTTTACTTTATGTCCCAGTTTTTCAAACTCGCGTTGCCAGTAAAATGCCCCTGTTGACGCTTCGATACCAATCAGACAGGCAGGAATATTTGCCACCGTCTGGAGTAATTCTTTTCGGCCGGTACGTTTTGTATAAACCGGTTTGCCAGCCTGGTTTAATCCGCAAAGCTGGAAAACATTTTTAGCCAGATCAATACCCAGAAATACGATATTCATGGTGACTCTCCTGTTGAGCATATTTCGTACAGTTAACCGCAGGGGGAGGAGGTAGTCCATCCCATTAACTGGAAAGCGAAGTTTGGCGGAATGGAAGCCTCTGATATCAAAAAGATGAAAGATCTGGAGGACGAAAACCGGCGACTGAAACAGATGTTTGCCGATCTCAGTCTGGAGTGCCGGGCACTCAAAGATGTTATTGAAAAAAAGCTTTAAAACCAGCGATAAAGCGTGAGCTCGTCAGTTATCTGACCGCGCAGTTTACGATGAGCATCAGCCAGGCATGCAGGACGTTATCGTTGAGCAGGACGGTCTATTTTTATCAGCCTGACACCCGGCGTGATGAGCCGGTCATTCAGGCACTGACCGACATGGCGGAACGCTATCCGCGATACGGCTTCAAGAAGTTGTTCCAGAAGCTACGCAGGCAGGGGCATGCATGGAATCACAAACGCGTTCATCGTATTTATTGCTTACTGAAACTGAATTTTCGTCGTAAAGGAAAGCAACGTTTGCCCGTGCGTGATCCAGCACCATTGGCGACGCCGGAACACCTGAATCAGAGCTGGTCAGTGGATTTTATGCATGATGCGCTGGTATGCGGCAGACGTTTTCGTACGTTTAACGTGGTGGATGATTTTAATCGTGAAGTGCTGGCGATAGAAATTGACCTGAATATACCGGCACAACGCGTTGTTCGGGTGTTGGACAGGATAGTGGCAAACCGAGGGTATCCGCTAAAGATGCGGATGGATAACGGCCCGGAGCTGGTTTCGCTGACGTTGGCACAATGGGCGGAAGAGCATGGTGTAGCACTGGAATTTATTAAACCGGGCAAGCCGACACAGAATGCCTTTATCGAACGTTTTAACCGGACGTACCGGACAGAAATACTGGATTTTTACCTGTTCAGAACACTGAATGAAGCGCGTGAAATTACAGAACGCTGGCTGCATGAATATAACAGCGAGCGTCCCCATGAATCGCTGAATAACCTGACGCCGGAAGAATATCGGCTGATGGCCGAGAAACCGGAAATCTCAAAAAGTGTGTGGAACTAAAAGCGGTCTACTTACAATATCAGCGTCAGGATAAAAACGCTAAAATCAAAATGGGAATGAGAGAGAAAATGAATAGCATGGTAATTTTTCGAGGGGATTGGATTTTTGAGTTGGCAATATTGTAGCTAATGGATATATTTAATCTGATTGACTGTTTTGTGCCAGATAGCAGACATTTTTAGAACAGTCTATGTTAACCTGCAGGGACGAACTTAAAGAAGCGCCGCCTTCAAGAAAGGCGGCATTTTACATTTATCTATTATCAATAGCTGAACGTGCTTCTTCCATGAAGTTGATCCTTCCTGCTGACAAGCCAAATTTCTTGTATTTATAACGAAAATATGCTGACATACGGTCTTCATGCGTTGACATAATTATCTGACGATCTCGGAATTCAGTGCGTAGCAACTCGACGAAGCCTGCCACATTAATTTCATCCAGAGTCTGAACAGGATCATCTACGAGCAACAAAGAATGTTTGGCGTATCGCTGATTCAAGGCAAGGGTAAAGGATAGTACCAATGCAGAAAGCTGTCCGGAACTCATGGAAAAGACTGCATCATACTCATGCCCTGGAGTTTCATTGAAAGCGATAGAATTACCATCATTTTCTATGAAGATACCTAATCCCTGCTGATAACTTTGCATAAGACGACCTGAATAGATATGAAATAGGATCTCTATCTCTTTAACTATAGATTCGAGATATAATCTTTTCTCACTCTCATAGATCTTTTTAATTTTCTGCAAATGTCCTTTCAGCTTATCAGCTTTTTTAATTAGTGCTTCTGCTTTATTATACTCCGACTCACATTCTGAGACATATTTAGACAATGCAATAGATTGCTGCTGTCCTAAATAGTCTTTCTTTAATTCAATCTTTTTGATAGTAACTTCTTTAACTGCTACAGAATCTTTGTTAAATACTTCGCGAAAAATTCTCTCGAAGTCATCATGGATTTGGCTATCATCCACTGGTCTAAATTTTTCGTGAACTCGACGTCCAAGTTCATCTAACGCGTGTTGCGTTACAGGTTCAAAATTCTCGCTCAATAAGTCCTGAAGATTGATACCTGCCGCTAATAGATATTTATGATAATTTTCTAGCCAATGAATTTGTTCTTCTGAGAGGCTCGTTAGCTGACGTTTACGTTCAATACTTTCTTTATTTTGCTCCAGATATTTCTGCAGAACAATTTCAATGGGCTCCTGCCAGTTTCGTCTAAAATTAGCTAATGCTTTTGAGAATTGATCATTTTGTTGTTCGGCTAAATTTTCTAGCGTTATACGCTGGTTTTCAATTCCTTCAAGTAATGCATCTGCGGTCGGCCAAAGGTGTCCACACGTAGGACAAATATTCGTTAAATCGCAGTTGGATTGATGTTCCCTGAAAGCACTTACCATTTGCTCACGCGTCTGGAGCAAAGCTGCATAACATTCCTGAACTTTATCTGTATTGGCTAACTGTAGCTTGAGCCCGGCGACCTGTTGATGAAACTCCTCTGACGAAAGAGTCTCTGGAAGGAGAGTAACCAGCGGAGCAGTAATCACCAAACGCTCCTCACTAATGGCCTTTATTGTGTTTTTAAATTCTTCACTTAGTGCTAAAGCAGATTCAAAACAAGCAACTTCCTCTTGCCATTTTTCCCTTTGCTTGAGAGGTTGATAATACATCAAAAATCGCTGTTGTAACTCCGGTTTAGGGAGTAAAAACCTCATCAGTTCATTGTTATATAACTGATTTTCATATTGTTCGAAATTCTCAGTAAAACGTCGGATTCGGAATAGTTCTCCATCTGCAGATAGCCACTGTTCGAATTGTTGTGCATCGACCTCCAAAACCTCACGATCCCATGGCTGATCTGTAATAGTGATAATCCTGTCATATGCAACTGAAATACCTGTCGGTAACATCTGCTGCTTAGCCGATTCCCATTTGTCTCTACGCTGTTTCAATTCTGCATATTTCTGTGGGTTACACAATTTACCAATTTTTGTTGATGCCAAATTAATATTATTAATTTTGTCCTGGATGTCACCAATGTCGAAAAGATGCGCAATCTGACCCTGTCTATCTTTTTCCTTTTTTTTTAGCAATCGCGTGTTTTCTTCTTGCTCTACATAATGAAACAATTCGAAATCACGTTTGTACTGTTCTCCGAGTAAGGCAGAAAGATATGATTCTTCTTGAGAAATGGCTTCACCTCGCTCGGCGTTGAAATCTGTTAATTCATAAAGTGGAAGCTTTAAATCAGTAACGCCTTTATGTTCATCCAACACGGTTTTGCTGGCCGCTCTCTCGAGAAAAAAAATGGTCCCATCAACCAAGATCTCGGCACGGATTGAAAGCCAATCATCATCCCTCGCGTTTTTAAATAACCATGGGCAGCCCGTTTTCAAGCTACGTCGGTCTACGGTTATCTCTTCAAGTTCAATATAGCGCCGAATTTTTCCTGTCAGTAGCAGCTCCAAAGCGTCAAAAAAAGACGATTTACCGAACCCATTAGGTCCATCAAGAACGACGAGATGTTCACTTTCAAGAATTAGCTCTAGTTTCTCAAAAACTTTAAAATTACGTACTTCTAGACGTTTAACGATCAATTTCATAGCCTGCCTCAGATAATTTCTCACCCATGATATCCAATAGCTCTTCCGGTAATACATCCTGAGATACGATCTGATCAGCTAAAGAGTCAATAACTGAGTCGACTGCAACTAGTAGAGCTGGGTTATCCGTACGTTGAATCTTTTCATCAATACTTCGTTCAAGACTATCCAAATCAGAGTTACCGAAACTATTAACTGCGATAAAAGGCAATTTTATTGCAAGCCTGTACAACAGACTTTGCCATCCACCTTGTAGATAATGAGATTTATATTCGGTAAAGATGGTTGGTGAAGTTATTAATTCACGAAAGACTACCGCAATCCCCTGAATAGCAACCTGCTGATATAAAGCTTCAAGTTCTACAGTCGTATATGGAAGTACATGCTTCTTGAAGAAGTAGCTATCTTCCTCCGCATGATGAACTCTTTTACTAGAAAGTACATTTGAGGTGTCAGTGTTCCATACAATCAATAAATTAATGTTTTTCTCAAGTGCGGGATCGGATGTTGCTTTTTTACACTCATTCAGCCACTCAGCTTGGATTTCAGGGGTAATTATCGGCTCACCAAAAACTAATAACCAGAAATTTTTCTTACCCGGTGCATTATATTCGTATAAGGCCAAGTTTGTGGTGAGCTTACGTGTCAATCCTTCTGATTCCAATAATTGCTCAATCAGGTTCTGCATCTTTCAAACTCTCAGGTACATTGTTTAAAGAAACCATAGACACCTTCTTATAATTACCGATACGATTTTCCCTCAGCAATTCGTGTTCAGCAGTATCCACTCCCTCAGTAGAGTCGATACCTACGAGTACATCTGAGATTGAAGGTCTGTCTATGGCGCTGGTTATAAGTGCACCGCACTCAAATAAACACTCCACATCTTCGCTAATTGCCTGTTGCATTATGTCATGACAGATAGTTTCCTGATGCTCTGCAGCATGGTGAATACCTGTTGGATAATAGAAAAGCCCGTCATTTAGCCACGAGAATGCAACATTAGAACCTTCGTTGCGTGCAGCCTGAATCAGTTTCCAGAAAATCGTAAACATCCCAAGTCGCATTGCATCACGATCAAGTGATTGATCCTTAAATTCACTAAGTGTTTTAAAACGCCCTTTTTTATGCGGCATAGTTGCCCGCAGAAATGTCTTCATTCCTTCAACATCTAGTGCAGTGATAGCAGCCAGATAGTCATCTAACTTTTGACATGCTGCCTGGGAGAGGCCGTTCTGGCGTTCACAAAACTCCTGGTAGTATGTGCCAATATCAATCTGCAGACGGCTAAGGAAGAATGCTTCATCCTCAAACGGAGCATAATCATCCGCTTCGATTACATCATACAGTTCTGAAAACTCGATGAATTCGTTGGCTGCAATTTCGGCCTGATGACGAGTGGACACATGTATCTTGCTATGGGTTAGAATGACCTGTGAATTCACTATGGCTTCAAGCGTATTCTGAATTTTTTCAACGAGATTAATTTTCCAAGCAGGCAGAATCTCAACTTCAGAAAGTGAGCTAAGTAGGTTAACAAGCTTATTCCGAATCAATCTGTCCACGTCATTCAGTGGGCAAAAGGATTGCGTGGCATTGTCATCAGGCAAAACGGGATAAGTATAAAAACTCACTGGTGCATAATCTGCGTCAAACGTAGCCGGGATATCCGTTATTTGGCGTGCAACATGAAAATAAGCGAGTGCGGCTCCTCGCTGTCTTGCATTATCTCGTTGAGTCGAGACTCCTTCCCGGTAAGCTGAAAAGCGTGTGTCCTTGTATGCTTTAACTTGGTGCATTGACAAGCATTGTTGACCACGAAAAATTGCGAAGTCATCTTGGCTTTCCAATTGCAATCTCAAATCCCGATTTGCTTCATAACTTGCGGACATCATATTCAGACAATGGTATAACGCCAGCTTGCCCTGATAGACAAATCCGCTCCACGTAGAAATAGCTGTGTGTGGAAAAACCTGAGGAACTACTGCCATGAGATCCCTTATCACTTTAAATTCGCATTAGCTGAAACGTGCTCCGCATAGAGATATTTCACTTCTAATGGCGAGCATTAGCTATATAGTTCATTGGTAGATACATTACTACTAAGTATCCGAGCTGAAATTGATCTGCTTCCTATATTTATATTTTGGTGAGATTAGCTGATCTTAAAATTGATTCTGTTCGGATTTTGTCAGCATTGATGAGCCATTGAGAATTATTACCAATGTATCTGCAAGTAAAAAAATCAAATATGTCCACTTTTCGCTCGTTACCGACTGTCAGGTTTAATCGTGTTCTAACATAGAATAGAGTCAGAGCCAATACAGATAAGTGATAATGGTGACGGTTTTCCATTTAATATTTCATAGATAATAATATGTGTGGTATTTATTATGATGATAAATAACGCGCAGAAAAGATAATCTCTCTGCGCGAAGGTCATCCTGTTATCAGCGCTGACGTCGCTCAATAATAGTCTGGCATTCCGTGCAGGTGGTAACGCCCGGCAGCGTTTGCCGCCGCTGCTCGGGAATCGGCTCACCACACAAACGGCAGTAATGTAATGAGGGTGTGGTTGCTGGCTTGAAACGGTTCTGTTCAATCATCTCTTCCAGACGTTGTTCATTAAATTCCTGATCGCGATCGATCTCATCCGGCATGTGATGTCCTCCTGTTCGGTGCTTCCTTTTCGCAAAGGGTGATACGGTTCCAGACAACGGTGAGCGAAGGCCCTTCCTTCCGAGAGGACAACGCTTCGGTGATCTGCATCATCACCTCCAGTGCATCTGGCGTTTCAAGGTTTTCAGGTCGGCTTTTCTGCCATAACCGCCAGATTTCGGCATCAATGGATTCATCAGGGATAGGCGTTCGGCCATAAGGGATGGTGACGCCCAGCAACCGACGACGAGTGCAGACCTCGTTTGAGGTAAGGCCAAAAAAGTGGTGCAGGAGAGCGATTGATCCTCCTAACCGGATGGCACGGTTAATCTGTTGTTGGCGCTGCGCTTCCTTGCGGGATAACGTCAGAATCTGCTGTAGGACGTCATGGCGGACAGTGACCGCCATAAATTGCGCCGATGCCCGGCTGACGATAAACAGTTCGTCGAGGGAGAGCTGATTGAGGGCATTTAATTCGTCAAATGTGAATCCTAACGTTTCACAATAATGAAAATTACCGTCCTTGAGCGCAGCAAGGGCGTGTGTTAATACCGCGTAATTCAATGAGGGGATCATAAGGCGATATCCTCCATCAGCGCGTTAAGCGGTTGGCTAATTTGAGGTTAATCCACTCGTCAATTTCAGATTCGAGCCAGGCGACGCTGGCGGGACCAATCTTTATTGAGGCCGGAAAGGTTCCGTCTTTCATATACAGATAGATTTGCGAGCGCTTCAGGCCAGTTTTTTCTTCCACTTGTCTCAAACGCAGTAACTGATGTGATGACATAGGTTCCTCCAGTGCAGAATGGCGTATGCCCGGAGAAGACAAAAAAACACAGCGAGTGACGGAGTGAAAGTTGATGAGCCCGTATTACGGATATCACCATCCTTAATACGGGTTTTTAGACAATATCGCGGAATTGTTTTTCTATAACTCAGCGTTTATTTAACCAGAAGAAATCTTTTACGTTACCCCTTACAATTTTTTCGATGACAGCTGGGTGCTGATTACCTTTCTGCTACCACGATGTTTATGGCAAACTCTTTATAGTCGGTTTAAGCGGTAGCCTAAAATTGGAATGATAAATTTTATTTTTACTGTATTAATTCAGGACATTGGCTAACCGGGATACCAGCGCGTAGGAGAGGTAACACTATTTCAGCCAGTTAATGCAAGGTGCTGGAGCGGGAACTGTAATCTCGGTCAGTGCCGGTACGACAAGGGTTTTAGGCGGTTGTATTGTTGCCACCCGTGATTACAACAGGTGATCTGACAAGGTATGTTTATTGACTGGTCAGCCATTATCGCCAGTCAGGCAGGCGTGGAAGTCGGGTTGAATACACGCTGGGGGAGCCTGACGCTGAACTCGCTATTGGTGACCAGCATGTTCTATTGACTGATGAAAGCCAGTACCTGCTATACGCTGAGAACCGCTGGTTGCCAAATTAAAAGACAGAGCCTAATCCTAACCACTCCTTTTGCTGCGAAATAACTCAAGCACGTCTTGCGCAAACTGATCATCCACTATATAGAAATAGCACTCTGGTACGTCTAGTACGCGAGCAAACTCGCACACCAGCTCAAAGGTCGGCTTGTGCGTACCGTTTTCATAATGAGACAAGCGCGAATAAGCCGTAGCTTCTTCAAGCCCAGCCAGTACACCCAGTTTTTCCTGAGTGAGTTTAGCGTGTAAGCGTGCTTCTTTGAGTCTTTTGGGGATCATGCCGTGTTCCCAATGAGGATTTCACGGAGATCTTTAGCATTGCTCAATAGAATTTATCTTTAGAGTTCATAAAGATGGTGGTTTGAATTTATATGGCTCGCTAAGTTTTTCAACTAATTAGATATATTTTTTCGCCATTGGACCAACTCGCCAGCATGCAACTTCAGCATGGCTTCGGCAAAGCTGTCATCCAGCGTGTAGAAGTATCCTTCCGGTACATCCAGTATTTTGGCAAACGTGCATATCAGCTCAAATTTTGGTCTGTGCCTGCCATTCTCATAGTGTGACATTCTTGAGTAGCCCGTATCTTCAGAAATCCCGGCGGCTATAGCCAGTTCTTCCTGTGAAATCTCTGCACGCTCTCTTGCTGCCTTCAGACGCTTCGGCACCATAACTCTTCCTGTTATTGGTTATATTGACAGCATCTTTAGCATTCCTTAAGATGAATCATCTTTAGATTTACTAAAGATGATATGCATCCACTTATCCTTGTCGGACTTCAAGTCTTTGAATGAGGTAAATAAAATGGTTAAAATCGACTGGCATTCTGCCGACATCATTGCCAGGCTTCACAAACGTGGGACCACGTTGGCCGCCGTGTCGCGGGCAGCGGGGTTGAATTCCTCAACGCTGGGGAATGCGCTTATCCGTCCGTGGCCCAAAGGGGAACTGCTGATTGCCGAGGCACTAGGGGTGCCGGCCTATGAGATTTGGCCGAGCCGCTATTTTGACGAGCAGGGGCGGTTAATCCCGCGCACCCCACGCTCTCGTCTCCGGTCTGATCAGGAAAAATATCCCCCGGCCGACAGTTAGCCACGCCTGTGCCGAACCGGGTAGAGAAGGGCAGCAATAGGCGTGTCCCTTTAATATCTGAATCACACTTGCCAGTGTGATTTTTGTTCAACTTTATCCTGGTTTACCTCTGTACTCTGTGGCCCGATGCTATCGGGCCAGTCTTCGTTCATGAGGTGCAGATATACCTGTTGGTTTTCGTTGGACTCAATAAGTCGAGGAGTGGATGCCGCAGAGAATATAGGATAGGGGGAGTGACTTTTTAACTCAGCGACCTGTAATATTCCGGCCTACTACGTTGACCTTGCAGGGATTATTGATAGTACAGGTTAAAGTTGTACTTGTGCCATCAACTCTAATTGCATCAGAGTTTAGCAGCAGCAAAAAGCTGTTCCAGACTCCACTCAAGCGCATCCGCAATGCGTAACAAATTCAGCAGGGTAACATTGCGTTCACCTCGCTCGATTCGGCCCATGTGGCTGCGATCAATACCTGTGGCACTTGCCAGATTTTCCTGCGACAAACCTAGAAGTTCTCTCCGCTGACGGATAGTTTGTCCCAAAAGTGGCAAGGCGTGAGCAGGATCGTTTTTTCCGGAAACTCTTTGCATCTAGTTATCATCTCGCTTCCTTTAACTTGTCTCCACGGCATTTACGACCCATAATGACTTGAGCCAGTCAGACTTTGCAGGAGAGCAACGATCCATTCATTAGGAGATATCGGACAGTCTGGTTGTTCCTACCAGCTAAAGAGGGGGGTAACTGCGATGTATAACGATCCACTTCCGCCGCCATGTGCGCTTGAGTTGATTTACCGTTGCCGGGTGTTGATATGGTTGCTGATTGATTCTGACCATCAAGGAATTCGGGATAATCTCTCTTTTATCCTTTCAGAACAACTTGATCTGTTATTGGAGGCTCTCAATGAGCGAAGGATTGAAGGATAGCGGGGCTTTGTTGAATAAGTCGAGCTTTTGCCAGATGACAGGATCAGATCACGCTTCATCCTGACAGTAAAGCAGAAGTTTAGAAGCACCAACTGGAATACTCACAACAAAACGCCTATCAAGCGCTGCTCCATCACTTTCTGGTTGTAACCTTGCCATCTTTTTTCTCTGATGGACCCCGCTTCACTGCCTGGATTGTATAAACATGAGAGAACATGCGGAGTTAGTTAGCTAAAGTGCGATACCGTTACCTGATACCCGTGAACAGAGTGGAATGCACTGTCCCCTGCTTACTGTTTATCTCTCCCCCAACGATCGCACAAAACCAAAAACGTGATAACACTCACAAAAAATCAGACGCCGATAGCTCATAAAACACCCTCCCACAGAATGATCGCAAAATCTGCGCAACTTCTTGCTCACTTTCCAGCATAAATCCCTGTTTGCGCAATGGATGCCGTTTTTTCGGGAAGTCTGCGCAACTTTTTGCTCAAATTTGACTTAGGGAAAATGGCGATATGATTTTCCCCTTTTAAAACAATGAAATAAAAAGTGGCATAGTCATTGCTTTATGAACCGTGAAGTCAAACACATGTTCAACAACAAGGAGCAAGACTATGCCAACTCCATGCTATATCAGCATCGAAGGTAAAACTCAGGGCAATATCACTGCCGGTGCCTTCACCTCCGACTCCGTCGGCAACATCTACGTGCAGGGCCACGAAGACGAGATGCTGGTACAGGAATTCAACCACATCGTCACTGTGCCGACCGACCCGCAGTCCGGCCAGCCGTCCGGTCAGCGTGTGCACAAACCGTTCAAATTCACCGTCGCCCTGAACAAGGCCGTGCCGCTGCTGTATAACGCGCTGGCCTCCGGCGAAATGCTGCCGACCGTGACCCTGAAGTGGTACCGCACTTCCGTGGAAGGCAAGCAGGAGCATTTTTTCACCACCACCCTCACCGACGCCACCATTGTCGACATCAACAACCAGATGCCGCACTGCCAGGACCCGTCCAAACAGGATTACACCCAGCTTATCGAAGTGTCGCTGGCCTACCGCAAGGTGGACTGGGAGCACACCGTTGCCGGGACGTCCGGCTCTGATGACTGGCGTGCGCCTATCGAAGCGTAATGCCGCCTTAACCCGGACTGCGGTCCGGGTTTTGCTGTTTTCAGTCTGTACTGAGCCGTGGCGGCAGCCATCGCTGAGTGCGGAAGCAGGTCGGGGACGTAAGGAGGAAGCAAGGTGGCCAACAGTACAGGACTTCAGTTCACCGTAAAAATCGGCGCGCTGCCGGAGAGTACCTTCGCGGTGGTGGATTTTGAACTCGACGAGGCGCTGAACCAGCCGTTCGCCCTGTCGCTGAATCTGGCCAGCAGCCAGCCCGGCATCGACTTCGGCGCGGTGCTGGACCAGCCGTGCGAATTGATGGTGTGGTACGACGGCGAACTGCAGCGCCGGGTCAGCGGTATCGTCAGCCGCTTTGCCCAGGGCGACACCGGCTTTCGTCGCACCCGTTATCAGGCGGACGTGCGCCCGGCGCTGTGGCGGCTCGGTCTGCGCACCAACGCCCGTATCTTCCAGACCCAGAAGCCGGACGCGATTATCAGTACCCTGCTGGAAGAAGCCGGGATTACCGATTACGCCTTCGCCCTGCGTCATGAGCACGCGGTGCGCGAGTACTGCGTGCAATACCGCGAAAGCGATCTGGCGTTCATCAACCGACTGGCGGCGGAAGAAGGGCTGTTCTACTTCCACGAGTTCGACGCCGGCAAGCACCGGGTGGTGTTCGCCGACGACGCCGGCGCGCTGTCCAAAGGCCCCGAGCTGTTCTTCAACCTGGCGACGCAGGGGCTGAGCGAAGGGGCGTATGTGCGGCGTTTCCGTTATGCCGAAGCGGTGAGCACCGCCGAGGTGGCGCTGAAGGACTACAGCTTCAAAACCCCGGCCTACGGGCTGCTGCACAACAGGATGAGCAGCGAGCTGGGCCATCAGCGTGAATCCTACCAGCACTTCGACTACCCCGGCCGCTTCAAACAGGACCCGAGCGGCAAGGCGTTTACCGGCTACCGGCTGGACGCGCTGCGCGCCGGCGCCATGACCGGCAGCGGCGAATCCAACGCCGCCGAACTGATGCCGGGCAGCACCTTTACCCTCACCGAACACCCGAATCCGGCGTTCAATCTCGCCTGGCAGGTGGTGGCGGTGACCCACAGCGGCCAGCAGCCGCAGGCGCTGGAGGAAGAAAGTGGTGGCGAGCCGACCACGCTCAGCAACAGTTTCGAGGTGGTAAAAGCCACCACCACCTGGCGGGCGGCGTTGCCGTACAAGCCGATGGTGGACGGCCCGCAGATTGCCACCGTGGTCGGCCCGGCGGGCGAAGAGATTTACTGCGACGAATTTGGCCGGATAAAGCTGCAGTTCCCGTGGGACCGCTACGGCGCCAGCGACGACCAGAGTTCGTGCTGGGTGCGGGTGAGCCAGGGCTGGGCCGGCGGCCAGTACGGGCTGATTGCCATTCCGCGCATCGGTCATGAAGTGGTGGTGAGCTTTCTGGAAGGCGACCCGGACCAGCCCATCGTCACCGGGCGCACCTTTCACGCCACCAACCCGTCGCCGTATCCGCTGCCGGCGAACAAGACCCGCACCTCGCTGCGCACCAGTACCCATAAAGGAGCCGGGTTCAACGAGCTGCGCTTTGAAGACCAGGCCGGGCAGGAAGAGGTGTTTATCCACGCCCAGAAGGACATGAACACCGTGGTGCTGAACAACCGCAGCACGGCGGTGAATGCCAATCATACCGAGAACGTGGGCGGCGACCAGACGGTGGTGGTGCAGCACAACCAGACGGTGTCGGTGAAGGAAAATCAGGTCACCGAGATTCAGGGCGAGCAGACCGTCGCCGTCACCCAAAACCGCAACACCACCGTCAACGACAACGAGTCGCTGCAGGTGAAAAACAATATCGCCATCCAGTCCCAGAGCGGCGACATCCTGATTGCCACCGCCGGCGGCTACATCGCCATTGATAAGGACGGCAACATTGCCATTACCGGTAAAGGACTGGTGCTGAACGGCACCCGTATCGATTTGAACTAAGGGAAACGCAACGTATGTATCAGATGAACGAAGGCACCCTGGCTATTCCGACGGGCTGGCGCGACGAGTCGTTGCACGTGTTTGTGCTGCCGGGCGATACCGCCAATCTGGTGGTCAACCGCACGCCGATTGAGTTCGGCCTGTCGCCGGACACCGTCTATGAACAGACGCTGTCACAGTTTTCCGCCCACCTGAAGGGCTATCAGGAGCGTGCCGCCTGGGAACTGACGCTGGATGGTCAACCTGCACGCGGGCTGGAGTACAGCTGGCGCTCGCCGGAAGGCCCCATGCATCAGGTGGTGGTGATGCAGGTACGCGGCGAGCTGTTGCTGACCTTTACCCTTACCGCCGCCGGCGAACTGAAGGATGAACAGAAAACCGCCCTGCTGGCGGTGATTGAGACGTTTACCGCCGCGTCCTGAAGGGAGTCACGATGCTGAACGATATTCTGAGCCGGGTGGCCCGGGTGGGGGCCATGCACGCCGGTAATCGACCCAACCCGCCCGCCGACCGGCCACAGCCCTGTCAGGGCAAGCCGCCGACCTCGCCGGGCAAGACCATCAAGCACAAGAGTTTTAAAGGCGCCATCTTCGGGGCGATTGCCGGGGCGCTGGTGGCGGCGGCCGTGTTTGCCGTGGCAGCGGCAGCGGCGGCGGCGGTGGCGGTCGCCGTCATCGGCACCGGCGGTATGGGCGCGGCGCTGGTGGTGGGGGTGGTGAAACTGGCCGCCGGGTTTGGTGCGGTCAGTTTGCTGGGCGGGCTGATAGACTCGGTGTCCAGCAAGGTCTCGGCGATGGTGGACAGCGGCTCGCCGTCGTTCGGGCCGGTGGCGTCCGGCTCGGGCAACGTATTTGTCGAAAAGCAGCCGGTGGCCCGCGCCACCCAGGATGCCGTCGCCTGCACCCGGCACAGTGGTCCGCAGTTGATAGCCCAGGGCAGCGAGTCGGTATTTGTGAACGACGCGCCGGCCGCCCGCATTGACGACAAGACGGTGTGCGGCGCCACCCTCAAGGAAGGCGCCTCGACGGTATTCTTCGGCTCGGGTCAGGGCACCTATCTGGAGATAGCCGAAGAGTTTACCGCCCTGCAACGAGCGCTGCTGATTGCGGTGGAGTTTCTGGTGCCGCCCAGCCGCGGCATGTTCAGAGGGCTGGGCAAGTTGTTCACCCGCGGGCCGATGGCGGTGCTGCGGGGGATGCGTGTCGGGGCGCTGAAAACGCTGGAAGGACTGAAAAGCGCCGTTAAATGTGCCAGTGAGGGGTTTCGCAGCAACAAGGGGCTGTCGCGTGTCACGGAAGCGGTGCGCGGCTTCCTCAAAGACCCGGTCTACATCGCCAGCGGCGAGGTGATTGAATCCCGTACCGATATCGAACTGGGTCAGACGCTGCCGCTGGTGTTCGAACGCACCTACCGCTCTGCCTCCGTGCATGTCGGGCTGCTGGGCCGCGGCTGGCATGACAGCGGGAGCGAGGTGGCGACGGTAACGCGCGACGGCCTCAACACCCACGTGGTCATCACGCTGGCGCAGGGTTACGACATCGATTTCACCTTCCATCAGGACGTGCAGGCGGTGTACTGCCCGCACTACCCGGAGTTTACCCTGCACCGCCGGGGCGACGGTTTCAGCCTGTGGCACCGCGACCAGCAGACCTGGCGCGATTTTAGCGTGGTACAGGGCGAGCGCCGGCTGCTGTCCGCCCTGCGCGATACCCACGACAACCGCATCGAGCTGGTGCGCGACCCGAAAGGCTACCTGCGCCAGTTGCGCCACAGCGACGGCGTTACCCTGCTGCTGGTATGGCAGGGTGAATTCCTGCACCAGATTCAGCGCACCGACGGCAGCCAGAAAACGTTGCTGGCCGAATACCGTCAGGACGAACAGGGCCGGCTGATTGAGGCCAACGCCACCCAGGCCTATCACCTGTACTACGAGTACGACACCGTCCATCGGCTGACCCGCTGGCACGACCACGACCAGACCTGGGCGCGCTACGAATACGACGCACAGGGGCGCTGCGTCTACACCACCTGCGCCGACGGTTTTCTGACCGCCCGCTTCGACTACCACCCCGACCGGGTGGTGATGACCGATGGCCTCGGCCAGCGCAGCGAATTCGGCTTTAACGAGCTGCACCTGATGAGCTGGGAAACATCCCCGCTCGGTCACGTCACCCGCTACGACTACGACGAGGTTGGCAACCTGCTGCGGGAAATCTCGCCCGCCGGGCGGGTGGTCGAATTCGGCTATCTGGACGATACCGGGCGGGTCAGCACCTTTACCGACGCCAGCGGCCACCAGTGGCAGTACGACTATGACGACGCGCTGCGGCTGTGCGGCGTCACCGACCCGCTGGGACGCGAGTGGAGCTGGGTGTATGACGCCGAGGGTAACCCGGAGCGGCTCACCGGGCCGGATGCCAGCGAGGTACGATTCACCTGGAACCGCTACGGCCTGCTGACCCAGGTCAGCGACGCCGCCGGTGACGTACAGGCCCGGTTACAGTACGACCACCGTCAGCGGCTGCTGAGCGCCACCGACGCCGAGAGCCGCACCCGGCAGTTACGCTACGACGGGCAGGACCGGGTGGTGCAGTGGCAACGGGCGGACGGTGCCCGTTTCCGGCTCGGCTACCGCCGGGCCAGCTGGACGCTGCCGGAGCAGCTGATACGCCCGGACGACAGGGAAGAGCAGCGCCAGTACGACCGCCACAACAACCTGCTGAGTTATGTGGACGGCAACGGCGCGCTGTGGCGTCAGACCTTTGGCCCGTTCGACCTGCTGACCGCACGTACCGACGCCGAAGGCCGCACCTGGCACTACGCGTACGATAAAGAGAGCCAGCAACTGACAACGGTTATTGCCCCGGACGGCAGCCGCTGGCAGTGGTGGCTGGATGCCGACGGGCGGGTCATCCGCGAGCGTGACATGACCGGCACCGAGACCCATTACGGCTACGACGAGGACGGCCTGTGCATCAGCGTGCGCAACGGCGAAGGCGACACCCGTCACTTCCTCTACGACGCCCGCGGCCTGCTGTTGCGTGAAACCGCGCCGGATGACAGCCTGCACTACCGCTATGACGCGGTGGGCCGCCTGACCGAAGTCTCGTCAGCCACCGCCCATGTGCAGCTGGACTACGACCTGCGCGACCGGGTGGTGCGCGAATGGCACAACGGCACGCTGCTCACCCGCCAGTACGATGATGCGGCCCGCACCGTCACCCGCACCCTGGCGTGGGACGGCGATGCGGACGATACCGCACACGCTCTTGCCCCACTCACCAGCCTGTTCCATTACACCCGTACCGGCGAACTGCGGCAGGTGCAGTTGCCGGACGGCGCCGAGCTGACGCTGACCCATGACGCAGCGGGCCGGGAATCGCTCCGTAGCGGCGGCAGCGGGTTTGTGCAGCGGCGCGAATACGACGTGATGGGCTGGCTGACGCGGGAGCAAAGCGGCGCCCAGCACGACGGTCACCTGCAACCAGCACAGACGCGGGAATACCGCTACGACGGTGCCGGTAACCTGACCGGGGTGCGCCACAACCGCGAGGCTGAAGGCTACCGGCTGGATGCCACCGGCCGGGTGCAGGAAGTCCTGCGCGGTGGCGCGGGCAAAATCGTGGACACCACCGCCCGCTACCAGTACACCCGCAGCGGCCTGCCGCAGGAGGCGGGACGGCTTACCGAATGGCAGGCCGGGCGGCTGATTCAGCGCGATGACACCCACTACCAGTACGACAAGGCGGGTCGACTGGTGAAAAAACAGGTGTTGCAGCCGGGCTACCGCCCGCAGGTGTGGCAGTACCGCTGGGACAGCCGCAACCAGATGCGGGTGGTGGACACGCCGACAGGGGAACGCTGGCTGTACCGCTACGACCCGTTCGGCCGCCGGGTGGGCAAACGCTGTGACCAGAAAGCCGAAGAAATTCGCTACCAGTGGGACGGCGACCAGATAGCGGAAATCCGCCACTACCGCCACGGCCAACTGGTGGCCCGTCGTCACTGGGTCTACAACGGCTGGGAGCTGGTGGTACAGCAGCGCCAGCACACCGGCGGCGACTGGGAAACGGATTTTGTGACCAGCAGCCAGAACGGCGTGCCGCAGGCGCTATTCACACCGGACGGCACCCTGCGCTGGCAGGCGCCGAAAGCTACGCTGTGGGGCCAGCGTCAGGCAGAAAAATCGGAAAGTCCGGACCCCGGCCTGGCCTTCGCCGGGCAGCTCCGTGACAGCGAAAGCGGGCTGTGCTATAACCGCTTTCGGTACTACGACCCGGCCGGTGGGTGTTATGTCTCGCCAGACCCTATAGGGGTGCTGGGGGGGGAGAGTAATTACGGGTATGTATACAACCCTATAAGCGGTATTGACCCTTTAGGTCTAAACGGTAAGAAATGTATGGGTGTTAGTGAATCAGGTCATCACGTTCCATCCGTAAGAAAATCACAGGGAAGGCCTTTTGAGGTTGCACGCTCCGATAAAACCCGCCCGACTTTATTTCCTAGGGGTAAAGAGCCAGAACATGACCATTGGCGAATGCATGATGCAGAAAGAAAATATGTAGGCCCAAGGCAAGGTGATTTTGCTGGTTCTGACAAAGAGTTGTTTGATGCTTATAAGAAAGCGTATTCGAGTTTGGACGATATCAAAGTGGATGTTCGCTCTCCAAATGGTACACATATATTGGGTTCAAATGTAACACCGAGCCAAGCCGTAGACCTAATTGAAAACTGGCTTACCAAACAAGGGTTGATGTAATGATTAATAGTAATCTTATAGACATGGAAAATGTGTTATCTTCGCCATCATTTTTTGATTTCTTAAAAAATCTGGATGTAGACAATGCATTGGATTCTCGCGATTCAAAAACATTTGATTCGGAGTGGATGAATAATTTCAATAGATTGGAAAAAGAGGTTTTTAGTAAGGATGATTTAGATTTCATCGATATCCTTCGTGAAAAATCTTTTAAACTTTCATTTAAGATTGTCAAAGAGCCTGAAATTGCATCAAGAATATCAGATGATATTGAAATAATAGCGAAAGACATATTGAAGGGAAATACTAATGGCTGGCCTATAAACTATCTTTGGCAGTCATATAAAAATGGGAAATTCCCTGCTTGATATTGACAAGGCCGGAAGCGATCCCAACGATCCTTCCGGCTGCTTTTTATGCTGTTTAGTTCAACGATCATATATCAGGCTGTGTCCCTTAATTTAGACATCACTGGTGATGGTGAAGAAATGTATTAAATTCATTCGTTTATGAATCAATTTCGTACATTTCCACTGCCGTCACTTGCCATCGCTGTATGATTTTCCACCAGGCAGGTGATTAAGAGACACAGCCTGGATTGAATGAGGACGTACTCTATTAACCAGATCCCGAAATGGATGTTGGGGATCCTCTCTCCAGTGCAGTTTTTAGTGTGTCACCACTCAGATGGTCGGTGATACCATCTGTTGATGCCCATTGCTCAAAAATGGACAACATTTTATAGGGCTGCCTGATTAATGGGCTAATGGCCTCATGATGTTTACAGGCGAGCCAGAATAATCGTGATAACGGCGTGGATATCCGTGTGGAAGATGACGAGGATGTTTGGTTTTTGGTCGGCATGTTGATTAGCTTTTCCAGTTCAGTATGCCGGATGACAAAGCAGGCATCTTGCGGTAGGTCGTGAACCGGAAAGTAATCCTTTCGGAGGTTTGGATTCATGCCTTGTTGTTGAATCTCTTGATAAATATCAGCCCACATTTTCTCAGGAAGTCGCATGATTTTCTGGTTTATTCTTTCCTGCCATGTGATCTTTTCGAATACCTGAAATATCTCTCCTGAAAGAGTTACCGATATACCGTAATTGATCTCATTCTCACCGATGTGTGGTAATGGAATGTGCAGGGAGCGGGCAAGCAAGCGTTGTACCATAACGTACTCATGTCCCGCTAATAGTGTGTCGATAATTGGCTGGGTGGGAGTAATGTATCGTCCCTCGGTACTGAGAATAAGATTTCGTTTGCCAAGGAAACTGTTTCGATCGAGCAAACAGAGTCGGTCGATGAATGAGTGCCCGACCGGGCGTAGCTTCAATTTATTATCCAATGTTCGTATTTTTCGTAAAACAATCGGTGACTGGAAGTAGATGGAAAGGCTGATATTGCCATATAAAGCATGGCGATAAATATCACTGTCCGTCAGTTCTATTTTTGTTGTTTTCTTCGTTATTCTGATAGCCTCCTGTATCGTCATCCATTCAGGCATACTGCTCTTTGTGTTTAAAAGGAAGGTCTGTTTTTGCATGATGTAATCTCCTTCAGCATGACAACCTTTCCTGTGCGTAGGGAATAACTGGGGGTTAATAAAATCACCGTGTATAACGTTAAACTTTTATATATAAATATTCATGGCGTGGAAGAGGTTTAGTTAGAATGACCAGAGTATGTCATTTTTATTTTTTTATCTTTTAAGAAAGAAAATAAAAATCCACAAGGAATGAGATAACCTTGTATCACAAGTGGGCTACCGCCTGCAGTGGTAGCACCACCACAGCATCTGAGATATGTATTCTTTAGTTTTATGAATGGATGTCATCACATTGTTTCACTGGCATGGACAGCCCAGAACTGTTCTGCCAGATTGAATTTATAGAATGAAATTTTTACTTAAAGTGATGCAGTTTGTCATAAAAATAGATGTACTGCTGTCATTATTGGTTATTACGTGTTAGTTCCGGTATTTTTGAGTGTATAGAAAGGGTAATTGGCATCTTTTCAGTCTTAAAAGGTTATCCATCGTAATTGGCGGGGCGTTTTCGTTTGCCATAGCTTGCTGCGTCAGGTTGCATGGATGCTTGCCGTTTTTGACACTGGCGATGATGGTGTTGCAGTCATGAAGGATGCGTCACCAATATGCCGTCCGGCCTGATGACCGGGTTGACGCCATAGGCTGTTTGCACCGAGGGACTGGCTGCAGGGCATGTCGCCTGTCGCGGGGATGATGGCCTTGACCGAATCAGGAGAGGAGCCGGTAAAGCTGTTGTGCGGGGAAGCCGGGTCAGCCAGTGCGCCTTTCGGCTTGGTCAGCCTATGCGTCCTTGAGCACGTTGTGAATCCTTGCAGGAGCCGGGCTTTATGGCCGCAACCGGAAGAGGCAAACAATTTCCCCGGCGCAAGCGCCTTCCTCGCGCAGCAAATTCTTTGCCTCTTCCGGTCCTGCACGGTGTTACGGTCGCAAGCGATGCGGCCAGCCCGGCTCCTGCCATTCGGATCACCACAAAGGACGCGACAGGCGCGACCTTGAAAATCCGAAAGGAGTAACATCATGGCTAACATCGGCACCTTCACCGCACAAAACAACGGCTTCACTGGCACCGTCCGCACCCTGACTTTGAATGTCAAGGCCAGGTTCATCCCCTGCGACAAAAGCAGCGAGCACGCCCCTGACTTCCGCATTCAGACCCTCGGTGGTTATGACATCGGCGCAGCCTGGCGGAAAATCAGCCAGGCCGAACGGCCTTATCTGTCGGTGACGCTCGACGACCCTTCCTTCCCTGCAACCCTCTATGCTCGCCTTATCGAAGAAGAGAATGGCAAGCACCACTTGATCTGGTCGCGCAGCAAACCGTCGGCCTGACAGCCAGACACCTCGCCCCGCCAGTCACGGCGGGGCGCACACTGTTGACTCCGGCAATGAATCCGTGGCTCATTGCGTTTTTACTGCTATTGAGGTGGTTAATGCAGTGTGCCCCCTGCGGTGCAGGGGGTCACAGCGAATACTTTTTGCTAACTGATGATAAAGTTTACTGCGCGCTCCCTGCATTCTCGCGCATAAACATAAGGCGCAACGTATCCTTCCCGGTTCATATCCAGATAATCCGACCACCATTGCATCATCGCTTTACGGGCATCGAGATATTCTGCTTTGTGGATGTACGCCGCTCGCACGCTATTGCGTTCTTGATGGCTCATCTGGCGCTCAACCGCATCCTGTGACCACAGGCTGGATTCCATCAGCGCGCTACAGGCCATTGCCCGGAATCCGTGACCGCAGATATCATTTTTTGTGTCATAGCCCATCAGGCGCAACGCCTTGTTGACCGTGTTTTCGCACATCGGTTTATACGGATTGTGAGCGCCGGGAAATATCAGCACCTGATGTCCGGAGATTTCCTGTATCTGTCTCAGAATAGCGATGGCCTGCCGGGAGAGGGGAACGATATGCGGGGTACGCATCTTCGCGCCACGCCCTGAATAACGTACGCCGGGGATGGCTTTGCGGGTAGCGGGAATAGTCCAGATGTGGTTTCTGAAATCAATTTCCGACCAGCGAGCGAAGCGCAATTCGCTGGAGCGGATAAACAGATGCAGGGTGAGTGATACGGCCAGCCGGGTTAATTCCCGTCCTTGCCGGTAGTCCTCAATGCGCGTCAACAGTTCCGGTAGTTGCTCCAGCGGCAGGGCAGGGTAGTGACGTTTAACTGGCGGGGCGATAATACCGTCCAGATTGGCCGCCGGATTGTGTTCTATCAGTTCCTGATGCACGGCATAGCGCATGATGTTGCACAGGTGCTGCCGGGTACGGGCTGCTACTTCCAGTAAACCTTTTTTCTCAATCCCTCTCAGCAGGTCGATGAAGTGACGGGCTTTCAGCTCCGTAACGGGCAGGTGCCCGATAACCGGAAAGATATGGTTGTTCATGCTGGCAAGCAGACGGGCGGCGTGGTTCTCTGACCATGTCCGGTTGCTCTTGTGCCAGTCCAGCGCCACAGCCTTGAATGATTTTTCTGGTGAACGGGGCGCTTTTTCAGCCGCCCGCTGGTGCGCGGGGTTGATATTCTGCGCCAGCAGCTTACGGATGCCGTCACGCTGTTGACGCGCATCGGCCAGCGATACATCAGGGTAGGCACCTAAACCCAGGCGCGATTCTTTCCCGTTGATGCGATATTTGAGATACCAGAGGCGTGAACCGCCTGGATTGACCAAAAGGTACAGACCGAGAGAATCGGAAATTTTGAAGGGTTTTGCGGATGGTTTTAAGTTGCGGATTTTTGAGTCGTTAAGAGACATGTGGGGGTCACTCCGTCATCGAACTAACCTGACCCCAAATCTGACCACCAAATTCTCCCGATGCAGAGGGAAAACTGAAAATGCATCGGGAAGATTTTTCACGCTAACCTATTGAATCAATATACAAATAGGGATTCGCAAGGATGCATGAAAACAAGAATTTGGCTCCTCTGACTGGACTCGAACCAGTGACATACGGATTAACAGTCCGCCGTTCTACCGACTGAACTACAGAGGAATCGCTTGAACGGGGCGCATAATAACGGGGTCTGCCGTGCATGTCAAAGGTGTAAACCACATTTTTGACGCGTTTGGCGAGGGAGTGCGCAATATGCCGACTTTTTCACACGATCGTTTTGATTGAACGGCGTTTTACGTTGTGTCGCCGTGCTAAAACAGCGGGCCGACAGTAGCGTGATGCTGCCGGCCCGGCGGGATTATTGCAGCCGCAGTTGCAACTGGTAACGGTAGCGGGGCGCGGTCAGCAGGAAATCCGGCGCGACGCTTGGGCTCCAGGAGTCGTCGCCGCCGATGCCCATGTGAAATCCGTCCAGATTGAGCCAGGTGCCCGGCTCCGGCTGCAACAGATGCTGATGGGTGCAATCCATCAACTGTCGCAGGCTGTAGCGGCCGATACCGAAGTGGAAGTCGCCTTCAATAAGCCAGTTGCCGTAGCGCAGTTCCCGGGTGTGGCAGCGCAGGCCGTTTTCCGATGGGAAAATGTACGGCGTGTGCATCGCTTCCAGCGGTTGCTGCCAGCGGCCGTGCAGCGCGGCGAGGCGGCGGTCGGGATAATTTTCGTGCGGACCCAGCCCCAGCCAGCTTACCTGTGGGTTGACCGCCGCCAGTTGACCACAGAGGCCGATGCGCGCCAGCGGCGGCAGGTGACGGGCAACGTCCACGTCGACATTCACCGTCAACACGCCTTGTGCGTCAATACGCCACTGTTTGCGACTGATGAACAACACCTGTTGCTGGTAATGGCCGACGTGTTCGGTGGTGATCAGCACGCTGTCGCTGAGCGTATCGGCGCGGATCTGTCGGCAGTCGGTCTGGTACTGATACAGCCCGGCCAGCTTCCAGCGTTCCACCCAGGCGTTCGGGTCGATGCGGTCCACTTCGCTGATGCCGATGTCGTTATCCAGCGGCGCGCGCGCCAGATTGTCCTGCAACGGGCTGAGCAACTGCGGCTGCCCGTCGCGCCACCACTGTGTCAGCAGACCGCTACGTTTGTCGAAGCTCCAGCGTTGCTGGCCGTGGCTGATATCGAAGCAGTCATCATCCCGAGTCAGGGTTGGACATGCGCCGTCGGCCTGGCGTGACGCCGGGTACGCCAGCGGCATCGGCAGCGGCCATTGATCCCAGGCGCAGCGGTGCCCGGCGGGCGACCAGTCAGTCGCGTTCGGCTGAACCACCTCCACCGTCAGCCACATATCGGCGTGGTGTTGCGGCGCAGGCAACTGTTCGAGCAGAGTGAAGGTCTGGCAGCCCTGCGGTGCGATAGTGAGCGGCGCCACGCCTGACGCCAGTTGGACGTCATCCTGCATGATGCGCCAGCGCAGCTCCTCGTTATCGCTATGACGGAACAGGTATTCGCTGGTGACGGTCAGTGTCAGCGGGTTGTCCTCATGGCGGGTGAACTGGAAAAACTGCTGGGCGCGTTGGGCTTCGTACAGCGCCGGATGCGGCGTGCGGTCGGGGAACACCAGACCGTTGAGGCAGAACTGACGGTCGTTGGGTTTATCGCCGAAATCGCCGCCGTAAGCCCAATGCGGTTTACCATCCTGCTCACGCACCAGCGCCTGATCCACCCAGTCCCAGACGAAGCCGCCTTGCAGCCGCGGATACTGACGGAATGCCTGCCAGTAACGGTCGAATCCGCCAAAGCTGTTGCCCATGGCGTGCGCGTATTCACACAGAATCAGCGGCCGGTTTTCTCCCGGTAGACCGATCCATTTTTTGATCGACCACTTCGGCACCGCCGGGAACGGCTGGTCCTGATCCACCCGGGCGTACATCGGGCACAGAATATCGGTGGCGGGCGTGTTGGCGCCGCCGCCTTCGTATTGCACCGGCCGACTCGGGTCTTGCTGTTTCACCCATTGGTAGAGTGCGCTGTGGGTAGGGCCGTAGCCAGACTCGTTGCCCAGCGACCAGATGATGACACAGGGATGATTGCGATCGCGCTGTACCATGCGGGTGACGCGCTCGGCGTAAGCCGGCAGCCAGCGCGGGTCGTCGGACAGGCGGCTCATTGGCTGCATGCCGTGAGTCTCGATGTTGGCCTCGTCCACCACGTACAGGCCATAGCGGTCGCATAGCCGATACCACAACGGATGATTGGGATAGTGGGAGCAGCGCACCGCGTTGAAGTTGTGCTGCTTCATTAACAGAATGTCCTGCCGCATGGTCGCTTCATCAATGGCCTGACCGCGTTGCGGATGGTGTTCATGGCGGTTGACGCCGCGAATCAGCAGCGGCTGACCATTGAGCAGCAGCAGGCCGTTACGGATGGCGACCTCGCGAAAGCCGACGTCATAAGCTTCCGCTTCCGCCAGCGTGCCGTCGGCGTGCTCCAGCGCCACCACCGCCCGATACAGATTGGGTTCTTCCGCGCTCCACAGTGCGGGCCGCTCCACCTCCAGTTGCAGACTTACGCGGTCATGGTAGGCGCCGCGTTCATCGATCGCCGGCGTGCCGAACGGCGCGCGGCTTTCACCCACCAGTTGCCCGCCGCGCCACAGCTGCACATGCAGTTGCCACGCCTGCGCCTGTTCTTCCGGCAGATTAGCCTGCGCGGTAACGCACAGCGCGCCCTGCGTGTAGCTGTGGCGCAGCGGGGTGGTGATCTGCACATCGCGCAGATGCACCGCCGGTTTATGCAGCAGGTAGACGTCGCGGTAAATGCCGCTCATGCGCCACATGTCCTGATCTTCCAGATAGGTGCCGTCAGACCAGCGCAGCACCATCACCGCCAGCCGGTTTTCTCCCGGCTGCAGGCAGGGCGTCAGGTCGAACTCCGCCGGTAGCCGGCTGTCCTGGGAATAGCCGACCCAGTTGCCGTTGCACCACAGGTGAAAGGCGGAATTCACGCCGTCGAACACGATGCGGGTCTGGCCCTGCGCCAGCCAGTCGGCGTTAACTGAGAATGTGAGCGAGTAACAACCGGTGGGGTTGTCTTGCGGTACGAACGGCGGATTGACCGGTATCGGGTATTTGATGTTGGTGTAAATCGGCGCGTCGTAGCCCGCCAACTGCCAGTTGGATGGCACGGCGATAGCGTCAGCGTCGGTCAGATCCTGCGTCAGCCACTGTTCCGGCACCGCTTCCGGGCGCGGGAAATAGCTGAAGGTCCATGCGCCATTCAGCCACTGACGCCGCTCGGAAGGCTGGTCGTCACGCGCAGCGTCGAGACTGCGCCAGCTGGAAAACGGCGGATGGGCGTCCAGCCGGCGAGCGTGAGGACAAGCCGGGTTTTCCCAGTCGCGTCTGGCCAGAATATCCGCCAGCGAGATGCCGGATAGAGGAACGTAAGCGGAAGCAGTGGACATAAAGCAGGCTTTCCTTTGTTGGCTGAAAGTGAGTGGCTGAAAGCGCCCGACTGGCGGATGAACAAGAATTGTTATCCGCTCACAATTTTACTGGCAGGATCGCGGCTTGCCGGGCGTGAGTAAAGCGCAAGGACGCCGGAAAGTGGCGTCGATCACAAAACCAATCGGCGTTGGGGAATGGATTAGCGTTGTAACTGCCGCGCCAGTGTAATCAGCTGTAGCGCTACGTCTTGCGGCGACAGGATGGAGGGTTGCCAGGCGGCGGTGGTCTGACGGGGGATCAGCGTGGTTTTCAGCCGTAGCGGGGCGGGGGTGTGCGGGTGTTGCAGGCATTCCAGCAGCCGGTTGACGCTTTCCCGGCCCAGTTGCCGGAAGTCCTGACGGATGGTGGTCAACGGCGGCTGGAAATAGGCGCTGTCGCGGGTGTCGTCAAAGCCGATCACTGAGATCTGTTCCGGTACCCGCAGACCATACTCGTGGATGGCCCGCAAAACGCCCAGCGCCATTTGATCGTTGGCGACGGCAATGGCGGTCGGGCGAACCGCATTCGCCAGCAGCAGATGCGCCTGCTGATAGCCGGAACTGGCGCTCCAGTCGCCTTCCGCCATAGCGCAGGGCGTCAGCAGATGAGCCGCAAGCGCCTGTTGCCAGCCTTCATAACGCAGCCGGGCGGATACCGAGCTTTGCGGGCCGGCAAGCAAGGCAATCCGGCGATGGCCCAGCTCCACCAGATGATCGATAGCCAGTTTGGTGCCTTGATGCGGGTCGAATATCACGCTGGGCAGGTCGGCGGCGGGGGAGGTGTCGAGAAACAGCGCCGGCGTGGCGGCGCACAACTGGTGGATTTGCTCCGCCGCTTCCTGTTCCAGCGGCACGTTGACGATTACGCCGTCCACCCGTTGCGCCAGCAGTTCATTGACCGCGCGCTGAACGTCATTGCCATCGACGGCGCGCAGCATGGATATCACCACGTTGAATCCCAGTTCGCTGGCGGTGGTTTTAATCGCGGCGGCAATTTGGGAGGGCGCGTGCAGCGACAGGTCGATGGTCGCCAGACCGATGGTGGTGGCGCTGCGGCGCGCCAGTTGCTGGGCCACCCGGTTGGGGATGTAGTGGAGCGCGGCCATTGCCTGCTCCACTTTTCCCCGGGTTCGGTCTGAGACATGAGGCGCTTGATTCAGCACCCGGGAGACTGTCTGGTACGATACCCCGGCGTAAGCCGCCACGTCATTGAGCGTTACTGGTTTCGCTTTCATGGTTCTCTGTTAATCAGTCCCTGTATTGTCACCTGACGTTATCATAACAAAGGCTGGCGACAGTAGACTGCGACCGACAGAGAAAAATTACGCGGCGACCGGTGGATGCGTTACCTGCTGGTAATACCAGGCGATGGTTTTTCTGATCAGCGCATCGGTGGCATCCAGATAGGCGTCTGGCTCGGCGACGGCTTCCGGCTCCAGAATCAGCGGCAGCTCGGTACAACCCAGAATGATTTTTTCCACGCCCCGCTGCCGCAGCGAGTCGACCACCGGCAGCAGCAGCGCCCGGGCTTGCGCGGTATCGCCCGCCTTGTAGGCGTAGATACTGTTCATCACCGCGTCCTGCTGCTCGTCGGTCGGTAATGTGCAACGCACCTGTTGATCGGCCAGTGCGTGCTGGTAAATTTCGCCGCGCACGGTGGCGGTGGTGGCCAGGATGGCGACGTGACGGACGCGCTGTTCAGCCACCTGCTGACAGGTAGCGTCAATAATGCTGATCATCTCCAACTGGGTATACCGCTTCAAATCCTCGAACCAGTAATGCGCGGTGTTGCAGGGAATGATGATGCAGGTCGCGCCGGCTCTCTCCAGAATTTTCATGTACTCCACCATTTTCTTCAGCGGTGAGGCGCTGTGATTGAGAATACATTGGGTACGATCGGGAATATCCGGGATAGAAACCGCGATCACCGGAATATGTTCCTGATCCTTTCTGGCCGGAGTATGCCGGATGAGTTTTTGCATGGCATCCACGGTCGCACCGGGTCCCATACCGCCAAGAATGCCGACTACAGGATTCACGTTTTCCGCCTCATTGATGGTGATGTTGGAGTGGAAAAATCATCGCACAGCGCCCGGAAATGTGAATTGCGAAATTCCCATCCTCTATGTATGTTTTGCATAACTGTACTGGTGTTATGCGCGTAATGCGTTTTTCTGAAAGGTGAGTGTCGATGCTAAATAACATTGAAACCAAATGGTTATACGATTTTATCGCACTGGAGGAGCACCGCAGTTTTACGCTGGCAGCCGAGACGCGCAACATTTCCCAGTCGTCATTCAGCCGACGAATCCGGGCGCTGGAAGAGGCGGTGGGGTTCGATATTTTCGACCGCGGCGCCCAGCCGTTGCAACTGACCGAACCGGGCAAGATTTTTCACGCCCATATCCGCAATACCCTCGACGATCTGGAATACCAGATTCACAAACTGCACGGCGGTAGCCATTACAAGAACAAGATCACGATTGCGGCGGCGCATTCGCTGTCGGTGTTTGTGATGCCGGAACTGCTTAAAACCGTGCCGGATCGGCAGGAGAAGATTTTCTATGTTGAATCCATCGATGTGGATGATGCGGTACTCAATCTGAAAGAAGGGCGCAGCGATTTTATTTTTTCGTTTTACAACGAGGAACTGATGTCGGAGCCGTTTCGCCATACCCGCATCATGGATTCCACCCTGTACCCGGTTTGCGCCTGCGATGCGGCCGGCAAACCGTTGTTTGACATCCGTGCCGCCGGGCTGCCGCTGCTCAATTACACCGACACCAGCTACATGGGGCGTCAGGTCAACCGCTATCTTTCCACGCTGGCGCCCGAGCGGTTTACCGTGAGTTTTGTCTCCTCGATGAGCGACTTGCTTAAACGTATGGCGAAGCAGGGCCACGGCATCGCCTGGCTGCCGGATTATTCCATCCGCGATGAACTGGCGCACAAGGAGCTGACGGTGCTGAAACTGGATCAGGCGGTGATGAAGATGCAGGTGTATCTGTACCGGCTGGATGCGCGGCTTAACGTGGCGTCGGAGTCATTCTGGCGGGCGATGACCGCGCCGCGTTCGGCGCAATAAAAAACAGCGGCCGCAGGGCCGCTGTTTGACGAACTAAGCTGTTTCCGGGAACGGTCAGGCGTCTTGTCTGGCCTGTTGCAGCGCCACTTCCGCCTCAGGCTCTTCCTCGTCGTCGGTGATGTCTTTTTCCAGACTGGCCACCACGGCGGTCGAGATACTGTTGCCGATAACGTTGGTCGCGGTGCGGCCCATATCCAGGAACTGGTCGATACCCAGAATCAGCAGGATGCCGGCTTCCGGCAGGTTGAACATCGGCAGGGTGGCGGCTACCACCACCACGGAGGCACGCGCGACGCCCGCCATGCCTTTACTGGTGATCATCAGCGTCAGTAGGATCAGGATCTGCTGGGTCAGGCTCAGGTCAATATTGTACGCCTGAGCGATGAACAGGATAGCGAACGACTGGTACATCATGGAGCCGTCCAGGTTGAAGGAGTAACCCAGCGGCAGCACAAAGCTGGTGATCTTCTTCGGTACGCCGAAACGCGTCAGGGCATCCATGGTTTTCGGGTAGGCCGACTCGCTGCTGGCGGTGGCGAACGCCAGCATGGTGGGTTCGCGAATCAGACGGGCCAGCACCGCGATGGAGCGGCCAAGGAAGGCGTAACCGACCAGGAACAGCACCGCCCACAGCAGCGCCAGACCGAGATAGAACTCGCCGATCAGCTTGCCGAAGTCGTAGATCAGGCCCAGACCCTGAGTAGTGATGGCGGACGCGATGGCGGCGAACACGGCGATCGGCGCCAGCGCCATCACGTAGTCGGTCACGCGGAACATCACTTTGGCCAGCTCTTCGATGGTGGACAGAATGAAGTTGGCCTGTTTGTTATGGTGTTTGACGTAAGCCAGCGCAGAACCGAAGAACAGCGAGAACACCAGAATCTGCAGGATTTCGTTGTTGGCCATCGCTTCGACGATGCTTTTCGGGAAGATATGGCTGATGAAGTTTTTCAGCGTGAAACCATCGGTATTCAGACCGGTGGTGACATGGTTGACCGGCGCGACCAGATTCATGCCGACGCCCGGCTGGAAGAAGTTCGCCAGCATCATGCCGATCAGCAGCGACAGGAAAGACGCGGTAACGAACCAGGTCATAGCTTTCAGGCCGACGCGGCCCACGGCAGAAGAGTTGCCCATGCTGGCCAGACCGGAGACCAGAGTGGCGAACACCAGCGGCGCGATGATCATCTTGATCAGGCGCAGGAAGATGTCGGTGACCATATTGAAGTAAGACGCCACCTCTTTGGCGCGGGCACCGTCCAGATAGTTGTGGCATGCCCAACCAATCAGAATACCGAGCACGATCGCCAAGCATATCTGTATTAATAACTTCTGCCTTTGCATATTAACCTCATGTTGATGAATGTATTCAGACAACACACAGTGTTATTGCAGCGTAGCGGTCAGAGATGTCGTGAGACATACGCAGGCCGATACCCTGATTTGTTTGTGGGGTGTTGTGTCTGCCGCGCGAAATATTACAACGAAATCGGATTTTTGCCCTTTTTTTCTGCTGATAAAATGAAATGCATCACTGAATGAGGTCAAAAATGCGTTATTTCCCTGTTGATCATGGGTAAAAACCAGATAAATAATAGGTGTATTTATTCTATAATTTTATATTTATCAATTGGTTGTGTTTTTTATGTCGTGAGGCGACAGGCGCTTTTTGAGTTAATCATAACTTTTTCTTATATCATCATCTGAGTCAGCAATAAATCCAATAATCGCCGTTGAACTATTTTTATCCATTCACGATTTTATTATTGGTTGATGACATGAGTGATTAATAAACAGTAATTACCCTTCTATTCATGAAAATATAATCTGGCGTAATACGAAAAAACCGTATCGCAATTGAATAAAAACAGCAGCAATTTTAATGACCTGCTTTAATTGCATTGAACGGGCGGACAAATGTTATTTTCTTCTTTCTGGATGTAACTGAAATGTTGGATTTTGGTTTTTATATGACGGCGTTTTAACCAATTCAGCGCGATAATATACACCAAGACAATATTACCTCAGCAAGCATCGGTAATGGTCGCTGTATAAAATACACCCACAATAGTAAACGGTTCTTATTATTATCTGGCGCGACAGGCGATAATCGCTCATCCGGTAACCGCTTGTTGCCGGCGTGCTCCGGTTTAGCACGATTCAGATCAAGCTATTGGTGAGGCGACGTGTCATTTCGTCAGTGAAGCTCTTACACTATTTCCCCACACTATCTATGGAAATTGGATTACGGTGGTTATGGCGACACGACTGACAGACTCTCCGTCCCGGCTGTCTATTCTGTGGCAGGATGCCTTGCTGAAAATTTCTCAGTCATTGTTGCAACAGCGCAGCATTCCCGACCTGTTGCGGGCGCTGGATGGCGTGTCGTTTTCAGTGGTGCGCTTTGGCCGGGTCAATCTGATCCTGCTTGATCCGCTGCATAACCAGATGAATTTCTACCGCTACGATCGCGAATCCGGGCGTACCCAGTGCAGCGAAGAGGCGGTTCTGCTGGCGAACGGTCCCGGCGGAGTGGTGTGGAGCACCCAGACCCCGCTGCACTGCGATCGCACGCACTTCCTGCGCGATTTTCCCCACCTGACCGACCAGCCGGCCTACGCCGGACTGAGCGATTATTGTCAGTTGCCGCTGTGTGGCACGCACCGCGGGCTGGGCGGAGTGGAATTCCTCAAGACCGACGGCAGCCGTTTCACCGATAACGAACTCGACTTTTTCCAGGCGCTGGCTGGAGTGGTGGCGCTGGTGGTGGAAAACATTAGTGAACGCGAGCAGGTGCTGCAAGAAGAGGAGCGGTTGCGCCATGAGCGCGACCATCTGCGCATTCTGGTGGATGTCACCAATACCGTGATTTCCAAACTGGAGCTGCAGGCGCTGGCGCTGGAGGTGTCGCGCGAGATCCACCGCTTCTTCGGCATTGATTTTATCGCGCTGGTATTAAAAGAAGGCGAGGGCGAAGCGCAAGCGCTCAAGTATCTCGCCACCGTCTACCCGCAGGCCGGCGCGCCGAAAACGGTACAAGGCGAGGTGGAGCGGGCGCAAACGCTGGCAGACGGCGTGATGGCGCAGCATCAACCGCTGCTGGTACGGGTGGCGGAGCGCCCCCAGGCCGGCGAGCCGCGCCCGCTCAGTCAGTGGTTTGACCATGCGTTGTCTCATGTCTGCCTGTTGCCGCTGGCGTTTGGCAACCGGACGTTGGGGGTGCTGGAGCTGGCGCACCGCTCAGCGTTGGCGGTCAGCGAAGCGGATCTCCGGCTGCTGCGGCAAATTGCCGCGCGTATCGCCATTGCGCTGGATAACGCGCTGGCCTATGAGCAGATCACCCGCATGAAAGATTCGCTGGTGCATGAGAATTTCTACCTGACGGAACAGCTTACCGAGCATATTCATCAGCGCAGCGGCGACGAGTTCGGTGAAATCATCGGCCGCAGCGCCGCCATCCGGCAGGTGCTGGAACAGGTGGAGATGGTGGCGGCCAGCGACAGCACGGTGCTGATTTTGGGTGAAACCGGCACCGGCAAGGAGCTGATTGCCCGCGCTATCCACAGCCTGAGCCAGCGTAAAGCCCGGCATATGGTGAAAATGAACTGCGCCGCCATTCCGTCCGGCCTGCTGGAAAGCGACCTGTTCGGCCATGAAAAGGGCGCGTTTACCGGCGCCACCAGCCAGCGTCAGGGGCGGTTTGAACTGGCGGATAACAGCACGCTGTTTCTGGATGAGGTGGGCGATATCCCGCTGGAATTGCAGCCTAAACTACTGCGGGTGTTGCAGGAGCGGGAGATAGAACGGCTGGGCGGCAGCAAAGTCATTCCGGTGGATGTGCGGTTGATTGCCGCCACCAACCGTGACCTGAAACAGATGGTGGCGGACCGCGAGTACCGCAGCGACCTGTATTACCGACTCAACGTGTTTCCCATCGTTATTCCGCCGTTGCGCGAGCGGCCGGAAGATATTCCGTTGCTGGTGAAGTTTTTCACCCGCAAGATCGCCCGTCGCATGAACCGCACTATCGACAGCATTCCGTCCGACATGCTGCGTCAGCTGAGCTGTTTACCGTGGCCCGGCAACGTGCGGGAACTGGAAAACGTGGTGGAGCGGGCGGTGATCCTGACGCGCGGCACCACGCTTAATTTGCAGATAGATGAATTGCAGCATCATCTGTCGCCGCTGGAGGTGCCCAAACCGGCGCACCGCGACTTTACGCCGCCGCCGCCGGTGGCGGCCGAGCCGTCATCTGGGCAGTTGGATGCCGAAGAGGAATCGGAACGCGAGCGGATTATCCGGGTATTGCGGGAAACCAACGGCATCGTCGCCGGTCCGAAAGGCGCCGCCGCCCGGCTTGGGCTTAAACGCACCACATTGTTGTCGCGGATGCAACGCATGGGGATTTCCGCCCGGGAAATCGAAGGGATTTCCTGATTAAGGCGATGAGGTGGTGAGAGGGTCTGAAAAAACCATCCTCCCCGACCGGGGAGGATGGCGAAGGATCAACCCGCGACTTCCGCTTCTTTACGCAGACGGGCTTTCAGCGCGCTGTACTCCTGTGTGACGTAGTTCTCCGCCCAGTTCTGGTCGGCGATCGGTTCCAGTTTCACCGCGCAGTGTTTGTATTCCGGTGTTTTAGCGATCGGGTCCACTTCGTCCAGCGTCAGTTCGTTACAGGCGCCGATCCACCACTGATAGGTCATGTAAACCGCGCCTTTATTGATGCGCTCGCTGACCATCGCCCGGCTGATCACTTTGCCGCGGCGTGACGCCACCCACGTCAGTTGCTGATCGCGAATGCCGAGGCGTGCGGCGTCTTCCGGGTTCATCTGTACGTAACCCGGTTCGTCCGCCAGCGTTTGCAGCGCGGTACAGTTGCCGGTCATGGAACGGCAGGAGTAGTGACCGACTTCGCGCACCGTGGAAAGCACCAGCGGGTAGTCGGCGTCGGTCTGCTCCATCGGCGGGTGCCATTCTGTCGCGAACAGCAAGCCTTTACCGTTCGGGCGGTCGAACTGGTTACCGGCATACAGCCACGGCGTGCCTGGGCTGTCTTCGGTCAGACACGGCCACGGCACATAGCCCAGACCGGCCATTTTCTCGTAGGTGGCGCCGTAGTAGAGCGGGCACAGATTGCGCAACTCATCCCAGATTTCCTGAGTGTTGTTGTAATGCATCGGGTAACCCAGAGCGGTTGCCATCAGGCTGATGATTTCCCAGTCCGGCTTGACGTTGCCCTTCGGCTCCACCGCCTTGTAGAAACGCTGGAAACCACGGTCGGCGGCTGAATACACCCCTTCATGTTCGCCCCAGGACGTCGCGGGGAAGATCACGTCCGCCACGGCGGCGGTCTTGGTCATGAAGATGTCCTGAACGATCAGCAGTTCCAACTGGTTGAAGGTTTCGCGCACCACCGACAAATCCGGTTCGGTTTGCAGCGGATCTTCGCCCATCAGGTAATTGGCTTTGATCTTGCCTTCCTTGATCATGTGCGGCACATCGGTCAGCGAGTAGCCGATACGGTCGGACAGCGACGGTACGCCCCAGGCTTTGGCAAATTTTTCGCGCAGGTCCGCGTCGGTGACTTTCTGGTAGCCGGGGAACTGGTTCGGCAGGGCGCCCATGTCGCAGGCGCCCTGTACGTTGTTCTGACCGCGCACCGGGCCGACGCCGACGTTCGGGCGGCCGAGGTTGCCGGTGAGCAACGCCAGACCGGACAAGCCTTTCACCACATCCACGCCCTGCGTCCACTGGGTGACGCCCATGCCCCACAAAATGGTGGCGGACGGCGCGGCGGCGTACAGGCGAATGGCGTCGCGAATCAACTGCGGGTCGAGACCGGTGATGTCCGCTACGTATTCTGGCGTGTATTTCGCCACCAGATTGCGGTATTCCTCGAACCCTTCGGTATGCTGGGCCACGAAATTCGCGTTATACAACCCTTCATTGATCAGCACGTTGGCGAAGGCGTTGACCAGCGCCATGTTGGAGCCGTTTTTCAGCGGCAGCCACAGGTCGGCGATACGCGCGGTTTCGATATGGCGCGGGTCGCAGACGATGATTTTGGCGCCGCGTTCTTTGGCCTTGATGATGCGGCGCGCCACAATCGGGTGAGAATCGGCGGCGTTGTAACCGAACACCAGAATGCAGTCGGTGTGTTCGATTTCGCAGATCGAGTTACTCATCGCGCCGTTGCCCAGCGTCACCTGCAGACCGGAGACTGACGGGCCGTGGCAAACGCGGGCGCAGCAGTCGATGTTGTTGGTGCCGGTGACCGCGCGGGCGAATTTCTGCATCACATAGTTGGTTTCGTTGCCCGGCCCGCGGGAAGAACCGGTGTGCATGATGGCGTCCGGGCCGTATTTTTCTTTGATGGCTTTCAGGCGGGAACTGGCGAAGTCGATGGCTTCGTCCCAGGACACTACCTCAAACGGCGCGCCTTTCTGGCGGCGGATCATCGGTTGCTTCAGTCGCGGGGTTAACAGCTTGGTGTCGTTGAGAAAATCCCAGCCGTAATAGCCTTTCAGGCATAGTTCGCCTTCGTTGGTCAGGCCGTTGGCGCCTTCCGCGCCGACCACTTTACCGTTTTCCACCAACAGGTTAATTTTGCAGCCTGACCCACAGTAAGGGCAGACGGTAATCACTTTCTGCATGACATTGCTCTCCTTCATCGTACCGGCGGCACGCTCAGAATTTCATTTCCGCGGCTTCATCAAGTGCTGCGCGCCGCTGTTTACGTTGAATCATCTCCTGAATGTCTTCCCGACTGATCAGGCGCAGGGCTTTGGTCGGGCAGACTTCGACACAGGCCGGGCCGTTGGCGCGTCCTTCGCACAGGTCGCACTTGTGCGCCTCCGCCTTGATGCAGTTACCCAGCGTCTGATAATGGCTGATACGCGCCACCGGTTTACTGATCACCGTCATGGCGCCGTACGGGCAGGCCACCACGCAGGTTTTGCAACCAATGCATTTTTCCTGCTGCACCTGGATATGATCGCCGGCATGTACGATCGCCCCGTTAGGACAAACATTGGCGCAGGGGGCGTCTTCACAGTGGCGGCATTGAATCGTGGTGCTGACATTCAGCCCCTTCACCACTTTCAGGCGCGGTGTGAAATGCTCTGGCGACAGCGACGACGGGTTACCGTCGCTGTGCGCCAGCACGCAGGCGACTTCGCAGGTGCGGCAGCCAATACATTTCCTGGGGTCTGCTAAAACGAACCGGTTCATGACAGGGTCTCCTTCCGCGGCTCTGATGGACTAAGGGTTATGTCGAAGGCTCGGCCGCCGACACATCGCCACATATAAAGCAGGGTTTATGCCAGAATGAATGCTTATGGTTTATCAATTTGATTTATCAGAGATTTAAAGTGAGTTTTTGGGGAAAAGACAGCCTGTGACCGGCCGGTGACGAGTGTCAGTCGACGAGGTTCGGCAGATTTGACGACGTGTGCCCGGTGCGATGCAGGCCGCAGCAACAGGCAGAGAAAAACCAATCTGTTGCGAAGCGTGTTCCAGCTCTGAAAACTGCCTATCGAGGTTAGAAAGTCTGGCCTTTATTGTGTCTTCAGCGCGATGGCGCTTTACCCGCACGTTTCAGCGGCGCGCAATGGCTTTTTATTTTTCAGTGAAATCAACATGAAGCCTTTTACAGGCAAGAAGACGGGAATCGAATGGTTGTATCCTTTGGGATACGGTGTTAATCTGCTCATTGACAAGGAGTGCCAATGCCTGAGATTGACAGACTGGCAGGGCTAATTTTCCATTTGTACTTTTACGATGATGAACGGCACCACTTGCCGCATGTGCATGTCTGCTACGGCAACCATGAGCTGATCATCAGTATTCGTACTGGAACAGAGATCGAAGGATATCTGCCGAATAACAAGCGCAAGATGGCGCTTGCGCATATCAGAGCCCATCGGGAACAACTGCTGAGTATGTGGGAGCGGGCGGTAGTGGGGAGAAATCCGGGAAAACTGTGAGGCATTTATGCATAAAATCGTGGAAGTTGACGTGATTGGCGACTTTTCGTTGCGCCTGACCTATGAGGATGGTTTGGTTTGCGACATCAATCTTTATCAATATGCCTCCAGCCCGGTATTTTCGAACGCCAGCCTATTTATCAAGTTTGGGCTGCTGCCGGATGGTTCGCTGGAATGGTCGCCGGATATTAAGATTTCCGCGTCGGAATTGCGGAAAAAAGGGGAGTATGTCAGCCACACGCTTGCGGTGCGAGAAAAGAACTTCGCTGATGTCATCTCTCGCGCCTTCTATGATGCCGTGATTGAGAACCGGCCGGAAATTCTGCAAGCGGCGTTGAAAATCGCGGTAGAAAAACATGGCAACAGCACAGTAGCCAAAGAGGCGGGGGCGAAAAGTCGCACCAGTCTGTATAAGTCGCTGAATAAAAATACCCATGTCAGTCTTGCGACGGTGGTCAGCCTGGCGCATACCGTGCTGCAACTGGAAGAGAAGTAAGCCGTGGGCCTGCCAGGGGCGGAGCTGGCGTCTGCTCCGCCCGTAGCCCTATCAGGGCCAATATCACGTCAATGCACGTGCGCCTTACGCCAGCACCTCAAACCCGCCGTTCTCCTCCCAGCCGGATAATCGCTGATACAGGGTGTCCACCGCCTGGGTTACTTCTAGGCTGATGGGAAAATAGAACGCCACCAGCGCAGGCTGGATGCCGACGAAAATGACCTCGGGAATGTCTTCCTTCAGGCTGTCGATCAGGTAGTTCAGCGGCAGGCTGTGGGTATTCATCAGCATGTCTTCGGCGATACGATCCGGATCGACGATGCGGATGGCGCCCGGCGCCAACCCCATGTCGGTGGCGTCCACCACCAGCAGGCGGCGAGGCTTCAGTTCCCGCAGCGTGTGAGCGGCATTTTCCGGAATGGCGCCGCCGTCAATCACCGACCAGCCCGCTACCGGTTGCTGACTCATGCGTTCCGCCAGCAGCGGGCCGGCGCCGTCGTCCCCCATCAGGGTGTTGCCGACGGTCAGCACCATGTTTTCGATATATAAAGGGGCTTCGGTGTGTAAAGGGTGTTCAGTCATCAAGGCGTTTCACCATCAGATAAATAGCCGGTTCCCGTTGCATCGCCGCCAGATAGTCCACCAGCGTAGCGGTCCATTCCGGGTAGCGATCCCCCTCCGCCAGTGCGGTGAAGGCCGCGCCCAGCAGCGCGGTGTGGGTGTGGTCAATGGTGATTTCGCCAAAGCGCAGCAAACCCAGCATCTTGCGGCGGGCTTCCTCATCACTCAACTGACCGACCCAGCCTTCGTACTCCGTCAGCGGGCAATGCAACACCTGTTTCAGGCAGTCGATGACGCCGACGTGATGGCCGATAGCCAGCGAGTAATACATCACCTGCTGCGCCTGCTCCGGTATCTTGTCGCGGCTGTCGAGAAACTTGCGGTTCAGGGCATAAAAACGAACGCTGCTCATGACAGGATCTCCCCGCGCAGCATGGCGTGATAAATCTGTAGCAGATGACCGACGATCTCGTTTAGCCGCGGGTCTTCATATTGGTTGAGCCAACGGGTGACGCGATGCTCAAAGCCTTCCAGCGGCTGGTTTTCCAGCAAGTCGAGGAAACGGTCGCTGATTTCCCGCCCCTGGCGATACCCCGCCATCAGACGGGCTTCCCGCTCCACCCGCACCCGCAAATCCAGCGGCACCGCCGGATGAATCAGCGCCGCTTTCTCATGTTCGGCCTGCTGGTGGTCGCTGCCGTGCAGTTTCTGCTCCAGCAGCCCCAGCGCCACCGCAAAACCGTAAATCGTCGCCGCCGGGGTCGGCGGACAACCGGGGATGTAGACGTCGATCGGCACGATTTTGTCGCTGCCGCCCCACACGCAGTACAGGTCGTGGAAGATGCCGCCGCCGCAACCGCAGGCGCCGTAGGAGATACAGATTTTCGGATCCGGCGCCGATTCATAAGCGCGCAGCGCCGGGCTTCGCATGGCGCGGGTCACCGCGCCGGTAAACAGCAGGATGTCGGCGTGGCGCGGCGACGCCACCACCTTGATGCCGAAGCGTTCGGCGTCGAACAGCGGCGTAATGGCGGAGAAGATCTCGATCTCGCAGCCGTTACAGCCGCCGCAGTCCACGCGGTAGACGTAGGCGGAGCGCTGGATATCTTTCAGCAGCGTCTTTTTCAGCTGCTGGGCCTGTTCGTCGAGCGTAATCGGGGTGGTGTGGTAGTGATCGACCCCGTTGGGCAGCATACTCATTGCGCATTCCCCTTGTGAGTGGTCGGGGCGGGCAGGTGCTGACTCAGCCGCACGTTGCCCTGATGGTTCATGTTCTGTTTGCGTTTGCAGTCCGGGCAGGTTTCGAACTGGTGGCGACGCGCCTCCACCTCGTTTTCCGGCACCCCGGCGTGCGCCAGCAGCGCCATCGCGTATTCCACCTCTTTCTGCGGCGCGAACGGCCGCTGGCAGACATGGCAGTTCAGCAGTTGGAAGGTGGCGCGCTGGTACAGGTCGGCCTTGCTGGCGACCGCCATTTCGAACTCCTGCGACAGCACGATGGCGCGGGTCGGACACACTTCTTCGCAGCGGCCGCAGAAGATGCAGCGGCCGAGGAACAGCTGCCAGGTGCGGGTGCCGTTGTCCAGGTCGTTAGCCATCGTCAGGGCATTGGCCGGGCAGGCCATGGTACAGGCGGCGCAGCCGATGCACTGTTCCGGGTCGTACTCCGGTTTGCCGCGAAATCCGGCGGGCACCGCCAGCGGCGCGAACGGGTATTTCACCGTGCTGTTGCCCGCCTTGAGGATGGTTTTGAACAATTTAATCATAGGGCCTCCCTCATTTCAGCGGCGAACGGGTGCGTTCCAGTCCGTAGCGCTCGATCTCTTTGTACGGCACGGTGGTGACTTTCTTCTTGCGGACATCCACCAGCGTGACGCGGTCGGTACAGGAGTAGCAGGGGTCGAGGCTGCCGATGATCAGCGGCGCGTCCGACACCGTGTTGCCGCGCAGCATAAAGCGCAGCACCGGCCAGTTGGCGTAGGTGGCGGCGCGGCAGCGCCAGCGGAACAGCTTCTGGTTGTCGCCGGTCATGCTCCAGTGGATGTCTTCGCCGCGCGGCGCTTCGGTAAAGCCCAGAGCGAACTTGTGCGGCTGATAATGGATGTGCTCGTTGAGGATCGGCCCGTCCGGCATGTTGTCCAGCCCGAATTCGATCATCGCCAAAGAGGTGAACACTTCACGCACCCGCACCAGTACGCGGGAGTAAACGTCGCCGCCGTCGAGGTGATGCAGCTCCATCGGCAGATCCAGATAGCCGGCGAACGGGTGGTCGACGCGCACATCGCGCTGAAAACCGCTGGCGCGAATCATCGGCCCCACCGGGCTGTAGTCGCGCGCCACCTGACGATTCAGCACGCCGACGCCCTGAGTGCGTTGCGCCATGTTGGCGGTGTTGAGCAGCATATCGGTCAACTGCGTCACCTCTGCGCGCATTTCACGGATCAGCCGGATGGTCTTCAGCCGATCTTCTTTCAGGATGTCGCGGCGGATGCCGCCGATCAGGTTAAGACCGTAGGTTTTGCGCGCGCCGGTGAGCATTTCGGCGATCTGCATCGATTTTTCGCGCACCCGGAAGAACTGCATGAAGCCGGTGTCGAAACCGACGAAGTGGCTGGACAGCCCGATATTCAACAGGTGACTGTGCAGGCGCTCTACCTCCAGCAGGATGCTGCGGATGGTATGGGCGCGCGCCGGCACCACTACGCCCAGCGCGTTCTCGATGGACGAGGTATACGCCACGCTGTGGGTGAAACCGCAGATGCCGCACACCCGGTCGGACAGAAACGTCACTTCGTTGTAGCCCATGCGGGTTTCCGCCAGCTTTTCCATGCCGCGATGGACGTAGAACAGGCGGTAGTCGGCATCGATAATCTGTTCCCCGTCGACAAACAGCCGGAAGTGCCCCGGTTCGTCGGAGGTGATGTGCAGCGGACCGATCGGCACCACCCGGGTGTCGCCGGTGGCGTCGTTGACGAAGGTGTAGGACTCGTCGTCACGGGTGGGGGCAGGGCGCTGGCGGTAATCCATCGCGTCTTTGCGCAGCGGGTAGAGTTCGTCCGGCCAGTCGTCCGGCAACACCAGCCGGCGCTCATCCGGCAGGCCGACCGGGATCAGCCCGTACATGTCGCGCACCTCGCGCTCTCCCCACACGGCGGCAGGCACGCGCGGCGTCACCGACGGAAACTCCGGCACCGTTGGGTTGACCAGCGCTTTCACCACCACCCAGCACTTCTCGCCCTGTTCCATCGACAGCACATAGTAGACGGCGAAATGGCCGTTGAGGGTACGCTCGTCGTTGCCGAACAACACCGACAGCCAGCCGCCGTGCTGGTAGTAGAGATATTCCACCACCTCCGGCAACTGGTGCAGTTTGACGGTGATGGTCAACTGATTGGCGGTTTGCCGTTCTTCTTCCAGAATCGCCGTCGGGAATTGCTGTCTGACATGGGCGACGTAATTAGCGCCTAAATTTTCAGCGCTGGTCGCGGCGGATGAATTAATCACGGTACATCTCCTGACGGGAAGGGGTTAACGATGACGCAGGCGCCGTGTCCGGCGTGGTAGTACCCAACGTGGTAGTATCCAACGTGGTAGTACCCAACGTGGTAGTACGGGCGCTCAGCGACGGCCAGCCCAGACTCGGCGGCGTTGGCTCGCCGGCATGGCTGCCGTTTAAAACAATGGCGGTGGCCTGTTCCAGCAAATGGATGACCGGCTGCGGAATGCGGGTGCCCATCACCAGCATCAACACCAGCAGAATCAGCATCGGCGCGGTGGTCAGCCAACCCAGTTCGCCTTTGCTGACCGCTTCCGGCTGGCTGCCCAGCACGCTGGTGGCGATCATGCGAACCAGCCCGGCCAGCACCACGGTCAGCAGCGCCAGCAACACCAGCACCAGCGGCAACTGACCGGCGTGGATGCCGGCGGTCACCGTCATGAACTCGCTCAGGAACACGTTGAACGGCGGCATACCGCCGAGCGCCAGCGCGCCGCCGGCCAGCAGCGCGCCCGTCACCGGCGCGACGCGCAGGATGCCTTTCACCGCGTCCATATCACGGGTGCCATATTTCAGCAGTACGTTACCGGAGCCGCAGAACAGCAGGGTTTTCGCCAGACTGTGGTTCAGGGTGTGCAGCAGCGCCGCCAGAATGCCGAGCGGGCCGCCGATGCCGAGCGCCACGGCGATCAGCCCCATGTTTTCCACGCTGGAGTAGGCCAGCAGGCGCTTCATGTCGCGCTGTACCAGAATCAGGAACGCGGCGACGGCCACCGACAGCAGGCCGAACACCAGCAACAGCCGTTGCGGAAATTCCGGGCCGATGGCGGCGCTGATCAGGATGGTGTAACGCACGATCACCAGCAGCGCGCAGTTGAGCAGCACGGCGGAGAGCAGGGCGCTGGTGGGGCTGGGCGCCTCGCTGTGTGCATCCGGCAGCCAGGCGTGCATCGGAAACAGACCGGTTTTGGTGCCAAAGCCGATCAGAATAAAGATGAACGCCAGATGCATCAGCGTGCTGTCCAGCTCGCCGGCGTGTTGCAGCACCTCGGTCCAGAAAATGGCGTTGCCCGGTTCCGCCATCACGTTGGCGGCGTTGGCGTACACCAGCACCGTGCCGTACAGGCCGAACGCGACGCCGACGGTACAAATAATGATGTATTTCCACGCCGCTTCCAGCGACGAGCGTTGGCCGTACAGGCCCACCAGAAACGCCGAACTGAGCGTGGTGGCTTCAATCGCCGCCCACATCAGGATCAGGTTGTTGCTGGTGATCACCAGCAGCATGGTGAACAGGAACAGGTGGAAGAAGCCGTAGTAGTGGCACAGCGTGGTGACGCTAATCTCGCCGCCGTCGACTTCGTGGCGCATGTACCCCATCGAGTAGAGGCCGGTGAGAAAGCCGATTACCCCGAGAATCGCCAGAAACAGCGCGCTCAGACTGTCGAGATGCAGCCAGCGGTGGGCCGCCAGCAGCTCGCCCTGCTGGTACACCGTCCATACCGCCAGCAATGCCGTCAGCAGCAGCGCGCTGATGCCGAGCAGATGAATCAGGCTCACCAGCGCACGCGCCGCCGCGCCGGTAAAGCGGCAGGCGAACGCCAGCAGGGCGGCGGCAAACGGCACGCCCAGCAGCAGGGAAAAAAGATCCAAAGTCGTCATGTGATTATCCTTTCAGCGCGGTCAGTTGCTGAACATCCAGCGTGTGCAGCGTGCGGTGGATTTTGCGCGCCATCAGCGCCATCACGATGACGGCGAAAATGGCGTCGGTGGCGATGCCGATCTCCACCAGCTCCGGCGCGCGGTAGGCCAGCAGCGCCAGCGTCAGATGAGCGCCGTTTTCCATCAGGCAGTAGCCGAACACCTGTTTGAGAATGTTGCGCTGGCTGACGATGCACAGCAGGCCGATCAGGAAGTGGCCGAGCGATACCGCCAGCACCGGTTTAAGGTCGTTGACCATCGGCAGTTTTACCGGCGCGACGGCAAAGTAGCTCAACAACACAATCAGGGTGGCGATCAGTATCAGGGTCGCGGTGCCGATTACGCCGCCGTCGGCTTTCGGGTCAGCCAGCCGGCAGAAGGCGAAGCTCATAATGGCGGGCACCATCACCACCTTGGTGATGAAGGCGGTCAGCGACCACAGATACAGCTCGTGGGAGCCCAGCAATCCGCCCAGCGCCACAAAGATCAGCACCAGCACCAGCGACTGCAACGCGTACAGCGCGGCGGACACCGTGGGTTTTCTGGCGGCGATCACCAGCAGCGAGGTGATGATCAGCAAACCAGCCAGATTATTGACGAGAAGAGATCCAGTCATGGGAGTTCCTTATTTCAGCCAGAGTGCGGCGATAACGCTGGAGCACAGCGACATCACGATCAGCACCAGCAGTACCAGATTCATCGACGCCGGCACCGCCGTGGCCGACGCCACTTCCTCGGACGGCTCGCCCGGCACGGTGCGGCCAAACCAGTAGAGGAACCAGGCGAAACTGGCGACCGACTCCACCAGCGCGATGATCAGCAACGGCAGCAGCCACACGGCGTCGTTTGAGAGCGCAAACCCGGCGGCGAACAGCGGGAATTTGCTGAAGAAGCCGTTGAACGGCGGCACGCCGGTGATCGCCAGCGCCGCCACGCAGAAACCCACGCCCAGCAGCGGCAGGCGCTTCATCATGCCGCGCAACTGCGGCAACATACGGGTGCCGCAGCTGTAGCTGAGCGCGCCGGCCACCAGAAAGAACAGGCTCTTGGCGTAAGCGTGGTTGAAGATGTAGGCCATACCGGCGTCGAAGGCCATGCGCGAGCCGAAAATAGACAGCGACAGCGCCAGAAAGATGTAGGCGAGCTGGGTGATGGTGGAGTAGGCCAGCAGCCGCTTCATGTCTTTTTGCGGCAGGTACATCAGGAAGCCGTACACCAGCGTGATGGTCGCCATGATGACGCCGACCACGCCGATGATGTGCGGCACCTCGACGGCGGACAGAATGGCGCGGGCGAAAATATACACGCCGACTTTCACCATCGAGGCGGCGTGCAGGTAGGCGCTCACCGGCGTCGGCGCTTCCATCGCATCCGGCAGCCAGACATGCAGCGGCAACTGGGCCGACTTGCCCCAGGCCGCGAACAGAATGCCGCCGAACACGATGATTTTGCTGCTGTCGTCCAGTTGCGCGATGGCGCTGAGCGCGAAAGTGCCGGTGGTGGCGAACAGCCAGGCCGCCGCCAGATACAGGCCGACAGACGCGACATGGGTCACCAGCAGCGCTTTCAGCGCCGAGCGCAGCGATTTCGGTTTCTGGTAGTAACCGATCAACGCCCAGGAACAGCCGCCGGTGATTTCAAAGAACAGCAACTGGCCGAGGATAGTGGATGACAGCGTCAGCCCGGCCATTGCGCCGATGAACACCAGCAGAAACGCGTAGTAGCGATTGCTGCCGTCGTGCGGATGTTCGCGGTTGCCCAGCGTCAGGTAGCCGCAGGAGTAGAGGCTGACCAGAAAACCGAGCGATACCACCGCAAAGCCGATCAGCAGGCTGATGCGGTCAAACACAAAACCGAACAGATCGGCCTGACCGTAACGGTAAAGGGTGACGACCTGGTCGGTTTTGCCGCCGTCGAGGTAACGCCAGGCCAGCAGCGCCATGCCGAGCGTCGCCAGCAGGGCGAACAGCGTACACACCCCTTTGGCGAAGCGCTGCGGCGCAAAGGCGACCAACAACGCGCCGAGAAACGGCAGCAGCAGGGTCGCAAGAGCAATATTCTCCATGATGGATGCCGACTCCTTATAGTCCGGTCAGGTAGAAAACGAACGCCAGCGCCGCCACGCCGAAGCCGAGCCAGGTTACCCGGCCGGTCAGCAGAAAGCGCCCACGCGCCAGGCTGTTTTCGATAATCGCGGCGATGACGAACACCACCACTAGCTTGATGATCAGCGCCAGCGTGCCCCACAGCAGGCTGACCGCCGTGAGCGTTTCGGCCTTGCCGAACGGCACGAAAATCGACAGAAACAGCGTGGCGACCACCACCTGCTTGAGGCTGATGCCCCATTTCACCAGCGCCAGCCCGGCGCCGGCGTATTCGGTCAGCGGCCCTTCCTGTAGTTCCTGCTCCGCTTCCGCCACGTCGAACGGGATTTTGCCCATCTCAATAAAGGTGGCGAAGGCACAGGCCAGCAGCGCCAGCGCGGTGGCGGTGGGGGACACCCAGTGGCCGCTCGCCAGTTTGACGCTGATGTTGCCGATGTTGGTGGAACCAGCGACCAGCGCCACCACCAACAACGCCAGCATCAGAATCGGCTCGACCAGAATGCCGAGCGTCAGTTCGCGGCTGGCGCCGATACCGGCAAAGGTGCTGCCGGAGTCCAGGCCGGACAGGGAGAAGAAAAAGCGAAATACCGCAAACAGATACAGCAGGGTGATGACGTCGCCCGCCGCGCCGAACGGAGAACTGTCGGTCACGGCCGGCAGCGTCATCGCCACCAGCAGCATGGTGGCGAGCAGGATGAACGGCATCAGGCGAAACACGCCGCCGCTGTGCTCGGGCGCCACTTCCTGACGGCGCAGCAGTTTGAATATGTCACGGTAATCCTGCAGCAGGCCCGGCCCCTGCCGGGAGTGCATTTTGGCGCGGATCACGCGCGACATGCCGGACAACAGCGGAGCCGCCGCCATCAGCAGGACGGCCTGCAACAGCGCGCCCAGCAGCGGAAAAACGAGTGAAACGTAAGTCATGTTCCGGTCTCCTTAAGCCAGAGTGGCCAGTAGCAGGGCAACCAGCGCCGCCACCACATACAGGCAGTACACCCGGAAATCGCCGTGCTGAATCCATTGCACCGCGCGGCTGATGCGCTGCACGCCGCTGACCACCGGCATCACCACGTGGTCGTCCCATACCGGTTCGACGTACGCCGCCGCCTGCGTGGTCTTTTCCAGCGCCTGTTGCATCGCGGGCGCCGGATCGAGGGTTTTACGCACGCGGTAGAGCGGCGCGAACATCACCCGCAGCGGCTGGGTAAAGCTGCCAGCCGACGCCGACATGGCGGACTCGTAGCCGTAGCCGCAGGCCCAGGGCGTGCCCTTGTGGCGAAAGCCGAGACGCGGCCCGCGCAGCAGGCTGTAGAGCATCAGCGGCAGTAACGGCAGCGCCAGCAGCAGGATGAAAATCAGCGGCGTATTGAGACGGGTTTGCAGGTGGTCGCCGGGGAAGACGCCCAGCCCCGCGGCCATCATGACGGCCGGGGTGTGCGCCAGATCCGCCGCGATGCGGGTCATCACCGGCACCACCACGCTGGCGCCGACGCCGAGCAGCACGCACAGCAGCGCCAGCAGTAACATGGCGACCGTCATCGGCCAGGGGACCTCGCGGGCGTGAGTGGCTTTCTCACTGCGCGGCGCGCCGCAGAAACTGATGCCGTACACTTTGACGAAACACATCGCCGCCAGCGCGCCGGTGATCGCCAGCATCACGATGGCGATCGGCGCGGCCAGCCGCAGGCCGATGCCGCCGTCATGGCTGAGGGTGAACAGCGACTGGTAGGTAAACCATTCGCTGACGAAACCGTTGAGCGGCGGCAGGGCGGATATCGCCATACACCCGACCAGAAACGCCAGCGCGGTACGCGGCATCAGTCGCGACAGTCCGCCCATTTTTTCCATGTCTTTGGTGTGAACGCGGTAGATCACCGCGCCGGCGCCGAGAAACAGCAGCCCCTTGAACACCGCGTGGTTGAGCAGGTGATACAGCCCGCCCAGCAGGCCAAGCAGCGCCAGCAATGGATGATGGGTGGCGATGCCGATCATGCCGACGCCGACCCCCATCAGAATGATGCCGATGTTCTCCACCGTGTGGTACGCCAGCAGACGTTTGATATCGTGCTCGGCCAGCGCGTACAGCACGCCCAGCACCGACGACACCGCGCCGAACGCCAGCACCACCACACCCCACCAGGCTTCGGTCGCGCCCAGCAAATCAACACCGACTTTGATGATGCCGAATACGCCGATCTTGACCATCACGCCCGACATCAGAGCCGAGGCGTGCGACGGCGCGGCCGGATGCGCGCGCGGCAGCCAGCCGTGCAACGGCAGCATCCCGGCTTTGGCGCCGAAGCCGAAGAACGCCAGCAGGAACACCACCGAGGCTTGCGGCGCCGACAACGCGGCGTGGCGGAAATCGGCGAAATCGAGGCTGCTGCTATGACGATAGAGCAGGAAGAAGGCAATCATGATCAGCACCGAACCGGCATGGGCGATCAGGAAATACAGCAACCCGGCGCCGACCGCCTCTTCATCCTGATCGGCGATCACCAGGAAGTAGGAGCTGAGCGACATCACTTCGAACAGCACAATGAAGTAGAAGGCGTTGTCCACCACCACCAGCGCTACCATTGAGGCGACAAACAGGTTCATGAAGAAACCCATCGCCCAGGCGCCGCGCCCGCGGTACTCCTCCAGATAAGCCAGCGAATACAGGGCGGACACCGCCACCAGCAGCGAGATCACCAGCGTCATGAAGGCGGCCAGAGTATCGAAGCGCAGCGTGAGGTGAGCGAAGGCGTCAAACGGCCCGTTGAATACGGCGGTCAGTACGCCGCCGCCGAGCAGGACGGGCGCTGCCGCCAGCGCACCGGCACAACCGCCCGCCAGCGCGCACAGCCCACTTAAGCGAATCGCCAGCGACTCCTGGCGGCACAGACATAACGACAGCAGCGCGCCGGCCAGATACAGCGTGAGCGACAGGCCCAGCCATTGCAGAGGCGTCATCAATTGCAGCGGCATCATCATAAAGTTTGCTCCCTGTCAGTCCCTGCGGCGGGAAAAGGGATGTTGCCTTCCGGCCATTCCGCCGCCTGACGGCGTTTGGCGGCGATAGCGTCGTCCAGAGCGGCGTCATCCACCAGATACAGCGCGTGTGTCGGACAGACGCGCACGCACTCCGGCCCCTGTTCGCGGAAATCGCACAGATCGCATTTCACCGCGATGCTGCGCACCCCGGCGTTCCACGCCAGCATCGGATGAACCGACGGCTGACTCACCGGCACATCGGACAGCAGCGACAACGGGATGTGGTGATCAAACGTAGTAGGGATTGCCAGCGGCGTGCTGCCGGATGGCGTGATGGCGCCGAACGGACAGGCGATGGCGCACAGTTTGCAGCCGATGCAGGTGTTTTCGTCCAGCAGCACGGCGTGGTCCTGATGCCTGATGGCGTTGACCGGGCACACTCTGGCGCAGGGCGCATCCTCACAGTGACGGCATAACACCGGCGCGGTGCCGTTGGCATCGCGCTCGACCGCCAGCCTAGGGTGAGATTGCAGGCCCTGCTGGCGATGCACCTGCGTACAGGCCGCCATGCAGGTGTTGCATCCGATACAACGCGTTGGCTCCGCAATGACGAAGCGGTTCATAGCCATACCCTCCGGGGTGATAGAAATGTTTCCTGCGCCGGAAGCATATTCCATGCCATAAGAAAAACAGTGGAGTGATGGTTTTTAAAATCAGTCAGTTAGATAAAACCGCGAAATCAACGGCGGCTAGTCGAACCTGCCGCTCGACATTAGTGACGACATTTTGCCGCCGGTTTTTACCCGATTGTCGTCACCGTCGACAGCATCGGACGAGGGTGAAAACTCGACACTTTTGACGAGCGTCGCCGGTTTTTTACCGGATAACGGTGAGTTAGTTACAACATACTATAGCTTGGGGCGCTTTCCGCTCGCGGCCAGCGCAGGATCAAGGCGGCTGGCACCGAATTTGCTTAGCATGCTGGCGTGACAAGTCGGCCTCAAACGGCAGGCGGCGATGGCGGGTTGTGCTTGCGGTCGTCCGGGTCGTTATGTGCGCGCTGAGAATCAGCAGGAGACGGTGCTGTCGCCGGAATGAGGTGACGAGCAAGTGTGGTCAGGAACAACGGGAAATCGTTATGTGTCTGGGAATTCCGGGGCAGGTGGTGGAATGGGCGTCGGCGGATCATCAACTGGCGTGGGTGGATGTGTGCGGCGTGCGGCGCGAAGTCAATGTGGCGCTGGTGCTGGAAGACGGGCAACCGTCATCGCTGGTAGGCCAGTGGGTGCTGGTACACGTCGGGTTTGCCATGAGCCGGCTGGACGAGCAGGAAGCGCGCGATACGCTGGATGCGCTACGGCAGATGGAAGAGGTGGAGTCGGATGTCGGCGTTTTTCTGGCTAAGTCGGTCTGAGTTGCTGATCCCCATACCGCTACACTTTCGCCAAACTATGTTTTCTTCTCGGAACGGGCTGGTCGTTTCCTTGAAATGGTGCACTTTATGCAGTAACTGCCGGATTGAGCGGTGCAGATGGCGGCAGGAAGGCTCAGGTTTGTCGGAAATAAAGTACTCCCCCTATTTAAAGACAAAAATGGATCAACTCGATCTCGTCAGGAAATAACACTTTGGCTTTAATAGAGGCTTTTCCGTAAAATAAGACACTCGGTGGGATTTTGGGATTAGCATGATCATGCATCGTATTGGATTCTTCGTTTGCAGCGGCCACGAGGTACTTGATCTTGCCGGCCCACTTGCAGCGTTTGCTCATGTGGCTAAGGTTGCCGGGTATAGCCCGTACGAACTGTATGTAATCTCGCGATTCGGGAACCCGATCGTGGGTAATGCGGGTCTTGCACTTGAGACGAAACCGTTTGGGGTACATACATTTGACACCGTCATATTTGTCGGGGGAAATATTGACGCCATGCAGTCGCCTGAGAACATAGACGCGGCCAGGCAATTGAGCACCAAGGCCTCGCGGATAGCAAGCGTATGTACGGGCGCGTTTCTGCTGGCTGAAACCGGTTTGCTGGATGGGCGTCGGGCAACGACTCATTGGCGTCATGCCGCCCAGCTACAGTCTGCCTTTCCGCGCATCACGGTCGACGCTGATAGTATCTTTATCGCTGACGGACCAATCTGGACATCGGCAGGGCACACGGCTGGAATCGATTTATCGCTCGCTATGATTGAAAAAGATTTGGGTGCTGAAATTACACGCGCTATTGCCAGGCATTTAGTTGTTCCCTATCGCCGGCCTGGAGGCCAGTCTCAGTTTTCAGCTATGTCACAAATGGAACCTGAGTCGGACCGTATTCGCATGGCGCTGAATTTTGCCAGAGAACATCTGGATGAAACGTTGCCTATAGAGCGTCTCGCAGAAGCAGCCAGGCTAAGCCCACGGCAATTTGGACGGGTGTTTCGCCGTGAAACGGGAGAAACACCGGCTAAGGCTGTCGAACGCTTACGTGTTGAGGCTGCCCGATTGCGACTGCAGGATGGTAGCGAACCCATAGAGCAAATCGCCCTTGCCGTGGGGTTCAATGACCCCGAGCGTATGCGACGTGCTTTTATCAAACTTCTTGGACACCCGCCGCAATCAATAAGAAGAGCTGGCAGAATGGATAGAGAACTCTGAGCTTATTTAGGCTCCAGCGCCTACACCATAAATTATATAGCCGCGTCTCATCCGGTTGCTGCCGGTTGTGACAGCCTATCTTAGATCTGTTGAGGAAATGGCGGATTGAGTAATGGTTAGACCACGACTGTAGTCCTGCGCATTCAGCAGTTGGCTCTTATTTAATGACAGGAATTCGTGCAAGGCCCTTGGTGGCACCAGGCAGTACTTTTTCAACCATCGCAAGCACCTCCGGCGGAGCACTTCTTGGGTGACCGGAATTGAATTGCGGAGCGGGATCATATTCGATGACAAGCTGTGTGAATTCGGCATGCTGCTTTCCCTTCAGCTTTTCGGCAACATGAAGTGCAAAATCAATACCTGACGTTACACCTCCGCCGCTCATAAATCGGCCGTTGTCATCCTCAACGAAACGATCCGAAACCGGAATGGCGCCGTATTCTGCCAGTCTGTTGACGAAAGCCCAATGGCAGGCACTTCGTTTGCCTTTAAGGACGCCTGCCGCAGCAAGCGAGAGCGAGCCTGTGCATACCGACGTTATATATTTAGCGTTTTTAGCCAGTCGGCCTATCTGAGCCAGATACTTAGGGTGCATGGCTTCAGTCATATCTGAGCCACCAGGTACCATGATCAAATCAGTCTTAAATATATCCATCAGTCGCTCTGTATTGCCGTACTTAACGCCGAATTCGAGAGTTACGGTTCCTCCGTTGAGACTGGCATAGCGAACGTTTGTATTTGGCAGTCGGTGAAAGATCTCGCTGGGGCCGGCAAAGTCGAGAAGCGTACCTCCATTGTATACAGCAAAAACAATGTTGAGAGGTTCGTTTGAAACCTGGCCCCTGCTGCTTAATTGAGCGCCAGGGGCGTTATTTTTAATATCATCTGTCATGTTAATTATCTCCAGGGTTGAGATTCCTTGCAGTCTTGCTGGGTCAGCGGAAAGCCTTCACAGAAAATCCTGTTTGGGAGTGATCAAGCCAGAGGAGCGATGCGCAATCCCTGTGATAGCGCTACCCTGGCCCGATCTTTCGTTTCATTCTGGAAGTGATAGGTTGTGGCGTAAAGGACGTAAATACCTTAAAAAAGGACATCAAGAGGGAAGGGTTAACTAAATGGTTGAACCTAATACCGCTACACTTTGCCAGACCCTGTTTCCCTCCGGGGAATGGACTGGCTGTTTTCATCAAGTGACAAACTTTTTTCAGTCACTGCCACATTGAGCGGCTCTAGTGATTATGACAGCCGGGCCGGGTCGTAATTTACAAATACCAGACCGTGTCTCTTTTATCGGCATGGCTACTGCGCAAAGGGCGTGCCAGCGCCGCAGTTCATTGAAGATGCAGCCTGTTTATACTGCCAGGCGACACCGTTATCTCTTAATAGCGGTGTCGCGGCTGGCAGCGTCAGGCGCCGGTCATATCGGGAGAATGCCGGGTGACCACCGGCTCAAGCTTGATACGCATGGCGTAAATCACGCCGACGATCAGGCACAGAATACCGACGGCGGTCATCAGCGGCGGCCACGACTGGCGCAGTATAAAGGTATACGCCAGCGCCGACAGGGTTTCAAACACCAGCAACGGCCCTACCAGTACGGTGGGCAGACGCTGGCTGGCGGCATTCCAGCACAGGGTGCCGAGCCAGGAACTGAACAGGCCGATGACCGCTATCAGCGTCAGGAAACGCCACGGCTGCGGGCCGAACGGCAGCGTAAAATCCGGCGTCGTGACAGCGAGATAACTGTTGACCAGGATGAATCCGGCCAGTGCGATCGGTAGCGTCGCCAGCCCCTGCGCGGTGGCCCAGGTGGCAGGCAGTCGCTCCGGGTTCTGACGCAGCCAGCGCGCGTTGCGCAGCGGATACCATGTCCAGCAGACGAGCGCCAGCAGCGCCAACGCTATACCGACAAGGTAACGTCCGGCCGGCACATCGGCCGCTTCGCCGTTCAGTTCCGCCATATTCACCAGCAGCAACCCCAACGCGATCAACAGTAACGCCGGAACCAGCCGCCGCCAGGGCATACGTCCGTCGTGACGGCCGTACAGCAGGTTGGCGCTTACCGCCATCACCACCGGCAGCGTGCCGATCAGCATACTGGTGATCGGCACGCCGATGCGTTGAATCGCCGCGGTCAGGAACAGGTAATAAAGTAAATTGCCTACCGCCGCCAGTTTGAATGCCTCCAGCCAGTCGCGGCGCGTCAGCTGTAGCAGCCGTTTTCGGTCTATCCATGCCAGCGGCAATACAATCAGCCCGAATGCCAGGTAACGTCCGGTGGACAATTGCATGGCGGGGTAATCCGGCACCAGCAAGGGCGCGACAAACACCAGTCCCCACATCAGCCCGGCGGACAGGGCAAAAAAGATCCCACTTAGCATGTTTTTTCCTGTTGATACGTCTATGTTCCTGCAATCACTTATATATCCGCCATCACGCACACTGCGAAAAGCAACCGCGGACTGCCGTTGCGCGACGGGGTGAAATACGCCGTCATATCACAAAAAGTTATAAATAGTAAATTTTCCTTATTTGTACGGAATAACAATACTTCGTATGAATAGTGATAACAAGAACGACGGACAAGGGACAAGGGCGTGAACTTTCAACAACTGAAGATTATCCGTGAATCGGCGCGGTGCAACTATAACCTGACCGAAGTCGCCAATACCCTGTTCACTTCCCAGTCTGGCGTGAGCCGTCACATCCGCGAGCTGGAAGAAGAACTGGGTATTGAGATTTTTATCCGCCGCGGCAAGCGTCTGCTGGGTATGACGGAGCCGGGCAAAGAGCTGCTGGTCATGGCCGAACGTATTCTCAACGATGCCAATCATATTCGGCGGCTGGCGAACCTGTTCAGCGACAACGACGTCGGGCAACTGGTGATCGCTACCACGCACACGCAGGCGCGTTACAGCTTGCCGGGCGTGATCAAGGAGTTTCGCGCGCTTTATCCGCAGGTGCAACTGGTGCTCAATCAGGGTACGCCGGATGAAATCGTGGCGATGCTGGAATCCGGCGAAGCGGACATTGGCATCGCTACCGAGCAGTTGATGAACGTGAATTCGCTGGCGGCATTTCCTTACTACCGCTGGCATCACGCTATTCTGGTGCCGGAAGGGCATGCGCTGGCGGACGAGCCGGCGGTCACGCTTGATAAGCTCAGCGCGGTGCCGCTGATTACTTACCGGCAGGGCATCACCGGTCGTTCCCGTATCGATCGCGCGTTCGCCGCCGCCGGCCTGACGCCGCATATTTCCATCAGCGCGCAGGACTCGGATGTGATTAAGACCTACGTCGAACTGGGGCTGGGGGTGGGCATCGTCGCCGACATGTCGTTTGACGCGATGCGCGATCCCGGACTGGTGCGGCTGGATGCGCGCCATCTGTTTGAAGCCAGCACGGTCTGGCTGGGTCTTAAACGCGGGCAGTTGCAACGCAATTACACCTGGAAGTTTATTCAACTGTGCAACCCGGAGCTGACGCAGGATGACATCAAGGCTCGGGTGTTCGCCGAAGACAACGAAGCGGTGATCGATTATCAAATCTGACGGCGGCGATTCAGCCGCCAGTCCCCGAAAATCCGGCCGCGTGTTGTTGCTGCGCGGCCGGATTTTTTTGTGATGGTCATCGGCGCTGGGGCAGCCGGCACACAGTGATGAAACGCATAATTATGAAAAGTTCCCTGAATGAAGCGCTTGATCTCAGGGGGAGGGAATAGTAGCATGCCGCGGCATAACAACAGGTTATGCTTTTTTATTTTCTTTTGCGATACAAATAGTTGCGCATTTTAAATGCATAACTATTTGATTACGCACTCTGTTTTGGTGAGTCACATGTTTGCCTGTGGGTCACGTAATTGTGCAAAAAACAACCTTCACCTCTCCCCTTATCTGTCGTAGTTCAGCAGTTAGCTGGAATGTCCGATGGCAGTGGTTTCACCATCGGCAAGTAGTCGCAGGGAGCACAGACAATGGATTCGTATCATGAAAAAACAGAAAGTTAGCCTTGCCTGGCAAATTCTCATCGCGTTGGTCATCGGTATTGCCGTCGGAGCCTGGTTGCATGAAAACCCGGCCAACAAGCAGTGGTTGATCGCCAACGTCCTGAGCCCGGCCGGGGATATTTTTATTCGGTTGATTAAGATGATTGTGGTGCCGATTGTTATCACCACGCTGGTGGTGGGCATCGCCGGCGTCGGCGACGCCAAAAAACTGGGGCGCATCGGTTTCAAAACCATCCTGTATTTTGAAGTTATTACCACGCTGGCGATTGTGATCGGCATTACGCTGGCCAATGTGTTCCAGCCGGGGCACGGCATTGACATGTCGATGCTCACCCGGGTGGACATTTCCCAATACGAGAAAACCACCGAGCAGGTGCAAAGTGGTTCGCACAGCCTGGTGAGCACCATTCTGTCGTTGATTCCGCCCAACATTTTCGCCGCGCTGGCCAAGGGCGAAATGCTGCCGGTGATCTTCTTCTCGGTGCTGTTCGGCCTCGGGTTGTCGTCGCTGGCGCGCGAACAGCGTGAACCGCTGCTGAACGTGTTTCGCAGCGCGTCGGAAACCATGTTCCGCGTCACCAACATGATCATGCGCTATGCGCCGGTCGGAGTATTTGCGCTTATTTCCGTTACTGTCGCCAACTTCGGTTTCGCCTCGCTGTGGCCGCTCGCCAAGCTGGTGATTCTGGTCTATATCGCGATTTTGTTCTTTGGGCTGGTGGTGATGGGCGCGGTGGCGCGGCTGTGCGGGCTGCGCATCATGACGCTGATCCGCATTCTGAAGGATGAGTTGATCCTGGCTTACTCCACCGCCAGCTCGGAAACGGTGCTGCCGCGCATTATCCAGAAGATGGAAGCCTATGGCGCGCCGAAAGCCATCACCAGCTTTGTGGTGCCGACCGGTTATTCGTTCAATCTGGACGGCTCCACGCTGTACCAGAGCATCGCCGCCATTTTCATTGCCCAGTTGTACGGTATCGATCTCAGCCTGTGGCAGGAACTGGTGCTGGTGTTGACGTTGATGATCACCTCCAAGGGCATTGCCGGCGTGCCGGGCGTCTCCTTTGTGGTGTTGCTGGCGACGCTGGGCAGCGTCGGCATTCCGCTGGAAGGGCTGGCGTTCATCGCCGGGGTGGACCGCATTCTGGATATGGCGCGCACCGCGCTTAACGTGGTGGGCAATGCGTTGGCGGTGCTGGTGATCGCCAAATGGGAAGGGCAATTCGATGAAGAGAAGGCGCGTGCGTACGAGCAGGAACGGATGACGCTGGCGACACGTCCCGCCGGTCAGGAATAATCCTGCCGCGTGACGTCAGACAACCGGGCCCTGGCCCGGTTTTTTTACGTCGACAGGTCGCCGTCTTTCAGCCTGTGCAATCGTCAGCGGCGACGAAGTTGAATTGAATGATGCATACTGGCGGCTGGCAAATCTGGCTGCCCGAGCTTTCGGGTATGGAATAGCCATCCACACGATGGATTTTTTCATGTGGCGATGGCGAAGAGAGGTGTTATGGATTTATCCGATGAAGTGATTCACGACCTTAACGATATCGCAAGTTGGCTGGCGCTGGATGATTTCCCGCAGGTGAAAACCATGAATCCCGACCTGATGATTATCGCTGGTCATGCCATTTTACCCAACATTTTCGGCGCGTTGACGCTGGCGAAGAAGGCGGATATTCCGGTCTTGTTGAGCGGTGGGATCGGCCATTCAACGGTGCTGTTACAGCAGGCGGTGAAAAATAATCGTCTGACCGCTGCGATCGATACCGCGGATAAAAGCGAGGCGGAAATGCTTGCCGGCATCGCCATGAGCGTATTCGGCATCGCCGCGGAGAAACTATTTATTGAAAGCGCTTCCAGAAACTGCGGAGAAAACGCCGACTTTAGTCGGGAATTGGTGCTTGATAAAGAGATAGCGCGTCAGGAAATTATTCTGGTGCAGGATCCCCTGATGCAACGGCGCACGACAGAAACCTTCCTGTTCAGCTGGAATAAGAAAGGGATGGACAGCCGGTTTATCAGCTGGCCGGTGTTTACCCCGTCGCTCATCATGATTGGCGGCGAGCCGATGATTACCGGCGGGCAAATGCCGGAAGTGTGGGAAATTGAGCGTTATACCGCGATGGTTTTAGGCGAGGTTAAACGCCTGAGAGATGATAAGAATGGCTATGGGCCGTCAGGCGCCGGTTTTATTGGACATGTGGATATTCCTGATGAGGTCACGCGGGCATGGGAGCGACTAATGAGCAATCAGTCGCTGAGTGAGAGAGTCAGATAACCGTTCTGAACCATGCTAACAGGCCACGCCGGTGTGGCCTGTTGTTTCGGTTGTACTCGTAATGAGGCGTGACAGCATTTCACCGCAGCCCGGTGCAGAGAATGGCGGGACGCAGCCTGAGCGCTGATGGCTATAACCGATAACGACTATCTTGTATAGTCAGTCGTATTTCGGTAATACGCTCAGGAGTTATCCCATGAAAATCGCGCTGGTAGGGGCAGGTAAAATTGTGCTGTCCTGTCTTGATGCACTGAAAAACATTGAAGGCATTGATATTGCGGCCTTATGCGTCCGGCAGGGAAGTCTGCAAAAAGGCGAAGCATTAAAATGCCAATATAATATCCATGCGATTTATACCGATTATGATGCCATGTTGCAGGATAGCGACATTGATTTTGTTTATCTCGGGATACCCAATCACCTGCATTTTTCCTATTCCCATAAAGCGCTGTCCGCCGGAAAGCATGTTATTTGTGAAAAGCCGTTCACGTCGAATTATGCGCAATTACTGGAACTGGTCACGCTGGCGAAATCGACAGGGCGTTATCTTTTTGAGGCCATCACCTCGATTCACACGCCCGGTTTTCATTATCTGGCGACTCATGTCGCCGACATCGGTGAGATTAAGCTGATACAGGCGAATTACTCGCAATATTCAAGCCGCTATGACGACTACCTCAACGGTATCGTGCATCCTGCATTCGACCCCGCCAAATCGGGCGGCGCGCTTTACGATATCAACTTATATAATATATATGATGTCTGCGCCTTATTTGGGGCGCCGGAGAGCGTGAGCTATAGCTGTAATAAGGGACACAACGGCATCGACACTTCCGGTATTCTGGTCATGAATTACGGGAAATTCATTGCTGTCTGCACCGGTGCGAAAGATTCGGCCAGTCCGGGTTATTTAACCGTTCAGGGGACGGCTGGCTATGTGAAAATTACCGATATACCGAGTGTATGTAAGCATGTTGAATTTTCGACAGCGGGAACGCTGATAAAACATGACGACACGACGGATAGAAATCACATGATTTATGAATTTGAGGCGTTCAGGGATATCGTCAACGCACAGGATATGTCCCGGTGCCATCAATTGCTGGATATTGCTCTCATCGTCTCTAATGTGCTGGAGCAGGCCAGGGAATGTTGCGGTATTCATTTCCCTCTCACCGAAGAATAAGCCCGCCGCCCGTCAGTGCAGCGGCGGGATGAGTACAGTCAGCGCGGTGCCGACACTTTGTCCTGTGTTTGCGTTTCGAAGTCGCTGGCGTCGTGACGCTCATGCAACTGGGTGGCGGGATCGCCGCTCAGGCGGTTGACCATGCGGCCGCGCTGAACCGCAGGACGGGCGAGAATAGCGTCCGCCCAGCGCTGCACGTGCGGATATTCGTGAACCGACAGGAATTCGGCGCCGTCGTAAAGCCAGCCTTTCACCAAACCGCCGTACCAGGGAAACGCGGCGATATCGGCGATCGTATAGTGAGAACCGGCCAGATAGTCGCTTTGCGCCAGCCGCTGATTGAGCACATCAAGCAGGCGTTTGGTTTCCATCGCGAAGCGATCGATAGCGTATTCGATCTTGATCGGCGCGTAAGCGTAGAAATGACCGAAACCGCCGCCAAGATAGGGCGCGCTGCCCATCTGCCAGAATAGCCACGACAGGCATTCGGCGCGTTCGGCGGCGTCGGTCGGCAGGAATTCGCCAAATTTCTCCGCCAGATAAAGCAGAATGGCGCCTGACTCAAACACGCGCACCGGCTGCGGCCCGGAGTGGTCCACGAGCGCCGGGATCTTGGAGTTAGGGTTGGCTTCCACGAAGCCACTGCTGAACTGCTCGCCGTTGCCGATTCTGATTAGCCAGGCGTCGTATTCCGCGCCGCTATGACCCAGCGCCAGCAGTTCTTCAAGCAGGATGGTCACCTTCTGGCCGTTTGGCGTCGCCAGCGAATAGAGCTGGAGCGGATGACGACCGACCGGCAGGTCTTTGTCGTGCGTGGCGCCGGCGATTGGGCGATTGAGGCCGCCGCTGGCTGTATTCCAGGTCCAGACTTTCGGCGGGATGTATTCGGATGAGTGGGACATGGCAAACCTCCTGATAATTACATTCGTCAGAGAAAGGGCGGTTAACGCAATGGACGTTCCATCATAACCCACGCTTGCACCGACGGTCGTTGCCACTGGTGCCGGGCGTATTCTTCCAGCCGCTGTGGTACGGCATCGCCGTTCATCACCAGCCGGTTTAGCATGACCGCAAGATCAAGGTCGGCGATGCTCCATGCGTCGAATAACGTTAAAGCGCCTGCTGGCAGCAGTTTATCCGCGATCGTGAACAGCTTTTCCGCCGCCTGTTGCGCTGGTGCGGACAGCGGCGCCGACGTGGCGTCGTAGAACATCGTTTCCGATGAGCGCTCCTGACGGATGGGCATCAGGTCCGTCCGTAGCCATGCCTGTATCTGACGCGCCCGCGCCCGCTGCTGTGGAGACTGAGGGTAGAGCGGCGTGCCGGGGAACGCCTCGTCAAGGTACTCGGTAATCGCCGACGATTCGGACAGCGAAAAACCGTCGTGAACCAGCGTCGGCACCCGGCTGGTCAACGATGCTGCAGCATACTCCGGCGCGTGCTGCGCCTTGTTACCCAGGTCTACCGTTGACAGTTCGAACGGCAATGCTTTCTCGCGCAGGGCAACGAACGCCGACATTGCAAACGGGCTGACGAACTGGGCGTCGACGTAAAGGTGCAAAGGGGTGGATGTCACCGGGTGTCTCCTGTTTTCATGGCTGGCGTATATGAGTCGTAGGTGGTGCCCTGTCATTTATGTGTGATCACGTATGTGTGATCACGGCAGGCGAGCATTCCTCGGTACGCCTCGGCGCAGGACACCGTTTAATATCCTACCCCAAACAATCTGGCATGCGATTGCGATTGTTCCCTTACCGGCGAAAGTGGTGGCATTGATTTAGTGAAATCCCCCAGAAATTGGCATTGAATGCCAAATGACGTTGAAGGTTGCCATAATCAAACCCGACGACGCGCCGACCAACGAGCTGTACCTTGTCTGGCATAAGCGTACAGTCAACAGTTCGGGCGTTGCGTATGTGCGGGATGACATTATCAATGCGTTTGCGGGGATTAACCCGCTTTCTGATTGAAGCGCAGCATTAGTGCGCCTCGGTCGTGGCGGGTTGCACCGTGGCGGCCAGCGCCTGCCTTAACGCGCAGCGGTCTACGGCGAACGGCAGCCGGGCGGCGACATCGGCCGGGATGGTCACCTGTGCGGCAACGAGGTCCCAGCGTGCTTCGTCGGTCAGGCCCAGCGCCTGCGGCGTCTGCGGGCTGTCGTAGCGGCGCAATTGCGCCAGTAGCTCCTGACTGTCGAATCCGTGGCGTGCTTCCAGTTGCGCCTGTACTGCCAGGCCAAAGCCGACCTTTTCGCCGTGCAGCCAGCGCTTGGATTCCGGCTGGCGGGTCAGGCTGTTATGAATGGCGTGTGCGACGCCCAGCCGGGCACGCTCGTCCTTGACGCTGTTGGCGATACCGGCCAGCGCGATCACCGCGTCGATTACCCGGCGCAGCGCCGGCGTTGCCTGCTGCCGCTGGTTGTCCGCCAGCGCCTGCTCGCCGTCCGCGTCAAAAATATCGATCGCCAGCCGGGCGATACGCGCGTTGATATGCAGCGACAGGGCATCGTCGCCGTGCCGTAGGTAGGGCTGAAATTCGTACCATTTGGCGAGCGCGTCAACAATGCCGGCTTTCAGATAACGCACCGGCGCGCGGGCAATCACGGTGCTATCCACCAGCACCCACACCGGCAGGCGACGCAGACTAAGCCGCCCCTGATGCACGCCGTCGCGGCTGTACAGCACGCTGATGGGCGACCAGGCGGCGCAGGTGGCGGCAACCGTCGGCACGGCGATCATCGGTAACGCGCCGGACTGGTCGGCCACCGCTTTGGCGGTATCCAGCACCTTGCCGCCGCCGACGCCGAGAATCAGCTCCGCGCGTTCGATGTGCGCCTGTTCGCGCAGCGCGGCGATACTCTCTTCGGTGCAATAGCCTTCGAGAAATAAGGTCCGGTAGTGCAGACCATGTTGTCTGAGACTGGCTTCCAGCGTGGCGGCAGTGTGCCGCCAGGCGGTTGGGCTGGTGATGATCAGCACCCGTTTAGCCAGTGGTTGAATATAGTCGCCCACCTGGGCGAGCAAGCCGTCCTGATTGAGGTACGTGTCCGGAACCTGTATGGCGATCATGCTCTCGCTTCTCCTGTCGATTTTTCTGCGCAGCCTAGCGCTGCATACCCCATTTGCGGACGGTCAGGCGCTCCAGCGTGGAGAAGATCAGCCCTTCCACCAGTAACCCGATCAGGATCACCGAAGCCAGCCCGGCGAACACGCGGTCGGTATACAACTCGTTGCGGTTCTGGAAGATGTACCATCCCAACCCGCCTTTGCCGCTGGAGGCGCCAAACACCAGTTCGGCGGCGATCAACGTGCGCCAGGCAAAAGCCCAGCCGATTTTCAGCCCGGAAATGATCGCCGGCAGCGCCGCCGGGATCAGCATGTGAACGACGTAGCGCCAGCCGGTCAGGCCATAGTTGCGCCCGGCCATGCGCAGGGTGTCGGAAACGCCGAGAAAACCGCTGTAGGCGTTGAGCGCCATCGGCCACATCACCGAATGCACCAGCACGAAAACCAGACTTTTTTCACCGAGGCCGAACCACAGCAGCGCCAGCGGTAGCAGCGCGATAGCGGGTAATGGGTTAAGCATCGCGGTGAGCAACGCCAGTAAGTCGCGCCCCAGTTGCACCGACACTGCCAGCGTACTGAGCAACAGCGCCAGCACGCTGCCGATGACATAACCTTTCAGCAGCGTGCCGAGGGAGACCGCTATTTTCTGCGGCAGTTCGCCGCTCAACATATCCTGACGGAACGCCTGTAATGTCTGGAGAAAGCCGGGCAGCATCAGGTCGTTGTTCTGCCAGCGGGCGGCGACTTCCCACAACGCCAGCAGCAACAGCACCAATATCAGCCGACGCAGTAAGGTGTGTTGCGCCAGCCGGGTCAGCCACGGCAGCGGCGCTTCCAGCGTGTCGGGCGGCAGCGGCGTCAGTTCACGCTGATACTCGGGCCTGACCGGGGGAGATGTATTCATGGGATACCTCAGGTGAAGCCGACGCGCCGCGAGAGGCCGGCGTCGACGGGAATAACAGATCGTGGATACGTCGGGCGGTGTGCTGGAAAGCATCGCCGCCGGCATCGTTCAGCGAAAACTGATGGCAGTTGATTTCCGCCCGCACCCGGCCGGGATGAGGGGACAACAACAGGATCCGGCTGCCGACCACCAGCGCTTCCTCAATGGAGTGGGTGACGAACAGCAGCGTGAAGCGCACCTCTTCCCACAGCGCCAGCAATTCCTCCTGCATCTTGCGGCGGGTGAGGGCGTCCAGCGCGGCGAAGGGTTCATCCATCAGCAGGATTTTCGGCTGCATCGCCAGCGCGCGGGCGATCGCCACCCGCTGCTTCATGCCGCCGGACAACGTGTGTGGGTAGGCATCGGCGAATTTCGCCAGCCCGACCTTGTCGAGAAAGTGCAACGCCCGTTCGCGCGCTTCTGATTTGCTCAGTGTGCCGCTGGCGACCAGCGGGAACAGGGTGTTTTCCAGCACGGTTTTCCACGGCGGCAACTGGTCGAATTCCTGAAACACCATCATGCGATCCGGACCGGGGCGGGTGACCGGCTGGTTTTCCAACTGGATACTACCGCCGACTGGCGACAGAAATCCGCCGATCGCTTTCAGCAGGCTGGATTTGCCGCAGCCGGACGGCCCCAGCAGCACGAAGCGCTCCGCCGGGAACACGTCAAAACTGACGTCATGGGTCGCCTGTATCTGCGCGCGATGGGTGCGGTAACGCAGGTCAACGCCGTTGACCTGCAACAGCGGATGCAATGGATGAGCGGACATCGCAATCTCCTGTAGCCGGATAGTTAACTGCCCGGCTGATCGTGGATTTCATTGAAGAAGTAGTCTTTCCATGACGCGGCCTTGTTTTTCAGTACGCCAAGCTGTTGCAGTTTTTCGGCGTATACCGACGTTCGTTGCGGCACGATGGTGAAGTTCACCTCCGGGTCTTCGACGATGCGTTTGACCAGCGGTAGCGGCAGGCGCGAGTTTTCCACCCGGATATAGGTTTCAGCGGCGGCGGCCTTGTTGGCGTTGATAATGTCGGACGCCTCTTTCAGCGCGTCGTAAAAGGCGCGGTAGGTTTTCGGGTTTTCATCGTGGAATTTCTGGGTGGTGTAGAGCACGTTGAAGGTGCCCGGCCCGCCCAGCACGTCATAGGAACTCAGAATCTTGTGCACGTTCTGGTGTTCCAGCGCCTGATACTGGAACGGCGGGCTGGAAAAATGGGCGGTGATTTCCGACCCGCCGGCGATCAGCGCCGCGTTGGCGTCCGGGTGCGGCAGGCTGACTGTAATATTGTCGAAGCGTTTGTAGTCGCCGTCGCCGAACAGTTTGGCGGTTTCAATCTGCAACGTGCGCGACTGGAAGCCGACACCGGCGGCAGGGGTGGCGATACGGTCGCGGTCGCTCAGGTCGCGCAGGGTTTTCACCGCCGGGTTATTGCTCAGCAGATAGTTCGGCATCGACCCCAGCGAGGCGATGGCGCGCACATTCTGTTTGCCCAACGTGCGGTCCCATAGGGTCAGCATCGGCGGCACCCCGGCGGACGCCACATCCAGCGCGCCGGACAGCAACGCCTCGTTGATCGCGGTGGCGCCGGACAGCGTGCGCCAGTCGACCTTGATGTCCAGCCCTTGCTGTTTACCGTGTTTCTCAATCAACTGCTGGTCGCGCACCACATCCAGAATCAGGTAGCCGATGCCGAACTGCTGGGCGATGCTGAGGCTGCCCTCCGCCTGTGCCGCCAGCGGCGCCGCACCCAGCGCGAGCATCAGTGCCAGTAGCCAACCGCGTTTGACGTGGCTGGAGGATGTATTCTGCCCGGTCGTGTTTTCAGCTCGAGTTATTTTTACGACCCGGTTTATTTCTACAACCCGGTTTATTGCTATGAATTGCATTTCCACTGGCGCCATCGGTATAGTCTCACAGTCAGTTAATTATTTAATTAATAAAAGTCGGCGATCATTTTTCATTTCTAACCAGATAATTTTCGCATGCTATTTTTATAATCACCGACGGCAAAGCTTATTTGGAAATAAGTTATTTAAATTCTATTTATAGTTATTTTTGCTAAGTAGGGTCGATATTCTGCTAAGCAATATTATTGCTATGGTTTCCCGTATTATTCACTTACCCCGATTTCCGCGAGGATTATAGTAAAACCTTTCTGATTTACGGGGACCCGGAGCATGCCTGTCTTTTCTCACGATTATTTACGTCATTATTTGCGCGAACGCCTGAAAGAGGTGGAGGTGAACGCGGAGGTGGCCGGTCTGGTGGCGGATAATCTGGTGGAATCCAGCCTGAAAGGCCATGATTCTCACGGCGTCAGCATGTTGCCGCGCTATATCGCCGCGATTCGCGAAGGCGGGCTGGCGCCGCATGCGCAGGCGGAAAAGACGCTTGACGCCGGGCCGATGCTGGCGTTTTCCGGGCAGCATGGCTTCGGCCAGGTGGTGGCCCGGCAGGCGATTGCTCAGGGGATTGAACGTGCGAAACAGCAGGGCGTGGCGGTACTCAGCCTGGCGGACGCGCACCATCTCGGGCGCATCGGCGCCTGGGCGGAACAGGCGGCGCAAGCGGGGCTGGTGTCGCTGCATTTCGCCAATGTCTACACCCGCCCGATCGTCATGCCCTGGCAGGGACAGCAACCGCGTTTCGGCACCAATCCGTTCTGCGCCGGGATCCCGGTAGAAGGCGGTTCGCCGGTGATTCTCGATTTCGCCACCAGTGTGATTGCCGGCAACAAGGCGCGCATCGCCTGGAACGAAGGCCGATCATTGCCGTCGGGACAGATTGTCGACAATCAGGGCCAGCCATCGGTGGACCCGCGCTGGCTGATGGAAGAGCCGTTCGGCGCGCTGCTGGCGTTCGGCCAGCATAAAGGTTCCGGTCTGGCGCTGGTGTGCTCGCTGCTTGGTGCGGCGCTGACCGGCGGGGCCACGGAGCGCACCGCCACGGGTCAGGGTAAGCAGATCATCAACAGCATGCTGTCGATACTGATCGACCCGGAACGACTGGGCGGCGCGGCCAGCTATCAACAGGAAATCCCGGCGTTGCTGGATTGGGTGCGTCAGTCGCGGCCCGACGGCGGATTGCTGCTGCCCGGCGATCCGGAACAGCAGGCGTATCGCCAGCGGCTGGCGAACGGTATTTTCGTCGACGACACCAGTTGGCGGCAATTAACCGAGCTGGAACGCCAGGTGGCCTGATCCGGCGGCCAATCTGTGCGCCGCGCTTATTTTTATTACTTTTATCATCCTGCGTTTTTCCTTATTTCATGACGCTCTCTGCAACACGTTTTTATTGTTTCGTCAGTTCATTATCGTGGCTGAAATAAGATGAAACACGAGATGGTTAAAACACATTGATTATTTCCCAAGGAGAAGAATATGCATCTCGCCCGTTTTCCCCGTTTGTCGCTGGGCCATTTTCCCACGCCGCTGGAACCGCTGCCGCGTTTATCGGCTTATCTCGGCGGCCCGACGATTTATATCAAACGCGATGACGCCACCGGGCTGGCGACCGGCGGCAACAAAACCCGCAAACTGGAGTTTCTGCTGGCGGAAGCGTTGCAACAGGACGCCGACATCATCATCACTCAGGGCGCCACCCAGTCCAACCATGTGCGCCAAACCATCGCCGCGGCGGCGAAGCTGGGGCTGAAGACTCAGGTTCTGCTGGAAAAGCGGGTCGAGGATTACGGCATTGATTACCAGCGCTCCGGCAACGTGTTGCTGGACAAGTTGCTGGGCGGCGAAATTGTCGATCACCTGCCTGCCGGCACCGACATGCAGCAGGCGATGGAAGCGCTGGCGGCGACGTTGCGCGAACAAGGCCATCGGCCTTATGTGATCCCCGGCGGCGGCTCCAGCCCGACCGGCGCGTTGGGGTATGTCGCCTGCGCCGAAGAACTGTTGTATCAGTCCAGCCAGCAGCGGCTGCGCATCGATCATATTGTGCACGCCACCGGCAGCACCGGCACTCAGGCGGGGCTGGTTACCGGGCTGACCGCCAGCAACAGCGGCATTCCGGTGCTGGGTATCAGCGTGCGGGCGCCGAAGGCGAAGCAGGAAGAGAATGTCTGGCTACTGGCGCAGCGCACCTGGCAGAAACTGGGGCTGGCGGGCGAGGTGCCGCGCGAAGCTGTTCAGGTCAACAGTGATTACGTCGGGCAGGGATACGGCATCCCCACCGCCGGGACGCTGGAAGCCCTGAAACTGGCGGCGCAGCTGGAAGGGATTTTGCTGGACCCGGTCTATTCCGGCAAGGCGCTGGCCGGGCTGATCGATCTGGTGCGCAAAGGGCGGTTTGGTAAAGACGACACCGTGCTGTTTATTCACACCGGCGGAGCGGCGGGACTGTTTGGCTACCGTCAGGCGTTCGAGCAGCAGGAAGGCTGGTGATGCCGACGCGTTTTCTGATCGGGGTGCTGGGCGGGATGGGGCCGCTCGCCACCGTCGATCTGTTGCAGAAAATCATCGCCGCCACGCCTGCGCAGCGCGACCAGCAACATGTACCGATGGCGGTATGGAATGTGCCGCAGATTCCGGATCGCCAGCGGGCGCTGGCCGGGATTGGCGAGTCGCCGTTGCCCGCCTTGCTGGACGGTATTGAACATCTCAACCGGCTGGATGTCAGTCACCTGATCATTCCCTGCAATACCGCGCATCACTGGTTTGATGAACTACGCTCGGCCAGCCGCGCGCCGGTGTTGCACATCGCCGACGCTACGCTGGCGCAGACGCAGCTGGCGTTAGCCGGCACGCCGTCGCCGCGGGTGGGGGTCATCGCCACCCACGGTACGCTGGCGGCGGGCTGGTATCAGCAGCGGCTGGCGGCGTTGGATATCGAAATGGTGCTGCCCGACGAGCAGGAGATGGATAATCTGTTCGTGCCGGGTTGTTATGCGGTGAAACGTGGCGAAGTCGCGGCGGGCGGAGCGCTGTTCGGGCAACTGGCCGATCGATTGGCTGCACGCGGCGCCACCCAGCTGATTTTGGCCTGCACTGAAGTGGCGCCCGGGCTGGCGGCAGCGCAGTCGCGCTGGCTGGCGCGCAGTATCGACAGCACCGAGGCGCTGGCCCGGCGCTGCGTCGCGCTGTGGCGGGAACAGGCGGACCTGTAATGAAAAACCGCCCGACGGCTGGGACCGAACGGGCGGTTGGAGGGAGAAACGTCCGCTGTGCCGATGTGCCCGACGCAGCGGGATAACTCAGTAATACCCGTACATGGCGGCGAACACCCAGCCGAACACGCAGGAGGTACTGACGCCAATCAGACCGGGCAGGATGAAGCTGTGGTTAATCACAAATCGGCCGATGTGGGTGGTACCGGAGCGGTCGAACTGGATGGCGGCCAGATCGCTGGGGTAGGTCGGCAGAATGTAGTAACCGTAGCAAGCCGGCGCGGACGCCACGATATACGCCGGGTCAACGCCAATCGCCAACGCTACCGGCACGATTGCGGCCAGCGCAGCGGCTTGCGAGTTGACGAACTTGGACACCAGCAGCAGGATCAGCGCATACGCCCACGGATACTCTTTCACCAGCGAGCCCAGCGTATCCTTGATTTGCGTCAGGTGCGCGCCGAACATGGTTTCGGCCATCCAGGCGATGCCGTACACCGCGACAATCGCGATCATCCCAGAGCGGAACACTTCGTTTTTCGAAATCGACCCCGGATTGGTTTTGGTGGCGATGATGATGACGGCGCCGGACAGCAGCATGAACATCTGAATCACCAGCACCATCGACAGCGGTTTACCGCCGAAGGACGGACGCAGGCTTTCCACCGCGCCCAGCAGTGCTACCGCAGCGATAGTGGCAAGGAAGATCCACATGGCGACCCAGTTGCTGCGCGGCAGTTTGCGGTCCAGCAGGGTGGCGGTGTCGCCGTAAACGTATTCGCGGTTTTCCGGCACGGAAATGAATTTCTGGAATTCCGGGTCCTTGTCCAGGTCTTTACCCCTGAACCAACTGAAAATCCCGATGGCCAGAATACCCAACAGGGTAGAGGGAATCGTGATTGCCAGTAAGTCCAGGAATTCAAGGTGTTTGCCGTGGAAGGTGAATTTACCCAGCATAGCGACCAGCGACACCACCGCTACCGATACCGGGCTGGCGATGATCCCCATCTGCGCGCCGATCGAACTGGCGGCCATCGGCCGTTCCGGACGGATGTTGTTCTTGATGGCGACGTCGTAAATAATCGGCAGAATGGTATACACCACGTGGCCGGTGCCGCACAGAATAGTCAGCGTACAGGTCACGAACGGCGCAATGATCGACACATATTTCGGGTTGCGTCGCAGCATTTTTTCCGCCACCTGCAGCATCACATCCAGCCCGCCGGAGGCTTGCAACGTAGCAGAAGCGGCCACCACGGAAATGATGACCAGCATCACGTCGACCGGCGGTTTCCCAGGTTCCAGTTTAAAAATGAAAACCAGAATGACGAGTCCGATACCCCCTAATAATCCGAGCGCGATACCACCTTTTCGCGCGCCGTAAAACAGGCAGATCAGGACTATGATAAGTTGAATGATAAAGTCCATAGATTCCCCATTGCTCAAAATGACGAGTTAATTAATTGAGATTGGATTACTGTCGTCATGGGTACTATAGAGATTATTCCGTCTGTTTTTTCTTGATCTAAATCTACTATTCCAACTGTTTCTTTCCCTGAAAGCGAATTAACGGGATGCACGGCGAGAATAAAAAACGTCTGATTTTTTTAGTTTATTAATTATAAGATTAATTTTATAATTCTTAATAAAGATGAGTTGTCGTGAATTTGTTTCATTGGTTTTATTATTGCAGCGGTTTGTTTTGATAAGTGTTTTGTTTTTGTTGTGCTGGTGTTTTTTTATGGTTGTGTTTTTGCTCCAGTAAAGTGAGTAGGGTGAAAATGAACATCGTTTTAAAAATGTGGCAATAATAAATTATTATTTCAATGTGTTGATTTTAAAGAATTTTCTATAAATACAATTCTTCGCTATCACTCTATTTTTTAATGTCAACCGAGTATGGAAGTGGTCGGGAATAAATGATAATAATTCACGGCGGTTCTGAGCGTGTTATTTTATAAATCTACCGATGGCATCACATTATTTCATTTGTGGGTAAAATGAATATGACGAAGAACGATTAATAGTTTTTCTGGTTATTAAAATAAAACCGTCATGCGTGTTTTTATCTATTAAGCGTGCGTCACGCATCAGTGCGGGGGCAGACTAAATTCATTTTGCCCCGCAGGCGCCGACCCATTCGGCCATCGCCGGGCAGCCGTTCTCACGTTGCAACCCATCAATCACCCCCTGTCGGTCTTCCGGCGTTCTGTTCTGGCTGACTTTCCATTTACCGTCGAGTGTCGCGATCGGGGTTTCCAACCCTACGCTGCCGTTAAGTTGGGCGATGCTCTAATCGCGCCCGTCTGATGTTATTGATGTTGTTTCCCGGTCACGCTCTCTTTGCAATCTCTCAGCTACGCTTGAAGGGTTCAGCTACGCCTGAAGTAGGGTAAATGCGGTTTTTCAGCGGCGCGCGCATCGTCGCCGTGAAGATGGCAGGTATTTTGCACTATTTGGCACAGAGGTCTTTTACACGAGTGTTTCGCAATACAACCGCTACGGTACGTCTACAGCTATCGCTTCGAGGGACAGGGTATGCACGACAATTTACTGACTGACATGTTGATTGACGGAAAACGGGTGTCGGGCAAAGGGGAGCCTTACACGGTATACAACCCGGCGACCGGCGAAGCCATCGCCGCCATTGCGCAGGCGGACCTGACACAGGTGGATGCCGCGGTGATGGCGGCGGACGCCGCGTTTGCCCATTGGGGGCAGACCACGCCGAAAACACGCGCCGCGCTGCTGCTGAAACTGGCGGACTTGATTGAGGCGCACGGCGAAACGCTGGCCCGGCTGGAGTCGCTAAACTGCGGCAAACCCTATCACGCGGCGCTGAATGATGAAATTCCGGCGGTGGCGGATGTGTTCCGCTTCTTCGCGGGGGCGGCGCGCTGCCTGAACGGTTCGGCGGCGGGCGAGTATCTGGAAGGGCATACTTCAATGATTCGCCGCGATCCGGTCGGCGTCGTCGCCTCTATCGCCCCCTGGAATTATCCGCTGATGATGGCGGCGTGGAAGCTGGCCCCGGCGCTGGCGGCGGGAAACTGCGCGGTGCTGAAGCCGGCGGAGCAAACGCCGCTGACAACGCTGTATCTGGCCAGCCTGCTGGCCGACCTGTTCCCACCGGGCGTGGTCAATATTTTGTTCGGACAGGGACGAGAAATCGGTGATGCGCTGACCGGCCACGAGCGGGTGCGCATGGTATCGCTGACCGGTTCGATCGCCACCGGTTCGCATATCATCGGTAATGCGGCAGCCAGCGTAAAACGCACCCACATGGAGCTGGGCGGCAAGGCGCCGGTGATTGTGTTTGACGATGCCGACCTGGCGCAGGTGGTGGACGGTATTCGCAGTTTCGGTTTTTACAATGCCGGGCAGGATTGCACCGCCGCCTGCCGCCTGTATGTGCAGCGCCCGGTGTATGAGCAACTGGTGACGAAGCTGGGCGAGGCGGTCGCTACCCTGAAGATTGGCGCGCCCGACGATCCCGCCACCGAACTGGGGCCGCTGATTACCGCCGAGCAACTGGAGCGGGTCGCCGGTTTTGTCGATCGCGCCCGCGCGCAATCACATATTCGGCTGATCACCGGCGGGGAGCGGGTGCCCGGCGGCGGTTACTATTTTCAGCCCACGGTTCTGGCGGATGCCCGGCAGGAGGACGAAATCGTCCAGCGGGAAGTGTTTGGCCCGGTCATCTCCATTACGCCGTTTGACGACGAAGCGCAGGTGGTGGCGTGGGCTAACGACTCACGTTACGGGCTGGCGTCCTCGGTGTGGACCCGCGACATCGGTCGCGCCCATCGCGTCGCCGCCTGCCTGGAATACGGCTGCACCTGGGTCAATACCCACTTTATGCTGGTGAGCGAGATGCCGCACGGCGGCCAGAAGCTGTCCGGCTACGGCAAGGACATGTCTGTCTACGGTCTGGAGGATTACACCGTGGTGCGGCACATCATGATCCGTCATTGACGGTATGACGAGTATGGACCGGTGACGAAAAAGTGCCCGGTACTGGGGCGGATTGCACAGCAATAGTGCGTCCGCCTTGTTTTTTGAGCGTTTTTTGCTCTTTATAAGGCTGCTAACGGCAGGGGGTGATACGAAATATATTATTTTGTTTATAAAGTGTTTCAAAAATAGACAATGGCAGGAGGAAATCGTGATTTCCAAATCGGGTGGGCAAGTGGTGCGTTATATGCATTACTTAAATTGGTATCACGTGATACCTCACCCCCAAGGAGCTCATTTTGTCCAGACCACTGTCACATCTTAACCCGCTAGAGTGTTCTCAGCAGGCCCTTGACTTGATTATGAGCGATACCCTATCCGCCGACGCGATGGCGGCGCTCAACCATGAAACCCTTAACGCTTTTCGTGAATACGTCAATCCCGGTTTTCTGGAGTACAGAAAATCCGTCACCTCCGGTGGCAGCTACGGTGCGGTAGAATGGCGCGCCAGCGGCCCCAACACGCTGCTTGATACGCAGGGCAATGAATACCTCGACTGTCTTGGCGGCTATGGCATTTTCAACGTCGGTCATCGTAACCCTACGGTGGTGGCGGCGGTGGAAAAACAGCTGTCCAAACAGCCGCTGCACAGCCAGGAACTGCTGGACCCGCTGCGCGCCATGCTGGCGAAAACGCTGGCGGCCATCACGCCCGGCAAGCTGAAGTACAGCTTCTTTAGCAACAGCGGTACCGAGTCGGTGGAAGCGGCGCTGAAGCTGGCGAAAGCCTATCAGTCTCCGCGCGGCAAATTCAGCTTCATCGCCACCCACGGCGCGTTCCACGGCAAGTCGCTGGGGGCGTTGTCCGCTACCGCCAAGCCGGTGTTCCGTCGCCCGTTCATGCCGTTATTGCCGGATTTCCACCACGTGGCGTTTGGCGATATTCAGGCTATGCGGCAGAAAGTCGAACAGTGTCAGCGTAACGGCGAAGGCATCGCCGCGGTGATTCTGGAGCCGATTCAGGGTGAAGGCGGGGTAATCGTGCCGCCCGAGCAGTATCTACCCGCCGTTCGCGCCTTGTGCGATGAAATTGGCGCGTTGCTGATTCTGGATGAAGTGCAGACCGGCATGGGGCGCACCGGCAAGATGTTCGCCTGCGAGCACTATGGCGTACAGCCGGATATCCTCTGTCTGGCCAAGGCGCTCGGCGGCGGCGTAATGCCGATTGGCGCGACGGTCGCCACCGAAGAGGTGTTTTCGGTGCTGTTTGACAACCCGTTCCTGCATACCACCACGTTTGGCGGCAACCCGCTGGCCTGCGCGGCGGCGCTGGCGACGGTCAACGTGCTGTTGCGCGACAATCTGGCGGAGCAGGCGGCGCGTCAGGGGGCGTTTTTGCTGGCTGGGCTGCAACGGCTGGCGGCGGCGTACCCGGACCTGATCGTGGAAGCGCGCGGTAAAGGGCTGTTGCAGGCAATTGAATTTAAAGAAAACGCGATTGGCTATGCCTTTGCCAGCGAACTGTTCCAGCGCCGGGTGCTGGTGGCGGGCACGCTGAACAACGCCAAGTCGATTCGCATCGAACCACCGTTGACCATCACCCACGAACAATGTCAGCACGTACTGCAGGAGGCGGAACGAGTGCTGGCGAGGCTACGGACAACCGGTGTGGATGACGCCAAACCCAAACCTATCAATAAGGAACTCGCACTCCAGTGAACACCCACCCTTATGCGTTCAGCCCGGTGCTGAGCCGATACGTTAAGCCAGTCTGATTATTCGACTGGCTTTTTTTTGGCAAATCTGTCGGGTATTGAGGCGAAATTAAAAATTATATTCGCTGAGATTGTCTGCTATCGGCTGATTTCCCTTGTACTTATGTCTGCGTTCGTTCTGCTGCTTTTTCGCCGGCTTGCAGTATTTATCCACTTTCCGCTCAATGTCCCGCTGGCGTGATTTAGGCAACGCGCTGTCCCACTCTCCGGAGAAATATTGGCATTCCTCCGCGTTATTTAAAAATCGTTGCACGTCATCAGGAAAATGAACGGTATTCGCTAACGTAACCTGCCACGGTAACAGGCAAAAGATCATGACGATGCTTGATGTGCTGTTGGTGATTTTCTTCATAACTATCGTCTTTTGGGATAAATCAAATAGCATTATTGCAGATTGAAATGCCAAACGTGATTCTTGGTGTCAACTGATGTTGTAATGGTGTTTATAAAAGTGGTAGTTACGTGGTTTTTACCATAATATTTAGATGTGATTATTTTAAATTTGGTATTAACGTGATTAGAAATATTATAAAATTTCTGATGAATCTTGCCAGCGACATTTTGTGGGGTGTGATTCCCGTTATTCTCATTGTAATGTGTGTCATTATTACATTGGAGTTTTTTCCAGAAACATGGGGGCGATTAACGTTAGGATTTACAGCAGTGGCTTTGGTCTGTGTTTGGTATAGAAAATAACAGTGGTATATACCCGTCATACTTCAAGTTGCAGGCGTGTTGGCTTTCCTCACATAAGCGTTTTTATCTCACGAATTATGTACGAAAATGTCTACAATTTTATGTGATTATGCGGTTGATTTATATTTTAATGAGGGTCCCTGATCTGGCTGTGTTCTGTGTTAGAACATGATTAAACCTGATAGGCGGTAATGAGAAAGAAGCGGATTTAATGGTGTTGGAGTCTACGACAATCATCAGAATACAATAAATAAAAATAATATTAAAATAAACATAAGCCAATCTGTGAGGATAAAGGCTAATGCATGTTAGCGGTGATTTTCTCGCGTCGAAATATGGATGATATTTGATTGAAATTAAAACTATCAACGGGGGGTATAGTTTGAGCCGATTATGGGTGAATAGACTCAAACTATAATATATGGGATTCACTTGCTAACCAAATATGTTGAGATTATTTATACCACTCTGCCTTAATGGCAGCAAAGTCCATTAATTTCCATTCCTCCTTCCAGAGTTGCCAGTAAGGGATATCGCTAGAAGATGGGGAATTAACACATGGGTCAATTTGGACGATTGAGGGTAGAATTATAGATTCGCCGACTAACAATGCTTCCCCCTGTCGGAACGATGTCATTTTATCGATCAATGAACCGAGCGAATCTGGGAGTAATTTTTTAACGTATCCTTGATCCGCCGGGTTGGTTAATCGCATAGCAATAAAATTGCTGCACTGCGAAAAGATAGTTTCGGATATCTCGGATGGACGTTGACTTGCTAGCAGTAGGGTCACTCCATATTTCCTACCTTCCTTTGCAATTCGCTCTATGGCTAATTTTGAAGAGCGGTATTTCGAAAGATCACTATTAGGGACATATTTGTGTGCCTCTTCATAGACGAGCAGAATCGGAATGTCATTATTAATTTTCTCATTAGGGTTTTTGGCGAAACGTATGCGCTTGTATATGTAGCCATATTCGAAAACGAGGCGTGAGATAAGGGATACTGTTATACTAAGAACTTCGAATGGAACTCCACTTAGGTCAATAACAGTTACGTTAGATTCACTTTTCGAAGAGTATCCCAGCAGCTTTTGGATGGTTTCTTCGAATGTGATTTTCATAGATTTATCGCCAAGAAAGAAGTTTAGCCTACTATCATTAAGCTTGTTCTCAAGGCGATTCACAAAGTTCGTAAGCTTTCCATATAGACTACCCTGTGTGTATTTCGGTTGTCCTGCTTTTTCTTTATTACTTGCCGCGTAGACTTCTCCAGTATCAACCATCTCTTCATTTTTTGCGACCGTGTACGCAAGTACTTCCCGAATATCGAATAGGATAGGAGTGTCGAGGTGAATGTTTTGTTTTTCAGCATCTGAACCAGAAAATTTCGCAATACGGTCTTTTATTATGGCTTCTTTAAAAATATTTCTCTGATTGTGATCGTTGGCCTCAGTATCAAGGAAAAATTCTTCCAACTCTTCACTATTTAGCATCCAATAAGGTAAGGCCAAATTAGATATATCAATGTGATTTGCAGAAGGAAATGCTGATTTATACTCAGAGTGAATATCAAAAATAATTACATGTGAATTATTTAGTGAGAAGTTTCCTCCTTTTTCGTTAACAGCTTTCTGAATAATAGTTGCTAAAGTATGTGATTTCCCTGAGCCGGTGGATCCGACGACAGCAATATGCTTGTTGAAAAATTTATTTCCGTTGACGGGAACAGGAACGCTTATGTTTGAGGCTAATGTTGCGAAACGGAAAGAAGTCTTTTCCGGCACCGAGTCTTCATAGATTTTCTTTATGTCATCGATAGTTGCGGGCTGAACCTCTTTTGGCGGAATAGCTAGAGAATCACCACCTCGTTCAAACTTACCATTCCTTAAGATGCCTAAAGGAAAAGCTTCAATGATGTGATCCCGCTTTCCGTCAGCGCTAACTGCAATCTGGAAATTTTCAATGATTGCTATAAGGATCGCATTTTCGTTGTCCGCAATTTTGACATAAGAACCAACTTTCAGTGACTCTTCCGCTATCTTAAAGTTTTCGAGGTCATCCACAACGATGCGAACCTTATCGGGGAAGACTGCAATGACTTGGGCATTAATTTTGGTGTCCATGTTCATTTCCTTCAATTAGATGATTGATACGATATCTGAAAGTTGTTTTATCTGAATTTTGACGTGTTGGACTGCTGGGTTATCGTATTCAAAGAAGCTAGGGCCTATATGAAATTGGTAAATGCGCCGAGTTTTAGTAATAGTATCTACAGTATGCTTAACGTTTTGAAGAGTATTGAGAACCTTAAGCTTGATACCATTGCCATGCGTAGCTTCCAGAACAATCGATTTGCAACTAAACTCAGCACCATGGAAGTCATGGCCGTCAATGATTTTAAAATCTTCGGTGCTGAGTTCATTTTTTAGTGCCAGTAACTCACTATCCGGTAATCCATGCACATAGATGTACGGACAGAACGGAGAAGGTTCTCGCTTCGACAATTTTGACCACTTCCGAGAAAGCTCAAATAAAAGATTCTTGAGTTCGTATCGAACGTAAGAAGTCTCATCTATTTCTACTAGAAAGAAGCGTTCGAAAGGAGATATGTTAACTTCTGAGAAGTATTCATTTCGTAGGGCTGCAAAATGTTTTTCCTTTCCTTTCTTCTCTACGAACCATTCATTGAAGAGAATACTGGAAGTGTTGATACGTTCTAGGAATTTTCTCTTTGTAATTGATCGATTTTTTTTATCGGCCTCGATTGAAAGCTCGCGTATAACAGCTAGAGAGTTATTGTAATAAAAGTATTCGGCTGAGAACGACTTAGAATTAAATATATTTTGGAGAGTATCGAGAATCTCACGAAACTGTGTGTCAAAGTCCACTGCTCTGATATTTATGGTTAACCGTCTCAAGAACTCTTTAAGATCGGCATCGGTAAGTTGCAAATCTTGATGATGATGGTATGTGACTCTTTCCTTAGTGTATGTTAGGAAGTGCTTCTTTAGGAAATCAACATCTATATCAACATCTAGTTTTTCTTGACCAGATGTATAGTATCCGTAGATAGAGTAAAAGATCTTTGGTTTCGTACCTGTCAGCGTTTCCTTGAAATGTGATACCATATGCATAATCGCATCTTTAATAACAGAATGGTTATATTCTGTCTTGGCGTAATATTTGCATTGTGTCGCGGTGATGTCAGTTGCGGTTCGAATGTCAATGTCCTCAATGCATTCGATTTCAACAGATTCGTCTAAGGACGGTAGTTTCAATATGCTGAGAATAGTCAGATCGAATTGGTAAAAATAACCTCGTATTGTGTCAACTGCACTTCTGTCGGCCATGGCATATCCAATGGTTATCGTAGCTGTTTTCTTTGAAATTACTAATTCCCATGCTTGGCAGTATGTTTCAAATAGATGCATAGTTCAAATTCTAATTAATGAAAATGTTAAATAGTTCAGAGAATGAGAACTAGTTAATATGTGTTTCACTGCGCAGTATGGTTCCGCTCCTGGTACGAAGCAGTTCACTGTAACGTCATCAGGCAGCGATGAGCGAGGAATGGACGTCATCAATATATTAGGGCGCTAAGTTAATATATTATAAATTTTATTCCCACCCCAATTCTTTATAGGTCTTCTTATCCTGCTCAGGGAAATCAGTTTGATATTCTCCCCAATTACGAAATTCATAATACCTTATCATTGCTTCAAAATGAGAATCTGAATCACATGTCCACACTAATCTGTAGTCCTGCTCCAGTAACTTACGAGCAGAATCTCCCCGCTGACCTGCAAGGCAAAACAAATCCAACCCGTCTTCATTTGTCCAAAGCTCGTGCATCATAATTTTTTCTCCCAAACAAATCTATGCGATCTTCCCCTCATCAACTAACAATCGTGATTTAGTAATAATACATATTAATATTAGTTACACACGAAGATTTTTTTGCAGTTTTGAGCGAAAATTAGTCTGAAAGCAAAGCGTAATCTGTCTAAATAGCTGCGCCTAATACCGCTACACCACTGCTTACTGCCTGTGGCATGTTGCGTGAGGTCAACACATCCGAGGCCCATACAGCGCGGCCAGGCAGAGAAAACAGCTCCAACACCTTACCCTGCAAACGCTCGCTGAAAATGGAGCACTATTCCGCACAGCTATTTAGCTAACAGGCTTGTTGATTAGAGTGAAAGTAATAAAAAAGAGTTTTCGTTTATGACCAAACACACATAAGACGTTCCTCGTTCACTACCCGCCTCTCTATTAAATCAACCCGCCTCACCACCTGTCCTTTTTCCTTCACCATTTCGTCATCCACGCTTCGCCAGCCTGTCACACAGCTTTGCCAACATAATCGCCAATCCCCCTGATTGAAGCGATGTACCGCGTTGCCCGCTGGCAGCACTCCGGTCGCGCTTCGTGGCTAACCGATCCGTGAGCGAATGTCCGCCCGGAAAGGCTCCCTGCGAGCAGGAGTTTTTTTATGGACATGATATCTAGACATCCTACCACTGTGTATCAGGCCATCGCCGCCCGGCTGGAAGAAGAACTGCGCACCGTCTACCGCTGCGGCGACTATCTGCCGTCCGAGCAGCAACTGGCGGCGCACTACGAGGTTAATCGCCATACGCTGCGGCGTGCGGTGGACGAACTGGTCAACAAAGGGTTGGTACAGCGTCGGCATGGCGTCGGCATTCTGGTGCTGATGCGTCCCTATGACTATCCGCTGCATGCGCAGGCGCGTTTCAGCCAGAACTTGCTGGAGCAGGGCAGCCATCCCACCAGCGAGCGGTTGCTGGCGGTGTTGCGCCCGGCCAACGCCGAGGTGGCGGCGGCGCTGGGGCGGGAAGAGGGCGATGAAGTGATCCACCTGCGCACCCTGCGTCGGGTCAACGGCGTGCCGGTATCGGTGATCGATCACTACCTGCCGGAGTTGAAATGGTGGCCGTCGTTACAGCGTTTCACCAGCGGCTCGCTGCACGATTTTCTGGCCCGCGAACTACAGCAATCCCTGACCCGTCGCCAGACCCGCATCAGCGCCCGGGCGTCGCAGGCGAAAGAAGCACAATTGCTGGAAGTGGCGCGGCAAACCCCGCTGATGTGCATTCGCACGCTCAATATCTGTAGCGGCAGCGGCCGGGTGGCGGAGTACTCCGTCAGTCTGGCACGGGCCGACATGATCGAACTGACAATGGAGCACTGAATGGCAACCCAAACCGCAAGGCAACGCTGGCTGTCGGTACTGGCGCACAGCGACCCGGATCAACTGCGGCGCCACTGGCAACCGCTGAGTCTGCATCCGGTCTGGCAAACGCTACGGGCGCCTGAAACCGGGCTGGCTCGTTTGCAGGCGCGTATCGGCGCTACCGGCAATCGCTTCGTGCTGGGTGATGTCACCGTCACCCGCGCGGTGGTGCGGTTGGAAGACGGTACCTGCGGCTACAGCTACGTCACCGGCCGTAACAAGCCTCACGCCGAACTGTGCGCGTTAATCGACGCCCTGCTGCAACAACAGGGGACGCAAAGCGCGCTCTACCAACAACTGATCGTGCCGCTGGCCGCTACCCGTGACGAGCTGCGTCAGCAACGGGCGCGGGAGATCGCCAGCAGCAAGGTCGATTTCTTTACGCTGGTGCGGGGAGATAACGTATGACGCTACTGGCAGGATTTTCCCATCCCTGGCGCGATGCGCAGTACGCCTTTCGCCGCATTCTTAAAGCGATGAGCGAACCGGGCGTGGTGGTGTCGTTGAATCACGATATCGGCTGGGATGGTTTATCGCCGTCCGCCACCGCGGTGGCGCTGACGCTGATGGATCGCGAAACGCCGCTGTGGCTGGACCCGGCGTTGTCGCAGGAGACGTTGCTGACCAACCTGCGGTTTCACACCGGCGTGAAGCTGGTGGAACGCGAGGCGGCGGCGTTCGCGCTGTTGCCGGTCAGCCGGGAACTGTCGCTGGACGGCTTTACCGCCGGCGACGAGATGGCACCGGAAAACAGCGTCACGCTGGTGCTGGAGGTGCCCGCGCTGGGCGGCGGACGCGCCTTGCGCCTGACCGGGCCGGGGATTGCCGAAGCGCGCATGATTGCGCCGCAGCTGCCCGCCAGCGTGCGGGATTATCTGGAACAGCGCCCGCATCCGTTTCCCGCTGGGCTGGACTTCATTTTTACCTGCGGCGGCACGCTGATGGCGCTGCCGCGCACTACGCATGTGGAGGTGTGCTGATGTATGTCGCGGTGAAAGGGGGCGAAAAAGCCATTGAGGCCGCTCATCAGTTACAGGCTAACCTGCGGCGCGGCGACACCCGGCTCCCAGAGGTGCAGGCGGCGCAGATTGAACAGCAACTGGGGCTGGCGGTGGATCGGGTGATGACCGAAGGCGGTATTTACGACCGGGAACTGGCGGCGCTGGCGATCAAGCAGGCCAGCGGCGACCTGGTGGAAGCGATTTTTCTGCTGCGCGCCTACCGCACCACGCTGCCGCGGCTGGCGGACAGCCTGCCGCTGGATACCGGCCGCATGCAACTGGAGCGGCGTATTTCGGCGGTGTACAAGGATCTGCCCGGCGGGCAGGTGCTTGGCCCCACTTATGACTATACCCACCGGCTGCTGGATTTTGTCCTGCTGGCGGAAGGCGAGCCGCCGCTCGCGCCAAAGGCGCAGGAACCACTGGCGGACCACTGCCCGCACATGTTCGCCATGATGACGGCGGAAGGGCTGGCGGTGGCCGAACATGACGACGGCGGCGAGCCGCTGGATATCACCCGCGATCCGCCCGCCTACCCGATGCCGCGCAGCGCCCGGTTACAGCAACTGGCGCGCGGCGACGAAGGTTTCCTGCTGGCGCTGGGCTATTCCACCCAGCGTGGTTACGGCCGCACCCATCCGTTCGCCGGCGAGATTCGCACCGGTTATGTCACGGTGGAAATCGAGCCGGAAGAACTGGGCTTTGCGCTGGAAATCGGCGACATCCTGTTGACCGAATGCGAGATGGTCAACGGTTTTACCGTGCCGGAGGATGAGCCGCCGCACTTTACCCGCGGCTACGGGCTGGTGTTTGGCCGCGCCGAGCGCAAGGCGATGGCGATGGCGCTGGTGGACCGGGCATTGCAGGCACCGGCCTATCAGGAGCCGGTCGGCAGCCCGGCGCAGGACGAAGAGTTTGTGCTGTCGCACGCGGACAATGTCGAGGCGGCCGGTTTCGTCTCCCACCTCAAGTTGCCGCATTACGTCGACTTTCAGGCTGAACTGGCGCTGCTGCGCCAGTTGCGCCAGTCACCGCAGGAGGAGCGCGATGAACACGCTGAGCGGATATAACCCCGGTTATCTGGACGAACAGAGTAAACGCACTATTCGGCGCGCCATCCTCAAAGCGGTGGCGATCCCCGGTTATCAGGTGCCGTTTGGCGGGCGGGAAATGCCGATGCCCTACGGCTGGGGCACCGGCGGCATACAACTGACTGCCAGCCTGATCGGCGATGACGACGTGCTGAAAGTGATCGATCAGGGTGCCGACGACACCACCAACGCGGTGTCGATCCGCCGTTTCTTCCAGCGGGTCAGCGAAGCCGCCGTCACCGAACGTACGGTAGACGCCACGCTGATCCAGACCCGGCACCGCATCCCGGAAACGCCGCTGCGCGAAGACCAAATCCTGATTTATCAGGTGCCGATCCCCGAACCGCTGCGCTTTATCGAGCCGCGTGAGACGGAAACACGCAAAATGCACGCGCTGGAGGAGTACGGCATCATGCAGGTGAAGCTGTACGAAGACATCGCCCGCTTCGGCCACATCGCCACCACCTACGCTTACCCGGTCAAGGTGAACGACCGCTACATCATGGACCCGTCGCCGATCCCGAAATTCGACAATCCGAAGATGCACATGATGCCGGCGCTGCAACTGTTCGGCGCCGGGCGCGAGAAGCGCATTTACGCCCTGCCGCCCTATACCCGGGTGGAAAGCCTCGATTTTGACGACCACCCGTTCAGCGTTCAGCGCTGGGACCAGCCCTGCGCACTGTGCGGTTCGCACGACAGTTACCTCGACGAGGTGGTGATGGACGATCAGGGCACTCGCTTGTTCGTCTGTTCCGATACCGATTATTGCCGCGAGCGTCAGGAGGCCGGGCACCATGAATCACATTGATCAGGCAGACCTGGAACCGGCAGGCGTGCCAGTTGCGGGCGCCCCCGCTGGCCGCGACGACGAGACGCCGCTGTTGCAGGTACGCAACCTGACCCACCTGTACGCGCCCGGCAAGGGGTTTTGCGAGGTGTCGTTCGATCTGTACCCCGGCGAAGTGCTGGGCATTGTCGGCGAGTCTGGTTCCGGCAAGACCACGCTGCTGCGGGCGATTTCCGCCCGGCTGACGCCGCAGGCCGGGCAGATCGACTACCAGGGCCGCTCGCTGTACGCGATGAGCGAAAGCGATCGTCGCCGCCTGCTGCGCACCGAGTGGGGCGTGGTGCATCAGCATCCGCTGGATGGCCTGCGTCCCCGCGTGTCGGCGGGCGGCAACATCGGTGAACGGCTGATGGCGGTCGGCGCCCGTCACTATGGCGATATTCGTCGTCAGGCCGGTCAGTGGCTGCAGGATGTGGAGATCCCGCTGTCCCGGCTCGACGACCTGCCCACCACCTTTTCCGGCGGGATGCAGCAGCGGTTGCAGATCGCCCGCAATCTGGTCACCCATCCGAAGCTGGTGTTCATGGACGAACCGACCGGCGGGCTGGATGTGTCGGTGCAGGCACGATTGCTGGATCTGCTGCGCACGCTGGTGCGCGACCTCGGTCTGGCGGTGGTGATTGTTACCCATGACCTCGGCGTGGCGCGTCTGCTGGCGCACCGGCTGTTGGTGATGCGCGAGGGCAGGGTAGTGGAAAGCGGCCTGACCGACCGGGTGCTGGATGATCCTCATCACCCTTACACCCAGTTGCTGGTGTCGTCGGTGTTGGGATAAGCGTGAATGGCGATGAGGTGAAACATGACAACCGAAGGCACGTCCATGACGGTTCTGCGCGTGGAAAATCTGAGTAAAACCTTTGTACTACACAACCAGCACGCCGCCCGGCTGCCGGTGTTGCATCAGGCCAGCCTGACGGTGGCCGCCGGCGAATGCGTGGTGCTGCACGGCCATTCCGGCAGCGGCAAGTCCACGCTGTTGCGGTCGCTGTACGCCAACTATCAGCCGGACAGCGGTCAGGTATGGGTGCGCCACCGCGAGGCGTGGGTCGATCTGGTGACCGCCCCGGCCCGACAGGTGCTGGCGGTGCGGCGCGATACCATCGGCTGGGTCAGCCAGTTTCTGCGGGTGATCCCGCGCATTCCGACGCTGGAGGTGGTGATGCAGCCGCTGCTGGAACGCGGCGAAGACCGGGCGGTATGCGAAGCGCGCGCCGACGCGCTGCTGACCCGGCTCAACGTCCCGCGCCGGCTATGGACGCTGGCGCCCGCCACCTTCTCCGGCGGCGAGCAGCAGCGGGTCAACATCGCCCGCGGGTTTATCGCCGATTATCCGTTGCTGCTGCTGGACGAACCGACCGCCTCGCTGGACGCCGCCAACCGCGACGCGGTGGTGGAGCTGGTGGAGGAAGCGCGTGCCCGTGGCGCGGCGGTGGTCGGCATTTTCCACGATGCGCAGGTGCGCGCCCGCGTGGCGGACCGCCTGCATCACATGACGCCCGTAACGCAGGAGCTCACGCCATGAGCGCGACGACTCAGAGCAGCGATACTACCCGGATCATCAATAACGTGCAGTTGGTGTTGCAGGATGAGGTGGTCAGCGGATCGCTGGCCTGGCGCAACGGCGCGATCGAGGCCTTTTCCTCCACGCCCAGTCAGTTGCCGCAGGCGCTGGACGGCGAAGGCGGCTGGCTGCTGCCGGGGCTGGTGGAGCTGCATACCGACAATCTGGACAAGTTCTTCATGCCGCGCCCGAAGGTCGACTGGCCGGCGCATTCGGCGATGAGCAGCCACGATGCGCTGATCGTCGCCAGCGGCATCACCACGGTGCTGGATGCGGTGGCGATAGGCGATGTACGCGACGGCGGCCACCGGCTCGATAACCTGCGTCGTATGATCGATGCCATCGTCCACAGCCAGCAACTGGGGGTGAACCGGGCGCAGCATCTGATTCACCTGCGTTGCGAATTACCGCACCACACCACCTTGCCGCTGTTTGAAGCGTTGATGAACACGCCGGAAGTGGCGCTGGTGTCGCTGATGGACCACTCGCCGGGGCAGCGGCAGTTCGCCACGCCGGAAAAATACCGCGAGTATTATCAGGGCAAATACCGCCTGAACGATGCCGAAATGGATGCGTTTGAAACCGAACAGCGGGCGCTGTCCGAACGCTGGTCGACGCCGAACCGGCTGGCGATTGCCGCGCATTGCCGCGAGCGCGGCATCGCGCTGGCCAGCCACGACGACGCTACCGCTGCGCATGTGCATGAATCGCTGGCGCTGGGCAGCGTGATCGCTGAATTCCCCACCACCGAGATGGCGGCGCAGGCGTCGCACGCCAGCGGCATGAAGGTGCTGATGGGGGCGCCCAATATCGTGCGCGGCGGCTCCCACTCCGGCAACGTGGCGGCGTCCCGGCTGGCGGAGCAAGGGCTGCTGGATATTCTGTCATCCGACTATTACCCCGCCAGCCTGCTGGATGCGGCGTTTCGCCTGGCGGCGGATGAGCGTAATCCGTTTACGTTGCCGCAGACGGTGGCGATGGTCAGCGCTAATCCGGCGCAGTCGGTCGGGTTAGACGATCGGGGGCGGATTGCCGACGGGCTGCGTGCCGATCTGGTGCTGGCGCACCACTCACACGGTCAGGTACGGATTCGTCAGGTGTGGGCGCAGGGGCGACAGGTGTTCTGATGGCGCGGCTAATCTGGCTGACCGGCGCGTCCGGCTCCGGCAAAGATTCCCTGCTGGATGCCCTGCGGCAGACGAATCCGACGCGCCTGCTGGTGGCACATCGCTACATTACCCGCCCGGCGCAGGCCGGCGGCGAAAACCATATTGCGCTGAGCGACGCGGAGTTCGCGCAGCGCCGCGAGTGTGGTTTGTTCGCATTGCACTGGCAGGCGCACCACTATCAGTACGGCATCGGCATTGAAATCGACCTGTGGCTGTCCGCCGGGCTGGATGTGGTGGTCAATGGATCGCGCTTTCATCATCAGCAGGCGCAAACGCGCTACGGCGACCGCTTATTGCCGGTGTGCCTGCAGGTATCCCCGGAGGTGCTGGCGCAGCGTTTGCGTCAGCGCGGGCGGGAAGATGACGCGGCGATCGCGCAGCGGTTGCAGCGGGCTGACGCCATGCCGGTTCCGGCGGCGTGCCGGCGACTGAATAACGATGGTGCGCTGGCGCAAACGCTGCTGGCGTTTCACACCCTGTTAGCGGCTGAAAAATGAGATTGCTGATACCCCCCTTTAGCCCGGGGGGAGTGTTTTTTTCCGGCGTCAAAAACTGTGCTGAGGTGGGCGACTTCGCCGGGTGAGCAGCATGGATGCTGCGAAAGCCCGTGCCGCGTCTGACAAAAACGCCGGGAGCGTTTTTGAACAGCGTTTACGCTGGCCCGTAGGGCGAGCCCCAGGTATGGGGCGAGTAAACGCGTCACGGGCGGCCCGAATAGCGAAGTCGAGTGCCGAAGGTAGCGCGTAGCGCCACAGTTTAGCCACCAGCCAGAGGTCAAGGAGAGGCGGCGATGAGCCTCTCCTTGTCGTGCGTGCGATGACGTTACAAAGAGATCATTGAGGTCATCACGCACGAAACATTTCACGGCGTTGACATCTATTCGCCAATAACAAAACAACACGGCCGTTTGTTAACAGCCTCAAAAGTGGAGCTAATGTTATGGAGCTAATGTTTATGGGGACCGGCGACGCGCAGCAGGTGCCGCTGACCGGTTGTGAGTGTATCGCCTGCGAGCGGGCGCGGTTGGATCCGCGCTTTCGGCGCGGACCGAGCAGCATGCTGGTTCGGTGCGACGGCGAGGCGACGCTGCTGGACGCCGGCGTCACGCAACTGGAGCAGCGCTTTGGCGTCAACGAGATTCGTCGCATCCTGCTGACGCACTACCATGTCGACCATGTGCAGGGGCTGTTTTCGCTGCGCTGGGGCATCGGCGATCGCATCCCGGTGTTCGGACCGCCGGATGAACAGGGATGCGACGACCTGTACAAGCATCCGCGTCGGCTTGATTTTCAGCCGGCGATGACGCCGTTTCAGACGGTGGCGATGGGCGCGTTGCGGGTGACCGCGCTGCCGCTTAATCATTCCAAACCCACCTTCGGCTATCTGCTGGAACATGACGGGCAGGCCGTGGCTTACCTGACCGACACCTGCGGGCTGCCGGACGATACGCTGGATTTTCTGCGCGGCAAACGGCTCGATCATATGGTGATGGACTGCACCCAGCCGCCGCGGGATAGGCCGCCGCTCAACCACAGCGACCTCAACACCGTGTTGCGGGTGCGCGAAAAACTGCGGCCGACGCAAACCTGGCTGACCCATGTCAGCCACGAAACCGACGCCTGGCTGATGCTAAACGAGCTGCCGGACGGGGTGCGCGCGGCGGCCGATGGCGCGTGGATCAACGTGTAGCGACGAAAACCGCAACTAAATAAGCTGAGATGGGAAGATAGCGTCAGTTCCCGCTCAGAAATCAGTCGACCGGATAGGTCTAAGCCGGAATATGTTGCGGCGTGCCCGTGTCGCGGTATTGCTGCGGCGTCATCTGCCGGAAACAGCGACGTCACTGCGTTGAGCATTATCCAGTGCTGTGCTCAGCGTCTCTTTTGTCATCCGTACACAATAAGTCGGCATTCCCCGCTCAAAGCGCCATCCTTCGGCGAGAGCACCTGCGTCAACGACATCGAAACCAAAAGCTTCGTATAGTTCGGTGACCAGCCGTTTACCTGTCGCATCATCTCCGGCAAGCGGTAGCGCCCGGCGCGTCGGCGCGCCAGAGGGAAGCCCGTCACTTTCAAGCTGTGTCATGGGGATGGCGTTAAATGCTTTTGTTATCAGCGCGCCGGGCAAATAGCCGGCCAGAAGCTCGCTGGTAGTGGTTTCCAGTCTGTCCAGCGCCTCAACTTGCCCATCGCGTTCAGGATAGTAGTTGACGGCATCCACCACCGGTTTTCCCCGTAGTTCCGCGACAGGAAGCTGGCTGATAGCCGAGAGGGGAACCGCGATGACGACGACATCGCCAAAAATGGCGGCTTCGGTGGCGGTGCCAACGTCACAGCCAACCATTGGCCGGAGACTGAACAGCGTCTGTGGGCCGCGTGAGTTGCTGAGCATCACCTGATGGCCGTTTTTAATGGCCAGCGTTGCTATTGCCCGTCCGACGAAACCTGCGCCAATAATGCCAATCTTCATCGTTTTTTCCTTTTTCGTGTTGAGATAACAAGAAAATAGTTCCCTACAAATCGGAGATAAAGCGCAATATAAAACATAAATAAACAACAAAATGGAGGGAATGGTGGATAGGCTGACCAGCATGAACGTTTTTGTGAAGGCGGCGGAGCTTGGCTCTTTTGCAGCGGCAGCCGAGGCGTTGAGTCTCTCTGCGCAAATGGTGGCGAAACATGTGGCCTGGCTGGAAGCACGGCTCGGCGTCAGATTGCTGAATCGCACCACGCGCCGCCAGAGTCTGACCGATATTGGCCGCAGTTATTACGAACGGTGTCGGATGGTACTGGCTGAAGCAGAAGCCGCCGATGCCATTGTGCTGGACATGAAGGCCACACCTTCCGGTGTTATTCGGGTAAACGCACCGGTGACCTTTGGCTCGTATACTCTGGCCCCTTTTCTTACACACTATCTCGGAAATTATCCGGATACGCAGGTGGAACTGACGTTGAGTGATCGTCTGGTCGACCCGATTGAAGAGGGTTTTGAAGTCATCATTCGCATCGGTGAACTGGCCGACAGTTCAATGCTGGCGTGGCCGCTGCGGCCTTACCGTTTAATCGCCTGTGCCTCGCCAGACTATGTCGCGCGCGAAGGTTTACCGGCAGTACCGGCTGAGCTTGCACATCACGCCTGCCTCGTTTACGGAATATGGTCACCCGCCGCCCCTTGCCGTTGGGTGTTCCATCGAGCGGGCAAGACCGAAGACGTCAGGCCGCAAGGCCGGTTCCGCTCAAATGACTGGAAGGCGTTGCTACATGCTGCGATAGAGGGTTATGGCGTTACGTTAGGTCCAGAAGATGTGCTGCGCGAAGAAATCCGGCAAGGGCGTCTTGTCCAGGTGTTGCCTGAGTATGAAGGACCTGCTCGCCCTATGCATGTGCTGGTGCCGGCAGGGCGGCGGCAGACCGTTAAAATTAAAAGCGTTGTCGACGCGCTCAGAATGCGCTTCGGGGAGTCGGCGTAAATTCCCTCATCGAAAGCGGCGACAGAAACGGTTATGAGGCGAGGTGGAATGTCCGTGAGTTCATTTTTTAATCACAAAGCTGTCATCAGGTATTCATCTGCGCTGCGCTTAATAACGTCCATATTGTTGACTAAACGATGACGAAACTCATGGCACAGGCACTGTTGGCATCCGAAAGCGCTACCCAACTGCGCGCACATCATTTCCAGACGCAACCGCAGCAGACCATTTTGTCGGTGCGTCAGCTGTGTAAGGCCTATTCCGGTCAGCAGAAACGGGTGCTGGAGAACCTCAGTTTTGATTTGCACGCCGGCGAGATGGTGGCGGTGATCGGCCGTTCCGGCGCCGGTAAGTCCACCTTGCTGCACGTGATGAACGGCACTATTCCGGCCAGCGAAGGGCAAATCCTGCGCTATCCTGTCCAGCACGATGGCGGGCAGGGCGATACGCAGGACATTCTGCGTTTCAGCAGCCGGCAGATGCGCCAGTGGCGCAGCGAATGCGGCATGATCTTTCAGGATTTTTGTCTGGTGCCGCGGTTGGATGTGCTGACCAACGTACTGCTGGGCCGCCTGAGCCGGACCTCCCCCCTGAAGTCGTTTTTCAAACTGTTTTCCGATGAGGATCGCACGCACGCCATTGGGCTGCTGCAATGGATGAACCTGCTGCCGCATGCGTTGCAGCGGGCGGAAAACCTGTCCGGCGGCCAGATGCAGCGCGTCGCTATCTGCCGCGCGCTGATGCAGAACCCCAAAATCCTGCTGGCCGACGAGCCGGTGGCGTCGCTCGACCCGAAAAACACCCGCCGCATCATGGACGTACTGCGACAGGTGAGCGACAACGGCATCACCGTCGTGGTGAACCTGCATTCGGTCGAGCTGGTGAAAGAATACTGCACCCGGGCTATTGGCATCGCCCAGGGACGCATCCTGTTTGACGGCCCGCCGTCAGAACTGACCGACAGCCTGCTGCGTACCCTGTACGGCGACGATCTGCAGCCGGTGCACTGATTCCCTTTTTGGCACTCCCCGCGTCCCGGTGGTTTTAACGCGGGTAGCGGATTTTTCGACATCACATCGCTACACCTTGGCATAACGACAACACACCTTGGCATAACGACAACACACCTTGGCATAACGACAACATAGGCAAAACTGATGAAAAAAACCTTCACGTTGACCACCTTGCTGGCCGGTGCGGTAGTGTCCGCCAGCGTATTCGCCGCGGAAACACCGAAAACGCTGAATCTGGGCATCCTGGGCGGTCAGAACGCGACTCAGCAGATCGGCGATAACCAGTGCGTTAAACAGTTTCTCGATAAAGAGCTGAATGTCGATACCCAATTGCGCAACTCATCCGACTATGCCGGGGTTATTCAGGGGCTGTTGGGCAAAAAGATTGATCTGGTGTTGAGCATGTCGCCGTCGTCGTATGCGTCGGTATACATCAAAGATCCCAACGCGGTGGATGTCGTCGGTATCGCGGTGGACGACGTCGACCTGTCGCGCGGCTATCATTCGGTGGTGATCGTTAAGGCCGACAGCCCGTACCAGAAGCTGGAAGATCTGAAAGGTAAGGCGGTCGGTTTCGCCGACCCGGATTCCACCTCCGGCTACCTGATTCCCAATCAGGCGTTTAAAGAGAAATTCGGCGGCAGCGTCGATAACAAGTACAACAATTTCTTCTCCAGCGTCACCTTCTCCGGCGGGCATGAGCAGGACATCCTCGGCGTACTGAACGGCCAGTTTGACGGCGCGGTGACCTGGGCGTCGATGATTGGCGACTACAACACCGGCTACACCAGCGGCGCGTTCGGCCGTCTGATTCGCATGGACCACCCGGATCTGATGAAACAGATTCGCATCATCTGGCAATCGCCGCTGATCCCGAACGGCCCGATTCTGGTGAGCAACGCGTTGCCGGCCGACTTCAAAGCCAAACTGATTACCGCGGTGAACAAGCTGGATAAAGAAGATCATACCTGTTTCATCAAGGCGATGGGCGGCAAACAGCACATCGGCCCGGCCAGCGTGGACGATTACAAAACCATTATCGCCATGAAGCGTGAACTGACCAAAGGCAACCGCTAAGGGCGGCGCGCCGGGTCGTCAGGCTCGGCGTTTTCCCGACCGGCGGTGCGCAACGGCGCAACATTGACGGACTGCGGCACAGGCAGGATGCCTATTTTTTCACACTGTTGCGGTTCCAAACCCATCATCGCTTTTCCACCATTCAGACCAAACTCATGCTGAACCCTGATTTTGAACGCTATTACCAGCGGATACGCACACGGCAGAAGCGCGAGTCGCTGATATGGACACTGGTGCTGGTCGTGCTGTACATCGGCGCGGGCGCGTTGTCCGAATTCAATCTGCATACCCTGTGGACCTCGTTTCCCCACTTTTTTGACTACCTGATCGAGACGCTGCCGGTGCTGCACTGGCCGCTGCTGTTCGCCGACGGTCATACCGAAGGCTCGCTGGCCTACTGGGGATACCGCCTCAATATCCAGTTGCCGTTGATCTGGGAGACGCTCAACCTGGCGCTGGCGGCGACGCTGCTGTCGGTGGCGGCGTCGGTGGTGCTGGGGTTTCTGGCGGCCAACAATACGCAAAGCCCGCCGGGCGTGCGTTTTACTCTCCGTGCGTTGCTGGCGTTTCTGCGCACCATGCCGGAGCTGGCGTGGGCGGTGATGTTCGTGATGGCATTCGGTATCGGCGTTATTCCCGGCTTTCTGGCACTGGCGCTGCATACCGTCGGTTGCCTGACCAAGCTGTTTTATGAAGCGATTGAAAGCGCCTCGGAACGGCCGGTGCGCGGGCTGGCCGCCTGTGGCGCCAGCGTGTTGCAGCGTATGCGTTTTGGGCTGTGGCCGCAGGTCAAACCGATCGTGCTGTCCTACAGTTTTATGCGGCTGGAAATTAACTTCCGTCAGTCCACCATTCTTGGGCTGGTGGGCGCCGGGGGCATCGGTCAGGAACTGATGACCAATATCAAGCTGGACCGCTACGATCAGGTCAGCATGACCATGCTGCTGATCATCGTGGTGGTCTCGATTCTGGATGCGCTGTCCGGGCGGTTGCGGCGGCAAGTGGTGGAGGGCGGCAAATGAACATGACCCCGTTGACGCCGGCGGACATCGCCGCGATGAAACAACAGCACCCGGCGCTGTTCAGCCAGCAACGCCGCTACTTGCGGCGCGTCGGGCTGATGGCGGCGGCCGTGCTGCTTTACTATCTGGCGTTTCTGACGTTTTTCGGCATCAGCGCCGAACAGTGGCTGCGCGGCTTCAGCGAACTGGGGCGCTATTTTCTGCGTATGTTCGTGTGGCATGACTTTCTCGATTGGCCGTTCGGTTACTACCTGTCGCAGGTATTCATCACCATCGCCATCGTGTTCGCCGGTACCCTGACCGCCACGATAGTGGCGCTGCCGTTGTCGTTCCTGGCGGCGCGCAACGTTATGCACGAACCGATGCTGCGGCCGGTGGCGTTGCTGGTGCGTCGTCTGCTGGATATCTTGCGCGGCATCGACATGGCGATCTGGGGGCTGATTTTCGTGCGGGCGGTGGGCATGGGGCCGCTGTCCGGCGCGCTGGCGATCCTGATGCAGGACGCCGGTCTGCTCGGCAAGCTGTACGCGGAGGGGCATGAAGCGGTAGAACGTTCACCCAGCCGCGGACTTGGCGCGGTCGGCGCCAACAGCCTGCAAAAACACCGTTTCGGCATCTTCACCCAATCGTTTCCCACTTTTCTGGCGCTAAGCCTGTATCAGATGGAGTCCAACGTGCGGTCGGCGGCGGTGCTGGGGTTTGTCGGCGCCGGCGGCGTCGGGTTGGTGTACGCCGAAAACATGCGACTGTGGAACTGGGATGTGGTGATGTTCATCACCCTGATTCTGGTGGCGGTGGTGATGCTGATGGATGTCTTGTCCGCGCATTTGCGCCGGCGCTACATCATCGGCAAGCCGTTGCCGCTGTTTGAGTCGGAGACATCAGCGCGCTAAGCCGCTTTTTTGTTTCTCAACAGCGTTTGCCAAAAAGCGTTTATCAGCGAACCGGTTTGTCGAGGCGAAAACCGGTTTTTATCGCAGGCCGCCCCGTCTAATGCCGGATAGCGACAGATTCCGTCTGTTCCATGCCAGATCGCCGCCACTGGCAGCATATTTCCGCTGGAATTGCCTCTCGGCAAAATGCAGATTTTATTTAGCGTATATTTTGTGATTTGCGTCACAAAATCGTTTTTTCATCTTACCGGCGATTCCCCCGTTTTTAGGCGACAGCGTGTTGCCAAAACCCTCGCGCTGTATGCATTTAGTGAATATAGCGTCATTAATTGTAAGGATTTGGTTATGAAAACTGTCATTTAAATAACACTTGAGCGTCATTATTGTTAATGATAATTGTTGTCATTATCAATATCACAGGGGGGTGAAGACGATGTCAGAGACACAGTTTGCGGTTACGGATCATGTGCAGAGAACCAATGCAGATTATCTGGAGCGACAGGGATGGTTTGAGTCCAATGTTCGAAGTTATCCGCGCAAACTGCCGCTGGTGATCCAGAAAGCGCAAGGCGTGTGGGTGACGGATGTAGACGGCAATCCGTATCTGGACTGTCTGGCGGGTGCCGGTACGCTGGCGCTGGGGCATAACCACCCTGAAGTGGTGGCCAGCATCCAGCAATTTCTGGCGTCGGGCCTGCCGATGCATACGCTGGATCTCACCACGCCGCTGAAAGACGCCTTTTGCGAAACCCTGCTGGCGCAGCTGCCCGGCGGCGAAAACCAGTACTGCCTGCAGTTCTGCGGCCCCTCGGGAGCGGATGCGGTTGAGGCCGCATTAAAACTGGCGAAAACCTATACCGGCCGCGGCGGCATCATCAGCTTCTCCGGCGGCTACCACGGCATGACGCACGGCGCGCTGGCCGTCACCGGCAATACCGGTCCCAAGGACGCGGTGCAGAATCTGATGCCCGGCGTCCAGTTCCTGCCTTACCCCCATGAATACCGCTGCCCGCTGGGGATTGGCGGTGAGGCGGGCGTACAGGCGCTGAGCCACTATTTCACCACGTTTATCGAGGATGTCGAGCGCGGCATGTCGTTGCCGGCCGCCGTCATTGTCGAAGCGGTGCAGGGCGAGGGCGGCGTCAACCCGGCGCCGGCCAGCTGGCTGCAAACGCTGCGCGAGGTGACCTACCGTCACGGCATTCTGCTGATTGTGGATGAAGTGCAGGCCGGATTCGCCCGCACCGGCACGCTGTTCGCCTTCGAACAGGCCGGCATCGAGCCGGACATCATCGTGATGTCGAAAGCGGTGGGCGGCGGCTTGCCGATGGCGGTGCTGGGCATTCGCCGCGAGTTCGATGTCTGGAAACCGGGTACCCATACCGGCACGTTCCGCGGTAACCAGATGGCGATGGCCACCGGCAAAACCACCATCGAAATTCTGCTGCGCGACAAGCTGGCGGCGCAGGCGACTGCCCGCGGCGACTGGCTGAAGCAGCAGTTTACCCAGTTACAGACGCGCTTCCCCTGCCTGGGACAGGTACGCGGCCGCGGCCTGATGCTGGGAATTGAAGTCGTGGATGAGCGCCGGCCGACGCAGGCGGGCGGCTGTTATCCGCTGGATGCCGAACTGGCGGTCGCGATTCAACAGCACTGCTTCCGCCAGGGCTTGTTGCTGGAGCGGGGCGGACGACAGGGTAACGTGGTCAGGCTGCTGCCGCCGCTGATTATTACCGAGGAGCAGTGCCGCAGCGTAGTGGAGCGCTTCGAGCGCGCGTTGATCGAAGCCGTGGCGCAAGTCCGTCATCCATAATGCCAGAGGTAAGTATATGGTCCGTAATGATAATGACGACGAGATAATAAAAAGAAAACGTAACCGGCGTTATTACGGATATAGCCTGAGGCTAAACAATAATATTAACGACGTATGCTGGCGGAACCGCCAGCGTTTATTTACTGGGAAGATAATAATGAGGTTGAATGAATGAAGGTTCGGGCATTATATGCGTTGACGCCATTATTTTTATTTGCACAGGCTAACGCAGCAGACAGCACAAACAAAAATGACAACGAAATGGTGGTGACGGCATCCCGAACGGATACCGAGAAAAAAGATTCGCCTCAGGTCGTGACGATTATTACTAAAGAACAGATCGAACAGCAGCGACAAATTACCAGTGATTCTTCCCAGATATTAAGCAACTTATTGCCGTCGATGGCGCCGAGCCGCCAGAAAATGAGCGGCAGCGGCGAGACCTTCCGCGGCCGCGCGCCGTTGATTCTGGTGGATGGTATTCCGCAATCCAACCCGTTGCGTCCTACCGGGCGTGAAATGCACACCATCGATTTCGCGATGGTGGATCGCATCGAAGTGATTCACGGCGCCAGCGCCAGCAACGGTATCGGCGCGACCGGCGGGGTGATCAATATTATTACCCGCCGCCCGGAGCCAGGCTCGTTCAACCAGCACTTCAGCGTGGAAACCACCTCGCCGACGAAAGTCAGCTCGGACGCCATGAGCTACAAAACCACCTACGGGGTCAGTGGCCGTGAAGAGTATCTGGATTACCTGTTTTCAGTCAGTTACGAAGATCAGGGATTGTTCCTGGACGGGAAAGATCGTCCTATCGGGGTTGATAACACCCAGGGCGACCTGATGGATTCGCGCGCTTACGATGTGATGGCGAAAGTGGGCTACTGGCTGGATAACGACCAGCGGATACAGTTCAGCCTTAACCGCTATCAGATCAAAGGCAAGATGAACTATTTAGGTGTCGCCGGCGACCGTAATAACGGCATCCCGACCACCTCGATATCCGGGCGCCCGGTCGGCGATGCGCCGATGAACAGCGTCTGGACCACCAGCGCCACCTACGATAACTACAATCTGGCGGGCATGAAGCTGAACTCGCTGGTGTATTACCAGAATTACGAGTCGCTGTTCGGCGCTGACAATTCCGCATCTTTCCAGGATATCCGCATTGCGCCGCTCAATCAGCTGTACGATCAGTCGCGGGTGACCTCCAGCCGCTACGGCAGCAAAGTGGCGCTGACCAAGGATGATATCTGGGACGATTACCTGAAAGCGACGGTCGGGTTCGATACCCTGTTCGATACCGGCAAACAGGATTTCTGGCTGACCAAACGCCTGTACGCGCCGCAGATGGAATACACCGATCTGTCGCCGTTTATGCAGTTTGATATCCAGCCGATCGAGTCGCTGAAAATCACCACCGGGGTGCGCTACGAGTACGCGCGTCTGGATATCGACAGCTTCCGCACGGTGGCGGCCAGCACCGCGCGTGCGCCCAATAACAGCGTGGATGTTCAGGGCGGGCGCCTGAGTTTCAACAAGACGTTGTACAACGTCGGCGCGGTGTGGACCACGCCTTACCAGCCGCTGAGTCTGTTTGCCAACTACTCGCAGGGCTTCGGTATTCCGGACGTGGGTCGTACATTGCGCGGCATTAAAACCGCCGGTCAGTCGGTCAGCATGCTGCCGCTGGAGCCGATTGTGACTGACAACGTTGAAACCGGCTTTCGCATCCAGAAAGACCCGGTGGAGTTTGAGCTGAGCTACTATCGCTCGACATCCAAGCTGGGCGAGCGCGTGGTGGATGTGAGCGGCACCTTCCAGAGCGAACGACAGAAAACCCGTATCGATGGCATCGAGACGTCGCTGGGTTACAAGGTGAATGACGATCACCGTCTGAAACTCGGTTATTCCCATATTCAGGGCTGGTATGACAGCGATGGCAACGGCAGTCTGGACGGCAAGCTGGACGGGCTGAATATCCCGCCGGATCGCCTGACCGCCAGCTGGTCCGCCAACTGGACGCCGCAATGGTCATCCTTTATTCAGGCTAATTATGCCTTTGACAGAATTATGGATAACCGTCAGCAGGACTTTAACGGTTATCTGCTGGTGGATGCCGCCGTCGGTTATAAATTACCGAAAGGTAAAATTAATCTGGCGGTCTCCAATTTGTTCGACAAGGAGTACATCACATATTACTCGCAAAGTGCGATTGTGAACTCCCTGCGTTATTTCTCCGGTCGGGGAAGAACCGTGACATTAGGATACAGCGTTGACTTCTGATAATAACCCCGCCGTAAGGCGGGGCATTATTCAGTGATTTATTCAGGATATTTAACCTTCGCCACGAAATAAGAGCCTATCCCACTAGGCGTAATTGGCGCCGCCAGTTTGGACTCGGACAGCGCGGAGAAACCGGAGCGTACACGTAGTACGTGAGGATTTCGAGCACTGCCCAGGGCCAAAATGGCAAGTGAAATAGCCCTATTGGGATAGGCTCTACACCACCGGCCGATTGTTATTCTTACGGAGCAGAGATGAACAACCGAAATCATGATGTTTTGTCCACAATGATAAGCGAAAAAGCAGCCTTACATGGGTTACTGAATTGTCTTATCAAAGAGTTCGCGATACCGGAAGGGTATTTGCGATATGAATGGCCAGACGAAATGAAAGGGATCCCGCCGGGGGCCTATTTTGATGGTGCAAACTGGAAGGGCATCCCGATGATGATCGGCTTGCCCGACCAACTGCAACTGTTTGTCATGGTAGACCGCCGCGACACCTTCGGCAGCCAACATTACCTGTCCGATGTTTACCTGCGTCAGGCGCAGAGTGAATGGCAATGCCCCGATTTTGAACGTCTGGTCGCACGCCTGCTGGCCGCATGCGAGCAAATCGCCGGAAGGAAAAACCCGGAGTTGTACGAGCAGATTCTCCAGAGCCAGCGGCTGGTGAGCGCTATTGTCAGCCACAACGGCCGTCAGCGCGCGGACGCGCCGCTGCAGCACTATCTGCAGAGCGAACAGGGTTTGTGGTTCGGCCACCCCAGCCACCCCGCGCCCAAAGCGCGTCTGTGGCCGGCGCATCTTGGTCAGGAACAATGGGCGCCTGAATTCCAGGCCCGTGCGGCGCTGCATCAGTTCGAAGTGCCGGTGGACGGATTGCACATCGGCGCCAACGGCCTGACGCCGCAACAGGTGCTGGAGGGGTTCGCCGACCAGCAGTCAGCCTCTATAGGGCACGCCATTATCTGTATGCACCCGGTGCAGGCGCAGCTGTTTATGCAAGATGAGCGCGTGCAGCAGCTGTTGCGCGATAACGTGATCCGCGATCTGGGGCAGAGCGGCCGCGTCGCCAGCCCGACCGCCTCTATTCGCACCTGGTTTATCGACGATCACGATTACTTCATCAAAGGTTCGCTGAATGTGCGCATCACCAACTGTGTGCGCAAAAACGCCTGGTATGAACTGGAAAGCACGGTGCTGATCGACCGGTTGTTCCGTCAGTTGCTGGATCAGCATGCCGACACGCTGGGCGGGCTGGTCGCCGCAGCCGAACCCGGCGTGGTGAGCTGGAGCCCGGTCGCCGCCAGCGAGTCGGACAGACACTGGTTCCGCGAGCAGACCGGCGGCATCCTGCGCGAGAATTTCTGCCGTCGTACCGGCGCGGATCGCAGCATTATGGCCGGTACGCTGTTTGCACGCGGCGTGGATTTGCAGCCGATGATTCAAACCTTCCTGCGCACGCACTATGGCGAGGCGCTGGATGACAACGCGTTGCTGTACTGGTTTGATGACTACCAGACGCAACTGCTGCGCCCGGTGCTGTCGCTGTTCTTCAATCACGGCGTGGTGATGGAGCCGCATCTGCAAAACAGCGTGCTGGTGCATCAACACGGGCGGCCGCAGCAGGTGCTGCTGCGCGACTTTGAAGGCGTGAAGCTGACCGATGATCTTGGTGCCCGCTATATTAGCGACGACATCCATCCCCGTGTGCGCCAGTCGTTGCTGTACTCGCGTGAGCAGGGCTGGAATCGCATCATGTACTGCCTGTTCATTAATCATCTGTCCGAAACCATTCTGGCCTTGAGTCAGGGACGTGCGCATCTGGCGCCCTTGATGTGGCAACGGGTGCGACAGCAACTGCGTGCCATTCAGGGGGAACTGAAACAACCGTCGCCGGAGCTGGACGCACTGATCGCCGGCCATCCGGTGGCGTGCAAAACCAACCTCAAGGTCAGGCTGGCGGCCGAAGCCGACCGTCAGGCCAGCTATGTCCGATTGCCGTCGCCCTGGGGTAAGGCCGTGCAGCACGGCAGCGAAGTACCGTCTGGTGAAGTACAGCATGGCGAAGTACCACATAGCGAAGCACAGCATGGTGAGGTGCAGCATGGCTAAGCTGCCTTTGCACGTCCACGATGTGATTGTCCGCCTGCAACAGCAGCATGCCGACCCGCTGGCGGCGTTTGTGTACGACCTGACGGCGCTGCGCCAACACGTCAGCGAAGTGATGGCGGCGCTGCCGCCGGGTGTGGAACTCTATTACGCCATCAAAGCCAACAGCGAAAAACCGATTCTGGACGCGATCGCGCCGTTAGTGCATGGCTTTGAAATCTCGTCAGGCGGTGAAATCGCGCGTGTGGCCGGTTGCGACACGCGCAAACCGTTTGTGTTCTCCGGGCCGGGCAAACTGGACTCAGACTTCGATCTTGCGCTGGAACAGGGCGTGGAAGCGGTTCATGTGGAAAGTCGCCACGAGATTGCCCGCCTGCAACAGCGGGCGAAGCAGCATGGCGTGGTCCAGCCGGTGTTCATCCGTATCAATCCGGAACTGGCGTCGTCGCTGACCAGTAAACTGGCGATGGCCGGAACGCCGACACCGTTCGGCATGGATGAGGCCGACCTGGCGGATGCGGTGCGGGAGGTGGATAACGCCAGCCATCTGCAACTGAAAGGATTTCATGTCCACGCGATGTCGCACCAGATGGTGGTGGCGCGGCACCAGCAATTGCTGGATCTCTACCTGACGCGCTGGCCGCAGTGGAAAGCGCTGTCCGCGCATCCGCAGCACATTACCCACCTGAACGTGGGCGGCGGCATCGGCGTGCCGTATCTGACGCCGGAGCGTTTCGATTGGCCGGCGCTGTGCGATTACCTGCGCACGCGGCTGGCGCAACAGCCGGACGCGCCGATAGTCCGCTTCGAGCCGGGGCGTTTCATCAGCGCCTACTGCGGTTATTACGCCATTGAGGTGCTGGATAAAAAGCGCAGTCACGGCAAACATTTTCTGGTGTGCCGCGGCGGCACTCACCAGTTCCGTTTGCCGGTAGCGCAGGGACACGACCATCCGGTGGTCCATCTGCCGCTGGCAGCGGCGCCGACGGCCGGGGAAACGCGTGACTGGACGGTGGTCGGTCAGCTGTGCACGCCGAAGGACGTGCTTAGCCGCGACCAGCGCCTGACCGACGTCAACATCGGGGATCTGCTGGTGTTGCCGCTGGCGGGCGCCTATGGCTACAACATTTCTCATGCCGACTTCCTGTGTCATCCGCGTCCCGTGCAGTATTTCATCACTGACGACGGCATGACGGTGGATGCGGCCGGAGCGGTGCGCCGTGTGGAGTAACGCTATTCCCCGCTGGCTGGTGGTGGTCAATGTGCTGCTCGGCACCACTACCGTCAGCCTGAATAACAGTACGCTCAATCCGGCGCTGCCGGCGTTTATCGAGGTGTTTCATATCGGGCCGCTGCTCGCCACCTGGATCGTGGCGGCGTTCATGGTCAGCATGGGCATGACCATGCCGTTGACCGGCTATCTCGGCCACCGGCTGGGCAACAAACCACTCTACCTGCTGGGCGTGGCGCTGTTTATCACCGGTTCGTTGCTGGGGATGATGGCGGATTCCATCTCGCTGGTGATCGCCGCCCGAACGGTGCAGGGCATCGCCAGCGGTTTGATGATCCCGCTGTCGCTGACGCTGATTTTTTCGGTGTACCCCAAACAGGAGCGGGGCGGTATTACCGGCATCTGGGGCGCTATCGTGATGCTGGCTCCGGCGCTGGGGCCGCTGTGCGGCGGCCTCCTGCTGGAGTGGTTCAGCTGGCGGGCGCTGTTCGCCATGAATATTCCCATTGGGGCGCTGGCGCTGCTGATGGGGCTGGTGGTGTTGCCGAAAACCGCGCCGGGTGAGCGCAAACCGTTCGATATGACCGGTTATCTGCTGGTGTCCGCCGGCATCGGGTTGCTGATGATCGGCGCCGGACGATTGCACCATGCCGCGGCGCTGGCGAATCCGTTCAACCTGCTGATGCTGCTGGCGGCTACGGTTTGCCTGATTGCTTTTGTGCGCGTCGAACTGCGTAAGCGCGAGCCGCTGCTTAACCTGCGTATTTTTCAACTGCACGGCTATCGACTGAGCGTGGTGATCGCCGTGGTGCAGTCGGTCGGGATGTTCGAGTGCCTGGTGCTGTTGCCGATGCTGGTGCAGATGGTGATGGGCTACAGCGCTATCTGGACCGGGCTGGCGCTGTTGTGTACCGCGCTGTTCGCCAGCCTGTTCGGCAAGGTCGGCGGCAGCCTGCTGGATCGCCACGGCCCGTCGCGGGTGGTGGGCGCCGGGGTATTGCTGACCGCGCTGGCGACCATCGGGTTAGGCATGGCGGGCGCGCAGACCTCAATTGGCGTGGTGTTCGGCTGGATGATGCTGCGCGGCGCCGGGCTGGGGCTGTCCTACATGCCGGTCACCACCGCCGGGCTGAATGTGCTGCCGGAAACGTTGGTCACGCAAGGCGCCGCCATGAACAACATTTCGCGCCGGCTGGTGTCGTCGCTGGCGATCGTGGTGGCGTCGCTGTACCTCGAATTCCGGCTGGCGGGCAGCGGGCTGGCGCACGAAGCCGTGCGCGCCGCGGCCATTAGCGAAACCTTTATTGCCACCGGCATTTTGATCGTGCTGGCGCTGCCGTGCGCCCTGCGTTTTCCCACGGCAACCGATGAGGCGGCCGCCTCCGACGAGTCCGGCGCGCCAGACGCGCTGACCGGCGTCAGAGGGCCGCGCTGATGTTTAGGTCGTGCCCCGTAATGACGTGTGACCGGCGCTGGCGGTCACTGCACGATGGGGAACAGCCTACTGTTTCTTCAGGCCGGGCGCCGTCATGTTTCGAACCGACGCCGCCCGTTCAGTCTGACTCAACCGACACACTGACAAGGTAATAGCATGGAGACATTATCCCCCGCCGTATTTCAGGACATCGCCTGCGAGTGGCTGCCGCAAATGGATGCGCAGCGTTATCAGCTGGTGGAACAGCGTGTGGTCGGACAGCTGCTGCAGACGCTGCTGTACGAGGATGTGCTGCCTTATCGCCGCACGCCGATCGGCGACGGCGACAGCCAGTTTGCGATAACCGGGCGCGATGCGCAGCAGGTGCCGGTGGAGTACCGGTGCAGCGGGCTGTTTAGCGACAGCTTCTGTCTGATCCGCCTCGACTACGCCAGCGTGCGCCGCATCGGCCCTGACGGCGACGCGCAGTCGCCCAACCTGCACCAGATGCTGGAAGAACTGCTGGGCGAGCAGGAGAATAATCCCTTCCTGACGCGTTTTGTACAGGAACTGGAGCAGACCCAACTGAAGGATTTGCAGTCGCGGGCGCAACATTATCAACCCGGCAAACCGGCGCATCAGCTCAGTTTCGACGAACTGGAACGCCACTTTATGGACGCCCACAGCTACCACCCCTGCTACAAGTCGCGCATCGGCTTCAGCCTGCAGGATAACGCCCAATGGGGGCCGGAGTTCGGCCAGCCTTTCGCCATTGTCTGGCTGGCGCTGGCGAAGCAGCGGGCGTCCGCCAACCATTCGGCCAAACTGGATCTGGACGATTTCCTGCAGACCGAATTCGGCGCGGCGCGCTGGCAGGCGTTTGGCGAACAGCTGGCGCGTCAGGGCCGTAAGCCGGAAGACTACCAGTTGGTGCCGGTGCACCCGTGGCAGTGGAAAAACGTGATTGCGCCGGTGTTTTATCCGGAGCTGGTCAGCGGCGAGCTGATTTACCTCGGCGCGTCCGATGACCGCTGGCAGGCGCAGCAGTCTATCCGCACGCTGGCTAACGTGACGGAGAAAACGCGGCCTTACGTCAAGCTGGCGATGAGCATGACCAACACCTCCAGCACCCGCATTCTGGCACGGCACACGGTAATGAACGGACCGATTATTACCGACTGGCTGCAGCAGTTGATCGACACCGACCAGACCGCCCGCAACCTGAAGTTCGTGATTCTCGGCGAAGTCGCCGGCGTGAGTTTCGACACCCAGCCGCTGCCTGCCACGCGTATGGCGCAGGCCTACGGCGTGATGGGCGCGATCTGGCGTGAAAGCATCCATCAGTATCTGCAGCCGGACGAGCAGGCGGTGCCGTTCAACGGTTTGAGTCACGTCGAACACCGTTACGACGGTGGCGAGCAGGCGCCGTTTATCGATGCCTGGATTCGTCAGTACGGGCTGGAAGCCTGGACCCGACAACTGTTGCAGGTCACGGTGTCGCCGATTATCCACATGCTGTACGCCGAAGGCATCGGTATGGAATCGCACGGTCAGAATATCGTGCTGATAGTGCGTGACGGCTGGCCGCAGCGCATTGCGCTCAAGGACTTCCATGACGGCGTGCGTTATTCGCCGGACCATCTGGCGCGCCCCGCCATGCGCCCGGATCTGGTGCCGCTGCCCGCCAGCCACGCCAAAATCAACCGTAACTCGTTCATTCTGACCGATGACATCGACGCGGTGCGCGATTTTACCTGTGACTCGTTCTTCTTCATTTGTCTGGCGGAAATGGCCGTCTTCCTGCGCCAGCATTATCAACTGCCGGAAGCGCAGTTCTGGGAAATGACGGCGGAGGTGGTGCTGCGTTATCAGGCCGAGCACCCGCAACATCGCTCGCGTTACACCTTGTTCGATGTGTTCGCGCCGACCTACGAGGTGGAGGAACTGACTAAGCGCCGGTTGCTGGGCGACGGCGAGCGTCGCTTCAAATCGGTGCCGAACCCGCTGCATCCGTTCAGGCCGTCGTCATGCTAAGAACCAACCAGCTCAAGCGCAAGCTGGCGGCAGGTACGCCGGTATACGGGCTGATTGCCTCGATTCCCTCGCCGGTGTCGGTGGAGTTGATCGCCGAAGCCGGGTTCGATTTCGTGATTATCGACAGCGAACATGTGCTGATTAACCCGGAAACGGTGGAGAACATGATCCGGGTGGCGGAAAGCTACGCGCTGACGCCGCTGGTGCGCGTGGCGGATGATAACCCCAAGACCATGCTGCGCCTGCTGGATGGCGGCGCGCAGGGCATCGTGCTGCCGATGGTGGAGCAGGCTGAGCAGGTACGCGCGGCGGTACGCGCCTGCCATTATCACCCGCAGGGCGAGCGCAGCCTAAATAGCGGCCGCCCCGGCGCATTCGGCAAGCACAGCCTGGCGGAATACGTCGTGTTGGCAAACCGGGAAATCATGCTGGTGGCGATGATCGAAAGCGCCGGGGGCGTGCGTCAGGCCGAGGCGATCGCGGCGGTAGAGGGGCTGGACATGATTCTTGAGGGTGCGGCGGATCTCTCCCAGTCGCTGGGGATGCCGTGGCAGACCGCGGCGACGCCGGTGCAGACGGCGCTGGCCGAGGTGCGGCGAGCTGCCGACGCGCATGGCGTGACGTACTGCGCTATTCCCCGCCAGCACGACGATCATGCACGCTGGCGCGAGCAGGGCGTGCGCGCATTTGTATTGGGCGACGAGCGCGGTATCGCGTTTCGCGCTTTACAGGCCAGACTGGCCGCAACGATTTCAGCAGAAGGAAAGTGATCCGATGGAAAGTAATGCGATGGAAAGTAGTGTGATTAAGAGCACGTCTCACTACAAGGACGCCGGCCACAGCGTGATGCAGGATCTGGTGGATTGCCTGCTGGCCGAGGAGTTCTTTGGCCCGCAGCCGCTGGCGTTGTATACCACCGATGAGTGGCGGCAGCAGTATGGGCAACCGGCGCCGTTTGGCGCGCTGGATAGCGCGGCCCGCCTGTGGCGCTGGTGCAGCGATGAACGCGAACAGCGCCATCTGGTGGTGGCGCTGCGCCCCGGTATTACCCAGCGGTGGGAAAAAGTGCCGGACACGCAGGTTTACGCCTGGCAGCAGGGCGGCGATGACTGGCGTGAGCTGGAGCCGGAGAGCTTCATGAATCTGGTGTTCGCCGGTCAGCATGGCGAAGAAGAGCAGGCCGGAGAAGGTAATGCCAAAGGGCAGGCGTTGTTTCTGGATGTGCTTAACACCAGCGTCGAGCAGACTGCGCTGTCGCGCGAGCATCGTATCGATACCGATAACCTGCTCGCACGCGGTAACGCCGATTTCTTCCATGTGATGGAGCAGTGGGCGTCGTTGCGCGATCGTCCGTTCCATCCGACCGCCAAGGCTAAACAGGGGCTGAATGCGCAGGAGTATCGCCGGTACGTGGCCGAGTTCGCCGAACCGGTGGCGCTGAACTGGGTGGCGGTGGCGAAAAATCGCCTGCAATGCGGCGACGGCATCAGCGACGCGATTGACTCGTACCCGGCGCATTACCTGCTGCCGCAGGCGGAGCAGGCGGCGTTGCAGCAGGAACTGGCGACGCGCGGCCTTGCTGAGAGCCATATCGCGCTGCCGGTACACCCGTGGCAATTCGACCACATTCTGGAAACCCAACTGGGCGACGCCTTTCGCAACGGCGACTGCCACCGGCTGGATTTCAGCGCCGCCCGCTATCTGCCGACGTCGTCACTGCGCTCAATGACGCCGTGTTTCGCCAGCGCCGATTACCTCAAGCTGCCGATGGCGGTTTACTCGCTGGGGGCATCGCGCTATTTGCCGGCGGTGAAAATGATCAACGGCGGACTGAGCGAAGCGCTGCTGCGGCAGGCGCGTGACAAAGACGCCGTGTTGCAGGAACGGCTGTATCTGTGCGATGAAGGCAAGTGGTGGGCGTTCATGCCGCCGCAGGCCACGCTGTTTGACGAAGCGCCGCGCCACCTGTCGGCGATGGTCCGCAGTTATCCGTCAGCGCTGTTCGACGATCCGGATTACCGCCTGCTGCCGATGGCGGCGCTGGGTACGCCGCTGCCGGGCAGCAGCCGTCATTTCTTCGACGACTGGCTGGCGTATCGCGGCTTGCCGACGAACGCCGATTCGGTCTTGACATTGTTTGCTGAGCTTTGTCATTGTTTCTTCGACATTAATTTCCGCATGTTCCGGTTGGGGATGCTGGGCGAGATCCACGGTCAGAATGCGGTGCTGGTATGGAAAGCCGGTCAGGCCCACGGTCTGCTGCTGCGCGATCACGACTCGCTGCGCATCCATGTACCGACGCTGGAGCAAAACGGCATGCATGACCCTGTGTACCGTATCAAGCAAGGCCATGCCAATACGCTTTACCACGAGCGTCTGGATGACCTGCTGTTCTGGCTGCAAACGTTGGGCATTCAGGTCAACATGCGGGCGATTATCGAAACGCTGTCGCTGACTTATGAGATAGACGCTGCGACGCTGTGGGGCGTGATGCGCAGTGAAATCAACGGCGCCATTGATCGCGCCGGTTTCGCCGCTGATACGCAGACAATGCTGAAAACCCGGTTGTTCGACGTACCGAACTGGCCGCAGAAACTGCTGATCACCCCGATGATCGCCCGCGCCGGCGGACCGGGCAGTATGCCGTTCGGCAAAGGGGAAGTGATTAACCCATTCCAGACGATTATTGGAAAATAGATTGTCATTAACTTTTTTAGTGACGAGCTTGCAGGATATACGCTGGTTTTTTGGGCGTCAAAAACTGTGCTGAGGTGGGCGACTTCGCCGGGTGAGCCGCATGGACGCGGCGAAAGCCCGTGCCGCGCCGGACAAAAACGCCGGGAGCGTTTTTGAACAGCGTTTACGCTGGCCCGTAGGGCGAGCCCCAGGGATGGGGCGAGTAAACGCGTCACGGGCGGCCCGAACAGCGAAGGCACCGCGTTAGCGGCACAGTTTAGCCCTTAGCCAGTGGTCAAGGAGAGGCGGCGTTTGAGCCTCTCCTTGTCGTGCGTGCGATGAAGTTGCAAAGAATTCACTCAGTTTATCAAGCACGAAATGTCGCACGGTCCCGGCATAGTTCACCGGCAACAAAAATAATACGGCTGTTTATTAACAGCCCCAACTGTCCGTCAACAGTTCAACCTGTAAGGTAGATCACACAGAATCGTGAATGAGTATTTGCTTTCGCGCCGCAGGTTGCTGCGGTTGTCGTTAAGCCTGTTGCCACTGGGACTGGGCCGGCCTGCGCTGGCCCAGTCCTTGTTTATGCCGCAACGGGTCATCACCCTGTTTCAGGGCGCCACGGATACTGCGGTGGCGCTGGGGATTACGCCCGCCGGCGTGGTGGATTCGTGGAGCGAGAAGCCCATGTACCGCTACCTGCGTCAGGCGCTGGCCGGGGTGCCGCATGTGGGGCTGGAAACCCAGCCCAGTCTGGAAGACATCGTGCTGCTGAAGCCCGACGCCATCATCGCGTCGCGCTTTCGCCATCAGCGGCTGGAGCCGTTGTTGTCTCAGATTGCGCCGGTGGTGATGCTGGATGAAATCTACCAGTTCAAAAAAACGGTGCAGGTGATGGGGCAGGCGCTTGGGCGTCAGGCGGTGGCCGATCGGTTGCTGGAGGACTGGCAGCAGCGAGTGGGCTGGCTGCGCGGGCAGTTGCAACGCAAGTTCGGCGGCGACTGGCCGCCGACCGTGTCGATACTGGATATCCGCGAAGACCATATCCGCAGCTATTTGCCCGGCAGTTTTCCCGGCTCGGTGCTGAGCGAACTGGGGTTTGGCTGGAGCGACGCCAGCCTCGCCCAGCCGGGCGTCTCGCTCAAACTGACCAGCAAAGAGAGTATCCCGGTGGTGGATGCCGACATCTTTTTCATTTTCCTGCGATCCGAGAGTCCGTCTGTGCAACGCAACTATGAGTCCCTGATTCGTCACCCGCTGTGGCAGCGGTTACGCGCCCCGCGGCGCAATCAGGTGTGGGTGGTGAATGGCGTCACCTGGAGTCTGTCCGGCGGCATTCTGGGCGCCAACATGATGCTGGACGACATCGCCCGGGTCACCGGTATCGCCGGAGGCACGCCATGAGTCATGCCGTGATACCGGCCGGGAAGCGGATGGCGCCTGGTCAGGTGCTGGCGGGCGGCGGCGTTTGCCTGCTGGCGCTGGCCGTCCTCAGTCTGATGGTCGGGCCGATGTGGATTGCGCCGTCGCAAGTGCTGGGCGCGCTGTGGCATCCGGATCCGCTCAATGTCAGCCATATTCTGGTTACCTCTACCCGCCTGTCGCGCACGCTGATCGCCATCGTGGTGGGCGCCAGTCTGGCGGTGGCGGGCGCATTGATGCAGGTGCTGACCCGTAACCCGCTGGCGTCGCCGGGGCTGTTCGGCATCAACGCCGGGGCGATGTTTTTTCTGATTGTCTGTGTGTCGCTGTTTCCCAAAGTGGCGATGTCGGTGTGGCTGTGGTCGGCGTTTGCCGGCGCGGCGGCGGCCGGGTGTCTGGTGTGGTTGATCGGCACTATGGGCAAAGGCAGCCTTAACCCGCTGCGCATGGTGCTGGCGGGCGCGGCCATCACCGCCATGTTCGCCGCCTTCAGCCAGGCGATGCTGGTGGTGAATCAGGAAGGGCTGGATACGGTACTGTTCTGGCTGGCGGGCTCGGTGGCCGATCGCGAGCTGGCGACGGTGCTGCCGCTGATGGGTTACTGTCTGGCGGCGCTGGTCGGCGCGCTGCTGCTGTCGGGGCAGGTCAACGTACTGAACGCCGGGGAAGCCATAGCCCGTGGGCTGGGGCAGCGCACCGGGCGCATCCGGCTGCTGATGAGCCTGCTGGTCGTGGCGCTGGCCGGCGGCGCGGTGGCGATGGCGGGCAGCATTGGTTTTGTCGGCTTGATTGTGCCGCACATGGCAAGAAAACTGTTGCCCGCCGACCACCGCTGGCTGCTGCCCGGCTGCGCGCTGCTGGGGGCCGCTTTGCTGTTGCTGGCGGATATTTTGGCGCGGGTGGTGATTGTGCCGCAGGAGGTGCCGGTTGGCGTGATGACCGCGCTGTTCGGCGCGCCGTTCTTTATTTTCCTGCTGCGGCGCGGAGGTCGTTATGGATAAGCATGGGGGGATGAGCCATGTGCTGGTGTGGCGGCAGGGGCGTTTTTCCCGCCAGATCAACCTGACCACCGTAGGCCGTGTTGCGCTGGCGTTGCTGCTGGCGCTGGCGGTCATGGTGGCATCGCTCGGCGTCGGCAAACTGATGCTGTCGCCGTGGGAGGTGCTGCGGGCGCTATGGTCGTCGCAGCCGGAAGGCGCGGCGCTGATCGTGCAGCAGTTACGGTTGCCGCGGGTGGTGCTGGCGGCGCTGGTGGGCGGCGCGCTGGCGGTGTCCGGGCTGATTTTGCAGGCGATGATCCGCAATCCGCTGGCCTCGCCGGATATTCTGGGCATCACCAGCGGCGCCAGCGCCGCGGCGGTGTTCTACCTGTCGTTTCTCGCCACCACGCTGGGGGCGCACTACCTGCCGCTGGCGGCGATGATCGGGGCCGCGACGGCGGCGCTGGCGGTGTATTGGCTGGCGTGGCAGGCGGGCGTATCGCCGCAGCGGCTGGTGCTGACCGGCGTCGGCGTGTCGGCGCTGTTGATGGCGGCGACCACCTTTATGCTGGTGTTCAGCCCGCTGACCACCACGCTGTCGGCTTACGTCTGGTTGACCGGCAGCGTCTACGGCGCCAGCTGGCGCGAAACCCGTGAGCTGGGCGGCTGGCTGCTGCTGATTGCGCCGTGGCTGGTGTGGCTGGCGCGTCAGGTGCGGGTCCAGCAACTGGACGATGGGCTGGCGCAGGGCATCGGCGTGCGGGTGCAGTGGCTGCGTCTGGCGCTGTTGTTGCTCAGCGTGGCGCTGGCGGGCGCGGCGATTGCCTGGGGCGGCGCGATGGCGTTCGTCGGGCTGATCGCGCCGCACATCGCCAAACGGCTGGTGGCGCCGACCTTTGCCGGGCAGGCGGCGATGGCGTTTCTTTGCGGCGCCGGGCTGGTGATGGTGGCGGACCTGTGCGGACGAACGTTGTTTTTGCCGCTGGATCTGCCCGCCGGGATTTTCGTATCGGCGCTGGGCGCGCCGTTCTTTCTGTATTTATTGATTAAACAACGTCATTAAGGAAACGGATGATGACCGCCATTACCAGCCGGGAACTGACCCTCGGCTATGCCAGCCAGACCATTATCGACAATCTGGATATCCAGCTGCCGAAGGGCAAAGTGTCGGTGCTGATTGGCAGCAACGGGTGCGGCAAAAGTACGCTGCTCAAATCCTTCGCCCGTTTGCTCCGGCCGCTGAGCGGGACGGTTGTCCTCAATGGCGAGGATATCCACCGCAAGTCCACCGCCGAGGTGGCGCGCGAACTGGCGATTTTGCCGCAGATGCCGGACGCGCCGGAAGGCATTACCGTGAAACAGCTGGTCAGCCTGGGGCGCTACCCTTACCAGAACTGGTTGCAGCAGTGGTCGCAGGAAGATGAGCGGATGGTGAACCTGGCGCTGGCGCAGACCGGTACCCAGCAACTGGCGGAACGACCGGTGGATGCCTTGTCCGGCGGCCAGCGTCAGCGGGTATGGATAGCGATGACGCTGGCGCAGGACACCGAGGTGGTGCTGCTGGACGAGCCCACTACGTTCCTCGATCTGGCGCACCAGATCGAGGTGCTGGATTTGCTGCGTGAGTTGAACCGCCAGCACGGCAAAACCATCATTATGGTGCTGCACGACCTCAATCTGGCCTGCCGTTACGCCGACCACATGGTGGCGGTACACGATCGCACCGCTTTCGCACAGGGCGCGCCGGCTGAAATCCTCGACGAAACGCTGGTCAAGACGGTATTCAATCTGGACTGCCGTATCATCCCCGACCCGTTTTTCCATACGCCGCTGTGTATTCCGTTCGGGCGCGAGAAACCGCGGGAAGACGCGCCGATGGCGTGAAGCCGGAAGTTCAACCTGTTGCAGGATAGACGATGAATTATCACATTATTCCCCGCGTGCCGCCGCTCAGTGATGACCTGCTGGCAGGCTACCGCCACATCAGCACCTCGACCCTCGGTCATTTGACGGAGGCGGGGTATTTGTCCGGCATCCGGCCGTTGCTGCCGGACGTGCAGATGGTCGGCAACGTGGTGACGGTGAAACTGTGCCCGCCGGACGGCGGCGTATTGCGTGAGGCGCTGCTGCTGAGCCAGCCCGGCGACGTGCTGGTGATTGATGCGTCTGATGAGGAAGAACGCGCCTGCTGGGGAGAACTGCGCGCGCTGGCAGCGCGCGTGAAAGGGCTGGCGGGCGTGGTGGTGGCCGGCGCGGTGACCGACTCGCGCGCGCTGCGTCAACTGGGGTTGCCGGTGTTCTGCAAAGGCGTCAGCGCCATTACCACCCGCACGCTGGGAACGGCAGGGGCGGTCAATGTACCGGTGACAGTGGCGGGCGTGACGGTGCAACCCGGCGATGTGGCGATCGGCGATGACGATGGGGTGTTTATTCTCAGTCCGTCCGCTGCCCGCGACTGGCTGGAGAAGGCGCAACACAAGGAATTCGCGGATACAGAACGGCGGGACACGTTGCGGCGGAAATTGCCCGAGTGCGCCTCCGGCATCAACGACCGGTGACCGTGATTGCCGGCAACCCCTTTATTTATAGGGGGCCATCACCTGCGGAGAAACGGCCCGCCATTTCTGGCGGGCCGTAGCATCATTGATCCTTTTTAGATCATGCGAACAGAGACATGCGCACTCATAAATCACAAAATCATCTGTTCAGGCTGGCATCCGTACAGTTCAGCCAGCTTTTGACGGGTTTTCTTCTGCGGGCGGGAGTCTTTGGCTTCCCACTGAGAAACCGCTGATTGCGTCGTACCCAGTCGTTCCGCCACATCGTACTGCGACAGCCCGCGGTAAACGCGCCAGGCGGCCAGCAGGCTGATATCGTCACGAAACATAATGTTGACCACCTCATTTGGCACGGTTTCATCATCATGCCCATCAGCGGTATAAGGAATGGATTCGTACCCGCTCTCATCATTGGAGAGCAGGCTTTCGTACACATCTATCGGTAATACCACGAATTGCGGTTTACCGTTCACATCATTGATATATTGCGGTTTTGACATATTTTTTATCCGGGTTTCTATGAGTCGCGGTCGTCTTATGTCATTGAGGAAACGTGTGGTTTTCCCTGCCTGATTAATAGGTTGTTGACGTTCTGCGCTTAACTTCTTTGATTTCACAGATCACCGGTTCACCTTTAATGATTTGGAAAATGATCCGGTAGTCGCCAACCCTCATCCTGAACATACTTTCTTTCCCCTTCAATGGGACGATATCCAACCTGACAGCAGGGAAATTCTCCAGTTCAGTCACCTTTTCACTTATGGCGTTCTGATATCGCTTGTCGATGGTCAGACGTTGTTTCAGCGCTTTCCTTGACCAGATCACCTTTACCATCTGTTTCCTCAGTTTTTAAAGAGCATATCCCTTTGGATAAGTTAATAATAAGATAAAGTATTAGTTCCTGCAATTTTTCTTATTATCTTATCATTCAGTTTATAGCAACATAGAATTTGGTCACATTCATGAAAAGAAAGCCGCTTTCGGTCATCTTTTGCCCATCTCGTTGCTAACAGTAGCGGCAACGCCAGCTGTTGGAGCTCGATGTGCTGAGATCTCAGCCGGTTGCGTGGGTGAAATCGGCAATACTGGCGCGCTGTTCGTCCCCCATCTCTGCTATTCCACATCCTGCACGGCGGTATCGGTGATCAGTGATGCCTGCCGGGCGTCGGCGCATTTCTCCCACCATGCCGGCGTTGTCGTCGGCGCTCCCAGTGTGACGACTTCCCCCAGCATCGGCATGATGATCGGTAACTGTCGCTCTCGCGCCAGTTGGCTGCTGCTGCGCACCGGGTCGGCCCAGTCGTGAAAGGCCAGCGCGAACATACCCCAGTGGATCGGCATGAACTGGCGGGCGCGCACGTCCTGCACCGCCTGCACGGTCTGTTCCGGGTGCATGTGCGAATCCGGCCAGCGGTGGTTGTACTGGCCGTTTTCCATCAACGCCAGATCAAACGGGCCGAAGCGTTCGCCGATATCGCGGAAGTGCTCGCCATAGCCGGAATCACCGCTGAAAAAAATACGCTCCCGCTGCCCCTGAATCACCCAGGACGCCCACAGCGTGGTGTTGCGCCCGGACAAACTGCGGCCGGAAAAGTGGTGCGACGGCGTGGCGGTAAAGGTGATGCCGTTGAGCGTATGGGACTGATACCAGTCCAGTTCCTGAATCCGCTGTGCCGCAATACCCCATTTTTGCAGATGTTCGCCCACTTTCAGCGGGGCGATAAAGCGGGTTGTGGTATCGCGGAAGGCGCGAATGGTCTGCTCGTCAAGATGGTCGTAGTGGTCGTGCGACAGCAGGATGATGTCGATATCCGGCAGCGCTTCGCGCGTCAGCGCCGGCGGCTGAAAACGGCGGAACATAAAGCTGAACGGTGAGACGCTGGCGGAGAACACCGGGTCAGTCAGAATTCGAACGCCATCCAGATTGAGCAGCAGGGTCGAGTGCCCGAACCAGATAAATTTGAGGCGTTCGTCGGCGGCGAGGAACGCATTGAGGTCGGGGGATACCTCCGGCAGCCGTTTGTCCGGCACTCGCCCTTTGCGCTGAAACCCGAGCCGCCACAGCAGCGACAAACTTTGCCACAGGCTCATCCGCGGCGCAGTAGCCGGACGCAGGTTAAAGAAACGCCCGGTTTCGGGAGAATAATGCTTTGCTTGCGGGTCCGCCATAAGGCCTCCGGATCAGTGCAACTGTGGCTACAGGTTATATCAGCGTATGGATATAGATGTGGTGCCAAAAGCGTCAGGATTCAAGGCGTACCCCCATTTTCATCGCGGCCATGCGTTATGGCTGCGCGCCGTCTGCCGGCTGATCGTGCCGGAACATCCGGTCCCAGTGGTTTATCAGCAAAACCGGCTGTTGACGGTATGTTGCAAAATCGCGTCAGGCCGGTTTCTTCACGCCATTGCCGAACGGCGCGATTGTTACGCATTCGTAGCGATAGGTTATTGGTATGGGTAATGGCGGGTGGGCGGTGATGGTGAGATGAGGTGCTGATACCGAAAAAAATAGGGGGCGAAACAGCGCCATAATGTCGATTAAATAAGCATTTTAATCGTTATGTATTTAATTACATAACGAAAATTCGTCTGCCAATACCCATAAAGGGGGTGAATGTACCATTAAAACCGTAATTTTTGATTTTGCTCAAAATCTCCTCGTGGCGTGTTGTTAGATTTCCCGCAACAAAAAAAATACATAAATTTTATAGGGAAAAGCATGCAAGTTAATCGAAGGGGCTTTTTTAAAGTCTGTGCCGGGGGAATGGCTGGGACGACACTCGCTGTCTTAGGGTTTACGCCAACGGAAGCGATGGCATCGGTCCGTCAGTACAAGCTGCTGCGGGCGAAGGAAACGCGCAATAACTGCACTTACTGTTCCGTCGGCTGCGGGCTGCTGATGTATAGCCTGGGCGACGGGGCGAAAAACGCCAAACCCGCCATCTTTCACATCGAAGGGGATCCGGATCATCCGGTCAGTCGCGGCTCGTTATGCCCGAAAGGCGCCGGTCTGGTGGACTACATCCACAGCGAAGGCCGCCTGAAATACCCAGAGTACCGCGCGCCCGGTTCGGACAAATGGCAACGCATCAGTTGGGATGACGCCATTGACCGCATCGCCCGCCTGATGAAAAAAGACCGCGACGCCAATTTCGAGCGCGTCAACGCCAAAGGCGCGCTGGTCAACCGCTGGCTGACCACCGGGATGCTGTGCTCTTCCGCCGCCAGCAATGAAACCGGCATTCTCGACCAGAAGTTCGCCCGTTCGCTGGGGATGGTCGCCATCGATTGCCAGGCCCGCCTGTGCCACGGCCCGACCGTTGCCGCGCTGGCGCCGACCTTTGGCCGCGGGGCGATGACCAACAACTGGGTGGATATTAAAAACGCCAACGTGATTATCGTGATGGGCGGCAACGCAGCGGAAGCGCACCCGGTCGGTTTCAAATGGGCGGTGGAAGCCAAAACCCACAATGATGCCAAACTGATTGTGGTCGATCCGCGCTTCAACCGTTCCGCCGCGGTCGCCGATTTGTACGCGCCGATTCGCGCCGGTTCCGACGCCGCGTTCCTGCTGGGCATCGTCAACTACCTGATTACCCACGACAAGATTCACCACGAGTATGTGAAGTCTTACACCAGCGCCAGCCTGATCGTGCGTGAGGATTTCAGCTTCGACGACGGCCTGTTCAGCGGCTATAACCCACAGACTCGCCAGTATGACAAGAGCAGTTGGCAGTACGAACTAGGGGCGGACGGTTTCGCCAAACGGGATATGACCCTGACCCACCCGCGCTGCGTGTGGAACCTGCTGAAAAAACATGTTTCCCGCTACACGCCGGAGATGGTGACCTCGCTGTGCGGCACGCCGGCGAAAGCCTACGAAGAGATTTGCCAGTCGCTGGCGGATACTTGCGTACCCAACAAAACCGCCACCTTCATGTACGCGCTGGGCTGGACCCACCACACCAACGGCGCGCAGATTATCCGCGCGGCGGCGATGATCCAACTGCTGCTGGGCAACATCGGCATGGCGGGCGGCGGCATCAACGCGCTGCGCGGCCATTCCAACATTCAGGGCTATACCGATCTGGGGCTGCTGAGCCTCAACCTGCCGGGTTACATGCCGCTGCCGTCCGAGAAACAGGGCGATCTGAAAACCTACCTCAGCCAGATCACGCCGGACGCGCTGCTGCCGGATCAGGTGAACTACTGGAAGAACACGCCGAAGTTTTTTATCAGCATGATGAAGAGCTTCTGGGGCGATAACGCGCAGGCGTCCAACAACTGGGGCTATGACTGGCTGCCGAAGTGGGACCGCAGCTATGACGTGATGGTCCAGACGGAACTGATGCTGGACGGCAAAATGAACGGCTACATCGTTCAGGGCTTTAACCCGCTGGCGGCGTTCGCCAACAAAAACAAGGCCACCGCCGCGCTGTCGAAACTGAAATACATGGTGGTGATCGACCCGCTGGCTACCGAAACCTCCACGTTCTGGCAGAACCACGGCGAGTTTAACGACGTGAATTCGGCTGACATTCAGACCGAAGTGTTCCGTCTGCCGTCCAGCTGTTTTGCCGAAGAAAACGGCTCCATCGCCAACTCCGGCCGCTGGCTGCAATGGCACTGGGCCGCGGCCGAGCCGCCGGGTGAAGCGCTGCACGACGGTAAAATCCTCGGTCGGCTGATGATGCGCCTGCGTGAGCTGTACCATGAAGAGGGCGGCGTCTGTCCGGAACCGGTGATGAACATCAACTGGAACTATCAGGACCCGGAAGACCCGACGCCGGAAGAGATCGCCCGCGAAGGTAACGGCATGGCGCTGGCGGACGTGTTTGATGACAAAGGCAATCTGGTGCTGAAAAAAGGCCAACAGCTGTCCGATTTCTCGCAACTGCGCGACGACGGCACTACCGCCAGCTTCTGCTGGATTTACGCCGGTAGCTGGACCGACGTCGGCAACCAGATGGCTAACCGCGACAATACCGACGTCGGTCTGGGCAGCACGCCGGGCTGGGCCTGGTGCTGGCCGCAGAACCGCCGCATTTTGTACAACCGCGCGTCGGCCGATTTGCAGGGCAAACCCTGGGACAGCAAACGCAAGCTGTTGGAATGGAACGGCCAGAAGTGGAAGGGTATCGACGTACCGGACTTCGCCGCCACCGTACCTCCGGGCAAAGACACCATGCCGTTCATCATGCTGCCGGAAGGCGTGGCCCGGCTGTTCTCGCTGGACAAGCTGGCGGACGGCCCGTTCCCGGAGCACTACGAACCGATAGAAACCCCGCTTGGCACCAACCCGCTGCACCCGGCGGTGGTGTCCAACCCGGCGGCGCGCCTGTTCGCGCGCGACGCCAAAACCATGGGCAAGGCGAGCGATTTCCCGTACGTCGCCACCACCTATTCCATTACCGAGCTATTCCGCCACTGGACCAAACACGCGCGGATGAACGCCATCATTCAGCCGGAGCAGTTTGTCGAAATCGGCGAGAACCTGGCGAAAAGCAAAGGAATTCAGGCGGGCGACATGGTGAAAGTGTCCTGCCAGCGCGGTTACATCAAAGCGAAAGCGGTGGTGACCAAGCGCATCAAGACGCTGACCGTGGCCGGGAAAGCGATCGAAACCGTCGGCATTCCCTGTCACTGGGGATTTGAGGGCGCCACGCGCAAGGGATTCCTGGCGAATACCCTGACGCCGAGCGTCGGCGACGCGAACTCGCAAACGCCGGAGTACAAGGCGTTCCTGGTCAATGTGGAAAAGGTGTAAGGGTAAAACGTTATGTCAATGCAATCTCAGGATATTATCCAGCGCTCGGCCACCAGTAGCCTGACGCCGCCGCCACAGGTTCGGGATGATAAAAGCGAAGTCGCCAAACTGATCGACGTCACCACCTGCATCGGCTGTAAAGCCTGTCAGGCGGCCTGTTCCGAATGGAACGACATCCGTGATGACGTCGGTCACAACGCCGGGGTGTACGACAATCCGGCCGATCTGAGCGCCAAATCCTGGACGGTGATGCGCTTCTCCGAAGTGGAAAGCGAAGACCGTCTTGAGTGGCTGATCCGCAAGGACGGCTGTATGCACTGCGCCGAACCGGGCTGCCTGAAAGCCTGCCCATCGGCGGGCGCCATCATTCAGTATGCCAACGGCATCGTCGATTTTCAGTCCGAGCACTGCATCGGTTGCGGCTATTGCATCGCCGGCTGTCCGTTCAACATTCCGCGCTTAAACAAGCAGGATAACCGCGTCTACAAATGCACGCTGTGCGTGGATCGCGTCAGCACCGGACAGGAGCCGGCCTGCGTGAAGACCTGCCCGACCGGCGCCATCCACTTCGGCACCAAGGACGAGATGAAGCAGCTCGCCGCCGAACGTGTCGCGCATCTGCAAAAACGCGGCTACGACCAGGCCGGCCTGTACGACCCGCAGGGCGTCGGCGGCACCCACGTGATGTATGTGTTGCATCATGCGGATAAACCGTCGCTGTACCATAACCTGCCGGACAACCCGAAAATCTCGACGCCGGTCAACCTGTGGAAAGGCATTCTCAAACCGCTTTCGACGCTGGGCTTCGTCGCCACCTTCGCCGGGTTGATGTTCCACTACATCGGCATCGGGCCGAACACGGAAGAGACCGCGCACCCGCATGAAGGGCAACCGCACGAAGGAGAAGATAAGCATGAGTAACCCGAAAATGATTGTGCGCACCAAATTTATTGACCGTGTCTGCCACTGGATTGTGGTGATCAGCTTCTTTATGGTGGCGCTGTCCGGCATCGCGCTGTTTTTCCCGACGCTGCAATGGTTGACGCAGACCTTCGGTACGCCGCAGATGGGACGCATCATGCACCCGTTCTTCGGTATTCTGATTGTGGTGTGTCTGGTGCCGATGTTCTTCCGCTTTGTCGGGCATAACATTCCGAAGCTGCGTGATTTGCCGTGGTTCCTCAACATCATCGAGGTGCTGAAGGGTAATGAGCATGAAGTCGCCGACGTGGGCAAGTACAACCCCGGCCAGAAGATGATGTTCTGGAGCATCATGGGGTTGACGCTGGTGCTGCTGATTACCGGCATCATCATGTGGCGCCCGTACTTCGCGCATCTGTTCCCGATCGACGTGGTGCGTTACGCCATTCTGCTGCACGCCACGGCGGCCATCGTGCTGATCCACGCCATCCTGATTCACATGTACATGGCGTTCTGGGTGCGCGGCTCGATCAAAGGGATGATCGAAGGCAAGGTATCCGAGAAGTGGGCGTTGAAACATCACCCGCGCTGGGCGCGTGATGTGATCGCCAAGGCCAATAAAGACAAGAAATAAGGCTCCCTTCTCGTAGTGCCTTTCATGGCAGGCGAAGGGGTTTCCGGCGTTAAAAACGGTGCTGAGGTGGCCGACTTCGCCGGGTGAGCCGCATGGACGCGGCGAACGCCGAAGGAACCGCGAAGCGGCACTGTTTAGCCCTCAGCCAGTGGTCAAGGAGAGGTGGCGTTTGAGCTCACTCTGTTTCATGTCGTGATAGCTAATCACGACATGAGCAAGATACAACCTCTCCTTGTCGTGCGAGCGGTAATATTACAAAGGAAAGATTGGCTTTACCTCGCACGAAATCATCCACAGTCCAGACGGATAATACCATTCACAAGACATCCAACTGTTTGTCAACAGCCTCTCACATCCCCCCTTGCGGCGATTTGTGATAGTCTGGCGCGTAACGGAATTCAGGGTGGGTGATGCGCCATGTCACTGAAACAGATTGCAAAAACGCTGGGGCTGTCGGTCACTACCGTCAGCCGGGCGCTGAACGGCTACGATGACGTGGCCGCCGAGACGCGTCTGCGGGTGGAAGAGGAGGCGCGACGTCTCGGCTATCGCCCCAATACCTTTGCCCGCCGCCTGAAAATGGGCCGCATTGATGCGGTGGGTCTGGTGTTCCCGTTGCAACCTGCGCCGCTCAGCAATGCCACCTTTATGGAGATGGTGGCGGAGATCAGCCATGAATTGTCGAAGCAGGAGATTGACCTGCTGTTGATCGCCGACGAAGAGCAGTCCGACCACCCTGCGTTTTTGCGCATGATTGAAAGCCGCCGGGTGGATGCGCTGATTGTCGCCCACACCCTGCAACAGGACTCTCGCCTGCAGTATCTGCAATCGATCCGCTTTCCGTTTCTGGCGCTCGGGCGCAGCGACCTGCCGTCGCCCTATGCCTGGTTCGATTTCGACAGTCAGGCCGGCGCCGCGCTCGCCACCCGTCACCTGATCGCGCTCGGCCATCGCTATATCGCCTTTCTTGGCGAACACCACCCGCAGTCGTTCATTGTCCAGCGGCGCGCCGGTTATCTGGACGCGCTGGCCGCCGCCGGTATCGACCGGCGTGACGAATTGCTGCGTCAGGTCGCGCCATCACGGCGGGAAGGATACCAGACCACCTTGCAATGGCTGGCACTGCCGCAGCCGCCCACCGCCATCGTTGTCGACGGCAGTACGCAGGGGGAGGGGGCAGCGCTGGCGTTGCGCGACAGCGGACGCCTGCAGGGCGAGCAGGCGGTATCGCTGATCGTCTATGACGGCCTGCCGGCTGACTCGCTGGTGGAGATACCGGTCACCGCTATTACGCAGGCCACCCGCGCGCAGGTCGGGCAGCAGATCGCCGATATGGTATTTCGCCTGCTGGCGGGAGACGAACCTGCGTCGTTGCAGGTCTTGTGGCAACCGCAATTGCGTGCCGGGCAGACCGATAACCCACCGCCGGCGCAGGCTGGATAGCCGTTCCCGCCGACGCGTTCATATCATCGCTTTCATCGTTCGCTTTTTAACCCGATCACAAAACCAAAACGTTTCGGTTCCTATCCGAAACGTTTCGGAATACAACTAACCTCATCAATCGTTCAGGAGGATGAGGATGGATACGACGCTGATTCGTCTCGCCAGTCCGGCGACGGACGTGATTGTCCGCTGCCGGCCGGCGGCGGAAATACTGTACTGGGGGCCGCATCTGGCGACGTTTTCACCGCAGGATGCCGACAGCCTGTCGCGGCCGGTGGCGAACGGACGGCTGGATGTGGATGTGCCGGTGACGCTGGCGGCGGAAACCGGACGCGGGCTGTTCGGCTCGCCGGGGATCGAAGGTCATCGCAACGGCCTCGACGCCTTTGCGGTGCTGACCACCGTTGAGGTACGGCAACTCGACCCGCAGCAACTGGTTATCGTGGCGGAAGACCCGCAGGCCGGCCTGCGCCTGACCACCGAATTACGGCTGCACGCCGACAGCGGGGTGCTGCAACTGCGTCACTGCCTGACCAACCTGCATCCGGGCGACTGGCAGGTACAGCGGCTGGCGACGACGCTGCCGCTGCCGGAGTCGGCGGCGGAGGTGATGGCGTTTCACGGCCGTTGGGTGCGGGAGTTTCAGCCGCATCGCACCTTGTTGTCGCACGGCAGTCTGGTGCAGGAAAACCGCCGCGGGCGCACGTCGCACGAATATTTTCCGGCGATGATCGGCGGCGAGCCGGGGTTTGCCGAGCAGCATGGTCAGGTGTGGGGCGTACACCTTGGCTGGAGCGGCAATCACCGGCTGCGCGCGGAAGTGAAAACCGACGGCCGGCGGCTGTTGCAGGCGGAGGCGCTCTATCTGCCCGGCGAAATCGCGCTGGCGCAGGGGGAGTCTCTGACCACGCCGTGGCTGTACGCCGCCTATTCCCGGCAGGGGCTGAACGGCATGAGCCAGCAGTTTCACCGGTTTTTGCGTCAGGAGATTATCCGTTTTCCGCACGGTAAGCCGCGCCCGGTGCATCTCAACACCTGGGAAGGGATCTACTTCGAGCATGACCCGGCCTACATCATGCAGATGGCGAGTCAGGCGGCGGCGCTGGGCGTTGAGCGCTTCATTATCGACGATGGCTGGTTTCGCGGCCGCGACCATGACCGCGCCGCGCTCGGCGACTGGTACGTGGACCAACGCAAGTACCCGCAGGGGTTGATGCCGGTGATAAACCATGTGCGTGAACTGGGCATGGAGTTTGGTATCTGGGTGGAGCCGGAGATGGTCAACCCGGATTCCGATCTCTGCCGCGCCCACCCGGACTGGCTGCTGGCGCTGCCCGGCTACGCTCAGCCGAGCGGTCGTTACCAGTACGTGCTCGACCTGTCTAACCCCGAGGTCTTCGATTACCTGCTGGCGCGCCTGAGTTGGCTGTTGGGCGAGCACCCTATCGATTACGTGAAATGGGATATGAACCGCGAGCTGGTGCAATCGGCGCATCAGGGACGGGCGGCGGCCGACCGTCAGACGCAGGCGTTTTACCGTCTGCTCGATGTGCTGGGCGAGCGCTTCCCGCAGGTGGAGTTTGAGTCCTGCGCGTCCGGCGGCGGGCGTATCGATTATGAGGTGCTGCGGCGTTGCCACCGCTTTTGGGCGTCCGACAATAACGACGCGCTGGAGCGGCAGACGATTCAACGCGGTATGAGCTACTTCTTTCCGCCAGAGGTGATGGGGGCGCACATCGGTCATCATCGCTGTCATGCCACCGGACGCCGGCACGGCATTGCCTTTCGCGGCCTGACGGCGCTGTTCGGCCATATGGGCATCGAACTGGATCCGGTGCGCGCCGATGCGCAGGAGCAGGCTGGTTTTCGCCATTACGTGGCGTTGCACCGGCGTTACCGCGCGCTGCTGCACACCGGCTGCCTGTGGCGGGTCGACATGCCGGACGCCTCCACCCAGGTGCAAGGGGTGGTCAGCGCCGATCGGCGTCAGGCGCTGTTTCTGGCGGCGCAACTGGCGATGCCGGATTACGCGCAGGCCGGGGTGCTGCGCTTCCCCGGCCTGGACCCGCAGGCTCGCTATCGGTTGACCGTGGTGGATCATCCTGACCTGAAGCCGGTGATCGAAGGCGGCAGCACCATGCGCCAGTTACCGGCGTGGATGGCGACGCCGGCGGAATACAGCGGTGAATGGCTGATGAAAGCCGGGCTGCGCCTGCCGATCCTCAACCCGGAAACGGCGCTGCTGCTGGCGTTGGAACGTCTGTAATACGGCGGGAGAGGGCGACCTCTCCCCAGTCTGGACCCTCTGAGGATAATAATATGGACATCAGCCACCCGACCCCACGCATCACCACCCACAAACATAATCGTAATTTCTGGATTTTCGGCCTGTTCTTCTTTCTGTACTTCTTCATTATGGCGACTTGCTTTCCGTTTCTGCCGGTCTGGCTGGCGGAAGTGATCGGCCTGAACAAAACCCAGACCGGGGTGGTGTTTTCCGCCATTTCGCTGTTCGCCATTCTGTTTCAGCCGCTGATGGGCGTATTGTCGGACCGGCTGGGGCTGAAAAAACACCTGCTGTGGGTTATCGCCATCTTGCTGTTTTTGTTCGCACCGTTCTTTCTGTATGTGTTTGCGCCGCTGCTCAGGGTCAACAGCCTGCTGGGGGCGATGGCGGGCGGCGTGTATATCGGGCTGGTGTTTTCCGCCGGTTCCGGCGCGGTGGAAGCCTACATTGAGCGCGTCAGCCGCCAGAGCGGTTTCGAGTACGGCAAGGCGCGCATGTTCGGCTGCCTGGGCTGGGGGCTGTGCGCCTCGACGGCGGGCATGTTGTTTAACGTCAACCCGGCGCTGGTGTTCTGGATGGGGTCCGGCGCGGCGGTGATTCTGCTGGTGTTGCTGCTGATAGCCCGTCCCGAGCCGCATCCGACGGCGCAGGTGATGGACGCGCTGGGCGCCAATCAACCGCAAATGACGCTGAAAATGGCGGCCGGGGTATTTGGCGATCGCAAACTGTGGATGTTTGTGCTGTACGTGGTGGGGGTGGCCTGCGTGTATGACGTGTTCGACCAGCAGTTCGCCAACTTCTTCAAATCGTTTTTCGCCACGCCGCAGCAGGGCAATCAGGTATTTGGCTTTGCCACCACGCTTGGCGAACTGGCTAATGCCGTCATCATGTTCTGTTCGCCGTGGATCATCAACCGCATCGGCGCCAAAAACACGTTACTGGTGGCGGGGACGATCATGACGGTACGCATCGTCGGGTCGGCGTTCGCCACCACGGCGGTGGAAGTCGTGGCGTTGAAAATGCTGCATGCGCTGGAGGTGCCGTTCCTGCTGGTGGGCGCGTTCAAGTACATCACCACCACCTTCGACACCCGGCTGTCCGCCACCATCTACCTGATTGGCTTTCAGTTCGCCAAACAGTCGGCGGCGATTTTCCTGTCGGCGATGGCGGGGAATCTGTATGACCGCATCGGTTTTCAGCACACCTATCTGATTCTTGGCGCGATCGCCCTGACGGTGACTATTATCTCGGCGTTCACGCTATCCGGCTCGCGTGCCAATGCGCAGCCCGCGTATCGCACAACGCTATCCTGAAAAAAGACAGGACAAGGTCTGCCGCCTGATGCCGGCCTTGTCCGTACTTTCATCGCGGTGTGCGGGACGCTGCGCAAGCTGCACGAAGTATTGCCGGATACCGGCCAATCAGAGCGCCTAATTCTTAACCGTATTGATGGTCCAGATATCCTGCGACAGTCGGCGGTCCAGCAGGTAGGCGTACGGCATGTAGAAATAGCCGTTCTCCCCCACGTCTTTTCCCCACGAATTTCGGAATTTGAATAGCTGCGTGGCGTTGTCATACCCCACGCACAGCACCGCATGACCGCCTTCCGGTCTGTCCTTGCCGGAGGGCAACGGCACCACCACCGGCAGATTTTTCAAATCAACCCAACTGGAGTACACGGTAAAACCGAACACAAATGGAAAGCCGCAGGCCAGACAGTTTTGCAGGTGCGCCAGGTCCTGATGCAGCCGCTGATAGTTGGTGATGGTATATTTCTGCGCATCCTGATAGCAGCGCGCCGGTGGTTTGGTGGCGGCCGGCGCGCCGGGCGGGAACTCGCCGCCGTCTTCCTGCGGGGGCGTCGCCACGTAGGGCCACTCGTCTTCCGGGCAGACGCCGAGTTTGTGCAGGGTTTTGATACCGTCGCGCAGCATGGCGCCGGAGTCGTGTTTGACGTCTCCTTCAATGGTGCGTTCGTTGTAGTAGATAAATAGCCGGGAAGGCGTGAAGTTCGGCCTTTCACCGATTTTCAACCGGCTGAATTGTACGGCACCCGCCAGCGCGTTAGCGGTACAGGAGCCGATGGGGCCCTGATCGTACACTTCGAACGTCGGGGTCAGGTCTACTTTGGCCGGCAAGACTTTCAGTACGCTTGGGTCCGGCGCGTAGAAATGGTCGCGGATATCCGGGATATCAGGAATGTAGCCCAGCAGGGATTTACGTCTTTTGGTTAGCATGATAATCCACCTCGTGGTCGTAGGGTTCCCGCCCATTGTTGACGATGCGCTTGATACAGCTATCGGAATGGGTTGAGAGATCGTGACCGGCTGATAACCGTCTGTTGCAGGATATGACCCCGGAAAATCCGGCATCGTCCGCCAGCGCCGTTCGCCTGCCGCTGACGGCACAAAATGCGGTTTGCGCCGGTAACACCGTGGTTTGTTTCGTTACATCCTGTTGAATGCGCATCGGCCGCGCGGGCGTTGGTGGTATGCGATGAAATTATCGTGATGAAAGATGGACATAAAGTGACGCAGGTGGCCCGCGCCGATTACGATAAGCCGTCGTCGGAACGCTATGATGAATGCCTCAAACAGGCGGTGCCGGAATTGCGGCAGGGCTGGCTGGAAGAGCATGAGTTCTTACCGGCCGACGTGTTGCGGGCGGAATAGTTGCGGGCGGAATAAACGGAACGCCGTGGCGACAGACCGCTAGCTTGCGCCTTCACCGCTTATGCGGGCGAGCGAGGGCGTTGCAACGCAACATGGCTGTTTATTCTGCGCAGCGTCGCTTATCGTACGTGCATGGACGGGTTGGTAACAAAAACAATTGGGCTGTTGGTTAACAGCCCCGGCGTCAACGACGCCTTTTCTATTCTTAGTGAATTACAGAGGAACAACATGCCTGCACCCATCAGATATGTTCAGGACAGCAGCCAGTTGCCGGATCAGGCGGACGTGGTGGTGATTGGCGCCGGAATTGCCGGCGCGGCGGCAGCGTATGAACTGGCGAAAAAAGGCGTCAGCGTGTTGCTGCTGGAAAAAGGGCTGGTCGGCGGCGAGCAATCCAGCCGCAACTGGGGATGGTGTCGGCAGCAGAACCGCGACGAGCGCGAATTGCCGCTGATTATCTACGCGCTGCGCCGCTGGGAGGAACTGCAACAGGAAACCGGCGAAGAGCTGGGATTCCGCCGCTCCGGCCTGCTGTACACCACGCAGGATCAGACGGAGATCGACGCCTGGGACAAGTGGGGCAAGATGGCGAAAGGCTATGGCGTGCGCAGCGACATCCTGAATGCCGAGCAGGCCAAAGCGATGACGCCGGGCAGCACCACCGCGTGGCTGGGCGGGGTGTCGTCGCCCACCGACGGCCATGCCGAACCGGCGCTGGCCTGCGCCGGGCTGGCGATCGCCGCCCAGCGCCTCGGCGCCAGTGTGATCCAACAGTGCGCGGTGCGCGGGCTGGACATCAGCGGCGGGCGGGTCAGCGGCGTGTGGACCGAGCGCGGGCGGGTGAAAACCTCAACGGTGATTTGCGCCGGCGGCGTCTGGAGCTCGCTGTTCTGCCGTCGTCACGGCATCGAACTGCCGCTGGGCAACGTGATTGGCACCGCGTTTCGCACCGCGCCGATCGAACAGGCGATCGGCCTGCCGTTTTACACCGCCGCGTTTGCCTGCCGCCCGCAGCTGGACGGCAGCTATACGGTGTCGGTGTCCGGGCGCGGCCGGCTGGAGCCGGGTTTCCAGAGCCTGCGCTACGCCCGTCAATTTTACCCTACCTTCCGCGCCCGGCGTAAAAACCTGTCGTTCCGGCCGGGCATCAAACCGTTCCTGTGCGGGCCGGAGGCGCGGGCAAGCTGGTCATTCGACGGCATTTCGCCGTTCGAGAAAACCCGCATTCTCGACCCGGCGCCGGACATGGCGATGGTGAGCGAAGGGCTGGCGGCGATGCGGCGTGAATACCCGGCGCTGGCCGCTATCCGCGCCGTACAGGCGTGGGGCGGCATGATAGACAGCACGCCGGACGCCATTCCGGTGATTTCGACGGTGGAGAGTCTGCCGGGGCTGGTGTTGTCCGCCGGGTATAGCGCGCACGGTTTCGGCATTGGACCGGGCGCCGGTCGGCTGGCGGCGGATCTGGTGACCGGCGAGACGCCGGTGGTGGACCCGACCCCGTTCCGCTATGCCCGACTGGTGGACGGTTCCGGGCTGAAGGCGCCGGGCATGATGTGAGGACCAGACATGACGATAACGTTACGCGCCATGACGGCGGCGGATGCCGACTACGGCTGGTCGCTGACTCAGCAGATGAACTGGCCGCACCGGCTGGAAGACTGGCGGGACGCGCTGCAACTGGGCGAAGGGCTGGTGGCGGAAGACCGGGGGCAACCGGTGGGCACCGCGCTGTGCTGGCGCTGGGGCGACCGCTGGGCCACCATCGGTCTGGTGGTGGTGGACGGGCAGCAGCAGGGGCGCGGCATCGGCCGGATGCTCATGGAAGGGTTGTTAACCGGCCTTGACGGCTATCAGGTGCGGCTGCACGCCACGGCCGCCGGGCAGGGGCTGTACGCCCGGCTGGGATTTGCGCCGGTGGGCGAAGTTCATCAGTACCAGTGTCCGCGGTTGCCGGCGTTCGCCGCGCCCGTATTGCTCGATGGGCAACGGCTGCGGGCCGCCGCGCTGGATGATGCGCCATACCTGACGGCGTTGGATCAACAGGCGCACGGGCTGGCGCGTCCGGCGCTGATCGCCTGGTTGCTGCGTCAGTCGGCGCAGAGTCGGGTGCTGGAACAGCACGGCCGTACCGCTGGTTTTGCCGCGCTGCGCCGTTTTGGCCGCGGTTACGCCATCGGCCCGGTGATTGCCGACAGCGTGGATAACGCCCGTCGCTTGATCGGCGCGCTGATGGCCGAGGTCAGCGGCGAATTTGTCCGTATCGACAGCGATGCCGCGCTCGGGCTGGGAAGCTGGCTGGCCGACTGCGGGCTACAGCAGGTGGACGCGCCGGTCACCATGATCCGGGGTGCGCCGTGGCAGCCGGAGGCGGGCGGAATGCGCGCCTGGGCGCTGATGACGCAGGCGATGGCGTAATGAACATTCTGTATAAGTCGATGGCAGAGCGTGGGCGGCTGTGGGCGGAAATCATCGCCCGCCGTTATCCGCAGGCGCGTTTCTGGCAGTGGCCCGAGGTGCCGGACCCGGCGGCGGTGGACTATCTGGTGGCGTGGGACGCGTCGGCGGACCTGATCGCCAGCCTGCCCAATCTCAAGGTGTTGTTTTCGGTAGGGGCCGGCGCCGATCAATTCGACTATGCGGCGCTGCCGCCGTCGCTGCCGGTGGCGCGAATGGTGGAACCGGGCATCGTCAGCGGCATGGTAGAGTACGTCACCTTTGCCGTATTGGGGCTGCACCGCGACATGCCGTTGTATCTGCAACAGCAGCGCGAACAACGCTGGCAGGGACATCCGCTGGTGCCGGCGTCGCAACGCCGCGTCGGCGTGATGGGGCTGGGCGAGCTTGGGCAGGCGGTGGTGACGCAGTTGCAGTCGCTTGGTTTCGCCTGTCGCGGCTGGAGCCGCACGCCCAAATCCTTGCCGGGCGTGGCGTGTTTTGCCGGCGACGCGCAGCGGGCGGCGTTTCTGGCCGACACCGACATTCTGGTGTGCCTGCTGCCGCTGACCTCTGCCACCCACGGCATGCTCAACGCGTCGCTATTCGACCAGTTGCCGGCGGGTGCGGCGTTGGTGCAGGTCGGGCGCGGCGCGCAGCTGAACCACGACGATCTGCTGGCGGCGCTGGATAGCGGTCGCCTGCGGGGCGCAGTGGTGGATGTCACCGATCCGGAGCCGTTGCCGCCGACGCATCCGTTCTGGTCGCACCCGGCGCTGTGGCTGACGCCGCATATCGCCAGCCAGACCCAGGCGGACAGTGCGGTGAGCGCGTTGATGGACAACATCGCCCGTTTTGAGCGGGGCGAGCCGATGGTCGGCGTGATCGACCGTCAACAAGGGTATTAAACATGACGGATAATGAGCTGGCGGCGTTGCGCCGCGATCGGCACGCGCACCCGGAGTTAGGGGTTCTGGCGCATCGCACCGCTGAGCGGGTGGCGGATTTTCTCGCCGCCTGCGGGCTGGAAGTGCATACCGGCATCGGCGGCACCGGCGTGGTGGGCGTACTGCACGGCCGAAACCGCGACCGTTGGGGCGGGCTGCGCGCCGGCATGGACGCGCTGCCGATGGACGAGCAGAGCGGGCAACCGTGGCGCAGTCAGCACAGCGGCGCGCACCATGCCTGTGGGCATGACGGCCACACCGCCATGCTGCTGGGCGCGGCGCGGCAACTGGCGGCTTATTGCCATACTGAAGCCCGTTTTTCCTCAGGACCGTTCTTTTTCATCGAAACCGTTATTTCATCAGCCCGGTTATTTTCATCAGCCCGGTTATTTTCATCGACCCGGTTATTTTTCATCAGCCCGGTTGTTTTTCATCAGAGAGATGACGCATGCCGATTTGCCGTTGCCCTGACCCCGCCGTTGCCCTGAACCACATCGTGGTATTCGCCCGGTGGCGCCATCGCGACCGGGCGAATAGGTGACAGCATGCCCCGGCCTGCGCCGGGGCATGGTTTATTTCCCCATCATATCGGCCAGTTGTTTTTCATCGGGCAGACCAACGACCTGTTGCAACGCGTTGTCGGCATTCATGTAGTAGATCGCCGGGGTGGCGTTGGCGCCTAGCTCGTCGAGCAACTGCTGGTTGTACTGCAGTTTTTTCACAATCACCGTAGGTGTGGACTCCGGGAACGGCGGCACGGTTTTCCCGTTTGATAACTCAAAGTCGCGCCAGGCCTGAGCAGGGTCTTTCGCGCTGAGGATGGCGGCGGCGTAACGGCCGCTGTCTGGACGGATGATGCCGACCAGCAAGGTGCGGATCTGGACCTTGCCGGACTCCACCCAGGGTTTGGCCATTTCCCAGAACTGCTTGCAGTACGGGCAGAACGGATCGGCGAACACCACGATGGTGCGCGGGGCGTCGGTTTTACCTTCGGCAATCCACGGCGCGCGCTCCAGTTTTTTCCACATTTCCCGCCCCGCCGGCAGGTAGAGCGTTTTTTCAATCAGCTGTTCGCTGAGATTGTTGCCCTTCTCGTCGTACATGTAGCCAGAAATGGCGTGCTTGCCATCCGGCGTCAGGTAAATCGTGACGCCCATTTTTTGATATTCGCCCAGCCAGCCTTGTAAACCGCCCGGCGCAGAAAAGGGTTTGATGAGTTTAATCCCCTGCTTTTCGAACTGTTTGACGGCTGGGGGAATCGGCTTTTCGGCCTGCGCCGATACGGCGGCAAGCAGGGCGGACAGCAGTAAGTAACGGTATTTCATCGTGATATCTCGATAAATTTCATGCGTTGAATGTCATTGTGCCAGCGAAGAAAACCGGGGTGACGGTTAACTCATTCACGAAAAACGCAATGCTTCAGGTGTATGCGCAGTAGCGGCGGGAAAAACAGGTGGGCGACCGGAAACGTCAGCCTGATCTTTACCCGCGGAGCCACGGCGGCAAACAACAGGGGGAGGAGCGGGATAATGTGTTCCATCAGCAGCGAATGCGCGCTTAGCTGGCAGGGCGTTATGGCGGCGGGCGGATCCTCGCTTGGTGCGAACGCCGACGCCGTCGCGCTAATAGGGTTCGCCAGCAGCAGTTGCAAACTGGCGACCCGCTGTATCAGGCAGGTCAGCATGATCAGGCAGGCAAGCGCTAAAAAAAGGTTTCCGACAAGCTGGCGATTTCGCATGGTTATTCCGCGTTGTGGCGCGCGCTGAGGGTAGTGAAACGCACTAATCATAGAGCAGTCTGCCGCAATGGCAAGGCGCTGAACGGTAAGGCGCCTGGCGGTGAGGCGAGGCCTGGTTCGCCGGTGCGGACACGCCGCGAACCAGACCGGCGAGCGGCAGACCTTATTACTCTTGGCGAGGCTCGACCTGACCGGGAAGGCCCACCAACGCAGCGACGAGCGCCGCCACCGTCGGCCAGGCCGACAGGGCGTCTTGACCACTGAGCAGACGGTCATCGATCACGCCCAGTAAGCCGCGCAGAATAAACGTGGCGGTCAGGTGCGCGTCAGTTACCCGCCACGCGCCGGCCCGGTGCCCTTGTTCCAGTATGGCGATGAACTCCCCCATAAACGCTTCATCGCTGGCGCTCCACAGCAGGTAGTCGGCGCCGCTGAATACAATGGCGTGCAATTCTCCCAGCTCAAGATAGCTTTCGATCGCCGCCCGCACCCAGCTTTCCAGTTGGGATGCGTAATCCTCTTTGGCGCAGCGTGCCAGCGCGCCGTTGATATGCTCGTGAAAGCGCCGGATAAACTCAGCGCGCAGCGCATCCAGCAATGCGCTTTTGCTGTCGTAATGGTGGTAGAAGGTGCCTTTCGACAGTCCGGCCACGTCAACAATCTCATCCACCGTGGTGGCTTCAACGCCTTTTGCCGCAAATAGCGCCATGGCGGTATCCAGTAGCTTACGGGCGCTGCGGCGTCCCCGCGGCTGGGTTTTTCTTCCTGTCGCGGCGTGTTCACTCCGTTCAGACAGCGTTTCCTGTGGCAAAGGCTTCTCCTTCCATCGGTAGGACCGGGCCGCGTAAAGCGCGCGCCGGTGACGTATACGGACGGTATTTTGCACTGAAAATAATTCTTTGACAAAAAACCGACTGAAAGTACAAAATCGGCGTAATTAGACTGTCAGTCTGTTTTCTCTGGAGTAGATATGAATCACCATTCGCAGCACGCGCCGTTTGCCCATACCGACAGGCACAGGTCCTGGAAGATCGTTATTGTTACCGTGGTTGTACTGGCGGTGATTGTTTCTCTGCTCTGGTTCTGGCGCGTCAGCCGCAACACCGCGTGGGGATATGCGCCGGGCGCGCCCGTCAACGTTGTGGCGCTGAAGCTTCAGGCCGCCCCGGTGCCGGACCGTTTCGATGCGTTAGGCAATCTGCGCGCCGTTAATCAGGTCACGCTGGCCAGTGAAACCGCCGGGCGGGTGACGGCAATCGGTTTTGATTCGGGCATGACCGTCAAAGCCGGCGCGCCGCTGGTGCAACTGGATGATGCGCCTGAGCGCGCCGACCTTGTCGCCGCCAACGCCGCCGCCGTCTTTGCCCAGCAGCAGTATCAGCGCGCCGATAAACTGGCGGAAACCGGCGCCATCTCGACGGAAGTCCTGCAACAACGCCAGTCCGAGCGCGATCGCACCGCCGCGCAGGTGATGCAGCTTGAGGCGCGGATCCGCCAGAAAGCGATTCGCGCCCCGTTCAGCGGCCAGTTAGGGCTGCGGCAGGTCGACGCCGGTCAGTATCTGAACGCCGGCGATACCGTGGCGACGCTGACGGCGCTTGATGCGCTGTATGTGGATTTCACGGTTCCACAGCAGATGTTGTCCCGCATCCGGCCCGGTCAGGATGTGGATGTCATCAGCGACATGCCGGACGTGCCGGCGTCGGTGGCGAAAGTGACGGCTATCGAGCCGCAGGTCGGGACGGATACCCGCAACGCCACCGTTCGCGCCCGCCTGAATAACGACGCGCAGCAACTGCGCCCCGGCATGTACGTCACGGCGACGGTGATATTGCCGGACACGCCCGACGGGCTGCTGGTGCCGGCGACCGCCATCATGACCTCGTCGTCCGGGGATGCGGTGATCGCCGTGCGCGGCGAATCGCCGGAAAAAGGCGGCAAGGCGGAGTTCGTACCGGTGGCGACGGGGCGTCGGCTCGGCGATCGGGTCATGATCACCCGCGGCCTTAAGGACGGAGACGTGGTGGTGACGGAAGGGCAGTTGCGCATCCAGCCGGGCGCCGACGTCAACGTAGTGCAAAAACCGGCGGCCGCTGTCGCCCGCCCTGATGCGGGTAAGGAGTAAGCATGCGGTTTACCGATATCTTTATCCGGCGGCCGATTTTATCCGTCGCGCTCAGCATTCTGATCCTGCTGGTCGGCGTCGCGTCGCTCTTTTCCCTGCCGATGCGCGAATACCCGAAAATGGAAAGCGCCACCATCGTGGTGGACACCAACTTTCCGGGCGCTACGCAAAATGTCATGCAGGGGTTTGTGACGACGCCGATCGCGCAGTCGATTGCGACCGCCAACGGCATTGAATACCTGTCATCGACGTCGACTCAGGGCAAGAGTCAGATCAAAGCGAAGCTGGTGCTGAACGCGGATGCGGACCGGGCAATGACGGAGATTCTCGCCAAGGTGCAGCAGGTGAAATATCGCCTGCCGCAGGGCGTTAACGATCCGGTCATTTCCAAAATCACCGACGGCGCCTCCGCGGTGCAATACCTGGGGTTCGCCAGCGAACGGCAGAGCATCCCGGAAATCACGGATTTTATCACCCGGGTGGCGCAGCCGTTGATCACGTCGGTTCCCGGCGTGGCGTCCGCCAGTATTGAAGGCGGGCAGACGCTGGCGATGCGCCTGTGGGTTGACCCGGTCAAACTGGCGGCCCGCGGCCTGACCGCTTCCGATCTGGCCGGTGCCCTGCGCGCCAATAACGTGCAGGCGGCGCCGGGCATGCTCAAGGGCGACGTGACGCAAGTTCCGATTATGGCCGCGACGGACCTGCGAAGCGTTGACGATTTCCGCGCGATGGTGCTTAAGCGGGCGGGTAACGGCATCGTGCGTCTGGGCGATGTGGCGACGGTGGAACTGGGTGGGCAAAACTACGACAGCAGCGCGTTAACCAATGGGACGCGCACGGTGGCGCTGGCGATCTCACCGACGCCGGACGGCAATCCGCTGGAGATCGTAAAAGGCGTGAAAGCCCTGATTCCTGACCTGCAACGCGCCGCGCCGCCGGGCATGACGGTCTCCAGCCAGTTTGATACCGCAGGGTTTGTGAATGCGGCTATCGATGAGGTGATGCATACCCTGCTGGAAGCGATCGTGATTGTCATTGTGGTCATCTTCCTCTTCCTCGGCTCGCTGCGGGCGGTGATTATTCCCGTAGTGACCATCCCGCTGTCGCTGGTGGGAACGGCGATGCTGATGCTGGCGTTCGGCTTTTCCCTCAACCTGTTGACGCTGCTGGCGATGGTGCTGGCGATTGGTCTGGTGGTGGATGACGCCATCGTGGTGGTGGAAAACATCCATCGCCATATTGAAGACGGACTGTCTCCGCCGCGGGCGGCATTGCTGGGGGCGCGTGAAATTATCGGCCCGGTCATCGGGATGACTATCACGCTGGCTGCGGTCTATGCCCCGATCGGTCTGATGGGCGGGTTGACCGGCGCGTTGTTCAGGGAATTTGCCTTCACGCTGGCCGGCTCGGTCATCGTGTCCGGGATTGTGGCGCTGACGCTGTCCCCGATGATGAGCAGCTATTTGTTGAACGCCAGCGTTTCGGAAGGGCGTCTGGCTAAACGTATTGAGCATGCCATGCACGGGCTGGCTGGCCGTTATGAGCGGCTGCTGGCGCGCACGCTGCATGCCCGCGCCGCCGTGTTGCTGGTATGCGCCGCGGTGCTGGCCGGGATCGTGCTGCTGTTTATGGGGCTGCAGAAAGAGCTGGCGCCGCAGGAAGATCAGGGATACGTGTTTGTTCAGACCCGTGGGCCGCAATACGCCAACATTCATTACACCGAGCGCTATGCGCATGATGTGGAGCACCTGTTTCGCGCGCTGCCGGATTACCAGAGCAGTTTCTTTGTCAACGGCACCGACGGGCCAAGCTATGGTTTCGGCGGCGTGATCCTGACGCCGTGGACGGAACGGCATCAGAACGCGACCGGGGTGCAGGCGACGCTGAATGCCCGCAGCGGCGAAATCACCGGCGTGTACGCCACGGCGTTCCAGCCGCCGCCGTTGCCGGCCGGCACCGCCGGATTCCCGGTGCAGATGGTGGTGCGCTCGCCGGACGATTTCCGCAGTTTGTACGGCGCGGTCGAGCGCATTAAAGGCGCGGCCTGGGGCAGCGGGCTGTTTGCGTTTGTCGACAGTAACCTGGCGTTTGACAGCCCGGAAGCGAACCTGACGATCAACGCCGCCAAAGCGGGGGAAATGGGGGTCAGCATGAGCGCCATTGCCGATACGCTGGCCGTGCTGGTCGGGGAGAATTATATCAACCGGTTTAACTGGTTCGATCGCTCCTACGACGTGATTGCGCAGGTGCCGCAGGCACAGCGCATTTCCCCGGAGGATCTCGGCGGGTATTACGTGCGCGCGCAGTCCGGCAAGCTGGTGCCGCTGTCTACCGTGGTGGACGTGCATATCCAGCCGGAAGCCAACCGCCTGCCGCAGTTTAACCAGATGAACGCCATCACGCTGTCGGCGGTGCTGATGCCGGGGGTAACGATGGGGCAGGCGGTCGAGTTCCTGCAAAACCAGCCGCTGCCGCCGGGGGCGAAAATCGACTGGCAATCCGACAGCCGGCAATATGTCAAAGAAGGCAATCGCCTGACGGTATCATTCGCGTTTGCGCTGGTAGTGATTTTCCTGGTGCTAGCCGCCCAGTTTGAAAGCATGCGCGACCCGCTGGTGATTCTGGTGACCGTCCCATTGGCGATCTGTGGCGCGCTGCTGCCGCTCTGGCTGGGTTACACCACGCTGAATATCTATACCCAGATCGGGCTGGTGACGCTGATCGGCCTCATTTCCAAACACGGGATTTTGATGGTGTCCTTCGCCAACGACATTCAGAAGCATGAAGGGCTGGGGCCGCTTGACGCCATGCACCGCGCGGCGGTTATCCGTATGCGTCCGGTATTGATGACCACGGCGGCGATGGTGGTGGGGCTGGTGCCGTTGTTGTTTGCCAGCGGGGCGGGAGCGGCCAGCCGTTTCGCCATCGGTATTGTGGTGGTCACCGGCATGTTGATCGGCACGTTCTTCACCCTGTTTGTACTGCCGACGATTTATACCCTGCTGGCGCGCGACCACCGTGCGCACGCCGCTTCTGAGCGCATGCGCGAGCTGGCGCAGGACGCGGGTGATGTGTAAGGCGCTGATGGCGTACTGCACCGCGTTGGTCAGCGGATGCCGCGTCGGGCCGGATGATGTCCGGCCTCTTTCCCCGCCCGGCTGGCGCGCGTTGCGTTAGCGTCGATGCCCGCGCCCAGCGCGGTCATGGGAACAGTCTGGACTGGTCCGCCTGCATGGCTTCGGCAATCAGGCGGAAGTCATGCTCGCTGATGGAGAACAGGCCAAAGCGCAACGCGTAGCCCCAGTTCGTCCGGCCGGCGGTGAAATCAAGGCGGTCCAGCAGCGGGCGGATGGGCGCTTCCACGCCGCCCGCCCAGTCGATGTCGCGGCGATGTGGCACAAAGCCGTCTCCCATATCGAACCGGTAGGGATCGCCGCGTTTTATGATGCCGATGGCGGTGAAATGCTGGTGGCGTTCCTTCCCTTTGAAAGTCTGGTTGGGTGAGTAATAGACGAACCCGTCGCCGGGCCTTGCGCGTTTCAGCGCGCTAAGTTTGCCGTGGCAAACCTGAATGTACCCCCCGTCGAGCGCGTATTGGACGTGTTCGGCGGAAACTACGCCGACCCAGTAGTGGCGCGGTGGGTTCTGGTCATGGGGAAATAGCGCGATTGGGGCATGGGATGACATGGCGTTTCCTTCTCGGTTGAGTCCCAGAGAATGTACACGCGACAGCTGACAGCTGTTGTCAGCAGTGATGGTCAGCAGTGATGGTCATCAGGTCTTTCCGGCGCTGATTCAAGCTCGCACCGGCTACTGGGTCCGTATCGGCTACTGCTACTGAATAGTGCGGTTGCGCCCCTCGCGTTTGGCGGTGTAGAGGTTTTTGTCCGCCAGCGGAAATAACTGATGCACCGTATCCACCAGATATTTGCCCGGCGTCGGCGCATGCGCGATGCCGATGCTGACGGTGACCGGCACCTGCTGCTGGTTGAACATAAACGGGGTGTGCTGGATGGTCTGGCGCAGCCCATCGGCCAGCCGGTAAAACGCCGACGGGCTGTGATTGAAGCAGACCACGGCGAACTCTTCTCCGCCGATGCGGCTGACCAGCCCCGGCGTGGGAATGGTCTGTTTTATCACGGTCGCCACCTGACGCAGGATCTCATCGCCGCAGTCGTGCCCGAAGCTGTCGTTGATGTTTTTGAAATGGTCGATGTCGATCAGCATGATATTGACCGAGCTCTGCAGCGATTTGACGCTCTGGCCCTGTGCCGTCAGCGCTTCGGTAAAACCGTAGCGCGACAGGGTTTCGGTTAGAAAATCATGGCTGGCCTGTTGCAGCAGGCGGGCGTTCAACTGGCGAATGGTGCGGGCGTTGGTCGCCATCATCAGCGGGCTGAAAATGGTGGCGGCAATGCCGATGCGGGCGATGGTGACCTGATGCATAAACAGCGGATCTTGCGAGCCATACAGCGCGTAAACATGTTCCGCGGTCAGAATCAGCTCGGCGGACCCGATACACAAGGTGATCAACCGAATCAGCCACAGCGGATAGACGATGGCGCACCAGGTCAGCGCCGGCAACGGAAACGCCAGAATGGCAACCGGGCCGAGCAACGGGGCCACGCAGATCGACAGCAGCAACAGCAACAGCGGCAGCGCGTCCGGCAGCCGCAGCGTCGGGAAACGCAGCGGGATTTGGCTGCGCAGGGTCAACAGCAGCGGCAGGAACAGCACCGCGGTGTAGAACTGGTCGCTGAACCAGTTGAGAAAGTTGCTGCGAAACACCGCCGCCGGGAAACGGGGCCAGGGTTGTTGCGCCAGCGCGCCGACGATACCGCAGGCCAGCGCCGCGATCATGCAGGCGACGAAGACATACAGCGAACTGATCATGTCGGTTTCCCGGCGGGCAAGGAAACCGGGCCAGTTGAGCAACTGGGTGAGGACGACGATAAAGGCGATATTGGCGGAATTGATGGTAAACGCGGTCAGTCCCCAGCCGTAAAACAGCGAGTCCTGCAGGATCATCGCCGCGTAAGAGACGGCGTAGTACCAGGGCGTGTTCAGATACCGGCAACGGTAAAACAGCGCGGCGATGATGATGTTCACCGGCCAGAAGACGGACAGGTCAAGCTCGGAAAGCCGGGCGTGCGCACCGATGTTGCAGCCAATCAGCGTCACCATGAAAACATTCAGGCTGTTTAACCCGGTGCTGTCGTTTTTAAATAAAGCCAAATTCAGATGCATGCCGTCAATCCACTTTCCGTTTATAGCCTTCCCCTGGCGCTATGTCGCTGGCGGCCTTTGCTGCGTTCTGGCAGCGGTGGGTCATGCGTAGAACCGGTATGATACATCGTTATAGATAAAAGGTATGAAAAAAGCCTGTTTAGCACTGTTTCCCTTCTATTCTATTTCTGACAATTCGTAACGAGCAAGCAAACGAATATGAGGTAGTGTTTCCCTTTGTGATTGGCGCTGGCCCGCGCCCGGCGGCATCGGCATGCGATAAATAAGGGGATGGTCAGGATAGGAGAGCAACGGAAAGAATATAGCGATAGATCATCGCGTTAGCAGCCATCCGGGCGGCATCGCCGATAGGCTTCTCACTAGGTTCGCCGCACGACGACCGCCATACGGTTTATACCCTAAATAATTCGAGTTGCAGGAAGGCGGCAACCGAGTGAATCCCCGGGAGCTTACATAAGTAAGTGACCGGGGTGAATGAGGGCAGCCAACGCACCTGCAACTTGAAGTATGACGGGTATATGCTTTTTAATCCTGTCACAGTGATACCGGGCATTAACTTTTTCTCACATTAATTGTTCCGTCAATAAACCTACCGTAATGACAATCGTCAGGCCACCGGCGATCCGGCTGACGATTGGACGCACCACTTTCCGGATGACCCGGCGCTTATGCGATAAATAACGGTCATGCGGGAAGCGCGATTTCGGGCGTCAGCGGAAACGCCAGGCGGTCAGACGCCGTTCCGCCAGCGTGATGAGCCGATAAAACAGCGTGCTGACCAGTGCTATCAGCACCACGCCGGCGATCACCCGTTCCGACTGGAACAGTTGCTGGGCGCGGATCATCATGCTGCCGAGGCCGTTGCCGGAGGAGATGAAGTATTCCGCGCCGATGGCGCCGACCCAGGCGTGCATCAGCGACAACCGTAGCCCGGAAAACAGCGCAGGCAGCATCGCGGGCAGCGTCAGCCACCGTAGCCGCTGCCACGCGCTGAGGCGCAGCACGCGGGTGGTTTCCAGCAGCGACGGCGGCAGATGGCGAATGCCCTGATAGCTTGCCAGTAGCGCGGGGAAAAACGCCGCCAGCGCGATGAATACCACTTTGGCGCTCTCTTCCAGCCCGAACCAGGCGGTGAGCAGCGGCAACCAGGCAAACAGCGCGACGCTGCGCAGGGCGGAGAGCAGCGGCGTCAACAGGCGATCGGCAACGCGGCTGCGGCCTAACAGGCAGCCCAGCAGACAACCCAGACCCGCCCCCAGCGTGAACCCCGCCAGCGTGCGGGACAGGCTGGCGCTCAGCGCGGATGTCAGTTCTCCGTTGCCAAACCCGGCCAGCAGGGCAGTAACGACCTCATCGGGTGCGGGCAGAAACGCGGCATGCACCCAGCGCTGATAGGTGACCAGTTGCCAGAGCAGGCACAGTAGCGCGGGCAGGCACCAGCCCGCCAGCGAGTGCCAGGCGGCGCGCGGCGTCGGGCCTTCGTGACTCAGCACCGGCGCGGGCCAGAAAATCCAGCGCTGCTCCAGCCGTTGCAGCGCCTGCTCGCCCGCCAGACCGAAAGCGCCGATCGCCAGAATGCACACGAATACCAGATCCAGCATAAACAGCTGGCGGCTTTGCACCATCAGGTAACCCAACCCTTCGCTGGACGCCAGCAACTCCACCGCGATCAGCGATACCCAGCCTTGCGAGAACGCCAGCCGCGTGCCGGTCATCACATACGGCAGCATGGCGGGGATCACCAGCCGACGCAGCCGGGTCAGCCAGGGCAGGCGCAGCGTGCGCGCCAGCTCGTAGAGCGTCTGCGGCGTCTGGCGGATGCCGGCGCAGGTGCAAAGCGTGACCGGCACCGTCACTGCCTTGATCAGCACCACCAGTTTCAGCGCTTCGCCGATGCCCAGCGCCAGCATCAGCAGTGGGATCCAGGCCAGCGTCGGGATTTGCGCCAGCACGTTGAACAGCGGCATGCATAGCCGGTCCAGCGTGCGGCTAAGGCCGAACAGCACGCCGAACGTCAGGCCAAGCGCGATGCCGCCCGCCAGCCCGATCGCCAACCGGGCAAGGCTAACCCGCAACTGGGGCGCCAGTTCCTGCGGGATGAAGTCGCGGGCGCTGTCGGCCACCGTGGCGGGGGAGGGCAGAATTTGTTCCGACATCCAGTCGTAGTGGCTGGCGAGCCACCAGCCGCACAGCAGCAGCAACGGCATCAGCAGTGCGCTGCACACCGCCGACAGGCGGGCGGTCGGCCACGGCCGCGGCGGGGTCAGCGTTAGTTTGGGCATCGTCGACATTATGATGGCGCGCCGTGGTCACTTGCGGGTTAGCAGCGACAAACGAGTGATGCCCGCTTTTTCCAGATCGGCCAGCAGCGCGGCCACCGCGCCATAGTTGGCGGCGTCTTCCGCCTGCACCTGCACCACCAGCTCCGGATTGGCGGCTTTGGCCTGTTGCAGGCGCGCCATCAGCGCCTCGCGGGGCAGGGCTTCCTGGTCGATAAACAGCTGCTGCGATGCATCAAGGCTTACCACCAGCGGGCGTGGCGAGTCGGCCGGCGCCACCGCCGTCGTCTTGGGCAGACGAATCGGGATGCTGTTGGTCAGCATCGGCGCGGTGACGATAAACACCACCAGCAGCACCAGCATCACGTCCACCAGCGGGGTGATGTTCATTTCGCTCATCACCTCGTCATTGTCGCGGGAAGCAAATGCCATGATTACACCACCTCCCGGATCGTCTGCACCGCATAAGGCGCGGCCGGTTGTTCCGGGGCGAGGCGGAATTCCTGCGCCTGCGCCACGCTGTAAATGTCATGGGCAAAGTCGTCCATGTCGGCCACTTCCAGTTTCAGCCGACGCAGAAAATAGTTGTAAATCAGCACGGCGGGCACGGCGACGGCGATGCCGATGCCGGTGGCGATCAGCGCATTGCCGATGGGGCCGGCGACGGTGTCCAGACTGGCGGAGCCCGACTGGCCAATGGTCTGCAAGGCCGCCATGATGCCCCACACGGTGCCGAACAGGCCGATGAACGGCGACGTGGTGCCGATGCTGGCCAGCAGCGCCAGGCCGGTTTCCAGCGAGCGACGCTCGCGCTGGATTTGCTGCTGTAACGCCCGCTCGACCCGGTCTTGCAGATGCGCGACCGGTGTAATGCGGTCTTTCACCCGTTCCAGCGTCAGTTGCGTGGCGCGCGCCAGATTCGCCAGCGCGCCGGGATGGGCGACATCGCGCAGCGCGGTATCGATGTTTTCCTGTTGCCAGAACAGCTGACGGAACTGTTGATTACGCCGCCGTTGGCGGGCGTACTGCGCCAGCTTGAGCAGCCCGATGGACCAGGTGACTAGCGAGAAAAACAGCAACAGCAGGATTACGCCCCCTTCCGGGGACAGCAGAGCGATGTGTTCGAGCGTCATAATAATGGATGCCTCTATGAGTTCAGGGTGAAATCGACAGGAACCACGACCCAGCCGCTTTCCGGCTGGTCGCCCCGGCGGGCCGGTACGAACGACCAGTGCTGCACCGCCTCGCGGGCGGCGTCGTCCAGCGCCGGGTAGCCGCTGGAATGTTGCAGACGAATGGTTTGCACCTTGCCGTCCGGCCGTACCTGGACATTAAGCAGCACCGTGCCTTCCCAGCCGCGGTTGATCGCCACATCCGGGTAAGCGGGCGGCGGGTTGCGCAGATACGCGGCGCTGGCGGAAGGCGGCGTCACCGTTGCAGCCGCCGCCGGTGCCGCGGCAGGGGGCGCCGTGGCGGTACTGACGGGCGCGCTCTGCGGCGCAGGCGTCGCCGGCTGGCGCGGCGGCGACGGTTTTTTAGCGAGAGGTTTGACCGGTTTCGGCGTCTTTCGCGCCGCGGTTTCAGTGGCGCGCGTTGGTTGTGGAGGCGGTGGCGGCGTCAGCGCTTGTTCATCCACTGGCGGTTCATCCACTGGCGGTTCGACAGCGGGCGGCGGTTCGACCGGCGCGCTATCGGTCGCTGGCGTCGGTTCCGACGGTGCTGTTTTTGTCGGTATTGCTTCGGGCGGTATTGTGTCAGCCGGCGTCGCTTCGGCCGGCGCGGCGGCGAATTCGATGGTTACCGGCAGCGGGCGCGGCGGAACCAGCGTCGGCGAAGGACGCAGCGCCAGCGGCACCAGTACCGCGGCGTGCAACGCCAGCGCCAGCGTGAGGGTGAGCCACGTTTCCGAACGCCGCCCGGACAAAGCCGTCGGCCAGACCGGCGCAATCGCGCGGGCGCTAGCCGGTCGGGGGGCCGCGCCGTTGCCCGATGTGTCCGGCCAGTTGACGCTGGCAGCCCCGGCGTACAGGGGATGAGTCATGATGGCGTTACTCCTCAACTGAATAAGAGCCTGACCCGTCTGGGCCGTTCAGGCGGTATGCGTTACTCGCCAACCATGTGCTTTACGCGTCAATGAGGCCGGCGTAGCGAATATTCACGTGGCTGAGCGCCTGTCGGATCGGTTTTTAGCAAAAATACCGGACCATAAAATAAATAACGGCGTTGTCGATTTTTAATCATTTGCTTTTGATGTCAAATGCCATATCTCTATATCAATATGCCGTCTTTTATCGGTTGAGCCTGAATGGAATTCCTGCAGCGTCAGCCGTTATTTATGTTATTTCCCCGCTCAGATGGCATTTACCCTAATCGTCGGCGGGAAAAAAAGGCTAATGCATCATCGGTATAGTTTTTTTGCGTTTGCTGCATGAGGCGGACAACGCCGGTATTTCCTGTTTTAGTTAATTCATAAAAATACAAATGACATTTTTATATTAGCCAGTTTATTTCCCACCCTTTAAATGTTGCCGGAGCAAACACAACAACAGGGTCCGCTGATGACTTTTCACGCTGGGGGAAACATGAAGCAAACGGGAAAACACTGGTTACTGTCCGGCCTGCTGGCCTTAACGGCGTTCTGGCACGCGGGAGCGCAGGCGGCCGGCGCCACCGAGATCCGCATTGCGGTATCGGATATCGGCGCCGGTTCTCAACCGAGCGGCGGCGGGCTGGTGGATCTGATTTACAGCCAGAAACTGCTGGAGCGGGAGTTCGCCCGCGACGGCATTAGCGTGCGCTGGCTGTTTATCAAAGGCGCCGGACCGGTGATTAACGAAGGCTTCGCCAATCATCAGATCGACATGGCGTATCTGGGCGATCTGGCCAGCATCATCGGCCGTTCGCGCGGGCTGGATTCGACGGTGATTGGCGCGGCGGCGCGCGGCGTCAACCACTATCTGGCGGTGTCCCGCGGCTCGCCGATCCGCCGGCTGGAGGATCTGAAAGGCAAACGGGTGGGGCTGTTTCGCGGCACCGCGGCGGAACTGTCGTTCGTCACTGCGCTGCACTCCCGCGGGCTGAGCGAATCGGATATGAAAATCATTAATCTGGACTTCGCCGCCGCCAGCGCCGCGCTGGCCGCCGGCCAGATTGACGCCACCTGGGGCGGCAGCAACGCGCTGGCGTTGCGCGATAAAGGGCTGGCGGATATCGCGGTATCTACCCGCGATTTGCAGGGCGCGGGCCAACTGACCGGGCTGATTCTGGTCGCCGGCGATTTTGCCCGTCAGAATCAGAATTTGCTGACGCGTATTATCAAGGTGCAGAAAGAAGCGTCCGCGTGGGCCAGTCAACCCGCCAACCGGGATAATTATATTCAGTTGCTGGCGGCGCAATCCGGTTATCCGGAAAAATTGCTGCGTGAAGATTTAGACGGTATGCCGCCGTTATCCCAATTATTATCGCCGGAACTGGACTCCGCTTTTGTCGCTATTCTCAAACAGTCCGTTGCACTGGCGTATGACGCGAAATTAATCCGTAAATCCTTTGCAGTGGAGGAATGGCTTGATAGCACATTTTTAAAACATCAGCGCTGATTTGTTTTTCATTCATTATTTTTCTCTCCGCCTTATTTATTGTCGCGCTGACGCGGCAAGGGCGGCTTTATTTAAAAACTGGGGTGGATATGCGCAATAAAAAAACGATGTTCTGGCGATACCCGGTCGTTATCGGCAGCGTGCTGGCGATGCAGGGGATGGCGCAGGCGGCCGATACGCCGACGACGGCGGCAAATGCCGTGGCGACGCCGGACGCCGCGACCAGTACCGAAGCCACGGCGGCCTCCGCCCAGGCGGTACGGCTCAAACGGGTACAGGTCAACGCGCAGCGCCGCCAGGCGCAGCAGCAAACCAGCCTGGCGTCGGTGGTGGAGGGGAAGGAACTGGAGCAGGATCGGCTCTATCGCTTTGAAGATCTGTCGCAGGTGGTCACCGGCGTGGATATCGCCGCGGCGGATGCGCTGGATACCCGGGTGACCATTCGCGGCATCGGCGACGGCGGCGGCAGCGAAATCAACATCGGCATGCCGAGCAGCGTCGGTCTGTTTCTGGACGGGGTATACCTGTCCCGCCCCGGCATGTTGTCCAACGACCTGTTGGATATCGATGCGGTTAGCGTGCTGAAGGGGCCGCAGGGTACGCTGTACGGCTTTAACACTACCGGCGGCGCGGTGGATATCCGTAGCCGCAGGCCGACGTTCAAACCGGAAGTGTCGCTGGAACAGTCGTTCGGCCAGCGCGGCTACGTGCAGTCCAAACTGATGGCGTCCGGCGCGCTTAGCGATAACTGGGCCGGGCGCATCAACCTGTCGCACACCGAAAAGGGCGGCTACGTCTACAACGTGCAAAACGGCCACCAACTGGGCGGCAGCAACAGCAACGGCGTGCGCGGTCAGTTGCTGTACCAGCCGGATGACGGCTTTAGCCTGCGTATCATCGGCGATTACAGCGAGGCGACCAGCTACCCGGTGATGTCGCTGGTGGACAGCTACCCGGTCGGCGGCGTGGATCAGTTCCGGACGCGCGCGGCGGCGGTCGGGGCGCGGGTGGTGGACGGCCGTCAGGTGGCGCTGGACGACGAAACCAAAAACCGCGTCGCGCAGGGCGGCGGCTCGGTGGAAGCCAACTGGCGGCTGCGCAACGGCTATACCCTGAATTCGCTGTCATCGCTGCGTTACTTTCGCTTTTTGCCGGGCACCGCCGACGGCCTGAGCATTCCGCTGTATCAGGACAGCGGCGCGGACGCCCGCGACCGCACCTGGGGGCAGCGCTTGTGGGTGGATTCGCCCAAAGGCGGTCTGGCGGATTATTCGTTCGGGGTGGATTACTGGGGCGAGAATCTGGATACCTTCGCGCATGACCGTTACTACAATAATGCGCGCGTCACCCGCTGGTACGGCAACACCAGCAACACCGGCAAATTCGTACAACGCTTCGGCTCGCTGGAAGACACGGTGTATTCAGCCTTCGCCCGCAGCACCTGGCATCTGGGCGACCGGTTCGACCTGACCACCGGCGTGCGGGAAACCTACGAGAAGAAAACCGGCACCTTCCGCCGCATCAACAAAAACGATTTCGACTCCGGCGATCTGTCGCAGAGTAATCACCTGCCGTCCGCCACCGTCAGCCTTAACTGGTACGCCACGCCCAGCGTGACGCCGTACCTGACGCTGGCTTACGGCGAAAAGGCCGGCGGCCTCAACATCTCCTCCGGGGCGGCGAAGCAGGCGGGCATCGATAGCCTGTATATCAAACCGGAGAAAACCCGCGCCGCGGAGCTGGGGGTGAAAACGCACTGGCTGCAACGCCGGGTGGAATGGAACACCGCGCTGTTCTGGAATGAGGTCAGCGAGTTCCAAACCACGGCCTACGACGAAGAAACGCTGAGTAGCTATCTGGTGAACGCCGGTAAATTCCGCTCGCGCGGCGTGGAGTCGCAACTGGCGTTGCGCCCGGTCGATGGGTTGACGGTGAGCCTTAACGGCACCCTGCTGGACGCCAGCTATCTGGACTTCAAAAACGCCAAATGCCCGCCGGAAGTGACGCTGGCGGCCAACCCGCCCGCCTCCTGCGACCTGAGCGGCGAGCGGGTGTTCAGTTCGCCGAGGCTGACCTACAACGCCCGCATCCGCTATGAGTGGCAAGCCTTCAATAATCTGCAGGCGTTTGTGGCCGGACGCTGGGCCTGGCGCAGCTGGGCCTACGGCACGGTGGACAACTCCGACTTTACCCGTATTCCGGCTTACGGCGTGCTCAACCTGTCCACCGGCGTGAGCGGCAAACAGGACGGACACGCCTGGCGCGCCACCCTGTGGCTGAATAACGCGCTGGATAAGACTTATTACCGCACCGTCAGGTCGGGCGATTACGGGTCGGCGTACGGCGTGCTGGGCGAGCCGCGCACGCTGGGGATCACGCTGGGTTATGACTTCTAAGGATACGCCGATGCCACTGCATGATACCTCGCGCCGTCGTTTCATCCGTAACGGCGCCCTGCTGGCGCTGTCGACGCCGCTGTGGAACCGGGCGCTGGCGGCGCGCGCACCGGGCGGCGGCACGGCTGCCGACGCTACGCCAACGGTACGGCTGAACTGGCTGGAGCGGCAACCGCCCGCCAGCTTCGGCGGCGTGACCTGGGGCGTGCCCTGGCCGCAAGGGCAGGTGCCTGCCGACAGCGGGTTCGTGCTGCGCGAAGACGGCCAGACGGATCGCGTGTTACAGAGCTGGCCGCTGGCCTACTGGCCGGACGGCTCGCTGAAGTGGTCGGCCCATGCGCTCGGCGGCGGGCACGCGCCCGGCCACGGGCTGTCGCTGCGGCCCGCGCCGCCGGTTACCGCAACGGACGCCGCCCTCGTCACCGAAACGGCGCAGGACTGGGTGGTGGATACCGGTCGACTGCGTTGTCAGGTGCCGAAAAATGGCGAGCGGTTGATCGGTGAGCTGTGGCAGGACGGCAGGCTGGCGCTCGGCAACGGTCGGCTGGTGTTGCAGATCCAGTCCGGCGAAGGGACGGACGGGCCACTGACGGTGGAGACGTTTCAGGGGCACGCCGCGCGCGTCACGCTGGAGCAGAACGGGCCGCAGCGTGCGGTCATCGCCCTGCGCGGTGTGCATCGCCATGCCGCGCAGGATGGCGTCACTCGTCTGCCGTTTGTGGTGCGGCTCTATTTCTATGCCGGTTCGGCGTCGCTGCGCCTGCTGCACACCATTATTTACGACGGCGATGAGCAACAGACCTTCATCAAAGGGCTGGGGGTGGCGTTTGATGCGCCGCAGCAGGGCGAACTGCACGACCGCCACGTGCGGTTCACCTCGGCGCAGGGCGGGCTGTTTCGGGAGGCGGTACGCGGCCTGACCGGCTTGCGGCGCGATCCGGGCGAGGCGGTTATCGCGGCGCAACTGGCCGGAAAGGCCACCCCGCCGGTCGCGCAGTTTCCCCCGGCGGTGGGCAAGCGGCTGGACTACATTCCGGCGTTCGGCAGTTACCGGCTGACCCAGCATCACCCCGACGGCTACCAAATCCATAAACGCACCGCCGCCGGGCAGGGCTGGCTGCTGTCCGCCACCGGGCAGCGGGCCTCCGGCACCGGCTATCTGGGGTCGCCCGCCGGCGGGGTGGCGTTCGGTATCCGTCATTTCTGGCAGAGCTACCCGGCCTGTCTGGAGATTCAGCGCGCGCATACCGATCTGGCCACGATCACGCTGTGGCTGTGGTCGCCGTATGCGGAACCGATGGATCTGCGCTTCTATCACGACGGCATGGGGCAGGCGAGTTTCGAACAGCAGCGCGAGGCGCTGGAAATCACCTACGAGGATTACGAACCGGGGTTCGCCACCCCGGAAGGCGTCGCCCGCACCAGCGAACTGTTTCTCGATGTGCTGCCCGCTACGCCGGACAGCGACACGCTGCTGGCGCTGGCCCGCCGTCACCAACAACCGCCGCTGCTGGTGGCCGACGGCGCCGATTTACAGCGCGCCGGCGCGTTTGGCCCGGTATGGTCGCCAGCCGCGCCGGGGCATCAGCCGCAACCGGCGCTGGACGCACAGCTGGCGTGGTATTTCGATTTCTATCAGCAGGAAGTGGATCAGCGGAAATGGTACGGCTTCTGGGATTTTGGCGACGTGATGCACACCTACGATAGCGATCGCCACGTCTGGCGTTATGACGTCGGAGGCTATGCCTGGGATAACTCGGAGCTGAGCACCGATCTGTGGCTGTGGTACTACTTTCTGCGTAGCGGCCGGGCGGACGTGTTCCGCATGGCGGAAGCGATGACCCGCCACACCGGCGAGGTGGACGTACACCATGCCGGGCGCTTCCAGCCGCTTGGGTCGCGCCACAACGTGCGCCACTGGGGCGACAGCGCCAAGCAACTGCGCATCTCCACCGTGGCGAACCGGCGTTTTCTGTATTACCTGACCGCCGATGAACGCATCGGCGAGCTGATGGATGAGCAGGTGGAGGCGCTGCGCACGCTGCAACGGGTGATGCCGGGCCGCAAGATCGGCCAGCCACCGCCTGCCGACGAGCGTCTGGTCAGCCTCTATTTCGGCACCGACTGGGGCGCGGTGGCGGCGGCTTGGCTGACCGCCTGGGAACGGCGACATGATGCGACGATACGCGATCGTCTGCTTAACAGTATGCGGTCGATTGCGGCCCAGCCGCACGGCTTCTTCACCGGGCTGGCGGAGATGGACCCGGATACCGGCGTGTTCCGGCCTGCCGCGGCCGATCAACGGTTTATTTCGCATCTGAGCGCGGTGTTCGGGCTGGCGGAAGTCTGCGCGGAACTGTTGCAGGTATTGCCGGACCCGGCGTTCGAGCGCGCCTGGCTGGACTATTGCCGTCTGTACAACGACCCGGCGGCGCTGAGCAAGTTTGTCGGCCAGCCGGTGAAAAAACGCAATCTGGTGCAGGGCCATGCCCGGCTGAGCGCGTTTGCCGGCTGGCGTCAGCACGACAAGGCGCTGGTCCGGCGCGCCTGGCGCGAGTTTCTGGACGGCGAGGGCGGCATTGTCCACCCCAACCGGCAGGTACGGCTGATAACGCCGCCTGCGGTGCTCTACCCGGTGAAAGAGGCGGAGATCGACTCGTCGATCGATCAGCGTTCCGGCAGCGCCGCCGACACCAACCTGTCCACCAATGCGGTGGCGCAGTGGGGGCTGACCGCCATCGCCATGCTGGCGCTGGCGGGAGACGTGCCGCCCAGATAGCGATACTTCAGCCAGCGACAGGCCCGATAACACGGTCCGATAACGACGAACGCCAGATAATTACGCCCGCCGCGGCGGGCTTCAACAGGACATCATCAGGACATTATCAATGACGGACACAGGCTATAGCGCACAGAGCACGGTTATGGAAAGTCACGCCGGTCAGGCGTGTACCGCCGCCACGGAAGGCGGCTCCCAGCGGGAATCAGGTATTCATCGGGAATCAGACGCCCGGCAGTTCTCGCTGCAATGGGCGCACTCCGCTGACGGAAAGCCACTGCGCTGGCGGGTGGAGCAGGAAGAGCCGGCGCGCACCCGTATCGACATTGACGAACACAGTTTGACGCTGGATACCGCCGCCGGGCTAACGGTATGGCTCGACCAGCCGCTATCCGGCAGGTATCGCATTAGCTATCTGCGCGAAGTGCTGGTACAGGGGCAACCGAACGATCGGCTCTCCGATCTCAATCAATTTTGGGCGGCGCGGGACCCCGCCCGCGCTTCGTTGTTCACCCGCCACGGCGTGTTGGGCGAATACGATAATCTGGCGCTGTATTACGTGGGCATGGGCGGTAACTGGAACAGCACCACCCGTTTTCGCTACTACAACGGCCACGGCGAGCGGCAACTGCTGGGGGAATTCACCGATGAAGCGCATCTGTTGCGCGCCGGGCATCGTTATCGGGTGACCATCGAGGTGGACCGCACTGAAACCCGTTTCCTGATCGATAACCAACTCTACTTTCGCGCCCACTATGCCGAGCCGCCCGCCAGCGGCTATTTTGGCTTGCGGACGGTATTTTCACGGCAGGCGATCAGCGAATTCAGCGTTACGCCGCTGTAGAGGCGCTGGCGCGATGCGGCGCCTGATCCACTTGTAAAAACATGGCGATCAGCCGCTGCGACAGCCACGACAGGCGGGAGTCGGCGCGGCTGACGATGCCGTAATGGGTGTAGAACTCGTCGGTGTCGTCATCCAGCCCGGTGATTTTCAGCATGTGGATGCCGTCCGGCGGCTGTTGCAGCGGTCCGTGACGGTGATTGGTGGTGCCGATGGCGTCGGACTGGCGGATCACATCCAGCAGGCTGTAGCCGTTTTCGCACTCAATGCCGGTGCGGATATCCTGTTGACCGCTCAGCCGCACCAGCGCCTGACGCAGGTTGGGCGGGCGCACGGTGGCCGCCAGTGGGTAGCTGAACAGTTGCTCGACGCTGATTTCATCAAACGCGGCCAGCGGATGCCCCTGACGACAGCAGAAGCCCCAGCGGTGCCGGCTCAGCGGCTGCACGTTATAGCGAGCGTCCAGCTCGAAATGGCGGGTATCGGCCACGATAAAGGCAAACTCTTCCGCCATCAGGCGTTGCCCCAGCGCCTGCCAGTTATCGACCCGGAACACCAGCCGCACCCGTGGATACTGGCGGGAGAATTCGCCGATCACCTGCGGCATCAGCCAGGCCGCCGGCGCCGGGCCGCAGCCGAAATGCACCTCGCCGCTCTCTTTTTCGCTGAACTGCTCGATGTCGTTTATCAAATCTTGCGCGTGGCGGGTGAGGCGGCGGGCGTGCTCCAGCACCAGCAGCCCTTTCTTGGTGGGTTCCAGATTATGGTGACGGTCAATCAGCCGCGCGCCCACGCTCTGTTCCAGCGACTGGATGCTACGGCTGAACGCCGACTGTGAAATGTTCATGGCCTGCGCCGCCGAAGTGAAATTCCGGTGCTCGATCAGCGCAATAAAGTGGCGTAACTGACGCAGGTCGATGTTCATGGCATTCAGGGCAATGTTGTGCGGCGGACAGACTGAACAGGCTATCAGCCTGGCGCCCCCATCAACAAATAACCAATAGGGCGGCCATATTACGGGTTGTTATATATAATGAACATGTAGGATGTGAGAAATGATTTATCCATAGTATATCCAGTTTTGTTAGATACTTTAGGGTGCCACGAGGCTGCCGATATTTATAATGCAAATGTAATTCCATGATCAGTTTAGCTCGATTATTTAAAGTTAATTTATATTATGGTATGGTCGTTTTCAAAGTTATTCCCTATTTGTGGACGAGAAGGTGATCATCTATAATGACTTGTTACTGGGGTATGTGCTTTGCTCTTGCAACGGTTGCATGAAATAGCATTAAGAATGTCTATTTTTAAAGAGAGAAATGTTATTACATTTCATGTCGCAGTGACTAAATCAGATAGTGTTGAAAAATTAATACTCTACTGGATTAATTTCTTGGCTTTTTCTAAGCTATGTCATAGCTGTCTATTTTTGTGCAGGATTATGATTTTTATTATAAGCAGTCGATGTTGATTATTTTTTGAGACTGGTATATGAATATCACCATACCGTCTTTTATTGTGTTAGTGTATCCGATTTTTTACTGGGTTTGAGTGTTGTTAAATAATGAAATAATGGGTGGTTGTGATTTTCATAACTGCACTATTACATGAAATGATTGTTTTTAGTCTAATTAAATGGAGGCTATTTATGCCATCTTGGAAAGATTTGGAAGAAAAAGTTCGCACAATAGCTGAATGTCTATACAGTAGAAAAGCAGAATCTAGGTTAATAGCTGGCGAACAAATTGATTGTTATATTGAAAAATCTGCATATGAAGTGTGTGCAATAGAAATAACAGAGAATTTCACTTTAGAGAAGGTTAGAGCTGATATAAGAAAGCTTGACATAGTCAGACGTAGCAATATTAATAAAAATATATTTACTCATTGCTTAATGGTTCTTGATAGAGAGCCATCAGATAACATGAAGAATACAGCGGCAGAGTTAAATATAGAAATAATTAGTGTTGAAAAATTTGAATGTAAGTTTGTAGATTACAAAACTTATAAATATTCGAGAAGAAAAAAAACTTTCGGGAGTGCAGTGGATCCTTTGACTGGTAAATTAGATGATCTTCCATATGTTCCAGTAAAATATGTAGATAAAAAAAAGAATGAAAATTATTCCATTGAAGATATAAAAAATTACCTCGATAAAGGAAAGGTTGTTATTTTGACAGGTAGTTTTGGATCTGGTAAAAGTAGGTGTTTAAGTGAAGTATTCTCTCTTTATTCGGCAGAGAATAATTACTCCTATGCATTTGGTATAAATTTAAGAGAGAATTGGAGCCTAAAAAGAGCAAATGAAATAATAAGAAGGCATTTCGAAGATTTATCTTTTTCTCCTGAGCAAGTTAACCATTCAACAAAGCTTTTAGATTTACCTAATGTAGTGTTTCTACTTGATGGTTTTGATGAAGTAGGCTCTCAAAAGTGGAGTAGTGAACCAGCTAAGTTACAAGATACAAAAAAAGATGCCCTTGTCGGAGTAAGAGATTTGATTCAAAAGGCAAAGGGAGGAATATTGATCACAGGTAGAGAAAATTATTTTACTAGTGATAAGGAAATGTTTTCATTTTTAGGTATAAAAGAAAATACATCGATACTGATTTCGTGTAAGGATGAATTTAGTAATGATGAAATGCAAGAATACATGAAAAATATAAATTTATTAGATCTGTCTATTCCAGACTGGGCACCAAGGAAACCTTTGATATTTCACCTAATATCCACACTAAAGGATAGCGGTCTAATAATAAATGGTGAAATTAATAATGAAATTGAATTTTGGAATAAACTAATTGATTTTATATGTGAAAGAGAAGCTAATATTAATAATAGTGTTTTGGATTCAAGAGTAATAAAAAAAGTTCTCATGGGGCTTTCTAACCTTACTAGGAAAAAGCCAATGGATACTGGGCCAATAACACTAAGTGAATTTAGCCAGGTTTTTGCCGAGGTAACTGGTCGTAATGCTACAGATGAGTCGGCTATTATGCTTGCTAGAATCCCCTCAATTGGACGAGTGTCGAACGATAGTTTAGATTATCAATTCATTGACGATTATATATTGGATGGATTAAGAGCTGACTTTTTAGTTGAGAATTATGATAATCATATGGAAATTAATAGATATAAAGATTGGATTAACCCAATAAAATCTTTTGGACAGAGACTTGTTTTTGAGTATATAAAAAACCAAGAGATAAATAAAGTTATAAGTAAGATAAGTTTATATTCAAAGAATGAAAACAATAATCAGGCAGCGGCTGATTTTTGGTCGAGTCTTATAAATGAGTACGATGAACAATCGTCTATAGACTTCAGAGGGGTATCATTTTCAGGTTGTTACTTCGATTTTTTAAATTTTGGTAACGCTATTTTTGGAAATGTGTATTTAAGTAACTGTTTGATAAATGAGTTAAATTTAATAGGAAGTAAATTTCATCCGGAAAATAGTGTGGAATTGAAAGAATGCATTGTTAATAAGCTAGATGGCATTTCAGCTCTCTCTGGTATTCCTGAGTGGATGATATCACCTGATATAGGAGAGTATTCTTCTGTTGATAATACAGTTGATATTAGGTCTGTTGGATTAATGGAGCACCAGGTTGCGTTAATTTCCATTTTAAAGAGAATATATTTTCAAAGAGGGGCAGGAAGAAAGGAAAGTTCGTTAATAAAAGGATTTAATAATAGCAAACAAAAAAAGGCAATTTTGAGTGTGATTGATTCTTTAATTAATGAAGGATATGTCGAAATTATCAATGGCAATGAGGGTAAAATATATAAACCCATAAGAAAATACACCCAAAGGATGAAAAGAATCATGGCTGAATTGTCAATGTCAAAAGATGAGTTGTGGTTAAAAATAACTAAGCTAGATTCTTAGTGCGATCTTTATTTATTGTTAATATTAAATGTATTTTTAATTAATTTAAGTTTGATGTCGCCTATGGAATCCCGTTTTAAATAATGAGATCATATCAATAACAATTAGAGTATGTAAGTATACTCATTTTAGTTCTGATCTCTTCTCAAATTGGTGCCAGGCTAAATCAGAGTTCCGGGCGGAATAGATCAACTGGCTGAGTTTGCGACGTACGGCTTTCGTTGGTAGTTAGGTGTTACAGATAACACGGTAGGGGTACCGTCTTGTTATTTTGTTTGAAGCCGAATAACGTCTCCCGTGGGGAGACGGTCAAGTGGTTACGATTTCTATACAACGTGGCCCCTCCCGCGTCAGCGGGAGGGGGGCGGGGATTAGACGTAGGAATCGTCGTCGTCGTAGGAATCATCAGCCGCGTAATTGTCGTAGTCGCTGTTCTGCGGTTCGTCGCCGGCGTTGCTGTTCCAAAAGTTGTTGCCAGCGCCGGCGCCGTTGAACGTGTCCAGATTATTCGCGCCGAAATCCCGGAAGCTGTCGCTGACGTTACCCAGCGGATTCTCGTTGAGCATCGGGGTTTCGTTGATAATGTTGACGATCTCTTCCGGCTGCGAGCGGTGGAACATGCCGGTCAGCATGTCGGCCAGCACCACGCCGCCCGCCACGCCGGCTGCGGTCTGCAACGCGCCGCTCAGAAAACCGCCCGCGCGGGACGGCGCAGGTTGCGCATAACCCGGTGCCGGCTGGCCGTAACCCGGCGCCGGCGGCGTATATCCCATCGGCTGGCTCGGTTGACCGTATCCGGCCGGTTGACCATAACCCGCCGGTTGCGACGGCTGCGGCGCGCTGCTGCGGTTGCCGCCGCCAAACAGGCCGGACAGAAAACCGCCGCTGCTTTGCTGCGGACGGGCAGCCGCTTCCTGCGTCAGCCGGTTGACCTCGGCTTCCAGTTCTTTCACCCGCTGATCCAGCTGTTTCAGCGCCGCTTCCTGAATAATCATCGCCTGCGCCATGTAGTAAGGCGCGGCCGGCTGCTGGCGAATGTGGTCATTGATTTGCTGTTCTGCCTTGAGATCCCGAGGGCCCGTGTTGGTCTCGGCTGTTTTCAGTCGGCTAAACAGACCATCAATAAGGCGTTGTTCTTCAGATTGCATAGGATTACCTCAAGAGATATTGGATTGCGGACCCGCCCGTTCAGGCCGGTCCTGCGGCTGTTTTGTCACACCCTTCGCCGTCATCCTACTGCGTTCCTCCGGGCTAATACATGATTGTCGGGTAAAGCTGCTTACAAATTTGTTACCAATTACGGCAAACCGATGCCGACCGCTCTGCCGGTTTCCGTCTTACCTTTGCCGCTATTGATATTTTACCTGCCGGGGGAAATGGTGATTAATACTTTACACACGCCGGGAGCCTGCCCGCGCTGGCTCTCAGGCCGCGCAGGCGACGCCGCTAAGGGCGCCGTACGCTCGCTGTATCAGCGAGGTGATGTCACGCTACACAGCGTGGCTTGCACGGTCTGAATGCGTCATTTGGGGGCCGTTTTGCCAACCGGTTTCCTATTTATCGACCAAGAGGAATCACCATGTCCCGTTTGTGTTGTTGCGGTTGCTCCATGCCGAAGATTTCGACATTTGTTAATTTCATTAATGGAGTCCGCCATGAGTCAACCCGTTTCCCTGCCTGTACTCGACTTTTCCCAGCTTGACGGCGATGCCCGGCAACGTGCCGATTTTCTGCAACGCCTGAATCACGCCGCGCGTGAAACCGGCTTCTTCTACCTGACCCACCACGGCGTCGACCCGGAACTGCAACAACGCGTTCAACGGTTGTCGCGCGCTTTTTTTGCATTGCCGGACGCGGAAAAACAGCGGGTGGCGATGATTCACTCTCCCCATTTCCGCGGTTACAACCTCGCTGGCGCGGAGCGTACCCGCAGCGAGCCGGACTGGCGCGAGCAGTTTGATATCGGGGCGGAGCGTCCGCCGCTGCGGCTGTTATCCGGCGATCCCGCCTGGCGACGGTTGCAGGGGCCGAATCAGTGGCCGGCGTCGCTGCCGGAACTGAAAATCGCACTGCTGGAGTGGCAGCAAACCCTGACCCGCATTTCGCTGCGCCTGCTGCGCGCTTTTGCTGAAGTGCTGGGGTTGCCGATAACCGCGTTTGATGCGCTGTACGGCGATAAACCCAGCGAACATATCAAGCTGATTCGCTACCCCGGCCGGGCGACGGCGGACAGCCAGCAAGGCGTTGGCGCGCACAAGGATTCCGGCTTTCTGACGCTGCTGTTGCAGGACCAACAGTCCGGTTTACAGGTGGAGGTTGAACCGGGTCAATGGGTAGAGGCGCACCCGCTGCCGGGTTCGTTCGTGGTCAATATCGGCGAACTGTTGGAACTGGCGACCGACGGCTATCTGCGCGCCACCGTGCACCGGGTGGTGTCGCCGCCGGCCAGTCAGGATCGGTTGTCGGTGGCCTTTTTCCTCGGCGCGCAACTGGATGCAGTGGTGCCGGTGTTTCCGCTGTCGCCGGCATTGGCGAAACTGGCCCGCGGGCCGGCCAGTGACCCCAACAACCCGCTGTTGCGCGAAGTGGGCTGGAACTATCTGAAAGGGCGCCTGCGCTCTCACCCGGAAGTGGCTAAACGCTACTACGGCGATGTGTTGCAGGCGCAGCAGCAGGCGGTTACCGCCTGAGTTCGGTTAGTCATCACAATGAAAATCATCAAGGGATAACAAAATGAAAAATCATAATTTTTTTGCTCTGACGGCGATGGCATTGGCAATGGGACTGTCGGTATCGGCTCAGGCGGCCGATGCTTTGCGGGTAGCGGCGGACCCGGTGCCGCATGCGGAAATTCTGGCGCAGATTCAAAAGGCGGATCCGTCGCTGAAGCTGAAGGTGGTTGAACTGAGCGGCAACGTGAACGCCAACGAACTGCTGGCCAGCGGCGATGTGGACGCCAACTACTTCCAGCACGTGCCTTATCTGCGCGATCAGGAAAAAGCGCTGGGCAAAAAATTCGTGGTGGCGGCCACGGTGCATATCGAACCGCTGGGGATTTATTCCCGAAAATACAAATCGCTCGGCGAGGTGAAGGAGAACGCCACCGTGGCGGTGCCGAACAACGTCACCAACCTCAGTCGGGCGCTGTACCTGTTGCAGGGGCAGGGGCTGATCAAACTCAAGGCGGGTTATAGCGACCCGTCGAAAGATCAGGCGACGCCGAAAGATATCGCCGAAAACCCGAAAAAGCTGAAGATTAAAGAGATTGAAGCGGCGCAGATCCCCCGTTCGCTGGATGACGTCGATCTGGCGGTGATCAACGGCAACTATGCGCTGGAAGCCGGGCTGGTGCCGTCCCGCGATGCGTTGGGGCTGGAAAGCGCCAGCCATAACCCATACGCCAATATTCTGGTGACTACGCCGGCGCTGCAAAACGATCCGCGCATCAAACAACTGGCGAAGGATCTGGAGTCCAAAGCCACGGCTGACTTCATCAGCCAGCGCTACAAAGGGTCGGTGATTGCGGTGGCGGGGCAATAACGCATGATTCGCATTGAACGGCTGGGGAAACGCTACCCGGGCTGCGCGCAGCCCGCGCTGGAGAATGTGTCGCTGACCATTCCGTCAGGGGCGGTGTACGGCATTCTCGGCCGTAGCGGTGCGGGCAAGAGTACGCTGATTCGCTGCCTCAATCTGCTGGAGCGGCCCACCTCGGGCCGTATTCTGATGGACGACTGCGATATCGCCAGCCTGTCGCCGCGGGCGCTGCGCCAGCAGCGTCAGCGCACCGGTATGATTTTCCAGCATTTCAATCTGCTGCATGCCCGTACTGTGCGGGATAACGTGGCGGTGCCGCTGGAAATCGCCGGGGCCGGCAAGCGTGAACGGGAGGCGCGCGTAACGGAGTTGCTGGCGTTGGTCGGGCTGAGCGACAAGGCGCAGGCCTATCCGTCGCAGCTGTCCGGCGGGCAGAAACAGCGGGTCGGCATCGCCCGCGCGCTGGCGGCCCAGCCGCGTTATCTGCTGTGCGACGAGGCCACCAGCGCGCTCGACCCGGAAACTACCGCGTCGATCCTGGCGCTGCTGGCCGACATCAACCGGCAACTGGGGCTAACCATTGTGCTGATCACCCATGAGCTGGAGGTGGTCAAAGCCATTTGCGATCACGCGGCGTTGCTGGAGCAAGGCCGGGTGGCGGAAAGCGGCGCGCTGCGAACGCTGCTGGCGGACCCGACTTCCCGCCTGCGACAGGCGCTGTTGCCGGATCTGGACGCCGAGCGCGCGTTTTTACGGCGGCACGGCGTAGAGGAGGGCGAATTGTGCAAAGTCGCCTGAGCTGGGAAGATTTTTTCCCGATTATGCTGAACGCGACGCTGGAAACCCTGTACATGGTGGGGCTGGCGGCGCTGTTTACCGTGCTGGTGGGGCTGCCGACCGGTGTGCTGCTATTTATCAGCCGCCAGTCGGGCATCATGCCGTTGCCGCGGGTGAACGCGGTGCTGGGCGGCGTGATCAACGTCGGACGTTCGCTGCCGTTCGTGGTGTTGTTGATTGCCCTGATCCCGTTTACCCGCTGGGTGGTCGGCACGACGCTGGGCAGCACCGCCGCGGTGGTGCCGATTACCGTCGGCGCGTTTCCGTTTTTCGCTCGCATTGTGGAAAATGCGCTGGCTGAGGTGGATCGCGGCCGGATAGAGGCGATTGTGTCGATGGGCGGCACCGTCTGGCATGTGATTACCAAGGCGTTGTTGCCGGAAGCTCTGCCGTCGATTCTGGCGGGCATCACGCTGACGGTGGTGATGCTGATTGGCTTTTCGTCAATGGCGGGGGTGATTGGCGGCGGCGGGCTGGGGGATCTGGCAATCCGCTACGGTTATCAACGCTTTAATCAGCAAGTGATGGCGGGAACGGTGATCGTTCTGGTGCTGCTGGTGCAACTGGTGCAGTCGCTGGGCGATCGACTGGTGCGGTCGCTGGCCTACCGGCGCTAATCACGGCTTTCCAACGGTACGCGCCTGCCCGGCGGGCGCTTATCCCCAGTTTCCCCGCCATTCAATCGATTGGCTGTGAGTAATTTTGATGGTGTAATTCGCCTTATCCCCCGGCGATGGGAAGAATCAAATAAAAATAAGGTATAACATGTTATTTATCCATGCAGGTGGGAAGAATATAAAATAATCAGGTCGGATGAGTGGAGTGATTTCTAGGAATATTCCATATTCTTTTTATTTCCAGCTTTGCTTTAATCACTCCCGAGGCGGTTACCTAAACGCTTCAGTTATTAACCAGAGAATAAAACTTTATTTCCGGTTAATCGCAAATGACTTGTTAAAGGAAATTCATAATGAATATGAAACCCCTGTTTTTAGGCGTTATCCTGGCTGCTTCTTACGCACACGCGGCATCGACCGAAGTGAGCGCCAAACCGGTAACCGGAACGGCAGCCAGCGCGGAAGTGAAAACCACGGCCGCCACCGACGCCACAGCGAGTCAGGAGGCGAGCGGCAAAACGCTGACGGCAGCGCAACAGACGGCTGCCAGCACCGATGCCCAGGTGAAAACGCACAACGAGAAAAAAGTCGTACATAAAAAAGCGGTAACGACGGAAAAAGAAACGGTCGCGTCGAAAAAATCGGAAGAAGAAAAAGTAACCGGGCAGAAAATAACGGCGGAAAAAAAGAAACATAACGTTGATGAGAAAAAAACCACACCGATAACTTCCGCCAAAACGGAATAATGGATTATTGCTGTAATTAAAAATTATGCCAGTCACTGAAGGGAGTCAGTAATAACCGAAGAGGCATCATCGGGCTGGCGCCCTTATTTCCCGGCTGGTCATCGTCTGTTTTTTGCCTGATGCAGAGAACAGGTATGATGCCCAGCCGGGACTCATTAATATCGCCGTCGGGGCAGGCATCGGTGCCGGGTGTGTGCCAGCGCCGGCATTTCCGGACGATGTTAATACGCCCAGCGATGAAGCTGGGCTTGCGCTATTTGGGCTGGCGCTATTAATGTCAGACTTTCTGTTGTTCTTTTTCCGTTACGGTTGCGGTTTCAGGGACTATTTCCGCGCTTGTTTCCGGCACGGTTTCATTCCCGGCATCGTCTTGCGCTGGCTGTGGTTTTTTCTTACCGGAAAACAGTTTTCTGAAGATGGCGCCGACGGCGAAAATACCCACCAGAATGATTTTCCAGAATTTCACGAACGCCACGCCCATCATCGCCAGCAGGCCCAGTTTCTTGGCGGCAATCCCGCCGATCAGCGCCGCCAGGCCATATTCCGCGACGCGGTCGGTGCTGGCGTTAAAATCGCTGTAGCGCTTGCCGTTGTTGAAGGTCACGGCATTGAGCAACAGCCGGGCTTTGGGTTTTTCTTCGTTGACGGTACCGCGATTGGTGACCAGATTCAGCGACAGATAGCCTTCGCGGCCGAGCAGATAGGTGTTGTAGTTGACGCCCTGATCGTTTTCCGCCATGTTGCTGCCTTCATCGCGCAACGCGGCGGACCAGACTAGCCGGTGGGTCGCCTGCTCGTAGTTGGGTTTTTCAATCCAGCCGAGGATTTCGATAGACGCAATGCCTTTCTTCACCCGTTCTTTATTAGCTTCACGGGTACCTTCTTTCAGGTTATCCAGCAATTCATCGGCATTCCATTCTTTGGCATCGTCATCCTTGATATAACCCGACGAGGTGTAGTCGATGGAAATAAAACCATCGATGTCAGGGTGCAACACCAGACCATAAAAATTACCGCCCACATAATTTCCCAGTTCGCGCATAAATACACGCGCTTCCCGCACCGGAATATAAATAAATCCCTGTGGAAGTTTCAGCACCGCCTGATTACCGAGGTCGATCTCTTTGGGGCCTTCAACACCGGCGCGCTGCATGGCTTCAACGGCGTTGTCCAGCGCGCTGTGAACCTGCGGCGCGGCATTGTCTGCGGCCATGCTGCGAAGAGAAAAGGAAAGGAGAAATATCAGCGCCAGCTGGCTGATTAAACGTACGGAGAGAGCCATAAATCATCCTGATTAATAATAAAAAGAGAGCAAATAGAAAAGCGGGGGGATATTACTCTCGTTATTAATCTATCTCAATTATATTCGCGCTTACTTATTCAATCGTATTTATAATTATAAATAAAATAATCACTAATTAATAATAATGGCGTGATTTGGTATCTCTCGGCCAACGGGACGCTTCCCGGCCGGTATCGTGCCGGGAAGCGGGGCGATTAGCTCTGAATGTCGCCTAACCACTGGCGCAGCTTGTCCGCGCTCTGTGCGCCGGTCAGTCGGGCTTGTTCCTGACCGTCTTTCAGCCACAGCAGGGTGGGCAGCGAGCGAACCTGTAGCTGTGCGGCGTGCGGCACATGATGGTCGGCGTCCAGATAGTGGCAGGACAGACCGTTGAACGCCACGTCGCCGATGACCGTTTCCAACTGGCGATACAGGCTCTTACAGTGCACGCAGCGTTCCGCGCCCACCAGCAGCAGTTGGTTGCCGGCGGGCAGCGACAGCGCTTCATCCGGCGCCAGCGATAAGGCGGTAAAGCGATGACGGTTGACGGCGAACAGTTTCGGGCTGCGTTTCAGCTCCTCGCTGTCGGTAGCGACGCACAGCGCATCGCCGCCGCGCTTGTATGGCCGGGTATCGCTGACGGGAACGACGCTGGCGAAACCGGGCTGCGCGGCGCCAGGCTGACGCAGGCGGGTGTTGTCCGGCGCCTGCACCGGGGTTTCCTGCGGGCGCGGCAGTTGCGGCACCCAGTCGTACGGTACCCGGTAGGCGCGGTACAGCATGTTGGTGTTGACGCTCTTGCCCCAGAACGGCGAGATGTACTCCCAGACTACCTCATGGTCGGCCGTCACTTCGAACAGGCGGCCGTTGGCGCCTTCGTTGATCAGCGTGTTGCCGTTCGGCAGGCGCTGGATATTGCTGATATACGGGCTGTAAAACCGGAACGCGTCGGTCGGGTGCGGAATACCGGCTTCGTACGGCGAATAGCGCCAGACGATGTCCAGCGTCACCGGGTTGATTTCCAGTACGCGCGAATAATCGCGCCAGGCGTTCTTCACCCCGTCGGCCGACGCCGGATTGGGGGCGCCGTAACCGGCCCAGCCGCCGTTGTCGAACAGCAGAATATTGCCCGCGCCCGGCAATCCGGCCGGGATCATGTGCGCATGGTGTTGGCCGATGATCCAGCCCAGATGTTTCAGCTCCGGCGTGCTGTAATCCGGGCCGAGCCGCCACACGATGTCGCCGCTCTGCTTGTCGATGATGGCGATGATGTTGGACTCGCGCGCGTCCCAGATAATGTTGTCCGGATGGAAACGGGCGTCGCCCTGATCGAACCACGGGTTGGGACCGAGGGTCGACATGGAGTTGATATGCATCCAGTCGCCCATGCCGCCGCCGCTGCTGCGCATATTAGGGTTGCGGTACAGCGCGGTTTTGGCGGCGTCGTCAAAGCCCAGTTCGTCGAAGTGATCGCTGCAGCGCCATTCCCACACCACGTTGCCGTCCCAGTCCACTTCGATGATGGTGTCGTCGAGCAGCAACTTGTCGCTGATTTTCGGGTTGTGCAGGTTCTGGTGCGCCAGAATCAGCGTATTGCCGCCGAGCGCCTGCGGTTCAAGACCGGGCGCGTAGTACCCCACCGGGTTGCCGCTGCGCTGGTAGTCGTGATGGGCGCGCGCCATCCACTCCGGCGGCAGATCCGGGTCGCTGATGTGTTCGTAACCGTTGAATTGCCAGACCCGGTTGCCGTCCCAGTCCAGTTGCACCACATCCACCATGTCCTGCATGCCGTAACGGGCGTCGCGCTGGCCGCTGTGGCCGAGAATATAACCGCCCGGCAGAATTTTATTGGGAAAACCGTGCAGGCCTTCCCACAGCCGCAGCGCCGCCCCGTTCATGTCGATCAAGACCGCGCCGGTTTCCAGCGCCTGGAAGACGGTGTAGCCGCCCCAGGCTTTGTCCGGGTGGTAAATCGTGGTGCCGGTCGGGTAAACGGAAGGGTGTCCCATGTGCTACTCCATTTAGTCAGTGATAAGCGTGGCGTCGGGTAAGGCCGAGGCGTCGGAGTGAGTCAGCAGCGTGAGCAGTTCGCTGCACTGCTGGTGGAAGGCCTGGCTGTCGCGCTGACGCGGATGCGGCAACGTCACCGTGGCGATGTGTTTCAGACGGCCGGGGCGCGGCGCCAGCACCACGACGCGGTCGGCCAGATAGACCGCTTCTTCCACATCGTGGGTGACCAGCAGGGTGGTGGTGCCTTCCTGCTGATGAATCCGTCGTAGTTCCTGTTGCATTTGTTGTCGGGTCAGCGCGTCCAGCGCGCCGAACGGTTCGTCGAGCATCAGAATGCGCGGGTTGCCCACCAGCCCGCGGGCGATCGCCACGCGTTGCGCCATGCCGCCGGACAACTGGGCGGGCAGGGCGTCGGCGAACTCGTCCAGATGCACCAGCCGAATGAAATGGTCGACCCGGCGGGTAAGGTCGGCGCGGCCAATCTTCTCGCTCGCCAGCCCCAGCTCGATGTTCTGGCGCACCGTCAGCCACGGAAACAGCCGCGGTTCCTGAAACACGATGCCGCGCTCGCCGCCGATGCCGTTAATCGGCGCGCCGTCCACCAGAATGCGGCCCTGATAGTCGTCATCCAACCCGACCAACAGGCGCAGCAGCGTGGATTTGCCGCAGCCGCTGCTGCCGACAATCGCCACCAGCTCGCCGGGATAAATCGCCAGCGAGAGGTCGTCGATGACGGTCAGCGGGCTGCCGCCGACGCGAAACTGTTTCTTCAGGCGGTCGAAAGCGACCACCGGTTGGGGGCGCGGTTGCGTCATTGGGTGTCTCCTGTGGTGCGCCAGCGGGTCACGCGGCGTTCCAGCCGCTGACCGAGGTAGTCGATCAGCGCGCCGGTGACGCCAATCAGCAGCATGCCGCTGAGAATGATGGGCATATCCAGCAATTGCTGGGCGTTGATCATCAGGCTGCCGATCCCGACGCCGGACGACATGAAATATTCCGCGCCGATGGCGCCGAGCCAGGCGTAAATCATCGCCAGCCGTAGCCCGGTGAACAGCGCGGGCGCCGCGCCGGGCAGGATCAGTACGCGCAGGCGGCGCAACCACGGCAGGCGCAGCACCTGCGCTACTTCCTGCAAGGCGAGGGAGCGCTGGCGCACGCCGCGATGACTGGCGACCAGCATCGGAAAGAACGCCACCAGCGCGATGAAGGTCACCTTGCCGCCGTCGTCGTTGCCGACCCAGGCGGTAATCAACGGCAGCCAGGCAAACAGCGCCACCTGACGCAACAGCGTCAGCGTCGGGGTAAATACCGCCTCGGCGCGCGCGCTCAGCCCCAGCGCCAGCCCGGCCAGCAGACCGGCGCTTGCGCCGAGGGCGCCGCCCATCAGCGCGCGCCACAGGCTGTGGCGCATGGCATCGGGCAACGAACCCTCTCTCACGCCATGCCAGATAGCGCGGAGCACATCGCCGGGCGGCGGCAACAGCAGCGCATCGATCCACCTGTGATAGCTGGCCAGTTGCCACAGCGCCAGCAATAGCAGCGGCGCCGCCAGCCCGATGGTCTGACCGGCGGGTACGGCGTGCAGCCGACCGACCGGCGGATGCGGCCAGGCGATCAGCCGTTTGTCCAACTGGTTGATGCCCCATTCCATCAGCAGGCCGGTCAGCCCGATGACGGCGATACACACCAACACGATATCCAACTGGAATAGCTGGCGTCCCCACACCATCAGATAGCCGATGCCCTGCGACGAGGCGAGCAGTTCCACCACAATCAGCGACACCCAGGCTTGCGACAGCGCCAGCCGCAGGCCGGTAAACCACACCGGCAACGCGGCGGGCAGAATCAGCCGGGTCAGACGAGTAAGCCGCGGCAGGCGCAGGGTGCGCGCCACGTCGAGCAAGTGTGGCGGGACGTCGCGTACGCCGCGTTGGCTGTGCAGCGTCACCGGCACGATCACCGCTTTGATCAGCACCGCCAGCTTGAGGCCGTCGTCGATGCCGAACAGCACCATAAACAGCGGGATCCACCCAAGCGTGGGGATTTGGGCCAGCGCGTAGACGGTGGGATACAGCAGCCGTTCCGCCCGCACCGATGCGCCCATCAGCGCGCCCAGCAGCGTGCCGGCCAGTACGCCGGCGGCAAGCCCGCTCACCAGACGGTGCAGGCTGATCAATAACTGATTGAGCAGGTCGCCCTGCAACAGAGCGACGGCCGTTGCCGCCACCCGCGACGGGGCGGGCAGGATTTGCGGCGGCATCCATCCCTGCAGGCTGCTGAGGCTCCACAGCAGCAACACCGCCAGCGGCAACAGCAACGGCGCGGCGATACGCCGGGTTTGACGCGGCGCGAGCGGGCGTGTCGCCTGCGGGGCTTTCACAAACCAGGATTTATGCATGACCAATGGCTTATTCATTTTTCTTTTTAAGCTCAGTCAAAACGAAGAGATAGGGTATAAAAACCTGATTTCCCGGTGATACGCCAATGCAATAAACCGATATTGCGCGTGCAAGAAATGCATATGACCCGCTACCCGGCACCGGTGCTGATTTATGCTTTTTTTTGCTGATAAATCATGGAAATGTTATTTACGGCGCACCGGTCGCGTTCGCTAGTTTCTCGCCATTGAAACCGCCTGCAATGAGTGGAGAAAATCATGCAACAACAACAAGATCGTCATCGTTACCGTGGCTGGCGCCGCCTGTTTAAAGGCGCGGGGCTGGTGCTGTTGACGGTCGCGGCGCTGGGGAATTCAGCACGGGCGCAGGAGGCCAAACCGACGGAAATCCGCATCGGGCTGCCGGATCAGAGTGCGGGCAGCAAGCCGTTTATCGGCGGACCGCTGGGGTTGGCCTATATTCGCCACAGTCTGGAACAGACGTTTGAACCACAGGGCATCAAGGTGCATTGGTCGTTCTTTAAAGGCGCGGGACCGGCGGTGAACGAGGCGTTGGCCAACCAGCAACTGGATGTGGCCTACCTCGGCGATCTGGCGGCGATCATCGGCCGCTCCGGCGGGTTGCCTACCCGGGTGCTGCTGGGGTCGCGCGGCTCGAGTTCGTATCTGGCGGCGACGCCGGAGTCCGGCATTCAGCGTATTGAGGACCTGCGCGGCAAACGGGTAGCGGTCTACAAAGGCACCGCCGACCAGCTGTCGTTTGAGCGGGCGCTGAAAAGCGCCGGGCTGAACGAGCGGGATATCCGGGTCATCAATCTTGACTGGACCGCCGGCAAAGCGGCGCTGGCGGCCCGGCGCGTCGACGCGGTGTGGGGCGGGGTGTCGCTGCTGGCGCTGCGCCCGCAGGGGATTCGCATTATTACTTCCAGCCGTGACCTGGGTTGGGCCAATACTACTCAGGCGGTCGTGCTGGCGACGCAGGATTTTATCCAGCGCTACCCGCAGGTCACTCAGCAACTGGTGGCGGCGCTGGTGCAGGAAGCACAGTGGGCCAGCGACCCGGCGCATCTGGCGGACTATATCAAACTGATGGCGGACCAGAGCCAGATTCCGGCGGCGCTGTTTGAAGAGCAGTTCCGGCCGGATTCGCTCAACCTGCAAACGTCGCCGCGTCTGGACCCGTTCCTGCGCAGCAACCTGCAGGATAGCGTGCAGCGCGCCGGCGCGGCCGGATTAATTCGTTCCGCTTTTTCGGTGGAGGAGTGGCTGGATAATCGCGTTGTCGATCAGGCGCTGACTGACCTGAAGCTGGAACATCAGTGGCCGGCGTATGACGCCAGCGGCAAACCGCAGTAATGCTTTATACGGGAGCGGGCTGGCGTAGCCGGTCCTGTTCCAGAATAGCGTCGATCATCAGTTGCGCCAGCGGCGGCAGCGGTTTTTGCAGGCTGGAGATAACGCCGAACCGGGTCTGCATCTGCGCCCATTCCGCGGGTTGTTCGGTGAGGGCGATCTCCACCAGTTGATGGCTGTCGCGGCCGAGCGCAAATCCGTCCTCGCTGGAAAAACTAATGGCCTGGGTATGGCGCAGTACGCTGAACACCGAATGGATGTGGTCGCACTGAATCTGCGGGCGATAGTCCGGCTGGCCGGTCAACGCCGCCAGCACTTTACGCATGCCGACCGGCAAATAGGGCGACGCGAGCGGAAAGCGCAGCAGGTCGTCGGGCGTGACCTGCGCCTGCTGCGCCAGCGGGTGGTCGCGATGGCAGATGAAGAAACAGCGGCGCGGGTTGAGCGGCTGCACCCGCAACTGCGGGTCCAGTTCGGCTTGCCAGGCGTCGGCCACAAAAAACGGCCACTCTTCGGCCTGTAGCCGCTGATGCAGCGCGTGCCAGTTGTCGACGCAGTAGGTGATGCGCGCTCGCGGCCGCAGCAGGTGAAAGGCGGATATCGCCTGCGGGATCAGCGCCGCCGCCGGCGCCGGGCCGCAGCCGAACGCCAGCTCGCCGGCGTCATCTTCGCCGAGTTGCCGCATGTCCTGAATCAGCTCCCACGACAGCGCCTGCATGCGCTGGGCGAAAGGCAGCAGCTTTTTGCCCTGCCAGGTGAGCGTGAACTGCTTGCTGTGGCGCTCCACCAGCGGGTGACCGAGGGTTTGCTCCAGCGTCTGAATGCTGCGGCTGAACGCGGATTGCGACAGGCAAACCGCCTCCGCCGCCTGCACAAAACTGCGGTGTTCCGCCAGCGCCAGAAAATTGCGCAGTTGTCGTAAATCCAGATGCATGATGTTCTCGCCCGGGCATGGAAATCCGGGCCAGCCTAGGCTGACGGGCGTTGGCAAAGCAATGAACAAAAACGCATAACTTATAACGTGTTAGCGGCGGATAAGGTCAGGGTTAGCTCGTTCATCATTAAGCCATACCACGCGTTACCGCCGGCCGTGCGCGGCTGTACCCGGTTATTGCGCCAGCGCGCAGCTCACATCCAGAATTTCTTCCGCCGAGCCGCGGTTGAACAGGCCGATAAAATCACGCCGCACCGCCAGCAGAATCAGTTCGCCCTGAGCGTTGGCGGTCAACGCCAGACCGTAGTTTTCCATCTGGTCCCCGCGCGTTTGCACATACTGATTGAGCAACTTGAACGGATCGGTTCGCGTCAGATCGCTGCCGTTCAGCTTGGTTGCCAGATAGTCGTGGCCCAACAGCGGCTGACCGAGCGACACCCAGTCGTAACCGATGTTAGCGCTTTGGGCGCGCAGCGTCTGGTAGACCTCGGGTTTCAGGCAGGAAATATGGATATGCAGCTGGCCTTGCGTGCGGCCGTACAGCGAGTTGATCGCCAGTCCGAGCGCGTCGTCCCCGATCGGTTTGCCCATTTGGCTCGACAGCCTGTCGCGGTAGCTCCAGGCGGCGGCAAAATAGGCTGGCGTGCCGGGTTGCAACAGCAACGGGCTTTCAATGCCGCTGATGCGATCGGTCGGGATCAGCAGGTCGTGATACGGTCCGCGCCGGTCTTTGAACAGGGCGTAATGACCTGGCAGATTGACGTCCAGACAAGGGGCGGGCGAGTTATTTTTCTGCTGGTTGGGTACGCACTGCTGGCTGACGAACGTCCACAGCGCGTTGCCATTGCCGCGGCGGGCGAAAGGCTGCCAGAAATAGAGCAGCAGGGCGACCAGCAGCAACGTAACGATCAAACCGAGAAGGTATTTCTTGCGTATCATGGCAGGATTCCGTAAAGGGTTGTTGCCGCATGGTTATTGATTGCAACGCAATTGTCGCAACGTTATTTGTTGCAAGGTGATTCGTCGTATGACGATAGGCTGCATTCGTGTGATGACGCGCAGCATAGTGCCGTGCGCAGATGGCGCCATGATGACAGCCGGCCTATGCCGATTACCCGGCCGACGCGCTCTCGCCGATCAACGTGCGGATAACCTGAACGACCTCTTCCACCAGCAGGCTGCGCGCATGCTGGGGCGGGAAGATCGCCAGATAGGCGACGTCAATCTTCGGTTCAAAGGGTTTGATCAGCAGCGTCGCTTCGCTGGTGCGGGCGGTAATGGCATCGACAATTCCCACCCCTAATCCGGCGCCCGCCATGACGCAGCAATGGCGCAGCGAGGTTTCGATCGGGCTTTGCAACGCCACATCCTGCGCGGTGATAGCCTGCGCCAGCTGTTCCCGTAATACGGTTTTGCGCCCCGGCAGGATTGAGCGGTAGTGGTTCAGGTCGTCAAGGGTGATACCGGCGCGGCCCGCCAGCGGGTGGGTTGGCGCGACGACCGCGACCGCCTGGGCGACGCCCAGCAGGTCGGCCTGCAAACCCTTGATTGCCGGCGTACTGTTGATAAAACCGATGTCGTACTGGTTGCTCAGCACCATTTCGGTGATCGCCAGCGTGCTTTCCACATCCATAGAAAGCGCCACATCCGGGTATTTCTTCAACAGCGAGGGGAAAATGCGTTCGGTACAGAGGTTGGCGAGCGCGGACACCGCGCCGATGCGCAGCACGCTGCCTTTGGCGTGACGGATGTCGTCCGCCACCCGCAGAATGTGATCCAACCCCAGATACAGCCGTTCGATCTCCCGGAAAAGCTTAAGTGCTTCTTCACGGGGTTCGAGTCCCCGGCCATCCCGATCAAACAGTTTTAGTTTAACCGCGTACTCAAAATCCTTGATCAGCCGGCTGACCGCCGGTTGGGTGATATTCATGATGTTGGCGGCCTGTGTGATGCCGCCGGTCAGAATCACCTTATGGAATGCTTCAACCTGTCTTAAGTTGATACGGCTCATAGATGTTACCAACCATAATGTTTATTTATGAATTCGGTACAAAATACGATTTTTAATTATTTTAACCAACACGTAGACTCCATCCCGAAGGTTACAGTTTGTCATAGATTTGCACAAAGCGTGATAAACCCGAATGCGGGATGGATCCGAATTTAAAGGAGTAACCATGAAAGGAACGTTGTTTGTTGCCGGCCTGATGACGCTGATGCCCATCGCGCAGGCAGCGGATTTGACGATTGGACTGGCGTCATCCACCACCTCGATGGATCCGCAGTTTTATGTCGGCGGCGCTAACAGCGCAATGGCCCGCAATCTGTTCGACGGGCTGGTTAACCAAAACGAAAAACAACAAATTACCCCTGCTCTGGCGGTGTCATGGAAAGCTATCGACGACACCACCTGGCAATTTACATTGCGACCGAACGTCAAGTTTCACGATGGCACCGATTTTAACGCCCGGGATGTGGTGGCCAGTGTGAAACGCATCGCGTTGGCGGCGAAAAACAGCCCCAGCGCTTACACGCCCTACGTGGCGGACATCAGCGAGGTTCGTGAAATCGACCCGCTGACGGTGGAAATCAAGACCAAAGGACCGGCGGCGCTGCTGCTCAACAACCTGAGCCGCATCGCGATACTGCCGGCGCGGCTGGCCGACCAGCCGACCGACGTGCTGAACGGCGGTAAAGACGTGATTGGCACCGGCCCGTTCAAATTTGTCTCCTATACCCCGGATGACAAGGTGGTGCTGAGCCGTAACGACCACTACTGGGGCGGCAAAGCCGAGTGGGACAAGGTGACGTTGCGCGTCATCAAGAACAGCAGCGCGCGCATTGCCGCGTTGCTGTCCGGCGATGTGGACATGATCGAAAGCGTGCCGACCGCAGACCGCGCGTCTATCGCGCGTCAGCAGGCTTTCGCCACGGAGTCGGTGCCGGGCAACCGCATTTTGTATCTGCACCCGGATCAGGACAGAGACGAGTCGCCGTTCGCCAAAGGCGACGACGGCAAGAATCCGCTGAAAAAAGCGGAGGTGCGTCAGGCGATGTCGCTGGCGATCAATCGCGACGCGCTGGTGCAGCGTATCCTCGACGGGCAGGGGCTGCCTTCGTCGCAGCTGGTGCCGCAAGGGTATCCGGGATATTCCGCCAAGATACCGGCGCCGGTTTACGACCTGGCGCAGGCGAAACAAAAACTGGCGGCGGCGGGCTATCCGAACGGCTTTACCCTGACGTTCCACGCCTCGAACGATCGCTATCCCAACGACGCCAAAATCGCGCAGGCGCTGGGGCAGATGTTCAGTCAGGCGGGCATCAAGACCGAAGTGGTCACCATGCCCGGCAACGTCTACTTCGCCAAGGCGGCGCAGCGTGAATTCAGCCTGGTGATGGGCGGCGCGGCGATTGAAACCGGCGAGGCGTCCGGCGTGCTGGGGCCGTTGCTGGAAACCTTTGGCCCGAATGCCGGCCAGGGAAACCGGGGACGGTATTCCAATGCCGAATTTGACAAGCTGCTGAATCAGGCACGCGCCACGCTGGATGAACAGCAACGCGATGCTCTGCTGCAGCAGGCAACCGAATTGGCGATGAAAGAGCAAGGGGTTATCCCGCTGCTGTTTCTCTCCAATACCTGGGCAATGAAAAAAGGCTATAGCTACGTGGGCCGCACAGACGGCTACACATTGCCCTATTTCGTTCACAAGCAGTAAAACGGTGAGTTTTTCACCCGGCGCTGGTGGTGAATGAAAATGATGTATACCCCAATAATTCGGGTTGTCCTGCAACTCGAAGTATGACGGGTATAGTGCGATTTTTACGTTAACACCAGGGTTCTCCCATCAGGCCGTGTCCCGCTGCATTGCGCGGCGGGACACTCCGCCTGCCACTTTCAGGGTCACTCCATGAGCGAATTCTTCGGCGTATTTCCCTATCTGGTTTCACCTATAAAAGCGAATGGCGATGTGGACAAAACCGTCCTCGCCGCACTGGTCGAGCACCTTATCGCCAGCGGCGTACATGGTTTGACGCCGCTTGGCAGCACCGGCGAATTCGCTTATCTGACCGTAAAGCAGCGTTTTGATGTCGTCAGCACCGTGGTTGACGCGGCGCGCGGCCGGGTGCCGGTGATCGCCGGCGTAGCCGCCACCACCATTCAGGATGCGGTGGCGCAGACGCAGGCTTACCTTGGCCTGGGCGTCGACGGCATTCTGGCGATACTTGAGGCTTATTTCCCGTTGACCGATGCCGGCGTGGAGAGCTACTTTCGGGCGATTGCCGAAGCCGCGCATCCCACGCCCGTGGTGCTGTACACCAATCCTCATTTCCAGCGTTCCGACTTAAGCCTGCCGGTGATCGAGCGTTTAAGCCACGTGGATAACATCCGTTACATCAAGGATGCGTCCACCAATACCGGCCGGTTATTGTCTATCATCGAACGCACCGAAGGACGCATGCAGGTTTTCGCCGCCTCGGCCCATATTCCCGCCTGCGTCATGCTGATCGGCGGCGTCGGCTGGATGGCCGGCCCGGCCTGTATCGTGCCGCGTCAGAGCCTGGCGCTGTACGAGGCGGCCAAACGCGGCGACTGGCAACTGGCGATGGAACTGCAACGCCCGTTGTGGCGGGTGAATGAAATTTTCGCCAAATACTCGGTGGCCGCCTGCATCAAGGCCGCGCTGGAGATGCAGGGATTCGCGGTCGGCAACCCGATTGCTCCGCAACAGCCGCTGAATCATCACGCGCGGGAAGAAGTCGCCAGCGTGCTGAAACTGGTGGGCGCTCTGTGAAGTCGATTCCCATCATCATCGATTGCGACCCCGGTATTGACGACGCGCTGGCGTTACTGAGCGCGTTTGTCGCCCCACAGCTGGCGATTCAGGGCATTACCGTGGTGAACGGTAATCAGCCGTTGCCCAACACGCTGCGCAATGCGCTGCAGATCGTCGAACTGGGCGAGCGTACCGATATTCCGGTGTTTGCCGGTTGCTGGCAACCGATGTTGCGCGAGCCGATCCACGGTCAGTTTCATGGCAAGAATGGGTTGGGCGACAGCGATTTTCCCGCGCCGCGTAAAGCGGCGGAAATGCAGCACGCGGTTAACTTTCTGATCGCCCGTTGCCGGGCGGCGGCGCAGAGCGGCGAACGCATTACGTTGTGCTCGCTGGGGCCGTTGACCAACCTGGCCAGCGCCTTCTGTATCGCGCCCGATATCGTGGACGGCATCGAACGAATTGTATCAATGGGCGGCGCCTGCCGGGAGCTGGGCAACCGCACCATGACGTCGGAATTCAACATGCTGGCCGACCCGCATGCCGCGCACATCGTCTTTTCGCAGGAACTGCCGATGACGCTGTTGCCGCTGGACGCCACCCATCAGGTGATCCTGACGCCGGAGCGCGTCAGCGAACTGGTGGCTCACGCCGGGCGATTGCGCGCTCCGTTGAGTCAACTGATGGCGTTTTGGGATCGCAATGATGTTAAACGTTACGGCTCCCGCGGCGGGCCGCTGCATGACCCGCTGGTGATCGCCTGGGTATTGCGCCCCGATTTGTTCCAGACCGAACGGGCGCGGGTGCTGGTGGAGCATCAGAGCGAACTGTGTATGGGACAGAGCGTAATGGATATCTACGGTAAATCCGGCCTGTCGGCGAACGTCGATGTGGTCACCGGCGTGGCGGTCGACGAGGTGTTTCAGTTGTTCTGTCAGCTGTTTTCAGCTTATGGAACCGCGTGATGACACGTCAGCGAATCATTATTGACACCGATCCCGGCGTAGACGACGCCATTGCGCTGTGGCTGGCGCTGGCCTCGCCGGAACTGGACGTATTGGGTATTACGGTGGTGGCCGGCAACGTGGCGCTGGAGAATACGCTGGCGAACGCCCGGCGGATTGTGGCGCTGTCCGGTCGTGATGACGTGCCGGTGTTCGCCGGTGCGAAAAGGCCGCTGATCGGTCCGCAGCGCTACGGCAAGTACGCCCATATCGGCGCATTCAGCGATGAGCTGGTGCCGGCGGGCGAGTGCCGGGTCGTGCAGGAGCACGCGGTGGATTTTATCGTTCGCACCGCGCGTCGGGCGGCGGAAGAACAGAACCCGATTACCTTTTGCGCCATCGGGCCGATGACCAATCTGGCGCTGGCGCTGATTCAGCACCCGGACGTCGCGCGCGGCATCCGTCAGGTGGTGACCATGAGCTGCGCCTTTACCGCGCTCGGCCACCGCACACCGTGGGCGGAATTCAATATCTATGCCGATCCGCACGCCGCCCGCCGGGTATTCGGCAGCGGCATTCCTTTGGTGATCATGCCGCTGGACATGACGTTTCAGGCGTTGATTACCCAACAGGAGATCGACGTTTTGCAACGTGACGCCGGGCGGCCCGGTGAGGCCATCGCCCGCCTGTTGGGCGCTTTTGACCGCAGCGACATGGCGCGTTTCGGCCGCGAAGGCGGTCCGGTGCATGACGCCACCACCGTGGCCTGGCTATTGCAACCGTCGCTGTTTGCCGGACGGGAGGCGCTGGTCGGGGTGACCGTCGCCGGTGAAACCGCCGGGCATACCTGGGCGGATTTTTATGGCAAGCTGTCGCAGGCGCCTAATGCACAGGTGATGCAGTCGGTAGATGAACCCGGTTTTCTGTCGTTGCTGGTCCGGGTGCTCAGCCGCTACGGCCGGCCGGATATCCCGGAGCGTCACGCTTAGAAGGCGTAATTGGCGCAGTCAGTTTGGACACGGACTGCGCCGAGCAGCCGGAGCATACACGTAGTACGTGAGGATTTCGGGCACGGCCCAGGTCCAAAATGGCAAGTAAAATAGCCCATTGGGGTAGGCTCTTAACCCATCGCTAACCAACAAGGACGCGTTATGGCCCGCTTTTTACTCAGTCGCTTTCTGCAAACCCTGATAACGCTGGCGGTCATGTCGGTGCTGGTTTTCGCCGGCGTGTATCTGGTCGGCAACCCGGTGGATTTGCTGTTGGGCAGCAACGCCACCCCGGCCGAACGCGAGGCGGTGATCCGCGCGTTCGGGCTGGATAAAACCCTGTGGCAACAGTACCTGCTGTTTGTTACCCACGCGCTGCAGGGCGATTTGGGCAACTCCTTCATTTTCAACCAACCGGCGCTACATCTGATTCTGCAACGCATGCCCGCCACGCTGGAACTGGCGCTGGTGGCGTTTCTGCTGTCGCTGCTGATCGGTATTCCGCTGGGGGTGTTCGCCGGCCTGCGTCCGGACAGCCTGGCGGCGAAATCGGTGATGACGGTATCGATTCTGGGCTTTAGCCTGCCGACGTTCTGGATCGGCATGATGATGATCATGCTGTTCAGTGTGAAGCTGGGGTGGCTGCCGTCGTCGGGACGGGGCGACACCGTGACGGTAGCGGGCGTGCCGCTAAGTCTGTTGACGTCGGACGGCTGGCAGCACCTGCTGCTGCCGGCGCTCAATCTGGCGTTGTTCAAGATTTCGCTGATTATCCGCCTGACCCGCGCCGGCGTGCGCGAGTGCCTGCAACAGGACTACGTGCGTTTTGCCCGCGCCAAGGGGCTGTCGGAGCGCCGCATCCTGTTTGTGCACGTGCTGAAAAATACGTTGATCCCGCTGATTACGGTGATTGGCCTGGAACTGGGCGCGCTGATCGCCTTTGCGGTGGTGACCGAAACCATTTACGCCTGGCCGGGGATGGGCAAACTGATTATCGACTCCATCGCGGTGCTGGATCGCCCGGTGATTCTGGCCTACCTGATGATGACGGTGGTGATGTTCAGCCTGATCAATCTGCTGGTGGACGTGCTGTACGCGGTGGTGGATCCGCGCATCCGGTTAGGAGGAGGGCAATGAGCATGTCGGGACGCTCGGTACATACCCCATCCGCCGCACCGGCGGCGCGTTCGGCGCTGGCGCGTACGCTGTCGATGCTGTTTCATGACCGGCTGTCGCGGCTGGGGCTGTTTACGCTGACATTGATTGTGGCGCTGGCGCTGCTGGCGCCCTGGATTGCGCCACAGAATCCGTATGACCTGACCCAACTGATGATCATGGATAACCGCCTGCCGCCGGGTTCAACCGGCATGGGCGGGCTGACTTACTGGCTCGGCAGCGACGATCAGGGCCGCGATTTGCTGAGCGCCATTCTCTACGGCACCCGCACCAGCCTGATCGTCGGCGTCAGCAGCGCGCTGGTGGCGCTGGTCATCGGCATGGCCGCCGGCATGTTGAGCGCCTGGCTGGGCGGCAAAACCGATGCGCTGTTGATGCGTATCGTCGATATCCAGCTCAGCTTTCCGCCCATTCTTATCGCCCTGATTCTGCTGGCGGTGCTGGGGCAGGGGGTGGACAAAATTATTCTGGCGCTGGTGATTACCCAGTGGGCGTATTACGCCCGCACCATTCGCGCCTCCGCTCTGCTGGAGAGCCGCCGTAATTATGTTGATGCGGCGCGCGGCATGGCGTTTTCCGCTCCGCGCATTCTGTTTCGCCATATGCTGCCCAACTGCCTGCCGCCGTTGATTGTGGTCGCTACCATGCGTATTGCGTACGCCATCATGCTGGAGGCGACGCTGTCGTTTCTCGGCATTGGTCTGCCGATTACCGAACCGTCGCTGGGGTTGTTGATCGCCAACGGGTTTGACTATCTGCTGTCCGGGGATTACTGGATCAGCCTGTTCCCCGGCGTAATGCTGCTGTTGCTGATTGTGGCGATTAACCTGATCGGCGACGCCCTGCGTGATGCGCTGAATACCAGACAAGAGGAGTGAGGCGTGAATCAGCCGGTGCTGCGCGTTGAACAACTGAACACCGCTTTTCGGGTCAACGGTGAGTGGCTGAAGGTGGTGCAGGATCTGTCGTTTGACATTGGCGAACGGGAAACCGTGGCGCTGGTGGGCGAGTCCGGCTCCGGCAAAAGCGTCACCGCGCTGTCCATCATGCGTCTGCTGGCCGGGCCGCAGGTGCGCACCACCGGACGGGTGCTGTTCGATGGCCGCGACCTGCTGGCGCTGCCGGCCCGCGAGATGCAGCGCATCCGCGGCAATCATATCGGCATGGTGTTTCAGGAGCCGATGACCAGCCTCAACCCGGTGCTGAAAATCGGCACCCAGATTACCGAAGTCTTGCGGCGTCATCGGGGAATGGACCACGCCAGCGCCCGGGCGGAAGCGGTGCGTCTGCTGGAAAAAGTGCGCATTCCCGCCGCCCGCTCCCGGCTGGACGAGTACCCGCTCAGCTTTTCCGGCGGTATGCGCCAGCGGGTGGTGATCGCCATCGCGCTGGCCTGCAATCCCCGCTTGTTGATTGTCGATGAACCGACCACGGCATTGGATGTCACCATTCAGGCGCAAATTCTGGCGCTGATCAAAACGCTGCAGGACGAGCAAGGCATGTCGATTCTGTTCATCACCCACGATATGGGGGTGGTGGCGGAAGTGGCCGACCGCACGATGGTGATGTACCACGGCGAAGGGGTGGAAATGGCGGATACCCGCCAGCTGTTTCGCGCGCCGCAGCACTCGTACAGCAAGACGCTGTTCTCCGCGGTGCCGCGACTGGGCGAAATGGCTGAGAGCCGTCTGCCGCGACGGTTTGCGTTGTTCGGGCAGTCCGCGGCGGCGAGCGAACCGCTGACAGACACGGTAACGCCGGGAGAGCCGGTGCTGGCGGTGCGCGATCTGATCAAGCGTTTTGACGTGAAAAGCGGCTGGCTACGGCGGGTGACCGGCCGGGTGCATGCGGTGGAAAAAGTCTCTTTCAGCCTGCAACCGGGGGAAACCCTATCGCTGGTAGGGGAGTCTGGGTGCGGCAAGTCCACCACCGGGCGCGCGATTCTGCGGCTGCTGGAGCCGAATGGCGGCGCGGTGTCGCTGTGCGGCGAGAACATGCTGGCGGCCGGCGCGTCGGCGCTGGCCGGGTTGCGGATGCGGGCGCAGATGATTTTTCAGGACCCCTACGACAGCCTCAACCCACGGTTGACCGTGGGCAGCGCGATTGCCGAACCGATGATCAGCCACGGCCTGGCGTCAGCGCGACAGGCGCCGCAAAAAGTGGCGGAACTGCTGGAAAAAGTGGGGTTGCAGGCCGACATGGCCGGCCGCTATCCGCATCAGTTTTCCGGCGGGCAGCGTCAGCGCTTATGCATCGCGCGGGCGCTGGCGCTCAATCCACAGGTGATTATCGCCGACGAAGCGGTGTCCGCGCTGGACATGACCGTCAAGGCGCAAATCGTCAACCTGTTGCTCGACCTGCAACAGCAACTGGGGCTGGCCTACCTGTTTATTTCTCACGACATGGCGGTAGTCGAGCGCATCAGTCATCGGGTGGCGGTGATGTATCAGGGCGAAATTGTGGAGATCGGCCCGCGTCAGGCGGTATTCAACGATCCGCAGCACCCGTATACCCGCCGCCTGCTGGCCGCCGTGCCGGTGCCCGACCCGGAAAAGCGCGTGCTCAGATCGACGCAGGCCGATGAACTGCACAGCCCGCTGCGCCCGGCGGACTATCAGCCGCCGACGCGCCGTTATCAGCAGGTTGGCGACGGCCATCTGGTGCTAGTATCCTGAGCGATGGAGCAGCGTGTGGCGCCTGCCGTACGCTGAGATGAAGCATCGCGTCGCCGGCATGAAGAGGCCTATCAGCATGAATCGCAGACGTTTTCTGACCGCCGTCACCCTTTCTGCCGTCGCGCTGAAAATCGGGGGCGCGGTCGGTGTGCCGTTGCCGACGTCGCGTCCCCGACTCCCACTGTGGAATGACTCGCCGCCGGGCGGCGGCGGACCCTCCGGCGCGCCGCGGTTGAGCGTCAGAGGCGCGCTCAGTCAGATCGCCGCCCCTTATCTTGAGGTGTTTCAGCCGGAAAAACCCAACGGTCAGGCCATACTGGTGGCGGCCGGCGGCGGCTATCAGCGTATCGAGATGGGTAAGGAGGCCTGGCCGGCAGCGGCCTGGCTGGCGGCGCAGGGCTATACCGCCTATGTGCTGACGTACCGCTTGCCCGGCGAAGGCTGGCATGACGGCAACCGGGTGGCGCTACAGGATGCCCAGCGCGCGTTGCGCCTGATTCGTCATCGCGAGCGGCATGTCGGCGTGCTGGGGTTTTCGGCGGGCGGGCATCTGGTGGGCATGGCGGCGCTCAGGCATGACGCCGCTTATGCGCCGCAGGATGCGCTTGATACCCTCCCGCTTCAGGTTGACCATGCCGCGCTGATCTACCCGGTGATTACGCTGGAAAAACCCTATCAGCACACCGCCACCCACCGGGAGCTGGTGGGGCGTAACGCCACGCCGGCGGCGGAAGCCGAATGGTCGGTGCAGTCCTACGTGTCGCGGCGCTCGCCGCCGTTCTTTCTGGTGCAGGCGGACGATGATCCGGTGTCCGACCCGCACAATACCCTGATCATGGCGCAGGCCTGCCGACGTGCGCAGGTGCCGGTGGAGATGCGGCGTTACCCGGTCGGCGGGCACGGTTTTGGGTTGGGTGAGCCGGGCACGCCGGCAGCGGCCTGGCCGGCGGCCTACCTGAGCTGGCTGCGCCGTCAGGGGTAATGCGTCTTCGGCGGTTTTCGCCTGGTGCCCTACAGGATTTTTATTTCCCGCCGCGGAGAATTTACAGAAAATTTATCCCTGCCGGCCAATAATCAGCCCGACGTTAACTGGGGCCGGCAGGGTGGTTGCGCTCAGCGCGGCTGATTATGCTCCTGCCTTGTCGACCCCGTCACTTATCTGATGAGGCTGATATCGTTATGCCATTACGCGTCATGAACGCCAACGTCGTTAGCGGACCATTTCCCGACCCGGTTGAGCGATGTTTTCGCGATGAAGTGGAAACCTACCTGAAGCACTATCCTGATACCGAACATGTCGACATCTACCTCCATGACCTGAATGGCTGCGTGCGCGGTAAACGTATGTCGGTCAGCACGCTGTTTTCTCTGGAACAGGGATGCTATTTCCCGTTGTCGGTGTATGCCATGAGTCTGGAAGGGCACGTCATCGAGCAGAGCGGATTGGGTAAACAGGTGGGCGAGCCGGACCGCTTGTGCCTGCCGGTCAGCGGCACGTTGCGGCCTTGCGCCAGCGATCCGGCGCGTCACGCCCAGTTGCTGTTGACCATGAAAAATGCGGATGGCGCCGCCTGCGAGCTGGAACCGCGCGTGGTATTGCAAAACCTGCTGCGCCGTTTTCATGACCGCGGCCTGTATCCGGTGGCGGCGGCCGAACTGGAGTTTTATCTGCGCGACCGCGAGCAGCCCGAACCGTCGCTCTCCCAGCCTTCCCACTGTTTTCTGGTCGATGAGCCGGAACCGCATGTTTACCTCCTTGATGAGATCGAACAGCACGCCAGAATGCAGCGTTTGCCGCTGACCGGAATCGTCGCCGAAGCGGACGCCGGTCAGTACGAACTCAATTTGCAGCATAGCGACAGGGTGCTGGAGGCCTGTGAACAGGTGTTGACGCTGAAACGGATGACGCGACAACTGGCGGAAAAATTCAACCATGCGGCCTGTTTTATGGCTAAGCCGTACGCGCATCTGTCGGGCAGCGGCCTGCATGTGCACATCAGCTTGCAGGATAGGAACGGCATCAACCTGCTCGCCGGTGAACCGGGGCAGGCGCTCAGCGAAACGATGCGGCGATCGCTGGCGGGGATGATGGCGCTGATGCCGGCGTCGGTAGCGCTGCTGGCGCCGAATGTGAACGCGTTTCGCCGGTTGCGGCAGGGCGGACATGCGCCGCTCCACGCATCGTGGGGATACAACGATCGCACCGTGGCGCTGCGATTGCCCTGTGCGGATCGCGATAATCAGCGTATCGAGTATCGTCTGGCCGGCGCCGACGCCAATCCCTATCTGGTGATGGCGGCCCTGTTGAGCGGTATGTGGCACGGTCTTGAGCATGACCTGCCGCTTCCCGGCAACGGGCGGCACGATGCGGTTCCGCTCGCGGAGCGCGTGGCGTTGCCGCGGTATCAGCAGGATGCGCTGGCGCTGTTTCGGCAGTGTTTGCCGCTGCAAGCGTTGCTTGGCCGCGAATTTAGCCAGCTGTGGCTGACGTGCAAAAACGCGGAGTTGAGCCATTTTGAGTCACGGGTGACCGAGGCGGAAAACGGGTGGCATTTATAGCGGCGAGCCCGGCGACAGGCGTGGCGGCCGTGACCCGGCGCACAAACCGCCACGCTGACCGTCTGCCGCAGGATTGTCGGGCTTGCGCCGCAGTCCACGATGCGTTACATCCTTCATTTTTATAACGTCAATAATACCGATAACGGTGCGCCGATCCGGGCATGGATAGGAGTTTTTCGCGTGGGAACCATAACGTCAAACGTCAACGGTAAGGCGGGCGTTGTCCGTCTTAGTCGCCATTCCCGGTGGATGCTGGGGGCGATCGCCGCCGGTCTCATCACGTCGGCGCAGGCCGGCGAATCGTTTTGTCTGGCGGTAAAAGCGCCGTCAAAATCCGCCCTGCTGTCGACCGCCTCCCGCCCGCCGTCGCCGCAACCGCAGGCGATACCGGTCATGCACACCGAAGGCACGCTGCCTCATCAGGGCATTTATGATATTTCCAACGCGGCCAAACGCGACTTCGGCTACATGCGCGATCTGGCGCTGGCGTGGCGCATGGCTGGGGATGCGGCGTCGCTGTCACGGCTGGCGGTCTATCTGGACGACTGGATCAAGACTTACCGCCTGAGCTTCAATCCTATTGATGAAACCGGCCTTGACGGGTTGATTGACGCCTATCAGCTGACCCGAAACGACCTGCCGGAGGCCACGCGGGAGCGTACCCGCCGTTTTCTGAACGACCTGACGACGGGGTATCTGCAACGGATGCAGGCGCATCAGCAGGATAAACGCGGCACCTGGAACAATAACTGGCAGAGTCACCGCGTCAAGCTGGTGACGATGGGGGCGGCCGCGCTGGACGATCCCCGCCTGATGGCGGCGGCGCAGCAGGCCTTTGTACGCCAGCTGAACGCCAATGTCCGCGCCGATGGCGAAGTGCTGGATTTCAGCCAGCGCGATGCGCTGCACTATGTGGTGTATAGCCTGGAACCGCTGGTGCGCGCCGCGCTGGCCGCTCGCACGCAGGGGCATGACTGGCTTGATTTGAAAGGCCGTGACGGACAAAGTCTGCGCGCCGCGCTGGCGTGGCTCAAACCTTACGCCGACGGCGTGAAGACTCACGAAGAATTTGCCCGCACCACGGTGCGTTTTGATATCGAGCGTCGGCAGGCCGGCGTGCCGGGATTCGACGGATTATGGCCGGCCAAAACCGCGTCCGCCCTGTACTGGTCGGCCAGCCTGCTGGATGAGCGCTACCTGGAGATTGCCCGCAAACTCAATGCTACGTCGCCCCGATGGCTGTGGGCGGCGGCATCGTGCCGGTAAGACGCCGGAATCGCCGGCGCCTTTGCGTGTTGACTGAAAGGATTAGCCAGCCAGTAACTGGCCGTAGCGGACGAGGTCGACGTTACCGCCGCTGATGATCACGCCGACGCGTTTCCCCCGCAGTTCGTGCTGGCAGGCGCGGGCGGCGGCGAAACCGAGGCAGCCGGTCGGTTCCACCACCATTTTCATCCGCTCGGCGAAAAAGCGCATTGCCGCGACCAGATCATCATCACTGACGGTCAGAACGTCATCCACGTTGGCGCGAATCAGCGCGAACGTATATTGGCCCAGATACTGCGTCTGAGCGCCGTCGGCGAGGGTGTTGGGCGTATCGATACGCGCGATGCGGCCGGAACGAAAGGACTGCTGGCCGTCGTTGCCGGCTTCAGGTTCGACGCCGTACACCCGGCAGCCGGGCGACAGCCGCCGTGCCGACAGCGCCGAACCGGACAGCAGCCCGCCGCCGCCCAGACAGACAAACAGCGCATCCAGCTCGCCTACCTCTTCAAACAACTCTTTGGCTGCGGTTCCCTGACCGGCGATGACCTGCGGATGGTCGTAGGGTGGGATCAGCGTCATGCCGTGCTGTTGCGCCAGCTCGCGGCCGATAGCCTCACGGTCCTCCGTGTAGCGGTCATAAGTAACCACCCGCGCGCCGTACCCTTTGGTGGCGGCGACTTTGGCGGCGGGGGCGTCCTGCGGCATGACGATGGTGGCCGGAATCCCCAGCAATCTTGCCGACAGGGCGATCGCCTGCGCATGGTTGCCGGAAGAGAAGGCCACCACGCCGGCGGCTTTCTGCTCATCGGTGAATTGCAACAACGCGTTCATCGCGCCGCGAAATTTGAACGCGCCCATGCGCTGAAAGTTTTCGCATTTGAAGTAAAGTTCCGCGCCGAACGCATCGTTGACGGTACGGGAGGTGAGAACCGGCGTGCGGTGGGCATAACCAGCAATCCGGTCGCTGGCGGCGGCGACGTCGTCATAAGAAGGCAGAACAATCGGGTTCATGGCGGTACCTGTGTAAACGATTTATCCAGTTTTAAACAAAATGTCTTATTTTTTATAGCCTGTATTTTGGGCGTTGCCAACCGTTTTTGGCGGGCTGACGGCGTTGCCCGGCTGGGCGAGGGCCGGGCTGAATTTGACATAATGTCTATTTGTAAATATTTTATCCAAAAATGAGTCGATGAAAGGATAAACGCGATGACGCATCTGCCTGATTCGCTACTGTTTGAGCAGCTTGGCACCATTGCGGAAGGGCTGGGAGAGACGTTCGCGCCGTTCTGCGAAGTGGTGATCCACGATCTGAAAAACCCGGAACACGCCATTCTGGCTATCTACAACAACCTGTCCGGGCGGGAAGTGGGGCAACCGGCGACCGAACTGGGGCTGGCGCGTATCGCATCGCCGGAATTTCCCCGTATCGTGGCGAATTACGCCAACCAGTTCGCCGATGGTCGGCCGGTGAAAAGCACCTCGATCGGCATCAAGGACGCCAGCGGCGAGTATGTCGCGTCGCTGTGTCTCAATGTCGATATGACGCTGTTTCGCGGCATTCAGCATGCATTCGCCCGCTTCAATCAGGTCAGTACCGGCGTGCTTAACGAAAGTCTGGAACCGTCTGGTTCCGAAGCGATTCGTCAGCGCATCGATCAGTTTGCGGCGCGTCTGGCGACCACGCCGCGCGCGCTTAAAGCGCCGGAACGGCGCCAGCTGATCCAGGAACTGCGGGAAAATGGCTTGCTCGACGTGAAAAAATCCATGGAAACCATCGCCCAGCACCTGGGGATTTCTCGCGCCTCGGTTTACAGCTATGCCAAATAATCTCCGCGCGGCCAAATAATCCTCACCGGGCCGGATAATCGCGGCCCTGTCGGCAAACGCGGCTCGCCCACCGCCTTTGCCGATGATGCGTGGGCGAGGTTAAGGCCAGACGTTAAGGTCAAAAGCGCCTGGGGCGCGCCGTGTTCTCTTTACAGCATCGGCTGACCGTGAGCGCGATAACGAAAAAGAGTCCGCTGATCGCAATAAAAAGCCCCCAGAACCAGGGGACGATGTCACGAGAATGGAAATAGTCGAAAAGGATGCCGTTCAGGGTATAGCCGAGGCCGACGCCAGTCATCGAAAATAACCCCAGTAAGCCCATGACGGTGCCGTTGGCGTTTGCCGGCGCACGGGTTATTGCCTGAGCGTCTATCATTACCGTGAAAAATACCTCGGCAATGCTGAAGAAAAATATTCCAATGGCGTAAAAAACCAGTTGCAACGGGGAGTCTATTAATGACGAAATAGCAATCAAAATAAAGGCGACGGAAAAAACCAGAAAACCATAGGAAAGCTCAAGAGCGACTGTTTTTACTCTGCTGATAATAAACAGGTTTGAAAAAATTACGGTGATCGCGTTAATGGTAAATGTCATTCCGGATGCCAGTAATGAAATATTCAGAGAGGAATAAAGCGGAAAGACCAGTTCGAGAAAGGTATAGAAATAAAAAAAGCATAATTGCATTAAAAATAACGGCCGGATATTGACCTGTCGAAGCATTGAGAGCCATTGCCAGGGCGATGCCCGTTCGCGATCGTTATGATAACTGCGGAAATTGGATAACGTAATCAGGTAGATTATCGCGACTACCACCAGACAGGCGGCGTTGGCGTAGCACAGAAAAGCGAAATTGTAACCGATCATCAGGTAACCAAATAGCGGACCAAATGCCACCCCCATGTTGATCGCCAGACCGATAGACGCGAAGGCTTTCATGTCGCTGTCAATCAGTTCAAGCATGGCTTTCTTGCTGGCTATCATGCCGCATGCCAGACCGACGCCGTTGATCAGCGCAGACGCGACCAGCCCGGCAAAGGTATGGGCATCCGCCAGCAGGATTAACCCGATGATACGCAAGGCAATGCCCAGCAGCGCCACCTTTTTGGCGCCGATGTTGTCGGCCATCATGCCGGCGGGCAAGGTGAGCCCTTTTTCAAGGGTGGCGCGTAGCATCAGTAATAGCGAAACCTGAAATACGCTCATCCCCAGGGTCTGGTATAAATACACAACGTAATAGGGGATAATAAAAAATGACGATAATACGGATAAGAATGTCCCTGATAGCAAAAACCAGGATTTATTGTGCAGTAATACATTTTTTGTGAATAAAAACTTCATTATGGATAACCCTGTGATTTTCAAATCTGTGGAAATTTTCTAATCTATGGAATGACTTCCAATGTATGGCATTATTTCAATCTATATGACGCCAGACGGCGGCGAAAATATAGATGGAGAATGTGGTGCATGAGCGTAAACGACAGAGTATTTCATGCTCTGGGATTTCTCTTATTCATTTAAGCTTTTTGTTAAATCCTGTTCTCGGGTGTTTTTAAATGTGACCTTATTTATAAAGTTAATAACAGTGACGGCGCGGATGCCGCTGCGAGGTCTTTTTTCCGATAACCGTGGCGATGCATCGAATACCTGACCGGGCGGTGAGAAAGGTTGTTATTTAACCCTTTCCAGCGTGCGCGTTTTGTCATGCGCCGTCCCGACGGTTTGTGCGTCGCGCGGGCAGTTTGCCGGCAAAATGGATCAGCGCCTCGTGGTTAAACCGCGGCAGACGTTATGTCAATGACGCGTTTTAACCACTGCTCACAGGATGCGGAACAATTGTCACAGGAAAATGGTGGATAAATGACCGGTGGTCTATGCTTTTTAAAACAGGAAGATGCGACGGATGACGTGAGACACATATTTTTCTTTTTGATGGTGTATAAGAAGTAAGAGCTATTTGAAGCGCGCCAGCGATCGCGTAGAGTGAGGTGGCAGGGTATTGCCCTGATTTGCCTGCATTACTGATGTTGCCTTGTAACCACACAATTAATAATTATTTGCATTGAGGACAGAATGGATAAATTTCAAAGAGAGATTGAGGAGAGAACCAATCTTACCTCATCCAACAAGTTTGAATTGTTATTGTTCCGTTTAGGGTCGGCTACCGGTGAGGGGCCATCCGAGCTGTTCGGCATCAATGTGTTCAAGCTTCGTGAAATCGTTCCGATGCCAACCTTGACCAAGGCCGCGGGTATGACACCGCCGATGCTTGGCATGATTAATATTCGCGGGCAGATTATTCCCGTTATCGATCTTCCGGCGGTAGTGGGATGTGCTGCGAGTACCGGCCGCAATATCCTGCTGGTGACGGAATATGCACGCAGCACTCAGGCTTTTGCGGTCGAATCCGTTGATGACATTGTTCGTCTGGATTGGAGTCAGGTAAATACCGCCGAAGCAGGCGTCAGCAATACCTATATTACCAGTATTGCGCGTCTGGACAGCGATCCATCGAGTAACCGTCTGGCGCTGGTGCTGGATGTCGAACAGATTCTGCACGACATTATTCCGACCGAGCGCGAGATTAAGATTGAAAGCGTAGAAGCCAAAACCTTCAAACTGAAGCCCGGTGCGGTGGCGATTGTAGCCGAAGACTCGAAAGTCGCGCGAACGATGCTCGAAACGGGGCTGAAGGTGATGAATATTCCGTACATCATGCATATCACCGGGTTGGAAGCCTGGAACAAGATCAAGGCAATGGCGCAGGAAGCACAGGCGGAAGGTCGGCCGATTTCGGACAAGATTGCCTTTGTGCTGACCGATCTGGAAATGCCGGAGATGGATGGTTTTACACTGACGCGTAATATCAAACGTGATGATACGCTCAAGAGCATTCCCGTTATTATCCACTCTTCGCTGTCCGGCACCGCGAACGAAGACCATGTGCGTAACGTGGGCGCGGATTCGTATGTAGCGAAATTCGAAATCAATGAACTGGCCGCCGCGATTCACAGCGTGGTGGACAAAAAAGTCCCTCCCTCCAAGTGATGTAATCGGTTCTCCACAGCCCTGACCTGTCCGGTCAGGGCTGACAGCGTAACCGCCCGGACTGTTTTCCTGAATGACCAATAACCTCCGCAGACGGTAATCCCCGCCGGTACCGTATTGCCCTGCCTGTTAACGGCGGCGTTTGCTGAGCCACCGCTTACCCATCCCGCGTTAAAAAGCGCGATGTCGATCACAATGAGTCAAAACCGGGCCGCAGGGGCAAACCGTGAGCGGACGCGCGCTGGCATCACGACGACCCGCGGCGCGCTATTAATCTTTACTCTAAAGCTAATGATTGCGAAACCGGCTTTATTGAAGCGGCATCGGCCGGGGAACATACTTTAACCAGACCAAGGCAAATCAAAATGATGAGCTGAATCAGGAGGTTAATAATGTTGTCTGGGCAAACGTCACCGCGGCTCTGGAATACGCGCCGCAGTGAAAAACAACGGCGCAAGGCGTCGATACCCGTCCCGGGCAAGGTGCTTCCCACGGAACATCTTGCCGCGATGTTGGAAAAGCTGATCGCTCCCGGCGATAAGGTGGTGCTGGAAGGCAATAACCAGAAGCAGGCTGATTTTCTCTCCCGCACGCTGGCGGAGGTCAATCCGCAAAAAGTGCATGACTTGCATATGATCATGCCGAGCGTCGGGCGCAGCGAACATCTGGATATCTTTGAAAAAGGCATCGCCCACAAGCTCGATTTTTCCTTCTCAGGCACGCAGAGTCTGCGCATTTCGCAACTGCTGGAGGATGGCGCGCTGGAAGTCGGCGCCATCCATACCTATATCGAACTCTATTCCCGCCTGTATGTCGACCTGATCCCCAATGTGGCGTTGGTGGCGGGGTATAAAGCCGATCGCAAAGGCAACCTGTACACCGGCCCCAGTACCGAAGACACGCCGGCGCTGGTTGAAGCCGCCGCGTTCCATGACGGTATCGTCATCGCTCAGGTCAATGAGCTGGTGGACGACGAAACGGATTTGCCGCGCGTCGATATTCCCGGTTCCTGGATTGATTATGTGGTGGTCGCCGACAAGCCGTTCTTTATCGAACCGCTGTTTACCCGCGACCCGCGCTTGATCAAACAAGAGCACATCCTGATGGCGATGATGGCTATCAAGGGCATTTACGCCGAGCATCAGGTGCAGTCGCTCAACCACGGTATCGGTTTCAACACCGCGGCGATTGAGCTGCTGCTGCCGACCTACGGCGAGCGTCTGGGGCTGAAAGGCAAAATCTGTAAGCACTGGACCCTCAATCCGCATCCCACCCTGATTCCGGCGATTGAAAGCGGCTGGGTCGACAGCGTCCACTGCTTTGGCGGCGAACTGGGGATGGAAGCCTATATCGCCGCCCGGCCGGACGTGTTCTTCACCGGCGCCGATGGCTCGATGCGCTCCAACCGCGCGTTTTGCCAACTGGCGGGGCAGTACGCCGTGGATATGTTCATCGGTTCGACATTGCAGGTCGATGGGCTGGGCAACTCGTCCACCGTCACCAAAGGGCGTCTTTCCGGATTCGGCGGCGCGCCCAACATGGGGCATGACCCGCACGGTCGCCGTCACGCCACGCCGGCATGGCTCGCCATGATTAACGAACCTGACCCGATGCAGCGCGGGCGCAAGCTGGTGGTGCAAATGGTGGAAACCTTCCAGGCCGGCGTCAAACCGACCTTTGTGGAAAAACTCGACGCGGTGGATGTGGCGAAAGCGGCCGGTATGCCGTTGGCGCCGGTGATGATTTATGGCGACGATGTCACCCATGTGCTGACGGAAGAAGGCATCGCCTATCTCTATCGCGCCGACAGTCTGGAGGAACGCCGGGCGATGGTGGCGGCGGTAGCCGGGATCACCGATATCGGGCTGGGGGTGGACGCGCAGCGCGTGGCGGAGTTCCGCCGCAACGGCAAGGTCGCCTACCCGGAAGATTTGGGGATTCGCCGTACCGAAGCGACCCGCTCGCTGCTGGCGGCCGGCAGCGTGGCCGATCTGGTGGAATGGTCGGGCGGCCTGTACAACCCGCCGGCGAAATTCCGGAGCTGGTAATGAAGCCGCAGCGACAGTCCGACGCGCAGGGGTATGCGCAATGGCTGGCCGAGGCCGCGACGCGCTGCCTGATTGAGGAAGCGCGGCTCAGCCCCAAGCCGGGGCTGGTCGATAGCCGCGGCAGCGGCGCGCATCAGGATTTAACGCTCGCGCTGATGGAGCGTTCCGCCCGCAGCCTGACCGACACATTCCATACGCTGGCGCTTCAGAGCTGGCAACGCCCGGTGGATGCCGCGTTGCGCCAGTTGGTCGGTCGGGTAGGGCGCGAAGGCGAACAGCGCATGATGCTGGCGACCGGCGGCGTCAACACGCACCGCGGCGCGATCTGGGCGCTGGGGCTGCTGGTCAGCGCGGCGGCGATGCTCGGCGGCGGCGGCGACTCGCAGGCTATCGCGGACACCGCGGCGCGTCTTGCCCGCCTGCCGGATAGCGCCGCGCCGACGGTCTTTAGCAAAGGGCGACGGGCGACGCAGCGTTATCAGGTCCCTGGCGCGCGCGAAGAGGCGCAGCAGGGGTTCCCGCACATTACCCGACTGGCGCTGCCGCAGTTGCTGCATAGCCGCCGGCAAGGCGCCGGTGAAGACGCGGCGCGTCTGGATGCGCTGATGAGCATTATGACCTCGCTGAGCGATACCTGCGTGTTGTCACGCGCCGGGCTGGACGGGCTGGAAACGATGCAGCGCGGCGCGCGGGCGGTATTGGCGGCCGGCGGCATATCTCGTCCCGCCGGGCGGCAGGCGCTGGCGCAACTGGATGCGCATATGCTGGCGCTGAACGCGTCGCCGGGCGGCGCGGCCGATCTGCTGGCCGCCACGCTATTGCTTGATGGTATCGCACAGCCATCTTTATACGATTAAGAGGGTGTTATGGAACACATTACATTGTCATTCCCGGCTACCCGCACGGCCAGCGGCAACGCGCTGGCGGGCGTGGTGGGGTCCGGTGATATGGAAGTGCTGTTGACGGCGAACGCCGGACAGACGCTCTCCATCGACATCACCACGTCGGTGGATAACAGTCGGGCGCGCTGGCAGGCGCTGTTCGACCGGTTAAGTTCGCTCGGCGGCCTGCCTGCCGGCGCCATGAAGATTCATGATTTCGGCGCCACGCCCGGTGTGGCGCGCATCCGTATCGAACAGGTTTTTGAAGGGGTGAATCATGCGTGACGACCGCAGTTTTATCGAACTCAAAGCGCGGGAGCGCGCCCGCGCGCTGCTGGATGAGGGCAGCTACCGCGAATTGCTCGACCCGTTTGACGGCATCGTCTCGCCGTGGCTGGGGCCGCAGGGCATCGTGGTGCAGTCCGACGACGGTATGGTGGTAGCGAAAGGCACGCTGCAGGGCAAACCGACGGTAGTGATCGCTATTGAGGGTGCGTTTCAGGGCGGCAGCATGGGCGAAGTCTCCGGCGCCAAAATGGCCGCCGCGCTGGAGCTGGCGGCGGACGATCAGCGCAAGGGCATTCCGACGCAGGCGATCTTGTGTCTGGAAACCGGCGGCGTCCGGTTGCAGGAGGCCAATCTGGGGCTGGCGGCGATCGCCGATATCCACGCCGCCATCGTCGACCTGCGCCGTTACACGCCGGTGATCGGCATCATCGCCGGTACGGTGGGGTGCTTTGGCGGCATGTCGATCGCCGCCGCGCTGTGCAGCCACCTGATCGTCACCCGCGAGGCGCGTCTTGGGCTCAACGGCCCGCAGGTAATTGAACAGGAAGCGGGGATTGCCGAGTACGACGCACGCGACCGTCCTTTTATCTGGAGCATGACCGGCGGGGAAATCCGTCGCCGCAGTGGCCTGGCCGACAGTCTGGTGGCCGATGGCGTTAACGCCGTCAAACAGGCGGTGGATAACGCGCTCGCCAGCGGCGTTCCGGCGCAACACCGGTCGGATAACTATGCGTGGTATCTGGCGCGACTGACCGACGCCGATACGCGGGTGCAGGCCGACACGCAACAGATCCAACAGCTTTTCGGGGAGGTAAACCCATGAGTCACGTAGCACATCGCGGCGCGTTATGGCTGGAAACGCTGGCGCACGGTAAACCGCGACTGGTCGGGCTATGCCCGTCGGTGCAGGCGGCTGACGGCGACATCGCCGGCGAACCGGTCCGTTTTATCGCCGTTGTTCCTGACGCGGATAACCACTACCCGCGCGCCGCGCAGGGCGAGGTGGGGCTGCTTGAAGGCTGGACGCTGGCGAAAGTGGTGCATGAGACTATCGCCGCGGACCGGCACAGCGATAACAAACGGCCGATTGTGGCGGTGATCGACGTGCCGAGTCAGGCGTATGGCCGCCGGGAGGAAGCGTTCGGCATCCATCAGGCGCTGGCGGCAGCGGCGGGCGCGTATGCGCAGGCTCGCCTCGCCGGGCATCCGGTCATCGGGCTGATCGTCGGCAAAGCGATGTCCGGCGCGTTTCTGGCCCACGGTTATCAGGCCAATCGGCTGATCGCCTTTAATGACCCCGCGGTGCAGATTCACGCGATGGGCAAGGCCTCCGCCGCGCGCATCACGCTCAGAAGCGTCGAGGAACTGGAGAAACTGGCGGCCACTATCCCGCCGATGGCGTATGACATCCGCAATTACGCCACGCTGGGGTTGCTGTCGACGTTGCTGGATATCAGCAATCCGGATGCGCCGTCCGCCGACGAGTCGGCGCAGGTGATCGCCGCGTTGCAGCAGGCGATTGCCGACGCCCGTCGTGACCGTTCACTGAAAACGCGGCTGGGAGCGGACAACCGGCGCAGTTCGTCGCTGGTCCGCGAACGGATGCGGGCGCAGTGGTAAGCCGCGTCCGCGGGTAAACCACGCGCCGGTGTAAGCGTCACCAGGGAACGTCACTCGGGGAGAAGCCTCGCACAGGTAATCAGCCCCACACAGGCGGTCAGCATCCTGGTTAACAAGGATCGGCCGCCTGATATCGGTAAGCCAGTAAAGAGACCTGCCAGAAAAGGGTAATGGGCGTCATTGGATGCCCACGGACGCCCTTTGTCTGAAAAAACTATGCGGTGCTCCGCCACACGAATAATAGCGGGTGCCGCCTAACCATCGCGCTGGAACTCATGCTCTTTTATTACAGGTGAATACGATATGACTTATGTAATTGTTCATGCCCTCGCGCCGATTTTTATCATCATGTTGCTGGGGTTCTGGGCTGGCAAAGCCAAAATGGTGGATAACAAGAACGTTGCCCTGCTCAATATTTTCGTCATGGATTTTGCGCTGCCGGCGGCGTTGTTCAGCGCCACGGTGCAAACGCCCTGGTCCGGCATTGTCCAGCAGGCTCCGCTGATCGTGGTGCTGACGCTGGCGATGTGGGTAACCTATGCGGCCATTTATTTTCTGGCCGTAAAACTGTTTCATAAAACGCCGCAGGACGCAGCGGTGCTGACGCTCACCGTGGCGCTGCCCAACTATGCGGCGCTCGGCCTGCCGATTCTTGGCAGCGTGCTGGGCGACGGTTCGTCTACCTCACTGTCGGTGGCGGTGTCCATCGCCTGTGGTTCGGTGCTGATGACGCCGTTCTGTTTGCTGATCCTGGAACGCGAAAAAGCGCGGGCGTCAGGCGGCAGCCAGACCTCTACGCTGGCGATGCTGCCGGTGCTGATGTGGCGGTCGGTGAAAAAGCCGATTGTGCTGGGGCCGTTGCTGGGCGTGGTGCTGTCCGCCATTGGTATTCGCATGCCGGAACTGCTGCTGGCGGCGATCAAGCCACTGGGGCTATCCGCCACGGCGACCGCATTGTTCCTGACCGGCGTTATTCTTTCGGCGCGCCAGTTGAAGCTTAACCGCGTGGTCACCACCGCGGTGCTGGCCAAGCTGTTAGTACAACCGGCGCTGGCGTGGGCGGTGGTGCTGATGTTGGGGCTGCACGGCGCGGTGGCGATCACCGCGATTCTGATGATTGCTCTGTCCGCCGGCTTTTTCGGCGTGGTTTTCGGTAACCGGTTTGGCGTGCAGTCGCCGGATGCGGAAGCGGTGCTGCTGTTAAGCTCGGTACTCTGTATCCTGTCGCTGCCGCTATTTATTACGTTGACATCAGGAATCTAAAGCATGGTAACGACACGTCCGCACGATCTGTTATGGCTGGCGTCCCGCGAGGCGCTGGAAGGTATCGACGCGCCCTGGGTGGACAGCCAATGGCGACCGGCTTTGCCGGTGGTGGTGCGGCGTGACGTTGACCCGGTCGGGCGTATTCCGGTCGGGGTGCGCGGCATGCGCCGGGACCAGCGCGCCGCCGGATGGGTGGCGGCGGCGCATATTGTACGCGCGGCGACCCCGGAAATGCTGGGTGAGCTGCCCGCACTGCTGGCATCGCCGTTTGTGTCGCAACCGCCGGTGCAGGTCGCGATTCAACTGGCGCAGCAGCACTGGCCGTGGCAGTGGGGGGTAACCGGCAGTACGGGATACGCGCTGGCGACGCAGGTGCCGGTGCTGCATGCCGACAGCGACCTGGACCTGCTGATTCGCGCGCCTCGGGCGCCGGACCTGGAAGCCCTGCGGGACTGGCAACGGCAATTGTCGTCGGGGCTGTGTCGAGCCGACACGCAAGTGGAAACGCCCAACGGCGGTTTCGCGCTGGCTGAGTGGTTGAGAGACGGGCAGGCGCTGTTGAAAACCGAGCGCGGGCCGCGGCGGGTCAGCGACCCGTGGGCAATGGAGTGGTGAGATGAAGACTCTGTTTACCTTCCCCGGACAGGGGGCGCAGCATGCCGGTATGTTGCAGTCGCTGCCGGCCGACACCGGGGTGATGGATGAAGCGGCGGCGGTGCTGGGCGACGAGGTTCGCCAGTTGGATAGCTCGCAGGCGCTGCGCCATACCCGCGCGGTACAACTGTGCCTGCTGATCACGGGCGTTGGCTGGGCCAGAGCGCTGATGGCGCGCGGCGTGATGCCGGATATGGTCAGCGGCCTGTCGATTGGCGCGTTTCCGGCGGCGGTGATCGCCGGTGTGCTGCGTTTTGACGATGCGTTACGGCTGGTGGCGCTGCGCGGCGACCTGATGGAGCAAGCCTATCCGCAAGGGTATGGGCTCACCGCCATCATGGGGTTGAGCCAGTCGGAGGTGGAGGCGTTGCTGGTTGACAGCGGCGCGTATCTCGCCAACCTGAACGCCGAGCGGCAAATCGTGATTGCGGGCAGCGACGAGAACATGGCGCAGGTGGCGGAACGGGCGCTGCAACGCGGCGCCAGCCGGGCGCAACGTCTGCGGGTCAGCGTACCGTCGCATTGTGCGTTGCTGGATGCGCCCGCCAGACAGCTGGCGGCGGCGTTTGCTTCGCTGCAACTGTCGCCGCCGCAATGCGGCTACCTGAGCGGCAGTTCCGCCCGGGCAATCTGGCAGCCGGAACGCATCGCGGACGACCTGGCGCTGAACATGGCGCGTACCGTGCGCTGGCATGAGGCGATGATTGCGGCTGAAGAGCGCGATGTGCGGCTGGCGATTGAGATGCCGCCGGGCGGCGTGTTGACCTGTCTGGCGAAGCAGGCGTTTAGCCGTGGCGAGGCGTTTGCTCTGGAGCGCAGCGGCATCGATGTGGTGGTCCACCGCGCCGGCCAGCTTAGGGCGCAGGGGTAGCGTTCAGGCCGCGGGCGTACATGCGGCCTTCCGCCACCAGCGCCAGCAAATTCGGGTCATGCTCGCGGTTGCGGGCGAACACGATGGCGATGAGCTGGCGCATTTGGTAGGGCGGCGCCAGTTTCAGCAACTGTACATCGTTCTCGTACACTTTTTTCATCCGCTCGGGGATGAGGGTAAAGCCGACGCCAGCCTGCACCAGACTCAGCATGGAGAAAATGTCGTCCACCCGCGTGACGATCTCCGGCTCGAACCCGGCGATATGAAACGCTTCCTGAAAACCGGCATAGGTGGCGAACCCTTCGGACAGCGAAACGAACCGCTGGTGATGGAAATCACGCAGGTCGGCCGGCTGACGAGTATCCAGCTTCGCAGCGGCCGGCGCCGCCAGACAGATGTCATCCTCAAACAGCGGCAGGAATTCCAGCTGGTTACGGTCGATGTTGCTGTCGGAGAGCGAGATAAGAATCGCGTCCAACTGTTGATCATCCAGCATGGCGAGCAGGCGCTGATTCGACCCCATGGTTAAATCCAGCTCCAGATCCGGACGGCGTAGCTTGACGCCCATAATCAGGCGCGGCACCGTTTCCAGCGTCAGCGAATACAGCGTCCCGATGCGCAAGCGCCCCTGACCAACCCCCGCGGTCTTGCGGGTTTCCTCCAGCCCCCGTTCCATCAGCAACATCGCTTCCTGACTGTACTCCAGCAGCGTATGCGCCGCCGGCAGCGCCACCAGATTGCGCCCTTTGTGGATAAACAGCGGGCAGCGCACCCCTTCTTCTAGCGTATGCAGCGCTCGATGCACGCTGACGCCGCTGAGCCCGAGGAGTTCGGCGGTGCGGGTGATGGTGCCGCTCTCCATGAACGTCTTGAAAATCTCAAGCTTGCGGAACGTGATGTCGCCGTCTTTTAACATATCGGACTCATTGCGTGATAGCGCGCGGATGTAAATGGGGTAACGGGTAGGGAATTGTACCTGCAATGCGTGGTAAAAGGGGAGTCAGATGGTTATGTAGCCGCAGCGACCTGATATTGCCCGCCATGACGCAGAAGGCCCGCTCAACGCGGGCCTATCTCGGTCAGTGTTGCGGTTTTCGCATTTTCGCGGTGCACTGCGCGATGATAAAAATCAGCGACTGAATCAGCACGATGCACGGCCCGGTCGCGCCATCAAGGAAATAGCTGAGCCAGGTGCCGAAAACCGACGAGAAGGTGGCGCTGGTTACCGCCACCAGCATCATGGCGCTGAACCGTTTGCACAGCACAAACCCGGTAATGCCGGGGGTGATCAACATGGCGATCACCAGAATCACGCCGACGGCCTGCAGCGCGGCGACGATGGTCAGCGACAGCAGGGTCAACAGGCCATAGTGCAGCAGTTTTACCGGCAGGCCGCAGACCTGCGCCTGCGTGGCGTCAAAGCAGTACAGCACCAGGTCGCGCCATTTAATCAGGATTACCGCCAGCACCAACAGGCTGATGGTCAGCGTTTGCTGCAGTTCGTAGCGGGTGATCCCCAGCACGTTGCCGAACAGGATATGGCTCAGGTGCTGCTCGGTATTGACGCGTGAAAACAGCACCAGACCGAGGGCGAACATGCCGGAAAACAAAATCCCCATCACCGTGTCTTCTTTGATGCGGCAACGCTCCTTCACATAGCCGGTAGCCAGCGCGCAAAACAAACCGGAGGCGAACGCGCCGATCGCCAACGGAATGCCCGCCAGCCAGGCCAGCACCACGCCGGGCAGCACGGCGTGGGAAACGGCGTCCCCCATCAGCGACCAGCCTTTGAGCACCATAAAGCAGGAGAGCACCGCGCACACCATGCCGACCACGCCCGCCGCCAGCATGGCTTTGACCATGAACGGAAAGGCAAAGGGTTCGGCTAACAAGGTCAACCATTCCATATTATTTCCTCATCGCCAGACGGCGTTGACGACGGGCGGCCAGCAACCCGTGGCGGGGCGCGAAGACAAACGCCAGCAGGAACATCAGCGTTTGCAGTGAAACGATGATGCCGCCGGTGGCGCCGTTCAGAAAGAAACTCAGCCAGGCGCCCACGCCGCTGGTGACGGTACCGAGCGCAATGGCGATCTGCACCAGCCGCGGGAAGCGGTCGGTCAGCAGCCAGGCGGTGGCGCCGGGCGTAATCACCATCGCGATCACCAAAATGGCGCCCACCGTTTGCAGTGCGGCGACGGTGCAGGCGCTCAACAGGGTGAAAAAGATGATTTTCAGCCGCAGCGGCGACAGGCCGATGGTTCTGGCGTGGATTTCGTCAAAAAAGGTGACGAACAGATCTTTCCAGATAAAACACAGCACGATGAGTGAAATACCGATAATCAGCGCCACCTGCAAAATGTCTTCATCGGCAATGCCCAGAATATTGCCGAAGATGATCGACTGCACGTTCACCGCGGTCGGGTTCAGCGAAATGATCAACAGCCCGGCGGCAAAAAACGTGGAGAAGATAAACCCGATCACCGCATCTTCCCGGATACGGGTCAGATGCCGGATGAAGGTCATAGCGAGCGCCGCCAGAATACCGGCGAAAAACGCGCCGGCGGCGTAGGGCAGCCCCAGCGCATAAGCGCCGGCCACGCCCGGCACCACCGAATGCGACAGCGCGTCGCCCATCAGCGACCAGCCTTTTAGCATCAGGTAGGCGGACAAAAAGGCGCAGGTGCCGCCGACGAGGCTGCTTATCAGGATGGCTTTGACCATGTATTCATACTGGAAGGGCGCCAGCAACGCATCAATCATGGCGTTTATCCTCATCATCCGCGGATGCGCGATGGGGCGGCGTCAGGCTGCCCTTGCCGTAAAAGACCGCGGGGCGTTCATCGTCCGTCAGCACCGTCAGCTCGCGGGCATCGGCGTCCTGATGCAGCTGTTGCCCCGACAGGCGCAGGTAACGCAGCACGCCGCCGAAGGTTTTTTCCAGATTGGGGTGCGTGAAGGTGCTCTCCGTCGGGCCGACCGCCAGCACGGTGCGGTTGATTAGCACCACCTGATCGCAAAACTCGGGCACGCTGCCGAGGTTATGGGTGGACACCAGAATCAGGTGGCCCTCTTCGCGCAGCGTTTTCAGCAATTTGATAATCGCGTTTTCCGTCTGCACATCAACGCCGGTGAACGGTTCGTCCAGCAGGATGATTTGCGCCTGCTGCGCCAGCGCGCGCGCCAGAAACACCCGCTTCTTTTGCCCGCCGGACAGCTCGCCAATCTGGCGCTGATGCAGTTCCGCCATGCCGACGCGTTCCAGCGCCAGCGCCACCTGCTTTTTGTCTTCCGCTGACGGAATGCGAAACATCGACATCTTGCCGTAGCGCCCCATCATCACCACATCTTCAACCAGCACCGGGAAGTTCCAGTCCACCTCCTCGGTCTGGGGCACATAGGCGATGAGATTGCTTTTAAGCGCCTGCCTGACGGGCAAACCGTTGAGCGACACGCTGCCGGTGGTGGGGCGGACGATGCCCATAATGCTTTTGAACAGCGTTGACTTTCCGCTACCGTTTACCCCCACCAGCGCGCAGATGGTGCCGCCGTGGAGCTGAAAACTGGCGTTATGGATGGCGGTATGGCCATTGTTGTAGGTGACCGTGATGTCCTGCACGGTCAGCTGTGCGTCTTCTGCGTGCCGGGTCATTGGTTAAAACCTTTTGCAATGGTGTCTACGGTGGTTTTCAACAGCGAAATGTAGTCGGGCACCGGGCCGTCTTTGGTCGACAGTGAATCCACATAGAGCACGCCGCCATAGCGCGCACCGGTTTCTTTGCTGATCTGACGCGCCGGTTTGTCCGATACCGTGCTTTCACTGAATACGACCGGGATCTGGTGCTGGCGCACTTCATCAATAACATGGCGAACCTGTTGCGGCGTGCCCTGTTCGTCGGCGTTGATCGGCCACAGATACAGTTCTTTCAGGCCGTAGTCGCGCGCCAGATAGCTGAACGCGCCTTCGCTGGTCACCAGCCAGCGGTGTTCGGCCGGAATATTGTTCAGCCGAGCCCGCAGCGGTTGATCCAGCGCCATGATTTGCGCGGCGTAGTTTTTGGCGTTGCGGTTATAGGTTTCCGTATTATCCGGATCGTATTTCACCAGCGCCGCCCGGATATTTTCAATGTAAATCAATGCATTGTTCGGCGACATCCAGGCGTGGGGATTCGGGTTGCCGTTGTAGGGGCCTTCGCTGATCGCGATAGGGGCGACGCCTTCGCTGACGACCACGGACGGCACGCCCTGAATGTTTTCAAAGAACCGACCGAACCAGCGCTCCAGGTTCAGGCCATTCCACAGAATCAGGTTTGCCGACTGCGTTTTGGCGATATCCCGCGGCGTGGGCTGGTAGTCGTGGATTTCCGCGCCCGGTTTGGTGATCGATTCGACGGTAGCGGCATCGCCGGCAACATGTTGGGCGATGTCCTGAATGATGGTAAATGTGGTGACCACCTTGAGTTTTGCCGTCGCCGGTAGCGAAAAACCGAACAGCAGCGCCAGCAGAGCCGCTGATAGCGCAGCAGCAGAAAAGGGAAACGGGAAGGATAACCACGTCTTGCGCATCTGAAAGGCCGTAAACATAACACTCTCCCAACAATGATAATGATAACCATTTTCATTTAAAATCAGCGCTATGTTAACAGACTACATTTAACACCTCAATAACACCACGAAGTAAATTGTTTTGGGTGTAAATGGTTGTAGTTTCATGCGCTTTCTGCGCGGGGGGAGTGGTTGTGCGCGATAAATACGACGATCAGTCCGCGCTGGACGAGTAAAACCAGTGCGGTTATAAACGATGGCGGATATAAAATGCCGACAGGCCATCTGGCAACGAATATCATCTCGCTCCCGATGGCCGTCGTATTGCTTATTTCAGGTTGTTGCTGAAGAAATCGGAAATCTTATCAAACGGAATTTTATCCAGACGATCGTAGAGATCGACGTGGTTGGCATCCTTGATAATCATGAGTTCCTTCGGTTGCGCTGCCGCCTGATAGATATCTTCACTGAAATAACGCGAATGCGCATTCTCGCCGGCGATGAGCAGGATCGGGCGCGGCGATATTTCGTTGACATAGGTCAGCAGCGGCATATTCATGAACGATAGCGGCGTGGTGGCAGTCCAGGCGCCATTGGAGTTCGGCGAGTTCTTGTGATAGCCGCGCGGTGTGCGGTAATACTCGAAAAACTCCTTGATGATCGGATTGGGGTTGCTGTCCAGTTTCTCCGGCAAAATGCGGGGACCGGCGGCGGGCGTGCCTTTCTGGGCGTCAACCCAGCGTTGCTGGCTCATTTGCTCCAGCATTTCGGTGCGCTGCGCGTTGGTCAGGCTATCGTTCAGGCCTTTCGCCATGGTGCGGGACATGTCATACATGCTGGTGGTGACAACGGCTTTGATGCGTTTGTCCACCGCGGCGGCGTTTAGCCCCATGCCGCCGAAACCGCATATACCGATAATGCCGATACGGTTGCGATCAACAAAGGGCTGCAAACCGAGAAAGTCGACCGCGGCGCTGAAATCTTCGGTATTGATATCCGGTGAAGCCACATTGCGAGGCTCTCCGCCGCTTTCGCCGGTATAAGACGGGTCGAAGGCCAGCGTAACATAGCCGCGCTCGGCCATGGTTTGCGCATACAGACCGGAAGACTGCTCTTTTACCGCGCCAAAGGGACCGCTGATCGCAAGCGCTGCCAGTCGCTGGTTGCCACGGTTTTTTGGCAAATACAGATCGGCGGCCAGGGTAATGCCGTAGCGGTTTTTGAAAGTGACTTTCCGCTGGTCGACTTTATCGCTTTTCGGAAACGTTTTATCCCATTCCTGAGTCAGTTGCAGGGCATCGCCATTGGCTGACGCGGAAGGGGACTGCGCCAGCACCGGCTGGACGCTGGTCAATACTGTCGCTACGCAAATAGCGATAGCGTTTTGAATGAACGTATTGCGGGAAAGCAGGCTGTTCATGCGGATTATCTCTCGAATGATTACGGGATACCGCCTGATAAGGGACACTGACCTTATCAGGGGGATGTCACAACTAAACGGCTACAACGCATTCTTCAGAATGGCGGTCACCACGTCCGGGGAATAGGTGTCGGCAATACCAAAGACACGGACGTTGCTCTGTACGTTTTCAACGATGCCCGGCAAAGCGGTTTCCCGGATACCCAGCTGTGGCAGACGCGTAGGAGTACCGATGGTGTTGAACCAGTCTTCCAGTGCGGCGATGCCTTGCTCGCCGGTATCGACGCCAAATACGTTGCGGGCAAATCGTTCGAACTGCGCCGGGTTGCGGTCGATGTACCATTTCATCCAGGCCGGGACCACCACCGACAGGCCGGCGCCATGCGGTACGTTGAACAGCGCGGAAAGCGAGTGTTCGATGGCGTGGTTGGGATAGCTAAAGCCCGCTGCGCCGGAAAAGGTCAGGCCATTCAGCGCCAAGGTCGCGGCCCACGCGAACTGTGCACGAGCGCTATAGTCTGTCGCATCAGCAAGCAACGCCTCGGTTGTCTCGATGACCGTGTTGATCAGGGATTCAACCAGCCGTGATTGCAGCTTGGGATGCTCCGTCGCGGTGAAATAAACCTCGATCAAATGAGCGATGACATCCGAAGCGGAATACACCAGATAGTCACGAGGTACGTCCTGCATCAGCGCCGGGTTGACGATGGATACTTTGGGGAACAGCGCGGACGACGAGATAAAGAACTTCTCTTTGGTTTCGTCATTGGTGACCACCGCGCCCGGGTTCATTTCGCTGCCGGTCGCGGCCAGCGTCAGAATGGCGAACAGCGGCAGCGCCGACTCGACGGGGGCTTTGCCGGTAAACAAGTCCCAGACATCGCCGTCGTAGCGGACGCCGGCCGCGATCGCCTTGACGCTGTCGAGCACCGATCCGCCGCCGACGCTCAGAATGGCGTCGACCTGATGCGCTTTTGCCTGGTCAATCCCTTCCCGCACCTTCGAGATAACCGGGTTACTGACTATACCGCCGCATTCGATCAGTTCGATGCCTTGCCCGGAGAGACTCTGGCTGACGGTGTTGAAAAGACCGTTGCGTTTGATGCGCTCACTGCCGTAGCAGAGCAGCACTTTTTTAATGCCATGATCGGCCAGATGCTGACCGATCTGTTGTTCCTTGCCGACGCCGAATTCGATTTGGGTCGGGTTAAAGAAAGTGAAGTTTTCCATATTTACATCCTTTGAATCTGTCTGGTTGCTCATTTTGTCGCCGGACACAGGCTGAGGGATGAGCGGACTGAATCGACATATATCGGAACGGAGCGAAAACACGTGCTGAGGGAGGACCGGGATTACGCTGACCGCTTAACGTTCTTGCAGGATGCATTTTTCGTGATCTTGTCAGCCCATCGATAGACAGATACTCCGCATTTATTGCCTGATCCTCCAACTGCCGGGATTGTCGATTGGCTCTATCGTGTGGTGAGGATATGCTGCCAAAAGGCACTGACTGGAGACGTGGTATGCCGAATCAGGAACAACAGATAAGACGACACGACGTCGACGCGGTCGGCGTGGCGAGTGAGGCGATGGCGCAGGTTATCGGGCGATGGACCGTCGCTCAGACGGACTGTACCACTCCGATTCCGAGCCTGACGCTCTTTCGACGTGAAGCTCCGATGCCGCCGACCACCTGTCTGGTCGAGCCCAGCATTGTCCTCGTGGTTCAGGGCGAAAAACAAATGCTGGTGGGCGGCGAAGCCTACTCTTATAACACCCGGCATTTCCTGATCACATCGCTGGATCTTCCGGCTAATTCGCAAGTGAACGTCGCCAGCCCGGACAAGCCCTGTCTGGGGTTGTCCATGAAGTTCGATCTTCGCATCATGGCGGAGCTGATCGCACAGGGCGGCGTGCCGTTGCCCACGCAGCGGGCAAATGACAGAGGCATTGGTATCGGTACGGTCACGCCGGTATTGATTGAATCCTTCAGGCGGATGCTGGATTTGCTTGATGAGCCCGGCTCGATCCCGGTGCTCGCGCCACTTATCGAACGGGAAATCCACTATCGCCTGCTGATGAGCGATCAGGCCGCGCGGCTGTGGCAAATCGCGTCGGTAGGAAGCCAGGGGCACCGGGTGTCTCGGGCTATCGACTGGCTGAAACTCAATTACACCGCAACGCTCCGGATTGATGAGCTTGCGGCCTATGTGCAGATGAGCACATCCAGCCTGCATCATTACTTTCGGCAACTGACTGCCATGAGCCCCTTGCAGTATCAAAAATGGCTGCGGTTGAATGAAGCCCGGCGCCTGATGCTGAACGAGGATTTGGATGCGGCCAGCGCGGCCTTCGACGTCGGCTATGAGAGCCCGTCGCAATTCAGCCGTGAGTACACGCGCCTTTTCGGGGCGCCGCCCAAGCGTGACATAGACGGATTACGGCGCAAGGCGGATAGTGGGGGAGGCGACTCTCACCCCGGAGAGCCGGATAAGCCGCAAAAACCAGCGGGGATGGTTTCCTTTTCCGATTAATCAGCGTTATTGTTTTGGTCATCCAATGCCTGTTTCAGGAATCACGATGATGAATGATTCGTTCACTATCGACGAAGAGCATGTGCGGTTTACTACCCCCGATATCGCCTTGTCGATAGGATACCGCGCCATTGCCCGCCAGTTTTTCCGCCGCAAAATCCCGTCGCCTTATGAAGTGGAAATGGCGATCGCCACCATTGAAGACCAACTGCAGGCGACACCGGCGCTACGTGAGGTGGCGCAACATATTGCTTCTGCCGACAGTTATCTTAAAGAGATAGCCCGCAGCGCCGGCAGCCACGACATGCTGACTCAGCAACAAATCGAGAACGTGTTCAACCGGGTGGCGGATGTCATTTCCGGCAGCCCCTTTCACGACGGCGAATTCCCGGATGACACGGGCTTTATCAGCTATCTGGTCATTGTGCGCGAGCTATCGCATCATCTTAATATTCAGCAGATAGCGCTGTTATAACAAGGCTATCTGTGAGCGGTATTCCTGCTCAATGTTTTATTTAGTATCAATAATAGGCAGCGCGCATTCCTCTTTACTGTTGGTATAAGCGCGTTGTAAACAGAGATATCAACAAGAGTAATGACTACAGGGTGCTTTACTGGGCGGGTATAGATGAGAAGGGGAGGGTAGTGAGTGTCTGAAAAGCAAAAAGCAGATGCCTTTCGACATCTGCTTTTCTAAATTTGGCTCCTCTGACTGGGATCGCCTTTGCCATTAACTGGCTAATAAGCAAGCTAAACCTGAATTCCCTTTCTGTCAAGACCACCAAAATGACCACCAATAGTTGCGGGGTTCGCAAAACTAATTTGAGCGCTCTACCATAGGTGGTGATCGTTACCTCATTGTGCACGAGAACGTTCAGGGATTCGTTTGCTATGCACTTGGTGCAGCACGGCGTGCGGTTCTCGATGACTCCGGAGGACGCGCGGGCGCAGATCGCCACGCGCTGAAGAATTAATGGTGTGTGACGATACATACGAAAGGAAAAGGAGCGCAGATGGCAAAATATGCAGGGATGACTGACGACGAGCTGGCCGATGAAATAGCCCGACTCAAGGCCGAGATTGAAATAAGGGACGAATACTTCCGGGATGCAGAGGACGACGTTATAGTAAGCACGATAGTACAGAGCACAATCGACCTGCTGTTTAAAGAGTGGGAGGCGGCGGCGGACGAAAAGTCAAGGTGGGCAGGGTATCCATGTTCGCTGAAGTGAGTGCTTAACTCTGTGCAGCAGGCCTGATATATAATGAGCTTTGTAGCCTGGTACATTCAATTAAAATACAGGAATTATAATGATCAACGCATTACCTAATAACTTAAACGTTTTAGTCGGACAAATCGAAAAAATAATAGATTCATGGCCCGTCAAGGTTTCACTGGATCATGCAATCAAATGGGTTATGCAGTTCGATGCTGAACATTATCCCCTAGCTGTCAGAATTCTCAACAATATTGATATTCTTGATTCCTACAGCATCAGGTCGGCTTTGGAAGTTGCACACACAAAATTAATAAGGAAAATATCGGAAAAAGGTTCGCCGATGGAGAAATATAATACCCTTTTTGCAGCAATAGGAAACACGGCAAAAAGTGGCTCATTGATAGCTTATCATTACAGGACAACGGTAGGTTTATCAGAAAAGGATTTCGTGTCAAATGATGATGAAGATAAACTAGACCTGTCCAAGATTGAAAATATCGTATTGGTCGATGATGTCATTGGATCAGGAAAAACCATTGCTCATGAAGTTAAGCGGGTTGCTGAAGAGGTGTATTCATTAACAAAATCCCGTAATTTATTTGTTCTGACGGTTGCAGGTTATGAAGATGGAATAAAACATGTAATTGAAGAAACAGGCGCCACCGTTGTTACGGCTCTGGAATATTGTTCAAAAGATACTGTGGCTAATCTTGACGGCGTATTTTATAAAGATATGCCGGTATCGGAGCGTAATGCTTCACTGGAAATCATAAAAAAATATAACAGGGTCGTATCGACATCCACACTGGGATTTTCTCAGCTGGGTGGCTTACTGGCGTTTGACCATAACACCCCAAATACAACGCTTCCAGTCATCTGGAGCAACAGTAAAGGGTGGCTTCCTCTTTTCCCACGGGCCACATCTATTCCTGGCGTTGCAAAAATACTGAAAAGTGCCAATGAAGAAAGAAAGAACAGCGTTACGTCAGATGAAATAACGTTGTTTGTTGAGGGGAAGGTAGATGAGCTTTTTATCGACTGCTTCATTAGCAATAAAGCTTTGCAGGAAAAAATTAATGTCGCGGATTTGAAGGCCATTGCGTTAGGAGGTCTGTACCAGTCTGAGAGATTAATGGAGTTACTTACTGAAAGTAAGAAGCAAGCAATTTTTATAGTTGAAAATGATGATCACACCAAAAGAGCAATCCAGCGTTTTGAATTTTATAAGAACTCACATATTCTGCATTTAAAGCCTAACTTTGTTGCGCTGCTCGATATTGATAAAATTTATCAGAATAAAGAACGGTTTAATGGCTTGCCCGATCAGGCTGCGATGTCTGATGAGGGTAGGTGGTGGCGGGATTTCGAGCAGGCAGTCATTAAGAAACATTTAAACTCAACTAATAATGAGAGAATCATTCAGGTAATAGATGAGTTCTTAGATGATGAAAAGTATGAAGTTTTCTGTCAAGAACTGCTGAACAAAAAGAATGAGATGCTAAAGTCACTTGGTAAGTAAGAATGACTGTAACTATCATATTTTTTTGACTGTCTTAAAACGTTATTTAAAAGGGATTTATAATGAAAATATATATTGATGAGTCAGGGATATTCAGTTCAAGTAACGATCTAGCCACCATTGATAAAGCATGGGGTACAGTTGGAGCGTTAACTGTACCCCATAAGAATGAAAAAAAAGTCAGTGCTGCATTAATGGAGCTTAAGTCGAAACTGAACGTGCCTTCTTCTGAGGAGATTAAACATCTCAAAAGGCCAGACCCTTCTCATGATTGCTTTGCCGATTTTATCACCGCTTTACTGAAACTGGATTGCACGTTTCATGCGATGACCGTCAATCGTACATCATTAGATGATGAGTTAACCAGTCTCCACATGAAACAACAGATTGATGGCAGACTTAGATATATTGAAAAAATCAGGGGTGGCCTTACTCCTGATGAGTTTTCCGAGGTTAACCATTCTTTTGAAGAAACAAAAAATCTCATCAATTCTTTAAGCATTCAGGAATATAATCAGGTTGTTATTCAGTCGTATTTGATTTCACATATGCTGGATAAAACCATTACCTTTTATCTGCGCCATAATCCGCGAGAATTATCCCGCTTTGAATGGGTTTTTGACAGGAAAAACAACGCACCTCTGAGCTTTGAATGGCTTTATTCAAAGTTTATGCCTGAAACTGTTGAATTGGATTATTACAGAGAGCCACGTGGTATTCCACACTTGCCAGAAGAAATGGAGGTGTTCAAGAGAAACTTTGGCGTGAGTGATGCTGGTATTGGAATGCCTGAAGATGAAGTGGAACGACGCATGAAAGTATTTGGTGTAAACCATTCTTCTGTTGCAGATGCTTCTTTTCCCTTTCAGTTTGGTAAGATTCTAAAACAGTATAGTATTTTCGGTAATTCATCGAAATCATCAGGATTACAAGCTGCTGATGTAATTGTTTCAGCTGTCAATCGCTTCTTGAGAGGGAATGTTGATGATGTGGTAAAAGCATCCAGGAACCTTGGCCCGTTACTCATTCATTCTCCAAGGCTCGATGTCCCGGCGATCCCGCATATATCTTTTTATCATGGAACTGAATTAAAAAGAGAAATTGATTTTCATAATCTTGAATTACTTAATTCAGAAGCAAGAGAATTATATACTCCGGCATTCAGAAGTGGCTTTACCAAGACTATTCATAATTTATTAGAGAAACAACGTCAGGGATGTCAGCCTCAAAACAACAATTAACACTCATCTGTACCGTACCCATAGACTTTTCAGTTGTGGGAGTGTTGTCCGGGCTTGCAGTGAGTTTAAGCGCCAATGGGGTGGTATTACTAGGGGTCAGTTTGGATATGTAGAATTATTGTACGGTAAACCTGTTTTTTGAACAGGCTTACCTGTAGCAATAGAGTGTACTCCCGCGCTATACAGCGTTTTGAGGGGATTTTGTCTTAATCGGATAACCTAAAAGCGATAGCCACTGACGCTAAATCAATCCCTTACGTATCTGGATTGGTTAAAAAATGTGCTTAACGTACAAACATTTCCGATCCCTAAACTGACCCTGTAAGTATCCCAGCTTTAGTTCCAGGCACTTTTTGAGATTTCCGGTTTCTTTGTAAGCATCCCGGTAAACCGGACCAACCACTTTTTGAGCCATCTTAAATGACTCAAATGTGTCTAACAGCGGGGAGCAGGTCAATCCGTAACCCCCCTGTTTATAATGGTCACGCGGTCAGAGAAAATACGCGCGACAGCCTCCTCGCTGTCCAGAAGTCCATCGCCTTCGGCAACGATAAACTGCGCGGCGCCGGATGCAAGGATAATCAGACATTTTGTGTTCTTGTCCTCATAGAGGATCCCTCTGACGCTGAAAAGCAGGGCACTGATCGGTGCGTCGGGTAATCGCGGGTCTTCGTGCGTCATTTCATCAACAAAAATTGGAGACCAGGCATTTTTTTCATTAAAGAGAGAGTCTCGGCATGGTGAAATCCTAACTGTGTGATGGCCTGAAATGGGCACGGGAAGGATAGGTATATCCGTTGACGCGACCACGGGCAGGATGCGGATAATATTGTGAATGCTCACGCCCAGCACAAGGGCCATAAGCAGCCACAGCAGATGATGGCAAAGCGAATGGTGAGAGAACATACGCGTCATTGAATTTTAGCATGCAGAGGGAAGCTCGCGGATGACGGCAGGCTTTTATTCCCGTCGTCGGTCATAACGGTTTAGACCCCTGCCAGGGAGTGCAACAGGGGGTCATTCAGTTTGAGCCCATGATTGGGGATTGTAAAGATGAGTCTGGCGGGCAAATCGTGACGTTCCAGCATCGCCAGCAGTTTATATACCAGTTAGTGGTGATTATTGACGCGTATACGCGGATAATTATCGTTCCAGACTATACGGATAATGTCCTGCTTAGAGGTAATCTGGTTATGCAGGAAAATAAAAAATATTCTTTGTGACTCATTAATAAAAAAAGTGGTGTTATTCTATATTTAGAAAATCAAAGAAATTAATTTTATCTGAAGTTAATAGTTTTGATGTTTTTAATCCGTCATCCCGCACTCTCCGGCTATCATTTGTTGCTTAAGTATTGCTGTTTGCGATTAATAAGTGATTGGTAATCACAATGGTGATTCAATGCGTGCTGACTAAATACGGTTTCAGGCTCTCAATTTAAACGAACGTCTTTGCTGATAAAAGAGGGTGCAATAACGAATAACAAATTAACGATTTCTGATGACTTATTCCCCTGTGAGCTGGATTCGTGAGTCGTTCTCGCCGGCCTTATTTGCCTGGAGGTAGAAGCTGAAAGGTCAGTCGCGCCGCCCGGGCTCTCACAGGTTTTAACCCGAATTCGCTCCAACGTATTGATTTAACATTGGGCAACTGCGAATCTCGCAAGGACCTGCCAGCCACGCGCCTGAAATTCCTGAAAATAACGCTTACGCACATTCCCCTCTGATTCAGCAGGCCTCAGCAAGTGTATTTTTGAATCCGGAGCTCATCCCTTCGGGATAACCCTGCCAGGCATTAAAACATGGCGTGCGGTAAATATCCCCGTTACTGATGGCGATGAAATTCTTAGCATTTCAGGCTTTGTGCCCGGCTTAAGTGGGAGTAAAGTATCTTAAAATGACACAAAAATAGTGACTACGTTGTCTGAGGGATGGTGAATGGACGCCAGTATTCGTATTTACAGCGATGAAGACGATGATCGAGAGAGAGCGCTGGCTCACAACAACGCCCGGGATATTTATGCTCATGACTGCGGACAGTTGCCTTTTGGCACGCTTGACCCCAGAGCATTCGAATTAATCGTCCGGGATTTATTTGATGAGAAAAAGGTTGAGGCGACCTGGGACTGGTATGACACGGCCTTTCGGATAAACGATGGATCCGATAACGGTATCGACGTTCAGCTGATGAAAGACCGAGTGATTGCGGGCATCGTGCAATGTAAACGGTACAGTTCGAAAGCGTTTACCATGCCAGAAGTTCGCGATGAGTGGATAAAAATCTGCCTGCGCAGTCTGGTGATAAGTGATTTGCTTCCTCCTGACGGTCTCCCATTTCGCTATATTCTCGTAGTTTCTGATAACGTTAACGGCGAAACACAGCAGTATTTCCAGCGAAACCCTACTGCGCTGGCCGATCTTATCGGCCGAAAAACGGATTACCTCAAAGCACTGGTTGCCGTCCGCGACAAATATGCGTTGCTCAGAAAATCCCCGCTGCTTAAGGAAAAAACCGGACAGGCATTATATGACATGGTGCATCCGCAGTTTGAGCGACTGAATATTGAGCTTTACACCCGTGAATCGCTCTCGCCACTTGTGCGTGCGTCCGACAACCTCATGGGCATCTATTTTCGCCGTGAAGTGTATTTTTCTCAAAAGAGCGTTCTGGATTTTTTCCGGGAGGTTTATCCAGAGGGCGCTATTGCGGCGGATGTACGCGCCATGCATGCAGAAAACGTTTATACCCATTACGGAAATGAAAACCTGTTATCCGCAGGCCGGCTGAACGCATTTATTTTTCCGGCGGGCGAAAGACTTTCTGTGCGTATGCTGGGCGAATTCCTAAAAGATAAAATGCCCGAGGTAGCCGGAAACTATCCGGTCATGCTGGTCTGCCCCGCGAATGCTTTTGACCCTGCTGACCAGTGCTTCATTGATGCGCTTATCAGTGAATGTCAGGGCACCGTTATTTTACAGGCAGGCTGCGGCATCGTGCCCGGTACCGTGCTAAACGCCTGGAAAAACGACGGCTGGCTTTCTGCTGACAGCGAGGGCCTTTACCCGGGAAGGGCTCAGTATCAGGCGGGCTGGTGCTGGGTAAAGTCCGGTGTGGGCGATATTCACCGGTTTATTTTACTGGAAACCTGCGACTGCAATGCCGCTCTGAGTTATGCAGGGCGCGCGCTTCGCCTGGCGTTTAATGATGTGAATCTCTGGCCCGTTCTGAACACCGATTATTACACTCCGGCCGGTTCTTCCGGCACGGTACTGGATGACCGTCTCTCGCTGAGCATTGCTGATGACGGTCACCGGCGACCCAACGTCCTTCTGGTCTCATCATCCTGTGCGCTGACACAGGAGCATTTTAACGCACAAATCCGCCGTTTTGAGAGCCTACGTCAGAAGCGTTTTCTAGGGGTCATTTTCTGCCATCAGTCACAGGTGGAGATTACGGACGGCATACGTTATGCCTCAGGCATTTACCCAGCCAGTGCAGGTGATGATCTTTTGCACGCCGATAACGGGCCGATACCGGCCCTGTTAATCCGGGATAAGAGCGTGACCTCTGCGATGTTTTGCCTTCGGTTTAATTCGGCGGGTGATGAATTTACCGCGACATCCTGTTACATGTGGCAATGGCACAATGGGTGTTTTTACGAGGTAGGCGATGGTATACAGCTTGAGCTTCAGCGGGTGCTGCTGGATCCCTTCACTGATCCCCCGCAATTCCTTGTACAGGAGGGGGTGAATGCATTTCGGCACGCGCTGGTGACATGTAACCCCCCCTATGCCGGCTATTTTGTTCATTATGCACTGAGCGGGCCCAGGTCCTATGTCTATCCGCAGGTGAACACATTCCTTCAACAGCGCCGGGGCATGCGTAAAGTGATCAGAGCGCTAAGCTACCTTTCAATGCACCCCAGCGTCAGCTGGAACGGTAATCATGCCGTGACGGGTCATCTTTTATGGAACGGTGTAGGGACACCTGAGTCCGTGATGGGATGGTTACCTGATGAAATGAGTGACACGCAGGTTGACGCCATACTGACCCGGTGGATACAGGATGGGGGGGAGCATTGCGACCTGAGCGTGTTTGCTGATGTGGAAGAGGACCTGCCTTCACATGGTCGTTCAATCCGACAGGATCTGACTCGCGCCAATATTGCTGAACCCGCGGCGGAGGCTGACTCCTTCGCTGCGCCACGTTCAACGCGCAGAGCCTGGCTTTTCCCCCTTAATCCTCTGCTCAGCCGGACGCGAAATGACGATCCGGCTGAGCTTGAGTGCTATCTAAGCAGTATATGGACGGTAAAAAATGGATAGTCTGATTGCTGAATTTGAAGCAAAAGCGGCCTTTGCCGGATTCTTCAGGAAAACATTGCCGGTGGAATACCTTACGGGTATGTCTGAAGGCAGTCTTTACTGGGAATCCGAATATGCCTGCATGCTGCTGTGGCCTCTAAACGCGAAGCCTGACCAGATGGAAAGAGAATTGATCGTCAGCGAGAAGATTGCGGACGCGATGGCCCGGGCTCGTGAAGGCAAGGGCAGGGTCATCGATGCAAGCGTAGTATATGCGATGCCGTCAGTTCACGGTGTCCCTGACGGCCTGATTACAGAAGTTGAGCAGAATACCCGTTTGGTCAGAAAGCATTTCGTGTGGATGGAAAATGGGGAGTGGAAACGCACCGGTCGCGTCACAATGCTGGGGCTTGCCCCGCTGGAGCAGCGGGGAATCTCTGCCGTAGACCTTAGGGTCACAGGCAGCACGCAAGCGCTTCTGGCTGAATTTGAGTCGGGAAATTCCCCGCGTGCTATCGCCCTGAACCATGGAAGTAAGTGGGAGAGCAGCGATGTATAATCTTCAGATATTAAACGTGACGATCAGCCGGTTTAGGGGAATACCCGGAGAGGTGACCATTCCGCTTAACACGGGACTGACCGTTATTTATGCCGCAAATGGTACGGGAAAAAGCACGCTTTGTCAGGCGGTGGAGTGGTTACTGACGGGCATATTACCTGACGTTTCAGAAAGTTCGCTGACCTGTAAGTGGGGGGATGGAGAAACCTTTGTTGCCGCAGACTGCATTATTAGCGGGCAGCAGTACCGGCTAACGCGCACGCTGAAGGGACTGGAGAAGTCCGACGGACAGGTCATCACTCAATGCAACACCCTGTCTCTTCTTAGCCTGCTCTCTCCGGAGGAAATTGGTGCGGGCAAGAACCGTCCCCAGGCGGTTCTGACAAAGCAGGCCTGGCTTCGCAATAGCCGGTGGCTTTATTCTAATGCCTTATCCCTGCTGGTGGATGAATCGCAAGCCGAACAGCGTTCACAGGTCTTTGCCAACATTCTGGGGTACGGACATCTCATACCCCTACAGCAGTCCATCAACAGTTATCTCCAGTATCTGCCCGGTGTCAGCCAACTGACACAGCGGCTAGACCGTCTCCGGGAAGAGCTCCGCGCCGTCAATGAGGCTGAAAAAGCAAATGAACCTGCATCAGATGCGGCTGAGCTGATTTCGCAGCTTGCCGTCAGCTTGGATTCTGGGCAGGACAGTTCAAATCATGAAACTTTCCTTAAGCGTGCGCAAACGGATATTGCGAAATACAGACGTGAGACGGAAAGTTACGGAGCCGTCTGTCTTGATGTGTCAGCCCGGTGGGAAGCCTTTGAGCATGCATCCGGAGAGGAGCAGCAGTTACGCACCCGAATCCTTGTGCATCGCAGCGCATGGCAGGATGCCAACCAGAGGCATCAGCATGCCGGGGAGCAAAAACGGCGTGACGACGGTCAGGTTCGGGAACTGGAAACGCGGCTGAAATGGATGGCTGCGCAAGGCTCCCCGGCGCAGGATTATGCTCAGATAATGCAGCAGGCGGGCGTCAGCGCAAATCTCCGTTTCACGGATACGCAGCTGCTTGAAAACTATTTTGAAAAGGGTATCCCGTCAGGCGCGTTGCAGGGCTATCACGAAGAACTGAGTCGCTACCTTGAGGTGGCACGCAGCGTGTATGTTTCAGGAGAGGCTCGTGAGGAATGGCAGTCTCGTATCAGGCGCGTGTCGCGGGATGAAGTGGTTGCGTTACGTGTTAAAGCACAACAGGCAGCGGATGAACTTAAGCGGATGACATCCTCGGTCAGGGAGCTGGATGATCAGACCGCTGAACTGCACGCACTGGGATTGCAGCTTGTCAGTCAGGTACAGGGGAACTGTTGCCCGCTCTGCACGCATGACTGGGTTAAAAATGAACGTTTATTAACTGCGTTACGTACGGCCCGCGACAGGCTTTCCCCTGAAGCACAGGCGCTGAATGTGCAGCTTGAGCAAATGCGCAGTGATTATGCGGGCATGGAAGAGACGCTCAGGGAAAAGGAAGGCTTATTGCGTGATGCAGACGCCTTTTCAGCATCCCTTGCCGTAGCGGAGAGCAAGCTCAGTGAGGCATTTAGGGCGCATTGCAATGGTGTCTTTTTTGAGGAGAGAGGAATAACCTCATCGTCACCTGAACAGTTATCTCAGTTTATTGCTCACTTGGAGCTGTCTGCACGTTATGCGGCGTTCAGGGAGAGGCTACTTGCCGCGGAAGCATTTCTAAAGACGGATACAGACGCAGTGGTCGAATTATCCGTCTACGACCGGTGCCAGTCTGTGCAGTCTTCGCTGGCGGAGATAAAGGATGATACTGACATCGCCCTCCGGACGGCGCGGCTGGCGCAGCAGGTATCCGAAATGGGGCTGAAGCAGACCGGGGAAGACGTCTCTAAAAGCCTGCAACAAATAACGGCCGCAGAAGAACAGCTTGTTGCCGTTCTTGCGGACCTTCAGTTCATCCAAACTCAGTGGAGAAAAGTCAGTGCTGCAGACCTGACAAAAGCGAATCTGCTCCAGTGTGAAGAGGCGCATGCAGGCATGCAAAACCGCCTGAATCACTTAGAGACGCTATATGTACTGGCTCAGAGGGCCGTGGATCTGCACAGAACTATTAGTCGCGCGGGATCGCTTCGCACCAGCATTGAGACGCTGGAGCGCAGGATAGGTGAACACACACGCAGAAAGCGGGAAGGTGAGCAGGCCCGTGATGAGCTAGCATCCGAAATCGAACGTCTGACCAGCCTCAGTCTTAAGAATCTCATCGAACCTGCTTCGGAGATGTTTTCACGAATGCATGCCAATGAAGTTTACGATGGACTGAAAGTGGCAAAGGACGGCAAGCTGAGATGGCGGGCACTGACAGGTGACAAAGCGGATGATGAACTTATTACGCAGGATTATTTCAGTCAGGGGCAGCGACAGGATCTTGCACTGTCCCTGTATCTTGCCAGAGCAAGGACCTTGGGGGGCACCTTCTTCCTTGATGAGCCTGTCGCTCACCTGGATGATATGAACCGCGTGGCTATGACGGACATTTTCAGGATGCTGACGATGCAGGAGAAGGGGCTTGGGTTAGTGTTAACGACGGCAAGCGACCCGCTGAGGCGCCACCTGAGACAAAAATTCTCGGCCCTCTCAGGCGATCGTGCATTGCTGAGCATTATCACCATGAATGGTAACCCTCGTCAGGGCGTCTCTTTTGAAATTGAGCAGTATTAACACTGAGCGTAAACGTCTGGCCTGTGAGGTGCAGGCCCGAATGAATCGCCGCGGGTTTAACAGTGTAATGGTCAACAAAAACTGGCCACCGCTTTAGAGTTTTTCCAGTATCGGTTTTCCGATTCGTTTGGGGGTAACCCACCGTTATATTCATGCGATCTTAGCGAGCTGTAATACCCAACGATATAGTCTGTGATCGCATGAGTTGCTTCGCTAAAGGTAATATAACCTGTCACCGGCACCCACTCATTCTTCAGGCTCCGGAAGAAGCGTTTCATTGGGCTATTATCCCAGCAGTTTCCACGCCTGCTCATACTCTGCTTGATCCGGTATCGCCACAGTAACTGCTGGTACTGCCGGCTCGTATAATGACTACCCTGATCGCTGTGGAACATCACGCCGGCCGGCTTGCCGCGCGTTTCCCACGCCATTTCCAGCGCCTTCATGGTGAGTCTGCTGTCTGGTGAGAACGACATTACCCAGCCCACTGGCTTTCTCGCGAACAGGTCGAGAACAACGGCGAGGTATGCCCAGCGTTTGCCTGTCCAGATATACGTTACGTGGCCGCACCATACCTGATTTGGTTCTGTCACTGCGAACTGTCGTTCAAGGTAATTCGGGATAGCGATGTGCTCATGACCGCCACGTTTATACCGGTGAGTGGGTTGCTGGCAACTGACCAGCCCAGTTCTTTCATTAGTCTGCCAGCAAGCCAGCGCCCCATCTGATAGCCTCTCTGGGTTGCCATGGTGGCGATGCTCCTTGCCCCGGCCGAACCGTGGCTGATGCTATGTAACTCAAGCACCTGGCTTCGTAATACAGTCCGTCTGTCGTCTGGTTTTTCAGGGCGGTTTTTCCAGTATTTGTAGCTGCTGCGATGAACCCCGAACACATGGCAGAGAGTGGCTACAGGATAACGCGCCCTGAGTTTCCCGATTATCGAGAACTGTTCAGGGAGTCTGACATCAAGAGCGCGGTAGCCTTTTTTAATATTTCATTCTCCATTTCAATACGTTGTAGCTTTTTCTTCAGCTCACGTATTTCAATTTGTTCCGGAGTAATGGAAGAGGTTTTAGGTATTTTTCCCTGCCGCTCATCGCGCAACTGCTTCACCCATCGCGTCATTGTGGAAAGGCCGACATCCATAGCGCTGGCTGCATCTGCCACGGTGTAGTTCTGGTCAACGACCAGTTGAGCGGATTCTCGTTTAAACTCTGCGCTGAAATTTCTTCTTTTCATTGGGACACCTGCTTTGTTCTGAGATGAGCATATCACCTCTGTTCAGGTGGCCAAATTCAGTAAACCACTACAAACAGCAGTTCTTGTTTAGGTAAACACTTACCTTACTCGCTTCTTGTAATCAATCCCTAGACATCCCCAACATACACTTTAAAATAAGTATCTATTAAATCCGAAATTCTAAAAAAACAATGCAATCAATCCAGTTCGACCTCCACAAACTTGGATGGAAGGCTTTCGAGGATCTCGTATCATGTATCTTGAAAGAGACCTTTGGGCAGACATTTCAAGTATTCTCTGACGGCGTTGATGGCGGCCGCGATGGGGCTTTCTATGGCACTTGGTCTGGAACTGGTTTCGGCGATGACATCAGCATTAGTTTTACTACTCAATGTAAACATACCAGCAAACAAGATATGAAGCTTTCAAAGGGAGTTGTTAGTGATGAACTTCCTAAGATTGAGCGGCTTGTGAGTAAAGGGCTGGCCGATGTATACCTTTTATTCACTAATTGTTCAGTTTCCGCTGAAACAGCCGCCTTGATGGAAGAGGACATGCGGAAAGCTGGTGCAAAGTTCGCAAGGATTTACGGTGCCGAATGGATAAACCACAGCATATCCTTACACCCAAGTCTTAGGCGTATGGTACCCCGAATATATGGTCTTGGTGACCTTTCCCAGATAATTACAAATCAGGCATTCCGGCAAGCAAAAAGTGTTCTCGATTCGATTGCACCAGATCTTGCATGCTTCGTCCCCACAGAGGCATACCGACGTTGTGCACACGCTCTCAGGGATCACGGATTCGTGATGCTTATAGGTGAGCCTGCAAGTGGTAAGACTATGATAGCTAATTTGTTAGCGCTCTCAGCGGCTGATGAGTGGGGGTTGCAAACGCTGATTTTAAGTTCCCCGGAAGATTTGGATAGGCAATGGAACCCAGACGATCCAGGACAATTTTTTTGGGTTGACGATGCTTTTGGATCTAATCATTGTGACTTTAACCGAGTCCAAGAGTGGAATCAAAGGCTCCCTAAGTTGAAAGCTGCTATACATAAGGGAGCGCGAGTGATTTTCACTTCGCGCAGCTATATCTTCCGTGCAGCCCAGAATCGCTTAAATACAAATAAATTCGAGTTGTTTAAAGACAGCCGAGTCACAATTGAAGTTGAGAAACTCTCCGATCCTGAAAAAGCCATGATCCTGTACAACCACCTGAAGCTTGGGAAACAGACTAAAGGATTTAGAAGGGCAATAAAGAATTTTCTACCGTCAGTAGTATCAGTGCCCAAATTTCTTCCGGAAATTGCCCGGAGATTCGCCAATCCACAGTTCACGAATAAGCTTGTGCCTAACGAAGTTGGGGTCGTTGATTTTTTCTCAAATCCCACGGGGATCATGGCAGACATTATTGGTGGGCTTGCACCCGCTGAAAGAGCGGCCTTAGCCCTCGTATTTGCTAATGGAGGGGAACTACCAATCCCACTGCGGTTAGAAAACCCTCAGACAACCAATATCATCACGTCCATGCAATCAAATTTTGGCGACGTGAAAGCTGCATTGTCAGCATTAGATGATTCACTCATCAGAATTAGCAAAACACAAGACGAACACTACTGGAAATTCCGCCATCCAACCATTCGCGATGCTTTCGCAACTGATGTTTCGGGTAATCCAGAACTCATCGATATCTACCTTTCCGGAGTCACAAAGGAAAGATTAATCGAGGAAATCAGTTGTGGGGATATGGGGATTGAGGGGATAAAACTGGTTGTGCCACATAGTATGTTCAACAGCGTTCTGGACATCATCGATCCTAGTGGCAACAGAGCCTCCATCAGTAAGCCAATACTCTCATTTTTGGCAAGCAGGTGTTCACCTGAATTCTTGGGACTTTATTTCAATAACAACAAAACAAAGGCTAATTTGCTTGATTTAATAAACTCTGCGAGAAGATACGATAATAGCCTTACAATATTGGGTAGGCTGAATGCAAACGGTCTACTGGGTGATGAGCTCAGAATAAAAGTACTGGACAGGCTGAGCGTTCTTGCCACAGTAAACCATTCAGATTGTTTCATCGATGCCGACTTTGTCGGAGTTTTACTCTCGCAAGAAGAGAATGCAGCCAGGCTTTCAGTCCAAAAAGTCGGGTTTTACTCTAACATGAATGAAATAATCCAAGATATAGAGGATTCCTGGGGTACAGATGATGATGTAGACGAAGCATTCTACGATGTCACACGCCTTTTGGAGCGATTTCGTGACGAGAACAATGAACTTTATTGTGCGGATTTTTATGATGAAGATGAATGGCAAAAATCTGAACAATTCATCCGTGAAATCGAAGCTAAGAAAGATATGTTGAAGCAGAAGCAATCCGAGGCAGTGGATTACGAAGAATTAGAAACAGAAGAAGCCCAGAGTACAAATTTGTCTTCAGGACGAAGTATTTTCGACGATGTTGACGAGTAAAATCTTAGCATGATTATTAGTAATGATTGAGGTCTAAAATGGATTGGGAAATATTTAAACTCTCTCTTGCACAGCGAGACCTTACGGGTCTTGATTCAGAATTTACATTGTCAACAAAGCGTTTAGTTTCCCTTTTTAAAGCAGATGGGGCACATCTTAATAAATGGTGGGTTATGACCCCGGTAGAGTGGATTTGCCCCTGCTGCAGAAGGAAAAAATCAGAAATAGTGAGGCTGAATAAAAATAATTTTTTAAGCTGCCAACTACATGAACATCATGACCATATGAAAGAGGTCGTAAAGTCCCTTTTTGAGGAATTCTCAACAAAGAAGAAAACTATTGTTGCGGATGCTCTCTCTGAACGATTTGCCATAAAGACAGCATTTTCTTTATCAGCCTATGACAATACGATAATATGTTCTGACTGTAATAAAGCCGATGCTGATGCTAAGCGCTTAGTTAAATGCCATCGATTTTTTTCATTTTCACCAACGGAGATATCGGAATTTATTCATGTTGCCAGTAATCGCGAACATCAAATAAATGCTGAGGCCGCAAAAAAAGTGTGGGAGAGGGTAGAGCCTGTATTTAATATTCGCATGGATATGGCTAGAAAATTTGCAACTATAGCTGCCGAAAAACAAGACTGGTATCAACCATCAGAAAAAACTGCTAAACAGACAGAAACTTTAGCCAGGCATTTTTTTAGGATTAATGGATTGTTAGAGTTTGATCAGTATTGGCCTGAAAGTTTACTGTATAACACTGAAGTTTTTAAAGGAGCAACTAACTCTTGGAGGATGAAAAAAAGTTTTATCGCTAAACGTGAGCCAACATCAAATGAGATTTCCCACCTTTCCTCTACTAGGGGGAAATATTGGAATAGATATGATGAGCGATGGGTGTGCCCTTGTTGCAAAAGAATTAAAATTGAGTGTGTCAGAGCTTCGAAGAAAAATCCTTGGGTACTTGAAATAAAGAAAGTGCCTCTATTCAACTCTGAGAAAAAAACAGTGGATTATGAGAGCGCAGCAATGTGTGCAGATTGTATTGACTCAGTAATACATTTAGGTCGTGAGGCTTTAATTTTAGCTGGTTCAGATGCAGATTTTCCAAGCTCAGTTATCACATTACAGGAGTTGTCTTGTATAATAATACCTCGGCCCTACTCCAAACATACTTTAAGAAATGATTTAATAGATGAAATGTTGCCATCGATTATTGAGAGATGCTCTGTTTTTTTCAAGGGCGTCCAAAAATAGTTGTAATTAAATTGGCGATTCAATCACGATAATTTCTGAGAATGAATGGTTTTTATCGAAAATAAACATTATTACATCTTAAAAAAATAAAAGACAAGCTGAAATTATAGAGTAAGTTGCTCTACTTTCTCAGGATTTGAAATAAATAATATATTTTCATTTATTGTCATTAATATTCAATGCGGAACTGAAAATCCAGATGATGACTTCTCGAGCAAATTAAGAATTTTAAAAATAGTCCTAGAGTATATTTATTATAAAATTAAGGGTTAGATTTTTTTCAAAAAATTACTATTCATAAATTTTCTACAGCTGCTACATGTAGCAGGCCCTGTAAGAGTTAACGCCCCTGCTTTTTATTTTACTTTTTAGCTCGACCTTATTCCTAAGCCAATCAAACCACTACACATCTCTAGCCTTAGCTTCTTTCACCGATACGGAGCAAGGGGTGCTACGAATGGGTATTTAGAATCTGGTTTTTCTCCCATGTGATTTCCGTTCCCGTATCAGCTTCCGGTTAATCGTTTCCCAACACAACCCGTCCTGCAAGGGTAAATGGCACGCATTCTGCGCCCTTGCATGCCGGAACGATGCCGGGAAAGCGAACCGTCAGGCGATACGAAGACGAAAATCAAACCACTGGCGGAGAAAAAACCATGACTATTTCCCTGCATACCCAGACTAGCGCCGCTAACACCGCAACGGCGACCAGCTTATCCCCGCTGGAGCAGTCAGGCTCCTCAAAAACGAAATTTTCCAGAACCAAAACCGATATTTATCAGACAGTCACTCACAGCATCATTTCTGCCCTTGAAACAGGCGTTAAGCCGTGGTCCTGCCCGTGGCAGCGCGTACCAGGCATGTCAGGATTACCTTCAAACTACGCGACTGGTGCTGCTTACAGTGGAATGAATATCATGTTGCTATGGTGCAGTGCCTCAAAACAGGGATTCAGTGATTCGCGCTGGATGACCTACAAGCAGGCAAAAGCGGAAGGCGGGCAGGTGCGCAAGGGAGAACACGGCACTACCGCCATTTTCTATACCACGCTGGAAAAGGAAAATGACGACGGAGAAACTGACTATATCCCGATGCTGAAGACGTTCACCGTGTTTAATGTTGAGCAAATTGATGGTTTGCCTCTGAGTGACGAGGCCGTTTGTCCGGCAGAGACCTTTGAGCCGTTACCGCGTGCGGAAGCGCTTTTCCGTAACAGTGGTGCAACCATCATTGAGAAGGGACAAAACGCTTTTTTTGCACCGTCAACCGATGAAATCCGTTTACCGGAACGTTGTCTTTTTATCGATGCTGCCAATTTCTACGCCACCGGCCTGCATGAGCTGATTCACTGGAGCGGGGCAAAAAGTCGGCTGAACCGTGAAATGAAAGGGAAGTTTGGCAGTGAGGGGTATGCGTTTGAGGAGTTGATCGCCGAACTGGGAAGCGCGTTCCTGATGGCGGATCTGGGGATCGTTGGAGAGGTGCAGCATGAAAGCTATATCGCTTCCTGGCTGAAAGCACTGAAGAACGACAAACGCTATATTTTCAAGGCCGCCAGCGCGGCATCCAAAGCGCATCGTTATTTGGTGGATAAAGCCTGAGGGAAGGGGGAAAGAAGCCACAAAAGAATGTAGCTTTAATCTTGTAGGTAAGTGGGCAGAGTAAAGCTTGTTTCAGGGGGGTATAATTCCCCATGAGAATTTTCCTGGTACTTGATGCCAGGAAAATTCTCAGGCTGCAGGGCGGGCGGCAAAGAGCCCGCTCAGCCCTTTATAAATATTGCCTCAGACTTGATCTGGCAGTGTTCTCTGTTAAAACAAGATTCAACCTTACAGTCGGTAACGACCTAAGGTAGAGGTTTCAAAAGCTTACTTTTATCGAAATGTATGAAACAATGGGGAGCAGCTCAGCTGAGCAGTAGACACTAACTGGTACATAATGCATGCGTATACTCAAAAAAACTGCATTTTCGGTAGCCATTTTGTTAAACTGAGAGGAAATGAAGAAAATAAATTATTATTACCATGAAAATTAAAAACAAAGCAGCAATAACCTATTCTCTGATAATTCTATTTTTTGCTGCAGTATACTATTTTACTTGGTTAGTTTATCCAGACTCATTCATAAAAAATAACTCCCTGAATTCCACTCCCATTCATAATGCTATAAACTTAGCGTTTTCGTATAATGGTGAAATTCATGAAGATTATGATAATATTTCAAACGAGGACTTTTCCAAAGAGACATTGAAAGCAAAAAAAGAATTTGACATAATAATTAGTCAAAACATTAAACTTGAAAGTATACTATCCCAGCAAGAATCAAAACTAAAACTAATAAACGTAAATTTGTCAAAAGCATGGGCTAGGAATACACAGGCGTATGTGGATGAAGCGTCTCTAAAACATCACAAGGAGCTGAATGCTAAAGAAAGTGAGCTTAAGGCTATATTGTCACAGAAGAATAAAATTCAAGAAAGCCAGTTTAATATTATATTGGCTGATAAAAACATCGAAATATCGGAAGTTAAACTCAGGATAGCAACTTCAGAACTCGATGCTTTAGAGTATGTTTTGTCACATGTTGGTGACTTCAATGATCCAAAGCTCGTTTCTGAATTAAGTGCCGCCAATAAAATAATAGATGACACAAGATCTAAATTAATTATAAACAACAAAGAAATGATAAAAATAAGAAATAATGTGCAAGATTTGTTGAGTAAACGTCAAAAGGAAGATCTAAACCTTTGGGATTTCGCTTTTTACAGCATTGGAATATCAACAACGACTACATTTGGTGATTTAGTAGCTAACTCAAGATTAATCAGAATGCTAGTTTGCATACAACTGTTGTTATCTATTTTGGTGCTAGCCAACGTAACTCAAAGTTTCTTGTCAAAAAATAAAAATTCACGATGGTCCATAGGACCTAACTGTTGTTAGATGGGCGACGTCCGCTCTTGGCACAGGGCTGCTGTTGCAGCCCTGACAGCCTTTAGACTTCAATCGACTCATAGATCTCTAAGGTATCATCCACTGCAATGCCCGGATAACGGGCTGTGCCTTCCAGTTTTTATGGCCCAACAGAAGTTGGATCTCCCAGAGACTCTTGGTTTTGTCAACATCACAACATAATGACCTCTTAACGGTCTTATATTAGTGTTGCCGACAGTATTCGCACCTCCGGTATCTAATTATATTATTTCAGACAATGTGTTTCCCATTCTTTTATAGCAAACGTATCCATCATACCTGAAATATAGTCAACCACCGCCCGCTTTTTCTTGGCCTCAAATGCATCAGTGTCCTCTTTTGGCAAGGAAAACTTGAGTTCAGGGGAGAGGAACTTATAATTTTCATCCTTGTTATAGAAAACGTATAAATCATTGATTATCACATTTCCTCTGAACTCATAGGTGAGTATATTGCGTTTTCGCATGATGACTTTAAAAAGAAGCTTTTTTAAACCTTCAGATAAGGCATTCAGATTTCCGAATCCAAGCTCATGAAAGCCATTTTTGTTCTTTATTACAGAAATGTCCGTGACGAGGCGATTGACAATATTGGAGGTCAATTCCTTACGGAAAATCATTGCAAACTCTTCTGAGGTCTTGAGTGAAATTGCCTGAAAGGCTGTTGCTTTTGACTTACTGACAATTTCCCTGAACTGGTCTAACACGCCTTGGAATTTGTCAGAAATCAGAAATTCATACTCAATGTCTTCAATCGTGACCATGTTTCTGCTTAGGGCATCTTCTAGATCATGTGCTGCATAAGCAATTTCATCCGCAAGATCCATTATCTGCGCATCAATCGTTTTCTCTCCAGATTTTAGATCGAGCTGGCTTTCAGAAAGCAGGTTATTGTAAAAATCAAAGTCGTCATCATAAATGAATTTGTTAGCAGTGGAACGAGTATTGGGATACTTAATAACCGAAAGCAAGCTGCGGTGAGTCAGATTCAAGCCACTACAGTCTGCATATTTTTTTTCAAGCTTCCTCAGGATGCGTAGCGCTTGCGCGTTACCTTCGTAACCGCCAATATCCTCAGACAGCTCGTTAAGCAGTTTTTCACCTGAATGACCGAATGGGGGATTGCCGATATCATGCGCGAGAGCTGCCAGCTCAACCACCACGGGATGAACCAGCTCGAGGTCTGATGCGATACTTCTGGCGATCTGCGCTACCTCAAGACTGTGCGTTAATCTGTTTCTGTTGAATTTTTCAGGATCGACTTCAAAAAGCTGCATCTTTCCTTGTAATCTGCGAAATGATGATGAATACAGAATTCGTGCGTAATCACGCTGATAGTCATCTCGATTTCTTACTTCAAAATTGGTACCAAAGTGTTCTCTAGTATTTGCCAAGGCGTTGATCAACTTTTGCTCTTGCTCTTGCGCAAATGTTTTTAATTCATTGTCGTACATATTTCATCCTTGCTGAGGAAGTCATTAAGCTAGAATACAGGATGAACAAGCTTGGTGACTATGTTCTATGTAGTGATTATTTATTAATGAATACTGCCTATTACCGCAGTTTCAAAATGCACAGCTTAGCCTACTTCCTATTGATTGACATAGACTACTCTGTGCTACTTCCGCTTTTGGCACAGAGCTGCCTGTCAGATTAGGTTTTGCCCTGTGTCCTAGTTGTGCCAGGTCAAGTCTGAGCTAATACAAGTCAGTATCTTTCTGGAGCGTCTGCAGCCGCTGTTCCAGACTATCCAGTTTTTCTTCGAGGTCACGGCTCTGCTGCTCAATATCTTCCAGTGTTTCTGACAGAACATCCCGCAGCAGCACAAAATTTGCTTGTAAGGCATACACAAAATCGTTGCCGCGAGCCAGTAATGCTTCGCGCGTTATATCCTGCAATGCGGAATGCGTCATCCATGTCACCAGCGCTTTTGCGCTCATTTCAGTCAGTACGTCCGAAAGTTGGTCAGTTTCTCTGTTCATTCTGGTGTCCTGTCTGTTCTTATTTTGGGTGAGTATTTAGAGGGGCATTATTTCAGCTCGTTGCGCTGCTGCGTGGGTTGGGACTGTAAGTGATACAGAAGAACTATATGCCGTGGTCTAAATCGAGCCGTTGCAGCTCGTCGAGCGTGTAGATGCGGAAGACATTCCGGTGGCGGGTTTCCAGCGGGATGTGCTGATGGTTAACGATAACGTGCCTGATGCTGTCAAACAGCCTTTCAAGACCGCGCTTTTTCTGCGTGTCTGGCACGATATAAAAAACGTAAATCCAGTCTTTACGGGTGCGTGCCAGCAAATGGCTGGCGATGATCGACTGATAACGGGCTCTGGTTTTCAGACGACGCTCGGTCTCAATGGCGATCACGGTGCCGCCGGGGAGGGTAATCAGACCGTCCGGTCGGTGACTGACCTGGTAACGACTGAGGAAGGTTGTGCGATCGCCATTTATCCACCCGGATGCGCCTTTTTGCTCAAGGATGATCCGGGCTGCCTGATTATCAAGGTGATGCTCCAGCGTCCAGCTGGTGATTTTTGACGGCTCAAACCGTGCCGGGAAAAGCGCATCGGCGGGGGTTAACACTATGGCCAGTCCGTCACTGGTTATGCCCCATAATGAAATTTTCATGGTGCGCGATACTAGGACATGCTTTTGTATTAAGCCCATGCCCTCGACTTTTGAAAGCAGGGAATACAGCGATTTATGATCTCGGAAGCCGAACAGCAGCATCAGTGTTTTAAAGTCACTGTACGTTTCTTCCTTCAGGAAATTCAGCAGTCGTTGTATTTTTTCGCGGTGTCGCGTCTGGCGTTCGCTGTATGCGGTGATGAGCATCATTTCCCCTTTAAAAATCCAGCAATGACGGGTTTTCTTCTTTGTTGGTATTCGGTGTTGTCGTGTCTTTTTCGCCCACCTCCTCAAAAAAAAGATCGGGCCACGTTGTGGTGATATCCGGCATTGATACGGATACGGAGGATGTTTCCTCCTCGTTAAAATCCAGGATGATGTTTACTGTTGCTGCGGTGGCGGCAATCGCGGGCGACACGGCACAGATCTCCAGTTCGCGTTTTTTCACCCTGATGGGCGAAATCAGAGAGGCAGACGGCAGTGTTTTTGTCGTGAAGATGAAGCTGACAAAATCGGGTAGATTCAGGATCATATTGCTGTCGGTAAAGAAACGCTCGGCCTGCCTGATGGTGCGTTCATCGTCGATAGTCTCTGTCAGCACGGCGTCGGTTTTCGCTTTGCGGACCTCATCATCGACTAATATGGTGCCGGACATCCTTGCCACCCATTCAGCGGTATCCGGGTCCATGACACGATAAACCAGTTTGAATTTGGCGTTCTCAACGACCGCGCCGACAACGGCGTCACCTTTCAAATCTGCCGGACAGTCTTTTAAATCGGCAATCGACTGATGGTCCATAATAATATGCACGCCTTTATCGCGTGCCGCGCCTAAGCCTTCCAGCGCGGGCCTCGATAAATGGTATTTCAGTTCGGAAAGATAAATAGCAATGGGGCGGGGCACGTCTTTCACTCGCTCGCGCCTTTCTGCCAGCTGGTACAGGCGCACCAGCAGCATGCGCTGAGCGGTAATGATTTTGCTGTTGCGCATTGAACCGATGACGTAACAGCAACCGCCTGCCTCAAATATCTTATTAAGCGAAAATCCTGTCGGCGCATTGATGGCATTGAGTAAGGCCAGCTCTTCAATTTTCCCGAAAAAGGCTTTTATTTTATCGGCAATACCTTGAACGTAGTCGCCGTTATAAACATCCCGAATGGTTGAGGCAGTATTTCGGGTGACAAACTGCGCGGCTATCCGGGCCGCTTTCCGATCGTCAATCCGATAAAAGTCAGATTCCTGACCTTTCTCTGCCAGACTGAAACCGGCAACGAAAAGTTCTTCCAGTTCATCGGCGGTGATCTCTTCAATCAGGTTTAACTGGTATTGGGGTTTTCGCAGGTCAATCAGGGCAAAGGGCTTCCCGGCATCTTCACAGGCTTTTCGGTAAAGGTGGGGTGCCCATTCATCATCCTTGGGGTCCATAACAAATACGCCTTCGCCGGCCAGAATACTTTGGTAAAGTAATATCCCGGTGGCAACCCCTTTACCGGCGCCGGTGGTGCCGATAATATCAGCGTGTTGTTTTTGCCAGTCTTTTAACGGCAGGTACATCGGCTGAATATCGCGGTCCATGCCGATAAATAACCCTTTGTTCAGGTCGATATAATCCAGCGGGTCATAATGCAGTGTTTCCGGCAGCAGGGATTTCACCGTACGGACATCGGTGCGTAATTCCCGTTCAAGCGTTGTTTTTCTGACGAGGCGTTTCTTTATTTTATCTAATTCAGGTGTTAATACCCTGCGCAGCAGAATATGCAAAATAAAACCCGTTACGGTAAAGGTAATCAGCACCGGCCATGCCAGAACGGGAATGCTGGCGACTATACGGCCTTTATAAAGCCACTGGAAAATCCAGATAACAACCGGGGCCATGGTACCGGAAAGAAAACACAGCAGGGAAAAAGCGATAATCAGTTTTTGCCACAACGGGGCTTTTTGCCGTTCATCGCTTTTCATCGACGCGAAAAACGGCATCGTCAGCCCCGATAACAGCGCCAGCATCAGCTGGTGCTGTTGCATAAAAGCAATGAAGCTCAGCGCGCCATTCACTATCGGCGACAGTGAAACGGCCAGCTTATTCAAAATCACGTTGCCTCCTTCGTCAGCAGTTCGCCCCATGACATCGCCCCATCAATTCGCCCCACGGTGTTGGGCGAAAAGGCGGGGCGAACGTCAGGGACGGAGAAGGTGGCCGCGTTGCGGCCATGTGCATGGAAACATGCTTTCCTGCATTAAACGGCGTGCACCAGTTCATGCGGGCTGGACGCCCTTATTGCCTGTCGCATGGGGGTAATGTTGCGGCTGGACGCCGCGCCAAAACCCCCGAGGTCAAAGGCGGCACACCGTCGCCCGCTACGCGCGACCACCCCCTTTAAGACGGTCGCTTTCGCCTTTTTATTCCCTTTGCTCGTTCCTCGCAGCGGGAATAAAAGGGAAGCTGACCTTTAAAGAGGGTGGTCGCGCCACGCTACCGGCTTTTGGCCGGAGACTTAGCCGCGACGGTGTGCGGGGCGATGCCCCCCAAATAAACCGCTGTCGTGGGCGACAGCTTTTCGCTCGCTGGGGCGGCGAAATTTATTCGGCTCCCCCCGGCTGGCAAAATCCGCGTGGGCGCGGCTGTTTGCCGGTGAGGCGCGGCGCCTGAACTATTTTCGCTCCTTAACCCGCGAAAATAATTCTGTCCGCTGCCTCATTTTTACGGCCCGCATTTCTTCACTCCTTAATCCGTGAAAAATGTGCTGGGCCGTAAAAACCTGAAAACCACCACGCCTTAAGCCTGATTCGGCTGAAATATTTTGGCACTATAGGAGACCTGCCAATAAAGCTAAGGCAGGAATTAATAGTGGCTCTCACGGATTTCCCTGATGATGTCGGAATAACACTGACGACTTTCTTTAACGCTGGTTTCATCCAGTGTAAATCCACGCCGGTTAGCTTCTTCTGTCAGCGTTATTTTGTCGGTGGCGTTTAACGTTTGCAGCAACTGCAATAACCGGCAGGCAACCCGGTAGTGATAAATTTCATAATAAAGGCCGCATCCGTGCATCGCCTCATTTTCAATGTGCTCAATAACACAGGCTGCGCGCATGGAATCTCCGCGCTGATGTGTCCAGGGATGCTGAATAAAACCCGGCTTGGTCATAAAGGTAACCTCCGCTAATTAACCACGCACGCGGCCAAATTTATTGATAATCTGGCTGATTATTGCCGGGTCTGCTGAATCACATTCAAGTAAGAATGATTTTCTGGCATCGGCAGTATGGTCCGGCAGAAAACCGTGCTTGTTCTTTTTGACGATATTAAAGAATGCACGTTCGGCCGAATGGCATTCATTGCCGCCGCCATTCCCGGTGGCTTTACCGTACATGCATAACACCACTTCACAGGCGTCAGCGGCCATGACGGAGGTTGAATATGACGCCATAATGCAGAGCAAGAATGCGGAGGATATTGCTTTTTTCATTTCGGTCACCTTCATATTTAAACGAGGGTTGCGTAATTCGATATGTTATTTATTGGAGCCCTTTGCTGAATACACCTCTCATGTCATTGAGATGAAGGGGTTTAAAATAAACATCACTCATCCGGCGTATGTCACCGTGAATATCAATGCTGACGATCACATCAATGCTCTTAAGTACCTTGCGTAACAGCACGTCGAAAGGCATGTTCCGGCAGTCGGGGTTTTCATAGCAGCGGTCAATTAACCCTTCAATACATTCTTCCGGGCTGCCTGCATGCAGGGAAGTCATTAATCCCTCATGCCCGGAACCGACGATTTTCAGCGCCTCCCAGGCCTCTTGTCCGCGAATTTCAGCCAGTAATATCCGGTCAGGGTTCATACGATAATTGGCGCGTATCAGTCTGCCGGGCGTGACAATGGCATTATCCCCGGCATCCGCCGGATAAAAGAGATGGACATAGTTGGTGTGGTGATAGAAGCGGATTTCGGGATTATCCTCGATGGTGGTCAGCCTGAGGTGCCGGGGAATATAGTGCAGCAGCGTTTTCATATAGGTGGTTTTACCGGATCCGGTTTCACCGACGATAAAAATCGTCTTGCCGTATTCCACCGCTTTTTCCATAAAGCGGGAAATATCCCCACCTTGAAAATAGCGGATCAGTTCAACTTCTTTGCCTTCCGTTCGCTCCTTACCGCTTACCCGGTTATAAAATCCCGCATCAATCCATGACTGATGTGTTTTCTGCCCGAATGAGGGTTTGCGTAGCGTAATAGACACGGTATTACGCTCACAGGCCGGGGGAATGATGGCCTGAATGCGCTCGCCTGATTCAAGCGTGGCGGAAAGGATCGGCGAGGTGTCGTCGATATTATCGTCCTGCCACGACGCCAGTGCTCTGGCAAAGGCGTAACACTGACGCAGCGTAATCGGGGAATCATGTTTTCGCCATTTTCCCCGGATTTTGGTATGCAGTTCACCCGGCCGGTTAACGGCAATTTCCGTCAGGCCGTCCTGCGCAATAAACTCACCAAACAGCTGGTTTTTCATAAAATCCAGCGACAGGTTTTCAGCGTTCATACCACCTCTTTTTCAGTCGCAGCTGCCAGACGGATGAGAAATCAATGTCGGTGCCGGTCATGATCCCGATGACATCACCCTGATTCAGGTACAGGGTGGGCGGGATATTGATGCTGTTGTCCAGCGTCGTTTTCGCCATTTCCGCCGTGGCGGCGCGGGTGTTTTCGGTGTAGTCGGTATTGCGGTCTTTCCCCGGGGCAGCATCCGACGCCGCCGCAGCCACGTCCTGCACGGTACTGAGCATCAGGGCATTGCCGAAGCGCTCCCAGAAATGGTTGTCGATCCAACCTGTGATCCCCGCCTCGCCGAGCGGGCCGCTGGCCTGCGTATCAGTTAGCGGGATTTGCAGGCTGCCGGGCTCAGGCGTACGCAGCTCCGTCCACAGCACAAACATCCGGCTGCGTCCGTGTTGCAGCGCCCCGGTGCGGTAGATGCCACGGGCGACCGTTCCCGCCGGGATCAGCGTCACATGGTTGCTGGCGCTGTAAACATCTTCACTGACCAAACAGGAAATATGCCCCCCGACATCGGACACGAAGCGCCACATCATCGAACACGGGATATAGCGGTCCACCGGGATATAGAGATCAGGATCGAGGCCCAGCCGTCTGACGCCGGTGACACGGGCGACGCCCAGATTGTCGTTGTTACCCGTTTCCGGCGCGGCAGTCTCCGGGCAGCGCAGGCGGCCATCCTTACCCCTGGCCAGTACTGACGGACAGGATGTGTACGTCGTGGATGATGACGGACTGTCGGACATTTCTGCGTGGCTGCGCGTTTCACCCGGGGACGTGTGTGCATTATCGCCGGGCATTATTCGGGCGTTGTTCAGCCCGTCAGCCAGCGCGGCTGCCTTGTTCAGGACGGGTGGTGCCGGTGGCTGGGTGGGTGCGGAAGTGACGATCTGGCTGGGAGGGTTTGTTCCGTCCTGCGCGCGCGACCCCAACAGGCCAAACGGGTTACTGTCCATGCCCAGATTTTGACGCTCATGCAGTGTCTTCCCGGCGGAGGGCGGCGGCACGGTGTCGGCTTCTTTCTCATTCCCCCCTTTCAATGCACTGAAAAGACGATCGCCGCCGGACGCCAGGGCGATCACCAGCGCCAGACTCAGCAGGCTGACGATTAGCGTGCTGCGACCGGATGCCTTACGAAAACGGGTCACTTCCGGCTGGCCGGACGGTGTTTTCTGCTCCGGCTCCTGATACGCCATTGCCGCCCGGGCGCGTTCGCGGGCCTCCGCCTCCCGCTCTGCGGTGGTTTTTTCCGGTTCATCCGGGACAGGTTTATCGGTCATCTGGCCTCCAGAGTAACGGACGGTGAAACAGTGTCGCTGCGGGTTATCGGGATGCGCCCGAATCCGTCGTTTTCGATCCCCACGACCGAGGTGCCGTAACGCAGCACCAGTTGTGGTGATGCCGGCACCACCATTACGATGTAGTTACCCTGTTTAACCGTCCGGGGCGTGAGCGCCTGCTCCCGTCCGTTAACCACCCGGAAAACGGAAGGCAGGGTTCTGGTGGGGGAAAAACCGATATAGGCAAAACGACCATCGTCCCAGGCAAAATCCGGTGCGATGGAGGCCGAACCGGCTGCTACCCGTTTGGTGTAGCGCCAGTTGAGAGGCATGCTGGCCTGTCCGAATGCCGCTGCTATCTGCTGCTTCTCCTGTCTTTCACGCTGCTGCGTCTGACGCGCGGCGCTGGCGGCGGCGGATTGCTGGCGAACCTCGGCCGGATAGTGGTAACGGATAACGAACGCCTGCGAGGGGGAATCGTGGTCCAGCACGTTCAGCTCCAGGCTGTAATCACGCTTTGAGGTCACCACGAAGAGGTTGGTCTTCCAGTCCTTTGCCGTGGGCAGGAACACCTGGCTGACGTTGTTGCCGCTGGCGTCCGTCACCGGCTGGGTGATGGGGTTCGGGCTGACGTCTACCCGGTTATCACTTTTCGTCACCGTCCAGCCTTTTGGAAAACCCGCTTGCGCATCAATCACAGCTTCATCGTCGTCAAACAGCAGCGTGGTGACGTAGCCAGGGCGGGTATTCACCACGGTGGCGTTCTGGCTGTTATACGATACGTTCTGCATCCGGCTGTCATAGGCGCTGCCGCGCGGGGTGGCGGCGCTCCATGTCGCGCATGACGCCAGTAAGCCCGTCAGGAGCAGGATGTTTTTCAGCATCATTCGCTCCTCAGTTCTTTATCGCGCTGGTAGCTGGTGACAATAAAGCCCAGCGGGTTCACTTCACGCTGGCTGTCCGTCAGTTGCTGATGCGGGACATAGCGGTAAGTGAGGCGGATATTCCAGAAGTCCGTTTTCACTGAATTATCAGAAATACGGCGGAGGGTGCGCTTAATACGCAGTGTTGCCAGGTTATCCGACCCGGTGGCAGGCGCATGCACATTGGAAATAATGTCGATATAGACGACATATTCGGCTTTATTAAAAATAACGTCCGGGGCCTGGTCGCCGTTAAACCCGTCCAGATAATCCCGGTTCACGCTGTCGCTGTTAAATAACTGTACGTCGTCGTAATCACGCTGGAGGGAGAAGTAATTATACCCTTCGCGGAGACTGACATAGTGTGCCGCCAGTGAGTGGGCCAGTGCTTTTTCAGACGCAATATCCCGCTCTTTAATGCGGGTCATATACTCATAACGACCGGTCTGTTTGTCCACCGACCACAATTCAATGTCAGTGGTTTTCAGCGGCAGCAGAATAATCATGGCCGTAATTGCCAGTGCAGCCAGAATCAGCCCGGCAGCGGCCACCCGCCAGGCAGTTTTGCGGGAACGCTCTTCCTTTTCCAGCAGGATGGATTCAAAAGAGCGCGAGACATCGATGATGCGCTGAATATCAGACATGGTGAGTCAGCTCCTGAATTATGGCGGGGGAATTAACCGGCTGGGGATCGCCGGACACCGGCGGGAGGTCGCCCTGATGCTGCGCGCAGCCCGTAAGCGCGCACAGCACCAGAAGCAAGATGCTGAATTTCATGGAAGCCTCTTATCGGATAAATGCAGGAAGGCCGCACCGCTGGCAGAGGCCATGGCGTGACGGAGAAAAGAAATTAGCGGTCGGGAGGATTAACGGTGACGCTGCTGATTCTGGCGTTTCATGCCTTCAATGGCGGTGGCACGTTTCTGCCAGGCGTTCACCGCTTTGCCCGCACCTGCGGCAATGAACCTGCCGGTTGTCGCGGCTGCTGCCATGCCACCTTTGGCGGTCAGTCGGCCCCTGGCCTTTATGCCGGGTCCGGCGACGTCGGCAGATTTGCTCACCAGCCCGCTCAGTCCGCTCATGGCTGCACCCTGTAACACGGCCTGCACGGCTGCACCGCTTAGCGCAGTGGCTATTTTCGCTGAAAAATACACCACTACGCCTGCTGCAATCCCGGCCAGCAAACATTGCGCCGCCAGGGTCACCATATTGCTTTCAGCAGACGTTGCTGTGGCGGCATCCAGTATTTTATTCAGGTAGTTGATGGCGATCCGGACAGACAGGGCAGAGAACATGATCGTTAAGATTGCGGTAAATAGTGTTTTCAGCCAGTTATCAAACATGGGTTTAAGAAAACCGTACAGCAGGCAGAAAATAAAGAGTGGGGCGGTGGTGGTCATTAACAGAATGGTGATTTCGGCGAGCAGGTTGACAAAGGTTGCAGCCAGTAACAGAAAGATTGCACCGCCCCAGACCAGCACCTCGGCAAAACCGCCATTCACTTTAACGTAGGTGGAGGTATCGAGATTAAACAGCGTTTGCCCCAGCGCTTGTGCCTTTTCCCACACCGTGTCGAGCAGTGCCCAGACATTATCATCGCCACTGATGCCGTCCTTAAGCCCTTCAATGGCCGCAATGATGGCATTCAGCCAGCCATCGCGGTTTAAAACAAAGGTGGTGATCAGCAACATGCGCCCCACATCCCAGACAACATCTTCAACCGGTGTCTGGAGTTTGCCGCCAAGCGTCTGATACCCGCGATACGTAATAAATAGGGTGAAGGAACTGACGATAATCACACTGATTAGGGTGCCGTAGGTAGAAGACTGACCTCTTAACACGGCGTTAAGTCCATCCATGATGTTTTTGTCCATACCAACAAAAATACCACCGGACATGGTGCCTCTCATTAGTCAGGAACAGACAGGGGATAAAAACAGGGAGGGATCCCTGTTTTTGTTGGCGGGGACCTTACTGAGTGACGGATTTTCTTTTTTGGGCTTCCTGCTGAAACAGCGTCTCGAATTTTTCCCTGATGCCGGGTTTCCCTGTCTGGGCAAACATTAATGCTGCCCGGTGCGCAAACTCGCAGTTGTCGCTTGCCTCACCATCCCTGAGGCATTGCATATAGACCTTATAGGTTTCACCGGGATGTTCTTTATACCAGGCTTCTGATTTCGTATCTTTACAACCTGATAAGACGAGCATGCCTGACATGACGCACAAGGTTAATACGGGTTTTAACATGTTAACCTCCCTATAGAGAGTTCAGATCGGCAACGGGCGCAGTTAACTGCTGTTGCTGAAAGGCCTTCTGTTTTTGCTGTTCCAGCAGCACTGTTCGCTGTTCAGTCTGTTTGACTGACATCTCCCACTGGCTGGTCAGCGCGTTTAATTGTACGCTTTTGGCCGCGATGGCGTTAGCCAGGTCCTGTGACTCTTTCGAATCCTGCGCATTAGCAATACGGTCTGATAAATCTGATATATCGTCGAGCGTGCCCGTGATCTTGTTTTCAACCTCGGACGTATTTTCTATCGCTACGGCCTGATTCAGGATCATCTGTTTGCAGCTGTCCAGATAACGCTGCGAAGAGCTGGACGGGTTACAGGTATCGAACGATTTATATTTGTTATACAAGCTATTAAGTTCAGACGAATATGACCCGTTTTGGTTGCTCAGCAGGTCATCGAGTGAAATACCGTGCTGACGAAGATTATCAATATCGGTTTTCAGACTTTTGGCCTCGCGGAGAAATGCCTGAACGTCCCGCACGCCCGTTGCCGTGGCTAATTGCTGCTTGTAGGCATCAAGTTCACTTCTATAGTGGGTAACGGTTTCCTGCCACTGCTGGAGTTTCTGGATCCACTGATTAATGGATTCGGTATTCTGTACGGCGTCGAATACCGGTATTCCGGCGCTCATCGCCTGGGTGGAAATAAACAACGATAATGCCAGTATGATATCTCTGAACCGCATTTTCATTACCTCCGTCATGATTATTACAGGGCTTGTTCAAGGAAGGCGGCTTTCCAGTCATCAGGCTGCATTCCTTCCTGATACAGGGTGTCGAACAGTTTCAGGTTGTCTTCGCTCCCGCTCAGCATTTTGGTAAGTTTCCCGAGGCCCGCTAAATCCATTTTCGCCATCGCCACAAAAGGCCGGTTTTCACCTGCGCGTAATGGCGTTTTCAGGACCACCATAGAGCGCTCACCCGGATCGAGGTTTCTGACGATGTCGTACACGCTTTCAGGCACTTTCATCTTTTCCACGTAATCCGCCCGGCTGGCCTTCGGGTTGGCGAGAAAAATCTGCGTGCTGCACTGCTCGATAATCGCCGGGGCAATCGGGTGCTTGACGATTTCGTCAGGCGACTGCGTGGCGGGAACGAAGATGCCGTTCAGCTTGCGGATCACTTTCAGCATATTGAGGGAGAAGCGGGAAAATTCGACATCGGCCAGCCATTTCCAGAACTCGTCCATAAACATCACCAGCCGGCGACCGTCCAGCAGGCTGGTGACGCGATAAAGCAGATAAAACGTGACGGGGCCGCGAATATCGTCATCATCGAGAAATTCCGTACCGTCGATACCCACGTTATCAATGTCGCTGATGTTGAAGGTGTCCTCCTCATTGTCGAATACCCAGCCGAACTCGCCGCCCTGCGCCCACTGTTTAAGGCGAATACGTAGCCCGTTGATGCGGGCGTCGGTGGTTGGCGGCTCCGGCAGGACTTCCAGCAGCCGGGTGATACCGAACTTGCGGTATTCAGGCGGGTAGTCGAGCATAATGGTATCTATGGCGGCACTGATCCGCTCCTCATCGCGCGGATCGAGCGGCTTGCCGTTGCGGCGGCACAGCATACGTACCAGTCGTTTGATAAAGCTGATATTCCGCCGGGTTGGGGCAAGCGAAAACGGGTTAAACCCGGTGGGAGTGCCGGTACGGATACGGAAGTAGCGTCCGCTCATCTGGCGTATTACCATCTCCGCCGCCCGGTCCTTGTCGAAATACACCGTGGTGAACCGCTGGATTGTGGCTGAGGCGGAGAACGTCGCCGGATTGCGGTACTTCTGCATCAGTTGCTGCATCATGGTCATCAGCATCGTTTTGCCTGAGCCGGTTTTACCGATAATCGCTGTGTTACCCGGCGTTTTTTCGTTGAAGTCATTCCGTCCGCTCTGGCTGTCGTGCAGGTTCAGGTAATACCCGCCGCCGCCGGGGGATTTGAGGATGGCGATGGCATCTCCCCAGGGATTGCCGTTTCGTTTGTGAGGATGAAAATTGTGCAGGCTCGCCAGGTCGGCAAAGTTCTGGCTGCTGACGGCCACCAGACGGGGGCGCAGCGTATACACCCCCGGCAGTTGCGCCAGGTACGCGGCGGGCAGCGACAGCGTGGACAGCGTTGTCATGATGCCGAGGTCGGCGAAAGGCTGCGCCAGCGCGTTGGTATCCTTCACCACCTGCTCTGGGCTGTCTGAAGATACCAGCAGGGAGAAGTGGTATTTCCCGCAGGACACATGCCCGGACTGGAGCAGGTCACGCAGGACAATCAGCTCTTCACGCTGCGAAATGGCGTCGTCATCCGCCGAAGTCAGGCGCTTTTCCGCCAGGCGAATATGCTTCTGCGCCTCATCGCGGGCCATGCAGGTGAAGGACTGCGTCAGCACGTACTCGCTTTCGGCATACAGCAGCGCGTCCAGCAGGCCGGTCGCGGTTTCAGGTGAATAATCTTTGATTTCCAGACTGCGGAAAAAGCGGGAGCCGCCGACTGTCTGGCACTCGGCAGTGTCGGTGGTAAAAAAGAGATCCGGCGTGCTTAACGTTTCATAAAACGGCGCACGCGTGACCGCCACCTTTTGCCACTGTCCGGTGAGCAGGCGGTGATAAAAGGACAGCTGGGCGGAATACACCCGCCCGTTGTCTTCATACATCCCCAGCGCCGTCGCCGTATAGCGGGACAGCGCCGAATCCAGCGCCTCCCGGTGTTCCAGCATCACTTTCAGGGCATCATCCAGCGCCGCTTTGCGTTTACCCGATGGCTGCGCCTTCATGGCCTGTTTCTCAAGCGGAGAGAAGGGCACATAGCAGACGGTGAAAAACAGCCGGTGCCGCCAGAACGGCTTTTCGTTGATCGGCTGGTAATACCGCCGGGTCACTTCATCAGAAAAGGGAATACCTGAATTCGCGTCAAAGCCATCGTGGTATTTCTCCCGGATACGGTGAAGATAGAAAGTGACCGGCAGACCTTCATACGCACGAATAACGTTATTGAGATGCGTCGCCATTAACGTCAGGTGGCGTTCGTCCTCGCATTCAAAAACGGTGCCCTCCAGCTCCCAAGTGGCAACCAAATCACCCTGGCGGTTTCTGATGACGTGCGGGTGAATATGGGAGGAATACGGAATGTATTTATCCAGCGTAACGCGCTCGTTTAACTTCATTTTTTCAATAAACTCCGAGACGTCAACAGCGTCATAGCGGTTTGCCAGCATGGCATTGGCACCAAAATGTTTATTGGTGCCAAACCGGCCACGGGTTTTAAAGGCCAGCCAGAGCAGCCCGAAATAGTGAATATCGGTCCTGGCCTTTGCCTTCATCTCCAGCCAGGCGGGAATAAGCAGTAATATCAGGTAATAGCTGACATAGACCGCCAGCAGGACGATGGCCCCGCTGACCATCACGAACGGCACGAGGGGAATGCCGGCTATGGCGGCAGGTCGCGTCAGCGCTTTGTTCAGCGTAGCCATCGTTGCCTCCCTTATGACGCCCAGTAGGCACCGAAACCTGACGCACCGACGATAAGGATGGCGCCAATGATGACGTTGCGCATGTCATGCAGGCTCTTGCCGTCAAATAAGACTTTGTATCCCACCCACATGGTGGCCAGCGTGATGGTGACGGCGGCCAGTCCGAGCAGGCCGGTAGAGGTGTTGCTCAGCGTCTCATTGGCTTTATTAAACCCGCTGTCTGCTGCCAGCACCGGGCTTGCCATTAACAGGCAAGTGAGGACGGGCCAGTCAGTCTGTTTTCGTTTCATCATTGTTCCTCCTGGGGGACGGGGATGGGTAACGCGCCGCGTATCACGGCGTTGGGGTAGCGCAGGGATGTCAGAACTGGCGTGGCGTTATCGGTAAGCTCGCCACGCATGACGGCGGTGGGGTAATGGATTTCCGGCACGAGCTTTTCGGCGGGAGGTCGCTGCCGGTCTTCCCGCGTTGACGGTACGGCGTAGCCGATGCGCTGGATGTAGCTGGTCTGGTTAAACGCGGATTCCGGCTGTTGGCCGGTCGTGAAATTTCCCGAGTAGTAGCAACTGAGCGCACGCTTGAGGGAACCGCCGCGGCGGTAGCAGTCGGTGAGGATGTGCTCAAAGACGGACAGGTTGGTACAGGGGTCAAGAAGGTCACGGGCGCTCACGCCGTAATGACGGAAATTGGTGCTGGTGATTTGCATCAGCCCGACTGAATAACGTCGGCCCTGTGCCGCCAGCCGTCCGGTGAGGCTGACGGCCTCATCCTTACTGGCGGGGAAATGTGAAGTCACGCCTTCGCCACCGGGCAGAATTTCAGCGATGGCATACGGATTCAAACCGGATTCGACCCGCGCTACATCGAGTGCCGTAGACGGGTGAACGCTGGCGGCGCACTGCATCGACAGCGTAAGAAAGGCTGTGGTGGATAGCATGGTGGCCTCTTAACAGTCAGCCCGGCGGGTGTATACCAAGCCCCTGCCGGAGGAAGGTCAAAAGCGGATTAAGCAGAGGCGGTATCCTGCGAAATGCCGCTATCTTCTCTGGGTTCAAGCAGCACCAGCTTGCCGGAGACAGCAATACCGGGTGTCAGCATGATATTCAGGCCAGACTTACCGTTATGAGCAAACGCCACGCCAACCCTGGTCCAATACGTGTTTATTTCGCCCTGTGCATCGGGTTGACTTTCCTGGGTGACAAATACGTGATAAATGGTTTTTCGCATGAGGCCTCCTCTACTAAAAACAACGATGAGTTAAATAAATGTCACATCCCAATTCTGCATTCCGGTTTTAACGGGTCAGCGAGAACATTCAGCGGCACCCTGAATTGTGGTTTCATGACAGCCCGAACCTTATTTTTAAAGAGCAATGCCCGATCCAAGAGAATTAACGTCAATACGGGTAAATATTATGTAATGAGGTTTTCAGGATCAGATATCCGGGGCGGTATATAAACGATAAATTCAAAGTTAAAATGAGAGAGATAAATTAGCGGTAGAAGGGGATAAGCTTTGGGGTAAATAAAAGGAAGTGAAATATATAATAAAGACGACTGTGGATTTATAGTTAATGATAGAGACATGCAGGAGAAATATTCCTGCATGTCTCTGTGACCATTATTAACGTCTTCGGCGTTCAAGTTTTTCCTGACATTCCGTGCAGGTGGTTATGCCCGGAAGTGCCTGCCGTCGCTTTTCAGGAATGGGCTTACCGCATACACGACAATGGAATAATGATGGCGTAGACCCTGGCTTAAAACGACTCTGTTCAATCATATCCTCCAGTCGTTGCTCATTAAATTCCTGATCGCGGTCGATCTCATCCGGCATGTGTGGCCCTCCGGTCTGACGCCTCCTGTTCGCAAAGTGCGATACGCTTCCAGACGATGGTCAGTGATAACCCTTCGACTTTCGGCAGCAGGGTTTGCGTTACCTGCATCATGGCGGTCAGCGCATCAGTCGATTCCAGGTTGACCACCCGGCATTGTTGCCATTGCAGCCAGATGGCCGCATCCGTCTCTTCGTCCGGCTCTGGTGTCCGGCCATAAGGCACACGGACGCCCAGTAGCCGGCGGCGAAGGCAAACTTCGTTGGAGGTGAGGCCAAAATACTTGTTGAGTAGCGCAATTGACCCCCCGAGCCGGATGGCATGATTGATACGTTGCTGCTGCAGAACCTCCTCACGGGATTTAGCCAGAAGGAGGTGTAATGCGTCGTGATGAACCGTCACAGCCAAAAACTGTGCAGACTCCCGACTGAGGATAAACAGCTCGTCTAGTGATAATTGGTTGAGGGCATTCATTTCGTCGAAAGTGAATCCCAGCGATTCACAGTAACGAATGTTGCCCTCCTTCAATGCATGCAGGGCATCGGTTAATACGGCGTAATTCAGTGACGGGATAATCATGGTATTTTCTCCCTTCAGCCTATTGAGCGGCGGACTAACTTAATATTGATCCATTCGTCAATTTCCGATTCGAGCCAGGCGACACTGGCCGGGCCAATCTTGATTGAGCGGGGGAAGGTACCGTCTTTCATATACAGATAGATTTGAGAGCGCTTCAGGCCAGTTTTTTCTTCAACCTGTTTCAGACGTAATAACTGATGAGATGTCACGGTATTCTCCTGTGGCAGATATAGCGCTAGCCGGGAGAACACACGACAACACAAAATAGTGGTGTGGAGAAAGCTGATGAGCCCGTATTACGGAAAATACAATCCTTAATACGGGTTTTCATAGCGAAGGGCATCATCTTACTTTTGTGTTGGTAGAGAAGGGGGCGAGCCGCGCTCAAGCGCAGTCTTGAGCGTGTCGCCACTGAATCGATCGGTAATGCCTTCCTCAGATGCCCATTGTTCAAAAATGGACAATAGTTTATACGGTTGCATGATTAACGGACTGATAGTTTCATTATTTTTGCAGGCAAGCCAGAAGAGGCGTGATAGAGGGGTGGATATCCGAGTTGGAGACGGTTGAAGTATTTCTTTTTCGATCGGTTTGTTGATCAACTTATCAAGTTCACTTTTTCTGAGGACAAAGCAGGCATCACTCGGTAATTCATGCATAGGAAAATAATATTTATGCGAATCTTTCTTTGTAGCGTTTGGTATTATATCTTCGTAATCATCTGATGAAATATCTTTAGGTAGCCTTTTTACGTGTCGTTCGATTCTTTCATGCCATGTCATCTTTTCGAAAAGTTGAAACGATTCCCCCAATAAACAGACGGTAATACCATAATTATTCGACTTTGCTCCTGTTACAGGTGATGGTATTTTTAATGAATGTGCAAGTAAACGCTGTATAAGGACATATTCATAGCCGAGTAATGTTGTGTCAATGACTCTTTGTACAGGGTGGATATATCTTCCTTCAGTACTGAAAGTTAAATTGTTTTCGTTGACAAAGGAACTTTCGGCAGGCATGAATGATTTCATCGTTGACGAATTTTTTATTGGTCTTAGCTTTAATTTATGATTTCGTGATTTAATTTTCCTCAATATTACTGGGGATTGAAAATATATTGAAAACCGAATTTTCCCTTGCAGAGCAAATCGATAAAAATCACTTTTTCTTATTTTACACCCATTCAATGCATTGAGAAGTCTTACCGCCTCCCTTATAGTTATCCAGTCTGGAATTCCATCTCTAATGTTTAGGCAAGTTGGATTGTCTGACATAATACATCTCCTTTCACACAATGATATTGCTGATGAATTTCGCTGTGTTTTTGAAAGATGTTTAACATTCTGATTGATATGAAATAGATCAGAATGACATGGGCTGATTTTATAAAATAAAAAATAACCTATGTTTGGTTGTGACATTTTTCAAAGAGGTAAAATAAAATGGCTCAGTGATTTGGTGTTCACTGAGCCATTTTAAATGCTATGTGTACTATCAGGAGTAATCGGAGGTGGTGCGTCTTTTATTAGAATTTATTTGTAATAACATCCATAAAATACCAACGATTACTACTCCGCCTCCAACCCAAGTAGGGCTTGTAAGACCAGTAACATCCAGTGCTCCCCCCCCCAATAGCGACCCTAATGCAATTCCTCCGTTAAAACCGGCAATATTCAGTCCTGCTGCCACAGCTGGAGCTTCAGGTGCATGTATGTGAGATAGCCCTATCACTCTTGCTTGCATTGAGGGGACCGCTGCGTATGTCAATGCTCCAAGCAACCCAATAAACAGTGCCATTAACATTAAGGATGAGACAGAGAACCACATAGCAAAGAGGACGATCGCCAGACCAATAAGAATTGTCATCACGGCACGATCTGCACCTTGCTTGTCAGTCAGGCGACCACCCCAGACATTCCCGATAGCGGCCATCACGCCGTAGACCAACATAAGCAAACTACTCGTACGCTCGTCTACATGCGTTACCTGAAGTAGAATCGGGGAAATATACGTATACAGGGCAAAAGATCCTGCATAGGCCAAAACTGTAATTCCTGCTCCCGCAAGCAGTAGTGGGTTGAACATGGCTTTTAAACCGTCCATGGCATTTGCTTGCAAGGAGGGATCATTTTGATCCGTGGGCATCAGCATTGCCAATCCAATGAAACCGATCGCTCCACTTGCCGTTACTGCCATGAATATAGACTGCCAACTCAACAGACTACCGATGTAGGTACCAAGTGGTACGCCTAGTGCCAACGCAATTGTAAGACCGCCAAAAACGACCGAAACAGCGGCGCCAGCACGATGTCGCCCAGCCAGTTGGGTTGCCACACTTGAAGCAACAGCAAGAAACACTCCGTGCCCTAAACCGGAAGCAAATCGTGCAATCAACATAGGCGTTAGGGACTCAGACGCACCGACGATACCATTGCCAACTGTAAACAGGCCCATAGCAACAAGTAATAATCTTTTACGAGGCCATCGTGTTGCCAACGCAGTTAATCCCGGAGCACCAATTACGGCACCGAGGGCGTAGGCTGTCACCGCTGTACCTACATGACTGACACTGACGTTTAGATCAGCTGATATCCTGGAAACTAAGCCGATCGTGACAAATTCAGTGAATCCCAAAGCAAAAGCGCAGAGTGCAAAGACATATATAACAAAAGGCATGCGTTCTTTCATAACTCAGGCTCTTCTATTTTCAATAGAAGCCAACAAAGGCAGCATTGCCTCAGCGACTCCTTTTGCGGAAGCGGGATTCTGTCCGGTCACTAATCTCTCGCTGACAATCACCTGTGGCTGAAAATTTGCGGCTGCAAGATGCTCAGCACCTCTTTGCTTCAGCGTGTCTTCAAGTAAGAATGGAACAATGTCGTACAACCCTACAGCACGTTCTTCATCGTTGGTAAAAGCTGACACCTTTTTGCCCGCAACCAGATATTCATTATCGGAAAGCCGAATATTCACCAATCCGGCGGGGCCATGACAAACCGCAGCGACAACGCCACCCTTTTCATAAATTCGTGATGAAACACCCGCCAACTCTATATTGTCAGGGAGATCCCACATCGTCGCATGCCCTCCTGCATAGTAGACGGCGTCATAGACGTCAGGATCAATCTGCGAGGGTTTTAATGTGGTTTTAGTTGCCTCGCGTAAGGAATCATTATTCCAAAAGGAGGCGTTAACCGGATCGCTGAGGTCTAAACCGTCAACATGTGTCTTGCCTCCCTTGGGACTCACGAAATCAATTTCATATCCTTCTTTTGTGAGTACATCGTAGGGGTGAGACACCTCAGAAAGATAGAAACCACTGGGTGCGGCATCTTTACTCTCGGCTTGACCTTTACGGTCATGGCTGGTCAATACAAACAGGATACGTTTAGGCATTTTAACTTCCTCTATATGGGGGGACTTAAAGCAAAATTCTTCTGACTGCATGCGACATAACAGACTTGTCATATTGAGTCTTATTGTGGAACAATCTATTTATCCTTTAAATAGACCTAAACGAACAAACACTTACCCCAAAATGAACAAAATAAACTTGAGAAATGACGACCTTGAAGTGTTTTTACACGTCGTCGACAGAAACAATTTCTCTGCCGCAGCACGAGACCTACAGATACTCCCCAAGATGGTGAGCAAGCAGATAGCCAGGCTGGAAACTGCACTTGGCACTACACTTTTTGAAAGAAACACCCGTAATCTACGTATTACAGACGAGGGCAGAGCTATAGCTGAGAGGGCTCGCGTAGCGTTGGCCGTTCTGGATGAGATGAAGGAACTTTCCCGAGGGGATAGTGAGGAGTTAAGCGGAAATATTCGTTTAACTGCGCCCGCACCGTTTGGCCGAAAATATGTTGCTCCTGCGATCGCTGCATTCTGCCAAGTACATCCGAGGGTGGGCTTTGATTTAAGGTTATCTGACCAAATCCAGGATCTTTACAGTGGTGATTTCGATCTGGCTATTCGTATGGGGGATCTGGCTGATTCTCGCCTTCTGGCCAGAAAAATAGCAAATAATAGACGTATTCTCATCGCATCGTCCGAATATCTGAAGAATCATCCACCCATTGAGCGACCAGAAGATCTTTTAAATCACAACTGCTTAGTATTCGCTTACCCGGGTTTTTTACACAATTCATGGACGTTACGTAAAGCCGGTCATGAAAGAAGCATCAGCGTTACTGGCAACCTTATCAGTGACAACGGAGACGTATTGCATGCCTGGAGTTTGGCGGGGCTTGGCATATCTCTTCGAGAAACTTGGGATATTCATGATGAATTGAGAGCTGGGATACTTTGCCGAGTTCTGCCTGATTGGGAAGCAAACACATCTCAGATCAGTGTTGTCCGGGCGCGGCGAGAACCAATACCCCGTAGGCTAAGTGTATTTATTGATTTCATGACTGAAAAATGGAAACGGGCACCATGGGATGATGATTAATGTTCCGAGAGGTAGTCCGAACCGGTCTAAAAGAAGCTAACCGCTTCGCTGACCAACGGAATTTGTGATAACTCGATTTGAGTTGAGGTTGTCAACGTTAATAGATAAAAATACAATGATTGTTTAGTCAATTTAAAGGTTTAGCGACTATCACTTCCCAGAGTATGTAATAGAAGACAACACGCCAATCCGAATCTCATGGCATGCTTGAAACCTTAATGCCAACCAGTATAACGCACGTTAAATATAGCTATATCAATGGGTTATCTTGATATGTTCTATCCTTGCCCTATAAAATCCTTTAATTGTTAAAATAAGTTAATATGTATAGAAGCATTAACGGAACATGTTTATAACATAATACTGTGCAGGCTTTCGATTTTATGTCGTAATCGGAGAGCTTCAGGCTCTTAAGGATGCGCAGTATGAGCTATCTGGTTCAGTTACGAAGTTTTGTTGAAGTATACAAAGCTGGTTCGATTTCAAAAGCGGCAATGCGGTTGGGCATAAGCCAGCCTGCAATGTCTGCCCACATTCATTCACTTGAGGCTTTTACCGGGTGTGTTCTCTTTACTCGTCGTTCACATGGTGTGGTGGCTACAGTGGATGGGGAGGAATTGGCGAGATTGGTGGCTTCAGATTTAGAAACGATTGAACTGAAGTTGTCGATGCTTAGATCACGTACAAGAAAGTCCTCGGGGACAGTATCTTTCATCGGGCCAGCAGAATTAATGTGGTCAAAATTACCGTACTTGGTGAAAATATTATTCAATGAAGGTATTAAATTTAAAGTTTTGACAGGAAATAGGAAGCGCATATACAGCTGTCTTCTGGACGGAAGTTGTCAACTAGGTTTCACAACTTCTATGCCGGATAAACAAAAATTTGGATATGCTGAAATTGGAATGGAAAAGTTAATAGTTGTGGTAGCGTCACTCATAGCAGACAACTTCAAAGAAAACGAGGACGTGATTGATACGCTGTCGAAGCTTCCTCTAATAGCTTACGATGAACAGTTACCCTTGATAAGGGAAGTTTTCCAGGATTCTTCGCGATTTTTTGCACTGCTTCGTCCGTCTATTACTGTACCGGATTTGCGGATTTTAGAAAGAATGATCCGAGAAAATATTGGTTGGACTGTGATGCCTGAGTATTTATGCGCCCAAAGCATAGCAGGAGGTCAGATCGTTGAAGTGAATGTCCATGAGAGACTCCCTATAAATTCAATCTATTTGGTATGGATTGATAGCTCATTACGTAACCCACTCGTTTCAGGAATAAGAGACAGAATTCTCGAACTATCAAAAAATAGCGGATTTATGGTTTGAGATACATAAAACAGGCAGCCTTATCGGCTGCCGTGTCATTATTTTATCCGTGGAGATCGCTTGGCAAAGTCATCTGCAATGTCATTCAATTTTAGGAATTTCACCCCTGGATGACCAAGCATATGAGTTAAGAGGCGTTCGAGCATCATTAACACGTGCGGGCGTCCAGATACGTCCGGGTGAATCGTAAAAGTAAAGATCGCATATTCATGCTCACGGTAGACCCAATCGAATTGATCTCTCCACAACTGTTCGATGTCCCTGGGATTCATGAAACCTTGGCTGTTGGGTTTTGTTTTCATGAACATGAAAGGAGGAATATCGTCGATTGTCCAACTGGCGGGTAATTCAATAAGGTCCGTCTCTTCTCCGCGTACCAGCGGTTTCATCCATTCGGTCGGTGTCTTTGAATAATCTATCTTGGTCCAGGAATCACCTTTCCTGACATAATAAGGCTGATGATCATGATGCATTAGTGAATGGTCATATTTGATGCCATTTTCTAATAGAAGATCTGTGGTTACAGGAGAAAATTCCCACCATGGAGCGACATACCCAGTAGGTCTCTTCCCTGTTAATTTTGTGACCATGTCAATGCCTTTTAGAAGGACTTCTCTTTCTTGGTCAGGCGACATAGATATTGGGTTTTCATGACTGTAATTATGAACCCCTACCTCATGTCCAGCATTGACAACTGCTTCCATTTGCCGAGGAAAGGTTTCGATGGAATGACCAGGCATAAACCAGGTGGTGGGGATATTAAACTGGTCAAATAGATTCAGAAGACGTGGAGTACCTACTTCGCCAGCGAACATACCGCGAGATATATCGCTTGGAGAATCTTCTCCCCCATAAGAAGATAGCCAGCCTGCAACGGCATCTACACCCACTCCAAAACCACATAGTATTTCTTTCGCCATGAGTTATTACTCCTCATACAGAAAAAATTGAAATAATATTGCGTTAAGAGGGTTTCTTGACTAATTTCAAGAGATCCTCGGTATCTAATTCATTAATTCCTTTTTGAAGTGCCATTAATTTATGCTCAGGGATGTTGTATCCCCAATTAGCCCAAAATGATTGAATGCCATGATCTAATGCATCAATAACATTTTGGATATTGTCATCAATAAATAGAATATCCTCGTTTTTATCGAAGGCTATTGATTTTAGCAAGGTAAGAGTCTTGTTTTTGTCAGTCATCCTCCCATATATTTTATTCGCGGGTATGTTTAAACCATATTTACTTAGAATGTATAATATAGACTCTTCATCCTTTCCTGATACAATATAGATATCATTAGCTGTTTCAAATAAATTTGAAACATCCAATAGCGGACGGTGTAGTTCAGCCCAAAAATCAGGGTAGAGACTTCTTGCCAGCTTCCTATAATGGATGAACTTATCCCTGAATATTTTCTTATCTTCAGTTGGAATTGATTCATATATAGCAGTGAATCTGTCATTATCTATAGCTTCATTACCAAATTCAGTGAATGAGGCAATAAAGTGACCGTCATGGCGTACAAAATTCCTTAATTTCCTGAATCGTTTAGCCATCAGGCGTGGGATGTTTTGAAGTACATCTTGGTTAAAATCACTGAGAGGTCTGTCATGTAATACATTCCATGTAATTAGCATGCATTCGTCTACTCCATCAACCACGACCCCGTCGAAATCCATTGCTATTAACATCGAATTATACCACCAGCGGTTCTTTAAGAGTTTCGCCGCGCTTCCATCTATCTATTGCATCGAATGTCTGACGCATAAATTTTCCACATTCAGCATAATAGGAGCAAGTTATGATATTCCCGTCGACAACTACATCTGCTTCAATTACATTGGCGCCGGAATTAACCATATCGTCTTTCAGACCAACATAAGCGCAGGTGAGTTTGTCTCTTAGAATACCGGCAGAAATCATAATCCAGGGACCATGGCAGAGCCCAGCCACAACTTTCCCCTGTATTACCATCTGCTTTAGAAAATCTTTAACTCTCTGATCTTGGCGAACTCTATCAGGCGCTTCATGACCGCCAGTGAGAATAACAGCATCAAAATCAGTGGCGTTGAGTTGATCAAAATTAATATTGTCTTTGGATCTTTTATCCATAGGAACAGTGATGCCATATTTCCCTGTCACTGCACTTCCATCCTTTGTTGCAATAGATATATCGTATCCTTCCTCTTTAGAACGATAGTAAGTATAAACTACATCGTGATCCTGAAAACCTGGACCAGTGATTATCACTACTCGTGTCGGATTAGACATGTTATTTTCCTTCTTATTGCGTTACGGGACGTTAATTAAAAATACATTCTGACCACAGTACATTTCTGAGATGGCATCTTTAGCTCGTAGGATATGAATCTTTCCCATTAGATGGCTTTTTACATCTAATGAAATAAAAATAAAATCATCCTCGTCATTCAACATTTTTCTATCAAGATTTTTGACGGAAAAGTATGCTAATTTGTGTAGGTCATGTTCTCTGATCAATGTGCCTGCAGCTATCTGTTGCAAAGGAGGTAAAAGATCATGTTCCTGTGATTTCTTTTCATATGCCATATTTTGCCGGCCATAATTATCTTTAAGTCTGAGTAAGTCGAATTTGTTTCTTGGATTTTCAACTTCGATTAATTCGATGCCTGATTTTCCCGAAATAGTCTGATGGAATACACCTTTTGCAATATATATGCTGTCCCCAGATTTTAACGCCTGATGTGTACCATCAAGAAATCTGGTCTCGCCATCACCATGTAGGCATATAAGGACGGTGTCTTTGAGTATATGACAATGCATTGACGTGGATTGATTCTTTGATATATGAAGGCGCCATACATCAAAAATAGAATCACAATAAACTCTATACTCATATCCCCATGGTTTTTCTATGAATCCATTGAGATGTAAGTCTTTCTCAAATGACTCACCATTATTTGAAGTTGAAAGTAGGATTTTGTTTATTTCAAGCAAGTCATATACATTTGGAGTCCGGTTGTGGATTTCCATATGGTCGCTCCCCCGCTAATTGAATTGCTGAATGTTGATTTCACTTCGGTCAATCGTTCTGTGATTTCAGTCTATAACGGTTATTTAGTACGAGAGAAATAACTTTTATGATGATTGCCTATATTGTTTCTTTTGATCAGTCCTTCATACTCAATAATTACTGAAAACTATGCTTCTATACTTGGGTACTGTTAAAGATGCATAGATTCTATGCCGTCAGGAGGTCATAGCTCACAAGCGATTAAGATGCTTAGCAAGATGCCGAACTCGTACGTCAGCACGATACATCGCATAATGTAGATATCGCAGCGTTTACGTCCCTGTTTGTAGCTCTATCTTAAGAAGTTGCCCCCATAGTGGTAGACAACACCTCAATCTTAAAGTAATCTACCATCTAGTAGGTTGATTGCGTTTGGCACCAACCTTATCTTTGAGATCACTCGACACTTCAGGAGTTGTCATGACTAATTCAAAAAAACCTTTTGCTGACGCTAATGTTATTCGCGGTACACGAGAAGCTATTCGCCAGCAGCCAGAGCTGGGCAATCTCACCTTTAACATGAAGAGTAAATCCAACGGTGGGGTATCCGTCCGTGTGGAAACTCATGCGACTATCCAGAACGGCCAGGTTGATACCAGTCGCTCCGGAAAATTTGCTAATGTTGGCGATGAACCTGCTGATTTATCGGGTACTGATAGCGGTATGGGCCCAGCTGAGTACATTTTGCAGGCACTTGCCGGCTGTTATACCGCGACTCTGACTGTGATGGCGGCAGAAAAGGGCATTGAGCTTGATGGTATTGAACTTGACCTGAACTTCGACATTAATCTGAACGGTTTCCTGGGTCTTGACGAAAAAGTTCGCAACGGGGCGAAAGCGATCCGTGTTGGCGTTAAGCTCTCCAGTCCGACCGCCAGCCGTGAACAGCTTGAAGAAATGGTTCGTGCACTGCCAGAAAGCTCGCCGATCCACGATACGTTGGCGAACCCGGTCAGTATTGATACCCGGTTGGTGTAGGTAAACCTCAGAGAGGGAAATGCCTGAACACTGTCATTTCCCTACTGCCTGATGGCTATTAACCCCGACCAAAACGCGTTATCAGAGAAGGTTAAATCGCTGTTGTGAACTGATGTCCCCTTGCAGGGAACAACAGGCGCAGATAATATCTACCAACTAGTAGATTATAATTGTGAGGATTATATGTCAGTCATGACACGAGAAAGGCTTCTGAATGAAGCGGACCATCTGATGCGCGAACGGGGTTACTCTGCATTCAGCTATGCTGATTTGTCAAAGAGCATTGGTATCACCAAGGCCAGTATTCATCACCACTTCCCAACAAAAGACGTTTTGGGCGAACAAGTGGTGATTCAGGCCCATACCGATACCAAAAACCGATTTGAACAGATTGAAGCGACGGAGAATACGGTTGCGCAGATGCTTACCGCCTATGTAGAGCTTTTCATCGAAAGCTATCGCACGTCGCGTATGCCGCTATGCTGTGCTTTGTCTTCGGAAATGGCCAATCTGCCACCGAATATCAGAGTACAGGCGACCGAATATTTCGATATGCAGATTGCCTGGTTGACCAAGATTGTCAGCCGTGGCGTTGATGCAGGGGAGCTGACTGCTGACCTGCTGCCATCAAAAATGGCTCTGCTTATTTTGAATTTATGCGAGGGCGCAAGCGTTGTTTCCCGGGCGATTAATAAGCCTGAGCTTTTCAACGATACGCTTGAACAGATCCTAATGATTGTTAAAAGAAAATAATTCTGGAGATGACCCCATGTTAGATTGGAATGAATACCGCTCAGAAGTGATGCAACGTGTTGGTGATCTGGGTAAGTTGACCCCGGAAACACTAAAAGGCGTCATGGCTTTGGGCAACGCCGGCAATAAGACCAACCTCCTGGGCGCGAAAGTGCGTGAACTGATTGCACTGGCTTGTGCGGTGACGACTCGCTGTGATGGTTGCATCGCCGTCCATGCCGAAGCTGCCGTTAAAGCTGGCGCCACAGAAGAAGAAATTGCTGAAGCCCTGGGTGTGGCAATCAACCTGAATGCAGGCGCTGCCGTTGTCTATTCCGCACGTACGCTGGATGCGATTAAGCAACTGAAAGCGCAATAGTTATCGCGTTGAAAATATAAAAGGGCATGACTGCCCTTTTTTCACTTCTGACAGACATTGTCATCATGCTCTCTGGCATTAGGTCTGATATGACTTACATTGCCACTTATCAGAACGAAAACAGACTTTATTCCTCGTTAAACACATTTCTTACCCATTCGGCCAAAGCCTGAACGCCTGGTCGGTTAAGGTTTTCTCGTGGCATAATGAGGTCATATCCTCGCCCGGCGGGTATTTCTATTTCAAAAGGGGCAATCAGTCGGCCCTCATCGAGGTAATGTCGAATGAGTCGTTTTCTGCCCATGATGATACCGCCGCCATTGAGTGCCGCTTCAATCGACATCTGACAATTGTTGAAGCTCAAAAAATTATCTTCAACAGGCAGGTTTTTGCCAGACTCCCTGCACCATTCTCGCCATTCGGAAAAAACATTCTGGGAGTCAACGGATTCAGACGTATGAATGAATGGGACTTCAGCTAACCAATGGTTTGCTTGCCTGATTTTTTTTGCAAGAGATGGAATACAGACGGGAACCAGCGTCTCTTCAGATAACCGTTCGCAGTAGAGATCGGGGTATTTCAGATTACTGTAGTAGATAGCGACATCTACCCGTTCAAGATTAAAATCTACCAGACCGGCTCTCACTCTGAAATTGATATTCAGCCCCGGCCACCGTTCGGTAAATACCGGTAAGCGCGGCATCAGCCAGAGAAAAGCGAAGGTAGGTGGAAGGCCGACAGACAAGGTTCCTCTCAGCCCCTGCACGCGAATATCTTCTATTTCATCACTGATGCGTTTAAGTGAAAACGCGAGTACGCCAAGTAAACGCTCCCCTTCATCGGTCAACTGAAGCTTTCTGGTCATTCTGATAAATAGTCTGAATCCGAGCATGGATTCAAGAGAACGAATGCGTTGGCTAACGGCCCCTTGCGTCAGATTGAGGGTAGTCGCCGCCTTAGTAAAGCTCATATGCAGTGCTGCCGTTTCAAACGTATGCAATAGTGCCAGTATGTTCTGTTGAGCGAGCATTCATCATTTTCCTTCTTAATTTTTCTTATGCATTATTTACAGTAATGCATACCTCGGAATTGATCGTTTGTCCACTAAGCCCCTTGTCCTCTTTAATTGGCCCAACAGACGTCCTGACAACAACGATGAGGGGAATATCTAATGAAGGGTCTTAAGTTAGTGGTTATTGGAGCGGGTTCAAGCTACACACCTGAACTGATGGAAGGCATTATCAAGCGTCAAAATGAATTTCCGATCCGCGAGTTATGGCTGGTTGATATTGAGGATGGCCGTGAAAAAATGGCGATCATTGCTGGCCTCACCCGACGGATGCTGGAAAAAAATGGGCTGGATATACCGGTTTATGAAACCCTTGACCGCACAGAAGCACTGCTCGGTGCCGATTTTGTTTGTTCTCAGTTCAGGGCCGGCTGCCTGGAAGCACGGATCAGCGACGAAAGGATATCGCTGAAATACGACATGATCGGTCAGGAAACCAATGGGCTGGGTGGGTTTGCCAATGCATGCCGCACTATCCCGATTGCATTGGCTATAGCGAAAGAAATGGAACAACTGTGCCCGGATGCCTGGTTGCTGAACTTTACCAACCCGTCGGGAATGGTCACTGAAGCGATACTGAAATACAGCAAAGTCAAAACCGTAGGGCTGTGCAATGTGCCTGTTATCATGCAAAAAGGTATTGCCAGTGCTTTAGGTGTCAGTGACATCAATGAATTTATCATGCAGGTCGCGGGACTTAATCACTTCATTTTTGCGCGCCATATTTTTCATGAAGGTAAGGATAAGCTGCCTCAGGTTATTGAGCTGATTTCAGAGGGGAATGATCCTTTGGTGCCTAAAAATATTCCTCCTTTCAAATGGCCGGATCGGTTGTTGGCGAATATGGGAATGATACCTTGCCCCTACCTGCGTTATTACTACATGAGCGACGACATGTACCGTCAGGAGCTTGGCGAAGCACAAGGGGAAGGGACTCGTGGTGAGATCGTAAAGGAGCTCGAAAGAGAACTATTCGAAATTTATCGAAACCCGGAACTCGCCGAGAAACCGAAAGCGCTGGAAGGTCGGGGAGGGCAGTACTATTCGGATGCGGCATGTGAATTGATGAGCGCAATATATAACGACAAACGCATCATCATGCATGTCAATACGCGAAACGATGGTGCGATTGCGGGCCTGCCGGATGACTGTGCGGTTGAGGTCAGTTCAATGATCACCCGTTCAGGACCTATACCACTGAATGTCGAACCTTTCCCGGAAGATGTACTTCGTCTGATTCAACTGATGAAAAGCTTTGAGCAATTGACCATTGAGGCAGCCATCAGTGGTAATCGGTATACGGCATGGCGTGCCTTGGTTATTAATCCCCTAGTCAAAAGCGGTCAACTGCTTGAAAATGCATTGGATGAAGTGATCGAACATAACAAAGCGTTGATGCCGGCCTTCCAACGCAATAAATAACGCTAAGCAGACTGGTCGGTTATTTTATAACAAAGCGGTTATCACTCTGAACGAGGGGTAACCGCTTGCCGATGATGCATCAGACCGCTAAGAGACTTTTTTAAACATAGATAAAATGGCATCACTGCCCTTTTTTCAGCTCTGACAATGCTTGCTGATAAAACCCTGCCGATTTAACACCCGGTATACGCTGGACCAACTGCCCATCCTTGAACATGAGTACGGAAGGCAGTCCCCAAATTTCATATTTGGTGGTCAGTACCGGTGCCAGATCCACATTCACTTTGCCGACTTTGACGTCGCTTTCTATCTGCTCGGCAAAATGGTTAAAAATGTCTTCGCTCATCTGACAAGGTGGGCACCAGGGGGCAGAGAAGCGCACCACCGCAACCCCTTCATGCCTCTCGATTTCTCTAAAATTATCTTCATTGTAAAGGGTTAATTCACGCATCATTCACTCCTGCAGGATGTAACTTGATAGTAATTCTACCTACTAGTTGGTTTTTTTAATTAACATAAAAAGCTATCATCGATAGAAAGGTGCTTAAGCGAAGATAATGCCATGTTTTATCAATGGATAAGCGTCATCTTATGTGGACGGCGTGCTGAGGATTATGATATTTCACTCCATCTGAATGAGAAAACTGACGTATTGTAAAATCGGGATTACTTTATAAAAAAGCAAGCCCATCCATAAAGTGTCGGCCTACAGGGCAGGCCTATTCCTTTTCGTAAGGCGATGATGGAAAGAACATTATCCAGTCGTATTAATGTGGGGAGTACAGCGCATGTGCTGCATACGCAGCCCCTGATGATGCGCCATATCACTATAGATGAACCCACAATCATCCTGGTCCGCCATGGCAGGAAAATAATCCGCTGGGCGCAAGAGGAGATAACGCTGGAAGCGGGGGACGCGGTGGTCATCGGGGAGGGGCACTCTTTTGATATCATCAATACACCATCACCTTTAACGGGTACGTACGAAGCATCATGGCTGAGTTTTTGTGCCGATTTCGTCCAAAACTACTGCTTCATGCATGCCCCACGTATGAGCATGAACGAAGCAAATAAAATGGCAGAGCCAGGCAACAGTTTTCGCCAGGCCTTTTATCACACTGCGGAGGCCATTACAGATACTGAAAACATACCTGAAAGTATCGTGGCCAGGCGTATGGAAGAGATGCTGAGTTGGCTGGATGAATACCGAATTTTCTTCGCGCTGAAACAACATACCGGACTGGCGATAAAAATCCGCAAACTCGTTGCAGCAGACATATCACAAGACTGGAATACTGCGCAGGTGGCGGCTGAATTGGGTATGTCGGCCACCACCCTGAGACGCCATCTGCATGCCGAAAATACGTCATTCACCCATCTGGTGACTGACATTCGCATGTGCCGCGCCCTGACACTTTTGCAGGTGACCGATCTTTCAGTCACCCGCATATCCCTGGAAGTCGGCTATGAAAATCCGTCTAAGTTCGCCGCCAGATTTCGAACTCGCTTCGGATTCAGCCCCAGCCTGGTCCGGGTTTCCGGCCAGGCTATCGGCAACCTGGCTGCGGTTAGCGGCCCTGCGTAATCTGAAGATGCGCTTCGCCCAGTGAGTTCGCTTTTGCCATAAAGCCGACCAGGGCGGGCGTCGAGTCCGCCGTTATTCCCGGAAGTTTGTCGACACGAAGTGCCGTCAGCGTGATCTCATAACGGTGCGTTTCACCCTTCGGCGGGCAAGGGCCGCCATAACCCGGGATACCGAAATCAGTCCGGGTCTGAAGAGCCCCTTGCGGGAGATTTTTGTTATCCGCCGTTATCCCAGCCGGTAACGAGTGAAGAGATGAGGGAATATTCACCACCTGCCAGTGGATCCAACCGAGGCCTGTCGGCGCATCCCTATCATAAATTTTGAGAGCGAAGCTTTGAGTTCCTGCCGGCGCGCCACTCCAGTTAAAAGAGGGGGCAAGGTTTCCACCGCTGCACCCAAATCCATAAGGTGAACTCAGGGTCTGAGCTGCGGGGAAACGGTTTTTTTCAAGCTCATGACTTGTCAGCGTAAAACTGGCTGAAAAAGCGACCTGGCTCGACAACGCCAGGCATAATGTACTGATAACAGTAAGGTGAAGTTTGGACATTTACTCTTCTCCATCGGGGTGATTAATATCCCAATGATAAGGGGAGAGAAAGACTCCTCGCCGCCCTGAACCGGCCAGTCTTAGCTCCATAACGCCCAATAATGATATTTGTAATTCCCTGATTTCACAGGATGACGACCATCTCACCGACGGCAGCTCACCTTACACAGCATTCCCTGTGCCTGTCTCCGGTGACAAAAGGACAGCATGATTTGTTCTTTTACCTATTGACCAATCAACTAGTAGGTAGGTATAGTGCAGCCATACGCTTAACCGGCATCAGGAAGCGATCGTCAGCTCCCCGGCCCGCTAAGTATTAACTCCGGCCCCAGCGGGGCTTTTCTCACTTTCGCCTTGCGAGGTATACGATGAGTAAGTTGTTCACCCCCTACAATCTGTCAGGCATGCAGTTAAAAAACCGCGTGGTCATGGCCCCGATGACCCGCACCCGCACAATGAACGACGTGCCGGATGACGTCGTTGCACTTTACTACGCCCAGCGCGCCTCTGCGGGGCTGCTTATCACCGAAGGCATGCCTGTTTCTGAAGAAGGGCGCGGCTATCTGTATACCCCGGGGATCTACAACGCTGTACACGTTCAGGGCTGGCGCAAAGTGACCGATGCGGTACATGCGAAGGGCGGCCGTATTTTTGCTCAGTTGTGGCATGTGGGCCGGATGTCTCATACCTCAATTCAGCCGGGCAACATCGCGCCAGTTTCCGCCGGTACCGTACAAGCGGTTAACACCACCGTCTTTGCACTGACCGAGTCTGGCGAACCGGGACCTGTCGTTCCAAGCCAGCCGCGTGCACTGGAAACCGCAGAAGTTCGACGCGTTACCGCTGACTTTGTCCATTCAGCGCGTCTGGCAATGGAGGCCGGGTTTGACGGCGTGGAAATCATGGCGGCGAACGGCTTCATTTTCGACCAGTTCCTCAGCAGTGAACTGAACCCTCGCACTGATGAATACGGTGGCTCTGTGGAAAACCGTCAGCGGTTCCTGCTGGAAACGGTTGATGCCATCTCTGCGGCTATTGGTAGCAATAAGGTGGGCTTGCGCATTTCACCGTTCGGGCGGATTTACGACCTGGCGCCTTATGAAGGTGAAGAAGAGATTTGGGCCAGTATCGCTGCGGCCCTCGGCCAACGTGAGCTGGCTTATGTGCACCTCTATTATCAACCTGTTTATACCCAGGCACCGGTACCTGCCGGTTTCAAAGCCGCGTTCCGTAAAACTCTGGGGGGCACCGTTATTGCCGCCGGCGGCTTCACCCGCGAGATTGCCGAAACCGCACTTGAGGCAGACGAACTGGATCTTGTTGCGTTTGGCGTGCCGTACATCGCCAACCCTGATCTGGTCGAAAGAATGCAGAACGGCTGGCCGCTGGCTGAAAGCGATCGCACGACGTATTACGGCGTGACGGGGTCGCCGGAAAAAGGCTACACCGATTATCCCGCCTGGGAAGCCAACTAACGCCACGTAGCTGGTGGTATTTGCGGTGCTCACATAAAGAGGCACCGCCAGACGACATTAATGGGGTATTCAGGAGCCAATATGCAAACCCTTAAGCCGATTATTACGATAGATATCTGGTCAGACCTGGTCTGCCCCTGGTGTTGGATTGCCAAAAAGCGTTTCGAACAGGGCCTTGCCGCCTTTGAACACAAGGAACAGGTCGTGGTCCGCCACCACAGTTTCCGTATTTCCGGCGACCGGCCTGCCGTGCCGTTCCGCAAAGCCCTTTACAAGAAGTTTGGCGGGGAACATGGGGCGGAACTGATGATGAATCAGGTGGGCACGGCCGGGAAGGCAGAAGGGCTCCAGTATAACTTTGACACCATGCTCTTTGGCGATACCGAAGATGCCCATACGCTACTCGCGGCTGCACGTCACGCCAATATGGGCGACGCCATGGCAGAACGGTTTTATCGGGCCAGTGTGACTGAGGGGCGTTCCATTTTCGATCCGCAGGAGCTCATTGCGTTAGCTACAGAAGTGGGCATGTCCAGAGCCGACGCTGAAAGTGCCCTTGCCAATGAGGCCTTCCGTGCATCGGTGGCTGAAGATGAAGCCCATGCCCGGTCGATCGGGGTCAGCGGTGTCCCGCTGTTCCTGCTCAATGAAAAATATGCCATCAGCGGCGCGCAATCTGCGGACAACTTCCTGAACGCGTTGAAGCAAGTCTGGGAAGAAAAAGCGGCCGAATTGGCAAAAACCGACGGCCAGACCTGCGGCGCTGACGGTTGCAGCATCTGAAACCTGAACGAGCCGGCTGCATGACTGCCGGCAAATCTACCCTGCAAATAACGGAGTTCAAAATGAGCGATTACTTTAAAGGCAAAAAAATGCTTGTCGTGGGTGGCACCAGCGGCATGGGTCTGGAAACGGCGCGTATGGTGCTGAAAGCCGGTGGCAGCGTGGTACTGACGGGCAATAAAAAAGACAAGGCAGAAGCGGTTCAGAAAGAGCTGAGCCCACTGGGTTCCGTGTCCGTGATTGCGGCAAACCTGATGACCGAAGAGGGCATGAACGCCATTCGTCAGGAGATTAATGCTAATCATCGCGATATTAGCCTGATGGTCAATGCGGCCGGGATCTTCATGCCGAAAGGCTTTACCGAGCATTTGGAAGCCGATTACGACATGTACCTGATGTTGAACCGGGCAACCTTCTTCATCACGCAGGACGTGGTGAAGAACATGCTGGCCGACGGCCGTGAAGGGGCGATTGTGAACGTGGGCTCCATTGGCGCGCAAGCCGCACTCGGCGACTCACCGGCTTCCGCGTACTCCATGGCCAAAGCCGGTCTCCACGCCTTGACACGCAACCTGGCCATTGAGCTGGCCAGTGCGGGTATCCGCGTGAACGCGGTCTCGCCAGGGATCGTGCATACCCCGATTTATGAAGGCTTCATGGCGAAAGAAGACATTGCCGGCGCAATGCAATCGCTGAACGCTTTCCATCCGCTGGGGCGTGTCGGCACGCCGGAAGATGTGGCCAATACCATCTTCTTCCTGTTGTCCGACAAAGCCTCTTGGGTGACTGGCGCAATCTGGGATGTCGATGCCGGTATCATGGCCGTTCGCAGATAAGCTCGTCGTAACCTCGCAAAGCCGCCCCATGATGGGGCGGCTGATAGGCATCTTGCTTGTAATTCAACCATTCTTAAAGTTAACATAATGAAAAAATTGAAATTTACCTTCAAAAATGCAGAAGGTGAGGAACTTGCCGGGTTGCTTGAATTGCCAGAAAATCCAAAAGCCTTTGCCCTGTTGGCGCACTGCTTTACCTGCGGGAAGGATCTGAAAGGTGCTGCACGCATTGCCAGGAAACTGACAGAAAATTCAATTGCGGTGCTTCGCTTTGATTTCACCGGGTTAGGCAACAGCGAAGGCGATTTTTCCAATACCAATTTTTCCTCGAATATTTCTGACCTGCTGTGCGCGGTCGATTATCTTCGTCGGGAATACGAGGCTCCTTCGCTGCTGATTGGTCACAGCCTTGGCGGTTCGGCAATCCTCTCTATTGCAGCCAAAGTGCCTGAAGCCAGAGCGGTCGTAACCATAGGTTCGCCAGGCGAATTGACGCATGTACAGCGGTTGTTCAAAGACAATATCGAAGATATCAGGAACCATGGCGCTTTCCCGGTAGAGCTTGCAGGCCGGGTATTCACGCTCAAAAAGCAAATGCTGGATAACATTCAGGAGCATAAAATAGCGGAGAAGGTATTTACCATGAATAAGCCGCTGCTGATTTTTCATGCTCCCAATGATGATACCGTGCTGATTGAACAGGCAGAGAAAATTTTTAAAGCCGCCAGACACCCCAAAAGCTTTATCTCACTGGGTGAAGCAGATCATCTTCTGACGCATCCTCAGGATGCGGAATATGTTGCCGGGATTATCGTTGCCTGGAGTTCTGCTTACATTTAGAGGGCGTGTAAAGCTTCGCGAAGCTGCTGGTGCTGTCGTTGGCCACTGAATAAACGGGTGTAGCATTTTGATTGCACATACAAAACTGCGTAGCATGCTTTCTTTACGCGAAAAAAGCCCTGCTTAGATGCAGGGCTAAGGGCATTGTTGCTATGGTTTATTTTTATTATTTCCCTGGCATTGCTCAACTTCCAGGTTTATTACCTTCAAGTTGAGATTCAATTAATTTAACTTTAACGCTCTCTTATTTTCCTGGAAAAATTGAAGTCACTTCGCGGGCGGTATCGACCAGAAGCTCACCGTTTTTGTACCTCTCGCTCACTTCTCCATTGTTGCCGGTAGCATTTTCAGGTCGTTCAATAAACTGCCCCAGCGGAGTCGCGTTCTCATCCAGTACCACGGCAAACGGAATTTTGACTTTATCGACACCAAAGTGTGCCTTAAAGACGGCTTCAGCCTTGTCGCGGGTGATAATACCCAGACGTATTGCCGGCGCTGACGCGGCAATGGCATGGATTACAGGCAAGTTTTTATGGCAGTCGGGGCACCACATTTCAGCAGCTACCAGAATGCTGTACGAACCCGGAAGTTGCGAGAGCTTACTAATGACATCGTCAGGTAATGCCTCGTTGGCAAGCCCCTCAAAATGCCGTAATGCATTGCGGTCTTCTTCTGCTCCGCTGCCAACAAATTCGTTATAATCTGATGCTGCTTCGAGCAGTACGTTGAAATCTTGCATATGTTCTCCTTTGTTAGTAACGGGGGCTAAGGCTTCACATAAATCTGGCAATGATAAAGGCCAATTCTCCATGCATGACCTGAAAAGGCGTACCATTTTAGTGTCTGGCTGCCATAAGTAGATATTGCCATCCTACCTACTAATTGATAGATTATCACGTAATTTGTTAATTTTGAGGCGTCACGCTGATGGGGCGGTCTGTTGGATTCAAGATAGTGATAGCAATGATGGCATTCGCAGCCAATTCTGTGCTCTGTCGGATTGCGTTGAAAGGCGAACATATTGACCCGGTGACGTTCAGTGACCTTCGCCTGATGAGCGGGGCGGTGGTCTTATTACCACTGTTGTTGAGACGTGAGGGGAAAAAGCAGGGCGTCTGGAGCTTGAAAAGCGGGTTCTTTCTTATGGCCTACGCCCTGTGTTTCTCCCTTGCCTATATCCATTTGGATACAGGAACAGGTGCTTTGCTCTTGTTTGGCGTTGTGCAACTGGCGATGGTGGCCCATGGCCTTTTCCATGGGGAAAGGCTGTCTTTTTCCAGAGCAACGGGGCTTGGGCTGGCTGTAGCCGGCATGGCTGCTCTTCTCTTACCTGGTGCCAAAACGCCCCCCTTGGGCAGCGCTGTTCTGATGGCGCTTTCAGGCCTTGCCTGGGCGGCTTATACCCTCTGCGGAAAGCGCTCTCCCAGCGCAGCGCAGGCCACTGCGGCAAATTTCATCCTTGCTGTACCTTTTGCCCTGGTGTTGTCGCCGTTCATTAGCCAGGGAGCGCACTTCGACGGTATCGGAATTCTCCTGGCAGTGCTCTCTGGTGCGGGTGCTTCTGCCGGAGCCTATGTGCTGTGGTATTCACTTTTACCTCGTCTTGAGTCTGTTGCAGCCAGTACGGTTCAGTTGAGTGTGCCCTGTCTGGCGATGCTGGGAGGCGTAACATTTTTGGGCGAGTCACTGAGCCTCAGAATGGCATTTTCAACGCTGGCAGTCCTTGCGGGCATTATGTTGGTGATCAAGGCACCGGGGCAGAAAATACGGCACTGATATCAACGTGCCAGTCATGACTTGATCACTCTGCAAATGGTTTTTTAGGTTTTAAAGCAAAGGAATATCTAATCGTTAGCAAAATCAGTGACGCTGTGACCTCTTTGGATAAACTAATCGGGTAACCTCTATGAAATACGATTTTGATGAAGCAGTGGACAGGGCAGGGACAGACAGCTTAACCGTCGACGGCTGGCGTGAATATATGTTTGGTGCCCATGAAGGCCCCGCGCCGGAAGTACCGGCCAATGGTTTTATAAACCTCTGGGTAGCAGATATGGCTTTTTCCACCCCCGAGCCGGTGCTTGAAGCCATACGTTCCCGGTTAGATAAAAAAATTCTTGGCTACACCCGCATTTATGACAGGGATTACTATGAGATTTTTGGGGCCTGGTGTGAAAGGAATTACGGATATCGGTTTCAGGAAGAAAGCATTGTTTTCTCCCCTGGTATTATCCCTGCGCTTAACCGATTGGTGCCGTTACTGACCCACGAAGAAGACAGCATCCTCATCCTGACCCCTTCTTACGCACCGTTTAAAAAAGCCGGAGACTATAGCGGTCGTCGCGTCGTCGATTGCCCGCTTAGAAATAACGAAGGCCACTGGGCGGTAGATTTTGAGGCAATGGAACAAGCCCTGAGCGATGAGCAGCAGCGAATTAAAGCCTTCTTTCTCTGTAACCCGCATAATCCCACCGGGCGAGTTTGGCGACGTGATGAGTTGCAGAAAATGATAGCGTTATGCCTTAAACATGATGTGTGGGTTATTTCTGATGAAATCCACTGTGATTTATCCCGCTCGGGTGTCACGCATATCCCCGCCGCGTCAATTTTTCCTGAAAATCATAAAATTATCACCTGCATGTCGACCAGCAAAACGTTCAACCTGGCGGGTAACCTGCTTGCAAACATCATGATCCCTGATGCCTCAGTGAGAGCCGAATGGCTTCGCCTGCATGATGATTTTATCTCTCCGCTGAGCCTGGTGGCTAACAAGGCCGCCTGGTCCGAGTGCGATGAGTGGTTGACTCAGGTCAGGCACTACATTGACGAGAACTTCCGTTTTCTGCAGGACTACCTGGGGACATATCATCCGCTGGCCCGTTTTATCATTCCGGAAGGGACTTATCTTGCCTGGATTGATATCTCTCGTTTGGTAGATGTCAGTAATCAGGAAGAGGTAACCCTCTTTTTTGCCAGACATGCGGGTGTATTGCTTGAAGGGGGGCAAATGTTTGTCAGTAACGGCGACGGGCACATCCGCCTTAATCTGGCTTGTCCACGCGCTATGCTTGCTGAGGGGCTCAACCGCATAAGCAAGGCATTGAGTGCGAGTTCTGGCGATGCTACCTGAACGATGACCGCAGCGATGCTGCCTGGAGAACAAAATGACGAAACACTATGACTATATCGCGATTGGTGGTGGTAGCGGTGGTATCGCCTCAATCAACCGTGCGGCGATGTATGGGCAGAAATGCGCTTTGATTGAAGCGCGGGAGTTGGGCGGGACTTGCGTCAATGTGGGGTGTGTACCGAAAAAAATAATGTGGCACGCTGCGCAAATCGCAGAGGCCATTCATCTTTATGGCCCAGACTATGGCTTCGATACCACATTAAACCGCCTTGACTGGGCTAACTTGCTAAAAAACCGCAGTGCCTATATCGATCGTATTCATACTTCATACGAAAATGTGTTAGGTAAAAACAAGGTAGATGTCATCAAAGGTTTTGCCCGGTTTGTGGACGCGCATACGGTGGAGGTCAACGGGGAAACGATTACCGCTGACCATATATTGATAGCCACCGGTGGTCGCCCTAGCCATTCCTCTATTCCGGGAGCGGAATACGGAATTGATTCAGATGGTTTTTTTGCGCTTGAGGCGCTACCGGAGCGCACTGCAGTTGTTGGTGCAGGCTACATTGCTGTTGAACTGGCAGGTGTTCTCAATGCATTGGGGTCAAAAACCCATTTGTTCGTACGTAAGCATGCGCCTTTGCGCAGTTTTGACCCGTTGCTCACAGAAACACTGGTTGAAGTCATGAACGTCGAAGGCCCAACGTTGCACACCCAAGCGATCCCCACTGCAGTGGTCAAAAACCAGGACGGCAGCCTGACACTGAAGCTGGAAGATGGTCGTGAACAAACGGTTGACTGTTTGATCTGGGCGATTGGCCGTGAGCCAGCCAATGACAAGTTGAACGTTGAGATGGCGGGTGTTGAACTCGATGAAAAAGGGTACGTCAAAGTTGATAAATATCAGAATACCAACGTGCCGGGTGTTTACGCGGTGGGTGATAATACCGGTGCGGTTGAGTTAACACCGGCAGCTGTTGCTGCGGGCCGTCGCCTTTCAGAACGCTTGTTTAACAACAAGCCGGATGAGTATCTGGATTACAACAATATCCCCACAGTCGTCTTTAGCCACCCAACAATAGGTACCGTTGGCCTGACTGAACCCCAGGCGCGTGAGGAATATGGTGATGATCAGGTGAAAGTTTATCAGTCATCTTTTACCGCCATGTACACCGGCGTGACGCGTCATCGCCAGCCATCCCGCATGAAGCTGGTATGTGTGGGGTTGGAAGAGAAAATCGTCGGTATCCACGGTATCGGTTTAGGCATGGATGAAATACTGCAAGGCTTTGCTGTTGCGCTGAAAATGGGAGCAACGAAGAGAGACTTCGACAATACCGTGGCAATTCACCCAACTGCGGCAGAAGAATTTGTCACGATGAGATAATGGTGAGTAGTGCCATTTAGCACGTGACGGGAGGGCTGGAGGTTTGTTAAACAACGGCCCGTAATGAGTACGTATTATATTGAGATAAGAATGAACAAATACATCCTCGCGTTATCTGCTGCACTTATCGGCTCGCAGGTTCAGGCAGCAACGCCCGCAGCGCTTCCCGCACCGATCAAGCAGTTGGAAAAACAAGGTATAGAAATAATCAAACCCTTCACGGCTCCCGGTGGGGTTCAGGGCTGGTTGGGAAAATATCAGGGAACGGGGGTGACAATTTATCTGACCCCCGATAAAAAACATGCCATATCAGGTTATATGTACGATGAGAATGGAAGTAACCTCAGCGAACAGGTCATAAAAGAGGAGATTTACATCCCTGCTGGCCGCGAGATGTGGAAAACACTGTCCAAAGCTGCCGGTATCACGGAAGGCAGCAATAATGCAAATTGTCAGATTGTCGTGTTTGCCGATCCTTTTTGTCCTTACTGTACAAAATTCAGACAGGAAGTGCAGCCCTATATTAAGGACAATAAAATCGCTTTGAAAACGCAGTTAGTGGGTGTCATGCAGCCCGACAGTGGCCGTTACGCGGCTGCGATATTGTCTTCTGAAAACCCCGCGAAGGTCTGGCAGGATTTCGAGTTGTCGGGTGGCAAAAACAAGCCTGCACTTTTGGAGAAAACGCCGCAGCCGATTTTCTCGCAGATCCAATACAACCAGAAATTGATGGAAGATGTGGGGGCAAACGGTACTCCAGCAATTTATTATCTTAACCACGCCAACATGCTTCAACAGATCATCGGTCTGCCGGACCAGGAACAGATGGCCAATCTTATAGCGTGTAAATAGTTTCTGAGTCACTGGCTGCGAAATGGGTAAATTCACACATGGATGTGGGGATTTTATGAGTACACCCCTTAAAATCCTATTTTTATCTTGTGCTTATGTAGCTATCAGATCTTTTCGCTATGTGTTTTGTACTGATTTAGAATGGCGCAGCGCAAAGTGAACGGATTGAAATGTAAATCAGCTACCCTAACTAACGAAACCCGATGCAACCTGGAGAAAAGACATGAACAGAGCTCAATTGTTTTCTTATCTTTTTTTAACGGGATTTTCCGTTATAGCGTTTGCCTGTCAGGGAGGTGAAGGCGGGAAAGGCGGAACTGGAGGAAAAGGGGGCTCCGTGGTAATCGGTAATCAAAACGGTGGGGCTGGTCTTAATGGAAAAAACGGAAAATCTGGGATGAATGGTTGTCCCGGTGGAACTCAGGCCGCACCCGATGGGCATTTTTATCTGCGAGGAACACATGAGCAATGTAACCCGTTTCACGCCAAAAAACAGAAATCACAGGTCACAGCGTCACTGATTGAGAGCACATAATGTAAAGTCTTGCCAACGTCTAAAAAACTCTGGTCTCTTCACCCATTATCATCCGATGTGTCAGCTATCACACCGCCAAAAGATAAGACTCATTTGCTCATGTCAAAAGAGCAGGTAAAAGTGTACTCTTATGAGTAAATTGCAGGGGTAACAGTTTAACTCAGCTGATATTGTCTTTGGATGAAGATGGAATGCTCTATGCCTAAACGTATAAAAAACAGCCGCTGGTCAGGTTACGATCCCCGCTATATCTATTCTCTCGTCGTCCGACGTTACTTTGTTGAGATGAAGACCAAAACTGAGATTGCTGAAGAACTCGAGATTTCGAGATTTAAAGCGGCGCGTCTTATCGATGAGGCAATAAAGGAAGAGTATGTGAAGTTTCTCTTTCCAAAGCAGCAACTGCTTGACGAAGAGATCGCACTTAATCTCTGCGGAAAGTATGGTCTGCAGAAGGCAATCGTGCTTTCCGTGTCAGAATCCTGGTCCAATCAGGAAGAACTGAATGAGAAGCTGGGGGGTATCACTGCAAGTTATCTCAACAATAATCTCGCTGAGGGAATGAAGGTTGGTATTGCCTGGGGACGCGTTTTATCCAGCACAGTGAGTCAACTCACCAGCTTGCCGGCATTAGATGTTGTTCAGCTATCTGGCGTTCATCCCGGCATTGAATTTAGCCAGGGCCCGATCGACCTTATCCACAGACTGTCGACTATCTCTCAGGGCAAGGCTCATCCTATGTATGTGCCGATGTGGGTGGATGATGAAAGCCTGGCCCAAAAACTGGCCAGTGATCCGGCTGTGGTGGATACCCAACAATATTATTCTCAGCTGGATGTTGTCATCACCGGTATTGGCGCCTGGAAAACGGGCTCATCCAGTTTGTGTGATATTTTTCCCGAGTCGTGGCAAAAAAATCTGTTTGAGAAAGATATCGCTGCGGATGTCTGCATTACTCTCGTTAACAGTAAAGGCGAGATCCTTGATAGCCCGATGAGCCGTCTTGGGTTTGGTATTTCAACCGAACAATTGCGTAACACGAAAACCGTGATTGGTGTGGCGGGGGGAGAACAGAAGTATGAAGGCATCGTCGCTTCCCTCAAGTCAGGCCTTTTAGATGTGTTAATCACTGACTTCGATACTGCGGTGAAGCTTGTCAATTCCTGATTGAAATAGATCCCGGAACATCAGCAACAGGGGCGTAGCCCGCGCCCTTGATCACCTTCCTCTCAGGCATGCATTAGGCACTGCTATCAGTCATTCAGTAAACCCTCATGACTTAGATCAGAGCATGGCCAAATCCTCTGACATAGGTCAGTTCGCATATATAAACCTTCAAAAAATCTATTATCCATCTGATTTATAATAAAAATTTTACTTCCCCTCTCCGGTTGACTTGATTGATCTAAAAGATGAATTACTCGATCTTGCTCATATGAGCAATTATTTTCGTGCACTTATGCATTTATTTTGTGATCAGCTTATAACTTTTGCATGTTTTCTGTTTGCGCGGAAAATTGGCATGCTATAACTGCTCATCTGATCGATTGTGTTTGCTCTAATGAGCAAAAAGGCGAGGTGAAAAGGTGAGTACAGTCGCTATTAATGTTGCAGATGGTGCAGCATTCAAAAATTACGATGAGGTGCTGCAGCACATCCATGAAAAGCTGTATTCAGAAGGGATAGTGAAAAAGACCTATCTGGCAGCACTGCGCGAACGCGAAGCCATGTATCCAACCGGTATTTTGCTTGATGGTTATTCTGTGGCGATCCCACATTGCGACAGCAACCAGGCCAACAGCCCGTCGATTTATATTATTCGCTTACCTGAACCGGTTCAGGTTGATCAGGCTGATGGCGACGATAAATTGTGGGTCAAACTCATTATCAATTTGGTCGTTACCGATCCGGCTAATCAGTTGCAACTGCTGAAGGCCCTTTTTAGTAATCTTCAAATGGAAGACTTTTATCAAAATTTACTTGAGCTTCCTTCCGAGAAAGCGCAGGCACTTTTTATTTCCACCGTCATGCAATAAGAGTTCAGGAGCATAATGATGATTAATATCCTCGTAGCCTGCGGGAGCGGTGTCGCAACGTCAACTATCGCTGCTGATGAAGTGAAATCCGTGTGTACAGAATATGGCATTACTCAGTTCAAAATAAATAAATGCAGCATGTCAGAACTTCCTTCTGAATTACAGAATGCTGATGTGATTTTAACCACGAATAACTACAAAGGTGATATCGGAAAACCGCATATGAGTGTGGCCGGGTTTATTACCGGGATTAATGAAGCTGTGTTACGAAAAAAACTAGGGGATTTATTAACAGAGCTGGCTAAAAACTAATAAGAAAACACAGGGGATGACAAGATGGACATGTTAAAAAACATAATGCTAACGATAACAAGCATGGGGGCAACGGCAATCCTACCACTTGTCATCTTCATTTTGGGTTTGGTTTTCCGCATGAAAGTCGGTGCTGCCATTAAGTCTGGTATCACCGTGGGTATCGGTTTCATTGGTTTAGGGTTGGTTGTTAATTTGTTGAGTACATCCCTGCAGCCGGCAATTGCCTACTATTCAAAACTGGGAAGCGGATTCACTGTGGCTGATATCGGATGGCCTGCGGTGGGCGCGGCCGCATGGGTGGCACCCTTTGCCGCTTTAGTTGTTCCAGTGGGTATTATTCTTAATTTGCTACTTGTTCGGCTTAAATTAACCAAAACGCTGAACGTTGATATCTGGAATTATATGCACTTCCTGGTTCCCGGCGCGCTGGCCTATTTCGTGTTTGACAGCTTCTTTATCGGTTTTGGCGTGGCAGTCGCACTTAGCGTTATCGCTCTGTTTATTGGCGATTTAATTGCTCCCCGTTGGCAGAAATATTATGGCCTGGAAGGGACGACCTGTACCACCATGATCCATATAGGCTGGACATTACCTTTTGCACTGCTGGTCAATAAAATTATCGACCTGATCCCCGGCCTGAACAAGCTCGACGTTGATTTGGAGAGCGTACAGAAACGTCTGGGTGTGTTTGGTGAACCCGCTATCATCGGTGTCATTGTAGGTTGTCTGCTTGGACTGCTGACGAAACAGCCTGTGACCACTATTGTCCCGATGGCAATGGGGGTGGCTGCGGTAATGGTGCTCCTGCCTAAAGTGGTGGGTGTCCTGATGGAAGGACTGTCTCCAATTGGGAAAAGTGCCAAAGAGATTATGCAAAAGCAGATGGGTAAAGACGCCGAACTGAACATCGGTATGGACTGTGCCCTGGCACTGGGCGACCCAGCGACCATCACCGTCACCGTTATCACCATTCCGTTGACCATGCTTTGCGCACTGATTTTACCGGGGATCATGATTTTCCCCATCGGCGTTCTGATGTCAATCATCTATATGACAACCATGACCGTAATGGCCAGCAACGGAAACGTCATCCGCTCAATTATTTCAACCTTACTGTTCAGTATTGTCGTGATGTATTTAGGAGGGTATGTGGCTCCGGGTGCAACCCAATTCCTGCATGGCGCAGGCGTCGGCTTGCAGGGGCAGGGTACTGACTTTGTACTGACTGGCCCGTGGGAAGTATTGACGTATTGGTTGAGCACTGTATTCCATTGATTTTAAAAATGAGGTTTGCTTACCATGGCACAGATTTTACCATCAATTTTTGGCGCGAATATCTTAAGTCTGCAAGATGAGCTCCGTTTTTTAGAAGAAGAGAACACTGAAATATTGCATGTTGATTTAATGGATGGAACCTTCGTAAATAATATTGCCTTTGGGCCGAATCAAATTTCTGCAATGAAAAAAGCCAGCAAAATGACTTTCGACGTACACATGATGCTGGCTAATCCTGAAAGACATATTGATGATGTTATCAATACTGGCGCAGAAATGATCTCAGTGCATTATGAATCAACGCCGCATGTGCATTTTATTTTACAGAAAATAAAAAAGGCCGGGCGAAAAGCCGGTGTGGTCATCAATCCGGGTACGCCTGAAAGTGTTCTGGAATATTTGTTGGACGATATTGATTACATCCTGATTATGACCATTAACCCGGGGCAACCCGGGCAGACTTTCATCGAGAAAAGCCTCGAGAAAATCAGGAAAACCAGAGAAATGATTGCTGGCCGACACATTCAAATTGAAGTCGACGGTGGCGTTAATCTGGAAATAGCGGAAAAAGTACAGGAGGCGGGTGCTGATTTAATTGTTGTCGGTGGCGCATTATTTAATGACAACCCTAAAGCAAGCTATCAGGCATTAAAGTCTGTCATGCATTAAGTATCCAACATACATTCACGCGCTCTTAATTGAGCGCGTAATCATTATGTAGACCGCAGACGTGGGGGATTCCTCTCACGTTAAGTACAAAGATTCAGGAGAACAACCGATGAGTCATTTTGAAGGTAAAGTTGCGCTAATTACCGGTGGTGCGCATGGGATTGGTAAAGGAATTGCAAAACAATTCGCCGAACGCGGTGCGCATACCGTCATTGTCGATTATAACGAGGCTAATGGCATCAAAACTGCGCAAGAACTGACCTTTGGCAATGTTAAATCGCTCTTTGTCAAAACGGACGTCTCTGATCCGCAGGCACTGGCTGAAGTGCGCAGAAAAGTTATCGAAACTTATGGCCGTATCGACATTCTGGTTTTGAACGCAGGTGTCGCTTTTGCCAATAAAGTCAAAGACATTACTTTCGAAGAGTGGAACAAAACACTCTCAATCAACCTGACGGGTTTATTCAATACGGTCAAAGCATTTTACGATGACTTCTTAACTAACCAGGGTTCAATCGTTTACATCTCCTCCGGTTCTGCGCTGTCAGGTACTGGCGGGGGGGTGAGCTATCCGGCCAGTAAAGCGGGGGGGGAAGGTCTTATTCGTGGTCTGGCGAAGGAGTTGGGTCCAAAAGGTGTTAACGTCAACGCTATCGCGCCGCGTCTTATCGACACCGGCGAAATGATGCGTGTTAATTACCCGACGCAGGCAGATTTAGACGCAGTACTGGAGAAAATTCCGGTCCGTCGTCTGGGCACAATCGATGATGTCGCAAACCTGGCCATCTTCCTTGCTGATAAGTCAAATTCTTACATCCAGGGACAGACGATCCTCATGGATGGTGGCCGTACAATTGCCTGACCGGAGGAAAAGAAAATGGGTGTTCAAGAAAATACTGTCAGTATTCTCAGGGAACTAGAACAAAACGCGCTCAATATCGACAATGATCAGGCACAGCATTTTATCGGAAAGATCCGCAATGCGAAGCATATTTTCCTGCAAGGTGCAGGGCGCAGCGGTATTGCCATCCGCGCGTTCGCTAACCGTTTATTGCATTTAGGCTTCTCGGTCAGCGTAGTTGGGGAAATTTCATCACCTCATACGAAAGCGGGTGATTTGTTAATTATTGGTTCAGGCAGTGGCGAAACAGGCAGTCTCAAGAGCCTTGCGCAGAAAGCCGTTGAGTGTGGTGTCGACGTGGCGCTGGTCACCATGAAAAAAGACTCTGCGATTGGCCAGTTGGCCAACTGCGTGCTGGTATTACCGGGAACGGTCAAAACTGAAAACGATCGCTCTCTGGGCCAGTTTTCGCAGCCAATGGGTTCCTCTTTCGAGCAACTCTGCTTTATCACCTACGATGCCATCGTGCTTGAACTCATGGACCAACTGCGTGAAACCAGTGAAACCATGTTTAAACGACACGCTGATTTTGAGTAATGACACTGAGCGCTTCGCTGGAAGCGCTCATTCGCTTATAACATCGCATAATTAAAAAGTGGGCAAATTACCCAGGTCATCGCATTTGGTATCATTAGGATCAGTCGTGAGATAAATCCCATCAATAACATGAACCATTGCCCCATAAACCCACTTGTCATTCACGTAGTTAATTGTTTGAAAGCTTGTCTTACCGGCATTTATCAACTCAGCGACAAACTGACGCGAGTTAATTGATGCGTCCTTCTCCCCATTACCGGCTTTGATGATTTTAACGTACTGAATGTGTTGCCCTGCATTGTCTCTGCGTACACCCGAGATGTAAAAGTCTGCCATTTCTCTTGCCCCTGCTGCGCTATGCCGTATAGCCACTTTGCACAACTTAATATCTGCCCTGTTGCAAATATGCCAATGACAGATTGCACAATTTTTCCACTCATTTTGCGCCAGCGCTCAGAGCCTGTATGCGGGGTAACTCACTTGATGCAATTTGTTTGGGTCTTCTGCAGGAGGGCAGCTATAACGTTAATCAAATGCTGAAACAAAAACGGCCAGCTTAGCTGGCCGTTGGATGCGTTCTGTTCGGAATGAGTGCCCTAAGCCTGGGCTTCAGCATGCTCCCATGCGGCTTTGCGAAGATCTGCGGGTTTAAGGTCGCGTGCAGGAATGATCGCACCATCGCATTTACCCTGTCGGAACACCGTAATGGTATCTGCCACGTCCAGCAATTCCTCTTCCTCACTCGATACCACGATGACGCAGCAGCCTTTATCTGCCAACTGATGGATGATGCGATAAATATCCGCTTTTGCCCCAATGTCGACGCCTTTGGTCGGCTCATCCAGCAATACCAGATTGGCGTTTTGCGCAATGACCCTGGCGAGCAGAACTTTTTGCTGATTGCCGCCGGAAAGCGATTTAATCGGTCCGCTCAGCGTTCCCAGCGTATTCATCTTGCTTAGCAACTCAGCGGCGGCCTGCCGCGCAGCGCTGTGACTGACAAATCCGCCAGAACGGAATTTTTTCAGAACCGGCAGCATGGCGTTGGCATAACTCGACATCTGAGGAATGAAGCCATCTTTTTTACGTTCTTCTGTCAGGTAAGCAATCCCCTTATCAATGGCTTTTGCCGGTGAAGAAGGATGGTATTCTTTGTGACCCAGCCGGATATCACCACCGGTAACGGTTTCCAACCCAAACAGCGTCTGGCACAAGCGCGTTCGGCCTGCGCCGGCCAGCCCGTATATACCCAAAATTTCCCCGCGATATGCCTCAAGGTTGATGCCTTTCAGGCGATCAGTCTGCAGGTTTGTGACCGAGAGCCAGGGTTTGCCCATCGCGCCGCGGATCAGACTACGGCTGTTAGACGGCGCCTGATAAGCATTTGCATCGCCCACAATAGCGTCAATGATGGCGCTTTTGCTCAGCGTCTTTTTGCCTTCGTTATAAATCACTCGGCCGCCGCACATGACGGTTGCTTCATCACAAACACCCAACACTTCGTCTAATTTATGAGAGACCAGCACTACGCCAATCTGCTTTTCGCGTGCGATACGTTGTACTGCCTGCAGCAGTTCTTCTGCCTGCGCACCTTCCAGCGCGGTCGTCGGTTCATCGAGGAAAAGAAAACGGGCGTCGCGATCAAGGTTAGAAACCACTTCCAGCATCTGCTTTTCAGGATGTGACAGATTTTTGACCAGCGCGGTAGCGCTGAAACTCAGATGGTAATCATTTAGTACTTTCTCGGTATGCGCGATCATACTTGCATCATCTATAAAGCCACTGCCTTTACGACATTCACGTCCGAGAAAAAGGTTTTGCCAGACGCTCATGCCGGGAATGAGACGGAGTTCCTGATACACACAAGCAATACCTTTGTTGAGTGCATCCCGTGGCGAAGCAAGGTGCACCGGCGTTTCGCCGATCATCAGCTCTCCACTATCCTGCGTGTTAACGCCCGCCAGGATTTTCAGTAGCGTTGATTTACCCGCCCCATTATGGCCAAAGAGGCCGTGGATCTCGCCAGGCTTTACGCTGAAATCCACACCGTGGAGAACCTGCACACCCGAAAAACCGATTTTGACCTGCTTCGCCACATAATTCATCATTCTTCGCCTTTCACTTAAGTCAGTATGCTGAACCCATTACCGATGCTGCGTTGTCTTTGGTGACCAGCAGCGGTGGGTTGTTGATCATGGCTGGAACCTGTTCACCGTTCAGACTCTTCTTGGCATTTTCAACCAGCAACTGAGCCAGTTTAACCGGCTCCTGAATCGCACCGGCTTTCAATATGCTGTTGTTCTGAACGGCTTTGACGCCTTCTTTATCCACAAACGCATACAGCTTCACTTTGTCACTGACCCCCAGTTGCTGGATTGCCGCCCGTGACCCGAGCGCGGAAGGTTCGGTGTCTGAGTACACGACGTTAATTTCTGGCCTGCCCTGCAGCATTTCAGTGGTGACTTTCAGGGAGGTTGTTTCTTCTACTTTGCCATTGACCAGCGCGACGAACTTAATGTTTTTGTTGGATGCCACGGCTTCCTTGAAGCCTTCATCACGTGCATTTGCGGCAATGGATGTTGGTTCTCCCACGATACCCACTGTCGCCGTGCCATTTTCACCAATGTCTTTCAACAACTGCTGGCCAATGAGCTTGCCGCCTTCACGCTGATCGGTCTGAACACCTTGAACCAGCGTGACGTTTTGCTGCTTCATCCCCTCGGTATCCGGAAGGATGTTGATGGCAAACGCCGGAATTTTTGCCTGATTAAGCTGGTTTATGATCGACACGCACGGGCCTGAGGAGACGCAGTTCACTGCGACCGCATCCACCTTCTGTTCAATGAAGTTCTGCACCTGCGAAAGTTGCTTGGCATCGTCATTATCAGCAATCGAAATTTTTACGTTCAAGCCCTGTGCCGCTGCATTGTCTTCAAAGCTTTTTTTCATGGCAACGTAATAAGGGTTGGTGAGGTTCGGCAGCGTAACGCCCAATGTTTTTTTGCCGGCACCCACGGTGCTTTCAGTATCCTCACGGTTACAGCCGGCGAGCATGCAGGACAGTGCGACTATCGCTGCACCTGCGGTGATTGTGGTACGGAGTTTCATGTTTATCTCCTGGATATATGTAGGTCAGGGTTTAAGAAGCGTTATTGTTGTGTTTTGCGTGACTTCCTGACTTTGAGCCAGGGGATCACGATTTTTTTCGAGGTACGTAAGGTATCGAAAGTGACGCCGAACAGGATGATCAGGCCGATGACCAGCGGCTGCCAGTAGGCACTGACGTTCAGCACGTTCATCAGATTCGATATTGAGGCAATAAGCATGGCGCCAATCATCGCGCCGATAAGGCTGCCAGTGCCGCCAAACAGACTGACGCCACCTACCACCGCACCCGCTATTGAGAAGAACAGTTCGTCACCACGGCCCGCCGTCGGATAGCCTGTCATCAGACGCGATCCATAAATCAGGCCGCCGCATGCCGCACAAAGCCCGGAAATTGCATACACCAACAGGGTGATGCGTGGAATGCTGATCCCCGATAAGCGTGCAGCATCTGCGTTACCGCCTACCGCATAGATGTGAGTCCCGGTGATGGTGCGGCGCAGGAAGATGACACCAATAACAATGGCCAGCAGCAGCGCTATGACAGGGAACGGAATACCCAGCGGTTTTGACTGACCGATGAGGCTGTAACCAATTTGCGTCACGCGTATCGATTCGGCGCCGGTGATAATTTGTGGTATGGATGCCGCAACCCCCATCATCGCAAAAGTGACAATGAATGGCGGCACGCCGGTGCGTTCGATTATCAGACCATTTACCAGCCCACTCAGCGCACCCACCGCCAAAACGATGGGTACGGCAAGCTGCCACGGAATGCCAAATTTCTCCATCAGCAAAGCTGCAACCACGCAGGTCATCGCCACGATGGAGCCGCAGGAGAGGTCGATACCCCCGGTCAGCAGGACAAAGGATTGTCCCAGGCAAAGGAAGCCGATGACCGCGCCGTTCAGAAGCAACACCATCATGTTCGAAACAGTCAGGAAGTTAGGCGTGGCGATAAACCCGCCCAGCATGACCAGTAAGAAAACAACGGCGATACCCGCTTCTGCAGGGACTTTGAGCGGCTGCTTAGGCGGTTTGATTTTTGCAGGGGTAGTTATTGAACTCATTGCAGCTCTCCTGATAATGCATTGGCATAGGTAACGTAAGCGTCCAGGACATGGCGCGCATCTTGTTGTGGCTCGGCCACTTTCTCAAGCGGCACACTCCAGCGATCGGCCATTTCAATATTTGTGCATCCCAGCACGGCAGCAGCAGCCTGAATGGCTGCACCCGCGGCTGCCGTTTCACCCACCGGAGAAATCCAAACGGGCTTGCCCGTCAGGTCAGCCAGAATCTGACGATAGGCTCGTGACTTTGCGCCGCCGCCGGTGACAACAATGCGACCGTCGTCAGTGAAGCCATGTTGTTTCAGTACCAGACCGCCCGCCAGAAGGCCGCACAGTACGCCTTCCACGGTGGCGCGAGCCATATCCTGCATCGTTGTGGTGGTACGTAATCCGCGCATGTGTCCCGTGGCGTCAGGAAGGTTGGGGGTGCGCTCGCCGTCCAGCCACGGAACAAGCTGAAGACCGTTGGCGCCGGGTGGCGAACTCAGCGCGAGCTCGTCGAATTCGTCAGGGGTAACGCGCAGCATTTTGCGAAATGTATCGGTGACTTTGGCGGAGTTCAATGTAGTAATCATGGGGATAAAGCGATCGGCCGCATCGGCATAACCGTTGATGGTGCCGGTGCTGTCGGTAATCCCTTTCCTGGTGATGCCATATAACGTACCGCTGGTCCCGATAGAGATACCGGTATCACCGGTTTTCAGGTTCATACCCAGTGCGGCAGACATGTTATCGCCGGTCCCGACACCCACGATTGCACCCGCCAGTTCCTCCAGCTCAGGCATCAACTTCACCACGCCTGCAGGTTGATGCGACGGGATGATAGTGGGCCAGCGGGAAATCCAGTCAATTTGACTGTTAACCACCGCTGCCAGCTGTGGTTCCCAGCTATTGGTGAAGGGGTTGAAGTAACCCGTACCGGATGCCCCGCCGCGCTCGCACACAAAGCTACCGCTCAGACGGTAAACCAGATAATCAAACGGCAGCATGATGCGGTGGGCTTTTTCCAGCAGCCCCGGATAATTTTGTTCTGTCCAGGCCAGTTTAGAAATGGTCATTGCTGGCCCCGGAACGGAGCCCGTCAGGCGTGCCCATTCTTCCGGAGCAATCTTCTCGCACAATTCACGCGCTTGCGGTGCAGACTCCGTGTCATTCCACAGCTTCGCAGGACGCAGCGGGCGATCGTGATTATCAAGCATGACGAGGCCGTGCCCCTGGCCACCGACAGCCAGACCTGCAATACGTGGCCACCATTGTTTTAATTCAGTGAGCGCGGAGACTAATGCATCCCACCAGGCTTGCGGATCCTGCTCGCTACACGGCGGTGTGGTCGGTGGATGCAACTTACGAGCCTGTGCGATCACCTTGCCATTTTCAAGACTACGCAGCATGACGGTACAAGACTGGGTGGAGGAATCTATACCCGCAACAAGGTCCTGTTTCATTGAACTACCTCTGAACTATCGTTAAGAAATGACAGAGCTGAAAGCGATAACTGAATGACAAGCAAACTGGGTTATGGTTTTAGATACTCAGCTTTTTGCTCATATGATCAGTTTTGTTTGCTCGTTTGTAAGATATAAACAATACCCACCGTAATAAATTCGTCAATTGTCGTGTTAAGGGAACGTTACGTAGCTCTCACTTTTAGTTTCACCTGGCCGCTCTGATGGTATGTTCGTTTGAACAGTGAAATAACCTTGATTTTTTGCGGCCAGGTAGAAATTAGCTCTGAGCTTGATCTTCTGTATGGAGTTTAAGATTGTTTATTTTGGCAAGGGCAGTTATTGGAAGGGGTTTTTATTTGCAAATAATCAAGTGAGATGAACGTGCTGGGGATGTGATACAGAAAGCTCATAATAAATGGTCTCAATGCTTAAGAGACGGTTAATAAAAGCAATTTCCCGCATACATTGGCAGTACGCCATGGTTTATCCGAAATCAAACGGCACTATGATGATAACCTCAGGGGGGATTGTTGAGTTAAATGAACTTTTCGCCTCAACCAGATCTTGTTTCCACATTTCTGACGTTACCGAGATATCCTGCGGCAAAAAATGCGTGGTGAGAATGTCTATCTGGCTATGAGAAATGACTGTGGACCGATCATTTCTATGGCTGTTTATGCAAATTAAAACAGGGTCCATTAGCTGAACCCTTTTTCAAAATTACCAATTAGTCACATCCTAAGGTTCATACCATCTGCTACTGGCGGCCCCTGACATAGGGTGGCACGAATTCCTCTCTGCATCTGTCCAAATAATCTGACCACCATTGCATCATCGCTTTACGGGCATCGAGATATTCTGCTTTATGGATGTAAGCCGCTCGAACGCTGTTACGCTCCTGGTGACTCATCTGCCGTTCAACCGCATCCTGCGCCCATAGGCCAGACTCCATCAGGGCACTACATGCCATTGCCCGAAATCCGTGGCCGCAGATTTCATCTTTTGTGTCATAGCCCATCAGGCGTAGCGCCTTATTGACCGTGTTTTCGCACATCGGTTTATACGGATTATGATCGCCGGGGAATATAAGTTCCTGATGTCCGGATATTTCCCGTATCTGTTTCAGAATAGCAATAGACTGACAGGAGAGTGGAACGATATGTGGAGTACGCATTTTTGCACCACGGCCAGAGTAGCGGACGCCGGGGATGGACTCGCGAGTGGCAGGAATGGTCCAGATTCTATTTTTGAAATCGATCTCAAACCAACGGGCGAAACGCAGTTCGCTGGAACGGATGAATAGGTGAAGGGTGAGTGAGACAGCCAGGCGGGTTAACTCTCGTCCTTGCTTGTAGTCCTCAATGCGTGCCAACAGTTCCGGTAGTCGCTCCAACTGAAGGGCGGGGTAATGACGTTTAACTGGCGGGGCGATGATACCCTCCAGATTTGCCGCGGGATTGTGCTCTATCAACTCCTGATGCACAGCATGACGCATTATGTTGCACATATGCTGCCGGGTACGTGCTGCGACTTCCAGCAGACCTTTTTTCTCAATGCTTTTCAGCAGGTCGATAAAGTGACGAGGTTTCAGTTCAGCTACCGGCAAGTGTCCAATCACAGGGAATATATGATTGTTCATGCTGGCAAGCAGGCGGGATGCGTGGTTCTCAGACCATGTTCGGTTGCTGTTATGCCACTCCAGTGCCACATGTTTGAAGGTTTTTTCTGGTGTGGAAGTGGTTCTTTCAGCAGAGCGCTGTTGTGCTGGATTGATATTTTGCGCGAGGAGTTTACGGATACCATCACGCTGTTGACGAGCATTAGCTAAAGACACGTCAGGGTAGGCGCCTAAGCCAAGGCGAGATTCTTTTCTATTGATACGATATTTGAGATACCAGAGACGTGAACCGCCTGGATTAACCAACAGGTACAGACCATGGGAATCGGAAATTTTGAAGGGTTTAGCGGATGGTTTTAAGTTGCGGATTTTTGTGTCGTTAAGAGACATTTGGGGGTCACTCCGTCATCGAACCAACATGACCCCAAATCTGACCACCAAATTCTCCCGATGCGGAGGGAAAACTAAAAATGCATCGGGAAGATTTTTCGCGCTAACTTATTGAATCTAAATCACATAAGGATTCGCAAAGAGGCATGAAAACAAGAATTTGGCTCCTCTGACTGGACTCGAACCAGTGACATACGGATTAACAGTCCGCCGTTCTACCGACTGAACTACAGAGGAATCGCTTGAACGGGGCGCATCTTATCCGTGGTGCCCGTAAGCTGTCAACGGGCAACATCGACATTCTGCGCTGACTGCTTGGCTTCTGTACAATCCGTAGGATTCAGCATCATTCTGATGACAAATCAGCCAGTGGATGGCTCGCTTGCCAGTGCTGCAAGCGTTCCAACGTGCTTTGGCGGTAAAAACCGCAAAAGTGTTGGTATACCGCCGGGAATCGCTCCGCCAGCAGGTCTGGCGCGCTGAAAAAATACTCGGACAACACGGCGAAGCACTCCGCTGGATCGGTCGCGGCGTAAGGGTCCATACTGGCGGCGTCTTCGCCCACCAGCTCTATTTCCTCGCGCAGTTCCTCCATCGCGGCATGCAGCACCTGCTCCCAGCGTGCTACATCACGCATCGGCATGGAAGGAACGCCAGACGGGCGTTCGTTGCCGCGCATATCCAGTTTGTGCGCGACTTCGTGGATAACCAGATTGAATCCGGAAAGATCGAACGAATCCTGAATCTCCAGCCAGTTCAGTACGATCGGTCCCTGATCCCAGCTCTGACCCGATTGTACGCTGGGGCCGCTATGCACCAGACCGAATTCATCCATCCATTCGCCATCAACCATAAAAGGTTCGGGGTGAATCAGTACGTCATGAAAGCCGTCAAGCCATTCGATACCCAGCTCCAGCACCGGGAGCGCAAACAATAGCGCGATGCGCTGCGCCATTAGCTCAGTCAGCGCCAGCCCCTGCAGCGGCACCAGGCGTTTCTGGCGCAGAAACTGCCTGGACAGTATGACGATACGCTGGCGTTCAGTCTCAGCCAGCGGCGTTAACAGCGGGATTGACAATGCCTGCTGCCAGTCCGAAAAAGCGTCGGGGGTAGGGGATTTCCATTGCCACTTCATCATGGTGTTGCTCGCTAAGTCATCACTTGAATTCAAAGGCGTCGGTTTGTTCTTGTTAACATGCCATAAAACAGGGCATTATAGGCACCACTTTTACGGAGAGATGCCGGAGCGGCTGAACGGACCGGTCTCGAAAACCGGAGTAGGGGCAACTCTACCGGGGGTTCAAATCCCCCTCTCTCCGCCACTTAACCCTCTTTTAGTTCTTTGTCTTTTTCCTGTCTGAATTATCCTTTTCTTGCTGATATGTTGTTTTTCCTTTTCTCTCGCCATTACGTATGGCACAGCCTAACACCCAATTGGGTGATGTTTCTGGCAGAAGCGTCATGAAATCACCATTTTTACATCACGAATTATCATCGTTGATGCGTTGATTTATGGTAACCGGCCTAATCTCGTGGATTGCCGTCATTTTTTAAGTTTTTATCGTTCAACAGGGATAAATATTAATAGACCAGAATTTTTATTTCTGGTTGACGGCACAACAGTGAAAGCAAGAAGCCTAGTCATAAAGCCATTATGATCATGCTCGAAACGGTAGGTTTTCGAAAGAATCTATTTTATTTATTATCAAAGTAGGCGATTAAAATGACTGAAGAAGATATCTATCCACTGCTGGGTAAATTGGCTAATGGTCGTGTTTATGCGTATGCCGTACCGTGTTGCGATTATCATGCACCTCATCAGAAATGTCCGTTTATCCTTTTCTCATTGATCCAGGAGAATAATTACGATACCTCGCAACAACTGAGCAGCCAGAAAGTCACCGTCACGGCAGATTGCTATGCTCATACGGTAGCCGAAGCTCGGGCCTTGCGTGAGCAGGTCGGAATGGCCCTTTCAGCATTGCAACCGAATAAAACTGTCGAATATAACGACTTCGATGTGGAATACGAAAAGTTCCGTATGACACTGGAGGTTGATATTTCTCGCTAACTATTTCCTCAGCGAGTGAATTTAATTTCCATCCTGGGTTAACTTCCATCCTGGCATTGTGCTGGGCAGGTTTTTACTGTTTTATGGAATAAAGGACGTAATTTATGTGGTATAAATCAGGTAGCTTATCTTTATTTTCTGGTAGTAAGGTTGTTCTGGGGAATAATACGATTTGGACAGATAAGAATAATGGCGTTATTGCCGGCGGCATGTTGCTGATTTTTGCTGATTGCAGCATTAAAATTTATGAAATTGCCTCAGTGGTATCGGATACTGAGCTGGTGTTGGCCAGCGAATATAGTGGTTGTACGGCAAATGGCGTGCATTACGCGATTCCGGCATTTAGCAGCAGTGACACGTTTGATCACGCCGCCTATGTGGCGCAGGTTGCGGCGATGCTGGCAGGTTATCAATCCCAGTTGACGCAGTGGAAACAGGTGCTGACCGAGCGCGGTCAGGTGACCCTGACGGACAGCAATGGTCAGAACGTGGTGGTGAAAACGCTGCCGGATTTGACCGACGCCGTCAGCCGGATGATGGATAAAACCCTCAATGGTGCGGATATCCCGGATAAAGCCCAGTTTGTCGCTAATCTTGGATTGAGCGATGTGGTGCATAAGTCCGACCTTGCTAATCATACCCATACTGCCTCGCAAATTACCGACTTCACCGACGCGGTGCGCAAGGTACTTGTGGCGACGCTGGCGGCTGGTCAGAGTGTTTCACTGAATTATGATACAAACAGTAATCAGTTGGTTGTCAGTGCGACAGGCGGCAGTAGTGGTAATGGTGGCACTGGTTATACCGTGCTGACGCGTAGTGGTGCGACGGCAAATCAGGTGTTTGCCTTCCCGATTAGCCCGAATGGTCAGATGGACTATAGCTTCGAGGCATTTGCGTTGAAGGAAGAGGCTGCTGCTGCCAGTCCGGTTGTTGTGAACAGCTTTGATAACGGTACCGGCATGATTGCAACAGAAGGGCTGATGTTCAATGGCGTCATGAAGCCATACATTGGTGGTGATATAGCGCTCAGCGCTGTGGGTGAAATTTACGAGGCGTCAATACCTGAAATTCCAATCAACGACATACAGATTTCTACCTATGCGTCGATTATTCCTGTGTTGACGTCAAATACTTCAGCGACAGGGATAACGGTATCCGCAAGCGCTATTCATGAAATCAACTACCCATGGAAGGCATTTGATGGAAATGCGGGGACTTACTGGAAACCGCCTATCGGTCCAGCAAACATTAGCGTAGCGTTTCAAAACAAGACTACTGTCGATAGCTTTTATCTCAATGCTAGCTTTGTAGGAACGTGGAGCTTCCAGGGCAGTAATGATAATGGCACATGGGATACGTTAGATACTGGCAACGGTGGTGAGTTTAACTTAACAAGAACACTACAATCTTCGGTTTCATATTCTTATTATCGTCTACTTTCGAATGCGGGATGTAACCTATATGAGTTACGCCTTATAAAAAACAGTCAATACGTACTAATTCAGGCCAGTGATAACAATTACTACACTGCTTCTGGCGGTACTCTCAAACAGGTTTCAGTACCATCTGTTGCATCCGATATCTCTGCGACTGGCTTCGTTACTTCTGGGAAAATAACGAATGTTATTGTAAAAAAACTGTTCTCAAATCAGGACGGAAAATTAAATGTTATTGTGTCACCTGCACCGCAGATTGCTAAAACAGCAATCCTGACAAATATTAAATCCTATAGCTTATTATCCACAGTGACAGCTACGGTAACGCAGACAGGTGCAGGTGCAGTAAAAATGGCTGTGTCGCGAGATGGGAATGAGTGGTTTACATGGAACGGTAGTACATTTATTTCTATTGGCACATTAACTATTGACCGTAACGGGGCAGATAAATTAAATACCCAAGGTGTGTCAGCATCAGTACTGAATGCTCTGACTAATACGCAATGGGCCCTGCTATATGTGAATACACAGGGGATACCTGACAATATTGCTTTTGCGTTTGGTTTCTCTGTGCCTAATGGCGCTACTGATGATGCTAAAGTAGATCAAATTATACTGTCAGCAGTATCTTCCGCCTGGAAAAAACAGACCGAAGCCGAAGTGGAAATTCGCTGGTATCCCGACAAAGTGACGTTTAAAACCGTGGCGGCGGGTAACTACAAGCTGGCCTATCAACAGCCGTAATACCTGACTGTATCCCTAAATAACACGGGCGGACTGATATTCTCAGTCCGCTTTTTCATCTGTATGAAAAGCCTTACCCACAGCTATCAGAAACTGACATTCAACCGATTATGCTGGCGTATCTAACCCGATTACTGGCCGCAAGGGAGGTTACCAATGGGTTTCTGGCGTATTTTATTCACCATTATTCTGCCGCCGTTTGGGGTTTTGTTGGGTAAAGGTCTTGGCTGGGCATTCCTGTTGAATGTCGTGCTGACGTTGCTGGGTTACCTGCCTGGCCTGATCCATGCGTTCTGGATTCAAACGCGCCCTGAACGGCATTAGCCGGGAAAGAATGACGATAAATAAAAATGCCCGGGAAACCGGGCATGTGAATTTCAGAGGGTATGGCGTGATTAACCGTGCAGGCGACGGGTAATTTCAGCAACGCGCGCGCCGTAGAGTTTGGCGGTTTCCAGATCGCCTGCCGGAATGGCATCGGCGCCGGCGTCGGACGGAGACTGAATCAGCGCACCGCCGGAACCACCGAGGTTGTTGGCGTCGTTGCGGGTGGAAGCCAGCGCGTTAGCCGGCAGTTGACCCAGGCTGACCCAGATGCCGCCGTGCTGTGCAGCCAGCGTCTGCAGATAAATCAGCGTCACTTGTTTGTCACCGTTCAGGCTGGCGCTGTTGACGAAGCCGCCAAACACCTTGTCCTGCCAGCCGCGGGTAAACCAGATTTTTGAGCTGGCGTCGGCGAATTTCTTGAACTGCCAGGGGGCGTTGCCCATGTAGGTCGGCGCGCCGAAGATGATGCCGTCTGCGGCGTTCAGTGTTTCCCAGTCCGCGTCGGTGATATCGCCATTGCTGTCGATAGCGATCAGGCTGGCTTTGGCGCTTTCCGCAACCAGTTCAGCGATAAGTTTGGTGTGACCGTAGCCAGAATAGTAGACAACTGCAATCTTGCTCATAGCATTTCCTCAAGTATGGCCAGATAAAAACAGAACTTAAAAACGATAAGTTCTGCTCAGGTATGGCGACATATTATCGCGTCAAATTTGCATAAACAATGAATTACCTGAAAGTGCCTAGGTTACTTTGTGGTAACCATATAACGGTAATATGATCAGGGATATTAATAGAATGCAGCGATGCCGCATCGTTTTAAAATAGATTATGAAGAATATGAATAAGTGATTCGGCTTTATATCCGTCATACGTCACGTTGCAGATGTGCTGGCTTTATTACTCGGCCCATCCCTGGGCCTTGCCCCTTTGGGGCCGTTGCCAGCAGCGTTCAACTCTGCTCCCGGCAGCGTTGTCGTTCATCCGAATCACTTACCTGAGTAAGCGCATCGGGATTCACCGCAACTCGAATTATTTAGGGTATACACGCCTCCACTGGAAAAACATGTCAGAGGAGGCATATCAAATCGCTTCAATGAACCAGCCGTTGAATGCCGTCACGCGCCAGCGCGTAATTACCGCATTTTTGATAAAACTCCAGCGCCTTCTGCTTCATGCCGACACATTCCAGAATAACGCCGATATTATAATTGGCTTTATAGGAATTGACGCCTTCTTTATTCCCCGGCGGCATCTTTGTGCAGTGGATAAACAAATCAACCGCGTTTTGAAGCTGACCATTATTCATCATAATCAATGCTTTTAAAAACATAAAATCAGTGGATGAATAATGGGGTTCATAATGAAGAATATCCATGGCCGCCGCATATTCGCCCTGATTGATCAGCGCATAACCATAGGTCTCGACCAGGTCTTCGGTATATTCGTACGTAAAATTGGTTTCAAAACGCAATGCCTGCCGGAAATAGTCAATCGAGGAGGGATAGTCCCGCTTCAGGTAATAACTTTTTCCCAGTTGAAACAGCAGATAAGGGTCGTCAGCCTGTGTTTCAAGCGCCTGTTTCAGCAGGGTGATGTTTCGCGAAATTTTATCGGTTTCCTGCAGTATTTCTTTTTTGTATCCCACATGATTCAGGCGTATCGGGGCGATAAATGAAGGCGCGGGCGGCGCGCTGATTTCCCGCGGCGTAACCTGTTCATGAATAATGCCGCTGTAATGATAACGATCTTTGCGAAATAAACGATTGATCGATTCCCGGACGGTCGTGGTATCGCTTCCTTCATCCAGATAATTGATGCGCTCCACGCGCCCGATCGCCTGCGGGTGCGCTTTTATCAGTGCGTATAACGCATCGATATCAATCGATTCGATTTCTTCATCGGCATCGATCACCAGCACCCAATCGTGACGGGCATAATCCAGCGATGCATTACGCGCGGCGGAGAAATCGGCTATCCATTCGAAATCATGGATATTGGTTGTGAACTGACTGGCGATGGCCCTGGAGTTATCGGTGGAACCGGTATCGACAATAACGATATCGTCAAAATGGGCGGCGATGGATGCCAGCGTGCCGGCAAGATGCCTGGCCTCGTTTTTGATTATCATGCAGACGGAAATCATTATTTTCACCCGCCAGAAAAAGGTTGATGATGCCACGGCGACCAGAGGAAACCGTTGACGAAACATTAGTGCGTCAGTGTTGCCTCATTCATTGAAAAATGAAAGCGGCCGGCGATCAGAATAATGGAATCGGGCGCCCTTCGTCATTGACCGCCACAAAATTGAACTGACCGGTAATCACTTTGGTGCGGCCTTCGGCATACATCTGCTCCAGATACACCGATACATCGACCGTCAGGCTGGTGCGTCCGACCCGGCTGACCTGCCCGACCAGCTCGACAATGGTGCCCGACGGGATAGGGGTAGTGAAGTTGATCTTTTCGGTGGAAACGGTGACCAGCGGTTTATGGCAGAAACGGGTGGCGGTAATAAACGAAATTTCATCCATCCACGCCAGCGCAGTACCGCCAAATAGCGTCGAATGGTGGTTGATATTGGTGGGGAAGACCACTTTGGCGACCCGGGTGATGGAATGCTGAATACGCTCTTCAATAGTTAAGGATTGCGTCATGATACGGCGACCTTGTGGATAATCAGAACATCGTCATCTTACATCAATTTCATCCCCGGCGGGATTTAGAGCCTATCCCACCAGGGCTATTTTACTTGTCATTTTGGCCCAGGGCAGTGCTCGAACGCCTCACGTACTGCGTGTACGCTCCGGGTTCTCCGCGCTGCCCGAGTCCAAACTGGCTGCGCCAATTACGTCTATTGGGATAGGCTCTTAGCCTGTTTGCCCGCAGATGTCGCAGTCCGGATTTTTCGGCAGTCGCATCTCACGAAATTGCATCGTCATGGCGTCAAACAGCAGCAGTTTACCGGCCAGCGGCTGCCCATAGCGGGCTAGTAGCTTGATGGTTTCCAGCGCCTGCAATGAGCCGATTACGCCGACCAGCGGCGCCATGACGCCGGCTTCGACGCAGGTTAGCGCGCCGTCGCCAAACAGACGGCTGAGACAGCGGTAGCAGGGTTCCTCCGGCTGATAGGTAAAGACGCTGATTTGCCCCTCCATCCGAATCGCCGCGCCGGATACCAGCGGCGTTTTTTGCATAAAGCAGAGGCGGTTGAGCCGATCGCGAATCGACACATTGTCGGTGCAATCCACCACGGTATCGTGTTGCATCACCAGCGCCAGCAGCGCGTCATCGTCCAGATTGTCCTGAACCGGCGTGATATGAACATGCGGATTGATGCCCTGCAAGGTCAGGCGGGCGGATTCCACCTTCGGCATGCCGATACGATCGTCACAGTGCAGCACCTGACGTTGTAGGTTGGACAATGAAACGGTATCAAAATCCAGCAGGGTCAACCGACCGACCCCTGCCGAGGCTAGATACTGCGCGGCGGCGCAACCCAGTCCGCCCAGCCCGACGATCAATACCCGTGAGGCTTTCAGGCGCTCCTGCGCATCAAAATCGAATCCGCGCAGGACGATTTGCCGGTTATAGCGCAGGGTTTCTTCATCCGTCAGTTCAGGTAACATCAGTAATGGCTCTGCAACAAGGCGTTAAACGGTTCTACGTCCACCCATTCGCCCGCTTCCACCCGGCCGCGCTCGGCTTCCAGCACGATGAAGCAGTTGCCCTGACTGAATGAACTGAACACGTGGGACCCCTGGTGCCCGGTGGTGCGCACTTCCAGGTCGCCCCCGGCGGTGCGGGCCAAAATGCCGCGCTGGAAGTCCAGTCGACCGGGCGATTTTTTCAACGCTGTCGCCGTCTTAACCCGAAAACGCGCCGGCAATGACCAGCCGGTATGACCGGACAGCCGTGCCAGCAGCGGTTGCACCAGTTGGTAAAAGGTGACGGCGGCGGACACCGGGTTGCCCGGTAGCCCGCAGAACCAGGCGTGGCTCAACTTGCCGAAGGCAAACGGCTTGCCGGGTTTGATCGACAGTTTCCAGAAGCGGATATCGCCCAACGTTTCCAGCATCTGTTTGGTGTAGTCCGCTTCGCCCACCGACACGCCGCCGCTGCTGATCACTACGTCAGCCGCCTGATCCGCTTCCTGAAATACCTGACGCAACGCCGCCGGGTCGTCACGCACGATACCGAGGTCGATCACCTCATAGCCCAGCTGTTCCAGCATCAGGCGTACGGTAAAGCGGTTGGTATCGTAAATCTGCCCGGCCTGTAACGGTTCGCCGACCGGCTGTAATTCGTCGCCGGTGGAAAACAGCGCCACTCGCAGACGGCGCACCACCTCGACCGTCGCAATGCCAAGCGACGCCAGCAACGGCAGTTCGGCGGCGCCCAGTCGGGTGCCGGCTGGCAGCACCTGCGCCTGACGGCGGATATCCTCACCGATGCGGCGGATGTTCTGGCCCGGTTTGACCGCGCGGGTGAAATGGACCCGGCCGTCGGCATCGTTTTCCGTGTCTTCCTGCATCACCACCGCGTCGGCGCCGACAGGAATCGGCGCGCCGGTCATGATGCGGATGCAACTGCCTGCGGGCCAGTCGGCGTCAAACGGCGCGCCGGCAAACGCTTTACCCGCTACCGGCAACGGCTGACCGGTCAGTTCATGACAACGCACGGCATAGCCGTCCATCGCAGAATTGTCGAACGGGGGCACGTCGAGGGGGGAGTTTACCGCGCTCGCCGTGATGCGACCGGCGGCCTGATAAATCGAAACCGTTTCTGTGGCGGTGAGTGGTGAAACCTGCGCCAGCATGGTTTGCAGCGCCTGTTCCAGAGAGAGTAAACCCGAAGTATCCATGACAGCTCCACAGGTCTGTTCGCCGCATCACTAAGCGGGCAGAACAGGCATCGTATTGAAAACAGGTATGGTATTGATGTGTCTATAGGTTGCCATTATGGCAGAAATCGCCGGGCGGGAGAATGAGGCGTGTCGGAGGAGCGGGGGATAAAAAAACGCGGCCGGAGCCGCGCTTGAAACGACGATCGCGCTGAACGCAGCGCGATCGGAAAGCGCAATCAGAAAGAGGTGCGCTTGTAGGTGCGGTACTGCGGCTGCCAGAAGTTGTGGGCAATCGCTTTCACCAGCGCGTCTTCGGATGTGACTTCCGCCACGCCCTGCAACTGGGCCGCTTTGGCGACTTCCAGCGCAATGTGCTTAGAGACTTCCTGAATGGTGCTGACTTCCGGCAGCAACGGACCTTCGCCCTGGCTTGCCAGCGGCGAGCAGTCGGCCAGCGCGCGGCTGGAGGCCATCAGCATGCCGTCGGTGATGCGCTTGGCGCCACTGGCCAGTACGCCCAGACCGATGCCGGGGAAAATGTAGGAGTTGTTGCACTGCGCGATCGGATAAACCTTGTCTTTGTGCTGTACCGGGGCGAACGGGCTGCCGGTCGCTACCAGCGCCGCACCGTCGGTCCAACGGATGATGTCTTCCGGACGCGCTTCCACGCGGGAGGTCGGGTTGGACAGCGGCATCACGATCGGACGGGCGCAGTGGCTGTGCATTTCACGGATGATCTCTTCCGTGAACAGGCCGGGCTGGCCGGATACGCCGATCAGGATGGTCGGTTTGCCGTTGCGCATGACGTCCATCAGCGAGATAGCGTCGCTGGTGATGTCCCACTTGGCCAGGTTTTCGCTTTTCTGCACCAGTTTGCTCTGGAAGTCGAGCAGGTTCGGCAGTTTGTCGGTTAACAGGCCAAAACGGTCCACCATGAATACGCGGGCGCGGGCTTCTTCATCGCTCAGGCCTTCGGATTTCATTTGGGCGATGATCTGCTCGGCGATGCCGCAACCGGCGGAACCGGCGCCGAGGAAGGCTACGGTCTGGTCGCGCAGTTGGCTGCCGGCCGCGCGGCTGGCGGCGATCAGGCTGCCCAGCGCTACGGCGGCGGTGCCCTGAATGTCGTCGTTGAAGCTGCAGATTTCGTCGCGGTAGCGGTTCAGCAGCGGCATGGCGTTGTTCTGTGCGAAGTCTTCAAACTGCAGCAGCACGTTCGGCCAGCGGCGTTTCACCGCCTGAATGAATTCGTTCACGAACTCGTAGTATTCGTCGCCGGTAATACGTGGGTGACGCCAGCCCATGTACAGCGGGTCGTTGAGCAGTTGCGGGTTGTTGGTGCCGACATCCAGCACCACCGGCAGGGTGTAAGCCGGGCTGATGCCGCCGCAGGCGGTGTACAGCGACAGTTTACCGATCGGAATACCCATACCGCCGATGCCCTGGTCGCCCAGGCCGAGGATACGCTCGCCGTCCGTCACCACGATGACTTTTACGTTTTGTTTAGTGGCGTTTTGCAGCATATCGTCGATATGCTCGCGGTTGGGGTAGGAGATAAACAGGCCGCGGGCACGACGGTAAATGTCGGAGAAGTGTTCACAGGCGGCGCCCACCGTCGGCGTATAAATGATCGGCATCATTTCGCTCAGGTGGTTTTCCAGCAGACGGTAGAACAGGGTTTCGTTGGTGTCCTGAATGTTACGCAGGTACACGTGCTTTTCCATGTCGTTCTTGAATTCCTGATACTGCCGCCAGGCGCGCTCTGCCTGTTCTTCAATGGTTTCCACCGCTTCGGGCAGCAGGCCGTGCAGGTTGAACTGGGCGCGCTCCGCCTCGGTAAAGGCGCTGCCTTTGTTCAGCAGGGGAAATTCGAGCAGGATAGGACCGGCATAAGGGATATAAAGCGGACGTTTACTTTCGTATTCCAATTCCATGACTTTCGACTCTTTGGGTAGCGGAAATCGGTTCGAAGAACCAACGAAACGATAGGATAACGCGGATCTTAAAGTACCCCAAAAATATGTACAGGGATTGTTAATTAAAATAATTACAGATGACTTGCATATGAAAAATATGTGGGGAAAGTCACATATTATCGCGCTTCTGCTGGAAAAAGAGGGGGTTTGGGGGGCCGGTCTTACTCACACGGTGTGAATTTTCCACCACCGAATCGACGCAGCGCCGCCATATGAACGCATGGCGGCGCGCTATGTTTTAGTGCGCCGGTTCGCGGCACAGATCGGTACAGCCGAATGACGCCAGCAACGGCTGGGCCAGGCTCCACTGGCTGAGCGTCACATGGCTGGATTCCACCAAAACCGCCCGCTGAATATCGCTGAACGGCTCGCCGGCCAGATTGACCAGATTCAACGCCGCCTGCAATGGCGGCAGGCTGGGGTTGAACGCGGCGTTTTCCGCATAACGCCCGGCGTAACGGCGGCCGCGGCGGGTTTCCAGCGCGATGCCGCTGAATGCTTTACTGTACGGCGCGTGGCTGCGGTTGGCCGCCGCCAGCGCCAGCTGGCGCAGGGGATCGTCTGTTGTCAGCGTCAACCCGTTATCGATGTCATCCATCAACAGGGTGTTGATCGCCAGATCGCGCGGGCCAAACGCATCCGGCAGATAGTGGCCGAGCAGCGCGGGTGAACGCCCCGGCAGGCAGATACGCAGTTCGGGCGCGCTATTGAGTTCGTTCATGAACTGGCGGCAGTGCCCGCAGGGCGTGTAGTTCACCGTCACCGCCCGCAGCGCCGGTTCGTCGCGCAGCCAGGCGTGGCTGACGGCGCTTTGCTCGGCGTGGACGGTCTGTTGCAGCGGCAGGCCGTCGAACTCCATATTGGCGCCCAAGTAGAAGGCGCCGCTGACGCCCTGTGCTATCGCGCCGACGTGAAAGTGAGACACCGGCGTCAGCGCGCAGGCGGCGGCCAGCGGCAGCAGGGCGAAAGCCAGACTGTCGGCGTCGAGCTGGCTCTGGGCGCAAATGCTGCTGACATCGTCGGCGGTCAGCATGGCGGCAAAATCATCACGCGTCAGTATCGGCGCCAGCGCGGCTTGCAGCGCCGCAGGCAGTTGCGTGAAAGCGTCGTGGAAGCGTGCTTGCATGATGGTCTCTCTTTCCCGGTTTTCAGAGCATGTTAACCAGAGTCTGGTCAGACACGCGGCGATTATTTGTGATTATTATCACTTTTTATATGAAATACATGAAAAAGAAATCACAAATGCGAGATGTATCTCAAGTTTATCGGCCGCAGGTCCGGTTGGTATTGCGGCAGCGGTTATGAACCGCCGTCCGGCAATGCCGCTTCATTTTCCTGCTGAATGATCGCATCTATTTTTTGTGCGAGCCTTTTCGCCTGCTCAACCACCTCCGTTGCGCTCAACCCGTATTGATGGCTGAGTGTTTTCCAGTCATAGGCTCTGGATTTTCTTCCCTCAGGAAAATGTTGATAGAGCAAGTCGGTGAAGGCGCAATGCGAAGAGGAGAAGGCTTCATTCAGGTAGGCCTCGGCATAAAACACCCGTAGGCCGAAGCGAGGATGACGGCTGTTTTCGCTTTTTTCTCTGAAAATGTTCACGTAGATAGGCCAGTACGTCTCCGCGCTGATTTCCAGCATGGCGTCGGTCGCAAAATTAAACCAGGTGCGGCTGATTTGCAGATTATTGCTGTACGAGCCGTCGTCACCCTGCAAATCCGGCAGAGCTTTTTTCATGTTAACCAGCACGCCGGCGATGCCGCGGGATTGGATCAGCTTGTCGCAAAGCGGGCGGTGCTGTTGCAGGAACAGCAGCATTTCGGCGTCGATGCCGGCAAATTTGCTGACACGCCATTGGACAGGCGAGTGATTTCTTTGCTGGTAAAAGTGTTCCACCAGCGGCGCATAGCGGATTGCCAGCGTGGCGGAGAGTTCTGAGATTCTTTGCTCGGCCGGGCTTTGCCAGTCGGCCTGTTTCTGGCAGTACGACAACAGCAACTGCACCGCGGCATGATGATTTTCAGATTGCAGGCGGGCGCGGTGCGCCGCTTTATCCAGCCACTGGTAGTTCATAAATGCCCAGCGCTTGGCCTGGCTGACAAAATCGTTATCGGCTGACTGGTTAAACCATTTGTCGATGGCGACGAACAGGAAGTTATAGCCATGGAAACAGGCGTTGCGCGCCAGCGCGTTTTTCACCGCGGCGTGATAGTCGTCAAGCTGAGCGACATCGGGGGTTGAGCCCGCTTTATTCTCTATCGTGACGATAAATTTGTTTTGCGGGTCGATCAAAAACAGGTCAAGACGGCGGCGACCCCCGTTAAGGTCGACAATGCTGAATTCCCGGCAGACAAACAGCGAACCAAAGCTGGTCTGATGGATTAAGCCGGGGGTCCAGATATGGAAAAATTTTTTATTGTCGTATTTATGTTCGGTACTGGCGTAATAGGCGGCGGTCAGAAAATCTTTAATTATCGCGTCTCGCTGACCGTGGCCTTCATTCGGATTCAGGCACCAGGCCAACATATGGGAGTGTTGATTTTCCGTTAGCGTAATCACATCAAGGATGTCATCCGATGTCTTGAGCAGCTCTTGTAACTCGATGAAATGTTTATCTTCAAGAAAGGTATAAAATGTCTGTTCGTCCATGTGGCAGTCTGAATGTTTTCTTATCATGTGGCGGGATGCAGGCCGACCGGTGTTTCAAGGTGCGGACCTGCAATTTGGATGACGTCAGGGCGTCCGGTGGCATTAGCCCATCAGGCGCACGATCACCGGAAACAGAAACGGGGCGATTAGCGAGGTGATGATGCCGCAAATCACCAGCGCCAGCGAACTGAAGGCGCCTTCCTGAAAGTCCACTTCCGCGCAGCGGGCGGTGCCCAGCGCGTGCGACGCCGTGCCCATCGCCAGCCCGCGGGCGGATTTGGCATGGATTTTCAGTCGGTTGAACAGCGCGTGGCCGAGTACTGCGCCGACGATGCCAACGAAAATCACGCACATGGCGCTGATGGCCGGAATGCCGCCGATGGAACTGGCGACCGCCATGGCGATCGGCGTGGTGACCGATTTCGGCAACACCGAGGCGGCGATTTCCCGCGAAGCGCCCAGCCACAGGGCGATGACGGTGCCGGAAATAATGGCGGTGACGCTGCCGATAAAACAGACGCTGATGATGGATTTCCAACGCGCGCGGATTTGATGTAGCTGTTCATACAGTGGAAACGCCAGCGCCACCACCGCCGGTTGCAGCAGGCTGTTGAGGATGGCGCTACCGCTGAAATAGTGGTTGTAGGGGATATCCAGCACCAGCAGCAGCGGAATGATCACCAGCATCGATACCAGCAACGGGTTAAGCAACGGCATTTTTAGCGTCATCGCCACCTTGCGGGCGCCAAAAAACACCGCCAGCGTCAGCGGCAGCGACCACCACAGATAATTCAGCATTATTTTTCTTCCTTCGTTTCTGTGCCGTTCCGGCTGCCAGCCTGCCGGTCGCCGTGCATCATCTGGGTGGTGTAGCCGACGACGATCATCACCACAAAGGTGCTGACCAGACAGGAAACGACAATCGGGCCGAACTGGTCGCGTAGCACGCCATAGTAGTTCATCACCCCGACCCCGATGGGCACGAACAGCAGCGCCATGTAGCGAATCAGCAGATGACAACCGGGTTTGACCCAGTTGGGAGGCAGAATCTGCGACGCCAGCAGCGCGAACAGAATCAGCATGCCGAGGATGCTGCCGGGAATGGTGATGGGGAGTAACGCGGATATCGCATTGCCGGCGAACAGACACAGATAAATCAATGCGAAAGCGCGTAAATACTGCCAGCAAAGCGTGATGGTATTACGCATAAGGGAAAATCCTGATTAACCGTAGAAGTGATGATAACGCTAATATTGTCAGTGTGCTACGAATCACAAAACGCGGAGTGTGGTTTTCCCTGGACGATCCCCTGCGGCGGGAAATGGTCGCCCCGGACGAACCGGGGCAACGCGGGTCAGTGGGGCAGGCCGTAGCCGAATGGGAACAACGGCTTATTGCTGTCGTACGGCAGGTCGGGCTGCTGTTTCAGCACCGCCTGCATGGAAGAGGGCAGTTCGAAGGGCAATTTTGCGGTGTAAGCCGCGCCGGAAACCAGCCGGCTCAGCAGTACGCTATCGCTGACGCCGAAGTTGGCGATCAGCGCCCGGGTTTTGTCCACAACGTTGGTGAGGATCGCCGGACGTTCCATATAGACGGTGACCAGCGTCGGCACGCGGGCGCTGGCGCGCACGATGGCCTGATAGTCCGGATTGTCGGCGCGAAATGCCAGCGACCCTTCATGGTGACGGCTGCCGAAGAAGAAGTTTTTGTGCGGCTGCTCGTACGGGGTATGAGTGCGAATCAGCGCCACGTCCGCCTTCTCCGGCGCATCCACGACGATAAACCCTGCCGCCTGCGCGGCTTTTGCGTCAATGCCGTGCAGCCAGACCCGGCTGCCTGTACGCAGCGGCAGGAGATTGTTGTTTTGCAGCAACACCAGCGCCCGCGCCTGGGTCTCGTCCGCCAGTTGCTGCCAGTCTGTTCTGCCGACGACATCGTTGGCCTGCGCGGCATTGACGTAAGGGCGCTCGAATAACCCGATCTGGAATTTCTGCTTCAGGATACGGTTGACCGAGGTATCCAGCCGGGCTTCGCTCAGCAGGCCGTCCTGTACCGCTTTCACCAGCAAGGCCGAGTCGGTTACGCCGCCGAACTGATCAACCCCGGCGTTAACCGCCTTGATGAAACGCTCGGCGGGCGTCAGGTTTTCCACGCCCCACGGCATGCCGCGCGGCACCGGTTTTTCACCGGATTTGACGCCGGTCAGGCAGTCCCCTTTGCAGTCGTTGGTGATCAGCCAGTCGCTGAGGATCACGCCATCAAAACCGTACTGGCCGCGCAGCAGGTCGGTGAGCAGGAAACGGTTGAAACCGGCGCCGACCGGCTCGATCGGTTTGCCGTGCCAGCGGGCGTTGCGCAGAATGGAATAGGTGGGCATGATGCCGGCGGCGTGGGCTTCAAACGCGCCGGTAAACGGGTCGATATGCCATTGCAGGTTATTTTGACGGAACAGCGCGTATTTGCCATAGGCGTTGTGGCTGTCCCAGCCGTCCTGCGCCGCGCCGTAGCCGACCCAGTGTTTCACCACGGAAATCACGCTTTGGCCGTTAAGGCCGTTTTTGCCGTTCTGCATGCCGGTGACATAACCGCGCACCATCTTTTTGGTCAGATCGGGATCTTCGCCGAAGGTGCCGTCGATACGCGGCCAACGTGGTTCGGTGGACAGGTCGGCCTGGGGAGACAGGGCTTCGGTGATGCCGACTGCGCGGTATTCCTGACGCACGATATCGGCGAAGCGCCGCACTCGCTCCTCGTCGCCGATGGCGGCCAGACCGAGGGTTTCCGGCCATTTGCTGAATTTACCGACCGACACGCTAACGCCGACCAGCGACTGGAATGAGTTGCGCGGGTCGGTGCTGATGGTGGCGGGGATACCCAGCCGGGTGGCTTCCGCCAGTTGCTGCAGCTTGTTGTTTTCTTCCGCCATCTGGGCCGGGTTATCGCCGGAAAGCCGGGTAATAAAGCTGTTGACGTAGCGTTCGGCGATCATGGCTTTGGCCGCCGCGAGGTCGTACTGGGCGCCGGCGCCGGTGACGCTGCCGGCGGTGGGGGCGGAGCCGTGCATCATCACCCCGGCTTTTTCCGTCAGCGTCATGCGCGACACCAGGTCCGCCGCACGTTGCGCCGGCGGCAAACGCCAGTCTTCGTACGGATTGAGTTTACCGTCGCGGTTGAGATCCTTGAATTTCAGGCCGTCGACGGTGATCAGCGGGGCTTCGCGGGTATCAAGCACCGCTTGCTGTACCGCTCCCGCCAGCGGGGAAAACAGCAAGGGTAGGGTGGCAATCCAGGGCAGAACCACCGCGGTGTGCGGCGAGAATCGTGATTTCATGGTGGTCTTTCTCATTATGTGTGGGCCAGAGGAAAAAACAGCGAGCGCCCGTGAAGGTTCAACGCGACAGACCATCGGAAAAAGAAAAGACAGCCTGTGCCCGCTGAGTGGAATAACGGTGAGCGCCAGCGATTAATTCCTGTCACGCTATGCCAGTCTTAATTGGGGGTTCAAGCGGGTAAATAGTAATTCTGAAGATGGATCAAAGAATTGGCGCAGGTGTTGCCGGTGGGTGAGAATTATTCAATCACCGTCATTGGTGATAATTTCTTATTGTGATTGTTTGATTTCAATCGCTGGGAAATAACAAGAAAGAGGACGAAAAGCGGAGTCGGCAAATAAAGAAAAATAAAACCGGGCGCTATTTGCGGCCCGGCTTTTGGCAGACGGGGATTTACCTCACGCCAGATTCACCACAGCGCCGGATTGGAAACCGCCTGCCGAACCGCATCGGTCAGCGCCTGCAACTCGTCCGGCTGAATGATGAAGGGCGGCATGAGATAGACAAGCTTGCCGAACGGCCGAATCCATACTCCTCGATCGACAAAGAAGCGTTGCAGACGCGCCATATTGACCGGCTGGCGAGTTTCCACCACGCCGATGGCGCCCAGCACCCGCACGTCGGCAACGGTCGGCGCCTCGCTGAGCGGTAGCAACGCCTGACGCAACTGCGCCTCAATAGCGGCGACCTGCGTCTGCCAGCGGTTTTCCGCCAGCAGTGTCAGGCTGGCATGGGCCACGGCGCAGGCCAGTGGGTTGCCCATGAAGGTGGGGCCGTGCATGAAACATCCGGCCTCGCCGTTGCTGATGGTTTCCGCCACCGCGCGGGTGGTGAGCGTGGCGGAGAGCGTCATGTAACCGCCGGTCAGCGCCTTGCCAAGACACAGGATATCCGGCGTTATCCCGGCGTGTTCGCAGGCGAACAGGCGTCCGGTACGGCCAAACCCGGTGGCGATTTCGTCGGCGATCAGCAGAATGCCGTGCCGATCGCATAACTGGCGGACCTGCCGCAGATACTCGGGATGATAAAAGCGCATACCGCCCGCGCCCTGCACGATCGGTTCCAGGATCACGGCGGCGATGTCGTGCTGATGCTGCAGCAACCGTGCGCTGAAGTCGGTGATGTCTTCCGGCTGCCAGGGCTGGTCAACGCGGCAGCGCGGCGCGTCGGCGAACAGATGCGGCGGCAAATATCCCTGATAAAGACTGTGCATCGAATTATCCGGATCGCACACCGACATGGCGCCAAAGGTGTCGCCATGATAGCCGTGGCGCAGCGTCAGGAAGCGCTGGCGGCGTTCGCCGCGCGCTTGCCAGTATTGCAGCGCCATCTTCATCGCCACTTCCACCGCTACCGAGCCGGAATCCGCCAGAAACACGCACTCCAGCGCCGCCGGGGTCATCGCCACCAGTTGGCGGCACAACGCCACCGCCGCCGGATGGGTAATGCCGCCGAACATCACGTGCGACATCTGCGCCAGTTGGTCCGTCAACGCCTGATTCAGCCGCGGGTGATTGTAGCCGTGAATGGCCGCCCACCATGAAGACATACCGTCCACCAGTTGGCGGCCGTCGGCCAGTTGCAACCGACAACCGCTGGCGGCGATCACCGGGTAACAAGGCAGGGGAGCGGTCATGGACGTGTAGGGGTGCCAGATATGGCGCTGGTCGAAGTTCAGGTCGTCCTGATTCATACTGATGTAAACCAATTGGATCTCAATTTGGTTGACAGTATACCCACATAAATTACACTGGCGAGACTTTTTTACCCGGAGCAATGATGATGACCGAACGCGTAAACTGGACACTGGAGCAGGCGCAGGCCCTGTTCGATAAGCCGTTTCTGGAACTGATGTTTGAAGCGCAACAGGTGCATCGCCAGCACTTTGATCCCCGTCAGGTGCAGGTCAGCACGCTGTTATCCATCAAAACCGGCGCCTGCCCGGAAGACTGCAAATACTGCCCGCAAAGCGCGCGCTACCGTACCGGCATTGAAACCGAACGGCTGATGCAGGTCGAGCAGGTGCTGGATTCCGCCCGACAGGCCAAAGCGGCCGGTTCTACCCGTTTCTGCATGGGCGCGGCGTGGAAAAACCCCCATGAGCGCGATATGCCGTATCTGGAGTCAATGGTGCGCGGCGTGAAAGCGATGGGAATGGAAACCTGCATGACGCTGGGCACGCTGCATGGCGATCAGGCCGAACGACTGGCGGCGGCCGGGCTTGATTTCTACAACCACAATCTGGATACGTCGCCGGAATTTTACGGCAACATCATCACCACCCGTACTTATCAGGAACGGTTGGATACGCTGGGTAAGGTGCGTGGAGCCGGTATCAAAGTGTGCTCCGGCGGTATCGTCGGCCTGGGCGAAACGGTGCGCGACCGCGCCGGACTGCTGGTGCAACTGGCGAATCTGCCGACGCCGCCGGAAAGCGTGCCGATCAACATGCTGGTGAAGGTGAAGGGGACGCCGCTGGCGGAAAACGAGGACGTGGATCCGTTCGATTTTATCCGCACCATCGCCGTGGCGCGTATCATGATGCCGGCCTCCTACGTGCGACTGTCGGCCGGGCGCGAGCAGATGAACGAGCAGACGCAGGCGATGTGTTTCATGGCCGGCGCCAATTCGATTTTCTACGGCTGCAAGCTGTTGACCACGCCGAACCCGAAAGAAGACAAGGACCTGCTGCTGTTCCGCAAACTGGGGCTTAACCCGCGGCAGACCCAAACCGAATACGGCGACAATCAGCAACAGCAGCATCTGGCCGAACGACTGCTGCATGCCGATACCGCTCAGTACTACAACGCGGCGGTGTGAATGGGCTGGCAACAACGGATCGATCAGGCGCTGGCGCAGCGGCAGGCGGAGGACGCCTACCGGGTTCGCTTGCCCAATGACGGCGGCAGCGGCCGCTGGCTGGTGCGCGAGCAGCAGCGTTATCTCAATTTCTCCTGTAACGACTATCTGGGGCTGAGCCAGCATCCGGCGATTGTGCGCGCCTGGCAGCAGGGCGCAGAGCGCTACGGCGTGGGCAGCGGCGGTTCCGGTCATGTGACCGGGTATACCAACGCGCATGAGCAGTTGGAACAGCAACTGGCGGACTGGCTGGGGTACGACCGGGCGCTGTTGATGATCTCCGGGTTTGCCGCCAATCAGGCGGTGGTGACGGCGCTGTTAACGGAGGGGGACCGTATTCTGGCGGATCGCCTCAGTCATGCCTCGTTACTGGAAGCTGCCAGCCTGTCACCCGCGACGTTACGCCGTTTTCACCATAATCAGCCGGATTCGTTGCAGCAGCTGCTGGAAAAACCGGTCGGCGGCCAGACGCTGGTGGTCACCGAAGGGGTGTTCAGCATGGATGGCGACACCGCGCTGCTGGCGGCGTTACATTCGCGCTGCCGCGATCATGGCGTCTGGCTGATGGTGGATGATGCCCACGGCATCGGCATCGTCGGCGAACAGGGGCGCGGCTGTAGCTGGCAGCAAGGGGTGAAACCCGAATTGCTGATTGTCACTTTCGGCAAAGCGTTTGGCGTTAGCGGGGCGGCGGTGTTGTGCAGCCAGTCGGTGGCGGAATACCTGTTGCAGTTCGCCCGTCATCTGATTTACAGCACCGCCATGCCGCCGGCGCAGGCGTGCGCGCTGGACGCGGCGCTGGCGGTCGTTCGCGGCGCTGACGGCGAGGCGCGACGTGCCGCGCTGGCGCAGGCGGTCCGTCGTTTCCGCGACGGTGCGGCCGGGCTGCCGTTTCGTCTGCTGGAGTCGACGAGCGCTATCCAGCCGCTGATCGTCGGCGATAACGCCTGGGCGCTGGCATTGGCGCAGCAACTGCGTACGCATGGGTTGTGGGTGAACGCCATCCGGCCGCCCACCGTGCCGCCGGGCACCGCTCGCCTGCGCATTACCCTGACCGCCAGTCATCAGCCGGAGGATATCGACCGTCTGCTGGAGGTATTGTATGACGCCGGGTAACACGCTCTTGATGCCGCATCCTCCCCATAAGCAGGCGATTGCCCGCGCCTTCGGCCGGGCGGCCGGATATTACGACCGCTTTGCCGCCCTGCAGCGCGAGAGTGGGGAACAGTTGATGGCGCTGGTCGGCGACCATGCCGGCCGCGAGGTGCTGGATGCCGGTTGCGGCACCGGCTATTTCAGCGACCGCTGGCAGGCGAGCGGAAAACAGGTGACGGCGCTGGATTTATCGACGGAGATGCTGGCGATAGCGCGTCAGCGGCGGGCGGCGACGCGCTATCTGCAAGGCGATATCGAACATCTGCCGTTAGCGGATGGCAGCGTGGATATCAGCTTTAGCAACATGGCGATGCAATGGTGTGATGATTTCGACGCCGGGCTGGCTGAACTTTACCGGGTCACCCGGCCGGGCGGGGCGATTGCCGTCTGTACGCTGGCGGAAGGCACGCTGGTTGAACTGGATGCCGCCTGGCAGCAACTGGACGGCTCGCGTCGCATTAACCGCTTTATGTCGCTGGAGGCGATCGTCTCCTCCTTCCGTCTCTACCACGCTGATGTCTCGCTGGCGCCGGTGACCTGCTATTTCCCCGATGTGCTGAGCCTGATGCGTTCGGTCAAAGGGGTAGGCGCCACCTGGCTGCGTGACGGCCGTGACCACGGCGGCCTGAGCCGTCGGCAACTGACCGAACTGACCACGCGTTACAGCCGTCATTCGCAGGGCTATCCCCTGACGTATCAACGTGTTTTTGGAGTGATTTATCGTGACTGAACGCTGGTTTGTTACCGGAACCGACACTGAAGTAGGCAAAACGGTCGCCAGCGTGGCGCTGCTGCAGGCCGCCCGCCGCGCCGGATACCGTACCGCCGGGTATAAGCCGGTGGCCTCCGGCTGCGACGTGACGCCGCACGGCATCCGCAACAGCGATGCATTGCAGTTGCAGGCCAACAGCAGCGTGGCGCTGCCCTACGATGCGGTCAATCCGCTGGCGTTTCTGGAACCGACGTCGCCCCATATCGTCAGCGCGGCCGAACAGCGACCGATTGCGTTTTCCACCCTCAGCGAGGGGTTGCGCGAGCTGGAGCGTCAGGCGGACTGGGTGCTGATAGAGGGCGCCGGCGGCTGGTTTACGCCGCTTTCCACACGGCAGACCTTCGCCGATTGGGTACAGCAAGAGGCGCTGCCGGTGATTCTGGTGGTGGGGGTGAAGCTGGGGTGCATCAACCATGCGATGCTGACGGCGCAGGCGGTGCAGCAAGCCGGTTTGCGGCTGGCGGGCTGGGTCGCCAACGTGGTGCAGCCGCCCGGTCGTCACCATCACGCCTACCTGCAAACGTTGCAAGCGCGGATTCCGGCGCCGCAGCTGGGGGAAATCCCTTACTTATCCGAGCCAATTCAGCAGGATATCGGCGATTACTTAAACATCACTTTACTGAGAGGTTAACGATTCTGAGTAAATGTTGCATGAGTCGCAGCTTTTCCCCCTCTTCTGGTTGAAATTGATAGAAAAAACCATCTTGAAAACAGGTGCTGAATCCACTGGGCCAGCAGTTTTTCTTCTTGCTAAGTCTGTGTCATTTAGCACTTTTTTTTATAATGATCGCCGGGTCAAACACGGAAATCTTGTTTAAAAGCGCCTTGCGCTTTCGTGGCGGAAAAAAACAGTAAAACACGCCAATACAGGAGGCGCGGGCGCTTGTGGGAGTTATCCACTATTTCTGTGGATAACCGTGTGCATTAGGGTTAGAAAAAACGCGCCAGCCGAGAGCTGGCGCGGGTTGCGCCTGGTTTGATGCTAATCTCCGCTTTTTTATAAAATCATTAAAAATCAAATAATTAATTAAAAGCAAGTCACTTTTATTGCAGCGGGACCCGTTTGAATAAATCACCGGCACTGGTCGTAGCAGCTAATTTGAGAAACGGCATTTCTGGGGATAAATGCATTATTTTTTGCTGGATTAGCGGCATCACTCTGTGCTAGTCAAGCAGGGCGCTATGGTTGTGCCGTCAATGGTTAAGAATTGCTTGATGCTGTTTTTATATCCAGTAATATGTGGCTGGCAAATCTGACCGGGGATTTTCATACTAGGTGTGTCTCTCCCTGTCGGCGACGCTGGCCTAACCCGCCGATGTCCGTTGCGTGATTCCAACCGTTTTTTATCCGGGTGTCTTATCCATGAGTAAAGCGTTCAAACTGCATTCTGATTTCAAACCCGCCGGCGATCAGCCCGAGGCGATACGCCGCCTGGAAGAAGGGCTGGAAGACGGACTGGCGCACCAGACGCTGCTGGGGGTAACGGGGTCCGGTAAAACGTTCACCATCGCCAACGTGATTGCCGACCTCAACCGGCCGACGATGGTGCTGGCGCCCAACAAGACGCTGGCGGCGCAGCTGTATGGCGAGATGAAAGCGTTTTTTCCGGATAATGCGGTGGAGTATTTCGTCTCTTACTACGACTACTATCAGCCCGAAGCCTACGTGCCGAGTTCGGACACCTTCATCGAGAAGGACGCCTCGGTCAACGAACACATCGAACAGATGCGGTTGTCCGCCACCAAGGCGCTGCTGGAGCGGCGCGACGTGGTGGTGGTGGCGTCGGTGTCCGCCATTTACGGTCTGGGCGATCCGGACCTGTATCTAAAGATGATGCTGCACCTGACTCAGGGCATGCTGATCGACCAGCGCGCCATCCTGCGGCGGCTGGCGGAGTTGCAGTACGCCCGCAACGATCAGGCGTTTTCGCGCGGCACCTTTCGCGTGCGCGGCGAGATCATCGATATTTTTCCGGCGGAATCTGAAGACATCGCCCTGCGGGTGGAACTGTTCGACGAAGAGGTGGAGCGGCTGTCGCTGTTTGACCCGCTCACCGGGCATATTGTGCAGACGGTGCCGCGTTACACCATCTACCCCAAAACCCACTACGTCACGCCGCGCGAACGCATCCTGCAGGCGATGGAAGAGATCAAGGTTGAGCTGGCGGAGCGCCGTCAGGTGCTGCTCGCCGGCAATAAGTTGCTGGAAGAACAGCGGCTGGCGCAGCGCACCACCTTCGATCTGGAGATGATGAATGAGCTGGGCTATTGCTCCGGCATTGAAAACTACTCCCGCTTTCTGTCCGGCCGCGGGCCGGGCGAACCGCCGCCGACGCTGTTCGATTACCTGCCGGCCGACGGTCTGCTGGTGATCGACGAATCCCACGTCACCATTCCGCAACTGGGCGGGATGTACCGCGGCGACCGGGCGCGCAAGGAAACGCTGGTAGAGTACGGTTTTCGCCTGCCGTCGGCGCTGGACAACCGGCCGATGAAATTCGAGGAGTTCGAAGCGCTGGCGCCGCAGACCATCTATGTGTCGGCGACGCCGGGCAATTACGAGCTGGAAAAATCCGGCGGCGAGGTGATCGATCAGGTGGTGCGGCCGACCGGTCTGCTGGACCCGGAACTGGAAGTCCGCCCGGTGACCACCCAGGTGGATGACTTGCTGTCGGAAATTCGTAAACGCTCCGTCATCAACGAGCGCGTGCTGGTCACCACCCTGACCAAGCGGATGGCGGAAGACCTGACCGAGTATCTGGAAGAGCACGGCGAGCGGGTGCGTTATCTGCACTCTGATATTGATACCGTGGAGCGGGTGGAGATCATCCGCGATTTGCGTCTGGGCGAGTTCGACGTGCTGGTGGGCATCAACCTGTTGCGTGAAGGTCTGGACATGCCGGAAGTGTCGCTGGTGGCGATTCTGGATGCCGATAAGGAAGGGTTCCTGCGTTCGGAACGATCGCTGATTCAGACCATCGGCCGGGCGGCGCGTAACCTCAACGGCAAGGCGATTTTGTATGCCGACAAGATTACGCCGTCGATGGAACGCGCCATGAATGAGACTCTGCGCCGTCGCGAGAAACAGCAGGCGTACAACGAACAACATGGCATCGTGCCGCAGGGGCTTAACAAGAAGATTGGCGACATCCTGCAGATTGGTCAGCCGACTAACGGCCGGGGCAAAGGGCGCGGCAAGAAAGCGGCCGAACCGGCGGCGCATTACCAGCAACTGTCGCCAAAAGCGCTGGATCAAAAAATCCGCGAGCTGGAAAGTCAGATGCTGGCCCATGCGCAGAATCTGGAATTCGAGGAAGCCGCCCGGCTGCGCGACGAGATTCACGCGCTGCGCGAACAGTTTATCGCCGCGTCATGATGATACCGGCGTGAGCGCTGTGCTGGCGTTGTCGCCCGGCCGGCGGCATGGCGAGGCAGCGCCTATATACAGATGCAGAACCTACACAGATGCAGAGCATATACAAAAGAGAGGCTGAGTGATGAATAATCCGATTCCTGGCGTAGACGTGCTGTTCGTGGCTGGCTTTGGGCCGGTAACGGTATCCGCTCCGGCTAGTCAGACGTTCTATCAGACGATGTTGAACCTGCCGCTAAAGCCGATGGAAGGCAATGACATCTACCTCTCCTGCGACGAGTTGGGCGGCGTGAAGCATTTCGCGCTATGGCCGCTGGCGCAGGCCAGTCAGTCTTGTTTCGGCAGTGATGACTGGCCGTCGGCGTATCCAAGGCCGCAGGGCTGGATGGAACTGGAAGTGGCGGATATCGCCGCCGCTACCGAAGCGGTCAAACAGCAGGGATATCCGCTGTTAGTGGAGAACCGGCTGGAGCCCTGGGGGCAGACGGTAACCCGCTTCCTCAGCCCAGAGGGCCTGCTGCTGGGCATGACCCATACGCCGTGGCTCAGAGAGTGAACCTCAGGCAGGGCATAGTCCCAGCGATTGTGCCGCCTGCTCCAGCGCCGCGCGCAACAGTACGCGGTCATGGTGGTGCGGTACGTCCTGCGCTGCCAGCGGCTGCTGAATAATCAGGCGATCGTCCACCCCGCGGGTGTCCGTTCGGGGCGCGACGACCACGGCGTCAATGATGCGCCGGTCAATTTTGCTCTCGATAAGCTGCAGCTTCTGCGCCAGCGTCAGGCGGGTAGCGATTCGACTTTGTTCGTCCCCCAGATTACCGATGTACACCACCGGGGCGCGGGCGTCATGCAGCGCTTGCGCCAGATCGGTAAGCAGTAACGGCGGCATCAGGCTGGTGAGAAAGCTGCCGGGGCCGATCAGGATCAGGTCCGCCTCGGTAATCGCCGTCAGCGCTTCCCGTGTGGCGGGGGCGGCCGGGTAGAGCATCAGATCCTGCGGCAGGGTGGCGAGCTGGTCTACCGCCACTTCGCCGTACACCGGATTGCCCTGGGCATCAATCGCCAGCAGGTCTACCGGTTGTTCCGACATCGGAATCAGCAGCGCGTCCACCTTGAGCAGATTACGGATCAGGTTGATGGCTTCCAGCGGACGCACGCTGAGGTGATCCATCGCCTTAAGCATCAGATTGCCAAGATTGTGGCCGGACAGTTCGCCGTTGCCGCTGAAGCGGTACTCGAACATTGCCGACGCCACGCTGGGGGCGGTGATCAACTGGTTCAGGCAGTTCCGGGTGTCGCCCCAGGCGATGCCGCCTTCCGAACGGCGAATTCGCCCGGTGGAGCCGCCATTGTCGGTTGTGGTGACGATGCCGGTCAGCCGTGACCCCAGAAAGGAGAGCGACGACATGACGCGCCCCAGTCCGTGACCGCCGCCCAGCGCCACCACACGATCCAGCTCCGCCAATGTGCGATTCCCCATAAATACCCTTATCTTTCGGTTATCTGCCGTAAAAAGTAGCGGATATATACCACATCTTGGCCTGAAGCAGCATAAGCGCCGGCAGAAATTTTCCACGCGTCTTACCGGATGGTTACCGGTTGTACAACCGGCGGCAAAAAAGCGCTGGGCGGCGGTGCAGGAAATGCCAGCCGGTTAACCAGAAAAAGGTTCGTCGACGGATAGATTTTTCAGCGGAAATCAGTGGTTAGCCGATAATCGTTAATAACAGGAAACCGGATTTTTTAAAATATGATGGCTTGATAAATAGTGTAATAAAGCATGCTGTTATATTTTTCATATTTATTATTATGTTTTTGTTTTTTAAGTTTATTTGTATTTTTTATTTGCGAATTTTTCACCGGAAAATAAAAGTCACGTACAGCGAAATCATGCTGTTATAGCGTAAACTGTTATGGCGTAAATAATACAGACTGTTTATGTCCATTTATTCCCACCCATTCTAAGATCCTTGCCAGTGGTATTCCGCCATCAGCGTGAGTACGGCTGGCGCTGTTTCGTTCGGCGCGCGTCGGCGATAGCTCCTATTCCGGCCCGCGCCCAGCCGACAAGTAAATCGATAGCAGGACTGTTTGCAGTCCAGAGGTAAGACATGTTCGGACTCGATGCATTTCATCTGGCAAGGATCCAGTTTGCCTTCACGGTATCCTTCCATATCATTTTTCCCGCCATCACCATCGGGCTGGCCAGTTTTCTGGCGGTGCTGGAAGGGTTATGGCTGAAAACCAATAACCGCGACTACCGCGATCTTTACCATTTCTGGTCGAAAATCTTTGCCGTCAATTTTGGCATGGGCGTGGTGTCCGGCCTGGTGATGGCTTATCAGTTTGGCACTAACTGGAGTGGATTTTCCCAGTTTGCCGGCAGTATCACCGGCCCGTTGCTGACCTACGAGGTGCTGACCGCCTTTTTTCTGGAAGCCGGTTTCCTTGGCGTCATGCTGTTTGGCTGGCAGCGGGTAGGCCCGGGGCTGCACTTCTTCGCCACCTGCATGGTGGCGCTTGGCACCATCATTTCCACGTTCTGGATCCTCGCGTCCAACAGCTGGATGCAGACCCCGCAGGGGCATGAAATCCATAACGGCGTAGTGGTGCCGGTGGACTGGCTGGCGGTGATCTTCAACCCGTCCTTTCCGTACCGGCTGATGCACATGGCGACGGCGGCGTTTCTTGCCAGCGCCTTCTTTGTCGGCGCGTCCGCCGCCTGGCATTTGCTGCGTCACAACGACACGCCGGCGATTCGCAAAATGCTGTCGATGGCGCTCTGGATGGCGTTAATCGTGGCGCCGGTTCAGGCGCTGCTGGGGGATATGCACGGCCTTAATACGCTGAAATACCAGCCGGCCAAAATTGCCGCGATAGAAGGCCACTGGGATAACCCGCCCGGCGAACCGACGCCGTTGATCCTGGTGGGCTGGCCGGATATGGAGCGTGAAACCACCCGCTATGCGCTGGAAATTCCTTATCTGGGCAGCCTGATCCTGACCCACAGCCTGGACAAGCAGGTGCCGGCATTGAAAAGTTTCCCGAAAGACGAACGCCCCAATTCGACGGTGGTGTTCTGGTCATTTCGCATCATGGTCGGGCTGGGCATGCTGATGATCCTGCTGGGTGTTATCGGTCTGTGGCTGCGCTGGCGTCGCCGGTTGTATCAGTCGCGGCCGTTTTTGTGGTTTACCCTACTGATGGGGCCGTCGGGGCTGATCGCGATTCTGGCGGGGTGGTTTACCACCGAGGTGGGCCGCCAGCCGTGGGTGGTTTACGGTCTGCAGCGCACCCGTGACGCAGTATCGGCGCACGGCGACCTGCAAATGAGCATCAGTCTGCTGCTGTTTATCGCGGTGTATCTGTCGGTATTCGGCGTCGGTTATGTCTATCTGGTGCGGCTGATCAAGAAAGGGCCGCAAGCGGGAGAGGGGGACGCCGCATCTACCGGCGGGCCGGGGCAATCGTCTACGCCGGCGCGGCCGCTGTCCGCGGTACCGGAAACGCTGGAAGAGGGGAAATAACGTGGGTATCGAACTTTCTGTCATCTGGTTCGCCATCATCATCTTCGCCACGCTGATGTACATCGTGATGGACGGCTTTGATCTGGGCATCGGCATCTTGTTTCCTTTTCATCGCCACGCCGCCGACCGGGACCTGATGGTCAATACCGTCGCGCCGGTATGGGATGGCAACGAAACCTGGTTGGTGCTGGGCGGCGCCGGATTGTTCGGCGCGTTCCCGCTGGCTTACGCGGTGATTGTGGATGCGCTGACTATTCCGCTGACGCTGATGCTGGTTGGGCTGATTTTTCGCGGCGTCGCTTTTGAGTTTCGCTTCAAGGCGACGCCGTCGCACCGCCCGTTCTGGGATAGCGCTTTTATGTGGGGCTCGCTGGTCGCCACCTTCTTTCAGGGCGTCACCGTCGGTGCGGTGCTCAACGGCTTTGAGGTGACCGATCGCCATTTTTCCGGCCCGGTATTAGGCTGGCTGACGCCGTTTTCGCTGTTTTGCGGCGCTGGACTGGTGGTGGCGTATGCGCTGCTGGGGTGTACCTGGCTTATCATGAAAACCGGGCAGAGGCTGCATCGCCGCATGTCGGCGCTGGCGCCGTCGCTGGTGGTGGCGTTACTGGCGGTGATCGCGGTCATTAGCCTGTGGACGCCGCTGGCGCATCCAGCGGTCAAACAGCGCTGGTTTTCGCTGCCTAATCTGTTCTGGTTCCTGCCGGTTCCGTTGCTGGTGGCGGCCTGTGCGGCGGGAATAGTGCGCGGCGTGCGTCGCCACGCGCATTATTCTCCGTTCCTGCTGACGCTGGCGCTGATTTTCCTCGGTTTCACCGGGCTTGGCATCAGCCTGTGGCCGATGATCATTCCGCCGTCGCTGACGCTGTGGGATGCCGCCGCGCCGCCGCAGAGCCAGGGGTTCATGCTGGTCGGCGCGCTGCTGATCATCCCGGTGATCCTGGGTTACACCTTTTGGAGTTATTACGTTTTCCGGGGAAAAACCCGGCCGGATGAGGGGTACCACTGATGAAGCTGTTTGCCGTACGAACCGTTGCCAGGGAAAGTGCAATCGACATGGCGACATCGCCAAAACCGGTGCGGCCGCTGTGGCGGCGGCTGGTATGGATGGCGGTGCTATGGAGCGCCAGCGTGCTGGCGCTCGGCGTGGTCGCGACGCTGTTTCGCCTGCTGATGACCGCCGCCGGGTTGAAAACGCACTGATTTATTTGCCGTAGTATCTGCCGTATTTTTTATCCGCGCCCCATGCCTGCCGGTTATTCGGCGGGCAGCTTTCTTTAACCGGGCAAACCGGTTCATTTCGCGCGCCTTACCTCCAGAGGGGTAGGGGATAAGCGTCATCCTATGACTCAGGTCAGGAAAGCTGAGTGGATTTCCGCTATGCTGAGCGCAAAAATAGTGAATGAAATCCGCTATATACAGGATTATATACCGCATTTTCAGTGACGGATAACCTGATTTGGCGATAGACTTCATGAAGCAATCACGGTTGTTCGGCGTCGGTGAAGCGACGCCGGGAAATCAAACTCCTAGCCCCGGAGCCTAAGTTCGCGCGCAAGCGAGGATACGGTTCCCTGGCCGTGGCCGATGGTCACCAGGGTGCAGGGTAGAAATGCCCGCATCTCCCGTATTTGGAAAGGTGTTTATGGTGAGTCAACTGACCGATGCGTTTGCGCGCAAGTTTTACTATTTGCGCCTGTCGATAACGGACGTCTGTAATTTTCGCTGTACCTATTGTCTGCCGGACGGCTACCAGTCGAACGGCGCGACGCCCCATCGTTTTCTGTCGCTGGATGAAATCCGCCGCGTTGGCCGCGCGTTTGCCGATCTGGGCACCGAAAAGGTGCGCCTGACCGGAGGCGAGCCGTCTTTGCGCCGGGATTTTGTCGACATTATTGCCGCTATCCGCGAAAACCCGGCGATTCGCACGCTGGCGGTCACCACCAACGGTTACCGGCTGGCGCGGGATGTGGCGAGCTGGCGCGAGGCCGGGCTGACGGCGCTTAACGTCAGCGTCGACAGCCTGGATGCCCGCCAGTTTCACGCCATTACCGGGCAGGACAAATTTCGTCAGGTGATGGACGGCATCGATGCCGCCTTCGCCAGCGGATTTCGCCGGGTGAAAGTCAATACCGTACTGATGCGCGATGTCAACGACAGCAGCCTGCACACCTTTCTCGACTGGATCCGCACCCGGCCGATCCAACTGCGTTTTATTGAACTGATGGAAACCGGCGAAGGGCGGTCGATGTTCCGCCGTCACCATGTATCCGGTCAGGTGATCCGCGAGCGCTTGTTGCAACAAGGTTGGCAACAGCAGGAGCGGGCGCGCAGCGACGGCCCGGCGCAGGTGTTCTCGCACCCGGATTATCAGGGTGAAGTGGGGTTGATCATGCCGTACGAAAAAGACTTTTGTCAGAGCTGCAATCGGCTGCGGGTGTCGGCCATCGGCAATCTGCACCTGTGCCTGTTCGGCGAGCAGGGCATTCCGCTGCGCGATTTGCTGACGGATGACGACCAGCAGGAGGCGCTGAAGCTGCGTATTTCCGGCGGCCTGAGCAGCAAACGGCAATCGCATTTCCTGCACGACGGCAACAGCGGCATTACCCCGAATCTGTCCTTTATCGGCGGCTGAACCGGCCGCGCAATAGCGTTAAGGAGTGTTTATGAGCAAGGTCAGCAGCGAATTTATTCCTCTGCGCGTGGCGGTGATGACGGTGTCGTCGCGCCGCACCGCCGCCGACGATACGTCCGGCGATTATCTGCGTGAAGCGTTGCAGCATGATGGGCATCAACTGGCGGGCAGCGCGATTGTCAGCGAAAACCTGTACCAGATCCGCGCGCAGGTTTCCGCCTGGGTAGCCAGCGACGATGTACAGGTTATCCTGATCAACGGCGGCACCGGTTTTACGCCGGGCGACCTGGTGCCGGAGGCGGTCCGGGTGCTGTTCGACCGGGAAATCGACGGGTTTGGCGAACTGTTCCGCATGGTGTCGTACGAAGAGATCGGCACCGCCACCATTCAGTCCCGCGCCATTGCCGGTTTGGCTAACCAGACGGCGATTTTCGGCGTGCCGGGGTCGACCAAAGCCTGTCATACCGCCTGGGAGCGCATTATCCGCGAGCAACTGGATGCGCGCCAGAAACCCTGTAACCTTTATCCCCATTTGAAAAAGTAAGCTGTTATGTCACAACTGACCCACATTAACGCAGCCGGTGAAGCGGCGATGGTGGATGTTTCCGACAAGGCGGACACGGTGCGCGAGGCGCGCGCCGAAGCCTTTGTGGAAATGGCGCCGCAGACCCTGTCGATGATCATCGACGGGCGGCATCACAAGGGCGATGTCTTCGCCACCGCGCGCATCGCCGGTATCCAGGCCGCCAAGCGTACCTGGGAGCTGATCCCGCTGTGCCATCCGCTGTTGTTGAGCAAAGTGGCGGTGGAGCTGGAAGCCCAGCCGGAGCACAACCGGGTGCGGATTGAATCCCTGTGTCGGCTGACCGGCAAGACCGGTGTGGAAATGGAGGCGCTGACCGCCGCCTCGGTGGCGGCGCTGACCATTTATGACATGTGCAAAGCGGTGCAGAAAGACATGGTGATCGGCCCGGTGCGGTTGCTGGCGAAAAGCGGCGGTAAATCCGGTGATTTCAAGGCGGAGGCATCATGATTACCGTGTTGTTTTTTGCGCAGGTGCGGGAACTGACCGGCACCGATCGGCTCTCGCTGTCGGCGGAATATCGGGACGTGGCGTCGTTGCGACAGGCGCTGTGCGCGCGGAGCGACCGCTGGGCGTTGGCGCTGGAAGACGGTAAGTTGCTGGCGGCGGTGAATCAGTCGCTGGTGGCGATGTCGCACCCTCTGACCGATGGCGACGAAGTGGCGTTTTTCCCGCCGGTAACCGGAGGCTGAGTGATGGAGACGCGTATTCAGGTAGGGGAAGCGCCGTTCAGCGTGGGCGACGAGTATGCCTGGCTGGCGGCGAGCGATGCGGACGGCGCGGTGGTGACGTTCACCGGCAAAGTGCGCAATCATAATCTGGGCGATCACGTCAACGCGCTGACGCTGGAGCATTATCCGGGCATGACGGAAAAGGCGCTGACGGAGATTGTCGACGCGGCGCGGCAGCGTTGGCCGATTCAGCGCGTGAGCCTGATTCACCGCGTCGGCGCGCTCTATCCCGGCGACGAAATCGTCTTTGTCGGCGTCAGCGGCGCCCACCGCCATGCCTCGTTCGAGGCGGCGCAATTCATCATGGATTACCTCAAAACGCGCGCGCCGTTCTGGAAACGGGAAGCGACGTCGGATGGCGACCGCTGGGTGGACGCCCGCGATAGCGATCGGCAGGCGGCGGAGCGTTGGTAATGGCAACGGCGGCGGATTGATTGCCGCCGCTGTATGATTTTCAGCGTAATAATTTCACCGTTGAAGAAAAAGCGATAAAAAGCAGTGAATTATAAATTTTGCATTAAAATAGTGTTAAGGAAATAATTAATAAGAATCATTTTTATTTCTATTTTAGTGCTACGATAATGAGCCGGCGGTTATGTTCCGCCTGATTCGCTTTTATTGTCATACAGTTAATTGCCATACAGTGAAAAGGATAATGGTATGAAACGGCGTATTGCTTCCCTGTTCCCCGCCACCCTGCTGGCGTCTTCCCTGGTGATGGGGTTCTCCTTCGGCGCGCAGGCTGAAGATGAAGGTATTGTGATTTACAACGCGCAGCACGAAAACCTGGTGAAATCGTGGGTAGATGGTTTTACTCAGGAAACCGGCATTAAAGTCACGCTGCGTAATGGCGGCGACAGCGAATTGGGCAACCAACTGGTGCAGGAAGGCAATGCCTCTCCGGCCGACGTGTTCCTGACGGAAAACTCGCCGTCGATGGTGCTGGTGGATAACGCCAACCTGTTCGCGCCGCTGGACGCCGATACGCTGGCGCAGGTGGAGCCGCAGTATCGTCCGTCCCACGGTCGCTGGATCGGCATCGCCGCTCGCTCGACGGTGTTTGTCTACAATCCGGAGAAACTGACCGAGGCGCAATTGCCGAAGTCGCTGATGGACCTGGCTAAACCGGAATGGAAAGGCCGCTGGGCCGCATCCCCGTCCGGCGCCGATTTCCAGGCGATTGTCAGCGCGGTGCTGGAGCTGAAAGGCGAGAAAGCGACGCTGGAATGGCTGAAGGCGATGAAAACCAACTTCACCGCTTATAAAGGCAACAGTACGGTGATGAAAGCGGTGAACGCCGGCCAGATCGACAGCGGCGTTATTTACCACTACTACCCGTTTGTCGACGGCGCTAAAACCGGCGAAAACAGCAAAAATATCCGTCTGTACTACTTCAAACATCAGGATCCGGGCGCGTTCGTCAGCATCTCCGGCGGCGGCGTGCTGGCCTCCAGCAAGCATAAGCAACAGGCTCAGGCTTTCGTCAAGTGGATCACCGGTAAGAAAGGTCAGGAAGTGCTGCGTACCAACACCGCCTTTGAATACGCGGTGGGCGTGAATGCCGAGTCCAACCCGAAACTGGTGCCGCTGAAAGACCTGCAGGCGCCGAAAGTGGACGCCGCCAAACTTAACGGCAAGAAAGTGGTTGAGCTGATGACCGAAGCAGGTCTGCTGTAATGCGTCAGTGCAGGGCGGGAGTACAATAAGGCATATGGCCGATGTGGAATGGAAAGTCGCCGGCGTCGGTGTGACCCACCCGGTGCGACCGGGGGCGCGGCCATACCGGATTGCTGGCGGCGGCATGGCGCTGATGGCCTTGCTGTTGTCGTTGCTGGCGTTGCTGCCGTTGGGTTTCGTGGTGGGTATCACCCTTGAAACCGACTGGGAAACGATAAAAGCGCTGGTGTTCCGGCCTCGGGTCGGGGAACTGCTGCTTAATACCGTATTGCTGGTGGCGGTGACGCTGCCGCTCTGCACGCTGCTCGGGGTAGCGCTGGCCTGGCTGACCGAGCGTACCACGTTGCCGGGGCGCCGCGCGTGGTCGCTGTTGTTGACCGCGCCGCTGGCGGTACCGGCCTTTGTTCAAAGTTATGCCTGGATCAGCCTGTTGCCCGGCATGCATGGCCTGGCGGCGGGCGTGTTCCTGTCGGTTCTCGCCTATTTCCCGTTTATTTATCTGCCGGCGGCGGCGGTGCTGCGCCGGCTTGATCCCAGCCTGGAAGATGTGGCGACCTCACTGGGCGCCAGACCCTGGCGTGTTTTTTTTCGCGTGGTGTTGCCGCAGCTACGGCTGGCGGTGTGGGGCGGTTCGCTGCTGATTGCATTGCATCTGCTGGCGGAATACGGCCTGTACGCCATGATTCGCTTCGATACCTTCACCACCGCAATTTTCGAACAGTTCCAGTCTACCTTTAACGGTCTGGCGGCAAACATGCTGGCGGGCGTGCTGGTGTTGTGCTGTCTGGGGCTGCTGCTGCTGGAAGCGCTGACCCGCGGACGCGTGCGCTATGCCCGCGTCGGCTCCGGCAGCGCCCGTAACCTGACGCCCTGGCGGCTGTCGTCGCCGGCGGCGCTGGTTTGCGTTTTGTTGCCGCTGGCGTTAACCGTGCTGGCGCTGGGCGTACCGCTGATGACGCTCGCTCGCTGGCTGTGGCTCGGCGGCATGGAGGTGTGGCGCAACGACGAACTGTGGCCCGCATTGCGCCAGACGTTGTGGCTGGGCGTCAGCGGCGCGGCGCTGGTGACGCTGTGCGCGTTTCCGATGGCCTGGCTGTCGGTGCGCCATCCGTCGCGGCTGTATCGCCTGCTGGAAGGCTGTAATTACATCACCAGCGCGTTGCCGGGCATTGTGGTGGCGCTGGCGCTGGTCACCGTAACCATTCATACCCTGCGGCCGCTGTACCAGACCGAATTCACCCTGCTGCTGGCCTATGTGCTGATGTTTATGCCGCGAGCGCTGATTAACCTGCGCGCCGGCATTGCGCAGGCGCCGGTGGAATTGGAAAACGTCGCGCGCAGTCTGGGGTGTTCGCCCGGGCGGGCGTTGTGGCGCATCACGCTGCGGTTGGCGGCGCCGGGCGCGGCGGCTGGGGCGGCGATGGTGTTTCTCGCCGTCACCAACGAATTAACCGCCACGCTGTTGCTGGCGCCGAACGGCACCCGCACGCTGGCGACCGGCTTTTGGGCGTTAACCAGTGAAATCGACTATATGGCGGCCGCGCCCTATGCGTTGATTATGGTGGTGCTGTCGCTCCCGCTGACCTGGTTGCTCTATTCTCAATCGAAACGTACGGCAGGTTTATGAATACGCTTGAACTTTATGGCATCGGCAAATCTTTCAATGCCGTCTCGGTGCTGGATGGTATAGATTTGCAGGTTGCGCCGGGCAGCCGTACCGCGATTGTCGGCCCCTCCGGTTCCGGTAAGACAACGTTGCTGCGTATTATTGCCGGTTTCGAGGCGCCGGATAGCGGCACCGTGCGGCTGCAAACGCGCGTGGTGGCAGATGCGCACCAGTGGGTGCCGGCGCACCAGCGCGGCATCGGCTTTGTACCGCAGGACGGCGCGCTGTTTCCGCACTTTACCGTGGCGCAGAACATCGGTTTCGGGCTTGAGGGCAGTAAACAGGATAAACAGCGGCGCATTGATGAACTGATGGCGATGGTGTCGCTGGACTCGCGGCTGGCAGCACTGTGGCCGCATGAATTATCCGGCGGCCAGCAGCAGCGGGTGGCGCTGGCGCGCGCGTTGTCTCAGCGCCCGACGCTGATGCTGTTGGATGAACCTTTCTCGGCGCTGGATACCGGCCTGCGCGCCGCGACCCGTCAGGCGGTTTCCGCCCTGCTGGCGGAGGCGGGCGTGGCGTCGATTCTGGTGACTCACGATCAGGCGGAGGCGTTGTCGTTTGCCGATCAGGTGGCCGTCATGCGGCAAGGGCGGCTGGTGCAGGTGGGATCGCCGCAGTCGTTGTATCTGCGCCCGGTGGATGAAGCCGCCGCCGCGTTTCTTGGCGACACGCTGGTGCTGTCGGCACAGTTGAAAGACGGGCGCGCCGCGTGCGCGCTGGGCGATATCGCGGTTGACGATAATCAGTCCGCCGGCGCCGCACGCATCATGCTGCGACCGGAGCAGATTCAGCTCTCGCTGGCCGAGCCGTCGGCGGCGCCGCAGGCGGTGGTGGCGAACATCGAGTTTGCCGGATTCGTGTCCACGCTGCGCCTGCGAATGACCAATAGCGCGCAGATGATCGAACTGAAAAGCGTCAGCCGGGAAGATATCGTCATCGGTTGCGGCGTCAATCTGACGGTAGCCGGGCGGGCGCACCGACTGGATTAGTTCCGGCGGCCGCCTTCACTGTGGAGCGCTGGCCGTAATCACGCGCCGTGCGGGCGCATAGCCTACATAAATTGCGATGACCGTTGAGGAAGCGTTATCCGTTGCGTGTAGCATTTTGTGTTAAGCTGAAAAACAGGTGGGCGTAAGCCCGTTCTGTTTCACTCAATGCAAAGGTTGCATCATGGATCGATTTCCACGTTCTAACGGTTCCATCGTCCAGCAGGCCGGCACCGGTCTGCAAACTTATATGGCGCAGGTCTATGGCTGGATGACCTGCGGTCTGTTGCTGACCGCGTTTGTTGCCTGGTATGCCGCTAACACCCCGGCGGTGTTGCAGATGGTGTTCTCCAGCAAGATCACCTTCTTTGGGCTGGTGATTGCCCAACTGGGGCTGGTGTTTGTGCTGTCCGGCATGGTGCACCGCCTGAGCGGCGGCGTCGCCACCACGCTGTTTATGCTCTATTCCGCGCTGACCGGCCTGACGCTTTCCAGTATTTTCATCGTCTACTCCGGCGAATCCATCGCCAGCACCTTTGTGATTACCGCCGGTATGTTCGGCGCCATGAGTCTGTACGGCTATGTCACCAAGCGCGACCTGACCGGCATGGGCAGCATGCTGTTTATGGCGCTGATCGGTATTCTGCTGGCCACGCTGGTGAATTTCTGGCTGAAAAGCGAAGGGTTGCAGCTTGCCATCACCTACATCGGGGTGCTGGTGTTTGTCGGCCTGACCGCTTACGACACGCAGAAACTGAAAAACATCGGTGAAGAGCTGTCGGTCGATGACCGGGACAGTTTCCGCAAGTACTCGATCATGGGCGCACTGACCCTGTATCTCGATTTCATCAACCTGTTCCTGATGCTGCTGCGTTTGTTCGGCAGTCGTCGGTGAGGGTGTTAACCAACAGCCGGGTTGTTTTGTGAACGGTGAAGTTTGTCTGGTCAGTGAATGATTTCGTGCGGGATAAACGGCGTGGTTTCTTTGCCACATCATCGCACGCACGACAAGGAGAGGTTTGTATCTTGCTCATGTCGTGATTAGCTATCACGACATGAAACAGAGTGAGCTTCGAAGGAGAGCCAGGGCTATAAACCTTGTGGTTGAGTTTAAGCCCTCTGTTTCACCTTTCACGCCAGCATTAACATTGAACGGTTACCCAGAGCACTGACTCTGAATGTACAAGCGGAACGGGCGTGATGGCTTCAGTGAAAGGGGACATCATTATGTATTACGTTGGTATTGATATCAGTAAGCGTTTTGTCGATGTGTGTTTGTTAGCTGATGGCATGAAAGGTAAACGGAAGACGAAAACGTTACCCAATAGCCCCAACGCCGTTCAGGCTTTGGCTGAATGGCTAACGCGACAAAAATGTGACCCGGGTCAGGCCCATATCATCATGGAAGCCACGGGGGTTTATCACGAACACCTCGCTTATGGTCTTCATCAGTCAGGCATTGCCGTATCCGTGATAAACCCTCATCGGTTGCGTGAATTCGCCAGGGGAATGGGGATACTCACGAAGACGGATAAAGTGGATGCCTATGTGCTGGCCTGTTATGGCGGTTTGCGCCAACCGGAGGGCTGGAGCCCGCCTTCGCCAGAAATAAGGAAACTCAAGGCATTACTCCAGCACAGGGATAGTCTGCTGAGTGATAAACAACGCATAGAAAATCGGCTGAGCACGTTAGCATCCACACAGGCCCCGGAAGAGGTCGTGGCGTCGCTGGACTCGATGGTGCGGCATGTAAAGAGTGAGCTGGAACGCATTGAGCGACTGATAGAAGACCACATAGACAAGCATCCCGGACTAAAAAACGACCTGAAGCTCCTGAAATCGATTGATGGTGTTGGCGACCAAATCGGCTGGAATATGTTAGCCACCATCCGGAGCGGTCACTTCAGGAGCGCGGAGCAGGTAGCGGCGTATCTGGGGGTTATCCCGGTAGAGCGTCGCTCAGGCACCTCGGTACGAGGCAGAGCCAGGTTGTCGAAAATAGGGCCGCCCGCGATGCGGGCAAAGCTGTATATGGGAGCCATAGCCGCCATCAGTCACAATCGTCATGTAAAAGCGCAATACGAGCGACTTTTGCTGAAAGGCAAGGCGAAGATGTTGGCGGTAGGCGCGGCGATGAGGAAACTGGTCCATCTGTGTTATGGCGTGCTGCATACGCAGCAGCGCTATGACAAGAATTATGGGGTGGTAGCCAGTTGAAATACTTGACTGGCAACACGGTTACTCAAACGCCACCTCTCCTTGACCACTGGCTGGTGGCTAAACTGTGCCGCTACGCGGTTCCTTCGGCATTCGCCTTCGCTGTTCGGACCGCCCGTGACGCGTTCCAGACGCGGCACGGGCTTGCGCGGCGTCCCTGCCGCGCATCCGGCGAAGTCGCCTACCTCAGCACAGTTTTTTACGCCAGAAAAACCTTCGCCTGACATTTAAAGGTTATCAGCAATCTAACGGGCCAAATTGGCTCTGCTTGTGTTTGTTATTTCTTTTCGCTGTCATCCGTCGGCGGGGGGCCCACCTGGGTTAACTGCGGGCTGTGCGCCGGCAACCAGCCGACCATCGACGGGAAGCGTTTCAGGAAATGGAACACCACTACGTTTTTGAGCATCTGCCAGTACGAGCGTTTCGGTAGTTGCGCAGGGTCAACCCGTACGCAGTCTTCGCGAATAAGCTGGTGCAGGTTGTCCCGCAGTTGCTGGTTGAAGTCGCGGTCATTGATGATCAGATTGGCTTCGAGGTTGAGCGCCAGACTGAGCGGATCCAGGTTGCTGGAGCCAATGGTGGTCCAGTATTCATCCTGCAACGCGACCTTGCCGTGCAACGGCTGACGACGGTATTCATAAATGTCCACCCCGGCTTTCACCAGCCAGGGATAGAGCAGACGCGCTCCCACCAGAACGATCGGCATATCCGGCTGTCCCTGAATGATCAACCGTACCCGCACATCTCGTCGCGCGGCCTTGCGCATCGCCCGCAGCAGGCGATAGCCGGGGAAAAAATAGGCATTGGCGATCACCACCTCGCGTTTGGCTCGTCGCAGCATCAGCAGGTATTGACGTTCGATGTCGCGCCGGTGCAGACCGTTGTCGCGCCAGACAAACAGCGCCTGCGCGTTACCGGGGTGGGGGTTGCGCACGGCGCGGCGAAAGCGTCGCCGCCACCAGATGCGCGGCTCCTCATCATGGGCCAGCGCCGCCAGCACAAACCGGTAGATATCGTCCACTACCGGGCCGCGCACTTTAACGGCGTAATCCTGCTTGGCTTCCGGGCCGTAGTCGCTCAGGTGGTCGGCCGAGTAGTTGATGCCGCCTATCCAGGCGGTGTGGCTGTCCACCACCACGATCTTGCGGTGCAGACGCCGGAACAGGTTGGTACGCATCAGGCCGAACAGGCGTGGGCGCGGGTCGTAAAAATGGAAGCGTACGCCGGCTTCCACCATCGGTGCGAGAAAGGCGGGCGACAGGTCGTGCGAACCATAGCCGTCGGCGGTGGCATCCACGCTGACGCCGCGCTGCGCCGCCGCGATCAGCGCTTCCCGCAACGCGTAGCCGACCTTGTCCTCAAACCAGATGAAGGTTTCCAGCACCACCCGATTGCGGGCCTGACGGATCGCGTCAAACACGCTGGGATAGAATTCGTCGCCATTCACCAGTAGTTCAATTTGGTTGCCGTCGCGCCATTCGGTTTTCACAAATGAATCTCCACCGCCAGCGGCGCATGATCGGACAAGTGCGACCAGGGTTTGGACGGCAGCAACTTCGGTACGCTGGTTCGGGCGTTGCGCACATAGATGCGGTCGAGGCGCAGCAATGGAAAGCGAGCCGGAAAGGTCCGTGCCGGTTTACCGAAATGCTGACTGAATACCTCTTCCAGACCGGCGCTGCGTTTCAGCAGGGCGCTGGCTTTCATCTGCCAGTCATTGAAATCTCCGGCGACGATCAGGGGCACCTCGGCGGGTAGCGTCGCCAGCAGGTCGCACAATAATGCCATTTGCTGTCGCCGGTGCGAGGCGGTGAGCCCCATGTGTACGCACACGATGTGGATATGTAAATCCCGGTTGGGGACTTTCAGTACGCAATGCAGGATGCCGCGTTTGGCTTTTTCGGATACCGATACGTCCAGATTGCGATAGCTGAAAATGGGAAAGCGCGACAGCACCGCGTTGCCGTGCTCGCCTTCCGGGTAGACCGCATTGCGCCCGTAGGCGTAATCGTTCCACATGGTTTCCGCCAGAAACTCGTAGTGCGAGGTGTCCGGCCAGTGTTCTACCTGCAACGGATGGGTGGAATGGCGGCCCAGCACTTCCTGCAGACAGACGATATCGGCGGAAACCGAGCGTACGGCATCGCGCAGTTCCGGCAGGATGAAGCGGCGGTTCAGTGCGCTGAACCCTTTATGGGTATTGATGGTCAGCACGGTGAAAGAAAACCCCAATGACGGTTGCGAGACGGTATCCATTGTTTTCCCTCGTTCCCAAGTAGCTGAATAATCAGTGTAGTCAGTGTTTGGCAAAGCGTCGCTGACGGCGGGCGCCGGCGGTTTGCGCCAGCCTAGCCAATCTTGCGCCGAAACAGGGCGTAGGCGGCGCTGCCGGTGGTGGCGGTGATTGCCAGCAGCGGCCACACCCCGCGCCAGACCACGGCCAGGCTGGCGTTTTTCAGATATATCTGTTTGGTAATATCGGTGAAATGGCGCACCGGGTTGACCCAGGTAAGCTGTTGCAGCCATAACGGCATATTCTCGACGGGCGACACGTAGCCGGACAGCAAAATAGCGGGCATTACGAAGACAAAGACGCCGATGAACGCCTGTTGCTGGGTGGAACAGAGCGAAGAAATCAGCAGCCCGAACCCTACCAGCGACAGCCCGTACACCAGCATGCTGAGGTAGAACAGCAGCAGCGAGCCGGAAAACGGGATGCGGTAGGCGAGGATGCCGGCCGCCAGCACGATGCTGGCCTGAACGGTGGCGACAATCAGCGCCGGCACCGCCTTACCGACAAAGATCTGCCCGGTGGACAACGGCGAAACCAGCAGCTGTTCCAGCGTGCCCTGTTCCCGTTCGCGCGCCACCGACAGCGCGGTGACGATCAACACGCCAATGGTGGTGATCAGCGCCACCAGCGACGGCACCACGAACCATTTGTAGTCCAGATTCGGGTTGTACCAGTGACGAATCACCAGCTTGCTCTGGTGCGTCAGCGCCGGATCGTTCAACTGCTCTAACTGATAATCCTGCACGATCTGTTGTACATAGCGGGCGGCGATCTGGGCGCTGTTGGAGTGGCGTCCATCGAGCAGAAGCTGGATGCTGGTCGGCGTGCCGCTGACCAACTGGCGCGAGAAATCGGGCGGGAAACGCACCAGCAGCAGCGCCCGCTGGTTATCGATCGTGGGCGCGATGTCCTGCGGGTTGTGCAGGGTGATGACCCGAGAAAAGGCGCTGGCGCTGGCGAAACGCTGCGTCAGCTCCACCGAAGCCGGGCCGTTGTCTTCGCTGTAAATGGCGAGCGTGGCGTCGGTGACGTCCAGCGTGGCGGCGAACGGGAACAGTAACACCTGCAGCAGCACCGGCAACACCAGAATGGCGCGGGTTTGCGGCTCGCGCAGCAATGACTGAAGCTCTTTGCGGATCAGCGTCCACAGACGATGCAACATACTCTTTTCCCTCATCAGCGTGCCGGCATACATCCGGCACGGCCCGGTGGATGAATTACCGCACCTAATCCAGTCGGCGGCGGGTTTTCCAGGCGGTCAGGCCGATGAAAAACACCGCGGACGTCATTAAAAACAGCAGGTTCATCAGCAGCACGCTACCGATATTCCCGGCCAGAAACAGGGTTTGCAGCGTGCTGACGAAATAGCGGGCGGGGATCAGGTACGACACCGCCTGTACCGGCACCGGCATGCTGTGGATTTCGAAAATAAACCCGGACAGCATTACCGCCGGCAGAAAGGCGGCGTTGAGCGCCACCATCGCCGCGTTGAACTGATTACGGGTCAGGGTGGAAATCAGCAACCCCATCCCCAGCGTACTGGCGAGAAACAGGCTGCTCAGGCCGAACAGCAGCCACAGCGAGCCGCGATAAGGTACCCTCAGCACAAACACCGCCACCACCACGCACAGGGCCATAGCGATCATCCCCAGCACGTAATAGGGGAGCAATTTGGTGAGCAGCAGTTCGGCGCGGGTGACCTGCGTTGAAAGCAGCGCTTCCATGGTGCCGCGTTCCCACTCGCGGGCGATCACCAGCGAGGTCAGGATCGCGCCGATCACTGTCATGATGATGGTAATGGCGCCGGGAATGATGAAATGCCGGCTGATGGCGGCGGCGTTGAACCAGTAGCGGGTCTGCACCTCAATCAGCGGTTGATAGCGGCCGCCGTGGTCCTGCGCGTATTGCTGCTGCCAGAGTTGCCACACCCCCTGAGCGTAGCCCTGCACGAATTGCGCGGTATTCGGCTCGCTGCCGTCGGTGATGACCTGAATCGGCGCGCGATCCTGCGGGTGCGCCAGCCGTTTGGCGAAGTCGGCCGGGATGACCACCAGACCGCGAATCTGCCCGGCCTGCATCCGTGCTATCAGCGCCGGGCGGTTATCGCTGAGGGTGACGGACAGAAAGGGCGAGCCGGTAAAGGCGCGCGCCAGGCTATCGGCCTCGGCGCTGTGTTGCTCCATCAGTACGCCGACGTTCAGGCGGCTGGAGTCGAGGTTGATGCCGTAGCCGAAGATGAACAGCAACAACAGCGGGATGACGAAAGCGATCAGCGCGCTGCTGGGGTCGCGCAGGATCTGGCGGGTTTCCTTCAGGCACAGCGCGCGTAAGCGTCGCCAGGAAAAACGTTTATCGTCAATTGGTGGTGACATGGCCGGCCTCCTGATCATAGGCCTGCACCAGCGTGATGAACGCCTGCTCCATGGTCGGCTCCGGCGCGTCGTCGCTGGCGGCCTGACGTTTCAGGTCATCCGGCGTGCCGCTGGCGATGAGCCGGCCGCGGTACACCAGCCCGATGCGGTCGCAGTATTCGGCTTCGTCCATAAAATGGGTGGTGACCATCACCGTCACGCCTTTGTCCACCATGCCGTTGATGTGTTGCCAGAACTCCCGGCGGGTAAACGGGTCGACGCCGGAGGTGGGCTCGTCAAGAAACAGGATGTCCGGTTCGTGCATCAGCGCGCAGGCCAGCGCCAGCCGCTGGCGGAAGCCGAGCGGCAGCGCGTCGGGCGTTTGCTGGAAGATCGGATGAAAGTTGAACGCCTGCGCCATACTGTCCACCTTATCCTGCTGATGCTGGCCGCGCAGGCCGTAAACGCCGGAGAAAAAGCGCAGGTTTTGTTCCACGGTCAGGTTGCCGTACAGCGAAAATTTTTGCGCCATGTAGCCGAGATGCTGTCGCGCCCGGCCGGAACGGGTCTTGAGGTCCATATCCAGCACCAGCGCCTGACCTTCGGTCGGCGTCAGCAGGCCGCACATCATGCGAAAGGTGGTGGATTTCCCCGCGCCGTTCGGCCCCAGCAGGCCGAAGATTTCACCGCGGCGCACCTGAAAATTCACCCGGTCGGTGGCGGCGAAATCGCCGAATTTTTTGGTCAGGTTCCGCGCTTCGATCACCGTCTCCCCGCGGTGAGTGTCCAACTGCGGCAGAATAGCCGCCAGCGACGAGGTGGCGCTCGGCCCGCCGCCCAGCAGGTCGATGAACGCATCTTCAAAGCGCGGCGCGGTGTCCTGCACGCTGTCCGGCGGCAATTTGAGGGCGTGCAGCAGCGCGGCGCGATCCGCCTGCGGTTTCAGAATCAGCCGCACGTAGCGCCCCTGAATCACGCCGTCGCTCACCTGCGGCTGACGCAGCGCCTGTTGCAGTAGACGGCGGTGGTTGCTGCCCGGTTGGTCGAGCAGCAGGCAGCGGCCCGCCATCCGCTGCGTTAGGTCGGCGGGGGCGCCCCGGTAGAGCAATTCGCCTTCGTTAAGCAGCAGCACGTCGCGGCACTGTTCGGCCTCGTCCAGATAGGAGGTGCTCCACAGAATCAGCATGCCGTCGTCCGCCAGTTCATGCACCATCCGCCACAGTTCGCGGCGGGAGATCGGGTCGACGCCGACCCCCGGTTCATCCAACAGCAACACGCCGGGCTGCCCCAGCAGGGTGCAGGCCAGCCCCAGTTTCTGCTTCATGCCGCCGGAGAGTTTGCCCGCCAGCCGGGTGGTGAAGCGGGTGAGGTCGGTAAACTGCAACAGCCGATCAAAGGTGGCGCGCCGGATGTCGCCGGTGATGCCGCGCAGGTCGGCGTACAGCGTCAGGTTTTCCATCACGGTGAGGTCTTCGTACAGGCCGAATTTCTGCGGCATGTAACCGAGCCGGGCATGTAACTGGCGGTCATCGGCGATCGGGTCCAGCCCCAGCACCCGAATCGTGCCCGCGCTGGGCGTCAGCAATCCGGCCAGCATGCGCATCAGCGTGGTCTTGCCGGCGCCGTCCGGCCCCACCAGCCCGGTGACCGCGCCGGCGCGAATCTCGGCGCTCAACTGCGCCAGCGCCGGTTTCGTCATGCCGTCGAAGCGTTTTTCCAGCGCGTCGAGGCGGATCAGCGGCGGGTCACTGGTCATGGCGCGACCGATCCTGCATCAGCGTGAGGGTTACCGGCATCCCCTGACGCAGACCGTCGTCCGCGTCGCTGACGATGATGCGCAGCCGGTACACCAGGTCGGTGCGCAACTCCGTGGTTTCGACATTTTTCGGCGTAAATTCGGCGCTGGGCGACACAAAGCCGATTCTGCCGTGATAGGGGCGGTTCGGGCGGCCGTCGGTGTAGATCAGCACCTCGCGCCCGGGCGCGGCGCGGCCCAACTGGGTTTCATTGACGTAGGCGCGAATCCATACCGGCTGGGTCAACGACAGGGTAAAGACGGTGCTGCCGGCGCTCAGCATGCTGCCGGCTTCGGCGGCCCGGGTCAGAATCACGCCGGGAGAGGGCGCGTACAGGCGCGTATCCTGCAGACTGAGTTGCGCCTGTGCTTCAGCGGCCTGCGCCTGCGCCAGCGATGCTTCGGCGGCGGCTATTTCCTGCGGCCGGTTGCCGCGCTCATATTGGCTCAGTTTTTCCCGCGCCGCCTGCAACGTCGCCTGCGTTTGATTGCGGGTGGAACGGGCGTCTTCCAGCGCGTTGGCGGCCAGGGTGTGTTGCTGCCACAGGCCAAGCTGGCGCTGGTAGAAGCTGTTGGCGTAGTCGTAGGCGGCCTGCGCCTGCTCCAGTTGCGAACGCACCTGGGCGATTTCCTCGCTGCGGTAGCCTTCCCGCAGCAGCGCCAGTTGCGCCTGCGCGCTGGCTACGCTGGCTTTTTCCTGCCGTAGTGCGTTCTGCTGCGGCGCGTTATCCAGTCGGGCCAGCAACTGCCCCGGCTGGACAACCTCCCCTTCATCCACATTTAGAGCGGTCAGGCGTCCGCTGACCCGGAACCCCAAATTGACGCTGCGGATATCCACATTACCGTACAGCGTCAGCGGCGCATCCTGCTGGCTACGGTAGTGCATCAAGCCGTAGCCGGCGGTGGTGACGGCGAACAACGCCAGCACCAACCATACCCCTGTTTTTTTATTCATAGCGCTCCCGATATGACTTCGTGTGATTGCCGATCCCGCTATTACGACGACATCACTTAAGAATAATCCGATATTCAACAGATTGCCGTGTTCTGACTGACGGCGTGCTGATTCAGCGCGGATATGCGCTGCCGCGGCAGAAGAGAACCGGCTTTTTAATCAGTAAACGATTGATATCCATGAAGAGCTCGGCCATTTTGCGCAGAATGCGGAGGATAAAATGTGATCGACAGATAAAAATTCCTCAAACAAGCGATTTTCTGTTACAATCGCGCGCAGTCACGCACCGTAGTTTGTGCCCATTCATCTGGAGTCAGCGTTGTAAGGCGTGTACGCCGACGCGGCGCTGAACCCATCTGTTGTCACCCTGAAAACTGCACCGGCGGATGCCGGGTAGGGTGAATCTGGAGTTGTTCTCGTTATGTCTTTTGAATCCCTCGGCCTGAGTGCCGATATTTTGCGCGCTGTGGAAGAACAGGGCTACCGTGAGCCGACGCCGGTTCAGCGTCAGGCGATTCCGGTGGTGCTGGAAGGGCGCGACCTGATGGCAAGCGCCCAGACGGGTACCGGCAAAACCGCCGGCTTCACCCTGCCGCTGCTGCAATTGCTGAGCCACCGTCCGTCGCAGGCGAAAGGCCGCCGTCCGGTGCGGGCGTTGATCCTGACGCCGACCCGCGAACTGGCGGCGCAGATCGGCGAAAATGTGCTGGCGTATAGCAAATACCTGCGTCTGCGTTCGCTGGTGGTGTTCGGCGGCGTTAGCATTAACCCGCAGATGATGAAGCTGCGCGGCGGCGTCGATATTCTGATTGCCACGCCGGGCCGTCTGTTGGATCTGGAGCACCAGAACGCGGTCGACCTGTCGCAGGTGGAAATTCTGGTGCTGGATGAAGCCGACCGTATGCTGGATATGGGCTTTATCCACGACATCCGCCGGGTGCTGGCGAAGCTGCCGCCCAAACGTCAGAACCTGCTGTTTTCCGCCACCTTCTCCGACGAGATCAAGGAACTGGCCGGGAAGCTGCTCACCAATCCGGCATCGGTGGAAGTGGTGCGCCGCAATACGCCGTCCGAACTGGTGACCCAGCACGTGCATTTCGTGGACAAGAAACGCAAGCGCGAACTGCTGTCGCTCCTGATCGGCAAACACAACTGGCAGCAGGTGCTGGTGTTTACCCGCACCAAGCACGGCGCCAACCATCTGGCGGAACAACTGAATAAAGACGGCATCACCGCCGCCGCTATCCACGGTAACAAGAGCCAGGGAGCGCGTACCCGTGCGCTGGCTAATTTCAAAGACGGCGACATCCGCGTGCTGGTGGCGACCGACATCGCCGCCCGTGGGTTGGATATCGACCAGTTGCCGCATGTGGTGAACTACGAGCTGCCGAATGTGCCGGAAGATTACGTGCACCGTATCGGCCGTACCGGCCGGGCGGCGTCGACTGGCGAGGCGTTGTCGCTGGTGTGCGTCGATGAACACAAACTGCTGCGTGATATCGAGCGTCTGCTGAAGCGGGAAATCCCGCGGATGGAGATTCCGGGTTATGAACCGGACCCAACGATCAAGGCCGAACCGATCCAGAACGGCCGGCAGGGCGGGCGCGGTGGTCGTGGCGGCGGTGCGCCGCGTCAGGGCGATCGTCCGCAAGGCGAACGCGCATCCGGACGCCCGCAGGGCGAACGTCCTCATCAGCCGCGTCGTGATGGCGCAGCGCGCCCGGCCGGACAGCGCCCGGAAGGGCAATCCGCCCGCCGTCGCCCGCCGCGCAAGCCTGCCGGCGGCCAGTAAGCGGGTTACCCGGCACGGTCGGGTCGCTATCCGGTCACGCAGCAAATAAAATAGCTACCCGGTCGGGTAGCTATTCGTCGGCAAACCTTGTTATCCAGTCAGTTATCGCCCAGGTCGTCTTCCCATGATGAGAAGACGGTCGTTTACGCGGCGGTTTTCGCCACCGGTTGCGGCCGGGGGCGATAAAACATCACCGCATTGCCCGCCAGAATCAGCAGTAAACCCAGCACGGCGTTGCTTCGCCATACGTACCCTTCGTACAGGGTGGAGGCGGAGAGCGCGACCAACGGAAACAGCAAGGTGGCATAAGCCGCCTGGCTGGCGCCGATACGCCCAACCAGCGCGAAGTAGGCGCCAAAACCAATCACCGAGCCGAACAGCGCCAGGTAAGACAGCGAACCGAGATAGCGCAGCGAGAATTCCGGCGTAAAGCGGTAACCCAGCAGCAGTGCGATGAAACCCATCGCCAGCGCGCCGTACAGCATGCCCCAGCCGTTGGTGGTCATGATGTCCCGGCCCATGCGTTGGTGCTGGGCGCTGATGATGTTGCCGAGCGAAAAGCAGTAGGTGGCGATCAGGCTCATGCCGACCCCCCACAGCAATTGTGGGCTGCTGCCAAGTTGTAGCAGATCGTGCCAGAACAGCAGGATGATGCCGGCCAGCCCCAACGGCGCAGCCAGCTTCACGTTGCGGCTGAGACGGGTGCCGAAAAACAGCCGGCTGTTGAAGGCGTTGAACAGCACCGCCATCGAAAAGATCACCGATTCCAGCCCGCTGGGGATCCAGGCGACGGCATGATAAAAGCAAAAGAAATTCATGCCGAAAACCGTCACCCCCTGAGCCATACACAGCAAATGCGCGCGGCCGCTCAGCGGGCGCAGGCGCCGAGTCAGGATCAAAAACGCCATTAACAACGCCGAAGCGATGGCGAAACGCCAGAAAATCGACACTTCTGGCGGCACGCTACCTTGCTGTAGACTGATGGCGATCCAGGTGGTGCCCCAAATCAGCACCACGGCGCAATAAAGCAGGCTATTCATCGTCAGACTCCGCTAATAATCAATTTCACGAACAATCAATTTCACAAACAGTCAATTTCACAAACAGTTTCACCGGTAATTCCGCAAACAATCCGCAAGCAACCGTAAACATTGAGTATCTGGGATTGGCAGGGCGGCGGCTGTCAGCAGCTTGCGGCGAGTAGCAGAATCCTGCGGTTTTTTTATTTCAAACGGCTTCCAGCACCGACAGGGGGCGACCTGCGCCGCACCCCGCCGCCGCACGTTTTCCTTCAGATTACGCAGAATAACGCCAGGGCTATCGATCGGCGGTTGGCGGGGCGCCAGAGTACGGCGTGAGCCGTTGCCGCCGTTGGTAAGTGAGCGATTTCGTTCATTAAGATGGGTTCAGGGTTTATTGCGCAGTCTTCTTGTCCGGCAACGCTTCGATGGTGGTAATCGACGCATTTTCTTCATACGAGTGTCATCTGGAAAGGATAGGGTTCGCTCAGATTGTTGATCGATAACGGTCATGATGATGACAAGGAACCACCCTATGCTGACTCAGGCGGAAGAGCGTCAGGCGAAAATCGTTGAATTTTTGCGCGAAGAGAATTTTGCTGATTTGCGCACGTTAACGGATCGATTCGAGGTTTCGGTCGCCACCGTTCGTCGGGACCTGTGCGATCTTGAGGAAGCCGGATTGCTGCGCAGAACGCATGGCGGCGCGGTCAATATCAATCAGGTCGCGCTGGATGCGACAAACGAGGCCCGCGCCGTCTGGAATCAGGCGGAGAAGGCGGCCATCGCCGCCGCCGTCGCCGGCATGATTGCCGATGGCGACACCGTGCTTCTGGATGCCGGTACGACCGCGCTGGAAGTGGCTAAAAAGCTCGTTGGTCGTCGAAGTCTGACGCTGATCTCGAATGGCCTTGACATCGTTGCTGAATTTTCGCGCAGCGAGGGGCAGAGCATTTACTCGGTCGGGGGGGAATTTACCGCCACGAACCGCTCATTCAGAGGGCCGCTGGCCGAGTATTTCATACGGCAGTTCAATGTCGACAAACTCATCCTGAATGCCGCATCGATCGACGTCGACCGTGGTTTGATCTGCACCTCATCGCCAGTGAATGCGAGCGTCGCGCGAGCCATGATCGACGTGTCGAACCGCGTCATTGTTGTGGCTGACCACTCGAAATTCACGAAATCAAGCCTCTCGGTCATCACCCGGATAGAAGACGTGGGCGTCATTGTTACCGATGCCGGCGCCCGCAGCATCATCGACACCGTACCTGAGAAACTGCGCAAGAAGTTTGTCATCGCGCACTGAAATCCGGCCCTCTGGTCGGCGGACATGGGGATCCGGCTGAACCGCCCGGACTAATCCGGGTACGACGGCTCGCTTAAGTATCTTCCGGCACGCGTTTCTGTACGGGGGAAATCGCTGCCATCCTGGCGGTGATGGGTAGTGAAAAAAGAACAATCGCGGGCACGGCTCGACGGACCTGCTTACTTAAGGAGTGGTTTGGATGAAGATACGCATTTTTATTGCTATGGCGGCGTTGATCGCCGTCTCCCTTGCAGGCGGCGCGGCCGCTCAGGAAGACAATCGTCCTGAGTTACGGATCGCGGTTCAGAAAAACCCGGAGACGCAGGAGCCGGTTGACGCGGCGTCCAACGTCGCTTTTCGCAACAATCCCTCGATTCACGAGACGCTGCTGAAACTTGACCTTGATGGTCACTTCTCGGTGCAGCCGAACCTGGCGACCTCGTGGCGATGGGTAGACGACAAAACCCTCGACGTCACGCTTCGCAAAGGCGTCATTTTCCATGACGGCCGTGAGATGACCGCTGACGACGTGGCCTTTTCGTTCGGGCCGCAACGTTTGACCGACCCGCAGGCACCCGGTTATCCAACCTATCTGACCAGCTTCAGCAGCCTTGCTCATGTCGACGTTGTGAATCCGCAAACTGTCCGTTTCGTCACCAAGTTTAAGGATCCGATCTTGTTACAGCGGCTGGCCAGCTATGCCGCGGTGGTCATCAGCAAAGACGCCTGGGTCAAGATGGGCGGCGACTGGGCGAAGTGGAAGCAAAAGCCGGTCGGCGCCGGCCCCTACAAGGTTCTCGAATCCGTCGCTAACGATCATGTCACGCTGGTCGCTCACGACCGGTATTTCGGTGGAAAGCCCAACGCGAAGCGCGTCACCTTCAAGGTGGTGCCGGAAGTGTCATCTCGTATCGCCGGTCTTCTTGCGGGCGACTATGACATCGCGACCGATCTGCCGCCGGACCAGCTCGACGTGGTGAACAAGTCCGGCACTGCGACGATCGTCGGGGGCCCGGTTCCAAACAACCGCATCCTCTTTTTCGACAAATACAACCCTGCGCTCAAGGATCCGCGCGTGCGTCAGGCGTTGATTATTGCTATCGACCGTCAGGCGATCGTCGACACCATCTGGAACGGCCTGACCGTGGTCCCGAACGGCGAGCAGTTCAAGGAGTTCGGCCCCATCTACCTGAAGGACCGGCCGAAATACGAATACAACCCGGAAAAAGCCCGACAGCTCCTAAAGGAGGGCGGCTACAAGGGCGAACCGATCACGATCCGCTCGCAGAACAACTATTACACGGCGGAAAACCCGGTCAGCGAAGCGGTCGTCGCCATGTGGCAGGCGGTTGGCGTCAACGCCAAACTGGAGTTTGTTGAAGCCGGTAAGCTCTTCGATAACGCCAGCGGTCGGGCGACCGGCAACTGGTCCAGCACCGCGGTCATTGCCGATCCTTACGTTTCCATCTACTCGCTGTCGTTCGCCAGAACCGCAACGATGGGCACGCAGAAGATCTGGATCAATGACGAATTCGACGCTCTTGGCGCGAAGCTTGAACAGGCCGTAGCTCCGGCGGATCGCGCCAAAATCTTCTCCGACATGCTGGACATCATTGAATGGAAGGACCCAGGCATCACGGTTCTTCACCAGAACGCCGTCTTCTTCGGCGTCTCCAAAAAGGTGAAGTGGAAACCGCAGCACGCCTTCGCGATGGATCTGGGGCCGCAAAACCTGTCCTTCGTCAATGCCGCCGGGTGAGGTTGTCGCAATGCGCAAATCCGTTCTCACTATTCAAGACTTGAGCATTTCCTTTCCCGCCGCAAAGGGCAGGACGACGCCGGTTAAGTCGGTATCCTTTGACGTCAGGGAGGGCGAAATCCTGGGGATTGTGGGGGAGAGCGGTTCCGGAAAATCGCTGTCGTGCCTCGCCGTTGCCGGTCTGCTGCCGGCAACGGCCCTGGCTTGCGGTTCGGTCGCCATCGGCGGTCAGACGTTCGCCGCCGACTACCTGCAACAGGCGCTGGCGTCGAAACAACTTGCGCCGATCGGCATGATTTTTCAGGAACCGGTATCCTGCCTCAATCCGGTACGCACCGTTGGCGAGCAAATCGCCGAGGCGGCGCGAAGTGCCGGGCACGATGCGGAGCAAGCCCGCCAGATCGCGCTGCAACTCCTGAAAGACGTCGCCATCGACGAGCCGGAGAGGCGTTACCATGACTACCCTTCGCAATTTTCCGGCGGCATGTGCCAGCGCGTGATGATCGCCACGGCGCTGGCGCTGGAGCCGCAGCTCGTCATCGCCGACGAACCGACGACCGCACTCGACGTCACGGTTCAGGCTCAGGTGGTGTCGCTGCTGGTGTCGCTGGTGCGCAACCGCGGTATTGCCATGATTTTCATCAGCCACGACCTTGACCTGATCGCGGAGGTCTGCGATCGCATCGTCGTGATGTACGGCGGCGAGATCATGGAAGTCGGCACGACTGAAAACATCTATGAACGACCGAGCCATCCCTACACCCGGCTTTTGCTGGACGCGATGCCAGGGCACGGCGAACCGCTCACCCGACTGGTGGAAATGCCCCACAGCTGGCGGCTCGACGCTGCCGTATCCTTAACCTCAGCGGAGCGCTTACCATGAGTTTGAACGCGCCAGGCGGGACGACAGTCCTTGAAGCCCGCGATCTGAATTTCACTTACCCCGCTGGATTTTCTCTTCTGCCGGGCAAGCGGGCGGGTCACCATGCCGTCCGCGGCGTTTCCCTCGCGCTTGGTCAGGGTGAAACGCTCGGTCTGGTCGGCGAGTCTGGATGCGGGAAATCGACCCTCGCCGCTCTGCTGTGCGGCGACCGCCAGCCGGATAGCGGCACGCTGGAACTCTTCGACGCGCCCTTCGCGGGCTATCTCAGGCCGAATCGCCGGCGTCTGGCCCGCGTTCTTCAGGTCGTCGCACAGGATACGCTCGGCGCTTTCGACCCGCGTCATCCCATCGGTCGGCAGATTGAAGAAGTGCTGCTGATTCATGCTATCGGCAGCAAGAGCGAGCGGCGCGATAGGGCTAAAGAAGCGCTCGGCGCCGTTGCGCTGCCGGGCGCCATGCTGGATCGCTATCCGCATCAGATGTCGGGAGGGCAGCGGCAGCGCGCCGCCATCGCCCGGGCGCTGGTGACCGAACCCAACATCCTGCTGTGCGATGAACCCGTTTCGGCGCTGGATGTGTCGGTGCAGGCTCAGGTGCTCAATCTCCTGCTCGACCTTCAGCAGAAGCGCGGTCTGTCAATCCTGTTCATCAGCCACGATGTGCGCGTGGTGCGCCATGTGTCGCATCGGGTCGTGGTGATGCAGGCCGGTCGCGTGGTGGAGAGCGGGCCGACGTCAACCGTCTTTGCCGCACCGTCCGACCCTTATACCGCGAAGCTGCTTGCCGCCGTGCCGAAAGGCAAGCGTCGGGCAACGTCTGCGGATACGGCGTGCAACTGCTCAATACTGGCGGAGGCGAGAGCATGCTGAACATCATGACCGGCTCATTGTTGCGCGCGATATTGACGGTTTTCCTGGTGGTGACCTTTACCTTCGTCATGCTTCGCATCAGCGGCGACCCGATGACGTCACTCCTCGGCGTCGAAGCCCCGCCGCAGGTGGTCGACATGCTGCGCCAGCAATGGGGCTTGGATCGTCCCGTGGCCGAGCAGTATTTCACCTATCTCGGCCGTATGTTGAGCGGCGATTTCGGTACCTCGCTGCGAAGCGGTCAGGACGCGCTTGCCATCATCATCGAGAAGGTTCCGGCGACGCTGCGGCTGATGGCGGCCGCGCTGGTACTGGCGCTGGCGGTGGGCGTCCCGCTAGGTATCGTCGCGGCACGGTATCGCGGCGGCGTTGTCGACCGCGCGGTGATTAGCCTCGCCGTGCTGACGCACTCTGTGCCGACCTTCCTGACCGGCATTCTCCTGATCCAGCTGTTTGCCGTGAAGCTGCGGCTTCTGCCTTCTGGCGGCGGGGCGACGCTCGCCCACATGGTGATGCCCACGCTGGTGATCGGGCTTTACAATGCCGGCGTCATCGCGAGGTTCGTTCGCTCAAGCGCGCTGGAGGTGAGTGGGCAACGTTACATCCTCGCCGCCCGGGCGAAGCGTGTATCGGAGTGGGGGATCATCGTGAGGCATGTGATGCCGAACGCGGCGCTTCCCTTGCTGACGCTGCTCGGATTCCTGCTCGGCGGAATGATTGGCGGCTCCGCGGTGGTTGAAGCGGTATACGCCTGGCCCGGCGTCGGCCTGCTGCTGATCAGTTCGGTCGCTTCCCGCGACGTCGCGGTGGTTCAGGCGATTGTCATTCTCATCACCGTCGCTATGGTCAGCGCAAATCTGCTGGTCGATTTCCTGCATGTGATGGCCGACCCCCGCCTGCGCTACGCGAAACGTTCTTGAAGGAGGGACTCATGGCCGATATCTCCCCTGCGTCGTCAAAGCTGACTTCCGGCTTCTTCGCCAGACTCCCGCGCATTCATCCGCTGTTGGTGGTATGCGTGCTGGTCATCGTGTTTACCGTCGGTGTTGCGGTATTCGCCGACGCGCTGGCGCCATACGGCTTTGCGCAGATCGACCTGAGGGCACGCAAAATGCCGCCACTCCACGTCGTGGCCGGTTCCACGCACTGGCTCGGCACCGACGAGATGGGGCGCGACATTCTAAGCCGCATTTTCTTTGCGCTGCGTATGAGCATGTTGATATCGCTCGGCGCGTCGATCATCAGCATGATTATCGGTACGGCGCTGGGCCTCATCGCGAGTTTCCGGCGCGGTTTTGCCGACGCCATCATCCGGGTGGCGGTCGATTTTCAGGCGTCGATGCCGTTTATCATCATCGCCCTCACGGTGCTGGCGTTTCTCGGCAACAGCCTCACACTGTTCATCTGCCTGCTCGGTTTGTTTGGCTGGGAACGGTTTGCACGTCTGACGCGGACCATGGCCGGGCTTGAACTGGCAAAGCCCTATATCGCCGCGTTGCATCGCAACGGCGCAGGCAGTTTTCGTATCGCGATGGTTCACGTACTTCCCAATATCCTTGCCGTCGTGCTGGTGACATTCACGGTGGTGATGCCTGAAATCCTCATTCTGGAGTCGTCGCTGAGTTTTCTTGGCCTCGGCGTACAACCGCCACAGGTCAGTCTGGGGTCGTTGGTCGGCGCCGGCCGCGACTACATCATGACCGAGTGGTGGATCGCTATCGCGCCAGGCGTGGTCATCTTCGTCCTGTCGCTAACCATCAGTCTTATCGGCGACCAGCTACGCGACATCTTCGACCCGACGCTGAAGTGATCGAAACGCGCGGATTTCACCGCGCAGCGCCGTTGAGCGAAACAATGCTAAACGAAAGTAAACAGGAGGAAGCGAACATGAATCCGCTAAGAATGACGCCAGAGACTATACGTCTCGGCGGCCACCGCGGCCATAGCGCCGGGGCGCCGGAAAATACCCTCGCCGCGTTTAAACAGGCGTTTGAATACGGCGGCCGCGGCGTGATCTGTGAAACCGACCTCGGCATCACCCGCGATGGCGAACTGGTGCTGATTCACGACAATACGGTTGACCGCACCACCAACGGCCGCGGCCTGGTGCAAAACATGAGCTATGCCGAACTCTCCCAACTTGATGCCGGGCAATGGTTTAGCCATGAATTCGCCGGAGAGCGCGTTCCACGGCTCAAAGATGCGCTGCAGTTGGCCCGCGAGCTTGGCATCCTCTATCAGCTTGAGCTCAAGTTATACGATCGGAATGAGGTGCTCTTCCCGAAGCTAAGCGCGCTGATTGATGAACTGGACTGCGCCGACCTGCTGCAATTTTCCTCGTTTGACTACGTTCAACTCAAAGCGGTGAAAGCGGCGATACCTGAAGTGCCGACCGTCGGCCTGATGCATTCGCGCTTGATCGACCCTGCCGCGCTGGCCCGGCAAGCCCATCTCGATGCGATGAACATTGAGATCTACCACTTTGCCAGCGGAGAGGCGCGCCAACTGCATGACGAGGGTTTTGCCGCATTCCTATACCTGCCGGGCCAGGAACACCAGAAGCGCAAGGACTACGGCGTCGATATCGAAGCTCAGGTGGTTCAATGGATTCGTGACGGCCAGTTGGATCAACTGCTTGGCGATGACGTTGCACAGGTGGCAAGGCTTAAACAGCAAGCTTGCGGCTGATACGCGCGCCGATGGCGCCGGAAATGATTGACCTTTCCCTGCGCCGTAAACCACACTGTTTGCCGCAGCCGTTGTTTGACGTAGACGGTATTTGCAGCAGACACGGCCTTGAGCTGGTTCATTTCGCTAACATTCATATATCGGCGATCGTGGTGGTGAGACATGTTTAGACCTAATGCCTTCATGCTGTCCATTCGCGGCTACGGCGCGCTGGAGGCGCCTCATCGTCACGACCACTCACAACTGGTTTTACCGCTGTCAGGTTCGCTCTGTATCGACATATCCGGTCAGAGCGCTCAGTTGGATCGCCGTCTGGCCGCCTATGTCGACAGGCATTCTCCCCATGCTCAGGAAAGCCGCGGGACCAACCAGTTTCTGATCGTGGATGTCGAGCCCGGCCATCTGGATCCCCATGTGGCGGAATATCTGGCGTCGTGCCGGTTTATGCGCCTTGCGCCGGAAGCCAATCATCTGATCGATTATATGGGCGGGATGCTGACCAAAGGTCGGGTGCCTGAATCGCGGGTTCAACTGTGGGCGCCGCTGCTGTTGGATGCGCTGACCGGCGAGGGGGCGCAGCCGCGTTCACGGCTGGCAGGACTGATGGCGGCTATCGAAAGCGACCCGTTTCTGGACTGGACCACCGAGTTCATGGCGCAGCAGGCGGGGATGAGCGTCAGTCGGCTGCACGCCGTTTTCCGCAGCGAGCGGGATACCACGCCGCACGCCTGGTTGGCGCGCGTTCGGCTGGGCCGGGTGCAGCATTGGCTGGCGACGACGAATCTGCCCATCGCCGAGATTGCCTACCGGGGCCGCTACGCCGACCAAAGCGCCTTGACCCGGGCCATGCGTAAGGCGACGGGGCTGACGCCCTCCGCGTTTCGACAGCAGTTGCAGGAGTCTGGGCCCAAAGCTCGCGAGTCTTAATCAAGACGTGGGTCATTCGCCGCGCGATACTCTCCGGCCAGTGCAAGTGCGGAGAATCGAAAGTGCGGAGAATCGTAGAGTGGATGGCAAAAGAACGTTAGCGGGCGTGGCATGCGGCATGGGAGCCGGTGCGTTGTGGGGGCTGGTTTTCCTGGCGCCGGAGCTGGTGCGCGCGTTTAGCCCGTTGCAGATCGCCATTGGCCGCTATAGCGCCTATGGCCTGATTTCGCTGATGTTGCTGGCGCCGCGCTGGTCGGCTCTGATGCGGCGGCTGACGCGCCGTGAGTGGTTTGCGCTGGGCTGGTTGTCGCTGGCGGGCAACACCCTGTATTACATTCTTCTATCCAGCGCGGTACAGATGGCGGGCATCGCCATCACCTCGCTGGTGATTGGTTTTATGCCGGTGGCGGTGACCCTCATCGGCAGCCGCGACCGGGGCGCGGTTCCGCTGCGCAGACTGTTGCCGTCGCTGCTGGTGTGCGCGGCCGGCGCCATTTGCATCGGCTGGCAGGCATTGGGCGGGCCGGCGTCCGCAACCACAGGCGAGCAAACCATCGGCCTGTTGTGCGCGCTCGGCGCACTGATATCCTGGAGCAGCTTCGCCGTTGGCAACAGCCGCTGGCTGGCCCGCGCGCCATCTGTCTCGGCCCACGACTGGAACCTGCTGATGGGCCTCGTCACCGGCGCGCAGTCGCTGGTCCTGATTCCTTTAGCCATTATGTTTAACACCTACAGCCACAGCGGCGTCGCATGGGCGCAGTTCGCCGGCGTATCGGTGGGCGTAGCGGTGCTGGCTTCGATTGTCGGCAATCTATTCTGGAACCGGATGAGCCGGTTGCTGCCGCTAACGCTGGTTGGGCAGATGATTCTGTTCGAAACCCTGTTCGCGCTGATTTACGGCTTCCTGTGGGAGCAGCGTCTGCCCACCTGGCTGGAGGCCGCCGCCTTCACGCTGGTGGTTTGCAGCGTGATGTCCTGTGTCGCGGCACACCGGAAACCGGTACATCAGAGCAACGAGACCGGCTTAAACGCGCTGCTCTGACACGAGCCATCATCCTGTTTTAAATAAAAATCTTGAGGTGACCAGTTGAACGCCGCCATTACCATTGAACAATTTCTTGATGTCGACATCCGCGTGGGGACGATTGTCCGTGTCGAGCCGTTTCCACAAGCGCGCAAGCCTGCCTGGAAACTGGATATCGATCTTGGCCCGGAAATCGGCTGCAAACGGTCGAGCGCCCAGATAACCGACCTGTATACGCCCGATGATCTTATCGGCCGACAGGTGGCGTGCGTCGTCAACCTGTCGCCGCGTCGTATCGGGCCTTTTATCTCGGAGGTGCTGACGCTGGGTTTTCCGGATGAAAAAGACCGCGTGGTGCTGATAGGCCCGGAGAGAGCCATTCCTAATGGCGGGCGCTTGTTTTAATCTGTTGCCTGAGGTAGTACTTTTTATTACAGGGCGAGAGGTTTGCAAGTTAATAGGTTTACAGGACGGTAGGCATGAACCAATACGAGGCTTTCGAGGTGCTCCAGCGCCAATACAAAACCCGGTTGCAGGAAACGGTCACGCTTGCCAACGAGGTGCAACTGGCGGTCTGGCAGAACAGCCACGATCGGGTCACGCTGGAAAACACCCATCACCACATCTTCAGCATGTACGTGCAGGACGGCTACGAAAGCTACCACAAGCGTCCGGATGGTTGGTTCAACGGCGGCGCGCCGGGGCGTTTTTGTCTGATGCCGAAAGAGAGCCAGTCCACCTGGGATATTCGCGGCAGCCTGCGTTTCGCCCACTTTTACTGTACCGATCAGCACTTGCGCCAGTTGGCGGAGCAAACCTGGGACCGCAGTCCGGCGTCGATCCGTCTTGATGAGCGCATTTTTATCGCCGACCCGGCGCTGGAGGCGCTGTATCGCCATTTTCTGCTGACCGGCAACTGGCGCGATCCGGCCAGCCAGATGATGCTGAGTTCCGCGTCTACGATGGTGATGTTGCATATGCTGCGTCAGTACAGCCAGTTGCAGTGGCAGGCGCCGAACAGCCGCGGCGGGCTGGCTCCGGCGGTGTTGCGGCGGGTAAAAGCGCGGATTGACGCCGGGCTGGGGGAGGCGCTGACGCTGGCCGAACTGGCGGCGGAAGCCGATCTTAGCGAGTTTCATTTCTCCCGCATGTTCCGCCAGAGCGAAGGCGTGGCGCCGCATCAGTATGTGATGAAGCGGCGGCTGGCGCAGGCGGAACAGTGGTTGCGCCACAGCAGCCGCTCCATCACCGATATCGCGCTGGCCTGCGGGTTCAGCTCCGCCAGTCATTTCAGCCAGCGTTTTCGCGCCGAATACGGCATCACGCCCTCGGCGCTACGCCAGCAATGTTCAGGCTGAAGGCTGCTGCGCCGCCAGCAGGCACAGCGTCAACGCCACCTGATAGGATTTGACGAACGACGGCACCGGCAGAAACTCAAAGCGTGAATGGAAGTTGTGCGCGCCGGTAAAAAAGTTCGGCGTCAGAATGCCTTTGGCCGACAGCGCCGCGCCGTCGGTGCCGCCGCGCATCGGAATCACCTTCGGTGTAATCGACAGCGTGTTCATGGCGGCGAACAACAAGTCCAGCGCCCGCCGGTCGTCTCCCAGCGCGTTGCTGATGTTGCTGTAGATATCGGCGATGGCGCAACGGACCTGGCCGGTAGGGTAGTGGGCGGCAATCTGCGCTGTGACGTCGCGAATCTGTTGTTTGCGCTGCTCGAATCCTGCCAGATCGAAATCGCGAATCGAGGCTTTCAGCACCGCCTCATTGGCGTTGGCGTGAATATCGTTGAACCAGACGTAGCCTTCGCGGCCTTCGGTGTGCTCCGGCGTGTGCCGGCGGTCAAACCGGCTGATGAAGTCGTGCGCCATCAGAATCGGGTTGACCAGCACGCCTTTGGCCGACATCGGGTGCGCAGTCACGCCGGTAAAGCGGATTTCCGCCGCGGCGGCGTTAAAGTTCTCGTACACCACTTCGCCCAGTTCACAGCAGTCGATGGTGTAGGCGAAATCGACGTCGAAACGCGCCAGATCCAGCGCCTTGGCGCCTCTTAGCCCGATTTCCTCATCCGGCACGAACGCCACCACGATATCGCCGTGCGGCTGGTCGTCGCGCAGGTTTTCCAGCAACGTCATCACCACGGTGACGGCGGCTTTGTTGTCCGCGCCCAGCACGCTGGTGCCGTCGCTGAAAATAATCTCCTGATCGCGATAGGGCAGGATTTCCGGATGTTCGCTGACCCGCAGCCAGATGTCCTGCGCCGGATTGAGACATAGGTCTTCGCCGGTAAAGCGCAGGATTTGCGGATGAATGTCCGGCGACAGGCCGACATCCACGGTGTCGATATGGGTGATAAAGCCGATGCGCGGCGCGGACGGCGTGTTGCCCGGTTTCACGGCGGTAACGGTGGCGTGCTCGTCGATTTCCACCTGACTTAGCCCCAGCGCGCGCAGCTCTTCCGCCAGCAGGCGGGCCATCGTCATCTGGCCCGGCGTGCTCGGCAACGTGGCCGCGGCGGCGTCGCTTTGGCTGGTGACCGCCAGATAGCGGTAGAAACGGTCGGTCAACTGACGCGCCTGGTTATGGCTCATAGCGGATCCTTATTGGTAAACCATTCGAAAGATTAGGTATCGTTATTCAACAATAATCAAAGGCTTCGTTGTACTCAGCGAGCCGCCCGGAAGTCAATAAAAAGCGAGGATGGGGATGAAAAACGTAATAACGCGCGTTGCGCTGGCGGCGCTGACGCTGGCGGCTGCTCAGGCGGCGTGCGCCAAAACGCTGGTGTACTGTTCAGAAGGATCGCCGGAAAACTTTAACCCGCAGCTGTATACCTCCGGCACCAGCGTGGATGCCAGCGCGGTGCCGATCTACAACCGGCTGGTGGATTTCAAGGTCGGCACCACCGAACTGGTGCCGAGCCTGGCGGAAAGCTGGGACATCAGTCCGGATGGCACGCAATATACGTTTCATCTGCGCAAGGGGGTGAAGTTTCATCGCAACGCGCAGTTTACCCCGAGTCGTGATTTCAACGCCGATGACGTGATTTTCTCTTTTCAACGCCAGCGCGACCCTAATCACCCGTATCACAAGGTGTCCGGCGGTACCTATGCCAATTTTGAGAGCCTGTCGTTCCGCAGCCTGATTACCGCCATCGATCGGGTGGATGACTACAGGGTGCGCTTTACCCTAAGCCATGCGGAAGCGCCGTTTCTGGCCGATCTGGCCTGGTATTTCGCCTCGATCCTGTCCGCTGAATACGCCGACCAGATGCTGAAGGCCGGGACGCCGGAGAAAGTGGATCTGGAGCCTGTCGGCACCGGCCCGTTCCAGCTGGCGCAGTACCAGAAAGATTCCCGCATCCTGTATCAGGCATTTCCAGACTACTGGCAGGGCAAAGCCAAACTGGACCGGCTGGTGTTCAGCATCACGCCGGACGCCTCGGTGCGTTACGCCAAGCTGCGCAAGAACGAGTGTCAGGTGATGCCGTTTCCCAATCCGGCGGAACTGGCGGACATGAAGAGCAACAAGGACATCACCCTGATGCAGAAAGCCGGGTTGAATATCGGTTTTCTGGCCTTCAACACCCGCAAAGCGCCCCTGGATAACCTCAAGGTGCGCCAGGCGCTGACGATGGCGATCAACAAACCGGCGATTATCGAGGCGGTGTTTCAGGGCACCGGCACCGCCGCCAAAAATCTGCTGCCGCCCGGCGTATGGAGCGCGGCAGCCGACCTGAAGGACTATGAGTACGATCCGGAAAAAGCCAGAGCGCTGCTGAAAGAAGCTGGGCTGGCGGAAGGGACCGCTATCGATCTGTGGGCGATGCCGGTGCAGCGGCCGTATAACCCGAATGCGCGTCGTATGGCGGAGATGATTCAGGCCGACTGGGCGAAGGTGGGGGTGAAAGCGAATATCGTCAGTTACGAGTGGGGCGAATACCTCAAACGGGTGAAGAGCGGCGAGCATCAGGCGGCTCTGATGGGCTGGACCACCGCCACCGGCGATCCGGACAATTTCTTCGGCCCGCTGTTTACCTGTACTTCCGCCAATGGCGGCTCTAATTCGTCCAAATGGTGTTACCCGCCGTTTGATAAGCTGATTACCGACGCACGCGCCGAGCAGGATCACCAGAAACGCGTGGAATTATATCGACAGGCACAGTTCGTGATGCATGAGCAGGCGCCGGCGGTGATGATCGCTCATTCGACTATCTTTGAACCGGTGCGCAATGCGGTGACCGGGTATGAAATCGATCCGTTCGGCAAACACATTTTCTACCAGGTGGATATCCGGCAGTAATCTCAGCGCCGTAGCGGGAAAGCCGAGACTTTCCCGCTGGTTCTTGCGCTTGTCTCCATTGCGGTGTTTCCTCATCGACAGTTTCTCTCATCGACAGCTTCTCTCATCGACAGTTTCTCCCGCCGACAGTACCATTGCCTGCCTTTTTTATGATGAGTCGAGTTATGCGCGTTTTACTGGCCCCGATGGAAGGGGTGTTGGATTCCCTGGTGCGGGAATTGCTCACCGAAGTGAATGATTACGATCTGTGCATCACCGAGTTTTTGCGGGTGGTGGATAGCCGTTTGCCGGTAAAAGCGTTCTATCGCCTGTGCCCGGAATTACGCCACGGCAGCCGTACGCCGTCCGGCACGCGGGTGCGGGTGCAACTGCTCGGCCAGTATCCGCAATGGCTGGCGGAAAACGCCGTCCGGGCGGTGGAACTGGGCTCCTGGGGCGTTGATCTTAACTGCGGCTGTCCGTCGAAAATGGTCAATGGCAGCGGCGGCGGCGCCACGTTGCTCAAAGACCCCGATTTGATCTACCGGGCCGCCAAAGCGATGCGCGAGGCGGTGCCGTCCTCGTTGCCGGTGACGGTGAAAGTGCGGCTGGGCTGGGACTCCGGCGAGCGCCAGTTTGAGATTGCCGATGCGGTGCAGCAGGCGGGGGCCAGCGAGCTGGTGGTGCATGGCCGCACCAAGGAGGACGGCTATCGGGCGGAGCGCATCAACTGGGCGGCGATTGGCGAGATTCGCCGGCGTCTGCGTATTCCGGTGATCGCCAACGGCGAAATCTGGGACTGGCAAAGCGCGCAGGACTGCATGGCCGCCACCGGCTGCGACGCGGTAATGATTGGCCGCGGCGCGCTCAATGTGCCCAACCTGAGCCGGGTGATCAAATACCGCGAGGCGCGCATGCCGTGGCCGGAGGTGGTGCAACTGTTGCAGAAATACGTGCGGCTGGAAAAGCAGGGCGACACCGGCCTGTATCACGTGGCGCGTATCAAGCAGTGGCTGGGCTACCTGCGCAAGGAGTACGACGAGGCGAGCGAGCTATTCAGTCGGATTCGCGCGCTGACTACCTCGGCCGATATTGCGCGGGTTATCGACGCCATCGGGTGAGCGGATATCGCGCTGCGAGGTCAGGGTCGTCGTAGCTTGAGCATGCGCACCCGATCGGAAAGACGGCTGGCGCGTTGTCGGCAGACCACTGCGTGGCGGTGACGATTTATTCGTGAAAAGAAAATTTACAACAATGTGTCTGTTTAATCGGCAAAACGCGAGCTGGCGGATTGAATTATTACGCTTTCGTATCTATACATGATTAGCGAAAAAACCGTTTTGTAATAATGACACGATGAAATAGCGGCTATTGGTGTAAAACACCGTGTTCCGTATTGCGGTCAATTCGAGGTAGCGCGAAAATCCAGTAATCGGAATTCAGCATGATGAATTCCGGTAAAACCGGACTGGTTGGCATTGACTGAGTGAGATTTCTTTTGCAAATCAATCATGATGAAAAATGAGGGATTTGTTTTCTGGTAAGGAATAATGGGGCGTCAGTTTAATCCGTTCTCTTTTTTAGCATGGTGCGCGCGCACTGTGCTTGTGTTTATGGTTCTCATTTCAGCAAAACGTGCCGATAAGATTGCCGGCTGGCGCAGCCCGCTTGCCGCTATCCGGGGCGAGTCCCGGTTTGCGTGCAGCGGTAGGCTGCAATGATTCGCTGTGCAGCGACGACAGCCCGAATAAAAAATTAGCATGATAATAATATTGTCTGATGACAAAGGTAACGTTGTCTGGACGCCCGTCCCTGCCCGTATTCATCCCATAATGAGACGCGTCAGAGAGAACCGATAAGCGGAGAAAGAACGTGCACGAGCATTTCAGAGGGAAATATGAAGTTGAATTGAAATTTCGTATTCAGGATATTAGCGCTTTTCGTGAAAATTTATTCAGCCACCATCCTGAGTCGTTTGTCTTCGAAAATAAGGAAAACGATATTTATTATGATTCAGCGGAAAAGAAGCTGGGGAACCAGAATATCAGCATGTTATTGCGCCGCATGGCGCCTTCGGGAATTAAGCTCTGGATTGTAAAAGGGCCGCGTACCGGACGCTGCGAGGCCGTCAACGTCGAGTCGTGCGACATGACGGACAGTATGCTGAGAACGCTGGGGTTCCTGCCGATTTTCGAAGTGAATAAAACCCGCAGCATCTATTTTCTCGACCGGTTCCATATCACGCTGGATTATATCGAGTCGCTGGGGCATTTCGTGGAAATCTCCTGCATGACGGAGGAAGAGGCGGAGCTGGATATTCTGGGCGAGCATTGTCAGGATTGCGCCTTGCGGCTGGGGTTGCAGATGAGCAGCATCGAAACCCGCTCCTATCGGCAGTTGCTGGGGTACTAGGCGCTATAGCGGGGCGTAATTAAGATAGCCATAGCGAAATATAACCGGAACGCCCGGTGCTGCCGGGCGAACTGAGCCGATCGCGGAATCGCGGATTAGCTATCGGACGGGGCGTCGTCGCCGTAATAGAGTTTGCCGATGCGGATGATATCGCGGCCCTGCGCCTTACGGTGTTTGTTGGAATCGCGCAGCGAGTAGATGCAACCGCAGTACTCCTGTTGGTAGAAGTGTTCCCGCTTGCTGATTTCAATCATGCGCGCCGAACCGCCGCCTTTACGCCAGTTATAGTCCCAGTACGTCATGCCGGGATAGCGGCCGGCGGCGGTGATGCCGCACTGATTGATCTGTTGCATATTCTTCCAGCGGGAAATGCCCAGCGAGCTGGAAATAACCGAAAAGCCGTGTTCATGGGCGTACAGCGCGGTGCGCTCAAAACGCATATCGAAGCACATGGTGCAGCGAACGCCGCGTTCCGGCTCCCATTCCATGCCTTTGGCGCGCTCGAACCAGTTGTCGCTGTCGTAATCCGCGTCGACAAAAGGGACGCCATGCTTTTCGGCAAAACGGATATTTTCTTCCTTGCGGATCAGATATTCGCGCTGCGGGTGAATGTTCGGGTTATAAAAGAAGATGGTGTAATCGATGCCGGAAGCGGTGATGGCTTCCATCACTTCGCCGGAGCAGGGCGCGCAGCAGGAGTGCAGCAACAGTTTGTCGGCCTGATTGGGCAGTGTCAGCACCGGGCGCTGAAGGCCCGTAGTCTGTTCCTTGTCGGACACGGTCTCATCCTTTTTTGGTCGTCGATGGTCTGGATTGTCGTCGAGGCGTCGCCCGGTCTGACCGCCGGGGCGATACGCGCGGCCAGTATCCGTTATCATTAAGCGGATGACAACCGCCGACGGGCAGGCGGCGCGGCTGTCAAACTTTGTCACAAAGCTTTTTCGGCCGGCGGAGTGCACGCTTTCCTGGGGCGCATTATAATGCGTCGTTCTCTTTTTTCAGTTAACAGTACACTGTTTAAGCTATTGAATAATGAATAAAAAATTTCGGCTTTCCGCTGTAAGCCTGCTGTTGCTTTCCGCGCCTGTCTGGTTTGCGCCGCAGGCCGTCGCCAAAACGCCCGCGACACAACATGTCACATCCCGCCAGGAGATTGCTTCCGGCAGCGCGATGGTGGTGGATTTACGTAATAACGAGGTGCTCTATTCCACCAATCCGGATGTGGTGGTGCCGATTGCCTCGGTCACCAAACTGATGACCGCCATGGTGGTGCTGGATGCCAATCAGCCGCTGGACGAACGCATTTCCGTTGATATCAGCCAGACCAAAGAGATGAAAGGGGTGTATTCCCGCGTGCGTCTGGGCAGCGAAATCAGTCGCCACGACATGCTGTTGCTGGCGTTGATGTCGTCGGAAAACCGCGCGGCGGCCAGCCTGGCGCACCACTATCGCGGCGGCTATCAGGCGTTTATCGCCGCGATGAACGCCAAAGCGAAAGCGCTGGGCATGACGCATACCCGCTATGTGGAACCGACCGGGCTGTCGACCAGCAATGTCTCCACCGCCCGCGACCTGACCAAACTGCTGATCGCTTCCAAACAGTATCCGCTGTTGAGCCAGCTCAGCACCACGCATGAAAAAACAGCGGTCTTTACCCAGCCGTCCTACAGCCTGCCGTTTCGCAACACCAACCATCTGATCTATCGTCAGGACTGGAACATCCAGCTGACCAAGACTGGCTTTACCAATCAGGCCGGTCATTGTCTGGTGATGCGTACGGTGATCAACGGGCGGCCGGTATCGCTGGTGGTGCTGGATGCATTTGGCAAGTTCACCCACTTCGCCGATGCCAACCGCCTGCGTAACTGGCTGGAAACCGGCAAGGTCAGCCCGGTGCCGGAAGCGGCGCTGAGCTACAAGAAACAGAAATCGCTGGCGTCACGCCAGCCGCACGGCGCCGACGTGACGGCCGCCGTGGACGAATAACCGACAGGATAGGGCGGCGTTACGGCGCCGCCCGCCAGTCCTGCACGATCTGACCCCATTCCGATACTTCTTCTTCATGACTCGCTTCGCGCCAGGTTTCCGCCAGCGCCTGCTGATACCATAACTGCATCGCCGGCTGCGCCAGCAGGTGCTGCGCGTAACGTTCAGCCTCGCCGGCCAGCGCCAGGCCATAGGTCTGCGCCCGGAACACCACCGGAGCGAAAAACGCGTCTACCGCGCTGAACTGCGCGCCCGCCAGAAACGGCCCGCCAAACCGCTGTATGCCTTCCTGCCACAACTGATTTAGCCTGGCGACATCGTTTTGCAACGCCGGGGTGATGGCGTGCAGCTTCACACGTATGCCGCAGCTCATCGAACACTGGTTGCGCAGCGCGCCGAAGCCGGAATGCATTTCCGCCGCGGCGCTTCTCGCCCAGGCGCGGGCGGCGTTATCCTGCGGCCAGACCGACGGGTGGTTTTCCGCCAGATACTCGGTGATAGCCAGCGAATCCCAGACGGTGATATCGCCATCCGTCAGGCAAGGCACTTTGCCGGTCGGCGAGAAGGCTTTGAAGGCCGTCTGAACCGGGCCGGTCGCAAACGGAGTCAGCACCTCTTCAAACGGGATATCCAGCGCTTTCAGCAGGATCCAGGGACGCAACGACCAGGATGAATAGTTTTTGTTGGCGATGTGCAACTGATACATGTTTTCCTCCGTGGAGAGATAAGGCGGTGAACCATATCGTCTAGATTTACCATGAAATCAGCGGCATGGCACCGCCTGATTGGCGGGAAAACCGTCTCAGGCCAGCAGCACCTGTCCGCACGCCGACTGCAACGCCGGGTAATCGGCATTGTGGACGCTGGCGCCGTCGGTAATCAGCATGTCGATGTCGGTGGGGGCGGCATAGAGGATGCGGCTGGTCACGCCTACCTTGCTGTGGTCCGCCAGCATGATGCGCTGTCTGGCGCAGCGCGCCATCGCCCCCGCAATCGCCGCTTCATGATGGGAGAAGCTGCTGGCGCCGGACTGACTGGCGATGCCGACCGGCGACAACAGCGCGATATCGGCGCGGTAGCGCTGGATTTCCGTTACCGTCAGCGCGCCGCTGGTGGCCTGTGCGGACGCGCCCATGTGCCCGCCGAGCAGAATCACGTCGTGCGGCAAGCGCTCGTCAGCGTCGCCGGCGGTGAGTTTCAACGCCACATTCAGGCTGTTGGTGATGATGGTCATGCCCGGAAGAGGGAGCAGCTCGCCGGCCAGCAGGGTGGTGGTGCTGCCGGCGTCGATAAATAGCGTCTGACCGGCCTTTAATTGCTGAACCGCTAGCCGGGCAATCGCCAGCTTTTCCTGTTCCCGCACCGTGTTGCGCACCGACAGCGGCGGTTCCGGTTCGGCGCCGGTCGCGACGATCCCGCCGTGCACCCGGCGCAGCACGCCCTGTGCTTCCAGTTTAAGGACATCACGCCGCACGGTTTCCCGCGACACCCCCAGATGCTGAATGATGTGGTCGGTAGTGACCCGGTTAAGGGACGACAGCAGCAGGCGGATACGGTGCAGGCGGGTTTCTTCAAGCATCAGCGGGCATTCTCTCGGTCAGGTGTCGGTCGCCGCCATTATAACGGCAAGGCGGCGGACGATCAGGTTCGACAGATAATAAGTCGGTTTGTGTAAATCTGTGCTTTTCAGCATAACAGGTGTGCAGATTTTGGCAATTGAGCGTGGGGAAACAGGCGGCACCGAACGATTTTGAGTTATTTGTTTGTTTTTAAATTTATTTTTATTGAGCGGTAACGCAGTGGATTGGCGTGTGGTCTACGGTGCTGATGCACTTTTTTGGTGAATTTCACGCCGTAAATAGTGCGTATTTTTGTATTTGTGTATTTTGTTGCTTTTGGTGTAGGGTATGTTCATCAAGCGGCGCCGGAGAGCCGGTGGCCATTACGCGTTGGGTACATTACTTTCATCTGGAGTCATCATGGCGACACGTTCAACCATCATGGATACCAACAGCTTCCGTGCGGAACATGCGGCGGCACTGACAGACGACATCCGCACGCTGACGGAAAAACGCGGCAGAGTGCTGGGCGATTCTTACCGGCTGTTCTACCGCAACCCGGTGCATCTGGTGCGCGGCGAGAAGCAATATCTGTGGGATGCAGCGGGCAATCAGTATCTGGACGTGTACAACAACGTCGCCAGCATCGGTCATTGCCACCCGGCGGTGATTGAGGCGGTGCACGCGCAGATGTGTCAGCTCAACACCCACACCCGCTACCTGCACGATCGCATTCTTGATTACACCGAGGACCTGCTGACGCTGGTGCCGCAGGCGATCACCAAAGCGATGTACATGTGTACCGGTTCCGAAGCCAACGATTTGGCGATTCGGGTGGCGCGCGCCTACAGCGGCGGCACCGGGATTATCGTCACTCGCGAGGCGTATCACGGCACCAGCGAGCTGACCTCCGGCGCGTCGCCGGCGCTGGGCAGCGGTCAGCCGATTGCCGCGACCACCCGGCTGGTGCCGGCGCCGGACCGTTACCGCGTGGACGCGCCGGATCTGGGCGTCTGGTTCGCCAATGAAATCCAGAAGCAGATCGATGACATGGCCGCTCACGGCATCAAATTCGCCGGTTTCCTCGCCGATTCGATTTTCTCCTCCGATGGCGTGTTGCCGGGGCCGGCCGGTTATTTGCAAGCGGCTATCGATGTGGTGCACGCCAACGGCGGCATCTTCATCGCCGACGAAGTGCAGCCGGGCTTTGCCCGCACCGGCGACGCCTTCTGGGGCTTTGCCCGTCATGACATCGTGCCGGACATCATCACTATGGGTAAACCGATGGGCAACGGTATTCCGGTATCGGCGCTGCTGGCGAAACCCGACGTGCTGGCGGCGTTTAGCGACGAAATTCCCTATTTCAACACCTTCGGCGGCAACCCGGTATCGATGGCGGCGGCGCAGGCGGTGCTGAAGGTGATCCGTGAAGAGAAATTGCAGGAGCACAGCAAGGTGGTAGGCGCACGGCTGCTGAAGGAGCTGGCCGGATTGGCGGATCGCCATGCCAGCGTCGGCGATGTCCGCGGCGCCGGGCTGTTTATCGGTTTCGAACTGGTCAGCGATCGCGACAACAAGACGCCGGATAAAACGCGGGCGCTGAACGTGATCGAACAGCTGCGTGAACAGCGGGTGCTGACATCGGTGGCCGGCCCGCACGGCAACGTGCTGAAACTGCGTCCGACGCTGGCGTTTCAGGAGCACGACATCGACTGGCTGGTCGGCGCGCTGGACAAGGCGCTGAGCGCCACCGCCTCCTGAAGTCTTCGCCCCGGCGCTCGGTGCGCTGAAAAATCAAAACCGGCGCTGTGCGCCGGTCAGACTGCTGACAAAGTCCTTAAGTACAGGATGAAGCATTTTTCTGGCGTCAAAAACTGTGCTGAGGTGGGTGACTTCGCCGGGTGAGCGACAGGACGTCGCGAAAGCCCGTGTCGCGTCTGGAACGCGTCACGGGTGGCCCGAACAGCGAAGTCGAACGCCGAAGGCACCGCGTTAGCGGCGTAGTTTAGCCATTCAGCCAGTGGTCAAGGAGAGGCGGCGTCTGAGCCTCTCATTGTCGTGCGTGCGCTGATGCTGCAAAGGGATAACTGATGTCATTCAGCACGAAACGTTGCACCGTTCTGACATAAATCGACGATAACACAAACAACAAGGCTGTTTGTCAACAGCCTCACCGGCGCTGTGCGCCGGTTTTTTTCGCCTAGTGGGTATCCGGGAAGGCGGTTTCGTCCCGGCGAGCCATAGTCTCGTAGTTGGCCCATTTCTGCCGCGCCACCCGCTGCGCCGTCGCCATCATCCGTTCCGCGTCTTCCGGGTGCGCACGCATCAGCGCCTTAAAGCGCGTCTCGTGCTTGCGGTACTCAGACAACGGCAGGGTCGGCCGCAGGCTGTCGAGCTGGAACGGGTTGGTGTGCTGTTCGCGCAGCACCGGGTTGTAGCGGATCAGCGGCCAGTGGCCGGCCTGCACCGCCCGTTTCTGCTGCATCAACCCCTGACGCATATCGATGCCGTGGGCAATACAGTGGCTGTAGGCGATGATCAGCGACGGCCCGGGGTAGGCTTCGGCCTCGCGCAGTACTTCCAGCGTTTGTTGCGGATTGGCGCCGAACGCGATGCGCGCTACATAGACGTCGCCATAGGCGATGGCCTGCAACGCCACGTCCTTCTTCGCCATGGTCTTGCCGCTGGCGGCAAATTTGGCCATCGCGCCAAGCGGCGTGGATTTGGACATCTGCCCGCCGGTGTTGGAGTAGACTTCGGTATCCATCACCAGCACGTTGACGTTGCGTCCGGACGCCAGCACATGATCCAACCCGGAGGAGCCGATATCGTAGGCCCAGCCGTCCCCACCGATGATCCACACCGAGCGGCGCACCAGATGGTCGATCAGGCTTAACAGCGATTCCGCTGCGGGAGTCTGCTGCTCCGCCAGTTTGGCGCGCGCCTGTTCGAGGCGGCGGCGCTGCGCGACGATTTGGCTCTCCGTCTGCTGCGGCGCGCGGATAATATCGTCAACCAGATCGGCGCCAATCAGCGACGCTGATTCCAGCAACTGCGCTTTCGCTATCTCCATATGTTTGTCGGCCGCCAGCCGGAAGCCAAGACCGAACTCGGCGTTGTCTTCAAACAGCGAGTTGGACCAGGCCGGGCCGCGCCCTTCCTGATTGTGCGCCCACGGCGTGGTGGGCAGGTTGCCGCCATAGATGGAGGAACAGCCGGTGGCGTTAGCCACCATCATGCGTTCGCCGAACAGTTGGGTCAGCGTTTTGAGGTACGGGGTTTCGCCGCAGCCGCTGCAGGCGCCGGAGAACTCAAACAGCGGCTCAAGGAACTGCACGCCGCGAATGGTGGAGAAATCCACCGCGGCGCGGTCCGGCCAGGGCAGTTGTTCGAACCAGCCCAGCGCGGCTTTTTCCTGCGCCAGCACCGGCAGTTTGTCTACCATGTTGACGGCGCGGACCTCGGTTTCCCCTTCGTGATGCCGTACCGGGCAGGCTTCGACGCACAATCCGCAGCCGGTGCAGTCTTCCGGATACACTTGCAGGGTGTAGCGGGTTTCCGGAAAGCCGCGGGCGCTGATCGGCGCGGAGCGGAATCCGTCCGGCGCGTCATCAAGCTGGTCCTGATGGTAGAACTTGGCGCGAATGGCCGCATGCGGGCAGACAAACGAACAGTTGCCGCACTGGATACACAGGTCGTCGCGCCACTGCGGGATCTCTAGCGCGATATTGCGTTTTTCCCAGCGCGTGGTGCCGGTGGGGTAGGTGCCGTCCACCGGCAGCATGGACACCGGGATACGGTCGCCGCGGTCCAGCATCATCTCCGCGGTCACTTCGCGCACAAAGCGCGGCGCCTGTTCCGACAGCGTCCAGCCCTGATCGACCGATGGGCCGTCGCCCTGCGGCACCGTAACCTGATGCAGGTGCGCCAGCGTCTCATCCACCGCGCGGAAGTTTTTCTGCACCACGTCGTCGCCTTTCTTGCCGTAGGTTTTGCGGATGCTGCTCTTGATAAGCTCGATGGCCTTCTCTTTGGGCATCACGCCGGAGAGCGCGAAGAAACAGGTTTGCATGATGGTGTTGATGCGGTTGCCCATGCCGACGTCGTGCGCCACCGAGGCAGCGTCGATGACGTAGAGTGTGAGCTGTTTCTGCTGAATGGTTTGCTGCATCTCACGCGGCAGATAAGACCAGACGCTGTCCGCCGGGTAGGGGCTGTTGAGCAGGAAGGTGGCGCCGGGCAGCGCATAGCTCAAAATGTCGACGGTATAGACGAAGTTGAACTGATGGCAGCCAATGAAGTTGGCGGTGCCGATCAGGTAAGGCGAATCGATGGGCGTCGGGCCGAAACGCAGGTGCGACGTGGTGCGCGAGCCGGATTTCTTCGAGTCATAGACGAAATAGCCCTGCGCGTAGAATTCCGGCTGTTCGCCGATGATCTTGATGCTGTTCTTGTTGGCGCCGACGGTGCCATCGGCGCCGAGGCCGAAAAACAGCGCGCGGATCTGTTCGTCCGGCTCCGGTTTCCAGCTTTCGTCCCACGGCAGGCTCAGGCCGGTCACATCATCATGGATGCCGATGGTGAATGTCGGTTTCGCCTGCGCTGACTGTTGCTGCTCGAATACCGCACGCGCCATCGCCGGGGTGAATTCTTTCGACGACAGGCCGTAACGCCCGCCGCTCAGGCGCGGCAGCGACAGGCGCTGGCCCTGTTGCAGACTATGCACCAGCGCGGCCAGTACGTCCTGATACAGCGGCTCGCCTTGCGCGCCCGGCTCTTTGGTGCGATCCAGCACCGTGACCACCTCGGCACTGGCCGGTAGCGCTTTTAGCAGCGCGTCCATCGGGAACGGCCGGTACAGATGAATGGTCAGTACGCCGTAGCGGCCGCCCTCGCGGTTAAGCCGATCCGCGGCCTGGCACAGGGTGGCCGACGCGGAACCCATCACCACCACCACGTGGCGGGCGTCCGCCGCGCCGTGATAGTCCACCAGCCCGTAATGGCGGCCGGTCAGCTCGGCGAAACGCGCCATGTGACGTTCGACGATACCCGGCACGCTGTCGTAGAAGCGGTTGACGCTCTCGCGCCCCTGAAAGTAGGTGTCCGGATTCTGCGCCGTGCCGCGCATCACCGGTTTATCCGGGTTGAGCGCGCGCTCGCGGTGGGCCCGCACCCGATCGTCATCGATCATGGCGCGAATCTGCGCATCGCTCAGCTTGCTGATTTTGTTAACCTCGTGCGAGGTACGGAAGCCGTCGAAGAAATGCAGGAACGGCACCCGCGCTTCCAGCGTCGCGCTGTGGGCGATCATCGCCATATCCTGCGCCTGCTGTACCGAAACGCTGGAGAGCAGGGCGAAACCGGTGGTGCGTGCCGCCATTACGTCCTGATGGTCGCCGAAAATCGACAGCCCCTGCGTCGCCAGCGAGCGCGCCGCGACGTGGAACACGGCGCTGGTCAGCTCGCCGGCGATTTTGTACATGTTCGGCAGCATCAGCATCAACCCCTGCGAGGCGGTAAAGGTGGTGCTGAGCGCGCCGGCCTGCAATGCGCCGTGCACGGTGCCGGCGGCGCCGCCTTCATGCTGCATTTCCATGATGTCCGGGACGTTGCCCCAGATGTTATTCAGGCGCTTGCTGGCCCATTCGTCCGCCAGTTCCGCCATAGTGGAGCTGGGGGTGATCGGGTAGATGGCGCACACTTCGCTGACTTTATAGGCGACCCAGGCGGCGGCTTCGTTGCCGTCCACCATGACAAATTCATTTTGCTGGTTCATTGCGCCACCTCCTCGGCATTCATCTCAATCGCATGGCAAGGGCATTGCCGGTAGCAGGCTTCGCAGCCGGTGCATTTGTCGTAATCAAAACGGTAGTGCAGTCCTTTACCCAGTTTGATCACCGCGTTTTCCGGGCAGGCGCCATAGCAGCCGTCGCACTCGAAACAGTTGCCGCAGGAGTAGCAGCGGGTGGCTTCATAGGTGGCCTGTTCACGGTTTAGCCCGCCGATGATTTCGTCAAAACCGCCGCGCTGTTCGGGGGCGATCGCCGGCTGGCTGCTGGCGTTGGCCTCGGTATTGAACCACAGGTGCAGATGGGGATATTCCAGAACCGAGCCGCTGGCCGGTTTATGGTAAGGCTGGCGCCTCAGCCAGCCGTCGATATGATGCGCCGCTTTTTTGCCGTGCCCGGTGGCGATGGTGACGGTGCGCTCCGACGGCACCATATCGCCGCCGGCAAAGATACCCGTTACCGCGGTCATCATGTGTTCATCGACATCGATGATACCGTCCGGGCGGATGGTCAGGCCGGGAATGCGCTCCAGCACGCGGGTGTCCACATCCTGGCCCAGCGCCAGAATCAGGCTATCGGCCTGTAACGTCTCGAAGCGCCCGGTGGGCTGCGGGCGGCCGTTGGCATCGATCGCCATCTCTTCCACGGTGAAGGTGGTGCTGTCGATATTGCGGATGGTGCGCAGCCAGTTGATTTTGACCCCTTCCTCCATTGCCTCTTCCGCTTCAAAGCGGTGCGCCGGCATGTGTTCGATGTCGCGACGATAAATAATCATCGCTTCATCGGCGCCCAGGCGGCGGGCGGTGCGGGCGGCATCCATCGCGGTATTGCCGCCGCCGTAGATGGCGACCCGTCGGCCCAGCTTCGGCGCGTCGCCGCGCTCTACCGCCGACAGGTAGCTGACCGCATCCAGAATCTTGCCCGCTTCGCGCGCCGGAATATCGGTTTTCTTCGCCAGATGGGCGCCGATAGCCATGAAGACCGCATCGAAACCGCCTTGCTGTTTTTCCTGCAGCACATCTTCGACTTTGTGGTTCAGCGTCAGGGTAATACCGCTGGAGAGCAGATTACGGATTTCACTATCCAGTACGTCGCGCGGCATGCGGTAGGCGGGGATGCCAAAGCGCATCATGCCGCCGGCCATCGGCCCGGCCTCGCGGATTTCCACCTGATGCCCAAGACGGCGCAGGTGCCAGGCGCAGGACAGACCGGACGGGCCGGCGCCGATCACCAGGACTTTTTTGCCGCTGTCCGGCGCGGTAATCCGCGGCGTCCAGCCTTGTTCCAGCGCCATGTCGCCGAGAAAACGTTCGACGGCATGAATGCTGACCGACTGATCGACCTGCAGGCGGTTGCAGGCGCTTTCGCACGGGTGGTAACACACGCGGCCGTGGATCGCCGGCATGGGGTTATTCTCGATCAGGCGTTGCCACGCCTCTTCATAGCGCTGTTCCTGCACCAGCGACAGCCAGGACTGGATGTTCTCGCCGGCGGGGCAGGCATGATTGCACGGGGGCAGGGAATCCTGATAGACCGGATGTTTACTGCGTACCGGACCGGTGCCTGAGGTTACCTTCAGGTCCGGCGGCTGCGTCATATCGTGTTTTACGTTGCTCATCGTATTGCTTCTCTACGTCCAATGTTGACTCGTTGTTATATGTGGGGCTTCCCATGTCACTGTGTGCTGCCGTCCGCGGTGTGGCGCGCCTTTGCGGGGGATAATGCGCGAAGGGCAATGTTCAACCAGGGACGATTCGCAAACAGGGACAATTTCGAAAACAGGATTAATCATAAATAAAGACAATCACGTGGCCGGTTTCGGTCGCGTTGTCGGGAAATAGGTGAATAATTTTGCGATTATTAAAATAATGTTGAGACAAGATTACGCCGTCGGAATAATCAATAAATGAGGCAGATCAAATATAAGCTAATCGACTGTGTCGGGCAGTCGATGACAGACCACTTGACGCATATTGACTGGGTGAAACCAGAAGGGGAGTATTTTTATTTATCATGCCATTTCTGGCGTTTTACACTGGATAATTATTTTAACTGTATGTTTATGTGGAATAATATTTCATTTTACAAATGATGATTATTATTGATTGCTAATTATTTATCTGGGTTGAAAGTGATCGTTGTATAGTTTAGTATATTTCCAATTGAAATCGTGATAATTCAATTTTTAGGTATGTTGTATTTCCCCGGATATCCCGTGGTTGACCGATGTTATTGCCGCCTGATTCAACTGATGATTGTCAGATGATCTGTGCATTATTACAAACTCCAACTCGTTCGATGGAGAAGGCGATATATATTGCTATGCATGAGAGAAATGAGATGGGGACCATTCTTCATTTGAAAATGGGAATGAATAACATTGATGAGTCTATCCCCAATAATTCGAGCCACAGGAAGTGCTGGGCGATTTGAACAGTGAAACGCGTGGCTCTTCAGGGGCAGGGCTGATGGATAGCGTAGGTAGTCACGTCACCGTACCTGCAACTTACCGTATGGAGAAGATAGCCGTGGCGTCTGTGGTTGCGGCATTCGCCGTTGACGCTACAGGCAGGCCGTGCCGCTTCTTTTCGCAACGGTCGCAGCATTGCGTTAAGGCCATCATCGTGTTTTGTCATTATTGTGTTTGTTCAACATCACATCCGTAACGGGAAATACGCGATATCCATTTTTCCGCTGACGGTTTTGTGGCACATTAGCCGCCTTGTCTTGTCACTATCAGCGGGCAGGTTGTCGTTCCCTAACCGGCAGCTGCACAAGGAATTCGCAATAATAATGAAATGGTTTACTTCACTGGCGCTTGCGGTCGGTCTGGCCTGTAGCCCGCTTTGGGCGCAGACGCCCGGTTCTATGCTGCAACAGACTGCGCCGGAGGCGGCTTCCGCCCAGCAACAGCGCGATGCCTTCGTTAACGACTTAATGAAAAAAATGACGCTGGATGAAAAGATTGGGCAGCTCCGTCTGATCAGCGTCGGCCCGGATAACCCGAAACACGCCATTCGCGAAATGATCCGCAACGGTCAGGTGGGCGGGATTTTCAATACTGTCACCCGGCAGGACATCCGGGTGATGCAGGATCAGGTGATGCAGCTCAGCCGCCTGAAGATTCCATTGTTCTTTGCTTATGACGTGGTGCACGGCCAGCGTACCGTGTTCCCGATCGGCCTGGGGCTGGCGTCCAGTTGGGACATGGGCGCCGTGGCGCTGTCGGCGAAGATCGCTGCCTATGAAGCGACCGAAGATGGCCTGAACATGACCTGGGCGCCGATGGTGGACATCACCCGCGATCCGCGCTGGGGCCGTGTTTCCGAAGGTTTTGGCGAAGATACCTATCTGACCAGCGAAATCGCCCGCGTCATGGTGAAAGGCTTTCAGGGCGATGACCTGACCGGCCGTCATTCGCTGATGACCAGCGTGAAACACTATGCGCTGTATGGCGCGGCGGAAGGCGGACGTGACTACAACACCGTCGATATGAGTCCGCAGCGCATGTTCCAGGATTACATGCCGCCGTACAAAGCGGCGATCGACGCGGGCAGCTACGGCGTGATGGCGTCGCTCAACTCCATCAACGGCGTGCCGGCGACCGCCAACCGCTGGTTGCTGAAAGACGTGCTGCGCGACCAGTGGCATTTTAAAGGCATCACCATCAGCGACCACGGCGCCATCAAGGAGCTGATCAAGCACGGCGTGGCGGCGGACCCGAGCGATGCGTCGCGCATCGCGGTGCAGTCCGGTATCGGCATGAGCATGAGCGACGAGTATTTCGTGCGTTATCTGCCGGATCTGGTCAAGCGCGGGCTGGTCAGCATGAAGGACATTGATGACGCCTGCCGCCAGGTGCTGAACATGAAATACGATATGGGGCTGTTCCAGGACCCGTACAACCATCTCGGCCCGGTCGGTTCCGACCCGGTGGACACCAATGCCGAAAGCCGCCTGCACCGCGAAGAAGCGCGTGACGTGGCGCGCAGCAGTCTGGTGCTGTTGAAAAACCGTCTTGATGTCCTGCCGCTGAAAAAATCCGGCGCCATCGCGGTGGTGGGGCCGCTGGCCGACAGCAAGCGCGACATTATCGGCAGTTGGTCCGCCGCGGGTCGTCCGGCGCAGGCGGTGACGGTATACGAAGGGATCCGCAAGGCGGTGGGGTATAACGCCCGCGTTTATTACGCCAAAGGTTCCAATGTCACCAATCACCCGGGTCTGGTCCAGTTCCTTAACCAGTATGACCAGTCGGTGGAAATCGACCCGCGCGCGCCGCAGGCGATGATTGATGAAGCGGTGGACGCGGCGAAGAAATCCGACGTGGTGATCGCGGTGGTGGGTGAATCGCAGGGGATGGCGCACGAAGCGTCCAGCCGCGCCAAAATCACCATTCCGCCGGAGCAAAAGGCGCTGATTGCCGCGCTGAAAGCCACCGGCAAGCCGCTGGTGCTGGTGCTGATGAATGGCCGTCCGCTGGACCTGAGCCGTGAAGATCAGCAGGCGGACGCGCTGCTGGAAACCTGGTTCAGCGGTACCGAAGGGGGCAACGCCATCGCCGATGTGCTGTTTGGCGATTACAACCCGTCCGGTAAGCTGCCGATGACCTTCCCGCGCTCGGTGGGGCAAATCCCGATGTACTACAACCAGCTACCGACCGGTCGTCCGTATTCGGCACAAGCGCCCAACAAGTACACCTCGCACTATTTTGACGAGGCTAACGGGCCGCTGTATCCGTTCGGTTACGGTCTGAGTTACACCACCTTTGACGTGTCGGACGTGAAATTCTCCAGCCCGACGATGAAGCGTAACGGCAGCATTAAAGCGTCGGTCACGGTCACCAATACCGGCAAACGCGCCGGGGAAACCGTGGCGCAGCTTTATCTGCATGACGTGGTGGCATCGGTAAGCCGCCCGGTGAAAGAACTGCGCGGCTTCCAGAAAGTCATGCTGCAGCCGGGTGAAAGCCGTACCCTGACCTTCACCCTGTCGCCGCAGGATCTGATGTTCTACAACGCGCAGATGCAGCAGGTAGCGGAACCGGGCAAGTTTGAAGTGATGATCGGGCTGGATTCCCAGCGCGTGAAAACCGGCAGCTTTACCTTGCTGTAAGCGTCTGGTGATGTCACTCGATGCTGTAGATAAACGACGGCCCCTGCGATGATTCCCCGGGGCCGGGCAGGAAAACCGGCTGCGCCGCCACGGGCGGCCGGACCCGACCGGTTTGGCGTCAGCCGCCGTGCACGATAATGATATAACCCACCAGCATCACGCCGCCGATGCCGCCCAACGCGCAGAGCGCAAACAGGCTGACAACCCCCAGTTTTTTGATATTCATCCGGTTATCCTTTTGTTACGTCCCGGCCGGTAAATGGTTACGTTCCGGTGATGATTAAGTTCCGGCGATTATAGAGCCTCCTGCACCGGATACAAGCCAACCGCACTATCCGTCAATATCAGGATGAATGTGACAACGTCACAATTATGGCTGCTGACGTTGCCGCCGGTCTGTGGGACAATACCGGCCAGATTGAACGACAGTGAGATGGCATGACCCTTACCCCCGCGTTAAAGCAGCAGATTGGCGACTGGTATAAAGCGCTGCAACAGCAGATTCCCGATTTTGTCTCCCGTGCGCCACAGCGCCAGATGATCGCCGAAGTGGCGAAAGCGCTGGCGGGCGACTACCAACGTCATCTGGTGATTGAAGCGCCGACCGGCGTGGGTAAAACGCTTTCCTACCTGATACCCGGCATTGCCGTCGGGCGAGCGGAGCTGAAAACGCTGGTGATCAGCACCGCCAACGTGGCGTTGCAGGATCAGATTTTTAACAAGGATTTGCCGCTGCTGCGTCAGTTTATTCCTGAACTGAAATTCACCGCGGCGTTTGGTCGCGGGCGGTACGTGTGCCCGCGCAATCTGGCGGCGATGGCGACCGATGCGTCGGCGCAGGGCGATCTGATGCTGTTTATGGATGACCACTTGCCGTCCAGCCGCGAGGAACAAACCACCAGCGCCCGGTTGCAACAGGCGCTGCAAAGCTATGCCTGGGACGGCTTGCGCGACCATTGTCAGGAATCGATCGGCGACGCGCTGTGGCAACGCATCAGTACCGACAAGGCCAACTGTCTGGGGCGCAACTGCCATTATTACCGCGAATGCCCGTTCTTTCTCGCCCGCCGGGAAATCGAAGACGCCGATGTGGTGGTGACCAACCACGCGCTGGTCATGGCGGCGATGGAAAGCGACTCGGTGCTGCCGCAGGCGAAAAACATGCTGCTGGTGCTGGACGAAGGCCATCACGTGCCGGATGTGGCGCGCGACGCGCTGGAGATGTCCGGCGAGGTGACGGTCAGCGCGGTGCAGCACCAGATGGATCAGCTGATTCAGCAGGTGGGGCTCTGCCTGGCGCAGTTTCCGCCTAAATCGCCGCCGCGGCTGATGCAGCCCGACAGGCTGGGCGATCACTGCGGCGAGATACGGGAGCAGTTGCAACTGTTCGAACGGCTGAGCAGCCTGTTTCTGCCGCCGGCCCAGCCGGACGCCGATTACCGTTTCCCGATGGGGGAATTGCCGGAAGAGATGCGCGAGTGCTGCAGTCGGCTGTTTAAGCTTGCCGACAGCCTGCGCGGGCTGGCGGAATACCTGCTCAACGACCTGGCGGAAAAAACCGGCAAGCATGATGTGGTCAAGCTGCATCAGGCGATGCTGCGCATCAGCCGTCTGAGTGGTTACTGGGAAGCGCAGGGCAAGTTATGGCGGCTGGCGGCGCTGGAGAAATCCTCTAACGCGCCGGTGTCGAAATGGCTGCTACGGGAACGGCGCGACAATCAACTGCATCTGTATTTTCACTGCGCCGGTATCCGCGTGTGCGACCAACTGGACCGGTTGCTGTGGCGCAATCTGTCGCATGTGGTGGTCACCTCGGCGACGCTGCGCTCGCTCAACAGTTTTTCCCGCCTGAAAGAGCTGTCCGGTTTGGACGAGGAAGACGGCGATACCTTCATCGCGCTGGATTCGCCGTTCAATCACCGCGAGCAGGGAAAACTGGTGATCCCGCGCATGCGCCATGAACCGCTGATCGCGCACGAAGCTGAACATCTCGCCGAGATGGCGCGATTTTTCCGTGCCGAACTGCGGCGGGAAGTTCACAAGGGCATGTTGATGCTGTTCGCCAGCCAGCGGGCGATGCAGCAATTTCTCACCGAGGTGCCCGACCTGCGGCTGATGCTGCTGGTGCAGGGCGATCAGCCGCGCTACCGGCTGGTGGAACTGCACCGCCAGCGGGTGCAACAGGGCCAGACCAGCGTGTTGATCGGCCTGCAATCCTTTGCCGAAGGGCTGGATCTCAAAGGCGAACTGCTGTCGCAGGTGCATATCCACAAGATTGCTTTTCCGCCGGTGGACAGCCCGGTGATCCTCACCGAAGGCGAGTGGCTGAAAAGCCTCAAGCGTCACCCGTTTGTGGTGCAGAGCTTGCCGAGCGCTTCATTCAGCCTGATTCAGCAGGTTGGTCGATTGATTCGTAGTCATGACTGTTTCGGTGAAATCGTCATCTACGACCGCCGCTTACTGACCAAAGGCTACGGCGCTCAACTACTGGCCGCCTTGCCGGTGTTTCCCATCGAACAGCGCGCCATGCCGGATGATAAGTAGCCTGCTGTTATTCATGTATTTTTTCTGACAAACGGCCGTCAAATCCCTATCATATCGCCGCCACGGCCTGTTGGCCGTGGCGTGACAGACTGTGCGCCGCCTGTCGCGTCGCGGCCAGCGGTGCTTGTACAAGACAGTCTGACGTTTGATGATTCGATAAGGATGTGTGATGAATAAAAAGATCATGGCGCTTGGCGCACTGCTATTTCTGGCACAGGCTTCGGCCGCGCCGGTCAGTATTGAAGTGCTTGACGCCACCATTAAAGATAAAAAAATTGCCGATGCCGATGTGTTGCTGCAACGTGACGGCGCACAGACGGCGGTGGGGCGTACCAATACCCAGGGACAGGCGCAGTTGTCGCCGGCGTTTACCGCCGATGAGAATGCCTTGCTGATTATCAAAAAACCGGGATTTTCCAACCTGGTGGTCAAGTGCCCGTGCGACGGCCTGACTTATGCCATCAGCCCGGTGATGAAAAATCTGGACGGGATGCGCATCGTGCTGACCTGGGGCGCTACCCCAGCCGACCTCGATTCGCATCTGGTCTATGGCAACAGCCATATTTACTTCGAACATAAAAATGGGCCGGACGCCAATCTGGATGTGGATGACATCGACAGCTACGGCCCGGAAACCATCACCATCGAGAAAAAGCGTTTTGGCGAAAGCTACCTGTATGCGGTACACGACTACACGCATATTCATCAGCCGGATCAGGCCGCGCTCTCGAACAGTCAGGCGAAAGTGTTTGTCTACGTCGGGCAATCGCTGGTCAGAACCTATAGTGTGCCGCGCAATCAGGTCGGCAACCTGTGGACGGTGTTCCGCCTGAACCCGAACGGTGATTTTGAGGATATCAACACCATCAAACAAACCGGCTATCAGGACCCCAATAACGTTGCTGCCGGGGTGAGCGGCCAACTGTCCGGCCGGGCCGCGACCGGTGCGGTCAGCGTCAATCAGGCGGCGGCGAAAGCGCTGAACCGTCAGGGCGAAGAGGCCTATCGTCGCGGCGATCTGGAAAGCGCGATTGCGTTTTACCAGCAGGCGATCGAGCAGGATGGGGTGTTCAGCCAGGCGTACAGTAATCTGGGGCTGGCCTACCAGAAACTGGATCGCATCGCGGAAGCCATCTGGGCAAACCGTAAAGCGATCGCGCTGGCGGATGGGGCGAACGCGGCAACGGTGCGCGCCAGCTCCTACTATAACATCGCCCGCATCTATGAAGCGGCCGGGCAACTGGACGACGCCCTGCGCCATTATCAACTGGCTAAAGCGCAGAAAGACAGCGCCAGCTACGACCAGGCCATCAGCCGCATCAAAAGCAAGCTGTAACGGCTGACCGCGTTTTCTTGCCGCTCCGACTCCGGGGCGGCAACGGCGATTTCACGCTTCCCCTGTGACAAATTCATGCTATGTTTCCAAATAGTTGTCCTGCCATGACGGGCGTCATCGGCTCGCCCGGTCTATGGGACACCGTCTAACCGTCGCCTTACCAATGAGAGCACATCATGGATTACACCCGAATCATTAAAGAGGTTGGCCGCGGCAAAAATCATGCGCGCGATCTGGATCAGGACACGGCTTATCAGCTGTATGGTCAGATACTGAATGATCAGGTGCCTGAGCTGGAACTGGGCGGGCTGCTGATCGCCTTTCGCATCAAGGGTGAGTCCGAAGCCGAAATGCGCGGTTTCTATCAGGCGATGAGCGAACAGACGTTGCGTCTGTCCGCGCCGGCCGGCGGTCCGATACCGGTGGTTATCCCCAGCTATAACGGCGCCCGCAAACAGGCCAACCTGACGCCATTGCTGGCGTTGCTGCTGCACCGGCTGGGGCTGCCGGTGGTGGTGCACGGCGTGAGCAACGACCCGACCCGTGTCACCAGCGAGGCGATTTTTCGTGAACTGGGCATCGCGCCGGTGAACGACGCGCTGGCCGCACAGCAGCGCCTCGATCGGGGCGAGCCGGTATTTATGCCGGTGTCGCTGCTGTGCCCCGCCATAGAGCGTCAGTTGGATCTACGCTGGCGTATGGGCGTACGCAACAGCGCCCATACGCTGGCCAAACTGGCTACGCCGTTTGATGAGTCGGCGGCGCTGCGGCTGGCGAGCGTGTCGCATCCGGAGTACGTCGGCCGGGTCGGCACGTTCTTTCAGGACATTAACGGCCGCGCGTTGTTGATGCACGGCACCGAAGGCGAGGTCTACGCTAACCCGCAGCGCTGCCCGGAAATTCATTTTATCCGTGAACAACAGCGGGACATCCTGCAATGGCGGCAGGATGTCGTGGCAGATAGCGCGACGTTGCCTTCGGCGAAGGATGCCGCCACCACCGCCCGCTGGACGGAGGCCTGTCTGGCGGGCGAGCAGCCGATACCACAGGCGATTCGCCTGCAGCTGGCGTGCTGTCTGGTCGGCAGCGGCGAGGCGGCCTCGATGGAGCAGGCGGTCTCGACGATACGAAAACGACTGGGTTGATCGTAACGATTAACGATATACCCAAAATAATTCGGGTTGCCGGAAAGCCAACGCGCCTGCGACTCGAAGTAGGACGGATATAAGAAAGGAACAACCACATGCAACAGGCTAAGGCGTATTTTGACGCCCTGAACCGCGATTATCTGGCGGTGCATCAAACCAAAGAGGATCTTTTCTGGCAGCGTTATATGGGAACCGGCGACGAAACCGTTTCCGCCCGTTTCGCTGAAGCGGAAAGCGCCTGGAAACGTTTTATCTCGCAATCATCCCGACTGGCCGAACTGCGGCAACACCTCGCCGCCGTTGAGGCCGCCCCCGCCGGCGAGGCGCGTGACGCGCTGCTGCACGGCTTGCGCGGCTGGTACCGCTTTTTTGACTGCAATGTGATTGAAGATCCGCAGGCTCAGGCGCTGATGGATGAGCTAATCGCCGCCGAAAACGATCTGTTTTCCCGCCGTAAAACCCATCAACCCACCCACCTCAATGAGCAGGGCGAGCGGGTTTCCGCTTCGCTGGGCGAGCTGCTGACCAATCAGGCCACCAATGATAACGAGGAGTGCCGCCGCAGTTCGCAGCAGGCGCTGCGTGACCTGGAACAGTGGCTGGTCAATCACGGATTCCCGGCGCTGGTCAGCCTGCGTAACCGTTTTGCGCGCCAGATGGGCTATCGCAACTACTTTGATTACAAGGTGAACAAAACCGAGCGGATGACGCCGGAACAGCTGTTCGCCATTCTGGACCGTTTTGAAGCGCAAACGCGTGACGCCAACCTGCGCAGCCTGCGTCAACTGGCGGCGGAAAAAGGCGAAGCGGCGTTGCAGCCGTGGAATGTGCGTTACGCCAGCACCGGCGATGTTACCCGCCAGTTGGATCCTTATTTCCCGTTCGCCGCGTCGCTGTCCCGCTGGGTCAACAGCTTCAAGCGCCTGCATATCGGTTTTAGCGGCGCACAGATGCAACTCGACCTGCTGGTGCGCAAAGGCAAATATGAAAACGGCTTCATGCACCAGCCGGTGCCGCCGTTTGTCGATCAGGGCCAGTGGTTGCCCGCGCGCATCAACTTTACCAGTCTGGCGCAGCCGGATCAGGTCGGCAGCGGCTCCAACGGCATCAACACGCTGTTCCATGAGGGCGGCCATGCGGCGCATTTCGCCAATATCCGCCAGAATGCGCCCTGTTTCGCCCAGGAGTTTCCGCCGACCTCGATGGCCTACGCCGAAACTCAGTCGATGTTTTGCGATAGCTTGCTGCAGGATGCCGACTGGCTGAAACGCTATGCGCATAACGCACAGGGCGAACCGATCCCCGATGCGCTGATTCAGGCCGATATCCGTGCTCGTCAGCCGATGCGTGCCTTCAACGAACGCCATATTCTGCTGGTGCCGTATTTTGAATGGCAACTGTACTGCATGGATGACGCGGAACGTACCCCCGAGGCGATTTTGCAACTGGCGCGCGATACCGAATTGCGCATTCTCGGCATCAACGGCAGCCCGCGTCCGACCATGGCGATTCCGCATCTGCTGTCGATGGAGTCGGCCTGTTCGTATCAGGGCTATCTGCTGGCGATGATGGCGGTGGAGCAAACGCGGCATTTCTTCCAACAGCGCGACGGCTACCTGACCGATAACCCGGCGATCGGACCGGATCTGATGCGCCATTACTGGCAGCCCGGCAACAGCCTGACCCATGATGAAACGTTGCGCAGCCTGACCGGCGAAGGGTTCAATCCGGATTATCTGGCCCGTGAATGCAACCTGACGGTGGAGGAGGCGTGGCGGCAGGCGCAGGCGACTATCGACGCCGCCGTGGCGCGCCCGCAACCGGCGGCGGATTTCGACCTTAACGCCCGTATCCGGGTGGTGGACGGCGATGCGGTGCTGGCGGACAACCAGGACGGCGACGACGCCATGTGTCAGGCGTTCGCTCGCGTAATTGAAGACGCTTACCCGACTCACGCCTGAGCGAGTAATCGTCAGGCAAGGCCGTCTCCCCCGGCAGCGTAAGCCGCGGGAGACGGTGATTCAGGCCGGTTATTACGCCGACCTTGCCGGTCAGGGCTCCAGCCAGCCGGCAACGTCTTTGGCGGCGGCATGGCTGTCGGGGTGACAGAGTACGGTAATCACGTCCCCGATGTTTTTGGACAGGTTAGATAGCAACATCAGGCACATCAGTCGGTTGAGGGATTTATCGTTCCATGATTTCGCCAGCGTCAGCAGCGACTCAGCCAACTTCTGGTGATCTTTGGCTTTGAAGTTAATCAGTTCGGCACACTTCTTTATCCCATCGTAAGCGGTAAACAGCACCCCGAAAGGCGTGACGGAAAAGGCGGATTTCATGGCGCCGATATCGATGTCGTGAATGGCCGTTTTGAGCCCGTCTTTTACCGTTTCGTTAGTGATTTGCAATGGCGTAATGATTTCCAGCATATCGTACAGGCGAGACTGTTTTTCCATGTAGCCGGAGAAGCTGCTCAAGGCCATCCAGGGCGCCAGCACCATGCCGCCGGATGTCAACGGACTCACTGTCCCGATGACGGCGCCAAGCCCTTTTGAGGCGACGTAGGCCGACCCTTTTTCCAGTGCAAGCTTGATATAGTCGCCGGTTTTGTCTTTTGACAGATCTGTCACCGGCAAACTTTCCAGCGCCAGTATCGAACGGGCGGCCACAAATGCAGGCAGCAATACGGGTTTGTCGCTGGAGATCAATTGCAGAGCCTTTTCGTATGGGTCTGGCGCCTGGACACTGCTTGTGGTCACGGCAGGCGTCGCAAAGAGAATGGATGATAATTCACGCGCGGAGGGGGTGGCGGCTTTCAGATAAGCATCAAAGTGGTCATACAGTTTCCTGTATGTGTCTATCGGCTGTGAGGCGAACAGATAACTGCCTGCCCTTGATAGCTTTTGTCCCAAGGCTTCACATTGTGTCGCCTGAGGTTTCGTACCCACTCTGACCTCATTCAGCAGGTTGATATGTACATCCAGCGCAAACCAGGCTTCGGGCGCCAGAATGCTGATGCATTCCGCGATGGTGACATCCCGACGCATCTCCTCCAGCGTGTTGATGCCGTGCGAAATGTTATTTAAATCCAGTGAATTATAGAATTTGTTACCCAGTGATTGGGCGCCTTTGTCCTGCCATTTATTACAGAAATACTCGAAGATATCCATCATATAACCTTTTAGTAGTGGGCCTGGGTCAAGCGTAATTTCGCGCCTCGCCACCCGCTCGGTTATATCAAGGTCATTTCCAGCGTAAACCGGCCGCCGGGCAACTCTCCATACTCATTTTGTATCGCTAAACCGGTACGGCTCTCTCGCGCCGGGAGCCGCCCGTGCCTATACTGGTCTGGCGATATCCGCAATGAAAGTGCCTGTTATTAAAAAAGTTTCACCGAACTGTCATCTGCGCCGATTAGGCTGATGCGGTTTCCTATCCTTGACGATAATTCGTGACAATAAAAAGGACATATCATGCGCTATTCTTACGTGTTTATGGCGGTGGCTTGCTCACTGGCGACAGTCCAGGCGCAGGCCGCTTCCCAAAGCGATTCCCAACTGCCGCAAGTCAGCCTGCTGCAAACCACCACCGAGGCCAGCAACAGCGCCCCGGTCATCGAAATGCAGCAGCAGGTGCAGCAATATCTGCAAAAAGCCTTGCTGGGAACCGCGCCGAAGCTGACCCGCGCGGTGCTGGACAAAGCGCCGGATCAGGGAGAACCGCAGGGCGACATGAAATGGCTGAAAGCGACCGGTTACGTTTTCAACCCGAAAGATCAACAGCAGGCCAGCGTGAAACTGCTGGAAGGGTTCAGAACCCTGCCGGCGCCGGTGTTGCAGAAAAACCTGGCGACGGTTGAGCGCATCAATCTGGAATCGACCCTGCCGTTGCGCCAGAAGGCGCTGATTGATGCAGAGAATACCCGCTATCTGTATGCGCTGGCGGAGGCGCTGGGGCCGAAGCTGGGCAAGGCGTTTCTGGATGTGTACCAGAAAGGCGAAATAGGTAAGGCCGCGGCGTTGATCAAAGCCACCAACGTCAGCACGTCGGCGGCGAAAAACGCCTTTAACTACCCGCGTCCGTTCAAACAGCCGGGCAACAACATCCATCTGGTGCCGGATACCGCGGTCGTGGCGGATAACGCCCGTTACACGGCGTCGGGCGGTTCGTTCCCCAGCGGCCATACCAACGGCGGGTATAACGATGCGCTACTGCTGGCGCAGATGCTGCCGGAGCGCTTTGTCCCGCTGATTGACCGCGCCGCCAGCTACGGCTATTCCCGTCTGGTGCTGGGGGTGCATTATCCGCTGGACGTGATCGGCGGTCGCATGGCGGCCGAGCGCAGCGTGGCGCATTTCCTGAACGATCCGAAATACCGCGTGCTGTTCAATGATGCCAAAACCCAGCTGCGTGCCGCGCTGGAAAAAGCCTGCGGCACCTCGCTGGCCGAGTGCGCCAAACCGCAGGGTAAAAACGACCCGTATACCGACCCGGCGATGAAATCGTTTTACCGCTACACCATGACCTACAACCTGCCGTCGGCGAAGGTGAAAGCCCAGCCGGTCAAGGTGCCGGAAGGGGCGGAAGTGCTGCTGGAAGGGCCGCTGCCGCAGCTGAGCGCCGCCCAGCGCCGTGCATTGATGGTGAAGACGGCGATTGCCGACGGCTATCCGCTGTCTGCCGGCGGGGTGGACGCCAATTTCTGGCAACGCCTGAACCTGCATGACGCGGTGGAAGCGGCGAAGACTGTAACCAAATAATCGTTTTCGCAATAAAAGACACCTTTATCCGCTCTCCGCCGGGCCTGATGAACAGCCAATGTCATATCGACATAGGCTGTTTTTTTTCGCGTCATCCTCTGTTTTCACGTCCTGGTCATGCTCATGGCTGTATCGGCTCTACCCGCCGCAGGCTGGCCGTAACGTCACATTTTGTATCGTTAAACCGGTGCGGGTTTCTCGCGCAGGGGTGGCGTTTAATTCTACGCTGATTGGGTGATGTTTGAGCGCTTGCGGGGCAGGCTCATTCACCGTTCACCATCACCGGTGTCGTTTCCTGTTAGCAGAAAAATGAGGGGGTAGCATGCGGTATCCTGTTGTTTTCATGTCATCTGTTGTTTTCATGTCAATAGTTTTCATGACGGTGGTCTGCACGCTGGCGGTATGGCAAGCGCAAGCCGCTGAGGGGGATGACACTCGGCAGCAAATGATTTTTCTGCAAACGACGACCGAAGCCAGCGACAGTAAGCCGGTGGTCGCCATGCAGCAAAAGGTGCAGCGCTATCTGCAAAAAGCGTTGCAGGGAAACGCGCCGCTGCTAACCCGCACGGTGATGGATAATGCGCCCTATCTGAGCGAGCCCTGGGATGATTTAAGGTGGCTGAAAGCCGCCAACTATCGTTTTAACTCCACCACTCAGCAGCAGGACAGCATCACGTTGTTATTAGGGTTCAGAGCGCTGCCGGCGGATGTCTTGCAGGAGAATATGGCTATCGTGGAGCGTATTAATCAGGATGCGTCGCCCGCGCTGCGCCAGAAGGCGCTGATTGATGCGGAAAATACCCGCTATCTGTACGCGCTGGCGGAGGCGCTGGGGCCGAAGCTGGGCGAGGCGTTTCTGGATGTGTACCAGCAAGGCGAAATAGGTAAGGCCGCGGTGTTGATCAAAGCCTCCAACGTCAGCACGTCGGCGGCCAAAAACGCCTTTAACTACCCGCGCCCGTTCAAGCAGCCCGGCAACCATATCCATCTGGTGCCGGATACCGCGGTCGTGATGGATAAGCAGCCTTACACGGCTTCTGATGGCGCCTTCCCCAGCGGGCATACCAGCGGCGGGTTTAATACCGCGTTGCTGATGGGGCAGATGCTGCCGGAACGCTTCGTCCCGCTGATTGACCGCGCCGCCACCTACGGTTATTCCCGTCTGGTGCTGGGGGTGCATTATCCGCTGGACGTGGTCGGCGGACGTATGATGGCCGAGCGCAACGTGGCGTATATTCTGAACGACCCGGAATACCGTGTACTGTTCAACGACGCTAAAACCCAGTTGCGCGCCGCGCTGGAAAAAGCCTGTGGCACGACGCTGGCCGAGTGCGCCAAACCACAGGGTAAAAACGACCCCTACACCGACCCGGCGATGAAATCGTTTTACCGCTACACCATGACCTACAACCTGCCGGTGGCGGAAGTGACCGCCCAGCCGGTCAATGTGCCCGAAGGGGCGGAAGCGCTGCTGGAAGGGCCGTTGCCGCAGCTGAGCGCCGCTCAGCGCCGTGCGCTGATGGCGAAAACCGCCATTGACGACGGCTATCCGCTGTCTTCCGGCGGAGAGGACGCCAATTTCTGGCAGCGCCTGAACCTGCATGATGCGGTGGAAGCGGCGGAGCAATCGGTGAAGCAATAGCGATTCAGTGAGGTAATAGCGATTCAGTGAGGCAATAGCTATTCAGTGAAGCAATAACGGTTGCCGGCATCCGCAAGATAAACAGAAGGGCTTCCCGTGAAGCCCTTCTGTAACGGATGTCCGGCGATTAAACCGGGTCCGTCGGGTTTTGGTCAGCGCTTGATGCTGACGTTATCGAAGCTGACCTTGCCGTTGCTGTTATTGCGCGATGACAGCGCCAGCCCGATATACAGCGTATCGTTCATGTTGGGATTGATGCGCTTGTTGAGTGTGGTCCAGGTCAGCCCGTCGTCGGAAACCTCCGAGGTAAAGGTGTTGCCGTCGCGGGTTAACCGCAGCCAGGTGGGCTGGCTGCCGTTTTCAGATTTGGCGAAAACGCCTCTGCTGCCGGTAGCGGTACCGTCTTTACTACGCCATTGCGACATCGCGCCGGACGAGGCGGTATACCCCGTCAGCATATAGGCGCTGCTGTCGGAAAGGGTGTTGCGTATCATCAGGCCGGCTTTGGCGTAAGGATCGCTATAGCGCAGATCGATCAGCCGCGCCGTAATGCTGCCGTCGCCTTTCAGGGTTTGATAGACGAAGTTGAAGGCGTCGGCGGCGCCCCACATATCGCCGGTGTGCGCTTCCAGCGCAATCACATCCTGATCTTCGGTGGCGGTGCCGGGTGTATCGGTTTTACCGATGTCCTGCCGTTTCCATGCCTCGCTGAGTGGAGACGCCGGCGGCGTCGTCACGCTGACCACGTTGGAATAAACGGAATCGCCAGCCTGATTGTAGGCTTTCACCCGGAAAGCGTAGGTGGTGTTGGGAGCCAGCGTGCCCACGTCCACCGAGGTGGCGTCCGGCCCCAGCGATTCGGCGCTGGTGTAGGCGCCGCCCGCCTCATAGGCACGGGGCGTGGTGTCGTAAGCGCCGTCGCCAAAGGTACCCGCATAGGAATATTCGACGATAAAGCCGCGCTCGTTATCCGAACAGTCGTTCCAGTCCAGTTGAACCACCGAACTGGAGATCGCGCCGGCGGTCAGGCTGTCCGGCGAGGCCGGCGGCTTATCTTCACCGATGTAGGGATCCAGCGATATCCCTGTGCGCAGGATTTTGGCGCTGACGCGATGGCGCGTCGCGGCCAGCCGGTTGTTCACGTCGGCGAGCGTCAGCGGCGTAATGCTGACGTCGTAATCCACCGGGCCTTCGCGCTGGGTGAGGGTGGCGGTGCCGTCCAGATAGAAAATTTCGTTGAGCCACAGGCTGGGCATGATTTCGCCGTTACCGGCCGGAGCCCCGACGGTAAAGGGAACCATCGGGTTGCCGGTGCTGGTCTGGATACCGGCGTTCCACACGGCGGAGCGGCCGGGCGCGCCGTCAAGGGGATAATCCGGCGCGTAGCGATCGGTCAGCGCGACCTTTTTGATAAAGCCCTGCGTCGTCGTCACCAGCGGCGCATTTTCCGCCAGCAGGGTGCCGCCGCGGTTGAAATAGTTCAGTTCCCAGTGCATCAGAAAGTATCCCTGACCGGTCAGGGTCAGATGTTCGCCAGCGTGCAATAGCAGGTACTTCCCTTCCTTTGAGCCTTTAATGGGTTCGACGTATTTATTCGCCTCGCCATCGTTGTTGCCGACCAGCGTGACGCCGGTCGCCGCCGGTCGCTGATACAGGCCGTTGATCTTTGGATAGGACAGATCCTGATCGCCCTTATCGAACGCCGCATGCTCGGCCGCCGCGACGGATCCGGCACAGCGTTGCGTGTCGACGGCGGCAGCTTTGCCGGCGAACCCGTATGCGCCGAACAGCAATCCGCCAAGCAGGGCGCTGAATCGACGTCGGGGCAGGCGATGACGGAGAGTTTCCATAAGTGTATCCTGGTGAATTTATAACTTATTGATTTTAAGTGATATTGATAAACGCCAGACCATGCGCCCGGGCAGCGTATAGTAATTGGCGGAAAATGCCAAACTCATCATTGGCGTTATCAGAATTTTCCGGCGGCAGCCCACGCCGGAGCCGTGGTCAGCCGTCGCCGGCAGGCAGAGACGGGGTGATGGCGGTTGACGATGTTTTTTCCCGCTCGGCCAGCAAATCGACAAAGGCGCGTACCTTGGCCGGGCGAAAACGCGAAGCGGGGAAGACCGCATGGATGCCCCCGCCGGGCAACTGCCAGTCGGGCAACACCTGTATCACATGACCACGCGCCAGATCCTCCGCCACTGCGAAATCCGGCAATACGGACAGCCCGGCGCCTTGTCGTACGGCTTCACGCACGGCGAAGGTGGCGCTAAAAAACAGATCGGCCTTGACTGTGACCGGGCAACTGTCGGCACCGGGGCGGGAGAAGACCCAGTGTAATGGGTCGCGCAAGGCGGTATTAGCGATAAACGGCAGTGCGGTGATGGCCGCAGGCGATGTCAGGTGGGCGATGCGTTCCCGCCACGCCGCCGGCGCCACTAGCCATTGCCGGAAGGTGCCTATTTGCCGGGCCTGCACATGAAGTTCGGTCAGCCATCCCACCCGGATAGCCAGTTCGATATTGTCCGATAACAAATCCAGCGGTTGATCGCTCAGCTTCATGTCCACCTTGCAGCGCGGGTACTGGCGAGTGAAATCCGCCAGCGCCGGGACAACCACGCTGATGCCGTAATCAAGCGGCGCGGTCAACCGTAACAACCCGGACGGCTCTGACGCGGCTTCGGCCAGCTCGGCAAAGGCATCCCCCGCTTCATGCAGAATCAGCGCACAGCGTTGGTAGAAGCGGTATCCTGCCTCGGTGGGTTGTACATGGCGCGTGGTTCGAATCAGCAGGGCGGTATTGAACTCGCGTTCAAGACGGGCGATCTGCTGGCTGACGACGGCCTTGGTGATGCCAAGCCGTTCAGCGGCCGCGGTGAATGAACCGGTTTCGACGACGGCGGCGAAATAGGCCATGCGCCGCAGGTGGGGAACATCACCCGGTCCGGTATCGCTGCGATTGTTTGCTTTTAGCATACGCTCTATGAGGTTTGTCGGTATTTTTACGCCAATGGGTTTTGCTTATCATAAGCGACATTCTGCAAAACAATGGAGTCGGTGATGAGTAAAATCCTGCATTATGTTTTTGATCCCCTGTGCGGATGGTGTTACGGCGCCTCCCCAACCGTCGCCGCGCTGGCCGATCACCCGGCGTTTCGTTTGGAACTGTCGCCGAGCGGGCTGTTCGCCGATGAGGGTGCGCGGCCGATGAATGATGAGTTTGCCGCTTATGCCTGGAGTAATGACCAGCGTATCGCCCGATTAACCGGTCAGCCTTTTTCCGAGCGTTATCGCCAGCAGGTGCTGGGCGACCGTCAGCAGGCGTTTGACAGCGGCGCGGCGACGCTGGCGCTGACCGCGGTTGCGTTGACCGAGCCGTCGCGGGAAGTCGCGGCGCTCAAGGCGATTCAGCAGGCGCGTTATGTAGACGCCCGGGATGTAACGCGCCGCGAAAGTCTGGCGGTGTTGCTGAGTGAGGCGGGAATGACGCTGGCGGCGGCGCGGTTGTCGCAACCCGACGCGGCTTTGCTGGCAGCCACTCAGGCGCGCATCAGGCAAACGCGGGGGGTGATGTCGGCGTTGGGGGTTCATGGTGTGCCGACGTTTATCATTGAGGAAGACGGGCGGCACCAACTCGTCCGCAGTGACGCCGTTTATTCCGATCCGCAGGCGTTTATCAAACAGTTGCTGTCGGCGTGATGGTATAGCCATACCGCCAGTAGCGTCCGCGCCTTTGCGGCGGCGATACATGAACGAGGAAACGTGAGATGCAGACCAATTTGGATATTATCCGTGCCACCTATGAAGGCACATCCGAAGAGAATGGCAAGCAGTTGTTATCGGTACTGGCGCCGGACGCGGTCTGGATTGAGGCGGCGGGCTTCCCTTATGCCGGTACTTATGTCGGTCCGCGGCAGATTGTCGATGGCGTGTTTTATCGGCTGGCGACCGAATGGGAAGGGTATCGGGCGCAGGTCCACACCTATCTGGCGGATGGCGATCGGGTGGCGGCCTTTGGCGTCTATTCAGGAACGTACCGTGCGACGGGCAAGGCGATGACGGCGACGTTCGCCCATCTTTATCAACTGCGCGCAGGGCAGATTATCCGCATGGAGCAGTATGTGGACAGCGCGATGGTGTGTCAGGCGATGGAAACAGCCTGAGCGGCGGCGTTAAATCCGGGGTGCGGTTAACCTGAATATCCAGCCCCTGACGCGCAGGGGTATCGGTATATATCGGTATAGCGCGCGGTATTGGTATTGATACATGTTGCCAATCAGGCCGCCAGCGGCGGCCTGATTGCGCTATCAGGAAACGTGTTGCAGAAACTCGCGCAGACGATCGCTGGGCGGATTCGAAATCAACGCATCCGGATGGCCGTCTTCGGCAATACGGCCTTTGTCGATGAAGATCAGGCGGGAGGCCACTTTCTGGGCAAAACCCACCTCGTGGGTCACGATGACCATGGTCATGCCTTCTTCGGCCAGATCTTTCATCACGTTCAGCACTTCGTGGCGCAGCTCCGGGTCCAGCGCCGAAGTTGGCTCGTCAAACAGCATCAGCTTAGGTTTGACCGCCAGCGCACGGGCGATCGCCACACGCTGCTGCTGCCCGCCGGACAGTTCGGACGGGTAGTGATGCGCGCGTTCCGCCAGACCCACTTTGCCCAACAGCTCGCGGGCCAGTTTCTCCGCGTCGGCCTTGCTGGCGCCGCGTACCCGAATCGGGCCGAAGGCGACGTTTTCCAGCGCGGTCAGGTGCGGGAACAGGTAGAACTGCTGGAATACCATGCCGGCTTCCTGACGAATCAGGCGCTCGTCCACTTTCGGGTCGTTGACGGTCAGACCGTCCACCACCAGCTCGCCGCTGCTGATCTCTTCCAGCTTGTTGATGCAGCGCAGCAGGGTGGATTTCCCGGAGCCGGACGGCCCGATAATCACCACCACTTCACCCTGATTGATGTTCAGGTTGATGTCGTGCAGTACCTGAGTCTGACCGTAGTGTTTCGATACGTTTTTGAATTCAATCATATAATCTTCAGTCTTCTTTCCAGCCAGCGCATTCCAATGGTAAGAACCAGTGTAATTACCAGGTAGATAATCGCCGTGGCAGTCAGTATTTCCAACGCGCGGAAATTACCCGCAATGATTTCCTGCGCCTGACGCGTTAACTCAGAGACACCAATCACGATACACAATGAGGTGTCTTTAATACTGATGATCCACTGGTTACCCAGCGGGGGCAACATACGGCGCAATGCCAGCGGCGTAATCACATGGCGCAACGTGGCGCGGTGCGATAACCCCAGCGCCAGGCCGGCTTCGGTAAAGCCTTTATGGATAGACAGCACCGCACCGCGCGTAATTTCGGCGATGTAGGCGCCCGAGTTAATCATGATAGTGATTACGGCTGCGGTAACAGGGTCGATACGAACCGATGTCAATACCATGGGGAGGGCGAAGTAGATGTACATTATCTGTATGACCATGGGGGTGCCACGGATCACTTCGATAAAGACCAACGCGATGCGATTGGATAGCCACCCGCCATAGACGCGGGCAAATCCCGCAACGACGCCAATAACCAGGCCGCCCAATAGACCCAGCACGGAAATCAGCAGAGTCATTTGGGCCCCTTCCAGCAACTGAGGGATAGACGGCCAAATGACACTCCAGTCAAACTGCATGAACATTCTCCAGCAATGATAACGCCATAATAGCCAGGTGCCGCCCGGTTTTGCCGGCGGCACCGCAAAAGCTATTCAACCTGTCAGGTGTCCCACCCGTTATTTCGGGTCGGTACCGAACCATTTTTTGTAGATGGTGGCGTAGGTGCCGTTGTCGCGCAGGGTTTTCAGCGCGCCGTTTACCTTGTTACGCAGCTCGTCGCTGCCTTTCGGGAAGGCGACGCCGTACTGCTGTGCCTTGATCGACTCGCCTACGGTTTTGAACTTGCCGTTGCCGGCGGTTTTGATGAAGTACAGGATGTTCGGCGTGTCATGCAGCACCGCGTCGGCACGGTTGGTGCCCAGTTCCAGATAGGCGTTGTCGATATTCGGGAACTGGCGCAGTTCCTTGGTTTTGATGTTGGCTTTAGCGTAATCGACCGAACCGGTGCCGCTCTTCACCGCCACCACTTTGCCGGCCAGATCCTGCTCGCCTTTGATGTCCTGATTGTCGGCGCGCACCATCACCAGCAGGCCGCTGTTGTAGTAACCGTCCGAGAAATCGATTGCGCGTTTACGCTCTTCAGTAATAGTGATGCCGGCCAGCGCCAGGTCCACGTTGCGGGTCTGCAGCGCCGGGATGATGCCGCTGAAATCCATCGGCTTCAGGGTGTAATTCAGATTCAGTTGCTTGGCGATGGCATCCCACAGGTCGACGTCAAAACCGACGTACTTGTCGCCTTGCTTGAATTCAAACGGCACGAACGCGGTGTCGGTCGCCACGAGCAGTGGTTTCTCCGCCGCCTGACCGGACAGGCTAAAGGCCAGCGCAAGTGCGGCCAGTGAAGCTTTAAATAACGATTTCATCAAAACGTCCTTCCTCTCGTTGGTTATATATTCCGCTGTCTTACCGCACCTTACGGATTTGCTGCGTCAGCCCCGGCATGCAGGCATGGGGCCGATGGCCCGGCATCGGTCTGGTCACCCGCCGTACTGCCATTCAGGGGGCGGTGGAGAAAACAGGGGGAGTCGTTGCCAAAACAGGACGGGTAGACCCGCTAATTATTATGGGCATCCATCAGAAACGCCTATGGAATGCGCTGCTATGAATAACTGAATTGTGCAGGGGACACAACCGTTGATTACGTTCCGGGGACAATATTGCTAACAAGCGCTAACTTTTTGTACGTTTTGCGCCGTGCATTCGAACGATTTGCGTAGTGATGCAAAAAAAATGCATATTATTTCAGGTTGCCTAACAGGCAGAAATGCGTGGGAAACGGCACGGATAAAACAGCAAGAGAGGGATGAACCGGTGGAAATGGGCGGGTAAATCCGGCGGCTGGGCCGCCGGTCATCATTGATGAATTATTCGATGTTGGCTTCGATGAACCACAGGTACTGATCCAGATCGCGGGAAGCGGCGGTGAGCATGTCCGCGGTATCTTCGTCCTGCGCCTGACTGATGGCTTTGCGGACGGTGTTCGCCACGACGGCGTAACGATCCGCCAGGGCTTTCAGGTGGTCCTGCACGCTGTGGATATTGAGCGGGTAGCTCTTCAGCGCGGTTTTCTCGTGGACGACCTGAGTGGTGCCGGTCGCCACGCCGCCCAACTGCACCACGCGCTCGGCGAAGGTGTCCAGGTGGGTAATCAGCGAGGTGCGGAAGGTATCCAGCATCTCGTGTACGGCGATGAAGTTCGCCCCGCGCATGTTCCAGTGCGCCTGCTTGGTGATCAGCGACAGATCGGTAAAGTCCACGACCAGCTGATTGAGCAGGGCGATGGTCGAGGCTTTAACGTTATCGTCCAGATCGTTACGGGTGAAAATAAGATCAGCGGAAGCTGTTTTTACCAGTTTAGCTGTACGCATAGTATTATCCTCTTTATTTCCGTTATTACTGATAATGATTCCGGCTATCAACGAAACGAATTATAGCAGCCGACATGAGTGGAAGATGCTCAGTTCGGTCTATTACAGGAATAGACTCAGACATCTAAGGGCATCGCCTTGCCGGCACGTTATTTATCATTCGAATCAGCTGGTAAAATAGTCGAAAAGGATGGGTTGGATATTGATATAAATTACAACAGGTTGCGTTGATTTTTGACGGAAGAAAATCGCTGGCATTTCACCTTTAGTGCTATTTTAATATGCAATTCTTTTCAGAATGTGTCTGATGAAAATTAAGTCAGTCGGCGGGATAGTCACATGAAATGATATTTCCCGGCCGGACTGGCCGGGAAAACGGTTATTTTCAGGCGGAACGGTGATGACGCCGTTTATTTATTCAGGACAAGGTGGAGCTCAGGACGACGCCGATGCAGCGTTCTTTTTCGCGCTGAGCGTGGTGCCCAGCGAGGCGATAATGATAAACGCCAGCGCCAGCCACTGGGTGAGTGACAGATGCTCGTTCAGAAAGATAATGCCGGATATGGCCGCCACGGCGGGCTCCAGGCTCATCAGGGTGCTGAAGGTGCGCGTCGGCAACCGGGTCAGCGCCAGCATCTCCAGCGTATACGGCAAGGCGGTGGAGAGCACCGCCACCGCAATGCCGATTGGCAGAATACTGAGGGAAAACAGGCTGTTGGTATCGGAAAACAGCAGACCTATCGGGCAATACACCAGCGCGGCGATCAGCGACCCCATCGCCACGGTACCGGCGCCGTGGCTGGCGCCCGCCTTCTGACCAAACAGAATATAACCCGCCCAACAGGCGCCGGCGCCAACGGCGAAGGCGGCGCCGGTCAGATCCACATTGTCAATATGCTGCCCGAGCGGCAGCAGTAGCCACAGCCCGGCGGCGGCCAGCAATACCCACATGAAGTCCAGCAGACGGCGAGAAGCCATAATCGCCACCGCCAGCGGCCCGGTGAACTCCAGTGCCACCACGATCCCCAACGGTACGGTGCGCAGCGCCAGATAAAACAGATAGTTCATGCCGCCCAGCGTGATGCCGTAGACCAGCAACGGCAACCGATCCGAACCGAAATGCAGCCGCCAGGGCTTGAACACCACCAGCAGGATCAGCGCGCCTATCGCCAGACGCAGCGCCGTCATGCCGGACGCGCCGATCAGCGGGAAGACCATCTTGGCCATCGCCGCGCCGGTCTGGATAGACAGCATGGCGATGATGATCAGTAATACCGGCAGTAATACAGAGTTTTTTAATGTGGAAATCAAGGTCATTGCGGGGCCTTAAAATTCGATGTGCAACCAGAAAAAAGCAGGCAATAAATGAACAAATTATTCCAGGTTAGTTTACTCTTATTGACCTTAATTTACTCTCCATTTGAAAATCTTTTTTTTGATATAAATTCAGTTTGAAAATTAATCAAAAAATTAAGAAAACTCCGTATCGAAGCGGGGCGGATCATTTATTTTTTCATACCACCTTGAACTTTATTTATTGTTTTAAATCAATGGTGTAAATTGAAAATGAAATGAATTGTTACATGTTTGACCTAATTGAAAAATAATAACCAGGCGGCATGTGCCCTAATTTTTTGTTATATTTGCCTCGCTTAAATCTTCTTTCGTAAGATAATTCGAGGCATATTATGAAAAAAATCGCGTGTCTTTCCGCTCTGGCTTGTGTTCTGGCCGTAAGCGCAGGTACTGCAGTGGCTGGCGAAAGCACTGTATCTCTTGGTTATGCTCAGGGCGACGCTCAGGGCGTGCAGAACAAACTGCCGGGTTTCAACCTGAAATACCGTTACGAATTCGATAACAGCCAGCTGGGCGTAGTAGGGTCTTTCACCTACCTGCAAGACAGCCAGACTGTTGCCGGTACTTACAACAAAGCGCAGTACTACGGCTTCAGCGCAGGTCCGTCCTTCCGTTTCAACGACTGGGCGAGCATCTACGGCCTGGTTGGCGTGAGCGCGGCTAAATTCACCGCCAACAACACCGACGGTTCTTCCAACAACAGCTCCAGCGATGCGGGCTTTGTATACGGCGCCGGTCTGCAGTTCAACCCGGTTCAGAACGTAGCCTTTGATGTTGGTTACGAGCAGAGCCGTGTTCGCAGCGTTGACGTAGGCAGCTGGAACGTAGGCGTAGGCTACCGTTTCTAATCGCGCCATGCGTTGCACGCACTGCGTGAAACGATGTGTGCTGAAAAATCCGCCCGACAGGGCGGATTTTTTTATGGCTGCGGCAAGCCCGCCAGCAATTTTTTGAGCAGCAGGTTGAGCTGTTGCTGTTCGTCTTCATTCAATGACGCCAGCGCCTGCCGCTCATTGTCAGTATGCAGCGCCACCAGCGTATCCATCAGTTCCCGCCCTTGTTCCGTTAGCGTCACCAGCGTTCCGCGCCGATCCTGCGGGTTGCTTTGACGCGCCACCCACTGCGCTTGTTCCAGCCTGTCGATACGGTTGGTCATGCCGCCTGACGACATCATCAGCGCTTCGTACAACTGCGTGGGCGTCAGCGCATAGGGCGCGCCGCTGCGCCGCAACGTCGCCAGCACGTCAAATTCACCGGGACGCAGACCGAAACGGGCAAACAGCGGGTTGAGATGATCCCGTTCGAGCCGCTGGGTGGCTTCGAATAGCCGCCCCAGCACCTGCATCGGGAACGGGTCAATATCCGGCCTTTCTCGCCGCCATTGTTCATAAGCGTTATCTGCACGATCTGTCATAAGTGTAATTTATCTTGACGTTAAGATTCTTTTTGTGAAGATATTCTACGGAAAATATACGTCGTCGTTCAAGCATCAAGGGGTCATAAGGAGCGTTATGTCACACGCAATTCGTGCAGGATCACTGTTTTTTGTCGTCATTACCGTCATGTTGCTGGGGCTGAATCTCCGGCCGGTGCTGGCAGGCGTCGGGCCGTTGCTGTCGCGGATTCAGGCGGCGACCGGCATGGGGGATACGCAGGCTGGCCTGCTGACTACGTTGCCGGTATTCGCGATGGGTATCTGCGCCCTGTATGGCGGTTGGTTACAGGCCAGACTGGGAGAATACCGCGGCATCGGCATCGGCATTGTCGGGATTGCGGTCGCCTGCCTGCTGCGTTGCTGGCTGACCAGCACCGCCGGGTTGTTGCTGACCGCTGCGCTGGCCGGTATCGGCATCGCGTTGATTCAGGCGTTGATGCCGTCGTTTTTGCGGCGCAGTTTCAGTCGGCAAAGCAGCCGGCTTATGGGGTTGTACACGACCGCCATCATGGGCGGCGCAGCGCTGGCGGCGGCCAGCATTTCGCCGCTGGCGGACATCATTGACTGGGACGGCGCGCTGGCGATATGGGGCGGGTTGGCGACGCTGGCGACGCTGGCCTGGTTGATTACGGTGTCGCTGAGTCCGATGCCGGATACCGCGTCGCGTTCGGGTTCAGCGCCCGCGTCGTCGCAGAACCGGGCCTGGGCGCTGATGATCTTTTTCGGCATCGGCACCGCCGCGTATACCCTGGTGCTGGCCTGGCTGCCGCCGTATTACACCCAGCTTGGCTGGAGCCCCGCCCGTAGTGGGTTATTGCTGGGCGGGCTGACGCTGACCGAAGTGGTGGCCGGGCTGCTGGTTTCGTTGCTGATCAACCGCTTCCCGGACCGGCGTTATCTGCTGCTGCCGGTATTGGTATTGCTGCTGCTGGGAATGGCCGGCCTGATACTGGCGCCGCAGACGCTGGTGTTGCCGATCATGATTGCGCTGGGGTTGGGGATTGGCGCGCTGTTTCCGCTGTCGCTGATTATCGCGCTGGATCAGGTGGACGACCCGCGTCAGGCGGGGGCGCTGATGGGGTTTGTGCAAGGCGGCGGTTATCTGATCGCCAGCCTGATGCCGCTGCTGGCGGGTTTCATCCGGCAGTACACCAGCGCTCTGGAGCAGGCCTGGCTTATCATGGCGGCGGGGGTCGTGGTGCTGATCCTGATGGCGCTGCGTTTCGCGCCGCGCCATCAGGTTCCAGCGTCGGCCTAACGGCGTGAAAACGCCAACTGCGGCGTCAGGAACAGGTTGCGGAAGTATTCCCGAACCGCCTGCATCGCCGGGGTAAATTCGGCGTCGCGAGACCAGGCTAGCCCGACGCTCATCGGATGCACCCGGTCTTTCAGCGATCGGGTTTCGATACGCCGCCCCTCAAGCGACCAGGGGCGGTACACCAGATCGGACAGGATCGCCACTCCCAGTCCGTTCGCCACCATGCTGCGCACCGCCTCCACGGAACTGGTGCGCAGCATCACCTTCGGGCGATGCCCGCTCAATTCCCAATAGCGCATGGCGCTGTGATCCGCTTCATCCACCGTCAACATGATAAAGGGCTCGTCGGCGACATCCGCCAGACTTACCTCCGGTTTGTCGCACAGCGGATGACGGCTGGGCAGCCATAGCCGCCGCTCCGAATTAAACAGGGGCTCGGCGGTGATTTCCGGATGGGTAATGTTGGCGGTCAGCACCAGCGATAAATCCAGAGAACGATCCAGCAACCCCGTTTCGATATCCTGCCGCTCGCGTTCGTTGAGATGGATAGTGACGTGGGGAAAGCCGTATGACAGTCGCTGTAGATGAAACGGCAGAAAATACCCCATCACCGTATAGCTGGCGGCCATGTTAAGCGAACCGGCGATGCGATTGTCGGTCAGCGGAATATGCATGGCGTCATCCACGCTGCGCAGCACGGCGTAGGCGTGGTTAAGGAAGTAACTGCCGTTTTCGGTCAGCGTCATGCCGTGCACCGAGCGCAGGAACAACGGTTTTCCCAGCAGATTTTCCAACTCCTGAATCGCGGTGGTGACCGCCGACTGCGAGATATTGAGGTGAATCGCCGCCTGGGATATCTGGCCCATCTCCGCGGTGGCGATGAAGTAGCGGATTTGACGCAATGTGAGCATGGCATGCCCCTTGTCGGTAAGCGTTCTGTTTTTCAGATAGCGAGCATTCTGAAAATACGTCTTTCCGAATAGAAAATAGTGGTTCTATATTATTTTTAAACAAAACCATCACAAATAAGAAATAATTATGAAATATGAAATCGATCTGAATTCCGATATGGGCGAAAACTTTGGTCCATGGAAAATAGGCGATGACGTTGACCGGCAGATTATGTCTTATATAAGTTCTGCCAATATTGCCGCCGGATTTCACGCCGGCGATCCTTCGACCATGCGGCAGACCATTGAGTGGGCCAGCGATTATGGCGTCGCGGTCGGCGCGCATCCCGGATTTCGCGATTTAGTCGGTTTTGGCCGGCGGCATATTCACAGTCAGCCGCAGGAAGTGGTGAATGACATTCTATATCAGCTCGGGGCATTGCGTGAATTTACCCGGCTGTATCAATTACCGTTGCAGCACGTTAAACCGCACGGGGCGCTGTATATGCATCTGGCGCGCGATCAGCCGTCCGCGCAGCTGTTTGTGGAAACGCTGCATCGGTTGGACCCTGAATTACGGCTGTTTTGTCTGCACGGGTCATGGGTCTGGCAGGAAGCAAGAAAACTGCAACACCCTGTTATTTGTGAGTTTTATGGCGACAGGGAATACGACGCCAGCGGCTCTATCGTATTTACCCGCCGGGTTGGCGAGCTGGACCCGGCGCGGGTGGCGGCGAAAGTGGTGCGCGCCTGTGTGGAAGGCAAAGTGACGACGGTTGACGGCGAAGACATTCACGTCGAGTTTGATTCGATTTGTATTCATAGCGATACGCCCGGCGCGCTGACATTAATTAAAGCGACCCGGGACGCATTGAATAATGCCAATATTCGCGTGCGTTCGCCATTGCAGAATAGTTTTAATAATCGGTAATTGATAAATAATTATAAGGATTGAGGCTAATGAAAACATATGAGGTTTGTTCTCCTTTACCGGGTATTTTTTATCGTCAGCCCGCACCGGATGCTCCCGCGTTTATTGAAGAAAATACCCCGGTTACCGCGAATAGCGTTATTGGCCTGGTCGAGGTGATGAAACAGTTCAGTGAAATTTATGCGGAGCAGGCTGGCGAATTGGTGTCTTTCTGTGTGAATAGCGGTGATGCGCTGGAGCCGGGGCAGGTAATAGCCATCATAAAAATCGATGAATAACGGTAAAACCTACCCTATATCTTCATTATTACATTACGTCATCAGGAGGGCTGCATAATGCGTCAGCCGATCAAAAAATTGCTTATCGCCAACCGGGGGGAAATTGCCGTTCGCATTATTCATGCCGCCCGCAGTCTGGGGATTGCCACGGTGGCCGCCTGTAGCGAGGCCGATGTCGATTCGCTGCCCGTGCGTCTGGCGGATGAAAAGGTGCTGCTGGGGCCGGCGCGCGCCGACCAGAGTTACCTGAATCAGGCCGCGTTGTTGCAGGCGGCCAGCGACAGCGGGGCGGATGCGATACATCCGGGATACGGTTTTCTGTCTGAGAATGCCGCCTTCGCCGACACGGTGGAGCAGGCCGGGCTGGTGTTTGTCGGCCCGACGGCGGAAACCATTCGCATGATGGGCGACAAGGCCGTGGCGCGGCACACCGCGCAGGCGGCGGGGGTGCCGGTTGTGCCCGGTTCGGGGGTGTTGTCGTCGCTGGAGGCGGCGTTACAGGCCGCCACAGAGATCGGCTATCCGTTGCTCATCAAGGCGGCGGCCGGCGGCGGCGGGCGCGGTATCCGGGTCGTCAATCATGAGGATGACCTGAAACGCGAGTTTCCGATTGCCCAGAGCGAAGCGAGAGCCGCGTTCGGATGCGGCGATGTCTACCTGGAGTTGTTTATTCGCCATGCTCGTCATATCGAAGTACAAATTCTGGGCGACGGCGAGCGGGCGGTGCATCTGTATGAGCGCGAATGTTCGTTGCAACGTCGTCGCCAGAAAGTGTTTGAAGAAGCGCCGTCGCCGGCGCTGACGCCGACGCAGCGCGAGGCGTTGTGTGGCAGCGCCCTGCAACTGGCGCAACAGTTACGCTACCGCAGCGCCGGTACGCTGGAATATCTGTTCGATACCGAGCGGGAACAGTTCTATTTCATCGAAATGAACACCCGCATTCAGGTTGAACACCCGGTAACGGAGCGGGTTACCGGTGTCGATTTGGTGCAGTGGATGTTGCGTATCGCCGGCGGCGAACCGCTCAGTCTGCGTCAGGAGACGATCGAGCTGCATGGTCATGCCTGTGAAATGCGCATCAACGCTGAAGATCCGGCGCGTAATTTCTTCCCCTGTCCCGGCGTGGTGGGCTCGCTGACCTGGCCGCAAGGCCCCGGCATTCGCATCGACAGCCATCTGTTTAGCGGTTACCGCGTCCCGCCGTATTACGACTCTCTGCTGGCCAAGCTGGTGGTATCCGGACCGACGCGCCAGCAGACGCTGGCCCGTGCCGAGCAGGCGCTGAATCAGTTGCGGATCGGCGGCATCACCACCACGCAGTCATTGCATCAATGGCTACTGACGGATACCCGTCTGCGCGCCGGGCACTTTGATACCACCTCGTTGGAAAGCTGGCTGCAAGCGCGAGAAGCCGAATCACTGTCGCTGTCGAAGGAGGCCTGAGATGACGTTTCCTGCAATACGCTACACCTTCGGCGGCGATGAGCACCTGTTTGCCGAGATTGACCAAGCAATGTCGCTGGGCGCGTTTTTCCGCGGACTGGCGATGACCCGCGCGCTGGAGCAGCAGGCGCTGCCCGGGGTGCTGGATATTTGCCTGGCTAATGCGTCCTTTCAGGTGCGTTTCAATCCGGATGTCATCGCGCTGCAGGCGCTGCTGGAGAGGGTGCAGAGCACTGAACAGCAGGCGCAGACGATGACGGTGCTCGACACGCGCATCATCGAAATTCCGGTGCTGTACAACGACCCCTGGACCCACGAAACCCTGATGCGGTTTCGCGATCGCCATCAGGATCCGGCGGCTACCGATCTGGAATATGCCGCGCGCATCAACGGCTATCAGGATGTGGCGGCGTTTATTGCGGCGCACAGCGGCACGCCGTGGTTCGTGTCGATGGTGGGATTCGTGGCGGGATTGCCGTTCATGTTTCAGATGGTGGAGCAGGCGCAGCAGCTTCAGGTGCCGAAATACCTGCGACCGCGTACCGATACCCCCAAACTGTCGCTGGGGCACGGCGGCTGTTTCGGCTGTATCTACTCGGTGCGGGGGGCGGGCGGCTACCAGCTGTTTGGCGTCACTCCGGCGCCGATTTACGACCCGGAACAGCGCCTGGACTATCTGCAATCGTCGATGGTGTTTTTCCGCGCGGGCGACATCGTGCAGTTCAAACCGATCGATCTGGCACGGTATGAACAGGACGTACAGGCGGTTGAAGCCGGTCGCTTCAGCCTGCGCATTCGCCCGGTAACGTTTGAACTGGATAAGTTCCTCGCTGACCCGGCCGGCTATCAACACTATCTTCAGGGGGTACTGTATGCAGGGTAGTAGCGCGCAGATATCAAGTGTGCAGATATCGAATGTACGGATCAATGTCATCCGGCCGGGGCTGGCGACCTCAATACAAGATGGCGGTCGCGAAGGCTATTACCACCTCGGTATTCCGCCGTCCGGCGGGCTGGATCAGTATTCGTTGCGGCTGGCGAATTTGCTGGTGGGCAATCCGGCGCAGGCGGCTGTGCTGGAAATGACGTTGCTGGGGCCGGAACTGCAGTTTGAGGGCGATGCGCTGGTGGCGGTGTGCGGGGCGCGGATGCCGCCGCTGCTGGACGGTATGGCGATGCCGATGGATACCTCGTTTGCGGTGCGTGCCGGTCAGGTACTGCGGTTTGCGCCGACGACGGCCGGGTGCCGCGCCTATCTGGCGGTGGCGGGCGGCATCGCGGTGCCGGAGGTGCTGGACAGCCGTTCGACCTATGCGCTCGGCGCGCTGGGCGGTTATCAGGGGCGTCGACTGGCCGCCAATGATGTGCTGCCGGTAGGGACGCCGTACCGTAAAACGGCGCCGGATGTGACCGTGCCGGCCGACTGTCTCCAGCCGCTCGACAAGCGCGTGACGCTGCGTATGGTGACCGGGTTATACATTCACCGCCTGACCCCGGCGGCGGTAGAACAGTTTTTTGCCGATGACTGGCGGGTCGGCACCGAAGCCGACCGCATCGGCTACCGGCTCAAGGGCGGGGCGCCGCTGGCGTTTGAACCGCGTACGCCGCCGTTTGGCGCCGGCTCGGATCCGTCCAATATCGTCGATGCCTGTTACCCCATCGGCTCGGTGCAGGTGCCGGGTGGTCTGGAGCCGATCATTCTGTTGCGCGATGCGGTGTCCGGCGGTGGTTACATGACGCTGGGGACGGTGATAAGCAGCGATCTGGACATCATCGGGCAACTACAACCCCACTATGGCGTTCGTTTTGCGCCTGTATCGCTGGAGGAGGCGCTGGCTGCCCGGCAACACTATCGTCGCCGTCTTGAACGGCTGACGCTGTTATTAACGAACTGACGTTAACGCACTGATTTCAGACGGTCCCGCCGATTTTTCCCTGCGCCAACACCAGGAACGGCAACGGCGGCGGGACCTCGTCTGCATACCGAACTACCTGAACGACCGTGCGGCTTTTGCCGCGGCGGCGGGTGGGTTCGGCCATAACGCATGCCGGCATGCCGTATGACGCTGGCGGCATGTCATTAAATACGGGTCTGTGGAGGGGTTGCGATGGCTGAGGTATCTGATGTTCAGGGGGCAGCGGCGGCATCGCCTGCCGATACGGTGTCCGCAACGGAGCGTATGGGAAAACTATCGCTGACCATGGCCTGGTGGGCGGTGTGCAGCGCGATTTTCTATATTGTGGTAGGGGCGTCGCTGGCGCTGAATTACGGTGCGCGCAATGCCATTATCGGTATGGTGCTGTCCGTCGTGTGCTACGGTTTGATCAACGCAGCCATTAGCCGCTTCGCTATTCGCAGCGGCCTGTCGGTGGCGGCATTTTCCGGCCAGCTGTTCGGCCAGGCGGGGTCGGCGCTGGCGACGCTGATCTTTTTCTCCACCGCCATTTATTACGCGGTGTTTGAAGGTTCGGTGATTGCGTTCGCCATCAATCACCTGTTCCCGTCGCTGGATTACCACTGGGCCGCGCTGCTGGTGGTGCTCTACAGCGTGCCGCTGATTTTCGGCAGCGTGCAGCACTGGCTGGACAAGTTCAACGGCGTGCTGCTGCCGTTTTATCTGCTTGGGCTGGCGCTGACGGTGGCGGTGTCTATTCAGCATTATGGCTATCAGCCGCAATGGTTGTCATTCGGCCCGGCATCGCCGCCCGCCTATGGCTGGTGGAACTGCTTCACTTACTACATGGGGGTGTGGATTTTGATGATGTACACCTTCGATTACGCCCGGTTTGGCCGTCAGGAAGACAGCCGGTACCACGCGCGCATCAATTTCGGTATGCCGTTCTATCTGATCACGTTTCTGTTGAACGGGGTGGTCGGCATCTATCTGGTCAGCAGTTTTGCCCAGCAGAATGGCGTCAGTGAAACCGCGGTGGTGGTGAATATCCTCAATCTGCTGGGATTCTGGGGACTGTTGTTCGTGTGGGTGACTCAGACGCGCATCAATACCGCCAACTATTATCTGGCTACCGTCAACATGCAGGTGTTTTTTGATCGCCTGCTGCGGCTGCGCTATCGCAAGATTGTCTGGGCCTGCGTGGTAGGAGCGGCGGTCTATGTCCTGATGCTGGCGGATGTGTTCGCCTATATTTTGCAGGCGCTGGCCTACCAGGGGGTGTTTGTGGTGGCGTGGGTCGGCGTGGCGCTGGCGCATATCGCCTTTCACCGTGCACAACCCACCGCAGCGCCAGTGCGCGCGTTTAATCCGACCGGCCTTGGCGCCTGGCTGCTGAGCGTGATAGCCGGGGTGGCATTGATGCACGGCAGCGCCGTGTTGCAGTCGTTTTCCGCGCCGGTGACCTTTGCCGTCGCGCTGGCGCTGTACGGGTTGTTGCCGCACAAGCGTAGCGCCTGAAAGCGCAGGGCAGGGATGCCCGCTCGCCGCTTGCGCGCACATTTTTCAGCCATTGGCCTTGAAAAAATCGTGCGCGGATCTATATGAAAAGGTGAAAGCAAGACACTGTCGTTGCCTTGCGGTTTGCACTTTTGAATGTGTGTAACGATATATTCAGGAGGTTAACCATGGCATTCAAACCCATGTCTTTATTTCCGGCAATCACCGACTCGCTGTTCTCTGACCGCTTCAACCGCATCGATCGGTTGTTCAGCCAATTGACCGGCGATACGCCGCTCACTGCGGCGCCATCCTACGACATCCGCCGGCTTGACGATACGCACTACGGCATCACGGTTAGCGTGCCCGGCTGGCGTGAAGAGGAACTGGAGATCAGCACGCATGGCGGTCAGCTCACCATCAGTGGGAAACACAAGGAAGCGATGCCGGAAGCACAGCAGGAGCAGGAGGGCTGGCTCTATCGCGGCATTAGCCACACTGATTTCAGCATCAGTTATTCATTGCCGGAGCATGTTAATGTAGAAAGCGCGCATCTGGAAAATGGCCTGCTGACCGTCACGTTAAAGCAGGATATTCCGGAAAATGAAAAGCCGAAAAAAATTGCCATTGAAAACCGTAACCAGGCGGGGGTTCAGGCACTGGAACATGAACATTAATTTTTATTATTCCTTCTTGTGATTTCTTCGCCCCGATTTTTATCGGGGCTTTTTTATAAGTAATATTTAAGAGTGTTTGCCTAATATTGCCGGAATCGTTGCAGGTTGTCCGTCGTTGTATATAAATGTTTATTTTCTTTGGTTTTATGGTGATAGTTTCTCTGGGGTAATGGTTGGGAGTATTCTGATACCGATATGGGTGAGGTCGGATAAGCTCTTATTATCAGAGTTGTATGGCTGTGCGATATCAGTAGAAATCATTAAGTCAGTAACAGGTAATAAATGTGTATTAAAACTCACAGGTGAAAATTCTGATTCTAGGATATGGCGCTTTGTGAGGGTTTATTAATCTTAACTTACTTAGAATACTTAGAAGGGTGCTCTTATGAAATATGTATATGGTGGGGTTTTGTGTGTGATGTCGATTCTCATTTTTTCAGGTGTGGCTGAGGCTAAAGACGAAAATCTATATGATGGCAATACTTATGTGATTAACGAAAGTGGTTATTGTGCTGTTGTTCACCGTAAAGACGGTGGTAATCTCAGTGGTGATTTCAAGGGCGGTGAAAGTTTACCGCGCATTTATATTAAAGATGATAGTGGTGAGACCGTGATGGGAAAACACCCTGTTTATGTCGATGTTGATTTTTATGTGCCTGACAGTAAAGATGGCAAGATTGGCAATAACCCTTGTAGGGGGGATTTCTATATGAAAGGGAAAAAACACCTGAAGTTAGATCGCCCTATGGTAGCAATAACGAGTACTGTACAGTACTAACAGGCATTGATAATGCCGAAAAATCAAAATGACACCGGGTGCTTGCGTAGCGGTTGGTTGTGTTTTTGGCGGTTTTTACAACTTTTATTTTTTGAAGTAATAACTATGGCACGGGCTAAGGTAACCATGATTCAGGCATGGCAGAGGTTGCTAATACTTATAATCACTTGACTTACTGTGTACAAATACACTGGTGATTGTATGGATATTTATAGGCTGGATTATCAACCTGTTAAGAATAACAAGTTGCATATTTATATGGGCCTGGTTTGCATGGTGTTGGACCAAAATCCTGTCCCGTAATACTTTATATTGATTTTTATAAATCTGATGTCTGATAAAAGGAATTAAAATGATGTGCTTTGTCATGGTTCTTTAGAGAATCACTTTAACAACATCAGAGGTGAATTATGAAGTATGCTGAAAAATTTTATTGTGCGATAGCCTTGCTTCTCATGTCATCGGGGGCGGTCGTGGCAGAAAATAAAGAAGTTTTTTCTAAAAATACGCACTTAGGAAATATAAGTGGGTATTGCGTCGCTATTTCCAGGATGGATAATAAAGATTTTAGCGATAATAAGTCAACGTATTACATTCCAAACGATACTTACGAGGGCACTATCGCCGCGACTACCACCGTTCCCCGGCCGATAAAACTCCATGTCGTTTTTTATAACAGTTCGAAAAATGACACGGTACAGCAATGTGCTGGCAGCGAACACAGGAAAAAAGATAAACATTTTTATTATCAATTTGACGTGATAACCACGAACGATGTGTCGTGATGGTTTATTCACTGTATTCCCCGGCAGTTGTCGCTCACTGCTTTTCGTGGGGGTGGGGACGGGAAACAGATACCTGTGATTCGGATCGAAAATTTGCACCACCGTTATGGTGACACGGTGATCTTGCGTGCGCTTTCATTACATATCCGGCACGGAGAAACCTGCGCTATTCTCGGCCGCTCCGGCAGCGGCAAAAGTACGTTGCTCAATGTGCTGGGGCTGCTGGAGCCGCTACAGCAGGGCAGCTATCACCTGGATGGCGAGGATATCCGGCAGTGTTCCGCCAGTTTGCGGGCCCGGTTGCGTAATCAAAAACTGGGGTTTGTGTTCCAGCATTTTCATTTGCTGACCAGCCATAACGTGCTGGATAACGTGGCGTTGCCGCTATTGTATCGGAATGTCCCGGTTGTGCAGGCCCGCCGCCGCGCCGCCGGGGTTCTGGGCGAATTGGGCATGTATTCGTATCGTCTGCAACGCCCGGCAACCCTGTCCGGCGGGCAGCGCCAGCGGGTCGCATTGGCCCGGGCGCTGGTGGGCGAGCCGGCCGTGTTGCTGGCTGATGAACCGACCGGCAATCTGGATGCTGAAACCGCGCAGGAAATCCTCAACCTGTTGCTGGACATCAACCGCCAGCGGGCGTTAACCATCGTCATGGTGACCCATGACGAACGATTGGCGCAGCGGCTGCAGCGGCGTTGCCGCATGCATGACGGTACGCTGGTCGGGGAGTGAACACGCCATGAATGTTATGCAACAGTGGCTTGAAGCCTGCCGCAATCTGATCGCGTTCCATCAGCGCGCGTCGCTGGCGATGCTGGGCATCGGCGTTGGCAGTGCGCTGGTGGTGGCGCTGTTGCTGCTGGGCAAAAGCGCCCAGCAGATGGCGTTGAGCGCGTTTGACAATCTGGGCGGCGATATCATCGTGGTTGAAATCGGCGTAAAGGAGGACAACTCGTCGCAGTCGGCAGTGCCGCTGCCGGTTAATCTGGATTTTTCCGCGCTGGCCCGCGTCCATCGCGGCATTCGGCGCGTCGTCCCGCTGGCTCGCTGGAATATCAGGCTGCCGCAAAAGAATGATGACGACGGCATCCCGTTGGTGGTGATCGGCTCTACGCCTGATCTGATGCCGTTGCTGGGGCTGACGCTGACGCGGGGGCGGGCGTTTTCCCGTTACGACGGCCGCAGCACCTATAGCATTGTCAGCGCGGAGCTGGCGTCTCGTCTGGCGGGTGCCTCATCGACGCACGCGCTTCAGCTCGGCCGTTACGCCTTCGATGTTATCGGTATCCTGAAACCGGCGACGGTGTCGATTGGCGGTCAGACTATCGACCATGTGGCGCTGGTGCCGATAGAGACGATCACGCGGATTTCTCCTTTTGCGAGTACGGACCTGCTGTACATCCAGGTGACGTCGACCGCGCTCCTGACGCCGGTTGTCAATGCAATCCGCCCCTGGCTTGAGCAGATGCTGCCGACGCGGACGATCCAGATTCAGATTCAACAGCAGCTTATCGACAGCATGGCGAAGCAGAATGCGACCTTCCGCTACCTGCTGGCTGCGCTGGCCGCCGTCGCGCTGCTGATGGGAGGCATTGGCGTAATGAATGTCATGGTGATGAGCGTGTCGACGCGGCGGCATGAAATCGGCCTGCGCCAGGCCATCGGCGCTCGTTCGCTGGATATCGGCGTCTTGTTTTTGCTGGAAGCGGCGCTGCTTTCGCTGCCCGGCGCAGTGCTGGGCAGCGTGGCGGGTGCGCTGCTTGCCTGGGGTTATACCCGTTACGTCGACTGGCCGCTGATGGCCGACCCGTGGGTGTTTCCGCTGGCTATCGGCAGTGCGTTGATGCTGGCGGTATTTTTTGGTCTGAAGCCTTCTCTCACGGCTGCCCGTTTATCCCCTGCGGAGGCGTTGCGTGAACATTAAATCGTCACATGCCGTCGCTTTTTTATCGTTACTGATGTCGCCCTGGCTGTCGGCGGCGAATGTCCCGATGGCCGAATCGCCGTTAGCGCGCGAAACGGTGCCGCTCACGCTGGCCGATGCGGTCGCGCTGGGCGTACGCAACAGCAACACGCTAAAAAGCGTCGCGCTAACCCGGCTGATGGATAAGTTTGATCTGGTGGTTGCCGAAGACGGTTTCCGGCCGCATCTGGTGTTGAACAGTGAGTATCGCCGCAATATGGGCGAGCAATTGCCCGGACAGGAAAGCCATTCCGGCCTGTCCACCAGCCTGCTGACGCCATTGGGGACGCAGCTTGAGGCGGACTGGAACGAGGACTATTCCGGCTTGACCTCGTCCGGAAGCACCCGAAGCCGGGGCAACACGATCACTGTCGTGCAGCCGTTGCTAAAAGGCGCCGGCGTCGAATTTAATACCGCGCCGGTGCGTCTGGCCCGGCTTGATGAGCGCATTGGTCACCTGAATCAGCAAAAGCAGATCGCCGATACCATTACCCGGATTATCCAGGCTTACTACGGATTGCTGGAAGCGCAGCAAGGGGTGAGGCTGGCGCAAGAATCTCTGCAACGCGCCGGCGCGCAGCGCGACGTGATGCTGGCGTTGATCGCCAGCGGCAGACAGGCCGCACTCGACAGACTGCAGAGCGATACCGATATCTCCTCGCAGCAGTTAAGTCTGGAACAGCAAGAAAATGCCCTGACCGAGCGCCGTCTGGCGCTGTGCGGCTTATTGGGCATCGATACCCGCACCCAACTGAGCGCCAGCGATCGCATCGAAATACGCCCGATCGCCCTGAAAACGCCGCAGGCGATAGCGATGGCGATGAAAAATCAACCTGACTATCTGATTCAGCAGCTCACGGCGGATAAACAGCAAATCTACCTGATGCAGGCGAAAAACCAGCGCCTGTGGGGGGTGGATCTGGTCGCCGGGGCCGGGCGGGTCAACACCCGGGCGGCGGATATTCAGAATGATAGCCGCTGGCAGCGCTATGTCGGCCTGAACGTCTCTATCCCGTTGAACGACCTGCAAGCCCGTCAGGAAGAACAGCGCGCCTGGGTGGCGGGGAAAATTCAGCTATTACAGATGGCGGACGTGCGTCAGCAACTGGAGGAAACGGTCACGCAGCAGGTCAACGCGCTTAACAGCAACTGGCAGCAGTTTCTGATTGCCGACCGCCTGACGCGGCTGTCGGAAAAAACGCTGCAGGCGGAGCAGGCCAAACTGCTGGCAGGACGTTCATCAAACTTTCAGGTGCTGAGTTATCAGGGCAGTCTGCGTGCGGCGCAAAACGCGCGCGTGTCCGCGCAGATCGCCTATCTCAACACACGTGCTGAGCTGGATCGCGTGCTGGGCGCCACCCTTGATCACTGGGGAATACAACAGCATGATCGGTAATGTTCTGAACGGTGGTGTTCGCTGGCGGCGGCTGGTCTTGTTCGGCGGGGTGACGGTAACGCTGGTTGCGGCGGTGCTTTTATTCCGGCCGCCTGCAAAGGAGGCGGCGGCCGAAACCAACTGGCGCGCCGTCGCGCCGTCGCCGGTGGAGAACCACATTACGCTGCTGGCGCACGTGCAGGCGGCGCAGCAGTATCTGATAAACGCCCCTTTTGAGAGTGACATCAGCCAGTTGAACGTTCAGGAAGGGCAGCAGGTGCATAAAGGCGATGCCTTGCTGACGCTGGATACCACGCCGTTGCAACTCGCGTATCGCGATGCGCAGGCGCAGTTTCTCAAGGCACGCCAGTCGCTGCGGAATCTACGCTATTGGGAAAACAGCAGTGAAGTCATGTCGGCCCGGCGGGCATTACTCATGGCGGAAATGAGCGAACGAGACGCGTCCAGCCAGTTGAGTGCGGCGGAGCCGCTGTATCAGCAGGGGATCATCGCACGTTCGGAGCGCGACAGCCTGCTTCAGCAGGTGGCCAGCCGGCGGCTGGAGTTGCAGGCGGCGCGTCAGGCGCTGACGGCCGCTCAGGTGCCGGGAAACGAGGAGAATCAGGCGATGGCCGAACTGGAACTGAATAACGCCGAACAGAAATTACAGCAAATCCGCGATCAGCAGGCCCGCAGCGAGGTGTATGCTCCCAGCGACGGCTATGCGGTGCGCATACAAAACGGCGACAAGGAGAAGGTCGCCTTTCCCCGCTTAGGGCAGCGGGTCAGCGCGGGGGAAGCGCTATTCATTCTGGCGAGCGTAACGCGCTTTGAAGCACGGACCAAAGCGGACGAAGCCGACATCGAACACCTGCGGCCGGGCATGCCGGCGGTCCTCACCAGCGAAGCGCTGCCGGGCCAGTTGCTGGCCGGCAGGTTACGGGCGGTCAGCCCACAGGCCAACTATATCGAAGGGCAGCCGGGCGCCACCTATGATGTTGTCTTCGATCTCGACTGCTGCCGCGCCGGGCAGGCTGTGCCGCGGTTCGGCATGTCCGCGCTGCTGAAAATCACCACCTTTTCCGACCCTAATGGCATGGTTCTGTTGCCGGATGAGGTCGGCCAGAATGAACAGGGGAAGACCGAGGTCTATTATCGTCGCACGCCCCAGGCGCCCGAAGAAGTACGGCAAATTGACGTCGTCGGGCCGTTGCCGCAGGGCATTCTGGTAACAGGGCTGGAGCCCGGCGAGGTCAGAAAGTGGGACTGTTGCCACCCCGTCGCGAACTGAGTGTATCGGCCCGACCGTATTAATGGGCCGAGGCTGACTAAACGGCAGGAAAGCGTAGTCACCATGAGGATTTAACACGGTATACCGTAGAACCTGTAAAACGCTGAAATATGGAATTTAACGGCAAGAGGCAGCAGGGGAAAACATGATGAAAGCTCACTCACTGGGGGGCAGTGGTTGAGTTTTTCATAAAATAACGCCACCTGTTCAGTTCTGAGTTTTCCGTGGCGATTCAGAAACTGTCCCCAAAGCGGCATATTCCGGTAGCGGTCAGTAACGGGTTTGGATGATGAGATATATTGCGGAGGGAATAACCGCCTGTAAGCATTGATATTGTATAACCATGACAGCCCACAGACATTTTCAGCTTCAGGGTGAGTATCACGTACCAGACGGAAAAGTTTACGCAACTCTTCGTGTCTTATTTGGTACTGGCTATCGTCCAGCGGTGATTCACTTTCGTTCTGACGATTTTCAAAGTGAATTCTGACTGTATTTCCGGGCTCATATGCGTATGAGAAACAACCTGAATTCGCGACTATATCCGGGGGCAATATTTCAGGCCTTGACTGCCAGACTGTTAAGGTATGTTCTGCATTCCTGATCGTATCGGTTTGCAAGCCGCTGACATATTTCATCCAGTCCGGATTATCCGTATCAAAATCCCGCCCCAATCCCAGCCGGATATAAATATTTGTGTAATCCATGATGGCGTTACTGAGTGGTATACCTTTCGCTGATGCCACGTAAGCTGCGAAATGCAGCTGTATTTCGAAAAATTCCTGGTTGATTAACATGCTGTTTCTCCCAACAGGGTGGCGATAGTCATCATTCTTACCCCCTGATGGCGTGGAGCCGTTCAGCCAGCGCGTTGATAATGATGCCGATACTTTTTCTGCTCTGAGAAAATAGGCCAGATGACGCCAGAATCTGAGCCATCGTGCAATAGCCGTTTCCCCAACGCCATAGACTTTACCAAGATCCTTTTTACTGGCGAAAGCGCGAAGATATTCCGGTACGCGGCCAGCCTGATTTCTGGTGTGATTTTTGCCAATAAATATAAGTGCACCTCGTTGTTGGACGATTATCCAACTAATGGGGTGCACTCAGGAAAACATGGTTGTTTGCCAACAGCGTCACAAGACGGTATACCGGCATTACTCGTGCAGCAGCACCTGGGTGTTGTATTCCCACAGCCGGTTGAAATGGATGTCGTCCAGATCCCGCTGCGGGCTGATATTGCCCTTGAACGGCCGGTCGGTGGTGGCCGCTGCGCCCCACGGGTTGGCGAGGTCGTAGCTGCTATCAATGGTGCTGTCGCGGATCACCAACTGGCCGTTGGCGGTTTTGCCCGGCAAGTAACCGGTCTGTTTCGCCCCCTGATCCCAGGCGCGGCCCAGTTTGGCTTTCAGCGCGCCGCGATAGCCGCTGTCCCCGGTCAACTGGCTGTTGATCACCAAAAAGCCGTATTTCACCGACGGAATACTGTCCGGCGCGAACACATAGGCTTCTTTCGAACCACGGCTGGACACGGTATGGAAACGCACTCCGTCAAACACGGCGGTGGCGCGGCCGAACACGTAATCGACATCCCCTTCGATGTAGCTGTCCTTGATGTAGGCGCGGCTGTAATGGTCGGTGACGTAGCTGTTTTTGCGGTCGCTGGTATTGACGAAAAAGGTGTCCTGACGGCTGAGCAGGCGGACATTTTCCAACTGCACCCGATCGCCGTCGGTACGCAGCGCGACGGCCTGATGGGTGCCGTTGTCAACTGTGTCCAGCAGCGCGTTGACCACCGTCAGGTTTTTCAACTGAAAACCGTCGCTCTGCGACCACATTACCGCCGAGCAGGTGGTGTTGATGGTCGCGCCCGCCTTTGAGGCGCAGGCGTCGTACATATACCAGGCCGGGTCCGTCGGTTGATACTGGTTGTGCGGATTGACGCGGGCGCGATAATCGGCCGGCGACATCATTGAATCCAGCGCCAGCGAAACCACGACCTGATCTGGTTGATTGCCGGCGCCGAACAGCGTTAACGGCGGCGCGCCTTCCGGGATGTATACCGTGCCGGTGTAGGTGCCCGGCAGCAGTTTGATGTACACACGTTCTTTGCCCGGATGCTGGCGTAGCGCCGCGTTCACCGCCTGCTGGATGCTGGTATGGGTGACGCCCGCCACGCCGGCGCGGGGGCCGACCACATAGGCGGCAGTGATGCGAGAGGTGTCAATCGGCGTTGGCGTCCAGCCATCCGCCACCGGTCTGGCGTATTCGCCGCCGTGGGCGAAATAGTGTTGCGGGGTAAAACGCCCGGCTTCTTGCGCCGACAGCACCGGACGGCTGGCAGTACCGGGAAACACCGGCTGGAAACGCGCCGGATTCGGCGTCTGGCTGGCGCAGGCGGCCAGGATCAGTGACATGGACACCGCGGCGGCCAGCCCGGAATAGTGTGTCAGACTCACAGCATACTCCTTTCAGGTTGAGGTCATGTTGTTGTATTCATGAACGTTAGGCTGTGGCAGCCTACTCAACCCGGTACGAAAAAACGCGAAGCGGGATCATAATTTCTGAAAAATAAACCTGCGTTTCATTTTTGTCTGCGGACAGCCGCGACGAAATAGGGCGCAATTCTGATTTTTAGCGGCGTTTCTGTTAGATATAAGAGCGTTCCGTCGGAGATTGACGACGGAAAGGGCGGACGTGACAGACGCGCCGGATGGCAAACCGATAACTGAACATCATAAAACATGGCATTACTGATAAAAGCGGCGCTGGGCGCTATCGTAGTCGTACTGATCGGCCTGCTGGCCAAAACCCGTAATTATTATATTGCCGGGCTGGTGCCGCTGTTCCCAACGTTTGCGCTGATAGCGCATTACATCGTGGGGGCGGAGCGCGGCATGGAAGCGCTGCGCGCCACCATTCTGTTTGGCATCTGGGCGGTGATCCCTTATCTGGTGTACTTGATTTCGCTCTATTACTTTACCGGCGTGATGCGTCTGCCGCCGGCGCTGGCACTGGCGGTGGCGTGCTGGAGCCTGTCGGCGGCGGTACTGGTGAAAGTCTGGAGCAGTTATTACGCAGGATAGGTCTTACTACGCAGGATAGGTCTTACTATGCAGGATAGGCGTTACTGTGCCGGATAGCATCGGATAGGCGTTAACGGCGCGTCGCTGGCGGGAAAAACGCCCGACGCAGCGAGCGCCGGACGTGCGATGTTACAGGTCGTCCTTGGTGATGCCCTTGGTCGCCGGTGCGGCGGTCGGGCCGGCGCTGACGCTGTTTTCGGCGTTGTATACCAGGTAGATGTTCTTCTGGCTGTCGATGCCGTTGTCGAACACTAGCGTGATGTTGTTTTTGTCGAATCTGGCGGTTACCCGCGAGTTAGGCGTGTTCATGAAGGTATTGACGTCGCTGGCGGATAACGGCGCCGTCATGCCGTATTTGCTCTTCAGCCCTTCCACTACGCTGGGCACGTCGGCCAGCGTTATCGAAATAGCCAGACGGTTGAACTTGTCATTGTTGAAACTGAAGATCGCCTGCGTTTTTTTGTCGGCGAAGCTAAAGTCCGGGCAGATATACACCGTCTGCCCCATAATCATTTCCGGGCCGCGCAGTGAACAGTTGGCCTGCTGCCGAATGGCGGCGGCGGAGGCGCCGAATTTCAGGTTTTTGTAGCCATCGGCGGCGGATACCGTCAGCGACAGCAGCGACAGGGCAAGCGCCAGCAAGGGGGTATGTGGCCTGTTCATGAGATCCCTCGTGATTGTATGTTGCTATGGGAGTGGGCCTTGCGCCTGACGGGGGACAGGAACCGTATGGGCTTGGCGGTAATAATTTGTCTATCTTACGTCGACTGTCGGATTCTCAGAACGATTTATTTGCTATGGCTAAATGCCGCTCGGAAGCTTAGAAACGATCCCAGGGAACCAGCAGCAGTACCAGTTCAATCACGATCACTATAATCAGTAGGACAATCAGCTTTTTACGCCATAACCAGTCATCGAACCGCATTCTTTTTCCCGCGTTATATCCGGTTTATCCACTTACTCTAGCGGGTTTTCCCGGCGGATACGACCGCCAGCGCAATGGCGGTGATAACCCCTGAACCGCGCATTAGCGGATTCGGCGTAAATCGGATGGCGATGACGAGGTTTGATTAGCTTTTTTTTCGCTAACCTTATGCGATTTACGCGCTTTGGTAAGCCTGCCCCCCGGTGCAATATTCGGATTTTTATCATTCCAGGGGAAGTAAAACACAATGCGTAAATTGGCATTTTCAGCATGGGCGGCGGCTATCATGCTGTCGCTGGGCGTCGGCGGCCAGGCCGCGGCGGAGACGACAGCCAGCGCGGGCGGCAATCTGATCATCGGCATCACCAGCGGCGACCCGCTGGTGATGAATCCGCTGTATGCCAGCGACCGAACCACACTGACTATTATGCAGGCGCTGTATTCGCCGCTGTACAGTTATAACGACGGCAAGGTGGAGTGGGGGTTGGCGCAAAGCCTGACGCCATCAGCCGACAACCTGTCCTATACGCTAAAACTAAAACCCGGCCTTAAGTGGCAGGATGGGCAGCCGATCACGGCCGATGATGTGGTGTTCACTTTCAATAAGCTGCTGGATGAGCAGCAACATAGCTTTTTCCGCAGTATGTTTGTGTATAACAATCAGCCGGTGGCGGTCAGCAAGGTGGACGATCTGACGGTGAAATTCACGTTACCGCAGGTCAGCGCCGCTTTTGTCGGTTCGCTGGTGCAGATTTACCCCATCCCTCAGCATATTTTTGCCACAGAAGCGGATTTGTCGAAGAGCGCCAAAAACGATGCGCCGGTCGGTTCCGGCCCGTTCAAATTCGGCGAATACCGCTCCGGTCAGTACTATGCGCTGAGCCGCTTTGATGATTACTGGAACGGCAAGCCGAAGCTGGAGGCGGTGACGTATCGCTTCGCCAGAGATGCCAACGCCGCCAGGCTGGCGATGCAGAACGGCGAAATCAATCTTAAGCTGATCGACCCGCAGGATGTCAGGCAGCTCAAGGCCACCGGTCGCTTTGACTTCATTATTTATCCGGAAGGCCGTCTGGCTTACATGGTGTTCAATCAGAACGTCGACAGTATGAAGAACAAGGCGCTGCGTCAGGCGATCGCCTATGCCATCAACAAGGATGAACTGGTGCAGACCGCCTTTACCTCGCTGGATTATGCCAAACCCGCCAATTCGATCCTGACGCCGGATACGCTCTACCAGACCGGGGATGTCGAAGCATACCCCTACAACCTCGATAAGGCCAAAGCCTTGTTCGGCGAGTCAGGTCAGCCACAAGGGCTGAAGCTGCGTCTGGCGTATATCAACGCCAATAAGACTCAGGAGAGCATGGGGCTGTATATCCAGCAGAAACTCAAAGATATCGGCATTGATGTGGAGTTGCTGCCGCTGGACGCCAACGCCATGTCGCAAAAAGGGCGCGACAAGAACAACACCGCTTATGAGCTGAGTCTGGGCGGTTACATCATGGGCGCCGAGCCGGACGGCTACAAGTCGCTGTTTATGAGTAACGAGGATTACAACTACGCCCACTACAAGAACCCGGCGTTTGACGCGCTGTGGGACAAAGGCGCGATTGAAACCGATACGGCGCGGCGTGCGGCGATCTACCAGAATATCCAGCAGATGGTGGCGAGCGAGATGGTCTGGTACCCCATCGCCTACACCAACGCGGTGGTGGCGGTAGACAAACGCTTTGGCGGCACGCAGGAGGCGGAACCGAAACCGGTCTACCTGTTCCAGGATTTGTCGAAAATCTATCAGAAATAATCCCCCCCGGCCGCTCGCAGCGTGGCGGGCGGCCGTCGGCAACCCGTGCGGAAGGCTCATGGATAACACAGTTCATGGATAACATAGTGGCGCGTCGGCTTGTGCAACTGCTGCCGATGCTATTTTTTATTTCACTGGTGTCGTTTTTGCTGGTGAAGCTGGCGCCGGGCGACCCGGTGCAGGCGTATATCACGCCGCGTATGAGCCAGGATGACATCGAGCGGGTGCGTCATAGTCTCGGATTAGACCGGCCGCTGGCGATACAGTACCTGCTGTGGCTGAAAAACGTGGTGCAGGGCGATCTGGGCTATTCGCTGATTTCCCACCGCCCGGTGCTGACCCTGATCGTCGAGCGGCTGCCGGCGACGCTGGGCCTGATGGGCGCGTCGCTGCTGCTGGCGGTGGCGATCGCCATACCGCTGGGGCTGCTGGCGGGCGCGTTTCGCCACCGCTGGCTGGATCATCTGCTCAATCTGTTTGCCTATATCGGTATTTCGGTGCCGATTTTCTGGTTCGGCATCCTGTTGATCATCATTTTTTCGGTCCAGCTTAACTGGCTGCCGAGCATGGGAATGCGCACCATCGGAGCGGCGGATTCCTGGCTCGATGTGGCGCGACACGGCGTGCTGCCGTGCATCGCGTTGACCTTTTACAACCTGTCGCACTATGTGCGTTACATCCGCTCTCACACCATCACCCAGCTCTCCGCCGACTACGTGCAAACGCAGCTGGCGTACGGCGCGACGCGTGCTCACATCCTGTTTCGGCACGTGCTGAAAAACGTGATGTTGCCGGTTATCACCCTGTTCGGCCTGTCGTTTTCCGAGCTGGTGGTGGGCGCCTACGTGACGGAGAGCGTGTTTTCCTGGCCGGGTATGGGATTGCTGGGTATTCAGTCCATCACGTCATTGGATTACCCGTTAATCATGGCGATAGTGATGCTGTCGGCATTGATGCTGGTGATCGGCAATCTGCTGGCGGACGTGCTGTACCGCGTGGCCGATCCGCGCATCAAGGCGATGAGGTAGGGCCGATGGGAAGACGATGGCAACAGGCAAAACAACAGTTGCGCCGCAACCGACCGGCACAGCTGGCGCTGGCGATTCTGGCGGTGTTTGGCGTCACGTCGGCGCTGGTGTGGCTCAGCCCGTGGGACCCGAACGCCATGGCGATTCAGGCGCGGATGCTGCCGCCGGATAGCGCGCACTGGTTCGGCACCGACGAATACGGTCGGGATTATTTTACCCGCGCGCTCTATGGCGGGCAGATTTCACTGATGGTCGGCGTGCTGGCGATGACGTTTTCCACCCTGATCGGCACGCTGGTGGGGACCGTCAGCGGCTACGTCGGCGGCCGTCTGGATACGGTGCTGATGCGGGCGGTGGATATGCTGATGTCGATCCCTGCCTTCTTTTTGCTGCTGGTGCTGAATGCCTATCTTAAACCGGGGGTCGCCAACATCATTTTGATCATCAGCGCGCTGACCTGGATGAACCTGTCGCGGCTGGTGCGGGCGGAAACCCTGTCGCTGAAAGAGCGGGAATATGTGCTGTACGCGCGCGCATCCGGCGAACGGGCGTGGCGTATCATCCTGCGTCATATTATCCCCAATATTCTGCCGACCATTATGGTGGCGGCGACGCTGAATATCGCCTCGGCGATCCTGATGGAATCCACGCTCAGCTTTCTCGGGCTGGGCGTGCAACAGCCCAACGCCTCCTGGGGCAGCATGCTCAACAATGCGCAGGCCTATATTGGCGACGCCACCTGGCTGGCGCTGTTCCCCGGCATGTTGATCCTACTGACGGTGCTCAGTTTCAACGTGCTGGGCGATGTGTTCCGCACCGCTTTTGAGCCGGGGGCGCAACGCGATGAGTGAGGCATTAATGGGTAACGCATTCTTGTCGAATAAAGAGCCACCGAGTGAAGATCTGTTGTCGATTGACAATCTGCGTACCTCCTTTTTCACCCGCGATGGGGAAGTGCAGGCGGTGCGCGGCGTCAGTTTCAGCGTCAAAGCGGGTGAAATCGTCGGTATCGTCGGCGAATCCGGCTGCGGAAAAAGCGTCACCTGCAAATCGGTGATTCAACTGCTGGGCGGCAACGGCCGTATCGTCGGCGGGCAGATCCGCTTTCGCGGCGACGACCTGGCCGGTTATAGCCCCGGGGCGCTACGGCGACTGCGGGGCAACGATATCGCCATGATTTTTCAGGACTCCATGACGGCGCTTAACCCGGTGCTGACGGTTGGACGGCAGATGCGCGACATCCTGATGCGCAATCAGCGGCTCGATAAGAAAACCGCCAGGCTGCGGGCGATCGCCATGCTGCAACAGGTGGGCATCGCTGATGCCGAGCAGCGCTACGATCAGTATCCGCACGAATTCAGCGGCGGTATGCGCCAGCGGGTGATGATCGCCATCGCGCTGTCCTGCCACCCGGCGCTGCTGATTGCCGATGAACCCACCACCGCGCTGGATGTCACTATTCAGGCGCAGATTCTTCGCTTGCTTAAACAGCTGCAACGGCAAACCGGCGCCGCCATCATGCTGATTACCCACGATTTAGGCGTGGTCGCGCAGCTTTGTTCTCGGGTGGTGGTGATGTATGGCGGTCTGGTGATGGAAGAGGGGGACGTGGAAGATATTTTCTACCGACCGGCACACCCTTACACCCGGGGATTGCTGGCGTCGTTGCCGCGGCATGACGACGTGCGCCGGCGGCTGTCGCCGATTGAGGGCGCTCCACCGGGGTTGTTGCATCCGCCGACCGGTTGCCCGTTTGCCGCGCGTTGTCCGCAGCGTATGGCGGTGTGCGACCAGCAGCAGCCGGACCGGCGACAGTGTGGCGATCATCACTGGGTGCAGTGCTGGCTGGCGGATTCCACGGAGGCGCGACATGCAGAGTAACCGACAACCGCTGCTGCGTATCCGTGAACTCAAAAAGCACTACGCCGTGCGGCGGGGCTGGCGCAAACAAGGTCAACCGGTGCGGGCGCTGGATGGCGTCAGTTTTGACATTTGGCCGGGCGAAACCTACGGGCTGGTGGGCGAGTCGGGCTGCGGCAAATCGACCCTCGGACGTAGCCTGCTGCGGCTGGTCGAGATTACCGCCGGGGAGATCCATTTTGACGGCGAGCTTATCAGCGCGTTGCCGGAATCGGCGTTAAAGCCGTTTCGCCGGCGCGTGCAGGCCATTTTTCAGGACCCGTATTCCTCACTCAATCCGGGGATGACGGTGGCGCAACTGATCGCCGAGCCGATGCGAATTCACGGCTATGCGCGGTATGAGCGACAGGCGCGCACACTGGAATTGCTGAATCGGGTGGGGTTGAAGGCGGAACACCTGCATCGTTTTCCCCACGAGTTCAGCGGCGGGCAACGACAACGTATTTGTATTGCCCGGGCGTTGTCGGTGAATCCGCAATTCGTGGTGTGCGATGAACCGCTGTCGGCGCTGGATGTGTCGGTGCAGGCGCAGGTGGTTAATCTGTTGCAGGACTTACAGCAGGAGCGGGGGCTGACGTATCTGTTTATTGCCCATGACCTGTCGATGGTGCGCCATATTTCGGACCGGATTGGGGTGATGTATCAAGGGCGGCTGGTCGAGGAAGCGCCCGCAGAACAGTTGTATCTGCATCCGACACATCCCTACACCCGTATGCTGCTGGCATCAATCCCGATACCGGATCCGCGCGCGGTTACGCCGGATGAGCCGATTGTCGCCGAGTCAGGCGGGTCGGCGGCGGCCGGTTGCCCGTTTTATGCCCGTTGCCTTCAGGCGAGCGAACAGTGCCGCGCCGCTGCGCCGCCGTTACGCGACATTGCCGCAGGGCATCGGGTGGCATGCTGGCATGGCGTGCCGGAACCGGAGGGGCAAGCCATCGGTAATGGTGACTTAAAATAACCGGTTAAAGGTAGTGATAAACTCGCGGCGGCATCAGGCAAAGAGATTGCGGTATGCCGGGCACGGCAGAACATGCGTCGCCCGGCCGTTATCTGTCTGGATTATTTAATTTCGACCAGCGTGCCTTTGCGGCGGGAAGCCGAACCGTCTGGCAGGAAGATATTGGTATAGGCGATGCCGTTGCGGAAATCATCTACATGGACAACATGTTGCCCGGCCCGGCGCGACCAGTAAATCATATAGACGTCATGGCCGATCGGCGTGACGGTAATATCCACTTTTGCCGTATTCTTACCATCCGGAGAGGTGAAAACCATCTCTTTGGCTGAGGTGAAATCCAGACGGAACTTCTGGTCGCCAAAATCGACATTGTAGGATTTACCTACCGCGACAAATTCTGCATCGCTAGCCACCGCAACGGCATGCGGATCTTGAGACGCGGCCATCGTGGTCAGGCTGACGCCAGTCAGGGCTGCCAGCAGCAGCATCTTGCCGGCGAATTTTTTCGATAATGCGTTGAATGTCATTACATATCCTTCATTTTACAGGTGAAAAATCACGACGATGCTTGAATCGGTGCAGAAGGGCGTTTGCCCGTGTTCTCGCCGTTAATCAGGTTTCTGAGATAGACTAAGTATGTTTATAAACCTTATTCAGGTGGGGCGGAAGAACGCACCCGCGTGAGACTTAGTTTACTCGGGGGTACCTATATGGCGGCGACAGAGCAGGAAGAAGTGAAATATGTCTATGATATTTATGAGGATCGTTGTCCTACCCGTATGGTGCTGGAGCGATTGGCGGACAAATGGGCATTGCTGGTGCTGGCACGGCTGGAACAAACGCACACACCTGTTCGGTTTAATGCGCTGAAGCGCGGCATCAAAGGGATTACGCAAAAGATGTTGACCCAGACGTTGCGTAAGCTGGAGCGGGATGGGCTGATTTCGCGTCAGGTGTTCAATACGGTGCCGGTCACGGTCGAGTATGCGTTGACCCCGCTGGGCGATACGCTGACGGAAACGGTCGCTACGCTGGCGCACTGGGCCGAAAAGAACATTGATGCGGTGCTGGCCGCGCAGGCGCAATGGGATACGCGCCAGCAAACGATGTCTGGCGCGGAGGAGTAATACGACGCTAACGGTGCCGTCAGGCGAGGGCGTTGGACGCCGAGTGTACCAAACGTCGCCCAACGACAAGCGAGCGTTACTTGACGGTCACCTTAATAACCGCTTCTTTATCATCAGGCTGAGGTTGTTTTTCCCACGGGCGGGCATAGGACAGGTCGATTTCGCCTGTACCTGCTTTCACCGCCTTGAAGTGAAACATCTCATGGCCGCCGCATCCGACTTTGTCGTGGCAGTCGGCGCCGGGTTTGTAGGTTTTGCCGGTCAGCACGACGATATCCGGCAATTTTTTAATCGCCCAGGTATAACCGGTGCTGGGGTTGGCCGGCAGCGTCACTTCAAACTGCTCGCCGACTTTGGTTTCTTTATGCTGATTATCGACAGCCGTGGCTGCCATGACGCTCAGCGGGAACATCAAACCAACTGCAAAAGCGAATCTTTTCATGAAGTTCTCCAGAGATAATCGTGAATACAGTAAAATACGGCCTGCATATTGGTGATTATGGCCCATGTTTTTGCATGGGCAGGTAGTAATACTCGCCATGATAATCAGCGATATAAGAAGAGGACACTCTGTGTTCAGGCAACGAATATGGCGGGAAAACCACAGAGGGATAATAAATGTGTAGCGACATAGGGTTACCTCAAAAATAAGGTTATTTTATGTTTTATAAAAGATGGCACAAGATGTGAAAATGGCAAATTAATATCACCTAAATATCTTAGCGTGGCGCGTGAATTGTATTGTGACGACATTATTCGTCGTGCAGGGTTATTTTTCGTGATGACTATATAAAGAATAAAAACGGCAGAGATAGAATTATTTAAATTTTATTAATAAACCAATGTGCTGTTGGTGCGGTAAATAATGATCCGCGTAATGAGTAGTATATTGGCGCTGCCGGGGCGTTTATCTGACTCTATCACTTACTCCGCCTGCGGCGTTCGCTGATGAAAACGCACTTTATTGTATGGCGCATTATATTGATTTTTCAGTACACGCTGGGGTGCCTGATTTCTGCCGGCAGGGACGTGCTTAGTATAATGGGCTGCGCTTTAATTATTCCTTCAATGCGCTTTCAATCAGCAGACGAAAAATTCAATCGGCAGATGAAAAATTCGATACCATCCGTTTATTTTTTTCCGGTTATTCGGCTGAAAGAGAGATGAGTTCATTGGTCTGTTATAAGAAACGCCCAGCTGCTGACGGGCGTCTCTCTCTTTGCGTTTACATGCACAGTTGTACGCTTTTCCGGCGTTTCTTCTCTTCGTACATGACTGCATCCGCTTCTCGCATCGCATCATCCGGGGTGACCGTTACCGGATTAACCGCAATCGCCCCGATACTGGCTCCGGCGTAATCGATGCGGCAGGTGTTAAGCTCAAAGCACCCTATCAACCGCGCCGTCAGCCGCGTCTTGAGAGACTGTGAGATGGTCAGCGATTCCGCAAGGGTTGCCGCGCCAAAGCCCGCCACGATAAATTCATCGCCGCCCAGACGCCCAAGCACGTCGCCGGCGCGTATCCCCTGTTGCAGACGTTGACCGACTTCAAACAGGAAGGTATCGCCAACCTTATGCCCGTAATGATCATTAATGTGCTTGAAACCATCCAGATCAACAAACGCAATAATGACGTATCGCCCGGTATAGTGCGCCCGCGAAAAAAGCTGATGTAGCTGATTAAAAATGGAACGACGGTTTGGCAGCCGGGTCAACTCATCGGTATAAGAAACGGTGGTCAGCGCTTCATTCGCTTCCTGCAGTTGCTGCAACAGTTGTTCTTTCTGAATGTACTGCGCGATCAGTTCGGCAAAAAGTTGCAGGATTTGCTGGCTGCGTTCGTTAATCGGTTGATTTTGCGTACTGGCGGCACAGAGCGTACCGTATAGCGAACCATCGTCTAACAGCACGGGCGTACTGACATAGGCTGCGATATCGAGTTCTCGCGCGGCTTGCGAGTCTCCCCAGTGTTCTGGCACGTTGCACATATAGCGTCGTCCTTCATCCAGCGCCCGTTTGCACAACGAATCTCCCCAGGGAACCGACAGCCCTTCAGGAATCTGCATCTTTTTGCTGTTATGCGAGAAGACAACGTGCTGCAGATTACGCTCCGACTCGATGCGCGTAAGATAGGTCGATTCCATATTCGTCACCAGTTCAAGCGTCTGCAGCAACTGTCTGACCAGCCCTTTCAACGTCTTTTCCGTTTCCAGCGAGGCTGAAATGCGCTTAATCAGATTATCCGCCATGAAATCAAATCTCCCCGTTCCTTAAGTTCTCAACCGTACCACATCGGATACACGCTAATGTTTAACAACCGGCGACACAGGTTCTCTTTGTTATGATTGTGAGTCCGTGTTATCCACTACATCACACTTTCTCCGACTGTGCTTTGATGCGGTTTAATCGCAGCCGCGGGTCTATGTGCCTGTAGCAACGGACATCCATGGTAACCAACATTGGCGACCAGAATAGAAGTTTTTTGTGGAAATTTGAGGGGGAAATCTTGCGGTCAACCGCTCCCGATGACCCGTACTCTCGTTAACGCGGCGAACTGTCTCTCTTGTTCATTATTCTGACGGCGCTGATACATGCCGGCACGAGAACGGTTTACAACGGGGGTGTTTTGTTGCTGACTGACTTTTTCGTACCAGAACCGCTGGGCGTGCCTGTCAGTCTGGTTGCTGCTGTCTTTGCCGGGCTGCTTTGGCTGGTGATCCGTGACGCGATGATTTACGCCAACATCATCGGCTGTGATTTAGGACCAAAGCTGACACCCATCGGTAGCCTTGCTACGTTGCTGTGGCTACACGTACTGGCGCAGAAAGAGAACCGTATCAAATGGGGAGATGACTTTCGCGTTGGTGCGGTGATGACATTTCCTGTACTGTTTGTGACGCTGACCGCCCTGGCGCTGCGTCTTTCCCTCTGACTTGCGCGGTGGTACACCGCAGACCCGTTTGAAGAGAAAAGCGATGACAGACATTACCATCTACCATAATCCCGCGTGCGGAACCTCCCGTAATACACTGGCGCTGATTCGTAATTGCGGTGTCGAACCCACCATCATTCACTATCTTGAAACACCCCCGTCGAGAGACGAACTGGTCAGATTAATCTCCGCAATGGGGATCAGCCCCCGGGCGCTATTACGTCAAAATGTAGAGCCTTATGCACAACTGGGGCTGGCCGAAGATAGGTTCAGCGATGAGCAATTGATCTCCTTCATGCTGACGCACCCGATTCTTATCAACCGCCCGATTGTCGTGACGCCGCTTGGCACTCGCTTATGCCGCCCGTCAGAGGTGGTACTGGATATTTTACCCGATGCGCAGCAGGGGGAATTTACCAAAGAGGATGGCGAGATAGTCGTCGATAAATTCGGGAGGCGAGTGGAATAGAATGGAATTGAAAACCTGGAATGTGCAGGAAGTGCGTGAGAAAACTCGTTTGTGCAGCATCGTTTACGCGCTGCTGATAAAGACGCTAAGCATTTACCACATTTCATAAGCCAGTTTTCCCTGTGACTTACAGATGAATGTGCGAAGCTTAATTCAACGTCTGGTATTATCGCCCGGCACATCTATCCAGGACGTTGGTATGCAACCAAAGCGTATTATTATGTTCGCAAATTTCTTTCTGAGGTTTCGCCATGTCCTGGGGCGGTCCATAGCGGTTTTTCTCCCATAATAGAGGATAAAATGTCTAGTAAGATCGGCTTATTATGTTTGTCTTTACTCATACCATTTGCGTCGTATGCAGAAAAAGGGGAGTTTAAATTTTCGGTTGGAACCCAAAATCATATCTTCGATTCGTCGTGCATAAAGTCCATTCATTACGTGAGGCAGGATGAAACGGGGGCGGATAGCTTAGGCATTTATCTTATGGATAGATGTGGCGAGCAATTGGAGGATATTACCGATAAGAACATGGGGAAAAAATTGACTATCTCATATTTGGGTAACGAACTCTCTACGGTGATGATCGTGCAGCGGCTGAAGCGCAACTTCAGAATTAGTACAAAAGATACACCAAGAGTAGTTTTAATGTGGGTTATCGATGACTACAACGTATCCCTTGAGTGATTTGAATATCGCAACAACGGGCCAGAAAGGACAAGTTTAACCTTGCGGCGCCTGATGTAACGTGTAGGTAGTGCCTCACATGCCGGTCAAAGTCCTACAGGCGATACGCGGTAGCCGAAGCATCTTAGGGACGACTCTATGTAAGCCTGAAGTTTTATCGTGAAAAGTCGATAATTATCCTGAAGAGTAGCTATCTGCTTTATGTTGAAATATCAGAGTTGAACAAAAAATGACTATAGTATTCATCCCTGCGCTGGTCGTATTGTTGGAGGCAAAAGAGAAGGAAGCTGGTCGTGAATTGACCCGGCAAGAAATTGAGTCAATACGCGATGATGCTACCGCCGTTCAACTGCCAGAGGAAATTGCAAAGGAGATGGTTAGGGACCGCGGCTATCCTGATATTGACGCAGAATTCGTCTGGGATGAGTGGCTGAAATACAAGAAAAGCATATTCCGATGAAAACAATCGAAGAACTGAGAGCGGAGCTCCTTAAAATTGGTCAGCAACTTGGTGGAGGAGTAAGGCCAAATCATTACTTCATCATCCCTGACAAACCTGATGGTTTCGCTACTCCACATCTGGAAATTCATGGGGAGGAATACCATTTCATCGTCAGTGAAAGAGGCATCGAAAGGGAGCGTAATGTGACCCGTAGTGACGAAGACATCCTTTATTGGTTCACTGACTGTGGTGTACGTGGTATGGCTTCAAGCTATGCGGCTTTGAATAGCTCTCCAGACAGAACGTTCAGAGATGTATATTTCCGAAAACAGTATCATCTAATGCTTTCTATCAAGCCCGAATGGGCTACAAGAAAGCACAAGGAATTTGCAGCGCTCCTCAAGCTATAACGGTTGACGCTTATCTTCATATGCATTTTATTATTAATGTTTATTAATCGCTTTTTGACCAGTGACCTGCTCCCCGTTGATTAATACACGCAATGTCAATAATCCCTCGGCGATGAGAGGAATTGCAAAGTTTCGCTTCTCGCTCATTGCTGCCCTTCAATCTTACTGGAGCGATATGAGCTTCCACGGACATTAACTTTCTCGCCAGTCAGTCTCTCAACAATCTCAATTGCGTCTGGATCACCATGCCAAGCCATGCAATTTAAACAATCACCGCCACAGTCAAAATTCAGAGTTTCTGGTGTTTTGCTCATCGGTTGGCCGCAAGTCTGGCAATTGTTTACTTTCACTGGAATGACATCCTGTTTAGGTTTTCAGTTCTATGTTGCCTAACATAACACGGTTAATACCGTTCTTCGCTCAATGCAGTCTGTCAGATTTGATTGTGTTCTGTCCGCGAAAATTGTCAGTTTAAGTCTGAGTTAATGCAGTTTAATGCTTCGCCAATTAACTTACGAAAAGATTCTGTTTTGTCGGGTTCTCCGGTGCCAAATACGCAACTCACCGCTAGCGCTGCATCTTCCGCCAGTTTTTTCTGATTCAGCTTGTTGCCCCACTTATAAACACCACCACTTTTACCTTCAAGTGCCTTTGCCAAACCCGCGATAAGAAGTAATGCGGTATCACGATTGGCGAATTCACCCCAATTTTCTGGTAATGGTGTGTCTTTTTTGGGATCGGAAAAGCCATACCAGGGTGAATCATCAGAAAGTAATTGGTTAGCCCACGGCCAAATCTCGGTAGCCAGGAAGGTGGCATCATGAATTTCCGTGTGTTGATTGATAGTGTCTACGTCAATCTTGGTTGTCCATATGTTGGTGGTGTCGCCCCATGCGTGCGTCGCTGAGGCGCGGATCGGTTTTATTACGCCAAATCTGACCGCCTGAAAAATGGTTTGTAGATAGTTTTCGGTTTCAGCTTCATGGTGGTAATAGGGAACGGAGTCAGGCAGGAAGTCATCAACGCAGTAAGAGACAGGCGCATCTTCGTTACCTTGCGATGCCATAACGCTAGCAACCTGTTGTGCTGTGACCTCGATCAGTCCCCGCATGTGTCTGGGTATTTTCAGCATATTCCCTCGGCTAGAGTGTCGAATGCAAAGGCCCGTGGTGATAGGGCCAGTGCAATGTACTGGTTTCTATCGGTTTTCACCGGATAGCGCCATTTTAGGAAGTGCTGTAACAGGAATCAACAAATAACTGTATAAATAAACAGTATTAGGCGTTAATCACTCGTAGCCCTTTTGCGCCGTCTGCAGCCATCGCCTTACCGGTGGCGGCGGTTTCAACAAACTCACCCCACCAGCACATCAGTACCTTGCGTTGCTCCAGATAGGTGGAGCGGTTGTAAGCGCGGCGCACTTCATTGGTGTCAACGTGAGCTAGCGCGGCTTCGATGACGTCCGGCGGGAAGTCTGCTTCGTTGGCGGCGGTACTGAAGATAGCGCGCAAACCGTGGGACACCAGCACGCCTTTGTAACCCATGCGACGCAATGCGGCGTTAGCGGTTTGGCTGTTCATCGGCTATTTCGGGTCTTTAGCGGAAGGGAACAGGTATTCCCGGTGGCCGCTGATTGGCTTCATGGCGTCCAGAATGGCTAACGCTTGTGAGGGCAAGGGAATAACGTGCTCGCGGCGCATCTTCATGCGGCCAGCCGGAATTGTCCAGGTGTTCTCCGTAAGGTCTATCTCGCTCCAGCGGGTTTCTGCGGCTTCAGCCGGGCGGGCAACGGTCAGCAATTGCCATTCAATCAATAACCGGGTTTGTAGCTCGATGCTGGCGACCGATAGCGTTTTCATCAGGCCAGGTAATGCCTCTGGCCGGATGGTTGGCATATGGGTTTTCACCGGCGTCTGAAACGCTTTGCGGATCTTCGCCGCCGGGTTAGCCGGTATCAGACCGGAGTTAACGGCATAGTCCATCACTTCGTTAATACGCTGGCTAACCCGTTTAACGGTTTCCAGTTTGCCGCTGGCCTGCATCGGTTCCAGCGCGGTGATGAAATGGCGGGCGGTAAGCTGGCTGATAGGCTGGTTTGCGATGAACGGGAACACGTATTTTTCCAGGGAGCGCCAGATATCTTTGATGGTGTTCTCGGCCAGCGGTTGAGATTTTTTCACTTCATACCAGTCGGCGGCGACTTTGGCGAACGTATTCAGGCTGATTGCCTGCTCTTGTTCGCGCTGCTGTTGCTGGTGGAATTGCGGATCGATGCCTTTTTCTAAAAGTGCTTTGGCTGCTTCGCGCATTTGGCGGGCGTCGGCCAAAGAGAGCGCTGGATAACTGCCAAAGGTGAGCGTAGTCCGCTTTTTGGTCTGTGGATGGTAATAGCGAAAGCGCCAGGTTTTTGTACCAGATGGTTTGACGAACAGCAGCAGCCCGCCGCCGTCATGCAATGACAATTCTTTATCCGTCGCTTTGGCGGCTTTGACTTCCGTGTTGGTGAGGGGCTTTGCCTGAATTGCCATGATCGTTTCCTTTGGGACTACGGTTTTATGGGACTATGCCGAGTTAGTCCCAAATGTAGTCCCAAAGTTTCCGGCTGTAAACGGGGTATCCCGGCAGATAACAGGCAACAAAAAACCCGCAAACTCAGAGAGGATGCGGGTTCTGTGGGGTTTCCGTCAGTAACCGGTACTTACGGAAGTTATATTTGGTCGGCACGAGAGGATTTGAACCTCCGACCCCCGACACCCCATGACGGTGCGCTACCAGGCTGCGCTACGTGCCGATGCTATGGGCCGCTATACTACCGTTTCCTGACCCGATTGCAATAGCCGCCCCGAACGACTGCTTTAGATTTAGGCAGTTAGTTGGCAATAAATCGCCGTTCGGTCGTCAGCACCTGCAAGAGCAGCCCCAGCTGGGGTTTTTCGTTTGGCAATAGCCGACCGCTGGCGTCGTAAGCACGGTAGTTGCCGTTGCGTCCCAACACAATAACCTGCTGTGGCGTGATGATGGTCAGCGCATTGTTGTCCCCGTTGAGCAGCCAGTTGGTGCGGCGCTCGGCGCTGAACAGGTCCTCACCCTGAGAGTAATCCTCGGTTGCGGTTTTCACATGCAGCAGACGCTGCATCAGCGTGGTCATCACGTCTTTCGGGTCGGTCATTTTGCTGATGGTCTGCGCCGGGGTATCCGGCCAGTGCACGACCAGCGGCACCTGACGATGTTCGCGGTTCATCGGCGACGGGTCGTCGTCTTTGAGACGCTCGGCGCTGCTTTGCTCGGCAGTAATCACCACCACCGTTTTGTCGAGCAGGTTTTTCTCGCGCAGCGTAGTGATGATGCGATCGATCTGTTCATCAATGCTAGCGGTGTCCTGACGATAACGGCGTTGTTGGTCATTGGCCGAAACCGGGCGGCCGTTGCTGCTAAGCTCACTGTGGTTGAATTCGATAAACGAGAACCACGGAGAGCGTGCATCGGTATTGTTATCCAGCCATTTGGTCCACTGGGTGGTAATGGCCTCATCGCTCTGCGGCTGTGCCGGCGGCAGCGAAAAGTCTGACAACAACGCCTGACGGTAAAGCGGGCTGCTGAATCCGCTGGCCGAGAACAGGCCGAACTGGTAGCCCTGCTGGCTCAGTGCGTTGATCAGCGCCGACGGTTTGCTGCTGCCCAGCACGCCATCCATGTAGGTGGTGGAGATGCCATAAAACAGGTTGAACAGACCGCCATCCTGCTGGGTTCCGGCGCTGAAATGGTTGCTGAAGCGTACGTTTGCTTCGGCGAAGCGCGCCAGATTAGGCATGGAGCGGGGCGTATCCTGATCCGGTACGCTGTCCATCACCACCAGCAGCAGGTTGTAGCCGCTGCCGGCGTCGCGGAAGCTGATGTCGCTGAGCGGGTATTCCACCGATACCGCGTCGGGGTTGCCCTGCAACGCCAGACGACGTTCATACTCCTGCGCGTTGAGCAGGCCGTGTTTTTCCAGGAAACGACGCGCCGTCATCGGGTAGGAGAGCGGCAGATTGGCGCGCTGCATGGTAATCGGCCGGTAGAAGTTGGCGTCCGCCCAGATGTACATCAGGTGAGACAGGCAAAACGCGACGATGAATACCGCCGCCAGCGGCTTGGCGAAATGGCGGCGACCCAGACTGCGTAACTTCTGCCAGCACCAGGTGCCGAACAGCATCTCTACCATGAAGATCACCGGCACGCTGATAAACAGCAACTGCCAGTCGCGCACCATCTCGCTTTGATCCGGGTTGGTCACCAGATCCCAGACGGTCATGTTCAGGTGCAAATGGAAGCGGCCGAACACCGCGGCATCGACAATCAGCAGCGTCTGCCCGGTGGTGGCGAGCGCGGCGGACAGGAAGCGCAGCAAGCGCTGCGACATCACAATAAATGTCAGCGGGAAAATGATCAGCAGGTAGGCTGAAAAACCGATAAAGCTGAAATGTCCCAGCCAACTCACCAGCGAATAGACTCGCCCGGCCAGCGACGACGGCCAGTCGGCAACGAACAGATAGCGGCTACCCAGCCCCAGCGCGAGCAGAATGTTGAACAGGGCGAACCAGTGCCCCCAGCTGATCATCTGGGAGACTTTTTCACGGTAGCGCGGACGGTTGGTTACCATAAACGGGCCGGTATCAGTGGATGTCGTTGGTTTTTATGGACGCCTGCAACGCGTCGGCAAACGAGCCAGCCAGCGCTTCGCGTTGTTTCGGATTAGCGATGCTGGTATTGAGCAGATTGGTGACCATGTTGCCGAGCACCATCAGTGCGAGATCGGTCGGGGTGTGGTGCTTTTCCAGCACATTGACCAGATCAGACAGCAGCTGTTCGATTTGCTCGTCACTGTAACGGGATGATTGTGGCATAAAATCGTGTATCTCAGGTGATGAAAGGCAAATATATTACCGTATAGGGGCGTGGTTTTCCGCACTTTTATCAATGATGATCGTCAGAACCGGGATGCTTTGAGTTGCATGCCGAAACGTCAGGTGCTTGAATACGCGCCTTACTAGAAGGAGAGTTTACCATGAGTCTGGATATCGACCAGATTGCCCTGCACCAGTTGATCAAGCGCGACGAGCAGTCACTGGAGATGGTGCTGCGGGATTCGCTGTTGACCGTGAACGGCGCGGTCAGCGATATGATGGCGGAACTGCACCGCGTTTACAGCGCCAAAAGCAAGGCGTACGGCCTGTTTAATGAAGAGAGCGAACTGGCGACGGCATTGCGTTCCTGTCGCAAGGGCGATGATGACTTTCTGGCATTCTCCCGCGCCGCCACCGGCCGGTTACGTGATGAACTGGCCAAATACCCGTTCGCCGAAGGCGGCGTGGTGCTGTTCTGTCAGTATCGCTATCTGGCGGTGGAGTACCTGCTGATTGCGGTGCTGAACAGCTGCAACAGTCTGAGGGTCAATGAACAACTGGATATCAGCAGTACCCATTATCTGGACATCCACCATGCGGATATCGTGGCGCGCATCGACCTGACCGAATGGGAAACCAGCCCGGAATCGACTCGCTACCTGACCTTCCTCAAAGGCCGTGTCGGCCGCAAAGTATCTGATTTTTTCATGGATTTTCTGGCTGCGGCGGAAGGGCTGGATACCAAAGCGCAGAACAAGGGGCTGCTGAAGGCGGTGGATGACTATTGCGCCGACGCCGAACTGGACAAGAACGAGCGTCAGCAATACCGTCAGCAAGTGTACAGTTACTGCAACGAGCAGTTGCAGGCGGGCGAAGAGATTGAACTGGAAGCGCTGTCGAACGAGTTGCCGCCGCTGGGCGACAAGACGTTTCAGGCGTTCACGGCCGAGCAGGGCTATGAGCTGGAAGAGAGTTTTCCGGCGGATCGCGGCACGCTGCGCCAGTTGACCAAGTTCGCCGGCAGCGGCGGCGGGCTTAGCATCAATTTTGACGCGCTGTTGCTGGGCGAACGCATTTTCTGGGATGCGGCTACCGATACCCTGACCATCAAAGGCACGCCGCCTAATCTGCGCGATCAATTACAGCGCCGGCTTGGCGGCGGCGAGCGCTGATTTTTTCTTTTCTTCGGCCCGTTTTCCGCCGTGTGCGGCGAGCGGCGCGTTCAGGCAGGGGCTATCCCTGCCTGTAAACCGGTTTGGCAGCGCTTGCCCGCTGTTTTATGATGGGCATTCGACTGCTTGTGTTGTGAGATTCCCGTGCGTTCGACCTTTGACATGTTGCTGGCGGTGTACGACCGTGCGGCATTGATGCTTATTTGCCTGTTTTTCCTGACGCGAACCCGTCATTTCCGCCAGTTGCTTCAGCAGGACGAGCATTCCCGCTTTGACCTGGCCGTGGTCACCGCTATTTTTTCTCTGTTCGCGCTGTTTAGCACCTGGTCCGGCATCAATGTGGAAGGTTCGCTGGTCAACGTAAGGGTGGTGGCGGTGATGTCCGGCGGTATCCTGTTTGGGCCGTGGGTCGGCATCACCACCGGGGTCATCGCCGGTGTGCACCGCTATCTGATCGATATTCATGGCATTACCTCGATACCTTGTCTGATCACCAGTATTGTGGCCGGGTTTATGTCCGCCTGGATTCACCGGCGTATTCCGCGCGATCGCCACTGGAGCGTGGGTATTGCCGGCGGCATGCTGTGCGAGTCGCTGACCATGTTGCTGGTGGTGCTGTGGGCGCGGCCGTTCTCGCTGGGGCTGGATATCGTCGCCCACATCGCTATTCCGATGATTCTGGGGGCGGTCAGCATTGGCCTGATTGTGCTGCTGGTGCGCAGCGTGGAAGGGGAAAAGGAGGCGATTGCCGCCCAACAGGCCAAACTGGCGCTGGATATCGCCAACAAAACGCTACCTCTATTCCGCCATATCAATAGCCAGTCATTGAGTACGGTATGCGATATTATCCGCCGTGACATCGATGCCGACGCGGTGGCGATCACCAATACTTCGCAGGTACTGGCCTACGTTGGGGTAGGGGAGGAGAATTACCACAGCGGCGATCGCGATCTCAGCCCGACCACCCAACTGGCGTTAAAGAGCGGGAAGATCATCATCAAAAATAACGATGAGGCCTACCGTACCCCGGAAATTCATTCGATGATCGTGATTCCGCTGCGGGAAAAAGGCGAAGTGACCGGCACGCTCAAGATCTATTACCGGCGGGCGCATCGTATCACCTGGTCGTTGAAAGAGATGGCGATCGGGCTGTCGCAGATCATTTCCACCCAGCTTGAAGTCTCGCGGGCCGAACAATTGCGCGATATGGCCAACCGGGCCGAATTGCGGGCGCTGCAAAGTAAAATCAACCCGCATTTCCTGTTTAATGCGCTTAATGCCATTTCCACCTCTATCCGGCTGAACCCGGATACGGCGCGTCAGCTGATTATCAATTTGTCGCGTTATCTGCGCTATAACCTGGAGCGCAATGACGAGGAACTGATTGATATTAAAAGCGAGCTTTATCAGGTCAAGGATTACATCGCCATTGAGCAGGCCCGTTTCGGCGACAAGCTGACGGTGATTTACGACATTGATGAAGAAGTCAGTTGCCATATTCCCAGCCTGTTGATTCAGCCGCTGATTGAAAACGCGATTGTGCACGGCATCCGGCCTTGTAAAGGCAAGGGCGTGGTGACGCTGAGTATTCAGGAGCAAGGGGAACGCATTCGGGTGGCGGTTCGGGATACCGGCAGCGGCATCAGTGATGAGGTGATCGCCCGCGTCGAGCGCAATGAACTGCCGGGCAACAAGATTGGCCTGCTCAATGTGCATCACCGGATTAAACTGCTGTATGGTGAGGGGCTGCGGATTCGCCGGCTCAACCCCGGCACGGAAATCGAATTTTTTATCACCCGGGACAACGTCAACCGTTCGGAGAGTATGGTGGCGTTTCCCTCGTGAACGGGGCTGGCGGTAGGAGAAAAGCGTGAAAGCGATCATTGTCGAAGATGAATTTCTGGCGCAGCAGGAGCTGAGCTGGCTGATTAAACAACACAGTCAGATCGAGGTCGACGCCGTGTTTGACGATGGCCTCGATGTGCTGAAATACCTGCAGGATAACCGGGTGGATGTGATCTTCCTTGATATCAACATTCCATCGCTGGATGGGGTGATGCTGGCGAAAAACATCAGCCAGTTTGCCCATAAGCCATTGATCGTTTTCATCACCGCGTATAAGAATCATGCGGTGGAGGCGTTTGAACTGGAAGCGTTCGACTATATCCTCAAGCCCTACCATGAAACCCGCATTGTCGGCATGCTGCAAAAACTTGAGGCGGCCTGGCAGCAACAGCAGTTGCCTACCCATGCCGGCGGCGATAACCGCCCGGCGCCGATGACCATCAATCTGGTCAAAGATAAACGGATTATCGTCACCAATATTCACGATATCTATTACGCCGAATCCCACGAAAAACTGACCTTTGTCTATACCCGGCGTGACGAGTTCGTGATGTCGATGAACATCACCGAGTTTTGCAGCCGGTTGCCGGAAGCCTATTTTTTCCGGTGTCATCGTTCGTACTGCGTCAACCTGAGCAAGATCCGCGAGATCGAACCCTGGTTCAACAACACCTATATTCTCAAACTGAGCGACCTGGATTTTCAGGTACCGGTCAGCCGCAGCAAAGTGCGGGAGTTTCGCCAACTGATGCGGCTGTAACAACAAATAGGCCAGGCATGAAATGTCTTCAATGTCATTGATACCGTCCTGGATGCATTTCATTCCCTGATTCATGCCGTTCATGCCCTTATTAACCCCGTGGATTTAGCCCCTCTTTATACTGGTGCCATTCGGCAGGCTCCGGCCTGCTTTATCTTCACATCAGAAAAATTAAGGGGACCGGCATGAACAGTAAACCGGCAAATCGCGGCGTTATTATTGCAGGGACTATCCTCGCCCAAATGGGGCTGGGGACCATTTACACCTGGAGTCTTTACAACCAACCGCTGGTCGACAAATTCGACTGGCCGCTCAGTTCGGTGGCTACCACCTTTTCTCTAACCAGCTTTTTCCTGGCGTTCGCCACGCTGTTTGCCGGGCGCATTCAGGAGCGCATCGGTATCCGTAAACTGACGCTGATCGCCGGTCTGGTGCTGGGAACGGCGCTGATGGCTGCTTCTATGGTGTCATCGTTGTCGATGCTGTGGCTGCTGGTGGGCGTAGTGGTCGGGTTTGCCGACGGCGCGGCGTACATCACCACCTTGTCCAATCTGATTAAATGGTTCCCGAATCGCAAGGGCGTTATCGCCGGGATTTCAGTCGGCGCGTACGGTACCGGCAGCCTGGTGTTCAAATACATCAACAGCGCGTTGCTGGCGCAGGTCGGCGTGTCTCAGACCTTCTTCTGGTGGGGCGCGATGGCGCTGCTGATGATCACCGGCGGCGCCATGCTGCTGAAGGATGCGCCGGTGCAGCCGGTTCAGACGGCCGTTAACGGCGGCAACGTCAACTTTACCGTTAGTGAAATGCTGCGTCGTAAAGAAGCCTGGCTGCTGTTTGTGGTGTTCTTCACCTCCTGCATGAGCGGTTTGTACCTGATTGGCATCGCGAAGGATATCGGCGTGAAAATGGCCGGGCTGGATGCGGTGACCGCTGCCAGCGTGGTATCGGCGATTGCTATCTGCAATACCGCCGGGCGTCTTATTCTTGGCTATCTGTCCGACAAAGTGGGCCGCCTGCGGGTGCTGAACTTTACGCTGCTGGTGACCGCGCTGGCGGTGACGGTAATGGCGCTCCTGCCGCTTAACGGCATGACGTTCTTCCTGTGTACCGGTGCGGTGGCCTTCTGTTTCGGCGGCAATATCACCGTGTATCCGGCGATTGTGGCGGATTTCTTTGGCCTGAAGCACCACAGTAAAAACTACGGGCTGATTTATCAGGGATTTGGTCTGGGCCCGTTGGCTGGCTCCTTTATCGCCGCTGCGTTGGGCGGATTCCACAGTACCTTTATCGCCATTGCGCTGTTGTCGGTGGTGTCGCTGGTGATTACCCTGTTCATCCAGCCGCCGAAAGCGCCGCACGAGCAGGATGCGCCCTTGGTCGCACAGGGCAGCCACGCCTGATAAACCTCGCACTCTTCGTGTAGCCAAACGCCACTGCCATCATGCGGTGGCTTTTTTTTGCGGGAGAGATAGCAATGGTAACGATTGGATGAGACGACAGAAAATCTAAGGAAGAGAGAAAAACAAAAACGCCGCAACATGTGCGGCGTTTTTGCTGGCTCGTCGAAGACGTTATGCGTGATTAAACGCGAACGAAGTCGATGTGAGTCAGTTTCGGCTTGAACGGGTGACGCTGAACAGCCTGGATTTTTACTTTGGTTTCTTTGCCATCGACAACCAGGACGATTTCACCGTACAGGCCTTCGCTGTTACGATCTTCCAGGTTTTTGACGATATCGTGGTCCAGTTCGATGGAAACCGGTGCTTCGCTGCCGCCGTAAACGATGGCGGGGAATTTACCGGTAGTGCGCAGGCGGCGGCTCGCACCCTTACCCTGCTCTTTACGTACTTCTGCGTTGATAGTAATCATTGCTTTCTCTACTTGATAAAATGAACCTGTTACAGGCGACCCAGCAACAGGCGGGATAATCATGCTTGTCATTCAAATAACGATGCTGTTATTCGAAATAAAAGCGGGCGAGATTCTAGCGGAATATGGCGTCGCGGGCAAATAAAACCGCCGCAAATTAGCCGCGTAGCTCATGGGCGCGGCGATAGCGGCCCTGATAATCGAAGATTTTTTCCCGCACCTGCCAGAATTTGCCCTGCAAACGGGCCACCACGAAGTCCGGCGCACGCAGCAGCGCCTGCTGCGCGACGACATCGTCAGCACGCTGCCAGTGGAAGGGAACGCCGGGCGCGCGCTGGTGCGCTCGCAGAAAAACATGCGTAAAGGCGTTGCGCTGGGCGGCGGTGTGCAGCCGGAAACGTTCGCTGACGTCGGCGCCGTCTTCATCGTAGTAGGTGATGCGCAGCCATTCGCCTTTGGCGTCGGCGCCGTGTTGCAGGTTCATGCCGCTGCAACGCAGCACCAACGCGTCTTTCAGTTTTAGCGCGGCTTTCAGCATGTCGTCCGGATCGACCAGCACCGCTTCGCACGTCTGACAGCGCCGGGCGGCGATATCGTTTTCCGCACCGCAATGCGGGCAGCTTTTGAAACGGAAGCGGTAATCACATTGTTGCCTCCGCCCTTGTTCGTCCGCCTGCCAGCCCTGACAACGGCGGCCATAATGCTCAATCACGGTGCCGTCATCGGTGCATTTTCCCCAGAACAGGTTGGCGAAGCCGCACTGTGGGCAGAACACCTGCACCGGCTGGCTGTCGCTGTGCGGTTTGCTGTGGCCGACTTCGGGCGTGTAGAGGTCGAATGGGTTGCCGGCGTAGTCCAGAATCAGGCAGTCGGTTTTGCCGGGAAACAGGCGCAAACCGCGGCCGACTATCTGCTGATAGAGGCTGACGGACTCCGTCGGGCGCAAAATGGCGATCACATCGACGTGCGGCGCATCAAAGCCGGTAGTCAGCACCGACACGTTGACCAGATAGCGCAGCTGTTGCTGCTTGAAGGCGGCGATCAACGCATCCCGCTGCGGTGCGGGCGTTTCACCGCTGATCAACGCCGCTTCGCCGGCCGGCAGCAGCCCTTCGACTTCCCGCGCGTGTTCAACCGTGGCGGCGAAAATCATCACACCCCGTCGGTTAGCGGCGTACTCCGTAATCTGGCGGACGATGTGTGGCGTGACCCGTTGCTGACGCTTCAATTCCCGGTTCAGCTCCACATCGCTGAACGATCCGTTATTGAACGATCCATTATTGAACAGCCCGTTGCTGCGCGCCGCCAGTTGGCTGAAATCGTACTGCACCACCGGCATGTCCAGCCGCTCCGGCGGCACCAGAAAACCATGTCGGATCATGTAGCGCAGCGGCAGTTCGTAGATGCAATCGCGGAACAGGCAGCTGTCGTCGCCGCGGATCATGCCGTGATAGTGGTACTGATAGATCCAGCCTCGGCCGAGGCGATAAGGGGTGGCGGTCAATCCCAGCAACCGCAACTGGGGATTGGCCTGCTGCAAATGCTGGATGATTTGCTGGTACTGGCTGTTTTCATCGTCGCTAATCCGGTGACATTCATCGACGATCAGCAGCGAGAAGGCGTCATCAAATTTGTCGGGGTGGCGCGCCACCGATTGCACGCTGCCAAACACCACCTTGCCTTCGCTGTCGCGCTGGTTGAGCCCGGCGGCGAAAATGTCCGCCTGCAGCCCCAGCGCGCAATATTTGGCGTGATTCTGCTCCACCAGTTCCCTGACGTGCGCCAGCACCAATACCCGGCCGCGCGCCAGCCGCGCCAGCTCGGCGATCACCAGGCTTTTGCCGGCGCCGGTGGGTAAAACGATGACCGCCGGGGCGGTATGCTGACGAAAATAGGCAAGGGTAGCGTCAACCGCTTCTTGCTGGTACGGGCGCAGTGTAAATGACATCAGTGGCGGCAGATTTTACTTTCATGTGTGGTAAACCCGTTATCTTGCGGAATGAATTTGCCTTTGTCAGCCAGAAATTGCACCAGCCCGGCAGCGGTCATGTCGGCGGCGGAGCAGGTGTGAAAACGGGCCTCGCGGCCAAAACGCGCCTCAATGGCGGCGATCAGTTCATCAGTGGTAAAGGATCTGTTGGCGGCCACCATCATATGTAATACTTCATGACCGTGAATCGATGACATAATAGGGCTCCTGATAATTATCGGGCGATGAAATGCCGCCAATACGGCGAAACGTCGCGGTATACTCTCCCTTTCCTGCCCGGTGACGAGCAGGGTGGAAGAACAGTAAAGTTGCTTTTATTATGCTTTTTTTAAACGGCGCAGAAGGGCGGTTTATATCAATATCCGGTGTGAAAGCCGACGCCTTTTCCTATCAGGTGGCGCTCAGCGCCATGACTGACCGGCAATTCGTGATGACCATAGGCAGTACTCATTAATGCGATTGGATAAATTTCTTTCCCAACAGTTGGGGATCAGCCGCTCGCTGATAGCGCGTGAACTGCGTGCGCAGCGTGTAACGGTAAATGGCGAGGTGGTGAAGAGCGGCGCGTTCAAACTGCTGCCGGACCATGAAGTGGCGTTTGACGACAATGTGCTTGAACAGCAGAACGGGCCGCGTTATTTCATGCTCAATAAGCCGCAGGGGTATGTGTGTTCAACCGACGACCCCGACCATCCGACGATTTTATACTTTATTGATGAACCGGTGGCGCACAAGCTGCACGCCGCCGGCCGGCTGGATATCGATACCAGCGGTCTGGTGCTGCTGACCGACGACGGCCAGTGGTCGCATCGTATTACCTCGCCGAAGCACCATTGTGAAAAAACCTATCTGGTGACGCTGGAACAGCCGCTGGCGCCAGACACCGCGGAGCATTTTCAGGCCGGCGTGCAATTACACGGCGAGAAGGACCTGACCCGCCCGGCGACGCTGGAGCCGATTTCTGAGCACCAGGTGCGGTTGACCATCAGCGAAGGTCGCTACCATCAGGTCAAACGCATGTTTGCCGCGGTTGGCAACCATGTCGTGGCATTGCATCGTGAACGCATCGGCGCGATTGCGCTGGATGACGCGCTGGAGCCCGGCGAATATCGGCCGCTGACGCCGGAAGAGGTGGCCAGCATCGGGCAATAGTCGCAAGACCGTCGGCTATCGCCTTGTTCTTTGTTAAGTCCTTTTGTCCGCCGCCGTCAGGTGGCGGGAAACCGTCGTCTACCTGGAGAACCGCTTTTCGTGCAACCACAATCATCCTCGCGCGTCGGTCTGATTTTTATTCTGGGGTTGATATCGATGCTGATGCCAATCGCCATCGATATGTATTTACCGGCGCTGCCGGTGATCGCAAAAGAGTTTTCGGTCGATCCGGGTCGGGTGCAGATGACCCTCAGCTCCTATGTGCTCGGTTTTGCCATCGGTCAGGTTTTTTACGGCCCGATGTCGGACAGCATCGGCCGTAAGCCGGTTATTCTGGGCGGCGTGCTGATTTTTACTCTGGCCGCTGCCGCCTGCGCGCTGTCGCAAACGGTCGACCAGTTGATTCATATGCGTTTCCTGCACGGCTTGTCGGCCGCGTCGGCCAACGTGGTGATCAACGCGCTGATGCGGGACATGTTTTCGAAGGATGAATTCTCGCGCATGATGTCGTTCGTGATCCTGGTGATGACGGTGGCGCCGCTGCTGGCGCCGATCATCGGCGGCGCATTGCTGTTCTGGCTCAGCTGGCACGCGATCTTTTGGACTATCGCCGCCGCGTCGCTGGTGGCGACAGTGCTGGTGTGGCTGTTTATCCGTGAAACCCTACCGGCGGAGCGACGGCAGCGTTTCCATTTGCGTACCACGCTGGGGAACTTTTTGCTGTTGGTTCGCCATCGTCGCGTCTTCAGCTATATGTTTGCCAGCGGACTGTCGTTTTCCGGCATGTTTGCCTTTCTGAGCGCCGGGCCGTTTGTGTATATCGACCTTAATGGCGTGTCGCCCCAGCATTTTGGCTACTATTTTGCGCTGAACATCGTGTTCCTGTTCCTGATGACATTGCTCAACAGCCGTATCGTGTCGCGTATGGGGGCGATGTTTATGTTCCGGCTGGGGCTGATTATCCAGTTTGTGATGGGGATATGGCTGGTGGTGGTCAGCTGCTTCGATTTAGGGTTTATCCCGCTGGTGATCGGCGTCGCGGCATTCGTGGGCTGTGTCGCCACGGTGGCGTCCAACGCGATGGCGGTGATTCTTGACGATTTCCCCCATATGGCCGGAACGGCGTCTTCGCTGGCCGGCACCATGCGCTTTGGGTTGGGCTCGCTGGTAGGAACGTTATTGTCGCTGGCGACGTTCCAGAGCGTATGGCCGATGGTGGGCGCGATGGCGTTCTGCTCGGCAGGCGCATTCGGCTTATTTCTGTACGCGGGTCGGCGTTAAGACGTCTCTTCTGTTCTCCTCTTTCCTGCTTCTGCTGCCGGCAACCCGCCGGCAGCGCCCCGCCGGTTGTTCCTAAAATGTGAAAATATTGAATCGAAAGTGAACGATTTGAAGAAAATGATTGAGATATCGGGAATAAAAGGTTACATATAGCGCAAAACCAGTCAAAATCGTGATCTCGTTAACGTTTTGAACGGTTACCAATCTGAGCGCCATGCTTCTGGGACGGGCTCATCATGAAAACATGTTGCTTTTTTGTATCCTGATGGTGAGAAAAGAAGGGTGCATAGCAAAAAATTTTGCTGGGTTATGTTATAATTTTGTGAATTTTAAAGCAGCTTAGCTGAGGAAGACCGCTGTGAATACTCTCCAACTTTCGGTAGTTCATCGCTTGCCGCAAAGTTACCGCTGGTTATCCGGTTTTACTGGCATCAAAGTTGAACCGATTCCGCTTTGCAGCATGGATGACGACAGTTATCTGATTGGTTTTAAACTGCTCAGCCACGACGGCGAAGAGGCCCGCCAGATTATGCGCCACCTCAACCAATCACTGGATGATATCCAGCTGCAGTGCGCAATAGTGGAGTGGGAGGGCGAGCCATGCCTGTTCCTGCATCGCCAGGATGAGAGCGCCGCCATGTGCCGCCTGAAAGACGTCGGCGTGGCGATCGCCGAATCCGTCTGCGCTCAATATCCTTTCTGAAGCGGCAGCATCGGTAACGATGCTGCTGTAACGCCTTTCCCCATGCTTTCCCGAACGGGCCAATAGTAATAGTCAGGCCGAGAGTTGCAGCAACTGCCGGGTATAATCCTGCTGTGGATGCTCAAACAGTTGCCGACACTCGCCTTGCTCCACCACTTCGCCGTGCCGCAGCACAATAACCTGATGACACAATGCACGCACCACGTGCAGATCGTGGCTGATGAACAGGTAGGCCAACTGGTGGGTCTGCTGCAGGGTTTTCAACAGCGTCAGAATCTGCGCCTGCACCGTGCGATCGAGCGATGAGGTCGGTTCATCAAGAATCAGGAGTTCCGGTTGCAGGATCAACGCCCGGGCGATGGCGATACGCTGGCGCTGACCGCCGGAAAACTCTGACGGATAGCGATGGCGGCTGTCCGGGTCCAGTCCGACTTCCTGCATGGCCTGGATCACTCGCTGCGTCTGTTCCGCCGGGCTTAACTGGTGATGCACCCGCAGCCCTTCTGCGATAATCTGCTCCACATTCAGGCGGGGATTCAGCGAACCGTTTGGATCCTGAAACACCACCTGAATGCGACGACGTACCGGCAGCATCTGCTTACGGTTAAAATGGTGCAGCGGCTGGCCGTCAAACCAGATCTCGCCACGGCTGCGCAGCAGCCGCAGCAACGCCAGCCCGGTGGTGCTCTTGCCGGAACCGGATTCGCCCACCAGCCCGATGCTTTCTCCGCGGCGCAGGCTAAAGCTGAGCGCCTGCAGCACCGATTTTTCTCCCACGGTACGACGTAACAGGCCACGTCGGATCGGGAAGCTGACGCCCAGATCCCGAACATCCAGCAGCGTCGCGGCGGTCTGTTCCAGCGGCAAGGCTTCCCCTGCCGGCTCGGCATCCAGCAACTGCCGGGTATACGGATGCTGCGGCGCGCTGAACAGTTCGCGGGTTTGGTTCTGCTCCACGCAACGTCCGGCCTGCATCACCGCCACCCGGTCCGCCAGCCGACGCACAATGTTCAGGTTGTGGGTAATGAACAGCAGCCCCATGTTCAGCTCCTGTTTCAGCTCGTTGAGCAGATCCAGAATTTGCGCCTGTACGGTGACGTCCAGCGCGGTGGTTGGTTCGTCGGCAATCAACAAGGCGGGTTGCGTCAGCAATGCCATTGCGATCATCACCCGCTGGCGTTCGCCGCCGGAAAGCTGGTGGGGAAAGTCCGCCAGTCGCCGCGCCGCCTGACGAATACCGACGCGTTCAAGACAGCCGACGATTTCGCCCCGCGCGGCGTCATGGCGCATGCCCCGGTGCAGCGAGAGAACTTCCGCCAATTGCTTTTCGATGGTGTGCAGCGGGTTGAGGGACACCATCGGTTCCTGAAAGATCATGGCAATCCGGTCGCCGCGAATCTGGCGCAGCCGCTGCTCGCTGGCGTTCAGCAATGATTCGCCGGCAAACAGAATGTCGCCGTGCGGGTAGACCACCGGCGGCGAGGGCAACAAACGCAGCACCGACAGCGCGGTCACGCTTTTGCCTGAGCCGGACTCGCCGACCAGCGCCAGCGTTTCTCCGGCCTCAATGCTCAGCGAGACCTGATCGACCACCTGTCGCTGCTGGCCGCCGTTGCGAAACGCAATGCTCAGGTCCCGGATTTCAAGTAAAGGTTGTGCGGACATATCAATGCGCCTTGCTGGGGTCAAAAGCGTCGCGAACCGCTTCGCCGATAAAGATAAGCAGTGACAGTACTACCGCCAGCACCATGAAGACCGTGATGCCAAGCCACGGCGCCTGCAGGTTGTTTTTCCCTTCCAGCAACAACCCGCCGAGCGAAGCGGACCCCATCGGCAGACCAAAGCCCAGAAAGTCGAGCGAGGTCAGGGTAGTGATGGAGCCGCAGAGAATGAACGGCAGGTAGGTGAGGGTGGCGACCATGGCGTTGGGCAGCATGCAGCGAAACATGATGGCGCGATCGCTGACGCCCATCGCCTGCGCCGCGCGGATATAGTCGAAATTGCGGGTACGCAGGAATTCCGCCCGCACTACGCCGACCAGCGCCATCCAGCCAAACAGCACGGTAATGCCCAGCAACCACCAGAAATTCGGTTGGATCACGCTGGAGAGCAGGATAATCAAGAACAGCGTCGGCATCCCGGACCAGACTTCGATAAGGCGCTGTCCCCACAGGTCCACACGCCCGCCGTAATACCCCTGAGATGCGCCCACTACGATGCCGATCAGGCTGGACAGCAACGTCAGCGCCAGCCCGAATAGAATGGAAATGCGAAAGCCATACAACACCTGCGCCAGCACGTCGCGCCCCTGACTGTCGGTGCCGAGCAGATTCTGGCGCGACGGCGGCGACGGAAACGCGCGTTGGGTGGCGTAGTTGATGGTGTCGTAGCGGTAGTGAATCAGCGGCCACAGCGTCCAGCCGCCTTGCTCCAGCCGCTGTTCCAGCCAGGGATCGCGATAATCCGCCGGCGTCGCCAACTGGCCGCCGAAGGTGGTTTCACTGTAATCCACCATAAACGGCGCGTACCACTGCCCCTGGTAGCGCACCAGCAGCGGTCTGTCGTTGGCGACCAGCTCCGAACACAGGGTAACGACAAATAACACCAGAAAAATCCACAGCGACCAGTAGCCGCGACGATTAGCGCGAAAGCGCGCCCAACGCGCCTGATTAATGGGGCTTAGACGGCTCATTGGCGCTCCTCGAAATCGATACGCGGGTCAACCAGCGTATAGGTCATGTCGCTGAGAATGTTCAGCAGCAGGCCGATGAGGGTGAAAATGTACAGGGTGCCGAACATCACCGGGTAATCGCGCTGCAGGGTGGCGTCGTATCCCAGCAGTCCAAGACCGTTGAGGGAGAACATCACCTCGATCAGCAGCGAGCCGGTAAAAAACATGCTGATGAACGTGGCGGGGAAACCGGCGATCACCAACAGCATGGCGTTGCGAAATACGTGGCGATAGAGAATTCGTTTTTCATCCAGCCCTTTGGCGCGGGCGGTGACCACGTACTGCTTGCGGATTTCATCCAGAAACGAGTTTTTGGTCAGCATGGTCAGCGTGGCGAAACCGCCAATCACCATCGCCAGCACCGGTAGCGCAATGTGCCACAGATAGTCGATAACCTTGTCAAACCAGGACAGACTGTCAAAATGCGGCGACACCAGCCCGCGCAGCGGGAACCAGTCGAGATAACCGCCGCCGGCGAACAGCACGATCAGCAGAATCGCGAACAGGAACGCCGGGATAGCGTAGCCGACGATAATCAGCGTGCTGCTCCATACGTCAAAGGCCGAGCCGTTGCGCACCGCTTTTTTGATGCCGAGCGGAATGGAGACCAGATAAATGATCAGCGTGCTCCACAGCCCGAGGGATATCGATACCGGCATACTCTCTTTAATCAGGGCAATGACCGACGAGCCGCGAAACAGGCTGTTGCCGAAGTCAAACCGCACGTAATCCCAGATCAATTTGAAATAGCGTTCGTGCAGTGGTTTATCGAAGCCGTAACGTTTGGTGATTTCCGCGATGATTTCCGGATCCAGCCCGCGAGCGCCGCGATAGGTGTTTTCCACCGACGGCTTGCCGCCGCCCGGCCCGCGCGCCAGCCCGCCGCCGTCCCCGCCGGCGCTAAAACCGCTGCCCTGGCCCATTTCAATCGAGGCGATGGCCTGATCGACCGGGCCGCCCGGCGCGACCTGCACAATAAAAAAGTTGATGGTGATGATTGCCCACAGCGTGGGGATCACCAGCAATAGTCGACGTAACAGGTAAGTTCCCACATCGGCTCCTTATCGACGCGCTGCTGCCGGCAGGGTGGCCGCTTTGTCAGCGTCATACCACCAGCTGTCGATACCCAGCGTATAGGCCGGGCGGGTTGCAGGCATGGCAAATTTGTTCCAGTAAGCGAAACGGTCGTGATTGGAATACCACATCGGTATGGCGAACTGGTTCCAGGTCAGCACTCTGTCCAGCGCCGGTCCCAGCGACAATAGCGCCGGTTTGTCGCCCTGATGGCGAATGATGTTGTCGATCAACTGGTCGATGGCGGCGTCCTGTACCCCCGGCGAGTTATAGGAGGAATTGATATAGCCGGAACTCCAACTGATGGCGAGGTCCGAGCTGGGGTAGGGCATCGCCGGGTACAGCTTCGGGATCATGTCGAAATCGCGCTTGCGAAATCGGTTGTTGAACTGCGGGCTATCGACGCTGCGTACTTCCATGCGGATACCCAGTCGCGCCAGACTATGCTGGAGCGGCAGCACATAGATGGAGTTGGCGGCGCTCGGCAGCAGCAGTTCGAAACGGAAAGGTTGACCAGTTTGTTTATTCACCAGCACCTGATTTTTCAGTTCCCAACCCGCCTGTTGCAGCAGTTGCAGCGCCTTAAGCAGGCCGGCGCGGTCGTAACCGCTACCGTCGGAGCCTTCCGGCCGGTATGCCGGGCCGAAGACGTCGGCGGGGATCTTGTCTTTCAGCGGCGTCAGCCAGGCCAGTTCGTCCGCCGATGGCGTTCCCTGCGCCGCGTACTCGGTGTTCTGGAAAAAGCTGTTGGGGCGCTGATAGCTATTAAAAAACAGCGCCTTGTTCATCCAGTTGAAGTCAAAGGCCAGCGCCAGCGCCTGACGCACCCGACGATCGCTAAACTGCGGCCGCTGGATGTTAAACACCAGCCAGCGGGTATCCTGCGCCGCCCGATTGGTTTCATCTTTCTTGCGAATGTAGCCGCGGGCGAAATTGCCGCCTTCGTACTGGGTCGCCCAGTGCTTGGGTGAACCCTCTATGCGCAGATCAAACGCGCCGGCCTTGAAGGCTTCCAACGCTACGCTGTCGTCCAGATAGTAGTCATAACGCAGTTGGTCGAAGTTGTAGCGGCCGCGATTGACCGGCAGGTCGGCAGCCCAGTAGTCGGTCACGCGCGAATAAATCACGTACTGGCCCATGCGGTAATCGGTAATGCGATAGGGGCCGCTGGCCAGCGGCGGGGTGTTCAGCGGGTCGCTGAGTTTGTGGTCGCGCCAGAATTTCTCCGGCATGACCGGCAAGGTCAGCATCCCCAGCATCTTTTCCTTGTCTGGTTCAGGGAAAGTAAAGCGGACCGTGTGCGGGGTGACTGCTTTGACTTCGGCGCCTTTGTAGTACAGACGGAACTGCGGCACGCCCTGCGTCATGAACATATTGAAGGTGAACGCCACGTCGGCGGCGGTAATCGGTGAGCCGTCGTGAAAACGCGCGGCGGGATTCATCTCCACTTCAATCCAGCTGTAATCGCTGGCGTAACGGGCGGTAAGCGCAATCAACGGGTAGTAGCTGGCGGGTTCGTCTTCCGAACTGACGTAAAGAGCGTCGTACAGGCTTTCGGTGCGGGCGGCGGCCAGACCGCGCAAGGCGAAGCGGTTAAAGTTATCGAAGGTGCCCAGCGCGCTGAGTGTGGCTTTGCCGCCTTTGGGGGCCGATGGATTGGTGTAATCGTAGTGGGTAAAGCCCTGCCGGTATTTTGGTTCGCCCAGCGTGGCGAACGCATAAGCCTGTTGTGTGGTCGGTTCCGCATAGGCCAGCCAGGTGCAGGCAGACAGCAAAACGGCGATAAGTGCACGTGTAAACATCGAAATGGCGGACTCCTGATAACCTCATGTTTCTCCGTACGAAAAGCCGGTTTACCGGAGAAAGTGCCTGAAATTCCTGGCAATCACGATGCCGGACGCTATGGTGTTCTGTTTTATCATGAAATAAGGCGTCAAACCTACTGTTAATCGATCCAAGTTGTTACCGGGAAGGCGAGTGACGCAATAAAAAACGCCGCTGTCTGACGAGCGGCGTTTTGAATTTGTTTGGACGACATCAAAGGAAAAGAAAATCAGCTGTGCGAATCCTGCTTCAGCACCCGCCGCGCTTCGCGGTAACGGGGTTTCCAGTAGTTATCATCCATACTGGAAATGGTCACGCCAATGCTGGTGGACGCGTGGACGAACTGCTGGTTGCCGATGTAGATGCCCATGTGGCGGCCGGTAGAGCCGGCATGGAACACAACCAGGTCACCCGGGCGCAGCTTATTGCGCTGGATTTGAACACCAATGTCCTGCTGTTCATAGCTGGAACGCGGCAAATCCATACCGAATTGTTCACGGAAGGTTCGCTGAACGAAACCGGAGCAATCAATGCCTTTCCGGCTGTCGCCGCCGAGGCGATAGCGCACGCCTTTCCAACTGGCGTATTGTTCAAGCAACTTGGATTTGACTTCCACGTTGCGAACCATCGCTTCGAATTCATCCTGAGAGGCTTGTAGTGAAGGGTCACCACCGTTAACCACACGCCTATCAGTTTGATTATTAATGCTGGCAGTATTGTTGGTACAGGCGGAAAGCATCACCGCTACCGCCACGGCAGGCAGCGCCCGCCAGATATATCTCAGAGTCGGTTGAGATTTGACCATTGTTGTTATGTTCCCTTGATGTCCTTAACGATTCAATCGCTATCGCTGTGTTTATGAACGATGTATCTATGCCAAACAAAACGAGTGTCAGACTAAAGCACTACTTTTAATGGGACAATTATCCGTCAATCAAATTGTGCAATGCCGCACATTATTATTGGTGTGGCAACAGTTGTTTAACTGGCCGGATGTCTGCCCATAAATCACGGACCTCGGTGACCATACCTTAACGAATATTAGATTGCGAGTTTTTTTGTTTCTTTTGTTTATACGATTTCGTGATGAAATCTTTTACGCCAGCCCTATAAAAAACTGCGGCGGGAGAGCGGAACGAGAAAACGTGCGCAAAATAACCAAAAAAATTGAATGGACGGGCAGGGGTGACCGCAGCGAGGAGAGCGATCGTTTGCTGCGGTCACCACCAGTCAGGCTGGCTGACTGAGCGATTTTTTGCCGGGTAGCAGGCGGTCAATGCGGCTAATCAAGGCGTCGCAGGCTGGGGTCAGCAACCACCAGCTTAGTCCCACCAGCACCACCGACAGCGACCCGACGGCGACATCGGTAAACCAATGTGCGCCGATCATGATACGCGGCGTGGCGAACACCAGCAGAATCAGCATGCTGACGGCAAAGGCGGCACGGCCAAAGTAGCGCAGCATAAATACGGCGAAGATCATTAGCATCATACCGTGATCGCCGGGGAAACTGTCGCTGGACGCATCTTTGGTGGGAATGCCGGTCAGCTCGCCCACCCGGTTGATGCCGCTGAAAAAGAGCGTCGGGCTACTGTGCTGCACCGGTATCAGATGCCCCAGCTGATTGAGCACCACCGCGGTCACCAGCATGACCAGGCCGATAAGCAGCATCTGACGGCGCGCGTTATGGGAGCGACGCAGATAATAGAACAGATAAAGCAGTCCCATCGCCAGCAGCGCGCAGGCATCAAAGGCGCGATTGTTGGTAATCGCCACCAAATGGAGAAACGCGCTGGATGTAGCCAGGCGCTGGTTGAAATAGAAAAACAGCGATGTGTCTATCTCGAACCAGAACCCGTGCTGTGCTGGTAAATACCAGGAGAAGAACAGAGCAAAACCCAGAAGATTGAAGAATAAAATAAGTAGTGTATTACGCTTTGACATACATCCTGACTCACTGTCAAATTTGTCCAGGCGTGTAACTTACACCGCTTACATTAAACGGGAATTTAACAACTGCTTTTGCAACGTGTTCCATTCCGCTTCAGATTCATTAATGATTTCGATGCGGCTGTCCGGCGGCGCAGCTGATTGTGTTTCAATGCGCAGGTCGAATCCCTGACGGTTAACCACCAATGTGCCCTCCGGGATACGCATCACACCTTTAACGCGGCTTACCGGTGCCAGACGCACCCAGTCAAGTAGACTGGCGGTGTTGAACTGGGTGTCGCCATCGAAAATCCAGCCGCAGGCATAATAGCCCTGGCCCTGATTCAAGGCTCGACGCCAGCTTTCCCGGCCGGTCAGTTTCAGTGCGGCCAGCCCGGTTTTGGCGGCGGCGTGATGATGGTGGCGGGCATCCGGCAGCGCATTGTGGTTTTCCCGCGGCAGGTCCAGCACTGCGATATCCAACTGCCCCTGGGCTACCGTGATCAGGCGACGATCCTGACCCTGTTGCTGATACCACGCCATCAGCGCGTCACGGTCGCTGTCCTGCCAGGTGTCTTCCTTATTAGCGACAATTACGTCCGCGGCGGCCAACTGGTCGCGGAAGTTTTCATTTTCCAGGCAACGGCTGTCGCCGAGTTGACGCGCATCCAGCAGACACAGCGTAGCCTGCAACTGGAGCCACGGTTGATAGGCTTCTGCGGTCAGCAAGTTCAGAATCTGTTTTGGATGACCGAGACCGGTGGGTTCGATCAGCAAGCGGTGAGGCTTTTTCTGCAGCAACATATTGAGCCCCACCTGCATCGGCAAGCCATTCACACAGCACATGCAACCGCCGGGGATCTCTTTGAGCAGAGCGCCGGTATCGCTCAGCAATGCGCCGTCGATACCGATTTCGCCGAACTCATTGACCAGCACCGCCCAGACTTCGTCTTCGGGTTTGCGGGACAGCAGGTGCCTGATAGTGGTGGTTTTGCCGCTGCCGAGAAAACCGGTGATCAGGTTTACTTTCGTCAACACAGGAGCCTCCTTGAGTCTGCAGGGAAACGTCTGGCGTGGCCCGCCAGACGCGGGTATTCATCGGCGGCGGTTAGTCCGCGCGACCCATGTAGCGACGCTCGGCGATATGAATACGGATTTTTTCGCCGGCGCTCAGGTATTCCGGCACCTGAATCACCAGACCGGTGGTCAGCGTGGCCGGTTTGTTACGGGCGCTGGCGGACGCGCCTTTGATGCCCGGTGCGGTTTCCACGATTTCCAGATCGACCGTCTGCGGCAGTTCCAGCGCCAGCAGTTGACCGTCCATGGTTAATACCTGAATACCCGGCATGCCGCCTTCAGGAATAAACAGCAGTTCATCTTCGATCTGCTCTTTCTTGAAGGTATACGGGGTATAGTCTTCCTCGTCCATAAAGATGTATTCATCGCCATCAATATAAGAGAAGGTAACGGAACGGCGGGTCAGGGTGATGGTGTCCAGGATGTCATCGCCCTTGAAGCGTTCTTCCACTTTCAGACCGGTGCGGACATCGGAGAAACGCATTTTGTACAGCGTACTGGCGCCGCGGGCGCTGGGGCTCTGAATATCGATATCTTTTACCAGCAGCAGCTTACCGTTGTAATTAACGGCCATGCCGCGTTTGATTTCATTCGCTCTTGCCATGAAACATACCTTAAATAAAGAAGAGAAATTTTTGTGGCGACACGTTACCCGTCAGGATGGGTTCAGGCAAGCGGGATTTGCGGCAGCCGGATGCCAAACAAACCGGCGGGAAATATTGGCCTTGCGACTGGCAGCCTGTTAGGCTCTGCGGCCTGAAAGAGTAACGGGAATCCCCGGAGGTTATGCTGATGGAATGTCGTCCTGATTGCGGCGCCTGCTGTACCGCGCCTTCTATCTCCAGCCCGATTCCCGGCATGCCGCAGGGAAAACCGGCCAATACGCCCTGCATCCATCTGGATGAACGCATGCGCTGCGGCCTGTTCCATTCAGCGTTGCGCCCGGCGGTGTGCCGCGGCCTGCAACCGAGCCGCGACATGTGCCGAAATCACCGCGATGAAGCGATGCTGTACCTGCTTCAACTGGAAGAGGCCACCGCGTCCTGACGGGATCAGGCGTCGCGGATGCGCCACATACAGACGGCGGCGCCGGCCAGCATGACGATGGCGATGACAAAGCCCGCATGGTAACTCCAGACTTCGGCCACGATGCCCGCCAGCGAACCGGAGATGATCCAGCCTACCCGGGTGGTGTTGGTGAACAGCGTCGTGGCGGCGCCCGCCTGACCCGGCATCAGATCCTGAAAATACAGCATCCCCATCCCGGCCAGAATGCCGATGAAAATCGCGTTCAGCAGTTGCAGCGCCAGCAAGGCCCACGACCCGTTCAGCAGCGTCAGCCCGACATAAAAAATCAGCCCGGCGATCACCGCCAGCCGCATCAGCAGGCGCTTGCCTAACCGGCTGGTCAGGTAGCCGGCCAGCAACATCACCGGAATTTCCAGCCCGGCGGCGGTGCCCATCATGACCCCGGCCAGCTTTTCGGGTAACTGCAATTCATTGACCAGATACAACGGCATATTGATCAGATAGATGCCGTTGCAGGTCCACATCAGCGTACAGGCGGTAAACAGCAACAGCGTGTCGCGTCGGTTCTGGCGGGGCGATTCCAGCGTCGCGGCGGATTTAACCCGGGTTTTGGGCATTGACGGTAACAGCAGCCACACCAGCAGCCCGCACAGTACGAATACCACCGCAGCCGTCAGATACATCGCCGGGAAGCCGAAGCCCAGCGCCAGCGCGAAGGCGACCGGCGGCCCGATCACCCAGGACAGCGAAATCTGCGCCCGCATCACCGAACTGAACATGGCGGCGCCGCGACCGGTGCGGTCGGCGTGTTCCCGCGCCAGCGCAAACAGTTGCGGGTTGGCGGTAGAACCGAAACTCGACAGCAGTACGCCGATAAACAGCAGAACAAAATAGTTGCGGTTCCAGGCATACAGCAGGCAAGACAGCGCGCCCAACAGGCAGCACTGCAATATCAGCGTCTTGCGGTCGCCCTGACGATCGGAATAGGTCGCCAGAATCTGGCTGACGACGATGCCGATCACCGCGCTGCCGGTATAAAACAGCCCGACCATGAACGGACGCGCCTGTACTTCCGTTGACAAAAACAGGCTGAGCGTGGGGAGCTGCAGCGCACCGGCAATCCCGGTCAGAAAAGCAATTACCAGAAACGCCGAAGACGTCAGGTCGGGCAGGCGTCGGGCCGCGCGGGCAGAAGAAATTGTCATGCTGAATTCAGGTTAAAAAAGAAGCAGGGAGGAAACTGAACGCGCTATCTTACGCTGATGGAATAGAAACGAAAGTCCGTTTCAGTTTTTTTTCTTCAGCACCAATTCAGCACCGGTGTGTCAAAGTGTTACAAATTTTGGTGTTTCGTGGTGAAAATGTGCGTGACCTCTAAGATCTGTCATTTTATCTATGCAGAATGCTTGCATACATATAGTGAAAAACGCAGAATTTTTGAAACGTTTCAGCGAGGTTTTGCTGAAACTACCCTGAGAGAGTCAGCAAATTATTTCTCATAAAGGCTGAAACGATTCAAGTTCAGCGAGAGAGGAGCGTTATGTTTCAGTTGTCACAGCACGACATTCATTTAGGTGCTTCCGCCGGCAGTAAAGAGGAGGCCATCCGTCAGGTGGCTGCCGCACTGACCGAAGCTGGTTGCGTGAGCGAGGGCTATGTCGCGGGGATGCTTCAGCGCGAGCAGCAGACCTCTACCTATCTCGGCAGCGGTATTGCCATTCCGCATGGCACCACCGATACGCGCGATCTGGTGCAGAAAACCGGTGTTCAGGTGTTCCAGTTCCCGCAGGGGATCGCGTGGGGCGAAGACCAGACCGCGTATGTGGTGCTGGGGATCGCCGCCCGTTCCGATGAACATCTGGCGCTGCTGCGTCAGCTGACCCATGTGCTGAGTGATGATCGCGTCGCGGCCCGTCTGGCCAGCACCACGTCAGCCGACGAACTGCGCGGGTTGCTGATGGGCGAACAACTGGCGGGCGCGTTCCGTTTTGATACCTCGCTGATTAGCCTGAATGTGGCGACCGACAACCTGATGACGCTGCAGGCGCTGAACGCCGGCCGTCTGCAACAGATTGGCGCGGTCGACGCCAGCTTTGTCAGCCATGTGGTCGGCAACAAGCCGGTACATCTGGGGCAGGGCGTCTGGTTGAGCGACAGCCTGAACGGCAATCTGGTGAGCGCGCTGGCGGTGAGCCGCCCGGCGGAGCCTTTCGCGGTGGATGGCGAAAACGTGGCGCTGCTGCTGACGGTCTCGGCGGCTGATGAGCAGGTGTTCGCGTCGCTGGATTATCTCAGCAAGCTGCTGATCGCCGGCAAGGCCGATCGTCTGCTGTCCGCTGACGAAGCCACGCTACTGGCGCTGCTGACCAGCGAAGAAGAGGAAGAAGAAGAGAGCAACGCGCTGGCGGCGGAATTTACCGTCCGCAACGAGCACGGTCTGCATGCCCGTCCGGGTGCGATGCTGGTTAACGTCATCAAGCAGTTCTCCAGCGAGATCACCGTGACGAACCTCGACGGCACCGGCAAACCGGCCAACGGCCGCAGCCTGATGAAAGTGGTGGCGCTGGGCGTTAAGAGCGGTCACCGCCTGCGCTTTACCGCCAACGGCAGCGATGCTGAAGCGGCGCTGAAAGCCATCGGCGAAGCTATTCAGTCCGGTCTTGGGGAGGGCGCAGCATGAGCAGACGCGTTGCCACCATCACCCTGAATCCCGCCTATGATTTAGTAGGCTACTGCCCGGAAATCGAACGTGGCGAAGTCAACCTGGTTCAGACCACCGGGCTGCATGCGGCAGGCAAGGGCATCAACGTCGCCAAGGTGCTGAAAGACCTCGGGATTGATGTCACCGTGGGCGGCTTTCTGGGCAAAGACAATCAGGACGGTTTTCAGCAACTGTTCAGCGAACTGGGCATCGCCAACCGTTTCCAGGTGGTATCGGGGCGTACTCGCATTAATGTCAAACTCACCGAGCAGAATGGCGATGTAACCGACCTGAATTTCTCCGGTTTCGAGGTAACCCAGCAGGACTGGCAGCGTTTCGTCAACGATTCGCTGAGCTGGCTGGGACAGTTTGACATGGTCGCCGTTAGCGGCAGTCTGCCGAGCGGCGTTGACCCGGATGCGTTTACCGACTGGATGTCGCGCCTGCGCAGCCAGTGTCCGTGCATTATTTTCGACAGCAGCCGCGAAGCGCTGGTGGCAGGTCTGAAAGCCTCGCCGTGGCTGGTGAAACCCAATCGCCGGGAGCTGGAAATCTGGGCCGGACGTAAGTTGCCCACGCTGGCGGATGTGGTGGATGCGGCGCATGCGCTGCGTGAACAGGGTATTGCCCATGTCGTGATTTCGCTGGGAGCGGAAGGCGCGCTGTGGGTCAATGCGTCTGGTGCCTGGCGGGCGTTGCCGCCGGCCTGTGAAGTGATCAGTACGGTAGGTGCGGGTGACTCCATGGTGGGGGGATTGATTTATGGCTTATTGATGCGTGAGTCCAGTGAACACACGTTGCGCCTGGCAACCGCGGTGGCAGCATTGGCCGTCAGCCAGAGCAACGTAGGCATTAGCGATCGTCCGCAGCTGGCTGCGATGATGGCGCGTGTCGATCTCAAACCATTTAACTGACAGCAGGAGATAAACAATGAAAACGCTGCTGATACTTGATAAATCACTGGGGCTGGCGAAAAGCCGTCTGGTGAAAAATTTGCTCGGTGCTGCTGCCGCTAACGCAGGACTTACCCTCACTGAGCAGTTTGCCGACGCGGAGCTGGCCATCGTGCTGGGCGCTCCCGTACAGGCAGACAGTGGTCTGAATGGCAAAAAAGTGTTTGCCGGGGATAGTGAACTGGCGTTGAGTCAACCGGCGGCGTTTCTGGAACAAGCCAAAGCGCAAGCGCAGACGTATCAGGCGCCTGCTGCCGCTGTTGCAACTGCTCCGGCTACCGCTAAGCGCATCGTGGCGGTGACCGCCTGCCCGACCGGGGTGGCGCACACCTTTATGGCGGCGGAAGCGATTGAAAGCGAAGCGAAAAAACGCGGCTGGTGGGTGAAAGTGGAAACCCGCGGTTCCGTAGGCGCCGGCAACCCGATCAGTCCGGAAGAAGTGGAGCAGGCGGATCTGGTGATCGTGGCGGCGGACATCGAAGTTGACCTCAGCAAATTCGCTGGCAAAAAGATGTATCGCACCTCCACCGGTCTGGCGCTGAAGAAGACGGCGCAGGAGTTTGACAAGGCGCTGTCCGAAGCGACGGTGTTCCAGCCGTCCGCCCAAAACAGTGCGGCGGCTGGCGGCGAGTCCGCCAAGAAAGGCGGCGCAGGTCCGTACCGTCACCTGCTGACCGGCGTGTCCTACATGCTGCCGATGGTGGTGGCCGGCGGTCTGTGTATCGCCCTGTCGTTCGTGTTCGGTATTACGGCGTTCAAGGAAGAGGGGACGCTGGCTGCCGCGCTGATGAAGATCGGCGGCGGTTCGGCTTTTGCCCTGATGGTGCCGGTACTGGCCGGTTATATCGCGTTCTCGATTGCTGACCGTCCGGGTCTGACGCCGGGTCTGGTCGGCGGTATGCTGGCCGTTAGCACCGGCGCTGGTTTCCTCGGCGGTATCATCGCCGGCTTCCTGGCCGGTTATCTGGCGCGCGCCATCAGTAACCATGTGACGCTGCCGCAGAGTATGTCGGCGCTGAAACCGATCCTGATTATTCCGCTGGTCGCTACGCTGATCACCGGTTTGATCATGATCTACGTGGTGGGTACGCCGGTAGCGAAAATCCTGACCGGTCTGACCGGCTGGCTGCAGTCTATGGGCACCGCCAACGCGGTTATCCTGGGCGCGATTCTGGGCGGCATGATGTGTACCGACATGGGCGGCCCGGTGAACAAAGTGGCCTACGTGTTCGGCACGACGCTGCTGAGTAGCCAGGTGTATGCGCCGATGGCCGCCGTCATGGCTGCCGGTATGGTGCCGCCGCTGGCGATGGGTCTGGCGACCTTCATTGCCGGCAAGAAATTCACCGCCAACGAACGTGAAGGCGGCAAGGCGGCGGTGGTGCTGGGGCTGTGCTTCATCTCCGAAGGGGCCATTCCTTACGCTGCCCGCGACCCGATGCGTGTGCTGCCGTGCTGTATCCTGGGCGGCGCGCTGACCGGCGCGATCTCCATGGCGATTGGCGCTAAACTGATGGCGCCGCACGGCGGTCTGTTCGTGCTGCTGATTCCGGGTGCGATTACACCGGTACTGGGTTACCTGTTCTCCATCATTGCCGGTACGGTAGTGGCTGGCGTGCTGTACGCCGTGCTGAAACGTCCGGAAGAGCAACTGGTCAAAGCCTGATAGTTGCTGACTTGATGACAAACGCCAGTCTTGCGACTGGCGTTTTTTTTACGTTTTTTCCGCCGAGTCGGGTAATAGCGCTATGATTTTGTATTGCTGTGAGGCAAGAGAAGGAGAACCGTATGCCGCGTCACCATGCCAGTCGTGGAATTTTGGTGCTGGAATCGCCCTGGGAGCTGGATGAGCACGATGCCAATCGTTCATCCGTGGTGCCGTTTATTGAAGGCATTGCCAAAGTCGCCGGTGATACCGAGGTGTATTACGCGAACTTCTACGATAAGAAGAGTTTTCGCACCGCATTGCATTGCCTGTGCAAGATCCCGTTCAAAAACATCATTATTTATGTCGCCGCGCACGGTCAGGGAAAAAAGCTTGGCGGTACGCATATCCGGGATGTTCTCGTACCGGTCGGTGAATTGTCCCATCATTTCAATATTACCGGGCTGCTACTCGGCGCCTGTTTCGTGGGCGCCCATACCGACCTGATGGAAACATTTACCAGCGGCAACTATCTGCGCTGGTGCGCCGGATATGCCTCAGAAACCGAATGGCTTACTGGCACGCTGATTGACTGCGCCATCATCAATCAGATGCTGTCGCTAAAAAAGAGTGCATTCGCCGATCGCGATACTATCGTCGAGAACCTGGCGCTGGCGATTTCGCCCTTCCACGATAAGTACGCAATTGGGCGGGATACGCACGGCAAGCCGATGCCGCTACGCGATGCCTTTCAGTGTGTGGTGCAACCCAGCGGACAGGGGCATAAGCCGCGCACGGTATCGGACAAGATATTCCAGCGGGCGGGGCAACTGCGGCGGCAGGAAGTCGAATAGGTGGAATTCGAGCCGTTGGGCGGCCTAAAAACAGGCCGCGACGTGAGTGTTCAGGCGATGCCGACAGACGATTGCTGTGACTTCAGCCAGGCGATTTCCTGCGCCCAGATATCCGGGTTGATGGTTTCCAGAATCAGCGGAATGCCGTTAAAGCGTGGGTCGCGCATAATATAGCTGAACACGGTTTTACCGATGTTGCCTTCCCCCAGGCTGTGATGACGGTCAACCCGGCTGTTGAATTCGCTTTTGGCGTCATTCAGGTGCATACCGCGCAAATAGCGGAAGCCGACTACGCGCTCCAGCTCGGCAAACGTGTGCTCACAGTCGGCCTCGGTGCGCAGATCATAGCCGCCGGCAAAGGCGTGGCAGGTATCGATGCAGACGCCGACCCGGCTTTTGTCTTCCACCTGATCGATGATTTCCGCCAGATGTTCAAACCGAAACCCCAGGTTGCTGCCCTGACCGGCGGTGTTCTCGATCACCGCGGTCACGCCGGCGGTGGCGTCCAGCGCCAGATTAATAGACTGGGCGATGCGGCTCAGGCAGGTGCTTTCGTCGATCTGACGCAGATGGCTGCCGGGATGGAAATTCAGCAGCGTCAGCCCCAGTTGCTGACAACGCGACATTTCGTCGATAAACGCCGTCTGGGACTTCTGCAAAGCGTCGTCGTCCGGGTGCCCCAGATTGATCAGGTAACTGTCGTGCGGCAGAATCTGGGCCGGGGCGAACTGATACTGCGCGCAGGCGGCCTGGAAACGCTCGATGACGTCCGCCGTCAACGCCGGGGCCTGCCACTGGCGCTGATTTTTGGTAAACAGCGCAAACGCGGTGGCGCCGATGTCATGGGCGCGGGCAACCGCCTGATCCACGCCGCCCGAGGCGCTGACGTGGGCTCCGACATATTTCATGTTTTTCTCCTTTTCATGCCCGCGCATTATGACATTACTGCTTAGCTGGCTGTAGCCTTGTTTCATCCATGTTATTTCGCTTAGGCGAAGAGATGCTGTACCGCCAGATTGATGGCCGCGCCGCCCGCCACCAGCCAGATAAACAGGACCGCCGCCAGCAGCAGCGGTTTGATGCCGGCCTGTCGTAGCGTGCTCAGGCGCGTAGCCAGCCCCAGCGCCACCATCGCCATAGTCAACAGCGCATTATCCAGTTGCGTCAGCATGGCGACCCAGCCCGCCGGTAGCCAGTTCAGCGAATTAACCCCGCACATCAACACAAAACCCAGGGCGAACCACGGATAACCCGCGGTAGCGGGCGCGGCGGCCTGATGTGCGGGCTGGCGCTGTTTCAGCCACAGGCCGAGGAGAAACAGGAACGGCGCCAGCATCATCACACGCAGCATCTTGCCGATGACCGCCGTATTCTCGGTTTCCGGGCCAATGGCATGACCGGCGGCCACCACCTGCGCGACTTCATGCACCGTTGAGCCGAGGTAGAGTCCGAAAGTCTGCGGGGTAAATAACCAGCCGCTATACTGGATAAAATGTTGGTACAGCCACGGGTAAAAAAACATGGCGGTGGTGCCGAACAGAACCACGGTCGATACCGCCACCGCCACCTTGTCGGCGCTGCTTTTCAGCACCGGCGCGGTAGCCAGTACGGCGGCGGCGCCGCAAATGCTGCTGCCTGCGCCGATCAGCAATACGGTATGACGATCCAGCCGGAACCAGCGCTGTCCCAGCCAGCAGGCGAGCAGCAGGGTAGAGGTGAGCGTCAACAGGTCGATCACCAGACCGGCGGCGCCGATGGCGGTGATTTGCTGAAAGCTGAGTTTGAAGCCGTACAGGATGATGCCCCAGCGCAGCAGATGATGCCGGGACCACTGAACGCCGGCGTCGCACCAGGGTTGCAGATGCGCGTAGACGGTATTGCCCAGCACCATGCCAACCAGTATCGCCAGCGTCAGGGAACCTAGTCCCAATCCGGCTATCGTTGGCTGGCCGGATAACCATAACACGCCCCGCGTCAACAGGCCGGTCAGGATGACGCCGGTCAGCAGATGACCGGCGGCGGACAACGGGGAGAAGCGTTGTATCCTGGAAGAAAATGAAAACATAGTCATACCCACTCTGGATGATAGAGGTTGAGGGCACAGCCTATGATCAGCACACTTAAAATAGAAATTGATTATATATTTATAACCTATAGATATTTACGATAAGAGCCCCTATGCATATTACGTTACGTCAACTGGAAGTGTTTACCGAAGTCCTGAAAAGCGGTTCAACAACGCAGGCGTCGGTGGTGTTGTCGCTGTCACAGTCGGCCGTCAGCGCGGCACTGGCCGATCTTGAAAGTCAGTTGGGGGTGCAACTGTTTGACCGCGTCGGTAAACGGCTGGTGGTCAATGAGCACGGTCGCCTGTTGTATCCCAAAGCGCTGGCGCTGCTGGAGCAGTCGGCTGAAATCGAGCAACTGTTCCGAAGCGATAACGGCGCGCTGCGCATTTATGCCAGCAGTACCATCGGCAATTATCTGATGCCGGCGATGATCGCCCGCTACCGTCAGGATTTTCCGGCCATTCCGCTGGAGCTGTACGTGGGCAATACGCTGGATGTGGTCAATGCCGTTTCCGAGTTCCGGGTCGATCTGGGGCTGATTGAAGGGCCGTGCCATCATCCCGATCTGATCACCCAGCCCTGGCGGGAAGATGAACTGGTGGTGTTTTGTGCTCCGGGTAATCCCCTGATTGATCGTGAGTTTACGTTGCAGATGCTGGCGGACGCTCCCTGGATCCTGCGTGAGCACGGTTCGGGAACGCGCGAAGTGCTGGACCACCTGCTGCTGGCGCGCCTGCCGCATTTCCGGCTGGTGATGGAGCTGGGCAACTCGGAGGCGATCAAGCACGCGGTGCGGCACGGTATTGGCATCAGCTGTCTGTCACGCCATGTGATCGCCGATCAGCTTGATGCCGGCACGCTGGTGGAACTGCCGGTTCCTTTGCCGCCGCTAAACCGCACGCTGTATCTGGTGCACCACCGTCAGAAACATTTATCCGGCGTGCTGCAATGTTTTCTGGGGTACTGCCAGGGCGATGACGGTATCTAAACAGACTGGCAACACCGGTGTAACGAACCGGGCCTCAAGTCAGAGGGATTTCTTATGATGCCGGGTGAGTTATGAAGGTCTCTTATAATCCGCGCTGTGCGCTATTCAGCGGGTAGCGGATTGCCTACAATCCGCCCTCAAATTTTCAAGGGCATGGATTGTAATGGCTCAACATGACACTCACTCCGCCGAACAGCGGGGAACCACACTGCGCCGTGAGCTGAAAGCGCGGCATTTGACGATGATCGCCATTGGCGGTTCGATCGGCACCGGATTGTTTGTCGCCTCCGGCGCGACGGTGTCGCAGGCCGGCCCTGGCGGCGCGCTGCTGTCCTATGCGCTGATCGGCCTGATGGTCTATTTCCTGATGACCAGTCTTGGCGAGCTGGCGGCATTCATGCCGGTTTCCGGCTCGTTCTCCACCTATGGCGCGCGCTATGTGGAAGAAGGGTTTGGCTTCGCGCTGGGCTGGAACTACTGGTACAACTGGGCGGTGACCATCGCGGTCGACCTGGTGGCGGCGCAACTGGTGATGGGATACTGGTTCCCGTCGGTGCCCGGCTGGGTGTGGAGCGCGCTGTTCCTGTCGCTGATGTTTTTGCTGAACTACATCTCCGTCAAAGGGTTTGGCGAAGCGGAATACTGGTTCTCGCTGATTAAAGTCACCACGGTAATCCTGTTTATCGCGGTCGGGCTGATGATGATGATCGGCATTCTGCGCGGAGGCGAGCACGCGGGCTGGCATAACTGGCAGATTGGCGATGCGCCGTTCGCCGGCGGTTTTTCCGCCATGATCGGCGTAGCGATGATTGTCGGCTTCTCGTTCCAGGGCACGGAGCTGATTGGCGTGGCGGCCGGGGAATCAAAAGATCCGCAGACCAACATTCCGCGAGCGGTTCGTCAGGTGTTCTGGCGTATTCTGCTGTTCTATATTTTCGCCATTCTGATCATCAGTCTGCTGGTTCCTTACACCGACCCGAACCTGCTGCGCAATGATGTGAAAGACATCAGCGTCAGTCCATTCACGCTGGTGTTCGAGAACGCTGGCCTGCTGTCGGCGGCGGCGGTGATGAATGCGGTGATCCTGACCGCGGTGCTGTCGGCGGGTAATTCCGGCATGTACGCGTCCACCCGCATGCTGTTTACGCTGGCGCAGGAAGGCAAGGCGCCGGCCTGCTTCGGCAAACTGTCCAAAGGCGGGGTGCCGCGCAACGCGCTGTACGCCACCACGGTGGTGGCGGGCCTGTGCTTCCTGTCTTCCATGTTCGGCAACCAGACGGTATACCTGTGGCTGCTGAATACCTCCGGCATGACCGGGTTCATCGCCTGGCTGGGGATTGCCATCAGCCACTATCGTTTCCGTCGCGGCTACGTTATGCAGGGGCGCGATCTGAACGCGCTGCCGTACCGTTCCGGTTTCTTCCCGCTGGGCCCGATCTTTGCCTTCGTACTGTGCCTGATTATTACGCTGGGCCAGAACTATCAGGCGTTTCTGGCCGACAAGATCGACTGGTCCGCGGTGACGGCGACTTACATCGGTATTCCGCTGTTTCTGGTTATCTGGTTCGGCTACCGGTTGGTAAAAGGTTCGCGGGTGGTGAAATACAGCGAGATGACGTTTCCTGAGCATCGTTCCGAGGAAAATTAACTAACTGTTTCGTAAACAAAAAAGCCAGTCGGATTAGCGACTGGCTTTTTTTATGAGCGTTTGCTATGAACGCCTTTTATGAACGAAAAAGATGGAACTCAAATGCGGGAATGCACCAGCCGCACGTTGCGGTAAACGCTGAGCAGGGTGGCGAACAACGCCGCCAGCACCAGCGGCGCGCCGACATAACCGATTTTGTCCATCCCCAGATGCAGGCTGACCTGACTGCCCAGCAGCGCGCCGCCGCCGATGCCGAGGTTGAACAGCCCGGAGAAAATCGACATGGCGACATCGCTGGCGTCAGGCGCGAGCGACAGTACTTTGGCCTGCATTGCCAGCCCGATGGACATCATCGCCAGCCCCCACACCAGACACAGCAGCGTCAGGCCGAACGGATAACCGGACAGCGGCATCAGCAGCGTCAGACAGGCCAGCAGCAGCAACATGGCGGTCACCAGAAAGCCAATCGGGAAGCGCTCGCTGTAACGGCTATAGAGCATACTGCCCACGATCCCGGCGCAGCCGAACAACAGCAAAATCAGGGTAGTGAAGTTTTCCGGCAGACCGGCCACCGTCTGGATAAACGGTTCGATATAGCTGTAGGCGGTGAAATGCGCGGTCACCACCACCACGGTCAGCAGGTAGATGCCGACCAGCGCCGGGCGGCGGAACAGCTTCGGCACGCTGGACAGCGAGCCGGAATGTTCGCTTGGCAGCAGCGGCAGCAAGCGCGCCAGCATGATCATGGCGACCGTGGCGCCGGCGGCAATGGTCAGGAAGGTCACACGCCAGCCGAGATACTGACCAATCACCCTTCCTAGCGGTAGCCCCAGCACCATCGCCAGCGACGACCCGGTGGCGATCAGCCCCAGTGCCTGTGCGCGTTTGCCGGGAGGCGCCATGCGAATCGCCAGCGAGGCGGTAATCGACCAGAATACCGAGTGCGCCAGCGCCACCCCGGCGCGGGAAATGACCAGCACGGTAAAGTTCCAGGCCACGGCAGACAACAGGTGGCTGACGATAAACAGGCTAAACAGGCCGATCAGCAATTTACGACGCTCAATACCGCTGGTCAGCAACATGCAGATCAGCGAAGCCACCGCCACAATCCAGGCATAAATAGTAATCATCAGACCGACATCTTCGGTTTTCATGGCAAAGGTGTTGGCGATGTCGCTCAGCAGCCCCACTGGAATAAATTCCGTGGTGTTGAAGATGAACGCGGCCACAGCCAGCGTCACCACGCGTAACCAGGCGGTGGAGCGTGAGGGGGAAGCGGATGTCATAGTCAGGTTCCAGTCGGGTATTACAAATTGCGAACGGCCTATTGTAGTCAATCGTGGGTTAAAATGCGATTACGATCACATTTCAACCAGGGGACGCCGCGCCTGAATCGTGGCTTGGCATGCTGCTTTCGACGGCCGTTTGGCGTCCGTGCCGATAGCAGGCATCGTTGCGAAGACCGCCTAATATTATTGTAGATAGAATTATGCCGCCAATAATTGACGTTCAAAATTATGCGACAGAATGAATATTATTATTTTGTTGTATTTGCTTGTTTTAAATAAGCTACATAAAGAAATATTATTTGTTTTCTTTGGTGTTTGGCTATTGTGACGCAACGGAAATATTAATTATGAATATCCTTTGTATGCGAATATATGACGATTCTATTACGCTTTACATTTTCAAAATGAATGCCGGGGATTTTGCTTTTGGCAGGGATTTATAGCTTCTGAATAGCCGTCTTGTTATTTGTTTTGTGGGGTTTTTACTATTTATTATGCCTAACCATAGAAAAATAAACTGGTATGCCTAAGAATTACCCTGGTAATTGTTTTATTTTACAGAGTGGTAACATGCATAAGGTGGAATAGCTTTTTATAATGATGCATGAAATTGCGGTTGCAAAAGAAAAACAGGTGTGAGAACTTTATCACAAGCTTCGATGAGGGAACAGCAATGAGCGTATATATTAATGCGGTGGAAACCTATTTGCCTGGCCCGATTATTAGTAATCAGGAGTTGGGAAATAAAATCGGATTTAAACCTGAGTTAATTAAAAAGCTTTTCGGGAATACCGGTCGGCATTTTGCCGTTAATATGAATACCGGTAAACCTATCGCGTCGTCAGCGGAATTAATTACCATCGTAATCAAGAAACTCCTTTCCAGTTCCGGCATAAGTAAAGAACGCATCGATTTTATTATCGTAGCGTCCGCTACGCCTGATACGCTGTTGCCAAGTAGTGTAAATCAGGCGTGTCATGCCATGGGGTTTCGGCAGATAGAAACCTACCAGATTGTTTCGGGGTGTTCCGGCGCGGTACAGGCGCTCAAGCTGGCTCGCGAGCTGGTGGCGGCGCCGGACAATGGCCTGGACAACGGCCTGGTCATCGGGGTTGAGACAGCTTATAAATTCCTGGATATCTTTGATGAACATGCCGGTAAGAAAGAAACGAAGGAACTGGTGAATTATACGCTGTTTGGCGACGGCGTCGGTGGATGCCTGATCTCCAATCAGTCATCCGCATCCAGTATTGAGATTGAACATATTTCTTTTAAATATCTGGGTGTTGATGAAGTGGTCGGGCAATTGGCAAATTGGCGTGGCACCCGTAATGATATTGATTATGGTGCTTTGCTGAATGAAGAATATAAATTGATTGAAAAACTGGTGCCGGGTATTACCCAGGATACGATCAATGCATTAACGGATAAATTAGGCGGGCGTCCGGACTGGCTGCTGCCGCCGCAACTTTCCGGTTCGATGCTGGAGAAAATTTTGTCCGATATCGGTTATACGGCAGATGAAGTATTCAGCCTGGTGGATGAAATCGGTAATACCGCTAATGCTGCGTTATTTTTTCAGATAAAAGAATTCAGCGATATCTCTCTTGCCAATGAATGCGCCATCGGTATTTCTGTTGAGTCATCGCGTTGGCTGGCGGGTGGTCTGATTCTGCGAAACAGGAAAGGCCTTTTATAGCATCATGTAAAAAGACCTTTTATCTATACCCGTCATACTTCAAGTTGCAGGCGCGTTGGCTTTATTACTCGGCCCATCCTTGGGCCTCGCCCCTGCGGGGCTGAGGTAAACCGCGTTCAACGCTGCTTCCGGCAGCGTTGTCGCTTACCCCAGTCACTTGACTTCAGTAAGCTCCTGGGGATTCGCGGCGTCGCCGCCTTCCCGCAATTCGAATTATTTAGGGTATCTATCCGAAATAATTCGAGTTGCAGGGCAACCGACAAGCGCGTAAGGATAAAGAGAATAAGGACATTTATGAAACAGGACAATGCATTAAGTCGGATCGCCGCCTCGAAAAAAATTGCATCGGAAGGAAAGCGCATCGTTAACATAGCCACTTTCAGCAATTTTAATCATAAAGCATTGAATGATCTGATTACGTTCAACCTGAATGACCTGGGCTGTTATCCATCCTTTTATGACGGTATTTACAGCGACTATTTTCCCCACGTTTTGGGTAATGCCGCCGATATCAAGACGTTCGGGGCGCAATTTCATTTTTATGTCCTTGATTCCTCCTTTATCGAAAACGACATTGGTTCGCTGCTGCCGGCGGACGATATCCGCGACAATATCCGGGAGCACAAAAGTCGGCTGGCGTATCTGCTGAATTTTTCCGCTGTCGGCTGCGATGCCCGCATTGTGCTGAACACCGTCCATATCGCTGAATCGCAGCTCAAACAGATTATCGCGCAGGATCAGCGGGCGGCGTTGAAGCAACTGATCGGCGAGTTCAACGCGTATCTTTTGGCGCTGGGGCAGACGGAAGATCGCGTGACGGTGGTCGATCTGCAGGAGAGCGGCGGGACAGTGGAGGATGCGGCCACCCGCCGAACGGCGCAGTTACTCGGTCTGGGCGTGGGTCTGGATGCGCTGGACGTTATTGCGCGCGCCGGCGTCGCCGCTATCCGGCACGCGCTGGGGAAAACGCTGAAATGCGTGGTCAGCGATCTGGATAACACGTTGTGGAAGGGCATTTTGGCGGACGACGGCGCCGACGGCATTCTGATGGCGGATAAACATATCGGCACGGGGCACCTGCGCTATCAGGAGTATCTGCGCCATCTGTACGATCAGGGCGTCATTCTGGCCATTTGCAGCAAAAACAATCTGGAGAATGTGGAAGAGGCGTTTAAACGCCGCGCCGACGAGATGCGCATTTCGCTGGACAAATTTTCCGTGGTCAGCGCCAACTGGCAGGGGAAAAGCGGCAACATCCTGAACATCGCCAACGAGTTGAATATCTCCCCGGAACACATGCTTTTTATTGACGACTCGGCGTTCGAATGCGCGGAAGTCAAGGCCCGTATTCCAGCCATCACCGTGCTGGAATTTTCCGGCGACGTGGCGGAGAACGTCGCCGCATTGATCGCCGCCGACTATTTCCTGCGTCCGACCATCAGCAGCGATGACCGCATGCGCAATCTGAGCTATGCGCAGAATAAACTCCGCACGGAGCTGCAAAAAGAATTTGCGGATGACCACGCCTTTCTGTCCAGCCTGGGCATGACGCTGACTATCCTGCCGGTGGAAACGTCCACGCTGGATCGCGTATCGCAACTGACGCTGCGCACCAACCAGTTCAATATGACGACGCAACGGATGACCACGCAGGACGTGGCCGGCTACCTCGCACGGGAAGGGCATCTGGCGGTTACGCTGGCATGCCGCGACCGAATCGGCGACTACGGCACCATCGGCGCGATATTTCTGCGTTTCGACGGCGATGGCTGCCACATCGATAACTTCATCATGAGCTGCCGTATCTTCGGGCGTCAGATCGAGTTCGCGGCGATGCGCTGGCTGTTCGGCTTGTGCCGGGCGCGAGGTGTCGACCGGATTACCGCCGCGTACGGTCCGACCGAAAAAAATAAAAAATTCCAGCGTTTTTATCCGGATTGCGGGTTCGGCGAAACCGCAAGCAATGTGTTCACCGTTATCGACCCGGCGCCCGCGTTGCTGGCCGAGAACAGTAATACCGTCACTGTCAAAGAAGGGGAATGACCATGAAACTGGACGATTTTATCGGCTTTATCAACACCAAAACCGGCATGGCGCTGGCGACCGAGCAGGCGCAGGAAGATTTGACCAACCTTCCGGAGTGGGACTCGTTGACCTTCGTCTATCTGTTGATGGAAATCGAAAAACAGCAGAGCGTCAAAATCGATGTCGAGAAGGTATTGCAGTGCACCACGCTGAATGACATTTACAGGGTTGTGAGCCATGAAGTTACTGAAAGTTTCTAGGGAAAGGCGCCAGACGCTCTCTTTTCTGGCGATATCCAGGGGCATTCCGGCCATTACCGTCATGCGCGAGATAGATGTCTCGCGCATTGTGGCGGGAGGGCTGCAGCGCAGCATGACGGCGATTACCATCAAGGCGATCAGCGAGGCGCTGCGTCAGTTTCCGCAACTGAACGCGATGATCCGATTCGGCAGCGACAGCACGCTGATTTGCCCGGACAACATCAGTACCCGGGTGACGCTGGAAAAGGCGCTGAACGGCGTGTCCGGGGTGTATTCGCGGGTGATCAGCAATACGGATCGGCTGTCTGTCGCCGATATCGAACGGGCGCTGCAGCAGTTCAAGCAGGAGGACGCGGCTACCAGCGAGCATTACGAGAAAATTCGCCTTATTCAGCGATTGCCGCCGTTACTGGCCGGCCTGTTGCTGCGGCTGGCGATGCTGTCGCCGACGCGGCAGGCGGAAACCTGGGGCAGCTTCACCGTGACATCGCTGGGGAAAAACAGCCCCGACGCCTGTATCCCCATATCCGGTTCCACGTTCACGTTTACGCTGGGGTTGATTAACGAAAAGTTGTCGCGAAACTCGCATGACGTGGCGATGTCGCACGTGGCGAATCTGTCGATGATTTTCGACCATCGCGTGCTGGACGGCCGGCTGGCGTCAGAGTTTCTGGCGCAGATAAAAAGCAACATGGAAGGTTTTGCACTGGAGTCATCATCATGATGCTTGATGAACTCAAGAATTTTGTGCTGCTGCACAGCAATGTGCTGAATGTCGGCGCGGAAACCCGCGCCATCCTGCCGGATATTCATCATCTGGGCGACGATTTGCCGCATAGCTGGAGCCAGGTGTTTTACCGTCAGGCGCAAGATTATGAAAATCAAGGTGAATTGCTCAAGGCGTGTTCGCTTTACAACCTGGCGCGTTTTCCCTATCCGGAAACGCCGCTCCAGCATGAGAGCAACCGGCATTGTCAACGGTTGTTCCGTCGGCAGTATATTGAGAGCGGCACGGTGACGAGGGTCAGTCTGTCGCAGGGGCGGCAGGTGTGCTACGTCAGAAAAAAGAACACCGGCAACGTCGTCATTATTAATGGGGGCATTATCTCGCTGAAAGAGCAGTGGGTGCATCTGGTGGGTCTGTTCGAACGTTTCGACGTTACCGTGGTGTTGACGGAAATGCCGGGGGTGGGGGAAAACCAGTTGCCCTACAACGAACAATCCTTCCGCATGTACAGCGACGTGCTGGATTACCTCGCCCAGGATCGGTCCGACATCCGGTGCCATATTTTCGGCCTGAGTTTCAGCGGGTTTATCGCGTACAAGAACAGCCTGACCGACAGCCGCATCGTGGGCATCACTATGGCGGGCACGCCGCTGGATTCGCTGTACCACGATCGGGATGTCTATCGGCGGCTACCTTACGTTACACGGTTGGTCATCGGGCATAACGTGGGGAAAACGCATCCGGAACTGGATGACGACGACAAGGTATTTCGTTACCTCGATACCACGTTTGTGATGCGCCAGGAGGATATCAACCATGACGTCAGACTGTATTACGTTCAGAGCCTGCGCGATGAAGTGATCCCGAACGTCGAAGCGGACACGATCCGCCGGTTGTCCCGGCAGCACCATATTCTGTCGCTGGATGACGTGCATGGGTCGCCCGGGTACGGCAAAACCGTGCGGGTTTATTTGCTGTGGTCGTTGCTGGATTCGCTGCGCCTGTCGCGGGTTCTGGCCGGCGTCGCCAGGCTGGGGTTTCGCATCCTGCGGCGTCTGAAGCGATAGGCGGTGTCTCGTCAGGATTCGTGTGCCGACGCGGATCCTAAACGCGGCAATCGACGCACAGAGCACCGCGTAGAAGCGGGTCGGTACACGGAGCCGGCAATGCCGGGCGCGGCGCGTTGGGGCGGTAATACCGGCCCCATTTTTTATGTGCCGCGCCGTCTCGTCGGTCAGCGTTTCTGGAAATAGGTCATCGCCAGCGCCAGCGCCAGCACCAGACCTTTGATGATATCCATGGCGTAGTAAGGCACGGACAACATCACCAGCCCGTTTTGCAGCACGCCGAGGATCACCGCGCCGACCAGCGTTCCCAACGCATTGGGTTTGCCGGAACCGGCCAGCGAAAAACCGATATAGGCGGCGGCCACCGCGTCCATCAGGTACCCGCCGCCGGCGTTAACCTGCGAAGAGCCGATGCGGGACGCCAGCAGGATGCCGCCCAGCGCGGCCAGCAGCGACGAAAGCAGATAGGCCAGCACGCGGTAACGAGCGGTGCGAATACCGGCTAGCCGCGCGGCTTCCGGATTACCGCCAATCGCGTACATGCGGCGGCCGTGCTTGGTCAGCGACATATACAGCTGCACCAGCACCGTCACCACCAGCATGATCACCACAATCACCGGCACCTGTCCCAGCGTGGCGAACACCTCGGGGATCACGCCTTCCGCCATCTCGCCGCTCGGCAGCAGCATATTTTGGGTGATGGAGCCGCCGTAGCTGTAGGTCATGGCGACGCCCTGAATCACGAACAGGCTGGCCAGCGTCGCCAGCATGTCGGGAATCCGCAATATCACAATCAAAAACGCGTTGAACAGCCCCACCAGCAGACACAGCGTCAGCGTCAATACAATCGCGCCGGTGGTGCCAAAACCGTGCCAGACGAACAGCGAGACAACCAGCGCGTTCGCCAGCGAGGCGGTCGACCCGACCGATAGGTCGAAACCGCCGACCGACAGCGAGATGGAAACGGCTATCGCGATCACCGTGACGATGGCGATGGAACGCAGGATATTGATGATGTTGTTCGGATCCAGAAAATTGTCCGACGCCAGCCCGAACAGGGCGATCAGCGCGACGACGGTAATCAGCATCCCCCATTTGTAGAACAGGTCAAACAGGCGGTGGTGAAAGGGGAGCGCTTCGTTGGGCGCGCCGTTGGATGCAAGTGGCTGACTCACGCGGGAGTTCCTCCGGTTGAATAAAGTAACAACGTCTCTTCGTCGGCGTCGGCGCCGTCCAGTTCGGCGACGATACGCCCGTCCCACAGCACGCAGATTCGGTCGCACAGGCCCACCAGTTCGGAGAACTCGCCGGAGGCGTAAATCACGCCTTTGCCCTGCTGCGCCAGCGAATCGATCAGGGTAAATAAATCCTGTTTGGCTTTGATATCCACGCCTTTGGTGGGTTCATCCAGAATCAACACCTGCACGTCGCTGCGCAGCCATTTGCCGATCGCCACTTTTTGCTGATTGCCGCCGGACAAACGGCGCAACCGCTGTTGCGGCCCGCTGGTGCGGATGGTCAGCCGCTGGATCAAATCGCGGGCCCAGGCCAGCGCCTGACCGTGACCGAAAACGCCGTAGCGGGAAAAGCTGTCGCTGGCGCTGATGCTGAGATTCATGGTGACGGATTCGTCAATAAATATGCCTTCTTTGCGCCGCTCTTCCGGCACCAGCGCGATACCCTGCTGGACCGCGTCGGCCGGCGAGGTAGGGCGCCAGGGTTTTCCCTGATAGCGGCCGGAATCGATGCGGCTGCGGGCGGCGCCGAACAGCGCCTTGCACAGCTCGGTCTTACCGGCGCCGGCAAGACCGGCGATGCCGAGAATCTCGCCTTTGCGCAGCCGGAGCGAAATGTTGTGCAGCAGGGTGTCGTCATGCAGACCGTCTACCTGCAACAGCGGCTCTGCGTCCGTGAGCGTGCGGCGCGGCGGGAAAATATCATCCAGCCGGTGGCCCAGCATCCGCTCGACAATTTCTCCGCCGCTTAGCCCCTGCATTGGGCCGCTGCTGACAAACTGCCCATCGCGCAATACGGTCAACGTATCGCAGATGGCTTTCAGTTCGTGGATACGGTGCGAAATGAAGACGATGCCGATACCGTCCTGCTGCAGACGGCGCACGACGGCGAATAGCCGGGCGCTTTCTTCCTGGTCGAGCGGGGCGGTGGGTTCGTCAAGAATCAGAAACCGGCAGCGGTGGGAGAGGGCGCGCGCCAGCAGGATTTGCTGTTTTTCCGCCAGCGTACACTGTTCCAGCTGCTGGCGGACATTGATGCTGACCCCCAGTTGCGTCAGCAAGGCCTGCGCCTGCTGGTAAAGCGTTGACCAGTTGAGCACGTGACCGCTCTGTGCCAACTGGTCCAGCATGATATTTTCCGCCACCGACAGCGTAGGGACCAGCGCGGCGTCCACTTCCTGCTGAACCAGATGAATACCGTGGCGTTTGGCGTCACGGGGAGAATGAATTGCGACTTTTTCGCCATCCAGCAGGATATCTCCGCTGTAATGGTCATAAGATCCAGAAAGAATCGCCATCAGCGTGGATTTTCCCGCGCCGTTGGCGCCGGTCAGCGCGTGGATAGATCCGCCTTCCAGCGTGAAATTCACCTGTCTGAGCGCCGGGAATCCGGCAAAAGAGATGGAAATGTAGCGCATTTCCAGACGCGAACGCGGGTTTATGGACATAATTGACAACAACGGGTTCTTAACAGCGATAATGACGGGAGGTCGACGTTGAAAAATATCATATTAACCGCAGAATGGAATGCCTGAATGGGCTTGCGGACGCCCCAGAGAAGAAATGAAAAAGCATAACTTAAGCAAAAACGTTATTAAGACCCGCGCCGGCTATCCCTGAAGAGGGCTTTTCCGCGCAGGATTCCAGATTAAACAGCGCATTATCTCTACCCGTCATGCTTTACGTTGCCGGTGCGTCGGCCGCCCTCGTTCGCTTCGGTCACTGATCCATGTAAGCGCCTGGGCATTTACACGGTTGCCGTCTGACCGCAACTCGAATTATTTTGTGTGACGACAAGAATTTATTCAGACAGGAATGTATCCGTAATGAGTAGCACTGATATTCGGGTCCAGGTGGGACCGGCCAACTATTTTTCTTTCCCAGGGGCGATCGACAAGCTGAACGAATTTTATCCGGACGAGGTGCTGGCCCGCGCGTTCTGGATACACGGCGAACGCGCGCTGGCGGCGACGCGCGCTTATCTGCCGGCGGCGTTTTCTGCGCCGACGGCCCGGTCGGCCGGTTTTTCGGCACACTGCAGTGAAAATGAAATTGCGCGGTTGACGGCGGCGGCGGGCGATGATCGCACCGTGGTGATTGGCGTGGGCGGCGGCGCGGTGCTGGACACCGCCAAGGTGGTGGCGCGTCGTCTTGGCCTGCCGCTGGTGGCGATTCCGACCATTGCCGCGACCTGCGCCGCCTGGACACCGCTCTCGGTCTGGTACAACGAGGCCGGGCAGGCGCTGCGATTCGAGATTTTCAACGATGCCAACCATCTGGTGTTGGTGGAACCGCGTATTCTGCTGGCGGCGCCGGTGGAGTACTTGCTGGCGGGGATCGGCGATACGCTGGCGAAATGGTATGAGGCGGTGGTGTTAAGCCCGCAGCCGGAAACCCTGTCGCTGACGGTGCGTCTGGGTTTGCAGACCGCGCAGGATATTCGCGATGTGCTGCTGAACCAGAGCGAATCTGCGTTGAAGGCGGCGCATAACGCCTCGCTGAACCAGGATTTTCTGGATGTTGTCGACGCGATTATCGCCGGCGGCGGCATGGTGGGCGGGTTGGGCGAGCGTTACACCCGGGTGGCGGCGGCGCACGCGGTGCACAACGGTTTGACGGTACTGCCGCAGACGGCGCATTTTCTGCATGGCACCAAAGTAGCCTACGGCATTCTGGTACAGTGCGCGCTGCTGGGGCAAACCGATACGCTGCGTCAGCTGAAAGCGGCGTTCCGGGTCTTCGGGCTGCCGGTGTCGCTGGCCGAACTGGATGTGGATATTAGCGATGAAGCGGCATTGCAGGCGGTCATCGCCCGTACTTTGCAGAGTGGCGAATCCATTCATTATCTGCCCGGTCCGCTGGACGCTGACACGCTGCTGACCGCGTTCCGGGCAGTGGAATTGGCGAACGGCTAATAAAGCAACGGGGCGGTTTTTTAAACCGCCCCGTCATTGAGGGCTGGGTTATTGCAGTTTGTCATACGGAAAGGAATTCCTGATGTAACGTGCGTAATAACGCGCTTTGGCGTTAGAGGCCATTAACTCCTCATAAATCATTCGTGCTACGTTTTTGTACTGAAACAGACTGCCGTTCAGTAATTCTACTTCTAATGTGCTGGTTTCCGAATCGTAACCTACGGCAAACAGCTCGGTGGAAGATACACGTTTGCGTTGCAAAACAAATTGCTCCCTGTTGATGGTTGCGATGTAACGGTAATGTTACTTGCTGTGTTTTTTTTGGTCAACGTCGACGCCAGAGGGTCGAAAAAATCGTCAGCAAAACAGACGAAAGAATACAAGAACAGCTTATTATTTCCCTATTTCACCTGCACATCGGCAGATGATGCCACGTTTGCAGGAATCTATCTGTCAGTCAACGATTGGCTGTCAGGATGAATTCCTGTTTTGGTGGCGATCACGTTTTTAATGTCATACCGGCACATCAGCGGTGGTTCAATCTGAACCGTCTGTTGTGCCGGTTTTATCGCATTATTAAACAACTCTGATCAGTTCGACTGCAAGTGCTTTGCATGAAAACGCAGATGATCTTCGATAAAGCTGGCGATGAAGTAGTAGCTGTGGTCATAACCCGGCTGAATACGCAGCGTCAGCGGCCATTGCCGTGCGCTGGCGACGGCTTCCAACTGCTCAGGCTGAAGCTGGACGGGCAGGAAGCTGTCGCCGTCGCCCTGATCGATCAACGTCGGCAGCGGCGCGTCGCTGTGAGCGAGCAGATGGCAACTGTCGTACTGCAGCCACTGCTGGCGATCGTCGCCCAGATAGGCGCTGAAGGCTTTTTGCCCCCAGGGCACCTGCGTCGGGTTGACGATTGGCGCAAAGGCCGACACCGAACGAAAACGCCCCGGATGGCGCAGCGCCAGCATCAGCGCGCCGTGCCCGCCCATCGAATGACCGCTGATGGCGACCCGATCGCTGGCGCTGACGTGCTGGCGCACCAGCGCCGGCAGTTCGTCGCTGATATAGTCGAACATGCGGAAATGCCGGTCCCAGGGGGATTGCGTGGCGTTGACATAAAAGCCGGCGCCTTTACCCAGATCGTACTGGGCGTCGTCCGCAACCTCATCGCCGCGCGGACTGGTGTCCGGCATCACCAGCGCCAGCCCCAGTTCCGCCGCCACCCGCTGGGCGCCGGACTTGAAGGTGAAATTCTCGTCGTTGCAGGTCAGCCCCGACAGCCAGTACAGCACCGGCGGCGGAGCCTCCCCGGCGAGGGGAGGATAAAACACGCTGAAGGTCATGTCGCAGTTCAACGTGGCGGAGGCATGGCGGTAACGCCGCTGCCAGCCGCCGAACAACCGGTGTTCTTCCAGTAATTCCAGTGACGCAGTCATGGTGTGCGAGTTTCCTGTCATCAGTTGAAATGAACCACGGAACGGATGGATTTCCCTTCGTGCATCAGATCGAATGCCTCGTTGATCTGTTCGAGCGGCATGGTGTGGGTGATGAAGTCGTTGAGCTGGAATTCACCGTCCAGATAGCGCTGAACGATTCCCGGCAACTGACTACGGCCTTTGACGCCGCCGAAGGCGGAACCGCGCCATACGCGCCCGGTCACCAACTGGAACGGACGGGTGGCGATCTCTTCGCCTGCGCCAGCCACGCCGATGATGACCGACTCGCCCCAACCTTTATGGCAACACTCCAGCGCGGAACGCATCACGTTGACATTACCGATACACTCGAAGGAGAAATCCACGCCGCCGTCGGTCATGTCGACGATCACTTCCTGGATCGGCTTGTCGTAATCTTTCGGATTGACCAGATCGGTCGCGCCCAGTTTGCGGGCCAGATCGAACTTGCTGGTGTTGAGGTCAATACCGATGATGCGACCGGCGCCCGCCATTTTCGCGCCGATGATGGCGGACAGACCGATGCCGCCCAGACCGAAGATCGCCACGGTGTCGCCCGGTTTCACCTTGGCGGTGTTGGTCACGGCGCCCATGCCGGTGGTCACGCCGCAACCCAGCAGGCACACTTCTTCCAGCGGCGCTTCCTTATTGATTTTCGCCAGAGAGATTTCCGCCACGACGGTGCGTTCTGCAAAGGTGGAGGTGCCCATGTAGTGGAAAATCGGCTTGCCGTCTTTGAAAAAACGAGTGGTGCCGTCCGGCATCAGACCTTTGCCCTGGGTGGCGCGGATGGCCTGACACAGGTTGGTTTTGCCAGAACGGCAGAATTTGCACTCGCCGCACTCCGGGGTGTACAGCGGAATGACGTGGTCGCCGACCGCCACGCTGGTCACGCCTTCGCCTACCGCTTCCACGATGCCGGCGCCTTCATGGCCGAGGATCGCCGGGAACACGCCCTCCGGATCCTTACCGGACAGGGTGTAGGCATCGGTATGGCAGACGCCGCTGGCGAGGATGCGCACCAGCACTTCGCCTTTCTGCGGCGGCATCAGATCCACTTCTTCAATGGACAGCGGCTGGTTGGGGCCCCAGGCGACGGCGGCGCGGGTTTTGATCATTTGCATGGTGAAGCTCCTTATTCAGAGTGGCGCAGCCGCCGGAATGACGCAGCGGCTGCCAGGGATAATGCGGCATTGACATCGAATGCCGACAGGGAATGCATCAGGCGCCGATTTCAATCATCAGTTTTTTCAGCGCCTCGACATTGGGACCGAAGGCGTCCCGCCGCCAGATAAGCCAGGTGCTGACCGACGCAATGTCGGTAGGCAGGTGATGGACCTGAACCTGCTGACCGGCAGGCAGGGCTTCCAGTACGCTGAGCGGCACCATCGCCACGCCGCTGCCGCCGGCCACGCCCGCCAGCAGGGCGCTATACGACGGCATTTCCAGCACGGCGGCGGGCGAGATGCCCTGCCCGCGAAACCAGCCTTCCAGCCGCTGGCGGTAGCCGCAGCCGGGCGCGAAGGCCAGCAACGGCAGATTACGCACCTGCGCCGCCTGAGAAACCGGCGGTATGCCGGCGGCGGTAATCAGCGCCAGCTGTTGTGAAAACACCCGGCAACTGTTGACGGCGTCATGATTAATCGGCCCGGTTACCAGCGCCGTAGCCAGTTCGCCGGCGTTCACGGCATCCAGCAACGCGCCGCAGGTGTCGCTGCGCAACGCTAACTGAACCTGCGGATAGCGGCGGTGGTACAGCGCCAGCAATTCGGGCAGCGCGGTGATCAGCAGACTTTCCACCGCGCCCAGCGCGAACAGGCCGGCGGGTTCGCTGGTGTGCGCCATCGCCAGCGCTTCATCGCTCAACGCCAGAATACGCTGGGCGTAGCACAGGAAATTATGGCCTGCCGGTGAAAGGCGAACGCGCTGGCGCTCACGAATAAACAGATCGGTACCCAGTTCCTGTTCCAACTGGCGCAGCCGGGTGGTGAGGTTGGAAGGCACGCGGCCGAGCTGTGCGGCCGCGCGCACCAGCGAGCCGGTTTCCGCCACCAGACAGAACATACGCAGTTGGGTTAGGTCCATATTATTCTCTTTTCGTGAATAACTTTTATTGAGTTGTTTATTTATATTGAGTGTAACGGTTGTGTTTGCCACTGGCAACCCGGTTGTTGATCCGGTTGCTGACCGCCAGAAACGGTGTGGAAATGCATTTGGCGTCATCACCGTGTCGGATACGGCCCAATGTGTGCCACCGGTGATGAAAGACCGGTGGTCATGGTTATATGGAAAACCCCGATTAGGCGAACATGTAATTGGCGAGCGTTGACTATCCGTTTATCCCCGCCGGACGGCAAATTGCCGTGGCGCCGGTTGGCCGAGCTCATCCCAATACTAACCAGAGTCGGCGACCGGGGATTCGCCTGGTCGCCGTCGGCCTGCAACTCGAATTATTTTAGGGGAGATATCTATAAACACCGGTCGTTCGCCGCCGTTTTTTTTATTTTTTGTGACATTTAAATCCGCCGTCGGGTAATAGCGCGGCTTTTTTTTTATCGCAGAGTAAGGATAAGATGGGATTCGGGTTTTGGCACGGAGCCTGTTTATTCCTCTTTTTTCTTTGTGACATCCTATGGACGACACAGACGGTCAGAACTGACTGATCTCCTACCCGTTATACCCGCCATATTTCAATTGCGGATGTGTTGGTCGCTTTCCCTGACTCCCGTCTCTTACCCGTGTAGGCGACCGGGGAGCCGCTGGGTTGCTGCCTGCGCGCGACTTGAATTATTTAGGGTAAATAGCTCCATGCATCCTTGCGCCATCGCGTTTGCTGCGCTGCGGATGAGACATTATTCAAATCAGACACACACTATCTGGATATCATGATGCGCATTTTAAAAAATATCACCATCAGGGCCATGTTGTTAATCATACTCGTCGGATTCACTTTAATCTGGGGAGGCAGCGCGATTACCACTATCGTGTCATTAAATAAAATCGAGTCCTTATTGGACACCAATCAGACCGAGAAAAAAAATTACACTATTCTGTCCAACGGCCGCGAAGCCTTTACCCAGTCCATCGCGCTGATTAACCGCAGTACGCTGTTCCAGCAACGGGGGGATAGCGCTCAGGCTCAGGCGCTGCTGCAAAAAGTGCAGGGCAACCTCGACAGCACCCGAACGCTGCTGACCACCTTTCGCGCCGCCAGCCATGACGGCATCAACACCACGCTGGCGGGACAAATCGCCGACTCGTGGGATAACGCCATTTCCCAGGCGCTGATGCCGATGCTGAACGCCAGCCGCGCCGGCCGCTTCGATGAATACCAGCATTATTATCTGGACGTTTACCCCGCGCTGGCGCAGGCGTTTGGCAACAACGTGGCGCAGTACGGCGAGGCGATACAGGTCGACGATTCGTTGAGCAAAGCGAATCGTCTGGCTTCCATCAGCCGGGATGTGCTGAGCGCCGCTCTGATTTTCGGGCTGCTGGCGTTGCTTCTGTGCGATCGCTATCTGGTCAACTATCTGGTTAAACCGGTAGGGGATATCAAGCGTCATCTGACCGCCCTGACGGAGGGGCGTCTTGGCGCGGATTTGCAGGAGTTTGGCCGTAACTGCGTCGGGCAACTGATTCCCTACATCCGGCAAATGCAGAGCAATCTGCGCGATACCGTGAGCGTGATCCGCGATAGTTCGGCGGCGCTGCATGTCGGCGCGAGCGAGATTAAAAGCGGCAACGACGAGCTGGCCAGCCGGACGGAAGAACAAGCCGCGGCGCTGCAACAGACGGCCGCCAGCATGGAACAGTTGAGCGCCACGGTTATCCAGAACGCGGATAACCTTAAGCAGGCGAGCAAGCTGGCGCAGGAAGCCACCGAACGCGCGCTCAGCGGCGGCGAAGCCGGCAAATCGCTGGAATCGATGATGAAGGGGATTTCTGACAGTTCACGTCAAATCAATGACATTATCACTCTGATCAACGGCATTGCTTTCCAGACCAATATTCTGGCGCTGAACGCCGCGGTGGAAGCGGCGCGCGCGGGCGAGGCCGGGCGCGGTTTCGCCGTGGTGGCGGGCGAAGTGCGTAATCTGGCTCAGCGTAGCGGCCAGGCGGCTAAGGATATCGGTGCGTTGATCGGCGATTCCGTTCAGCGCGTCGAAGCGGGATCCATCCAATTGACGCAGGCTGGTGCGGCAATGAGCGATATTATTAACAGCATCATGAGCGTGGATGCGTTGATCCGCGATATCGCGTCGGCGTCTGAAGAGCAGAAGAATGGCATCATGCAGGTGGGTCAGGCGGTGACGGAAATGGACAGCGTGACCCAGCAGAATGCGGCGTTGGTCGAGGAAGCGGCATCATCGGCGGCATCGCTGGAATCCCAGGCCCGGCAACTGGCGGACGCCGTCACCGTATTCAGCCTGTCGGAGGAGGAGCACCGCTATTCCGCCAACGGAATGCTGCCTTCTTCACCACTGGCATTGAGCGTATCGCCGTCCCGGTAATATTAAACGCCGTGTCGTGAACATCGCGGCTTCTCTTGCCCCGATCGCGTAATAAAAACCACCGGTTCAATACCGGTGGTTTTTTTATCGCTAAAATCGCCTAAATCATGCCCCATCACTTGGCAGGTTGCCCGCGTCGGCTGCTCTGTATCCCGTTTCTCTGCCTTGCCTTTTCGGCATGACGGCCCGTTCGCCTAAGGCTTTCCTGTCGCTGGAATAAGTTAGGATATAACGATGACAACAATAGGTATCCTTAATCAAAAGGAAAATAGTCAGTAATATTAAAGGGAAGGTACAAAGATATTTTATAATGTGACCGCGTAAGAAATTGTCTTTTTTAATTTAAGGCTCGCTTAATTTTTAATAGATAATCTTTGAGGTGAAGATTGTCGGGTTCTCGGATTATTTTTCTGAGCAACGAAAACGATAAACTGAAGTGCTATTTCACTTGTTTAATTGGCAATAGTTTACACCGGAAAGATTAGTGCTGTGACTGATTTTCAGCGCTGGCTTTGCCGGTTTGACCAGGGTTTTTCTTGTCACGATGCGAAGATAGGTAAGCAGCGGTAAAGAATACGTCTGATTACATGGGTAGCAACCAACGCAGGTGACTATGACTAATATACGTGCCATGCACTCAGAAAATGATTCGGAGCCTGTTATGAGTTTCTTAAAGAATATTACCGTCAGACGAATGATGTTAATTATCCTGGCGCTGTTTACGGTTGTGTGGGGAATGGCGTCCTCGTTTACCCTGTATTCACTTGGCAATGTCAATGGTTTATTAAGTGACAATCAGGATCAGAAGAAAAGTTATTCCATTCTGGTTCGCGGCAACGACCAATATTCCCGTGCGGTAATGCGTATGTCGCGCATACCGGAATTTATACAGCAAGGCGATATGGATAATGCCCAGAAAACGTTGGGCTCTGCGACGGATGCGTTGAACAATGCCAAAGAGGCGTTGGCGCAGTTTAAGCGCAGCCGGCAGGTCGGCGTTAGCAATGAACAGGTTCAGCAACTGACTGCATCGTGGGAACAGATCCTCAGCAATGCGGTCGAGCCAATGATGAGCGCGCTGAAAGACGGGCGAATGGATGAATTTAAACGAATTTTCCTGAAACAATATCCGCCGATGAGCGTGGAGTTCGGTGAGTTGACAGAAAAATACGCCGCCGCTATCCAGTCCGACAGCACCATTATGAACGTGGGATATTACATCGAGATTAGCAGAAACGTATTACTGGCCGCGCTGATTATCGGTATTACCATATTGTTCCTGAGCGACCGCTATCTGGTGAGTTATCTGGTGACGCCGATTGGTCAGATTAAACGCCATCTGGAATTGCTGACCAGCGGTAAACTCGGCGTGGAACTGAATGAATTCGGCCGCAACTGCGCCGGCCAGTTGATCCCCTACATCCGGACGATGCAGCACAGCCTGCGCAATACGGTGCAGACCATCCATGCCAGTTCGTCGGTGATTTACACCGGTACCAGCGAAATCCGTCAGGGCAATGACGAGCTGTCGCGCCGTACCGACCAGCAGGCGGCCGCCTTGCAGGAAACCGCCGCCAGTATGGAAGAGCTGACCTCGACGGTGAAAAACAACGCCGACAACGTGCGTCAGGCACGGCAGATTTCGGAAGAAGCGCAGCAGATGGCGCGGCAGGGTGGCGATATTACCGATAACGTGGTAACCACCATGCAGAGCATTTCCGACAGTTCCCGCAAGATTGCCGATATTACTAATGTGATTAACGGCATTGCGTTCCAGACCAATATCCTGGCGCTGAACGCGGCGGTGGAAGCGGCGCGGGCCGGCGAGCAGGGGCGTGGTTTCGCGGTGGTGGCCGGGGAAGTGAGAAATCTGGCGCAGCGCAGCGCGCAGGCGGCCAAAGAGATAGAGACGCTGATCGGCGAATCGGTCAGCCGGGTGAATACCGGCTCTGAACTGGTGCGGGAAGCGGGCAACGCCATGGAAGTGATTATCTCCTCGGTATCGCGGGTGCATGACCTGATGGGTGAGATTTCGGCAGCGTCCGACGAACAAAGCCGGGGCATTGCGCAAATTGGTCAGGCGGTGACGGAAATGGACGGCGTGACGCAGCAGAACGCGGCGCTGGTGCAGGAAGCCACCACGGCGGCGGCGTCGCTGGAAGATCAGGCGCAGAGTCTGGCGGCGGCGGTAGCGGCGTTTGACCTGGGAGAACGACAGATTTCGCTGAACGCTCCGCGTGTGGCCGCTCCGGCGCTGAAACGGCCTGTACTGACTTCTTCGGTTAACGCGCGGCCGGTTGCGGCTTCCTCTCAGGGGGACTGGGAAACGTTCTGATACGCTTCTGGTTCTCTCGCGTTATCCCAGAATGCACCGGCTTGCCGGTGCATTCTGCTTTATGCAATGGATTAAATTCGTATGCGGGTGGTTGACGTCGGGATGATTACCCTGGACTCAATAACGGAGGGAATTAAAAAATAAACAAGGTCGAAAATGAAATAACGTGATCCTGGTCCATTTTACTTTTTTATTTTAAGGCTCACTTAATTTTCAATCTGTAATCTTAGAGATGAAGACACAGTGAACGTGTTGCTGGCCATGAGAGTGAATACGGGACGCTAAAAAGGAATGCGGATTTATTTAACCGTTATCCATGCCGGAATGAAAATTGTTATTACATTGTTGAAAATAATTTATTGAGCCAGGGTTTTTCTTGTCACAATGCGCAGCACAGTGGTGAGCGATGCATCTATTTACACTGGGGAATACCAATCGCAGGTGGCTATGACTAAGCAAGCGCTGAATGCGCGACTAATTATCCGGAGCCTGTTATGAATATTTTAAGACACATCACTGTCAGAAGAATGATGTTAATTATCCTGGCACTGTTTACCGTCCTCTGGGGAATTGCCTCCATTTTTACTCTGAACTCATTTAGCAGCATGAGCAATTTGCTGAATGACAACATGGCGCAAAAGAAGAGTTACTCGATGCTGGTCAAAGGCAACGATCAATATTTTCGTGCGGTAACCCGGATGCTGCGTGCGGTGGATTTCCTGCAGACCGGCGATGCCGATAATGCGCAGAAAACCCTGAGTTCAGCCGCCAGCGCGCTGAAAAATAGCGAAGAAGCGCTGGCGCAGTTCAAAAGCAGCGAACATATCGGTGTGGACAAAGACGTCGTGCAGCAGATGACCGATGTCTGGGGCCGATTGCTGCAAAGCGGAGTAGAGCCGATGCTGGCGGCGGTTAAAGACGGTCGGATGGACGATTTTCGTCAGCTGTTTCGCAAACAGTATCCGCCGCTGAGCGTGGAATTCGGCGGCGTGGCGGATAAATACGCGACGGCAATTCAATCCGACGACGCTATCATTTCGGCATCGCAACACATTGCCATCAACAAGAATGTACTGCTGGTCGCGCTGATTATTGGGGTTATCGTGCTGTTCCTGAGCGACCGCTATCTGGTCAATTATCTGGTGACGCCGATTGGTCAGATTAAACGTCATCTGGAATTGCTGACCAGCGGTAAACTCGGCGTGGAGCTGGATGAGTTTGGCCGCAACTGCGCCGGCCAGTTGATCCCCTACATCCGGGCGATGCAGCACAGCCTGCGCAATACGGTGCAGACCATCCATGCCAGTTCGTCGGTGATTTACACCGGTACCAGCGAAATCCGCCAGGGCAATGATGAACTGTCGCGCCGTACCGACCAGCAGGCGGCCGCCTTGCAGGAAACCGCCGCCAGTATGGAAGAACTGACCTCGACGGTGAAAAACAACGCCGACAACGTACGTCAGGCACGGCAAATTTCGGAAGAAGCGCAGCAAATGGCCCGGCAGGGTGGTGATATCACCGACAGCGTGGTGACCACCATGCAGAGCATTTCCGACAGTTCCCGCAAGATTGCCGATATTACCAGCGTGATTAACGGCATCGCGTTCCAGACCAATATCCTGGCGCTGAACGCGGCGGTGGAAGCGGCGCGGGCCGGCGAGCAGGGGCGTGGTTTCGCGGTGGTGGCCGGGGAAGTGAGAAATCTGGCGCAGCGCAGCGCGCAGGCGGCCAAAGAGATTGAGACGCTGATCGGCGAATCGGTCAGCCGGGTGAATACCGGCTCTGGACTGGTGCGGGAAGCGGGCAACGCCATGGAGGAGATTATCTCCTCGGTATCGCGGGTACATGACCTGATGGGCGAAATTTCGGCGGCGTCCGACGAACAAAGCCGGGGCATTGCGCAAATCGGTCAGGCGGTGACGGAGATGGACGGCGTGACGCAGCAGAACGCGGCGCTGGTGCAGGAAGCCACCACGGCGGCGGCGTCGCTGGAAGATCAGGCGCAGAGTCTGGCGGCAGCGGTAGCAGCGTTTGATCTTGGCGACAGACAGACCGCGCTGAACGCTCCGCGTGTTGCCGCTCCGGTGCTGAAACGGCCGGTGCTGAAAGCCTCCCTGCCGGCCAGTTCGTCCAACGGCGACTGGGAAACGTTCTGACGTATTAGGGACATCTGCGTTATCTTCTTCGAATGCACCGGCCAGCCGGTGCATTCGCTTTTTCACGCCGTATAGACCTCACGCTACACCCGACATCTGGCTGGAACGGATATTGACCGTCAATCGGCCGTCTGCGCACTTTAATAATTTCTTATCGCTTCTATACTCGATTGAAACAGCCTGAAACATCTGGAAACCGAATGGCGGTCGTCAGTGATATCAACGGGCTGTGGCATCGTTGTCGCTACGGTGTCGAGCCAGCAGGGCCACGCGTTTTAGCATAGGGCTGACGCATCATTTGGGGGCGATAATGCGTGATGGGATGGGAATAAAGTGGTGTAAAACTGAACAGTTGCCATCTGGGATGATTACCTTAAACTCAGTAACGGGAGAAATTAAAATGTAAGCAATCGAATTGAGAAGGCGTGATCCTGATTGGTTTTATTTATTTTAGATCAGGATGCTCCTGGTTTTTACCGTATTGTTTTGTTTTTTATCGTATAGTTTAGCGACGTGAAAACCATTGAGGGCGTTATCGGTCATGGCTGACTAAATAGAACGTCGTCAACGCTGGCGTGTTGCTTTGATTTTCTCAGTAATCATTCGTACCAGAAACATAAATGTTATTACTGACGTCTTCCCGATGATTGTTGTTGAGCCAGGCGTTTCCTTGTCATGGTACGAAGCGAGTGGCTGTGGTGAGGGATGCGTCTGGCTACAGTCGGGGTCAACCAAACGCAGGTGGCTACTATCAAACATGTGCTTAACGCGCGATTAATTGTCCGGAGCCTGTTATGACTTTTTTAAGAAATATTACCGTCAGAAGAATGATGCTGGTGATTCTGGCACTGTTTACCGTTATCTGGGGTATCGCCTCTATTTATACATTGAACTCCTTCAGCAGCATGAACAACCTGCTGGATGACACGATAGACCAAAAGAAAAGTTATTCGAATCTGGTCAAAGGCAATGATCAGTATTTCCGCTCGGTAACGCGGATGATGCGGGTGGTGGATTACCGGCAGGCCGGCGATACCGACAATGCGCAAAAGACCCTGCTCTCGGCTACCACCGCACTGAAAAATAGCGAAGAGGCGCTGGCGCAGTTTAGAAGCAGCGAGCACGTCGGTGTGGATGAGGCGCTGGCGAAGCAGATGGTCGATGTCTGGAGTCGGCTGCTGCAAAACGGAATGGCGCCGTTGTTGGCGGCGGTTAGCGAAGGCCGGAACGATGATTTCCAGCAGCTTTACCGCCAACAATATATGGCGCTGAGCGTGGAATTTGGCGATGTGGCGAACAAATACGTCAACGCCATCCAGGCGGACAATACCATCACGGCGTTGAAGGAACACATCGCCTTCAATAAAAACGTGTTGCTGGTCGCGCTGATTATTGGCGTCATCGTGCTGTTCCTGAGCGACCGTTATCTGGTCACCTATCTGGTGACGCCGATTGGTCAGATTAAACGTCACCTGGAATTGTTGACCAGCGGTAAACTCGGCGTGGAACTGAATGAATTCGGCCGCAACTGCGCCGGCCAGTTGATCCCCTACATTCGGGCGATGCAGCATAGCCTGAGCGATACCGTACAAACCATTCATACCAGTTCGTCGGTAATCCATACCGGTACCAGCGAAATCCGCCAGGGCAATGACGAGCTGTCGCGCCGTACCGACCAGCAGGCGGCCGCCTTGCAGGAAACCGCCGCCAGCATGGAAGAACTGACCTCGACGGTGAAAAACAACGCCGACAACGTACGTCAGGCGCGGCAAATTTCGGAAGAAGCGCAGCAGATGGCCCGGCAGGGCGGTGACATCACCGACAGCGTGGTGACCACCATGCAGAGCATTTCCGACAGTTCCCGCAAGATTGCCGATATTACCAGCGTAATTAACGGCATCGCCTTCCAGACCAATATCCTGGCGCTGAACGCGGCGGTGGAAGCGGCGCGGGCCGGCGAGCAGGGGCGTGGTTTCGCGGTGGTGGCCGGGGAAGTGCGCAGTCTGGCGCAGCGCAGCGCGCAGGCGGCCAAAGAGATTGAGACGCTGATCAGCGAATCGGTCGGCCGGGTGAATACCGGTTCTGAACTGGTGCGCGAAGCGGGCAGCGCTATGGAAGTGATTATCTCCTCGGTATCGCGGGTGCATGACCTGATGGGCGAGATTTCGGCGGCGTCCGACGAGCAGAGCCGGGGCATTGCGCAAATTGGTCAGGCGGTGACGGAAATGGACGGCGTGACGCAGCAGAACGCGGCGTTGGTGCAGGAAGCCACCACGGCGGCGGCGTCGCTGGAAGAGCAGGCGCAAAGTCTGTCGGCGGCGGTAGCGGCGTTTGATCTTGGCGACAGGCAGAGTGTGTTTATTTCACCTCGCGCCGCCGTGCCGGCGCTGAAACGACCGGCGCTGAAAGCTTCCTTGCCGGCCGCGACCAGTTCGTCCCACGGCGATTGGGAAACGTTCTGACGGGTTTCGGGCTTCCCGTTTTATCTCCGAATGCACCGGCTTGCCGGTGCATTTTTTCATCATAACGCCGGCGAGGTAAACGCTGTGTTGGCTTTTTCCCGGTACGGTTTTTAGGCGAATAGCCGGATGCGTCATCCCATTTTTTCTATCCCTGCCTATACTTGCTGGTAATCAGAACGCACTTGACCAGATATTGATTCTCCTGCTTATAACTGCCGGTTGGCGTTACTTTTGCTTTTTCTATGCATGACGTGTTTGCCGGTGGTGTGTGGCAACGTTAGCGTTCCGATATTTATGTCTTGCCGTATTAAGGGGTGAAGGATGCTCTGCTAATCAGTGAATCGTGGAAAAACGTCAAATAACGATCTGGAGTTAACTATGACTTTTCTAAGAAATATCAGCATAAAAATTATGATGTTAATCATCATGGGTTTTTTTGTGGTGTTATGGTGCGGTGCGTCCGGTTTCAGTCTTTATTCGCTTCAGCATGTGACTGTACTTTTGAATAAAAGCGTCTCTCAGAAAAACAGCTATTCCTCCCTGGTCTATGGCAACGATCAATATTTTCGCTCGGTTACCCGCATGGCGCGGGTAATGGATTATCTGCAATTCAATGATGCCGACAATGCCAAAAAGACGCTGGATTCAGCGCAAAATGCGATTAACAACACCAAAGATGCGCTGGAAAAATTTAAAACAGCGGAGCATGTGGGAATTGATAAGGCGTTGGCGGATAACATGGTCACAACCTGGTCGAATTTAATCAGCACCGGAATTGAACCCATGTATAGCGCGCTGAGAAGCAATAATCTGGATGAGTTCCGGCGTATTTTTCGGACGGTCTATCCCGCCGCCAGCGTCGCTTTTGGCGAGGTAGCCCAGAAGTACTCCAGCGCGATAACCAGTTCCGATTATATCCAGTCGGTGAATGCCTATAATGGCTGGAACCGGAATGTCTTGGTTTTCGCTTTGCTGATGAGCCTGCTGGTGTTTGTGATCAGCGAACGTTATCTGGCTAACTATCTGGTTAGCCCCATCGGCAGTATTAAGGCGCACATGTCAAAGCTGACCGCCGGGCGACTGGATCAACATTTGGCGGAATTTGGGCGTAATTGCGCCGGGCGTATTATTCCCGATATTAAACAATTGCAGAATAGCCTGATAAATACCGTGTCGTTAATTCGTAATAGCGCGGAAACCATTTATCAGGGCGCGACGGAAATCCGTCACGGTAATAATGACCTGTCCAGCCGTACCGAACAGCAGGCCTCCGCGCTGCAGGAAACCGCCGCCAGCATGGAACAACTCAGCTCTACCGTGCTGCATAATGCTGAAAACGTGCATCAGGCCAGTAAGCTGGCGGGAGAAGCCACCGACGCGGCAAAACAGGGCGGGAAAATTACCAACAATGTGGTGGAAACCATGGACAGTATTACCGCCAGCTCCCGCAAGATTGCCGATATTACCTCGGTCATCAATGGCATTGCCTTTCAGACCAATATTCTGGCGCTGAATGCCGCGGTGGAAGCCGCTCGGGCCGGCGAACAGGGACGGGGATTCGCGGTGGTGGCGGGAGAAGTGCGCAGTCTGGCGCAGCGCAGCGCGCAGGCGGCCAAAGAGATCGAGGGGCTGATCGCGGAATCGGTATCCCGGGTGGATATCGGCTCATCGCAGGTTAAACAGGCGGGGGAGGCGATGGGTACGATTATCACCGCCGTATCGCATGTCAGCGACCTGATTGGCGAGATAGCCTCGGCATCGGATGAACAGAGCCGGGGGATTGCGCAAATCGGACAGGCCGTCAATGAAATGGACGGCGTGACGCAACAGAATGCCGCGTTGGTGCAACAGGCGATGACGGCCGCCACGTCGCTGGAAGATCAGGCGCGACAACTGACGCAGGCAGTAGAAGTGTTCCACCTCGGCACTGAACACCAGACGGCCGCCGGGCGCGCAAACCCGGCGGGCAACATGGCGCTGAAGCGCCCGGCGCTCAGGGGAACAACCCCGGCTTTGCCGCCTGCCCGTAAGGCCAACGAGCAGGATAACTGGGAAAAATTCTGATCCTGTCCGACCACCCGTCGTGTTCGTTGTAACGGATACGGCGGGCGCGGTGTTTGACGTGGTAAGCGCCGTGGCAAGTTGAAGTCTTTTCATCAGCCATGACACACAATCACTGGATAATCTTCAGACACTCCATTAGAGTTGTGGCCGGCGTTGGCCCTGGGCAACGTCAGACTGAGAGACACCTGCTGGAGAAAAACATGTCGGCTGTATTAACAAAAGAAGCGGCCCTGGTTCACGAGGCGCTGCTGGCGCGTGGCCTGGAAACCCCACTGCGCGGCAAGATGCTGGAGAGTGAAACCCGTAAGCGCCTCATCGCTGAGCACATGACGGAAATCATGAACCTGCTGAATCTCGATCTGGAAGACGATAGTCTGGCGGAAACCCCTCACCGCATCGCCAAAATGTATGTGGAAGAGATCTTTTCCGGTCTGGATTACGCCAATTTCCCGAAAATCACCATTATCGAAAACAAGATGAAAGTGGACGAAATGGTGACGGTGCGCGACATCACCCTGACCAGTACCTGCGAACACCACTTTGTGACTATCGACGGTAAAGCCACGGTGGCCTACATCCCGAAAGAGGGCGTGATTGGGCTGTCCAAAATCAACCGTATCGTGCAGTTCTTCTCCCAGCGCCCGCAGGTGCAGGAGCGTCTGACCCAGCAGATTCTGGTGGCGTTGCAGACGCTGCTCGGCACCAACAACGTGGCGGTGTCGATTGACGCGGTGCACTATTGCGTCAAGGCGCGCGGTATTCGCGACGCCACCAGCGCCACCACCACCACGTCGCTGGGCGGCCTGTTCAAATCCAGTCAGAATACCCGGCAGGAGTTCCTGCGCGCCGTGCGTCATCACCACAACTGATCGTCCCGGTTGGTTGTCTTCCGGCGGCCGGTGTCGGCCGCCATAAAATCATGGGCATTTGCCGTGCCAGTCACTACAATTCGCTGATACTTCCCTGTATTTGCTAAAAGCCATGTCGCCACCGCCTCATTCTTCATCCCGTATTCCTATGCTGGACTTCGCCCGTGGCCTGGCGATGCTCGGCATTCTGTTAATGAATATTGTCTCGTTCGGTCTGCCGCACGCGGCCTACCTCAACCCGGCGTGGCAGGGGCCGCCTTCTGTCGCGGATGCCTGGACGTGGGCGCTGATGGATATGGTGGCGCAGGGGAAATTTCTCACCCTGTTTGCCCTGCTGTTTGGCGCCGGGCTGCAACTGCTGCTAAAACGCGGCAAGCGTTGGATTCATGCGCGATTGTTCTGGCTGATGGTGTTCGGTCTGTTTCACAGCATTTTTATGTGGGACGGCGATATCCTGCTGGACTATGGCCTGATCGGCCTGGTGTGCTACGGCCTGTTGCGGCACGCCGACAGCACCCGCATGTTGCTGCGTACCGGTGTGGTGCTGTATCTGATGGGGCTGGCGATGCTGGTGGTGTTGAGTCAGGTGCTAAGTCCGGACGGCGGCAGTTTCTGGCAGCCGGGGCCGGCCGAGGTCACCTATGAAGCCTGGTGGCTGGTGCAAGGCGGGCCGGAAGCCTGGCGTAATCGACTGTCGTTGCTGAATGAAAGCCTGTTGTCGCTGGGCATCCAGTATGGCTGGCTGCTGGCCGGGTCGATGGTGATGGGCGCGGCGCTGATGCGCAGCGGCTGGCTGCGTGGGCAGTTTAGCCAGCGGCATTATCGCCGCGTCGCGCTATGGCTGCTGCCGTTGGCGTTGCTGATTGACGGGGTGGGCGTCGCTGCACAGTGGCAACTGCGATGGGACTACCGCTGGTGCGGTTTGCTGTTGCAAATCCCGCGGGAAGTGGGCGCGCCGCTGCAGGCGATTGCGTATCTGGCGTTGTGTTACGGATTCTGGCCGACGCTGGCGAACTGGCGGCTAACTCGCTGGATTGTCGATGTCGGGCGTATGGCGTTAAGCAGCTATCTGTTGCAAACCCTGATTTGCACCGCGCTGTTCAACCGCCTCGGCTGGTTTATGCAGTTGGATCGCTGGCAGCTACTGCTGGTGGTACCGCCGGTATGGCTATGCAATCTGCTGGCGGCGCGTATCTGGCTGGGCGCTTTCCGGCAAGGGCCGCTAGAGGGCGTATGGCGCTGGCTGACGGCTCGGGTTGCCGGGCCGGTTTCTGCGCAATCCGCGCACGAACCCTGATCAGCGGGATGCTGGCGGCGACGGTTTCTGCCGCAGCGGCGGCTCCACGCGCGAATCCAGGTCGTTCATGAATTCAGGCGGCACCGCCGGGTAACTGGGCTCGTCATCCGAAATCTTGTACTCGGATGGAATCGGCACCTGCGGCCCCAGAAAGCGGGGTTCGCGCTTGAGAATGTAGAGATCGAACAGCGTACCCAACCGGGCGCCGAACTCCCGCATACGTACCTGCCAGATATCCTTGGGCGACGGCACCGCGAAGCACTGCGCCTGAATACCTTTGTGCAGCGCGATAAATAGCGCACGCTCGCAGTGGAATCGCTGGGTAATAATGGTGAAATCGTTGGTATCGAACACTTTGCGGGTGCGCACGATGGAGTCCAGCGTGCGGAATCCGGCATAGTCCAGCACAATATTGGTGGGCGGAACCCCGGCGGCGATCAGATCGCGTCGCATGGTCATGGGTTCGTTATAACTTTGCTGGGCATTGTCGCCGCTCAGCAGCAGGTAGCTGACCTTGCCGCTGTTGTAGGCGTTGAGCGCGCCCTGAATCCGGAACAGATAATACTGGTTGATGACGCCGGCGCGATAATACTTGGCGGTGCCCAAGACTACCCCGACCTGGCGCGGCGGCAGATCCTGCACATCCTCGTAAATGTAAGGCGCGGTGCGCCAGCTGATACAGCGGTCAAGCAGAAAAGCGCCGCAGGCCATCACCAGAATGGCGGTGAAAAGACCAAATATCAGGCGTTTCCACATGCTGCTGCCTTCGTCCGCATGGAGTAGATAGTCATGAGGCAAGGCTACTTGAGGCGTCGGAACGACGCAAGGCGAACTGTCCGGAAGCGATAAACGTTGCTGGTTTTTTGGTCAGAATGACGGGGTGGGGAAACACCAGCCGGGCTATCAACCCGACTGGTTTGGACGGAATCAGACCCGGCTGCCCCACAGGTCGTATTCGTCGGCGTGTTCGATTTTCACGGTAACCAGATCGCCCACTTTGACCCGGCTTTCGCCGTTCAGATAGACCGCGCCGTCGATCTCCGGCGCATCCGCCATGCTGCGGCCGATAGCGCCTTCCTCGTCGATTTCATCGATCAACACTTTCAGTTCGCGGCCCACTTTGGCCTGCAGGCGTTGGCTGGAAATCTGCTGTTGTATCTGCATGAAACGGTGGTAACGCTCTTCTTTTACTGCTTCCGGCACCTGCTCCGGCAGGTCGTTTGCCGCTGCGCCTTCCACCGGGCTGTAACGGAAACAGCCCACGCGATCCAACTGCGCTTCCTGCAGGAAATCCAGCAGCATCTGGAAATCTTCCTCGGTTTCGCCGGGGAAGCCGACAATAAAGGTTGAACGCAGCGTCAACTCCGGGCAAATCTCACGCCAGCGCTTGATGCGTTCCAGCGTTCGCTCCACCGCGCCGGGGCGCTTCATCAGCTTGAGGATTTTCGGGCTGGCATGTTGCAGCGGAATATCCAGATACGGCAGCACCTTACCGGCCGCCATCAGCGGAATGATGTCGTCCACGTGCGGGTAGGGATAAACATAGTGCAGGCGCACCCACAGCCCCAGCGTCGCCAGTTGCTCGCACAGGCTGACCATGCTGGTTTTCACCGGCTGTCCGTTCCAGAACCCGGTGCGGTGTTTGACGTCGGCGCCATAGGCGGACGTGTCCTGGGAGATGACCAGCAGTTCCTTCACGCCCGCATCCGCCAGCCGTTTGGCTTCATCCAGTACTGAACCGATCGGACGGCTGTCCAAATCGCCACGCATCGACGGAATGATGCAGAAAGTGCAACGGTGATCGCAGCCTTCGGAAATTTTCAGATAGGCGTAGTGGCGCGGCGTCAGTTTCACGCCCTGCGCCGGGATCAGGCTGGTGAACGGGTCGTGTTCCGGTTTGGGAACGTAGTGATGCACATGATTAAGCACCTGCTCGTAGCTATGCGGGCCGGTAATTTCCAGCACTTTGGGATGCACTTCGCGAATCTGATTCTCTTTCGCACCCAGACAGCCGGTCACAATCACCTTGCCGTTTTCGTTGAGCGCTTCGCCAATCGCTTCCAGCGATTCCTGCACCGCGCTGTCGATGAAACCGCAGGTATTGACGATCACCAGATCGGCGTCGTTGTAGCTTGGCACTACCTGATACCCTTCGGTACGCAGTTCGGTCAGGATGCGCTCCGAATCCACCAGGTTTTTCGGGCAACCGAGGCTGACAAAGCCGATCTTGCGTGACAGGTCTTTGCCGGCGCCACCGGATTGATCGCTCAGGGCTTTTTGCGGTGCCGACAGCGTAGTGGTCTGGGATGGATCGAAGGTGTTAACAGTCATAGCGTCTCATACATCGGGTTGGGGCGGAAAAATGCGGCGGATTATACCTGAATCATCGTCAGGAAACAGTCCCGGATGATTATAAAATAATCAGCGAGAACCGACCGCCGGCGACTGGCGCGGTTTGGTGGAACAGGATGCAAATTTGAGTAAATTTTACCTGGCGGTTTGGTTCAACATGCTATTAGTTTTACATTCTGTGTCGTTTTACATGTGGTGATTTCATCGCCATGTCCCATAACAGGGAGAACCTGCATGTTTTTTCCCCGCGTTCATTTTATTACCTTGCCGCTGCTGGCGGCAGGCTGGCTGTTTTCCATGAGTCTGTTTGCTGCGCCGACAGTCACGGTGTTGCAGGATAATCTTGATCATCCGTGGTCGCTGGCGTTCTTGCCGGACGATCAGGGATTGTTGCTGACGGAACGCTCCGGCCAGTTGCGGTACTGGCAGGCTGGAAAAGGGTTGTCGGCGCCGCTCGACGGCGTTCCGGCGGTGTTTGCCCGTTCGCAGGGCGGTTTGCTCGATGTGGTGCTGTCGCCGAATTTCCGGCAGGATCGCCGCGTATACCTGAGTTATGCCGAATCGGGACCGGAAGGATTGGCGGGAACAACGGTGGGATTTGGCGTTCTGTCGGATGATATGCGCAAACTGAACAACTTCACCGTGATTTTCCGGCAGTTGCCGAAGCGCTCGACCGGCGCCCATTTTGGTGGACGTATGGCGTTTGACCGGCAGGGGCATCTGTTTATCGCGCTGGGCGAAAATCAGCAGCGCATGCTGGCTCAGGATCTGGGCAGTTTGCAGGGCAAACTGGTGCGTCTCACCCCGGAAGGCGAGGTGCCGGCCGATAATCCGTTTGTTAACCACTCGGGCGCCAGACCGGAAATCTGGTCCTACGGATTGCGCAATCCGCAGGGGCTGGCTCTGAATCCGTGGTCCGGCGATATCTGGGAAAGCGAACACGGACCGCGCGGTGGCGATGAAGTGAATATTCCCCGGCCGGGCGAAAATTACGGCTGGCCGCTGGCGACGTACGGCATCGATTATTCGGGGCAAAAGATTCCGGAATTTCAGGGAACGGAAGTGGCCGGCACCGCCAACCCGGTTTATTACTGGAAAGTTTCGCCGGCCATCAGCGGGATGGCGTTTTACAACAGCGGCCGTTTCCCGGCCTGGCGTCATTCGTTATTCATCGGCGCGCTGGCGAGTACCAGCCTGATCCGGCTGTCGCTGGAAGGGGATCGGGTCGTTGCGGAAGAGCGGCTGCTGGCCGATCGGGGAGAGCGTATCCGCGATGTGCGGGTGGGGCCGGATGGCTATCTTTATGTGCTGACCGATCAGGATAACGGCAAATTGCTGAAAGTCGGGCTGGCGGAGTGACGACATCTAGCGTAACGGAGCGCCCGCGCCGGGCGCTCCAGCAAGATTAAGTCAGCGGCAACATCACGGTCTGACGGAATGCGTCCCGTTCGGTCAATTGCTGATACCAGCGCTCCAGATGCGGACGAGGCTGGCGGCTAATCGGCAGATTGAACCAGCTATAAGCGATGCACCCTAACGGAATGTCGCCAATGCCGAATTCATCGCCGGAAAGCCAGCGCTGCTTCGCCAGCACCGCATCGGCGATAGCAAATAATTTTTCGCAACCGGCGATGCCGGTTTCGACATCCTGCATATTGCGTTTTTCCGGCGCGGTACGCACCAGGTTGATAAAGACCTGTTTGTAAGGTTCGGTGAACCCCGCGGCCCAATCCAGCCATTTATCGATGCCGGCCTGTGTTTTCGGGTCGGCATGCCAGAAGCGGCCCTGACCATATTGCGCGGCCAGATAACGCACGATGGCATGCGATTCCCACAGCACCAGGTCGTCATCCTGCAGGCAGGGCACCAGCCCGTTGGGGTTCATGGACAGATAGTCCGGATCGCGGTTGCGGCCGAATTGCCCGCCCGCCGGCACCAGTTCATACGCCAACCCGAGTTCTGCCGCACACCAGCGCGCCTTCTTCACATTGGTCGAATTTTCACGACCCCAGATTATCAGCATCACATCACTCCTTCCCGTTGGTTTTTTACGCAATGACGCCGGCGGTTATCGTGCCGCCTGACGCTCATGCTAATGTCAGTGCTTTAAATAACGCTATTGTCACTATACTCATAGCCGCGGTGGGATGTAACCGCTTCTTAGATGGCGATTTATTCGTCATTCGGTACAACAGACAGACAGGAAATATTGATATAGCTTTTTTCTATTTACCAATCAGGCTGATATTTCCAATAATGACCGCTATTTATTAGCAGACAGGATAACTATTACATGGCATTAACCCATTCGATTCGCGCCGCGCTGACGGTTGCGCTTTTGGCTTCTGGAACCTCGCTGGCGTTAGCGCAGAGCGACCCGCACACGATCGTATTCGGCGTAGCGCCAGGGCCATACGGGGATATGGTGAATCAGGCCATCAAGCCGGAGCTGACCAAAAAAGGCTACAACGTGGTGGTGCGTGAATTCAGCGACTATGTGCAGCCTAATCTGGCGTTGTCTAACGGCAGCATCGACGCCAACCTGTTCCAGCATTCGCTGTATCTGGAGAAATTTTCCGCCGATAAAGGGCTGAAACTCACTCGCCTGATCACGGTGCCGACCGCCAGTATGGGGTTCTACTCCCGTAAAATTACCTCGCTGGATCAATTGAAGAAAGGCGATGTGATCACCTTGTCCAACGACCCGACCAACCTGGCGCGCGGTCTGCGTTTTCTGCAATCGTTGGGGTTGATCACCATTAAACCGAATATTGATCCGACCAAAGCGTCGGAAAAAGATATTCAGGACAACCCGCGCGAACTGGTGTTCAAGCCGCTGGAGGCTGCGCAATTGCCGCGTACGCTGGATAGCGTGACCGCGTCGCTGGTGAACGGCAACTTCGCCATCGCCGCCGGGCTGAAACTCTCTTCCGCGCTGAAGCTGGAAACGCTGGATGAAAACCTGAAAAACGTGATTGCGGTGCGCACCGATGATCTGGACAAGCCGTTTGTGAAAGAGATTAAAGCGGTAGTGGAATCCCCGGCGTATGCCGCGGTGATTAACGATCCGGCCACGATGTTCAGCCAGTTCCAGCGTCCTGACTGGATGACGGCGCAAACGCCGGCGCCGGCCAAATAATAATCACCTGAAGCCGATGGCGTTTGAGGTATGACGCCATCGGCAGTACGCCGATTCAGCACAAGGATCGCGTAGTATCAGCATGAGCCGGTCTTCGACCGGCTTTCTGTTTTTCTTCCATTGGTTATCAGGAGTCATGCGGATAATGATTCAGTTAGAAAATATCTGCGTAGAATTTCCTCAGGGAAAAGGCGCGGGCGCGCGGGCGGTGGATGACGTCAGCCTGCACATTCGTCAGGGAGAGGTCTACGGGATTGTCGGGGCCAGCGGGGCGGGAAAGAGTACGCTGCTGCGCACCATTAATCTGCTGCAACGCCCGGTTTCGGGTCAGGTACGGGTCAATGGCGTGCAGGTCAGCGACCTGAGCGGCCAGGCGCTGCGGACCGAGCGTCAGAAAATTGGCATGATTTTTCAGCATTTCAATTTGATGCAGACGCGCACCGTAGCGCAGAACGTGGCATTCAGCCTGCGCGCCGCCGGTAAACCGACACCGATTATCGATCAGCGGGTTCCGGAAATTCTGGCGCTGGTTGGGCTGGCGGATAAAGCCGGCGCCTATCCGTCGCAGTTGAGCGGCGGTCAAAAACAGCGTGTGGGCATCGCCCGCGCCATCGCCAATCACCCGGAAGTGCTGCTGTGCGATGAGCCGACGTCGGCACTGGATCTGGAAACGTCAGCGGCGATTCTGGATTTGCTGAAAGAGATCAATCAGAAGCTGGGCATCACCATTGTGTTGATCTCCCACGAAATGAGCGTGATCAAGGCGATCTGCGACCGGGTGGCGGTGATGACCGGCGGTCGTGTGGTGGAAGAGGGCGATGTGTTCGATATTTTCGCCACGCCGCGACATGCCTTTACCCGGCAACTGGTGTCGCACACCCTCAATCTGGAACTGCCGGCGCGCCTGAAGGAAGAGTTGCGCGGCACGTTGCTGAAAATCCTGTTCATCGGCGAGTCGGCAGAGCAACCGGTGTTGTCGGATGTGGCGACCCGCTATGGCGTATCGGTCAATATCCTGCACGGCAAAATCGAGTATATCGGTCATCGGGCGTTAGGCATTCTGGTCGCGCTACTGACCCATCCCAGTGACGATCGGGTTGTGGCGGACGCGGTGAAACACATTCAACAACGCACGGCTCAGGTGGAGGTGCTGCATGGCTGAGTTGCTGGCCGATCTGTTCAATGCCTTTGGCGAAACCTTCCAGATGGTAGGCATTTCGACGCTGTTTGCGTTGCTGGGCGGGTTGCCGCTTGGGTTCCTAATCTATGTAACCGACCGTCATCTGTTCTGGGAAAATCGGTTTCTCTATCTGTTCGGTACTGTGCTGGTGAATATCATCCGTTCGATTCCGTTCGTCATTTTGCTGGTATTGCTGCTGCCGTTGACCCAGTTCCTGCTGGGGAACACCATCGGCCCGGTAGCGGCGGCGGTGCCGATGTCGGTGGCGGCGATCGCGTTCTATGCGCGTCTGGTCGACAGCGCTCTGCGTGACGTGGATCCGGGGATTGTGGAAGCGGCGGAAGCGTTTGGCGCCAGTCCGTTGCGCATCATCTGCACGGTACTGCTGCCCGAGGCGCGCGCCGGGTTGCTGCGAGGGTTGACCATTACGCTGGTCAGTCTGATCGGTTACTCCGCGATGGCCGGGATTGTCGGCGGCGGCGGTGTGGGCGACCTGGCGATTCGCTTCGGCTATTACCGCTACGAAACCCAGGTGATGGTGATTACCGTGATTGCACTGGTTATTCTGGTTCAGATCGTGCAAACGTTGGGTGACTGGTTGGCAAAACGCGCTGACAAGCGCGAACGTCGCCGATAATTAAATATTATTTGATAATCTACTTAGTGACCAGGCCGCTGATATTGGTTCAGCGGCCTGGCGAATAAGTGTTTTGTTATGCGAAAAACGATATTATTCTTTCCGCTACCTGTTTTGCGGCTTTCCTGTTTTCGAGGTCAAGGAAGTGACCTGCCTCAGGAATCGTACTGAATTCGCAGATCCTGATATATTTTTCCATTTTCTTGATATCGTCGGCGGTGGTGTACTCGTCATTTTCACCATTCAGAAAAAGTACCTCAGCGTTAATATCTTTGAACATTTCTATATAATGCTCTTCCTTGAGCGTGAGAACCTGGTCGATATGGAAATTGACCTGCTGGAATGCAAATTCGCTCATGGAGGAGATATGTTTCAGATTAATATGTTTCAATAAAGGCGGCAGGAATTTACCTACTTCATTATTGAGCAGTTCTGCCGCGTTTTCGAATTCCTTCGAGTGAATATATTGCCTGGCGCGTTGGATATAATCTCGCATTTTATCGTTAAGATGCGCTGAAAATGACGCGATCACGGCTTTCTTGATCTGCTTGGGCTTGTTTGACAAGGCAAGCATTGAAGACAGGCCGCCCCAGGAAATCGACAGGATATGGTCCGGTTCAAGCGTGTCGATGAGATGAAGCAGGATATTGACTTCATCGCTTTTGGTTATGACTCTATCCAGCGTGTTGTGCGGCAGGGATTCACCAATAAACGGCAAATCAAAAAGAATTATATTAAACCTGCTGGACAGGTTTTTTACGGTATTTTTGAATGCTGCGGTTGTCGATAGTGCTCCGTTAACCATAATAATGGTTTCATGTGCAGGATCGGAAATATGCTTTTCAACATATATTTTCCATGAGTCATATGTGACAATGCATTTTTCTATGGACATGATAAATTCCCTTTTGTTTGCCCGGCCAAGGCATGGCGCTATCGTTAGAACATTTTTATTTGTGAGATTTAACCGAATTAATAATTCTCCCTCTGAAAAAAGACCGAAGGAAAACCGTTTCTATCCTTGTTGTTAATATATTGACATCGTTAATTTATCACATTATTTGGGATGAGATAAATGCCACTTAATTTATTCGCAGCATTAAGCTTTCTAAAAAGAAATAACATATTAAAAATGTCGACCTAAGCGGTATGCAAAGATGATTTGGTAAAAAATTTTAATGATTTCGACAGATGTGTGGGCGAGGGCGTGCTGTGGTGGCGTAAACAAGGGGATTATCGCCTGTTGGTAGTGAATCTGACTGTGTGCTCGGGCGGATTCTGCTGATTTTTTATTTTCTTTGACGAACTTTACAGAGTGAACGATTTTATTCTCAGGTATGCCGGGCTACCTTAGTACGGGTTAGACTGGGTAAACCGATTGATCCTCTTCACTTTTAACAATTTATGGGCAGCGCGCATGAAGATAGTGACACCTCTCATTTCCTGGGGACGCGTAGTCGTGGTGGCCGCCACGGTGCTGATGACGGTTTCGCCGGTACTTCGGGCTGAGCAGATGCCGCCTCCGCCGCAAATTGAGGCCAAAGCCTTTATTCTGATCGATTACGCCAGCGGGCGGGTGCTGGCGGAGTCGAATGCCGATGTCAGGTTGGATCCCGCCAGCCTGACTAAAATCATGTCCAGCTATGTGATTGGTCAGGCCATCAAGGTGGGGAAGATCACGCCGGAAGATAAAGTCACCGTTGGGAAAGATGCCTGGGCTACCGGTAATCCGGTGCTGCGCGGGTCGTCGTTGATGTTCCTTAAGCCGGGTGACCAGATTCCGGTGTCCGATCTTAATAAAGGCATGGTGATTCAGTCCGGCAACGATGCCAGTATCGCGCTGGCTGATTATGTTGCCGGCAGCCAGGATGCCTTCGTCAGCCTGATGAACCAGTACGCCGCCACACTCGGGCTGGCGAATACCCATTTTCTCACGGTACATGGTCTGGATACGTCTGGGCAGTACAGCACCGCCCGCGACATGGCGCGCCTGACTCAGGCGTTGATCCGCGATGTACCGGGCGAATACGCGCTACACAGCGAAAAAGAATTTACGTTCAATAATATCCGCCAGCCAAACCGCAACCGCCTGCTGTGGAACAGCAATCTGCGCGTGGATGGCGTGAAAACCGGCTATACCGGCGGGGCGGGTCACAGTCTGGTGGCGTCCGCCGTCGATGGCGACATGCGGCTGATTTCGGTCGTGCTGGGCGCGCCGTCGGACGCGGTGCGCTTTCGGGAGAGTGAAAAACTGCTGACCTGGGGGTTCCGCTTCTTTGAAACCGTGACGCCGGTGCGCAGCGATACGCCATTTACCACGTCGCGGGTGTGGTTCGGCACCGAAAAACAGGCCAGACTGAGCGTCGCGCAGGATGCCGCGCTGACCGTGCCGAAAGGGCAAATGAAAAACCTGAAGGCCAGTTTCACGCTGGCGCAGCCGCAGTTGCAGGCGCCGTTGAAGAAAGGTCAGGTGGTCGGAACCATTGATTTTCAGCTGGATGGCAACAGTGTCGGCCAGCGTCCATTGGTGGTGATGGAGGATATACCGGAAGCCGGCTTCTTCAGCCGCCTGTGGGATAGGGTGCTGATGACGCTGTCCGGCTGGTTTGGCGGGGTATTCGGTTAACCGGCCTGAAATTGCGAGCAGATGGCCCAGCCGGGTCATCTGCCGTGAGTAAGGTCGTCAGTCTCAGGGCGTCAGCAATCGAATGCTGTTGGCTTTGAGATAGTGTATGCAGTCAGCGTCCGGCGTGCGGTTGGTAATGACCGTGTCAAATAAGGTCAGCGCGCCGATGCGCGCGGGCTTGCGTTTGCCGAATTTGCTGCCGTCCGCCACCAGAATCACGCGCTGGGATAACGCCATGGCGCGATGTTTCATCGCCAGTTCGGCGAAGTTAAAACAGGTGGCGCCTGCTTCCTGATCGATTCCCCCCGCTGAGATGAACGCTTTGGTCGGGCAGATCTGATCCAGTTCATGCTGACGCCCCAGCGGAGTAAAAATGGCGTTGTCAGGATGAAACTCCCCACCGCACAGGATCACCCGGCCGTTCGGTTTGCCTTGCAGTGCCAGAAACGTATTGAGCGAATAGCAAATGCCGGTAAACGGCAGGTCATCCGGAATGGCGGCAATGATGAAAGGGATGGTGGTGCCGCAGTCAAAAAACACGGTATCGTTTGGTTCGATGCAGGCGGCGGCCAGCTCGCCCACGATGCTTTTTTCCACCACATGCTTGGTCTGCTGATCGGAGACAAAATAGCTGGTGGCGCCGTTGGCTTTCAGATCACAAACCACGTAGCCGCCCAGCAGCACTACCGACGCCTCCGGCTGGGCGTTCAGGTCGCGTCGAACTGTCATCTCAGAGACGCCGAGCAGTTGCGCCGCATCCTTCAGGTGCAGTTTATCGGCCTTTTTTAAAGCCTGAGCCAGTTTGTTGAGCCGTGCTGCGCGACGCGTTTCCATGTTTTTCCTCGATAATGCCGGTCAGACGTGCTCCGATGCAGAATCTTCACCATGCACTACGCCATCCTTCATGACAAATGCCTGAATCGGGATACGTGATTAAGGATGAAAGTGAAATGCACCGGGGATGGTTAACCGCAGGCAATGTGCGCTGACTGCTCAGCAGATGGGGCATTAATATAACCTTCATGAAAGGTGGGGCGCAAATCCATCATGAAAATGTTATAACGCACCGGACCTTATTAGATCGGCTAATTAACGTAAATAAACCAATGGGTAATTCGCGTGACGCCGGCAGATAACATCGGGGGCTAAACCATAAAAAAGAAAATGCCCGTCGCTCTTGAACCTAACCGGCGTGAACGACGGGCTCCTCAATTCAGGGATATCAAAGAAAAGCAGTGGCATTTATTCAGACTTTACCTCTGGAAAAAAGTTCTGCGTAATTCGAAAAAAATTGACGTTGATTTACAAAGTGACTCAGCCGGGCAGTTGCGGCCAGATAATCACAATCAACGACCCGGCCAGCGTCAGCAATACGTTGGCGATGGCATAGGTACCGGCGTAGCCCAACGCCGGGATATTGCTGCGGGCGGCGTCACTGATGATCTCCATCGCCGGGGCGCAGGTGCGCGCGCCCATAATGGCGCCGAACAGCAGCGCCCGGTTCATGCGCAGCACATAGGCGCCAAACAGAAAACAGATCACCACCGGCAACAGGCTGACGATCAGCCCGGATAGCACCATCTGAATGCCGATGTCGCCGAAGCTGTGGTTGATGGTGCTGCCGGCGCTGAGTCCGACGCCGGCCATGAAGACCATCAGGCCGAACTCTTTTACCATATTCAGCGCGCCCTGCGGGATGTAACCGAACGTCGGGTGGTTGGCGCGCAGAAAACCGAGCATGATGCCGGAAAACAGCAAGCCTGCCGCGTTGCCGATGCCGAAGGAGAAATTGCGGAACTGGAAGGTGATTAGCCCCACCATGATGCCGATGATGAAAAAGGCGCAGAAGGCCAGCAAGTCGGTGACCTGGCTGTGAATGGAAATAAACCCGATGCGGTCAGCGATGCTTTTCACCCGACGGGCATCGCCGCTGACCTGCAAAACGTCCCCTTTGTTCAGCACCACGGCGTCGTCGATCGGCATTTCAATCTGGCTGCGGACGATGCGGTTGAGGAAACAACCGTGGTCGGTGAGTTTCAACTGGCTCAGGCGCTTGCCCACGGCGTTGTGGTTTTTCACCACGATTTCCTCGGTCACGATCCGCATATCCAGCAGGTCGCGCTCAAACACTTCCTTGCCGTCGCGGAAATTGGGGTTGAGGCGGGCGTGAGCGTCCGGATACCCCACCAGCGCGATTTCATCGCCTAATTGCAGTACGGCGTCGCCATCCGGCGTCGCCAGAATGCCATTGCGACGGATGCGCTCAATGTAGCAACCGGTCTGACGATAAATGCCCAATTCGCGCAGGTTTTTGCCGTCAGCCCAGGCCACCAGCTCCGGCCCGACCCGGTAGGCGCGAATGATCGGCAGGTAGATCTTGCGCTGACTGTCGGCGTCCAACCCACGTTCGCGGGCAATCTGCTGGGCGCTGGTCGGCAGGTCCTGATGTTGCAGTTTGGGCAGGTAACGGGCACCGAAAATCAGGCTGACCAGACCGATCAGGTAGGTCAGCGCGTAGCCCAGACTCAGTTGCTCCTGCGTCATCGCTAACTGCGGCCCGAGGCTGATGGTGTTGCGCAGCGTATCCCCGGCGCCCACCAGCACCGGCGTCGATGTCATCGCCCCCGCCAGCATGCCGGCGGTCAGGCCGATTCCCCAGCCGAATACCTTGCCCAGCACCAGCGCGATCAGCAATGCGCTGCTGACCATGACCAGTGCCAGCATCAGGTAATTTTTGCCGTCGCGAAAAAAAATCGAGAAGAAGTTGGGGCCGGCTTCCACGCCGACGCAGAAAATAAACAGCATAAAACCGAGGTTGAGCGCGTCGGTGTTGATGGCGAAATGCTGCTGCCCGAGCAACAGCGAAACCACCAGAACGCCAATGGAATTGCCGAGTTGAACCGAACCGAGCCGCAATTTTCCCAGACAAAGACCTAAACAGAGAACCACGAACAGCAGCAGAATGTAATTCCCGTTTAACAAATCAGCGACGTTTATATTCATGGAATGTAACTTGTTGTTTACTGGTAAATTATTGATATAAAAAATAATTTAGACTAAATTTACCCCATTGCAGGGGTTCCGGCCATGTCTGGACGACAACATGATGATAAGGAAGGCTTGGCTCCGTTATTCATTATCCGGCAATGCCCCGAAACAGCGGCGGCACCGTCTGGTATGGCAACGCCATTTTAGTGATTTCTCCAGCGGACAACCAGCTGATGATGCTGATAAATCATCTCATCGCTGGCTTTTCGTCCCATCAGGGATACCTGCCGCGGCATGATTGCTGTGGGCGACGATCGTCGCTCGTCATGCGCGGCTTTAGTCTATTTCGGGGAGGCTCACATGACAGGCAACAACAGAGGTTGGTTGGGCGTGGTCAGTTGTTTTGTCTTGTTTACGCTGGTGTTTCTAAGTCAGAAAATGCGAATTGTCGGCACGTCGCTGGAAGACGGTTTCCGGGGCGACCCCGGAATGTTGCTGTTTTTGCTGCCGGGGATGGTATCGAGCTATCTGTCGCGCAACCGGCGATTACATTATCCCCTGATGGGGGCGTTGGTGGCGATGCCGATCTGCCTGCTGGTGCTGCAACTGTGGCAGTTTTCCAGCCTGTCGTTCTGGCAGGAGCTGGCTTATGTCAGCAGTGCGGTATTCTGGTGCCTGATGGGAGGGCTGGTGTTCCTGTTTTTGCGAGCGGTCAGCCGACACTATTTCCACTAAAGCTGTTTCAGTCGGAGAGGTTTTCGTCAGTGGTTCGTTGCCCAACGCCATAGATAGCTGTGAGGCAACGTGCTCATCTCGTATGGCAGAAAAACAAAAAGGCGCCGCTGGCGCCTTTTTTTGCCGGTAACCGGGATTACTGGAGCAGGTTTTCTCTGGCGTAGGCTTCGAAGTCGGTGCAGCCGCCAATGTGTTTTTCATCCAGGAAAATCTGCGGGACGGTTTCCACCGGTTTACCTACCGTTTTGGACAAGTCGGCCTTGGTGATGCCTTCCGCGTGAATGTCGACGTAACGGTAATTGAAATCGTCACGCTCTTCGGTCAGTTTCTCAGCCAGCTCTTTGGCGCGAACACAATAAGGACAGCCGGGGCGACCGAAAATAACAGCGTACATGTGAACTCCTTACGTTCTAATTTTGTCTGGGTTTCCCTGTAATCAGGGAGATACCCAGGTTGTAAACGGTTTCTAGTCAACCGCGTTACTATTTAGTGTAGCCAACTGCGTTACTATGCCTGCAATCAGGGTCGATCTGAAGTAGTCATTGCCTGTCATAACGATTAGCGTCATCTATTGCAACCGTGTGCGACGCCAGATATAGCCTAAAATCGCCGGTGGCATTGGTCTGTCTGACGGTCTGACATATACTTGCCACTTAATACCGAAAGGTAGGTTGCATCCAGGTTGTTCCTGTTCATGATGCGTGACGGCTGCGGCGAACCAGCCTCAGCTTGTCGGCGCGAAATCAGTGCAGGACGCCGCTGAATGGTCGTTTTATCAACAGAACGGCGACGCCGGATGGCAGCACGCCGGGTACCGCGCTTGTCTGCCTGTGTTTCGCGCCGGAAAGCGCAGCCGGCGTTGTGTCATCTCAACATTGTGTTTCAGGGATATTCAACGTGACGCCAACCATTTCACTGTTACGCCAGCACCGCTCCATCCGATCGTTTACCGACCAGTCGCTCAGCGATGAGCAGCGCAATGCCATCATCGCCGCTGCACAGAGTGCGTCCACCTCCAGTTTCCTGCAATGCAGTTCGATTATTCGCATTACCGATCCCACATTACGCTCGCATCTGGTGCATCTGACCGGCGAACAGCCCTGGGTCGGACAGGCGGCGGAGTTCTGGGTGTTCTGCGCCGATTTTCATCGTCATCAGCAGATTTATCCGCAAGCTGAATTGGGGCTGGCGGAACAGTTGTTGCTCGGCTGCGTCGATACCGCGCTGATGGGGCAGAATGCGCTGGTGGCGGCCGAATCGCTGGGATTGGGCGGCGTCTTCATTGGCGGCGTGCGCAACCAGATCGCCGAAGTAACCCGGTTGCTGGCGTTGCCGCAACAGGTATTGCCGCTGTTTGGGCTGTGTCTGGGGTATCCGGCCGCGCAGCCTGATCTCAAACCGCGTTTGCCGGCGGCGCTGGTGGTGCATGAGAACCGCTATCAGCCGCTGGATCACGCCGTGCTGGCGGAATATGACCAGCATATCGTCGAGTATTATCGCCACCGCGACAGCAATCAGCGTATGGAAAGCTGGAGCGACCAAATCCGACGCACCCTGAGCAAGGAACGTCGTCCGTTCATGCTGGACTACCTGCGACAGCAGGGCTGGGCCACCCGATAGCACCGGAGCGCTATGAAAATCGCCATTCTGTCGCAGGACGGTTCTCTCTATTCCTGCAAGCGGCTATGCGAAGCGGCGGAGGAGCGGCAGCACAGCATTGAGGTGATCAATCCGTTGTCGTGCTATATGAACATTAACTCGGCCGCGCCGTCCGTTCATTATCGGGGGCGCCAACTGGACCATTATGACGCGGTGATTCCGCGTATCGGCGCAGCGATTACCTTTTACGGTACGGCCGTGTTGCGCCAGTTTGAGATGCTGGGCAGCGTCGTACTGAATAACGCCATGTCGGTGATTCGCGCCCGCGACAAACTGCATTCGCTGCAATTGCTGGCCCGTCAGGGCATCGATTTGCCGATTACCGGCTTTGCGCACTCGCCGGACGATACCGCCGACCTGATCAAGATGGTCGGCGGCGCGCCGTTGGTGGTGAAACTGGTGGAGGGCACGCAGGGAATCGGGGTGGTGCTGGCGGAAACCCATCAGGCGGCGGAAAGCGTCATTGATGCCTTTCGTGGCCTCAACGCCCACATTCTGGTACAGGAATATGTCCGTGAAGCTCATGGCAAGGATATTCGCTGTCTGGTGGTCGGCGAACGGGTAGTGGCGGCGATCGAACGACAGGCCAAACCGGGTGATTTTCGCTCCAACCTGCATCGGGGCGGGTCAGCCAGCCGGGTGCGGATTACGCCGCAGGAGCGCGCAATTGCGGTCAAGGCCGCAAAAACATTAGGACTCAATGTGGCGGGTGTTGATATACTGCGGTCGGCGCGCGGGCCTCTGGTCATGGAGGTCAACGCTTCGCCCGGGCTGGAAGGGATTGAAACCGCCACCGGGCTGGATATCGCAGGGATGATGATCGAATACATTGAACACCATCACCGTGCGACATCCCGTTCAGTCAGGGCAGGGTGAATGCCCGGCGCGGACGCAGTCTTTTGGGCGCGCCGTCGTGGTCAGTCAGCGAGGATTGGCCCTCTATTCCTGGGTTAGGCATTGCGTAGGTCAGGGTTTTTTATCATCCATGAAATATGAGGCGGTCAGATGGATTCAATCATCGTCCCTGATTTGAATTTGCTTCGGCGGTGGCTGGATCAACTGGGCATCATTTACTTCGAGTGCGACTCCTGCCAGGCCTTGCATCTGCCGCACATGCAGAATTTTGACGGCGTGTTCGACGCCAAGGTCGATATGGCCGACAGCGTCATCCTGTTCTCCGCGCTGGCGGAAGTGAAACCGACCGCCTTGATTCCGCTGGTGGGCAATCTAAGCCAGATCAACGCCAGTTCATTAACCGCCAAGGCGTTTCTCGATATTCAGGACGACAACCTGCCTAAATTGATCGTCTGCCAGACATTCAGCGCCGGCGCCGGCATCACGCTGGAACAGTTCCGCCATTTCATGCAGCAGGCTGAGGAGCAGATCTCCATGGTGATCATGGAAGCCAGCGCCAATAATCTGCTGTTTTTGGGAGATGAGGAAGAGAGCCCTGCTGAGCGTTTTAATACCTCAAGCCTGCACTGATCGCGTTATGTATCAATAGCCGACCATCAGCTTTTCTTATTTTTGCGAACCGCATTTAATGCGGTTTTTTACTGTCTAAGCCAGATGTTTTTCTGCGTTTATCGTTTCAGGACGCAGCACATAGATAAATTGTGAATAAATAATCGATAAAACCTGTTTTTTGTGTTCCGGTATGGTACGGGCGTAACAGTGCGGTTATGCTTTATTTCTGTATGGTTCAGGTAATAACGTCGCGGTTGGTTGTGTGTTAACGATGAAAAAAGCGGGTGCATAGCCATTCATCGCGCCGTCATTCTGAGCCCGGAGAAACAAAGAGCGGTGTTGTTTCCGGGCACCGTACATTCACCCCCCTATATTTACCCCCTGGTATGGAGGAAGGAACGGATGTTCACCCAACGTAAAAAATGGCTTTCGGGTGTTTTAGCCGGCTTAATGATGGCCGCGTCCGTCACCGCATCTGCGGAAGAGAAAACGCTGCACGTCTATAACTGGTCTGATTATATCGCGCCGGACACGCTGGAGAATTTCCAGAAAGAGAGCGGTATTAAAGTAGTGTATGACGTGTTTGACTCCAACGAAGTGCTGGAAGGCAAACTGATGGCCGGCAGCACGGGGTTCGACCTGGTGGTGCCTTCCGCCAGCTTCCTGGGGCGCCAGATCAGTGCCGGTGTCTTCCAGCCGCTGGATAAGAGCAAGCTGCCGAACTACAAAAATCTTGATCCCGAGCTGATGAAGCTGATCGAGGAACACGATCCGGGCCATAAATATGCGGTGCCGTATCTGTGGGCCACCACCGGTATTGGCTACAACGTGGATAAGGTAAAAGCGGTACTGGGTAAAGATGCGCCGGTCAACAGCTGGGATCTGGTGCTGAAACCGGAAAACCTGGAAAAGCTGAAGAGCTGCGGCGTTTCCTTCCTCGACGCGCCGGCTGAAATTTATGCCACGGTGCTCAACTACCAGGGCAAAAACCCGAACAGCACCAATGAGTCCGATTACACCAAAGACGCGACCGACCTGCTGTTGAAACTGCGTCCGAGCGTGCGTTATTTCCACTCGTCCCAGTACATCAACGATCTGGCGAATGGCGATATTTGCGTGGCTATCGGCTGGGCCGGCGACGTCATGCAGGCGGCCAACCGGGCGAAAGAAGCGAAAAACGGCGTGAACATCAGCTACAGCATTCCGAAGGAAGGGGCGCTGGCGTTCTTTGACGTGTTCGCGATTCCGAAAGACGCCAAAAACCTGGATTCAGCCTATCAGTTCCTCAACTATCTGCTGAAACCGGAAGTGATTGCCAACGTCAGTAACCATGTGTATTACGCCAACCCTAACAAGGAAGCGACCGCGCTGGTGAAAGACGACGTGCGTAACAACCCGAACATTTATCCGCCTGCGGATATTCGTGCCAAGCTGTTTACGCTCAAGGTACAGTCACCGAAAATCGATCGCGTGATTACGCGTTCGTGGACCAAGGTGAAAAGCGGGAAATAACCGCCACCCTTGATTCCACTTCATGCAACAGGCGGCTCAACCCCGCCTGTTTGTGCTATTTGTATTTGTGTCGCAGTCATGTGGCTGCGACTTTGTTCTGCTTCTGCCGGAGAGCAATATTAAGTGAACGAAGCGATTCCCCGCCCCCAGCCCAAACCTCAGAAAGCGGCCACGCCGTTGCTGGAAGTGCGCAACCTGACGAAATCCTATGACGGCCAGTTCGCGGTTGATGATGTCAGCCTGACCATCTATAAAGGCGAGATTTTTGCCCTGCTGGGCGCCTCGGGGTGTGGTAAATCCACGCTGCTGCGTATGCTGGCGGGTTTTGAACAGCCTACCCAGGGGCAGATTGTGCTGGACGGGCAGGACCTGTCTCTGGTGCCGCCTTACCAGCGCCCGATCAATATGATGTTTCAGTCTTACGCGCTGTTCCCGCACATGACGGTGGAGAAGAATATCGCTTTTGGCCTGAAACAGGACAAGCTGTCGCGCGGCGAAATCAAAGATCGCGTGGAAGAGATGCTGACGCTGGTGCACATGCAGGAATTTGCCGGACGCAAACCGCATCAGCTTTCCGGCGGGCAGCGTCAACGCGTGGCGCTGGCGCGCAGTCTGGCCAAGCGTCCCAAACTGCTGCTGCTGGACGAACCGATGGGCGCGCTGGATAAAAAACTGCGTGACCGTATGCAACTGGAAGTGGTCGACATTCTGGAGCGGGTAGGGGTGACCTGCGTGATGGTGACGCACGATCAGGAAGAAGCCATGACCATGGCGGGCCGTATCGCCATCATGAACCGCGGTAAATTCGTGCAGATTGGCGAGCCGGAAGAGATCTACGAAAACCCGAACAGCCGATTTAGCGCCGAGTTCATCGGGTCGGTCAATATGTTCGAAGGATTGCTGAAAGAGCGCCAGGACGATGCGCTGATTGTGCAGAGTCCGGGGCTGGTGCATCCGCTGAAGGTCAACTCCGATGTCTCGGTGGTGGACGGCGTGCCGGTGTACATCGCGCTGCGTCCGGAAAAAATCATGCTGTGCGACGAGGTGCCGGCCGACGGCTGCAACTTCGCCGTGGGCGAAGTGGTGCACATCGCTTATCTGGGCGATCTCTCTATTTACCATGTCCGGCTGAACAGCAGTCAGATCATCAGCGCCCAGTTGCAAAACGCCGACCGGTTCCGCAAAGGCTCGCCGACCTGGGGGGATGAAGTCCGCCTGTGTTGGGATGCGGACAGCTGTGTGGTGTTGACGGTATAACGGGGGAAGACGCAATGGCGATGTTATCTGAACAACATGAACCGCCGGGCCAGCCGATGAGCCCGTTGCGCGCCACGCTGGCGCGGCTGCGTCTGGCGCATGGCCGCAAGCTGGTGATCGCGCTGCCGTATCTGTGGTTATTGTGCCTGTTTATGCTGCCGTTCCTGATCGTATTCAAGATCAGCTTCGCGGAAATGGCGCGTACCGTACCGCCTTATACCGATCTGCTGGAGTGGGCGGAGAACCGGCTGCAAATCAGCCTGAATATCGGCAACTACCTGCAACTGCTGTCCGACCCGTTGTATATCGACGCTTACCTGCAGTCGCTGAAAGTGGCGGCGATTTCCACCTTGTGCTGTCTGGTGGTGGGGTATCCGATGGCCTGGGCGGTGGCGCACAGCAAGTCGTCTACCCGCAACATTCTGTTGCTGCTGGTGATCCTGCCGTCATGGACGTCGTTCCTGATCCGCGTGTACGCCTGGATGGGCATTCTGAAAGACAACGGTATCCTGAATAATTTCCTGCTCTGGCTGGGCGTTATCGATCAGCCGCTGGTGATTCTGCATACCAATCTGGCGGTGTATATCGGCGTGGTCTATTCCTATTTGCCGTTCATGGTGCTGCCGATTTATACCGCGCTGACCCGCCTCGATTATTCGCTGGTGGAAGCGTCGCTGGATTTGGGCGCGCGCCCGGTAAGAACCTTCTTCAGCGTTATTGTGCCGCTCACTAAAGGCGGCATCATCGCCGGGTCGATGCTGGTGTTTATTCCCACCGTCGGCGAGTACGTGATTCCTGAGCTGCTGGGTGGGCCGGATAGCATCATGATCGGTCGTATCCTGTGGCAGGAATTCTTCAATAACCGCGACTGGCCGGTGGCGTCGGCGGTGGCGATGGTAATGCTGTTCCTGCTGATTGTTCCGATCATCTGGTTCCATAAACATCAGAATAAAGCCGCGGAGGATCAGGCATGAACAATTTACCGGTCGTGCGTTCGCCGTGGCGGACACTGATTCTGGTGCTGGGATATAGCTTCCTGTATGCGCCGATGCTGATGCTGGTGGTTTATTCCTTCAACAGTTCCCGCCTGGTGACGGTGTGGGCCGGCTGGTCCACGCAGTGGTACAGCGCGCTGTTCGAGGATTCAGCCATGATCAGCGCGGTGGCGCTCAGTCTGACCATCGCGGCGGCGTCGGCCACGATGGCGGTGGTGCTGGGAACGCTGGCGGCGGTGGTGATGGTGCGTTTCGGCAATTTCCGCGGATCCAACGGCTTCGCATTTATGCTGACCGCGCCGCTGGTGATGCCGGACGTGATCACCGGGCTGTCGCTGCTGCTGCTGTTTGTGTCGCTGGCGCAGGCCATCGGTTGGCCGGCCGAGCGCGGCATGCTGACCATCTGGCTGGCGCACGTCACCTTCTGCTCGGCGTATGTCACCGTGGTCATCAGCGCCCGCCTGCGCGAACTGGATCACTCGATTGAAGAAGCCGCGATGGATCTGGGCGCGACACCGCTGAAAGTGTTCTTCATCATTACCGTGCCGATGATAGCACCCGCGCTGGTTTCCGGCTGGCTGCTGGCCTTTACGCTGTCGCTGGATGATCTGGTGATTGCCAGCTTTGTCTCCGGTCCCGGTGCCACCACCTTGCCAATGCTGGTCTTTTCCAGCGTAAGAATGGGCGTTAACCCGCAGATTAACGCACTGGCATCCCTGATATTGTTGGTGGTAGGCATTATCGGTTTGATTGCCTGGTGGTTTATGGCTCGGGCGGAAAAACAGCGCCAGCGCGATTTGCAAAAAGCGAGACGCGGCTGACGGCCACGTCGTTTCCGCCCTGTATTTGCCAATTCTCGCCGCGCCGCCATACTTTCTGGTGGCGCGGTGATTTCAGGGGGAACGCAATCATACTGTACGGTAAGCGGGAGCTGCTGCGGCGGGGGATATTCGCTCCGGTCGCCATCATGGTGGCGGGGTCGGCGATTATCGCCACCCGCTGTCTGGGTATCGTCCTGACCATCAGCGAGCTGGGTCTGAGCGGTTTTGGCGGCTGGCTCAGCAGCAGCGCTAAACAGTGGGACAGCACGCTGGTGCTGCTGGCTGCGCTGTTGGTGGTTTGCCTTGAAATCCGCTGCGGGTTTGCGGTGCTCAGCGGGTTGAACTGGGGGCGCTGGTGCTTCCTGTTGACCCAGTGCCTGGTGACGGTTTACATGCTGACCGCATCGCTGGTGGAGTTTCTGCCGCCGATCTTTCATATCAATGGCGACGGCGTCGGTGAAATCCTTAACCATCTGCTGATGCAGCGGTTGCCGGATTTTTTGCTGATTTTGCTCCTGTTCCTGCCCCGACGCAGCCAGCGTTTTTTTACGCGCCATCCCTAACTTTCCCGCACGGGGGTGATACAATCAGCCCCCTTTTGATGTTGACGACAGATTTCAGATTTTCCATGCAATGTGCCCGCTATAACGACGGTTCGTGCCGTTCCTGCCAATGGCTGGAAATCGCCTATCCGCAGCAGATGAGCGATAAGCAGCAACACCTGATCGGATTGCTGTCCGCCCATCCGGTTCAACAATGGCTGACGCCGGTGACCTCGGCGGAAGTCGCTTTTCGCAATAAAGCCAAGATGGTGGTCAGCGGCAGTGTGGAACGCCCGCTGTTGGGGATGCTGCACCGTGACGGTTCGGCGGTGGATCTCTGCGACTGTCCGCTGTATCCCGACAGCTTTGCGCCGGTGTTCGCTATACTGAAAGTGCTCATCGCCCGTGCCGGCTTAACTCCTTATAACGTCGCCCGGCGTCGGGGAGAACTGAAATACCTGTTGTTGACGCAAAGCACTCTGAGCGGCCGCTTCATGCTGCGCTTTGTGTTGCGATCCGAAACCAAGCTGGCGCAATTGCGCGCCGCGTTGCCCTGGCTGCAACAGCAGTTGCCGCAGCTGGCGGTGATATCGGCGAATATTCAGCCGGTTCATCAGGCGATACTGGAAGGAGAGCAGGAGATTCCGCTGACGGAAGCGCAGGCGCTGGAAGAGCGTTTTAATCAGGTGCCGCTGTATATCCGACCGCAAAGTTTCTTCCAGACCAACCCGCAGGTGGCGGCGGCGTTGTATGACACCGCCCGGCAGTGGGTATCGGCGTTGCCGGTGCGCAGCCTGTGGGATCTGTTTTGTGGCGTGGGCGGATTCGGCCTGCATTGCGCCAGCCCTGATACGCCGCTCACCGGCATTGAGATCAGCCAGGAAGCCATCGCCTGCGCCCGTCGTTCGGCGGCGCAGCTGGGGCTGACAGAGGTCAGTTTTGCCGCGCTTGATTCCACCCGCTTTGCCGTTGGCGAGACCCAGACGCCGGATCTGGTGATCGTCAACCCGCCCCGGCGCGGTATCGGCGCTGAATTGTGCGATTACCTGAGCCGCATGGCGCCGCCGTATCTGTTGTACTCCAGCTGCAATGCCGAGAGCATGGCGAGAGACATTGCGCGCCTGCCGGCGTACCAGATACAGCAGGCGCAACTGTTCGATATGTTCCCGCACACCGCGCATTACGAGGTGCTGGCGCTGCTGCAACGACGCGTTTAACGCGATGACGGTTTAACGTGATGACTGTTTAACGTGATAACAGCGAGCGCGGCATCAGCGCCATGCCGGCCAGCGTGACCAGGCAGATCAGCGCGCCGGCGTAAAAGGTGGACGCCGCGCCCCAGACGTCCCACAGAATCCCGGCGCTCAGACTGGCCAGCAGCAGTGCTACGCCGCTTATCAGGTTGAAGACGCCGTAGGCGGTCCCGCGCAGGTCCGCCGGTGCGGTATCAGCCACCATCGCAGCCAGCAACCCCTGCGTCATTCCCATGTGTACGCCCCATAACGCGACGCCGATGATCACGCCGAGCCAGTGCTGGCTGATGGCGAGCGCCACATCGGCGGCAATCAGCACCAGCAGGCCCATTTTCAGCAGACGATGATGATCCATCCGGTCGGAAAGTTTGCCGAAGGGATAGGCGGAACAGGCATAAACCAGATTCATCGCCACCATCACCAGCGGAATCAGCGCTACGGGAATCTCTACCTGCTGTGCGCGCAGCACCAAGAAGGCTTCGCTGAAACGCGCCAGCGTAAATACCGCCCCCAGACCGACCACCCACCAATACCGGGCGGATAGCCGTTTCAGGTTATCGCGCCGGATCGGGTTGGTGCGTTTGGCAGCATTGCTCCGTTCCGGCTCGCGCAAGCCGAAAAACAACAGCGTGATCGCCAGGGCGCCGGGGATGAACGCCACCCAGAAGATAGCGCGAAAATCGTCCTGCCACAGCAACATCAGCACGACCGCCAGCAGCGGACCGGCGAAGGCGCCGATGGTGTCCAGCGACTGACGCAGGCCAAACGCCGCGCCTCGAATATCGGGCGGCGTGACGTCCGCGACCAGCGCATCGCGCGGCGCGCCGCGAATGCCTTTGCCTACCCGGTCGAGCAGGCGGGCGCCCAGCACCAGACCGGATGAGGTCGCAAGCGCAAACAACGGCTTGCTGACGGCACCCAGACCATATCCTAGCAGCGCCAGCCCTTTGCGTTTGCCGAGGTAATCGCTGAGCGCGCCGGAGAACACTTTGATGATCAGCGCGGTCGCTTCCGCCAGCCCTTCAATCAAACCGATCAAGACCACGCTGGCGCCGAGGACCGTCGTCATGAATAACGGCAGCAGGCTGTGGATCATTTCCGACGAAATGTCCATCAACAGACTGACGCCGCCCAATACCCATACCCCTTTCGGGATGCGTTTCAATGTTGAAAAATCCAGCGACATCGATTTCCTGCCTGGAGGTGATGACCCGGTAAAGAGAAAACGCTATTAAATCAATCCGCAGGGGATTTGATAAGTACAAAATGCAAGGCGGGTGCGAATCGATGGCTGGCGCGGCACGCTACCGGCGGCAACCGGCAGCGTGAAAGCAACGTTATAAAAACAGCGTCATAAAAACAGCATTATAAAAACAAGAGCGGGATTACTGCTGCGGGAACCACTTATCGTTGATGGCCTTGTAGGTGCCGTCGGCTTTGATGGCGTTCAGCGCGCTGTTCAATTTTTCCAGCAGCGCCTGATTGTCCGGGCGCACCGCAATACCCAGCCCGATGCCGAAGTAAGCGGGATCGGTGACTTTCTCGCCCACGGTGGCGAGGTCCGGGTTGGTTTTCAGCCATTCGTTCACCACCGCGGTATCGCCGAACACGCCGTCCAGACGACCGTTTTTCAGGTCGATCAGCGCATTCTGGTAACTGTCGTACGGGACGGTTTTCACTTCAGGATGTTTGTCCTGCAGGAATTTCTGGTGTGTGGTGCCGTTTTCCATGCCGATACGTTTGCCCTTCAGATCCGCCAGCGTATGGAATTTGCCTTTCTGAGCGATGACGATCGCCGAATTGGCGTAGTAAGGCTGGGTAAACGCCACTTGCTTGCTGCGCTCCGGCGTGATGTCCATACCGGAAATAACGGCGTCATAACGGCGGAATTTCAACGCCGGAATCAGGCTGTCGAACGCCTGATTGGTGAAGGTGCAGGTAGCCTGCAATTGTTTGCATAGCGCGTTGGCGAGATCGATATCAAACCCGACGATCTGGTTGCCGGCATCCAACGATTCGAACGGCGGATACGTCGCCGACGCGGCGAAGCGGATGGTATCAGCCGCCGTGGCGTTAAAGATCATGGTGCTAAAGGTGGTGCTGGCCAGCAGTGCGGCAAGGACGAGCTTCTTCATGGAGTACTCCAGCTTAATTTATGTTTATCAACGTGATGGTCGTTGAAAAGGATGACGACACCATGCCATTAAATGTATTTATATGCAAATAATATGATTATAAATTCATTTTAATTTGCAGTGTGGCAATGGTGATAAAGCGTACCTGTGGTAATTGAATAAAAATAAAGCAGATTTAAATCGATGGAAGGCTGGATGATATGCATAAAAAACGCCGGCATGAAAGCCGGCGTAATCAGTCATTAGGTTACGTTCACTGATGGTTCAGGTATTGCGCTGTTCGAAACGCAAGGCGCGCCGTTCGACCAGACGCATCAGCAACGTCAGCAAGCCATTGACGCACAGGTAGACGATACCCGCCGCGCCAAACACCAGCACATCATAGGTGCGGCCGTACAGCAGCTGGCCGTAGCCCATCACTTCCATCAGCGTAATGGTGTACGCCAGCGAGGTGCCTTTGAACACCAGCACCACTTCGTTGGAGTACGAAGAGAGCGCGCGCTTGAACGCAAACGGCAGCAGGATGCGCAGCGTCTGGCGTTGATTCATGCCCAGCGCGGCGCAGGATTGCCACTGTCCGGACGGAATAGCTCGCACCGCGCCGTAGAACAGCTGAGTGGTATAAGCCGCGCTGTTAAGCGCCAGCGCGCTGACCGCACACAACCACGGCTGAGACAGCAGATTCCACAACCAGTCGGTCTGGCGGATCGAAGCGAACTGACCGGGACCGTAGTAAATCAGGAAAATCTGCACCAGCAGCGGAGTACCGGTGAACAATGTGATGTAGCCTTTGGCTATCTGCGACGCTACCGGGGTTTTCAGCGTCAGGATCACCGTCAGCAATAGCGACAGCAGCAACGCCAGCAGCAGCGCGGCCAGCGTCAACCAGAGGCTGGTGTGCAACCCTTTCAGTAGTTCAGGAATGTAGCCCAGCATCAGGACGGCCTCCGTTCAAAGCGCGTGGCGCGTGCTTCAATCCTGTTCAGGATCGCCTGACTCAACAGGGTTATCACCAGATAGATCGCCGCCGCAATCATGTACCAGGTAAAGGGTTCCTGAGTACGGGTGGCGATGCTTTTGGTTTGCAGCATCAGGTCGTTGACGCTGATCAGCGATACCAGCGCGGTATCTTTCAGCAGCACCAGCCACTGGTTGCCGAGCCCCGGCAGCGCGTGACGCCACATTTGCGGCATGATCAGCCGGCGGAAAATCACGCTTTTGCTCATTCCCAGCGCCTGCCCGGACTCCCATTGGCCGCGCGGCACCGCTTTCAGCGCGCCACGCAGCGTCTGAGACGCATAGGCGGCATACAGCAGCGACAGCGCAATGACGCCGCACAGAAACGGGCTGACTTCGAAGTTATCGATATTCAGTTTGACCGGCACCTGCGCCAGACCGAGATTAAGCGTGAAGCCATCGGACAGCATCAGCAGCAACTGCGACGAACCAAAATAGATAAACAGCACCACCAGAATTTCCGGCAGGCCGCGCAGCAGGGTGACGACAGCGGTGCCGCAGGCGCTGACGGCTTTCCAGCGCGCCGTTTCCCACAGGGCAAACAGCATCGCCAACAGCAGCCCCAGCACCAGGGCGCAAACGGCAAGGCCGACGGTCATCCCGGCGGCGCTTGCAAGAGGTTGGAATTCAGTCATTGAGTCTTAGTCGGCTTACTGCTGGAACCATTTCTTGTAGATGGTCTGGTAGGTGCCATCCTGCTTGATCTTGTTCAGAGCATCGTTGAATTTTTTCACCAGCTCGTCGTTGTTCTGACGAACGGCAATCCCCAGGCCGATGCCAAAGTAGTCTTTATCGGTAACCTTGTCGCCCACCGACGCCAGATTCTCGTTCTGTTTCAGCCACTCGTTCACGACGGCGGTGTCGCCGAAGACGGCGTCCAGACGACCGTTTTTCAGGTCCAGCACCGCGTTCTGGTAGCTGTCGTACGGTACCACGGTGATGTCTTTATGCTTGTCCAGCAGGAATTTCTGGTGGGTGGTGCCGTTCTGTACCCCGACACGCTTGCCGTTCAGCGCGGCGATATCGGCCAGTTTGCCTTTCTGGGCGATGAACAGCGCCGAGTTTTCATAGTACGGCTGGGTGAAGGTCACCTGCTGCTGGCGTTCCGGCGTGATATCCATACCGGCGATCACCGCATCGTAACGGCGGAATTTCAGACCGGGGATCAGACTGTCGAATGCCTGATTACTGAAAGTACAGGTGGCCTGAATCTGTTTGCACAGCGCGTTGGCCAGGTCGATATCGAACCCGACGATCTGGTTGCTGGCGTCCACCGACTCAAACGGAGGATAGGACGCTTCAGTGGCAAAACGGATAGTTTCGGCTGCGCCAGCGGAAAGGCTTAACCCGCCGAGCAGGGCGGCAACGAGCAATTTTTTCATCTTATTATCCTTATCTATCAGTGAGATAAATAGCCAGCAAATTCCGGTGTTTGGGGTTGGGTAAAATGCGAGGCGTCGCCTTGTTCCACGATGCGGCCGTTTTCCATGTACACCACGCGGCTGGCGGTTTTACGTGCGAAATCGACTTCGTGGGTGACGATCACCTGGGTGATGCCGGTTTCGCTCAGTTCCTGAATAATGCTGACGACCTGAGCGGTGATTTCCGGATCGAGAGCCGCGGTCGGCTCGTCAAACAGCAGCACCTGCGGCTCCATCATCAGCGCGCGGGCGATGGCGACACGCTGCTGCTGGCCGCCGGAGAGATGTAACGGGTAGCGATCGGCGAAGTCGTTCAGTCGCAGACGGCTCAACAGTTTGTCCGCCCGTTCCCGCGCTTCCTGACGACCCAGCCCCAGCACGCGGCAGGGCGCTTCGACCAGATTCTGCTGCACGGTGAGGTGCGGCCACAAATTGTACTGCTGGAACACCATGCCGACATTGCGGCGCAGTTCGCGAATGGCGTTTTCGCCGGGCGTCTGGCTGAAATCGAAGGTATTGCCGCCGATGTTGAGCGTACCGGAACGGGGCGTTTCCAGCAGGTTCAGCACCCGCAATAACGAACTTTTACCGGCCCCGCTGGGACCCAGCAACACCAGTGTTTCTCCGGATGGACAATCAAGGGTGACATCGAACAGCGCCTGGTGTGCGCCATAGAAACAGTTAATGCTGTTTAGTTGAATACTCATGCGCAAGAATTGAATAGACATTGATGCCGCAAATGGTAGCCTCGGCAGAATAGTTATGCAATCGTCGTGGGTTAAAATTTGCAAATACACGACTTATTGTCGATATTTTAGCACAAAATCGTGCTTTGCCGCGGCGGCAGGCGGATTTGTCAGGGCGATAGCCGACTTGTAGCGGACAATCCTCAGCCATAACCAACCCCGGCTGTAGCGAGCTACGTTGCTAAAAAGCGCGATTGATGACTTCTGTGTTGTGAGAAAGTCTTTTAGTGGCAGAAATTGCTATAAAAGCGTAAGAAGGCTGTGAGAATGTGCAGTCGATCCAACGGCCGAATATCTGAGACGAGGAGGCATGATGCAATTATCCACCACACCAACCCTGGAAGGGCACGTCATTGAAAACTACTGCGGCGTGGTGACGGGCGAAGCCATCCTTGGCGCCAATATCTTTCGGGATTTCTTCGCCGGTATCCGCGATATCGTCGGCGGCCGTTCCGGCGCCTATGAAAAAGAGTTACGCAACGCCCGGCAGATCGCGTTTCGCGAAATGCAGCAGCAGGCGCAGGAGCTGGGCGCGAATGCCGTGGTTGGCATCGACATTGATTATGAAACCGTGGGTAAGGACGCCAGCATGCTGATGGTGTCCGTCAGCGGTACTGCGGTGGTGGTTCGCCGATCATGACCTGCGGGCGCATCGGGCTGGCATGGCGAAGTGTAGCGTTGGTGGCGCTAACGTTGCTGGCAGGCTGCCAGAGCCGCGAACGCTATGTCGATGAGGGCGATTACCAGTTGGATCAGTCGTCTCCGGCTGTCAGCCGGGGGGAGCGGGTCCGCTTTCTGGTATTTCACTATACGGCCGAAGATTTAGGCAGTTCGCTGGAAAAACTCACCGCCGAACATGTTAGCGCGCATTATCTGGTGCCGGCTTATCCGCCGCAGGTTAATGGCAAGCCGGTGGCGTGGAAGCTGGTGCCGGAGTCGCAGGCGGCCTGGCATGCAGGCGCCAGTTACTGGCGCGGTTACAGTCAGTTGAACGCCACGTCGATCGGCATCGAACAGGAAAACCCCGGCTGGCGGCAAACTGCGTCCGGTACCCACTGGTGGCAGCCTTATACCCCGCAACAGATCACGCTGGTGACCCATCTTGCCCGGGACATCATCGCCCGTCACCATATTGCGCCGCAGGATGTGGTGGGGCACAGCGATATTGCACCCCAGCGCAAAGTCGACCCGGGACCGCTGTTTCCCTGGCATCAACTGGCGATGGCGGGTATCGGCGCCTGGCCGGAGCCGCAACGGGTGCATTTCTATCTGAGAGGACGACAGCAATATACGCCGGTGGACAGACAGGCGCTGCTGGAGAAACTGGCGCGTTATGGTTATGAGGTCAACCCGAACATGAGCGCGCGCCAGCAGCAACAGGTGGTGGCGGCATTCCAGATGCACTTCCGGCAGCAGCGCTATGACGGTGAGGCGGATGCGGAAACCGAAGCGATCGCCGATGCGCTGCTCGAGAAGTACGGCGCCGCGCCCCGCAGCGGCGCGGGGTCTGGGCGATAACCTGCGTCTCCGTTGGTCGCGGCAGGAAGGTCGGCGGCTTAATCGCTGTGGGGGAGGCGAACGATGTCCCGCTGTTCGGCCTCCTGCGCCAGTACGGCGATACGGCGCGCCATGCCGCGAAACACAAACAGATGCGCAGGCATCATCAGGAACCAGTAACCCAGCCCGCTGCTGCCGGCGGGGTGCCACCAGGCACGAACATCCAGCACCCGATACGCGCCACGATCGTCAATGGAGAAGACCAGACGCCCCAGTCCGGGCGCTTTCATGCCAAACAGCAGCACCAACTGCTGATGAGGCCTGACCCGGATGACCTTCCAGCCGTTGACGAAGTCGCCTTCCCTTAACTCAGCCCGCTCCGGACGGCGGTAAATCACCTGATTACCGCATAAATCATCTATTCGAGCGCGGATAGCCCACAGCAGGTTGGCGTAAAAGTAGCCTTCCCGGCCTCCGACTTGCTGGATCACCTGCCACAATGCCTGGCTGCTGGCACCGGTTTTGTGGCTGTAACCCGCCTGTTTGGGGTAGAACGCGTAATTGGGTTGCCAGCGCGCTAAAACATCGGGGTCATATCCCCAGTCCGGATGTTGCGCCGCCGCTTTTTCATCGGCCAGCGTAGCCCGCACCGCTTCATCAAACCCGATCAGCCGCTGGGGAATCAGGCGACGCAGTTCGCCGTCGTCCATCGGCAGATCGTGTCGCAACCCCTGTACCAGCGCCCGTGCGGTAGAGCCGGGAACTGAGGTCACCATGTTCAGAAACCAGGCCGATATCAACCCGGTCGGCACCGGAATCGGCAACAACAGGCGACGTTTGCCGGTAATACGAATAAACCGTTCGAACAGGGTCTGATAGCTAAGGTATTCCGGCCCGGCGGCATCGAAAACCCGATGACGTTCCGCAGGGTAGTGTCGCAGTTCCGTCAGGTAGGTGAGCAGATTTTCCAGCGCAATCGGCGCGGATTTCGAGCGCACCCAGCGCGGCGGCGTCAGCACCGGCAAATTGTTCACCATATCGCGCAGGATTTCGAATGCAGCGGAACCGGGGCCGACGATAATGCCGGCGCGCAACTCGGTGACCGGAATGCCGCTGCTGCGCAGAATGTCGCCGGTCAGTTTGCGCGCCTGCATATGAATGGAGGGATGGCACTCAGCCTGCGCTGAACCGAGATAGATTATCTGTCGAATCCGGCTGGTTCGCAGCACCTGACGCAGATTTTGCGCCGATTGATATTCCCGCTCCAGAAAATCGGCGCCATCACCCATGCTGTGCGCCAGATAGTAAAGGGTGTCTGCCTGCCATAACCCTTCCGGCAGCGTATACGGCTTCATCAAATCAACGTATTCACAGCGTATGCCGGGAAGATTCAGTGCCGCCAGCGAGTCGATGTGACGCGAAGCGGCAATCACCGATTGACCTTGCTGGCTGAGACGCGTGAGGAGGTGACGGCCAATGTAGCCACTGGCGCCAAGGATCAGAATTGGGGCGGGTCTGATGGTCATGATGGTGTTTGCTCCTGCCACAACAGCGCGATTGAAACTGCAGCGGTGTCCCTGTCGATGTTCACACCCGCAATACGATATCAATACAACCTAATATAGCCGGAAGCAGGAAGGGGAAAAACCCCGCCTTAACGGTTTCTTAACGAAAGTGCGGGGTGGATCCAGAGCGTGATGTCAGCCGTATGGCAAGAGCGAGCGGAAAAATCAGACCAGTTCGACATCGCCTTGTAACTGGCAACTACAGGCCAGCACATAGCCGTTTTCAATTTCGTCAGGCGTCAGCGTCATGGTGCTGGTGGTAGTGTAGCTGCCGCTGAGAATCCGGGTCTTGCAGCTACCGCATACCCCGGCGCGACAGGCGGCGTTTACCGGTAACTGGTGGCTTTCCAACGCTGCCAGCAGGCTGATGCCGATCGGAGCTTTCAACTGTTGCAACGAATGGCGAATGGTCATGGTGAGTTGTTCGCCATCATCATCCACGGCGGCTTCCGGCGCGCCGAACTGCTCTTTGAAGATGCGCTCGCGTGGGACGCCGGCCTGTAGACAGAAGGTTTCCACCTGCTGCATATAGGGTTGCGGGCCGCAGGTCATCACGGTGCGATTGGCGATATCCGGCACCTGTTGCGACAGGACCGACTCAGTGAGACGACCGCTGAGAAAACCGGTTTCAGCCTGCTGTTCCGCCATCAGGGTCAGTTGCAGTTGCTGTGGGTAGCGCTGGCGGAGTGTTTGCCATTCGTCGGCAAAAATCACGTGCTGCGGCGAGCGCACATTGAAGATGACCTGAATGTCCGTGTGCGGGCGATTGACCAGCAGCCAGCGCGTCATCGACATGATCGGCGTAACGCCGCAGCCTGCCGCCAGCATCAGGTAACGATCGCTGACGGCACGGGTGCAGCTGAATTCGCCCTGCGCATCGGAGATCCACAAATAATCGCCGGGCTTCACCTGTTCGGTCAGCCAGCGCGAGCCGACGCCGTTTTCCAGTCGGCGTACCGTGAAGGTGATAAACGGGCTCAGTCCGGGCGAGGAGGACAGGGTATAAGCGCGCAGCGTTTCACTGCTGTTGGCGATGCTGACCAGCGCATACTGGCCGGGTTGCCAGGGGTAAAAGTCATGGCTGATCAGGGAAAGCGTCCACACATCCGGCGTTTCCTGATGAAGAGAGTGCACCTGCATGCGGTTGGGGCACTGCGGAGTAGGCATGGTCATGGCGGTCTCCATAACAGCCTTCCGCCATGCGTCGGCGGAAGGCGAAGGTCAACGAAAAATCAGGCGGCGAGGATGTCTTTGAGGTCCTGCTCCACGGTGGTGATGGCGCGCATGCCGAACTTCTCGTTCAGGATCGCCAGCAGCGACGGGGTCAGGAAGCCAGGGGCGGTCGGGCCGGTATAAATATTTTTCACACCCAGCGCCAGCAGCGTCAGCAGAATGACGATGGCTTTCTGTTCAAACCAGGACAGTACCAGACTCAGCGGCAGGTCGTTGACGCCGCAGCCCAGTTTTTCCGCCAGATTGACCGCCAGCATGATGGCGGCGTACGCATCGTTGCACTGGCCGACATCCAGCAGACGCGGCAAGCCTTCCAGCGTGCCGAAATCCAGTTTATTGAAACGATATTTACCGCACGCCAGCGTCATGATCAGGCAGTCTTGCGGGACGTTGAGCGCGAAATCGGTGTAGTAGCTGCGTTCGGTGCGGCTGCCGTCGCAACCGCCGACCAGAAATACGTGGCGCAGTTTCTTGCTGGCGACCAGATCAATCACGGTATCGGCGGCGCTCAACAGGGTCTGGCGACCAAAACCGACGGTAATCAGGTGCTCGATTTCGCTGTACGGGAACCCCGGCAGTTGCTGCGCCTGAGCGATCACCGCGCTGAAATCATCGCCTTCGAGGTGCTGCGCGCCCGGCCAGCCGACGATGCTGCGGGTCCAGATACGGTCGGTATACTGGCCTACGTTGGGGTCGATGATGCAGTTGGAGGTCATCAGGATCGGGCCAGGGAATTTAGCGAATTCGCTTTGCTGATTCTGCCAGCCGCTGCCGTAGTTGCCGACCAGGTGGGAAAATTTCTTCAGTTCCGGATAGCCGTGCGCCGGCAGCATTTCGCCGTGGGTATAGATATTGATGCCGGTGCCTTCGGTCTGTTCCAGCAACATACGCAGGTCTTTCAGGTCATGGCCGGAAATCAGAATCGCCTTGCCCGCCACCGGGCGTACGTTAACCTGAGTCGGCTGCGGATGACCGTAGGCGGAGGTTTCTCCCTGATCCAGGATCGCCATTACGCCGAAATTCATTTTGCCGATAGCCAGCGCGTTGCCGAGCAGGGTGTCGACATCGGTGGGCTCGGTGCCGAGCCAGGCCATAAACGCATGGAAATCGGCGTACAGCGCGTCATCGTACTGACCCAGCACGTGGGCATGTTCCATATAGGCGGCCGCGCCTTTCAGGCCATACAGGCACAGCATACGTAACCCGTGAATATCCTCGCCGATAGCGGCTTTATCTTTGTTCAGCGCGAACATCGCCGCCTGTTGCAGCAGCGTCGGGATATCGTCGCCCGCCAGTTGCAGTTCCGCCATCGGATGATCGACCGCGATGGCGGCGTCCAGCAGCCGGCAACGGGCGGCCAGCCCCTGACGCAGGCTAATCGCTTCACGGGCGTAGCCGATGATACGCGGCGAATCAAAATTCACGTTGGTCAGGGTGGCGAAGAAAGCGCGGGGCGTAAAATTGTCGATCTCATGGTCAATGATGCCCAATGCGCGCGCCTGCAGCGCCCAGGCGGACAGCCCCTGAAGAACGGCGACCAGCAGGTCTTGCAGGTCAGAGGTTTCGGCGGTCTTGCCGCACATGCCTTGCGCGTAAGCGCAGCCATTGCCGGCCGGGGTTCGGATGGTCTGTTCACATTGCACACAATACATAATGACTTCCTTTTTAAAGTTGCATTTATAATGCTTGTTTAAAAGCATAGAACGGTTTGCCGGTGTCTAAAAAGATCTTTTATAGGCAATTTAAGGTGAAGTTGATTTAGCGCAATTTTTACTTGTGGATGACAATCACTCGCATCTGCCGGGCATTTTTATGCGTCGCGAGGCAGATCCGAGGCATAGGGCTTGACCCTGCCGCGCTTTTATCGTCATTCTCGTTAGAAGACCACAGAACAGGAGGCACGGATGTATCTGGAAAGAGTCGAGATTCTTGGATTCCGTGGTATTAACCGACTGTCGCTGATGCTGGATGATAATACCGTGCTGATCGGCGAAAACGCCTGGGGCAAGTCCAGCTTGTTGGATGCGCTGTCGCTGCTGCTGACGCCGTCACCACCGCTTTATCACTTTGATCTGCAGGACTTTCATTTTACGCCGGGCAACGAAACCAGCCGCGAGCGTCATCTGCAGGTGATCTTCACGTTTTGCGAATCTGCGCCCGGTCACCATCTGGCCCCTCGCTATCGTTCATTGTCGTCGGTATGGATCAAGGGCGAAGGGCGATTGCATCGCATTTTCTATCGGCTGGAAGGGGAAATGGATGAAAGCCAGGCGATCTTTACCTGGCGCAGTTTTCTTGATGCCAATGGTCAGGCATTGCCGCTGGACAATATCGACTGGCTGGCCAGCGAAGTGATTCGTCTGCATCCGGTGTTGCGGCTGCGTGACGCCCGCTTTATTCGCCGTTTTCGCACCGGCTCGTTGATGCCGCAAATCGATGATAACGATCGGCTATCGCGCCAGTTTGAGACGCTGGTGCGCGAACTGGCGCAAAATCCCAACCGGTTGACTAATCAGGAACTGCGACAAGGTCTGGTGGCGATGCGCCAACTGGTCGAGCACTATTTTTCCGAGCAGGGCGCGGACCCGAACGATCGGCGTCACCATCGCCATGCCCGTGCGGGCAATGGCCGGGCATGGCGCTCGCTGGATAACATCAATCGCATGATTTCCGGCCCCAATAGTCGCAGCCGTCGTATTATTCTGCTGGAGCTGTTTTCCACCCTGCTGCAGGCCAAAGGGTCCACGGCGCTTGATCCGCACGCCCGGCCGCTGCTGCTGATTGAAGACCCGGAAACCCGGCTGCATCCGATTATGCTGTCGGTGGCATGGGGGCTGCTGACGCAGTTGCCGCTGCAAAAAATCACCACCACCAATTCCGGTGAACTGCTGTCGCTGGTGCCGGTAGAACAGGTTTGCCGTCTGGTGCGAGAATCGGCGAAGGTCGCAACCTACCGTATCGGCCGTCAGGGCATGACGCAGGAAGATAGCCGCCGCATTACCTTTCACATTCGGTTTAATCGCCCGGCGTCGTTATTCGCGCGCTGCTGGCTGCTGGTGGAGGGCGAAACCGAAGTCTGGATGCTCAGTGAACTGGCGCGTCAGTGCGGTCATCACTTCGAGGCGGAAGGCGTGAGGGTGATCGAGTTTGCGCAGGTGGGGTTAAAACCGCTGCTGAAGTTCGCCTATCGGATGGGTATCGAATGGCATGTGCTGGTGGATGGCGATGACGCTGGGAAAAAATACGCCGCCACGGTTCGTAGCCTGCTGCAATCGCAGAGTGAGTCCGAACGCGACCATTTGACCGTGCTGCCGGCGCTGGATATGGAGCATTTCATGTATCGCAACGGCTTTAGTCAGGTCTATCACCGGGTTGCGCAGTTGCCGGAACCGGTGCCGCTGTCGGCGGCGAAAGTCATCACCAAGGCGATTCACCGTACCTCAAAACCGGATCTGGCGATTGAAGTGGCGCTGGAAGCGGCGTCTCAGGGGGAATCAGCCATCCCGCCGCTGATCCGCAGCATGTTTTCACGGGTCTTGTGGCTGGCGCGCGGGCGGGCGGATTAGGCGTGTTATCCGGCTGAACGAGCCTGTCGCGTGTAGAGCGCATGTGAAGAGAGCATAAAGAATGCCGGCCGCTTTGCGACCGGCATTGGACTCGTTTGACCTGGTCACAGGAATTAAAGGAGAAAGACCGGAAAGCGTGGGGTGAACATTCAGGCGACCGTTTCGCCGACTACCGGCACGATCAGACTGGCGTGATTTCCTTTGGGTCCCTGGTGTACAGTGAATTGCACCACCTGACCTGCTTTCAGCGTCCTGTAGCCGTCCATCTGAATGGTTGAATAGTGGGCGAAGATATCTTCACCGCCGCTCTCGGGACAAATAAAGCCAAAGCCTTTGGCGTTATTGAACCATTTAACAGTACCTGTCTCCATGAATCTTCATCCTTCGCTAGAGTGTTCTCTAAGGTGAGGTTATTGGGTTAAGGCAAAACCAAATTGATTAAAACGACATCAATTCAACTCTACACTCTAGTGAAATCGCCCTTGCCGTCAAGCACCCGAATCCGACACTTTGCCGCAGGTTTGTGAAAATTTGATACAGATAACGCTATCGTCGGGTTTTATTGCCGTTAATATCAAGAGGGATGCGTTTTTGGGGTCTGAGCGATTTTGACCGGGCGGTGATACAATAAAAATCAGGCATGCTGCTGTGAAGACAGCCAGCGGATAAGTATCAGAACTGATTTGGGTAGAAGATGGGAAATCATAGCACCGGGGCGCAGACCGACGACCTGACCAAAGAGCATTATACTGAAGCCTTGCAGCCTCCATCGATGTATAAAGTGATACTTAACAACGATGATTACACGCCGATGGAATTTGTTATTGACGTTCTGCAAAAGTTCTTTTCTTATGATATTGAACGTGCAACGCAACTGATGCTTACGGTTCACTATCAGGGCAAGGCCATCTGCGGCGTCTACAGCGCCGAGGTAGCCGAGACCAAGGTGGCGCAGGTGAACCGTTATGCCCGGGAGAACGAGCATCCATTGCTTTGTACGCTGGAAAAAGCCTGAATAGGGCAATTTATTGGGGGAGGTGCCTATGCTCAATCAAGAACTGGAACTCAGTCTCAACATGGCTTTCGCCAGAGCGCGCGAGCACCGGCATGAGTTTATGACCGTGGAACATTTGTTGCTGGCGCTGCTCAGCAACCCCTCCGCACGAGAGGCACTGGAAGCCTGTACGGTCGATTTGGCGGTTCTGCGTCAGGAACTGGAAACCTTTATCGAACAGACCACGCCCACGCTGCCGCAAAATGATGAAGAACGGGATACCCAGCCGACGCTGAGCTTTCAGCGGGTGCTGCAGCGCGCCGTGTTCCACGTGCAGTCGTCCGGGCGCAGCGAAGTGTCCGGCGCCAACGTGCTGGTCGCCATCTTCAGCGAGCAGGAATCTCAAGCTGCCTACCTGCTGCGCAAACATGACGTCAGCCGGTTGGATGTGGTGAATTTCATTTCCCACGGTACGCGCAAAGAAGAAACCGGTCCGGCGGCAAACCCGGAAAATCCGGTTAACGAAGAACAGGCTGGCGGGGAGGAGCGTATGGAAAACTTCACCACAAATCTCAACCAGCTTGCCCGGGTGGGAGGCATCGATCCGCTGATCGGCCGCGACAGCGAGCTGGAGCGCACGATTCAGGTGCTGTGCCGTCGCCGTAAAAACAACCCGCTGCTGGTGGGCGAATCCGGCGTGGGGAAAACCGCTATCGCCGAAGGGTTGGCCTGGCGCATCGTGCAGGGCGACGTGCCGGAGGTGATGGCCGACTGCACGCTCTACTCGCTGGATATCGGCTCGTTGCTGGCTGGCACCAAATACCGCGGCGACTTCGAAAAACGCTTTAAATCGCTGCTCAAGCAGTTGGAGCAGGATCAGAGCAGCATTCTGTTCATCGACGAGATCCACACCATTATCGGTGCTGGCGCAGCTTCCGGCGGTCAGGTGGACGCCGCCAACCTGATCAAGCCGTTGCTGTCCAGCGGCAAGATTCGCGTGATTGGCTCCACCACGTATCAGGAATTCAGCAATATCTTCGAAAAAGATCGCGCGCTGGCGCGCCGCTTCCAGAAAATCGACATCACCGAGCCGAGCGTGGAAGAGACGGTGCAGATCATTAATGGTCTGAAGCCGAAATACGAAGCGCACCACGACGTGCGTTATACCGCCAAGGCGATCCGTGCGGCGGTGGAACTGGCGGTGAAATACATTAATGACCGTCACCTGCCGGATAAAGCGATCGACGTGATCGATGAAGCCGGCGCCCGCTGCCGCCTGTTGCCGGTGAGCAAACGCAAGAAAACCGTCAATGTGGCGGATATTGAAGCGGTGGTCGCCCGCATCGCCCGTATTCCGGAGAAAACCGTTTCCGCCAGCGACCGTGATGTGCTGCGCAATCTGGGCGATCGTCTGAAGATGCTGGTATTCGGGCAGGATAAAGCCATTGAGGCGCTGACCGAAGCCATCAAGATGAGCCGTGCCGGTCTGGGGCATGAGCGCAAGCCGGTCGGGTCGTTCCTGTTTGCCGGTCCGACCGGGGTCGGGAAAACGGAAGTAACGGTACAGTTGGCGAAAGCGCTGGATATCGAGCTGCTGCGCTTCGATATGTCTGAATACATGGAACGCCATACGGTCAGCCGTTTGATCGGCGCGCCTCCGGGCTACGTGGGCTACGATCAGGGCGGTTTGCTCACCGATGCGGTGATCAAGCATCCGCATTCGGTGCTGCTGCTTGATGAGATCGAGAAGGCGCACCCGGATGTGTTCAACCTGCTGTTGCAGGTGATGGACAACGGCACGCTGACCGATAACAACGGCCGCAAGGCGGATTTCCGCAATGTGATCGTGGTGATGACCACCAATGCCGGGGTGCGGGAAACCCAGCGTAAGTCCATTGGTCTTATCCAGCAGGACAACAGCAGCGATGCGATGGAAGAGATCAAAAAAGTCTTCACGCCGGAATTCCGCAATCGTCTGGACGGCATCATCTGGTTCAACCACCTGTCGGCTGAAGTGATTCAGCAGGTGGTGGACAAGTTTATTGTCGAACTGCAGGCGCAACTGGACGCCAAAGGCGTGTCGCTGGAAGTTAGCGAAGAAGCACGTAACTGGCTGGCGGAAAAAGGCTATGACAAAGCGATGGGCGCGCGACCGATGGCGCGAGTCATTCAGGAAAACCTCAAGAAACCGCTGGCCAATGAGCTGTTGTTCGGCTCGCTGGTAGACGGTGGCTCCGTGAAAGTGGAACTGGATAAGGCCGCCCAACAGCTGACTTATCGCTTCCTGAGCGCGCAAAAGACTAAAGCCGAAGGTGCGGTTCACTGAGTGAATTGATTACGTCGTCACGCTAAAAACACAAAAGGGCATCGTCAGATGCCCTTTTTCATGTTGGTCGCATTCACGTTACCACACGGTTTGTCTGACTGCAGCTTACTGCGATATCCGAATTAATAGGCGGGTAAGTTATTGACCGGCTTAAAATGCAAACGCCCTCACCGAACGGTGAGGGCAGAGAGGTAAACACCCTGGCGCATCGCCTCAGGCGATAGCGCGGTTGTTAACGGCTACGGAAGACAATGCGGCCTTTGCTCAGGTCGTACGGGGTCAGTTCCACAGTCACTTTGTCACCCGTCAGGATGCGGATATAGTTTTTACGCATTTTACCGGAGATATGAGCGGTAACCACGTGCCCGTTTTCCAGCTCAACGCGGAACATGGTGTTGGGCAGCGTATCCAGCACGGTGCCTTGCATTTCAATATTGTCTTCTTTGGCCATCGAATCCTCTAGGTTTAAGTACCTTAGTTTTTAACCGGCAAGATAATGCCGAAAAACCCTCATTATGTAAAGGCGCGTAAGTCGCTGCCGCTCATTTATCCCCTTCACCAGGGGTGTCGGCAGTGGGTGTATTCAGGGGTTGCGGATGCCAGCAACCATCGATTAATGCGGCCTGTTGCAGCCGGTTCAGCTCGTACAGAAACTCGCGCCGGGGAATATCACAGGCGCCCAGCGAGGCAGTATGGTCGTTGAGCACCTGGCAATCAATCAACTGGCCGCCGTGGCGCACGAAATGCTGCAGAAACGCCGCCAGCGCGTATTTGGACGCGTTATCCGCCCGGCTGAACATCGACTCGCCGCAAAATAGCGCGCCCTGAGCGATACCGTACAGGCCGCCCACCAACTGGGCGCCACGCCAGACCTCGACCGAGTGCGCCAGGCCGGACAGGTGTAACTGAACATAGGAACGCACGATGTCCCTGCCAATCCAGGTGCCTTCCTCGCGCTCGCTGGCGCAGGCGGAAATCACCGCTTCAAACGCCTGATTCAGTGTGACCCGATAATCGGTGCGGCGAATGAACTTTTTCATGCTGCGGCTAAGGTGAAACTGTGCCGGGAACAGCACCGCTCGTGGGTCCGGGCTCCACCACAGGATCGGCTCTCCCGGTGAAAACCACGGGAAAATACCCTGACGGTAGGCGCTTAGCAAGCGTTCGGGCGACAGATCGCCGCCGTAGGCCAGCAGACCATTGGGATCCCGCAGCGCGGTTTCCGGGTTAGGAAACTGCAGCGAAAACGGAGACAGTTCATACAACAGCATGCGCACCTCGGCCTACAGGTGTTGATGAAATTGCCAGTAGCGCCCTTGCAACGCCATCAGGCTATGATGCGAACCCTGTTCCACCAGTTGTCCGCCATCCATCACGCACAGCCGGTCCATACTCTCCAGTCCATTCAGGCGATGGGTAATGACGATCAGGGTCTTACCCAGGCAATGCTGACGTAATAACTGCAGTATGCGCTGTTCGGTATCGGCGTCCAGCCCTTCGGTCGGTTCATCCAGCAACACCAGCGGCGCCGGGTGGAGCAGGGCGCGCGCCACGCCGATACGGCGTTGTTCGCCGCCGGACAACTGGCGTCCCCCTTCGCCCAGCCAGGCGTTGAGTCCCTGATCCTCCAGCAGTTTCTCCAGCCCGACTTGCGTTAGCACCGCCTGCAAACGTTCGTCGCTGGCCGCTGGGGCCGCCAACCGCAGGTTTTCCCGCAGCGTGGCGCTGAAAATATGCACCCGCTGCGGCACCACGCTCATGGCATCGCGCAGCGTAGACTCCGGGAATGCCGCGATCGGCGTGTCATTAAGACGGATTTCGCCGGCGCTGCAATCCCAGGCGCGGGTCAGCAATTGCAACAGCGTCGACTTGCCGCAGCCGGTACGCCCCAACAACGCGACATGCTCGCCCGGCGTAAGCGTCAGCGTAATTCCGCTCAGCGCCGGTTGGTTTTGTTCCGGGTAGGTAAAGCTCACTTTATCCAGTGTGAGTTGAACCTGTTCCAACGGCGTAGGGCCCTGAGACGGAAAGGCAACCGGCGGGCGCAGTTTCAGTAGTTGATCGACTCGGGCCGCCGACGCGACGACTTGCCCGATATGCTGGAAGGCGCCTGCGACCGGCGCCAGCGCTTCGAAAGCGGCGAGGGCGGCAAACACAAACAGTGCGATGAGCGCGCCCGGCTGATGGTCGCCGCCGACGCCGCCGGCGGCCAGCCACAGCAGTAAGGTGGCGGTCAGGCCGCTGGCGGCAATCAGGATGGCCTGCGACAACGCGCTTAGCCCGGCCTGTTGACGTTGCCGTTCAAACCAGCGCTGCTCCAGTATTTCCAACTGCTGGCGAAAGGGCGCCAGGGCGCCGAATACCGCCAGTTCGGCCTGCCCCTGGATCCAGGTGGTCAGTTGTACCCGATAGTGGGCGCGCAGCGCGGTCAGGTCGGCGCCGACCGGTTGTCCCGCACGGTAAAACGCCAGAGGCAACACCAGCAGCAGCGCCAGCATGATGGCGGCCAGCGTTAGCGCCAGCGACGCATCCAGCCAGCTCAAGCCATAAGCCAGCGCCAGAATCACGGCCAGCGCGCTCACCAGCGGCGAAATTACCCGCAGGTAGAGATGGTCCAGCGTATCCACATCCGCTACCAGCCGGTTGAGTAGTTCGGCCTGACGAAAACGAATCAGCCCGCCCGGCGCCAGCGGCAGGATACGGCTAAAGGTGAACACACGCAGATGTAGCAGGACGCGAAAGGTGCCGTCGTGGCTTACCAGTCGCTCAAAGTAACGGCTGGCGGTACGCAGAATCGCTGCGCCGCGCACCCCGGCCGCCGGCAGCATATAGTTGAACGTAGTCAGCCCGGCCAGACCGGCGATGGACGAGGCCGCCAGAAACCAGCCTGACAGCGTCAACAGACCAATACTGGCTAACAGAGTCAGTATCGCCAGCACCACGCCCAACCCAAGCCGGAACAGGTGACGGCGGTACAGCGCCAGAAAGGGTTTGAGTACCTGCATTGCCCGAATCTTTTCCATCTCACAGTTCTCCCCGGCGTTGCGCCAGTAAGTCGGCAAACGGCCCGGCGACCTGACTCAGGGTAAGGTAGTCACCCTGCTGGACCAACTGGCCGTTGACCATGACCCAGATTTCGTCATAGTCCCGAATTTCGCTCAGTTGGTGGGTCACCAGCAATGTGGTCTGAGTGTGCGACGCCTCGCTCAGCGCGCTCATGACCCGCTGTTCGCTGTGCGCATCAAGGCTGGCGGAGGGTTCGTCCAGCAGCAGTAATCGACATGGGTGCAGCAATGCGCGCGCCACGGCGACCCGCTGGGCCTGGCCGACTGACAGACGTGCGGCGCCGTCGCCCAACTGCGTGTCCAGGCCTTGCGGCAACTGAGGCAGAAATTCGTGCACATACGCGCGCTCAAGCGCTTGTTGCAGCATATGGTCGCTGGCCTTCGGGCGACCCAGCAGTACGTTCTGCCGCAGCGTGGGTTCCGGCAGGTGAGGATTTTGCCCCACGCAACTCAGGTGCTGCCGCCATGATGTGGACGACAGGGTACGCAGTTCCTCGCCATTGACCGTCAGTGAACCGCGGTAGGGCAGAAAACCCAACAGCAGGTTCAGCAGCGAGCTTTTCCCGGCGCCGCTGGGACCGACCAGCGCGACCCGTTGCCCGGCGTTCAGTTTAAAGGTGAGCGGCCCGGCCAGCGTTTTGCCTGAGGGCGACAGAATAATCAGCTCATGGGCGACCAGTGTGACGGGCGTATCGCTTTGAAATAGGTGCGTGCCGGCTCCGGTTTCCTCGCTTTCTGCCGTCATGAAACGGTGCAGGGCTTCCGCCGCCCCGACCGCCTGCGCCTTGGCGTGGTAAAACGTGCCGAGATCGCGCAGCGGCTGAAAGAACTCCGGCGCCAGAATCAGCACCAGAAAACCGGCAAACAGCGTTACGCCGACGCCGTAGCTGCCAAAATGCAACTCGCCGAGGTATGAGAAACCGAAATAAACCGCTACCACCGCGATCGAAATCGACGCGAAGAATTCCAGCACGCCGGAAGACAGAAAGGCCATACGCAGCACTTCCATCGTGCGATTGCGAAACTGTTCCGACGCCTGGCGAATCTGTGCGGTTTCCGCCTCGCCGCGATAAAACAGGCGCAGGGTATCCAGACCACGCAGTCGATCAAGAAAATTGCCGCTCAGTCTGGCCAGCGCCTGAAAGTTGCGGCGGTTGGCGTCGGCGGCGCCCATGCCGACCATCGCCATGAACAGCGGGATCAACGGCGCGGTGACTAACAGGATGACCCCCGCAGCCCAGTTCACCGGAAACACGATAATCAGGATCAGCACCGGAATCAGTACGGCCAGATACATCTGGGGCAGATAGCGGGCGTAGTAATCGTGCATATCGTCCACCTGCTCCAGTATCAGCGTGGCCCAACTGCCGGCCGGTTTTCCCTGAATCCAGGCCGGTCCCAACTGCTGCAGTCGATCCAGAACCTGCTGGCGGATATGCTGGCGAATCGTCTGACCACAGCGAAAACCGACGCGTTCCCGTATCCAGTTGATCAACGCCCGTAATACGAATGTCGTTGCCAGTGACAGAAACATCGTGGTCAGTTCGTTGCGCGGGGGTGTGATAATCAGGGCGTGCAGCAGTGAGGCCAGTAACCAGGCCTGCGCCATAATCAGCAGGCCGCTTGCCAGACCGAGCATCAGCGATAGTCGTAGCCAGCGGTGCGCCAGACGGCTTTGCTGTTTCAGCCAGCGGGTCAGTTCTCGTTGTCGGGTGTCTTTCATCAGGTGCCGATCGCTTCCAGTTGGTACATGAAAATAACGCTTACATAACCGTTACTTAACACAATTGTGAGCGTAACGGTCGCGATGCGCCATGTTACCGCGGTGGCGGGGTTGTGCAAACGAAAAGCAGATGGCGGAACGGGGTGTCGATCAATTTTTGCAGTGATGAACTGCAATAAAAAACCCGGACGCGATCACGCCCGGGTTGGCATTGTTGGTCATCAAGGCTTACTTGACGAGGGCGTCCAGATAGCGTTCGGCATCCAGCGCCGCCATACAACCGGTGCCGGCGGAAGTGATAGCCTGGCGATAAATGTGGTCCATGACGTCGCCGGCGGCGAACACACCGGGAATGCTGGTCTGAGTCGCGTTGCCGTGGATGCCGGATTGCACCTTGATGTAGCCGTTTTCCAGTTCCAGCTGATCGCCGAATATGGCGGTATTCGGGCTGTGACCGATAGCGATAAACACGCCCGCTACATCCAACTGCTCGGTTGCTTCAGTTGCGTCGCGCAGGCGCACGCCGGTCACGCCCATATCGTCGCCCAGCACTTCATCCAGCGTGCGATTGGTATGCAGCACGATATTGCCGCTGCTGACCTTCGCCATCAGACGGTCGATCAGGATTTTCTCCGCGCGGAAGCTGTCGCGACGATGGATCAGATGCACTTCGGCGGCGATGTTGGACAGATACAGCGCCTCTTCCACTGCGGTATTGCCGCCGCCGACTACCGCGACCTTCTGGTTGCGATAGAAGAAACCGTCGCAGGTTGCGCAGGCGGAGACGCCTTTCCCTTTGAACGCGTCTTCAGACGGCAGACCCAGATAGCGGGCGGATGCGCCGGTGGCGATGATCAAGGCGTCGCAGGTGTACTCATCGCTGTCGCCGAACAGGCGGAACGGGCGGGTTTGCAGGTCGACGCGCGTGATGTGGTCAAAGACGATTTCGGTATTGAATTTGGCGGCATGAGCGTGCATACGCTCCATCAGCAGCGGACCGGTCAACTCGTCCGGGTCGCCGGGCCAGTTTTCCACTTCGGTGGTGGTGGTCAACTGACCGCCTTTTTCCATGCCGGTAATCAACAACGGATTTAGGTTTGCCCGCGCAGCATAGACCGCGGCGGTATAACCTGCCGGGCCTGAACCCAGAATCAATAATTTACGGTGTTTGGCAGTGCTCATGAGTTCCTCATTCACTCGAACGGACGATATGACCGATTGTAAGGAAATTACCTGCGTAAAAAAAGTGTGGAGGAATGTTGTTGGCTATCGGTTCAATCGTTACGGAATATTGGCAGGGAACGGCGAATAGCCTGACGGCGGGTGCGGAGCGTGTGAAAACGCTGCCCTAATGGACTGCCGGGAGCGAATCTGGCACTTTCTTCTGATTTTAATTGTTTTACTTTGACAATCGGCTGCGCTTTTGCGAAAACATCCTTGGAAGAGGAAATTTTTTGTATGTGAATAGTTAAATGCTCCGGCTTTTATGCGTTTGGGGTCTCTAGCGGCGGCGTTTGTCTGCCGATGGATAACCGGCGTTTTACCACGTTTCCGGGAAACGCGGTCGGAACAGAGAATGAACACATTACAAAAGGCAGGGGTCTTCTTTAGGGGTGGCTCTGGTACATTGAGGTTGGTCAGAGACAGCGGTTAAACAGGGAAGGATGAAGAGAGACAATAAGAATGGTAGACACGAAAAAACGTCCGGGAAAAGATCTTGATCGTATCGATCGCAATATCCTGAACGAATTGCAAAAAGATGGACGTATCTCCAACGTGGAACTTTCCAAGCGGGTCGGTCTTTCGCCAACCCCGTGTCTGGAGCGCGTTCGTCGTCTGGAACGACAGGGTTTTATCAATGGCTATACCGCGCTGCTGAACCCACATTATCTGGATGCGTCATTGCTGGTGTTCGTTGAGATTACTCTCAATCGCGGCGCGCCGGATGTGTTTGAACAGTTCAATGCAGCCGTGCAGAAGCTTGAGGAAATTCAGGAGTGTCATCTGGTTTCCGGGGATTTTGACTATTTGCTCAAAACCCGCGTGCCGGATATGTCGGCATACCGTAAGTTGCTGGGAGAAACGCTGTTGCGTCTGCCGGGCGTAAACGATACCCGCACCTATGTGGTGATGGAAGAAGTGAAGCAAAGCAACCGGCTGGTCATCAAGACCCGTTGACGGCAAGGGTGCATAACCCGATAAATTCAGCTACACTCCTGTGAATTTGTACAGTATGGCGCCGGGGAAGACTCGGCGCTTTATCATGAAACATTTACAGGGAACCTGGAGAGACGCTTGAGCCAGGAATATACAGAAGATAAAGACGTCACGCTGAAAAAACTCAGCGCGGGTCGACGTTTACTGGAAGCGATGTTAATCGTTGTGGTGCTTTTTGCCATTTATCTGGCGGTGGCGCTGCTGAGTTTCAGTCCCTCGGATCCCAGTTGGTCGCAGACCGCCTGGCATGAACCGATTCACAATCTGGGGGGCGGGGTAGGCGCCTGGCTGGCGGATACCCTGTTTTTCATTTTCGGCGTACTGGCGTATGCCATCCCCGTGGTAATGGTGTCGTTGTGCTGGGTGATCCATCGCCAGCGCGGCCAACGCGCCACGCTGGATTACTTTACCCTTTCGCTGCGTCTGATCGGCACGCTGGCACTGATTCTGACCTCGTGCGGGCTGGCGGCGCTCAATGTGGATGACATCTACTATTTTGCCTCCGGCGGGGTGTTGGGCAGTTTGCTTAGCAGCTCGATGATTCCGCGTTTCAATAATATCGGCGGCACCATGATTCTGCTGTGCGTCTGGGCCGCCGGGCTGACGCTGTTCACCGGCTGGTCCTGGCTGACGATCGCCGAAAAGCTCGGCGCCGGGGTGATGGGGTGCCTGACGCTGTTTTCCGGGCGTCGACGTGAAGATGACTACCTTTATGATGATGACGAAGAGGTCGATGAGTCGCCAGTCGAAACGCGGAAAGACGCTCGCCGTACAGCCGGGCCTCACGAAGAAGAATCCACCGCGATGTCGTCCTCGGCAGAGGACGATGACGTAGAGGAAGATGACGTGCTGTTTTCCGCCCCGGCGGTGACGGCGACTTCCGGTGTGGCCGCCGTTGCATCGGCCGCCGCCGGCATGCCGGCTGCAGACGAAGCGAACGAGCCTGTATTTGCCGTTGCGGCAACGCCTGATGCGGAGCCGGAGCCGGTGCTGAAGCCGCACCCTGAACCAATAGCCGTTACGCCGTTAGCCGGGTCTGAATCCTATGTCCCGCCGGTTGCAACGCCTGCGCCTGAATTCAGGCCGAAGGTTGATGTCTCGCCGGCATCGACATGGGCGCCAGCGCCAGCGGAGACAGCGCCTGTACCGGCTGGCTTTGCGTCATCACTGTCTGAACCGTTGCCTGACTGGCAACCGCTGACCTTGCAAGCTGACGATCGCATTGCCCGCACGGCCGCGGCGGCAGTCACGGCGGCGACGGTCGTTTCTGGAAGCGCCGGGGTTGCCCCTGAGCCGAAACCGGAACTGCAAAATGCGACGCCGTTCATGCCGGCGTTTACCACCGATGAAGATAACAATCCGCAGGTCAAGCGTGGTATGGGGCCGGAATTGCCGCGGCCAAATCCGGTGCGTATTCCTACTCGCCGTGAACTGGCATCGTATGGCATCAAACTGCCCTCGCAGCGGCTGGCTGAACAGCAGGCCCGCGAAGCGGAGCAACAGGCGCAAGCCGCCCACGTTGAGCAAACCAGCACGTCGGCGTCGTTTGCCGCGCCAGCGCCTTTGCCGGACAACGTGACAGCGCAGACAGCGTTGCCTGACGACGAGCAGGAGTTGATACAAGACGCGGCGTTACGACAGGCTTTTGCTGATCAGCAACGCGAACGCTACGGCGAAACCTATCCCGATCATGAAGAGGACGAAGAAACGCTGTTGCAAGCGCAACTGGCGCGTGACTTCGCCGTCATGCAGCGTTCCCGTTATGGAGAAGCGCATGAGCCGGATACGGTGCAGGCTGCGCCGGCGATTTTTGCGGCTGAACCGTCCGAGGCGGTGCCTGCTGCGGCCGAAACCAGACAGCCGGACATGACGCCGAAGACCGAGGCTCCGCTGGACAGCGCCTTCGCTATTTCACCCTTTGCCGACCTGGTGGATGATGGTCCGCTAGAGCCGCTGTTCACGCTGCCGCCGCAGGAGAGTTTCCCTGATGAGCAGCAGGCGCAACCGCTGGCGCCAGTACATGCGTTGCAGACCGCTGCGCCGAACGAACCTGAAGCGGAAGCCGAATCGCCGTCAATTATGGACAGCCTGATTCATCCGTTCCTGATGCGTAACGACCAACCGCTGCAGAGGCCGACGACGCCATTGCCATCGCTGGACCTGCTGACGCCGCCTTCCATGAATGACGCGCCGGTGGATCGTGACGCGCTGGATGACATGGCGCGCCTGATCGAAACCCGGTTGGCGGATTATCGCGTTAAAGCGACGGTGGTGGATTACCATCCGGGCCCGGTGATCACCCGGTTTGAGCTGGATCTGGCGCCGGGCGTCAAGGCGGCCCGCATCTCCAATCTGGCCAGAGACCTGGCGCGTTCATTGTCGGTCGTGGCGGTGCGGATTGTCGAGGTTATCCCCGGCAAACCCTACGTCGGGCTTGAGGTGCCGAACCGCCATCGCCAGACGGTATTCCTGCGGGAAGTGCTGGATTGCGATCGATTCCGTGACAACGCCTCGCCGCTGGCGGTGGTGCTGGGCAAGGATATTTCCGGACAGCCGGTTGTGGCTGACCTGGCGAAAATGCCGCACTTACTGGTGGCCGGTACCACCGGTTCCGGTAAATCGGTCGGCGTTAACGCCATGATTATCAGTATGTTGTATAAAGCGACGCCGGCAGACGTGCGTTTCATTATGATCGACCCGAAAATGCTGGAATTGTCGGTGTATGAGGGGATTCCGCATCTGCTTACCGAAGTCGTGACGGACATGAAAGACGCCGCCAATGCCTTGCGCTGGTGCGTGGGTGAGATGGAGCGCCGCTACAAGCTGATGTCGGCGCTCGGCGTGCGTAACCTCAGCGGTTATAACGAACGCGTGATGCAGGCGGAAGCGATGGGTCGACCGGTGCCGGATCCGTTCTGGAAACCGGGTGACAGTATGGATATCCAACCGCCGGTACTGGAAAAGCTGCCGTATATCGTGGTGATGGTGGACGAGTTCGCCGACCTGATGATGGCGGTGGGCAAGAAAGTGGAAGAGTTGATTGCTCGACTGGCCCAGAAGGCGCGTGCCGCCGGGATTCATCTGGTGCTGGCGACGCAGCGTCCGTCGGTGGATGTGATTACCGGCCTTATCAAAGCCAACATCCCTACCCGTATCGCTTTTACCGTGTCGAGTAAGATCGACTCCCGTACCATCCTCGATCAGGGCGGTGCGGAATCGCTGCTCGGCATGGGGGATATGCTGTACATGGCGCCCAACTCCTCGATTCCGGTTCGCGTTCATGGCGCGTTCGTGCGTGATCAGGAAGTGCATGCCGTGGTGCAGGACTGGAAGGCGCGTGGTCGTCCAGAGTATATCGACAGTATTATCAGCGGCGATGACGATGGCGAGGGCGGTAGCCTTGGCTTTGACGGAGACGAAGAGCTGGATCCGCTGTTTGATCAGGCGGTGGCCTTTGTGGTGGAAAAACGCCGCGCCTCGATTTCCGGGGTGCAACGCCAGTTCCGCATCGGCTATAACCGTGCGGCCCGCATCGTCGAGCAGATGGAGATGCAGGGCATTGTCAGCGCCCCCGGTCATAACGGCAACCGCGAGGTGCTGGCGCCGCCGCCGATGGAGTAATTTTCGGTGCGGTGTATGTCCCTGCAAAGAAGCGTAAAAGTATTGGGTAACAGACAATTCGCCTGTCATGCCATGCCCGGCTGGGCTACATTAGCGTTCAACTGAAGCAGCGTTCAATTGAATCAGCGCTCAACTGAAGTTGCGTTCAACTGAAATCGGCTCCCGTCGGGAGCCGCGACGCGGTAAGAACACGCAAAGGATTTTTTGTATGATAAGAACAGGGTTGATGGCTGGTTGTTTACTGACCAGTCTGGTTTCCGGCGCAGTCTATGCCGATGCGGCCGGTGATTTACAGAGCCGTTTGAGTAAAGTGAACAGCTTTCACGCCAGCTTCACGCAAAAAGTCACCACCAATGACGGTGCCGCGGTGCAGGAAGGCGCCGGTGAACTGTGGGTAAAACGCCCGAATCTGTTCAACTGGAAAACCACATCGCCGGATGAAAGTACGCTGGTGTCCGATGGTAAAACACTGTGGTTTTATAACCCGTTCGTCGAACAGGTGACGGCAACCTGGGTGAAGGATGCGACCGGTAATACGCCGTTTATTCTGATCACCCGTAACGATCCGAAAGACTGGGGTAAGTACAACGTGAGTCAGAAAGGGGATGACTTCGACCTGACTCCCCGTGCGGCTAATGGCAATCTGAAACAGTTTTCCATCAACGTGACCAGTGACGGCACTATCCACGGTTTTACCGCCACCGAGCAAGATGGGCAGCGTAGCGCCTATACGCTGAAGAATCAGCAAAATGGCGAGGTGGATGCCGCGAAGTTTCGCTTTACGCCGCCGAAAGGCGTAGCGGTGGACGATCAGCGTCAGTGAGGCGTGTGTGAGCAACCTGTCACTCGATTTTTCCAGCAATCAGTTCCAGCCGCTGGCCGCGAGGATGCGGCCGGTCAAGCTGGCGCAATATATTGGTCAACAGCATCTGCTGGGGCCTGGCAAACCGCTGCCGCGCGCGATTGAGGCGGGGCAGCTCCACTCGATGATTCTGTGGGGGCCGCCGGGGACCGGGAAAACGACACTGGCCGAGTTGATTGGGCGCTATGGACATGCCGATGTGGAGCGGATTTCCGCGGTAACCTCCGGCATCAAGGAGATTCGCGAGGCAATTGAGCGCGCGCGCCAGAACCGTGATGCCGGGCGTCGTACCATCCTGTTTGTGGATGAAGTGCATCGCTTCAATAAAAGCCAGCAGGACGCCTTTCTGCCGCACATTGAAGACGGCACCATCACGTTTATTGGCGCCACCACCGAGAACCCGTCTTTTGAGCTGAACTCGGCGCTGCTGTCCCGCGCTCGCGTCTATCTGCTTAAAGCGCTGAGCGCCGACGATATCGAACAGGTGCTGGAGCAGGCGCTGCAGGATAAGGAACGGGGGCTTGGCGGACAGCAGATTGTCTTGCCGGATGAGACTCGCCGCCTGCTGGCTGAGCTGGTAAACGGCGATGCCCGGCGTTCACTGAATCTGCTGGAAATGATGGCCGATATGGCGGAAGTGGACGCCAGCGGTCAGCGTCTGTTGACATCGGCATTGTTGAAGGAAGTTTCCGGCGAACGCAGCGCCCGTTTTGACAACAAAGGCGATCGCTATTACGACCTGATTTCCGCGTTGCATAAATCGGTGCGCGGTTCGGCGCCGGATGCCGCATTGTACTGGTATGCCCGTATCATCACCGCCGGTGGCGATCCTTTGTATGTTGCGCGGCGCTTGCTGGCTATCGCGTCTGAAGATGTGGGCAACGCCGATCCGCGGGCGATGCAGGTAGCGATCGCCGCCTGGGATTGTTTCACTCGTGTCGGCCCGGCGGAAGGGGAGCGCGCCATCGCTCAGGCGATAGTTTATCTGGCGTGCGCGCCGAAGAGTAATGCGGTGTACACCGCGTTTAAAGCCGCGATGCACGACGCCCGTGATAAGCCGGATTACGACGTGCCGGAGCACTTGCGTAATGCGCCAACTCGCCTGATGAAAGAGATGGGGCTGGGCGCCGAATATCGTTACGCGCACGATGAAGATAACGCTTACGCCGCCGGTGAAGTGTATTTCCCGCCTGAAATGGCAGAAACGCACTACTATCAGCCGACTTCGCGGGGTTTGGAAGCCAAGATTGGCGAAAAGCTGGCCTGGCTCGCTGCTCAGGATCAAAATAGCCCGACAAAACGCTACCGCTAGCATTAACGTTGCGGTAAGGTTATTCCGAGATTTTCTGCTGCACGGCGCCGCTGTCGGCGCCCTGTAATTATCGATATCCCCTTAATAATACAAGCACAGGACTAGCATGCTCGATCCCAATTTACTGCGTAATGAGCTAGACGCAGTTGCCGAAAAATTACTGGCTCGCCGAAATTTTAAACTGGATGTGGAAGCGCTGCGTACGCTGGAAGAACGCCGTAAAGTGCTTCAGGTCGAAACGGAAAATTTGCAGGCAGAACGTAACTCCCGATCGAAAGAGATCGGGGCGGCTAAATCGCGTGGGGAAGATATTGAGCCGCTGCGTCGAGAAGTGAACACGCTGGGTGAAAGGCTGGACGTTGCTAAAGCTGAGCTGGAAGAGATTCAGAGCGAGATTCAGAACATTGCGCTGACTATTCCCAACCTTCCTGACGACTGTGTACCGCTGGGTAAAGATGATTCTGAAAATCAGGAAGTCTTTCGCTGGGGAGAGCCCCGTCAGTTTGATTTCCCTGTACGCGACCATGTGGACCTGGGCGACATTACGGGCGGTTTGAGTATGGCGCTGGGCGTGAAGTTGACTGGTTCCCGCTTCTCGGTGATGAAAGGTCAGGTAGCCCGGTTACACCGTGCGCTGGCGCAGTTCATGCTCAACCTGCATACCGCTGAGCATGGCTATGAGGAAGCGTATGTCCCTTATCTGGTCAACCATGCCACATTGTATGGCACGGGGCAGTTGCCTAAGTTTAAAGAGGATTTGTTTCACACCCGCCCGCTGGAAGAAGAAGCTGAAACCAGCAACTATGCGTTGATTCCAACCGCGGAAGTGCCGTTAACCAATCTGGTACGTGATGAAATTCTGGATGAAGAGTCGCTGCCGATCAAACTAACCGCACATACGCCATGCTTCCGCTCTGAGGCCGGCTCTTATGGTCGGGATATGCGCGGTCTTATCCGTGTACACCAGTTCGATAAAGTCGAAATGGTGCAGATCGTCCGTCCTGAAGACTCCATGCAAGCGCTGGAAGAACTGACCGGGCATGCGGAAAAAGTACTGCAACTGCTGAAACTGCCGTATCGCAAAGTGCTGCTGTGCAGCGGCGATATGGGCTTCGGCGCATGCAAAACCTACGATCTGGAAGTCTGGCTGCCGGCGCAGAATACCTATCGTGAAATCTCTTCCTGTTCCAACATGGGGGATTTCCAGGCGCGTCGCATGCAGGCGCGTTGCCGCAGCAAGGGCGATAAGAAAACCCGTCTGGTACACACCCTGAACGGTTCTGGTCTGGCGGTAGGGCGCGCGCTGGTCGCGGTGCTGGAAAACTACCAGCAGGCTGACGGTCGGATTGAAGTGCCGGAAGTGTTGCGTCCGTACATGAATGGTCTGCAATTTATCGGTTAATACCGTCAATCATGACGGCATTCACTCTCTTACTAAAGCGTCCTTCGGGGCGCTTTTTTTATGGCTGAAATCACGTCTCGCTGTGGTCATGGCGCGCGGAATTGTCTGATTCCGGCCGGATATCGGTATGGATGAGAGGATTCAGGCATCCTCTTATGGAGAGCTGGCTCGCGGGGTTCTAAGTTTTTTGTCGTTGCACTGGCCGGTACTGACTCAGCTGAGGAAAGAACCGGCAGTGGCAGGATGAAAACGCAGGATAACAACGCCCGATAACAGCAAGGAGGGAATCCTCCTGAAGACAGAGTCAACGAGGTGATTTATGCCAAAACATATCGTCAGCCTGACCGGACGGTTGCTAGGCGCTTTACTCTATTATGCACCGGATGATGAACATAACGCGGCGTGGATTGAGCGCCTGAGACATCAGGCGTGGCAGCAGACATGGCCATGTGGCGACCGGGCAGACATCGCCATTGCCGCCCGGCAAATTCAGCTTGGCTTGCAGCCGGGCTACGATGAAACGTTGTCGGTCGCCTGGCGGCGATTATTCAACAGTGGCGAGGAAGTGCCTGCGCCGCCCTGGGGGTCGGTATATCTTGACCGGCAAAATGTATTGTTTGGTGATTCGACACTGGCATTGCGGCGCTGGTTGCGAGAACTGGGGATTGAGCCGCGCTGCGATCGGCATGAGCCGGAGGATCACATCGGCCTGATGCTGATGCTGGCGGCATGGTGTGCGGAAAATCAGCCGGACAGCCTGGCGGAATTGCTGACCGAGCATTTGCTACCCTGGGCGACGCGCTATCTGGATTTGCTGGAGTGCCACTGTCGCCACCCGTTTTATCAGGGCGTGGCGCGGTTAACCCGCATCACGCTGCAGGACTGGCAGGCACGATTTCAGTTGATCCAGATGGAAAAGGCACTGTTCTATTGAATGGCGTTTTTAGTGAATAGCGCTTTATTGCACAGTGCCTGATTGGCGGTTGTTTTCGCACCTGGCTGTAATGTCGTCGGGCGGAAATCCTGGCGGCGGGTTGTTGAGCGATATTGCTCGCCGCGCATACCATGATGAATAGGGACTGTCATGGTATGCGCTGCTGTTAACCGTAGCGGGCGGCGCGCTGCCAGGCAGGTCGCGCCCGCATGGCTTCCAGTAGACGCCAGAGACTGGCGCGCGCCGGGGTGAGCCAGCCGCGCTGGGCGGCAATATCCAGCGGGAATCCCATCATGATGTCCGCTGCTGAAAATGCATCGCCTGCCAGCCAGCGAAATTTCCCGGCCTCCTGTTCCAGAAAATCATAATGCAGATTGAGCTGGGTAGTGGTCATGCTGCGAATCGGCCAGCCAAATGGTCCCATTTTGTGAGCGACCAGTTTCAGCAGCATGGCCGACATCAGTGAACCTTCAGCGTAGTGCATCCAGTAGCGGTAGCGCCAAATGTTCGGATTGTCGCTCGATGGAGCCAACTGCGGGCCAAATGTGGCGACCAGATATTCCAGGATTAAACCGGTTTCCGCCAGCACCTGACCGTCGTGCTCAACCACCGGCGCTTTTCCCAGCGGATGAATGTCACGCAAGGCTTTCGGGGCGCGCATGGTGGCTTTATTGCGCTGATAGTTAATCACCTCATAAGGGACATCAAGTTCTTCCAGTAGCCATAAAACCCGCTGTGAACGGGAGGTATTCAGATGATGAACACGAATCATGGGGCGTCCTGTCTATGGGGGAAATGCTGCGATTTCACACCGCAGGTCACGACGAAAAAGTCATAGGACATAAGGATGAAAGGGCGGCAATGAAAGACCACCTTTGCCGGGTGGCGTCAGTCTAACGCTCTGCGCACGGTGCCGACATCTTGTCGCTGCCGTGTTTTTGTATTTTCATGCCGACTACGCCGACAACCCGCTGTTTCCTATCGTGCGGTTGTTGCGGAAAAGCGGGTTGGGCGAAGTTTACTGATTTTCCGCCACCAGTTTTGCCAGATAGTCATGCCAGTCGTCAGGGCGACCCAGCCAGGGGGCAATATTCAGTGTGGTGAAGATATCGTCTACCGCGAAGACCAGCGTCGGAAAACCCGCGCCGCCCGACTGGGTAAGCCACTGACGGCTCTCTTCGATATGCTTGCGGGTCGGCAAACCGCGCCAGTGCGTGCAGGCGTTCTCAAAGTCGTCCAGCGACAGGCCGATTTCTACCGCCATTTTCATCAGTACCGGGGGATCGGAGATGCGCAGCCCCTCGACATAGTGCGCGCGTTGCAGACGTTCAAGCAGGTCGAGCCCCCGGCCGCCCAGCTCTTCCGCCGCCAGAATAGCCGTCGTTGGCGGTTCAGAGTCGAGCGTTGCCGTCACGTCCCACAACAGGCCATTGAAATAGCCATCGCCGAACGGCTGACCGCTCATCTGAGCAATGCGGCGGTCATGTGGTTGAACATAATCCCGCCACTCTGGGGTAATGCGACGTCGGTTCGGGCCGGTCATCATGCCACCGGCGTGCAGCACAACAGGCAACCCTTCGATTTTACGGGCTGCATGGATTAACGGCGCTGCGGCGTAACACCAACCGCACAGAGGGTCGAAGATGTAGTGTAGCCTGTTCATTCATACGCTCCGTATGTTACCCGGTGCACCGGGCACATCAGAAAAGGGAAAGAGACTGGGTTATCGCGCCACGCGCCTTTCCGAGAGAGTGTAGGAATGGCAGCCCGTTATTATCGCCTGTGTGGCGCTCTGCTTTAATTATTATCTATTTCCTGAGAGTTAGCAGGCGATGACATAATTTTCTGTATCCGTTCTGCGATCAGGGATCGCAAACCTGAAAGAAAAGTGACCCATCCTGACGCCAGAGGCGATCCGCGGGCGGCCGCCTCTGGCTTTTATCGGTCGGTTATCAGGGCCACTGCATCTCGCCTTTGATGACCTTGGCGCCCAGTTCCAGCGATGCGGGTTCGCCGAGGTCCGGGTAGGCGCGCTTCATCGCGTCGATCAGCGCCGTACTGTTGGCCGACGACGGGACGTTTTGCTCGAAGGTATTCAGATACTGGCGGGTAAAGTCCACATTTTTCGGTGACCAGGGCGCGGAACCGTCTTTGTTCAGCAGATAGTGGCTTGGCACCACGGTGGTCGGTTTGAGCTTATCGATAGCATCCAGGTCCGCCAGCCAGTGCTGACGCGAAGCAACCGTCTGGGTGTCCGCCACCCACACATGGATATTCGCCGAGGTATGCACACTACCGACGACGGCTTTCAGCGAGGGAATCCAGACGAAGGTACGGTCCGGCGTCGCGCCTTTCAGACCCACGATATCAATAGTGTTGCCTTCGAGTGTCAGATGATCCGCATTCAGCGCCTGCGGCACCACGACCTGTTTCGGCGCGTTTTCTTTCAGAATCGGCCCCCAGTAAGCCACTTTTTTGTCTTTGGTGGCGTTGATGGCGGCGATGGTCTGCGGCGTAGCGACGATCTGCGCGTTAGGGAAGGCGGCTTTCAGCACATCCAGCCCAAAATAAAAATCCGGATCGTGATGGCTGATATAGATGGTTTTCAGGTTTTTGCCGGTGGCGCGGATTTTTTCCACCAGCTTTTCGGCATCGTTACGCTGGAACTGGGCATCGACCAGCAAGGCATCGTGTTCGCCGGTAATGATTTCAGACGATACCGGGAAGACTGATTTTTCGCCGGGGTTGTAAACCTCCATCTTCAGCGCGGCAGAGGCGGAAAACGCCAGGGAGGCGAAGAGGGTGGCGAGCAGGGTTTGTTTTAACACGGTAATACTCCTTCCTGAATAAGATGGCGTCATGGTAAGTTTCATTTTCGTAAAGAAAAACTCTGCCTGTCGAACAGCTTTGTTGCATAAAACGGACGAATGATGGATAGAATTACCGCGGCCCGGGTCTTTGTCGCCATAACCGAACAGGGCAGCCTGACGGGGGCGGCACAGGCGCTGGAGATGTCGCGTGCTATGGTGACGCGCTATCTGGCCGAGATGGAGCGCTGGGCTGAAGCCCGGTTATTACATCGTAGCACCCGACAACTGAGTCTGACCGGTGAAGGCGAGACGGCATTGCGGCACTGTCGCGAATTGCTGGCGGTGTCGCAAAAACTGGAGATGCCGTCCCGCGGCAGGAAGGAGCCATCCGGATTGTTGCGATTGACTTGCTCCCCGTCTCTGGCGCAAACGACGCTGGTGGCGGCGATCACCGCCTATCTGCGGCGTTATCCAAAGACCGCTATTGACCTGCAGGTAGCGAGTCATACCCTGAATCTGATCGAGGAGCGTATCGATCTGGCGATTCGCATTACCAGTCAACTGGATTCGGGGTTGATTGCGCGTCGGCTGGGGGGATGTCCGTCGGTAGTGTGCGCGGCGCCATCCTATCTGGCCGTGCATGGCACACCGCAACGTGTGGAGGATCTGGCGGTGCATAACTGCCTGACCTATTCCTTTTTTGGCAAAAGCCTGTGGCGTTTTACCTGCAAAGGCGAAGCCGTAGCGATACCGGTCAGCGGCAGTTTCAGCGCCAATGACTCGCTGATGCTGCTGGAGGCGGCATTGAATGGCGCAGGCGTAAGTCTGCAACCGGTCTATTCCGTCACAGACCTGATCGCCAGCAAGCGGCTTATCGCCCTGTTTCCCGAAGCGCAACCGCAAGAACTGGACATTTATGCGGTTTATCACTCCCGCGAGCGTATGCCGCCCGCACTGCGAGCATTGGTGGATTTTCTGGCGGAATGGTTCGATAGCAACCTGGAGTGGAAGCGGGTTTCTCGCCGTTGAAATAAGCCTGTGCTGTCGAAATATCGACGGATGAGCAAATTGTGCGGCGGCGGATAACGAGGCGATTGACTTTGCCATTGCCAGTGGCATGATGCGCGCAAAATATCCTCTCTTTCCGGTTCGTCTTCCCATGTCAACCACCTATACGCGCCCGGTTTTACTGCTGCTCTGCGGGCTGTTGCTGCTTACTGTTTGTCTGGCCGTTTTGAATACGCTGGTGCCGTTATGGCTCAATGATCGCCAATTGCCGGTCTGGCAGGTTGGCGTAGTAGGCTCGGCCTATTTTAGCGGCAACCTGTTGGGAACGTTGGTGGCCGGCGGGTTGATTCGGATCTATGGCTTTAACCGCAGTTATTATCTGGCGACCCTGATGTTTGGGCTGGCGACCGCGGCGCTGGCGCTGTCGCCGGATATCGGGAGCTGGATTCTGTGGCGCTTTGTCGCCGGGGTCGCTTGCGCGTTGATTTGGGTGGTAGTGGAAAGCGCGCTGCTGTGTAGTGGTAATGCGCTCAATCGGGGTCAACTGCTGGCCGCTTACATGATGGCCTACTATCTGGGCAGCGTCGTGGGGCAGTTGCTGTTGGGGATGGTGCCAACCGCACTATTCAGCATTCTGCCCTGGCTGGTGGCGTTGGTGCTGCTGGCGGTGCTGCCGCTGTTGTTTGCCCGCATTCCGCCGCCGCAGCCCGTGACCCAGCGTGTCAACGTCTGGCGCATGTTGCGTTATCGCACCGCCCGGTTGGGCATTCAGGGATGCGTGATTTCCGGGATCATTCTTGGCTCGCTGTATGGGCTGATGCCGTTGTATCTGGCCCATCAGGGCATGAGCGACGCCAATGTCGGCTATTGGATGGCGTTATTGATCAGCGCCGGTATCCTCGGGCAATGGCCGGTCGGGCGTATGGCGGATCGTTATGGGCGATTGCTGGTGCTGCGGGTTCTGGTCTTCGCCGTCATTCTCGGTTCGCTGGCGATGCTGGTTCCGGGGCGATACGGCATGGCTCCGTCGCTGTTTCTGCTTGGCGCTGCCGGGTTTACGTTATATCCGGTGGCGATGTCGTGGGCTTGTGAAAAGGTGGCGCCCAGCGAGCTGGTAGCCATGAATCAGGCGTTGCTGCTCAGTTATACTATCGGTAGCCTGTGCGGCCCGAGCCTGGCGGCAATGCTGATGCAGACGTATTCCGACCAGTTACTGTTTGTACTGATTGCGGCGGTATCGCTGGGATATCTGATCATATTGCTGAAAAAAGCCGATCATCATCCCCGGCCGCTGGCTGTGTGAGCGATTTCGGCAACACCTGGGTCATGACTGGCGACGACGGCCGCCCAGGGAAGGCTGCCCGGCTTCGATGATATTGTTCCACAGGACTTCGGCGACCGGGCTCAGCCGCTGTTTGGCGTTGCGGACCAGATAAAAAATACTGCTGAGTTGCAGACTTTCCGGTGCGACTGCGGTCAGTTTTCCTTCCTGTACCCAACGCGAAGCGTAGTGGTCCGGCAGGAACCCCATATGGGTGCCGGCCAGAATCAGCAGCATGCAACTCTCCTCGCTACAGGCTATGTTCTGTTGCCCTTGTTTGGCTACCGGTCCCAGCTGTTTGCAGATTTCATTCATAGGGTAGCCGCCAATCAGCAGCCGTTTTGGGTTCAGGGTACCGTCGCGCCACTCTTGTTCGATGCGCTCGGCGTGTTCGGTCGCGGCGTAAAATGAACTGTGCTCAATGAATGCGGGCTGGAAGAAGATGTCCGGCGGCACATCGGCCGGCAGAACCGTTAATACCACATCCAGCTCGCTGCTGCGCAGTCGCTCCATCAGTGTGTGATGGTCGCTGATGCTCAGGTTCATCGATGCATCCGGACTTAGCTCGAACAGATGATGAATCGCCAGTGAAACGGCTTGATCCGGATGAGAGACGATATTATCCAGACAACCAATTCGTACTTCGCCGATCAGTTCATGTTTGATGCGGGCCAGACGGTTGGCAAAGTCATCTAGCGTGGCGATCACCGAGCGCGCTTCCTGATAGACCACTTCCCCTTCGGTAGTCAGCGAGAAACCGCCGCGACCGCGTTCACACAGAATCAGCCCCAGCGTGTCTTCCAGCCGGGAAAGGTAGTGGCTTAGTACCGGCTGACTCAGCCCGGTAGCGTCCTGAGCGTTGGTGATGCCTTTTTTCTCAACAATTTTGCAGAATAGTTTTAGCCAGCGAATTTCCAGTTTGTCGAGCCGCATAAATGTGCCCCTGAACACATAGCCATTTTAAATGTTAGCATTGAAATAAATCGGTTTTATTCAATGTATTTTCCCTTTATGGTACGCGCAAGTCGCTCTGTTTGGGCGGTCTCCACACCGCAATAATGTGGTTTATGCACGACACCAGGGTTCTTTTTCAGTATGTCGCATTAGGGCGGGCATACCATTACCTGCCATATAATATCCATGATTATCTATTTTCTTGCCGTGAGTTTGCTTCTGATTGTTGCAGGGAGAAAAAACACAGCAAAACAAGGTTATTCATTTCACGCGGACAATGAGCATAAAACGCTGCCTCTCAAACGGCGAGGAACCTCGAATAGACTATCTCGCTGATTGTGGCGCATGGTAAGTATGGATAGCCCAGAAGGGCGGCTCGGTCACGCGTTATCGGCCGATATTTGGCTGGCGGGTGGCAGGGCGTTAATTATCAACGTCAGCCGATTTTGGTCTACGCTGACGTTAACACTGGCTGAATGGGATGGCTTTGGTGGAGAGGTGTATTCGGTGTTGATCCACCGGCGCTATTCTCCACCAGGGACGGAGGGTTAGTACACCACTTTGTGGCCGTAACTGGTCAGAATGGACTTGATGCGGTCCATGGTGTCTGCTTTGGGCGGTTTGACGCCATCCAGCTTGTATTCCTCGCCCATGGCCGTCCACTTGTGTTTGCCCAGCTCGTGGTAAGGCAACAGTTCGATCTTCTCAATGTTGCGCATGTCTTTGGTGAACTCACCCAACTGATGAGCGGAAGCGTCGTCATCGCTCCAGCCGGGGACCACCACATAGCGAATCCAGGTGCGCTGGTTACGTTTGGCGAGATAACGGGCAAAATCCAGCGTACGGTGATTGGATACCCCCACCAGATTTTGATGCACCTCATCGTTGAGTTGCTTGAGGTCGAGCATTACCAAATCCGTCACGTCCAGCAGTTCGTCAATAACCGGGTCGTAACGGCGGACAAAGCCGTTGGTGTCCAGACAGGTATTGATGCCTTGCTCGTGGCAGGCCCGGAACCAGTCACGGACAAATTCTGCCTGCAGAATGGCCTCGCCGCCGGATGCCGTCACGCCGCCGCCGGACGCATTCATAAAATGGCGATAAGTCACCACTTCCTTCATCAACTCTTCCACGGTAACTTCCTTGCCGCCATGAGTATCCCAGGTATCGCGGTTGTGGCAGTAGAGGCAACGCATCAGGCAACCCTGAAAAAAAGTGATGAAGCGAATACCGGGACCGTCTACGGTGCCGCAGGATTCGAAAGAGTGAATGCGACCAATAACTGACATGCAAGGTTTCTCCAGGTTGGGCCGAGAAATAGCGGCCTTCGATGAGCACAGTAACGAGGCTGCGGCACGGACGGCCACAGCATTCGCTCTGTGTCGAATCTGTTTTGTCAGCCCGCCAGCCGGAAAAGTAGCTGGCTGACAAAACAGGTTCTGGGTCTTTCGGTGGGAGTGGTGAAAAATTTCCGGAAGAAATTTTAACGCCGCGTGCGGCAATCCACACGGAGAACGGACAAGACACCCGCTATAAAAAGGCCCCACCGATGTGGAGCCTTTAGTTTACGCCTTTTCAGACAGACATGTAATTACATGGACTGAGTGAAAGTACGGGTAATGACGTCCTGCTGCTGTTCTTTAGTCAGCGAGTTGAAGCGAACGGCATAACCAGATACACGGATGGTCAACTGCGGATATTTTTCCGGGTTTTCCATTGCGTCCAGCAGCATTTCACGGTTCATCACGTTGACGTTCAGGTGCTGACCGCCTTCGATGCTGGCTTCGTGGTGGAAGTAACCGTCCATCAGGCCTGCCAGGTTGGTTTTACGCACGTCGTCGTCTTTACCCAGCGCGTTCGGCACGATAGAGAAGGTATAGGAGATACCGTCTTTCGCGTAGGCGAACGGCAGTTTAGCCACGGAGGTCAGAGAGGCGACAGCACCTTTCTGGTCACGGCCGTGCATCGGGTTGGCACCCGGTCCGAACGGCGCGCCAGCGCGACGACCATCCGGAGTGTTACCTGTTTTCTTACCGTATACCACGTTGGAGGTGATGGTCAGTACGGACTGAGTCGGGGTAGCGCCACGGTAGGTATTCAGTTTCTGAATTTTCTTCATGAAACGTTCAACCAGGTCACAAGCCAGGTCGTCAACACGCGGGTCGTTGTTACCGAACTGCGGGTATTCGCCTTCGATGTCGAAGTCGACGGCCAGACCGCTTTCGTCACGGATCGGTTTAACTTTCGCGTACTTGATAGCAGACAGGGAGTCAGCCGCTACGGACAGACCTGCGATACCGCAAGCCATGGTACGGAACACATCACGGTCATGCAGAGCCATCAGCGATGCTTCATAGCTGTACTTGTCGTGCATGTAGTGAATGATGTTCAGTGCGGTGACGTACTGTTTAGCCAGCCAATCCATGAAGTGATCCATACGATCCATTACTTCGTCAAAGTTCAGCACATCGCCTTTGATCGGTTCGGATTTCGGACCTACCTGCATTTTCAGTTTTTCGTCCACGCCGCCGTTGATAGCGTACAGCATGGTTTTCGCCAGGTTAGCGCGGGCGCCGAAGAACTGCATTTGTTTACCCACTACCATCGGGCTTACACAACAGGCGATCGCGTAATCGTCGTTGTTGAAGTCCGGACGCATCAGGTCATCGTTCTCGTACTGCAGAGAAGAGGTATCGATAGACACTTTAGCGGCGAATTTCTTGAAGTTCAGCGGCAGTTTTTCAGACCACAGGATGGTCATGTTCGGTTCCGGAGACGGCCCCATGGTGTACAGGGTGTTCAGGAAACGGAAGCTGTTTTTAGTAACCAGCGTGCGGCCATCCAGACCCATACCGGCCAGAGACTCAGTTGCCCAGATCGGGTCGCCGGAGAACAGTTCATCGTATTCCGGGGTACGCAGGAAGCGCACCATACGCAGTTTCATCACCAGGTGGTCGATCAGTTCCTGAGCGTCCTGTTCGGTGATTTTGCCCGCTTTCAGGTCACGTTCGATGAAGATATCCAGGAAGGTGGAGACACGACCGAAGGACATGGCGGCGCCGTTCTGAGATTTCACCGCAGCCAGATAGCCGAAGTAAGTCCACTGAACCGCTTCTTTGGCATTGGTTGCCGGGCCGGAGATATCGCAGCCATACTTCGCTGCCATCTCTTTGATCTGTGACAGCGCATGGTGCTGGTCAGCGATTTCTTCACGCAGGCGGATAGTTGCTTCCAGATCTTCGCCGTTTTCCAGTTTGGTCTGCAGGGACGTGAACTGGGCGAATTTGTCCGCCATCAGGTAGTCGATACCGTACAGAGCAACACGACGATAGTCGCCGATGATACGGCCACGGCCGTAAGCGTCCGGCAGACCGGTCAGTACGCCAGATTTACGGCAGCGCAGGATATCCGGGGTATAAACATCGAATACACCCTGGTTGTGGGTTTTACGGTATTCGGTGAAGATTTTTTTCAGTTGCGGATCCAGTTCACGGCCATAAACCTTACAGGAGCCTTCAACCATTTTGATACCGCCGAACGGAATCAGCGCACGTTTCAATGGCGCATCAGTTTGCAGACCGACGATTTGTTCCAGTTTCTGGTCGATATAACCGGCATCATGAGAGGTAATGGTGGCAGCTACATTGGTATCGAAGTCAACCGGCGCGTGAGTGCGGTTTTCCTGTTTGATGCCTTCCATAACGGCATCCCACAGTTTAGTGGTTGCCGGGGTAGCGCCAGCCAGGAATGATTCATCACCTTCATACGGCGCGTAGTTTTTCTGAATGAAGTCACGTACGTTGACGCCATTCTGCCATTCGCCTTTGCTAAAACCTTCCCAAGCCTGGGCGAGTTTCTGATTAAGTTCGGTCATATTACACCTACCTTTGATTTGGATTTTTATAACCCGACGTTGCGGCCGACAGCAGCTTAGTGCTGATCTCCACCGCGCAAATAGATGACCCAGTAAGTCAACCCTACCAGCAATCCACCGCCAATGATGTTGCCGATCGTGACAGGAATCAGGTTATCGACAATAAAGTTGCTGACGGTCAAGTGCTCAAACTGGCCCGGCGTCATGCTGATGGCGTGCCAGAATGCATCTGGAGCGAAGTTCTTAATCACAATCCCCATCGGGATCATGAACATGTTGGCGATGCTATGTTCAAAGCCGCTGGCGACGAACATGGCGACCGGCAGGATCATGGCCAGCATCTTGTCGGTCAGGGTATGACCAGAGTAGCTCATCCACACCGCCAGACAAACCATCAGGTTCGCCAGAATCCCAAGGCACAGCGCTTCAACGAATGAATGCTCCAGCTTATGGCTGGCGGTTTGCAAGACATTCAGCCCCCAGGCGCCATTCGCTACCATGAACTCGCCGGAAAACCAGATCAACGCTACGAAGAACAAGGCGCCAACCAGGTTGCCGATATAAACGTTGAGCCAGTTCATCCCCAACTGTTTCCAGGTGATGCGGCCGCTGGCCTTGGCAATCACGGTAAGCACAGTAGAGGTAAACAGATCTGCGCCGCAGACCACCACCAGCATCAACCCCATAGAGAAGCAGATGCCTCCTACCAGTTTAGCCATACCATACGGCATGGATGAAGAACCGGTAGTGGCGGTGATGTAAAAAACGAACGCTATTGAGATGAACACACCGGCGGTAATCGCCAGAAAAAACGCAGTAAGCGGTTGTTTTGTTGCTTTATAGACACCGGCATCTTCAGCGACTTTCGCCATCGCCGGCGGTAATAACAGGGTGAAGGGGTTGTCAGCTTTCACACTAACTCTCTCTTAAAGTTTATCTACGGTGAGATACTAACAAAGGGTTATTCGTCATAATTTGACGTGGATCATACCGCTGGAATTTATTAGGCTGATCAGGAGCGGCTTCATGGGGTGTTTTTCACTTAATGAATTGATTTTAATGTAAAAAATATTTTTTAAAAATTATAAAAACAGTTGAATTAAGGGTTCTGTTTACCTATTTAGCGTTAAATAAAATAAGTTTTTGTAGTGATTCTACACTTGAGTTTTATATTATTTAATTTGTTATTTACCATTCGATAACAATGGTGCTTTTATTAAAAATAAATATCTCGCAACGAGGCTCACATACCCATATAAAAATAAGGGAATAAGCGAGGCTTAAAATAACATCAATCGTGTTGCCCGGTGGTAATACTGTAAAAAAGATATATACGGAAATGCAGCCGTAGCCTGTGGTGAAGACCTGACCGGATGACGGAGGGCCATCCGGTCAGCTACAGGTCCGGCTTATTTTACCTGCCAGTGCTGGCGCTTAGCGCGCTGCAATTTTTCGTAAGCAGCCAGCAACGACTGGTGAGCCGGCAGCGCTTTCAGGTCAGCATCGACGGTGAACAGACCGTAGAAGCACTGTTCGCCGGCAATGGCGGCGCTTGCAGCGTCAACGGCGTCCTGCCCGTACATGCGCACGAATGCATCGTAATACTGGGCGGGGTCGCGTTCAGGCTCCAGCGCTAGTTGCAGCAGCGTTTGCAGACAACGGTAGTAATTACTGCGCGCTGGGGCAAAGACGGATTGGTTGAAATCCAGTGACCATTCCGTCCAGCTCAGCGCCTGCTCCAGGTCGCCGCCGGCCAGAGCCAGCATGGATTTCAGTTCGCCAATGCGCAGTGTGAACCAGCCGTTGTCTTTGCCGGTTGCTATCCCTAACAGCTCGCGTACGCGGGTAAAATCATCCAGCCCTTCATCGTCCAGTTGCTGCAACAGCGTCAGATAATCCGCTTTTTCCCATTGGCTGTCCGGCAAGGACAGCAGGGTTTCACGCAGATGCGCGCCCATGCTGTTGTTCGCCAGCAACAGGTCTTCCGCCGGATAGATGTCCGACATGCCCGGTACCAGAATGCGGCAGGCGTACACCGACAGGTGTTCGTAATCGGCGATATACACTTCTTTGTCTTCTTTATTGAAGATCGCCATCAGCGTTGCGAACTCCTGCTCGGTGGTGCCGCTGAAGTTCCAGTCGGCGAACGCGTAGTCCGCCTGGGTTTTAAACAGATCCCAGGAAATCAGGCCGCTGGAATCGATAAAGTGAGTTTCCAGGTTGGTATGCTCTGCAACTTCTTCATCATCGAACGTTGGCGGCGTAAATACGTCCAGATCTTTCAACCCGCGGCCTTGCAGCAATTCGGTGACGGTACGCTCCAGCGCCACGCCGAAATCCGGATGTGCGCCAAACGAGGCAAAGCAGGTGCCGTTGGCCGGGTTAAACAGCACCACGCAGATCACCGGGTACTGACCGCCGAGAGAGGCGTCATAGGCGAAAATCGGGAAGCCTTCCTGCTCAAGCGTGGCAATGGCTTCCACCACGCCCGGATAACGCGACAGCACGTCGGCCGGAATCGCCGGCAGGCTGATGGCTTCGGCGATAATACGATTCTTCACATAGCGTTCGAATACTTCAGATAGCCCCTGCACCCGTGCTTCATTACGGGTATTGCCTGCGGACATGCCGTTCGACACATACAGGTTGCCGACGATATTCATCGGGATATACACCGTCTGCTGGTCGGACTGACGGGTAAACGGCAGGGCGCAGATGCCGCGATTGTGGTTGCCTGATTGCAGGTCCACCAGGTCGCTGGCGATCAACTGTTGTTCCGGGTCGTAAAAGGCGTGCAGGCGCGCGTCCAGAATGCCTTCCGGAAGGCTGTCGTCTTCGGGCAGCGGGAACCACTTCTCGTCAGGGTAATGCACGAAGTCACCTTCGGCGATCTGCTGGCCCAGATAGAAATCGGCAAAAAAGTAGTTGGTGGACAGACGTTCGAAGTACTCGCCCAGTGCGGAAGCCAGTGCGGCTTTCCGGGTTGCGCCCTTGCCGTTGGTGAAGCACAGCGCACAGTCGCGATCACGAATATGTACCGACCAGACGTTGGGCACCGGATTCAGCCAGGAGGCTTCTTCGATGTTGAACCCCAGGTTGAGGAGCTGCTGTTGAAAACGGGCGATGGAATCTTCCAGGGCGGCGTCTTTGCCTGGGATAAACGTTTGGGTCATGGTTCGAACCTGAATGTGTTATGAGGAGGCTGCATCATACGTGGTTTTGTGTGCTGACTCTATCCTGCATGTTGCGTATTGCGCGGCGTGTTCCGGCGATGATGTAACAGATGTATCGCCGGGGACGATAACAGGCGAACGCGCGCGCAAGTTTTCCGACATCAGGGGCAATAAGCATTGCAGGCAGGAAAAACGAGTGATAAAACCGATAGCAGGGTAAACTGATGCGACTTAGACAGGTCGCTATTTATAGTGATAGGTGGTGAGGGGAAATGACTCAGGTTTTTAATTTTAGTGCCGGTCCGGCCATGTTACCGGTAGAAGTGTTGCGTCGTGCAGAACAGGAACTGTGCAACTGGCATGGGCTGGGTACATCGGTGATGGAAATCAGCCACCGCAGTAAAGAGTTTATGCAAGTGGCCAGCGAGTCTGAGCAGGATTTGCGTGATTTGCTGAAAATCCCCTCGAATTACAAAGTGTTGTTCTGTCATGGCGGCGCACGTGCGCAATTTGCGGCGGTTCCGCTCAACCTGCTGGGCGATAACACCAAAGCCGACTATATCGATGGCGGCTACTGGGCGCATAGTGCGGTCAAGGAAGCTGAAAAGTACCTCACCCCGAATGTCATTGACGTGAAAACCCGCGTTGACGGTCTGCGCGGCGTGAAACCGATGAGTGAATGGGCGCTGTCGGATGACGCCGCCTATGTTCATTATTGCCCGAATGAAACCATTGACGGTCTGGCGATTGAAGAAACGCCGGATTTCGGCGACAAAATCGTGGTGGCGGATTACTCCTCCAGCATTCTTTCCCGCCCGCTGGATGTCAGTCGCTATGGCGTGATTTACGCTGGCGCGCAGAAAAACGTAGGGCCTGCCGGCCTGACGCTGGTGATTGTGCGTGAAGACCTGCTCGGCAAGGCACGCCGTGAACTGCCGTCGATTCTGGATTACAAAACCCTGGCTGATAACGATTCCATGTTCAACACGCCGCCGACGTTTGCCTGGTATCTGTCCGGTATGGTGTTCAAGTGGCTGAAAGAGCAAGGCGGCCTGCTGGAAATGGAAAAACGTAATCAAGCCAAGGCCGAACTGCTGTATGCCGCGATTGACGGCAGCGATTTCTATCGTAACGACGTTGTGCTGGCCAGCCGTTCCCGCATGAACGTGCCGTTCCAGCTGGCAGATGCCGCATTGGATCCGGTGTTCCTGCAGGAAGCTCAGGCGGCCGGTCTGCATGCGCTGAAAGGCCACCGTGTCGTAGGCGGCATGCGTGCGTCGATCTATAACGCCATGCCGCTGGAGGGCGTAAAAGCGCTGACGGAATTCATGGTCGATTTTGAGCGTCGCCACGGCTGATAAATATATACCCTAAATAATTCGAGTTGCAGGACAACACGCTGGCGTGTTGAACAACGCCACGCGTTGGCCCTTTAGGGCAAGGCTCATTATGAGCCTTGTAACGCGGCAAGTGAGTGAATCCTCAGGAGTTTACACAAGTAAGTGACTGGGGTGAGCGACAAATTGGCGTAAGCCGATTTGAACGCTGCTGGCAGCGGCCCCGAAGGGGCTAGGCCTATGAAATGGGCCGAGTAACGCAGCCAACGCACCTGCAACTTGAAGTATGACGGGTATAGCGCGATAACGTGCTGCTTCTGATTTTAAACCCCGGTATCTGGCCGGGGTTTTTGTGTTAACTCTTGGAGAACATGTTTCACATGCAGGAATCCCTGACCCTACAACCGATTTCATTGATTAACGGCACGATCAATCTGCCGGGTTCCAAAAGCGTTTCTAACCGTGCGTTGCTGTTGGCGGCATTGGCCAAAGGCACGACTCGCCTGACCAACCTGCTGGACAGCGACGATGTCCGTCATATGCTTAATGCGCTGAGTGCATTGGGCGTTGAATACCATCTGTCGGGCAGCCGCACAGAGTGCGAAATCGTCGGGGTGGGGGGCGCATTAACGGCGTCTGCGCCGCTGGAGCTGTTTTTAGGAAATGCCGGGACGGCGATGCGTCCGCTGGCCGCCGCACTGTGCCTGACTGATGGCGATATCGTGCTGACCGGTGAACCTCGCATGAAAGAACGTCCGATTGGTCATCTGGTAGATGCGTTGCGGCAGGGGGGCGCGCGTATCGACTATCTGGAGCAGGAAAATTATCCGCCGTTGCGCCTGCAAGGGGGCTTCAAAGGCGGCGACATCAGTGTCGACGGTTCGGTATCCAGCCAGTTTCTCACTGCGCTGTTAATGACGGCGCCATTGGCTACGCAGGATACGCGCATCAGCATTAAAGGCGACCTGGTCTCCAAACCTTATATCGATATCACCCTGCACATGATGGAGACCTTCGGCATCACGGTGAACAATAACGACTACCAGACCTTCGTGGTCGCCGGTAATCAGCATTACCAGTCGCCCGGACACTATCTGGTGGAAGGCGATGCATCGTCCGCCTCTTATTTCCTGGCGGCAGCGGCAATTCGCGGGGGAACGGTACGTGTGACCGGCGTCGGCCGCCATAGCGTGCAGGGTGATATCCGTTTTGCCGATGTGCTGGAGAAAATGGGCGCGGAGATCCGTTGGGGTGATGACTATATCGAATGTCAGCGCGGTAATCTCCACGCTATCGATATGGATATGAACCATATTCCCGATGCGGCAATGACCATTGCCACTACTGCGTTGTTTGCCGAGGGCGGGACGACGACGCTGCGCAATATCTACAACTGGCGCGTGAAAGAAACCGATCGTCTGACAGCTATGGCGACGGAGTTACGCAAGGTCGGCGCTGAGGTAGAAGAAGGGCATGACTACATCCGCATTACCCCGCCAACGCAGCTGAAAGCAGCTGAAATCGGCACTTACAATGACCACCGCATGGCGATGTGCTTCTCGCTGGTGGCGTTGTCTGACACGCCGGTGACCATTCTCGACCCTAAATGTACCGCCAAAACGTTCCCGGATTACTTCCAGCAACTGGAACGTCTGAGCCAGCACGGCTGATGTTCTGACGCACAGGTCTGCGATAGGGTCCTGTGCGTCAACATTTAGCGTTATACTCTGGGTATCACAATATTTGCCCGATCTTCTGCAGTAATAAGTCTTTAATTTCACGCTTGCTGCCACAGCAGGGTATAATGACTTATTGTATTGTCTACAATGACATGCGATTTCCCTGTTTTGTAAGGAGTAAGAGATGGCGGTGACTGCACCGGTAATTACGGTTGACGGGCCAAGTGGTGCGGGCAAGGGAACCCTGTGCAAGGCGCTGGCTAACGCGCTGCAGTGGAATCTGCTGGATTCCGGCGCGATTTATCGTGTGCTGGCGTTGGCAGCCCTGCATCATCAGGTGGACATTGCCTCCGAAGAGGCGCTGGTGCCGATAGCGTCGCATCTGGATGTGCGGTTTGTGCCGGAAAACGGGCAACTGAAAGTTATCCTGGAAGGCGAAGATGTCAGCAATGAGATTCGTAGCCAGGAAGTGAGCAATACAGCGTCTCAGGCCGCCGTATTTCCGCGGGTGCGCGAGGCGCTGCTGCGTCGTCAGCGCGCGTTTCGTGAAATGCCGGGGCTGATTGCCGACGGCCGCGATATGGGAACGGTGGTGTTCCCCGATGCGCCAGTGAAGATTTTTCTGGATGCCAGCGCGGAAGAACGCGCCAAACGTCGCATGCTCCAGTTGCAGGCGAAGGGCTTTAATGTTAACTTTGAACGTCTTTTGTCCGAGATTAAAGAGCGTGACGAGCGCGACCGTAATCGACCGGTTGCGCCGTTGGTGCCGGCACCGGATGCACTGGTGTTGGATTCCACGCATATGACGTTGGATGAAGTGGTCGGGCTGGCATTGGCGCATGTGCGCCAGATATTGCCTCAATTGGCCTGATATTATTTTTTACCTCGCCGCAAGGATGTGGCGGGGATGTGAAACAACCCCATCGAGCAGGAAGCCAGATGGACGTTAAATTTAAAAACCCAAAGATTATCAACATGACTGAATCTTTTGCTCAACTCTTTGAAGAATCCCTGAAAGAAATTGAAACCCGCCCGGGTTCCATCGTTCGCGGCGTTGTGGTTGCTATTGACAAGGACGTTGTCCTGGTTGATGCCGGCCTGAAATCTGAATCTGCCATTCCGGTAGAGCAGTTCAAAAACGCCCAGGGTGAAATTGAAATCCAGATTGGTGATGAAGTAGACGTAGCTCTGGACGCGGTAGAAGACGGCTTCGGCGAAACTCTGCTGTCCCGTGAAAAAGCTAAACGTCACGAAGCATGGCTGATGCTGGAAAAAGCTTACGAAGAATCTGCCACTGTTACCGGTGTTATCAACGGTAAAGTGAAAGGCGGTTTCACCGTTGAGCTGAACGGTATCCGTGCGTTCCTGCCGGGTTCTCTGGTTGATGTCCGTCCGGTACGCGACACCCTGCATCTGGAAGGCAAAGAGCTTGAGTTCAAAGTGATCAAGCTGGACCAGAAACGCAACAACGTTGTTGTTTCCCGTCGTGCCGTTATCGAATCCGAAAACAGCGCCGAGCGCGATCAGCTGCTGGAAAACCTGCAGGAAGGCATGGAAGTCAAAGGTATCGTCAAGAACCTCACTGACTACGGCGCATTCGTTGATCTGGGCGGCGTTGACGGCCTGCTGCACATCACCGACATGGCCTGGAAACGCGTTAAGCATCCGAGCGAAATCGTCAATGTGGGCGACGAAATCACTGTTAAAGTGCTGAAGTTCGACCGCGAACGTACCCGTGTCTCCCTGGGCCTGAAACAGCTGGGCGAAGATCCGTGGGTCGCTATCGCTAAGCGCTATCCGGAAGGCACCAAGCTGACTGGCCGCGTAACCAACCTGACTGATTACGGCTGCTTCGTAGAAATCGAAGAAGGCGTTGAAGGTCTGGTACACGTATCTGAAATGGACTGGACCAACAAAAACATCCATCCGTCCAAAGTGGTTAACGTGGGCGACGTGGTGGAAGTTATGGTTCTGGACATCGACGAAGAACGTCGTCGTATCTCCCTGGGCCTGAAACAGTGCAAAGCCAACCCGTGGCAGCAGTTCGCTGAAACCCACAACAAGGGTGACCGCGTAGAAGGCAAGATCAAGTCCATCACTGACTTTGGTATCTTCATCGGTCTGGATGGCGGCATCGATGGTCTGGTGCACCTGTCTGACATCTCCTGGAACGTAGCTGGCGAAGAAGCCGTTCGCGAATACAAGAAAGGCGACGAAATCGCTGCTGTGGTTCTGCAGGTTGATGCCGAGCGTGAGCGTATCTCCCTGGGCGTGAAACAACTGGCTGAAGACCCGTTCAACAACTACCTGTCTGTTAACAAGAAAGGTGCAATTGTTACAGGTAAAGTCACCGCAGTTGACGCCAAAGGTGCTACAGTTGAATTAGCCGACGGTGTTGAAGGTTACCTGCGCGCTTCTGAAGCCTCTCGTGACCGCATCGAAGACGCAACGCTGGTTCTGAGCGTGGGTGATGAGATCGAAGCCAAATACACTGGCGTTGATCGCAAAAACCGCGTTGTTAGCCTGTCCATCCGTGCCAAGGATGAAGCTGACGAGAAAGATGCTATCGCTTCTGTTAACAACAAACAGGAAGAAGGCAATTTCTCTAACGCCATGGCGGAAGCTTTCAAAGCTGCAAAAGGCGAGTAATGACGGTGGGTTGGGCGGCGATACTTGCCGCCCGGCCTCAAACGGTAGTAAGTTAACGTGGCAGTAACTAACCACATGCTTGGAGGAATCATGACCAAGTCTGAACTTATCGAAAGACTTGCTGGACAGCAATCTCATATCCCGGCCAAGGTGGTTGAGGATGCGGTAAAAGAGATGCTGGAACAGATGGCCACAACATTGGCCACCGGTGATCGCATCGAAATCCGCGGGTTTGGCAGTTTTTCACTCCACTACCGTGCACCGCGTGTGGGTCGTAATCCGAAAACTGGCGAGAAGGTGGAACTGGAAGGCAAATACGTTCCTCATTTCAAACCGGGTAAAGAATTACGCGATCGCGCCAATATTTATGGCTGATTAACCAGCTGTAACGTCTGTTTCATGGATAGCACCCAGTTGGGTGCTATTTTTTTGTCACAACAACGTATTGTCGATCATTTTCCTCACCGTTCCCTGCCTGAAACGCTGTTTATTGATGCGTTTTTTCTGCCTGTCCACATGTTTTCCCGATGCAGACATACTGCCTGACCTTAGATTCATTGTTAATTACCTGAAAACACCATGACGATGGTGATACATAAAAAATGATAATTTAACTATTAAGCCGATATAGGCGCGACATGCTTCATGTAACGAAGGTTTCACAAAAAACTTTTAAATATCAATAATATTTTTTGATAAAAGTCATGAGTGATTTCCCCAACTTGAAGAATTCTGCATTGTGGACCAGCTTTATATTGGTTTTTCTAAATAATTCATTGTTGGAAGGAAATTTTATGACGCAAGCATGCAATCATTCTGACAGTATTACCTGTTCCTGTTGTAGCCCGTTATGGAAGTCTTTCATTCCGGATATTACTATCAATATCTCCAATGATATCAATAAGGTGAATGCAGAAACCCTTATCTTCCGCATTGCGACGGGCGCGGATGGCGCCGCCGGGGGAACCATTCTGACACTGGAGAATGGTCAGAGCGCATCAGTCGAGGCGATGGGGATTCAGGACGGCATCATTGTCGCTACCGGGTCATATAATTATGTCAAAACGCAGATGCCGCCCGGTACGCAGGAACGTGTACTGTCGGGCAGCCAAACCCTCATTCCCGGTTTGATTGAACCCCACGTACATATCATTCCTACTGCGGTTCTAAATCTGGCAACGGACGTTGGCCCATTTATTGGACAGAATTTGCGCTCTCAGGTGGCGCAGAAGCCGGAAGATCAATACACTAGGCAATGGGTGACATCACAGTTAAAGCATGTCATGAAAAGCGGTCCGTATATGGGAGGATGGGTGATTGGTCATAATGTCGACCCCTCCCTTTTCCTTGGCGATGACAAGGCGTTCAATGCCACTATTCTCGATCAGGAAATAGGGACGGATAAGCCGGTTTTTATCATGAATGCGTCGATGCATCTTGCCTATATTAACAACCATGCGATCACTGTCGTTCAGCAGTACTATAAAGACAAAGGCCAGCCGATCACCATCAGTCCGGATGGTATTCTGGCTGAAATAGAAGGCATTGCCCCTGTTATCGCTGTGATTACCAGCAGCCAGAATCCGTTAACCTTCCCGTTCCAGTTAAACCAATCCATTGACAATATATTTGTGCAAGCCAGTCAGCGGGGCGTGACTTATTTATTTGATGCGGGGATTGAGCCCTGGGATGGAAAATCTCTGCTCAACCAGCCCTTGTTGTTGAAGTTAAAAGCACGCGCCAGCCGTTGTCCCACCAGAATTGGCGGGGCGCTGGTAGTGACAAGCCCTGATGATTTTAAAAACAAAATAAATAATCGATACCTCCCAAATACAGGTGATAGTCGCTTTAACCTGCCATGCATCAAGGTTGTTTCCGATGGGTCGAATCAGGGATTGACGGGATATCAACTACAGCCGTATTGCTGTGATAATAATTATGAAAAAAATGCATCAGAGCAGAATATTGGGGTCTTCAATTTTGATTACCCAACGGTATTTAATCATCTGGTGAGTGAAGCGGTTCAATATAACTGGCCGTTGATGATCCATGCTAATGGCGGGCAGGCGATTGATCGTACCCTGCTGGCCTTCAGGCAGGCCGGAGTGACACAGAGCACATATAACGAGCGGCGAGATCGCATGGAACATGCCTCCCTGCTTTCCGATCAGAATCTTGATGATATGAAAGCGTTAGGTATTTCCCCCAGCTTTTTAATCGGTCATGTAGGGTATTGGGGATGGGTATTTCAGCAGACTATTCTTGGCGAACAGCGCGCCAGTTTGCTTGACCGCTGCCAGTCCGCGTTAAAACAAGGCATGAGAATTACCCTGCATAGCGATAACAGCGTGACGCCGCTGGGGCCTCTGCGCATGATGGAGCAGGCGATTTCCCGTGTGATGGAAGGCGCGCCGGCTAATGGTGACTCTCCTGTGCTGAATGAGCAGGAATCCATTTCCCGGTTCGACGCGCTAAAAGCCATGACCTATGATGCCGCCTGGCAATGTCATGCTGAGCAATGGGTTGGGTCACTGACCGCCGGAAAATGCGCTGATTTTGTCATTCTGGCCGATTCTCCCATCACTTATCATGGCGCCGATAAAAATAACCCTGTGGCGGGTATGCGCGATATTCCCGTCCTGGAAACCTGGAAAGGCGGCTGGCAGACGTATCCAAAATCAGCGTCATAAATCCAGACCGTTGCACATCAGCTACAGGTCATTCCTGTAGCTGAATACGTAATTATTGATGCCGTTTACGCTCTGAGGATAAATACCGCAGCGTTTCTTTGGCAGTGAATCGACGACACACTGGTTCGGGATTATTTCGCCAGAAGCACGTAGGCGAGAATGGGCTCTATTTTTTGAGGAGAGCGCAGCCAAGTGTTGAAAACGTTACCTAGGCCCTTTTGCTTATATTCGGCATCGCAACTGCCCGATGTTCCTTTTACCCCGAGCCCAAAGGTGCCGCCGCCTTCCGCTTTGATTTGGCAGTGATGCTTACTGTTGAAATCACTGTAAAGCCAGCCTGGTTCTATCGTACTGAATTGAATTATGACACCGGGTTTTTCGATGGTCAGATATTGAGCTGCGTAAGTATATTCCGGTGTAATGCCGCAAAAGCTGTCCTGTTGCACGCAGGGTAGGGTTGTATATTTATTGGCGTCGAAAGTTTTGTATTCGGCAAATTGCATACCTCGATACCAGTACATCGCTTTGGCCGCATTCTCATCGGTAGCGCGGACTTTGGGATTAACAAGGATAAGTTTGTTCGGCGTTTCAGTTTGAATCTGTAGGCCGCCATTCTGGTACATGCTCAGTACCCGCGTATTATCCAGTCCGTTCTTTTTGATCAGGCTTTCCACTTTTGCGTCCGCCGCTGATGCACCCTGGCTAATCAGGGACGCCAGCACAGCACCTAACATCGTGAGTTTGTAGCCTCGTATTTTTTGTTGCATATCGTTTTCCTTGCTGGGTGAAATAGCCGCATCCTGCGATGCATTTCCGTCTCACAGGAGTGGGCCAGGTTGACTGCGGTAGCGAAATTCTGCTGCGTCCGCAGCTGCTGTAAGCGAATAAAGTTTAATCAACGCGACACACGCAGACGCGGTTAAACCGGCCGAATATTTTGCCAAGGATGGGAAAGAACGGGGAAAGGGGGAAACGCTTCACCGGCGGGGGATGGCTGGTGAAGCGGATGACGCATTAGCGGTTATGGCGCGCTTTCAGGCGCTGAATGATCGTACCCAGATCCAACCCCTGATCCTGCAACAGCACCAGCAGGTGATAGACCAGATCGGAGGCTTCATTGGTCAATTCTTCACGGTCATGCACCGTGGCCGCCAGCGCGGTTTCCAGGCCCTCTTCACCGACCTTCTGGGCGATGCGCTTGGTACCGCTGGCGTACAGCTGGGCGGTATAGGAACTGGCCGGATCGGCGTGCTTACGCTCCGCCAGGAGTTGCTCCAGCTGGTACAAAAACTGCCACTGCGTTTCTGCCGGGTGGAAACAGCTGTTGTTGCCCAGATGGCAGGTCGGGCCAATCGGGTTGACCAGAATCAGCAGCGTGTCGTTGTCACAATCCGGCGTGATCGATACAACGTTGAGAAAGTGGCCGGAGGATTCGCCTTTGGTCCATAACCGCTGCTTGGTGCGGGAATAGAACGTGACGTTACCCGTCTCTTCCGTAACCCGTAACGCGTCCTGATTCATGTAGCCCAGCATCAGCACTTCGCCGGAAACCGCATGTTGTACGATGGCGGGTATCATGCCATCGGTTTTTTGCCAGTCGAGCTGGTTTCGCTGTTGTTCGGTTAACACACCCGGATCTCCACGCCTTGTTGCTTAAGGAACTGTTTGAGTTCGCCAATATTGATGATTTGCTTATGGAATACCGACGCGGCCAGCGCGCCGTCCACCCCGGCGTCCTGAAACGCCTCAAGGAAGTGCTGCATAGTGCCGGCGCCGCCGGAAGCGATCAGCGGAACGCGGCAGACGTCGCGCACCTGCTTGAGTTGCGTCAGGTCATAGCCATTACGCACGCCGTCCTGATTCATCATGTTCAGTACGATTTCACCGGCGCCGCGTTTCTGGACTTCCTGCACCCAGTCGAGTGTTTCCCACTGCGTAACGCGGGTGCGCTTTTCATCGCCGGTATACTGATTGACATGATAGCGGCCGGTTTCGGCGTCATGCCAGGTATCGATGCCGACGACGATGCATTGTACGCCGTAGCGATCCGCCAGACGCGAGATCAGATCCGGATCCGCCAGCGCCGGCGAGTTAATGGAGATTTTATCCGCGCCGAAAGAGAGGATTTGCCCGGCGTCTTCCACGCTTTTGATGCCGCCGGCGACGCAGAACGGAATATCGATCACTTCCGCCACGCGGGACACCCAGCTTTTATCCACCACCCGGCCGTCGGATGACGCGGTGATATCGTAGAATACCAGTTCGTCGGCGCCTTCCTGCGCGTAACGTTGAGCCAGCGGTACGATATCGCCGATGATTTCGTGATTACGGAACTGTACGCCTTTCACCACCTGGCCGTCACGCACGTCCAGACAAGGGATTATCCGTTTTGCCAGCATGAAATCGCCTCCGTCACGTTGAATTTACCTTCCAGCAAGGCCCGACCGACAATCACGCCTTGTACGCCGCTGCCGCGTAGCGCGGCGATATCCGCCAGCGAGCCGATGCCGCCGGATGCCTGAAACGCCACCTGCGGATAGCGGGCGCTGATTTCACGGTATAGCTCGACGTTGGAGCCCTGCAGCGTACCGTCGCGGGAGATATCGGTACACAACACGTGCTTCAGACCGAAGGGCAGATAACGTTCTACCGTTTGCTCCAGCGTGATGCCGGAATTTTCCTGCCAGCCGCTGATGGCGATGCTCTTCACGCCGTCGGCGTCAATACGGACATCCAGCGCCAGTACCAGCGCGTCCGCGCCGTAGCGAGTGAACCATTGCTGCACCAGTTCCGGCTGTTTTACCGCGGTGGAGCCGATCACCACCCGGCTGGCGCCGGCAGCCAGCAACGCATCCACATCCTGCTCGGTGCGGATGCCGCCGCCAACCTGTACCGGCACGGAAACGCCGGCCAGCAAGGTTTTCAGCAACGGAATCTGGCGCGCCGCCGGATCTTTGGCGCCGGTCAAATCCACCAGATGCAGTACCTGCGCCCCTTGTTGCTGGTAATCCTGCAAGCGGGGCAGCGGGTCGCTGCCGTACTGGCGCTGTTGACCGTAATCGCCCTGATGCAAACGGACTACCTGTCCATCAATCAGGTCTAATGCGGGAATAATCATGTCCGTTTACATCTCCAGAAAATTCTTCAGTAGCTGGGCACCCGCCGCGCCGGAGCGTTCCGGATGGAACTGGACGCCATAGAAGTTATCCTTCTGCACCGCGGCGGTAAAGGCATCGCCATAGTGGGACTGGGCAATGGTACTGGCGCAAACCGGCATGGCGTAGCTATGCACAAAGTAGAAGTACGAGCCGTCCGGAATATCGCGGAACAGGCGGTGACCGGCCTGCGGCGTCACCTGATTCCAGCCCATGTGCGGCAAGGGCAGGCCGCGATCGACCATCGGCACCACCGGCGTATCGATGAGACCCAGCGTATCCACGCCGTTATTCTCGTCGCTACGGCTGCCCAGCAACTGCATGCCGAGACAGATGCCCAGCACCGGCTGGGTACAGGCTTTAACCAGGCCGATCAACTGACGTTCGGCCAGTTGATCCATCGCCGCCTGCGCGGTGCCGACGCCCGGCAGAAACAGTTTATCGGCGCGCAGCACCACCTCCGGTTCGCGGCTGACCTGCGGGTCATACCCCAGCCGCTTGACCGCGTACATCACGGAAGACAGGTTGGCGCACCCGGTATCCAGAATCACCACATTCATCACAGCACTCCTTTGGAGCTGGGCAAGGTGTCGCCTTCCACCCGGATGGCCTGACGCAGCGCGCGGCCAAAGACCTTGAACAGGCTTTCGACACGGTGATGATCGTTGCGGCCCTTGGTTTTCAGGTGCAGCGTGCAACCCATCGCGTAGGAGAGGGAACGGAAGAAGTGTTCCACCATTTCGGTGCTGAGATCGCCGACACGCTGATAGCTGAACTCCGCCTTGTATTCCAGATGCGGGCGGCCGGAGATATCGAGCGCGCAGCGCGCCAGACATTCATCCATCGGCAGCACAAAGCCGAAACGGCCGATGCCGCGTTTGTCGCCCAGCGCGCTATTCAGCGCTTCGCCCAGCGCCAGACCGGTGTCTTCCACCGTGTGGTGGTCGTCGATGTACAGATCGCCTTTTACGTCGATATTCATGCGAAAACCGCCGTGGGTGGCAATCTGATCCAGCATGTGGTCGAAAAAACCGACGCCGGTATGGATCTTGCTGCCGCCTTCGCGGTCCAGCCAGACGTTAACGTCAATGGCGGTTTCTCGGGTGACGCGGTTGACGTGGGCATGACGGTCGCGTTTGGTCAACTGGGTGGTAATTGCCTGCCAGTTAAGGTCGTCGCGCTGGTAACGCAGGCCGGTGATGCCCATGTTCTGCGCCAGCTGGACGTCGGTTTCGCGGTCGCCAATCACGTAGCTGTTGGCGCTGTCCATCACGTTGTCTTTCAGGAAAGCGTCCACCAGCGCGGTTTTCGGTTTGCGGCAGTCGCAGTTGTCGCCGGGGAAGTGCGGGCAAATCAGCACTCGCTCGAAACGCACGCCCTGCGAGGTGAAAATCTGCATCATCAGATTGTGCGGCGGATCGAAATCCTCCTGCGGGAAACTGCTGGTGCCCAGGCCGTCCTGATTGGTGATCATCACCAGTTTGAAACCTGCCTTTTGCAGGGAAAGCAGCGACGGAATGACATCCGGCTCCAGCGCCAGCTTATCCAGTCGGTCTACCTGAAAGTCCTCGGGCGGCTCGGCAATCAGCGTGCCGTCACGGTCGATGAAAAGATACTTTAATCCCACGGTGATTCCTCAAATTATGCCGTTTTGCCGGACAACGCCTGCAATGCGCTGATGACGCGCTCGCACTCGTAGCGGTTGCCGATGGTAATGCGCAGACAACCCGCCAGCCCCGGTTGTTTGTTCTGATCGCGTAAAATAATGCCCTGATCCCACAAGGTTTTGAAGACGGTTGGCGAATCGGCGAAGCGCACCAGCAGGTAGTTGCTTTCGCTGGCGTATACCGTTTCTACGTTCGGCAGGGTTTTCAGCGATTCACTCAGCCAGCGGCGGTTTTCGCTCACCTCGGTCACATTGCGGCGCATGTCAGCCAGTCCGGCCTCGCTCAGCGCCTGCGCGGCGATATCCGCCACCGGCAGCGCCAGCGGGTAGGGGGCGATCACTTTGAGCAGCAGTTGAATCACCTCGGCGCTGGCGAGGGTGAAACCGCAACGCAGGCCGGCAAGGGCGAACGCTTTGGACAGCGTGCGCAACACCACCTGATGCGGGTATTCCGCCAGCCAGCCGACCGTGCTCGCCTGCGGGCAAAACTCGATATAGGCTTCGTCGATGGCGACGATGGCCCGCCCGCGCGCCAGTTCCAGCAGGCGACGCAGATCCTCCGGGTTGATCAGGTTGCCGGTCGGATTGTTGGGCGAACAGACATAAATTACTTTGACGTTATCCAGCGCGCCTTCGATAGCGGCCAGGTCCAGTTGCCAGTCGACGGTCGACGGCACGACGCGGCGCTCCACGCCGAAGGTTTCGGCGCTGACGGCGTACATGCCGTAGGTCGGCGGGCAGAACAGAATGGCGTCTTTGCCCGGTTCGCAGAACGCGCGGATCAGCAGCTCGATGCCTTCGTCCGCGCCGCGGCTCGCCAGCACCTGCTCCGGTTTCACCCCGGCATAGGCGGCATAGCGTTCAATCACCTGCACGGGCTGGCATTCCGGGTAACGGTTCAGCGTCTGCAAGGTCAGTTGGTACTGCGGCGCTTGCGGGTATTCGTTGGCGTTCAACCAGACATCGCCATTACCGCCCAGACGGCGCGCGGACTGATACGGGGTCAGGCGGCGGACGTTGTCGCGAGCCAGATTCTCAATACTCATGCTTGCTCCTTGAGGGCGTTGACGCGCAGGGTAACGGCGTTTTTGTGGGCGGTCAGCTGTTCGGCTTGCGCCATGATTTCAATGGTTGACGCCAGCCCCAGCAAACCTTGCGGCGACAGCTGTTGTACCGTCATGCGTTTCTGGAAATCCGCCAGTCCCAGACTGGAGTAGGTAGCGGTGTAGCCGTAGGTCGGCAGCACGTGGTTGGTGCCGGAGGCATAGTCGCCGGCAGATTCCGGTGACCAGTCACCCAAAAATACCGACCCGGCGCTGGTGATGCGCTCGACAAGCGTTTCGGCATTACGGGTCTGGATAATCAGGTGCTCCGGGCCGTATTGATTGCTGATGTCGATGCACTGGTCCAGATCGCGCGCTACGATCACCCGGCTGCTGGCCAGCGCCTGACGGGCGATGTCCGCGCGGGACAGCGTTGCCAACTGGCGTTCCACCGCGTCGATTACCGCCTGCGCCATGCCGGCATCCGGCGTCAGCAGGATGACCTGCGAATCCGGGCCGTGTTCCGCCTGCGACAGCAGGTCGGAGGCAACAAAATCCGGCGTGGCGCCGCTGTCGGCAATCACCAGCACTTCTGACGGACCGGCCGGCATGTCGATGGCCGCACCGTCAAGCAACTGGCTAACCTGACGCTTGGCTTCCGTCACATAGGCATTGCCGGGGCCGAAAATCTTGTCCACCTTCGGCACGCTGTCGGTGCCGAACGCCATCGCGGCAATCGCCTGCGCGCCGCCCAGTTGGAATACTTCCTGTACGCCGCACAGTTTTGCCGCATACAGGATCTCGTCGGCGATCGGCGGCGGCGAACACAGAATCACGCGCCGGCAGCCGGCGATGCGCGCCGGAGTCGCCAGCATCAATACCGTGGACAGCAGCGGAGCGGAGCCGCCCGGAATATACAGACCGACGCTGGCGATCGGCCGGGTTACCTGCTGGCACCGCACGCCCGGTTGGGTTTCCACATTGATCGACGGCAGTTTCTGCGCGTTGTGGAAGGTTTCGATGTTACGAACGGCGGTCGCCATCGCCTGTTTGATGTCGTCGCCCAGTCGTGCAACGGCGGCGTCAATCGCTTCGGCGGATACGCGCAGGCTGTCGACCTGCACCTTGTCAAAGCGGGCGCTGTATTCACGCAGCGCGGCATCGCCGTCATCACGCACCTTGGCCAGAATCTCGCCGACAATCGCGCTGATGCGATCGGAAGCGGAGATGGCCGGGCGGGTCAGCAACCGGCGCTGCTCCTCTTCGGTGCAGGTCTGCCAGTCAATCAGGGTGTTGAAGCGGTTGCTCATGGCGTTACTCCATCATCTTCTCAATCGGCAACACCAGAATAGAGCTGGCGCCCAGCACTTTCAGTTTTTCCATGGTTTCCCAAAACAGGGTTTCGCTGCTGACCATGTGCATGGCGACGCGATTCTGATCACCGGCCAGCGGCAGAATGGTGGGGCGTTCGGCGCCCGGCAACAGCGCGATGACTTCGTCCAGACGCTCGCTGGGCGCGTGCAGCATGATGTACTTGGATTCACGCGCCTGAATCACGCCCTGCATACGGGTCAACAGCTTGTCGATCAGCTGTTGTTTCTCGGCCGGCATCTCGCCGTCGCGCTGAATCAGGCAGGCTTTGGAGCGGTAAATCACCTCGACTTCGCGCAGGCCGTTGGCTTCCAGCGTCGCGCCGGTGGAAACCAAATCGCAGATGGCGTCAGCCAGGCCGGCGCGCGGCGCCACTTCTACCGAACCATTGAGCAGACAGGATTTGAAATTGACGCCTTGCTTATCGAGGTACTGTTTGAGCAGGTGCGGGTAGGAGGTAGCGATACGTTTGTTGTGCAGACATTGCGGACCGGTGTATTCCTCGTCGAGCGGCATCGCCAGCGACAGGCGGCAACCGCCGAAATCCAGACGGCGCAGCGTGAAGTAGCGCGGGTCTTCGCCCTGTGCGCGACGGTTGAGCAACTCTTCTTCCAGCACGTTTTCGCCGATGATGCCCAAATCCACCACGCCATCCATGACCAGCCCCGGAATATCGTCATCGCGTACGCGCAGAATATCGATAGGCATGTTTTCGGCAAACGCGATCAGGCGCTGCTGGTGCAGATTGATTTTAATGCCGCAGCGGGCCAGCAGTTCCCGGGAGTCGTCGCTCAGGCGGCCTGATTTCTGCATCGCGATACGTAAACGTGTTTTATCCAGCATGTGAACCTCAATTTATCCTGTCTGTGATGCCTGTTAAGCAGGCTTTTTTAAAAAATTCCGGCCAAAAAAAAAAGCCCCCGGAATCGATCTTCCGGGGGCTTTTCTTACGCGTTTACCGCCACTGGAAGATCTGAGTGTCTTCCAGCACCTATCGCCTGAAAGACTAGTCAGGGTGATGGTGATGATGGTGGTTGAATTTAACGCGTAACATGAATTCGTCTCTTTGTCGTCAAAGTAGAGTGATGTTGTCTGTTGGTTAACCTAAACCATGTTGATGTGGTAGCGCAACATTTTTTTACCCCACAGTGTACAAATCATATTGTGTACAAATTATCGTGCGTGCAAATCACATTGCCGCCAGATGGGCGATAAGGGTACATAATGAAAAGCGCGGAATAGGCATCCGGAAACAGAAACGCCGGAAGGGCAGGAGAACGACGATGAAAAAGGTAGCGATAATCGGACTGGGCTGGCTGGGTATGCCGCTGGCGTTGGCGTTACAGGGCCGGGGGTATCGGGTGGTGGGCAGCAAGAGCACCGATGATGGCGTGACGGCGGCGCGGCTGTCCGGTGTGGAGTGCTATCGCCTGTGCCTGACGCCGGAGCTGGAGTGCGAACCGGACGAACTGGACATACTGCTGAACGTGGACACGCTGATTATCACTCTGCCGCCGGGGCGCCTTGAGCGGGCTGGCGGCGCTTATCTGCAGGCGGTGCAGCAGGTGGTAAACAGCGCGCTGGCGCTGGGGGTGCCGCGCATTATGTACACCAGTTCCATTTCGGTCTACGGACCGCTCAGCGGCCGGGTGAAAGAAAACAGTCCGTTGCAGCCGGAAACCGGTACGGGCAAGGTCTTACTGGCGCTGGAGCAGTGGCTGCACGCGTTGCCTCATACCGAGGTGGATATTTTGCGGCTGGCCGGGCTGGTGGGGAGCAATCGCCATCCGGGGCGCTTTCTTGCCGGACGGCGCGATCTACCGGATGGCAGTCACGGCGTGAATCTGGTCCATCTGGAGGACGTGATCGGCGCGATTACGCTGTTGCTGCAGCGTCCGCATGGCGGGCATCTCTACAATCTGTGCGCGCCGGCGCATCCGGCTAAACAGGATTTCTATCCGGCGCAGGCGCGCCAGATGGGGATGGAGCCGCCACAGTTTCTGCCGGGCGACCCCGCGCAGGCCCGATTGATTGACGGGCAACGGATCTGCAGCGAACTGGGGTTTGAGTATCAGCACCCGGACCCGATGACGATGGTGTTTTAGGCCGGATGGCGGCGGTTTCCTCATTAACATCCGTCCGCCATCTCTGGTTTTCGTGTGTATCAAAAAGAAACGGCCCGCCAGAAGCGGGCCGTTTGTCAGGATAACGTCTGAACTATCAAGTCAGCGCGACCACAAGTCAGTGCGCTCAAAAGGAAGCCCAGTCGTCCTGATGATTTTTAGCGGCCGGTTTCGCCGATGCCTTACCGGCGGCGGGCAGGGCCTGCAGCGGGCGACGCGGGTTATTTAGCGCAGCAGGGCGCGGTGATGTCGCCGGGGATTCGGACAACCGGAACGTGGCGACCAGTTTTTCCAACAGCATCGCCTGTTCTTCCAGCGCATTGGCGGCAGAGGATGACTGCGAAACCAGCGCGGCGTTTTGCTGCGTGGTGCTGTCCAGTTCGGTTATGGCGCGGGAGATCTGTTCGATACCGCGGCTTTGCTCTTCCGAGGCGGAGGAAATGTCGCCCATAATATCGTTAACGCGAGATACCGAGTTGACGATGCTCTCCATGGTTTGTCCCGCTTCCGCTACCAGCGTACTGCCGGCATTGGTTCTTTCCACGGATTCGGCAATCAGGGCGGCGATATCTTTGGCGGCCTGAGAGCTACGCTGGGAGAGGCTGCGCACCTCGCCGGCCACCACGGCAAAACCACGTCCTTGTTCGCCGGCGCGAGCGGCCTCCACGGCGGCGTTCAGCGCCAGAATGTTGGTCTGGAAAGCGATGCTATTGATGACCGCGGTGATATCGGCGATTTTCCTCGAGCTGGCGGCGATATCATCCATAGTTTTCACCACGTTTTGCACCACTTCGCCGCCTTTATGCGCATTTTGGGATGCGTCGGAAGCAATCTGGCTGGCATGACGGGCGTTTTCCGTGTTGTTCTTCACCGTTGACGTCAGTTCTTCCATGCTGGCGGCGGTTTGCACCACGGCGGCGGATTGCTGTTCGGTTCGGGAGGCGAGATCGCTATTGCCGGCAGCAATGTCGGCGGCAGAATGGGTGACATGACCAACGCTGTCGCGGACATCGGAAATCATCTGACGCAGACGGTCGTTCATGGCGGCCATCGCGGCGGTCAGCTTGCCCAGTTCATCGTGGCGATCGACGTTGATAGTGGCGGTCAGGTCGCCGCTGGCGATGCGTTCCGCCAGCATCAGGTTATGCATTACCGGGCGGGTGATCTGGCGAATGATATAGACGGCAATCAGGATACCGATGATCACCGCGATCAACCCGATCAGCAGTGTAATGTTGGCTGAACCGTACGCCAGCGCATCGTTCTGGTTTTTCACCGTCGTGATCAGAGATTTGATCACCGCGCTGCTTTTATCCCCGCCGGTCTTCACGGCATTTTCCGCTTTTTTCAGATCGCTCCAGGCACGGGAATAGTCCTGATTCTGCGAGGCGTATTGCCCGGTGTATTTCCAGAGATCTTCCGCCAGTTTCTGCGTTTCGCCGGAGAGCGTCGGCAGCAGAGCCTGATAAGCCTTCTGCACCTCGACATAGCGACTGCTAAACGCCTTGGCGGCATCGTCAGTGCCGGTAAGCTGCAATTCATACGAGAGGTTCTTCAGCGACGCGGTGGCGTAAGCCAATTCATCCACGCGCTGGTACAACGCGGTGTCCAGTTGCTGATTTTGCAGGCCGTCGCGAAAACTTTTGACGGCATCCTGCGCATTCAGCGTGGCGATCTGCTTTCTCAGTGCGACCACCTGTTGCGTGGCGGCTGACATATCTGCGACCGATTTCTGGAAATCCACCATGATCTTATCCAGATCATTGATGTAACCGAGTTCGTCGCTGTGCCAGGAGAGCGTATGGGCGCTTTGGGTCAGGTCGGCGGCGTGTTTGACGAAACCGGTCAAAACGGTTTGCGTGCTGTCGTCCGGAGTATAGAAATATTTCAGGCGGTTGATTTTGGCCTGGAAGACTTCAATATTGATGTTGTAAATCAGATTGGTTTTTTCGTAGATGTCGCGAATGTCGCGAAAGCGTATCGCGCTGAGTGAGGAAGCCATTACCACCAGCAATAACACTACGCCGAATCCCAGGTAGAGTTTGTGAGAAATTTTGGTATTTTTTATCGTGCTGCTGAACCCCATTGCCGTACTCCTTGAAATAAATTACCTGAGTGTTGTTATTGGTCTGGTGCTGTGAACGTCGGTGGTGCATAAGCCACGTTTTTGCGACGTCCGTTCAGTGTGTTATCGGTGCCTGCAGTATAGAGATTTAGTTGTACTTGCGCTGCTTGATAGTTTTTTGTGACGTGAGGCTGTTTATCTGGCGAAATGCCTAAGCACGTTAGGTCTGTTGACTGAAATCGACGGCCGGCTGGAAACGCGCCATTCTGCCGCTTACCGAACCACCATCCACCCAGGCATTCTGACGTTACACGAGGCTTTCATACCGTGAAGAGGCGGCTGGTGAGGGGGACGCCATACCGGCAAGGCTGGTATGGCGGGCAGGAAAGGGCGCTCGAACGCGCGTGTCAGTCCAGGTGTTTTTTGCGGTAGAGGCGCCGGGGGTGGCCAATCTTGCCGTAGCGCATTTCTACATCCAGAAAATGGTTTTCAAGCCCGAACTCCAGATAACGCCGGGCGGTGGTTTTGCTTAATCCGGTTTTTTCCACCACTTCATCCACGGAGAACAGGGCTTGTGGATCGTCCTGAAAGATCTGTTTGATCAGACTAAGGGTGTTTTCTTCGATGCCTTTGCTGCCCGGCCCGTTAGGTACGGTAGACGCCTGCAACTGGTAAAGCACGTCCACGTTCTGCTGATCGACGACCTTGTAGGTATGCTGGGTTTTGACGAACTGGATAAAGCGCTCCAGCGATGAGCGCAGCCGCGGATAGGACACCGGCTTGATGATGTAATCAAAGGCGCCGCACCGAATGGCTTGCGCGCAGGTGTTCATGTCGCTGGCGGCGGTGATGAAAATCACCGAACAGTTGATGCTGCGCATCAGGTCGCTTTCGATCAACTGAACGCCTTCGCCGTCCGGCAGGTAGTTATCCAGCAGCATCAGACGGGGTTTGTACTGTTGCAGCATGCGTTTGGCTTCGTTCAGGGTTGACGCAGTGCCCACCACCCGCAGCGCGAAATTCTTTTCGATAAATTCCGCGTGGATATTTGCCAGCTTTCTTTCATCTTCAACGATCAGTACGTCGAAGTTTTCAATGGTTCGTTCAGTCGGCATGGTGCTCGCAATCGGCATGGTGCTCGTATTCCCTGTTTTTGGTTATATGGTGGTTTTTGGAATGAAAATAGAAAAAATAGCGCCGTGAGGCGAATTGTCAGAAACCTCGATCACACCCTGTGCCTGGCTGACATAGCTGGAAACCAGATGCAGGCCCAGCCCGTGATCGCCTTCCTGTTTGCTGGTGACGCCCATTTCAAATACCCGATCCGCAATGGCGGGGTCAATCCCTGTACCTTGATCGGCGACTTCAATGACCAGTTCCTGCTCACCATCGTGGATATACACTTCGACAGGATGGTAAGCCGGGGTACTGGCCAGCGTGGCTTCTACTGCATTATCGATTAAATTCCCAATAATTGACATCAACTCTGTTTCACTGAGGGACGCAGGGATGCCGCTGAGCTGGCAGCGCGGATCAAAACGCAGTTCGATGCCTTTTTCTCGGGCGCTGGCGTATTTACCCAGCAGCAGGCCGCAAAGCGCCGGGGAACAAAAGCGGCTGGAGATAAAATCCAGCACTACCTGCGCCCCTTCAGACTGCGCCTCAATGTAACGCACGGCTTCATCATAACGGCGTAAATGCAACAGCCCGGCCAGCGTGGCGGTCCAGTTCAGTTGTTCGTGCCGCAGAATGCGCAGGCTGTTGGCGTAGCGTTTCACCTGGCTGAGCTGCATGCTCAGGGTGTGGAGGTCGTTCTTGTCGCGAAAACTGATGACCCAACCTTGCAGTTCGTCCTCCAGCATAATGCGTACGCGGCTGGCGATAACCGTAATCTGGTTGAAGCGGCAGATCTCATCATGGGTATCGTTGACCCAGATGTCTTTATTGGAGAAAAACGGCACCGGCGCGATGACATCATCGATCGGTTTACCGCGTAACTGATATGAGGGCATGGTCAGACCAAGCAAATCTTTTGCCGCATGGTTGATCACCGCGATGTTGCGCTGTTTGTCGATGGCGATCACGCCTTCATAAATGGACTCCAGCAACGCCTTTTGCTGCCTGACCAGCAACCGGATTTCCAGCGGCTCCAGCCCGAACATCTGCTTTTTCAGGTTACGGGAAAACCACCAGGAGAAAAAGAACAAGGCGACCAGCATGGCGACAATCGCCAGGCCGACATGGGCGACTTTACTGAATGTCAGGTTGTCGATGCGCTTTTTCAGATACCCCACCGAGACAATGCCGATAACCTGATCGCCTTCCATGATCGGCGCTTTGCTGCGCAGCGAAATACCGATGGCGCCACGGCGCAGCGTGATGGTGCTTTGCCCTTCCAGCACCTCTTTGTTATCGCCGCCGATCATTTCGGTGCCGAGCAGCGAGGGTTCTTCCGAGTGATAAAGGTGGGTGGCGTTGCGATCGCCGATGACGATAAAGCTGGCGTCGCTGCGTGCCTTGATTTGGTCGACCAGGTCGTCGATGGTGGCGGTGTCGCCGTGTTTTACCGCCTCAACCAGTGAGGGAATAATCGCGATTTCACGCGCCTGAATCTGCGCCCGGCTGCCCAGTTCATCATAAAGTTGCTGGTCTACCGCCCGGTAATAGTAAAGCCCCGCGGTGATAAGCAGCAGAGAAAAAAAGATCATCAGGTAGATGAACAGCTTGAGATGGAACGGTAGCCTGACAGTCATAATGTGCTAATCACCGGTAAAGCGCGGAAACGAAGATGGCTAATTTATCATGAAAGGCGTACAAGAAAGGGTATAAAAAATAGTCTTGTGAAGCGCTCCGCGTAAATTGTGAAAATAGTATTCTTATTTCTGCATTTTTAAATAAAGCGTAAATTAAGCGTCACGGACAGAGGACATTTTAATTACTTTTTTTCAACATATAATTCCATCGACGGAATAGGTGCCATTCGCTTCATAAAAACCATAAAAACCACGAAAATAATCCTCGCTTGATGATCTTTTATTTTATTGATTTATAATCAAAAATTAATAAAAACCATAAAAACCATAAGCACCATTAAAACTCATTTTTTAATTTGAGGATTGTCACATAATAATTGGTGTTGAGCTCTTACTATGCCCGGGAAAATAACAAGGGGAGAAAGTTATGAGTACCACTGATGATTCTTATATCGTTGTAAAAGATGAGGCCTCTGGGAAGGTTTCATTAAAAGAAAAATGGTGGCATGTTCTGGATAACTATAAAATTGGTGTTATTCCAGTGCCGCTGTTTATCCTTGCCGGGCTATTGATTGCACTGGACTGCCTTGAAGGGAAACTGCCCAGCGATATCGTGGTGATGGTCGCCACGCTGGCGTTCTTCGGTTTTGCCTGTGGTGAGTTCGGTAAGCGTTTGCCGCTTATCGGCAAAATGGGTGCGGCGGCCATCTGCGCCACCTTTATTCCGTCTGCGCTGGTGTATTACGGCCTGCTGCCGCAGGTAGTTGTAGACTCCACCACCAAATTCTATAAATCCACCAACATTCTGTACCTGTATATCTGCTGCATTATCGTCGGCAGCATCATGAGCATGAACCGGCAGACGCTGATTCAGGGCTTCCTGCGTATTTTCTTCCCCATGCTGTGCGGTGAAATAGTGGGCATGATTGTCGGTATGGGCGTCGGCATTATGCTGGGGATGGACCCGTTCCAGATCTTCTTCTTCCTGGTGCTGCCGATCATGGCTGGCGGCGTGGGTGAAGGGGCGATTCCGCTTTCTATCGGTTACGCCACGCTGTTGCACATGGAACAGGGCGTCGCGCTGGGCCGTATCCTGCCAATCGTCATGCTGGGCAGCCTGACCGCTATCGTTCTTGCCGGTGTACTGAATCAACTGGGTAAACGTTATCCGCACCTGACCGGTGAAGGCGACCTGATGCCGAACAAGGCAAACGGCACCGAACAGGCTCCGGCCACACTCACCAGCACGCTGAGCGGCAAAATGGACCCGGCCAATCTGGCTGCGGGCGCTCTGCTGGCTATCCTGCTGTACATGATCGGTATGCTGGGCTACAAGCTGATTGGTCTGCCGGCCCCGGTAGGCATGCTATTCGCCGCGGTGATCGTGAAACTGCTCAATGGTGCGTCTCCGCGTCTGCTGGAAGGCTCCCAGGTGGTTTACAAATTCTTCCAGACGTCTGTGACCTATCCGATTCTGTTCGCCGTTGGTGTGGCGATCACGCCGTGGGAAGAGCTGGTGCACGCGTTCACCATTACCAACCTGCTGGTGATTGTTTCCACCGTGGTAGCGCTGGTTACCACCGGTTTCTTCGTCGGCAAGAAAATCGGTATGCATCCGATTGATGTTGCCATCATCTCCTGCTGCCAGAGCGGGCAGGGCGGTACCGGCGACGTGGCTATTCTCACCGCTGGCAACCGTATGGTGCTGATGCCATTCGCTCAGATTGCTACCCGTATTGGTGGGGCAATCAACGTCTCCGTGGCCTTGCTGGTTCTTGGCAAGTTCCTGGTGTGACGGTTGTATGACAAAAACAAATAACGCCGCGATAGCAAGCGGCCTTATTTAAACAGGAAAGATTATGAAACTTGCAAGTTACCGCCATCACGGCAAAAACAGCTACGGGATCCACACGCCTGCGGGCCTGATTGATTTGGGAAGCCGGCTCGGCGACCGTTATTCGGACCTGAAAGCGTTGCTGGCTGGCGATGCGCTCCAGGAAGCTGCGGCTTTCCAGAGCGAGACTCCGGACGTCGCCGTGGCAGACGTGACCTTCCTGCCGGTGATTGTGGCGCCGTCCAAAATCCTGTGCGTCGGCATGAACTATGCCGACAAACGTAAAGAGTTCAACGAACAGAACCCGGCGCCGACGCTGTTTGTGCGTTTCGCCGACTCGCAGACCGGCCACGGCACCCAGGTGCTCAAGCCGCACTACTCCAGCGAGTTCGACTATGAAGGCGAACTGGCGGTCATCATCGGTAAAGATGGTCAGAACATCAGCCGCGACGAAGCGCTGTCGTTTGTCGCCGGTTACAGCTGCTATATGGACGGTTCCGCCCGCGACTGGCAGCACAGCTGGTTTACCGCCGGTAAGAACTGGCAGAAAACCGGTGCGTTCGGGCCTTACCTCACTACCCGTGACGAAATTCCGGATCCGCACGCGCTGGCCATCCGTACCTACCTGAACGGCCGCATGGTACAGGACGATAATACCGCCAGCATGATTCACAAAGTGGCGGATCTGATTGAGTACATCAGTACCTTCACCGCGCTGAGCGCCGGTGACGTGATTATTACCGGTTCGCCTGGCGGCGTCGGTAAGAAACGTACTCCGCCGCTGTTCATGAAACCGGGCGACAGCATTGAAGTGGAAATTGAAAACGTGGGTCACCTGCGCAACACCATTGGTGAAGTCGCTCAGCCGGTGAAAACCCCGCGAGCGGCACCCGCCGCTGTGGGGCACTGACAGGCATCGCCTCCGGTTCGCCGGAGGCGTCGACCCCACGAGTTATGTGGTACAGCAAAAAGCAGGATAACCGTTATGTACGCCGATGAGAGTTTTACTTTTTCCACGCTGGATGTTCGCGTCCAACCCCGTGAAGTGGCTGAAGTCAGTCAGTTTCTCGGGATGTGCCAGTTGGGCATGGACAAGGATATCGAGTTTTTTGTGGTGGGCAGGCATAACGGCCAACTGGTTGCCTGTGCCGGGTTGTGCGCGAATACCATCAAGTGTGTGGCGGTGGATCCCGGCTATCGTGACCTCAACCTGGGGGTGAAAGTGGTGAACGAGGTGGTGCAGTTCGCCGCCGAACGTGGCCAGTTCCATCTGTTTCTCTACACCCGCCCCTGCAATATCACGGTTTTCCGCGGTTGCGGTTTCTACCCGCTGGCCTGTTATGAAGACAAGGCCGTGCTGATGGAAAATACGCCTATCGGCATCAAACAGTATTGCCAGTCCCTGGCGACACAGGTCAAACCGGGTCGGGATATCGGCGCCATCGTGATGAACGCCAACCCGTTCACGCTGGGGCATTGTTATCTGGCGGAGCAAGCCGCCCGCGCCTGTGACTGGCTGCATATTTTCGTGGTGCGGGAAGATGTGTCCTTTTTCCCGTTCACCGAACGGCTGGACATGGTACGTCAGGGGGTGGCGCACATCCCGAATCTGACGGTTCACGCCGGGTCGGAATACATGATCTCCAAAGCCACGTTTCCGGGCTATTTCCTGAAAGAAGAGCAACTGATTACTCAGGCCCATGCGGCGCTGGATCTGATCATCTTTCGCCAGTACATCGCACCGGCGCTCGGTATTACCCGGCGCTTTGTCGGCACGGAACCCTTCTGCCCGGTAACGCACCGTTATAACCAGGATATGCACCACTGGCTGGAGCAGGCCGGGCAGGTTGCCGCGCCGGCGCTGGAAGTGGTGGAAATTGAACGCACTCGCGAACACTCCGGCCTGGCGATTTCCGCCTCTGAAGTGCGCCGGTTACTGAAGCTGCGTCAGTTTGAACATATCCGCGAGATCGTCCCGGCGACTACGTTTGCGCATTTACAACGCTATGGCGAACTCGCCTGTGCGTAACGTGTTTTTAATGTATTAAGCAGGTAAACAACATGAAAATTATCAAGGAGGCCCTGGCGGGCACCTTTGAATCCAGCGACTTGCTGGTCAAGGTGGCGCCGGCGGAAGGCCAGTTGACCGTGGTGATAAACAGTGAAGTCATCAAACAGTTTGGCGCACAGATCAAGCAGGTGGTGAACGACACCCTGAGCACGCTGGGCGTAGAGTCCGGCACCATCGTGGTTGAAGACAAGGGCGCGCTGGATTGCGTAATTCGTGCCCGGGTGCAGAGCGCCGTGCTGCGTGCCGCCGATGTTGATCAGATTGACTGGGAGAAACTGTGATGAGCACCACTCAGCCGAAAAAACTGCGCCGTAGTATGCTGTTCCTGCCGGGCGCGAATGCCGCCATGTTGTCCAACGCTTTCATCTACAAACCGGACTCCATCATGTTTGACCTGGAGGACGCCGTTTCCCTGCGTGAGAAAGATACCGCGCGCCTGCTGGTTCACCATGCGTTGCAGCACCCGATGTATCAGGGCATCGAAACCGTGGTGCGTATCAATCAGCTCAATACTCCGTTCGGTCTTAAGGATCTGGAAGCGTCTGTGCGAGGCGGCGCGGATGTCATCCGTTTGCCGAAAACCGACTCTACCGACGATGTCGCCGAGCTGGAACACCATCTGGCGCGCATCGAAAAAGAGTGCGGTCGTGAAGTCGGTTCGACCCGCATCATGGCGGCGATCGAGTCCGCGGTCGGGGTGATCAATGCCGTGTCTATCGCCCGCTCCTCCGAGCGCATGATCGGCATCGCGCTGGCGGCGTTCGACTATGTGATGGATATGCAAACCGAACGCGGCGACGGCACCGAGTTGTTCTATGCCCGCTGCGCGGTGCTGCATGCCGCTCGCGCTGCCGGTATCGACGCCTTTGACGTGGTGTACTCCAACGTCAACGACGAAGAAGGGTTCCTGAAAGAAGTGGAACTGATCCGCAAACTGGGCTTCAACGGCAAATCGCTGATCAACCCGCGCCAGATTGAACTGCTGCACAACGCCTACGCGCCGACTCAGGATGAGGTGGATTACGCTCATCTGGTCATCAAGGCGGCGGAAGACGGCGAACGCGCCGGGTTGGGGGTAATTTCGCTGAACGGAAAAATGATCGACGGCCCGATTATCGACCACGCCCGCCGGGTGGTGGAGCGTGCGCTGGCCTCCGGCGTGCGCAAATAAACGCAGGCCGGGTAACCGGATGGAGTCTGGTTTGTAATAGTTTCCGCACTGGCCAGCTGGCGGCGTGATATCGCGCTGGCGGGCCTCGCAATGACAGGATTGGATCATGAGTAACTTTATTGAAGCACTGCAGAAGCAATATCCAGAAAAAAGCCATCTGCAACCGTTCGTCAATGCCAACCACAGTACCCCCTGGCTGAATGACGTCACCGAAAAACACCAGCGCAAGCTGTGCGCCGATCTGGAAGAAGCCATTCGCAAAAGCGGGTTGCAGGACGGCATGACGATTTCGTTCCACCACGCGTTCCGTGAAGGGGACAAGGTGATTAACCATGTGGTGGACACCTTGGCCCGTCTGGGTTTTAAAAACCTGACGCTGGCTTCCAGTTCGTTGATGACCTGCAATGCGCCGCTGATCGAGCATATCCGCAATGGCGTGATTACCCGTATTTACACCTCCGGCATGCGCGGCAAGCTGGCGGACGCCATCTCTCACGGCCTGATGAAAGAGCCGGTACAGATTCACTCTCACGGCGGCCGCGTGCATCTGCTGCAGAGCGGCGAGCTGAAGATTGACGTCGCATTCCTCGGGGTGCCGAGCAGCGACGAATTCGGCAACGCCAACGGCACGTCGGGTAAATCCCGCTGCGGCTCGCTCGGCTACGCGATGGTCGATGCGCAGTACGCCGGTAAAGTAGTGCTGCTGACCGAAAGTCTGGTGCCGTTCCCTAACATGCCGGCCAGTCTGGTGCAGGATCAGGTGGACTTTGTGGTGCCGGTGGAAGAAGTCGGCGACCCGGCGAAAATCAGCGTAGGCGCGGCTCGCGTCACCAGCAACCCGCGTGAACTGCTGATTGCCCGCAGCGCGGCAGACGTGATCGAACACTCCGGCTATTTCAAACCGGGCTTTTCGATCCAGACCGGTTCCGGCGCGGCTTCTACCGCCTGTACCCGTTTTCTGGAAGATCGCATGCAGAAGCAGGGCGTGGTGGCGAGTTTCGCACTCGGCGGCATCACCGGCAGCATTGTCGACCTGCATGAAAAAGGACTGATTGAAAAGCTGCTGGACACCCAGTGCTTTGACGCCAACGCCGCGGCATCGCTGGCGAAGAACCCCAACCATGTAGAAATCTCCACCAATGTCTACGCCAACCCCAGCTCCAAGGCCGCCTGTTGCGACCAGTTGGACGTGGTGATCCTGAGCGCGCTGGAAATCGATACCCAGTTTAACGTCAACGTGATCACCGGTTCCGACGGTGTCATGCGCGGCGCGTCCGGCGGCCATTGCGACGTGGCGACGGCGGCTAACCTGACTATCGTGGTCGCGCCGTTGATTCGCAGCCGTATTCCGACGGTAGTCCGTCAGGTAACGACCTGCGTGACGCCGGGCAGCGCCATCGACGTGTTGGTGACCGACCACGGCATCGCCGTTAACCCGGCGCGTCCGGATGTAGCGGAACGCCTGATCAACGCCGGTCTGAGCGTGATGTCGATTGAAGAACTGTACCAGCGTGCGATTCAACTGGTGGGCGAACCTAAAGCCATTGAATTCCACGATCGCATCGTCGGGGTGATTCGCTACCGTGACGGCAGCGTGATTGACGTGGTACGTCAGGTTAAAGAGGACAACGAGTGAGCGATGCTGCGATAGACTCAACGATCGCCGTCTCACTGGAAAGCCTGCTAGCGGCGAAGGAACGCCGCTGTGCCCGCCAGCAGCAATTGCTGGCGCGGCACCAGTCTACGCTGGTGTCGCTGACGCTGGTGACGCCGGGTCCGGTTAAAGATTCGCCGCTATATCGCCGGGCGATGACGGAAGCGGTCGCGGCGTTCAATGACTTGTGCCTGGCGCGCGGCTGGGAAGCGCTGGAGCAACAGTTGCACTGGCTGGATACCGGCGCAGAGGCATTCTGGGTCATCACCAAGGATGCGTTGAGCGTTAAGGCGGCGGCCATTGCACTGGAAGATCAGCACCCGTTGGGGCGGCTGTGGGATTTTGACGTATTTTGTCCGCAGGAAGGGTCGATCAGCCGAACGTTACTGGCGCATGATCGTCGTCGATGTATACTCTGTGATGAATCGGCGCATGCCTGCGCGCGTTCGCGCCGCCATGCGTTACCGGACGTGATTGAAAAAATCGAGGGTATCCTCCATGCCTGGTTTAACGCACACTGAGTCGAGTGTTTCCTCTCCGTTACTGACAACGCTATTTCCTGATGCCACCGGCGCGCTGGTGGCACTACCTACTATTCACCAGCAGGTGGCTGACGCCCTGACCATTGAGGTGATGCTGACGCCAAAACCCGGTCTGGTGGATCGGGATAACAACGGCGCTCATCGCGATATGGATGTGCCGCTGTTTCAGGCCAGTATCGCCGCGCTGGCTCCCTGGTTTTCACGTTTTACCGAAGCAGGCATGGCGCATAGCGCGTTGCCGATAACCCAGCTCCTGCCGCAGGCGCGGCCTATCGGCATCGCCGCCGAACAGGCGATGCTGGCTGCGACGGGCGGCGTGAATACGCACAAAGGCGGCATTTTCGCCTTTGGATTACTGTGCAGCGCAGCCGGTTGGCTGGCGGGCCGTCGGCTACAACTGACGCAGGACAGCCTGTGCCAGTGCGCCGCGCGGATGAGCGCCGATTTGGTGCGTAATGAACTGGAGAACAGCCAGCACACCGCGACGGCTGGAGAACATCTGTTCCGGCGTCACGGCTTGACCGGTGCGCGGGGAGAAGCCGCCAGCGGTTTTGCTACCGTTCGTCAGCATGCGCTGCCCGCTTATCTGCGCGCTCGCGCCCAGGGGCAGGACGACGAATCGGCCTTGCTGCAGACGCTGGTGGTATTAATGGCCCACAATCCGGATACCAACGTAGTCTCCCGTGGCGGAATGGAAGGGCTGGCGTTCGTACAGTCGCATGCGCGGGCATTGCTGTCCGGCGGTGTGACCCGACAGGGGCTGCAGGAGATGAATCAGGCGCTGGTCGAACGTAACATCAGCCCTGGCGGCAGCGCCGATCTGCTGGCGCTAACCTGGCTGCTTTCTCACTATCCCCGCGTCTGAACCTCGTCTATTATTGGCAAGCAGTCCCCCCATTCTTTTCATGAGTTTTCGCCTCGCGCTGCGGGGCGTTACTGTGTGCCGGCATGTTCCATGCGTACAGTGCATAAGCGAATGAACAGATAAAACCCTAAAGTTGATGGCATGAATGTCGATACTAGTGCCATGCTGTATCCTGGGGGTTCTGGGACACTGAATGACGCATTAACCATTCAATTGACGGTGGGGATGGATGTAGTGGATAACAATATGAAAGAGCAGTACGCCAGGCGCAATAAAATGGCTATTTGCGCCACATTACGCGGACTGCAAAAGCAAGACGCCACAGTAATGGTGTATCACACGCACGGTCAGTTCATCAGCAAGATCCTTGAGGTTGATTCAGACGAAGAGGAGTTTCTGTTTGACCTCGGCGCGCTAGAGCGTGAAAACAGTCGGGCGTTGTTTGCGGGTGAACTGGAGTTTGCGGCAGAAACGGCTGGCGCCAAGGTTGAATTTCGTTCCACGATCATCAGAACGGTCGAACATGACGGTTTTCCCGCCTTCTGCGCGGCGGTTCCCGACGTGCTGTACTATATCCAGCGCCGTAATTTTTTCCGCATCAATTCACCTGCCTGGCCGCCCATGAGCTGTCGGGGAGAGCTGCCGGATAACACCCATTTCGAATTTAGCCTGAAGGATTTGTCGCTGGGCGGTCTGTCTATGTACACCGACGACAAAGCGATGGCTGAATTGTTTGAACCGGGCATGCTCCTGAAAAACATTGATGTGGATCTCGCCAGCTACGGGCAATTCTGTCTGGACTTGCATTTTGTCAATCATGCCACCACCAAAGTCGTTGACAGTAAAGGCGAGGTGAAGCAGATCGAGCGTCTGAGCTTCAAGTTTTCGACGCTAAATGCCGCGCAAGAACGGGGATTACAGCAGGTGATAACCGAACTTGAACTGGATCAAAACGAAAAACGCAAACGGCTTCGCTGAGCCGTTTGATTCGTGCCGGCGACAGAATTGACCGCGCAAGTCGTACACGATTGGCTTCACAGGTCTTGTCTCTGATTGCCGACTGGGGCAAAATACGCGCCCTGAAAAACCGACGCATACCTATCGCGTCGGTTATTTTTTTGTATTTCATTAAGAGGCCGGCGCTGTTGATGGCACCGGACAGATATCGGTAAAACGCATGCTACGGGCTGCGTAGAGTTAATAGAGAGACATAATGGGGCAATCAGTTGTTTTGGAGCCGGTGCCCGCCGGCTGGTGCTGCAAGCGCAGCGACAAGGGCGCCATGCTGGCGTGCCTGACATCGGGCGGCGTATCGGCTGCTCACCTCGGCTACGGCGACACCGCTCGTCCGTTCGCTTCCAGACGTTCTGGATACCTGAAACACCGCCGCACGGCGTCTTCGTCATTCATAGCGGGATCATGGATGGTGAGTGGCGCCGATAAGGCCGCTGTCGGTAAAGGAGGTCTGCGTCATGACTGATTCCACTGTTTCCACGCCGCGCGTACAACTGCGTAAAACTCTGACCCTGGTTCCCGTCGTGATGATGGGCCTGGCCTACATGCAGCCGATGACGCTGTTTGATACCTTCGGTATCGTTTCCGGTCTGACCGATGGTCACGTCGCCACCGCATACGCGTTTGCGCTGATTGCCATTCTGTTTACCGCACTCAGCTACGGCAAACTGGTTCGTCGTTTCCCGTCCGCCGGGTCGGCCTATACCTATGCCCAGAAAGCGATTAGTCCGACTGTCGGCTTCATGGTGGGATGGTCGTCGTTGCTGGATTATCTGTTCATGCCGATGATCAACATCCTGCTGGCGAAAATCTATTTTGAAACCCTGATCCCCAGCATTCCGTCGTGGATTTTTGTGGTGTTGCTGGTGGGCTTCATGACGCTGTCCAACCTGCGCGGCATCAAAACCGTCGCCAACTTCAATAGCCTGATCGTCGTGCTGCAGGTTGCCGTGATGGTGGCCATCACCGGTATGGTGATTTATGGTGTGGCGCATGGCGAGGGCGCGGGTACGCTGACCAGCAGCCGTCCGTTCTGGTCCGATAACGCCCATGTGGTGCCGATGATCACAGGCGCGACGATCCTGTGCTTTTCGTTCCTTGGTTTTGACGGCATCAGTTCGCTGTCTGAAGAGACCAAAGATGCAGGCCGTGTGATTCCGAAAGCCATTTTTCTGACGGCGTTGCTCGGCGGCGTAATTTTCGTGGTAGTGTCCTATTTCCTGCAACTGTACTTCCCGGATATTTCACGTTTTCAACATCCGGATGCCTCTCAGCCTGAAATCATGCTGTACGTGGCGGGTAAGGCCTTCCAGTTCGGCATTCTGATTTTCTCCTGCGTCACCGTACTGGCGTCCGGTATGGCGGCGCATGCCGGCGTGTCCCGTCTGATGTATGTGATGGGGCGTGACGGCGTATTCCCGGAACGCTTCTTCGGTTATGTACATCCGCGTTGGCGGACGCCGGCGCTGAACGTACTGCTGGTCGGCGTTATCGCGCTGTCTGCCATCTCGTTCGATCTGGTTACCGCGACGGCGTTGATCAACTTCGGGGCGCTGGTGGCTTTCACCTTCGTCAACCTGTCGGTGATTTCTCAGTTCTATATCCGTGAACGCCGCAACAAGACGCTGAAAGACACCGTGAACTACCTGATTCTGCCGGTCATGGGCGCGTTGACCGTCGGCGCGCTGTGGCTGAATCTGGAAAGTACCTCAATGACGCTGGGGCTGGTATGGGCAGCGATTGGTCTGCTCTATCTGACGTTCGTGACGCGCAGTTTCAGACAGCCGGTACCGCAGTACAACGAAGATCTGGCGTAATGTGCTGACTGACGATGACAGGCTCCCGCGGGAGCCTGTTTTTTTATACGCCGGATGTGTGTCGTTTATCTGTATGCTGCGCTTATAGCGGAGCGGCGGCGAACAAATTGGTGCCACCCTGCCATACGCGAATAAAACGGATATGGTCTAGCACCAGCATAGCGGGCGACGTTTTCGCGTTCAGAAGTTGCTTGACGGTCGGCGATATGGTCGTGATTTCATCTTTTTCGTCCAGCAATGCGCCATAGGCAGCGACAACCGCGGCAAGATTATCGATGCCAGACTGCTGCGTCCCATCGCCAGCCACTATCAGTTTCAGCACAGTGATTCTCCCGGTGGCTTGAGAAACTTCACTGGTGAGTTTGATGTGTGAGTAAGTGCCGGAAGAGGCTTCGCTACTAAGCGGATCGTTGCCCATCGTGAACCTGAAAGTGCAGTGCAGGCGGAACAGGTTGTCATTAATGCGTGTGACCAATTCCCTGGGCGTGATAGCAAAAGACTTTTCTGCAACCTGCTGGGACGGTGAGACTAACTGGACCTGAGCGGACGCGGGCTGAATAAACGGCGCGGCACTGGCCGTCGGTAACATGATGGCCGACAAAGCAGCAAAAAAGACGATGCCAGAGCTGCAACAACGGGCAATCCGGTGTAACCGCGGCAGTAAGCGCATGATGCTTGTCCCGGTGTGATGTTGCCACATTTCAGGCGACCAGCCGTTGGGCATAGGCAACCAGTGCTTTTAGTAGCGCGGTTTTTTTCTCGTCATCCGCGTACTGCTGATACAAACTCTCCAGCACATCCGAATAAGACTGTAACCGCTCCGGGGTAAAGACCTCGCGACGATGCGCCAGCCAGCGCTGCTGCTCCTGCTCATCAAGCGTGCCGGGGAAATTGCGCGCCCGGTAGCGGAACAACAATTCCTCCACCCGGCGATCGGCAAACTGAAGGTTCAGGGCCGGAAGGTGCTGGGAATCGGTTTTACGAATGATGTCCATCGCAGCCCGATCGGCGTCGCTGAAAAAGCCATCGTACAGTTGCAGGTCCACATCCGTCGACGCTTCAAACGGCGGGGCATCGGCAAATAGCGCCACCACTTTCTCCCGTACGCTGCCATGCTGACGCAGCAGTTGCAGATTGTTCAGGCAGTGCTGACGGTCAATGCCCAGCCGCTCTGCGTCTTCCGGACGCAACGTGCTGGCCGGCGCCAGAACCGGGCATTTATTGATATGCACCAGTTTGATCGGCACCGGCGATTCATCTTCCGCCAGCAGCGCACGACGGGTATAAAGCCGGGTGCGCAGTTCATCCGCATTCAGCTCCAGCAATGGCTGAATATCGCCCGCCAGATCGCAGACGATGACTGCATTGCGGTTATCCGGATGCCAGGCCAGCGGCACAATCCAGCTAGTATTACCGCGCGCGGCGCCAAACATGCCGGAAACGTGTACCAGCGGTTTCATTTGCGGAATATCGATTAACGCGCTGACCTTGTTTTTGTTACGCAACGCGTAGAGATAGTCGAACAGTTTCGGCTGCGACTGTTTGAGCAGGCGCGCCATGGCGATGGTGGCATACACATCCGACATGGCGTCGTGCGCCTGAGTGTGTTCGACGCCATTGGCGTGCGTCAGGTGTTCCAGCCTGAAGCTGGGAAAACCGTCGTCGTTTTCAGGCCAGATAATGCCACCTGGACGCAAGGCATAGCACGCCCGCAGCATGTCCAGTAAATCCCAGCGAGAGTTGCCTTTTTGCCAACTGTAGGCATACGGGTCGTAGAAGTTGCGATAAAACAGATTCCGGCTGACTTCGTCATCAAACCGAATGTTGTTGTACCCCATGATGCAGGTGCCCGGCTCGCTGAACGCCTCATGGATATGGCGGGCGAACTCCGCTTCGCGTATCCCACGGCTTTGCGCCACCTGTGGCGTGATGCCGGTAATCATCACCGCTTCCGGGTCGGGCAGATAATCGTCGGTTGGCTGGCAGTAGATCACTACCGGCTCGCCAATCACGTTAAAATTCAAATCGGTACGGATGCCGGCGAACTGCGCCGGGCGATCTTTGGCCGGATGTTTACCAAAGGTCTCATAGTCATGAATGAAAAAAGTGGGTTCGGTGTGTTGATTTTGCACGGTTTCTCTCTGTTCAGCCTAGCGACGGCAAGCGCTGGTAAACCAGTCATACCGCCGCGAAGCGTGTTTGTCACCGTCGGTTTTGCCCAGCGTAAGCGCCATGCGGAACGGCCCGCCAGTTTAAGGGCAAATCATCGTTCTTTCAGTAAAAACGGTGACGGACAACACAAAGCCGTCATGGTAAACCATCCTGCTGTCTGACAGAAGCCGACATGTGTGCCGCCCTGCGGTGTTGAATCGAGTCAGGTGCAATCAGAACGCGGGAGTGATAGGGTGCACATAAAGACAACGATTGCATCGGCGATATGGGAAAACCACCTTGTCGACGATAGTGGCTAACCTGTATGGTTAGTCTATGTTCCGCAATGATGCGCGTCGCTGGTATCGCTCACACAGTGTTATCAAAGCAACGATTGTTATCAGGGCGGAGGAGGATGCGCATTATTACGGGATACAGCCTGGAGTAACGCGGTCTCCGCATAACGAATTTTGATCGTTAAGTAAGGGTAGAAAAATGGAGAAGGGTAACACTAAGCCATGTTTCCAGGATGTACTGGAATTCGTGCGTATGTTCCGTCGCAAGAACAAGCTGCAGCGTGAAATTGCGGATAATGAAAAGAAAATCCGCGATAACCAGAAACGTGTGCTGCTGCTGGATAACCTGAGCGAGTACATCAAACCGGGTATGTCGATTGAAGATATCCAGAACATTATCGCCAACATGCGTAGCGACTATGAGGACCGCGTGGATGAATACATCATCAAAAACGCGGAACTGTCGAAAGAGCGCCGCGAGCTGTCCCGTAAAATCAAGGAAATGGGTGAAATCAAACCGCCGGTGGAGGCGAAATAATTTCACTGACGTTCAGGGCCGGCTTCCGGCCCTGATGCTTTTTGGGGCGGTGTGACTATTCAGGCAGCCCGACTATGACTGACTCATCACGATTTCCGGCGCCAGCGCGTTTCTCTGCATCATGCAGTTGCGCCATGCGTTGCCTGTCTCGCCTTTATCCAGCGCGTCTGCGTTGATGGCGGGGATCTCCCTCACTTTTGTGTCGATGACCTTGCCGCCGGTGGTGTCGATAGTCTGGTTTTTGATGTAATACCGCGTCATTACCCGGTATTTCCCGTCGAGGTGCCTTACCTGCGCCAGTAAATCAGTGGTGCATTCGTTGGCGGCGCGCGCCACATGCTGGAAGGCGCTATCGGTCGGCTCGTTGCGCGGCGTCATCGCGCAGGCTGACAACGCCAATACGCTGATGATGAAAATCCTGTTTTTATCCATCATGTCCCATGTTCCTTTTTGTTTTTCGCCAATAGTCCGTGGCATATCCCTGTTTGCGCCACGATTACCATAACCGCCAGACGTGGCCTGCGGCATACCATTCAATGAACCACTTCTGCTTGTCAAGGCGAGAGTCGGCGGGCTGTTGTCGCGCTCATGCCGCTTCGCATTGTTGTTGCAATGGATTGCAACCGTTGCGGTTGTTTGCGTAGCCGATTCCGGGGTTGTCATGCGTTGCTTTCGCTAACGTTCATGGGTTGGCACACTGCGTCCCAGCAGGATGACCGCCGGAAATTCGGCGATAAATGGTAAGGGACAAACCATCAGAATTTCATTGAACCAACTGGCGGCGACGTTGATAGCGGGCCCGTTGTTGTTGCTGATATTGCCGGATTTGCCGGATAGACGTTCTCTGATGTGGGGGCTGCCTGCGCTGTGGCTGCTTAAGACGCGCTTTTATCCGGTCGGCCTGGTGGTGCTTGGGGTGATTTGGAGCCTCTACAGTGGCCGTGCGATACTGAATCAGGTGGATCAGTTTACCCTGCGACCGGTGACGGCAAGGGTTGGCGTCAGTAGCGTCCGATTTGCGCAGGCGGATGCCGGGCAGGTCGTGGTGCGGTTGTGGGAGATCAACGGGCGTTGGGTGTTCCCGCCGCTCTATGCGCGGCTGGATGCACAGCCGCAGATGGCGGACTGGTGCGGCGGGCAGCAGTGGGAAGTCCGGTTGCGGTTACGTCCGGTGCACAGCCGGTTGAACGAGGGCGGTTTTGACCGTCAGCGTTGGGCGCTGGCTAAGGCGCAGCCATTGACCGGACGGATACTCTCTGCCTCGGTGCTGACGCCAGAATGCGGTTTGCGCCAGCGTCTGGTTGAACAGGCGGAACGGCAAACGCGGTCATTGCCGTGGCGATCGATCATACTGGCGTTGGCGATCGGTGAGATGACACTGGTGGAGGATGACATCCTCGACGTGCTTCGGCAAACCGGAATCATGCACCTGATGGCGATATCGGGGCTACATATCGTGCTGGCGGCATTGTCTGGCTGGGGCGTGGTGCGTGCGGTGCAATATCTGTTGCCGGTTCATTGGGTAGAACATCGCGCGCCGTTGTGGTGTGGGTTGTGCTGCGCCTGGGGATACGTCTGGCTGGCCGGAGGAAACCCGCCGGCGGTAAGAGCTGCGCTGGCGTTATCATGCTGGTCGTGGCTAAGGATACGCGGCGTATCGGTTTCATCGTGGCAAGTATGGCTATGGTGTGTGGCGTTGATTCTGGTCAGTGACCCACTGAGCGTGTTGTCGGACAGTTTCTGGCTCTCCGCGCTGGCGGTCGCAGCGCTGATTTTCTGGTACCAGTGGGCGCCGCTACCGCCGCATCTGCAACGGCCCAAACGTTGGGTATGGCTACGCGGATTGCATTTGCAGACGGGAATCACACTGTTGCTGATGCCGCTGCAAGTGTTGCTGTTTCACGGCGTCAGCCTGAGTTCGTTGCCGGCCAATCTGTGGGCGGTGCCGTTGGTATCGTTTATTACAACGCCATTGATTCTGCTGGCGTTGCCGCTGATGGTCATCCCGGTGGCGGCGCAAGGCCTGTGGTGGCTGGCCGATCGTTCACTGGCGCTGGTTTTCCTGCCGTTGCAGGCTATGCCGCCGGGCTGGTTGTCGCTGGGCGAAAGTGCGGTGCCTTACAGTATGGCGGGATGGCTGGCGGTGATCGTCTGGCGTTTCGCCTGGTGGCGAACTTATCCCTTTAGCCTACTGGCGCTGGTACTGGTGATGCTGCTGCGCCCCAAATCGCCCGCGCCGTCGTGGCGGGTTGACATGCTGGATGTCGGTCACGGATTGGCGGTGGTGATTGAACGACAGGGCAAAGCCTGGCTGTATGATACCGGTCCCGGCTGGGACGGCGGCAACATGGCCGATCGTGAAATCCTGCCTTATCTTAAATGGCGGGGATTGCTGCTGGAGGGCATCATCCTCAGTCACAGCCATCTGGATCACCGCGGCGGACTGGAGACATTACAGCGCGCGTTTCCGCATGTCCCGGTATACAGCCCGTTGCTTGAGTCGGGGCACCGACCTTGCATACAAGGCGAACGATGGCGCTGGCAAGGGTTGACGTTCAGCGTTATCTGGCCGCCGTTGCGGGTGCGCGAAGCCGGTAATCACGACTCCTGCGTGGTGCGGGTGGACGATGGACGCTATCGGGTTCTGCTGACGGGCGATCTGGAGCGTGAAGATGAAGCCATACTGCTGCGTACGCAACGCGAAATGCTGGCGGCGGATATTCTGCAGGTGCCGCATCATGGCAGTACCACGTCATCATCGCCGCCATTTTTACGGGCGGTGGGGGCGGGGCAGGCGTTGTCGTCCAACTCCCGATACAATCCGTGGCGTTTACCGGCTGTCGGCGTGGTGCGTCGTTACCGTCAGGGGGGAGATCGCTGGCGCGATACCGCCAGCGACGGACAGCTGAGTGTGCGTTTTTTCGACGAAGGCATCGAAATGTTGCGCTACCGGGGTGAAATATCCCCTCGCTGGTACCATCAGTGGTTTGGCGCTTACCGGGATAATGAGTAATAATAGACGGCTATTTATCAAAGGCTCAGGTTTATTGCATGATTAATGATAAAGATCTCTCCACGTGGCAGACGTTTCGTCGCCTATGGCCGATGATCACCCCTTATAAGGCCGGGCTTGCGGTCGCGGCGGTGGCGCTGGTGGTTAACGCCGCTGGCGATACGCTGATGCTGTCCCTGCTTAAGCCGCTGCTGGATGACGGATTCGGTAAGGCCGACCGCAGCGTGCTGGTGTGGATGCCGCTGGCTATCATCGGACTGATGATTATGCGCGGTATCTCCAGCTATATTTCCAGTTATTGTGTGGCCTGGGTATCGGGCAAAGTGGTGATGAACATGCGTCGTCGTCTGTTCAGCCACATCATGGGGATGCCGGTTTCCTTCTTCGATCAGCAGTCTACCGGTACGTTGTTGTCACGTATTACCTATGATTCCGAGCAGGTGGCTGCCTCTTCGTCAAACGCGCTGGTGACCGTGGTGCGGGAAGGGGCCTCCATCATTGGCCTGTTCGTGCTGATGTTCTGGTACAGCTGGCAGTTGTCGCTGATTCTGGTGCTGATCGCGCCGATTGTTTCCTACAGTATGCGCGTGGTGTCCAAACGTTTTCGCAGCATCAGCAAAAACATGCAGAACACCATGGGGCAGGTGACGACCAGCGCCGAGCAAATGTTGAAAGGGCACAAAGAAGTGCTGATTTTCGGCGGACAAACCGTGGAAGTGGAGCGTTTCGACGCGGTCAGCAATCGCATGCGCCAACAAGGCATGAAGATGGTATCGGCATCCTCCATTTCTGATCCGGTAGTCCAGCTTATTGCCTCGCTGGCGCTGGCATTTGTACTGTACGCCGCCAGTTTCCCGGCGGTAATGGCAACCCTGACCGCCGGCACCATCACGGTGGTGTTCTCTTCCATGTTTACCCTGATGCGCCCGCTTAAGTCGCTCACCAACGTCAACGCCCAGTTCCAGCGCGGTATGGCGGCCTGCCAGACCCTGTTCACCATTCTGGATATGGAGCAGGAAAAAGATACCGGCACACGTGTACTGGAGCATGCTAAGGGCGACATCGAGTTCCGTGGCGTCAACTTCGCTTATCCGGGCAAAGAAACGCTGGCGCTGAAAAATATCAGCCTGCATATTCCGCCGGGGAAAACGGTGGCGCTGGTAGGGCGTTCCGGTTCAGGTAAATCGACTATCGCCAACCTCATCACCCGGTTTTACGATATTCAGTCCGGTGAGATTTTGCTGGATGGGCACGACCTGCGCGATTACACATTGCCGTCATTGCGTAGCCAGGTTGCGTTGGTGTCCCAGAACGTCCACCTGTTCAATGATACGATTGCCAATAATATCGCTTATGCCTGCGGTGACCGCTATAGCCGTGAGGATATTGAGCGCGCCGCCAAAATGGCGCATGCGATGGATTTCATCGGCAAGCTGGAGCAGGGCCTGGATACGGTGATCGGCGAAAACGGCGTGCTGCTGTCCGGCGGCCAGCGTCAGCGTATCGCGATTGCCCGCGCCCTGTTGCGCGATTGCCCGATTCTGGTGCTGGATGAGGCCACCTCGGCGCTGGATACCGAGTCGGAGCGCGCCATTCAGGCGGCGCTGGACGAATTGCAGAAAAACCGCACCGCATTGGTGATCGCCCACCGGTTGTCCACCATTGAGAAGGCGGACGAAATTCTGGTGGTGGAAGACGGGCAGATCATCGAACGCGGTCAGCACGGTGAGTTGCTGGCCCGAAACGGGGCGTATGCCCAACTGCACAAACTGCAGTTTGGCGCATGATTGAACGCATCTGGTCGGGGCGCTCCCCGCTGTACCGGCTGTTGCTGCCGCTGTCGTTGCTTTATGGCCTGATCAGTCATCTTATCCGGCTGAGTTACCGTTACGGCTGGCGCAGGGTGTGGCGAGCACCAGTGCCGGTGGTCGTGGTGGGTAACCTGACCGCCGGCGGCAACGGCAAAACACCGGTGGTGATTTGGCTGGTAGAGCAGTTGCAACAGCAGGGATATCGCGTTGGGGTGGTATCGCGTGGTTATGGTGGTAAGACGGAGCGCTATCCGCTGCGGGTCACCGATGAGGTGACCTCCGCCCAGGCCGGCGATGAGCCGGTGCTGATTTATCAGCGCACCGGCGCGCCGGTCGCCGTGGCGCCCAAACGGTGTGACGCGGTAGCCGCATTGCTGGCTCATCAGCCGCTGGACGTAATCGTGACCGATGATGGCCTGCAGCATTACGCGCTGGCGCGGGATATGGAACTGGTGGTGGTGGATGGCGTGCGCCGCTTTGGCAATGGCTGGTGGCTGCCAGCCGGGCCGATGCGGGAACGAGCCTCGCGCCTGAGTTCGGTTGACGCTGTCATTGTGAATGGCGGCGAGGCGAAAAGCGGTGAAATCGCCATGCAGCTCACGGCAGGGGACGCGGTTAATCTGCTGACCGGAGAACGCCGCCCGGTATCAACATTGCCTCCGCTGGTCGCCATGGCGGGGATCGGTCATCCACCGCGCTTCTTTGCTACGCTGAAAGCGCTGGGAAGCACGCTGGTGCGTGAAGTGGCGTTTGCCGACCATCAGCACTGGCAACCGGAAGAGTTACAGGCGCTGACCGACAATGACCGGCAGCCCCTGATCATGACGGAAAAGGATGCGGTGAAATGCCGCGCCTTTGCTCGCGCCAACTGGTGGTATCTGCCGGTTGACGCTGTATTGTCAGCGCCAGAATCGGCATTACTGTTACAGCGTCTGACGCGCCTGATTGATACGCATTGCGTGTCGCGCCAGACGGAAACCGGGTGACCGGCTATATTTTTGATAATCGCTTCTTGATGGAGGAAGCATGGATCATCGTTTGCTTGAAATCGTGGCTTGTCCAGTGTGTAACGGGCGGCTGATTTTTGACAAAGAAAAGCAGGAACTGATTTGCAAAATCGAAGGGCTGGCTTACCCGGTGCGGGACGGCATTCCTGTCCTGCTGGAAAATGAAGCCCGTACGCTGGCGCCGGATGAGATCGCACAATGACGTTTACTGCAATTATTCCCGCCCGCTATGCCTCCACCCGGTTGCCGGGCAAGCCGCTGGCGGATATTCATGGCAAGCCGATGGTGGTACACGTGATGGAACGCGCCCGCGAGTCTGGCGCCAGCCGTGTAGTTGTGGCAACCGATCACGTGGATGTCGCCCGCGCCATTGAACTGGCGGGAGGTGAAGTTTGCCTGACCAGCCCGGATCATAACTCCGGCACCGAACGACTGGCCGAGGTTATCGACCGTTACGGTTTTGCCGATGATGAAATTATCGTCAACGTGCAGGGCGATGAACCGCTGATTCCACCGGTGATCATCCGTCAGGTAGCGGACAATCTGGCCGGCAGTCGTGCAGGTATGGCTACGCTGGCGGTGCCGATTACCACGTGTGAAGAAGCGTTCAATCCGAACGCGGTAAAAGTGGTGACGGATGCCGAAGGGTATGCGCTTTACTTCTCGCGCGCCACCATTCCGTGGGAGCGGGACCGTTTTGCCGAATCCCGTGATGCTATTGGCGATCATTTCCTGCGCCATATTGGTATTTATGCCTACCGTGCCGGATTTATTCGCCGCTATGTCGGTTGGGCGCCCAGCCAGTTGGAGAAAATCGAAATGCTGGAGCAACTGCGCGTGCTCTGGTACGGCGAGAAAATCCATGTGGCCGTCGCCAAAGAAGTGCCGAGCGTCGGGGTGGACACGCCTGAAGATCTGGCGCGTGTCAGAGCGGTGATGTCGGCAGCCTGATTCCGACTCTCCGCGAATCTTTTCGATAAGCGTATGCGTTGTTGGCGTATACGCTTTTTTTTATCCCGCAGATTATCGGCTATCACTAAAGCCGGGAAATACGCTAATCACTCGCCGCTATTGTTATGCCACAAATGGTATAGCTTAATTAATAAATTTATTAGCAGGAATAATAAAAACCTGTGCCGCAGGTGCACAATTGTTAATCATGACTTATTATTGGTCGGCATTTATCCGATGGCGGTAAATGCTCTGGGTTTTGTTTTACTTAAGGATGGAGTGACACAATGAAAGTGAATAAAAAATTTTTACCCGCAATAATTGGATGCGTATTAGCCGGGACGGCAGCACAAAGTCTGGCCGCCGAATATTATCTGGCGCCGAATGGCAGTGATTCAGCCAGCGGCAGCAAAAGCGCACCCTGGAAGTCTTTTGCCCGCGCGCAGCAGACCCTCTCTCCCGGCGACCGCCTGTGGGTCCGCGGCGGAACCTACACCTTCACCGCCGGAATTAACAGCTGCGCCAGCCAGACGGATATCGTGAACGCCATTACCCTGAATAAGAGTGGTACTTCGGGTAACCGTATCGAATATGTGGCTTATACCGGCGAAACGCCGGTGTTTGATTTCAGCCAGATGAAAGATGATTGCCGCGTTAAAGGATTTAACGTAGTAGCCAGCTGGGTTACCCTCAAAGGGTTGGAAATCAAAGGGGTGCCGCAAAATAACAACAAGAACCACGAATCCTGGGGGGTGTGGATTAACGGCAGCAACAACCGTTTCGAACAACTCAATATTCACCACATCATGGGGACTGGGCTGTTTTTAAAGAACGGAGCCAACAATACCGTACTCAACACCGATTCTCATCACAACTATGACCCGCTGACCTCCAATGGCGCCGGCCAGAGTGGCGATGGTTTCGGCGCGCACATTGCCGCCAATATGCCGGGCAACATTTTCAGCGGCTGCCGCGCCTGGGCCAACTCGGATGACGGCTTTGACCTGATCAACGCCTACTCATCGGTAACGATTGAGAACTCCTGGGCCTGGTCGCACGGCTACCTGCCGGGTACTACCACGTCGCTGCCCGCTGGTAACGGCAACGGTTTCAAAGCCGGGGGTTACGGCGCTCAGTACGTGAGCAATGCGCCGAAACACATCGTGCGGAACTCGGTGGCGTTCCTGAATAAAGCCGCGGGTTTCTATGCTAACCATCACCCGGTGGCGAATGATTTCTTCAACAATACGTCGTTCAAAAATACCGTCAATTACAGCATGCGGGGCATCGATGCGAGCGGTAACGCCATCGCGTTGGGCACGCTGCGTAACAACATCTCTTATGCCGCACGTTCGCAATCGCTGGCTTATACCGATGGCGCCAACATGCGTTACAACTCCTGGAACTTCAGCAACGTGATTTCCGATTCTGAATTCCAGAGCGTGTCCACCACCGGCTGGGATGCGGCGCGTCAGGCTGACGGTAGTCTGCCGGTGCTGAAGCACCTGCGTCTGGCGTCAGACAGCTGGATGATCGACAAAGGCGGCGATGTCAAGATCGCCTATAAAGGCGCTGCACCGGATCTGGGCGCGTTTGAGCTGAAATAAGCGGCGAAAATGCTGCTATCCGCGGTGTTCATCGGAGAAGTCGCTCGATGACGTAACAGATGCCCGCTTCGGCGGGCATTTTTTTGCCGATGACGACGGCAATTGCAGCGTGGACGCGCTGTCTATGCTTAATTCCGCCTTTCGTTAACCGACATGCGTCGCTACATATCCCGTTTTCTTTGATCTGTATTGGGGAAATTGTTGTGTGCTGCTCGCATGATAAGTGCAAGAGCGTGCCTGTAACAGCGAGATCTTATCGCCTATGGAACTGTTAAAAGCCGAGTTGAGTACGGTGCTGGGCGAGTCGCTCAGCCGTCTTGAACGCATCAGTGAACAACCCTATGCGCACCTGTATGCCTTGTATGACCATGCGGGCAACGCCATGCCGCTGCTGGCGAAAAGTTATATCTGTCAGGGGATCGCCGGACAGGAAGCCTATAAGCTGACCATGCTGGCCCGAGAGGGCGAAGTCAGGCTGCCGACGGTCTACGGGATGGTGATGACCCATCAGGCCCCTTACAAAGAGCTGCTGCTTATCGAGCGCTTACGCGGCGTGTCGGTGGAAGCGCCGTCCCGCTCGCCTCAGCGTTGGACGCTGTTGATGGACCAGATCGCCGAGAGCATGCTGGCGTGGCATCGTATCGACAGCCACGGCTGCGTCGGCACGGTGGACAGCACGCAGGACAACAGCTGGCCGAACTGGTATCGCCAGCGGCTGGAGGTACTGTGGGCTACGCTGATGAATGTCAACGCCGCGCAGCTGACGCAGCAGGATCGCGCCGTGCTGTACCGATCCCGGCAGAGTCTGCCCGCGCTGTTTGAGGATTTCGATGACAATTGCGTATTGGTGCACGGCAACCTGGCCCTGCGCAGCATGCTGAAAGATCCGCGCAGCGATCAACTGCTGGCGATGATCAATCCCGGCATGATGCTGTGGGCGCCGCGTGAGTACGACCTGTTCCGTTTATGCGAAGAGTCGGGCATGCCGGAACAACTGTTTTACCACTACCTGAAGCAGGCGCCGCTGGCCGAATCCTTCGTCTGCCGCCGCTGGCTGTACATCCTGTGGGCCGCGGTTTCCCGCTACATCCACACCGGCCAGTTGGACCGCCCGTTGTTCGATACCGCGACCCGCGAATTACTGCCCTGGCTGGAATAATCGGCGACGCGGGCGATCCTTGATCACCCGCGTACAGGTATCAGGATTCCGGCGGCGGAGTAACGCCTTTCATTTGTTGCCAGATCAGACCCAATCCTTCATACCAGGCGCGCTCGCTGTGCGACAGATAAAGTGCGGACGGAAATACCCGTTCCCAAGGATTAAGCGGCGAAGTGATGGCCAACTGGTTGGCCGGCGCCGGGATCGGGTGCAGCCCGCGCGCCTGGAAAAAGTGGATGGCGCGAGGCAGATGATTGGCGGACGTCACCAACAGGAACGGCTGTTTGCCGACCAGCGCTTCGGTTCCGGCCGCCTCTTCTTCGGTGTCGCGCGCCTGATCCACCAACAGGATATCCTGCGCCGGGACGCCCAGGCTTTCGGCGACGCGGGCGGAAGTGCTGGCGCTGGTAACCGGATTGCCCTGCGCGGCTGCGCCGGTGAAGATCAGCTTGGAGCCAGGGTTGGCGCGCCATAGCCTGATGCCTTCGGTGACGCGCGCCAGACTGTTGTTGATCAGGTTGGCGCTGGGGGGCCAGTCCGGGTTGAAGGTGTAACCGCCGCCCAGCACCACGATGTAATTCGCCGTGGGGAAATCCGGCGTCCAGGTCGGATAGCGGGACTCCAGCGGCAACAGCAGCCGATCGGCCACCGGTTGCAGACTCAGCAACAGCAACGCCAGCCAGCCTCCGGTCAGCAGGATCCGGGCGGTTTTCTGCCAACGGGAAAACCACAGCAGGGCGAGGGCAAGCCCCATCACCAGCATCAGCAGCGGTAGCGGAAGCAACAGACTACCGATGTATTTTTTGACGGCAAACAGCATAAAATAGCGTCCCTTTTGAATGAAAAAACGCCATACGGGCGAAAATAGGCGTTCAGACCATTTATTCTAGGCCAGCCTGTGACAGAATGTCAGGTTCAGAGAAAAACCAGTTGTTTAGGTAGTGCAGTCACCCATCATGCGGAACCGTGGAATGCAGGATCGTAATTTTAACGATATCGCTGACAAATTTGCCCGAAACATTTATGGCACCACCAAAGGGCGGCTGCGTCAGGCGGTATTGTGGCAGGATCTGGAAATCTTGTTGACGCGCCTGCCGTCGCAACCGCTGCGTATTCTGGATGCAGGCGGCGGCGAAGGGCCGATGTCCCGTCGTCTGGCCGCGTTGGGGCATCAGGTGTTGTTGTGCGACCTGTCCGATGAGATGATTGCGCGCGCCCGTGAGGCGGCGCAGGAAGCGGGGGTGGCTGATAATATGCGCTTCGTGCGGTGCGCCGCGCAGGATGTCGGCGCGCATTTGTCGCAGCCGGTGGATCTGGTGCTGTTTCACGCCGTGCTGGAGTGGGTGGCGGAGCCGCAGCAGGCGTTGCGTGCGTTGACCGACTGTCTGGCGCCGGGCGGCGCGCTGTCGCTGATGTTTTACAACCATCAGGCGTTGGTGATGCGCAACATGGTGCTGGGCAATTTCGGCTATGTGGACGCCGGCATGCCCAAGCGCAAACGCCGTTCGCTGTCGCCGGATCACCCGCTTGACCCGCCGCAGGTCTATCAGTGGCTCGCCGAACTGGGGCTACAGCTGAACGGTAAGACCGGCATACGGGTGTTTCATGACTACCTACAGAACAAGCAACAACAGATTGACGATTTTGATCTGCTGCTGGCGCTGGAACAGCGTTACTGCCGGCAGGAACCCTTTGTCAGCCTGGGGCGCTACATCCATGTTATGGCACACAAGCATGTTATGGCACACAAGCATGTCATGGCGCACAAGCCCCCTATGAAGGATGCATTATGAGTGATTTTTCCCAGACCGTACCCGAACTGGTTGCCTGGGCGAGAAAAAATGACTTCGCCATTACGCTGCCCACCGAGCGTCTGGCGTTTTTGCTGGCTATCGCCACCCTGAACGGCGAGCGCATGGACGGCGAAATGAGCGAAGGGGAACTGGTGGACGCCTTCCGTCACGTCAGCAAGGGTTTTGAGCAGACCAATGAAACCATTCCGGTGCGCGCCAATAATGCGATCAACGATCTGGTGCGTCAGCGGTTGATCAACCGTTTTACCAGCGAACTGGCGGACGGCAACGCTATTTATCGCCTGACGCCGCTGGGTATCGGCATCACCGACTATTACATTCGTCAGCGCGAGTTTTCCGCACTGCGCCTGTCGATGCAGTTGTCGATCGTGGCGCAGGAGCTGGGACGAGCGGCGGAAGCGGCGGAAGAGGGCGGCGACGAGTTCCACTGGCATCGCAATGTTTTCGCGCCGCTCAAGTATTCGGTGGCGGAGATTTTCGACAGCATCGACCTGTCGCAGCGGGTGATGGATGAGCAGCAACAAGGGGTGAAAGAGAATATCGCCGGGCTGCTCAATCAGGACTGGCGCGCTGCGATTTCCAGCTGTGAAAAGCTGTTGACCGAGACTTCCGATACCCTGCGGGAATTGCAGGATACGCTGGAAGCGGCGGGCGACAAGCTACAGACCAGCCTGCTGCGTATTCAGGACGCCACGCTCGGTCAGGCGGCGCTGTCGTTTGTCGACAATCTGGTCTTCGACCTGCAGGGCAAACTCGATCGCATCATTAGCTGGGGTCAGCAGAGCATCGACCTGTGGATCGGCTATGACCGTCACGTACATAAATTCATCCGTACTGCCATCGACATGGATAAAAATCGCGTGTTTTCCCAGCGTTTGCGCCAGTCGGTACAGAGCTATTTCGAGGCGCCGTGGGCGCTGACCTACGCCAATGCCGATCGTCTGCTGGATATGCGCGATGAAGAGCTGGCGCTGCGTTCCGAGGAAGTCACCGGCGAATTGCCGCCGGATCTGGAGTATGAAGCCTTTAGCGAAATCCGCGAGCAGATCGCCGCGATGATCGAGCAGGCGCTGCAAAAATACAAACAGCAACAAATACCGCTTAATCTGGGCGACGTAGTGCGGGAGTACCTGACGCAGTATCCGCGCTCGCAGCATTTCGACGTTGCCCGAATCGTGGTCGACCAGGCGGTTCGCCTGGGCGTGGCCGAAGCTGATTTCACTGGATTGCCTGCGCTGTGGCAGGCAATCAATGATTACGGAGCCAAGGTGCAGGCCCATGTCATCGATAAATATTGATCAACACGTTTCTGCGCGGCTGATGACCGCGCTCTCCAACACATTGTTTCCGGCGCTGGACAGCCAGTTGCGCGCCGGGCGCCACATTGGCGTGGAGGAGCTGGAGAATCACGTTTTCCTGATGGATTTTCAGGATGAGCTGGAACAATTCTACGGCCGTTACAACGTGGAGCTGATTCGCGCGCCGGAAGGCTTTTTCTACCTGCGGCCGCGCTCCACCACGCTGATCCCGCGCTCGGTGCTGTCCGAGCTGGACATGATGGTGGGCAAGATCCTTTGCTACCTCTACCTCAGCCCGGAACGGCTGGCGCACGAGGGGATTTTCAGCCAGCAGGAGCTGTACGAGGAGCTGCTGAGCCTGGCGGACGAAAACAAACTGTTGAAGCTGGTGAACCAGCGTTCCACCGGGTCGGACCTCGACCGGCAGAAACTGCAGGAGAAAGTCCGCACCTCGCTCAACCGTCTACGCCGTCTCGGCATGATTTATTTCATGGGGACCGACAGCAGCAAATTCCGCATTACCGAGGCGGTGTTCCGCTTCGGCGCCGATGTGCGCAGCGGCGACGATCCGCGCGAAGCACAACTGCGGATGATTCGCGACGGCGAAGCCATGCCGGTTGATGGCAGCCTGTCGCTGGACGATAGCGATGATGGCGACGGCGCCGGCGATAACGCTTCCAGTGATGACCAACGTGCTGAGGATGAACAGGAATGATTGAACGCGGTAAATTTCGCTCACTGACGCTGGTTAACTGGAACGGTTTCTTTGCCCGCACCTTTGATCTGGACGAACTGGTGACCACCCTGTCCGGGGGCAACGGCGCCGGGAAATCCACTACCATGGCGGCGTTTATCACCGCGCTGATCCCGGACCTGACGCTGCTGCACTTCCGTAATACCACGGAAGCGGGCGCCACCAGCGGCTCCCGCGACAAGGGGCTGCACGGCAAGCTGCGCGCCGGCGTGTGTTACTCGGTGCTGGATGTGGTCAATTCGCGCCATCAGCGCGTGCTGGTCGGGGTCCGGCTGCAGCAGGTCGCCGGGCGCGACCGCAAGGTCGACATCAAACCCTTTACCATTCAGGGGCTGCCGGTCGCCGTCTCGCCGACGCAGATCCTCACCCAGACGGTGGGCGATCGTCAGGCGCGGGTGTTGTCGCTGCAGGAAGTGAAAGACCGGCTCGACGAGTACGAAAGCGTCCAGTTCAAGCAGTTCAACTCCATTACCGATTACCATTCGCTGATGTTTGATCTCGGCGTCGTGCCGCGGCGCCTGCGTTCGGCATCGGATCGCAGCAAGTTCTATCGCCTGATCGAAGCCTCGTTGTACGGCGGGATTTCCAGCGCCATCACCCGGTCGCTGCGCGACTACCTGCTGCCGGAAAACAGCGGGGTGCGTAAAGCTTTCCAGGACATGGAGGCCGCGCTGCGCGAAAACCGCATGACGCTGGAGGCGATTCGCGTCACCCAGTCGGACCGTGACCTGTTCAAGCACCTGATTTCCGAAGCCACCTCTTACGTGGCGGCGGATTACATGCGCCACGCCAATGAACGGCGCATCCATCTGGACGGCTCGCTGGCGCTGCGTCGCGAATTGTTCGCCAGCCGCAAGCAGTTGATCACCGAGCAGACCCGTCATGTGGAAATGGCGCGGGAACTGCAAGAGCAGAGCGGCGCTGAAAGCGATCTGGAAACCGATTATCAGGCCGCCAGCGATCACCTCAATCTGGTGCAAACCGCGATGCGTCAGCAGGAGAAGATCGAACGTTACAACGCCGATCTGGAAGAACTGAGCTACCGGCTGGAAGAGCAAAACGAGGTGGTGGAAGAGGCGCGCGATCAGTTGGAAGAGAGCGAAGCCCGCGCCGACGCCGCCGAGCAGGAAGTGGATGAACTGAAAAGCCAACTGGCCGACTACCAGCAGGCGCTGGATGTGCAGCAGACGCGCGCCATTCAGTACAATCAGGCGCAGCAGGCGCTGGAGCGCGCCCGCAGCTTGTGTCAGGTGCCGGAACTGACGCCGGACAATGCCGATGAATGGCTCGACAGTTTCCAGGCTAAAGAGCAGGAAGCCACCGAACTGCTGTTGATGCTGGAGCAGAAACTGAGCGTGGCGGACGCCGCCAACAGCCAGTTCGAACAAGCATACCAACTGGTGTGCCGCATCGCCGGCGCCATCAGCCGCAGCGAAGCCTGGGACGTGGCCCGCGATGTGCTGCGCGACAGCTCTTCTCAGCGCTATCTGGCCGAGCAGGTGCAGCCGCTGCGTATGCGGTTGTCGGAACTGGAACAACGCCGGCGCGAGCAGCAGGACGCCGAGCGTCTGTTGCAGGAGTTCGTCAAGCGCAGCGGTCAGGATTACCAGCCGGAAGATCTCGACAGCCTGCAGCAGGAGCTGGAAGCCCGTATCGAAGACCTGTCCGTCCGCGTGTCGGAAGCCGGCGAGCATCGCCTGGCGCTGCGTCAGGAACTGGAGCAGATCCAGCAGCGTATCGCGCAGCTGACCGCCCGCGCGCCGGTATGGCTGGCGGCGCAGGAAGCCCTGACCCAGCTTGGCGAACAGAGCGGCGAAAACTTTGCCGACAGTCAGCAGGTCACCGAATTCATGCAGCAACTGCTGGAGCGCGAACGTGAAACCACGGTGGAGCGCGACCGCGTGGCGGTACGCAAGCAGCAGGTGGATGCGCAGATTGAGCGCCTGAGCCAGCCGGGCGGTTCCGAAGATCCGCGCCTTAACGCGCTGGCGGAACGGTTTGGCGGGGTGCTGCTATCCGAAATCTATGACGACGTCACGTTGGATGACGCGCCGTATTTCTCCGCGTTATACGGTCCGTCGCGCCACGCCATCGTGGTGGCGGATCTGTCGCTGGTGCGCGAGCAACTGGCCGGTCTGGACGATTGCCCGGAAGATCTCTACCTGATCGAGGGGGATCCGCAGTCGTTCGACGACAGCGTGTTCGAGGTGGAAGAGCTGGAAAAAGCGGTGGTGGTGAAAATCGCCGAGCGCCAGTGGCGCTACTCGCGCTTCCCGGAAGTGCCGCTGTTCGGCCGCGCCGCCCGCGAGCAGCGGCTGGAGAGCTTGCGTGAAGAGCGCGAGCAACTGGCCGAGCAGTACGCCACGCTGTCGTTTGACGTGCAGAAGATTCAGCGTTTGCATCAGGCGTTCAGCCGCTTTATCGGTAGCCACCTGGCGGTGGTATTCGAATCGGATCCGGAAGCGGAAATTCGCCAGATCAGCACCCGACGCGGCGAGCTGGAGCGCGCCATCAGCAATTTCGATAGCGAAAACCAGCAGCAGCGTCAGCAGTATGAACAAGCCAAAGAGCAGGCCGGCATGCTGAACCGCCTGATTCCGCGTATCAGCCTGTTGTGCGACGACGCGCTGGCGGATCGGGTGGAAGAACTGCGCGAAGAGCTGGACGAAGCCGAAGAGGCCGCCCGTTTCATGCAGCAGCACGGTGCGTCGCTGGTGAAACTGGAACCGCTGGCGGCGGTGTTGCAGAACGACCCGCAACAGCATGAGCAGATGCGCGAAGATTACGCGCAGGCGCAGGCGGCGCAGCGTGCCGCCAAACAGCAGGCGTTCGCCCTGACTGAGGTGGTACAACGCCGCGCCCATTTCAGTTACACCGATTCGGCGGGCATGCTCAACGCCAACGCCGATCTCAACGATAAACTGCGTCAGCGGCTGGAGCAGGCGGAGCAGGAACGTACCCGCGCCCGCGAACAACTGCGCCAGCAGCAGGCGCAACTGACGCAGTACAGCCAGTTGCAGGCGTCGCTGAAGAGCTCTTCCGACGCCAAACGCGACATGCTGAAGGAACTGACGCAGGAACTGTCGGACATCGGCGTGCGCGCCGATGCGGACGCCGAAGCACGCGCTCGTACGCGTCGCGATGAACTGCACGCCGCCCTGAGCGCCAACCGTTCCCGCCGTAATCAACTGGAGAAACAGATCACCTTCTGTGAAGCGGAAATGGACGGCCTGCAGAAGAAACTGCGCAAGCTGGAGCGCGATTACCACGTCATGCGCGAGCAGGTGGTGACCGCCAAGGCGGGCTGGTGCGCGGTGATGCGGCTGGTGAAAGACAATGGCGTCGAGCGCCGTCTGCATCGCCGTGAATTGGCGTACATGAGCGGCGACGAACTGCGCTCTATGTCGGATAAGGCGCTGGGGGCGTTGCGTCAGGCGGTGGCGGACAACGAACATCTGCGCGATGTGCTGCGTATGTCGGAAGATCCGAAACGGCCGGAACGCAAAGTGCAGTTCTACATTGCGGTGTACCAGCATCTGCGCGAGCGTATCCGTCAGGACATCATCCGTACCGATGACCCGGTGGAAGCCATCGAACAGATGGAGATTGAGCTGAACCGGCTGACCGAAGAGCTGACTGCCCGCGAGAAGACGCTGGCGATCAGTTCACGCAGCGTGGCGAACATTATCCGCAAGACCATTCAGCGCGAGCAGAACCGTATCCGTATGCTTAATCAGGGGCTACAGGCGGTAGCGTTCGGTCAGGTGAAGAGCGTGCGGCTGAATGTCAACGTACGCGAAACTCACACCACGCTGCTTAATGTGCTGTCCGAGCAGCAGGAACTGCATCAGGACCTGTTCAACAGCACCCGCCTGACCTTCTCCGAAGCGCTGGCGAAGCTGTATCAGCGCCTGAACCCGGAAATCGATATGGGGCAGCGCACGCCGCAGACCATCGGCGAAGAACTGCTGGATTACCGCAACTATCTGGAGATGGAAGTGGAAGTCAACCGCGGCGCCGACGGCTGGCTGCGGGCCGAGAGCGGGGCGCTGTCCACCGGTGAAGCTATCGGTACCGGGATGTCGATTCTGGTGATGGTGGTGCAGAGCTGGGAAGAAGAGTCCCGTCGCCTGCGCGGCAAGGATATTTCGCCGTGCCGTTTGCTGTTCCTCGACGAAGCGGCGCGTTTGGACGCCAAGTCCATCGCCACCTTGTTCGAACTGTGCGAACGGCTGGAAATGCAGCTGATTATCGCGGCGCCGGAGAACATCAGCCCGGAAAAAGGCACCACTTACAAACTGGTGCGGAAAGTGTTCCAGAACCACGAACATGTGCACGTGGTCGGGCTGCGTGGGTTTGGTGGCGAACAGACGGAAACGACGCAACAGGGATCGTAATACCGCTCATCCTGTTAATGCCCGCGATTCTGCGGGCATTTTTTTATCTGCCGTCCAGTGTCGTATGAATGTGGGACTGAATTGCCGTGGAACACCGAACTGTCGGAAGAAACGGCGGCCTGTGCATCGCCCGATCCGCCGGGTAAAATGCGGCACATAAATATAAGCATCAGATCAGGGAGAACATTTTGAACATCAATGCATTACCACTGGATGACAACACCAATGGCTGGTCGGCGATATTGTCGCCGCGTGAAAGCCGACCGGCGTTGCGCCGTTCGATCACCGCCGATTGGCTGGTGATTGGCGCGGGTTACGCCGGGCTGGCGTTTGCCCGCCGGATAGCGGAGAACCGCCCGCATGAGCAGGTGGTGGTGCTGGATGCCGTCGACATTGACGACAGCGCGTCCGCGCGGAATTCCGGCTTCGCTATCGACCTGCCGCACAATATCGGCAGCTCCACCGCGGAGCTGGAAAAAGCCGCCAACTATCGCCGCCTGCTGCACGCTGGGCTGGCGCAACTGGAAACGCTGATCGCCCGTTATGGCATTGATTGCGACTGGAACCGCCACGGCAAGTATCATTGCATTGTTCGACCTGAACTGAATGGATTGCTGGAGCAGTACGCCCACGAATTGCAGGCGCTGTCGGAGCCGTACCAGTTAGTGCAGGGCGATGCGCTGGCCCGCAAGCTGGGTACGTCCTACTACCATGCGGCGATCCATACGCCGAATTGCGTGTTGCTCAACCCGGCGGCGCTGGTGCGGGGGCTGGCGGATAGCCTGCCCGACAACGTGACGCTGTATGAGCGCTCGCCGGCGCTGGAGATCCAACCCGGCAAAACGGTGCGGGTGCGCACGCCTTACGGCGAGGTGCGAGCCCGGCATCTGATGGTGGCGACCAACGGCTGCGCCCGGCAACTGCCGATGTTCTCTCGTCAGGTGGTGGGGTTATCGACGTTTGCCACGCTCACTGAACCGCTGACGGCGGAACAGCAACAGCGGATCGGCCAGATTGGCGAGTGGGGTATGACGCCGGCTAATGCCATCGCGGGCGCTACGCTGCGTTACACCCGCGATCGTCGTTTCCTGATTCGCCAGCATGTGGCTTATGTGCCGAGTTACACTGTCACGGCGCGCCACACTGCGGAGATTACGCGGCAGCATCAGGCGATTTTTCTGTCCCGCTTCCCGCAACTGGCCGAGGTGTCGGTCGCCCATACCTGGTCCGGCATGATCAGCGTCACCCGTAACGGGGCGCCGGGCTGGGGAAAATATAGCGATAATTTGTATGCCGCCGTGGGGTGCAACGGCGCCGGTATCTCTAAGCAGACCGTCGCAGGCAGCACGCTGGCGGATCTGGCGACCGGCGTCGATAACCCGCTGATCGCTGATATGCAGGCGTTGGGTCGACCCAGTTATATCCCGCCACGTCCGTTGCTGGATATGGGCGTACGCGGCAGTATTTTGAAAGAGTGCTGGCTGGGACGAAAGGAATATTAGGCACGCTCTGCAATTATTCAGGTCTGACGTGCTCCGAATAATTGCGAAGCGCCATTTAAGCAGAACACCCTGTAAACTGAACACCTTTTCAATCGGGCCGCGTCATGGATGACGGGCTTTTTCCGGTTGCCGAGTGGCGGCGTTTTTATCCGCTCAATTAATGCTGTGTGATGGTGTTTTCCTGTTGAATCAGCAGCAGGATTTGCCGGTAAAGGGCTTTCACGCGCTCTCGTTGCTCCGGTCCTAGCGCTGCGTAATTGTTTAATCCCGGCGCAGAATTGATTTCGATAATATTCCAGGGCTGTGTAGCGGCATCCGTACATAAATCACGACAGATAATATCCACGCCGGCGATACGCAGCCCCAATGACGCCGTGGCCGTTATTGCCAACTCGGCGAAGCTTTGATGGATGGTATCGGTAAAATCCACCGAGGTTCCGCCAGTGGAGAGATTGGCGTTATCAAGAAGAAAGGTTTTCTGCCCCGCAGGCAGAATGGTCTTGCGGCTCAGGCCCATATCGGCCAGTTTGATATCGATACGCGGGTCGTGCGGGTTAATCTGGCTGCCGGGGCGCCCGCGATGAGTCAGACTCTGTTGCGCCGCGACCAGCAGTTGCTGGATTGTCCGCACGCCATCGCCATAAACGGCCAGCGGAAATCGCTCGTATGCCGAGATCACGGTTCCACCCAGCACCACCACCCGGTAGTCCCGCCCCTGACACACTTGTTCCACCAATAACACATCCGTGCGGGAAAAAATATGGTTGCAGATCGCCGCCATCGACGGCATATCATAAACTTTGGTGACCCAGGCTCCCTGACTCAGATTGTTGGGTTTTACAAATACCGGCAACCCGAGCGAGCCGGCAAACCGTCCGGCGGCAGCAATGCCTCTTCTGCTTTCCGGCGCCAGTCGGTTATTCAGCGTTTCCGAAAAGAAGGTTTTTCCCAGCGGCACGTTAAACCCATTTTTGCGCAAGAAATATTTCGTGTAGGACTTGTCCTGAGCGATAGCGGAGGATGCGGAAGGATTAAGGTTGAGATTGGTGTTTTTGAATAAATGTTTCTTTCCGTCAGGGAATATTATTTCACCGACAAAACTGAATTCCGGCTCAAATTCGATTTGGATGCCTAATGTGGGTGCTATTTCTGATAGCAAAGCGGAAACAAAGGGATAATTCATTTTTCATCTCGCTATACGGTGTATTACCGATAATGACATTGTCTTCGGCGTTATTATTGCAAAGCGAGGTGCGGGAGCTGAAATGCGCTGGAGTAAAATCAGAGTGGTCCGAGTAAAGCATTCAGCGGTTATAGCGGCTGAATGATGAAAAATAAAAATATATCTACTGTTTAATAAAAATGTCTTTTTGTTGTTCCTGAGACGGGCTTGGATTCTGTCGAGCCTTATATTCACAGTACGGAAATACGCAGTGGAACGGAATAAAAACGCTTGACCTTCCTGTTACTGGAAGGTGCAGTCTGCCAGCGACTACCAATCATTTTCCTGAATGATATCCGCATGGAGGAGAGACGTATGCGTCGCCGCGAGTTTATCAAATTGGGCGCCATGCTGGGGGCGGCTAGCGCTTTGCCCTGGTGGAGCCGTTCCGTCTGGGCCGAGGAGCGCCCGACCTTGCCGGTGCCGCCGCTGCTGGCGCCGGATGCGGGCGGCAATATCGCCCTGAAGTTGCAGACCGGCAGCATGCGCTGGCTGACAGGGCTGGAAACCGCCACCTGGGGCGTCAACGGCGGATTTCTGGGGCCGGCGCTGCAACTGGAGCAGGGGCAGGCGGTGATCCTCAACGTTACCAACACCCTACCTGAAACCACAACGCTGCACTGGCATGGGCTGGAAATTCCGGGCAATGCGGATGGCGGTCCGCAGGCGGAGATCGCGCCGGGCAAAACCTGGACCGCCGCGTTCCGGGTCGAGCAGCCGGCGGCGACAGCGTGGTTTCATCCGCATACCCACGGAGTGACCGGCCGTCAGGTGGCGATGGGGCTGGGCGGCCTGATTCTGATTCAGGATGCCGCCAGCCGGGCATTGCCGCTGCCGTCGCAGTGGGGCGTGGATGATATCCCGCTGATCCTGCAGGACAAACGTCTGGATACGAAAGGGCAAATTGACTATCAGCTGGATGTTATGTCGGCGGCGGTCGGCTGGTTTGGCGATCTGATGCTGACCAACGGCGCGCGCTACCCGCAACATGCTGCGCCGCGCGGGTGGCTGCGGCTGCGGGTCCTGAACGGCTGTAACGCACGTTCGCTGACGCTGGCGGCCAGCGATGGGCGACCGCTGTATGTGATTGGCAGCGATGGCGGACTGCTGGCGGAGCCGGTGGCAGTGAGCGCATTGAACGTACTGATGGGTGAACGTTTTGAGGTGCTGGTGGATGCACGTGACGGTAAGGCGTTCGATGTGGTGACGCTGCCGGTTACACAGATGGGGATGAGCGTGCCGCCGTTTGATCAGCCCTTGCCGGTATTACGCATTCAGCCAACCCTGCAACCCGGCGCCGGCACGCTGCCGGAAACGTTGGCGACACTGCCGGCGCTGCCGTCAATGTCGGGGCTGAAAACGCGCCAACTGCAGCTAACCATGGACCCGCAGCTCGATATGCTGGGTATGCAGGCGCTGATGCAGCGCTATGGCATGCAGGCGATGGCGGGCATGGATATGGCGGGACACGGCGCTATGCAGGGGATGTCGCAGGGTGGTATGGACATGTCGTCATCCTCGTTGTCCGGAATGCAGCATGGCGGTATGAGCATGAATCATGGCGGCATGGATCAGGGTGGAATGAATCACGGAGGTATGAACCACGGAGGTATGAACCACGGCGGTATGAACCATCAGACAGGTCAGGCGTCGGCGCCGCTGGATATCCTGTCCGGCAACCGCATCAATGGCGCGGCGTTCCAGATGGGGCAGCCCCTGTTTGACGTCCGGCGCGGCGACGTCGAGGTGTGGAACATTTCCGGGCAAGGCGACATGATGCTGCATCCCTTCCATATTCACGGCACCCGTTTTCGCATCCTGTCTGAAAATGGCAAACCGCCCGCCGCACACCGGCGTGGCTGGAAAGACATTGTGCATGTGGAAGGCGCTCGCAGCGAGGTGCTGGTGCAGTTCAATCATCCGGCGCCGAAAGAGCGGGCGTTTATGGCGCATTGCCATCTGCTGGAGCATGAAGACACCGGCATGATGATGTCGTTTACCGTGTCCTGATACCGCTCGCCTGACAGGCGATGTCCGCGCATTGACGACCTTCATTCAGGCGTTGCTGTCGGACATCGCTCGGGTTTGTTCTTCCTGCCGTTGATCAAAGACTTCCCGCGCCAGCGCCACCTGCGGCAGGTATTCCACCGTCCAGCGGTAAAGCGCCTGAAACGGTTCTTTCAGGGTGTGTCCGAGCGGGGTGATGTGGTATTCCACCGCAATCGGCGAGAAAGTCAGCACCCGCCGCTCCACGATACCGTTGCGCTCCAGTTTGCGCAGACACTGCGTCAGCGCTTTTTGCGTAATGCCTTCCAGGCTGCGTTTGATTTCGTTAAAGCGTAGTGGTTTTTCACACAGCGCGCCCAGCACCAGCACCGACCATTTATCGGCGATCTGTTCCAGCAGAAAGCGGCTGGGGCAGTTGGCATGCGAGAACGGGGGTACGCAGGGTTTCAGCATATAGTGGTTTCCTTTAGGCTACCTGGTAGCATTCATGTGCCTGATTGACACCAGGTTTACATTGTATACCATCACGGGTTCATGCCCAAGGAGATGAATTACATGGCTAATACTGAAGTTCTGTTCCGTCCGTTTACGCTAAAAACGCTGGAATTAAAAAACCGTATCGTGATGGCGCCGATGACCCGCACCTTCGCGCCTGAAGGCATTCCGGGCGATGATATTGCCGCCTATTATCGCCGTCGGGCGCAAGGCGAGGTAGGCCTGATTCTGTCGGAAGGCACCGTGGTGGATCGTTCCGGTTCGCGTAACCATCCCGGTATTCCGTTCTTCCACGGCGAACGCGCGCTGAATGGCTGGCAGAAGGTGATTAACGAGGTCCACGCCGCGGGCGGCAAAATGGGGCCGCAGCTGTGGCATGTCGGTTCGGCGCCGCTTAACGGCGTGGATTGGGAGCCGGATTACATCGAAAGCCCGTCTGGTTTGTTCTCGCCGGAGGTGGAACGCGGCCATGCCATGACCGATGAAGACATCGCCGATACCATTTCCGCATTTGGCCGCGCGGCTGCCGACGCGAAACGTCTGGGTTTTGATACGCTGGAACTGCACGGCGCGCACGGCTACCTGATCGACCAGTTCTTCTGGGGCGGAACCAACCAGCGCACCGATGCATTCGGCGGCGCGACGATCAAACAACGCGCACGGTTTGCCGCCGAGGTAGTGAAGAGCGTCCGCGAAGCGGTAGGACCGGACTTCCCGTTGATTCTGCGCGTTAGCCAGTGGAAACAGCAGGATTACAGCGCCCGTCTGGCGCCGACGCCGCTGGCGCTGGAAGACTGGCTGGCGCCGCTGGTGTCCGCCGGTGTGGATATTCTGCACTGCTCCCAGCGTCGTTTCTGGGAACCGGAATTCCCGGATGTGGATGGCGAAAACGGCCTGAACTTCGCCGGCTGGACCAAAAAAGTGACCGGTGCGGCCACGATCAGCGTGGGTTCCGTCGGGCTGTCGGATGAATTCTTCAGCGCCTTTGCCGGCAAAGGCTCCAACCCGGCTAGCCTCGATAAGCTGCTGGACCGCATGGCGCGTGATGAGTTTGATTTGATCGCGGTGGGGCGTGCGCTGCTGACCGATCCAAACTGGGCCGCGAAAGTCCGCCAGCAGGAGCTGGAAACCCTCAAAGGGTTCGAACCGGCTTCCCTCGGCCAACTGGTGTAAACGTTATCAGGCCCCGGCGCGCCGGGGCTATTGCTTCCGTTTATCGCATTTACGGCGGTTATAGCATCCGAATCGCGGCGTTGACGACAAAGCGACTCTCTTCGCTGATGGGGCAGTCTTCCGGAATATCCGCAGGCTGACGCACGATCTGCCAGGCATCGTGCTCTTGTCCATTCAGACACACCTCTTCCTGCATGACGTCGACCAGAAAATTCCACTGACGAACTTTCTCGTTAACCGGCGTCAGATAATCGAAAAAGCCCAGATAATGACGGATATAACGCAACCGCAGGCCGGTCTCTTGCTGTAATTCCCGCATCAGGGTGGCAAGCAGGTTGTGATCGCCGGGCTCGCGGCTGCCGCCGGGGATCTCCCAGTGGCCGGGCAGCACCGGATCGTTGGCGCTACGGCGCACCAGCAGAATTCCGCCCCGGAATACTACCGCGGCAGCCATTGTCTGACGGGTAATCCCTTCCTGTTGCGCCTGAAATTCAAACTGGCACAACATCCTGGTGTAGGTGCTGTCCTGAGGTGAAAACAAAAACATGCTGTATACCTGCACTGGGGTGAATGGGGTATGTCCAACCGGGCATGCTAACGATCCCGGATGACAGTGATATTTCACATGCAGAATAAATACAATAGAAATCTTTACAAAAGTAAATATTGTTATTCAATGTATCTACATTCACTGACAGTAAGCCCGCCGTCAGGCGGGCTAAAAGGAGCATTCTACCGTGCGTCAGGCATGAGAGGACGGATCAACGCACGTTAGGAACGCGGATGTTACCGTCGCGACACTGGGTTTTTACCGCTTTGCCGCAGGACTGGAAGTTCAGGTCTTTGTCCATACAGACGCGGATTTCAGACAGTTCCGCGCCGCTGCAAACTGCGACGATACTCTCTTGCGGCAGCGCGGGATTACTCTGGTGAAACGCGGTCAGAATCTGCTGCGCCGTCAGTTGCAACGGCTTGACCGGCGCCTGGAAACTGGCCGGAATTTTCACCTTGGTCAGCGCGTTATCTGCCGCCTGAAGGTAACCATTCGCTCCCAGTCCGCTGCAGGTACCGTGCTTGGTCCATTCGTGGGTGAGCAAGGTATCGGTGGGGAACAGGGTATTGCCGTATTTGCGCTCCTGCGCGGTAAGCGCGGTAATCGGCGGGCAGTCCTGCGGCCAGCCGCCGTTGGCATATTGCGGCCATAAACCGTGCAGCACAAAGCCATACCCTTTGGTGCATTGTTCATTATTGGCGTGGGTCAGGCAGAAAGTAGGCGACCAGGATAAGGTCAGCAGGTAGTAATCAAAAACGCCCGCCTGACCTTTGGCCTGAACGGCGGGACTGGACATGATGCCGGCAGCCAGCATCAATCCGGCCAGTAACGAACATATTTTCTTCATAACCCTCTCCTGTCGTGTATTTCTGTGTTTCAGGCACGCATTCTCGTGCCCAATTTGTGTTGATAAACGCATTCGGATGCGATGAGCACACCCCTGAACACGGATAAATAACCCATGAACCTTTGCCATTGACCTTATTTTTTAAGATCGAAAACGGGGAATAAATAACCGTAAAACCTGTGCGATGATCGCAGACAGGTGTAATAGTGTATGAAGATAAAAACGCGAAATGTCAATTTTCAGGGAGGGTTTTATTAAAAACGTCTGTTGAATAAACGGGTTGGCGAGCTGTGAATCTAAGGGGCGATTTATCGTTGGTTGTCATCCTAAAAAAAGAAAGACGCATAATAATCGAAGTGAAATAAATAAAGATGACAAGTAATTCTTTGGCTAATTATTATTTTTCCCCACCCGGTGGGGAAAAGAACATGTGCGCGGTACGCGCACATGAATAACCATCAGTCGCGGTGTTCCGCCGCCAGCGTCGCTTTTACCGCCGGTCGTTCGGCGACGCGCGTCATATAGGCGTTAAGCGCGTTCAGGTCGGCAAGCTCAATACCGACGTAACCAGCCCAGCGCGTTACGGTGAACAGGTAGGCGTCCGCCACACTGAAGGTGTCGCCGCAAAACCAGGGCTGGGTGCTCAGGCGCTGATTAATACGGTTGAACAGCGTGCGCAGACGTTCACGCGCCGTGGCCTGCGTACTTTCGTGCGTATTCGGGCGAAAGAGCGGCGAGAAGGATTTGTGCAGTTCGGAACTGATGAAGTTCAGGGCTTCCTGTAACTGGTAGCGGCCCAGCGTACCGTTTTCCGGCGCCAGCGCTTTGGCAGGAGCCTGATCGGCCAGATATTGCAGGATGGCGACGCCTTCGCTCAGGCGCGCGCCATTTTCCAGCTCCAGCAACGGCACTTGCCCGGCGGCATGGATGTGGTAGTAATCGGAGCCGTCTTCCAGCGTATGCGTGGCAAGGTTCACGGGGACTGCGGTAAAAGGCAGCCCGGATTCGCGCAGAATGATATGGGATGCCATTGAGCAGGCACCGGGAGAATAATACAGTTTCATCATGATGATTCAGTCATCCATTATTACGTTCAGGATTATGTTCAGGGGAACGGCGAGTTATTACACTCGCCGAAAAACTTATCAAAATTCAGTGAATTGGCATTAACGCTTCGTGCCGTCGAACGGCAGGCAGCGATGCAGTGCGACGTATTGCACCAGCATGATGGTTTTGGCGTCCATAATCGTGCCGTCGTCAATCGCCGCCAGTGCCTGCGGCAGGGTCATTTCCAGCGTTTCCACGTCTTCGCCTTCGTCCTCCACGCCGCCGCCCGCGCCGATACGGGAATGGTCGTCGTATTCGCCCAGAAAGAAGTAGAGTTTTTCCGTCACCGAACCGGGGCTCATGTACGACTCCATCACCTTGCGGACATTAAATACCCGGTAGCCGGTTTCTTCCTCCGCCTCGGCGCGAATACGCACCTCGGGTTCCTCGTGGTCGAGCAGGCCGGCGGCGGCTTCAATCAGCATCCCGTCGTGCCCGTTGACGAACACGGGGAAGCGAAACTGTCGGGTCAGCAGCAGCGTCTGTTTCTGGCGATGATACAGCAGGATAACGGCGCCGTTGCCGCGATCATAGGTTTCCCGGCTCTGCCGCTGCCAGGTGCCATCGCGGCGCAGAAAGTCGAAGGTGGTTTTTTTCAGCAGATACCAGTCGTTAGCCAATACAACGCTGTCGATAATGCGTATCCGGTCCCGTGTGGCAAGCATCATGACTCTCCTGAACAAGTAGTGAGCGGTTATCCTAACGTAATCTTTCGTGCGATCTCAATTGTTATCATGCAATTTCGTGCATTCATTTGTGCCGGAAAGCGTGCTAATAACCATAAAACGTGCAAAATCAGGCAGTATCAGGTAAATAAGGGGGGTGACTGACTCATTCGGGGAACATCATGCTGACCACGCAGCGTAAACAGCGGATTCTGGAACAACTGGCGGCCGAAGGGCAGGTGCTGGCGAAACAATTGAGCGAGGCATTTGGCGTATCGGAAGATACCATCCGGCGTGATTTGCGGGAGCTGGCCAGCGAGGGCCGATTGCAACGAGTGCACGGCGGCGCGTTGCCCGCGTCCGGCACGGTGGTCAGCTTTGAAGCGCGCAGCCGGATGGCGACACGCGCCAAACATCAGCTGGCGCGGGCCGCGGCCGCCATGATCCTGCCGGGGCAGGTGGTGATGATTGACGGCGGCACCACCAGCGGCGAACTGGTGAAATCTCTGCCGCTTACGCTGACCGCCACGGTGGTGACCCACAGCCCGAGCGTGGCGGTGGCGCTGGTAAACCATCCGGGCATTGAGGTGGTATTGATTGGCGGGCGTCTCTACAAACACTCTCTGGTGGCGGTGGGTGCCGCTGCGGTGGAAGCGCTGGCTCCGATTCGGGCCGACGTGTTTTTTATGGGGGTGACCGGCGTGCATCCGCAGGCGGGGTTCAGCACCGGCGATCTGGAAGAGGCGTATATCAAGCGGGCGCTGGCGGCGCGCGCGGCGGAAACGGTGGTCATGGCGACGCAGGATAAGCTGAATGTGGCCTCCCGCTATGCGATTGGCGAATTAACCATGGCCGGCACGCTGATTGTGGAATCCACCGTCCCGGATGAGGTTATTGCGCCTTTTGCGCAGGGCGGGTTAAGCCTGGTTCGGGCTTAGGCTCGGTAATACGACGTGAGCGCTATCGTAATGGGAGAACGTGCAGAAACGTGCATGACGCGGCCTATACGCCAGTGCAAACGTCGACTATCACTGCTCAGATAACGGGCGAGCCGGCGCGAACCACTGAAACTCGCCCGCCAGCTGGCTGAGCGTTTCACGCACCAGACGAACCGCGCTGTCACGGATGACGGTCGGCCGGAATCCCAGCTCGATGGCATAATCCGGCATGGACAACGGACAAGGCAGGCAGCGCAGATGTGGCGTACGGGCGGCGATGGCCTGAGCGGCGTGGGCGGGCAGCGTCGCCAACAGGGTGTCATCCTGCAACAGCCAGGGGATCGCGGCAAAATGGGTGGTGGAGGCGGCAATACGCCGACTGAGCCCCTGTTCCGCCAGCTGTTCATCCACCAGCCCGATGTGCCCGCCGTGCGAGATCAGCAGGTGCGGCGTCTGAATAAACCGCTCCAGCGATAGTGCGGTCACGTCACGGACCACCAGACAGGCATAGCCGCCGCTGGCGACCTGTACCTTCGAGAGTGAGCGGTAGCTGAAGCCGCCAGCCGTCAGCGCCAGATCCAGTTCGTGGCGCAGCAGCAGGTCCGCCGCGATCTGACTGTGGGCCTGACGAAACACCAGCCGTAATCCCGGCGCCCGCTGTTGCAGGCGGGCGATCAGCGCCTGCCCCAGCGCCAGTTCAAAATCATCCGACAGCCCCAGGGTTACGGTGCGGCCGGCATACGCCTGCGGATTGGGTTGAAGCAACGTCAGCGTTTCACGGCACTTGTTGAGCGCATCGCTGACCAGCGGTTGCAGCTCATGTGCCCGCGGCGTCGGCATCAAACCCCGTCCGGTACGCACGAACAGCGGGTCGCCGTACCACTGCTTCAGCCGTTTTAGCGCCGCGCTGACGGCGGACTGGGTGATGCCGAGGCGTAAGCCGGCCCGGCTGGCGCTGCCTTCCTCGTATAACGCTTCAAAGGTTTTGAGCAGGTTCAAATCCAGACTGCTGATATTTATTTCATTCATATCAATCAACAACGAAATGGGCTTCATTCAACTCAGCGGGATAGGCAGCATATCACTATCGCTGGCCCGTCTGGCCATCGCAACTAACCGGAGAACAAACTATGGCGACATCGGTGGTGGCAGCATTGCAAATCGGGAGTTCACCCGCCGGCAAAGCAGCGACGCTGGAGGCGATTCTGGCATGGGAAGGGGACATTGCCCGCAGCGGCGCGAAGCTGGTGGTAATGCCGGAAGCGCTATTGGGGGGATACCCGAAGGGCGAGACGTTCGGCACCTATCTGGGCTATCGCCTGCCGCAAGGGCGCGAAGCGTTTGCACAGTATTACCACCACGCCGTCGATCTGGATGGCGAAGAGTGTGCGGCGCTGGCGGCGTTGTCGGCTCGTACCGGCGCCACGCTGGTGGTGGGCGCCATTGAACGCGACGGCAACACGCTATATTGCACGGCGTTGTTTTTCACGCCGGAGGCCGGGCTGGCGGGCAAGCACCGCAAACTGATGCCCACCGGCACCGAGCGGCTGATCTGGGGGCAGGGCGACGGTTCCACCCTGACGGTGCTGGATTCACCGGTGGGTAAAGTCGGCGCGGCGATCTGTTGGGAAAACCACATGCCATTGCTGCGTATGGCGATGTACGGCAAAGGGGTACAGATCTGGTGCGCGCCGACGGTGGACGAACGCGATATCTGGCAAGCCTCGATGCGGCATATCGCCCACGAAGGGCGCTGCTTCGTGATTACCGCCTGTCAGGTGCAACCGTCGCCTGCCGCGTTGGGCATTGAGGTGCCCGGCTGGGATCCGCAACGACCGCTGATCAACGGCGGCAGCCTGATCGTCGATCCGCTGGGCAACGTACTGGCCGGGCCGCTGACCGGTCAGGCCGGTTTGCTGACGGCGGAAATCGACACCGACCTGCTGGTCGGCGCCCGTTATGATCTGGACGTGGTCGGCCACTACGCCCGGCCGGACGTGTTCTCGCTGACGGTGGATGAGCGGGAGCGCTCATCAGTGAAATATCAACGGTGATAAGCCACCCCTGAACCGCTCATCGAATATCGATTTCATACCACAGGGTACGATAGCGCTCATCGACGTTCAGTATGGCATGTTGCGTGCCGCCGACCGGTATCGGAGTCTGCCGCTGGCCGCGCGCGTCAAGCGCCCAGGCGCTGACCCGGGACGGCGCAACCGGCAGGGTGATACGGGCGCCGATGCCTTCGACCAGCACCGGCCCGGTGCCGAATTGGCTGCCAATGGTGGTTTTTGCGGCATCAAGCCAGTGCTGGCCGGTGTTTTCCTCCTGCCCCAGCGTCGTCAGCAGAATGCGGCTCGGCGCGGTGAAACTTTGCCCATCCAGTACGGTCGCCAGCAGCACTCCCCAGTCGTTGCGCGCCGCCGTCACTTCCAGCCCGACGCCGTGTGCGTCATAAACCTGACCGAGCCGGGCGCCGATTAGCCCTTTACTGCGCGGCGTATCGACCACCACGGTTTTTCCGCCGATGCCGTCCACACCCCAGATCAACTGCCCGGTGCGGCTACGCACCGGCCATGACGGTGGTTCGCACGCTGGCGTGGCGATGCTGACCCACTCTGCCAGCGCTGCGTCGCGCGGCGCGCCCAGGCTGTCCGCACCCGGCAGGCGGCCGCCCTGACGCAACGCGTCGATAAAGACGGTGCGATCCGGCATCGGCTGTGGTTGCGGCTTGTCGGCGCGCACATCCTCACGCCGTAGCAGCGCGGCGGCAGCCACCAGACTGCTCATCTTGACCGGGTTAGCGACGCTGTCGAAGTAGTCGGTGATAAAGTCGGCCTGCCAGTTACGCTTACTGGCGCCATAGTTGTAAACGGCGATGCCATCCCAGTCCTGCAGTGCGCCATAGGCGGCGGCCAGCGGCATCGCCTCGCCTTGCCAGAGGCTGGGTGCCGGATGGTTGTACTCGCTGACGATAAACGGCTTGCCGGGGACACGATGTAATGCCAGGTCGGCAAGCGTGCCGCCGCCGGGAATACCGGCCATTGGCGAGTTGCCAATAAACCAGTTGTTGCGATCCCAGGGTTTGCCCGGAAAACGCGGGTGCTGCCAGTAGGCATGACCGTCAACTACGTCCAGCGCCTGCTGGATGGCCGCAGGGCTGTAGGAAACCTGCGTTCCGATGACTGGCGAGCGTACGCCCAGTTCACCTTTCAGAAAGTCCCGCATGTTTCGCCAATACTGCGCTTCGGTGTCCCACAGAAAGCTCAGCCAGTCGCGCTGGGCCGCGACGGTCCGGTTCAACCGGGAGGCAAACGGAATGACATCGAGCGTGCCGCGCGTGAGGCTCTCATCGGGTTGTAGTCCGAGCAACCCGCCGCTACGAAGCCGCACATGGGCGATGTCCAGATGACCGGTATCCAGCCCGAGGCCGCCCAGTGTGAGCCGTGCCGTCGCGTCGTCTTGCTGCGGCATAAATGTCACCGTGACATCCTGCCAGTCGGTGCCGACCGGGATTTTCTGCGACCACAACGTTTGCCAGGGGGCGTGCGCCTGCATCGCCTGTACGGACAGCGTCAGCGGGTGATCGGCACGTAACCGGAGCGACAACGTATAGGCGTGGCGGGTTTGGAACGAGAGGTGATTGTAGTGCAACTGCGTATGCCAGCCGAGCTGCCCCGGTGTCGTCATCGACAGCATCAGTCCGGAATCTGTTGCGGCGAGCGTCGCGCTGGCGCCGCCAAGCGTTTGCAGCACCCAGCCTGGGTCGCTGCTTTTCGACGCGATCCGCTCTGAAAGCATTTCCGCGCCGTAAGGCTCTTCCCGCACGCCCCAGCCCGCGCGTAACGCGTCGTCATCAGCATAACGATGTTCGAGCCAGACACGCCATTGACGGGCGAGCTCGGTGCGAAACGGCGCGGGCATCATGTCGAGCGAGCCAGACCGCCATTCCCGGATCAATCCGTCTTCGTTATTGATCTCGACGAACGCCACGGCGGGTTCATCAGTATAGCGATGACCGGTGTAAGGATTGCGGTGCGTCAGCAGGACGCGGGCATACTCCTGCTGCTGTACAAACATCGGCGGATAAAACAGGTCGACGCCTTTCCAGTATTTGGGCCCATCCGCCCAAATCTCCCCCATGCCGGGATATTGTCGGCCGACGTGCAAGTTGAGATCGGCGTAGATGCCTTCTCGCGCCAGCGCCGCGATAAAATAATCGACGCGGTCGAGGGTGTCTGGGTCAAGGGTGCGCAGATCGCGCTGTAGGATGCCGTCGGGCGTAGGGCGGGCGTCCATCAGATGAAAACGCACCAGATTGATGCCGAAACGCGCCAGACGGCGGGCGATAGCATCCGCGTCGGCATGTGTCGGCGCGGTCGAACCAAAGACGATATTAACGCCGAGGAATCGCAGCCGCTTACCGCCAACGGTCAGGTGGCTGCCGTCGACCGTCACAAACCCGCGTGCGCCTGCCGGTTTGTCGTTCCATGACGAAAGGTCGGTGATGCTGCCGTCGGCGCGGACATCCAGCGGCAAAGTAAAGGGAAATAGTTCACCAGCGATTGCGGGGAAGGTCAGCGACAACGCCAGCGCCAGTACCACCCTACGGATTTGCATCATGTGACGTACTCCCGCAACGGATAGGGGATCGGTTCTGATGGCAGGTTAGCGTATCCGTAATCGTAGGGCCAGAGCGCTAATAGTCACCGCAGGTGATGTAAGCTGGCGGCGATATTGAATTGTGACGTCGATGCTTATTCGCCGTTCTTGTGACCCAAAAAACAGGCTTGTAGCTGGGAAGTGATGGTTGAACTGGCCCGCTCGGGATTGACTCGCGCGGAGCGCTCGCCCTACGGACCGCCTGCGGCGGTCCCAAAACGACAAGCCGTTTTACCGAACCCTGTCGCGGATTCTCATCCGGCCGATCATCGGTTTAAAAACAAAAACCCCAGACTTTCGTCTGGGGTTTTTGTTTTTAATCTGGCGGTGAGGGAGGGATTCGAACCCTCGATACGTTTTCACGTATACACACTTTCCAGGCGTGCTCCTTCAGCCACTCGGACACCTCACCGGGTCGTTGCCATCAGGGGCAACGGGGCGCTACTCTAGGGAAAATCCGCTGCAGCGTCAACACACTTCTTTCATAAAAACGTGCGTTTAGCCAAACTTAGCGCAATATGCTGCTTTACTCGCCAGTTCGTGTTGTTGACCGGTGGTTCGGGCGTGCAACGAGGTGGCGAATGTTTCAGTTCTGTTAATTTGTGGTTATCGCGCCGACGCCTCGGCTGTGCCGGTGCGGGATAAATGCTATGCTGGCTTATCAATGCCGAGTCAGGAGAAACCATGTATCCCGTCGATTTACACATGCACACCGTCGCCAGCACCCACGCCTACAGCACCCTGCATGACTACGTGGCTGAAGCCAAAGCCAAACAGATCCGCCTGTTTGCGATTACCGATCACGGACCGGATATGGCGGATGCGCCGCATTACTGGCATTTCATCAATATGCGCGTCTGGCCGCGCGTCGTGGACGGTATCGGCATCCTGCGCGGCATTGAAGCCAACATCAAGAATCTGGCGGGCGATATCGACTGCACCGGGCCGATGCTGGATTGCATGGACCTGATTATCGCCGGTTTCCACGAACCGGTGTTTCCTCCGCAGGACCGCGATACCCATACCGAAGCGATGATTGCCGCGATGGCGCAGGGCTCGGTGCATATCATTAGTCATCCCGGCAACCCCAAATTCCCGATTGATATCCGCGCGGTTGCGCAAGCCGCCGCCAAATATAACGTAGCGCTGGAACTGAATAACTCGTCTTTTACCCATTCCCGTAAGGGCAGCGAGCCGAATTGCCGAGCGGTGGCCGAAGCGGTGCGCGATGCCGGCGGTTATCTGGCGCTGGGGTCGGATTCGCATATCGCCTGGTCGCTGGGCGAGTTTCCGCATTGTGAACGCATTATGCGGGATGTTGATTTTCCGCAGGATCGCGTGTTGAATGTCAGCCCGCGCCGGGTGCTGGATTTTCTGGAGCAGCGCGGTAAGCCCGCGATTCCGGAGTTTGCGGATTTGTGACGTTGTCACCTAGACGTGCCGTCATGTCTTTTTACAGGTTGATGAGATGAATGAATTTTCCGTAGTGTGCCGTATTCTCGGCACGCTGTTTAACCGCCCGCCGCAGGATCCGCTGCTGGCGCCGTTGTTTAATCTGATTGCGCAAGGCAAGCTGGCGCAACAATGGCCGCTGGCGCAGGATGAGCTGATGGCGCGCTGGCAGCGCAGCGTTGATTTGCCGGCGATGAGCGCGGATTATGACGCATTATTCGGCGCGCAGCCGTCGGTGCCGCCGCGACGTTCCAGTTGGGATCCGGCAGAGCAGGAAGCTGAGGTGCGCGCGTTTTTGCAACAGCGTGGCATGCCGCTGGGCGACGGGCCGGTGGACCATTTCGGCGCCTTGCTGTTGGCCGCTTCCTGGCTGGAAGATCAGGCGAAGGAGGATGAAACCGCCGCGCAGTCGGCATTTTTTGACCGCTACCTGCTGACATGGAGCGATCGCTTTCTGGGCAAGGTGGAAAGCCATGCCACCACCGCGTTTTATCGTACGCTGGCGATCATTTGCCGTGAAGCGCTGGAAGCGATGCGGGATGAGCTGGCGGAAGACGACGAAGAGTCGGATGACGAGGCGTCTGAACAGTAAAAAGTAGGTGGCGAACGCCACCCGTTTGTTTCTTATCGGTCAACATTAGTCGGTCAACATGATAACCAACTGGCCGGGCTTCACTTCGATGCCTTTGGCCAGTTTCTTCGCCAGCGCTTCTTTGTTGTTGCGCTCCGGGTTCAGCACGTAGGCGGGTTTTTGGTCAAAGTAGCTTTTCAACGACTGATTCAGGTAGGGCGTCAGCGTTTGCAGCACCGTTTGTAATTTCTCCGGCTGAACGCTGTAATCCACCAATTCCATGTCTTTCAGATAGATGGCGCCTTCGTCCTTGTTGAACACCGGCTGCGCTTTCAGCGTCAGTTTCATGTCTGCCTGCTGTTTACCCAGCAGCGAACTGATATCGACCTTGGCGTTGCCGCTCAGCGTCACTTTGCCGGGTTCCGCGCGACCGATCTGGCTGGTCAGCTCGGTCAGCGTAATTTGCGCATCCACCACGCCGGGAACGCCCAGTTGCTTCTGGTAGTCATTATGCTGTTGTAAATACTGATTGATTTCCTGCTCGCTCAGGCTGTATTGCGCCAGCTGGTTGCACCCGCTTATCAGCAGTGTCCCCAGAAGCGCCAGAGCGGCCAGTCCCGATTTTTTCATTGTTATAACCTCTTGTTTTCCATGACTCCCTCGCCGAGCGAGGAATGCCGGCAGGGTGCGTTATTCCGGTGATATCGCCAATAGGAATAGACCTAAACGCCGCCGTCAGCCGGTAGTGACGGCGGCAACAAGGGGTTATTGCGCCTGTTCGATCAGCAGATCGATGTCGGCATTCTGGGACAGCGTGTTGCAGTAGGCGGCGACGGCCGGCGGGACATTGACGTCGGCGACGATGGTCAGTGAGCGCAGCAGGGCAAACAGATTGATGTCATCCAGCGACAGCGTGCCGTTGCACGCCTGCGGCGAAACAATCAGCGGCGCCAGCGCTTGCAGGTCGCTTTCCAGTTGGCTGATCAACGCGGCTGTCTGGCTGAAATGGGTATCGAAGCTGCCGATTTGCCCCTCTTTCTTGTGGATAAAGTAGTTGCGGCCGGCGTCGGTAGCGAACTCTTCGAAGTCGGCGCGGGAGAAACGCGGAATCAGCAGACGCGGCGCGTATTCATACACCTTGCGGATCCAGGCGTCGATGGCCGGATTGACGGGGCCGGTCAGTACCGGTTTGCCGTCCAGCGCGTCGACGTATTTCACGATATCCAGACTTTCCGGCATGTAGCTGCCGTCCTCTTTTTGCAGAATCGGCACCATTTTCTGACCAACCATCGAAATCGGCGTGGCTTCATCCTCGTTGGACAACACGCGCAATTCCACCGGCAACTGCTTCAGGCCGAAAATCATGCGTGCCTTCACGCAGAAAGGACAATGTTCATAGACAAACAGTTTCATACCGGAACTCCTTGGGTTGAGCGGCGTCGTATCGGACGCTACCGCGATCATGATGTCGTGCGGGATTATCTATCGTCAGCGCCGGCTCGTCCATGTGCAATGTACGTCGCAAAAAAATGTACGTCGCAAAAAATGTGCGTCGCAAAAAATGTTCGTCGTAGCCAATGTGCGCTGTAACCGGTGGAAATTGAAGATAAAAGCGGGGCGACGAGAGCGCCCCGTGCGATGGTAGGGTCTGGTGCGGTGGATCAGTGCTCGCTCAGCATGGCGGGTTCGATGCGTTTCAGATGGAACTGCCAGTACAGGGCGGCCAGGGTCAGCATGCCGATGATGCCCAGCATGCACCAGGGCAAGGCCGGTTGGCCGAGCGCTTTTCCGGTATCGAACAGCCAGCCGCCGCCGCTGTAGCCGAGCGCGCCGCCCAGCGCCAGCCCCATACGGCTGAACCCCATATAGCTGCCGCGGGCGCGGGCGTCGGCCAGCGATGCGCCCAGCGTTTCCCGCGCCGGCTCGGCGATGATGGAGCCAATGTAAAACAGCCCGATCAGACCCAACAGCCATTGCAGGCTGGTGACCATACCCATCGGAATCAGGCTCAGGGTCATGATGAACAGCCCGAACATTAGCCGCTGTTCCAGACGGTAGCGTTTTTCACTCCAGCGGGCGACCGGGTAAAGCAGCGTCAGCGATAGCGCGGCTTCAATGGCGTACATCCATTTCACCGCGGACGGCGTGCCGGCCAGTTCGTTAACCATGATCGGCATCATCAACAGCACCTGTACGCCCAGCATGAAGTAACCGGTCAGCGTCAGCACATAGACGACGAAGCGACGGTCGCGCATTACCCGCATCATTCCTTCGCGAATCGGGGTGCGAATGGTGGAAATGCGATAGGCGGGCAGCAGCAGGGCATTCAGCGCGGCCGCCAGCACGAACACCGCCGCGCCGGCCCAGCACACTACCGAAAAGTTGTATTGCATCAACCAGCTACCGATCAGGGCGCCAATCACTGCGCCGGCGTTGTCCTGCATCATTAACAGCGAGAAAAAGCGGCTGCGTTCGTGCGGCCGGGTCAGCTTGATGACCATCGCGTTGCGCGGCGGCTCGAACAGGGTGCCGCCCAGCGCCGACAGCACGCAGGAGAGCATCAGCATCAGCGGCGTAGTGGCCAGCGCCATGAACACAAAACCGGAGGCACGCAGCAGCATGCCGGTGACGATCATCGGTTTGGCGCCGAACCGGTCGGCGATGGCGCCGCCGAAAATGCCGAGCCCCTGCTGGGTGAATTGACGCAGACCAAGTGCTACCCCGACCGTTAGCGCCGCCCAGCCCATCTGATCGACAAAGCGAATGGAAATCAACGGGAATACCACGAAGAAACCCAATACCACCAGCATGTTATCCAGCAGCAGAAAATATTTACCCAGGCTGCGGGCCTGCGTCATCAATGACATGTTTCACCACGAGGAAAGAAGAAAGGAATGCAGCCTGTCTATTCTCTCGCCGATTGCGCCGTTGCGATAGAGTACCCGGCTAATAAATTTTTTTATCGTTCAACAGTTATCTGACGCGCAGTTTAAGAAAAAAAGTCAGTACGGCGTGTCGATTGTGCAATAACTCGGCGGTCATGATTTTACGCTATGGAATTTATGTGTTTATAGTAAGCGCTATTGGTGATTTATCCTGTTATGGCGTCCGCCGCGTCGGCGTTGACCGCATCAATAAAATTTATTCATCGACAATCCGTCACCTGAGGGGGGAAGGCATGTTTGGCTATCGCTCAACGACACCCAGGGTCCGTCTGACCACGGATCGGCTGGTGGTCCGTCTGGCGCACGAACGCGATGCCTGGCGTCTGGCTGAGTATTACGCGGAAAACCGTGATTTTTTGAAACCCTGGGAGCCGGTACGCGATGCCAGCCACTGTTACCCTTCCGGCTGGCAGGCGCGGCTGAGCGTGATCTGCGATATGCACAAACAGGGCAGCGCCTACTACTTTTTGCTGCTGGACCCGGATGAAAACGAGGTGCGGGGCGTCGCCAACTTCAGCAACGTGCTGCGCGGCTCTTTCCACGCCTGCTACCTCGGCTATTCGCTGGGTGAAAAGTGGCAGGGACAAGGGATGATGTACGAGGCGTTGCAGTCGGCGCTGCGCTACATGCAGCGTCAGCAACATATGCACCGCATCATGGCTAACTATATGCCGCACAATCAGCGCAGCGGCAACCTGCTGGCCCGACTTGGGTTCGAAAAGGAAGGCTACGCCAAAAACTACCTGTTGATTGACGGCAAGTGGCAGGACCACGTACTGACCGCCCTGACCAATAATGAATGGACGCCGATGCGCTGAGCATGCGGGTGAATGAGGATGAGCCATGAAATATCAACTGACGCCCCGCGAAGCGCGGGTAATCGGGTGCCTGCTGGAAAAACAGGTAACTACCCCGGAACAGTACCCGATGTCCCTGAACGGCCTGACCGCCGCCTGTAATCAGAAAACCAACCGCGAGCCGGTGATGGACCTGACGGAAAGCGAGGTGCAGCAAACGTTGGACCTGCTGGTTAAACGGCATTTTCTGCGCACCGTCAGCGGTTTTGGCAACCGGGTGATGAAATACGAACACCGTTTCTGCAACTCCGAGTTCGGCGACCTGAAATTTTCGACGGCCGAAGTGGCGCTGGTGACCACCTTGCTGCTGCGCGGCGCGCAGACGCCGGGCGAGCTTCGTACCCGGGCTGCCCGTTTATACGAATTTGCCGATATGGACGAGGTGGAAAACGTGCTGCAGCAGTTGCAGCAGCGCGAGGACGGGCCGTTTGTGGCGAGACTGGCGCGGGAGCCGGGCAAGCGCGAAAGCCGCTTTATGCACCTGTTCAGCGGCGAGGTGGCGGATGTCGCGCCCTCTGAACCCGTCGACGAACCTGCCGAAGGCGGGCTGGCCGCGCGAGTTTCCGCACTGGAAAACGAGGTCGCCGAGTTACGGGCGCAGTTAGCCGATTTACAGGCGCGCCTTGCCTGACAACAGCCTGAATGCAGCACGTTACCGGGAGCGAGAGCATGAAATCATTACGTATCGGGGTGGCCGGATTGGGCGATATCGCCCGCAAGGCCTATTTGCCGATCTTGTCGCACGCCGATCACTGGCAACTGACGGGCGCCTGGTCGCCGGGGCAGGAGCGGGCCCGGCAGCTGTGTCAGCAGTACCGTATTCCTTGCTTTTCCTCTCTGGACGCGTTGAGCAGCCAGTGCGACGCGGTGTTTGTACACAGCAGCACCGCCAGCCATTACGACGTCGTCAAAACGTTGCTGCTGGCAGGCAAACACGTCTATGTGGACAAGCCGCTGGCGGAAACGCTGGCGCAGGCGGAAGAGCTGGTGGCGCTGGCGGCCAGCCGTAATCTGTTGCTGATGGTGGGGTTCAACCGTCGCTTTGCGCCGCTTTATCAACGGCTCCGGCAACTGCGGCCTTTTCCGGACAGCCTGCGCATGGAAAAACACCGCATCAATAATATCGGGCCGCATCCGCTGGCGTTTACTCTGCTGGATGACTATCTGCACGTGGTGGACACCGCCTTGTGGCTGGCGGACGCGCCGGCCACGCTGTGCGGCGGCCTGCTACGCTGCAATCCGCAGGGGCAGTTGATTTACGCCGAACACCAGTTCCAGAGCGCTTATGGGGTGATCACCACCAGTATGCACCGTCAGGCCGGCAGCCAGCGTGAAAGCGTGCAACTGGTCAATGATGGCGGCTGGTATCAGGTGGATAACCTGCGGGAGTGGCGTGAAGAGCGCGGCGGCACGGTGTCGCTGCATCCGGCGCCGTCCTGGCAGAGCACGCTGGAACAGCGTGGTTTTGCGGGCGCGGTCCGGCATTTTATCGACGCGGTGGTTTCGCACACGCCGCCGTTAACCTCCGGCGATCAGGCGTTGCATGCGCAACGGGTGATCGAGATGTTGTTGAGAAAACGCTGAAAAAAACAGCGGCCATCGGGCATCCGTGTGGCTATTGGCGGTGCAATCGACTAGGCTGTGTGCCGCGATAGCCGCTGCGGCGTTACAGGTCAGAGTCAGTACTTCTGTTGCCGGCACTGACCGTCGCGGGCGGTTTGACCGTCATGGACATGGCGGACGAGCCGGTTTTACCCGCCATCCTCTCTTTCCCATACTCAGAACAACTGAATGAATCTACTGAAATCACTGGCTGCGGTCAGTTCCATGACCATGCTTTCCCGTGTGCTGGGGTTCGTGCGTGACGCGATCGTCGCCCGCGTGTTCGGCGCCGGTATGGCGACCGACGCGTTTTTTGTGGCGTTCAAACTGCCGAATCTGCTGCGGCGCGTTTTTGCCGAAGGCGCGTTTTCCCAGGCATTTGTGCCCATCCTGGCGGAATACAAGAGTCAGCAGGGCGAGGAGGCGGCGCGTACCTTTCTGGCCTATGTGTCCGGGATGCTGACGCTAATACTGGCGTTGGTGACGGTGGCCGGGATGCTGGTTGCGCCCTGGGTGATCATGGTGACCGCGCCGGGGTTTGCCTCGACGCCGGAGCGCTTTGAACTGACCTCGGCGCTGCTGCGGGTTACCTTTCCCTATATTTTACTGATTTCGCTCACCTCGATGGCGGGGTCGGTGCTGAATACCTGGAACCGTTTTTCGGTGCCGGCGTTTGCGCCGACGCTACTGAACATCAGCATGATTGGTTTTGCGTTGCTGGGCGCGCGCTGGTTTAATCCGCCGGTGATGGCGCTGGGCTGGGCGGTCATAGTGGGCGGGGTGTTGCAACTGGGCTACCAACTGCCGTATCTGAAGAAAATCGGCATGCTGGTGCTGCCGCGCATCAAGTTCCGCGACCCCAGCGTCAGCCGGGTGATGAAGCTGATGGCGCCGGCGATCCTCGGCGTGTCGGTCAGCCAGATTTCACTGATCATCAATACTATTTTTGCGTCGTTCCTCAGCCAGGGGGCGGTGTCCTGGATGTACTACGCCGACCGGCTGATGGAGTTTCCATCCGGCGTGCTGGGCGTGGCGCTGGGGACGATTCTGTTGCCGTCGCTGTCGAAAAGCGTCGCCAGCGGCAATCAGCAGGAGTATTCACGGTTGCTGGACTGGGGGCTGCGGCTCTGTTTCCTGCTGGCGCTGCCGGCCACGGTCGCGCTGGGGGTGCTGGCCAAGCCGCTGACCGTGGCATTGTTCCAGTACGGTAAGTTCAGCGCCTTCGACGCGCTGATGACCCAGCGTGCGCTGGTCGCTTACTCCATCGGGCTGATGGGGTTGATTCTGGTAAAAGTGCTGGTGCCGGGTTTTTACGCACGACAGGATATTAAAACGCCGGTAAAAATTGGCATGGTGACGCTGGTGATGACCCAACTGATGAACCTGGTATTCATCGGCCCGTTGCAACATGCCGGGCTGTCGCTGTCGATTGGTCTGGCGTCCTGTCTCAACGCCGGGTTGTTGTTCTGGCAGTTGCGTCGTCAGCGTATCTTTGAACCTCTGCAGGGCTGGAAGGTATTTTTGATGAAGCTGGTGACGGCCGTTGTGGTGATGTCTGCGGTACTGCTCGTGCTGAATCTATGGATGCCACCCTGGGAGCAGGGCAATATGACGGAGCGGATGTTGCGTCTGCTGGTGGTCGTGGCAGCTGGCGTCGTTAGCTATTTTGCCTCGCTGGCGGCACTGGGGTTCCGCCCGAAAGATTTTTCCCGCCGTAGCATTTGATGCGTCACTGCCCCATAGCCGTGGGGCAGTCTGTTTTATTCTGCAGATAGCAGGCCATTCAGTCGTGACTGAATGGCCTTTTTTATTCGTTTGGTTCGCACGCATCATGACAGGCTGTAGACTAAAATCATTTTATTGTCTATTGAACCGCCGTTATTTTTTAGCGAAAAAGTCTGGCGTATAAATAAAAGCAAATTCAATGAATTATGAATTTTTTATTTATACTCTGGCGCATCTGTGGTTTTTTCGGATTTTCTGCTTATACTGAAAAACAACTGTGGATGATAAAAGGGATGTTGCGAAACAGCCTGATCCTATTCATTTTTCAATAATATTAACGGAAAGCAGATTACAGCCGGAGGCAATACACAACGTATTCAAATTGCATACGACGCCACCTTATTCATCATAAAATAACCGTTTGTCATCAGATTTTTTCTGACGCGTGTTGTGTTGTCTTTTTTATATTTCTCTCTATATAAAAGACAGATGAATTATTATCGTTTTCTTTACGCAAAAATGATTTTATTTTTGCGCAGACTGGTTTTGTGTGATTTTTTTGCGGATTAATTTTCGCGACATACCCGAAATAATTCGAATTACAGGAAAACTGCAATCCTGCAACCTGAAGTATGGCGGGTATATAAGGGATTTCTGATGATTGATGACGCGCTAGGCTATGTTAAAAGCATATTGAGCCAACAATTATGCCATCAATTTGACAGTGACGGCGAACTGGTCGTGGTGAATAATCTGGTGGAGCTGAATGGCAGCTATCCATTGAAAAATCAGAATAAGATGGTGCTGACGCTGATCAATCTCGAACATGAAACTATAAAGCCCTTTTATGGCGGCCGTTCAGCGAGCAGCCCGGAAAATACCAGCGTCAGGCAAATAATGCCTGCGGTAAGGTTTAATCTTGACGTTTTATTTACCGCGCACTTTGACGATTACCATGAAGCCTTGAAATTTCTATCCGCCACCATCGCCTTTTTCCAGGCGAGCCCCACGCTGGTCAGACAGAAATTTCCCGATATGCCGGATGATTTAACGCAGTTGCAATTCGAAATAGAGAATTCATCCTATGAAAAAACGCAAAATCTCTGGAGCGCATTAGGCGCGCGGTATCAACCATCGATTATTTACAAAATTCGTCACATCGCTATTCAGTCGAATCAGATTGCGGGTGAAACACCGGTATTGCAGCACGTCACCAATAAGGTATCGCCCTGATGTTTGCGATCGCGGAACTCATCTTGCAGCACCACTATTTTCCGCAAGGGGACTGGCGGGAAGCCTCGCTGGTGCCGGATGAATACACCCGGCGTCAGATGCGGCGCTTTGGTTTGCAACTGGTGGCGTTCGGCAATACGTGGCGCTTCTATGGGGGTGCGATAACCGGGCGGGCGGCATTCCTGCAGTATTACGCCACGCTGGCGGATGCACAGCCATTCCGTTTTTGGGTGGTTCAGCCCCGTCCGTATTTTGTGCTCATCACCGATATGCCGCTCGACTGGCAAGGCGTGCTGGGGTTTAGCAGCCAGCGCGTGATGAGCGAGGGCGCCGCTCAGGATACTGTTCAACTGATCGCCGGCGCGCCGGCGAGCGACGATGCGCCGGATGGCGCGGTGGCGGAGATCTGTTGTCATCCGGATGACCTGGCGACCCGACAATCCTACGCCGTCAGTTTGCAACCGCGTGCCACCACCTGGGAGTACCGCGTGATTCCGCGCGGCCAGATCCGGCTACAAGATCCGCAGGTGGTGGATACCTCCGGTCAGGTAGCGTTCTCGTCGCCTGCCGCGTTGACAGCGGAATCCGGTGAATCGGACGGGTGGGTTACCCGCAGTATGTCGGCGATCGCCTTTCAGCAGGTACCGGCGCAGCGCCTGTCGCTGATGGACAGCCAGCTTGCCGATACGCCCGATGGCGGCGCCCGGCAGCGGCGCATCTTATCGGCGCTGCCGACCCCGGCGGGCACTCAGCCGTTTACACACCGCGCCGACGATAACTTGCCGGTATCGGTCATGTATGTGTACGTCTGACCGACGCGGCCGGTCGGCGGCAAACCGCGGTTGAAGGGCGACAGCCAGACGCTATCGGGCAGCCAATCAATGAAGTACAGGAATTTCACTCAGTGAACCAAAGGAAAACCACGACATGCTAGCATCCAACATCAAAACTCCGGGTGTGTACATCAATGAGCTGAATGCGTTTCCGAACTCTGTGGTCCCTGTCGCCACAGCGGTTCCGGCCTTCATCGGCTACACACCCAATGCGGAATATCAGGGCAAGTCATACTATAACAAGGCGCAGAAGATCACGTCCTTTGCCGAATTTCAGGCCATCTACATGAATCCGAATCCGGCGCCGCCGGCGGATCCCGCGTCACAATACAACCCGGAATACTATCTGGTAGAGCAGAAGAGCCAGCCTGCTCAGGGAGAGTATCTGCTGCTGAACGGCAGTTACTATTCTATTGTGCCAGACCCGAATACGGTCTATTACCTCTATAACAGCATCCGGCTGTTTTACCAGAACGGCGGGGGCGATGCGTATATCGTGTCCGTCGGCACCTATGGCGCTTCCAGCGGCAAAGCGGGCGATGTCGGCGCGCCGCTCGTTAACCCGAACGTGACGCTGGCGGATCTGCAACGGGGGCTGGCGTTGTTGCAAAACGAGCAAGAGCCGACCATCTATATCTGCCCGGAAGCGACGCTGCTGTCGGTGGATGACAACGGCACGCTGATGCAGAGCATGTTGCTGCAGGCGGCGGAGCTGCAAACCGCGGTTTGCCTGTTCGATATCATTGGCGGCAATGCGCCAGACCCCATCATGTACACCAACGATATTGAAACGTTCCGCAATAACACCGGATCGAACGGGCTGAATTACGGGGCTGCCTATTACCCGTTCGTGGGCACCACGATCATGCAGAGCAGCGATATCAACTTCACCAACCTGTTTGGCGGCGATATCAAGCAACTGGCGCCGATCCTGAATCCGCCGTCGGCGCCGAATGCCGTCGTCGCCAAGATCATCGGCATGATTGAAACCCCGCCCGCCACCAATCCGATGACCAACTCGCAGTTGAATGCGGCATTGCTCAACGCGTCGCAGACCTACTCGCAAATCATCAATCACGTGTTGACCAGCGCGAACATACTGCCGCCCAGCGGCGCGGTGGCCGGCGTCTACACCGTTAACGATAACCTGAACGGCGTCTGGCACGCCCCAGCGAACACCAGCATCGTCGGGGCCGCGCACCTGCCGATCCGCCTGACGGATGCCCAGCAGGCGGATCTCAATGTGAATGCGGTGTCGGGCAAATCGATCAACGCGATCCGCTTTTTCAACGGGCAAGGCATTTTGATCTGGGGCGCCCGAACGCTCGATGGCAACAGTCAGGACTGGCGCTATGTGTCGGTGCGCCGAACCATGACCTTTCTGGAGCAGTCGGTCAAACTCGCGGCGCGCGCCTATGTGTTTGAACCCAATAACGCCAATACCTGGGCGGCGGTCCGCAGCGAGATCATCAGCTTCCTGACGTCTATCTGGAAAGAGGGCGGTTTGCAGGGGGCGTCGGCGGCCGATGCGTTTCAGGTGCTCTGCGGGCTGGGCTCGACCATGACCGGCGATGACCTGCTGAACGGCTTCCTGAATGTGACGGTCAAGGTGGCGATCGTCCGGCCGGCGGAATTCCTCGTGATCACCTTTGAGCAGGAAATGGCGAAGTCGGGCTAAGTCCGGTTGTGGGGTTCACTCTATTCAACACATTGATTAGCAACTGTTAAGGAGCATGCTCATGGCAGATGACGGCAGCAAAGAAGGCAGCACATGGCCGATGCCCAAATTTCGGTTTGAGGTCGATCTCGGCTCGGAATTGAAAGGGGTGGCGTTTCAGGAAGTGTCCGGTATGGACAAAGAGGTTCAGGTGATTGAGTACCGTCACAGCAACAGTACCTTGTTCTCGACCATCAAAATGCCGGGGATTGCGAAGTTCGGCAACATCACGATGAAGCGCGGCGTGTTTGTCAACGACAACAACTTCTGGAAATGGATGGACGAAATCGAGATGAACACCGTCAAACGGCGGACGGTGCTGATCAAACTGCTGGATGAAAATGGCGCGGTCACCATGCAATGGCAATTGAACAATGCCTGGCCGACCAAAATCACCGGCACCGATCTGAAGTCCGACGCCAATGAAGTGGCGGTGGATACCCTGGAAATCGCCCATGAACAATTGCTTGTGACCAATGGCTCTTAACCTGCAAACCAGCTTTTACTTCAGTGTTTCGATTTCCGGCATGGGCAGCAACGATGCTGCCTTTCAGGAAGTCAGCGGGCTGAGCAAAGAAATGGGGATTGAAGAGGTGGTGTGCGGCGGGGAGAACCGGTTTAAGTATCGGCTGCCCGCCCACACGACGTTTCAGAATCTGGTCCTGCGGCGCGGCGTGCTCAATGCGGAATCGGCGTTGATTAGTTGGGTGAAGGACACGCTGGACAACGGCGTGTCCGCACCGATCAAAACCCGCGATATCAAGGTCTGGCTGCTGAATGAAAACGGCAACGTCAGCATGGACTGGAATTTTATCGCCGCCTATCCGGTGAAGTGGTCCGGCAGCAGCCTGAAGTCGCAGGAAAGTGAAATATTTATTGAAACGCTGGAGTTCGCCTACCAGTACTTCGAAATGCCCAATTTTGAAACCCTTTCACTGGGAGATGACTGACCATGCCTGTGGAAATCCGCGAGTTGGTGATTAAAACCGACATCCAGAGCCAGAACACGACGGCGGCCGCCGAACTGGATCCGGCGCAGTTGCAGGCGCTTAAGCAGCGCATTGTCCAGGAGTGCCTGCGGCAGTTGGAAAAGCGGGAGCGGCATCACCCGCTGGAGCGGTGACCGGCGTGTAACGCCAGTCACCGTGCGTGAGCCAACCAGCGCCGATGAAAACACGCGTAAAAAACACGCGGAATGGAAAAGTAACTGAGGCAGGAAGGGTGCGATGGGCGGATTAAAGAAAATGCGGATGGTGGCCTACAGTGATGAAAAGTTCACCAGCAAGGTCGCCGGCGGCGAGTTCGTGGTGATGCTCAACCCTGAACAAGTCCGAATCAACCGCAGCGTCAGTTATAACGAAGAACAAGCCCCGGGCAGCGGCAAACTGTCGTCCAAATATCGCGCCACGCTCGGGGAACAGCTGAGCTTTGAGATGGTGCTCGACTGTACCGGCGTGGTCGACAGTACGCGCACGGATTTAACCAAAGAAATGACCCAGTTGAAGAAGGTGGTGTACGACTACAACGGCAATATTCACCGCCCCAACTACGTGGTCATCTATTGGGGACAGGGGCTGTCGTTCAAAGGCGTGCTACAGGGGTTCGACACCACCTATACCTTTTTCCGACCTGACGGCACGGCGCTGCGCGCCAGGGTGTCGCTGCAGTTCACTTCCTATCTTGACCCGGCCACCGCCGCGAAGCAGGAGGACAAAAAATCGCCGGATCTGACCCACCGGGTCGATGTGGTCGATGGCGACAGCCTGCCGCAAATCAGCCAGATGATTTATCGCGATCCGGAATGCTATGTCCAGTTGGCGGCGTTCAATCAACTCGACAAGATCCGCTCGCTGCCCGCCGGGCTACAGCTGCGCGTGCCGCCGCTCAAGCGTGGAGGTGACGCATGAGCGGCGGAGCGACGTCAGGCGGAGTCGCGACGCACGAGATTACCGCCAACGGTACGGCGATTCCGGGGGACTATCAGGTCCGCCGCATTCAGATACAGCAGCGAATCAATCACATTAGCCGCGCCACGCTGGAAATTCTGGACAGCAGCGCCTCGCAGGAAAATTTCACCGTGAGCGCCTCGTCAACGTTTGTGCCGGGGGCGGAAATCGTGATCAACCTGGGGTATGACAGCACCAATAAAAAGGTGTTCTCCGGCATCGTCACCCGGCAATCCTTGCAGGTGAATCCCGGCGTCGGTCCGCTGCTGGTGGTTGAGTGCCGCGATAGCGCGATCAAGATGAGCGTGGGGCGCAAAAGCGCCGCTTATCAGAATAAAACCGACAGCGATGTGATGAGTACGCTGATTGGTCAGTATGGTCTGAGCAAAAAAATCACCAGCACGACGGCGACGCTGCCGGAACTGGTGCAGTACTACTGCAGCGACTGGGACTTCATGCTGAGCCGCGCCGAGGTGAACGGGCTGGTGGTGAGCACCCTGAACGGGACGGTGTCGGTTTTCTCGCCCACGGCAAACACCCAGTCGGTGTTGACGGTGACCTACGGCGCCGGGCTTTACCATTTCAGCGCCGGGCTTAACGCCGTGACCCAGCTGGCGCAGGTCAAGGCCAGCGCGTGGGACGACAAGAGCCAGCAATGCATTTCCGCCACCGCCGCCAATTCCCTGGCCGGGCCGGGCAATCTCAGCAGCAAAACGCTGTCCGGCGTGGTGGGGTTGTCTGATTTCGCCTTGCAGACCACGGCCGCGCTGGATAACGACGCCCTGACGCAGTGGTCCAAAGCGCAAATGCTCAAGAGCGAGCTGGCCAAGATCACCGGCGAGGTTCGCTTTCAGGGCGATGCCGCCGTGACCGCCGGGAACTACCTGACCATCAGCGGCATGGGTAGCCGGTTTGACGGCGATTATTTTGTTTCCGGTATCGAACACGATTACGCCGACGGTAACTGGTTTACCTGCGCGGATCTGGGGCTATCGCCGCTGTGGTTCGTGCAGGAGCACGATGTCATGGCGCCGTCGGCGGCGGGGCTGCTGCCCGGCGTTGAAGGGCTGTACAACGCCACCGTTAAGAAGACTGATCAGGATCCCGATAACGCTTACCGCATTCTGGTCGAGTTGCCGCTGTTCAATGACGGCGGAAAGGGGCTGTGGGCGCGGCTGGCGAATTTTTATTCCAGCAGCGGCGTGGGGGCTTTTTTTCTGCCCGAAGTCGGGGATGAAGTGATTGTCGGTTTCCTTAATCAGGACCCGCGTTTCCCGATCATCCTCGGGAGTGTGTACAGCGCTAACCGCAAACCCTACAGCGAACTGACCCCGAACGCGGAAAACAGCAAGAAAGCGATCGTGACGAAGAGCGAGCTGCGCATCGTTTTCGATGACAAGGACAGCATCATGACGATCACCACGAAGGGCAATAACGTCATTGTGCTGGATGATAAAAAACAGCAAATCAGCATCACCGACCAGCACAACAATGCCATCACGATGTCGTCGTCCGGCATCGATATCAAAAGCCCGTCCACCATCAATATTCAGGCCGATCAGAAGGTCAATATCAAAGGCAATCTGGGGGTGACGGTTCAGGCGTCGTCAGGGGATGTGAAAGTCTCCGGTCTGAACGTTAACGCCAGCGCCGATATGTCGTTTAACGCCAAAGGTAGCGCCACCGCCGAAGTTCAGGGCGGCGCCGAGCTGACCCTCAAAGGCGCCGTGGTGATGATCAACTGATCGATGGTGAAACTGAACAATGGTGAAACTGCTCGATGATGATCAACCGATAAAGGAGAGGATGCGATGCCGCCAGCAGCAAGACTGACTGACTTTCACCAGTGCCCAATGGTTACGCCGGGATTGCCGCCGATACCCCATGTGGGCGGGCCGGTTGTCGGGCCGGGATGTCCAACCGTGCTGATCGGCAAGCTGCCCGCCGCCAGAGTGGGCGACATGCTGGTGTGCGTCGGGCCGCCGGACAGCATTATCAAAGGGTCAGCCACCGTGCTGATCGGCGGGATGCCCGCGGCGCGGATAGGCGACAGCACCGCGCACGGCGGCAGTCTCATGCTGGGGGATTTTACGGTGATTATCGGAGGATAGCGGATGGACGACAGTCACTTTCTCGGCCGCGGCTGGCAGTTTCCCCCGGTATTTTCCGGGGCGGTCCGGCAGGTGGCGATGAATAGCGCCGAAGCCAACATCAACCAGTCCATCGACCTGATTTTACAGACGCAGCGCGGGGAGCGCAGCCTGCTGCCCTATTTCGGCAGCGAACTGCGCAGCTTCCTGTTTCGCTATCCGGACGCGACGCTACAAAATGAAATCGCGCAGTCGGTGCGGACCACGTTGCTGAACGATGAGCCGCGCATCAGCGTCGCGTCTGTGGAGGTCACGTTCCTGCCCGAGCCAGCCTCGATGGTGGCGATTCATATCGATTACATCATCAGGCAGACCAATACGCGGCACAATCATGTGTTCCCGTTTTCTCTGCTTGAAGGGACCAATCTGACAGTGGAGCAGCAGGGTGCGCACCAGCGTTGACAGCGACACGTTGCTTGGCGAGATCAATCGCCGCCTGGATCCGGACAGCCTCGCGATAGACGATCGTGATATGCGCGATCGCCTGGCGTTTGCCGCGGCTATCGCCGATCTGGTCGTGTTCTATGATGCCCGGAATCAGGCGGCGGGAAACTGGCGCGCCCTGATGCTGAAAGACCCGGCCATCCTGCTGGCGGTGATCAGTAAAACGCCGTATCAGCCGCTGCATTTTCGCTTCAGTCAGTTACAGCGCCCGCTGTCGCAGTACAAACTCAGCCTGCTAAACCGTCAGGCCGGGCCGGAAGACACGCCCGACAACCGCGCCGAGGCCGTTCACCAGCTGTTGCTGCTGCTGGATACGATGTTCGGGCACATCAACACCTGGGGCGTGTATTTATCGCAGAGCGCGGCGGCCTACCCGCTGCGCCAGTTTGTGCTGGAGGCTATCCCGCAATCGCTGTCCGAATGCCTGTGGCAGCGCATCAGCGCGCAGCGTTATCTGGCGGAGGCGCGGCCGGGCTGGACGCTGACGACGCCGGATGTCGGTCAATTCGGCGAATTATGGCAGAACCGCGGCCCGCAAATCGCGCGTCCGGCGTCAATGCTGGCGGCGCTATCGCTGCTCGAAACGCTCTATCATCAGGTGTTTTCGTTCTTTATGCAGGTCATCACCAGCGCCAAAGATGCATTTTATGCCCTGTGCGACCAGCAGAACGATTTTCCTGATACGGCGTTGGTCATCGCCTTCAACCGGCTCCTGCAGTTCTCTCAGACCGGGCTGAACAGTTTCAGTCGCCGCCATCTCGATTTTTATTACCGGACGCTGTTACAGCAGCTGCCGCGCCCGGCGGAGCCGGATCAGACCTTCCTCTGCCTGACGCTCGTCGCCGGGCAGGCGCCGGTGACGATAGCGGCCGGCACCGCGTTTCTCGCCGGGACCGCCGCCGACCAGCGTCCGATAACCTTTACCAGTACGCAAGACACCGAGATCAACGGGATACGTCTGGGCGCGGTGATCAACAGTTATTACGCGCCGGGCGAGAGCGGCGACAAACAACTTTATGTCGATACGCTCCCCGACAGCACGCAGGTCCGGCGCGATTCGCATCGCCACATCCTTGCCAGCGACTGGTTTGGGGGCAACGGCGTTCAGGCGCGAACGCAAGGACTGGCATTCGCCAGCCCGATGTTTTGCCTCAGCGCCGGCGAGCGCGTACTGACGCTCACGCTCACGCTGGACCAGCCCGTCGACGTGGCCGCGTACCAACAGGCGGCCGTCGCGCTCAGCAGCGCGCAACACTGGCTGGATGTCACCGCGCATTGCCGCTGGCGGCAGGGGGACACGCCCGCGCAGATAAGCGTGGTCGTGACGCTGGACGAAGCATTCCCGGCGGTGGCGGCGTTTGCCGTGGCGCCATCTTCAGCCTTTGATACCGCGTTGCCTTATTGCCGGTTATGGCTGCCGCCGACGGTCGATTTGCAACACGCGCCGCGGTTGCTGACGTTGCAGATCGCGGTCGCGGTGAATCAAAGCCCGGCGGTGACCTTGCTCAACGACGGCGCGCCGCTGCCGGCCGGTAAGCCGATGGCCGTGTTCGGGCCGACGCCCGCGCTCGGCGACCGTTGCTGCCTGAGCGCGCCCGACGTGTTCAGCCAGCCGCTGACGCAGCTGAGCCTGCAATTTTTCTGGGACCACCCGCCGACCGATTTAAGCCAGTACTACGCCGCGTATAACCGCTGGCTCGATAAACACGGCGGCAGCGCCACCACATTCAGCAATACCGCGTTTCAGGTCGACTGGCAGGCCGACACGGCGACGGGATGGCAAACGCAACCGGCCATCCTGACGATAGCGCCGCCTGCCGATGACGTTCCGCTGCCGCTGCCGCCCAAACGCCGTTCATGGCTCCAGCGGATTCTGCAGTGGTTCTGGCACCCGACCCGGCGTTTTTCGGATGACGCGGTTCAGACGACCGGCGGCCTGTTTGCCCAGACGCAGACGGGCAAGGTAAACGCCAACGCGTCCACCAGCACCTTCAGTTTCCGTTTCCCGACGGGGATAGCGTGGCGCACGCCTGCGGACGACGCCACGGCGGCGATACCGTCGCCCCAGATGCGCATGACGATCAGCGCGCCGTCGCCCGCTTTTGGGTTTGGCATGTACCCGCAACTGGTAGCCGACATTAGCCTGGAAAACGCCAAAGCGCTGATGTCGTTTTGGGGTAAAGGCGACACCACGGCGATGCCGAATCCGCCGTGGGCGCCGAAGGTCACCCAGGTGCTTGCCAGCTATCGGGCCCGGCAGACGCTGGATTTTACTCAGCCACAGACGCTGACGCAGGCATTTACGCTGGTGCATCTCGGTACGCTGACGAGTTATCGCTATTTCAGCCAGTCGACAGGCGCAACGGCGCCGCAGGTCAATCTCGCCGATGTCGCGTTACAGCCGGGCGCGGCGACAGCAACGCCGGGGCTGGCGCTGTATCAAGGGGTCTGTCAGGCGGCTTGCGCGGTCTTCATGCCATTGACGGCGGTGGCGCCGCCCTGTCGTCTCAGCCTGTTTATCGAACTGGCGCAAGAGGTTGAAACGGTATCGTCGCCTGCGGCGATACCGATGTATTACTGGAGCCAGACGGGCTGGAAGCCGCTCGGCGTACTGAGCGATCAGACCGGCGGCCTGAGCGCGTCGGGGGTGATCGTGCTGGATCTGCCGTCGGATATGGCGCTGGATACGCCGGTGCTGGCTACCGAGGCCGACGCTCCCGGCGCAGTGCCACAGCGCGGTTGGCTGCTGCTGACCCAATCTGCGCCGCGGCGGGTACGAGTGGTCTATTGCAATACGCAGGGGATGCAGGTGCAGCGGCAAACGCTGACGACGTTGCCCGCCGGCGTGCAGCCGCGGCTGGCGGCCGGCAGCATCACCGCGCTGGCGACGGCAAACCCGGCGATTGCCGCTATCGTGCAGCCGTTTGACTCGACGGGGGGATTCCCGGCGGAAGACGACACGCTGTTTCGCCAGCGCGTCAGCCAGCGCCTGAAAACCAAAGACCGAATGCATAACCAGTGGGACGGCGCTCTGCTGGCCCGACAAGCCTATTCCGGCCTGTTTTTCGTGAAGAACCTGAGTGCGACGCGGCCGGGCGAGGTCCGCCTCGGGGTGGTGCAGGGATATGACGACGCCAGTGCGGCGGGCGCTTTCCGTCCGGCGGTGCCGCGTGAGGGGCTGAATCAGATACTGGCGTATCTGTCGTCCCGGCAGTCGGCGATGGCGCAGGCGTCCGTGTGCAATTTGCGCCCGGAACCGGTCCAGGTCGTCGCCACGCTGGTGATCAGCGCGACGGCCAACGCCAACGATCTGGCGCAGGCGCTGACGCAGAGCATCAACCTGTTCCTGTCGCCCTGGATTCGGGCCGATCAGCCGCAATACCCGATCGCTACCGGCGTCAGCAGCGCCGCGATGGCGAGCGTCCTGACCCGCTTTGACGATGTGGCGGCGATCCAGCAACTGCAATTGCGCAAACTGGCGCCGGCGCATCCTGAAACCGCGGCTCCGGCGGCGCCGTCTGGTGGGACAACGGCGCAGGACGCGCTGTTGCAGCCAACCGACGAAGATCAGGTGCTGGTGTCCGCACTGGACCACCAACTGACCTTTATTCGCGCCGGCAGTGCCGGGCTGTCGGCGTCGTCAATGACTCAGGACGCCGTGACGATGCCGCAAAACACGCTGACGGAGGTGTATGCATGAGCGATATGGCCGCGCCGTTGCCGTTAGACCAACAGGTAGGGGCAAACAGCATCAATGCCGGGCCGCTGCCGGCGGAGCAGAACTTCACCTTCCTCAAACAGGAAGGGATTAAACATATCAAGGCCATCGCCGGTCATGGCTGGAGCAACTACAACGACAGCGATCCCGGCGTCACGATTCTGGAACAGCTCTGCTATGCCTTGACGGAATTGGGTTACGTCAACAGTTTCCCGATTGAGGATGTACTGACGCAGGCTAATCACCAGATTGATTACGCGCGGCAGTTCTTCCCCGCGGAACAGATTCTGACCACCGGACCGATCACCGAAGAGGACTATCGGCGTCTGGTGCTTGATCGCATCCCTGACGTCGACAACCTCTATCTCAGCGCGGTGATGCAACAGCAGCAGCCTACCGGGTTGTATCAGGTGGCGATTATCGCCAATAGCGATCCGGGCGGCGGCGACCCGGCGGCCCGGCAACTGGCGACGCGGGTGCATGACCTGTTGAACAGCCAGCGTAATATCGGGGAATACTTTTTACCGCCGACGCTGCTGAAGGAACAGCCGGTGGTGATTAACGGGCGATTATTACTGTCTCCGGAGGCGGACGCGCAGCAGATTTATGCCCGTATCGATCGGGCGCTGGCCGATTACGTCAGCCCGCTGGCACAGCAGTCGGGGTATGGACAACTGCGGGAGCAGGGCATCGAGCCTGATGCAATCTTCAACGGCCCGATGATGGAAAACGGCTGGATGGCCGGCGACAGTGCGTCGGCGGGTAAACGGAATACCATCCAGTTGATCGATATCGTGGTGCTGATCGGCGGTATTCCGGGGGTGTTGGCCGTCGAGCAAGGGCAATTCAGCCATCAACCGGGGGTGACCAGCCTGACGATCGCCGCGGATTGTATCGCCCGTCTGCGTTTCGTCCCGCAGATAGCGAACCCGCAAGGGAACGCCGCCGCGCCGCCGGACAACATCACGGCGCTCAACGCGCTGGCGCAGCTCCATGCGCGGCATCAGGCCAGCAGCGTGGACGCAAGCGTTGATCTGGCGCCGCCGCTGCCGTCCGGGCGCTATCGTGATATCGAGCGCTACTATTCGATCCAGAACACGTTTCCAGACATTTATGCCGTCGGGCCGAATTCGTTGCAGGCGGATACGCCGGACTATCGGGTGGCGCAGGCGCGACAACTGAAGGGCTACCTGCTGATGTTCGATCAGGTGATTGCCAACCAGTTCTCGCAGCTGGCAAACCTCGGCAACCTGTTTTCGTTCAGCTTTACCCGCACCCCGACGCTGCGGCCGGATAACGCCTTGCCGCCGTCGGCAAAACCGGATCCGCTGGCGGGGCTGCCCGCCGAGCCGGCCATCCGTACTTTTTTCTGCCAGCCGCTGTATGACGTGCCGGATGTTCAGGCGCTGCTACAGGGCGAATCGCGCTATCAGTATTTCTATCCGGGGGACCCCGACGACCCGCGCCTGCGGGCGGAATTGGTCTGGCAACGTTTTCAGCGCGACCCGTTCAACGCTTACCACTACGGGCTGGTGCAGGCGATGGAAAACACGGAGGACGCGGAACAACGCCGGGACGCGATGCTCAGCCACCTGCTGGCCCGGCATGGCGAGCCCGCCGATGCCTACAACGACATCATCGATGGGTTGCAGTGGTTCGGCGGCAGGTTGAAGAGCCGCATCTTCGTCAAAAGCATTTGGCTGCAAAATCTACAGGCGCTTTCCTACCGCCGGGCGCAGGCGTGCGACTTTACCCGCGCCCAATCGCTGCCGCCGCCGGGGCGCTATCGACTGGGCGACGAAGACTATCGCCAGTGGCTGAATCAGTGCCCGGCCAGCGTGAGCGTTCTGTTGATGTCGGTATACCAGAGAAGCTTTGACCACCGTGACGCGCTGATCCATTACCTGGATTCGGTACCCGCGTCGCCGGACGATAGCGACCCGGCGTCAGGCGCAATCTGGCGTCAGCGCCTCCTTGATGGGGTGCTGCGGCAGGACGGCAATCAGCGAGTTATTGCCGCCTCCCGGGATGACGAACGGCTATTGCGCCATGACGGGCAGTGGGACTTGCCGGCGCTGGAGCGTCAGGCCAGGTTGCCGTCGCAGGCGTACGCCGACGTCAGCGTATTTGAGCTGAAATGCGCTCTGTTGCTGGGGCTGCCCCGTCATTTGCGGATGCTGGCCGCTACGCTGGCGCGACTGTTGCAGGACCGCCTGTTTCTTGCCTGGCTGCCGTCGCCGGCGCCGGGGACCTACGTGCCATCGACCGATGACGATCACATCACCGGCGATGTTTCGGTGCGGAAAAGTTCGTCGGGTCTGGCGGTCTTGATCGGCGCACAGCCGGTGCTGAACTTACCGAGTGAGGCGGAGGGGATGCGCGCCGAAGGGGTGCAGCAGTATGTGGATCAACTGGTCTGGCTGAGTCAGTCCCGGCAGGGGGCGCTGTTGGTGGAGCATACCCTGTTGCGGCCGGAGGCGGGCGCGCCGACGGGAACCGACGATACGGCGCTAACGCCGCCGGGCGGCTGGCTTGGCGCGACGCTGGCGCTGCCGGATTACGTAGCGCTGACCGGCCAGCCCGCGTTGCTGAATGGGCTGGCGCTCATGCAGCAGTTGCACTGGCCGGCGCATATCGGCCTGCGCGTCGCGCGTGGAAACCACTCGCAAATGGCGGCGCTGATCGACGCTTATCGCGTCTGGTTCAATCAACAGCGTCAGCTCAGTCAGGCTCAGTCGGCGAACACAGAGCCGGCGGCGACGTCATCGGTGCAATCGGCATTGATGGCCGCGTTGCAGGCCTTGGGCCGGGAGGATGCATGACGGTGTCCGACCATGTGATTGCGCGTTGCGAATGGCAAACCCGCTTTGATCAGGAAGCGCACGCGGTGGCGCTGCAAAATGCGTTGAGCCAATGGAGCCATCAGGTCATGCCGGAGATTCTGTGCCGGTTTTTCGATGCACATTGCCCGGCGACAGATCGCTGGCGTATCGAGCGTCTGGAGGTCGATCTGGGGAGCGTGCCGCTGCTGTCGCTGGACGAAACCCTGACGCAGCGGCTGGTGGCCGCGCTGGAAGAGGCGCTGGGCAGGGCGTTTTTGCAACAACAGGTGCGCTGTCTGCCTGCGCGCGTCCCCGCCGGTCCGGCAACCGACGCCGATACGACGGCGCGGGAAACGCTGCGCTGGTTCCTGCGGCACGGAACATCGCCCTGGTGGAACCACGAGCGCGCATCGCTGCTGTCGCTGGTGGACCAATTGCTGGACGAACAGCCGCACCAGCTGACGTCGCTGGTACGGCACGCCGGTCAGGAAGCGGCGGCGCGGCGGCGTATCGCGTGGCAGTGGGGCGACAACCGCCTGCGCCGCACCGTCACGCTGCTGGAGCCCTGGCATGCGCGCTTTATCTGCCGCTACGCCGATCAGGTGCGCGACAGTCAGCAGCGCTATGCCATTGTGCGCCGGCAGGACAGCGGGTTTGGCGCCCATCTCTGGTACTGGATCCTGACGCACCTGTTGGTGGATCGCGGCACGCTGTTCAATACGCAGCAGTTCGTGCATTCGACGCTGTGGCAGATGGCGCAGCATTATCAACTGGATTTTCAGACGCTGATTGCCGAGCTAAGCCGGGCGGTCAGCCGGTTGCAGCGCGACGGGGCGGTCGCGCCGTCGTTCCTGCGGGCGCTGGTGCGGTTACAGCAAGACGAGGCGGGGGCGCACGTGTCCCGGCCGGAAACGCCGGACGACAGCGGGTTATGGGGTGATTTGCAGCGCCTGCTGCATCGCCGCGAAGCGATATTGCAGCAACAGCGCGAAGGCATCCACCTGTCGGAGTTGCTGATGCGGCTGGCCGGGCAGGACCGGGCGCGCGCCGCGGCGTTGTTGCGGCAGGAAGGGCGCGCCGCCGAGGTACGCGACCACCTGCTGCGGCATCTGAATCAGGCGCAACTGGCGCAGGTGGTGGAGGTGCTGGCGCCTCAGGATCACCGCTTCATCATGCTGCATGTCACCCGGACGCAGATGTCGCTCCGCCAGCAACACCGTCCTTCCCGGCTCATCTGGGACGTGTCGCTGGCCTGGCTGCTCGTGAACCCCGGCAGCCATTTCAGCCGTCGTCAGTTTGTGCAGGAGACGCTGCTCGCCCTGAGCCAGCGGACGCGTATCGCCTATTCGCTGTTGCTGACGATGCTAACGCAGGCGTCGGTACAGCAACTGCATCCGGGCCACTTTGAGCTGCTGGCGATTCTGCATGAACTGCAAAAACAACAGCTGAACGCGCAGCAGCGTGACGATAGCCTCTGGCAGCCGCTGGGTCGTTATCTGCGGGACGGCACTGTGGCGCACGGCGCGCGCCGTCAGGATTGGGCGTCTCAGGCCGCGTTCGGGCGAGCCGGGCTGCGCGCGGTGTTGTTGATGCCGTCCCCGTCAGACCGCCTGCGGAGCGTATTGCGGCAGGTACGACAGACTCACGCCGATAATCGTCAACTGAGTCAGCGGCTGGTTGCCGCGCTGGCGGGGGACGGCGGCGTGACGTTGTCCGACCTGCAGCGGTTGATGACGGCGTTGTCCGCGACGCTGTGCGCCCCGGCGATGGCGTTATTGGCGGCGCTTCAGGTTTGGCAGCGGCAGGAGCGGTGGCTGGTCGGCGTGACGCGGGAACTGGCGGAGGCGATGGTCGAGGCGATGCTGAGCGATCTTGACGGGCCGCAGAATGCCAGACGATGGATGCACCGCCTGCTGTCGATCTTGTCCCGGCACACCGCCGCGCCAGCGGCGAGAATCGTCGCCGAGTGGCGTGACAATGCCCGTGCCGACAGAACCTTCGGCCAACTGGACGCCGCGCTGGCGCCGCTGTTGCTGAACTACTCCGCCCGCCGGCGCCAGGCATCGGCAACGCCGGGTTTACTGTGCGCTTCGGCGCCGGCCCAAAGTAGCATGAATGCGTTTGCGGCCGACGGTGGGGAATTGGCGCGCCCGCGTCCGGTCGCTATGCCGGCGATCCGACCGGATAGCCTGCTGAGTCATCCGCAGGCCGACCGGCTGCTGGAGGCGCTGAGCCGGACGCCGCAAGGCCAGCAGTGGCTGGCGGAGGGGTTGCCGGCAGCCTGGCGTACCGTGGCGCAGCGGGAGCGGCTGTGGCGTGACCTGCTCAGCGTGACGCGTCAGGCGTTGTCCCGCTCGGTGGGTGCCGAACCGGTTTCCGACGCTTTTTTGCTGTTTCGTCTTCGCCAGCTGTTCTGGCTGCAATTAAGTCAAACATGGCGGAGGTACTGGCTGGCGCACCGCACGCTGACGGGCAGCCTGACGGATGTCGACGAGTTTGTGGCGCGGCTGCTGTTGCGCTGGTGCCGGCAACAGCCGGTTTATCCACACGAGATCACAACGGTGTTGCAGCAGCGGCTGACCGGTGCGACGCCGGCATCAGATGGCGCGAAGACCGATGCGCTGTGGCGCCGCTGGCTGAGTGTGGTTGACGCGCCGGCGGCAGTACGTGACGACCAATACGACAATCGATTAGTGACACCGTCACCAAAAAACAGTGGCGACGCGAGCGACTCGTCCGGGACGCCGCTATCGGCCGTGCCGGAGGAAAGGGCTCGTTCGGACGCGACGGCTCCCGGCGAGTCCTGCTGGCTGTGGCCCGATACGGCAAATGTGCTGGCGCGCTGGCTGACGCATGGAACGTTGCCGGCATCGGCATCGGCGACGGGCGGTATCCCATTCAATGCGCAGACCTGGCTGATGGCGCTATTGCTGCGTGCGCCCCGTCATTTCGCACAGTGCGTCCGGCCGCTTTATCCGCAACCCGCGGTAAAGACCCGGCTGCTGAATCATCTGTCATTGAGCGCGGTGGTGGAGGCGCTCGCCCATTCTGACATACCTATATCAATACAGACCGTACAGGCATTGCGCGCATTACTGCCGCGGCTGGCGTTGTCGATGGTCAGTCAGGCGGTGCGGCAACAGTGTTTGCTGGCGTGCCTGCTGGATGTCTGGTTGCTGCCCGGCAACGGGCGCATGGATACCGACGCGCTGGTCAGGCAACTGTTCTGGCGATTGTTGCGCGATGGCGGGTGCAGCCGTGCCCAGTTGCGCCGGGCATTGCGTGCACCGGGGCTGCCCGCCGGGCACGGCCTGCGCCATGCGCTCGATGCGGTGATCGACGAGCTGGCGCGGGGCGATGCGCCGGCACGCACTCTGCCCCGACCACGGGCGGCAGAACCCGTACGCCATGACGATGCTCCGCAAACGATGCCGCTGGTGGTCGGAAATGCCGGCGTGGTGCTGTTGCAGAGCTATATCAGGCCGCTGTTCGAGCGGTTACGGCTGGTGAGCGACAACGCGTTTGTCAGCGCCGATGCGCAGCGCGCCGCCGTGCATTACCTGCAATATCTGATAACCGGTCAGAGCCATAGTGAAGAGCATGAGCTGGCGTTGAACAAACTGTTGTGCGGCTTGCCGCTGTCGCATCCGCTCGAAGCGGGTGTCGATATCAGTAGTGATGAGATCGCCACCATTCATAGCCTGATTGAGGCCATTGCGCAGTATTGGCCGGCGATAGGCAAGACGTCCGTGGCGGGTTTTCGCGGAAACTGGCTGGTCAGGGAGGGCGCGCTGACGGAAAAAAGCGAGTACTGGGAACTGGTGGTGACGCGACGATCGTACGACATCCTGATCAGCCGCTCATCGCTGTCGTACACCATTGTACGGTTACCGTGGATGAACAAACCGATTTATGTCACCTGGCCAGTCTGACCGCCGGGTTGCTTAGATGTGCCGTGAGTCGATGTGCCGTGAATCGGTGTGCCGTAAATCGTTAATCAACGAATGAAGGGGAAGGTGAGACTATGAATTCGTATAGAGAAAACTTGCAGGACACGGTGGGAAACTCCCTCTCGGCCCTGTATACGCAACAGCAGCAACAGCAATCACAGTTGTACAGCGCGCAGTACAGCCTGTATTACGCGCAGGGCGCGCAGTTGAACGCCATCGAGAACCTGACGGCCACCGGCGCGCAACTTCTCGCCAGCCAGGTTATCAGCGAGCAAGGGGTCAAAAACGATAATCTACTGACGAATCTGCTGTCGTCATCCACGCAGATTCAGACCGCGACGGCGACCACCGTGACCAATAGCGCCACGGCCGCCGTCAATATCCAGACGGCCGCCAAAGCGATTTCGAAACTGGCGGCGGAGTTGGGCAGCGCGCTGAATATCGCCGCCGCGGCGTGCTATGGCACCGATATTTACAAGAAGACGCTGGAAGCCAACAGTTTCATCCGCACCACCGCGAATTATGCGGAGTATGTTTCGAAACAGGCGATGGATGCGGCGGCGGCCAGCTCGGAGATTATCGCCACCGACCTGCTGAATCAGGCGACCAAGTCCCAGTCTGTCTTAAAAACGCTGCTGACGGCCACCAATGCCCAGTTTGATGCCTTGTCGGCGCAGGCGGTGACCGGCCAGAAAGCGGTGGCCGGCGCCAGTAAGGCTGAAAAGCAGGCTGAGGGCGTGCTGGAGGACGCTAAACGGGAAATGCACGCCATCCGGAAAACCGTGACCGACAGTAATCAGGCGCTCAATTTTGGCCTGACCGCGGCGGTCACGGATAAGGCGGATGGCATTACGGCCAGTTTCACCCCGTATTCGCAACCGTTCCCAACCTATCCGGCAGGCTCCGGCGTGCATCAGGGAAACGATGGCGCGATTCCGGATGCCGCCCCCGTCTGCCATGTGTTTGTCGTCAGGGCGGACAAATCCGCCGGGGTGAAGCTGGAACAGGTAGAAGCGCTGTTTAACGCGTATGCCACATCGCGTTTTGTTCAGGTGGCGGCGCCGTATGAAACCACCATTCTGCTGCCGGATCATGGGAAGACTATCACCGATATTGACGGCGACCCGCTCACCACGGGCATGGACTACGTGGTCTATCTGTACATGGTACTGAGCCTGCCTTACCAGAAATACATCAATTCTTTCAGCAATATTCTTTCCAGCGCGTCCCAGAGCGTAAACGTGCAGACACCGTTGTCGGTAGCGGAAGACGTTGGTTTCAGTACGGATAACAAATCCGTCCTGTTTACCATTCAGTCCGACAATATTGGCGCGCAGGCGTTTCGCGTCATGTTGCTGCCGGCCTGGCAGCCGTTGACCGGCGGCCTGCTGACCGATGATTCGTTTGAAGAAAAAAGCGCGAACGGCAACTTCATTAATTTCTACTTCAACAAGACCATAGCGGCGCAGGTATCCAGCGCCAACTATCAACTGGCTTACTGTAAAGCGACGCACATCGACAATGGCGCGGTGGTTCGCACTATGGAGGCGCCCATCCCGGATGACATGACCGACAACTTCGGCTCCCCGTTGATCGCCGGTATGTACTATCTGCCGGTGGTGCTCACCGTCCCCTCTGACAACGTCGCGCAGAACGCTTACGCCAGCGCCATGTCGTCGCTGTGGGCGACAACGCCCGCGGTGCTGGTGGCGCTGGCCGGCAGCGAAGACGTGACTTCCGTCAGCACGCCCCCTGCGGTGAGCGCATCCGGCGACAGTACGGCGGCGCCGGCCGGCGGGGACGAAAGCAACGAACAACAGACCGAAAGCTAATCCGTGAGGAGCGCATACCGTGAAAAATATGAAAATTGGCATCGCTGAAAAGAAAAATGCCGAGATTGAGGCGCTGACGAATCAGGTTAATAGCGCGCAATACCGGGTCAACGAATTGACGTCCGTGGTAACGGCATTGACGGCCAAACAGGCTTATTTTGCGTCGTTGCTCAGCGACGCCGACACGAAAAAAGATACCGCTCTCGCTCATCTTAATCAGGCCAAGTCGCTGGTGGCTAATGTGGAAGAGCTGCGGCGCTATTCTCAACAGGTACAACAGCAGACCGAAAAGAGCCGTAATAAGGTGAAAGACACCACCGACGATATTGCGGTGTTGATCGAACAGCTTATTTTTTCGGTGGACGTGATCGAGAAGTTGTCCGGGTTCGTTAACCGTCAGAAAGCGGCCAATAATGTCATCCCCGATGATTTGGTCACGGTGCTGAATCAGGCGACGACCGATGCCAACAGCGCCGTAGCATTGACGCTGACCGCGCTACAAAGCAGCTATGCCACCGCGGCGTCGACGGATGAGGCGGGCAGCATTTCCTCGCTCGAATTCCGGCAGGCTTCGCAATTGCGGCGACTGCTGGTGGGCGAACAGGACGCTTCGCCACAGGCGGGCGCGCTGTACGGCCGTGTGCTGGAGGCGATCGGCAATGTCGAGGGGGCGTTGCAGGCGTTGACGCAGGCGCAGCAGGACAACCAGAAGCTGCAGGCGTCGCAGTTCGCCCAAACGGCAGCGTATGAAAAACAGTTCAATTTGATGAGTGCGCCGGCCGAAACGGCAACGGCGGACAGCAACAAGGCGCAGAGCCAACAGCAACAGCAGGTGATCCAGGCGCACCAGTCAATGGAACAGGCCCGCCAGGCGTATCAGCAATCCAGCGACGCGCTGGTGGATATCACGATTCAGGTAGATATCTATATCGCCCAACTGAATCAGGTTATCCAGAGTCAGCAGGATAATGCGCTGTTCACCCTGATCCAGAAAGGCTACCAACGGGCGGTGGAAAGCTATCAGTCCGCGCTGGCGGCCGTGAACATGGCGAACATGCAGTTGGAAACGGCGCAGGCCGACCTGGCGAGCGCCACCGTGCTGCTGAATTCACTGACGGCTGGATTGGGGGCTGCAAAAGCCGCGGCCTACGCGGCATAAGCCGCAAAGGTGACGTAACGTTGGCGTTGGTTCATGCCGGGCCGTTCTTTCACGAGCGCGCCCCGGCCATGAATGCAGCTCGGTTTGCTGCCGCAGGATGTTAATAAGGAGTCATGGTCATGATTTCACCCGAGCACAATATTGCCGCGCTTTACCGGGAAATGCACTGGCTGTCGCAGGTGGTTAGTCAGGTGATTGGCTGTTATCTGAAGCATGAAGGGCATGAAAACCACTGGCTGGAAATTACCCCGCCGCGGCTGGAGCACCACGGCAGCGTGTATGCCGATCTGGTCCTGAATTGGGAACTGAATACGTTTGAGCGGCTGGCGCTGGCGCTGACTATCGCTCCTGCACTAAGCCCCAACGTGCTGGATAAATTGTTCGGGCTGAACCTGAGTACCGAGCGGGGGTTCAGCGAGTTCGGCGGGGTGAGCGATAAAGCGTTCAGCGGGTTCATTCCCACCGGACAAACCCTTAATTTCCTGATTGCCGGCAATGATCCGGCCTGGCGGCTGGAGGTGATGCATATTCTATCGCCCCGGCACCGCTTTATGGCGGAGCAGGTCACCGAACTGTTGCCGGCCGACCCCGCGTTGCCTGCCTGGGCCGGCGTCTATCGGCTCAGCGACCGCTGGCTGACGTATCTGATTACCGGCGAGCATCCGCGTCCCGAACTGAGCATGAGCTTTCCAGCCCATCCGCTGGAGACGCCGCTATGCTGGGAGGATCTGATTCTGGACTATCGGGTGATGAACCGGGTGAATGAGATCCGCGCCTGGCTGTCTTACGGCGATACCCTGATGCAGGAGTGGCGGCTCGATCAGAAAGTCAAACCCGGTTATCGCGCGCTGTTTTTCGGCCCGCCGGGGACGGGAAAAACCCTTACCGCCGCGTTGCTGGCCAAAGCCACCGACCGGGATGTGTATCGCGTGGACGTGTCGATGGTGGTTTCTAAATACATCGGCGAAACCGAGAAAAACCTGTCGCGGGTATTTGATGCCGCCAGTTACAAAGACTGGATCCTGTTTTTTGACGAAGCGGACGCCTTGTTCGGCAAGCGTACGGTCACCCAGTCCTCCAACGATCGCCATGCCAACCAGCTCACCGGTTATTTGTTGCAGCGCATTGAGGATTTTCCCGGCACCGTGATTCTGGCCACCAACCTGAAGGCCAATATGGATGATGCCTTCACCCGCCGCTTCCAGAGCATGGTGGAGTTCGCTCTTCCCGGCCCGCAAGAGCGGCTGCTGCTGTGGCAGAACGCCTTTCGGGGGGTGTGCGAACTGGGCGATGATATCGACTTATCGCGCATCGCCGAAGATTTCGAGCTGTCCGGCGGGCAAATCGTCAACGTACTGCGACAGTGCGCGCTGCAAGCCATCCGTCGCAACGAACGCGTTGTGCATCGTGACGATCTGCTGAACGGTATCCGTCAGGAATTCCAGAAAGACAACAAAACCATTCGCTTAACCCATTCACCGCGGGGTGCATCATGAAGCATGCCGGTCTGCAGCATCACACCGCAACGACCCAGCGCCAGGCGCAACGCCAGCCGCGTCAGCCGTTGCAGGATAATCGGGCATTGCCGTCGGCTACCTTGCAACTCAAAGGCGATCGCTATTACTGGGTCAAACCCGCAGGCGGGAACTGGACTTACGTTGGCTCGTTCAAGAGCCATGCCGCGGCTAACCAGTGGTGGGCGGCCAATAAAAGCGCGTATCCCGGCGGGGTGTTCAGTCAGGGAAATTCGTCATCCAAATTCAAATGACCAGAGTGCAACGACATGGCTGACTTTAATTCCGCATCGCGGCAGCAACGCCACCACACCCAGTCCGTCACGCAGCGTAAGCCGCGTCGGGGAGGTACGGCGCTGCCGGATAATCGTCAGTCGGCGCCGTCAGCGGGACAAACCGGCCTGCCGTCGTCGTTGAAGTCAGGGATGGAGCAGCTATCCGGGCAATCGCTGGATCACGTCCGGGTGCACTATAACTCGGATAAACCGGCGCGCTACGGCGCGCATGCCTATGCGCAGGGCGCCGATATTCATCTCGCGCCAGGGCAATCGCACCATCTGCCGCATGAACTGGGTCATGTGGTGCAACAGGCGCAGGGGCGGGTGCGCGCCACAACGCAACTGCATGGCGCAGGCATCAATGATGATCCGGCGCTGGAAGCCGAGGCGACCCGCATGGGGCAACAGGCGCAGCAGATGTTGACCGCGGCGCCGCTGACCGGGGAACCCGGTTTGGCAACATCGCCCGCCGTACCGATGCAGCGTTATACCTGGCCGGATTCCCATCAGGCGATACAGCGCAGCATCGTGTCCGATTTCACTTTTTCTCTGCTGAAAACCCATCTGCTGCCGCTGGGTCTGAACAACATATTGCTGTTTGCCGATGCTCAGGCGCTGAAGATGCTGTCGCATTACGAGTCGTTTGGAAAAATCATCGATAAGGCAACCTCGTTCAGCAATGCGCTCAGTACCGCCATCGGCATCTGGGAAGCGCTGCCGGCGCCGGTGAGAACCGGTATCTTGTTTCTGGCCGGCAAGGTGGCGAGCTACCTGCCGAGTCAACGGGCGGTCAGCTTTAGCCACAGCTTGCTGGTGGCGGCCGATGAAGGGGCGTCTACCCATGTGCTGTTGCAGGTGGTGGATATCCTCAAGATCGCCATTAACGCGGCCAGCCATCCGATCAGCAGCGCGGTCAAATTCGGTCAGTACCTCTACGCCAACTGGTGGCAGGGGCCGGGCGCTGAAAGCGCACCGACATCAACGACAGGCAAGCAAGGAAAAACAACATCGCCGGATGAACAGAAAAAAGCGATCGCCAGCCTGGATTTGCACATCATCTGGCTGAAGGTCGGCTCCGTAAAACTGAAAAATACCCAGCAGGAGAGCGATGGAAAAACGACGCAGGGCGGGCTGCACGCTGGGTTTTCGCTCGGCTACCGGCTGTTTGATCATGAAGGATCGCTGGGGCAGAACGGCAAGTTGACGCTGATCCTGCCGTGGGAGGGCGGGGCGATTCTGGAATCGCAGGAAAGCATCAACCTGATCAAGGAAATCGTGTTCGGCAGCGATTTGTTTGTAGTGCGCCAGTTGGATATGACGTCGCTGTCGGTCAGCAATGAAGGGCTGCAACAGCTGGGCTTTTTCCTGAAGGAGTTTTCCATCGGCAATCGCACGGTGCTGGCGGAGGACATACGGGCCAGGTACCAGAAAAATACCGGGATGACCTTTTCCGCCTACGCCGGCATTGGTCTGTATGGCTGGAATGCGGGCGCGCATTTGATGTTGGAGCTTGATGAAACAGGGCATTTTCAGTCGGGCAGTATGGATGGTTTTCATGAAAGCAAAGGCGTCGTCACCATCAAGCAGGCGGCCATCAGCAAGACGAGCGGGCTAACGCTTACCGACGCCGAACTGAATCTACAGCCGCTGACCGGGCTGGATATCCGGGGGATGATTGCGAACTTAACGGTAAATAATAATGAGGTAGCCGGTACAGGGTCGGTCACCGGTCAACAGATCCCACTGCTTGGCGATCAGGTCATATTGGAAAAAGTGCAGGGTGAATTGAGCGCTGATGCCAAGGGATGGAAGGCGTCGGCTGACGCTACCATCAATATCAAGGCTGTTGGTGTTAAAGGCGAGGTGAATGACGTTAGCATTGATCATAACGGCGTGAATTTCGCTTCCGCTATTGTTAGCGGTCCGCAGGAGTTGGCGCTGTTTCCCGGGTTTATGCTGGAGCGGCCGCAATTCCTTATCGAAAAGAGCGGCGAGTCGATGACATTGACCAGCGATGCGGCGCTCAAGCTGGCTAAAGTCACCGGCAGCGCGAAACAGTTGCGCTTTGGCATAGATGCTAATGGGATTAAAGGGTCCGTTGCTTCCGCTAGTGTAGAAACGTCGCTGTTTTCGTTGGGGATCAAAGACGCGCAGATCAACCGCGACGGTTTGCACGTCGACGAAGCGGACCTGACGCTGTTGCCGAACCGGCCGGCCAGCGACGATAAAAACATGACGGAGTTTATTCCCGGTTTCGACACCGGGATCATGGATTTTCTGCCGCTAGATTTGATGACATTCACGGTTTTCGATATTGATCTGACGCAGAAGGGGCTGAGCGTAAAACGTGTCCAGTTGAATCTGAAGAAACTGCGTTTCTCGGCGTTTGGCGCGTCGGCGATGTTGGATCCGGAGCAGATGTTCGGCGAGGTCGGTTACGAGAAACAGCTGTCGCTGGAGAGCCTGGCCGCCGGATTGCCGCTCAAGGTTGAGATAATATTTCCGATTTTCCCGGGGCTGGAGGTCTATGGCTCGCTGGAGGCGAAAGCCAATCTGGATATCAATATATTACTGAACGCGAAGGGCAAGGACGGTATATGGGCCGTCGGCAAACATGCCAATTTTAGCGGCGCGATCGGCCTGCGCGCCGAACTGGGGGTGAATGCGGGTTCTCAACTGCTGCTGGCGCTCAGCGCCGGGGCTTTCGCCGAAGGCAAGGCCATGCTGCACAGTCAGGTGAACTTGGGGGGGCAGGCCCGATTCGATCGTGATGCGCGCCAGTTCAAGACGATCGAACCGCTGATGATTGATTATCGCTTCAAGCCGGAAGCGGTGGCGTCCATTGGGGTGGTGGTAAAGGCCAAAGCATTGTATTTCTTTAATAAGACTATCTTTGAATATACCGCCGCCGAGTGGCGCATGGGGAATTACGAGCTGGTGGGCAAAATCGGCAGCACGAAAGACGCGATGGCGCCGGAAAAACCGGAAACACTGGGAATAGGGAAAAAAGCCAACCCGCCGGAATACCGCGCTATTAAAGGAACGGAAGCGAAGACCCTGCTGCAAGGGAATCAGCCGATTGCTGGCAGCGGCGACGAGCGCATGCGTATTTTGCGTGATGAACGTAAGACCATAGAAAAATACCTGCAAAAACTGAAACAGCGCAGCCTGAGCGCAGGAAATAAAAGGAAAACGCTGGAAACGAAATATGTGGAGCTGCTGCAGCGTAAAAGTCAGTACCACCGGGCGTTGGTGGGAAAATTTAATGATGAACAGGCCAATCGCCAGCTTGCTGAATTCAACAAAAAATATGGCATCGAGAAGTTGCAAAACCAGTATGCCGAACTGGTTGATGAAGAACATAAGCTGATGCAAGGCATTGAAGCCAACATAGAGAAGTTGCGGTCGTTGTCGCATGTTGATGGCGCTGTGTTGGAAAAACAGGGATTGACGTCATCGCTTGAGGCGGTTGAAGACAGCAAGAATCACATCAAACAACTGCATCTTCCCGATTCCCAGGCGTTCGGTAAATCACTTGCCGAGGCCAGCGACGGGCTGACGGCCGCGATAGACAAAGATGCGGTGGTGATGGCCGGTATCAATCGCGTGATGCCGTATAACGAATTTATTCAACAATCCACCACCCATGAGCTGTTAATGGTCACGACCCGCAAGAACATCGTTCCGGTTGATACGGCGCTGGCGAGTTTTCATCAGCAAAAATCCCAGGCGAGTGTGGAAGCGTTGCTGCGTGCGATCGGTACTTATCTGACGAACAACAGCCGCAGCAAACGCACGCCGATAGTCATGCTATTGCAAAATCAGGCAAAAGCGGCGCTGGAGAGTTTCAAATCAGCCAGTGTGCAATGAGCCGGACTGCGCGCAGGTTGGAAGGCATGCGTGATGATATCGAAAGGCCCCTTCCCATGACGGGAAGGGGAGGCGCGACAGAAATTACATCTTCTCGACGGTCTGGATGCCGAGCGTATCCAGGCCGGTTTTCAGCGTTTTGGCGGTCAGCAGCGCCAGTTTGAGGCGGCTTTGGCGTGCGCTGTCGCTGTCGGCGTTGAGGATCGGGCAGTTTTCGTAAAAACCGGAGAACAGCCCGGCCAGATCGTACAGGTAAGCGCACATCACATGCGGCGTACCGTCGCGGGCCACCGTGGTAACGGTTTCTTCGAACTGCAGCAGGCGGGTCGCCAGCGCTTGTTCATGCTCGGCGGTCAGCGCAATCGGCTGGGTCAGACTGGCTTCTTCCACCCCGGCGCGTTTGAAGATCGACGCAACGCGGGTGTAGGCATACTGCATATAGGGCGCGGTGTTGCCTTCAAACGCCAGCATGTTATCCCAGTCGAAGATATAGTCAGTGGTGCGGTTTTTCGACAGGTCGGCGTATTTGACCGCGCCTACCGATACCACCTGCGCCAGTTGCTCCAGTTCGCCGCGCTCCATCTCCGGGTTTTTGCCGGCAATCAGCGTCAGCGCGCGTTCGTAGGCTTCGTCCAACAGTTCGGACAGCTTGATGGTGCCGCCGGCGCGGGTTTTAAACGGCTTGCCGTCTTTACCCAGCATCATGCCGAACATGTGGTGTTCCAGGCTGACGGATTCCGGCACGTAACCGGCTTTACGCACGATGCTCCAGGCTTGCATCAGGTGTTGATGCTGGCGGGAGTCGATATAGTACAGCACACGGTTGGCGCCCAGTTTTTCATAACGGTATTTGGCGCAGGCGATATCGGTGGTGGTATAAAGGTAGCCGCCATCCTTTTTCTGGATGATGACGCCCATCGCTTCGCCTTCTTTGTTTTTGTACTCGTCCAGATAGACCACGATGGCGCCTTCGCTTTCCACCGCCAGCCCTTTGGCTTTCAGGTCGGCGACGATTTCTGGCAGCATGGCGTTATAGAGGCTTTCGCCCATGACGTCATTTGGGGTCAGCGACACGTTCAGACGATCATAGCTATGCTGGTTCTGGACCATGGTGATGTCCACCAGCTTGCGCCACATCGAACGGCAATATTCGTCGCCGCTTTGCAATTTTACTACGTAACCGCGGGCGCGCTCGGCGAAGACGGCATCGTCATCGTAGTGTTTTTTCGCTTCACGGTAGAACGCTTCCAGATCCGCCAGTTCCAGATCGCTGGTGTTGTCGTTTTGCACATCTTCCAGATGAGCAATCAGCATACCGAACTGGGTACCCCAGTCACCGACGTGGTTGGCGCGAATAACGTTATGACCGAGGAATTCCAGGGTACGTACGGCGGCATCGCCAATGATGGTCGAGCGCAGGTTGCCGACGTGCATCTCTTTGGCTACGTTGGGAGCCGAGTAGTCAACGACGATAGTTTGCGGCTCAACCGCAGCGACGCCCAGTTTCGGGGCGGTCAGCGCGTGTTCCAGCTGGCCGGATAGCCACTGGGGATCGAGGAATATATTGATGAAACCGGGACCGGCAATTTCCGTTTTGGCTGCAATGCCATCCAGCTGCAGCGTTTGTACTACTTTCTCGGCAAGCTGGCGCGGGGGCATGCCCAGTTTCTTGGCGGCCGCCATGATGCCATTTGCCTGATAATCACCAAATTGCGCTTTTGCTGACTGGCGAACCATTGCTTCGCTGTCAGCGGGCGCGCCCGCCGCAATCATTGCCTGATGGACTTTTTCTGAAAGAAGAGCCTGAATATTCACCGGTTTACCCTAAATGACGAATCAAGCCTTTCTTTATACCATATTTGGGTTGTGTAGTCAGCAGAGCACCATGACAAGCGCCCCTGGCGGGGCGTCAATAAAAATAAAACAAAGCATCCGATAATGCGGCGAGATGTCTGCTGCCATTATCGATAATAAAATTTAAGGTGAAAGGCGCGGCTTTCCGGCAAGCCTGAATAGCGGAAGGGGAGTATTAATAAAAAATTTAACGTCGTTTGTGTCGACGGTCCGTGCTCAGTCGTGTGCTCTGCATCGTTTTAAAATGACGGAACAGTGAATAACCGGCAATGACAACTAGCATAGAGAAGGTTATTAGCAACATGGTAAATGCCCTTTGGTCATTTAGTGGAGGTTGGGTAGTTTCGAAGTTATCCGTTTTTTGTTTATTTCTCAATGTTACAGAGGATATTTAAGAATACTCTCATCGGGTTTTTAAATTCATTAAAAATCAATACATTGTAATTTTTATTATATTTCTGTCATTTTGTTAACAGTATTTGTTGTTATTATTCTTTGATTGAAATGAAGTTTGTCCACCGTTGCAAATAATGGCATGAAAAGACAAGAAAGTCGGGCTAATGCCAGCACGGTATGATACCAAAGTCGCAAAAAGATGGAGGTTATTTCTGTCTATGTTAAATTAGACTGGATAAACTATTTATTTAGGTTAATGAGGAAATAATGACCGCTTTGTTACCGTCGACGCTTCCCCCCTCCTTATTGAATGACCTTTCCCGTTTTGAAACTGAACTTCAGCAACTCGCACAGCAGCTCGAACTTGACCTTGCCGCGTTTGACGCCGACCACATTTCTCTGCGCTGTCATCAGAACAGTACGGCGGAGCAATGGCGTACGGCGTTGCTGGCCTGTGGGTCGTTGCTGTCGGAAAACATGATCAACGGCCGGCCTATCTGTCTGTTTATCCTTCATCAACCGTTAACGGTGGGGCCGTGGCAGATTGATTGCGTGGAACTGCCGTGGCCGGGGAATCAGCATTATCCGCACGAAGGGTGGGAGCACGTGGAGCTGGTATTGCCCGGCGACCCGGCTACCTTACATCCCCGTGCGCTGGCCTGCCTGCCGGACGCGGCTCTGACCACTCCCGGCATTAAACTGAAATTCAGCCATCCTCAGGGTGAACATGAACGCCTGCCCAATCCGACGCTGGCGGTGACTAACGGGCGGGTCACGCTGAAATTTCATCCCTACCGTATTCAGGAGATCGTAGCCAGCGAACAGTCGGCCGGTCAGTAGGTTAGCTCGCGGTCATTTAAATTGTGTGGCGTGTCATATTCCACGCGCAAATCCTGTCGCCAGTGTGACACGCCTCTCTCCGCCGCTGGCAAGGGGATGCCAGTATTAGGCGTGTATCATGCCGGCATAGGGTGATAAGCGGGCAATTCTTTCGGAAATGCGTTGTGTTTCCGGTTTCGTTATTTTTTGCAAGGGAGGCGGATATGCCAATGCTGGAGGTCTGCTGTTATAGCTTTGATTGCGCACTGACGGCACAGCAGGCGGGGGCGGATCGGATAGAACTCTGCGCCGCGCAACGTGAGGGCGGCCTGACGCCCGGGTATGGCGTATTGCGACAGGCGCGGGAAACGCTTGCCATTCCGGTGCACCCGATGGTGCGGCCGCGTGGGGGGGATTTTTGTTACAGTCATCAGGAGTTTACGGCGATGCTGTATGACATCGATCAGATCAGGTCGATGGGGTTTCCAGGATTGGTAGTGGGGATTCTGGATGAGGAAGGCCATATTGATATGGCGCGTATGCGGCAGGTTATGGCGCGGTGCGAAGGGCTGGCGGTCACGTTCCATCGGGCGTTCGACATGTGCCTGAATCCGCGTCTGGCGCTGAATCAACTGGCGGATTTGGGCGTTGCCCGCGTTCTGACTTCCGGCCAGCAGCAAAGCGCCGAAAATGGGTTAACGTTGTTACGGGAACTTAATGCGGCCAACTGCGGTCCTATTATTATGGCGGGCGCGGGCGTCAGGCTGACCAACCTGCATAAATTCCGCGCCTGTGGTATTCAGGAATTGCACACCTCGGCAGGCCAATGGTTGCCATCGCCGATGCGTTATCGCAAATTGGGTGTCACGCTCTGTTCCGAAACTGAAATGGATGAATTCCAGCACTACTGTGTTGATGGCGATGTTGTGGCGGCCATGAAAAACGCCTTGAGCCCGGAACCGGCTCCCTCTGCGACATCCGCCTCCTAGACCGTGCCTGCATGGGCGTTGGCACCGTCTGGCATATCCCGATGCCCTTTGCCGCGCAGCATTCCCCTTAGCGGTCTGCTTGCGAGTACCAGGCCCCGACGCCTTGTCGGGGCTTTTTTTCTGCCATGGTAACGGCGGTCGAACGACCGCTTCATCACTCACTGTACGCTATAGTTGTTATACGTCAGTTGCTGTACGTCGCGGTTATTACCGGACTGAATGTGATCACGCCCAGAAAATGTGTTGAATTGTTATACGTTTATCTTTTATCGCCCTGAGCCGGTGATATGCTGCCTGTTATCCCAACAGCCAAAAGGAATCCTGTTATGCGTGGAATCGTTGTGCATCATGAGCATCGCATTGGTTTCATCGTTATCCGCGATCCGGAAGACGGATTTATCGTCGCTAAGTTGCTGGACATTTATGAAGTGGAAAGGGGAGATGCGATAACCGGCGATTTCCAGACCGTCGGCAATACGACGCTTTTTAATGAAACCAACAATCAGGATATCAACGTCGAGATCCAAAATACCGATATGACCGAGGATGCAGCCATCGAGCTGATCGTTAAAAACCGCAACTGATGGTCCGTATTAAGGATGATTGGGGCGGCGGTCGGCGCTGGTCTGCGATCGACGGATGCGCCGCGCCGCCCTGATATTGGCGATGAGCCGTTCCCGCTTAGGGTTTGCGCGCTACCAGCACCGCCCGTAACGGCGCCGGATAGCCTTCAAGGGTTTTGCTGCGATCGTCCGGGTCGAGAAAATCCGCCAGCGAAGCCGTGCGCATCCAGCTAGTGCGACGTTGTTCTTCCAGCGTCGTGACGCACTGGTCTACCACGCGAATATCGACAAAACCGCATTTCTCCAGCCAGCGCGCGAGCGCGGCGGACGAGGGCAGAAAATAGACGTTACGCATCTGGGCATAACGCTCGCCCGGCAGCAGAACGCAGTGCTCATCGCCTTCCACCACCAGTGTTTCCAGCACCAGTTCCCCGCCGGAAACCAGTTGATTCTTGAGTTGCCACAGATGGTCGAGCGGAGAGCGCCGGTGATACAGCACGCCCATTGAGAACACGGTATCAAACGCGGCCAGCGCCGGAAGTTGTTCAATGCCCAGCGGCAGCAGGTGGGCGCGCTGGTCGTTGCCCAGCAGCTTGCGCACCGATTCGAACTGGCACAGGAACAGTTGCATCGGGTCGATGCCGACCGCCAGACGAGCGCCGGCGCCGATCATGCGCCATAGGTGGTAACCGCTGCCGCAGCCGACATCCAGAATCAGCCGATCCTGCAACGGGCTGAGATGCGGGAACACCCGATCCCATTTCCAGTCGGAACGCCATTCGGTGTCGATGTCGACGCCATAGAGTGAAAACGGCCCTTTGCGCCAGGGCATCAGGTTACGCAGCAGACTCTCAATGCCCGACTGCTGGCCGGCTGACAGCGGCGTATTCATCCGGGCAGTGACGCCGTGGACCAGATCGAGCTGCTCTGGCGTCAGCGTCGGCAGGTGTTCCACGGTATTAACCCAGTGTTTGAATTCGCCGTGCAGCGATTCCTGCTGCCATTGGCTGATCTGAGCCGGAAGCGTATTAAGCCAGTGGCTGAGCGGACCTTTAGCGATCAACTGATAGAAATTGCCGAAATCGATCATGAACCTTGCTCCGCTTTCAACGCCAGCAGGGAACCGAAGTTAAAACACTGGAACCACACGTCGCTGTGGCTGAAGCCGGCTTCGCGCAACCGGGCTTTGTGTGTTTCCACCGAGTCGGTGAGCATGACGTTTTCCAGCATGCTGCGTTTCTGGCTGATTTCCAGTTCGCTGTACCCGTTGGCGCGTTTGAAATCCAGATGCATGTTGAACAGCAATTCGCCTATCGGCGCATCGGCAAAACTGAATTTTTCCGACAGCACCAGCGCGCCGCCGGGGCGCAACCCCTGCCAGATTCGTTTTAGCAAGGTCAGCCGGTTGTCTGGCGGTACAAACTGCAGCGTGAAATTGAGCACCACCAGCGAGGCGTTTTCAATATCGGTGTCCAGAATGTCCGCTTCACGAACGTCGACGGGCGTATCGGCGCGAAAAGCCTCGATATGGCGGCGGCAGCGGGCCACCATTGCCGACGAGTTATCGACGGCGATGATTCGGCAACCGGGCACGTGGATATTGCGGCGCATCGACAAGGTGGCGGCGCCCAGCGAACAACCGAGATCGTAGACCTGGGTGTCCGCCTGCACAAAGCGCTCCGCCAGCATGCCGATCATGGAAATAATATTCGAATAGCCAGGAACGGAGCGCTGAATCATGTCCGGAAACACTTCAGCAACGCGTTCATCAAACGTCCAGTCGCCCAGGTTGGCGATGGGCGCGGAAAAAAGCATATCGCGGTTTGACATAGCAGGGAAAATGCATACTAGGGAAGAACAGGGGCGCATTCTAGCAGAAAGATGGGACAAAGATGTATGAGAGAAAGACGGTAAGGCGCCGTCAGCAGGCCTTACCGTGGATACCCGGCGGGATTAACGCAGGGTAAATACCAGATCCCAGGGCAGGTAGTAGAGGTTGAACAGAATCATCAGCAGCAATGAAACATAGGTGGCCGCCATACCGGAGCGCCGCCAGTTCAACTCACGGTGACGCAGGCCGTAGTAGTGACATAACCGCCCGAGCAACAACATAATTCCGCACAGATGAATCATCGCGTTCATCGCCCCATTCATCTCCATCAGCACCAACAGCAGGCCGCCGATAGGGATGTATTCCACCGCGTTGCCGTGGACGCGAATGGCGGTTTGCAACTCGTAAAAACCGCCGTCGCCGTAGGCCACCCGGTACTGCATTCGCAGTTTCACCACATCAACCGACAATTTAACTAACAACAATGCGCTGAGCACCACATAAAGCGCGCTTACCATTTTTTACTCCATTGCCTGACCAGAAGCGGCAGACGCTATCATAACGTGTCTGTCGCCGACCTGTCGCCTGCATAACGCGAAGATATTGTAGGTGAAATTGGCGGATATCAAACGCTATTAATAAGAAACTGTGATAAAAGCCGACGGCGATGTTTGCCCGGTGTTTTTCAACATGACGCCCTAAAACAGCGACGACTGCTGCGGCCAGTCCGGGCAGGGCGGCATGCCGGAAATTACCGCGCTCAGATGCGGCCATAGCCGTTGCGCCAGTTCCGGCGCGCTGGCCGTACCGGCTGTGTGGATGAACAGGTAGGGGGAATGCGTTTGCCACTCCGCCAGTTTGGCGAGCCAGGGCATGAACCAGCGCAGGTTATCATCCGGATCTTCATTGCCGATAAACCGGATCAGCGGTTCTTCGGCGGTGCGCACCACATGCAACGGCACCTTCGGCTTTTTGCGCTGGGCGTCCCGCAGCGCGTCGCTGGTGGGGGCGGCATGATGCACCGGCCGGCTATCCATGATCACCCGGTTGAGTCCGCGCTGGTGCAACCCCTGATTAAGCTGGCGTTCTTCATCGCCTTTGGCGAAAAACAGCGGGTGGCGGACTTCCACGCCATAACGGAATCCTCCTGCCGGCAAGGCGTCCATAAACTGCCACAGCGTGTCTGTCTGGTCTGGCCCAAAGGCAGACGGCAACTGTAGCCACAACTGTCCCAGCCGGTGGTGAATGGGTTCCAGACAACGGAAAAACTCCGCCACCTGTTGCTGGCAATGGCGCAATCCGGCCTGATGACTGATGGCGGAAGGAAACTTGAAGCAGAATCGGAAATCGTCATGCGTCATATCGCGCCAGCGCAACACGGACTCCGCCGACGGCAGCGCATAAAAGGTGGTGTTTCCCTCCACGCAGTTGAAGTGGCGGGCATAATCCGCCAGATCGCGCAGGCCCAGCCGGTTCCAGCCGGGGTGCTGCCACTGCGGTAAGCCGATATACATAAATCCTTGGTCCCGATAGGTTTCTCTGCGAGTGAACGTCCTGAAACAGCCAGTCGCCATGACGGCTGATGTAACAGGGTTTTAGCATAATACCCCGCAATTGTGTAACCGACAGGCAAAAGCACGGCAAAAAGCAAAAAAGAGTATGCGGGGCGGCCCGCAGACCGCTACCATCGTACTTATCGTTGTGGGGAAATTCCTTTATAATGCTCCCCTTTTTTCATTGGACTGTAATCCAGAAAAACCATGCCGACCGGTTCACAGACCCTGTGTCGCCGCCAATTGGCGTATGAAACAGGGCGCCGGCGGCGGTGTAAAAGGACATCGTAATGCGTACTGAATATTGCGGGCTGTTGAATTCGTCCCATGTGGGCCAGGAAGTAACGTTGTGCGGCTGGGTCAATCGCCGCCGCGATCTGGGTGGGCTGATTTTTATTGATATGCGTGACCGCGAAGGTCTGGTGCAGGTGTTCTTCGACCCGGATCGTCAGGAGGCCTTCACTCTGGCTTCCGAATTGCGCAACGAGTTCTGCATCCAACTGACCGGTGTGGTGCGCGCCCGTCCGGACAATCAGGTCAACAAAGAGATGGCGACCGGCGAAGTGGAAGTGCTGGCGACCGCGCTGACCATCATCAACCGGGCCGAACCGCTGCCGCTGGATGCCAACCAAACCAACAGCGAAGAAGCGCGCCTGAAGTACCGTTACCTTGACCTGCGTCGTCCGGAGATGGCTCAGCGCCTGAAAACCCGCGCCCGCATCACCAGCTTTGTGCGCCGCTTCATGGACAGCCACGGCTTCCTTGATATCGAAACCCCGATGCTGACCAAAGCCACGCCGGAAGGCGCCCGTGACTATCTGGTGCCGAGCCGTGTGCATAAAGGCAAATTCTACGCGCTGCCGCAGTCACCGCAGTTGTTCAAGCAGTTGCTGATGATGTCCGGCTTTGACCGTTACTATCAGATCGTCAAATGCTTCCGCGACGAAGACCTGCGTGCCGACCGTCAGCCGGAATTTACCCAGATCGACGTGGAAACCTCCTTCATGACCGCGCCGCAGGTGCGTCAAGTGATGGAAAAACTGGTGCGCGAGCTGTGGCTGGAAATCCACGGAGTGGATCTGGGCGACTTCCCGATCATGACGTTTGCTGAAGCCATGCGTCGCTTCGGCTCCGACAAACCGGACCTGCGCAACCCGCTGGAACTGGTGGATGTGGCCGATCTGCTCAAAGACGTGGACTTCAAAGTCTTCTCCAGTCCGGCCAACGATCCGAAAGGCCGCGTTGCCGCTATTCGCGTACCGGGCGGCGCACAGCTGAGCCGCAAACAGATTGACGAATACGCCAAATTTATCGAAATCTACGGCGCCAAAGGGTTGGCTTACATCAAGGTTAACGAGAAAGCCAACGGCCTGGAAGGTATTCAGAGCCCGGTCGCCAAGTTCCTGAACGACGGTATTCTGACAGCGTTGCTGGAGCGTACCGCGGCGGAAGACGGCGACATCCTGTTCTTCGGCGCCGACAGCGCCAAAGTGGTGACGGACGCGCTGGGCGCACTGCGCCTGAAACTGGGTCGCGACCTGAAAATCACCAACGAAAACAGCTGGCAGCCGCTGTGGGTCATCGACTTCCCGATGTTCGAGGATGACGGCGAAGGCGGCCTGGCCGCGATGCACCACCCGTTCACCGCGCCGCGCGATATGTCGCCGACAGAGCTGGAAGCCAACCCGACGGCCGCTATCGCCAACGCTTACGACATGGTGTTGAACGGTTACGAAGTCGGCGGCGGTTCGGTGCGTATCCACCGTAGCGAAATGCAACAGACGGTATTCCGCATTCTCGGCATTGACGAGCGGCAGCAGCGCGAAAAATTCGGCTTCCTGCTGGATGCGCTGAAGTTCGGCACCCCGCCGCACGCCGGTCTGGCTTTCGGCCTCGACCGTCTGGTGATGCTGCTGACCGGCACCGACAATATTCGCGACGTGATAGCGTTCCCGAAAACCACCGCAGCCGCCTGCCTGATGACCGAAGCGCCGAGCTTCGCCAACCCGTCGGCACTGGATGAACTCTCCATCGCGGTGGTGGGTAAGGGCAAAGCCGCGCAGGATGCAGAGAACCAGTAAGATGAACTATAAGCGACCCGTTTCGGTGCTGGTGGTGATTTATGCCCGGAATACCGGACGGGTGCTCATGCTTCAGCGGCGCGATGATCCGGATTTCTGGCAGTCGGTCACCGGCAGCCTGGAGGAGGATGAAAGCGCGCGATGTGCCGCACAGCGTGAAGTGAAAGAAGAAGTTAACATCGACATCGCTGCCGAGGCGCTGACGCTGGTTGACTGTCAACGCAGTGTGGAATTCGAGCTTTTTGCTCATTTGAGACGTCGCTATGCCCCTGGCGTCACGCATAACCTGGAACACTGGTTTTGCCTGGCGTTACCTGATGAACGCCCGGTGGAGATCAGTGAACATCTGGCTTATCAGTGGCTGGGTGCGCCCGATGCGGCGCGGTTGACCAAATCCTGGAGCAACCGGCAGGCGATTGAAGAATTTGTTATTTGTCCAGCCTAGCCTGATAGATTTCGCGTTGCGGCAAAACGGCGACCGAGCGAATCCCGGCGCTTACCCGCGTAAGTGTCCGGGGGAACGAGGGCGCTAACGCCGCGGCGGCGCGAAAGATAAAGGGAACAACAGGCTTTTTTCGGAGATTTTTATGGCAGGTCATAGTAAGTGGGCCAACACTAAGCATCGCAAAGCAGCACAGGACGCCAAACGCGGCAAGATTTTTACCAAGATTATCCGCGAACTGGTTACCGCGGCCCGTCTGGGCGGCGGCGATCCCGGCTCCAACCCCCGCCTGCGTGCTGCCATCGATAAAGCGCTGTCCAACAACATGACGCGCGACACCCTGAACCGGGCGATCGCGCGCGGCGTGGGCGGCGATGACGACGCCAACATGGAAACCATCATTTATGAAGGCTACGGCCCGGGCGGCACCGCGGTGATGGTAGAGTGTCTGAGCGACAACCGTAATCGTACCGTGTCCGAAGTGCGTCATGCTTTCACTAAATGCGGCGGCAACCTGGGAACCGACGGTTCCGTGTCCTACCTGTTCACCAAAAAAGGCGTGATTTCCTATGCGCCGGGTCTGGATGAAGATACGGTGATGGATGCGGCGCTGGAAGCCGGCGCTGACGACGTGGTGTCCTATGACGATGGCGCGATCGACGTGTTTACGCCGTGGGAAATTTTCGGTCAGGTAAAAGACGCGCTGGACGCGGCCGGTCTGGTGGCCGAATCGGCCGAAGTGTCGATGATTCCGTCCACCAAAGCGGACATGGACGCTGACACCGCACCGAAACTGATGCGTCTTATCGACATGCTGGAAGACTGCGACGACGTGCAGGAGGTTTACCACAACGGTGAGATCTCCGACGAGGTAGCGGCACTGCTGTAATGGCAGTTTTCCTTGCTAAACAGGCGACCGGGGGAGAACGATGAGTATTATTCTTGGCATCGACCCCGGTTCCCGCGTCACCGGTTATGGCATTGTCCGCCAGCAAGGCCGGCAGATCAGCTATCTGGGTAGCGGTTGCATCCGCACTGCGGTGGATGATCTGCCCACTCGCCTCAAGCTGATTTATGCCGGCGTCAGTGAAATCATCACCCAGTTTCAGCCCGATTATTTCGCTATCGAGCAGGTTTTTATGGCTCGCAATGCTGACTCGGCGTTGAAGCTGGGGCAGGCGCGCGGCGCGGCGATCGTCGCGGCGGTGAACCAGTCGTTGCCGGTGTTTGAATACGCCGCACGACAGGTGAAACAAACGGTGGTCGGCACCGGTGCGGCAGAAAAAAGCCAGGTGCAACACATGGTGAAAACACTGCTCAAATTGCCCGCCAGCCCGCAGGCCGACGCCGCCGATGCACTGGCGATTGCCATTACGCATTGTCATTTCAGCCAGAATTTGTCGCGCATCAGCCATGACAAACTGACGCTGGCGCGTGGTCGGCTGCGTTGACGGCCAGTTTCCCTCGCTATTCACTCTGCACCGTGGGCACCGCTCGTCAAGTGAGGGGCGAAGCCCGATAATCGGTTTCCCATCGGCCGCCATGCGCGGCCGCTTTTCCATCCGGGCGCTATTTCGCCTGTTCCAGATTCAGCACCGTGCGGGCATTGCTGGCGCTGGTGGCAATCACATCGATAATCCCGGAGCGTAAGGCCGCCAGTATCGCCGTAGCCTTGGTATTCTCGGCGGCGATGGCGATGACGCAGGGAATTTTGCGCAGTTGCTCCGGGCTGAGCCCAATCACCCGGTCGTTCATCACGGTGTCCACCGGCGTACCCTGCATATCGAGGAAGGAGTAACCGGCAATGTCGCCCACCACCCCCTGTTCCTGACGTGCGGTGATGATCTCCTGCGAGGTAAACCAGCCCAGTTGCACCATGAAACTGTTTTCATTCATATCCCCCAACCCCACCAGCGCGATGTCCGCTTTGCTTGCGCGTTCCAGCGTTTCGCTAATCAATCGGTTCTGCATGAAGGCGGCTTTCATCGCCGGGTTTTCCACATAGGCCGGGGCGTATAGGGTTTCGCTGCTGGCGTTGAACTTGCGCGCCAGATGACGGCTGATGTGGTCGGCGTCGATCAGTTCGCCGTCGCGTTTGGTGCCGCCGATGCCGCAGATGAATTTGCACTGCCGTTCGGGAAAGACGCCGACATGGCTGGCGACGGCGGCGACGTTGCGGCCTTGTCCCACCGCGATGGTCATGCCGTTTTTGATAATGCTGGACAGATAGGTGGAAACCAGCGACGCCACCTGCTGACGCTGTTCCTCTTCATCATGATGGTCGAGGGCGATCAGCGCGCGTTTGATGCCGAAACTCCGGATGAACTGCTGTTCAATCTGCGAACTGAAAACCGGATGGTAGCGCACATTGATTTCGACGATACCTTCCGCGCGCGCGCGTTTCAGCAGGCGCCCCACCTTGATGCGGGAGATGCCGAAACGGCTGGCGATCTCCTCTTGCGTCTGTTCGTTTTCGTAATAGGCGACGGCAATTTCCGTCAGTAGTTCGCTGTCTGAATCGAATTCACTCATGGATTAACTCGCCATTGTGTGGTTGCAAAGAGGCTCCTGGCCATGTCTCGTCATTATTCCGTCGCCGGCCGGTTGCGAAATGGGCCGGCGTGCGGGAGCCTGCTGGCTGAATGTGGGCTACCGGCCCCCGCGGGCGACGAAAATTGAAAATGACGCCTGTGCAGCGCCAACTGCGGCTCGGCGGTGTTCTTAGCGATCCAGTAACGTCGCGACGCCGTGCACCAACCGACAAAAATCCTCGGCGTCCCATGCCGACCGACCGATGAATAATCCATCGATATCAGGGCATTGGATCAGCTCGGGGCTATTATGCTGATTTACGCTGCCACCGTACAGCAACGTCACGTTTTCCGCGGTGGCGGCGCCGTAAGTGTCAGCCAGCGCCTGCCGTAGGGCGCGATGGATAGCCTGCGCTTCGGCGGCCGTCGCCGGGGTACCGCCGTCGCCGATCGCCCACACGGGTTCATACGCGATGATCACCTGTTCAACCTGCGCGCGCTCCAGCCCGGCCAGGGCGATTTTCATCTGGCGCACGACGGTTTCGGTAGAGACTCCCCAGCCTTTTTCCTGCGCGCTGTCGCCGACACACACCAGCGGCCGTAGCTGATAGCGTAGCGCGGCCTGCACTTTTTTCCGAATATTCGCGTCACTTTCAGCAAAGTCGCGGCGTCGCTCCGAATGGCCCAGCTCTACCAGCGCGCCGCCGCAGTCGCGCACCATGACCGGTGAGATTTCCCCGGTCCAGGCGCCCGCGTCGGCATAGTGCATGTTCTGGGCGCCGGTCAGACAGTTGACGCCGTGCTGGCGCAACCGTTCGGTTACCTCCCGGATCAGCGTAAAAGGGGGGATGACGAACGGCTGGATGCGGGGGCCGGCGGCGGCATTGAGCCGGGCGGCCAGCACATCGCAATAGGCTTTGGCGTCGTCCAGGGTTTTGTTCATTTTCCAGCTGGTGCCCAGCATCAGGTTTCTCATTAATCACTCCCGTTATCACTATTCGTCTGAGGTGAGGGTAACAAAAGTCTCGATGCTGTTACTTATAATCATGACTAAAACAAATGTTCAATCACACATTTCCCCAGTCAAGGATGTTTCTGTATAAAACGTGACCTTATTCAAGGTTATTTGTTTTCCTTACCGTAAACTGCCACCTAACAAAAGTTATTTAATTGAACATATGAGCATTTGGTTGTTCTGGCCATGTGAAAAAGGTGAAAAATATGTCGGTTGAGAAAAAACCTGTGGTTGATAGAAAGCCTGTTGTAGCCCTTACCGTCGGTGACCCGGCGGGCATCGGCCCGGAAATCTCCGTCGCCACCATGATGAATCAAACGGTGTATGAGGAGTGCCGGCCGTTCCTGATTGGTTCAGTGCCCATCATCCGGCGGGCGATGGCAATCTGGAACTGCGACTTCGCCATCAACGTGATTCACTCGCCGGCCGAAGCCCGCTTCACCTGGGGAACGCTGGACGTGCTGGAAACCGGCGACTACGACTGCGACGGCATTGTCTGGGGGAAAGTGCAGAAGCAGGCCGGTCAGATGTCGCTGGATTACGTGATGAAATCCATTGCGCTGGGGATGGCCGGCGAGATTGACGTGGTATCTACCGCGCCCATCCATAAAGAAGCCATCAAGCTGGCGGGCTGCAAGCTGCCCGGCCACACCGAAATCTATCAGGTGGAAACCGGCTCCGATTACGGCCTGACCATGTTCCACGTGCAGAAGCTGCGGGTGTTCTTCGTCAGCCGCCACATGGCGTTGAAAGACGCGTGCGACTACGCCAATAAGGAACGGGTGCTGGCCTGCGTACAACAGATTCACCACGAATTCACCGCGCTGAATATCAAGCAGCCGCGCATTGCGGTCGCGGCGCTCAATCCCCACGCCTCCGACAACGGGCTGTTCGGACGCGAGGAGAAAGACAACCTCATTCCGGCGGTACAGGCGGCGCAGGCGCTGGGGATCAACGCTATCGGGCCGGTTCCGGCCGACTCGGTTTTCCACCTGGGCAAACTGGGGCATTACGACGCGATCCTTTCTCTCTACCACGATCAGGGGCATATCGCCTGCAAAACGCTGGACTTCGAGCGCTCGGTCACCATCACCTTCGGCCTGCCGTTTATGCGCAGTTCCGTAGACCACGGCACGGCGTTTGATATTGCCGGGACCGGCAAGGCCGGCACCGTCAGCATGCTGGAGTCCACCCTGGTGGCGGCCCGCTACTGGAAGATGAAACACCGATAACCGCAGGTACGTACCCGCGAGCCGGGTACGTGTCTTTCCGGAGAAAGGAGAACCGCATGAAACGTTATCTGGAAATTACCCGCGGCAGCAAAGGCTGGGGCGGGCCGCTGACCATCGAAGTGGCGGCGGGGAAAAAAATTGCTTATATCACCGGGGGGATACGGCCCGCGGTGGTGGATCGACTGATGGAGCTGACCGGCTGGGAAGGCGTGGATGTGTTCAAACATGGCGAGCCGGCGGAGCAGGACATCGGGTTGGTGGTGATCGATTGCGGCGGCACGTTGCGCTGCGGCCTGTACCCCAAGCGCGGCATTCCCACCGTTAACCTGCACCCGACCGGCAAAACCGGGCCGCTGGCGGCGTTTATTCGTGAAGATATTTACGTGTCCGGCGTGACGCCGGCCGGGGTTCAGTTGCGCAGTGAAGGCGGGCAGGGCGACCGGCTGGGCATTGTGGCGGATGACCTGACCGGCGCGACCACCGTCGGGGTGCTGCTGGCGCGCAGCGGGATCCGAACTGCGGCGTTTTTTGACACCGACTCCTTTGACGCCTGCGATTCGGAGTGGCAGGCGATGGTGATCAGCAGCAATAGCCGACCGCTGCCGAAAGCGGAAGCGCAACAGCTGGTGCGCCAGGCCACGCTGTCATTGCAGGCGCAGGGCGCGCGCTACTTCACCAAGCGCGTCGATACCACGCTGCGCGGCGGCATTGGGTATGAAATCGATGCCATGCTGGAGGTGCTGCCGCAGGAAACCGTGGCGGTCGTCGTGCCGGCGATGCCGCAGTCGCGCCGGATTCTGGTGGGGGGCTACTCGGTCATCGATTCGGTGGCGCTGTCGTGCACCGATGTGGCTAAAGACGTCCGCACACCGGTGACGGAAACCTTTGTGCCGGAGTTGCTGGCCGCGCAGACGCACCATCACGTCGGCCATCTCGCTTTGTCGTGCGTGCTCAAGGGGTACGATGCGGTCAGCCAGGCGCTGAGCCGGCTGCAACAGGACGGCGCGCGTATCATGGTGGTGGACGCTATCTCGCTGGCGGATGTTGAAACCATCGCCCGGGCGGTGACGCTGCTGAACTGGAACGTACTGGCGGTGGATCCGGGGCCGTTTACCGAACGGCTGGCCTGGGCGCGGGAGATGATCCGCGATGAACCGCGTCCGGAACCGATCGCGGTACCGGTGAGCCAACAGCAAGGGTCGATCGTGGTAGTGGCGGGCAGTGCCACGCCGGTGACCAAACGACAGCTGACCCGACTGATCGAACAGGACTCGCGCGTGTGCCATATCCCGGTGGATGCGGAACTGCTGATTGACCGGGAGCATTCCGCCGCGATTGAAGTGCAGCGGGTGGTGCGTCAGGCGCAGGAGTGCGTGCGTACGCATCATAACGCCATTTTCGTGTTCGAATCGGCGCTGACCGGTCGGCTGCTGGATTTGGCGCAGGAGGAGCAGCGTTTTGGGCTGGCGCACGGACAAGCGGCCGACAACATCAATCGCGGGCTGGGGGATATCGTCCAGGCGGTGCTGGATGCGGGCGGCGGCGACATCCGCGGGTTGTACATGACCGGAGGCGACACCATGGTGAACGTGCTCAGGCGGCTTGGCGCCAGCGGCATCGAAATGGTGGATTACGTGATACCGCAAACCGATCTGGTCAGGATTATCGGCGGCGATTACAACGGGCTGGTGTGTGTGGGCAAGGGCGGCTTGACCGGTTCGGATGAGGTGATTCATACCATCGTCGAACATATTTATCGCGAAGCGACACAGTAATATAACCGGAAAGTAACATAACCGGAAAATAACGTATCCGCAGATGGGTTATTTCGTACTGATTCTGCGTGCGGTGTTCTTCACTTATTTTTGCTATTGGTATTATTCAGGATATGGGCCGAATCTATTCAATAATAATAGGCCTGAAGTGACTCTACTCTACAAAAGAGAAACGCCATGAAAAATATAAATCTGTTTGACAAGATGAATAAGTTCCCCGGTGGGTTGATTATTATTCCATTGATTCTCGCAATATTAATTAATACCTTTTTCCCGTCGGTGCTAAAAATTGGCGGCCCGACCACCGCTTTATTTAAAGCCGGTTCGAGCGCGATGATGGGGATATTCCTGTTAATTTGCGGCGCGTCGATCAATATTCGCCAGGCCGGGTTGCCGTTATATAAGGGCGCGGTGCTGCTGATGCTGAAATTTGCCGCCGGCGCGCTGGCGGTGTGGATCATGGGGGCGCTGTTCGGGCCGGCGGGCTTTTTCGGCATCTCCACGCTGGCGCTGGTGGCCTGTATTACCAGTTCGAACAGCTCATTGTATATCGCGCTGTGCAGCAACTATGGCGACGCCAGCGACGCCGGGGCCATTTCCGTGTTCTGCATCAAGGATGGGCCGTTCGTTACCATGGTGGTGCTGGGAGTCAGCGGTTTGGCCAATATTCCGTTTGAGGCGCTGTTGTCGATGCTGGTGCCGCTGCTGGTCGGGATGATGTGGGGCAATATTGACGAAAAATTCAAGCAGTTATGTGCTGCTTCCCAGCCGCTGATCATTATCATCATGTCGTTTGCGATCGGTGCCAACTCCAGCATGAGTACGGTGTTCAGCGCCGGGCTGTCCGGCATCCTGCTGGGCGGTATTTCCGCCTTGACCGCGATTGTATTCTACTTCCTGTACAACCTGTTTCTGAAGAAGAAAACCGCGCTTGGCGCGGCGCTCGGCACCACGGCGGCCAGCTCGGCATTGACGCCGGCGATGGTGGCTCAGGCGGATCCGACGCTGCAGGCGTTTGTCGATGCCGCCACCGCCCAGTTGGCGACCGCCAGCATCATCACCATGCTTACCGCGCCGGTGCTGGTGGCCTGGTTTGACAAGCGCTTGCGCAAAAACGATGCCGATGTGACGGCGCCGCAACCGACGGCACAATCGTTCAGCTCGCCCGCGGATAAGGCGAAGTGAGGGCGCGGGGATGAGACATGTGGCGTGGCAAGCGACGATCCGCGCTATCGGCCATGAGGCGGAGGCGATGCGGCAGGAAAATCGCCTGATCCTGTTCAGCGATCGCGTGCCGCCGGAGTTGGGCGCGTATTGCCTGCTGCATCAGGATGGCGAATGGCATCGGCCGCTGGCGGTGAATCAGCAACTGGAATTAGACGGCAAGAGTTATGTTATTACCGCCGTGGGCGATATCGCCAACCATAATTTACGCGAATTAGGACATATCACGCTGTTATTTGACGGCGGTGCCGCGGCGGAATTACCCGGGACGGTACATGTCAGGGGGAATATACCGGATAAATTGCCGGGTTTAGGAAATATCACGATTTTTGAACTGAGTTAAAAATCGATCGAATTAAATTTTCATTAATCTGAAGTAAGGATGTTAATCATGAAACCAATCGCCATTGGTGCGGATGACGCTGCGTATGAATTACGCAGTATTATTACCCGTTATCTCGATTCGTTAAATATTCCCTGGGTGGATTTCAGCAGCGATAACAATGTGGATAACCGTTATTACCCGGACGTGGCGCACGCCGTCGCCATGTCGATTAAAGCAGGCCAGCAGGATCGCGGTATTTTGATGTGCGGCACCGGCATCGGGATGAGCATTGTGGCGAATAAGGTGCCCGGTATTCGCGCCGCCCAGTGTCACGATACGTTTTCGGCGGAGCGGGCGCGTAAAAGCAATAACGCGCAGATCGTCACGCTGGGCGCGCGGGTGATCGGCGCCGAACTGGGCAAGCAGATTATTCATGCCTGGCTGAACGCCGAGTATGAAGGCGGCGGCTCGGCGCCGAAGGTAGAGCGTATTGATTACTATCAAAATCAACACATTGCCGAATAATCCGTCGGAAGACCTAACGCAGGGGAATAACCATGAACCAACTGGAAGCCTTAAAACAGTACACGGTAGTGGTGGCGGATACCGGCGATATCGACGCCATCCGGCAGTTCGCGCCGCAGGACGCCACCACCAATCCCTCTTTGATCCTGAAGGCGGCGCAATTGCCGCTGTATCAGGGCCTGATCCGCGATGCGGTCGGACAGGCGCAGCGGCAGGGCGGCAGTGAGGCTACCCGGTTGCTCAACGCGTGCGATCAGGTGGCGGTCAACATCGGCGCGGAAGTGCTGCGGCAGGTGCCGGGACGGGTATCGACCGAGGTGGACGCCCGGTTGTCCTGGGATCGCGGCCTGTGCGTCGCCAGAGCGCGGCGGCTGATCGCGCTGTATCAGGAACAGGGCATCGACCGTTCGCGTATTCTGATCAAACTGGCGGCGACCTGGGAAGGGATCCGCGCGGCCGAGGAGCTGGAGCAGGAGGGGATCCAATGCAACCTGACGCTGCTGTTCTCCTTTGCGCAGGCGCGTGCCTGTGCGGAAGCGGGCGTCTACCTGATCTCGCCGTTTGTCGGGCGCATCTATGACTGGTATCAGGCGCATCAGCCGCAGACGGAACCCGGCGACGATCCGGGGGTGGCCTCAGTGCGGCGTATTTACCAGTACTACAAAACGCACGGCTACGACACCGTGGTGATGGGGGCCAGTTTCCGCAAAAAATCCCAGGTGACGGCGCTGGCCGGCTGCGACCGGCTGACCATCTCCCCGACATTGCTCAACGAGTTGAAGGCGTGCGATGAGCCGCTGCCGCGCCAACTGCCCGCCGAGGCGGTAAGCGAAACGCGTCCCAGCCTGATGACGCAGGCGGAATTCCTGTGGCAGCACCACAACGACCCGATGGCGGTGGAAAAACTGGCGGAAGGCATCCGGCTGTTCGCCGCCGATCAGGTCCGGCTGGAAAATATGCTGCACAGCCTGATGTAACGTGGCGGGAGACTAACGATGAAACACTCTGATTACGCCGCGCGGCCATTGGCCAATGCTGTCCGCGTGCTGAGTATGGACGCGGTACAACGAGCCAATTCCGGCCACCCGGGCGCGCCGATGGGCATGGCGGATATGGCCACCGTGCTGTGGCGTGAGTTTCTGCAACATAACCCCGCCAACCCCGATTGGGCTAACCGCGACCGGTTTGTGCTCTCCAACGGTCATGCCTCGATGCTGCTTTACAGCCTGCTGCATCTGACCGGCTATGCGCTACCGCTGGAGGAACTGAAAAATTTCCGGCAGTTGCACAGCAAAACACCGGGACACCCGGAGGTGGACGTCACGCCCGGCGTGGAAACCACCACCGGGCCGTTGGGGCAGGGGATCGCCAACGCCGTAGGGATGGCGCTGGCCGAACGTACTCTGGCGGCGCAGTTCAACCGGCCGGGGCATACTATCGTTGACCATTACACCTATGTGTTCCTGGGCGACGGCTGCATGATGGAGGGCATTTCCCACGAGGTTTGCTCGCTGGCGGGGACGCTGAAGTTAGGCAAGCTGGTGGCGTTTTACGACGACAACGGCATCTCCATCGATGGGCACGTCGAGGGGTGGTTTACCGATGACACCGCCGCCCGGTTTGAGGCTTACGGTTGGCATGTGGTGCGCGGCATTGACGGGCACGATGAGCAGGCGATCCGCGCGGCGATCAATGCAGCGCGCGCGGTCGGCGATAAGCCGTCGCTGCTGATGTGTAAAACCGTGATTGGCTTCGGTTCGCCCGCCAAGGCCGGCAGCCATGAGTCGCACGGCGCGCCGCTGGGGGAGGCGGAGGTGGCAGCGGCCCGCGAAGCGCTGGGCTGGCCATACCCGCCGTTCGTGATTCCGCCGGAAATCCGCGCGCAATGGGATGCGCGTGAGGTCGGTCAGGCGCGAGAAAGCGCCTGGGCGGCGCGGTTGGCGGACTATGCGCGCGCGTTTCCCGAGCTGGCGGCGGCGTTCACCCGCCGCATGCGCGGCGAGTTGCCGTCAACGTTCGCGGATGCGGCGCAGGCGTTCATCGCCGGGTTGCAGGCTAACCCGGCGGAGATCGCCAGCCGTAAGGCGTCACAGCTCGCCCTGAATGCCTTTGGCCCGTTGCTGCCGGAGCTGTTGGGCGGCTCCGCCGATCTGGCGCCGAGCAACCTGACCCTGTGGTCCGGCTCCCGGCCGTTGAATGAGGATCCGGCGGGCAACTACGTGCACTACGGTGTGCGGGAGTTCGGCATGACCGCCCTCGCCAACGGGATGGCGTTGCACGGCGGCTTCCTGCCGTATACCGCCACCTTCCTGATGTTCGTCGAATATGCCCGTAACGCGGTGCGTATGGCGGCGCTGATGAAGCAGCGTCAGGTGCTGGTCTACACCCACGACTCTATCGGGCTGGGCGAGGATGGCCCGACTCACCAGCCGGTGGAACAGCTGGCGATGCTGCGGGTGACGCCGAATCTCAGCGTCTGGCGCCCGTGCGATCAGGTGGAAACCGCGGTGGCCTGGCAACAGGCGGTACAGCGGCATGACGGCCCGACGGCGCTGATCCTGTCGCGTCAGAATCTGGCGCAGCAGCCGCGCAACGACGAACAGCTGGCGGCGATTGCACGGGGCGGCTATGTACTTAAGGACAGTGTACTTAAAGACAGGGTACTTAAAGACAGGGTACCGAAAGACAGTGCGCTGTCGCCAAGGCTGATTTTGATCGCCACCGGTTCTGAAGTAGCGCTGGCGGTGGCCGCGTGGGAAGTGCTGTCGGCGCGCGGGGTGGCGGTTCGCGTGGTATCGATGCCGTCTTGCGACGTGTTCGACCAGCAGGATGCCGGTTACCGCGAAGCGGTACTACCGGCGGCCGTGAGCGCGCGCGTAGCGGTCGAGGCGAGCGTTGCCGATTACTGGTACAAGTACGTCGGGCTGCACGGCGCGGTGGTGGGGATGAGCGACTTCGGCGAATCGGCCCCGGCTGGGCAACTGTTTGAGCGCTATGGCTTCACCGTCGATAACCTGCTGCGGCAGGCGGAAGCGTTGCTGACGCGCTAGCGTACCTCCTGTTGGCGTATACCGGGCTTCCGTCATTCGGCGGGCACCCGGTTTTTTGTATCACATGTTCAGGTTCAGATGTGCAGCCTGAAAATTCCGCCCGCCTTTGATCTGCGACAACATGGCGATGTATGAAAAATTAATAGACTTTCATACTCGTATTTCCCCCGACGACGTTTGCCGCCGGATCGATTGGAAGGGCTTTCATGTTGTCTTCGCTACTGCGGGAAAACCCGCGTGCTGTGGTTATCTTAGGAACTCTGGTCGTTGTCAATATTGCGGTATGGCTGCTGGCTGTGGCGATGTTTCACGATGACGCCGCGCTGATGGCGACCTGCCTGCTGGCCTGGTGTTTCGGGTTGCGTCATGCGGTGGATGCGGACCATATCGCCGCCATCGACAATGTGACCCGCAAAATGATGCAGGAGGGGAAGCGCCCGCTGGGCATAGGCACCTGGTTTTCGCTCGGTCACTCCACCATCGTGGTGCTGGCGTCGCTGGCGCTGGCGGCGACCGCCGCGGCGTTTCAGGACGATATGACCTGGTTCCACGAGGTGGGCGGCGTTATCGGCACCTCGGTGTCCGCCGCTTTTCTGCTACTGATGGCGTTGGTGAATCTGGTGATTTTGCGCAGCGTCTGGCGGAATTTTCAGCGCTTCAAACAGGGGCACCGCCTGACGCCGGAGGTGATAGACGCGGTGCCGGCCTCCGGCGCGCTGGGCTGGCTGTTTCGCGCCACGTTCCGGCTGGTGCGCAAAAGCTGGCACATGTATCTGGTGGGGTTCCTGTTCGGGCTGGGGTTTGATACCGCGACGGAAATCGGCGTGCTGGGCATCTCGGCGGCGGGCGCCTCGCAGGGCATATCGATCTGGTCGATCATGCTGTTTCCCGCCCTGTTTACCTGCGGCATGGCGCTGGTGGATACGCTCGATAACGTACTGATGGTGGGCGCCTACGGCTGGGCGTTTAGCAAGCCGCAGCGCAAGCTCTACTACAACATGACCATTACCGCTACGTCGGTGGTGGTGGCGGTGTTTATCGGCGGGCTGGAGGCGCTCGGCCTGCTGGCGGACAAGCTCGATCTGCATTCCGGCGCGTGGAGTCTGGTGGACGCTTTGAACGACCAACTGAGCAACGCCGGTTTTTACGTTATCGCGCTGTTTGTCGCCTGCTGGGTGATTTCTCTGTGTAACTACCGCTGGAAGAATTACGATGCGCTGAATAGCCCGATAGCGTAACCGCATTTCCCGGCCGGTTTCTCCGGTTGGACGGGAAACGGTTAGCACGTCTTCTCCGGCGTTTCACGGTTTTCATACCGGCGTCGGAGATGCCTCGCCACCCTGTCTGATATCTGGATATGCATCCAGCTTTTCTGTATCCGCCTCTTTTTTTGTGTTATAAGCTATACGCCACGTTTACGTCAGCCAGATTAAGGAAAACATCACGTGATAGGTCGTTTGAGAGGCATCGTATTAGAAAAACAGCCGCCGCTGGTGCTGATTGAAGCCAACGGCGTCGGATATGAAGTTCATATGCCGATGACCTGCTTTTACGAGTTGCCGGATCTCGGCCAGGAAGCGGTGATTTTTACCCACTTTGTGGTACGTGAAGACGCACAATTATTGTTTGGCTTCAACAATAAGCAAGAACGTTCTCTGTTCCGCGAACTGATCAAAGTGAATGGCGTGGGGCCGAAACTGGCGCTGGCGATTTTGTCCGGCATGTCGGCGCAGCAGTTCGTCAGCGCGGTGGAGCGCCAGGAAATCAACGCGCTGGTGAAATTGCCGGGCGTGGGCAAGAAAACGGCGGAGCGTCTGGTGGTGGAAATGAAAGACCGCTTTAAAGGGTTGAACGGCGATCTGTTCAACGCCGCCAGCGATATCGCCTTGCCGGCCGCGGCGGGCAACACAGAGCCGGAAGCCGACCCGCAGGCGGAGGCCGAAGCGGCATTGGTCGCCCTCGGTTATAAACCGCAGGAGGCCGGCCGGATGGTGAGCAAAGTGGCGCGGCCGGGCGCCGACTGCGAAACCCTGATCAGGGAAGCGCTGCGCGCTGCGCTGTGAGGTATGTATGATTGAAGCCGATCGTCTGATTTCACCCGGCGTGGTTGCCGACGAAGAACTGCAGGATCGCGCGATCCGGCCGAAACTGCTGTCAGAGTACGTCGGGCAGCCGGTGGTCCGCGAGCAGATGGAGATTTTTATCGAGGCGGCCCGCAAGCGCGGCGATGCGCTCGATCATCTGCTGATTTTTGGTCCTCCGGGGTTGGGCAAAACCACGCTGGCTAATATCGTTGCCAACGAAATGGGCGTGAATTTGCGCACGACCTCCGGTCCGGTGCTGGAGAAAGCGGGCGATCTGGCGGCGTTGCTCACCAACCTTGAACCGCACGACGTGTTGTTCATCGACGAAATTCATCGTCTTTCGCCGGTGGTGGAAGAAGTGCTCTACCCGGCGATGGAAGATTACCAACTGGATATCATGATCGGCGAAGGGCCGGCGGCGCGTTCCATCAAGCTGGACTTGCCGCCGTTTACCCTGATCGGGGCGACAACGCGCGCCGGCTCGCTGACCTCGCCGCTGCGCGACCGTTTCGGCATCGTGCAGCGGCTCGAATTCTACCAGGTCGCTGATTTACAACATATTGTGCGGCGCAGCGCCCAGTGTCTGGGGCTGGATATGACCGAGGAAGGCGCGCTGGAAGTGGCCCGCCGTTCGCGCGGTACACCGCGCATCGCCAACCGGCTGTTACGCCGGGTACGAGATTTCTCTGAAGTGAAATCGGACGGGGTCATTTCGGCCGAGGTGGCAATTCAGGCACTGGATATGCTGGCGGTTGACTCCGAAGGGTTCGATTACATGGACCGCAAGTTACTGCTGGCGGTGATCGACAAGTTTATGGGCGGCCCGGTGGGGCTGGACAACCTGGCGGCGGCGATCGGCGAAGAACGTGAAACCATTGAAGATGTGCTGGAACCCTACCTGATTCAGCAGGGATTTCTGCAACGCACCCCGCGAGGCCGCATCGCTACACAGCACGCCTATCGCCATTTCGGCCTGACCCGCGAAGAGTAGGAAAAAAGAAGAGTAGGAAAAAGTAGGAAAAAGTAGGAAGAAGTAAGAATAAGTAGCAGGCCGCCTTTCATTGTTATCGCCAGCCAGTCGGCTGGCGATAAGTCCGACAACGTTAAAACATATCGACAGACTGACTTGCCTCTTCACTATAAAGGGCAGTACGGGCGGCGTCAGGCGGCCTGTTTTTTCAGCAGGCTAAACATAAACAGCAGCGAAGCGCATAGCACCACGGAGGGGCCGGCAGGCGTATTGGCGCCGGCCGAGAAAGCCAGTCCGCCGGTGACGGCCAGAATGCCGACGCCCATCGCGCAAACGGCCATTTGCTCCGGCGTGCGGGCAAATCGGCGTGCGGTAGCGGCTGGAATAATCAGCAGCGAGGTGATGATTAGCGCGCCGACAAACTTCATCGCCAGACCGATGGTCAGGGCGGTGACTAGCATTAACACCAGCTTGGTACGTGCGATGGCAACGCCGTCGACGTGCGCCAGTTCCGGGCTGACGGTCATGGAGAGTAGGGCGCGCCATTGCCACCCCAGCACGCCGAGCACCAGCAACACGCCGGGGCCGATCAGCCATAAGTCTTCGCTGGTGACCGCGAGCAGGTCGCCAAACAGGTAAGCCATCAAATCGACACGGACATTGTTCATCAGGCTGACCACCACCAGACCCAACGACAGCGCGCTGTGCGCCATGATGCCGAGCAGGGTATCGATCGCCAGTCCGGGACGGCGTTCCAGCCAGACCAGCCCCACGGCCAGCAGCAGAGTGATCGCAATCACCGCATAGAACAGGTTGATGTCCAGCAACAGACCCAGCGCAACGCCAAGCAATGAGGCATGGGCGAGGGTATCGCCAAAATAGGACATGCGGCGCCACACCACGAAGGAACCGAGCGGCCCTGCCGCCACCGCCAGACACACCCCTGCCAGCCAGCCGGGCAACAACAACTCAATCATGCGTGATTACCATCCTGTCGCTTTAAAATGATTTTTCCGTTCAGATCGTGACGGTGATTGTGATGGTGGCGGTAAATCGCCAGTTGTCCGGCGCCGCGGTGACCGAACATAGCCAGAAATTCCGGGTGCAGCGACACCACCTCGGGGGTACCGGAACAGCAAATATGCTGATTGAGACACAGAACCTCATCGGTTTTTGCCATCACCAGATGCAGGTCGTGGGAAACCATCAGCACACCGCATTGATATTCCTGTCGTAGCTGGTTGATCAACTCGTACAGCGCCAACTGACCGTTGACGTCCACCCCCTGGGTGGGCTCATCCAGCACCAGCAACTGTGGGCGGGCGAGAATAGCACGCGCCAGCAGAACGCGCTGGGTTTCGCCGCCGGAGAGCTTTTGCATTGGCTGTTCAAGCAGATGACCCGCCTGCACGCGCTTCAAGGCCGGCATGATGTCCTGCTTATTGACTCCGGGGCGCAACTGCATAAAGCGTTTGACGGTCAGGGGCAAAGTTGGGTCCAGATGCAGCTTTTGCGGTACGTAGCCGATGCGGAGATTCGCCGCCCGGGTCAGCGTACCGCGGGTTGGAGCCTGTAATCCCAGCACCACCCGGACCAGCGTGGATTTCCCCGCGCCATTAGGCCCGAGCAGCGTCAGAATACGACCAGCCTGCAATGTGAGAGAAATATCATTGAGTACAGGTTTGTTGCCAAACTGCACGCCAATATTTTCCAGTGAAACCAGCGTTGACATAGAATTCTGTTTGCAGAGGGTGTGTGACGTTATAATATAACGCGTTTTTATTGATAAATCGACGGATGATTGGGTATGTTGCGAGTTACTCACTATAAATGGCTAAACACCGTACTTGCGGCCGGTACATTACTGGCTTCCTTGTCTGCCACGCCGGTTGCCTCTGCCGCCGTGGTTACCTCGATTCGCCCGCTGGCGTTTATTGCTGCGGCGATCGCTGATGGTGCTACGCCCACGGAAGTGCTGTTGCCGGATGGCGCATCGCCGCATGATTATGCACTACGCCCGTCCGATGTACAGCGTCTTAAATCGGCAGAACTGGTGATTTGGGTGGGGCCGGAAATGGAAGCGTTTCTGCCCAAGGCGTTGCAACCGCTGCCGGCGGAGCGCCAAATCGCATTGGGGCTGCAGCCGGCCGTTAAATCGCTATTGTTACAGGAGTCACATCCTGAGCATGCAGCGGCGGAAAACGGTGCGCATCATGACTCCGATCATGACAGCCATGCCGACAACCGGCATGATCACGGCAATGAGCCTGAAAATCATCAGGATAGCGATGATGACGGGCATCATCACGGTGAGTTCAATATGCATATCTGGCTGTCGCCGGAGATGGCGCAGGCATCTGCCGTCGCAATTCATGCAAAATTGTTGGAACTCATGCCGCAGAATAAAGACAAACTGGATGCAAATCTGCGTAAATTCACTGAGAAACTTGCGCAGACAGATAAAAATGTTGTTAATATGCTGACGCCTGTGCGTAGCAAGGGTTACTTCGTGTTTCACGATGCCTACGGCTACTTTGAACAGCATTATGGGTTGACCCCGCTGGGGCATTTCACCATCAACCCGGCTATTGCGCCCGGCGCACAGCGCTTAAACCAGATACGAACACAGTTGGTTGAGCATAAAGCGGTTTGCGTTTTTGCTGAACCACAATTCAGGCCAGCGGTCATACATGCTGTCGCCAAGGGAACTGACGTGCGCATCGGCGTGCTGGACCCGTTGGGAAGTGACATTGCACTGGATAAGGACAGCTATGCGCGGTTCCTGTTGCAACTGTCCGAACAGTATTTGAGCTGCCTGAAGGAAAAATAATGAGGATAGGAACAAGTGCAGCAGATAGTCCGAACTATCGCTCTGGCGTATAACAGCCTGCCCCGGCCTCACCGCGTGATGCTGGGGTCACTGACTGTCGTCACACTGGCCGCCGCGGTCTGGCGGCCGATGACATATCCCCCGGTCAATGACGCACCTGTTATCGTAAAAGACGCGGAAAGCGAAAGAAATCAAACCCAGACTCAGAGCCAGGCTCTGAATCCTCCCGCCAGTGAACCCCTGGACAGCAATCCGTTGCCGCCGGTAGCGACTTCGCAGATCGCAGGTTCGGCGCCGACGGCGGATGTTACCGAAGCCAACAGCGAACCGTTGGATCAGCCATCCACCACCAACGGCATTATCAAAGACGAACTCGACGATAAAGACGCCGACGACACCCATGAGTATGTGGTGTCTACCGGCGATACGCTGAGCAGTATTCTGACGCAATACGGTATTGATATGTCGGATATCGCTGCGCTGGCGGATCGTAATGCAGCGTTGCGGAATCTGAAGATCGGCCAGCAACTGACCTGGACGCTGGATAGCGACGGCGCGCTGCAAACCCTGACCTGGCAGGTATCTCGCCGGGAAACTCGTACTTACACCCGTAGCGGCGATGCGTTCCGTGAAGAAATCGAGAACGTGGAAGGGGACTGGCAGAACAAAGTGCTGGTCGGTCGTCTGGACGGCAGTTTCGCCAGTAGCGCGCAGGCTGCCGGGTTGACCAGCAGCGAAGTGCGGGAAGTGATTCGTGCGCTGCAATGGCAGCTGGATTTCCGCAAACTGCGTAAAGATGACAGTTTTGCCGTGCTGATTTCCCGTGAAATACTGGATGGCCGTAGCGAGCAGAGCGAGCTGCAGGGCGTACGGTTGCGTACCGGCGGGAAAAACTACTACGCGTTCCGCGCTGAAGACGGCAAATTTTATGACCGCGAAGCTTCCGGCCTGACCCGCGGCTTCCTGCGTTTCCCAACCATGAAGCAATTCAAGGTATCCTCCAACTTCAACCCGCGCCGTCTTAATCCGGTAACCGGTCGTATCGCGCCGCACCGTGGCGTTGATTTCTCCATGCCGGTGGGGACGCCGGTACTGGCCGTCGGTGATGGCGAGGTCGTGGTGGCTGAACGGGACAGTGAAGCCGGCAACTTTGTGGCTGTGCGCCACGGGCGGCAATACACCACCCGTTACATGCACATGAACCGTTTGCTGGTTAAACCGGGGCAGAAGATCAAACGTGGCGATCGTATTGGTCTGTCCGGCAATACCGGGCGCTCCACCGGCCCGCACCTGCATTATGAACTGTGGGTTAACCAGCAAGCCGTCAATCCGCTCACGGCGAAACTGCCGCGCTCCGAAGGGCTGATGGGCAAAGAGCGTCGCGATTATCTGGCGCACGTGCGCGAAGTATTACCTCAACTGCAACTGGACTAATAGCCGTTGCGGATAAGTGACAGCCGGCAGTTTGCGCTGCCGGCTGTTTTTTTATGTCGCACGGGCAATATCAGACCAGTGCGTGTTCAATTGCAAAACGTCGGGCAGCGATTATCATTAACCCGATTTTGTGATGAAGAGTGGTTGCATGGAACAAGAGAAAAAAGAGAAGAAAACCAACGCCGAGTTTATCCCGCAGTTTACGTCTGCCTTCTTTCATCCACGCTACTGGGCGCTCTGGCTGGTTGTGGGGGTGACAGCGTTGCTCGTCTGCATTCCAGCCCGCTTGCGTGACCCGGTACTGGGCGCGTTAGGGCGACTGGTCGGGCGGTTTTCCACAGGCGCGAGACGGCGTGCCCGCATTAATTTGCTGTTGTGTATGCCGCAACTGTCGGAAGCCGAACGCGAGCATATCATCGATCAGATGTTTGCGACCGCGCCGCAGGCGATGCTGATGATGGTGGAATTGGCGATATTGCCCGCCAGCCGGGCTGAACGCCGTGTTCGCTGGCATGGCATGGAGATTGTCGATGCGTTGCGGGAGCAGCAGCGCAACATTATTTTCATGGTGCCCCACGGCTGGGCGGTGGATGTTCCCGCCATGCTGATGAGCCTGCGCGGCCAGAAAATGGCCGCCATGATGCACAATCAGAAAAACCCGTTGCAGGATTATCTTTGGAATACCCTGCGTCGCCGTTTTGGTGGCCGTCTGCATACCCGTAACGATGGCATTAAACCTTTTATCAGCTCAGTGCGTGAAGGCTATTGGGGCTACTATCTGCCGGATCAGGATCATGGCGCCGAGCACAGCGAGTTCGTCGATTTTTTTGCGACGTATAAAGCCACCTTGCCCGCTGTCGGCCGGCTGATGAAGGTATGCCGTGCTGAAATCGTGCCGCTGTTTCCGGTGTATGATGGCAAAACCTCTCAGCTAAATGTCTATATTCGCCCGCCGATGAGCGATATTAATGGCGCTGACGATCACACGATTGCCCGCCGCATGAATGAAGAGGTTGAGCATCTGGTCACGCCTAACCCGGAACAGTACACCTGGATTTTGAAGCTGTTGAAAACCCGTAAACCGGGGGAAACCGAGCCCTATTTGCGTAAGGATCTGTACCCGCGCAAAAAGTAGTAAACCGTAGGCGGTCACAACAGTACAACGACAAAGGCGGAGCTGGGGCTCCGCTTTTTTTATCTATGTCCGCTGCGGTATAGACATAAGCGTTATTCATGGCCTGCCCAGCCTGTCGCAGAGTTTATGTATTGAATAATCAATCCGTTATTTATTTAAACACGACGAATTCATTGTCGGAAATACATAATCTGTAACAGTTAAGTCTTATTTCATTTTATCCGCACCGGAACTTATAAAAAACTTTAAAAATAGCGTTGTTTACCCCTGATCTTTTCTCGGAGTATTCCATATTCTTTTTGTTATTGTTTTTGATTTAATAACCCCCGAGGTCACTGCATGCATGACTTCAACCGTTAGCCACTGTAAATATTGCGGGATAATTTATCCGCCTATTTAATCCAGGCTAATAAAAGAATCTCTGCTAAAGGATTTATATCATGAATCTGAAACCACTGTTTTTAGGCGTTTTACTGGCAACAACTTATGCAACTGCCAACGCAGCGACCACCACGGTGGGAAAAAGCGCAACTGACGCCACGGCAACCAGCACAGTACCGGCATCCGCCGAATCTGCGCTGGGCAAGGCGGTGGATAAAGCCAACACTGACGCTGCAACCAAGGCTGAACGTGACGTTTCAGCGGTGAAAGCGAATGTCGACGGAGATAACGTGGCGAAGACTGAAAAAGTCGCCGCTGAAACTCACGTGAAAGGTGAAGAGAAAGCAGCGAAGAAGGCGGTGAAAAAGCACCACGCCGACAGCGCCAAGACAAAGGGAAAAACCAAAGCCAGCACCGGGGAAAAAACGGACGACACGAAAAGCAATAGTAGCGATACCCAGGAAAACCGTCCGCCAGTCAACGTACAATAAGATGAACATCGCGCGATAATAAAAGGAATAGTAGCATTCGCGCAGATGGCAATAATTGACCCGGTCAGGAAATAACAACATGAGTTATTGCAAAATAACCAAAGCGTTATTCCTGACCGGGAAATATGACTTATTCCTTTTGGAGAAAGGTTGAGTTTTATGAATAAATCACTTTTATGTCTTGCGTTACTGACTGCACACATTCCTTTTTCCCAGGCTGACAGCTGCCGAGCCAATCTGTCCGGTGGTCAGGACTGCCGTTATAACGATGGTTCGACATCCACCAGCCGCGCCAATTTATCGGGCGGATTCGATACCCGCTACAGCGATGGGCGCACCAGCACCAGCCGGGCCAACCTGTCTGGCGGTTATGACACCCACTTTAGTGACGGCACCCACAGCACCAGCCGCGCGAATCTGTCGGGCGGGCTGGATACCCGTTACAGCGATGGTAACGCCAGTTCCAGCCGTGCCAATCTCTCCGGTGGTTATGACGTTTCTTATAGCGACGGCAAGTCCAGTTCCAGCAGGGCTAATCTGTCTGGTGGGCTGGATAGCCAATAGGCGGATGATTCGCGGCAGGTCGGGGATTCAGCCGCCGGAACACGATGTGTGATAACAAAAACAAAGCGGGGCGATAATTGCGCCCCGCTTTTTAGCTGAATAAACGTTCGTCGAACGTTGTGGTATCGCGATTGCTACGCGATTATTCCACCCGCAGTACACGCACCGTATTGGTGGTGCCGACCGTTCCCATCACGTCCCCCTGGGTCACGATAACCAGGTCGCCGGACATCAGGAAACCTTTGTCGCGCAGCAGAAGCACGGCGTCGTTAGCCGCAGCTACGCCGTCAGTGTAGCTGGTGAACTGCACCGGAGTGACGCCACGATAAAGCGCGGTCAGGTTCAGCGTATGCTCGTGACGAGACATGGCGAAAATCGGCAGGCCGGAACTGATACGGGACATCATCAGCGCGGTGCGGCCGGATTCGGTCATGGCGATAATCGCGGTAACGCCGTTGAGGTGGTTGGCCGCGTACATGGCGGACATGGCGATCGACTCTTCCACGTTGTCGAACTGCACATCAAGGCGGTGTTTGGATACGTTGATGCTGGGGATCTTTTCCGCACCCAGACACACTTTTGCCATGGCCGCGACGGTTTCCGCCGGGTATTGACCGGCAGCGGTTTCCGCCGAGAGCATCACCGCATCGGTACCGTCCAGCACGGCGTTGGCGACGTCCATCACTTCGGCGCGGGTCGGCATCGGGTTGGTGATCATCGACTCCATCATCTGCGTAGCGGTAATCACCGCACGGTTCAACTGGCGAGCGCGGCGAATCAGTTTTTTCTGGATACCAACCAGTTCCGGGTCGCCGATTTCCACGCCCAGGTCGCCACGAGCGACCATCACGATATCGGAGGCAAGAATGATGTCGTCCATCGCTTCGTCGGTTGACACCGCTTCTGCACGTTCCACTTTGGAGACGATTTTGGCGTTGCTGCCGGCTTCGCGCGCCAGACGGCGGGCATAGTGCAGGTCTTCACCGGTACGTGGGAATGATACCGCCAGAAAATCCACGCCGATTTTGGCCGCGGTAATGATGTCGGCCTTGTCTTTTTCAGTCAGCGCTTCGGCGGACAGACCGCCACCCAGTTTGTTGATGCCTTTGTTGTTGGACAACGGGCCGCCGACGGTGACTTCGGTGAACACTTTCATGTCGTCCACGGCCAGAACTTTCAACTGCACACGGCCATCATCCAGCAGCAGGATGTCGCCGGGAACCACATCGCTGGGCAGCCCTTTGTAGTCGATACCGACTCTTTCTTTATCGCCTTCGCCTTTGCCAAGGTTGGCGTCCAGCAGGAACTTGTCACCCACGTTGAGGAAAATTTTCCCTTCCTTGAAGGTGGATACACGGATTTTGGGGCCCTGGAGGTCGCCCAGAATAGCAACATGACGGCCAAGTTTAGCCGCAATTTCGCGAACTTTATTGGCGCGCAGAAGATGATCTTCCGGCGAGCCGTGAGAAAAGTTCAGGCGGACTACGTTTGCGCCTGCGGCAATGATCTTTTCCAGATTATTGTCGCGGTCTGTAGCCGGCCCCAGCGTGGTAACGATTTTGGTTCTTCTGAGCCGTCTGGACATGTATAACTCCGTTGACTGGTGAAGCTTGTTGTAATGTGGTAACGCCGTCAGGAGAGGACATAACATGGGTGCCGTCTCTGCCGCTCTGCACTGTCCGGATGCCGTGCCTGTAATTATGATTGAGTGACAGGATTTCTTCCCGTTGGGCATCACCCCTTGTCACCCGATGTTATAACATAATTAGTTAAACGGGTTGCTGAATCGTTCTTCCTTATCAAATCTCGATTCGCGTAACGCTTCCTTGACCCGCTTCAAGTTATCGCGGAATTTTGCGCCGCGCCGCAGGGTAAAACCGGTGGCTAACACATCAATCAGCGTTAGCTGGGCGATGCGCGATACCATCGGCATGTAAACATCGGTGTCTTCCGGCACCTCGACCCGCAATGTAAGCGAAGCTTCCCGCGAAAGAGGGGAGCCGTCCGACGTAATGGCGATAACGGTGGCGTCGTTTTCCCGCGCCAGCCGCGCCATATCCACCAGACTTTTGGTACGCCCGGTGTGCGAAATCAGCACCACCACGTCGCCTTCGCCGGAATTCATGCAGCTCATGCGCTGCATGACCAGATCATCAAAGTAAACCACCGGAATATTGAAGCGGAAAAATTTGTTCATCGCATCGTGGGCCACCGCCGCCGAGGCACCGAAGCCGAAGAAGGAAATCTTGCGCGCCTGGGTGAGCAAATCCACCGCCCGGTTGATAGCCTGAATGTCCAGGCAGGATTTCACATGTTCCAGCCCGGCCATGGTGGACTCGAAGATTTTGCTGGTGTAAGACTCCACCGAATCGTCTTCTTCCACGTTGCGGTTCACATAAGGCGTGCCGTTGGCCAGACTCTGCGCCAGATGCAGTTTAAAATCGGGAAAGCCTTTGGTATCCAGCCGGCGGCAGAAGCGGTTGACCGTGGGTTCGCTGACCTCGGCCATGCCGGCGAGGGTGGCGATACTGGAGTGGATGGCTGTCTGAGGCGACGCGAGAATGACCTCCGCCACTTTTCGTTCCGATTTGCTCAACAGCTCCAGATGACCCTGGATTTTTTCCAGCATATTCATATGACAACGACCATCTATGGTATTTTGGATTTCAGCCAAAGGTGAAACCGATGCGGATTTTGTGAAATATACTACGAGCCCGTAACGGTTGGCAGAGGTCGGCACAACAAGTCATCGGCTTTTTTTGTCAGAATATGACCTGTGTCTAACTTTCAGAACAGTAACTGGCTGTCAGAAACGATGGAAAATTTCTCTTTTAGGCAGATGCCAGACTCGTTTTCTCCATCGGCACAATAGGTTCTGAGGCCTTGCAGTATCAGAATCAGCCGATAATGTGGTTTTATTACGGGTTTACTGGTTTGTGTCAAAAAGAGTACATTATTAATGTAATAAAATTACAGCGTCCTGCAATGAGGAGATTGAAAATGGCGGTAACGTCAACAGCCCAGGCGTGTGACCTGGTTATTTTCGGTGCAAAGGGCGACCTTGCGCGCCGTAAATTGCTGCCTTCACTGTATCAACTGGAAAAAGCAGGCCATATTCATCCGGAAACCCGCATTATCGGCGTGGGACGGGCGGAGTGGGACCGAGACGCCTATATCAAAGTGGTGCGCGAAGCGCTGGAAACCTTTCTCAAGGAGCCGCTCGACCCGGCATTGTGGACAACCCTGAGCAACCGGCTCGACTTCTGCAACCTTGATGTGGAAGACACCGAAGGGTTCAAGCGATTGGGAACGATGCTCGATCAGCAAAATCGCACCACCATCAATTATTTCGCCATGCCGCCGAGCACCTTCGGCGCAATCTGCCGCGGTCTGGGGCAGGCCGGCCTGAACAAGGAGCCGGCGCGCGTGGTGATGGAAAAACCGCTGGGCACTGACCTGGCGTCGTCACGGGTGATCAACAATCAGGTGGCGGAGTTTTTCAACGAATGTCAGGTCTACCGCATCGACCACTATCTCGGCAAGGAAACCGTGCTGAATCTGCTGGCGCTGCGTTTCGCCAATTCCCTGTTTGCCAACAACTGGGATAACCGCACTATCGATCACGTGCAGATTACCGTGGCGGAAGAGGTGGGTATTGAAGGGCGCTGGGGATATTTCGATCAGGCCGGGCAAATGCGCGACATGATCCAGAATCACCTGTTGCAGATTCTGACCATGATCGCCATGTCGCCGCCGGCGGATCTGAGCACCGATCGCATTCGTGATGAAAAGGTCAAGGTGCTGCGCTCGCTGCGCCGTATCGATCGTTCCAATGTGCATGAAGTGACGGTACGCGGCCAGTACACCAGCGGGTTCGTGCAGGGCAAGAAAGTGCCGGGCTACCTGGAAGAAGACGGGGCCAATAAGACCAGCAATACCGAAACCTTTGTGGCCATTCGCGTCGATATCGACGACTGGCGCTGGTCCGGCGTGCCGTTTTATCTGCGTACCGGTAAGCGTCTGCCGTCAAAATGCTCGGAAGTGGTGGTCTACTTTAAAAACCCGGCGCTCAATTTGTTCCACGATTCCTATCAGCAGTTGCCGCAGAACAAGCTGATCATTCGTCTGCAGCCGGATGAAGGGGTGGAAATTCAGATTCTGAACAAGATTCCGGGGCTGGACCACAAACATCGGTTACAGACCACCAAGCTTGACCTGAGCTTCTCGGAAACCTTTAACCAGCAGCATCTGGCGGACGCCTATGAGCGCCTGCTGCTGGAAACCATGCGCGGTATTCAGGCACTGTTCGTGCGCCGCGACGAAGTAGAAGAAGCCTGGAAATGGGTGGACTCCATTATGGATGCCTGGGCAATGGACAATGATTCGCCCAAGCCTTATCAGGCAGGGACCTGGGGGCCGGTAGCGTCCGTCGCCATGATTACCCGCGATGGACGTTCCTGGAACGAAGTGGAATAAGCGGTTTTGCCCCGTCGGAAGGCGGGGCGAAGCCGTTAGCGTTTTTTGGCTGACGGTGCGGTCGGACGTCCGTGGGTAACTGCGGATCCCTGTGGCAGGGGCGCGCCAGATCATTAATCGATGCCCGTTGGGCATGACTGGAGATTACCCTCGATGAAAAACTGGAAAACCAGTGCGGAACAGATTCTGACAGCCGGTCCGGTTGTTCCTGTGATTGTGATTAACAAACTGGAACACGCGGTGCCGATGGCGAAAGCCCTGGTAGCGGGTGGCGTGCGTGTACTGGAGCTGACGCTGCGTACCGATTGTGCGGTAGAGGCGATTCGCCTGATCGCGCAGGAAGTGCCGGACGCGATCGTCGGCGCCGGTACGGTCACCAACCCGCAACAGCTGGCGGAAGTGACCGCAGCCGGTGCGCAGTTTGCCATCAGCCCCGGCCTGACTGAGCCGCTGCTGAAAGCCGCAACGGAAGGCACAATTCCGTTGATCCCAGGGATCAGCACCGTATCCGAGCTGATGCTGGGGATGGATTACGGTTTGCGTGAGTTTAAATTCTTCCCAGCGGAAGCTAACGGCGGGGTGAAAGCGCTGCAGGCGATTGCCGGTCCGTTCGGTAAGATTCGTTTCTGCCCGACCGGCGGGATCTCGCTGAAAAATTACCGCGACTATCTGGCGCTGAAAAGCGTGCTGTGCGTTGGCGGCTCCTGGCTGGTGCCGGCCGATGCGCTGGAAAGCGGCGATTACGATCGCATCACGGCGTTGGCGCGTGAAGCCGTTGCCGGCGCGACAGCCTGACCGACGTTTTCCCTACTTAATGCTTGCAAGCCCGCGTCAGCGGGCTTTTTTGTGCTTACTCGGCGGGCCGGCAAACCGTCTTGCGCCTGTTCTGGTGACAGCGGTCGTTACAACAAATCCGCCGTCTGGCTCTGGTATTACTGGGGGAGAGGATTCAGGCTCACGCGAAGGCATGAGCCTGACGCCATGTCAGCCGCTGACCTTAACGGCTGACGCGGTGGACTTCGCCAGTTGCACGGCGGCATCCGTGCTGTCGGCGGTCGCCAGCGCAACGCCCATACGACGACGCCCGCTGATGTCCGGCTTGCCGAACAGGCGAATCTGGGTATACGGCCGCAATGCCTGCTCCAGCCCCTGATAGCGTACATCGCTGCTGGTCAGTTCCGGCAGGATAACCGCGGAGGCCGACGGGCCGTACTGGCGAATCGCGCCGATCGGCAGGCCGAGGAACGCGCGAACATGCAGCGCAAACTCGGACAGATCCTGCGAAATGAGCGTCACCATGCCGGTATCGTGCGGGCGTGGCGACACTTCGCTGAAGATGACTTCGTCGCCGCAAATAAACAGTTCCACGCCAAACAGGCCGAAACCGCCCAGCGCCTTCACCACGTTACCGGCAATCTCTTTGGCTCGCGTCAGCGCCAGCTCGCTCATCTGCTGCGGCTGCCAGGATTCGCGGTAATCACCGTCTTCCTGACGATGGCCGATCGGCTCGCAGAAGTGCAGGCCGTCAACCGCATGGATGGTCAGCAGCGTGATTTCAAAATCGAATTTCACCAGCCCTTCCACAATCACTTTTCCGCCGCCGGCCCGGCCGCCTTCCTGCGCATAGCGCCAGGCGTGGTCAAGCTGTTCCGGCGACCGGATCAGGCTCTGGCCTTTTCCCGATGAGCTCATCACCGGTTTGACGATACAGGGAAAACCCAGCTCATGGGCAGCCTGGCGGAACGCGGTTTCGTCAGCGGCAAAACGGTAACTGGACGTCGGCAGGCCCAGCGTTTCCGCCGCCAGCCGGCGGATGCCTTCGCGGTTCATGGTCAGACGGGTGGCTTCGGCGCACGGCACCACGCGCTGACCCTGCCGTTCCAGCGCGACCAGCATATCCGTGGCGATAGCTTCGATTTCAGGCACGATGTAATCCGGACGTTCCTGCGCCACCAGTTGTTTCAGCGCGTCGCCATCCAGCATGTTGATGACGTGGCTGCGGTGGGCGACTTGCATGGCCGGGGCATCGGCGTAGCGATCGACCGCGATGACCTCAATACCCAGACGCTGACACTCAATCGCCACTTCTTTTCCCAGCTCGCCGGAGCCTAACAGCATAACGCGGGTGGCTCCGGGACGCAGGGCAGTTCCCATTGTTAACATAACCTGATACCTGATGGTGTTGTAAAAAAGAGCTTGCAGTAAAAACCGGGCAGACCTGGGCCCGAACGTGGCCGCAGTATAAACGAAAACGTTTGCGTTTGGCATTACTCGCGTACCGGTACGCAAAAGCGAGTGAAAATTCATGCAGATCTCGGCACAAGCTGGATTCCCCCGATGATTCATGACAGGCTTTGGGCATTTGCCGTCTCACCACCGTTGGCTCGCCAGCGCGTGGCGGGATGTAAGGCAGAGCCTGATCAATGAATGGAAAGGAGTGACGTGGATGAAAGCGCCGCAAGCCGAAAAACGCCCGCATGTGATGACGATGCATGGCGATACCCGCATCGATAATTACTACTGGCTGCGAGATGATGAACGCAACAACCCGGATGTGCTGGCCTGGCTGCAGGAGGAGAATCGCTATTGCGATCAGATCATGGCGCCCCATGCCGCGCTGCGTCAGACCTTGTACGAGGAAATGGTGGCGCGGATCCCCGGTGAGGACGTCTCCGTGCCTTACGTGAAACGCGGCTATCGCTACCAGAGCCGCTATGAACCCGGTAAGGATTACGCTATCTATCAGCGTCAGCCGGAGCAGGAGACGGGGAGCGACTCCTGGCAGGTATTGCTGGATGGTAATCAGCGGGCGGCAGGCAGCGAGTTCTACAGTCTGGGCGCGCTGGGCGTCAGCCCTGACAACCATTTGATGAGCGTGGCGGAAGATTTGCTGTCCCGTCGGCAGTATGTGGTGACGTTTCGCGACCTCGACACCGGCGAGTGGCTGACGGATCGGCTGGAAAATGTCTCGGCCGGCAGTGAGTGGGCGGCGGACTCCCGCACTCTCTATTACGTGCGTAAAAATCCGCAGACCTTGCTGCCTTATCAGGTTTATCGCCATCGTCTGGGCGAGGATCCGCAGCAGGACGAACTGGTGTACGAAGAAACGGATGACGCGTTCTATCTTAGTCTGGATAAAACCACGTCCGAGCGTTATATCCTGATTTATCTCGACAGCACCACCAGCACGGAAATTCTGTTGCTGGACGCCGCCGACCCACAGGCAACGCCGCGCGTGTTTGTGCCGCGGCGACCGGATCACGAATATGTGGTCGATCATTTCCGCGACGCATTTTATGTTCGCTCCAACAAAGACGGCAAAACCTTTGGTTTCTACCGCGCCCACGATGCCAGCGAGTCGGCATGGGATGCCTTGATTGCCCCGCGTCCGGAGCGGGTGCTGGAAGGATTTTCGCTGTTTGACGACTGGTACGTGGTCGAAGAGCGCGAGCACGGGCTGACTCACATCCGCTATATTCACTGGCAGACGCAAGAATCTCGGCAGATTGCCTTTAACGACCCGGCCTATGTGACCTGGCTGAGCTATAACCCGACGCCGGAGAGCACGCAGCTGCGTTACGGCTATTCCTCCATGACCACGCCGATGACTATCTATGAGCTGGATATGACGACCGGCGTTCAGGTGGTGCTCAAGCAATCAGAGGTGAAAAACTTTGACGCCGGAAATTATCGGAGCGAGCGATTGTGGGTGACGGCCCGCGATGGCGAGTCGGTGCCGGTATCGCTGGTGTATCACAAAGATTGCGAACTGAGCCAAAGCCCGCTGCTGGTCTATGGCTACGGCGCTTATGGCAGCAGTATGGATCCGGAATTCAGCAGCAGTCGTCTTAGCTTGCTGGATCGCGGCTTCGTGTATGCGCTGGCGCATATTCGCGGCGGCGGCGAGTTGGGGCAGCAATGGCACGACCAGGGGCGTCTGTTCAACAAGATGAATACCTTTACGGATTTCATTGATGTCACGCAGGCGTTGCTGGCGCGCGGTTACGGCGATCCGGCGAAAACCTTCGCGATGGGCGGCAGCGCGGGCGGGTTGCTGATGGGAGCGGTGATTAATCTAGCGCCGTCGTTGTTCAGTGGCGTGGTGGCGCAGGTGCCGTTTGTCGACGTGCTTACTACCATGCTGGATGAGTCCATCCCGCTCACCACCGGTGAATACGACGAGTGGGGTAACCCAAACAATGCGCAGGATTACCAGTACATCAAACAATACAGCCCTTATGACAGCGTCTCGGCGCAGGGGTATCCGCACCTGCTGGTGACCACCGGTCTGCATGATTCTCAGGTTCAGTACTGGGAACCGGCCAAATGGGTCGCGAAACTGCGTGAACTGAAAACGGATGACCACCTGCTGCTGTTGCATACCGATATGGGGTCAGGGCATGGCGGCAAATCCGGCCGTCTGGCTCAGTTTGAAGATATCGCCCAGGAGTTCACCTTCTTGCTGATGGTGCTGGAGCGCTAGTCGGCGTTGAATAGCGTCTGTACGTCAGGCAGGTAACTTCCCAGGTATTCTCAAGGCGGTGGAAGGGGAAACGGGGGAATAACAGCGACTGAGCAGCGTTTGAAACTGCGATCACCGGGTGTCAGGAGGCAGAGGGTGATCGCAGAAATGTTGCCTTGGCGATGATGCTGTTCAATTGACAGGAAGAACGGCGGCAACTCAGTTGGTTTCAGGCTGTGGTTGAGCCCGTTTAGCCCGCTTTTCTGCCCGTTTCTGCGCGGCGGTTTTCAGCGGTTTTTTCTTGGCGTTTTTCTTGCTGTCCATTCCTTTACTCATGTTGTGCCTCGCTTGGTAAAAGGTTGGTTTGCCTGTTTATTAACCTCCTGTTTGCGCAGAGATGCAAGGGGAAAAAAGCGTTTTTTTGACGGACGGCGCCGCGTCAGGCGACCGGTTCAGGCAAGACGGCAGAAACTGTAATCAGACGGCAAACAGGCGCTACCCGGCCGTACCGGGTAGCGCCGCTCCGAAACTATGTTGGAAAACGGGATCGTTATTTACTGTTGGGGTCGTAAGGCAGGGTGGAGAACTGATGCGACATCTCCCGGTAATAGCTGACCCTTTCCCGGAAATAGGTGCGCAGGTGCGCGGGCTGATGCTGCTCGATTTCATCCAGGATCACCGGCATGTTGTAGCGTTCGCGAAACGCCACGCCGGATGCCGCCAGATCCACATTGACCTTTTCCATTTCTTCATAAGGAAGTTCGGCCAGATTGTATCCCATGATTGCCTCCTCTCTGTTGCGCCACAAAATTAAAGCAGAAGTGTGGAATTGGCAAATTCTGTTACCGTCCTGTCCCTCGACAAGGCGACGGGGGGCTCGTATCCTTGCCGCTGACTCTTGGTTCCCGAGCGCAATGGGGATCGTCAGAAAGGATGAAATTATGTTGAAACGTAAAGTTTTTCCGTCCCTGCGTGTAGCGATGTTGATGGGGAGTCTGGTTATTTCCCACTCGGCACTGGCGCATGCGCACCTCAAAAGCCAGACGCCGGCAGCGGATAAAGATATCCCGGTGCAAAAAGCGCCTTCTTCTCTGTCGCTGCTTTTTTCCGAAGAGATCGAACCGGCTTTCAGCGGTGTTGAATTGATGTCGGCGGGACAAACCGTGCCGGTGGGCAAAGCGACAGTGGAAAGCGACCATCGCAATGTTCTGGTGGTGCCGCTTGAGAAGCCGCTGGTCAGCGGCAATTATCAGGTTCGCTGGCATGTGCTGTCGGTTGACGGTCACAAGACGGAAGGAAGCTATCGCTTCGGCGTTAAGTAAGCGATGACGCTGGAATGGCTCTACGCGTTGTCGCGCTTCGGACATTTTTCCAGCCTGATGCTGTTGGTCGGCTCGGCATGTTACGGCACGCTGCTAGCTCCCCGAACGTATCGGGTTCGGCTGGCATCGCAGTTGCGTGGTCTGATGGCGATCAGCTGTGTGGCGGCGTTATTGACCGCCGTAGCCATACTGGCGGCGCAAACCGGCTTGATGAGCGGCGATTGGCGTAATATCGGCGATGCCGGCATCTGGCGCGCCGTATTGGGCACCCGCTTCGGGAAAATATGGCTCTGGCAGCCCGTGCTGGCGCTGATGGCCTGCGTGGTGTTTTTCTGGCGTAGCCGTAGCCGTAGCCGTAGCCGTAGCCGGCAAGCGGGCGTGCTGGTGCTTGGCATACTGCAATTATGCGGCATGGGGTGGGTGGGACACGCGGCGATGCTGGAAGGATGGCCCGGCGTATTGCATTGCATCAATCAGATCGTGCATTTGCTGTCCGTGACGTTTTGGGTCGGAGGGCTGTTTCCATTGTTGTTTGTGTTGCAGGATGCGCGTCTGTTGCAGACACGAACGGACGCTATCCTGACGATGATGCGTTTTTCCCGTTATGGTCACCTGGCTGTTGCACTGGCGATCCTGACCGGGCTGGTGAATACCAGGCTGATTCTCGGCTGGCCATTATCGGCCGCCGGGTTGTATGGCGCGTTGCTGGCAGTGAAAATTCTGCTGGTGGCCGTTATGGCGCTGCTGGCGTTATTCAATCGGTATTGGGTGGTGCCGCGTTTTCGGCGGGAAAATACCGCCGCGTATGGCTATTTTCTGCGGCTAACCACGGTGGAGCTGGCGTTATCCGTGCTGATCATCGCACTGGTCAGCTTTTTTGCTACGTTATCACCGGTTTGAATCGTGCAAGGGTGAGAAATATATCCTGTGCCGTATTGCACGCGTGAGATAAATACCGCAGGCCTATTTTCTAACAGCAAGTGTTGATAATGAAAATAATTATCAAATCATAATCTGCGATCATTTTTACCATAATGAAAAGCATTATCATGGTTAAATGATAATGCTTTGAATTTATAGCGAAATTATTCACTTATTGGTTAATGGAATGTTTTAAATTTTATTATTTGCAGGCATAATGCCAATCCATCAGTCACCTGCCAGTAAAAATAAGGAACGGCCATGTTAAAAAAAGAAATGATTCAAAAGCTGAATGAGCAGCTTAATCTTGAATTTTACTCCGCCAATTTATACCTGCAGATGAGCGCCTGGTGTGGCGACAAAGGTTTCGAAGGGGCGTCGACTTTCCTGAAATCGCATTCCCGTGAAGAAATGGAACACATGCAGCGCTTGTTCGATTATCTGGACGATACCGGCAGCCTGCCCGTGCTGGGTGCAATCGCCGCACCGCCGGTCGATTTCAACTCACTGCAGGATGTGTTCAAACTGACCTATGAACATGAGCAATTGATCACCAGTAAAATCAATGAGCTGGCTCATGCAGCCATGACGTTGCAGGATTACTCCACCTTCAACTTCCTGCAATGGTACGTAGCGGAACAGCATGAAGAAGAAAAACTGTTCAAGTCTATCCTCGACAAGATGGGCATGGTGAATGCTCAGGAAGGCGGTCTGTTCTTTATTGATCAGGATCTGAAGAAAATGGCGGCATCCGTCACGCCGTCAGCCTGATGATGGCCGGGCAGCAGGTTATCCGGCTGCCCGGTTTACTGGTATTTCCCACCTATTTTTCTGGGGCATCGGCGATTATAGCTATCGCACCGCATGCGGTATATTTTCAGTATTTCCCTCAGCCATACTCTTTCCACGATTTAAACGTCATTTCGTAACGACACGCCAATTCTTTTTTTGTAATCAGGCATGATTACTTTATGCATGAACATTGCTTTCTTTCCGATTGTGAACATTTTATCCGCCGTCTGAATATTATATGGGCGGTGAGATGTCTGTTGCCCGGATGCTGATGCGCCATCGCATGCATCGTTGGTGGACATTGCGGTTTGGTGAACGCGGAACGTACCGGACACACACGATTATTTCGACGGCCGACGGAATAATAACGGGGCTTCCCGGCGGATTCAGTCTGGGCCGCCGTCGGTTAGCGATGGGCTCGATAAGTTGATGCCCAGCAGGATTAATCGAATTCACCGTACTTCCGTAAGAGAGCAAGCTGATGGCATTAAAACAAACGATGCGTTATTTATTATTGTCATTGATGCTGATGATGGCGTATTTACCGGTAATAGCGGGTCAGTCGTTATGTCCCGGTAAATTTATCAATGATGAAACACCCAATATTCATTATGACGAAGAGATTTGTTTCACTGAATTTGTCGTGCTTTATAGTTATGCGAATAAAGCGCCATTAATTTCCGCACAACGTTTAACCGCCGAGCGGGTCAAGGCGGCGGACGGCATTTCCCGGCGCGACTCATTTCATGTTGAGCCATTAATACCTCAGGCAATGCGATCAGCAACTGAAGATTATGAGTATTCAGGGTACGATCAGGGGCATATGACGCCAGCGGGGGATATGCCAAATCCTCTGGCGCAGCATGAGTCTTTTTCCATTTCGAATATGACGCCGCAGTTGCCGAAACTGAACCGGGTATCCTGGCGTAAAATCGAAGCGTCGGTGCGTAAACTGGCGTTGCAGGATGGCGAGGTATGGGTAGTGACGGGAGCCGTATTCGGCAACAGGAGAATCGGCAACGGCGTATCGGTGCCGACCCTGATTTATAAAGCCATCAGCAGTCAGTCTGCCCAACAGGTTTTTGTGGGCGATAACACTACCGGTGTTGTCACCCGTCTGTCAGTCAGCGACTTTTCCGCCCGGTATTCCATCGACCCCTTTCCAGCTCTTAAACAGCCCTGAATGCCGATAGCGGGAACACCGGTGAACGCTGCTAATAATTTGTAGGGCGGTGCGGGTTAAACCGATCGGTGGCAGCGATCAATTTCAAAAAATTGATCTGTAAAAACGTCTATAAAATAACCGCTTCTAATGACATGATGTCAATGCTAAACGCTAATTTGAACGCCAGGGAAACGGCCCACTGAGCAATCAGTGGGTTTTTAGCGAATACCACGGTCGGCGATTATCGAACGGCCAATATTATTATTACGCATTTATTGTGGTGCCGGACTAAGCGGTTTTATCCGTGCTCGGCCTTTGGCGCCTGCTCACTGAGCATTGCACTATTCACTGCCACAATATTCTCACTGCCACAACATTCTCACTTCCACCATATTCACTGCACCAATCATTGCCCCAATGCGAGCGTAAAAGACGCTAATCCTCCGCAGCAGAATGGCCGCCAGCCTGACATTCAACGATGCCCCACGTCTGCGCTATTCGGGTTTGGCGAATTCCGTCCATGACGTCGCTAAGACGCTGCGGTGTCTGGAACTCCACGCACCCGAATCGGCTCCTTAACGGCGTTGGCGGCGAGGAGATGTTGAAGGGCGGAGATGGCGGTGTCGGTGAGTTCATGACCTTTGGTGAGCACCATCAAGTCGTTGGTGGTGCGGATGTCTTCATCTATCACCCAGCCGGACTTCAATTCGCAAATGCGCACAGAACGAACGCCTGCCACATTGGCGCGAAAATCAGCCAGGGTTTTGATGATGTACTCAGGGATCGCCGGCCGTACCGCGCGCAGGATTTCCCCAGGGTGTTCCAATGCCGGCCCCCGGGCTGAATAGCGCTCCAGTTCGAGGGCGGCGCGCAGAAGGTGAGCGCCGCGGATAACCTCAGTAGGGGCGCTGTGCGGGGCAACTCTGGCCTGGTGACGGATGATCTCGGCCACCAGTTCGAGGCGGGGGATGTGTTCCACCAGGCGACCGGCGACATCCGGGTGTTCCTGAAGGAGTTTTTTCTCCTCCTCCGTGATATCGCGCTGGGCCGCGTCGGCCTGGACGATATCGGCGGGGATACCCACACAGCCGATTTGGCTCAATGAGGCGGCGATGGTGTATATCCATCCATCAGGCCATTCCAGCTTGGGCAGCGCGTGGCGGACACAGGACTGGGCGAACGCCGCCCGCTGAAAAGCCCACGGCGCGACCATGGCGAGCACTTCAGTCAGTGTCTTGACCGAGGCGGTGAGGGTGGTTTCCAGCAATTCCTTTTCCGCACAAACGAGACGGTACTGACCGACTGCGTCATTAAGCGCCGAAACCAGTTCCTCTTTGGGGCACGGTTTGCAGAGGTAGCGAAAAATAGCCCCTTTGTTGATGGCGGCGATGGAGGATTCCACGTCGGCCTGCCCAGTGAGGAGGATACGCACGCTGTCGGGGGAGATTTCCCGTGCTTTGGCGAGGAAAGCAGCGCCGTCCATGCCGGGCATGCGCATATCGGACATGATCACGGCAAAACGCTGGCCCCAGCGAACGGCGTCCAGACCGGCTTCACCACTGGGAGCGACCACGACGTCGAATTCGCCAAACAGGTTTCGTTCCATCGCAGCGAGCACATTGGGTTCATCGTCTACGCACAGAACCCGGGGCAAGGCGGTTTCAGTCATTGAGAGTTTCCTGCGTGTGGGCGAGCATCGCCTGCCACTGCGGCAGTTTGTTCAGCACGCCAGTCTGTTCGAGGTAGTCCAGATCGAGGACACCGTTGTTGGCGAGGGTGACCGCGACATGCACGGTACCGATCGCGCCGAAGACTTTTTCCGTAGAACGGGAAGGCTGTATATGACAGGCCACGGTTTCCACGATGTCCATGGGCAACCCCCACAAGGCCAGCAGATAGGCACCTACCGCGGCGTGCGTGGGCATGTCGCTGCGCGTGGTGGCAGCCTCTCCGTCGGGCTCCCTCAGTTCGGGGATAAGTTGCGCAATGTTGGCGAGCAGGGCGGCGGTGGCCTCCACTCCCTGATGGCCGGAAATGCGGGCGGCTAGTGTGGAGGCGAGCAGGGCGCGTTGTTGTAGCCGGTCCACATAAGGATCCGTCTTCGCGCCTGCAAAGACCTGAGAGGCCAGAACCAGCAACTTCACCTGATCCAGCCCTAAGTGGGTGATGGCGTTTCCGATGTCATTAATGTGTCCGCCTCTGGCGAAATAGGCTGAATTAGCAAGCTGCATAATCTTGGTGCTCAGCGCAGGGTCTCTGCCCAGAAGCTCGGCGATGTGTCGGGTATCGCTGCCGGGGGTGGCAATGAGACTGCATATTTCGCTGAACACTTTGGGGGCAGCCGGCAGCCGGCTGGTTCTGCCCACTATCTCGACTACGGTGGGGTCCTGGAACATGTCGCGCAGGGCCAGAGCGCTTCCTACCATATCCAGTAGCACCGTGCTGTCACAGGGTTTGGACACGAACCGGTGAGCCACGTCTAACATACGCAGGGTGGCGTCAGGTTCGGAGTAGCCGGACAGGATAATTCGTATTGTGCCAGGCCAGCGGTTGCGTACCTGAGTAAGCAATTCAGCGCCATCCATGAAGGGCATTCGCATGTCGGACACCACCACGTCGGCCGGCTGTTCCTCCAGCATCGCAAGTGCTTCCTGACCGCTATTGGCGAAACGGCATTCCCATTCGCTGTCTTGCATCATGAGGGCCCGCTCAATACCAGAAAGCACCCGACTTTCGTCATCGACGAACATCACTTGCATGCGGGGCCTTCCTCTTTGTGGCAGTGGAGGGGCAATTTCAGTATGAACGTCGTGCCCACGCCTTCTTCCGACTCGCAACGGATCAGCCCATCATGTTTGTCTACCACGGTTGAATAGACAATGGCGAGCCCCTGGCCGGTGCCTTTGCCTACGGCTTTGGTCGTAAAGAAGGGATCGAAGATGCGGTCGCGGATCGCCGCAGGGATACCGCCTCCGTCGTCTTTGACCCGGATTTCCATATGTTCGCCGTCCCGCGCCGCGGAGATGATGATGCGGCCCTTCTCTTTGATGCCTTGCTGGATGGTGTCGGCGATGGCGTGGGCGGCGTTTACCACCAGATTGATAATGGCCTGGCCGATCATGTCGCGCAGACACGGCAGTTGCGGCAAGTCGTCTTCGAAGTGCGTCTCAAGTTCTGCCACGTATTTCCATTCGTTGCGGGCGACGGTCACCGTTGTGTTGATGACCTCGCGCACATCCACCAACGCTTTCTCGTTGTGGGAGGGGTGGGAGAATTCCTTCATGGCGGCCACGATCTTGGCGATATGACTAAGGCCCTCCAGCGATTCGTCTAGGGCGCTTGGGATCTGCCGGCGCAGGAACTCCACTTTAGTGCGTTTGAGGACAGCGTCGAACTCCGCCACGATGGGGTCTTCGGCCATTTTCCCCCGCGTGGCCTCGGCCAGCGTGAGGGCGGCGTCCAATAGGCTTAGCAGAGAAACGGTGGCGGTTTTAACGAAACCCACATTGTCGGAGACGTACTGGGTTGGCGTGTTGATCTCGTGGGCGATGCCGGCGGCGAGTTGGCCGATGGACTCCATCTTCTGAGCCTGCAGCAACTGGGCCTGGGTGAAGCGCAATTCGGTGAGGGCTTTTTCTAGCTCCTGGCGTTCATTCTCTAACTCCAGGGTCTTGCGGGCGACCACCTTCTCCAGACCCACGTTTTGCTCCAGAATGGCAAAAGGCGTGGCGTGGCTGTGTCTGGCTTCTTGTGCGATGCGGCGCTTGAGTACCTCAATGGTCTTGTCCCGGGCGGTGAGCTTGCGCTGGTATTCGGCGGCGGACAAGACAATGGCGGACGCTTCGGAAAATGTTCCTTCAGTCAACGTGTTGTCCTCCAATAGCGATGCCCGTGAAGGTTTGGTTCACGTGCAATCCGTTGTACTGCTCGCCGTAGGTGGAAAAGCCCACTACCCGATTCTGCATCATTACATCGCCGATCTGTTGCTCAAGTCCTTCCTGTTCGAACTGGAGGCGGCGCAGGATGCAATCGCAGCCAATGATTACCGCGGGCTCCGGAATTGTCTCGCGGACCTTGTCAAAAGCCTGTCTGAGGGTTTGGACTGGGTCCTCCGCCTTGCCGATGGCGACGATCAGCCCTTCTTCAATGGCGCAGTAGCAGGTGAGAGAGAGGTCTTCGTTCCATTTCTGTATGGAACGGACGTAGGGTTCATCGCCGAAGGAGAGCATCAGCGGATTGCGGGAAAATACCGTCGGCGTCAATTCGTGCACTGTGAGGCCAAGGGCTTCTGCATAAACCTGAGCGGCGGGTTCGCCGTTTATCTCCAGAATGAGTCGCTTCTCCGGATCGGCCTCGGTGATGACTAGCTCCACCTCGCTGGGTTCAAAGTGCTGCACTTTGAAGGTGGTGACGGGCGAATTGGTTTCGATAACGGCGAATACAGCCGCATCGGAAATGAAGCGTCCATTTCCATCATAGACATGGGTTTTTTCGAAACGCAGGTCATCGCCAGCGGAACCGCCGATGATGGGAACGTTGCCGATCTGCTGGTAGAGGTTCGCCACCAGGCGCTCTTCGACCATAGACAGCCCATCTACCAGCAGCAGGCCGAAGCGATGCAGGTTCGGTCTGGCCTCGCTGTCGCGGCGAATGGCTTCGGCGATGTCGGCCACGACCGCGGTGTAGTTTACCAACGGCTGAATCATGAAAAAGCGAGTGCGGAAGTCTTTGCCCAATCCCAGCCCCAACAGTCCGGAGTGCTGGAAGCCTTCTGTGCCAATCTGACCAGAAGAGGTGCAACCTATACAGGGGCAGGAGAAGGTGTTCTGCAACTCCCGACCCAGGACGTCCAGGTCGTAGTCTGGAGAACAGAAGAAAATGACGGTATCGATGCCGTCATGACCAATCTGGCTGGCAAATTCGGCAACAGCCTGGACCGGGTTCGGTGATTCGCTACTGGCATATTTGGGTTGGAAATTCATGACGAGTTCTCCCGATGCTAAGCAGAAACCTTCGCCCGCGCTCCTGCATTATCCCGTTATCCTCAGTCAGTATCCCTCTGTAATCTATCCCTCTTCAGAGAGGTTAGGTGGTGGTGTTACAAATAGCAAATATGTAGAATTTTATCTTATCTATGCATATCAGCAGGGCGGCCAGCCTCGCTGGCTGGCGCGTGAACGGTGAAAACGCAATCCGTCCTCAGAGCGGATTGCGCAGTGAATTTTCCCGCAAGCGTTGGACGTCAGGGGCGGGCGTTACTTTTGCTCCAGACGGCGAATGTCGTCAGCACTCTTTGCGGACTGGAAACGTACTGGGCGTAACCGGTCAGTCGCTCGGTCGACACCGAGGCAATAGAGCCGAAGACAAGGCCGTAAGCACTGCTGTCGTGTGTTTTCGGGAAGTCGCCGAATAAGGTTTGCGCACGTTTTTCCACACGGCTTGCTCCCGGCGTGTAGGAGGCCAGGTCGTAATAACGCGCCCACAGCACGCCGTTTGGCGAACTGGACAGTTTGCCGTTAGACCAGGACTGACCGGTTATGCGGGTGGCGGTAAAAAAATCCGCTGCGGCGTAAACCGACCGGCGTACCGCCGCGTTGGGATTCGGCAACGTCATCAAAAATTCCACGATTTTTGCGCTTTCTCCCGACGTCAGCGATGCCATTTCGAAGGCCCGCGCGGCGGTTGGCTCCTGTGTCAGCACATCATGTTGCTGCCCCCAGACCGTCAGCGTACCGCCGATCGACACCTGATTGTCGAGCAGCCAGGTGACGCCTTTCGCCGCGCTCTGGGCAATGCTGTTGCGGGTACGGCTGTCGAGGAAAGCAAAATCGCTGTTACTGCCGTTGCCAATCTCATTTAACAGCATAACCACCCTTAACATGGCATCGTCATTGATCGTAATGGCGTCATTGTATCCGCCCGCCAGCGGATAGACCTGCGGCCAGCCGCCGTTAGGGTACTGTGCGGCGAGAAGATATTTTAGACCACGGACGATACCGGCCCGTATGCGGGTTGTATCGGCACCCTCTGCACGAGTAGCCTGTACTTTGGCGAGATAACGCAGTTCAGTGGTGGTTGACCCATTGTCAATAGTGCCGACGTAGCGCCAGCGCCCGGACTCTGACGGATCAAGGTTGTCGATGGTGTACGATTGCCCTTTGGCGCGCTCGACGCCGGTATGCGGCATATTCTTGCCCCAGCCTCCAGAGGGGATTTGGAAACTCAATATGTCTCTGGCGATATTGAGCGCTTGCGCCGACTGATAATACGATGCCGGTTTATTCAGTGGCATGGTATCAAGGTCGTGCCCTTCGTCTGACGAGCGTGGCGCCGGTATGTTGGTCAGGTTATTTCGCTCGGCGGCGAGCGCTGCTTTATCTGAATTACGAGCGCTGATTGAGGTGTTGAGATAAGACGTGAATTGCGATTGCAAGGTGGCGTTACCCAACGTGGCGATGCTTGCCGCGGTGAGCGGCCTGGCCTGCACATTTTCGCGCAGATAGTCGATACAGTTCTGATTACACCCCAATGATGCTGCATGGGCCTGAATGTTAGCGGATAAACCGGCCAGCAGGCTCAAACTAATGAGCGACAGGCGAGTGAGTTTGTGTGACATATACCAATCCTCCATGAACATGATGTTATTGCGTTTCCACCAATGAGTGACGGCGCATAAACGGGACATCCAATCCGTTAAGCGGTAGCTCCGCAATATCATTGAAGAAAATGAAGGATAGATAAAGCGCTAGCTTTTCCTATCGCATTCTGATTTTCCAAAGACGAGAAGCAAGTCACTAAAGAAGTGGGGACTGGAAATATTTGCCTAAACCGCCTCATGTTAAAGCGGAGTTTTACGATCAGGCACCTAACCCCTGCGGCAGGAAACTGAAGTCGTGCTGGAGTATCTCCTCTACCAGTCTGGGGCTGGGGGAATTTCAATACAGTGTATCGTGATGTGCTGGTGTCATATGTGTAGGCGGTTAAGCTATCATTTTGATAACAAGTACGAAATAGAATAAGGCGTTAGCCAACTGATGGGGTTTTGATTATGATACGGAAAATTTGTGCTCATTACCGCGAAGTTTTTTACCTGAGAGTTTTGTGCTGAATTTTGAGTTAAAAATCAGACTAAAAAGGAGTGTTTTTGACGGTGCTCTCAATTTTTCGGATAGCGTTATTGGTCTATTTCGGAGTTAAGGATGGCTCCAACTAAATAAAATTTATGGTGATTTATGAATTATGGATCAGTGATGGCAGCAGGAGCGTGGTCGCACTATCTGGAATCGGTGAATGAAACAAGTTAGATAATAGAGTGATAGCGTATTCATTAGTTTTAAAACGAATAAAAGATAAATGTTCATGATTTTTTTAAAGAAATTTTTATTTCTTCCGATAATGATAATTCTTTCTTTTTTTTAGGGATAAGATGTGAAGATTGTATGCTCTTTAGTCGCTTTGACACTTTGTGCGTATGTGACTGGATGTAAAACATTGAATTATACGGTTAGCGGTCCCAAAGATCCAAGAGTCTATAAGGAGCCTGTTGGATTTGATAAAACATCAAGGATTAGATTTGTTAGCAATGTAACAGGCACATCTATTTTACAGAAAAGTGATTCTAACATAACCCCTAGATATATAGTTCCGCACACGTTTCTTGGTTTCTATAATGAAACTCGTGACATCGGAATGCCTAAAATATCATATCGCCCACAGGACTATAAAGGATATTATTTTGAGGTTAAAGTAAAAGCTGAACCTACTTATATAAAAATTTATACAGATAATGGGGTTAATGGATACTGTGGAACATCATTTATTATAAATCCTGAGCCAGGGAAAGACTATGATATAAATTATGATCCTAATCAAAATAATAAGGTGTGTGTTTTTTATTTTAATGAAATTGTCCGCGAGTCGTCTAGTGGTGTTACGGTTCTTAAATCTGTTCCATTTAAAGTGTATCTGGGTAAAAATGATAATTATTTCGAGTGATAAGATATTTAAGTTTTCCTTTTTGTTTTTTATTTCCTTGGCATCTTCAGGATGTGTTTTGGATAGTGTTCGCACTCATTCTGAGTCTATCGAGGATATAAACAAAGAGAATGTTAATAATTTTTTTATCTATGGAAAAACAACAAAAAAAGACGTGTTAATTCGTCTTGGACCACCGGATAACAACTATGACTATATGAAATCTAGCTCTTGGCGTTATCATTATAGGCACGAAAAAATACCATTTTTTCTTCCTCCTGTTTCAGCATTAACTGGAGTGGATAAAGTATTAAAGCTTTCTTTTGATGAGAAAGGGACTGTCTTACATGCTGATTTAGTTGAGAGCTATACTAGGTAATAGCTGTATGTTGAAATTTCAATATGGATTTTCGACTGATTTCTGATTAATTTTTTCTTGAATAGGGTAAGTTTCATTACGGTTGATAAAAATAAGCTACTTTCTTTTGAGATCGAAATGGGCTAAATATCTCTAAATATGACAGCAAGCCTCGACTTAAACTGCGGGGCTTTTTTATGCCTGAATTCTGGAGTCCAGAATGACCCATGAACCGCAGTAGATAAAACTGCAACATAACGAATAATAACCGGCAAACCTGAATATTCAGCAGCCAGACGTTAAACGCCAGTTTGTGAGATATGCTAAGCATTTATTCGAGTTGCAAGCGATAGTGGTGTAGTGCTGATCGATTTAGAGGTGTTTAGCTTGTGTTTTTTGTTACATCCTTGTTATTGAAAGGCCTATCTTGCGATAGATAATGATGATTATCCAGCCCGTTGCAATTTACACCGGGTACGGGTTTTCGGACAAATTTCGGACATTTTCGGATATTGAAAAATAAATCGTTAAAAATCAATGCTATAAAAAAAGACCGAACACGATTCCTGTGCCCGGTCTAGGGAAATGGCTCTTGGGAGAGAGCCGTGCGCTAAAAGTTGGCATTTGTTGCGGGTTGCATCACAGCCCGCACTTTAAGCGTAGACGACTCACTTTTGTTTTCCAGTCTGGCCCGGTTTTTGACGGCCAATTCTGAAACAATCTGTACACTTTGTGACAACCAGCGCAAACCCGCGTATTCGCGATCCACACTCGCTTCAGGAGTGCTATATGCGCTACTGACAGAGGTCTTTGGCCCGGTCGATAAAGGGTTGCAGACTCATTTTTTGCCCCGGATTCTGCGGGTCGTCCAGAAGAATGGTTTCCAGCGGGCGAGCATTCACCTTGCCGGTGTTGACCTGCTCACGCGCCACGTCATTGAGCGGATATTGCACCAGCGTACTGGGATTGATCACGTACATGGCATGGCCGGGGCGGCAGATCAACTGAACTTCTTCACGGTTGAACGCCCAGCGCGGACCATATTCCAGCTTGCTCAGGTTAGCCAGTTGCGGCGCGGCCAACGCCTGCGCAGACAGCACAGAGACAATAAGCGACAGTACTACTTTTTTCATTGTGATATTCCATGTAAAGCTCCCCAGACGGGAGATGACCTCAGGTCTACCGCCGGGCGAAACGAGACACACCACTGAGAGACGGCGAGTCGCAGGCCCGGAAAGGCGATCATAACGGCCGGGTTTGATGAAGTCGAGTCGGCCAGACCGGCATTGATCTTATCCATGAGCAGGCAAGTTGCCGAAGAAGAGGAAGAAGGCGGCGTTATCTGCGGGGCGATGGAAACGTAGCGGTGATTTTCTTGCCAGAGGCGCGGTGTAACAACAGGTGAGTGACCATGCAATACCTGTTTGCAAGGTGATCAGTTATCTGATTTTACGTTCCGGTTTCCCACCAGTACAGCTGAATGATGCGCTATATCTTCATCGTTATTGCCTATTGAATGAATAATTATATTCAGAATGCGTGTTTGTTTACCTGGCGGATTATTCTCGTATAATTCACGGCGAAATTTTTAGAGCGATGATTATCGGTCATCGATGGCGTTAAATTAAACAGGGAGTCGAGGTGGTAATGAGTAAATTTAAAATATTCTTATTTATGGTTATAGCATCGTTAATGCCGTTGAAAGGCATAGCAGAAACGTCAACCCAGCCTTCGCGTATCCCGGCAATTAAACTCATCACCACACCGGATAACCATTCTGCTTATCTGAAAGGCAGCATTCCTGCGCTGGAAAAAATACCCGCGCAAAATTTCTGGATTAATAACTCGGTTGAAGAGTGGGAAAAAAACACGCATCCGGCGCCGAGAAAACAGTATGTTATTACACTGAAAGGTAAGCTGAAATTCAAAGTCAGCGACGGTTCTACGTTTATTCTGTCGCCGGGAACGGTTCTGCTGGCTGAGGATACTAATGGCGAAGGGCACAGTTGGGAGCTGACAGACGGTGACGAATGGGTCAGGATTTATATTCCGATGACCGATAATAATGATTATTTTGTGGCCGACAAATAATCGTCTCTGGCCTGCCGCAGGCTGATAGCACAGTTAGCGTATTCATGTTGATACGGGTATTGAGAGCGCTCGGAATGATTGTTCGGGCGCTTTTTTATTTCCGGTAAAAGATTGTGGTTATTTTTTGTTTGGCGTGATTGTCAATTTGCTGTCACTCCCTCGTGACATTGTCTATCTTGTTAGGCTGCGGTATTGAGCCATAACCGCCAGAAGCGGCGTAAAACGCTGCGGTAAAGTAAGCGATGCATCTTATGCTACGCTTTTATAGGCATAACCACTAACCACGGGTACACATTATTATTGCGGGATACCGCCTAATGTGCGACTGATAGAGAGGATACGATGGGAATCATTTCATGGGTTATTTTCGGTCTTATTGCCGGCATTCTGGCAAAGTGGATCATGCCGGGTAGAGATGGCGGTGGTTTTATCATGACCGTGTTGCTGGGCGTGGTCGGTGCGGTGGTCGGCGGTTGGATCAGCACGTTCTTTGGTTTTGGTAAAGTCGATGGCTTTAATTTCGGTAGTTTTGCGGTGGCGGTAATCGGCGCCATTGTGGTGTTATGGGTTTACCGTAAAGTACGTAACTGATGCGGGGAACCGACAGTATTCCGCCAGATAGCCGCGTTTTTTGTCTGCCATAACCAACCAGATATCATTCGATAGCATCAGGTTGTGCAATATTGCACAACCTGATGTCGCCTTTTATCGTCGTGACCATTGGCTGAGCGAAACAGCCAGTACCGATAGCAGAATCAATGCTGAAACGGGCGGTAATACTGTCCAGACAGCGCGTTCGACATAGGGCATGCCTTCCGCCAGCACGCGTCCCCATTCCGGCGTCGGCGGTTGTTCGCCTAATCCCAGAAAACCCAGCGATGCCAGCGCCAGTGCGATGCCGGGTAGACGTAGCATGGCATGGCGGGTGACCGGCCCGATCAGCGCGGGAATCACATAGCGTATCAGGCACCGGAGACGACTGATGCCAAACAGCGGCGTGATGCGAATATACGGTTGGGCGGTGATTTCGGTCACCAGCGACGCGGTGTGTGCCGCCAGCGGCGCCCAGGCAACCAGCGCCACGGCAAGCGCCGCGCCTGATGTGGAAGGGCCGTACAACGCGGCGACCACCATGCCGGCGATCACCGGCGGCATGGCATTGGCTACTTCGGCCGGGCCGCTGAACAGCCGTGGAAACAGCCCGAAAAGCAGGCCGAGCAGCAGGCAGCAGAGCGTCACCGCCAGCGCGGTAAACAGGGTGGATAGCGCACCGTGCGCAACCCGCGCCAGCATGTCGCGGCCGGTGGCGTCAGCGCCGAACGGTAACGACCAGTCAGGCGACTGCAGACGGGCAAAGTCGGAACCGAAGGGATCACGCGGCAGGCCGGTAATCACGATCGCCGCCAGCAGCAACGCGATGAACAGCGGCAGACGATAATGACGGCGCGTCACTTTAATGGCGCTGGCGGGCGTAGAAAGGGAGCCGTTTTCCAGCGCATGACCAAGCAGACAGCGGCGCAGCAGCGTCGACCCCATCCCGGCGATCACCGCGATAACCAGTAGAATCAGCACGCCGCATTGCAACGCCGGCAGATCCTGAGCCGCCGCCGCACCCAGCGTTGCCCGCCCCAGCCCGGGAATGGCAAACACTTTTTCCACCGCGACCGCGCCGCCGGTCAGCCCGACCAGCACCAGACTGACCTGCGGCAGAATAGCGGGCAGGGCGCGACGAACTACGCCCAGCAGGCAGTCTCGGCGGGAAAAACCAGCCATCTGCCAGGTCAGCAGCCAGGGCTCGCTGAATGTGCTGGTCAACGCATCGCTGAACAGTTTACCCAGCAAGCCGCCCGCCGGAATACCCAACGCCAGCGCGGGGAGAATCAGGTGTTGCCATGATTGCCAGCCATAAGGCGGCAACAGCTTCAGCCAGACCGCGCCGACGATCAGCAGGAACGACGCCAGCAGAAATTCCGGCATGGCGGTGAAGGCGGTGGCTAGCGCCCCGTTGCTGCGCCGGTTATCGCCGGCCAGCCCGCGCTGCAGGGTTGGCCAGCTCAGCAGCAGGGCCAACAGGAGCGCCACCGCCAGTGCCGCCAGCATCAGTGTGAGCGACACGCCTGCGGCATCCAGCATACCGGGCAACACCGGCTTGCCGGATACCCAGGATAGGCCGGCATCGCCGTGCAATAAACCTGCTAACCAGTGCTTCAGCAACGCCCACGGCCCCTGCGCCAGCCCCAGATGCTGACGAATGGCATCCAGCGCTTCCGCCGTGGCTTCCTGTTCGCTGGAGCGGGCGCGCAGCAGGCTGAGCGCCGGATCGGTGTCAGACAGCCAGGGCAGCAGCCCGATCAATACGATGATGGTCAGGGCGGTCAACAGGCGCGAGGTCATGACCAGCAGCGATGGTTGCAGTTCTGCCGGTAACCGAAACCGCGTATCGCTCATGGCTTGGCATGCGCTCCATCGATGTGCGTCTGTACGTCGATCAAGGCACGTTCACGCGGGTCCCGGATAGCCTGACGCAAACGGGCGGACTCGCCCTGAATCACCCGTTCGTGCAGCAATGGAATGGCGGCGTTAGTCGCCAGAATCAGGTTCTCGGCGGCCATGATCGCCTGGCGACGCGCCTCTCCAGCCGGGGTGGCGGCAGCCTGTTTCAGCGCGTCGTCCACCGCAGGATTACACAGTTGCGAAATATTGAATGAGCCTTTGCAGGAAAAATCGCTATACAGGTAAGCCACCGGATCGCCGGAATCCAGCACGGTGGCGCGAGATAAAATAAAGGCATCGAAATGGCCGGCCAGCGCATCCGCTTCTATCTGCGAATATTCGCGGACCTCCTGTTTTACCGTGAAGCCGGCGGCGGTTAACTGTTGAGCCAGATAAACCGCCACTTCCGGCAGTTCCGCCCGGTCGCTGAAGGTCGCCAGCGTGATCGTCGCGCCGTTAGGGGAACGGGCTGCGGTGGGTGCCGCTACCGGTTGACGCAACGCCGCGGCCCATTGCACCGCCGGGCCAAGCAGCCCGGCCGCCACGTCGGCCCGGTTTTCATACACGTTTTTGACCAGAATGTCCCGCTGGATCGCATCACGCGCCGCGGCCCGCAGGCCCGGATCGCTGAAAACGCCGCGCCGGGTGTTGAGGTACAGCGTGTTGGTGCGGGGCATCGGCACTTCATGCACCAGGTTTTGGTCCAGCAGCGGCGCCTGTGACACCGGTATCGCTTCTACCAGGTCGGCCGTGCCGGTACGCAGCGCGGCGGTGCGGGCGGCGCTGTCCGGGACGAAATCGACATCAATGCCCGGCGCCGTGGCTTTGCTGCCCCAGTAACCGTCAAAACGATCCAGCCGGGCGCTGCTGGTGCCGTTAACCTGCGTCAGCACGAACGGGCCGGTGCCGGTTCTGATCGGGCTGACCACGCCGTTGGCGCCGTAAGCGGCGGGCGAGAGTAGGGTTAACTGAGGGCTGGACAAGCGTTGCGGTAGCAACGGGTCGCGGGTGGCGGTTTTAATCTGCACGGTGCGCGCGTCTTCCGCCGTCACGCTCAGCGTCACGCCGTCAAGAATGCGTGGCTTGGGAGTGGCGCGCGTGGCGGCGGTCAGGGCGTTGACCACGGCGCTGGCGTTGAAATCGCTGCCGTCGTGAAATTTTACGCCGTCGCGCAGGGTGAAACGCCAGGTTAACTCATCTATCTGTTGCCAGTGTGTCGCCAGCGCGGGTTGCGCATCGCCGTTGGCATCAAGCACCACCAGCGTTTCACCGGCGCGCCAGCGCGACAGCTTGAAGGCATCGTCACTGAAAGGCGACAGCGCTGAACGCGGCGGCAACAACATCGCCAGACGAATGCGCGGATTGTCCGCGCCGGTGGCGGCGGGCGCCGGTTTGTCAAAACAACCGGCGAGCAACAGGGTGGATGCCAGCGTGGCGGCCATCGTCAGAGAAGGGAAACGAAACATACGCATTCCTTGTGGTATTGGAAAAATCAGTCAAAAGCAGGCAGCGTCGGCACAGCCGCCAACAAGGCCTGGGTATGAAAATGGCGCGGTTCGGCGAGTAAATCGGGCAGCGGACGGTCTTCCACCAGACTGCCGTTGTACATGACCAGTACCCGCTGGCAGAGCGCGGCCACGACCGACAGGTCATGGGAAACCAGCAATAGTCCCATGCCATGACGGCGTGACAGCGTATCGAGCAACGTAGTGATCTGTTGACGCAGAGGCAGGTCAAGCCCGCTGACCGGCTCATCCGCCAGCAGAAACGCCGGGCGCAGCGCAATGGCTCTGGCAATGGCGACCCGCTGGGCCTGACCGCCGGATAGCGATTCGGCCCGCTGATGCAACAGAGTTAACGGCAAATCAACCTGCTCCAGCACCTCACAGACCGTCTGTTTCAGGTTTTCCGTCATCCCTAGCTGGCGCAGCGGTTCGGCGATCAGCGCGAATACCGAGGCGTGCGGCGCCAGCGATCCCGCCGGATCCTGCGGGATGTATTGCACCAATTGCCGATACCAGCGCAACCGGGATACGCTATTCGGGCGTACCTCGCGCCCCTGGCAATGCACCGTGCCCTGAATCGGTGACTCCAGCGCCAGCAGAATTTTCAGCAAGGTGGATTTGCCGCAGCCGGATGCGCCCACCAGCGCCACGCGTTCTCCCGCATGAAGTTCGAGGCTGACGTGCTGCAGCGACGGGGTGGCCGTTGCCCGGCGCGTAAACACACCCGCCGTTCGATAATGGTGGCTGACCTGATGAAGTTGCAAAAAGGGAGCTTCACTCAGCATGCAAGAGGTTTGGTGCATAGCATTAACTGGCCTGTGACCATGATACGGACGGCGTGCGGTTCCGGCGGGAAAAAACGGCGCCGGCGGATGCCTGACGCGCCGCCGACACCAGCGCACGGGTATAAGGATGGCGGGGATGCGTCAGCAACTGACGCATTTCGCCTTGCTCGACCAGCCGGCCGTTTTCCATTACCAACGCGCGCCGGCAGACCATGGCTGCTACCGTGATGTCGTGGGTGATGAACAGCAGGCTGGTGCGTGGAGATTGTTGCAGCCGATCCTGTAGGGTTTGCAGTACCTGCGCCTGGGTGACCACGTCCAGCGCCGTGGTGGGTTCATCGGCGATCAATAACGGACGCTCGCACAGTAACGCCAGCGCGATGCAAAGGCGCTGACGCTGGCCGCCGGAGAGTTCGCCGGGGTAGCGCGTGAGCACGGCTTGCGGATCGGAAAAACCGACCGCACGCAGTAAATCCGGCAGCGCCCGATGAGTCGGCTGGTGTTTTAACGCCATGCGCAGTTGCGTTTCAATCGTGAATAACGGGTTTAGCGACGTGGCTGAATCCTGAAAAATGGCCGCCGGACGTTCGGCAGGCGGGCGCTGTGACAACGGCAACCCCGTCACGTCGTGGTTCTGAAGACGGATGCTGCCGCTGAGTTGACTACCGATGGGCAGTGCGCCCAGCAGGCAACGCGCCGTCAGCGATTTGCCGGAACCGGATCCGCCCAGCAGACAGACACGCTCACCGGGCGCGAGGGAGAAACTGAGGTCATGAATCTTGTGGTCCCCATCGATACAAAGTGTTAACTGCCTGACATCCAGCACACAGCACTCCGAAAATGTGAAAATTTATTGCAATAACATTTATGTTATAACATAACATTTCAAATAAAAACCCTTATTAAAAAGGGGGAAACAATGGGAAAACGGATTTCGGATGCCTGCTGTGACTGGCGGCAGGGGGCATCCGGTGCGGTCAGGCAGAGACGATGGGGGGATAAACCGGGTGATCTTCGCGTTGCGTGCGGCTCGTACCGGTATTCGGGCCTGGATTATTCAACGACGGATTTATGGCTGCTCTCAACAACAGGCAAGACATGACATATGGAAGGGAAAACAGCCAGCGCGTGAACGGCTGGCTGGGGCAGGTTGGTTAGTTGTTGACGGTTTGTTTGTGGAAGATTTCCCGAAAGACAGGATAGATATCGTCCTGATCGCGAATATGCTGCATGGCGAAATTGTCAAAGCTGTCCTGCAACATCTCATATTCCCGCCACAGCGTCTGGTGCGAACGACGGGTAATTTCGATGTAGCTGTAGTAACGCACCACCGGCAGCAGGCGGGTGGCGAGTAATTCACGGCACAGCGGCGAATCGTCCGCCCAGTTGTCGCCGTCGGAAGCCTGCGCGGCGTAAATGTTCCATTGCGCAGGGTCGTAGCGTTCTTTGACCACATCCTCCATCAGTTTCAGGGCGCTGGAGACGATGGTGCCGCCGGTTTCCTGAGAGTAGAAGAACTCCTGCTCATCCACTTCCTTGGCCTGCGTATGGTGGCGGATATACACCACTTCCACGTTTTTATAGGTGCGGCTCAGGAACAGATACAACAGGATGTAAAAACGTTTGGCGATGTCCTTGGTGGCCTGATCCATAGAACCGGAAACATCCATCAAACAGAACATCACCGCCTGGCTTGACGGTTCCGGCCGGCGTTCGTAGTTCTTGTAACGCAGGTCGAAGGTATCGATAAACGGCACGCTGGCGATGCGCTGGCGCAGCTCGGCGATTTCCTGCCGCAGTCGCTCCTCCTCCAGCAACTGGACCGGCTCGGTATTTTCCAGCAACGCCAGATCTTCTTCCCGCTGGTGAAGCTCGCGGCGTTTACCCGCGGTCATCGCCATGCGGCGCGCCAGCGAGTTCTGCAGCGAACGCACCACGCTGATATTGGCGGGGACGCCGTTGGCGGTGTACCCCGCACGGTGGGTTTTGTACTCGTTGAGTTGCCGGTGTTCGGTTTTTTTCAGGTTGGGCAGCGCCAGATCTTCGAACAACAGGTCAAGATACTCGTCTTTGGATATCTGGAACACGAAGTCATCCTGACCTTCGCCATCCTGGCCGGCGTCGCCCTGACCCGATCCGCCGCCTCCGCCGCCACCCTGAGGCCGTTCGATCTTGTCGTTCTGCACGAAGTGGTCGTTACCGGGGTGCACCCGGTGACGAATCCCACCACGGCCCTGATGGAACATCGGTTCACTGATATCCGAATTGGAGATCGAAATAGACTCTCCGTTTTCCACGTCGGTAACCGAACGCTTGTTGATGGCCCCGGCAATCGACTGTTTTATTTGCGACTTGTAGCGGCGCAAAAAGCGCTGGCGGTTAACCGCGCTTTTGTTTTTGCCGTTCAAACGCCGATCAATGAAATAGGCCATGTTTCCCCCAAACGACATGCCTGTCGATGTACGGCATCAGGATGACTTCCTCACACGCAGGTACCATTCGCACAGCAAACGCACCTGTTTGCGGGTGTAGCCTTTTTCCATCATGCGATCGACAAAGTCGTCGTGTTTTTTCTGCTCTTCCGTCGACGTTTTGGTGTTGAACGAAATCACCGGCAGCAGCTCTTCGGTATTGGAGAACATCTTCTTCTCAATGACCGTACGCAGTTTTTCATAGCTGGTCCAGTTCGGATTGCGGCCGCTGTTGCTGGCCCGGGCGCGTAACACGAAGTTGACGATCTCGTTGCGGAAGTCTTTCGGGTTGCTGATGCCCGCCGGTTTTTCGATTTTCTCCAGTTCGGCGTTCAGAGACTCACGGTCAAACAGCTGGCCGGTGTCCGGATCACGGTATTCCTGATCCTGAATCCAGAAGTCGGCATAGGTCACGTAGCGATCAAAAATGTTCTGACCGTATTCCGAGTAAGACTCAAGGTAGGCGGTCTGAATTTCCTTGCCGATAAACTCGGCGTATTTCGGAATCAGGTAGCCTTTCAGGTGCTCCAGGTATTTTTCCGACACATCCTGCGGGAACTGTTCCCGTTCAATCTGCTGTTCCAGCACGTAAAACAGGTGGACCGGGTTGGCCGCCACTTCGCTGTGATCAAAGTTGAACACGCGGGAGAGGATCTTGAAGGCGAAACGGGTGGAAAGCCCTTTCATGCCTTCGTCGACGCCGGCGTAATCGCGGTATTCCTGATACGACTTGGCCTTCGGGTCGGTATCCTTCAGGCTTTCGCCATCGTATACCCGCATTTTGGAGTAGATACTGGAATTTTCCGGATCTTTCAGCCGCGACAGAATGGAAAAGCGCGCCAGTGTTTCCAGCGTGCCGGGCGCGCAGGGGGCGCGGCTCAGCTCACTATTTATCAACAACTTGTCGTAGATTCTTACCTCTTCGGAAACCCGCAGGCAGTAAGGCACTTTGACGATATAGACACGGTCAAGGAACGCCTCGTTATTTTTGTTGTTGCGGAACTGCACCCATTCCGATTCGTTGGAGTGAGCCAGAATGATGCCGTTGAACGGCAGGGCGGCGATGCCTTCGGTGCCGTTGTAGTTGCCTTCCTGAGTCGCGGTCAGCAACGGGTGGAGCACCTTGATCGGCGCCTTGAACATTTCCACAAATTCCATCACGCCCTGGTTGGCCCGGCACAGCGCGCCAGAGTAGCCATAGGCGTCCGGGTCATTCTGGGCGAAATGCTCCAGCTTACGGATGTCCACTTTCCCGACCAGCGCTGAAATGTCCTGGTTGTTTTCATCACCCGGTTCGGTTTTGGCGATCGCCAGCTGGGCCAGAATGGACGGCCACACCTTGACGACGCGGAATTTGGTGATGTCGCCGCCGAATTCCTGCAGCCGTTTGGCCGCCCAGGGCGACATGATGGTGCCCAGATAGCGGCGCGGGATACCGTATTCTTTCTCCAGAATCGAGGCATCCTCCTGCGGGTTAAACAGGCTGAGCGGATGGTCGTTGACCGGGCTGTGCTCGCCGTTGGCGCTCAGAATGTAGATGGGAACGCGCTGCATCAGCGATTTCAGCCGTTCAGCCAGCGAAGATTTACCGCCGCCCACCGGACCCAGCAGATAGAGGATTTGCTTCTTCTCTTCGAGCCCTTGCGCGGCATGTTTCAGGTAGGAAACGATTTGTTCGATGGCTTCTTCCATACCATAGAACTCTTCGAACGCAGGGTAGCGGGCAATTACCCGGTTGGAAAATAAACGAGACAGACGCGGTTCCTGAGCGGTGTCGACCATAACCGGTTCACCGATAGCCATTAACAATCGCTCAGCGGCGTTCACATACGCACTGCGATCCTGCTGGCAGATGGTAAGGAACTCTTGCAGAGTGAACTCTTCGTCTTTGGCAGCGTCGTAACGCTGGCGATAATGATCAAATATGTTCATAGCGTTGCCCGTCCTTCGTCGATTAACACAGAGTAAGAGAGCGAATGGTATGTATACAGCCTGTTTAATGGATGGCTCTCCCGGAAGAAGACCGCTGCTGAGATACAGCAACCCTTATGCCAACTTTGGTTGGCGGGAAGGGGCGGGCAACTGGCGCCCGGCTACACTCAGCGGAAATCCTCATCCTTGTTTAAAGCGTAGTTTGCATCCATAAAATTTCCTCTATTCTTGCGTCGCATTTTTAAGATATTTCAATGACTCACTTCGGCGCGGCGGCCTGCAACCGGCTTTTTTATCCGCTAACGCAGCCCTGATGCGGGATGCTGGCGGGCAGACGAAATCGTTATAACTTATGTATCTTTCACATTAATGTGATGTATGTAGGACTCCGGCGCTGCTATTCTGCTGGAAGTGATCAAATACGTAACACTGAATGGGAACCGACAATCGTGAAAAATTGCGTATTAACTTTCTTAACGGCGGCGTTGGCCGCAACGGTAGCGGCCCCGGCGGCCTTTGCGGACGAGTTCGCGCTCGGGCTGGGCGCGGTCGGCGAGACTCCGGTATACCGTGGCGATAGCGGTCACGTTTATCCTTTTCCGATGGTGACTTATGAAAGCGAGAGTTTTTACCTGCGCGGTCTGCTGGGTGGGTATTACCTGTGGAATGACGCGCAGAACAAATTGTCACTGACGGCGTATTACAACCCGTTTGGTTTCAAACCGGGCGATAGCGACGATAACCAGATGAAGCAGCTTGAACGTCGCCGCGGTACGTTGATGGCGGGGTTATCCTATCGCTACGATGCGCAATGGGGCACCTTGCGCACCTTGCTGGCCGGCGACACGCTGAATTACAGCAATGGTCTGGTGTGGGACTCCGCCTATCTTTACCGCTTCAACGACGGCGACTGGAGCCTGACGCCGGGCGTGGGGATTACCTGGTCGAGCGAAAACCAGAATCGCTACTACTATGGCGTCACTGGCGACGAATCGGCCCGCTCCGGACTACGCAATTATCAGCCGGATGACGGCTGGTCGCCGTATGTCGAGTTGAACGCCGGCTACAAGATTAATTCCAGTTGGAATACCTGGGTAAGCGGGCGTTATGTCCGGCTGTCGGATGAGATCAAAAACAGCCCGATGGTCGATAAAAACTATAACCTGATGCTGGGAGGCGGCGTCAGTTATACCTTCTAAAGCGACCCGCACGGTCATTGTGCATTGGCTGCACAAAAATGGGGTGGATTCACCCCATTTGCACATTAATGGAGCGAGCGGGGTTTGCTACTCTGCTACAAGGGAGGGCTACAAGGGAGGAATAACATGACGAAACAGGTAACATTTCCGGGTGGAAACACCGTTCCCGCTATTGGTCAGGGAACCTGGTTCATGGGAGAAAGCGCCCAACGGCGGAGCAGTGAAGTCAGCGCGTTACAGGCCGGCATCGACGCGGGAATGACGTTGATCGATACGGCGGAAATGTACGCTGACGGCGGGGCGGAAGAGGTGGTGGGAGAGGCGATACGCGGCCGTCGCGACCGTGTCTATCTGGTATCCAAGGTGTATCCGCATAATGCGGGCGGAGAGCGGGCGATCGCCGCCTGTGAACGTAGCCTGAAACGCCTGCAAACCGATTATATCGATCTGTATTTGCTGCACTGGCGCGGCGGCATTCCGCTGGTGGATACCATCGCCGCGATGGAATCGTTGCAACAGGCGGGCAAGATTGGGCGCTGGGGCGTCTCTAATCTGGATACCGACGACATGGAAGAACTGTGGTCCTGCCGGGGTGGAGAGCAGTGTCAGACCAATCAGGTGCTGTATCATCTGGCGTCGCGGGGCATTGAGTATGACCTGCTGCCCTGGTGTCAGCAACGTCGGCTTCCCGTCATGGCCTATTGCCCGCTGGCGCAGGCCGGGGAGTTGCGCCATGACCTGTTTGCTCACCCGGCGGTCGTGCGCGTGGCACAGCGACATGCGCTGACGCCCGTACAGGTGCTGCTGGCCTGGGTGACGCGCCAGCCTGGCGTCATCGCCATTCCCAAAGCCGGTACGCTGGCGCATGTCAAAGAGAATGCCGCCGCGCTTCAAGTGACGTTGTCACCTGAAGATCTCGCCATACTGGATGAGGCTTATCCCGCCCCACGCCGCAAACAGCCGCTGGATGTGGTGTAATCGAAGCATGGCTGGCGAAAGCCAGCCATGAGCAGGAAGCAAAAGTAGATTATTTACGCAGGCGAATGGTGGTGGTAAGACGTGCCGGCGCCTGAGTGGTCGCCACGAGCGGTTGGGTCACGTGCGCGGTTTCAACGCAAACAAAAGTCTGGTAGCCGTCATCGGTCATATCGCTGATGGTGCGAGACAGTTCTGCGCCCGGGTTCCAGGCCACCACGTCGCTGTGGTGAGCATGATGCACTTCAATAGTGCGTTGCAACACCGGGTCTTCAATCAGGCTGAGTGACGCTGGCTGGGTATAAATGCGGTCGGTACGGGTAGCAAACGTCAGGTCGCCCTGCTGAGTATCGGTTTTGCCGTCGTTAACCTTGTCGATAAAGGTGTTGCCCAGGCCGCCGATGCTGATTTTGCTGATATCCCCAATCTGGAAATAGGTGTGCAGCGCGCTGGTGATGCTGTAGTCGCCGTGGCATTCGAGTTCCATGCGGCATTCCTGCGCGCTTAAATGGAAACGAGCCAGAACGGTAAACGCGTGCGGCCAGGCGGCGCGTGTTTGCTCGGAATCGCGCAGCGTGAAGCTGAGGGTAACGCCGTTCGCATCTTCACTGTGAGAGGTGAACTCCCACGCCAGCAGGCGGCCGAAACCGTGGTTGGGCTGTGCAGCCGGACCAAACCAGGGGAAACAGATGGGCACGCCGCCGCGAATCGCCACGCCGTGCTCGAATGGCGTGTTGTCGCTCAGCCACAGTACCGGTTGTTCACCTTTGGGCTGCCAGCTAATCAGATGCGCGCCCTGCAGCGCGACGGCGGCACGAACCTGCGGATGATCCACCACGATAATCGGCAGTTGGTCCAGTTGACGTTGGCTAAGGTGCGCGGTGATCGCGTTATTGATGGGAAGTGAATAAATTTTATCGCTCATGGTATTGGTTTTGCCTTTATGTTCTTGTTGTATACCCCAAATAATTCGGGTTACAGGAAGGCGGCAATCGAGCGAGTCCCCAGGAGCTTACATCAGTAAGTGATTGGGGGGAGCGAGGGCAGCCAACGCACCTGCAACTTGAAGTATGACGGGTATATACCCAATAAAAAAGGGCGACTCATGTCGCCCTTTCATCATCTGTTCATCGCCACATTATTTGGAGATGTGGGCGATCAGATCCAGAACCTTGTTGGAGTAGCCGGTTTCGTTGTCATACCAGGAAACCAGTTTCACGAAGGTGTCGCTCAGTGCGATACCGGCTTTGGCATCGAACACGGAGGTCAGTTTTTCGCCGTTGAAATCGGTGGATACCACGTCATCTTCGGTGTAACCCAGAACGCCTTTCAGCTCGCCTTCAGAAGCGGCTTTGATGGCGGCACAAATTTCTTTGTAAGTAGCCGGTTTTTCCAGACGAGCAGTCAGGTCAACCACGGATACGTTCGGGGTCGGTACGCGGAACGCCATACCAGTCAGTTTGCCGTTCAGAGCCGGAATCACTTTACCTACCGCTTTAGCTGCGCCGGTAGAGGACGGGATGATGTTCTGAGAAGCGCCGCGGCCGCCGCGCCAGTCTTTGTGAGACGGGCCGTCAACGGTTTTCTGCGTAGCGGTGGTAGCGTGAACGGTGGTCATCAGTGCTTCAACGATACCGAATTTGTCGTTGATGACTTTAGCCAGCGGCGCCAGGCAGTTGGTGGTACAGGACGCGTTGGAAACGATGTCCTGACCGGCGTAAGCGGCGTGGTTAACACCCATAACGAACATCGGGGTGTCGTCTTTGGACGGACCGGTCAGAACCACTTTCTTGGCGCCAGCCTGAATGTGTTTACGTGCAGTTTCGTCGGTCAGGAAGATACCTGTTGCTTCAGCAACAACGTCAACACCGATTTCGTTCCACTTCAGGTTAGCCGGATCTTTCTCAGCGGTAACACGGATGGTTTTGCCGTTGACAACCAGGTGACCGTCTTTCACTTCAACGGTGCCGTTGAAACGACCGTGGGTGGAGTCATACTTCAGCATGTACGCCATGTAATCCGCATCCAGCAAATCGTTGATGGCAACGATTTCGATGTCAGAACGCTCCTGGGCAGCGCGGAAAACGATACGGCCAATGCGGCCAAACCCGTTGATACCTACTTTGATAGTCATATATTCCACCAGCTATTGGTTTGTGAATAAAAGGTTGGTTGTAAAATTACAAAAACCTTACTGAGCGTCAAGCGGAATCGTGTCAATCGTTGCGGTAAGTCAAAAGTCCGTTCAACAGTTGCGCGATAAACAGCTATCAGCCTAATTAAAGTGCATAACCTAATCATATGAGGAATACACAGGCATGAAAACACCTGCCATAGGTGTAATTGTGATTGAGATCACAATTAAAAGTGCCTTTGCCGCGTAGGGCTAAGTGTAGGCCAAAATAGGCTGTGACGGTGTTAACTTTTTGTTAGAATTATGCTTCATCGCGCTGGCGAAAAACCCGTGTTTCAGTGAGAACCTGATGACCAAGATAACCGCTTCACCACGTAATCTGAACGAGTTAACCGATCTGCAGCGGCATGTCACGCAGCAGCGGGGGACGGAAAGCCCCTATACCGGCAAACTGTTGCACAACAAGCGTACCGGGGTTTACCACTGCCTGTGCTGTCATCAGCCGCTGTTTTATTCCGACCACAAATATGACTCCGGTTGCGGCTGGCCGAGCTTCGATCGCCCGGTAGCGGAGGACGCCATCCGCTATCTGGAAGACAACTCCCACCATATGCAACGGATCGAAATCCGCTGTGGCCATTGCGATGCGCATCTGGGGCACGTGTTCCCCGATGGTCCGCAGGACACCACCGGCGAACGTTATTGCGTGAATTCCGCGTCGCTCAGCTTTATCGATACGGAAAACGGTCAACAGACGGATGGTTAACGTCGCTAATACAATACTTTGACTTGAAACGTTTCAGCTAAAATTTGACTGCAGGCAGAAAAAACATGCAACTGGATGATTTAATAAACAGCATGACCCCGGAAATCTACCAGCGTCTGGTGACGGCGGTGGAGCTGGGAAAATGGCCGGACGGGGTAACCCTGACGGCGGAACAAAAGGAAAATGCGTTGCAGATGGTCATGCTTTGGCAGGCGCGCAATAACGCCGAGGCGGACCATATGACGATCAACACCCGTGGTGAAATCGAAATGAAAAGCAAGCAGGAGCTCAAGCAGCGTTTTGCCGGCGATGCTATTACTACCCCAACGTCTGCTACGACCTCAGCGCCTGCCGCTACCCTGAAACCTATCACCACCCTGAAACCGCAAGACTAAACCCGATCGCGCCAGCATCGACAACTGGCGTGATGCGAGCATGAATTACCGGCTGAGTGACGCGGTAAACGCGGGCAGATCCATTAGCGTGGCGCCGTGTTTCGCCATCACGTCCAGCGCCTGCTGGCTATCTTTCGGATGCAGATTTACGCCGCGACAGCCATCCGTCAGCACCTCGGTCTGATAACCCAGCGCCAGCGCATCCAGCACGGTATATTTGACGCAGTAATCGGTTGCCAGCCCCATGATGGTCAGTTGGGTAATGTCTCTGGCTTTCAACCAGTCATAAAGTTCGGTACGGGTGCGGCGGCCGTTGTCGAAAAATGCGCTGTAGCTGTCGATAAAGGGATGCGTTCCTTTGCGTACTACCCAGTTTATCGCCTGCTGATTCAGCCGGGGATGGAAATCGGCGCCGGGCGAACCCTGAACGCAATGCACCGGCCACCAGATCTGCGGTAAGCCGTCCAATTCGCCCTGGTCGCCTACGCGGGTGCCGGAATTGACGGCAAAACTGCGGTGATCCGCCGGATGCCAGTCCTGACAGGCAACGACTATTACCCCGGCCTGCTGACAGGCGGCGATAGCCTGATTCGCCACCGCGACCACGCTATCGCCGTCCGAGACGGCCAGCGCCCCGCCTGCACAGAAGTCATTCTGGATATCCACCAGCAAGAGTGCTCTGTTCATATGGTGTTCTTCTTATTAAAATTTTTATGTTCTGGATGCTGTGTTGGTTGCAGGCGATTTAATCTTTGTCGCTCAGTTCTCCGCGCAGGTTTTGCTGCATTAGCTGGCGAATCTGGTCAGGGGAAAGATCGTTCCTGCTTAACAGATAATGCAGTTTCGTCAGAGCCGCTTCAACCGTCATATCAAACCCGCTGATGACGCCAGCCTGCGCCAGCGCATTGCCGGTGGCGTAACCGTCCATGTTGACCCGTCCTGAAATGCATTGCGTCAGGTTAACCACCACGATGCCGCGTTCGGATGCGCGGCGCAGTTCATCAAGCAGGCCTGAGCTTTGGGGCGCGTTGCCGACGCCATACGAGCGCAGAATCAGCGCTTTTACCGGCTGAAGCAGGAAATTGCTTACCACATCGGCGGAGATGCCGGGGTAGATCGTCACCACACCGATCGGCTGCGGCGTGATGGCATGCACGATCAGCGGCCCGCTAATCGGGTCGGGGTTGGCCGGCGTCAGACGGCGGATGTGAATACCGGCTTCCAGCAGCGGCGGAAAGTTCGGGGAGGCAAAGGCGTCAAAACCGTCGGCGTGCGCTTTGGTGGTACGGTTGCCGCGCAGCAGTTTGTTATTGAAGAACAAGCTGACTTCGTTGACCGGGTGATTGGCCGCCACGTATAACGCATTGAGCAGGTTGGTTTGCCCGTCGGAGCGTAGTTCCGCCAGCGGAATTTGTGACCCTGTCACAATGACCGGTTTAGACAGATTCTCCAGCATGAAAGACAGGGCGGAGGCGGTGAATGCCATGGTGTCGGTGCCATGCAGAATCACGAAACCGTCGTACTGGTCATAGTGCTGCTGGATGTCATTCGCAATCGATTGCCAGTCAGACGGCGTCATATCGGATGAGTCGATCAGCGGCGTATATTCGTGAATAGTGAACGAAGGCATTTCCGGACGATGAAATTCCGGCATCTGCGCCAGTTGTTGTTGCAGGTGGCCGGAAACCGGGATGTAACCGTTGGCGGAGCGCTGCATACCGATGGTGCCGCCGGTATAGGCGACATAAATGGATTTCTTTTGCATGGATAGTCTGGGTCGGGACACTGTTGGTTAGAGAAACGGTTAGCCGTCAAAGGCCAGGATTATAAAAAGGTTCAGTCGTAAATAAAAAGGCTTCGGCGGTAAAAACAGCCCGGCAGTACCGGGCTGTTCAGGGAAGCATTAACGCACGTCGCCGCAATTCAGGCACAGCGCGTAACGGTTTTGCGGATCGTTCAAGGTGTCCAGCACCGACGTTTGCGCGCGAACCGTCTGCGCCAGCTGCGCCACCGGCGCCGGCACCACCGCCTGCAACGCGGAAGGCAGCATGGCGTAGACCGAACTTCTGACCTGGCTGAACATCGTATCAAGCAGGTCCGGCTCGCCGGAATACCAGCTCAATTGATAATTTTCCAGTTTGGCCAGTTCCGCCGCTTTCTTCACGGCGTCGTCAAAGTCGCCCAGTTGATCCACCAGCCCATTGGTTTTGGCATCGCTGCCGACCCAAACATGCCCCTGCGCGATGGCATCCACTTCCTGCGGGGTTTTCTTGCGTGACTCCGCCACCAGTGAAATAAAGTTCTGATAACCACGCTCAATATTGAGTTGCATCAGTTGGCTGGCTTCTGCCGGCAAGGCTCTGGTCTGGGACAGCGCGGCCAGCGGAGAAGTGGCGACGCCGTCGGTGTGTACGCCGATGCTGTCCAGCGAATTTTCGAAGGTGGTGACGACGCCGAAAATCCCGATTGAGCCGGTCAGGGTGCTGGGGCTGGCGATGATGGCGTTGGCCGGCGTGGAAATCCAGTAGCCGCCGGAGGCCGCCATGCCGCCCATGGAAACCACCACCGGTTTGCCCGCCTGTCGCGCCGCCGCCAGTTCCGAACGAATCAGCTCAGAGGCGGTGACGCTGCCGCCGGGGCTGTTCACCCGCAGGATGATGGCTTTGACTTTCGGGTCCAGACGGGCGTCGCGGATCTGCGCCGCCGTGGTATCGCCGCCGACATACCCCGGGGTTTCCTTGCCGTCGACGATGGTGCCGTTGGCAAACACCACGGCGATTTCGTTGGCATTGGTTACCGGCGGGGTCGGCGCGTAATCATAGATGCTGGTGAAGTTGAAGTTTTTGTTTTTGGCGTCCCATCCAAAGGCTTTGATTAATGACTGCTCAATCACCGAACGGGATGCGACTTCGTCTACCAGTTTGTTTTCCAGCGCATAACGGGCGGTGTCGCCGTTCAGCGTTTGCAAACCGGCGAGCAGGTTTTCGGCGCCCGGGAACAGCTGTTGCGGCGTGATCTGGCGGTTGGCCGCTACCGTATCCAGATAATGCTGCCACAGGGTGGAAATCCAGCGATTATCGGCCTCACGGGCGGCCGGCGACATGTCGTCGCGGATGAACGGTTCGACGGCCGATTTGTAAGTGCCGACGCGGAAGATATGCGTGGTGACCTTCAGCTTGTCCAGCAGCGTCTTATAGTAAAGGTTATTGGTGGCGAAGCCGTGCAGGTCGATATTTCCCTGCGGGGTCAGGTAGATTTTGTTGGCAAAACTGGCCAGATAATATTGCGTCTGGTTGAAGTTGTCGCCGACGGCGAAAATCGGTTTGCCGGCATCGCGGAATTCACGCAGCGCCTTGCCGATGTATTGCAGCGAAGGCTGATCCGCGCTGACGAAGTCGGACAGATCCATCACCATGCCGGTAATGTTGCTGTCGTCTTTGGCCTGACGGATGCTGTCGACAATATCAAACAACGCATTTTCCTGATGACGGCTGGCGGACACGCCGAAGAATTCCCGTCCGAACTGGCGTAGTTTGTTGTTGACGGACGGTTTATCCACCACCACGCCCGTCAGATCCAGCATCAACGCTCCTCGCGCCGGCTCAGCCTGCGTGGTTTTTAGCTGGCTATAGACCCCGATACCGACCAGGATCAAAAACACCAGAAAGAGGTTGAGGATAAATTCGCGGATAAAATTCAGCAGGCGCCATCCCCATCTGAATATTCCACTGAAAATTCGCCACATTGTGCGCATGTCCACTCCGTCAAAAGAAAACTGGGTTTAAGCGGCGCCCCGTGTTTGCCGGGCGATGCGCTGCCAAAAAAAGTATCAGCGCGATCACGCCCGCACGCGGGGCACTGGCGGTATCCTAATGAGCGACAGGATAAAAGTCAGCTATTTATCTTGCCGCAAGGTTGGCGGCGGGGCGCTAACTTGTAACAAATCTTCTACCTGTGCTACCGTGGCGCGCAACCGGATTTTATTCACCGACAGCAGATTTTCATGACAGGAGAGATGTGATGGATGCTCTGGAATTGCTACTGAATCGTCGTTCAGCGTCCCGTCTGGCGGCACCTGCGCCGGCGGGCGACGCGCTGGAGAATATTCTGCGCGCGGGCCTGCGGGCGCCGGACCATGGCGCGCTGCAGCCGTGGCGTTTCTCCCTTATTCAGGATGAGGGGTTATCCCGCTTCAGCGATCTGCTGGTCAGCGCGGCATTGCAGGATAATCTGGACGAGGCCGCGGTTGAAAAAGCGCGTCAGGCGCCATTCCGCGCCCCGATGATCATTACCGTTGTCGCGCACTGTGAGGAAAATCCAAAAGTTCCGCACTGGGAACAGGTCGTATCCGCCGGCTGCGCGGTGCAGGCAATGCAAATGGCGGCGCTGGCGCAGGGGTTCAACGGTATCTGGCGCAGCGGCGCCTGGACTCATCATCCGCTGGTGCGCGACGCCTTTGGCTGCCGTGCGCAGGATGAAATTGTCGGTTTCCTTTATTTAGGGACGCCTCAGCTTAAAGCCTCCGCCGCGATCACGCCCGTTGATAGCGCGAAGTTTGTCAGCTATTTCTAATTTCTGTATTGACGATGTTTCCCCTGATTCGCGCTCCTGACGGTGCGCGCGTCAGGAAATATCCGTTCTGCCTTGCGGTGTGACATGCGACTGTTTATTGCGGAAAAACCCAGTCTTGCCAGAGCCATTGCCGATGTGCTGCCCAAACCGCAGCGACGCAGCGATGGCTTTATTGCCTGTGGCGAACAGGATGTCGTGACCTGGTGCGTGGGGCACCTGCTGGAACAGGCGCAACCGGATGTGTACGACGCCCGTTATGCGCGCTGGTCGCTGGCGGATCTGCCGATTGTACCGCAGAAATGGCTGTTGCAGCCGCGGCCGTCTGTCAGCAAACAGCTAAATGTTATAAAAAAATTACTGACTCAGGCCGATGAAATCATTCATGCCGGCGACCCGGATCGCGAAGGACAGTTACTGGTGGACGAAGTGCTGGAGTATCTGGCGCTGCCGGAAGAAAAGCGTCAGCATGTGAGCCGCTGCCTGATCAACGACCTGAATCCGCAGGCGGTGGAGCGGGCGGTGTCGCGCCTGCGTGAAAACCGGGAATTCGTTCCGCTGTGCGTCTCCGCGCTGGCCCGCTCGCGCGCCGACTGGCTGTACGGCATCAACATGACCCGTGCTTATACCCTGCTGGGACGAAACGCCGGTTACGAAGGCGTGCTATCGGTCGGTCGGGTGCAGACGCCGGTGCTGGGGCTGGTGGTGCGGCGTGACGAAGAGATCGACAATTTTGTGGCCCGCGACTATTTCGAGGTTAAGGCGCATATCGTCACCCCGGCCGACGAGCGGTTTGTCGCCTTGTGGCAGCCCAGTGAATCCTGCGAACCGTATCAGGACGAAGAAGGGCGGTTACTGCATCGCCCGCTGGCCGAGCACGTCGTCAAACGCATCGAAGGGCAACCGGCGAGGGTTACCGCCTATAATGATAAACGGGAATCGGAAACCGCGCCGCTGCCGTATTCTCTTTCCGCTCTGCAGATTGAAGCCGCCAAACGCTTTGGCCTTAGCGCCCAGCAGGTGCTGGATGTTTGCCAGCGGCTGTATGAAACGCACAAGTTGATCACCTATCCGCGTTCGGATTGCCGTTATCTGCCGGAAGAGCATTTTGCCGGGCGACAGGCGGTGCTGAACGCGATTGCAGCGCATCAGCCGGATTTGTTGCCGCAGCCTGCCGTTGATCCCGAGCGCCGCAACCGCTGCTGGGATGACGGCAAGGTCGATGCCCACCACGCCATTATTCCCACGGCGCGCAGCGCCCGCACCTCATTGACGGAACATGAAAGCCAGGTCTATGGGCTGATTGCCCGGCAGTACCTGATGCAGTTTTGCGCGGATGCGGTGTTTCGTAAATGCGTTATCGATCTGGATATCGCCGGCGGCAAGTTTGTCGCCAAGGCGCGATTTCTGGCTGAGGCAGGCTGGCGGACGCTGCTGGGCAACAAAGAGCGGGATGAGGAAAACGAGGGGATGCCGTTGCCGGTGGTGGCAAAAGATGATGAACTTTTGTGCGAGCGGGGCGAGGTAGTGGAACGGCAGACTCAGCCGCCCCGACACTTCACCGATGCAACCTTGTTGTCCGCCATGACCGGTATCGCCCGCTTTGTGCAGGATAAGGCGTTGAAGAAAATCCTGCGCGAAACCGACGGGTTGGGCACCGAAGCCACGCGCGCAGGCATTATCGAGCTTCTGTTTAAACGCGCGTTTCTGATCAAGAAAGGGCGTTATATTCATTCCACTGATGCGGGCAAAGCGTTGATTCACGCTTTGCCGCCGATGGCGGCGCACCCGGACATGACGGCGCACTGGGAAGCCACGCTGACGCAGATCAGCGAAAAGCGCTGCCGCTATCAGGATTTCATGCAGCCTCTGACCCAGTCGCTGTATGAACTTATTCAGCAGGCCCGGCAAAGTGGTAATATCACGGCATTCAGAGGATTACCGCCGGTTAAACGTTCTCCGCCCGCGGGGCGGAAACGTCGCCAGTCACGTTCAGCCAGCACAAAGGAGTAACGCAGATGAAAGCATGGGGCACCTTCCTGATGGCAACAGGCCTGTTGTTATCTTCCGCTGCGCAGGCGGCGACGCAAACCACGGTGATTACGCAGGGGAATCCTGTGGTGCTGCCGGGTAATGGCAGCAGTACCCACGGCACGGTATCCACAACGCAGGGCAGCACCAACACCGAGGTGGTGGTGCCGGTTCCTCCTCAGGTGATCTGGGGGAACGGCAATGGCGGCAACGTGCAGCGTGAAGCTCAGGTTAATTGCATGAGCTGCTGCATTTATCAGAACAGAAACTACTCTGAAGGCTCGGTGGTGAGGGCGGAAGGCGTGTTGCTGCAATGTCAGCGCGATAAGGGCAATCTCGGCACCAACAATCTGGTGTGGCGGATCATCAAAGAACAGCAGTAAAAACGTACGCGGTGATAGCGGGGCTGCTTGCAGCCCCGATCGCGTCATCAGAGCGTGAATTCCGCCCACACCGGCGCGTGGTCGGAAGGTTTCTCCATTCCCCGGATAGCATAATCTATGCCAGTGGCCGCGCAGCGGCTGGCCAGCGGTGCCGTGGCCATAATCAGGTCGATGCGCAGGCCGCGGTTGTCGTCAAACCCGGCCGAGCGGTAATCAAACCACGAAAACCGGTCCTGACACTCGGGATTGGCGGCGCGGAAGGTATCGACCAATCCCCAGTTTTTCAGCCGTTCCATCCATTCGCGCTCTTCCGGCAGGAATGAGCACTTGCCGGTGCGCAGCCAGCGTTTACGATTGTCCTCGCCAATACCGATATCCAGATCGGTCGGGCTGATGTTCATGTCACCCATAATCAGCACCGGCTGGTCCGCCTGATGGTGCTGGTCAAGATAATGCTGCAAATCCTGATAGAAACGGGTCTTGGCCGGGAATTTCACCGGGTGGTCGCGGCTTTCGCCTTGTGGAAAGTAGCCGTTGACCACGGTCAGCGTGCCGAGCGGCGTCGCCAGGTCCGCCATGATGATACGGCGCTGGGCGTCTTCTTCGTCCGTGGGGAATCCGCGACGGACCGCCAGCGGCTCGGCTTTGGTCAGCAGCGCAACGCCGTAGTGGCCTTTCTGCCCGTGGTAGAAGACGTGATAACCAAACTGTTTCACCTCTTCGAGCGGAAACATATCGTCGTGGACTTTAGTTTCCTGCAGACCGATCACATCAGGCTGATGTTGTTCGATGATTGCGGCCAACTGGTGTGGTCGGGCGCGCAGCCCGTTGATATTGAAAGAAACAAACTTCATGTTCGCTGCCGTTGTTAAAAAAACGTGCCCCGATGTTAGCAGAAAGGCGGGAGTCGAGTCACGGCGGCTACGCTGCTGTATCAGCAGTCATAACTATCGGTGATGGCTGGTTGAACCGGGCGGCGATAGCCCGTATACTCCGCGGCTTGCAGGAGAGCGGAAGGCACTATATGTCACGAATGTCACGACACGCCTTCCCGCCGAAGGCGCAAACTCCCATAATCGCTCAGGCTACCTTACTGCACATTTCTATGACGCCAACTGGAGAGCGGTTGCCAGACAACCCACCGAAGGGGCAAGCGGTTTTACCGCGTAAACTCTCAGGTAAAAGGACAGAGGGAGGGGCACATTTCACAAGGGTACGTGTGTGCTGACCTATATCTATCTGATCGCTATTACCGCTGAGGGTATGTCCGGCGCGCTGGCTGCGGGCCGCCGCAACATGGATATCTTCGGTGTTTCAATGATCGCTTTTATTACCGCGCTGGGCGGCGGTACGGTGCGCGATATTCTGCTGGGTAACTATCCCATCGTCTGGACTCAGCATCCTGTCTATATCTACCTCACGATTGGCGCCGGACTGCTGGCGGTGCTGGCTGCGCGCGTGATGCACCATCTGCACCGGCTGTTTCTGGTGCTGGACGCCATGGGGCTGGTGGCATTCACCATTATCGGTTGCAATGTGGCGATTGAGCTGGGGTATTCGCCGACCGTGGTGGTGATGGCGGGGATTACCACCGGTATTTTCGGTGGGATCTTGCGGGATATTTTCTGCAACCGGACGCCGATGGTGCTGCGCAAAGAGCTGTACGCCTGCGTTTCATTGCTGGTGGCGCTGGTTTACCTTGGCCTGCGCGAAATCGGCATCAACCACGATCTAAATCAGCTGATCTCTTTCTCTGTCGGGTTATCGCTGCGTCTGGCGGCTATTTTCTGGTCCTGGCAGTTGCCGGTATTTAGTTATATGCCGGAACGCTGGAAAGAGTAATCACGTTATTCTGCTGTGCTATCACCGCGACACCGGTATGTGAATATCGCAGAGTCATCGCGGCGATTCTTCATGGTGCGATAAATCGGTCGTGGCGACGTTGCGATGTGTTTTTCTCGCTGCGCTTTCGGGTGATTTTTTGTTTGAGGGGGAAGCTATGGAGTGAGGATGTCGTAGCGACTTGAGAGATGGTGGTGGGGGAAGGATTCGAACCTTCGAAGTCTGTGACGGCAGATTTACAGTCTGCTCCCTTTGGCCGCTCGGGAACCCCACCACTGGCCTGATTGCTCTTTCGTGTCGAGCGGGGCGCATCATACCAAATGCCGCGCCCCTGTAAAGACCGAAAAAACAAAAACAAGTTCGTTTGCCGGTTTTTTATGCCGCCCGCTGCAATTGTAGGCGAAGGGCGGCGAAGTGCTAATCAACGTAGAATAATCGTGCGGTTGCCGTAAACGAACACCCGCTGAGCCAGCACATGGTACAACGCCCGGCTGAGTACGTTTTTTTCCACGTCGCGACCGGCGCGCATCATGTCGTCCGCGGTGTAAGTGTGATCGACGTGAATCACGTCCTGCATGATGATCGGGCCTTCATCCAGACTGTCGTTCACATAATGGGCGGTGGCGCCGATGATCTTCACGCCGCGCTCGTAAGCCTGATGGTACGGGCGCGCCCCGATAAACGCCGGCAGGAACGAATGATGGATGTTGATGACCCGGTTGGGGTAGTGCTGAACAAAGGCGGGCGTCAGCACGCGCATGTATTTCGCCAGCACCACATAGTCAGGCTTGTATTGGTCGATCTGCGCGATCATTTTCAGATCGTGCTCTTCGCGCGTCAGGCCTTCGTGGCTGACCAGATGGAACGGAATATCAAAGCGCTCTACCAGCGTACGCAGCGTTTCGTGGTTGCCGATTATCGCCGCGATCTCGACATCCAGACCGCCATAGGCGCTTTTCATCAGCAGATCGCCGAGACAGTGAGCTTCCTTGGTAACCAGAATCACGATACGGCGACGCCCGGCGCTGCTCAGTTCACGCACGGAGCCTTCCGGTAAGGCGCTGTCCAGATCGGCCTGCAGCGTGGTGTCGTTGAAGATACCTTCCAATTCCGTACGCATGAAGAAACGACCGGTGCGGTGATCAACGTATTCCGAGTTCTGCACGATATTCAGCTCGTGCTTGTAACAGATGTTGGTGATCTTGGCGATAAGCCCTTTTGCGTCAGGGCAGATTGTCCGTAAAATTTTTCTTTGGATATTCTGGGATTGCATGGAATTGGGATCCTGTCCAAAACATAAATCAGATGTTGCCGTTACGCGATGCCGGAATCATCGCGGTAATCGAGAGTATTATTGTCCACAGCACTTTTTGTATTTTTTGCCGGAGCCGCACGGACAGGCGTCGTTCCTGCCGGTTTGCAGGTGAACGCCGTCGACATAGTACCAGCGATCGCGATAACGAAGGAAGCGAGAACGTTCTCTCATCAGTACCCGACGCGCCGGATGTTCGGTTGTGCTGTAGCTGGCCGCGAACTCGACATAGCCTTCATCCGCCGTTTTTCCCGGCGCGACGTCCAGTATCCGCAGACCGAGCCAGTGTGTATCGGCGCAACTGGCGGCGATGTCGGCTCGCCAGTTTTCCGCGTGGCAATCCGGATGCCAGGTGGCGACCAGATAATCGACATCCTGTTTGACGTAGGCACTGTACCGTGAACGCATCAACAGATCAGGGCGCGAAGCCTGGGTATCACCGCGCAGATAGGGCTGGCAGCAGTGTTCGTAAGGCTGATCACTGCCGCACGGGCAACATTCGGACACAATATCTCCTGCAAAACTCTGCAATAAGGTTAAATAATTGAGACGCCACTGATAAGGCGTGCGCTATGTTACCCAATAGGGTTCGCGTATCGCAATAATCCTGCCTGGCGGATACATAACAGCAGGGCAGCGCCTAGAATAAGATACAGGAGAAATACCATGCGGAAGGTAACAATCGGTCTGGCATTGGGATCCGGCGCGGCTAAGGGATGGGCGCATATCGGCGTGCTGAAAGCGCTGGAGGATCTGGGGATTGTGCCTGACGTGGTGGCGGGGTGTTCGGTGGGGGCGCTGGTCGGCGCCGCTTACGCCACGCACCGGCTGGACAGCATGGAGCACTGGGTGTGCGGCTTTCGCTACTGGGATGTCATCCGTCTGATGGACTTCTCCTGGGGGCGCGGCGGATTATTGCGGGGGGATCGCGTTTTCAACCATGTAAAGCATTTGCTACGTACGCAACATATTGAGGAGTGTGCTATCAAATATGGAGCAGTGGCAACTAATTTGAGTACGGGAAGGGAACTTTGGCTAACGCAAGGGGACTTACATTTGGCTGTTCGCGCTTCCTGCAGTATGCCGGGGTTATTGTCCCCCGTACAATTCAATGGTTACTGGCTGGTGGATGGGGCTGTCGTTAATCCGGTTCCGGTTTCATTGACCCGCGCGATGGGCGCGGATGTGGTGATTGCGGTGGATTTGCAGCACGACGCCAGCTTGCAGCAGCATAATTTGCTGTCTGCCAGACCGGCGGCTCAGGCGGAAGCGATTGCCGCGCCGCACGGCTGGCGTCAGCGTCTTCGGTATCGTCTGTCTCACCGTTTTCGTCGACAGACGGAAGCGACGCCTACCGCGATGGAGATCATGAGTACCTCCATACAGGTATTGGAGAATCGCCTGAAAATGAATCGCATGGCGGGCGATCCTCCGGATGTATTGATTCAACCCTATTGTCCGCAAATCGCCACGCTGGATTTTCATCGGGCGGAAGAAGCTATTGAGTCCGGCAGGCTGGCGGTGGAAAAACAGCGGGAGCTGCTGTTGCCGCTGGTAAACCGGGGCGTATAGGGTTATTTCCGATTTAGGATTCGGCAACGAATGATGATGAGCGGTGCAAGGGGTCATTGATGGCACAACCACTGACGGGAAAACACATTTTGGTTGTTGAGGATGAGGCTGTTTTCCGTTCCGTGCTGGCCGGTTATCTGACATCCCTGGGCGCAGACGTGCATGAAGCGGATAACGGCAAGGATGCGCTGGAAAAAATGGCTCATCAGCCGCCCGATCTGATTATCTGCGATCTCAACATGCCCATGATGGGCGGTTTCGAATTCGTCGAGCGGCTGCGGCTGCACGATATCACTACGCCGGTGCTGGTTGTGTCCGCCACCAGTCACCTGGCGGACATCGCCAGAATATTACGTCTTGGCGTTCAGGATGTGTTGCTCAAACCTATCCATGACTACACCCGCTTGCGCGAATCGGTGATGGCTTGCCTGTACCCGACGATGTTTACTTCGCAGGCCAATGAAGTCGAACAACTGATGCATGACTTGGATACGCTGAACCAGTCGCCCGGTGCGGCGTTGAAGCTGCTTGAGCAGTTGCAGCCGCCGGTCCAGCAGACGCTGGCGCGCTGCCGGGTCAATTATCGGCAACTAATGGCGGCGGACCGCCCTGGGCTGGTGCTTGATATTGCGGCGCTGTCCGGGGACGACCTGGCGTTTTATTGTCTTGATGTGACGCAGGCGGCTAATAATCACGGCGTGCTGGCGGCGTTGCTGTTACGGGCGCTGTTCAACAGCCTGTTGCAGGAGCATCTGGTGCATCAGCAGCGCCGGTTGCCCGAATTACCGGTATTACTCAATCAGGTTAACCAATTATTGCGTCAGGCCAATCTGCAAGGGCAGTTTCCCTTGCTGGTCGGTTACTATCATCGGGAGCTGAAACGGTTGATCCTGATTTCGGCGGGGTTGCATGCCACCCTGAGTGTGGAAGAACAACATATCGGGCTAAATAACGGGGTGCCGTTGGGCACGCTGGAAGCCGCTTATCTTAATCAACTCAGTTATCAGTGCGAGTCATGGCAATGCCAGATGTGGGGCAGCGGCGGTCGCTTGCGACTGATGCTTTCTACAGACTAATCCGATAGCTGCGAATTTCCCCGCACTTCAGACCAGGTGTATCTATCGTTATTATTTTTTATTCCCTAGTATGTGGCCTATGATTTTTAATCACGAATCCAGATTGGTCGAGCATCGCGCATTGAACCTGATATACTTTCGCGGTTTTATGCACCGGATAAATAAAGCTCATTATTTGAACGATATATACGAGGTTGTTTATGTCAACTGTTAATAAAAAAGTAAAAAAAGCGGTCATTCCAGTGGCTGGGTTGGGGACGCGTATGTTGCCTGCTACCAAGGCCATTCCCAAAGAAATGCTGCCGCTGGTCGATAAGCCGTTAATCCAGTATGTGGTTAATGAATGTATTGCTGCCGGTATCAATGAAATAATTTTAGTTACACATTCTTCTAAGAATTCAATAGAAAACCATTTTGATACCAGTTTTGAACTGGAAGCCATGCTGGAAAAACGCGTTCAGCGCCAGTTGCTGAAAGAAGTTCAGGCTATTTGTCCGGAGCATGTCACTATTATGCAGGTCCGTCAGGGGCTGGCGAAAGGATTGGGGCACGCGGTACTTTGTGCCCACCCGCTGGTTGGCGACGAGCCGGTGGCGGTTATTTTGCCGGACGTGATCATCGACGAATATGAATCCGATCTGAAAAAAGACAACCTGAGCGAAATGCTGCAACGTTTTTATAGTACAGGTCATAGCCAGATTATGGTTGAGCCGGTGGAAAACGTCAGCAGTTACGGTGTGGTGGATTGCAAAGGCGTGGAATTAAAACCGGGCGACAGCGCACCGATGGTCGGCGTGGTGGAAAAACCCAAGGCGTCGGAAGCGCCGTCTAATTTGGCGGTGGTCGGGCGTTATGTGCTGTCTGCACAGATCTGGGATCTATTGAAGAAAACAGAACCGGGTGCCGGTAATGAAATTCAGTTGACCGACGCTATCGCCATGCTGATGGAAAAAGAAACCGTTGAAGCTTATCACCTGAAAGGGGTAAGCCATGACTGCGGTAATAAGCTGGGATACATGGCCGCTTTTGTGGAATATGGTATTCGCCATGACGCTCTGGGTGAAGACTTTACCCAGTGGCTGAAAGAGGCGATAGAGGAAGACGCCAATTAATCTTCTCCCCCCTGTACTTTTAGTTAGTATGGGGGAGTGCCTGAATCAGGGCATAAAAAAACACCCCTTTGAGAGGGGTGTTTTTGTTTTTATTCTCGAGCTGTGAATTACAGCAGGAAGTCATCCAGAGACTTGCCTTGTTCTTCGATTGCTTTCTTGATGACTGCCGGGGTGCGGCCCTGACCGGTCCAGGTTTTCAGCTCGCCGTTTTCGTCGGTGTACTGATATTTAGCCGGGCGTGCTGCACGTTTGGCTTTACCGGCAACTTTGTTTGAACCCAAAGATTGCAGTAATTCGTTCGGGTCAATGCCATCGGCAATAAGCATTTCACGATACTGCTGTAATTTGCGTGTGCGTTCTTCAATTTCTGCCTGAGCCTGGTTTTCTTCTTCGCGGCGCTCGTTCACCACGACTTCCAGCTTTTCCAGCATTTCTTCCAGCGTTTCGAGGCTGCATTCTCTTGCCTGGGCGCGCAGGGTGCGGATGTTGTTTAGAATCTTAAGTGCTTCGCTCATTGGATTAATCTCAAAATAAATATTATTGGTGACAGTACAGAGATAATAGAGTGCCGTTTTATTTTCTGCAATAGGTAAAATTGTCAGGTTGTTAAAATTTAGCAAATTTAAAACGGAAATCACGTGTTGACTGACCAATATAAATTTCGGACAAGCCAGCTAATACATTCTGTTAGCGCGATCTGCAGCGGAAATAGCCATGTGGAGCGTATCGATAGTTTCTTTGAACCCTCACGATGGAACTATCTATATTACTAAACCACAGAATGATTCAGGGCGCGTGCGGAGCGGGAGGCGGCGCGACTAAACCCTCGTCAGCGGCAATACCTATGTTACAATAAATTTTAACGATTACTGACCGGTGAATGCCGTTGAACGAGGAGCCATGGCGCAGCTTTATTTTTATTATTCCGCGATGAATGCAGGGAAATCCACCGCACTGTTACAGTCTTCATATAACTACCAGGAAAGGGGAATGCGAACCCTGGTGTTTACGGCTGAAATAGATGACCGTTCCGGGCGAAGCGGCATCGTTAGTTCCCGTATCGGTCTCTCTTCACCGGCGTTATTGTTTAACGAACAGACAGACTTATTCCAGACGCTTGAGCTGGAGCATCGTCAGCAAACTATTCACTGTGTGTTAATTGATGAAAGTCAGTTTTTGACACGTGAACAAGTGAATGCGCTGTGTGATGTTGTCGATCAATTAGACATTCCGGTTCTCTGTTATGGCCTGCGTACCGATTTCCGCGGGGAATTGTTCAGCGGAAGTCATTATTTATTGGCCTGGGCAGACAAACTGATCGAACTTAAAACCGTCTGCCATTGCGGGCGTAAAGCGAATCACGTATTGCGGGTGGATTCGCATGGCAAGCCCGTCATTGAAGGCGAGCAAGTCGTTATCGGCGGAAATGAGAGTTACGTATCGGTGTGTCGAAAGCATTATAAAATCGCGTTGGGATTGACCCGACCTGAAACGAAATAATCCATATCTATATAGGCTAAGCATTTAGCCGGGCTTATTAATAACCGGGTAGTGGCGGCGATTATCCGGTTATCGCTTCTGGTAAAAATTGATAATATAAATTAAATATTCGTTACCAGATGCGTATTTGCCGCTTTTATCGTTGTTTTCACAGCCGCTCCGCCCGGTGTTATTGATGCGATTTCCGGGGCGCCGTTCGCTTTATGAGCCGAATAATCCCTCACCGCCCTCTACTGATATAGCGGTGCTGCCGCCGCGTTTGTCACAGCCAGGATAGATTAACCTGCTACCGGGGTTATCGGCGACACGGACGGTATACGCGGTAGCAGGGCGTTTGAGCGCTATACGCATGCTTGATGCACGAACCTTGCTTTACTCTGCCTAAGGCTCTCCGTAGCTGTCAGGACCGTTATCAGAGAGCATTCTGGTACTTATCGCCAGATTCCAGATTACAGGGAATGGCGGTGCGTTCACGGCAGATGGTACCTCAGTAGATGATATCTTTGCGGGAGATGGCGGTGGGGGGGAGTTATTTCTTGTTCGCGATGTGGTAAATCCCCCCCAAAAAAAAGCCCTGCGCGTGCGCACAGGGCTTTGAGTATGCTGCCGTCAGCGATATCAGTTAACGGCTTTTTTCTCTTTCTTCTCGGCTTTTTCCGCCTTGACGGGCACGCTGGCCGCCGCCGGGGTCGCTTTGCTCTCGGTGACCGCATGTTCGACAAACGGACGGCCGTAGAACGAATCCAGCAGGATTTGTTTCAACTCGGCAATCAGCGGATAACGCGGGTTGGCGCCGGTACACTGATCGTCAAACGCATCTTCAGAGAGTTTATCCACCTTGGCCAGGAAATCGGCTTCCTGTACGCCGGCTTCACGAATAGAGGTGGGAATCCCCAGCTCTTTCTTCATGCTTTCCAGCCAGGCCAGCAGTTTTTCAATTTTCTGCGCCGTACGGTCGCCAGCGGCGCTCAGACCCAGATGGTCGGCCACTTCCGCATAGCGACGGCGAGCCTGAGGACGGTCGTACTGGCTGAACGCCGTCTGTTTGGTTGGGTTATCGTTGGCGTTATAGCGGATCACGTTGCTAATCAGCAGGGCATTGGCCAGCCCGTGCGGGATATGGAACTCGGAACCCAGCTTGTGCGCCATAGAGTGGCAGACGCCCAGGAAGGCGTTAGCGAAGGCGATACCGGCGATTGTCGCCGCGTTATGGACGCGCTCGCGGGCAACCGGATTTTTTGCGCCTTCATGGTAGCTGGTCGGCAGGTTTTCTTTCAGCAGCTTCAGTGCCTGCAACGCCTGTCCGTCGGAGTATTCGTTCGCCAGTACGGATACATAGGCTTCCAGCGAGTGGGTCACCGCATCCAGGCCGCCGAACGCGCACAGCGATTTCGGCATGTTCATCACCAGATTGGCGTCCACAATCGCCATATCCGGGGTCAGCGCGTAGTCCGCCAGCGGATATTTCTGGCCGGTGGCGTCATCGGTCACCACGGCGAACGGTGTTACTTCCGAACCGGTGCCGGAGGTGGTGGTGACGGCGATCAGCTTGGCTTTCACGCCCATTTTCGGGAACTTGTAGATACGTTTGCGGATATCCATGAAACGCAGCGCCAGTTCTTCAAAATGGGTATCCGGGTGTTCGTACATGACCCACATGATCTTGGCGGCATCCATCGGCGAACCGCCGCCCAGCGCGATGATGACGTCGGGTTTGAAGGCGTTCATCTGTTCGGCGCCTTTACGAACGACGCTGAGCGTCGGGTCGGCTTCCACTTCAAAGAAGACATCGGTATCCAGACCCTGTTGTTTCAGTACCGACGTAATCTGGTCGACATAGCCGTTATTAAACAGGAAACGGTCGGTAACGATGAACGCGCGTTTAGCACCGTCGCTCGCAACTTCTTCCAGCGCGATCGGCAGAGAGCCGCGGCGGAAGTAGATAGATTTGGGAAGTTTGTGCCACAGCATATTCTCTGCTCGCTTAGCCACGGTTTTACGGTTGATCAGGTGTTTCGGCCCGACGTTCTCGGAGATGGAGTTACCGCCCCATGAACCGCAACCCAGCGTCAGCGACGGCGCCAGTTTAAAGTTGTACAGATCGCCGATCCCGCCCTGAGAGGCCGGGGTGTTGATCAGGATACGGGCGGTTTTCATCTTGTCGCCAAAATAGTTGACGCGACGAGCCTGATTGTCCTGATCGGTGTACAGGCAGGAGGTGTGGCCGATCCCGCCCATGGCGACCAGTTTTTCCGCTTTGTCGACCGCGTCTTCAAAATCTTTCGCCCGGTACATGGCCAGCGTCGGGGAGAGTTTCTCGTGAGCGAACGGTTCGGACTCGTCAGCGTTCGTCACTTCACCGATCAGCACCTTGGTGCTGGCAGGCACGGTAATACCGGCCATTTCCGCAATCTTGATAGCCGGCTGGCCGACGATGGCGGCGTTGAGCGCGCCGTTTTTCAGCAGAATACCCTGTACCGCGCTGAGCTCTTTGCCCTGAAGCAGGTAGCCGCCGTGGGTCGAGAAGCGTTCGCGTACGGCATCATAGATCTCATCGACCACGATCACCGACTGCTCGGAAGCGCAGATCACGCCGTTGTCGAAGGTTTTTGACATAAGAATCGAGGCTACGGCGCGTTTGATGTCGGCCGTTTCATCGATCACTACCGGGGTGTTGCCTGCGCCTACGCCGATGGCCGGCTTACCGGAACTGTAGGCCGCTTTTACCATGCCCGGACCACCGGTTGCCAGGATCAGATTGATATCCGGGTGATGCATCAGCTGATTGGACAGTTCCACCGATGGTTCATCAATCCAGCCGATGATGTCCTGGGGCGCGCCCGCGGCGATAGCGGCCTGCAGTACGATGTCCGCTGCTTTGTTGGTGGCGTTTTTGGCGCGCGGATGCGGGGAGAAGATAATGCCGTTGCGGGTTTTCAGGCTGATCAATGCCTTGAAGATAGCCGTGGAGGTTGGGTTGGTGGTCGGAACGATGCCGCAGATCAGGCCGATAGGTTCGGCAATCGTGATGGTACCGAACGTATCATCGACGGACAGCACGCCGCAGGTCTGTTCATCCTTGTAGGCGTTATAAATGTACTCGGAAGCGAAGTGGTTTTTGATCACTTTATCTTCAATGATACCCATGCCGGATTCGGCGACCGCCATTTTCGCCAGCGGTATACGGGCATCCGCAGCAGCCAGCGCGGCGGCACGGAAGATCTGATCGACCTGCTCCTGCGAGAAATTTGCGAACTCCTGCTGCGCTTTTTTGACGCGTTCGACCAAAGCGTTAAGTTCAGCAACGTTTGTTACGGCCATAATGCACTCCTGTAATGTTAAGCTCTTTCAGTCAATGGTCAGCCCGGTAAATAAGCAGTATAGATAATGGTTGACGCACCTGATTTTGGCGGCGGTGATTATCCATTGACTCAAAGCGCTCCCGATAAATGCGATCGCCTTGTTTAATAAAAGAAACCCTGGTTTCTCAATCCTGCTCCTAAAGTCGTCGGCGATTTGGCGGTAGAATCTGCTGTCGTTAATCCTTCTTGTTACGATGAAGGCAGAATACCCCGTTGTTAGCCGATTTTTTGTGATCATGCTCGCTAAATCTTAATGCTGACACCATTCAGCATGATGTGTTTGAGAATTAATATCATTTATAGCGACGATTTGTTAAAAATAAATGACCATAATATGAGTGGGTTTATATGGATTTGTATCGAAAATCTGAATGGGTGCAGAGAATAATTATCAGGACGGAGGATGGAGGCGCGCGATGCTTTACATTACTGTAGGAAGCATCACGGTATCGGTTGTGGCCCATCAGGGATTCCCTACGTTGACAATAACCTTCAGAGGTGGAATGTGATTCAGCCTGTCCTGGACTTCTCCGGTTACATCAAATTCTTTATCGGGTTGTTTGCGCTGATTAACCCGGTGGGGATTTTGCCTATCTTTATAAGCATGACCAGTTATCAGGGAGCGGAGGGGCGGTCTAAGACCAACCTCACGGCGAATGTCTCCGTGGTGATCATTCTCTGGGGCGCGTTGTTTTTCGGCGACATGATTTTGCGGTTGTTCGGTATTTCCATTGATTCGTTTCGGATTGCGGGCGGCATTCTGATTGTCACCATCGCCATGTCGATGATTAGCGGCAAGCTGGGTGAGGATAAACAGAATAAACAGGAAAAAACGGAAACCGCCAATCGGGAAAGTATTGGCGTGGTGCCGCTGGCATTGCCGCTGATGGCGGGGCCGGGGGCAATCAGTTCCACCATTGTCTGGAGTTCCCGTTATCACGGCTGGCAGAATCTGCTGGGGCTATCGGCGGCGATTGCCTTTTTCGCATTCTGCTGCTGGCTGCTGTTCAGAGCCGCGCCGGCGCTGGTGCGACTGTTGGGGCAGACCGGCATTAACGTGGTGACGCGTATCATGGGGTTGTTGTTGATGTCGCTCGGCATCGAATTTATCGTCACCGGAATTCGCACCTTGTTTCCCGGTTTGCTATAGCCGCAAGGGCTGCTAACTTTATTTTTATTAATACTTTTTTCTTATGTTTATTCCCCGGCAATAATTGGGCCGGGGAAAGCATGCCGCCCACTATTATTTATCACTCATTTATCATCTCAGAGGGTATAGCTTATTTTCATTCTTTATCGCATGCCTTAGATAAGCTAATGCATATGGCGTGAAAGGCGACTGGCATTATGGCGAGTCGCATATGCGCTTTCGCTGTTAATTTATTCACACGCGGAGGGCGTGGCGCCGGGAATGATGTTATTGTGTGCGGAAGTGTTTTATCGTGCATTTTTTGCCCTGATCTACTGTTAATTCTTTCATACTTACAAGTTATTGGACAATCTGCTGCCGGGTGAATTTTTACCCCAGTGACGCTCGTCATGGATGTTTTTATATCCATTTACGCGTTCGAGCCATTTTGTGACTTTCCGAGATGGAAAAGAAATTTAAGTAACAGCCTGCAAAATCTATTGGCGAAGACGGATTCTTCTGATACGTTCGGCATCACGCTATTCCCCTTGGCTGTTATGGATAAGTTAATTTTATTAGAGATTTATCCGTGGCTGCTTTTTTGTGGGGAGCGTACCATCAGGGAAGAGTGGAAATGGCTGTGGGCTGTCGCGTCTGGGAAAGGGCTGCGGCAGTTTTTGGGTTGCCGAAATGTGCTGTTTTTATCTCTGTTGATTTTTCCGACACGTTGACGCGGCGTTATGACGTATCTGACCGTGTTGCGTGGATAAAACAATTTAGATGTGATTGAGCGGCCATGTTGCCAGATTCGTTCCTCTGGTGGCGATGATGTCTGTCCGCTTAATACGTAAAAAAAGTTATGTGCCTGATTGGGCGATAACAGTAGAACAGGAGCAAGGTAAATAATGGTAAACAACACTATTAAAAAAAGACTGGCGGTCAGCATTCTTGCTGCTATTACTGCCTCTGCTGGCGTTTCCGCCTGGGCCGCCACGGTGCCGGCCGGCGTTCAACTGGCTGAGAAACAGGAGCTGGTGCGCAATAATGGTTCCGAGGTTGCCTCGCTGGACCCGCATAAAATTGAAGGCGTGCCGGAATCCAACATTGCGCGCGATCTGCTGGAAGGGCTGCTGGTAACGTCCCCAGATGGTCATCCTGCGCCGGGAGTGGCAGAAAGCTGGGACAATAAAGATTTCAAAGTATGGACCTTCCATCTGCGTAAAAACGCCAAATGGTCCAACGGCGATCCGGTCACCGCTCAGGATTTCGTTTACAGCTGGCAGCGCATTTCTAACCCGAAAACCGCCTCTCCTTATGCCAGTTACCTGCAGTTCGGCCATATCGTTAACATCGATGATGTCGTCGCGGGCAAAAAATCACCTGACACGCTGGGCGTGAAAGCGATCGACGACCACACGCTGGAAGTGACCCTCAGCGAACCGGTTCCGTACTTCTATAAACTGCTGGTGCATCCGTCCACTTTCCCGGTGAACCAAAAAGTGGTTGAGCAGTTCGGCGACAAGTGGACCCAACCGGCCAACTGGGTCGGCAACGGCGCTTACAAGCTGAAAGAATGGATCGTGAACGAAAAAATCGTTCTGGAGCGCAACCCGAACTACTGGGATAACGCCAACACCATCATCAATAAAGTGACTTATCTGCCGATCTCCTCCGAAGTAACGGACGTGAACCGCTACCGCAGCGGCGAGATCGACATGACTTATAACAACCTGCCGATCGAACTGTTCCAGAAGCTGAAGAAAGAGATCCCCAATGAAGTGAAGGCGGATCCGTATCTGTGCACCTACTACTATGAAATCAACAACCAGAAAGCGCCGTTTACCGACGCCCGCGTGCGTCAGGCGCTGGTGCTGGGTCTGGATCAGGACATTCTGGTTAACAAGGTGAAAGGTCAGGGCGATACCCCGGCGTTTGGTTTCACCCCGCCGTACATCGACGGCCTGGACGGCAAACTGACTCCGCCGGAGTGGGTGAGCTGGTCACGTGAAAAACGTAATGCCGAAGCGAAGAAACTGCTGGCCGAAGCGGGCTTCACTGCTGAAAAACCGCTGACCTTTAACCTGCTGTACAATACTTCCGATCTGCACAAGAAACTGGCGATCGCTGCTTCTTCCATCTGGAAAAGCAATATCGGCGTAGATGCGAAGCTGGAAAACCAGGAGTGGAAAACCTTCCTGGATAGCCGTCATCAGGGGACCTTTGACGTAGCTCGTGCCGGCTGGTGTGCGGACTATAACGAACCGACTACGTTCCTGAACATCATGATCGCCAACAGCAGCAGCAACACCTCGCATTACAAGAGCGCGGATTTCGACAAGCTGATGGCGCAAGCGCTGGCGGCCAAAACAGAGGATGAACGCGCCGGTGTTTACCGAGAAGCGGAAGCGCTGCTGGAAAAAGACGCGGTTATCGTTCCGGTTTACTACTACGCCAATACCCGTCTGGTTAAGCCGTATGTAGGCGGCCTGACCGGTAAAGATCCGCTGGATAACCTCAACGTTAAAAATCTTTATATTATCAAGCATTAATGATGATGGGACTGCGTGCTGGCACGCAGTCCTTATTCGGTTTGATAGATAGAAGAGAAAATCTCAGACCGGTTTTATAGGTAAGGTCAATGTTAAAATTTATTTTCCGTCGTTGCCTGGAAGCAATCCCGACGTTGTTCATCCTGATTACCATCTCGTTTTTCATGATGCGACTGGCCCCGGGAAGTCCGTTTACTGGAGAACGCAACCTTCCCCCTGAAGTGATGGCGAATATCGAAGCCAAATACCATCTGAACGATCCGATGATCAAACAGTACGGTAATTATCTGGTGCAGTTGCTGCAAGGCGACTTCGGGCCGTCTTTCAAGTACAAAGATTATTCGGTAAATGATTTGGTCGTCCGGGCTTTTCCGGTGTCGGCTAAATTGGGTGCCGCCGCTTTTCTGCTGGCTGTGGTGCTGGGGGTGACCTCCGGCGTGATTGCCGCATTGAATCAAAACAGTAAATGGGACTACACGGTAATGGGGTTTGCCATGACCGGGGTGGTAATCCCGAGCTTTGTGGTGGCGCCGCTGCTGGTGCTGGTCTTTGCGATAACCCTGCGCTGGCTGCCCGGGGGCGGCTGGAACGGCGGCGCGCCGAAATACATCATTTTGCCGATGGTTGCGCTGTCCCTGTCCTATATCGCCAGTATCGCCCGTATTACCCGCGGCTCCATGATTGAAGTGCTGCATTCGAACTTTATCCGCACCGCGCGCGCCAAAGGGCTGCCGCTGCACCGGATTATTCTGCGCCATGCCCTGAAGCCGGCGCTGTTGCCGGTGCTTTCCTACATGGGGCCGGCGTTCGTGGGGATCATCACTGGCTCCATGGTGATTGAAACCATTTTCGGTTTACCTGGTATTGGTCAGTTGTTTGTTAACGGTGCGCTTAACCGTGACTATTCGCTGGTGCTCAGTCTGACGGTTTTGGTGGGCGCGCTGACCATTCTGTTTAATGCGGTCATCGATGTGCTGTACGCGGTCATCGATCCGAAGATCCGTTACTAAGGTAAATCACTGATGTTTTGGAATAAACGTAACCGCGAAGCGCTGGATAATTTCAGCGAAAAACTGGAAGTGGAAGGGCGCAGCCTGTGGCAGGATGCGCGCCGTCGCTTCATGCACAACCGGGCGGCGCTGGCCAGCCTGTTCGTACTGACGCTCATCACGCTGTTTGTCGTCATTGGCCCGATGGTGGCGCCGTTCAACTATGCCGATACCGACTGGAATATGATGTCCAGCGCGCCTGACATGGTGTCCAAACACTATTTCGGCACCGATTCGTCCGGCCGCGACCTGCTGGTGCGTGTGGCGATCGGCGGACGTATTTCTCTGATGGTCGGCGTTGCCGCCGCGTTGGTGGCGGTAGTCGTGGGAACGCTGTATGGCGCTGCATCCGGCTATCTGGGTGGGAAAGTGGACTCGGTCATGATGCGTCTGCTGGAGATCCTTAACTCCTTCCCGTTCATGTTCTTCGTTATCCTGCTGGTGACGCTGTTCGGGCAAAATATCCTGCTGATTTTTGTGGCTATCGGCATGGTGTCCTGGCTGGACATGGCCCGTATCGTTCGCGGCCAGACCCTGAGCCTGAAACGTAAAGAGTTCATTGAAGCCGCGTTGGTGTGCGGTGTATCCACCCGTAGTATCGTGCTGCGCCATGTCGTGCCGAATGTGCTGGGCGTGGTCGTGGTCTACGCGTCGCTGCTGGTGCCGAGCATGATCCTGTTCGAATCTTTTCTGAGTTTCCTTGGCCTGGGTACCCAGGAACCGCTGAGCAGTTGGGGCGCGCTGCTGAACGATGGCGCCAATTCAATGGAAGTGGCGCCGTGGCTGCTGCTGTATCCCGCCGGTTTCCTGGTGGTGACCCTGTTCTGTTTCAACTTTATCGGCGATGGCCTGCGTGATGCCCTCGACCCGAAAGACCGCTAAGGAGACGCTTCATATCATGATGAATACGTCACAACCCCGTGAAGCGCTGCTTGACGTTAAAGATTTGCGCGTGACTTTCAGTACGCCTGACGGTGATGTCACCGCGGTAAACGACCTTAATTTCTCTCTCAGCGCCGGTGAGACGCTGGGGATTGTCGGGGAGTCCGGCTCTGGTAAATCCCAGACAGCGTTTGCGCTGATGGGCCTGCTGGCCGCGAACGGCCGTATCGGCGGTTCCGCCCGTTTCAACGGTCGCGAGATTCTCAATCTGCCGGAACGTGAGCTCAATCGCCTGCGTGCGGAAGAGATCGCCATGATTTTCCAGGACCCAATGACGTCGCTGAACCCGTACATGCGTGTCGGCGACCAGCTGATGGAAGTGCTGATGCAGCACAAGAAACTCGGCAAAAGCGAAGCGTTTGACGAGTCGGTGCGTATGCTGGACGCGGTGAAAATGCCGGAAGCCAGAAAACGTATGCGCATGTACCCGCACGAGTTTTCCGGCGGGATGCGTCAGCGCGTTATGATCGCGATGGCGCTGCTGTGCCGTCCTAAATTGCTGATCGCCGACGAACCGACCACCGCGCTCGACGTGACGGTGCAGGCGCAGATCATGACATTGCTCAACGACCTGAAGCGTGAGTTCAATACCGCCATTATCATGATTACCCACGATCTGGGCGTGGTAGCGGGTATTTGCGACAAGGTGCTGGTGATGTACGCCGGCCGTACCATGGAGTACGGCAGCGCGCGCGAAATTTTCTACGAGCCGACGCATCCGTATTCAATCGGCTTGCTGAAAGCCGTTCCCCGTCTTGACGAAGAGAACGAAGCGCTGGCCACTATTCCGGGCAATCCGCCTAACCTGTTGCGCTTGCCGAAAGGGTGTCCTTTCCAGCCGCGTTGCCCCTATGCACAGGACCGGTGCCAGCAGGCGCCTGAATTGACGCCGTTTGGCGAGGGCCGTCTGCGTGCCTGTTTCCGGAGTGTGGGGGAATTAGTATGAACGAGCTGGAAAACAAAAAAGTCTTGCTTGAAGTGGATGAACTGAAAGTCCACTTTGATATCCGCGATGATAAACAGTGGTTCTGGCAACCCGCCAAGAAGCTGAAAGCGGTTGATGGCGTTACCCTGCGGCTGTACGAAGGGGAAACGCTGGGGGTGGTTGGGGAGTCCGGTTGCGGCAAATCCACGCTGGCCCGCGCGATCATCGGTCTGGTGAAGGCCACCAGCGGGCGCATTAGCTGGCTGGGTAAAGACCTGCTGGGGATGCGTGATACCGAATGGCGCAATGTGCGCAGCGATATCCAGATGATTTTCCAGGATCCGCTGGCGTCGCTGAACCCGCGTATGACCATCGGCGAAATTATCGCCGAACCGCTGCGCACCTATCACCCGGAGATGCCGCGTCAGGAAGTGAAAGACCGCGTCAAAGCGATGATGATGAAGGTTGGCCTGCTGCCGAACCTGATCAACCGCTACCCGCACGAGTTTTCCGGTGGCCAGTGTCAGCGTATCGGTATTGCCCGCGCGCTGATTCTGGAACCGAAACTGATCATCTGTGACGAACCGGTTTCCGCGCTGGACGTGTCGATTCAGGCTCAGGTGGTAAACCTGCTGCAACAGTTACAGCGGGAAATGGGGCTGTCGCTGATCTTTATCGCCCACGATTTGTCGGTGGTCAAACACATCTCCGACCGCGTGCTGGTGATGTATCTGGGTCATGCGGTGGAGCTGGGAACCTACGACGAGCTGTACCACAATCCGCAGCATCCTTATACCCGCGCCCTGATGTCGGCGGTGCCGATTCCTGACCCGGACAAGGAGCGCAACAAGCAGATTCAACTGCTGGAAGGCGACCTGCCGTCACCGATTAATCCGCCTACCGGCTGTGTGTTCTGCACCCGTTGCCCGGTTGTCGGGCCGGAATGCACCAAAACCCGGCCGGTGCTCGAAGGCAGCTTCCGTCATGCGGTATCCTGCCTGAAGGTGGATCCGCTGTCGTAATCCGGCGCTGCTCGTGTAAGCAATACCCGGTAATAAACAAAACGCCCCGTCAGGGGCGTTTTGCTGTTCGTCGCTGATCGCTGATGATGGCCGATTAGGCTGCGATCGCGGCGGTTACTCTTTCCACAGAATGTGGCACAGTTTGTGGTCCTTTTCGCGGCAGATCAGAATGCGGGCGAAAATATCATTGATTTCCTCACCTTCCTGCTCGGCCAGACCAATAACCACTTCGGCGAAAAAGTCCGGATTCAGGTCGAAATCCACGTGTTCCTGCCAGTCTTCCGCCGGATCAAACAGCTCCGCACCGCCACGCTCTTCGAACTGCAGGTTGAACAGCAGGATATCTGCCGGGTCCAGGTTATCCGGCGCCAGTTCCAGAAAGATATCGTAGGCCTGTTCCAGCGTTTCATCTTCTGTCAGGCGGTTATTTAAATCCATACAACATTCCTGTTAAAACGTGATGGAGGTATTAGAGCATGAAGGGCGGTGTGATTACAGCAGTGGACTGAAAAAGTAAAACAGCCGCTCGACGATACGCTGCCAGTAGGGGCGTTTTAGCCATTCTTTAGTGTTCAGCAGGCGAGAGCGGGACATGTAATCCTCCTGCACGCAGGCCAGATCGCTGCCAAACCCGTCGTCGTCAATCACCAGGGTGATTTCGAAGTTCAGCCACAGGCTGCGCATATCCAGATTGACCGTCCCCACCAGACTGAGCTGGCCGTCTACCAGCACGCTTTTGGTGTGCAGCAACCCGCCTTCGAACTGATAAATTTTAACGCCCGCCGCCAGTAATTCGGTGAAAAAAGCTTTGCAGGCCCAGCCAACCATCACGGAATCGTTTTTGTAAGGTACGATGACGCTGACCTCTACGCCGCGCTGTGCGGCGGTGCAGATGGCGTGTTGCAGGTCGTCGCTGGGCACAAAATAGGGCGTGGTCATGATCAACTGATGACGAGCAGAGTAAACGGCGGTCAGCAGCGCCTGATGGATCATATCCTCGGGGTAGCCGGGACCGGAGGCGATGACCTGCACCGTATGGCCGCGCTCTTGCTCAAACGGCATGATATTCACGTCGGGCGGCGGCGGCGGCAGGCGCTGACCGGTTTCCATTTCCCAGTCGAGGCTATAGATAACGCCCATCGTGGTGGTCACCGGGCCTTCGATGCGCACCATCAGGTCCACCCACTGGCCGACGCCGGAGTCCTGCTTGAAATAACGCGGATCCACCATGTTCATGCTGCCGGTGTAGGCGATGCGGTTATCAATTAGGATCACCTTACGGTGCTGGCGTAAGTCCATCCGGCGCAGGAATGCGCGCAGCAGGTTGACCTGTAGCGCATCCACCACCGTGATGCCGGCGGCGCGCATGACCTCCGGGTAGGTGCTGTGAAAAAACTGCACGCTGCCTGCCGAATCCAGCAGGATGCGGCATTTGACCCCGCGTCGCGACGCCGCCAGCAGGGCGGTCATCACCTGATCCACCAATCCGCCGGCCTGCCAGATATAGAACACCATCTCGATGTTATTGCGGGCCAGTTCAATGTCGCGAATCAACGTCCTGATGGTGTCGTCGAATGAGGTCAACAACTGCAACTGATTACCCTTGATGCCGCCAATGCCCTGACGACGCTCGCAGAGCTGAAACAACGATCGCGCCACTTCACTATTTTCAGTGGCGAAAATGCGGCGATATTCTTTTAGTTCACGAAGCCACTGCGCGGTAACCGGCCACATTTGCCGGGCGCGTTCCGCACGGCGTTTCCCCAGATGCAATTCGCCGAATAACAGATAAGCGACGATCCCGACCAGCGGCAGAATATAAATCACCAACAGCCAGGCCATAGCGGAAGGAACCGCGCGTCTTTTCATCAGAATACGCAGCGTAATGCTGGCAACGAGCAGCCAATAGCTGAAAACCAGTAATCCGCTCAGTACAGTATAAAATGCTGTCATAGTAACAATGCACGGTTCTCTGCTGCGAAATGTTTACGAGTTCAAGTGTATGCATAGTTCCCCAAAGGGGAAAGTCCTTTACTCTGAATACTATAGCGCATGAAGGGCAAGCGTGCGGATTCGGGAAAATCCTGTCGTATCGCTTGGCGGAGGATATCAGAGGGATATAATAACCCGGTCCCATCACGCTTATTACAGAGTTGTGCCATGAAACAAGAGTCGAGCCATGAAACGCAGCCGGAATGAAGTCAGCCGTTGGCGTATGCAACGTCAGGTGCAGCGCCGTCGCAGCCGCTGGCTTGAGGCCCAGTCACGCGGTTACCGGCATATCCACCACGTGCGCTACCTGCTCCAGAAGCAGCAACGTCGCGCGTTATTGTATGCGGTGGCTTACGAGTGGTAACCATCAGGTAGTCCGTGTCAGGCCCAACGCTCGTCAGAGCGTTGGGCTTTTTTTATTATCTGAAAGAGAGGATTACAGGGCTGGCGAGTGTTGCGGTAGGGCAACATAGCCATTAGCGACCGGAGCCGGCGTAGCGCGAGGCGCGTCAGATTCGGCCGCTGCCGCCGTGCCGGGCAACTGGAACAGGGATACCGACAGATTGAGCTGCTCGGTCTGCTCAAGCAACTGAAGGCAGGTGCGGGCAGAGGCGTCCACCTGCAGGGCATTCTGTTTCACCGTATCGTTGAGTGAACTGATGCGGTTGGTCACTTCATGGATGCTTTGATTCTGTTGTTGCGAAATATCGGTGATTTCACTCAGGAATGTGCTGGTGCCTTTGGCCGCCTGAATGATTTCCTGCAGGCTATCGTTGAGGTGACCGACCAGTCTGGCGCCGGTAGCGACGCTGCTGTCCGATTCATGAATCAACGCATTGATGTTTTGGGCCGACTGACTGCTTTGTGAAGCCAGCGCGCCCACCTCGCGGGCGACAACCGAGAAACCTTTACCCATCTCGCCGGCCCGGGCCGCTTCAATTGCGGCATTGAGCGACAGGATATGCGTCTGAAACGCCACGTTTTCAATCAAGGAAATGACTTCCGTCATTTCCTTGCTGCGGCCGGAAATGTCCTGCATCGCGTCTCTGACGTCGCTCATCATGGTTTCGCCCTGTTCGGCGATGTGACTGGTTTCTTGTGCGTGATGACTGGCTTGCTCGGTGTACTGGGCGTTCTGCTCCAGGTGCTGACTGATCTGGATGATGTGCTCGGTGGTGACTTTCAACTCTGCGGACTGTCGATTGGCCTGTTCAGACAGCAAACGGTTGTCGGTAGTGACATGGCTGACCTGTTGCATCATGGTTTCCATCCCCTGACGAACCTGACTTATCAGGTCCACCAGACCGCTCTGCATCTGCACCACGCTGCTGTTTAGCAGCGCGATTTCACGGGTTGCACGTTTTTCTATGCCGATGTCATGCGATAGATCGCCGGCTGCGATCAGCCGCAGGTGGTCGGTGATGCGCTTAAGCGGATGAACGATCACTTTGTTCACGCCAATCCAGACGACCAGCGAAATCGTCAGCAACAATCCCAGAATGACGATAAACAGGGTGTGGGCGGCATCAAGATTATCCAACAGCTGCTGAGCATGTTGCTTTTGACGGGCATCGTTTTCCTGCAGGTACCGGGCGTATTTTTGGGTAAACAGGGTCTGGTAAGCCTGGATGGGGACGGCAAAGAAAATATCGATTTCGTTGGTTTTTTTGATGCCTTGCGCCAGTTCGAGCAGCCCGTTATAGAGCTGCTGATAACTGCTTTTTAGCTCGGTGAAGGCGTCGTCATTGCGGGTGGCGCCAGAAAAGCGCTCTAGCTTTTGATAATACGCCTGCGCGTGGGTTAACGACTCTTCCGCTTCGGTCATCAGGCTGTTCCAACTGCCGACCGAGCCGGTTTCTTTGTCAAACATCAGGTAAATGCCGGCACGATTGAGCTTATCGCTGGCGTTCATCACTTCCATGCGAGCCTGATCCATCAGTGCCTGTTGTTGGCGCAGGGCTTCGTTGGCGGCGCTGTCCTGACGTACTTCAGTCATGGTTTTCGATATCATCCCTACGGACAACAGCTGTAGTAAGGAAAATAACCCAATGATTAGCAGCAAACCGGAAAGAAAACTCAGGCGGTATTGACGCACTCTGCCCAGAAAACCGGAGCGTGACGGGGCGGATGTTGACATGACAATCTACTCTCTAAAGATAAATTGCCGCCAACATAACATCATTAAATGACTAAAATATTTCAGATATTTAAGAGGAAAACGGAGGCGTCATTTGGTGAAAATGCCATGACCTCCGTCAAATTTGGATTAAAATGCTTTTCTGAAGGGCTTGACGCTGACAGACTCGTAGACGCCGGCGGCGACATAGGGATCTTCGTCTGCCCAATGGCGGGCGTCTTCCAGCGACGGGAATTCGGCAATCACCGTTGAACCGGTAAATCCGGCGGTGCCTGGGTCTTCACTGTCGATAGCCGGCAGCGCGCCCGCGGTCAACAAACGCCCCTGATCCCGCAGTGTTTGCAGGCGGGCGATATGAGCGGGGCGAGCGGCCAGACGTTTTTCCAGTGAGCCGGGCACATCGGTGGCATAAATCACATACAGCATGGTAAACCTCGGTCTGTCAGACCATTGTGGGACGGAACCGCCATCATACGCGATGATACCGGTAGGACAATCCCTGTTACCGTCCGTCCGGTTTTGCGGCATGAAAACCGATGCGGATTGAGCCGTCCCATGCGGGAATTGATCGGCTTCTATTGAATATGATTGTCATTTGCATTTAAACTTGCGCAGTGAGAGGACATCATATAACTATGCCGCAGAAAACATTTTTCCTGACCCGCCGATATTCATGGCCGATGCTGATTTCCGTGGGTTTTCATGGTTCACTGATTGCCGGGTTGCTGTTTGCTTCATTTAATACATCAGTCAAGCTGCCGTCGACGCCGCAGCCGATCCAGGTCGTGATGGTCAATACCGCGCCGGAGGAAGCTGCGCCAGCCCCATCGGCTGCGCCTCAGCCAGAACCGGAAAAGGTGCCGGAACCGACGCCGGAGCCGGAAGTTCAGCCAGAACCGCCGCCGCTGCCAAAACCGGTTCCAGTTCCGTTGCCGGAGCCGAAGCCCCAGCCCAAACCTAAGCCGAAACCTAAACCGGTAAAAAAAGTGGAACAGCCGAAGGAAACGCCGCGTGAAACCGCGCCGCAGCCGACGGCGACGCCGTCGGCCAGCCAGACAGTCAGCCGTAATACGGCGCCGGTCAGCCAGGCTCCGGTCGCCAGCGCTCAGCCCTCGGGGCCAAGACCGTTGAGCCGGGCTCAGCCGGAATATCCGGCTCGGGCGTTCGCCTTGCGTATCGAAGGCCGGGTTAAGGTGCAGTTTGACGTCGATGAATCGGGACGGGTGGATAACGTCCGTGTACTGTCGGCGGAGCCTAAGAACATGTTTGAGCGAGATATCAAGCAGGCGATGCGTAAATGGCGTTATGAAGAGAGCAAACCGGGGAAAGACCTGGTGGTGACGATCATCTTTAGAATCAATGGCGGCGCCGCGATGGAGTAAGTCGCAGCCCGATTGACGTTGAAAAAATTAAGGCACCGCTAGCGGTGCCTTAATCATTTGTCATTATTGCTCAGGCTCGAAATGGCTTTTCCCTTCCGGCAATTCGCGCGGTCGACCGTCTTCGTCCACGGCAACGTAGGTAAACAGCGCTTCGGTGGCGCGGTAGCGTTGGCCGATAGGGTCGGTCGAAACCTTTTTCACCCACACTTCCACATTAATAGTCATCGAGCTGCGACCGGTACGGACGCAGCGGGCATAGCAGCACACCACATCGCCGACGGCGACAGGTTTTAGGAACGTCATGCCGTCAACCCGAACGGTGACGACGCGACCTTCTGCAATCTCTTTTGCCTGGATAGCGCCGCCGATATCCATCTGCGACATCAGCCAGCCGCCAAAAATATCGCCGTTGGCATTGGTGTCCGCCGGCATGGCCAGCGTGCGCAGCACCAGTTCGCCGTGAGGTAATGCGTCTTGTTTGCTCATAGGGTCAACGAATCCGCTTGTGAGTAGTCAATGTCAGTCTGTGTCGGGCGATCATTTGTCGCTTTCGTTTTCCGTCTTTTCCGGCTCAGCCGGCAGATGACGATAAATGTAAACGCCGCACAGCAATGTAAATACCAGAGTCAGGCCGGTGAGGCCAAATACTTTAAAGTCAACCCAAACGCTTTGCGGCAGCCAGAATGCAATATAAATATTAGCCAGGCCGCACAGCAGGAAAAATACCGCCCATGAAATATTCAGTTTTGCCCATACCATTTCCGGTAACGCCAGTTCTTTACCCAGCATGCGCTGAATCAGGGTTTTCTTCATCACAAACTGGCTGAACAGCAAGGCAATGGCGAACAGCGTATAAATAATGGTTACTTTCCATTTGATGAACTGGTCATTGTGGAATACCAGCGTCAGGGTGCCGAATACGGCAACCATCAGGAACGTCAGCAGCATCATCTTTTCGATTTTGCGGTAAATAAACCAACTCAACAGTAACGTCGCCGCCGTTGCAGCAATCAATGCTCCGGAGGCGACATAGATGTCATACAGTTTATAACAAACAAAGAAAACAATAAGAGGAATAAAATCAATCAGTTGCTTCATTATGTTAATCCGTCACTTACCCGTGTGGGGTGGTGGTCCGCATGTATCAAAAGGGCCAATCTATTTCTGAATTATTATCGCCGTTTGCGCAGCGCGATTCCCGATTTATCGTAACAATTTGCAGAAAATTACGTTATGGCGGGCGACGATAGCGGAGCAGCGCTGTCGCTGCTCCGGAATAAGCGGTGTGAATTTAGCCGCGCACCAGCATGTAAAGGCGGAATACATAGACCAGCAGCATGGCGGAAAGCACGTTGCTGATGCCGTTCAGAATCACGGCCATGGCGGTAGGCGATACCATCGGTAACCGGGTCAGCAACAACAACAGCGCGACTTTGGCCAGCAGCCACAGTATTACGGCCGGCGCAGTCTGGCGGAAATGGGCGAACGCCAGCTTGCTGCTGGCACGCATGGAGGCAACGATCCCGCGCTTTTCGGTAACGGCGATCACGGGTGACAGGCTAAAGGCGATGGATAACAAAATCCCCGGGACCACGACCAATAACATGCCTAACTGAATCAACAGGGTGCAAACCAGTATCAGCAAAAACAGGCGAGGTAACAGCGGCGCCGAGGCGCCAATGGCGCGCAGGGCGCTGATTTTATGACCCGCCGACACCAGTTGGATCAGCATCAGGATGCCGCCGGTCAGCAGCGCGTTGCCTACCAGCGTGGCAAACGTGCCGGCGGCAGAGGCTTTCAGCAGCACCATTTGTTGCTCGGGGGAAAGCTGTTGGATGATATCGCTGATACCAGGCTGCTCGATGGAGGACAGATCTACATTACTGTTGCTGAGTAGTTGCAGCTGATCGTTGCCGGGCGTAAAGACGTGCCCGAGGACGACGGTGATCAAGGACGTCAGCAGCGCCAGCATCAGGATGCTGAAAAACTGGTTACGCGTAAAATTCAAGGTGTCACGGTATAATCTGCTGGCCGTGATAGGCATGAAAACTCCTTGGCAAAGGTTAGCAATAGGGCTTTTAGCAAAAAATATTATCCGGCTATTGTAACCCGTTCAGCTGTTTCGTGGCACCCCGGCGTGACGTTCTGCTTTTTATTCTGATTCATGCACACGGCAGCGGCAATCTGGCTGGAACCAGCGGCGGCAGGCCATAGGCCGCGCGAGCCCGATCGCAGGCGTCATTGCGCTGACCATTTTCTCCCGATGGCGCAAATTCATGGCAAGGCGTGGGCCGTTGGGCATAGATACGGCAACTGACCGACTCACCGATTTCGCCTTCCAGTGCGCAACAGCGAATCGGTTTGCTGTTGGTGCCGGCCATACAGCGCAGAAATGGCGTTACCGGTTCCGTCAGCGAGGCGGGAACGCTTCCGCCGCCGTCATCAGCTTCCGACCAATAAAAAGACACTCGAAAGTAACCGCAGCAAGCACCGCATTCCATACAAGGGTTGACGTTATCGCTCATGGTTGATTATCCACCGGCCTCAATCGTGTTGAATCTCAGGTGAACAGAAGAATTTACGCCCGAATACCGGGTCGCGCAGCTCCTTTTTTGTACTGATGCAAAATTGGTCTTTTCTGTGCTTTTTGATTTGGATCAATTCTTTGTTTTTTAGAGACTTGGGGTGTTTTGATTGATGACATAATGTCGCAAAAATCCTGCCAGGATGTGATCTGGCTTCAAACAAAAATACCCCTTAGTGGGTATAGTTCGCCCGGATATTAACCTTACAAATGGAGTGGATAATGAAGAAGGTTTCTTTATTGATGATGGCTGCCGCGTTGATGCCGGCATTGGCGCAAGCTCATCAGGCTGGCGATGTGATTGTTCGTACTGGAACGGCGACGGTACGCCCGGTTGAAAGCTCGGACAATGTGTTGGGGTTGGGTTCATTCAACGTGGATAACAATACCCAACTGGGACTGACCCTTGGCTACATGGTGACGGATAATATCGGCGTGGAACTGCTGGCTGCGACGCCGTTCCAGCACAAGGTCGGCGTAGGCAATGTTGGGCCGATCGCCGAAGTTAAACACCTGCCGCCGACGCTGATGGCGCAGTATTATTTTGGGCAGAGTACGGACAAGCTGCGCCCTTATCTGGGTGTCGGTCTGAACTACACCATGTTCTTTGACGAGAAATTTAACCAGACGGGTAAAGACGCCGGGTTGAGCGACCTGAGCCTGAAAAACTCCTGGGGCGTTGCCGCGCAGGCCGGTCTGGATTACAACCTGAATAAAAACTGGCTGTTGAATATGTCGGTATGGTGGATGGATATCGACACCACCGTGAAATTCAAGGCAGCCGGCCAGGATCAGAGTATCAAAACTCGTCTGGATCCCTGGGTATTTATGTTTGGCTTCGGTTATAAATTCTGATAAGCGAAGTAGAAAACAAAAAGAGAAGGCGGAACCGGAGTTCCGCCTTTTTTACGTCAGGTGATAACCGGGGCGGTATTAGAAGTTGTACTGAACACCGACGCGGTAACGGGTCTGACGTTCGTCAGTAACTTTAGAGCCTTCAACGTTGGCGACCTGAACATACGGGGTCCAGTTTTTGTCGATTTTATAGGCCAGCTTCACGTCATGCGTAAAGTTGTCGCTATCATTGTCGAAGCGATAGCCTGCGGCACCCGCTTTGGTGTTTTTATTGTATTCCAGTTCGTATTCAACGGTGAAGTTGTCCAGGAATTTGTATCCCAGCACGCTGGTGATGGTATAACCCTTCATATTGGTGTTATCAGCAGGGGTCGGGGTATTGATGCTGCTGCTGAAACGCTGGTAGAAAGGACGATAACGCAGGGTATAGTAAAGGCTATCGGTAAAGTTTACGCCGCCTTTGATATAAGGACGATAGGTGTTGCCCGTATTGTCGGAAACCAGGTTGAAACCGGCCTCGGCATTAAACATTTTATTGAATTTGTACTGATAGCTGGCAGTAACTTCGGTGCCATTACTTACTTGCTCGTTATAAGGTTTGTTTGGCGTGGAGTCATTGCTGGATTGTTTCCATTTCACTTCAGAAGACAAACCGAACCCATTCTCAAAACGGTGTGAAATCAGCAGTCGATCTTTGTGATCGGCACTTTTGGTGTCCTGCATTTCATGGCGGTAATCGAATGTGACCGCCATTGAGCTCATACTTACCAAAGATGCAACCATCACTGTCAGAATTTTAAATTTCATCGCTATAACCCTCTCAGAGATCATTCTTATTAGTGTTGTGCTGCGGACATAGCGCAGCACGGAACCGATTTTTATTTATCTCTGCTTACAAATGTGTGATCCGGAACGGCAAACTCAAAAAAATGAAAAGCCATTTTATTTGTGTGATGGGCGTCTATTTACATAGCAATGAATCTATGTCTACAGAAATAAAAAGGCGTTTCAATAAAACCAAATACAATATTTCATTTTTTGAATTTATTTGATATCTATTTTTACAAGATTAATATTTGGAAACCATTTAACTTATTGACTCTGTGTTTTTTGTTTCTGGTTTTTGGCGCTTTTAACTTTTTTTACTTCTTCTTAATAAATTCATAATTATGAGTATGTTTGTCATTTTGTGACGTGACGCCAGATTGTCATGTTGTACGCTGAGCCACGCGCATAGCGTAAATGTGCCGGGGCTATCCACGAGCCTCTGCGGTGATGGGCAGGAATATTTGATAAGAATAAGAACAATAAAACGCCATAGCCGGGAAAACAGGCTATGGCGGGAAGGTCTGGCGGGATTAACGTGCGCGGGTGGCGGCTTTCATGCCGCGGACAAAATCGGTCAGTTTTGCGAGCATTTCATCCGGCTGGGAATGGTATTGCTCGATGATTTTGACAATCGCGGAACCAGAGATGGCGCCGGCGGCACCGGATTCCAGCGCTTTTTGCACCTGAGCCGGTTCGGAAATGCCAAAACCCAGCAGCGGCGGAGCCGCATGGTATTCCTGCAGTTTTTCCAGCAGATGGTGCAGCGGCAGTTGGGCGCGGGTTTCTGCGCCAGTTACGCCGGCCCGGGAGAGCAGGTAAGTATAGCCGCGGCCGAAGGATGACACTTCACGCAGCAGGTCGTCATCCGCATTCGGCGGGCAGATGAAGATTGGCGCGACGCCATGCTTCATTGCCGCAGTGCGAAACGGCGCGGATTCTTCCAGCGGTACGTCGGCTACCAACACCGAGTCAACGCCGGTTTCGGCGCAACGCTGATAAAAAGCGTCGATACCATTGCTGAACACCAGGTTGGCGTACATCAGCAAGCCGATCGGCAGGTCAGGGTATTTCTGGCGGATGGTCGCCAGCATTTCAAAACAGTGGGCCGGGGTCACGCCGGCGGCGAACGCGCGCAGCGTGGCGTTCTGAATGGTCGGGCCATCCGCCAGCGGATCGGAGAACGGGATCCCCAATTCCAGCGCGTCCGCACCCGCGGCCACCAGCGTATCGATAATGCGCAGCGAAAGCTCGGGGGAAGGGTCGCCCAGCGTAACAAACGGCACAAACGCCCCTTCCTGTTTTTCCGACAGTCGTTTAAACAAAGCGTGGTAGCGTTCCATCAAATCTCTCCCCGGGATTTCAGAATGTCGTGAACCGTAAAAATGTCTTTATCGCCACGGCCGGACAGGTTGACCACCAGAATTTGCTCTTTTTCCGGTTCCGCTTTGATCATTTTCAGCGCGTGGGCCAGCGCATGGGAGGATTCCAGCGCCGGGATAATCCCTTCGTGACGCGACAATTCCCGGAATGCGTTCAACGCTTCATCGTCGGTGATCGACACATAATCCGCCCGCCCGATGCTGTTCAGGTGTGCGTGCTGCGGCCCGACGGAGGGGAAGTCCAGACCGGCCGAAATAGAGTACGACTCTTCGATTTGACCGTCTTCGGTCTGCATCATCGGTGATTTCATACCGAAGTAGATACCGACGCGGCCATGTTTCAGCGGTGCGCCGTGCTGCCCGGTTTCGATACCCAGACCTGCCGGTTCCACGCCGATCAAACGCACGGACGGCTCGTCAATGAAATCAGCAAACATGCCGATGGCGTTGGAACCGCCGCCGACGCAGGCCAGCACCGCATCCGGCAGACGACCTTCTTTTTCTTTCACCTGGGCTTTGGTTTCTTCCCCGATCATGCGCTGAAATTCCCGCACGATGGTGGGGTAAGGGTGTGGGCCGGCGGCAGTCCCCAGCAGGTAATGAGCGGTCTCATAGCTGCCGGACCAGTCGCGTAGCGCTTCGTTGCAGGCGTCTTTCAGGGTGGCGGAGCCGCTGTGCACCGGAATGACTTCTGCGCCCATCAATCGCATACGGAACACGTTCGGCGACTGGCGCTCTACGTCCTTGGCGCCCATGTAGACGCGGCATTTCAACCCCAGCAGGGCGCAGGCTAGCGCGGTGGCGACGCCATGTTGGCCGGCGCCGGTTTCGGCGATGATTTCGGTTTTACCCATACGCTTCGCCAGCAGCGCTTGCCCCAGTACCTGATTGGTCTTGTGCGCGCCGCCGTGCAGCAGGTCTTCGCGTTTCAGATAGAGTTTGGTTCGGGTGCCTGCGGTCAGGTTTTTACACAGGGTCAGCGCTGTCGGCCGCCCGGCGTAGTTCTTCAGCAGGTCGCTGAACTCAGCCTGGAACGCCGGGTCACGCTGCGCGCTGACAAATGCCTCTTCCAACTGGCGCAGAGCCGGCATCAGGATCTGTGGTACGTACTGACCACCAAATTCACCAAAATAAGGATTAAGTAACGTCATAATCAGCCTGTATCTTGTTATTCATGAGAGGTACGGCGGGGTTGCGCCGTACGCAGCGTCCGGAATACCGCCGCGATTTTCTGCGGATCTTTGATGCCGGGTTGCGACTCTACGCCAGAGTTGAAATCCAGCCCGGCGGCGCCGAGTGTCGCGGCCTGCGCCACGTTGTCCGGGCCGAGTCCGCCGGCCAGCAGCACCTGCTGCAGCGATTGACCCTGCAGCAATGACCAGTCGAACGACTGACCGCTGCCGCCCTGACCGTTGTCGAGCAGCACCCGGTCAACCTGCGCCAGCGCCAGCGGGGGCAGTGTGTCGCCGACGCTTTGCGCTTTCCAGATCTGGCAGGCAGCGGGCAGTTGTTCACGTAAGGCGGCGATGGCGGTTTCGTCTTCGCTGCCGTGTAACTGTACGGCCATCAGCTGGAGCGACGCTGCGGTTGTCACGATGTCGGCCAGCGGCGCGTTACGGAATACCCCGACATAACGCAAAGGCGCGCCCGCCATCACGGCACGTGCCTGTGACGGTGTCACGCAGCGCGGGGAACTGGCGACAAAAATCAACCCGCCGTACACCGCGCCCGCCTGAAAGGCCGCGGCGGCATCGTCGGGCCGGGTCAACCCGCACACTTTGTTTTCCCCGAGGATGACCCGGCGTACCGCCAGCGTCAGGTCGTCTTCTTCCATTAGCGAACTGCCGATCAGAAAACCATTGGCGTACTGGCTCAGTTCCTGAATATGGGCATGACGGCTGATGCCGGATTCGCTGATTACCGTCACGCCGGCAGGCAGACGCGGCGCCAGCGTGCGGGTACGGTTAAGGTCGATAGAGAGGTCGCGCAGGTCGCGGTTGTTGATGCCGACCACGCGCGCTTCCAGCGCGATAGCGCGTTCCAGTTCGGCTTCGTTGCTGACTTCCGTTAGGATGCCCATATTCAGGCTGTGCGCTACCTGCGCCAGCCGGCGATACTGTTCATCATCCAGTACCGACAGCATCAGCAGAATCGCGTCGGCCTGATAGTAACGGGCCAGATAGATCTGGTACGGGTCGATAATGAAGTCCTTGCACAGCACCGGCTGAGCAACCGCCGCGCTGACCTGGGTCAGAAAAGCAAAATCGCCCTGGAAATACTTCTCGTCGGTCAGTACCGAAATGGCGGACGCGTAATCCTGATAAACTCGCGCAATTGCGACCGGGTCGAAATCGGCGCGAATCAACCCCTTGGAGGGCGAGGCTTTTTTGCACTCCAGAATAAACGCCGGATTGGCCTGTTTCAGCGACTGATAGAAGTGGCGCGAACTGGGTGTTACCTGTGACTGAAAGCTGTCGAGCGGCTGTCGTTGCTGCCGTTCGGCGATCCACTGCGCTTTGTCGCGCACAATTTTGGTTAATACGGTTTCCTGCATTTTCTTCATCATCCTCTGGCTGCCAGTTCCAGCACGCGCTGGTAAGCCTGACCGCTGTGAATCACGTCCAGCGCCTGTCGGGCATTCTGCCGCAGATCTTCCTGTCCGAACAATTTCAGCAACAGCGCCACATTGGACGCGACAGCCGCGCCGTGCGCCGGTTGGCCCTTACCCTGAAGCAATCGAGCCAGAATATCACGGTTTTCTTCCGGCGTGCCGCCCAGCAAATCATCCAGTGCGAAGGAGTCCAGCCCGAAATCATGAGGCGTCAGCTGGTAGGTTTCCACCTGACCGTCACGCAGTTCGGCAACCTGTGTCGGCGCATGGATGGCGACTTCATCCATACCGCCGCCGTGCACCACGGCCGCGCGCTGGTATCCCAGCACTTTCAGGGTTTCGGCGATTGGCCGTACCAGTTCCGGCCGGTAGACACCGATCAGCGCCAACGGCGGGCGGGCCGGGTTGATCAGCGGCCCCAGCACGTTGAACACGGTACGGGTTTTCAACTGCTGGCGCACCGGCATCGCGTGACGGAAACCGGTGTGGTATTGCGGCGCAAACAGAAAGCATACCCCCAGATCGTCCAGCGCCTGACGTGATACCTCAGCCGACATATCGAGCTTGATGCCGAACGCCGACAGCAAATCCGACGAGCCGGAACGGCTGGAGACGCTGCGGTTGCCGTGCTTGGCGACCTTTAGTCCACAGGCGGCGGCCACAAACGCGCTGGCGGTGGAGATGTTGATGCTGTTGGTGCCGTCGCCGCCGGTGCCGACGATGTCCGCGAACAGGTAGTCCGGGCGCGGGAACGGCTTGGCGTCGGCCAGCAGCGCGGTGGCGGCCCCGGCGATTTCATCCGGGTGCTCGCCGCGTACCTTCATGCTGATCAGCGCCGCCGCCAGTTGCGTCGGATCCAGTTCGCCCTGAATGATGGCGGCAAACAACTGCTGGCTTTCTGCCTGACTCAGGATGTCGGCGCGGTACAGTTTTTCAAGAATCGGTTGCATCAGTGGTGTCTCCGTCAAATCAGGCCAGTGCCCAGTCCAGCGTCTGGTTCAGCAGACGTGCGCCGTGAGTGGTGAGGATGGATTCCGGGTGGAACTGGAAACCGCAAACGCGATGCTCGTCATGGCGCACCGCCATCACCATGCCGTTAAAACTGGCGTTAATCACCAGTTCGGCCGGGATGTCGCTGCCAACCAGCGAGTGGTAACGCGCCACCGGCAGCGGGTTGGGCAAGCCGCTGAACATCGCCTGACCGTCGTGCTCAATGCTGGAGGCTTTGCCATGCAGAATTTCACCGGCCTGACCGACATGACCGCCGTAGGCTTCAACGATAGCCTGATGGCCCAGACAGATGCCGATGATCGGCAACTGACCGCTTAGGCGTTGCAGCAGTGCCGGCATGCAGCCGGCTTCAGACGGCGTTCCGGGGCCGGGCGAGAGCATCAGCACCGGTTTTTCCATCTGCTGCAGTCGGTCGATAATGACATCGGCAGGCAGTTGATTGCGGTACACCACCACGTTATGGCCGCTGGCGCGCAGCTGGTCGACCAGGTTATAGGTAAAAGAGTCGATATTATCGAGCAACAGGATATCGGCCATCAGAACACCTCCCGGGCATGATGCGCACTGGCAATCGCGCGCAGAACCGCGCGGGCTTTGTTACGGGTTTCATCGGCCTCAGCCTGCGGGTGGGAATCCAGCACTACGCCGGCGCCGGCCTGCACGGTGGCGATGCCGTCTTCCACGTAAGCGGAGCGGATCACGATGCAGGTGTCGAGGTCGCCGCGGGCGGTGAAGTAGCCCACTGCGCCGCCGTAACTGCCGCGGCGGGTTTTCTCGCTTTCCGCGATCAGCTGCATGGCGCGTACTTTGGGGGCGCCGCTCAACGTGCCCATGTTCATGCAGGCGCGGTAGGCGTGCAGCACGTCCAGATCCGCGCGCAGGGTGCCGACTACGCGGGACACCAGATGCATCACGAACGAATAGCGGTCTACTTTGGTCAGGTCCGCCACATAGCGGCTGCCGGGTTCGCAGATTCGCGCCAGATCGTTGCGGGCCAGGTCCACCAGCATCAGGTGTTCGGCCAGTTCTTTATGATCGGTACGCATTTCCAGCTCGATACGGCTGTCCAGATCCCGGTCCAGCGAGCCGTCGGCGTGGCGGCCGCGCGGGCGAGTGCCGGCGATGGGATAGATTTCGATCTGGCGGCTGGCGGCGTCGTATTTGAGCGAACTTTCCGGCGACGCGCCGAACAGGGTGAAATCCTGATCCTGCATGTAGAACATGTAAGGACTGGGGTTGTTGTCTTTCAGGGTCTGGTAGGCGGCCAGCGGCGACGGGCACGGCAGCGAGAAGCGGCGGGACGGCACCACCTGGAAAATTTCGCCGATGCGGATCGCCTGCTGCATCTGGCTGACCACGGCGCCGTAATCTTCATCGCTCTGGTTACAGGCCAGCGTCATGGTGTCCACCGTCTGGCACGGCAACGCCGGGGCCGGCTGGCGCAACTGATGCTGCAACTGCTCCAGACGCTGTTGCAGGCGCTGACGTTCCGCGGCGTTAGGGGTAAACAGGCTGGCCTGCAGATGGGTAGCGCGTTGTTGATGGTCCACCACCAGCAGGGTTTCGGCCAGGTAGAAGCAGTAATCCGGGCAACGTTGTTGCTGGCTGAGCGGCGGCAGACTTTCGAAACCCGCCACCAGATCGTAGGCGAACAGCCCGCCGAAGAACATGGCCTCACGCTCATGCTCCGGGCATGCCACCAGCGCCAGCAGTTGGCGCAGCGCGTCAAATACCGACAGGGAGCGCAGACGCGCGTCTTCGTCCTGCATGATATCGATGGTCGGGAAGGTCAGTTCGCGGCTGTTCGGACGCGCATCGACGATGACATCAGCAGGCAGTGCGTTATCCAACAGCGGCAACAGCGACGCGCCGTTGGCGGTCAGCGCCTGAATCGACACCTGTGGTCCGAGGGCGGTAATACGCAGGGCGCTGTCGACGATAAGCAGGCTTTGCAGATTCTGTTTGCTGTCGATTTCCGCCGACTCCAGCAGCAGGGTTGCCGGGCGGGCGCCGCACAGCTGGTGGAACATCGCGCTGGGGTCGTTGCGGTATTCGGCACCGACGCGCAGCAGCTCAAGTTCAGGTTGTGGTATTTGCATGATGTCTACTCGTATTTTGTCCATAAAAAAACCCGCTAATCAGCGGGCTTCAGGATATGCATGTCAGATAATGGCTATGCGTCATCACTTCGCCCGCAACAGGGAGAAGCGCCACCAACCAGCATGATTTTTCAGGGTTAGGGTCATTACCGTCATCGCCATTGTCCTCATTTATCGCTACGTTTGAACTTGTGTACTAGTTAACTGGAACGGGAAAGGGAAGTCAATAACATTTCACACGATTTTTTCGGGGAGATGTCCGGCTGTAGATGGCTGGCCGACAACCCACATCGGGCCCACCGATCTTTTTTCCTTTTTAGCGAGGTTGGTGGCATCATGCCGCCTGAAATTCCCTGAACAGAGAGACACCTGACGTGCCAGACGAGTTGCCGGTATCACCGACGTTTCCCCTGTATGATCTGCACAGCCACACCACGGCTTCCGACGGTTTGCTGACGCCAACCGAGCTGGTGCAGCGCGCGGTGAGCATGCGCGTCAGCGTGCTGGCGATCACCGATCACGACACTACCGCGGCGCTGGATGAGGCGCAGACCGCTATTCAGCAGCAGGCGCTGCCGTTGCGGTTGATTTCCGGCGTCGAGATTTCCACCGTGTGGGAAAACCATGAGATCCATATCGTCGGGCTGGGGCTGGATTGCCGACATCCGGCGCTGACGTCATTACTGCAACAGCAGGTGCAGTACCGCGAGCAGCGGGCCGTGCAGATTGCGCAGCGGCTGGAAAAGGCGCTGATTCCGGATGCGCTGGCGGGGGCGTCCCGGCTGGCGGAAGGCGGCATGATAACGCGCGGGCATTTCGCGCGTTATCTGGTGGAATTAGGGAAAGCCGCCACGGTGGCGCAGGTGTTCAAAAAGTACCTGGCTAAAGGGAAAACCGGTTATGTGCCGCCGCAGTGGTGTACAATACAGCAAGCCGTGGACGCTATCCGCCAGTCGGGCGGGGTCGCGGTGCTGGCGCATCCCGGCCGTTATGACCTGACCGCCAAGTGGCTGAAACGGTTGATCGGGCATTTTGCCGGGTGCGGCGGAGAAGCGATGGAAATAGCCCAGTGTCAACAGGCGCCGGACGAGCGTTCGCATTTGGCGCGTTATGCGCAGGACTACCATTTGCTGGGGTCGCAGGGGTCGGATTTTCATCAGCCCTGCGCCTGGATAGAACTGGGACGAAAATTGTGGCTGCCCGCCGGCGTGGATCCGGTCTGGCAACATCCGGCGTTGGCCGATTAAACCCCGGTAGATATCACGACAGCATTCGTTCAACCCGTTATGGCGGTGTCGCCTGACGGGGTGTACGTTTTCAGAAGGCAGAGGACGTAGCATGAGTCAGTTTTTCTATATTCACCCGCAGAACCCGCAACCGCGGCTGATCAACCAGACGGTGGAAATCCTGCACAAAAGCGGGGTAATTGTGTACCCCACCGATTCAGGGTACGCGCTAGGGTGCATGCTGGAGGATAAAGCGGCGATGGAGCGCATCTGCCGCATTCGTGATCTGGATCAGAACCATAATTTCACCCTGATGTGCCGCGATCTGTCGGAGTTATCTTCTTACGCCTATGTGGATAACGCCGCGTTCCGGTTGATCAAGAATAATACCCCCGGCAATTACACCTTCATTCTCAAAGCGACTAAGGAAGTGCCGCGTCGCCTGATGAATGAGAAACGCAAAACCATCGGCATGCGCGTGCCGTCCAATCCGATTGCGCTGGAATTGCTGGCGGCGTTGAATGAGCCGCTGATGTCGACCACGCTGATGTTGCCGGGCAACGATTTCGCCGAGTCCGATCCGGAAGAAATTCAGGAACAACTGGGCAAACGGGTGGATTTGGTCATTCACGGCGGTTTTCTGGGGCAACAGCCCACTACGGTTATCGATCTGACCGAATCCGTGCCGGTGGTGGTGCGCGAAGGCACCGGCGATGTGACGCCATTTCTGTAACGCAGAAACGCCGTAATGGCGTTTCCCAATGCGTATTCATCTCCGCTAACATTTGGCATACAAACGGCACAAATCAGGGTATAATCGCGAAAATATGCGTTAACTCTTTATTTTTCATGAGTTAACGCGATTTCTGGTCATCATGACATTCCCCCCGACGCCTGTGAAGGCGACACAGAGGTTGCTCAATGAGCGAAAAGCTACAGAAAGTGCTGGCGCGTGCAGGGCACGGTTCACGCCGCGAAATTGAAAGTATGATTGAAGCCGGGCGCATTAGCGTTGACGGCAAGATTGCCACGCTGGGGGACCGCGTTGAGGTTACCCGGGCGACCAAAATTCGTATTGACGGGCATGTGGTGTCGGTGCGCGAAACCGAAGAAGCCGTGTGCCGTGTGCTGATGTATTACAAGCCGGAAGGGGAACTCTGTACCCGCAGCGACCCGGAAGGACGGCCAACGGTATTTGACCGTCTGCCGCGAATTCAGGGATACCGCTGGGTAGCGGTAGGGCGTCTGGATGTGAATACCTCCGGCCTGTTGCTGTTCACGACTGACGGCGAGCTGGCGAATCGCCTGATGCACCCCAGCCGTGAAGTGGAACGTGAGTATGCCGTGCGCGTGTTCGGCGAAGTGGGCGATGACAAAATTCGTCAACTGAGTAAAGGCGTACAACTGGAAGACGGTCCGGCGGCGTTCCGCTCGATCCGCTATCAGGGGGGCGAAGGGTTGAACCAGTGGTACAACGTGACCCTGACCGAAGGCCGCAACCGCGAAGTGCGTCGTTTGTGGGAAGCGGTCGACGTGCAGGTTAGCCGGCTGATTCGCGTGCGCTACGGCGACATTCAGTTGCCGAAAGGATTGCCGCGCGGCGGCTGGATGGAGATGGGCCTGACCGACGTCAACTACCTGCGTGAACTGGTGCAACTGACGCCGGAAACGGTCAGCAAATTGCCGGTGGAGCGTGAGCGGCGCCGGGTGAAAGCCAATCAGATCCGCCGTGCGGTGAAACGTCACAGCCAGGTGGGCGTCAGTAACCGCCCGGCCGCCGGCCGCCGTAGCGCGCCGAAGCGTAACGGTTAACCCGTCTGTTTAACGCTGCGCCGCTGGTGCAGCGTCGTCCTGTTTTATCCTACCAGTCAATACCTTGCTGAGCCTGAATGCCGGCATCAAAGGCGTGCTTCATAGGGCGCATTTCCGTCACCGTATCCGCCAGTTCCAGTACATCACGATGGCAGCCGCGGCCGGTAATGATAACGCTCTGGTGCGCCGGGCGCTGTTGCAGGGCGGTAATCACGTCATCCAGCGGTAAATAGTCGTAGCTGATCATGTAGGTCAACTCGTCGAGCACCACCAGATCGAGCGAGTCATCCGCCAGCATACGTAATCCATGCTGCCAGACACCTCTGGCCGCATCGGTGTCGGTCTGACGATTTTGGGTTTCCCAGGTAAAACCGGTCGCCATCACCTGAAATTCCACCCCGTGCTGTTGCAGCAGATTTTTCTCGCCGTTTGGCCATTCGCCTTTGATGAACTGGATCACCCCGGCTTTCAGACCGTGGCCCACCGCCCGGGTTACGGTGCCGAAGGCTGCGGTGGTCTTGCCTTTGCCGTTGCCGGTAAACACCATCACTATGCCGCGCACGTCAGTGGCGGCGGCGATGCGGGCGTCTACTTTTTCCTTCAGCCGTTGCTGTCGTTGCTGATGGCGATCGTCGCTCATGCGTCGGTATCCTTTGCTTAATCACTCGGCCAGGCCGGGCTTGCGGCCGGGTTGGGCATCGAAACTCATGCCGGTTTTGCGACGGCTGTCATCCCCCATTAAATACAGGTAAAGCGGCATGATGTCGGCCGGGGTTTTGAGTTTATTCGGATCTTCATCGGGAAACGCGGCGGCACGCATTGATGTGCGGGTACCGCCCGGATTGATGCAGTTGACCCTTAGGTTGCGGTTGCGGTATTCCTCGGCCAGTACCTGCATCATGCCTTCGGTGGCGAATTTGGATACCGAGTAGGCGCCCCAGTTGGCGCGCCCCTGACGGCCGACGCTGGAGCTGGTGAAAATCAGCGACGGGCTGGCTGATTTCAGCAACAACGGCAACAGCGCCTGCGTCAGCATAAAGGTCGCGTTAACGTTGACTTGCATCACCTGATGCCAGACGGTGGCGGATTGTTCTTCCATCGGCACGACGTCACCCAGCAGACCGGCATTATGCAATACGCCGTCCAGCCGCGGCAGCGCCTGGCCGAGCTGCCCAGCGATCTGTATGAAATCATGATGGCTGGCGGTCAGCATATCGCAGGGAATCAGATAACTGTGGACGCCGCATTCCTGCAGGATCTGTTGTTCCACCTCCTGCAGTTTGCTCTCTGTGCGCCCCAGCAACACCAGTTTCGCACCGTGGCGCGCGTAGGTCAGCGCCGCTTCGCGGCCAATGCCGTCACCGGCGCCGGTGACCAGAATGATACGGTGTTGCAGCAGGTCATGCTTGGGTTGGTAATGCAAAACGGTGTCCTCTGGCTGTCATCATCCGGGGATGATGAGGTGTTTCCGAAAAAGCCATAATGGGTGTTTTATGCCTGAAACAATAGGTGTTTTCAATCAGAAGGTCCGGTTTTCTCACAGTTTGTGCGGTAAAAAGCAGCGGAAAGTACGATTTATGTATGAAGATCATCGCCATTGCGTCCGTCATACGTTAGGTTAGAAGTTCGGCGCGCCGCGCTGGAACCGTAATGGTTGTTGAAGAATCAACGTCATATATCACATTGGTCAATGAAGGCGGTATTTGTGGAATTACTTTCTCAGTATGGTTTATTCCTGGCAAAAGTCGTCACCCTTGTCGTCGCCATCGGCGCATTGGTGGTGCTGACAGTCGGTATGACGCAGCGTAAGCGCCATCGAAAGGGCGAACTGCAGGTGATTAATCTGGGCGAACAATACCGCGAAATGCGGCAGGAGATGCAGTCCGCCGCCATGAGCGATACCGCGCGCAGCCTGCTGGAGAAAAAGCAGAAGAAAGAAGAAAAGGAAACCGCCAAACAGGAGAAGAAACGCGCCAAACGGGGGGAAGAGAAATCCGCTCGTTCGTGTTTGTATGTGCTCGATTTTAACGGCAGCATGGATGCCGGTGAGGTGAGTTCGCTGCGTGAAGAAGTGTCCGCAGTGCTGGCGGTGGCCCGGCCGGAAGATGAAGTGTTGTTGCGTCTGGAAAGCCCCGGCGGTGTGGTGCACGGCTACGGGCTGGCGGCTTCGCAACTGCAGCGGTTTCGTCAGCGCGGCATCCGCCTGACGGTGGCGGTAGACAAGGTGGCGGCCAGCGGCGGCTATATGATGGCGTGCGTAGCGGATCGCATTGTGGCGGCGCCGTTCGCCATTGTCGGGTCGATTGGCGTGGTGGCGCAAATCCCCAACTTCAACCGGCTGCTGAAAAGCAAAGATATCGATGTGGAACTGCATACTGCGGGTCAGTACAAACGTACCCTGACGTTGTTCGGCGAAAATACCGAAGAAGGCCGGGAGAAGTTTCGCGAGGAATTGAATGAAACGCACCTGCTGTTCAAACAGTTTGTCAGCGAGATGCGCCCGTCGCTGGATATTGAGTCGGTTGCTACCGGCGAGCACTGGTTCGGCACGCAGGCCAGAGCGATGGGGCTGGTGGATGCTATCGGCACCAGCGACGATCTGCTGATCGCGGAAATGGAAAACCACGAAGTGCTGGCCGTGCGCTATACCCGCCGCAAACGTCTATTGGACCGCCTTACCGGCAGCACCGGCGATGCTCTGGAACGCCTGATGCTGCGCTGGTGGCAGCGGGGCAGTAACCCCCAGTTGTAATTCACCTTAGTGTTTAACCCCCCGCCTGTCCGCGCTGAGCAATGCCATCCGCATATTAGCGGCCGGATAGGTGGGTAAACCGGTTCCTGTAATGTAATCGCCACTCTCCATCTCTCAGGTTCTAACCCTGATTGTTGAACGCCAGGTTCCCATCCATCACGATTATTTCCCACCCTTCCTTCATTAAGACGCTATTTTTACCGTCACTCCTATCCATAGCCATGCATGCTGCGGACTCTGGATTTTTATTTTTTGGGGTTTCTTGAAATAGCGCATTCCATTTATATCAATGTGCGGGCGATTTCTATTTCTAAATCAGAATATACACACTAATAATGTGTGTTTTATTCAGATTGAACGGCCCGAATCGGGCCGTTCAGATGGCGAATTAATTAATATAGATCTGTGTGAATAATGTATTTCTCGGCGCGTTGGTGGATGTGTCCTGGAATTTAAACTGACCGTTATCAGTCCCATCCAGATTGTAATAACGCATCCAGCCAACAACGGTATATCCGGCCGGGCAAGGGAAGGTATATTGATTCCCGACAATACAAATGGCGTCACTTTGATAATTAGCCGAACGAGGCAATGCGCCGCCATTCATCCAGGCAACGGGGTTGCTGCCGTAACCAATTTCCTGCACCACGACTCTGAGCTGGGCGCCGCCGTGGTCACAGGTAGTTGAGAACTGACCAACAGACGTCATGTATTCCCAGCCGCAGGTTGATGAACCGACAGCATACACGGCGACCCGTGACAACGCCGGAGCGGGGGCCCGCAAGGCGCCAGAGGTGGAGGCGCGGGACGTGTCTTTGGCCGCAGACAACGGGCTGTTGTTTTCCAGTGAATCAAACGCCGACATACCTAATTCGATCGGCGGGCCTGCTTCATCGGTAGTATTGATGGTTTGCGAATAGCCAGCGTGGCTAAAAATTGCTGCGAGTGACAATAGCAAAGGCAATCCAAATTGCTTTTTCATAACACTCTCCGTAAATGTTTTTTAATTAATGCCTGGGTGGCATCGGTGGCGAGTATAAATAACGATATTTGGTTTGTAAATAAATTGAAAAATTTGTTTTTAATTGTTTTGATTTTATTTTGTGAAATTAATCTATTTGAAATGATATTTTTTAAAATCAAGTGGAGTATATTTATTAAAAAATAGTTTCGTTGATTATTTTAAGTCATGCTGAGCCTATGCTGACGGCGTTTTCCATCCAAACATCATGCGGGCGGCCTGATATCAACCGGAGGAGATAAAATAGAAGCATGCGTGGCGGATAGGGCGTTCAGAAAATCAGAATGATCGAAGTGCACAATAGCGGAGTCACGCTGTGATCCTTGCTCTGCATCAGGGGGTACGCCGGGAGCGGCCCGCATCAGCAGGTAGCGCCCGGCGGGATTCCGGTGTTAATCGATTAACTGGTATTTTTCCGACAAAACGTGCGCCAGGTGTTTGAACATATTGAACACCGCCGTGGTCTTGTGCGTCGGCAATCCATCGCTGTCGAGAAAGTATTCGCCACGAAACACCAGCACGCCACTCTTTTGTTCTACCGCATTGGCTACCATGCCGTGCAGGTAGTCTTCGTGGTTTTTAATCAGTGTGTTGGCTTCCAGCAGCAGAGCCTCGCGACCAATTGGCGTTTTTTCTTCATTTATGTGTGTAAAACCAGACATGGGATTGTTCTCCTGCAAATAACCCTTGTTTTGCTGGCGCTATTGTACCGCCTGAACGGAATTTATCGCAAACTGACTGATTTTTAGTCGCCTGTTTGCCGATAAACACGAGAGTAACGATTGGCGAAAACGGGTTTTACATGCTAATTAGGTTGCGTGGTGTTATTTATCAGGTAGAGTGTGGGATTTTGCATCGTCAAGCGGAATAATTGCTTTGCGCCGGGACGGAACCGGTTACCGCAAAGGGCGGTGCAGTAAATGAATAATCCTGAATGATCATAGGGTTGCGACGCGGTGAGTGCGTGCGGCGCGCCGTCGACGCACCAACAGAACGATTTTCCCGCAACCATGATGGTTCAGGCTACGCCGGCTGGAAAGCCAGAGCGAATAACTGAGAAAATTTCTTCTTTTTTCAAAGAATTCAGTAGGTAACAATATATTATGGGTAAAGCTCTCGTTATCGTCGAGTCCCCGGCAAAAGCCAAAACGATTAATAAGTACCTTGGCAATGATTACGTGGTGAAATCCAGCGTGGGGCATGTACGCGACTTGCCGACCAGCGGCTCCGGTTCGGCGAGCAAGAAAAGCGCTGAGGCCAACGGGGAAAAAGCCAAAAAAGCAGTCAAGAAAGATGAAAAAACCGCGCTGGTCAACCGCATGGGGGTGGATCCCTATCGCGGCTGGCAGGCTCAGTATGAGATTCTGCCCGGCAAGGAAAAAGTCGTATCGGAACTGAAAACGCTGGCGCAGAACGCCGAGCACGTCTATCTCGCAACCGACCTTGACCGCGAAGGGGAAGCCATTGCCTGGCACCTGCGGGAAATCATCGGTGGCGACGATACGCGTTTTAGCCGCGTGGTGTTCAACGAGATCACTAAAAACGCCATTCGCCAGGCGTTCGACAATCCGGGCGAACTGAATATCAACCGTGTCAACGCCCAGCAGGCCCGCCGTTTCATGGACCGCGTGGTGGGTTACATGGTATCGCCGCTGCTGTGGAAAAAAATTGCCCGTGGGCTGTCCGCCGGTCGCGTACAGTCAGTGGCGGTACGTCTGGTGGTGGAGCGCGAGCGCGAAATCAAAGCGTTTGTGCCGGAAGAATACTGGGAATTGCACGCCGATTTGCTGGCGAACCCGGAAATCGCGCTGCAGATGCAGGTAACACACCACAACGGCAAACCGTTCCGGCCGGTGAATCAGGCTCAGACGCAAGCGGCGGTCAGCCTGCTGGAAAAAGCCAGCTATGTAGTGGCTGAGCGGGAAGACAAACCGACCAGCAGCAAACCGGGCGCGCCGTTTATTACTTCTACTCTGCAGCAGGCCGCCAGTACCCGTCTGGGCTTCGGCGTGAAAAAGACCATGATGATGGCGCAACGGTTGTATGAAGCCGGCCATATCACTTACATGCGTACCGACTCCACCAACCTGAGTCAGGATGCGCTGGCGATGGCGCGTGATTATATCCATGACGAATTTGGCAAACGCTATCTGCCGGAAGCGCCCAACCTTTACACCAGCAAGGAAAACTCGCAGGAAGCGCACGAAGCCATTCGTCCTTCCGATGTGAAGGTGCTGGCCGACCAGCTCAAAGACATGGAAGCGGATGCGCAAAAGCTGTATCAGCTGATTTGGCGGCAGTTTGTGGCCTGTCAGATGATGCCGGCCCAATACGATTCCACCACGCTGGTGGTTAGCGCCGGCGACTATCAACTGCGTGCCAAAGGGCGCACTCTGCGCTTCGACGGCTGGACCAAGGTGATGCCGGCGTTGCGTAAGGGCGATGAAGACCGCACGTTGCCGGCCGTCGACGTGGGGCAATCCCTGTCGCTGGAAAAACTATTGCCAAGTCAGCACTTTACCAAACCGCCGGCGCGTTACAGCGAAGCATCGCTGGTCAAGGAGCTGGAAAAGCGCGGTATCGGCCGTCCTTCCACGTATGCCGCCATCATCTCCACCATTCAGGATCGTGGTTATGTGCGGGTGGAAAACCGCCGTTTCTACGCCGAGAAGATGGGGGAGATCGTGACCGATCGGCTGGAAGATAACTTCCGCGAGCTGATGAACTACGATTTTACCGCCCGTATGGAAAATAGCCTCGACCTGGTGGCGAACAGCCAGGCCGAGTGGAAAGCGGTGCTGGATGAATTCTTCGCCGAATTCAACAAACAGCTGGAAACCGCCGAGCTGGAGCCGGACGAAGGCGGCATGAAGCCGAACCAGATGGTGCTGACCAGCATTGATTGCCCGACTTGCGGCCGCAAAATGGGGATCCGTACCGCCAGCACCGGGGTGTTCCTCGGCTGTTCCGGTTACGCGTTGCCGCCCAAAGAACGCTGCAAAACCACCATCAACCTGATTCCGGAAGCGGAAGTGTTGAATGTGCTGGAAGGCGACGAGGCGGAAACCAATGCGCTGCGCGCCCGTCGCCGCTGCCCGAAATGCGGCACGGCGATGGACAGCTACCTGATCGACAATCAGCGCAAACTGCATGTGTGCGGCAACAACCCGTCCTGCGATGGCTATGAGATCGAACAAGGCGAGTTCCGCCTCAAAGGCTATGACGGCCCGGTAGTGGAATGCGAGAAGTGCGGTTCGGAAATGCACCTGAAAATGGGGCGTTTCGGCAAATATATGGCCTGTACCAACGAAAGCTGCGGCAATACCCGCAAAATTCTGCGTAACGGGGAAGTGGCGCCGCCGAAAGAAGATCCGGTGCCGTTGCCGGAGCTGCCGTGCGAGAAATCCGACGCCTATTTTGTGCTGCGCGATGGCGCAGCGGGCGTGTTCCTGGCGGCCAATACCTTCCCGAAATCGCGGGAAACCCGCGCGCCGCTGGTGGAAGAACTGGTGCGTTTCCGCGATCGCTTGCCAGAGAAATTACGCTATCTGGCCGAGGCGCCGGTGGTCGATCCGGAAGGCAACAAAACGCTGGTGCGGTTCAGCCGCAAAACCAAACAGCAGTATGTTTCCTCTGAAAAAGAGGGCAAAGCTACCGGATGGTCAGCATTTTATGTGGACGGCAAATGGGTGGAAAGCAGCCGCTAATTACGCCGATAATTGACTAAAACCGCATTTTTTCCATCTGTTTGCGGTTACATTACGTTAAGCCAGCCTGCATAGGCTGGCTTTTTTGATCCATCAACCATGAATATCATCCGCCGGCAGCCGATAACAAAAAAGGAAATAAAAACCCGTTTTCCAGTACCAGTACTGTCTAAGTAATACAGAAAGTGGTTATATAAAATATTTTTTTATGATTAAATGGCATTTAAGTGGCGAGAATCTATACCGTTGCATTGAGCTGTCGCCCCCTTGTCAACGCAGATAACGTCAACAATACAGATGCCGCCGCGCATGACATATTACGGAATGGGATAACTTATGAAACTGCAACAGCTTCGTTATATCGTTGAAGTTGTTAATCACAATCTGAACGTTTCTTCGACCGCTGAGGGGTTGTACACCTCCCAGCCGGGGATCAGTAAACAGGTTCGGATGCTTGAAGATGAACTGGGTATTCAGATCTTTGCACGCAGCGGAAAACATTTGACCCAGGTGACGCCTGCCGGGCAGGAAATCATTCGTATCGCCCGTGAGGTGCTGTCCAAGGTCGATGCCATCAAGGCGGTGGCAGGCGAGCACACTTATCCAGACAAAGGCTCGCTGTATGTCGCCACTACGCACACTCAGGCGCGTTACGCGTTGCCTGACGTGATCAAAGGGTTTATCGAGCGTTATCCGCGCGTTTCGCTGCATATGCATCAAGGCTCGCCGATGCAGATTGCCGAAGCTGTGGCCAAAGGCTCAGCGGATTTCGCCATCGCCACCGAAGCGCTGCATTTGTATGAAGACCTGATCATGCTGCCGTGCTACCACTGGAACCGTGCTGTGGTAGTGAAGCCGGACCATCCGCTGGCGGGTAAAACCGATATCAGCATTGAAGAACTGGCAGCCTACCCGATCGTCACCTATACCTTCGGTTTTACCGGCCGTTCCGAACTGGATACCGCATTCAACCGGGCCGGACTGACGCCGCGCATCGTGTTTACCGCGACCGATGCCGATGTGATCAAAACCTATGTCCGCCTGGGACTGGGCGTCGGCGTCATCGCCAATATGGCGGTGGACCCGGCCAGCGATCCGGATCTGGTGGCTATCAACGCCGATAACCTGTTCAGTTATAGCACCACCAAAATCGGTTTTCGTCGCAGTACGTTCCTGCGTAGCTACATGTACGATTTTATTCATCGTTTTGCGCCGCACCTGACACGTGATGTGGTGGATACGGCGATTTCGCTGCGCTCGAATGAAGAGATCGAAGCCATGTTCAAGGACGTTACGCTGCCGGTGAAATAATCAATCCATTTCACTGTGCGACATGATGCAACAAGGGCAGGTGAAAACCTGCCCTTGTCATTACGGAATAACAGCGTCGTCGGTCAGATATCGACCTTTTCCTTATATTCGCACAAGTCCTCTATCAGGCAGGCGCCGCAGCGCGGCTTGCGGGCGACGCAGGTATAACGGCCGTGCAGGATCAGCCAGTGGTGACAGTCGACCTTGAATTCCGCCGGGACGTATTTCAGCAATTTTTCTTCCACCTGCTCGACGGTTTTGCCCGGTGCAAAGCGGGTACGATTGCAAACGCGGAAGATATGGGTATCCACCGCGATGGTTGGCCAGCCAAAAGCGGTGTTCAGCACCACGTTGGCGGTTTTACGCCCGACGCCGGGCAGGGCTTCCAGCGCGGCGCGATCTTCCGGCACCTGGCCCTGATGTTTATCCAGCAAAATGCGGCAGGTTTTAATGATGTTTTCAGCCTTGCTGTTGAACAGCCCGATGGTCTTGATATACGACTTCACGCCGTCCACGCCTAAATCCAGCATCGGCTGCGGCGTATTCGCCACCGGATAGAGCTTTTCCGTGGCTTTGTTAACGCTGACGTCGGTGGCCTGCGCGGACAGCAGCACCGAAATGAGCAGTTCAAACGGCGAGTTGAATTTCAGTTCGGTGGTTGGATGCGGGTTGTTTTCTCGCAGGCGGCTAAGAATGGCAATCCGTTTCTCTTTGTTCATATTATTCCGTCAGCGTAGATGAGCCAAGAGGCGACAGCCGCACCGCACGGGCACGGCGCTGTTTGCGTTTTTCATCAATAATATATTTGGCTGCCAGCATCATTCCCAGTCCGATAAAGGCGCCGGGCGGCAGAATCATCAGCAGGAACGGCGAGTCCATATGCACGACCTCGACCCGTAACACCCGAGCCCAACTGCCCAGCAGCAGGTCGGCGCCGTCAAACAAGGTGCCATTGCCGAGGATCTCTCTTATCGCGCCCAGCACAAACAGCGCGCTGGTGGCGCCCAGCCCCATGAACAGGCCGTCCAATGCCGACAGCATCACCGTATTCTTCGACGCGAAGGCTTCCGCGCGCCCAATCACGATACAGTTGGTGACGATCAGCGGGATAAAAATCCCCAGCGACTGATACAGACCGTAGGCGTAAGCGTTGATCAGCATCTGCACGATGGTGACCACCGAGGCAATCAGCAAGACGTAAATCGGAATACGAATTTCGTCCGGCACCCAACGGCGCAGCGCGGAAACGGCAATATTGGTGCATGTCAGCACCAGCGTGGTGGCGAGCCCCAGTCCGAGCGCGTTGGTGGCGGTGGACGTCACCGCCAGCAGCGGGCACAGCCCCAGCAGTTGCACCAGTGCCGAGTTGTTTTTCCACAATCCCTGCAGGGCCAATTCTTTGGTCTGGTTCATGGTTTATCTCCACATGGCGTCAGGGTGGACAGTCGCGGCGGCAAGGTTTGTAAAAACAGGGCGCCGCGTTTCACCGCATTGACCACCGCGCGCGGGGTAATGGTGGCGCCGGTAAACTGATCAAACTGGCCGCCGTCTTTTTTCACCGCCCAGCGGCTATCTTGTGAATCTGTAACGGCCTGGCCGGTAAAACGCGTTATCCAGTCGGAAATACGGATATCGATCTTGTCGCCCAGCCCCGGTGTCTCATGATGTTCGGTAACCCGCGTGCCCAGCACGGTACCATGAAAGTCTGCGCCAATCAGCAGATGGATCGCGCCGGAATAACCGTCAGGCGCGGTGCTTTCCAGCGCGGCGGCGACCGGTGTGCCGTCGTGACGAGCGATGTAGACACGGTGTGGCGAAGCGGAGCCCAGCGCCGGGTCGCTCACCAGATAGCACTCGCTGAGCAGATCGTTGTTATAGCGATCGGCAGGGATCACCTGGTCCAGCAGCGCGCGCTGCTGTGCGATAACCTGCTGCGAAATGGTTTTTTCGGTCAGGGAGTTAACCAGTGCGGTCAACCCGGTGGTAAAGGCGGCAAACAGAGCCAGCGTGGTGGCATGGCGGCGCATAGTGGTCAGCAGCATAATCCGTCCTTAGCGATGGCCATAAGCGCGTGGTTTAGTGAAGTAGTCGATCAACGGCACGGTAATGTTGGCCAACAGCACGGCGAAAGCCACGCCATCAGGGTAACCGCCGTAGGTGCGGATGGTCCATACCAGCACGCCGATCAACGCGCCGAAAATCAGGCGACCTCTGGGCGTGGTGGAGGCGGTAACCGGGTCGGTGGCGATAAAGAACGCGCCCAGCATGGTCGCGCCGGAAAACAGGTGCAGCAGCGGCGGGGCGCTGACGTCCGGATGCAGGTACCAACCCGCCAGCGCGCATACGGACAACGCGAGCAGGAAACTGAACGGAATCTGCCAGTGGATGACCCGCAGCAACAGCATAAACAGGCCGCCGGCCAGAAAAGCCAGATTAATCCATTGCCAGCCCAGCCCGGCCAGCACGCCGCCAAATAACGGCTGATGCAGCAACGCTTCGGGTTGATGACCGCTGCGCAAGCCGGTTTTGAATGCGTCCAACGGCGTGGCCTGACTGACGCCATCCACCCCCTGAATCAGCTGCTGGATAGTCTGACCCGCCGTTCCGTGACCGGTGAAGATCGCCGTCAGCGCATCCATGAACCCGACCGGCGATGCCTGCAGCCCGTCCGGCGGCAACCAACTGGTCATCTGCACCGGGAAGGAAATCAGCAGCACCACGTAGCCGATCATTGCCGGATTGAACGGGTTTTGCCCCAGTCCGCCGTACAGCTGCTTGGCGATAATAATGGCGAAGAGGGTGGCCAACACCACCATCCACCAGGGCGTAAACGGCGGCAGGCTGATGGCCAGCAGAACTGCCGTCAACAGCGCGGAACTGTCCTGCAGCGTTTCCAGCACCGGTCGTTTTCGCAATGACAATATCGCCGCTTCGGTAAAGAGCGCGGTGATGCTGGCCAGCGCCAGCTGGATCAGGTTGCCGTAACCGAAAAACCAGGCTTGCGCCGCGATGCCGGGCACACAGGCGGCCAGAACCCAGCGCATCATATTGCGGGTGGACTGGCGGTTATGGGTAAACGGTGAGGGTGCGATTCTGAAAGCCATTTAGTCCTCTTGCGACGCCTGCGATGCGGCGGCCTTGCGTGCTTTAACCCGGGCGATGGCAGCGGCGACGGCGGCTTTACGCGGGTCGATAATCTCGGTTGGGGCGGCGTCAGCCGGTGTGGCCGGGAGCGCGCTTTCCAGCGCTTCCACTGTGGTTGATACCGATGCAGCGGGTGACAATGTCACCTCTTCTGCGGTACCAGACTGCACAGCCTTACGGGCTTTAACCCGGGCGATGGCAGCGGCGACGGCGGCTTTGCGCGGGTCGGTGATCTCGGTTGGGGCGGCGTCAGCCGGTGTGGTCGGGAGCGCGCTTTCCAGCGCTTCCACTGTGGTTGATACCGATGCATGGGGTGACAATGTCACCTCTTCTGCGGTACCAGACTGCGCGGCCTTACGGGCTTTAACCCGGGCAATCGCCGCTTCAACCGCCGCTTTGCGTGGATCTAACGCCGCGAGTTCTTCGGTTCCGGCAACCGAATCGACTTCGGTAACAGACGATGGCGCGTGCGCCTCGGCCTGTCTGGCTTTGACGCGGGCGATCGCCGCCGCGATGGCGGCTTTCGGCGCGTCGTCTTCCGCCGTGTTCAGCGCTTTTTCCGCCTGATGTTCGCGCGCCTGCGCCTTGCGGGCTTCGCGGGCGGCAATCACGGCGCTGTTATCCGGCTGCTGGCCCGGTTCAATGCGGATTTCGGCCTGAACGGCCGTCGCCTGTTTGGTACGCACTCTTTCCAGCGCCGCCATCACCGCATCTTTGTCGGCGGCTGCCACGCTGGCGGCGGCCTGTTTATGGCGTAGCTCGCGCGCCTGTTTTTCCCGCTCCAGACGGACCTGACGCGCATCAAAGCGCGCTTTGGCTTCTACCGCCTTGCGAGATTCTTGATCCAGCGCCTGAATCTCGGCTTTTTCCTGACGGTAATACTGCACCAGCGGGATATTGCTCGGACAAACGTACGCGCAGGCGCCGCATTCGATACAGTCAAACAGATGGTGCTGGCGCGCCTTCTCGTGCTCTTGTCCCCGGCTAAACCAGTAAAGCTGCTGCGGTAGCAGCCCGGCCGGGCAGGCATCGGCGCATTTGCCGCAACGGATGCAGGCCTGTTCCTCTTCCTGCGCCTGAATCTCATCGCGGGCGGGGGCCAGAATGCAGTTACTGGTCTTGATGATCGGTACGTCCAGCGCAGGCAGGGTGAACCCCATCAGCGGCCCGCCCATGACCACCATCGGCTGAGTGGTGGTGACATGGTAGCCGGCGTGGCGCAGCAGATGACGCACTGGCGTGCCCAACCGCGCCCAGACGTTGCCCGGCTGGCGCAAGGCATCGCCGGTCAGGGTGACGACCCGCTCGGTCAGCGGCTCGCCGTTAATGACCGAACGTTTGATGGCGTACGCGGTGCCGACGTTTTGCATCAATACGCCGATAGACGCTGAATGCTTGCCGAAGGGCACTTCTTTGCCGGTCAGGATCTTGGTTAACTGCTTGGCGCCGCCGGATGGGTATTTCGTGGGGATTACCCGCATCTGGATACGAGGGTAATCCACCAACGCGTAACGCAGCGCCGCGATGGCTTCCGGCTTGTTGTCTTCAATGCCCAGCAGGATACGTTGCGGTTGCAGCAGATGGTCGAGGATGTCGATCCCTTGCGCGATCTCCTGCGCACACTCCTGCATCAGACGATCGTCGGCGGTAATATAGGGTTCGCATTCGGCGGCGTTGATAATCAGGGTGTCGATGCCGCGCAGACCGCCCTGCAGTTTAGCGGCGGTGGGAAAGCCGGCGCCGCCCAGCCCGGCGATACCGGCCTGATGCAGATGCTCAACCAGTTCGGACGGCGTTGCCTGACGGTAATCGGCGAAGGAGCGGCGTTCGCACCAGCGGTCCTGACCGTCGGGAATGATAATGATGCTGAGCTCGGTCAGCCCGGAAGGGTGATTGCTCATATGCTGGCGGATGGCGTGCACCGTCCCGGAGGTCGGCGCGTGCACCGGCAGCATCCGGCCGGTACCGCGTGTCAGCGGCTGTCCCCGCAGCACCGGATCGCCGGCTTTGACGCACAGGTCGCCTTCCGGCCCGAGGTGCTGCTTGAGCGGGATAATCAAATAGTCAGGCATAGGAACCTGCCGCAGCGGCACCTGACTGGATTGGGTTTTCATTTCCGGGGGATGAATTCCGCCTGAAAAATCCCAGATTCTGTCTTTTCTGAAGGCGGCGAACAGCTTAAACATGATTTTCGATCACACGGTTTTCCGCCTGGATAACGCGCACCGGAATGGCGTCGAGATTCCATTTCCAACTGGCGGTTGTCGGGGCTAAAGGTCTTAATTCGATACAATCCGTTGGGCAGGGCGGCACGCACAGGTTGCAGCCGGTACACAGATCGCGGATGACGGTATGGACGGCGCGGGTTGTGCCGACAATCGCGTCCACCGGGCAGGCCTGGATGCATTTGGTGCAGCCGATACAGTTGTTTTCGTCGACCCAGGCGACCAGCGGTTCCGGTTTTTGCGGCATCTCGGCGTCAAGCGGCTGCGGATCGACATTCAGCCGCTCCGCCAGCTTCAGCATCAGCGGTTCGCCGCCCGGCACGCATTTGTTGATTTGTTCGTTGTTGAGGGCGATCGCCTCGGCGTAGGGGCGGCAGCCGGGATAACCGCACTGGCCGCACTGGCTTTGCGGCAGCATGGCGTCCAGTTGCTCAACCACCGGGTCTTCTTCCACTTGAAAGCGGCGCGAGGCAAAGCCCAGGACTAACCCGAACACCAGCGCCAGCGCGCTGAGCGCTGCTATGGCTATCCAGATTGTGATCATCAAAGTTTCACCAGCCCGGTAAAGCCCATAAAGGCCAGCGACATCAGGCCGGCCGTTACCAGGGCGATAGACGATCCGCGGAACGGCGCGGGCACATCGGCTACGGCAAGGCGTTCGCGCAGCGCGGCAAACAGCACTAATACCAGCGAAAAGCCGGCGGCGGCGCTGAAACCATAGATGGTTGATTGCAGAAAGTTGTGCGATTGATTCACGCTAAGCAACGCGACGCCGAGAACGGCGCAGTTGGTGGTGATCAGCGGCAGAAAGATGCCCAGTAAACGGTAGAGCGCCGGGCTGGTTTTCCGCACCGCCAGTTCGGTGAATTGCACCACAACGGCAAAAACCAGGATAAAGGCCAGCGTGCGCAGGTAGAGCAGGTTTAACGGCAGCAGCACATAGGTGTTGACCAGCCAGGAGAACACCGACCCTATCGTCATCACAAATGTCGTGGCAAACCCCATGCCGATGGCGGCTTCCAGCTTTTTGGACACGCCCATGAACGGGCATAAGCCCAGGAATTTCACCAGTACGAAATTGTTGACCAGAAGCGTGCCAACAAACAGCAAGACATATTCGCTCATTACAGTGCCTACAAAATAAAACCGGCGTATTATCGGGCATTGTCCGGCATTCGGCAACTTACCCTCTGTGGGGATATTAGGCAATCGCACTCATCGGGCGCGATAAAGGTAAGAAAAAAGGTAAGAAAATACGTGCGGGAAAATGCGGGTGGGAATAGCGTGCGGCGGCGGCACGCGCATCCATGCTAACCCCTCAGACCACCTATGCCATCAAATCACCTGTCCCATTAAATCACAAAGTGCCAGACGGATTTCGGCACTTGCCCGATGTCAAACAGTTTTCCGCCAGCGGCTAATTCGGCCCGGCGATGATCGGCAGCCCGATACATATTGATAATGTCGTGATTGTCAGTCAGAGAATAATTCAAATGATCAAACAACTTCTCAAGACTTTCCAATGTACTCACTTTTCTGAATTTCAATAAATATTCGTAAACACTCATTTGCGTAAAATAATCAAATAGAGTTTAAAGGGAATTCAGTATATTCGCCTCGGGGATTCTGTCCAGTACTGAATTCAAAAACGCAGCTTATGATAGGCAGTCGTAATAAAAAAGCATAAATCTACTTCATTTCTTACCGATGCCGAACATCGTGGCTTTATCATTGATTTAATTAACGTATCCTACTAATTACAGGGCGCTGAAAAATACAGCAGCGGAAAAAGCTGGAATATGGCGGTTAACATTTTATTCATCTTATGATGTTTTTTGCGCAACCCACTCGATCTATGTCACATTTTTGGGCTTCGTTATTATTATTTTCCGTGTTTATGGAAACCTTTTGTTTCATTTAAATACGGTGATATTCACGCGTAATAATGACAATTTTTATTTTATTATTCGGAATATCACGTATTGTCAGGTTGGATGTACAGAGACGGATTGTACAGCGACGGATGCTGAACAGACATGAATGCAATAACCGAAATCGCCGCCTGCCGGCATCAGGGCGCCGGCAGGCGTTGTCACGATAGGCAAGTTAACGGATAGCCGGTATTACGCCCGGTGTCCGCACAGTTTGTAGTACAACTCGTTCCAGCGCAGCCCGTCCCTGAGGGCCGGTAGGGTGGTGTCCTGATCAATCACCGTCAACTCGATGTTGTGCAGGTCGGCGTACAGCCGCAGATAATCGAGATCGAGCGATTGGGTAAACACGGTATGGTGAGCGCCGCCCGCCAGAATCCAGGCTTCGGCCGCCGTTTCCAGCGATGGCTGCGCCTGCCAGAGCGCGCGGGCGACCGGCAGTTTCGGCAAGGGATGCGGCTGGGCGACGGTATCCACCTGATTAACCAGCAGGCGGAAACGATCGCCCAGATCGATCACGCTGACGTTCAGCGCCGATCCGGCCGGCGCGGAGAAGATCAATCGCACCGGATCCGCTTTGCCGCCGATCCCGAGGTATTGCGCATCCAGCAGCGGTTTTTCCTCGCTGGCGATGCTGGGGCACACTTCCAGCATATGGGCGCCGAGCACCAGATTGTTGCCGGGAGCGAAGTGGTAGGTGTAATCCTCCATGAAGGAGGTGCCGCCGGGTAATCCCTGCGCCATGACCTTCATCACGCGCAACAGCGCGGCGGTTTTCCAGTCGCCTTCGGCGCCGAAACCGTATCCCTGCTGCATCAGACGTTGTACCGCCACGCCGGGAAGCTGCTTGAGGCCGTAGAGGTTTTCGAAATTGGTGGTGAAAGCCTTAAAGCCGCCCTGATCGAGAAAGCGTTTCAGGCCGAGCTCGATACGGGCCGCATCCAGCAGATTTTGCCGTTTCGGACCATGCAGCCTGAGCGCTTCGCTGAGGGTGTAGCTGGCTTCATACTCTTCAATCAGCGTATTCACATCGCCCTGGCTGACATCGTCCACCACGCCGACCAGGTCTCCCAGCCCCCAGGCGCTGACCGCGTAGCCAAACTGGATTTGCGCCCCGACTTTATCGCCTTCGGTGACCGCCACTTCCCGCATGTTATCGCCAAAACGGGCTACCTTGAGCTGACGGCTTTCCTGCAGCGCCGCCGCGACCCGCATCCATTTGGCGATACGTTCATGGGCGTGACGATCCTGCCAGTGGCCGACCACCACCTGATGAGGCTGGCGCATGCGCGCGCCGATAAAACCGAATTCGCGCCCGCCGTGAGCGGTCTGGTTCAGGTTCATGAAATCCATGTCCATGGTGTCCCAGGGGATATCGGCGTTGAACTGGGTATGGAACTGCAGCAGCGGTTTGTTGAGGATGCTCAGACCGCCAATCCACATTTTGGCGGGCGAGAAGGTATGCAGCCAGGCCAGCAGCCCGATGCAGTTATCCTGATAATTGGCGTCGCGGCACAGCGCGGTGATTTCATCCGGGGTTTTGACCAGCGGTTTGAGTACCAGCCGCACCGGCAGGTTGGCGTCGCGGTTAAGGCCATTCACCACTTTTTCGGCGTTCTCTTTCACCTGACGCAGCGCTTCCGGGCCATACAGATGCTGACTGCCAATCACAAACCAGACTTCGAGCGGCTTAAATTGTTCCATGATGACTCCTGTTTGGGTTCCCAAAGGGATGTAAAAGTGATGTTCGGCAAACTCTCAATGGTCTGCCCCGGTCCGGGGGCTGTAGGCGGGTTCCGCCAGCCGGCACCACTGCTGATAGCGTTCATAAAGCTGTTGATAACGGGCGACCCGGTTCGGGTCGGGCGTCAGGGTGCGTTCGATGCCGCAGGCCATATGCTGCTGGGCGATGGGGATATCCGGGTGAACGCCGGCAGCCACGGCGGCGAAAATAGCGGCGCCCAGCGCGCAGCATTGATCCGAGGCGACGATCTGCATCGGGCGGTTCATGACGTCGGTACAGACTTGCATGATGGTGGTGGATTTCCGGGCGATGCCGCCCAGCGCCAGCAGGTTTTCCACCGGGATCTGCTGAGACTCGAAGCAGGCCATGATAGCGCGGGCACCAAACGCGGTGGCGGCGATCAGCCCGCCGAACAGTGCCGGCGCGTCGGTGCCGAGATTCAGGTCGGTGATCACCCCTTTGAGCCGTTGGTTGGCGAACGGCGTGCGGCGGCCATTAAACCAGTCGAGCACTACCGGCAGGTGATCGAGCGATGGGGAATCGGCCCAGGCTTGCGTCAGCTGCGCCAGCAGGCTGGCTTGCAGCTGTTCCAGTTGCGGTTGCCAGTCTGGATGTTCGCGGGCGGCCAGTTGCAGCGGCCAGCCCAGCACGCGGCCAAACCAGGCGTACATGTCGCCAAAGGCGGATTGACCGGCTTCCAGCCCGATGAAACCGGGCACCACGCTGCCGTCCACCTGACCGCAGATCCCGGCGATCGTATTGCTGCCCACCCGATCCGCATCGGCGATCAGGATGTCGCAGGTTGAAGTGCCGATCACCTTGACCAGCGTATAGGGTTGCGCCCCGGCGCCGACGGCGCCCATATGACAATCGAAAGCGCCGCCGGATATCACGACGTTTTCTGACAACCCCAACCGGCGAGCCCATTCCGGCGTCAATGCGCCGACCGGACGATCGGCAGTCCAGGTATCGGTGAACAACGGATACTGCAGTTTTTCCGTCAGGCAGGGATCCAGCGCCTGCAAAAAGTCTTTTGGCGGCAGGCCGCCCCAGTCGGGATGCCACAGCGATTTGTGTCCGGCGCTGCAACGACCGCGGCGGATGGCGTCAGGCGCCGTGGTGCCGGAGAGCAGGGCGGGCACCCAGTCGCACAATTCGATCCAGGACACCGCTGCCTGACGTACCGACGGATCTTCACGGGTGATATGGAGAATTTTGGCCCAGAACCATTCCGATGAGTACACCCCGCCGATGTAGCGGGTGTAATCCGGGAACTGGCCGCTGCGGCACAGCTGGTTGATGGCTTCCGCTTCGTCAATCGCGGTGTGGTCTTTCCACAGCACAAACATGGCGTTGGGGTTGTCCGCGAATTCCGGACGCAATGCCAGCACGTCGCCCTGTTCGTCAATCGGCGCCGGGGTGGAGCCGGTGGAGTCGACGCCAATGCCGATTATCTGCCGACGCTGTTCAGGAGTGAGCCGCGCCACTACCGCGCGGATCGCCAACTCCAGCGATTCAATGTAATCCAGCGGATGGTGGCGGAACTGATTGCTGGCGGGATGACAATATTGTCCCTGGCGCCAGCGCGGATAGTAGACCACTTCTGTTTCCAGCTCCTGCCCGCTGCGGCAATCCACCGCCAGCGCACGGACAGAATCGCTGCCAAAATCAAGACCAAGAGTAATGGCGCCCGCACTCATCGTTGCTGCTCCTGTTAATCGTAGGGATCACGCTGTTTACGATAGACAGGCCGTTCTGGCGCCGTGAGGAGCGGTTGGCTGGAAGTATGCATTTTTCTGTCACGGACAGGGGTTTTGTGATGGCGGTCATAAGTTAATGGCAGGTTAAATTTGCTGAATCTATGTACGAATCAGCTGTAGTTTCTGAATGTGATAATGCTCTCTCTTCGTGATGAAAATAACAGCTACAACTTACGCGTCTGAAGGAAACCGGAGGATGAGATCACAATAACTCTTTGTTTTTTCATCGCTCCCCAAAGGAACATCTTGCCGGGAGCGTTTACACCCGTGAGGGCATCCCCGGTTGCCTGCGTGTTAAAGATAACAACGAGCGGAGAAGACCATGCATAAATTCACTAAGGTTCTGGCAGCAATTGGCCTGGCCGCGGTTATGTCACAATCGGCTATCGCGGAAAACATGAAACTGGGCTTTCTGGTCAAACAGCCGGAAGAACCCTGGTTCCAGACCGAATGGCGGTTTGCTGACAAGGCCGGTAAAGACCTGGGATTTGACGTTATCAAGATCGCCGTACCGGATGGCGAAAAAACCCTCAATGCTATCGACAGCCTGGCGGCCAGCGGCGCCAAAGGGTTCGTCATCTGTACCCCTGACCCGAAACTGGGCGCGGCCATCGTCGCCAAAGCGCGCAGCTATAACCTGAAAGTGATCGCCGTCGACGACCAGTTCGTCAACGCCAAAGGGCAGCCGATGGACACGGTACCGCTGGTAATGATGGCCGCCACCAAGATTGGCGAACGCCAGGGGCAGGAGTTGTGGAAAGAGATGCAGAAACGCGGCTGGAAACTGCAGGAAACGGCCGTTATGGCGATCACCGCCAACGAGCTGGATACCGCCCGTCGCCGTACTTCCGGGTCGATGGATGCGCTGAAGGCGGCCGGATTCCCGGAAAAACAGATTTATCAGGTCCCCACCAAATCCAACGATATCCCCGGCGCGTTTGACGCCGCCAACTCGCTGCTGGTGCAGCATCCGAACGTGAAAAACTGGCTGGTGGTCGGCATGAACGACAACACCGTGCTGGGCGGCGTGCGTGCGACTGAAGGACAGGGATTCAAGGCGGGCAACGTGATCGGTATCGGCATCAACGGGGTGGACGCGGTCAGCGAACTGTCCAAATCGCAGCCGACCGGTTTCTACGGTTCGTTGCTGCCAAGCCCGGACGTGCACGGCTACAAGAGCATCCAGATGCTGCATGACTGGGTGACCAAAGGCGTCGAGCCGCAGAAATTCACCGAAGTGACCGATGTGGTGCTGATCACCCGCGATAACTTCAAAACTGAACTGCAGAAGAAAGGCCTGATGTAATGACCCTTGTCCGCTCCCGCCTTAGCCGGCGAGAGCGGACACTGGCCGCGCCGTCATACCTCATAAATGACGGCGCAGACCATTGAGGATGCTGAAATGACCGTACAGTCACCTTATTTATCCTTTCGCGGGATTGGCAAAGTGTTTCCCGGCGTCAAGGCGCTGGATGACATCAGTTTCGACTGCCATGCCGGGCAAATCCATGCACTGATGGGGGAAAACGGCGCGGGAAAATCCACATTGCTGAAAATTTTGAGCGGCAATTACACGCCGTCACAGGGAGAAATTCATATTAAAGGGCAGCCGGTGCGCTTCGCCAATACGATGGACGCGCTGAACGCCGGCGTGGCGATCATCTATCAGGAACTGCATCTGGTGCCTGAAATGACGGTGGCGGAGAACATCTATCTGGGGCAGTTGCCGCACAAGGGCGGGGTGGTGAACCGTACGTTGCTGCGTTATGAATCGCGTCTGCAACTGGAACATCTGGGGTTGGATATCGACCCGGATACGCCGCTGAAATACCTGTCCATCGGCCAGTGGCAGATGGTGGAAATCGCCAAAGCGCTGGCGCGCAACGCCAAGATTATCGCGTTTGACGAGCCAACCAGCTCGCTGTCGGCGCGGGAAATCGAACAACTGTTCCGGGTGATCCGCGAGTTGCGCAGCGAAGGACGGGTGATTCTGTATGTGTCGCATCGTATGGAGGAAATCTTTGCTCTCAGCGATGCCATCACCGTGTTCAAAGACGGGCGTTATGTCAAAACCTTCGCCGACATGCAGCAGGTTGACCATGAACAACTGGTGCAGGCGATGGTGGGCCGCAATCTGGGGGATATCTATGGTTATCAGCCGCGCCCGCATGGCGAGCCGCGGCTGGAACTGCATGAGGTGAAAGCGGTCGGGGTGAAGTCGCCGATTTCGTTGTCGGTGCGCAGCGGCGAAATTGTCGGCCTGTTCGGGCTGGTGGGCGCCGGACGCAGCGAACTGATGAAGGCATTGTTCGGCGCCACCGGCATTACCAGCGGCGAAGTGCGGCTGGATGGGCAGCCGATGCACGCCCGTTCGCCCGGCGATGCGATCCGCCGCGGGCTGATGCTGTGCCCGGAAGATCGTAAAGCCGACGGCATTATTCCGGTGCACTCGGTGCGGGATAACATCAATATCAGCGCCCGCCGTAAACATATCAAAAACGGTTTCATCATCAATGAAGCCTGGGAGGAGGAGAACGCCGACCACCATATTCAGGCGCTGAATATCAAAACGCCGTCGCCGACGCAGTTGATCATGAACCTGTCCGGCGGCAACCAGCAGAAGGCGATTCTCGGCCGCTGGCTGTCGGAGGAGATGAAAGTGATCATGCTGGATGAACCAACCCGCGGCATTGACGTCGGCGCCAAGCACGAGATTTACCACGTGATTTATGAACTGGCCCGTCAGGGGATTGCCGTGCTGTTTGCGTCCAGCGACCTGCCCGAAGTGCTGGGGCTGGCGGACCGCATCGTGGTGATGCGCGAGGGCGCCATCTCCGGCGAGGTGCCGCACGATGAGGCCAGCGAACAGAAGGTCCTGAGTCTGGCGATGTTAAAAACGACCGCCACTGAACCCGCGGTTGCCTGACCGCCAAGGAGTCGATAAATGTCTACGGTGAGTTCTCCTTCCCACGCCAGCAAATCTCAAGGCCTCAGTCTGTCCCGCATCTGGGATAACTACGGCATGTTGGTGGTGTTTGCTGCGCTGTTTCTGGCTTGTATGTTATTCGTGCCGAATTTCGCCACCTTCGTCAACATGAAGGGACTTGGGCTGGCGATTTCCATGTCGGGCATGGTGGCCTGCGGCATGCTGTTTTGTCTGGCTTCCGGCGATTTCGACCTGTCGGTCGCCTCGGTGATCGCCTGCGCCGGCGTGACCACCGCGGTGGTGATCAACGTCAGCGAAAGCCTGTGGCTGGGCGTTGGCGCCGGGCTGTTGCTGGGGGTAGCGTTCGGCCTGCTCAACGGGTTTGTTATCGCCCAGCTAAAAATCAACGCCCTGATCACCACGCTGGCCACCATGCAGATTGTGCGCGGGCTGGCGTACATCATCTCTGACGGTAAGGCGGTCGGTATTGAAGACGAGCGCTTTTTCACCCTGGGATACGCTAACTGGCTGGGATTGCCGGCGCCGATCTGGCTGACGGTTTTCTGCATGGTGCTGTTCGGTTTGCTGTTGAACAAGACCACCTTTGGCCGCAACACGCTGGCGATCGGCGGCAACGAGGAAGCCGCGCGGCTGGCCGGGGTGCCGGTGGTGCGGACCAAAATCATTATTTTCGGCCTGTCCGGGCTGGTTTCCGCCGCGGCGGGCATCATCCTGGCGTCACGCATGACCAGCGGCCAGCCGATGACGTCGATTGGTTATGAGCTGATCGTGATTTCAGCCTGCGTACTGGGCGGCGTGTCACTGAAAGGCGGCATCGGCAAGATATCCTATGTGGTGGCCGGGGTGCTGATTTTGGGGACGGTGGAAAACGCCATGAACCTGCTGAATATCTCGCCTTTTGCTCAGTATGTGGTGCGCGGGTTGATTCTGCTGGCGGCGGTGATTTTTGACCGCTACAAACAGCTGGCGAAGAAAACGGTTTGATGGACGGATGCGCCGGCATGAGCCGGCGCTATCCATAACAGACAAGACTCTTTTTTCAGGAGGCCGCATGTATCACCGCATGGCGCATGAGTCACAGCCCAACCCGTTGCTGCCCGGTTATGCGTTTAACGCCTATCTGGTGGCCGGGCTGACGCCGATTCTGGCGGGCGGGCCGCTGGATTTCTTTATCGACAGGCCGGATGGTATGAAGGGTTACATCATTAACCTGACCATCAAAGGACAGGGCAAGGTACTGGATGGCGATGACACCTTTTTTTGCAATCCCGGCGACCTGCTGCTGTTTCCGCCCCGGTCGCGCCACTATTACGGCCGCGCGCCCGGCAGCGACAACTGGTATCACCGCTGGGTCTATTTCCGGCCGCGTGCTTACTGGGCCGATTGGCTGGAATGGCACAGCAAAGGGTGCGACGTCGGGCGGCTGACGCTGTCCAGCACCGGTTTGCTGCAGGAGTTCGATAAGCTGTTCGCCAATATTGAGCAGACCCACCGTTCCGGCCGGCGTTTTGCCGAAGAGCTGGCGATGAATCTTCTGGAGCGCCTGCTGCTGCGCGCGATGGAAGAAGATCCGCAGAGCCCGCAGCGTATTATGGATCCACGGGTGATCGAAGCGTGTCAGTTCATTACCGGCAATCTGGCCGGAGAACTGCGTATCGATGAGGTGGCGCGCCACGTTTGCCTGTCGCCGTCGCGGCTGGCGCACCTGTTCCGCGAGCAGGTGGGGGTGAATATTCTGCGCTGGCGGGAAGACCAACGGGTGATTCGGGCCAAACTGCTGCTGCAAACCACGCAGGAGTCAATCGCCGCCGTCGGGCGGGTGGTCGGCTATGACGACCAGCTCTATTTTTCCCGTGTCTTCCGCAAACGGGTGGGGGTCAGCCCCAGCGATTTTCGCCGCCGCAACAGCGAAATCCATCACCCGGCGTTGGAAAGACCCGCGGAAACGGCCATCTGGCGAGGTGAATCAACCGCCCCGCATCCGTGGGTGGTCACGCCGTAACTGTCTGACGCTATTGTGTAATCAGGCCTGGCCGCCGATGGTGGTCAGGCCGGTTTGGATAACGGAACCGTCCGATAACCATCTGTTTCCCCGGTGCTATACTAGGCTGTGCATTGCGATACAGCATAAAACGTGATTGCGATGCACGGCCGTATTTCATGAGGACAACGGGTCTGAACCTCAGATCCGCCAATGAGGGGAAATATATGACGGATACCATCCGTGTTGGTCTGCTGGGCTATGGTTATGCCAGTAAGACGTTTCATGCGCCGTTGATTGCCGCTACGTCAGGAATGAAACTGGCGGCGGTATCCAGCAGTGATGCTGGGAAGGTTCAGGCTGACTGGCCCTCAATGCGAGTCGTGCGCGAGCCCCAGGAACTGTTCAACGATCCGGATATCGATCTGATCGTGATACCCACCCCGAATGACACCCATTTCCCGCTGGCCCGTCAGGCGCTGATCGCCGGCAAGCATGTGGTCGTCGACAAACCGTTCACCGTGACGTTGTCACAAGCACGGGAACTGCATCAGCAAGCGGAGCATGTGGGTAAGTTGCTTTCCGTCTTTCATAACCGGCGCTGGGACAGCGACTTTCTGACGCTGAAGCAATTGCTGAAAACCGGCGTGCTGGGCGATGTGGTGTACATGGAGTCGCATTTTGACCGCTATCGCCCGGAAGTGCGCCAGCGCTGGCGTGAAGACGGCGGCGAAGGCAGCGGCATCTGGTTCGATTTGGCCCCGCATCTGATTGATCAGGTGTTGCAGTTATTCGGTCTGCCGGTGGCGATTCAGGCCGATCTGGCGCAGCTGCGGCCGGGCAGTAAATCCACGGATTACTTCCACGCGACATTGATCTATCCCCAGCGTCGGGTGGTGGTGCACGGTAGCCTGCTGGCGGCGGCGGAAAGCGCCCGTTATATCGTCCACGGCACCCAGGGCAGTTATGTGAAATTTGGCCTCGACCCGCAGGAAGCTCGGCTGAAAGACGGCGAGAAGCCGCAAGCCCATAGCGATTGGGGGCAGGACAGCCGCGACGGCATTCTGACGCTGCATCGTGACGGTGTGCTGGCGGAGCAGACGGTGCCCACCATCCCCGGACATTATCAATCCTATTACGCCGAGATCCGCGATGCGCTGCTGGGACGTGGCGACAACCCGGTGCCGGTTGAGCAGGCCATCAAGGTGATGGAGCTGATTGAGCTGGGGCTGACTTCTCATGAACAGAAAAAGGCGATGACCCTGAAAAGCAGCTAACCGGGATTCGTCACGATTTGTGACGGAAAACCTTGACTGTGAGGCGGGCTTCAGCCTTGCATTATGGGTGTTTATTGCTGATAGTAGGGCATTGTTTAATGCAGGCGATCTTAGGATCGCCTGTATTTTTTATGTCTGAGGATGCAAACACGTTATGGCATGGTTACAACGCTTAAAAATTGACAAATTTTTGCTGGTTTTGATTGCGGTGGTGATTACCGCGTCTATTTTCCCGTGTGAAGGCGCGGCCAAGGTTTTCTTTGAGAACCTGACCAATGCGGCAATCGCACTGCTGTTCTTCATGCATGGCGCCAAGCTGTCCCGTGACGCCATCACCGCCGGTATGGGCCATTGGCGTTTGCATCTGGTGGTGTTTGCCAGCACCTTCATCCTGTTCCCGCTGTTGGGGATTGGCATGGCGTTTCTGTCGCCGCAGATATTAACGCCGGGGTTGTATCTCGGTTTCCTGTATTTGTGCGCGCTGCCGGCGACCGTGCAGTCCGCCATCGCGTTTACTTCTATGGCGCGCGGCAACGTGGCGGCTGCGATCTGCAGCGCCTCGGCGTCGAGTATTCTCGGGGTTTTTCTGTCGCCGGTACTGGTCGGCTTGCTGATGCATACGCAGGGCGGACAGACGGATACGCTGCACGCGATTGGCGCGATTATCATGCAACTGATGGTGCCGTTCGTCATCGGTCACCTGTCCCGTCCGCTGATTGCCAAGTGGGTTGATCGTCATCGCAAACTGATCAATATCACTGACCGTTCATCCATTCTGCTGGTGGTGTATGTGGCGTTCAGCGAGGCGGTGGTCCAGGGGATTTGGCATCAGATTAATGGCTGGTCGCTGCTGGCGGTCGTCGTCTGTTCGCTGGTGCTGCTGGGCATTGTACTGGTATGCACCACGCTGGCGGCTCGCAAACTGGGATTCAGTACGGAAGATGAAATCACCATCGTGTTCTGTGGTTCGAAAAAGAGCCTGGCCAACGGTATTCCAATGGCGAATGTGCTGTTTCCCGCGGCGGCAGTGGGGGCGATGGTGCTGCCGTTGATGATTTTCCACCAGATCCAACTGATGGTGTGTGCGACGCTGGCGCAACGTTATGCCAAGAGATCGGCAGCGTCTGCCGGCGGCGAGGCGACAGAAAAATAATCGCTAAGACAAGTGGTTAGATGCGGTTTTTCATCGGCAGCGGCTATCACTAATATAGTTTCAATTGGTTACAGTTCATAACGTTAATCTTTTATTATAGTGACTATCTGTGCTGCCCCATATTGTGGGCTCACAGACACACGCAGTATCTGATTAGTCACTATAGTGAGGGACACAATGTATAAAAAAGTTCTGTTATCGTTGAGTTTGCTTAGCGCTGCCATCACTTCTCAGGCTTATGCCGCCAACACCGAAACCTGTGTTAAGACTGACGAAAAAACTATCGCCAGTTTGTTCGATCGCTGGAATCAGTCGCTGCAGACCGGCGATGCAAAGAAAGTGAACGCCAATTATGCGTCTGACGCCGTACTGTTGCCGACGCTGTCTTCAAAAATGCGGACGAACGACGCAGAACGTATTGATTATTTTGAACATTTCTTACCGAAAAAACCGTCTGGCAGCATCGATAAGCGAGTCATCAAAATCGGCTGTAATGAAGCGCTGGATACCGGAAACTACACCTTTACCTTCGGCGACAAGTCGCAGGCCAAGGCGCGCTATACCTACACTTATGCCTTCAAGAACGGGCAGTGGCTTATCACCAGTCACCACTCGTCTGTCCAGCCGCAAGACTGATCTGATATTGTCGTTATGACGACGATGCAGTAAGCAGGTCGAAATGCAAAAAGCGGATACCTCGGTATCCGCTTTTTGCGTATTGCGTCAGGACGGTTGCCGTTGCTGTGCTCGCTGGCGCAACAGCTGCTTTTCCTGTTCGGAGATAAACGCGACACGCAGCCCGTTTTCCTGAGCCTGGCGAATGTCATCCGGCGACAGACCGGCCTGCGGAGCCGCTATCTCATACTCATGACGGATTTCGATCCCCTGAACCGCCGGATCATCGGTGTTGATGGTGGCCGGAATACCGTGGTGCAGAAAATGCACCAGCGGGTGTTCATTCATCGCTTTTACCGTACTGGTTTGCAGATTGGAGGTCAGGCAGGACTCGATGCCAATCTGGTGTTCAGCCATGTACTCCATTAATGCGCGATCGACGATGGCGGTCACGCCATGACCGATGCGCTCGGCACCCAGTTGCTTAATCGCCTGCCAGATGCTTTCCGGGCCGGCAGCCTCGCCAGCATGGGTGGTAAGATGCCAGCCCGCATCACGAGCGCGGGTAAAGTGGGTGGTGAACAGTTCGCCGGGGAAACCGAGTTCATCACCCGCCAGGTCGATAGCGACGATATTGTCCTTGTGCGCCAGCAACGCATCCAGTTCCTGTTCGCAGGCCTGAGTACCAAAGGTGCGGCTCATGATACCGATCAGACGTATCATGACGTCGTGGTTATGGTCGCGGCAACCTGCGGCAATGCCGTCAATCACCGCTTCCACTACGCCTTCCAGAGGCAGTTGATGGCTGCGGGCCATGTAGTAGGGGGAAAAGCGCAGTTCGGCATAATCCAGTCCGGCACGTATGGCGTCTTCAACGTTTTCGTAAGCCACCCGGCGACAGGCATCCAGCGACCCCAGCACGGCCACGCCCCAGTCCAGTTTTTGCAGAAAACGGAGCAGGTCAGGTTCGTTGTCGACTATCTGGACATGAGGGCGCAGTGAAGCCAGGTCGTTACCCGGCAGCTCGATAGTAAACTGGCGGCCCAATTCAAGGATGGTCTGAGGACGGATATTACCATCGAGATGGCGATGGATATCCGTCAGCGGAATGTGCGGATTAATCATGTTCTACTCTTTTTTTATTAAAAAAATCCATCAGTCAGGCGGCATTCCTCATGACGCTGGTTTTATCGCCACTGCGCCGTGAGGGACACGGTCTGATAACTCGCTGTGCAGTATAAGAATAAAGTCACGCACTTTGCTATTGATTGATAAAAAGAAATTTGTATATCACAACAGGCATAACACAGGTTTAGCATAAACGAGTTTGTCTCGCCTGTGCATGGCGGGCGAACGCGTGCCGTTATGGGCGTTCAATTTGTCTAAACGTCGACGCGCGAGAAAAGGCAGGCGGGTGAGAAACAGGCGCCCTGTTGCCGGGCGCCTGTGAAGGGTTACGGGCTGACTGACGCGTCCGGCTGCTGTTCTTCCGGCGCGGCCTGGGAATCATCGCCTTCTTCAGGCACGTTCTCCGACGGCAGCGTGATGAACGGGGCGATGAACTCCGCCAGCGGAATCTTGCGGCCGTTGAAGGTCACGGTACCGTCGCTGTATTGCAGCGAACTGGTAATGGCGTTGTCTTTGGTCACGGTGACCTGACTCATCTGGCCGATGTTCGCCATCAGTTGCGTCTGCTGACGCGCCATCTGTTCCAGTTGCTTTCTCTCGTCGTCAGAAGAGGCTTTCGGCGCGGTTTGCACCATCAGCTCGGTGATCATATCCAGCGGCACGTTGAGACGAGCATCCAGATTTTTCACCGACTGGCGAATAATCGCTTCTTCATCAGACAGATTAGCGGTCGGCGCTGCGCTTTTCTGCAGCGGATCGGTCAGGTCCAGCGCCAGCGTGAAGGTACTTTCGCCTTTGGCGCTCTTCCAACTGAACGGCGCGACCTTGACGCTTGGATTGCCTTTCAGCAACTGCGGCAGGTTGTGCAGAACCAGCGCGGCCAGTTGCTGGTCGTAGATTTCCGGCGTGACCTGGTCGATATTCTGCAACAGCGACTGCAGGTTTTTCTGGTATTCGGTCATGAACTGGCGAGTGCCTTTGCCATCCAGCCCGGAGAAGTTGACGTTCATGTTCAGCGATCCCAGATTTTGATCGCGGAACAGTGCCGAGCCCAGGGTCAGCGTCATCTGTCCCGCCAAGTTGGCGTCATCTTCCGTGGTGTGGTTGACCAGCGCGAAATCGTTCAGCGCCAGGCTATCGCCGCCCTGAACGTCCAGCGCCAGTTTTTTCAGCGTTAGCTTGACGCCGCCGACTTCGAGATCGAATTTGCCTTTGCGGGTATCGCTGTTAAGCGCCAGATCCTGCAGCGTCAGCTTTTCGTTCTGTCCCTGCAGATTGGGTTTTTCCATCGTTAGATTAGCGACATTCCCCATCACTTTGCCCGCCCGCAGATCGCCGGCCAGATCCACCAGCAGCGTGGTGCCGCTGAAATTGGCCTTCATTTCCGGGCTCTGAACGTCCAGCGCTTCCAGCGTGACGGCGGAGTGCGTGTCGCCGCTGTAATCGATACGGCTATCGGCGGTGATGAACGGTTTGTTTTTGGTCAGTTCAAACAGCGCTTTTACCGAGTCGGTATTGGCCAGTTCGCCGTGCACGGCCGCCATCGCCGGCTTCAGGCTAAACTGGCTGGCGGTGAGCGGGAAAGGGCCGTGGAAGACGGTGGTGTTAAACACCACTTCTTCGTTCGCGGCCAACAGATGCTGACGGGCGTCGGAACCGTCTGACTGTACCACCAGGGCAACCTGGCTTGTGAATATGCCGCGCTGATAGTCGCGGAATGTCACCTTGATGCCCGCCTGCGGGTAGGCGTTTTTCAGCCCGTTGTTCAGGTTGTCGGTAACTTCGCCGATGTGTTGCTCAATCTGTTTACCGGTAAACCAGGAGGCGCCCCCCCAGGCCGCTGCGAGAGCAATAACGATTCCCGCCGCTACCACTGTTTTTTTGGCCACGCTATATATTTCCTTGTTGATTCACGGTGTCGTATCCCTCATCGGGGAGTACATAGCTTTATACCATTAAAGGCCGGTTATAGACGCGGGCAATCTGACCCTGGCCCTGAACCTGAACCGGTGATTCGCTGGCGGAGATAAAGCAGGATTCGCCTGGCAGCAGCTTGACCTGTTGAGCTCCTTTTTCCAGCACCGCCTGGCCTTCGACGCAAAAAATTATCGCCGCGCTCTGTTGGCTGAGCGTTTGCGGCGCATCCGTAAGATAATGCAGTGAAAAGGCAAAGTCATCGACCGGAATGGGGAAACTCAGTTCATTGGCCGTTTTTATCGGCGAGGTGAGCAGAGAAGCGGCAGGTTTCGATTCGAAACGGACGTTGGCGAGCAGCTCGGGAATATCAATATATTTGGGCGTCAGGCCGGCGCGCAGGACGTTGTCCGAATTGGCCATCACTTCCAGCGCCACGCCCTGCAGGTAGGCATGCGGGGTTTCGGCATACAGGAACATGGCTTCGCCGGGTTTCAGTGTGACGACATTCAGCAATAGCGGAGAGAACAGACCTCCGTCATCAGGGTAAAACTGCGCAATAAATCGGATGGTATCCCAGGGTTCGCCGTGTTGACTATCCAGCACGCGTTTCAGTTCTGCGATAGCCGACGCTTTCTGTTCGCCGTTCATGCTCAACAGGCTGGAGAACAGCGTTGTCAGCGTCTGGCTGTCCGGGCGCTGTAAAAACGCGGCGATCGCCGGATGGGCGCCGGCCAGCGGCTGCAAAAGACCGGCAATCTCGGTCAGTTCGCGAAAGCCGTTCATCGCCAGGTAGGAGGTAAGGGCGAAGACCAGTTCCGGTTTGTGGTTGGCGTCCTTGTAATTGCGTTGGGGAGAATCCAGCGCGATGCCGGCGGCATTTTCCCGGGCGAATCCCGCCTCGGCGGCGGATTTATTCGGGTGTACCTGAATCGACAGCGGCTGTTCGGCGCACAATACCTTGAACAGGAACGGCAATTCGCCAAAGCGCTGGGCTACCGCATCACCCAGAAAACCGGGCTGATCGCTATTGATCAACTCCCGCAGATTGTGCGTTTGCCCTTGCTCGTCAAGCAGCAGAGAACTGCTTTTCGGATGTGCGCCCATCCACAGTTCCGCCATTGGAAGATTACCCGGGTTTTCAATCCCATACAGTTCAGTTAACGCGTGTTTACTGCCCCAAGCGTAATTCTGCACACTGTTGCGCATTTTTTGCATAATATTTTCCTGTCATTAAACAGATTGTTAATTTCCATAACGGCGACGGTGGAAACTCCGCTGGAAAGGACTGCACCGTCTTAATGCACGCCATGTTAATGCTTTATATGCCATGATTCCAGAAGGGTAAAAATTCGCACTCATCTGAAAGTGACTTGTTTTGCAAAGGAGAAAACCATGTCAGACACTCGAATCGAAAAAGACTCCATGGGGCCGATTGCCGTACCGGCAGCGCACCTTTGGGGGGCTCAGACCCAGCGTTCGCTGGAGCATTTCCGTATTTCGGAAGAAAAAATGCCGAGAGCGCTGATCGTGGCGCTGGCGCAAACCAAGCGGGCGGCCGCCCGCGTTAATATGGATCTGGGGCTGTTGCCCACAGACAAAGGCGATGCCATTCTTCAGGCCGCGGACGAGGTACTGAACGGGCTGCACGCCGGCGAATTCCCGCTGGCTATCTGGCAGACCGGCTCCGGTACCCAGACCAATATGAATATGAACGAAGTGCTGGCGAATCGGGCCAGCGAAGTGTTGGGCGGTGTGCGGGGCAACGAACGACTGGTGCATCCGAATGACGATGTCAATAAGAGCCAGAGTTCTAACGATGTTTTCCCCACCGCGATGCATGTGGCGGCGGTCACCGTGGTGCGGGAACACCTGATCCCTGAGCTGAACGTGTTGCAGCAAACGCTGGCGGATAAAGCCGCGCAATTCGTCGATATCGTCAAAATCGGCCGAACCCATTTGCAGGACGCGACGCCGCTGACGCTGGGGCAGGAGATTTCCGGTTGGGTGGCGATGCTGGCGCATAATTTGCGTCACATCGAAAACAGTATTCCGCACCTGTGCGAACTGGCGTTGGGCGGCACCGCGGTCGGTACCGGATTAAATACGCACCCGGAATACGCGGTGCGGGTGGCGGCGGAACTGGCGTCGCTGACTGGTCACCCGTTTGTCACCGCGCCGAACAAGTTTGAAGCGTTAGCCACCTGCGACGCACTGGTTCACGGGCACGGCGCCTTGAAAGGGCTGGCGGCATCGTTGATGAAAATTGCCAACGATGTTCGCTGGCTGGCGTCCGGGCCGCGTTGCGGTATCGGCGAAATCGCCATTCCGGAAAACGAACCGGGCAGTTCCATCATGCCGGGCAAGGTCAATCCTACGCAGTGTGAAGCCATGACCATGCTGTGTTGCCAGGTGATGGGAAACGATGTGGCGGTAAACATGGGCGGCGCGTCCGGTAATTTCGAATTGAACGTGTTCCGTCCGATGGTGATCCACAACTTCCTGCAGTCGGTACGGCTGCTGGCTGACGGCATGAAAAGTTTCAACGAGCATTGCGCCGTCGGGATTGAGCCTAATCGCGAGCGCATCAACCAGCTGTTGAATGAGTCGCTGATGCTGGTGACGGCGCTCAATCCGCACATCGGTTATGACAAAGCGGCGGAAATCGCCAAAAAAGCCCATAAAGAAGGGCTGACGCTGAAAGCGTCGGCGTTGAAGCTGGGCTACCTGACCGAAGAACAGTTCACCCAGTGGGTACGTCCGGAAGATATGGTTGGCAGTATGAAGTCTTAACGCTCACATGCCGTCATCGGTGTACAGATGCAGCCGGGGGATCAATAGCCGTAATGGCTTGGCTTTGGGACGGTGCCGGTGCTGAATGTTGTCAGCGTCGTAGTCGTTCAGTTCGCCCATCACGGGTACCGCGTCCTGGCGGCATAACACCAGCAACGGCGAAGGGCAGGGATACTGCACCTGCTTCTGCTGTTCCTGATACCAGACTCTGGCGATAGGCTGCACTTTCACCGGTCGTTTTATTTTCAGCGACGCCTGCTCCGGCAGGCGTTTTACATCACGGATTTCCTGCTCCAGCAGGGACGCCCACTGTTCCTTGCTGTACGGCGCCTGGCTGCGCCCGGCGCGCAAGCTTTTATCCAGTTTTTCCAGCAACTCATTGCGGGTGATATTTTTGATGATGTTCTTATTGGCCCAGCCAAATCGCACCGACGTCGGGTCGACCAGCAGGGTAATAGTGCGGTAGGCGCTGAGTGTGATTAGCCCTTTTAAGTGGGTATGAACAAAATCGAAACGTTGCTCCGGTTCCAGCCCGGATTCCACCGTAATGATCTGTTCGAGTTCTTTTTTCCGCGCGTTGATATCGGTAATTAACTGATACGCCTGCAGGTATTCCGGCTGATCAACCCGAAAACACAGCACGCCGGGCAGGCGAATCGCCGCTTTGCTGCTGACGGTTTCCGCATGGTGGTGAATAAACAGATGGCGAAAATGCTGTAAGCCGGCGTCGCATGCGTCATCGCCGATGACCGGTGTGACGTGAATCTGCGTGACCGGATCGTGCTCGGTGCCTTTCTCTACCAGCGGAAGGGTAAAGATATGCCCGCTGGCAAAGCGAAAGGTCCGAAACAACTGATGCATTTCGGACAATTGCGCTTCAAGGGTAGTGAAGCAATGATTCATACGCTCGATCAGGTCGTAAGCGGCCATACAACATCCATTTAGTTACAACATACTTATGCATTCTAATCTAAACGCTCAGTTTAGCAACCAGCATCGCTATCGTTTTAGCAGCGAAAAAAGCGGAGAGAGACGGTGGGGAGACTCACCGGCCGGCGCGTTCTGGCTCGGTGAGTCGCAAATGATACCATTACTGGTGAATTACACCGTGTTTTTCAGGGACTTCAGTTTCAACCCGATCCACAGCGCCAGTACCAGCAGGCATGACAGAAACAGTACCAGACCGGTCCAGCCGTAGTGGTACCAGAAGAAACCGCCGGAGGTACCAGCCAGGCTCGACCCCAGATAATAGCAGAACAGATACTGGGATGATGCCTGGCCTCTGGCGCGCAGCGCCCGCACGCCAATCCAACTGCTGGCGACCGAGTGGGCGGCAAAGAACCCCGCCGCGAACAGCATCATCCCGGCGAACATTATCAGCAGCGAGCTAAACAGGGTCAGCAGCAGGCCGGACAGCATCAGGGCAACACTGCCGACCAGCACCGGTCCCCGGCCAAAACGGGCGATCATTGCCCCGGCGCGCGGGGAAGCGTAGCTACCGGTCAGGTAGACCACCGACAACAATCCTACGACAGTCTGACTCAGGTTATAGGGTGCGCCCAGCAACCGATAGCCAATGTAGTTGAACAGGGTGACAAAGGTCCCCATCAGCAGGAAACCCTCGGCGAACAACAACGGCAAACCCGCGTCACGCCAGTGCAGGCGGACATTGATCCACAGTGTTTTGGGCCGCAGCGAACCCGCGCGAAAATGGCGGGAATCAGGCAAGATCCGCCAGAACGTCAGCGAGGCCAGCAGGGCGACCACGCCGATGCAGGCGATAGAGACACGCCAGTTGAAAAAATCGGTAATAACCCCGGTCAGCAGGCGCCCGCTCATGCCGCCAATAGAATTGCCGCTGATGTATAACCCCATTGAGAACGCCACCACGCTGGGGTGAATTTCTTCGCTCAGGTACGTCATCGCCACCGCCGCCACACCGCTGAGCGATAAGCCAACCAGCGCCCGCATGGCCAGTAGTCCCGTCCAGTTCGTCATCATCGAACCAATCAGGGTACAGACCGAGGCCAGCAACAGGGACACCACCATCACATTTTTACGACCGATGGTGTCCGACAGCGGGCCGGTAAACAATAACCCGACCGCCATGGTAATGGTGGAGACAGAGAGCGACAGGCTGCTGGTTGCCGGCGACACGCCAAACGCCTGCGACAGTACCGGCAGTATCGGTTGCACGCAGTACAGTAAAGCGAACGTCGCCAGGCCGGCGGAAAACAGCGCCAACGTGACGCGAATGAACGCCGGCGTACCTCGGGTGATAAACGGATTTTTATAAATGGGCGCGTGAATGTTGCGTTGAGGTTGAATGTCGTCGGTGACAGAAACGGACATTCCTTGTGCAGACAGCGGGGTACTCAAAATCAATCCTTATCCGGAAAAAATACGGCAGAAACATCAGTGAGCGCATCATAGAATTGGCTCGATTGTTTTGTATAATATATTAATCATTAATAATGATACTTTATAAATATGAATATCGAACTCAGACATTTACGCTACTTTATTGCCGTAGCGGAAGAACTTCATTTCGGGCGCGCCGCTGAAAAGCTGCATATCTCCCAGCCACCGCTCAGTCAGCAGATACAGGCGCTGGAAGAGCAAATCGGCGCCCAACTGCTGGAACGTAACAATCGCAACGTGCGCCTGACCCAGGCGGGCGAGCTGTTCCTGAAAGAAGCCTGGGCCATCATCAATCAGGTTAATCAGGCGGCGGAGCGCGCCGCCCGTATCCAGCGCGGGGAAATCGGGGAGCTCAATATCGGTTTCACCTCGTCGGCGCCTTTCGTCAAACAGGTTTCGCGCAGTTTGTTGCAGTTTCGCCAGAGTTACCCCGAAGTACATATCCAGATGCTGGAGATCAACACCAAACAGCAGATTGAGCCGCTGCTTGACGGCAAGCTGGATCTGGGCGTGATGCGTAATAATCCGCTGCCGGAAACACTGCGCCATCAGCTGTTGCTACACGAGCCGATGGTCGCGGTGGTGCATGAAGAACATCCGCTGGCCGCCGCCCCCGGTGGTCACATCAGTATTCAGCAGTTGGCCAACGAACCGTTTGTTTTTTTCGCCCGGGAAGTGGGAACCGCGCTGTACGACGAAGTGCTGACATTGCTCAAGAAATACGGCATTACCCCTTACATTACCCAGGAAGTTGGCGAGGCGATGACCATTATCGGGCTGGTATCTTCCGGTCTGGGGGTGTCCCTGCTGCCGGCGTCATTCCGTCGTATCCGGGTGGATGGCGTCAAGTACCTGTCTTTGCAGGAAAAAGACGCTATTAGCGAAATGTGGTTGGTCACTCATCAACACCGGCCGCTGAACACCGCCGCTCAAACGCTGATCACACTTATGCTGGGCAGCACCGTCAAAAATATGTGCGGTTAATCACATATCGAATCAAATATTTGACGGCTATTTACAAAAGCTCCACCATAGCCTCAGTTTTTTATTTTACAGCGTAAAAAATACCAATTACGCCTAATCGCAGGAGCCGTTTCAGAGTGATTGTCAGTGGTCAGCCGGGACACATCGATCAGATTAAACAGATTAATGCAGGTGGCGTTTATCGGCTGATCGATGAAAATGGCCCCATCTCCCGCATCGAGTTGTCAAAACAGGCCCAGCTTGCTCCTGCCAGCATTACCAAGATTGTGCGCGAACTGATGGAAGCCCATCTGGTACGGGAAACGGAGTATCAGGAAATGGGCAGCCGTGGGCGCCCGGCTATCGGTCTGGTTTTGGATACCGAAGCCTGGCACTACCTGTCGGTACGGATCAGCAACCAGATCATGACGCTGGCTCTGCGCGATCTCAGCGGGCACTTGGTCGTGGAGGAACTGGTTGATTTACCTACAGAACATCCGCAATCGTTGCTTGATCGCATCCTGATTGAAATCGATCAGTTTTTTATTCGCCATCAGCGCAAACTGGAGCGCCTGACGGCTATCGCCATCACGTCGCCGGGGATGGTGGATTCGTCCACCGGCATCATTCATCGTATGCCGTTTTACGATGTGGAAGAGATGGCGATCGGCCCGGCGCTGGAAAAGCGCACCGGCGTGCCGGTTTATTTACAGCACGATATCTGCGCCTGGACTATGGCGGAGGCGCTGTTTGGCGCGTCACGCGGTTGCCAAAACGTCATCCAGATTGTCATCGACCATAACGTGGGCGCCGGCGTCATTACCGGTGGCCGCATCCTGCATGCCGGCAGCCGGACGCTGGTGGAAATCGGCCATACCCAGGTCGATCCTTACGGCAAACGTTGCTATTGCGGCAATCACGGTTGTCTGGAAACCGTCGCCAGCATAGAAAGCATGCTGGAACTGGCCCAACAGCGTCTGAAAGGGTCAATGAGTTCGCTGCTGCACGGCTCGCCGTTAACGGTAGAGTCTTTATGCGACGCCGCGCTGAAGGGCGATCAACTGGCGAAAGATATCATTGTTGATGTCGGCAATAACGTGGGGCGGATTACCGCCATCATGGTTAATCTGTTCAATCCGGAAAAAATTCTGATCGGTTCGCCGCTGAATCAGGCCGCCGATATCCTGTATCCCGCCATCATCGATTGCATTCGCCGTCAGGCGCTGCCGGCCTATAGTCACCACCTACAGGTGACGTCCACCCATTTCTACAATCAGGGGACCGTACCCGGCGCGGCGCTAATCAAAGATGCGCTCTATAACGGCTCTTTGCTGATTAAACTGATGCAGGGCTAATCAACGACGCAATCAAGGCGCGGTTTCCCGTTGACCGACAAAACATTGCGCTAACGCAAGCCGCTCCGGCGGCCCATCCCCTAGACTTTGGACTTCATCAGTAAGTTTTTTTGAGGTTTATTTTTCAGGTGGGGCCTGCCGGAGTGGTGTTTTCATGTTAAAGCGTATGTTTGTTACAGGAACGGATACTGCCGTGGGGAAAACGGTGGTATCGAAGGCGTTATTACAGGCGCTGACGAAAACGGGAAAAACCGTAGTGGGTTATAAACCTGTCGCCAAGAGCTGTACGGAAACGGAAGAGGGATTGCGTAACAAAGATGCGCTGGTGTTGCAGGAAGCGTCGTCGATCCCATTGACTTACCAGCAGGTTAATCCGGTGTCGTTGCAGGAAGATGAAATCAGCGCCAGTGAGCTGGAGATCAATTACTGTGCGATGACCGAGGGCTTGAACCAGCTCAGCGAGTTGTCGGATATGGTTGTCGTCGAAGGCAGCGGCGGCTGGCGTACATTGATGAACGACATGCGAACCTATTCGGAGTGGGTGGTTCAGGAGCAACTGCCGGTCGTGCTGGTGGTTGGGATCAAGCTCGGTTGTATTAACCATGCGCTGCTGACGGCGCAAGCCGTTATTAATGATGGGCTACCGCTGGTGGGCTGGGTGGCGAACCGCATCAACCCAGGTCTGGCCAACTATGCCGAAATCATTCACGCTCTGCGCGAAAAAATCCCCGCGCCTCAACTAGGCGAATTACCGTATCTGCCTCGTGCCGAACAGCGGGACCTGTCCGCTTATATTGACCTTTCTGCTATTAACCAGTCGTTCTAATTTAACCAGTCGTTTTACTAATCTGGCAGACACATTCCCTGTTCGTTATCCCAAAGAGCAGGGCATTCTTTATAGCTGTGCCTGATTATCCGTATCCGCCCGCTTTTCACTTGTCTAAATGAAGGGCAAAAAAAGGGGGAACGTTGTCCCCCGGAGATCGGTTAGCCTGTTTAAGCATTAAGCATCAACGTGTTGTATCGGTTGACTATTTCTGCCAGTGCTGCCAGTAACGACGTGTTTTCCGAAACCGGTCAGCGAGATTTGCCGGTCGGTGCCGTAGGTTGGGTCAGAACATCGGTGTCATCCGACAGGCGAATATAGACGATTTTTTGCGTATCCTGTTCGCAATGGCCAACAACCTGTCCGCCGTGCTGACTGACCTGATCATTAGGCACAATATCCAGTTCGAAACCCGATTCAGGGACACCGTTCGCGATAATCTTGCGGGCGATATCGTCACGAACGCGTTCGCAGGACGCTTGTGCCATTAGCGGTGTAAGCAGCAGTAACAACGTACCGGCCAGCATTGCTTTCTTCATCACATCCTCCTGTCGAGTCAATGGATTGCTAAGCCCAGCGATGAGCCGATAAATCCGCTGGCAGTATAGGTGAAAAATCAGGGTGTTACCGGGCGGCCAGAGCGACGATCAAGGCAACGTAATGAATTGGGCTCCCAGTAAGCATTGAAGTTGGAACTGGCTTTGCATTTCTCTTCAAGCGCTTCGGCCATATCGGCCTTGTCGAAATCTCTGTCCGCCTTGTCGACCCGTTTTTCGAGATGCTTGTTGACTTTATTACGCAAGGTGCGTGTTTCGTTCCAATCCTCGCTGCTCTGACGCGCCGCTTCTTTGGATAACGCACTGTTGCCGTTATCAATAATGATATGTTGCGCTGCCTGTGCAGACTGCAAGAGACTCAGACTAAACAGCGATGAAGTAAGAAGAAGGAGTAGATTACGTGTTTTTTTCTGCATGTTTCACCCAGACAGGAATTTCTGTAAATACGATCGTTGTCATAACCAAGAATCATTACGGTGACTATAGCATCCGCCGCCATAGCCAAACTATAACCAACCCGAAATATTCAGGAAAACGCCTTAACGCCCTCAGGGTAGCAGCGAGGCCATAATCCTGAACATTGACACGTGCTCAACAGCAAAGATAGATCCCTGAATCGCCCCGCGCTGTTGGCGTACGCGTGGCAAGCGGTAACCGCTACCGCGCCGAAAAGCCAGAACGGGGGATTTACTCGTCGCGATTAACCTTAAGACCGCCGTAGGTTTGGCTCACCGGCATCATTTCCAGCGTGTTGATGTTGACGTGCGCCGGCAGTGTCGCTACCCAGAATACCGCTTCCGTCACATCTTCCGGCGTCAGCGGGTTGGATTTATCATAAGTCTGGCTGACCTTGGCCTCATCCCCTTTGAAACGCACGGCAGAGAACTCGGTTCCGCCCACCAGACCCGGCTCAATATTGGTTACCCGCACCCGGGTGCCGGACAGGTCGGCGCGCAACCCCAGGCTGAACTGGCGTACGAACGCCTTGCTGGCACCGTAGACGTTCCCGCCCAGATAAGGCCAGTTGCCTGCAGTAGAGCCGATATTAATGACATGGCCGGCATTGCGTTTCACCATTTCCGGCAACAACGCATGGGTCATGAACACCAGCCCCTTATTGTTGGTATCGATCATGGTTTCCCAGTCGCTGACGTTGGCTTTGTGAGCCGGCTCCAGCCCTAATGCCAAACCGGCATTGTTGACCAGCACATCAATATTGCGCCATTCAGCAGGCAGAGAGGCGATGGCCTGCTCGATAGCCTGTCGATCGCGAACATCGAGACGCAGCGTGAGAAGCGCCGCGCCAAACTCGGCTTTCAGCGCATCAAGACGATCCTGACGGCGGCCCGTGGCGATAACCTGATGACCTTCCTTGATAAACCGCCGGGTAATCGCTTCACCAAATCCCGCCGTTGCACCGGTAACAAAAATAATCATGCATTTTTCCTCTTTCATTCCTGACTGCAGTGATCACTGACTCTGTGATGCGTTGTCGCAAAGAGCCAGCCTCATCGTCCGCTGTGACACCATCATAACAATGAGCATACCTTAACCCTGAAGCTATCTCTATGTCAGTATTGATCTTTTCGGGAAGCCTCGCAGGCAGGATTCACACTTGCAGTATGTTGCAAACATAACCTCGGGCAGGATTCCAGCTTAGCTAAAACAGGTTTGTCACACGCGGTTTTTTCACACTATATTGCTTTGTCGAGGCAATTATTGGTTTGGGTATTGATAACACGGGTAGGAACACACATGGAAAGCAGTAAAAGTCACCAGCAGTCCGTCGAACAACAATTTGGCGAGCAGGCCAGCGCCTATCTGAACAGTGCCGTTCATGCGCAGGGAGAAGATTTGGCCGAATTGGCTCGCCGTCTGCAGGGTAAAAACCATGCCAGCGTGCTGGACTTGGGCTCCGGCGCCGGTCATGTCAGTTTTACCGTTGCCAGCCTGGTCGGCAACGTGGTGGCATGCGATTTATCGCCGCGCATGCTGGATGTCGTAGCCAGCGCCGCACAGGAAAAAGGCCTGACCAATATCAGGACTCAACAGGCGGTGGCGGAATCATTGCCGTTTGCCGACGGCAGCTTTGACGTGGTGATCAGCCGTTATTCGGCCCATCACTGGCAGGATGTCGGTCAAGCCTTGCGGGAAGTAAGAAGGGTGCTGAAACCGGGAGGCGAAGCCATCCTCATGGATGTGGTTTCACCAGGACACCCGGTGCTAGATGTGTATTTACAAACCGTAGAAATGCTGCGCGACACCTCTCACGTGCGCGATTACACGCCGGGTGAATGGCTGACGATGCTGAGTGAAGCCGGGCTGACAGTACGTTCGCTGCAAACTTCACGCCTGCATCTGGAATTCCAGAGCTGGGTGACGCGCATGCGAACCCCTGAACATTTTGTCACCGCCATTCGTGCTCTGCAGCAACAGATGTCAGCCGAGGTCACACGCCATTACGACATTCGACAAGATGGCTCTTTCACCACCGATATTGCGTTTATCGTCGTCAGCCAGGGCTAAGGGTATCGCCCCGTTGGGGGCGATACGACGAGTCATGCGCCGTGCATTTCCTGATTATCTGCTTCAACGGCGTCGTACAGCCGCTCCAGAATATCAGGGAATGCCGACTGAACCCGGTTCCAGCTGGGTACAAACGGTTTATCCCCCGGACTTTCGCTGTATGCCTGGCCGGATAGGGTAATGACATCGGCAAACAGCTCCACTGCCGACTCCTCGGTATGCCGGTCAAAATGCAGGCCGTTCATGCGCGCATCGTGTTCAAACGAATCGATCATATCCAGCGCGGTGCGGTAGTAAGTGGCGCGCAGCACCCGGAATGAATCGGTCGTGATGTTGACGCCCTGAATCGCCAGTTTGCGGTACAGCGCTTTAGTGATGTCCATTGCCATACGCTGCAACCCGGAGCTGGGGTCGTTTTCCGATATCGGCTGATGTTTGTGGTCATAGTTGTCGGCAATATCCACCTGGCAGATACGGCTGGTCGCCGTTCCCCGATGGATTTCCGACAACATGCCGATCTCCAGCCCCCAGTCGCTTGGGATGCGTAGATTACGCAGTACATGGCTGCGCATGGCGAACTCACCGGATAACGGGTAGCGGAAACTGCGCATATATTCGAGGTAATCAGAATTACCGTAAACGCTTTGCAGTGATTTTAATAGCGGGAATACCAGTAGCCGCCCGACGCGCCCGTTTAATTTTCCTTCGGCTACCCGAGCGTAGTAGCCTTTACAAAAGTCGTAGTGAAAATAGGGATTGGCGATCGGATAGAGCAGGCGGGCCAGCATGGCGCGATCATAGGTGACAATGTCACAATCATGCAGCGCGATGCACGCAGTACGACGCGACGCCAGGGTATAACCGACGCAAAACCAGACATTACGGCCTTTTCCCTGTTCCATCGGCGCCAGTTCCTTATCGGCCAGCTCCTGGCTGAGCCGGGTCAGACGGGGGCCGTCATTCCACAAAATGCGGTGCCGCTGTGGGAGTCGGGAAAAGAATTGCCGGGCAAACAGAAACTGATCGCGGTCCGCCCGATCAAGCCCGATAACAATTTCAGACAGATAGGGTACCTGAGCCAGCATATCGACAATCTTGTCCAGCGCCGGACCTTCCAGTTCTGAAAACAGGGAAGGGAGGATCAGCCCCATGCTGCTTTGACCAGAAAACACCTGCAGCTCGTATTCCAGTTCCTCTACGCTGCGTCGGGTAAGGTTATGAAAATTGGTGATAATACCATCCTGATAAAACTCACTCATGTTGTGTTCCTCCCTAATCAATCAAGCAGTTCAGCCCCATAACGGCTGATAAAATAGGTTAATCCTTCACTCCAGCCAGCCGGTCCGACTGCCTGTGTGCGATAGGATTGACCACAAAAATTGGGTGACAACGTCACCTTTTCGCTAACGCGCCCTTTAATGATGACGGCATAATCGGTTGCCTCCAGCAGCGAAATATCATTCGGTCCGTCACCTAAACCGAGGGTGACCAACGACGAATGGGCTGTCGATTCAATATGTTGCCTCAGCCAGTTCACTGCTACGCCTTTACCGATGCCTTCATGCATCACGTGAAAAAAACGGCCGCCTTCGGTCAGCGACAAGTGTTTTTGAGCCAGACACGCCCTAAACATTTCCAGTGATACCTCATCCCCTTGCCACAGCACGGGTTCTGAGGCGGTGCGTTGGCGAGCCAGAGCAGCTTGCGACAGCGTTAGGCCGGTGACAGCCGCCACAGTGGCATCGTCCATGTCGCTAAAACCTCGGAACAGAAAACCATACTGCGCGCGTAAAGCCTGTAACTGTCGGCAAATGTCGGGATAAGTACGTGAAGTGGGCGGTCGTGATGTCTGCAACCGTGTTTGCCAGGATGCCGGCAGCAGGATATGCGCGCCGTTTTCCGCGATGGCCGGCATGTCGTGCAATTCCAGTTCCTGCTGAATCGACATAATTTCTGCCGCGGTTTTACTGGTCGTGATAACCACCGGCACACGGTGGGACCGCAGTCGCCTCAGCCACGGGAGAGCCTCATCCCAACGATAGGTGTCATGGTCCAGCAGCGAGCCATCAAGATCGGTAAAAATAACCCAGTTTTTAGTCAATTCAGGCATTTCGTCTCCTATAGGCGCTCGACAGGTATTGATTTATCCAGAGTACGGCACAAGACAAACTGACATGCGGATCGGGCGGGAAACGCTATTAGACTGATTATTTTGATGAAAATGATTTGAGTGCTCTATTAAGCCTATGCACAGATCACCGTTTTCGCAAATTCAGCGCCAAAATGACCGCTGAAGCAAACTGCTGGCGAAAAATCAGGGCTGAGCATAAGGTAAAAGCTATTGATGATCTCAATCGAAAGAGAATGTTCATGACGACCAGGATGCAAGATCTGCGGCTGTCCACAGCCAGTAAAGCCGATTACCGATGGATAGAAGAGTTAAGCAGAGCAAATATGATGGATTACAATCGGCGTTATGGCCTGATCTGGAATGGAGAACGTTACAGTACCTTACTGCATTCACTCGATGTATTGGTTATCTGTTCTCACCAGCATAGCGCCGGGTTTGTCAGCCAGCAGATTAATAGCCAGGATTCATTTTGCCTGATAAACGATTTGCAGCTTTACCCACAATGGCAAAAGAAAGGCATGGGGACATGGGTATTAGAACAAATCGAAGGGCAAGCACAGCAACAGGGGCTAAAAAGCCTTCGCATTTGTGTCTTTCGGGATAATCCGGCCAAAGTCCTTTATCAGCGTCATGGGTTCAGGCCAGTCAGTGAATCGATGGAGATCCTCAGGCTGAAAAAAGCATTATATTGAATGGGATTACCAGTCAGGAACGCCAGAACCCGCCGGATCTCATCTTGGTTCGCATAATGTATATTATGTTAAATTGTGTTTGGCGGGAAACTAGCTCATTCAAGTTACAATCAATCATACACTTACCCTTTCCACGCCGTTGCGTTGTAGCCGAAGTCAAGGCTCACACAGTTGACATTAACCCAGCCCGATCGGATAGATGCTTAAGAACCATTAGTTCACTACTTTGACTACTGTCATCCTCCCTTCCAACAGAATATCTCTTTCCGGATTGTGATGAGTCATCCCGTTCCAGTATTTCTGTGTGGCCACACGGATTCAGCGCTCAGGTGCCACCCATCAGTCCTGAGGAGATTACTATCCACTGTCACTTCTACAGTTGCATGTCCCTTAGGGGCACAAAATGATGCATTTCGGCACGTGGTTGTCCTTTGCAGGTAACACTTTGCCTTATCGGCTCCTCGCCGCCGCCTGATTGCATCCCTGACACTGCTGCGATCCGGTTCGCGGTGAAGCGCCGAAAATCACACAATTCGTCTTAAGTAAGGGACTTTTTTTATAAAAAAAACCGAAACCACGCAACATGCGAAAACAATCATGGACATCAACGGTATGGAGACGATGGAATAATCGATCCATCGTCTTGCGGCCAGATAATAAAAAACCTCAATAAAAACAGGATGAATTAGATAAATACCCAGACTAACATCAGATAAAAACCTCAATTTATTGCTATGAGACTTACGTAGGCGGGTAAATTTCAAAATCCACATAACAGAAATAGACATAGCTATAACGTTAAAACTTAAATAGCTATAAAAATAAAGACCTATTTCTTTTCCTGAAAAAGACGATAGTGAATAGTAACCAATACAAGTTAAAGACAATGAAATTAAAAACAGAAAGATATAAAATGAAAGATGTTTGCTGGTATGATTTTTTGCGATCAGATGACCACAGATGTAATATGGAACATAATAAATGAATTCACCAACAAACAAGAAATCACTATTCCCGATTAAAAAATTATACATGTCACTTAGAGAGCAAAAAACAAACATCAGGAAAACGAAAAACAACAGCCGTTCTTCACTCATATTAGCCACTAACACCCTAATCAGCGGAGTGAACATATAGAGCCCTATTATCATGTACAAAAACCACATATGATAATAAGGCCTTCCATTCATGACGCTTTTTAGTATGTCGCCCTCCCCCTCACCATTTAATTTGGCTTTAAATAAACTCCATGAAATAAAGAAAAAAGACCAAAATAATAATGGAACCAATATCTTACCTATCCTTTTTTTGTAAAAATCAGATAGATTTTCGATCCTTCCAGGAGAAAGCAGTAGCGCCCCGCTAATCATAATAAAAACAGGAACACACCAACGAACTGATGAATCATATAAATTACCCGCCCACCAGGAAAAAGTCCCAAGCTCGGCCTGGGTTACCGTATAAGCAGAGATATGCAAAACAATAACAGCAAAAGTTGACACAATCCTCGCTATATAAAGCCATTCCATTTTATTATGTTCTCTTTGTTATACTTATGATAAATAATCAATAATGCATTATATTTTATAGATAATAATTAGAACTTACCCTAACCAATAACTGTTGATTGGTGTGACCGGAACGTATCCCCGGATAGCGCATTTTTAACGGACAGGGGAATCGTCCGGATCAATAGCCAGGCGTAACGAACACCCCGAAATATGTAAAGATATCGAGGCTACCCAGATTAAAAAATGGCAATTAAAATGATCCTAATGGGATAATGGCTCAATCATATCACAGTAAAAATAGCATTCCACGCATAAAACACGCTTACTGGCATTATAAAAGGAATTTTTTCCTAATTGGTTTGTGAGCGTGGTGTCATCGTTCCACACCACCTTCCGGCTGACGACATGTCAGCACGGTCTTACTTTAAGCGAATGTGATTATTTTTCGCCCACTGCCTTAATCTGCCATTAGCATTGGCATAAGGTGACGATGTGTTAAATGAGATCATACGTCCCATTGTCCATTTGCCATACCATGACTTTCCATACAGTTCTTCATTAGTGCGCTCATCAATAAGCTTCACTATTTCATCTTTTGCCGACTGGAGATTGTTTATTAATGACGGGTAATTTAATTCTTTGTAATCCATGTAAAATTTCTGTGCCAGTAGCCCAAGTTGATTCCACTTATAACCGGTTTCCGGGAAGTCGACAGGCTGACCTCTTGCATCATCGGTGATCCACTTTACCACCAGCGTGTTCCATCCCAGCAAATACGCAACAAGATCACACACGCTCATCTCCGTGCCTTTTGCATGGCCATCCATCGATTTATCCGAAGTGAGTTCAGGCGGAATCGCGCTAAGGTAACCGATTAATTTATTGAAATTTTTATCAATAGCGGAGAGCAGATCAGACTTTGTTTGTGGGACACCCATCAAGAATTCCCTCTCAGGTTTAAAACAGATGATATGAAGGCAGTGTCTGGTGTTTGAAAAGCAATCAATTATGTACCACTCATCACAACAGGGGAAGACTCATGAGAAAACACGGGTTCAGAGCAGTGCCGGGTGCATGCGCAACGATGAGTGGTGATGATGCCCTGATGCTAAGGCTCACCGGCCAGGCTGGCATGAACACTCCCGACCGCTGTCACTAATTTCCAATCAGTTCTTGATTGAAGATGATGAGTATCATTGCATTACATCATGTGATTTCCCTACTTATTCCTCCTGACGTTATATTTAATCAACGCCATGAAAAATAATTTTTCATGATGAATGGTTACTCTATTAATTAATTTTGAGACTTATCTCATTCACTGAAATATAAATATTTAACAATGTTAATGTGAAGCAGGACGTGCTTCTATCTTACATCAAATAATATATGGACGTGAATATGATGAAATTCAAAACGGCTTTATTAATATCTTCAGTGTTATTACCTCTGTCCCACAGTTCTCAGGCTGCCTGGGAACTTGGCGATATCTGCTATGGCTATGCGACCGCCACGGGTTCGGGTTATTCCGGCGGCGCTTTATTGTTGGATCCGATCCCTGCCAATATGGAGATAACCGCGTTAAACAGGACGCAACTGGACTATAAAGGTGTTAAAGCCGCACTCGCCGGCGCTTATCTCAAAGTCACCGGGCCGAAGGGAAGCACTATTGTATATGTTACTGATTTATATCCTGAAGGCGGTGATTGCGCACTGGACTTGTCATTCAATGCGTTCGAGAAAATTGGCAATTTGCAGGATGGGAAAATTAATATCCAGTGGGAGCTGGTAAAAGCGCCGGTAAGCGGCAATGTGGTGTACAGAGTTAAAGAAGGTTCTAATCCTTATTGGGCGGCAGTACAATTCAGAAATGTCAAATATCCAATTATTGGGATGAAATATCTGCGAGGCAGTCAGTGGGTTAGTGCGCCAAAAACAGATTACAATCACTTTATTCTGGAATTCGTTGGCAAAAATGATATTCCGATCGAATTTACCGATATCAAAGGCAATATATTAAGCGATACGCTTCCGCCGATGTCAGACAGCACGTCATCCGCCTATTTGATCACCGGAAAAGTCCAACTGCCCTAATCTCCATGATGACAAGATGCCCTTGAGTAATGAGAGTTGCCGGTTATACCGGTAACTCTCTTTTTAGTCCCCTTCGCTTTTTTCATTAAATCGCAATCGCGACATTCGTGTTTTTGTCCGCAAGCCGGCTATCCACGCCGTGTGTTTCTAACCGCACAGCGTGCTGCCCACCGACACCCTCACCTGCCGCTCTGACAACCAACACCATGCGGCATGCCCGCAACATTCCCTTGACAGTTCAAGAATGCCAATGCAAAACTATACCGTACAGTTCAGTTAAATACTCGGCACGATCTTATCGCTAACCGGGGAGCTAACACCGTGTAGAGAAGGTTTCCGCCTTCATCAGGGAAGTGTTACGTCATCAACAACAAGTTCTTTATTACAGGATACGTCAAATGAAAGCATTCGCCCGGGCCGCCCAGCCAGCCATCGTGACTCTCGCCATCTTTTTGGCCGGTTGTTCTGGTAGCCAGCAACCCTTACGCTACACCGGTATTGGGTCATCAGCCCAGCTGACCCCTAACAGTGGTGATGCATCCGACCGAATCCCCTTCAGGTACGCCGCGCCGGTGGACTGGAAAAAGTACAACAGCATTATCATTGAGCCTGTCGTGGTTTATTCAGGCAGCGACAATCAGTTTGGCGACCTGTCCACCGCTGACAGGCAACAACTTGCCGCCTATATGCAAACAAAGTTCGAAGAGGCGCTGCGCCCGCGTTTCAGACCAGCGACAGCATCTGCGCCAGATGTTTTACGTTTGAAATTGACGCTTACCGGTGCGGAAACCACCACGCAGGTTGTGGGGACATTCACCAAATTCGACTTGGCCGGCGGGCCTTACAACATCGTGCAGTCTATCCGTGGGAAAGAAGGCATGTTCAGCGGATCGGTGAGTTACGCTGTCGAGATCTACGACTCTACTTCCAATCGCTTGCTCCATGCCTATGTCGCCAAACAATACCCGAACGCTATGAATGTCTCTGCCAGCATTGGCTCGTTGAGTGCGGCAGAAGTCGGGCTCGATAAAGGCGCGGAAGAGCTGGCCGGCATCCTGAAATAAGCGATTCCCGTTGACCGGCAGAATCGCCCGCGACGCGTTCCCGTGGGCCCCTCGCGGTTATACCGGTGAATGTTAAAGACCACAGATAACCGAAAACCGGTTATCTGTTTCACCTCTTAAATCTTGCTGAGTCTGTCCGCCGCGATGAAAAGCTACCCGTATTTGATCGCCTGCCCACACTGCGGCTGCGTGTATCGCCTCCGCCCTCTGGTCGGCAAAGATGTGGCGCAATGTAGGCGTTGTCTGACCATTCTTTATCGCTCACCCCCGATGGATCCGGCACGTTTACTCCCTCTGGCCTTTGCTTGCGCCGTCACCTTTTTGATGGCCAATGCCTGGCCGGTCATGACGGTGAGTTTTCATGGGCTAACGCATGACGTGACGCTCTGGCAATCCATGTGGTCGCTTGCTCAGGGCGATACCTTCCTGCTGGCGTGGTGTGCGGTGTTGTTCCTTATTCTTGCCCCTTCATTACAAATCATGCTGTTAACCTGGATTTTGTTGTTCGCAAGCGCCGGTCGACGAGCGCCGGGCTTTATTGCCCTCATGAAAACGCTGCGGTGGCTACGCCCCTGGAACATGATGGAAGTGGGCCTGCCCGGTTTTCTGATCGCAGCGGTGAAACTGTCCGGCCTGCTGGATGTTGCTGTCGAGCCCGGAGGGTGGTTTCTGGTTGCCTCATTGATGCTGGTTCTGATGATTACCCGTCAGGATAATCATTGGCTTTGGTCGCTTGACTCAGCCGTTCATCGCGGAAGGACGCATCATGCATAAAGCGCCTTCAGCTCGTCAGATGAATGTCTGCGATTGCCCGGTTTGCGGTCTGGTTTGCGACGCGCCGGCGCCGAATGACAGCGCAGCCCGTTGCCCACGTTGTCACACCCGGCTTGATGCACATTCCCCGGGAAGCACCGCCTTGTCGTGGGCTTTGCTGCTTGCCGCCCTGATTCTTTATATTCCGGCCAATACCTTGCCGGTGATGTACACCAGTCTGCTCGCCAGCGCCGGCGAAAGTACGATTATGACTGGCGTTATCGATTTCTGGCAGCACGGCTCGTATGGCATCGCCCTGATAATATTCATTGCCAGCGTCGTGATTCCTTGCATGAAATTCCTGTCCCTGATGATCCTGCTGGTCACCGCGCGTCGGAAAAGCGTATGGGCAAGACGCGAGCGCACCCGGCTCTATCGCATAACGGAATGGATAGGCCGTTGGTCCATGCTGGATGTGATTGTCGTTGCGGTGGTGTGCAGCCTGGTTCGTTTTCATACGCTGGGAGAAGCGGAACCCCGCCCCGGCATTCTGTTTTTTGGGCTGGTGGTTATCCTGACCATGCTCTCCGCCATGAGTTTCGACCCGCGTTCGATCTGGGAGGATGAGCAATGAATCAGATGTTACCGGGCGAGATCACCGCCATTCGTCGCAACTGGCGTCATGCCGCTATCTGGTTCGTCCCGGTTATCGCGCTGGCGATCAGCCTCGCCATGCTGGTTCAGTCTCGGCTGGCCGCCGGTCCTGACATCACCCTTTCCTTTCGCGGTGCGACAGGGCTTGAAGCCGGTAAAACCACGGTCAAATACAAAGACGTTACGGTCGGAATAGTAAAAGATATCGTTCTTAACGATGACGGTTCCCGTGTACTGGTCAGGGTTCAACTAAACAAAAACGCAGAGAATCTGGCGCGTACCGGCTCACGGTTTTGGGTAGTCAGGCCACGCGTGGGGATGAGCGGCGTCAGCGGTATTGATACCCTGTTGTCCGGCGCCTATATCGGTGTGGACAAAGGCTATTCATCGGAAACCCGGCGCGAATTTACCGGTCTGGAAACCCCTCCTGCCATTATTAATGACATGCCCGGCAGCCACTTTGCCATTGACGCCGACGATTTGGGATCGCTGGATATCGGCTCACCGGTTTATTACCGCCGGGTACAGGTTGGGCGCCTTGCCTCTTACCATCTGAAAGAAGACGGCCGTGGCGTCAGTTTGCAGGTTTTCATTGACGCGCCTTATGACCGACTGGTGCAGCCTGACACCCGTTTCTGGAATGTCAGCGGCGTCGACTTATCCGTCGGCACCAACGGCTTTCGCCTGAAAACACAGACCGTGGCGGCGGTGCTGGCCGGCGGCATCGCGTTTGCCACACCGGATGGCAATAAAACGCCGGCGATTAACCCCTCTGTTAGCTATCGACTGGCGCAGGATCAGGAATCCGCCCTGTCGGCGCCGGACGGACCGGCAATTCCATTCCGGCTTCGGTTTGAACGTGCTTTGCATGGTCTGGATGTCGGCGCGCCGGTAGAATTTTCCAGTGTTACCATCGGCCGGGTCGTGGCCGTCACGCTGGATTATAATCCCACCGGCTATCGTTTCCCGACGGTAGTGGATGTTGAAGTGTACCCCGCACGTCTGGGGAGTTTGCTGAATAAACTCTCTGGTTCATCGTCATCGGCACCCTCTTCGCCGGCAGAAACCGTCAACAGAGCCGCCCAATTCACCCGCGACCTGGTCGCCCACGGGCTGCGGGCCCAGGCGGTTCCCGGTAACCTGTTAACCGGGCAGCTGTATATTTCATTCGATTTTGTGCCTGATGCCCCCAACGTTCCCTTTAATTCAAACGCTCGCCCTATCGAATTACCGACCGTCAGCGGCGGGCTGGATAAATTGCAGGCGCAATTGGGCAGTATCGTCGCCAAAGTTAACAAAATGCCGCTGGAGTCCATCGGCAACAACCTGAACAACACCCTGGTTGAACTGAACAAAACGCTGCGGCTGGTCAATAGCCAGACATTACCGACGGCGAACAGCCTGATGAAACAAACGCAGCTGACGACGGAAAACGCCCAGGAGCTGATAGCGGAAGACTCGCCATTGCTGATTCATTTTACCCAGACGTTGCAGGAAGCGAGCCGGACGCTACGCACCCTGAGGGAATTTACCGAACAGCTGGAGCGCAACCCGGAGTCGCTGCTGCGTGGGCGTACACCGGCTCCGACCCCTGACGCAGCGGATGACCGCGCTACTTCGCCCAAAGGAAAACATCCATGAGATTGATGCTGCCGCTGCTCGCTGTCATCACGGTTCTGACGCTACCGGCCTGCCGTTCCCCACAGGTTCGCTACCATACGTTGGTTCCCCCTGCCGCCGGTGTGGTATACCCGCACCCGGCGTTATTCGAGATTGATTTATTACCGATCGAGGTACCGGCGCAGGTGGACAGGCAGCAGGTGGTAATTCGCGATGGTCAGGATGGCGCCATGATTCTTGACGACGATCGCTGGTTGAGCCCGCTGAGCGATGAGATTCACACGGCACTGTCATCACTGCTGGTCCAGCGGTCGGGCGCCCAAGATGCATCGGGGCAGCCCCTGCCGCGCGATATCCCGGTGCTGCGGATCCGAATGCAGATTCGACGCTTTGACAGCTGGCCCGGTCAGTTCGTCTCGCTAGACGCCGACTGGAGTCTTAGCGTCAAAAACGGAGATAAACGCCTGAAACTGTCTTGCCGCAGCCAGTTAACGGAAAGCGCCGTCGGCGATAACGCGCACCTGTTTTCTGCCTGGCAAAAGATTATTGCACAGGTCGCGACGCAGATGACGGAAACCGCCCGGCGGTGGCAACAACATGAGGGCAACATAGCCTGCCAATCGTGAAACAGAAAAGCGGTATGTAAATAAACAGAAGGAACCAACCGAGTGAGGCGTCAGTGCAGTGATGGCAGGCATTTCCTGAAACAGGAGCCAGTTCGGTTACCCGGTCTGGCTCCTGTTTCATACACAGAGGCGTCGCGCTAAATATGACTGCCGATGGACAGGCAACCGTTCAGGATCATAGCAGCCATGATGATGCAAACCAGACCAACAATTCTCATGTTCTTCCCTCACTCACAACCGAATAAGATGGCATCTCCCTAGAACAGGGAGACACAGCCGGTCAGCATACAGACAGCCGCAGTAAATCCTGCCAAAGCCAGAATTCTCATGCTCTATTCCTCAATAATTAAACTGTACGGTTTAGTTTATATAAAGAAAAAACACTGTCAAGCCGCTGATTGTCTGAAAAGAAGCGGATAAAAGCGCGCTCAGCGCGTCATGGTGTGGCACCGGAGGTGTCGGAGAACCGACGATGGTCGATTGGAACATCAGTAGCCGGCGGGGATTCATTTTCTAAATAAGTCGCCGGCCTGCGAGTGGCTTATTAGTCTTTCCGGAAAGAAGCGCCATGCAGGAAAAGCTCGACGCCGTTTCTCACCATTTCCCCGATCCGCGCCGGCGAACAGTCGGGCGGTTCACGCTGCAGTAGCATCGCATCCGCTTCCGCTTTGACCAACGCCGTAAACTGTTTGGCCCTTAGCGCGGGATCTGCCTGAGTCAGCTCACCTTTTTGCATGGCATCGGCCATGAGATCAGCCAGCCTGGCCATACTCTCTTTCGTCCCCGAGCCCTGAAATAACTCGCCAATGTCAGAATGGCCGGCCTCGCCAACCACAATACGATAGATTTGCAGCGCCGGATTCCCGCCGGTCAGCACATGCATCATTTTCTCACCAAACCGCGTCAGCTTATTCTCCAGGGAAAGCAGCTCCGCTTCCGGCGTACTGAGTTCTGCCGCCGCCTCCGTCAAAAAGCGCGTACTGTAGGTGCGTACGATCGTCTCAAACAACTCTTCCTTTGAGGTGAAGTAGTTATAGAGCGTTGCTTTCGATCCCCCTACACGCTTAGCCACTTCATTCATGGATGCCCGCTCGTATCCGGTTTCCTGAAAAAGCTGAGTGGCGGCATCAATAATCGCCTGCCGTTTTTCCTCGGTCAGTGTTCGCATTACTCCTCCTCTGGCACCTGTCCGGATGGTTCAGTCAGCGTTATTTTTAGGTAACCGGACAGTACAGTTTAATTATGTCGCAGTATGCCATATTTCAGCAGTTCAAGAAACCGCACGGCGTCGGCCATCCCCCCTTATTCGCAAGACGAATGTCGATAGCAGCGCATTCAGCACTTAAAATTGTACATTTGTATTAAAATAGATATTTAAGTTCGTAAAGTTAAATTTTATAAAAAAAAATCAGAATTAAATTCTTTATATAAGATAACAAATGGTTTTTTGATCCAAAAGTTCATTCTGTTTTTTTGAGCAAGACTGTCAAATCCACGCTATTCTCTTCTTACTGCCGGCAAGGATACGATGCAGGCCAGATTACGGAACGCCGATATTGCCCGCTTTCATCGTGGGCTGGCGTTCCCGCTGACGCCCGGAGAGGAACCATGAGATCGAAAAGCGAAATCACAGCAGAACAGCTGATACGCAGCGCAGCGACCATCATTCGGCGTGATGGCCTGCACGCCTGTACACACCGGGCAGTCGCTGAAGAAGCACAGATGTCGCTAGGCGCCACCACCTACCACTTTAAAACGCTGGATGACCTGCTGGCCGCGGTGATGCATCAGGCGATTGAAGACTTTGCGGTCAGCACCCGGCATTGGCTTTCTCTGCACGGAGCCGACGATCCCGCCGGGATCCTGACCGATTTCGTCTTCTGGACTATCGGCGAGCGCTCAAGGCTGACTCGTGAATATGAACTGTTCGTCGCTGCGGTTTCCCGCCCTCTTCTGCGTCCACACGCTGCCGAGTGGCTACAAGCTCACGAAACGATATTGGGCGAGCATTTCGGTTTCAGCCGCCCGGTGTCACAGACGGCGGTATCGTTCACCGATGCCTGGTTGATGCGCGGTATTCTGAGCGGCATCGATGATTTGCCGGATGCGGCGGTGATTCGGGCGGCTTTTCACGCCATCGTCACCAACAGGTCCGCCATCGGCCCTTAAGGCACACCTGTGCGGGTCACGGTCACCCGCCACTATTGAAACGAAACATGTTCCTCCGGGGCGGCCAACTGCCCCGGCAGGCATGGCTTTGCCGGTAATAACCAACCGGCGAAACTGGAGCAGTACCTACACGGGCAAAGTACCTGCATGAAAAAGTACCTGCATGGGAAAAGTACCTACACGTAACCAAGGACTATCGTATGAAGAATGTGAATAACGCGATGAAGGCAGCCGGGCTGATGCTGGCTCTCGCGGGAGGCACGGCCGCCTTTTCAGGGTATGCCGCCACCACGCCGGAGCAGCGATCGCTGGACCAGATTTACCAGAGCGCGCTGAGAGAAGGCGGCGTGGTCACGGTCTATGCCGGCGGTGATACCGCGGGTCAGCAGGATGGTATCAAGCAGGCGTTCGAGAAACGCTTTCCAGGCATGACGCTGAATGTCATCGTGGATTACAGCAAGTTTCATGACGCCCGCATCGACAACCAACTGGCTACCGACAGCCTGATTCCGGACGTTGTACAGTTACAGACGCTGCAGGATTATCCGCGCTGGAAAAAGGAAGGCGCGTTGCTGAACTATAAACCCGCGGGTTGGGACAAGATCTGGCCGGCATTCCGGGATCAGGACGGCGCCTGGACCGGCGTTTTCGTCGATGCGTTCAGTAATGTGGTCAACACCAAACTGGTCGATCAGAAAGCCTGGCCGCGTGAAGCCAATGATTACCTGCGCCCGGACCTGAGAGGGAAAATCGTCGTCACCTACCCGAACGACGATGATGCCGTGCTGTTCTGGTTCAAACAGGTGGTGGATAAATACGGCTGGGATTATGTGGCGAAGTTCAGCGAGCAAGAGCCGGTTTACGTGCGTGGCACCCAGGCACCGGCGGACGATGTGGAAAGCGGCAAGTCTGCGGTAACCTTCTCCACTGACGGCGCGCTGGTTCCTGACGCCAAAGCCAATTCCCGCTTTGTGCTGCCGGCGCAAGATCCGTTTGTCGCCTGGGCACAGCGCGCGGCGATCTTCAAACAGGCCAAACACCCGGAATCCGCCAGGCTGTATCTGAGCTGGCTGCTGGACCCGAAAACGCAGACCGACGTCTGGTATATGTGGTCGGTTCGCACCGATGTAGCGCCGCCGGCCGGTTATAAGCACATTTGGGAATACAAGAATGCCAGTCCGGAAGCGTTTGAGCGTTTCATGAGCGACCGGGCGGCAGTCGAACGCTTCAGAGCGCAGATCGGTCTGTATCTGGGCGAAGTCAAAGGCGAACCGTCGCCGGGCTGGCTCGGCCTTCACCCGGAACAGGCGTTGCCGCATTAAGTTATCCGCCACGAAACACGTGAGCGTATGACATACCGCTCATTTGCCAGGGATTCCGATGTGTCTTGGAATCCCTTTTTTATCGTTGCTGAAAACCCATTCCCGCACCTAAGCCAGGCTTCATCACGCCTCGCGTCACTCATGTCACTTTATGTTTTCTGATGTTATCCAGAATTTCGGCGCCGTCACGTCCGGATGAACATAACAGTCTACACTATGATTACACGGCATTTTTCCTGATTCTAACCATTCACCGGGATGTGCATATGACACATACGCAGCAAGAAAAAGCACCAGGTTTGCTGGCTATTTCCGCACTGGGCATTGTATTTGGCGATATCGGTACCAGCCCGCTTTATACCTTCAATACCGTGATACAACTGGCCGGCGATGCCGCCCGACCGGAAACCATACTGGGCCTGCTTTCCACATTGTTCTGGACGTTGATCATTGTTACTTCCATCAAGTACGCGTTGTTCGCCATGCGGATCGACAACAAAGGCGAAGGCGGCGTGCTGGCGTTGATGTCGCTGTTGCAGAATAACCAGGCCAAGCGTCAGAAATGGATTATTGCCGCCGGGCTACTGGGCGCGGCCTTTATCTATGGCGACGGCGCGATCACGCCGGCAATCTCGGTGTTGTCGGCGTTGGAAGGGCTGGAACTGGTGTTTCCGGAAACCGCCAATTACATCCTGCCGCTGACGATGGTCCTGCTGGTTCTCATCTTCGCCATTCAGCCGCTGGGCACGGACAAAATCAGTCGGTTTTTCGCACCGGTGATGTTGCTGTGGTTTGCTACGCTGGCTCTATTGGGCATCAAGAGCATCATTGATTATCCGGCCGTACTCTGGGCGCTGAACCCAGTCCACGCGCTGACATTTTTCGCCACCCACGGGCATATCGGCCTGCTGATTTTGGGCGGCGTGTTTCTGTGCGTCACCGGGGCGGAAGCGCTGTATGCCGATATGGGGCATTTTGGCCGTAAGCCCATCTGGATTGCCTGGTATGCGATAGCGCTCCCCTGCCTGCTGCTCAATTATGCCGGTCAGGCGGCATTTATCTTATCCGGCACCGAGGCTAACAATAATATTCTTTACCGCCTGTGTCCCCCCGCACTGCAAATACCAATGGTTATTCTCGCCACGCTGGCCACCATTATTGCCAGTCAGGCGATTATCTCCGGCGCGTTCTCCATGACGCGACAGGCGATTCAGCTTGGCTGGCTGCCCAGAATGAAAATCACCCAGACGGCGGAGCAAAGCTATGGGCAAATCTATCTGGGCACCGTCAACTGGCTATTAATGGTGGTCACGCTCAGTCTGGTGATTTTCTTCCAGTCTTCGGAGCGGCTGGCCGCCGCTTATGGCATTGCCGTTTCCATTACGATGCTGATGACGACGTTGTTGCTGTATATGGCAATGCGTAAGATTTGGCACTGGAACAAGATGCTGAGTCTCGGCATCACCGCCATTTTTATCCTGATCGACGTGGGATTCTGCGTCGCCAACATGCTGAAAGTGTTCGACGGCGGCTATGTTCCGCTGCTGCTGGCGATGCTGATTTTCTGCGTGATGTTTATCTGGCGTCAGGGTGTGACGCGCGTATCGCAAACCGTGGCGGAAAAAACGCTGCCGGTAGACGAGTTTCTTTCATCGCTGCAGGCTGATGGCATTTCACGCGTACCGGGCGTCGCCGTATTTTTAACCCGAGTGCAGAATGTTGCACCGCCGGTGATGCGCTGGCATGTCAAACGTAACCAGGCCTTGCATGACAAGATCATCGCCCTGACCATTCAGGTGCTGGATGTGCCGCGCGTCAGGGAGGAAGACAAACTGGTACTGACCGAAAAACTTCCCGGTTTCTGGCAAGGCGTGGCCTACTACGGATTTATGGAGAAGCCCAATATTCCCGAGCTGCTCAAGCAAACGCCGCCGCTGAAAGCGTGTGCCGATCACGAATCCGTGACCTATTATATCGGCCATGAATCGATCGTCGCCAAAGACAGTGCGGACGCCCTGCCGCGCTGGCAATCCTACCTGTTCGCCTGGATGATGCGAAACTGCCTGCATGTCACGGAATACTACCAACTGCCGGGTAATCAGGTGATCGAGATCGGTCGACGCATCGCCATCTAGTCATTTACAATGCGGGGCAGGCATATTCCCAGCCTGTCCCCCGCGTTTCGCCCGACGTCTTCCTGTTTGATAAAGAGAAGACTGTAAGACGTTCGCATCATGGGTAAAATCCGCCTTTCCTCTCCTGCTTTGCGATAAGCACACTACTATTTCAGGTTGAGTGGGGAGTATTGAAGATATAAGTATGTTGTAACTAAATTGGTATCAAAAAGGCAAAACGACGTGAGGAAATGCTCAGCGAGAAATAAAGGGCGGAGAACCCGCCCTTTGGTTATCAGTCGGTTACACAACGAAATCGGCTGTCTGTGATACCTGACCTACAATTTTCACCAGGAATTCCGGCGAGGTATTGTTATCAAGGTTCAGATAAAGGTTGCTGACGTTGGCTGATGAATCCCAGTTGAGCAGGAGCTCACCACCGCCGCCGCTGAACTGATTAACAAAATGCAGGTTATTACCGGTGTTCAGTGCAGAAAGGTCGATTTTATCGACACCGGTCTGGAAATCGAGAATCCAGTCCGGCGCCGCCACTTTGGAGTCGGATACCGCGGTATACACAAAGGTATCACGACCGCTGCCGCCATACAGACGGTCTGCCCCGCCCCCGCCGTACAGAATATCGTCGCCGGCGCCGCCCTTCAGAATGTTATCAGCGCTGTTGCCGATCAGCACATCGTTGCCGGAGCCGCCGATGGCATTCTCAATGGTCACGCCGTGCGCGATCGACACGTTGCCTTTCAGCCCGCCGACATCAGACAGTGACCCTTCGTTCAGATTGATACGCTGGTTGTTGCTGTAACCAGAGAAATCAAAGGTATCGTTGCCGCCCGCATCCCATACCGAGAAAATCAGCGCTTTGCTGCTGCTGGTCGCGGTGTAGAAATCACGATCGGTGTTGGAGTTGAAGCCATAGACGGTATCGCCGGTGCGGGTGGTCATGTTGGCGCCGTACAGGCGCTGAATGGCGTCGATATCATCCAGCATCGGGCCGGCGGCATAATGGCCCTTGAAATCCCCACCGGTATTCTTCTCACTCCAGTAGCTCATGATGCTGAACTGACGGGTATCTTCGGCATAGGTCACATCGCTGTAGCTGGGGTTCCCTTCGCCGGCGTTATAGTCGCCCGGATGATTCAGCCCCAGCGCGTGGCCGATTTCATGCGTCAGCGTCTGACGGCCGTACTCCATTTTGTCCGGGCTGCGAATGTTGTCCACATTGTAGTTGTACCAGGTGGTACCGGATGCGCTGCCGCTGCCCGGCAGATAGGCATACGCCTGCGTGCCGTAATCCAGACGGCCGCTGGAGTCACGGGTATAGTTGCCAAAAGTGACGTTGGCCGACTGATTCCCTGTCACTTCCGTGAAGGTGATGTTGGCCAGATCAGACCAGGACTGTAATGCCAGTTTGGCCTGAGCAACCTGTGCGGCATTGAATTTGACAAACCCGGTATCGCCGTCCGGTGTGGAGCGCGCGGACTGAAGAAACTTGAAGGTCAGGTTGGCGGATTTACCAAATACATTCGAACCATTCCAGCTGACGTTGTCACGGGTAATTTGTTCGCCCGCATCCTCAATCGAATAGGATGGTTTGCCGTTAATCGTCAATCCATTTCCTCGCCCGTGATAATGCAACAGATCATAAACAGAGTCATAGCTGCTGCTGGCAGATAATGAATGCAACGCGTCATCATCACGTGAAGACAGATTTTTTTCCATAAAACCCTCATTGGTATAAATAATCAGAAAATTCCATAGCCATTAAATTTTAGATAAAGAACATCTCTGCCAATTTAATGACATATTTTCGGCATATAATCTTGATGATATTTAACGCAAACAAACAGCGCCATCACTGGCGCTAATATTTATATAAGCCACTGTAATGTTTTTGTAAAGGTTCATTGGTTAATTTTCTATTTATTGGCGATTTAGCCCACAGCTTCAATATGGTGCTAATTGATTAAAATGAAATAAGTTATTTGAATGGCGGGAAATAGAAAGAAAAGAAAACGATTGCTTTTTTAAAGCTGAAATTAAAAACAAGACGAAATCATTTCACAAATAAACCTTTGGCAATTATCAATATATTATTAATGAAACAGGGCAGATAAACTGCCCTGTGCAATATTTTCAGAATATCATTACACAATAATATCGGACTGTGTCGCCTGACCGACGATTCGTACCAGGAAGTCTACCGAGCTGTGTCCGGCTTCATGCAGCCACAGGTTGGTGATGCTGTTGGCCGCATCCCACTGCAGCATCACTTCCTGTCCTTTGCCGGTGAACTGATCCTGTACAAAGCTCAGTTGGCCTTCGCTGCGGAACGCCGACAGGTCGATTTTATCAATACCTTTCTGGAAATCGGCAATCCAGTCATACGCCGCTACGGTGGAGTCCTGACCGCTGCCGTAAACGAACGTATCACGCCCGGCGCCGCCGTACAGCGTATCAGCACCGGCACCGCCGTACAGCACGTCGTTGCCCGCGCCGCCCTGCAGCACGTTGTCGGCGCTGTTGCCCACCAGAATATCGTTGCCGGAACCGCCAATCGCGTTCTCAATGGTCACGCCGTGCGCGATCGACACGTTGCCTTTCAGGCCGCCGACATCCGAGAACGACCCTTCATTCAGGTTGATACGCTGGTTGTTGCTGTAGCCGGAGAAGTCGAAAGTATCGTTGCCGCCCGCATCCCATACCGAGAAAATCAGCGCCTTACTGCTGCTGGTCGCGGTGTAGAAATCACGATCGGTATTGGAGTTGAAGCCATACACGCTGTCACCGGTGCGGGTGGTCATGTTGGCGCCATACAGCCGCTGAATCGCCGCGATATCATCAATCATCGGCGCGCCGCCATAGTGACCGTTGTAGTCAGCGCCGGTTTCATTCTCGCCCCAGTAACTCATAATACTGAACTGGTAGCTATCCTCGGCATACACGGCATCGTGATAAGACGGATCCCCTTCGCCGGCGTTGTATTCACCCGGATGCGCCAGGCCGAGCGCGTGGCCAATCTCGTGGGTAAATGTCTGACGGCCGTACTCTTCCGACCCCGGATTACGGATATTAGACTGGTTATAGTTGTACCAGCTGCTGCCTGCGCTCTGATAATTTCCCGGATAATAGGCATAAGCCTGAGTGCCATAATCCAGGTTGCCATTCGCATCACGCGTATAGTTACCAAAGGTGATATTGGCAGACTTATTTCCCGTCACTTCGGTGAACGTCAGATTTGCCACGTCCGACCAGGATTGCAGCGACAATTTCGCCTGCTCAATCTGTTCGGCATTAAATTTCACAAACCCGGTATCGCCGGATGGAATGGAACTGACTGATTGCAGAAACTTAAACGTCAGATTGGCTGATTTGCCAAATACATTGGTTCCATTCCAGCTGACATTCTCCCGGGTAATTTGCGCCGCAGCCTGGTCAACGGAATAGGATGTTTTGCCATTGACGGTCAGGCCATTACCCCTGTCGTGGTAATGCAGGAAATCATAAACAGAATTATACGCACTGCTGGTATTGGCCGATAATGCGTGTTGAGCGTCATCTTGACGTAAAGACAGATTTTTTCCCATAAAATCCTCTGGAAATAGCATAAAGAAATACTGTCACTCTTTATTCAGGGCGAACAACGCCCTGCCGGAATGACATGATAATAAGATTCCCTTGGAAATCTTATTAAACAGGGTAGTTAAACCACCCTGTTTAATATTTTCAGTGGTTGATTACACAATAATATCGGATTGTGCAGTCTGGCCGACGATACGCACCAGAAAATCCACCGAGCTGTGACCCGCTTCATGCAGCCACAGGTTGGTGATGCTGTTGGCCGCATCCCACTGCAGCATCACTTCCTGCCCTTTGCCGGTGAACTGATCCTGCACAAAGTTCAACTGACCCTGATTGCGGAACGCCGACAGATCGATCTTGTCCACACCGGTCTGGAAATCGGTAATCCAGTCGTATGCCGACACGGTGGAATCCTGACCACTGCCGTATACGAAGATGTCGCGCCCGGCGCCGCCGGTCAGCGTATCCGCGCCGAGGCTGCCGTACAGCACGTCGTCGCCGGCGCCGCCCTGCAGCACGTTGTCGGCGCTGTTGCCCACCAGAATATCGTTGCCGGAACCGCTAATCGCGTTCTCAATGGTCACGCCGTGCGCGATCGACACGTTGCCTTTCAGCCCGCCGACATCCGAGAACGACCCTTCATTCAGGTTGATACGCTGGTTGTTGCTGTAGCCGGAGAAGTCGAAAGTATCGTTGCCGCCCGCATCCCATACCGAGAAAACCAGCGCCTTGCTGCTGCTGGTCGCGGTATAGAAATCACGATCGGTGTTGGAGTTAAAGCCATAGACGGTATCGCCGGTACGGGTGGTCATGTTGGCGCCGTACAGTTTCTGGATCGCGGCGATATCATCCATCAGCGGACCCGCCGAGTAGTGCCCTTTGAAGTCGCCGCCGGTGTTTTCCACCTCCCAGTAGCTCATGATGCTGAACTGACGGGAATCTTCCGCATAGGCAGCGCTGTTTTTGTAACTGATATCCCCTTCGCCGGCGTTGTATTCCGCCGGGTGGCTCAGCCCCAGCGCATGGCCGATTTCATGCGTGAACGAATGCCGTCCATACTCATCGGTATCCGGGTTACGAATACTCGATTGGTTGTAGTTGAACCAGGCGCTGCCGGACACCGGATGCGTGCCCGGATAAGCGGCATAAGCCTGCGTATCCGTATTCAGGCTGCCGTCGGCATTGCGCGTATAGTTAGCGAATGTGATGTTGGCCTTTTGATTGGGGCTGACTTCGGTAAACGTCAGGTTTGCCGCATCCGCCCAGGACTGCAATGACAGTTTCGCCTGCTGCATCTGCACCGGCGTAAATTTTACCGGGCCGGTATGACCGTTAGGCGTCGAGCTAAACGAGTTAAGGAATGAATAAGTCAGATTTGCCGCTTTGCCGAATACGTTATCACCGTTCCAGGTGGTATGCGGCCGCGTTAATCCCTCACTCACCGCCTTGTCGGTGGTATAAGACGGTTTGCCATTGACAGTCAGACCGTCGCCACGCTGATGGTAAAACCAAAAATCATACACATCGGCATAGCCGGTATAACTGCCTGCCTTGGCAGCGGCGGCAGAGGTATTTAACGAAGCTTTTTCGTTTTGTTGCATATAACTTCTTCCATAAAGTCTGACGTATTACTGTCAGAATGCCTTTTTTCGCCATTACGTCGCCGACCATTATCACGACGGCTAATTTAATGACATACCAATCCCTCGCAGCAGGCTGCGAAAGAAATTTCGTGGAAACGACAATCAATTTTTTGTGGAAACAACCATCAATTTTAGTATAAAAATAAATCAGTTAACGCAAAAGGTTACCGTTAATTCGCTTTATTGCCGGCAGCCGTATTCATTCCGTTTTTATTTATTGGATGCGCAGCCTGAAACCAGGCCGCCAGTTGCATCATATCCTGCTCATTTAGCGTACCGGCGGTATAGCGCAAATTCAGCCATGCCTGTAACCAGCGATATTTGACTTCCGTCAGCTCGCGGCGGGCGTTATACCACTCCTGTTCCGCCATCAGCACGTCCAGATTGATACGTTCGCCGCCGGCGACGCTTTGCCGCGTAGCGCGGATCGCTTCCGCGGCGGCAGCCACGCTCATCTGCCAGGCCCGGATTTTGGCGGCTCCGTTGGTGCACAGGTTGAACTGACGACGCAATTCCGCAAAGGTCTGCCGGGTCTGGTTATCCAGTTCCGCCTGACTTTGCTGGTATTCCGCCGCGGCCTGACGCATCGATGCCGAAACGGCGCCGCCGGAATACAGCGGCACACGTACCTGCAGACCAACGGTCTGGGTGTCGTATTTCTGGTTGTAGTTGTATTCGGACTCCGACAGGCTGTTGCGGGTGGATGCCACCAGATCCAATGTCGGCAGATGACCGGCGCGGTTACGCTCAATTTCATAGCGGCTGTAATCGACGTTTTCACGCTGCACCGCCAGCTTGGCGTTGTGTCGCACCGCCAGCTCACGCCATTGCGACAGCGAACGATTTTCGGTGACGTTATCCGGCAACGCGTCCAGCGCCAGCGGCGACAGGTCCTGAATTTGCAGCGGCGAACCAATCATGTTTTCCAGATCGGTCATCGCGGCATCCAGCGTATCTTCCTGCTCGATACGCTGCGCTTCAGTGACGGTGTAACGTGCCTCCGTTTCCCGCAGGTCGGTTTGCGTTCCTTCCCCCGCCGCCAATAAGCGACGGTTCAGCGCCAGTTGTTCCTGATAGGCGCGGCGCTGCGCATCCAGCAGCATCAGCTTTTCCTTTGCCAGCAATGCTTCGCTCCAGGACTGATACAGACGCACCATCAGGTCCTGACTGCGATCGCGAAATCGCTGATCGGCCATCAGTTTGCGGGTGACGCCCTGCTGGTAACGCGCCCAGGCGGCATAGTCCAGCAGCGGCTGGCGCAGCGTCAACGTCGAGACGTAGTTATCGTAATCACGTTTCGTCGTGTTATTCACCGTCCGGTCCCGTTGCGTCACTTTGGAATGACTGTAATTGGCGCCATAGTTATATTGCAGCGAGGGCAGCAATCCGGCGCGGCCGATCGCCACTTCCTCTTGCCCGGCGTCCCGTTCGAAGCCGGCCGCCCGCAACTGCGCGTCATTGCGCAGCGCCAGTTCCCACGCATCCAGCAACCCCATCGCCTGGGCGCTGCCGCCCGACAGGGATAACACCACCGTCAGTAATACCGCTTTCCTTCGCATTGCTTCCTTCCGTTACTCTTCCGTCAACGCCAGATGCATGCGATCCATCAGGGGTTTAAACAGATAATTGATAAACGAACGCTCCCCGGTGCGGACAAACCCCTGCACCGGCATACCGGGTTTAATTTCCAGCCCATGCAACGAACGCTTGCCTTCTTCGCTCACCTGAATGCGCAGGCTGTAGTACGGCGTGCCGTCTTTTTCGTCCACCAGCCGGTCAGCGGACAGCAAGGTCACCGTTCCCGGCACTCGCGGTGTGGTGCTTTGGCTAAATGCAGTGAACTGCAACTCCACCGGTAGCCCGGACCACACCTTGTCCACCATTTCTACCGGAATACGGCCATCCACCAGCAGCGGCTGATCTTCGGGAACGATTTCCATCATGACCTGCCCGGGAGCGATCACTCCGCCTTCGGTGAAGATCTTCATGTCCACTACGGTGCCGGCAACCGGCGCGCGCACCTGCACATTGGCCAGATTGAAATCCGCCTTCTCGCGCTGGCTGATCACTTCATTCAGTTTGGCCTGCACGTCGGACAATTCGCTGTTGACCTCTTTGTCATATTCCTGCTGGCGTTGGGCGATGCGCAATTTCTGTTGCTGAATATCACGCCGGGTTCGCCCCACTTCGCCGCTGGTCTGGGCAATTTCACCACTGACCTGCGCAAACAACCGTTCCGTTTCCAGCATTTTATTGCGCGGGACATAGTTATCCGCCGCCAACGGCCGCAGCCCCTGCAACTGCTGGTTCAACGCCGCCTGCTCGGACTGCTTGCTGCTCATCACCTTTTGCAACGCGCCGAGCGACGTTTCCAGCCCATCAATACTGGCGCGCACGCCGTCGGTTTCCAGCTTTAGCGCCTGCTGACGGCTATGCAGCAGGTCTTCCTGCAACGCGATGATGACGGCCATTTCCGGCCGCTGGCGCGCCTGCGTCAGCCGGGGCGTCGCCACCAGCGACGACTGATTACGCTGTTCCGCCAGCAGGCGGGCTTCGCGGGCGATTAGTTGATCATATTGGGAGCCAAGCCCTTCGCTGGTGGTACGGGCGTCTACCGCATTCAGCGTCAGCAGCACCTGGCCGGCGGCAACGCGGTCCCCCTCTTTCACCTGGATCCGGTCGACAATGCCGCCCTGCATGTGCTGGATCACCTTGCGATTGCCGGACACCACGACATTGCCTTGCACCGCCACCCCTTTATCCAGCGGCGCCAGCAACGCCCACAGCAGAAAACCGCCAAAACCGGCCAGCACCAGCCACCAGCCCAGCCGTAACGCCCGCTCTTCATCCCGGCTGGCGCGATCGCGCATTGCCGCTTCGTTCAATTCATCCTGAGTGGTTATATCCATGCCTGTCATCACGAGATCCCTGTCATTGCGGCATTGCGGCCGTGGGGTTCATCCGGGCCTGATTGGCGGCGCTGCGCTGTTGCAGTTCCGTCAACACATCCCGCGCCAGTCCCATACGCTGCTGCTGGCCCTCATGGAGGATCAGAATTTTTTGCGCCAGCGTCGTCAACGCCGGGCGATGGGTAATCAACACCACGGTCGCGCCCCGTTTCTGCAACGCGACAATAGCCTGCATCAAGGCCTGATCGCCTTCACTGTCGAGGCTGGCGTTCGGTTCATCCAGAATCAGCAGACAAGGGTCGCCGTACATGGCGCGCGCCAGGCCGATACGCTGCCGCTGACCGCCGGACAAACCGCTGCCGCCATCGCCCAATTCGGTGTCATAGCCATTGGGCAACGACAAAATCAGTTCATGCACCCCGGCCAGCTTTGCGGCCGCCACGACTTTTTCCGGATCGGCCTCGCCAAAACGGGCGATGTTCTCCGCCAACGTGCCCTTGAACAACTGTACGTCCTGCGGCAAATAACCGATGGTCGGCCCAAACGTGTTTTTGTCCACCTGATTCAGATCAGCGCCATCCAAACGCACTTTGCCTTGCGTCGGCGCCTGCGCGCCGACCAGCAAACGCGCCAGCGAGGATTTGCCGGATCCGGATGCGCCCAGAATCACCAGCGTTTCGCCAGCCTGCAACGAGAAATGAATGTTCTGCAGCCGGGCGTTGCCCTGTGCCGGACGCAGCGAAACCTGTTCCACGCTGAGATGCCCTTCCGGCGCAGGCAGCGCCATTGCCGCCGGGCGCGGCGGATAGGCGACAATCAGCCGGGTCAGGCGCTGCCAGGCAATGCGCGCGCTGCTCCATTGTTTCCATACCGCGATTAACTGATCGATCGGGCTCAGCACCCGACCAACCAGAATCGAACCGGCGATCATCATCCCCGGCGTGATCTTGCCGTCGATCGCCAGCAACGCCCCCAGCCCCAGCATCAGCGACTGCAACGCAATGCGGCTGTACTTGGACGCGCCGCCCACCGCGGCGGCACGCTCGCTGGCCAGATTCTGCAGGGAAATAAAACGGTAGTGGCGCGTCAGCCAGCGCCGACGCAGGTTGCCCAGCATTCCCATCGCTTCAATGACGTCGGCATTGCGCAACTGGGCGTCAGCCAGATGGGTCGCCTGTTGCGATTGCTGATTGGCTTCCGCCAGCGGTTGGTTGGTCAAACGCTGGTTCAGCCAGGCCAGCGCCACCAGCACTATGGTGCCGCCCAGCGCCAGCATCCCCAACCAGGGATGCAGCAAAAACAACACCAACAAAAACAGCGGAAACCAGGGCACGTCGAAGAAGGCAAACAGCGCATTGCCGGTGATGAACTGGCGCAGCAGCGTCAAATCGGTCAGCGCCAGCCCGGCGCGGCCGTCGCCGGCCTCCAGATTACGGGCAAACGCCGCATTGAAGACATCCTGATTGAGCGCCAGATCGATACGGGTGCCCAGCCTCACCACCAACAGACTACGAACCCACTCCAGCGCGCCCATAAAGGCACACAGTCCCGCCATCAGCAACGTCAGCATCAGCAGGGTTATACCGTTGCCGGACGCCAGCACCCGGTCATATACCTGCAGCATATATACCGAAGGCGCCAGCATCAGTATATTGATGACGGCGCTGAAAATCCCGACGCTCCAGAAACTGCGGCGGAACTGGCGCAGCACGCCGAACAACGAACGATCTCGCTCAGAGGAAGCATTCACGGCTGGGCACTCTCCCTCAGGCTTTCTTTTTCAGGGTGCGAACGCTGCCGTCAGCCAGCTTATGTTCGTAGTGATCGCGGTTGCGGCTGAAAAACGCCACTGCCGAGCCGTCTTGCTGCGTCAGCGTCAGACCGTCTGGCGTAGGCCGCCAGCCGACCGGCGCTTCCGGCAGCAATTTTTGCAGGCACGCGCTGTCGCCAGCCAGCCGCCAGGTCGTGCCGTCAAGCACATCCGTGTTCAAGCGGATATCACAGTGTTGCTCCGCTCCGCTCAATACCCACTGCCCGCTCAGTTCCGCCGCGGACGGCAATCTCAGACTGCTCGCCATACATCCTCCACTCAGTGCACTCAATAATGTCGCAATAATCAGCTGTTTCATGATATTCCCATCATTCGGTCATCAGTGAACGCGTTTAATAATTGAAACCATCGTGTTAAATACGTGGATAACGGCAGGCATATCTCCCACGCGAGAAAATACCTGCCGTTATTCAATCAATCAAAAAATAACGGGAACGCGCCCATTATCGTTAAACAATAAAATCCGACGGCTGTAATGCCGCACCGACAATGTTGACCAGAAAATCAGCCGTGTCGTGCCCGCTTAACTGCAACCACATATTGGTTTGATGAGACTGACTATCCCAATTCAACAACACTTCGTTTCCTTTTCCCGAGAAATTATCAACAAAGCGGAGATCATGATTTTTATTAAACGCGGATAAATCGATCCTGTCTTCTCCACGCTGGAAATCGGTAATGGTATCCGGCGACGACAATAGCGAATCCTTTTCCCAGGCATAAACAAAAATGTCTTTCCCGGCGCCGCCGGTTAAAATATCAGCGCCGCCGTCGCCATAAAGCACATCATTACCCGCACCGCCGTCAATACGATTATCAGACAGATTCCCCACAATCACATCATGGCCTGAACCGCCAATCGCATTTTCAATCACCGCGTCCGCGGCAATGGAAACGTTGCCTTTCAATCCGCCGACATCCGAGAAAGTGCCGCTAATCAGGCTGATGCGCTGATTAGCGCTATAACCGGAAAAATCAAACGTATCGTTGCCGCCGGCATCCCAAACGGAGAATATCAGCGGTGTTTTGCTGTCTGTCGCCGTATAAAAATCACGACCGCTATTGGAGTGAAACCCGTATACGGTATCGCCCGTACGGGTCGACATATTGGCGCCATACAATTTTTGAATGGCCGCAATATCATCCATTAGCGGCGCGGCGGCATGATAGCCATGAAAATCGCCGCCGGTGTACCCTTCATTCCAGTAACTCATAATGCTGAACTGGCGGGTATCCTCCGCGTAGGTCACGTCTTTATAACCCGGATTGCCGTCGGAAGCGTCATAATCGCCCGGATGATACAACCCCAGCGTATGGCCGATTTCATGCGCTAATGTATTACGACCAAATTCATTGATATCCGGCCGTTGATTGTCAGCCTGATTATAATTAAACCAGGCTGAACCGGCCCACTTCCAGCTGCCGGGATAGAAACCGAACGCCTGACTGTTGTTATCGGTATTACCATCCGGGCTCAATGTATAGTTGCCAAACCGGATGGTGGCGTGTTGATCGTCTTTAATTTCGCTAAAAGTGACGTTCGCCACATCAGCCCAGGATTGCAATGCCAGTTTGGCCTGCTGAATCTGCGCGGCATTAAATTTGACAAAGCCTTTGAAATTATCAGGCATGTCGGCATCAGAAACCGACTGAAGAAAAGAGTAAGTCAGCGCAACGGATTTACCGAAAACCTTTTCACCATTCCAGGTAATATTGCCACGGGTTATTTGATCGCGGGCCTGCTCCAGCGAATAGGATGGTTTATCGCCGATATTGCCATTTCCACGGGCGTGGTAATTCCATAATTGATAGACATCCGCCACGCCGGTATAGCCGCCGGACGATGCGGAAGAAAGATCGGTTTTCTTTCCATATAAAGCCATAACATTTCCTCCATGAAATTCGCCTTTATACCCGACATACTGCAAGTTGCACTGGGTATACCATCCCTTGCGGGTATGACATCTGTTTATAGAACCGCTTGTTTATAAAGCCGCAGCTAAACACCAACTTCTTCACTTTTTGTCCTATTGAAAGTGAATGCTCCCTGTGGCGCGTCAATCAGATTGAAATGCAGCATAGGCTGACAACACAGACAGGTTAGTAAAACAGAAATAAAATGACAAGATTCTGTCAGGAAAATCGACGTTTCATTACCATGCGTTCAGGCTACGAAAAAAAACCACATAGAACATTGCGGAAGGGAAAATTGGCAGAATAAAAAGTGGCGCATCTGTCGCCAGACGCGCCATCGCGTTTAATAACGTGAAAACAAATTACAGCGACGCCAGCGTACCGCGGATGACCTCGGCATAAGGCGTCGTCGGGCGACCCAGCAATGCCGCCAGCGCGTTCTTGTCATCAAACAGCCCGCCTTTTTCAGCGCCGGCGTCGGAATCCGCCAACATATCAGCCAGGAAATCCGGCAATCCCGCGCCTTTCAGCGCGTTGGCGAAATCCGCCTGGGACAGGTTGACATATTGCACCGGTTTGCTGCTCTGCTTCGCAATTTCCGCGGTAAATTCCGCCAGCGTGTAACTGTTATCGCCGGCCAGCTCATAAACTTTCCCTTCCTGACCATTCAATTGCAGCACGATTGCAGCCGCTTGCGCATAGTCGCTGCGCGCCGCCGAAGCAATGCGGCCTTCGCCGGCGGCGCCGATAAACGCGCCGTGCGCCAAAGCCGGCGCGATGCTGGCGGCATAGTTTTCGGTATACCAGCCGTTACGCAAAATAACATGAGGAATGCCTGAATCGCGCAGCGCACCTTCGGTCGCCAGATGCTCGACCGCCAAGCCCAGCGACGAGGTATCCGCGTGCAGCAGACTGGTGTAGACAATCAGCCCGACACCGGCTTTTTTCGCCGCGTCGATCACCGCTTTGTGCTGGGTTTCGCGCTTGCCGACTTCACTTGATGAAATCAACAGCAACTTGTCTACTCCGCTCAGCGCGCTGACCAGCGTATCCGGCCGGTCATAATCGCCATGTCGTACATGAATCCCCTGCGCGGCCAGAGCGCTGGCCTTAGCCGGGTCGCGTACTACCGCAACGATCTGTTCTGCCGGTACCGATTTCACCAGCGAATCAATCACCAGACGGCCCAGTTGGCCGGTTGCTCCTGTAATCGCAAACATAACGAACTCCTGTTAATGAGAAAACCCTGTGCCATGCTTCAACCCGAATACGCTCAACGCCAGACAGGTTGAAGCTCGTGCCAGCAGCATATGACTCAAACTCACTTTTAGTAAGTACTTACAGAAATGTTAGTGTGAAATAAAAATGCCGACATCATCACAGAATGCTCGCCATCGGCTTCCCGCTGGTATGCTGCCGGGTAACCTGTAAGATAATCGACCTGCCGGTTTTTTAGTTTCAGTCACATCGCACTTATGCGATATTGCTTTTTCAGAGAGCTGATGACGCAAATATTTGTCATATTTGTCACTTCTTTACGTATTTGATTCGTGATCATCAGAATTATAATCGCAGATATTGAACACGATTTTCTGCCTTGACGGTTTATCACAAAGGGTCTCTTTGGCGTGGCAAAATTATTTTTACGCAGTGGAAATTTAGACGATTTTCTTGCGTTGGGAGAGAACGGCCAGCCCGTTTATGCTTCAGCGCTGCAATTACGGGAGACACTGCGTCTTCGCAAACAACAGCACATCGCTGACTGTCTGGCCATCCCCCAACCTAACGAGGATGGCGATCGCATCGACTGGTATGCGCCCTTCGCCGGTAAAATCACCTCCTGGATGGCAGCCAGCGACGAGCAGCGCGAGCAGGCGTTGCTCTTGCTCGAACAGTATCTCGGCACCGTTGACGCCATTAGCGAGCGGGCGCGTCAATCCAACAAACCGGCCCAGAAACTCTTCGGCGTATTGTTGGCGAAAGCTTTTCAGTTTCCGGGTTCCAATCATGTCTATCTGGTGGACGATAAACCGGTCATCACCTTCTGGGGATTTGTCAGCCTGGGCAAAAAATCCCGCGTTGACGTGCTGGAGTGCCTGCGCCCGGTTGAACCGGTCGAGATTCCCGAGCCGGTTCCTGAACCGCTGCCGGAAGTGACCACGCAGGTCGACGACCCCGAACCGGAACAACCGGCGCTGCCGGTCGAACCGGAACCCGTGGTGATTGCCGAACCGGCCGCGCCGCCGCAAACCGCCCCGTCGCCGCGCCGGGTCTGGACCAGTATCTGGTTGCTGGCGCCGGGCGCCGCGCTGTTGGCGACGCTGGCGTTCCAGATCCGCGGCTGCGTTTCTCACCCCGAAAGCAACACCCCGCCGGCGGTGACCACCATCAAACCGGAAAAACGCGCGCTGAGCGCCACGCCGGCGGATACGCTTCCACAGCCGAATCTGCCGCTGGAGGTGGCTACGCTGTTGCCGCCGCCGGCAGTGGTTGAGCAGAAAAAAACCGAAGAAAAAGCGCCGGAAGCTCCCGCGCATGTCGAGGTAAGCGCCGCCCCGAAAGGCGCGCTGGTGATGCCTGCCGACGCCGTAAAAATCGGCTCCATCCGTTTTCTGGACGGCAACTGGCAGGCGACGCTCATGGCGAAAAATCCGCTGACCGGCAAACCGCCGGTTCTCCGCTACCAGATCAAAGACGGCAAAGGCCGGGTACGCTTTACCTACGGCGAAAAAGTCACCTGTCAGGCCGAGGTGGAAGCCGGGTTGCACCAGTCCGGCAATCTGGTGATCAACAGCCGCTATCGGGCGCGCTGCAGCGATGGTTCCCGTTATCCGATGCCGGAAATCGTCTGTACCCGACAGGAATCGAGCGAGGCCGCAGAATGTAAAGGCCGCTACGATGCCGACACTGTGCTACCGATGACGATTAAGCGTGAGAGCAAATAACCATGCTGGCAACACTGACAGATTACAAACAACACATTACGCTGATTCAGAATAGCGGTATTCAGTTTCTCGATTTTGCGTTAAAGCTCCCGCCAGCCCGGTCAAGCTTCGCCAATCGCTTTGTTCGCAAGAGCGCCAACGGGCCGCTGTTGCGGCTGACGTACAACGAGCACAGCGGCAAATACGCATTGCCGAGCGATATGCAGGTGCTGCCGGAGGCGGTCAACCCGGAATCCAGTTATACGCTGGAACAGTCGTTGCGTCTGCTGAGCAACGTATGGCTGCCGCTGCCGTTCTTCCGCTTTAACCCGCCGCGTACCTTCATGGGCGGCCCGAACAACTGGGCGCGGGTGCAAGTGCTGGAACTGGGCGAACCGGACGATGACGGCAACACCCACCGCCTCTGTCTGGCCTTCGATACCCGCGTTTATCCGGAAAGCCACGATCTGGAAGCGCTGGCGCCCAGCGAAAACGACATCAACGCCGGGCGGTTATTCACGCTGGCCTATCGCAGTGAAGAACTGGACGATTTTCTCGACCAAACCTGGGTGGACGGCTGGCTGCGCGAAGCGTTTTCCCAGCAGGCGCTGCAGGTGGAAAGCCGCAAACCCCGCGATATCCGCCAGAATCTGCGTGAATTCGAATATCAGGCGCATTACCTGAATCTGCTGGATATTATGGCGACGCTGCTGGATGTGCCGGAAATCCGCATCACCAGCAGTACGCTGAAAGAGCCGGCCATCAATGTGGATCTGATTCTGGATGTCGGCAATTCCCACACCGCCGGGATTCTGGTGGAGGATCACGCCGACGAGAGCAACGGCCTCAAGCAGACCTACGAGCTACAGATCCGCGATTTGGGCCAGCCCCATTATTTGTACAACGAGCTGTTCGACAGCCGGGTGGAATTCGCCCAGGCGCGTTTCGGCAAGCAGAATTTTTCCTTCGAAAGCGGCCGCGACGATGCGTTTGTCTGGCCGTCCATTACCCGTGTCGGCCGCGAGGCCAGCCGTCTGGCGCTGCAGCGTCAGGGAACCGAAGGCTCCAGCGGTATTTCCAGCCCGCGCCGCTATCTGTGGGACGAAGAGCCGTATGTGCCGGGCTGGCGTTTCAGCCAGACCAACAGCCCGCGTCAGCAGGAGCCGCTGGCGACCGCCATGCCGCTGACCATGCTGGTCAACGATGAAGGCCAGCCGCTGTTCAGCCTGCCGCTGGACGAGCGCCTGCCGGTGTTCGACCCGCACTACAGCCGCAGTTCGGTAATGACGTTCATGCTTTCCGAGCTGCTGGCGCAGGCGCTGATGCAAATGAACAGCGCCGCCCAACGCCTGAAGATGATTCACGCCAACGCGCCGCGCCAGCTGCGCAACATTATTCTGACCCTGCCCTCGGCCATGCCTAAGCCGGAACGCGAGATCTTCCGCCGCCGCATGATCGAAGCGATCGGGCTGGTGTGGAAAGCGATGGGCTGGCACCCGGCCGATGAGGATTTCCTGACAGAGGATGACAAGCGCCGCAGCAGCGTGCCAGTGCCGGACGTTCAGATGGAGTGGGATGAAGCCACCTGCGGACAGATGGTGTACCTCTATAACGAAGCGCAGGTGAATTTCGGCGGCCGGGCGGAAGCGTTCTTCGCCAGCATGGCGCGCCCGGATAAAGAACTGGCGGACGACGAGCAGCCGGGGAAAACCTTGCGTATCGCGTCTATCGATATCGGCGGCGGCACCACCGATCTGGCGATTACCCAATACTGGCTGGACGACGGCGTCGGCAGCAACGTCAAAATCATCCCCCGCCTGCTGTTTCGTGAAGGGTTTAAAGTCGCCGGCGACGACATCCTGCTGGACGTGATCCAGTTATATGTCCTGCCCGCGTTGCAGGTCGCGCTGAAAAAAGCCGGCGTCACCAGCCCGGACAGCCTGATGACCCGCCTGTTCGGCAGCGAAGGTCGCATGGACGGCCAGCTGACGTTACGCCAGCAGGTCACGTTGCAGATGTTCATTCCTATCGGCCAGGCGATTCTGGAAGCCTATGAACAGTTCGATCCGCTCGATCTGAACGCGGAAATCGACACCACGTTCGGTGAAATGCTGCCGCAGGCGCCGACGCGCAAAGTGCTGGAATACGTCAACAACGAGATCCAGCGCGAACTGCCGGACGAGGAAACCCCGTTCGACATCCTGCAGGTGCCGTTGATCCTGCGCCTTGCCAAGCTGCACAGCGAATTTCTGGCCAACCGCATGAGCATTACCCAGCATCTGCGGCTGATGTCGGAAGTGGTGTCGCTGTATGCCTGCGACGTGCTGTTGCTGACCGGCCGGCCGTCCCGTTTTCCGGGCATTCAGGCGCTATTCCGCCACCTGCAGCCACTGCCGATTAACCGCATGATGTCGCTGGATGGCTATCACACCAGCGACTGGTATCCGTTTAACAAGCGCGGACGTATCGAAAACCCGAAATCCACCGCCGCGGTGGGGGCGATGCTGTGCCTGCTGGCGTTGGATCTGCGCCTGCCCGGTTTCTACTTCAAGGCCGGCGATTTCGAACCCTATTCCACCGTGCGCTATCTCGGGATGCTGGACAGCAGCCACACCCTCACCGCCGATAACGTCTACTATAACGATATCGATCTGGATGACGCCGATTTCACGCTGGACGATCAGTCCGGTTTCGAAGTGCGCGGCTCGCTGTGCCTCGGCTTCCGCCAGTTGGACAACGAACGCTGGCCCGCGTCGCCGCTCTATTCGCTGTCGATCGTCGATCCGGAACTGGCCCGCAAGGTAGCCGGCGACAGCGTACTGCACGTTCGCCTGAAAGTGGTGCCGGGCAACGATAATCTCACGCCGGAACGCGTCGAGATCGCCGACGCGGTGCTGGGCTCCGGGCTCGCTATTTCGCCGCATCAGCTAAGGCTGAAACTCAATACCTTGTCCAGCACGGTTTCCGGCATGGCACATTACTGGATCGATAGCGGGAGCGTCTTCAAGAAATGAAACCATTAACGCCCAAACAGCTGTCGAGCCGTCTCAGCCGTCAGTTACAGTCCGTTTCGCAAGGCGTAGATCAGGCGATCGCCTGGGTGGATGAAACCCGGCGCAACGTCCCGCGCCTGGATATGGAAGCCGATCGACTCATCGTTAAGCTGCGGCGTTGCCGCAACAAGGCCCGCGGGCTGTCCGATTCGTCGCTAAAAGAGATCGCCATGGGCATGTTCGGGTTGGCTCAGGGCGGCAAAACCTATCTGCTGACCTCGCTGGCCGGCGGTGAAAACGGGCGCATTGAAACCTCCGTCGGCGGCGTCACGCTGGATTACCAGAAGAACATCAATCCGGACAACCAGCAGCTGGCCTTTGTCACTCGCTTTACCCGGCAGGCTGAAGGCAAGAACACCCCGAACCCGGTGCAGGTCCAGTTGCTCAACGAGGCCGATATCGCCCGTATTATGGCCTATGCCTTCGTACTGGAAGAGAGCCAAAACCCGGCGCCGGAGCTCGACGAGCAACATATCGCCGAGCACCTGAAAACCCTGACGTTGCACCGTCAGCAGGAAGCGGTGCCCGGGCTGGACGGCGATGACGTGGTCGCGCTGTGGGATTATCTGGTGCGCCACGACGCCCGGCGTCAAAAGCCGCTGGAACGCAAGTTCTGGCCGCTGGCGGTGGAACTGGCGCCGCATCTCAGCATCGACGACCGCGCCAGTCTGTTCTCGATTCTGTGGGGCGAACAGTCGGAATACACCTCGCTTTACCGTCATTTCGCCCACACGCTGGAGCAATTGTCCGGCGCCCGGAAGGTACTGGCGCCGATCAGCCTGCTGGTGGATGAATCGCTGCAACCCGACAGCGGTATTTTCAACGCCAGCCTGTTCGATCGACTTAATAGCCCTTCCGATCTCAGCGCACAGGTGCGCCCCATCGTCAACGGCCGCGCGGCCAGAAATGTGGAGCTGTCGCTGGCGGAACTGCTTATGCTGGCGGCCGAAGTGCAAATTCCGCTGCTGTCGCCGCCAAAGGAAACGTTGTTCGAACAGGTGGACCTGCTCGATTTTCCGGGATTCAGCCTGCAGGACGAGCCGGAATTCGAGCCGGACGAGGACAACCCGGAGCGACTGTTGCGCCTTAAGCCTCACCCGTTGTCCCGCGCGTTGCTGCGCGCCAAACGCGCCTATCTGCTGGAGCGTTATACCGACGATCAGGAAATGAATCTGCTGATGGTCTGTACCGCCGCCGCCTGCAAAGCGGACGTGCGCCACGTCGGCCGGGCGCTGGATTTTTGGGTGCGTCATACCCAGGGCGAAAACCCGCAGGTCCGCAGCCGCCGTAAACCCGGCCTGATCTGGGCGGTGACCCGTCATGACCGGCGTTTCACCCACGGTTACAACAACGATGAAGCGGTGCAGCGTTACGTGGGTAACCCCGGCGATGCCTGGGGCACCATGCTGGCGATGGACAAGCGCGGCATCAACCGGATGGCGGCCTGGCTGGACGCGGAAGTCCGCCGTGAAGTCAAGCTGGGGCGAATCAACGAACAGCTGAGCGAATTGCAGCGCGAGCTGTCCGATAACCTGCTCGGCAGTTGGTATCAGCCGGCCGGCGCTGATGATCCGGCGCACAAACAGCATATCGCCGAGTCGATGCTCAAGGCGTTGCAAACCCGAACCGGCGTGCACGGCGAGCTGCTGGAGCGGTTATTGCCCTCCCGCGATGAACTGCGCCGACTGTATCTGCAACAGCAGGAGCAGACGCAACGCAACTTCGCGTCCTATCAGGAAACGCAGGATACGGCGGTGCCGCTGGCCAGCTACGAACCGTTTGGCGTCGGGATGGATATCGACCTGTTCAGCGACGACGCCGACCCGAGCGAAGAAGACGAAACGGTCATCGCTCCGGCGCCGACCGAGGAAGAGCAAACCGAAAACCACAGCTATGAAGCGGAGTTCGCCCGTAATCTGTACCGGTATTGGATCAACCACCTGCGTAACCTGCCGGAAAACATCGCCATCATTGAATTGCTGGGGATTAACCGCCCTACCATCGAAATGCTGGTGGAGGAACTGATTACGGCCAGCGTGCGGCTGAAGATTGAAGATGAGTTGCAAACCATGCTGGTGGATTCCGGGCAACTGGGCATTAACCGGGAAAGCAAGGCGGATCGCCAGGTATCGCGCGCGCTCAACGTCCTCGGCGATTTCGTCGCCTGGTTGGGTTTCCAGCAGGTGCCCGAAGCCAGTCGACCGGACAGCCGCGTCAACAAAGGCAACAAGATCTTTGCCAAACCGGAAAAGCAGACCGCCAACTTCGGCACCTCCCGCCGGTTGACCAGACTGTCGGCGACGCCGGTCAACAATACCGCCTATTACATTTATGACTGGCTGATCGGCCTGAACGAGATGATTATCCAGAACGCCGGCTATGCGGCCGGGCGTGATATCAAACCCAAACAGCGCGAACGTCTGGGAGCGATTCTGGGTCTAATCAAACCGGCCGAAAGCTAACCCCTGCGGCGGAGCGTTATGCTCCGCCCTTTCAGCATAAAAGTTTACACAATCAAATAATTATGCTGCTTTCCTTATCCCCTATTTCGATAAAATCACGTTAGAAATCAGGCTGGTCTTGCAAAAACGCGGCTCTCACGTCATAGTTTTACACGGGGTATGCACTGTGGTACCGAATGTGTAACGAATACTTTTATTGCCATGTTTTTTTCTTTGATTCGCCCGGTTTAAAACAACACTGTGACGCTAAAAAAAGGAACGCAGGCTACCCCGCTCTTTTTTTCCACCATCATGACGACCACTCGGTTATTCCTGTAAAGGAAAACGGATTGGCCCTTCCTTCCAGGGATATCGGGTTACAGCTATCCATTGGGTGTGTTCTAAAACGCACTAACACCCGTATTGACATACCAGACTGCGGTGATGTCGCCTGATCGGCAACGTCGCCGGAAAACGATTGATATCCCCGCTCCACGACGCCTGACGCCCGACTCAGACGCGCGGTTTTCTCTCAGCTGTTCACGACATGGCACAGGTAACGCATCATGAGTAACAGTAGTGAACCCGACACCGCCTTTGACGATTTCATGACCTTATCCGCCCTGCTTACCGGTTTCAGTCAGTTTGAACTGACCGGAACCGGGTTGGCCCGCGACTATTTCACCTGGCTGCAGCACAACGCCGCCGGTCCGTTCAAACAACTGCTGCACGACTTTGCGGCGCAACCGAATGATGACGCATTACGGCTCAACTGGCTGGAAGCCACGGTGCTGACATCGCTGACGCTCGGCCCAATCGCCCGCAGTCTGCTGCGTCTGTGGTACACCGGTCAGTGGGTCCCCATCAGTCCAGAGCCGGACGCCGCCGCCTATTTTCTCAGCGACGCCGCCTGGCGCGAGGCATTGATCTGGCAGGCCATCCACGCCCACCCACAGGCGATCCGCCAGCAGGAGTTCGGCGCCTGGGCCGAGCCGCCCATTGCTGAGTGGAGAACGCGCGGATGAATGTCATTACCCCTCATCAGGCTGAGCAGACCGATTACGACGTGGTGATCGTCGGCGGCGGCATTGCCGGTGCGCTAATGGCCAAAACCCTGACACGCGGGGGAAAACGCTGCCTGATACTGGAGGCGGGCGACGGCGAGAACCTGCATTACGCCGGATACCGGCAGACGCTGCAGCGTTATCGGCAGCACCCGGGTAAAAGCCATCAGGTATCCGGGCCGCGTAACGTCAACGCGCCGGCGCCGCACGATACCGCCCTCCAGCCCCTGATGCCCGACGGTTATGACGACCGCGGCTATCTGGTACAACGCGGCCCGTTGCCATTCAGTTCCACCTATTGCCGCCAGCTCGGCGGCACCTCGCTACAATGGCTCGGCAGCGCCATGCGCATGCTGCCGGAAGATTTTGAGCTGCAAAGCCGCTACGGCATCGGGCTGGACTGGCCGTTGCGCTATAACGACCTTGAACCCTGGTATCGGGCGGCGGAGTACGAACTGGGCGTCTCGGCCAATGTGGAGGAGCAGGCCTATCTGGGGATCCGGTTTCCGCCGGATTATGTTTATCCGATGCAAGGTCTTCCCCCCGCCTGGGGCGATCGACAACTGGCGCGCCGCCTCAACGGCATGACGGTCATGGAAGACGGACAGGCTACGCCGCTGACCCTGCGCGGCACGCCGTCCGCGCGCAACGGCGTGCCGCACCCCGGTTATGACCACGGCCGCGGCTATCATCCTCGCGGTGCGGCAGGCAGCCCGCACCTTGGCCTGCGCTGCTCCGGCAATAGCTACTGCACGCCGCTCTGCCCGACGCAGGCTCGCTACAACGCACTGAAAACGCTGGAAGACGCCGATCCGGCCTTGCTGGATGTCGTCACCTGTAGCGTGGCGCACAAGTTGCTGATCGACCCGTCGACCGATGCCGTCACCGGCGTTCAGTTTCGCCATTATGTGCATCAGGAAACGGCGTTGCATCACCTGCATACCGTCAGCGCCAGACGTTATGTGCTGGCCGGCAACGCCATTGCCAATGCGGTGCTGTTGCTGGCGTCCGACGCCTGCAAAGGTAATGATCTGGTGGGACGACATCTGATGGATCACCCGGTGCTGCCGGTCTGGGGTCGGGCCGATGCGCCGTTGTGGCCGATGCGCGGTCCGCTTACCACCTCGGGGATCGAAGCCATGCGGGGCGGCGCGGCCCGCGCCAATCGGGCGGCCTATCGCATCGAGCTGAGCAACGACGGCTGGCGCTGGCCGGTCGACGCCTTATATCACGATGTCGAACAGTTGCTGGCGGAGCCGTTGTGCGGTCCCCGCTTACGCAGTCAAATGCGCGAACGGCTGTCACGGCAATTCAGCGCGCGCTGCCTGGTGGAACAGTTGCCGGAATACAACAACCGGGTAACCATTCATCCTGACTACCGCGATGCGCTGGGCAATTACCGTCCGGTAATCCACTATGACCTGTCGCTGTACACCCGCACCGGCGTCGCGCGCGCCGGCACCGTCATGCGGCAGATTTTCCGCCACGCCGGCATTCGCGATCACAGCCATTATTCGCCCGCCGACCCCGGCTACTTTACCTGTCAGGGACAGCCGCTGGCGTTCGTCGGCGCCGGGCATATCGCCGGCACTCACTGTATGGGCAGCTCGCCCCATCATTCGGTGGTTGATCGTCAACAGCGCAGTTGGATTCATAAGAATCTCTATCTGGTGGGGGCTGGAAACATGGTCAGCATGGGAACGGCGCCGCCCACCCTGACGCTGGCGGCGCTGACGCTATGGGCCGCGCACACAATTCTTTCCGAACTGGACAGAATGTGTGCCAGCACACGTTAAACGCGAAAAAAGCGCTACAAAAGATGATGATATTCGGGTTTCATGCTACGAATAAATAGATAAGACTAACTACACACTTCGTCACTGCCGCAACTGACTAAGACGGAATAACATCATGAACTTAAACGAACACGCCGCACACCAAGATTTGGACACTATGTTCAGGGAAAAAGGTTATGTCAAACTAACCAGCCATAAGGATCTGGCTCACGAATTAGACGATATTCGGGACTTGTTGCAAAAAGCGATGGTGCTGGAACACGCGGTGATTCCCCCCTATCTGACCATGCTCTATACGATGGATGACGACATCGATCCGCGTGTCCCTGAGGTGATCCATTCCGTCGTGATTGAAGAAATGCTGCATTTCGTCATGGTTGGCAACCTGCTGAATGCCGTGGGCGGCACGCCGAATATCAGCGGCCCCGACTTTTTACCCGATTACCCGGCCACATTGCCGTTCGGCATCGAAGACCTGGAAATTCAGCTGCACCCGTTTTCTCAGCACGCCATACATCAGGCGATGCAAATCGAACACCCGAAATATGTGCGCCCGGAAGTGGTGGCCAGCCATGTCTGCAGCGACATGTCGATCGGTGAATACTACGTCTATATCGAGTCGCGCCTGCGAGCGGCGGTAGAGTCTTTCGGCGAAAAAGCCGTGTTCTGCGGCGATCCCACGCGCCAGATTGAGCCGGAGCAGTTCTGCCACGGCTCCTACGGCACTGTCGTTCCGGTGACCAATCTGGACAGTGCGATCACCAGCCTGCGTCAGATTTGCGATCAGGGCGAGGGTTCGCCGCACAATATCTGGCAGGGCGACGACAATGACGTCCCGCACTACTATCGCTTCAACGAAATCTACTGCGAGCGTCTGTATGCGCGCGGCGACACCATCGCCAGCGGCCCGACCGGTGACCCGTTGACGATCGAATGGGACAAAGCGGTCAGAACCCACAGCGCAGCCAAAGTCAGCGACTATCCGGAAGGCGAGTTGCACAAGGCGATTATGCGTTTCAACCGTCGCTACTGCGAACTGCTGGAAAACCTGCAACTGGCGCTGTCCGGCCGCCCGTTAAAACTCACCCCGGCGGTGATGGCGATGGGCGCGCTGCGTGAGGATTTCCGGGCGATCGTCTCCCATCCATTCCCCGGCGACAACGCCTACCGCGCGGCGCCGACGTTCGAATATACCCCGCCGCCGCCGCCGCGTTTCCAGGCCAAGAGTCAGGCGGTGACGTTCTCCAACAATCAGGCGACGCTGGAGAAACTCGGTCAGGCCTATGCCGCTGGCGATCTGCCGATGGCGCTGACCTGCCTGAGCGAACAGTTGGTATGGGACATGACCGGCCCGGTGGATGTGCCTTATACCGGCGTGTTCTACGGTCACGAAGGCTTCTCCCGTTTCTGGTCGCTGATGAGCCAGACGGTAGAATTCAGTAGCGAAGTAGTGGAAAAAGTCTTCTTCAGCGACAATCAGGCGATGGCTTACGGCAGCCAGCAGGGGATCACCAAATCGACCCGCGTGCCTTACAGCTACGACTGGGCGATACGGTATGAATTCACCGACGACCACCGTATCCGCCTGATGCGCAACTACTTCAACCCAATGCGTATTCAGGCTGCGCTGGCCGCTACGCCGCCGAAACCGCGCTCGTTCATCAACAAGTAATGCGTCCGGAATGAGTCGTACGTCCGGAATGAGTAACGCGCTTTAATTCTTCCCTTTCCCGCACCGCCAGTCTGGCGGTGCTTTTTTTTGGGCGCGTCACAGGCTGAAAAACGGCTCCACAATCTGTTGCACATCGGGGGTGGCCGTCGCCACATGCATACCGCCCACCTCATAGTTTCCCCGATATTTCACCACCAGCCCGGCTTCCGTACAGATCACCACCCCGGCGGCGATATCCCAGATGCTGGTGTTTTTCTCCACATAACCGTCAGTAAACCCCAATGCGGCAAACCCCAGCCCGACGGTAGCGCAGCGATAGCGCGCCACCGCCCAGCCTTCGTCGCGCAGGTAGCCGTCCAGCATCGCCACTTCCGCCGCCGCCCATTTATTGCTTTCCCCCAGCGCCACCAGACGGACTTCGCTGAACGGCACCTGACGGCGATACGGCATCCCGTTACGCCATACGCCGCAGCCGATCGCCGCCGACAGCGTCAGGTTCAGCATCGGCAACGCAATGGTGCCGACCATCGCCAGCCCGTTTTCGACGTATCCGATGGAAATGCCCCACAACGGCAAACCGCGCAAAAAGTTGGTGGTGCCGTCTATCGGGTCGACGGCCCAAAAGCTATCGCTGGCCTCGCCGCCCATTTCCTCGCCCAAAATAGCGTCCTGTGGGAACGCCTCCCGCAGGCGGTCGCGGATTAACTGCTCGACCTGCCGGTCCGCATCCGACACAAAATCATTGGCGGATTTCTGTTCCACCACCACGCTGTCACGCCGGGCAAACAACTGCCTCGCCAGCAACGCGGCTTCCTCCATGACCGTGTTGGCGGTCTCAAAGCGTAACTGCAGATCAGACATGACATCCTCCGGTTATCAACCCACTCCAGTTATCAACCCAGCAAATCAGGAATATCAGACAGGATCGTCTGCGCGCCATTAGCGAGGAAGCGCCGGGCCTGTGCGGCGTCATTGACGATCGCCACCGCGTATTCGATGCCGCTGTCCGCCAGAATGTGCTGGGCTTCGTCATCCAGCAGTGCCGACAGGCAGTGCAAAATCTGGCAGTGGGTTTCCTGCAACAACGCCACCGGCCGTTTGGGCGGCACCACCACGGCAAACGCTCGCGGCACATCCGGCATCAGTCGCGCCGCCGCCTGGATGGAACGAACGGAAAAACTCGACAGAAACAGGCGGTCACGGTTGGCGGGCCACATCGATTTCAGCACGCCCAGCGCCACCTCCGCCGTTTCAACGTCGTCACCCGCCGTCGGTTTCAGCTCCAGCTGTAATCCCATATCCAGCTCCAGCACGCACGCGATCAGCTCCTGCAGCGTCGGGATGGTCACCCCGGCGAACGCTTCGCCGAATTGCGCTCGCGCATCCAGCCGGCGAATTTCCTCCAGCGTCAGGCCGGCGACCCAACCGCGCCCGTTGGTGGTACGATCCACCCGATCATCATGGATGATCACCGGCTGGTTATCCCGCGTCAGTTTGACATCCACCTCCAGCCACGTCGCTCCCAGCTGCGCCGCCTTACGCATGGCTGCCAGCGTATTTTCCGGCGCCAGCGCCGAGGCGCCGCGGTGGGCGATTAGCGCGTCATTTACCACGCGGTGACGACGGAGGTGATCAGTTATCGCATCAGACATAATGGTTTCCCTGGTGTTTCAATGCATCGGTGTTGAGTAAGCAAATATGTTGAATTAAAAATACGTTCGGCCTTGCCCGCGTCGGATACAGAAAACGGTTTTCAAACGTCAGTTGTCCAAACATCGTTGTTCAAGCCTCAGTTGGTTAAACATCAGTTGGTTAAACATCAGTTGGCTAAACGTCAACGGTTCAAACGTCATAACAAGACCGCGCGATGTCATTTCAGCATCACGTTTTGGATAAACTGCTTTTTGATTTCATCGCCCAACGGCTTGGCCGCCCAGGCAAAACTGCGCGACCGATCCAGCGCATCCGCCGCCTGCGCGCCGTCGCCTGTCGGCGTCAACAACGCAGTGCCGAACTGCGTATGAAAGCGCTGTTGCGTGTCCGGCTGCGTCAGCCAGTGGATAAACAGTAACGCCGCCGCCTTGTGTTTGGCGTTGGCCGGAATCCCCACCACATTGCCGCCGCCCGGCATGCCAAAATCAGGCAGGTAGAACTTGATGTCCGGCGACACTTCGCCTTTGCGCTGTAGCGAAAGCACCAAATCCTCCCATGACGCGGCGAGTTTAAATTCGCCGGCATTCAGTCGGGTAATGCTGTCGGCATTGGACGCGCTGATCACCATGCTGCTCTTGTAACGGTTGAACCAGCGCCAGGACGGCGCAAGCCGTTGCAACACCTCCGGCGCGGCATTGCCGTCGCGGTAGTTCACGTCGGTGACCAATGCCCGGGTGACGGATTCGATAAACGCCGGACCGGAGCCGCCATTTTCCACGTTAAAGGCGAACTCACCGGGGTTTTTCACCAGAAACTGTTCGAACTGAGGCAGTGAGTGCGGCAGCGCGGCCGCGTCGATGCGGGCCGAATTGTAGGCGATCACGGTCTGATTGCCCCAGAACGCCACCGCGTAGCCCTGGGTATCGACCCCTTCGATCTGGTAGGTCAGCTTGTCGCCGGCCGGCAACCGGGATCTGAGCGGCCCCCAGAACAGTTTGGAGCCGTTTAACAACCCGAACTGGCTGCCGCCCACCGAGATTACGTCGATATCGCCTTGCTCACGGTGCTGTTCCGCCAGCAGTTTATTGATGCTGGCCATCGCCTCGCCATCCGGAATGGTGACCCGAATGCCATACTGTTTCTCGAACGCCTTCACTTCTTCGCGCAACCGGTCCTGATAGTACCAGTTGAACCAGGTAAGCTGACCTTCCTGACGCGCCTGCGTCTCCACATCCTGCCAGGACATCGCGTTCAGGTCCGCCGCCTGCGCCGGATACAACGGCAACAGCAGTGCCGGCAGCGCCATCAGCTTTCGTAGGTTTGACAGCTTGAGTCGAGTAAGCATGCAAGATTCCCCTGAATGGTTAAGCGGCATCGTCGCTATCCTTTGTTGACGAACGCAGACGCCGGAACATTTTTGAGACAGCGCTCCATCAGCAGCATCAACACCACGTTGGGTACCACCAGAATCAGCGACACCACCGCCGCGTTGGGCCGAATGAAGTTATAACCCAGGTACGAATACAGAATGGTCGGCACGGTGATAAAGTCGGGCGCGCCCACAATGTAGGAAACGGAAAACTCTTCGATGGACAGAATGAACACCATGATCATCGCCGCCATCGTCCCGGACTGAAGCGCCGGCCAGTAAGCCACCCGGAAGATTTCCCGTCGGGAGGCCCCCAGGTTGCGCGCCGCATCCACCAGATCCTGCCGGACCTGACTGAAAGAGACGCTCAGAATGCGGATGGCGTACGGCAGAAACAGCACCGTGTGACCGAGAAAGATCCCCATGAAACGCGAGTACACGCCCAGCCTCGTCAGTAACGAGGAGAAGAAGATCGCCACCACGAACCCCGGCAGCACAATCGGCAGCAGCGTCAACGCCTGCGCCAGCCCTTTGCCGGGAAACGACAGCCGACCAAACGCGTAGGCGGTCGGCATCGCCAACAGCAGGCAGGTCAGCGTCACCATCGGCGCCAGCAGATAGCTGTGCAACAGCGCGTCGGGCAGCGATGTGTTGTGCCATAATTCACGCCAGCGCAGCAGCGACAATACCGGCGGGAAGACATCCGGGTACGCCCACGGGTGCGACGGATCCACCAATGACCACAGCACCGCCATAGCAAACGGCAGAATCAGCCAGACGGTCCCCAACAGCAGGATCACCGCTACCAGCAGGCGGTTGAGTCGGTCAATCACAGCCTGTTGCATCGGCTATCTCCTCATCCCGTTCACAACCACGCGCGCCGCCACCGCCAACAACCCGGCGCCCGCCAGCGACAACAACATCAGCATCACCGCCACCACCGCCGCCTGATTCCAACCCTCAGCGCCCGACTGCTGCACGCGCAGCATCAGTTGCGACATGGAATTGAGATTGACCGGCCCCGCCACCGACTGAAAGGAAAAATCGCCGGCGGCGCCGATAAAGATCAGCATCATCGCCGTCTGCAACGCCCGCAGCGTCAGCGGCAGCACAATGCGGCGAAAACGGACCCAGGCGCCGGCGCCGAGATTACGGGCGGCGTCCAGCACCGCGTCGCCGATGGTCTGTACCGAACCGCTCAGCAGCAGCAACGCAAACGGCATCTGTTTCCAGATCTGCAACAGAACCACGCCGATGCCGCTGGCGTCGTTTTGCATCCGAATCGGCCGCTCCGTCAGCCCCAGCCGTAGCATGGCGACATTGAGAAACCCCTGATAAGAGATGAAATTGACGAACAGAAACGCCGCGGTCAGCCCCGGCACCAGCAGCGGCGCTTTCAGCAACGCACGCAGGGTGACGGCCCCCGGAAACGGCTTGCGCAGCCAAATCGCCAGCGGGTAGGCCAGCGCCACCGACAGCAGCGCGCTGAGCAGCGCAATGCGCGCCGAGTAGAAAAAAGAGCGCCACAGTTGTTCGTCGATCAGCATGGTTTGCCAGAAACGCAGCGATAACCCGCTGTCACCGGCAAAATTGAAGAACCCCAGCGACTGGGAAAACGCCATCCCCAGCACCGCGCCCATCGCCAGCACGATGATCCCCAGCCCCGGCAGCAGCATCAGGTAAGCCATCAACGACGATCTCATGCCGCCACCGCCTCGCGTAAAAACCGCAACGCGCCGGGCGCCAGCGAAAAATAGTAGGTTTCGCCCTCCAGCAGCGGCTGATAACCCAACAGTTGGATACGGTAATGAACGTTGTCGGTATCCTGATGATAGCCTTCAACATCCGTCAGATTGCCGAGAAAGGTCTGGCGTTTAACCCGCAGCGAAAAGATATTCTGCCCCAGCGCGGGCAACGACAGCAGGCAGGCGTTTTCCGGCCGCCAGCAGAGATAGACCCGCTGCTGAGCCGGCGGCTCGTCCGACGCCACTGTGAATTCGCCCAGCGCGGTGGCGACCCGATACTGCCCGGCGTCCCCATCCCGCGCGGTGACCGTACCCACCATAATGTTGGCGGTGCCGATAAAATCGGCCACAAAGCGGTTGACCGGCCGGTGATAAATCTCCTGCGGGGTTCCAGACTGAATCACGCTGCCGCCGTGCATCACGATTACCCTATCGGACATCGCCAGCGCCTCCGCCTGGTCGTGAGTCACATAAACCGCGGTAAAACCGTGCTTACGCTGCAAGGCGCGGATCTGCAACCGCAGTTGCTCGCGCAGCCGGGCATCCAGATTGGACAAAGGCTCGTCGAACAGCATCACATCCGGGCGCACCGCCATTGAACGCGCCAGCGCCACTCGCTGCTGCTGACCGCCTGATAGCTGGGTGGGCAATTTATCCAGATGCCCGGCCATCGCCACGGTCAGCGCAGTTTCAACGACCCGGTGGCTCAACGCTTCCCGCGGTATTTTGCGCTGCTGTAATCCAAAGGCGATGTTTTCCGATACCGTCAGGTGGGGAAACAGCGCATAAGACTGAAAGCACATCGCCGTATTGCGTTTTTCCGGCTCCAGGCCGTTCATTTCCCGGCCGCCAATGCGGATATGCCCGCCGTCCAGCGGGACAAAACCGGCAATGGCGCGCAGCAGCGTGGTTTTGCCGCATCCGGACGGCCCCAGCAGCGTGACGAACTCTCCTTCGTTAACGTCAAACGACACCCCTTTGAGGACAGCAACATCACCGTAGGCCACACTGGCGCGCTCCACTTCCAGTCTACTCATTACATAGTCTCCCGTGAGTCGCAAGGCATCATGTTCAGCAAGGTGAAAACGTCGTTAATTCAACTTATAATGCAGTATGCATAATAATAATGACAGATATGTTGCAAAGATGTAGTCAAAAGAAGAAGACTTAATTTATTGATATCAAGATAAATATATAAAAACATCCTACAGATTCGTTTTCGACACGCTTATTTTGGGGTTGTATATCATGCATGGTGAAATTATCATTCGTTATGTTTAATAATTCACACGATATGCATTAGCGGCGACGCCTCGTTGGCGCTGATTTAACCGCACGATTTAGCGATATAAAAAGGATCGGCACACCATGAATACTCGCCCTGGAACCAGCATCTGATGCGGTCAATACTTCACGCTGACGAAAGCATTACCGTGAACGAACGTATGGTGCTGGACATTGTCCGCCGCCATCGGCACATCATGCGTTCGGCGGTGTCCCCGCAGACCAACCTCACCCAACCGTCGGTACACCGCATCATCGACAGCCTGCTGGAACGCGGACTGCTGCGGCTGGGCGAAAGCGTCGTGCACGGACGCGGCAAACCCAGCCCGTCGCTGGAACTGACGCCCGCCGCGCGCTACAGCATCGGCATTTCGGTAAATACCGATATGCTGGCGTTCTGCCTGTGCGATTTCAGTTGCCAGGTCGTGCATGAAGAAACGCTGGATATCGCGCTGGATGACCGCACGCGGGCGATGTTTGCGCTGAAAGACCGGGTGCGCAAGGCGCTGCAACGCTATGCCATTCCGGCGTCGGCCGTCGTCGGCATCGGGTTCGCCATCGCCGGTTATCTGATGGAAGAGAAACGGCTGTTCAATGCACCGGAACCGCTACGCGACTGGTCACTGGTGGATCTTAAAAGCGAGCTGGAAACCCTTTTCGATCTGGATGTCTGGACGGAGAACAACGCCACCACCGGCGCCATCGGCGAATCCGTGCTAGGCGCGGGGCTGCAATACCCCACCTTTGGCTACCTGTCGTTCAATTACGGGTTTGGCGCCGGCCTCATCCTCAATGGGCAGCCTTTTTCCGGCGCGTTCGGCAATGCCGGGGAGATCAGCCGTATTTATACCGAACAGGAATTTACCTCCCGCCCGGCGCTGGGCGAACTGCTCAAGCGGCTCAATGCGCGCGGGATCGATATCCAGCGGGTCAGCGCCCTGCGCCAGCAGTTCGACCCGCAATGGCCGGGCGTGGACGAGTGGGTGGCGGAAGTCAGGCCGTACCTGAACCGGGCGATTGACGCGTTGCGGGCGGTGATTGACCCGGCCGCTATCGTGTTTGGCGGCGAATTGCCGACGGCGCTGGGCGAGATGCTGCTCGACGTACCGCCGATCCAACAGCCGCCGCGTTACGGCCTCGCCGCCCACTATCCCCAGCTGTTGCTAAGCCGGATCCAGCACGACCCGTCGGTGATTGGCGCGGCGTTGATGCCGTTCAAAGCGCGTTATTTCGCCTGACGGCTACTTGGTGTAAACCGCCGGTAAGTCAGGGTGACAACGTCACTTTTCAGACTGACGTTGCCGCAGCTGTCAGCAACGTTACCAGAGTGGCGACCTCTGCGTCGCAGGGCTGTTTTTCTTCCTCCACCACCAGATACAACGGTGTGAAACGCCGCCCGCCCTGCGGCAGCGGCAGCGGTTTCAGCTCGCCGGAAGCCAGCCAGGGCGCGATGCGCGCCTCCGGCATCCAGCCATAACCGACGCCATGCATGACGGCTTCTATCGCGGCTTCGACCGTGGTGAACGTCCAGTTTTCGGCGCTGGCCGGCTTACGCAAACTGTCTTTTTGCTGTTGCCGGTCGATGATTTCAATCAGCGGATACGCTGCGAGATCCTGAAACGATAACGGCGCGGCTAGCCGGTGCAACGGATGTTCAGCCCGGGCGACGGCCACAAACGCCATTTCCATCAGTAGCCGCCCCCGGTTGATGCCCTCCCACGGTCGGGAAATCAGCCAGATATCCGCCTGATAATCCGCCAGTTGCGCCCGGCTTTCACTGCGCAGCACCTCCATCAGATGCACCTGCGTATGCGGGTGGCGAGACTGAAAGGTGCGCAGCGCGCTAAACAGCATGGATTTAGGAAAAATACTGTCCACCACCAGATCGATTCTGGCTCGCCCGCCACGCCGTAGCACTTCCGCCCGCGACTCCAGCGCCTGAAAAGCGTTTAGCAACGGAATCACCTGCGCCAGCAATTGCTGCCCCTGCGCCGTCAGCACCGTTCTGCGCCCGGATGGCGCCAGCAGCGACACACCCAGCCGCTCCTGCATCAACGACAATTGGTAACTGACCGAAGATTGACTGCGGTTGAACGCCTGCGCCGCCGGGGCAAAACCGCCCAGCTCCACCACCGCCTGCAGCAGCGTCCATTGTTCCAGTGTGGTTTTCGTCAACATCATGCTTCAGCCCGCCTTTGTGTACCGAGTGTATCGTTCAGCCATCGCCTCAATTCATCTAATTATCGAATTAATTAGCGCTAAAAACAGCGTTATTCATCAATTTAATCCGCTTTTATACTCCCGTTAACAGCCTATCCCAATAGGCGTAATTGGCGTAGCCAGTTTGGACACGGGAAGCCGCGGAGAACCCGGAGCGTACACGTAGTACGTGAGGAGTTCGAGCACTGCCCAGAGCCAAAATGGCAAGTAAAATAGCCTATTGGGACAGGCTCTAAGTCAACAAAAGGAAAACAGTATGAGTAGCTTCGACAAACAGGATCTCAGCGGTTTTGTGGGAAAACATCTGGTCTACACCTACGACAACGGCTGGAATTACGAGATCTACGTGAAAAACGATCACACGCTGGATTACCGCATTCACAGCGGTATCGTGGGCAATCGCTGGGTGAAGGACCAACAGGTATTTATCGCCCGCGTCGCCCGTGACGTCTACAAAATCTCCTGGACGGAACCGACCGGCACCGACGTGAGCCTGATCATCAATCTGGGCGATCGGATTTTCCACGGCACCATTTTCTTCCCCCGTTGGGTCATCAATAACCCGGAAAAAACCGTCTGCTTCCAGAACGATCACATTCCGCTGATGGAGTCTTATCGTGCGGCAGGACCGGCCTACCCGACTGAAGTGATTGACGAATTCGCCACCATTACCTTTGTGCGCGACTGCGGCGAAGACGATAACAACGTTATCAATTGCCCGGCCAGCGACCTGCCGGACAATTTCCCGCAGAATCTGCGTTAAGTCACCCTGCGGCGGGCCGCCCGGTTCGCCGTCTCTTTTCCCCAGCCGTACCGCATTCATACCAACGCTATACGCCTGCGCCGGGCAAAATCAGACATCATCAAATTGAAGTGGAACGCCGTTTTGAAAAATGCAAAAATCACCCGTTCCGCGTGAATACGCCCGTTTTCACGCTTTACAGAATAACCGTTAACTTTATGGATGAAGAAATATGGATATTTTGCTTAGTCTGGTCAAAACCCCGGCGGTGATTATCGCCATCGTGGCGTTTCTCGGGTTGCTGTTTCAGCGCGCCCCGCTTTCCCGCCTGATTACCGGCACCTTTCTGTCTTTTATCGGTTTTACCATGATAAAAATTGGCGGCAGCATTCTGATGAAAGTGCTGACCGCCTTCAGTTCGCTGTTTTCTCACGCCTTCGATATTGTCGGCGTGGTGCCCAGCAATGAGGCCATCATGGCGGCGACCATTGACAAAATTGGCGCGACCGCCGCGCTGATCCTGTTGTTCGCCATGGTGCTGAATATTCTGTTGGCCCGATTTACCCGGTTGAAATACATCTACCTGTCGCTACATCTGGTGCTGTTCATGGCCTTTGCCTTTACCGCGGTACTGATTCAGCTCAATTACAGCAATACCACCATCATTGTGGTGTCCTCACTGCTGATCGGCGTTTACATGGCCGCGTCGCCCTATATTCTCAGCCGATTCAGCCGCACCATCATCGGCTCCAACGAATACGCCATTTCCCATGCCGCCATCTCGTCCTATGTGTTGGGGTCGTATATGGGAAAATGGTTCGGCAACAAAAACAGCGACACCGAACATCTGACGCTCAGTCAACGCTTCGACTTTCTCCGCGAACCGAATGTGGCCACGCTGTTGACCATGCTGGTGCTGTTGCTGCTTTCCTGCCTGTTCGCCACCCGGCCGCAAATCAGGGACGCGATGGTGATGGTGTACGGCGCGGGCGCTGCGGATAAAAACGTGGTGATTTTCATTCTGGAACAGTCCGCCACCTTCGCCTGCGGTCTTTATCTGGCCAAGGCCGGCGTGAACCTGTTCACGGCTGAAATCGTGCCGGCGTTCAAGGGCTTCGCCAATGTGTTCGCTCCCGGCGCCATTCCGGCGGTCGATGTGATGGTGCTGTTTACCAAAGCGCCCAACGCCACACTGATCGGCTTTCTGATCAGTTTCTCGGTGGAGCTGGTGTGCATTCTGCTGTTCCCGCTGATTGGGCTGCCGATTATCGTGCCCGGCATCATGGCCAGTTTTATCACCGGCGGCGCCGCCGCCATTTTCGGCAACGCCACCGGCGGCGTGCGCGGCGCGGTGATCGCCAGCAGCCTGAATGGTCTGCTGCTGTGCGTGCTGCCGGCGCTGACATTGCCGTTGTTTTCGCATCTTGGCGCGCAGGGCGTCACGTTCGCCGACCCGGATTTCACGCTGCCGGCGCTGATTCTGGATCGTCTGCTGCGCTGGTTTAACTGACGTATTGTTCAGCCCATCCCAAAACACAACGGCAGGCCACCAGGGCCTGCCGTTTTTCTCTGCCATACCGAATACGTCGGCTCAGAAAGTCGTCCAGTTATCCGCTGACGAACTGTCTGAACGACCGGCGGGCAAGGCGGCGGGACGAGCGCTGCGATCCGCTATCTGCGCTCTGCTGTCCGCCATGCGCGGGCGAGCGGCAAGCGCCGGCTCATCCTGTGGCGACAGACGGAATACCGACACCAGCCGCGACAACTTCGCCGCCTCATCTTCCAACGAATTCGACGCCGCAGACGATTCATGCACCATTGAGGCGTTCTGCTGAATGGTGGTATCCATTTCCGATACCGCCGCGCCTATTTGCGCGATGCCGCGGCTCTGTTCATCCGACGCCGAAGCGATTTCGCCCATGATGTCATGTACCCGTTTGACGGATGCCATAATGTCATCCATCGCGCTCCCTGCGTCCGACACCAGCACCGTCCCGGTATTCACCCGGGTCACCGACTCTGAAATCAGCCCTTCAATCTCTTTTGCCGCCTGGGAACTGCGCTGCGCCAGATTGCGCACCTCACCGGCCACCACCGCAAAACCGCGCCCCTGTTCCCCTGCGCGCGCCGCTTCCACCGCGGCGTTCAGCGCCAGGATATTGGTCTGGAACGCAATGCTGTTGATGACGGTGGTAATATCGGAAATCTTTTTCGAACTACCGGAAATATCATCCATGGTCTGGATCACCTTGTGGATGATCTCGCCGCCCCGATTGGCGTTACCGGAAGCCTGCTCGGAAATCTGGCTGGCATGCCGGGCATTGTCGGCGTTGTTTTTCACCGTGGCGGTCAACTGCTCCATGCTGGCGGCGGTTTCCACGATCGCCGACGACTGCTGTTCAGTACGCGACGACAGATCATTGTTACCGGCGGCGATATCCGAAGAGGCTTTCGCCACGCTGTAGACGCTGTGCCGGATATCGGCGATCAGCTGACGCAATTTTTCAGTCATCGACATCATCGCCAGCGTCAGTTGCCCCAGCTCATCATGGCGTTCCACCACCACACTGGCCGACAGATCGCCGCCGGCGATCTTCTCCGCCAGTTTCAGGTTGGCGATCACCGGTCGGGTAATCTGGCGGGTAACCGACCAGGCAATGAATAGCCCCAGCACTACAGCGGCGATGCCGGAAATGACCGTCTGGAACACCGAGTTATTGATAATATCGTTGTTACGAACGCCGATTTTTTTGAGAATGCCATCGATATCGCTAATCAGTTTGTCACCGGTCGCCCTGAGCGCGGAATCAGTCGTTCTCAACTGATTAACCTTGTCGTTGTATTTCACTCCGCTCTGGTTATAGCGCTCAATTCGGTTACCGAGTTCGCCGACGCTATTTTTAGCCTCCGCAGGGAGCAATCCATTCAGGGTGTCGAAGGATTTTTTCGCCTGATCATACCCCCCCTGCATCGATTTAAACGCCGCTTCGCTGCCTTCCTTTTGCAACAGATGCACTTTATCCACCAGCTGTGCGTAGAGCACGGTGGTTTGATGGTACTGACGCAACAGAGTGGTATCGCTTAAACTGGTGTAAAGCGCATCGCTCAGGGCTTCTTTCTGGTCAAGCGCGGCGATCTCTTTGGTGACATCGTTCATGCCGTCAACACTGTTTTTGACACGATCGATATTTTTGGCGTATTCCGTAAAGTCCTGCGCCACATTGCTAAAATCGCTCTGATACGTCGCATCCCAACGCAGCGCGTTGGCTTTTTCATTTAGCTGACGAGCCTGTTCAAGGTATTTATTCAGGTTGTTGAGGTTGTCATTATTGAGCGTATACGTGAATTTAATACGAGCAATTCGGGTAAGATCAATAAAGTTTCCCATTTCATTCATGATCGAACTTTTGACATACAAATCCTGAATCATGAAAAAACGGACCGAACTGAAGGCCGACGCCAAAATAACCAGCAGCAGCACAAGGCCAAATCCGCCATACATCTTGTGAGAGATCTTTAGATTTCGCACATAATTCCCAAACACACTCATCCTTGCTTCTCCGACTGGGTGGAAGGCGCCGTGATAAAGGCGACAGATATTTTTACTTATCGGAATAAAATGGTGTTTTTTTAGCAAAATTGGGTGACAGAAATCACATTTCGTGCAAAACAATGCTTTATTTCAATCAAAAATGATTGGTTGTCATCATCAGCACCGTGATTCTCAACAAAACAAGCCCCTGCCGGAAGGCAAGGGCTGAGCAGTCGGGCAAAAATGTGGTTATTTTGCCGCCAGTAGATTTTTCCCAATCGCCAGCGCCACGCTGGCCTGACGCTGCTGCGCCGGCTCAAACAATTTGTTGTCCACCAGCGTCACCGGCTGGATTTCAACGATACGGCCTTTAACCACGGCGGAGCACAGCGAATGCACCACCTGGTCATTCAGAATGGTCAACAGGCAACGGAATTTGGGTGAGCCATCAGCAACCAGATCCTTTTTTTCCGGCCGGATGCGTTGGCGCAGCATCTCTTTTTCGGAACTGGCGACCACGGCATCCAGTTCACTGTCGCCAGCCACCGCCTGCCCGTTTGCCAACGGCGGCGTATAAATGGTGACCAGCGCCTTACGCTTGGTTGCGGTATCCACATATTCCGCCTGTACCGAATGCTCTTTCGCATCCACCTCCACCCTCTGCCGTTTCAAACCATCGACAACCGTCGGCAGTGCATCGGCCAGTTGTTGCGAGGTATAGCCGGCGATCAGATCCGGATTGCTGTTGTCGGCAAAACCATAGAGCGGCATAGCCAGTAACAAACCGCACAGTCCTTTCGTTATCACGCCCTTACTCATTTTCTTCTCTCCTTAATACGCCTGATTTTTTGATATGAACCATCCCCTGATAACACTATATATCGAATTGTTTTTTTATCAGTGTGATAGCGTCAATTTTTACCGCAATTCGGTTGTTCCGAAACGCTATCGCCGATTCGGCGCGACGATCGGTAATCCGCCGTTCGGCTTTTTCCCGACGCTTCCCCTTTCTTACCCTGTTCAACCCGACACGCACGTCAGCGACGAAACCGAAACCCAGAGCAGGCTATACACGCCTTTTTCCGCGCCGCTGCGGGCAAATCGCGAAGCAAAAAGTGACAACGTCACCACAAAGACTGGCGCGCCGTACCACGGCAACTATAGTTTTGTTGGGTGACCCGACACCACTCAGTCCTCTGCATGGCCGCCGGTTGCGCGGCGCAGTGAACCAACACGCTGAAAACCCATGACAATGGCAAAGAAGGGAACATCATGAAACTGAAAGCATTGATTCTGTCCAGCCTGTTCGTCAGCGCGATAGCCGGCGCCGCCAGCACCACGGTAACGCTAAAAGAAGCGTTGCCAACCGGAGACGGCAACACGCTTGGCGATATCACCATCACCGAAACAGAATACGGTCTGCTGTTCAGCCCCAATCTGAAAGGATTGCCGCCTGGCATCCACGGCTTCCACGTGCATGCCAACGCCAGCTGTGCGCCGGGCGAGCAGAACGGCAACAAGGTGCCGGCATTGGCGGCCGGCGGCCATCTGGATCCACAAAAAACCGGTCGACACCTTGGCCCTTACAACGACAAAGGACATCTTGGCGACCTGCCAGGGCTGGTGGTTAATGCCGACGGCACCGCCAGTTATGAATTACTGGCGCCGCGGTTGAAGTCGCTGTCGGAGGTGAAAGAACACGCACTGATGATTCACACCGGCGGCGATAACTACGCGGATACGCCGAAAGAGCTGGGCGGCGGCGGTATGCGTATCGCCTGCGGCGTTATCCACTAACATTTTGTCAGTTGATGCGGCCGAAGACAGACGGCTGCATCGCTGACTTCCACACCATTTCCTGACGCCTGATGTTTGCACTGAAGCGTGGAGAACACGAAAATCATTAGAATATATAAACTGTTCCGATAAGTTATGAATGTTCTGCCGCCGATATATCGGCCGATAACAAGCCACGACTGGTCGATGTGATCCCGTACACGGAAATGAGTTTCTTGCTTGTTCTGGTGGTAGTGGGTGATCGGGATCACCCACTGACCTGACGGCATCTCGTAGGATGACTTGGGCTTCCCATTAAATTAATTTAAATATAGGGAGTGGGAATATCATGTCATCTTTCCTGAGCCATATCACAATTCCGGGTTTAAAAAGGAACCGCCCTGCACGCGGGGCCTATCGCTGTGATGCTTTGCCCACTTCGCTGTCGACCCTCGGGTTACCGTCAAAACCGGGGTTACTGCTGGTATTTGTGCCGCCTGAAGCCAATTTCTCGGAGGTTAATCGCGCCTGGCAACGTTTTTCCGCCCCTCATCGCACCGTCATCACCCTCTCGTCCACCGGCGCATTATGCAGTCAGCGACATCACTCCACTTACTGTGACATGGATGGTCCGTATGGCAGTTGGCTGTGGATGCCCCAGTCGCTGATCGCCAAACATGAGGTGCATCTGGTGGATCTGCACATGCATGACAAACCCAATGCCCGCGTCAGGAACGATGCCATCAGGCGGGAACTGGAGCGCCTGGACGTCAGTATGCCGCTCTCCTCGGATAACACGTTTGCGCTGATTTATTGCGATGGCCTGGCCGCGTCGGAAGGGTTTCTGATGCAAGCCTGGTATGCCTGTCGCCGTTTCCCCTGCCTGACTATTGGCGGCGCGGCGGGCGGGCGGCTGGATTTCAGCGGAACCTACATCGGTGCGGATAACGCGGTGTTGCAGGGAAAAGCGGTGATCGTGTTCTGCCAGATGGCGCCCGGTAAGTCCTTTGCGCCGTTCAAGAGCCAGAACTTTACCCCGACGAAACAAAGCTGGCTGGTGGCGGAGGCCGACCCCGTCGCCCGCACGGTTAAATCCGTCTTTGACGCCAACGGTCATGAGCAGCCAATCATTGAGGCGATCGCCTCATGTTTACGTTGTCCGCCCGACCAGGTCGGCCAGCATCTGACAGGAAAAACCTTTGCGGTTAAAGTTAATGACGAATACTTCGTCCGCTCTGTCGCATCGATTAAAGAAGACCGCATTGCGTTTTTCTGCGATCTGGAGTTTGGCGACCGTCTGTATCTTATGCAGTCAACGGATTTTATCGCCACGACAGAGCGGGACTGGCAACAGTTCATGTCGCAATACGGCAAGCCGGATCTTGTCCTGCTCAACGACTGCGTATTACGCCGGGCCGGCAACACCAATCTGGAACAGGCCCATTTTTTTGATCAGATCCCCGCGGCGGGTTTTTCCAGTTTTGGTGAAATTCTGGGCGTGCCGATTAACCAGACGCTATCGGCGCTGGCATTTTTCAGTCGTGACGTTAAAGCGATGACGCATTTCCCGGTCGAATACGCCGCGTACGCCGGCCACTACGCCCAGCGCGCGTTGCGACGCTGGGAAGCCCTGCACGACATTCAGTCTACCGTGGTCAAGCAAGTAGTCGATTACGAGCAGGCGCTGGCGCCATTGTTAACGGCCATGCCGCAACTGGAGCAGGCGACGTTACGGCAAAGCGAGACGCTGGATGTGGCCCAAACCAGTATTCGCGCGATTAGCGACTCCGCTTCGAAGACACAGGAAGCACAGTCCCGGCTTGAAACCGGCCTCAACGATCTGGAGCGTATTTCAAAAGGCATCAGTCATATCACCAGCGGCATTAACGCCATTGCGGATAAAACCAATCTGCTGGCGCTGAATGCGGCGGTGGAAGCCGCGCGCGCCGGCGAGGCGGGCCGGGGATTCGCCGTGGTCGCCGACGAAGTGCGCAAACTGGCCAGCTCATCCAAAGAGCAGGTGGACGCCACCACTCACAGCATCAACGAAGCCGTCGAAACCATCGCGCATATCCGCGCCATTGCACAACAGACGGTAACGACGACAGCACAGATGGCGGATAAAAGCATCTCGGCGGCGAATCAAATCGCCGACATGAGCGCTGAAACAGACAGGGACCGGGCCAATATGACCGCCAACCTGAGCAATCTGAAGGATCTCGCCAGGGGCATGGATGCCATGCAGGATGCCGTCAACCAGTTGACTACTCTGCAAAAACTCGCCTCTTCCTAAACCAGCCGACAGCCGGAGGCGACGGCCGTTTTCCCCCCGCCGCCTCCGCGTTTTCCTGAAAAAATCATGCAGTTTTTATGTGACAGACGGCGCTATTAAAGCGACAATGCTGACCACGCTTAAATCAGGTTATAGCGTCATCTTAATTGACCGACGTTTCACAACACGATATCCATGCAGACATTTTTATTTGACACGCTATCTACGCCCATCGGGGAATTATTATTGATTGCCGATGAAAATTATCACCTTAGGGCAGTGGAATGGCGTGAATATGAAGAAAAATTATATCAATCTCTGAATAAGCGTTATCGCCACGATCCGTTCGTGTTAAAAGCCTGTAATAATCCTGGTGGATTAACCGATACTCTGCGCGCCTATTTCGCCGGCGACCTGCATAGCATTGAAACGCTGCCGGTAGCCGCCGCCGGGACGGATTTCCAGCGCCAGGTATGGCAGGCGCTTCGCACTATATCCTGCGGTAGTACAACTACTTATGGCGAGCTGGCCGCCAGACTCGGCCAACCGGGCGCCGCCCGCGCCGTCGGTCTGGCTAATGGCGCCAACCCGATCAGCATCGTGGTTCCCTGCCATCGGGTTATCGGCGCGCAAGGCGCGCTCACCGGTTATGCCGGCGGCATTCATCGCAAACAATGGTTATTAACTCACGAAGGGTATTTGCCGCAGCAAAATTTATTCAATACCGACCATTAACTTACCGTGGATGGCGTGTCGCCAGGGTAAAAAATCCGAATGTGATGGTAAAAATATTAATAAGCTCACTATTTATTGGTCAGTTCCAGAGATAGCGGATCTTATCAGACCCAATAAAAGCTGTTAAAATTGACCGATATCAATTATCGCCTGAGTAAAGTCTATGATTCCTGAAAAGCGAATAATCCGACGCATTCAGTCTGGCGGTTGTGCAATCCATTGTCAGGACTGCAGCATCAGCCAACTGTGTATTCCTTTCACGCTGAACGAGCATGAACTTGACCAGCTCGACAACATCATCGAAAGGAAGAAACCCATCCAGAAAGGGCAAGCGTTGTTCAAGGCCGGTGATGAACTGAAATCGCTGTACGCCATCCGCTCAGGTACCATCAAAAGCTACACCATCACCGAGCAGGGTGATGAACAGATCACCGGTTTCCATCTGGCGGGCGATCTGGTCGGGTTTGACGCCATCGGCAACGCCCAGCATCCCAGCTTCGCTCAGGCGCTGGAAACCTCCATGGTGTGCGAGATCCCGTTTGAAACGCTGGACGATCTGTCCGGTAAGATGCCCAATCTGCGTCAGCAGATGATGCGGCTGATGAGCGGCGAAATCCGTGGCGATCAGGACATGATCCTGCTGTTGTCAAAGAAAAACGCCGAAGAGCGTCTGGCGGCGTTCATCTACAACCTTCCCGCCGTTTCGCTCAGCGCGGCTTCTCGCCCCGCGAATTTCGCCTGACCATGACCCGTGGCGATATCGGCAACTATCTTGGCCTGACGGTGGAAACCATCAGTCGCCTGCTCGGCCGTTTCCAGAAAAGCGGCATGCTGGCGGTAAAAGGCAAATACATCACTATCGAAAATATCGAAACGCTGGCCGAGCTGGCCGGTACTTCACGTAGCAAAGCGTAACACCGCCTTCCCCTGACCGGATCAATGATTGCTCTGAATTGTCGATCCGGTCTTCATCACCAGTTGTTCAAAGCGATTTCCTTGCGTTACTCTTAACGGGCAGGCTGCAGAGTGACAGCCAACAGGAGGAGCTATGGCGAAGTATCAGAACTTACTGGTAGCTATTGACCCCAATCAGGATGACCAGCCCGCGTTGCGACGGGCCGTTTATCTGGTCCAGCGACTTGGTGGCCGTATCAAGGCGTTTTTGCCTATCTACGACTTTTCCTACGAAATGACCACCCTGCTCTCTCCGGATGAAAGAACCGAGATGAGACAAGGGGTTATCGCCCAACGAACCGAATGGATTGCGGAACAGTGTAAATACTATCTTGATGCGGGAATCGCTATTGATATCAAGGTGGTCTGGCATAACAAACCTTATGAAGCCATTATTCAGGAGGTGATTGCCGGTAAACACGACTTATTGCTCAAAATGGCTCATCAGCACGACCGGCTGGAAGCGGTGATTTTCACCCCAACCGACTGGCAGCTGTTGCGTAAATGCCCCTGCCCGGTGTGGATGGTGAAAGATCAGCCGTGGCCGGAAGACGGCCGTGCGCTGGTGGCGGTCAATCTGGCCAGCGAAGACCCGTATCACGATCCGCTCAATATCAAACTGGTGTCGGAAGCGTTGGATCTGGCTCGTCAGGTCAATCAGACCGAAGTTCATCTGGTGGGCGCCTACCCGGTCACGCCCATCAATATCGCCATCGAATTGCCGGATTTCGACCCCGGTGTTTACAACGGCGCCATTCGTGGTCAGCACCTGCTGGCGATGAAATCGCTGCGACAGAAATTCAACCTGGACGAACGTGTAACCCATGTGGAGAAGGGACTGCCGGAAGAGGTCATTCCCGACCTGGCAGAACATTTGCAGGCTGGCGTGGTGGTACTGGGCTCGCTGGGGCGCACCGGTTTGTCCGCTGCGTTTATCGGCAACACGGTGGAACATGTCATTGACCACCTGAAGTGCGACCTGCTGGCTATCAAACCAGACGATTTCGTCTCGCCGGTAACCCAGCAGGGAGAAGCCGACAATCCGGATGAAAACGCCTGACGTCCGTCGCGTATACCACCAAATGACAACGGGGGCCAGACGGCCCCCGTTGTGTTCCTGCAACCGACCGCCTTCTGGCGGGATCGGGCTTACAGCGCTTTCAGAATCGCCTCGACGCTTTCCTTGGCATCGCCAAACAGCATCTGGGTATTTTCTTTAAAGAACAGCGGGTTCTGCACACCGGCATAGCCGGTATTCATCGAACGCTTGAACACAATCACGTTTTGCGCCTTCCACACTTCCAGCACCGGCATACCGGCAATCGGGCTATGCGGATCTTCCTGCGCCGCCGGATTGACGGTGTCGTTGGCGCCAATCACCAGCACGGTGTCGGTCTCGGCGAAATCATCATTGATTTCATCCATTTCCAGCACGATGTCGTAAGGCACCTTGGCTTCCGCCAGCAGAACGTTCATATGTCCCGGCAAACGCCCGGCGACCGGGTGAATACCGAAGCGCACATTAACGCCGCGTGCCCGCAGTTTGGCGGTAATGTCATGCACCGGATACTGCGCCTGCGCCACCGCCATGCCGTATCCCGGCGTAATGATCACCGAAGTGGAGTTTTTCAGCAGTTCCGCCACCTCTTCCGCCGTGGTTTCACGATGCTCGCCAACCGCTTCATCACTGCCAGTAGAAGAACCGTCGGTACCGAAACCGCCGGCAATCACGCTAATGAACGATCGGTTCATCGCCTTGCACATGATGTAGGACAGGATGGCGCCGGAAGAACCCACCAGCGCGCCGGTAACGATCAGCAGATCGTTGCTCAGCATGAAGCCCGCCGCCGCCGCGGCCCAACCGGAATAGGAGTTCAGCATGGAAACCACCACCGGCATGTCCGCGCCGCCGATAGACGCCACCAGATGCCAGCCAAACGCCAGCGCAATCAGCGTCATCAGCAACAGCGCAAACACCTGCATGGCTACGCTTCCGGTTTTAACAAACACCAGCAACAGTAGGAATGACAATACCAGCGCCAGCAGATTCAGCTTATGACGATTAGGCAGCATCAGCGGTTTGGATGAGATCAGACCGCGCAGTTTGCCAAACGCGACGATCGAGCCGGTAAAGGTCACCGCACCGATGAAAATCCCCAGAAACACTTCGGTCAGGTGGATATTTTCCATGATCGGGTCAGCAATATCGCCTTCGCCGATAAAGCTGTTAAAACCGACCAGCACCGCCGCAAAACCGACAAAACTGTGCAGAATCGCCACCAGTTCCGGCATTTCGGTCATTTCCACCTTGCGGGCCAGATGCACGCCGATAGCGCCACCAATCACCATCGCCGCGATAATCCATCCCACGTTGCCGGCGTTCGGCCCCAGAATGGTCGCCAGCAGCGCAATGGTCATCCCGCTGATGCCGAAAATGTTCCCCTGACGGGACGTCTCGTGTTTGGATAAGCCAGCCAGGCTGAAAATAAACAAAATTGCAGCAACGATATACGCTGCCGTCACTAGTCCTCCAGACATCCGTTACCCCTTAATTCTTGCGGAACATTTTCAGCATGCGCTGAGTGACGGTAAACCCGCCGAAAATATTGATGCTGGCGATCAGCACGGCGATGAAGGAGAAAAAGGACACCCATCCACCATGCCCGATCTGCAACAACGCGCCCACCACAATGATGCCGGAAATGGCATTGGTGACCGACATCAACGGCGTATGCAGCGCGTGGCTGACGTTCCAGACCACGTAGTACCCCACCACGCAGGACAGCGCAAATACGGTGAAGTGCGACAGGAACTCTTTCGGCGCCACATTCGCCAGCCAGCCAAACAACACAATAGCGATTGCGATGAAAATGAATTTTTTCCAGGGCGACGCGGGCTTAGCGTCCTGCTGCGCGACGGCGGCGGCGGCCGGTTTGGCCTGCTGCGGCTGAGCGGAAACCTGAATCGGCGGCGCCGGCCAGGTGATTTCGCCAGACTTGATGACCGTCACGCCACGGATGACGTTGTCGTCGAAATCGATATCGATCTCGCCGTTTTTCTCTTTGCACAGAAGCTTCAGCAGATTCACCAGATTGGTGCCGTACAACTGCGAAGATTGCGTCGACAAACGGCTCGGCAGATCGGTATAACCGATGATTTTCACACCATTTTCCGTTACCGTGACCCGATCCGCGACGGTCAGTTCGCAGTTGCCGCCGGTCTGGGCCGCCAGGTCGACAATCACGCTGCCGGGCTTCATACCCTGCACCATTTCTTTGGTGATCAGGCGTGGGGCCGGTTTGCCTGGGATCAGCGCGGTGGTGACAATAATATCCACCTCTTGCGCCTGCGCCGCGAACAACGCCATTTCAGCTTTGATAAAGGCTTCGGACATCACCTTGGCGTAGCCGTCGCCGCTGCCGGCTTCTTCTTCGAATTCCAGTTCCAGGAACTCGGCGCCCATACTTTTAACCTGCTCTTTCACTTCGGGGCGGGTATCGAACGCACGCACAATGGCGCCCAGGCTGCCTGCCGCGCCAATCGCGGCCAGGCCAGCCACACCGGCGCCGATAATCAGCACCTTAGCCGGCGGCACTTTACCTGCGGCCGTGATCTGACCGGTGAAGAAACGGCCGAATTCATGCGCGGCTTCAACAATAGCGCGATAGCCGGCAATATTCGCCATCGAACTCAGCGCATCCATGGACTGGGCGCGCGAAATACGGGGCACGGAATCCATCGCCAGCACCGTCACCTGGCGCGCCGCCAGCGTTTCCAGCAATGCCGGGTTCTGTGCCGGCCAGATGAAGCTGATAATCGTGCTGCCGGCACGGGTCAATTCCACTTCCTCATCCAGCGGAGCATTAACCTTGAGCAGGATATCGCTCTGCCAGACAGCCGCTGTATCCAGAATCGTCGCGCCGGCTTGCTCGTAAGCCTCATCCTCAAAACTGGCGAGTTTTCCAGCCCCACGCTCAATGGCGACCTCAAAGCCCAGTTTCAGCAGTTGCTCCACCGTTTTTGGCGTGGCTGCGACACGGGCTTCATTGGCCAACCTCTCTTTTGGTACACCAATACGCATTGTGAATCCCTTTTCGTTGTCACGAAGGTTTTATATGGTTGTGTCAATCACCTAAAAACTAACTTGTCGCCGTTGCCAGCACCCTCGGCGATAGCGATAAGTCCCTTTATAACCTACTTAAAATGGAATTAATGATCCACCGCTAAAACCATTTGGTTCTAAAAGCAGAATTTTGGCAGGTTACGATGCTTATTTGTGGTCAAAAATCACAGCTAAAACAGATTTTTCTACCATTATTACCACGTCAATGTTTCGAGCCATCTCACAAAAAGACCCTGTTAACGCTTTGTTAAGCGCATTAATTCCGATAAATATCGTTTATAAAAGGAATTCGGTTATTAATAGTGATTATTTCCATTTTTCTCTTCTTCCATTATCACTCGGTGGTTTTGCGGGATTTGGCTTAAAATGCAGAGGCATAACGTCAGGTTCCGTGCCATAATCAGCGGCTACCACAGAAGATGGCTTGGTACGTATTTACCGTATGCGTCAGGCGAAAGGATTTTTTATGAAGCTGAAAACTAGCGTTGTTGCATCCACTCTTTTATCAATAGTAGCGTTTTCGGCGCAGGCTGCGCAGGAACTTACGCCAGAGAAAGCAGAATCACTAAAACCCTTTGAGCGTATTACCTTTCTAGGTCGTTACGATGCCATTTACGAAGCGGCGGCCGATGCCTCTAAAAAGGCGGATGAGCGCGGCGCGGCGGCTTTTTATATTCAAAGCACCTCGGAAGTGAACGGCGGACGTTGGGCTGTCACTGTGGATCTGTACCACAAGGACGCGCCGGAAGCGACCAAAGACACGAGTTACCGTGAATTCAGCGGCGTGAAAGAACTGCCGAAAGATGAAGCGGTACGTCTGGAACCCTATGACACCGTCACGGTCACCGGCTATTTCGGCAACCAGCCGGAAGTCAATGAATCCATCGGCAAAGCAGCCAAACAGAAAAACGCTTATTCCTTCTATATCGTGCGTCAGGTCGATATCAACTCCAGCGGCGCAACCCAGTCCATCACCGCTTTCGTCTACAAGAAAGATGCGCCGAAACGTCAGGTGCAAAGCCCGGATGCCATTCCGGCAGACTCTGAAGCCGGTAAAGCCGCGATTGCCGCTGGCGGCGTAGCGGCTTCCAAAGTGGAAATCCCCGGCGTGGCGACGTCTTCCAGCCTGAGTAACAAGGTCGGCAATTTCTTCCAGACCCAGTCGTCATCAGGTGGCTCACGTTATACCGTCACCATGCCCGATGGCACAAAAATTCAGGAACTGAATAACGCGACTGCTGCACAGATGGCGCCGTTTGATTCCATTACTCTGCGCGGTAGTTTCAATAGCCCGACCGATATCTCCGAAGAGGTTGCCAAACAGGCGGCGAAAAAAGGCGCCAAGTTCTACCACATCACCAAAGAGTGGCAGGAAAAAGGCGACCACTACACCATCGGCGCCGATTTGTACAAATAACCATTTGTGCAAATAACTATTGCTCGATGCATAAAAAAACCGCCAGTTGGCGGTTTTTTTGTATCTTGCAGACGGTTCAGTTGCTGGTATCCAGTTCCGGGAAGCTTTTGACCAGATCATCGATCGCTTTCATCTGCTGCAGGAACGGTTCCAGTTTATCCAGCGGCAAAGCGGAAGGACCGTCACACATGGCGCTATTCGGCTCAGGATGGGCTTCAATAAACAGCCCCGCAATCCCGACCGCCATACCGGCACGCGCCAGTTCAGCCACCTGGGCACGGCGTCCGCCAGACGCGGCGCCGAACGGATCGCGACATTGCAGCGCGTGGGTCACATCGAAAATCACCGGCGCGCCGTGGGAAACCTGCTTCATGACATTAAAGCCCAGCATATCCACCACCAGGTTGTCGTAACCAAAGTTGCTGCCGCGATCGCACAGAATTACCTGCTCGTTGCCGCCCTCGCGGAATTTATCCACGATATTGCCCACCTGCCCCGGGCTGATGAACTGCGGTTTTTTGATGTTGATGACCGCGCCGGTTTTCGCCATCGCTTCCACCAGGTCGGTCTGGCGAGCGAGGAACGCCGGCAACTGAATCACATCCACCACCTCGGATACCGGTTGTGCCTGCTGCGGTTCATGCACGTCGGTAATGATTTTCACGCCAAAAGTTTGCTTCAGTTCCTGGAAAATCTTCATCCCTTCTTCCAGACCCGGACCACGGTAAGAGTGGATGGAGGAGCGGTTCGCCTTATCAAAAGACGCCTTGAAGACATAGGGGATGCCCAGTTTCTGCGTTACCGCGACATAGTGTTCGCAAATCCGCATCGCCAGATCGCGGGACTCGAGCACATTCATGCCACCAAACAGTACAAACGGCAGAGAGTTGGCAACCGGGATATCTCCGATGTTAACCACTTTATTGTTCATAAACTTACCTTATTGTCGGATAAATCAGATGATCGGGGTTCAGGCGCTTTCCCGAACTAGTGCAGCACAATCTGCTTCTGCTCGATGGAGTGGATCTGCACCTTGATCATTTCGCTAACCGGATCTTCCGGGCATTGTTCCACGAAATAGCTCAGGTCTGACAAGGCGATATGGTCGCACTCCAGCTGTGCGTAAATCAGGCCGCGGTCACGGATTTCATACGGATCTTCCGGATCGAACTGCAACACGGCTTCACTGGCGCGCAACGCCAGCTCCATCTGTTTCTCTTCCATCAACGCGACCTTGAGCGTATCCAGCAGCTTGCGGACAATCATCACGTTTTCCGCCTCATCCAGATCGCTATCCATCAGCCTGGCGGAAAGACCAATGTTGCCTTTTAGCCACACTTCCAGCACGTGTTCACTCAGCGTGTCGCCGTTCAGCGGATTAATCAGCCACATTTCATCGTCGAGCCAGTCGGCGCGTAAAATCAGTTGGGTAGGGAAAATTACCGGCATCAGCGGCAGCCCCAGCTGATTGGCAATATGCAGGAAGATGATTCCCAACGACACCGGCATCCCCTGTCGGGTCGCCAGCACGTTGTCCAGCCACAGGACGTCGGACAAATGGTAAACGCCGCTGGCGCCGCCAAAGCCCCAGGTATGGAAGAAGAGCTCAATGAGCTGCTCCAGCTGTTGATCCTGATCCAGATCGGCGGAGATGGTCGCCCGCGCTTCTTCAACGAGTTGCTGCAGATTTTGTCTCACTTCCTGCGCGGAAAAATCACGGCGTATTGACTGGGAAACCAGAATCACGCCTTCACTTAAGGGTGACTGGTTAAATTCAAAATCAGCAATAGAACTCATAGTTATTCCATCAAGCAAAGATAACGTCAGCTGCACGTCTGAAAAAGCAAACTTCTCTATCGGCCCATGCATGCCTTGCGGGTGCGGAAGCCAGCGGATCAGATAATAATGCCAAACCTGGCGCTCGTCAGCAGGTCTGTCCGGAACGACAAGCGATAATCATGGCTAATCATTACCAATGTGATCCTGCTCAAGCCCCGATGACACAGGCTGAGGTCGCACTCAACACACGCAGGTCGCCCCAGCGGGCCATTGCCCCAGCGTCACCCGCTCATTATCGCCATAATCGCGGCAGGTTTTCACCTGCACAAAACCGTACTGCGTCAGTAATGACCGTACCGCCTCGCCCTGCTGCCAGCCATGTTCCAGCAGCAACCAGCCGTTATCCAGCAAAAATACCCCCGCCTGCCGGATAATCTGCCGTAAATCGGCCAGCCCCGCCTCTCCCGCCACCAGCGCGCTGGCAGGCTCGAAGCGCACATCGCCGCGCGACAAGTGAGGGTCATGCTCGTCGATGTACGGTGGATTGCTGACAATCAGAGCGAAACGTTGTCCATCCAGCGGCGAAAACCAGTCTCCCGGCAAAAACCGGGCGTTGGCGATCCCCAACTGGCTGGCATTATGACTGGCCAACGCTACCGCGTCGGGCTGGCGATCAATCCCCACCACCTGACAATCCGGTCGCTCATGCGCAATCGCCAGCGCAATCGCCCCGGTGCCGGTGCCCAAATCCAGCACCGATGAGGCGCCGGTGGGTAAATGCGCCAGCGCCTGCTCGACCAGACACTCGGTATCCGGCCGCGGGATCAGCGTCGCGGGCGATACGGCCAGCGGCAGCGACCAAAACTCCCGCTGCCCGACCAGATAGGCAATCGGCTCGCCGGTGGCGCGACGCGCCAGCAAGGCTTCAAGCACCGGGATTTCTTCGTCGGTTAAAGCGGTTTCACCAAAAGCCAGCAGAAACGTACGGCGTTTACCGGTCACATGTTCCAGTAGGATCTCGGCGTCTCGTTTCGGGCTGTCACTACCTTGCAGCCGGGCCGCCGCCTGTTTCAGCCAGTGCTGATAATTCATTGATCCTGCTCGGCCAGCGCCGCCAGTTGATCCGCCTGATATTCCTGCACGATAGGCTGAATCAACATATCCAGTTTGCCTTCCATCGCTTCGTCCAGCCGGTAGAGCGTCAGGTTGATGCGGTGATCGGTCACCCTTCCCTGCGGAAAGTTATAGGTGCGGATACGGTCGGAGCGGTCGCCGCTGCCCAACAAGTTACGCCGGGTTGAGGCTTCTTCCTGCTGACGTTTTTTCATTTCCGCGGCGCGAATACGGGCCGCCAGCACCGACAACGCCTTGGCTTTGTTCTTGTGCTGTGAACGCTCATCCTGACACTCCACCACAATGCCGGTCGGCAGATGGGTGATACGGATAGCGGAATCGGTAGTGTTGACGTGCTGCCCACCCGCGCCGGAGGAGCGGAAGGTATCGATTTTCAGATCGGAAGGGTTGATATCCGGCAGTTCCGCTTCCGGCACTTCCGGCATGACCGCGACGGTACAGGCGGAGGTATGGATACGCCCCTGCGACTCGGTGGCCGGCACGCGTTGCACCCGGTGACCGCCGGACTCGAATTTCAACTGGCCGTAGGCGCCGTCGCCCACCACCTTGGCAATCATCTCTTTATAGCCGCCGTGTTCGCCGTCGTTTGCGCTCATGATTTCAATCTTCCAGCGACGGGATTCGGCATAACGGCTGTACATACGGAACAAATCGCCGGCAAACAGCGCGGCTTCATCGCCACCGGTGCCGGCGCGGATTTCGAGGAAACAACCGCGTTCATCATCCGGATCCTTCGGCAGCAGCAACACCTGCAGTTGCTGTTCCAGTTCTTCGCTGGCCGCTTTGGCCGCTTTCAGTTCGTCTTGCGCCAAATCGCGCATTTCGGGGTCATCCAGCATCAGTTCGGCCGTGGCAAGATCGTCCTGCGTCTGCTGCCAGCGCTGAAAGCAACGGGTAATGTCGGTAAGTTGCGCGTACTCGCGGGACAACGCCCGGAAACGGTCCATATCGGCAATCACGCTGGGTTCTCCCAGCAGCGCCTGCACTTCTTCATGGCGCTCTTGTAACGCTTCCAGTTTGGCAACAATAGAAGACTTCATGCGGGCGGTTCAATCCTGTGTTGAATCATTATGGGGGAAGAAGAATGCTAGTTCAGACCGAGGCTGTCACGCAAAATCTGCAAACGCTCCAGATCGCCGTCGCGGGCGGCCTGTTGCAATGACCGGGTGGGAGCATGAATCAGGCGGTTGGTCAGCCGGTGCGCCAGTTCCTGTACGATGGCATCTACATCGCCGCCATTCTGTATCGCCGCCAGCGCTTTGGCGGTCATGTCCTCGCGCAGGCGATCCGCCTGAGAGCGATAATCGCGGATGGTGTCCACCGCCGCCTGCGCGCGCAGCCAGGCCATGAACTCCGAGCACTCCTGCTGCACGATGGACTCAGCCTGAATGGCCGCCGCTTTGCGCTGCGCCAGATTGTGCTGAATGATGGCCTGCAGGTCGTCGACGCTATACAGATAAATGTTCGGCAGCCGCCCTACTTCAGGTTCGATGTCGCGCGGAACGGCGATATCCACCATCAGCATCGGCTGATTACGGCGGGTTTTCATCGTACGCTCCATCATCCCTTTGCCGATGATGGGCAGCGTACTGGCGGTGGAACTGATGACAATGTCCGCCTGCGGCAAATACGCATCCAGTTCCGCCAGTGTAATCACGTCGGCGCCCACTTCTTCCGCCAGCGCCTGAGCGCGCTCGCGCGTCCGGTTGGCAATCACCATCCGCTTCACGCGGTGTTCGCGCAGATGGCGGGACACCAGTTCGATGGTTTCGCCTGCGCCCACCAGCAGCACATTGACGTCGGCCAAAGATTCGAAGATCTGCCGCGCCAGCGTACAGGCGGCAAACGCTACCGACACCGCGCTGGCGCCGATATCGGTTTCGGTACGCACCCGTTTGGCGACGGTAAACGATTTCTGGAACATGCGCTCCAGATCGCCGGACAGCGAACGTTCGCGCTGAGAATCGGCAAACGCTTTCTTGACCTGCCCCAGAATCTGGGGTTCACCCAGCACCAGCGAATCCAGCCCGCTGGCGACGCGCATCAGATGACTAACAGCAGCGTTGCCTTCATGCCAGTAGAGATTTTTACGGATTTCCTCAGGATTGAGCCGGTGATAATCACACAGCCAGGCAATCAGTTGCTCGTGCCGGTTTTCCTGCTCGTCCACGCTGAGATAGAGTTCGGTACGGTTGCAGGTGGAAAGCAACACGCCGCCCTGAACTAACGGTTGCTGTAACAGACTGTGCAGCGCCTGCCCCTGTCTGTCCGGAGAGAACGCTACGCGCTCCCGCAGAGAGACTGGTGCTGTTTTATGATTGATGCCAAGCGCAAGCAGGGTCATGGTTTACAGAGTAATCCCGGTGTTAGTATGGGTTTCATCTGAGGGGCATTCTACTTGAAGCCTGCGGGCAAGAAAAGTGACCCAGGGCAACCGCGTTCACGTTGTCGCCAGCGCGCCGGGCAGCATCACAGGCATTGACGCTGCCAGCCAACCCCGCTAGCGTGACGCCTTGTTGTGAACCCATGATGCTTGTAACAGGACCTTTTCGACATGCCCAATAATCCCGTTCGCGCCTTACGGTTACTGCCTTTGGCGAGTGTGTTACTGACTGCCTGTACCCTGACGCAGCCCACCTTGCCGGGTAAAAAACCGACCTCTCCCGAGTGGCGCGAGCATGAGCAAAAAGTGCAGAATCTGACCAACTATCAGACCCGCGGCTCATTCGCCTATATTTCCGATAGGAAAAAGCTGTATGCCCGTTTCTTCTGGCAGCAATTTTCGCCGCAGCGTTACCGTCTGCTGCTGACCAGCCCGCTGGGCAGTACCGAACTGGAACTGCAGGCCGGCGCGAACAGCGTTCAAATTACCGACGGTCAGGGCAAGCGCTATGTGGGTAAAGACGCGCAATACATGGTTCAGCAGCTAACCGGCATGGCTATTCCGCTCGATAATTTGCGCCAGTGGATGCTCGGCCTGCCGGGCGACGCGCAGGATTTCGCACTGGATGAGCGCGCCCTGCTGCGCAGCGTAAACTATCAGCAGGGCGACCAGCACTGGAGCGTGTCCTATCAGTCCTATACCGATGGTCCGCTGCCGTTGCCGCAAAGCCTGGAACTGACGCAGGGCGAGCAGCGCATCAAACTGAAAATGGACAACTGGACGACGCAATAAATCATGGCGACCGCATGCAATCGCTGGCCTTCCCCGGCCAAGCTGAATCTGTTTTTGTACATCACCGGCCGCCGCCCGGACGGATACCATAATCTGCAGACGCTGTTTCAGTTTCTGGATTACGGCGACACCCTGACCATCACCCCGCGTCAGGATCAGCACATTGTGTTGTCGACGCCGTTGCCCGGCGTCCCCGATGAACAAAATCTGGTGGTTCGCGCCGCTCGCCAGTTGCAGACCTATTGTCAACAGGCGGGGTTACCGTTTGCCGGCGCCGACATCGCCGTCGACAAACGTCTGCCGATGGGCGGCGGCTTGGGCGGCGGTTCGTCAAACGCCGCTACCGTATTAGTGGCGCTGAACCAGTTGTGGCGCTGCCAGATACCGGTCGACACGCTGGCCGCACTGGGCCTGAAGCTGGGAGCGGATGTCCCGGTATTCGTGCATGGGCACGCCGCGTTCGCCGAAGGCGTGGGAGAACAGCTGACCCCCGTGTCGCCGCCGGAAAAATGGTATCTGGTGGTTCATCCCGGCGTCAGCATTCCGACCCCGCTCATCTTTGCCGATCCGGATTTGACGCGAGATACGCCGGTACGCCCGCTGTCACAATTACTGACACAAACTTTCAGCAACGATTGTGAAGCCGTCGCAAGAAAACGTTTTCGTGAGGTTGAAGAGCGACTTTTATGGCTGTTAGAATACGCACCGTCGCGCCTGACCGGCACCGGCGCTTGCGTGTTTGCCGAATTCGACACCGAGTCCGCCGCTCGTCAGGTGCTAAACCGGGCCCCGGAAGGATTATTGCATGGCTTTGTTGCGCGTGGTGTTAACGTTTCCCCGCTGCAACGGCGGCTTTCCGGGCAATCTAAGGATTGCTAAAACACCACCGCCGACCGTGATGTTCTAGCGATCTTTTCCATACACCCGTATGTATATCCTGCTTGCGGTACGACACACGGCCTTCCGCAGGCGGATATTTCTCTGGACGCAAGCTTGAGGTTCTTCTCGTGCCTGATATGAAGCTTTTTGCTGGTAACGCCACACCGGAACTAGCACAACGTATTGCCAACCGTTTGTACACCAGTCTGGGCGACGCTGCTGTTGGTCGTTTTAGCGACGGCGAAGTCAGCGTACAAATCAACGAAAATGTACGCGGTGGTGATATTTTCATCATCCAGTCGACCTGTGCTCCCACCAATGACAATCTGATGGAGCTGGTCGTTATGGTTGATGCCCTGCGCCGCGCTTCCGCAGGACGTATTACCGCTGTTATCCCCTACTTCGGCTATGCCCGTCAGGATCGCCGTGTGCGTTCCGCCCGTGTGCCGATTACCGCCAAAGTTGTGGCTGACTTCCTCTCCAGCGTCGGCGTTGACCGTGTCCTGACGGTGGATCTCCACGCCGAGCAGATTCAGGGGTTCTTCGACGTGCCGGTGGACAACGTGTTCGGCAGCCCGATCCTGTTGGAAGACATGTTGCAACAGAATCTGGACAACCCGATCGTCGTTTCTCCGGATATCGGCGGCGTGGTTCGCGCCCGCGCTATCGCCAAACTGCTGAACGACACCGATATGGCGATCATCGACAAGCGCCGCCCGCGCGCCAACGTCTCTCAGGTGATGCACATCATCGGTGACGTAGCCGGCCGCGACTGCGTGCTGGTCGACGACATGATCGACACCGGCGGCACCTTGTGCAAAGCGGCGGAAGCCCTGAAAGAGCGTGGCGCCAAACGCGTCTTCGCTTACGCCACCCATCCGATTTTCTCTGGCAACGCTTACGAGAACATCAAGAACTCTGTTATTGATGAAGTGATTGTCTGCGATACCATTCCGCTGTCAGAAAATATCAAATCGCTGCCTAACGTACGCACGCTGACCTTGTCAGGCATGCTGGCGGAAGCCATCCGCCGTATCAGCAACGAAGAATCCATTTCTGCGATGTTTGAGCACTAATCGATATTTTCGCTGCAAATAACTACGCCATCGGATAATCATCATCCGATGGCGTTTTTACTGGCAGCGAAAAATATTTCCGGGTTTTGACCGAGACACCGAACCAGCAGCCGATTCTTAGCCGCGTGGAACTATCGGCTATGCAGTCGTTTTTTACCGTGTCCTGGCTTGTAACGCCTTGACCACTGCTTCTCCCAGCGCCGTTGCCGAAGCTGGATTTTGTCCGGTGATCAGGCGGCCATCCACCACGACTTTGTTCTCAAATATGGGGGCCTGTTCAAACCTGGCGCCGCCCTTTTCCAAAGCGCTTTCCAGTTCAAATGGAACGATCTTGTCGTACTGACGCGAAACCTCTTCCTCAGCGGTGAACCCCGTGAGGCGACGGCCTTTAATTAAGTTTTCACCGTTGCTGAGTTTCACGTTTATGAGCCCTGCGGGACCATGACAAACGGCACTAATAATGTCGTTATTTTCATACATAGCCCGCGCAATGCGACTAAGTTCGGCGTTATTTACAAAATCCCACATCGGGCCATGACCGCCGACAAGCAGAATCGCAGAATATTTTGATGGGTCGATATCCGATAGTTTAATCGTTTGCCCCAGCTTGTTTCGGTGACGAGGATTGGTCCAGAAATCCAGACTGGCCTGATCTTTCAAATCAAAACCATCGAAAGGCGCCAAACCGCCTTTGGGACTGGCGATATCAAAATCAAGGCCCGCTTTATCAAACACCTTAACCGGATGAGTCAGTTCTGGAAACCAAAACCCGCCGACGAGATTCTCGGTTTTCTTATCCAGACTGGAAACGACGATGAGTATTTTTTCTTGCTTTTGAGTGTCCTGAGCTGCCTCCGCAACGATAGAAGCCGTGAATGCGGTAATTGCGACGATGAGACGAACGAAATACTTTGCAAGTGACATATGATTTCCTTCAGGTTGTTGGAGTTGTCCTCACTGTATCCAAGTTCAATAACCAGAAGTAGACAGCTAAAACGGGACAGATTGTTTAAAAAAACAGGCTAATAATCTTGTATTGATGAGGATTATTACCGCAGAATGTCAATATGCGGACGAGCTAAAACAGATGAGAATGCGAGATGAGCCAGGACAATAACTTTGATGGATTGCAGGAATTTCTAGCCATCTCGAAAAGGCTCAGTATCCGGAAGGCGGCTCTTGATCTTGGCAAAACACCGGGGGCCATCAGCCTGGCGCTACAGAAACTGGAACACCGTCTCGGCGTACTGCTCTTTCATAGAACAACCCGCAAAATGGCACTGACAGAAGCAGGAAAAAACCTGCTTTTGAAGATTGAACCTGCTGCGCGTGCAATTGCAACCAGCCTTGAAGATACCATTCAGTCGTCCAGAGCGCCTGCCGGCACATTGCGGTTGATTGTGGAACGCCTGGCCTTACCGCATGTCATCGAGCCTCTACTGCCCGCATTTCGTCAGGCGTGGCCAAATGTAAACCTGGACATTACCGTCAGTAATCGTCACAACAATTTTATTTCTGAAGGTTATGATGCCGGTATTTTGATCGGTTCATACATTGAGCAGGATATGATTGCAATTAGGCTTTCCAAACCTTTCCAATGGGCCGTTTTTGGATCACCCGCCTATTTCAAAGCAAAGGGGAAGCCCAACGTTACCAGCGATCTTGTTCATCATGAATGCATCCGGTTTCGTCGCCCGGAAAAAGGCGATATTTACCGTTGGGAGTTTATTGAGAACAATGAAACAGTACGAATTGATCCGGCTGGCCCTATTACTGTCAACGATGGCGAGCTTATGCGTAGCCTTGCCGTTAAAGGGGTTGGACTCATTTATTCTTCTACGTTTCATACTTCGCGCGAACTGGCAATGGGAACGCTGGAGCCTGCGCTGCTTGACAGTTCTCCAGGCAATGATGGTCTTTTTCTCTACTTTTCCAAAGCGGGCAGAAATCAACCCAAGCTGCGTGCCTTTATCGATATATGCTCACGTACAATGAATATTTGAGTAAATATAATTCTCCCCATTAACATCATGGGGTTATATGCTGATTTTTAAGCATTAACGTTGCGGGTGTCCGCCACCGCATTCAGCCACTACCAGGTTAAAATCAACTTTTTGCTAAATAAGGAAGTTGTCTATCGCGCCTAAATAGCCATGTGAGCACATAATATTATCCTTGTTCTTATCTGCCGTTCCGCTTTATCCGGTCAACGTTATGCGCCAGAATGGAAAAAGATAACCCATTAATATGCAGAACTATTTATAGATGCCGTTCGCGGCGGCAGCGCTTATCAAAGTGCTTCAGCCACCAATAACGATCCGTCACGTTTTCCCGCCCACCAATACGCGCGCCGGCCAGCCACAGAATAGCACCGGCAAAAATAGCCAGCAGTTCTATATAATAGAGCGAACCCGGCAAATTCAATTCAGGCAGCTGATTGGCAATCGAATAGGCTATTCCGGCAATCATAAGCAACATACCTAATCCCATAAATGCGTTGCCTACCATCACAGCATTTCTACGTTTCATATTTCACCTCCAGAAATATCCAGTGGAAATAATCAGAATATTGCTGCGTGTCTTTCTGATCTGTTCACAGTATAAACAGCACTTCACAATGGGGCTGCGTGAAGGATCACATGTTGGTGATCAACTTCCCCTGAGTTAAACTAACGACTTTGCCAATTATCCCGGTGAGTTGCGTTGCCTCCGGCGGCACCCAATCCGGAAACGTATCGCGTGAGTCGTATCGAATTATGAGTGGTATTAAACTGTGAGTGGCATCAAATTGATTGTAGGTCTGGCCAACCCCGGCGCCGAATACGCCGCCACCCGCCATAACGCCGGCGCCTGGTACGTTGACCGTCTGGCGGAAGCCTACCGGCAGTCGCTGAAAGAAGAGAGCAAGTTTTTCGGCTATACCGCGCGCCTGACGCTGGCAGGCAAGGATGTGCGCCTGCTGGTGCCCACCACGTTCATGAACCTGAGCGGCAAAGCGGTGGCGGCGATGGCGACCTTTTACCGTATCGCGCCGGATGAAATTCTGGTGGCGCATGATGAACTGGATCTGCCGCCCGGCGTCGCCAAACTGAAGCTCGGCGGCGGTCACGGCGGCCACAATGGGCTGAAGGATATCGTTAGCAAACTCGGCAACAACCCCAATTTTCATCGGTTGCGCATCGGCATCGGCCATCCGGGCGATAAAAACAAGGTGGTGGGATTTGTGCTGGGTAAGCCGCCCACCAGCGAACAGGCGCTGATCGATCAGGCGATTGACGAATCATTGCGCTGCACCGATATCCTGATGAAGGAAGACATGATCAAAGCCATGAACCGTCTGCACGCGTTCAAAGCGTCGTAATGGGCGATCGGGCGGATCGAGTTCATGCCGCATTATGTGTATAATTGGCGTCAAGACTGACTTTTTCCATTCTGACAGGCTTTTTGCAACGAAAGTCTGATGATTAGTGATTTTTAAGGTGACATAAACATGGGATTCAAATGCGGTATCGTTGGGCTGCCTAACGTGGGTAAATCCACTCTGTTCAACGCGCTGACCAAAGCCGGCATCGAAGCGGCCAACTTTCCGTTTTGTACTATCGAGCCTAACACCGGCGTAGTGCCGATGCCGGACCTGCGCCTCGACCAGTTGGCCGAGATTGTCAAACCACAGCGTACCGTCCCCACCACCATGGAATTTGTGGATATCGCCGGTCTGGTAAAAGGCGCGTCCAAAGGCGAAGGTTTGGGCAACCAGTTCCTGACCAACATCCGTGAAACCGAAGCCATCGGCCACGTGGTGCGCTGTTTTGAAAACGACAACATCATCCACGTAAACAACAAAGTTGATCCGGCCGATGACATCGACGTGATCAACACCGAACTGGCGTTGTCTGACCTCGATACCTGCGAGCGCGCCATTCATCGCGTGCAGAAAAGAGCCAAAGGCGGCGATAAAGATGCGAAAGCTGAACTGGCCGCGTTGGAGAAATGCTTACCGCAGTTGGAAAACGCAGGCATGCTGCGTTCGCTGGATTTAAGCGATGAAGATAAAGCAGCAATCAAATATCTGAGTTTCCTGACACTGAAGCCAACCATGTACATCGCCAACGTCAACGAAGACGGTTTCGAAAACAACCCGTACCTCGATAAAGTACGTGAAATCGCTGCCGCTGAAGGTTCTGTTGTCGTGGCCGTCTGTGCCGCCGTTGAATCAGATATTGCGGAACTCGATGATGCCGATCGCGAAGAGTTTATGGCCGAGTTAGGTCTGGAAGAGCCGGGGCTGAACCGCGTGATCCGCGCCGGTTATGAGTTGCTTAACCTGCAAACCTACTTCACCGCCGGGGTGAAAGAAGTCCGCGCCTGGACCATCCCGGTCGGCGCCACTGCCCCGCAGGCGGCCGGTAAAATCCACACCGACTTCGAAAAAGGTTTTATCCGCGCCCAGACCATCGCCTTTGACGATTTCATCACGTACAAAGGTGAACAAGGCGCCAAAGAAGCCGGCAAAATGCGTTCAGAAGGGAAAGAATATATCGTTAAGGATGGCGATATTATGAACTTCTTGTTCAACGTCTAAAAATAATTTCTGTTGTCTCATGAGATTTCGCCGAATCTCATAAGAAACAACATACCTGATAAAACCCACGTAATTGCGTGGGTTTTTCTTTTCAGAATGCTCAGATGATCTTATGGAAGCCCAGCCCAAACTGAACACATAGGTGAGTACCATAACGGTATAAGGACATTATGCTCACTGGTATTACACAGCACCGGCCATGATAAAATCGTTTTTATATTATTGAACGTTGTATTCTTATCTACCGCCCTTCTTATCCTGCTTTCGTTACGCGGGCGCGCAAAACCTCGCCTACAACCGGGGCTGCTGAAAAAGCATTTGGCCAGCCGGCATAGAACGCGGCATGAGTCACAAGCTCACCAGCCTCTTCGGCGGTCAGCCCATTGTCCATCGCCCGGTTAAGGTGGTAACTAATTTGCGCACTCTGTCCCGATGCAATCAGCGCGCTGACCGTCACGAGGCTTCGATCGCGGGGCTTCAGCGCGGGCCTCTGCCACAAGTCAAGAAAGAGAGGGTCGGCCGTAAATTTCACCAGCCCGGGAGAAATAGGCCCGACGTTTTTTTCTACCGTTTCTGAACGCTGTTTCTCCGCCTCCTGATTAAGCGGCAGAAGCGCCGGAGAGGCTTCGGCTAACTGTTCTGCCCCAATTCCGCGATCGTGAAAAACGCCTTTGATGACCGCAATGGCGGACATCGCATTTGGCCAACCGGAATAAAAAGCCAGGTGGGTAACTATTTCTGATATTTCAACCGTCGTAACCCCGCTATCGAGGGCGACCCCGACATAATGTTTGAGCTCTGCGGGCTGGTTTCTGGCAATAAGAATAGCCACCGTTACAATGCTACGGTCGCGCTGGGATAGCTCGCCTCGTTTCCAGAGGTCATTCGTTATCACTTCACTCCCGAAGCGGGCCAGTGCGGGTGAAACCGACTGAATATCGGCAACTGACAGGATTGATGGATTAACTTTCAACATAGCTTCACCTTGTTTTTCTTCAGCAGATGCAAACTCTGCCAGGACGAGTGACATCGCGGCGGCGGCAATAGCCTTTTTCATAGCAAAACCTCATTTATCAATTAAGTAGATGATGTTTCAGAGATGATATTTAATGTTGTTCATCACTCGCCTTCATATCACCCTTATTCCTGAGAAAGTCCGGCACAACCGGAATAGACGCTTTCCTGGTCGTCATTTCTGTCGTTTGCGTTATATAAGCCCTGAAGTGCGGCGTTTCTCGGTGCCGTTGATATTCAGTTTCACTGGCGTAAATTTCATAGAAGTACCAGCGGTTTTCCTTATTAGCATCGGTCGCGGCGTACATAGCCAGTACGCCCTCCTCAACCCTCAAAGATTCGGCCATTTCAGGTAGCACAATATTTCTGAACGCTTGCTGATACTCAGGTTTCACATCGACAATAACCAGGTTATTTATCGTCTTTTCGTTCTGTACGATTTTCTTATCGCTTAGAAACTGTGACGTGACTTCCGTTTTGCGCTTCTGATCAATCAGTTCGGGCGCTCGTTTAATAAAATCCTTATACTGATTTGAATCTAAATGTTTGTTGTAAGCATCATGGCCCGAATAAATTTCAATCATATACGCATGATGAGGATTATCTTTACGCCGTAAAGCGTACATCGCTAATGTGCCGCGTTCATTTTCTATGGAAGCGGTAATATTGCTTCTGGCAATTTCGTTATATAGATGGTTTTTCCCCGTTTTGATGTCGAGTTCGAAGATATTCATAATGGGTTTATCCACAGATGCTGCACTCTGAGCAAAAACAGGGCTACTGCTCAGCAGGAATAGTGCAATGGCTATGATATTTTTCACAGTTTGCCTTTGTTTAATAACGGGTTATCGGATGAGAATCTATCAATCTACATTTTAAGACGTTCAATAAGTTGTCGCTGATATTCTGCAAGCCGGCTGCTGCTGGCGTGCAGAAAGACAAGCGGTGCAAGATAAGTCATACCGGCGTGTAAAGCGCTTGCTTTCATTGGCAAAAATACATCAGCAAGCGTGACGCCGATTCTGCCTGCTTCGCCATAAGTAGAGTCTCCGCCAGCCGCCGTGCTGACGATGAGCATCTCTTTACCTTGCCATAATCCCGGCCCAACATTGCCCCATGTGTCATTCATCCAGGCTTTCATCATGGGGGTAATATTGAACCAGTGGGTCGGAAATATAAAAACAATGCGTGCATGTTCCCGCATTATCCGCCGCTCTTCTTCAGCATTAATTTTGCGCGTGTCAAAACCATAGAGCGTTTCGAGATTACGAACCGTCACGCCTTCAACGCGCTCCGCTGCCGCCTGCAAACCCTTGGTCATAACAGAGCGTTCCGGATAAGGATGGGAAACGATAACGAGTGTTTTAATATTAGTCTTATCGTTGCTGGTGGCTTTACTGACCGGAAACAGAAACATAAAAATAATGGCAATTTTTGCTGCTCTACAGAATTGAATCCATTTCATCCGTTGCTCCTTCATCTATTCGGGTGATAACGCTTTCAAGATAGCAATCAGACGTGAGGCGTGTTCTTTTGCCATCGTTTGCTGTTGCGCTATTTTGGCTTCGTCGCGATCCGCATAACTAATGCCGCAGGTATAAACCGGTTCCTGCATATCCAGATTACACAGCACCGCGGTAGTCTCAAACTGAGTCAGATAATCTTCAATGGTATGACCAAAGAATCCTTCAGAGGAATAAAGCGCTTGAGGTGCCCCGGTAGTGAAAGAGAGAATGAGTTTTTTACCACCGAGTTTTGCCGTTGACCCATGAGCAAATCCGTGAACAAAAACCCGATCGAGCCATAATTTCATAATTCCTGGCAGCGAATACCAGGAAAAAGGAAACTGCCAGACAATTACGTCGGCTTTCAGCAGCGCTTCCTGCTCCGCTGCAACGTCGATGTTGTAATCCGGATAGAGCGTATCCAGACAACGGATTTCAACGTCAGGCAGAGCCTGAGCCACCTCGTCCAGAATTACCACATTACCTACGGACTCCTTAAGATTAGGATGTCCTGAAATAATCAATATGTTTTGCATTTTTAGCTCGTTAACAGTGCGTTGTATCACAGATGTACAGTATAGGCAGGTCAGATTCTGTTTTTTAGGGTACTAATAGCTTAAGGACTTTTAGCTAAAAACTAATAATAAGCAAAAGCCAGATTGACCTTCCCTTGTGATGCCGGAGTTAGTCTCTCGTTAAGATATTAAGCCGAGTAACTGCTCCGCATTGCGGAAGGCTATCGCTTCTTTTTCTTCTTCAGCGATGGGCAAGCGTTGGATAAACTCCATCACGCCATCCAGGGTCTGGTAGGGATAATCGACAGAGAAAAGAATTCGCTTAGCCCCCATAAGTTCATAAATAAACCGGAAATGGGGCAAAGTCAGCATACCGCTGGGCGTAACGTAAACCTGCTCCTGAAAGGTCTGCGTCATGGAGCGATGCAAACCTGAAGCAGCCTGCGGAATACTATCGTCAAGACGTTGTAACCAGAACGGCAACATCTCTCCCCAGTGACCACTGATCACCTGCAAATCAGGGTATCGGTCGAATGCGCCGGACAGGATTAATCGCAGCAAATGAATCCCCGCTTCGTGATGCCATCCCCAGCCAAACATTGACAGCCTGGCGGAAACCTCATCGCTGAAGCCACTGTAATAAGCCTGCTGCACGGTGTGAACCGGCAGCCCCGGATGCAGATAGAGCGGCACTTTGAGCTCGTTAAAACGGGACAAAAGGCTTTCGAAGTCCGGATGGTCGAGAAAATTTTCTGATGGCCTGCCGTTTAACAGCGCGCCTTTGAACCCCAACTGATTGACCGCCCTCCCAAGCTCCTCTTCGGCCGCATCGGGCTGCGCCCAGGGAAGCGTCGCGAAAGCTGCGAACCGGCCGGGATTACGGCTCACCGCCTCGGCGAGGCGGTCGTTAGCCGCGCGGCTCAGATTGATGACGTCAGCGGCCGGGGCAAGATGAGGAAATCCTCCGATCGACAAAACCTGCATGGTAATACCGGCATTGTCCATATCGTTTAAACGCCCGTCGCCAATGTCTGCGCCCTTAACATTAATCAGGCCGTTTTTTTCGATTTGTGGACGGCGTCGATCCGGATTATTGCCATCAGACACGGTCCGTCCCCAGTCAGAAAGAAACGGTGCCTGAGCAAGCGCTACGGGCAAGGATGCCATGCCCAGCGGTTTATCCAGAGTATGTTCTTCAAGGCAAATGACTTTCATCGTTTTCGCTCTCCGCTCGTGGAGGTGGATGACCGCAGCCGTAGTAAAACGAGAGAACAGGCTGGACATGGCTATACCCGCCAGAACGTTGAATCCAGCCCGTAGCACGTTGCGACGCCCGACGGAAAATCCTGATGTCATAACGGTTCTTCCCTTTAACTGTCCGTGTTGTCAGCGCTAAGCCACGAATCAATGGCTTAATCTCAGCCGCTTATTCCATGATAAACGTGCTAAATCATCGGTTTTTCCCATGCGCCGCGGGTATCAACGCCCGTTTCTTCAGCCAGGCGTTCCAGCATTTCAGTTTCGTCGGCGCTGAGTTGGATTTCCGCTGCGCCGGCAGCGTCCAGCACATGATGTACTTTTGTGGCTCCGATAATAGGCAGTGTGCCTTTCGCCACTGCCCATGCGATGGCGACCTGCGCGACGCTGGCGTTTCTGGCTGCACCAATAGCCTTCATCGCCTCGGTTAGATTTTCCAACTGCGGTAAAACGTTGTTATAGGTTTCAGCTCGCCCGCTGCCGGGAGGCATAGGGTTTTCCGGGCTGTAACGACCGCTCAGCGCCCCTTGTTCCAGCACCATGTAGGCAAAAAATATGATGTTATTCTTATGGCAATAGTCGAGGATCCCGGCATCTTCTGATGACCGATACAACAGACTGTAGTGATTCTGAACCGCGCTTACTGAAAAACCTGCCGGCTTAAGGATTTCATTTGCCCGCTTGATCTGCTCCAGACTGTGATTGGACACCCCAACGTGCTTAACCCTGCCACTTTGTAAAAGTGGAATAAGACCCGGCACCCATTTCTCTACATCAGAAGGATTATGGATCCAGTAGATATCAATCGCCTGAACGCCAAGACGCTCAAGGCTTTCCTCAAGCATGGCGGTCACGGGCTGGGCGGCTTTCTCATCAGCAATTTGCGGCGTAAATTTAGTGGATAAAATGATGTCGTTACGCGGATACCGGCGAACCAGCGTCCCCAGAGCCGTTTCGGAGCTGCCCATCCCATAAACGGCGGCGGTGTCCCAAAGGTTAAGCCCCTTATCCATAGCGGTACTGAACACGTCTTCCATCTGTTTATCAGAGAGACTGTTACCGAATACGGTGTCTCCACCTGCGAATCCCGCCCCCCAGGACCAGGTTCCCAGCGCTATTTTCGGTAAATGTTTCATTTCTTTCTCCGGAAAAAACGGCCGGCGGCATGCTGCTGCATCCGGCCACAAAGATTGAGGGTTGTTGAACGTAAGGCAAAATTGAAGCAGTGAGAACCGCGGCAATCCGGTATCAGTGTCCTGATAAGTGGAGAAATCAGCCAATCGCTATAGCAGCGCGTCCACCAGAGCCACGCCAACGCCGTGCGCTGAGGCCGGGTTTTGACCGGTAATTAAGCGCCCATCAGTAATAATATTTACTGACCAATTAGGCGCCTCATGGTGAAGTGCGCCATGCTCCCTGAGGGCGGTTTCTAACAGAAAAGGCACGATTGCCGTTCCCTGTACTTCGTGCTCTTCTTTATTGGTGAAAGCCGCAACATTCTTACCTTTCACAAGGTATTCACCGTTACTGAGTTTTGCATCGACAAGCGCAGCCGGGCCGTGACATACGGCAGAGACGATCCCACCGCTTTCGTAAACTTCCCGGATAATCCGCTGCGCATCTTGACTATCGCGGTAGTCCCACATGGTTCCGTGCCCACCGGCAAAGAAGACGGCGGAATAGTCTGCGCCATTCAGTTCAGATAAGGACGGTGTGTTGGCCAATCGATGCTGAAAATCGGTTTCGTTCCAGAACCAGGCGTTCGCGGGATCGCTAAGCTCGAAGCCGTCCACCGGCGGCTGGCCTCCGCGTATGCTGGCAATAATCGTTTTGATCCCTGCGTCTTCCAGAACTTTCATGGGATGCGTGAGTTCGGCCATGTAGAATCCGGTAGCAACACCGGACGCACCTTTTATCGGATGGCTGGTGACGACGCACAATACGGGCTTCAGGTCTGATTTCATTTCATCGCTTCCTCTGACCGATTTTTGTACTCGCTGGAAAAAAGCGTTTCCCAGTTAGTAAATGAGCCAAGAGGGATGCACTCAAAGGCAAGCAGACCGGCTTTTGCAAGCGGGAAATCCGCCATGACCGTTCTGGCTTCGTCTACCGAATCGCACTCCAGAAAAATTGCTACGCCAGGGCGATCCTGACGGAAATAGATATCCCTGATAACACCGGATTTATACAAACCCCAGGCATGTAAAGCCTCCGAAGTCAGATGAGGGGCATAATTTTCCAGAGTGGCTCCGGTGGCAGGTATATCCAGACACAACATTCTCATTTCAGGCTCCTGAACTTAACAAACAGGGGAGTAACCGAGGAGAAGTATAAGCTCGCGATTTTGATAAGATTAGGCCATCATTGATTCAAGGATATTTAGCCTGTGGTTAATAATCAGTAGCCCATTGCATCAGGATGACGTGATGAATAACGTGATATACAACCAAATACGCATCTTCCAGAGCATTGCGCGCGAGGGCAGTATCTCGGCTGCCGCAAGAAAACTGGAGATCACCCCTCCCTCGGTCAGTAAGGCGCTCAAACTCCTTGAACAGCACATTGGTCATCCCCTGTTTGTCCGCACAACGCGGCGTATTGAACTGACGGATGCCGGGCAGCAGTTGTTAGAGCAGACCGCTGTCGCCGTGGACTCGTTGGAAAAAGCACTGGAAAGCATAAAAGATCAAAATCAGGAACCATCAGGTCTGATCAGGATTACCCTCTCCCGCTTCGCTTACCTGCTTATACTCAAACCCGCGATGGCGGAGTTTTGCCAGCGTTATCCGGGGATCCAACTTGAGATTTCCGTTTACGACGGGACCATCAATATCATTGATGAAAGATTCGATCTGGGGATTCGGTTTGGCGACATTCTTGAGGGCGGCGTTGTTGCGCGCCAGCTGATGAAGCCTTTTCGGGAAGGGCTGTACGCTTCAGCGGCATATCTTAAAGCGTTCGGTACGCCGGCGTCACCGGCCGATCTTCACCAGCACAGACTTATCGGTTACCGATTCATTACTAATAATCGCATCCTTCCACTGATTCTGGATTATAAAGGAGAGCAATTGACCGTTGATATGCCGGGCCAGTTAATCAGCAACGATATTGACGTTATGGCTGACGGAATACGTAACGGCTTGGGTATTGGCAGGCTATTTGAACCCATTTATCGGTTACAGCCGGATAAAGAGAAGTTTATTCCCGTGATGGAGTCTTACTGGAAAACCTATCCGCCAGTTTATCTCTACTACCCTAAAAGCGCGGGTAAAACCAAAAGAGTCAAGACGCTGATTGATTTTTTAATCCAAAACACAGCCAGATAAAATTATGGAAAACGCTCGTGCAGGTCGAATACAACGCCAAACGTTGATCTCTTCCCTGATTATTCTCTTCCCCAATCAATCAGATTACCGATTTCTTCAGCCTGATTCAGTAAGCATGCGTTGTATTTAATGACGATTATTAGTAAGCAACATGAGAGTTACTTTTTTGCATCAGGGCGCTATCCCCTATCGCAATCGGTAACTCTCATGCTTTCAGTCTGATTTATCAGAACCAATCGGGCTAACAGGGCTGGTTATTTACTGACAAAGGTCGTCACACTTAACGGATTTAGCCATACCGTCGCTTTGCCGCTATTATCGACCTGATATGTTCCGCCATATTCAACATTCATCACCGCGGATGTGCTGTATTTTTCAAATTTACCGACGTTGGCATTACTGATATTCAACGACAGCATTTGATCTGAATCATTCGTGTTTACCGCAACAATGACCATTTTTCCATCTGCGTTCTTGTAGGCTGTCAGATGAACATTTGACTGGGGGTTTTCCGTAGCCTGAATACGCTGGAACCCTGGGCGAACGAACCGGGCATATTGAGACATCACATAACCACGCTTACTGACTTTGCCGTCCTCAGTAAGCAATCCATAGGAGCGGCGGATATACCACCATACATAAGCATTATAGTTTGCCACCATGCTGGCATTCAGCTCAGTTCCCACTTCAAGGGCTGACGTCCAGTTATTAGCCGATTGCTTTGAGTCAACATAGTGCTCGGTCATCCAAATCTGTTTACCCGCGTTTTGAGCTAAAGGATACGCTTTAGGCGTTGTGCCATATAAGTGTCCCCCTACGATTGCAACGTATTTTGATGCGTCACTATCATTCAATACCGGGTCAGTTAATTTAGGATTAAATCCTAATGACTCTCCGACAATTACTTTAAGAGAACCAAATTTAGAGCCTTGCGATTTAAGATAGCTTTTAAATTCATCACCACTCCACTCACAAGATTCATAGTCGGGTTTCCAGTCAGGTTCATTTTGTATAGAAATGGCATAAAGAGAAGCACCATTAGTCTGCATGTATTTGGAAAAATCCAGCAGGTGCGAGGTATAGGCGGAATAATATGCCGGCAGCAAACGCCCGCCGTTTATCAGGCTGTTGTTGCTTTTCATATACGCGGGAGGTGTCCAGGGGGTTGCCATTAATTTAGCCCCTAGCGAGACGGCCTGACGTGCACTCGGAAGCTGTATATTCCATTTACTGGAGTCTGGATCAATTCTGATTCGCATAATTGATAGCCCTATCTGGTCGACATCACTACCGAATGCAGTATTAATTTGTTCTGTTGTCAGATCATTGATCCAACCAACCCCACTCATTCCACCAAACCCTTGAATTGTCTGGTAATTGATTTTTGCGTCAATTTTTACTGTATCAGCAGCGGCAGAGAACGAACCTGCCGTGGCTGATACAAAAACAGCCGCACTGAAACAATGACGAACCCAGCAAACTATATTTCCATTCATAGCATTCATCCTTAATAATATGAATATTGGGAAACAATTAGAAAAAGCGAACTATTTATTCCTAAAAAGCATAGAGATAACGTATAAACCGTCTGAATTAACGTGGTGACGGTGACTTATTTATAGGTCATTCTTATACGGAGCGCTAGTGTAAAGTGCGTGGCTCCTGTTTTTCATCTTGAGTGGATAGTTTACTCTGATCTAATAATTAGCTTACCGTCTATTTCCCCTCTTTTCTCTGAAATCTAAAATAGGAAAGACAAAGCAGGTTCTGACCGCCGAGCGGCCAGAAAACCTTATGCGTTATCAGTTAATCGAGGACCACAGCGCATACGTGATTTTTTTCTCACATCACTTCAGCAACCGGACTTTCACCGCCTTGCCTTTAATTTTCCCCTGCTGCAACTGCTTCCACGCATGGCGGGCTACCGACTGCTTCACCGCCACGTAGGCATGCGTCGGGTGAATCATAATCTTACCGATATCGGCGCCATCCAACCCCATGTCACCGGTTAACGCTCCCAGAATATCGCCGGGACGCATTTTGGCTTTCTTGCCGCCGTCGATGCACAGCGTCGCCATAGTGGCTTCCAGCGGGGTGATGCGCAGCCCGGTCGGCAGCGGGTGCCAGTTGAGTTTCATATTCAGCATTTCTTCGAGCGCATTCGCACGCTGGGCCTCTTCCGGCGCGCAGAGGCTGATGGCCAGCCCGCTTTCACCGGCGCGGGCGGTACGGCCGATGCGGTGGATATGCACTTCGGGATCCCACGACAGCTCGTAGTTAACCACCATCTCCAGCGCTTTGATATCCAGCCCACGCGCGGCAACGTCGGTTGCCACCAGCACACGGCTGCTACCGTTAGCGAAGCGCACCAGCGTCTGATCGCGGTCACGCTGTTCCATATCTCCATGCAGCGCCAGTACGCTCTGGTTACTGGCGGTCAGGGCGTCGTATACCGCCTGACAGTCTTTTTTGGTGTTACAGAACACCACGCAGGAAGCAGGCTGTTCGCGGCTCAGCAGTTTCTGCAGCAGATCGAGTTTGCCGTTGCGGGAAACCTCATAGAACTGCTGCTCAACCGCCGGGAGTTCATCCACCGTACCGATTTCAATGATCAGCGGATCGCGCTGAATACGATGACTGATGGCGGCAATGGCATCCGGCCAGGTGGCGGAAAACAGCAGCGTCTGACGCTGAGCGGGTACGTGGGCGATAACCTCGTTGATGGCGTCGGCAAAGCCCATATCGAGCATCCGGTCAGCTTCATCCAGCACCAGCGTCTGCAGGGCATCAAGGCTTACCGTCTCCTTTTTCAGGTGATCCAGCAGTCGGCCCGGCGTGGCGACAATGATGTGGGGGGCATGGGTCAGCGAGTCGCGCTGGATGCTGAACGGTACGCCGCCGCAGAGGGTCAGCACCTTGATGTTCGGCATGTAGCGAGCCAGACGACGCAGCTCGTTTGCTACCTGATCGGCGAGTTCACGGGTCGGGCACAGCACCAGCGACTGGGTATTGAACTGCCCGGCATCAAGATGCTGTAACAGGCCCAGGCCGAAAGCAGCGGTTTTGCCGCTGCCGGTTTTCGCCTGCGCGCGGACGTCTTTTCCTGCCAGAATCGCCGGTAACGCCGCCGCCTGAATCGGCGTCATGGTCTGGTAGCCCAGCTCGTTAAGGGTGGTGAGTTGCTCCGCAGGAAGCGCGTTCAGTTCAGCAAATGAGGTCAATAAGGTCACAGTGAAAATTCCAGATGAAAGAGGCCGATATGATACCACCCCTTTCCTGCCGCGCCGTGAGGAGTTTTCACCTCACGTCATCGGGTTGAGTCCGGTTCGATTTTTTCCGAATAAAAATAATCGGTGAAATAAAAATAATCGGTGAATAGAAATGACCGCTGATGCGTTTACCCATCACTTACACCACGCATTCACCCAGGAGTAAATAAAATGAACCCTGTTTCTTCTTTCCAACTCTCTATCGCTCGCCGTCTAACCATCCCGGTACTGCTATTTTCTTTGCATATCCCGCAGGTCTTGGCTGCAGGCGACGACGATACCAACAGTAAAACGCCGGATTGCCCGGCCGGACAGGTTTATAACAGCGCGACGAAACAGTGTGTCCCTGAAAAAACCAGCCGACTGAGCGACCAGGATAAGACCAACTACGCTTATCACCTGGCTAAAAAAGGTGAGTATCAGGCGGCGCTGAACCTGCTCGATACCCTGAAAAATGGCAATACCGCCGAAGCCTGGAACTACCGGGGTTACGCCACGCGAAAACTCGGGCGTACCGACGAAGGCATCGGCTATTATCAACGCTCGCTGGCGCTCAACCCGAATTATGCCAAAGTACGCGAATATCTTGGTGAAGCGTGGCTGGTGAAAGGCCGCCCCGATCTGGCGCGGGAGCAACTGAAAACGATCGCCAGCCTGTGCGGCCAAAGCTGCGAAGAGTATCGTGACTTACAGGCTGCTATTAACGGGCATCCTGAATCCTGAGTATCACCGCGAGGACAAAAAAATCACTACCAGTGACGTTCGCCAGCAGCTTGCCGCGCATCTGACACGCCTGTGGCGTTATGGTCTGGTGCTCTCGCGCAGTCACGATGTTGCTGAAGAATTAGTGCAGTCCACCTGCGTTCGCGCGCTTGAAAAGAGCGCGCAATTTACGCCGGGAACCCGCATCGACAGATGGTTGTTCTCCATTCTTCACTCCATCTGGATTTCCGATCTGCGCGCCAGCCGTGTGCGTATGGGGCAAGGATTTGTCGAAAGCGATGAGTTGCCGGCGCCGGACACCCACGCGCTGAATGACGATCGCCGGCATTACCAGAAAATCATGCAACGGGTAAACGCGCTTCCTGAAGCGCAGCGCAATGCCATATTTTTAGTTTATGTCGAAGGGTTTACCTATCAGGAGGCGGCAGACACGTTATCGGTACCGATCGGCACGATTATGAGCCGGCTGGCGGCGGCACGAACAATTCTGGTCAAATCGGTTGACGCCCAGACGCCCGCGAAGGAAAAACGTTCATGAGAACAATAAATTTTACGCCCCCCTACAGTGACGAAGCTATCGTCGCCTGGCTTGACGGCGAGATGAATGACACCGACGCGCAGCAGTTCGAGCAGTTGCTCAGGAATGACGATCAGCTTGCCGAACGCATCGCCAGGCTGCAAAAAAGCGATCTGGCGTTTAAAGAAGCCTTCGCACCTTTACTTGATGACGCGCCCCAGGCCCGGATGCAGAATCGACTTGAGCAACTGCTGGCGGCGACTCCCGTCGTGGGAGAAACGCCGCCTCGCATCGGGGTTAGCCGCCGTTCGCTGATTGCCGCCTCGCTCAGTTTTCTGGTGATTGGCTCAGGGTTGGGCTATCTTGCGCGCCCCGCCTCGGCTGTTCGTAACGATAGCGAGAAAATTCGCGATCTTGAGGCCCAATACATGTCACTGTACAGCGCTGAAACACTGCTCGACATGGACAGTTCATCGTCCGCTCTGGCTCGGGGACTGGCGCGTACCGCGCAGGACATCGGCATTCATCTGAACGAACAGCAGCTCGCTATTCAAGGCGCCGAGCTGAAAATGGTACGTATGCTGCGCTACGACAGCACCTCAATCGCCCAAATTGCCTGGATGCATGCCGATTACGGGCCGATGGCATTGTGCATCTCCCCGGAGCAGCAGCGAAGCGCAACGGCGATCAACAATGAACAACGGCATGGAATGCACCTTGCCTGGTGGCATACCGGAGGCTATCAGTTCGTATTGATCGGCCGCAATCCGGTTTCACAACTGGCCGATAGCGCGCTCAGATTGCAGACGTCACTGACATAACGCGGCCCTTCCCTCCACGCTGCAACAGCCAAAGCGCGAAGGGAGGGCTGTTATAAGGACGGACTGTTATAAGGGAGGACGGTTATAATGCGCGTCGGACTTGCGCCTGAAGGTCAATATTAATCGCGACCTTGTCATCCACCAGCGCCGTAAACCGATCCATATTAAAGGCCGAACGTGAAATAGCGGTTGTCGCATGGAGAAACAACGTCCCCCCCGCCGGCGATGCACCGCCATATTCCTCCAGCGTCGCCTCCAGAATGACCGGACGCTGAACGTTTTTGACGGACAGCGAACCAAACACACGAAAGTGACCATGCCCTTGCGCCACCACTCTGCTGCTGGTGAAAACAATCCAGGGGTAGTGTGTTGCATCAAAAAACAGGCCGCTTTTCAGCTGATAGGTCAGCAGGCTGTTGGACGCTTCGAGCGTCGCAACGGGGATTTTCACTTCAATACGGTCATCGATTTCTTTGGCGGAATCCAGCATAACGTCCCCGGTTACGCCATCCAGATACGCCTGTGACGTACCGCCAAATGCGCGCCATGAAAGCTTAATGACGGTTTTATTGGTTGAAATAGTATAGTTGAGCGGCGTTGCGTGAAGCGTTGGACTTATCAGCAGCCCGGCGGCCACGACGGAAATGATGCGCATCATAACGGGAATCTCCTCAAAGCAGACAACGCGTAAACGCTTCAAGAAGCTGATCTATTCATTCCCCAGCCAAACAAACAAAACCGACCGCATCAAAGCCGGGCAATCGCCGTAACGTTAAACCATGCGCTAATCGCCTTCACCACGGCAAACGTAACGATCCCGGTTGGCGGGACCGGGTAAATACCGGCATTTTTGCGTTAATTAAATATCTCGATTCGATTGCGGCCGTTAGCTTTGGCCTGATACAACGCACTGTCAGCCTTTTTGATAAGCTGCTGATAATCGGGGTGGTTATCGAACTCGGCAATCCCAACGCTGATGGTCACCGATACCCCCTGTTCCACCATTGCCGGAATAGACAACCCGGCGACCATTTGACGAATCGAATCAAAGATCATGGAAGCTTGCTGCGCCTGGGTTTCGACCAGCAACACCATAAACTCTTCGCCGCCATAACGAAAAACATAATCGCTGCTTCGCACGCTTTCGTATATTTTCGTCGCGATCGTCTTAAGTGTCAGATTGCCGGTTTCATGCCCGTAACTATCATTGATCTTTTTAAAATGATCGATATCAATCATAGCCAGAATAAAGGGTTTTCCCGAACTGATAGCCAGTGCGATTTCCCGCCGCATAATAGTCGGGATGAAGCGACGATTGAGCAGATTCGTCAGTGGGTCCTTGCCATTTTCGAATCGGATCAATTCATCAAACATTGAGCACAGAATTGCATTAACCTGCCCAATTAACTGACGGATGTCGCGTAATAATTGCGTGCGTATTGCCGTATTTTCAACGTGATGGGGAAATGTCTCTCTCACCCGACTATCCACCTGCCGGATCAATCCCTCCAGCTTTTGCAATAAATCAGGACCATTGAACAAATGCCGGCCTTTATGAAAAAACCACAGGCCAAATTCCGATTTTTCCAGCAGGATAATCTCTTCAGACGGCAGCCCGGTCGCCACGTTATAAATGAACTGATTCTCCCAATTCATTAATGCGCCAAGCTGCCGCTCCCTTTCAACATTCACATCATCATAAATCGACAAAATGCGATAGCGTTCCTGATCGCGCATCGCACTTTTGTAACCGGGAGAATACGCGGTTGTCATGGCCTCAATCGCAGTATCCATAACCAGACTGCTAAAACAGACCGCCTGATTAATCAGTGCGGCATCCAGGTTTCGTTTTCTGGCCAGCAGCTTGAACAGTTCATTTTTCAGTTTACGCGCCCCTCGGGCCACCAGATCGGTCGGAATGCCGATGCGCGCATGAATAACGCCAACCTGCTGCTGCCGTTCCAGCAATACAGATAATGACCCTTTGGCGCTGCCCAATACTGAACGTAGCCAGTGATACATACTTTCACTGAGTTTATCGGCTACTTTTTGGGTATTGAGATAAATACTGGCCTGTTTATCCTGAAGCATATAGTCGTAAAACACGCTGACCAGCTGACGCAATTCTTCTTCGCATAAATCGCTCAATAATTGGTGAGCGCCAGAAGGAGTCAAATTAACAAGCTCTTGCCACTCAGTGAGCAGCAATTCACTATTATCTCTTTGTTCAGTATGCATTATTAAATTAACAGTAAGTTGTTTTCATTATGTCCTACGACGTCGACTGACAAACTCGTGGCCCCTGTTGACGCCACGGAGTGTACCCAACTTACCTCAAATTCCCAAATGTATTTCAGTGTCAATGTATTATCAAAACTACTTATTTAGATAATAATTCGTTAAAAAATCGCTATATTACGGCACCAATTGTTCCAGACAGGCGGCATCATCGCATAATCCATCATGCCGCCTTAAGAATAACCGCCGTTTATTCCACCAGTCCGCTCACCCGTAATACCCGCCGACCGACCGCTTCCGCCAGCACCGTACTGTGCTCCCCCACGCAGCCGAGGCTGAACGCGTATTTGGCGCGGGTAATGCCGGTGTACACCAGTTCGCGGGTCAGGATCGGGCTTAAGGACTCCGGCAGCAGTAAAGCGGTGTGGGCGAATTCCGACCCTTGCGATTTGTGCACCGTCATGGCGAACACCGTTTCCACCGCCGATAATCGCCCCGGCAGCACCCAGCGGATGCCCGATGAGCCATCGCCGGCGGGAAACGCCACCCGGGTAGCCCATCCCCGTGAGCCGTCCGGCTGGAGCAGCGGCACCTGTAGGGTGATGCCGATATCGCCGTTCATCAGCCGCTGACTATAATCGTTGCGGGTCACCATCACCGGCCGCCCCGGATACCAGCCTTGCCAGGCCGCCAGCAAGCCGTCCCGATACAGCAGATGGGCGATGCGCTCATTCATACTGTCGACGCCCCACGGTCCGTTACGCAATGCGCACAGCAGTTGGAACTGACCGAAAGCGTCCAGAATCTGCGCCGCCCAGAGGTCGAACTCGCTTTGCGGCGCCGTCAGTTCCGGCCGCGTCGAGGCCATCCGTCGCAGGTAGCCGCCGTAGCCCACCGGCGTAGCCGCAGAGGGCTGCGCGCCGAATCGATCGGCGGCGCCGTCGATAACCCATTCACGCAGCGTGCGGTTATCATTCGCCGTCAACGTCAGGTGCGCCAGGTCGGCATACCCCTGCTGCCAGATCGACGCCAGCGCCGCCACGTCGCCGGCATTCACCGCCTCCGCCAGTTGGCCGATGCCACTGTGGGCGCCAAAGCGATAGCTGTGGCGCAGCATGGCGATGGATTGATCCAACGCGCTGCCTTGCGGGTCGAGCAGCGAATCGTCCGGCGTCTCCCCCGCGACCTGCCGTAGCCAGTCGCGGGTCTGTGGCAGGTAATGCCCCTGTGCGGCGCGCTGACACAGTTCGCCCATCAACGCGCCGGCTTCCACCGACGCCAATTGATCCTTGTCGCCCAGCAGAATCAGGCGGGAACGGGCCGGCATCGCCGCCAGCAGCGCCGCCATCATCTCCAGATCCACCATCGACGCTTCGTCCACCACCAGCACATCCAGCATCAGCGGGTTATCGGCATGGTGCCGGAAATGCCGGGTATCCGGCCGACTGCCCAGCAAACGGTGCAAGGTCACCACTTCGCTGTTGATCTGTTCCCGGATAGCCTCGCCCTGCGCCAGCCCCTCCAGCGTCAGGCCGGCAATGGCCCCGGCAATCGACTCGTTCAGGCGGGCCGCCGCCTTGCCGGTGGGCGCCGCCAGCCGAATACGCAACGGTTTGCCGTGCTGTTCCAGCGCCAGCGATTGCAACAGCGCCAGCAGTTTCACCACGGTGGTGGTTTTTCCGGTGCCCGGCCCGCCGGTGATAATGCTAAAGGCACTGCCCGCCGCCAACGCACAGGCCAGTTTCTGCCAGTTGGCAGCGCCGGCCGCGTCGCCAGGAAACAGCGCATCCAGCCGCTGACGCAGCGCCGCTGGCGCTATCGCCGCCCGCAGCGCGTCGTTTTGTTTCAGTTGCTGCGTGATGGCGTGCCGCACATCCTGCTCATACCGCCAGTAGCGGCGCAGATAAAGACGCGCGCCGACCAGCACCAGCGGCGTGCAGCCTTCCCCCGACGATACCAACTGCGGCTGTTGCAACGCCGCCTGCCAGGCCGACAGGGTAACGCCCGCCAGCACCTCCGCCGGACGCGCGATCTTACGGTTTTCGCTACGATCGCCTTCCGGCGGCAACGCCAGCGAAAACCCGCTGTCGGCAAGCGTGGCGCCCAGATCGAGGCACACATGCCCGCGCCCAAGCTGATAGCTGACCAGCGCCGCCCCCAGCAGCAGCAAAGGCGACGCATCAGGGCATTCCTGATGCAGGAAGCGCACCAGCGCCCGGTCCAGCTCCCGCAACCAGCCGCAGCCCACCCACTGGTCCAGCAACAGGGTTAATTCGTCATGACTGGTCATGTTCATGCCGTCGCCTCCGTTTCGCCGCTAAACAGGCTCTCCAGCGCGTCAATCAGCGCCTTGTCCGGCCGTTGGGCGCAGACGCCGCCGCCCGGCGCCTGACTGCCGCGCAAAAACAGGTATAACGCGCCGCCGACGTGGCGGTCGTAGTCGTAATCCGGCAGGCGGGACTTCAGCAAGCGGTGCAACGCAAACAGATACAACGCCAGTTGCAGATCGTAACGGTGATCCAGCATGGCGCGCGCCATACGCGGTGGGTCATAGTCGGCGGCATCCGCCCCCAGCCAGTTGGATTTGTAGTCCAGCACGTAGTAGCGCCCCTGATGTTCAAACACCAAATCGATAAACCCTTTCAGCATGCCGTTGAGCTGTTCGCGCATCAGCATCGCTCGCGGTTCGCCCGCCAGCGTGGCGGCCCTGACCTGTTGATCCAAGACTTGCGTGTCGACCTGACTGAGCGCAAACCAGAACTCCATTTCCACCTGATACTGCCTCAACCCGGCCAGTGAGACTGCGCTGCCGGGCTGCGTCGGCAGCGCCAGCGGCTGATTGAGCAACGCCATCAGCCAATCGGTAAGCATCGGTATCCACTGTGTCCAGCCTTGCCGGTTACAGCGCCGCGCCACCTGATCCTCCACCCGGGGCCGATCCGCCGCCAGCACGGCAAAGCCCTCTTTTCCGGCCCACTCCAGCAAGCCGTGCAGAAAGCTGCCCGGCGCCGCCCCGCGAGGAAAACTGTACATATCGTGGCCGGTCGGCAACGGCGGCAGACGCTCCGCTGTTGCCTGCGGTTCGCTAAAGGTTTCCTGCTTCGCGCTCTGCACTTCGGGCACGTCGCCCACAGCAGGCTCACGATATTCGCGGTAATGCCCTTCCGGCGCCAGTTGCAACCCGGAATAGCTGGTAATGCGCCAGCGGTGGCTGCGCATATTCGGCAACGGCGGCTCCTGCCCCAGCGCCGACGTATCCTGTTCGGCGCGGTAAATGTCCTCGTCCGTTTCCGGCAACGGCGTAATCTGGCTGTCCGCGCCGCACCAGGCCGACAACTGTTGCGCCAGCTGCGCCGGGTCTAACGGTTCACCGGCGCCGAGCAGGTAACCGGGCGCGCTTTTTTCCAGCTCTTTCAACGGCGCCATGCCAAGCCACATGGCGTAGCGGGCGCGGGTCAGCGCCACATAAAATTTACGCAGGTCCTCGCCCAGCCGCTCATGGTCGGCGCGTCGCACCGCCTCGTCGCTGGCTGTCAGTTCAAGGCGCGGCTGCCCGTCATCATCATGAAATTTCAGCGGCACATCCCGCTGGCTGACGGCACGAAACGCGCAGGCAAACGGCAGAAACACCAGCGGATACTCCAGCCCTTTGGACTTGTGGACGGTAACCACCTTCACCAGATCGGCATCGCTTTCCAGCCGCAGTTTCAGGGTGTCGCCGCCGGGATTATCCGCCTGACACTGCTCCGCCAGATAGCGGATCAGCGCGTGCTCGCCGTCCAGATGCACGCTGGCCTGTTGCAGCAATTCCGACAGGTGCAGCACATCGGTCAGCGCGCGGGCGTTATCGGCGGCCAGCAACCGGCGCGGCACATCGAATTCCCACATTAGCCGCCGCAGCATCGGCAATACGCCCTGCTGTCGCCAGCAGCTCTGGTAGCGGACAAACTGCATTACCCGGCGTTCCCACTCCTGCTCGTCGTGGTTAAGGCGGTCAAGCGCCTGCCAGCTTAGCCCCAGCGAGGGAGTCGCCAGCGCGGCGCGTAGCAGCCGATCGTTCTCCGGATCGGCGCAGGCCGCCAGCCAGCAGTGCAGTTCGCCGGCCTGCGGGCTGTCGAAGACCGACTCCCGGTCCGACAGATACACGCTGCGCACGCCGCGAGCGGACAGTTGCGCACGCACCGCCATCGCTTCGCGCCCGGTATTGACCAGCACCGCCATGTCCCCCGGTCTGACCGGGCGCAGCGGCTGCCCCGGTACGGCAAAACCGGCCCGACCTTGCCCGCCGAGCTGCAGCAGCCGCACCATTTCGCGGGCGCAACCGGCGGCCATGCGCTGGCGGTATTCCGCCGACGACAGCGGCTCGTCCGTCGCCGGCGTCCAGCAGGTCAGCGCCGCGGCGTCAGCGCCCTCCAGTACCCACGCCTCGTCGCGCCCGTTGGCCTGCACCGGCAAAAACGGCACCGGATTGCCGCCGTCGCTTTGCCGAAACAGAAACGCGCCCGCGCCGTCGGCACGGTTTTCCGCCTGCATAAACACCTGATTGACAGCGCCGACCATCGCCTGAGTAGAGCGGAAATTCGTGCCCAGCGTGTAATGCCGCCCGTCGGTATCGCGGCGAGCGCGCAAATAGGTGTAGATATCGGCGCCGCGAAACGCGTAAATCGCCTGTTTTGGGTCGCCGATCAGGATCAGTCCCTGCTGCGGGTCGTTGTCCGCCACCCGGTACAAGGTATCGAAAATACGGTATTGCAGCGGGTCGGTGTCCTGAAATTCGTCGATCATCGCCACCGGGAACTGACGGCGAATACGCTGCGCCAGCCGCTCGCCGTTGTCGCCGCGCAATGCGGCATCCAGCCGGGTCAGCAGGTCCTGAAACCCCATTTGCGCCCGGCTCTCCTGCTCGTGCTGGAATCGCTGACTTATCCAGCGACAAGCGTGTCTCAGTAACTGACTACGCGGTTCCGGCAGCGCGTCTAACTGCTGTTGCAGCGTCTCCATCGCGGTCAATGCCGGATGTTGCGGCGCCTCGTCGGGGATTTTCCAAACTTCCCGCAGTCCTTGCGGGGTGAGCCGCGTCCAGCCGGTGCCGATATCCAGCGTCGTCTCGTCGCTGGCGGCCCAGTGTTGCAGTTTGTCCAGCCACGGGTCGAAATAGCGGGCCTGCAGCTTGTGTCCGTTGGCCTGCTTCTGTGCCACCGCTTCGTTCAGCAGGTCGCGCAACTCGCCACACCACTGCGGCCAGGGCGCTTTTAGCGCCGCCAGCCGGCGCGTTTTCTCTTCGCGGACCGCGCTGAAAATCTGCGCGGGCAGGTCATCGATGCCGATGTCGTCGGCGTACTCCAGCAGCGGCGTCACGCTGCGATAAAAGCTTTCCGGCGACGGCCAGCTATCGCGCAGTTCCAGCACATCGCGGGCATCGAGCGGGAAAAAGAACGTCCGCCAGTAATCGCGCACCACCTCCAGCAGCAAGTCGCTCTGGTCGGTTTCCAGCGTCTGGTTAAACAGGCTGCCGCTGTCAAAAGCGTGTTCGCCCAGCATCCGGTTACACCAACTGTGGATGGTGGACACCGCCGCCTCATCCATCCATTCGGCGGCCAGTTGCAATTTGCGCGCGCAGTCCGGCCATTGTTCCGGCGGGTAGTCGGCGCGCAGTTCATGCAGCAACGGATCGACCGACTCATCCTTGCCATCCGGCTGAAAGTAAGCGGCCGCCTGCGCCAGCCGGGCGCGAATACGATCGCGCAGCTCGCGGGTGGCGGCATCGGTAAAGGTCACCACCAGTATGTCCGGCGGGTTGAGCGGGCGCGAGAACGCCTGCTCGCCGCCGTGCCCCAGCACCAGCCGCACATACAGCATGGCGATGGTAAAGGTTTTGCCGGTGCCGGCGCTGGCTTCGATCAGGCGGCTGCCGGAAAGCGGAAAGCGCAGCACATCCAGCACAGAAGGTAACGCACGCGCCGTCATGACTGGCCTCCTGGTTTTTTATTTTTCGCCGACGCCGCTTTCAGCGTCTGGTACAGCGGCGCCAGCAATAGCTGTGTCCAGCGGGCGAACTCGCCATTGGCCCACAGTTGGTCGAAATTCGGGAAAGCCCGCGCCAGATAGGCGTTAGACGCCGACTCGGCAAACTTGCGGTTGGCGGGATCATGCTCGTCGTAGCACTGGCGCGCCGCCTTGCCCGCCTCGTCGTCCGGCGGTTGATCCGGCTCTCCGCCCGCCTCCAGCCAGCGAAATCCGGTCTTCACCGCCAGCGGCAGCGGGTAACGCATCCCCTCCCGCCAGGCCTCCACCAGCGTCTGCCAGTAGGCTTTCGCCTGCTCAGGCTCCAGCGCCGGCAGGTGAACGGTGCCGTTCTTGCTGACCAGCGTGCTGTGCAACGGTTGTCCGCCAAGGTGCCCGGCCAGATGCGCCACCCAGAACGGCACCAGCTTGTCGAGCCGATAGCTGCGACGCGTAGCATGCAGCAACCCGCCGCTTTCCAGCACCAGCCGGCACCGGTTGCCCTGCTCGTCGACGCGCAGCTCGTTCAGCCAGTCTTCCAGCGGGATATCGGGTAGCGATAGCGGTTCGTCAGGCGACGACTCCGGCCATTTTTCCCGTTCCTGCTCATAACGGGTGAACAGATCCGCCATCGGCTCCGCCAAATCCTGCTCCAGCACCGCGGTAAAGCCGCCCGGCGCCAGTTCGCCGCGCCGGGCGATGCGCGCCAGTTGTTCCGTCAGCGCCTGTTCACGGGGAATATGCTGGCGCAACGCCGCTTGCTGCACCTGAATCAGCTCATGTTGCAGGCGCCAGTTTTCCAGCGCATCAATGGCAAACGGCTCCTGATCCTGACTGGTGGCGTCTTCCTGCTCGAACCAGACGTTAAGGCGCAGACGGAAGAAACTGCGCACCGGGTCGCGGACAAAATCCGCCAGCTGACGCAGCGTCAGCACGCCATCCTGCCGATACTCGTCCAGCGCAGCATCCGCCATCGACACCTCCTGCGGCAACAGACCGGCGCGCCATTCGCGGGCATAGCTGAACAACGGGCTACCGGCGGTAAAATAATCCGGGCTGAATGGCTGTAACCGGTGTTCCACCGTCAGCGCCGACAACACCGCCTGCCCGTCGGCAGTCTGCCAGCCGTTGCTCAGATGGTCGCGCAACTGCGCCACCAGCACCGAGGGCGGCCGCTCGCTGTTATCGTGGATACTGCGTCCCACCCAACTGATGTACAGTTGCTCGCGCGCCGACAGCAGCGCCTCCAGAAACAGATAGCGGTCGTCTTCGCGTCGGGAACGGTCGCCGGGGCGGTAATCCTGCCCCATCAGGTCGAAATCCAGCGGCACCCGGTTGCGGGGATAATCGCCATCGTTCATGCCCAGCAGGCAGACGTGGCGAAACGGGATGGCGCGCATCGGCATCAGCGTGGCGAAGGTGACGGCGCCGGCAAAAAAAGGCTGGGTCAGGCTCGACTGCTCAAACAGCCCCAGCCAGTGCTCCCGCACCACCGACAGCGGCAATGCCTGTTCCAGCGCCACCGACTCGCAGGCCTCCAGCCAATTCTGCAACCCTTCATCCAGTTGCAGCAGCATGAAGCCGTCTTCGCCCTCATCCGCCGCAAAAAACGTGTTCAGCAGCGCGCGTAACCGCTCGCCCCATTGCACCGGCGTCGCGGGCTGACAGAGCTGCTGCCAGCTGTAATCCAGCCGGTCGAGCAGCAACGCCAGTTGACCGGCCAGCACCGCATCCAGCCCGCCGATTTCATCCAGCGGCTCAATATCCCGCCAGGCGTCGCCGGCGCCCACCGCGTACCCCAGCAACATGCGACGCAGGCCGAAAAACCAGCTGTTCTGTTCCGGCGCGTCCGGCAGGTCGAGGCTCTGACGCTGGCGGGCATGCAGCCCCCAGCGCACGTTGGCGGCCCGAATCCAGCGTTGCAGCAGCGGCAGTTGCTCTTCGGTGATGGCAAACCGCTGGCGCACCGCCGGCACCTCCAGCAAATCCAGCACGTCGCTCACCGCCACGCGCGACTGCGGCAAATTCAACAACCGCTCCAGCGCCGCCAGCAACAGGTTGTTCTGACGCGGTCCGCGGTCCGCTACGCTGAACGGGATATAGCGCGGGTCCTGCCGATCGATCAGCCCAAACACCGCCTGAATATGCGGCGCGTAGCCGTTGATGTCCGGCACCATCACAATCACATCGCGCGGGCGCAGCGTCGGGTCGGCGGCAAACGCCGCCAGCAGTTGATCGTGCAGCACTTCCACTTCACGCTGCGCGCTATGCGCGACATGAAAACGGATCGAACAGTCCTGATGCGGATCGATGGCCGGCCAGCGCGCCCGGCTTTCCGCCAGCGGACGCAAATCCCGAATGTCTTCCTGCAGTTGATTGAGCAGGCAGCCTTCGCCGTTGCTGTCGAACAGATCAATGCGTGAAATCAACGGCTGCAACAGCGGTTCGTACTGCTCGCGCTGGTCGTATTCATCCAGCAGGCCGATGTAATCGCGCCCTTGTTTACCCCAGGCCGCCAGCAGCGGGTGGGCATGCTGATGCAGTTCTTCCAGCGCGATGACCTCCGGCATACCGGGTTTGCGTTGCTGGCGGGCGCGTTCGGCGCGCAGCAGATCCTTGTCGGCAATGATGTTGCCCCAATAGTGCTCGCACGGGTTATGCACGCACATGAATATCTGGGTCCAGCGACCGATGGCCGCCAGCAGTTCCAGCGCCTGCTGCGGCAGCGATGAAATACCGAATACCATCACCCGGGACGGCAATCCCGCCGGTCGGTCGGCGTCTCCCCGCCGCTGTACTTCATCCAGAAAACGCCGGTGCAACGCCGCACGGCTGGTGCCGGACAGCGCCTCGCCGGTATCCTGCAACAGCGCCCGCCACAGCAGGGGCTGCCAGCGCTGATCGTCCGGCAATGGCTCCACGCCGCGCCGGCTGGTCGCCAGCACATCATGCCCGGCGGCCCACTCTGCCAGCCAGTCGGCGCGATACACCTGATACTGGTCAAACAGGTCGGCCAGCCGCTCAGCCAGCTGGTAGCGCTTGCGCAAGTCGGCGTCCTGCTGCAGAAAGCGCGCCAGCGCGGCAAATTCAGGCTGGGCGAGCAGACCCGGCAGCAGCCGCAGCAGCCGCCACACCAGCAGGGATTTATCGAACGGCGAAGTTTCCGGCACCTGTTCCTGACCCAGCACCGCACGGTAAACCTGCCAGAAAAAGCGCGACGGCAACTGCACATCCAGCGCCGCCGCGACGCCGCATCCGCCGTCGCGGGCATCGCGCGCCAGCGCCAGTTTCAGCCACTGTCCGATGCCGTTGCTCTGAACCAGAATCAGCTCGTTTTCCAGCCCGGCCAGCGGATTGGCCGCCATCCACGACACCAACACGTCGCGCAGGGCTTCAGGATGGTTGCTGTGGATCGCCATCAAACCGGGTTGTAGCCTGTTTTTGCTCATCGCTCTCTCTGCTCGTTGCCACACCGGTGTACCGAATAACGGTACAATCAGTAAATATCTTAGCATTCATGAGATTGGCTGGGGTACTGTGAAGCGAGTCAGGGAGAAACCGGTCAGGCTCAGGACGCCTGACCGGCGTGATGTTCCTGATACGGCGGTATCAGGGGCGTGCGTTGTCGGCAGTGAGGTCAGGCGGCGTTAGCCTGCGCCAGCGTCTGTTCGATAAAGGTACGGGTTTCTTCAACCTGCCGGATATAGCCGTTCAGCAGCGCGCTGAAACCGGCGTCATCCAGCTTGTCGAGCGGATACTGACTGCACAGGCGTAAATTGTCGTACTCATCCAGCGCCAGCCAGCAACCGCGCATCGCCGCCATCTCGAAATTGAGCAGCAGCATCAGGCGGTAGATAGCCGGTCGGTCTTCGCCTTTCAGGCTAATCAACTGGCAGTGCAGCAACAGGCTGTCGCTTTGCCCCGGCACCTCAATCACCGCCGCTTCCCGACCGTCCGCGCCGTTCAGTACACAGATGCCGTTATTCAGCGTCAGACGGGTTTTATTGAACTGGCTGAAATGTTGCAGCAGCCGCGCCGCCAGTTGTTGTGCTGAGGTTTGTCGTGCTGATGTCATCGCTTTGCTCCTGTGGTTTTTCGTTCCGTTGCCGTATTACTGTTTCGCCAGCGTGATGCCCTGCTGGTGCATATGATTGACCGCCTGAGAGACTTCCGGGTTGGCTTTGGCGATCGCCCCTTCCAGACTGAAGCTGCTCGGGCTGTTCTGGTTTTGACCGTAGCTGAAATTGATCTTGCCCAGCAGCTTGGTCATGCTGACGTCAGCGCTACTGCCGGCACTGACAATCGGCAGCGGGAACGCCAGCCCTTCCTTGTTTTTCACCGTCTGGGTGAAATCGATGGATTTGATGCGCAGGTTGTTGCTGTCGCGGAAAATCGCCGCGATGTCATCCTTGCCCAGCGTATTGTTCTGAATGCCTTTTTCGACTTTGGTTTTCACCTCGTCTTTCAGCTCCAGGCTGACGCCGGCGGTGGCGTTGGTCAGCGACTGCATCTTCTGCACCACGGCTTTCAGCGCCGGGTTTTCCTCCATGAAGCCGTGAATACGCTCGGCGTTGGTCGGCGGCAGGTTATCGCTGACCAGCTTACGCAGCGCATGGAAAATACCGTTGCTGTCAAGTTTCGACAGGTTGGCGTAAGTCGTGCTGTAGCTGGCGCTGTCCAGCGTCGCCCCCTGTTTTTCCGCCGCCTCATGTTGCCGGGTTTTGGACTGCAATCCCTGAATGGCGCCGTACTGCGCATCGCCCGCCGGGGTTTTAGCCTCAAAATGTTTATTGAGGATCGCCAGTTTTTCTCCGGTGTCCGTCAGGTCTTTCACCCCTTTCAGCACCTGTTGCGTTTCCGGATCGGCGAAGTTTTTCTCCAGCGATGAAATCAGGCTGTCCATGTCCTTGCCCTGCAGCGGCTGGGCCGGTTTCATCTGCATACTGATGCTGTGGTTGGTTTTGGTATCCACCGTCATCGTGATGGAGGCGTTGTTCGTTATCGGCGCGGTCCACGAGCCGCTCGGCGTAGGATTGGTGATGCCGGCGAACGCCGTGGCATTGGCGCTCACGTTGACCTGGTTCATAAAGCGGGCCCGGTTATTGGTGGTGGCGTTCTGCTCGGTGAACTCGCCGCGTACCGTACTGTGCTCATGACTTGCCGACATCAGGTTCGCCCCGGCGCCCACCCCGACGGAAAGTCGGCCTGCCGACGTCGGCACTTTGCCTTTTTGCGCCGCGCTGGGTTTATCCGCCAGATTGACCTCGGCGCGCGCATCGGCTGTCAGCGCGGCATCCAGATCGAATTTAATCGAGAACCCCTCTTTCACCCGGTGGTCATTGCCCTTGGCGACCAAATCCAGCGGGTTCACCTTGCCCTCTATCAGATTGTCGATAAAACCGGGCAGCTCTTTTTCGCTCAGCGTAAACTTCAGGCCGTTTTGCTGTACGGTCCCCACCCCGGCGTTGACGCTGCCGCCAAAGCGGACATCCAGCGCCAGCGTGTGTTTTTTGTCATCAAAATCAAAGCCTTTCTTGGCGTCATTCGGCGACTGACCGGTCGCCACCCCCACTTTGGCGTTCAGCCCGCCGTTGCGCCCGAAGTTGACGTCAATGCCGTTTTCGCCGCGGCTGAAACTGAGGCTGTAGGCGCGGTCGCCGGTGACGCCGCCGCTGGGGATAATCGGGAACGCGGTGGCGTTGAGCATCACTTTGGCTTTGGCCGGCACATAGGCCGTGCTGGCCCCGGCGTTATAGTTACGGTTCACCGCCAGACTTTCACCGTTATCCAGCGACAGAATGGTGTCCTTCAGCTTGCTCGCCAGCCCCGCTTTATCGCTCGCTTCCAGCGTGGTACGGGCTGTCAGGTTCACCGCGCTCTTGTCATTGCCAAACGCCTGGGTAAAGGTTTTCACCGCATCGTAATCGGCTTCCAGCGCGCCAAAACGGGTAAAGCCCATATCGGTGATCTTTTTCACCTCGTTGCCGCCGTACTGCTGGTCGCGCAGCTCGCCGAGCGCCGCCTGAATCGGTTTCAGGTCAGCCGCGGTCGGCTGTTTGCCGGACAACGTTTCCAGCTTGTCGACGACGCGGTGCAGATCGCTCGCGGTCATCACATCCAGCGCCAGACGGGACTTGGTCAGCGCCATCGCATCCCCCAGATCGCGGCGCGGCCCGGTCGCCACCTTGTCGCTCTGGTAACTCATGTCGACTTTCTTATCCACAAAGGCGTTCAGCAATTCCCCCGCCTTGCTGTCTTTGGACAAAGGCGCCGCGTTCATCACCGTCGACAATGCCACGCTCAGGTCCTTGCCGGAACGCTTGTCGTTCATGGATTGCACGACCGCTTTGAAGGCCGACGGCTTGAATTTTTCGTTCACCTCGCCGCTGTTTTTTAGCACGCCCTGATGTTTACCCAGCAGGGTCGCGGACTTGGCGGCGCTCATTTCCAGATCGTTCTGGAACGATTTCAGCTCCGCCATCAGCGGCTTGCCCGCCTCGCCCAGATCGAGTTTATCCATTCGGCTTTGCAGGTCATCGCGTTTGGCGCTCCAGGTATGGGATGACACCGCCTGTTCCAGCTTTTTGAACATATTCGCCTGCGCGTCATAGACCGATGACAATCCGTCGCGCCCCTTTATCTGATGCTGTGCGGCGTCAATCGGCTTTCTCACCATCTCTTTGGCGGTTTCTTTGACATAAGCGCCCAGGAAGTCGCCAAAATTGCTGTTGAGCTTATGGCTTTCCATACCGGAGCGTCCCAGGACCTGCGCCTCCACTTTCCCGGTGAGATTCGTCAACGGAATGCGGGCCGCGTGGGTGCCGCCAGCCAGACGGTCATAGGTGGTTTCAGCCGCACGCGGCTGACTGCCGGCGGTGTGCGCCTCTGGCACCGTGGTTTTCCAGCCGCCCTGAGTCAGTTGGTGCTGCTGATGACCATCTTCGGAGATCGCCGGTTCATGATTTTTGGTGGTGGACAGGTGTTCGGCTTTGACATTGTCAGGCAACGTCACCGGTTGCCACTGGGCATTGGCGCGCGCTTCGGCGTTACCCTGTAACGCCTGTTTATCCAGTTTGAATAACTGGCCGTCCTTATTCAGGGCAAACAGGTTCTGATCCTTATCCAGCGCCAGATCCTTCACCTCTCCGCTCAAACCGGCGGTCGGCAGTGGTTGAGGCGGTACCGCCGCGCGCTGCAGGCCGGGTTTGTTGAGGTGCAACTGCAACTCACCCTGATCATTGGCGGTGACAAATTTATTGCCGTCCACCACCGCCAGTGCAGTGGCACCACTTTTTTTCTCTAACCCCGGCAGCGGGTCGCCCGCCGATGGCGAATTGCGCCCCTGTGTCACGGCAAACACGTTGTTATCGCCGTGGGTAACGCTGTCCGCCTTCTGGTTGATGGACAGCTTCTTCACCTGCCCGTCATCCAGCACATACGCCTGATTATCCAGACCGCGTTTCAACTGGCTGGCGCCGACGTCGGTTTTGGTCCAGTTCTGGGTGGTGCCGTCAAGGTAGTGGACTTTGCCTTCATGCAACGCCATGGTGCCGAGCCGCCCCATGTCCATCACATCGTGGGGCTGCGGCCGCGCCGGATTCAACCCGGCCTTGTTATCCACCACCAGCGCGTCGCTCAGGTTCCAGCCGGGTTTGAATCCTTCGGTTTCCCCCGGTTTACTACCGTCAGCCAGAGGCGCCAGATGCTTCTGACCGGCGGCGTCGTTGACCAGCGCATGCATCGTGCCGTGCTCGCCGGCCACAAACCCCTGCACCTTATGGTTATCGCCAAACGCCGCCTCCAGCGCCGGGCTATGGTACGGTTCCAGTTTGACGGTGTTGCCGCCATCCTGCGGCAGTTTGCCGGCGAAAACCTTACCTTCGTCATCGGCGACAAACAGCCGATTGCCTTCCAGCCCAACCGCTTTGGCGTTCACCTGCTCGCTGCCGCGCGCCAGCGCCACCTGACCGTCCAGTTTCAGGTCGAGCGTTTTGTGGTCCGCGGCGGGCGCATCCGCTTTCGGCAGCAGATGAATCTGCGTGGTGCTGTTGTCTTTCTCCGTCAGCACCGCCACATTGCCCTGCGCATTGGCTGAGAACGACTTGATTTTGTCGGCAAACGGCGCTGAATCGTGCCCCGCCGACAGGTTAGCCAGCGTCTTGTCATCTTTGACGGCATACAGCTTGCCATCCGCCTGCCCGGCAAGCTGGCCGTGCGGCGTATCGTTTTTCTTCTCCCACACCTGATCGGCGTTCAGGCTGTAAAGCGCCTTGTCATGTATTTGCAGTTTTTCATTGCCGTGCGCCGGATCGGTATGCACCCCGGTCAACTGCGCCTGCGCGGCCTGACCGGGCTGCGGCAGGTTGATGGTGTTGACGCCGCTGTGATTGACGACAGACGCGCGCACGTGGGTGTCATCCATCCCCAGCGTGTAGCTGGCCTTATTCTTACCCGACAGCGCCTCGCCGGCTTTGCCGGCCTGCGTCGGCGTGCTGGTGTGCAGCGCCACAAAGCTGTCGCCGGATTGTTGCAGGCTGAACAGACGGCCGCTTTTGTCCATCAGCAGATGCTGGCTGCCGTCCTCCGCGGCCTGATGCGCCACAAACGGCTGGCTGTTTTTGCCTATTGTCTGCGACAGCAGCGTTTTCAGGTGATCGGACACCCCATCGCCCAACGTAAGCTGGCCCTTTTTATCCAGCGACACCAGGTCTTTCGCCGAGGCGGGCGACAGCGCGCGGTCGATAGCCGGCTGCATGTCCTTCAGATTGGGAGAGCGGCCAATCTGCGCGCCTTCGTTTTTTGGCAACGACGGTTGCTGACTGACCTGCGCCATACCGGCATGCATGCCTTCCCGCTGCAATGATGCCGAGGCGGACTGCCCGGGTACCGACGCGCTGCCTTGCGTCAAAGCATGGCTTGCGTTAGCGGCGGCGGGCTGTGTGTCCGTCACCGACTGCTGACGCTGAATATGATTGATATTGCCCAACATTGGCCTTCTCCCGTGTGCTGGATAAATAGGGGTGATGACTGCTGAGTGGTATGCCGCCGCCGTCGGTTCCCGTCCGTCGCGGAATTTCTTTCCGGCGTCGTCGCTAACGGCGCGGAACCGCCGCCGCACTTTTCTTACTCAGCAAACAGCGGGCATTTGCCGTGCTGACACACGCACGTTTTCCATAACGGGCGTCCACATCCTGATGAAAAGAGGCGAACTATGGCTGATATCAACATCACGCTCAGTATTCCCAGTGCCGGCCTGAACGGCGGGCTGGGGGGCGTTGGCGGCGCAGACAATCTGAATAGCGGTCTGGGCAATAACGGGCTTTCCGGCAAGAAATCGACCGCGCAGGAAAACCAACTGCTGGAGGCGCTGGCGGTAGTCCTGACCGCCCTGCTGCCCAGTTTGTTGAACAATAACGGCGGTCAGGGCGGCGGTGACAGTCCGCTCGGCCGCACCAGCGATGCGCTTGGCGGCGGCGGCGCGGGCAACGCGCTCGGCGGCGGTCAGGGCAATGGGTTGGGCGGCGGGCTGGACAAGGTGCTGGGAAGCGGTTCGGGCGGGCTGGCCGATGGGCTCGGCGCGAGCGGCGGTCAGGGTCAGAACGGCCTGACCGATATTTTGACCAAATTGCTGGACCTGCTGATGCCGAAAGACGGGGCGCAAGGCGGTCAGGGATTGCAGGGCGGCGGGCTGGGCGGCGCAGGCGGCAGCGGCGGAGCTTCCGGCGCGCAAGGCGCTGGGGGTGCTGGGGGTGCTGGGGGTGCATCCGGCACGGGCGGGCTGGAGGATCTGAGTAAATCGCTGTTGCAGGATACCGGCGAAAGCAGCCTCGGCAATGGCATTTCCCCAACGCAGGACGGCGGCGGCCAGATCAGCGACAACCCGCTGTTGAAGATCCTGCTGGCGCTGGTGGCGCTGCTGATGGAAAGCCAGAAAAACCAGTTCGGCCAGCCGCAAGGCGGTTCGGGCGGCGGCAATGGTTCCGGCGGCGCGGCGCCGGTTTCCGGTGGCAGTTCCGCCCCCGGCGTTGGCAACGCGACCGGCGCTGCGCCCGCCGTTGGCGGCGGTGCTGCTCCCATCCTCAGTGGCGCCGCCCCTGAAACCGGTGGTATCGCCGCCGCTGGCGCTGGCAATAACGCCAGCGAACTGGCTGACGGCAAAGGGCAACCCGGCCTGACGCCCGCACCGGATGCCATCGGCGTCGATAGCGGGAAAACCACGGTTTAATCGTCTTATGCGCCTGATCGTTACCCACACCGTGGAACTCATCGGGCGCTTTTTTCACTTATCTGGTGGCAGGCAGAGATCTGCCTGTTTCGGGAACGGCATCTCATCTTTGGGTAAAGAGGCACATTATGGCTGACATCAGTATCACACTCAGTATCCCCAACTCAGGTCTGCAAGGCGGGCTGGGCGGTTTGGGCGGCGCGGACCGCACCAGCAACAGCGGGCTGGGCAATAACGGGCTTTCCGGCAATAAATCCTCTTCGCAGGAAACCAAGTTACTGGAAGCGCTGGCGATCGTTCTGACCGCTCTGCTGAGCAACAACGGCGGTGCGCAGGGAAGCGGCAATAATCCGCTGGAACGCAGCAACGACGCGCTCGGCGGCAACAATACACTTGGTAGTAACAATGGCGCAGGCGGCGCGCAGAACGGCGGTCTGGGCAACAGCCAGGGGCTGGGCGGCGGGCAACAGGGTCAGAACGGCCTGGGTGACCTGCTGACCAAGTTGCTGGATATATTAATGCCGAAAAACGGCGCGCAGGGCGGTCAGGGGCAGCAAGGCAACGGTCTGACCGGCGGCGCGGGCGGCAACGGCGGGCTTTCCGGTGCACAGGGTGCGGGCGGCGCACAGGGAACCGGTGGAGCACAGGGTACGGGCGGTTCATCCGGCCTTGAGGGTCTTGGCAAATCGCTGCTGCAGGATACCGGCGAAAGCGCGCTCAGCAATGGCATCTCCCCTACCCAGGACGGCGGCGGCCAGATCAGCGACAATCCGCTGCTGAAAATTCTGCTGGCGCTGATCGCCATGCTGATGGAAAACCAGAAAAATCAGTTTGGTCAGCCGCAGGACGGCTCAGGCGGCAATAGCGGCGGCGCAGCCCCGACATCAGGTGGTGGTACTGGTGGCGGCGCAACTCCGTCGGTCGGTGGCGGCGCCGGCGGTGACGCAGCTCCGTCAGTCGGTGGCGGCGCCGGCGGTGGCGCAACTCCGTCGGTCGGTGGCGGCACTGGCGGTGGCGCAGCTCCGTCGGTCGGTGGCGGCGCCGGCGGTGGCGCAACTCCATCAGTTGGTGGCGGCACTGGCGGTGGCGCAGCTCCGTCAGTCGGTGGCGGCACTGGCGGTGGCGCAACGCCAACCGTAGGCGGGGGTAACGCTACCGGCGCCACCGGCGACGCTAACAGTACGGCATCCACTGGCAGCGCAGGCAAGGCTGGCCCCGTGTCGTTCCCCACCGCCGATAACGCCAACGCCATCGTAGTCAATGAGCCGATCAAGGTTGGCCCGGGCGAAGTGTTTGACGGTAAGGGTAAAACCTACGTAGCCGGCCCGGCATTAGGCGATGGCGGCCAGAAAGAGGGGCAGAAACCGCTGTTTGAAGTGGCTGACGGCGGCTCCGTCAAGAACGTGATTTTCGGCAACAACGCGGCTGACGGTATCCACCTGCACGGCGACGCCAAAATCGACAACGTGCACTGGACCAACGTCGGTGAAGACGCGCTGACGGTGAAGAGCAACACCGGTAAACCGGCTAACGTCAACATCACCAACAGCAGCGCACAGGGCGCCTCTGATAAGGTGTTCCAGCTGAATGCCGACGCCAACTTCAACGTCGATAACTTCAAGGTGAAAGATTTCGGTACCTTCGTTCGCACCAACGGCGGCCAGCAGGGTAACTGGAACCTCAACCTGAGCAACATCGATGCGCAGAACGGCAAGTTCTCGTTTGTGAAAAGCGACAGTGAAGGGCTGAACGTGAAGGTCAACAACGCCAACCTGGACAACGTCAACAATCACTACAAAGTCCCCAAATCCACTAATCTGCAGGTAAGCTGACAGGGAGCCAAACATGACCGAGCATGATACCGACACCCCTGCCCGCTGGACCGAACTGGTCGACCGGGGCGGGTATATCACGCCAGCGCAGCGTCAGGCGTTCGAGCAGGCCATCCAGATGGTGACCCGGCGTCTCAGTCTGGTGTTGAGCCAGAAAGAGCTGCCGCGCAGCGGTCAGTTCGATTTCGACGCCTTTGTCGATTCACTGGAAGCGGATTTCCTGAAAAGCGTGGATACCTCGCTGGATCCGGAAATGAACAGCGACGTGGGGCAGACGGCGTTCTGGGTGATTCGCCAGATAGCGGACCACCTGATCGCCCTGCAACAGCAGCGGCAGGCGTTGTAATGCAGAACGGCTAAGGATCGGTTGAACGATCCAGTGGCTGGTGTAAAAAGGGTTCATGTTCATCATGGACCCTTTTTTTAATTACCGCTTTCCAGGTGCCGGAATGGATGAAGGCTAATCCCCTGCAATCACACTGATTTAACCCACCTGATCGTCGGCGGTGTTGGGTGCGTTATCCTGGAAAATCGGCGAGCCTGCGACAGCAGGCTCGCTTTGCGTTTGGGGCTCGCACGTTGGTCAATCAGGGCGCGAGGGTCAGTTCGCCGAGGTGGGTGGCCGCCGTATCGCCATTGTTGGCGTCGATCCGCAGGCGGTAGTAAGCGTAGCTGCCGGGCGAGGTAATGGTGAAACGACGCGCCATTGCGCGACTGGCAAAGGTCTGGCCGCTGCGTGTATCCAGCGTGGTCCAGCTTTTGCCGTCTTTGGAGCCCAACAACGCCCAGTCGAGCGGGTCACGAGCGGCGTCGGAGCTGGCACTGGTCAGCGTATAGCTGGTGATGGCGGTGGCGGCGCGAGCAGCATAGCGGTATTGCAGCCAGCCGTTCTGGCCGCTGCCCTGCCATTTGGTGTCGGCGGAACCGTCGAAGGCGTATTCTGCGGTCCGGGTGACCACCGGCTGGGTGCTGGCCGCATAGGCAATACCGGAATAGGCGAAACTGCTGACGGTGGGATGAACGGCGCTCCAGCCGTTGCCGGCGGCCGTACCGATGATGTGCACGTTGTCGTAGTACGAGGTGCGTGTCTCTCCGGCGGTGTAGTTCCCGGTGTCATAATCGTACTGACCAAATTTGAAATAAAGCTGGCTGCCACTGGCGAGCTCGTCGCCGTTCCAGTCGCCAAAGCCCAAATTGATGCCGGTGGCGCTGTAAGTGGGCGAACTCTGCGCGGCGTTACCCACCCATATCTGAATTTGCCCGTCCGACTGGTGCGATGCCACCAGATGAACCACGACCGGAATCCAGGCGTCGCGCGCCAGATCGGAAACAATGGTTTTTTGCGTGGCGCCGCCGCAGGAACCCCGATGCGCAATGCGCAAGCTATTGTTTACGATACTCAGCATTCCAGCCCAGGAGCTGCAACCGCCCGCCTCAAAGATCTGGAACATGCCGGCTTCCTTATCCGTAGGGTAGCCGTTGGCGGGCAGATAGAACATGAAACCGATCCAGGCTTCCTTGTAGACATTGATCGGCGAGCACATTTCAGCCCCTTTGGTCATGCGGGTTCCGTTGTAGGAGGACTGAAACCATTTCACCTTGATGGCCGTTTCGCCACCGGCGCCGGCAGTATTAAGCCCCTCATCGGCCACCTGGGCCGGCACGACGAAATTGGGCCCCTGGGTCGTGCAGACGGACATCGGCGACATGACCCCCTCCTCGAAGCCGGTACGGACCTCGCCGACCGATACTGCGGCGCTTTGCGTTGCGCTGTTGCCGGTGCTGTCGGTGGCGGTCAGCGTGATGGTGTACTTGCCGGATGATGCGTAAGTGTGGCTGACGCGAGCGCCGCTACCGGTATCGCCATCGCCGAAACTCCAGCTATAGCTGATGATGCCTTCACCGCCGCTCGACGCACCAGCGTCAAAGTTCAACGTCAGTTGGTTGGCGACATAGGACAGGTCCGTTTTAAGAGCTGCTCCAACGGTATGAGGGATGAACAGCGCCAGGAAAAAACAAAAGAGGGCGAAAAAACTCCTAAATACAATCATTTGAATATCCTTAATACAGATGATGTAAATGTCATGGCTGCGACCTGGTCGGTAGGCTGCATGTGCATGTTCCATTCAGAACCGGCCTGAGCAGGATATGGACTTATGTTGAAAATGGGAATATATGGGCTAAACGGGATACCTATGACAATTCCACCCCGGCGGGTAATGAGTCATCGAATGCAGCGTCGATGGAGAGTCCACCGTACTGAAAGCAAAAAAACCTATCTTTTGGAGAAGGACGTTTTTTGGCAAAATCGCCCGATATGACCACTCAGGAGATGACAGGTTATGAGTTCAGGACAACGCGCACTGATTATCGGCGCTTCCCGCGGGCTGGGATTAGGCATCGCCACCGCCCTGCATCAGCAGGGTTGGGCCGTCACCGCTACCCGACGCTCGCCTTCCGCCGCCACCGACAACCTGCCGGTGCGCTGGCTGGCGCTGGATATCAATGACGCCGCCTCGCAGCGCGCCGCATGTTGCCAGACGCTGGCGCAGGACAGTTTTGATCTGGTGCTGATTAATGCAGGCGTCTATGGCCCGGAGCGACAGAATCTGACCGCTCTCGATCCCGAGCAGTTGATTCCCTTATTTCTGACCAACACGCTGGCGCCGATCGCGCTGGCGTCGGCGCTGTTGCCGCATCTGGCGGAGCACGCCACGCTGGCGTTCATGACGTCACGGCTGGGCAGCCTGACGGAAAACGCCAGCGCGGAACTGCCCTTCTATGCCGCCAGCAAGGCGGCGCTGAACATGCTGACGCGCGGGCTGAGCGACGCCGTGTCCGACCGTCAGGTTACCCTGCTGTCATTACACCCCGGCTGGGTACAAACCGACCTTGGCGGCAGCGGCGCGCCGCTAACGGTGGAGAGCAGCGTCAGCGGCCTGTTGCAACAGATAGCGCGTTATCAGGGCAAAGGCGGCCACCATTTTGTCGACTATGCCGGCAACCGACTGGCATGGTGATACCGCGCGCCAGCGTCCGATAACCGGGGCCGGCGCGCCGTAAAATCAACGGAGGGGATAAAACCGCTCAGCGCGGTTTGGGAATGTTGAACTGCGTCAGGGTTGGGTTGACGGTGTTGGCAAAATCCGCCCGGCGATGTTTAAGCTTGCTTTTCGCCTTGAAGAAGTTGACCAGTTCGGCAATCCCCATCCCTATACTCAGCGCGCCGCTGACCGCCCAGCCCACCGGCCCGGCCGCGGCGCCCACCGCCGATGCCGCCGCCGCCCCCGCGGCTTCGCCCGCCACCGCGCCAACCACCTTGCCGGCTACCGCCGCGCCGACTCGTCCCGCCAGGCCGATCGCGGTTTTGCTGCCGGCCGTCTTGCTCAGATCGGTGATATGCAACGACGATTTGGCGGCATCCATCAGGTGGCGCCCCATCTGCCCGGTCAGTTGCGCATCGCCGGGCGCGCGACGATCGGCCGCGTTTTGAGCGACGGAATTTGCCCCAAGCCCGGTGGTGGTCGGCGTCAACAGGCCGCTATCCCCAGGGCGCGCTAACCGCGCCAGTTGAGGATCGGACATCTGTAACCGTAACGCATCGGCGGGCACCGCCTGTTCGAAATGCCGCACCACATCGGCGTCCTGCTGCAATTGGCCGATTCGTTCATTCAACGCCCGCTCGGTTTCGTCGGTCTTGCGATACTGTCGGCCAGCCACCACCTGTTCCAGCGTCTGTTGCAGTTTGACCAGCGTGGCCGCTTTCTGCGCACCGCTATAGCGGTCGGGATGCGCAAACACGTCATCATTCAGACGGCTGATATCGGTTCTGCCCGCCAGCCCCAGCGCGGCGGCGTCGTGAAACAGCGCCGTCGCCTGCCCATCATCCGCTGGCGCCTGATCCGCTATCCAGCTTCTGATATCGCCTGCCGACAGCTTACCGTCATGGGGCACCCGCGCCAGCTTTTCCCCTTTCACATCCGCATGCTCCAGCAGGCTAAATAACCCCGGATGCGACCAGAGCCGGGCCGCATTTTGCAATTCCGGCGACAGCAGCGGATTGCCGTTGGCCAGCGCGGCCAAATCGGTCTGACGGGAGAGTGACGAGACGCTCTGCGGTGCGGCATTTGCCGCCGAGCGGCTTGGGTCGGCCGCGCGCAGCAAAGGCTCATTAGCCAGCAACAGCGCCGAAGTTTCCACCAGCCGTAACGAGCGCGCGTCCGCCTGCGGATGCGCCTGCCGATAGTCATCAAGGCTGCGCTGCGCGCTCTGGGCGCTGAGTGTCATGTTTTTTATGAACGCGCCACTATCCCGCCGGGAAATGTAGCCATCGGCTTTACCACCGTCTTTGCCCGTATCCAGCGCCGTCATCAACGCCGGATTTGCCTTCAGGTAGATCATCGCTACCTCCGCTTCCGCCCCGCCCGCTTTTAGCATATTGGCGGCGGCAATCGGTCGGTTCAGCGCTTTCGCCGCCGACGCCCGCTCCTGCTCCGGCAACGAACCCAACAACGGCATCCATTTCTCCAGCGCCTTTGCATCGCTGTAACTCGATCGATCCAGCATGGCTGTTGCCTGTTCCGCAGCCAGCGTTGTTGCCGGCGGCGCGACGCGGGTTCGGCCCGCCGCCGTAACCGGTGCGGCAGACACGGTTGCGAAAGACGGCGCCGGGCCGCCGAACTCCACCGCTTGCCCGCTGGTAGCAGGCAACAACGGCGGGCGATGGTCAGGTGTGGTCAATGGCTGTGCAGCCGGTCCGGCGCCGGGCCAAAGGCCGACGCGGTTATCAATACGACTCATGGTGTCGATCCCCCTCAGAATTTGGTCAATAACGTCCCCTCTCTGAGTGGATCACAAACCCGTCCGGTTCCCTGAACGGTCTGGAGCAATAACAGTGATGACAAAAGTTTGCAAAGCGAGACAGCGGCGAATCACTTCAGTAACCTGACTCCCCTTTTTTGACACAATCCGACACATAAATATGAAAAAGAGAAAACGCCTGCGCACCGTTCTGCTCATTCTGCTTCTGCTGCTGATCTACGCTAATCGCGAGTCGCTCAATCCGTTTAAACCGGACTGCTCCGCTCAGGTAGCCAAATCTGAATTACCGGAAGCCTGCCGAAAACCGGTGAAAGAAGTGGCGCCCGGCTTTGAACTCTGAACGCCCTGCCGGACGCGTCTTCTTTTTGGTGCTGCTCGGTACCGCGCCCCGCCGTCTGGCGTCCCCATGCTAAAACCAATGGAGATGTGCGCCAGCGCTGGCCTGCGGTACGGGCCTTTCCTCCCCGCACATCATTTCATGCGTATTTGCCGCAGGCTCTGTGATTCATTTTTTCATTTATTATGATTGGCTGATAATAAATTTACGTTTTCCTTACTCTTCGCGTCATTTATTTCAATCTATGAACAGCTCGCTATTTTTCTTTCTTGTTCCTTACGCAAATTACGTTCAATTTTTGTTTATCCTCCTAAATGACAAATAATTCATCGTCTTTTCATTCGATTGATTTTTTGGGTTTTATTGGCTAACTCCAGCGCAAAATCACCCCTGATAGAAAAACAATTTCAATTATTCTATACACAGATAATTCGAGTTGCAGGAAGGCGGCAACCGAGTGAATCCCCAGGAGCTTACATAAGTAAGTGACTGGGGTGAGCGAGGGCAGCCAACGCATCTGCAACTTGAAGTATGACGGGTATATATACCTATGCAGCATCGTGTTTTTTATATCTTCGACGTTAACACGTAAGACAGCAGTTAATTTTCTGGCGAATATTACAAGGAGAAATACCATGGTGATGTCCATTTCCTCCAACTATTCGGGATTATACAATTCCGTCTGGCAGGTGTCTGGCGTCGGTTCCGCGTCGTCCTCCACATCCTCTGCCGTTACGGCGATCCCTTACCGTAAATCGGACGATGACCAGGAGGGGGGATTATTTGCAGCGCTGACCAGCGCCTTGTCCTCCATCGGTATCACGCTGGGCACCAGCAGCACCTCGGAAACCAGCGCGACCAGTTCCACAACATCCTCGACGGACAGCACGTCGGACACCTCGTCTTCCAGCGCGAAAGAAGCCGTGGCGACCTTCCTGCATACGCTGATGGATACGTTGCACAGCATCGGCGCGTCGTCCAACTCGTCGTCCTTGTCCGACAACCCGATGAAGAACGACCTGTCTTCGCTGATCAGCGCGCTCTCTTCCGACTCGTCCTCCAGCAGCAGTTCGGTTTCCAGCAGCCAATTGAGCGAATTGCAGAGCGCCTTCAGCTCAATGGTCAGCGCACTGGGCGGCGACAGCAGCAACGCTTCGCTGTCGTCTTTCCTGCAAAGCTTCTCGTCTTCGCTGGCCTCGTTCTCGTCACAGGGCAATCTGGTTAATACCGCCGCCTGATAGCGCTACTCCGCCCTGCCTGGCAGGGCGTTTTCATATCACAGTCGGTTGTCTGTGATCCGTCTCTGCTTTTGCCATAATCAGACCATTACATTACCCAACAGCAAATTATTAGAAAAAATAAACCATTCTATTATTCCAGCCCCGCCGATACGTCATTTAACACCAGCAAATCCGCCTTACCCAGAACAAGCTATCCTTATTAATCATTCAAGGTTTTTAACTATATTATTCACTTTTTCTTCCTGTTCGTTTTTATGCAATCCGATACACTCGATTTCAATTCCCTGACGGAAAAAGGGGAAATTAGCCTCAGACGGGAGAGTTCACCATGAAGGTCCATGCGCGTTCTATATCAGTAACCGGCAAGTCGGCGCGGCTTGCTTTATGGCACCGCCATGCGCCAGCCCATGCTGTTGCTTTCCCCGTTATCTCCCGCTTCGCCAGACAGATCTTTTCATTCGTTATCAGCTCTCCGCCGTAATTTTCCCCTGATTCTGGCTCTGGCGATCCCGCATCGCCGGACCAGCCCGGCGCGTCATTCGTTGGTGATTCGCCGGTCACGCCGCGACCGTCGTTCGGCACCTGCTTACTACATCGTGTACGTCGGCCCGGATTTTTATCCTAAGTAAAGGAAACCACTATGCAATACACTGGGAAGTACCTGAAGAAAACCGCATTGATGCTGACCATGATGGCCGGTCTCAGCGCCTGGCAAAGTCAGGCCGCGGTCGCGCCGGACACCCGTTCGCTGGATGAAATCTATCAGAGCGCATTGAAGGAAGGCGGCACAGTCACCGTTTATGCCGGCGGCGATGTACAGTCACAGCAAACAGGCTTCAAGCAGGCTTTTGAGAACCGGTTTCCCGGCATCAAACTGAACGTGATCGTCGATTACAGCAAATACCATGACGCGCGTATCGATAACCAGCTGGCGACCGACACCCTGATTCCGGATGTGGTGCAGTTGCAAACGGTGCAGGATTTCCCGCGCTGGAAAAAACAGGGTGTACTGCTGAACTACAAACCGGTGGGTTGGGACAAAATCTACCCGGAGTTTCGTGATGCGGACGGCGCCTGGATCGGTGCGTATGTCATCGCTTTCAGCAACCTGGTCAACACCCAACTGCTGGATGAAAAATCCTGGCCGCGGGAAGCCAATGACTATCTGCGCCCCGATCTGAAAGGCAACCTGATTCTGGCCTACCCTAACGACGACGACGCGGTATTGTTCTGGTACAAGCAGGTAGTGGATAAATACGGCTGGGAGTTTGTCGAAAAACTGCAGGAACAGGATCCGGTCTACGTGCGCGGCACCAACGTACCGGGCGCTCAGATTACCACCGGCAAATACAGCGCCACCTTCACCAGCTCCGGCGCGCTGGTCCCGGCGGCAGGTTCAGTAACCCGCTTTGTGTTGCCGAAGACCGACCCGTTTGTTTCCTGGGCGCAACGCGCCGCCATCTTCAAACAGGCCAAGCATCCGGAAAGCGCCAAACTGTACCTGAGCTGGCTGCTGGACCCGCAAACGCAAACCCAGGTCGCGCGCATGTGGTCGGTACGCACCGATGTCGCCCCGCCGGCCGGTTACAAGCACATCTGGGAATACCGCAACACTCGCCCGCAGGCTTTCGCCGATTTCATGTCTGACCGCGGCGCGGTCGAGCGTTTCCGCGCGCAGCTGAGTCTGTACGTGGGCGAAGCCAAAGGCGACCCGACCCCAGGCTGGCTCGGCCTGCATCCGGAAGTGCCGCTGGCAAACTAAGATTTACTGTATTGTGGGGATCCGGTGGGGTCCCCTTGTTGTGCGAAGGCGAACAAAATACAGTCACCTATCGCCTCGATATCCTGCTCGGCCAGCGGCGATATGCTCACTTTCATTCCGCCTGCTCACCTTCCGCCATTCGACGGTATTTCTCCGACAGCCGACTGAACACCGCCTGCGCCTCCTTTCCCGGGCCGCTGTTCACGCCCAGCTCTACCACCGCCCGCAGCGCATCCAATTACGGTCTTATATCAGTGCTGCTGGCAATACAACGTATTTCCCAAGCCGAACGCTATGAACACGCCCGCTTTCAGGCAGTTTCCCTGCAAGGTGCATGGCTCACCGAGGCCGGATTTACCGACGGGATGCCGTTAAAAATACGGGTCATGCCCGGCTGCATGGTGATCACCGCCCAGAACACCCGCGAGCTGTGGCACTGTCTCGAAGGACTCAGCATCGAACCCTTTGACCCGGACGCCGCCGCCAACTGGATCAGGCATTACCCCGGCGGCCTGACGTTCGCCGAGCAATCGATACTACCCCCGGCCAGCACCGGGGGTTTTGTTTTATGGGTGGGGTGTCGGGGCATGGCCCTGACCGGGTGGTTTTGGGGACACGGCCAACTGGCGGTGGCCACAAAACATTTCCTGTCCGGGGGCTTACGCATTTTCAGGCCACCGCCACAGATCACGAACAAGAGCGATGGGATGAAGGCTGCATGGAGATTCTGACCGGTAAAAATGACGATTCCGGCGCGGGGCCAGGATCCTTTGACTACTTAATCATATTAACTCATATTGCTTTTCTGATATTTTTTGTAAAATCCCAGACTGAACCATTCCATCTAACACTCCCTTTATTTCATGATCATTATATGATGAAAAATATTGAGATAAACGCCATATATCTATCAACTTGGGATTTTTGACATTGTTAATATCGACCACCATCTCTTTCTGATCGTTGCTTATTAAAAACTTAATACCTTTACCGTGTTTAACAAAGCCCCACTCATCATCATTAACAAGAACAGTCCCTTTCTTCGGGAAGTCCAGCAAGAAATCAAAGTCCTTTAAGCTTGGATAAGCGATAAAGAAAGCCTTCATTAACATCTCTTGAAGACTGATAAACCTGATAATTTCCCTTTCGTTCATCATATCAATACCTTACCCTTGCCTCAGCAGCTTCACGTAAAAGTTGATCACCTTGTTCTTTCGTAACCTCATGTATTCTAACTGGTATATCTTTAATTCCAGCCTTTGCTGCTGCCTCAGCCCTATGGTGACCATCAATAATAATTGCCTTACCATTTACGATGGCAACATCAACAGGTTCATTGGCATCAAAGCCATTTTCTTTCATATCTTTTACAAGCCGTTTTACTTGTGACCCTGACATTTCATTTTTATTTTGCCTGCTAATTAAAGTGCCTGGATCCATGTTCTTAGTAACTACTTGAGCAGTTGCATTTACAGAATTACTACCTGCCTTACTTACTCCCCCAGCAATCCCCGCCGCACTGGCGATTCCGGCGTGCCCCATGATATTGGCGATTTCCGTCGAGGTATCCTCGGAACCACCCAGCAACTGAGCACGATGCATCAGCAAATTGCGCGATGCATCAATATTCGACATCGCACCACGCAGGTTAGCCCATTCCTGAACCTCCGCCTCAGTCAGTGCACTTACTCCCTCATTCCGCTCTTTCTTTTCCAGCTCGGTCATGCGGGCGCTGTAATCCCCTTGCCATCCTTTTAACTCTTTTGCCAGGGCAACACACTGTTCTGGTGAGGAACAATTCGCTATCTCATTCTGTAGCTTGTCGTACTCAGCCGCATATTTCTCCCTGACCTCTGCGCGGCAGGTGGCATTTCCGTTACAGGCAACCAGCTCTTCACTGCGGCTTTGCTGCTGTGGCTGACTCAGATGGTTATTCTCCACAACAACGTCATCCGTTGCGAAGTCAGCCGACGAACACCACTTTTCCCTGTGCCGTCAGCCGGTTACAGCCGGTTTTCCCTGATGCGTTTTGATACCCGGACACCCAAGCCCCGATATGCACTTTTTCACCCCGACACGCTACCGCCCTGCCGGGGCTTTTGCCTGCAACCCTCGCATCATAGCAGCGGCGGCAGCCGCTGCCATTACACGTTTCGCCTTTCGCCCTTATCGCGGCGCGAGCCGTTCCGCAGCTTGCCTGCGGGACGGTGAAGCGTCTGCCGGGCGTGGGCTGGCGAAGCCCACAAGAGAAGATGTTAAGCAGGGAGGCCCCCGGCGGGGGCCGCACGGGGCGGAGATGGCGAGCACGGGAACGAGCAAGGAGCCTGCGACTGCGAGCCGGGCGCAGCCAGTGAAGCGGGGTTGGGGCGGGGGCGAGGTAATGCCTTTCAGCGGAGGCCCGACGGGCCGACTTCTTCCTGGGGGTGGATGTTGAGGATAACGCGAGGGGGATACCGGATGACGTCGGGACTCAACGCCGACGCCGGTGTTTCCGGCGACACAAGGCGGCCAGGAAGCCGAAGAACGCACACCGCCGCCGACAGCGGAAGGCGCCGCCTTGCGCGCCGCGCCTGACCCACGATGCCGGTGGCGGGGGCGCAAGACATAATGCGGATTATACGATACGAGCCGCTCCACGCGGCGGGAAAGAGCAGTGAGCTTGCCCGGCGAGCTTCGTATAATCCCCCGCATTATGTTGAACGGCTGACCGGCCAGCCGCCGGGTTGACGGAGAGCACCGCCGCACAACGCTGGCCGGGCGGACGTTTACCCCCGCCCGCGACGTGGCATGACGGCAGTCAGCCCCACGGGCTGTCTGCCGAACCCGCTCCCGCCGCACTCAACCGGAGAGCGCTAACGTTGCGGGCTGTCCGGCAACGCGGGCGTGTCGTCCGGCTCCGGGGTGTCCGGCTGCTCCGCCGGATGGGTACTCGCATGAACCGCCTGCAACGCCCGGATTGAGACCTGCGTGTAGATTTGCGTGCTCTCCACGCTCGCGTGGCCCAGCATCGCCTGTATCCACCGCAGGTCCGCCCCGTTCTCCAGCATCTGCGTCGCCATCGCGTGACGGAACAGGTGGCAGCTTCCCCACTTCGCTATTCCCGACGCCCTGATGTAGTGACTCACCAGATTGGTGATGCCGTTCGGCGTCAGACCCTCGATGCCGTCCAGTGCCACGAACAGCGCCGGGCAGTGCGGATTCACCAGCAGTTGCGGCCTCACCTCACACACATAGCGCGCTATCCATCCTAACGCCCGTTTGCCGACCGGGATAACCCGGTCTTTCTTTCCCTTGCCCTGCACGATGGTCACGATATGCCGGCTCGCGTCCACGCTGTACACCTCCAGCATCGCCACTTCACCCCGCCGTATCCCGGTTGACCACAGCAGCTCCATCAGCGCCCGGTCACGGATGCCCTGAAGCGTGGTCAGGTCCGGCAACGCCAGCACCTGCTCCACATCCGCCACGCTCAGGATATGACGCGGCAGCCGCTTTTCCAGTCGCGGCAACACCAGACCCGACGCCGGGTCGGCCAGCAGCAGATGATGGCGGGTCATCCAGCCGAACCACACCACCAGTGGCCCCAACTGGCTGCGTTGCGTCCGGGTGCTCAGCGGCTCCCCGTTCGGTTTGCGGTACTGGTACAGGTGACGCTGATAGTGCTCCAGTATCGGTAAGGTGATGTCACGTCCATAGTACAACCCGCGCTCCGCCGCCCACAGGATGAACCGGTACTGATGATGGGTTTGCGTCTTCAGCGTGGTCTCCGACCAGTTCCGCTCCCGACGCCACGCCACGAACCGCAGCAGCAGCGCGTACAGGCTTTTCGGGTCACTGGCCGGGCCGATGGGTTTTCTGTAGACGTCATCCACCGTCAGCAGCGCATCGGCGCGGGGTTTACGGTTAGCCATGTGTCACCCCCGCGTTCTCAACCGGCGTATCGCCGACCGCAGGCAGCGGCGCGGATGGCGATTGTTGTTTCCGCCTGTTTACCGTATCCGGCTTCACCCCGACCAGTTCGGTATCCGAGCCTTGTCCTGTCTGGCCTGACGCCGGTTTTTCACGCCCCGACCGGCTGCCGACCACACCCCGACCGGGGGCCGACTGAGTGACCTCCAGCCCCGACCGGTCGGCATTGCCCTCAGCCACGCCGTTTTTACTCGCAGGCAGCGGCACGGCAGGCGATGTGGGTTTTCCCCTGATTACCGCGTCTGGCTCAGACCCGACCGCTTTTGCCGTCAGCCCTTGCCCTGTCTGGCCTGACGCCGGTTTTTCACCCACCGACCGGCTGCCGACCATACCCCGACCGGGGGCCGACTGAGCGGTATCCGACCCCGACCGGTCGGCATTGCCCTCTGTCTCCGGGGTCGCGTCTTCCACCTCCAGCAGCCCGCACAGGTGCGCCCCGCCGTTGTCGTCACTGTCCCACAGCAGCCCGTATTCATACGTCAGACCGCGACGGAACAGCAGCAGGTATTCCATTTCCAGCAGCCTGCCAAGGTGGATTTTCAGTTGCGTGTCACCCCACCCCAGCGCTGCCCGCACCTCCCGCCGCGTGAACCGTATCTCGTCCGCCTTCACCGCCTGACCCTGCGCCCGCTCCTGTACCCAGCCCTTCAGCCACACCAGCAGCTTCCTCGTCTGCGGCGGCATTTCATCCAGCGTCCGGCCCAGCACCTCGTGGGCCAGCTGATTGGCCAGCGCGATATCGCCCTTTTCCACCTCGATATACTCGATGACCGTGCCCCGGTGCGTCACCCGTTTCACCTCACGCTGGTACTGATGCAACAGCGCGATGGCCTGGATTAAGGTCAGGTACTTCATATGGTCGCGCCGGGTGCGGGTCTTGTCCGACAGGAACGTCAGCCGGTCGGCATACGGATTCACCACCTTCAGCGGCCGTAACAGCCGCTGTGCGTTCTGGTGTAGCCGGGTCAGGTACTGCTTTTCTGAAGACTGGAGCAGTCCGGCCAGCGTCTGCCCGTGGCGCTGCATCGCATGGATGGCCTGCGTCTGCTCCCGCGATTCGTTCACCGTCAACACCAGACAGCGGTTCAGCAGCTCTTCGTCCACGTCGCTGGCCGTGGTGGTCAGCATCAGCATCACCGGCCCCTGCACCTTGTATTCCCGCGTCACCAGTTCGCCGCTCTGCTCGTTCTTGCCGGTTGACGCGATTTTCAGTTCCCCGTCCGACTGCAACAGCTTGAGCGCATACGCCGCCTGCCGCACCCCCTCTTCCTCGGCTATCGCCAGTATCTTGTGCTGTAACGAGGTTTCACCGAGGTAATACAGGCTCTGCCCGGTCATCGCGCTGTACTGGATACGCTCTTCCTCCGGCATCATCCCCAGCACCGCGTCCATCAGCGAGGATTTTCCCGCCGCCGAACTGCTCTGTATCAGGACGGCCAGCGGTTTATCCAGCTTGCGCGACGTCGCCGCCAGATACCCGGTCAGCAGATTGGTACTTTCCCCCACCACCCCGCAGGCCGCGAGGTCGTCCACGATACGCGCCGCAAGGTCGGGGGATGTCAGTAGCTCCAGTGCCGCCGCTTCGTCTTCCGCACTCACCGTGACCGCCGGAGCACGTTCGGCCTGCGCTGCCGCCTGCCGCACGTCATCCTGCTTTTGCTCCAGCATCAGCAGCACCCGCCCGCACTCGCGCTTGATGACCGACGCCTCACAGCCCAGTTCCGCCGCCGCCGCGCTCACATACCCCTGACGCTGCCGCGAGCTGTACAGGTCCAGCGAGTCCACATACAGCGCGCCGGTTGACGCGTCCCGCACCTGCACGTTGACCTTCATCACGTCCTGTACGGTGTTTTTCTGCCAGCCGCGCACCCGCCACACCCGTGGGCCGTGAGTCAGCAGCAGGTCGCCGGACGCGGTTAACTCGCCCGCCACCGTCGGTGCCGGTACGCCCGCCGGGGCGGCTAAGGAAGAAGGTTCAGACTCACCGTTTACCCCCGCGTCAGCGCGGAACACCACGCCGGGGCCGGACCCGTTCCCCATCCACTGCGCCTGCTCCAGTGCCAGCCCTAACGCGCTTTCCGGGTTGCCGCTGTTCAGTGCATAGGCATTCGCATCCAGCCCCGGCGGGAACCGCACCCGCCACGCCTCGATACCCGCTTCCAGCAGCTCCGCCGCCACCGACGCCGCGCCCCGGTCGCCCGCCTCATCACGGTCATAGGCTATCTGCACCCGCTTCACCCCGTGATACTGCAACGCGGCCAGATGGTCAGCGGTAAAGCCGTTGGCCCCGTAAGCCGTGGTGACATTGCGGAACCCGGCACACCAGAACGTCATCGCATCGATCAGCGACTCGCACAGGATAAGGTCCGACGACGCCTTCAGGGCTTCCTCGTTCCACACCCCGGCCAGTGGCGACGGCAGGTACAGGTGCTTCGGCGAGCCTTTGAGGATTTTGTGGTCCGGCTGCACCCGACGCCCGTACAACTGCATCACCCGGCCACGCTGCGCCACATTCGCCGATTCCGACCAGCCGATAACCGGCATCACCACGCAGCCCCGGAAGTGGTCCTGTCTGGTGGCGGACCGCAGCACCCCCAGCCCGGCCAGTTTCTCGCGCAGCCGCTTGCCCTCCTGACTCGACGAGGACGGCAGCAGCCCCGCGCTGCCGCCGATACCATGATGACCGGCGAACCCCAGCCGGAAGTGGCTCACCAGTTCAGGATGAGCCAGCCCGCGACCGGCCAGCCACTGCTGCGCCTCCGGGCTGTTGAGCAGGCTCTGGTGGTAGAACTGGATAACCTGATTCAGCAGCGCCTGACCGTCATCATCCAGATCGGCGAGTCTGGTACGCGCCGCAGACGGCGAAGCCGGAACCACCGGGGCGGCTAAAAAAGACGGATTGCCAGCCAGTTCCCGCAGCCGCAACAGGGTTTGCGGCCAGGTCAGCCGCTCGGTGTGTTGCAGCCAGTCCAGCACCGACCCCGACGCCCCGCAGCCGAAGCAGTGATACAGGTTTTTCGACGGCGTGATGACGCAGGACGGCGTGTTTTCCTGATGGAACGGGCACCGGCAGACATAACTGTCCGCCCCCTGCTTTTTCAGTGTATGACCCTGACTCTGCGCCACGGCCCGCAGCGACACCCCGCGTTTCAGTTGCTCCAGCTCTGCCGGTGTCATTCGTCCCATTTCCGCTGCTCCTGTCAAAAACCTGTCAATAGGGTTTCAGTAAAAATAACTCGACAAGCATATACCGCAGTGGGTAGTATTTACAACAGTGAGATGTAAAATAGGAGGTAGATTATGGCCATCAGGACTTTACCAGCACAGGGTTCATCCACGATGGCGGCATCTATCAGTAGTGAAGAACAGATTTTTATGACCGAACTCGGCAAGCGTATCACCGCCCTGCGTAAAGACGCCGGACTCACTCAGGTTCAGCTCGCGCAGGCACTGAACGTTTCCCAGCAGGCTGTTCAGTCATGGGAGTCCGGGCGGCGGCGGATACAGATTTCAGTGCTGCCTGCCGTGGCAAGACAGCTTTCCGTTTCTCTTGATGCCCTGCTGGGCGACAGCCATACCCCGCCACCGCGCAAGCGCGGCCCGGCGTCACGGCTGGAGCAGCAGATTCAGGTGATAGGCCAGTTGCCCAGAAGCAGGCAGAAGCTAGTGTCGGAGATGCTCGACGCCGTGATTGCTCAGGCGCAACAGGCCGGAGCGGACGGACTGGACGGCTAAAAAGACAGGATTTTTAACGCGGCGGCGATGAGTTCGCACCTCATCACCTCCGCTAACCACAAGCAACTAACGAGAGGTAGTTACTATGGCTGGACGCGATTCTAAGGCAGAACCCCGCGTAACTGAAGTAAAAGAACCCCAACGGCATTACACCGTCGGCTACGCCCCCAACGGCATGAAGGGCAACCCGCCGCCGCAACTCACGCTCAAGGGCCGCTGGCTGGAAGATCTCGGTTTTAACACCGGCCAGCCGGTTATCGTCACCGTCGAGCGCGGGCGGCTGGTGATTGAGGCGGAGATTAGGATCTAACCGGTAAAAACAAAGATCCCGGCGCAAGGGCCGGGATTTACTTGAGATCATTATCATGAGCAAAAAAAACACAGATATCAGTAAGTTTTTAAGTTACATATTACGCCATCAACCTGAAGCCATAGGTTTATCTTTGGACAAAGAGGGATGGGCCATTATAAGCGATCTTATCCTTTGTGCCGTTAAAGAAGGCTATACACTCGATAATAGTCTTATTCATAGTATCGTGGATAATAGTGATAAAAAACGCTTTACGATTTCAGATGATGGATTACGTATCAGGGCAGCTCAAGGGCATTCATCACAACAGGTAGATATAACGTATGAAGAAAAAATCCCTCCCGAGTTTTTATATCATGGAACTGCAACACGATTCCTAATATCAATTCGCGCTCAGGGATTACATGCAAAAGATCGACAATATGTCCATCTATCTGGTGATGAAGAGACAGCAATTCAAGTTGGAAGTCGGCATGGAAAACCGATTGTACTAAAAATAAAAGCCCTGACTATGCATGAACAGGGCTTTAAATTTTTTCAGGCTGACAATGGTGTTTGGTTAACTGATTCTGTTCCCTGTCAGTATATTGATGAATAGCTATTCACCATCGTCTGCTCGTTCAGCCTTATAACGAGCAGACTCTAAACGGGCCGTCTCCAACCATTCAGAAAAATTATCTGTGTAACCTCTGTCTTCCCAACCAGCGGCAGCAAAGACATGAACATAGTATACCTTTGGATTACCAGATGTATCCTCACCGTCAAAACAAACAATATCATCTGAGTAACTCATTTTGGCAAAAGGCACTAGCTTTCTATTAGGATATTGCGTCTTAACTTCATGCATCCAAAACACTGAGGACTCTTTAAATTCACAAATGAATGACCATGGCTCTATATCAGGGATAATATCTAAAGACATTATCTCTAGATAAAGATCCGGATATTTAAATCCATCAAAAAGATCATCTTCTTTATATAAATAGCCATTCATTTCTTACTTCCCTCTCCCAGTTATTCTAGGTGCATCATAAGAACCATAGGGATTTTTATCACCAAATCCTCCTGACTGTTTATTAATTCTTCCAGTTATTGCTTCCCCCCAAGTTTGGGGAACGAAATCACGTTTTCTATCCGAAAAGCGTTCAACTTCTGAAGAAGTTAGCTTGTCATCATAGTTTCTAACATTTGCTTCAACTTTAATCCCCGCATCCCTGGCAGCGCTGATCCGAGTATTATCCATACTTGTCATATTACCATCAGGCATTTTCACAACATCAACCGGATCCCCCTTCCAGCCATCTTTTCTCATGCTGGAAACAAGATCATCATAAGTGTATTTCACACCTGTACCTCGATCTGTTTTATTATTTGAAACTGTATTTTGTGAAAAGCGAATTTCATTAGCATCAAAACTTGAGAGTGAACTATTGCCTGGTTTCGCACTAGAGCCTTTATTCACTGCTGATTCTACCTGCATCCCTTTCATACCAACCAAAGCAATTGCGATCGCCTGCAACTGCATAGCTGTATCATACTGCGACGCCACTTCATCCCAGCCTTTTCCGGTCGCTTTGGCGATGGCCGTGATGGCCGCGTCGCGGGTGATGCTCCCTTCATCCAGCCCTTTCAGTATCGCGCTCGCATTGGCCGCATCCTGCGGGTACAGGTCTTTAAATATCAGGTTGTAGCTGACATTGCCGCCATAGGTATTCAGCGCCTGCTGTGCCTGTGCTACCAGTGCCGAGCACGCCCCGCCCGATTTGTTGCCCTGCGTGCAGATATCATGGATGGCCTGATCACGGTCTTTATCCAGCTTGCGGGTATCTGCCAGCTCTTTGGCTTCGTCCGCCGTCAGTGTTCCGGCTTTTTCCTTGCGCTCCAGCACCCCTTTCCTTTCGGCTTCCGTCGCACTCAGATAGTTATTCTCCACAACAACGTCATCCGTTGCGAAGTCAGCCGACGAACACCACTTTTCCCTGTGCCGTCAGCCGGTTACAGCCGGTTTTCCCTGATGCGTTTTGATACCCGGACACCCAAGCCCCGATATGCACTTTTTCACCCCGACACGCTACCGCCCTGCCGGGGCTTTTGCCTGCAACCCTCGCATCATAGCAGCGGCGGCAGCCGCTGCCATTACACGTTTCGCCTTTCGCCCTTATCGCGGCGCGAGCCGTTCCGCAGCTTGCCTGCGGGACGGTGAAGCGTCTGCCGGGCGTGGGCTGGCGAAGCCCACAAGAGAAGATGTTAAGCAGGGAGGCCCCCGGCGGGGGCCGCACGGGGCGGAGATGGCGAGCACGGGAACGAGCAAGGAGCCTGCGACTGCGAGCCGGGCGCAGCCAGTGAAGCGGGGTTGGGGCGGGGGCGAGGTAATGCCTTTCAGCGGAGGCCCGACGGGCCGACTTCTTCCTGGGGGTGGATGTTGAGGATAACGCGAGGGGGATACCGGATGACGTCGGGACTCAACGCCGACGCCGGTGTTTCCGGCGACACAAGGCGGCCAGGAAGCCGAAGAACGCACACCGCCGCCGACAGCGGAAGGCGCCGCCTTGCGCGCCGCGCCTGACCCACGATGCCGGTGGCGGGGGCGCAAGACATAATGCGGATTATACGATACGAGCCGCTCCACGCGGCGGGAAAGAGCAGTGAGCTTGCCCGGCGAGCTTCGTATAATCCCCCGCATTATGTTGAACGGCTGACCGGCCAGCCGCCGGGTTGACGGAGAGCACCGCCGCACAACGCTGGCCGGGCGGACGTTTACCCCCGCCCGCGACGTGGCATGACGGCAGTCAGCCCCACGGGCTGTCTGCCGAACCCGCTCCCGCCGCACTCAACCGGAGAGCGCTAACGTTGCGGGCTGTCCGGCAACGCGGGCGTGTCGTCCGGCTCCGGGGTGTCCGGCTGCTCCGCCGGATGGGTACTCGCATGAACCGCCTGCAACGCCCGGATTGAGACCTGCGTGTAGATTTGCGTGCTCTCCACGCTCGCGTGGCCCAGCATCGCCTGTATCCACCGCAGGTCCGCCCCGTTCTCCAGCATCTGCGTCGCCATCGCGTGACGGAACAGGTGGCAGCTTCCCCACTTCGCTATTCCCGACGCCCTGATGTAGTGACTCACCAGATTGGTGATGCCGTTCGGCGTCAGACCCTCGATGCCGTCCAGTGCCACGAACAGCGCCGGGCAGTGCGGATTCACCAGCAGTTGCGGCCTCACCTCACACACATAGCGCGCTATCCATCCTAACGCCCGTTTGCCGACCGGGATAACCCGGTCTTTCTTTCCCTTGCCCTGCACGATGGTCACGATATGCCGGCTCGCGTCCACGCTGTACACCTCCAGCATCGCCACTTCACCCCGCCGTATCCCGGTTGACCACAGCAGCTCCATCAGCGCCCGGTCACGGATGCCCTGAAGCGTGGTCAGGTCCGGCAACGCCAGCACCTGCTCCACATCCGCCACGCTCAGGATATGACGCGGCAGCCGCTTTTCCAGTCGCGGCAACACCAGACCCGACGCCGGGTCGGCCAGCAGCAGATGATGGCGGGTCATCCAGCCGAACCACACCACCAGTGGCCCCAACTGGCTGCGTTGCGTCCGGGTGCTCAGCGGCTCCCCGTTCGGTTTGCGGTACTGGTACAGGTGACGCTGATAGTGCTCCAGTATCGGTAAGGTGATGTCACGTCCATAGTACAACCCGCGCTCCGCCGCCCACAGGATGAACCGGTACTGATGATGGGTTTGCGTCTTCAGCGTGGTCTCCGACCAGTTCCGCTCCCGACGCCACGCCACGAACCGCAGCAGCAGCGCGTACAGGCTTTTCGGGTCACTGGCCGGGCCGATGGGTTTTCTGTAGACGTCATCCACCGTCAGCAGCGCATCGGCGCGGGGTTTACGGTTAGCCATGTGTCACCCCCGCGTTCTCAACCGGCGTATCGCCGACCGCAGGCAGCGGCGCGGATGGCGATTGTTGTTTCCGCCTGTTTACCGTATCCGGCTTCACCCCGACCAGTTCGGTATCCGAGCCTTGTCCTGTCTGGCCTGACGCCGGTTTTTCACGCCCCGACCGGCTGCCGACCACACCCCGACCGGGGGCCGACTGAGTGACCTCCAGCCCCGACCGGTCGGCATTGCCCTCAGCCACGCCGTTTTTACTCGCAGGCAGCGGCACGGCAGGCGATGTGGGTTTTCCCCTGATTACCGCGTCTGGCTCAGACCCGACCGCTTTTGCCGTCAGCCCTTGCCCTGTCTGGCCTGACGCCGGTTTTTCACCCACCGACCGGCTGCCGACCATACCCCGACCGGGGGCCGACTGAGCGGTATCCGACCCCGACCGGTCGGCATTGCCCTCTGTCTCCGGGGTCGCGTCTTCCACCTCCAGCAGCCCGCACAGGTGCGCCCCGCCGTTGTCGTCACTGTCCCACAGCAGCCCGTATTCATACGTCAGACCGCGACGGAACAGCAGCAGGTATTCCATTTCCAGCAGCCTGCCAAGGTGGATTTTCAGTTGCGTGTCACCCCACCCCAGCGCTGCCCGCACCTCCCGCCGCGTGAACCGTATCTCGTCCGCCTTCACCGCCTGACCCTGCGCCCGCTCCTGTACCCAGCCCTTCAGCCACACCAGCAGCTTCCTCGTCTGCGGCGGCATTTCATCCAGCGTCCGGCCCAGCACCTCGTGGGCCAGCTGATTGGCCAGCGCGATATCGCCCTTTTCCACCTCGATATACTCGATGACCGTGCCCCGGTGCGTCACCCGTTTCACCTCACGCTGGTACTGATGCAACAGCGCGATGGCCTGGATTAAGGTCAGGTACTTCATATGGTCGCGCCGGGTGCGGGTCTTGTCCGACAGGAACGTCAGCCGGTCGGCATACGGATTCACCACCTTCAGCGGCCGTAACAGCCGCTGTGCGTTCTGGTGTAGCCGGGTCAGGTACTGCTTTTCTGAAGACTGGAGCAGTCCGGCCAGCGTCTGCCCGTGGCGCTGCATCGCATGGATGGCCTGCGTCTGCTCCCGCGATTCGTTCACCGTCAACACCAGACAGCGGTTCAGCAGCTCTTCGTCCACGTCGCTGGCCGTGGTGGTCAGCATCAGCATCACCGGCCCCTGCACCTTGTATTCCCGCGTCACCAGTTCGCCGCTCTGCTCGTTCTTGCCGGTTGACGCGATTTTCAGTTCCCCGTCCGACTGCAACAGCTTGAGCGCATACGCCGCCTGCCGCACCCCCTCTTCCTCGGCTATCGCCAGTATCTTGTGCTGTAACGAGGTTTCACCGAGGTAATACAGGCTCTGCCCGGTCATCGCGCTGTACTGGATACGCTCTTCCTCCGGCATCATCCCCAGCACCGCGTCCATCAGCGAGGATTTTCCCGCCGCCGAACTGCTCTGTATCAGGACGGCCAGCGGTTTATCCAGCTTGCGCGACGTCGCCGCCAGATACCCGGTCAGCAGATTGGTACTTTCCCCCACCACCCCGCAGGCCGCGAGGTCGTCCACGATACGCGCCGCAAGGTCGGGGGATGTCAGTAGCTCCAGTGCCGCCGCTTCGTCTTCCGCACTCACCGTGACCGCCGGAGCACGTTCGGCCTGCGCTGCCGCCTGCCGCACGTCATCCTGCTTTTGCTCCAGCATCAGCAGCACCCGCCCGCACTCGCGCTTGATGACCGACGCCTCACAGCCCAGTTCCGCCGCCGCCGCGCTCACATACCCCTGACGCTGCCGCGAGCTGTACAGGTCCAGCGAGTCCACATACAGCGCGCCGGTTGACGCGTCCCGCACCTGCACGTTGACCTTCATCACGTCCTGTACGGTGTTTTTCTGCCAGCCGCGCACCCGCCACACCCGTGGGCCGTGAGTCAGCAGCAGGTCGCCGGACGCGGTTAACTCGCCCGCCACCGTCGGTGCCGGTACGCCCGCCGGGGCGGCTAAGGAAGAAGGTTCAGACTCACCGTTTACCCCCGCGTCAGCGCGGAACACCACGCCGGGGCCGGACCCGTTCCCCATCCACTGCGCCTGCTCCAGTGCCAGCCCTAACGCGCTTTCCGGGTTGCCGCTGTTCAGTGCATAGGCATTCGCATCCAGCCCCGGCGGGAACCGCACCCGCCACGCCTCGATACCCGCTTCCAGCAGCTCCGCCGCCACCGACGCCGCGCCCCGGTCGCCCGCCTCATCACGGTCATAGGCTATCTGCACCCGCTTCACCCCGTGATACTGCAACGCGGCCAGATGGTCAGCGGTAAAGCCGTTGGCCCCGTAAGCCGTGGTGACATTGCGGAACCCGGCACACCAGAACGTCATCGCATCGATCAGCGACTCGCACAGGATAAGGTCCGACGACGCCTTCAGGGCTTCCTCGTTCCACACCCCGGCCAGTGGCGACGGCAGGTACAGGTGCTTCGGCGAGCCTTTGAGGATTTTGTGGTCCGGCTGCACCCGACGCCCGTACAACTGCATCACCCGGCCACGCTGCGCCACATTCGCCGATTCCGACCAGCCGATAACCGGCATCACCACGCAGCCCCGGAAGTGGTCCTGTCTGGTGGCGGACCGCAGCACCCCCAGCCCGGCCAGTTTCTCGCGCAGCCGCTTGCCCTCCTGACTCGACGAGGACGGCAGCAGCCCCGCGCTGCCGCCGATACCATGATGACCGGCGAACCCCAGCCGGAAGTGGCTCACCAGTTCAGGATGAGCCAGCCCGCGACCGGCCAGCCACTGCTGCGCCTCCGGGCTGTTGAGCAGGCTCTGGTGGTAGAACTGGATAACCTGATTCAGCAGCGCCTGACCGTCATCATCCAGATCGGCGAGTCTGGTACGCGCCGCAGACGGCGAAGCCGGAACCACCGGGGCGGCTAAAAAAGACGGATTGCCAGCCAGTTCCCGCAGCCGCAACAGGGTTTGCGGCCAGGTCAGCCGCTCGGTGTGTTGCAGCCAGTCCAGCACCGACCCCGACGCCCCGCAGCCGAAGCAGTGATACAGGTTTTTCGACGGCGTGATGACGCAGGACGGCGTGTTTTCCTGATGGAACGGGCACCGGCAGACATAACTGTCCGCCCCCTGCTTTTTCAGTGTATGACCCTGACTCTGCGCCACGGCCCGCAGCGACACCCCGCGTTTCAGTTGCTCCAGCTCTGCCGGTGTCATTCGTCCCATTTCCGCTGCTCCTGTCAAAAACCTGTCAATAGGGTTTCAGTAAAAATAACTCGACAAGCATATACCGCAGTGGGTAGTATTTACAACAGTGAGATGTAAAATAGGAGGTAGATTATGGCCATCAGGACTTTACCAGCACAGGGTTCATCCACGATGGCGGCATCTATCAGTAGTGAAGAACAGATTTTTATGACCGAACTCGGCAAGCGTATCACCGCCCTGCGTAAAGACGCCGGACTCACTCAGGTTCAGCTCGCGCAGGCACTGAACGTTTCCCAGCAGGCTGTTCAGTCATGGGAGTCCGGGCGGCGGCGGATACAGATTTCAGTGCTGCCTGCCGTGGCAAGACAGCTTTCCGTTTCTCTTGATGCCCTGCTGGGCGACAGCCATACCCCGCCACCGCGCAAGCGCGGCCCGGCGTCACGGCTGGAGCAGCAGATTCAGGTGATAGGCCAGTTGCCCAGAAGCAGGCAGAAGCTAGTGTCGGAGATGCTCGACGCCGTGATTGCTCAGGCGCAACAGGCCGGAGCGGACGGACTGGACGGCTAAAAAGACAGGATTTTTAACGCGGCGGCGATGAGTTCGCACCTCATCACCTCCGCTAACCACAAGCAACTAACGAGAGGTAGTTACTATGGCTGGACGCGATTCTAAGGCAGAACCCCGCGTAACTGAAGTAAAAGAACCCCAACGGCATTACACCGTCGGCTACGCCCCCAACGGCATGAAGGGCAACCCGCCGCCGCAACTCACGCTCAAGGGCCGCTGGCTGGAAGATCTCGGTTTTAACACCGGCCAGCCGGTTATCGTCACCGTCGAGCGCGGGCGGCTGGTGATTGAGGCGGAGATTAGGATCTAACCGGTAAAAACAAAGATCCCGGCGCAAGGGCCGGGATTTACTTGAGATCATTATCATGAGCAAAAAAAACACAGATATCAGTAAGTTTTTAAGTTACATATTACGCCATCAACCTGAAGCCATAGGTTTATCTTTGGACAAAGAGGGATGGGCCATTATAAGCGATCTTATCCTTTGTGCCGTTAAAGAAGGCTATACACTCGATAATAGTCTTATTCATAGTATCGTGGATAATAGTGATAAAAAACGCTTTACGATTTCAGATGATGGATTACGTATCAGGGCAGCTCAAGGGCATTCATCACAACAGGTAGATATAACGTATGAAGAAAAAATCCCTCCCGAGTTTTTATATCATGGAACTGCAACACGATTCCTAATATCAATTCGCGCTCAGGGATTACATGCAAAAGATCGACAATATGTCCATCTATCTGGTGATGAAGAGACAGCAATTCAAGTTGGAAGTCGGCATGGAAAACCGATTGTACTAAAAATAAAAGCCCTGACTATGCATGAACAGGGCTTTAAATTTTTTCAGGCTGACAATGGTGTTTGGTTAACTGATTCTGTTCCCTGTCAGTATATTGATGAATAGCTATTCACCATCGTCTGCTCGTTCAGCCTTATAACGAGCAGACTCTAAACGGGCCGTCTCCAACCATTCAGAAAAATTATCTGTGTAACCTCTGTCTTCCCAACCAGCGGCAGCAAAGACATGAACATAGTATACCTTTGGATTACCAGATGTATCCTCACCGTCAAAACAAACAATATCATCTGAGTAACTCATTTTGGCAAAAGGCACTAGCTTTCTATTAGGATATTGCGTCTTAACTTCATGCATCCAAAACACTGAGGACTCTTTAAATTCACAAATGAATGACCATGGCTCTATATCAGGGATAATATCTAAAGACATTATCTCTAGATAAAGATCCGGATATTTAAATCCATCAAAAAGATCATCTTCTTTATATAAATAGCCATTCATTTCTTACTTCCCTCTCCCAGTTATTCTAGGTGCATCATAAGAACCATAGGGATTTTTATCACCAAATCCTCCTGACTGTTTATTAATTCTTCCAGTTATTGCTTCCCCCCAAGTTTGGGGAACGAAATCACGTTTTCTATCCGAAAAGCGTTCAACTTCTGAAGAAGTTAGCTTGTCATCATAGTTTCTAACATTTGCTTCAACTTTAATCCCCGCATCCCTGGCAGCGCTGATCCGAGTATTATCCATACTTGTCATATTACCATCAGGCATTTTCACAACATCAACCGGATCCCCCTTCCAGCCATCTTTTCTCATGCTGGAAACAAGATCATCATAAGTGTATTTCACACCTGTACCTCGATCTGTTTTATTATTTGAAACTGTATTTTGTGAAAAGCGAATTTCATTAGCATCAAAACTTGAGAGTGAACTATTGCCTGGTTTCGCACTAGAGCCTTTATTCACTGCTGATTCTACCTGCATCCCTTTCATACCAACCAAAGCAATTGCGATCGCCTGCAACTGCATAGCTGTATCATACTGCGACGCCACTTCATCCCAGCCTTTTCCGGTCGCTTTGGCGATGGCCGTGATGGCCGCGTCGCGGGTGATGCTCCCTTCATCCAGCCCTTTCAGTATCGCGCTCGCATTGGCCGCATCCTGCGGGTACAGGTCTTTAAATATCAGGTTGTAGCTGACATTGCCGCCATAGGTATTCAGCGCCTGCTGTGCCTGTGCTACCAGTGCCGAGCACGCCCCGCCCGATTTGTTGCCCTGCGTGCAGATATCATGGATGGCCTGATCACGGTCTTTATCCAGCTTGCGGGTATCTGCCAGCTCTTTGGCTTCGTCCGCCGTCAGTGTTCCGGCTTTTTCCTTGCGCTCCAGCACCCCTTTCCTTTCGGCTTCCGTCGCACTCAGATAGTTATTCTCCACCTCATTCCTGGCCGTATTCGCAGCACTTCCGGCCTCCGTCAGGTTACCACCGGCTATACCGCCCACGCCAGCGCCCGCTATCATCACCAGATTCGCCACCAGCTGTTTTTGCTCTGCCGACAGCGTCTTCTCTTTCGGGTACAGCGCCTGCGCAATCAGCCCGCTTGCCGCCGCCGCGGTGAAACCGCCCAGCGCTCCTCCGGTCGCACTTCCTCCCTGTGTCCGTGCAAGAAACGCACCCAATACCGTATGCAACGCCACCCGCACCGGCTCGTTGCCATCGCTCACATCCTTCACCAGTTTCGCCAGATACGGCGCCGCCGCGCCACTTACCGCGCCACCCAGGTTTCCTCCCAACCCTCCCGATAACGCCGCCGTCAGCGCGGTACCCGCCGCCCAGTAGGCGCTTCCTGGTGCGTAACTTTCCCCCGCCTTCCTGACTTCCTCGCTGTTCTTTATTCGGCTTTCCATCTCACTGGCTGGCACCCCTTCCTGGGTCAGGCGCTGCGCTGCCGCGGTGGCCGCTTCCCGCTTTTTATACTCCCCATACGCGCCCATCGCCTGCACACCCAGCGAGGTCATCTCTTTCTGGATAGCCAGCCGGTCTTCCACCTCACTGCGATTAAAACCATCCGCCACAGCCCCGAGCGTGCCCGACGTATCCCGCCTGAGCTGCCCGATGTCCTGCGACTGTGACGCATCACGGATTAGAATCGTACCCGGCGCCACCGCAGAGCGGGTCGTTCCCGACGCCTTACCCGTGCTCTGTAACAAGCCACCTACCGGCATGCTGTCCGTCGAGGCGGTAAGGCTTATCCCCCGCCCCTGATAATTCGAGACGTTGGCTATATCACGCCAGCCCAGCGTTCCCGTCTCCAGCCGGTTCTTCTCCGCCCCGGCTGCCGAGGCCAGGACAGCACCGTCCAGTTGGGTATGCCCGCCCACCCGGATAGCAAACCCGTCCTCACCCGCTTTTATGCCGCTCTGTTCTATCACGGAGGCATAACGGTTGTTCAAAATCTGCTGGCTCAGGCTGGCATTACCCGACACCGTCTGTCCGGCACAAATAGGCGGAACACAAATGCTAACGTTGACGCCTGCGCTGGTGTTTTTGCTGGCATACGTGGCACTGTCCTGTACGCTGCTGATGTGCAGATTGCCACCCACATCCGCATTGACCCGTTCACCGGATACCACCGCACCATCCAGCGTCGTATCGCCGCCGCTGTTCAGGTTCACCGCGCCAGTTGCCGTAACCCGCGACAACTGATTACGCTGACTGTTGCCGGCTTCCTGGCCTTTCTGCCCACTGGCGGACAGTTCAATGGTGAAGCCGTTCTGCGTCCCGCCCAGACCAAAGCCCACGCCGGCACCAAACTGGCTGCCGCTGCTACTTCCATTCACACTATCCTGACTTTGCGCCGCCTTCAGCGTCAGCGTTCGGCCTGCCGACAGATCAACATTTTGCCCCCGGATATCTGCGCCTGTCGCGCTAATGTCCTGAGCGGCCTTCACCTGCACATCCCCGCCGGCATACAGGGTGCTGCCTTCACGGCTGACTTTATCCTGCTGCTGCACGCTACGGCTGCTGCCGCCCCCGGCGCTGACCGTGACTTTTATCGCCGCGCCGTTCATTTGCGTGACCGTGGTTTTGGTTGCCAGATTCAGCGCAGCCTGTGCGGCATAAATCGCACTTAATCTTGGGTCACGGTTGTCTTCCACGGACTGCGACAGCTTCTCAAGGGACTGCACCGCACTCACCGCATAGCCGGACAGGGCCGTCGTCACCCCGTATTGACGGCTTTGCTGTTCACGTGTGCGATGTTCGGTATCGGTTGCCGGATCAAGCGTCACATTACGTCCAGATAGCAGCAGGGACTGACCGGCGCGCAGATCGGCGCCGGCAATCGCCACATTTTCCCCGGCCGACACACGCACATTACCGTCACCGCTCTGTATATGGCTTCTCAGCACACTTTGCTGGCTGACGTCATCCAGTGAATGATAGGTCGTTGACCGCCAACCCACGGTTCCGCTGTACCCATCACCGCCCAAGTCGCCAATCACACTGCGACTGCCGCTGGTTTCACTGCGGGCGTGATTCTGTCCGGGGGTAATCACCACATTCCCGTTGCCGGCCTGCAGCACAACATCCTGTTCCCCTGTTATCGCACTTCCTGCGACACGGATATCACCCGTCTGACTGTTCAGCGTCACTGACCGGCCACTAATCGTACTGGGCGTCTGCGCCTGCGTATCCCCGGACTGCGTCTCCCGGGCGCTCTCACTGGCAAACGGCACCAGCCCGACACCATGATTGGGTCCACCGCCAATCTGACGAATGGCAGAGCCAATACCGGGCGTAGCCAGGCTGAACGATGTCCCATGACTGGAGGACTGCAGCCCGGTTTGTTCTGCATCACTGGCGCTCTGCAGCACGATATTACGCGCTGCATTGAGGAGAACATCGCCACCGGCATGTATCGCGCTGCCCGAGGCGACAATATCGCCGCTCAGCGCCTTTCCGGCCGCATCCTGCTGGCCGTTGCCGACGGCATGTAATTGGATATTGCCTGCAGCAGTCAACGCACTGCCGCTTTGGTAAACCCCCTGGATATGCTGTACAGACTGGCTCACCTGACGTCCGACCGAGATCGCCAGTTGCGGCACATCAAACACCATCGCCGCCATTTCACCGGCAAACAATCTGGCTTTCTGTGTTGCCCCGTCCACGTTGGCGATATCGCGCAGATTCTGATAGCTATCGTACGGGGTACCTTTCAGCGCAACACTTATCCCGCTGCTTTTCGTTTCAAGCCGGGTGGTGATGTCACGGGTATCTATTCCGGGGGCAACGGCAATATTTTCAGCAATAACATTGATGTTCCCAGTCTGACGCCCATCCGTTGGTGTCTGACTGGCAGCAATAACGTCACTGCCAATAATGGCGACATTTCTCCCGGCCTGAATAACCACATTGCCATCTGATGCGCCAACCACGCTGCGAGCGGCGCTCTGGCGGGTTTCCGCTCCGTCATACCCGGCCTTGCTGGACTGTGACCCGATGGTGAATCCCAGACCGCCGCTGCTCATCAAGCCGGATTTCTTTCTGGTCTGTTCCTCGTGATGCCATTGTTCTTCAATACCCGCGACCAGGTTGACATCGTTACCGGCGTTCAGCGAGACAGCCTTGTCTCCGGCAATAGCGGACGCCTGCACCCCGATATCATGCCCCGCCGTCAGCGCCACGCTGCCCCCCGACAGCAGCGTCCCCTTCTCCGTCGTCTGCGCCGTCTCACGCAGCGTGTGCGTGGTGGTCTTCGACAGGAACCCCTTCTTCACCGTCGTCTCTTCAAAAAAATCATGCCGGCTTTCCGTCGCCGACAGCAGGTTCAGGTCCCGTCCCGCCTGCGCCGTCAGCGCGCCACGCGTTTCCGCCTGCGCCCCCTCGAGCGTCAGGTCCTGACCCGCCCGCAGGCTCAGTCCCCCGCCCGCATTCAGCACCGTGCCCTGCTGCGTCACCGTCTGCTGCCAGTCCAGGTGCCGCGTCCACGCGTTCGAACTGAACTGCTCCTCGCTGGCCGACAGCAGGCTCAGGTCACGCCCCGCCGACAGCGCCAGCGTCCCCGCCGCGCTCAGCTGCCCCGCCGTGCTGCTCAGGTCACGTCCCGCGCTCAGACTCAGCTCGCCCCCGCTGGCGAGCGTACTCTGCACCAGCCCCTGACGACGACGTTCGGTGGTAGCCCCGCCGCCCTCGCGCACCGTATCCGTCACCGTGGTCAGCGCCGTCAGTCGGATGTCGTTGCCCGCCGCCAGTTGCAGCGGCCCGCCCGCGCTCAGCTGCGCCCCGTTCAGCGCGATATCGTGCCCCGCCTGCAGCGTCAGCCCGTTTTGCGCCGTTATCAGCCCGGCCTGGCCGATATCGGTGCGCGTCAGCGACCCGCTTCCCCGGCCGTCCTTCGCCGCCGTCTGCCACTGGTTACTGGTGGTGGTATTGGTGATGTCACCGTTGACGCTCGCCAGCGTCACCCGGTTGCCCTGTATCGTCGCGCTGCTGTTGGTCAGATTGCCCAGCGCCACCAGATTCAGCGCGCCGCCGGCGCTCAGCAGCCCGCCTTCACGGTTGCTCAGGGTGCCGCCGCCGGCGATGTTGAGCGCCTCCACCGCCGTCACCGTGCTGCCCCGGTTATCGATATCCCCGCCCGCATTCAGGCTGACGCTGTTGGCCACGATGCGGCTGCCCTGCAGGTTGGTTTTATCCGCCTGCGCCAGATACAGCTTCGGCGCCAGCACCGTCTGTCCGCCCACCGTGATGTTCTCCCACCACACCAGGCTGTGGCTCAGCCCCGCCACCTGCTCCGGCGTCAGGCTCACCCCCAGCTGCAGGTTCAGCCGGCTTTTCTCCGCCGCCGCGTTGTCCATCAGCTGCTGCATCTGCGCCAGCTCCGAGCCCACCCCGTTCAGGTAGCGCTGCCCGGTCTGGCTCAGCACCGCGTTGCTGATATAACGGGTGTCGAACGCCGCGTCGCCCAGAAAACGGTAGTCGTGCTCCGCGTCCAGATTCAGTTTGCCCAGCAGGTAGGACGACCCCAGCACCTGCGTCGGGTCGGTCAGCGTCGGGCTGCGCTCCACCGGCACCGTGGTGCCCGGCGTCTGGCCCAGCAGGCCGCGCAGGTCGCCGAACAGGCCGTTGTCCACCTGGCCGAGCCGGCTCAGCGTCGGGTTGGTGCGTATCAGGTAGCGGCTGTCGCTAGCGGTATCCGCCACGAACAGCCCGTTCTGGCTGGTGGGCAGCGGGTAGTCGGTCAGCGACGGGCTGCCCAGCTGCTGCAGCCCCTGAGCCAGCGCCGCCTGCAGGTCGCCCGGCGACAGCGGGCTTAATGAGGACGGCGCCAGCGGCGTCAGGCTGGCCCCGGCCACCGGCACGCCGGCGGCGGCGCTCAGCCCGGAGCCGATACCCACCGGGGTCAGCGGACTGCCGGAGGACGTGGGGGTATCGCGGGTGACCGTGCCGTAACCGGCATTCAGGCTGCCCGCCTGCCCGGCCAGCGCCACGCTGCCGGCGCCGCTCAGGGCGGTAGTCGTGACGTTACCCGACGCCCCACCCAGCCCGCGGTCGGCCTGCGCCCCCACCGGGGTCGGCGCATTCACGCCACTGAGTGTGGGCGTGGCAATCGACGGCATAAAGCCGCCGCTGCCCGGCTGCAGGCTGGTGTTGCTGATATTCTGGGTGAAATTAGCGGTTATTGCGCCGCCCGCCTGAATGGTGGCGGCGTAGGACTGGCCACTTACAAAATCAACTAAAGGCTCCCCTTCAAGCTCATAGGGAATGAATTTGTTTTGTAAAAAATTATTAGGAATTTCAATCCCTTCACTTGGCCTAATTCTATATGATGATGGAAGCGCTGTAACAAAACCTACAGTTCTATATTCTAGCCCATGGTCAAAATCAAGATAATTGGCTTTATAAACATATTTTAATGTTCTTTTGTAATACCCATCCTGATAAGAAGTGTTATTTAAGCTACCCCCTGACAAAAAAATATTATTTTTAGCCGACAGACTAGATGCACTATTAATGAAACTCTGTGCATTAGAAATGATATCATTCCCGGAATAAATTCTCCCCGGCTCATTTTGGCTTACAACTTTTATCTCATTTGAATATACAGCCACTCTTTGAATATCAGCCACATTATAGGGAACAACATAATATTTAGATGGGCCACAAATATCCCCTCCAAAATCTCCCCCATGGTAGCTGCAAATTTGAGTACTGGTATAACCCAAATCCCCGTCTTTAAACCAGCTCACCGGGATCTGTGCCGTAGTCCCCCCCGCCCAGTCCGGCATGTCCGCCGCCGTGCTGCTGCTCTCCGTCACCGTCAGCCCTTCCCGCTGGTTGGTCAGCGTCCCGGTATTGATGCGGATATCCCCCCGCTGCGTCTCGATAGTCCCCGAACTGTTCAGCACGCTGTCGCTCGCATTGCCTGCCGCGTCACGCTGTATCCACAGGCTGTTCCCCGCCAGGATGTTCCCGTACCGGTTCACCAGCGCGGCCGACAGCAGCTGCAGATTGCCCCCGCCGTACAGCAGGCTGCTGTTGTCTATCATCCCCCCCGCCTGCACCAGCAGGTCGCCCGCCGTGCCGATAAATCCCCGGTTGGTGATATCGCCGCTCGCCAGCAGGCTCAGCGGCCCGCCCCCCTGGACAGTGCCGCTCTCGGTCTGGCTGATGGCCGCCGCCGACAGCGTGCTGTTGCCACTGCCCGCCACGATGCGCCCCTGCTGCGTCAGCGTGCCGGTGCTGCTCACCGTCACCCCGTTCCCCTGCAGCGTCCCCCCCTGCACCAGGTCGCCCGTCACGTTCAGCGTCAGCTGTCCCCCCGCCGCCAGCGTGCGCGTCAGGGTGAACGGGTTGCCGAGGTCCGCCCGCAGGTCGCCCAGCGCCGCCAGCTGACCGTTCTGCGTCAGCTGCCCGGTACGCAGCTGCAGCCCGCCCGCGCTGTACAGCCGCGCCCCGTCCGCGTTGGTCAGGCTCGCCGCCTGCAGCGCCAGCCGCGTCAGCCCCAGCAGCGTACCCCGGTTCTCCAGCGCCCCGTCGGTGGTGATGTCCAACAGTCCCGCCTGCACCGTCCCGCGGTTGGTCCACTGCGGCAGGTGCAGCGTCAGCCCGTTCTGCGCCTGCAGCGTGCCGCCGTTGTCCAGCTGCGCGGTGCTCAGCAGCAGCTCCGTGCCCTGCGCCCAGCCCGCGTTGTTCAGCTGCGCGGCGTTCAGCGTCAGCGTCCCGCCCGACAGCAGCTGCCCGCCGCCCAGGTTGTCCAGCACGCCGCCACTCTGTACCGTCAGCCCGCCGCGCCCCTGTATCTGCCCGGCATTGCTGACCGACGCCCCGCTCAGCGACACCGCCCCGCCGAGCAGCGTCGCCCCGGCGGTGTTCTCCAGCAGGTCATCCAGCGTCGCCGTCAGTTGACCGGCGCCGCTGATGCTGCCCTGATTGCGCAGGCGGGCCGCCCGCAGCGTCACGTCCTGCGCCTGCATCTGCCCGGCGTTGTCCAGCGTCGCCGCCGTCAGGCTGAACGCCCCGTTGCCCAGCAGCCGGCTGGCCGCCCCGCCCTGATAGGCGCCGGTGAGCTGTATCACGCCGTCGGTGACCCCCAGCAGCGTGCCCCGGTTGTCCAGCGTCGCCGCCTCCAGCGTCAGCCGGTCCGACTGCCACAGCCCCTGATTGAGCAGCGTGCCGGTGGTCAGGCGGCCGGTGCCGCCGCTCAGTAACTGGCTGCCGGCGCGATTGGTGACACGGTCACCGTAGCGGGCGTCAAAACCGCCCAGCGCGGTCAGCGTGCCGCCGTTGTCGAACTGCTGCCCGCGCAGTGTCGCCAGCCCCTGGGTGGTCAGTTGCCCGGTATTGGTCAGGCTGGCGGTGTCAAGAGACAGGCCGTTCAGGCCGGTCAGCGTGCCGCCGTTGGTCAGCGTCGCGCCGGTAACGCGCAGTTCATCCGCCTGCCACCGCCCGGCGTTGTCGGCGTTGTCGATGGCCAGCGCCGCCGTGCCGCCGCTCAGCAGCTGACTGCCGGCCCCGCCGGTATAGCGCGACACCCCGCTCAGCGTCAGCGCCGACGTGCCCTGCACCCGGCCGGCGTTGTCCACCGTCCCCGCCTGCAGCGTCAGCGCGTCCCCCTGCAGGGTCCCCGCGTTGTCGAGGCCCGCCGCCGTCACGGTGGCGGTACCGTTGCCCAGCAGCGCCCCGCCGGCGGTGTTGGTCAGCTGTCCCCGGCTGGTCACGTCCAGTTGCGACAGCCCCACCAGCCGCCCGCCGTTGGTCAGCGTGCCGGTGGTCAGTTGCAGCCGCTCACCGCCCAGCTCGCCCAGTTGCGTGACCGTGTCCGCCGTCACCGTCACCGCCCCATTGCCCACGACCCGGCTGCCCGCCCCACCGTTGTAGCCCTGCGTCAGGGTCAGCGTGACGTCGTTCGCCGCCAGCAGCGTGCCGCCGTTGGTGAGCGAATCCGCCGTCAGCAGCAGGTTACGCCCCTGCCAGCCCCCCTGGCTGGTCACCGCGCCGGCCTGCACCTGCCAGTCGCCGTTGCTCAGCAACCGGCCCGGTTCGCCCACCGTCAGCGCACCGGTCAGGTTCAGCACGCCGCCCTGCTCGGCCAGCAGCGTGCCGCCATTGCTCAGTTGGTTGCCGACCAGTTGCAGGGTGCGGCTTTCCAGTCGGCCGCCGTTGGTGGTGTCGCCGGCCGTCAGCCACAGTGTACCGCCGCTCGACAGTGTGCCCTGGTTATCCAGCCGACGACCGGTTAGCCGGCTGTCGCCGCCGCTGACCAGCGTGCCGGTGTTGCTCAGGCTGCCCGCCGGCAGGCTGACCGCCTGCACATCCTGCGCCAGCTGCCGCACCGCCCGCCGCGGGGTGCGCCGCGGGTCGTCGTCCCCGACCGGCAGCGTGATATGCAGCCCGCCATCGCCGGCGATACGCCCGCCGTTGCGCAGGCTGTCCGCCGTCAGCGTCAGGCTGGCGGCCTGCCACGCGCCGTCGTTCTCCGCCGCCGCGGCGTTCAGCACCGCCGCCCCCTGCGTCAGCAGTGTGCCGGTCCCGCTGTTGGTCAGCGCGCCGGTTGTCGTCAGCGTCAGCGCCGACAGCCCCAGCAACTGCCCGGCGTTGCGGACCGTATCCGCCGTGGCGGCAATCGCGCCGGACTGCCACTGGCCCTGGTTGTCCAGCGCGCCCGCCGTCAGCCGGCCCGCGCCGTTGCTCAGCCACTGGCCGTCCGCCCGGTTGCGTGCCGTGCCGGTAATCGCCAGCGTCAGCGCGTCCACCCCCAGCAGGGTGCCGCTGTTGTCAAGCTGGTCTGCCGTCACGCTCAGCGTCTGCCCTTCCAGCCGCCCGCGGTTGCTCAGCGCGCCGGGCAGGGTCACCGTCAGTGCCTCCACCCCGGTGACCGTGCCGCTGTTGGTCAGTGGCCCGCCTTCAAGGGTGACGCGACCGCCGCTCAGCGTGCCCCGGTTGTCCATCTGCTGCCCGGTGACCGCTATCGTCCTGCCCTGCCAGTTGCCGCCGTCGTTGGTGAGGGTGTTGCCGCGCAGGCTCAGTGCGCCCTCACTGCTCAGGCTGCCCGCGCCGTCGTAATTGCCGCTCAGCGTCAGCGCCCCCTGTGAGGCCAGCTGCCCGCCGTTGTGCAGCGCACGGCCATCCACCGTCAGCGCCCCGCGCACCGATACCCCGCCGCTGTTGGTCAGCTGGCCCAGCGTCAGCCGGGTGTCGCCGTTGGCGGCAAGCGTGCCGCTGTTGGTCAGCCCGTCCAGCGTCGCCGTCAGCGTGCCGTCGCTCTGTATCTGCCCGCCGTTGCGCAGGCTGGCCACCGTCAGCAGCAGGCTGCCGCTCTGCCACCCGCCGTCGTTCTCCGCCGCCGCCGCATTCAGCACCGCCGCCCCCTGCGTCAGCAGTTGACCGGTCCCGCTGTTGGTCAGCGCGCCGGTTGTCGTCAGCGTCAGCGCCGACAGCCCCAGCAACTGCCCGGCGTTGCGGACCGTATCCGCCGTGGCGGCAATCGCGCCGGACTGCCACTGGCCCTGGTTGTCCAGCGCGCCCGCCGTCAGCCGGCCCGCGCCGTTGCTCAGCCACTGGCCGTCCGCCCGGTTGCGTGCCGTGCCGGTAATCGCCAGCGTCAGCGCGTCCACCCCCAGCAGGGTGCCGCTGTTGTCAAGCTGGTCTGCCGTCACGCTCAGCGTCTGCCCTTCCAGCCGCCCGCGGTTGCTCAGCGCGCCGGGCAGGGTCACCGTCAGTGCCTCCACCCCGGTGACGGTACCGCTGTTGGTCAGTGGCCCGCCTTCAAGCGTGACGCGACCGCCGCTCAGCGTGCCCCGGTTGTCCATCTGCTGCCCGGTGACCGCTATCGTCTTGCCCTGCCAGTTGCCGCCGTCGTTGGTGAGGGTGGTTCCGCGCAGGCGCAGCGCCGCGCCGCTGCTCAGGCTGCCCGCGCCGTCGTAATTGCCGCTCAGCGTCAGCGCCCCCTGTGAGGACAACTGTCCGGCGTTGTACAGGTCGGCCCCGCTGACCGTCAGCGCCCCGCGCACCGACAGCACGCCCCGGTTATCCAGCGTACCCAGCGTCAGCCGGGTGTCGCCGTTGGCCGCAAGCGTGCCGCTGTTGGTCAGCCCGTCCAGCATCGCCGTCAGCGTGCCGTCCAGGCTCACCACCCCGCTGTTGCGCCACTGCCCGGCGCTCAGCGACAGCCCCTGCGCCGTCAGCTGGCCGGCCGTGTCCATGTCGCCCGTTGAGAGCGTCATCCCGCCGCCGCTTACCAGCGACCCCGTCGTCGTCTGGCTCAGCCACCCGACGGTATTGAGGCTCACCGCCTCCCGCCCCTGCAGCGCGCCGCTGTTGGTCAGCCCGTCCCCCGTCACCGTCACCGTGCCGCCCGACACCGTACCCCGGTTGGCCGTCTCGCCCGCCTGTATCGTCAGCCCGCGTCCGGCCAGCAGCGACCCGCCGTTGTCCAGCCGCGCCGCCGCCTGCACCGCCAGCGTCTCGTCCGCCGACAGCGTCCCGCGGTTGCTCAGCTGCGGCGTCTGCACCGTCACCTGCCGCCCGCTCACCGTGCCCCGGTTGTCCAGCACCGGCGTCGTCAGCCTCACCGTCCCGCCCGCCAGCGTGCCCCGGCTGCTCAGCGACCCCGCGCTCACCGTCAGCCCGCTCCCCGCCAGCAGCGCCCCGTCCCACTGCATCTCCCCCGCGCCGTCCAGCGTCAGCTCGCCCGTCGCCTGCCAGCGGCCCGCGCCGCGTACGTCGCCGCCGCTCACCGTCACCGTCGGCGCCCCGGCGTCCCCGTCCAGCGTCAGCGCCCCGCCGCTCACCGTCAGCGCGCGGCCCGCCTGCCACGCCCCGCCCGCCGCCTGGCTCACCGCCCCCGACGCCGTCAGGCTTACCCGGTCGCCCGCCAGTTGCGCCTGACCCAGCGCCAGCGCCGACCCGCTCAGCGTCAGCCCGTACCCCGGCTGCACCGCCCCGTCGTCGCCCACCCCGGCGCTCAGCCGCCCGCCGTCCGCCGCAATGCGCCCGTCGCTCGCCAGCGTCAGGTCCCGGCCCGCCCGCGTCTGGCTCCCCGTCAGCGTGATGCCCTGCGTCCCGCTCAGCGCAATCGCCCCCTGCGCCTGCTGTTGGTCCTGCAGCGCCAGCGTCGCCCCCTGCGCCGTCAGGTCGCCCTGCGCTATCGCGCTGCCCACCTGCAGCCGCCCGTTCGCCGCCAGCCGGATGTCCCCCTGCCGCGCGCTCAGCCCGGCGGTGTTCACCCCCACCCCCTGCTCCGTCGACACCAGACTGATGCGGTGGGCGTACATGCCCCCCAGCGCCCCGGTGTCCAGCGCCAGCGCCGGCGACGGCCCGTCCCCCGTCTGCGCCGTCACCCCGCCGTCCATGCCCACCCGGTTCGCCCCCAGCACCACCCGGGCGTCGCGCGCGGTCAGCCCCGCCTGCAGGCTCGCCGTGCGCGCTATCAGCGCAAAGTAGTCGCTCCCGCTCGCGTCCAGCCCCGCCCCGTCTATCAGTATGTCCCCGCCGCGCACGTCCAGCCCGCTCAGTTGCCCCGCCGCGTCGAACTGCGGGGTGCCGGTGGTCAGGGTAATGCGCGGGGTGTTGAGAAAGCCGCAGCCGCTGCAGGTGATGCCGTACGGGTTCGCCACCACCACGTTCGCCGCCTGACCGGCCACCTCCAGGTAGCCCGCCAGCCGGCTGCGGTTCGGCGACACCACCTCGTTGAGGATGGCCGCGGCCGCCCGGCCCTGCAGGTTGGGGTTGGTCTGTATCAGCCCGCCCAGCTGGCTCGGATTGAGCTGGGCCGTGCCGTTGTTGAGGATGAGCCCGCGGCTGTCAACGTTGAAGTCGTGGTAGCGGTTGTGCGACAGCCCCGCGGCATCCGGCGCGGCGATGTTCACCACCGGCACCCCGTTGCCCGCCGCCTCCAGCGCCGTGCTCCCCGACGCCACCGTCACCCCCGCCGCCAGCGCCGGCAGCACCGGCTGCAGCCCCGTCAGCCACACCAGCACCCATACCAGCACCCGCTGCGACGTCTTCACCGCTTTCATCCCTGAACTCCTGAATAATAATGCACAAGGCAAACCAGTAACCTAACGGCACACCTGCATAACCCATTCAGATCGTGTGGAACGAACGCGGTTGAACAGACCTGTACCGTTTTTTATTTTTTGCGCCAAAACGCTGCCGCGATATCGGCTGCTGTGTATTTCCGTCGGGGCCGACGGCGAGGAAAAAGCTGGAAGGGAGAGGCAAAGAAGAATGACAGCGGGAACCGCCAACGTCCTGTTACGCAGACCACATCCATGCAGTAATAATCGGCGACATATTAATTCGTCATCTTTTCAAAAACAATACAAAAATTTACAAAAAAATTTCAATTAATATGCCGAAAAGGAATAACCCAACAAACTGATATTAATCATATTTTTTCAATTCCGCTTCTTTTTTCCATCTCCGGGAATAAACTGATGGATTATTTATTCATGAAAAAGTAAGCGAGTGAGAACCAGACGGAAGTTTGAATGACAACCGGATAACGGGGGCGTGTTGTTTCCACCCATTATGTTTCACGGTTTTTTAACAGGGTTTACTTATAAGCCTAACCGCCCCAATCGGGCGGTTAGCTAACGATCGGAATTACAGACTAGGCATAACGGGAGAAGGAGAGATCGTCGTATTCAATTGCCGGCGTGTTGCCGGAAATGATATCGGCCAGCAATTGACCGGAACCGCATCCCATAGTCCAGCCCAATGTACCGTGCCCGGTGTTCAGATAAAGATTGTGTAACGGCGAGCGCCCGACCAGCGGCGTGCCATCCGGCGTCATTGGCCGTAATCCGGTCCAGAAAGTCGCCTGCTCCACCGGTCCGCAGTCCGGGTACAGGTCGCGCACCACCATCTCCAGCGTTTCACGGCGTTTCTGATTCAGCGAAAGATCAAATCCGGCGATCTCCGCCATCCCGCCGACACGGATGCGCTGGTCAAAGCGGGTAATAGCGATCTTATAGGTTTCATCCAATACGGTGGAAACTGGCGCTCCCTCCTCGCTGGACAGCGGAATGGTCAGCGAATAGCCCTTCAGCGGATAGACCGGGATGTCGAACCATTTTTCCAGCAGACCGCGGGAATAAGAGCCGCACGCCATGACATACGCGTCAGCCGTGATCTTTTCGCCGTTGCAATACACCGCGCTGACCCGCTGACCGTCTACGTCGAGCTGCTGCACCACGCTGTCGAAACGGAACGTGACGCCCGCCTCCGCCGCCATCGTCGCCAGTTGCCGGGTAAACAGCTGGCAATCGCCGGTTTCATCGTGCGGCAGGCGCAACCCGCCGGACAGTTTATGACGCACGCCAGCCAGCGCCGGTTCGACCGTGGCCAGTTGATCGGCCTCCAGCAGTTCATAAGGTACGCCGGCTTCTTTCAGCACCGCGATATCACGGTAAGCGTTTTCATACTGCTGCGGGGTACGAAACAGTTGTAACGTGCCGCCCTGACGCCCTTCATAGGCAATACCGGTTTTGGCGCGCAGCGCCTGCAGGCAATCGCGGCTGTATTCAGCCAGTCTGACCATGCGGGCTTTATTGACGCGATAATGCGCGCTGTCGCAATTCAGCAGCATCTGCCACATCCAGCGCAGTTGCGTGGCGGTAAAGTCCGGGCGAATCGCCAGTGGCGCATGCCGCTGAAACAACCACTTAACCGCCTTGAGCGGAATACCCGGCGCGGCCCAGGGCGCAGAATAGCCCGGGGAAATCTGACCGGCGTTGGCGGCGCTGGTTTCCAGCGCGGGTTCAGCCTGCCGGTCAATAACGGTGACGTCATGTCCTGATTGCGCCAGATACCAGGCTGTGCTGACGCCAATAACACCACTCCCTAAAACAACCACCTTCATTATTACCGTTCTCCCCACTTCCTCCGCTAATCCCGCGGAATATGCTGCTTAACGCCGTAAACACCAAAATAAAAGTCTACTTTAGCATTTGGCCGTTAATTGTCATCTGTTGCAGATATAGCTTTTATTTATTATGAGAGAGTGAACACGGCAACGTAGGATAAACATTGGCGACGTGCAGCCAATCAGGCGTAGCGCTGGCAGCATGCCATCCGTTTTTTCACCCGAAGGCTTCATCCAAGCTACCGATTTCACATCACTTTTCCCAAAGTAAGCTACGATTAAGTATGCCGGCGCAATGAGGTGGCGGCAGTTATAGTGAGGGGTGCGCTGATGGTTATATCGACTGATGAGCGGGTAACGAGCCCACAACGTCTGAGTGACGGACCTGACTGGACATTCGATTTGCTGCAGGTCTATCTGGATGAAATTGACCGGGTAGCCAAACTGTACCGTCTGGATACCTATCCCCACCAAATCGAGGTGATCACCTCCGAGCAGATGATGGACGCCTATTCCAGCATCGGGATGCCCATCAACTATGCCCACTGGTCGTTCGGCAAGAAATTCATCGAAACCGAGCAACGTTACAAGCACGGTCAGCAGGGACTGGCCTACGAAATCGTCATCAACTCCAATCCCTGCATCGCCTACCTGATGGAAGAGAACACCATGCCGATGCAGGCGCTGGTGATGGCTCATGCCTGTTACGGCCACAACTCGTTTTTCAAGGGCAACTACCTGTTTCGCAGTTGGACCGACGCCAGCTCAATCGTCGATTATCTGCTGTTTGCCCGTCAGTACATCGCCCAATGCGAAGAGCGCCACGGCGTTGACGAGGTGGAGAAGTTGCTCGACTCCTGCCACGCCTTGATGAATTACGGCGTGGATCGCTACAAACGACCGCAGAAAATCTCGCTGGAAGAGGAAAAACTACGTCAAAAAAGCCGCGAAGCCTATCTGCAAAGCCAGGTAAACGAACTCTGGCGTACGCTTCCCCGCCGCGAACAGGAAACATCGCCGGAAAAAGCCCGTCGTTTCCCGAATGAGCCACAGGAAAACCTGCTCTATTTCATGGAGAAAAATGCCCCGTTGCTGGAACCCTGGCAGCGCGAAATCCTGCGTATCGTGCGTAAGATCAGCCAGTATTTTTACCCGCAAAAACAGACGCAGGTGATGAATGAAGGTTGGGCCACGTTCTGGCACTACAGCATCCTCAATCATCTGTATGACGAGGGCAAATTGTCCGACCGCTTTATGCTGGAGTTTCTCCACAGCCACACCAACGTGGTCTACCAGCCGCCGTACAACAGCCCTTACTATAGTGGCATCAACCCGTATGCGCTCGGCTTCGCCATGTTTCAGGACATCAAGCGTATCTGTCAGGAGCCGACGGAAGAAGACCGTTACTGGTTCCCGGACATCGCGGGCAAAGACTGGCTGGATACCCTGCACTTCGCGATGCAGAACTTTAAGGATGAGAGTTTCATCAGCCAGTTCCTCTCGCCCAAAGTGATGCGCGATTTCCGTCTGTTTACCGTACTGGATGACGACCGCAATAATTATCTGGAGATCGCCGCCATCCACGATGAAAAAGGCTACCGGAAGATCCGTCAGGAACTGTCTTCCCAGTACAACCTGAGCAACATCGAACCCAATATTCAGGTCTGGAACGTGGATTTACGCGGCAATCGCTCGCTGACCTTGCGTTATGTGCCGCAGAATCGCGCACCGCTGGACAAAAGCAGCCATGAGGTGATGAAACATGTGTACCGTTTATGGGGATTTGAGGTAACGCTGGAGCAAATGAATGAGGACGGCAGCGTCGAACTGATTGATCGCTGCCCGCCACGCAACGCCGCCCTGTGACGCCCTGGCGGATCGCCAGCAACAAAAACGGGTAGCTGAGATGGCTACCCGTTTTTTACAACCCGGTTTTTCATAAACCGGGCTTTTTATCAGCTAACCGCGGCCTTCGGCCAGATCACGCGGAATGGTGTTCTGCATGCTGTGCCACAGCGCTCCGCTCTCTTTGCCGTATTGGCGGATCACATCGGGAACCTGCTCATACAGCCCGTCACGGCTCAGCGACTCCAGACGGCGATAGAACGCCAGTGCGGTTTTGCGAGCTTCCGTATTGGAGAAATAGTAGCGTCCAACGCGGATATACAGCCCTTTCAACCCGTTGATAATCAGGCCGTAAATCGGGTTGCCGGAGGCGAACGCCAATCCGCGGAACACGTTGTAATCCAGTTCGGCGTAGGCATCCGATGTGTCCTTAACTGATTCAGTCAGCTTAAGTATTTCGACCGATTTAGCCGGGTGCAGACGAATCGCGGTGCGAATGAAAATCCCGGCGATATTGGTGCGCACCGCCAGTAGGTTGTCAATCAATTGAGGAACGCTGTCGTGATCCAGCCGGGCCAGCGTTTCAAGAATATTCAGCCCTGAAGTTTCCCAAAAGTTGTTGATTTTGGTAGGTTTACCGTGCTGAATCGTTAGCCACCCATCACGGGACAGGCGCTGTAGCACCTCGCGCAACGTAGTGCGCGTGACCCCGATCAACTCGGACAACTCCCGTTCCGCAGGCAGAATGGATCCCGGGGGAAAACGATTATTCCATATACTTTCAATAATGTACTCTTCCGCGAATCCCGCCGGACTTTGCGCCTTTATAACCATAAGTTTATATTCCGTAGCGATGTTTACTAGTGAAAGTCAACATCATCATACCAAACGAACCCTACATCACATAGCATAGCAGGACCTGAAAATCTTAATTCGATATAAAAACTGTGACTAAAGACAATTCCTGCCAGACAAACGCGAATATGCCCCGCTTTACGGTAATTTTCTTTAAACACACATCGATTGTTAAATTAAATTAACGTTAAAGAAGAAAGCCAACGGTGCGGGATCCGCCACTTCAACCGCATTCTTCTGAAAAACGTTCCTGGCAACATTCCGAACGGGTACAAGCCAGCCATTCTATTATTTCTAATTATCAATCACCTGCTGTTCTTTCGGTTAACGCATTTGCCGTCGGCCGGTCGTCGGGTTTATTTTCATTCTGGGCATGCCCTGAAATACGGCCTGTCGTAACCCGGCGGATCTGCTGGCGCCGGAGGCTATTTTCACTGGCTTGATCAGTCCAGATCAAGTATGGCATGACGTTGCCAATAATATAAAAGTTTTGTCATTGCCGGTTTCCAATGATAACGGGAATTGCGTTTATCAAACAGCTATTGCTGCTTGTACTTACCGCAGGCTGCTGGATATCCGCACCACCTCAAGCGGGTGCCGATTTTTGGGCGCGTGGGGTTTTATTTTCACTTTTTCCTCTGCCCTGCCGCCGTATCGATCATTTCTCCGTACCCTATTTAGCTTTTCCGCTATTTATCATCGTGTTGTGCTCTCAGAAGATGATGCGGACACTTCATTGATCAATACCGTCATGCACCAGCATAAATCGTGTATAGTAAGGGGCGGATTTCGCCATGAAACTGGCGATCCCTCATAGAAAGCGTTAAAAACAGCAGAGTATTTGTTGGCACAGCAGAATCTCCTCAGGCACTGATGCAGATTCCGAGCGGTACAGGCGTCACTGGCGCCGCCGCAAGAAACGTCAGTTCATCCGGATCAGAGATTCAATGAGGGCAGCGAGCACGGTTATCACTGCCCATACTATCGTTTTTAGCATGGAATATTTTTTATGTTGCGATTTTTGAACCGTTGCTCCCGCGGTCGGGGCGCCTGGCTTTTGATGGCGTTCACGGCACTGGCTTTTGAACTGATTGCCCTCTACTTCCAGTACGTGATGATGCTTAAGCCCTGCGTACTGTGCATCTATCAGCGCGCCGCGCTCTACGGCGTGATGGCCGCCGGTCTGGTGGGCGCCGTTGCCCCCGGTACGCTGCTGCGCTATCCGGCAATCGGGTTATGGATTTACAGTGCCTGGGAAGGACTGTCGCTGGCCATCAAACACACCAATATTCAGTTGCACCCGTCGCCGTTCGTCACCTGCGACTTTTTTGTCAGTTTCCCGTCCTGGTTGCCGCTGGATAAATGGCTGCCGGCGATTTTCACCGCCACCGGCGACTGCGCCGAGCGCCAGTGGAGTTTCCTGAATCTGGAAATGCCGCAGTGGATGATCGTGATTTTCGGCGCCTACCTGCTGGTCGCCGTACTGGTGCTGATCGCCCAACCTTTCCGCCCCAAACGCCGCGACCTGTTCGGTCGGTAAAAGCGTCCTGAACCGGGTCAGGCTATCGCCGGCCCGGTTTTGGCTGTTATCCTCCCCCGTCAAAAGCAGCAGAGTCGAGCAAATCAGCCGTCGCCAGAGCGGCGATAAACAACGAATTATCTGGCCCACTCCGGCTTGTTCAGGATGTGGTCCTGCCAATCCATCACATCACTTTCACGCACGGCGATGTTGCGCACCGAGATCCTTTGCTGATGCATCGCCGCTTTCGAGCCAGACAGCAACGGATGCCACGGTTGCAGCCCTTTCCCTTCGTGTATCAACCGGTAAGCGCAGGTTTCGGGCAACCAGTCGAACGACAACAGGTTTTCCCGCGTCAGCTTGATGCAATCCGGCTCGTATTCAAACCGGCGCGCATAATTACGGCACTGGCAGCTTTTAATATTCAGCTGATTACAGGCCACATTGGTGAAATAGAGTTCGTCCGTGTCCTCATCGATCAGCTTGTGCAAACAGCAACGCCCGCAGCCGTCACAAAGCGCTTCCCACTCGTCGTCCGACATTTGCTCCAGGGTTTGGGTTTCCCAAAAGGGTTTTTGAGTCATAACTGCAATTCCGATGATGATAAACAGGGCGTCTGACTGTGTATTGTATCTGACTGTGTATTGTAAAGGGGGATGCGGCGGGATACCACCCGCGGCAACGCCGCGAGCGGTGACAGAATACTCAGATAACGTGGGTTGTCAGCGTGCGCTCGTTGAGCGTGATGGTTAATGCATCGCCCGGCTGCAGCGGCCCCACCCCTTGCGGCGTACCGGTCAGGATGATGTCGCCGGCGCGCAGGGTGAAAAAGCGGCTCATGTAAGCGATCAGCGGCAGAATCGGCGTGATCATGTCACGCGTATTCCCCTGCTGACGCACTTCGCCATTGATGCTAATGCCCAGTTCCGCCTGCTGCGGATCGCCAAATTCCGCCACCGGGATAAACCCGGATACCGGACAGGAACCATCGAACCCTTTGGCTTTTTCCCACGGTTGCCCGGCTTTCTTGAACCCGGCCTGCAAATCACGCAGCGTCAGATCCAGCGCTACGCCGTAACCGGCAATCGCTCTGGCAACCCGTTCTTCATTAGCCTGTTTGAGCGGCGTGCCGATCAACACCGCCAGTTCAACCTCGTGGTGTACCGAACCCAGCTCTTTAGGAATCGCCACCGGCTGACGCAAATCGCACAACGCGGTTTCTGGCTTGATGAACAGAACCGGTTCCGCCGATTTGGCGCTGCCCATTTCACGAATGTGCTCGGAATAGTTGCTGCCGACGCATACCACTTTGTTAACCGGAAAATCCAGTAATGCGCCCTGCCAGTCTCTGTGTTGATACATGTACCCTCTCCTGACCTTCTGTTAGCGGATGGCGCCAGCCTGTCATGACAGACTCGGCTTGCCCATCATACCGGCATCGCTATCAAAAAAGTAAGCGCGATTGATGAACAACGGTATCCGAAATTTATCATAACCCCCGTGCTACCTTTTGCGACCGCTATCAATACGCCGGCCGAAGAAAGGAATTACGCGGGGTGGATGAAAATTCGTTTATTTAATCGCTGCGACGAATATACCTGTATATAAATCAGTATTGGGAAAATAGCATGAACAGGATTAAACCATTGCCCGGTTTATTTCTGACACCCCTGTATTAAAAAACAGCGGCCAATTCCCGTCGCGGCAGCGAACATTATCTGAAAAATAATTCGGGTATTATTTTTTTACACTTGCCTGCAGTTCATCCAATAGATTTTCCGGCGGCGGCGGCAGTTGCAGATAAAAACCCTGTTCAATAAGCATCTGTTTTACTTTATCAATATCCGCTGACGCCAGTTTTTTCCTGCCATCAAGCGGTAATAACATCACCAGATGCGGCAGGCCGAAACTTTTCATCAGTTCGTCAGGCACGCGGGAAAAATCGTCTTTTTTTTCGACATAGAGATATGTTTGATCGCGTTTGGAACTTCTGTAGATCACACAATACATGTTTTTTACTCTGAACTAGGGGAATGGTGTCTTGCCTGTATTTTCATGTGACTATAACATGCTTGAAGCGCTCTGGAATATCATGCCTTAAATGCTACTCTGGGGATTTAAAGATGCTGAAACTGAGTCAGGACAGATGTCACAAACGCCAATTGAGTTGAAAGGCAGCAACTTTACCTTATCCGTTGTTCATCTGCATGATGCGCAGCCCGATATTATTCACCAGGCCCTGCAGGAAAAAATCGAACAGGCGCCGGCGTTTCTTAAAAACGCGCCGGTAGTCGTCAATGTCTCGGCGCTGCCCGTTGACGCTGACTGGATTAAGCTCCAGCAGGCGATTACCGCCGCCGGTCTGCGGGTCGTGGGGGTAAGCGGGTGCGATGATGAGCAACTCAGGCTATCTATCGCCAAAGCGGGGCTCCCGCTGTTGCGCGAAGGCAAGGAACGCCGGGCGACTCAACCGCCGGCGCCGGTCGCCGTGCCGGTTAAAACCCGGGTGGTCAATACCCCCGTTCGTTCCGGACAGCAAATTTACGCCCGCGACTGTGACCTTATCGTTACCAGCCATGTTAGCGCCGGTGCCGAGGTCATTGCCGATGGCAATATCCATATTTACGGCATGATGCGCGGCCGTGCGCTGGCGGGGGTTTCTGGCGATGTCAGCAGCCAGATCTTCTGCACCCATCTGGCCGCCGAGTTGGTGTCGATCGCCGGGCGTTACTGGCTCAGCGATCAGATACCGGAAAACTATTTCGGGAAGGCGGCGCGCCTGAAACTCAGTCCGCCCGACCATGTTCTGACCATACAACCTCTAGACTAGGCCCTTGAAAGGAATTATTTATGGCACGCATCATTGTTGTTACTTCAGGTAAAGGGGGCGTTGGCAAGACCACTTCAAGCGCGGCCATTGCTACCGGTTTAGCCCAAAAAGGTAAGAAGACGGTTGTCATCGATTTTGACATCGGTCTGCGTAACCTCGACCTGATCATGGGATGTGAGCGCCGGGTCGTGTATGACTTTGTGAATGTCATCCAGAACGACGCCACCCTGAATCAGGCGCTGATAAAAGATAAGCGTACCGAAAATCTGTATATCCTGCCGGCGTCACAGACCCGCGATAAAGAAGCCCTGACCCGTGAAGGCGTGGACAAGGTACTCAAGGATCTGGCCGACATGGAGTTCGACTTCATTATCTGCGATTCCCCCGCCGGTATTGAAACCGGTGCGTTGATGGCGCTTTACTTCGCGGATGAAGCCATCATCACCACCAACCCGGAAGTGTCGTCAGTACGCGACTCCGACCGAATCCTGGGGATTTTGTCCTCCAAGTCGCGCCGTGCCGAACAGGGCCAGGAGCCGATCAAAGAGCATTTGCTGCTCACCCGTTACAACCCGGGCCGCGTCAGCCGCGGCGACATGCTGAGCATGGAGGACGTGCTGGAAATTCTGCGCATTCCTCTGGTCGGCGTGATCCCGGAAGATCAGTCGGTGCTGCGTGCGTCCAACCAGGGCGAGCCGGTCATTCTGGACAAAGACGCCGACGCGGGCAAAGCCTATGAGGACACCGTGGATCGTCTGTTGGGAGAAGAACGGCCTTACCGTTTTATCGAGGAAGAGAAGAAAAGCTTCCTGAAACGACTCTTTGGGGGGTAAATCATGGCGTTACTCGATTTCTTTTTGTCCCGCAAAAAAACGACAGCCAATATCGCCAAGGAACGGCTACAGATTATTGTCGCGGAGCGACGCCGTGGGGACAGTGAACCGCATTACCTGCCGCAGTTGAAGCGCGATATTCTGGAAGTCATCTGCAAATACGTGCAGATTGACCCGGAAATGGTGACGGTGCAGTTGGAACAGAAAGGCGACGACATTTCCGTGCTGGAACTGAACGTCACCTTGCCGGAAGCCGACGAGCCCACGACGCCCGCCGATAAGTAATCACCGTTTCCCCTGCTCCAGCAGGAAACGGTTGCGGCCGCCGCCCTTGTCTGCAAGGGCGGCATGTCGATATCAGTAATGCGCCAGAATATCTTTCAGACCTGGTCCAAACAGGCGGCCACGCCAGCCGGTTACCATTTCAGGTTCATTCTCCGGCAATGTCAGTTTCCAGTGCCAGTTCAGCAATCGGTTAATCTGCCGCCGGGATGCCAGCAATTCGGCCGACAATCCGCTTTGCTCCGCACACTGCTGCACCAGCGCCTTGATGTCGCGAAACGCTTTCTTATAACCGGGATAGTCGATCAGATTGACCACCGGCGGCGGATAATCCGCCTCGCTCAGCGCTGCGGTTTCCGCCACCAGCGCCAGTAGCGTCTTGCCGTGATAACGAATTTCCGGCCCGCTCAACCCCAGCGAATCCAGCTCGCCAAGCGAACCGGGCAGACAACGGGCCACTTGCCACAGGTTCTCTTCCCGAACAATGAAATTGACCGCGCTGTCGCGCTCCCGCGCCTTACGAAGACGCCACGCCGCCAGTTTCTGCAAACAGGCCAGATGACGGCCGCGCAGTTGCCAGGCATTGCCGATCTCCCGATACGCCAATTCCGGCGCCAGCACCTCCTGACGGCGCTGGCACAGTAACAGGCACTCGTCCAGCGCCGCTTCCAGCCGGCCTGCGGTACGGGTTTCCTCCACCAGCGTTCTGGCTACCGGCAGCAGATAGAACACGTCCGCCGCGGCGTACTGGCACTGTTTTTCGCTGAGCGGACGCGCCAGCCAGTCGGTGCGGGATTCGCTTTTATCCAGCGTGACCTGACGGTAATCCGCCACCAGCGCGGCAAAACCATAGGACAACGGCTTACCCAGAAACGCCGCCAGAATCTGGGTATCGATGAACGGCGACGGCAGGCAGCCGAACGCATTCAGAAACACCTCCAGGTCTTCGCTGCCGGCATGCAGAAACTTGGTCACCTGCGGGTTCTGCAACAGCGCGCGAAACGGCGCCCAGTCACCGATCGCCAACGGGTCGATCAGCGACAGATTGTCACCGTCATACAACTGAATCAGCCCCAGTTGCGGATAATAGGTGCGGGTACGGACAAACTCGGTGTCCAGCGCCACCTCAGGCACTGCGCACGCCTGCGCGCACACCGCTGATAATCCTTCATCGGTAGTAATCAACTGATAATTCAAAACGGTATTCTCTTGGTTGCGCCCCGGTGCGGCAACCGCGACCGGGGCATGGAACATATTCATGGCGGACAATCAACATCACGCGGGTCAGACCGCTCCATCAGGGCAGGTAATGGCTTGACGCGAAAGGCGATGTTGTCCTGTGGTGCTCAGCAGGCAGGCCCCCACCATACCCGTCATGGCTACCACAGGCAACCTTCAGGCGGCTGACTGCTCATTACGCAGCTCACGCCGGAGAATTTTTCCCACGTTGGACTTCGGTAACTCGGCGCGGAATTCGAATAGCCGCGGCACCTTATACCCGGTGAGGTTACGACGGCAGTGACTGATCAGCTCCTCCACCGTCAGCGAGGGATCGCGGCACACCACGAAAACTTTGACCGCTTCGCCCGACGTTTCGCTGGGCACGCCAATCGCCGCCGCTTCGGATACCTTCGGATGGCGCGCCACCACTTCCTCGATTTCATTGGGATAAACATTGAAGCCGGACACCAGAATCATGTCTTTTTTACGGTCGACGATTTTCAGGAACCCCTGCTCGTTCGCCGTGACAATGTCACCGGTCGCCAGCCAGCCCTCTTTCAGCACGTCGTGAGTCGCGGCAGGCTGCTGCCAGTAGCCGGACATCACCTGCGGGCCGCGCACCCACAATTCGCCGGGTTCGCCGGGCGCCACATCCTGACCGTCATCATTGACGATACGCACATCGGTGGACGGCACCGGCAAGCCGATGCTGCCGCTGTAATGTTGCAGATCATACGGATTCCCCGCCACCAGCGGCGCACTTTCCGTCAATCCATAGCCTTCCAGCAGATGGATGCCGGTCAGTTTTTCCCAGCGCTCGGCCACCACCTGTTGCACCGATGCGCCACCGCCTACCGACAGCCGCAGCGTGGAGAAATCCAGCCGGCTAAACGCGGCGTTATTCAGCAAGGCGTTGAACAGCGTATTCACCCCGGTAATGGCGGTAAACGGATAGTGCGTAAGCTCTTTGATCATGCCGGGAATATCGCGCGGGTTGGTGATCAGCAGGTTTTTTCCACCGATTTCGACAAACAACAGACAATTCACCGTCAGCGCAAAAATGTGATAGAGCGGCAGCGCCGTCACCACCAGTTCCTGCCCCTCCTGCAATACCGGGCCATAAGCCGCTCTGGCCTGCATCAGATTGGCCTGCATATTCCGGTGAGTCAGCATCGCGCCCTTGGCGACGCCGGTGGTGCCGCCGGTATATTGCAGGAACGCCAGATCCTGATTGTTCACCTCCGGCTTCACATACGGCATCCGTTTGCCCTGCTGCAGTACCTGACGGAACGAAATGGCGTCCGGCAGGTGATATTTCGGCACCAGACGCTTGATGTACTTGACCACGAAGTTGACCAGCGTGCCTTTGGCCGGCGCCAGTTGATCGCCCATGCGGGTCAGGATCACATGTTTCACCGAGGTGTTGTACACCACCTTTTCCAGCGTATGAGCAAAATTGGAGACGATAACGATGGCCGAAGCGCCGCAGTCTTTCAACTGGTGCTCCAGCTCGCGCGGCGTATACAGCGGATTGACGTTGACCACCACCAGACCGGCCCGCAGGACGCCGAATAGCGCGATCGGATACTGCAACAGGTTCGGCATCATCAACGCGACGCGATCGCCCTTTTTCAGTTTCAACTGATGCTGCAGGTAAGCGGCAAAAGCGCGGCTGCGCTCCTCCAGCCGACGGAAGGTCATCACCTCGCCCATATTGATAAAGGCGGGCTGGTCGGCATAACGCGCCACCGCGTGTTCAAACAACTCGATTAGCGAAGCGTAGCGATCCGGGTCAATTTCCGCGGGGACATCCGCCGGATAACGCGCTAACCAGATTTTTTCCAAAACGTCACTCCCGAGATATTTTTTAAGTGGCATAATCAATCCCAACCCGAGTGATCTGTAACAACATTTTAACTCATATTAACAACTGTGAAATTCACAATGTTCAGGTTGAGAAGATGATCACTTATTTCAACTTGTTATCAGTGCCGAAAAAAAAACGAGGCGACCCAGGCCGCCTCTATTCACTGTCAGGCTATCGCCTGATTGCTGACGATCGTTACTCCGTGACGACAGACTCCACCTGAGCCGGCGCATACCCGTCGTTCCAGTCCGGGCCCCAACCGGGTCCCCAGACATGACGGTAGCGGCGATCCCACCACGGATCGTAGGCTCGCGGCGGCAACACCACCTGCTGTACCACGCGCCAGCGTTTATAGCCCTGCACGTTAATCACTACGTACTGATATGGCCGTTCACCGATTTTACCCTGCTCGGTACCGCTAATTGGCCCTACCACGGTGATCAGCTGGTTTTTGAAATCCACCGGCTCCAGAAACCCATTGACGTAGGCGACCAGACGACCGCCAGACGGCTCGCCCAGTCGCGGCCGGCCAGCATCATCCAGCGGCAAGCTGACAATCTCCAGCCGGGTGCGATTGGCCTCGTTGCGAATATCCGCAATCCGGCCGCCAAAGCGCGATTCCTGCCCAACGTACAGATTCGGCGCATTCATCACCCGAATCAGGTCCATCTGCGGCGTGGCCGAGGTCCCACGGATTTCATCCGGTAACGTAACGCAGCCAGACAACACGCTCAGACTCAGCAACAGCAGTCCGCACAGCCCGGTCCGACGCAGCCGCATCGACGTTCTATTTCCGAAAGATTGGATAGTCATCACATACATCCCGCTTGCCATCGTCAATTTATGACAGATACCTGACTTAGACTGTAGCCGATGCGATAAGTTGCTGTTATTCGCGGCCGGGTAATTTTTTCCACGCTACTTCGTTGCGCAGATAACGGGGTTCGGCCTGTTCCACGCTCACCGCACCATCCGACGTCCATAACCGCCACGCCAGCGGCAGCATGTCCTGCGCCTGCGGCAACAGCATATCGGTGTGATTCAGGACGATATCGGGATGGCCGATCAAATCCGGATAGGTTTGCCAACCGGTTCCCGCGGTGGCCCAGTCGCCGTTCAGCGATGCCGCCAGTGACTGCACCTGAACCGGCGCCAGCACGGCTTCACTCGCCTCGCCGCGCCAGTCGCCTTGTTCGTCGCGCTGGTAGCTTGCCCAGTAGACTTCGCCCATGCGGGCATCAATGGCGGTCAGCACCCGGCTGGCGCCGGTCAGGCGGTGCGCCCCTTGCGCCAGCGTCGCCAGCGTCGACACGCCGAGCATCGGTAAATCCGCGCCCAGCGCCAGCCCTTGCGCGATGCCGATGCCGATACGCACGCCGGTGAAGCTGCCCGGCCCGCGTCCGAATGCCAGCGCATCCAACTGGCCGAGCGTCATGCCGTGATCGGCCAGCAATTGCCGGACCATCGGCAATACCCGCTGGGTATGCTCGCGGGGGCAAACTTCAAACAGGGAATGGATTTCACCGTCATTCCAGAGTGCAACGGAACAGGCTTCCGTTGCGGTATCAAGCGCTAAAATTCGCGTAGACATGCCAACCTCAGGCAGGGAGAGAATATTTCAACGGCGCGCATCATAGCAGCCAGCGCCGGTGACCGTCACGGTTTGCGCGTCAGAAAATCGATGGCTTGCCGCAAATCCCGTGTTCTTGGCGCCGGCGGCAGGCTGGTGAGAAACACTTCGCCATACGGCCGCGTCACCAGACGGTTGTCGCAAATCACCAGCACGCCGCGGTCTTCCACGTCGCGGATCAATCGGCCGACGCCCTGCTTTAGCGTAATCACCGCATCGGGCAATTGCACCTCGTCGAACGGGTCGCCGCCGCGCACCCGGCAATCCTCCATGCGCGCCTTGAGCAACGGATCGTCCGGGGAGGTAAAAGGCAGCTTGTCGATAATCACGCACGACAGCGCATCGCCCCGCACATCCACGCCTTCCCAGAAACTGCCGGTCGCTACCAGCAACGCGTTGCCTGCCGCCAGAAACTGCGCCAGCAGCTGCGGCTTGCTGGTTTCGCCCTGCACCAGCACCGGCAACGTCAGCGACGCCCGAAACTCGGCGGCCAGGTCGCGCATCATCTGGTGCGAGGTACACAGCATGAAGCAACGCCCCTGATTGGCCTCAATCAGCGGGCGCAACATGCGCGCCAGTTGTCTGGCCGCGCCGGGTCGGTTGGTTTCCGGCAGGTAACGCGGCACGCACAACAACGCCTGACGCGCGTAATCAAACGGGCTCGGCAGCAGCAACGTCCGGGCCTGCTCCAGCCCCAGCCGGTCAATGAAATGTGTGAGCTGATCGTTTACCGACAGCGTAGCTGAGGTAAATACCCAGCAGGCCGGTTTTTCTTTCATTACGTCCCGGAAACGGTCCGCGACTGACAGCGGCGTCAGCGCCAGCACGAAATGACGCGAGGTGCATTCGTACCAGTAGCTGTAACCGGGTTGCTGCACGTCCCGCAGCCGCTTCAGCCGCGCACGATATATGGTCGCGCGTTCAAACGCCGCATCCAGCAACGCGGAGCGGCCCAGCGACAGCTTGGCGACATCGCAACACAGTTCCAGCGCGTCATCCAGCAACGTCAGCGACCGCTGCAACATGTTATCCGTGACAATGTCACGTAAATTGCCGCGAAATCCCGGGTCGCCCAGCGCCAGACGAAAATCTTGGGTACTCTGGCTCAGACGATCGGCGCTTTTCTGTAACTGGCTGGCGTCCCGCACTTCGGTGCGGTAGGCAATCACGATATCTTTGGCGAGGTCCAGCAACTGGCGACTGGAGAGCTGCTGGCCGAAGTACTGGCTGGCGATATCCGGGATCTGGTGGGCTTCATCAAATATCACCACGTCGCTGTCGGGGATCAGTTCGGCAAATCCGCTCTCCTTGACCACCATATCCGCCAGATAAAGATGATGATTCACCACCACCACATCGGCATCCATCGCCCGTCGGCGCGCCTTCACCACAAAGCACTCCTTGTAGTGCGGGCAGTCGCTGCCGAGACAGTTATCGTTGGTGCTAGTCACCAGAGGCCATACCGCGCTGTCTTCAGCCACATCGCCGCACTGGCTGATGTCGCCGTCTTCGGTTTCGGAACTCCAGCCGCGCAGCCTCACCAGTTCGCGCAGCACGTCGCGGCCAAGATCGCCGCCCGCCAGCGATTGCTGTTCCAGTCGTTCGATGCACAGATAATTGGCGCGCCCTTTCAACAGCGCCAGCTTACCTTGAAAATTCAGCGCGTTGGCGACAGTCGGTAAATCGCGGCTGTACAGTTGATCCTGCAGCGCGCGCGAGCCGGTGGAGACAATCACCTTTTTGCCGGAACGCAGCGCGGGCGCCAGGTAGGCGTAGGTCTTGCCGGTACCGGTGCCCGCTTCCACCACCAGTGGTTTTTTGGCGTCGATCGCCTCCAGCACGGCGGCCGCCATCTGACGCTGCGGTTCGCGCGGCTGGAAACCCCGAATCGCCTGCGCCAGTACGCCATCGGTTGCAAAATCGTCGATTGAGCTGTCTGCTGCCACGCTGCCTCTCTTGTCTGACACTACCGTCGCCCTGATTCGGCTGGATAAAGGTGGCTGATTATGCCAAGCCTGCGCGCACGACACCACTTCGGGTCGTGTCTGCCGTCCAGCTCAGGGATCACCTGTTGGGAAGAACTGTGTTAGTCTCTGCGGTTTTAGCGCCTGTCCCGGCAGGCGCGTAGACTGAAACGAGGAGCCTGACTTCATGTCGATTACCCGCATCAATCCCGACGCACGCTGGTCCGACGCCGTGATCCACAACAACACGCTGTACTACACCAGCGTGCCGGAAAATCTGGACGACGACGCCCTCGCCCAGACCGAAAACGCGCTGGCGTCGCTGGACGCCATCCTGCAACAGGCCGGCAGCGATAAAAGCCGCCTGCTGGACGTGACCATTTTTCTGGCCGATAAAGCTGATTTCGCCGCCATGAACGCCGCCTGGGACGCCTGGGTAGTGGCCGGCAGCGCGCCGGTGCGTTGCACCGTGGAAGCCAAACTGATGAACCCGAAATTCAAAGTGGAAATCAAAGCGATCGCCGCAGTCGGCTGATCCTGCGCGGGCGGCGGTTTACACGCCGCCCGAAAGCCATTATTCCTGTTACTCCTGCGAAGAAGCCTCGTCGTCCTCAAAACGCGCCACCACCCGCGCCCCCTGATGATTCTGGCGCAGCTCTTCCGCCACCTGCGCGATGGCTTCGCCGCTGCTCATGCCTTCCGCCATCAGCTGTTGTATTCTTTCCACCGCCTGTTGCTGCTGCTCATGGGTCAGCGCCGGGATACCTGCAAACATCATTCTTCTCCTGAAAACCTTTTTATGCCGGCCACGCCAGCGATCCGCCACGGTTTGTGGTACGCTTGCACCGCTGTGATGCATGCTGCCGGTTCAGCGTACGGCTGCCGGCATGACCAACGCCGAGAAACCATACCAATACCGCTATGCCGACACCGATAGTCTATCACGCGCTCCCGTATCAGCCGGATGCGCTGTTGCGCCTTTTTAGTTCCCTGTCGCGCCAGCCCTGGGCGATGTTGCTTCATTCCGGGTTTGCCGACCATCCTCATAACCGTTTTGACATTCTGGTGGCGGAGCCGCGCCTGACCCTGCAGACCGTCGGCGAACTGACCACGATCCAACACGGCGATGCCCGGCAGACCTCCGCGGAAGACCCGTTTCACCTGCTGCAACAGCAGCTCGATGCGCTGGCGCTGGATGTGCCGCCGCATCCGGATTATCCGTTTCAGGGCGGCGCTCTCGGTCTGTTCGGTTACGATCTGGGGCGACGGGTGGAGCAGTTGCCGGCCATCGCCGACCGGGATATCGACCTGCCCGACATGGCGGTGGGCATGTACGACTGGGCGTTGATTGCCGACCATCATCAACAACGCCTGACCCTGGTCGCCCACGGCGATATCGACGCCAGACTGGCCTGGCTCAACGCTCTGTCGCCTGCCGAACCGGGCGCATTTCGCCTGACCAGCGACTGGCAAGCCAACATGAGCCGGGAGCAGTACGGCGAAAAATTTCGCCGTATTCAGGATTATCTGCGTGCCGGAGACTGCTATCAGGTCAATCTGGCCCAGCGTTTTCAAGCCGGTTATCAGGGCGACGAATGGCAGGCGTTCCTGACGCTTTCCGCCAGCAACCGGGCGCCGTTTTCCGCGTTCCTGCGGTTGCCGCACAGCGCGGTGCTCAGCATTTCGCCGGAGCGTTTCCTGTGGCTGCACGATAACCACATTCAGACCCGGCCGATCAAAGGTACGCTGCCGCGGCTGCCGGATGCGGACGCCGATGCCCGTCAGGCGCAGCGACTGGCTGCCTCCGAGAAAGATCGCGCCGAGAACCTGATGATTGTCGATCTACTGCGTAACGATATCGGCCGGGTAGCGGTGCCGGGCAGCGTGCGGGTGCCGGAATTGTTTGTGGTGGAGCCGTTTCCGGCGGTGCACCATCTGGTCAGCACCATTGAAGCGCGATTACCCGCGCAGCAGCACGCCACGGATGTGCTGCGCGCCTGCTTTCCCGGCGGTTCCATTACCGGCGCGCCCAAAGTTCGGGCCATGGAGATCATCGAAGAGCTGGAACCGCATCGCCGCAACGCCTATTGCGGCAGCATCGGCTATCTCAGCGTCTGCGGCACGATGGACACCAACATCACCATTCGTACGCTGATCGCCGCCAATAGCACGCTTTCCTGCTGGGCTGGCGGCGGAATTGTGGCCGACAGCGAAGAACAGGCAGAATATCAGGAAACATTCGACAAGATTGGCCGCATTCTGCCGTTATTAACCGTATCGACCACGGATTAAACAGGGCTGACCGACATGACCGACGCCACGCTGTTGCCTCTCTCAGACCGCACTGACGAATACCATCCTTATGATCTGGACGCGTTTATTACCCGCTTTCAGTTGCAGAGCGCCCCCGATCTGCCGGTCACCCAGCACCACCGGCAGGCAGCGGTGCTGGTGCCGATCATCCGTCGCCCCGATCCGTGCCTGCTGCTGACCCGCCGCTCGCTTCGTTTGCGCAAACACGCCGGACAGGTAGCTTTTCCCGGCGGCGCGGCGGACCCGGACGATCATTCGCTGATCGCCACCGCGCTGCGCGAAGCGCAGGAGGAAGTGGCGATTCCCCCGGCATCGGTCCAGATACTGGGAACGCTGCCGGCGTTCGACAGCACCAGCGGTTATCAGGTCACCCCGGTGGTCGGTCTGTTGCCGGAGAACACGCCTTTTCATCCCAACGCCGACGAAGTGGCGGAACTGTTTGAAATGCCGCTGCGGGATGCCTTTGCCCTCCAGCGCTACTATTCGCTGGATATCGAGCGCCGCCAGCAGCATCACCGCGTCTACCTTTCCTGGTATCGGCAGCAGTTCGTCTGGGGGCTGACCGCCGCCATTATCCGCCAGTTGGCATTGCAGGTGGCGACGCCGGAACCGGCGTAATCTCCCGGCCAAACGTCGAATCTGCCATAAGTTATTTTTCGGCATAACATAACTTTATTTCATGTGAAAAGCCGAATATGGCAGCATACTCTCCACTACAATAGCGCGATCTATCGAGTTTTATTCTGGAGCGAGTCGTGTCGTCGGCCATAACGCCAGATAAATGGTGGTATGGCGAGCGATGCCCCCCTCGTTCCCCTATAGTAACAGCAGTGCCCTAAAGGAGTTTCAGCGTGATAAGCGTATTCGACATGTTCAAAATCGGTATTGGCCCCTCCAGCTCTCACACAGTCGGACCGATGAAAGCCGGTAAACAATTTGTCGATGAACTGCAACAACGGGATTTGTTGTCTCGCACCGATCGGGTGACGGTGGAGGTTTACGGCTCCCTCGCCCTGACCGGCAAAGGCCACCACACCGATATTGCGATTATCCTGGGGCTGGCGGGCAATCAGCCGGATACCGTGGATATCGACGCCATCCCGGCGTTTATCCGGGACGTGGAGCAAACTGAGCGGTTATCGCTGGCAGGCACGCATGACGTCGCTTTCCCTCGTGAAGGCGGTATGATTTTCCGTGGCGAAAACCTGCCGCTGCATGAAAACGGCATGACGCTGACCGCCTTTGCCGCCGACCTTCCGCTGTTTCGCCAAACCTATTACTCGATCGGCGGCGGTTTTATCGTCGATGAAGCGCACTTTGGTCAGTCTCAGGAATCCACTTTCACCGTGCCGCACCCTTACCGCTCCGCGCGGGAAATTCTGGAGCAGTGCAAACAGAGCGGTCTGTCTATCTCCGGCATGATGATGCGCAACGAGCTGGCGCTGCATAGCCGTCAGGAGATCGAAGACTATTTCGCCGCCGTCTGGCAGACCATGCGCGCCTGTATGGAGCGCGGCATGAACACCGAGGGCGTGCTGCCCGGCCCGCTGCGGGTACCGCGCCGCGCCGCCGCGCTGCGCCGCATGCTGGTGTCCTCGGACAAGCTGTCCAACGACCCGATGAACGTGGTGGATTGGGTCAACATGTTCGCACTGGCGGTCAATGAGGAAAACGCCGCCGGCGGGCGCGTGGTCACCGCGCCCACTAACGGCGCCTGCGGCATCGTGCCGGCGGTGCTGGCCTACTACGATCATTTTATCGAGCCGGTCGGTCCCGGCATTTATCTGCGTTATTTCATGGCGGCTGGCGCGATCGGGTCGCTGTATAAAATGAACGCCTCGATTTCCGGGGCGGAAGTCGGTTGTCAGGGCGAAGTGGGCGTGGCCTGTTCGATGGCGGCTGCCGGCCTGGCCGAGCTGCTGGGCGCCAGTCCGGAACAGGTGTGCGTGGCCGCGGAAATCGGCATGGAACACAATCTGGGGCTGACCTGCGATCCGGTGGCCGGTCAGGTGCAGGTGCCTTGTATCGAGCGTAACGCCATCGCCGCGGTCAAAGCCATCAACGCCACCCGCATGGCGGTGCGTCGCACCACCGAAGCTCGCGTATCGCTCGACAAGGTGATTGAAACCATGTACGAAACCGGTAAAGACATGAACGCCAAATACCGCGAAACCTCCCGCGGCGGTCTTGCCATCAAGGTGCAGTGCGACTAACCAAATACAACGCCGGCGAGTTCCCCCGCCGGCGTGACGCTACCCGTTAAAAAAGTGCTGGCGACCGCCATTACCGCCCCAAAAACAATCGGGGTTGGGCCGCAGTTGAGGCCACCTGGAACACCGCTACCGCCTGTACCAGTTGCTGGGCCTGTTCTTTCAGATTCTCTGCCGCCGCCGCGCTCTCTTCCACCAGTGCCGCGTTCTGCTGTGTGACGGTATCGATCTGCGTGATGGCCTGTCCCACCTGTTTCACTCCCGAACTCTGTTCCAGGCTGGACGCGCTGATTTCTGACACAATATCGGTAACCTGATTGATCGCCGCCACAATCTGCGTCATGGTCGCGCCGGTTTCATCCACCAGCTGACTGCCCTGTTCAACCTGTCCGACGCTGTTGGTAATCAACGTGCTGATCTCTTTGGCGGCGTTCGCGCTTCGCTGCGCAAGACTGCGCACTTCGGAAGCTACGACCGCAAAACCACGCCCTTGCTCGCCCGCCCGCGCAGCTTCCACCGCCGCATTCAGCGCCAGGATATTAGTCTGGAAAGCGATGCTGTCGATCACATTAATGATGTCCGAAATCTTTTTCGAACTGTCGTTGATGCCTTTCATGGTTTCGATCACGCGTTCGACCATGCTCCCGCCTTCCGCCGCCAGCGTTGATGCGCCCAGCGCCAGTTGGTTGGCCTGACGCGCGTTTTCAGCGTTGTTGCTGACGGTAGACCCTAACTGTTCCATGGTGGCGGAGGTCTGTTGCAGCGCGCTGGCCTGCTCTTCCGTACGCTGACTCAGGTCCTGATTACCCTGGGATATCTGAATACTTGCGGTCGCCAGACTTTCCGCATTGCTGCGTACGCTGGTGACAATCCCCGCCAGGGACGACTGCATCTCGTTCAGTTGGGCGAGCAGGCTTACCTGATCATGGTCTTTTACCGGGATCGGGCTGGAAAGATCGCCCTGCGCCATCAGGTTAACCACCTGTGTCGCTACCACCGGCTCGCCGCCCAGTTGCCGCAGCAGACTGCGTAGAATCACCGCGCCCAGCACCATTGACCCCAGCGCAACGATGCCTGCGGCAAACAGTGAAATGATGCGTGTCGTGACATTGCTGCTTTGCTGTTCAACTACTTTCTTGTTTGCCAGTTCATCCTGATATTTTTTTAACGCGGACAATTCGCCAAATGTCTTGTCTGCCGGCCCCTTGACTTCATTTTTATTAATTTCGCTGGCGTTTTTCATATCACCAGACTCAACGGCCTGTACCTGATGCTCCATGCCTTTGCGCATTAGCGTGTACGATGACACCAGTCCGTCAAAAGATTGCGCCATCGTAGGATCAATAATGGCTTTCAGTTTACTCAACAGCCCCTCCACCTTCGTGAAGTTCTCGGTATTCTGACTTTTCCAGCCGGCAATCGACGTGGGGTCGCCAATGGCAATCATACGCAAGATGTTGATATCCACACGCGTGAGCAGGCCGTCAATCTGGCCGATAATCGACGCAGCCTGGTAGTCCTTTTCATACAAACGTTGTAATTCTGAGGTGGTGGCGGTCTGGCGGGAAAGCAGAAATGCGGCCAATACCATAAAGGATATGATGATAACGGCGATCATCATTGCCAGCTTTTTTTTAACAGTCCATACGTTCATAGGTTGTTCTCAAATTATAACGATCTGATGAAGTAGACACAGATGACCTTGCGGTATGATCTGTAATGTGACGAAATTGTTTCGTACTTAAATGGTATCGACAGCCGGCAGTGGCACTTGAACGCAAAAGATACTTAATGGCTGAAAAGAGCGGCCATGAATTGTAATAAATGATGAACCGATGGATTGGGCTTGCCGTAGCGAGGAACAAACGATGATGAAATCACTTCAGCCCTTCTTCAGCGGTAGGCCGAAAAGATAAGAAAAAAGCGAACCTTAGGCTCGCTTCGGCATGGTTCGACTAACCACGCAATGCAATATCATTTAACCGCGGAGGCCGCCGGTCAGGGCAGGCCTCCGCGCCTGGCATTACGCCTCGTCTTCCGTAGCCGTCTCAGGAATACGGACAATACGAACCAGTTCGATACGATAGTCCGTCGCTTCCACGATCAGGAACCGTAACCGGTTCAGTTCCAGCCAGTCTCCCACTTTGGGGAACTCATCGCTGTGCGCCAGCAACAGACCGGCCAGCGAGGTATAGTCTTCTTTCGGATCGACCAAATCCTGCACGTTGAGCACCTGCTGCAACGAATGCAGATCGGTGCCGCCTCGCACCAGCCAGCCGTCGCCGTCCTCGATGATATCCAGCGTTTCATCTTCATCCGGGAATTCGCCGGCGATCGCTTCCAGAATATCCAGCGGCGTCACCAGCCCCTGCACCACGCCAAATTCGTTGGTGATCATCACCAGGCTGCCTTTCGCGCGACGCAGCACCGGCAACAGGTTGATGACATCCAGCGTTTCCGGCACCACGATCGGCGGGTTGGCGGCGGCGAACTGTTCCACATCGGTGTGTTCATCCAGCGCCACCAGCAGGTCTTTGGCGCGCACTACGCCGACCAGTTCATCCAGCGAGCCGCGGCACACCGGGAACAGGCTGTGCGGCGTGTCCAGCAGTTGCAGGCGAATGTCTTCCACCGAACGTTCGCAGTCCACCCAGGAGATATCGGTACGCGGCGTCATCACGCTGCGCAGGGAACGGGAGGCCAGCGTCAGCACGCCGCTGATCATATAGCGCTCTTCTTCAGCGAACGTTTCTTCCGGTTGCTGCTGCGGCTGTTCTTCCTGATCGTCATGGCTGGCTTTGCGCGCCCCCATCAGGCGCAGAATCGCTTCGGCGGTGCGCTCGCGCATCGGCCGGTGCGACTGATGTTTGATGAAGTTGTGCCGGGCAATCTGGTTAAACATCTCAATGACGATCGAAAAACCGATCGCGGCATACAGGTAGCCTTTCGGAATATGGAAACCAAACCCTTCCGCCACCAGACTCAAACCGATCATCAGCAGGAAGCTGAGACAGAGCACCACCACCGTCGGATGGGCGTTGACAAAGCGGGTCAGCGGTTTGGATGCCAGCAGCATCACGGCCATGGCGATCACCACGGCGGTCATCATCACGCCCAGGTGGTTCACCATCCCCACGGCGGTAATGACCGCATCGAGGGAGAACACCGCGTCCAGAATAACAATCTGCACCACCACCGCCCAGAAACTGGCATGCGTACGGTTGGCATTCGGGTCGTGCGGACGGTTTTCCAGCCGTTCATGCAGCTCCATCGTAGCTTTGAACAGCAAAAACAGCCCCCCGGCCAGCAAAATCAGGTCACGGCCGGAAAAACTGAACTCCCCGACAGAAAACAGCGGTCGCGTCAGCGTCACCATCCAGGAGATCAGCGATAGCAGGCCAAGCCGCATCAGCAGCGCCAGCGACAGGCCGATGATACGCGCCTTGTCACGCTGTTTGGCCGGCAGTTTATCCGCCAGAATGGCGATGAACACCAGGTTGTCGATACCCAATACAATTTCGAGTACCACCAACGTCAGTAAGCCTGCCCAGATTGAGGGATCCAGCAAAAATTCCATGTCAGACTCCGGAAAATGAACGAGCGAACGACATCAATGCAGCAGCATTGTGCGACGAAAACGAAAGGGAAGTGTCAGTATAAGGCTGAATTCGGCCTGAATGGCCCACTGGGTGAAGAACACCACCGGCCAGCGCCGGGGCAAAAGAAATGAATCGTCGGTGACAGTCCATAGGAAGGGTGTTTACCCGTTACTCCTCTGTAATTAAAGGGAGAACAACTTTAACAGAGTTAATGCGATTTTCCACAACGATTTTCCTCCACTCCGCGAAGCGGGTCGCATTCATTGGCATCACCGTTCTCCCTGAATATATTCCGCCGCCGATTATCGACCGGTATCACATAATTTATTTCTTCGACCCCTAAAATAAATCCTGCCGATATCAGACTGGCCTGAATCGATTCATAACCCGGCGTGATGAGTGTCGTAAACGCTTTTTGTGCCATCTATCGGGCAAGAAACAGTATTACAGCCATACTGAATATCGCTCACGGATAAACGTGACTAATTTATCCAGATTATCAGACAGATTTCACTCTCAACAAAACAGTGACTCATGAAAGGAGGGAGCAAGTGAGTATTGCCATCATGCTATGCACTCACGGCGCCACTGCCGGTCCGCTGCTAAATACAGCTGAAATGATTCTTGGTGAACAGAGTAACGTTGGCTGGATTGATTTTGTTCCCGGCGAAAACGCCGAGATCCTGATGGAAAAATATCAGGCGAAGCTGGCCGAACTGGACACCTCGGAAGGTGTGCTTTTTTTGGTGGACACCTGGGGAGGCAGCCCGTTCAACGCCGCCAGCCGTCTGGTGAACGACAAGAAAAATCATGAAGTGATCGCCGGGGTCAATATTCCAATGCTGGCCGAAACGTTTATGGCCCGCGATGACAACCCTGAATTTGGCGAACTGGTCGCGATCGCGGTGGAGGCCGGTCGCGCTGGCGTCAAAGCGCTGAAGGCGCCCGACCCGGAAAAAGCGCCCCGCCCCGCGCCCGTCATCGCCAAACCGGCAGCAGCGCCGGGAGCCGGCGGGCACATGAAGATCGGACTGGCGCGTATCGACGACCGTCTGATCCACGGGCAGGTCGCCACCCGCTGGACCAAGGAAACCAACGTCAGCCGGATTATCGTGGTTAGCGATGAAGTGGCGGCGGACAACGTGCGAAAAACCCTGCTGACGCAGGTGGCCCCGCCCGGCGTCACGGCCCACGTGGTCGATGTCGCCAAAGCGGTCAGGGTCTACGACAACCCGAAATACGCCGCTGACCGCGTCATGCTGCTGTTCACCAATCCAACCGATGTGCTGCGGCTGGTGGAGGATGGCGTCAAGATTACCTCGGTCAACATCGGCGGCATGGCCTATCGTCAGGGCAAAACCCAGGTCAATAACGCCGTCTCGATTGACGACAAGGATATCGAGGCGTTCAACAAGCTCCATAAGCGCGGTATTGAACTGGAAGTCCGCAAAGTGTCGACAGATACCAAAATCAATATGATGGATTTGATCACCAAGATGGCGCGTTAGCACTTCCGAAGCAACGGATTGGGTAACGACGTTATTTTTCGGACCACTATTCTCACAGGAGAAGTACCATGGAGATCACCACGTTTCAAATCGTGCTGATATTTATCGTAGCCTGTATTTCAGGTATGGGTTCCATTCTCGATGAATTCCAGTTTCACCGGCCGCTGGTGGCTTGTACCCTGATCGGGCTGGTGCTGGGCGACATCAAAACCGGGATCATTATCGGCGGTACGCTCGAAATGATCGCGTTGGGCTGGATGAACATCGGGGCTGCTGTTGCGCCTGATGCGGCGCTGGCTTCCATTATTTCCACCATTCTGGTCATCGCCGGCGGGCAAAGCGTCGGTGCCGGGATTGCGCTGGCGATTCCGCTGGCGGCCGCAGGCCAGGTCCTGACTATTATTGTGCGCACCATCACCGTCGCCTTCCAGCATGCCGCCGACAGCGCGGCCGAGCGCGGCAATCTTTCCGCCATCAGTTGGATTCACGTTTCCGCCCTGCTGTTGCAGGCGATGCGTATCGCCATTCCGGCGGTGATTGTCGCCGTCTCGGTCGGGACTGAAGCGGTACACGGCCTGCTCTCTTCCATCCCCGAGGTGGTCACCACCGGTCTGAACATCGCCGGCGGCATGATTGTGGTCGTCGGTTATGCCATGGTCATCAATATGATGCGGGCCGGTTATCTGATGCCTTTCTTCTATCTGGGGTTCGTTACCGCAGCCTTCACCAACTTCAATCTGGTGGCGCTGGGCGTCATCGGTGTCGTCATGGCGGTGCTGTATATTCAGCTTAGCCCCAAATACAACAAGGCTCAGGGTGTGGCGGCCGCATCGTCAAACAACGATCTTGATAACGAACTGGATTAACAGGAGAGCAAGAAATGGTGGATACGACAAAGAAACTGACTCCCGGCGATATTCGCGCCGTATTTCTGCGTTCCAACCTGTTCCAGGGGTCGTGGAATTTCGAACGCATGCAGGCACTGGGATTCTGCTTTTCCATGGTACCGGTGATCCGTCGCCTTTACCCGGAAAATTCGGAAGAGCGTAAACAAGCGATCAAACGTCATCTGGAGTTTTTCAATACCCAGCCTTTCGTCGCCGCGCCGGTCTTGGGCGTGACCATGGCAATGGAAGAGCAGCGTGCCAACGGCGCGCCGATTGACGACGGGGCCATCAACGGCCTGAAGGTCGGACTGATGGGGCCGCTGGCCGGCGTTGGCGACCCGATATTCTGGGGAACCGCGCGCCCGGTCTTCGCCGCGCTCGGCGCCGGTATCGCCATGAGCGGTAGCCTGCTCGGGCCGATCCTGTTTTTCGTGCTGTTTAATCTGGTGCGTTTGCTGGTGCGTTATTACGGCGTCGCCTACGGCTATCGCAAAGGCGCGGATATCGTAAGCGACATGGGCGGCGGCCTCCTGCAGAAAATGACCGAAGGGGCATCGATTCTGGGGTTGTTCGTCATGGGCGCGCTGGTCAACAAGTGGACCCACGTCAACATCCCGCTGGTGGTATCCCGCGTAACCGGGCAGGATGGGAAAACGGCCGTCACCACGGTGCAATCGATCCTTGATCAACTGATGCCCGGCCTGGTGCCGTTACTGCTGACGTTTGGCTGTATGTGGCTACTGCGGCGCAAGGTTAATGCGCTCTGGCTGATCGTCGGCTTTTTCGTTATCGGCATCATAGGCTACTGGATCGGCCTGTTGGGGCTCTGAATCTACCGGCCGGGGCAACCCGGCCATTTCGCATCCCGCATGATGCATTCTGTTTTCATCACTCTAACCCGTTGTCTCACATCCTGTATTCACGCCACCACCGGAGTTGCTCATGACTTTCACCGACATCGTTCTGATGGTATCCATTGCCCTGGCCCTGCTGTATGCAATTTACGATGAATTCATCATGGACCGGCGGCAAGGCCAGACCCGACTCAAGGTGCGGCTGCGGCGCGCACATCGTCTGGATGCGCTGATCTTCAGCCTGCTGGTGGCAATACTCATCTATAAAAATGTCACGACTCACGGCTCGCCTTTCACCACGCTGCTGCTTTTCTCGCTGATACTGATGGCGATATATCTGACCCTAATTCGTTACCCGAAATTACTCTTCAAAGATCAGGGTTTCTTTTATGCCAATACCTATATTGCTTATCACCGCATTAAACATATGAATTTATCGGAAGACGGCATTTTGGTGATAGAACTTGAAAAAAGTCGACTACTTATCGCGGTTAATGAATTGGATGACTTGGAAAAGATATATCATTTTATGATTGAAAATCAGTAGGTTAAAATATTTTTCTTTTCCGGATAAATAATGACTCATCTCTCCATAAAAAACGTGCTGTTATTTTGACCACATGGTTACTGATGTAATTAACACCAATTGTTTCCAATTCATTAAAGATGAAAATAATTATCAATTGCATTGATAATCCATATATTATTTATTGTTGTTTAATGTAGGAATAATATGATATCGTTGCGCCGTCATTGGGGAGTAGCCGGTTCCTGAAGCCTTAAATTCAGGAATGCTCGTATCAACATACTCGTTCTTCACTGAACGTGGTACGGGCGGCCAGGTTGGCAGGCGAGACCATAGACACGTGATCCGTCGTCTGGTTGGGGGTGGGTTACGTGGATATGGAGAACCGCCCAGCCGAGGCTATTACACATGAACTTATCAGCTACACTCATTCTTGCTTTTGGCATGTCAATGGACGCTTTTGCTGCGTCCATTGGTAAAGGTGCCGCACTGCACAAACCCCGCTTTCGTGAAGCAATTCGAACCGGCTTGATCTTCGGTCTGATTGAGGCGTTGACGCCGTTAATCGGCTGGGCGCTGGGTTTTTATGCCAGCCGTTTCATTATCGCCTGGGACCACTGGGTGGCTTTCAGTCTGCTGCTGATTTTAGGCGGCCGCATGATTATGGAAGGCCTGAAAGGCGAAGACAGCCACAACTGTGAAAAAATCTCCAAACACAGCCTGTTTGTTTTGATCTGTACGGCTGTCGCCACCAGTCTGGATGCGATGGCGATTGGCGTCGGTTTGGCTTTCCTGCAGGTAAATATCTTCCACACCGCGATGGTTATCGGCTGCGCCACCATGATTATGGTGACTCTCGGCATGATGATTGGCCGTTATGTCGGCCCGATCCTCGGCAAACGTGCTGAAATCCTCGGTGGTATCGTACTGATCGGCATTGGCTGTAACATTCTTTACGAACATCTGCTCGACCTCGCCTGATACGCACAGCGGGCAGCCCGACTGCCCGCCTTTTGTTCACCCCTCGCGGCAATGAAAACGAATCAAAAAATCGGTTTCACACTCGAACTGCGCTTCCGCCTTCAACCCTTCACTCACGTCCGGCGTGGCTCGCCAGGCGAACGGCGTCATCTGTAGCAGACTGGCGGCATCGGCTCCCGTCATGGTCATGCGGTACTGCAACCGTTCGACCGTTTCCAATACAAACCCCGGAAATACCTCTTCTACGTCGGGGTGCGGCCTGACTTCCTGATACACCCGCGCCTTCAGAGACAGCAAATGATTTGGCCCCGGAGAAACCGTCATCAGCCCGCCGCCAGGCCGGATGACTCGTGCCAGTTCGTCACCGTTACAGGGCGCGTAGATTTTCAATACCGCAGCCAGAGAATGGTCCTGAAAAGGCAGCCGCTGACTGGACGCCACGCAGAACATCACCTGGGCATAACGTTTCGCCGCGCGCTGTATCGCCGCTTTGGAGACATCCAGCCCATAAACCGCCATCCCCTGCGGCGTCAGTTTATCTGCCAACGCAGCCGTGTAATACCCTTCCCCACATCCAATATCCAGCAGCGCGCCCGGTTGCATCTGCAGGCGGGCCGCCAACTGCTCCGATACCCGATCCCGTAATGGCTGATAGTGTCCATTATCAAGAAACGCCCGCCTGGCCTGCATCATTTCGGCGCTGTCTCCCGGCTGTCTGGAACGTTTAAACTGCACCGGCAGTAAATTGACGTACCCTTCCCGCGCACGATCGAAATGATGACGTCCGCAGGACCATCGACCCGCTTCAACATTCAGGGGTTGATGACACAGAGGGCATTGATAAGGCACTGAAGATTTTTGCATAACACTCTTGATGATTTCGCGGATAACACCAGAAAAGCAAAAAACCCGCACAAGGCGGGTTTTATGGCATGAGCTGAAAATTACAGCGCAGTAACGTTCACTGCAGAAGGACCTTTCTGGCCATCCTGAATTTCAAACTCAACATTCTGGCCTTCGGCTAAGGTTTTAAAACCGTTGCCCTGAATTGCAGAGAAGTGTACGAACACGTCTTTGCTGCCATCAGCCGGAGTGATGAAACCGAAGCCTTTAGACTCGTTGAACCACTTAACCTGACCTTTAATCTTTGCCATTTCAAAGTTTCCTTTAATAGTTTAAACCGCACAGAGGCGTTATACAGAAAAACCAGAGTCGTTACTGCTTGAGGCACTAAAATAAGGATCGGCAGAGAAGTGGTATTCAACGCTAACGTTTGTACTCAAGACTTCTTTACTGAAAATGCCATTCATATACAGAACTGTACCTCGTTTTACCCAGATGCGTTATTACATACTCTGTAATCGTTGGCAAGCCATTTTTTGCCACCGATGGATGCGTCGCACAAATTAGAGTCTTTAATGTATCATTAATATCCACTCTACAATATCCCGGGATATTGACACGCTAAAGCATTCTCTGCGGCACATCCAATCGTTTGATTATGTGCATGGTATTCCAATTACGCAAGTCGGCATGATTGACTTATTGCCAGTCGCGTCATGCCATAACAAAATGATATTACCCCACTGGTTACAGGATGTATCGATTGTCCAGCCACTGTTTATCAAAAATGTGATTAAGGCATTCTTTTTTCAGCTATCAATGATAAGAAAATCCTTTTATGACAAACAGATGCAATCGATCGAATCCTGATAGTGACTATCTGGTCATATAATAATAATGAAACATAGCAAGTATACTCTTCCGCAACTTAGAACAGAGATAACATTATTTTTGCAAAAAAATGATTTACCGATGACTTTCCTTTGCCCTATTCCGGTTTTATTTCTGTTTTTTAGCCGCTAAAAAAATGTTTATGCCGTGCTTTATGCCGCGCCCCTCCCGCTTATTTCTCAACCCTTCAATTATGTTACTGAGTTATATTCTTTCTCCCCGAATACACGCCGTTGATTCATCTATCGCGATCACATTTTATGCCTAACAAAAAATTAATCTGAATCAATCGTCAGGATCGTTGTGCCAGATCCCAAATACCGGTCTGGGTCAAATCAGCCATCACGTCGGTCATTCGCACAGATATCGCCTCCGTTTTTTGACATCCACCGTGACAACCCCGGCAGAGCGCGTTATTGTGTCCCTGCCGCCATCTTCCAATCACATCATACCCGGCGGGCTCACACTTTTTTGAGGGAAGCCGCCAGACATTACGGTTGTTGTAACGACCACCTGCTTTCCCCCGTTTCGGCAGCCCCGATAGCGCTGTCAGCTGTGCGCCAGATTCCGTTTTTACACTGCACAAATCGCTAATGTAATGATAATCGGCAACATCAACGGGAGGTGACCTATGTGGCAGACGATTGATCAACTGCTGGAAGAACATCTCGGCCCCGGTGATATTCTGGATCGACGGGAATTACCTGGCGGCGAAGTGCATCCTGCCTGGCATCTGCGTTATGGTCAGCATGATGTCTTCGTCAAATGCGATGCTCGTGAACTGCTGACCAAATTTCGCGCGGAAGCCGAGCAGTTGGAACTGCTGGCCCGCAGTAAAACGGTGCAGGTCCCAACGGTGTACGGCGTAGGCAGTAACCGCGATTACAGTTTCCTGCTGCTGGAATACCTCTCACCCAAACCCGCTTCTGCCCACGATGCCTGGCGTCTGGGGCAACAATTGGCACAACTGCACCAGTGGAGCGATCAGCCCCAGTTTGGCCTTGATTTCGACAACGATCTGTCCACTACGCCGCAACCCAACACCTGGCAGCGCCGCTGGTCCAGTTTTTTTGCAGAGCAGCGTATCGGCTGGCAACTGCAACTGGCGGCAGAAAAAGGGCTTCATTTCGGTGATATCGACACCCTGATAGCACAGGTGGAAAAACGGCTCTCAGGCCATCAGCCTCAGCCGTCACTACTGCACGGCGATCTGTGGTCCAGCAATTGCCTCAATACCGACCGCGGTTATTACCTGTTCGATCCGGCCTGTTACTGGGGCGATCGGGAATGTGACTTGGCGATGCTGCCGCTGCACGCCGAACTCCCGCCGCAAATTTATGACGGCTATCAGAGCGTCTGGTCGCTGGAAAAGGATTTTGTCGAGCGTCAGCCGATTTATCAGATCTACTACCTGCTTAACCGGGCCAATCTGTTCGGCGGCAAACATGTGGTTACCGCCCAACAGGCGATAGAAAGTCAGTTGCTATAACGAAGGACGAAACCGATGCCGGGGCTACATAGCCCCGGCAGTGCAGTCAGGCCAGGATACCCACGGTTTTCAGCGTGAGATAACCGATCACGGCAACGACGACCGGCAGGATATACAACGGAAAAAACTGCAGCAGAATAGTATGGCGGGGTAATTCCACCCGGGATTCCAGTTCATCACGGGTTTTGCCTTCATCGCCTTTGACCTTCTCCAGAATCAACTGATCCTCCAGCCCTTCACGGATATGTTTGACCTGGCGGGACAGCCGGGAACCCGACACCTGCAGCGCCAGACCGACAAACATCAACAGATAGATCAGCCAGAACATGATGGTGGCTGACGCCGACAGACGGCCGAAATCAGGCACCGGCGAGTTGTACCAAAAAATGTTCAGGAACGGCGTATTGAAGCGCAGCACTTCCACCACCAGATGCAAAAAATCCTGCATCACGCCATTAATCCCCTGCTTCTTCTCGGTAAAGGCATGAATAAGATTGGCCAGCGAGATAATGGTCGAGAGCAAAGCCGGGAGAAAGATGACCCATCCCGCAATACGTTTGATCACGGCAAAAAGGCCAGCCTGTCGATACGTCATGTGTTCCCCTTGTGCGTGACGTCACACCCAGTGCCACGATGAGCAAGAAAAGTGTAGACCCATAAAACCCGTTAGCAGGGTACTTCAGGTTTTAGCAGAGTCAACGTTTTCTTTCCCGATGGCACAGTCCTACCGCACGTTGCAGGCTACGCCCACCGTCAGACTGATGAAAAGCAGACTATAGAAGGAAGGAATTTCGGCAAGGCGCCGGCAACATCGCCGGCACCTTATTAATAGAAAGGATCAGAGGAAGTCGGCACGTTTCGGCGAGAAGGTGTCGATCAACACGCTGCCTTCTTCCAGCGATACCACGCCGTGCATTTCGTTCTTCACCGCCATATAGGCATCGCCGGTTTTCAGGATGCGTTTTTCGCCTTCGATCACCACCTCGAAGCTGCCGGCCGCCACATAGGCGATCTGATCGTGGATATCGTGTTTGTGCGGCGTACCGATGGCGCCCTTGGCGAAATGCACGCACACCATCATTAGATCATCGCTCCAGGTGATGATTTTACGTTTAATGCCACCGCCCAGCTCTTCCCACGGCGTTTCATCGTCAATAAAGTACCTTCTCATGGTTTCTCCTTAAAGATCATTCAGCGTGCCTCCCTTGTGTGAACAAGGTAACACAAAGGGTAAATACCGATATTCTAGTAACATCGGCATCAGATGAAACATAAAATAAGCAAAACCATGACGCCTCTCAAGAAATAAATAAAACATTATTTCATTTTTATTGAATTCACATCTCAACCACACTATCATCGCGCCATAACACGAAAGAACCGGGCAAAAAAGGTTCAGGTGACGTTGTCACTGCCACGCAAGGTGACCTGTTCCGCCCGGCGCTTTCCTGTCAGGCCCTCAGCCTGATTTCCATCTGAAAGCGAGGAGCAACCATGCAAGTCCGTCAGAGCATCCACAGCGACCACGCCCGTCAGCTTGATACCGCTGGCCTGCGGCGCGAGTTTCTGATCGAACACATTTTTGATGCAGATGCCTGCACCATGACCTACAGCCACATCGATCGAATCATCGTGGGCGGGGTAATGCCCGTTCATCAGGCGGTCACTATCGGCGAGGATGTGGGAAAACAGCTGGGCGTCAGCTACTTTCTTGAACGCCGTGAACTGGGCGCGATTAATATCGGCGGCGCCGGCGTAGTCAGCGTAGACGGCGAGCGCTATGAAATCGGCCATGAAGAAGCCATTTATATCGGCAAAGGCGCGCGGGATATCCGTTTTACCAGCGTGGACCCGGCCAAGCCCGCCCGCTTCTACTATAACAGTGCGCCGGCGCACACTTCCTATCCGACACGCAAAATTACCGCTGCAGAAGCATCCCCGCAGACCATCGGTGATGATGCGACCAGCAATCGTCGGACCATCAACAAGTATATCGTTCCGGATGTGTTGCCCACCTGCCAGCTCACTATGGGGTTAACCAAACTGGCGGAAGGTAGTCTCTGGAATACCATGCCGTGCCATACCCATGAGCGTCGCATGGAAGTCTATTTTTATTTCGATATGGATGAAGAAACGGCGGTGTTCCACATGATGGGACAACCACAGGAAACCCGCCACATTCTGGTGCACAACGAACAGGCGGTGATTTCACCGAGCTGGTCGATTCATTCGGGTGTAGGCACCAAACGCTACACCTTTATCTGGGGTATGGTTGGCGAGAATCAGGTTTTCTCAGACATGGATCACGTCAAAGTTAGCGAACTACGCTAACGGCTTACCCAATAATTTCGCGTTGCGGGAAAGTGGCAAGTGAGCGCATCCCCAGTCAATGACCGGGATGAGTGAAAGCAGCCAGCAAGCCGGCAACCTGAAATATGACGGGTATAAACCGGTATTTCCCTACAGTAACAAGCTCACGACAAAACATGTCGTTTACAGAGAGATCAAGGCTATGATTCTAAATACATTCAATTTACAGGGCAAAGTGGCGCTGATCACCGGTTGCGATACCGGCCTGGGTCAGGGTATGGCTGTCGGTCTGGCTGAAGCGGGCTGTGACATCGTCGGCGTCAACATCGTTGAGCCGAAAGAAACCATCGAAAAAGTCACTGCCACAGGCCGTCGTTTCCTCAGCCTGACCGCTGACATGAGCGATATCTCCGGTCATGCCGCGCTGGTGGAAAAAGCCGTTGCCGAGTTCGGTAAAGTGGACATTCTGGTCAACAACGCCGGCATCATCCGTCGTGAAGACGCCATCGAGTTCAGCGAAAAGAACTGGGACGATGTGATGAATCTGAACATCAAGAGCGTATTCTTCATGTCGCAGACGGTTGCCCGTCAGTTCATCAAACAGGGTCATGGCGGTAAAATCATCAATATCGCATCCATGCTGTCCTTCCAGGGCGGTATCCGCGTACCGTCTTACACCGCTTCCAAGAGCGCGGTTATGGGGATCACCCGTCTGCTGGCCAACGAATGGGCAAAACATAACATCAACGTCAACGCGATTGCCCCCGGTTACATGGCGACCAACAACACCCAGCAACTGCGCGCCGACCAGGACCGCAGCAAAGAAATCCTGGACCGTATCCCGGCGGGTCGCTGGGGTCTGCCGCAGGACCTGCAGGGTCCGGCCGTGTTCCTGGCTTCCAGCGCGTCCGACTATGTGAACGGTTACACCATTGCCGTTGACGGCGGCTGGCTGGCTCGCTAAGTTTTTCCGCAAAATTTTTTTGTGATCAAAGGCACAATACTGAATTGTGCCTTTCTTTTATCTATCAGTAAGTTATCTTCCAACACTCTTTCCCTCCCGTTTCCAAATCTTCCATAAAAAATTTTCAAAACAACGTTCCGACTTTGATCACACTTTCGATATTGAGCGCATGACGAAAATAGAAGTTGGGCAATATAATCAATCAAAACAATGTTTCTATTTATAAGGAACTGTTTCGCACAGTTCTGAAAGAAGGTACTCCATGAGTATTTTTACTGATTTGAACACCAGCAGAAAATGGCAAATCGACCAATGGCTATCGGCGATTAACAGCCACATTGAAAAGATTCAGCAATACGGCCACAGCGCTGTCAACCCAACGCCGTTATTAGCTGACGGATTTGAGATAAAAACACAGTCTCCAGTTGTCTGGCAGTTTCCCGACGGCCATGATGCACCGATCTCTAACTTCGCCAGCCAGCAAAACTGGTTGCGGTTATTAATTTCCATGAGTGCCGTCACAGAAACAGAAAAATATCGTCAGATGGCGTTCTCTCAGAGCGAATATTTTCTGGATTGCTTTGTCGATGAAAATAGCGGACTTTTTTATTGGGGCGGCCACCGTTTTATTAATCTTGATACGCTGGCCGGCGAAGGTCCGGAATCCAAGTCGATGGTGCATGAATTAAAACACCATCTGCCCTATTATGAATTTCTGCATCAGGTGAATCCGGAAAAAACCCGCCATTTCATTCAGGGATTCTGGAATGCTCACGTAGAAGACTGGAGTTGCCTGGATCTGGGCCGCCACGGTGATTACGCCAAGCAACGCGATCCGGACGTGTTTCTGCATTCCCGACATGATGTGGTCACCCCAGCCAAATGGCCGGAATTGCCGCTGACCAAAGGACTGACCTTCGTCAATGCCGGCACCGACCTGATCTATGCCGCCTTCGTCTATGCGCGCCACACTGGCGACGCGCACGCGGCAGCCTGGGGTAAACACCTCTACCGCCAATATGTGCTGGCGCGTAACCCGGAAACCGGTATGCCGGTTTACCAGTTTAGCTCGCCCTTACAGCGCCAGCCGGTGCCGGCAGACGATAACCAGACCCAATCCTGGTTCGGTGACCGCGCCCAGCGGCAGTTCGGGCCTGAGTTTGGCGCCATTGCCCGTGAAGCCAACGTGCTGTTCCGCGACATGCGCCCGCTGCTGATTGATAACCCGCTGGCCATGCTCGATATTCTGCGCCATCAACCCGACGCCGAAATCCTGACATGGGTGATCGCCGGCCTGAAAAACTACTATCAGTACGCTTACGACGTTGACAGCAACAGCCTGCGTCCGATGTGGAACAATGGTCAGGACATGACCGGCTACTGCTTCAAACGCGACGGTTACTACGGCAAAGCCGGTACTGTGTTGAAGCCCTTCCCGCTGGAAGGCGACTACCTGCTGCCGCTGGTACGCGCCTGGCGCCTGAGCGACGATAACGACCTGTACACGCTGATCGTCACCATGCTGTCCCGGCTGGAAAAACAGGGTATCCATCAATCCGCTTCGCCTTTCCTGCTGCTGGCGATTACCGAGCTGGCGCAAGCCAAACAATCGGCGCAATGGGCGGAATATGCCTGGCAAATGGCGGAGATTTTATTTAAGCGTTATTTCCATCACGGTTTGTTCGTGCGTTCTGAACATCATCGCTATGTACGACTTGATGATCCTTTCCCAGCCATTCTGTTAACGCTGATCGCTGCCTGCAGAAATAAATGGCCGGAAGTTCCTGCTGTCCTGACACAAGGGGGATACATCCATGGAGATTATCGAATTAATGGGGAAAGCCGGGTTATTTACGACACGGAGTTTATTTACCCAGAAAAATTAATCCACTGATTTTATTTTTTACAGATTCACCATTACTAAAAGTAGGTAGGCATTATGAATGAAAACAGAATGCTGGGGTTAGCTTATATCTCCCCCTATATAATAGGGTTGATAGTTTTTACCGCTTTCCCCTTTCTTTCATCGTTTGTACTCAGTTTTACTGAGTATGATTTAATGAGTCCGCCCACATTCACCGGTCTGGAAAATTACCACCGGATGTTTATGGAGGACGATCTTTTCTGGAAATCCATGGGAGTCACCTTTGCTTATGTGTTCCTGACCATCCCGTTAAAACTGATTTTCGCACTGCTGATCGCGTTCGTGCTGAATTTCAAGTTACGTGGAATCGGTTTTTTCCGTACCGCCTACTACGTGCCGTCGATTCTTGGCAGTAGCGTAGCTATCGCCGTACTGTGGCGCGCCCTGTTCGCTATCGACGGGTTGCTGAACAGTTTTATCGGCGTTTTCGGGCTCGACCCGGTCAACTGGCTGGGCGAACCGTCGCTGGCGTTGATGTCGGTAACCCTGCTGCGCGTCTGGCAGTTTGGTTCCGCGATGGTGATCTTCCTGGCTGCGCTGCAAAACGTACCGCAATCCCAGTATGAAGCCGCGATGATCGACGGTGCCTCGAAATGGCAGATGTTCATGAAAGTGACCGTGCCGCTGATTACACCGGTTATCTTCTTCAACTTCATCATGCAGACGACGCAGGCGTTCCAGGAATTTACCGCGCCCTACGTCATTACCGGTGGTGGACCAACCCACTACACCTATCTGTTCTCGCTCTATATCTATGATACGGCCTTCAAGTATTTCGATATGGGGTACGGCGCAGCTCTGGCATGGGTGCTGTTCCTGGTGGTAGCCGTCTTCGCCGCTATCTCCTTCAAATCGTCTAAATACTGGGTGTTCTATTCCGCCGATAAAGGAGGAAAAAATGGCTGATATTCATTCCCCACTGTCTGCGCAGGCTATTGCAGCGGCAGAAGTTCGCCGTACGCTGCGCCGTGAAAAAATCAGCGCGGGCATCCGTTACACCATTCTGTTGGCTGTCGGCATTCTGATGCTCTACCCGCTGGCGTGGATGTTCTCGGCGTCGTTCAAACCGAACCATGAGATCTTCACCACCCTCAGTCTGTGGCCTGCACATGCGACCTGGGATGGCTTTATCAACGGCTGGAAAACCGGCACCGAATACAACTTCGGTCACTACATGATCAATACCTTCAAGTATGTGATTCCGAAGGTGGCGTTGACGGTGATCTCCTCCACCATCGTGGCTTACGGCTTCGCCCGGTTTGAGATTCCGTGGAAGAACTTCTGGTTCGCCACCCTGATCGCCACCATGCTGCTGCCGAGCACTGTGCTGTTGATTCCTCAGTACATCATGTTCCGCGAAATGGGCATGCTGAACAGCTACCTGCCGCTGTATGTGCCGGTTGCGTTCGCGACGCAAGGGTTCTTCGTATTCATGCTGATCCAGTTCCTGCGCGGCGTACCGCGCGATATGGAAGAAGCGGCGCAAATCGATGGCTGCAACTCCTGGCAGGTGTTGTGGTACGTAGTCGTGCCGATTCTGAAACCGGCCATTATTTCGGTCGCCCTGTTCCAGTTCATGTGGTCAATGAACGACTTTATCGGCCCGCTGATTTACGTTTACAGCGTGGACAAATACCCGATTGCGTTGGCTCTGAAAATGTCTATCGACGTTACGGAAGGCGCACCGTGGAACGAAATTCTGGCAATGGCGAGCATCTCCATTCTGCCGTCTATCATCATCTTCTTCATGGCTCAGCGCTACTTCGTTCAGGGCGTTACCAGCAGCGGAATTAAAGGTTAATTGAGGATTTATCATGGCTGAAGTCATTTTCAACAAACTGGAAAAAGTCTACTCCAACGGTTTCAAAGCAGTTCACGGTATCAACCTGACGATCAAAGACGGTGAATTCATGGTGATCGTAGGGCCGTCCGGCTGTGCGAAATCCACTACCCTGCGCATGCTGGCCGGGCTGGAAACCATCAGCGGCGGCGAAGTTCGCATCGGCGACAAGATCGTCAACAACCTGGCGCCGAAGGATCGCGGCATTGCGATGGTGTTCCAGAACTATGCGCTCTATCCGCACATGACGGTTCGCGAAAACCTGGCCTTCGGCCTGAAACTGAGCAAGATGCCGAAAGACAAGATCGAAGCGCAGGTTAACGAAGCGGCCAAGATTCTGGAACTGGAAGAGCTGATGGATCGCCTGCCGCGCCAGCTGTCCGGCGGTCAGGCCCAGCGTGTGGCGGTAGGTCGCGCCATCGTGAAAAAACCGGATGTGTTCCTGTTCGACGAACCGCTTTCCAACCTGGACGCCAAACTGCGCGCCTCAATGCGCATCCGTATTTCGGATCTGCATAAGCAGCTGAAAAAGAGCGGTCACCCGGCCACCAGCGTCTACGTTACCCACGACCAGACCGAAGCCATGACCATGGGCGATCGTATCTGCGTCATGAAGCTCGGCCACATCATGCAGGTGGATACGCCGGATAATCTCTATCACTTCCCGAAAAACATGTTCGTCGCCGGTTTTATCGGCGCACCGGAAATGAACATCAAACCGGGCAAGCTGCTGGAAGAAAACGGCCAGATCACGCTGCAGGTAGGCCAGTACACCATGGGCCTTAACCAAACCAAGCAGGATAAAGTTCGTGATTACATCGGCAAGGACATCTGCTTCGGTGTTCGCCCGGAATACGTCACGGTATCGGAAGCGCCTTTCGACGGCGGTCACTTCCAGGGCGAACTGGTGCGCGCCGAAAACATGGGCCACGAATTCTTTATGTACATCAAGGTCGATGGTTTTGAACTGACCAGCCGCATGCCTTCAGACGAAGCCCGGCTGATTATCAATAACAGAATGAATAGTAAGGTGTATTTCAAGTTTGATATGGATAAATGCCATATCTTTGATGCAAAAACAGAACAAAATATCTCTCTTTAAAGGAGTATAACCGATGAAAAAAGTAATCCTACGCACATTGATTGCCTCTTCTTTGGCGCTGATGGCACATCAGTCTTTCGCCGCTGACCAGGTTGACCTGCGCATGTCATGGTGGGGCGGCAACGGACGCCACCAGGTCACGCTGAAAGCCATCGAGGAATTCCAGAAACAGTACCCGAACATCAAAGTGAAGGCGGAATACACGGGTTGGGACGGGCATCTGTCCCGTTTGACCACCCAGATCGCTGGCAACACCGAACCGGACGTGATGCAGACCAACTGGAACTGGCTGCCCATTTTCTCCCGCACCGGTGACGGTTTCTACGACCTGAACAAGGTGAAGGACGTGCTGGATCTGTCGCAGTTTGAAGCCAAAGAACTGCAGGCCACCACGGTAGACGGCAAACTGAACGGGATTCCGATCTCCGTGACGGCGCGCGTGTTCTATTACAACACCGAAACCTGGAAGAAATCCGGTTTGACCGCCCCGAAAAACTGGGATGAGCTGCTGAACGCCGGTAAAGTGTTCAAGGAAAAGCTGGGCGACCAGTCCTACCCGCTGGTGCTGGAGCATCAGGACTCGCTGGCGCTGCTGAATTCCTACATGGTGCAGAAATACAACATTCCGGCGGTAGACGAGAAGAACAAGAAATTCTCTTATACCGACGCGCAATGGGTGGAATTCTTCCAGATGTACAAAAAAATGGTCGATGCCCACGTCATGCCGTCTGCGAAATATTACGCATCGTTCGGCAAGAGCAACATGTATGAAATGAAACCGTGGATTACCGGTGACTGGGGCGGCATATACATGTGGAACTCCACCATCAACAAGTACTCCGACAACCTGCAGCCGCCGGCCAAACTGGAACTGGGCGCCTACCCGATGTTGGCGGGTGCCAAGGAAGCGGGTCTGTTCTTCAAACCGGCCCAGATGTTGTCCATCGGCAAATCCACCAAGCACCCGAAAGAAGCGGCCATGCTGATCAACTACCTGTTGAACAACAAGGAAGGCATTCAGGCGCTGGGGCTGGAGCGTGGCGTGCCGTTGAGCAAAGCGGCTGTCGCCCAGTTGCGTGCCGATGGCGTCATCAAGGACAGCGACCCGTCGGTAGCCGGCCTGAATCTGGCATTGTCTTTGCCGCATGAAACCAAGACATCGCCTTATTTCGATGATCCGCAGATTGTTGCCCTGTTTGGCGATGCCATTCAATATATCGATTACGATCAGAAATCCGTGGAAGAAACGGCCAAATACTTCCAGCGTCAGGCCGATCGTATTCTGAAACGCGCCATGAAAGAATAATCTTTAATTGGCTGTCTGTTTTAAGCCCCGTGCTCTCCGCCGGGGCTTTTTTATTAAAAATGAAACAAAATGAATCATCCTGTCGATCATCGTCACAATTTGAAATCATTTTGAATTTATTGTGGTTCTAAAAGATCGAGATCACAAAACGATATTAAATAATCCATAAAATAGAACTTGTTCCATAAGAACACATCGACTTTATTTTTTTATTCTTTTCTTTATCTGTATATCTATAGGGAAAATACAATGAAGATTAAATTATTAACTTTGGCTGTTGCATCTCTGGTTAGCGTCAACGCTCTGGCTGTATCTATCGACTATCGTCATGAAATGCAGGATACCGCTAAAGCCGATCATAAAGATCGTCTGTTAATTTCTCACCGCTTTGCTAACGGTTTCGGATTATCTTCCGAAGTAAAATGGACACAATCCTCCAAGGATAATACGCCTAATAAGCCGTATAATGAGCAGGTGAGCAATGGTACAGAGGTCGTTGCCAGTTATGTATACAAATTCAACAACACTTTCTCTATCGAACCAGGTTTCTCTTTAGAATCAGGATCATCTAGCAACAACTACCGTCCATACCTCCGGGGTCGCGCTAATGTAACCGACGATCTGTCTGTTGCTCTGCGCTACCGTCCTTATTTCAAACGTAATAGCGGTAGTATTGGTAGCGCTTCAAGTACTACCGATAAAGGTTATACGCTGACCGGTAATATCGATTATACCTTCCTGAAGGATTACACCATCGGTTACGAGCTTGAGTACAAAAAAGGTACCTCTGGCGAGACTATTCTGGCCGACAATGATAATTACGATATTACCCATAACGTGAAATTGTCCTATAAATGGGACAAAAACTGGAAGCCGTATGTTGAAGTCGGCAACGTATCGGAAAGTAAAACAACCGATAACCGCCAGACTCGTTATCGCGTAGGCGTGCAGTACAGCTTCTGATAGCTGCCCGTGGCGCCGGAATATCGGCGCCAAAAATGGATAATAAATAACATGTCAATAGGCTGTTATTTATCATCCCGGCTAATCACCTGACGGGAATTAGCCAAACCATCAATTCGTCTTTTAAATTTCTGCGTCTATTTCCCTCCGAGGGAAATAATACCATTCGCCAATTTGGGTAAACATTTTGCTCTCTTCGATGAAATGTTTACCTGTTTTTTTATCCCCACCAGCGTCATACTAATTTCTATTAATCAAATAGGTAAACTGTCATGTCACTACGAAGGGTAATTGCAGGAACGCTTATGATGTCTGTCAGTGGACTCAGTCTCGCCGACACCATCTTCCCGGTATGGCCGCAGGGTGAAGCGCCTGGTGCGGCAACATCGTCAGTACAACAGCAGGTCGTTGAACGCAGTAAAGACCCTACCTTGCCAGACCGGGCCGTGACCGGTATCCGCAGCCCGGAAATCACGGTTTATGCACCGGAAAAGCCGAATGGCACAGCGTTGTTGATTACCCCCGGCGGCTCCTATCAGCGCGTGGTGCTGGACAAAGAAGGCAGCGATTTGGCGCCCTTTTTCACCCGGCAGGGTTACACCCTGTTCGTCATGACATACCGTATGCCGGGCGATGGTCATCAGGAAGGCGCGGATGCGCCACTGGCCGATGCCCAGCGCGCTATCCGCACGTTGCGGGCCCATGCCGCGCAATGGCACATTGACCCGCAACGCATTGGCATCATGGGCTTCTCTGCCGGCGGGCATGTCGCCGCCAGCCTGGGCACCCGCTTTGCGCAAACCGTTTACCCGGCGCAGGATGAGATCGACCATCTGAGCGCCCGCCCGGACTTTATGGTGCTGATGTACCCGGTCATCTCCATGCAGGAGGACATTGCGCACGCCGGCTCCCGTAAAGCGCTGATCGGCTCTCACCCCAGCGACGCGCAAGTCCAGCGCTACTCCGCGGAGAAACAGGTCAGCGCGAAAACTCCGCCGACATTTTTGGTCCACGCCATTGACGATCCTTCCGTATCGGTAGACAACAGTCTGGTGATGCTGGCGGCGCTACGCGCGCACCAGATTCCGGCAGAAATCCATCTGTTTGAACAGGGAAAACATGGGTTTGGTATCCGCGGCACGGTCGGATTGCCGGCCGCTATCTGGCCGCAACTGCTGGATAATTGGCTAACATCGCTGCCGTCAAAGAAAAATACGGCGAATCAACCGGATAAAACATAACTAGTTACACCGTCACACCTTCCGCCGTCTATCACAATCTCCTATACTGTATAAAATGACAGTTTTTGAGATGTTTCATGACCGCGGAAGGCCACCTCCTGTTTGCCGTAGCCAGCGCAATCTTCGCCAAAAAAGCAGAATTATCGCCCGTTCTGGCAGCCGGCGACTGGTGGCACATTATTCCCGCCGCCATGCTGACGGCGCTGCTGCCCGACATCGATCACCCGAAATCCATTCTGGGCCAGCGCCTGAAATGGATTTCGGTGCCGATCGCCAGGCTATGCGGTCACCGCGGTTTTACGCACAGCCTGCTGGCGATTCTGGCCGGCGTTTATGTTATCCGCACCCGGCTACCCGCAGACTGGCCGTTGCCGGGTGATGTTTACCACGCCATGATCGTAGGGTATTTGAGCCATATCGTCGCCGATATGCTGACTACTGCGGGCGTACCGTTGTTATGGCCCTGTCGCTGGCGCTTTCGTTTTCCCATCCTCAACAGCGACAAAGGAAATCAGCTGGAGCGATTACTGTGCGTAGGACTGATTCTGTTTATGCTATGGCAACCGCAACAACCGCTGGAATCCTGGCATTACGGCGAACCGGCGCGATGGCTGCAACAGTTCAGCCAGCAACTCCGTCAGTTGCTGACGCTCTAATCTGGCGCGTTATTCCATTCTTATCACCCCATGTTAGTTATCTCTATAACCGCGATATAAAAGACCTGCTATGCTACTGCGCTGGCTACGTTTCTCTGACCGTAGCCATTTTGAACATTAAAAAAGGAGTAGTGGGATGAATTTTCCGCTGATAATAAATGTGGTGGTTTTTGCTGTGTTGCTCTTCGCACTAGGGTATGGCGGTAATAAAAACTGGAGTCTGTCCAAAAAGGTGCTGCTGGGTCTGATCACCGGCGTCTTGTTTGGGTTGGTGTTGCATCTGATCTATGGCGACGACAATCCGGTCGTAAAGCAATCCATCGCCTGGTTTAACATCGTCGGCAACGGCTACGTACAATTACTGCAGATGATTGTGATGCCGCTGGTATTCGTTTCAATTCTCAACTCGGTTGCCCGGTTGCATAACGCCTCATCGCTGGGGAAAATCAGCCTGCTGGCGCTGGGCACGTTACTGTTGACCACCTTGATTGCCGCACTGATCGGTATCTTCGTCACCAACCTGTTTGGCCTTACCGCCACAGGACTGGTACAAGGCGCGCAGGAAAGCGCTCGTCTGTCTACGATCCAGAATAGCTATGCCGGCAAAGTCGCGGACCTGAGCGTCCCGCAGTTGCTGCTGTCGTTTATCCCCAAAAACCCGTTTGCCGACCTGACCGGCGCCAACCCGACCTCAATTATCAGCGTGGTGATTTTCGCTGCGTTTCTCGGCGTCGCCGCGCTGCACCTGCTGAAAGACGATGCGGTAAAAGGCGAACGCGTGCTGACGGCCATTGATACGCTGCAATCCTGGGTGATGAAGCTGGTCCGCCTGGTGATGCGTCTCACGCCTTATGGCGTTATGGCGCTGATGACCAAAATGGTCGCCAGTTCTAACCTGCAGGACATCCTCAAGCTGGGCGGCTTTGTCGTGGCGTCCTATCTCGGACTGGGACTGATGTTTGGCGTACATGCCGTGCTGCTGGCGCTGACAGGCGTGAACCCGGCTCGTTTCTACCGTAAGGTTTGGCCGGTACTGAGCTTCGCCTTCACCAGCCGCTCCAGCGCAGCCACCATTCCGCTGAATATTGAGGCTCAGACGCGCCGTATCGGCGTACCGGAATCTATCGCCAGCTTTGCCGCTTCCTTTGGTACTACCATCGGCCAGAACGGCTGTGCCGGGCTTTATCCGGCTATGCTGGCGGTCATGGTCGCGCCGACGGTAGGCATCAACCCGTGGGATCCGATGTGGATTGCCACTCTGGCAGGCATCGTGACGCTCAGCTCGGCAGGCGTGGCCGGTGTCGGCGGCGGCGCGACTTTCGCCGCGCTGATTGTCCTGCCCGCTATGGGCCTGCCGGTGACGCTGGTTGCCCTGCTGATTTCCATTGAACCGTTGATCGACATGGGGCGTACCGCGCTGAACGTCAGCGGCTCGATGACAGCAGGCACCATTACCAGCCAGTTGCTGAAGCAAACCGATAAAACCGTGTTCAATCAGGACGACGACGCCGCATTGACGCAGCGTTAGTTCTTTCTGTCATGGCATAAAAAATGCCGGAGCGGTTTCCCCCTCCGGCATTTTTTTACGCTCCGATCAGAGTTTCGGATTGGTGTCATATTCCTGACAACTCTGGAATCCTTTGTTCAACACATGGCCGGTTTCATCAAAGCTGACGAAGTAGTACTGAATCTTGCCGTCACGTGTGCCGAGTACATAGGTATTACAGGTGCCGCGGGCGTGAATCATCGTGGCCTCCGTCGATGCGGGACCGGCAATCCGGTTCACTTCCTGGCGGCTCATGCCTTTTTTCACATCCTTCACTACCGGTTTGGTGAGGAAATTTTCCGCACGATCATAAGCGACACAGCCAGAAAGCATCAGCGCACTTGCCGCGATACACATGAGTAAACGATTTTTCTTCATGGCATGACCTCATTGGCTATCGGTGTTGCTAAGACTAGATAGCAACCGCGGCTTTTTCAAATCGGCCGCGTTTTTTCAACAGGCTGATAGTTGGCGAAAAAGCCCCCGGTTCGATGTAAAACCTCCGGCTTTCTCTTGTTCTTTTGTTCCGCCGGAATTAACGTTACCCTTTGGTGATGTGAATAATTATTCTGGCACATCAATAGGTTCAGGAGGGGGTGACATGTCATTACAGCAGGAAATCATTCAGGCGCTCGGGGTGAAAAGCACCATCGATCCGGCGCAGGAAGTTCGGGTGAGCGTTGATTTTTTAAAGAATTATCTGAAGGCGCATCCGTTCGCCAAAAGCCTGGTACTGGGGCTCAGCGGCGGACAGGACTCGACGCTCACCGGTAAATTATGTCAGACGGCTATCACCGAATTGCGCGAAGAAACCGGCAAAACCGATTATCAGTTCATCGCGGTACGCTTACCGTATGGCGTGCAGGCCGATGAGCAGGACTGTCAGGACGCCATCCAATTTATCCAGCCGGACCGGGTGTTGACCGTTAATATCAAACCGGCGGTGGACGCCAGCGAAGCGACGTTGCGCGCCATCGGCATCGAGCTGTCTGATTTCGTCAAAGGTAACGAAAAGGCGCGCGAACGCATGAAAGCCCAGTACAGTATTGCGGGCATGAACGCCGGTCTGGTCGTCGGAACCGATCACGCGGCGGAAGCGGTCACCGGCTTTTTCACCAAATACGGCGATGGCGGCACCGACATCAACCCGATTTTCCGCCTCAACAAGCGCCAGGGCAAAGCGCTGCTCAAACTGCTGGGCTGCCCGTCACACCTTTATACCAAGGCGCCGACGGCCGATCTGGAGGACGACCGTCCATCCCTGCCGGATGAAGTAGCGCTGGGCGTAACCTACGAGAAAATCGACGACTATCTGGAAGGCAAGCAACTTGACCCAATAGATACCGCGATTATCGAAACCTGGTATCGCAGAACCGAGCACAAGCGCCGTCCTCCTGTTACCGTGTTTGATGATTTCTGGCGTTGATGACTGCACGGCGTTAGACCCGGAACATTCATCCCAGAGCCAAAACATTCATGCGGATACCGCCTGGTATCCGCCTTTTTATGCCATGCCATAACGATAACCCTTTGATGATAGCCATAACCCCTTATCGCGCCACGCTGGCCGGCCTGTTGGCGATTATGCTCTGGAGCACCTCTGTTGGCCTGATTCGCAGCCTGACCGAGGCGCTGGGCGCGTTAGGCGGCGCTGCCATGATCTATACCACCAGCGCCCTCTTCCTGCTGTTATTCGGGCATCGTCCCACATTTCGTTCCCACTCAAAAATCTACCTGCTGCTCGGCGGCGCGCTGTTTGTCAGCTACGAAATCTGTTTCTCGCTGTCGATTGGGCTGGCGCAAAATCGGATGCAGGCGATGGAATTGGGAATGATCAATTACCTATGGCCCTGCCTGACGATTCTGTTTTCGCTGTTTATCAATCAACAGAAAAGCCGGTTTTGGCTGTGGCCGGGTCTGGCCTTGTCGGTAACGGGGGTCCTGTGGATTCTGAAGGGCGATGGCGACTGGTCGCCCGCGCTGATGTGGCGGAATATCAGCGCCAATCCGCTGGCCTATGGCATGGCGCTGATCGCGGCGCTGGTCTGGGCGTTGTACTGTAACGTTTCACGCCGCTTCGGCAACGGAAAAAGCGGCATCCTGCTGTTTTTCATCACCGTTTCCGCCGTCCTGTGGGGGAAGTATTTGCTCAGCGACGCGCCCGGTTTTTCCTTCCCGGCGCAAACCCTGCTGGAACTGTTGTTCATCGGCGGCTCCACCGCGCTGGCCTATGCCGCCTGGGATGTCGGTATTCAACGTGGCAACATGGCGCTACTGGCAACCGCGTCTTACTTTACGCCGATACTCACGACGCTGATGGCGGCATTGTGGCTGCAAACCGTACCTACCTTCACTTTCTGGCAAGGCGTCATCATGGTGACGCTGGGATCGCTGCTTTCGTGGCTGGCCACGCGCTCAACCGGTTAATCTGCCTCAGAACACGGTTCCCGTGTTAAATTGCATGTATTATACAATTTAACACAACCACGAGAGCGCCACGATGTCCTCTTCTTCCGGCAAACGTATCCAGCGTGAAATCCAAACGATTCAGGCGATGCTCACGCTGTATGAAAACGCGTTCCCTGCTCCGGCGGATGACGCGGACTACTATGCCAAACTGCGCGATTACGCGCTGAACCGGCTGCAAAAATGCTATTACGGTGAAAACAAACCCGCCTGTAAACAGTGCCCAATCCACTGCTACCAGCCGGCAAAACGGGAAGCCATCAAAGTGGTTATGCGCTGGGCGGGACCGAGAATGCTGTTGTATCACCCGATACTGGCTATCCGCCACCTGTTGGATGACCGTAAACCTGCGCCTGCTGCGCCGCAACGTCCGCGCACAGGGGAAAGACCTGAATCGCCCGCCTCACTTTCAGACGATTCTGCAAAAGAAAAAGGCCGCTAATGCGGCCTTTTTGTCAAATCAAGACACTTTTTGCCAAATCAAGACACTTTGGGTGAAGCATTTTCCACCCTGCTCTTCAATTTCTGCCCTGGACGGAACGTGACGACCCGACGCGCCGTAATCGGAATATCTTCGCCGGTTTTTGGGTTACGTCCCGGGCGCTGGTTCTTGTCCCGCAAATCAAAGTTGCCAAACCCCGACAACTTAACCTGCTCACCATTCTCCAGAGCGCGCCGAACTTCTTCGAAAAACAACTCGACGAGCTCTTTGGCATCCCGTTTGCTGAGCCCAAGCTTTTCAAACAGGTATTCAGACATTTCAGCTTTAGTAAGCGCCATAGGTTAATCCCTCAAGGATGCTTGGAATCGCTGTTTTAGTGCTGCTACGCATTGCGCAACGGTAGCGGCAATTTCCTCTTCTGCCAGTGTACGAGCGGTATCCTGCAATACCAGACTAATAGCCAGACTCTTATACCCTTCCGCTACGCCCTTGCCCCGGTACACGTCAAATAAGTTTACGCCAACTAACTGATTTGCGCCAACTTTCTTGCACTCGGCCAAAACGTCGCCCGCCGGCACGCTTTCAGCCACCACCACAGCAATATCACGGCGATTCGCCGGGAAACGGGAAATGTCCGCCGCCTCAGGCACCACACGCTCGGCAAGCTTGTCCCACAGGACTTCAAACACCACGGTGCGCCCGTTCAGATCCAGCTTGCGTTCCAGCTCCGGGTGAATCACGCCGATATAACCGATGCGCTCGCCAGCCAGATAAACGGCCGCAGTCTGTCCCGGATGCAACGCCGGATGGCTTTCGGACCGGAACTCAAGCGCAGACAGTTTCCCGGTCAATGCCAATACGGCTTCCAAATCACCTTTTAAATCATAGAAGTCAACCGCCTGACGCGCCAGATCCCAGTGTTCTTCGTAACGGGTGCCGGTAATCACGCCCGCCAGCATGGTTTCCTGACGCACACCCAAATCGGCGCTCTGATCCGGAACAAAGCGCAGGCCGCTCTCAAACAGGCGCAACCGGCTTTGCTGGCGGTTCTGGTTATACACCACCGCTCCCAGCAGACCGCTCCACAGCGACAGGCGCATCGCGGACATTTCCACCGAAATCGGGCTCGGCAGAATCAGCGCCTCTTCACCGGGGTGAATCAGCGACTGAATTTTGGGATCGACAAAACTGTACGTGATCGCTTCCTGGAAGCCGTGATCGACCAGCAGGGTTTTCACGCGCTTAAGCGCCAGATCCGCCTCGCGATGTTGCGTCATCTTCAACGGCGCCTGAGTAGGAATATTCGGAATGTTGTTGTAGCCGTAAACACGCGCTACTTCTTCCACCAAATCTTCCTCAATCTCCATGTCGAAACGCCAGCTCGGCGCCGCCGCCTGCCAGCCATCGGCAGTTTTGGTTACCTGGCAACCCAGACGATTCAGAATATCGCTGACTTTCTCATCGGAAATCACATGACCGATCAGACGATCCAGCTTGTCGCGACGCAATGTGATAGTGGCGCGTGCCGGCAGGTCTTTCTCGCTGACGACTTCCACCACCGGACCGGCCTCACCGCCGCAGATATCCAGCAGCAGACGGGTTGCTCGCTCCATCGCCTGATGTTGCAATGCCGGGTCCACGCCGCGCTCATAGCGGTGCGACGCATCAGTATGCAGGCCGTAACGGCGCGCACGCCCCGTGATCGACAGCGGATTAAAGTAAGCGCACTCCAGCAGCACATCCTGCGTGTCGCCATTCACACCGGAATGCTCGCCGCCGAAGATGCCGCCCATAGCCAGCGCTTTCTGATGATCGGCAATCACCAGGGTGTCGGCGCTCAGCGTAGCGTCAGTGCCGTCCAGCAGACGCAGGATTTCCCCTTCTTTCGCCATGCGCACCACGATGCCGCCTTCCAGACGGTTAAGATCGAACGCATGCATCGGCTGCCCCAGTTCCAGCAGCACATAGTTGGTGACATCCACGACCGGATCGATAGAGCGGATACCGCAACGACGCAATTTTTCGCGCATCCACAGCGGCGTGGCGGCCTTTACGTTGATTCCCTTAACCACTCGTCCCAGATAGCGCGGACATGCTTCAGTCGCATCCACCTGAATCGGGAAACGGTCGGCGATGGTCGCGCTCACCGGCTCGATAGCCGGCGCAGCCAGCGCCTGCTCATTCAGCACCGCGACGTCACGCGCCACGCCCAGAATCCCCAGGCAATCGGCACGGTTCGGGGTCACGCTGATTTCGATGGTATTGTCATCCAGCTTCAGGTACTCGCGGATGTCAGTGCCCAGCGGCGCGTCAGCCGGCAATTCGATAATGCCGCTGTGATCGTCGGAGATCCCCAGTTCGGAGAAGGAGCACAACATCCCTTCAGACGGTTCGCCGCGCAGCTTGGCCGCCTTGATTTTGAAATCGCCCGGCAGAACGGCGCCCACGGTAGCCACCGCGACTTTGAGGCTCTGACGGCAATTAGGCGCGCCGCAAACGATATCCAGCAAACGATCGCCGCCGACGTTGACTTTCGTCACCCGCAATTTGTCCGCGTTCGGATGCTGTGCGCACTCCACCACTTCCCCAACAACCACGCCGTGGAATGAGCCTGCAACCGGCTCAACGCCGTCCACTTCCAGACCGGCCATGGTGATTTGTTCAGATAAGGCATCGCTGCTGATGGCTGGGTTAACCCATTCCCGTAACCAGAGTTCACTGAATTTCATGTTGATTCCTGCCTTATTTAAACTGTTTGAGGAAGCGTAAATCGTTTTCGAAGAAGGCGCGCAGGTCCGTCACGCCATAACGCAGCATGGTCAGGCGCTCCATCCCCATACCGAAGGCAAAACCGGAGTACACTTCCGGGTCGATGCCGACGTTACGCAACACGTTCGGGTGCACCATGCCGCATCCCAGCACTTCAAGCCATTTGCCGTTCTTGCCCATCACATCCACTTCGGCGGACGGTTCGGTGAACGGGAAATAGGACGGACGAAAACGCACCTGCAAATCTTCCTCAAAGAAATTGCGCAGGAAATCATGCAGCGTTCCCTTCAGGTTGGTGAAGCTGATGTCTTTATCCACGATCAACCCTTCCATCTGATGGAACATCGGAGTGTGGGTCTGATCGTAGTCGTTACGGTAAACACGGCCTGGCGCGATGATGCGAATCGGCGGCTGTTGTTTCTGCATGGTGCGGATCTGCACCCCGGAGGTCTGGGTACGCAGCAGGCGCTTGGCGTCGAACCAGAAGGTATCGTGATCGGCGCGTGCCGGGTGGTGACCCGGAATATTCAGCGCGTCGAAGTTGTGGTAATCGTCTTCAATTTCCGGACCGGACGCCACCGCAAACCCCAGTTCGCCAAAGAAGGTTTCGATGCGATCGATGGTACGGGTGATCGGGTGCAGGCCACCGTTTTCAATCGTGCGACCCGGCAGAGAGACGTCAATGGTTTCCGCCGCCAGACGCGCATTCAATTCAGCGCCTTCCAGCGCCTGCTTGCGCGCATTCAGCGCATCCTGCACTTCCTGCTTCGCCTGATTGATAACCGCTCCCGCGGCAGGACGTTCTTCAGCAGGCAGCTCGCGCAGCGAGGTCATCTGAAGGGTTAAGTGACCTTTTTTGCCCAGAAACTCGACGCGCACATTTTCCAGTGCGGCGACGTCTCCAGCCTGTTCTATGGCTGTTCTGGCTTTGGCAACCAGTTCTGCGAGATGTTGCATTGCATTCCTCTTCTTCTGCCTGTATGGCCGACAATCATGATTGGAAAGATACGGTTTTCAGTGCGCCGGACGTTAACACTACCCACGGATTCAGGAATCGGGTCCAATAAAAAAGCCTCCACAGAGGAGGCTTAGGCGCTACTTTTCGTTTCTATTCTTACGCGCAAAGCCCCCGACGTTCAGGCGCTAAAGTAAAAAAAGAAACGGAAAATAGCAGCGTTCATACTTGCGTTACCTTATCGTTGTTTAGCTAATTATTGTCTAACCCGTTGACAATATACCAATTTCACTCTTTCTGAAAGTTTTTCGTCGGCAATTGCGGGGGGGTGTCAGCTTCCAACCGTCATCAAAGACGAAAAGAGGGAGACAAGCTCCCTCTTTCACTGACTTACGCCAGAGCTGATTTCGCTTTTTCAACCAGTGCGCTGAACGCCACTTTGTCGAATACGGCGATGTCAGCCAGAATCTTACGGTCAATTTCAACAGAGGCTTTTTTCAGGCCATTGATGAATTTGCTGTAAGACAAGCCATTCTGGCGGGCTGCTGCATTGATACGTGCAATCCACAGCTGGCGGAATTGACGCTTACGCTGACGACGGTCACGGTAAGCGTACTGACCAGCTTTGATTACTGCCTGGAAGGCAACACGATAAACGCGCGAACGGGCACCGTAGTAACCTTTCGCTTGTTTCAGGATCTTTTTGTGACGTGCGCGAGCAACCACACCACGTTTTACGCGAGCCATATGCTCTCTCCTAAAGTCTTATTCTGAATTAAAAAAAGGTTACTTATGCGTAAGGCAGACATGCTGCAACCAAGCCCAGATCTCCTTTGGAAACCATAGCTTTCGGACGCAGATGACGTTTACGTTTAGTCGCTTTTTTGGTCAGAATATGACGCAGGTTAGCATGCTTACGCTTGAAACCACCGCTGGCGGTTTTTTTGAAGCGTTTAGCGGCGCCACGTACAGTTTTAATCTTTGGCATTGTTATTTCCACTTCGCATTGTTAAACAATGAATCAGAGAAGGCGAACAAAAACCGCGCCACACGAAGGCAGCGCGGAACGTGTTACTTGAGTGCCTTACTGTTTCTTCTTCGGTGCCAGCACCATAATCATCTGACGCCCTTCGATCTTACTCGGGAACGACTCGACGACAGACAATTCACTCAGGTCGTCACGAATGCGGTTAAGCATTTCGATGCCGATCTGCTGGTGCGCCATTTCACGGCCGCGGAAACGCAGCGTGATTTTAGCTTTGTCACCATCTTCCAGAAAGCGAACCAGGTTGCGTAGTTTGACCTGATAGTCGCCATCATCGGTACCAGGTCGGAATTTGATTTCCTTAACCTGAATAACTTTTTGCTTCTTCTTCTGTTCTTTAGTGGCCTTACTCTTCTCATAGAGGAACTTGCCGTAATCCATGATTCGGCAAACCGGCGGCTCGGCGTTCGGGCTGATTTCAACTAAATCAACTCCTGCTTCCTCAGCTTTCTCTAACGCTTCATTCAGGCTGACAATACCGAGCTGTTCGCCATCAACGCCTGTCAGACGTACCTCTTGTGCGCGAATTTCTCTGTTGATGCGATTAGGACGCGCCGGTTGAACTCGTTTTCCGCCTTTAATACCTTATTCCTCCAACTGATGAAGACTACGGCTGCGAATCTCTTCCTGCAGCTTCGTGATTACTTCACTGACGTCCATGCTTCCCAGGTCCTTGCCGCGGCGGGTACGGACAGCCACTTTGCCTGCCTCCACCTCTTTGTCGCCACAAACAAGCATATAGGGAACACGCCGTAAAGTGTGCTCGCGGATTTTAAAGCCTATCTTCTCATTTCTCAAGTCTGCTTTAACGCGAATTCCCGCATCTTGCAATTTTCTTGTCAATTCGCTGACATAATCAGACTGTGTATCAGTGATATTCATCACCACGACCTGTACCGGCGCCAGCCAGGTTGGGAAGAAGCCCGCGAATTCTTCGGTCAGAATCCCGATAAAGCGCTCCATCGACCCCAGTATCGCACGGTGAATCATCACCGGTACCTGACGCTCGTTGTTTTCGCCGACATAAGATGCGCTCAGACGCCCCGGCAGCGAGAAGTCAAGCTGCACCGTACCGCACTGCCAGGCGCGATCCAGGCAGTCATGCAGGGTGAACTCGATTTTCGGACCGTAAAACGCGCCCTCGCCCGGCTGATAGTCAAACGGAATGCCGTTTTCAGTCAGCGCAGCCGCCAGATCTTCTTCCGCGCGATCCCACATGTCATCGCTGCCGATACGTTTTTCAGGACGCGTTGACAGTTTCACCACGATTTTTTCAAAACCGAAGGTGCTGTACATGTCGTACACCATCTTGATGCAGCTGTTTACTTCATCGCGCACCTGCTCTTCGGTACAGAAGATGTGGGCATCATCCTGCGTAAAGCCGCGCACGCGCATCAAGCCATGCAGGGAGCCTGACGGCTCGTTACGATGGCAACTGCCGAACTCCGCCATACGCAGCGGCAGGTCGCGGTAGGATTTCAGCCCCTGATTGAAGATCTGCACGTGGCCCGGGCAGTTCATCGGTTTGATGCAGTATTCACGGTTTTCAGACGACGTCGTGAACATGGCCTCTTTGTAGTTTTCCCAATGGCCGGTTTTTTCCCACAGCACACGGTCCATCATGAACGGACCTTTTACTTCCTGATATTGGTACTCTTTGAGCTTCATGCGCACAAAGGCTTCCAGCTCGCGGAAAATCGTCCAGCCATCGTTATGCCAGAACACCATGCCCGGCGCTTCTTCCTGCATGTGATACAGGTCCAGCTGTTTACCGATTTTACGGTGGTCGCGCTTGGCGGCTTCTTCAAGGCGTTGCAGATAAGCGCTCAGCTGTTTCTTGTCTGCCCAAGCGGTGCCATAAATGCGCTGCAGCATTTTATTCTTGCTGTCGCCGCGCCAGTAAGCGCCGGACGTTTTCTGCAGTTTGAAATGATGGCAGAAACGCATGTTCGGTACGTGCGGCCCACGGCACATATCGATATATTCTTCGTGGTGGTATAACCCTGGGCGGTCATCATGGCTGATATTTTCATCCAGAATCGCCACTTTGTAGCTTTCGCCACGCGCTACAAATGTATCACGCGCTTCCTGCCAACTGACTTTTTTCTTGATAACGTCGTAATCTTTGCCCGCCAGTTCATGCATCCGCTTTTCAAGCAGGTCCAGATCTTCCTGAGTCAGGGTGCGGTCCAGATCAACGTCATAATAGAAACCGTTGTCGATCACCGGGCCAATCGCCATTTTGGTGTCCGGCCACAGCTGCTTGATGGCATGACCCAGCAAGTGCGCGCAGGAATGGCGAATAATTTCCATCCCCTCTTCATCTTTGGCCGTGATGATGGACAGCTGTACGTCGGACTCAATCAAATCGACGGCGTCAACCAGCTCACCATTGACCCGGCCGGCAACGCAGGCTTTCGCCAGACCCGGGCCGATATCCAGTGCGACATCAAGAGGAGAAACGGCATGGTCATAATGACGCTGACTGCCGTCAGGAAGCGTAATAACAGGCATGTAAATTCCCTTATTTGCAGTGGTGAGCCACACGAAAGCTCACGTGCAAAAGATATTTGCGTTTGATTTAGGTGGTCGGTGGAAAAGGATTTAACCCACAATTGTTAAATCAGTTCCGCCCTGTCGTCAGGTGGCATGGCAATGGTCACGGCGTGACACTTCAACGGGATAACGCGCCAATGCCTTAACCCGACGGCGTAGAGTAGCACCATGCTCCTGGGGATGCCACCCATCCGGTCAAAACAGGCGGCAGAAATACGGATTGACGTCATTGAGATACGGGCGAAGACCCGTCATTACAGCGGGTCTTGTTGATACCCTCGGCAATATGCCGGAGGGCGGAGAATCAACGCTCCGGAATCATGTCCTTAAACAGCGGATCAATCTCGCTTTCCTTAATCTCCGGTAAGGAAACCGGCTGCTCGGGAGCAGGCTCTACCACTACCTCCTGTGCCGGCACTGGCGACAGCGATTGCAACAGCGCGATTTGCTGTTTCTGCTGCTCGACAATTTCATGCAACAGCCTGATCTGTTCATTGGCCCGCACACTGGCCCGGTTGATAAAGAACCAGACCAAAATCACCAGTAGCACAATCAGCGCGACAAAAACCACTTCCAGCATGTCTGAAGCAAAACTACTCATGTCTAAAACCTGTTACGTAACCTGACTCAGCCGCGCATTCTAGCACTGTGCCGACAGACAATTCGACAGTCATGCCGAGATTCATTGTCTGGAATACCGACTTTCGCCCATAAAAAAGCCTGTCACCGGGACAGGCTGATGGTCAAATTGGCCCCACACCTTTCGGTGTCAGAACGGATAATCGTGATATCCCATTTGATCGGAGATGTTGCGTGCTGCTGTATGCAACATGGCGACATACTCATGTTTATTCTCTTCCGAGAAACGAATAGTCGGGAAAGAGATACTCAGGCCGGCAATTACCACGCCAAAGCGATCAAATACCGGAACCGCGATACAACGCAACCCTTCTTCCTGCTCTTCGTTGTCTTCGCCGTATCCCTGTTGACGCACCAGATCAAGCTGAGGCAACAATTCTTCCGTACTACCGATGGTGCGCACAGTGCTACGCTTGAATTCCACCTGAGACAGAATTTCTTTAACCTCTTCACGGTCGCGCCAGGCCAGCAACACCTTGCCAATCGCCGTGCTGTGCAGCGGATTCCGACGGCCGATGCGGGAATACATGCGCAGGTTGTACATGGAATCGATTTTATGGATGTAGACAATGCTGTCTTCATCCAACGCGCCGAGGTGGATGGTTTCACGCGTTAATGCCGACAATTCACGCATCTGAATATCCGCACTGCGGATCAGATCAACGTTCTGCAGCGCTTTAGCGCCCAGCTCGAACAATTTCAGCGTCAGCGAGTATTTCTCTGATTCACCTTCCTGGGCAACATATCCCAGAGATTTCATCGTCTGCAGGAAACGATAAACAGTACTTTTAGACATCATCACGCGCTGTGAAAGTTCAGTAATGCCAATCTCACGCTCTTCGCCCAACGCCTGCAAAATACCAAAAACCTTTAAGACAGATGACACGGAATCGGGTTGTTTATCTAAATCTGCAATAGCCATTTTTGTGGTTACCCTACTCAGTATTTTTTGTTTTAAAAAAAATAGAACACTTGTTTTAGTATAAAGGGAACGCTTTGAATATGGCAATCAGGCATTACTATAACTGACAGTATGATTAAATATTGTCCATTATAATGGCGCTGCCGGATTAATAATCTTATTGTAAAAGCGAAAAAAACCGCGCCCTTGGCGGGCACGGTTGCAGGTGCTGTTATTGCCAGACCGAATCAGGCACTTTTGCCAGATATAACGCCGGCTTGCCATCGACATCAGACGTAAACAGAATATGTTTGTCATCCGGCGTGAAGGACGGGTGCGGATGCGTTACCTGACGGTCGCCCTCCAGCACTTCCCACGAGGTGTTGTGTTGCGCGACCTGGAAATGTTTCCCGGTCTTCATATTGAACACATACAAGAACGGATCGTTTTCAATTTTGTAGCCACCGTCATCTTTCACATCCACCGGCGCATTACACCCATCTCCCACCATCAGCGTGCCATCGTAGTTGCTCATCAGGTGAGAACACGGCGGCATTTCAGTCAACTGACGGTTTTCCAGCGTTACCGGATCGACACTGCAAATGAAGCGGTTGGTGCTGCCTTTCAGATAGGAAACATAAGCCAGCGCAGAACCATTCGGCACCCAGAACTCGTGGGTGCAACTTTCACCCACCGCATGTTCTTTCACCTTACGCATATTGGTGCCGTCTTCATTGATGAACCACATACGCGCATCAACCAGGTCATGCGGGCCTTCATGGCAGAACGCCACCGTATTATCGTCGCCCGGACGATAAATGGGATGACCCAGCCATTGGTTTTCCTGCAGGATGGTGGTGGCTTCGCCGGTTTTCAGATCGATACGAATCAAACGGCAGCATGGGTTGGTAAAGTAGAATTCCTGGAATTTTTTCCAGTCGGTCAGCGGTTTCCAATCCTCTTTCTTAATCTCGATGCCAACCATTTTGGTGCAATCGGAATTAGCAACCCAGGTACCGTACCCGACCCAATCGTCCGGTACCTGATAAATATTGGTTTCTTCCAGTGTATTTAGGTCAACGCGCATCAGATTACGAACGTTCTTTACATAATACAGCGCATCATCATCTGGAGACAGGAAACCGCCGAACGTATTGTCGCCAGTACCTTCGGTCAACTGCGTTGCCTGCTGGGTTTTCAGATCCAGCAAATAGTAGTTCCACGGCCCGTCAAAGGCGCCACCAAACAGCAGCTTGCTGCCATCATTGGAAAAACACTTCTGATAGAAGTAGTTGCGGTGGCAGATAACATCGGGAGGAGTGAGACGCACCACTTCGGTGCCGGTGACTGAATCCTGGTAGGTATGGAACGAAAAAGAAAGCTTTTTACCTTTGGCCATCCGTAAATCCTTAGCACTTATCGTGAAAAATCGACGCAGCCAGGTGAAAGATTACCCGTCATCCCGGCCAATCGCCTTGTTATACCGATATTGTAGAAACAATGTTTCATTTTTCCGTGATCGTGGTTTTATTTTATAAAACATTCTTTCACTTTTCACTGACTGTTTGCGCTGACGCAAGATTATTTTGCCCGATATTGATCCAGATGCGGCAATGAAGAGTCTGACCGAACGCCAGAAAAAACAAAGGCCCCGAGGGGCCTTTGCGAATAGAACCAGCGATTATTTGAGGTACTCGCCTGCACGCAGCGCTTCGATACGTTTGTCCAACGGCGGGTGCGACATGAACAGCTCGCTAAGGGACTTGGATTTGCCATTGATGCAGAATGCCATCATGTTGCCCGCTTCCTGCGGCTCATAACTGGTTTTCAGTCGCTGCAATGCAGCAATCATCTTCTCACGCCCGACCAGTTTCGCTGAACCGGCATCGGCATGAAACTCACGGTAACGAGAGAACCACATGGTAATGATGCTGGCCAGAATACCGAACACCAGCTCCAGCACCATGGAAACCGCCATGTAAACCAACGGGTTGCCGTTGCTGCTCTCTTCGCCGTCGTCACGATTGCCGGAAAGAAAACTGGTAACGATTTGCGCAATGATGCGGGAAATAAAGATCACAAAGGTATTCACCACACCCTGCACCAGCGTCATCGTGACCATGTCGCCGTTAGCGATGTGGCTGATTTCGTGAGCGATAACCGCTTCGGCTTCATCACGGCTCATGTTCTGCAACAGCCCCGTGCTGACCGCAACCAGCGAACTGTCGCGGCGAGCGCCCGTCGCGAACGCATTAATATCAGGCGCATGGTAGATAGCGACCTGCGGCATGGCGATCCCCACCTGCTGAGACTGGGCGCGCACCGTGTCTAGCAGCCAGCGCTCGGTTTCATCACGCGGTTGTTCAATCACCTCACCGCCAACGGAGCGCAACGCCATCCACTTAGACATCAGCAGTGAAATAATCGACCCGCCGAAGCCGAACACGCCGGCCATGATAATCAAGCCCGCCATGCTGTTGTGCTGAACGCCCGTCAGACTAAGCACCAGTCCGAATACCACCATCACCGCCAGGTTGGTGAGCAGGAAAAGCGCAATACGCATCATATGATTCAGATTTCCTCTTTCAGCAAAAGCAACAAAAGTGTTTGCAACAACCACATCGTATGGGTTGCGCCGTCATTTTCAAGCATCCATAACCTTTATGTTACCAAATTAACATAACTTTACATTTTTATTGATGGAAGATTCGGGAAAAATAAAGAATGTCATCCATGCATAGCGGACTGTTTGCAACGACAGTCAACAGCAGGAAATCTGATGTGATTATGTTGGATACCATGAAAGGGCCTGACATATCCGCAGGTTGAGATGTAATAAAATATAATTTGCGTAATATTTATCCCGAGCCGGCGAAAAACATTAAGCAGCCTGACCGATGGCACAGGCCGTATGCTCAAAAGCGATGCAACCGGACCTGCTTTACCGCGTTTCACACGAATTATTCAAAAATATCGTGGCATCCATGCTCATCTTCGCTACTTAACAGATGCCAGTTACATCACTGCAATATCAATGGGCCAACGGCGCATCCTCTAAACCCAACAGTTTTTCGAACTCATCTGCCGGCATCGGCCGGCCAAACAGGTAGCCCTGCGCCTGCTCACACCCTTTGTTGAGCAATCTTTCACATTGCTCCTGTGTTTCCACACCTTCAGCGATTACATCCAGACCGAAGCTTTTTCCCAGATAGAGAATCGCGCGGACAATCGCCGCATCCGGCGCCGACTCACACATAGCGCGCACAAAGGTTTGATCGATCTTAAGCCGCGTGACCGGGTAATGCTTCAACATGCTGAGTGACGCATAACCTGTACCATAGTCGTCAAAAGCGATGCCGACGCCGCTATTACGCAGTTCATTGAGAGGTTTCATCATATTCTCATCGTGCCGCAATATGATGTTCTCCGTGATTTCCAGCTCCAGCGCGCCAGGTTTAAGACCCGTTTGCGTCAGGACTTCCTTGATTTTCTGCGCCAGCATGCCGGAACGGAACTGGGCCGCGAACAGGTTGATGCTGATACGGAAATTCCCCGCGCCAGACCGGCACCAGTCAGATGCCTGCTGGCAGGCGGACCGCACGACCCAGTCGCCAATACGCTCAGCCCAAGGGCCTCGCTCCAGCGCGGACATAAACGCCGCCGGCCCCAGCAGCCCTTTATAAGGATGACGCCAGCGCAGCAACGCCTCAGCGCCCACAACCTTACTGTTAACCAGGCTGACCTGCGGCTGATAAAACACCTCGAACTCTTCCTGTTCATACGCCCGGATAAATTCCAGCTGGAAAGCATGCCGCGCCTGAAATACTTCTCTCAGCTCACGGGTAAAGAAGCGGTAGCAGTTACGCCCGTCCGCCTTCGCCTGGTATAACGCCAGATCGGCGCTGGTGAGCAGATCCTGCACGGTTGTGCCATGCGCCGGATACATGACCAGCCCGATGCTGGCGCTGGTGTTGATTTGTTTGTCATCAACCGGCACAGCTTGCGAAATATCATAAATGATTTTTTCCGCCAGCGTTGCCACCTGCGCCTCGTCATTCTGCTTCGGCAACAGAATCGCGAACTCATCGCCCCCCATACGGGCCACCAGGTCGCCGGAACGCACGTTATCCTGTAATCGTTTGGCGACACTGGACAGAATCTCATCGCCACTGGCATGACCAAGACTGTCGTTGATATCCTTAAAGCCATCCAGATCAATGATCATGATGGCGGTTGGCTCACCGTTCTTCAGCACCTGCTCCAGCGTGGATGTCAGTAACGTGCGGTTGGCCAGCCCGGTCAGCGGATCGCGGTGCGCCTGCAGGAACAACCGCTCTTCGTAACGTTGCCTTTCAGTGATATCGCGCAGAATGATGCCGTAACGCGTCTGATGGTTGTCATGCCACATCGACACCGTTAGCTCGGTTGGAATCAGGGTGCCGGGCAATGCGCGCGTTTCCAGCTCGATCGAGCTACCTTTGAATATCGCGGTTTTGTCCGTCGCCAGATGATGCAACTGCACCACGAACATATCCGGCACGATGATGCTGATGTGTTCGCCGACAATCTGCTCACGGCTGTACTCCAGCATTTTTTCTGCCGACTCGTTCCAGAAGGTGATCGTGCCTCTGTCGTTGACGCAGAGAATGGCATCCGGCGAGGACTCGGCGATGCTCTCAAAACGAGCCTGACTAGCGCGACGCGCCAGATCCAGCCGCCGCATCTCCAATTTGTCCATCACCAGTGCGGCAAAATCCTGCAAATTATGCGCATCGCGGGCACTGAGAGAAGATCGGGGCTTGTTATCAATAATGCATAACACGCCGATGGGAAAGCCGCTCGGCGTCCGCAATGGGATACCAGCGTAAAAACGGATGTGCGGCTCACCGGTTACCAATGGATTATCCTGGAAGCGGGGATCCTTGCGCGTATCGGGGATCACCATGATCCGTTTTTTGAGAATCGCATGCGCACAGAATGATTCGTCTCTTGACGTTTCGCACACCGACATGCCGACGCTGGCGGCAAACAATTGTCGTTCTTCCTCTATCAGCGAAATCAATACGATAGGGACATTGAAAACGTTAGCCGCCAAATTGATCAAATTGTCAAAACCAGGATCAGACAGTGGTTTACTGATGCCGTACTCTCTCAATGCCTCAAGTCGGCTTTTTTCATCTTTATTTGCTGGGGCTCGACTCATGGGGGTTCCCCTCACATTATCCATTGTTTTTTCTTTCAGAAAAAATTGTAGCCTGTTGTCGTGACGGTGCTTACCGTAACTTTTCACGCAAAAAAAATCATCGATGAATAAAATCCATCGATCTCTTTCGATTAAATTTAAAACGATAACTGGCTACTATCCCTCTTTGCTCGGTTTCTTCCCCACACCAGGGTTCGCCTCTTTCATGCAAATTAGCGGGCAGCGTCAACAGAATAGCAAAATGCAGACAAGGAGGAAGACCTGCCGTCAAGATTTTCTAAGATTCCTCGGTTCCTATAAAAAATAGAGGACAACGCAAGTGGTTAATTATCTTAATAGATCGTTATTCCCAATCGTCAATGCAAAGTTGATAACTTATCACTATAAAAATGTTCTTATTTACGGCTTATCATAACTGGCAGATCAGCGGATACGTTTTCTCTGATCGGTTAAATGCCGATAAAAGACTTTCTCTTTAAGAAAATTGGCGCGTAAAACCGAAATAACAATTATACCTACCGGCGTTATATCCGATGCCAATCTCATTCTGAACCGATGCGGAAATGAACAGGAAAAACAGGCTGCTGTGGGTTCACTCGCTTTATTCCGGACGAGATCGACGGTTCGCACGAAGAAAATGCGCTAAAAAAGAGAAGAGAAAGTAAAGTAATAGTACAAAAATGCGGAACGGCAAGCCCAAAGACTCACAATTAATGCGGAATAGTACGTCAGAAAAACGGCAAACATCGCCGGAAAGCAACCTCACCCAGAAAAAAACCTCACGGAGGCCAGCGCCGCCGTGAGGTTCGATGTAATCGTCGATTACATATTGCTGATGATGTCCTGGGCAAACTCGCTACATTTACGCAGCGTAGCGCCTTCCATCAGTCGCTCAAAGTCATAGGTGACGGTCTTGTTCTTGATCGCGCCTTCCATACCTTTCACGATCAGGTCAGCCGCTTCAAACCACTGCAGGTGACGCAGCATCATTTCAGCAGACAGGATCACGGAACCCGGGTTCACTTTATCCTGGCCGGCGTACTTCGGCGCCGTGCCGTGAGTGGCTTCGAACAGTGCGCATTCATCACCGATGTTGGCGCCCGGCGCGATGCCGATCCCGCCTACCTGCGCCGCCAGCGCATCGGAAATATAGTCGCCGTTCAGGTTCATACAGGCGATGACATCGTACTCTGCCGGACGCAGCAGAATCTGCTGCAGGAAGGCGTCGGCGATCACATCTTTAACGATGATGTCCTTGCCGGTTTTCGGGTTCTTGATTTTTACCCACGGCCCGCCATCAATCAGCTCACCGCCGAACTCTTCGCGAGCCAACTGGTAACCCCAGTCTTTGAACGCGCCTTCGGTGAACTTCATGATGTTGCCTTTGTGCACCAGCGTCACGGAATCGCGATCATTGGTGATGGCGTATTCGATCGCGGCACGAACCAGACGTTTAGTCCCTTCTTCAGAGCAAGGCTTCACACCGATACCGCACTGTTGCGGGAAACGGATTTTCTTCACGCCCATTTCGTCTTGCAGGAACTTGATGACTTTGTCCGCTTCCGGCGTACCGGCTTTCCACTCGATACCGGCATAAATGTCTTCGGCGTTTTCGCGGAAAATGACCATGTCGGTCAGTTCGGGATGTTTAACCGGGCTTGGCGTGCCTTCGTAATAACGAACCGGACGCAGACAAACGTACAGATCCAGTTGCTGGCGCAGCGCCACGTTCAAAGAACGGATACCGCCGCCTACCGGCGTGGTCAGCGGCCCTTTAATGGCTACACGGTATTCGCGGATCAGATCCAGCGTTTCATCCGGCAACCAAACATCTTGACCATACACCTGAGTGGATTTCTCACCGGTGTAAATTTCCATCCAGGAAATTTTGCGCTTGCCCTGGTAAGCTTTGTTCACCGCGGCATCGACTACGTTAATCATGGCTGGCGTAACATCGACACCGATACCGTCGCCTTCGATAAACGGAATGATCGGATTAGCCGGCACGACCAGTTTACCCTGGGCGTCAACCGTGATTTTCTGCCCTTCTGCCGGTACAACTACTTTACTTTCCATTAACCTCTCCTTCGAGCGCCATTTTGTTAATGACTTGTAAGATGCGTGTCAATACTACTTGAATATTTAGCCTGAGCCAATCACAAACCATTTCGAGTATAATGGTTTTGCCATCCACAGCCAGTAATAAGATGAATAAATTCCCTGTTAAAAATCACCGACTTAAACGATTCAGCTCTCGACCGGCAAAAAATGAATCCACCGCCGTAACGAAAACACGCATCGTGTTGTTCAATAAGCCTTTCGATGTGCTTTCCCAGTTTACCGACGAGGGCGGCCGCGCCACGCTGAAGGACTATGTCCCCTTTCGCGACGTTTATTCCGCCGGGCGACTGGATCGGGATAGCGAAGGCCTGATGATACTGACCAACGACGGCAAACTGCAGGCGCGTCTTACCCAGCCCGGCAAGAAAACGCCCAAAATCTATTACACCCAGGTAGAAGGCGTTCCCGACGAAGAGGCTTTGCACGCGTTTCGTACCGGCCTGATACTGAGTGACGGCCCGACCCTACCCGCCGGTGCTGAACAGGTGGAAGAGCCGTCCTGGTTGTGGCCGCGCCAGCCGCCGATCCGCGAACGTAAAAATATTCCGGTTAGCTGGCTGAAAATCACGTTGTACGAAGGGCGTAACCGCCAGGTAAGGCGTATGACGGCGCATATCGGCTACCCAACGCTGCGTTTGATTCGCTACAGTATGGCGAATCAAACGCTTGATGGATTGCACCCCGGCGAATGGAGGGAGATCGACCATGTTTAAACCGCATGTGACCGTGGCCTGTGTCGTACAGGCGGAAGGCTATTTTCTGGTTGTTGAGGAAGAAATTAACCACCGGCGTCTGTGGAACCAGCCTGCCGGCCATCTGGAGGCGGACGAAACCCTGATTCAGGCGGCGCAGCGAGAACTGTTTGAGGAAACCGGCATTCACGCCACGCCGCAAAGCTTCCTGCAACTACACCAGTGGATCGCGCCGGACAAAACACCCTTTCTGCGTTTTAGTTTCACCATCGACCTGCCCGAACGGCTGCCCACCATCCCGCACGATAGCGATATCGCCTGCTGCCACTGGCTGAAGCCGGAAGACATTCTCAAGGCCGACTGCCTGCGCTCCCCCCTCGTGGCCGCCAGCCTGACATGCTATCAGCGCGGCCAGCGCTACCCGCTAAGTATACTGGAAGCCTTCAACTGGCCGTTTCCTGACCCGGCATAACGTTGGAAAAACCACGTCCGGTACGGCATGCGGCGTACCGGAACAGCCTATCCCTGCGCAGGCATCGGCCGTGCTTCCGCGGGGCGAGTGTGTTATAGTATTACGCCTGTTTTTCGCCTTAACGCTTTACATCATTAAGAATTAAGACGCTTTATTAAGAGTTCGCGAGACTGCCATGTCAGATAACAGCCAGAAAAAAGTCATTGTCGGTATGTCCGGCGGTGTTGACTCATCGGTATCCGCCTACCTGCTGCAACAGCAGGGGTATCGGGTAGAAGGCCTGTTCATGAAGAACTGGGAAGAAGATGACGATACGGAGTATTGCTCCGCCGCCACTGATTTGGCCGATGCGCAGGCTGTCTGCGACAAACTGGGCATTGAACTGCACACCGTCAATTTCGCCGCCGAATATTGGGACAACGTTTTTGAGCACTTTCTGGCGGAATACCGCGCCGGGCGCACTCCCAATCCCGATATTTTGTGCAACAAGGAAATCAAGTTCAAAGCCTTCCTGGAGTTTGCCGCCGAGGATTTGGGGGCGGATTACATCGCCACCGGCCATTACGTGCGCCGTAAGGATGTGGACGGTAAAAGCCGCCTGCTGCGCGGTCTGGACGGCAACAAGGACCAGAGTTATTTCCTTTACACCCTGAGCCACCAGCAACTGGCGCAGAGCCTGTTCCCGGTCGGCGAGCTGGAAAAACCGCAGGTACGCAAAATCGCGGAGCAGCTGGATCTGGCCACCGCCCGGAAAAAAGACTCCACCGGCATCTGTTTCATCGGCGAGCGCAAATTCCGCGACTTTCTGGCGCGCTACCTGCCCGCACAGCCCGGTCCGATTCTGTCCGTCGACGACGGTAAGGTCATGGGCGAACACCAGGGGCTGATGTACCACACGCTGGGTCAGCGCAAAGGTCTTGGCATTGGCGGCGTTAAAGAAGGCGGCGACGATCCGTGGTACGTGGTCGACAAAGATGTCGCCAGCAACGTGCTGTATGTCGCTCAGGGTCATGAACACCCGCGCCTGATGTCCGTCGGCCTGATAGCTCAGCAACTGCACTGGGTCGATCGTGAACCGCTGACTCAACCGCTGCGTTGCATGGTAAAAACCCGCTATCGTCAGGCCGATATTCCCTGCCTTTTAACGCCTATCGACGCGGACCGCATCGACGTCCGTTTTGACGAGCCGGTGGCCGCGGTCACGCCGGGTCAGTCCGCCGTATTTTATCTGGGCGAAGTCTGCCTTGGCGGCGGCATCATTGAAGAACGTCTGCGCGCGGCGCAATAATCGGTCGTCGCATCAGTCAGAGGAACCGCATCGGTTCCTCTGGCATTTCTGACATCCCCACAAGAAACCAATCACACCAGTGCGCTGCGTCAAATAAAACGCGGCTCGGGCACCTTTTCCGTTTTCATGACACTAAACTTGAATTGCCGGACGATCGAGTCTGACGATTTTCAGCCTGAACAAGGTTTTACCGGGTTCAGGCTGGGTTCATGCTGATTTTTATGGCATGATCACCGCCCTTTTAGGCTGTGTGAGTGAAAAAGCCAGGGCATGTTCGCCGGCGTTTACTTTTCCTCTGGATCGAACCGGAAACACAGCCGAGCCGGAAACACAGATAGTACAGGTATTCCGGACTCGCACGCCGGCCAGATGATGTTGACAGGAGCAATTGTGGCTAAAAACTATCATGACATTACGCTGGCAATGGCAGGAATCTGCCAGTCTGCTCATTTGGTGCAGCAATTGGCACACCAGGGCAGTTGTAATATGGACGCGCTAAAAGCGTCGCTGAAAAGCATCATGAACATTAACCCGCCCAACACGCTGGATGTTTTTGGCAACACGGAACGTAATCTAAAAACCGGGCTGGAAACCCTGCTGGGTATTCTCAATTCATCACGCGAAGGGCTGGGCGCGGAACTGTCGCGTTATACTTTCAGCCTGATGGTGCTGGAACGCCGCCTGCACAATAACCGCGAAGCGATGGACGAACTGGGCAGCCGCATCAGCCAGTTGGACCGACAACTGGAGCACTACGATCTGCTGTCGGACACCTTCATTAATGTGCTGGCAGGCGTTTACGTGGACGTGATCAGCAAACTCGGCCCGCGCATCCAGGTGACCGGCGCGCAGGAAGTGCTGCGGAACCCACAGATTCAGGCGAAGGTTCGGGCGGCGCTGCTGGCCGGGATCCGCGCCGCCGTGCTCTGGCAACAGGTGGGCGGCAGCCGGCTGCAATTGATGTTCTCCCGCAGCAAGCTGGTGCGCCATGCGCAGGAGATCCTGGCCCGCTGCCAGGACTGACCCGAACCAATGCATCTGCTCATTGACGGCGGCCGCTTATTCCGGTTCAGCCGCCGCCATGAGATACTGTCTACCATGAAATGCTATCCGCCATGAAATACCATTCGTCATGAAATGCTATTCGTCATGCGATAGGATGACGACAAACGATGTTCTTTATTTGAAAACAATCCCAGGAGTTGCTTGCGATGGAATTATCCTCACTGACCGCCGTTTCCCCCATTGATGGACGCTATGGCGATAAAGTCAGCATGTTGCGCACTATTTTCAGCGAATACGGTCTGCTGAAATTCCGTGTGCAGGTTGAAGTACGTTGGCTGCAAAAACTGGCGGCCTGTGCAGAAATCAGGGAAGTTCCTGCATTTGACGCTGACGCAAACGCTTTCCTTGACAAAATTGTCGCCGAATTCAGCGAAGAAGACGCCGCGCGCATCAAAACCATCGAGCGTACCACTAACCACGACGTCAAAGCGGTGGAGTATTTCCTGAAGGAAAAAGTGGCGGCGGTTCCGGCGCTGCACGCCGTGAGCGAATTTATCCATTTCGCCTGCACCTCCGAGGATATCAACAACCTGTCCCACGCCCTGATGCTGGACACAGCCCGTCGCGATGTGCTGTTGCCGTTCTGGCGCAACATCATTGACGCCATCAAACAGCTGGCGCTGCAGTATCGCGACATTCCGTTGCTGTCCCGTACCCACGGCCAGCCGGCCACGCCGTCCACCATCGGTAAAGAATTCGCCAACGTCGCCTACCGTATGGAACGCCAGTTCCGTCAACTGCAGCAGGTGGAAATCCTGGGCAAAATCAACGGCGCCGTCGGGAACTATAACGCCCATATGGTGGCCTACCCGGCAGTCGATTGGCACCAGTTCAGCGAAAGTTTCGTCACCTCGCTGGGCATCCAGTGGAACCCCTACACCACGCAGATTGAGCCTCACGACTACATTGCCGAACTGTTCGACTGCGTCGCCCGTTTCAACACCATTCTGATCGACTTCGACCGCGATGTGTGGGGCTACATTGCCCTCAATCATTTCAAACAGAAAACCATCGCGGGTGAAATCGGTTCGTCAACCATGCCGCACAAAGTCAACCCGATCGATTTCGAGAACTCCGAAGGCAACCTGGGTCTGGCTAATGCGGTAATGAGCCACCTTGCCAGCAAACTGCCGGTATCGCGCTGGCAGCGCGACCTGACCGACTCCACGGTGCTGCGTAACCTCGGCGTCGGCGTAGGTTATGCGGTCATCGCCTATCAGGCGTCCCTGAAAGGCATCAGCAAGCTGGAAGTCAACCGCGATCGCCTGCTGGACGAGCTGGATCATAACTGGGAAGTGCTGGCCGAGCCGATCCAGACGGTGATGCGCCGTTACGGCATTGAGAAACCATACGAGAAACTCAAAGAACTGACTCGCGGCAAGCGCGTGGACGCCGAAGGCATGAAAGCCTTTATCGACGGGCTGGCGCTGCCGGACGACGAAAAAACGCGGCTCAAAGCGCTGACCCCGGCCAATTACATCGGCCGCGCCGTGAAACTGGTCGACGAACTCTGACCCTGCTCCGGGCGGCATTATCCCGCCGCCCGGCTTAGCGTCTATCCCAACCCTATTGGGAGAGACGCTTATTTCCTGCCTCACTGTTTAGCCTCAGTTGATAACGACTGTGGATAATGCTGACGTACCGCCGACAATGGCGTATTTCTACCTATGACTATCCCGGATTGCGGTAAACGTGCGGGCGCAGGCTGCAAGGTCTGTACAACACGTTGATAGTTCACTAAGTTTGGATAGATCCCATCAGGAAAATGACCGAGGAAAACGTCATGCGCATTCTTGTCGTTGAAGATAATGTTCTGTTACGCCATCACCTCAATGTCCAGTTGAATGAAATGGGGCATCAGGTTGACGCGGCGGCGGACGCGAAAGAAGCGGATTATTTCCTTCAGGAACATGCGCCGGACATCGCCATTATCGACCTGGGCCTGCCGGTAGAAGACGGCACCAGTTTGATCCGCCGCTGGCGCGCGCATCAGATCAAATTGCCGATTCTGGTGCTTACCGCACGGGAAAGCTGGCAGGAAAAAGTGGCTGTGCTGGAAGCCGGCGCCGACGATTACGTCACGAAGCCGTTTCACATCGAGGAAGTGGTGGCGCGCATGCAGGCGCTGATGCGTCGCAACAGCGGCCTGGCTTCTCAAATCATCAGCCTGCCGCCTTTTGAGGTGGACCTGTCGCGGCGGGAATTACTGGTGAATGGCGACTCGGTGAAGCTGACGGCGTTTGAATACACCATCATCGAAACCCTGATCCGCAATAATGGCAAGGTGGTCAGCAAGGAGTCGCTGATGCTGCAGCTGTACCCGGACGCCGAATTGCGGGAAAGCCATACCATTGACGTGCTGATGGGCCGACTGCGCAAAAAATTGCAGTCCGCCAATTCCCACGATGTCATCACTACCGTTCGCGGGCAGGGTTACCGCTTCGATATCTAATCATTCTGGACGGTATGTTTTATTTTGGATGGCATATTATTTTGGATGGCATATTGAAAAAATCTCCTTTTTCGCTGCGTTTTCGCTTTCTGATCGCCACCGCTGCGGTGGTGCTGGCGCTGACGCTCTCCTACGGCATCGTCGCCGTGGTGGGATACAGCGTCAGTTTCGACAAAACCTCATTCCGCCTGCTGCGCGGCGAAAGCAACCTGTTCTACAGCCTGGCGCAATGGCACGACAATCAACTGACTATCGCCACGCCGCCTGAAATCGACATCAATTACCCGACGCTGGTGTTTATCTACGATAAGCACGGCAAACTGCTGTGGCGGGAGCGCGCCGTCCCAGAGCTGGAATCCCAGATCAAATCGGAATGGCTGGAAAAAACCGACTATCACGAGCTGGACGCCGACACCAACACCAGTAATGCGGTATTGCAGGGCAGCAACCCGCAGATGCTGGACAAACTGCACGCCTACAGTTCAGAAGACAAAACGCCGTTTACCCATTCTATCGCCGTTAATGTTTACCCGGCGTCCGAACGCCTGCCCAAAATGGTGATTGTGGTGGTGGACCGGGTGCCGCAGGAACTGCAACAGGCGGACGTAGTCTGGGAGTGGTTCCGCTACGTGTTTATCGCCCATCTGGTGCTGGTATTGCCGCTGCTGTGGCTGGCGGCGCACTGGAGCCTGCGGCCGATCAAACACCTGGTGCATCAGATCAGCGAGCTGGAGCACGGCTCCCGCGAGCATCTGGACGAAAATCCGCCGCGGGAACTGAACAGTCTGGTGCGCAACCTGAATACGTTGTTGAGTAATGAGCGCCAGCGCTATCACAAATACCGCACTACCCTCACCGACCTGACCCACAGCCTGAAAACGCCGCTGGCCGTGCTGCAAACCACGCTGCGTTCGTTGCGTACCGGTAAAGAATTGACCATCGAGCAGGCCGAACCGATCATGCTGACGCAAATCAGCCGTATCTCGCAGCAAATCGGCTATTACCTGCACCGCGCCAGCGTGCGAACGGAACATCTGGCCATCACGCGGGAAGTGCACTCCGTTCCGGCGCAGTTGGACGCGCTCTGCTCTGCGCTGAACAAAGTGTACCAGCGTAAAGGCGTGGTGCTGACGATGGACATCGCTCCGGAACTGACCTTCATTGGCGAGAAAAACGATTTTATGGAGGTGATGGGCAACATCCTCGACAACGCCTGTAAATACTGTCTGGAGTTCGTGGAAATCAGCGCCCGCTATTCCGGTCAAAAACTGCATCTGGTGATTGAGGACGACGGCCCCGGCATTCCCGACAGCAAACGGGAAGTGATTTTCCAGCGCGGACAACGGGCGGACACATTGCGCCCCGGTCAGGGCATCGGGCTGGCGGTCGCGGCGGAAATCATCGATCAGTATCAAGGGGAAATTCTGATCGGCGCCAGCGCGCTCGGCGGCGCCAAGGTGGAAGCCATTTTCGGCCGTCAGCACCTTGGTCAGAATGAGAACTGACACCGTCTGGCATTAACCGTCTACAATACAGGGAAAACCACCGTCTGCCGGTCGACACGGTTCAGGATTTTTTAACCCGCCGTCTCGCCCGTGAATTAAGGACGGGACACCATCGCGGCGACTTCGTTATAATCGCCGACAGCTCCCTGTTACTGGAAATGCGTTATGGACTACCAACTTAATCTCGACTGGCAGGATTTTCTGGCCCACCACTGGCAAAAAAAACCGGTAATCATCAAAGGTGGTTTCCGCCATTTCATCGATCCAATTACCCCCGACGAATTAGCCGGGCTTGCTATGGAAAACGAGGTGGACAGCCGGCTGGTCAGCCATCAGGACGGCCGCTGGGATGTTAGCCACGGTCCGTTCGAAAGCTACGACCACCTGGGAGAAAGCAACTGGTCTCTGCTGGTGCAGGCAGTCGATCACTGGCATGAACCTTCCGCCGCGCTGATGCGCCCTTTCCGTCAGTTGCCTGACTGGCGCATTGACGACCTGATGATTTCCTTCTCGGTGCCGGGCGGCGGCGTTGGTCCGCATCTTGACCAGTACGACGTGTTTATCATTCAGGGCACCGGCCGCCGCCGTTGGCGCGTGGGCGACAAAGTGCCGATGAAGCAGCACTGCCCGCATCCTGATCTGCTGCAAGTCGACCCGTTCGACGCCATTATTGATGAGGAACTGGAACCCGGCGATATTCTCTATATTCCGCCCAGTTTCCCGCATGAAGGCTATTCGCTGGAAAATTCGCTCAACTACTCGGTAGGCTTCCGCGCGCCCAGTTCCCGTGAACTGGTCAGCGGTTTCGCCGACTATGTGCTGTCTCGTGAACTGGGCGGCCAGCGCTACAGCGACCCGGATATCCCTTCGCGCGCGCATCCGGCGGACATACTGCCGCAGGAGCTGGATAAACTGCAGCACATGATGCTGGATCTGGTGCAGCATAAAGACGCTTTCCGCCAGTGGTTCGGCGAATTTGTCTCTCAGTCGCGTCATGAATTGGACCTGGCGCCGCCAGAGCCGCCTTATCAGCCGGGCGAGATGTACGATCTGCTACAACAGGGCGAGGCATTGCGCCGTCTTGGCGGGCTGCGGGTTGTGCGTATCGGCGAGGACTGCTTCGTAAACGGCGAGCATCTGGACAGCCGCCAGTCGCAGGCAATTGCCGCGCTGGCGCACTATGACGTGCTGAATGCCGAACGCCTTGGCGACGCGCTGGACGATCCCTCGTTCCTTGCTCAGTTGACCGCGCTGGTCAACAGCGGCTACTGGTATTTTGTCGACTGATTATCGGTTTCCCGGTCATCAGAAACGCAAGAGACGCCATTCGGCGTCTCTTTTTTTGCCCAAAGCCCAAACCATTATCAGGCTTTAACCGACATGCTCTCACTGCTGCTCTGCCGGGTTTTGGCACGCAGCGCGGTCAGTTCGGCGATACGCATAATCACCGCCACCGCGCTTTCCATCCCTTCCAGCGTGACAAACTCGTGCTTACCGTGGGCATTGTAGCCACCGGTGAACAGATTAGGGCACGGCAGCCCCCGGAAGGAAAGCTGCGCGCCATCGGTGCCGCCGCGAATCGGCTGCATCAGCGGCGTAATGTCGCAATCGCGCATCGCCTGCTGCGCCAGCGCGATAATATGCGGGTACTGCTCTACCTGCTCGCGCATGTTGTAGTAGCTGTCGGTAATCGTGACCTCGATATAACAATCCGGGTGCAACCCTTTACCCACCGTTTCAGCAATATCCAGCAGGGTTTTCTTGCGCCGCTCAAAACCGTCGCGCTCAAAATCCCGGATGCTGTAATGCAGCTCGGCCCGCTCCACGGTCCCTTTCGCGCTGTGCAGGTGGTAGAACCCCTGATAGCCTTCGGTCTGTTCCGGGGTCTCATCAGCCGGCACCAGTTGGTGGAAACGCGTCGCCAGCGACAGCGCATTAACCATCACCCCTTTAGCCCAGCCAGGATGCACATTGTTGCCGACAATCTTCACCACTGCCGACGCGGCATTGAAGTTTTCATACTCCAGCTCGCCCACACCGCCGCCGTCCACCGTATAAGCCCACTCGGCCCGGAACGCCTCGACATCAAAATGCTGCGCGCCCTTGCCCACTTCCTCATCCGGCGTAAAGGCGACGCGAATATCGCCATGTGGGATCTGCCGCTTTTTCAGCCGCACCAGCGCGGTAATGATCTCCGCGATCCCCGCCTTGTCATCAGCGCCCAACAGCGTTTTGCCGTCGGTCGTAATCAGCGTCTGCCCCAGCAGATGGTGCAACACCGGGAACATCACCGGCGACAGCACCTCGTCGCCCACGCCCAACGCGATATCACCGCCGCGGTAATTCTCCACAATCTGCGGATTAACGTGCTTGCCGCTGAAATCCGGCGAGGTATCCATATGAGCGATAAACCCCACCGCCGGTACCGACCAGGCCACATTGGACGGCAACGTCGCCATCACGCAGCCGTGCTTGCTGACGGATACCTGCTCAAATCCCAGTTCGGTCAATTCCTGTTGCAGCGCCTGCGCCAGTTTTAATTGCCCTTCGGTACTCGGCACCTGCCGTACACCCGGTTTGGACTGGGTGTCAAACGCAACATAATTCAAAAAACGATCAAGTAATTTTTCCATCACCACCCCCTCCGATGGATTACGTGTTTCATTATGTAGAGGGTGTCAGCGTCAGATATTGCGTCAGGTCAGTTTTTATTGGTTTTCCCCCCGGAGCCACCGCTCAGGCCGCCAGCGCCGCGGGGCAGCGAACACACCGGCATACCGGCCGCGCCATGAGGCTCAGCAATTAAACAACAAACCATTAACACATAGAGACTGGCGACCACGTGTCGCCACAAGGCAGGAGCATGGGCCGGCGGCTTGACGCCCGCCGGCCTGCGTAGGTTACAACCACTCGTAATACTGGCCCAGACTTTTATCGCAGCCGCAGCAACTGCCGCATTTTGGCGCGGCTTCGCCGCTGTGAAAGCGAATTTTGCCTTTCTGCACCCACACCGCCAGCATCCCTTCCACTACGCCGGGATCCGCCTTAAAAGCGGTGCTGATGTCCTGCAGCGACACCTTTTTTCTTTCGCGGACAAAATCCCGCAATTCCAGTAGCGTCATTATGTTCTCCCCGGCGGGCGGCAGGCCCGCCCGACTGGTTACTTCGCTTCACCCACCGCTATTCGCTGGCGTTGCAAGCCATTACGGCGCAGCATCATCACCGTGACGCACAGCATCGCCGCCACACCTACCAGCGCGCATGACGAATACAGCGGATGCTGGGCAAAACGTCCGATCTGATACACCACCACCGCGGTGCTATACCCGACCTGAATGGTCCACCCGGCGCAGAATAGCGTCCAGGCGGTTCCCACTTCACGCCAAATAGCCGACACCGCCGCCACGCACGGGATGTACAGCAGCACCATCAGCAAGTAGCTGAATGCGCCCAACCGGCCGTCAAACAGCTGACTAATCACGGTCAGCGAGGTGACGGAAAACTTGTTGTCTTTGGCGATGGTGTCGGTATCGGTCAAATCCCCGACGTTGATCCCCATCGGGTTAAGCAGCGCGTCGCCCAGCTTGCCCAGGTTTTCCGGAATGGTCGCCAGCGCGCCGTGAATACCATCGATCAGGCTGAAGGTTTTTTCCTCCTTCGCGCCGCCGCTCTGCGAGGCCGCCATGGCGCCATACAGTGAATCCAGCGTACCGACGACCGCCTCTTTGGCGAAGATCCCGGTGAAGACACCCACCGCCGCCGGCCAGTTCTCTTCCCGGATCCCCATCGGTTTGAACACCGGCACGATGGCTTGTCCCACTGCCGACAGCACCGACTTCTGGGTATTCTGGTTGCCGAACGAACCGTCCGTCCCCATCGAGTTCAGGAAACCCAACACCGTCACCACCACCACAATCAGCCGGCCGGCGCGCAACAGGAACCCTTTCAGGCGCTCCCAGGTACGGATCAACACGCTGCGCAGACTGGGCAGATGGTAAGGAGGAATCTCCATGACGAAGGCGGAAGCATCGCCTTTCAGCGCGGTGTTTTTCAGCAGAAAACCGGTGGCAATGGCGGCGGCAATCCCCACCAGATACAACCCGAACACCAGATTCTGCCCGCCTTCGACAAACAGCGCCGAGGCAAACAACACGTATACCGGCAGCCGCGCGCCGCAAGACATAAACGGCGCCATCATCACCGTGACCACGCGATCGCTGTGACGTTCCATAGTACGGGTCGCCATCACCGCGGGCACATTACAGCCAAAACCGACGATCAACGGCACAAACGCCTTACCCGGCAAACCGATGCTGCGCATGAACCGGTCCATCACGAACGCCGCCCGCGCCATGTAACCGGAGTCTTCCAGCCAGGACAGGAACAGATACAGACAACCGATCACCGGAATAAAGGTGGACACGGTCTGAATACCGCCGCCCACGCCATCCGCCAGCAAGGTTTTCAGCCATTCAGGGGTGTGCAGCGCCAGCAGCAGTTCGCCGAACCCCTCCACCAGCAATGTGCCGAACAGCTTATCGAAGAAGTCGATAAACGCGCTGCCGACATTGATGGTGAACACAAACATCAGGTACATCACCAGCAGGAAGATCGGAATACCGAAAAAACGATGCAGCACAATGCGGTCGATCTTGTCGGTCAGGGTGGCGGAAACTTCGCCGCGCCGGGTGATCACCTCACGAGCCACCGCTCCCACAAACTGATAACGCGCGTCCGCCAGAAAGATATCCAGCTCATCTTCATATTCCGCCACCAGCCGGGTCACCTGCGCATCGGCAAACGCCAGCGCGTCAGCAGGCACCCGGTGACGCACGGTAACATCGCCTTCCAGCAACTGAATCGCCAGCCAATGCGGATTGCGAATGGCACTCTGCCCCTGCAACTGTTCCGCAATCGCCTGCGCAGCCTGGCTCAGCGGCGCGTCGTAAGGAATCGACACCGGTGGAATGACCGGTTGCGCCAGCGCCGCCTGACACACCTCGCGCAGCATCTCGATGCCTTTCTTCTGGCTGGCGGTAATCGGGATGACCGGACATCCCAATCGCTGCTGCAAACCGGCGATATCAATGTCCAGTTTGCGGGCGATGGCGATATCCATCATGTTGACGGCCACCACCATCGGCACCTGCATATCCAGCAACTGCGCGGTGAGATACAGGTTACGCTCCAGATTGGAAGCATCGACGATATTCAGCACCAGGTTGGCTTCACCGGACAGGATGTAATCGCGTGCCACCCGCTCATCTTCCGAACTCTCGGAAGACGGGTTCAGCGAGTAAACCCCAGGCAGATCCACCAGCGTCACCTGCTGTTGCTGATAACGGTAGCTCCCGACCTTCTTTTCCACCGTCACGCCCGGCCAGTTGCCGACAGTTTGCTTACCGCCGGTCAGGACGTTGAATAACGTCGTTTTGCCACAGTTCGGGTTACCCACCACGCAAATTACCGATTGCGTACTCATAAAAAATCCTTACCTGCCCGGATTAACATTTTTCCAGAATCAAAATCTGCGCTTCGCCTTTGCGCACGCTGATCGCCGCGCCGCGCAGACGCAGCTCAATCGGGTCGCCCAACGGCGCCACGCGCGACACCGAAAACTCCACTCCCGGCGTAACGCCCAGCGCCAGCAGACGCTTGCGGTAATCCGCCGAGCCCTTCTGAAACCCCAGCACACGCCACTGTGTGCCCACCGCCAATGCTTCCAGTGTCATCGCTGTGTTGACCTCATACCCATTGTTGCGTCAGAAGAACGACCGTTGTCGTAAACCTGTTGTTGTAAAAACGGTTGTTATAAACACCGTTATTCTAAAACCTGCGGTTATAGACCGATTGTCAGGCTGATTATTGCTGTGGCGACACCCACACCTGCTTGCCCATTTCCCAGTTGATCGCCACCCGGCTATCGCCGGCGGCCAACATCAGAGGCTGATTGGCGTCGCGCTGAATCACGCGCACCTGCCCGCCGACGCGGATGCCAAGCTCGGTCAGCCGTTGCTGGTATTCGCCCGTTGAACGGATACGCGCCACCACGGCATTCACGTTAAGAGGGAGATCAAGCAGCGTTTGAAGACTCAGGGCCATACAACATTCCTTCACTGACAGTACGCGGCATTCCGCCAACTCACAGACGGCAATGCATCAAAGCAAGTAATAACGATTATCAATCATATTCCTGTCTGCGGGTCGTCCCTTGACGTGCGTCAAGGGAGGTGAAGATTGGGGGAATAGCGGGAAGGCACGGAGTTTATGAGTGAAGCAGCAGCGAGGAGAACTATGCCATCGGCTCTCCTGATGGAATGAAGAACACACCGACGACATAACTCGCGCTCAAGGCAAGGGGCGTGGCTTACCGAGGCCGGATTTACCGACGGGATGCCGTTAGAAATACGTGTCATGCCCGGCTGCATGGTGATCACCGTGCAGAACACCCGCGAGCTGTGGCACTGTCTCGAAGGGCTGAGCATCGAACCCTTTGACCCGGACGCGGCGGCCAACTGGATCAAGCATTACCCCGGCGGGCTGACTTTTGCCGAGTAATCACACCTCACCCCCGGCCCGCGCCGGGGGTTTTTGTTTTAACGCTGGGGTGTCGGGGCATGGCCCTGACCGGGTGGTTTTGGGGACACGGCCAACTGGCGGTGGCCCCAAAACATTTCCTGTCCGGTTAATGAAGTGCTTTCAGACAACCCCACGACTCCAGACTCAAGGGCGGCGGGGGATTAAGATGCACTCACTCAGGGGCTGACTGGCAGATAAAAAAATCCCGACCTGCTAAGGGTCGGGATCGTCGTTTTTACCGGTATTCCTGTGGAATATTTTTTAGCTGTTCATCCAACGACCAATCTTCTGGCCTGCGTTTCGAGTTATTCCATTTAGCTCCATTGGATAACCACTTATCCCTGTAGCGTTTTAATCCCTCCAAGGTGGTATCTTCATAGCCAAATTCAACGCCACAACAATCACAGATATTAAAACTGGCATTTTTTCCATCATCGCCCCACGGAGGATCTAATTGCTCAGCGCCACAGACCCGGCATATATAAATATCATTGTTACTGTGCATTAAAGTAATCCAAGTTTGTTTTATACCCATGACCAGATGGGTCTGGTTTAAACATCGTTCTGGGGACAACATCTACCCTTTTCACCGCAAATGTATTGGTAGCTGGGTTGTAATATACCGTCTTGCCATTACCACGAACTTTAGTCAATGTTCCTGGCGGAGGATTACTAACAAAAATCCCAACCGCGAAGGGTTGGGATTTCTTTTATTATGGGCCAAACCACGTTAATTTAGACTTCAAATCGTCAGGAACTATATTAAATAACTCTTTTATATAAATAAGATGCTGATTGTAATTTGGTGATATATCCTCATTGCATTTTTCAAAATAATATTTTGCTTGGTTATTTAAAAACCATATATCGTGTTCTGTAAAACTCTTATCCAAGATAGTAACAGTCAAATTATGAACAAGCTCAGCTTCCAGATAGCAAGATAAATTCAAGTTTTTTTCTTTCTTTTCCAGTCGCTGTAGATTTCGTATGTAGGGCAGTGCAAGCCCTAACATTTTCACGTATATTTCATTTTTATACATGCAGCCATCCTCATGATTAATATGCATAAAATTTATCACTTCCTTGTCGGCATAGAAGAAGCTCCAGCCGGAGCATTTTTAGTCTGAGTCCATGAGCCATTTTGTATAAGCTTTTCTATATACGAAGCATCCCCTGTTTTCTTATATATTTCCTGAGCTGCAACCATTCGGTGGTTACCTTCAGATATATAATAATTTCCTTTACTATCAACATATCCAGCAATACGCCCCTCAGGTGCTGTAAATTTATAATTTCCACTCACCATATCGTTTTTAAGCTGATCCACCTGTTGTGGATTACGTAATCCAACTTGCATACTTTTTATTGCAAATGGAGCACCGCCTTGGGATAAGTTGGTTATTGTAGCTTTTGCTAGTTGTACTAAATTCTTTGCCAGTAACCCACCCGAAACTAACATCGCCTGATTGTCTGGATCTGAGGCAAATACCGCAAACTTCGTCCAGCCTGGGCTGTTAACATCAATATTTGCCAAATCCTGACCGTTCCACTGCTGAACATAGGCTTTGGCTTCGTCGCTGGTCATCACATCGACACCGGGAAGATTACCCAGCCAGCCCGGACGATTCGCCATATCCGAACCACCCTGGGCAACTTCTTTATCCCAGACCTGTGCTCCAACCGGATCGCCTTCCAGCTTCTGATCGGTTTCAGCACTTTGCCTATCACTAATTTTCTTCCATTTATCAATGACAGCCTGGCAATCACCGCCAGATTTCCGGCACTCCGAGAGTTCTTTATCGAAGCTCAGAGACTGATCGGCACTCAGGAAGTTATTCTCGGTAACAACGTCATCCGTTGCGAAGTCAGCCGACGAACACCACTTTTCCCTGTGCCGTCAGCCGGTTACAGCCGGTTTTCCCTGATGCGTTTTGATACCCGGACACCCAAGCCCCGATATGCACTTTTTCACCCCGACACGCTACCGCCCTGCCGGGGCTTTTGCCTGCAACCCTCGCATCATAGCAGCGGCGGCAGCCGCTGCCATTACACGTTTCGCCTTTCGCCCTTATCGCGGCGCGAGCCGTTCCGCAGCTTGCCTGCGGGACGGTGAAGCGTCTGCCGGGCGTGGGCTGGCGAAGCCCACAAGAGAAGATGTTAAGCAGGGAGGCCCCCGGCGGGGGCCGCACGGGGCGGAGATGGCGAGCACGGGAACGAGCAAGGAGCCTGCGACTGCGAGCCGGGCGCAGCCAGTGAAGCGGGGTTGGGGCGGGGGCGAGGTAATGCCTTTCAGCGGAGGCCCGACGGGCCGACTTCTTCCTGGGGGTGGATGTTGAGGATAACGCGAGGGGGATACCGGATGACGTCGGGACTCAACGCCGACGCCGGTGTTTCCGGCGACACAAGGCGGCCAGGAAGCCGAAGAACGCACACCGCCGCCGACAGCGGAAGGCGCCGCCTTGCGCGCCGCGCCTGACCCACGATGCCGGTGGCGGGGGCGCAAGACATAATGCGGATTATACGATACGAGCCGCTCCACGCGGCGGGAAAGAGCAGTGAGCTTGCCCGGCGAGCTTCGTATAATCCCCCGCATTATGTTGAACGGCTGACCGGCCAGCCGCCGGGTTGACGGAGAGCACCGCCGCACAACGCTGGCCGGGCGGACGTTTACCCCCGCCCGCGACGTGGCATGACGGCAGTCAGCCCCACGGGCTGTCTGCCGAACCCGCTCCCGCCGCACTCAACCGGAGAGCGCTAACGTTGCGGGCTGTCCGGCAACGCGGGCGTGTCGTCCGGCTCCGGGGTGTCCGGCTGCTCCGCCGGATGGGTACTCGCATGAACCGCCTGCAACGCCCGGATTGAGACCTGCGTGTAGATTTGCGTGCTCTCCACGCTCGCGTGGCCCAGCATCGCCTGTATCCACCGCAGGTCCGCCCCGTTCTCCAGCATCTGCGTCGCCATCGCGTGACGGAACAGGTGGCAGCTTCCCCACTTCGCTATTCCCGACGCCCTGATGTAGTGACTCACCAGATTGGTGATGCCGTTCGGCGTCAGACCCTCGATGCCGTCCAGTGCCACGAACAGCGCCGGGCAGTGCGGATTCACCAGCAGTTGCGGCCTCACCTCACACACATAGCGCGCTATCCATCCTAACGCCCGTTTGCCGACCGGGATAACCCGGTCTTTCTTTCCCTTGCCCTGCACGATGGTCACGATATGCCGGCTCGCGTCCACGCTGTACACCTCCAGCATCGCCACTTCACCCCGCCGTATCCCGGTTGACCACAGCAGCTCCATCAGCGCCCGGTCACGGATGCCCTGAAGCGTGGTCAGGTCCGGCAACGCCAGCACCTGCTCCACATCCGCCACGCTCAGGATATGACGCGGCAGCCGCTTTTCCAGTCGCGGCAACACCAGACCCGACGCCGGGTCGGCCAGCAGCAGATGATGGCGGGTCATCCAGCCGAACCACACCACCAGTGGCCCCAACTGGCTGCGTTGCGTCCGGGTGCTCAGCGGCTCCCCGTTCGGTTTGCGGTACTGGTACAGGTGACGCTGATAGTGCTCCAGTATCGGTAAGGTGATGTCACGTCCATAGTACAACCCGCGCTCCGCCGCCCACAGGATGAACCGGTACTGATGATGGGTTTGCGTCTTCAGCGTGGTCTCCGACCAGTTCCGCTCCCGACGCCACGCCACGAACCGCAGCAGCAGCGCGTACAGGCTTTTCGGGTCACTGGCCGGGCCGATGGGTTTTCTGTAGACGTCATCCACCGTCAGCAGCGCATCGGCGCGGGGTTTACGGTTAGCCATGTGTCACCCCCGCGTTCTCAACCGGCGTATCGCCGACCGCAGGCAGCGGCGCGGATGGCGATTGTTGTTTCCGCCTGTTTACCGTATCCGGCTTCACCCCGACCAGTTCGGTATCCGAGCCTTGTCCTGTCTGGCCTGACGCCGGTTTTTCACGCCCCGACCGGCTGCCGACCACACCCCGACCGGGGGCCGACTGAGTGACCTCCAGCCCCGACCGGTCGGCATTGCCCTCAGCCACGCCGTTTTTACTCGCAGGCAGCGGCACGGCAGGCGATGTGGGTTTTCCCCTGATTACCGCGTCTGGCTCAGACCCGACCGCTTTTGCCGTCAGCCCTTGCCCTGTCTGGCCTGACGCCGGTTTTTCACCCACCGACCGGCTGCCGACCATACCCCGACCGGGGGCCGACTGAGCGGTATCCGACCCCGACCGGTCGGCATTGCCCTCTGTCTCCGGGGTCGCGTCTTCCACCTCCAGCAGCCCGCACAGGTGCGCCCCGCCGTTGTCGTCACTGTCCCACAGCAGCCCGTATTCATACGTCAGACCGCGACGGAACAGCAGCAGGTATTCCATTTCCAGCAGCCTGCCAAGGTGGATTTTCAGTTGCGTGTCACCCCACCCCAGCGCTGCCCGCACCTCCCGCCGCGTGAACCGTATCTCGTCCGCCTTCACCGCCTGACCCTGCGCCCGCTCCTGTACCCAGCCCTTCAGCCACACCAGCAGCTTCCTCGTCTGCGGCGGCATTTCATCCAGCGTCCGGCCCAGCACCTCGTGGGCCAGCTGATTGGCCAGCGCGATATCGCCCTTTTCCACCTCGATATACTCGATGACCGTGCCCCGGTGCGTCACCCGTTTCACCTCACGCTGGTACTGATGCAACAGCGCGATGGCCTGGATTAAGGTCAGGTACTTCATATGGTCGCGCCGGGTGCGGGTCTTGTCCGACAGGAACGTCAGCCGGTCGGCATACGGATTCACCACCTTCAGCGGCCGTAACAGCCGCTGTGCGTTCTGGTGTAGCCGGGTCAGGTACTGCTTTTCTGAAGACTGGAGCAGTCCGGCCAGCGTCTGCCCGTGGCGCTGCATCGCATGGATGGCCTGCGTCTGCTCCCGCGATTCGTTCACCGTCAACACCAGACAGCGGTTCAGCAGCTCTTCGTCCACGTCGCTGGCCGTGGTGGTCAGCATCAGCATCACCGGCCCCTGCACCTTGTATTCCCGCGTCACCAGTTCGCCGCTCTGCTCGTTCTTGCCGGTTGACGCGATTTTCAGTTCCCCGTCCGACTGCAACAGCTTGAGCGCATACGCCGCCTGCCGCACCCCCTCTTCCTCGGCTATCGCCAGTATCTTGTGCTGTAACGAGGTTTCACCGAGGTAATACAGGCTCTGCCCGGTCATCGCGCTGTACTGGATACGCTCTTCCTCCGGCATCATCCCCAGCACCGCGTCCATCAGCGAGGATTTTCCCGCCGCCGAACTGCTCTGTATCAGGACGGCCAGCGGTTTATCCAGCTTGCGCGACGTCGCCGCCAGATACCCGGTCAGCAGATTGGTACTTTCCCCCACCACCCCGCAGGCCGCGAGGTCGTCCACGATACGCGCCGCAAGGTCGGGGGATGTCAGTAGCTCCAGTGCCGCCGCTTCGTCTTCCGCACTCACCGTGACCGCCGGAGCACGTTCGGCCTGCGCTGCCGCCTGCCGCACGTCATCCTGCTTTTGCTCCAGCATCAGCAGCACCCGCCCGCACTCGCGCTTGATGACCGACGCCTCACAGCCCAGTTCCGCCGCCGCCGCGCTCACATACCCCTGACGCTGCCGCGAGCTGTACAGGTCCAGCGAGTCCACATACAGCGCGCCGGTTGACGCGTCCCGCACCTGCACGTTGACCTTCATCACGTCCTGTACGGTGTTTTTCTGCCAGCCGCGCACCCGCCACACCCGTGGGCCGTGAGTCAGCAGCAGGTCGCCGGACGCGGTTAACTCGCCCGCCACCGTCGGTGCCGGTACGCCCGCCGGGGCGGCTAAGGAAGAAGGTTCAGACTCACCGTTTACCCCCGCGTCAGCGCGGAACACCACGCCGGGGCCGGACCCGTTCCCCATCCACTGCGCCTGCTCCAGTGCCAGCCCTAACGCGCTTTCCGGGTTGCCGCTGTTCAGTGCATAGGCATTCGCATCCAGCCCCGGCGGGAACCGCACCCGCCACGCCTCGATACCCGCTTCCAGCAGCTCCGCCGCCACCGACGCCGCGCCCCGGTCGCCCGCCTCATCACGGTCATAGGCTATCTGCACCCGCTTCACCCCGTGATACTGCAACGCGGCCAGATGGTCAGCGGTAAAGCCGTTGGCCCCGTAAGCCGTGGTGACATTGCGGAACCCGGCACACCAGAACGTCATCGCATCGATCAGCGACTCGCACAGGATAAGGTCCGACGACGCCTTCAGGGCTTCCTCGTTCCACACCCCGGCCAGTGGCGACGGCAGGTACAGGTGCTTCGGCGAGCCTTTGAGGATTTTGTGGTCCGGCTGCACCCGACGCCCGTACAACTGCATCACCCGGCCACGCTGCGCCACATTCGCCGATTCCGACCAGCCGATAACCGGCATCACCACGCAGCCCCGGAAGTGGTCCTGTCTGGTGGCGGACCGCAGCACCCCCAGCCCGGCCAGTTTCTCGCGCAGCCGCTTGCCCTCCTGACTCGACGAGGACGGCAGCAGCCCCGCGCTGCCGCCGATACCATGATGACCGGCGAACCCCAGCCGGAAGTGGCTCACCAGTTCAGGATGAGCCAGCCCGCGACCGGCCAGCCACTGCTGCGCCTCCGGGCTGTTGAGCAGGCTCTGGTGGTAGAACTGGATAACCTGATTCAGCAGCGCCTGACCGTCATCATCCAGATCGGCGAGTCTGGTACGCGCCGCAGACGGCGAAGCCGGAACCACCGGGGCGGCTAAAAAAGACGGATTGCCAGCCAGTTCCCGCAGCCGCAACAGGGTTTGCGGCCAGGTCAGCCGCTCGGTGTGTTGCAGCCAGTCCAGCACCGACCCCGACGCCCCGCAGCCGAAGCAGTGATACAGGTTTTTCGACGGCGTGATGACGCAGGACGGCGTGTTTTCCTGATGGAACGGGCACCGGCAGACATAACTGTCCGCCCCCTGCTTTTTCAGTGTATGACCCTGACTCTGCGCCACGGCCCGCAGCGACACCCCGCGTTTCAGTTGCTCCAGCTCTGCCGGTGTCATTCGTCCCATTTCCGCTGCTCCTGTCAAAAACCTGTCAATAGGGTTTCAGTAAAAATAACTCGACAAGCATATACCGCAGTGGGTAGTATTTACAACAGTGAGATGTAAAATAGGAGGTAGATTATGGCCATCAGGACTTTACCAGCACAGGGTTCATCCACGATGGCGGCATCTATCAGTAGTGAAGAACAGATTTTTATGACCGAACTCGGCAAGCGTATCACCGCCCTGCGTAAAGACGCCGGACTCACTCAGGTTCAGCTCGCGCAGGCACTGAACGTTTCCCAGCAGGCTGTTCAGTCATGGGAGTCCGGGCGGCGGCGGATACAGATTTCAGTGCTGCCTGCCGTGGCAAGACAGCTTTCCGTTTCTCTTGATGCCCTGCTGGGCGACAGCCATACCCCGCCACCGCGCAAGCGCGGCCCGGCGTCACGGCTGGAGCAGCAGATTCAGGTGATAGGCCAGTTGCCCAGAAGCAGGCAGAAGCTAGTGTCGGAGATGCTCGACGCCGTGATTGCTCAGGCGCAACAGGCCGGAGCGGACGGACTGGACGGCTAAAAAGACAGGATTTTTAACGCGGCGGCGATGAGTTCGCACCTCATCACCTCCGCTAACCACAAGCAACTAACGAGAGGTAGTTACTATGGCTGGACGCGATTCTAAGGCAGAACCCCGCGTAACTGAAGTAAAAGAACCCCAACGGCATTACACCGTCGGCTACGCCCCCAACGGCATGAAGGGCAACCCGCCGCCGCAACTCACGCTCAAGGGCCGCTGGCTGGAAGATCTCGGTTTTAACACCGGCCAGCCGGTTATCGTCACCGTCGAGCGCGGGCGGCTGGTGATTGAGGCGGAGATTAGGATCTAACCGGTAAAAACAAAGATCCCGGCGCAAGGGCCGGGATTTACTTGAGATCATTATCATGAGCAAAAAAAACACAGATATCAGTAAGTTTTTAAGTTACATATTACGCCATCAACCTGAAGCCATAGGTTTATCTTTGGACAAAGAGGGATGGGCCATTATAAGCGATCTTATCCTTTGTGCCGTTAAAGAAGGCTATACACTCGATAATAGTCTTATTCATAGTATCGTGGATAATAGTGATAAAAAACGCTTTACGATTTCAGATGATGGATTACGTATCAGGGCAGCTCAAGGGCATTCATCACAACAGGTAGATATAACGTATGAAGAAAAAATCCCTCCCGAGTTTTTATATCATGGAACTGCAACACGATTCCTAATATCAATTCGCGCTCAGGGATTACATGCAAAAGATCGACAATATGTCCATCTATCTGGTGATGAAGAGACAGCAATTCAAGTTGGAAGTCGGCATGGAAAACCGATTGTACTAAAAATAAAAGCCCTGACTATGCATGAACAGGGCTTTAAATTTTTTCAGGCTGACAATGGTGTTTGGTTAACTGATTCTGTTCCCTGTCAGTATATTGATGAATAGCTATTCACCATCGTCTGCTCGTTCAGCCTTATAACGAGCAGACTCTAAACGGGCCGTCTCCAACCATTCAGAAAAATTATCTGTGTAACCTCTGTCTTCCCAACCAGCGGCAGCAAAGACATGAACATAGTATACCTTTGGATTACCAGATGTATCCTCACCGTCAAAACAAACAATATCATCTGAGTAACTCATTTTGGCAAAAGGCACTAGCTTTCTATTAGGATATTGCGTCTTAACTTCATGCATCCAAAACACTGAGGACTCTTTAAATTCACAAATGAATGACCATGGCTCTATATCAGGGATAATATCTAAAGACATTATCTCTAGATAAAGATCCGGATATTTAAATCCATCAAAAAGATCATCTTCTTTATATAAATAGCCATTCATTTCTTACTTCCCTCTCCCAGTTATTCTAGGTGCATCATAAGAACCATAGGGATTTTTATCACCAAATCCTCCTGACTGTTTATTAATTCTTCCAGTTATTGCTTCCCCCCAAGTTTGGGGAACGAAATCACGTTTTCTATCCGAAAAGCGTTCAACTTCTGAAGAAGTTAGCTTGTCATCATAGTTTCTAACATTTGCTTCAACTTTAATCCCCGCATCCCTGGCAGCGCTGATCCGAGTATTATCCATACTTGTCATATTACCATCAGGCATTTTCACAACATCAACCGGATCCCCCTTCCAGCCATCTTTTCTCATGCTGGAAACAAGATCATCATAAGTGTATTTCACACCTGTACCTCGATCTGTTTTATTATTTGAAACTGTATTTTGTGAAAAGCGAATTTCATTAGCATCAAAACTTGAGAGTGAACTATTGCCTGGTTTCGCACTAGAGCCTTTATTCACTGCTGATTCTACCTGCATCCCTTTCATACCAACCAAAGCAATTGCGATCGCCTGCAACTGCATAGCTGTATCATACTGCGACGCCACTTCATCCCAGCCTTTTCCGGTCGCTTTGGCGATGGCCGTGATGGCCGCGTCGCGGGTGATGCTCCCTTCATCCAGCCCTTTCAGTATCGCGCTCGCATTGGCCGCATCCTGCGGGTACAGGTCTTTAAATATCAGGTTGTAGCTGACATTGCCGCCATAGGTATTCAGCGCCTGCTGTGCCTGTGCTACCAGTGCCGAGCACGCCCCGCCCGATTTGTTGCCCTGCGTGCAGATATCATGGATGGCCTGATCACGGTCTTTATCCAGCTTGCGGGTATCTGCCAGCTCTTTGGCTTCGTCCGCCGTCAGTGTTCCGGCTTTTTCCTTGCGCTCCAGCACCCCTTTCCTTTCGGCTTCCGTCGCACTCAGATAGTTATTCTCCACCGCATTACGCCCGGCCTGCGCACCAGTCGCCGCACCGGTAGTGTTACCCGACGCAATCCCTGAGGCCAGACCAGCCGCCAGCGAGGCCAGCGCGCTTACCGACTGCTTTTCTGTTTCCGTCAGGTCGCTGGTGTCCCGCCCTGGGTACAACTCCTTCATGATCAGCAGGCGCGCAGCCAGTTCGCCACCGGCTGCGCCCACGGCACCCGCCACCGCATCCTTACCGGACAGCTGCGCCACCACCGCGCCCATCAGCGCATGCCCCATTGCGTTGGCCGCGATGTCCGATGCCGTCGCGTTCTTCTCGTCCGCCGGCATCGTCACGTCTTTGACCAGTTGCGCCAGATACGGCGCCGAGGCGCCGGCCAGCGCCTGCTGCAGGTTGCCGCCGCCCGCCAGCGCCTGAATCGCCGCCGTTGCCGCTTGCGCCGCCCGTTGCAGATCGCTACCGGTGCCGTAAGACTGCATCACCGCCTTGTAATCCGACGTTTCCGTCAGATCTTTTTTGTATTTATCCCACTCTTTTTCGGTCGCGTTATCGGCTGGCCGTTTCACATCGCCTTTGGCTTCCGCCGCCCGCGTCGCCCGGATTTCGCCTTCGGTGCGGATAACATCCATCACCTGCGCGCCCAGTTCACCCACCATCTGCGCTGTCTGCAGGCGCTTCTGCTCTTTTTCCTTGTCAAAGATCGGGCTCAGCGCATTGTTGGCGTGCTCCACATCCCGGCTCAGACCGGTAATATCCTGCTGCTGACCGGCCTGATTACGGATAATCAGCGCCCCGTCGCTCACCGCCGCGTAGGTGGTGCTGCTGGCATTGCCGCCGTTACCCATCGACATCAACGCCGAAGGCGCGGTCAGGGCTGCCGATTTCAGCATATCCGACATACTCAGCGACGGGCTGGCACTCAACCCGATACCGCTGTGCGACACCGAAAATTCTGCACGGTTATCGATATTGCTGAAGCCCAGCGTACCGGTATCCAGCCGATTTTTATCCGCACTGGCGGTTGAACCAATTACCGCGCCGTCCAGTTGCGTGTGATTGCCGACGCTGATGTCGTAACCGCCTTTGCCCGCAAACAATCCGGTCTGCTGCTGCACGCTGTCATAACTGCTGTGCATTTTGTCCTGACTGGCGCTCAGATAACCGCTGCCGGTCATGCTGCCAAAGGTAAAGCTACCGCCCGCCGACACGCTGGTCTGCTTCGAGTCATAGCGGTTGCTGTCCTGCTGGCTTTTCAGCAGCAGGTCGCCGCCCACGTTCGCCACAATGCGCTCGCCGCTGACCTGCGCCCCGGTCAGGCGCGTATCACCGCCGCTGGTCAGGCCAACCTGCTGCCCGGCGTCCACGGTGGTTTCCGACCAACTGTTGCCATTGCCCAGTTCACGACCTTTGGCCGCATTGACATTGGCAAAGACGCTGAATCCCGCCCCGCCGTTGCTCAGACCAAAGCTGACGCCGATATTCCCGCCGCTGCTGCTGTTGCTGCCGGTCATCGACTCAGTATTACGCGCCGATAGCAGATTAATCGCCCGGGAAGCATTCAGCTCCACATTGTTGGCCGCTTTCAACTGGCTGCCAACTGCGGTGATATCACCCTGACGCGCCACCACGCTAATATCATGGCCCGCATTCAGCGTCGAGGCAAAACTCTGCGACTGTTCGCTGGTCTGGCTGCTGCTGGAGCGCTGCGCCCCCAGCGACACACTAATGCCGACAAACGACGACGCGCCTTTATTGTTGGTATCAATCTGGGTGCCCTGATAGGCCTGATACCCCGACAGCGCCGCCTTCATCCCCTGCAACGCCTGCAGACGGCTATCACTCTGTTCCCGAACTGCCTGTACCGCTTGTACCGCACTGTTCAGCGCCGATCCCACCACACCCGACAGCGTTACCGTCAGTCCGGCGGTTTTTTGCTCCATCTGGCGGGACTGTTTACGGGTATCGTAGCCCGGATCAATCGTCACGCTGTTGCCCGTCACCTGAATGTCCCGGGCAGCGATCACATCGGTGGCCGCCACCGACACATCCTGCCCGGCATTCAGCCGCACCGACCCGCCGGTGCTGCCCAGCGTGCTGACGCTCTGGCTCTGGGTGGTCGCCTTGTCGTCCAGTTTCTGGCTCAGGGAGGTGCTGCCGATGGTGAAACCGATGCCGCCTCCGCTGAACACCCCGCTCTTCTTGCGACTGTGCTCCTCGTAGTTACGGTAGGTTTCCACACTGGCCGCGGTCGTGATGTCATGCCCCGCCGTCAGCGTCACGTCACCGTCCGCCGCCACCGCCGAGCCCTGCACCCCGATATCATGCCCCGCCGTCAGCGCCACGCTGCCCCCCGACAGCAGCGTCCCCTTCTCCGTCGTCTGCGCCGTTTCCCGCAGCGTGTGCGTGGTGGTCTTCGACAGGAAACCCTTCTTCACCGTCGTCTCTTCAAAAAAATCATGCCGGCTTTCCGTCGCCGACAGCAGGTTCAGGTCCCGTCCCGCCTGCGCCGTCAGCGCGCCACGCGTTTCCGCCTGCGCCCCCTCGAGCGTCAGGTCCTGACCCGCCCGCAGGCTCAGCCCCCCGCCCGCGTTCAGCACCGTGCCCTGCTGCGTCACCGTCTGCTGCCAGTCCAGGTGCCGCGTCCACGCGTTCGAGCTGAACTGCTCCTCGCTGGCCGACAGCAGGCTCAGGTCCCGCCCCGCCGACAGCGCCAGCGTCCCCGCCGCGCTCAGCTGCGCCGCCGTGCTGCTCAGGTCACGTCCCGCGCTCAGGCTCAGCTCGCCCCCGCTGGCAAGCGTACTCTGTACCAGCCCCTGACTGCGTCGCTCGGTGCTAGCCCCGCCCGTCTGATTCACCGTGTCCGTCACCGTGGTCAGCGCCGCCAGCCGGATGTCGTTGCCCGCCGCCAGTTGCAGCGGCCCGCCCGCGCTCAGTTGCGCCCCGTTCAGCGCGATATCGTGCCCCGCTTGCAGCGTCAATGTGCCATTAGCATTAACGAGACTACCCGAAGCCGAGGCTGTTCTCGTTGCACCACCATATGGACCACTATCAACTCTGGCTTCATGAAGCAATCTATCACTTAGCAATATATTATTTGCTGCCTGCAAAGTAATATTGCCTTGCACCTCAATTCGAGCCGCCTCATTACGGATATTTTGACCTGCACTCAGCACCAGATTATTCGCATTAATACCGCCCACTTTGCCTAATAAAGAGAAAGAGTATGAGCCGCGTCCCTGTCCGGTATCTTCAGATATACTTTCCCAGTTTTTTGTAGTGGTCGTATTGACGATATCGCCGTTGACGCTCGCCAGCGTCACCTGGTTGCCCTGTATCGTCGCGCTGCTGTTGGTCAGATTGCCCAGCGCCACCAGGTTCAGCGCGCCGCCAGCGCTCAGCAGCCCGCCTTCACGGTTGCTCAGGGTGCCGCCGCCGGCGATGTTGAGCGCCTCCACCGCCGTCACCGTGCTGCCCCGGTTATCGATATCCCCGCCCGCATTCAGGCTGACGCTGTTGGCCACGATGCGACTGCCCTGCAGATGGGTTTTGTCCGCCTGCGCCAGATACAGCTTCGGCGCCAGCACCGTCTGTCCGCCCACCGTGATGTTCTCCCACCACACCAGGCTGTGGCTCAGCCCCGCCACCTGCTCCGGCGTCAGGCTCACCCCCAGTTGCAGGTTCAGCCGGCTTTTCTCCGCCGCCGCGTTGTCCATCAGCTGCTGCATCTGCGCCAGCTCCGAGCCAACCCCGTTCAGGTAGCGCTGCCCGGTCTGGCTCAGCACCGCGTTGCTGATATAACGGGTGTCGAACGCCGCGTCGCCCAGAAAACGGTAGTCGTGCTCCGCGTCCAGATTCAGCTTGCCCAGCAGGTAGGACGACCCCAGCACCTTCGTCGGGTCGGTCAGCGTCGGGCTGCGCTCCACCGGCACCGTGGTGCCCGGCGTCTGGCCCAGCAGGCCGCGCAGGTCGCCGAACAGGCCGTTGTCCACCTGGCCAAGCTGGCTCAGCGTCGGGTTGGTGCGTATCAGGTAGCGGCTGTCGCTGGCGGTATCCGCCACGAACAGCCCGTTCTGGCTGGTGGGCAGCGGGTAGTCGGTGAGCGACGGACCGGACAGCGGCGTCAGCCCCTGGGTCAGCGCCGCCTGCAGTTGGCCGAACGGCAGGGCCGACAGCGGTGTCAGGCTGGCCCCGGCCACCGGCACGCCGGCGGCGGCGCTCAGCCCGGAGCCGATACCCACCGGGGTCAGCGGACTGCCGGAAGACGTGGGGGTATCGCGGGTGACCGCACCGTAACCGGCATTCAGGCTGCCCGCCTGCCCGGCCAGCGCCACGCTGCCGGCGCCGCCCAGGGCGGTAGTCGTGACGTTACCCGACGCCCCACCCAGCCCGCGGTCGGCCTGCGCCCCCACCGGGGTCGGCGCATTCACCCCGGCCAGCGTCGGCGTGGCAATCGACGGCATAAAGCCGCCGCTGCCCGGCTGTAAACTGGTATTGCTGATATTCTGCGAGAAATTAGCGGTTATTGCGCCGCCGGCCTGGATGGTGGAATTATATGATGGTCCTACTTCCTGCTCATAAACAGGACCACTGACCAATTTATATTCTATCCAAGGATCAAATTGACTCAGATATTGATTTGGAACACTCTCTGTATTGGGTAGAGGATAATTGATAGATTTATAAATCAGATACTCTACCAACGCCCCCGTATTGTAAGAATTATTAGCCAATACAGAACCATCTATGTTTATATTGCGGTTAGCAATAATCGACGATGCCTGATTTATCAATGATGATGTGCTGAAGCTAATATCGTTACCTGAATTGATTAATCCCGTTCCACCTTGTGAAGAAATATTCGTACTTTTTCTAGAAAGAACCAGTTTTTTCGTTAAATATTCTTTATACGGTACATACAATAGCACCTTATCCGCCATGCTTGGGCCTCTGTCGGCATAATAAATGCCATATTCCTCCTTCTTAAACCATGATATTGGGATTTTCACGGTAGTTTGCCCAACCCATGATGGGGCTTCTTCAGAGACAACACCGCCATCCGTCACCGTCAGCCCTTCCCGCTGGTTGGTCAGCGTGCCGGTATTAATGCGGATATCCCCCCGCTGCGTCTCAATCGTCCCCGAACTGTTCAGCACGCTGTCGCTCGCATTGCCCGCCGCGTCACGCTGTATCCACAGGCTGTTCCCCGCCAGGATGTTCCCGTACCGGTTCACCAGCGCGGCCGACAGCAGCTGCAGATTGCCCCCGCCGTACAGCAGGCTGCTGTTGTCTATCAGCCCCCCCGCCTGCATCAGCAGGTCGCCCGCCGTCCCGATAAATCCCCGGTTGGTGATATCGCCGCTCGCCAGCAGGCTCAGCGGCCCGCCGCTCTGGATACTCCCGCTCTCGGTCTGGCTGATGGCCGCCGCCGACAGCGTGCTGTTGCCACTGCCCGCCACGATGCGGCCCTGCTGCGTCAGCGTGCCGGTGCTGCTCACCGTCACCCCGTTCCCCTGCAGCGTCCCCGCCTGCACCAGGTCGCCCGTCACGTTCAGCGTCAGCTGTCCCCCCGCCGCCAGCGTGCGCGTCAGGGTGAACGGGTTGCCGAGGTCCGCCCGCAGGTCGCCCAGCGCCGCCAGCTGACCGTTCTGCGTCAGCTGCCCGGTACGCAGCTGCAGCCCGCCCGCGCTGTACAGCCGCGCCCCGTCCGCGTTGGTCAGGCTCGCCGCCTGCAGCGCCAGCCGCGTCAGCCCCAGCAGCGTACCCCGGTTCTCCAGCGCCCCGTCGGTGGTGATGTCCAGCTGCCCCGCCTGCACCGTCCCGCGGTTGGTCCACTGCGGCAGGTGCAGCGTCAGCCCGTTCTGCGCCTGCAGCGTGCCGCCGTTGTCCAGCTGCGCGGTGCTCAGCAGCAGCTCCGCGCCCTGCGCCCAGCCCGCGTTGTTCAGTTGCGCGGCGGTCAGCGTCAGCGCCCCGCCCGACAGCAGTTGCCCGCCGCCCAGGTTGTCCAGCACGCCGCCACTCTGTACCGTCAGCCCGCCCCCCTGTATCTGCCCGGCATTGCTGACCGACGCCCCGCTCAGCGACACCGCCCCGCCGAGCAGCGTCGCCCCGGCCGTGTTCTCCAGCTGGTTGTCCACCGTGACGTTCAGCTGCCCGGCGCCGCTGATGCCGCCCTGATTGCGCAGACTGGTCGCCCGCAGCGTCACGTCCTGCGCCTGCAACTGCCCGGCGTTGTCCAGCGTCGCCGCCGTCAGGCTGAACGCCCCGTTGCCCAGCAGCCGGCTGTCCGCCCCGCCCTGATAGGCGCCGGTGAGCTGTATCGCGCCGTCGGTGACCCCCAGCAGCGTGCCCCGGTTGTCCAGCGTCGCCGCCTCCAGCGTCAGCCGGTCCGACTGCCACAGCCCCTGATTGAGCAGCGTGCCGGTGGTCAGGCGGCCGCGGCCGCCGCTCAGCAGTTGGCCGTTGCTCCGGTTGGTGACACGGTCACTAAATTGTGCGCTGAAGCCGCCCAGCGCGGTCAGCGTGCCGCCGTTGTCGAACTGCTGCCCGCGCAGCGTCGCCTCGCCCTGGGTGGTCAGCTGTCCGGTATTGGTCAGGCTGGCGGTGTCAAGAGACAGGCCGTTCAGGCCGGTCAGCGTGCCGCCGTTGGTCAGCGTGGCGCCGGTAACGCGCAGTTCACCCGCCTGCCACCGCCCGGCGTTGTCGGCGTTGTCGATGGCCAGCGCCGCCGTGCCGCCGCTCAGCAGCTGACTGCCGGCCCCGCCGGTATAGCGGGATACCCCGCTCAGCGTCAGCGCCGACGTGCCCTGCACCCGGCCGGCGTTGTCCACCGTCCCCGCCTGCAGCGTCAGCGCGTCCCCCTGCAGGGTCCCCGCGTTGTCGAGGCCCACCGCCGTCACGGTGGCCGCGCCGTTGCTCAGCAGCGCACCGTCGGCGGTATTGGTCAGCTGCCCCCGGCTGGTCACCTCCAGCTGCGACAGCCCCACCAGCCGCCCGCCGTTCTCCAGCGTGCCGGTGGTCAGTTGCAGCCGGTCACCGCCCAGCTCGCCCAGTTGCGTCAGCGTGTCGGCAGTGACGGTTACCCGGCCATTGCCCACGACCCGGCTGCCCGCCCCACCGTTGTAGCCCTGCGTCAGGGTCAGCGTGGCGTCGTTCGCCGCCAGCAGCGTGCCGCCGTTGGTGAGCGAGTCCGCCGTCAGCAGCAGGTTACGCCCCTGCCAGCCCCCCAGGCTGGTCACCGCGCCGGCCTGCACCTGCCAGTCGCCGTTGCTCAGCAGCCGGCCCGGTTCGCCCACCGTCAGCGCACCGGTCAGGTTCAGCTCGCCGCCCTGCTCCGCCAGCAGCGTGCCGCCATTGCTCAGTTGGTTGCCGACCAGTTGCAGGGTGCGGCTTTCCAGTCGGCCGCCGTTGGTGGTGTCGCCGGCCGTCAGCCACAGCGTACCGCCGCTCGACAGTGTGCCCTGGTTGTCCAGCCGACGGCCGGTTAGCCGGCTGTCGCCGCCGCTGACCAGCGTGCCGGTGTTGCTCAGGCTGCCCGCCGGCAGGCTGACCGCCTGCACATCCTGCGCCAGTTGCCGCACCGCCCGCCGCGGGGTGCGTAGCGGGTCGTCGTCCCTGACCGGCAGCGTGATATGCAGCCCGCCGTCGCCGGCGATACGCCCGCCGTTGCGCAGGCTGTCCGCCGTCAGCGTCAGGCTGCCGGCCTGCCACTCGCCGTCGTTCTCCGCCGCCGCAGCGTTCAGCACCGCCGCCCCCTGCGTCAGCAGTGTGCCGGTGGCGCTGTTGGCGAGGGTGTCGCGGGCGGTCAGCGTCAGCGCCGACAGGCCGAGCAGTTGCCCGGCGTTGCGGACCGTATCCGCCGTGGCGTCAATCGCGCCGGACTGCCAGCGGCCCTGGTTGTCCAGCGCGCCCGCCGTCAGCCGGCCCGCGCCGTTGCTCAGCCACTGGCCGTCCGCCCGGTTGCGTGCCGTGCCGGTAATCGCCAGCGTCAGCGCGTCCACCCCCAGCAGGGTGCCGCTGTTGTCAAGCTGGTCTGCCGTCACGCTCAGCGTCTGCCCTTCCAGCCGCCCGCGGTTGCTCAGCGTGCCGGGCAGGGTCACCGTCAGTGACTCCACCCCGGTGACGGTGCCGCTGTTGGTCAGTGGCCCGCCTTCAAGGGTGACGCGACCGCCGCTCAGCGTGCCCCGGTTGTCCATCTGCTGCCCGGTGACCGCTATCGTCCTGCCCTGCCAGTTGCCGCCGTCGTTGGTGAGGGTGTTGCCGCGCAGGCTCAGTGCGCCCTCACTGCTCAGGCTGCCCGCGCCGTCGTAATTGCCGCTCAGCGTCAGCGCCCCCTGTGAGGCCAGCTGCCCGCCGTTGTGCAGCGCACGGCCATCCACCGTCAGCGCCCCGCGCACCGATACCCCGCCGCTGTTGGTCAGCTGGCCCAGCGTCAGCCGGGTGTCGCCGTTGGCGGCAAGCGTGCCGCTGTTGGTCAGCCCGTCCAGCGTCGCCGTCAGCGTGCCGTCGCTCTGTATCTGCCCGCCGTTGCGCAGGCTGGCCGCCGTCAGCAGCAGGCTGCCGGACTGCCACCCGCCGTCGTTCTCCGCCGCGGCGGCGTTCAGCACCGCCGCCCCCTGCGTCAGCAGTGTGCCGGTGGCGCTGTTGGCGAGGGTGTCGCGGGCGGTCAGCGTCAGCGCCGACAGGCCGAGCAGCTCGCCGGCGTTGCGCACGCGGTCCGCCGTGGCGTCAATCGCGCCGGACTGCCACTGGCCCTGGTTGTCCAGCGCCGTCGCCGTCAGCCGGCTGAGCCCGCTGCTCAGCCACTGGCCGTCCGCCCGGTTGCGCGCCGTGCCGGTAATCGCCAGCGTCAGCGCGTCCACCCCCAGCAGGGTGCCGCTGTTGTCAAGCTGGTCGGCCGTCAGGCTCAGCGTCTGCCCTTCCAGCCGCCCGCGGTTGCTCAGCGTGCCGGGCAGGGTCACCGTCAGTGACTCCACCCCGGTGACGGTGCCGCTGTTGGTCAGTGGCCCGCCTTCAAGCGTGACGCGACCGCCGCTCAGCGTGCCCCGGTTGTCCATCTGCTGTCCGGTGACCGCTATCGTCCTGCCCTGCCAGTTGCCGCCGTCGTTGGTGATTGTGCTGCCGCGCAGGCTCAGTGCGCCCTCACTGCTCAGGCTGCCCGCGCCGTCGTAATTGCCGCTCAGCGTCAGCGCCCCCTGTGAGGCCAGCTGTCCGGCGTTGTGCAGCGCACGGCCATCCACCGTCAGCGCCCCGCGCACCGACAGCCCGCCACTGTTGGTCAACTGGCCCAGCGTCAGCCGGGTGTCGCCGTTGGCCGCAAGCGTGCCGCTGTTGGTCAGCCCGTCCAGCGTCGCCGTCAGCGTGCCGTCCAGGCTTACTGCCCCGCTGTTGCGCCACTGCCCGGCGCTCAGCGACAGCCCCTGCGCCGTCAGCTGGCCGGCCGTGTCCATGTCGCCCGTTGAGAGCGTCATCCCGCCGCCGCTTACCAGCGACCCCGTCGCCGTCTGGCTCAGCCACCCGACGGTATTGAGGCTCACCGCCTCCCGCCCCTGCAGCACGCCGCTGTTGGTCAGCCCGTCCCCCGTCACCGTCACCGTGCCGCCCGACACCGTCCCCCGGTTGGCCGTCTCGCCCGCCTGTATCGTCAGCCCGCGTCCGGCCAGCAGCGACCCGCCGTTGTCCAGCCGCGCCGCCGCCTGCACCGCCAGCGTCTCGTCCGCCGACAGCGTCCCGCGGTTGCTCAGCTGCGGCGTCTGCACCGTCACCTGCCGCCCGCTCACCGTGCCCCGGTTGTCCAGCACCGGCGTCGTCAGCCTCACCGTCCCGCCCGCCAGCGTGCCCCGGTTGCTCAGCGACCCCGCGCTCACCGTCAGGCCGCTCCCCGCCAGCAGCGCCCCGTCCCACTGCATCTCCCCCGCGCCGTCCAGCGTCAGCTCGCCCGCCGCCTGCCAGCGGCCCGCGCCGCTCAGTTGCGTACCGCGCAACGCCACCGTCGGCGCCCCGGCGTCACCGTCCAGCGTCAGCGCCCCGCCGCTCACCGTCAGCGCGCGGCCCGCCTGCCACGCCCCGCCCGCCGCCTGGCTCACCGCCCCCGAGGCGCTCAGGCTCACCCGGTCGCCCGCCAGCTGCGCCTGACCCAGCGCCAGCGCCGACCCGCCCAGCGTCAGCCCGTACCCCGGCTGCACTGCCCCGTCGTCGCCCACCCCGGCGCTCAGCCGCCCGCCGTCCGCCGCAATGCGCCCGTCGCTCGCCAGCGTCAGGTCCCGGCCCGCCCGCGTCTGGCTCCCCGTCAGCGTGATGCCCTGCGTCCCGCTCAGCGCAATCGCCCCCTGCGCCTGCTGTTGGTCCTGCAGCGCCAGCGTCGCCCCCTGCGCCGTCAGGTCGCCCTGCGCTATCGCGCTGCCCACCTGCAGCCGCCCGTTCGCCGCCAGCCGGATGTCCCCCTGCCGCGCGCTCAGCCCGGCGGTGTTCACCCCCACCCCCTGCTCCGTCGACACCAGACTGATGCGGTGGGCGTACATGCCCCCCAGCGCCCCGGTGTCCAGCGCCAGCGCCGGCGACGGCCCGTCCCCCGTCTGCGCCGTCACCCCGCCGTCCATGCCCACCCGGTTCGCCCCCAGCACCACCCGGGCGTCGCGCGCGGTCAGCCCCGCCTGCAGGCTCGCCGTGCGCGCTATCAGCGCAAAGTAGTCGCTCCCGCTCGCGTCCAGCCCCGCCCCGTCTATCAGGATGTCCCCGCCGCGCACGTCCAGCCCGCTCAGTTGCCCCGCCGCGTCGAACTGCGGGGTGCCGGTGGTCAGGGTAATGCGCGGGGTGTTGAGAAAGCCGCAGCCGCTGCAGGTGATGCCGTACGGGTTCGCCACCACCACGTTCGCCGCCTGACCGGCCACCTCCAGGTAGCCCGCCAGCCGGCTGCGGTTCGGCGACACCACCTCGTTGAGGATGGCCGCGGCCGCCCGGCCCTGCAGGTTGGGGTTGGTCTGTATCAGCCCGCCCAGCTGGCTCGGATTGAGCTGGGCCGTGCCGTTGTTGAGGATGAGCCCGCGGCTGTCAACGTTGAAGTCGTGGTAGCGGTTGTGCGACAGCCCCGCGGCATCCGGCGCGGCGATGTTCACCACCGGCACCCCGTTGCCCGCCGCCTCCAGCGCCGTGCTCCCCGACGCCACCGTCACCCCCGCCGCCAGCGCCGGCAGCACCGGCTGCAGCCCCGTCAGCCACACCAGCACCCATACCAGCACCCGCTGCGACGTCTTCACCGCTTTCATCCCTGAACTCCTGCTGCATGAAAAATTCAATGCCATGAAAGCATTGAAAAATATGTTGATTTATTGAATGTGTTAAAACGACTTTATTAAATGAGTTAAAACGACAAACCTACCCGGTAACCCACCACCATAGTGTCGGGTTGTAACCATGCCGGGTAGGAGATCGGCCACCCCACCGTTACCTGCTGGCTCAGCCAGCGGCTGGCGACGGTCACGCCGACTGCGCCGCCCCATAATGAGGCCGCCGTCGAGTCATCCTGTTTATGGTTGTAGAGATGACCGCCATCGACCGCCGCCATGAAGGTGACGTTGCCCAGCACCGGCAGTTGCCATGCCTGCCAGTTCAGCTCGTTACGCCAGTAGGCGCCCCGGTTGCCGGAGGTGTACTGCTCGCGAAATCCCCGCACGGAGGATTCCCCGCCCAGCGTCAGCTGTTCGCTGCCGTAAAGCGCGCGGGCCGCGTACTGGCCGTACAGGCTGCCAAGGTAGGTGATGTTGTCGGTAACGGGGTAGTAATAGCTGGCCGACAGCGTCCACTTATTGAACTCGGCTCGCGGTTCGTCCGCGCTTTTATCGGTGTCGGTTTCCGCGCCAAGCCAGCGCACGCCGCGGTTGTAAGTCGGGTTGAAGGTCGCCAGCCCGCCCCACAGTTTCTGACTGTGATTGACGCCCAGCGACACGCTGCTCAGCTTACGGCTGCTGGACGGCAATAGCGTTCCGTTAAGATAGTTATTGCCGGTGCGCTGGCTGAGCGTGCCGGCAATGGCGGTTTTCATGGTGCCGTTGCGGAACACTACGCGGGAGAGCAATAGCCGATGGGTATCGCTGTCGCCGGTGGAATGCCAGGGAAAATCGCGGCTGATAAACGTATTGCGATAACGGCTTTGGGAGTAGCTATAACCCAGGTTCCAGTAGCCATACGGCATGGAAAAACCGGCCTGCAGGCTTTCGGCATCATGGCTGGTGGCAAAGCGGCTGCTATGGCCGGCGCTGATAAACCACTGATCGGCCACGCCGAACAGATTATCCAGCGCCAGGCTGCCGTTGAGCTGCTGTTCGCCGGTGCTTTTTTGGCCGCTGTTATCGAAGGTGAGCCCGCCGGTGAACGGCAGGTGAGCCTCACGGGTCAGGTTTACCACCGAATACCCCGGCTGGCTGCCCGGCAGAATCTCGATCGTGACCTGCTGGGACGGCATGCGGTTCATCTGCTCCATGCCCTGTTCGATATCGCGCAGGTTCAGGATCTCCCCTTCCCGCGCAGGAAACGCGGTGCGGGTCATCCGTTCCGTCTGGTTATTGATGGTGATCTTTTCCAGCCGACCTTCCAGGATCTCCAGTTGCAGCACGCCGCCCGACAGATCCTGTTCGCTCAGAAACGCCCGGCTGGTGATGTAGCCGCGCTGGATATACCAGTTGCTGACGTCGTGCACCAGTTGGTTGATCTGCTCAAGGTTGTTACAGCGATTAAGGTAGCCGGCGGTCAGCGCCGTCTGGTCGCGCGGGCCCAGCAAGGTACTGTGATTGAAGCGAATCTCGCGCAGGGTAAAACAGGGGCCTTGCGGCGTGTTGTCCGCTTTCAGCGGCGCCTGCACGATATTGTTCAATTGTTGCAACGCTTCCCGCTGCTGACGGGATTGCTCAATCACTTCCGACTGGCGTTGCTGGGTTTCGTTTCGCTCCGACGGATCCAACAGAGCGGAAAACGCAGAGGCGGTGTAACCAATGAGGGAAAAACAGACGATCAGGCCAGTTTTCCTGCTACTGACAAACATCATGCACGTCCATGTAATAGAAACAGATGGTAAAAATTGCCGAAATAATAATGCGCATTTCTTTCAAAAACAATACAAATATTTACAATTCAGCTGACAGTAAAGTCGACGACATTTAAAAACAATTTATTGATTTTAAATGAATAATTTAATTTTTATAAAAAGAAAACCTAAAAAGAATCGTTAATGTCACGAGGTATGGCGAAAGGAAATGTAAACATACGGAAACTGAATTTTCATCGGATGTAACAGTTGCTCGCTTTTTAAGCAATACATTGTGTGAGATCTCTCCGCCAGTTCATTTGCAGAACTGATTATTTCGGGTCGCAGCACCAGACGGAGAAAAAATGATGACTAACCAACTCAAGATTGTCAGACCGGTTAATCCCACGGAAACACAGCAGAATTTACCCTATTTTGTCGGTATTTCCCGCGATACCGTCGGCGCTAAGCACATCTCCATGAATATCGTGGTGATTCCCGCCGGTGCGGAAGCGGAACCGCACTACCACGTTGATTACGAAACCGCGATCTATCTGCTGAAGGGGCGGGTCGAAACACGTTACGGCACTGATTTATCGCAGACCTGCCTCCATCTGGCCGGCGAGTTTCTCTATATTCCGCCCGGCGTGCCCCACCAGCCTCGCAACCTGAGCGATGAGGAAGACGCTATCGCGATTGTGGCGCGCAACGACGCCAATGAACGGGAAAACGTGCGTTTGTACCGGGTGGTGGATGACAACGCATAAGGCCGGGTCAAGCCACGCAACGCGACATGACAATAGCCGCCGGGCGGCTATCTGCGTTTCGGCCTGCGTTTCGGCGCGCGGTCGGTTTGTCAGCAAACCCCGGTTTCCACAAAGAAAAAGAGACAGGCTTCCCCGTCTCTGTTTTCTTTTCCGCTTTATCGGACAACCGAGGCGTATCAGGCGTGGGCCAGCTTACCCAGCGCCAGATTGGCGATCTTGTCGCCGACGACCGCGGCATCGATACCCAGCGACGCACCGCCCGCACCGCGCAGGTTCAGGTTGGTATTGCCGGTATCGCCCGCCACGGCGCTTTTGATCATGCCCAGCGCCTGACGGAATTTGTCCATGCTGGCGCCGGTCATGCCGTCATCATCCGGTTTGCTCAGCGCTTTGGCCCAGGACTTGTCGTCAGTTTTCGCTGAACTCCAGCCATCTTTCTGATACTGCGGCTTACCAAAAATTTCCGGATACTGATCCATAAACTGACCGATCTCTTTAGCCAGACCACGATCTTCTTTATCCACGAAATGACGGTTGTTGCCGTCAACATGGGTGCTGACATTGCTCAGCGAGTTCAGCGCCGCGTTCTGACCCACACCCATACCAATTGCGTTGCCCAGCTGATTGAACGAGCCGGCACCGCTCAGCCCCTGCAAACCGCCGGCGCCCAGCGTCAGCGGCGAAGAACCGCCCATCGCCTGACCCAGGCCGTTACCGAGAATGGACGACAGTGCGTTGCCAACGCCGCTGCCGAACGCATCCATATTGCCCTGGGTCATCTGGCTGCCATTCAGCAGCGAGTTAGCTAGTTGGTTGCTCTGGTTAGTCAGCTTGGTCACGGTGTCGTGGCCCAGCAAGTCGTCCAGCGCTTTATCAAACATTTTTGACAAGGCATCGCTGTCGGATTTCGGCGGCGACAGCAGGTTGCTCGCACCCTGTGCGCCACTGCCGAACGACTGGCCCAGTTGATTACCCGCCCCAAGCCCCTTCGAACCAGCACCCAGCCCCTGTGTCAGCGCGCCGGCAAACATCATCGACGTCAGCGCGGAAGTCAGCTTATCGATGGTGCTACTGAGTTTGTCTACGCTGGAACCCAGGGATGATGTCGCGGCGTTAAGCCCCTTCAGCCCCTGAGCGCCCAGGCCCAGGCCGGAGACGCCCAAATCACCGCCGATGTGCGCTTTGATCGTAATTTGCATAATTTCGTTTCCTCATTCATGTCAGGTGTTCGCAAAAGTATCTGCAACGGATGCCCGCTCCGATCCCGATGCGGGCATCATGATGGATACTTGTTACTGAGTGACGCCAGCGGCGAAACGGTTCCCCGCTGGCGCCGGTTTACCGTAAAAAACCGCGTGTCACCCCAACGGCCGGGCAATGCCGACGCCGGTTTGCGGGCGTACCGCTCGCTCCGCCGAAACCGGCGGCAGCGTCAGCCCCGCCAGCTCAAACAGGCGTTCAATGAGTTGCGGATAGGTATCAGGCGTCGGCGGCAGCGGCCACCAAAGAATCAGCACGTCGCTGCCGTTCAGGCACAGGTGGCAACCATCGCACTCCGCCGCCTGCTGATGACGACGGCCAAGCATGTTGCGCAACATGCCGGGATACTGTTGCCCCGGCTGAATCTGCAGCATCAGTTCGCGGCCGGTATCACCGTACTGAAACACCAGATCGACGCCGGATTGCGGCGACCAGCGCGCCGCCTGATGCCGGTTCATCGCCGCCATAAAGGCCGTACCGGTCTCGAAAACCGTGATGTTGTCGGTCATGGCACACTCACCCGGGTAAAATCGACGGCGCCGGGGCGCATGTCCGTCTGCCACCAGATCACCATCTGCCGGTTATCCGGTTCGGGACGGCAACTGACCGAATCGCAGGCGCCAAGCGGAGCCCGGGCGGCACAGGCGCTGAGTAGCAGCGAACCGCACAGCACCAGCAAGAGTTGATAACGCATGGCTTTTCTCCCTAAAGGCTATGGTGGTAAATCGTCAGGGTTTAATCAGTGACGCGCGCGATGGCTGCGCGTTTTTGGCCGGCAACAGCGCCAGATACACCTCGGTGGATTCGCCGGGCGCCAGCGTGGTTTTCGGCCAGGCGGCTACCGCCAGCGTGCGGCTGCCGGCACAGTTGGCTTCATCAAAACGCTGGGGGCGAGTACCGGTGTTTTTCACCACGCCCACCGCCAGACTGAGGGTCAAATTGCTGTACCACTGATGGCGATTGCTCTGATAACTCAGCGACGGCGACGTGCGGCAGAACTCCGACAGGCGCGCCCCGCTGCTGTCGATGGTGAATCCGGCGGGCGTCTGGCCGCTGGCCAGATCGCGCATGGCGTTCTCAACCATGCCGAACAGATCGGTTTTGCTGTTGCGCTGCGCCACGCGCCCCATAGCGTCGTTGAGCTGGCGGCGGTTATCCGTCGACACAAATCGGGTGGGATCGTTCTGATCGCCAATCAGGTGCGGGGTAAGAATGAACAGCCGTTCGCGGCGGGATACTTCGTGCTGACGCGAGGTGAACAGTTTGCCGATCCAGGGAATATCGCCCAGCAGCGGTACGCGCTTATCACGATCGCCGCTCTCTTCCACGTGGAACCCGCCCAGCACCAGCGCCCGGTTTTCGCCAATCAGCGCCTGCGTGCTGACGGTGCCGCGCTTCACGCCGGAGGCGGTGCCTTCGGTATTGGTTTCCACCTGACCGTCTTCAATATCGATCACCAGTTGAATGCTGCTGAGGCTGCCGCGGCCGACCACGCGCGGCGTTACCTGCAGGCTGGTGCCGGCCGTCACCGGTTGTACGTTAGCCACCCGCTCGCCGGTGGCGGTGATGAAGGCGGTGCGGCTGAAATCGATCACCGCCGGCTGGTTTTCCAGCGTCAGCACCGACGGATTGGCGACAATCGACGCGGTGCCTTCGCCTTCCAGCGCCTGAATATCGGCGAAGAAACGTTTGAAATCGCTGACAAACAGCGTGCTGGAGCCGGACATCATGCTGGCGCCGCCGGTGACCGCGCCCAGTTTGCCCTGCCAGTTGGCCTCCAGTCTTGACAGCGCGGTGCGATCGACATCCAGGATGATCGCGTCGATGTTGACCAGATTTTGCGGCACGTCGATCTTGTCGATCAGTTGCTGGTATTCGTCCCGGCGCTTTTCGTCGTCGCGGATCAACAGCGCGTTGTTACGCACATCCGCCGATACCTTGCCGTTAAGTTGATCCTTGCGCCGGGCCGTTGCGCCGGCTCCCCCGCTGCTGCGGCTAGCCAGCCGAGCCAGCATGGCGCGGGCATTGACCTCAATCGCCTGACTGGCATCCTGCCCGCCGCCGCTGGCGGCCGCCATCGCACCGTCGTTGCCCATACCACTGGCGGCGGCCGACGCGCCGGCAGGCGTGTTGCGGCTGCCATCCATCAGTTCATTGAGAATGGTCGCCACGCCGGGGATCACCAGACGCTGGTCGCGATACTGAATGGTACGATCCGACACCGAGGCATAACGCAGCGGGAAGATCATCACCTTGCGACGATCTTCTTTGGTTTCACGCTGCTGGCTGAAGTTACGGATCAGGTTGACGTACTCCGCCGGGCCGGTGACCAGCACCACGCCCTCTTCCGGCAGTTCCCCCCAGCCGAAACGCGCATCCAGCAAACCAATGCCGGTCAGCGCCTGCTTCATGTCCGGCGCGGCATCCTGCGACACCTCAATGCGCACCGACGTCTGTTCATCCTGTGGGCTGACGTACAACACGTTGTTGTAGACGAACCACTGAAAACGGTGCTCCAGCGCCAGCCGATCCAAAAACGCCACCGCGTTGTCGGCGCGGATTTTGGCCTCTACGTTGATGTCCTGAATGTTGCCCAGCACCAGATCGACGCCGTGGCTGTTGGCGAAATCCTGCAATACCGCCGACAGCGGCGTCTGTTCGGCGGAATAGGCATACGCGCCTTTGCTCCAGTCAGACGGCGTCGCCGCATGGGCGATGGGCAACATCCCCATCAGCACCAGCGACCAGCAGAACAGGCGGTAGAGGTTGAACAATAGTGCATACAGCGCGTTACGCATGCTGATCTCCTTGCAAAAAAGCCAGTGTTTTCAGATTCAGCGGCGGCGGCGATGCCGGTCTGGCAAGCGGCGCCAACAGGCTCTGCCAGACATCCCGCTGATTAACCAGCGCTTCCAGTGAGCGACACAGCCGAATCGGGTCATCCGGCTCGCGTCGCATCAGTAACCATAATTGCTCGTCGGCGGCGGACCAGCAGAGCGCGGCGGCATCCATGCCCAGTCGCAACACGGCGGCTGACGAGTAGCGCAGCGCCTTGTGCAACAGCCGGTCATCCACCTTGACCGACAGCGTGACGACGGCGGAACAGCCCACCCCATCGTGATAACGGGTCAACACCACCGGGCTGCCGTCAATGTGCAGCATCAACTGGCCTGCGGCGCTGTTGAGCCAGCGTTCGATGACCCCGATCAACTCAGTTGAAGTCATTGATGATGGCCTTCGCCAGACCGTGCTTGACGCTCAGCATCTGCCCGGCGGCCCAGTTGGCGTTCGAATAGTCCATGCTGGCTTCATAAAAGGCATAGGTATCCGCCGCGCTGACCTCCCCCTCCGAGACGGTCAGCGCCATCTCGTCGAGCCGGGACTGCGCATCGACAAACGCGCCGTCCAGCCGGCGCTGAATAGGTGAAGATGAAGACATGGTTGCTACTCCCGTTGATTAAGCTGGTATGGTTGGCCTGCAGTTGTGTGGCCGGGGAGTAACGGCGGTTCCATCGGGTGAGGGAAAGATGAATGGCAATCGGCGGCGTCTGGAAATGCAATGCGAGCGAAATGCGTGTGCATAGTACAAATAAATAATATAAAAACAGGCCGCTATCCCCGATAGCGGCCTGTGGTCTGTGGATTAAACCGAAGGAAGATTAAAACGTGGTCTTACCGTACTGATAGCGGTAAAAACGGCGGTACTCCGGTTTCTGCGGGTTATCCGTCGACAGCGTTTTCTGCAGCGATTTACCGCCGATCAAACCGGTAATGCCGTAGGACAGCAGGCTGGTCTGTTTGTCCAGCAGGCTGATCAGATCGGTTTTCGCGCCGGCGGCAAGCTGGTCGAGATAGCCGTTTTCAATCTGGCTCAGCAGGCGGGCCGATTGCTCCCAGTTGGGGTCGAACGACACCAGCTGTTGCAGAAACGCAATCGGCGCCACGCCTTTGCCCTGATACAGCGCGGAGATTTCATCCTCTTTGCTGACCGGCGCAGAATGGCGGAAACCGGCCATCACCAGTTTGGCGCGTTTAGCCGGGCCGGCCTGTTTGCCCATCTGCTCGGTGATGAAGCGATACCAGCGGGAATCGAAGGCAAAGCTGGAGCGGGCATCGTAACGCGCGCTGTACACCAGCGTGTCGAACACTTCCCGCCCGCCAAACCATTTGGTTTCCAGTTCGGCCAGAATCTGAGCAAGAGTTTTATCTTTGAGAATCGCATTAAACGCGTTGGTGTCCTTGTCGGAATCCTGCTGCCCCTGCACCGGGTCCACCACCACCAGCCGGATGGTTTTCGCATTGGCCCACACGCCGGCCGCCTGATTCTGCACCGCCAGATGGTACAGCTCGGCCAGAAACTCGGTTAAACCGACCGCCGCGCCGCGGCTATGCCCGCCGACCACCAGTTGGTACTCTTTCAGCGTTTTCAGGTAATCCACCAGCGGGAACAGGCTGTCCAGCGTCACCACGCCGGCACGGTCGTCATAACCGTTGACCTGATCGTAGAGCACGCCCATCTTTTCACTCATATCCACAAAACTGCCGCCCCAGCCGGCGCGTTTTGCCAGCGCCTGGGTTTTAGTCAGCATCGCGGCGGTGCCGATGCCGTCAATGGCGACCACGGCGCTAAAGCCGCTGATTTCAACGTTGGCGAGAAAATCCTGTTTGGTGGTGCCGGTGCCGCAGAACCAGATTAGTACCTTTTCCATATGTAACCTCTTGGTTTTAAATCGATTAAGATCAGTGGTGTCTTCGTCAGGCAATGTAGCGGAGGCGCAGGCCGGCATGCTGCGTCAGAACAACGCGAATTCAGGCCGTAACAACGGCGAACCTGCCCGGACAAACACGCCAGAGAACCAGAGAGAGGCCGGGAACGCTCGCGCCCGGATAAGCGGAATGAAGTCTATTGTCGACGGCATTAGAGCCTGCGACGCCGCGTCCATTGCGATAACGATTCATTACAGCGCCAGCCTTCCATCACAGCCTTTCAGCTGACCGGCGGCGCTGAACACGTGCAGACTACAGGATGATGCCCGTCGGTTAACGGCGCGGAGGTTGTGTGGTCGACCGGCGGGAAAATACGGCCGAAAAGGAGGAGTGGTGAGTCACGCGAGAGGGAAAAAACGCAGCACAGGCCGGGTCATGCCGGCGATAGAAAAACCGGGCGGACCTGCGCCAGCGCAATGCGGCGGCGCATCAACCGTCTTACATTGCCGGACGGCGTGCCGGACAATCAGGAGCAATCCCCGTGAAAACCTATCTTGGAAATGACGAACTGAATGAAAAATACCCGGTGTACCCGTTTGCGTTGCGATCGCAGGATGGGAACGCGACCCTGACCGGTCAGATCAACTATCCGCAGACACCGGCGGGCGTGTATCCGCTGGTGATGCTGGCGCCCGGCAGCGGCATGCACGACCGTCACTATCTGATTGGCGACAGCGGCACCCAGGCGGATTTTGTCTTTAGCTGTCTGGCGCAGGATTTTCTGGCCGCCGGGCTGGCGGTGCTACGGTTTGACTGCCGCGGCGTCAAAGGCAACCTGCGCGACAACACGCTGGATAGCCCGGAATATCTGTTCAACCGCGAACTGGCTTACCGGCAGATGTTTATCGACGCCGCCGTCCGCCAGACGGTGACCCCGCAAAGCCAGTATGAAGACCTGTATACGTTGTACCGGTATGCCAGCGAACTGCCGCATATTGACCGTCACAATCTTATCCTGCTCGGTCACTCCGAAGGCGCCATCAACATCGGGCGCATGGTGGCGCGCTATCCGGTCGCCGCCAAAGCCCTGATGCTGGTGTCGCCGGTTTTTTCGTCCATGAAACACGTGCTGGAATGGCAGCTCATCCACCGCACCATCGCCTGGCTCAAGGCGATCCCACACACCGGCGACCGGCTCACGCTGGAGGATCTGAAAAACGGATTCGGCCGCAGTCCGCTGGCTTTTTTACAACCCATCAGCAGCCTGTTGCCCTACAAGGGATACTGGGATGAAGCAGATTTCGACAGCATGACCGCCAGGCTGCAGGCCAGTTTCGATACGCAGCGCGACATGGTTTTAAGCCACGACGATCGGGAGCCCTGGCCGGCCGACGCGCCGTTCACCCAGTCATCCTACGCCTGGTGGAAACAGTGGTATCAGAATGAGCAGCCGGAAATTGAGCAGTTGGTACGGTGTCAAAGCCGGGTGGTCTGCTATTTCGGCATGATGGATACCCAGTTGAACGCCGCCGCCGAAGCGGCATGGTTCGAGGGTGTAAAACACCGCTTTCCGCATATCGATATCACCCTGCTGCCGGATGTCGGGCATACCCTCGGCCTGCATGGTCTGCTGGGGCCGATGACGGAATCGTGCGCCGAACTGCTGGTGCGGACGGCGCACGATATCGTGACGGCGCGCTAAACGCCGGCGTTTAACGACAGCGCAGTCTCTCAAGCAGCGCATGGTCGGGATACCCATCCGCCGGCAACCCTTCCTGCTGCTGATAGGCGCGGATCGCCCGCGTCGTGGCACGGCCAATGTTGCCGTCGATAGCACCCGGATAAAGCTGCTTTTCCTGCAGCAGAATTTGCAGCGCCTCGCGCTCTTTACGGGTTAACGGCGTCTCCTGACGCGGCCAGGGCTTGAGTACCGGTGTCTCGCGCTGGTAGTTATCCGCCAGCAAGCCGACGGTCAGCGCATAGGAAATGTCATTGTTATAACGAAGAATGGCGCGGAAATTCGCCGTCACCAGAAACGCCGGGCCATTCTTCCCAACCGGCAGCAATATCGAGGCTTGCTCCGAAGACAGCGCGGCCAGATCTCCGGGCACCGCGGTTTTCACCCCGAACGCCTGCCAGTCGGCAACGTTTTTCTGGTTATCCAGCCCGGAAAGGGAATAGTCAAAACCGGCGGGCAGCGTCACTTCAAATCCCCAGGGGACGCCCGCTTTCCATTTGGCCTGCTGCATATAGTTCGCCACCGACGCCAGCGTGTCCGGGAATGAGGTCCAGATATCGGGGTGATGGTCGCCATCAAAATCCACGGCGTATTGCAGGTAAGAAGTCGGTATAAACTGCGGCATCCCCATCGCCCCGGCCCAGGACCCTTTTATCTGTTCTGGCCGCGCATCGCCGTTTTGAATCATGCGTAACGCCGCAATCAGATTCTGCCGGTTAAACGCCCGACGATAATTGTAGTAATCCAGCGTAGCCAGCGAGCGAATGACCGCTTTATCACCGGTATTGGCGCCATAATGGCTTTCAATGGAGAGAAACGCGAACAGCAGCGGCGGTTCAACCTGATAACGATGCTCGATACGGGCCGCCGCCCCAGCGTATTGCTTAAGCAGTGTTTTCCCCTGCGCAATGTTCTCCGGCGTCACCCGTTGTTCAATATAGGTCCACACCGGCGTGACCAGCTCAGGCTGTTTTTGCGTGGCCGCCACCACGTCGCTGTCCGGCGTCAAACCAGCAAACGCGTTATCAAAGGTGCCGGCTGTAATGCCCTGAGAAAGGACCTCCTGACGCAGCACGGCTTTCCACTGTTCAAAACTTTCGTCTGGCGTCGGCAACCCCGCTGGCGTGTCAGTGACGCCGTGCGATTTCAGCAAGCCCTCAATATCCCGGCATTCACGTGAGGGGTAATGGGTGTGGGCGCATGAACTCAGCACCCCGGTACCGATCAGCAACACCATCACCTTTGCCATCGACATCATTGCTGATGCCTGTGTTCTGTTATTGACCATTTGACTATTCCATAAGAGATATACCCGTCATACCGTAACTTGGATTATTTAGGGTATGGAAACAGGCCAAAAGCAGGTCCGTAACATCATCGGCCCGATCAGGGTTGCCGGAACATCGTCGTCGGACGCCGCCGGAATCGTGCAACATCTCTGACAGTAATAGTGCAGCAACCGGCGGGAATATACAGACCACCGCTGACATAAGTGTCACTGACAGAGTTTATCCGTAGTATTCCCTCTGTTTTCGTAACGGCGTATTGCGGCCTTGTCTCCTGCTCTCCAGCTCTCGCCGTCGCACTCAGTTTAACGATAGCACCTCCGCCTGCGGCAACAGCTGTTCGACCGCCCGTTGCCAGCTCAGGGTCATGACGCCCTGCGCGGTGATCAATTTCAGGGTATCCTGCGCCAGCGCGTCGTCATGGCTCAGTTTCCAGCCCAGATGGCTGTGTTCGCTCAGCCAGGCGGCGACATCGGCCTGACGGTCGGGGTGACAGTACAGCGTGCCGCGCCCTTCTCCGCCCTGCGTGCGCAGCAGTTGACGCAACAGCGCCGGGTAGCGTTCAGCGTCGGGCACCGCTTTGAGAATTTGGGTCATCGCGTCGCTCAGCAACTGACCGCACCGCGCCAGCAGCCAGTTTTCCATCTGCTCGCGTTCCTGCTGCCAGCCGCGCAGTATCTCATCCGCCTGCTGCCAGAATTGCTGTTCCGCCTGACCGGTAGCGATGGCGATCGCCTCGTGCGCCTGCTGGCGCGCCTCGTCCAGCAGCGCATCCGCCTGTTGCCGCGCTTCGGCCATCACCGCCAGCCCGCGCTGATGCTGCTGCAATTGTTCAACCCGGATCAGTTCTGCTTCCTGCACATCCGTGCCGGCCACCAGTTTTAAACACCGCCTGGTCAACATACTCTCCCTCCCTGATGTCGATGATGCTTACGATTGATAATTTACCTTCAATATAGTTTAGTTGGTAAATTATTTTATACTAAACCGCCCTCATGCGCCGCCGGGTTGCCATCCGCCGCTTTCCAGATGATGGCATCGCACAGGCTGGCGATACGGCTGGCGGGCAACGCCTCGCCCAGCGGCCGACCGGCGCCGTCGCGCCAGTCGCGCGGGTACAACAGCTGCAGCCGCGACCAACAGGCCGGCGGGAAACGACAGCGCAGAACAATCAGCGCATCACGCTCCCGGTGCTGGTCAAACGCCAGCGACGGCGGCAGCCACAGGCCGGGGCGTAGCGCTTTCGCCAGTCGCCGGCACCAGACGGCCAGCGTCTCCGGCAGGTCGCCCGGCGTTTCGCGGCATACCGCCGCCATCAGTTGCAACACCTGACGCCGCCGCCCCACCTCCAGTTGCCCGAGTTGCAGCAACGTGCTCTCCGGCGCAGGGGGAAACGCCTCGACCACACCGAGACAACGGCGCATCGTGGCATGGTGCACTGGCGCCAGCGCCATCTCGCTCTCGCTGAAAACCGTCGCGTCCCGCCAGCTGGGGTCCGCCTGCCGCAGGCAGTCATAGCACCACCATCGGCTCCAGCGCAGGGCGTCGTTGTCATCGGCTACGCTTATCATGCTTAAGCCCCTGCGTCCGGTTGCGCCGATTTCCTGCGCGCCTGCTGTTGTTCCCACCAGGGCTTGCCGAAACGCCAGCCCAGCACGCCGGCCAGCCCCAGCGCCAACAACCCGGCCAGCCATTGCAGCTGCGTCATGGTCTGCGGCGTCAACTGAAACGGCCCCAGCGACACGGTTGGAATATGATCTTTGTACGGTTCCGCCGGAACAAACACGATGGCCAGATCTTTATCGCTCTTGCCGGCCAGCCCCGGAATACTGCTGGCCACCATGCGGCGGATACGCGGTTCGATACTGTCCGGCTCCAGCTCCGGCCGGTATTTGATGAATACCGCGGCGGACGCCGGTTGAATGGGTTCCCCCGGTGCAATACGCTCAGGCAGCACGACATGAACCCGAGCCACCAGCACGCCGTCAATTTGCGTGAGTGTGGATTCCACTTCCTGAGACAAGGCATAAATGTAACGGGCGCGTTCTTCCAACGGCGTCGAGATCACACCGGTTTTCTGAAACACCTGGCCCAGATTGGTGCGGGCCTGACGGGGCAATCCCGCGGCGTTGAGAATATTGACCGCCCGTTCCATGTCTTTGACATCAATCAGAATACTGACGCCGGCTTTCTCCGTGCGCTTTTCCGCCCCGATGTGATATCCCCCCAGCGCGGCGATCACTTCGTTGGCATCGTTTTCGGAAAGACCGCGATGGAGTTCCACGCGATCGCCGCAGCCAGCGATCAGCAACGCCAGCAGCAGGGTCAGGAATCGGTGCAGGACGGATTTACTCATCATGGTGCCATTATTGTGAGTTGTTCATGATTCGATCATGATTGGATTAGTCACGATGGCGTTGACTAATCACGACAGTGTTAACTCATCACGATCGTGTTGATTACAGGTTTGATCCTGGCTATTGCAGGTTGGTCAGTTTTTCCAGGCTCTGGACGCTTTTAGCCACCACTTTGGCATTGAGCAAACTTTCCAGATAAAACGAGGACAGCGTCCGGGTGGCATCCATCACATCCTTTGGGTTATTGCTGTTGATGCTTTTGCCTACCTGACGTTCTGCTTTCTGCAACAGGTTTTCCAGGTTATCGGATTTCTCCGCCAGCGCGCCCAGCCAGGCCTTGTTGTCCGCTGTCGGCGTTGCCGGCGCGGCGGGTTCCATCGCGGCGCTAAACCAGGTCACATCCGATTGCGCAGGAATATCAACGCTGCGCGGCTCACCGTCACCGATCAGTCCCTGAAGCTCATTGACGCGGGTGATTTTCATCATGAATCCGTTCCTCTTTGATGGATGTTAATGTGACAAAAAACCGGGGGAACTTCCCCCCGGTAGTCGACTACCTACACAACATCAGAACTGGATGGCTTTTGCCGCTTTCTGCCCGGAGTTCATGGCTTTGGTGGCGGAGTCCATCTGACCGTCGGTGATTGAGCTGATAGCATCGGTTTTCATTTTTTGCGCCTGGGCGGCCGTGGTCATCGCCGTGGTAGAAGCCATGGTTTTGTCCAGAGTCTGCATGCCTGCCAATGCTGCTGCGTTAGAAAGTCCCATCATGATAGATATCTCCAGTTAACAGTTGATTGATAAAGTGATTTCGCTAATGAACTTTGCGACTTACACAGTCATCGTGTTCATAAGTTAAGTAGGAGATAGCGAGAGGTGGTTCCGAAAGATATTCACTTTTTTTCCCCTGGTGGTGATAACAGGATACAGCCGATAAATTACAGTCCGCGCGCCGCCACATTCAGCAGCTTGATGCGGTGATAGAGCGTGCGTTTAGGAATGCCCAGCTCATTAACCACCGTATCGATACAGTGGTCGTTGCGCTGCAACGCCTCCTGAATCAGGAACCGTTCAATACGGCGCAGGCGCACTTTCAGCGAGGTCAGCGGCGTATCCGCCCCCATTCCCTGCCCATCGCCGTCAGCGGCTATCGGCACCGGCGACAGCCCCAGCACCCAGCGTTCGGCCGCTGCTTTCAGTTCACGAATGTTGCCGGGCCAGCCGTGCATCAGCAGTTGTTCCTGAATGATGGCCGACAGACCCGGCGCCGGCCGTTTCAGCCGCGCCGACGCTTCGCGCAAAAAGCGCTGGAATAACGGCAAAATGACTTCCGTGCGCGAACGCAGCGTCGGCAGCTGGATTTTTACCGTATCCAGCCGGAAGTAGAGGTCGCGCCGAAAACGCCCTTCGTCCACCAGCTTCTGTAGCGGCGTCTGCGTGGCGACGATCACCCGCATATCCACCGGTTTGAACTGCGTGCTGCCCAGCCGTTCGATGCCGCGGCTTTCCAGCACCCGTAACATTTTGGCCTGCAGCGTCAGCGGCATACTGTCGATCTCATCCAGAAACAGAATGCCTTTGTCCGCGGTTTCAAGGTACCCGGCGCGGGACCGGCTGGCGCCGGTGTAAGCCCCGGACACCACCCCGAACAACTCGCTTTCCGCCAGCGTTTCCGGCACGGCGGCGCAGTTCACCGCCACCAACGGGCCGGCGCAACCGGAAAGCTGATGAATACGGCGCGCCAGCGTGTCTTTGCCGGTGCCGGTTTCACCTTCCAGTACGATATCAACGTTAAGGGGCGCAATAGTGTGGATGAGAGAAGATAGCGATCCATGTATATCTTCCGACGGATGCGTTAACGAGGACTCATGGGAGACACAATGAAGTGACTGCACGGATTCATTGCTATTCCTTATCGTCATGACAACTCCTGTACCTTTTTCTGTATTCCATTATCAAACTGTCGAATCTATCCCGTTCCAGACTGTCTCCCGCCGCAACATCGCCATCAGTAGCTGTCATTGCATCATTACGGGATACACCCTAATCCTGAACGCTGGCACGGTTTTAAGTTCCAATAGCCCCATTGTCGTCCTGACAATTCCTTAACACTTAACAATCGATAACCTGCGAGTATTAACAAATTATTCATGGTGTGTGTAAGCATTACCGCCAACGGCAAAACAAACCATCAGCCAACCGCTGAAGTTGTGGTAGGAATTTCAGAGCGAAAAGTAGGAATAATCTGACCCCGGAGACAATGACGCTGGCGGCGTTCCGGGTACTGAAGGCGTGGTTCCCCCCTTCGTCATGGCATTGTCTTACAGCAAGGTCATCAGCGAAGGGAGGACAATAGGTTACTGTCAGGCGATTAAACGCTGGCTCAATGCATATTTCACAATGTCCGCGTTGGTGGTGAACTGCATTTTTTCCATTAACCGCGATTTATGGGTGCTGACGGTTTTGTTGCTGATGGCCAGCGTTTCGGCGATGGCGTTAACCCCCTGTCCCTGAGCCAGCATCACCATGATCTGATGCTCCCGCGAGGTCAGCAGTTCATGGCGCCCGTCGCCGCGGGTCTGGCAATCCGCAAACACAATCTGCTCGGCGATACTGTGGTCGATATAGCGCGCGCCCTGCGCCACCCGACGAATAGCCGACAGCAGCGCTTCCGGGTCTTTGTCTTTGGTGATATAGCCGAGCGCCCCGCTTTTCAGTACCCGCCGGGCGATCTGCGGTTCACTGTACATGCTCAACACCAGAATCGGCAGACGCGGATACTGCGCCACAATGCGGATAATCAGTTCTTCGCCGCAAATGCCCGGCATGCTCATGTCCAGCAGCAGTAAATCGATCTGGCTCTCCCGCAGTTGCGCCAGCACCTGCGACCCGGTCCCCGCTTCCGCCACCACTTCCAGATTCTCGTCTAATGCAAAGATCTGCTTTAATCCTTCACGCATAATTACGTGATCGTCAGCGATCATCAGCTTTATGAGTCTATCCATTCGCGTTTCGTCCTCTCCAGAGAAAATCTATTCTACGCGGTATCCTGCGGAAACGTCAGCCGAACCAGCGTACCTACGCCAGGCTGACTTTCTATTACCACTTCTCCCCCCAGCATCCGGCCGCGCTCTTTCATGCTCATCAGACCGAAGGCGTGAGGTTTACGGGCCTGAGCGTCAAACCCTTTGCCGTTGTCGCGCACGCTCAGCACGATCAATCCTTCGCGGTTTTCCAGCGCAATCACTACCTGCGTCGCCTCGGCGTAACGGGCGATATTGGTCAGCGACTCCTGCACCACCCGGAACGCCGCGGTGGCGCATTCGTCATTCAGCACCACTTCCGGCTCCGGCGCCCGCAACAGACAAGGGCAGCGATACTGGCGGATAAAATCATCACGCAGCCACTCCAGCGCGGGGGTCAGCCCCATATCCAGCACGTTGGGACGTAACCGGGTCGCGACATGTCGCACCACCTGAATGGTTTTATCAGACAGCGCCATCAAATTCTGTAGCTGCGTCAGCATATGCGGGTTATCGCGGGCGAACTGCATACGCATCAGCGACAGGCTCATGCGCATTGATGTCAGATGCTGTCCCAGCTCATCGTGGATCTCCCTGGCGATGTGCTTGCGTTCTTCTTCGCGGGAGATTTCCCGCTGGCGCGCCAGCAGCCGCAGCTGCATATGGGAATCCTCCAGCTTTTTTTCGGCATAGCGGATGGCGGTGATATCGCGCCCGACGGTCAGGATCGACGTCAGCTTACCGCTTTGATCGAACTCCGGCACACAGCGGATATGGTGAATCACCCGGTGGCGCGTTTCCGTCGCGCCGATGTCTTCCTCCAGCTCGCCTTCGACGCTGCTTTCCGAATCCACCACCATCTGCACCAGTTGCAGAATGCGCTGGGCGCAGCGGGCGTTCGGCAGCAGATCGGTCAGCCGCCGCCCGCGCAGCTGCTCGGCGGTAAAACGCAGGTGGGCCAGTGTGGCGGGATTGGCGTACTGGCAGTTGAGCTGCGGATCAAAGCGCGTGATCAGATCCGGCGTATTCTCCACCAGCGCCCGGAACTCCTGCTCACGGGCGTAAGCCAACTGTTCGATATGCTTGCGTTCACGAATATCCCTTACTACGCACATACTGTACTTTCGTCCTTTATGTAGAAAATGATTCACGCTGACCTCGACCGGCAGCACCATGCCAAAGCGGGTTTTATGCCGGGTTTCAAACGTCAGCCCGCGCTTCCAGCAGCGGGGATCGCTCCAGTGGCGGTTGGTCTCTTCCTTTGTCCAGCCAAGGTCGATGTCCTGTATCCGCATGCGACGAAACTCGCGGCGACTGTAGCCCAGCATGCGGCAGGCTTCATCATTGGCGTAACAAAACTGCTCCATGTCGTTGACAATATAAATAGCATCTTTGATACGACTAAAGGCGAAATCCACCAGTTCAAGCGGCGGTACGTCATCCGGATGGTGGGGTTGTGGGGAAGTCGGGGTATATAACATTGCCATCTCCTTGCTATCGCTAAGCCTGCCGGCCCCCGTAAACCGGGCGCCGACAGCAGAAAGGAAAGCCGCAGAAATCGCCCCCGGGGAAGGTGGCCTGCGGCCCTGTTAGGCTGTTCACCGCACGACGTGCGGGTACACAGCCTGATACTGACAGGTTCCTTCTCCTCCCCTGACTCAAGGGAGATGCCCTCCCGGGGCATGGCAATATAAGCGAGCCCCCGCGCCAGGCTGCCGCACGGGGGATTCAACTTATGCATCAACGGCCTGGCGGAGATATCCCCTGGCGCGGGAAAGACGCGAACGTACAGTGCCAATAGGAATGTTGAGCTGTTCGGCGATATCCTGATAGCTGACATCGGCATCCAGCAGCATCATCAACATCTTACGCGTTTCCTCCGGCAGGTGCGCACTGGCCGTCAGCGCGCGGTTCAGCGAATGATCGCACTCCGTAATGCGGCTGGGATCGATATCCGTCGACAGAATTTCCATCGCTTCCAACGCATCGTCGCTGATATCGACGGCACGATAACGCGCCTGTTTGAAGTGGTTTCGCACCAGATTCAGGGCAATGCCGAATACCCAGGTTTCCGGGCGCGAGGCGCCGGCGAACTTTTCGCGGTTTTTCAGCACTTCCAGATAGGTCATCTGCTGTAAATCTTCCACATCTTCACGGTTCGATACGCGCTTGCGAATGAAGTTTTGCAGTCGCTTGCCATGCAGGCGAAAAACCTGCTCCCAGTCCACGGTATTGGCAGGGGTATGAAGCTGACACGCGTCCATTTGTTTCAGTGCAATCGTTTCCATTTCATTAACTCTCCATCGTTATGCCCTAATTGGCGCATCTGGGAGAGCAAGGCGCGTGCCAGCCAATGAAAACGAATTAACTTATTGTTATATAGTGTTTTATTTTTTATCGCACTGGCTTTTCATGCCATTTTTTGCCGGTAAAATCCGGCCTGAATTGCAAGCTTTTGCAGAACCAACCAACCAAATAGTAATCAAGATTATAATAACATTAAGTTACTTATTTTCGTTGACTTACATCATTCAATGGGAACCCGCTTCCCGGTCCGGCCACATAACAGCACACCGTTAAAGCAGAGGCTGCTTCAGGCAGGACAGGACCATGATTTCACTCAACAACGTTTCTTCCGTGCTCAATACCAGCAGCGCGGCCATCGCCAATGATATTGACGATCAGGAGCCGGTCGGCACGCCGGTCAAAACCAGCGAAGCCAGACCGTCGCACGACAAAACCCTTCATGACTCGATGGAAGAAGTCGCGGCCAGCTTCGGCGAGCAGGTCGAACGCAAAAGCAAGGCGCTGAACCGGCGGCAAATCAGCCAGCCGCAAAGCCGCATGCTGGCCAACATCGAACGCATCGAAAAACTGACCGAACTGTTCCAGCTACTGGAAAATCCGAAGCACCCGACGCTGGACCAGCAGATCCGGCAGATGCAGGCGCTGCTGCGCCAGTCATCGCCGCCATCGGTCGAGGCCATCATGCAGGCGGCAGGCGGCGACGCCGCACGCAGCGATATCGTGCTGCGCCATGTGCTGAGCCAGGCGCAACAGCAGCAGGACGCCTCACTCGCGCAGTCGACCAGCCAGAGCCTGGACCAGTTGCATCAGGAAAAAGGGCCGGAAGTCCGGGCGGGGTTGAACACCGCCGCCGCCATTTCCCTGTTCAGCACCGACCCGAACCAGAAACAGGCGCTGCGCGACCTCTACTACCAGCGCATCGTCCATCAACAGTCGCCCAGCGCCCTGCTCGACGCGCTGCTGGAGCGTTTTGACGCCCAGCACTTCGCCGCCGGGCTGCGTACGCTGCAACGGGCGCTGGCGGCGGATATCGCCTCGCTGGCGCCGTCCATCTCGAAGAATGCGCTCAGCAAAATGCTCAGCAGCCTGAACGACTCGCGTCAGCTCAGCCATACGCTGTCGGCCAGCCAATCGTTGCTCGCCCGACTGGCGTCGCGCATGCCGGAATGCACGCTGGGCGCGGTGGAACTGACCCGGCGGTTGATCGGCCTAAGCGCCAACGGCGCCTACGCCCGCGACCTGCACAACCTGGGTCGTGAAGTCGCCGGGCAGGACGCCCAGCGCCAGCTGCTGTTTTTCAACGGCCTGCTGCCGCTGGTTAACGACCTGCCGCACCCGCTGTGGCGCGACGCCAAAAACCGCCTCACCGCCCTGCAGCTGATTCGTAGCCTGATCGGCGATTTCGCCCAATACGAAAAGCAGCAGCAGGATGAAACCAAACCGATGAATGACCGATCTCGGAACAAGGGGTAACCGATGGCTGTGCTGATCGCCTGGCTTAACCGTTTTGCCATGAGCGCCATGCAGCGCTCCGAGGTGGTGGGCGCCGTGATCGTCATGGCGATTGTGTTCATGATGATCATCCCGCTGCCGACCGGCCTGATCGACGTGCTGATTGCGTTCAACATCTGTATTTCATCACTGCTGATTGTGCTGGCGATGTACCTGCCCAAACCGCTGGCGTTCTCCACCTTCCCGGCGGTGCTGCTGCTGACCACCATGTTCCGGCTGGCGCTGTCCATCTCCACCACCCGGCAGATCCTGCTGCAACAGGATGCGGGTCACGTGGTGGAGGCATTCGGCAACTTCGTGGTAGGCGGCAATCTGGCGGTCGGCCTGGTGATCTTCATGATTCTGACGGTGGTGAACTTTCTGGTGATCACCAAAGGGTCGGAGCGCGTGGCGGAAGTGGCGGCGCGTTTCACCCTCGACGCCATGCCCGGCAAACAGATGTCCATCGACAGCGACCTGCGCGCCGGGTTGATCGATTCCCAGCAGGCTCGCCAGCGACGGGAAAACCTGGCCAAGGAGAGTCAGTTGTTCGGCGCTATGGACGGGGCGATGAAGTTCGTCAAAGGGGACGCCATCGCCAGTCTGGTGATCGTGTTCATCAACATGATCGGCGGCTTCGCCATCGGCGTGCTGCAAAACGGCATGGCCGCCGGCGACGCTATGCACATTTACTCGGTGCTGACCATCGGCGACGGCCTGATTGCCCAGATTCCAGCGCTGCTGATTTCGCTGACCGCCGGGATGATCATCACCCGCGTCTCCGCCGACGGCCAGAAAATGGACAACAATATCGGCCGCGAGATCGCCGAGCAGCTGACCAGCCAGCCCAAGGCGTGGATCATCTCGTCGGTGGGCATGCTGGGGTTTGCGCTGCTGCCCGGGATGCCGACGCTGGTGTTTCTCATCATCAGCCTGCTGTCGCTCGGCAGCGGGTTATTTCAGCTGTGGCGCGTCAAACAGAGCGGCCTGCAGGATGCGCTGCTGGCGGACGACAGCATGCCCGCCGAGCAGAACGGCTATCAGGATTTGCGGCGCTTCAACCCGACCCGCGCCTACCTGTTGCAGTTCCATACCGTGTGGCAAGGCGCCGCCGCCGCCGCGGTGCTGGTACAGGACATCCGTCGCCTGCGCAACCGGCTGGTGTATCACTTCGGCTTTACGCTGCCGTCGTTCGACATCGAGTTTAACCCCAACGTGCCGGAAGATGAGTTCCGCTTCTGCGTGTATGAAATCCCGCAGTTGCGGGCCAGCTTCGGCGTGCCGCTGCTGGCGGTGCCGCGCGGACAACTGCCGGAAGAGACGCTGGACGACGGCATGATGCCCGGCCTGTCCGCCCGCGACGAACACCACCTGCTGTGGCTGACGCCGGAACATCCGCTATTGCAGCAGCCGGAACTGAGCCCCTGGAGCCCGGACGCGCTGATCCTCAGCCGCATGGAGAACGCGATTCATCGCAGCGGCGCGCAGTTTATCGGCCTGCAGGAAACCAAATCGATCCTCGCCTGGCTGGAAGCCGAACAGCCGGAGCTGGCGCAGGAACTGCAGCGCATCATGCCGTTATCGCGCTTCGCCAGCGTACTGCAACGGCTGGCGTCGGAGCGAGTGCCGCTGCGCTCGGTGCGGCCGATTGCCGAAGCGCTGATCGAAGTCGGTCAGCACGAGCGTGACATCAACGCCCTCACCGACTACGTACGGCTGGAGCTGAAAGCCCAGATTTGCCACCAGTACAGTCAGGACGACAGCCTCACCGTCTGGCTGCTGACGCCGGAAACCGAAGAGTTGCTGCGCGACGCGTTGCGCCAGACGCAAAACGAAACCTTCTTCGCGCTGACCCAGGAATACGCCGCCGTCCTGCTCGGTCAGCTGCGGCGGGCGTTCCCGCCGATGACGCCGCCGTCGGCGCTGATTCTGGTGGCGCAGGACCTGCGCAGTCCGCTGCGCATTCTGTTGCAGGACGAATTCCATCATGTCCCGGTGCTGTCGTTCACCGAATTGGAATCGCACCTGTCGATCAACGTAGCGGGCCGTATCGACCTGCAGGACCGGGTTGACCCCTTTAACGCATAGGATAACGCAAAATGTTTGAACTCCGTGTTCTGACCGGATTGCACCGTGGGGCCGCGCTGCCGCTGAGCGGAACCTCATGGCGTATCGGTTCCGCCGATGAGGCGGATATGGTGCTCTACGATCCCGGCATCCGTGAGCAGCATTGCCTGCTGGAAAAACAACCCGACGGCTGGCTGGTATCCGTACTGGACGGACCGATCAGCAACAGCGAAGGCCACGCGGCGGCGCAATCGCTCTGGCTGCCGCCCGGCACGCCGTTCGCCGCCGGCGGCATCTGGCTGTGCGTGGTGAGCGCCGACACCCCCTGGCAGGATGAGGCGGAAGAAACGCCGCCGGACGACGACCAGGCTACCGACGACGCCGTCACCGGCACGCAAGACGCCCCGCCTGACGCCGCCGCCTCGCACACGCCCCCCGCGCCGACGCCGGAACCGACGGTGACGCGCCGGGAAAAGCCGCGCCTGCCGCTGTGGGCCAAATTCAGCTACCTGCTGCTGGCGGTGCTGCTGTTCATGATCGTCGGTAGCTGGATGTTGCAGGAAACGGCGGCGATGCCGTCCGCGCCGCCGCCGCAGGATAACCGTTTACCGATCGGCACCTTGCCGCAGTTGAACAGCACCCTGCAAACCATGCTGACCGACCGCGAACTGGAGCGATTGGTTTCGACCAGTCAGGATAACAACCGCATCGTGCTGAGCGGCGCGCTGCCGCCCGCGCAGCACACCCGGCTGGCGCGCATGCTGGCGCAATTCCACCAGCGTTACGTCACCGCCTTGCAGATTGAAAACCACACCACCGTGAAGGACGACCAGTTGCCGTTCCAGATCGTGCAGGTCACCAGCGGCCCGAAAGCCAACGTGGTGACCTCGGACGGGCGACGCATCTTCGTCGGCGACGAAGTGGACAACCTGCGGCTGGTCAGCATCAACGACAGCCAGATCGAGTTTCGCGGCAAACAACAGATCAAGGTGAACTGGTGATGAACGCGCAGAACGCAATCGATACCCGCTATCCCCGACTGAGCCAGTGGCTGCAACAGCAACAACGCCAGCTGGCGGCGTATTCGCCGGTGACGCGACAGGGGCAGATCATCGGCATCAGCGGCATTCTGCTGGAGTCCAGCCTGCCGAACGCCCGCATCGGCGACCTGTGTCTGGTGGCGCGTGACGACAGCTCGCAGGTGCTGGCGGAAATTGTCGGCTTCAGCCCGGAGAACACCTTTTTATCGGCGCTGGGCGCGCTGGACGGCATCGCGCAGGGCGCGGTGGTCACGCCGCTGTACCAGCCGCATTGCGTGCAGGTGTCCGACGCGCTGTTCGGCAGCGTGCTGGACGGCTTCGGCCGTCCGCTGGAAGACGGCGGCCACAGCGCGTTTGTCGAGCCGGGCTCACTCAACGCCAACCCCATCCCGGTGATCGGCGACGCGCCGCCGCCAACCGAGCGCCCACGCATCGCCGACCCGCTGCCCACCGGTATGCGCGCCATCGACGGCCTGCTGACTATCGGCTGCGGCCAGCGCGTCGGGATATTCGCCGGCGCCGGCTGCGGCAAAACCACCCTGCTGGCGGAACTGGCGCGCAACACGCCGTGCGACGCCATCGTGTTTGGGCTGATCGGCGAACGCGGCCGCGAACTGCGCGAATTCCTCGATCACGAGCTGGACGAGCAGTTGCGCAGCCGCACCGTGCTGGTCTGCTCCACCTCCGATCGCAGCAGTATGGAACGCGCCCGCGCCGCCTTTACCGCCACCGCCATCGCCGAAGCCTTTCGCGCAGCGGGCAAACAGGTGCTGTTGATTATCGACTCGCTGACCCGCTTTGCCCGCGCCCAGCGTGAAATCGGCCTGGCGCTGGGCGAGCCGCAGGGGCGCGGCGGGTTGCCGCCCTCGGTCTACACCCTGTTGCCCCGGCTGGTGGAACGCGCCGGGCAAACCCGTCAGGGCGCGATTACCGCGCTCTATTCGGTGCTGATCGAACAGGACTCGATGAACGACCCGGTGGCCGACGAAGTACGGTCGCTGATCGACGGCCACATTGTGCTGTCGCGCCGGCTGGCCGAACGCAACCACTACCCGGCGATCGACGTATTGATGAGCCTGAGCCGCACCATGAGCAACGTGGTGGAGCGGGAACACACCCGCCACGCCAACGCGGTGCGGCGGCTGATGGCCGCCTACAAGCAGGTGGAAATGTTGATCCGCCTCGGTGAATACCAGCCGGGACACGACGCCTTTACCGATGCCGCCGTCAGCGCCAACGACGACATCAACCGTTTTCTGCAACAGGCGATGCGCGAGCCGCAGGGCTTCGACCACATTCAGTCGCAACTCGAAGAGGTGAGCCAGTATGCCAATCTCTAACGCCATGAAACCCGTCAGCGCGATGGAAGAGGAACAGCCGGACAGCAGCGCGCAGGAGCTGGGCGCGGTGCTTAACCAGTTGCTGCCGATCCGTCGGCAGCGCCTCAGTCGCGCCGAACGCCAGTTACGTCTGTCCGAACAAGCGCTCAGGCAAACCGAAGCGGCGCTACGCACGCAACAGGCGCAACTGGAACAGCTCCAGGCCGACTGGCAGCAACAGCGCGATATCTTCCTGCGCGAGGCGCTGGGTAAAACCCAGACGCTGGAGTCGCTGAAAAACCAGTTGGAGCAGGAGCAAAAGCATATTCGTCAGATTCAGGCGCAGGTGCTGCTGTGTACCGACTGGCAGCAACAGTATCTGAACCGGCAGCAGCAGGTCGGCCAGGCCCGGGAAGCGGCCCGGCTCTGCCAGAAAGCCGTTGAAAAACTGGAGTTTCTGTTAACCACCTATCAGGAGGCGATATGACCCCTCATCTGCCCGCAACACAAGATGTTTCTCTGCCTGCCCTGCGCCCGTTGCCGCACGGTCAGGAACAGGATTTCCCCGGCTACGGTTACGACGACGGTGCCTTCTGGGAACCGTTCGGCGAACTGTCCGAGCCGGAAATGCGCTTTCCCGACGCCAGTTGGCTGCCGTTTGGTCCGCCGCTGGCGCTGAATCCGTCGCTGAATCTGGATGCCTTCGCCGATGCCCCGTCGCAGGCGGAACCGGTCACACCGGCGTACTGGCCGGCGCTGGAGTCGTCGCTGACCGACATGCCGCTATTGCGCCGCGGGGAACCGCTGTCGTTCAGCCTGCAACTGCCGCAGTTGGGCAGCGTGGACGTTCGGATGGTGACGCTGCCCGCCAGCGGCTGGGACGTTTCGCTGCGCTTCGGCAAATCCGCCTACGAGCAGTTGAAAAGCCAGCGCGACGCCTGCCGCCGTTCGCTGGCGGATACGCTGCGCGCGCCGGTGCGCCTGCAGTTTGAAAGCCGGGAGGACGAGGAATGATCCCGCTCACCCGGACGCTGCGCCCGGTCAGCCAGGCGCGAGCCGCGCTCTCCCGCCAGCTGGCGTCGGCGCACCGTTTTGCCTTCATGCTGGACGGTCAGCCCGGCGAATTACGCCTGCAACTGGCGGACGACGCGCCGCCCGGCGGGCAGGAAAGCCGCTGGCGCTGCCATGCCGGCACGCTGTGGCTGGACGACAACGCCGCGCCGTTGTTGTCGCTGCTTTCCGCCTGCCCGGCGCTCACGCCCGGCCCCGACGTCGCCGCGGAAACCGCCGACTGGTACTGGACGCAGTATAACCACCATCTCAGCCCGGCGCTGCGCGAGCTGTTCGGCGAGATTCAGCCGGCGTCATCGCCGCAGCCGGACAGCGAAGCGCATGGCGACCTGACGCTGTGGCTGGAGGTTATGCGCGGGGATTTCCGGGTTCGCAGCCGGTTGCGGACATCGACCCGGACCTTGCAGCAGTGGCAAAGCCAGCCGGGGTGGTACGCGCCCCGCTACCCGCTGCCCGGTCATCTGGCGATGCGCGTGCCGTTGACGCTGGCAGACGTGACATTGTCACACGAACAATTGGCGACGCTGGAACCGGGCGACCTGATCTGTCCACTCAAACAGTACTTTTCACCGCAGGGCAACGGCTGCATCACGCTGGCCGACCGGCGGCTGACCGGGCAGCTCAGGATGGATGCGCTCGCCCCTTACTGGTTTACCGTGACAGAACTGGAGGAATGTCCCGTGACAACACCCTTTGACGACGCAACCCCTTTTGAGGCCTACGCCGTTCCCGAGACGTCGCAGCACGCCCCGGATAGCGACAATCACACCGGCGCGCCGTCGGGCTACGCGCTGCCGCCGCTGACGCTGGCGCTGACCGTGCGCTGCGGCTACCTGACGCTGACGTTGCAGGATTTGCAGCAGCTCGCCCCCGGCACGGTATTGACTCTGCAGCAGGCGACGCCCGGCGAAGCGACCCTGTACCACGGCGAGCAACCGCTGGCGCTGGGCGAATTGGTGGACGTGGAAGGCCGGCTGGGGCTGCAAATCACCCGCCGTCTTGGCGTGGATGGGGACATCGCCCCGGAGCCATCGTTATGACCTCGGGCAGCTTCGACCCGGTGATGTTTGCCCTGTTTCTGGGCACGTTGTCGTTGATTCCGCTGATGATGATCGTCTGCACCTGCTTTCTCAAGGTTTCCATGGTGCTGATGATTACCCGCAACGCCATCGGGGTGCAGCAGGTGCCGCCCAACATGGCGTTGTACGGCATCGCCCTCGCCGCCACGCTGTTCGTGATGGCGCCGGTATTCAGCGACATCAAACAGCGTTTTCAGGACAACCCGGTGGATTTCAGCAGCCTCGACGCGCTGGAAAGCAGCGTGACCCGAGGTATCGAACCGTTGCAGAAATTCATGTCGCGCAACACCGATCCGGACATTCTTACCCACCTGCATGAAAACAGCCTGCGCATGTGGCCGGCGGCGATGGCCGAAAAAATCACCACCCAAAGCATCCTGCTGGTGCTGCCGGCCTATGTGCTGTCGGAACTGCAGGCCGGGTTTAAGATCGGTTTTCTGATTTATATCCCGTTCATCGTTATCGACCTGATCGTCTCCAACGTGCTGCTGGCGCTGGGGATGCAAATGGTGGCGCCCACCACCCTTTCGCTGCCGCTCAAGCTGCTGCTGTTCGTGCTGGTCAACGGCTGGACGCGCCTGCTCGACGGCCTGTTCTACAGCTACCTGTGAGGCGATCATGGAAACGCTCAATCTGTTTAGACAGGCGATGGTGCTGGTGGTGATGCTGTCGGCGCCGCCGCTGCTGGTGGCGGTGGTGGTCGGCGTGCTGATTTCGCTGTTGCAGGCGGTAATGCAGTTGCAGGATCAAACCCTGCCCTTTGCCGTCAAGCTGGTGGCGGTAGGACTGGTGTTGGCCATGACCGGCCGTTGGATCGGCGTAGAGCTGATCCAACTGGCGATGATGGCTTTCAACATGATCGAACAAACCCGGGCGTGAGGCGGCCATGTTCTCCATCGCCACAATCCAGAATATCTACGATTTTATTTACGCGCTGACGCTCGGCGTGGCCCGGCTGTATCCGTGCCTGTTCCTGGTGCCGCTGTTCTCGTTCACCATCATCAAAGGCATGCTGCGCAATGCGGTGGCGATCGCGCTGGCGCTGGTGCCGGCCGGCGCCATCCAGCAACAGATGCTGACCACCACGCTCACCTGGCCGATGTTGCCCGGCCTGCTGCTCAAAGAGCTGGTGATCGGGCTGCTGCTCGGAGTGGTGCTGGCGATGCCGTTCTGGCTGTTCGAGTCGGTCGGCGCGCTGTTTGATAACCAGCGCGGCGCGCTCACCGGCGGCCAGCTCAACCCGGCGCTGGGCAGCGACGCTACCCCGCTCGGTCACATGATGAAAGAGCTGTTCATCATGCTGCTGATCATCACCATCGGTTTTCCCGGTTTTACCCAGTTACTGTGGGACAGCTACCGGCTGTGGCCGGCGTTAGACTTCCTGCCGCCGTTGTCGGAACAGGGGTTTCACACTTATCTCGACCTGCTTAAAGACACCTTTCAGCACATGGTGGTGTACGCCGGGCCGCTGGTGGCGCTGTTGCTGTTGCTGGAATTCAGTATCGCCATTCTCAGTCTCTACAGCCCGCAGTTGCAGGTTTACGTGCTGTCCACCCCGGCCAAGTGTCTGGCCGGCATGGCGTTTTTCGTGCTCTACATGCCGGTGCTGCAGTTTCTCGGCGAAGGCCGGCTCAAGGCGCTCACCGACCTGAAACACCTGTTCCCGCTATTTTTTCAGGCGTCACCCTGAAATGGCAAAACGCGAGATACGGTTAGTAACCACGAGGTACTGCGATGAGTGAAAAAACCGAAAAACCCACCCCCAAAAAATTGCAGGACGCCCGCAAAAAAGGGGAAGTGGGACAGAGTCAGGACGTACCCAAGCTGCTGATCAGCTTCGCGCTGCTGGAGATGATTCTGGCGCTGACCGACAGCGGCATGAGCAAGTTACAGGCGCTGATGCAGTTACCGGTAAGCCGCATCACCGACCCGTTCGGCCACGCGGCGGATGAAATTTTCAGTGAAGCGCTGTCGCTGCTGGCGACCTTCTGCCTGCTGACCATCAGCGTGGCGTTGCTGATGCGCGTCGTGGGCGGCTGGATCCAGTACGGTCCACTGTTTGCCGTCGAAGCGCTGAAAATTGACTTCAACCGCCTCAACCCGATCAACCAGATCAAACAAATGTTCACCATGCGCAAACTCACCGACATGCTGACCAACATCCTGAAGGCGGTGACCATCGGGCTGGTGTTCTGGCTGGTGGTGATGCCGCAGCTGGAGTGGCTGGTGGAGCTGGCTTACGGCGATCTGACCGCGTTCTGGAAAGGGGTGGAGGGCGTGCTGAAAAGCGTGGCGCGCACCACCCTTTCCGCACTGCTGGCGCTGGGGTTACTCGACTTCGGCCTGCAAAAATACTACTTCCTCAAACAGCAGCGCATGAGTCATGAAGATATCCGCAACGAGTTTAAAAACTCGGAAGGCGACCCGCACATGAAAGGCCATCGTAAATCGGTGGCGCAGGAAATCCTCAACGAGCCCGCCAGCCCGCGCGCCAAACCCAAAGTGGAGGACGCCGATCTGCTGCTGGTCAACCCAACCCACTACGCGGTGGCGCTGTTCTACCGCCCCGGCAAAACACCGCTGCCGCGCATCCTGCTCAAAGGTGAAGACGATCAGGCCAAAGCGTTGATCGCCCGCGCCCATCAGGCCGGGGTGCCGGTAATCCGTTTTATCTGGCTGGCGCGCACCCTATACCGGATACCGGAAGGTCACTACATTCCGCGTGATACCCTGCAACCGGTGGCGCAGGTTTACCGGGTGTTACGACAGCTGGAGAAAGACCTGCCGCCTCAGGATGTGATCGAGATGGGCTAAGGGGCGCGTCGCGTCGCCGTTTGCTGCCGCCATGGCATCGACGCCATTGCCTGTTAAACTACAGCCGAATATTTTTTTAATCGGAATACGAGGGCGACATGGCAGACAAAATTCATCGCTATCAGGTCCAGGTTAGCTGGACCGGTAACCAGGGCACCGGCACCAAGAGTTATCGCGGCTACAGCCGCGACCATGATATCTGCGCGCCGGGCAAACCGACGCTGCCCGGCTCATCCGACCCGAGTTTCCGCGGCGACCCAACGCGCTGGAATCCGGAAGAGCTGCTGGTCGCGTCGCTGTCCGCCTGCCACAAGCTGTGGTATCTCGGGCTGTGCGCGGGAGCCGGCGTCACGGTGCTGGCCTACGACGATCGGGCAGAAGGGGAAATGGTGGAAGAGGCTGGCGGCGCCGGGCAGTTTCTGTCGGTCACGCTGCGTCCGCGCGTGGTGATCAGCGCCGACAGCGACGCGCAGACCGCTCTCGCGTTACATCATCAGGCTCACGAGATGTGCTTTATCGCCCGCTCGGTCAATTTTACCGTCACCCACCAGCCGGACATCGTGGTCGACGCGCCCTCGCCTTGCCAGTAACACCACGGCGGCGATATCTGTACCTCTGTCGCCGCCGCTCTGTATTTTTTGCGCTCTGCCTATTTCTGCATCGCCTTGCTTATTGCTGCGTAAAGAAAATCGTTATCCAGTCAAAAATCGTTTCAATATAATCCTGCGTCTGCGTTAAATATTTGCTATCACGACAGTTATTCTCCTTTTACGGATAGAAGTGCGTTTATGTTCAAATCGTTTTTTCCCAACCCCAAACTGTTTTTCTCCTCCGCGCTGCTCTGGTCGCTGGTAGCCGTCATCATCTGGTATAGCTGGGGGCGACCGCTGGGCGATAGCCTGCTGCACATCACCCAACCGCTGCCGCAAGGCGCGATACGGTTCCTGTCGCCCGCCTTTCTGTGGTTCTACGGTTACTACCTGCTGTGCGTAGCCATATTCGCCGGCGCCTGGGCGCTGTTAAACCCGCATCCCTGGCAACGCTGGTCGATTCTCGGTTCCTCGCTGATCATTTTCGTGACCTACTTTTCGGTCGAAGTCGGCGTGGCGGTCAACGACTGGTACGTCCCGTTTTACGATCTGATCCAGAAAGCGCTGAGCGCGCCGAACGCGGTGACTATTCAGGCGTTTTACCAGCAGTTGCTGATTTTCCTCGGTATCGCGCTGACCGCGGTGACCGTCGGCGTGCTGAACCTGTTTTTCGTCAGCCATTACGTCTTCCGCTGGCGTACCGCCATGAACGACTACTACACCTCGCACTGGCAAGCGTTGCGTCACATTGAAGGGGCGGCGCAGCGTATTCAGGAAGACACCATGCGTTTCGCTTCCACGGTGGAAAGCCTGGGGGTGGACCTGGTGAAATCGCTGATGACGTTGATCGCCTTTTTGCCGGTGCTGGTCAGCCTCTCGTCTCACGTCAAATCGCTGCCGCTGATCGGCGAAATTCCTTACGGCCTGGTGATCGCCGCCATCATCTGGTCGCTGGCGGGCACCGGCGTGCTGGCATTAATCGGTATCAAACTGCCGGGGCTGGAATTCAACAACCAGCGGGTGGAAGCCGCCTACCGTAAAGAACTGGTGTATGGCGAGGATGACGCCAGCCGCGCCACGCCGCCCACGGTAAGACAGCTGTTCGGCAATGTGCGGAAAAACTATTTCCGTCTCTACTTCCATTACACCTATTTCAATATCGCGCGGGTGCTCTATCTGCAAAGCGACAACGTGTTCGGCATCATCATGCTGCTGCCGTCGATCGTGGCGGGCAGCCTGACGCTCGGCCTGATGACCCAGATCACCAACGTGTTCGATCAGGTACGCGGTTCGTTCCAGTACCTGATCAACTCCTGGACCACCATCGTGGAACTGATGTCGATTTATAAACGTCTGCGCAGTTTCGAGTCGGTAATTCAGGACGTGCCGATGACCAGCGACGCCGCGGATATGACTTCCGGCGCCTGATAGGTGAGCCCCTTTCCGCGCTGCCGAGCGGCAGCGCGGAGCCCTGCAACATCTCGCCATCATCCCGGCGCCGGCGGATTCAGACAGACGCCGGCGCCCCGCCCGGGCAATGCGAGACGCCGTCTGCGCCAGCATCAAAAATCGGTTGGGATTGCCGTTGGAAAAATCGGATACCTGAACGCCATCGCAACAAAAAGTGCGCTTTTTTCACTCCGCCATTTATCAGCTAAGGGAAAAAAATGCGATAAAACGTTATCTCCCCGCCAGCGAATAAAATAAAAAAATAGGATTTAATGCTTTATTTCAGGCTGAATTTTGGAATGAACAGCAAAATAGACAACCCTGAACATATCTCCAGACTAGTACGCGAAACCATTTAACAAATAAAAAACAAAAAAAGAGTAAACCATATAATTTAACTCGTAACAAAAACCGGTAAATAGCGGGCCAGGTGATTAGCCAGCAGGCTATTTATATCTCTAAGAAATGTGATACTATTCACGCGTTTTTTCTCACCTCTGGAAATTAGATATTTTTTATTCTGAAAAAACAAGGACGTAGACAGATGAGCATCCTCTGTTGATCTTGCGTTATCAAAGCGTTAGCCCCAATAGGAATCCCTTGATGAGCACAATTCTACATACCTATAACAATCTAAAGGTTGGTATTAAGCTGGCGATTGGGTTTGGCCTGATTTTGATCATGTCTGCCTTCATCATGCTGTCAGGCATAAATGGTTTTCGTCACATTGACGGCTACGTCAATAAATCCATTATCAGTAACGACATTAATAACAATCTGGACGAGGCCCGCCGGGCACGTCTCAACTTTCAATATACTCACGATTATGCCGCCATTAATAAAACCGGCACACTGATGGAAAAAGTCGGTCAGTCGCTCAATCAGGCCAATCAATTAACCTGGTTGCCCGCGTCGCAGCAATTGCTGGATCAGTTGAACGAGGCCTACAAAAAATACCAGCCTGCGCGCGAAGCGCTGATCACCGCCAGCCGCCAACGTGACGCCATCGCGCAGAAACTGAATCAGGACAGCAGCGCCAAAACGCTCGATACGCTGCGCGCCCAGTTCAACGGCAGCACCCTGACGCCGGAATTACGACTGGAATTCATCACGCTGTTCGAACAACTGATGGGCATTCGCGACCTTGCTCACGAACTGCTGCTGCAACCGTCCACCCAGTCTGAATCCAGCCTGCGCAAGGCGCTCGCCGCTACAACGACCGCCGTCAGCCAGGCGTTGCCCCACTTCAGCCCCGAACAACAGGGTTGGCTGAACCAATCATGGGGGCTGTTCTCCGCCTACAACGGCTACATCAACGATTACATGCGTGCCTTCCAGGACGAAAATACCGCCACCAGCGCCATGCTGGAAGCCGCGGTGATTCTGGATAACGCCTCCAGCGCACTGTATGAACGCCAGCTGTCGCTGGTCAGCGCCACCACCACCAGTTCGCAATGGCAGTTATTGTTTACCGGTCTGGTGATTATCGCTATCGGGGTACTGATGGCCTGGCGCATCACCCTGCAGATTACCCGTCCGCTGCATCAGAGCCTGTCGCTGGCTGAACGGATCGCTCAGGGCGACCTGACCGCCTCCATCAACGTCGTTCGCCGCGACGAACTGGGGATGCTGATGTCCGCCATGGCGTCCATGAACCACAAACTGCGCGAGATGATCGGCGAAATTCGTGAAGGGGTGAGCAATGTGGCGTCCGCCGCGTCGGAAATCGCCGCCGGCAACACCGATCTCTCCTCCCGCACCGAGCAGCAGTCGGCCGCCGTCGTGGAAACCGCCGCCAGCATGGAGCAGTTGACCTCAACGGTGAAACAGAACGCCGACAACGCGCATCACGCCTCGCAGCTGGCGGCCGATGCGTCAGGCAACGCCACCAAAGGCGGCGAGATCGTCACCAACGTGGTGAGCACCATGAACGAAATCGCCGTCAGTTCCCGGCGCATTTCCGAAATCACCTCGGTCATCAACGGCATTGCCTTCCAGACCAACATTCTGGCGCTCAACGCCGCGGTGGAAGCCGCGCGCGCCGGCGAACAGGGCCGCGGCTTCGCGGTGGTGGCGGGCGAGGTGCGCAATCTGGCCCAGCGCAGCGCTCAGGCCGCCAAAGAGATCGAAACCCTGATCGGCGAGTCGGTCACCCGGGTGAATACCGGCTCCACGCTGGTGGAAAGCGCCGGCAAAACCATGGACGAGATTATCCGCTCCATCTCCCATGTGCATGACATCATGGACGAGATCGCCTCGGCCTCTGACGAGCAAAGCCGCGGCATCAACCAGATCTCCACCGCGGTAGCCGAAATGGACGCCACCACCCAGCAGAACGCCGCGCTGGTGGAAGAGTCTTCCGCCGCGGCCAATTCGCTGGAAGAGCAGGCGCAAACGCTGGAACATGCGGTATCGGTGTTCCGCCTCGGTAATGACGACGTTTCGACGCGCCCGGCGCAACGCGCCAGCCTTAGCGTCAGTAAGCCGCTGAAGCTGACGACATCCGCCGCTAAAGCAACCACCGTCGCCAAAACCACTGTCGTGAGCCGCCCTTCGGTCAGCGGCAAAGATGACTGGGAATCGTTCTAACCGGTTTTAACCACCGGCAACACAGCATGGCGATAAACGGCCATGCTGTGTTTATTTTATTCATTTCAACGCCGCTCCCTTCCCTTTCCCGCAGCGTTATCCTGCCATTCATCACTTGTCTTTCCAGCCAAACCCGCGCCCGAAATTACTCCTGAACTCAGCCTTTATTACGTTTTTATGTCCGTCACTTAAAAAATTAAAAAAAACTAATGAGGCGTTAACCGTGGCTATACTTTCTTTCAATAAGCTGATTGATAATATCACTGTAGAATTTTACGAAAATGAAACATAATTTTTACATTATCTTTCCCTGTTCCTGAGATGAGGTTATGATGTCCGCGACAGTAACAGCCTGTTTATAAAACGGCAGCATCGCCGTCGACTATTCTATAACCATAACAGTAAGAAATAGCTTCAGCGTTCACGCCTCTGAAGCGATAACACGTTGATATGTTCAATTCGGTTTTTTCCCCGTCACTACCCTGGTAAATCAAGAAAAAGGAAGGCCCAATGAATACTGTTTTTGGCGCTTATAACAATTTCAGAGTCGGTGTGAAGCTGGCGATGGGATTCGGACTGATATTATTAATGGCGGCGATAATCATGCTGTCAGGGATCAATGGCTTTCGTAATATTGATGCGTATTCCCAGAAATCCATTATCAGCAATAATATTAACAGTTATCTGGAAGAGGCCCGGCGGGAGCGTCTGCGCTTCCAATATACCCATGATTATGCGGCGATTAATAAAAACGGCGAATTGCTAAATAAAATGACGCAATCGCTGAATGTCGCCCAGACAATGAAATGGGATGCGGACACCCGTATTGTACTGGACAGGATTATCCAGTCCGGCAAGGAATATAATGTCGCGCGGGAAAACCTGATCAGCGCCAGTCAGAAGCGGGACGCTATCGGTCAGAAACTATCTCAGGATACCATCGGTAAAATCATTGATACCCTGCGCGGGAAATTTGATGCCGCCACGCTGCCGGCGGAATTACGGCTGGAATTTATGTATATCAACGAGGGGCTGTCTGATATTAAAGACACCGCCCATGAACTGACGTTGATGCCGTCCGCCGAAACTGAAACGGCGCTTCGCAAGACGCTGGACACCGCACAACGCGCCATCACGCAGGCGCTACCGAAATTCAGCACGGAGCAGCAGGCCTGGCTGAATCAGACCTGGCTGCCTTTCGCCACCTACAGCGGGGATATCACCCTTTACATGGCGGCCTATCAGGAAGAGAACGCGGCGTCCCAGCGCATGGCGGATATCGCGCTGGTTCTTAACCAGTCTGCGACCCAGCTTTATCAAACCCAGTTGGATAAGGTGGATAACATTACCCGCCAGTCGCAATACCAGCAGTGGATCATCGGGCTGGCGATTATCGCCATCGGCGTGCTGATGGCCTGGCGCATCACCCTGCAACTTACCCGCCCGTTGCGTCAGAGCCTGTCGCTGGCTGAGCGGATCGCCCAGGGCGACCTGACCGCCTCCATCACCGTCACCCGTAAGGATGAATTGGGTCAGTTGATGACGGCGATGAATGCGATGAACCACAAACTGCGCGAGATGATCGGCACCATTCGCGAGGGGGTGAGCAATGTGGCGTCCGCCGCGTCGGAAATCGCCGCCGGCAACACCGATCTCTCCTCCCGCACCGAGCAACAGTCGGCCGCCGTCGTGGAAACCGCCGCCAGCATGGAGCAGTTGACCTCAACGGTGAAACAGAACGCCGACAACGCGCATCACGCCTCGCAACTGGCGGCCGATGCGTCAGGCAACGCCACCAAAGGCGGCGAGATCGTCACCAACGTAGTGAGCACCATGAACGAAATCGCCGTCAGTTCCCGGCGCATTTCCGAAATCACCACCGTCATCAACGGTATCGCCTTCCAGACCAACATTCTGGCGCTCAATGCTGCGGTGGAAGCGGCGCGCGCCGGCGAACAGGGCCGCGGCTTCGCGGTGGTGGCCGGTGAGGTACGCAGCCTGGCCCAGCGTAGCGCCCAGGCCGCCAAAGAGATTGAAACCCTGATCGGCGAGTCGGTCATCCGGGTGAATACCGGCTCCTCGCTGGTGGAAAGCGCCGGCAAAACCATGGACGAGATTATCCGTTCCATCGCCCATGTGCATGACATCATGGGGGAAATCGCCTCAGCTTCCGACGAGCAGAGCCGCGGCATCAATCAGATCTCCAACGCGGTAGCCGAAATGGACGCCACCACCCAGCAGAACGCCGCGCTGGTGGAAGAGTCTTCCGCGGCGGCCAACTCACTGGAAGAGCAGGCACAAGCGCTGGAACAGGCCGTCTCGATATTCCGCCTCGATAATGACGACAGCCATCGCTTTGCCCGCACCGCGCACAAACCCGGCGCCGTCAGCGCTAAAAAACCGCTGATGCTGGCCAGCGCCGGAGCAGGCACCCGCTCCGGCAACGACGAGTGGGAGTCGTTCTAACCCGTTAATCCAGCCTCATCATGGCGGGCGTCGCCCGCCATGTTTTATCACTTTCCTCGTTTTACCACCCAGCGCATAAGCTCAGTCACTCTTCGCATTTAATGTCGCGGTGATTTCCTGCAATACTGCCTGAGCGCGCCGTCATCATGTTAATGATATTTAAGCATTATTTATGCAATAAGCCGATGCCGCGCGTGGTGCTCGCCTTTTATTTATTGATTAATTCAACGCCTATTTTTATCGGGGGATAACCGGCGTAGCCAGGCTCACACTGGCATGTAACATCCCCACGGAGACAGGCGCTTAACCATTCACACACGGGGACATTATGCATTTATCTTTTCGTACCATGATTGCCGCGCTGGCGCTGGTCGCCACGCCCTGGCTGGCTCGGGCCGAAGCGCCCGCCTCCACCTGGCAACACATCAAACAGACCGGCGAACTGCGCATCGGCGTGGCGCAGGGCGAACCCTGGTATTTCAAGAACGCGGCGACCGGCGAATGGGACGGTATCGGCTATCAGGTCGGTAAGGTGCTGGCGACAGACCTTGGGGTTAAGCTGGTGACGGTGGAAACCACCTGGGGCAACGCGGTCGCCGCGCTGCAAACCGGCCAGATCGACACCATGCTGGTGCTTGACCCCACCGACGAGCGCAAGAAAGCGGTCGATTTTCCTGAACAACCGTTCTTCTGGTATGCCCAGGGCGTACTGGTGCGCGACGGCATCAGCGTCACCAACTGGGAAGACCTCAACCGGCCGGATGTCAAAATCGGCGTCACGCTCGGGTCCAGCCCGGACCTGCTGCTGACCAAAAATCTGCCGAAAGCGCAGTTGGTGCGTTTCCCCAACATGGATGAAGGCGTGGCGGCGTTTTATGCCGGGCGGGTGGATGCGTTGTCCTACTTCCATCCGGCGCTGGCGCTGCAACAGGCTAAAGTCGGCAAAGGCAACCTGATCCTGCCGAAACCCATTGTGGCGGTCAGCACCAGCGGCGCTATCCGCAAGGAAAGCGACCAGACCTTCCATCAGTTCCTCAACGACGAATTCGGCAAGCTCTATCAGTCCGGTCAGATTCAGCAGTTCTACGAGCAGGCGCTGAAAGCCCGCGGCGTGGACATCAGCAAGGTGCCGCCGGTGATCCGCGAAGCGTGGAAATAACCGGCGAGCGAGGAACGTCAGCCCGCGAACAGCGGCGCCAGCGCCAGCGCCGCATCCGGCTGGCGTTCCAGTTCAAGCAGCGTATCAATAAGGCGATCGACCTCGTTCTCGCCCAGCCGCCGCGACAGATTGTCGCGGCACTTGCGCACAATCTCCGCTTCCGCCATCGGGTTCTCTTCGCACCCTGGCGGATAATCCACTGCCGGCGCGTTCAGCCACTGCCCGTCAACGACCACCCTCACCCGATTAACCGGCCGCCGCTGCACCGCCATCAACCGATCCAGCTCGTCATCCACCACTAACTCGACCCGGCGGGCAAACGCCAGCAGCGTCGCATCCTGCCGCGCCGCCGCGTTGCTCCAGCTCTGTCGGGGAAGGCCGTAGGCCAGGCAGGCCAACGCCAGCGGCACGCTGAACTGGGCATCGGTTTCGCTCAACAGCTGGGTATCGGCGAATTGCTGCACCAGCGTCTGGCTGCCGATGACCTGAATCCGCGCGATCCGATCCGGCGTTAGCGCCTGCTGCGTCAGCAATTGCTCAAACGCCGCCAGCGCGGTGTGCATCCAGCGGCAAACCGGGTAACGTTTGAAACTGGCATGGCGCAGCCGCCACGCATCCCCCAGCCCGTCGACCAGTAGCGACGCATCACAGCGGTCGGAGCCGATCATGCGCCAGAACCCGTGCTCTCCGTCCAGTACGTCGCGCGGCCCGATAATGCCTTCCCTGTGCAGCAACACCCCGCGCACCCCGGCCTCCGTCGCCGGCGCGTTATAATCCTTGAACGCCACCAGCGGCCGCTGCCGCCAGTTGTACTTGTGCAGCCCCGGCAGCGGGGTCAGCGACGCCGCCAACCCGATGGCGTTTTCCAGCCCGGCGGCATCGCAGCCGCTCAGCAAACCGAACACGACCGCCGCGCCCAGCGACTGGTGCTGGCACACGCCGTACACCTGCCGAAAACGCTCCGGACTGGGTTGCTGAGCGAGAATCACGCGCCCGTTGATTTCCCAGGCCGCCGCCAGCGCGCACAGCAATTGCGCGCCGGATACCTGCCGCTCGCCCAGCGCCGCCAGCGCCGCCGCCACCAGCGTGGCGCCGGGGTGACCCATGCCGCGACCATCCCGCTCAAAGCCGTCGTCATAATCCAGCGCGTTCATCGCCGCCGAATTGACGAACGCCGCCCCCAGCGCCGACAGCCCGTCCCGGCGTCCCAGCACCGGCGACGTCCCGGCGGCATACTGCTGGCGCGCCATGCGCTGCGCCTGCTGAAACACCTCGCTATCCAGCCCGGCGATGCCGCACCCCAGCGTATCCAACAAATGCAGCAGAATTTTTCGCCGCCAGACCGCCGGGATCGCCGCCGGGGTTAGCCGGCAGGCAAAGCGGGCCAGCGTCAGGGTTATCGGAGCGGCGTGGTTCAGGGAAGTCATCGGTTTAGATTCCTGTCGGCGTCAGGGACGGCATATCAAATATATCGATGATAACACTCCGTTTTCCGGCTGCTTTATGCCATTTTCGCTACCGGTTGCAACCAAACGACATAACCCGTCGTTCCGGTAGCGGATGGATATACCGCTGCATGGCTATCACCCCATATGTCTATCAACCTGCATGTCTATCTACCCGCACGGCTATCAGGCTGTATGGCTTTACCGCTAAATAGCATTTTATTTCTAAAAATCGCATATAGATGGTTAGTTATATTATTTTTATGGCATTACGCCTGAGTTTTACCATGTCCACCTCGTTATTAACCGAGGTGATGACTATGCCTATTCCTACATCCGTACCTACGTCGGTACTCGGCCTGATCGGCAACACCCCGTTGCTGGAGCTGACGCAGTTCGATACCGGCCCCTGCCGGTTATTCGCCAAGCTGGAAAACCAGAATCCCGGCGGCTCGATCAAAGATCGCGTCGCGCTATCGATGATCGAGGCGGCTGAGCAGCAGGGAAAACTGCAGCCCGGCGGCACGCTGATCGAAGCCACCGCCGGTAATACCGGGCTTGGGCTGGCATTAGTGGCGGCGCTCAAAGGCTACCGCCTGATTCTGGTGGTGCCGGACAAGATGAGCCGGGAGAAAATCTTCCACCTGCGCGCGCTGGGCGTCGACGTGCGCCTGACCCGTTCCGATGTGGCTAAAGGCCACCCGGACTACTATCAGGACTACGCGCAACGACTGGCGGACGAGATCCCCGGCGCGTTCTACATCGACCAGTTCAATAACCCGGCCAACCCGCTGGCCCACTACCGTACCACCGCGCCGGAACTGTGGCGGCAGATGGAGAACGACATCGATGCTATCGTGGTCGGCGTCGGCTCCGGCGGAACACTGGGCGGACTGAGCCGCTACTTCGCCGAGGTGTCGCCGAAAACCGAGCTGGTGCTGGCGGACCCGGCCGGGTCGATCCTGACCGATTACGTGCGGCAAGGCACCACGGGCGAAGCGGGAAGCTGGCTGGTGGAGGGCATCGGCGAGGATTTCCTGCCGGCGCTGGCGAATTTCAGCCAGGTGAAACACGCCTACGCCATCAGCGATCGGGAATCGTTTCAGGCCGCCCGCGCGCTGTTGCTCAAAGAAGGCGTGCTGGCCGGCTCCTCCAGCGGCACATTGCTGGCGGCGGCGCTGCGCTACTGCCGCGCCCAGACCGAACCGCGCCGGGTGGTAACGCTGGTGTGCGACAGCGGCAACAAGTACCTGTCGAAGATGTTCAACGACTACTGGATGATTGAGCAAGGGTTAATCCAACGCCCGCCGCTGGGCGACCTGCGCGATCTGATCACCTATCGCCATAACGAAGGCGCCACCGTGTCGGTCTCCCCGGCTGACTCGCTGGCGATTGTTCATGCCCGGATGCGGCTGTACGACATTTCCCAGTTGCCGGTGCTGGAACACGACCGGGTGGTCGGGGTGATCGACGAGTGGGACCTGCTCAACAATCTCAAGACCAACCCGCGCCATTTCTCGCTGACCGCCCGCGACGCGATGACCGATCAGGTCAACACCTTGCAGAAAGATGCGTCGTTCGATCAACTGCTGACCACCTTTGATCGCGGGCATGTGGCGGTGATTCTGGACGGCCAGCGTTTCCTCGGCCTGATCACCCGCACCGATGTGCTCAATCACTGGCGGCATCTGGTGCGCTGACCTTTCTACCGATTACCACAAGGATTAACCATGAGCCATTTCGATACCCTGACCGTTCACGCCGGCTACACGCCGGACAGCACCGGCGCGGTGATGCCCGCCATTTACGCCACCTCCACCTTCGCCCAGCCGGCGCCCGGTCAGCACACCGGCTACGAGTACTCACGCAGCGGCAACCCGACCCGCCACGCGCTGGAAGCCAATATCGCCGCGCTGGAAGGCGGCATTCAGGGCTTTGCCTTCGCCTCCGGGCTGGCGGCCAGCGCCACGGTGCTGGAACTGCTCGATCAGGGCAGCCACATCGTCGCGGTGGATGATATTTACGGCGGCACCTGGCGATTGCTGGACCGGGTGCGCAAGCGTACCGCCGGACTGAGCGTCACCTACGTCGACCCGGCCGACCTGACCACGCTGGAGCAGGCTATCACCCCGCAAACCCGCATGATCTGGGTAGAAACGCCCACCAATCCGCTGCTGAAACTGGCCGACCTGCGCGCCATCGCCGAACTGGCCCAGCGCCGCGGCGTGATCAGCGTGGCGGACAACACCTTCGCCTCCCCGGCCTTGCAGCGGCCGCTGGATCTGGGCTTCGATATCGTGGTGCACTCGGCCACCAAGTATCTGAACGGCCACTCGGATGTGGTCGCCGGGCTGGCGGTAGTCGGGCGGGACCAGGAGCTGGCGGCGCAACTGGCGTTTTTGCAGAATGCGGTGGGCGGGGTACTCGATCCGTTCAGCAGCTTCCTGACGCTGCGCGGTATTCGCACGCTGGCGCTGCGCCTTGCCCGCCATAGCGACAACGCGCTGACGCTGGCGCGCTGGCTGGAGCAGCAACCGCAGGTGGAGCAGGTGTACTATCCCGGCCTGCCGTCTCACCCGCAGCATGCGCTGGCGCGTCGGCAAATGAGCGCGTTCGGCGGCATGATAAGCGTCAGGCTGCGCGGCGACGCCGACTACGCCGGCGCGGTGATTAAGCGCACCCGGCTGTTTACGCTGGCGGAAAGTCTGGGCGGAGTCGAAAGCCTGATCAGCCAGCCCTTCAACATGACCCACGCTTCCTTGCCGCTGGAACAGCGCCTGCGCCTCGGCATCACGCCGCAGTTGCTGCGTCTGTCGGTCGGCATCGAAAACGTGGAAGACCTGATCGCCGATATCCGGCAGGCGTTAACCGGCCAGACGGCGTAATCCCGCTTATCAGGGCTGTCGTCGACAGCCCCAGATGACTGACAAACCCCTTAAGTACAAGGGTGAGGGGGTTTTCCGGCGTCAAAAACTGTGCTGAGGCAGGCGACTTCGCCGGGTGAGCCGCACGGACGCGGCGAAAGCCCGATTTTCTATCTGCGACTCAGCGAATTTCCCGCTTTCCTTAGCCAAAAATCGGCTATCAATCCGCTTTTTTAGCATTTACTTATCACATTTTTCGGCTGCTAAGATGCGGTGGATATAAAAAACATTATCGATATAACAATTCGTACGCCATTGGCGTTATCAGGGAAAAACACATGCGTTATCAATGGGATTTTTCCGCCCTGCCGCACTGGTGGCCATTGCTGCTGGACGGGTTATGGGGAACGGTCCGCATCGGGTTTACCAGCATTCTGATCGGGATGCTGGTCGGCGCGCTGCTGGCCGCCATGAAACTGTCGTCCACCCGGCTGTTGCGCCTGCCCGCTCACCTGTTCATCGGCTTTTACCGCAACACGCCCGCCATCGTGCATTTTTTCTGGATTTACTACGCGCTGCCGGTCGTCAGCCCGCTGACCCTGTCGCCGTTCGCGGCCGCAGTAACGGCCCTGTCGGCGCAGTCGGCCGCGTTTTACGCCGAAGTCTACCGCGGCGGCATCCTGTCGATTGCCGAGGGTCAGTGGGAAGGCGCCAAAGCGCTCGGCATGTCGCGCCCGCTGGCGCTGCGCCGCGTGATCCTGCCGCAGGCGCTGCGACGCATGATCCCGCCGTTGATTGAACGCTCGTTCGAGCTGATTAAATCCACTTCGCTGGCGTCGTCGCTGGCCTACGGCGAGCTGTTGTATCAGGCGATGCAGATCAACAGCCAGAGCTTCCGTCCGCTGGAAGTCTACAGCCTGGCGGCGCTGCTCTATTTCACGCTGCTGTTTGTCCTTAGCCTGCTGAGCCAGTACGTCGAGCGGCGGCTGTCTTACGCCCGTGTACAGTGAGGTCGCCGATGCACTATCAATGGAACTTTGGCTTCATCTGGCAACAGTTGCCCGTCCTGCTGCGCGGGCTGGGCGTCACGCTGGAGCTGTGGCTGCTGGCGGGTATCGGCGGCACCCTGCTTGGGCTGGCGCTGGGCATCGCCCGCACTGCGCGTCGCCGCGCCGTCCGTCTGCCGGTGATGGCGTTCGTCGAGCTGTTTCGCAATACGCCGGTACTGATTCAGCTGATCTGGTTTTACTACGCTCTGCCGGTGCTGGCGGGCATCCAGTTCAGCACCTTTGGCGCGGCGACGTTGGCGCTGACGCTCTACACCGCCGCCTACAGCACCGAAATCTTCCGTGCCGGTCTGCAATCGATGGAGCAAGGCCAGTGGGAAGGCGCCAAAGCGCTCGGTATGTCTTACCCGCTGGCGTTGCGGCGGGTGATCCTGCCGCAGGTGTTGCAACGCATGTTGCCCGCGCTGACCAACCGCCTGATCGAACTGGCCAAAGTCACCTCGCTGGCGTCGATGCTGGCGGTCAATGAACTGATGTATCAGGGCCGGCTGCTAAGCAGCGATACCTATCGGCCGCTGGAAATCCTCACCGTAGTGGCGTTGTTCTATTTCGTGCTGATCTGGCCCGGCAGCTATCTGGCCGCGCGGCTGGAGCGGCGCTGGCGCTCGCCTTTATCAACCCGATAACCTTTTATCAACCCGGAAACCCTTTATGACTGATTCGCAGGATATCGTTTTACGGCTGCGCGGACTGACCAAAGCATTTCACGGTCAGCCGGTGCTGAAAGGCATCGACCTTGATGTGCGGCGCGGGGAGAAAATCGCCATTATCGGCGGCAGCGGTTCCGGCAAGAGCACCCTGCTGCGCTGCCTGAATTTCATGGAGGTGCCGAGCGGCGGCACCATCGAGCTGGACGGCGAGGTGCTGGGTCAACCGTTGCCGGACGGCGCGCGGCGCTATGCGGAAAAGCAATTGTGCGCGGTACGTCAGCGCGTCGGCATGGTGTTCCAGCAGTTCAACCTGTTTCCGCACCTGACGGTGCTGCAAAACGTGCAGGAAGCGCTGCTGTCGGTGAAAAAGCTGCCGCGCGCCGACGCCGCGGTCATTGCCCGCCGGCAACTGGAGAAAGTCGGGCTGGCGGACAAACTCCACGCCCGCCCCGGCAACCTGTCCGGCGGCCAGCAACAGCGGGTGGCGATTGCCCGCGCGCTGGCGATGGAGCCGGAAATCATGCTGTTCGACGAGCCCACTTCGTCGCTTGACCCGGAACTGGTGGGCGAAGTGCTGCACACCATTCGCGCGCTGGCGGACGACGGGCGTACCCTGCTGCTGGTGACCCATGAACTGGGCTTCGCCTGGCACTTCGCCGACCGGGTGATCTTCATCGCCGACGGCGTTATTCACGAAATGGGCAGCGCCGAACAGGTGCTGCGTCATCCCCAACAACCCCGCACGCAGGCGTTTCTGGCCCGCTTCGCCGAACGCGCGTTTTAAGGAGTCGTCATGAACGCTTCATCCCCTTCCGCCGTCAGCAGCCAGGCTTACCGGCAGGATCCCCGCAACGACGACGTGCTGGTGTACGTCAACGGTGAATTCGTGCATCGCTCACAGGCGGTGGTATCGGTGTTTGATTCGGGTTACGTCTGCGGCGACGGCGTCTGGGAAGGCCTGCGGCTGGTCAATGGCCGTCTGATTTCCCTCGACGCCCATCTGGACAGGCTGTTGGCCGGCGCGGCCGCCATCCGGCTGGATATCGGCCACAGCCGTGCTGAACTGATCGACATTTTGCTGCGCACGCTGGCTATCAATGGCATGACCGACGGCGCGCACCTGCGGCTGATGATCACCCGCGGGCGCAAAAGCACGCCTAATCAGGATCCGCGCTTTATCCTTGGCGGCGCGACGGTGGTGTGCGTGGCGGAATACAAAGTGGTGGATGAAGCGGCCAAACAACGCGGACTGGCGCTGTTCACCTCCAGCTACCGCACCAGCACGCCGGACGTGTTCGACCTGCGGCTCAATTCCCACAGCCGCCTGAATCTGATTCAGGCGCTGCTGCAGGCGATCGAGGCCGGCGCTGACGAAGCGCTGATGCTGGACCCGCACGGTTTCGTCGCCAGTTGCAACTCCACCAACTTTTTTATCGTGCGGCGCGGCGAACTCTGGACCTCCAGCGGCCGCTACTGCTTCAACGGCATCACCCGCCAGACGGTGATCGATCTGGCGCGCGCCCACGGCCTGACGGTACGGGTGAATGATTTCACGCTGGCGGAGGCGCTGACCGCCGATGAAGCCTTCGTCACCGGCACGCTGGCGGGCATCACCCCGGTGCGTAAGCTGGATGGACGGGAATTTGATCCGACGCAGCGCCACATCACCCAGCAACTCAAAGCGTGTTATCAGACCTTTATCGAAACCTGATACGCCGCCCGGCAGGCACCGTCAAAAAACCGGGGCCGCGCCCCGGTTGCCGTCAGTCAGCGAAACCCATACTTCTCGCGTAGCCCCAGCTCCGCCACGATACGCACCCCGCGCTCCAGCGCGTCGCCGTCCAGATCGCGCAGCGGGCGGCGCAGGCTGCCCGCAGGCAGGCCGAACGCCTTCATCAGCGATTTCACCGCCACCGGATTAATGGCGGAATAGGTGTAGTGCAGCAGCGGCAGCAGATGCTGATACGCGTTGCGAAAACGCTCGGCATCGCCCGCCTCTCGCCACGGCCGGGAGATCGCCGCCAGCTCCGCCGGCGCGATATTGCCGGTCATATTGGCGGTGCCGTGACCGCCCAGCGACATCGTGGGTACGACCAGCCCGAGATTAGGCGAATCGCAGCACATCACCGACACGTCCGGGTTGCCCGCCAACACTTGCGCCACCTGGCCGACACGGGTGGTGGATTCCTTATGGATCACGTAGTTCGGGTGCCTGAAGATACGCAGCAGCGACGTCCAGTGCAGGTCGGTTTTCACCCGCGGCGGGTTGTTATAGATACCGAGCGGCAGGTCGGTGGCGTCGGCGATCTCCAGAAAATAGTGCTCGATATCGCTTTCGCTGGCGCAGATATAGGCAGGCGCGGCGATGATGGCGCCATCAGCGCCGTTGTCTTTGGCAAAACGCACATAGTCGATGGTGGTATCGGTATTGTTGCCGGTACAACCGAAAAAGATCTTCATCTTGCCGCTGTTGAAACGGGCGGTGCGACGAATGATTTCCCGGCGTTCTTCCGGCGACAGCATCGACACTTCGCCGGTGGACCCCATGATCAGCACCGCGGCGGTGCCGTTTTGCTCCTGAAACTGCAGCAGGGTTTCGAACGCGCCGAAATCCACGCTGCCGTTGTCGTTAAACGGGGTGATCAGAGCCACAAACGACCCTTCGATTTTTTCTCTGCTCATAGCCATTCCTGTCTGATGAAACGTGGTTGTCATGAAAAACGGTTATTCGCCCGGCGCGGAATCCGTCGACGGCGCGGCGAAGCCCGCGCTGACGAACCGTAACAGTTGCCGCAGCACCTGCTCGTCGTCGTTGTTGTCGCATAATCCCTGCGATAACAGCGACAAACGGCCGGAACGCGGATCGACGTCCGCCAGCACGTGCATGGCCGCGCCGCGGGCAAACTCATAGCGCCAGATAGCCTCGGCGCGTGAAATATGCGGCACCGCCCGGACGAACGCCTGAATAAAGCGGTGGGCGGTGCCATCAAAACGGTCCGACAGCAACAGCGATACCTCGCCCTGCGGCGTGGCGCGCAGGTGCTGCAACAGCCGTACCGCGATACGGCCGCCGTCCGGCGTGCGGGCGCTCTGCACCAGCGGGCGCAACAGGGCATCCAGCAACGCCGCCAGCGGCGGCGAATCGCCCCACCGCCGCTCCGCCTCGTCCAGCAACCGGCCGCGTTCGGTGTTCAACGGCTGCAACACCGCATCCAGCACCGCCTGCAACAACCCGTCTTTGGAACCGAAGTGGTAGTTGATGGCGGCAACGTTGACCTGCGTCGCTTCGGTAATCTCCCGCACCGTAGTCAGGTCGCTGCCTTTATGGGCGAAACGCGTCATCGCTTCCTGCAGGATGCGCTGGCGAACATCCACCTCTTTTTCTTTGGCTGCTGTATTCATTGATTGTCCTTTTTGCCGCCCCTTTATAGTGAATCCACCTGCCCCGACGCATCTGGGCCTCTCTCCCCCGGTCCGTCGGTTAACGATGCGCCAACGTCAACCCGTCCAGATCGATATCCGGCGTTCTGCCGGCTACCACATCCGCGACGATACGCCCGACGCCTGCCGCCTGCGTCCAGCCATTGGAACCCTGTCCGCAAGCCAGAAACAGGCCGGCTACCGGCGTAGCGCCCACATAGCCGGGACCGTCCGGCGTCATCGGCCGCAGACCGCACCAGCGCTGCGCCGCCTGATAGTCGCCCGCGCCCGGAAACAGCCGTTGCGCCACGCTCGCCACAAAGGCGCTCTTCTTCGCGTCCGGATGGGTGCTGAAATCGGAAATTTCGGCGATACCCGCCGCCCGCAACTGGTTCCCCAGACGGGCGATCATCACCTTATGGTGTTCGTACATCACGCACACCCGCGGCGCGGCGGTGTCGTCGACGATCGGCAGCGTCACCGAATACCCTTTCACCGGATAAATCGGCAGCCGGATGCCCACCTGATGCAGCAAAGGCACCGAGGCGCACCCCAGCGCCACCACCACCGCATCCGCCGCCAGCGTACCGGCGCCGGTTTCCACGCCGGTCACCCGCCGCCGGTCGTCGTTCGTCCGCAGGCGTTCAATCGGGGTATTGAAATGGAAGCGCACGCCGCGCTGCTGCAACACCTCAGCTAACTGCCGGGTAAACAGCGCGCAGTCGCCCGCTTCGTCGTCCGGCAGATAAAGACCGCCGGTCAGCGGCACGCTCGCCTGCAAGAGCGCCGGTTCGATACGGGTCACCTCCTGACGGTCCACCAACCGGTGATTGACGTCGAACTGCGTCAACACCTGCGAAGCATGGTGCGCCATCGCCAGTTCCTGTTCGTTGCCGAACAGTTGCAGCACCCCCAACGACGATCGGGCGTAATCCAGCCCCAGCTCGTTTTGCAACTGGTGCAGGCACTGCTGGCTGTAGTGGGCGATACGCTGCATCCGGCCTTTGTTGGCGCGGTAGGCGTCAAGCCGGCAGTTGCGGGCGAAGCGCCACAGCCACCGCCACTGCGCCGGGCTGAGGGCCGGGCGCCATTTGAGCGGCGCCTGCGGCACAAACAGCCAGCGGAATGCCTTGAGCAGCATACCGGGCGATGCCCAGGGGCCGGCGAAGCCGGGACACACGCCGCCCGCGTTGGCGAAACTGGCCTCCAGCGCCGGACCGGGCTGGCGGTCGATCACCTCGACCTCAAACCCTTGCTGATGCAAATACCAGGCGCTGGCGACGCCCACCACGCCCGCGCCAAGCACCATCACCTTCATGCGATACCTCCTGCGATCGGCAGTTCCTGACGCACCAGCTCCGCCCAGTAACGCACTCCGACCGGAATCAATGCATCGTTGAAATCGTAATGCGGGGTATGCAGCGGCCTGCCGTGCGCGTCGTCGTCATTGCCGTTGCCCACCATGATGAACGCGCCGGGGCGCTGTTCCAGCAGATAGGCGAAATCCTCCGCCCCCAGCAACGGCGTCATGTCGCCATCGACCGCGTCCGCGCCGGATACCCGACCGGCGGCCTGCCGCGCACGCCCTGCCATCTCCCGGTCGTTAACCAGCACCGGATACTGAAATTCGTAATCGACTTCCGCCGTCGCGCCGAACGCCTGCGCGCTGTGCTGCGCCAGAGCGGTTAGTCGCTTTACCAGCAGTTCGCGGACGACGGCCGAGTAGCTGCGCCCGGTGCCGGTCACGGCGACGTGGTCGGGGATCACGTTGGGCGCCTGCGGATCGCCGCCGCCGATATGCCCGACGCTCAATACCGCCGCCTCCATCGCCGGTACATTGCGGCTGACCACGGTCTGCAACGCCAATACAAACTGTGCCGCGGGCAGCGTCGGGTCAATCGACAGGTGCGCGCCGGAGCCGCCGTGGCCGCCGGTGCCGCGGAACACCACCCGCCAGGTGTCGCTGGCGCACAGCATCGGCCCGCTGCACAACGAAAAGCGCCCTAGCGCTATGCCGGGCTTGTTATGCAGCCCGAACAGGCGCTGGCACGGGAAGCGGTTCAGCAGGCCATCGTCGAGCATCGCCCGCGCGCCGCCCAGCCCCTCTTCGGCGGGCTGGAAGATGAAATGCACCGTCCCGGCGAAATCCGGATGGCGGGAAAGCAGCCACGCCGCGCCCAGCAACATGGCGGTATGGCCGTCATGACCGCAGGCGTGCATCTTGCCGTCGTACGCCGAGGCATACGGCAGGCCGGTTTTCTCTTGCAAACGCAGCGCGTCCATATCGGCACGCAGGCCTATCACGCCCTCGCCCGATTGTTTCCCGCGCAGCGACCCCACCACGCCAGTGCCGCCGATGCCGGTGGTCACCTCCAGCCCCCATTGGCGCAATTTCTCCGCCACCAACGCCGCGGTGCCGAACTCCTCAAAACCGATTTCCGGATGCTGATGAATATGACGGCGAATCCCGGTCAGTGCCGGAACCATCTGCCGCAGCGTCTGTTCATAGTCCGCCATGTCGTGTTCCCTCTGGTCTGCGCCTGCCGACGGCGGGCGCAACGGTTAAGCGGTTAAACGGTTAAAAAGTGCCTGGATAGCTGCCGCCGTCGATCAGCCAATTCTGCCCGGTGATGAACGCGGCCTGCCGCGAGCACAGGAACGCGCAGGCGGCGCCGAATTCTTCCGGCTGCCCATAGCGCCCGGCCGGGTTGGCCGCGGCTCGCTCCCGGTGCAACTGTTTATAGGATTTGCCGGTCTGCGTCGTCAGTGACTGAATGTGTTGCCACTGGCCGTCGGTATCGAAGATTCCCGGCAGAATATTGTTAATGGTGACATTGTCCCGCACCACCGTGCGGGACAGCCCGGCGACAAAGCCGGTCAGCCCCGAGCGGGCGCTGTTCGACAACCCCAGTTCCAGTTGCGGAATCTTCACGCTGCGGGAGGTGATGTTAACGATGCGCCCGAAGCCGCGCTGACGCATCCCATCCACCGTCAAACGCATCATCTCGATCGGGCCGAGCATCATGCTGTCGAGCGCGTCCAGCCAATGCTGGCGCGTCCAGTCACGAAAATCGCCCGGCGCGGGGCCGCTGGCGTTATTGATCAGAATGTCCGGCTGTGGACAGGCCGCCAGCGCGGCCAGTCGTCCTTCATGACGGGTGATGTCCGCCACCGTCGCCTGCGGACGCACGCCGACCGCCTGTTCGATCTCATCCTGCGCCTGACGCAGCGCGGTCGCCGTGCGCGCCAACAGCGTGACCTGCACGCCTTCCTGCGTCAGTTGACGGGCGACGGCTTTGCCCAGCCCGCGGCTGCCGCCCCATACCAGCGCCTGTCTGCCGGCAATACCCAAATCCATATCGGTTGTTCCTTATGCGTTAACCACGGAAAAACGGCCGGCATCCGCCGGCGCCTGCCGCCGCCCCGGCACGGAGTCCAGCAGCAGGCGAGTATAGGGGTGCTGCGGCTGCCGCCAAATTTGCTGGCAATCGCCGCTTTCCACACACTCGCCGAGCCGCATCACCATCACCCGGTCGGCGATGTAGCGCACCACGGACAAATCGTGCGAAATGAACAGCAGCGATAGCCCCATTTCACTCTTCAGTTCCACCAGCAAATTGAGGATCTGCGCCTGAATCGACACATCCAGCGCCGATACCGGCTCGTCGCAGATCACCAGCGACGGGTTAACCACCAGCGCACGCGCAATACCGATACGCTGACGCTGACCGCCGGAAAACGCGTGCGGATAACGATGGAGGCTGCTCAGCGGCAGACCAACCCGCTCCAGCGTCTGACCGATCAGCCGCTGACGCTCGGCGCGCCGTGTCACGCCATGCACAATCAGCGGCCGTTCCAGAATGCGCTGGACATCGTGACGCGGATTGAGCGATGCGTAGGGATCCTGAAAAATCATCTGCACCCGGCGGCGCAGCGGCTGCAACTGCGACTCGTTCAGATGGGTAATATCCTGACCGTCAAACAGCATCCGGCCTTCGGCAACGGGCAGCAGGCGCAGAATGGTCTTCGACAGCGTCGATTTGCCGCAGCCGGATTCCCCCACCAGCCCCAGCGTCTCGCCGGGATAAATGTCCAGCGACATATCCTTCACCGCATTGACCACGCCCTGCGACGTGGCGTAGCGGGTATGCACCCGATGCAGCGACAGCAGGGGCGTCCGGGTGGTATCCGGAACCGGTACGCTGCGCGGGGGCGGCGTGACGACCGACACCTGCCCGGCGTCGCCGCTGTCGGGATGACGGATCTCCGGCAGGCGTTGCCGCCGGTAGTGCAGGTCATCGGCCAGATGCAGCGACGTCGCCAGCAGCCCGCGGGTATAGGGGTGCTGCGGCGCCCGGAACAGCGCGTCGGTCGCAGCCTCCTCCACCTTGCGCCCGCCGACCATCACCGCCACGCGGTCCGCCCACTGCTCCACCACCCCCAGATCGTGGGTGATCAACAGCAGGCTCATGGCAAGCTCGCGCCGCAGTCGATCCAGCAGCGCCAGAATCTGCGCCTGAATGGTGACGTCCAGCGCGGTGGTCGGCTCATCGGCAATCAGCAGCTTCGGCTGACAGGCCACCGCCATAGCGATCATCACCCGCTGACGCTGCCCGCCGGACAGCTGGTGCGGATAGTCGTCGATACGCCGCCTCGGCTCCGGGATCTTCACCAGATCCAGCAGCTCGATGGCGCGCGCCCGCGCCCGGACAGGCGCCAGCGGCTGGTGCGTCCGCAGGGTTTCGACGATCTGCTGGCCGATGGTCAACACCGGATTGAGCGAGGTCATCGGCTCCTGAAAAATCATTGAAATTGCGTTGCCGCGCAGTTGGCGCATCGCCGTATCCGGCAGCGCCAGCAGATCCTGTCCGTCGAACAGAATGCGTCCGGCGACCTGCCCCGGCGCGCCCACCAGCCGCATGATGGAAAGCGCGGTGGCGGATTTGCCGCAGCCGGACTCGCCTACCAGCGCCAGCGTTTCGCCCGGGTTGAGCGCCAGATCAAGACCGCGCACCGCCTGATGGCCGGGGAAAGTCACCCGTAAATCCTGAATCTCCAGCAGCGGGGTCATACACGTTCCCTCCGTGAGCGCGGGTTCAGCGCATCGTTGAGCGCATCCCCCACCAGATTGAGCGCCAGCACGGTCAGCACCAGCGCCCCGCCGGGGATCGCGGTTAAAAACCACGCCGAACGCAGCGACTCGCGCCCGGCGCCGATCATGCTGCCCCAGCTCACCCGGTTCGGATCGCCAAACCCGAGGAACGACAGCGCGGACTCGATCAGAATGGACGACGCCACCATCACCGAGGTGGTGACGATAATCGACGGCAGCGCGTTGGGCAGGATCTCCTGCGCCATGATGCGCAGGCTGGAAAACCCCTGGCTGCGCGCCGCCAGCACGAAATCGCTTTCGCGCCAGGTGCGAAATTCCGCCCGCACCAGCCGGGCGATAGTGGGCCAGGAAGCGACGCCGATGGCGCAGGCGATCAGCATCACCGACGGCTGACCGATGGCCACCAGCACCACCACCAGCAAAAAGGTGGGAAAGGTCTGGAACAGCTCGGTGGCATGCACCAGCAAGTGGTCAACCTTGCCGCCGAAGAAGCCGGCGCTTGCGCCGACGGTCACGCCGATCAGCAGGCTGACCGCCACGGCGGAAAAACCGATCTGCAACGAAACCTGCGCGCCATGCACCACCCCGGCGGCGACATCACGCCCCAGCGAGTCGGTGCCCAGCGGGAAAGCAGGGTCCTGCCCCGGCCACAGAAACGGCGGCGCCACCATATCCAGCGGGTCGCCGGGGTACACCCACGACGCCGTCAGCGCCATCACCGCCACCAGCACCAGTAGCACGACGCCCGCCATGCCGGATGGATTGCGCAAAAACAGCTTCACCTCCGGCGACAGCCGCACGCGGCGGCGCGGCGGCGCCAGCTCGCCAACGGCCGCGCGGGAAGAAACGGTATTTTTCATATCAGTTCGCCTTGATTCGGGGGTCCAGCCAGCTTTGCAGCACATCGACCAGAATATTGGCGACGATCACCAGAAAAGCCGACAGCAACAACACGCCCAGCAGCACGTTGAAATCGCGCGCCATCACCGCCTCCAGCGCCAGCCGCCCCAGGCCCGGCCAGCTGAATACGGTTTCCACCACCGCCGCGCCGCCCAGCAGGTTGCCGATATGCATCCCGGCGACCGTGGTCACCGGCAGCAGCGCGCAGCGCAGAATATGGCGCAGCGTCACCCGCCACGGGCTTAGCCCCTTGGCATGGGCGGTGCGCACGAAATCCTGACGGTCGATCTCCAGCATCGCCGCGCGCGTCAGGCGGGCGTAAATAGCGATAAAGAAACTGCTCAGGGCGCCGACCGGTAGCACCGCATGCTGCAACCGATCGCTAAGATAGGCCCAGCCGTGCAGCTCCGCGCCGATGGTGGCGCTGCCGCCGCCCGGCAACCACTCAAGCCGGACCGAGAACAGAATCAACGCCATCAGGCCAACCCAGAATCCCGGTGTGGAATAGAGCAACAGCGCCAGAAACGACAGCAGCCGATCCGGCCATTTACCCGCCCACACCGCCATCACGGCGCCCAGAGCGATCCCCACCACAATCGCCACCAGCTGCGAGGCCAGCATCAGAAACAGCGTCTGCGGCAGGCGGGACAAGATCAGATCCGTCACCGGGGCGTTGTAGCGCGGCGAAAACCCCAGACTGAAGTGCGCCAGGTTGGACAGGTAGTTGTACAGCTGGTGCAGCACCGGCAGATCAAGCCCGAACTGCCGGCGTATCTGCGCCGTGGTTTCAGCGGTGGCGCTGCCCGCCTCGGCGGCCAGAACATCGGCGGCGTCGCCCGGCACCAACTGCAGCAAAAAGAACACGACGATCACGATGCCGATCGCCACCGGCACCGCATGCAGCACCGTACGCCACAGCACCTGTCGGATTCGTTCAATGTTTCTCATCACTCACCTTTTATGCACCGGCGTCATTTACGGAGCGACCCGGAGCACGCCATCGCAAATCGGCGTGCTCTGGGTTCACGGGTTATTGATCCAACCAGATTTCCGCCAGGCTGCCGTTGGCGCCCTGGATATCCGTCAGTGGGTTATGAACACGCGTGTTATAGATGGTCAGGCGTTTAAGCTGCAGCAGGTTGATGTCCGGCAGTTCCTGCGCCACGATGCGCTGGAAGGCGCGAAACGCCTCCACGCGTTTGGCCGGGTCGGTTTCCACCGCCGCCTGTTCCAGCAGTCGATCCACTTCCGGGTTGGCGTAATGCGAACCGTTGCCGAACGCAACGCCCGGTTTAAAGGCTTTCGACCAGTACAGACGCTGCACGCCCACCGTCGGATCAAACAGGTTGGAGATGGAGTGGTTGGTGAATTCGAAATCCCGATCGGTGTACACCCGTTTGACGTAGGTGGCGAAATCCTGCGAACGGATGGTGACCTCGATCCCCACTTTGGCCAGCGCGGATTTCAGGTATTCCGCCACCCGCTTGAAGCCATCGCCGTACGGCATGTAGTCATGCACCAGACGAAAACGGATGCCGTCGGCCTGACGCGGAAAACCGGCCTCATCCAGCAGCTGTTCGGCTTTTTTCAGGTCGAACGGATACGGCGACGGCGCGTTGTCGTGGAACTGCGCCAGCTCCGGGGTAATCGGCGTCGGCGAATTGACGGCGTAGCCGTACCACACCACGTTGCGCAGCACGTCGCGGTTGATGCTGTGGGCGATAGCCTGTCGCACTTTCAGGTTTTTCAGGTACTGATTGTCCAGATTGAACTCAATGCGGGTCTGCGTCGGGCCGTAGCCGTAACCACCGGTTTCAATCGCCAGCCTGGGGTTTTTCTTGACGCGATCCAGTTCATTGAGCGGCACCGGCGACTCGCTGCCCAGATCCAGCGCGCCGGTTTCGAAGGCAATCAGGCGAGTGGCGGCGTCAGGGATGAATTTCACCACCAGGCGATCGACGTATGGTTTCGGCTGATCCCAGTAGTTGGGGTTGCGCTCGTACACGATATGGCTGCCGCGTACCCACTCTTTGAAGATAAACGGTCCGGTGCCTACCGGCGCCGTGTTGTAAGGGTTGGTGCGAATATCGGTGCCGTCATACAGATGTTTGGGGACGATCGGCGCTTCGTTGGCGGAAAACGCGCTGATCAGGTAAGGCGCGGGCTGCGACAGCTCCACAATGGCGGTATAGGGATCCGGCGTTTTCACCTCGGTGACATTGGCAAAAGTGCCCTGCCCGCGGGAATTGTATTTCTTGACCGTCAGAATGGAGAACGCCACGTCGGCGGAGGTGAAATCCTTGCCGTCGTGCCATTTCACGCCCTGACGCAAGTGGAAAGTGTACTGTTTGCCGTCCGGGCTCACCGACCAGCTGGTCGCCAGTTGTGGAATCGGCTTCATGTTGAAGTCGTAGTTCAGCAACCCTTCGATCACCTTGGCGTTGACCTTGATCACCGATCCGCCGCTGTTCACCAGCGACGTTAACACCGGTGGTTCCGGCTCGACCAGAAAATTCAGCGTACCGCCGCGTTTGGGCGTCGTCTCCGCTGCCTGGCTCATCGCGCCAAACAGCGATGCAGCCACCAGCAATGCTGCAAAAAGCGATTTATGTTTCATTGCGTTATCCCTGAGTGAAATGAGTGATGCCCAGTCATTATTCGTGTCGCGGGAGCATGATGACCGGACATGCTCCCGTGTACGGCCGGTATCCGAAACGCGCCGGGCCCACGGCGGTCAATCACGCTCGTTACAGATCAACATCGCTGCGACCAGCGGCCGGCGGCGTGGCTATGCGGGGAAAGGCGAGTGTGCATGTACCGAATCCTGTTGGTTATTTCGTTGGGATTGCGATTGCATCGCGGGAATCCGAACTGCGGAAAAACTAACCCAACGCTTGTTTGAAACGAACGTTTAATTTTGGATAAGTAATGTGGAAAAACGGATAATGGCGGGTGAAAGTACAGGATATAGCGCGGACAGCGCCATAAAATGGGACGACGGCGCCGACGCGTTGCTGAATCAGCGGAATGACGCCGATACCGCCCAAGGCGACGTGCTGCTGACGGCAAACGCCGGTTAATCCACAAACTCCAACAGCGTATTGAATGCGGGTAAGGCGACCAGCAGCCGCTGCGGCTCAACGTGACAGGGCAACGAAAGCTGTTCGGCCTGCCGGGCTATCGCCGGACGATCGCCGCCATGCAGCCGCAGTACCGCAAACTGGCTGGTTCGCCCGCCGCCGGGCGGCAGCAACCGGGCATAGCGTTCGCCAAACGCCGTCGCCGTCACAAATTCCAGCGCGAATGCCGCATCCAGTTCGCCCAGCGCCTGAAAGCGCTGCGTCGCGCCGTCCGGCGCCGCCGCCACCCCCACCAGTCGGCTCAGATGCGTTACGCCGTTGGCGTGGCGCCGCCACTCGTCGCGCCACACCAACTCCGGCGTATGGTGTTGACAGAAATAGACCCGGCCTTCCGTAAACCGCTCGGCCGCCAGATGCACGGTGCTAAAGCGCGCCGGATGGGATTCGCCGTTAAGCGTCACCGGGCGCGAGAAATGGCGTACCGGCTGCGTCGCCAACCCCGCCGCCTGCAGCGCGGCGGCGCTGGCGGCGATATCCCGGCTTCGGAACACCACCCCATCCAACCCGCGCGGCCCCGCCAGCAATTCCTGACGCGGCGACGTTTGCTCGGCCGGCAGGCCGAGCAGTTCCAGATAACTGTCGCCCAACAGCACCAGATGGTTCACCGACCCCAGCGAATGATGGCCTTTGGGCGTCAGCGTAAAGCCCAGTTGCCGGAACAGCGCGGCGGCGCCATCGGTATCGTAGTGAGCGTTCAAGACAAGGTGATCGAGAAAGAGTCGCATATCAGCTCCCGGTAGTGACTGAACCCCGTGGAGACGCGGTTTTCTCCGCATGCCCCAACGTATGCATCAATCGATTGGCCCAGCCGAAAATCGCCGCGGCGTGGATCAAATCCAGTATTTCCTCGCGGCTGAAGCCCGCGCCTCGCAACGCCTGTACCTGCACGGCGGTGACCGTCGCCGGCGACTGCGACAGGGCGCGGCAAAAATCCACCACCGCCTGGGTCCTGGGGTCAAACCGGGCGTCCAGTCCACGGGTGTAGATCAAGCGGACCACATCATGGCGGCCGGACAGTTCAAGATAGCGACGCGCGTGAACCGACCCGCAGTAGGCGCAACCGTTGACCACGGAAGCGAGCAGCGCCCCCAGTTCGCGCAGTTCCCGCGTCAGCCCGCCTGCGTCGTACATAATGGCGTTGAACAGCCGGGTACGCGCCACATAGGATTGCGGGTCGTGCGCCAGCGTGCGCACATACGGCGATATCCGGGTGTTGGACGGCGTCACCTGCATCGCCGCTCGCTGCTCTTCCGACGCCGTTTCCAGCGCGACCGGTTCAATATAGGGATGCCAGGTCAGCGGATGAATCCGCATTTTTACCGTTGCCGTCATGCCAGCGTCTCCAGCAGCGCCAGCCCGGCAATCACCCGAACCTCAAAATTCACAAACGCAATCAGTTCCGATAGCGCCACCACCTGCGGCGGCGTCAGGCCGGCCCGTTCGAGCCGGCGCAGGTCATCCTGCCGGCACCGCTCAGGTGACAACGTCACTTTATCGCAGTGCGCGATCACCGCCGCCAGCCACGACGGCGCGGCGACATCTTCTCCTTGCGCGACGCGCTGCCAGCGGGCTTCAGTATCCAGACGCGTCAGCCGGCGCTGATACTCCGCCGTCAACGCCGGATGTTCCAGCCGCATCGCCATACGCATCGCCAGTGCGACCCGCAGTGCGGCGGGCAGTTGCCGTTCGTCGGCGGGCGTCAGCACGCTTTGGCGGCAGTCGGCAATGCCGACGACCCACTCCGGGCGCCGCCGACGCAGAGCAGACAGCTCGCCCTGCGGGTCCAGACCGGCGAGACGGTCCACCGCATCCTGATTGTGGTTATTCATGCTTCCTTCCTGTTATCAGCCAATCGGGTGGCCTTTCTCGCTACGGCACGGCAATCGCGTGCCGCATGGATACCGGCCGGGTCGGCACGATGTTTTCGATGTCTTTTTTCGATGTTTTATTGCGCCGGCGTCAGGTCAAAAGCGCGCACCCAGTCATCGCCGCGTTTAGCCCAGTGGACGTTTTTCGCCACGCCGTAGGTGGCTGGCTGGGCATACAGGAAGATCACCGGCGCTTCATCGCACATGATTTCCGTCGCCTGGCGGTAGGCCGCCAGCCGCTTCGCCGGGTCGATGCCCGCGCGCCCGTCCGCCAGCGCCTGACCGAATCCGGCGTGGTTCCAGTACGCATAGTTGTTGCCCGGCGCAAATAGCGTCAGCAGGCCATCGGCGTCCAGCGTCGGCCAGGCCTGCGCCAGCAGCGACGTCGGGGCCAGTTCGCGGGTTTTCAGGTATTTGTTCATGTAGCTGCTGAACTCAAGCTGATTGATGTTCACCTTCAGCCCGACCTCGCCCAACTGCGCCGCCACCACCTGCGCGACTTCATTGCCCTGCAGGTAGGTGCCGGAAGGCACGTCCAGCGTAATACTCCGGGACAGGTCGGCACCGGACTGCTTCAGCAGTTGGCGCGCCTTGTCCGGGTTGTAGTCATACGCCTTGAGAGCCGGGTTGTAACCGAAATAGGACGGCGTCAGCACCTGACACTGGGATACCGGCGCCTGACCGTCGAACAGCACCTGGGAAATCGCGTTTTTGTCCACCGCGTAGTTGAGCGCCTGCCGCACCGTCTTGTTATCCAGCGGCGCCTGCTCGGTATTGAACTTGATCATCACGCTGCGCATCGACGGCACCGAGCCGGCCTCCGCTTTGCCGCTCTGGTTGATGCGCGCCAGCTCCGCCGTCGGGATGCCGGTAATCAGCGACACCTCGCCGGCCAGCAACGCGGCGATGCGGCTGGCCGACTCCGGAATAATACGAAACTCGACGGTATCGAACGCTGGCTTGGCGCCGAAAAAGTCCGGGTTGGCCTTCAGCGTCAGGTGATCTCCCGGCACATTTTCCGTCAGCACATAGCGGCCGCCGGACAGGGTTTCCGTCGCCGGGTTATGGCTGTCGGCCCACTTCGGCGGCAACAGCAGGAACATGGAGATCTGATCGACAAAACCGGGATAAGGCGACGCGGTGACCACCTCCAGCTCGGTGGGGGAAATCACTTTGACGTCAGAAACCTGCGTAAACCAGGCTTTGATGCGGGCGTTGACCTTCGGGTCGCGCACCCGATCCAGATTCCACTTTACCGCTTGTGCGTCCAGCGGTTCGCCGTCGGCGAATTTCGCCCCCGAACGCAACGTGAAGCGCCAGGTAGTATCGTTCACCGCCTGCCACGACGTCGCCAGCTCCGGTTGCAGTTTCAGATCCGGCCCGCGTAGCACCAGCGCCGGATAAATATGGCTGAGTACGCTCAGGTCAGTACCCACAGACGCGGTCATGTGCGGGTCCAGCGTATTGACGGTGGTGCCGAGCGCGATACGGGCGGTCTGCGCCCCGGCGACGGCGGAAAACATCAACGCCGCGGCGATGGCGACGGCCGCCCCGGACGGTATTACGGTTCTCTTCATGCAACTCCCCTGGTTGAAAAATGATTTATTGTGGTTGTAGGTCATGGTGGCTGTAGGTCATTGTGGTTGTAGAACAAAGTGCTGCGGCGCCACTTCCCGCCATTGCATCGGCGTAGCCGGCAGGCAGGCGGCGATATCCACGCTCAGCGGCTGCCGTTGCCGCTCAATACGCGGATCGGGCACCGGAATGGCGGACAGCAGCGCCTGGGTATAAGGGTGGCGCGGGTGCGAAAACAGGGCTTCCGTCGGCCCCATCTCCACGATTCGCCCGCGCAGCATGACCGCTACCCGGTGACACAGGTAGCGCACCATCGCCAGATCGTGTGCGATGAACAGGTAGGTCAGGCCCAACTGCTCCTGCAAATCCTGAAACAGGTTGACGATCTGTGCCTGAATCGACACATCCAGCGCGGTAATGGGCTCGTCGGCAACGATAAAGCGCGGGTGCAACGCAATCGCCCGGGCAATGCAGACCCGCTGACGCTGGCCACCGGAAAACTCGTGCGGATACCGCCGCATGAAATCCGGCGATAGCCCCACCTGCCGGAACAGCTCCGCCACCCGTTCGCGCCGCGCCTGCGCGCCGGTTTCCAGCCGGTGCACCACCAGCGGCTCCGCCACGACGTCGCCGACGGTCATACGCGGGTTGAGCGCGGAATAGGGATCCTGAAAAATGACCTGCATATCGCGCCGATAGGGCTTGAGCTGCCGCGGCGAGAGCCCGTTCAGGCGCTGGCCGTCAAAGAGAATCTCGCCGCTGTCGGGCCGTTCCAGTTGCAGCACCAGACGCCCGGTGGTGCTTTTACCCGAACCGGACTCCCCCACCAGCCCCAGCGTTTCCCCCGGCCAAATATCGAAGCTGAGGTCGTCCACCGCCTTGTGCGGCGTCTCGCCGGCATGGAGCCAGCCCGCCGCCGGGCGGTAGGTTTTCTGTAACCGCTCGACGCGCAGCAGCGGCGACGGGTTGAGGTTCCCATGAGTCATGCCGCCCCTCCCTGCGCCGCCAGCAGCGCGGGCAAATCGTACCAGGCCGCCACCTGATGGCCGGGCGCACCGTCGGCGACCTGCCGCAGCGGCGGCACCTCGCGCAAGCAGCGCTCGGTGGCGAACGGATTGCGGGGCGCGAACGGATCGCCCGGCGGCAGCCGGGCCGGGTCCGGCGGATTGCCGGGGATCTGATACAACCGTCCGCCGCCGCGCCGGGCGGTGGTCGGCAGCGATTTCAGCAGCCCCCAGGTATAGGCGCTGCGCGGCGCGTCGAAAATGGCCTCCACCGGGCCGCGTTCCATGATGCGGCCGCCGTACATCACCTGTACGGTATCCGCCAGCCCGGCCACCACGCCCATGTCGTGGGTAATCCAGATGACGGTGGTGCCGATCTGACGTTTCAGGTCGCGCACCAGCGCCAGAATCTGCGCCTGGACGGTGACATCCAGCGCGGTGGTGGCTTCGTCGGCGATCAATAGCTTCGGACGGCAGGCGATGCCGATGGCGATCATTACCCGCTGGCGCATACCGCCGGAAAACTCGTGCGGGTACTGGCTCAACCGCTGACGCGGATTGGCGATCCCCACCCGATCCAGCAGCTCGACCACCTGCTCCCGCGCCGCGCGCGCCGACAATCCCAGATGGCGCCGCAACGGCTCCGCCACCTGACGCTCAATGGTCAGTACCGGATTGAGCGAGGTCATCGGGTCCTGAAACACAAAACCGATCTCCCGGCCCCATACCGCGCGCCGCTCTCGCCGCGAAAGCCGCAGCAGGTCGCGTCCGTCGAACCAGACTTCACCGCCGGTCACCCGTCCCGCCGACGCCAGCAGCCCGACCATCGCCAACGCGTGTACGCTTTTACCGGAGCCGGACTCACCGACGATCCCCAGCGTTTCGCCGGCCGTCAGCGTATAGGAAAGATCGTTTACCGCCCGCACCGGCCCGGCGGCGCCGTCAAACACCACACTCAGATTTTTGACTTCCAGCAAGGCCACGGCGTTACACCTCAAGGTAACCGCCGGCGGTGCGCGTCAGGTATTCGCGCCCCCCGTCGGTAATCAGGACGGTATCGGAAATCTGGGTGCCCCCGACGCCCGGCACCCGCAGGTTCGGTTCAAAGGTGATCAGCATGCCCGGCTCCAGTACCAGCGACGATCGCGGATCCAGCGAGGCGTGTTCATGCGCGCCCAACCCGATGCCGTGGCCGATGCGGCCGGGAATGTAATCGCCGTACCCCTGCGCCGTCAGCCGGGATTTCACCGCCAGAAACAGCTCCCGATAGGGCGTGCCGGGGCGGATCAGCGCATCCACCTCGCTGCGAATCGTCAAAATGGTGTCCAGCAGCCGCCGTTGCGGGTCCGCCAGCGGACCGAGCGCTACCATGCGCTCGTTTTCCGCATGGATGCCGTTGGCGATGCTCCAGATAAATATGCCGACGGTTTCGCCACGCTGCGGCCGACGCGTAGTCGGGTTGTCGCAGTTGAAAAACAGCCGTTCCCCCGCCAGCGCCCAGGTCGCCAGTCCGCTCTGGACGCCGCCTTCCAGCGAGCCGAAGTCGCACACTTCCACCTGCGGATAATCCTGCGCCCACAGCTGTTGCATGGCGACGGTGGATGCCAGGCTGATTTCCCGTTCGTTGCCGCCGGCGGCGACCGCCGCAATCGCCGCGTCCATCCCCCGGTCGGCCAGACGCGCCGCGATGCGGGCATGGGCGATTTCATCCTCGTCCTTGACCAGGCGGGCATGTTCCAGCAGCGCCGAAATGTCGGTAAAACTCGCCTGCGGCAGCGTCTGCCGCAGTTCATGAACCCGCCGCAACGACAGAAAATCCTCTTCGATGCCGACGGTTTTATCCGCCAGACCGAGATCGCCCAGAATCGCCGCCAACGCCGTCTGCCAGTCGGCGCCCAGCGTCACCTTGTTCGACCAGGCGCCATACAGTCGCACATCGCCCACCCAGGCGCTGCCGCGCCCGTGATCGTCGCGCAGCGCGTGTACCAGCATGATCGGGTCGTGCCCGGCGGCGACAATAGCGATCACCGGGTGGGAATAGATAATCGGGTTAAACCCGCTGAGGTAGAAACTGTGCTCCGGCTTGAAGCACACCATGACATCGACGCCTTGCGCCGTCATCGCCCGGCGAACGCGCTCGATACGGGCCGGAAGCCGCGACGCGGCAGAAGTATGAAGCGGTGAATTCATCGTTGGTTCCTCAATGTCGGGTCAAAATAGTCGCGCAACCCATCGCCCAGCAGGTTGACGCTCAAAACCGTGAGCAGAATGCTCAGGCCGGGAAAGGTGACGATCCACCAGGCGCTGGACAGATAAACCCGCCCGTCCGCCAGCATCCGCCCCCAGCTTGGGGCGGGCGGTTGAACCCCCAGCCCGAGAAACGACAGCGCCGCATCCATGATGATGATGCGCGCCAGTTCCAGCGTCGCCACCACCAGCGCGGGCGTCAGCACATTGGGCAGAATATGGCGCAGCAGAATGCGCCAGCCGCTCGCGCCGATGGCCTGCGCCGACAGGATGAACTCCCGTTCGCGCAGCGACAGCGTCTGCCCGCGGATAATGCGGGCAAAGCGGATCCAACTGGTCAACGCCAGCACCAACACCAGGTTCTGCAGCGACGGCCCCAGCGCAGCCACCACCAGCAGCGCCAGCAGCATCAGCGGCAACGCCAGTTGAATATCCACCAGTCGCATCAGCACGCGGTCGATTAGCCCGCCGTGATACCCGGCCAGCATGCCCAGCAGCACGCCGACGACGCCGCCCAGCAGAACCGCGCTCAGCGCCACCATCAGCGTGACGCGGCTGCCGAACAGCAGCCGCGACAGCACGTCGCGCCCCAGCTCATCGGTGCCAAATGGATGCGCTCCCGGCGCCAGCAGCCCGCTCCAGCTCGGCGGCTGCATACGCAGCAGCAGGCTCGACTGGGTGGGCGACGGCAATCCGAGCCAGGGCGCCGCCAGCGCCGCCGCCAACAGCAACAGGATCATCGCCAGACCAAACAGACCGCCGCGGTGGCGGCCCAGCGCTACAACCAAGCTTTTCATCGCTTCGCCTCCTTAACGACGTCGGGAAATGCGCGGATCAAGCACGCCGTACAGCATGTCCACCATCACATTGATGACGATGAACAGCACGGCGACCACCACCACGCCGGCCTGGATCACCGGGAAATCGTGCACCTGAATCGCCTGCACGATCAGCCGTCCGACCCCGGGCCAGGCAAACACCGTTTCCGTCACCACCGAACCGCCCAGCAGCTCGCCGGCGATAATGCCCACCATGGTGACCACCGGGATCAGCGCATTGCGCGCCACGTGCCAGAAAAACACCGTATGCGGCAACAGCCCTTTAGCGCGGGCGGTGCGCACATAGTCCTCCCGCAGGGCATCAAGCATGGAAGAGCGCAGCAGACGAGCGATGGAGGCGGTGACGAAGACCGCCAGCGTGGCGGCAGGTAGCACCACATGGCGCACGCCGCCCGCGCCGCCGGTGGGAAGCCAGCCCAATTGCACCGCAAACAGCAGGATCAGCATCACGCCCAGCCAGAATACCGGCGTCGCCTGCCCCAGCAGCGCCGCCACCATCACCAACAGCTCCAGCAACGTGCCGCGCATCAGGGCGGCGACCGCGCCCGCCGCCGCGCCCAGCAGCACCCCGAACAGCAGCGCCGTCAGCGCCAGCGTCACGGTGGCGGGCATATGCCGCAGCACCACGTCAAACGCCGGCTGCATGTACTGAAAAGAGATGCCGAAATCCCCGTGCAGCATGGCCCACAGCGTATGGGCGTACTGCTGGTATAAGGGGCGGTCCAGCCCCAACGCATGCCGCATGGCGTCCAGCTCCGCCTGCCCGGCCCCTACCGGCAACAGCAGTACGGTGGGGTCCCCCAGTACGCGGGTGACGAAAAACACCAGCGTCACCACGCCCCAGACGGCGATCAGCGCTTCCGATAGGCGAACCAGAATAAAGCGCGCCATCACACCTCCTGCGGCGACAGGAAGGCGCGGATCGCAGCCAGAACGCGGGCGTTCTGCTCGATATGCACCGGATGGTTGGCGCCGGCGATCTCCAGATAGCGCGCCCCCGGAATGCCTTCGGCGATCAGCCGGGATTGCTCCGGCGGGCAGATCCAGTCTTCGCCGCCCACCACCACCAGCGTCGGCGTCTGAATATCCGCCAGACGGTGCCGCAGGTCATAGGCTTTGTCGGCGAACAATGCGTTGTGGGTTGCGGCGTGCAGCGACAGCGTGCGAGTGCGCTCCAGCGCGGCGTCGGCGTCAAACTGCTCGTAATACAGCGGCTGCAACGCCAGCCAGATCAGGCGCAGTTCGACGTCATCCGTCACGCGGTCGGAAAACAGTTTGTCGATCATAGCCAGCGACGCGCTGGGCGCCTTGTGCAACCGCGCTTTGAAGTTGGCGACGGCTTGCGCCTCGTGGTGATGGCTGGGGGCGGTGCCGCGCAGAATCAGATGCGACAGCCCCTGCGGATATTTCAGCGCGTAGCTCAGGGCGATCATCCCGCCGAAGGAACCGCCGAGCACGATAACCGGCTTGTCGCCGGCCAGCTGTCGGCGCACCGCGTCCAGATCGTCCACCAACTGGTCGAAGGTAAACGGCGGCGTCAGGCTCGACCGCCCGCAGCCGCGCTGATCGTAGGCAATGAGATGGTAGCGATCCGCCAGCGGCAGAAACGCCTGAAAGTCACCGCGGTGATCGCCGATGCCGCGGCCGCCATGCAGGATAATGACGGCTTGCGGATGTGATTCTCCCGCCTGCGCGTACACCAGCGAGGCGCCGTTGACGACAATTTCAGCCATGCCGCACCTCGTCGACGTCGCGCCATTCGTCGCCCAGCAACTCCGGCGTCTCAAACGCCAGCAGGTCGGCGTAGTGTTGTTCACGATCCTCCACGAACAGGCTGCGGATGATGCCCTGCGTCAGCCGGCGAGCGCCGTCGCTCACCGCCGGAATATCGCCGGACAGCTTGCCGTGGGTAAGGGTCGAGGGGTAATTGAAACAGTGGATCCGCGCCAGCAGCGGGCTTTGTTCCGGCGTTTTGGTCTGAAATTCGAACGCCGGCCCCAGATAGGGCGCCGCCGCCAGCTCCGCGTTTTCCAGACCCGCCGCGGGCGTAAACACATCGCGCCACTGTTTGATGGCCGGAACGAAGTACGCCAGTTCGCTACGCTGCGGCAAATCCACCTGAAAACCGGTGGCGAAAATCACGAAATCAACCGACCAGTCGCCTTTGGGCGTGGTCAGGCGCACCGCGCCATCCGTCGCGCTCAACGCCTCGACCGGGCTGCCGGCATGGAAAAAGGCGTTGGCATGGCGCGACACCCGCAGGGTGGAATCCCGCGGCGGCGGCGTCTGGGCCGCCAACGTGGTGTGCAGAAATTGCCACTTCCAGTCGTCGCTGAGCCCCAGAAACCCCTGCACCACCCCCTGACTGGAAATGCCGGTAAATTTGTTGATGCGCGGAATATCCTGCCGTCGGAAAAACAGATGCGCTTCGCCTGCCCCACGCTCCAACGCTTCGGCGGCATTGTCCATCGCCGACGCGCCCGCACCGATCACCGCCACACGTTTACCGCGCAGGGCGTCAAAGTCGATGTCGTCGGAGGTGTGCGCCCAGTAGCGCCGATCCAGCGTATCGGCGATGGCCGGCACATACGGCCCGCCCAGCCCGTCACGCCCGCTCGCCACCACCACCCGGCGTGCGTAGCGGCGCCGCACCTCGCCGGTGGTCAGATGGCGGGTTTCCAGCGCCAGCAGCCCGTCCACGCCCGGCAAAATACGGGTGATCTCGGTGTCGTTCTGCACCGGCAAATCCAACGCCCGCCGGTACCAGACCAGATAATCCATCCACTGGGTGCGGGGGATCTTATCCAGCTCCGCCCAGGCGTCGGCGCCGAACTGCGCCTGATACCAGGCGCGAAACGTCAGCGACGCCAACCCCAGCGCCGGGCCGGTCAACTGCTTCGGCGATCGCAGCGTTTCCATGCGCGCGTAGGTTTTCCACGGTCCTTCACGCCCGGCGGGCGCCCGGTCAAAGCAGCGCACATTATCCACCCCCGCCAGCCGCAACGCCGCAGCGGCGGCCAATCCGCACATGCCAGCCCCCAGAATCGCCACATCCAGCACCGGTTGCCCATCCTCCGTCTGTCGCGGCGGCACCCAGGACCGGGCGGGCAATTCCAGCCATTGCAGTTCCTCTTTCAATCGGGCTTCCAGCGCGGGCAGCCCGCCCTCTTGTTGTGACGCCATGAATCCTGCTCCTGTGTTCGGTCATGCCAGCGGACGGACATCCGCTTAATATGTTTTTTTCACATTATTAACGCGCTTTGATTTGTTTTATTAATGATAAAAAACACTGAGGTTATGAGGAAAATTGCATATACATCACCGGGAAAATGCCGCATCCTGTCGCCAAAATTGACCAGGCTCACGACGGACAGACCGCGCGTTGGTGATAATCCCGCCGCGTTTTCCCGTCGGGAAGACACGGAGTGCGTCAACGAGCTATGCGGGAGATCCTGTGAAAAAACCACAACGGACGGAAGACGGCGCCATGACCCATACCACCCTGCTGGACGATCTGGATTTACGCCAGTTGGAAGCCTTCGCCACGGTGATTTCCGCAGGCAGCATTACCGCGGCGGCCAGGCTGCTGCATCGTTCCCAGCCTGCCGTGACCCGTCTGATTCAGGAGTTCGAAAGCAAAATCGGTTACCCGCTGTTCCAGCGCAACGGGCCGCGCATTACCCCGACCGAGCAGGCGTATCAGTTGCACGAATCGGTAGAGCATGCGCTGATCTCGCTGCGGCAGGTGCAGGTGCGGGTACGGGAGATCGCCGACGACGAAGAGAAACCGCTGGTGGTGGCCGCCACGCCGGCGATGGCGGTCGGCCTGTTGCCGCAGGCGCTGTCGCGGCTGACGCTGACCGCGCCGTTACAGTTGCTCAGCCAGTCCGCCGAGCAGACGCTGCAGGCGGTGATTGCAGGACATGCCGATCTGGCCATCAGCAGCCTGCCGCTGGAGCATCAGAATGTGAATCGCCACTGGATCGGCCAGTCCCGCTGCGTGGTAGTGCTAAACGATAGCGATCCGCTGGCGCAGGCGCCGGTGGTGACGTTGCAGGCGCTGGCCAGCCGTCGGCTAATTACGCTGTACAACCCGTACCGGCTGCGCAACCGCTTTGAGCAGGTGCTAAAAAAAGCGGGCATCAAACCCCGGTACGTGATCGAAACCAATTCTTCCGCCACCATTCTGTCCTGCGTGCGCGCCGGATTGGGCGCGGCGATTACCGAACCGGTGACGGCCTACGGCCTGCCGCTGGACGGGCTGGCGATTCGGGAACTGGATACGGACATTCCCTACCACTTCGGCGTGGTGACGCCGCAGTCCCGGACGCCAAGAACGCCGGTGCTGCAACTGATCGACGCGCTGGAGGCCAGCGCCCGGGAACGCTTACCGGCGTTTACCCTGTTTCATTCAGACGATCATCACCGCATCATGACCACGCTGAATAACTAGGCAGCCAGGAATCGAGGCACGCGGGGCGACCGTCAGGATGAAGCGCTGCTGCGTAGATTCTGGGATATAGCGATAATCATCACCGGAATTAAAAATCGCTTATCCGGATTTATTGCGCAAAAAAATATATTTCCGCCATGTTCATTCATCAGCAATTAATGAATGAATCATGCGCGTAAAGCATAAAAACACCGTCGGCTACCGGCGAAGATAAATTACCGCCTCTGGCGGGACGGGCTTCGTGCGCGCTTGTTTCAGGCATCGCGCTATCTGACCGCGCCTGCCGGGCGGTGCTGGAGCAGCATTCCGTTATTTTCATCCACCGAGGGGAATAATTCATGCCCGCCGGGCGGAATACGCTATCGCAAATATAACCAGAGCAAAGATAACCCGGACGAAATCCGATTCGTTGTAAGGACTCAATTATGAAAGTCGCTATTCTGGGAGCCGGCAATATCGGCCTGGCCAGCGCGGGCTGGCTGGCGCACGCCGGGCATACGCCGGTGCTGTGGTCGGCAGTGGCGGACGAACTGCTGGCGTTGCAGCAAGCGGGAGGTCTGCTGACCTGTTCCGGGGTCCTCGCCGGGCAGTACCGGCTGACGATCACGCCGGATATCGCAAAAGCGGTGGCGGACGCGCAGGCCGTCCTGCTGTGCGTACCCGGCTATGGTCACCGGGCGGTGATGGACGCGCTGGCGCCCCATCTGCAACCGGGCCAGTCGGTTATCATCAACAGCGCCTGCTCGCTCAGCGCGCTGTATCTGGCGGATCGGCTGGCAGCGCGCGGCCTTACGCTGCCGATCATCACCTGGGGTACCACGCTGCTGACCGCCCGACGCCAGCCGGACGGTCACTCCGTCGCCCTCATGGCGGCCCGTCAGTTCGTGGATGTCGCCACTGTGCCAGTCACGCATAACGCGCAGAGCATCGCGCTGTGCGCCGGGCTTTTCGGCGCGCGCTTCCGGGCGCAATCCGACGTCCTGGCGACATCGCTCATCAATATCAACCCGATTGCCCACCTCGGGCTGGCGCTATGTAATGTGACCCGCATTGAGCGCCATGAAAGCTGGCCGCAGTATCACTACCTGACCGACGGCGTGGCGCGGTTGATTGGCGCGCTGGAGAGGGAACGGCAGCAGTTGGCGGCGGCGTTCGATCTGTCGCTGCACAGCATTGAGGAACACTTCCGGCAGTCATTCGACCTGCCGCAGCAAGAACTGGCGGATATCGCCGCCGAACTGCACCGCCGACGCGGCGGCCCGGCGGGACCGCAAACGCTGGACACCCGGTTTATTCTGGAGGATACCCCGTACGGACTGGTGTTTGCCGAGACTATCGCTCGTTACGCGGGGCTGCCGCTGCCGTTGCACACCGCCGCCATCCATGTCGCCAGCGCCATCTGGGGACAGGACCTGCGCCGACAGAATAACATCCTGCCCGCGCTGGCGCTGGATACCCTGTCGCCGGACGCCTTCCGGCGACGCATCCGTCAGGGCTACGCCTGACCCCGGCTACACTGCGTCCGGCTGCAAATTCAGCAGCCGGATGATGGTGTGCATCACCGCGTCGTCGTCGTTAGAACCGGTAATAAAGCGGGCGGCGGCCTTGGTTTCCTCAAACGCATTGCGCATGGCGAAACTGTAGTCGCCGCAACGCATCAGCTCAATGTCGTTTAACCCGTCGCCGAAGACCGCGGTTTCTTCCGGCATTACCTGCAACATGTTCTGCAATCGGGCCACCGTGCTGCCTTTGTGCACCCCGACATCGGCGATATCAATCCAGGCCGCTTCGGACACCACGATATAAGCGCGATCGTCATAGGGCGCCAGATGGGTGCGGGTCTGATGGCAACGCCCTTTTTCATCGAACAGGGAGATTTTGACAAAATCATCCCGCACAGCGTTGAAATCCGCCACCAGCCGGACGGTAGCGTAGGATTTTTTCACTTTCTCGATCATCGCCGGCGCCAGCGAATCTTTCAGCACCGCGCCATCGGGGGTACAGGCGATGATCACATGTTCCTGATTCACCGCGTCCAGCGTGGCGATCATCTGCCGGCCGAGCGCATTGTCGATCAGCGACTGATAGACGTACTCGCCCCGGTGCCGGATACGGGTGGCGCTGTCGCCCAGAATCCAGAAATCCGCCGCCGGCGCGCCGAACAGTTCTTCAACCCGGTCGCACTGCTTGCCGGTACAGGGCGCAAACTGTACCTGCTTGCGTTGCATTAGCGCCCTGACCTCGGCAAACAACGCCTGATTGAACTCGCCGTGGCGGTTGAGAAACGTGCCGTCCAGATCGGTAATAATCAGCTTAATCATCACTTTTCTCCGTCATGTGTCCGAACGATTAGACCTTCACTGCTTTGGCGCTCAGCCCAACCAGCGCCAGCAACGCCGCCACCACCAGAAACGCGGCCGACAGGCTGCTGTGATGGGCGATAAACCCGATACTCGCCGGTCCGGCCAATACCCCGAGATAGCCCAGCGTCGTCACCGCCGGCACCGCAGCCGCCTGCGGCATACTGGTCTGACGGCCAATGGCGGAGAACATGATCGGCACGATATTGGAGCACCCCAGCCCGATCAGCGCATACCCCAGCAGCGCCACCGGCCAGAACGGCACCCACACCGCCAGCATCAGACCGGCGACCGCCATCGACGCCCCCAGCATCACCACGGGTTGCGGCCCCAGTTTCGTCACCACCCGGTCCCCGGTCAGGCGACCGAGCGTCATGGCGGCGGCAAAACACGCAAAACCGAGCGCCCCTTGCGCGTCCGGCATCCCGCGATGCTCGGTCAGAAAGACCGCGCTCCAGTCCAACACCGTGCCTTCGGCCAGGAACACGGCAAAACAGATGAGGCCCAGCACCAGCACCGCGCCGCGGGGAATGGCGAACGCCGGGCCTTCCGGCGGATTGGCGTACGTTAGCAGGCCGGACAGATGCGTCAGCAATAACAAGAGCGCCGCCAGTACGCTAAGCAGGCTGGCCGCCAGCGGCGACAGCCCCAGCGACATCATGCCGCTCATCGCCCCGGCGCCAACGATGCCGCCAATGCTGTAAAACCCGTGAAACCCCGACATCATGGCTTTGCCCGCCGCCTTTTCCACCAGAATCGCCTGCACGTTCATGGCGCAGTCGGTGGTGCCGACCCCGACGCCGAATACCAGCAGCGCGATCGCCAGCCACAGAGTATCCGGAATCACCGCCAGCCACGGCAGCGTCAGGCTAAACAGCAACACCGCCAGCGCGATAACCTTACGGCAGCCAAAGCGAGTGGTCAGCATCCCCGTGACCGGCATCGCCACCAGCGCGCCGCCGCCCAGACACAGCAACAGCAGGCCGAGCGTACCGTCATCGACAGCGGTATTCAGCTTGGCAAAGGGCACCAGCGCCGCCCAGACGGCGGTGGCGAACCCGGCCAGAAAAAACATGACGCGCGTCGCCCGTTGTTCGCGCCGTCCGGGTTCGTCGATGACGCGGCCCGACAAAGGGGAATTTTTCAGGGAATCCGTTAACTGTGGCATAAACGATACTGTCTCGTGTGAAAGGTATTGACCAATAACCGCCGCGGCGCGCGCCGCATATCAACTATCCATTAGGCTATTCAGTAAACTATCCATTAAGGACTTGCAGCACGTCTTCATGCAACCGCGGGCACCCCGTCGCCAGAATTTGCCCGCCGGCTTCCGGCCGTTCGCCCTGTAGCGTGGTCACCACGCCGCCCGCCTGCTCCACAATCGGGATAAAAGCCGCAATGTCATAAGGTTGCAGCGCATACTCCAGGCAGATATCGATGTGCCCGGCGGCCAGCATCGCCATCGCGTAGCATTCGCCGCCGTAACGGGTCATCAGCGTGCGCCCGGTCAGTTCGGCGAAGCGAATCTGTGGATGACGTTCAATCGGTTCCGGCGAGGTGGTATGCAGAATGGCCTGACCGAGCGGGACATTCTTGCGTGTCGCAAGCCGGCGTTCGTCCCCCTGTGGACCGCGATACCAGGCATGCCGCCCATCGGCCCAAAACGCCTCGCCGGTGAACGGCTGGCTCATCATGCCCATCACGGCGCGCCCCTGATATAACAACCCGATCAGCGTGCCCCATACCGGCAGTCCGCACAAAAACGGCCGGGTGCCGTCGACCGGGTCCAGAATCCACTGAATGTCGCCGCTGCCGGTCGCGCCGAATTCCTCGCCCAAAATCGCGTGTTCCGGATAGTGTTCGGTAATCAATGCCCGAATCGCCCGTTCCGCTTCCCGATCGGCATCCGTCACCGGATCGAAGCGAAATCCCTCTTTGGGTTTGCTGCCGACATGCAGATTCTGGTGTGAGCGAAAACGTGGCAGGGTTTGCTGGCTGGCCGCTTCGGCCAACGTATGAAAAAACGCCATATCCGGCAGTGGCTGACTCATGGTATTCACCTCTTGCGATAGCATGCACATCAACAATATTGGATTGACAAAGCGCGTCACGATGATTGATTCTGCTCGTTACGCTCGATTTATTTATCTATAAGGATTGGTTATGCTCGATTATGCATCTTTTCCTGAGCAGCGACAATCCCTGATCCGGGATCGGCTGCACCAGGAAGGCCGGGTGGTATGTACATTGCTGTCGCAGGAATTGCAGGTATCGGAACACACCATACGGCGCGACTTGCAGGAACTGGCGCGCGAAGGCGTGTGTAAGCGGGTCTATGGCGGCGCCGTCAGCCTGGCTCCCGCTGACGGTCATTTCATCACCCGCGCCGCTGCCGACAGCGAGGCCAAAGATCGGCTGGGTCAGTCCTGCGCGGCGCTGGTTCAGGCGGGTCAATGCGTGTTTATCGATTCCGGCTCCACCAATCTGGCTATCGCCCGGGCGATTCCGGCCTCGTTATCCGTGACCGTGGTCACCAACTCCCCCGCTATCGCGCTGGAAATGATGAAATCACCCCATGCGGAGGTGATCATGCTCGGTGGACGGGTACAACCGCGCACCGGCGGCGCGCTTGGCATCACACCGCAAAAACAGCTGGAGAACATCTATTTCGACCTCTGCTTTCTGGGCGGCTGCGCGCTGGACGCCGCCGAAGGGCTGACCGTGTTTGACTACGAAGACGCGGAGTTCAAGCAGGCGGCGGCGCGCAAGAGCAACGAGATTGTGGTGGCGATGACGTCGGACAAGCTCCCGGCGATCGCCCGCTACCATGTCATCCCCTGCGAAGACATCACCACCCTGGTGGTGGAACCGGCGATCCCGGCGGATAAACTCGCGCCGTTTATCGACAAACAGCTGCCTATCCGCTTTGCCGATGTGCGATAAATCAGCCCTTATGCCGCACGTATTACCCGCCCCGGCGCGCGGGCGGGTAACGCGGGGTTAGCCACCTCGCCGTCCCGGCCTGTGACACCGTCTGTTTCAGGTAAGCCTCTTAGCTTTACCTTATCTATACATTCGTACACATCAGGTTACGAATTCTTTCTCTGACAGTATTATCGTTATTGATTATGATAATCATTGTCATTTTCTTTTGTTTTTAATTAAAAATAGTCAGGGAAATCGTAATGATAACAATACAAGGCGCAGGCTTCGGCCAGGTCTCCCCTTCGCATGCCCACAAACGCGCGCTGGCGCTGCTGATTTCCGCCGCTCTGGCGGGTACGGCATCGGTAACGGCCTATGCGGACGACACCATCAACGTTGACGCCTCAACGGCGGCCGCGCCGGAAAATGCGTGGGGCGCCGCACCGACGATTGCCGCCAAACGCAGCGCCACCGGCACCAAAACCGACACGTCGATTGAAAAAAATCCTCAGTCGGTGTCCGTCGTGACCAGTGAGGAGATGCAAACGCGTCAGGTGGTCAGCGTCAAAGACGCGCTGAACTATACGCCGGGGGTTTTTGCCGGCAACCGCGGCAGCTCAAACACCTATGACGTGGTTAACCTGCGTGGTTTCACCGCGGTCAACACCAACCAGTACCTCGACGGTCTGAAATTGCAGGGCGACAACTATTCGGAAGCGTCGCTGGATCCTTACATGCTGGAACGGGTGGAAGTACTGCGCGGACCGGTGTCGGTGTTGTACGGCAAAAGCAGCCCGGGCGGCCTGGTGGCGCTGGTCAGCAAGCGGCCGACGGCTGAAACCATCCGCGAAGTCCAGTTCAAGATGGGAACCGATAACCTGTTCCAGACCGGTTTCGATTTCGGCGGCGCGATCGATGATCAAGGCGTGTATACCTACCGCCTGACCGGCGTGGCGAAAAGCAGCGATACCCAGCAGGATTTCGCTAAAGAGAAACGTTATGCCATCGCTCCATCATTTAGCTGGCAGCCGGATGAAAATACCCGCTTTACGCTGCTGACCCATTTCCAGAACGACCCGTATGCCGGTTTCTACGGCTGGCTGCCGCGTCAGGGCACGGTTAACCCGTTCCTCGACAGCAACGGCAATCCGCATAAGCTGTCCACGTCGTTTAACGATGGCGAAGCCAGCAACAAGATGGCGCGTAACCAAAAGATGGTGGGATACAGCGCCGAACATGCGTTTAACGACACCTGGACCGTGCGGCAGAACCTGCGTTATATGCAGTTGGAAACGCAGTACCGCGGCATCTATGGTTCGGGCATTTCCGCCTCGCTGCCGTATGTCATGGATCGCGCATCCGTTATCTCTCACGAGCGTCTGAACAGCCTTACTGTCGATAATCAGGCGCAGGCGACGTTTTCAACCGCCGATGTCAGTCATACGATGCTGTTTGGCGTGGATTACATGCGGATGCGTAACGATATCGACGAGTACTTTGGCTCGGCATCATCGCTGAACCTGCTGAATCCGGCTTACGGCGACGATAGCATTCCAGCGGATTCGCTGTCGCCCTGGAACTACCTGAATCGTCAGGAGCAGACCGGGGTTTATGTGCAGGATCAGGCACAGTGGAATCAGTGGCTGGTGACGCTGGGCGGGCGTTACGACCGGGCGAAAACCTCGGCGCAGAATCGCACCGCCGGGACCACCGACTCGAACAGTCAGGGGCAATTTACCTGGCGAGGCGGGGTGAACTACCTGTTTGACAACGGCATCACGCCGTATTTCAGTTACAGCGAATCCTTTGAACCGACATCGGGCGCCAGCGCCAGCGGCCAGACCTTCAAACCGTCGCTCGGCAAGCAGTATGAAGCCGGGGTGAAATACGTACCGAAGGATCGCCCGCTGGTGCTGACGGCGGCGGTCTATTCGCTGACCAAGAGCAACAACCTGACTACCGATCCCGACAACACCAACTTCAGTGTCCAGAGCGGTGAAATCACGGTGCGCGGGCTGGAGCTGGAGGCCAAGAGCGCGCTGACGCAGAACATCAACGTGACGGCGGCGTATTCGCATGTTAATGCCAAATATACCCACGACACCGATCTGCAAGGTAAACGCCCGTATCAGATTCCCAACAATCAGGCCTCGCTGTGGGCGGATTACACCTTTAACCATTCCACGCTCAGCGGGCTGACCATCGGTTCCGGCGTGCGCTACGTCGGCAGTTCCTACGGCGATGCGAACAATACCTTTAAGGTGGCGCCTTACGGATTGCTGGATGCGATGGTGAAATACGATCTGGCGGCGTTCGGTATGCCCGGCTCCAGCCTGGCCGTCAATGTCGATAACCTGCTGAATCGCCAGTACGTGGCCAGCTGTTATACCGATTACGCCTGCTACTGGGGCAGCGAACGTCGCGTTACCGCGACCGCCACGTTCCGGTTCTGATTAGGCGGCATTTCATGGTGGTCGCGGCCAATACCGCGACCATAATATGTCTAGATATTGCAACCATAAGTCATATCCGGCAGCAACCCGGCAGGTAATGGCATTACTTTTTCGCCACTGCGTCTTTAACGTTTTTCATTTCATTCAGCAACGCGGTTAAGACGGCGGTATCCGTTGACTGGCTATTCTTTTCGGTAACAACCGACACGCCACACTGAGAATGGGTGGTCACTTTCCCTTTCACCGGTAAAGCCACCGCCTGCAAATATCTTGGGTCATTCACTCTGACATAAACAGTCTCTTCAACTGCCCCTGCCTTTTTTACCTTAATGACGGCGTCTCTACAGGAGGCGTAGATAAAATGGTGCTTAATCTTATCCAGGTTCTCCGGCAATGATGGCACAACCCAGTCGGCAGAAATGGCATCGACGGGCACACTCCCCAATGCTATTTCTGCACTATAACCATCAGATAAATCAATGGATGTTCCATTCTCATTTAATATCTTGTCGTCAATGTCTACTGTTTTGGTTTCGACTATTTTAGTCTGAACGGTTTTATTATTATTCGTAGAAGAGAGAGGTATTGGTATAAATTTAGTCACTGCAATCGCCAATGCACCAAACTCTTTAACAGCCTTTTCTCTGTTATCCTCTGTATCAACTCCAATGTCTTTCACTCTGTCTGTATTTTCAATTTTGGACATACTAATGTTTGTTTTGGTGAACAGACTTTCTTTAGGAGAAATACCCACTTTAAATTTCTTGTAATCATGATTTAAAACAGTGACCTTATATTTTAAAGCGCCATTTTCGCCATTGGATTTTTTTTCATATTCAGGCTCAAAAATCACAGAAGATGATGCCAGATAAAAGCTATCGGATATCTTTTTATCCAGCAGTTTTTCGCCTGCAGGCTTGTCCCCCTGAATGATTTGATACGACACTTCCGGTTTTACTGCACAGCCCGACAGCACCATCATTGATACGATAATGTACTTTTTCATATTAACCCTCGCCCAGACATGATTGGTTTTATAAAAACAACAAATCCGTTTTTCAAGGAATGAAAAATAAAGCACAAAAAATATCGCCATCATGGCGCATTATAAAATTATGGAAAACACAGAGAGTTCTTTAAGAATGACGTAATAAATCAACAATGCAAGCCGCCTGCATTCACAATTGCGTTAAAAACATTAATTGCATGATTTTTATTGTTATTATTTTTAATAACAGCAGGATTAATATCCAAAGGAATAAATATTCAACAGAGGGAAAATTACCGGATGGATTATTTTGCGCCGCATTGAATCAGAAACAACGCCAGTAGATTAATGCAATCGCACCGCCGCTATAACAAACAACAACGCCCCTGCCAATTCCGGCAAGGGCGCTTCATAGATATTGCTACTGACATCAACCCACCGTCGGAATCAACGCCCGCCGCGTAGTTTCTCCGCACGACGGCGTAGCACCTCCATCACCACCAGCAACACCAGCGCGGCGGCCACCATCATGGTCGCGGCGGCGGCGATGGTCGGATCGAGGTTTTCGCGGATCCCGGCGAACATCTGCAACGGCAGCGTGCGCTGGCGCGGGCTGGCGAGAAACAGCGTGACGATCACTTCATCAAACGAGGTGGCGAACGCGAACAATGCGCCGGAGAATACGCCGGGGGCGATCAACGGCAGCGTCACCTTACGAAACGCCAGCAACGGCGGCGCGCCCAGACTGGCGGCGGCGCGGGTCAGGTTCTGATCGTAATTTTTCAGCACCGCGGTCACGGTGATCACCACAAACGGCACGCCCAGTACCGCATGGGCCAGCACCAGGCCAATATAGCTGTTCAGCAATGACAGCTTGGCGAAAAAGAAGAACATCCCTACCGCCACGATCACCACCGGCGCAATCATCGGCGAAATCAACACCGCCATCACCAGCGACTTGCCGCGAAACTCGCCGCGCACCAGCCCCACCGACGCCAGCACGCCCAGTACGGTTGCCAGCACCGTCGCCAGCGGCGCAATCAACAGGCTGTTACCGAGCGCGCTAAGCCATTCGCTGGAGTGGAAGAACTCCCGGTACCAGCGCAGGGAAAAGCCCGCCAGCGGGTAGCTGAGGAACGACCCGGCGTTGAACGACAGCGGCACGATCACCAACACCGGCACGATCAGAAACAGCAGCATCGCCGCACCGTAAAAATTGAAGAAGCCATTCCACACCCGCAGCAGCTGCGAACCCTGTTGTCTCATTTCCTTCATCGGTTTCATCGCTTGCTCCTTCGGTTAACGCGCCGCCGCGTCGGCGTCGGTGCGGGTGACACGGATATACACCACATACAGCAGCACCACGATCACCAGCAGTTGTGTCCCCAGCGCCGCCGCCATCCCCCAGTTCATGGTGGTGTTGGTGAAAAACGCCACAAAATAGCTGAGCATCTGGTCACCCGGCCCGCCCAGCAGCGCCGGCGTAATGTAGTAGCCAATCGCCATCATGAACACCAGCAACGCGCCGGCGGTCACCCCGGCGTAGGTCTGCGGCACATACACCCGCCAGAACGCCAGAAACGGATGCGCGCCCAGCGAAATCGCCGCCCGCACATAGTTGGGCGAAATGCCTTTCATCACCGCATACAGCGGCAACACGAAGAACGGCAACAGAATGTGGGTCATGGAGATGTAGACGCCGATACGGTTAAACACCAGCACCAGCGGCTCATCAATGATGCCCAGCCCCATCAGCGAGCGGTTGATCAACCCGCCGGATTGCAACAACACGATCCAACTGGCGGTACGCACAATCAGTGAGGTCCAGAACGGCAGCAACACCAGAATCATCAGCAGGTTGGCGCGATTATCCGGCTGTTTCGCCAACCAGTAAGCCAGCGGGTAGCCCAGCGCCACGCACAGCAACGTGACCACGCCCGCCATCAGCAGCGTGCGCAGCAGCACATCGACGTACAGCGCCTGATCCGCCGGTTGCGCCACCACGTTGTCGGTCTGCGGGTCTACCTTGTGGTCGAATACCGCCAACAGATAGTAGCTGGTGAAAGGCCGTGACGCGCGGTCGATGGTTTTCCAGGTGGTCAGTTCGCCCCACATCGGTTGGTCGGCAATCAACTGTTCGCGCAGCCCCTGCTGCTCATCTGACGGCAGCTTGCGCAGCGTGCGGGTGATAAGCTGGCGGTACTGACCATCTTCATAACCCAACCGTTTGGTGATGGTGGCGACCTGCCCGGTGCTGCGGGCATTGCGCAGATCGCTCACCAGCGCCCGGAACACGCTCTCATCCGGCACATTCTTGCCGGACCATTGCCGCATCGCCTCGATAGTGGTCGGCATGCTGACGCGCAGGTCCGGGTTGGACACGCTTTTGCCCAGAATCGACAGTATCGGGAACAGAAAACTGACCAGAATGAACAGGAACAACGGCGCGATCAGCAGCAGCGACCGTTTCTGATAGCGGGCCTGCGCCTGATGTAACTGCTGTTTCAGACTGGTACGGTTTCCCTCGCCGCCGGCAGGCGGCTCTGCCTTCAACATCTCGTTCTGGGACATAAGCGCTCTCTCCTTGTGATCAATACCGGTTCGGGATTACTTCTGGGCGGCCCAGGCGTTGAAACGCTGCTCCAGCTCTTCGCCGTGATCGATCCAGAACTCGGTATCTACCTGCACCGACTGAGCCAGGTTATCCGGCGCGGTCGGCAGGTTTTTACTGACGGCCGGGTCCAGCAAGGCGGTGGTTTTCGCGTTGGTCGGGCCGTAGGCGATGTTTTCCGCGAACACTTTCTGGTTTTCCGGCTGGTTGGCGAACGCGATGAACTGCTCGGCCAACGCTTTGTGTTTGGTGCCTTTCACGATGGCCCAGCTATCCAGATCGTACAGGCCGTCGTTCCAGACGATATTGATGCCCGGTTTCTCTTTCTGCGCCACCGCCACGCGGCCGTTGTAGGCGGACGTCATCACCACGTCGCCCGCTACCAGCCACTGCAACGGCTGCGCGCCGGATTCCCACCACTGGATATTGGATTTGATCTGATCGAGTTTCTTAAACGCGCGATCGACGCCGGCCGGGGTCGCCAGCACTTTGTAGACCTCTTCACGTTTCACGCCGTCCGCCAGCAAGGCGATTTCCAGCGTGAACTTGGCGCTTTTACGCAGCGCGCGCTTGCCGGGGAAATTTTTCACATCCCAGAAATCGGCCCAGCTTTTCGGCGCCTGTTGCAGTTTGTTGGCGTTATAGGTCAGCACGGTGGACCAGACAAAGATCCCGGCGCCGCACTCGGACACCGAACCTTTTACGAAATCAGCCTGATCGCCCAGCTTTTTCCAGTCCAGCGTTTCAAACAACCCTTCGTTGCAACCGCGCAGCAGTTCCGGACCTTCCACTTCCACCACGTCCCAACCGACCTGGCCGGTCTGCACCATAGCGCGGATGCGAGCCATTTCACCGTTGTATTCGCCGGCTTCAATCGCGCCCTTGCCTGCCGCCTGGAACGGTTTGTAAAACGCTTTATCCTGCGCGTCCTTGTTGGTGCCGCCAAAGGAAATCACGGTCAGGTTCTCGGCCCAGCTCTGGGAAGCCATGGCAACGAGCAGAGCGGATAATGCAAATTTTTTCAACATGGTCTGGCTCCTGAAGAGAGTAGTCAACGTATGCCCACGAGGGCGAAACCCTTAAATTTTTTTGATGCATAGGCATCATTTTATAAAGCAGTTTTCGTGCCAGTTTCTGTTGTCTGTGTTGAAAAACCGCTGAACGGCGCCGTGGAGAAACCGCACTGTGCAATGTGCACAGTGCCTATGCTGTTTTTCGCGTGATGGCTTGTTTTTTTACCTGGTGACTTGTTTTCTGCCTGATACATTGCGTGGCGCGTGATGAGCAAGCCGTGCCGAATTCGCCTTATTGTGGTGCAATAGAACAAGACAATTGCACCACTCTGGCTCGCCAGTACGCGGGATGAACATCCCTGTTCATCCGCCGTCAGGCTGAGGGGGTGAGGTCAACGCAGAGATATTTCATCTCCAGGTATTCCTCGATGCCAAAGCGTGAGCCTTCACGTCCCAATCCGGATTGTTTCACCCCGCCAAAGGGGGCCACTTCGTTGGAAATGAGGCCGGTGTTGATCCCCACCATGCCGTATTCGAGTGCTTCCGGCACCCGCCACTGACGGACAGCGTCGCGGGTGTAGACGTAGGCGGCCAGGCCGAATTCGGTATCGTTGGCCATCGCCACCGCCTGCGCTTCATCGTCAAACGGAAACAGCGGCGCCACCGGGCCGAACGTTTCTTCGCGGGCAAAACGCATCTCGCGCGTCACGCCGCCAATCACCGTCGGGGTGAAGAAGGTGCCGCCGAGCGCGTGGCGTGAGCCGCCGGTCAGCAGTTCCGCCCCTTTTGACAGCGCATCGTCAATATGTTGCTCGACTTTGCCGACCGCATCCTGGTCGATCAGCGGGCCTTGCATCACGCCGGGTTGGGTGCCGTCGCCCACTTTCAGCTTTTCCACCTCTGCCACCAGCCGGGCCGCCAGCGCCGGATAGATGCCGCGCTGGACATAAATGCGGTTGGCGCAGACGCAGGTCTGGCCGCTGTTGCGGAATTTGGACGCCAGAATGCCTTTTATCGCCTGCTCCAGATCAGCATCGTCAAACACGATAAACGGCGCATTGCCGCCCAGTTCCAGCGACAGCTTTTTCACCGTCGGCGCACATTGCGCCATCAAGATACGGCCAACTTCTGTAGAGCCGGTAAAACTCAACTTGCGTACCACCGGGCTGTCGCACAGGATTTTACCCACCGACGGCGCTTCGCCGGTCACCACCTGCAACACGCCGGCGGGAATACCGGCCTGTTGCGCCAGTTCCGCCAGCGCCAATGCGGTAAACGGCGTCTGCTCCGCCGGTTTGACGATCATGGCGCAGCCAGCCGCCAGCGCCGGTGCGGCTTTGCGGGTGATCATCGCCGCCGGGAAGTTCCACGGCGTGATCGCGGCGCACACGCCGATACCCTGTTTGATCACCAGCAAGCGCTGGCTGGCCTGCGGCGACTGCAGCACGCTGCCTTCCACCCGCTTGGCTTCTTCGGCAAACCAGTCGATAAACGAGGTGGCGTAAGCGATTTCACCGCTGGCTTCCGCCAGCGATTTGCCCTGCTCGGCGGTCAGAATGGCCGCCAGATCGTCCTGATTCGCGCGAATCAACTGCGCCCAGGCCTGCATCAGCGCAGCACGCTCTTTGCCGGTGCGCTGGCGCCACGCGCTCAGCGCCTGTTCGGCGGCGCTAATCGCCTGCTGGGTCTGTTCCGCCGTCACCAGCGGAATGCTGCCCAGCTCGGCGCCGGTCGCAGGATTGGTCACGCTCAGACGCGCCCCGTTGCTGCTATCCTGCCATTCGCCGCCGATCAGACATTGTTGACGGAATAACGTTTTATTTTTCAGTTGCATAACTACCCTTTCACTCACGTCTCACTTCGCCAGAACGCTGCTCAGAATCGACAGCGCCTTGCTAAACTGGGTATCCGGAATGGTCAGTGGATACAGGAAACGAATCACGTTGCCGTGCGTGCCGCAGGTCAACAGCAGCAGTCCCTGTTCCAGCGCCGCCTGCTGGTATTTTTTGGTGATCTCCGCGCTCGGTTTGCCGGTCTGCGGATCGTTAAACTCCACCGCCACCATTGAGCCGCGGGCGCGAATATCGGCGATCGCCGCATTGCCGGCTTTCGCCCGCTCCAGCGCTTCTACCAGTGTAGCGCCCAGGCGCTGGGCGCGCTGACACAACTGTTCTTCTTCAATCACATCCAGCACCGCCAGCGCCGACGCCACCGCCAGCGGGTTACCGGCATAGGTACCGCCCAGCCCGCCGGGGCCCGGCGCGTCCATCACCTCGGCGCGACCCACCACGCCGGAAATCGGGAAACCGCCGCCCAGGCTTTTCGCCATGGTGATCAGGTCCGCTTTATCGTCGTAATATTCCATAGCGAACACTTTGCCGGTACGGGCAAAACCGGTCTGCACTTCATCGGCGATCAGCAGCATGCCGTACTTGTCGCACAGCTGGCGCACGCCGCTGATGAATTCCGGCGGCGCGACGTTGAAGCCGCCCTCGCCCTGTATCGGCTCCAGCAGAATGGCCGCGACCTGATCGGCGGCGATATCGGTGTGCAGCAGGCGGTCAATGCTCTCCAGCGCCTGTTCCACGGTGATGCCATGCTGGGCATTCGGGTACAGCGCGTGGAAAATGGACCCAGGGAACGGGCCGAAGCCGGTGGAATACGGCGCCACTTTACCGGTCAGCGTCAGGGTCAGCAGCGTACGGCCGTGGAACGCCGCGCCAAACGCGATCACGCCCGGACGTTTGGTATAAGCGCGGGCGATTTTCACCGCATTTTCAACCGCTTCGGCACCCGTGGTGAAGAAAGCGGTCTTGGCCGGGCCGGCGATCGGCGCCAGCGCGTTCAAGCGTTCCGCCAGCGTCACATAGCTGCCGTAGGGGACGATTTGATACGCGGTATGGGTGAATTTCTCCAGTTGTTCGCGCACCGCCGCCACCAGTTTCGGGTGACGGTGGCCGGTGTTCAGCACCGCAATCCCGGCAGCAAAATCAATATACTCGCGCCCTTCAACATCCCACAGGGTGGCGTTTTCGGCCTTGTCGGCAAAGAAATCGCACATGACGCCCACGCCACGCGGCGTGGCGGCCAAACGACGTTGATTCAATTCGCTGTTACTCATTATTCTGCTCCGATTCGATGAACACACCGCCCGACGGGGGCTGACGATTAACGTTCTGATGTTGCTATTTATCCCCTGCATGGCCCTATAATCCAGAGCCAGTTTTTAATATTTAAAGGATCCACTTTGCGCTCGCTACTGACCGATTTGCTACTACAGGGGCTGGAACAACAGCAGGAAGGCACGCTTAACAAGCGGCTGTACGACACTATCCGGCTGGCGATTCTGACCGGCGACATCACGCCGGGGAGGCGGCTGCCCTCGTCCCGCGACCTGGCGCAGCAGCTGTCGCTGTCGCGCAATACGGTGATCGCCGCCTTCGAACAGCTGCTGGCGGAAGGCTATATCGAAACCCGCACCGGCAGCGGCAGTTACGTCACCGAGCAGTTGCCGGACACCCGCCCGCCGGATGTCCGCGACGATACCCAGTCGCCGTTGCGCCCGGTGGTGCAGGAAATTTCCCGGCGCGGCATGCATCTGCTGGGCTACGCCGGCGCGTCGGCGCGCCAGTGGGGCGCGTTTATGCCGGGCATCCCGGATATCGCCAGCTTTCCGCATGACCTGTGGCGGCGGCTGCAAACCCGGCTGTCTCGCCGCCTGAAACCGGAACAACTCTCCTACTCGCCGATCGGCGGCTGCCCGGAACTGCAACAGGCGCTGGTGGACTACCTGCGGGTGGCGCGCTCGGTCACCTGTACCCCGGAGCAAATCCTGATTACCGAAGGCACCCATCAGGCGATGGACCTGCTGGCCAAAATGCTGTGCAACCCCGGCGATCTGGCGTGGATTGAAGACCCCTGCTACTGGGGAATGCGCAATGTGTTGACCATCAACGGGTTGCGCGTCGCGCCCATCGAGGTGGATGAGCAAGGGATGGTGCCGCCGGACGACGTCTCGCCCCAATCGGTGCCGCGGCTGATTTGCGTCACCCCGTCGCACCAGTACCCGCTGGGCGCGGTGATGAGCCTGGCGCGCCGCCAGCGTCTGCTGGCGCTGGCGCAGGAACACAGCAGTTGGGTCATCGAAGACGATTACGACAGCGAGTTCCGTTTTTCCGGCAGCCCCATCCCGGCATTACAGGGGCTGCAAACCCAGCCGCCGGTGATTTACATCGGCACCTGCAGTAAAACCCTCTATCCGGGATTGCGCGTCAGTTACATGGTGCTGCCGCCGCATCTGGCGCGTGAGCTGAAAACGGCGCACGCCGAGCTATACCGGGGCGGCCACCTGTTGACGCAACTGACGCTGAGTCAGTTCATCAGCGAAGGCCACTACGCCGCCCACATCCGCCGCATGCGCCTGCTGTATGCACGCCGCCGCGCCCTGCTGAGCGAGTTGATCGTGCAGCATCTGGGCGAAGCGTACCTTGGCTACAACAGTAATGCCGGTCTGCACCTGATTTTGCGGTTACCCGACCGCATCGACGATGTGGTGCTGAGCGCCCGTATCCTGCAACACGGCGTGATGGTCAAACCGCTGTCCAGTTACTATCTGCGGCCGACACACCAGCGCGGGCTGCTGCTCGGTTACGCCAGCGTGGACGACGCCGAGATGGTGCGGGCGTTTGACGTCATTCTTTCCTGTTTACGCACGCTGGAAAACGCGCGCGCCTGAATCCCCCACACGCGGTTTGAGCGCCCCGCTCGCCGCAGAAAAACCGGCCCGGCAGACACCCTATCCGCCCCGGTTTTTCGCCTTGCCGTCACGCACAATATCAGTGCCTTTATTTAACACGCGCTCACCATTTTGAGGCAAAGGCGGATTGTCGTGCACCTTATTGTTCACTGCTGCTGCTAACTCTTGCGATTTTACTATTGTGCAACATGCACAATACTCTGATCTTAACGGCCGAGCTTCAGCCTGATTTTTTGCTGTGATTTTCCGCCGAAGCAAACCCCTTAACTGATCTTTTTTCATGCTCAAATTTATAAGAATAATTTCTTAATTAACTATCAGGCATGACTTATGCATACATCAGTCATCAGCACCGCGCTACGACACGTGAGAGAAGGGAAGAATGAAAACCTACGTTAGCTTCAAAAATATTCAAAAAACCTACGATGGCGATCGTCTGGTGGTCAAAAATCTGAATCTGGATATTCAGGAAGGCGAGTTTCTGACCATGCTGGGCCCGTCCGGCTCCGGCAAAACCACCAGCCTGATGATGCTGGCCGGGTTTGAAACGCCGACACAGGGCGAAATTCTGCTGCGTGACACGCCGCTGCACAACCTGCCGCCGCACCAGCGCGGTATCGGCATGGTGTTTCAGAACTATGCGCTGTTCCCGCACATGACGGTGGCGGAAAACCTGGCGTTTCCGCTCTCCATTCGTCGCATGAACCGCAGCGATATCAAGGACAAAGTGGATCGGGTGCTGGACCGCGTCAAACTGACCAATCTGGCCGATCGTTACCCGGCGCAGATGTCCGGCGGTCAGCAACAGCGCGTGGCGCTGGCCAGAGCGCTGGTGTTCGAGCCGCGTCTGGTACTGATGGATGAACCGCTGGGCGCGCTGGACAAGCAGTTGCGCGAGCACATGCAGTTGGAAATCAAGGAGCTACACCGGGCGCTGGAACTCACCGTGGTGTACGTCACCCACGATCAGAGCGAAGCCATGACCATGTCGGACCGGGTCGCGGTCTTCAACGACGGGATTATTCAGCAGATGGACAGCCCCAGCGACATCTACGAACGCCCGCAGAATGCCTTCGTGGCGCAGTTTATCGGCGAAAACAACACGCTGATTGGCACCCAGTCCGGCGGCGACGGCGACTACTATCAGGCTCAGTTGGATGACGGCACCGAATTACGCGCGCTGAAAGTCCGCCCCAGCTCGCCGGGTAGGAAAATCCATTTGTGTATTCGCCCGGAGCGGGTACGGGTCAACGCCAGCGTACTGCCGGACGGCGCACAACAGGTCAGAGCCCGTATCCAGCAATTTATCTATCTCGGCGATCATGTGCGCATGATGACCGAGGTTGCCGGTCAACCGCAGTTTATGGTGAAACTGCCGGCCAGCGACGTTAACCCGGACTGGCAAATCGGCAGCGAAATCAATCTGTCCTGGCAGCCGGAACACCTGCGCGCGCTGGATGCAGTCACGACGCACTGATGATGGCGACAAACGTTGCCACCGGTTAAGCCGACGTCAATAATAAAGCACTAACGCTTGCCGCCCGAGGCCATGCCGGCGCAGACACTGCGCGGATGGCCGTCGGCGTTAGGTTTAACCGCTGTCCGCCATATACCGGACGCAATACACGGAGCCTTATCTATGCCACATGTTGCCATCAAGTATTTCCCCCGCAATCTGCCGGAAACCGTCAAACAGGATTTGGCAAACGAAATCAGCGAATTGCTCAAGAAGTACCTGAACGCGGAAGACAAGTCGATCTCGGTTGCCCTGACGGAAATCGCGCCGGAGCGCTGGAAAGACGCGGTTTACGATATCGAAATCGGGCCGGAACTGGATAATCTCACCAAAAAGCCGGGATATACGATGTAACGTCAACGCCCGCATGCACGCCGGTGACAACAGGCTGGTATTGCCTTACCGATAGCGGTGCTGAACGGCTTTCATTACCCTGTGTATACCCAAAATAATTCGAGTTGCAGGCCAACACGTTAATGTTGCGTTGGCCCTTTAGGACAAGGCTGATGATCAGTCTTGTCACGGCGATTACTCGTGCATCTAACACGCGTTCTTTGGTTATTCGGCTGCCCATCAACCAAATAATGCGGCGAGAAAACAACGCCATCACCGTGCCAAGATAAGACGTTGAGCGACGTCTGCAACCATCCCTGACCTGACCGTATACCCGACCATGAATATGGCTCATGTTGTAATGAAATTAAGTCGCTTTCCCTCGCCCATCAACTCTGGCATAAAATATGCTAAATTAACTTGCCAGCAACATGAAGACCACCAAATGACAAAATAAAGTTATTTAATATCAACACGTTAACCGGGTTTTCATATCAAGCATCAGGAAAAAAGAACGCGATGACTAAAAATTTTACATTTACGATTAAAAGCAGTTGCTTCGATGAGAACTATAACCCCTCCGAAAATACGCGTATCACGACTAACTTTGCGAATCTGGCCAGAGGAGAGCGCCGCCAGGAGAACTTACGCAATACATTAGTGATGATTGACAATCGCTTCAATACATTGGCGTATTGGGATAACCCCAAAGGTGACCGTTATTCCGTCGAACTTGAAATCATTTCTGTTGATATGCACATTGCCGACAATAACGCCACCTTCCCGGCAATTGAAATTTTGAAAACAAACATCATTGATAAAAAAACAAACCAACGGATTGAAGGTATTGTAGGTAATAACTTCTCGTCTTACGTGCGTGATTATGATTTTAGTGTGTTGTTGTTAGAGCATAATAATAGTCAATCCGAATTTAGCATTCCCGATAACTTTGGCGATTTGCATGGGAATATATTTAAATATTTCGTCAATTCGCAGGAATACAAAGACAAATTTAGCAAGCGGCCGGTAATATGCTTAAGTGTTTCCAGCAAAGAAACCTATCATAGAACGGGAAACCAGCATCCTGTATTGGGCATCGAGTACCAGCCAAATGGTTCTTCTTTAACCGAACAGTATTTCGAAAAAATGGGGCTACAGGTTCGCTACTTTATGCCACAAAATAGTGTGGCTCCTTTGGCTTTTTATTTCTTTGGTGATTTACTGAGTGATTACACGGATCTTGAGCTTATCAGTACCATCAGCACGATGGAGACGTTCCAAAAAATCTACCGCCCTGAGATTTACAATGCGAACTCCGCTGCCGGGCAATACTATTGCCCCAACCTGAATCATCATGATCATTCATTAACAAAAATTGTTTATGATCGGGAAGAGCGCAGCCAGTTGGCCATTAAGCAAGGGAAGTTTACTGAAGAGCACTTCATCAAACCGTACAAAAATATTCTTGAGCAATGGTCGGCTCATTACGCGCGCTAATTCACCAAAAATATAAGGTCACCTGCTATGAAAACATTGCTACCTACCTCGACTGCCGGCAGTTTACCCAAGCCTTCCTGGCTCGCCGAGCCGGAGAAACTGTGGTCCCCCTGGAAATTACAAAACGACGAGTTGATTGAGGGGAAAAAAGATGCCTTAAGCTTGTCGCTGTTTGATCAACTGCGTGCGGGTATTGATATTGTCAGCGATGGCGAACAAACACGCCAACACTTTGTCACCACGTTTATTGAACACCTTAGCGGCGTGGATTTTGAGAAACGTGAAGTGGTTAAAATTCGTAATCGCTATGACGCGAGCGTACCGACAGTGGTCGGTGCGGTGGCGCGTCAAAAACCCGTGTTTGTTGAAGATGCCAAATTCTTACGTCAACTCACCAAGCAACCCATTAAATGGGCCTTGCCAGGGCCGATGACGATGATTGATACGCTCTATGATAACCACTACAAAAGCCGCGAAAAGCTCGCCTGGGAATTCGCAAAAATACTCAATCAGGAAGCGAAAGAATTAGAGGCTGCGGGTGTCGATATCATCCAGTTTGATGAGCCCGCATTTAATGTTTTCTTTGATGAAGTGAATGACTGGGGGATCGCCGCGTTAGAAAAAGCCATTGAAGGGCTGAAATGTGAAACGGCTGTACATATTTGCTATGGCTATGGCATCAAGGCCAATACCGATTGGAAAAAGACGCTGGGGTCAGAGTGGCGGCAATATGAAGAAGCGTTTCCCAAACTGCAAACATCGACTATCGATATCATCTCGCTGGAATGCCATAACTCGCGTGTTCCGATGGATCTGCTTGAGCTGATTCGCGGTAAAAAAGTCATGGTAGGGGCCATTGATGTGGCAACCAATACGATAGAGACACCAGAGGAAGTCGCCAATACGCTACGAAAAGCACTTCAGTTTGTCGATGCCGACAAGCTCTATCCTTCTACCAACTGCGGTATGGCCCCCCTATCTCGTCGGGTAGCCATAGGCAAGCTCAATGCGTTAAGTGCAGGCGCAGACATCATCCGCAGAGAGCTCTCTGCTCAATAACACCACGGCATTGTCGATCATTAAAAAACTCAGTCCGTGTCAGGCGATCTGATCAATCGCCAAATAACCTGAACCACCAACCGGACTGAGCAATACCGAACATTGCGCAATTACTGATGAAGAACGGCTAATTTATATGATGCCGTGAACCAGTAGCGAAACAAAACCACCGGCGGCCGGCGGAGTAAACCGGGCCGCCCTTTGACTGTCGTAAAGCGTGATATAGCGTGCTGACACATCGCCGCCAATCCGGCTTTTAGACCATGCCATTATTCCCATGACGCAAGAATGCCGGTCGCTGATTCAAGCGCGTAAACCACGCGTCAATGGCAGGGACTTCAGGGTGGGGAAACGGTGTCATTTTCCAGCGATTCACCGACAGTCCGAGCACCACATCGGCCAGCGTAAACGTCTCACCTGCCGCCCATGCGCCGGTGCGCCGGAGTTGTTGTTCAAGAATACCAATACAGTGATTCCACTCTTTAATGCCTGCGGCAATCGCGTTTTGATCGTTATAGGCCGGGTTCTTACGCGCCAGGGCCGGGAAGACATAACGCCAGGCGTTGTTAAACTCGGTCGCCTGCCAGTCCATCCAGTGCTCGACGTTAGCGCACGCCTGCGCTTCGTTGGGGAGCAAGTCATCGCGCCCGGCTTTGCGCGCCAGATAGCGGCAAATCGAATTCGATTCCCACAGCACGAATTCATCGTCAATCAACACGGGCACCATGGCGTTTGGGTTCATAGCGCGAAATGCATCGGTTTCCGTTGAGGCAAACCCGCTACCGTAATCTTCCTGAACATAATCCAGCCCCACTTCCTCGCAGGTCCAGAGCACTTTGCGCACATTTATTGACGTCGTTTTGCCAAGTATTTTAAGCATACTTCGAATGTCCTTCCGCGTGATTAATCGTTTAAAACAATACACCAACCTAATATCTTCTTGCTACTGGCAGCAGAGCACTGACATGGTTGCGTCGCATTCGTGAGCTTATGCTTTTATGGCACAGGGCTGCCTTCGGGAGGTGCATAACCCGGGCTGTCATGAGCGTGAAGCAGACATATGGCAACAATAACCGTAATCCAGACCTATTAAATGACATGGCCCAGGCTGAATTTATTCGGAGTTTCCGGACTGGGTCTATGAATTTCATTCATAGCGCCTAGTTAATGGGCGTAATTATCTTTCCCCCCAACTTCGTTAATCTGGGCACATCACGTTACCAGGCGCAACGAATATTAAGCCGGTAAGTGGATAGTCGCGGCGGGACCATATAACGGCCAGCCTGCAAGGCTGGCCAGGGTATCGGTAGAACGGATTAAATATTTTGATCGAAGAATGTATCTAATTTTTTCATCGCCTGATCAACGTAACGAGGTACCCAGTAGGTTTCGATATGCGTTGCGCCATCAATCAGGAACAGTTGTTTATTCTTCGTACCGGTGGCCTTTTTGAATGCGCTTTCTGTCATGTAAAGCGAGTCAGCTTTAGTACCGGCCATCATTAGCAGCGGCTGATTGATGAGATCAATATTGCTTTGCGCATCAAAGTTCATCAAATCAAGCAGGCTGCTTGTGGTGTAGCGGAACGTTGAGTTCGGGTGAGCATGCGTTTTCCAGTAATACTCGTAACCCTGACGGTACAAATCGTACGGAAGTTTCGCGATTTGTTCATCTGTCAGGTTGGCGTCTCCGGAATAGCTGACCTCACCGGTGGTGACTTCTTTGGCGCGCGCATCACTTGCCTGTTTCAAACGCTCCTGAATAGTGGAAATCTGCGAGTCCTGATAACCATTGCGGCGCACGAGCCCGGAATCAAACATGCTCAGCGTCGCCAGCGCTTTAAAGCGCTTATCTGTCTGGGCGGCTTTTAATGAATAGCCACCGCCGCCGCAGATGCCCAGCAAGCCGATGCGGGCGGTATCAACCCCTGGGTACTGGCTGATGTAGTCAGCCATACCGTGAATATCCTCAATGCGATTGGCAGGCTTATCAACGCTACGAGGCATGCCGCCACTGGCCCCCTGATAAGCCGCATCGGCGGTAATAGTGATATATCCGTGCTCGGCCAGACGCTGAGCATATAACCCGGCGACCTGCTCTTTTACGCCGCCATTCGGATGCGCAACCACAACCGCAGGGTATTTTTTCGCGGGGTCGTAGTTGGCTGGCGTGTAGACATTCGCGGCAATCTGGATGCCATGCAGATCGTATTTCACCGGATGAATGTTGACCTTGCCTTTGACGTTCTCGGTGATGGCACCGTCGTAGACGAGGGTAAATGGATTCTTTTTATAGTCAGCAGCATTAACCGAGGTAACTCCGGCCATTGCCGTAAGCAACATTGCACTTAACAGCGTGAATTTCATGATCTCTCCCGATGAGTGACGGCCTGTCCATGCAGGCTCGTGATATCGAATATGCAGGCTCAGATTAGGGAGTGAGGGCTGTCAGCCTCGTGACAGGCGAATAACATTTTTGTCAGGAAGCCACTGTGCGGCAGGCAATGGTTTCTGACAACGCTGTCAGGTAACCGTCAGCTTTATGTTGGTAATCAAGGGGCAGAATGCGCTCAGATTAAATGAGGTTCATGTTCAATTTACTGAGAAAAGGAATGATCCATGAAAAGTCAACACAACCCGGCGATGCCCGAGCGACGTAAGTTATTAGTTGCCGGGGCGGGTATCGCCGCAGCATCACTGATTCCTCATGCTTCAGCAACGGGGAAATCCTCTCAGGGTGATGCCTCCAGACAAGGCAGCCAGCGCTCAGCCTCACCGGGTAAACGTAAACTAGGCAGCCTTGACGTTTCTGCCGTGGGTCTGGGTGTCCAGAACATGAGCCGTAAATACGACACGTCTGTCCCGTGGCGTCCCGAAATGGTAAGCATTATCCGTCGGGCATTTGATGAGGGCGTGACGTTTTTTGATGCTGCTGAAGCTTATGGTCCCTTTGAGGTGGAGAAGATCCTGGGTGAAGGCGTCGCCCCTTTTCGGGACAAAATAGTTATCGCCACTAAATTTGGCTGGAACATCGATCAGCAGACAGGTAAGCGCCTGACTGGCCTCAATAGCCGACCGGAGCATATCAGACTGGTCGTCGAAAATATGCTCAAACGCCTGCGTACCGATCGCATCGATTTGCTGTATCAGCACCGGGTGGATCCTCAGGTTCCGATCGAAGATGTCGCCGGTGTGATTAAGGATTTAATGGATCAGGGAAAAGTCCTGCACTGGGGTCTGTCAGAAATGGGGATTAATACGTTAAGACGAGCTCATGCGGTATTACCCGTCACAGCCGTACAAAGTGAATATTCCATGCTCTGGCGAGGCCCTGAAAAGCATGTGCTTTCGACATGCGAAGAGCTGGGGATAGGGTTTGTGCCATGGAGCCCATTAGGCGTGCAGTTTTTAACGGGCTGGATTGATGAGAATACCCGATTCGCTGCCGGTGATTTCCGCGCGACAGAAACTCGCTTCTCGCCTGACAACCGCCAGCACAACTTACAGTTAGTGGCATTACTGAAAACCTGGGCGGTAAGAAAAAATGCCGCACCGGGCCAGATTGCGCTGGCATGGTTACTAGCTCGCAAACCCTGGATTGTCCCGATCCCAGGCACCACAAACAAAGATCATATGCTGCAAAACACGGCCGCCGCACGGATCTCACTGACGTCTAGCGAAATGACCGAACTCACCCGTTCACTGGATGCCATCACTATTCAGGGTCAACGGTTGCCGGATGCGGTACAGGTTTATTCAGATGTAGACGCTCCGTTGAAAAGTTAATGAGGATGTCACGTTATGCGGCTGTTGTTAGTCGAGGATGAGGAAAAAACATCAACCTATCTCAGCCGTGCGCTGGGTGAATCCGGGTTTACAGTAGATGTTTCAGCGGATGGGGCCGAAGGTCTTCATTACGCACTGGAATTCGACTACGACGCGATAATCCTCGATGTAATGTTACCGGGAATGGATGGTTATCGGGTACTGGAAGGCGTACGAGCCAGTAAACAGACCCCTGTATTGATGTTATCTGCACGGGGATCGGTCGACGAGCGCGTCAAAGGGCTTCGGCTTGGCGCTGATGATTATCTCCCTAAACCTTTCTCGCTCATTGAGCTGGTGGCGCGCATTCAGGCGCTGGTGCGTCGCCGCTCAACCGATGGAGCGGATATCACACAGCTGCAAATTAACGATCTCCATCTTGATCTGCTGGCTCGTCGGGTATTTCGTGCCGGAACGCGACTGGAACTGACGGCGAAAGAGTTTTCTCTACTGAGCCTTCTGGCCCGTCATCAGGGGGAAATTCTGTCAAAGATGATGATCGCCGAGCAGGTATGGGACATGAATTTCGACAGCGACGCCAACGTGGTTGAAGTCGCCATTAAACGCCTGCGGGCCAAAGTTGATACTCCGTTCGATGTTAAATTGCTGCATACCGTACGCGGTATGGGGTACGTCCTCGAAGTCAGGTGCGAATAAATAAAAGGGATCAGCATGCTTAAGCGCGCCATTTCGGTCCATCTGGCACTGATGTTTGCGTTATCCGCGCTTCTGATTGTTTCCGTCATCGGTATTCTGCTCAGAAGCTCATTGCATGACTCGCTGCAAAAACAGATGCACAACGAGCTGTTATTTCGGGAATCATTAATGAGCTCGTGGATTGCAGCGCGAACCTCGGCTGAGGGCTGGTCTACGCTGGCGAATAAATTTACCGTATTAGCCAATTCTGAAGGTGAGCGCGTTCGCTACTGGATAGTGAGCGATAACCCACGTTTCAGTGTGGGCGGAACGCCGCCTGTGGGTGTTCAGTGGTCTTCTTTGCAGGAAGGTTTTAACAAAATGCCCGGCGCATCGGACGGCGCATGCTCACTTTTTCTGCTGGTGAAAACTATCCCCGCAAACGGCGAAAGGCCTGAGGTGCGCTATGTGGTTGCCATCGACTCCACGCCGTACATGGGGACACTGGATGCGTTCACGCGTACCCTGCTGGTTATTGCCGCGCTGGGTGTGTTTATCGTAGCGCTGCTGGGATATCTAGTCTCAAGAATCGGTCTGCGTCCGGTGGTGGCGCTCAGTAAACAAGCGCAACATCTCGCCCCGGGAGATCATGGACAACGCCTTGATGCCACGGCATTACCCGAAGAATTACAGCAGCTCGCTTCATCATTTAACGGTGTACTGGCGCGTCAGGAGATCGCCTGGCGGCAGCTCGAAAGCTTTAATGCTGATGTAGCCCACGAACTTCGCACTCCTCTCACCAACCTGATTGGTCAAACGCAGTTGGGGCTATCACGCCGACGTTCATACGATGAGCTGGAAGAGTTACTGGGTTCAAACCTCGAAGAGCTTGAGCGGATGACATCAATCGTTAACGATATGCTTTTCCTGTCCCATGCTCACGCCGGTGAATATGCCTCCCAGCTTATGCTGGTCTCCCTGCGTGAAGAAACGCTTAAAACGGCGGAATATGTTGAGCCCTCCTTTGCTGAAAAACAGCTTACCCTGGACGTTGAAGGCGATGTGACAGCCCATATTGATCGACGGTTATTCCACCGCTCCCTCGCCAATTTACTGGAAAACAGTGCAAGGCATTCGCTCCCCCAAAGTACGATTACCGTTCGGTTGAGCGAAAAAAATAATCACGCCTGCGTTGAGGTTTCGAACCCAGGCAATCCCATTGCTCTGGAGCATGTAAACCGGCTTTTTGAACGTTTTTATCGGGTTGACTCCTCCCGGGCCAGGAGCGACACCCATCATGGTCTGGGGTTATCGATCGTACGCGCCGTCGCCATTATGCACCGGGGAGACGTCTTTGCGCGTAGTGAGGACGGTATCAATACGTTTGGGCTAACCTTTGCGATATCACGGAGCTAATTCATTAACCACGTCAGCCACGCTTTTTACGCCCCGGATAGCGCCGATGCCGGTGCCCAGTGAGATATAGCCTTCGTCGGTATTTCCTTCGAGCATACCGATCCGCAAACCGCGTAGACCGCCCATCGTTTTGCCAAGCTCTTCGTTACTGGCACCCGCTTTGTCCATCTGCACCAGTTTCTCTGCCAGCTTGCCGGGCAAAGAGCGATAGTAGTCGGGCTGCGTGCGAAAAAGCAGCATATCCAGTCCGTCGGAATCGACGATCTTGTCTTTTACCGACTGGGGTACGCGGCTTTCTTCCGTGCTGATGAATACGGAGCCTGCGAAGACCCCGCTGGCCCCTAAGGCATGGGCCGCTCTGGCGGTACGGCTATCGGAGATCCCCCCCGCCGCCAGCACAGGAACATGTTGAACTGCATCGGCGATCAGCGGGACGATGGAAAACGTGCCCAGGGCCTTTCCTGGTAACGTTCCGCCTTCGTCAAAACCGGTGGCGACAATAATATCCGCCCCTGCGGCTTCGGCGAGGCGGGTGTTTTCGGGGGAGGGATTGATGTCGCGATAGATGATGCTGATGCCCGCGTCTTTCAGTTCGTCAAACAGCCCGGGGATTATCGAGCCTTCGCTATAGCCGGTATAAACAACCACCCTCACCCCTTCTTCCTTAATCACCTGCAATATTGGCAGGGTCCATACGTCATTCTCCGGCATTGGGATCAGGTTAACGCCAAAAGGTTTTTCGGTAAGTGCTTTGGTTTTACGAATTTCTTCGCGCATTTTTTCAGCGGTTTCTTCCGGTGTGGATACGGCGGTTTCAGCCGTTAAACCCGCGTTTGGTCCCAGAACGCCCAAGCCCCCGGCATTGCTGACAGCGGCGACCAAACGGGCGTCGGTAAGCCAGGATAATGGCCCCTGGATGACAGGTTTTTCAATGCCCAAAATCTGGCAGATACGGTTCTTTTGATTTTGCATCGCGGAATTTCCTTAACAGAGACTCAGACCATCGGATGAGGCCGTCTTAATATTGCTTTTACGTTTCATAGTGCTTTTACGTTTCGAGATGATGCTGCGGGGCAGCTCAGCTTCGGAATGCGGAGAGTGTAGGACGCAAGATTATTTGGAAAAATAGCAGATATAGTTCATCACTATTATAAAATGAGTAACAATAACGCTATCCGATTTCTTCTGAGCCGCTTTTCTTCCCCTGTAAAAGAAGCCCGCTATGCAAATTAATCTTTTTGAATCAATTAAGATTTTTATTGAAATTATCGAATCCGGCAGCCTTACCCAAGCGGCAGAAAACTTGCAACTCCACCGTCCTGCCGTGACCAAAGCGTTGCAGCAGCTGGAGCAACACAGCGGCGTTCGTTTAATGCAGCGAACCACTCGCCGAATTTACCTGACGCCTGATGGCGAAGAATTTTATCGCCGCAGCAAGCCCTTACTGGTGCAGGCGGATGACCTACTGGAGTCATTCGCCCCAGAACGCGCACTGCACGGGCAACTGCGTGTAGATATGCCAATCGCTTTCGCAACGTTACTGATCGTACCCAACCTGCCTGATTTTTACCGCGAAAACCCCGGTATCGAGATCATTCTGAGCTGTTCTGACCTCCGCCGGGATATGCTGCATGATGGCCTGGATTGTGTGCTGCGCGTGGGGGAACTGGAAGATGGAGAGTATATCGCCCGGCCGATGGGCAATATAAAAATGACGACCTGCGCAAGCCCGGCTTATCTTGCCGCTTATGGTAAGCCCGACACGCTGGAATCGCTGAAACAGCATCAGGCTGTAAACTGGATTAACAGCAGCAATCGCCGGATTATGCCGTGGATATTTCAGACCGCATCGGGAACAGAGGAAATACAACTGCCCGGCAAGCTGGTACTGGACAACACAGAAGCCTATACCGCCGCGGGTCTTGCCGGGCTGGGGCTTCTGCAGGGGATGACCTTCTTTTTACAGCCTTATCTCGACAGTGGCAGTCTGGTGGAAGTTTTACCAGACTATCCCGCTCCGGATCGCAAATTGTCGCTGCTTTATCCGCACCGTCACCTCTCACGCAAAGTACGCGTGTTTGCTGAGTGGTTAGAACGGCTGCTTTAAAAGCCAGAGTTATAGCAATGGTATTTGCCACCGAGGGGCCTCCCAGGCCCTGCCAATTTCCGGCCCAACTGACAAAATTGTCAGGGGGTCGTCAGCCTGACGACATGTCACCCTGATTAGAATCATTGCAGGCTATTCCCTTCATCGACGAAAAGGATGCTTTGCATGACCGGAAAAATACGTTACTTCGGGCTGTTACTACCCCTCTTCACTTTTTCATCCTGGGCGGTGGAGCAAAATGTCCCCGTTCATATTACCCCCGCCGGAAGTCAGAACGCGGTATATGGGCCAGCGGAGAATTTTACCGGACGCGTCCGGGTAGATCCGCTGTTCAAGCCTGATAAGGACATGCGTGTTTCGGGGGCTTACGTCACTTTTGAGCCAGGTGCTCGCTCCGCCTGGCATACGCACCCAGCAGGTCAGCGGCTTATTGTGACCTCCGGCGTAGGGCTGACCCAGCAGGAAGGCCAGCCGGTACAGATAATTCGTTCTGGTGATGTTGTGTCATGCCCCCCTGGTGTCAAACACTGGCATGGTGCAGCCTCTGGCAGCGCCATGACGCACCTGGCGATAACCGGGATCGTGGATGGGAAAAGCGTTAACTGGATGGAGAAAGTGACTGATGAACAATACCACGCCCATTAAGGCATTCACGGTAGCAGCATTGCTGATCGTTGGTTACAGCCTCACGGCAAATGCGGCGACAGTAACGCAAGGAATCACCGCAATGAATCAGGAGCAAACCGTTGCAGATACATTGTCCGCACGCCAGCAGGCTATCCCTTTGATTGCGGCGTATATGGCAAGCAGCCAGATGGAAAAGCTTAATGCTGCGCTTAATCAGGGCCTGGACGCCGGACTCACCATAAACGAAGCCAAAGAAATTCTCGTTCAGCTCTATGCCTATACCGGCTTCCCTCGCAGCCTGAATGCGTTAAATGAACTCATGAAGGTCGTTGAAGCACGTAAACAACGCGGCATCAGCGATGTTGAGGGTAAAGAACCTGTCAACCCTGTTCCCGTCGGCGATGAACTCCGCCGTATTGGCACCGCAAACCAGACCAGAATCTCAGGCGCCCCGGTTCAGGGCCCATTGTTTGATTTCGCTCCGGTCATTAATCAGTTCCTGCAAACACATCTGTTCGGTGACATTTTTGCCCGCGATAACCTCGACTGGCAAAGCCGCGAACTGGCAACGGTCGGCGCATTAGCGGCCACACCGGGCGTTGAAGCTCAGTTGCTATCGCATACGCGTGCAGGCATGCGGGTCGGCCTGACGGCAGGACAACTGCGCCAGCTGGTACAGGCACTGCGTGAACATGGCGAAAATGATGCCGCAATACGGGCTGAACATGCGCAGCAACAGGCACTGGCTGGCGCAAAATAAAGGGGCCCTATTACTCACGGCGGTTACGGCAAAGGTGACAGCGACGATATTCTTGCCGGCCTTGCTCCGGCAGCACAAGACAGCTGTCGGGTACGCCTGGCAATGGCCCGGCAATGGCGAGACGTGGTTAACAAATCCGGAGGTGATGTGACCGTTACGCACCTGCCGGAGGGGGGATAAAAGACATTCCACTTCCCGTTCTCCGATCTGAATAATGTTCAGATCGCTGATCTGGTTAGCCGGTTCCTGCAAGAAAAAACCTGCCGTAGTAAAAGAGCCGCAAGCAAGGCTCAAAGAGTATTAATGAACTCTACTAATTAACCCTAGCGAATTTCACCCTCTAATCGAATAAATCACCTTGCGGTATGCTTTTCATACATAACAAGCTGAAGGATAACGTCATGCAAACAGTAACACTGAACAACGGTATTAAAATGCCCCTGCTGGGCTTTGGTGTATTTCAGATGACGGATGCCGCCGAGTGTGAGAGCGCCGTTCTTGATGCCATCGAAACAGGATATCGTCTGATTGATACCGCAGCGTCCTATCAAAATGAGACTCAGGTCGGGAACGCGCTGAAACAAAGCGGCATCGCACGTAACGAACTTTTTATTACCACTAAACTTTGGCTGCAGGATACCAATTACGCAGGTGCTAAAGCACAGTTCGAACGCTCACTGAATCGGCTGCAGCTGGATTATGTCGACCTGTACCTGATTCACCAACCCTATGGCGATGTTCATGGGGCCTGGCGCGCGATGGAAGAACTGCATCAGGCAGGAAAAATTCGCGCGATTGGCGTAAGCAACTTTCATCCCGACAGACTTGCCGATCTTATCGCCTTCAACAAAGTCGTCCCTGCCGTAAATCAGATTGAAGTAAACCCCTTTAACCAGCAACTGCATGCCGTGCCGTGGATGAAAAGCCGCGCAATTCAGCCTGAAGCCTGGGCGCCTTTTGCAGAAGGGAAAAACGGTCTGTTCCAGCATCCGGTATTAACGGCGATTGGTGAGAAGTATGGCAAAAGCGTGGGTCAGGTTGTCCTGCGTTGGATCTTCCAGCGTGGCATCGCTTCGCTGGCAAAATCTGTACGAAAAGCGCGAATGGAAGAGAATATCAACATCCTCGACTTCGAGTTAAGCGCTGACGATATGCTGCAGATTGCCGCTCTCGATACCGCAACCAGCGCATTCTTCTCGCATCGTGACCCGGCGATGGTGGAATGGCTGACCGGCCGTAAGCTTGACGTTTAAGCCACGGCAGAAGAGGCACCTCTTGATGCAAAAACGTTATCTCGGAACATCCGGGCTTGAAGTGTCGGCTCTGGGGCTGGGTTGCATGGGGCTCAGCCACGGCTACGGCCCGGTTATTCCGAGTACCGCAGCGCATCTATCATTAACGCAAAGGCTGGAGGGTGCTGTTTACGGCTGGGGTAGTAAAGATAGTATCCAGGGAAAGAGGGACACCAATCCTGCAAAATATGGATAAGTTCGCCTGATGTTATAAAAGCCTGAACCGTATCCTCTGGCACACAGGCGATGCCAAAGCCGGATAACGCCGCATCGATTCTTTCCGACAACAGGTTAAACGTCAGTTGCCCTTCGACTCTGACGCGCAGGGGTTTCCCCTCCCGTTCAAACTCCCAATGATACAGGCCACCGGCGGTAGGCAGGCGCATATTGATACATCGATGATTTTGTAGCTCATGCGGCGAATCAGGAACAGGGTTTGCGGCAAAATATGCCGGCGCGCCGACCAGGGCCATTCGCATATCCGGCCCAATTCTTACGGCGATCATATCCTTATCAACACTTTCGCCAAGGCGAATCCCGGCATCAAAACGTCCTTCGACAATATCGACAAAACCATTATCAACCACCAGTTCGACATTGATTTCTGGATATTCCCTGAGGAAGGGTTTCAGCTTCGGCCACACCAAGCTACGTGCGGCATGCTCCCCGGCTGATAAGCGGATGTTACCTGAAGCAGTACCATCCCGTTGAATCAGCGCCTCCAGTTCCTGCTCAAGATCGGCAATTCGTGGCTCAAGGCAGGCAATAATTCTCTCGCCAGCCTCTGTGGGGGCTACGCTTCTGGTGGTTCGGGTCAAAAGACGGATGTTTAAGCGCTCTTCCAGCGCTTTCATTGCATGGCTCAGCGCCGACTGCGAAACGCCAAGCTTACCGGCCGCTTTGGTAAAACTTCGCTCTCTTGCCACAACAAGAAAGATCTGCAACTCATTGAAGTTTTCTTTAAGCATCGGCCATTTCCTTATTCCTATCCCCCCTCAAAGAGAACTTATGAAGGGTGTCCATAGACGCCATCATTTTAGTCCCGCCACTGGCAATAATGATAATTGATATTCTGTCTGTATTGAAAATATGTCTGAATTAACAGACGGTTTCTCATGAAAATACTCGTTGTCGGGGCGACGGGAAGTATTGGTCTGCATGTCGTGAAGACCGCAATGGAAATGGGCCGCCAACCCAAAGCATTGGTCAGAAATCGGCGCAAAGTAAAACAGTTTCCCCATGAGGTCGACGTTTTCTACGGTGACGTTTCAATGCTTAAGACATTGGCTGGCGTGGCGAAAGATATTGATACGGTCATTTCTACACCATCGTCAGACCGGGCTGGTTCGATTACCACCATGATGATCGGCACAAGCTCGTCATGCTTCGTATTGTCCGTTTCTGGCACGAAGCCGTGTCTGCGGAAACTTCACTGGGCAGCTATAAGCGAGAAGCAGACTTAAGACCCCAATAGCGAATTGCTTATACAAGAGCTGCTACTCGAAAAGGTGTGAATGCTCAGTGGCGGTTCAACTATACGGCAGGTTCGTCTTTCCGGGGTGGTACAGTCAACTCAGCTATTGATTTGTCATGCAAATAAGAGGTAGCGCTCATTTTATTACCTTAGCGAGTCATATTCTGTGAATAGCTCTCAGGAGGAAATACCATGAAAAAGCTTCTGATATGTTGTTTGTTCGGGAATACAGCAAACTCTCTCGCCAAAAAGATGCAGTTAGTGGCAGAAAGGAAGGGCTACCATCTGATCATTAGTGCTGTGGGTCTGGATAATTTCGCCAGCGTAGCTTCCGTTTTCGACGGTTTTCTCATTGCGCCGCACATTCAGTACAAACTCACAGAGATTAGAGAGATTGTCGGAGACTCTCGTTCAATTGCGATTATTGAAAGTCTACTCTATGCATCACTCGACGCGGAGAAAGTTTTAAAGTTCGTGATGGAGCAGATGCCTGAACTAGCAGCCTGACACTGACGGCCGCACCTTTTGTGCGGCCTCCTCTCTTATGCATGGAGTTTGTGCATAGCACTATGGTCTGCTCCCATTAATTAATAAACCGTGATGTGCGTAATGTCCGCTACCGGCATTTAACTGACCAGCAGAAATAATTACATCAACAATAATGTCAAATTAAAATTAATTACAAGCCAGTAAAATACACCCGATTAATAAAACAGCCCATCATCCTGACTATAGACAGGAGACAGTTATAAAAAAGCCCTCGGCCATGAAAGGCCGGGGGCTCGTCGATAATATTCAGATGACAGTTAGAACGCGGCGGCAAAAATCTCGACGATTTCCGCGTGGGTCGCCTGTTTCGGGTTGGTCAACCCGCAGGCGTCTTTCAGCGCGTTGTCCGCCAGAATGTTGAAGTCTTCTTCTTTCACGCCCAGATCTTTCAATCCGGCCGGGATACCGACATCGCGCGCCATCTGGCTGATCGCCGCGATCGCCGCGTCAGCAGCCTGTTGATCGCTCAGCCCGGCAACGTCGACGCCCAGCGCGACCGCAACGTCTTTCAGACGCCCTGCGGCGACGGTGGCGTTGTAACGCTCTACGTGCGGCAGCAGCACCGCATTGCACACCCCGTGCGGCAGGTTATAGAAGCCGCCCAACTGGTGCGCCATCGCATGCACATACCCCAGCGATGCATTGTTGAACGCCATGCCGGCCATAAACTGGGCGTAAGCCATCTGTTCACGCGCCACCATGTTTTTACCGTCTTTGACCGCATCACGCAGATGGTCGCGGATCAGTTCAATCGCTTTGATCGCCACCGCATCGGTAATCGGGTTAGCGGCGGTCGACACATAAGCTTCGATGGCGTGGGTCAAGGCGTCCATCCCGGTAGCAGCGGTCAGCGATGCCGGCATTCCAACCATCAGGACCGGGTCGTTGACGGACATCACCGGGGTCACGTTTTTATCCACGATCGCCATTTTCACATGACGCACTTCATCGGTAATGATGCAGAAGCGGGTCATTTCAGACGCGGTGCCCGCCGTGGTGTTGATGCCGATCAGCGGCAACTGCGGTTTGGCGGAAACATCCACGCCTTCGTAGTCGGCGATTTCGCCGCCGTTGGTCGCCAGCAGAGCGATACCTTTAGCGCAGTCGTGGGAAGAACCGCCGCCCAACGACACCACGCAATCGCTGTGGTTTGCTTTAAGAATTTTCAGGCCCGCATCCACGTTGGCAACGGTCGGGTTCGGCTGCACGCCATCATAAATGGCGCTATCGATCTGGTATTTTTTCAGCAATTGCTGCACGGAGGCTGCGACGCCGATTTTGTTCAGCACGCCGTCAGTCACGATCAAGGCATGTTTGAAACCCTGCAACTGAATCTGCCTGGCCGCTTCCTCTAACGCACCCTCACCCATCAGGTTTAAAGCCGGAATATAAAATGCGCTGCTCATAGATCACCATCCATTTATTACAGAGTCTTAACTTACAGCCATCCTAGCATTGACATTTATCGGTAAAATTGACCAAAAACAAATTTCATCCACTCTTCGCTAAAATGCTGAACCGTTTTTTCTGAGGAATATCATGTATGAATGAAAAAACTGCGCCGCACAAATAAACAATTATTTTACTTCCAGGTTGCGCATAGAACCGGCGTAACGGGGCGGGTGGTATTTTCATCGTAAACAAGCGGGTCAATCTGCCGTTATTACATAGATTACGGCCTGAAAAGGTGTTACATCGGCGTATCGCGCCAGACCGAACCGTATCAGTATTAGTGAACAGAGACAGGCGGTCGTGTCATGACTACTCGGGGCTTTTAATGTCGACAATACCCATGACGAATGAGATCACATTTAAGGTGATCGGCGATATCAGCACGGCCAGCGCCTGTAGCGCGGCGCTGGTTGTACTCGTCGATCCGTACGGAAAAATCCTGCTGCAATTGCGGGATTCGGATAAAGACATACCCTACCCCGGTTACTGGTCGCTGTTCGGCGGCGGACTTGAAGGTGAAGAGACGCCCGCCCAGGCGGCGGTGCGTGAATTAAATGAAGAGATCGGCATCACCCTTGACGACCGGGAGTTAACGCCGCTGATCGTCACGCTGTCGGATGACAGCAAAAACGCCCGGATTTATATCTTCTCGCTGACAACGGCGCTGACGCCGGGCGATATCGTGCTGCAGGAAGGTTCCGGGTTTGCGTTCTTCACCCGCGAGCAAATCGCGCATCTGCCGGTTGTGCCCTATGTCATGCGCGCCCTGAACCTGCTCTGGCGCGATACGCACTGATTCTCTCTTCCCCAAATGACAACGCGATACGCCGGAGCGTATCGCGTTAACCATGCCGAATGACAGACGGCGTTAGCGCCGGTTTCTGACCAGTTGGTAACGACGGGTCAGATACTCAACCGGCGCGCTCCAGATATGCACCAGCCGGCAGAACGGGAACAGCAGGAACAGCGTCATTCCCAGCACCAGATGCAGGCGGAAAATCAGCGCTACGCCATCCAGATGCGCCGAGGCGCCGCCGCGAAACGTCACCACCGCCTGCGCCCAGTTCACCAGTTTCATCATCTCGCTGCCGTCCATGTGTTGCGCGGAAAACGGAATGGTCAGCAGCCCCAACGCCGCCTGAATCACCAGCAGCGACAGGATCAGAATATCGCCGGTGGTTGAGGTAGCGCGCACCCGCGGATTCGTCAGCCGACGCTTCAGCAACAGCACGCCGCCCACCAGCGTCAGCACGCCGCAGGTTCCGCCGCCGATCATCGCCATCTTCTGTTTTATCTCCAGCGGCAAAAACGACTCATACATCCAGTGCGGCGTCATCATGCCCAGAAAATGGCCGCCCAACACGCCCAGAATGCCGAGATGGAACAGGTTCGACGCCAGCCGCATGCCTTTCTTATCCAGCATCTGGCTGGAGCCGGCGCGCCAGCTGTACTGACCGTAGTCGTAGCGCAGCCAACTGCCGATCAGAAAAACCGCGCCGGCGATGTAGGGGTAGATATCAAACAAAAACAGATTGAGATAATGCATCAGCAGTCTCCTTTGGCGCGTGATGCGTCAAGGTTCAGGTAGTGCGGCGCCACCGCGTCGACGAAACGACGCTGGTGACCAGTCTGTTGCGCCGGGGCGCAGCCCGCATCGGCCAGAAAGCGGACCTGCTCCTCTTCCCACACGGCATCCAGCGCCTGCGGCGTGTCGTCGCGCGCCTCTTCCGCCACTTTCGCCGCTACGGATTCACGCGAGGGCTCGATCGCCGCCAGCGCCAACAGCAGATCCGGCAGCAGGGCATACTCGCTGTCGCGCTGGCGTAACCGCTCCGCCAACAGCGTCAGGATCGGCGCAATATCGCGCAGCCCATCGCGCACGGTCTGCGGATCGCGCAACGTCAGGTACTCCAGATAGAGCGGCAGGAAATCCGGCAGTTCGCGGCAATCCAGTTCCAGCCCGACCTCACGGTACTGCGCCAGCAAATCCACCATCGCCTGACCGCGGTCGCGCGACTCGCCATGCACATGTTCGAACAGCAGCAGCGACAACGCGCGACCGCGGTCAAACAGTTCGCTGTAGCGCGCCTGCCGGTCGAGCAGGTCGCCCTGATAAAAGTCGGCGATGAACTGCAGCAGTTGCGCGCTTTGGCGCAGCGGCAGTTCGTCGGCCTGTTCCAGCGCCTCCAGCATGGCCTGACGCTGCTGCCACAGTTCCGCATCCGGATACTCCAGCAGTCGGGCGATAACGCGAAGACTGATCATGACTTGTTCTCCTGCATCCGCCGGTTGCTCATGGTCTGGGTTTTGCTGGTAACGTCGATAGCGTCGATACGTCGGCTGTTGAACAGGTTGAACGACGAGTCGCTGCCGTGGCAGCCATCGCCAAAGCTGAAGCCGCAGCCGCGGGTTTCCGGAAACGCGTCCCGCGCCAGTTCCCGATGGCTGGACGGCACCACAAAGCGATCCTCATAGTTGGCGATCGCCAGATAGCGGTACATTTCCTCGGCCTGCGCCTGCGTCAGCCCCACCTGCTCCAGCGCGCTGACATCGGTGACCTGTTCCACCGTCTGCGCCCGCTTGTAATGGCGCATCGCCAGCATACGCCGCAGCGCGCGCAGTACCGGGCGGGTATCGCCCGCGGTCAGCAGATTCGCCAGATACTGCACCGGGATACGCAGGCTTTCCACGTCCGGCAGTACGCCGCTGTGCGCCAGATTGCCCGCATCGGCGGCGGACTGGATCGGCGACAACGGCGGCACGTACCACACCATCGGCAGCGTGCGGTATTCCGGGTGCAGCGGCAGCGCCAGTTGCCATTCCACCGCCAGCTTGTACACCGGCGACTGCTGCGCCGCGTCAATCACGCTGAGCGGAATACCGTCGCGCTGCGCCTGCGCGATCACTTCGGGGTCGTGCGGGTCGAGGAAAATATCCAGTTGGCGACCGTACAGATCGGTTTCGCTTTCTACCGATGCCGCCTGCTCGATACGATCGGCATCGTACAGCAGCACCCCCAGATAGCGGATACGCCCGACGCAGGTTTCCGAGCACAGCGTCGGCATGCCGGATTCGATGCGCGGATAGCAGAAAATGCATTTTTCCGACTTGCCGCTCTTCCAGTTGAAATAGATTTTCTTGTACGGGCAGCCGGTCAGGCACATGCGCCAGCCGCGGCATTTATCCTGGTCGATCAGCACAATGCCGTCTTCCGCCCGTTTGTAGATGGCGCCGCTCGGACAGGTAGCGACACAGGCCGGGTTCAGGCAGTGCTCGCACAGTCTCGGCAGGTACATCATGAAGGTGTTCTCGAACTGCCCGTACATGGCTTTCTGCATGTCGTCGAAGTTCTTGTCCTGCGAACGTTTGCTGAACTCGCCGCCCAGATCGTCTTCCCAGTTCGGGCCGTTTTCGATCTTCTCCATGCGCTGGCCGGTTACCAGCGAACGCGGGCGCGCCACCGGCTGGTGCCGGCTTTCACCGGCGCGTTGCAGATGGGCGTAGTCGTAGTCGAACGGCTCGTAATAATCGTCCAGCGTCGGGACGTCCGGGTTGGCGAAAATCTTCGACAGCACCCCGACGCGATTGCCCATGCGCGGCTCAAGCCGCCCGTTGATTTTACGAATCCAGCCGCCTTTCCATTTTTCCTGATCTTCCCAGGCGTGCGGATAACCGGTGCCGGGTTTGGTTTCCACGTTATTGAACCAGGCGTACTCCATCCCTTCGCGGCTGGTCCAGACGTTCTTGCAGGTCACCGAACAGGTATGGCAGCCAATGCATTTATCCAGATTCAGCACCATGCCGACTTGTGAACGAATTTTCATCAGGCTTTCTCCTGCAGATGAGGTTGCACATGGGAAGACAGGTCGTCATGGCTGTCCTCATCCAGCCAGTCGATACGGTTCATCTTGCGGACCACCACGAATTCATCGCGGTTGGAACCGACGGTGCCATAGTAGTTAAAGCCATACGCCAGTTGGGCGTAGCCGCCGATCATGTGGGTCGGTTTCGGGCAAACGCGCGTGACCGAGTTATGAATGCCGCCGCGCTGGCCGGTGACTTCCGAGCCGGGCAGGTTCACCAGCCGCTCCTGAGCGTGGTACATCATGGTCATGCCGGACGGAATACGCTGGCTCACCACCGCACGGGCGGTCAGCGCGCCGTTGGCGTTAAACACTTCCACCCAGTCGTTGTCGGCGATGGTCAGCTCGCGGGCATCATCCTCGCTCAGCCAGACAATCGGCCCGCCGCGCCCCAGCGTCAGCATCAACAGGTTTTCGCTGTAGGTGGAGTGAATCCCCCACTTCTGATGCGGCGTCAGGAAGTTGAGCGCCTTTTCCGGGTTACCGTTGGGCTTTTTATTCAGCAACGGCTGCGCCGCGCGGGTATCTACCGGCGGGCGATACACCAGCAGGCTTTCGCCGAAGGCGCGCATCCACTCGTGATCCTGATACAGTTGCTGGCGACCGGAAATCGTGCGCCACGGAATCAGTTCATGCACGTTGGTGTAACAGGCGTTGTAAGACACATGCTCGTCTTCCAGACCGGACCAGGTCGGGCTGGAAATGATTTTGCGCGGCTGCGCCTGAATATCCCGGAAGCGGATTTTTTCTTCCTCTTTCGGGTGCGCCAGATGGGTGTGATCGCGCCCGGTGACCTTGCTCAGCGCCGCCCAGGCTTTTACCGCCACCTGGCCGTTGGTTTCCGGCGCCAGCGACAGAATCACCTCGGCGGCGTCTATCGCGGTGTCGATTCTCGGGCGGCCGGCGGCCGGGCCGTCTTCCTGCACCCGGTTCAGACGCTTGAGGAAATCGACTTCATTCTGGGTATTCCAGCTAATGCCTTTACCGCCGTTGCCCAGCTTATCCAGCAACGGACCGAGCGAGGTAAAGCGGGTATACAGGTTCGGGTAGTCGCGCTCTACCGTCATGATGTGCGGCGCGGTTTTGCCCGGAATCAGGTCGCACTCGCCTTTTTTCCAGTCTTGCACCCCCAGCGGCTGCGCCATTTCGGCCGCCGAATCATGCTGGATCGGCAGCGTCACTACATCGGTTTCCACCCCCAGATGCCCCTGACAGACGCGAGAGAAGGTTTTCGCCAGCCCTTTATAGATTTCCCAGTCGGTTTTCGACTCCCAGGCCGGGTCAACCGCCGCCGACAGCGGGTGGATGAACGGATGCATGTCCGAGGTGTTCATGTCGTCCTTTTCATACCAGGTGGCGGTCGGCAACACGATGTCGGAATAGAGACAGGTGCTGGACATGCGGAAATCGAGCGTGACCACCAGATCCAGCTTGCCTTCGCCGCCCTGCTCGCGCCATTCCACCTCTTCCGGCGTCACGCCGCCCTGCTGGCCCAAATCCTGCCCCTGAATACCGTGTTCGGTGCCCAGCAGGTACTTGAGCATGTACTCATGCCCCTTACCGGATGAACCCAGCAAGTTGGAACGCCAGATAAACAGGTTGCGCGGGAAGTTTTGCGGGTTATCCGGCTGCTCGGCGGCAAAACGCAGGCGGCCGGCTTTCAGTTCCGCTACGGTGTAATCCTGCGGCGACATGCCGGCGGCCGCGGCCTGCCCGGCGATACGCAGCGGGTTTGCGCCCAGCTGCGGCGCCGACGGCAACCAGCCCATGCGTTCGGCGCGCACGTTGAAATCGATCAGGCTGCCGCTGAAACGGGAGCGGTCCGCCAGCGGCGACAGCAGCTCCTGCGGCGCGATGGTTTCGTAACGCCACTGGCTGGAGTGGTTATAGAAGAACGAGGTGCTGTTCATATGACGCGGCGGGCGCTGCCAGTCCAGACCGAATGCCAGCGGCAGCCAGCCGGTTTGCGGACGCAGTTTCTCCTGACCGACATAATGCGCCCAGCCGCCGCCGCTCTGCCCGACGCAGCCGCAGAAGATCAGCATATTGATCAGCCCGCGGTAGTTCATGTCGAGGTGATACCAGTGGTTCATACCCGCGCCGACGATAATCATCGAACGGCCGTGGGTTTTGTCGGCGTTATCGGCGAACTCACGGGCGATGCGGATAATGTTCTGACGCGACACGCCGGTGATCTGCTCCGCCCATGCCGGGGTGTAGGCTTTTACCTGATCATAATCCGTTACCTGATCATCGCCGGTCGCGCACTGCGCGTCGTCCAGACCGCGATCCACGCCGTAGTTGGCGAGCGTCAGGTCATAAACGCTGGTGACCAGCCCTTCCTGACCATCGGCCAGCGTCAGGCGTTTGACCGGCAGTTGATGCAGCAGCACCTCGTCCAGCGCGACGCTGGCGAAGTTTTCACTGGATGCGCCGCCAAAATAGGGGAAACCGACGGACACCACGTCGTCGTGCTTGCCCAGCAGGCTCAGTTGCAGATTGACATCACGCTGGGCGCTGCCTTCACGCTGTTCCAGATTCCATTTGCCCTGCTCACCCCAGCGATAACCGATGGAGCCCTGCGGCGCGACCAGTTCGCCGGTGGGTTCGTCAATCGCGACGGTTTTCCACTCCGGGTTGTTCTCCTGCCCCAGGTTGCCCACCAGATCGGCGGCGCGCAGCAAACGCCCGGCGGCGTAGCTACCATCCGCACGCGCCTCCAGCAGCACCAGCATCGGCATGTCGGTATAGCGGCGCACGTAATCGGTGAAGTACTGGCGCGGCTGTTTGAGATGAAATTCGTTGAGGATCACGTGACCCATCGCCAGCGCCAGCGCGCTGTCGGTGCCCTGTTTCGGATTCAGCCACTGATCGCACAGCTTGGCGATTTCCGCATAATCCGGGGTGATGGCAACGGTTTTGGTGCCTTTATAGCGAACTTCCGCAAAAAAGTGTGCATCGGGGGTACGGGTCTGCGGTACGTTGGAACCCCAGGCGATGATGTACGATGCGTTATACCAGTCGGCCGATTCCGGCACGTCGGTCTGTTCGCCCCAGGTTTGCGGCGAGGCCGGCGGCAGGTCGCAATACCAGTCGTAAAAACTGAGGCATACCCCGCCCAACAGCGACAGATAGCGGGCGCCGGCGGCATAGGACACCATCGACATCGCCGGGATCGGTGAAAAGCCAATCACCCGGTCCGGGCCAAAGGTTTTGGCGGTATACACGTTGGCGGCGGCGATCAGTTCATTCACCTCCTGCCAGTCGGCGCGCACAAAACCGCCGCGCCCGCGCACCTGCTTATATTCCCGCGTTTTGCCCGCGTCGCCGACGATTGACGCCCAGGCGTCCACCGGGTCGGCATGATGCTGACGCGCCTCGCGCCACAGCTTCATCAGGCGTTTGCGCACCATCGGGTATTTCAGCCGGTTAGCGCTGTAGAGATACCAGGAATAGCTGGCGCCGCGCGGGCAGCCGCGCGGCTCGTGATTCGGCAGGTCCGGCCGGGTGCGGGGGTAATCGGTTTGCTGTGTCTCCCAGGTGACCAGCCCGTTTTTAACGTAAATCTTCCAGCTGCATGAACCGGTACAGTTGACGCCATGCGTCGAACGCACCACCTTGTCATGTTGCCAGCGGCTGCGATAGCCGTCCTCCCAGTCACGATTGGTATTCAGCGTCTGGCCGTGATCGCCGGAAAACGGCTCGGCCACCTGTTTGAAATAACGTAACCGGTCAAGAAATTTGCTCATCCGGACTCTCCTGCTGCGGAACCTGACGGTTCCTGTCGTTATGAAGTACACGTGGGTTTTGCTCACTGAGGCGTAGGGTAGCCAGCCGGATAAGTGCCAGAATTGACAGCGATCAAGCCAGCCCGGGCCGGTTTACGCGGGGAACAGCGGAGATACCACCAAAGGATTACGCGAAAAAAACAACCCAATAGACTGATAATTAATGGAATTTATTGATACGCAATGATCAGGGAAGAGGATACTCACCCCCGGTGACTATTTGGAGGTAGTAGGTCGTATCAGGCGACCAAAACCGGTTTTTCACCCCGACGCTTTAGCCTGAATGAGTGCAGCCATAAGTGGGTGGTAAATGTAAGCCGGTCAATTCTGCGGCAGAGTAAGGCCGTGGCAGGTGTAAACGCCGCTACAGATGGCAGGAAGATTTAAGATCGGTAATCGGGCACAAAAGCAGCCCAAGAACGAGCATGTAGGATTATGGCGTGGATGGGTGGATGGGTGGATGGGATGAAAGCGTGCGGAAACGCTACCGCGTTGAGGTTTCACGGCCTCAACGCGGTAGGATTGTTCATCGAACAATTATTCAACGATCAAAAGCATTGTTTGCCGATAAATAGCATTGCTCGGCGATAAATAGCATTGTTCGGCGATCAGGCGCGGGCTTTACGTCCGTAACACAGCCAGGTGATAACCACGCAGGCCACGTAAAACACCACGAAGATCTTCATGGCGCCGGCGGGCGAGCCGGTCAACGCCAGCGAGGTGCCGAACGCTTTCGGGATAAAAAAGCCGCCGATAGCGCCGATGGCGGAAATAAATCCCAGCGCCGCGGCGGTATCGGTCACCGCGCTGCGCTGCGCTTCATCTTCGCCGCCGCCTGCTGCGGTCACCCTCGCCACTGTCAGCCCGCGGAAAATCACCGCGATCATCTGGAAGGTCGACCCGCTTCCCAGCCCGGCCGTTAAAAACAACAGCATGAAGATACCGAAGAACAGCAGGAAGGAACCGGGCTGATTGTCACCCGGCAACGCGGTGAACAACAGCACGGACAGGATCGCCATCAGCACGAAATTGATCAGCGTCACCCGCACGCCGCCGAAGCGGTCCGACAGCATGCCGCCCACCGGACGCGCCAGCGCCCCCAACAACGGACCGCAAAAGGCGTAATGCAGGATAATCACATCCGGGAACTGGGTTTTCGACAGCATGGCGAAACCGGCGGAAAAACCGATAAAAGAGCCGAACGCCGACAGATACAGTACGCTGAGGATCCACAAGTGCGCCCGTTTGAGCACCGGCAACTGCTGGCGGAGCGACGCTTTGGCGGTGGACAGATCGTTCATGCCGAACCAGGCCGCCGCCGACGCGATAAGCAGCAGCGGCACCCACACCCAGGGCGCATTCTGCAACCAGACCTGACCGCCGTCCGGCTGCGCCACGCCATTGCCGGTAAAACTCAGCACCGGCAGAAAAATCACCACCGGCACCAGTAACTGCATCACGCTAACGCCCAGATTACCAAAGCCGCCATTCAGGCCCAGCGCGCTGCCCTGCTGCGCCTTGGGAAAAAAGAAGCTGATGTTAGCCATGCTGGAGGCAAAATTGGCGCCGGCGAACCCGCACAGCAACGAGATAATGATGAATACGCCGTAGGGCGTCTGCGGATCCTGCACCACGAACCCCAGCCACACGCACGGGATGATAAGAATCAGCGTACTGAAGGTGGTCCAGCGGCGCCCGCCCGCCAGTGGAATAATGAACGAATACGGCACCCGCAGCAGCGCGCCGGATACCGACGGCAAGGCGGTCAGCATAAACAGCTGGTCGGTAGTGAAATGGAACCCAACCTTGTTCAGGTTGACGGCCACGGTGCTGAACAACATCCAGACACAGAAAGCCAGCAACAGACAAGGAATTGAAATCCACAGGTTGCGCTGGGCGATACCGCGCCCCTGTGTTTGCCAGAACTGAACGTCTTCCGGGCGCCATTCCCGGATAACAGTCTGCCGTGAAGCGCCTGGCGTAATGGTTGACTGCGTCATAAAAAGCCTCGGTCAGTAAAAATGCCTATAACACTACGCGCCACATTAGAAGGTATGACCGGGGCAAAGTTGATATACATCAACAGGTTGTTGGGTAAAAAAATGCGTCTCTTTTGCGCCCCCTCCCAAATAGGTAAGCGATAATGACAAGTTAATGTCATAGTTTCATACTGTTATAGTCATTTATTTTGTCACTGTACTCACCGCCTCCCCCTTGTGGAAATTGGGAGGTACCTCTTTAGGGGTATAGGGTTACCCCTGAAAATAAGAAAAAATGACCTTGTGATGCGTGAGGCTGTTCTCACGGCAGGCAGCAGGGTTCGGTTTTTTGTCGATCTCCATCAACGCGTAACACCATACCCGCAGTACAGTTTTATCACACAAACGCGTTTCCACTTTCGTCACAGGCGGTTTCCCGATGTTCAGACGCTTTCGGCTTCCACTCTCGCTGGTCAATCAGGTGGCGTTGCTGATGTTGCTGCAGGGTCTGTTGGGGATTGCGGGCATGGCGGTTTCCAGTTGGATGTCGCAAAGCATTCAGGGCAATGCGCACGCCATCAATACCGCCGGCTCTCTGCGCATGCAGAGCTACCGGCTACTGTCGATGGTGCCGCTCGACGCCGGCGGCGAGCGCTATTTGCAGGAGCTGGAGCAGGATGAAAACGACGACGACCTGCGTCAGGCGGTGGTGCGCGAGGGGCTGAGCGACCAATTCAGCACCCTACGCCATTACTGGGCGGAGCAGCTTAAACCGCGCCTGCGCCAGGCCGAACGCCCGACCGACGCCGCCGCCGCGGTGGCCGATTTTGTCCACCATCTGGATACGCTGGTGCTGGCCATCGACCAGAAAACCGAGGCGCACCTGCGGCTGGTGACGCTGGTGCAGCGCGTTTTCATCGGCATCATGCTGTCGCTATTGCTGATCACCTTTTTCTATTTGCGCCACCGCTTGCTGGCCCCCTGGCGTAAGTTGGTGTCGATGGCGCAGGCCATCGGTCAGGGCGAATTCCATCAGCGGGTGACGCTGCGCGGTCAGGATGAAATGAGCACGCTGGCGCAGGCGCTGAACAATATGTCGGATGAGCTGTCGGCGATGTACCGCGATCTGGAACGGCGGGTGGCGGAAAAGACCGCTGACCTGCAACAGAAGAACGACACGCTGGCGTTTCTCTATCGCGCCAGCCGCCAGCTGCATACCAGCGCGCCGCTCTGCAGCCGACTGCTGCCGGTGCTGGACGAGCTGAGCGCGCTGATGCCGCTGTCCGATATCCGCTTACAGCTCTATGAAGACAATCATCAGGCGCATGTGACGCCCTCCAGCCTGACGCACATTCCCGACCCCGACGCCTGCCCGGACAGTCACTGCCAACGCTGCGATCGCCTTGCCCCGCCCCGCATGGCGACCGAAGGCAAACCGGTAAGCTGGGATCTGCACGACAAGCTCGGCCATTACGGCGTGGTGCTGGCGCGGCTGCCCGATCACCAGCAGCTGACGCCCGACCAACACCAGTTGTTCAATACCTTGCTGGAGCAACTGACCAGCACGCTGGCGCTGGAGCGGCAGTCCAGCCATCAGCAGCAGCTGATGCTGATGGAAGAACGCGCCACCATCGCCCGCGAATTACATGACTCCATCGCCCAGTCGCTCTCCTGTCTGAAGATTCAGATCAGTTGCCTGCAGATGCAGCACACCGCGCTGACGCCGGAGATACAACAGCAACTGGACGCGATGCGCGATGAAACCAATACCGCCTACCGCCAGTTACGCGAGTTGCTGACCACCTTCCGGCTCAAACTGTCGGAGTCCGGTCTGCTGGCGGCGTTGCGGGCCACGGCGGACGAATTCAGCCAGCGCCTCGGCTACGATATCGCGCTGGACTACCAGCTGCCGCTACAGGCGGTTTCCGCTCATCAGGGCATCCATCTGCTGCAGATCGTGCGTGAGGCATTGAGCAATATTTACAAACATGCGCAGGCTACAGCCGTCGGCATCACCCTGCGTCAGCAGCAGCGGTATATTGAGCTGCGCGTGCGCGATAACGGCATCGGCATCAGCGATGACATCGGCCGCGCGAATCATTACGGTTTGATCATCATGCGCGACCGCGCCCGAAGCCTGCACGGCGACTGTACTATTCAACGTCTTGCGTCCGGCGGCACAGAAGTCTGCGTCAGCTTTCTGGCAGACTACCGCCAGCCCCCCGTATTACCAGGAGAACACCATGACTAACGACGCCGCCACCGTGCTGCTAATTGACGACCATCCGATGCTGCGCAACGGCGTCAAGCAGTTGCTTAGCATGGCGCCCGACCTGCGCGTAGTCGGCGAAGCCAGCCACGGCGAGCAGGGCGTTACGCTGGCGGAACAGCTGGATCCGGATCTGATTCTGCTGGACCTGAACATGCCCGGCATGAATGGGCTGGAAACGCTGGCCCGGTTGAGGGAAACGCCACTGTCCGGGCGTATCGTGGTGTTCACCGTTTCCAACCACGAAGAAGATGTCATCAGCGCATTTAAAAACGGCGCCGACGGTTATCTGCTCAAGGACATGGAGCCGGAAGACCTGCTGGTGGCGCTGCATCAGGCCGCCGCCGGCAAAATGGTGCTCAGCGATGCCCTGACGCCGGTTCTGGCGGCCAGCCTGCGGGAAACGCGCAGCAGCGACACGCGGGATATCCAGCAACTGACCCCGCGGGAAAAGGATATCCTGAAGCTGATCGCCCAGGGCCTGCCCAACAAGGTCATCGCCCGCAAGCTGACGATCACCGAAAGCACGGTGAAAGTGCACGTCAAACATCTGCTGAAAAAAATGAAATTGCGCTCCCGGGTAGAAGCCGCTGTCTGGGTGGTACAGGAGAAGATTTTTTAACCGCTGGCGGCCGGACGCCGCCAGCCGAAATAACGCCAGCGATGTCGCCCTTACCTTTTAATGTCAGAAATTACAGTAAAATACCCTCGCCTACACTTCTATACATTTGTTTGCACTGGGGGTGATAAAGTAACACCTGATCATGGTTTTTAGTACTTTATCGCCATTTTCCTAGATATTTCCCCATATTCCTTTCCTAGACTCACCTTGTTCGGCGTTTCATTGCGCTTTCGCCAGGCTTAACCGGAGGAAAAAGAGAATGAAAGTCAGAGAACGATTTATTGGACTGGAATGGCTCCGGTTTCTACTTGGATGTTATGTCATGGTCTATCACACCGTACATATCTATCCACAGCGCGAAAAGATCCTCTTTATGAACGAACTGACCAGCATGGGGTTCTTCGCCACCAGTACTTTTTTTGTGTTATCCGGCTTTCTGCTGACGCACGTTTATCTGCGTGACGGCCAGTTGCGGGAGCCTGCCCGACACTTTTTGGCCAAACGGTTCTTTAACCTTTACCCGATCCATATCATCGGGCTGGTGTCATCCATCGTGGTGGTCAGCCTGATGCACTGGCTGGCGATTCCGCCGGAAGGCCAGGTCGCCAGCGCCCGCTTCGTCATTTACGACAGCAACGACCCCAGCGTCGCGCCGGAGACATTGCGTCATTACATGGACAATGCTCAACTGGCTTTTAACGGCTTGCTGCAATTACTGATGCTGCAGGCGTGGAACCCTTATTTTCTGACGTTCAACGCGCCGTTGTGGTCGGTTTCGACGCTGTTCTTCTTTTATCTACTGTTCCCGCTGCTGGCGCCGCGGCTTTTAGGCAGCCGTTACCCGCGCCTGTGGCTGATCGCGATGTTTGTGCTGTACCTGCTGCCGCCGATATGGGTTGTCTGGCATCAATTATATGGCGCGCCTTACACCGGTCTGCTGCAACGCAGCCCCCTGCTGCGTCTGCCGGAATTTCTGGCCGGGGTGCTGGGCTACGCCATTTTCCGTCAATACCGCGACGGCACGCTGCCGGCGCTGAGCCGTATGCAGCGTAAAGCGCTGGGCGTCTTTATCAGCCTGAGTTTTATCGTCGCCACCTGGCTGTTTACCCATGGCGACCGCTACTGGTATTTCCTGTTGCACAACGGTCTGTTGTTACCGGCGCAGGTGGCGCTGGTGTGCCTGTGCGCTCACTTCCGCGAGCCGGACAGCGACACGCTGAAAATCTGGGCCACCCGCCTCGGTGCGGCATCGCTGTCGATCTTCGCCCTGCATGTACCGCTGTTCAATCTGTTCCGCACGCTGGAACAGCTGTTGCGCGGCGACCCGTTGCAGTGCTTCACCGACTGGACGGCCTGTATCGACGCAGCCGGACGAGTCGAACTGTCCATGACCGGTTATGGCGTGTTCCTGCTGACCACTGTCGCACTGTGCGTGGTGTTTCAGGAACAGGTGGTCATCCGCATGAAACAGGCCTTGACCGAACGTTTCCTGGGCCGCCGTTTCCAACCCTCCCGCAGCGCAGCCTGATGATAACGGCTATCGCGGTGATGTGATCGTCATCACCGTTATAGCCGTAAATCATTAATCGCACGGTTTATAACAATTTCCATTCTAATTATGGGACACTTATACCTAGAGGCGCAGCGCGATTCCTGTTAATGTTTGCCTCGCCGGAAAAAACCGGTACATCGATGCATCGGCAGACCGTCTGAACGGCGTCTTTCACTTTTAGTCACCCACTGTTTTATCTGACATCATGACACATTCCAAACACGCACTTTCGTCGCTGAGTCTGTTTATCGCCCTCAGCGCCGCAGGCATTTCCACCAGCCATGCGGACACCGTCTGGTTAACCAACGGTGACAAGATCAGCGGCCAGATTACGCTGCTGGACAGCGGTAAATTATTCATCAAAACCGACTATGCCGACACCGTGTCGGTCACCTGGGACAAAGTCAAAACCTTCCAGACCGACCACGGGATGGTAATTCAGGGACAACGCTACGAAAAAGGCGTGCTCTACCCGTCCATCAAGGCATCCGACAGTTCACGCGCCATCGTTGCCCAGCCGGCAAGCGTAGATGGCCAGCAGGTCAGCGCCGGTCAGGAAACCCTGCCACTGTCTGACATCAACTCAATGGTGGTGCCGCGCCGCTGGGTGGAAGATTTCTCCTGGAAAGGCAACGTTGATGTCAGCCTGGCCCACAAGAAAAGCTCCACCGAAACCGACAACCGCGATGTCACATTGAACACCCGCCTGCGTCACGGCACCTGGCGTCACAATCTGGATGCCAGCTACCACATGACCAAAGAAGACAATGTGGAGAGCACCAAAAACGCCGCCGGCGAATACGCGCTGGATAAATTCATCGACGAGCACTGGTTCTGGCAGGGCCGTTATGAATACAAACGCGACTGGGTGGAAAACATCAAGATCAACCGCTCCGTCGGTACCGGTCCGGGTTACCAGTTCTGGGATAACGATCTGGGTTCCTTCTCCGTCACCACGCTGGTGAACTCCCAGACCTTTACTTATCAGAACAACAGCGAAGACAATTTCTACTCCGGCGGCCTGAAGTGGAACTATGATCGCTTCCTGTTCAGCAAGCGCACCGAATTGTTCACCGATGGCGAAGTGGGCCGCTCGTTTGACAGCACCACCCCGCTCTACTTCAAAGCTGGCGCCGGTCTGCGCCTCAAGGTTACCGACTGGTCATCCGTCAGCATGAAGGTATCCCGCAACCGTACCGAAAGCGTTCAGGGTAACGTCAACGATACCCTGTACTCGCTGGGTCTGGGCGTCGGCTGGTAATTTCCGGCCCGGTTCCTGCGATTGCCGCAGGAACCGTTTCCCTGTACCACCGTGTGTTCGGTCCATAAAAAGTTTCATGACTAGTCCTGATATAGGTTGACAGTTGTTTGCCCGCAAAACGCCTGATGAACTTCATCAGGCGTTTTGTATTTCAGGGCCAGATGTGGCCGTTCATGGTTATAAATTGCTACAGACTCTTTCACCATTTTCCTTGCCTGTGCCAGATCGGCCGGACGTGAGAGTAAAAATTCACTCTTCAGGATCCCGTTTATTCGTTCCGCCAGTGCATTCTGGTAGCAGTCGTAACCATCTGTCATCGAACAGGTTATTCCGTATTCTTTATGCACTGACTGATAAAGTGCTGAACAGTATTGTATCCCCTTGTCTGAGTGATGTATCAGAGGGCCTTCTGTTTGCCTTTGCCGCAGTGCCTGTTTGAACGCTTTTACTACATTTTCAGTGTGCAGGTTTTCATCCACATGATAACCCATGATTTTTCTTGAGCAGGCATCAGTGACCAGACTCAGATAAACCGTGCCTTCAGTGTCTTGTCCGGGTGACTGTTCAATAGATGGTGCAGTTTACGTGTGCCGATCCTCGGCTGGCGGCACCGGATCCGGGCAATAACATCAAGGACCTTACTATGGTGTGCATGTCGTTGATTGCAGCGGGCATTGTACTGATACCATGCCTGTCTGCTGTGACCCAGAAATTGGCAGGCGCGCGTAACGGTTATTTTTGAGGTCTGACCTTGAGCAAGGACTTGCCGGGCCGCTTTTTTACGACACTCACCCCGTAATCATTTTTCAGGACATTGATAACCGACTCAAAAAACTCAGCCTTCTGGTTCGCCAGCTCAAGCTGTTCTTCAAGCTCTTTGATTCTTTGCTCGGGGGTGAGTGGTGTATTTGTCTGAGCCACAAGCAATTTCCTCTTCACCAAATTCGGAAGTCCGGGGCTCCAGTCAAGCCGGCCGTATTTACGCAGCCAGACAAGGACAGTGGAGCGCCCCTGAATACCGTATCGTTGCTGAGCCTGTTTGTAGGTCATTTCGCCTTTTTCGACTTGCTCAACGACGGCTATTTTAAAGGATAGAGGATAATCACGTTGGGTACGTTTGAACTCAGTCATCATCACGTTCTCCAGATTTAAGTCAGGAACGTGTCAACGCTATTCAGGACGGATCATCACCCATAAAAAAGCCCGGTTTTCTCACCGGGCTTTTCTTTAGTGCTACCGCTCGCCTTTACTGCGGTTTCGGTTCCTGTTTAGACAGGTCTTCCGCAATCTGGACGGTTTCATTCAGGTAAGCGTCCGGATCCTGATAATCCTTCGGCAAATCATCCAGCGTTTTCAACGGCGGTTTACCCTGACGCTTCAGTCGATCGTTGATGCGCTGCAGACGCGTAGCTTCGTCTTCGTTGTTTTCTTTCTGGCGTTGAGCCAGATTCAACGACACGTGGTTGCGCTTCTCTTTCAGCTCCTGGTACCGGGCCACATCCTGCTGGATGTACTGGAACTCCGGATCCTTGGCGATACGCGCGTTATGCTGGTCGAGCAGCCCCGGCAACAGCGGTTTCATGTCGCCCATCACCGTATAGCTGGCCGGCTTGATGCTGTCCCACGGCAAGGCGTTGTCTTCAAACTTCTCGCCGGTATCCACCATCTCGTTGCCGGTCGGCATCACGATATCAGGCGTGACCCCTTTACGCTGGGTGCTGCCGCCATTGATACGATAGAACTTCTGGATGGTGTATTGCACCGAACCCAGCGCTGGCCATTCCGGGCGCAGCATCTGATCGTAAATGCGGTTGAGCGAACGGTATTGTTGCACCGTACCCTTACCGAAGGTCGGCTCGCCGACAATCAGCGCGCGGCCGTAGTCCTGCATCGCCGCCGCGAAAATTTCCGACGCCGAGGCGCTAAAGCGATCGACCAGCACCACCAACGGACCTTTGTAATAGATAGTGTCGTCGGTATCGCTGTCTTCACGCACTTTGCCGTTGTTGTCGCGCACCTGCACTACCGGCCCGGTGGGAATGAACAGCCCTGACAGACTGACCGCTTCCGTCAGCGCGCCGCCGCCGTTGCCGCGCAGGTCAATGATGATGCTGCTGACATGCTCTTTCTCAAGCTTCTGCAACTGCACTTTCACATCATCCGTCAACCCGACGTAGAAACCGGGGATATCCAGTACGCCGACCTTGTCTTTACCCGCATCCTTGATCGACATTTTCACCGCGCGATCTTCCAGCCGGATACGTTCACGGGTCAGGGTAATGGTTTGCGTTTTGGTGCCTTTGCCGGCCGGCAGCACTTCCAGACGCACCTTGCTGCCTTTCGGCCCTTTGATCAACGCCACCACGTCATCCAGACGCCAGCCGATCACATCCACCATCGGCTTGCCGGCCTGACCGACGCCCACGATGCGATCGCCAACGCTGATGCGTTTGCTTTTCGCCGCCGGGCCGCCCGGCACCATGGAGTTGATCACGGTGTAATCTTCATCCATCTGCAGCACCGCGCCGATGCCTTCCAGCGACAGGCTCATCTCGGTATTGAACTGCTCGGTATTGCGCGGCGACAGATAACTGGTGTGCGGATCGATTTCCCGCGCGAAGGCGTTCATGATCAGCTGAAACACGTCTTCGCTGTTGGTCTGCACCAGACGGCGAATCGCAAACTGATAACGTTTGGTCAGCGTTTCCTTGATTTCCGCATCGGCCTTGCCGGTCAACTTCAGGCTCAGCCAGTCATATTTGACCTTGGCGTCCCACAACGCGTTAAGCTCATCCACGCTTTGCGGCCAGGGCGCCTTGGCGCGATCGAGATCGATAGCATCGTTGCCGTTCAGGCTGATCGGTTTTTCCAGCAGCGTCAGCGCGTACTGGTAACGTTCGAAACGGCGCTTCTGGGCCAGATTGTACATGGCGTACGGCAGGCTGAGTTTGCCGCTTTTCAGATCGTCGCCCAACTCGCCTTTCTGACCGGAAAATTGCGCCACGTCGGAAGCCAGCAGCACGTTATGGCTGTAATCCAGCATGTTGAGGTAACGATCAAAAATCTTGCCGGAAAACTGCGCATCCAACATGAACTGGCGATAGTGGGAACGCAGGAAACGCGACGCGACGCGTTCGCTAACGGTGGAATGCTGCGCTTCCGGCTGCAATTGGGGGATTTGATCCGCGCGGGTGATATTCTCACTGGCAAAACTGCATCCAGACAGCAAAAGCCAGATTAAAGCCGCTGCTTTGACAAATTTGTTCATGCCCAGGTTGGCCTCCGTATCAGAACTGCAAATGTTCTGCGCGTACGATCATCGCCAGTCCGGAAGCCAGCTGTACCCTGACTCCATCTTTGGCGATCTCAAGCACAGTGGCATCCATGGCGTTTTTGCCAGCCCTGACTTTGATTTCCTGGCCGATTTGCAGGCTGGAAATATCCGTCACCGCCTGCCGTTCCGGTTGCACCGCTCGGGCCGCTTTAGGCTGACGGGGTTGGGATTTTTCGGATGACGGAGAAGCAGTCTGTGCGGAACGGGAAGAGGAAGAACGCGGCTTGCGCGGCGCGGCGCCGGCGGCATCACGCTCACGACGCGGGGCATTTCTGCCGCCAGCCGGACGCGGACGGGAGGGTTCGGCTTCGCCGGACTCGCGTTTCTTCGCCTGCTGCTCCGCCCGCTGGGCCTGAACGCGGGCTTTGGCCTCTTCCAGCTGCTTGCGCGCATGTTCTACATGCTGCTGCTCAAGCTCGCCGCACGAATTGCCATCAAGATCGACGCGCTGGGCGCCCAGTTTGACGCCATACAGATAGCGCCAGCTTGACGTGTAAAGACGGAGTGCGGAACGCAGCTGCGTCTTGCTGACGTGTTCAGATTCGGACACGCGTTCGACCAGATCCTGAAAAATACCAATCTTTAACGGACGCGCTTCGCCTTCAAGTGTGAAACAAAGCGGAAAACGCTCTGCCAGATAGGCGATCACTTCTTTACTACTGTTCAACTTAGGTTGATTTTCCATGAAATTTCCTGATTACAACGGGTTTGCCAACCAGCGCAGGCATGAACAGGCGTCATTATAATGACGCCATCGGCAATTGCTACGTTATCCTTGTCGCAACGTAAGAGAATTGATGAAAGCCAGCACGTCGCTCTGTGACAACTGGCGGCATAGCGCGGCCGTCACAGCATTCAGCCCGTCTTCGTCCACGGCATCAAAACGGTGATGAATGGTGCTGTCGATATCCAGTACGCCAATCAACTGCCCGTCGACCGTCAGCGGTAACACAATTTCGGCATTGCTGGCGGCATCGCAGGCGATATGACCGGGAAATTCATGCACATCGCCGACCCGCTGCACGCGGTTTTCCGCAACCGCCCGACCACAGACCCCTTTTCCCGCCGGAATACGCACGCAGGCCGGGCGCCCCTGAAACGGCCCCAGAAACAACGTATCGCCGTCCAGCAGGTAAAAGCCGGCCCAATTCACACCATCCAGTCGTTCAAACAGTAACGCGCTGCTGTTTGATAATATCGTGATGAAGCGATCTTCACCGGCAATCAGCGCCGTCAGATCACGCACCAGCTCATCGTAGAATTGTTCTTTTTTCATAGCTTGTAATAGGCAGAAATTGTCTTTACGGACCGCCTGACGGCTGACGCCCGCAGCACATTAATAAAGTTTCGGATCAGGATGCTACAGGATTTCTCTTGTTAGCCCAACCTTCACCGCACGGCGCCGTCACAGGACAGCGGGTTATACCTTTCCGCCTGGCATCCTGTCCTTGCCGTACGGGCTACCGCCTGGTGACGCCATCAATGTCAACTGACAAGGGTAGCAGTGATTTTGTGTCGTCCATCATTCAGTTACACTATGATAATACCTGTCCTGTTAACCTGCCCGCAGGAAATATGAAAATTTATAACGCCGCCCCGTCCGCCGGGCCGGCTGATTCCCCGCCTGCCGCGCCGCGGCGGCTTCAACGTTGCCCGCAATGCGACCTGCTGTTCACGCTGCCCCGGCTCAAACGCCATCAGCACGGCCACTGCCCGCGCTGCGCGGCGCATATCGCCAGCGGCCGCGACTGGCCGATTGTTCGACTGGTGGCGATGGCGCTCGCCATGCTGGTGCTAATGCCCTTCGCCTATACCGAGCCGTTGATCAATATCCGGCTGCTGGGGGTGTCGATTAACGCCAGCCTGCTGGAAGGCATCTGGCAAATGACCCGTCAGGGCCACCCGGTCACCGCCAGCATGGTGGCGTTTTGTATCATCGGCGCGCCGGTGACGCTGGTATTCGCCCTGCTGTATCTGTTCTTCGCCCCGCGGGTCGGCATGAACCTGCGCCCGGTGCTGTTGCTGTTTGAGCGCCTGAAAGAGTGGGTCATGCTGGATGTGTATCTGGTCGGTCTGGCGGTCGCCTCGATTAAGGTGCGCGAGTTTTCCGAGGTGCTGCCCGGCAACGGCCTGCTGGCGTTTCTGGCGCTGATGGCGCTCAGTCTGCTGACCCTGATTCATCTTAATCCCGAACAACTCTGGCAACGCTTCTATCCGCAGCGCGCCGCTCCGGCCTCGTCGCAGGCGCTGGTCTGCCTGTCCTGCCGCTTCACCGGCGCGCCGGACCACCGGGGCCGCTGCCGCCGCTGTCATATTCCGCTGACGCTGCGCCGCCCCTATAGCCTGCAGAAATCCTGGGCCGCGCTGATTACCTCCGTGATCCTGCTGTTTCCCGCCAATCTGCTGCCGATATCGGTGATTTACGTCAACGGCGTTCGCCGGGAAGACACGATTTTTTCAGGAATTATGTCGCTGGCCGCCGGGAATGTCCCCGTGGCGCTGGTGGTTTTTATCGCCAGTATTCTGGTGCCGTTCAGCAAGGTGCTCATTACCTCAACTTTGCTGCTGAGTATTCATTTTCGGGTCAAACACAGCCTAATGACGCGCATGCGGCTGCTGCGCCTGATGACCTGGATCGGGCGCTGGTCGATGCTCGATCTGTTCGTGATCGCCCTGACCATGTCGCTGGTTAACCGCGACCAATTGCTTGCTTTTACCATGGGACCGGCGGCGTTCTATTTTGGCGCCGCCGTTATTCTGACAATATTGTCTGTCGAGTGGCTGGATAGCCGACTGATGTGGGATAACGATTAATAATCGTAGGATAACAATGCAGAACCAAACGCCGATGACACCAACTGAAGCCAACGTCAAAACCCGGCGCCGCCTGTCGCCATTCTGGCTGCTTCCTTTTATCGCCCTGCTGATCGCCGGCTGGCTGCTGTACACCAACCAGCAGGAACGCGGCGCGACGGTGACCATCGATTTCGTGTCGGCGGACGGCATCGTCCCCGGCCGCACGCCGGTACGCTATCAGGGCGTCGAGATCGGCACCGTGCGCAACATTAAGCTCAGCGACGATTTGCGCACCATCCAGGTCATCGCCAGCATTCGCAACGACATGAAAGACGCGTTGCGCAGCGGCACCCAGTTCTGGCTGGTTACCCCCAAAGCATCGCTGGCCGGCGTGTCCGGTCTGGATGCGCTGGTCGGCGGCAACTACATCGGCATGCTGCCCGGCGGCGGCGATCCCGTCAGTCACTTCACCGCCCAGGACACTCAGCCCAAATACCGCGTTAACAGCGGCGAATTGCTGATACATCTGCGCGCCGACGATCTGGGTTCGCTGAACGCCGGCTCGCTGGTCTATTTTCGTAAAATGCCGGTAGGGAAAGTCTACGATTACAGCATCAACCCCGATCACAACGGCGTGATGATCGATGTGTTGATCGACCGCCGTTTTACCGGGCTGGTGAAAAAGGACAGCCGTTTCTGGAACGTGTCCGGTTTGAAAGCCGACGTCAGTCTCAGCGGCGCGACCGTCGAAATGCAGAATCTGTCCGCGCTGGTCAACGGCGCCATCGCGTTCGACTCCCCCGAGCAAGGGGAAGCGGCGGCCGCAGACCAGAATTACACCCTGTACCCGGATCTGGCGCGCAGCCAGCGCGGCGTGCTGATCACGCTGGATCTGCCCTCCGGCGATAAACTGCGGGCCGGACATACACCGCTGTTGTATCAGGGGCTGGAAGTAGGCACGCTGCAACGCATCGCACTGGAAGCGGATCAGCGCGTCACCGGGGAGCTGATTGTCGACCCGTCCGTGGTGCCGCTAATGCGGGAAAACACCCGTATCGAACTGGCCGCGCCGCGTCTGTCGCTGAACGACCTCAATCTGCCCAGCCTGCTGGGCGGCACGACCCTGACGTTGATCCCCGGCGATGGCGAGCCGAAGCAGCGCTTCACCGTGCCCGACGCCACCCAACAGCAGCTACAGCAGCCCGGCGCGCTCACCGTTGAATTGACCGCCAGCCAGAGTTACGGTATCGACAGCGGTCAGCCAGTTGTCCTGCACGGCGTACAAATCGGCCGGATTGTTCAGCGCGCCTTAACCGATAACGGCGTCAGCTTTACCGCCGTTATCGACCGTCAGTACCGTCATTTGTTGCATAAAGACAGCCAGTTCATCGCCAGTAGCCGGGTCAACGTCAAAATGGGGCTGGATGGCGTTCAGGTGCTGGGCGCCAGCGCCCAGGAATGGTTGAGCGGCGGCGTGACGGTGCTGCCGGGACGCACCGGCGACGCCCAGCCGCGTTATCCGCTCTACAGCGATCGGGAAAAAGCCGTCGCCGGGATTCAGGGCGCTACCCCGCCCACCACGTTGACGCTACTGACCGACAGCCTGCCGGATATTCAGGAAGGTTCGGTCGTACTGTACCGCAAGTTTCAGGTGGGTGAAATCACCCGCATTCGCCCGAAAGCCGACACCTTCGAAATCGATGTTTATGTCCGGCCGGAATACCGCAACCTATTGACCGACAACAGTGTCTTCTGGGCGGAAGGCGGCGCGCGCGTGCAACTTAGCGGCGCCGGACTGACCGTGCAGGCGTCTCCGCTCAGCCGGGCGCTGAAAGGCGCCATTAGCTTCGACAACGTGGACGGCGCCGCCGACGTACAGGGCGGCAAACGGCCGTTATACAGTAACGAAACCGCCGCCCGGGCGATTGGCAGCCGCATTACGTTACGTACCTACGACGCCAGCAAACTCTCCGCCGGGATGCCGATTCGTTATCTCGGCATCGATATCGGCCAGTTGGAGTCGCTGAAACTGGCGGAGCAGCGGGATGAAGTATTGGTGCAGGCGGTGCTCTATCCGGAATATGTCCGCAACTTCGCCCGCGCCGGCACCCGCTTCTCGGTGGTGACGCCGGAGATTTCCGCCGCCGGCGTCAACCACCTGGAAACCCTGATCCAGCCCTATATCAACGTCGAGCCGGGCAGCGGCGCGTTTACCCGCAGCTTTGAACTACAAAAAGCCACCATTTCCGATTCCCGCTATCAGGACGGGCTGAACATCAGTGTTGATACCGCCGAAGCCGGGTCGCTGCAAATCGGTACTCCGGTGTTGTTCCGCGGGATTGAGGTCGGCACGGTGACCGGCCTGTCGCTTGGTTCGCTGTCCGACCGGGTATCGGTGGCGCTGCGCATCAGCAAACGCCATGCACATCTGGTGCGCGACAATTCGGTGTTCTGGCTGGCCTCCGGCTACAACCTGCAGTTTGGCCTGACCGGCGGCGTGATCAAAAGCGGCACCTTCCAGCAATTTATTCGCGGCGGCATCGCCTTCGCCACCCCGCCGGCCACCCCGCTGGCGCCTGCGGCACAGGCGGGCAAACACTTCCTGCTGCACGGCGAAGAGCCCGGCGGCTGGCGCGACTGGGGAACCGCGCTGCCGGAACGATAGGCGTCATGTCTGCGACTCACCGGCTTATAGCGGTGAGTCGTCATCCCTTCCAGCGGAAGAGATATGGTAAGATTCGCGTCCTGATTGTAGCTGTAACGGAACCATTTCTGTGGCCAAACCTATTCCCGCGTCTCTCACTCCCGACTTTCTGACCGCCATGCAGGCGATCATGCCTGCGCACCTGAGCATGGACACGTTCATCGACGCCTGCCAGCGACCGCTGCGACGCAGCCTCCGCGTTAACACCCTGAAAATCAGCGTGCCCGATTTTCTCGCGCTGGTCGCGCCCTACGGCTGGGAGTTGGAGGCGGTGCCCTGGTGCGATGAAGGATTCTGGCTGCTGAACGCCGATGAGGAAGCCATGCGGCTGGGCAACGCGCTGGAGCACCTGGCCGGCCTGTTCTACATTCAGGAAGCCAGTTCGATGCTGCCGGTCAGCGCGCTGTTCATGGGGGATGACGCCCCGGAGCGGGTGCTGGACATGGCGGCCGCCCCCGGCTCCAAAACCACCCAGATCGCCGCCCGGCTCAACAATCAGGGATTGATTGTCGCCAACGAATATTCCGCCAGCCGGGTCAAGGTATTGCACGCCAACCTGCACCGCTGCGGCGTCAGCAATACCGCCCTGACGCATTTTGACGGCCGGGTATTCGGCAACGCCTTACCGGAGACATTTGACGCCATCCTGCTGGACGCGCCCTGCTCCGGGGAAGGCGTAGTCAGAAAAGATCCCGCCGCCATGAGTCACTGGTCGCTGGAGAGCATCGCCGATATCGCCGCGACCCAGCGCGAACTGATCCTAAGCGCCTTCCATGCCCTGAAGCCGGGCGGCGTGCTGATTTATTCCACCTGTACCCTGAACCATCAAGAAAACCAGCATGTTTGCCGCTGGCTGATGCAGCAGTTCCCCGACGCCTGCGAGATCGAATCGCTGGAGGCGTTGTTCCCGCAAGCGCACCGCGCTATCACCGAAGACGGCTTTTTGCACGTCTTCCCGCAGATTTACGACAGCGAAGGTTTTTTTGTGGCGCGCTTGCGTAAAACCGCCAGCGTAACGCCGCTGGCGGCGCCGGATTACAAACTCGGCAAGCTGCCGTTTACCCCCATCAACCCCAAGGATGCGCAGTTGATTCGCCAAAGCGCGCAGCGGTTGGGCCTGCGGTGGTCAGAACAGCAATTACAGCTGTGGCAACGGGACGATGAGATCTGGTTATTTCCGGCGGCATTGCAGCCGATGCTGGGCAAAATGCGTTTCTCCCGCATGGGCGTCAAGCTGGCGGAGCGCTTTGCCAAAGGGTATCGCTGGCAGCATGAAGCCGTTGTGGCGCTGGGCAACCCCGACAGCCCAAACACCTACGCGCTCAGCGCGGAGCAGGTCGTCGACTGGTTCCGCGGCAAAGACATTTATCCGCCCTCGCCCGTCAGCCACGACGAGGTGTTGTTGACCTGGCAGCAGACCACGCTGGGATTGACCAAACGTGTCGGCCAACGCCTGAAAAACAACCTGCCTCGTGATCTGGTTCGCGATGGCGCCAACCTTGTCTCCGCCATCGGATAATCTTTGACCGGGCCGCCGTACGCGGCGTCCCCAGTGCGTTTTTTTCATCTACACTCACAAGCAGGGCGTGGCAACCTGTTGAGGAATCTATGTTCGCACTGGTGATCTTTGTCTGTTACCTGGGAGGTAACTGCGAGAGTCTGGTCGCGGGAACCTATATCAATGAACCACAATGTCTGGGTGCCATGGAGGAACAGCAAATCCGTAACGGCGGCTGTTTTCCGGTTGATGATTTTCGCAGCGGGTACTGGAAACCGGCTCACGAGTATCGTGACCGCTGACGCTGATGGCACCGCAAAAAAAAGCAACGCCGCAGCTGTGACGGCGTTGCCCAAACAGGTGTGATGGTTATTGCCTGTTATTATTGGAATTTCATAACGGTCAGAATTTCACCCACTCATCTTCGGCGGGATGATGTTTCGCCGATTCAGTCGCCTTGCGGTGAGTATCTTTCTTCTGCGCCGGTTTTCGGTCGGTCTGGCCCGGTTTATTCAGCAGTAATGTCTGATGACTTGCTGGTGAACTGACATGGTGAGGATGCCCATCGTCGCCCAAATGAAACGCCGATACCGCCTGCGCCAGCATCCGCGACTGTTCCTCAAGCGAATTGGCCGCCGATGACGACTCCTCCACCAGCGCCGCGTTTTGCTGGGTCGTGGTGTCAAGTTCCGATACCGCCTGCGCGATCTGGGATATTCCCCGGCTTTGCTCATCCGAAGCCGACGCGATTTCCCCCATGATGTCAAATACATGGGCTACCGAGCTGACAATATCCTGCATGGTTTTTCCCGCTTCCCCCACCAGCGCTGAACCGGTATTGACCCGCGATACCGATTCATGAATCAACCCCTCGATTTCCTTTGCAGCCTGGGCGCTGCGCTGCGCCAGATTGCGCACCTCGCTGGCGACTACCGCGAATCCTCGTCCTTGCTCGCCGGCTCTCGCCGCCTCAACCGCCGCATTCAGCGCCAGAATATTAGTCTGAAAGGCGATGCTGTTGATCACCGTCGTAATATCAGAAATACGTTTGGAGCTGCTGGAAATGTCGTCCATGGTCTTCACCACGTTATTGACGATTTCACCGCCCTTGACCGCGTTCCGCGACGCTTCAGACGCCAGTTGCGACGCATGGTGGGCGTTTTCAGAGTTCTGTTTCACCGTCGAGGTCAACTGCTCCATGCTGGCGGCTGTTTCCACCACCGCCGCCGATTGCTGTTCGGTGCGGGATGAGAGATCGGTATTGCCCGCCGCGATTTCCGCCGATGCGGATTCGACATGACCCACCCCTTCGCGGATATCCCGGATCATGGTGCGCAGCTTGTCATTCATGTTGCCCATCGCGGTGAGCAACTGCCCCAGCTCGTCGCGACGCGTTGTGCTGACGACAGACGACAGGTCGCCGCTGGCAATCCGTTCCGCGACCGACAGGCTCAGTTTAAGCGGGGTAATCAGCTGTACCGAGATACGCCACGCCATGACGATACCCAGCAGGATCACCAGCAGGCCGGTCACCACCATATTGAATTCCGACGACTGAGTAGTTTGGTTGGAATTCGCCAGTTGTTGATTGAACAAGCCGCCGACATCCGCATTCAGTTTTTCCGCCGCTTCACTCATCGCCTGACTGGCGCGGGTTTCATCCTGAAAGGCGGCCAGATAAGCCGGCGCAGAACGGCGGTAGCCCGCGAAATACTCCCAGGCGGTGTTCAGCCATGCCTGTTGTTCCGCAGACAACCGCCCGGCTTTTTCCCTGATGGCGGTTTCGGCGACATCAATGCTTTTCATGGTCGCGCCCAGCGTATTATCCGAGGGCGTCAGCAGCAGGTCATGCGCCAGGTCGCGAATGTCCGCCATGTACTCGCCCAATTGGTACAACAGCACCTGGATGTCTGACGGCACGCTCGCAACCTGCTGCCATTTATTATGGAATGCTTCCAGCACACTGCCGCTTTCATCCTGACCGATAGCCAGACCGGCCGTATCCCGCTTTTTGCTGGCGGCGATGAACGCGTCCCGCACGACCCGATACGCTTTCAGGTCCTGCTCAATTCGGTTTACATCGTCAATCGTATCCTTATCCCAACTCAGCGCCCTCGCCTGCCGGAGAATATCGTCCATTTTATTAATCAGCTCGCCATTTTTATCGATAAAGCTGTAATCATGCGTGAATTGAAATTGTGTGCGCAGAATGCGGGCCTGCGCCAATGTGGCGTTAAGTTGATTAGTCGCCAGCGCCTTATCGTTATTATCCGCCACACTGCGAAATCCAATAACGCCGGCGATCAACACCACCAGCGACAATAACAAAACCGAACCAAAGCCTAATGACAGTTTGGTTCCCAGCTTAAGGTTTTCGTATTTTCCACCCAAAATAGTCATAGAATCACCATTTATGGCTCTCATGATGTGATTGTCATTCCATGTATATCAATGACATGCCATGAAAAATTAAATATCGTCATTTAATAATTACGAAGATAATCAACGTCCATTTTTTACTGCCATCCTGCCGTCAAAAATCGATTGATACGTATATACCCGTCATACTTCACGTTGCAGGTGCGTTGGCTTTATTACTCGGCCCATCCCTGGGCCTCGCCCCTTGCGGGGCCGCGGTAAACCGCGTTCAACGCTGCTCCCGGCAGCGTTGTCGCTCACCCCAGTCACTTACTTGAGTAAGTTCCTGGGGATTCGCTGCGTCGCCGCGTTACAAGGCTCATTCTGAGCCTTGCCCTAAAGGGCCAACGCGTTGCGTTGTTCAACACGCCAGCGTGTTGTCCTGCAACTCGAATTATTTTGAGTATAAAGCCAAATTCAGTAAAAAATAATGGACACCGGAATGTGTCATACCGTCTTGCATGATTAAAATAGCCGATAAATCATGCGATTGTGAATTAACCGGGGCGCCGTTAAGAATGGTGAAAGAAAAACGATTTACGTTGATTATCAGAATTTCCGTTAACCGTTTAATCCCTCATAATCTATATATCATCCTTCCCATAATAGAAAGACATATAATACAAGGGTATAAGAACCCCCGCAGATCTATCATGACTGGATATTTCAGTGAAAATAAATAGCTCGTTAACAACAGCGGGAAAACAGCATATACCTCGGGATGATACTCAGGCGTGGCCTTCTCTTTATGACAAATCCGTCCTTTGACGAACTAAACCTTTATGACGCGCTCAACCTGTGATGGCGCAATGGGGCGCTCAACTCTTGACGCGGTCGACCTTTTGCAACGGCGACGGTTTCTCTGCAGATGGAAATACCCGGCGCAGCCTGCGCGCGCCGGGTATTCGGATCTCAGAAGCTGGGGGTTAGCGTCAGTACCACCACACCGCGCGGGGTAACTTCATCCACCCCGCACTGGAATTGTGAGCCGCCGCCTTCAACCTGCATTTTACGACCCGGCAACAGCGCCACATCGTAGATATCGCTCTTGCCGTCGATATCCAGCAACCAGCGACCATTGCTGATACTGGTAATTCCGGTATCCACCAGCCAGGAAGATGAACTCCCCTCCACCAGCAAAGGCGCATGCAACCCTGCCGGAATAAACTGCGGATCCGCCTTCCACTCCCCCGCGTCCTGCAGTTTTCCGGTTTTCAGCAGATTGCGCGGGATCAGGCAGATACCGCTGTCATCCTGACGGCTGACGGGCGCGTCATCCTGCTGCGGCGAGCCTTTACCGGTTGCCAGCCACGCCAACGACACGCCGGTATCCAGCGCGCAGGTGACCACCACATCCCCGGGAAAGAAATCACGGCGAATCCAGGTACTGATCGTACCGGGCGCGATGCCCAGCAAGTCGCCCAACTCTTTTTGCGTACTGAAGCCATAGGCATCAAGCATTCGACGCAGTACCGCCTTGCCGCCCGATGACAGGATCTGCTCATAAAGCGCTTTGCCTTTCAGCGGCGATTTATGCGTAAAAACATTCGCATTTGCGAACTCTCCGGTGACCAGCCATCCGGCATCGGCTCCGGTATCAAGCGCACACTTCAAAATAATATTACCCGGCACATTCCCTCGCTGAACCCAGTTACTGATTGTATTGGTAGGTATCTCAGTGACCTCGCTCAGTTCCTTCTGAGTCTTTACTCCGTAACTTGACATGATGCGTTCAAGCACGAAGGCCGCAGACACGGCATTACTATTTGTATTCAAAAACACCTCACGAGTATTTACATATACACGTTACGTGTTTTATAGTGTCTACACAGCACATGTAACACCATAGAACACCCTGGCCTGGGGGAGATATTGCTTTATGTCGGACGAGATTTCAATTCTAACGCACATTTCTGAGGAAAATCCTACCACAGCGAGTCCATCCGCGGTGACAGAAACCGGCTTTTCGGACGTCAGCCGACAGCCCCATGCTATCCCTGTTCGGGCGCTGTTTTCTTTCACCGGCTTGCGTAACGCAGCCTACGCCACAGCGCCGATATCCGTGGCGTGGCGCGCAACGCGCCATACAAGGAAGCAGCGGTTCCGGTTTACCCGCACCGCGCTTCAGCATGATTTTGCAAATGCAAAAACAGCATTCATCACCGCCACGACGGCAGCCCTATTTTCCAGCCTCATTGCTGCCTGTGCGCTATCAGTACGGTATGGCGGTTCAACCGTTGTGAATGGCGGCAATGATTTTAACATCGAATTCGGAAATTCGAATTTCGGTTATATTCTGCGCCTGCTGCCGAAAACAGGCGGCAGCGATGGCAACCGAGCGTAATCATGAAGCCCCATTATGCCTTTACCGCCGACCATCTGCAGACCCTGCCGCCCAATTTGCGGGCGCTGATCGGAAAACACTTCGCGGATTCGCGCTGGGCGCAGACGTGCGTTTTTTACCGGCGTCTCTCCGAACGCTATCGCCGTACGCTGTGTTTTCATGCCGCACTGCATCACCGCTGGTGCGTCTATCAACTGGAAGAGATGGATGAAATGGCGCGAGAAAGAATTGTCAGCGCGCTGAATGAACTGCGTAGCGCATTCGGCTTGCCGGAAAAACAGGAGCACGATCAGTTGCTGCACGCGGTTCGGGTCCTCACCCTCAGCGAGCGCCGCACGCTGTTTTTCCATGCCGGACTCACGACCCGGGAATTCGATCAACCCTTGCGACGCATTGACGAGTCGGATTGCCAGTGGTCGACAGCGCTTAGCCGCGCCCTCGGCGAGCTGCACAGTATGTTTACCGGAGCACCCGACATTCTGACCAGCATCAGACCCGAACACTATTTCAGACCCGAACACCATTCTCGTTGACGACAGTTTCGCTGACGACAGATCTCGCCAGAAAAAACGACCCTCGTTAACTCAACCGCCAGCACATAGGCCGCCGCTCAGGCAGGTCCGCATTGTTGCTGCTTAACATCAGGAAATTGTATGAAAAACACACCAACCAATCACAAGACTCAGTCTGTCGCAAGGCGGCAAATCCCGAATGACGTCTGGCGTACAGACCTTGCTCATCGCTATAGCGAACATCTGGACCAACTGGCGCAACACGCCCGGCTGGAGCAGTTATCCGCTCAGGAACTGGTGGCCTTGCTGCAACAGGAAGCCGAAAACATCCGTCACCAGATTTGGGAGGCGCACTAATGGCAGACAGTATGGACATTTCCCAGGAGCAGCAGGCCATGCTGCTGGATGCGCAAATCGCCCATGCCCGCAAAGCCCCAGCCGCTCACACCGCCCACGTTTGTGAGGACTGCGATGCGCCGATTCCCGAGGCCCGCCGCCAGGCGATCCCCGGCGTGACGTGCTGCGTAGCGTGTCAGGAAATTCGCGAACAGAAGCAACGTCACTACCGCTCACCGTCCTAAACGTGCGGTCACTGACAGACAAGCCAGGGTCGATCTGCGGCTATTTATTCCCGCCGACAACCCGGCAAACACTCATCGAGCAGGTAAACGCTGGCTGGTTATGACGTCTGACGAAGCTAAAAAAAACGCCGACAACCGGGGCAACCGCTGGGCATACCCGTGGAATGCGCCCCGTTCCGCCATTCTGCCCGAATCCAGCGCATTGTCCGCGGATACCCTGCAGCAGGGACAGGCGGTACTGTATCGGCTGGCGTTGCTGCCGCGTTTTCTGGCCGGCCATTTCCGCCGCCGTTTCGATTATTTGAAGCAGCATCAGGGACTGGGCGCCGCGTTCAACTACCTGTTATCGGTGGTTCAGCGTCGGCTCTGGCCCCGAATCGACGCCGTCAACGCCCGCTATCGGATGAATACCGCCTGCTCTTCACGCTTCATCAGCGAAGCGGAGCAGTATCATCAGTTGCCGGATATGCCGGACAAGGTTCTGCGGGCGTTTGCCAGCCGCATCGCCGCCCACATGAACGATGCCTACCATGCTCACTGCGAACGCTACCTGCAGGAATGCCCCGGCGATAGTCAGGCGAATTTATTCAGCGATGAAACACAAGCGCGCATCTATGGTCAGTTAGCGACGCTGGCGCAAGCCCTAAACGTGGCGCCCGCCCACTGGCAGCGTCATCAAAACGGGACGCTCACGCTGGAACAGGCATGCGCCGGCATTATGCGGCTGGTCACCCCCCGCTGGTGGGAACGTCAGTTGAAAATTCAGCGCACCCGCTGGCGTGAAGCATTATGGATTGCCAGCGGCGAGGTGAGCCGAGCCGCATCCCCCTTTCTCAGCCGTCAGGCGCTGCAGGATATCCGCTACCGCCGTCTGGCGACGCTGGATTTTCTGAAAAGTCGCGAGCTGGAAAATACCCGCAACGGCGAGCGGGTCGATTTGATCGATAAAGTCATGGGCAGTATCGCCAATCCGGATATTCGCCGTATGGAACTGATGACCATGCTGGCGGGTATTGAGCGTTACGCTACCGCACACCATCACATCGGCATGCTGGTGACGTTCACCGCTCCCGGCCACTACCATCCCACCCGTACTCGCGGTCACGACCGGGTATTGGTCAACACAGGGTGGATGCCGGACTGTCCTTCGCCCAAAATGACCCAGCATTATCTGGTCCGGCTATGGGGAAAAATCCGCACTGCGCTCAAAGACCGTAAACTGCAAATCTACGGATTGCGGGTCGTTGAACCCCATCACGACGGCACGCCGCACTGGCACATGATGCTGTATTGCGAGCGCGCGCAGCGTCAGGCGATCGTCGATATCCTGCGCCGTTACGCCCAGTCAAATGAAAGCGACCGCGCCGTGGCGCACCGCCGCCGGTTTGACTGCAAGCATATCAACAAGGGCGGCGCGGCGGCGTACGTCGCCAAGTACATCGCCAAAAATATCGATGGCTATGCGCTGGACGGCGAATCCGACCACGAAACCGGCAAGCCGCTGAAAGACATGGCCGCCTCGGCCTCGGCCTGGGCCTCGCTCTGGCGCATTCCTCAATTCCATTTCATCGGGCTGCCCACGATTGGCGCCTACCGCGAATGCCGACGCATTCGCAGCCGGTCATTACAGGATGCGCTGGGCGAACAGGCAGAAACGGTGAGGAACGCGGCGGATCGCGGCGACTTCGCCGCCTATATCGAGGCGCAGGGCGGCGCGAATGTCGCCCGGCAACATCAGTCGGTTCGTGTCGCCAGAGCCGCCAGCGAACGGCTGAACGCCTACGATGAAACGATCGTGCGTACCGTCGGTATTTTTTCCGCCCAGCGCGGCCGTGAACGTGTATTCACCACCCGCCCGGATGAATGGCAGATCGTGGCCAAAAACCACGCCGCTGTCGATATCACCGATCGCCGCCGGCCGGCTCTGCCTTGGAGTTCTGTCAATAACTGTGGGGGCGCGTTTTCACCCGGCGCGCTCCCTTACCCATTTCGCGATATTCCCCGCGTTCCTTCAGCGCGGCTAACCTATTTTCAGCGCGATCGGCTGGCGTCGTTGCGCCCCCGTCTTAGCCGGCAGGGTATCGAAATCTCACGCTGGGAGCGGGAGGCGCTGGTACGCGGCGCCAGCGTGAAAATTGACGGCCAACTGATTGATGAATTTAGGAATAACGCGATATCCGCCGTTGATGAAAAGTGCATCATGAGCGCACAGCGCCTGCACTTATGAGTTGACGAATACTACTGAATAAAGTACTGTATATAAATACAGTCTCACAATGGAAGAGGTACCGTGGAACAGACTGAAAACAGAGAGCTGACCTTGTCAAGGATTCGATTAATTGCCGATATGTCATTGATATCACAATGCGATCCTGAAGAAATGAAAATCGCCATGTCGTTGATCGCCGACTTATCTCACGGCGAGCTCCCGGAGAGTGATTATCAACAGTTTCTGAAGAACAGCAGTGATGGACAGCAGCTTAAAGCATGGTTCGAACAACAAATGTTGTAAGGGATTTCGATGGATAATAATGACCGACGTGAAATTCCCTGGCCGATCGCCAGAGGCACGTGCAAATTAATGGATTTTCTCTGTGGCTAACACGCCAGACTAATACGCAGCAAAAATTTTTTCGTATCCAGACCATTCCATAAAACGGTCTGACCGGCCAAAGCTGGTATATACATTTTGGCATTAATTTTAATTTCGACTCAGTGCGAACCTGTTCGTTGGTGACGTTTTTTCTTTAACACCGTAGTACGGAATTAGGGTAATCCCATGTAAAAAAATTTGTTAGCGACATTACCCCGGCTTTTCCAGTACCTTTAATGCGCAATACCCCCTGCCAGCAAAGATTGGCAGGGGTCAAAATAGGTAGAGTGACAATAAGCAGCAGACACAATCAATAAACCCCCAACATTATTTCCCGTATTTCCCGCCTGTTGTTGTGCCATCCGTCCGACACCTTTCCGGCATTGCGACCAGTACCGATCCTCTGGAGGATAAAGGACCAGAAATAACCTGTTTTATCCGACCTTATTTTATCCGAACTTAAAGGTATCACATGAAAGTTTACGCCCATCAGGACGACACCCTGGATGTGCTCTGCTACCGCTATTACGGCCGCACGCAAGATGTGGTGGAGACGGTTATGCAATCCAATCCGGGGCTTGCGGATCTTGGTCCGATTCTGCCGCACGGCACCGCCGTCACGCTGCCCGACATGAATGCTTCCGGCTCGCAGGAAAGCGTCAATATCTGGGAATAATTCCGGACTATCCGGCTCCATGCTCGCCTTCGGCAAATACCACATGGAGATCGCCGCCACACCAGGAACCTTATCATGCAAAAACCACAAAGCCTCAGACTTGCACTGACCACCGCATTACCCGCGCTGGGTAATGCGTTACAGTTTCGGATCCAGGAGGGGGAAATCGCCGCGTTGCAGGAGCCGTCCCTGTCGTTTGAATACCGCTATCAGTTGCTGCTGACGCTGAATAATTTCTCTGACAATCCCGACACCCTTTTTGTCACCCTGCTGCTCTGGGTGCGCCAGAACCAGCCGGATTTGTTAACGCGCGAAGGCATTCGCAATAAAGGCATCAGTTTTACGATCGACAACAATGCGGACAACACCAGCACACTATCCGTTCGGCTCAATCTGACGGAGCGCAACCGTGTCAATGAACAGAATCAAAGCCTGCAGGTGCATTATGAACCGGAACCAACACCGCCTGAGCCGGTGAGTCGACCCACTGCGCTGTATATCGCCGGCGAGCTGGTCAGCCAGTGGAAAGGGAACTGATCCCTTCAGATATCATTTCTTCCGTGAGGGCCGTTGCGAATACGGCCTGTTTTCTTCACAGGAAACGATAAATCATGATTATTTTATGATTTAAAATACTTGTCCTATACCCTAAATAATTCGAGTTGCAGGACAACACGCTGGCGTGTTGAACAACGCTACGCGTTGGCCCTTTAGGGCAAGGCTCATAAGAGCCTTGTAACGCGGCAACCGAGTGAATCCCCAGGAGCTTACATAAGTAAGTAAGTGACTGGGATGAGCGACAACGCTGCCGGGAGCAGCGTTGAACGCGGTTTACCGCGGCCCCGCAGGGGCGAGGCCCAGGGATGGGCCGAGTAATAAAGCCAACGCACCTGCAACGTGAAGTATGACGGGTATATTTATTTCCAGCTCGTAATTTTCATAATAAAAGATTATCACCACAATCTATCTGACACGCTTCCCCTCATTTTCTTCATCGCAAATTATTTCAGAAATCGTTTTCTACTGTTATCGCCCGGGATTAATCAGTAATACCCTATTACCTTCCATGTTTCGTCAGCGAAAACCGGCTGATGTTATTACCTCGCCTACTCTCTTTTGGATTGAATAACTGAAGGGAAACACAATTGGATAAAAGCCGAAGTTTGCCACGTAATATACGAAAGGAATTATTCCACTTTAAACATTTCGGTAACAATGAAGGATTTCTTTATTACCCGAAAATCATGGAAGATATCCGTCCTTCCCTTCCTGAAAACACGCCCCCCTATTGCAACGGCAATCGTGAAAAATCCAGAAAGTTGCTCAATCTGTTCGGCTGTCATTTAGGCGACCCGTATTGCAGCCAAACTGCCGTTCCCGGTGCCTCACCGCAGCTCGCCAGCATTTTTTCTTCCTACGGATTGCTGAAGTCCGCCGCGGACTCGCCAACGCCGGTGTTTACCCAGCCCGACTTTCTGCTGCTGTATTGCCTGTGTGAAACGTCCGTCTTCAAAATACTGGTCGGCATCGCCAGTCTTCGCCATGTCATTCAGCATGTGGATCAGCACACCCGCACCGAATTATGCCTGCCGCAGTATGCGCTGCGCCCCGGCGCCGTCAGCCAGGAAAAAACGCCGTTCAGTCTCCTCAGCGCCGACCACGATCCATTTCTGACCTGTACGCCTGACCTGGCGTATCCCCTGACTTCGCCCGCCAGACATGCGCTGTTGAAGCTCGACCCGCTGCTGAAAAACAGCATGCAATGGCTCAATCTGAAGCGGGGCGATCTGCTCATTATCGACAACCGTCGCAGTACCCACACCTGCGTGCCATTCACCCCGTTCTTCCGACAGGACTCGCCTTATCTGACGCACATGTTCGTCAATAAACCGGACCCGGCGCGACACTGAATCCCTTACGCCTGTCTGGCCACTCCACTGTGGTTTACCGTGAGGCAAAAGTCGTAACGTAAAAGTCGTGGCGCAAAGATCGGTGGGGCCATCCGCCACACAACCACGGCAAATTGTCTCATTCCGCGGGAAGACGCATGCTTCCCACCATGAATACATACGAATATCTCTCCGAAATCCAGCGCGCGCTGCGTAACCTGATTCGTATCGGCGTCATTACCGAAGTCGATACCCGACAGGCACGCTGCCGCGTGCAGACCGGTGGCATGGTCACCGGATGGCTCCACTGGCTGTCCCGTCGTGCGGGGAGTTCCCGCGAATGGTGGGCGCCGTCGGTGGGTGAACAGGTGTTATTGCTTGCAATAGGAGGCGAACTCAATACGGCATTTGTTTTACCGGGTATTTACAGCGAACACCATCCGGCCCCATCGGCCTCTGCGGATGCCTGCCACATCCGTTTCCCTGATGGCGCGGTGATGGAATACGAACCGGCCAACGGCGCGCTGACCGTCACCGGCATCAAGAGCGCGACGGTCGTCGCATCGGAATCGGTGACCGTCACCACGAAAAACGTCACCGTCAACGCCAGCCAGCGCATCACGCTGGACACCCCGGAAGTCGTCTGTACACACAAATTAATCACCCAGACCATCGACGTTCAGCAAGGCGGCAGCATCACCGGCAGCGTCACCCACTCGGGGGGAAGTTTCTCCTCCAATGGCGTGGTGGTGCATACCCATCAGCACAGCGGCGTACAGAATGGCGGCGGCACAACAGGAGGACCTTTATGACCAGCACGTCATACACCGGCATGAATCGCAGCACCGGCGGCAGCCTCAGCGATCTGGAACATCTGCGCCAGAGCGTGCGCGATATTCTGACCACTCCGCAAGGCAGCCGGGTCATGCGGCGCGATTACGGTTCGCTGCTTTCCACCCTGATCGACCAACCGCAAACGCCCGCGCTGAAACTACAGGTGCAGGCGGCCTGCTATGTCGCGTTGCTGAAGTGGGAGCCGCGGCTGACGCTGACCTCCATCTCAATGGAAAGCCACTACGACGGCCAGTTGATTGTGGATATTTCCGGCACCCTGGCCGGCAACGGCACATCCCTTTCGTTAACCATTCCCGTGAGCTGAGATCATGCCTCTTATCGATTTAAGTCAGTTACCCGCCCCCAGCGTGGTCGAAACGCTGGATTATGAAACCCTGTACGCCACACGCAAAGAAACCCTGCTGTCGCTCTACAGCGCCGACGAGCGTGAAGCCATCGCGCGCGCCCTGACGCTGGAATCGGAGCCGATGGTGAAACTGCTGCAGGAAAACGCCTACCGTGAGCTACTGCTGCGCCAGCGCATCAATGAGGCCGCTCAGGCCGGGATGCTGGCGTTTGCTCAGGGCAACGATCTGGACCAGTTGGGCGCCAACGTCAACGTCTCCCGACTGCTAATCACCCCGGCCGACACCTCCACCGTTCCCCCGACCGCCGCCGTGATGGAGTCCGATACCGATTTTCGTCTGCGCATTCAGCAGGCTTATGAGGGCCTGAGCGTGGCAGGTTCCATCGGCGCCTACCAGTTCCACGGGCGCAGCGCCAGCGGCCAGGTGGCGGATATTTCGGTCATCAGCCCCGGCCCCGCTCAGGTGCTGGTGTCGGTCCTGTCGCGGGAAAACGACGGCACCGCCAGCGATACGCTGCTCGCCACCGTCAATGCGGCGCTGAACGCCGAAGACGTCCGGCCGGTGGCTGACCGGGTTACCGTCAAATCGGCGGTGATCGTTCCTTACGATATCAATGCCACGCTTTACCTGTATCCCGGCCCGGAAGTCGAGCCGATTCGCGCCGCCGCCGAGAAAAAACTGCAGAGTTACGTCAGCAGCCAGCACCGGCTGGGCCGCGATATCCGCCGCTCCGCCATCTACGCCGCATTGCATGTGGAAGGGGTACAGCGGGTGGAATTGACCAGCCCAGCGGCGGATATCGTGCTGGACGATACTCAGGCGTCGCACTGTACCGGCTATACCCTAACGCTGGGGGGAACGGATGAATAAAAGCCCCCTACTGCCACCCGGTTCATCGCCGCTGGAACATGCCGTTGCCCTCACCGGCGCCGGGCTGGAGCAGGTGCCGATTCCGCTGCGTCAGATCTGGAATCCGGATACCTGTCCGGTCAAACTGCTGCCCTATCTGGCCTGGACGCTATCGGTCGATCGTTGGGATGAAAGCTGGTCGGAAGCCGTCAAACGCAAAGTCATCAAAGATGCGTTTTTTATCCACCGCCACAAGGGCACGATCGGCGCGCTGCGCCGGGTCGTTGAACCGCTGGGATATCTGATTCGCATCAAGGAATGGTGGCAAACCGGCGACGCCCCCGGCACCTTCCGGCTGGATATCGGTGTCCAGGAGTCAGGGATCACGGAAGAGTCCTTTCAGGAACTGGAGCGCCTGATTGCCGACGCCAAACCGGTGAGCCGCCAGATGCTGGGGTTAAACATCAATCTGGACAGTTCGGGTCCGCTGTCAATGGGCGCCAGTTCCTATAGCGGCGACGAACTCACCATCTACCCTTACTTCCCGGAAACCATCAGCGTTTCTGGCGACGAGATCAATGGCGCGGCTATCCACCTGATTGATGACATACGTGTCGGCGGTTGATTTCCCCACTCGTTCCAAGCCAGCCTGAGCTGGCTTTTTTTATGGCTGCATCGCCGCCGAATGTGGTCTTCACATGTTGTCTCCCTCTGCGAACAACGCCCGCTGGATGCGCTGGCGACGCTGACTTCGCATACTACCTCTACCCAGGCAGTTGTCCCCGGGTAAAGCTCTTCACGACCAAAGCGGGCGCGCGTACCCCAGCTCATCGTTCTATAACCCGATAACGCCTTTGGGGTCTGCGCCCGCAACGCGCGCCGGGACACCGCCTACCCGCAGCCGGGCATACCGGTGGTCATCACCTGTCGGCCAGCCCGGCTTCTCCGATGTCGCCCTGCGGCATCCTATTCTGTTAACCGTATGAGTAATCTGCATGAGTACAAAATACTTTGCTTTACTGACGAACACCGGCGCGGCGAAGCTGGCTAACGCCACCGCGCTGGGTAGCCACCTGGCTATCACGCAAATGGCGGTGGGCGATGGCAGCGGCAGCCTGCCGACGCCGACGCCCGCTCAAACCAAACTGGTCAATGAGAAACGCCGCGCCGCTCTCAACGCGCTAAGCATCGACGCGCAAAACACCAACCAGATCATTGCCGAGCAGGTTATTCCTGAGAATGAAGGCGGCTGGTGGATCCGGGAAATCGGCTTGTACGACAGCGACGGCGATCTGATCGCGGTCGCAAACTGCGCCGAAACCTATAAACCACAGTTACAGGAAGGATCAGGCCGGGTGCAAACCGTGCGCATGATCCTGATTGTCAGCACGACCGAAGCCATTACCCTGAAGATTGACCCGGCGGTGGTGCTGGCTACTCGTCAATACGTCGATGATAGCGCCATTAAGGCCAAGGCTTACGCCGACACCCAACTCGGCACCCATATTGCCGCCGCCAACCCTCACCCGCAGTACGCTCCGCTCAATAGTCCGGCGCTGACCGGCGCGCCCACCGCGCCAACGGCGCAGAAAAGCGCAAACTCCACACAGTTGGCCACCACTGCGTTTGTCAAAAACGTCGCCCTGCAAAAAGAGCAGAACGGCGCCGACATCGCAGACAAATCAGCTTTTCTCGCAAACCTGGGTTTAAGCGACGTGCTGAAAACCGCCGACCTGGCGGGCATACCGTTGCCCTGGCCGCAGGCGACACCGCCCGCCGGCTGGCTGAAATGCAACGGTCAGGCGTTCGACAAAAACGCCTTTCCCAAACTGGCGCTGGCGTACCCCGGCGGCGTCCTGCCGGATCTGCGCGGCGAATTTATTCGTGGCTGGGATGATGGGCGCGGGGCGGATGTTGCCCGTGAATTGCTAAGTTGGCAAAAAGGAACTCTGACTATTTCAGATCCTAACTTAGCTTCAGTAAATGTTGGAGCGTTGATACATGCAAACAACGATAGTGCCAATACATACAAATCCATGGGGTTTGATGTTGTTAATAAAGGCGATTATGGCATGCTACGCTCCGCTATAAATGTGGAGGCGTCGGGTGCGCAAGATTTGGATTCAAATGGTTGGCAGTTTGGGTATGGTGCCACCCGCCCCCGCAATATCGCTTTTAACTACATCGTAAGGGCTGCCTGATAGCAGATATCGCATCAGTAGTGTCCTGACCGGATAAACCCGGTGCCTAATCTTCTATAAACCGCAACGCGGTGAGGAGACTCACCGCGTTTTACAATATGTATTGTTGTCAGCCTGTACTGTCATAAAAGCGTCGTATTACAGTTCTAGTGTAATGTCGCCGATTTCTTTTACGGGGTTCGACCATGCGCCTTCATTTATCCTTTTTCCCCTTGCTTCTGCTGGCCCAGATAGTTCAGGCTGCGGATATTCAAACCGAACAGTACCAGATTACCTTTCCTGATAACGATCGGGTCAATTACCACGGTAAATGGCGGACGCGTTTCCCCAACGGTTTTCCAATGGGGGTCGGTTCCGGGTTGTCATTTATCGGGCGGGATGGCGACAAACTGACGTTCGTTACCGTTACCGATCGCGGCCCGAATGCCGATGCGCCGGAATATCAGGGTAAAGATGCGAAGATCTTCGCCGCGCCTGATTTTACCCCCGCCATCATGACCATTACCGTGGATGCCAAAAGCGCGCAGGCCACGGCGCTGCGCAAATTGCATGATGAAGCCGGCCCTATCAGCGGCTTGCCACTACCCGGCTCGCTGGTCGGCACCACCAATGAAGTGGCGCTCAGCGATACACTACAAAAATTAACGGATGACCGCCGTGGGCTGGACACCGAGGGCATTACTCCAGATGGTCAGGGGGGATTTTGGCTATCGGATGAGTACGGTCCGTTCCTGATTCAGGTGGATGCGCAGGGAAAAATCCTGAAGAAAGTCGGCCCGACGCCGCTCAACGGCGAACAAGGCGTAGCCAGTGGCTTACCCAATATTCTTAAATGGCGCCAGCCTAACCGTGGTTTTGAAGGCATCACCCGCATGCCGGACGGCCGCATTCTGGCCGCGGTGCAAAGTACGCTGGATATAGAAGGGAAAACCCAAAACAAGGCGTTATTTACTCGCCTGGTCAGCTTTGATCCGGCTACGGGCAAAACCGCCATGTACGGCTATCCGCTGGATGCGGATCAGTGGAAAAAAACCGGCGACGCCAAAATCGGCGATATGGTTGCGCTCAACGATCATGAAGTGCTGGTGATTGAGCAAGGCGCGGATAAAAACAAGGTGATGCATAACCTGATTTACCGTGTTGACCTGAGCCAGGCCAGCGATCTGAGCGCGTTGGATGCGCAACAGCCGGCTGAGTGGAATGATGCCGAAACGCTGGCGAAACGCGGCGTCGTGCTGGCGAAAAAGCAGCAACTGGTCGACTTGCGCCAGTTGGGCTGGAAACCTGAGAAAGCAGAAGGGCTAGCGTTAATCGATGCCCGCACGCTGGTGGTCACCAACGACAACGATTTTGGTTTACAGTCCGTGCTGGTTAATCCCGCCAAGGATGTAAAGAAGATCGGTAAATATCAGGCCGGCCCTGATGGCACGCTGCTGCTGGATGGCAAACCCGTCGATACCCGACTGGAGCTGGAACCGCTGCCGAAGGATGAGGCAACCAGCCAGTTATGGGTTATCCATCTGCCCCAGCCGCTTTACTAGTCCGCTTCGCATTTATTACCCGGCGGCGCTCCGTTTACGGTGCGCCGCTTTTATTTACCCGGTCCCTGAAATTTTTTCCCGTCATTATATTTCCCTATCGGAAATAATTGTTTACAGTGTAAGCCATTGTGAACATTTGTGCGGTATTGTTGGAGAAAAAGCGTGACAGGTTCCACCGCGATTGACGTACGCCAGCTGATTAATCAGCGTCCTCTTGGCGCTTACCAGAAACTGATTGTTTTTCTTTGCTTTTGTATTATTGCGCTTGATGGTATGGACATCGCCATCATGGGCTTTATTGCGCCATCGTTGAAAGCAGCCTGGGGAATCGGCAACGCGGAACTGGCCGTGGTTATCAGCGCGGCGCTGATCGGCCTGGCGGTGGGAGCGATGGTTTCCGGGCCGCTGGCGGACTGGCGCGGCCGTAAAACGATCATCATCGCCAGCGTATTTTTGTTCGGCCTGTGGACCTTGTTAACCGCATTTTCTCAGACGCTGCAGCATATGGTGATTTTCCGCTTTCTGACCGGTTTAGGTCTGGGGGCGGCGATGCCGAATGTCGGTACGCTGGTTTCGGAGTTTGCGCCGGAGAAAAAACGATCCTTTATCATTACCGTGGTCTTCTGCGGTTTCAGTTTCGGCGCCGCCAGCGGCGGGTTTGCCGCCTCCTGGATGATCCCGCAGTGGGGCTGGCATTCCGTGCTGCTGATGGGCGGCATTTTGCCGCTGCTGCTGGTGCCGTTCCTACTGATGAAGCTGCCGGAGTCGGTACGGTTTCTGGTCAGCAAGCGGGCGGATTCGCGTCAGATTCATCAAATCGTGGACAAAATCGCTCCCGGCATCTGCCAGGCCGACAGCCACTTCGCCATGCCTGTGGCGGAAAAAACGCCGGCGTTTGCCGTTCAGCTGGTGCTGTCCCGCTCTTACCGTTTTGGCAGCGTCATGCTGTGGGGCGGCTATTTCTTCGGCCTGTTCATGGTGTATCTGCTGGGCAGTTGGCTGCCGACCGTCATCAAGGAAGCCGGCATGAGCGTGACCGAAGCCACCATGATTACCGCCTTGTATCAGGCCGGCGGCACGTTCGGTTCGCTGTTTGCCGGCTGGCTGATGGACCGCGTTAACCCGCATCTGGCGCTTGGCATGATTTACGCCGCCGGCGGCGTAGCTACCGCGATGATTGGCGTCACCCACGCTTATTTTGTGATTCTGGCGGTGGTGGCGTTCAGCAGCGGATTTTGCCTTAACGGCGCCAACACCGGCATGAATGCGCTTTCCGCCCGTTACTACCCGACGGAAGCCCGCGCCACCGGCTCAGGCTGGATGCATGGCGTTGGCCGAATGGGCGCCATCATGAGTGCGTTTGCCGGCGCACAGGTGGTCAGCATGGGATGGGGGCTGACGACCATGTTTACTATTTTGGCGATTCCTGCCCTGTTGACGTCGTTGATGATTCTCGCCAAAGGACAGTTCGGCTATAGCCGGCCCGTCGTTGCAGAACTCAGTTACTAATACGCCAACGCCCGGTTAACCGGGCGTTTTCTTTGGCTTCGAAGGAAAGATCAACGGCTACGTTTGGCGTGTCTCTCACGGTTATCCTGACGGGCCTGATCGGATTTTCTAAGCGACACATAACAGGCGCCGGCACCGCCGTGAAACGGCTGTGCGGTACAGAAGGCTTGCACGGAATCAAACTGCTGCAGCCAGCGGAACAGGTAATTGCGCACGACATTGGCGTGTGATTTTTCATGACGGCCTTTACCATGAATAATCAGTAAATTACGCAAATTGTCCCGTTGCGCCTGCAACATGAACGCAAACAGGTTCTGCCGACAGGTTTCGACCGGCTGACGCAGCAGGTTGAGGCTGGCATCCAGCGGATACTTTCCCTGACGCAGTTTATCCACAACCCCCTGCTGGATACCTTCTCTTGTAAATTCCAGCGGCACCTCGCATGGAAACAGGTCGAGAAAACCGGTGATCAGAAAATTATCCAGATCCGGCTCTTCCAGGCGAGAAGGTACAGCTTTCGACGGGGCGGGTTTAAGATGAACGACAGTGGCGGACGGCTTTAGCGGTTTGACATCGTCCATGGCATTCAGAAACAGCGTTTTTTCATCAGTATCCATCATGTCACTCGCGTTGATCCAAACCACCTGCCTACTATAACGAGAGTACGGTGAAATATCACCTTGCCGGTCACAGAGTAAAAACGCGGTGAGTCCCCTCACCGCGCAGTGGTTTACCGGTGTTATGCTCCGGGTTTATCCGGCTACGCCGCCGCGACATCCGTCCGGCTCCGTTTCACCAGCTAAGTTCTTAGTCTTCAGGCGGCCCTCACGATGTAGCTAAACGCGATGTTGCGCGGGCGGGTACCGCCAGCAATAAAATAGGGATTGTTGTTTAACGGCCGATTAGCATTCGTATCGATGGTTCTCTTATTACTATTTCCTGTATAAGCATATTCATTTATAGCAAAAGCATACCCTTTCAACGCTGGTCCATAATCAGCATCTACGATCGTATCGGTTTGCATTGATTGATTAAATTCAGCAATTGTCGCTGTGTTAGCCGTGGAGCCTTCAACAACTAATAATTGTGCTGCATCAGGACCGATGTTAGCAGTAATGAGGGATGGTGCCTGCCGTGATAACAATCCTCGCCCCGCATCCACCCCGCGCCCATCATCCCAGCCACGAATAAATTCGCCGCGCAGATCCGGCAGGACGCCGCCGGGGTACGCCAGCGCCAGTTTGGGAAAGGCGTTTTTGTCGAACGCCTGACCGTTGCATTTCAGCCAGCCGGCGGGCGGTGTCGCCTGCGGCCAGGGCAGCGGTATGCCCGCCAGGTCGGCGGTTTTCAGTACGTCGCTTAAACCCAGGTTTGCGAGAAAGTGAGAAGATAAATACAATCAGCCTTTTCAGGAAGTTACGTTATGCTTATTGGCTATGCCCGGGTATCCACCAGCGATCAAAATACCGAATTACAGAAAAACGCGCTGGTCGGCGCAAATTGTGAACTGATTTTTGAAGATCAGGCCAGCGGCAAAAACGCCAGGCGACCGGGGTTGAAACGGGCATTGCGCAAACTCAAACGCGGCGACACCCTGATCGTCTGGAAACTGGACCGGCTGGGCCGCAGCGTACGGGACCTGATTACCATGGTGTCGGACCTGCAGGGTCGTGGCATTCACTTTCGTAGCCTGACCGATGCGATTGATACCTCAACGCCGGCCGGCCGTTTCTTTTTCCACGTGATGAGTGCGCTGGCCGAGATGGAGCGAGAACTGATCGTCGAACGAACCCGCGCCGGACTGGCGGCCGCCCGGGCGGCGGGTCGCATTGGCGGTCGTCGGCGCATTATGACGCCTGATGCGATTGAGCATGCCAGAACACTGTTGGGTAATGGGGCAACCCGCTGGCAAATAGCCAATATTATCGGCGTGTCGGAAAAAACCATTTATAAATACTTCCCGGCAACACCGACGAAAATAAAAACAAGATAACAACCGAAAAAAAAATACATCACATTGCATTATTTTATTTCTAATTTTAAAAACTCACTGCTTACCCATTAATGATACAACAGCCTTACAATGAATAGCCTGTCATTCCCGACGATAATATCAGCGCGTAGAAATCATGACGCATTATTCATTCACTCACGCTGAGATAAAACAGATGGAAAAACATTGTCACCCTCATGCCTTTGATTTTGGTTTTGGTAAAGAAAACCTGTACAAAAATAATCATGTCTATATTGAAAATATTTCTCTTCAATGCTGCCAGAAAGCCTGTGGCGAACAGCAAGATACATCTACTGCTGCCTTGAAAGAGCTGGTGGGTATTCCGCAACCCTGGCCGCTGGCGGATGCGCCGGAAGGCTGGCTGAAATGTAACGGCCAGACGTTTGATACCGCCAAATACCCGCAGCTGGCAAAATTATATCCCGATGGCACCTTGCCGGATCTGCGTGGCGAATTTATCCGTGGCTGGGATGACGGCCGGGGAGTGGATACAGACAGGAAACTGATGTCAGCTCAAGCAGGTACCCATATTCTTGGAGACGATGGAACCTATCCAACACTTAACGGCATTGGTAACTTATCCGAATGTAATGCAGATAAACCAGATGGCACTGCTCGTACTCTGTACTGGTTAGATACAAGCAAGTCGGAAAAACAAGCCAGTGAAAAATTCTGGGGTGCCACTCGCCCGCGTAATATCGCCTTCAGCTACATCGTTAAGGCAGGTTAATCATGGCTACACAAAATGAAAATATGATTCAGCTGAATGAACAGGGGCTGAGCACCGGCAGTGGATATATTCAGGTTTACCATATTGATCCGCAAACTCGGGAATATATCGGCAACACCCGTGAATATCTGATGGAAGGCGTCGGCATTCCGGCGCACAGTTTTATTGATACGCCTCCGGCCGCTCAATCCGGTCAGGCTATCGTGCGCAGTCAGGATGGAGCGACCTGGGGAAGCGTTGCCGATTATCGCGGGCAGACGGCCTACGATAAGCAGACGCGACAATCCAGCCTGATAATCCAGCTTGGCGACCTTTCCGACACCCTGACGCTGTTGCCGCCGGCCACCGCTTACGATGTCTGGCAAAACGACGGCTGGGTGACGGATGCCAAAGCGCAGCAGACCGCACAGGTCAGCGCGGCGCAACAGCAGATGGCCAGCTATCTCGCTCAGGCGGAAAAACGGCTGACCGTGCTGCAGTATGCGGTGGAACTGGAGATGGCGACCGAACAGGAAACCCAGGCGCTGAAAAGCTGGAAAACCTATATGGTGCAATTAAGCCGGGTGGACGTTTCGTCTGCGCCCGCTATCGACTGGCCGGTCATGCCCGCCTGATTCACCTTTCCCGGTGGCGTAAACTGATGCGCCAAAACCCCACAGATGCCGTTGTCACCCCAACGGCATCTGTTTTTTATTTCAATTAACCCATTGTTTTTAATCATTATAAAAACATTATCGGCTTCACCCTGTTGTGCCATTCCATACCAAACCCTATTCGGATGCCTTCTGTTTTCCGGCAAGGCACTATTACTCGCACCCCACAACAGGAGACATTCTTGATGAGTGATTTTCATCACGGTACGCAGGTCGTCGAAATCAACGACGGTACCCGCGTCATTTCAACTGTATCAACCGCGATCGTCGGTATGGTCTGTACCGGACCGGATGCTGACGCCGCCACTTTCCCACTGAATACACCGGTGCTGATTACCGATGTGCTGACCGCCGCGGGCAAGGCCGGTAAAACCGGTACCCTGGCTGCCGCGCTGCAGGCCATCGGCGATCAGACCAAACCGGTGACGGTAGTCGTTCGCGTGGCTGAAGGCGCCAACGAGGCTGAAACGGTGTCCAACATCATCGGCGGCGCCGATGCCAACGGCAAATACACCGGTATGAAAGCCCTGCTGGACGCCCAGGCAGTCACTGGCGTGAAGCCGCGTATCCTCGGCGTTCCGGGGCTGGATTCCCAGCCTGTCGCCACCGCGCTGGCCGCCATCTGTCAGTCGCTGCGCGCCTTCGGTTACGTGAGCGCCTATGGCTGTAAAACCCTGTCCGACGCCATCAAATACCGCGGCAACTTCAGCCAGCGCGAACTGATGGTGATCTGGCCGGACTTTATCGCCTGGAACACCGCTACCAACGCCAGCGCCACCGCATACGCTACCGCGCGTGCACTGGGCCTGCGCGCCAAGATCGACCAGGAAACCGGCTGGCACAAAACCCTGTCCAACGTCGGCGTCAACGGCGTGACCGGTATCTCCGCCAGCGTGTACTGGGACCTGCAGACCATCGGCAGCGACGCCGACCTGCTGAACGAAGCCGGCGTGACCACGCTGGTGCGTAAGGACGGTTTCCGCTTCTGGGGTAACCGCACCTGTTCCGACGATCCGCTCTTCCTGTTTGAAAACTACACCCGCACCGCGCAAGTGCTGGCCGACACCATGGCTGAAGCGCACATGTGGGCCGTCGACAAACCGGTTACCGCCACCCTGATCCGCGACATCATCGAGGGCATCAAGGCCAAATTCCGCGAGCTGAAATCCAACGGCTACATCATCGACGCCGACTGCTGGTTCGATGAAAGCGCCAACGATAAGGAAACGCTGAAGGCGGGCAAGCTGTACATCGACTACGAGTACACCCCGGTGCCGCCACTGGAAAACCTCACGCTGCGTCAGCGTATCACCGACAAGTATCTGGTGAACCTGGCCGCATCCGTTAACAGCTAAGGAGCGACAGACTCATGGCACTGCCACGTAAACTTAAATATCTCAACCTGTTCAACGACGGTATGAGCTACATGGGCCAGGTGCACTCCGTCACCCTGCCGAAACTGACCCGCAAACTGGAAAACTACCGCGGCGGCGGTATGCAAGGCGCGGCGCCGGTGGATTTTGGGCTGGACAACGACGCGCTGGTGATGGAATGGAACATGGGCGGCCTGCCGGACAGCGCCTTCTGGAGCCAGTACGCGTTGCCGGGCGCCGATGCGGTTCCGCTGCGTTTCGCCGGTTCTTACCAGCGTGACGACACCGGCGACATCACCGCCGTCGAAATCGTGCTGCGCGGCCGCCACAAGTCGATTGACAGTGGCGAATCCAAACAGGGTGAAGAGACTGACGTACGCGTCTCTACCCAGTGCACTTACTACAAACTGATCATTGACGGCGTCGACATGATCGAAATCGACACCATCAACATGATCGAGAAAGTGAACGGCGTTGACCGTCTGGAACAACACCGCCGCAATATCGGTCTGTAACGACCGCTTCATGGCCAGCTACGGCTGGCCATTCTTATTGATAGCACTGGAGTTTTTATCATGACGGTTGAAACAACCACACAAAACAGCGTCATCATCCTGAACGCCCCCATCAAACGCGGCGAAACCCTGATTGACGCCATCACGCTGCTCACACCGACCGCGGGCACGCTGCGCGGCATCGGTCTGGCGGCGCTGGCGAGCGCCGATGTGGAAGCGCTGATCAAATTGCTGCCGCGCATCACTTACCCTGCCCTGACCGAAGCCGACGTCATGGGGCTGGAACTGCCTGACCTGCTTGAATTCGCCGGCAAGGTGATCGGTTTTTTATCGCCGGGCTCGGTACGCTGACGCTGCCGCCGAGCCTCACGGTTGACGACCTGATGGCGGATATCGCCGTGGTGTTCCACTGGCCGCCATCCGCACTTTTCCCCATGAGCCTGGCCGAGCTGATTAACTGGCGTGCCAAGGCGCTACAACGAAGTGGACAGGACTATGCCTAAGCAAAAGACTATGCCTAAGCAAACGACTATGCCTAAGCAATCAACCACCCCGAATGGCGGTTCGACGACAACCGGCGCCAACGGACGAAGCGGCAGCGCCGGGGATAACAGCATCTTCTCGCCGCTTGGGGATAATGTTTATCTGAATAAAATCAGCAGCGTATTGCAGGATTTTTTGGCTAAGGCCGGCCAAATCACCCACGGTACGACGGCGTTCAACGCCGCCGGGTCGCCGAAAAAAAACGCGACGGGCGGAAAAAAAGGCGGCAGACTCGCTGCCGCGGCACAGCTGGGAACCCTGGGAAACCTCGCCAGACGGTTCGACGCGCTGACCGCCATCCTGGCGCCGGCCTATTCCGCCCTGAAAACCGCACATGACCGCTCATCTGCGGATAATGCGGCGCTCTCCCGCAACGGACAGTATCCCGACGCCGGCGCAACCCAATCGCTCATCGCTCAGGCCAGCGACGGCGTCAACAGCATCTATTTATCCGCGACGGCGGCCATGCAGGCGCAACAGCGCATCGCCGGTCTGGTGCCTTCGGCGCAGTGGTCTTCCGGAATCACCGCGCCGTCGCTGCCGGGCAACGTAGCGTCGTTGCTGAAGGCGCAGCAAAACCTCAACCTGCCGACGAACCTGCTGCCGACCGTCGGCTCTGACGTCGCTTCGCAGATGGGTGCGGAGGGGCTGAACACGCTCGCCGGAACCGCGCAGGAATCGTTTGTCGGCGTAGAAGAAACCAGCCTGATGATGTCTGCATTAAGCAATGCGGATCTGGATGACGGCGACGGCGGCAACGTCGCGGCCGGTGGGATTGACGCGCTGCAAGCTATTTCCAGTCCGGCCATGCAACTGCTCAGTCAGTCAGCGTTGACCGGTCAGAACAGCGCGGAAAACCCGTCAAACCCGCTGTCTGACATGATTAACGGCAATTACAGCGCCCTCTCCCCGGCAGCAAAGCAAAGTTATTTTGACCAGCGCGTGGTGAATAACATCACGATCAATGTGCCGGAGAACAGTAACCTCGACGTGATTAAACAATACATCGACGAGGCACTGAGAAAATACACCCCGAATAGCAGCGCGTATTCCTACAACTCCATGACCTCTAATCTCATTTCATGAGGATAAATACCATGATGCTTGCGCTTGGTTTATTTGTATTTCAATTGCAAACGCTGCCTTACAGCACCCTCAGCCGCCATGTCAATTACCGCTGGGCCAACAACGGCCGTATAGGCCTGCGCCCTGCACAGCAGTTTTTGGGACAGGGAAATGAATCCATCAGCCTTAATGGCGTGCTATGTCCGGAAGTTAACGGCAAGTTCAGCAAGCTCTCGCTGTCGGCGCTCGAACTCATGGCGGGAATGGGGCGCGCCTGGCCGCTGATCGAAGGCAGCGGCACCATTTACGGCATGTACGTGATTGAAAGCCTGCAGCACACCAACACCGAGTTCTTTTCCGACGGCAGCGCCAAACGCATTGAATTCTCCGTGAACCTGACGCGCGTTGACGAATCGCTGATTGCGATGTTCGGCGACCTCAGCCAGCAGGCTTCCGATCTGTACAGCCAGCAGATCGCGCCGGCCATTTCATCCGCCAGAACCGCCATCGGGGGAATCCTGTCGTGATAGTGAATAATCGCATCGGCATTGCCGATCAACTCGCCCCGGATTATCAGATAACGCTATCGGAAGCGTCAGGCGACGCTAAAACGACCCGCAATCTCAGCCAGCGGCTCATTTCACTGTCGCTGCACGACGTGATGGGTTTCGAATCCGACCAGCTATCGCTGGATATCGACGACAGCGACGGCAAGGTGCAAATGCCCAAACGCGGTGAGAAAATTAGCCTCAGGATCGGCTGGAAAGGCAAGGCGCTGGCCGACAAGGGCACCTTTATCGTCGATCAGGTCAGCCATACCGGCGCACCGGACAGGATCACCCTCAGCGCACGCAGCGTGAACTTTCGCGGCGATTTAAACACGCCGCGTGATGGCTCATACGATGCTACCACCCTGGGCGACATCGCCCGGACGATTGCGGAACGCTACAGTCTGATGGCGTCGATCGAAAACTCGCTGGCCGGTACCGCGATTGCTCATGAAAACCAGTCCAAAGAATCCGACTTGTCGTTTCTTTGCCGCCTGGCCAGACGATACAGCGGTACCGTGGCGATCAAAAGCGACACGCTGCGACTTTTCGTCGCCGGTACCGGCACCGCTGCAGACGGCAAAAACGTATCGACCTACCTGATCGAACGCAGCGACGGCGACTCGCACAGTTTTACGATCGCCGACCGCATCGCCAATACGTCCGTCACCGCCAACTGGCACGACAGCAACGACGCAAAAACACATACTGTGAAGATCAGCCGCAAGCGTCAGAGCCAACCGGATACGGTAGCAACCCACCCTAACGCCAAATCGTCCGCCCAGTCATCAACACCGTCGACGGACAACTACCTGGCTGGGGAAGAAGAAAGCCAGCAAACGTTACAGACCACCTATTCCACCCAGGACGACGCGACCCAGGCGGCGTTGAGCAAATGGCGTGAAACCCAGCGCGGCACGGTGACATTCTCGCTCACGCTGGCAAAAGGCATGGAAAACCTGAAGCCCGGCGCGCTGGTTCGGCTTAAAGGCTTCAAACAGGTGATGGATGAGCGCCAGTGGACCATCAAGCGGCTGACCCACACGATTGCGGGCAGTGGTTTTATCACCGCTATCGAACTGGAAGTGTCGATGCTGGATGTCGAATACGACACCAGCTACAGCGTTATCGGCAACGCAACCTCAGCATCATGATTCACTTTTCGAATTATAAATTTGCAAATTCGAATTCATTGCAGTACCATGTGTGTAAGATGTTTCACTAACCCGTACACATAAGGTGATTTCAAAATGATGCATTGTCCTCTTTGTCGTCATTCCGCTCATGCCCGTTCCAGCCGCTACCTGTCTGAAAATACCAAGGAGCGTTACCACCAGTGCACCAACGTGAACTGCGGTCACACCTTCGTCACCATGGAAGCCATCACCCGCTCCATCATGGTGCCGGGCAAAACCGAGCCGGTTGACGGCGAACGCAAGTAATTCGCCACGTTTCTCTCCCTCCGTGTTTCCTTACTTTTCTTGACCGTCTTTCCCCGCCGCCCGGCGGGGTTTTTTATCCCGCCATAAATACACAAAACGTGTTTTAACCACTCCCGTACGCCTCGTATCGGAAAAACGTATTATTGACGCTGACCGCCGTCGGCTTTTAGTATCAAACTGCTTTTGCTGATTTTCAGTCAATTGCCGCGTCGACGCCCGTCTTACGGTTGTTAACGCCGCAAGGGATGAATCCTGCCGTGACGATGGTGCCCTTCCCCCCTTCACCATCAAAAATCAGACGCAGACACCGCTTTGATTAACACGGGTTCAGGAAAAGAATGATGGGTATACCCCCTGTTTTCCTGTCCTCAGCAGGGAGAACACCGATGACGGAATCCATCCGCGCTTACCGCGCCAGTTTGTTGCACTTTGTCGCCGACCCGTTGCATAACCCGCAGGCCACTCGCTTTATCGAAGACGGCCTGCTACGGGTGCGCGATGGGCGTATTCAGGATGCCGTGCCGTATGACAGCCTCACCGAGGCCGAACGCCAGTCCATGACGGTGATCGACTATCGCGGCCGGCTGCTGATGCCGGGATTTATCGATACCCACATCCATTTTCCGCAGACGGAAATGATCGCCTGTTACGGCGAGCAGCTGCTGTCCTGGCTCAATACCTACACCTTTCCCACCGAGCGCAAGTTCGCCGACGAGAATTACGCCCGGGAACGGGCCGCGTTTTTCATTCAGGAACTGTTGCGGCACGGCACCACCAGCGCGCTGGTCTTCGCCACCGTGCACCCGCAGTCGGTTGACGCGCTGTTCAGCGCCGCCGAAGCCAAAAACATGTGCCTCATCGCCGGCAAAGTCATGATGGACCGTCATGCGCCGGACTATCTGTGCGATACCGCGCAGCGAAGCTATGACGAGAGCAAGGCGCTGATTGAAAAATGGCACCACCGCGGACGGTTGCGCTATGCGGTCACGCCGCGTTTTGCGCCCACTTCCACCCCGGAGCAGCTGGCGCTGGCGGGTCGCTTGTTGCGGGAATACCCGGATGTGTATCTGCATACCCACCTCTGCGAAAACCCGGATGAAATCGCCTGGGTCAAATCGCTGTTTCCCGAGCATCGGCATTATTTGGATGTCTACCATCACCACGGTCTGACCGGACGCCGTTCGGTGTTTGCCCATGCCATCCATCTGCAGCCTGACGAAGTCCGCACGCTGGCGCAAAGCCAGTCCGCCGTGGCGTTTTGCCCCTGTTCCAATCTGTTTCTGGGCAGCGGCCTGTTCCGGTTGCACCCGCTAAAAGCGGCGGGGATCCGCATCGGGATGGGCACCGACGTCGGCGCCGGCACCAGCCTGTCGCTGCTGCAAACCCTCAGCGACGGCTATAAAGTGCAGCAGTTGCAGGGAGAAAAACTCTCGGCGCGCGAAGGGCTGTACCAGGCCACGCTGGGCAGCGCCGCCGCCTTGTCGCTGGACGATCGGTTGGGTAACTTTCTGCCGGGCAAAGACGCCGATTTCGTGGTGCTGGACTGGGCCGCCACCCCGCTGCAACAGTTGCGCCAACAGCAGTCTACCTCGCTGGACGATCGGCTGTTCGCCCTGATGATGCAAGGCGACGACCGAAACATCAGCGCCACTTATGTACATGGCGAATGCGTCTATACCCGTCAAACGCCAGATGACAAGTGAGTCGGCTTTCCCGCCCTCCGACTGATTTAAGGATACCGCTACGGGCCGCACGCCGCGGCGGTATCGCATTCAGTCCGGCATGGCGGAGATAAAACACACCAGCGTTTTCACCAGAAAGTGATCTATTGCACATTTCGCCCAAAAAAATCGCGCTGCGATATGTCGCTTACCGATAACTGTCCTTGAATAATATCGGACAAGCGCTCAGGCCAACGGCGGGATGGCGACATCAGCTGGGCTCTGCCTCTTGCAGAGCTTAGCAATCATCACCAGGTACCATAAGGTTTCGTCATGACTTCCCCAGGCCATCGTTGTAGCGAAGAACAGCAAGATATCCTCGCGCGTATGCTGAATATCTTTGACACGCAGCCCGCCGAAGAGCTCCCTCGTCTGACGCGTATCACCCGCACCTTTTTTCAGGTAAAGAGCGTGGTGATCTCACTGGTGAACAACGAGCGGCAATGGTTTCTGTCGAAGGCCAATTTTCCCCGTCAGGAACCGGACATCGAGTTTTCCTTCTGCGTGCATACGGTGAGCGCCAATGCGCCGCTGGTCATCCCCGATACCCTGTTGGACGAGCGCTTCGCGGCTAATCCGATGGTCACTGGCAATGACCCGATTCGTTTTCACGCCGGCTACCCGCTGCGTTCCTCGCTCGGCACCCCGCTCGGCGCGCTGTGCCTGTATCACCATCAGCCGCGCACCTTCAGCGATGAAGAAATGCAGCAACTCAGCGATTTGGCGTTTATCGTAGAAACCGTGTTGCATAAGGTGGAGATGCAGGCGCGCGAAGCGATCGCCCGGGAAAGGCTGTATCAGTCGGATTACGTCAGTCAGCAGATTTTCTCCCGCGCCGCCATCGGCCTGGCGCTGATAGCCCCGGACAAACGGCCGCTAAAATTCAATCACGCGTTCTGCGATATGCTTGGCTACGACGAGGAAACGCTGCTGACGCTGCCGGTGGATAAAGTGGTGCACCCGGACGACATGCCCCAACTCATCAGCGATCATGATCTGCTGATGGGCAGTAATCTGCTGGAGAGCACCCAGCAACGCCGCTATATCCGCGCCGACGGCAGCGAATTGTGGGCGCAGGTCTCCATTTCGGTGCTCTACAATCCGGATGGCGGAAAATTCGGCCTGTTGCTGGCGCTGACCGATCTTAGCGATCAGAAAGCGTCCGAACAGGCGTTGCGCAGCCTGAGTCTGGAACTGGAGCACCGGGTGGAACAACGCACCGCCGAACTGCGCCAGAGTCACCAGTTTATTCAGGACATCACCGATCATATTCCGGCGATGATCTCCTGCATTAACCCGAACAACGTACTGGTTTTCGCCAATCGCCACCTGCGCAAACTAATGGGTCATGAGCATGACACCTTGTACCAACGTGATATCGGCGAGATCTTCCGCCCCCAGGAACTGGCACTGTTTCTGCCTAAACTGGAAGAGTCGCGGCAAAAACAGCTTTCTCTATCATTTGAACATGTGCTGGATATGCCTGATGGGCAACTCACCACGTTTCACACCGAACTGGTGCCCGCCGAATCGCCGGAGCTCGGCACCTACATTCTCTCCACCGACATCACCCACCTTACGGTATTGCGCGACCAGCTGGCGTTCGAAGCCAATCACGATCACCTGACCGGCCTGCCCAATCGGCGGGCGGTCATCAGCTACCTGAACCGGCAGGCGGGGAAAAAGCGGCGCGGCGCGCTGGCGCTGCTGTTTTTTGATATCAACAACTTCAAATACTATAACGACTGCTTCGGCCACGATTTTGGCGATCGGGTCATCAAAACCTTCGCCCGCCTACTGCGTCAGAATACCCGTTCCTACGACTTTATCGGTCGTCTGGCGGGCGACGAATTCCTGATGGTGATTCATGAGCAGCGCAATCTGGCCACCGAAATCCGCGCCATCACCCAAAAACTGAAAGCGAAGATTGAAAAACCGATCACCATTCGCCAGCAGACCATCACGCTATCGGCCAGCGTGGGGCGCGCGATTTTGCCTCAGGGGGCGCCGCTTAACGCCAACGAGCTGATTCGTCAGGCGGACACCGCCATGTACCAAGCCAAACGTCGCCACGTTTCCCCATCCTGATTCGACCGGATAATGACTTTTAATTTGCCATAAACAGTAAGCCGATTTGCCGGAATGAGAATAATGAAAAACTATAAAAAGAATTACTTCCGGTGAATCATTCCGTTTATTTCTCCTCAACGCGTTAATCCGCCTGACCATTATCCTATACCCTTCATACTTCAAGTTGCAGGTGTGTTGGCTGCGTTTGCTCACCCCAGTCACTTACTTGTGTAAGCTCCTGGGGATTCACTCACTTGCCGCCTTCCTGCAACTCGAATTATTTTGGGTATATAAGTATTTCCTGTGATGAAAATCACGTTTTTTTTAAAGTTCTCACTTTTTATTGCCGATGGCTTTTTTACCGACGTCATTATTCATTTATCGAGAGCGAGCCATGTTCAGGAATATAAAAATTGTCACCGGGCTATTTTCATTACTGCTGGCCTTAAGTCTGCTGCAGCTGGTCAGTTACGGTTTTTTCTTCGGCGCCATGAAAAGTGACAGGAATAACTTTGTCGTCGCGCAAACGCTACGCAAGCAAAGCGGGGAACTGAACGCCTCCTGGATTGCGCTGATCCAGACGCGCAATACCATGAACCGCGCCATCGCTCGGATGATCATGGAAACCAACAATATTCCCAGCGCCGGGAAGTCCGCCGATCTGATCGATGTCGCCAACCAGTCGCTGGCAGAAGCGGATAAACATTTCGCCGCTTACAGCCAGATTCTGCCCCTGCCGGTACAGGACGCCGCGCTGGCAAAAAATATTAACGAGAATTACCAGGCATTACGCAGCGTGCTGCAACGCATTGTCGATCTGATCAAAACACAGGATGTCAAAACGATTCAGGCCCTGCCGACCCAGAAAATGCAGGACGCATTTCAGCAATCCTTTGATGCGTATTTCCGCCAGAACGACGCGCTGAATGACAGCGCGGTCAGCGACAGCGGTCAAAATTACCATTACAGTATTATCGTCATTGCCGTGTGCGTGTTGATCCTGTTTTTCGCTACCACCAGCGCCTGGGTATATATTCGTCGGGTTCTGTTGCAACCGTTAAATCGGGTCATTACCCATTTGCACCATATTTCCACGGGCGACCTGACGCAGTCGCTGCAGATTCAGGCGAAAAACGAAATCGGTCAGTTGGCGGACAGCGTTCGTCACATGCAGCACTCGCTGACCGATACCGTGGATAAAGTGCGGGTGAGCGCGCATGAAATTTATCGCAGCGCCAGCGAAATCGCCGGCGGCAACAGCGATCTGTCCTCCCGTACCGAGCAACAGTCCGCCTCGCTGGTGCAAACCGCCGCCAGCATGGAACAGCTGACCGCCACCGTAAAACAGAACGCCGACAACGCCCGTCACGCATCCCAGCTGGCGCGCGACGCGTCGGATACCGCCCACAAAGGGCTGCAGGTGGTCGATGACGTAGTCAGCACGATGGGACAAATCAGCGGCAGTTCGCAGAAAATCAGCGACATTACCGGGCTTATCGACAGCATCGCCTTTCAGACCAATATTCTGGCGCTGAACGCCGCGGTGGAAGCGGCGCGCGCCGGCGAACAGGGCCGCGGCTTTGCGGTGGTGGCCGGCGAGGTGCGGAGTCTGGCCCAGCGCAGCGCCGACGCCGCGCGCGAAATCAAGGGACTGATCGAGGATTCGGTCAGCCGGGTGCGCGAAGGGTCGGTCCTGGTCGGCTCCGCCGGGGAAACCATGGGCGATTTGGTGAAAGCCGTTACGCGCGTCACCGACATCATGGGCGAAATCTCCTCCGCGTCGGAAGAACAAAGCCGCGGCATCGATCAGGTCAGTCAGGCCGTCAGCGAGATGGATCGCGTGACACAGCAGAACGCGGTGCTGGTGGAACAGTCCGCCAATGCGGCGACGTCGCTGGAAGAGCAAAGCGACCATCTCAACCGCGCGGTGTCGCTGTTCCGGCTCCATACCGCCGCATCGCCCGCCGCCGCCAGAACCGCATCGGCCGCCATCACGCCGTTAGCGCCGCCGCAGTTGCCCGCCAGCCGCAGCGTGGCGGCCGCCGGCGCCTACAATACCGCCAGCCACTGGGAAACGTTCTAACCCGCGGCCGCCGACAAACGCGACATAGCAAAACGGCCCGCGTACCGGCTATCTGGTACACGGGCCGTATTCTCACGCCATACACGCTGACGGTTATTGCACCAGCGTATACATCAGGGTGCCGTAGCCAAGGTGATCAAATCCGCCGCTATTCGGGCCGTAATCACCGCCGCCGCCTTCCACCCGTACTTTTTCAGCGAACGCCTTGATATTCGGCGCATTCAGTTTTTTCAGCACCACATAGTGGTTGTAAAGCATTTCCCAGGTCGGGCGCAGAGTACCGCGCCCGGTGGGAGAAATTACCGTCTGCACGATGCCGTCGCTATTGCTGTAAGTCGTATAGGGCACGTCTTTGCCGAGGTTGTAAGCCGCCACGTATTCCGCGCCTTTCAAAATACGATTGTCGGCGTAACCGAACAGGTCATCCCCCTGACTCCAGGCCATTTGCGCCAGCGAACCGACCAACCCCACCGCCAGCGTGGCGTGCCCCTGATCGCGACCGCTCTCCTGCATCTGCCCCACATTGGCCTCCGGATACAGCTTCCAGACCAGATTGTTGATGGCGCCGTTGCCGCTGCCGGTTTTGAAATAACCGATGGCTTCGTTGTAGATATCGCGGTTGTCGGTCAGTACCCCGATAGCCAGAATGGTGTTCAACTGCGCCAGATCCCAGTTCGACCAGTAGTGATCGATGCGGGCGTTGTTATGGCGGACCAGAAAATCATGGCAGAGCGGATAGAACACTTTCAGCATCATGGTACTGAACCGGTTGAAATCAGCCTGTTTCCAGCCGCGGTAATCACGCACCAGTTCAGCCGCATTGGCCAGTTCATAGCCGTAAATTCCGGCGGCCAGATAGCGGTCGCTGGTGCCGCGAATATCTTTCAACGTGGACGACCAGGCATTAAGGATTTCCACCGCCTTGTCGGCATAGGCGACATTGCCGCTCAGCTTCCAGCGCAGCGCCAGCGCGTAGGCCGCAGCGGCGTCGTTATACAACCGCCCATAATTCTCCGCGCCTTCGCTATTAGCCCCACGGTAGACAATTTCAACCGGATTGGCTTTCCAGTTCAGCGATGCATGGTTATTGCTGATAAGCTTGTTCCAGCCGCTTTTCCAGGGTTCGGCGTCATTCGCCAGTTGGGTTTTTATACGCTCGAAGTCCGCCTGGGTATGCAGCAGACCGGGGTGAACGAAGCCGGTCGCCGCCTGTGCCGGCGCAACGGCCGAGACCAGCAGCGACAACGTCAGCAGACAACGGAGAGACCGGTTTATCCGATCCCCCCGGCGATACAGTGAACGCCATAAAACACGTATGGAGATAAACAGCATGGTGAGATCCTTCTGATTTGCTGAGTAATAGAGTCTGCGCCGGGTAAGCCGCCCGACTAGCCCGCTCTGCGGCGCAACAGCCGCCCATAGACCAGCGGCGCACGGCGCGCGTCGACGATTGGCTTGACGGCACGCTCGCATCACCTTGCAGTCAGGCGCGGCCAGCCATCATAGAGCATATTCTGGTGCGATATCCTTTAATAATTCATGACGACGCAGTGGGGGCATACCATTGCGCCACAGCTGCCAGCGCTTATTGGCCGCCTTAAATAAGCCATAGACCAGAGCAACATGATTCCGTTTTGCCTTTCTTTGCTATCAAAAACTCCACCGATAGCCGTTACCTCGTTTTATTTTCATCGCCACATGCGATAGCGCATGATTATTTTCTGCGGAAAATGAAATTCTCCGGACAAATGCTAAATTTAAAATGATATCGGATCAGATAGCCCGTATATCTCCGTTATCATTAAGTTGCAAAAGCGTTAACTGACGCGACCGCCGACTTTTCACCGCGGGATAGTAGGTATATATCGCCGGCCTTTTGGCGGGGACCTACCGGTGCGCGAAGGGAAAAAACACAATTCATTGTTCTGCATGATCATTTTTACAAACAGGGAGTTGGCCGCCATGTAAATAAAAACGGTTTTCATTAAAAACACGCTTTACCTTTCATTCACGTCTTTGTCGAGAAAATAGTTATCAGCCAATAAATTGTTATGCCCCAAATAATGCGAGTTGCAGGAAGGCTGAACGTGGTTTGCCGCGGCGAGTCCCGTGGAGAAGTTGAGTAATAAAGCCAACGCGCCTGCAACATGAAGTATGACGGATATATGCCTTTTCAATGCGACACACCTTGAAGTCCAGATTAAAAATAATCCTCAAGAGGACCTGAAATGCGCAACAATCAGCCAGTCACACAGCGGGAATACGTTTTCGATAAGGATGCCACACTCATGTCGGTCACCGACGTGAACAGCCATATTGTTTATGCTAACGATGCCTTTATTCAGGTGAGTGGCTTCGAACCCGACGAAATCGATGGTCAGCCGCATAATTTTGTACGCCATCCGGATATGCCGGTCGAGGCTTTCCGGGACATGTGGCAAACACTGAAACATCAGGAGCCCTGGACCGCGTTAGTCAAGAACCGGCGCAAAAATGGCGATCACTACTGGGTGCGGGCCAATGCAGTGCCGATTGTGCGTCAGGGTCGTACGACCGGTTATATGTCCGTACGCACCCAACCTTCTCGTCAGGAGGTGGACGCGGCGGAAAAGCTGTATCAGACGATGCGCACCGAAGGTAACAACCTGAAGCTGCACCGAGGGGTACTGTTTCGCACCGGCCTGACAGGGCTGTTTTCGCGCCTGAAGCTGATCTCCATGCGCTGGCGGCTACGCGGGTTGATCATGCTGACGGCGCTGATCAGTTACGTCGCTTTCTGGATGATTCATGGCGAGTTTGACTCTGACTTTTATATTTCCAGCTCGTTTATGACGGGCATGATGCTGCTGCTGGATGCCTTACTTGAATGGCAGTTGATCAAACCGATCGAAATGGTTAAGCAGCAGGCGCTGAATATCGCTACCGGCAACGCCAACACCATTGATTATGAAAACCGCGCCGATGAGATCGGTACGATTCAACGCGCCATCGGGCAACTGGGGCTGATGTTCCGCTGGCTGGTGGACGACATCAGCACGCAGGTGTTGAATATTCGCTCCGCCAGCGACGAACTGGCCAGCGGCAGCGAAGAGATGAACAGCCATGCCGAACGCACCGCCGCTAACGTGCAGCAGACCGCCGCCGCCATGAACGAGATCAACACTACCGTGCAGACCAATACCACTACCACCAGCGAAGCCAGTCAGCAGGCCGCAACCGCCTGCGATGCGGCTATCAGCGGCGGTCGGGTGATCGGCGAAATGGAAAAGACCATGGACAGCATTGTCGCCAGTTCGGAGAAAATCGCCGGTATCACCTCCATCATTGATAACATCGCGTTTCAGACCAACATCCTGGCCCTGAACGCGGCGGTGGAAGCGGCCCGCGCCGGCGAGCAAGGCAAAGGGTTTGCCGTCGTGGCCGGTGAAGTGCGTAATCTGGCGCAACGCAGCGCCAGCGCCGCCAATGAGATTAAACAGCTGATCGAATCCAGCGTCGCGCAGGTTCGTTACGGTTCTACCCATGTCAGGGACGCCGGCGACAGCACACAGAACATCGTGGCAAGAGTAAACAGCGTCAGCCAGTTGATTTCGCACATTGCCGATTCAACCAAAGAGCAAACGGTCGGGCTGTCTGAAATCGGCCGGGCGGTGGAGGAACTGGAACAGATTACCCAACAAAACGCCTCGCGGGTGAATGCCTGCGCGCAGGCATCAGACCAACTCAATCTACAGGCACACCGGCTGGAACAGGCATTGCACGTATTCCGATAAACCGTTCCCGGCAACGCGCCCTGATGATGACCTCAGGGCGCGTACCATTGGCGTTGTCATGCGTTACTGCGCGCGTTCGCCGTTTTCTGCGCGCCAGCGCGCCACCCTCTCTTTCGTGACCTCTTCTTTATAACAGAGTGGCGCCGCGCCCCCTTTGCGGCTCCAGGCGCTGCGTCCGCCGCAACGGCTGCCGTTTCTGGCCGAGCTGTACGGGCAGGCGCAACTCCCCGAATAATCGGCAATCGACTCTTCAATAATAATTTGTCTGATCTGATTATCGCTCAAACGGGTATTTTTCGCGTCCGCCGTGGCGGCGAATAAAAAACATGACATGCAGAATAATTGGAAAAGATATTTTTTCACGACCCTATCCTCGCCTGGGAAAATGCAGATACCCCCAATAATTCGGGTTGCAGGACAACACGCCGCGCTGGCCCTTCAGCGCAAAGTCTGTCTGGAGCGGGCGCGTCAGGGCGCCTGCAATCTGACGTATGGCGGGTATACAACGGTTCTTATTTATTGCTCACGCATCGATTCGAATTGAAAATCCGAAGTATTAATAATAGACCGCTTTATTTAATCAGCCGGGGATAAATAGCCCTGTTGGTTTATTTTCCCTGACGCCTGTTTTTCATTCTTCGTCCGTCTTTACGCTGCGCGCTTATTCGCTAGCGCCGCTCTGAATACAGCGTAACGTCAGTTCACCGCCGAATACGGCGCCGGTATCGATATACTGCAGATTCCAGCATGTCAGCACCTGTCGTAACGGCGTATGCCCGAACAGGAAAAGGTCCGCGCCGCTAATCGGCCCGCCGACGCCGGCCAGCGCCTGGCTGATCCGCTGCCGGTTCCATAACACCTGTATCCAGGGCAGCGGCTGGTCAAATTGATAGCATTCCGCCGGGTAATCCGCATGCGCCACCACCGTGCGCCGGCCGGCGGTCTCAACCTCGATGACATACGGTAACTGCGCCGCCAGCGCCAGCAGCCGGCGGGCCAGCGTCTGACGCTCGTCATCCAGCCGGAAAAACCAGTCGCCGCCGTTGGCTCGCCACAGCGGAATCCGTGCGGTATCGTCCAGCGCGTCCAGCGCCATCTGCTCGTGATTGCCGCGCACCGCGCGAAACCAGCGCTGCTGCAACAGATCAAGACAGGCGAGACTCTGCGACCCGCGGTCGATCAGGTCCCCCACCGACACCAGCAGGTCGCGCCCGGTATCAAACCCGGCCTGCTCCAGCGTCGTCATCAGTTGCCGGTAACAACCGTGTACATCGCCCACCACAAAGATATGACGCCAGTCGGCGCCGGTAATGCGTTGATAGGCCGACGGTTGTCGTTCGCTCGTCATGATGCCGCCCTCCGTCGCCGCAGTGCTGCACTGTGACCCGCTGTTGAGGTACAGTCAGTATAATGCGGCAATGCTGTTTTCCAGACCTGATGTGAGCCTGTATGTCCGAGACTATTTCCCTGCGTATTCGTTTTGTCATCGCGCTAACGTTAACCGGCGTGCTGGCCGGCCTCGGCGGCATGCTGCTGGCGCTGCTGCTTCATGCCATTCAGCATCTGGCCTATGGTTACAGTCTGGACCATATCATCAGCGAAGAAAGTTTTTTACAGGGCGTTTCGGCGGCGGAGCCCGCCCGGCGCTTTATGGCTTTGCTGATCGGCGGCGTGGTGGCCGGTCTGGGCTGGTATGCGCTATACCGCTACGGCCGTCGGCTGGTGAGCATCGCCTCGGCATTGCAGGCGGAAAAACCGGATATGCCGGTAAACGATATGCCGGTAAAAGAAACCCTCATTCACGCGTTGCTGCAGATTGTTACCGTGGCACTGGGTTCGCCGCTGGGGCGGGAAGTGGCGCCGCGGGAACTGGGAGCGCTGGCCGCCAATCATCTCAGCCGTGCGCTGCGCATGACCCCGGATGATACCCGTTTGCTGATCGCCTGCGGCGCCGGCGGCGGCCTGGCGGCGGTGTATAACGTGCCGCTGGGCGGCGCGCTGTTTGTGGTCGAAGTATTGCTGGCGCGCGTTCAGGTAAAAACCAGCCTGGCGGCGCTGCTGACCTGCTCGCTGGCGGCGCTGGTGGCGCGCGTCGGTCTGGGCGACGAGTATCAGTACCACCTCAATCTGCCGCTCAGCGTGTCCGGCGATTTAACCGTCTGGGCGTTGCTCACCGGGCCGGTATTCGGGGTGGCCGCCTGGCTGTTTGTTCGCCTCACCCGTCACGCCCGGCAACATTCGCCGCGGAACGCCCGCCTTATCATCACCAACCTGCTCAACTTCACCCTGCTGGGATTGCTGGTGATCATCCTGCCGCAACTGGCGGGCAACGGCAAAGGCCCGGCGGAACTGAGCTTCACCAGCCAGTTGCCGATACTGCTGGCATTGCTGCTGTTGGGCTGTAAGGTACTGGTGCAATGGAGCAGTTTGCGCGCCGGCGCGCAGGGCGGCCTGCTGACGCCCGGTCTGGCCAACGGCGCGCTGCTGGCGGTGGCGTTGGGCGGCGTCTGGTCGTGGTTCTTCCCGCACAACCAGCCGGGCGCCTACGCGGTGATTGGCGCGGCGGCGTTTCTGGCGACCTCGATGAGAATGCCGGTCACCAGTCTGGTGTTGATCATGGAATTTACCCGTATCAACAACGACTTCTTCGTACCGATGGCGCTGTGTATCGCCGGTGCGGTCAGCACCAACATGCTGATTGAAAAAGTGACGTCGCCGTCCTGACGGCCCTCATTCGCTGCTCGTTTCCCATCAAGCCGGCGGCAGGTTGGGCGCGCCTCACGGCGATGCGGGCGTCTCAGCCTTCACCTTGATAATCTCATCAAAATAGAGCATCGAATTGGCGATGCTCTGCCGGACATTCAATATCGTATTGCGCACCGCCACCAGCCGGTTGCCCTGCAGCATCACCACGAACGGCGAGTTTTCCCTGACCGCCTGCTGCAATTGCAGGTAGATGTCGCGTCGCGTTTGTGGATCGCGCTGGGCGGCGGCAGCGTTGGTCAACCGGCTCAACTCCGGAATTACCCAGCCCAAACGGGCCGCCAGCGTACCTGGTGTATCCGGCTGGTTGAGGGCGAACGCGCTGGCATTGCTGCTGGAGTCAATATAGTCCGGCCCCCAGTAGGTGAATACCGCCTGAAAACGCCCGCGGCGCATGCGCGTCCAGAGTTCGCTCTCCACCACCGTCTGCACGTCGATATAGATATCGGCGCGGGCGAAACTGTCCTGCAACGCCTGCGCCACCTCGACATAGGGCGGCTGGTTGGCTACCAGCAGCGTAAACCGGCTGCCCGGCGCGATCCCGCCGTCGTGCAATATGCTCCGGGCCTTATCCACATCGAGCCGGAACGGTTTCTCCATTGCCGCGCCGTCAAATCCCAGCGGCAGGAAATTCTGATGCACCCGGAATTGCCTTTTCAGCAAGCGATTGGCGATGCCCTGATAGTCGACCAGCCAGCGCGCCGCCTGCCAGAAAGCGGGCTGCCCCAGAAACGGCGCCGTGCTACTGCGGGTGTTGAAACCCAGATAGTAAATTTTCGCCCCCGACGCCAGATTCACATTGATGCCCGGCTGATTTTCCAGCGCGCTGAATTGGTCCGCGCCCAGATCGAAGGCGACGTCGACGTCGCCCTGCAGCAGCAACAAACGGCGCACGCTCGGGTCCGCCACGTCTTTCAGAATCACCTGCGCCAGCGCGGGCTGGCGGCGCGCATACGGGTTACTCTCCAGCAACAATGCCTGCTGCGGCAGATAATGGCGAATCTGATAGCTGCCGCTGCCCGCCGAGCGGCTTCTCAGCCACTGATTGCCAAAATCACCGCTGTCGCTGTGTTTCTCTACCAGCTTGCTGTCGACAATCAACGCCACGCTGGCCGATAACAGGCGTAATACCAGTTCGCTGCCGATATCGCTGGTCCAGCGGATCTCCAGCTGATGATCGTCGATTTTCCGGAACTGCCCGTCAATATTCGCCGACATCCACCCCAGTTCATTCAGAATGAACACCGGGGTTTTATTGAGTTTTACCGCCCGGGTCAGCGAATAGATGACGTCATCGGCCAGTACCGGATTACCGGAGGCGAATACGGCGTTGGGGTCAAGGGTAAAAATCAGGCTGCGCCCGTCGTGGCCTTCGCGCCAGGCAAGCGCCAGATCGGGGTTCAGTTGGGTGGGTTGATTACGATCGCTCGCCACCAGCCCCTGGTAAAGCGAGGCAAGACAGCTGTTGCTGACGGTTTCGAAACTTTCCGCCGGATCAAAACTGATGATGCCATTCAGAGAGATAGCCACCACCAGCGTATTATCCGGCGTCAATGCCTTCACCGGCGGGCTGGCCATCAGGGTCAGCGTCAGCAGAATGGCAAACCATGCCTTCATCGTTTTTATTCCTCGGTATCACTGCATCAGCGCGAGGATCTGTTTACTAGAAATTCGTCTGCGCCGCCAGACGGCAACGCGTAAAAATTCCATTCAGCGGGGATGCAGCCGCCCTTCCTGTATCCACACCATGCGGTCACACATATGCTCCATCACATTGCAGTCATGGCTGACCATAATAATGGTCATCTCCTCCGTCTCCCGCCAGCGATTGAGCAGATTGAGAATACGCGCCTGCCCGACCGTGTCCAAGGCCGACGTCGCTTCGTCCAGCAACAGCAGTTGCGGACGCAGCAACAGCGCACGCAACAACGCCATTTGCTGACGTTGCCCGCCGGACAGTTGATGGGGATAGTTATCCAGTAAGCGGCACGATAGGCCGACCTGATCGGCGCCCTGCGCGAGCCGCGCATCGATATCCGTCACGCCCATCAACCGCAAAGGGTCGCTCAGGGTTTTACGCAGACTGTGTCGCGGGTGCAACGACGCGTAAGGGTCCTGAAACACCATCTGTACCTGACGCCGCAGAACCGCATCGAACGATCGGCCGGGGTGTACCGACTGATCGAGCAGCGTCATGCTGCCAGACCAGTGAGGGTTAAGCCCCGCCAGCGTCCATAATAACGAGGATTTCCCGCTGCCGGACGGCCCTGCCAGCCCAAAACACGCCCCTTGCGCCACGTTGAAACTGGCATCATGCACCACCTCATGGCGCTGGTAACCCTGCCAGTGGGCCACGCTGACCTGCTGCAGCATCACCGCCATAGGCTCATGCATCACGCGGCTCCTCCGGCTCGTCCTCTGCTGTCGGCAGCGTCTGCCCGTGGGTATGCTTGCCCGGTCGGGCTTGCCACAACGTTCGGGTGTAAGGATGCGTCGCATCCGGCAAGCGCGAGGCGGCCAGTTCATCCACCAGTTTCCCCTGACGCATCACCAGTATCCGGGCGCAATGATGCACTACCAGCGGCAAATCATGGCTAATCAATAAAAGGCCCATGTGATGTTCGGCCAGCAGGTGATCGAGCAACGACAGCACCTGCACGCGGGTTTCCCGGTCCAGAGCAAAAGTACGTTCATCGATAATCAATAGATCCGGCTGGGTGATCATCGCCATCGCCAGCATGACCCGCTGCGCCATGCCGCCGGAAATCTGGTGGGGATAGCACGTCAGTACCCCGCTGGGTTCCGCCAGACCGACCGCATTAAGGCTTTCCAGCACCCGGTCGCGCCGTTCAGAACGCGACAGGCTTGTGTGCAGCCGCAGCGGCTCCGCCATTTGCCAGCCGATGGTGCGCATCGGGTTGAGCGCGTGTTTCGGCCCCTGCATCACCATCGCCATGCGCCGACCGCGCCACTGCCGCCATTGCCGCGGGCTGAGCTTCAGCAAGTCCTGCCCGGCCAGTTCAAGCCGCTCTGCCTGCATTCGACATTCGGGCGGCAGCAACCCCATCAGCGCCCAGGCCAGCAGCGATTTGCCCGCGCCGGACTCCCCCACCAGCGCCACCCGTTCGCGCCGCATGCTGAATGACAGCGGTTGCACCAGCGTTTGCGAGTCGCCGTTATGGCGCCGAATCGACAGATTTTCGACCTCAAGCAGCCAGGATTCAGCGTTTGTCATAACGGGGATCCAGTCTGTCGCGCAATGCGTTGCCGAGCATATTAAAAGTCAGGCTGGTGAGGAAAATAGCCAGCCCCGGCATGGTGGCGACCCACCACTGCTCAAGCATCACGCTGCTGCCTTCCGCCACCATTGCGCCCCACTCCGCCATCGGCGGCGGCGCGCCCACGCCGAGAAACCCGAGCCCGGCCGCCGCCAGAATCATGTTGCCCGGCGTCATGGCCGCCCGCGTCAGCGCGCCGGGCAGGCACAACGGCAGCACATGGCCGTACATCAGCCGCCATCCGTCGATACCCTGCATACGGGCGGCAGCCAGAAACTCGCTGTTGCGTAGCGACATGGTTTCAGCCCGCGCCTGACGGGCAAACTGCGGCCAGGCGGTCAACGCCAACGCCAGTGCGCCGTGCAGCAGCCCTGTGCCCAACACCGCCACCAGCGCCAGCGCAATCACCAGCCCGGGTAATGCCAGCATGATGTCGGTCAGCCGCATCAGCAGCCGATCGACCCAGCCGCCGAGATAACCGGCGCCTACCCCGATCAGCAGCCCGATGGGAATGGTGATCACCAGAATCAGCGCCACCATTATCAGCGCCGGGCGAGTGCCATAAATCACCCTTGAGAGCAGGTCGCGGCCGAAGCCGTCGGTCCCCAGCCAGTGGTCCGGGCCGGGCGGCTGCAGGCGATGCATCACATTTTGACTATAGGGGTCGAACGGCGCCAGCCAGGGAGCGAACAGCGCGAGCAGCGTCAGCAGGCTCAACATCACAATGCAGACATTGAGGCTGTTCAGCATCGACGTGCGGCGCGTTGGCCGGCGCGACTGGCGGTCGGTATAGAATGCATGTCGCCGCCTCATCGTGTTCGGGGGTCCAGCAAAAAGATCAATGCATCCGCCAGCGCGTTGAGCAGGATGAAACAGACGCCAATCAGCAGCGTCGCCCCCAGCACCGCCGGGATATCGGCGGCAAACAGCGCGGTGGTCAGATAGCGCCCCACGCCCGGCCAGGAGAATACGGTTTCCACCAGGATCGCGCCTTCCAGCAGGCTGGCGTAAGACAGCATCAGCACCGTTACCATCACCGTCTGAATATTCGGCAGGATATGAAAAAACAGGATGCGCAGCGGGCTGGCGCCCATCGCGCGGGCCAGCGTCACGTACTCTTTGCCGCACTCTTCCAAAATAGCGGTGCGCAACATGCGGGCGATGCTGGCCATCGACACAAAGCCCAGCACGCAGGCAGGCAGCCACAAATGCGCCAGCGCGTTGCGAAACATCGCCAGATCGCTGTTCCAGCCGCCCAGCAGTACAAACCCGGTCGGCAATTCCGCCGAGTACTGATAGATATCATCGAAGCGCCCCGGCCCCGCGGACCAGTGCAGCACGGCATAAAACAGCAACAGACTCAGCAGACCGATCCAGAACACCGGTACCGAATAGCCCAGCAGCGTAACGCCGCGCACCAGATAATCCAGCACCCCGCCGGGCTTCAACGCCGACAGCAGCGCCAGCGTGACGCCGCCGCCAAACCCAATCACAATCGCGCAGGTCGCCAGTTCAAAGGTCGCCGGAAAGGTACGCAGCAAATCCTGCAGCACCGGCTGCGCGGTGGTGCGTGATACGCCGAAATCGCCTTGCAATAGCGCGGAGAGATAGTGCCAGAATTGCAGCCACATCGGCTGGTCCAGCCCCAGTTGCTGACGCACCTGGCTGTAAGTGGCGTCGCTGGCATGTTCGCCCGTCACGGGCAAAGCCTGATCGATCGGCGCCAGATGGGTTAACAGGAAGGTAAAAAACAACAGACCCAACAGCGTCAGGCACAATGAAAGGAAACTACCCAGCACTTTACCGGGACGCGCCGCAGTTCCCCATATCTGTTGATAAAATGGACTCATTGACGGAGGCCTTGTTGCTGGGAAGGCAACCCCAGGTCGTGACACGTTGCCAGCATGGTATCATCACTGCCGCCGGACTGGTATAGACAACCTCCGTCTCAGTTCACGCCCTCGTCAGGCCAGCGCCGCGCAGGGTTAACGCTACGCCTGACCGGCGGAAGGACCCTGCTGCAGTTCCCGCACCCGCTGCGCCAGCGCGCTCAGGCTTTCGTCCGCCATGCCGTAATGCTTCAGTTCCTGTTCCAGCGCGAACAGATACTGGGCGTTGGTGCCGAGCGGCCCGCTGGCGCAGGCAATCAGCGGCGCAATACTCTGTATGCAGGTATCGGCTTCCAGCAGCGGATGTTCGGGGTCGGTGACAAACACCAGCGCGGTGATCGGCTCGCCGCTTTGGCAGCGCAGTTCGCACCATAGCGGCCGGTAACAACCGGTCAGCATTTCACGCTTCCACAGCAGTTCCAGCTCTTCGCGCAGGGTAGTTTCAGGCAACCGGTAGGCTAGTCCGGTGGTTTCGCCGCCGGGTTTCAGCCCCAGCATACGGCCAGGCTGGCTATGGGTGCCGCGGCCGGCGGTGAGGCGCAGACAAAAGGTGCGGTGCCAGCCGTTGAGCGTAGCCACGCAAACCTCTTCGGCATCGAATACCGGATTCCACATCAGGGAGCCGTAACCGAACACCCAGACCGGGCTTTGGTCAGGGCGGGATGCCAGCGTACACGCCAGAGACGCCGCACGCTGCTGAGGGGTCAGCAACAAGGATTCATCAATATTGCCAAACGAGGTTTTACAATCTGCTTTCTGCAAAAAATCACGCGTCAACACTACCCACTGCCCTCACTAAAACGTTTCTTACTGCGCGGCGGCATCGCCTCGTCTATTCTGGCCGATCATCAACCCTGTAATCAACGCAGGTATTGCTTATTTCTACGGCAAAATATCGTTAACCTTTACCAGAATTTTGCTAAACGCCCGATGCAATAGCGCGGCAGACATTCATGAACGGTTTCGCAATGATGTCAGACCGCGCCCATCCTTCGCATTCATGAGAAAATGACAATCCCATCTTATTTATGCGTCGTTTAGCTTAAAAATGACAACCTATAAAAAGATAAAATACGTTATCATTTGATAAAAACAGTAAACAAAAAGTACAAAATCTTTTACTATTAATCAGATAAAACATAAAGAATGAAAACACCCCATAAAAACCGGCTAAATCAGGTTACACCGGGTTTTAAGTAACAATACTTTTGGCTCCGATGGTGTCGGAGAGGCAGGGAAAAATCATCCGGGCAAAAACGCAGCATCGCCCAATGCGTCAATCAACGCCCGGATGCAATAAAAAAACGCTTATCTTTAGACGGTATAAGGAGACCCGACCATGCCAACATCCTCCGACGCGGTGAAAACCCGTCACCACGAATACACCCTGATTTTTCCGTTGCTGGCGCTACTGGCGCTGACATTATGGGGCGATGCCCGCAGCCTGCCGGCTATGGTCGGCATCAACCTGCTGGCGCTGGTGGGGATCCTCGCCAGCGCGTTCAGCGTGGTGCGCCACGCCGATGTGCTGGCGCATCGTCTGGGGGAACCTTATGGCTCGTTGATCCTCAGTCTGTCGGTCGTGATTCTGGAAGTCAGCCTGATTTCGGCGCTGATGGCGACCGGCGATGCCGGCCCGACGCTGATGCGCGACACCCTTTATTCTATCATCATGATCGTCAGCGGCGGTCTGGTCGGCTTCGCCCTATTGCTGGGCGGCCGCAAATTCGCCACCCAGTACGTCAATCTGGCCGGCATCAAGCAATATCTGATGGCAATCTTCCCGCTGGCGATACTGGTGCTGGTGTTTCCCGCCGCGTTGCCGGAAGGCAATTTCTCCGTGGCGCAATCCATCATCATCGCGCTGATTTCCGCCATGATGTACGGCGTATTCCTGCTAATTCAGACCCGCACGCATCAGAGCCTGTTTGTCTACGAGCACGAAGATGAAAGCGATGATGACAACCCGCACCACGGCAAACCGTCGGTACACAGCTCCGCCTGGCACGCTATCTGGCTGCTGGTGCATCTGGTGGCGGTGATTGGCGTCACCAAGATGGACTCGCCGCAGTTGGAAGGGTTGCTGGAGGCGATGAACGCGCCGGCTCAATTTACCGGTTTCCTGGTGGCGCTGCTGATCCTGTCGCCGGAAGGGCTGGGCGCCATCACCGCCGTATTGCGCAATCAGGTACAGCGCGCTATGAACCTGTTCTTCGGGTCGGTGCTGGCCACCATTTCGCTGACGGTACCCGCCGTAACGCTGATCGCCACGCTCACCGGCCGCACCCTGCAGTTTTCGCTCGACCTGCCGCATATTGTGGTGATGCTGTCGGTGCTGGTGCTGTGCCATATTTCCTTTTCCACCGGCCGCACCAACGTCCTCAACGGCAGCGCGCACCTGGCGCTGTTCGCCGCTTATCTGATGACCATCATGCTGTAAGCGCCCCGCCGGTATCGCCGCCCAGCGATACCGGCATCGTTCTATTCATTACCGGTTAGCTCATCCCGGTTATCTTGCCGTTTTCTCTACGCTTCCCGGTCTACGCTTTTCTGCCCGCAACTTCCTGCCTCGTATCGGCAACGCAGCGATTTATACGACAATATTCTCTTCTTGCCCGAAAAAATCCTTTCCATTGATTTACCGCTGGATCTGCGTCAAAAAACAGGCGTATGGTATCGGCTTTGGACTGTGTCCTACCGCGGCGGCTGCGCTTTTTGTTTCCACTTCTCCGGCAACCACCGCAGGCGGCACACGCCCTGGCCGTGACGGGCCGCTGTCGACCCGCCTGTTTTTCATTGTTTGGTTCTTGTTTTCCATGAAATCACACCGAATTAACGGTATCAGACCGTTCAGCGCGCTGATTGAAGCCTGCTGGCGAGAAACCTACACGCTGTCGCGTTTTACTCATGATGTTATTGCCGGGATTACCGTCGGGATCATCGCTATCCCGCTGGCGATGGCGCTGGCTATCGCCAGCGGCGTGCCCCCGCAGTATGGACTTTATACGTCGGCGATCGCCGGGCTGGTGATCGCGCTGTGCGGCGGCTCCCGCTACAGCGTCTCCGGCCCCACCGCCGCATTTGTGGTTATTCTTCATCCCGTATCCCAGCAGTTCGGCATCTCCGGCCTGCTGGTCGCCACCCTACTCTCCGGCGTGTTTTTGCTGTTGATGGGCCTGTGCCGGCTGGGGCGATTGATTGAATACATTCCTTTGCCGGTGACGCTCGGGTTTACCTCCGGTATCGCCATCACCATCGCCACCATGCAGGTAAAAGACTTTTTCGGCCTGACCATGACCACGGTGCCGGAGCACTATGCCGAAAAAGTGGCAGCGCTGGTACAGGCACTACCGACGCTGAACATCGGCGATACGCTGGTTGGCTCGACGACGCTGCTGGTGCTGATCGTCTGGCCGAAGCTGGGCATTCGCCTGCCGGGTCACCTCCCCGCGCTGTTGGCAGGCACCGCCGTGATGGGCGTGTTATCGCAGTTTCACCTTGACGTGGCGACCATCGGCTCGCGTTTCAGCTACCTGCTGGCCGACGGCAGTCACGGTCAGGGGATCCCGGCGATTCTGCCGCAGTTTTTACTGCCGTGGAACATTCCCGCGCCGGACGGCCACACCATGACGCTGAGTTGGAAAAGCCTGTCCGAGCTGCTGCCGGCGGCGTTTTCCATGGCGATGCTCGGCGCCATTGAGTCACTGCTGTGCGCGGTGGTGCTGGACGGCATGACCGGGCGCAAACACCATCCCAGCAGCGAATTGATCGGCCAGGGCATCGGCAACATGGTGGCGCCGTTCTTCGGCGGCATTACCGCTACCGCCGCCATCGCCCGCTCCGCCGCCAACGTGCGTGCAGGCGCGACTTCGCCCATCGCGGCGGTGATCCACGCCGGTCTGGTGCTGTTGTCCCTGCTGGTGCTGGCGCCCTGGCTCTCTTATCTGCCGCTGTCGGCGATGGCCTCACTGCTGTTGTTGGTGGCGTGGAACATGAGCGAGGCGCACAAAGTTGTCTACCTGCTGCGCCGGGCGCCGCGGGACGACATTCTGGTATTGGTGCTGTGCATGGCGTTAACCGTACTGTTCGATATGGTGATTGCCATTACGGTGGGGATTGTGTTGGCGTCGTTGCTGTTCATGGGCAATGTGGCGCGCATGACGCGGCTGAGCGAGCTACCAGGCACCATCGCGGGCCAGCGGCTGGTGCTGCGCATTAACGGACCGCTGTTTTTCGCCGCGGCGGAGCGCCTGTTTAATGAACTGATGGAACGCGCCCAGCCTTACCCGACGATTGTTCTGCAGTGGGATGCAGTGTCGGTGCTGGATGCCGGCGGCCTTAACGCTTTCCGCCACTTTGTGGAATTGCTGCCGCCGGAAAAACAGCTGATCATTACCGATATCCCGTTCCAGCCGCTCAAAACACTGGCCCGGGCTAACGTTACGCCGATCGCCAACCGGCTGGGTTTCTACGCCACGCTGGAACAGGCGCTGGCGGAAACCACCCCCGTTCCCGACGAGCCGGCTTCCTGATCGTTCACCGGATCCCGCTTTATGCGGGGTCCGATTCGGTACGCCTCAGATATTCAGCAGAGCAGCCCTGACGGCGCCGTCGATGTGGCGGAACGCACCGTCAGGCACTCCGCATGCTGGCTCAGCGCCAGTTCATGATCGCGGCAGGCCTGCCCTATCGCCTGCAACTGCTCGCCGGACAGCGCATAAGGCAGCCGGATGTCCAGCTCCGTTACCCCTTGCTGGCGCGCCAGTGTAATCAGACGGGAAAGATTGGTTTCATCGCTGGCCTGAGTGGACAGTACCTGCATCGCCAGTTCCAGCAGTTTATCCTTGCCGGCGCTCCCGGCTACCACGGGTGACTTGGTCACCATGCCGAAAATCGGCATCACACCGTACAACGCGTCGATAAAGCGCCAGCGCTTGCGGCACAGCGCGCCAAGGTACGCGGTATAATCAATGCACATCCGTTCACTTTCAGAGGAGCCCGCAGGCCCGGAATGAGCCTCTTCCATCCTTTTTCTCCTTTCCGTCAACCGACCGTTGGCATCACGCCATTTCACGTTAACCATTACAACGTAAAAAGGATTAATAAGGTATAGTATCTCTAATAATTGTAGAGCTATTAGACAAAAGCAGGGACTTTTCTGCTGGCAATGCGATCCAGCGCACCCTACGCTTGCGTCGTAGCCGCTCATGCCGTCAGACGGCGCCGGCATGAGCCATAACACGCGTTCTGTTGTGAGTGGGATGTCATGTATAAAGTTGTTTTTGTTGAAGATGATCCGGAAGTCGGCAAACTGATTGCAGCCTATCTGGGTAAACATGATATTGATGTACGCATTGAGCCGCGCGGCGATAACGCGCTGGCCTTCATCGAAGAACAACAGCCCGACCTGGTGTTGCTGGACATCATGCTGCCCGGCAAAGACGGTATGACGATTTGCCGGGAACTGCGCCCTCTCTTTACCGGCCCCATCGTATTGCTCACCTCGCTCGACAGCGACATGAACCACATTCTGTCGCTGGAAATGGGGGCCGATGACTATATTCTGAAAACCACGCCGCCGGCGGTGCTGCTGGCGCGTTTGCGGTTGCATTTCCGTCAATACGCCGCCGCGCCGCAGCCGGCGGTGGAAAAAAGCGCGCCGGTGAAAACGCAGGTTCAGGTGCATAAATCGCTGCACTTCGGCCTGCTGTGCATCGATCCGGTTAACCGCGACGTCACGCTGGCGGACGAGAATATCGCCCTCTCCACATCGGATTTCGACCTGCTGTGGCTGCTGGCCACCCATGCCGGACAGATCATGGACCGCGAAGCGCTGCTTAAGGCGCTGCGCGGCGTCAGTTACGACGGGATGGATCGCAGTATCGACGTCGCCATTTCCCGCCTGCGCAAAAAACTGTACGACAACGCGCTGGAACCGGTGCGCATCAAAACCATCCGCAACAAAGGCTATCTGTTCGCCCCCAATGCCTGGGAGACCCTCACGCCATGAAAAAACTGTTTATTCAGTTCTTTCTGCTGCTGTTCGCCAGCTTTTTGGTGATGACCCTGCTGGTGGGGCTGGTGTACAAAGTCACGGCGGAACGGGCCGGACGCCAGTCGATGGATGACCTGATGAAAAGCTCGCTGTATCTGATCCGCAACGAGCTACGCTCCATTCCGCCACGAGAGTGGCACAAGACCATCAACCAGATGGACCTTAACCTGTCGTTCAAGTTGCACATTGAGCCGATCAGCAAGTACCGGCTTAGCACGCAGGCGCAGCAGCGGCTGATTCAGGGGGAAATCGTCGCGCTGGACGACGAATACACGTTTATCCAGCGTATTCCGCGCAGTCACTACGTGCTGGCGGTCGGCCCGATTCCCTATCTGTTCTTCCTGCACGAAATCCGGCTGGTCAACCTGCTGTTTCTGGCGCTGATCGGCCTGTCGCTGGCGCTGCCGGTGTTCCTGTGGATACGCCCGCACTGGAAGGCGATGCTGCAACTGGAAAGCGCCGCGCAGCGGCTGGGAGACGGTCATCTGGAAGAGCGAACCCACTTTGATAACACCTCCAGCCTGTTCCGCCTCGGCGTGGCGTTCAACCGCATGGCCGACAACCTCAACCAGTTGATTACCAGTAAAAAACAGCTGATCGACAATATCGCTCATGAGCTGCGCACGCCGCTGGTCCGGCTGCGCTACCGGCTGGCGATGAGCGACAACCTGACCGACGAAGAACAAGAAGCCATCAACCGCGATGTCGGCCAGTTGGAGGCGTTAATCGATGAACTGCTGACCTACGCCCGCCTCGACCGGCCGCAGGTGACGCTGCATCTCGAAGAGATCGACCTGTCGCAATGGCTGCACAAGCGAATCGACGATTTCCGGCTGGTGCATGACGATAAACAGATTGAGCTGGACGTAACCGGCGATAACAACTTCGGCTATGTGGACCTGCGCCTGATGGAACGGGTGTTGAACAATCTGGTCAATAACGGCTTGCGTTTCTGTCAGCATCGCCTGCGGGTCGGGCTAACGCTGGACCAGCATACCGCCTACCTGCAGGTGGAGGATGACGGGCCGGGCATCGCGCCGGAAGACCGCGCCCATATCTTCGAACCCTTCATCCGGTTGGAAGCCGGTATCGAAAACAGCAGCGGCGGCTGTGGTCTGGGGCTGGCGATTGTTCACGCCATCGTGCGCGCTTACAACGGCACGATCGAGGTAGACAGCAGCCCGCTGGGCGGCGCGCGCTTCCTGTTCCGCTGGCCGATTATCGAGCACAAATCCTCGTCAAATTCTTCGTCTGCAAACCTTGTACAATCCGTTACACGCGGAAACCAAACACTCACAGATCGCTAGCTTATGTTCCCCTATTCTTCAGTCATCGGCCCACCCTGGGGTTCGAAACGTGAACTGGATAATGAGGAATTTACGATGAATAAATTTTTAGTGATGATCGCAGGTGCGGCTCTGGGTCTGTCCTCTGTAGCTTTCGCAGCAGGTACCACTGCTCCGGCGGCTGCTCCGGCCACTACTACTGCTACTACTGCTGCTAAAGCTGACACCGCCAAAAAACCGGTGAAAAAAGCTGAGAAGAAAAAAACCGATCAGAAAGCACAGGCTGCTAAAAAGCACAAAAAAGTAGCGAAGAAAAAAGCCCCGGCTGCTCAGAAAGCTCAGGCCGCTAAAAAACACAAAAAAGCCAAAAAACCGGCTGCCCAGAAAGCTCAGGCTGCCAAAAAAGTAGCCAAGAAAAAACCGGCTGCCCAGAAAGCTCAGGCTGCTAAAAAAGTAGCCAAGAAAAAACCGGCTGCCCAGAAGGCTCAGGCTGCCAAAAAAGTAGCTAAGAAAAAACCGGCTGCTCAGAAGGCTCAGGCTGCCAAAAAAGTAGCCAAGAAAAAACCGGCTGCCCAGAAAGCTCAGGCTGCTAAAAAAGTAGCCAAGAAAAAACCGGCTGCCCAGAAGGCTCAGGCTGCTAAAAAAGTAGCTAAGAAAAAACCGGCTGCCCAGAAAGCTCAGGCTGCTAAAAAAGTAGCCAAGAAAAAACCGGCTGCCCAGAAGGCTCAGGCTGCTAAAAAACACAAAAAAGTGAAAAAAGCAAAAACCGCTCCGGCTGCTTAATTCACCAAAGTGACTGTTGATGGTCATGAGCACCGGTAGTCAGGAGTACGCTCCCCCACTACCGACATGACAATAGCGTTATCAAACACCCGGTTCGCCGGGTGTTTGTTTCATGGGGACCGGATAATGCTGCGACGCTACTCATTTGAAATCGTGCTGTCCTTCCTGCTTATCTGCGCGCTGGTTATCGTGGTGTTCTTCTTATAACCCGATGTCATCCTCGCCTGAGCGCCCAAACCGGGTCATCCGATTCGCCTGACCAACCAATCTGTCGTTTCCTGCCTGATTCCGGCATGCTACGTTTATAGTGGATTGATGACGGTTAATACGCTGAATTTCATCTTTAAAGGCCATTCATTACATGCGCATATCAGCCTGGTTGTTATGTTCATTGAGCGTGCTCGCCGCTTCTGCGTGGGCCGATAACGAGCCGTCAGCCACGACGGAACAACAAAAACAGACTCTGTTCTTTAATCATGATGACCGCGACAAAGTGCCGGATACCACCCAATGGCCGTGGCAGGCAATTGGTCAACTGGAAACCGCCAGCGGCAACCTCTGCACCGCAACCCTGATCTCGCCGCATCTGGCGCTGACCGCCGGCCACTGCGTGGTGGCGCCGCCCGGCGTGCCGGACAAACCGGTGGCGTTGCGTTTTCTGGCAACGGAAAACGGCTGGCGTTATGAAACCGATAAAATTGAAGCGCTGACCAATAAAAAACTGGCCAGGATGCTGAAAGCAGACGGCGACGGCTGGATCGTCCCGCCTTCCGCCGCACCGTGGGATTTCGCGCTGATTAGGCTCAAGCAGACGCCGCCGGGCATCCGCCCGTTGCCGATCTGGCAGGGAACGCAGGAAGAACTGAAAGCGGCGTTGGAAGCCGCGCAACAGAAGGTCACCCAGGCCGGTTACCCGGAAGACCATCAGGATACGCTGTACCGTCATCAGGACTGTCTGATTACCGGTTGGGTCCATAAAGCGGTGATGGCTCACCGTTGCGATACGCTACCGGGTGACAGCGGCTCGCCGCTGATGCTGAAAACCGCCGGCAGTTGGGTACTGATGGGTATCCAAAGCTCCGCGCCGGACGCCAGCAACCGCCAGCTTGCCGACAACCGCGCCGTGGCGGTCACCGCCATCCGCCAGCAGTTGGAAGCGTTGTCCAAAAAAGATCGTTAATCCGCCTTCGCCGGTATTTCTGCCTGAAATACCGGCTATTCAGCGCCTGATCCTTCCCGCCATTAACATCAGCGACAGATAAGCATGGCGCTACCGGTTTCAAACCGATTCCTTTGTCCTTTGATTGGACGCCGATAACGATCCACCAATAACTATCCACCGATAACGATCCGCCGGTAACGATCTCTTTTCAGGATAAACCACTGCAGCACAGGCGGTGCCGCCACGTTCGCAAGCACCGCCTAGCGTTGGCGGCTTACCCCTCGATCTGCCCCATCGCCTGCAAAATACGTTTATCGGAAACAGGATAAGGCGTGCCCAGTTGCTGAGCGAAGTAGCTGACGCGCAGTTCTTCGATCATCCAGCGAATGGCTTTCACGTCGTCATCTTCACGCCGTTCCGGCGGCAGCTTGTTCAGCCACTGCTGCCAGGCCTGCTGCACCTGCTCCACTTTTAGCATTTGCGCGCGGTCGCGGTGTACGTCCTGCGCCAGTTTATCCAACCGACGCTCGATGGCCTGCAGATAGCGCAGCACATCCGGCAGCCGCTTCCAGCCGTTGTCAGTGACGAAGCCGCGGAACACCAGCCCGCTCATCTGCGCCTTGATGTCGCTCAAGGCCAGCGCCAGCGCCATATCCACCCGGCCTTTGAGCCGTTTGTTGATCGAGAAGACCGTGGTCAGAATCTGCTCCACCTGCTGGGCGATGTCCACCACCGTGTCATTCAGTTCCGCACGTACCCGCTCATGCAACTGGTGGAACGCGTCTTCCTGCCACACCGGGCCGCCCGCTACCGCCATCAACTTGTCCACGCCGCAGGCGATGCAATCGTCGATCAGCTCCAGTACCTTGCCGTACGGGTTGAAATACAGCCCCAGCTTGGCCTTGTTAGGCAGCTTTTCATGCAGATACTTGATGGGAGAAGGAATGTTGAGCAACAGCAGGCGGCGCTGACCGCGCCACATCATCTGTTGCTGCTGGTGCGGCGAATCAAACAGACGAATCGCCACGCTGTCTTTCTCGTCCACCAGCGCCGGATAGGCTTTTACTGCGTAGCCGCCGCGTTTCTGCTCGTAACGCTCCGGCAAATCGCCAAAACTCCAGATATGCAGATCGCGCTGTTCGATGCCGTCATCCGCCACCGCCGACAGCGTTTGCTGCACCTTCTCCTGCAACTGATCTTTCAGCGCACGCAGATTCTTGCCTTCCCGCAGCGTTCGGCTTTTCTCGTCTATCACCCGGAAGGTCATTTTCAGGTGTTCGTCCACCTGATCCCACTGCCAGGCCTCACGATCGACCGTCACGCCGGTCATCAGCCGCAGCTCGCGCTCCAGCGCCTCCAGCAGCCCTTTCTCCAGCGGCGTCACCCGCGCCAGAAATGCTTCGGCATAGTTGGGCGCCGGCACGAAGTTACGCCGTATCGGTTTTGGCAGCGATTTGATCAGCGCCACCACCACGTCACGGCGCAGCCCCGGGATCTGCCATTCGAATCCGTCCTCTTTGACCTGATTCAGTACCGGCAGCGGGATATGCACGGTGACGCCGTCGGCGTCCGCTCCCGGCTCGAACTGATAGGTGAGCCGCAAACGCAGCTCGCCCTGCTGCCAGTGGTTAGGGTAGTCCAGCGCGCTGACGCGATCCGCCCCGTCTTTGATCAGCATGGTCTTTTCGAAATTCAGCTGATCCGGGTCGGTTTTCGACGCCTGCTTCCACCAGTTGTCGAAATGACGGCTCGACACCACGTCATGAGGAAGGCGCTGGTCGTAGAACGCAAACAGCGTCTCGTCATCCACCAGAATGTCGCGGCGGCGGGACTTGTTCTCCAGTTCTTCCACTTCCAAACGCAGTTTCTGATTGGCGCGGAAAAACGCATGCTGGGTCTGCCAGTCGCCTTCCACCAGCGCATGGCGAATGAACAGCTCGCGCGACACCACCGGGTCGATGGCGCCGTAATTGACCTTGCGGGCCGCCACCAGCGGCAGACCGTACAGCGTGACCTTTTCCTGCGCCATCACCGCGCCCTGCGCTTTCTCCCAGTGCGGCTCGCTGTAGCTGCGTTTGATCAGGTGCTGCGCCAGCGGTTCAACCCATTCCGGTTCGATCCGCGCGGCGATGCGCCCCCACAGGCGGCTGGTTTCCACCAGTTCCGCCACGATGGTCCACTTCGGCGGCTTTTTGAACAGACCGGAACCGGGGAAAATGGCGAAACGGGTGTTGCGCGCGCCGCTGAATTCCTGCTTTTCAACGTCTTTTTGTCCGATGTGGGACAGCAGCCCGGTCAGCAACGCGCCGTGCAGGCTACGGTAATCCGCCGGCTCGCTGTTGACCGGGAAGCCCAGTTCTTTTACCACCTGACGCAATTGGGTGTAGATATCCTGCCATTCCCGCACCCGCAGGTAGTTGAGGTAATCGCTGCGGCACAGTTTGCGAAACTGGCTGGACGACAGCGCTTTCTGCTGCTCTTGCAGGTAATCCCACAGTTTGACGAAGGCCAGAAAATCGGACTCTTTGTCGGCGAAACGACGGTGTTTCTCCTCCGCCGCCTGCTTTTTCTCTATCGGACGCTCGCGCGGGTCCTGAATCGACAACGCGGCGGTGATGATCATCACCTCGCGCACGCAACTGGTCTGGCGCGCTTCCAGCACCATGCGCGCCAGCCGCGGGTCGATGGGCAACTGCGCCAGCTGGCGCCCCTGCGGCGTCAAGCGGTAATGACCGTCGTCGCTGCTCTGAAGCGCGCTCAGTTCTTCCAGCAGCCGCACCCCATCCTGAATGTTGCGCTTATCCGGCGCTTCGACAAATGGAAACGCCGCGATATCGCCCAGCCCCAACGCCGTCATCTGCAAAATGACCGACGCCAGGTTGGTGCGCAAAATCTCCGGGTCGGTAAACGCCGGCCGGGAGAGAAAATCCTGCTCGGAATAGAGCCGGATACAGATGCCCGCCGCCACACGGCCGCAACGTCCTTTACGCTGGTTGGCGGAAGCCTGCGACACCGGCTCGATCGGCAGCCGTTGCACTTTGGTGCGATAGCTGTAGCGGCTGATGCGTGCGGTGCCGGGGTCTATCACGTAACGAATGCCCGGCACCGTCAGCGAGGTTTCCGCCACGTTGGTCGCCAGCACAATGCGCCGTCCGTGGTGAGACTGGAACACCCGGTTCTGTTCCTGATTGGAAAGCCGCGCGTACAGCGGCAAAATCTCGGTATGCGGCAGGTCCTGCTTGCTCAGCGCGTCGGCGGTATCGCGGATTTCCCGCTCGCCGCTCATGAACACCAGAATATCGCCCGGTCCTTCACGACACAGTTCATCCACCGCATCCAGAATCGCCTGCAACTGGTCGCGATCGCTGTCCTGCGCCTCTTCCACCACCGGCCGGTAGCGGACATCCACCGGATACGTCCTTCCGGACACCTCAATAATCGGCGCATTGCCGAAGTGACGTGAAAAACGCTGCGGATCGATGGTGGCGGAGGTGATGATCACCTTGAGGTCCGGCCGTCTGGGCAGCAGTTGCTTGAGGTAACCGAGAATAAAGTCAATGTTGAGGCTGCGTTCGTGCGCTTCATCGATGATCAGCGTGTCGTACTGCATCAGCAGCCGATCCTGCTGAATCTCCGCCAGCAGGATACCATCCGTCATCAGTTTGACCAGCGTGTTGTCGCCGACCTGATCGTTGAATCGCACCTTGTAGCCCACCGTGCTGCCAAGTGGCGTCTCCAGCTCCGCCGCGATGCGGTCCGCCACGCTGCGGGCCGCCAGCCGACGCGGCTGAGTATGACCGATCAGCCCGGTAACGCCGCGTCCCAACTCCAGACACATCTTCGGCAACTGGGTGGTTTTGCCGGAACCGGTTTCCCCGGCGACGATCACCACCTGATGGTCGCGGATAGCGCTGAGGATCGCCTCGCGCTTCTGGCTAACCGGCAAGGCTTCCGGGTAACGTATCGCCGGCAACGACGCCCTGCGCTGCTCCACCCGCAGCCGCGCGGCATCGATTTCCTGGCTGATGTCCTGCGCAATCGAAACCTGTGCCTGCGGATTTCCCACTTTCATCGCGCCTTGCAAACGGCGGCGCAGGCGTTGCCGGTCGCGCAGCATTAGCGCATTAAGCTGAGGTTCTAACGCATGGAGAGGTGATGTCACGGTGCAATTCCTTACTGTCTGATTCCGGGTACGGTTGAACAAGGTCGCTCAACGCTCCGGCGCCCTGCTGGTACTGCGGGCATAACCTGATTGTATTGCAGGCATAAATAGTGCGGCGGGCATGGTATCACATTGACCGCGCAGGCTATACGCCATCAGGCGGGATTCCGCCGCACCGCATCGCGGTTTCGAGGGCATCGTTCAATAAAATCGAACAAAGGTCTCGAAATATTACGCTATCCCACTGACGGCAACGCGCCTATGATGCATTCATTCGGCGACGGTTGTCGCCCTGGCACACATAATAAGGAATTGGCAATGAGCAAAGTACTCGTTCTGAAATCAAGTATTCTGGCTGACTTCTCCCAGTCTAACCAGCTGGCCGATCACTTTACCGCCTCCTGGCAGGCAGCCCACCCCGCCGACACCATCACCGTGCGCGACCTGGCTGCTAAACCGGTACCGGTGTTGGATGGCGAACTGGTTGGCGCGCTGCGTCCTTCCGACAAACCGCTGACGCCGCGTCAGCAGGACGCGCTGGCCCTGTCCGACGAGCTGATTGCCGAACTGCAGGCGCACGACGTCATCGTGCTGGCCGCTCCAATGTACAACTTCAACATCCCGACCCAGTTGAAGAACTATTTCGACTTTATCGCCCGCGCCGGCGTGACATTCCGCTACACCGAGCAGGGTCCGGAAGGTCTGGTGAAAGGTAAACGCGCACTGGTGCTGACCAGCCGCGGCGGCATCCACAAAGACGCGCCGAGCGATCTGCTGACCCCGTACCTGCGTCTGTTCCTGGGCTTCATCGGCATCAGCGACGTGGAATTCGTGTTTGCGGAAGGTTTCGGTTACGGCCCGGATATGGCGCAGAAAGCGCTGCAGGGTGCTAAAGAAGAGCTGTCCCAGCTGGCGTCCGCGTAACAGTTACGCGTTAACTCCCCTCATACTCGCCGCCGTGTTGCCTTGACAGCAACTCCCCGTGTCGCGGTACACGGCGGATTTCAATCTTCCTGTTTTTTATCTTGCATTCTGGCTTTGTCTTGCGCGTCTGTCGGCGCGCTTTTCTTTATTTGATCGCCAAGTCGGTTATCCGACTTCTCCAGCAGTTGCACCGTCTCTTTATCCGTGCGGATGCGAATGTCGTGCTCAATGTGTACATTCATGTTGATGGTGATCGGTTCTTTCGGCGCCGCCACCTCAATGCGCGGGGTGCAGCCGGCCAGCAACACGGCGGCCATCGCGGCACAGGCTGTTTTCATCTCATCCCCCTTCCTCATCGTTAATTACTTTGCGGCATAGTGAGTTATTCCGACGCATCGTTAGTTACTCGGCGGCCTGCTGTTCCAGCGATGCCTTCAGGTTATCGCCAAAGCGCAGGCTGTGCCACAGTTGGAAAATGTTCTCCTGCTGGCGGTAATTCAGCACAATGTCGCGCCGCGACTGGTCATCCATCACGCTGTGGCCACTAATACGCGACACCAGCGTCAATTCGCCGCGCTGGCTAAGATCCAGCGTTACCCAGGAACGCCCGATCTCCATATAGCGCAGCCAGGCCACCGCCGCAGCGTTGGCTACGCTGTTTTGCGCCAGCTTGTCCGCCAGTTGCGGGTCCAGTTTTACGGTCAGCGGGGTGTCATTAGTGAGTTTACCGTCCTGCACCAGCATCGAAGGATGATTAAAATTCAATGGCAACACCCCGCTTACCCGGCCGGACATCGACAATTTTTTCGCCCGCAGCCCGGTAACCAGTTCGCCGAGATCGATACCCTGCAGCCGCAACACCGCGACGTCACGCGCGGGCAGACGCAGCGGCGACAACGACAGATGACCGTCCAGCACGTCCATATCCAACTGCGCCAGCGTCAGCGGGCGGCGTTCGCTGTAGGGATAGGCGCCGTACACCTGCACGCCGATATTCCGTATCGGGAACACGCTATCCAGCCGGTTGATGCGCAATGTCACCGGCCGGGAAATTCCCAGTTGCCAGCGGTGGTTTTCAAACCGGTACGGCAGCACAAAATTGACGCCGCTAACCTCGCCATCCTGTAGCCAGGCGCCGCCATTTTTCACCACCCAATGGCCGCCGGCGCGGAATCCCTGGCCGCGAGCAGCGGAAAACGCGGTCTGCGCGTAAAACTGACCGGTACGCATCGCCAGTTCCCAGCTCGGCGGCAGTAACGTCTGGAACACCCGTAACGGCTGAGGCGCCCACCAACCGTTGCCGCGCAGGCGTTTTCCGTCCCAGCGGCCGTTGAGTTGGATCGGGCCGACCGGATCCGCCTGCAACTGACCGCGCCACTGGAAGTCTTGTGGATTGCGCCCGCGGATATCAACGGTCAGTTCGGTGGCGGGCAGCATGCCGGCGCCCTGAAAAGTCACCTGTTCCGCCGCCAGTCGCAATGCCCCTTGCAGCGAGGCCGCCGCCGGGTCGCGTCGCCAGCGCAACGGTTCGGTCAGCGTCAGCCGCGGCTGGTCAACCGTCACCACGCCGTAACGTAGCTGGTTAAGACCGCTGGATAAGGACGCTATCTCTATCAGTTCATCCTGCCAGCGGCCATGCCCGGCGATGTCCCAGCGCCCCTGCAACGGCGGCAAATCTCCTTCGCCCCAGTAACGCCAGCGCCAGTCGCCGCTATCGGGCCAGAACTGTTGCGCCTTGCCATCCAGATGCAGCCGGAAACGCCCCCAATAGCTATCGCGCACTTTCACAATCGCCTGCAACCGGCCGCTGACGCCCTGCCGGGTGAGCTGGATGCCGGCCAGCGGCCAGCGCGCTTCTTCCAGCGTTACCGTCGGGCGCGGCGAACCCCAGGCCCGTAATAACGACCCGGGCAACAGCGCTACGGTTGGATCCAGCACGGCGCCTTTCACCGTTCCCGGCAACGACGCGAAAATCGATAGATCGGGCAGATTAGCCTGCCCGGTCAGCTGAAAATGGATATCGCTGTCGGTCAGGCCCAGATTGCCGGGCCCCAGCGACAACACCGCGTTGGCGCGACCGTTGTGCCCTTGCGTCAGAACATTAAGCCGCGCCTCCAGCCGTAACGGATCGTGCAAATTCAGCACGTCATACAACGTCAACGCGATGCCGCCTGTCAGCGACTGGCTGGCGTACGGCCAGCGCCAACGACCGTCGTGAATGCGAAGGTTGCCGTCGGTCACCTGCCACGGCAGCGTCAGCAAGGGTTCCGTCATCGACGCCACGCTGACCGTCAGTTCGCCCTGATTGCCATGCCAGCGCAGTGTGGCGCTGGCCGGTTCCGGTAACCACAGCGGCAGTTGCTGCCCCCGCACTTCGCCCTGTTCCGGCAGGCGGTTGAGCGCCGGAGCCAGTTGCATCGCGCCGTTGATCTGCAACGGCGGGCGCTCCGTCGTGGCACGCATCTGACCTTGTTGCAGCGTCAGCTCGGTGCCGTGCAGTTCAGCCTGCACCTGGAGCTGGTCGCTCTGAATTCGGAGTTGCTGACGCAATGCGTCAGTAGAGAGTTGCAGGCTGCCGGCCTGCGCCAGCCAGGGGGTAATGGCGAAACGATGCAGTATAAGCTCGGCTTCCGGCAGCCGCTGTTGCCACTGGGCCAGCAGTGGGGTAGTCATGCCGGAAGAAACCGGCCATTGTTGCAGACAGGCGGCATCCAACGTCAGCGACTCCGCCTCCAGCCGCCAGCGTCCTTCCCGATAGCGAACCAGCAGGCCCGACAGCGTGGCCGGCTGGCACTGCGCCAGACGCAGTTGCACCTCAGGCAGCCAGAATCCGCCTTGCCGCCAGCCCGGCGACGCGTGCAACACGAGGCTGACCCCGACGGGCAAATAGGGCCGCAGCAATACCGGCAACCAGCGCGGCATGGTCCAGCAGGCGGTCGCTACGCCCAGCGCCAGCACGAACGCCAGCGCAACCAGCCAGCCTGCATAGCGCATTAACTTCAGCATGGGTTATGTTTCAGGTTTATTCCGGTCGTCATCACTTTGTCATTCAGTGCGAATAGTTACGGTTTATGAACTAAAAGTCACCATTCAGTTCACATTCCCCCGCAAAATCCGTACATGTCAATTACCTGATTGTGATAAAATTTTTACATAAGCGCAGTATCTGACTACACCACGCGCCGGTTACAGGCTCTGTGACGCCGTGGCGCGAGCGTCAATCCTGCCCGGATTATACATTCATCAATATTGTTGCTTATTAAAACAATACGGACCTGCTTTACCCTTCAATATCGCAAAAAGGGATGCTCCATGCGTAAAAATTATCCAGTCAGTCAACGTCAGTATCCGCTGGATGCCAAGATCAAACTGATGTCGGTGACCACCCCTGATAGCCGCATTACCTACGCCAACGCCGATTTCATCAAAGTCAGCGGCTACGAGCCGGAAGAACTGATGAATCAGCCGCATAATATTATCCGCCATCCTGATATGCCACCTTCCGCCTTCGCGGACATGTGGAATACCCTAAAAGCCGGAAAAATCTGGACCGGCGTGGTCAAGAACCGTCGCAAGAACGGCGACCACTACTGGGTACGCTCCAGCACGACGCCTCTGAAGCGGGACGGCAAGCTGATGGGTTACATGTCGGTACGTACCGCGGCGACGGCGGAGGAAATCAGCCAGGCCGAAGCGCTCTATGCCCAGGTGAATCAGGGCACGTTGAAAAACCGTGCCTTCCATCACGGCCTGCTGGTTTACACCGGCCCGCTGAAATGGCTGAGCCTGTTCAAAACCATGCCGCTGCGCTGGCGCATCCGCAGCTACTTTGGCTTGCTGGGGCTGCTGCCGCTGGCCGTCGCGTTCGCGCTGCTGCCCAAAACGGCGCTGGTCTGGGGGCTGTTTCCGGCATTAATTGCGTTCGCCTGCCTGTTCTGCGAACTGCTGGTACAACACGTCGCCAGACCGGTGGAACAGATTCTGGAACAGGCGATGCGCTCCGCGGCCGGCCAGGCCAATAGCCTGGCCCAACTCAATCGCGCCGATGAAATCGGTATGCTGATGCGCGCCGTCAACCAATCCGGCATGAACTTCCGCACCTTTGTCGATGACGTCAACGCCAACCTGCAGGAGCTGAAAATCGCCTGCAGCGAAATCGCGCAGGGCAATCACATTCTGGCGGAGTGTTGCGAAAAAACCGAAGAGAGCCTGCAGCAAACCGCCGCGTCGGTGGAACAGTTAACCGCCACGATCAAGAGCAATGCCGACGCCTCGCTGCGTGCATCGCAGTACGCGGAAGACGTCAATCAGGTGGTGAATGTGGGCGAACAGGCGGTATCGGAGGTCGCCAATACCATGGAGGCAATCACCAGCGCCAGCGAACGTATCACCGATATCATCAGCGTGCTGGACAATCTGGCGTTCCAGACCAACATTCTGGCGGTCAACGCCGCGGTGGAAGCCGCTCATGCCGGAGAACAGGGCAAGAGCTTCGCGGTGGTAGCCAGCGAAGTACGCTCGCTGGCGCAGCGCAGCGCCGCTTCCGCCAAAGACATCGCCGCGCTTATCGACAACACCTTGTCCAGCATTCGCGCCGGCGATCAGCAGGTTGCGCATACCAACCGCTCGATGAACAACATTCTGGTCAAAGTGCAGGACGTCACCCATCTGATGAACGATATCAGCCAGGCCACCAAGGAGCAGTCGCAGGGATTGCAGCAGATCAACGACGCGGTCAACCGTATCGATGAACTGACCCATCAGAATACGGCGCTGGCCAGCCAGTCCAACTCCGCCACCGGGCACCTACAGCAGCAAATCGCCAGCATGGCGCAGGCGGTTTCGGTATTCGGCGCGTCAAAATAAACGACGTCATCCATTCAGGAGGGGGACTCCCCCTCCTTTATTTCTCCCGCATTGCTCCCGCAGGCTCACCCGTCACAACCTTTTCAAGTTGTTATCATGACAAGGGTAACAGTTTGTCTGTTCATGGTTTTCTGCTAGCTTACTCTGGCTGCCTCCGTCACCACGTATGACGGCGCGGCTGACAATACCCTGTGGAGAAACAATCATGAAGCTGGCGATTTACAGTACCAAACAGTATGACCGCAAATACCTTGAGCAGGTGAATCAGCAGTTCGGGTATGAGCTGGAGTTTTTCGATTTCATGCTTAGTCCGCGCACCGTCAAAATGGCCGCCGGCTGCGATGCCGTCTGCATCTTCGTCAACGACGAAGCCGGACGTGAGGTGCTGACGGAACTGGCGAACACCGGCATCAAAATACTGGCATTGCGCTGCGCCGGTTTTAACAATGTCGATCTGGACGCCGCCCGCGAGCTGGGGATCCAGGTAGTGCGCGTGCCGGCCTACTCGCCGGAGGCGGTGGCGGAACACGCGGTAGGCATGATGATGAGCCTGAACCGTCGCATTCACCGCGCCTATCAGCGCACCCGCGACGCCAATTTCTCGCTGGAAGGGCTGATTGGCTTCAACATGTATCAGCGTACCGCCGGGGTGATAGGCACCGGCAAAATCGGCATCGCCACCCTGCGCATCCTCAAAGGGTTCGGCATGACGCTGCTGGCGCACGACCCTTACCCGAATCCGCAGGCGCTGGAACTGGGCGCGGAGTATGTCGATCTCGATACCCTGTACGCCCGGTCGGACGTCATTTCGCTGCACTGCCCGCTGACGCCGGAGAATCACCACCTGCTCGACCGCGATGCGTTTGCGCGCATGAAAAACGGGGTGATGATCATCAACACCAGCCGCGGCGGGCTGATTGACTCTCAGGCGGCGATCGACGCGCTGAAACAGCAGAAAATCGGTTCGCTGGGCATGGACGTTTATGAAAACGAACGCGATCTGTTCTTTGCCGACAAATCCAACGACGTGATTCAGGACGATGTGTTCCGCCGGCTCTCCGCCTGCCATAACGTGTTGTTCACCGGCCATCAGGCCTTTTTGACGGAAGAGGCGCTGACCAGCATCTCCGAAACCACGTTGCACAACATCAAGCAGCTTAACGAAGGCACAACCTGCCCGAATCTGGTCAATCCCTGATCGTTCAACCGGTGGCGCCATGCCGCCGGTTATCAGCTAACGCGGTTTACCCCGCCGGACAGCTACCGTTCATCAACGCCGCTTCGTCGCAGCGCTTGCCATTAGCCAGCAGACAGGTGCCGATGCTCGCTCCGCTCAGTTGACGCGAAACCCCCATGCGCCCGCCCGCCAGCGTACAGTTCACCTCCGCCGGCGTGCCCTGCCCCTGCCACATCGCGCGCTGCGGCGCTACCGATTCCGGCACCTGCGCCGATTCCGTTTGTCCGCCACTGCAAGCCACCAGCATCAGGGTGGCGCCCGCCACCAGCCATTGCGGCATAGTCATGTTTTGTCGATTCCTGTGTCGTGAATATGAAATGTCGTAAATATGAAAGGTAATCAGCCAATTTTGCCGCCACGCAGCAGAACTCGGCCTAATCCTATTTACCCTACTTCTTTGCCCCACTTCTTTACCACATTTTTGCGGTGTGAGCAGCAACGGTTCGACACCGGTTTTCACCTCTCATGTTTTTACTCACGGTAAGTAACAAATACAATTATTTTCAGGGGGATAAATTATATGATCTTATTTTTCAGCCACTAAAGGCAGCAGATCGTTGGTCGATTAATGGTTAGGCTGATAAGCAATCAGCGCCATCGCCAACGGGAGTAGATAATGGCACCTGCAAGAAAACGCTTTTTTGACATGCATGTCGCAACCAAGCTGTACCTGGGTTTTGCAATGATTTTGTTTTTAGTGGTTCTTTCCTCAGCACTGAGCATCCACCGTTTTTCCACCATCAAGGCGTACTACGGCAAGACCGACCTGATGCACACCGTCATCATGGATATTTTTCAGGTCAAAATCGCCAGAACAAAATATTTCGCCAGCAATGACAATGAGCCTTACGACACCATGCTCAGCTACAGCAATGACCTGGCTAAAAATCTGGCGCAAGGCAGCCAGTTATATACCGAAAGCGAATTCAGGGATCCGCTGGCCCGCATGCAGAAACACCAGGCCGCACTACAGCAATCCATCAGCGAAATGGCCCGCGCCAAACAGGCGCTGACCGACGCCGGCACCCGGTTCAGCCGCATTCCGGTCGACGGCGCTATCTCCCGCTTTCGCAGCAGCCTGGCGACCCCCGCTTTTGCATCCGACAGCGACCGGGAAAAAGCGACCGCACTGGCTCTGGCGCTGGCGTCTTATAAAGCGACAGCCGATGCCGTGGTGATTGAGCGCACTCCCGCCGCGCTTAGCACCCTGCAAAGCCGTTTCAGCGATATCGAGAAAAGTTACCGCGACCTGTCCGCGCAGCTCCCGGCCGATCAAAAAACGGCGCTGGATGAATTCTGGGGCAACATCGTCAACCTGAAAACAGGCGCAGAAGGCTACCTGAGCGCTTACCAGGCGTTGTCGGGCGCAGAAGCGGCGGTGAAGACCGACGGCGATAATGTCAGCAATATCGCCAAAGAGGTCATCAGCCGCCTGAGCGAGATCAACACCACGCTCACCAGCGACGCCATCACCGGCGCCTCCGCATTCGCCTTGCTGGCGCTGCTGTTCGGCCTGCTGATATCGCGCTATATCACCCGCCAGATTACTGCGCCGGTGTCCCACAATCTGGCGTTGGCGGAACGCATCGCCAGCGGCGACCTGACCGCCAACATCGAAACCGACCGTCACGATGAACTGGGCCAGTTAACCGCAGCGATGGCGGGTATGAACGAACGGTTGCGTCAGATGATCGGCAATATCCGCGACAGCGTGGGCAGCGTGGCGGCATCCGCGGCGCAAATCGCCCACGGTAACCACGAGCTGTCGTCCCGCACCGAACAGCAATCCGCCGCCGTCGTGCAGACCGCCGCCAGTATGGAACAGCTAACCTCAACGGTGAAAAACAACGCCGACAACGCCCGCCATGCCAGCCAAATCGCGGCGGAGGCATCCAGAGACGCGCACACGGGCGGCGGCGTGGTGCAAAATGTGGTCAATACCATGAATGACATCGCCGTCAGTTCGAAAAAAATCTCCGATATCACTGACGTCATCAACAGCATCGCCTTTCAGACCAACATCCTGGCGCTTAATGCCGCGGTGGAAGCGGCCCGCGCCGGCGAACAAGGGCGTGGTTTCGCGGTGGTCGCCGGCGAGGTGCGCAATCTGGCGCAGCGCAGCGCTCAGGCCGCCCGTGAAATCGCCAGTCTGATCGCCGAATCCGTGACCCGCATTGATACCGGCTCGATGCTGGCGGCGGAAGCCGGCGACGCCATGCAAAAAATCCTGCTCTCGGTCTCCCGCGTCAACGACATCATCGGTGAAATCGCCTCGGCGTCCGATGAACAGCGCCGCGGCATCGAGCAGATCGCCAGCGCAGTCGGCGAACTGGACTCCACCACCCAGCAAAACGCGTCGCTGGTGACGGCGTCCGCGTCGTCCGCCAGTTCGCTGGAAGAGCAGTCGATACAACTGGAGGCGCTGGTGAGTCATTTCCGGTTGGCGCAGGATAATCAACCGTTATTACCCCGGCACACGGCGCTGCCCGCCAGTCGCCCCCCTGCTCCCGCCTTGAGCCAGGCCAGGCTAGCCCTCAACGGTAAAAACCGCCAGAGCCAGCAGGACTGGGAAAGCTTCTGAACAACCTTCCGCTGTCATCAGCAGTAAAAAAACCGGCAGGGATGCCGGTTTTCTGACAAGAAGCCTGGTAAATCGCCACGGACTTTATGCCATTGCCGCGGTTGCCCGGTTAGCGATCCTCGATCGAATGCGTCTCGACTTTCTCCGTCAGCGACACGTCAACCTTAATGTCATCCGTCAGGGTCAGCATCGCCTTCTTATCCCGGCTTACCACCGCAGTACGCTGCGGAATGATGAACTGGCGTACACTCTCACCCTCAATCATATCCTTGCCGTTTTCAACGCCATGCCGCGCCGACAGCAGATAATTCACCATGCCGTTATAGGTAATCCGATAATCGCCGCCGGACGACTCAACCCGATAGTTGAGGGTAATTTTCGGCAACGCCGCCTTATAGGTGCCGCGGATCTCATCCCAACGCGCCGGGTTACCCGTCAGGTAAACGGAATCTACCCAGTTGGTATTGTCCTGCAGCACATGGGCGGTGGTGTAGGAAAAGTAATACGGCGAGATAAACGTACTGTTCAGGCTCGTTGTTTTCGTACTGAATATAGAACATCCTGACAGCATCACCGTGGCCGCCACGGCCAGGAACAGTCTCTTCATGGGTATTTTTCTCTTTTTGCCAACAGTTTCACCCCGAACAGGGGCCGGGCCAGTTTTTCTGTCATGACCTGCCAGACAACACACACGCAGGCAACGGGTCGCGTCCACAGAATAGCAGTGATTCTGCGGGTTGATGGAGTGAAAAAGGGGCAAGTCGGGGGATATTTATCCGTATCGACAACCACCAGCCTGCGCCTGAAATCCATCAACCTGTTTGCTGAGCCGCCAGCCAACACGCCTGAATAGTTTAATCGCTCACAAACGATAATATAACGCCATCGTTCTTCTGCATGACGCTGAAATATACCCGACTTCAGATCGTAATAACGCTGAAGCGGCCTCCCATTTATCCAATTGGCGTTAATTTTCATGATTGACGTCAAATAATATTGTTATTAAACGCCTATGAAAAAAAATAACACCACCCGGAAACAACTCTTCGTCGTGATAAAAAAAACGCGCGCTTTTGCGAAGAAAACAGAAATAACGACCCATTCCCGGCAAAATACCGCTACGGCCAACGGCACGGCATCGAGCTATCCCAACGCCCCGTCAGCCGGATTGGACAATATTCGCTTGCCCGCACCGCAAGCCAGCCAGCCGGGCGCTCCTGCCTCTGCCGCCAGCCAGCCGACGCCTCCAGCCACACCGCCGGCGGCAACCGTTCCGCCGCTGCCCAAATTTAACAAGCCGCACGCTGAAGCGGCCGCAGCGCCGTCCGCACCACCGGCACAGCCATCAACCGCCAGCGCGCCGCAACCCAGCCTGCCGTCTCCGGCGCCAGCGCCTGTTGCCGCCGCTTCTACCGCGGAACCTGAGGCTGCACAGGAACCGACTACCCCACCGTTTGCTCCTGACTATGCAGCAGTTGGAAATCAGCTGAGCAAGTTGATGTCCGGGATGGCAGCACCGTTGTCGCGGCTGGCGGGCACAGTTCCAGGATTGCTCTCTTCCGCGTCTAAATCCATAGCGCAGGCAGCCAAAGACAAGCCAAGCGTAGCCACATCCAAGCCGACTCCGGTTGAATCCAAAGACACAGCGCCAACAGTTAACACCGCGGAAGCCAAGCCCATTGAGGTTAAGCCGATCGAGGTTGATGTTAAAGTCAACGCGGTTACACCGGCTTCTTCGTCTGCTGCATCAACGCCTGCAGCCATGCCATTAGCCGGTAATTCAACAGCATCGTCACCCAAACCTATCGCAACGGTAACCTGGAATCCTGCGACTACAATAAGTTCACTACGGCGCAATGCAGGTAATGCATCCACAAAATATTGTGCAAGAGCCGTTGTAGATGCAATTAGAGCAGGCGGAACACGAATCGAAGGTGCTAACGCAAAGGATCTCGGTCCAAAACTAATTGCCGCAGGTTTTACCGCCATATTTTCCATGCCAAGACCATCCAGCGAATACGACCGCAGCAACCTCTTGCCTGGAGATGTAGTTGTATTAGAAGGTTTTAATCAAGACGAGCGTAAAGGGATCAAAAAAGACCATCCTTATGGTCATGCCGCCATGTACGACGGCAGCAAATGGATTTCCGACTTCCATCAACCCGGATTCTATCCCGGCGAGGATTACCGAAAGGCACTGCCCGGCTACACCATTTACCGAATGGTTGCCACGCAGGCTCAGATTAATGCCATCAACGCTTCTCAGAGGGGCGAGTCGGCACCCCAAACACCGGTAGCTGCACCTGCTGTGCCGGTAACGCGTCCGGTGACTCAGGCTACTCGGTCGCCTACATCGGCGCCTGTTGCGCGCCCTGCTACTCCTGCAGCACGACCGTCTATGCCGGTATCACGCCCTGCGCCGCAACCAGTGCAACCATCTGTACCAGCATCACGCATTGCAGTTCCAACACCCCGAACTACGGCCTCCAGGTCTACACAATCGGAAAATAAACCAATATCATCCGATCAAGATTTTCTCAACGAATTCAATATAGATATATCCTTCTTAAGGGTTTCTGAAGGAATGAAAACTGAAGGATATGTTCCTTTAAATAAAGATGGAACTCCCGTTGAAAACTCAGGAGTAACTATAGGAATGGGGATTGACTTAGGCCAACGGAAAGCAGAAGACTTAATACGTGATGGTGTACCTGGTAACATTGTAGAAAAACTCAAGCCCTATATGAGACTAAAGAAAACAGATGCAATACAAAAAATACGGGAAATGCCATTAAGGTTAACATCGAATGAAGCCAGTATACTATCAAACATATATATTCAAAAATCGATACAGTCTTTAGAAACTGAATTTGATAGCGAAAGCAAAGGCGTAAAATTCTCGCAATTACCAGCAAATACACGAACCATGATCTTAGATCTGGCACATCAGTACGGAAATTTAAAATTGAAAACACCCAAAGCATGGGGATTCATAATAAATCAACAATGGGAAGAACTGGTTAGAGAGTTAAACAATTTCCACGATAAATACCCGACCAGAAGAGGAAGAGAAGCCAAATTAATAGAGGATGATCTTAATAACGGGAGAATATAGCACTGTCCCGATACAGGTGGTCGCTTAAACGGCCACCTGTTATGATTCATTATCAGTTTATCCCCCCACCAGACTCCCCTACCACGCACTTAATGGTACACTTAGCCCCCAGCAATGCTGGAGCACCGGCCCCATGAACACGAGTTACCGTTAAATGTCAGAAAATCAATCCGTTACACCCAAGCAGCAGTACAACCTCAACAAATTGCAAAAGCGCCTGCGTCGCAACGTAGGTGAAGCGATCGCCGATTTCAATATGATCGAAGACGGCGATCGGATCATGGTGTGCCTGTCCGGCGGCAAAGACAGCTATACCATGCTGGAGATCCTGCGCAATCTGCAGCAAAGCGCGCCGGTGAATTTCTCGCTGGTGGCGGTGAACCTGGACCAGAAGCAGCCGGGGTTCCCGGAGCATGTGCTGCCGCAGTATCTGGACAGCATCGGCGTTGAGTACAAGATTGTGGAAGAGAATACCTACGGCATCGTCAAAGAGAAGATTCCGGAAGGCAAGACCACCTGTTCGCTTTGCTCGCGCCTGCGCCGCGGCATTCTGTACCGCACCGCCACCGAACTGGGCGCCACCAAGATTGCGCTCGGCCACCACCGTGACGATATCCTGCAAACGCTGTTTCTGAATATGTTCTACGGCGGCAAACTGAAAGGCATGCCGCCGAAACTGGTGAGCGACGACGGTAAACATGTGGTGATCCGCCCGCTGGCGTACTGCCGTGAAAAAGACATTGAACGTTTTGCCGACGCGCGCCAGTTCCCGATCATCCCGTGTAATCTGTGCGGCTCGCAGCCCAACCTGCAACGCCAGGTGATCAAGGACATGCTGCGTGACTGGGACAAACGCTATCCCGGCCGAATCGAAACCATGTTCAGCGCCATGCAGAATGCGGTGCCGTCGCATCTGTGCGACACCAACCTGTTCGATTTCAAATCGATTCGTCAGGGCAGCGAGGTGGTGGACGGCGGCGATCTGGCGTTCGACCGTGAAGACATGCCATCACAGCCGGTAGGCTGGCAGCCGGATGAGGATGAAGAAGACAACGCCCGCCCGCTGGAGCGACTGAACGTACTGGAGATTCGTTAATTCACCGGCGGCTTCACGGCCGCCAACGTCCCCTCTCTCCGTCATGCTGTCTTTCCAGATAAAAACGGCTGTTCAGACGAGACTCCCACATTCACAGACTCGCTATAGGCACTCGTTCAAGCATGGCGCGCGCCGGAATCGCGGGCAAAAAAAAGCCGACAAAACGTCGGCATGGTGTGAATTAATTGTGCTATGCAGTAATTCAAAAAAGGAAGTAAGACAATATGGAGCGCAACGCCCATCGCTTGACGTTGCATTCACCTGCGAGAAGGATAGTGCCGCAGACATAGACCAAAAATGTTGATATTGCGCAATATTAACAATGGTTTTTATCGCCGCCGGCGGTTGTGTGATATCCCACGCAATAATTTCGCCATGCCACTCACAACCATTTACTGCGTTTTAACCACCAGGCAACGCCGCTGACCAACAACACCAACATCAGGCAGAATACGCCAAATCCGATGCCGCTGTTGGCTCCCGGAATCCCGCCCAGATTGACGCCAAACAACCCGGTCAAAAAAGTAGTAGGCAGGAAAACCATCGCCAGCAACGACATGGTATACGTGCGCCGGTTCATGGCGTCGGTCATCAGCGTGGTGATTTCATCGGCAATCACTGTCGTACGGGCGATACTGGCGTCCAGATCTTCCAGACCGCGGCCGAGACGTTCGGCAATCTCCTGCATGCGGCGGCGGTCGTCATCCTGCATCCAGCCAAACTTCTCGCCGGACAAGCGCGAGAAAATATCACGCTGCGGCGTCATGTAGCGACGTAACACAATCAGTTGTTTGCGAATCAGCGCCAGTTCGCCGCGCGGCGGAATACGCTGTTCCAGCAACGCATCTTCCAGATCGATGATTTTTTCGTGCAGCTCATCAATGAACTCACTGGTGTGATCCGTTAACGCCTCGGCGATAGACACTATCCAGTCGCCGCTGTTGGCAGGGCCGTTGCCCTCTTTCAGATCGCTCATCACCTCATCAATCGCCGCCACTTTACGGCGCCGGGTGGAAACAATCAGGCGGTCGGAGATAAACACCCGAATCGCCACCAGCTCATCCGGCCGGGCATTAGGGTTGTAATTGATGCTGCGCAGGGTCACCAGCGTGCCTTCGCCAAGCCGTACTACGCGAGGACGCGCACTCTCCCCCGCCAGCGCGTTACGTACGCTATCCGGCAACAGGGTGGTTTCATGCAGCCAGCGCACGCTGGCCGGTTGCGTCGAATCAAGATGCAGCCAGGCAGGCAGCTCCGCTTCCTCGCCCAGAGCGCTCTCCACCAGCGGCAGAATGCCTCCCTTGCCGTCCAACTGACAGGTAAAGACGGCGCCGGTGTGTCGGATAGCTTTATTTTCAGTCACTTCCACACGTTATCTCCCTCTATGCACACGGCGTCCATCTTACTGCCTGCATCAATGACTGCAATCGGAAAGGGATGCATCCTCCGCTGCACCGTGCCTGGGCGGAGTGGCAGGCGCAACACCGTGTGCAACAAACGGTATGAAAGCCCGCCAGTCAGTGTTTCAAAATATAGAGCGTCTGGCTGTAGGCAACATCCTCAGGGTTAGTGATGGGATACCCTTTCACCCAGGGTTTAATCAACCGCCCGTTGGTGTACTGGTAAATCGGCGCAATTGGCGCCTGCTCCGCCAAAATCTGCTCGGCGCGGTTGTAATCCTCGGTCAGTATCTTTCGGTCAGTCTGCCCGGCGGTATCCGCCATCAGTCGATCATAATCGGCGTTGTTGAAACGGGCGATATTGCCGCTATGACTGGCGGTCAGCAGCGACAGGAAGGTAGACGGCTCGTTGTAATCGCCGACCCAGGAGGCGCGTATGACATCAAAATTCCCCGTATTGCGGCTGTCGATGTAGGTTTTCCATTCCTGATTCACCAGTTTCACGTCTACGCCGAGCTTGGTTTTCCACATCGACGCAACGGCGATGGCGATTTTTTGATGCACTTCCTGCGTATTGTACAGCAGCGTCAGTTTCAGCGGTTTTGACGGACCATACCCGGCCGCCGCCATCAACGCTTTGGCCTGCATATCCAGTTCGGCCTGCGAATACTGCTGCAGTTGCCCCGGCTGCGGTTTGAACCCGGCGGTGACATCCGGCGTAAAGCGATAGGCCGGTTTCTCGCCGGTTCCCAACACTTTCCCGGCGATAATCTTACGGTCGATGGCATAAGACAGCGCCTTGCGTACCCGCACGTCGTTGGTCGGCGCGCGCTGCGTGTTAAACGCATAGTAGTAAGTACCGAGCTGGTCCGGGGTAAAGATCTGCCCCGGCAGATCCTTCAGCAGTTTCTGGTACTGATTCTTGGGAAACGACTCGGTGATGTCGATATCACCGGCCTGATAGCGCTTGGTGGCGTTGGATTCCTGATTGATCGGCACAAAGGTGACCTGCGTCAGCCGGGTATTGGCGTGATCCCAGTAATGGCTATTCGGCACCAGCACCAGTTTTTCATTGACCACCCGATCTTTGAGCACGAAGGCGCCGTTACCCACCAGATTGCCCGGTTTGATCCACTCATTGCCGTACTTTTCCACCGTGGCCTGATGCACCGGATAAAGGCTGAAATTAGCCATCAGGCTGATGAAATAAGGCACCGGCTTACTCAGTTGCACCTTTAACGTGTGATCGTCAACCGCAATGACGCCCAGCTTGTCGGCGGGCAGCTTGCCAGCCAGGATATCATCAGCATTGGCGATCCCCGCCAGCCGGATGAACCAGCTAAACGGCGAGGTATTTTGCGGCGTCGCCAGTCGCCGCCAGCTGTAGACAAAATCTTTAGCGGTGACCGGATCGCCGTTCGACCAGCGCGCATCAGGGCGCAGAGTAAAAATGAAGGTGCGGTTATCGTTAGTCTGCCAGCGCTGGGCGACGCCGGGAATCGGGTTACCCTGCGCGTCCTGATTCACCAGCCCTTCGAACAGGTCGCGAATCACCTGAATCTCCGGCAAACCAACCGCTTTAATCGGGTCCAGCGAAGCCGGTTCATCCTTGATATGACGGACGATCTCCTGTCGGTCCGCCAGAACGGCGCCGGGAGGAACCTGCGCCGCGCCCGCCGGGGTTATCAAGGCTGTCATCAGCACGGCGGAAACCACGCCCACGGAAACTGCGGAATAACGAAATTGCATGTTGTGTCCTTAAACCAAAGAGGCCCTGTCTTCGCCAGCCCGCTGCATCGTGCCGACGCCGCGGGAGCGACTCAGGAACGACCGGGAGTCATCTCTGCGCCCGGAAGGCGACACGCGATCATCACCGGTCAAAAAAGAATCCATCTATACCCGGCATACTTCAGGTTGCAGGCGCGTGAGCTGCCCGGCGCACCAGAGCATTTAAGGCATATCTACTGAAAAAATCGTTATCAGGCTGGAAGTTATCATAGTCTCAAACCCGGCCTTCCAGCCAGCGGCGCGACACCGGTTTGCGGAGCGTCCCGCGATTTCGGGCATGCTCCCGCGGCCAGCATGGATTTTTTGTTATCATCAGGCAAAACACTGCCGACTATTGTTCAGGATGCCGCCATGACAGACGCCGAGTTTCTTCATCGCCCCCGTACCGAACGCGGGTTCTTCGCTGCGCCGGGCCGGGAATATGGCCGTTCACGACTAGGTGCGCCGCTGCTGTGGTTCCCGGCGGAAGTGGAAGGGAAACACAGCGGCTTGATCCTCGCCGGCACGCACGGCGACGAAACCGCATCGGTGGTGGCGCTCTCCTGCGCGTTGCGTACGCTACCGCCGGGCAGCCGGGCTCATCATGTGGTGCTGGCGGTCAACCCGGATGGCTGTCAGTTGGGCCTGCGCGCCAATGCCGGCGGCGTTGATCTCAACCGTAATTTCCCGGCGACCAACTGGCAGCCGAACGGCACCCTCTATCGCTGGAGCGAAGACACCCCGGTGCGCGACGTACAGCTCTCCACCGGCGATAGCCCCGGCTCCGAGCCGGAAACCCAGGCGTTGTGCCGCCTGATCGACCAGTTGGCGCCGCCGTGGGTGGTGTCCTTTCATGAACCGCTGGCCTGCATCGACGATCCCCAACGTTCCGAGCTGGGCGGCTGGCTAGCGCGTGAATTCGCGCTACCGCTGGTCGACAGCGTGGGATACCCAACGCCGGGTTCATTTGGCAGTTGGTGTGCCGAGCGCCGCCTGCACTGCATCACCGCCGAGTTGCCGGTGATTGCCGCCGACAGCGCCAATCACCGCTATCTGACCGCCTTGACCCGGCTGCTGACCCATAATTTTTTATACCAATGTTGATCATGTTGCCCTACACTGATCGACATGTTAATCACCTGTAATGAAGGACGTAAGCATGTCAACAAATGTACATTTCCAGGGTAACCCGGTGCCGGTAGCAGGATCTTTCCCGGCGGCCGGCGGTAAAGCACCGGCGTTTTCACTGGTTGCCAAAGACCTCTCTGACGTGGCGCTGAGCCACTATGCAGGCAAGCGCAAAGTCCTGAACATTTTCCCGAGCATCGATACCGGCGTGTGCGCCGCGTCCGTGCGTAAATTCAATCAGCTGGCATCCAGCCTGGATAATACCGTTGTACTTTGCATCTCCGCCGACCTGCCGTTCGCCCAGTCCCGCTTCTGCGGCGCTGAAGGCCTGAACAATGTGGTGGTGCTGTCCACCCTGCGCGGCGCCGAATTCAAGGAAAACTACGGTGTGGCGATTGCCGAAGGCGCGCTGAAAGGCCTGACTGCACGCGCCGTCGTGGTGCTGGACGAAAACGACAACGTGCTGCACAGCGAACTGGTGAACGAAATCACCACCGAACCGGACTACGACGCAGCTATCGCCGTACTGAAATAAGTTCGGTCCTCAATATCCGCGTTAACCATGCCAGTCGACCGACTGGCATTTTTTTATCCAAACCGCCTTGCCGCCGTTATCGCCCTCATGCCACTGATCGTGGGTGCGCCAGCGTCAGCCGGTTGCGTAACGCGCACAACACCAATACCAGCATCAGTCCCCATTCCGCCATCAGCGTGGCAATCAGCGCGCTGGCAAAATTCCCGCCGCTGGTATGCAGCACCTGCACCAGCACCGTACCCAGCACAATGGGCCCCAGCCCCAGCGACGCCTGTTGCATGGTGGAAAGCAGCGCGCTGCCCGCGCCGGCCTGATGCGTCTGCACATCAGACAGCCCAATGCGATAAAAGCTGCTGACGATAAACGCCTGACCAAAGCCAATCATCATGGTCGCGGGCAGCAATTGCAGCACCGACACCGGCCAGCGCCACGCCAGCGACGCCATCAGCAGCGCCAGTCCGCTCATCTGGATGGCGCATCCGGTCAGCAACGCCCCTATATTGCCAATACGGGTGGTGAGACGGCCGCTGAACAGCGACGCAACAAAATAGGACAGCCCCAGTCCGATAAAGCTGTTGCCCGACTGCAGCGGGGTAAAACCGGCGCCGGATTGCAGGGTGTAGGCAACGGCAAACATAAAGCCGCTCCAACTGGAGAAAAACAGCAGCGCCAACAACAAGCCGAAGCGGATCCCCGGCAGCCGAAACAGCGCGGGCGGCAGCAACGGCGCCGGCTGACGACGCTCCACCCGCCACAGCAGCGCAAACCACACCAGACTGCTCAGCAACACCGCAACGCAGAACCACGGCCAGTGCCAGATTGGACCCAAGGCCAGCGGGAACAGCAGGCTAGCCAGCATTAGCGACAGCAGCACCGTACCGGGCATATCCAGCGCCACCGGTTTTTCGCCGCGGGTGTCCGGCAGACGCGACGGCGCCAACAGCAGCACCAGCAGGCAGACCGGCAGATTGACCAGAAACACACTGCGCCAGCCATAACCAGCGATGTCCAACTGAATCAGAAAGCCGCCCAGTACCTGCCCGACCACGAAGGCCAGTCCGCCGATGGCGCTATAAAAACCCAGCGCCCGGGCATGCTCGCGCCCGCGCAGGCAGACATGAATGGTCGCCAGAATCTGCGGCACCACCAGCGCGGCGCCAATCCCCTGCAACGCTCGGGCCGCCAGCAACACCCATACCGCCTGAGCGATGCCGCACAGCAGCGAAGCCACGCCGAACAGCGCCACGCCGGCAATGAACACCTGGCGGCGACCCAGGTTATCGCCCAGCCGGCCGCCCATCGCCAGCGATACGGCAAATGCCACGCCATAAACCGACACCACCAGTTCCAGTTCAGCCGGGCTGGCGGAAAGTGAATGGGCGATCGCTTCCAGCGCCACGTTAACGATCGAAAAATCGATCATCGGCAGCAGCTGGCCGGTCAGCAACACCATCAGGCCGATGCCGGTAAGCCCCTGTGAAAGTGAAACCTGTTTCATCGATGTACCCATTGTGCTAATTCTGTGAGGCAGTTAGCATTATCGATAATTTAAACGGGTACCAGTTCCTGTTTATCCTGGTATAAAAACTACCTGTCTGTAACGATTCACCGCGTTATCCGGAGGCTCGCGCTATGGTCATGACGATACCCACCCCACAGGCCGACACCCGTGTTACACCGTTGCAACCGGATAACCGCAAACGGCTGGGCGCGTTTTTGCGCGCACGACGTGAAAGCCTCGATCCACTGCGTCTGGGCCTGTCGCTACCTCGTAAACGGCGTACGCCGGGGCTACGCCGCGAAGATGTGGCGCTGCTGGCGGACGTGGGCATTACCTGGTACACCTGGCTGGAACAAGGGCGGGAAATCCGCGCCTCCGCCAAAACGCTGACCGCCATTGCCAAAGCCCTGCAGTTCAACGAAGCGGAAACCCGGCATCTGTTTATGCTGGCGGGGCTGCCGTTCTCCCCGGCCGCACAGGCCAGTTGCGAGAAAATCAGCGCCGATAGCCAGCGTATCCTCGATCAGCTCAACCCGTTTCCGGCGGTGATCGTCAACGCCCGCTTTACCGTTCTGGGGTTTAACCTCGCCTGGTGTCGGTTGCTGGATATCGACCTGCATCAGATGGCGCCGGAAGATCGCAACTGTATCTGGCTGGCGCTCACCCACCCGAACTGGCGGGAACGGCTGGTGGATCAGCACGAGCTGTTACCCAATCTGGTGGCGATGTTTCGGGCGCAGATGACGGAACACGCGGACGAACCGCTGTGGGAGGCACAATTGCAGCGCTACCTGAGCGCATCTGAAGAGTTTCGCCAGTTGTGGTACCAGCGCTACGAGATTCAAGGCGTGGATGACAAGATCAAGCGCTTTCGTCATCCAACGCTGGGTATTTTCACCCTGCGTCAGATCAACTGGTGGAGCGCATCCCGCAACGGTGACCGGATGCTGGTTTACATGCCTGCCAGCGAGCAGGACAATGCGCGGCTGGCGCAACTCGCGCAGTTGCCGCCGCCCGGCGAACAGCCTCAGACAAGCCAGATTGCGCCCCGCGATTTAGAGCCTATCCCAGTAGGCGTTATTGGCGCAGCCAGTTTAGACACGGGCAGCGCGCAGAACCCGGAGCGTACACGTAGTACGTGAGGATTTCGAGCACTGCCCAGAGCCAAAATGGCAAGTGAAATAGCCGTATGGAATAGGCTCTTATGATGCCGCCTTAAGGCTGGGCGGAGGCCGGTTTTAGTTCCAGCCGGCTGGAGCCGACGCCCGGCAGCAGCGGCGTCAGCGCCTCGCTCATCCAGCGGCGATACCCATCCAGCCACCAGCGACTGAGCGGATTACCGCTCTGCCCGCCCGGCAGGCTTAGGGTCGCGTTGGCTTCATCGCCCGGCGAAATCACCAGCCGTTCCGAAGCGCCGAACGTTGGGCGATTAACATGCGGTACATGATTGTCTCCGGAGAGCGGTTCCGCCGGTACCCGCAGCAGATGGCCCAGCAGCGGCAGCGACGAGGCCAGCGGGTGAGCAATGCGGCTCTGGTTAACGTCCCCCCATTTACGGCTGCCCTCCCCGTTCTCCCGCCATACCGTCGCCAGCTGTTGCAACGAGAACTGGCACCAGTCTTTAGCGGGCGCGGGCACCCACTGGCGTGCTTCATCATGCATCAGTTGTTGCACCGTCACATCCCAGCGTGGATTAGCGGCACGGTAGCTGGCCTCCGGCCACGCCTGCGCCAGTTGCTGATCCAGCGTGCCGAACAACCGCTGGTACAGCGTCTCGCGCCAGCGGCTCAGCAACAGATAAGCCGTTGAGTCGGCCGCCGCCTGCCCGTTCCATTGTTGCAATAACAGGTTGATTGTCGACTGACCCGCGATAACGTCCGGGCCGGAGGCATTCAGGCAATCAAGCAGCCGGTCACGCCAGCTCGCCGCCAGCAGCGCACGGTTGTCCAACTGGATGCGATGCATCGCGGCGATATCCGGCTGCCTGACGTCGCCCAGCGCCTGATGAATCGCCGACGCGCGTACGCCAGGGTCGGCGCCGCCATCCCCGACGATGTCCCCTTGCTCATCAAACAGCAAGCGGTTGTTGGCGGTCACAATCACCCCTTGCGGCGGGTCGACCAGTTGAGGATGGGATGCGGGCGGCAGCGCCGTGTCACGCCAGCGCGCCTGCAGCACGCTCGTCAACGGAAAACTGTTCTGTACGCCGGGCATCAGCCGGTCCGGCAGCACTCCGGCCAGCGTCCAGCCGATGTGCCCGTGACTGTCGGCCACCAGCAGATTTTGCACCGGCAGGCCGGTTCGTTGCCCGGTAGTCAGCGCCTCCGGCACCGTGCGGGTTTCCGCCAGCGCCATCAACGACAGATCCAGCGAGCCCGGCAACTGCAACACCCAGTGCATCGCCATGCGCCCTTGCCCGGTATCGACAATCGGTCCCCAGTCGCTGGTTTGCACCGTCATTGACTGCGACTCGCCATGACTGACCGCCAGCGTTTCCTGCACCAGATGCGGATTGCCCTCGGCACTATTCAGTTTCACCCAGTCGAAGGTATCGGCGTAACTATTGGTAAAACCCCAGGCGATATGCTCATTGCTGCCGCTGACGATGGCGGGCGCGCCGGGCAGAGAGAGCCCGGTCAGGCGCAGCGTTCCGTCTTCCGTCGGATAGATAAGCTGTGCGCGATACCACACCGTTGGCAAACGCAACCCAAGATGCATGTCGTTCGCCAGTATCGCTCGCTCCGGCGTACGCACCAGCCAACCGTTGCTGCCTTTAGCTTGTTCGTCGGCGCCGCCGGGAGCAAACGCCGCACTGTTCTGCTGCCCCCACCACTCAGGCGGCGCGGCAGGCAACGCCGGCGCTGGCGGCAATTGCCCCACCAACGGCGCATCCCACACGCTGGCGTCCGGCAACAGAAAGTCGGCCTGCTCCGGCGTGCTCTGGCTGGCAATCCAGCCGCGGGCGTATTCGCGGCCGAACTGATTATCCTGCAGATCAAAATACATCGCGGCAATCGTCAGCAGGGTGTCTTCCGGCAGCCAGACTTGCGGTTCAACACGCAGCAGCCAGTATTCGAACGGCCGTGTTTTCAGGCTATGCAACCCGGCATTCACGCCGTCGGCATAGCTACGCAGGATCTGCTGCTGGTCGACGGGCAGTTGTTGCCAGCGTCCGGAAACCAGCCGACGCAGCAAAAACAGCCGGTGCTGGCGGTCCAGCGGCAACGCCGCCGCGCCGACTAACGCCGCCAGTTCCCCTGACGCGCTGCGCCGGAGCAAATCCATCTGGAAAAAGCGATCCTGCGCATGGACAAAACCCAGCGCGAACGCGGCGGACAGACGGTCGCCAGCCCGGATGATCGGCACGCCGGCGTCGTCTCGCTCCACCGTCACCGGCGTATGTAGCCCCAGCACGCCCAGCTCGCCATCCAACTGGGGCAAACTCTGACGCAACAGCATCCACACGGCGATGGCGATCGCCGCCGCCAGTACGGCGCACAGCGCCAGCCCGCCAACCGTTATCCGTAGCCAGTTGTTCAAACGCACCACCCTGTCCTCCCTCGTTATTCAGGCGAGCCATCATGACAATAGCGTGAGGCGGAAAACTGTTGCATTATCATTTGTATCATCCTGTATCTGCCATTGTCGCTTTTGGAGGAGATATGTTTCCGTTACTGACCGCCCGCCTGTGCCTGCGCCCGTTTGTCCCCTCCGATGCCGCCGCGCTGCTTGACGCCATACATGAATCGCAGGAAACCGTAGGGCGCTGGCTGCCCTGGTGCATGTCCGATTACGATCTGCCGATGGCGCAGGACTGGATAGCCTGTTGCGAACAGCAACGCCACGAGGGCGAGGCGTTTGATCTAGCTATCACCGACCGCACCGCCGGGCGCCTGCTCGGCACCATCGCCATCAACAGCATCAACAAAGCCTATCGCCTCGGTAATGTCGGCTACTGGGTACGCCAGTCGGCACAGGGGCAAGGATTGATTCCCGAAGCGGTGCGGGAAATCGTGCCGTTCGGTTTCGGCACGCTAGGGCTGACCCGGCTGGAAATCGTCGCGGCGGAAGAAAACCACGCCAGCCGCCGGGTGGCGGAAAAAGTGGGCGCGCATTTCGAAGGATTGCTGCGCAACCGGATTATTATTCGCGACCAGCCGGTAACGGCGGCCTTGTATTCGCTGATTCCGGGGGATGTGCTGGTTCATTGACTTTATCGGTATTGACGCATACCTGACCTGACATTTTTACTGCTCTGAGCTATGCCTAATTAGAGGTCCGCTGTGTGCCAGGAACGGACATGACTCAGATTACAACGTCTCAATGAATGGCGATAATACCCTTCGTCATCCATCAATTTTCAATGTTTCAATAACTATTCTCAGCGCGGGTGACACATTGCGATGAAGGTAATAAATGAATAATCCCTCAAGGCCCTGATAAGTACACCACGCTCTAAATCATAAGCAACAGCTCTACAGGGACATACGCCAAGCCCAAGGCAGGGATCGCTAAATCAGCCTGCGTCCGTGGGAAACCGTAGCGACGAAAACTTGCGTTGATTTTACCATCGGCCCGACCTGATACGCCATAGCGTGCCTGCACACCATACGCTATATTCTACGCAGCGATTGCCGCCCACGGGGCAATCGGCTTATTGACGGACTAAAACGTGAAAAACCTCCCCGAAGAATGGCTTTTCCGAACGACTTCACAAGCTGTTAATTAACATGGTGTTGGTTATACTTAATTTACCGAGTCACCTGAGATAAGCTTAAATATCCTCACTCATGGTCTCATTTAATTTCTAAAGTATCATTAACCATCTTTACCATATTATTAACATCCTTCATAGTGTAGTAGTCTGAACTACGGTCAAACAGCATATTTTCTAAAGTCGACGTACGTGAATATGCGAGGTCAACAAATGCAGGCGAACCATCATTGAAGTAGCGGAATTCAACATCAGCATCTTTGATAACATCTTCACTATTATATTTTAACCTCAGTGATTCCTGCTCTTTTTTTGGTGAGCCACACCATTCCAGGAATTTAATGAAAGGCAGCATTTTTGTACTATAGTTTTCTTTCGTTACCCAACCTGTTCGTCCAATCCAATGCCATCCTTGACCAACCTCCATCACGAGCCCAGTACTCTTATCATACCCTACCGCAAGGATCGGCCCAGAATAATTTTTATAATCGAAAAAAACACGTTTATCTTCGTTATAAATTTTTTTGTGAATATCAGAGCGATATAATTTATTAGGTTTCAAAAGCGTATTGCATCCTGAAATGAAAAATGCGAAAATCAAAATAAAACCAAGCTCAATTAATTTCTTCATTACTATTTCCTTACTTACTGAAATGCCATTTTCACAACCAGTTCATTATGTTTCCATTGCGCCTTAAATAATATTTTTCCGTATTTTTGTTCCATGGTCACTTTTCATTTGATGAAAATACTTATCGGCAAAAATATAAATTCCTTTAAGCATTTAGTAATCTCAGCAAGCACACTGAATATTAACCGTCAGTTTGTGACTGTATAGAAATGGTTCTCCAGTTGCGGAAATGATATCTCGTCGTTCTGGAAAATTAATGATGCTACAGTCCATAAGCGTTATGGCGGCTCGTATGAACATCCGCTCCTCGCTCAAACCAAACAGCCAATTTTTACCATTATTCACCTCATAACACTGCCAGCCCAAGTATGAACTAATACAGTAGTAAAAAACGGATGGCACACCATCCGCTTTTTCACTTTCATCAGAATTACTCGTCCTCATCCCCACCCTTGCGGCTGCTCAGGCCATATTCCCGCAATTTATTGGCGATGGCGGTATGAGACACGCCGAGCCGTTTGGCCAGCTTGCGGGTGCTGGGGTAGGTCTGATAAAGGCGGGTCAATACTGAGCGTTCAAACCGTTTGCTGATGTCATCCAGCGACCCTTCCAGCAAATCGTCGTTGTGGACGATTTCCGGCTGGAAGGCAGGCAGGTCGATATCGCGTAGGCGTAGTTCGTCCCCTTCCAGTTGCGCCAGCGCCCGATAGATGGTGTTTTTCAGCTGACGCACGTTACCCGGCCAGCCGTATTGGGGCAACAGGTTACGCACTTCCTGCGCGATGTGGGGACGCGCGATCCCCTGCTCATCGGCAAAACGGGCCACGAACAGCTCCACCAGCGGCATTACATCCGCCGGGCACTCGCGCAGCGGCGGCAGTTGCAACGTCAGCACGTTCAGGCGGTAATAGAGATCTTCCCGAAACAGACCGCGCTGCACCAGATCCTGCATGTTTTTCTGCGTGGCGCAGATCACGCGCACATCCACGTGCACCTCGTGTTCTTCACCCACCCGGCGGAACGTGCCGTCATTGAGAAAACGCAGCAGTTTGGTTTGCATCTGCGGCGACATTTCGCCGACTTCGTCCAACAGTACCGAACCGCCGTTAGCCTGCTCGAAAAAGCCTTTCTTGCCTTCCAGCGCGTTGGGATAGGCGCCCGGCGCGTGGCCGTAAAGCTCGCTTTCCATCACGTCATCCGGCAGTGCGGCGCAGTTGAGCGCCAGAAACGGCTGCTTGCCGCGGCGGCTGCGCAAATGACAGGCGCGGGCCAGCATGTCCTTGCCGGTGCCGGTTTCCCCCACCAGCAGCAACGGCGCGTCCAGCATCGCCAGCTTGCGCGCCTGCTCCACCACCTGACGCATACGCGGGCTGACCGCCACAATATGGTCGAATTCCCGTTCGTCGTTGACTGGCGTGTCCTGTAACTGACGGCCCATGCGCGCTGCCGACTTCAATGTCACCAGCGCGCCGGCGACGGTAGATTTGCCTTTATCGTCTTCCAGATGAACCGGCGTCACTTCCTGCAGAAAATCCTGCCCGCGGATCACCACACGGGTGGTTTCCGGCTGGCCGCCCTGCTCCTGCCAGCGGGAAAAGTGGTAATCGTTCAGCAACTGGCTGACGTTAAGGACGCGGGCTTTTTCCTGCGTCAGCTCAAACAGGCTGAGCGCGGCGGCGTTGACCAATTCCACTTTGCCTTTGAGATCGAACGACAACACCGGCTCCGGCATCGATTCCAGCAGCGCGTTCAGCGCCCGATGCTCCCGCTCGGACGGCATAAACGCCACGGTGCGTACATCGCTGACGCCCGGAATGCGGCGAATCTCCGTCATCAGCTCACGGAACGCATCAAAACCGAGGGTGGTAAAATTGAGGTAGATCCGACCCGTCGGATCAATTTCGATACCGCGCAGGTCGATATGTCGCAGCACCAGCAGATCGAGCAGCTCACGAGTCAGACCAATCCGGTCTTCACAAAATACTTCCAGACGCATCAATAAAACCTTCTTCATCAGGTGCGGCAGGGACGAGAGCTGCATCATACCCTTTCACCGCCACCGGATGAAGTGGGGTGTCAGCAAAAGTTGACACCCCGGCAACCGAAAAGCGAATTTACTTGGTTTTTTCCTCTTCCGGGAACGGCGTGGTCATCATCGACACCATAATGCGGATACCGTCGATGTAGTTGCCGATGCGCATATTTTCGTCGCTGCTGTAGGCGTTATTATCCGCATTCACCAGCGACACCACGGCAAAGGCGCTTTTCAGCGCGGCCAGCGCACCGTTGATCGGCGGCGACACCCCCAGCATACGATTCTTCTCTGGATCGCCTTTAAGCGGCGCTTTCACGCCGGCCTGCGCCCATTTCGCCAACGGCGACGCCAGTTGCGTACGCACGGCAAACGAACTACCGGACGACGTCATCATGCTCATCGAAATCAGTTTGGGGTTGTGATTACGCTCCTGCAGCGAGGGCGAGTCGGAACGCACGATATAGAAACCGTTGGCGGTTACATACCTTTTCAGCAGGTCATACAGGTAATCGGGCGAGGTTTCCGGCACCGTACGAATGTTGATGCTGGCGGTCGCGGTCGACGGAATGGCGTAGATGGCTTTGCGGCCGGTATCGCCCGCCTTCAGACCGATGACGTCCAGCGACGGATACTGCACCGCTTCCACCGGGTTGGGCGCCATTTTTTCCAGTTGGGTCACCCCGTAGCGGCTTTCGATGGTGCCCGGCTGCGGCGCCTGCGCGGCCAGCTGTTTGCGTTCGTCATCGGAGATTTTGACTCGGTCATAAAACCCCGGCAACGTCACCCGACCATTGGCGTCTTTGATTCCAGCCAGCAGGCTCGCCAGCTGTTGCACCGGATTGACGATCACATTGCCGAACGCGCCGCTGTGGGCCGCCGGGTCGGGACCGAACACCGTCATGTCCACCTGTATCGACCCGCGATAGCCAAACGTGAGCACCGGCACATTATTGGTGTTCACTGCGCCGTTAAAAATCACCACGCCGTCATTTTTCAGCCGGGCGGCGTTCTGATTGACCACCGCGGCCAGGTGCGGCGAACCGCGCTCCTCTTCCGAATCGAGCAGCACCTTGATATTCACCGTGGTGGCGGTATTGGCGCTTTTCAGCGCATCCACCGCGGTCAGGAACAGGGAGATGACCCCTTTGCCGTCAGAGGCCGAACGCCCGAACACGCGCCATTCCGGATCCAGCCCCGGCTGCATCAGCCGTTCGTTGGGTTGCGGCACCCAGATACCGCGTGAATCCTTGATTTTCAGCGTCGGTTTCCAGGGGTCGGTACTCCATTCGGACGCGCTGGCCGACTGACCATCAAAGTGCATCAGGAACAGCACGGTCGGGCGGTTGGGTTGCATCGGCCCCAGCTCGGCATACAGCATCGGGTGCGCGCCATTGGCCAGTTGCTGGGTGGTAAATCCCCGCTTCTGAAAAGCCTTGTCCAGCCAGTTGAGGTTGCGCTGAATATCCGCCGCCACGTCGGTATCGTTGCTGAGCGTCAAGCCGTCGAGGTATTCAGGAAAGCTGGCCTGAGCGAAGCGCTGGGCGTCAGTCGGCGTCATGATCCACTGCGCCTGAGCGGAACCTGCCGTCACCAGCGCACCGAGCGCGCCAGCCAACAGGAGTTTGTTGCCACGAAGCATCATAAGTATCCTTCCAGCCAGAGGAAAAAAAAGAACATCCATCTTCTGGTTATCGGCAGTATCGGTCATCGCCTGAGCGATCTGGCCGCGATTCACCCACCGGGTTATCCCTGCCTGGGTTTATCCCTGCTTAGGTTTTATACCTACTTATAGATAAGCATGCTTCGTGGCAGCGGAATGCGGGCTATATCAAAACCCCCGCTGTTTTTAAGCCGCAACCCATTCATTTTATGGCTGCAGGAACAGCATTTTCCCCCGATATCAGATATTTTCCAGCCGGACGCCGCGGGTCCGCGGACCGAACACACCGACCGTCACCACCACGGTCAACATGCTGATGATGATGAACGCCAGCACGCCGCTGGTGTCGTAATGTTGCAGAATCAAACCGATGACGATACTGCTGAGCGCCGTGGACAGGCGGCTGAAGGAGTAACAGAAACCCACGCCGCGGGCGCGGATCGCCGTGGGGAAAACCTCGGTCTGATAGGCGTGATAGCTGATGGTCAGCCAGGCGTTGGAATAGGTGATCAGAAAACCACAGACAATCAACCACAGCGGTTGCGTCTGAAAGGCAAACAGCGTGCCGCACACCACCGTCATCAGCGACGACAACACGATTTGCCACTTGTTTTCGAGTTTGCCGGCGTACCAACTGCACAGCAGCGACCCCAGCGGGTAGGCCAGCGTAATGAAAAACGCGTACAGCAGGCTGTGGGTCACGGTCGCGCCCCGTCCCGCCAGCAGCGCCGGCAGCCAGTTGCCAAAACCGAAGAACCCGATAGCCTGAAAGATATTCATGACCACCAGCATCAGGGTGCGGCGGCGATAGCGCACTGACCAGATATCAAGAAATCGACCGCGCGACGGCAGCGTAATCTTCGTCTGCGGCTCCAGCGCCTTACCCGGCGGTACGCCGCAGCGGTGCTCCATCGCGGTCATCACCTTTTCCGCTTCCCGGTAGCGTCCGCGCGATGCCAGCCAACGCGCCGACTCCACCAGATTACGGCGCAGCAGCCACACCACCAGCGAGCATACCGCGCCGATGATCACCACATAACGCCAGCCGGATAGCCCCCAGAACGTCTGCGGCACCAGCCACCAGGACATCAGCGCCACCGTCGGCACCGACAGGAACTGCATGAAGAATGCCAGCGCAAACGCCTGGCTACGCAGGTGGGTCGGCGCCCATTCGGATAGATAGGTATCGATGGTCACCAGCTCTACCCCCAAACCAATCCCCACCAGAAAGCGGCAGAGGATCACCCATTCCGCCTGCGTCTGGAACGCCATCAACAGCGAGAACGCGCCATACCACGCCAGCGCAAACATGAAAGCGGCGCGACGCCCGAGTCGATCCGCCTGCGGCGCTAGCAGGCTGGCGCCGATAAACAGGCCGAAAAAGGTGGCGGACGCAAACGTAGCCTGATCCGACACGCCGAACAATCCCTCCTTTCCGGTGTGGAAAATCTTCTCCCCAATCAGCCCGGTGCTGATGTAAGCCGTCTGAAACAGGTCGTAAAGTTCAAAGAAGCCGCCCAGCGACAGCAGGATGATGAAACGCCACAATCCCCACGATGAGGGTAAGGCATCAATACGCGTCGCCAGCGAGTGAAGAGGAAGAGGATGATTGACGTCGTAAACCGTCGGCGCGTTGCGCGCACTGAAAGTCGAGTCCATGGTATTGCCCCTGATTGATGGTCGGTTGTCGTTGGTAAACGTTCTGGCAAACCATAGCGGCAATAATTATCATTTGTTATTGTTTGTCGATAACATTATTTGCAGGATATTAAAGTGCAACCGGGCGGCAATATCCTGCATCGGGGCTTTACGAATGTTATCCAGATGTTATCGCCATCCGCAGTGTGATGGCGATCGACGGGCGATATGACTGGTTACATAACGCACAACCTGTGGAGGTGCTTTTATGCCAAGCGCCGGGCATTACTCCCCAGACGACGATGACGGCGTTTTCACCCGAATCCGGCCAATCAGCTCACGCCGGAAATCCCCCAGCCGGGGTTTGTCATCCAGCCACGGCAGCGGGCGACACAGCTCCATAGCGCGAATCCCCAGCCGCGCGGTCAGTAGACCGGCGCCCAGCCCTTGCGCCGCGCGCGCCGACAGCCGCGCCGCCAAATCCTGAGACATCCAGTCCATACCGATTTCCCGCACCAGCTCGCTGGCGCCGGCAAACGCCACATTCAGCAGCACCAGCCGGAACAGGCGAATACGGCTGAAATAGCCCAGTTCGATGCCGTACAACCGCGCAATGCGATTGACCAGCCGCAGATTGCGCCAGGCGATGAACGCCATGTCTACCAGCGCCAGCGGGCTGACGGCAATCATCAGCGCCGACTCGGCGGCGGAGCGGCTGATCTCGCGGCGCGCCCGGGCGTCCAGCACCGGTTGCACCATATGAGCGTACAACTCGGTGACTTCACGATCGTTGTGAGTATCGTGCAGCGACGCCTGCCAGCGTTGCAGCGCCGGATGTCCGACATCCAACCCGGCCTGACGGGCCAGATTCTCACAGAAGGCGCGGGCGCTGCCCGTACCATGACTGTTGAGCAATTCCCGCGCCCGGTCGCGCGTTTCCGCCCGCTGGCGCAACCGATACAACCGGCGCCACTCGACCGCCAACGCTCCGACGCCGGCGGCGACAATCAGGGTGCCCGCCGCCACGCCGCCGAGCGCAATCCAGTCCTGACTCATCCAGGCCTGATACAGCGAACGCCCGCCCTGCGCCAGCGCGCTAAGGCCAAACAGCGCCACGCCCAGACCCAGCATCCTCCGCCACAGGCTTCGGCGCGGGCGCAACGCGTCGCTGACCACCTGCTCGGCGCTCTCGCCGTCATCCGGTTCGTCGTCGTCGGCCGTTGCCGCCGGAATAAAACGTTGCGCCTCGCCGCCGGCAAAGGCGACCGACGGCCGCAGCGGCGCATCGGCCGGCGCCACCGGCGTATTGTCGAAGGTGATGCGGGGTTTCAACGGTTCATTCATCGCAATTTGTCTCCCAGTAAAAATTCCATCACCGTATCCAGGCGGATATGCGGCAACGGCGCGTCCGTCTGCATTTCCAGCGGCCGAAACGGTTCAAAGTGAAATCCCTGCTCGCGCCAGAAGGACGGTTCCGGCAGCCGTGACGGTACATCGCCGGGATACACGGTGACCGGCTCGCCGTCCGCCAGCCGGTTGCCGCGCAGAGCCGGCAGCGACTGCCCCTGATGCGACACCACGCCGCTTTGCGTCGCCTGCACCGAAGCAATCCCCGCACAGTCGATCTCAATCCCCTCGAACGCCGCATTACGCCAGGCTTCCTGCACCAGTTGCTGTAGCAACGACACCAGATTGGCGTGCTGATCGGCGGTGATATGGTCGGACTGGCTGGCGGCGAACATCAGCCGGTCGATGCAGGGCGAAAACAGCCGACGCAATAACGTGCGCTTGCCGTAGTGAAAGCTCTGCATCAGTTGGGTCAGCGCCAGCCGCATATCGTTAAACGACTGTACGCCGTGGTTTAGCGGTTGCAGGCAGTCCACCAGCACGATTTGCCGGTCGAAGCGCACAAAATGCTGGCGGTAGAATTCGCGCACCACATGCTGGCAGTAGTAATCAAACCGCTGACGCAGCATGCCGATCAGGGTGTGATCGCCGGCCTGCGTCAGCGCGGCGTCCAGCCGGTCGTCAGGCCACGGCCAGGGAAAGAACTGCAATACCGGCGCGCCGGCCAGATCGCCCGGCAGCACAAAGCGCCCCGGCTGAATGAAATGCAGACCTTCCTGTTTGCAGCGCAGCAGGTAGTCGGTGTATGCCCGGGCGATCGCCGCCAGTCGGTTCTCATCCGCCGGCGCCAGCGGGTCGAGCCCTTCGCACATCGCCAGCCAGGGTTGCGCCCAATTGAGCCGATCGCCCTGCAACATAGTGGACATCTGGCGCGACCAGTCGGCGTAACTCTGCTCCAGCAGCGGCAGATCCAGCAACCATTCGCCGGGATAATCGACGATTTCCAGATAGAGCGTGGCGGTATCGCGGAAGTGGCGCAGCAGGCTGTCGCGAGAACGGTAACGCAGTGCCAGCCTGATTTCGCTGACGCCGCGGGTCGGCGTCGGCCAGGCGGGCGGCACGCCGTACAGCGACGCCATGCCTTCGTCATACGCAAATCGGGGAATGCCCAGATCCCGTTGTGGAATGCGCCTGGCGCCCAGCAGCCGGTTTTCGCGCGCTACCGAAAACAACGGCAACCGCGCGCCATGCTGGGCGTTGAGCAATTGATTGACCAGCGACGTAATAAACGCCGTTTTGCCGCTGCGGCTCAGGCCGGTGACCGCCAGCCGCAGATGGCGATCGGCGCTGCGATTGACCAGCGCGTTGAATTCGTTCTGTAACCGGTTGAAAGGAAGGGAATAAGCCATGACGCTCCTGTTCATTGTCCTGCCAGACGATAACCGCATTATGGTGCGACCGCCGCAAAAAAACGAAAAACGACAACATGAAAAACGACAACATCATGTACGGGATTCGATGGGCGCCGAATCCCGCAGAAGAGATAGGCCAGCCGTCGGCCGGCGTGGCGATTATAGCTGACGGAACTTGCTGCGCAGGCCGTACGTGTCCGACGTGATATAGCGTTCAATGCTACGCAACCGCTGCTCGCTGGCGCTCAGTATCGCATCCGCCTGATCCAGCAGCGTGTTCGGCGAAACGCCGGCGTCGGCGGGCTGATATTCCTCCGGCGGCGCCGGGTCCAGCACGAAGCTGAGAATAATGTAGGCCACCACGGTAATCAGAAACAGACCGAAGAAAATCGACAGCACGGCGATGAGGCGCACCAGCTTTACCGGCACATCAAAATAACGCGCCAGCCCGGCGCATACGCCTTTGATCATGCCCTCTTCCGGCAAACGATAGAGTTTTCGCTCAAAACGGGTGTTCATCAGGATTGCCTCCAGTTGGGATGCTCCGCATCCAGAATCTGTTCCAGCGCGTCAATCCGCTCGCGCATACGCTGTGCATCTTCCGTTAACCGGGTCAGCCGCTGCTGTTCAGCCGGATCCCATTGCGGCGCACGGTTGCGGCGCTGGCTGTAGTGCAGCCACAGCCACAGCGGCGCCACAAACAGCAGAAACACCGTCAGCGGAATCATTGTCATTACCAGAGCACCCATTTTTTCTCCTTAATTATTATGGTAATGCGGCAAGGCTGCCGCCGCAGCGGCAGCCGGTGGCGATTACTCCGCCGGTTTTACTTTGGCTTTCAGCGCCGCCAGTTGCGCATCGATCTCATCGCTGACCTTCAAATCGGCAAACTGCTGATCCAGCGATTTTTGTTTGCCCAGACCCACGCTTTCCGCTTCGGCTTCCAGCGTATCGATACGGCGTTCGAACTGTTCAAAGCGAGCCATCGCTTCATCCAGTTTACCGCTGTCGAGCTGGCGGCGGATATCGCGGGATGAACTGGCGGCCTGATGACGCAGCGTTAGCGCCTGCTGGCGAGCGCGGGTTTCGGTCAGCTTATTCTCCAGCTCGCCGATTTCCCGTTTCAGGCGTTCCAGCGTTTCGTCCACCGCCGCCGCTTCCTGTTCCAGTACCGCTACCAGTTCCGTCAATTTCTGTTTTTCCACCAGCGCGGCGCGCGCCAGTTCCTCACGCTCGCGGCGCAGCGCCAGTTCCGCTTTTTCCTGCCACTCGTCCTGCTGACCACGAGCCTGCTCAATGCGGCGGGCCAGCTGTTTCTTTTCCGCCAGCGCCCGGGCGGAGGTGGAACGCACTTCAACCAGTGTATCTTCCATTTCCTGAATCATCAGCCGCACCAGCTTCTGCGGGTCCTCGGCTTTATCCAGCAAGGCATTGATATTGGCGTTCACGATGTCGGCAAAACGGGAAAAAATACCCATACTCTACTCCTCAGTGATTTCCGGCGTCTGCGACGCCCGGTTCGTTATCTCCATCAGCCGTTGCCTGATGACACACTGACATAATCAAATGCCGTGCCAACTTTTCCTTATCAAATAATTCATTGATAAATAACGTATTAACGACCGGCGTATACAGCGTGCGCTATCTTTGCTATGGTCAAATTAACTAACAAGTGGTGAAAAATACAAGGCAATGTCATGGCGCATGAGCAAGAGTCGTTACTGGGCGAAGCCAACAGTTTTCTGGAAGTGCTGGAGCAGGTGTCGCAACTGGCGCAGCTCAGCAAACCGGTGCTGGTGATTGGCGAACGGGGGACCGGTAAGGAACTGATCGCCAGCCGCCTGCATTACCTGTCGCCGCGCTGGCAGGGGCCGTTCATTTCGCTCAACTGCGCGGCACTGAACGAAAACCTGCTGGACTCCGAACTGTTCGGCCATGAAGCCGGCGCCTTTACCGGCGCGCAAAAGCGACATCTGGGCCGTTTTGAGCGCGCCGACGGCGGCACGCTGTTTCTGGATGAACTGGCCACCGCGCCGATGCTGGTGCAGGAAAAGCTGTTGCGGGTGATCGAATACGGCGTGCTGGAGCGCGTGGGCGGCGGACAGTCGCTGCAGGTGGACGTGCGGCTAGTGTGCGCCACCAACGAAGACCTGCCCGCGCTGGCCGCACAGGGGAAATTCCGCGCCGACCTGCTGGACCGGCTGGCGTTCGACGTGGTTCATCTGCCGCCGCTGCGCCAGCGCCAGCAGGACATCATGCTGCTGGCGCAGCATTTCGCGGTACAGATGTGCCGGGAATTGGGGCTGCCGCTGTTTCCGGGTTTCAGCCCGCAGGCGGAGCGCACGCTGCTGGATTACGCCTGGCCGGGCAACATCCGCGAGCTGAAAAATGTGGTGGAGCGCTCGCTGTACCGGCACGGCGACAGCCGCGATCCGGTGGATCGCATCATCCTCAACCCGTTCAAGCCGCTGGCGGCATTCATACCCGAAAAGGAAACCGCCGCATCGGCGTCGCTCCCGGCGCTGCCGCTGGACCTGCGCGGCTGGCAGCATGATCAGGAACGGCAACTGGTGCAGCAGGCGCTGGCGCAGGCTCGCTTTAACCAGCGCAAAGCGGCCGAACTATTGGGGGTGACCTACCACCAGTTTCGCGGCTTGTTAAAGAAACATGCCATCAATGACAGTGAATGACATGGAAAGGCTATTTTCTACACACCACCTGCAAGAGAAGGATCGCTTTGCCTATTGGCGGGAAGTGACGTCTTCGGTGTTTGGCCCCACCTGCAATCAGCAGTTGACCAACGCGAGTTTTGACGGCCGGCTCGGCGTCAAACCGCTGGGCGGCGCAGCGGTCACCCGAATCTGTTCCCAGCCGATTGCGTACGAGGGAAAGCGGGGAAAGGAAAACACCGACGATTTTTTTATCGCCTTTTCATTGTGTGCTGAAGCCTACGTGACCCAACATGCGAGGCAATCACGGCAGCGCCCCGGGGATATCGTGCTGTTCGACGGCGCCAGACCGTATGTCTGCCAGTATCCTCAGGGTGATGACCAGATCGTCTTTTCCTTTCCCCGCGGATTGGTGCTATCGCATATTCAGAACCCGGATCGGCTGCTGAACATGACGCTGGACGGCCACTCGCCGCTGGGAAAGCTCGCCGGTTCGCTGGTCAAAGAAGCCTGGCAGGCGGCGCCCTTGTCCGGCGTGATCGGCGATAGGCTCATCGGTTCCATACTGGATGTGCTGGACACCGCGTTCGAAGCCGCGCACGGCCGCGGCAGGGAACCGCACGACTCGCATCAAACCGAGCTGTTGAGGCGGGCGCAGACGTTTTTGCTGGCCAATCTCGATAATCGCGCACTCACGCCCGAGGTTATCGCGCAGGCGGTGCACGTCTCGCCGCGTACGCTGAACCGCCTTTTCGCCAAAGAAGGCACCACGGTGATGCGCTGGCTGTGGCAACAACGGCTCGCCGCCTGCCATGACGCCCTCCGGCACCGTCAATTCCGTACCGTCAGCGATGCCGCCCTGAGTTTTGGCTTTAGCAATCTGTCCCACTTCAGCCGCGCCTTCCGGCGCGCTTTCGGCGTGTCCGCGCAGGACGTGCTTAAGCGGACATAAACCGCGCCGGATGCGGACAATCTGACGCCCCCGGCACAGCGTTTGGCCGGCACAGCAAAGCGCCGGACGTGATTGATGGCGATAATCAGCGCCATCAACCGCGGCGGGCATGCGTCAATGCCACCGCTCCCTTCTCCCGCGCCGTTCAATACTGGCGTGCTAATCGGAGTCACCACACCTTGTCTGTCAACTACACCCTGTCTGTCAACTACACCCTGTCTGTCAACCACGCCATGCCTATCAACCATGCAAATACGCTTCGCTTACTCTTCCCCCAATGGCAGGGCGGCAACAATCCGCCCTATTACTTCGGCGCACAGTTGCTGTCATGGCTGGCGCCGGATCCTACGGGACCGGTTGAAACAGTAGACGTCGCGCCACCGCATGATACCCCGCTGGCGCTGGAAGACGGCATCCGCGGGCGCGGCGTATTGCTTGAACAACTGCGCCGGGCGAGGAAAACCATCGACCAACACCGTCCCGATCGCATCGTGGTGTTGGGCGGCGATTGTCTGGTGGATCTGGCGCCATTCGCCTATCTCAACGAACGCTATGACGGCGATCTGGCGGTGCTGTGGCTTGACGCGCACCCTGATGTCATGACCCCGAAAGCGTTCGAACACGCCCACGCCATGGTGCTCGGCAACCTGCTCGGTGAAGGCGACAAGGATTTTGTCCACGCGGTTAAGCGGCCGCTTAAACCTGAAAACGTCATGTTCGCCGGTCTTCAGCCAACGCTGGATGTGGAAACGGCGTTTATCACGCGTTTGGGGCTAAAACATGCCGGTCCGGCACAGCTGGCGGAGAGCAGCCAGCCCGTTATGGACTGGTTCGCCGCCACCGGCGCAAAACATCTTGCCGTCCACCTGGACCTTGACGTGCTGGACCCCGCGGTGTTTCGCGCCCTGCTGTTTGCCAATCCCGACACACCCGCCGGGACGTTTGACGGCATCTCGCAGGGCGCAATGACCATCGAACAGGTTGTTCGCCTGCTTGGCGAGGTGGCGCAAATAGCCGACATCGTCGGGCTTGGCATTACGGAGCATTTGCCGTGGGATGCGCTGGCGATGAAAAACATGCTGGCGGCGCTTCCGCTTATCGGCGCCCCGGGCAACCGACCGCAGAAATAGCCCGTAAGCCAAACCTGTCTGATCGCAGGCGCGCACGGTCAGGCGCCTGCGATCACCGTGTTCGGCAGGACAACGTCGCGGCGGTTACCACGCCTCAAACGGATCGTCTAATTCCAGCCAGCTGTCTACGCCGTCCAGCAATTCATCATCCGTTAGCAGACAGCCATCCAACTGCGCGGCGATCCACGCCTGATCCAGATGCTGACCGATAAACACAATCTCCTGACGCATATCGCCAAACGGTTCCTGCCACTTATTCCTGATAGCCGCTCGCGTTTCTTCATCCTGCGGCCAGCGTTCCGGCGCAATCGCCTTCCAGAACATGCCCGCCAGCCCGTAGCGCAAAATGCCCCCGGCCTGATGCCAGGAACCGGCCTGAAACGGGCGGGTCGCCAGCCAGAAGAACCCTTTGGAACGCAGCAGACGGCCCGGCCCCCATTCATCCTTGCTCAGAAAATCATGGAAACGCTGCGGATGAAACGGCCGCCGCGCCTGATATACAAAGTTGCCGATGCCGTAATGTTCGGTTTCCGGCGTATGGGTGCCGTGCAATTCCTGCAGCCAGCCCGGCGCCGTGGCCGCGGTTTGCATATCGAAACGCCCGGTATTGAGCACCTCGTCCAGCGGCACCTGGCCGTGCGCGATCGGCAGAATACGCGCCGACGGATTCAGGGTATGCAGAATCGCCACCACTTCATCACGCTGGCTATCGGTCATTTCATCGGTTTTGCTCACCAGCAGCACATCGCAAAACTCAATCTGTTCAATCAGCAGGTCGGTCACGCTGCGGATATCATCCTCGCCGAGGCTCTGCCCCATCGATTGCAGACTTTCCGCCGCCTGATACTGCGACAGGAAACCGGCGCCATCCACCACCGTCACCATCGTATCCAGCCGGGCGAAATCCGACAGGCACTGCCCCTGCTCGTCTTCAAAGGTAAATGTCTCCGCCACCGGCAACGGTTCGGAAATACCGCTGGACTCGATCAGCAGATAATCGTAACGGCCGGTGCGGGCCAGTTCGCGCACCGCCACCAGCAAATCTTCCCGCAGGGTACAGCAAATGCAGCCGTTGCTCATCGACACCAGTTTTTCCTGGCGGTGATCGAGCGTCACTTCCTGGCTGACCAAATCGGCATCGATATTCACTTCGCTCATGTCATTGACGATCACCGCCACCCGACGCCCCTGGCGATTATTCAGAATATGATTCAGCACCGTGGTCTTGCCGGCGCCAAGAAAACCGGACAATACCGTGACGGGTAAAGGTTGCATACGCGTGCTCCTGCTCAGAAATGATTGATCTACGGCCCGAAACGGGATGACCGCTACTCGGGCACGCACATTATCATAATTGATATGTTATAACATAACAATTACAGCATTCACGAAGCCGACCGCGCCGTGAGCGAATACGTGCCGTGAGTGAATCGTTGTCAATCCTGCTGACAACCCCATCAGTTTGCTGAAAAAACCGGCAGATAAACGTAAGAAATTGGGCGGAATGGCAGAGTGCGGTACACTCTGTATATTGCCGATTGCCTGAAAAAACACCGTATGTCCGGAAAACACACTCTCGCACTGGCGCTGGCCTGGCTGGCGCTGCCGGTTCTGGCACAAACGCCGCCCGCCGCTCCGACGCCGGCGCAAGCCATCCGCCACAGCGGTTTTGTTTATTGCGTCAATGACGTGCTCAGCACGTTCAACCCCCAGATGGCCCGCAGCGGGCTGATGGTGGACACGCTGGCCGCCCAGCTCTACGACCGTCTGCTGGGCGTCGATCCGTACACCTACCGGCTGATGCCGGAGCTGGCGCAGCACTGGGACGTCACCGACAATGGCTCCACTTACCGGTTCACCCTGCGCCGCGATGTCCCGTTCCAGCGCACCAGTTGGTTTACCCCCAGCCGCACGATGAACGCCGATGACGTGCTGTTTAGCTTCCAGCGCATGCTGGACAAAAAACACCCGTTCCACGACGTCAACGGCGGCGACTACCCCTATTTCGACAGTCTGCAACTGGCGGACAACGTACAGAGCATCCGCAAGCTGGGCGATTACAGCATCGAGATCCGTCTGCACAGCCCCGATGCCTCGTTCCTGTGGCATCTGGCTACCCACTATGCGCCCATCCTGTCGGCGGAGTACGCCCAACAGTTAACCCAGCAGGACCGGCGCGAACTGCTTGACCGTCAGCCGGTGGGCACCGGCCCTTACCGGCTGGATGAGTACCGTTACGGGCAGTACGTGCGGCTAAAACGCAACGACGATTACTGGCGCGGCCTGCCGCGTATGGAACAAGTGCTGGTCGACCTCGGCTCCGGCGGCACCGGCCGCCTGTCCAAACTGTTGACCGGCGAGTGCGACGTGCTGGCCTACCCGGCCGCCAGCCAGCTGACCATTCTGCGCAACGACCCGCGCCTGCGGCTGTCGCTGCGACCGGGGATGAACGTCGCTTATCTGGCGTTCAACGTGCGTAAACCGCCGCTGGACGATTCCCGCGTGCGCCACGCCATCGCGCTGGCGATCAACAACGACCGTCTGATGCAGTCGATCTACTACGGCACCGCGGAAACCGCCGCCTCGATCCTGCCGCGCGCCTCCTGGGCTTACGATAACGAAGCGCAGGTCACCGAATACAATCCGGAGAAAGCGCGCCAGCAGTTGAAAGCGCTGGGGATCGCCAACCTGCAACTGCAACTGTGGGTGCCGAGCGCCTCGCAGTCCTACAACCCCAGTCCGGTGAAAACCGCCGAACTGATTCAGGCCGATCTGGCGCAGGTGGGAATCCGGGTGACCATCATTCCGGTGGAAGGGCGTTTTCAGGAAGCGCGCCTGATGGAGATGAACCATGACCTGACGCTGGCGGGCTGGGCCACCGACAGCAACGACCCGGACAGCGTATTCCGGCCGCTGCTGAGCTGCGCCGCCATCCGCTCCCAGACCAATTACGCCCACTGGTGCGATCCCGGCTTTGATCAGGTGCTGCAGGACGCGCTCTCTTCCCAGCAACTATCCCGGCGCATGGAGTACTATCGGGTGGCGCACCACATTCTGGCCGAGCAGTTGCCGGTGCTGCCGCTGGCGTCGTCGTTGCGGATGCAGGCCTATCGCTACGACATGAAAGGACTGGTGCTCAGCCCGTTCGGCAACGCCTCCTTCGCCGGCGTCTATCGCGATGACGGCAGTGAGGAAAAAAATGAGGAAAAACCGGATGGCTCCGCCGTGGATCCCTCCTCCAGCGCGCCGATCCAGGGAGAACAACCGTGATTATCTTTACGCTTCGTCGCCTGTTGTTGTTGCTGGTCACGCTATTTCTGCTGTCGCTGATCGGCTTCAGTCTGATGTATTACACCCCGCATGCGCCGCTCAGCGGCGCGGCGCTGCTCGACGCCTACCGCTTTTATTTCGCCAGCCTGCTGCAGTGGGATTTCGGCGTTTCCAGCACCAACGGGCAGCCGATTAGCGAACAGCTGCGCGATGTGCTGCCCGCGACTATCGAGCTCTGTCTGCTGGCGTTTTCGCTGTCGCTGCTGGTGGGTATTCCGCTTGGCATCACCACCGGCGTACTCCAGCACAAGGCCGCCGATCGGATTATCAGCGCGCTGGCGTTGCTGGGATTTTCGCTGCCGGTGTTCTGGCTGGCGCTGCTGATGACGTTGTTCTTTTCGCTGCATCTGGGCTGGCTGCCGGTGTCCGGCCGTTTCGACCTGCTCTACCCGGTGCCGCAGGTGACCGGCTTCGCGCTGATCGACGCCTGGCTGTCCAATTCGCCCTACCGGGAAGAGATGATCGCCAGCGCCATACAGCACCTGATTCTGCCGGTGCTGGTGCTGTCGGTCGGCCCCACCACCGAAGTTATCCGACTGATGCGCATCAGCACCACCGAGGTCGGCACCCAGAACTACATCAAAGCGGCGGTTATCCGCGGACTACCGCGTTCCACCGTGATTCGCCGCCACCTGCTGCACAACGCGCTACCGCCGATCATTCCGCAACTGGGTTTGCAATTCTCCACCATGCTGACGCTGGAGATGATCACCGAAGTGGTCTTTAACTGGCCGGGCATCGGCCGCTGGCTGGTCAACGCCATCCGCCAGCAGGACTTTGCGGCGATCGCCGCCGGGGTGATGGTGGTCGGCGCGCTGGTGATCACCATCAACGTGCTGTCCGATATCTGGGGCGCCATGACAAACCCGCTGAAACATAAGGAATGGTATGCACTCCGATAACATCTACGGCGAGAAAGAGCTTCCCAGCCGCTGGCGCGACACCTGGACTGTGTTCCGCCAGGACCGGATGGCGATGGTCGGTTTCTACGGGTTTCTGTTGCTGCTGGGGCTGTGCCTGTTCGGCGATACGCTGGCGCCCTACGCGCTGGATCAGCAGTTTCTCGGTTACCAGTTGCTGCCGCCCTCCTGGTCGCGCTATGGCGAAGTGTCGTTTTTTCTCGGCACCGACGATCTGGGGCGCGACCTGCTGAGCCGACTGTTGAGCGGCACGGCGCCGACCTTTGGTTCGGCATTGCTGCTCACGCTGGCCGTTATGCTGGCCGGCATTCTGCTCGGCCTGCTGGCCGGGGTGACCCACGGCCTGCGTTCCGCGGTGCTGAACCACATTCTCGACCCGCTGTTGTCGATTCCTTCGCTGCTGCTGGCAATGATAGTGATCGCCTTTATCGGCCCGCAGTTAACGCACGCCATGTTGGCGGTGTGGATGGCGCTGCTGCCGCGTATGGTGCGCACGATTTATACCGCGGTGCATGACGAACTGGAAAAAGAGTATGTGACCGCCGCCCGGCTGGACGGCGCCTCCACGCGCTACATTATCTGGTACGCGGTGCTGCCCAATATCCTGCCGCTGCTGGTCAGCGAAGTGACCCGCGCGCTTTCCATCGCCATTCTGGATATCGCCGCGCTCGGATTTCTCAATCTGGGCGCGCAGTTACCCACCACCGAATGGGGCGTCTTGCTGGGTAATTCGCTGGAACTGGTCTACGCCGCGCCCTGGACGGTGATGCTGCCCGGCGCGGCCATCACGCTCAGCGTGCTGATCGTCAACCTGCTGGGGGATGGCATTCGCCGCGCCCTGCTTGCTCAAACCGAATAGTGACGGAACAACACCATGGCATTACTGGAAATTCGTAATCTGACCATTGAATTCCTCACGCCGGACGGCCCGGTGAAAGCGGTGGATCGCGTCAGCATCAGCCTCAACGAGGGAGAAATTCGCGGACTGGTGGGCGAATCCGGCTCCGGCAAGAGCCTGATCGCCAAGGCTATCTGCGGCATCAACAAGGAAAACTGGCGTATCACCGCCGACCGTTTTCGTTTCGATGACGTGGACATGCTGCAACTCACGCCCCATCAGCGACGCAAACTGGTGCGGCACAACATGTCGATGATCTTTCAGGAGCCGCAGTCCTGTCTGGATCCTTCCGCCCGCGTCGGCCGTCAGTTGATTCAATCGATCCCCGGCTGGACTTACAAAGGCCGCTGGTGGCAGCGTTTCAACTGGCGCAAGCGCCGCGCCATCGAGCTGCTGCACCGCGTCGGCATCAAGGATCACAAAGACATCATGCGCAGCTTCCCCTACGAACTGACCGAAGGGGAATGCCAGAAGGTGATGATCGCCATCGCGCTCGCCAATCAGCCCAGATTGCTGATCGCCGACGAACCGACCAACGCGATGGAAGCCACCACGCAGGCGCAGATTTTCCGCCTGCTCGCCCGGCTCAACCAGAACAACAACACCACCATTTTGCTGATCAGTCACGATTTGCAGACCATGAGCAAATGGGCGGACCGCATCAACGTGTTGTACTGCGGCCAGACGGTGGAAAGCGCGGTCAGCGATGAGCTGATCAGCGCGCCGCATCATCCATACACCCAGGCGCTGATTCGCGCCATGCCGGACTTCGGCTGCTCGCTGCCGCACAAAAGCCGCCTTAACGCGCTGCCGGGGGCGATCCCATCGCTGGCGCACCTGCCGGTGGGTTGCCGTCTGGGGCCACGCTGCCCTTATTCACAAAAAGAGTGCATGACGGCGCCGCCGCTCATCCCGGTGAAAACTCACTGGTACGCCTGCCACTTCCCGCTCAACATGGAGGAATCCTGATGGTGGAAACCCTGCTGGAAGCCCGTAACCTCACCAAGACCTTCCGCTACCGTACCGGCTGGTTCCGGCGTCAGCACGTCGAAGCGGTGAAATCGGTGAGTTTTACGTTGCGGGAGCGGCAAACGCTGGCGATCATCGGCGAAAACGGCTCGGGTAAATCTACGCTGGCCAAGATGCTGACCGGCGTGATCCCGCCGACCTCCGGCGAATTGGTGATCGACGATCATCCGCTGCAATACGGCGACTATAACTATCGTAGCCAGCGTATTCGCATGATCTTTCAGGATTCGGCCAACTCGCTCAACCCGCGTCAGCGCATCGGCCAGTTACTGGAATTGCCGCTGCGGCTCAATACCGACCTGACGCCGCAGGAGCGTGAAAAAGCCATTAACCTGGCGCTGCGACAGGTCGGCCTGCGCGCCGATCACGCGACCTATTACCCGCACGCGCTGGCGCCCGGTCAGAAACAACGTATCGGGCTGGCGCGGGCATTGATCCTGCAGCCCAAGGTCATCGTGGCGGATGAAGTGCTGGCGTCGCTGGATATGTCGGTGCGTTCCCAGATCATCAACCTGATGCTGGAGCTGCAGGAAAAACACGGCATTTCCTATATTTATGTCACCCAGCATCTGGGCATGATGAAACACATCAGCGACCAGATTCTGGTGATGCAGGCCGGCGAAGTGGTAGAGCGCGGCAGCACCGCCGATGTGCTGGCCTCGCCGCTGCACGACCTGACCAAGCGTTTGATCACCAGTCACTTTGGCGAAGCACTAAGCGCCGACGCCTGGCGCCGCGACAGCAGCCACGTCTGACTAGCCGGGCGGAGACAGCAGGATAAGTGGTTGGAGTACTTCTTTAGCCGACACACATGCTAGAATCGCCCGGTTTATTCACACCGATCATGGTAAATAATTATTTTTATTGACGATGATCGCAGCAACAATGATCACAAAGGATACTGCCATGGGTTTTCTTAACGGTAAGCGCATTCTGGTAACAGGCGTTGCCAGCAACCGCTCCATTGCATACGGTATCGCCCAGGCGATGCACCGCGAAGGCGCCGAACTGGCGTTCACCTACCAGAACGACAAGCTGAAACCGCGTGTGGAAGAGTTTGCCAAAGAGTTTGGTTCGAGCATCGTTTTACCGTGTGATGTTGCGGAAGATGCCAGCATTGACGCCCTGTTTGCCGAACTGGCGAAAGTCTGGCCGAAATTTGACGGCTTCGTGCACTCCATCGCCTATGCACCGGGCGACCAGTTGGACGGCGACTACGTGAACGCCGTCACCCGCGAAGGTTTCGCCGTCGCTCACGACATCAGCGCTTACAGCTTTGTGGCGATGGCGAAAGCCTGCCGCAGCATGCTGAACCCGAATTCCGCGCTGATGACCCTGTCCTACCTGGGTGCCGAGCGCGCCATTCCGAACTACAACGTGATGGGCCTGGCGAAAGCGTCGCTGGAAGCCAACGTGCGCTACATGGCCAACGCCATGGGCCGCGACGGCGTGCGCGTCAATGCGGTTTCCGCCGGTCCGATCCGCACACTGGCGGCGTCCGGCATCAAGAACTTCAAGAAAATGCTGTCTCACTGCGAAGCGGTCACCCCGATCCGTCGCGTGGTCACCATTGAAGACGTAGGCAACGCCGCGGCTTTCATGTGCTCCGACCTGGCCGCCGGTATCTCCGGCGAAGTTCTGCACGTTGACGGCGGTTTCAGCATCGCCGCGATGAACGAGCTGGAACTGAACGATTAATCTCGTCGCCCTGTGCCGGGCAGCGGTCCGGCACAGGATTGCCGCGTGGTGAGTTCCGCGGCTCTCTGTCGGTTTGCTGTACTCTCCGCTGTTTCTCGTCTTTTCTTTCTCAGTAAAATCGCCAATCGCCGCCGTTACGTTAGCGGTCCAGCAGCCATTGCTGCGCCGCCTCAAAGAAATGCTGCGCCAGCATAGTGGCGCGCCCGGCTTCGGCGATCACCACCGCGCCATGACGCGGCATCGGCGCTAGCGTCAACGGTCGCCAGGCCAGCGCCGGCGTCATCGCCGGCAACAGGCTGCCATTGGGCACAATGCCGCACCCCAACCCGACAAACACGCTTTGAATCAATTGCAGCACCGAGGCGCTTTCCACCCGTACCCGCGGCGTGATTGCCGCTTCACGGAACTGACTGTCCAGATAGCGACGGAAATAACGGCTGGGTTCAGCCAGACACAGCGGAACATTGGCGAGATCCGACAGCGTCAGCGGACTGTCGCTGTGCAGCTCAGGAAAATGGCGCGGATGATACAGCAGCGACGCGCCCTGCTCCGCCAGCGACGACGCCTGAAAATGCAGCTCGCGCAGCGTGGTCAATTCGAAAAAACCGATCCCGACATCCACCGTGTGGGCGGTCAGCGCCTCCAGCAACCGATCGGCGCTGAACAGCGATACCTGATAGTCCATCTCCGGGTAAGCACGGCTGACCGCCGCCAGCAATTCGGGCAGCGCCATGCTGCATTGCGGCACCGCGCCAATACGCAGCAACCCGCTGGTGCCGCGCGTGAGCGACGCCACCTCCAGCCGCAGCCCCTGATACACCGACACCATTTCCCGCGCCCAGGCCAATACCCGCTCGCCTTCGGCGGTAAACCCCTCGAAATTGTTGCCCCGATTGATGAGCGACAGCCCCAGTTCCCGCTCCAGATTCTTCAACCGCATCGACAGCGTCGGCTGGCTGACGAAGCTGGCTTCGGCCGCACGACCAAAATGGCGCTCTTTTTCCAGATTGCACAAGTAGATAAGTTGCTTGATGTCCATCAGGTTCTCCAACATTGCGGGCCGGGTCAGTATACCACCGCGCCATCTGCGTCAGGGGTCGACGCCGCGATAAACCGCCTCTATCCCACTATCACTCCCTTTGATTAGACGCCATACCGACCGCCGCCTACACTCTTGGTTAGCAAGCAAAGATTTAAAGATTTTTTTACATACTTAAAACATCATCACCTGCGTAGCGAATCATGAAATTCAAATCCTCCATCAAGCCATACCGCGCCGCCGCGGGCGGCTGGGGCTCTCTCGAAGCCACCACCCGTTTTGTCCTGGACAGCAAACAGGCCCTGAAAAATATCCGCAATTTGATGCGGGTCAATAAAAGCAAAGGATTCGACTGTCCCGGCTGTGCCTGGGGCGACGACAACAGCAGCACCTTTAGCTTCTGTGAAAACGGCGCTAAAGCGGTCAGTTGGGAAGCCACCCGCAAAGCCGCCGGGCCAGAGTTCTTCGCCGAACACAGCGTCAGCACGTTGCGCCGCCAGAGCGACTATTTTCTTGAGTATCAGGGCCGGTTGACCCATCCGCTGCGCTATGACCGTGAACACGACCACTACGTGCCGATCGACTGGGATGACGCGTTCGCGCTGATCGCCCGCCATATCCGTGAACTGGACCACCCGGACCAGATGGAACTCTATACCTCCGGCCGCGCCAGTAATGAAGCCTCTTATCTGTATCAGTTGTTCGGCCGTATGGTCGGCACCAACAATTTCCCCGACTGCTCCAACATGTGCCATGAAGCCAGCGGCACCGGGCTGAAACAGAGCATCGGCGTCGGTAAGGGCACGGTGCGACTACAGGATTTCGAACACGCCGACGCCATTTTCGTCTTCGGCCAGAACCCCGGCACCAACCACCCGCGTATGCTGCACAGCCTGCGTCACGCCGCCGATCGCGGCGCACATATCGTGGCGTTTAACACCTTGCGCGAGCGCGGTCTGGAACGTTTCGCCAACCCGCAGAACCCACTGGAACTGCTGACGCCGTTGTCCGGCACCATCAGCGAAACCTATCTGCAACCCCATCTGGGCGGCGACATGGCGGCGGTACGCGGCATGGTGAAAGCGCTGCTGGAAACCCACCGCCAGCGGCTGGCCGCGGGCGAAGCGGGACTGTTCGATCAGGCCTTTATCGACCAGCACACCGACGGCGTGGCGGCGTATCTGCAACAGGTGGACGCCACCTCGTGGGACAAAATCGTACAGCAGTCCGGGTTGAGCGAAGCGCAGATCCGCTACGTCGCCGGCATTTATCAGCAGTCTGAACGGGTGATCTGCACCTGGGCGATGGGCATCACCCAGCACCGGCATTCGGTAGCGACGGTGCGGGAAATCGTCAATCTGCAACTGTTGTTCAGCCAGCTCGGCAAGCCGGGCGCCGGCTTGTGCCCGGTGCGTGGTCACAGCAACGTACAGGGCAACCGCACGATGGGGATCGATGAAAAACCCGCTGATGCGCTGCTCGACAGTCTGGCGCGTCATTTCAACTTTACCCCGCCGCGCGGCCACGGCCACAACACCGTACAGGCGCTGGAAGCGATGCTGCGTGATGAGATTCGGGTCCTGATCGCGCTGGGCGGCAACCTGGCCGCCGCCGCGCCGGATACCGACCGCACCGCACAGGCGCTAAGCCGTTGCGGCCTGACAGTGCACATCAGCACCAAGCTCAACCGCAGCCACCTGATTACCGCGCGGCAGGATACGCTGATTCTGCCGACGCTGGGCCGCACCGAACGGGACATGCAGGCCAGCGGCCCGCAGTTTGTTACCGTCGAAGACTCGTTCAGCATGGTGCATGCCTCGGAAGGCATCAGCCCGCCGCTGTCGGATCAGCAGCGCTCGGAAACCGCCATCGTCGCCGGCATCGCCCACGCGGTTTTGGGGCGTGACCGGCTCGACTGGCCGGCGCTGGCCGCCGACTATAACCTGATCCGCGATCACATCGCCGCCACCCTGCCGGGTTTCGCCGACTTCAATCAACGCTGCGCCGAACCGGGCGGCTTCTGGCTCGGCAACGCGGCGGCGGCATACCGTTTCAACACCGCCACCGGCAACGCCCGTTTCGGCGCGGCGCCGCTGCCGGACAGCGTGGTGCCCGTTTCCGGCGACGCGCCCGCGCCGTTCACGCTGCAAACCTTGCGCTCCCACGACCAGTACAACACCACCATTTATGGACTGGACGACCGTTACCGCGGCGTGTACGGCCAGCGCGACGTGCTGTTCATGCACCCGGAGGATATTGCCGCGCTTGGGTTGCAGGACGGCGACCGGGTGGATATCGAAACCCTGTGGCATGACCATGTCGAACGCAAAGTCCTCGGTTTCCGGCTGGTCAGCTACGATATCCCGCGCGGTAATCTGGCGGCCTACTACCCGGAAACCAATCCGCTGGTGCCGCTGTCCAGCTACGGCGAAGACACCTTTACGCCGACCTCCAAATCGGTGCCGGTACGCATTACGCCCAGTGAGGCCGTAGCGCTGCAACGCATTGCCTGATGCATCGGGCCGGGTGGTTTCTTTCATACCCGGCTGATACATCCCCCATCCATGACTGGTTGCCAGCAACCAACGACAACGGATTGTTTCGTCGTTATTTGCAACCACGCCATACTCAAGTAAGATTAAAAAGAAGGGTTTAATAATTGTGGTCCCAAGGAGATAAAACATGTTGAAGGCAACCCGCAGGTATCTTCGCGCCGCCGGCAGCATTTTAGATCTGATGCCAGCGACAGACTATTTGGCAGACATCGGTAAGAAAAACGATGCTGAAAGAATGGCCAGTGATTTTCAGGCCATAGGCGACGACCTAAGAGTAGCAATGAATGCATACGGAAGAAAAAAAGGAATCGAATCAGGCATTGCAAAGCGCTGATACGCATAATAGGGAAAATGAAGAAGCCCGAGCACTTGCCGAAAAAGTCGAGTCCACTCTGATTGAAAACCCGATATTTCTTGAACGTCTGCTTGATCGGCCGCAGATCAAGGCCATGGTTTCTTCCACATTCTTCCGTGGGCCTCTTCCCCCTCCAGAAATGTTGAGGGAATACAACGACATCGTACCAGACGGTGCTGAAAGGATCATGGCAAAAAGCGAGCGGGAGCAAGCTCATCGCCATCGTATTACTGAAAAGAGTCTTGACGGTGAGATGAGCAGAGACAAACGTGGTCAATGGATGGCGTTTGCCATTACTATGACTATCTTGGTGATCGCAACTCTTTTTGCCTGGAAGGGCGAAATGGTATTTGCCGGGACGTTAATCACCCTTGATTTAATCGGACTGGCTTCAGTGTTTGTTATTGGAAGATATCGTCCTTCCAATAACAGCGAGTAACCCACCAGCACACCCCAAGACTTGGCCCGACCATACCTGCCTTGCGCAGGCTATTCATGTGCAGCAACGCTTGCCGCCAGCGGCCGATTCGCGTAAAACTGTCTGCCGCTAAAGCCACTATTAACCGCAATTCTGGACGCTATGTTTCAAGACAATCCGCTGCTTGCGCAGCTTAAACAGCAACTCCACTCTCAGACGCCACGAGCGGAAGGCATCGTCAAAGCCACCGACAAAGGATTCGGTTTTCTTGAAGCCGACGCGCAGAAGAGCTATTTCATCCCGCCGCCGCACATGAAGAAAGTGATGCACGGCGACCGCATCATCGCCACGCTGCATACCGAGAAAGAACGTGAAATCGCCGAGCCGGAAACGCTGGTGGAACCGTTCCTGACCCGTTTTGTCGGTCGGGTGCAGAAAAAAGACGACCGTCTGTCCATCGTGCCGGACCATCCGCTGCTGAAAGACGCCATTCCCTGCCGCCCTGCGCGCGGGGTTGAGCAGGACTTTAAAGAAGGCGACTGGGCGGTAGCGGAAATGCGCCGCCATCCGCTGAAAGGCGACCGTGGATTTTTTGCCGATCTGACACAGTACATTACCACCGGCGACGACCCGCTGGCGCCCTGGTGGGTGACGCTGTCGCGCCATAATCTGGAACGCGTTGCGCCGGACGCAGACGCGGCCGATCTCGACGACGGCCAGCTTGAACGTGAAGACCTGACCGGGCTGGACTTCGTCACCATCGACAGCGCCAGTACCGAAGATATGGATGACGCGCTGTATGTGCAGGACAACGGCGACGGCACGCTGGACATGACCGTGGCAATCGCCGATCCGACCGCCTACGTGCGCGCCGACAGCGAGCTGGACGCCATCGCCCGTCAGCGCGCGTTCACCAACTACCTGCCCGGCTTCAATATTCCGATGCTGCCGCGTCACCTGTCGGACGACATCTGCTCGCTGCGCCCGAACGAACGTCGCCCGGTGCTGGCCTGCCGTATGACGATCGCCGCCGACGGCGCGCTGAGCCAGATTCGCTTCTTTGCCGCCTGGATCGAGTCGCGCGCCAAACTGGTGTACGACGAGGTGTCCGACTGGCTGGAGCAACAGGGCGACTGGCAGCCGGAAAGCGATAATATTGCCGGCCAGATCCGCCTGCTGCATCGCGTGTGTCAGGCCCGGAGCGCCTGGCGCACCACCCACGCGCTGGTTTTCCGCGACCGTCCGGACTACCGTTTCCTGCTGGGTGAAAACGGCGAGGTGCTGGATATCGTCACCGAACCGCGTCGTATCGCCAACCGCATCGTGGAAGAAGCGATGATCGCCGCCAACGTCTGCGCGGCACAGGTATTGCGCGACGAACTGGGCTTTGGCATCTACAACGTCCACAACGGTTTCGACCCGGTCAGCATCGATCAGGCGGTAGCGGTACTGGAAAGCAACGGTATTCAGGCCGATGCTCAGCAACTGCTGACGCTGGACGGCTTCTGCATTTTACGCCGCGAACTGGACGCCCAGCCGACCCAGTTCCTCGACAGCCGTATTCGCCGCTTCCAGACATTTGCGGAAATCAGCACCGCGCCCGGCCCGCACTTCGGTCTGGGGCTGGAGGCTTACGCCACCTGGACCTCGCCGATCCGTAAATACGGCGATATGGTCAACCACCGGTTGCTGAAAGCGATCATCACGCATACCCCGGCGGAAAAACCGCAGGATGAAGTGACGCTGCAACTGGCCGAACGTCGCCGTCTCAACCGGATGGCGGAGCGCGACGTCAGCGACTGGCTGTACGCCCGTTTCCTGAAAGGCAAAGCCGGCACCGACGCTCGTTTTAGCGCCGAGATTATCGACGTGAATCGCGGCGGTCTGCGCGTGCGGTTGCTGGACAATGGCGCCACCGCCTTTATTCCGGCCTCGTTCATTCACGCGGTGCGCGACGAGCTGGTGTGCAGTCAGGACACCGGCATCGTCACGGTGAAAGGCGAACCGGTCTACCGTCAGAGCGACACCCTGACGGTGATGCTGACCGAGGTGCGGCTCGAAACCCGCAGCATCATCGCCAAACCGGCGGCCTGATTCACGCCAGTCCTACGCCATCCATTCGGGTGGCGTTTTTTTTATCGTCGGATCGACCGCCGCCCTCCCCCTACAAGACATAGCGACATAACGGAGATGTGAACATGAAAAGCATCACACTGGGAAAAAGTACCCTGTCGGTCCCGAACATTGCGCTGGGCTGCATGCGACTGGCGGGCAAGACGCAGCAGGACGCGGTGACGTTGTTGCAGACGGCGCTCGACGCCGGGATCAATTTCTTTGACCATGCCGATATCTACGGCGGCGGGCGTTCCGAAGAGGTGTTCGCCGCCGCAGTGCGTCAGGCCGGCATCGCCCGCGACCAACTGCTGATACAAAGCAAATGCGGTATCCGCCCCGGCTTTTTTGATTTCTCCAAAGCGCACATCATCGCCGCCGTCGAAGGCAGCCTGAAACGCCTGAATACCGATTACCTTGATGCCTTACTGTTGCACCGCCCGGACACGCTGTGCGAGCCGGACGAAGTCGCCGCCGCGTTTGACGACCTGGAAGCCAGCGGCAAGGTGCGCCATTTTGGCGTTAGCAACCAGCATCCGTTGCAGGTTGAATTGCTGAAAACCGCGGTGCGCCAGCCGCTGATTGCCAACCAGTTGCAGCTCAGCATTATGCACACGCCGATGATCGACGTCGGCCTCAACGTCAATATGACCCATGCGCCGTCACTCCACCACGACGGCATGGTGCTGGAATACAGCCGGTTGCAGGGGATGACGATTCAGGCGTGGTCGCCGTTCCAGTACGGCTTTTTTGACGGCGTGTTCGTAGATAATGATAAGTTTCCGCAACTGAACGCCGCCCTGAGCCACATCGCCGGTCAGCACGGCGTGTCCACCACCGCCCTCGCCGCGGCCTGGATCCTGCGCCATCCGGCCAGCATGCAGGTGATTGTCGGCAGTATGGATCCGCATCGTCTGCAAGACATCGCCACCGCTTCCGAACTGCGCATCAGCCGCGAGGAGTGGTACGAAATCTACCGTGCCGCCGGCAACAAACTGCCCTGAAATCTCCGCCCGGCGCTCGCCGGGCGTATCATCCCCACGCGCTTACGCGCTTTTGCCCTGACAGCAGGTTATTCAGCCTGTACCGACATCACATTTCATCACCGCGCACCGACTGCCCTTCCTGCTGTGGAAACCGGCGAAAAACCGTTTTCATAACAAAAATATAGCTTTGTTCACATTTTTGTCTTGTTCTGGCTACGCCGGCTAACTGCTGCACTATGTTATTTATTGATACACGGTATTTATTGATATCACTGTGTTTATCGATATCCCGGCGTCTGCGATGACCCGGTGTTTATGATGTCTCGCGTTATCCGTTTCGCCGTAAGGCGACGCCTTGACAGGCCGTCAGGCATCGCCAGCGGCCGGGAATGACAACCAGTCAGGAGTCAGTGAGATGAAAACCATTAAAAACATATCGATCTGGATTGCCGTAGCCATAGCGGGCGCCGTGGCGTTCGCCATGCTGGCCCTGAACCGGGGTGAGCATGTGAACGCCGTCTGGCTGGTGATTGCGGCTGTCGCCTGTTACAGCATTGCTTACCGCTTCTACAGTCTGTTTATTGCGCGCCGGGTGTTTGAACTGGATGACCGCCGTCTGACCCCGGCCGAGCGCCGCAACGACGGGCTGGATTATGTTCCGACCAACAAATGGGTGTTGTTCGGCCACCATTTTGCCGCCATCGCCGGCGCCGGCCCGCTGGTGGGGCCGATTCTGGCCGCACAGATGGGCTTTCTGCCGGGGACGTTGTGGATCTTGATTGGCGTCATGCTGGCCGGTGCGGTGCAGGATTTTCTGGTGTTGTTTATCTCCACCCGGCGCGACGGCCGCTCATTGGGTGAAATGGCGCGTCAGGAACTGGGCTCCCTCGCTGGGGTAGTCACCATGCTGGGCGCGCTGGGCGTCATGATCATCATCCTGTCGGCGCTGGCGCTGGTAGTGGTCAAAGCGTTGGCCAACAGCCCGTGGGGGATGTTCACGATCGCCGCCACCATCCCGATTGCGCTGTTCATGGGCGTCTATATGCGATTCCTGCGGCCGGGCAAGATTGCCGAAGTGTCGCTGATCGGCTTTGTGCTGATGATGATGGCGATTGTCTACGGCGGCGACATCGCCGCGCATCCCTATTGGGGACCGTTCTTCACCCTCAAAGGCACAACGCTGACCTGGGTGCTGGTGATTTACGGGTTTGTCGCGTCGGTACTGCCGGTGTGGCTGCTGCTGGCGCCGCGTGACTATCTGTCCACATTCCTGAAGATCGGCGTGATCGTCGGGCTGGCGATTGGCATTCTGTTTGCGATGCCGGAGCTGAAAATGCCTGCGGTTTCGCGCTTTATCGACGGCAGCGGACCGGTGTTCTCCGGCAGCCTGTTCCCGTTCCTGTTCATCACCATCGCCTGCGGCGCTATCTCCGGCTTCCATGCGCTGGTCTCCAGCGGCACCACGCCCAAGCTGGTTGAGCGTGAAAGCCATATCCGTTTTATCGGTTACGGCGCCATGCTGATGGAATCTTTCGTGGCGATCATGGCGCTGATTTGCGCCTCAGTGATCGACCCCGGCGTCTACTTCGCCATGAATGCGCCGGCTGCGCTGATTGGCACCACCGTGGAAAACGCCGCGCAGGTGATCAGCGGGTGGGGTTTCGTCATCACGCCGAATGATTTGACCAACATCGCCAAAGACGTGGGCGAAGCGTCGATTCTGTCCCGCGCCGGCGGCGCGCCGACCTTTGCCGTCGGCATGGCGCATATCATCACGGAGATCTTCAACAGCCGGGCCATGATGGCGTTTTGGTACCACTTTGCCATTCTGTTCGAAGCGCTGTTTATTCTTACCGCCGTGGACGCCGGTACCCGCGCCTGCCGGTTCATGGTGCAGGATTTGGCCGGGTTGGTGGTGCCGAATATGGGCAAGAGCCACTCCTGGCTGGGCAATATGTCCGGGACCACCGTGGCGGTGGCCGGCTGGGGATTCTTCGTCTATCAGGGCGTGATCGACCCGCTGGGCGGCATCAACACGCTGTGGCCGCTGTTCGGCATCGGTAACCAGATGCTGGCTTCCATGGCGCTGATCCTCGGCACCGTGGTGCTGTTTAAAATGAAGAAACAGCGCTACGCCTGGGTGACGATGCTGCCTACCGCCTGGCTGTTCATCACGTCGATGACCGCCGGCTGGCAGAAGATTTTCCACGAAAAACCCAGCATCGGTTTTCTGGCGCAGGCCAAACGTTTCTCCACCGGCATCGAATCCGGCACGCTGATCGCCCCGGCGAAAAACATGCAGGATATGGCAACCATTGTGTTCAGCAACCAGATTAACGCCGTCCTGTGCGGTTTCTTCATGCTGGTCGCCGTCACCATGCTGGTCGCCGCGTTCTTCGCCATCCGTCGGGCGCTGCGCAGCGACAAACCCACCACGCACGAAACAACGGCGGCATGGCGTGAGGAAGCGCATAACGGCTGATAGCCGTACCCGCCAACGTTGATGCCCACCGGGCGTTTCCGCTGGCGGAGCACGCCTCCTCTTTTACGGAGGAGGCGTGACCGGCATTTAACGATGCGCCGCCTGCTGTTGCTCCGCCTTCTCTTCCGCCGCGTCTTCCTGCGGCACCGTGCCATCGCCGCCTTTAACGCGTTTTGACCACATCGCGGTAATGATCGGCACCAGAACGGAGGTGACAATCACCGACGTCGCCACCAGCGTGGTGGCGGCCGGCGCCACCGGCTTAAACGCCGGAACCATTTCTGCAATCAGCACCGGCGTCGCCACCGCCGCGCCCGCCGAGCTGGATGCGGCAATGCCCGCGGTACCGTCGCCGCCGCCCAGCACTTTGTCCGCCACTATCAGCGGAATGCCGGTGATAATAATCACCGAAATTCCCAGCAATACCCCCAGCAGCCCGGTTTGAGCAATGACGCTCAGATCGATGGTATTACCGAGCGCGAAGGCAAAGAATGGGATCAATGTCTGTACCGCACGGCTGAAAAAGTCACGTAATTCCGGATCCAGATTCCCCAGCGCAAACCCCACCAGAAACGGCAGCACCGCGCCGACAAACACATGCGGTTCAAACGAGGCAATGCCGGCGGTGCCCAGGATCACCATCGTCATCAGCGGGCCGGACTCCAGCGACATCAGCACGAACGCGCCCGACTCCTCTTTGGTGCCGTACTGCTGCATGATCGAGGCGTACAACCCGCCGTTGGTCATGTCCATCGCCGCCACCAACGCCAGCGTGGACAACCCGGCGAAAAATCCCGCTTCCACCCCGTGTTCCGGCAGAATGCGCGAAGCTACCGCCGCGACGACCCAGGCCACGGCAATTTTCGTTACGACCAGCGTGCCGGATTTACGCAGCACCGTGCCGGTGGCGCTCAGTCGAATCGACGCCCCCATACAGAAGAACCACACCGCCAGAATCGGCACCGTACCGCTGATCAACCCGTTGGTAAAGGACCCGAAATACTTGCCGGCCCCCGGCGCAAAGGTATGGCACAGCGCGCCGAGGAACAACGGCACCAGCATCATGCCACCCGGAATCTTTTCGATAGAACGCTTGATATGCATAGGATTCATTGCCTGAGAAAGGGACAGAAACCATGAGCAATACAGACGCCACCCGTCATGATCCTCATCATGACGGATACCGCCCGTTCAGCCCACCCGAAGGCCGGGCTGCGCCACATCCATGCACATGCATCGTCAGCGCGACGACGAAGAAAACGACTCCTGGGGGACACAGCCCAACACTTCTCACTGCTGAAGGTAGTCGTTTAGTCAGGGGATAAAAGTGATCGCCTGCAAATAAATAAAACAACGTTTCTATTTTTACAGATCATTATTTCATTTATATCGCAGTGAAGAGGACGAAATAGACCAAACCTCATCAAACGAGGTGAAAATATCGTTACGTTCGTCAGCCACGCCACGCACCGACGAACGCTCAGATTCTCACTGCCCGTAGTACGCGTTTTTGCCGTGCTTGCGCAGATAGTGTTTATCCAGCAACGCCGCCTGCATCGGCTCCAGCGCCGGGGTTAACTGGCGCGAGAAAATGCCCATATAAGCGATCTCTTCCAGCACCACCGCGTTATGCACCGCGTTATGCGCGTCGGTTCCCCAGGCGAACGGACCGTGCGCATTGACCAGCACCGCCGGGATATCCTGCGGCGACAGGCCGCGCTCGCGGAAAGTGTCTACAATGACCTGTCCGGTTTCCCATTCGTAGCGACCGTTGATTTCCGCTTCGGTCATCAACCGGGTACAGGGAATCGGGCCGTAAAAATAATCGGCGTGGGTGGTGCCCCACGGCGGCAAATCTTTCCCGGCCTGCGCCCAGATGGTGGCATGTCGGGAATGGGTATGGACAATACCGCCCAGCGATGCAAAAGCCAGATACAACACGCGGTGGGTGTCGGTATCGGACGAGGGTTTGCGCTGGCCTTCCACCACCCGGCCGGTTTCCAGCTCCACCACTACCATATCCTGCGCAGTCATGACGTCGTACTCCACACCCGAGGGCTTGATCACCATCAGACCACGCTCGCGGTCCACCGCGCTGACATTCCCCCAGGTGAAGGTCACCAACTGATGCCGGGGCAAAGCCAGATTGGCTTCAAGCACCTGAATTTTCAGTTCTTCCAACATCATCCGCCCTCCTGTGTGATTTGCTTTATTCTCACGTCCGGCTACCGGCGCAGGTATGGGCTGAATGGCTGAAAAGCAGGCTGCGTTCTGCTGGGACCACAGGAAAGGGATCGAGCCGACACGGGCTTTTGACAAAAGATGGGCAAACGCCGTCAGGGCACTGTGAATTAAGAGTTTTTCACCTGTTACGGCCCCAGCCGGTAATTATACTGGCAGCCAGGTAACACACAGCAGGTAACCGCGATGTCATAAGCTGACTTCGCGTTACGACAAGATTTTCCATGCCTGCGGTTATGCAGATCATGGAGCGAGAACAACAGGAGAATAACCATGCAAATCAATAAAAAATTTACAGCAGCCGTACTGGCTATGGTGATAGTCAGCACGCTGGCGGGCTGCGCGGGCATGAACAAGCGTCAGCGTAATACCGCCATCGGCGCCGGCATCGGCGCACTCGGCGGCGCAGTGCTGACCAACGGCAGCGCGCTCGGCACCGTTGGCGGCGCAGCGGTGGGCGGCGTCATCGGTCACCAGACCACCAAATAACTCGCGCCACAAAATCAAACAGGCTCCCGCGGGAGCCTGTACTGTTTTCACTCTTCAGCCAGCATATCGCGGCGCAGCATGACTTAACCCCCGGCCAGCTTGACCTTCATGCCTTTGGCTTCCAGCAGCAGTTTGAGTTGATCACGCTTGTCGCCCTGGATTTCAATCACGCCATCCTTCAGCGCGCCGCCGCAGCCACACTTCTTTTTCAATTCCGCCGCCAACGTTTCCAGCGCCGCGTCATCCAGATCGATACCGGTAATCAGGCACACGCCCTTACCCTTGCGTCCGCTGGTCTGACGCTGAATCCGAACAATACCGTCCCCTTTCGGACGGGCCGCTTTTGCTGCGGGCTCATCAATACGCCCGGTTGCGGTGGAATACACCAGACGGCTGTTGTCGTCACGCATTATTGGCCTCCCAGCGAAGCCAGAATAGTTTTCAACGTCTGGGCTGGCTCGGCAGACTGCGTAATCGGACGACCAATCACCATGTAATCCACCCCGGCCTGCTGCGCCTGCTGCGGCGTCATAATGCGGCGCTGATCGCCCGCATCGCTGCCCGCCGGGCGAATTCCCGGCGTCACCAGTCGGAAATTCGCGCCGCAGGCCTGCTTCAACCGCACGGCCTCATGGGCGGAACACACCACGCCATCCAGACCGCATTGCTGCGTCAGCCGCGCCAGTTTCTCCGCCTGCTCCGCGGGCGACAGGGTAATCCCCAGCCCCTGCAGATCCGCGTCATCCATGCTGGTCAGCACCGTCACCGCAATCAGCAACGGCGCGTCGCTGCCAAACGGCGTCAGCGCTTCACGCGCCGCCGTCATCATACGTGCGCCGCCGCTGGCGTGCACATTGACCATCCACACTCCCAGCTCCGCAGCGGCGGCTACGGCTCTGGCCGTGGTATTGGGAATATCGTGAAACTTGAGATCGAGAAACACCTCAAAGCCGCGTTGTTGCAGGTCCTTGACCAACTGCGGCCCAAACAGCGTGAACATCTCTTTGCCGACCTTCAACCGGCAGTCTTTTGGGTCGATGCGATCGACAAAGTCATAGGCCGCACGCTGATCGGCATAATCCAGCGCAACAATAATCGGAGAACCTGTAACCGTGGTATTCGAAGAGGTGTTTGAGCCGTTCACTGGTATGATCCCGTCGTTAAGCATGAGTGAGTTAAATCATTTCCGCCGCGCATTCTACCCGCCCCTGCCGGTAAATGCCAAACCGCGCGATAGCCTGACCGACATGCCGGGCGGCAGGTCCATTAGTATGTTGTAACTAATAGAACGGACGACAAACCACGATGCACGACGGGGAGTCTATTCCCCGTCCAGCCCCCGGATAGGTTTCACACTGGCCCAGGTGCGACAGGAAGGGCAATGCCAGTAGAGCGACTGCGACGTGAAGCCGCATTTGTGACAGCGATAGCGCGGCTTGGCCTGAATCTGCTCGCCAACCATGTTGCGCAGCACCAGCAGGCTTTCCTTAGCGCGGCCATCTTCCGCTTCACGCTGGTGGTAATCGATCAACCGATGGAACACCCGCATGGTGGGATGACGCTGCAACTGGCGGGTGACGTAAGTCTGAGCCGATTCGCTACTTTCGTACTGTTCGAGCACATCAGCCATCATCAGGTCCGCGGTGGAACCGCTTTTCTCTTCAACGCAGCGACGCAGAAACGCCGCCCAGTTTTCCGGCTGCTGTAAGTGACGATAGCACTCCTGCAGCATTGGCAGCGTTTCACTGACCAACTCCGTATCCTGCTCCAGAACCTGCTGCAGCACGGCGACAGCCTGGGCATAATTTTGCTGCGCCATATAGATGCGCCCCAGCATGATAGACACGCGGGCGCACTGGTTATCCGCAGCGGAGGCCTTTTTCAGCATCGCCATCGCCTTGTCGAGATCATCGCTGCCCATCGCCTGTAGCGACTGCTCGCAATAGAAATGGGCGATTTCGCTGCGCAACTGCGTTTTGCCCAGTTTGACCAGTTTTTCGGCGGTATCGATGGCGTTCGGCCAGTCGCTGGTGGACTGGTGAATCTGCAGCAGTTGCTGTAACGCACTGACGCGAAAGTCTTCTTCGTCTACCAGTTGTTTGAAGATTTCTTCGGCGCGGTCGTACAGCCCGGCAACCATGTAGTCGCGCCCCAGTTGCTGCACCGCCAGCAGTCGCTGTTCAAAACTGAGGGAAGCGCTTTCGGTCAGCGCCTGATGAATGCGGATGGCGCGATCCACCTCGCCGCGCGAGCGGAACAGATTGCCGAGGGTCAGGTGAGCTTCGAAGGTGTTGCTGTCATCCTTGAGCATGTCGAGGAACAGCTCGACGGCCTTATCCTGCTGGTTGGACAACAGAAAGTTAACCCCGGTGACGTATTCGCGCGACAGGCGGTTGGTTTCGTCCTGTTTGTCCTGCTGTGCACTCCTGCGCCCCATATACCAGCCATAGGCGGCGGCAACCGGCAGCAACAGAAACAGCAGTTCTAGCATGGAAGCGATCCTTAGTGGGTAGCTGACTCAGCGGAGGGGGCGCTGCTGGCGTTCTCCGGGGCAGGCAGTTGCTGCTCAAGACGTTTGATTTTACGTTGTTCGCGCCCCAGCGCAATGCGCAGACGCAGATAAAACAGGCCGCAGATCACCCAGCCGAGCGCAAAACCGGCGGCAAATAGCGTCGCCAGCAACGTCGACAACCGGTATTCCCCCTGCGCCAGCAGATAGTTGAAGGTAATAACCTGATCGTTATGCGCTCCCAGCGTGATCGATACGATGAATACCGCCAGCACCAGAAAAAAAATCAGCATATATTTCACGTTCGCTTCCTGTGATATCGCCTTAAACGGATGAATTATGCCAAATTTCGGCAGTGAACCCTATTAACTTAACATTTCCTCATCGGAGGGGAAACGCTAACGGGAATAGCGGAGGGAAAAACGGATGACGGCGCACAGCGAGCGATGTGCAGAAGGATGTCGGACCAACGCCGGCATCCTTCTTTCTGTTCGACGAACGTGACCGGTCAGGCGTCCGGGCGTGCAGGCTTGTGATAGGTTGCGGCCTGCGGCACAGCGGCGGCGAACAACGGACCACACCAACGCTGCGCCAGCCACACGGCAACCACCGCCAACCCGGCGCTAATCAGGGTGGCGGTCGCCAAATCCTGCGGCCAGTGCATCCCCAGCGCCAGTCGACTACCGATAACACTGTTCGCCCACAAGATGGTTAACAATACCGTCACATAATGACGTCGGGTCCACAGCAATCCTACCGCCAGCAACGCCCAGGTAGCGGCAAACATGGCATGACCGGACGGGAAAGAATAATCAGCCTGTTCCTGCCAATGCTGACGCTGCCACGGCGGCAGTTGTGATTCCTGCTGCAGTTGCTGTTCCAACAGGCTGGCGCGCGCGCTGGCCGGCAGTGAATAAAAATAGCGGTCATCCACCTGGTGCGCCTGTTCCAGCCAGACTACGAACGGCCGGGCTTCCTGCGTCCAGTTTTTCATGACCGATTTAACGCCCTGCCCCAGCGCCACGCAGGCGAGCAGTATCGCTACCAACACCAACGCCGGGCGAATACGCACCCGCAGCAACCATAAAAACCAGGCCGACAACACCACGCTGGTCAGTATTCCCCAGGGCGCCGACACGGTTTCCGTCATCCAGAACAAGGGCTTAAGCCACCACCCCGACACGGTCGGCTGCCACTGCCATCCCGTCGTCCAGACCAACACGGGCAACACCATCAATGATATTGTGCCAATCAGAATGCGTCTGACCAGGTCGTGCATTATTTCTCCCTATAATTCAGCAGGATATTAGAACAAAATTTTCACAATTTTATCAAAAAAGGGGACATCAGTTGTCAGTATGACGTAAAATACTTGTCAGTTATGTCAACGACACCACGATTATCCCGAATCATTCAGCCACCGGTCAGCGAACGGCTGACCACCCCGCTGCCGGGGTTATAGCCCGGTGACGTCGATACGTAATTCTCTTCCTGTGAGGAACGGGAATTCATCATTTATGCGTTGGAGATTAACATGCAGCTAAAACGGGTGGCGGAAGCCAAACTACCCACCCCGTGGGGCGATTTCCTGATGGTAGGATTCGAGGAAACGGCGACCGGGCGCGATCACCTGGCGTTGGTTTATGGCGATATTTCCAGTCCCGAACCAGTACTGGCCAGAGTACACTCTGAATGTTTGACCGGTGATGCACTGTTTAGCCTGCGTTGTGATTGCGGTTTTCAACTGGAAGCTGCCCTGAATCACATTGCCGAAGAAGGACGCGGCGTACTGCTGTATCACCGTCAGGAAGGGCGCAACATCGGGCTGTTGAACAAGATCCGGGCTTATGCCTTGCAGGATCAGGGCGCCGACACGGTGGAAGCCAACCATCAACTGGGCTTTGCCGCTGACGAGCGTGACTTCACGCTGTGCGCCGACATGTTCAAGCTGTTGAACGTGGAAGCGGTGCGCCTGCTCACCAACAACCCGAAAAAGGTGGCGATCCTGAGCGAAGCGGGCATCAACATCGTGGAGCGCGTGCCGCTGATTGTCGGCCGCAACCCGAAAAACGAGCATTATCTGGCGACCAAAGCGGCCAAGATGGGCCACCTGCTGGACACCGAATAAGTATCATCACCAAATACGTGCCATCTCGCCAGGCGGTCGCCCGCCTGGCGTGTCATCATCAATGCTTGATAATGTAAATATCCTTACTGTAGTAATCCCCTTTCAAATCGGGTTGGAACCCGCCCACATACGGCTTCACCATCTGGCTGCGCACGTAGTAGTAAATCGGGATCAGCGGCATCTGCTGTTGCAGGATAGCCTCCGCCTGATGATAGAGTGTGCTGCGGTCATCCAGCGACGACGCTTTCACCGCTTTATCCAGCACCTCATCATAGGCTTTATCATTGAATTTGCCGGTGTTGTTGCTGTCGTTGGCGCGCAGGGTATCGAAATAGGTCGTCGGCTCGTTATAGTCGGCGCCCCAGGAGCTTCTCACCACCTCGAAGTTGCCGGTACGAGAGGTATCCAGCAGCGTTTTCCATTCCTGATTCAACAAGGTGGCTTCCGCGCCGAGATTCTGCTTCCACATTGACGCGGCGGCGATGGCGATCTTCTGGTGCGATTCGGAGGTGTTGTACAGCAACTGGAATTTCAGCGGATGGCTTTCGTCGTAGCCCGCTTCCTTCAGCAATTTTTTCGCTTCGGCATTGCGCTGCTGCTGCGTCCAAGCGGCCCATTCCGGCTGGTTGCTGGTATAGCCGGCCATACCGCGCGGCACATAGTTATAAGCCGGCACCTGGCCTTGCCCCAGCACCTTGTCGGCAATCACGCTCTTATCCAGCGCCAGATCCAGCGCGCGTCTGACTCGTGCGTCATTAAACGGCGGTTTCTGAGTATTGAAGCGGTAGAGGTAAGTTGAGAGATAAGGCGTGACTTTCACTTCATTCGGCAATTCTTCTTTCAGCGATTTAAACAACTGATTGGGCATAGTGTAAGTCGCGTCCACTTCCCCGGCTTTATAGCGGTTCACTTCGGCGGTGTTGGAGACAATCACCAGATACGTCACCTTGTTCAGCACGGTGTGGGCATTGTCCCAATAGTTGGGGTTACGCTTGGCGGTGATGCGCTCGTTAACCACCCACTCGGAGGGAATAAACGGGCCGCTGCCGACAAAATTGGCGGTCTGGGTCCACTTGTCGCCGAATTTCTCAATCGCCGCTTTAGGGACGGTGATCATCACATAGTGATCCACCATCGGCAGAAAATAGGACAACGGCTGATCCAGCGTTACCTGTACGGTCTGTTTGTCCAGCGCCTTGATGCCCAGTTCCTGCGGGCTCTTTTTGCCGTCGATGATGTCGGCGGCGTTCAGCACATGCATACTGCTGACATATGTTTGGTACGGCGACAATGTTTTGGGATCCACCAGACGCTGCCAGCTGAACACCACGTCATCGGCGGTGATCGGGCTACCATCCGACCATTTCAACCCCGGGCGCAGATGGAAAGTCCAGACCTGGTTATCTTTATTCTCCCAGCGATCCGCCAGGCCCGGCATCACGGTGCCGTCATCGCGCACCGACACCAGTTTTTCGAAAAAATCGTGGATCAGGTTACCTTCTACGTCGCTTTCCACTTTATGCGGGTCCAGCGACGCGGGTTCAGAACCGTTGGCGCGCACCAGTTCCTGTTTATCCGCCAGTTGTACGCCGGCAGGCACCACGGCCGCCTGTACCGAAACCGCAGTAAGGCTCAATACACCCAGTATTGATGCCAGCCAACCCTCGTCTATCGTCATTCCTTGCTCCTCTATCCCGCCATACTTCAGGTTACAGGTGCGTTGGCTTGGTGACTCGCCTTCTCAGGTCCGCGTTCAACGCTGCTTCCCCCACTCACGTCTGTCGCCAACTCACGGGGGATTCGCTGCGTCGCCGCATTACAAAGCTTGTAATGCGCCTTGCCCTGAAGGACCAACGCATATGCTGCTCAAAACGCGAGCGTTTTATCCTACAACTCGAACTATTTGGGGTGTGATAATTTTATGTTATGAATCATGGCATTAAGCCATGAAACACTAATACTGCATCCGAGTGGTCAGTACAAGTGCGCAATGCACAATTCCCGCGGCACCGCCACAATGGCAAAAAAATCAGCCCCCGGATGGAGGCTGATGGCAGACAGAAGACTGGGGCCTTTCAGGCATCAGGTATGCGGCGAATCACCAAGCATACGGCGAATAACGTAGTGCAAAATGCCGTCATGGCGGAAATAGGTCAGTTCGGTGGCGGTATCGATACGACAGCGGGTCTGAATCATCCGGGACTCGCCATCCGGTCGGGTGATCGTCACCGCAACCGTCGCCCCCGGCGTCAGGTCTGTCAGATCAAGGACCTCAATCCGCTCGTCGCCGGTCAGGTGTAGCGTTTTGCGGCTTTCGCCATTCAAAAACTCCAGCGGCAAAATCCCCATTCCAATCAGGTTAGAGCGGTGAATACGCTCAAACGACTCGGCAATCACCACCCGCACGCCCAGCAGGCGCGGGCCTTTGGCTGCCCAGTCGCGGCTGGAACCCGAGCCATACTCCTTCCCGGCGATCACCGCCAGTGGTATGTGCTGCTCGCGGTAGCGTACCGCCGCGTCATAGATCGTTGTCACCTCCTGCGACGGCACATGCCGGGTGAAACCGCCCTCTTTGCCCGGCACCATATCGTTGCGGATGCGCACATTGGCAAAGGTGCCGCGCATCATCACCTCATGGTTGCCGCGTCGCGCGCCGTAAGCGTTAAACGCCGGCGGCGCGACGCCCTGATCTTGCAGATAACGCCCGGCCGGGCTGTCAGGCCGGATGCTGCCTGCGGGCGAGATATGATCGGTGGTGACCGAATCGCCCAGCATCGCCAGAATGTGCGCGCCGCGAATATCCTGCACCGGCGCGGGTGTTTTCTGCATATCGTCGAAGAACGGCGTACGCCGAATGTAGGTGGAGTTCGCTGGCCAGTGGTAGGTCTGCTCCTCGCCCACCTCAATTGCCTGCCATTCGGGTGTGCCATCAAACACCGACGCATAGGCTTTGCTGAACAGCCCGGCGCTGACCGTCTGTACCGTATCCGCCACCGCGTCGGCAGACGGCCAGATATCGCGCAGATAAACCGGCTGCCCCTGCGCGTCCTCACCCAGCGGATCGCGGGTCAGGTCCAGGGACATGTTCCCGGCCAGCGCGTAGGCCACCACCAACGGCGGCGAGGCCAGCCAGTTGGTTTTGACCAGCGGATGAATGCGCCCTTCAAAGTTACGGTTACCGGACAACACCGCCGCCACGGTCAGGTCATCCTCACGAATGGCGCTTTCGATGGCTTCCGGCAACGGCCCGGAATTGCCGATGCAGGTGGTACAACCATATCCCACCAGATGAAAACCCAATTGCGCCAGCGGTTCGGTCAACCTGGCCAGTTCCAGATAGTCTGACACCACCCGGGAGCCGGGCGCCAGCGAGGTTTTCACCCAGGGTTTAACCTTCAGCCCGCGCGCGACGGCATTCCGCGCCAGCAATCCCGCCGCAATCAACACGCTGGGGTTCGAAGTATTGGTACAGGAGGTGATGGCGGCGATCACCACCGCGCCGTGCGCCAGCTTGTCCTTTTCCTGCGTTGCCGGTGCGACGGTCGCCCGGTTTTCCGTCGTTAACTCCAGTTCCCGACTGGCGTTGAACGCACCCGGCGCCTCGGCCAGCGTCACCCGGTCCTGCGGCCGTTTGGGGCCGGCCAGGCTGGTTTCAACGCTCGCCATGTCCAGTTCCAGCACACTGCTGAAACGCGGCTCATCGCCCGGATGACGCCATAAGCCCTGCTCGCGGCAATACGCCTCCACCAGCGCGACCTGCTCGTCGCCGCGGTTGGTCAGCCGCAGGTAATCCAGCGTGATGTCGTCGATCGGAAAAAAACCGCAGGTAGCGCCGTACTCCGGCGCCATGTTAGCCAACGTGGCGCGATCCGCCAGCGGCAGATGGTCCAGACCGTCACCGAAAAATTCGACAAATTTCCCCACCACGCCGTGCTGGCGCAGCATCTGGGTCACCGTCAGCACTAAATCGGTGGCGGTGATGCCTTCGCGCAATTTACCGCTCAACCGCACCCCGACCACATCGGGGATCAGCATCGAAACCGGCTGACCCAGCATCGCCGCTTCCGCCTCGATACCGCCGACGCCCCAGCCCAGCACGCCAAGCCCATTGATCATGGTGGTGTGCGAATCGGTGCCGACCAGCGTATCCGGGTAAGCCAGCAGCACATCGTCCTGCTGCCGACTCCAGACCGCCTTCGCCAGATACTCCAGATTGACCTGATGGCAGATACCGGTGCCCGGCGGTACTACGCGAAAATGCCGGAAGGCTTTTTGTCCCCAGCGCAGAAAAGCGTAACGCTCGTGGTTGCGGGTCATCTCCAGACGAGTGTTTTCCACCAGCGCGTGTTCATCGCCGAAATGATCCACCGTGACCGAATGGTCGATGACCAGATCCACCGGCGTCAACGGATTCACCCGGCTGACCTGCCCGCCCAGCCGCTGCACCGCGTCGCGCATCGCCGCCAGATCTACCACCGCCGGCACGCCGGTAAAATCCTGCATCAGCACTCTGGCGGGATGAAAAGTGATTTCGCGGTCCGCATGACCGTCGCGCTGCCAGTCCGCCAGCGCCTGCAGATCGGCTTCCTGCACCGTGTCGCCGTCCAGATGGCGCAGCAGATTCTCCAGCAGAATCTTCAACGACTTGGGTAGCCGATCAAGGTTCCCCAGCCGTTGCGCCGCCAGCGGTAAACGCCAGTATTGGTAAGTTTGCTTGTGGACCGTAAGGGTAGCGAGACAAGCATCACGATAAGATTGAGATGACATGATTTCTCCCCGACAGGCAACCTGCACGGCGGACACACGTCAGCGAACGCCACACAGATATGGCTGCAAAATGATCGGATGGCTAAAAACCATCGGTGTTGCATCGCCTTACGGCGATAGGTATCGCTTATTTAAAGATAACACAAACTGTGATTAACGCATTTGCAACATATTGGATAGCAAGATAAGCCACACGCGAGAGTGAATATTCCCGTGATGCAACCGATAACAACAGAAAGGAGACAGTTTATCCCTGGACAAGGATGTCGGGAGAAAGCGATGGCCCGGCAGTACGTTGATTTCACAGCACTCTTATCTTGCGATGCCGCGCACAGCCAGCCCTACTGATTTATTGCAATATGATTTACACGATCGTGTGAAAACGTTTACCGTTGTTAACACCTTTACCTGACACTGCGACTCACCGCAAAGACGTTTACTGAAGGAATGGCGAATGAAACTCTATTACAAACCGGGAAGTTGCTCACTGTTTCCTCACATTATTCTGCACGAGACCCGGACCAAGTTCACGCTGGTGAAAGTCGACCTGCGCACCAAAAAAACCGAGCAGGGAGATGATTACCTGCTGATCAACCCGAAAGGCCTGGTGCCGGCGCTGGCGTTGGATGACGGCACCATTCTGACGGAAACCATTGCCATCGCCCTGTATCTGGCGGACAAAGCACCACAATACAATCTGATCGCGCCGTCCAGCACGATTCATCATTACCGCGCCATCGAGTGGCTGGCTTACATCTCCACTGAACTGCACAAGTCCTTCACGCCGCTGTTCCGCCCCGGCACGCCGGAGCTGTACAAAGATTTGCTGAAAAGCTATCTGGAGCAACGTTTCCGCTATCTGAACCAGGTATTGAGCGAACACGACTATCTGGTGGGCAACCGCTTTGGCGTCGCCGACGCCTACCTGTTCACCATCTGTCGCTGGGCGCACGATCTGAAATTCGACCTGATTCAGTTCCCGGCGCTGACGGCTTATCTGGAACGAGTATCCGGGCGGCCGGCGGTGGAAAAAGCGCTGACGGCGGAAGGGCTTGACGTCAAATACTGACGCCCCCTGATAGCAGGGTACAAGACAGAGGAACACAACGGGACGCCACGCCCCGTTGTTGAGCTGATGGTCGTTTAGAGACGAACGGCCTGGAAATGATGGCGTGGCTGCACAATGCCATCCTGTGCCGCCACCAGTTGCAGTTCGTACTGCTCCATTTCTTTCGTCACCAGCATCACTTCATAGACCGCCGCGGTGGTATGTTCCAGCGCTTTTTCCGGCGCAACGCCTTTCAGCAGATTCACCAGCAGCAGACCGCTGGTCAGGTCGCCCACGCCAACCGGCTGGCGCGGCCCGAAATCCACCAGCGGACGCTGGATATGCCAGGCATCTTCCGGCGTCACCAGCAGCATCTCAAAGCTGTCCTTGCTGGCGGCAGCGCGGCTCAGATGCTTGACCAGCACCAGCTTCGGCCCGCGCCGGCACAGCTCGCGGCTGGCCTGCACCGCCTCATCCACCGTATGCACGCTGCGGCCGCTCAGCAGTTCCAGCTCCGGCAGGTTGGGGGCAATCATATCGCTCGCCAGCAGTGACTGATTACAGTGAAAATCGGTCACGCCCGCCGGTACGATACAACCTTTTTCCGGCGTCCCCATTACCGGGTCGCAGAAGTAGATGGCGCGCGGATTGGCGGCTTTCACCCGGCGTACCACTTCCAGAATATGCCCGCCCTGCTCCGGCGAACCGATATACCCGCTCAATACTGCATCGCAGTCCTTCAGATGATCGATATTACTGATGCCCTGAGCAATCTCGGTCAGATGCTCGGCGGGCATCACGCAGCCGGTCCACTGACCATATTGGGTATGGTTGGAAAATTGCACGGTATTCAACGGCCAGACATTCACGCCCATCCGGCGCATGGGAAACTCCGCCGCGCTGTTGCCGGCATGACCGAAAACCACGTGAGACTGAATCGACAGTATGTTTTTCATGAAAGTGACTACCCTTGCCTGCTCAAATGCGATGTGCTTGTTTTTATAAAGCAGCTTGCTATAAAACCGCGTGTTGCTTTTGTTGCGCCGCTCGGCGCGTAACCGATACGGCACTATCCGGTGTTGTCGGCCCGTCGCCCATCATGGTGGGGAACTCGCCTAAAAACAAAGGGAGCATTTCGCTCCCTTTGATGGATCAATCAGTCTTTCCAGCAGACCAGACAATAGTTTTTCTTGCCCCGGCGCAGCAGGGTGTAACGGCCGAACAGACGGTCGGCGCCCGTGAAAGCGTATTCCGGATCCGACTGCTTCTCGCCGTTGATAGTAATGGCGTTGGAAGCGATGGTCTTGCGCGCCTGTCCACGGGAAGGCTGCAATTCAGAATCCACCAGCGCCTGCTGCAGGTCAGCACCTGTCGCCAGCTCAACCATCGGCACGCCGTCCTGCGCCAGCTGCGCGAAATCCGCTTCGGTCAGGTCGCTCAGGTTGCCATTAAACAGACTCTGGGTGATGCGCTTGGCCGCGGTCAATCCCTCTTCGCCGTGCACCAGACGGGTCACTTCTTCCGCCAGCACATACTGAGCGCGCGGCGCCACGCCGCTGTTCTTGTCTTCCTCTTCCAGCGCATTAATCGTTTCAATGTCGAGGAAGGTGAAGAATTTCAGGAACCGGTATACGTCAGCGTCAGCGGTGTTGATCCAGAACTGGTAGAACTTGTACGGACTGGTTTTCTTCGGATCCAGCCATACCGCGCCGCTTTCGGTTTTGCCGAACTTGGTGCCGTCAGACTTGGTGATCAACGGAACGGTCAGGCCGAATACCTGTTTCTGATGCAGACGGCGGGTCAGGTCGATCCCGGAGGTGATGTTGCCCCACTGGTCGGAACCGCCAATCTGCAACTCCACGCCGTGCAGCGCGTTCAGCGAGGCGAAGTCATAGCCCTGCAGCAGGTTGTAGGAGAATTCGGTGAACGAAATACCCACATCGTCCCGGTTCAGGCGCTGTTTGACCGCTTCTTTGTTGATCATCTGGTTGACGGAGAAGTGCTTGCCGATATCGCGCAGAAACGTCAGCACGTTCATGGAGCCGAACCAGTCATAGTTGTTGGCCGCCACGGCGCTGTTGTCGCCGCAGTCGAAATCCAGGAACGGCGCCGCCTGACGGCGGATCTTTTCCACCCACTCCTGCACCGTATCTTCGGTATTCAGCTTACGCTCGGCGGCTTTGAAACTCGGATCGCCGATAAGCCCCGTCGCGCCGCCCACCAGCGCCACCGGTTTGTGACCGGCCATCTGAAAGCGTTTCAGGCACAGCAGTGGCACCAGATGTCCCAAATGCAAGCTGTCGGCAGTCGGATCAAAGCCGCAATACAGTGCAATTGGCCCCTGCGCCAGTCGCTCTGCTAACGCGCCCTCGTCCGTTACCTGGGCCACCAGGCCCCGCTCTTGCAATTGTTGAATCAGATTGCTTGCCATCAAAGTCTCCATGTATAAACGACTGCACCTTTGCCGGTACACGACTTTTCGCCTCTTTGGCGAAAGAAAAATTCAGGGTGACATAGAATAAAGCGCCGACACCGGGAGTGCCAGCGCTTAGCGCAACAAATTCCGGTGATTTAGGGCGCCAGCCGGTCGATTGTCCAGCCATCGCTCTCGCGCTGGTACAGAAAACGATCGTGCAGGCGGTGCTCGCCGCCCTGCCAGAATTCCATCGACTCGATAGTGACGCGGAATCCGCCCCAGAAACTCGGCAACGGAATCTCGCCCTGCTGGAACTTTTGCTTCATCTCGAAGAACTTGCTTTCCAGCATGCTGCGGGCGGAGATACGGCTTGACTGTTTTGAAACCCAGGCGCCGATCTGGCTGTCGCGCGGCCGGCTGTGGAAATACTTCATCACGTCCAGCATCGGCAGTTTTTCCGCCTTGCCCAGCACGATGACCTGACGCTCCAGCATGTGCCAGGGAAACAGCAGGCTGATACGGGAATTCACCGCCAGTTGCTGCGCCTTGCGGCTGCCCATATTGGTATAGAACACCATGCCTTTTTCATCATAGTGTTTCAGCAGCACGATACGCTGATAAGGCTGGCCCTGCTCGTCGACCGTCGCCACACACATCGCGGTAGGATCCGCCAGTTGCGCTTCGCAAGCCTGCTTTAGCCAGCGTTCAAACAGGTCGAGCGGGTTGTCGGTCAGATCGTGGCGACGTAGCCCGCCACGTGTATATTCGCGCCGTAAATCGGCGATATCGATAGCGGCGATGTTTTCACCGGAAGTAATGTTTTCACCGGAAGCAATATTTTCACCGGGCGCGATCGCAACGCGGTTTCGGGTGTCAGGGGTGTGCGCATCATCGTGTTCTGTGGTCATGAGGTCCTGCCGTTGCCTAACCGGGCGAGAAATAGAGAGGACTCATTCTGCGCTCGCGTCGCCAAAATCTCAACGCCCGCAACGGCATGGACACGGATTACTTCAACACACAATCATTGACGATGATTCTATCGCCCCGCACGATAAACGCCTGATTTCCCTTACTCCAGAAAGCGTATCGGTCATCGCTGTAACGCGTGCCCGACGCGGCGGGCACCTGAGGCAGCGTGTGAGATTCGCCATCCAGCAGGAAAGTCACGCTGTCGCTCTGCGGGCCGGGGTTCAGGGTGACGGTGAGCGGCATGGTGCCGCACTGGTAGTGCAAGGTCTGCGGCTTCGCGGCCGGCATTAAGTAAGCGCAGCCGCTTAACAGCACTACACCGGCAATCAGCAGTGGTTTCATTCTATTTTTCTCCTGTTATTAGCGGATCCCGGCATCCCATCCAGATAAATCCAATAACGGAGCAGTCTATCAACAGACCGCTGACGGACCTCTCGGCAAAATCCGATTACACGATCATCGCCGGATAAATGGCGCCCAGTACGGTTTCTCGGCTGGCGCCGGTCACGGACGGCAAGTTGCCCGGCAACCCCGACAGGGTGCGGAACGCCAGCCAGGCGAACGCCAGCGCCTCCATATCATCGCCACGAATGCCGAAATTGTCGGTCGCGCTGACCTCAATGCCCGGCAGACGCGCCGACAGCTGACTCATCAGCAGCGGATTGCGCGCTCCGCCGCCGCATACCAGCACACGTTCGCAGCCGCCGGTCAGCAACACTTGCCCGGCGATGGTTTCCGCGCTCAGCGCCACCAGCGTGGCCTGCACATCTTCCGGCCGCAGACGAGGAAAAGCCGCCAGTTGTCTTTCCAGCCACGCCAGATTGAAATACTCGCGTCCGGTGCTCTTGGGCGCCGGTAAGCCGAAATAGGGATCGGACAGCATGTGGCTCAGCAACGCGTTATCCACCTGGCCGGTTAACGCCCAGGCGGCGTCTTTATCGTACGGCTGCGCCCGGTTGCGCCACACCCAGGCATCCAGCAGCATATTGCCCGGTCCGGTGTCATAGCCTTTTACCGGGCGCCCCGGCACCAGCACCGAAATATTGGCGATCCCGCCGATATTCAGCACAATTCGCCGCTCCACCGGATGCTGCAACAGCGCGTGATGGAACACCGGCACCAGCGGCGCACCCTGCCCGCCCAACGCCATGTCGCGGCGGCGAAAATCGCCGACCGTAGTGATGCCGGTCACCGCGGCGATACGGTTGCAATCGCCAATTTGCATGGTGCAAGGCGCGTCGCCGTCCGGCTCATGCCAGACCGTCTGTCCATGACAGCCAATCGCGGTAATCTCGCTCGCGCTCAACCCGGTCTGACGCAGCAGCGCCTGTACTGCTTCGGCAAACAGCGCCCCGAGCCGGGTATCCAGTCGCCCTAATTCGGAGAGCGTCACGGCCTGCCCCTGGTTCATGCTCAGTATCGTCTGGCGAATCGCCGGCGGAATCGGGTGGCAATAACTGGCTTGCTGTGCGACGGTGTGCTCATCGATGGCGGCCAGCACCACGTCGACACCATCCAGACTGGTGCCGGACATCACACCAATATATCTTCCAGACCTCATCGGATTACCTTTGTTTTGTAAAATGACCGTCTGTCACGAAATGGCCTCAAATGACCAGGCGATTCAGGCGCGTTGTCGGTATATTGGCTTTAGATTTTGTCTTTTTTGTCAGACTGATGCCAGCGTAGGTAAAAAATCGCCATTTGACACGGTTTTTCAGAAAAAGCGGGATTCACAGGGAACTTTATAGCGCGTTTATTATCAATTTAGGCGCGCTATTCTATCCTTAACATCAATTGAAACAGTAGAATGGTGCGTTCGACCACACCATGATGTGACAATAGATAATTCGTCGGCTTAGGCTGCGCCCCCGACACAGACACAGCTATAACAGGAGTCTTTCTATGATGAAACGTTTTCTCGTGATCACTTTAGCAGGTATCACACTGGCTGGCTGCGCCAATACCAGCACCCTGTCAGGAGACGTTTACAGTGCATCCGAAGCCAAGCAGGTTCAGACTGTAACCTACGGCACCGTTGTCTCCACTCGTCCGGTACAGATTCAGGCCGGTGAAGACAGTAACGTCATCGGCACCCTCGGCGGCGCCGTACTGGGCGGGCTGGTCGGTAATACCGTCGGTCGCGGTACCGGCCGTAATCTGGCGACAGCCGCAGGCGCGGTTGCCGGTGGCGTTGCCGGTAACAGCATTGAAGGCGCGGTCAACCGCGTTCAGGGTGTAGAGCTGGAAATCCGTAAAGACGACGGCAGCACCATCATGGTGGTGCAAAAACAGGGCGATACCAAATTCCACGCTGGACAACGTGTGGCAATGGCCAGCAACGGCCGTTCCATCACCGTCTCTCCGCGCTAAGATTAGATTATCAATCACCACCCGCCGGGTGGTGATTGTCTAATGTCATCAATTCGGCTCGATATATCCAGATAACCATCATTCACGCCATATACTTGTCATATTTCGAGTTGCAGGTACGCCGACTTTATTACTCAGCCCATCCGTGGGCCTCGCCCTTAAGGGCTGCGACAAGCCACATTCAACCCTGCTTCCGGCGACGTTGCCGTTCATCCCAGTCATTTACTTATGCAAGTTCCTGAGAATTTGACCGATCGTCGCGTTGCAAGGCTCATAATGTGCCTTACCCTGAAGGGCCAACGCTTTGTATTGTTCAAAACGAGAGCGTTTTATCCTGCAATGCGAATTATTTAAAGTATATGTTGCCTGGAATTCGAATTCGCCCGCCAAAACATTTACTTTTTCTATTAATTAAGACTGACTCTCATGTAATGCCAAAATGTTTTTTTCCAGCCGGGAGATAATAGTGGCCAACTCATCCACTTCTTCCGGGGTAATACCATTTAATATTTCGCTGCGTGTCTGATCAATAACGTCATTAACAGCCTGAATGATAGGATCCGCCATATCTGTTAGCAGAATACGCTTGGCGCGTCGGTCGTGGGCACAAATGTGCCGGGTAATTAACCCCTTGTCTTCAAGCTGATCCAACGTACGCACCAGCGAAGGCTGTTCTATTCCTATCGCTTTGGCTAGCTGAATTTGGGACTGCCCCGGAGGCAGTTGGTGAATATTATGCAGCGTGACCCAGTGCGTCTGCGTGAGTTCCAGAGGCTTTAATCGATGATCAATCAAAGCGCGCCATACACGAACCAACCGGGCTAAATCAGAACCTAACGGCAATTCCATCACTTCTCCTTATAGTTAGCATACTAAGCAACTTCCCTGGATTGCAATCAACTCTGATTTAAAACGAAAGTCTAATAAAAAATGTCTTATTGTTATCAATCTATTCTAGCAAATAATAATTAATTAAAAATGATCTTGAACTTAATTTATATCATTAAATATCACCGTGCCGGTTAAAACAAGGCTGGTTGATCCGGCTCGGAGGGCGCTGAATTTTTTTCACTTCGCTGCGAACGTTTCATCCTTTGCCGACACAAACGCAGCACATCCTGTTTTTGCGCATCGCTCATCGTTCCCCAATTAAAGCGCTCGCTGCGGCTTCGAAAACAACCACGACAGAAGCCCCGGTCATCCGCCTGGCAGATACCCCGGCAAGGGTTGGGAACAGGAAAAAGTTCGAGCTGCTCAGCCACAGGACCTCCTCATCTGACGTCTTTATTGAAACCTTGATTGCCGTCACTGGCAAGCTTTCCGTAACGTTAGCGCGCAATTAACTACTATTTTCCCGCTTATCACGTCTTTTTTTCAGCAACCGCGCCTGAAAAGCGGCGCCCGACCACAGGTTTGGACTCCCCCCGGCAACGACGTTATACTCAGGCCCTGTTATTTCAGGCGGTAACGGAACACAACCGATATCGCCCATGACGGTTAACCCACTGATCAAAATAGGGGTCATTATGCGTTTACTTCATACCATGCTACGCGTTGGCGACCTGCAGCGCGCTATCGATTTTTACACCAAGGTACTGGGCATGCGCCTGCTGCGCACCAGCGACAATCCGGAATACAAATATTCTCTGGCATTTGTCGGCTATACCGAGGAAAGCGAAGGCGCAGTGATCGAACTGACCTACAACTGGGGCGTGGAAAGCTATGACCTGGGCACCGCCTTCGGTCACATTGCCTTGGGCGTGGATGACGTAGCGGGCGCCTGCGAACGTATCCGTCAGGCCGGCGGCAAAGTTACCCGTGAAGCAGGCCCGGTCAAAGGCGGCACCACTGTTATCGCCTTCGTTGAAGACCCCGACGGTTACAAGATCGAGCTGATCGAACGTTCACAGGCCGGTCAGGGACTGGGCAACTGATCATCCCGCCTTTGCTGTCCAGGTGCCGACAGGCGCCTGTCTTTCGGGGGAACGGTTATTCGCCGTCATGCACGGCTGCTGCATCCCCCGCCGGAATTTGCCATAATGCGCACTGCATGTTACTGAAGAAATAAGAAACGAATGGCTGAGAAAAATAACCTGAACGCCCTGAACGCGCGTTTTCGTGGCTTTTACCCTGTTGTTATCGATGTGGAAACCGCCGGGTTCAACGCGAAAACCGATGCGCTGCTGGAAATTGCAGCCGTAACGCTGAAAATGGATGAAAGCGGTTGGTTACAGCCGGACGAAACCTTGCATTTTCACATCGAACCGTTTGAAGGCGCTATCCTGCGGCCCGAAGCGCTGGCCTTCAACGGCATCGACCCTGCCAACCCATTGCGTGGCGCGGTGAGCGAATATGAAGCGCTGCATGAAATCTTCAAGGCCGTGCGTAAGGGAATCAAAGATCAGAACTGTAATCGCGGCATCATCGTGGCTCATAACGCGACCTTCGATCACAGCTTTCTGATGGCGGCGGCAGAACGCTGCGGCCTGAAGCGCAACCCATTCCACCCTTTCGCCACCTTTGACACCGCCGCGCTCAGCGGGCTGGTGCTGGGGCAGACGGTGCTGGCTAAAGCCTGCATTGCGGCGGAGATCCCATTCGACGCCAGCCAGGCGCACTCGGCGCTCTATGACACCGAACGGACAGCGCAACTGTTTTGTGAACTGGTCAATCGCTGGAAGCGTATGGGCGGCTGGCCGCTGGCATCGGGAACCGATACCGAAGCGTCGTTGGCTGTCGGCAGTGAAGAGTAAGGCTGCGCGGACGCGTGTGTCCGTGCAAACACCTTGCGCGATCAAAGCACCATAATCGTAACGAGTAAAACGACATCAGGCAGCGCCGGGCTGCCTGATACAGAAGGGGATTACTGCTGATCCGCCTGCTGGGATCGGTACTTGTCGGCGGTTTCTTTAATCAGTTGCTGCAATTCGCCGCGCTGATACATCTCAATCACGATGTCGCAGCCGCCAACCAATTCACCATCCACCCACAGCTGCGGGAACGTCGGCCAGTTAGCGTATTTGGGCAATTCAGCGCGGATATCCGGGTTCTGCAGAATATCCACATAGGCAAAACGCTCGCCGCACGCCGACAACGCCTGTACCGCCTGGGCAGAAAAACCACAGCTCGGCAGTTTGGGAGAACCTTTCATATACAGCAGAATCGGGTTTTCAGCGATCTGACGCTGAATCTTTTCAAGTGTCGTTGTCGTCATTCTATTGCTTCCTCAAGGGCGTGATGACCAGCCCATCAACGGCTGTTCATGTGACTCGCGGCATACCGTGCCGTGCCGCTTCTGTTGTTTTGTATTCTAACGATAGCGACGGCCACAAAAAAACGCTATCTTTTGTAGGGTTTTGTCTGACTGGTCGCGCGCCAGCACAAAACAACGCCGAATCGACTGATAATTAAGCAGCGAGCTCCGTTGTTAACGTTTTCTCACTATTTTGTAGTAACAATGCCTTATTCCCCACTTTTTTATCAGGTCATTTTCGGGAATACTGTAAAGATTGAACGATTGAGGACAACATTCGGTCAGAATTATCATGCGTTTATTTATTACGCTTTTCGTATTATTTTTCAGTAATCTGTTTTTTAACCTGGCACAGGCTAATCCACATAGCGCTGCGGTATTACCGCGCAAAACCGGCGTAGAAACGGCGAATAAAACTATTGAGGAATCCAAAAAAAGCAAGGTTGCCAAAAATACCAAAAAGGGTGCGGCGCCCACTCATGACAAAAAACCGGAAAAAACCACCAAAACCGCGCCTGCCAAAACGACCGCCGCTCACGATAAAAACGTCAAACCGCACAATGATAAAAAACCGGTGACCACTGCGGCCGCAGCCCACACAACCAGCAAGCCGCAGAAGCAGGAAAAAAGCGTTCAGGCTAAAGCGCCCGCCGGCAAAACCGCGAAAAAAGACACCCCGGCACCGGCGAAAAGCAGTCATAAGGCGCACGAAACCGTGATTGCTAAAACGGCGAGCAAAAAAGGCAAGTCTGCCGTCGTCGGAGAAGAAAGCGCCAGCGCATCACCACACGGCAAGAGTAAAAAAGGCCGGCAGGATAAAGCCGCGCTGACCATCAGCGCCGCTCACCAAAAGCGCTACCAGCATGCCAAACTGACCGCCATGAACAAGCTGATGAGCCAAATCGGCAAACCCTACCACTGGGGCGGCGCGACCCCCTACTCCGGTTTCGATTGCAGCGGACTGGTGTATTACGCGTATAAAGATGTGGTGAAAATCCCTATTCCGCGAACCGCCAATGAGATGTACCACTTACGTGACGCCGCGCCTATCAAGAAAAGCGAGCTGGAAAGCGGCGACCTGGTGTTCTTTCGGATAACCAACCGCGGTGCCGCCGACCATGTCGGCGTCTACCTCGGCAATGGTCGTTTCATTCAGTCGCCGCGTTCCGGCTCTGACATTAAAATCAGCAAACTGAGCGAGGACTACTGGCAGGATCACTATGTCGGCGCCCGTCGCGTGGTCACGCCGAAAACCATTCGCTAAACAACTTCCGCTGGAATGGCCGTTCTCAATACGACAAAAGGGGCATCGCGCCCCTTTTTGTTTTCCTGTCTTTGACGGCAACGATGCGCCGCTGACGTTCCAGGCGCCGCTAGCGCCACGCCGTCAGTTCAATACCGCGCTCAGACTAAAGATGATGATCATCGCCAGTGAAGCCACAGTGGTGAACAGCGACATTTTCAAGTTGGTATCCATAGTATTCTCCTGTATGTGACTGATGATCGCCGTCATCCTGTCATGTCTGAATCAATCCCCTATCCGGCAGACGGGGGAAACATTATAAAGCATAGGTCTATTATCACCCGGCGAGCGTCAAAAAACCGGTTTCTGCGTCACAGAGATAAAACGAATTGCCTCTTCCACTTTTGCTCTAAATCGGCCAAAATCCGCAGTTTACTGTATACACTGCGTTGGTCGAAGCGTCAGCCCTCCCTTCAAGCTACACACCTCGGCATGTCTCCTCCTGAAATGTTGCCTTGTTGTCTGGCAGGAGAAGAATTCACGCAGGCAAACGATTAACAACATATTTACTGCTGTAACAGACAAGCTACTGTAACAGATGAGTTCAGGAGTCACTTTAGATGGCAACGATCAAAGATGTGGCAAAACGCGCGGGCGTTTCGACCACAACCGTATCACACGTGATCAATAAAACACGTTTCGTCGCCGAAGAGACCAAGGCTGCGGTGCGTGCGGCCATCGATGAATTGCATTATTCGCCGAGTGCGGTGGCCCGCAGTCTGAAAGTCAACCACACCAAATCCATCGGCCTGCTGGCGACATCCAGCGAGGCGCCCTATTTCGCCGAAATCATCGAGGCGGTGGAAAACAGCTGCTACGCCAGAGGCTATACGCTGATCCTGTGCAACTCCCATAATAATCAGGACAAACAGCGCGCCTACCTGTCCATGCTGGCGCAAAAACGGGTCGACGGCCTGCTGGTGATGTGCGCCGAGTACCCGCCGGAACTGCTATCGATGCTGGCGGATTACCGCCATATCCCGATGGTGGTGATGGACTGGGGCGAAGCCCACAGCGATTTTACCGATACCATTATCGATAACGCGTTTGCTGGCGGCTACATGGCCGGACGTTACCTGATTGAGCGCGGCCACCGCGACATCGGCGCCATTCCCGGTTCTCTGGGGCGCAATACCGGCAGTGGGCGTTATCTGGGTTTCCTGAAAGCGCTGAAAGAGGCCGACATTCCGTTGCGGGAAGAATGGGTGGTTCAGGGCGACTTCGAACCGGAATCCGGCTACAAGGCGATGCACCAGATTCTGGCCCAGAAACAGCGTCCGACCGCGGTGTTCTGCGGCGGCGATATCATGGCGATGGGCGCCATTTGCGCCGCCGACGAACTGGGACTGCGCGTACCGCAGGATATTTCGGTGATCGGTTATGACAATGTCCGCCACTCCCGGTATTTTACCCCGGCGCTGACCACCATCCACCAGCCCAAGGAGCGACTGGGACAGGCGGCCTTCTCCATGTTGCTCGACCGCATTACCAGCAAACGCGAGGAAGCCCAGACCATTGAAGTGCATCCGACGCTGATCGAACGCCGCTCCGTCGCCGACGGCCCGTTCCTCGATTACCGCCGTTAAAATTCAGACGATTCCGTTATCTCTGTCTGGCTATTCAATCAAGCGGCAGGCCGCACCACACATGGTGCCGGCGCATGCTATCGCTGTTGAGCTCATGACTTAACGTGCTGCTTTAACCCAATGAATCTTGTCGTCGGGTTAAAGCAGTCATACACTTGTCACTGTCGTTGACGACAATAATCATGATCAGACGATGCTTTCGGCCTCATGCATCGCCTTACTTTTTCTATCCTGCCTGTTGACCGCTGCACCTTTTTGTTACGGCCAGGGATAGACGCCTTTCGTACCGGCTTTTCTCTTATTTTCCTCTGAGACGTTCAGGGGTAGACGATGGATTGGGTCCACCGAATGCCCTCCGTGGGTACATTTGTCTAATGTTTTTCCTTGCAAAGGCATTTTTCCGGCAAGGTAGGGAGAAGTTATGAGTTCATCTTATGTGGAGGAACTGGGTACCCCTAACCTATCCTGGTTCCAGATTGTTAATGAAATGCTGTCGGCCGCCGACATCGTCATTAACGGTTCACGCCCGTTTGATATTCAGGTAAAAAATCCCGACATGTATAAGCGCGTGCTGCGCGAAGGCTCGTTGGGATTGGGCGAAAGTTATATGGATGGCTGGTGGGAGTGTGAGCGGCTGGACATGTTTTTCCACCGCGTGCTGCGCGCCGGGTTGGAAAACCAGCTCCCTCACCGCTGGCGCGATACGCTGCGGATCCTGATGGCGCGGCTGACCAACCTGCAGTCCCGCCGTCGGGCCTGGATCGTGGGCAAGGAGCATTACGACCTCGGTAATGATCTTTTCACCCTGATGCTTGACCCTTATATGCAGTACTCCTGCGGCTACTGGAAACAGGCCGAAACCCTGGAGCAGGCACAGCAGGACAAGCTGCGCTTGATCTGCGAAAAACTGCAGCTGCGCCGCGGCATGACCCTGCTGGATATCGGCTGCGGCTGGGGCGGGCTGGCAGAATTCGCCGCGCGTCACTACGGCGTTTCCGTCACCGGCGTGACCATCTCCCGCGAGCAACAGAAACTGGCGCAACAGCGCTGCCATGATCTGGACGTGAACATCCTGCTGCAGGACTACCGCGACCTGAACCGGCAGTTTGACCGTATCGTTTCCGTCGGCATGTTCGAGCATGTCGGTGCCAAGAACTACGATACCTACTTCCAGATAGTAAAGCGCAATCTTAAACCTGATGGGCTGTTCCTGCTGCACACGATCGGCACTCACACCCCCACGCCAACGGGAGATAAGTGGACCAGCAAGTACATCTTCCCCAACGGCAGCCTGCCGTCGATAGAGCAAATCGCCGTAACCAGCGAGCCGTATCTGGTGATGGAAGACTGGCATAACTTCGGTGCTGACTACGACAGCACGTTGATGGCCTGGTATCACCGCTTCCAGCAGCACTGGCCAGCATTGTCCGGGCGTTACTCCGAACGTTTCCAGCGCATGTTCACCTATTATCTCAACAGCTTCGCGGGTTCATTCCGCGCCCGCAACATTCAACTCTGGCAGGTGTTGTTCAGCGTGGACGGCGTGGAAGGCGGCTTGCGAGTCCCCAGATAATCACCGCCATCCGGCGAATCGTACCTAAATAGCAAAAAACCGGCAGCCAGGCTGCCGGTTTTCATAGGGGAGAAAGCGTCAGGGAAGGAATGGCTTATTCGCCCTGCTCCGCCTGCGCCGCGGCCTGCTCCTGTTGCTGCTGCGCCTGACGAGCCAGGACGCGTTCGACCGTGTCGATGATGGCCTGGGTTTGCGGGTCGATTTCGATATTGATGCGGTCGCCCAGTCGTTTCTGACCCAGCGTCGTGCGCTGGAGCGTTTCCGGAATCAGATGCACGCAGAAACGGCTGCGGGTCACTTCCCCTACCGTCAGGCTGATACCGTCAATGCCGATAAATCCTTTGTGCAGCACATATTTCATCTGCGATTCATCAGCCAACCGGAACCAGATCTGGTGATTATTTTCCGACGTCAGGATTTTCACGATCTCCGCCGTACACATAATATGGCCGGACATCACATGCCCGCCGATTTCGTCGCCATATTTGGCGGCGCGCTCCACATTAACCCGATCGCCGGCTTTGACTTCGCCCAGGTTGGTCAGCCGCAGCGTCTCTTTGATCAGGTCGAAACTGATCCGATCGCCATCGATTTTGGTGACGGTCAGGCAACAACCGTTGTGCGCTACGGAAGCCCCGGTTTCCAGCCCCGGCAGCAGTTCGGGGGGCAGTTGAACGACATGAGTGCGGAAATTGGGTTTTTCATCAATCGACACGACGGTCGCCGTGCCCTGAACAATACCGGTAAACATGGTGCTGGTCTTGCCTCCTGGTCAGTATTAAGCGTGAACGCGACGCTACAGTGATATGGCGCGGCGAGCCTGCGCTCGGGAGAGACAACGTTCACTAATGTCTGGCAGTTTGCACCATATCCTCAGGAAAACCAAACGGGATCACTCCCGTTCAGTCAGTCATTGGTTTACTGTTGGCAAATCGTTACAATGCTTCATCTTTTTTTATAAATAAAGGATGATTGCCTTTCTCTCCCCATTAGAGATCTCTCTCCATCCTGCTTTAGGAAGGTGTTTTCGTGCAGAAGTACTTATCAGAAGCCCGTCATTTGCTGGCGCTGGCTATTCCGGTCATCATCGCGCAAGTCTCGCAAACCTCAATGGGTGTGGTGGATACCATCATGGCGGGCTCCTATAGCGCCACCGATATGGCGGCGGTGGCGGTGGGCACCTCCATCTGGCTGCCGGTCATCCTGTTCGGTCACGGTTTGCTGATGGCGCTGACGCCGGTCGTGGCCAACCTCAACGGCTCCGGACGCCGGGATCGTATCGCTCATCAGACTCAGCAGGCGTTTTTGCTGGCCGCGGCTATCTCCATCCTGACCATGTTCGTGCTCTATCAGGGAAAATACGCCATTAACCTGATGCATGACGGCGCGCCGGAACTGGCCGACAAAGCGGTGAAATACCTGCATGCCTTGTTGTGGGGCGCGCCCGGTTACCTGTTCTATCAGGTATTTCGCAGCCAGTGCGAAGGTTTGTCCAAGACCAAGCCGGGGATGGTGATCGGATTTATCGGCCTGCTGATCAACATTCCCATCAACTACATTTTCATCCACGGTAAGCTGGGCATGCCGGAGTTGGGCGGCGTCGGCTGCGGGGTGGCGACCGCCTCGGTATACTGGATGATGATGTTGATGATGGCGGCCTATTCCCGCCACGCCTATTGGCTGAAAGACATTCGTCAGTTCAAAACCCAGTTGAAGCCGGATTGGGCCGTACTCAAGCGGATGTCCGGCATGGGGCTGCCCATCGCGCTGGCGTTGCTGTTCGAAGTGACGTTGTTTGCGATTGTCGCGCTGCTGGTATTGCCGCTCGGGGTGGTTGATGTGGCGGGCCACCAGATCGCGCTCAACTTCAGCTCGCTGATGTTCGTGCTGCCGCTGTCTGTCGGCGTCGCCGCCACCATTCGCGTCGGCCACCGGCTGGGCGAAGGTTCGGCGGAGGCTGCCCGGGTAGCGGCGCATACCGGTATCGCTACCGGCGTGTTGCTGGCGATGTGCACGGCTATCTTCACCATCACGCTGCGTGAACCCATCGCCATGCTTTACAACAAAAACCCGGATGTGGTGGCGATGGCCTCGCACCTGATGCTGCTGGCGGCGGTCTATCAGATTTCCGACGCGGTGCAGACCATTGGCAGCGGCGTGCTGCGCGGTTATAAGGATACCCGCTCCATTTTCTTTATCACCTTCATCGCCTACTGGATACTGGGGCTGCCCAGCGGCTATACGCTGGCGCTGACCGACATACTGGTGCCGCGGATGGGGCCGGCCGGGTTCTGGTGGGGGTTCATCATCGGTCTGACCTCCTCCGCCACCATGATGGTGCTGCGGATCCGTTGGGTGCAACGCCAATCGCCGGCGCGTATTCTGGCGCGGGCGGCACGTTGATTCGTTGATGGCGGCAGAGCGCCGAAAAAAACGGCGCTCTGCTTACAAGCTCGTCACTCAGTGTGATCTAACGGGAATTTTGCGTTTTTTCCCTTGCCAGCGCCCCTGTAGCCCGTTAATATTCGTCCCCGCTGTCGCCCTGACAGTTTCAGTAACACGATGCGTTCATAGCTCAGTTGGTTAGAGCACCACCTTGACATGGTGGGGGTCGTTGGTTCGAGTCCAATTGAACGCACCATTCCTTCAAATATAAACATTCAGCCCGTGTTTATAACGACGTAAAAGCTCTGACTCCCCTTTTTTACCGATACGCTTTCCCACAAGTCATTGGCGCTACCGCTTTCCGGTTTGTTTTCTTCCTGATGATCACAGCAAACCAGCGCCAGCGGGAAACCCGGTGACGCCAGTAACGCCACTATTCCCGGCTATTGATGCAGTTCAGCCACCGTCATCGTAAAAATAAGTTTGCCGTCGTCTACGTTTGCGTAACGATGCGGCACATCGGTTCTTGCCACTGCTGAACACCCGGCAGGAATGATGAGCTCGGTGTTATCCACCTTCATGCTCAACACCCCGGTCTCAACATGGAACAGCTCAAGCGTCCCCTGGGGGTGGCCTGACGACTCAAATACTTCACCGGGGAACATCTCCCAGCGCCACAGTTCTATCATGTTGGGGCCGCTGGTCCCCGCCAGCAGACGCGCCGTACCGCCGTGAGGGCCGTTCCATAACGTTGGAATATTTCCCTGTTCGATCAGGTATACCGCCGGAGCGTCCGTCACGTTGACGATATCGGCAACGGACAAACCAAGCGCCGCCGCGATCTTACACAACATGGCGATGCTGGGATTGGCCGTGCATTTCTCTATCTCCACCAGCATACCTTTGCTGACGCCAGCGCGTCGTGAAAGCTCATCCAGCGAGAGTTTCTGCTTTTTCCGGTGCGCTTTGATTCTGCGGGAAACGGCTTCGCTCACCGTCTGGATATCCGCGCCCGACTCGGTCGATATATTGACTTTTTTGGTCATCGGTCGATAATGTGAAATAAATTAGTCATTTTAGGATTATCTAATGCTTTCCGTTTTACCGTCAATCGACGCCAGCGTTGCTATACTGGCACCGGGTTTCCGGGCACTGAGCATCACCGCGGCAGCAACGCCGATCACTGATCCTGACATCGCTGATAAAGCGCTGGTCGCTGCCTGCAAATCGGTTATTGCGGGAGAAGCACGCTGGGCTGATGCGCACCTCGCCGCCTGGGCTGATGTTTTCAGGAAGTTCGGCGCTAAACCGCAACGTACCCCGTGCTCAGCCGAGGCGCTGCGTAAACGTGTGCTGCGCGATGGCGGCATGCCGGGCATTGATCCGGTGGTGGATCTCTACAACGCCATTAGCCTTCAATACGCAATCCCCGTGGGCGGCGAAAACCTCGCGGCCTATGTCGGTGCGCCCAGGCTGACGATGGCAGATGGCACCGAGCGGTTCGACACCATGAAGGACGGGCTGCCGGCTCAGGAGTCCCCCGAACCGGGAGAAGTTATCTGGCGGGATGATGAAGGCGCAACCTGTCGTCGCTGGAACTGGCGTCAGGGAGTCAGAACGCGGCTGAATTCAGAAACCCGCCAAATGTGGTTTATTCTGGAAAGCTTGCCGGTGATGCCGTTGACGGCATTATATGACGCGGGTGAACGGCTGAGCGATGGTCTGCAACGCATGATGCCTGGGGTCAGCATTGAGATGACCCTTGTCGGTTCTGACTGCCGGGAATAAACCTCAGCGCAATAAAATACCACGCCGGATAAACCGTAAGCGTTAATCCTGTCAGAAAAGCCATTCGGCTTTTCCGCCTTGCTGGACGACCTGCAAGCGCTTTTGTTGTGGTGGGGACGACCCCATTATTCATAATGGAGTGAACATGTCCTGGTTAATTCTTTTTCTTGCCGGATTATTAGAAGTCGTCTGGGCTATCGGCCTGAAATATACCCACGGCTTTAGCCGTCTGGTCCCCAGCGTCATTACCGTTGTCGCGCTGTTCACCAGTATCGGGCTACTTTCCTTAGCGCTAAAAAATTTACCGACCGGTACGGCTTACGCCATCTGGACGGGAATCGGCGCCGTGGGTACTGCGCTGGCAGGGATTATCCTGTTTGGCGAATCCGTCAGCCCGCCGCGCATTATCAGTTTGACACTGATTGTAGCGGGAATTATCGGCCTGAAATTCAGTACGTATTAATTTAGTACGTATTAATTATTAATTTAGTACGCCGTAATAGCCGGTTGCACGCCCGCGTGTAAATGCGGGCGTGACGACAAAACCGGCACAGCACGGTTTCCCCATCAGTCTATCGACCTGTCCGCCAGCATCACGTCAAGTAAGGCATTGATATGAGTTTGCATGGTGTCCAGGCTTGCCACAGGTAATGTCACCCCATTGAACAACAGCGGCAGTTCGGTACAACCCAGAATAACCGCGTCGATGCCCTGTTCATCTTTCATGCGCTGCACAATATTCAGAAACACCGCCTGTGTTTGCGGCCTGACGATCCCCCGTTCCAGTTCCGTCAGGATTTTTTCCGCAATAAACGTTATCGCTTCACGGTCGGGAATGACCACGTTAATACCCGCCTCACGGAACGGTTTTTTGAAAAAATCCGCTTCCATCGTGACGCGCGTTCCCAACAACCCGACTGTCGAAAAACCTAATCGCTGCGCTTCATGCTCGCCAGTCTTGAAAAATGAAGCAAGTTAATATGCCGACCGTTGATAAATACCTTCGCCAGTCAGGCTTCCGGATGAATCCAGGAAAGATAAAGCGTTATCGTCAGAATCGAGATAATGGTGGAAAACAGTACGGTTCGCGAAGTAATGCGCGCTTCCCGGCGGTAAAACTCCGCCAACATGAAAGGCCCAGTTCCCGTCGGCAGCGCAGCCAACAGAACGGCGGTATAGTAGCGGATTGCGCACCAATGCCCCGACGACTTTCGCCACCAGTTGCGCACGCCGCCTCTCGGTCTGGATCCCCGTTTCAACAATCACGATCGCAAATGCAAAGAGCACGCAGACCGTGATAATCGTCGCGATTAGAGTCGGCGCCATCGCCGTCGGTCCCAGAAACGCCAGCGCCAGCGGGAACCCCATAAAACCCGTGTTCGCATAGCTTGAATTCAATGCGTCCAGCGCGGCATCGGCCAGATGTCGCGAACGGGAAATTTGGAAAATGAGAGTAACCGCGAATACCAGCACCGCGCCAAGACCAAACGCCATGATTAAACCGGGCTGCCATACATCAGACCAGCGCGCATGCGCAATAATGTCGAAAAGCAGTGCGGGAAGCGCAAGATACACGACGAAGCGGTTGAGTTCCGAGGTGGCATTCGGGCCGAAGATACCGAGTTTACGGAAAAATAAGGCATTCCACATATGGCTTTATATGGATATGGCTTGTGTGGCTTGACGGCGGCATATCCAGATAATATTGCCATGCGACATGGTTTGATGGCTTATGTTATCCGTAAAGAAAAATTAAACACACCTCGATTCATTAACTAATTTATTTATACCGAATAGTCATGCGTCATAAATAAAAACCAGACATTAGAGAAATAATAAACAAGCTAAAATATATTATCCAATGGCCTCGTGTCCGCATAGCCTCATTAATTAATTTCTCACTAATTTCCCAATAAATTCATTGCATTCCACATTGATGATGAAATAAACCCATCTCACCGCTTGCCTATATTGCCATCGAAGTTTAAATTATTGTTTATGAGATGTGAATTTATTGATAACAGAACAAGGCACCCTACTCATTACACAATAAGACGGCCTTAATTTAAATATTGTCACGTCAATCGACAACAATATCGAACCCAGTAGAACCAAACCCTGCAAAAAGCAATGTTTTGATTTTATAGCAAAAACCTATCCGGCCAACAGGCTGGCAGGTCGTTTTTTATTTTCATAAATCTTCACGGAGGTGGTAAATAATATGGTTGATTATAGTCATAGCTCGTCTACATTTTCGCATGCTATTACCCATGAAAACAGAAAGGTTAAAAGCACTGCGTCTACACTCCCTTCATTGAATGGTATTCGCTTTATTCTTGCCATCGGTGTTTATTTATTTCACGTATCGATACCAAGAATGTGGAATCCATTCTCCGATGCTGAGATTAGCGATAGTTACGCCTTTTTCTTCAGCAAGTCAGGATGGGTAGGCGTCTCTTTTTTCTTTATACTCAGTGGGTTCGTCATGACCTGGTCGGCACGCCCCATTGACGATCCGATTCGCTTTTACAAGAAAAGACTGGCGAAAATATACCCCAGCCATGTCGTCACCTTGCTTATTTTGATGGCATGCGGCGCCGTCAGCTTTAACCGACCTGATATATGGCTACCCAATCTGTTACTGATACAGGCATGGATTCCTGATATTGATATTTTTTTTGGTGCGAATACACCCAGTTGGTTCCTGAGTGCCATCATATTTTTTTATTTGACCTTCCCCTGGTTAATTAAATTGGTAAAACGCATACCGGTGACATTTCTTTGGCCGACCATCTGGATTTGTTACGCGGGTATGATTATCAGCCAGATAGTGGTATATGAACTCACCTCATCCGGCCTCCCCGTTCGTGGATGGCCCGTGCCAATCGGCAATACTCAGATGTGCCTTGCCTATACCTTTCCGCTATTGCGGCTTTACGAGTTCCTCATCGGCATGGTCACAGCGCGAATTATTCAAGAGGGAAAATGGATTCGAATTTCAATTACAACGTGCGTGGCACTAAGCATTCTGGCCTATATGGTCGATCTCTTCATGCCTTTTCAGTTTAGTTTTAATCTGGTGACGTTGATACCGTTCGTATTATTTCTGGGTTCACTGGTCGTGGGGGATATTAATAACCAACCTAATTTCTTGAGTTCAGCCTTGATGCAATGGCTTGGCACTATTTCGTTTGGATTTTACATGATCCACTATGCGATTCTGCTATTGCTGAAACGGACAATGGGAACAGCCAGCTACGATCTCGTTCACGCCACACTCCTGATTGTGTTAGGCGGTATAATGAGCATTTTGGGCGGATGGTTGCTCTATCGATTTGTTGAACGTCCGGCCAGCGCCTGGCTATCCCGCCGCTAGCCGACTCAAGCCTTGCAGCGGTGCCCGCTGCACACAATGACTCTGTGTTCTGATTAACGGCAACGACATGCTGTTGTAAGCCGTCGCTGAACGCACCATAAGCAAGCAGGACAAGCACATACCGGCGATTGTCCTGCTCACTTTCGGCAATGATTTTCAATCCGGCCAAACATTCAGCACTCGATACGGGGATGGCAACAAAATACTTGTCATTGCATCAGTGCAAGGCCATAATAGCGCCCGTTCAAAACGGGAAAGGAAACAGCATGATTTATCATGTACTTACCTTAAATACCGATAAATGAACGCTTCAATTTGCGACCGTAGCTCAGTTGGTTAGAGCACCACCTTGACATGGTGGGGGTCGGTGGTTCGAGTCCACTCGGTCGCACCATTTCATGTTCTATAGACGTACACTGATGTCTATAGTACCTTGAAAAAAAGAAATTTTTCATCTTCTCCCCTTCCAGTAATACCTATCGCAGTTCTTCCGTACCCAATGATTTTAAGTACAGGTTCAAGTCCATCCCGAATACGGGTGAATTCGATTCCAGCTTGTTACTGAGCAGATGATGTCATTGAATGGCTCAGCCTTGAGCGTTCCCAATCAATCCGTTCAAACAAAATAATCGTCATCGCCGCCATTAATAGGTTAGTCATCGGAAATGCCCACCACAGGCCAGAGATACCTAGCGAGGTATAGTGGGATAATCCCCATGCCAGCGGGATCTGAATCAGCCATTGAGACACCAACGCCAGTGTCATGGTCGTCATGGTACGCCCTGTGGCGCGAAAGGCGCCATTTAGCGCCATCTGTAGCCCAATTAATCCATAACATGGCGCGATAATATGAAAGAAATTCGTCCCGTAATAAATAACCTGGATCTGATCGGGGGCGAATTGCCCAATAATGTAAGGTGCAAAAACGAACCCTATCAGGCCAATAGTGGTCAGGGTGAGAAATGAGATCGTTGCGCTCAAACGGCCAATGGCATGCGCACGCTTAAATTGTCCAGCGCCAACATTTTGTCCAACAAGCGTTGCTGTAGCAATTGACATACCAATGGCGGGCACAATAACCAGTGCATTAATATTATTAACGACACCGTAAGCCGCCGTAACCGCCGTTCCCAGCCCTGTTACCAGGGACATCATCCCACTCGCGCCCAATGCATGAGCACACAGTTCAATTGACGATGGCATTCCCAGCCGAACGACGGATTTAACCATATCCCATCTGGGTTTCATCGCACGAAAATAGATCTTAAGGCCAGTATGACCAAACCGTAACACCAGCAATCCAGCCGTCATCGCAATGCCTTGATTAATGAGAGTGGCAATGCCTGCCCCCGTTACGCCAAATGCGGGAATAATCCCATAACCAAAGATAAATAGCGGACACATGATGGCGTTAAGAATCAGTGTACCCAGCGTAATCAATAATGGGATACGGACTTCGCCTGAGCCCCTCATCAAGGATTGCAGCATGGCAAAACCAAAGGTAAATATTAAGCCACTGATGATAACGCGCAAAAAGCTGAGTGCGAACGGAAAGACCTCTTCCTGAGTGCCGAGCGAATGCAACATCCAGGGGGCAAGAAAATACCCTGCCGCCGAGATAGGTATTGCAAACAGCAACGACAGCATAAATACCTGCGCCGCAATATCGTTTGCATCCTGATGCAAACGGGCGCCGATGCACTGTGCGACCAGCGTAGTGCCCGCTACACTCAAGCCAATACCCAAAGCAAAAGCAAGAAAAATGATGGGCTGACTTACCGATATCGCCGCCACGGATTTATCACCCAAACGCCCTACCCAGAACGCATCAATCATGATGTATCCTGACTGTAAAAGATTAGCCAAAATAACAGGGACGCCTATTTTTATCAGTGAGCGTAATATTGAACCTTGCAATAAGGCGTTTGGTTTTTCATCAATGAGTTCAGAAGACAATAATTAATCCCTTAATGTCAATCGTTATGGAAAACTTACCGTTATAAACAAACAGCAAGCATGAAAAATTCATTCACACCATGCAGCCTCATTACAGGGTCATGGTTAAGGCGTCTTGGCCGTACCACTCCCCTGAAATATAAGAAGCTTACCAAGCAGCTCCTGACGGATTTTATTATCCTGGCCGATGGTAGAAATATGAATCGTCATCAATGCTCTATCCGGTTTGGCTGGGGAGATATCTATTTCAGTAATTTTTGCCCGTATTCGTAATATATCACCGGGCCGCGTAGGGCGAAGCCAGTTGATCTTCTCCACCCCTTTACCAATGATGCCATGTGCCAGAGGCAAGCTTTTAACCAGTAGATTCATGGTAATACTTACGGTGTGCCAGCCGCTCGCCGCCAGGCCTCTGAAGATGGAATCCTTTGCCAGGTCATCGTCTATATGAAAGGGCTGCGGGTCATATTTTATCGAAAACTCAGCTATTTCTTCCGCACTGACATAATACTCTGAACTATGAAAAACCTGACCGACTTTAAGATCATCAAAATACAGCTTTGGTGGTCTTTCATCCCTTACGTCGCTTCCGATAAAGTACTCGTTAGCACTATTCACATAGCCGTTTAAATAATTTTCATCTCGCATATCCACGAGTCTCCCTTACCAACATGAACAGATCCGCCGGATGCCAACAGTTAAGCATTCCAATCAACTGTGTTTTCCATACGCAACCATTGGTTAGAATTAAAGATATAAAACCTCTATACAAAAACAATCCAGTCGGTATTATCCCGCTCTCGCCACATACGAAAATTTTAAAACAATGAACAATTCCAATTACGGCGATACCGATAAGGATGTACGGATATCGCCGTCCCATTTCTGGTTATTTAAACTGTACTCCAGACTATATTCCACTGGTGTTGTCACCAGACTCCGGAGAAGAAACTTACTCTTTATGAATAATGACTTTCAGATTTTCAAAACCATGTAAAAAATTAGAGTAATTACGCTCTGGCTCTTCCAATACCTCTATTCTGGAAAAACGCTTGAGAATTTCTTCCCAGATAATCGTCAGTTGCATTTCAGCCAGCCGACTGCCAATACAGGCGTGTATACCCACACCAAAGGAGAGATGCCGACGGGCGCGCTCACGGTCGATGCTGAAGGTATCAGGTTCTTCAATCGCCGAGGCATCGCGGTTGCCAGACGCATACCACATCACGACACGGTCGCCTTTCTGGATGTTTTTGCCACGAATTTCAACATCGCGGGTGGCAACACGGCTCATAAAATTGACTGGCGGGTGAAAACGCAGCGTTTCCGATATCATTGGCATCACCAGCTTAGGATTGGCCTTGAGCTTGGCAAACTCGGCGGGATATTTATCCAGCAAGTAAAGGCTGCCTGAAATCGTGTTACGCGTCGTGTCGTTACCACCGATAATCAGCAGAACAATGGTGCCACGGTACTGCTCTAACGTCATATCGCGCGTGTCGGGGTGCTGGGCCAACATTGAGATAAGGTCATAGCTTGGCGGTGCATTACGGCGTTTTTCCCACATTTCCTCAAAAACTTGATAGCATTTAACGGTTTCTTCCGCCTTTTGCTCCCAGCTTTTCACCAGACCATGTCCCGGCTCAAACATCAGTAGGTCAGACCAATACGTCAGCTTACGGCGCTCTTCAAAAGGAAAATCGAGCAGCGTTGCCAGCACCGTCGCCGTCATCTCCTTGGAGACTCGATCCACCCAGTCAAAGGGTTCGCCAATCGGCAAGCCATCGAGAATAATGCCCGCACGTTCACGCATTATCGGCGCCATTTGAGCCAGGTTGGAGGGAGCCAGCGACGGTGCCGCCGCCTTGCGGTGTTTAGTATGCTCGGGGGGATCCATGGTAATGAAACCCACATTTTTCCGCCGCTCATGACCCAGAGCCTGCATCGCCGCTTCGAGTTTCTCCTTCTCTTCAAGCGATTTCAGATCGATATTCTGGGTGGAGGTGAAATCGTGGTAATTATTGCCAACCGTGCGAATATCGTCCCACAATGTCACTGACCAGTAAGGCCCGAACTCACTTTCCGGCGTGAAATGCACCGGGTCTTCACGTCTGAGACGCTCAAACACCGGCAATTCAGTCGCATTCACAAACCGATCCCGACGCGCAGGGTTAATTTTCTCTAACGGGATAGCATTAACATCCTCAACAACATCCTGTAATTGTTTCGTCATTTTCATCCACTCATTGTGTTTCTAGAGAATGTGCTATAGCACTGCCGATAGCGAGCCTCGATAGCGCTACAGCACGTAACTGCAGAAGGAGCCACCTGGCGAACCCTGCCCCGGCACCTTCCCTGGTACGCAAGCGCAAACCTTTATTGATCCGCGCCTGCATGAACATACTGACGCCACCATCGCACCAGCTCGGTCACATGGGGGGCTTTCAACACCGTAAAGTGCTGCCCTGGCCCCGCGATGGTTTCAAGCTCGTTGGCCCAGCGGGCCCATGCCGCCGCATCGTCATGTCGGCGCTGAAGATCCGCTTCGGTATTCATCCACGGATCGCGCACCTGTATCAGGTTGACCTGTCCGTGGTAGTGCGCCGCCGGTAGATAATGCGTTTGTCTCGCGGCATAAAAGGTTTGCCACGGACCTTGCAGTAACCGTGAAGAGGAATGGGCCGGTATTTTCCCCACGCGATGAAGATGCCGGTGCACAGCCGACAGCATCGTTTCAATGTCGTGACCGGCGTAAAGGGATTCATCCATCTCCAGCGCCATCTCTAAGGTGAAGCCGATGCTCTCAACGTACTCGCGCATGCACTCAGCCAGGCTCGGCGTGACGGCCGCCTCCTTGCCGCCAGACGGGGCTTCGGAATCGATCAGCGTCAACGACGCCACCCGGTAGCCTTGAGCCGCCAATCGGCTCGCCATCTCGAAGGCCACCTGCCCGCCAAAAGAGTGACCAAGCAGGTGAACGGGCGTCTTCTCGCCGATACCCGCCTGACGCATCGCCGCAAGGTTACGTATCGCCGCCGCCTCAACCGACGGATCCGGTTCGCCAACCCCGTCGATCCCTTTCGGCAGCAGGCCATAAACCGGCTGCCCGCCGGGCAACGCCTGCACGAACGGCAGGAAGTCCGTGACGCTCGCGCCGGCTCCGGGCACACAAAACAGCGGTGTGCTATCGGCGGTACCTTTTTGCAACGTAATGAGCGGCTTGAAATCAGCCGTCGCGGCGAAAGTCTGACCTGCTGCCGGGCGTTGCGGCTCACCGGCGTCTATCGAGTGAGTGAGCGCATTGAGCTGGTTTATCGGCGCATCAGGGTTGGCGACCATCGCTTCAAGCGTTGCGAGGTAGCCGGCCGCCATGCGCTCGGCCGTTTCCCGGCGAAACAGATCGACGGAATATTCCAGAATGCCCTCCATCCCCAGCGGCTCCCCTTCCTCGCTATATTTTTCATACAGCATGACATAGAGATCCCACTTGGCATTCCCGCTGTGGGCGGGGTAGACCTGCGCCGCCAGACCGGGGACCGCAAAGGTTTCCGATGGGGCGTTTTGCAGGATCATCATGGTCTGGAACAGCGGATAATGCGACGGCGAGCGCACCGGCAATAACTCACCGACCAGTTTCAGGTAAGGAATATCCTGATGACCATACGAACTTAACGCCTGCGTGCGTACCCGTTCGAGCACCTCATTAACCCGGGGCGTTCCAGAGGTATCAACACGCATCACCCACTGCGTCAGGAAGCATCCCACCAGATCGTTCAACGCTTCGTCGCTGCGCCCTGCTGAAACGGCCCCCAGCGGGATATCCTCGCCTGCGCCAATCTGGGTGTAATAGATGCCGAGCGCCGCCTGCAATACCATCGACAGCGTCATGTTGCGCTCACGCGCCAGGGTACTCAGCCGCTGGTGCAAACGGGCAGTGATCTGCAAAGGCAGCATCTCACCGCGATAGCTGGGTTTTTCCGGCCGCGGGTAATCTTCCGGCAACGCCAGCGTCGCGGGTAAGCCCGCGAGCGTTGTCTTCCAGTACGCCAACTGCTCGGCAAATACGCTGTTCGGGTCATCAGGAGAGCCGAGCAGTTCACGGTGCCACACCGCGTAGTCGGCATATTGAACGGGCAGCGGGGTGAACTGCGGCGCGTGACCGGCGAGACGCGCCTGATAAGCCTGCGTGAGATCCCGAGTTAGCGGCGCCAGTGAAAACGCATCACAGGCAATATGGTGGAATAGCATCACCAGAATGTGCGTCTGCGGCCCCACCCGGAGTATTGCAGGGCGAAACGGCAGATCAACCGACAGATCGAACACCGAGGTAATCGCCGCAAACACCGCCTGTTGAGTCTGTTCTGCGCTCACTTCCGTATACGGGATATCCAAATTTACGGCGGCAAAGGGCTCGATCACCTGCACCGGTTGCCCGTCCACCACGGCAAAACGGGTGCGCAGTGGCTCATGGCGTTCCACCAGATCGTACAGCGCGGCGGTTAACGCCGCCTGATCCAACTCGCCTTCAAGCGAGACGACAATCGGCGTATTGAGCGATGAGTTATCACCACGCGTATTCTGCCCAACCCACATCAACTGCTGGCCGTAGGACACCGGCACCGGTTCTGGACGCGGCTCAACTTTCCTTAACGGCGGGCGCACGTTGGCGTGATCATCAAGCTGTTTCGCCAGGCTCGCCACCGTCGGGTTTTCAAATAGCACGCGTACCGGAAGTTCAATACCCAGCCTGGCGCGAATACGCCCGATCAATCCGGTAGCCAGAATCGAGTGTCCGCCCAGCGCAAAGAAGTCATCGTCAATGCCGACTTGCGGCTGCTGAAGCAATTCGGCATACAGCTCGCAAAGCACCGCTTCGCGCGCATTGCGTGGCGCCCGATAGGTGGAGGTATCACTGAATTCAACCGCTGGCAGCGCCTTGCGATCCACTTTCCCGTTAGCGGTAAGCGGGAATTGCGCCAGCGCGACGATACGCGCGGGCACCATGTAGTCAGGCAAGCGCTCGCTGAGGTAATCCCGCAGCATTTCCTCAAGGGATATCTCCTCAGCGAATGCCGGCGCAGAAGCCTGCAAGTCCGCGCCGACGACGTAGGCCGCCAGACGCTTGCCGCTGCCGTTATCCACCGCCAGCACCAGCGCGTTATCGACCTGTGGATGTTCGGTCAGACGCGCCTCAATCTCGCCCAGCTCGATACGAAAACCGCGCAGCTTGACCTGTTGATCGTTACGCCCCACAAAGATCAGGTTGCCATCGTCCTGATAGCACACCAGATCGCCGGTGCGATACAGGCGGGCGGGCGAGTCGGCCACAAACGGATTGGTCACGAAACGCTCGGCAGTCAGGTCATCACGATTCAGATAACCCAGCGCGACGCCGTCCCCGCCGATATACAGCTCGCCAATGGCGCCTAATGGCACCGGATGCCGATGCTTATCCAGCACGTAGAGCTGGGTATTACCGATGGGGCGCCCGATAGGAATGCCGGCGGCATGGGTCGCCACGTCATGGATCGGATAGGTGGTGGCAAAGGTGGTGGTTTCAGTGGGGCCATAGCCATTCACCAGCTTCGCCGACGGCACCGTGCGCAGCACCTGAGCAATAATGTTCGGATCGAGCGCATCACCGCCGATAAACAGCGACGTGAACTGGGCGAGAACCGGGGTCAGCTCGTTATAAAGCTGATTGAACAAGCCCACAGTCAGCCACATCTGGTTCACGCGCTGATGCTGCAGGGTGCGTACCAGCCGTGCCGGCGTGAGCAAGGTATCCTGATCAATCACCACGCAACTGCCGCCATTGAGCAACGGCGCCCAAATTTCCAACGTGCTGGCGTCAAAGGCGGTGTTGGCCGCCAGCGCCATGCGATCGCCGGGCGCAAAAACACCGACGCCGCTGTTTATCACCAATCGGTTAATGGCGTAATGCGGCACCACGACGCCTTTCGGTACGCCGGTCGAACCGGAGGTGTAGATGATATAGGCCGGCGCGCTGGCGGAAACCCGCACCTCTACCTTGTCGTCACTTACCGCGTCGTCACTTACCGCGCCGTCGCTCGCCTGCGCCGCCTCGGGGCTATTGACATCAATCACCGGCAGGTTGATTGCCGCCGCCGGCTCTTGGTGGGCATCGCTTATCAGAAAGCGAGCAGAGCAATCCTCAATAATCCACGTTAAGCGCTCTGGCGGCGCCAGCGGGTCCAGCGGCACGTAAGCCGCGCCCGCCTTGAGTATCGCCAGCGTCGCCGCCAGCAATGCGCCGCTACGCGGCAGCAGCAGCGCCACCGCGTCCCCCGGCCGGACGCCCCGGGCAATCAGCGTCTGCGCCAGACGGTTGGCACGCTGATTCAGGCTGCAATAGCTAATCTGCTCTTCACCCTCAATCACCGCCACCGCTTGCGGTGTACGTAACACCTGCTGTTCGAACACGCGGTGGACGGGTTCCTGCGCGGGATAAGGCGCCGCCGTCGCGTTCCAGTCAACCAGCAGTTGGGTGCGTTCGCTGACCGGGAGAATCTCCAGTTCATGCATCGGCGTCGCGGGATTGCTGTCCAGCGCCTCGGCCAGGCTTTTCATGGTCTGCTGGAGATAGCCAATAATCCGCTGCGCTGATAACGGCGCCGCTGCGAGCACGTTCAAACGCAACGTCTCACCAAAGTCATCCACCGACACGGTCAGCGGGTAATCGGTACGCTCTTCAAAGCCGTGCCATTCAACGTCATCACGTTCACCGGACACATCCACGCTTTCGTCTTCAGCCTGCTGGTTGTGGCGGTAGTTGAACAGCACGTTAAACAACGCCGTTGGCGGTGCAATCCCGCTGCAACGCTGGGCCAGACTGAGTGAAGCGTGTTCATGACTCAGTAATGCCGCCAGCCGCTTGTGCGTTAAGCGCACACTCGCTTCCACGCCCACATTCCCCAGATCAAGGCGGAGCGGTAGCGTATTAATGAACGGCCCCATGATCTGATCGGCTCCCTCCCCGGCCTGCAAACGGCCCAGCAGGATGGTGCCGAACACCACCGTATCGCTGTCGCTGGCGCGCGCCATCACCTGCCCCCACACCAGATGACACAGGCTTCCCATACTGACGCCGAGGCGACGCGCATGCGCGCGCAAACGCGCGACAACAGCCGGTTCGACATTCTGGCGCAGTTCCACCACGCTGGCGTTGTTTGCCGTTCCCGTCGACATGCCGAGTGCAAGGGTCGGGGCATCAATGTCACCCAGCATCTGACGGAAAAATTGCTCGTGCTCCGCCTCCGTCGTTCCGTTACGCACGCTGGCGATCAGGCGGCGGAAGGGTTGCGGCGCGGGCAATTGCTGACCACGGCCCAGCAGAAACGCGGTAATGTCCTGAATCATGATCTGCAATGACGCGATGTCATCGATCAGATGATGCAGCAACATCAGCATGTCAAAGCGCCCGCTTTGCGGGTCCTGCGCGGTATACAAACTCAGCAGCGGCGCCTGAGTCAGGTCAATACGGTAATGCGATGGATGATAGCGTTCGACCAATTGCGCCATAATCGGACCCTTGGCCGGATCCAGTTCAATTTCAGTGAGCTGCACGCGTGCCTGACGCAGCACCACCTGTGCCGAGCGCGACAACCCGCGCGAAAAAAACGCCGTGCGCAGAATGTCGTGCCGATTTACGGTTTGCTGAACCGCCTGCACGTATTGCGTCATCACCTCGCGGTTCGCCAGCGAGATCCTAGCAAACTGCAGGTAAGGGTCGCCCTTGTCGCTTAACTGGTGCAAAAAGAGGATCCCTTCCTGCAACGGCGTCAATGCGTAGATATCCTGCACATTCGCCACACCGCCCGGCACATTGGCGACAATATGCGCGATATCGGCCTGAGTCAGATCGATCAGCGGCAGCATATCTGGCGTCAGGTGGGTGGTCGCCGGCGTAATCCGATTCACCGGCGCGTTTGAACCCTGATTCCCGCCTTGCGAGGACAACGTTCTTCCCTGGCGCAGGGCGTCAACGAGAGCCGGTTTGTGCTCCCGCAACGCCGCCTTGATATCAGGGGTCAGCGACCCCTTTGCTGCCTTGATGACCAGCGCCTCACCATCAAGCGATAGGGCGATGTTGGCCTCATCCAGTGTCTGCAAAAGGTCATCAAAATCGATCATAATCTCATCTCGTCGAGTTCAATGGTGCGAGCGGACAGCTCGGCCAACGTCGGGCTATCGAATAAGGCGCGGATCTCCGTACTCAAATCGCGCTGGCGCAGGTGCTCCATTAATTGCACCGCCAACAGCGAATGACCGCCCAGTTCGAAGAAATTGTCGTGACGTCCGATACGTTCAACGCCCAGCAACTCCTGCCACAGCTCCGCCATCGCGATTTCAACATCGCCTTGCGGCGCTTCATAGGCACGACGAGAGAACGACGAATCATCGGGCTGCGGCAACGCTTTGCGATCCAGCTTGCCATTGGCCGTCAGCGGCAGTTGATCCAGTTTGACGAATGCCGCAGGCACCATGTATTCCGGCAACTGCGCCGCCAGGCTGCTGCGCCACTGCGCGATCTGGTCAGAGATGCTCAGGCCGTCGGCCTGCGCTTGCGCGCTGAGCACGACATACGCCACCAGACGCAAATCACCCTGCGCATCGGCGCGGGCCACCACCACGGCATCACCAATCGACGGCTGTTTGAGTAACTCCGCGTCAATTTCGCCCAATTCGATACGGAAACCGCGGATTTTGACCTGGTTATCGTTACGTCCGAGGTACTCGATATCGCCGTCCGCCAGATAGCGCGCCACGTCGCCGGTGCGGTACATCCGGGCGTCGGCATCGGCGACAAACGGGTCGTTAACGAAGCGCTCCGCCGTCAGGTCAGGCCGGTTGAGGTATCCGCGCGCCACCCCCACCCCGCCGATATACAACTCGCCGACCACGCCGCGCGGCACCGGGCGCAGGTGCTGATCGAGCAAATAGATACGCAGATTGGCGATGGGGCGGCCAATCGGCACGGTAGCGGTTTCAGGCAAATCTTTCGGGCAGGTCCATGACGTCACGTCGATGGCCGCTTCCGTCGGTCCATACAGGTTGTGTACCGCCGTGTCCGGCAGCAATTTGTGACAACGGGCCACGCTGGCGGAACTCAGCGCCTCGCCGCTACACACAATGCGGCGCAGTGAACGGCAGGCCGCCACGCTGTCGTTGGCCAGAAACAGGTTCAGCATCGAGGGGACAAAGTGCAGGGTGGTGATGTTGTTGGCCTGAATCACCTCGGCGAGCGCCTGCGTATCTTTATGCGCGCCCGGAGGGGCAACCACCAGCGTCGCGCCGACAGAAAGCGGCCAGAAGAACTCCCACACCGACACGTCAAAGCTGAAGGTGGTTTTTTGCAATACGGCATCGCTGCCGTCGAGCTGATAAGCATCCTGCATCCACTGCAAGCGGTTGATCAGCCCGCGATGTTCGTTTTCCACGCCTTTGGGTTTGCCGGTCGAGCCAGAGGTGTAAATAACATAGGCAAGATGGCGCGACGTCAGCCCCAACTCAGCGGGCGATAGCGATGCTGTCGATAACGATGAGCGCGCCAGAGACGCCGCATCCAGCTCAAGCGTAACGATACCGGCGGTATCGAGTGCAGCGGTCACCTCACGACCGCGTTTGTCGAGCAATAACAGCTTCGGCGCCGAGTCTTGCAGAATGTAGGACAGGCGCTCCTGCGGATAATCAGGGTCAAGCGGCACGTAGGCCCCGCCCGCTTTGATGATCCCCATCAATCCCACCACCATCTCGATACTGCGATCCAGACAGATGGCGACGCGATCATCCGGTTTGACGCCCTGCTGGTGCAAATGGTGCGCCAGCTGGTTGGACAAGGCATTTAGCTCTGCGTAGCTCAATTCACGATCGCCAAAGCGCAGCGCCGTTGCCGCTGGCGTCAGTTTTACCTGCGCTTCGAACATCTGATGCGTATAGGCCACATCAGGGTAAACCTTGTCGGTATTATTCCATTCATTCAGCAGTAAATGGCGCTCTGACTCGGGCAGAATCGCGATCTGCTGCATCGGCGTATTGGGCGCGTTATCCAGCGCCCTGGCGATATTCTCAAGCGCCTGTTGCGTATAGGCGAACAGCAGTTCGGGATCCAGCGAGTCCACCACCTGAATATTCAAACCCAGCGCGCTGCCGTAGTCGTCCACCGACAGCGTGATCGGGTAGGTGGTGCGCTCTTCAAAGCCATCCCACTGATCGGCTTCCGGCACCACAAAATCCAGCGACTTACTTTCCGACTCGCGGTTATGGCGATAGTTAAACAGGGTGTTGAACAACGGTGTGGAGCTGCTCACGCCGCTGCAACGCAGCGCTAATGCCAGTGAGGCATGCTCATGACTCAGCAGTTCCGCCAGCCGTTTGTGGGTGTTGCGTACGCTGTCCTCAACGCTTACGCCGGACATATCAAGACGGATCGGCAGCGTATTAATGAATGGCCCCATAATCTGGTCGGCGCCGTCGCCGGCATGCATACGGCCAAACAAAATGGTACCGAACACCACCGCATCCTGACCGCTGATACAGGCCAGTACCTGGCCCCAGGCCAGATGGCAAATACTGCCGAGGCTCACCCCCAGACGACGCGCATGCGCACGCAGGGTGTCGTTCAAACGCTGGGGAACCTTGCGCGTGACTTCGATTATCTCGAAGTCATCCAGCATATTGACCAGGCCATAAGGCGCGGTGGGCTCATCGATATCCGCCAGCGTCGAGCGGAAATACCGTTCATGCTCTTGCGGGCTTTTACCAAGACGAACCTGCGCAATCAGGCGACGGAACGGTTGTGCCGGGGGCAGCGTGTGGCCGCGCCCGGCCAAAAAGGTATGGATCTCGGCCGACAGGATCAGCACCGAGGTAATGTCATCGATCAGGTGGTGCAGCACGCGGAACATCTCCCAACGTTCGCTGTGCTTGTCATAAGCGACAAACGCGTGCAGTAACGGCGGCTTAGCCAGGTCGATGCGGTAATGTGACGGGTCGAAACGCTCGGCCAGTTGTGCGGCGATCGGGCCGTTTGCCGGATCCAAGTCCACCTCCAGCACATGCAGTGTCGCCTGACGCTGCACCACCTGGCACGGGGTCGATACCCCTTCCCAGTAAAAACCGGTGCGCATGATGTCGTGACGATCGATAACCTGTTGTACCGCGGCAAGGTAATTGTCTACCTTTTCGCGACTATCAAACGTCATCTGCCCTGTTTGCAGGTACGGGTCGCCGTTGCTGGCCAGCATGTGATGGAACAGAATCCCTTCCTGAAGCGGCGCCAGCGAGTAGATATCCTGAATATTGCTCACGCCGCCGGGCACCTGTTCCACCACGTGATCGATATCTTTCTGCGTGAAGTCGATAAGGGGCAACAGCTCAGGGGTAATCACCGTCGTCTCTGGCGTAATCTTGTTCTCGGGCACCACCACCTCAAACGCGTTTGACAGGCGTTTCCCATTACGCAGAGCGTTCACCATAGTCGCTTTGTGCTCGCGTAGCGCACTTTTAATCTCGCTGGTTAGCGCGCCTTTGGCTGAAGTAATAACCAAATCCTCGTTATCCAGCGATATCGAGATCTTTGCCTGTTCCAACGTCAGCAGTAATTGTTCGAAATCGCTCATTCTTTATCCTCCGTGATACTAACGTGTAGTCGATAGTGATTGACGTAATGCAATGCGACGAAACCGTCAGGGCCGTCTGGCAAAAATGTGGGAAATAGCCTGCTCACAGTCGGGTCTCCGCAAGCTCAATGGTTCTGGCCGCAATGTCTGCCAGAATAGGCGTGTCAAAAAGTGTGCGAATCTCGATACTGAGCCCCCTGCGGCGCAACTGTTCAATCAACCGCACGGCTAACAGCGAATATCCGCCGAGTTCAAAAAAGTGATCATGACGGCCGACCCGCTCGACACCGAGCAGTTCTTCCCAGATAGACGCCATCGTGATTTCCATGTTCCCCTGTGGCGGAACATACGCGCGCCGGGCGAAAGACATCTCATCCGGCGGCACTAAGGCGTTACGGTCTATCTTGCCGTTCGGCGTCAGCGGTAACGCTTTGAGCGTCACGAAGGCGGCCGGCACCATATAATCCGGCAACCCATCCTGCAGGTGTTTACGCAATGCCTTACGGCTAAACAGGCTCTGAACCATGCCTTTGAGCGTCACCAGGTGTTCCAGCGCCGATAACGCATTCTCAGGCACGATCCAATCGATCAGACACGCCACCTCATTCACCCCCGCTTCCTGCAGACTCTCTGCCACAGACAGCGCGGATTCCGGCGTACCAATAAATGACAACTCACGGGTATAACGCCTGAACGCGAACTCCAGCATGCTCTGTTTATCCGCGCTGGGGAGCGTATCGAGGTGAATGTTTTGCTCTTTCAGCCAGCCCGAGAGCAAGCTGAGATGTCCCTCCAGATAATCAAGGAACGGTCCTTTGGCCTGCGTTAATGCCTCGTCAAGGTTCTCCCCCAGGTAGGTATGGATCATCACCGTCACCGTGCCGGTGCGGGGGTCGAACCCCGCGTTTTCACGCGCCGTGCGGTATATCCCGATATGGTGAGCCAGCTTGTCGATATTCTGCGTCAGCAAGTGGGTCAGCAAATTCGCCCCACTGCGGCCTGCATACTCAAAGGTTTCCGGCGCGCCGGCAGCGGTTATCCATATCGGCAGCTCCTTTTGCACCGGCGTGGGGTAAATCCGTACCGAGATGTCATTCCCATGATGATCCCGGCGAGAAACGCTACCGCCCTGCCACAGCGTTTTCAGTTCCTCAATGCCTTGATACATCACGTCCCAACGCGCATCGTAGTTCTGCGGCGCCAGCGCAAAATCCCGCTGATTCCAGCCGGAAGCGATGCCGATACCGACACGGCCGTTCGACAGGTTGTCCAGTATCGACCAGTCTTCAGCTACGCAGAGCGTGTCGTGCAAGGGCAACACCACGCTGCCGGAGCGCAGCTGGATATGGCGCGTTCTGGCCGCCAGCGAGGCGCTTAACAGCGCCGGATTAGCGAACAGCGCGCCGACACTGTGGAAGTGACGTTCCGGCGTCCACACGGCGGTGAAACCGTGCCGATCGCCGAACTCCGTCACCTCGGCGCAATGGTGATATCCCTGTCGGGCATCAGTATGCGCGCCGAAGAAGAACAGGCTAAAATCAAGGTGATTACTGTCGGGCGATGGCTCTGCTGCACGCTCTTCGGTCGCACCGGGAACCACATACGCCACCAACCGCGTCTCCCCGGAAATATCTTCTCTGGCAACCACCACCGCTTCACGCACCGAGGAATGGCTTAACAGCCGCGCTTCGATTTCGCCCAGTTCGATACGATGCCCGCGTAACTTCAGCTGATGATCGGTACGTCCGAGGAAAATCAGCCGTCCATCGTCCATAAATTGCGCGAAATCCCCGGTGCGATAGAGACGCGCGGTCGGATCGGTTGAGAACGGATCGGGGATAAAACGCTCGGCGGTCAGCTCCGGGCGCTGGTGATAACCACGGGTAACGCCGTCACCGCCGATATACAGCTCCCCGATAGCACCCATCGGCACCGGTTTGCCGTGTCTGTCCAGCAGATAGACCTGCGTATTGGCAATCGGACGGCCAATCGACTGGTTGTATTGCGTGACGTCCTCTGCATTGACGCGATTGCAGGTTGACCACACCGTGGTTTCCGTCGGTCCGTAGAGGTTCCACAGTGACTCGCCGAAGGCATGCAGACGCCGGGCCAAATCACTGGGCAGCGCTTCGCCGCCGCAGAGAATCTTCAACTGCGGGTGTGGCGTTGGGTCGGTATCCACCAGCAAGCGCCAGGTGGTCGGCGTGGCTTGCATGATAGTGATATTCAGGGTTTGCAACAGATTAAGCAGCGCGTAAGGATCCATCGCCTGAGTACGGCTCGCCAGCACAATCGACGCGCCCGTCATCAACGGCAAATACAGCTCCAGCCCGGCAATATCGAATGAAATGCTGGTGACGGAGAGCAGGCAATCTTCAGCGCTGAGGTGGAATAACGCCTGCATCCCGGTGAGGAAGTTGACCACCTGACGATGCTCAACCATCACGCCTTTCGGCTTGCCGGTCGACCCCGAGGTGTAAATCACATACGCCAGATGTCTGGCGTTGAGCATTGCCGCATCCGGGTTGCCGCCAGGCAGTTCTTCCCAACGTGCGCCGTCACGCTCCAGATCGACCACCGTAACATCACCGCCGGTCGCAGACCCAAAGAGGTCGCGCCCACGCCGGTCAACCACCAATACCCTCGGTGTGGCATCCTCAAGAATATAGGCCAGCCGGGTGGCGGGATATTCAGGGTCGAGCGGCACGTAGGCGCCCCCGGCTTTGAGGATCGCCAGTAAGGCGATGAGCATGGTTTCGGTGCGCTCCGTACACACCGCCACGCGCGTATCCGGCGCCACGCCTTGCGCTATCAGGTAGTGAGCCAGCCGGTTGGCGCGCTGGTTAAGCTCGGCATAACTGAGGCGGACGTGGCCCATTTGCAGCGCCGGCGCCTGGGGGTGTTGCGCGACCTGTTGCTCGAACAACTGATGAATCATCGTCATCGCCGGGAACGGCAGCGCCGTATCATTCCAGCTGTTCAGCAGATGCCGGCGCTCTTCTGGCGGAAGCACCGTCAGTTCATACAGCGGCACCGGCGCAGCAGACGCGGTGGCCTCGACTTCAAGCGCCTCCACCAGGCTAAGCATACTCTGCTGGAAGTAACCCCAAATGCGCTCGCCAGACAGCGACTCAATCACCTGAACGCCGATATCAAAGCCGACATCGGCGTCATCCACAGAAATCGAGATAGGATAATTGGTGCGCTCGTCAAAGCCGTGCCAGGCCACGCCGTCAAACTCAATCCCCCCTAACACGTCCACGTCTGTCGGGCGGTTACGACGGTAGTTGAACACCGTACTGAACATCGGCGTCGGCGCCACAATGCCGCTGCCCTGTTGCGCCAGCGATAAGGTAGTGTGCTCATGTTTTATCAGCGCAGAGAGACGCTGATGCGTCTGACGCACGGCATCAACCGCATACACCGCCCCCACGTCAAGACGCAGCGGCAGCGTATTGATGCACGGTCCCATGATTTTATCGCTGTTCTCGCCGTGCATACGCCCCGACAGTACCGTGCCGAACACCACGCTATCGCTGCCGCAGGCGGCGCTCAGCACCCGTCCCCAGCTCAAATGGCACAGACTACTCACGCTGACGCCAAGGCGGCGGGCCTGAGCGCGTAGCCGCTGCGCAAGCGCAGCTTCAAGCGGACGCCGTGTTTCACTGATGCGCTGGCCGTTAAGATGGCCGCTCTTGAGATTAAACGGCGCCGACGGTTCGGTGATATCTGCCAGCATGTCGCTGAAAAAGGCCAGTTGCTGCTGGGTATCGCTACGCTGTTGCAGGCGCGCCACGTGATGACGGAATGGCGCCGGCGCAGGCAAACTCTCCCCCCTGCCAGTGAGGAATGCCTGAATCTCAGCGAGCAACATCTGCAATGAGGGAATGTCATCCACCAAATGATGGATGTACATCAACGCTTGCCAGCATGCCTGCTCGTCGTCGTAGGCTACCACCATGCGCAGCAGCGGCGGCTGGGTGAGATCGATGCGGTTGGATTGAGGATCAAAGCGCGCCTTCATCTGCGCCACCACCGGGCCATGCCGGGCGTCAACGCTGAGCGTTGTGACCTGCAAACGTGCATCGCGCAGCACAACCTGCACCGGCGTCTCCAGGCCTTGCCAGATAAACGCGGTACGCAAGATATCATGGCGATCGATAACGCGTTGAATAGCCTCCAGGTATCGGTCCAGCGTCTGTCGGTGCGTAAACGACAGGTGACCACACTGAAGGTAAGGGTCGCCGGCGTCATCGAACAGATGATGGAAGAGGATGCCTTCCTGCAGCGGCGCCAGCGCATAGATATCCTGAATATTGGCGATGCCACCGGGCGTGCGGGCCACGATCTGATCTATCTGCTGCTGAGATAACGACACCAACGGGAACAGCGCCGGATGAAGCGCCGTGGTTTCCGGCGTCACCCGATTAGCCGGAACCACCCACGCCTGCGAAGCGTCATCCTGATGGGTAATCTGTGCCGCCAGATCGGCCAGCACCGGATGAGCGAAGATGGTTGGCGCATCGGTGTAGAGCTGCTGCTCGCGCAGCATCGCTTGCAGTTGCATCGCCAACAGTGAATGCCCGCCCAGTTCGAAGAAGTTGTCCTGCCGTCCGACCTGATGCACGCCAAGAATGGTCTGCCATAACTGCGCCAGCGTCGCTTCCGTACCGGCGTTGGGGGCTTCAAAGTCACGCTGCACGTAAGCGCTGTTGTCCGGTAGCGGCAAGGCTTTGCGATCGATCTTGCCGTTGACGGTCAGCGGCAGCGACTCCATCACCACAAACGCCGCCGGGATCATATAGCTGGGCAGTTGCGTGGCGAGCGCCTCGCGCCATTGCGCAATCGCACCGCCGCTGCAACCCGCCTCGGGCACCACATACGCCACCAGCCGCGCTTCGCCGCCACCCGGCGTGATACCGACAACGGTAGCGTCTTTGATGTGCTCAAGCGCGGCAATACGCGACTCGATTTCACCCAGCTCAATACGGTACCCGCTCAGTTTGATTTGGTGATCGCGGCGGCCAAGAAACTCGATGCGACCATCGTCAAACCAGCGCCCGATGTCGCCGGTGCGGTAGACTCGGCCCCCGGCAACCCAGGGGTCGGCGATAAACTGCTGGGCGGTCAATTCAGGGCGATTCATGTACCCCACCGCGACGCCTTCACCGCCGATCCAGATTTCACCCGCCATACCGGGCGCACAAAGCTGGCCCAGATTATCGACAACGTACATACGGGTATTGGCGATCGGCCGCCCGATACTCAGGCGGGTATCCTGGCTCTGCTCAAAACCACGCATCCATGCCGACGACATAATGGTGGTTTCCGTCGGGCCATAACCATTGATGTACCGGCAGCGCTCGCTCCAGCGCTCAATCAGCCCGATCGTCGGTGCCGAACCCGCGGTCAAAATGGTCATGCCTTGCGGCACGAGAGCCGGATCTAAGTGCGTGAGATACGGCGGCGGGAACGCCGAGAAACGAATGTCGTTTTGGGTCATGTACGCCATCAACGCCGGCGGGTTTTGGATCACCGCATTCGACAGCAGATGCAGTTCACAGCCGCGGGTCAAGGTACCGAAAATTTCGCCCGCAGACGCATCAAAGGTATAAGGCGCGAACTGGGTAATGGGCTGTCCGACGCTAAAAATCCCGATGTGTTCGCACCAGGCGCAGAAATTGATCAGGCTACGATGCGCTATCTCCACGCCTTTCGGCGTGCCCGTTGTGCCAGAGGTATAGATGATATAGGCAATAGCGTGCGAATCGATGGTGTGCGGATCGATGGTGTCAGCGGACGCATCCTCACGCTGCCCGCCATCCGGCTGCGCCTGCTGCAGATAATCCTCAACCCACAGCAAGCCGCTGCTTGCGCCTTCGTCGAAATTTGACCGATCGGCCCGGCTGGTCAGCGTCCAGCGCACGTTCGCATCGTTAATGATAAAGGCGCGACGTTCGGCCGGCGCATCCAGACCGACGGGCACATAAGCGGCCCCTAACTTGATGATACCCAGCATGGACGCGATCAGATTCGGCGTTTTATCCATACTCAGCACGATGCGATCGCCCTGCGTCACGCCGACACGGCGTAGCCCTTCGGCAATCTGTTCGGCGCGTTCGGCAAGCTGCCGATAGCTTAACCGCTCATCACCGGCCACCAGCGCGGTGGCGTCGTTTCTGTCCGCGACCTGCTCGGCAAACAGGGCGTAGAGCGAGCGATCCAACGCCACATCGAGTTCGGTCGCATTCCATTCGTGAATAACGCGTTCACTTTCGGCGCGACTGAGCAGTGACTGTTCACCCACTGTCCGCTCGCTGCCTTGCGCAAAGCTGGACAGCAGCTGCTGCAACCGATTGAGAATGTTATGCGCATCCGCATCGCTTATCTCGCCCTGACGATAGTGCAGCGTTAACGACAACGTCGTCCCGGTCTGCACGATAAGCTGCAGCGGCACCGGCACGACGGGGCTTTCCTGCTCAGGGCCTTGCTCGTCATACACACCGATCAGTGATTCAAACAGCGGTGGGTTGGATGGGGAACCGACACCGTGCGCAAAGGCATCCGGCATCAGATCGGCATGGCGCTGATGCTGCTCAAACACGGTGGCAATATCGCCAAACCAGTGCTGCAAGGAGCGGTCGCCATCAATAATCAACCGCAACGGCAAGGCACAGTCTTCCCCTGCGTCGCTGGCAGCAAAGCGCTTGCCGAACAGCACCTCCTCCTCGCCGCTGTGCTTACTTAACAGCAGCGCCCATGCCGCCGTCATCAACACATCCCACGAAGTGGACTCACGCTGCACCAGCGCCAGCAGTTCGGTACTCAGCGCCCGCCCCACGTGGGAGACGAGCACACCGACCTCTTGCGCAGCGGAGGATAGTGCGGCCTTTTGCGCAGCGGAGGATAGTGCGGCCTTGGCATCCTCGCTCTCCGTGGCATTAACAAGGTTGGCGTTGGCCGTTGTTTGCGCCCCGGTAAGATAGCGCTGCCAATACGCCACGGCAGTGTCCTTACGCGACAAGAGCATATTTTCCTGCGTGATAGTCATGAGTTATGCTCCCTCCGTGACAACTTGCCTGGAATGATTTTTTATAACATTCAGTAAGTTGGATAGGCTTTCGGCGTTCCTGCCGAATTGATTGATGACGGCGCCGTGCTGAATGCGCGCGGCAAAACCGTATTTGATGAACGTTGACAGGGTGCCTGTCGGGCTGAGATCAACAAAAAATGCCTCGTCTTTCGCCGCCAACCCCTGCATTAAGCGGTAGAAATCGACCGGTTCACGCAGGACGCGCCAGAAATACTCGCTATCCCATCGTTCAACCGACGTCCCCAACAGCGCGGAGTAAACCGTCATTTCGGGGGGGTGTTTCGGCAAGGTATCGACCAGAGCCCGGAAATCCGTCTCGATGGCGGCGATGCCGGACGAGTGGAAAGGTTGCTCAACCGGCAGCAGCATCGAGATAACGTCCCGTTGCGTCAGACGTTCTTTGAGCGCCGATAGACTCGCCCGATTGCCGCTGACCACAAAGTTATTCTGGAAATTAATGCTGGCTAACTCGGTTCCCTGATACAGCGCGGCATGGGTATGGAAATGCGCTACCGGCGCCAGCACACTCATCATCCCGCCGCCTGCGCTTTTATCGCGCAGTAAGTGCGCCTGCGACACCACCAGTTTTATGGCGTCATCCAGCGTCAGTACGCCGGCGACGACCGCGGCGATGCACTCTCCCAGGCTGTATCCCAGAACCGCGTCAGGTTTGACGCCCTCGGCTTTCAGCATATGGCTCAGGCTGACGCCCACGCTGAGTAACGCCACATTCGACAACGCGACATCAGAGAGCGGCAGATGGCGGCGAGCGTCGTCATACAGCGTATCCAGCAGACTGTAGCCGGTGTGTTGGCGACACAGGGCATCGCAGATGTCCATCTGGCTGCGGAACGCGTCATTCCGACGATACAGCTCATGCCCCATGCCGTAATACTGCGAGCCCTGCCCGCCGAACATAAACACCACGCCGGGGTTGGATGCATGGTTGGATGCATGCGCGGCGGGGGAACTGGCAACGTTTTTGACCGTGGGCGCCGTCTCATCCGCCAACGTCATCGGTTGCGCGCTGATTTTCGCAAACAGGCTGGTGAGCACCTGCCCCGGCCCAATTTCGTGCTGTTTGACCTCGCCAGACGCCAGCAGCCGCGACATACTTTCGTACCAGCGGACCGGGTGGCTTATCTGGCGCGCCAACAGCTCAAGGTAATCGGATGTGGGATAGTCATGCGCGGTATAGTTGGAAATCACCCGCGCATTGAGCGGATTGAAGGTAAAACGCTGGGCAAACTGCGCAAACCGGGCTTCGATATCACGCATATAGCGCGAGTGAAACGCCGCACTCACATTCAGCTTGATATAACGCGCACCCGCAGCGGTAAACAGCGTTTCACAGGCAATAATGTCATCATACAGCCCTGAAATGACGATCTGCTGCGCGCAGTTGATGTTGGCAATATCAATGCCGCTAAACGGTGACGCAGCCAGTAACGCCGTCACCTGATTCAGCTCGATGCCCAGAACGGCGGCCATCGCACCGCGCGGCGCTGTCGACATCAGCCTACCGCGTTCTTTTACCAGCGCGACGCCGGTGGCAAAGTCAAACGCCCCTGCCGCAAACAGCGCGGCGAATTCCCCCAGACTATGACCGGCATAGCAGTCCGGCGCGTCCACGCCGTCTTGTCGATTGGCAAGAACCCCGAGCGCTGAGACAACAAACAACGCCGGCTGGGTGAATTCCGTCTCACCAAGTACGCCCTGCGGATCGTTGAGGCACAGCTCTCGAATCGAGAAACCGAGCACGTCGTCGGCCTCTCTGACGAGTTCGGGGAAACGCTCAAACAGCCCATCCCCCATCCCTTTCTGCTGCGATCCCTGACCAGGAAATACCCAAATTGAAGAAGACATAAATCTCCTATTACTGTTCCCTAGGATTGTCACTTAACGTTGCTTGCTTATCCCACCAGCCGCTCGCGGGGTCAGGACTTGACAGCCTCTGCCGGTAGATGGGCCTCAATCGTGCCGATCAGGTCGCCAAGCGTGTAAATACCGCGCTTATCGCCGTCGTTGACCTTGATGTGGAGCCGCTTCTCGATCTCGTACCAGGACTCCAGCATCTCGACCGAATCCACGCCAAGCTCGCCGCCGATAAACGAATCCAACTCCACGACATCAGGCGTAAACCCGGTATTTTTGATGCCGTTAATAATGTCGAGCACCACCGCGAGAATCTCTTTCTGAGCATCCATTTCTTCTCTCCTTCATCCAATCCATTAGAGTGCGTCAAACTCGCGCGCTACCTCAGTGATAAGCTCAACGACCTGCTCGATCTCTTCCCGGGTATGGGTCGACATCACCGAAATACGCAGGCGTTCTTTATCGGGGGGAACCATCGGGTATTCCATGATGTTGGCAAACACGCCGCGTTCGAAAAGACGGCGATTGATATTGCCTACGACAGAAAGCTTGCTGAAAAAGACCGGGATAATCCCCGATTCGCCGCGAAGAATGTTGAAGCCTTTCGCTTCCAGCAGGTCTTGCATGTAACGCACATTGTCATGCAAGCGGGCAATGCGCTCCGGCTCACGCTCCATCACGTCTAATGCCGCGGAAATCGCCGCAATCGTCGGTTGCGCCAACCCCGAGGTAAACAGGTAAGGGTAAGAGAAGTTCCGCAGCATAAAGATGTGCTCGCGGCTGCCGGAAATAAAAGCGCCCTGCGCGCCCAGCGATTTGCTGCAGGTGGACATCCGCAAATCTACCTGGCCTAACAGGTCTAAATGTTCGAGCGTCCCCTTGCCGGTGCGCCCCATGGTGCCTAAACCATGAGCGTCATCCAGAATGATGATGATGTCGTGCGCCCGGCAAATCTCGATATAACGCTTCAGATCGATGATCGAACCGTCGGTAGAACGCACCCCTTCAACCGTGGAGAAAATCTGGGCATTCGGTTTGGAGCGCGCCCGAATTTTAGGCAGCATCGCCTCAAACTCATCCAGACGCTCGGGATCAAAGGTAAAGAACGGCACGTTGGTCATTTTGACGGCGTTGATCACGCTGGCATGACTGTTCTGGTCATAGATGATGATGTCGTTACGATTCATCAATCCGTTAACCCAGCACAGGTTTGCCATATAGCCGCTCGGCAGCAGCACCGCGTCTTCGTGGCCGGCCAGCGCCGCCAGACGCAGCTCAAGATCCCGATGTTGCTTGGTATAACCGGAAAATGCCGGTGACCCGCCGGTGCCGATACCGTATTTCTCTACCGCTTCAACCACCTGACTTTTTACATAAGGATGGTTAGCCAGACCGAGATAGCTGTTGGAGCCAAACACCAGCACGTTCCTGAAGTCGTCGCTGTGCAGATCTTTGTATTGCATCTGCGCATCGACAGGCCCCATCCCCTGGCGGCTGAACATAAAGCCTTTTTCTACTTCTTTTAAATAGGTGCCATAACGTAATTTGACGCGTTCTTTGAAAGGCTTACGCTCAAGTTCGACCAGATCATGAAAATCCATTATAAAAACCTCCTTGGTTATTTATTCTCTCTCGGAGAATGCTTCCGCTCGCTAAGACGCAATAAAACCGTTGCCCCGATACCAGGACACGCACTCATCCACCATCTGGCTTAAGGGAGAAGGCTGATAGCCCAGCTCACGCTCTGCTTTGGCGCTGCTAAAGTAATAAACCCCGCCGAAAACACGCAGACGATAGGCGTCCAGCACCGGTTCGCCACGCACCAGCCAGGGCAGTTTTTCCTGAAGCCACGTTTTCAGATAGACAGACGAATAAGGGGTTTGAGGCCGGTTCGCCTTGCACGGCACAACCGCTTCAATGGTGTTGATAAGCTCGCTATAACGGGTATTGGCTCCGGCAATCAGGTAACGCTCGCCGGCGTTGCCGTTGGTCAAGGCACTGACGTGCGCGTCACCCACCGCGCTCGCGCCACAAAAACTGGCGCCGCCGGGGGGCAGGAACGGCAGCTGGTTATAGGCGACAGCCAGCACCATGCGTCCCCACTGCATGGAATAGTCGTAAGCCCCCAGCACTTCCGTCGGGTTGAGGATGACGGCGGACAAGCCGCGATCGCAGGCGCGGTACACCAGCTCCTCCGCCTGCAACTTACTTTGGGCATACGGATTTTTGGCACGAAACCCGGCAAGCGCCGTGTTTTCAGTCGCCTCGGCGGCCGGGTCGTTATCCGCCCCTATCGTCGAGCTGGTGCTGGTATACACCAGGCGAGATACCCCGCTCGCCAGCGCCGCCTCAATCACCGAACGGGTCCCTTCCACATTAACGGCTGCTAGCAGCGGCCAGTCACGCGGGTTGCTGCTGGTATTGCCCGCGGTATGGATCACCCCGTCGTGCCCGGCCATCGCGGCGCGCAGGCGCTGGCTATCCTGTAATTCGCCGCGCACCAGGGTGACGCCGAAAGGTTCCAGAAAGCTCACGTTGGATGTCGCCCGCACATAGGCCGTTACCTGATGGTTGGCGGCAACCAGCGCTTTTACCACGTTGAGCCCAACAAATCCGTTTGCTCCGGTAATCAGTATTTTCATAGTGTTTGATCTTGCTGATGAAGTTTTTCAAGCGTTTTCAAAAAGGCCTTACGCCCTTCCCCTTTACTGCGCATCGGCAGCGCCGCCGGATTTTTATCAGGATGACGGGCCAGCCCCTCCAGCAGCAGCACGAACTGCTCAAGCAGTTGATTGAGCTGTGCTATCTGGGTATCCACGCCCCGGCACGCCAGACGCACCTGCACGCCGTTCTCCTCAGTGCGGACCAACATCGCCAGACGCAGCTGCGGGTGCGCCGCAAACAACGTCGGGATAGCCGGGTTCACCTCGATACCGTCGGCCAGGAGCGCCACCGCGCTATCGAACTGTCCGGCATCGCCCACCCAGTGCGCTATCTGCTCAAGCGTGGCCCCGGCATGCTCAAGGCATTTCTCCAGTTGGGTTTCAACGCCGTTGAGCCAGGCGGCGGTCTTATAGCGGCCAACCACCTGAATACGGGCGGGGATCATCTGGAAACGGTCGTCATTAACATGCCGGATCAGGCCAAACTGCGCCTGTTTGACCCGCGCATGACGATTGATGAGCAGTGCCCAGCCGGCGGCTACCAGCGTTTCCAGCGCGATTTCCTGACGCTGGGTGCAGACTTGCACCGCCGTCACCGTGTCAGGGTCGATTAGCTGCTCCACAGACAGGCTAAGCGGCTGAGTCGCCTCGCCGTCCTGCACAGCGGCGCCGCCGAGCAATACCGACGCCGTCAACGAACCCACGTCCTCTTTGGCGTGTAACTGCTCCACCCAGAACGCCTGCAATGACTCATCATTACGAACGTCTACCGCCCCCACAGGCAACGTGCGGGCAAACCATGTCTGCGGCACGGTTAACGGGGCGAGCGCGTCTGCGGCATCAGCCACCACGGGGTCGCGGTGAGGGGTTTGCCGTTGCGGCGCGTCAAGGCGCAGCGCGGCGTAGAGATCACAGGGTTCTTTCGCAAAGGGATAGCCGGGGAACGGCACGCGACGGCGAGGTTCCCCGTGGTGCAACAGGCTCCAGTCGATGTCGCAGCCTCGGCTCCACAGCGTGGCAACGTTGGCGAGCTGCTGGTTTTGCACCAGCGCACGGATAAAGCTCTTACCCGCCTCGCCGGCGATCAGTTGCGGGACGTCTTTGCTGTGGCGTACGTTGCCGCTATACATCTCCCGCAGGCTATGTTCAGCGGTCGGTTGAGCAATAAAGCCGTCCAGTTTTGCCACCAGCTCATCCATGCTGGTGGCGACGATCGCCAGCCGATGGTCCAGCGTGACGCGCCCAATCTGGCTGCTGTAGGCAAGGTCAGCGAGCGACAGCGCACGGCCTTGTTGCTTAACAAAGTCACGCATCTCGACGGCATAAGCCGCCAGACGCTCCGCTGACAGCGCCGACAACACCACGATTTGCGGACTATTTGGCGCGTTATCCCTGCCAGTCGCGGTGTGGCGGGCGTGCTGCCTTACCACCTCCTCGGCAGATTCCACCACCATAAAGGCGGTAGAGCCGCCCATACCATAGGCGTTGATCCCGGCCAGACGCGTGCCTCTGGCATTGGCGTGCCATTCCTGCGCCTCGCGCGGGAACAGGAACGCCGAGGTTTCATGTTCAAACGAGGTGTTAATGCGGTGCAGGTTGACGCACGGCGACAGACGCCCGTGCTGCATGCTCAACAGCACCTTAATCAACGAACAGATGCCCGATGCGGCTTCCATGTGCCCCAGGTTGGCTTTGGTGCCCAACGCGCAGAACTGCTGCGCGTTAGTCTGACGACGCAGCGCGTTGGACAATGCCTTCAGCTCAATCGGGTCGCCCAATTCGGTCGCCGCACCGTGGCTTTCGATGTGGCTCAGTTCGTTAACATCGATACGCGCCTCGTTGATAGCCCGAACGGCGGTGTCTTCCATCACCGTCAGGTTCGGCAGGTATTGCCCCGCCCCGGTACCGGCATGGCCGATGCTGGAACCCCGCAGCACGCCATAGATGTGGTCGCCATCAGCCAGCGCCCGACTCAGGCGTTTGAGCACCACCATGCCGCTGCCTTCGCTCGGGATCAGGCCATTGGCGCGCTCATCGAAGGTATGCTCCTTGCCGTCGGCAGAGAGCACCTTCATCTCCTGCAGCAACATATATTTGCTGGGATGCAGGCTCAGATTAATGCCGCCTGCCAGCGCCATATCGCATTCGCCGCCGAGGATGGCTTTGCGCGCGACATGCACGCTCGTCAGCGATGAGGCGCAGGTGGTGGCAACGCAGAAGCTAGGCCCGCGCAGATTCATCAAAAACGAAATGCGATTCGCCAGCTCACTGACAACCGACCCGGCGCCCGGATAGCGCCCCGTGCGGGCGTAAATCTCGGCCATCACCCAGGTAAAATCTTCGTTCATCGCCCCGACATACACGCCGACTTGTTGCGCGTTAAGCGCAGCCGGGGTGTAACCCGCGTTCTCCAGCGCATGCCAGGCGCTACGCAGCAACACACGAACCTGCGGATCGAGGCGACTGGCTTCCTCGCTGCTCATGCGGAACATCTCGGGATCAAAGCAATCCACGTTGTTGAGGAAACCACCGCGATTCACGTAATGCGGATTGCCGTTATCGTCCGGCGTGATAGCCCAACGCGCCTGCGGAATCGTGGTCAGATTTTCTTTGCCCGCCTGAATATCCGCCCAGAAATCCGCCAGATTCTCGGCGCCGGGGAACTCGCCCGCCACACCGATAATCGCCACGGCGTCGCTTTCGGCATTAAAACCGACGGCACTGGCGGCTGACGACAATGATGTACGCATCGTCCGTGAACGCAGGGGATTCCTGGCGGCGGCAGGCATCGTCCGTTTGATATCCGCCGCAGCCGGCGCGCCGGCGTGATGGCTATCTACCGCTTCGGCAGCAGGATGCGGCCGCGTCGCCGCTACCCCATCATTCACCGGCGTTACGCCATAACGCTCACACAGATACCCGGCCAGTTTGGCGGTGGTATTAAACTCAAACGGCGCGGTTTTCGGCAGCCCGTCATACTCTTTCTCCAGCACCGCGCGCAGTTCCATCAGCATGACGGAATCCATCCCTAACTGCTCAAAGGTGGCGTCCACCGCGATATCGCTGGCCGGCAGTTTGGTGATGGTGGAAATCCGCTCTTTGAGCGCGCGTTCGCTGTGCAGATAAGCGCTATCGCCGGGCTGCATTGCCGCCGCTGTCGGCTGATGACGCGGCGCTTCGGTCACGACACTCACCGCGGTTTGCGGGATAGGAAGCGCCATCGCCTCGGCCTGAATGCGCAGGGAGCGGGCAACCTTGCTACGGTCGCCGACCGCCACCAGTAATGCCGAACGCTGTTCGAGCAAGGCGCGTTCGAGGGCGATAATGCCCGCGTCCTGGCCTAATGCCGCCATACCGGAAAACTCAAACAGGCTGGCATCCTCCTGCTCGATGTTCATCTGACCGCTGGCCCACAGCGGCCAGTTGACCGAGAGCGTCTGGCCGGTGCGCAGCCCTTTTTTCACCATGCTGTCGCGCCATACCGCATGGCTATCCATAAAGCGATTACCGGCGGCGTAAGCGCCAGATCCCAAATCACCGAGTACCGCTGAAACGGAAGAGAAGTTGATAAAGACAGAGAGCGGCTCTTGCGCCGTGGCACGGTCGAGGGCGACCAGACCGTCCACCTTCGGGCCAATCAGCGCATAAAACTCCGCATCCGACAGTGCCGTGATAGGCGTTGCGCTGGCGACGCCCGCGCAGTGCAGCACGCCATCTACCGCGCCGAACGCCGCTTTGGCTTGGGCAATCAAGGCTTTCGCCTGCCCTTCCAGCGCCACATCCGCCGCGATGTAGCGCACTTCGGCACCGTGCTCACGCATCGCCACCCATTGCTGCTGCACCGTCTCGTCCGGCTGGGCCGAACGGCCGCTCAACACGATGCGAGCCTGATAGCGGGACGCCAGATAATGCGCCATCAGCAGCCCCAGCTTGCCGGCGCCGCCGGTTATCACATAGTGACCGCGATGAACAAAATTCAGGTGCGGCTGGCTTCCCATACCGTCGGCATCCGGCGGGGTGATTTCGCCAGGCTGACGCTGGTAGCGGATACCCTGCCGATAGGCCACCTCGACGCCGGCAAGCGGAATCGGGCGTTGTACGAACTCCTGATAAACGTCATTCGCCAGCGTAGTGGCGTTATCCGCATCGCTACGCAAGGTGAACAGCTCGAAGCGATGGTTAATCGTCAGCAACGAGCGAGCATAGCCGCTGAGCGCATCCTGCTGTGGCTCAACCTGCTCCGCTTGTGCGGTATAAACGTTCACGCAGCGTAGCGCCTGCCCCGGTTTTACCGTCTCCAGCGCCACAAACAGGTGCCGTAGCGACTGCAATCCCGCATGCAATAACGACGCCGCGCCTGCGACGGGCAAGTCGTCAAAGTGCTTATCCGCGCCGATGGCATGCACAATGTGGGTAGGCCACAGCTGCTGTGCCGCCAATTGCTCGCACAATGTCTGTACGCTGGCCTGGGATTGCGTATCGACGCTGAATCGATGGGCATCGTGCTGGGTAAACGCCTTGGCTGACATCGCCGCAATCACGCTGGCGTCATCGCCGTAACGCACGCGCAGCGCCTCGGCCAGGGTGTCGTCATCACTGAGCACCAACACCCGCGCCGCTTCAGAATTCACCGCCGTACCGGATACGCGCTCCGGCAGCGGCGATGCCTGCCACTCATAGGCGTAGTACTGCACGTCTTGTGACGTCACAGACGGTGCCTTATTGCCGGCATCACTCTCCAGCCGGCGGGCGGCAAAGTCTTTCAGACGCGCCAGTACCCGGCCGGTGGTATCCACCAGCGTAATGTCGTGCTTTTGAATGGCGCTGCCCAGGTGCTGGCCTGCCGTCTGCGATTGGGCTGGCGTGACATAGGCATAGCACTCTGCGCCGAGCGGGTGGCGGAACTCCAGCTCCCCCAAAGAGAACGGCACGATAGGCGTGGCGTGTTCCACCGGCTCCAGCCCCACCGCCAGACAGGTACGCAGCGCCCCGTCCAACAGTGACGGATGCAGATAAAACGCATCGGCAGAAGGTAGGCCATCCGGCAGGCACAAGTGGCTCAGCGCCGCATCCGCAAAGCGATAACGCTCGCGCGTTACCTGATAGCTCGGGCCATAGGCAAAGCCCATTTTGGCAAAATCGGCGTAGATGGCGGCCTGATCGCTGTCGTGTTTGCCACTGTTACGCAATGCGTCAAGATCGATCCACTCCTCTTCAGGCGCGTCCGTGTCCGGGCGATAGACCAGTTCGGCTTCCAGCGAAAGCGCATCGGTGTGGCGGTTACGGATGGTGACCTGCACGTTATCGCCGCCGGCATGCGCCAGAGAGATTTCCACCGCCACCGGCTCGCCGTCTACCTGAATGGCGTTCATCCACATCAGGTTGCGGACTGACGCCACGCTCCAGTCGCTTTCCATCGCCAACTGGCCCGCCGCATGGATCATTTCGATGTAAGCCGAACCGGGTAAGATCATCCGTGCGTCACGGCTACCCACCACATGATCGCGCAGATAGCGCTCCTGCCCGGTCAACTGTTTGGTAAATTTCTGCTGCGACAGCGTTGAAATATTCTCGTCGATCAACGGGTGCAGCGAGTTAACGCGGCCTTGTCTATCCTGTTCAGCAGGCAGAGCCAGCCAGTGACTACGCGTCATCAGCGGCAACGGCGGGAATGACACCCGGCGCACCGCGCTCGCCGCACCATTGCCAGTAAAGAGTGCTGGCGCGAACTGCGGCCAGTTCACATCCAGCATCGTGGTCCACAACCGCCCTAAACGCAGCAGTTGACGTTCCTGCATCAGGCCGGTGATCAGCTCATCAAGCTGTTTGCCGTCCAGAATGGTATCCAGACGCTCGCTGCCGCCGGCAATCCGCCCACGGAACAGCTGTTTCGCCGCGCCGTCGCGCTGGTATTGCTCAAGCTGACTCAGCAAGTCGCCCAGACTGCTCGCCACCACGGCGAGGCGTTCCGTCATGGCATCGCGCCCGACCAGCGAAGAAAAGGCCAGCGAGTCAAAATCAGGCGCCGTCTGCGGTTCACGTACCGCCTGACCGAGAAAGCGCACCATGCGCTCTACATACCGCGATAAACGCGCTTCACTATCCGCCGAGAGCACGAACAACCGCGGCTCGCCACTCCGCAGGCCGGCCGTTGCCAATGCCGGCGCTTCTTCTATCAACACATGGGCGTTCGAACCACCCGCACCGAAGGCGCTCAGGCCGGCGCGGCGCGGATGATCAGCCGCCGATTCCCACGGCTCAAGCGACTGCACCACGCGAAACGGCGAGGCAACGAAGTTGATTTTCGTATTCAGCGTCTGTGAGTGCAGCGACGGCACAATCTGACGATGACGCATCTGTAGCAGGATCTTGGTCAACCCGGCGATACCGGCGGCAGACTCAAGGTGCCCGATATTGCTTTTCACCGAGCCGATGCGGCAATGCCCCGGCAGGGTGATCTCCTGCGGTACGTTACGTTGTGCGTTGATAGTCGAAAAGGCTTTGGCAAGCCCGGAGATTTCAATCGGGTCGCCCAGCATGGTGCCGGTGCCGTGCGCCTCAATATAATCCACTGAGGCGGGGTTCCAGCCTGCCCGTGCTAACGCGGTGCTGATAACGTTGCTCTGTGCCGCCTGATTCGGCACGGTAAAGCCGCTGGTTTTGCCGCCGTGGTTGATAGCCGTTGCCTTGATCACGCCATAAATCTGGTCGCCGTCGGTGATCGCCTGTTGCAACGGTTTGAGCAACACCGCCCCCATCCCTTCGCCGGGAACATAACCATCGCCCCCTTCGCCAAAGGCGCGGCAGCGCCCATCGCTGGACAGGAATTGGTTTTGCCCCAGTTGGTAGTACTTCATCGGGTGCACGATCAGATTGATGCCGCCGGCTATCGCCATGTTGCAGTCACCGTTCTGGATCGCCTGGCACGCCATATGCAGCGCGGTGAGTGACGATGAACACATGGTATCCAGCGCCACGCTCGGACCATTCAGATTGAAGTAAAAGGAAACCCGGTTGGCGACCGATGAGTGCAACGACATGGCCCAGCCGGATTCATGCTGTTTCTCCGTCGTTTCAATGCATTGATACTGCGCCCACATCACCCCGACATAGACGCCGACCTGTGCCTTGCTCAGGGCATGACGGGAATAGCTGGCGTCCGAAATACACTCCCAGGCGGTTTGCAGAAACAGCCGCTCCTGCGGGTCCAACAGCTCCGCTTCGCGGGGCGATATATTGAAATATTGGCTATCGAACTGATCAATACCATCGATAAACCCGCCCCATTTGCTGTAGACCTTATTCTTCGGCCCCCGCTCCGGCGAATAATGTTGGTGGTAATCCCAGCGTGACAGGGGAATGTCGGTGACGCTGTCTACGCCGCCGGTAAGATTGGCCCAGAATTCATCCACATTGCCGGCCCCCGGATAGCGGCCGCTGAGCCCGATAACGGCAATGTCATCTTTCACACCAGCCGATCCGGCTTCGCCCGGCGCATTACGCCGCAGCGCATCAAGACGAGAATGATTTAACAGACTGGCCAACGTCGGGCGTGAGGACGATACCGGCGTCGCGGCGGGGTGCTGAGACGCTGGCTGCTGCGCGACCTGTATCGCGTCGGCCCAGTCAGCCTGCGTTTGATAACGGTAGACGGCGGCGGCATCAACGCCGGCAACACGCGCATCCAGCTCATGCTGTAAGCGAATGAGATCGATCGTATCCAGCGGCCACTGCCAGAGCGGCGTCAGTACGGAGCAGTTTGCCGCCGCCGAACCGACAGCCGCCGTCAAACTGTCAAACACCACATCACCGATCGCCGCCACCGGGTTTGTCGAACTATCCGGTTTAACCACGCCATCCGGTTCAGCAGCGTGACTGACGTTGGGCTGCGACAACGCTACCGGCGCTGGCGTGGCTCTCGCCGCCGCAGACTGCAAGGCGGCAGCCTGTTCGGGATAGCTCTCACAGAGGAAATCGGCCAGTGAGTCGAGGTCCTGATACTCATAGAACAGGGTTTGCGACACCTCGCCGAAGGTGGCCGCCAGTTTACCGTTCAGGGCCAGGATCATCATGGAATCCAGGCCATAATCCGACAACTGCGTAGCCGGTCGCACTTCGCTCGCATCAAGCTTCGTGGCGTCAATAATGCTGGCTATCAGATAATCCAACACGTCGTCACGTACCGGGCGGGTACCTACTCTCACCGGCGCCGCCACGCTCGCAGCCGACGCGATGCCGGCGAGCGCCGTCACCTGCTCAGGGTAGTTTTCCAGCAGAAAATCCGCCAGTGAAGCGAGGTCCTGGTATTCATAGAACAGGGTTTGCGGCAGGCCATCAAACGCAGCGGCAAGTTTCTCGTTCAGCGCCAGAATCATCATGGAGTCCAGGCCATAATTCGCTAACGGTCCGCTGGCGGTGACTTCGCCCGCATCCAGCTTGGTCACCTCGATGACATGCGCGATTAACGTATTGACGACGGCATCATGCGCAGAACCGGTGCCGGACGATTGGCGCGGCGAGGCAGAAATCGCCGGCGTCGTCGCAACCGGCTGAGGCGCATCGGCATTGCCGGCACGCATTGGCGCGGTGGATTTCGTCGGCGTCACGACGCGTGAAGCGTTCATGCCCAGATGCGGCACTGCCTGGGTTTGCAACTGGGTGAGCCTGACCACCACATTGCCGATGCTATCCAGCAAATCAATGTGGTAGCTTGCCGTCGCCGAACCGGGCGCGTTGTCGCGGCGGGCGTAGGCATAGCAAACACCGTCGATCGGCCTGAATATCTGCAACCGTGCCAGCGCCACCGGTACCTCTAGCGTCTTCGCCGTTGCACTAAAACCGCCGATGCCCAGCGCGGTGCGGAATGCCCCATCCAGCAGCGAAGGCGGCAGGATAAACGGCTGCACAACCGGCGTTATCTGCAAGCCGTCAGGAAACTTCAGCTCCGCCAGCGCCTCTTCCGCATTCGCGTACAAACACTCAAGCACCTTAAACGTCGGGCCGAAAGTAAAGCCACGCTGTTTGAAAGCCACATCGATATCGTTACGCTGATAAACCTGGCCGTTGGTCAACAACCTTTGCAGGTTGGCAGGCTCTGGCTGAGGCGATGTCTCGTCACACAAGCGACCACAGCCATAGATATGACGTTGCTCGCCGTCCGCCCGGTAAATTTCAAAATCAAGCCCCCCCTGCGATGGCGCCAGCGAGATGTCTATCTCCATAGCATCACTGGCGAGCATAATCGGCTGACGCCATTGAACATGCTGCACCTGCGCAAACAGGGGCCTGCCGCCGGTAAGCGGCAACACATGGCCTTGCCACGCCAGCTCGCCGGCGCTCAATGCCATCTCAATATAGGCCGCGCCGGGCAAAATGCGGTTATCGCCCAGACGGTGATCGTTCAGGAAAAACTCGTCGGCACGCAGCCGCTTGCGGAATGCCTGCGAGGCCAGCGTGGAGATATTGGCGTCAATCAACGGGTGCAGCGCAGCAGCGCCCGGCACGGCGGAGCCTGACAGCGTGGCGGCGGGCAAGGTCGGCGCCCAGCAGTCCTGACGCTGGAACGCATAACCGGGCAGAGAAACACGCCGACGGGCATGCGCCGCGTGTAACTGGCGCCATTCCACCGCATGCCCATTGGCCCAGGCTTCGCCCAGCGCGCCAAGGCGCCCCTGCTTTATCCACTCGGCCAACGGCGGCGTCGAGGTCGCCTGACGCGCGTTGTCGCGATGGCCGGTGATCAATCCCGATAACTGCTGCTGGCTATACGCTCGCAGCATGTTGACCGCATCCGCCGCGACCTCTGCCACCAAAGCCAGTCGGTATTCGTGCGCAACGCGCCCAACCTGTAGCGTATAAGCCACATCCTGTAGCGACCGTTCAGGATGGCGTTCAATAGCGTCGGCAAGTTGCCCGGCCATCGTCTGCAACGCCGCCTCACGACGGGCGGACAGCACGATTAACGCCGGTTTTCGCGGGTCAGCGGCCGAAGGCGGCGGCGCAATATACTCTTCGACGATCAGATGCGCATTGCTGCCACCCGCGCCGAACGAACTGATGCCTGCGATACGCGGAATTTCCCGGCTAACGCGCTGACCATCCTCCTGCGTCACGTCGAGCACCGGACGCTGCCAGTGTTCCAGCGATTGCTGCACACGGAACGGCCCGCCCTGAAAATCGATAAACGGGTTAATCGCCGTTGACTGGATGGACGGCGCCAGCGTCTGGTGTTTCATCTGTAGCAGCACTTTGGTCAGCGCCGACATGCCGGCGGCGGCTTCCAGATGCCCGATATTGGCCTTGACCGAGCCGATGGCGCAGTATTTGGTATTCTCTCCGGCAATCGAAAAGGCCTTATTCAAGCCGCTGACTTCAATCGGATCGCCAAGTTTGGTGCCGGTGCCATGCGCTTCGACATAGCTGATATGACGCGGATTGACATTGGCTGTCTCCAGCGCCTCAGCGATCAACTCCGCCTGCCGTTTCGCGTTAGGCACCGTAAAGCCCGATGTTTTACCGCCGTGGTTAACCGCCGTACCGCGAATGATGCCGTAGATATGGTCGCCATCTTCCTGGGCCTGAGACAACGGCTTCAGCACCACCGCCCCAACCCCTTCTCCCGGCACATACCCGGTGCCGCCTTCGCCAAAGCTGCGGCAGCGACCGTCTGAAGAGAGGAAGTGCATATTGGATAACAGATGATACTTATAAGGATGCAACGACAGGTTGACGCCGCCCACAATGGCAACCGAGATATCGCCGCTGCGAATGGCATGGCACGCAATATGGATCGCCGTCAATGACGATGAACAGGCCGTATCCAGCGCCATGCTGGGGCCGGAGAAGTTGAAGAAGTGCGAAACACGGTTTGCCACCGACCAGTAAGACGAGTGAGAGGTGGTCCACTCGTTCTCCGGGCTGGTGACGGCATGAAGCTGGTAATCCCCCCACATGATGCCGACATAGACGCCGACGCGGTTCTCACGCCCAGCCTGCAACGGCGCCAGTTGATCCGCGGTGTATCCCGCATCCTCAATGGCGTGCGTCGCCGTTTCAAGGAACAGCCACTCGTTCGGGTCCATAATTTCCGTTTCTTTCGGCGAAATATTGAAATAACGGAAATCAAAGCGTTCGACGCCAGAAAGGAACCCGCCCCAACGACTGTAGCTTTTCCCTGGCGTTGCCGCGCCGGCCTGAAACCAACGCGCATCCCAGCGATCGGACGGAATATCGATGATGCAGTCGCGCCCCTGAGCAAGGTTGCTCCAGAACTGCTCCAGACTATCCGCTTGCGGGTAACGCCCGGCGATACCGATAATGGCGATATCGTCATCGTTTACCCTCGGTTGCGTCGTCCGGTGCGCTGGCGCCGCTGCACGTACTGCATTCGCCGCCGACGAGGTGGTATGCAGCGCAGGCGGCGCGCCAGTGCCCGCCGGTGCGCCGCCCGGCAAACCACGGCAGGCTTGCTGACAGTTTTCAAGCAGGAAGCGACTCAGCTCGTCCATGGTTTGATATTCAAAGAACAGCGTCATCGGCAACGCGCTGCCGAAGGTGTTTTTCAACTCATTGACCAGTTCAATCACCACCACCGAATCGAAGCCATAATCACGAAAAAAGCCATGACGCTCGAAATACGGCGGGATGTGTAACTTTTTGGCAAACAAGTCGGACAAATAGCGGATCACCACATCCTGCAATGCGTGAGGGTCATTGGCATCAGTCGTGGCAGCCGCCGCCGGGTCAGACAGCAGAGGCTGCGGCGCGGGTTCGACAACGCCCAGCACCTCGTCAATGCGCGCACGTTCACCCGGCACGCCCGGCATCACCACTATCTGCGACGCCTGACTTTGCAGGGCATAGTCGAAAATAGCGATGCCGTCGTCGGTCAGCAGCGGCACAATCCCGAACTGGCTCTTCAGGAAATCGGCTTCTTTCTCGGTCAGCCGCATACCGCCGTCCTGCCAGTAAGGCCAGTTCAGCGAAAGGGTTTTACCGCTGCGCTCTCCTGCTTGTTGCCGGACATTGCGTTGGTAAGCGAAGTAATCTTCAAAGGCATTGCCAAAGGCATAATCGCATTGGCCCATATTGCCGAGCACGCCGGTCACCGAAGAGAACAGCGCAAAAAAGTCGAGCGACAAGTCGCTGGTGGCCTCATCGAGCAGCCAGGTGCCGATGGCCTTCGGGGTAATGACCCGCCCGAACGCGTCAGGGCTTTTACGCAGAATAAAGTTGTCTTCGATGACGCCGGCAGAATGAATGATGCCGTTCAGCGTGCGGCCCGATGCGCGGATCGTTGCGATCAAATCATGAACGCTATCAGGGTCGCTCATATCGCACGCCAGATAAATGGCATTGCCCCCCTGCGCATGAAGCGTATCAAGCTGTTGCTGTCGTTTTTCATCCAGCGCGGAGCGCCCGCTCAGATAAACGGTTGCGTCATAGCGCGAGCACAGGAAACGGGCAAAAATCAGCCCTAACGCGCCTAACCCGCCGGTAATCAGGTAGGTTCCCTGTCGGCGCAAGGCCGCCGGGGCGGATACCGGTTGGTTAACCGCATCCACATTCGCCGCATCCGTTGCACGCAATGACGCGTGGACAGCGGCAGACAACGGCGCGTCGACGACAAAACGACGCACCCGACGCACGCCCTGGATATAGCGCACATCCGCATCTTTGGAGACGTCACTGAATTCGGTTTTGATCAACGCCGGGATGACGATGCCCGTATCCGGCGCGCCCTCCACAACCGAATCACAGTGCACCACACGGCCAATGTAGGCCGGTTTTTCGACACGCAACGTCCGATAAAAGCCGCTGATGGCAGCGACATCCGGCAGGCTCTCGTCAGCCAGATGGAAATGGACAAACCGGGCCTTCTTAACCTTACGCATCATTGCCTTCGTCAGGGCAAAAAGGCTATGCGGGCCGTCGTTCAGACGAGCTGCAAAATCAGCGCCGGCCTGCGGCGCACTGGCCCACAGCACACGTTCAAACGTAGCCCCCTGCGACAACAGCGCATCCACCGCCGCGATGAAGTCGTCATGATTGCCCGCACGAACCCACGCGCGATCCGGTTCGCGGCTCACATCAGGCGTTGATGCCAACAGGATCCGCTGCATTTGCGGCGGATTTTCCGACTGCGCGATGAGGTTGGCGAACCAGTCAACATCCTGTTCACCGCCCACCAGCACCACCTGCTCCATCGGTTCATCAGCGTCTGACACCGGTTTTTCAATCCAGTACGGCTGATAGAGGTTGACGGTTTCAGGCAGCGCAGGCGGTGAATGTTCGGATTTCGCCTGATCTGTTGCAGCAAGGCTGTCACCGAGAACGCGCAAGCTTAAGCCACGGAATATCAGCGCCACGCGTTCAGGATGGTTCGCCTCGCTGACATGAATATCAACCTTGAAGACGCCATCGCGGGTAGTATGCTCGCCAGACAAGGTCATGGTTGCGGTCATCGCCGAACTGCAAGGACGCAATAACTCCAGCCCTTCCAGCGCGAAGGGAATGACCAGCGCCCCCGGCTCGTTCTCCTGCAGCGCTGCACGCCGTTTCTCGGTCGCCCAGACCACCGCAGCCTGCAAGGCGCCATCAGCCAAAGACGGATGAATCACAAAGTCAGTGCTATGCGAGTCAGTGCTATGCGCATCCGGCAGAACCAGATGCGCCACACAGGCGCGGTCATCGAAAGTTATCTGACGGATAGACCTCAGCCCCGCGCCGTAGCACATCTGCAAACTATCAAGCAGTTGATAGCAGGCCATCGCATCGCGTGTATGCGCATCGTCAGTCGGCAACGCCGGGCGCGCTTCCCTGGAAAACCCGATAGTTCTGGAAAACCCGATAGTTCCCCGACAATAAAGCGTTTGCTCGTGATCGAGGACCTGGAACAGCCACTGTTTACCGGGTTCATGCGGATCAAGCTGAATGTACAGTTCCGTCGCGACATCATGGAACTCAAGCGGCTTTAACCAGGCCACCTGAGAGAAACGTAGCGCGTCGACGTCTTTTAAATCAATGGCATCAGTAAAGGCGGCACGGACCAGCTCCAGATAGGCCACCCCCGGCAGTATCGTCTGACCGCCGATCTGATGACCGGCAATAAAAAACTCATTGCCCTGAAGCTGAGCCTTATAACGGGAACTGCCGACATTCACCACACGGTGACGCGCGCCACGTAGCGCCGGGAAAGGGGAATCGGTACGGTAACCATCACTCAGCCAAAACGACGTATGAATAAACGGGTAACCGGGCAACGCAATGCGCGCTGGACGCTCGCCGTCAAATAGCCGGGCCCAATCAAGCGGCACGCCACGCTGATAACATTCCCCCAGTTGCTGCAACAGCCGGTTCGCTACGGTCGCATCCGCCTCGCGCATCGCATCAAGCACAGCAGCCCCTTCAGCGCAGGCGTTTTCCATGGCCTGCGTATCATCCGTCGCGTGTTCCTGCAACGCCAGCGGGCCTTGCTCCGCCGCCTGCGTCAGTGCCTGAATAATCGCCGTGCCATCACGGCCCACGCAGCTATAGCGATAAGCGAAGTGATCGCGGCAAGTCAGCAAGGTCGCGCTCACATCATTCAGCGATACCTCGGGATGCTCACCCAGCCAGTCGATCAACTCTTTTTGACGTTGCAACAGCGCCGCCGGACTTTTGGCAGACAGCGCAATCAAATAAGGGGTATCCGCCGTAGGCTGGTTGTCCTGATGCGACGGGTTCACCGGCTCAGGGGCTTCTTCCAGCACGATATGGGCATTGGTTCCGCCGAATCCAAACGAGCTCACCCCCGCCCGGCGCGGCGTATCAGCATCAATACGCGGCCAGTCGCGGGCGTCATCAACGAAGAAGAAAGGCGTGGAAGTCGTGTCAATTTTAGGGTTAAGCGCAGAGAAATTTCGTAATGGCGGCAGTTTGCGGTGTTTAAAAGCCTGCAATACTTTGATGATGCCCGCAACGCCGGCTGCCGCTTCAAGGTGACCAATATTGCTCTTAACGGACGTCACACCGCAGAAAGCTTCATCCAGCGAGGTTTCCTGTTGCTGAGCGAGCCGGCTGAATGCGTTGGTAAGCCCTTCAAACTCAATGGGATCGCCCTTCGGCGTCCCGGTTCCGTGCGCCTCAATGAGGCCAATGGAACGCACCGGCACGCCGGCGTGCGTATTGGCGGCAATAATCACCTCCGCCTGCGCTTCGGCACTTGGGTAGGTGAGCGTATAGGTGGTGCCGCAATGGTTAATGGCGCTGCCTTTGATGACCCCGTGAATAACGTCGCCGTCAGCCAGCGCGTTATCTAATGGCTTCAGTAATAAAACCCCCGCCCCTTCCCCACGCACATAACCATCAGCACGGCTATCAAAAGAGTGGCAGGCGCCGGTAGGCGACAGCATTCCCATTTTGGCAAAAGACTGATGCCGGGTGGCGGTTAAAATAAGATTCACGCCGCCGCTAATAGCAACATCGCAGTCACCATTAGTGATTGCCTGAATCGCACTGTGAATCGCATTTAATGAACCCGAACAGGCGGTATCAATGGCAATACTCGGGCCGTGAAAGCCAAAGAAATGTGAAATACGGTTAGCAATAATAGATGTTGCCGTACCCGTAGAATGATGCGCCTCTATTGGCGCATTGGTGTTTTCCTGTAATTCTTTATAATCGTTATTGAAAACACCAAGAATAACACCGACTTTATGCCCCCGCAGTGTTGACGGAGGAATACCTGCATCTTCCAAACAAGACCAGGTAAGTTCCAACATAATCCGTTGCTGTGGATCCATTGTCTCGGCAACTTTAGGAATAACGCCAAAGAATTGATTATCAAAACCATCAACGTTATTAACAAAAGCAGCCCATCGTTTTTCACTGGCGTCTGGCCACTGTAAAAATTTTCGGTTATACGGCAACGTATCTTTGTTAGCATCAGAAACTTCAGCAACCGAATTGCGCCGATGAATTATATTTTGCCAGAATTCATTGTAGTCATTGGCATCAGGGAACCGACAAGCGATCCCGATAATTGCAATATCCATACCCATCATCCATGTCCATATGTTTATTATTTTCCGCAAGAATTGATGCCATCACCTGAGCCACCAAATATACCCGTCACATTTCAAATTGCAGGCGCATTGGCTTTACTCACTCACCCCAGCCACTTACTTGTTCAAGCTCCTGGGGATTCGCTGCGTCGCGCCTTCCTGCAATTCGAATTATTTTTGATATAGTCTTTCCGACGTATGACTCATTAGCAGATCAACAAGTTTGATATCCGATTTTCATTAAATAAATGGTTTTAACGAATACTGCATCAAAAACATTCACCCACCTAATGCAATTTTCTTAATTTTTTTGTCAATATGTAAATAACGGCTATGCAATCAGAAAAATCCGAATGATGAAAAACAATAAGATACTGATTTTTATCAAATTATGCTTGAAACAAAAAAACACAACTTACGCTATATTCAGAATGAAAAAACCATAAAAAATAAATTTCACTAATGAGATAACGGAATGCAAATATTTTTCACAACATTATCTACCAGATCTTAATTAAGTCGCTTGCGAATTATTAAATACATATTTAAGCATCATAAAATTGTCATAAAAACATCATCAAAATGTCATATCAAGACCACCAACATTAATTAGCATACAAAGAATTCATTATCACCATGATTAATGCTGCGCGTTAAAAAATATAACAACGACTTTTACCTGGGGAGCGTTAATCTATTGTGCTCAATACCCGGCGTTTGATAACACATTATGTCCTGTGAACAGGGACGACAGAGGCTACCGTTCGGCGTCCTGGCCATACAATAATCTTATTTATACTAAAAATTACAAAAAACCGGATTGAGGACGAAATGATTTTATTTGTTCAACCAACGACGGTCAGCTAACATAAAAACGGCCTTTATCTATATTGATGGCGTTATTGATGACAAATTGTTATTACTGATGAATAGCATATTTTAAATGGAGTTATTATGTTAGAGATTGTAACAGGGATGCCTGCGTGGGTAATTGTGCTTTTGGTTTCAACTACATTTTATTGTATAAGTTTTTGTTTTAAAAAAGAGGTTAGCATTAAGCTGCTGTTACTTATCCCAGGCTGTTTTATGGTTTTTTCGATTATCTCTTTACTACGACAAGGCAACATCCTGACTTCAAGTCTGATATGGTTATTGGGCTGTATTGTCGGTGGGATTGCGGCAAAGCGAATTTTTTCATCTCAGATCTATAGCCCTGGCAGTAAGGAAGGCACAATAACTGTGCCGGGGACGTGTTCTATTATTACAATTTTTTTACTCTATTTCCCTCTTCGTTATTATATTGGTTATCGTCAGGAAATTGCGGTTGATCATGTTCTTAGCATTCCCATGATTCTGCTATTAGCCGTCTCTTCGGGAGCTGTTGTCGGGTTTTTCACCCTCCGGTCCTATATTATCTTTGGGCGCTATAAAGATTTGAATATTAAATAGAAAAACGGGCAGGATACCCTGCCCGTGGGCCCGTGACCGTGGGGCTGTTGACAAACAGCCATGTTGTCTTATGAATGTTGTTTGGTCAGTGAATTTTGTCAGTGAAAGTGAATAGTTTCGTGCGTGTATTGGCTCAAACTTGGTCTGGCAGTGTTCTGTGTTAGAACACGATTAAACCTGACAGTCGGCAACGAGCGGGGGAACGGACTACGACGAACAGTCTATTTCTGTTCCATATATGGGATATATTGTAAAATTATCTCTTTATAACAGGTGGCATCGGCAATGGCTTTGATCCCAAAAAACTACTCGCGGCTGGAAAGCGGTTACCGTGAGAAAGCACTAAAAATCTATCCATGGGTGTGTGGGCGCTGCTCACGGGAGTTTGTTTATTCAAACCTACGCGAATTAACGGTTCACCATATCGATCACGACCATACCAATAACCCGGAAGATGGCAGCAACTGGGAGTTGTTGTGTCTGTATTGCCATGACCACGAACACGCGAAGTACACTGAAGCCGAGCAGTACGGTACAACCGTTGTGGCGGGGGAAGACGCGCAAAAAGATGTTGGCGCAGCCACCTATAATCCCTTTGCCGATTTAAAGTCGATGCTTAATAAGAAGAAATAGTGCCAGCAACGGCCGTTTCTGGCACAAAGTTGTCCGTCAGATTAGGTATGGTCCTGAGCCACAAAAATGTCAGTTCAAATCTGAGCTAATACAAATTATGGGTTGGTAGCCAGTTGAAACACTTGACTGGCAACACGGTTACTCAAACGCCACCTCTCCTTGACCACTAGCTGATGGCTAAACTGTGCCGCTGCGCGGTTCCTTCGGCGTTTGCCTTCGCTGTTCGGACCGCCCGTGACGCGGTTACTCGCCCCATCCCTGGGGCTCGCCCTTCGGGTCAGCGTAAACGCTGTTCAAAAACGTTCCCGACGTTTTGTCCAACACGTCACGGGCTTGCGCGGCTGCCCTGCCGCGCATCCGGCGAAGTCACCCACCTCAGCACAGTTTTAACGCCTGAAAACCCGTCATTTTGCACTTATAGGGTTTGTCAGCAGTCTGACAACGGTGGTTATTTGAAGACTTTCTGCACAAATTCGATGTACGCCGGCCGCCAGACGTCCATTTCATGCCCTAAACCGGGATACTGCCGGTAATCGAATTTCACGCCTTTCTGTTCCAACTGCGCTTTCAACCCGGCGATATCCTTACCGGTCACCGTATCCTTCTCGCCCACCGCCACGGTGAAATTGCGCAGTTGCTGATTGATGCCGGCGGCGTTACCCAACTGCGCCGTGACCTGAGCGTTCGGCACCGTTTCGGTGGTCACGCCGCTGAAGGTCGCCAGCCAGCCGAAGTGCTCCAGATGACTCATCCCGGACACCAGCGCCTGATAACCGCCTTGCGACAGCCCGGCCAGCGCCCGGCCGTCGGCATCGCGCCGCACATTAAACCGTTCGCTGACCAGCGGAATAATGTCGTGGATCAGCTCACGATCGGCTGCCGCCGCGTTACGCGGATAAAACGTCTTGCGCCGCTCTTTCGGTGGAAAATCCTCCGGAATGGCGTCGGAAACATCGGTTTCGGTATCCGGGATCACCACCAGCATCGGCGTAATCTTTTTTTCCGCCAGCAGGTTATCCATAATCTGCGGGATGCGGCCCTGCGTGACGGCGGAATCACCGGCATCGCCAAACCCGTGGTAGAAATACAGCACCGGCAGCGGCTTGCCGGTGCCGGTGTAACCCGGCGGCGTCCAGACATAGACCTGCCGTTCCGATTTCAGCGACGCCGAGTGATACGTCACGGTGCGCAGCTCGCCATGCGGCACCGCCCGGGTATCCAGCACGCTGCCCGGCACCAGAATCATGCTGGTGTTGACCTGACGCTGCGGTTTGGGCAACGCCGAACCGGTATCAATGCTGCGAAAGCCGTCCACATTAAAGAAGTATTCGTACAGGTTGGGCCGCTGCGGCTCGCTGCGCCACGACCAAACGCCCAGATCGTTTTTCGTCATCGGGTGCGCGACCCAGGTTTCCGGCGTCGCGCCGGTTACCACGCTTACCGATTTGGCGTCCGGCGCAAACAGCCGGAAAGTAATGCTGTTATCCGCGTTGACCTGCGACAGGTAGTGCCGGGTCGCCACGTCGGCGCGCGGCAGCGCCGGGATAGCGCCCGCGTCGGCCAGCGCCGCCAGCGGCGCGGATAAACTCAATGCGGAGAGCAACAGGCACAGACTGGTTTTCCTGGTTTTCATTCTCAACCTCTTTTTTATTGGTACAGGGTAAAAACGGGCGGGCTGTGTCTGGGGGCTTACCACCAGACCTCAGCCTGAACGCCGGCGGTAAATTGATTTTTCTTGCTATCGGCAAAGGTGAACTGATCCAGTTCGTTATCCAGCACCCGGATATAAGTGCCGTAGAAGCGGATTTCCGGACGGGAAGCCAGCATGCTGGTGTCGACCTTGATGGTGTGGAACAACGTGGTTTTATAGCCTGACTCGGTAAAATACTTCCCGGCCTGATTCTTGTTGGTCTGGCTGAAATAGCCGAGCTCGACGCCGCTCTGGTTGTAATTGCTCCAGATGTAGGCCGGTCTGACCACCGCGCGCACGCTGTCGAAATCGGTATGGGCGCCGGTGTCATAGCTGTAGACATCCTGCCCGCGGGTATACACCAGCGCGTTAGCCATGATCACATCTGGGCGCAGATACATCTCCCCCTGCGAAATCAGACGCAGCGCCGTGCCGCCGCTGTGGTCGCCGTAGTATTTACCGTTCACCGCCACAAACGGGCTGGATCCGGCATAGCGCGCCAGGCTGCTGGCAATCGAGTTATTGGCCATCTGGGCGGTAAACTCATTAAAGCCGTTGTTCGGCAATGCCTGACGCAGCACCACGCCGCCCAGCCAGGAATCCTTCATCGGAAAATAGTTGTTGTTGGCTTCATTACTTTTCTGGGTATCGTTTTTATTAGCCATCGCGTATTTCCCCAGTATCATCAGGCTGGCGCCGTTCCATAACGGAATGCCTTTATAGCGTGCCTCGACCGCGTTGGTATTCATCTGCTGATATTTGGTTAGGTCGCGGTTATAAACATCGATGTCTTCACGGGTCAGCGCCAAGTCAATAGAGCCGACGCCCGCTTTGATATTTTCCACCCCTACGCCGGCGGCGGAGTCGGTTTTATTACTCTTCCAATCCAGCATCTGAATTTCATACACCGGCAACGCATGCTTGCCGACCCAGAAATCCGCCTCCGGCGCAAACGGCAGGAACCCTGTGGTGGTGAGATAAATATCCGAGAACTGCAATTTGTTTTCATTGCTGCTGTCTTCGCCAAACCAGCCGCCGGAATAGGACTGACCGACGTTACCGTCCAGTTTTATCACCCCATAGGCGGATTTGCCGTCTTTGTTGAACACCCGTTGTTTAAGGATCAGGTCATACCAACTGGTGTGCTCATTGCCAAATCGCCCCAGCGAACCAATGGCCCAGGATTTGGGCGACCCCTGCGAACCGGTGGCCCAGCCGGAACGGAAATAACCGGAATAGGTAAAACCGATATCCTCTTTTACATACTGGCTGAGTTCATGCAATGTCATGGAAGCGCGACTGTCGGGTGATACTGCCACAGAAGACAAGGCGTTATCTGCGATCGGCGTAGCGGTTTTCGCTGCGCTGCCGGTATTATTTTTATTCCCCGTACTGGCGGCGGAATTATCCCTGACCAGGGTGATGGTTTTATTTTTCTTCTCCTGTTCTTTATAACGCTGCAACTCCTGTTTGGTTTCCTGTAAATCTTTTTCCAGCGCCGCCAGTCGTTGTTCAACTGTTAATGGCGCCGCTGTGGAAATAAACGATACCGGATATAACAGACTGGCTATCACCAAATAGCTATTTTTTATTTTCATATTCTCATTCCCGTCGGATAATCGGATAAAGAAAAACAACAACTCACGCCTGCCGATTAACGGCGAGCGTCAATAGCCTGCGGATATCACTACCCGCAGGTTGACTTCAGATATATTGATACGCGCTATAATTCACGTTGCAGATACATTGGCTTTCCTGCAATGCGAATAAATTGAGGTAGATTAGCGCGTCAGCGTTTTTCCGTGACTGGCAATAACCGACTGATACCAGTAAAAACTCTTTTTACGTCGACGTTCCAGCGAACCCTGGCCGGCATCATCGCGGTCAACATAAATAAAGCCATAACGTTTGGACATTTCCGCTTTCGAGGCGCTGACCAGATCGATCGGCCCCCAGCATGTATACCCCAACACCTCAACGCCGTCGGCAATGGCTTCGCCGACCTGTACCAGATGATCATTCAGGTAGCGGATACGATAATCGTCGTGAATCTCGCCATTCTCTTCGAGCTTATCTTTCGCACCCAAACCGTTCTCGACAATAAACAGCGGTTTTTGATAACGGTCGTACAGGAAATTGAGCAAATAACGCAGCCCCAGCGGGTCAATTTGCCAGCCCCATTCAGAGCTTTCCAGATACGGGTTCGGCACCATATTCAAAATATTGCCGCGCGTTTTTTCGAGTTGCGCTTCATCGGTGCTGACGCAGCCGGTCATGTAATAGCTGAAGGAAATAAAATCGACGGTGGATTGCAGATCCTGCGTATCCTGCGCCGTAATATTCAGCGTAATGCCCTGTTCACGGAAATAACGATGCATATACCCCGGATACGCGCCGCGCACCTGCACATCGCCGAAGAACAGCCATTCCCGGTTCTGGTGCAGGCTTTCCATCACATCTTCCGGCTTGCTGGTCAGCGGATAGAGCATCGCCCCCAGCAGCATATTGCCGATCTGCGCGTCGGGAATGATGTCGTGGCAGGCCTTCACTGCTCTGGCGCTGGCCACCAGTTGGTGATGGATCGCCTGATAAATCGCCGCCTTATCGCTGCCCGCCGGTAATCCCACGCCGGTAAAGGGCGCATGCAGCGACATATTGATCTCGTTGAACGTCAGCCAGCGTTTGACCTTGTGACGATAACGCGTAAACACCGTGCGGGCGTAGCGCTCAAAGCAATCGATGGTCAACCGGTTGCCCCAGCCGCCGTGTTTTGCCACCAGTCCGTACGGCATTTCGTAGTGTGACAACGTCACTAATGGCTGGATGCCGTACTTTGCCAGCTCGTCAAACAGCCGATCGTAAAACGCCAACCCCGCTTCGTTCGGTTCTGCCTCATCACCCTGCGGAAAAATACGCGTCCAGGCTATCGATATGCGCAGGCAGGTAAATCCCATTTCGGCAAACAGCGCGATGTCCTGCGGGTAACGGTGATAAAAATCAATCGCCACATCTTTGATACCACTGTCGCCCGGCTGGCGCGTCACAATCTCGCCGAAGATACCCTGAGGCTGTAAATCCGACGTGGAAAGTCCTTTACCATCCGTCAGATAGGCGCCTTCCACCTGATTGGCGGCAATCGCGCCGCCCCATAAAAAATGCTCCGGGAAAGGGTTGTTCATCACTCGTCTCCTTTTTTCTGTTCAATAATCATTCAGCACACCAGTTGCGTCAGCGGCGCATTGGCGTCCACCTTGCCGCTGGCGACAGGTTCGACCCCGCGATAGTCTTCGCTGTTGGTAATCACAATCGGGGTGGTGAGGTCATAGCCTGCCGCCTCAATGGCCGGGCCATCAAATTCCAGCAGCAGGTCGCCCTGGCGCACCACATCGCCGACACGCACATGCGGGGTAAAATAACGGCCATCCAGCCGGACGGTGTCGATGCCGACATGTATCAGCACCTCTGCGCCGCCTCGCGAGGCCAGGCCGATGGCATGGTGGGTTTTAAACAGCGACGCCACGGTGCCGTCTACCGGCGCGTACAGCCGTCCCTGCGTAGGCCGAATGGCGATCCCCTTGCCCATCACGCCGCTGGCGAAGGTCCGATCGGCCACCTGCTCCAGCGGCAGTACCTCACCGGCCAGCGGACTGAACAGCGTCTCGTCACGAACGGCGCCAGCGTTATCCTGCGTTTCCACCGGTACCGCCGGACTATCCGCTGCCGCCGGTTGCGTTTCATCTTTCGGCACGCCAAACGACCAACTGGTCAACGCGGCAAACGTAAAGGCCGCCAGCGTGCCGATCACCGCCGCCCACACGCTGCTGTCCACGCCGGTCGGCGGAATCACCTGGGTGAAGGAGAAAATGCTGGGAAAACCGAATGAATACATGGTGGTATGGGAATATCCCATCACCGCCGCGCCCAGCGCCCCGCCGATACAGCCAAAGATAAAGGGGCGACGCAGCGGCAGCGTCACACCGTACACCGCCGGTTCGGTAATCCCGAAAATCGCCGCGGAAAACGCCGACCCGGCGATCCCCTTGCGCTTCAGGTCGCGGGTTCGCAGCAGCACGCCCAGCGTAGCGCCGGCCTGCCCCAACACCGCCGGCACCAGCAGCGGCAGTAGAGTATCGTGTCCGATCACACTGAAATTGTTCAGCATCAGCGGCACAAAGCCCCAGTGCAGCCCGAAAATCACGCACACCTGCCACAACGCGCCCATCACGGCGCCGGCCAGCAATGAATTCAGCCCGTACAGCCACTGGTATCCGCCCGCCAGCATCTGGCTCAGCCAGGTGGCGCTCGGCCCAATCAGCAGAAAGGTCAGCGGAACGCTAATGACAATACACAGCAACGGGGTAAAGAAATTGCGGATATTGGCATGCAGCCAGCGGTTCAGCGGTTTTTCCAGTTTGCTGGATACCCAACTGGCGAACAGAATCGGAATGACCGAGGAGCTGTAATTGATAAAGGTAATCGGGATACCCAGAAAATGGAGCGTTGGGTGATCCGGCGTCTGCATGGCGTTGAAAGCGGCGATCATGCTCGGATGCACCAGCGTGGCGCCAATCACCAGCGTGGTAAACGGGTTGCCGCCAAACTTCTTGCCGGCCGTATAACCCAGCACAATGGGGAAGAAATAAAACAGCGCGTCGCTGGCGGCGAACAGCAATTTATAGGTGCCGCTGCTTTCCGACATAAAATGGGTGGCGACGCCTAGCGCCAGAAAGCCTTTCAGGATCCCCGTCGCCGCCATCACGCCGACAAATGGCGTAAATATGCTGGAAATGATGTCGATAAAACCGGCAAACAGGCTATTTTTCTTCTCCTCTTCCGGCGCGGCCGAGTCGCTAAAGCGGGCCATACCGTCAAGGGAAAGCAGCGCCTGATAAACATCAGCCACCTGATTGCCCACCACCACCTGAAACTGACCGCCGCTTTCCACCACCATGATAATGCCCGGATTATTTTTCAGCGCATCGGCATTGGCGTTGGCATTGTCCCTGAGTTTAAACCGCAGGCGCGTGGCGCAATGTATCACGCTAATGATATTGTCCTTACCGCCTACGCCATCTCTTATTTCACTGGCTAATGTTTCGTAATTCATTGCTACATCCTTAATGCTCGATCCATGCCCGGAGAAAACCGCTGAGTGACCGCTATATACGGTTTCAGGACACCCCATATTCAAGACAAAAAAAACCTGAACCGTCTCATCGCGGCGCAAGGCTCGCAAAAACGGTTCAGGTTTTGCCTGTATTTTCCGCTGGGGTATACAGTCGCAATCCATATTTATTGCTTTACAGATTACCAGTGCGATTTATTCTGACAAGCGTTTCACCCGGACAATCTGTTATTTTGTGATATCACGCAAACTTCGGTTTTCCGTACCCGAAATTTACTCTGCCGCCTGCTCCTGTAATTCCGAACGCACCCGTTCGATATGAATGGCCAGAAACATCAACTCTTCCTTGGTCAGGCTATAGTCGTAATGCAGCATAATGTGATCCTGGATTTTCTCGGCGCAGTGATACGCCAGCGTATATTTTGCTTTCACCACATCGTGCAGCGATTCGTCTTCGCTAAATACCGGCGAGTGCCCCAATAATCGCTGAGCAAAGAACTTCAGGTGAGTCACAAACCGGTGATAACTGAATGCCTGCTCGTTATAGTCGAGATTCAGCTGGTATTTGACGATATTCAGGATTTCCTGCATCACGCGGGTAATACGCATCACTTCCGGCATATGGCTGTCCAACTGGGCGTTCACCAGATGCAACGCGATAAAGCCCGCTTCATCTTCCGGCAGGCGGACCCCCAGCCGCCGGTGAATAATGTCCAGCGCATCCAGCCCGATGGCGAACTCTTTTTGATACAGCCGCTTGACCTCCCACAGCAGCCCATTGCGGATATCCACCCCTTGCCGGTGGCGTTCGATGGCAAAGTGGCAATGGTCGGTCAATGAAATGTAGAGGCTATTCTGCAGGTTGCCGCTCAGCTTCTCTTTCGCCAGCGCGATGATCCGATCGGCGGTGGTCACCACCTCCAGCGGGATGCGTTCCAGCACGTCGCTCAGCCGTGCGGTCAGCTCGCTGCTGCGCAGCGAGAAGATTTTTTCGATAAGCGCGGCGTCCACCGTATCCCCCGGCCGTTTTTTGAATCCCAGCCCCCGCCCCATCACGACCTGTTCGTTATTCTGTTCATCCATGACCGTGACGACATTATTATTCAATATTTTGGCGATCTTCATTGTCCGACCCCTGAAAACAAAAAAACCAGACGCTCGCCGCAAACGCGAACATCTGGTTTTGCCTGCCAATGGCAGTAGCAACCCCGGATTGCGCGCCGCCGCAACACAACAATGTCGCTGACCGGGCACAACCTGTAGACGCTAACTTACCACCGGCGCGCGCGGGCTCAACCTCCCGGTGACGGAAACGTGACCGGGATCGACACAAACCCAACGCGGCCTATTATTAACAGACGTCAACAACTCGATTGCCTTCTGACGGCAACATGGGCCGGGACTTCACTCTCGAACTGCAATCCACTGACGTACCGGGAGAATTTATCGCGGTGTACGATGAATTGTCACCGGCTGCAAATACCAATCTGGAATCAAAAAATACAGACAGAAACGCAATCAAATTGCTATAAAACACGCATTTACCTTTCCGGAATGCATGATTTTGAATTTTGCAGCATAATGAACCAAAGACTCACTTACCAATGGTATGCAATGCTAAAAATGGATGAAATTGATAGCCGCATTTTACGTGAATTGCAAAAAGACGGCCGAATCCCAAACAATATTTTGGCGGAAAAAGTCGGCTTATCACCCTCCCCTTGCCTTCGGCGTGTAAAAAACCTCGAAGACAGCGGCGCCATCGATCGCTATGTGGCTATCCTGAATCCTCAGGCCGTTGGGCTTAACCTGACCGTTTTTGTCCGTATCTGGCTGCAAAGTCAGGGGGAAGAAACGGTTGAGCACTTCTGCCGCGAGGTCGCGAGGCTGCCTGAAGTCGTTGAGTGTCATCTGATGGTCGGCGACTGCGATTTTATCTTGCGGGTCGTTGCAACTGATTTAAATGCCTATCGGCAATTTCAGATCAAACATCTGGCGCGGATTAAAGGGGTGCAGAGCATCAAAACCGAGCTCCCGATGCAGACTATTAAACAGACAACTGAACTCCCGGTCCGATAAGAAGAATAGCGGGCTCACACCCGCTATTCTTTCATCCACGCTTATCCACTCTTTCACTTGCCGTAGAGTTCTATCCTGTACATCCCCTCAAACCCCGGCGTGCCGCAGCGCAAGAATAAGCCATTGGCTTTGCGTACCAGCTCCGGTGGCGTCAACGGGAGATTGCAGATGTGCCGCATCGCCTGCGGCGTCAGCAACTCCGCCTTCTCAACATAACGTATCTGTGACAGCGCGTGCGGATAACTGTCAGCCAGACGCCAGACCAGATTTTCCAGACATCCCGCTATCACCATCGCCATACTGACCACACAGGAATACAGAACGACTTTCTGGATCGACGTCATTATCGTGAGCTCGGTTGTAATGACGTCGATTGTAATGACATCGATTGTAATGACATCGATTGTAATGACGTCGGTTGCAAACGCCGTTGCCGGGTGCCTTCCGTCAAAGCAGATGGCGTAAAAATGCCGTTGTCAGCACGCTGATGATCACCACAGGGAGCAGTGAAAATCGCATGGCGGCCAGCAATGAAATAAGTAATGCCAGTTGGTCGGCCGGTTCGGTGGTGACGAAATGGGGTGCGATGACCGTGATCAGCACGCAGCCGGGAGCGGCCTCCACCACGGCTTTTACACGCGGCCCCAGTCGTCTTCCATGCAACAGCGCATAACCGGCTATGCGTGTCAGATACGTCGTGATCGCCATCAGCAGGATGGTCAGCAATGTGAGGCTCATGATGTTTTCCCGTTCAGCAGCAATATTGCGAGGATCCCCGTTGTCGCGCCGACAGGCACATAGGCTGCGCCGGGCCAAAAATGATAGGTCGCCGCCGCGCAAACAAGGCTGACCAGCCACGGCAGTGCGGGCAGCAACCCGCGCCACATCCCTTTTAAAAGCACCAGAAAAACGGCGGGGAATGCCATGTCGAAGCCCCATGCAGTCACATCACCGAGAACCGGTCCAACAATGACACCGCCCCCCGTTGAAATAACCCAGGCGAGCCACAGCGCAGATGCCACCCCGGCATAAAACCCCATACTGAAGCCTGAAACACCCTGCCGGCGACGCTTCGCGGCGTCAGCGACACTCATTGCCCAGCTCTCATCACACATAAAAAACAGCGCCAGAAACGCGTGACGACGCGGAAGATAGGCCAGAAAAGGCGCGAGTGATGCCCCCATGAGAAGATGACGGCTGTTAACCAACATACTGACGAGCACGATGGTCAGAACATGGGGAGGTGACGTCCAGAGTGACAGCGCAGCGAATTCAGAACCGCCACCGAAATTCAGTCCGGTCATCAACATCAATTCTGGCGCCGAAAAGCCTTTCTGCGCGGCCTGCGCGCCCAGCAATAAGCCGAACGGCACGAACCCAATCATTACCGGGATAGCGGCCAGCAGCCCCCTGCTGAATTCATAGGCAAAGGTTCCGGCATGGGAAAATGTAAAAAAGCGGGACATAAATACTCCTTTCAGGAAGGAATATTATAAATTTTCGCTGTTGAAATTGGCGGGCGTATTGGTTGTAAAAACCAACAACATTGGCATCAGATTTCACATTTTAATCATTTTACGAAATCCTGAATCATCACACTGCCAGATTGCCATACTCAGCCGTAAGGGCAGCGCTACGTTTATGGCCGAGGCGAGCGACCCCTGAAAATGGATCACTCGCCTTATCCGATTTACCGCAAGGACACGTTTGAATGCGGTATGTTGCTGGAGGTACGGAGGTAATATAAGTTGGGTCATGTAAATACCGGTTAAATAATTCGCTGAAGTGTATTGCAATCCAATAAAACAATAACTGGGGAATATGCTTCCCAGGTGAAGGGATGTATTTATTCACTACATTTGTTATTGCCGTTCATGAATTAAAAAAAGCCCACTGCATGAGTGGGCTGACGGGAATATCAATCAAAGATAAGTCACATTATCTATCTGTCGGGCAGAGTCATTTTTGAGGCCAAGTATATCGAAACCCGGCATATCCCGAATAAACTCCAGGAAGGGAGGTTTGATGCCTAAATCGTCCAAATCGGCGGCATGCAAGTGGTAGCGAATCGTATCTTCATGCCCAGAAACCACCTTTTCAACCCAGTTAGGTTCAATAATAAGCTGATGACCCAGCGCAACAAAATCAATACCGCTCTGCATCACCTCTTCAGCCTGTTCAGGCGTTCTGACATTACCTACCGCAATAACCGGTTTTTTATGACTTTCTTGCTTAAGCTGCGTAATAATCGGCGCCGTATTGTCTTTATCACGTATTGATGAACGCCATACCGACCCCATAGAAACATGGATATAATCAAGTTCGGTTTGCTGCAATTTCCCGACGAAATATTTGGTGTCATCCAGCGTGATGCCGGGTTCTTCAATTTCCTCCGGCGATAACCGATATCCCACAATAAATGAAGGCGATGCATATTTGTTTTTGATCTTCATCACTTCATCGATTACGGTCAGGGGCAGGTTTAATCTTTTATCAAGACTTCCGCCCCATTCATCGGTACGCCGGTTGGAGTGAGGCGAAACAAATTGCTGCAATAAATACGTATTGGCGCCATGCAGTTCGATCCCATCAAAGCCGGCCTGAATCGCTCTTCGCGTCGCCTGAGCAAAATCGCTGATTAGGCTGACGACCTCGGCGGAACTGAGTTCACGTGGCGTCTCAGCACCATTTCGCGGCGCGGCCACGGCGCTGGCGCTAACCGGCTGCAACCCGCGGGTTATCAATGAATTAGTCATTCGCCCTGCGCTGAAAATTTGCAGAATGGCTTTTGCCCCGCGTGATTTAATAGCATGAGCCAATTTTGCAAGCCCGGGGATTTTACTGTCGTCATCAGCGCCCAGTTGCCCTTCAAATCCTTTACCTTCCTTATTAATGTACGCTACCGGTGTAATAAACAAACCTACGCCGCCCGCACGCTGTTGCATATAGTTTATTTCTTCCAGCGTTACGGTTCCGTCCTCGAAAGACATCTGTTCAGTCATGGGTGGAAGCACGACACGATTTTTAATCACAACGCCATTGGGAAGTGTTATAGGTTTAATAAAACGATAATCCTTCATTTTTGCTCCAGAATGATAATAACTACATCGGTAAGATTTATCTGTTATTCGCATACTAGAGGAAAGATTAGGGAATGTGCGTCCCATAACAGGGGAACGTGGAGAGCGGATGTGAAACGAAGGCATTAACGCCATACATCGCATTAATGCCATATCCTCGTCATACTTCAAGTCACAAGTGCGCTGGCGGCACTTGCGCCCCCCAGTTACTGATTTATTCAGACAACTGAAGATTCACTCGGTTACCGCCGTCATTCAACGCGAATTATTTTGGCTATAACATAAAAAAAACAAAAATGAGAAGAATTTAACCTAGCTTATTGTTCGCCAGGGTACGTCTTTGTTTCGCCATTCATCGGCGATTAAATCAACAAAGCCTCGAACTCTGGGCGACAGATGTCTTTTACATGGATAGATTATCCGTACCGGCTCAGGTTCTATTTTAAATTCCGTTAAGATAGCAACCAACTCGCCATTCTCAAGCGCCTGAAAGGCCAGATAATCGGGTAATTGAATAATACCAAATCCAGCAATGGCCGAAGATAACATGGCTTCTGAACTATCAATATCCATGCGGCTTGGTCCGTCATAAATAAACTCCCCGGACGGAGTAATATAACGCCAGTTTCGGCGCTTCTCAGCGCTACGGAAAAAAACGGTGTCGTGTTTGCTTAATTCCTCCGGAGTCACAGGAACGCCACGCCTTGCCAGGTATTCAGGCGAGGCGCAAGTCACCATATGCTGCGTCGCGATGGTTCGCGTGAGTATCCGCGAGTCGTCTTTGGGCTCGCCAATGCGGATAGCGATATCAAACCCTTCTTCGATAAGGTCGACGTAGCGATCGGTAAACACAATATCGGCTCTCAGCTCCGGCCATTTTTTCAAAAATCGATCGATAACGGGCAGTACGTGCCGTTGCCCTAACGAGAGCGGCGCGGTTAACCGCAGGGTTCCGGTAGGTTTTTCCCGCCGGCGCGCCATGGTTGCGTCGACCTCTTCCAGATCCTCAAGAATTTGTTTGCACCGCTCATACATGATGCGCCCCTCTTCCGTAAGGCTGAGCTGGCGCGTCGTCCGGTTGAGCAGCCTGACGCCCAACTGAGATTCCAGCCTTGTGATGCTTTTTCCAATGGCCGAACGGGACAAACCCACACTGCCGGAGGCGCGCGTGTAACTCCCGAAGTCAACAGCAGCCACAAAGGCCGCTATGTCACCTATACGATTCAGTTCCATAATCTCGCTCTTTGCAGGGAAGTGCCTTCCTTCCCATAATTAGGGAATCATATTCCCCAAATTATCGATTACTCATCGCATTAGCTTAACAACAAGCCGTTAGCAGGGAGGAACTATTTTTGTACATCAGCCAGGCTGCACCTTTTTACTCACATAGCTCATCGCCTTTTGGGTGCCGTGAGTGAGAATATTAGCGGTATAACCGGCTTTCGAGTCGGATACCGCGTTCAGTTAGTCGTGGGGGGCGTTCAACGCCGAATGAGGTTAGCACTCGTTGTACGGGTTAACGCCAGCCGGTGGCGCAGACTGACGCAAGTCGCCGCAATCCATGTACTGAGGAATCAAATTATTACGGCAATTTTTTGATAGCAGGCGATAGTACCTGAATAACTCCGGATCACCCGCGTATACCATTGCCAGACCAGCCGGCAGCGCCCCAGGCACCTGGCTCATTTCGCACCGACAGGCAGATATTCTTCGTGCATTTGCGCAACAAGTTTGTGTAAAAACAATAAATCGCACATTTTTTTGCGCAAGAGCACGAAAATACGCGTTATCCTTCCGTTCAATGGCTTGTATCTCTTTGCCTGATAACTATAATACGGAACGTCGTTTCATTGAATGGTTTCAGCGAATCCACGTGCCACTGACAAAAACACAACTAACAACACAATCCTCAGGGATATTGCCGCCTCGCCCACTCTTGATTATGGGCAATATCCGGCCACGTGCAGCTTCCTCTCCCTCGCCTGTCACCATCTATACTTATCATTCTCTCGCAGTCGCAAACGTATTATCCCCGGAGGTTCAGCTTCGGTTAACCGCCGGTCACCCTGTTTTTTTATCCATCACAACTTGTAGAAACTACCGTTATGAAAAAGACTAAAATCGTTTGTACCATCGGCCCGAAAACCGAATCAGAGGAAGTACTGGGCAAACTGCTGAACGCAGGCATGAATGTAATGCGCCTGAATTTCTCCCACGGTGACTACGCCGAGCATGGTCAACGTATCAAGAACCTGCGCGCCATCACGGAAAAAACCGGCCAGAAAGCAGCGATCCTGCTGGATACCAAAGGCCCGGAAATCCGGACCATCAAGCTGGAAAACGGCGCGGACGCCTCCCTGACCGCCGGTCAGACTTTCACCTTCACGACCGACCAGAGCGTCATCGGCAATAAGGAACGCGTGGCGGTAACCTATGCCGGTTTTGCCAACGACCTGAGCGTCGGCAACACCGTACTGGTCGACGACGGCCTGATCGGTATGGAAGTCATCGAGATCAAGGGCGGCGAAGTTATCTGTAAAGTGCTGAACAACGGCGATCTGGGTGAAAACAAGGGCGTTAACCTGCCGGGCGTTTCCATCCAATTGCCTGCGCTGGCGGAAAAAGACAAACGCGACCTGATTTTCGGCTGCGAGCAAGGCGTTGATTTCGTAGCGGCGTCCTTTATCCGTAAACGTTCCGACGTGGAAGAGATCCGCGCCCACCTGAAACAGCATGGCGGCGAGCACATCCAGATCATCTCCAAGATTGAAAACCAGGAAGGTCTGAACAACTTCGACGACATTCTGGAAGCCTCTGACGGCATCATGGTAGCCCGCGGCGACCTGGGCGTTGAGATCCCGGTCGAAGAAGTGATCTTCGCTCAGAAGATGATGATCGAAAAATGCAACCAGGCTCGCAAAGTGGTGATCACCGCGACCCAGATGCTGGACTCGATGATCAAGAACCCGCGTCCGACCCGCGCTGAAGCCGGTGACGTCGCCAACGCCATCATCGACGGCACCGACGCAGTGATGCTGTCCGGCGAGAGCGCCAAAGGCAAATACCCGCTGGAAGCGGTCACCATCATGGCAACCATCTGCGAACGCACCGATAAAGTGATGAAATCGCGTCTGGATAAACTGCAAAACACCAGCAAACTGCGCATTACCGAAGCGGTATGCCGCGGTGCGGTGGAAACTGCAGAGAAACTGGAAGCGCCGCTGATCGTCGTCGCCACCCACGGCGGCAAATCCGCCAAATCCATTCGTAAGTACTTCCCGAATGCCCGCATTCTGGCGCTGACCACCAACGAAATCACCGCGCGTCAGCTGCTGCTGAGCAAAGGCGTGGAAACGCTGCTGGTGAAAGAGATCGCGTCTACCGATGATTTCTACCGCATCGGCAAGGAAGCGGCGCTGAAGAGCGGCTTCGCTCAGGAAGGCGACGTAGTGGTGATGGTTTCCGGCGCGCTGGTGTCGAGCGGCACCACCAATACCTCTTCGGTACACCGCCTGTAATTCGATAATGAGAATATTTCAAAGCGCCCTGCGGGGCGCTTTTTATTTTGTCGCCATGTTTATCGCTGATAAATAGCGCGATCGGTTATACAAAAAAGGTATATCCGCGGCCGTGAAGGTCGGAGTAATCTGATAAGATAGCGCTGTTTTCCTTACTTTTTTAACCTGTCTGTAAAACTCGATGATTCTTTGAGCGAACGATCAAAATTAAGCATGTTCCCATCAAAAATTTATTCTCATCAGAAAACGGTTTGTGTAATACTTGTAACGCTACATGGAGATTAACTCAATTTAGAGGGTATTAATAATGAATCGTACTAAACTGGTACTGGGCGCGGTAATCCTGGGTTCCACTCTGCTGGCTGGTTGCTCCAGCAATGCTAAACTGGATCAGCTGTCTTCTGACGTTTCTTCTCTGAACGAAAAAGTATCTGCTCTGACCAGCAAAGTTGACGCTCTGGCTACCGACGTGCAGGCTGCTAAAGACGACGCAGCTCGTGCTAACCAGCGCCTGGACAACCAGGTTCGTACTTACAAGAAGTAAGAACTGGTTGAATGAAAAATGGCGCACATTGTGCGCCATTTTTTTTGCCCTTCCCTTTGCTCTCACCACACCGTCTTCCTGAGCGTGCCGCTCGCCTTATTGCACATCGCGTTACCGGGCATCGCCTTACCAAACACAAGTCTGGCGTGTCAGAACGCCCGTTTATGACGTCCTGACACAGGTGGTGGGTAAGGTGGTAGTAGTTAAAGTGAGTAGTTAAGGCAATAATAGTCAGTGCGACGGGGATGTCACCACCGCCGATATCGGCGCCCCTTGCTGTTGCAGCAGCGGCTGATGAGGAACGCTCTGCCCGGCATTGACCAGCACCGGCATACCGGAACGGCGCACAATCGCGTCCTGAGCCGCTTCGGCATCGGTATCGTCATTGTGGATAAAGGCTTTTACCTTCTGGCTCAGCGCAATCGGCATGGTCTGCGGGTCATCCTTATCGGTGCGCGACAGCGGCTGATGCACTTCCACATAGCGTTTCCCGTCAGGTTCCACCGCAATCTTGATCGGTTCATTGATGATCTGTACCCGGGTGCCTACCGGCACGTCATTAAACAGCGCTTCAATATCTTCCGGACGCAGACGGATACAACCGGAACTCACCCGCATACCGATGCCGAAATCGGCATTCGTGCCATGAATCGAGTACACGCCGCCGCTTTTCTCCAGCCGTAACGCAAACAGTCCCATCGGGTTGTCCGGCCCGCCGGGCACAACCGCCGGCAGCGTAATCCCCTGCTCTTTATAGTGACGACGAATGTTGGCGGTAGGGATCCAGGTCGGATTCGGACGCCGCTCGATAACGCGGGTCACCATCACCGGCGTATTGCGGCCAAGCTGACCGATGCCGATCGGATAGACGACCACCGTATTTTTCCCTTTCGGGAAATAGTACAGCCGCAGTTCCGCCAGATTGACCACCACCCCTTCCCGCGGCGTATCCGGCAGCAGCATCTGCAACGGAACCGTCAGGCTGGAGCCGGGCTTGGGCAGGTAGGGGTCGGTGCCGGGGTTGGCTTCCAGCATACCGAGCAGGCCGATTTTGAATTTGGAAGCGATGGTTTCCAGCGGATGCCCGTCATTGGGCACGGTATAGGTGATATTTTCCCCGATCAGACGACTATCAGGGGGTGGCAGAGGATATTCCGTCGCACTGGCAGGCTGCATGCCCGCCAGACAGGAGGTAAACAATAATCCCATCAGGGTAAGCGCACGTTTCATTATCGGTTTCCTGTTTTACTGCTGAAGATCGGGTGAGCGCCAGAGCGCGACACGAGGTCACGCCCTAAAAAGGCGCGGGTGAATTGCCGTTGGCAGACACCTTCTTTCTTATTGCTTATCAATAGGTTGAATCTCTTTTGATCATTGGAAGTTCCCAAGGATAAAAGCAGGTTAGCAGGAAATCCACCGGATGGATTCTGAAATGTGACGTATCAGGGCGCGGGAGCCGCGCCCTGCGGGCGTTATACCCGCGCAGCCGCCCGCGTCCGCACGGCGCGCAGCATGGCTTCCAGCCCTTGCGATCGTGATGGCGTCAGGTGCTGGGTCAGCGCCAGCGACGCGAAAAAGGGGCGCACATCCAGCTCGACAATCTCCCGGGCGGTCAGCCCCTGATACAGGCTGAACACGATGGCAATCAATCCCTTGACGATAGCGGCATCGCTGTCGCCGTGCAGCACCACGTTGCCTTGTGCGTCACAGGCCAGATCGATCCACACCTGGCTCTGGCAGCCGGACACCCGGTTGCCGTCCTGACGCTGTGCGTCGCTGAGCGGCGCCAGACCGGCGCCCAGTTCAATGATATACAGGTACTTCTCTTCCCAGTTGCTGCAACGGGAAAAATTCCGCAGCAGTTTCTGCGGTTCCGGCAGTTGCGCCCTAGCAATTTGCGCCATAACAATACTCCAGAAGCAATGCTCCAGAAACAATGACTTTCTGCCGTCAGCTCACTCACCCAACAGACGATGTATACGGTGCAGACCCGCCACTAATCGGTCAATCTCATCCTGACAGGAATAGAGCGCCAGCGAGGCGCGGCACATACTGGGTACGCCATAACGGCTCATCAGCGGCATGGCGCAATGGTGGCCGGTGCGAATAGCGATGCCGTACTGGTCGAGAAAGCTGCCGACGTCAAACGCATGGTGACGCCCCAGATTGAAGGCGATCACACCCTGCCGATGCGCCGGACCGTACAGATGAAGCGTCGGCACCTCGGCCAGCGACGCCAGCGCATAGCGCATCAGTTGGTCCTCATGCGCCTGAATCGCCTCAACACCCAGCACGGAGACATAATCCAGCGCCGCTCCCAAACCGATAATCCCGGCGACATGCGGCGAGCCCGCCTCAAAGCGCCACGGCGGATCGGCATAGGTGGTGCCCTGCGTCAGGCTGACCTCGCGGATCATGGCGCCGCCGCCTTCCCACGGCGGCATCGCCTGCAACAGCTCGCTTTTGCCGTACAGCACGCCAATGCCTGACGGCGCGTACAGTTTATGGCCGGAAAACGCGTAGAAATCGCAATCCAGCGCCTGTACGTCGATTGACTGGTGCATCACCGCCTGCGCGCCATCCACCAGCACTTTCGCCCCACAGGCATGCGCCTGACGGATAATCTCCGCCAGCGGGTTAACCGTGCCCAGCACGTTGGAAACCTGCGTCACCGCCACCAGCCGGGTGCGTTCATCCAGCAATGCCGGCAGTTGCGCCATGTCCAGTTGGCCGTCATCGGTGATCGGCAAAATACGCAGCGTCAGCCCGCGCGCCTGCGCCAGCATCTGCCAGGGCACGATGTTGGCGTGGTGCTCCATTTCGCTGATCACCACGTTGTCGCCGGGCTGAAACACGACGCGACCATAACTATTGGCCACCAGATTGATCGCTTCGGTGGTGCCGCGCACAAACACGATGTTTTCCGCCGAAGCGGCATGAATAAAGGTGGCGATCTTCGCCCTCACCTCCTCCATCGCGCTGGTGGCGCGGGCGCTCAGGGTATGAATGCCGCGGTGCACCGCTGCGTATTCGCGCAGGTAAAAATCCCGTTCACGGTCGATAACCGCCAGCGGTTTCTGCGCGCTGGCGGCGCTGTCCAGATAGGCCAGCGGCTGCCCGTTGACCGATTGCTGCAAAATCGGGAAATCCGCCCGCACCCGATCGATAGGGTAATGATCGATGGAATAATTCACGCTGTTTCTCCTCCCAGTGCCTGCAGGCGCCGGGCCACTCGCTCCAGCACCGCGTCACGCAGCGCGTCATAGCGGATCGCCTCCGTCAGTTCGGCGGCAAACGCGAAGATAATCATCTGCTGCGCCGCCTGTTCGCCGATACCGCGTGAACGCAGATAAAACAGCTGTTCTTCGTCGATGCGCCCGACCGTCGCGCCGTGGCTGCATTTCACGTCATCGGCATAGATTTCCAACTGAGGTTTGGTGTCCACCTCCGCCAGTCGCCCCAGCAACAGGTTGTTGTTGGTCATCTTGCCGTCGGTCTTCAGGGCGCCGGGCGCCACCTTGATCAAGCCGTTGAACACGCCGCGCGCCCGATCGCGCACAATCGCCTTGTGCAACTGGCGGCTTTCGCCAAACCCCTGATTGTGTTCCAGCCAGGTACGGGTATCGCACACCTCGTTGCCGGTCGGCACCATCAGGCTGTTCATCGACAACGTCACGCCTTCGCCGTTTATCTGCGCGCTGGTGTGATGACGGGTCAGCCCGGCCCCCAGCAGAAAACTATGGCTATGAAGCTGAGCGTCTCGTGCCAGACGTAAGTCATTGTGAGCGAAGTGATAGCTGTCGGCGGCTTCGAACCCCAGCTTGTAGTGCTCGGTACGGCTGTTTTCACCCGCATCGATGGTCAGGCGCGCGCCGCTAAAGTGAGATGCCCCTTCCAGACTGGCGTAATGCTCGATCAGCGTGGCGTTGGCCCCTGCGCCGATACGCACATGATGGCGATAATGCAGCGTATTGAGCGACGCCGGCCGCCCACTGCTGATATGCAGCAGATAGAGCGGCTTCTCCGCCGTCACGCCGTTGTCGACCTGAATCAGCGTCTGTTCCGCCGCCAGGCTCTCCGTCAGGTGCAAAAACACCTCCGGCTGAATTGGCGGCAAACCGGGCTGCCGCCGGGCTGACGGAATCACCTCCACCTGATATGGCCCGGTATCGGCGTCGCTCAGCGCACGGCTGAAGCAACCGTCGACAAACACCAATCGCCAGCCGTCGACCGGCAGCGCCAGCGCGTCGCGCTGCGCCGGCGTGACCTCGCTTTCGGTCGCTACCGTGGTGAATTCATGCTCAAGCAGCCGCTCCAGCGGGGTGTACTTCCAGTGCTCCAGCTTGCGGTGGGGAATCCCCAGTTGCATCACCTGTTGCCAGTGCTGCTGCGCCTCATCGGCGCGCGGCGCTGCGGTATCAAACAGGCGTTGCCACTGCTGCAGCGCCTGTTGCGCTTTACTGTTGGTCGGTAAGCCAGCCATAGCCCTGCTCCTCCAACTGTTTCACCAGCGAGAAATCCCCGGATTTCACAATTCGCCCCTGATAGAGCACATGTACGTAATCCGGCCGGATATAGTCCAGAATACGCTGGTAATGGGTGACGATGATAAAGGCGCGCTTGCCGTCGCGCAGCGCGTTGACGCCGCCGGAGACGATTTTCAGCGCATCAATGTCCAGCCCGGAGTCGGTTTCATCCAGGATGCACAGCTCGGGTTCCAGCACCGCCATTTGCAGAATGTCGTTGCGCTTTTTCTCGCCGCCGGAAAAACCGACGTTGACCGAACGCGTCAGCAGGTCGTCCGGCATGTTCAGCAGCCGGATTTTATCGTCGATGAAATCCTCGAAATCGAACCGATCCAGCGTCGGTTGCTGGCGATAGGCGCGCACGGCGTTCAGCGCGGTTTGCAGGAAAAAGCGATTGCTGACGCCGGGGATTTCCACCGGGTACTGAAACGCCATGAAGATCCCTTCGCCGGCCCGTTCCTCCGGCGACAGTTCCAGCAGATCTTTGCCCTTGAAACGCAGCGACCCGCCGGTTACCTCATAGTCCTCGCGCCCGGCCAGCGTGGCGGACAGAGTACTTTTGCCCGAACCGTTCGGCCCCATGATGGCGTGGACCTCGCCCGGGTTAACCTGCAGGTTCAACCCGTTGATGATCGGTTTGTCTTCGACGCTGACGTTCAAGTTTTCAATCGTTAACATACTCTTACCCTTCCGGCGTCTTACCCGACGCTCATGATTATCGACACCGCTGCGCGGTGCATGGCGTGCCGTGGTGTTGGCGCATCATCAACCCACACTGTGTTCGAGGCTGATGGACAACAATTTCTGGGCTTCCACCGCGAACTCCAGCGGCAGCTCCGAGAACACGTCTTTGCAGAAACCGTTGACTATCATCGAGATAGCGTCGTCTTCGCTGATACCGCGTTGCAGGCAATAGAACAGTTGATCCTCGCCGATGCGCGAAGTGGTGGCTTCGTGTTCCAGTTGTGCGCTGTTGTTCCTCACCTCCACGTAGGGAAAGGTGTGCGCGCCGCAGTCGCTGCCGATCAGCATCGAATCGCACTGGGTGAAATTGCGTGCATTGGTGGCGCTGGGCATGATCTTCACCAGCCCGCGATAGGTGTTCTCGCTGCGTCCGGCGGAAATCCCCTTGGCGATGATGGTCGAGCGGGTGTTCTTGCCGATATGGATCATCTTGGTGCCGGTATCCGCCTGCTGGTGACCGCTGGTCAGCGCCACCGAGAAGAATTCGCCCACCGAGTAGTCGCCGCGCAGGATCACGCTCGGGTATTTCCAGGTGATCGCCGACCCGGTTTCCGATTGCGTCCACGACATACGCGAATGGTCGCCGGCGCACAGCGCGCGTTTGGTCACGAAGTTGAGAATGCCGCCTTCGCTGCCCTGGCCGGAGAACCAGTTCTGCACCGTGGAATATTTCACTTCGGCATTCTTGTTGACGATCACCTCCACCACCGCCGCATGCAGTTGGTAACTGTCGCGCACCGGCGCCGAACAGCCCTCGATATAGCTGACATAACTGTCGTCGTCGGCAATCAGAATGGTGCGCTCGAACTGACCGGTTTTGGCGGCGTTGATGCGGAAATAGGTCGACAGCTCCATCGGGCAGCGCACCCCTTTCGGGATGTAGACAAAGGTGCCGTCCGACGCCACCGCGGCATTCAGCGCGGCGAAGAAATTGTCGTTGGCGGGCACCACCGTGCCCAGATACTGGCGCACCAGTTGCGGATGTTCCTGAATCGCTTCGCTGAACGAACAGAAAATGATGCCCTGCTTCGCCAGTTCATCCCGATAGGTGGTGGCGACGGATACCGAATCGAAAATGGCGTCGACCGCCACGTCTTTGCCTTCCCGTACCGGTACGCCCAGCTTGTCGAAAGCGTCCTCCACTTCGCGGGTCAGGTAATTGCTGTGGGCGACATCGCCGGCCGGCTGTTGCTGTGCGCCCGGCTGGGAACCGCAGCTGTCGTCGCACTGCCCGCAGGAGGGCGCGGAGTAATAGCTGTAGTCCTGATAGTTCAACCGCTCGTAATGCGCTTTCAGCCAGTGCGGTTCCTCCATCTGCAACCAGGCCCGGTAGGCGCTGAGCCGGAACTCCAGCATCCACTCCGGTTCATTACGTCTGGCGGAAATCGCCCGCACCACGTCTTCATTGATGCCGTGGGCCAGTTGGTCCATCGCCAGCTCGGTGAAAAAGCCCTCTTTATAACGGCCGTCATCGAGCCAGGTCTGGACATCGTCGGATACGTCTACATTACTACGCGCCATAATCGTGTCGCCGCTTAAAGCCCAAAACTTTCGCCACACCCACAGGCATGTCGGGCTTTGGGATTGTTGAATTTGAATACCTGATTGATGCCTTCCTGAACAAAATCCACTTCCGTGCCGTCGAGAAACGGCATCGCCTTGAGCGGAATGAACAATCGCGCGCTTTCGCGCTGATAGAGCAGATCGGTGGGATCAGGCTGATGCACCAGTTCCAGTACATAACCGAAACCCGCACAACCCGACTGCTTAACCGTCAGCCGGATACCCTGCACCGACTCATCCCGCCGCATCAGGTTACTGATATGGGCCACGGCGCTATCGGTCAGCGTCAATCCCTGCCATGCCTGTTCGTCCAGTGAAAAAGTTTCTACATCGTGCGTTTGCATCGGAATCACCTCGTTTACTGTTATTGCCCCCCGCACGGCGGGCTGTGATACCGACCGCATGACATCCGTTTCCTTCGGCTTGATCGATTCGGATATCGATACTGTCAGAACTCACACAATGTTAATGATAATTATTACTACATCAACCGGGTGATTGTGGGGGCTTTTCCGGATGATTGTGGGGCTTTTCCCGGTTACAGGGTTCAGTACGCGCCATCCGCAAGCGATGTTTCGGCACTCACCGCCCCTAAAACCAATAACTGACTATTGATATAGCAAAAATTGATAATTTATACCTATGGTTTTACCTGTTAGTGCTATCAACATTCTCTTATCATCAGTATAACACCTCTGAATCAGTCTATTTTTTGAACGCCCCTGCCATGCCAAAAATTCTCCGCCGCAAGCACATGATGATAAATTCAGCACGTTTCATGCAGAAAATGCGATCGCGATCGCCTCTTGCCGGTGAATGCACACCGGAGCGTTGCATGATGAGGCGCTTAAAAATATGATAATGATTCTTATTTAAGATATGAGGTGCCGGACATGTTCCCGTTCAGAGCCTGGTTGCAGACGCAGATTGATGACTACCGGCAGCAATTGCGGAATGCCACGATGGAATTTTATCTGGCGGAGTTATCGCTGGAGCGGGATAACGGCGAGATTGGCGAATTGCGGCACTACTACCTGACCGGTGTTCACATGGCGGAGCTGAGCCAGCAGCAGGGCGACGAAAACAGTTACCTGTTCAGCCTGATCAAGATCCACCAACGCCTGATTCATGAAATCAACAATGCCGAGCGCGACCACCTGTTCCGGGTACAGAGTTACTACTTTGCACGCCAGACGTTGCAGCGCATCTGCACGCAATTCAGCCTAATGGGCAACTGGGACAAAGCCACCGCGTTCCAAACCGATTTTATGCAGCGGGTGGCGTTTATCCCCTGAAATTTTATACCCTGAAGAGAGAGGCTGCCGGGCCGGGTGCCCGACAGCAGCGTAACGATTGGCGGGAGGTCAAGTGTCCGGCGTGATCACCGCCGTAGTCAACCGCGAGGTGCAACACAACCGATCCCGGCTGTCAAAAATATCAATCTGCCAGACCTGCATCCGTTTGCCGGTGTGCAGCGCGCGGCAAACGCCGCGCACCTCGCCTTCCGTTACCGCGCGCAGATGGTTGGCGTTGATTTCCACCCCCACCACCCGCTGCTCGCCTTCCGAACACAGATAACCGGCGATCGACCCCAGCGATTCCGCCAGCGCCACCGATGCACCGCCATGCAACAGCCCGAAAGGCTGACGCGTGCGATGATCCACCGGCATCACGCCTTCCAGCGTATCGTCGGTCAGGCGCGTCATGCGGATGCCGATATGACCGGCCATGCCGCCCACCGCCATCTGATTCAACTGCTCAATATCTACGGTACGTTTCCACAGCATCACACCAGCTCCAGCAACGCCTGCAACGGATGTTTCAACCCACGCCCTTCCATACGCTTAACCTGACTGCGGCAGGAGTAGCCGGTGGTCAGACAGCGCGCCTGCGGCAACCGTTGCAGGGACGGCTGCCAGGAGAGAGCATAGATCCCCTGAGAGTGCGCCAGATTACGGCTCTCATGACCATAGGTGCCCGCCATGCCGCAACAACCGACGCTGACGTTTTCCAGCCGGGCGCCGAAATGGGCAAAAATGGCCGACCACTGTTGCCCGCTGGCCGGCAGCGCCGTAGTTTCGGTGCAGTGACCGAACAGATACCACGGTTCGTCGCGCAGCGCCGGCGCGCGATCGTCGCGGCGGGTCAGTAGCGCCGTTAACCACTCATGCACCAGTTGCACCTGAAAATCGCCGCGCCGATCGCCCAGCACTTCCCGGTACTCATCCCGGTAGCATAGCACCAGCGCCGGATCCACCCCCACCATCGGCAGGCCAAGACGGGCCACCCGGTTGAGGAATTCCGCGGTTTTACCGGCGGTTTTGGCAAAGCGCTGCAGAAATCCTTTGATATGCTGCGGCTTGCCGTTCGGCGAAAACGGCAGCAGCACCGGTCGCACCCCCAGCTTTTCCACCAGCCGGACAAAATCCGCCACCACCTGCGCGTCGTAATAGCTGGTAAACGGATCCTGTACGATCAGCACATGATCGGCACGCGCCTGCGGCGACATCTGCTCCAGCTGTTCCAGCGTGGTGGTCATCACCCGATGGCCGACAAATTGCTGGCGCAGCGACGGCGTCGACAGCAACGGCAAATCCACCATGCCGATGAACTTGCGGCTGACCGCATTCACCCACGGCTGGCGCAGGAAAAAGTTGAAGGTTTTCGGGCTGTGCGCCATCAGCGGAGCATAACTTTCCACGCCGGCCACCAGATAATCCCGCGCCGGCCGCAGATAGCGGGTGTGGTACAACTGCAGGAAACGCGCGCGAAAACCGGGAACGTCAATCTTGATCGGGCACTGGGTGGAGCAAGCTTTGCACGCCAGACAGCCGGACATCGCCTCTTTGACCTCGTGCGAGAAGTCATACACGCCCTGACGCGCGGCCAGCGTGTTGCGGGTTTTGGCGATCAGTCCGCGGAAACTGACGCGCTGATGCGGCAGCGCGTTTTCCAGCGCCAGCGGATCCACCCCCTGCTCCGACAGCAGTCGCAGCCACTCGCGCACCAGCGTGGCGCGACCTTTGGGCGAATGAATACGGTTGCCGGTGATTTTCATCGACGGGCACATCGGGCTGCGGGTATCGAAGTTAAAGCACAGGCCGTTGCCGTTGCACTCCATCGCGCCGCGGTACGCGGTGCGCACCGTCAGCGGAATCTGCCGATCGTAGGTGCCGCGTTTCACCGCATCCACCTGCATCATCGGCGCGTCCACTCCCAGCGGCGCACAGATCTTGCCGGGGTTGAGGCGGTTGTCCGGGTCGAACGCCGCCTTGACCCGGCGCAATTCTTCATACAGCTCCGGACCGAAGAATGCCGGGCTGTATTCGGCGCGGAAGCCTTTGCCGTGTTCGCCCCACAGCAAACCGCCATATTTGGCGGTCAGCGCCACGATTTGATCGGACAGCTGCTTCATCAGCACTTCCTGCTGCGGGTCGCACATATCCAGCGCCGGACGCACATGCAGCACACCGGCGTCCACGTGACCAAACATGCCGTAACTCAAATGGTGACTGTCCAGCAACGTGCGGAACTCGGCGATGTAATCCGCCAGATGCTGAGGCGGCACGCAGGTGTCTTCGGCAAACGGAATCGGTTTCGCCAGCCCTTTGCTGTTGCCCAGCAGGCCGACCGCTTTCTTGCGCATGCCGTAAATGCGTTCGATGCCCGCCAGATCGCGGCAAATCTGATAACCGATCACCCCCGCCTCGCGGGCAGCCAGCAGCCCATCCAGACGTTCGCACAACGACGCCACCTGACTGTCGATAAGCGGCTCGTCGTCGCCGGCGAACTCGACAATGTTCAGCCCCAGCATCTCCTCGCCGGGCACATCGGTAATCAGTTCGCTGACCGAGTGCCACACGATGTCTTCGCGCGCCAGATTCAGCACCTTCGAGTCCACCGTTTCCACCGACAGCGCCCGCGCCTCCACCATAAACGGCGCGTTGCGCAGCGCGGAATCAAACGAGTCATATTTGACGTTGACCAGCCGCCGCACCTTGGGCAACGGCGTGATATCCAGCTTCGCTTCGGTAATGAACGCCAGCGTCCCCTCGGCGCCGGTCAGGATGCGAGTCAGGTCAAACGTTTGCATGTCATCGCTGAAAACATGACGCAGGTCGTAACCGGTCAGGAAGCGGTTCAGTTTGGGGAACTTTTCTATAATCAGCTCGCGGCGTTCACGGCAGCGATGCAATACGGTGTGATAAATGCGACCGATCGGCGAATCGTCCTGCGCCAGCTGTTCCGCCAGCGCCACCGGCATCGCCTGGGTATCCAGCAGTTCGCCGCCTGGCAGCACCGCGCGCAGCCCCAGTACATGATCCGAGGTTTTGCCATACACCAGCGAGCCCTGCCCCGAGGCGTCGGTATTGATCATGCCGCCGAGCGTGGCGCGGTTGCTGGTAGACAGCTCCGGCGCGAAAAAGTAGCCGAACGGCTTGAGGTACTGGTTCAGTTGATCCTTGATAACCCCGGCTTCCACCCGTACCCAGCCCTGCTCCGGGTTGATTTCCAGAATACGGTTCATGTAGCGGGACATATCCACCACAATCCCGTGATTGAGCGCCTGTCCGTTGGTGCCGGTGCCGCCGCCGCGCGGCGTGAAGACCAGCTCGCGAAAGCGCTCCTCATCAGCCAGACGGGCCAGCAGCGCCACGTCGGCGGTAGAGCGGGGAAAAACCACCGCGTCCGGCAGCAGTTGATAAATACTGTTATCCGTCGCCATCGTCAGGCGGTCGGCGTACTGAGTGGCGATATCGCCGGTAAAACCGTTTTGCTTCAAGGCTTCCAAAAAGCTCAGCACCGGTTGAACGATTCCCGGCGCTTGTGTGATCTGTGGGATCATTATGTGTTGACCCTGTCCGTGCGAGAGGTGTTTGCCAATAAACTAAATGCCGGCAGGCGACGCGTCGGCCATCCGCGGCCCCTTCGTTTTATCACATTTCCCCCGGCTGTGCGTTAATGGATCAATAAAAACTTAGGGTTGCGGCGGCTGGCGCGCCTGCGGCATAACGCTGACGATTCGCCCTCCCGGTCAGGAATCACTGTGCAAACCGGCGGAAATCACGCATGATAAATTCTGGCTCAAATCCTTTGCATTATCAGCCATCAGGGACGACAGCCAGCCCCGTTTTCATCATTTTGCATTAGGCCTGTCGCCTGAATTAACGAGGTAACCTCTCTTGATGAAACAATCTCAGTCACAGCGATTCGACCTCGCGCGAATCCTGTTCAGCTTGTTGTTTATTGGTATTTTGATTATTGCCTGTTTCTGGGTGGTGCAACCGTTTATCCTCGGCTTTGCCTGGGCCAGCATGGTGGTCATCGCCACCTGGCCGCTGCTAATCCGTCTGCAACAAATACTTTGGGGATCCCGCTCGCTGGCGGTGCTGGTCATGACCGTGCTGCTGGTGCTGCTGTTCGTGTTCCCGACCTCGATTCTGGTCAGTAGCGTGATTGACAACGCGTCGAATCTGATTAGCTGGATCGGCGCGCAGGGGCGGATCACCCCGCCGGAGCTGGACTGGCTGCAGTCCATCCCGCTGGTGGGCGCCAAGCTGCACAGCAGTTGGTATTCACTGGCGCACAGCGGCGGCCCGGCGCTGATGGCCAAAATTCAGCCCTATATCGGCCAGACCGCTTCCTGGGTGGTATCACAGGCGGCGCATATCGGCCGTTTCCTGATGCACTGCGCCCTGATGGTGCTGTTCAGCGTACTGCTGTACAGCAAGGGGGACCAGGTCGCGCTGGGTGTACGTCGTTTCGCCATTCGCCTCGGGCGTCAGGGCGGCGACTCGGCGGTGATTCTGGCGGCGCAAGCCATCCGGGCGGTCGCCCTCGGGGTGGTGGTGACGGCGATTGTGCAGTCGGTGCTGGGCGGCATTGGTCTGGCGCTGGCCGGGATTCCCTACACCACGTTGCTGACGGTACTGATGTTTCTGTCCTGCGTGGCGCAAATCGGCCCGCTGACGGTGCTGATTCCCGCCATTATCTGGCTTTACTGGAGCGGCGATACCACCTGGGGCACCATCCTGCTGATCTGGAGCTGCGTGGTTGGCACGCTGGACAACATCATCCGCCCGTTGCTGATTCGTATGGGCGCTGATTTGCCGATGTTGCTGATCCTGTCCGGCGTGATCGGCGGCCTGCTGGCATTCGGTATGATCGGGCTGTTTATTGGTCCGGTCGTGCTGGCGGTATCTTATCGCCTGCTGTCGGCCTGGATGAAAGAGTCGCCGGAACCGCCGCCGATCCGCGCAATTTCTCACCACCACAAGAAACCCTGATTTTCACATCCATTTCCCGGTGCATCACGCATCGGGATTACTCCTAATATGTAAGATAATTTTATATTTTTAGGAAACCTCTCAGCCGATTTTCATCATTTATGGCAGTTAATCTGCTATTAGATCAGTTTTCCTGACAAAAATTCTTGCATGACAAATCTATTATTCAAAAATAATTAACCATTAGGATGATTCCTAATGACTCCGATCGCCCCAAAACCTAGTATTCATACCCGGAGCTATTGTTAACGTAATGTTTGTCAGTGAGGTTTCTCCTCGTCAGAGCTAGTAACGAATTGCTGTGTGTAGTCTTTGCCCATCCCCTGAGGTGGGCTTTTTTTTATCTGTTGCTTTCCCTCTTTCTCGTCCTGTGGCGCCTGCTCCGTTTTTGCCTCCCGTCTTCTTCACTCGCCTTATCTCACATCACCAAACGCGGGCATAAAAAAACCGCCCGGCGCAGTGCGGCGAGCGGTGGGTATGACTTCAATAACGTCGAATAGACGGATAACGGCTTAGCGTTTCTCTGCCAGACTCAGCCAGGTCTGCACCACGGTGTCCGGGTTCAGCGACAGACTGTCGATGCCTTCATCCATCAGCCAGGCGGCAAAATCCTCATGGTCGGACGGCCCCTGACCACAGATCCCGACGTACTTGCCCTGTTTTTTCGCGGCGCGGATCGCCATCGCCAGCAGCGCTTTCACCGCGTCGTTGCGCTCGTCGAACAGTTCAGACACCACGCCGGAGTCGCGGTCCAGCCCCAACGCCAGTTGGGTCATGTCATTCGAACCGATGGAGAAACCGTCGAAATGCTGCAGGAATTCCTCCGCCAGCAGCGCGTTGGACGGAATTTCGCACATCATGATGATTTTCAGACCGTTCTCGCCACGTTTCAGCCCCTGACTGGCCAGCTCGGCCACCACGGCCTGCGCCTGCGCCACGGTGCGCACAAACGGGATCATCACTTCCACGTTGCTCAACCCCATGTCGTTGCGCACCCGTTTCACCGCCTCGCACTCCAGCGCAAAGCAGGCGCGGAAGTCCGGCGACACGTAACGACCGGCGCCGCGGAAGCCCAGCATCGGGTTTTCTTCTTCCGGCTCGTAGCGCGCGCCGCCCAGCAGGTTGGCGTACTCGTTGGACTTGAAGTCGGACAGACGCACGATCACCCGCTTCGGCCAGAATGCCGCCGCCAGCGTCGCGATGCCTTCCTTCAGCCGTTCGATGTAGAACTCGACCGGGTCGTCGTATCCCTGCATCAGGATACGGATTTCGCGCTGCAATTCCGGCGTCTGCTGTTCAAACTCCAGCAAGGCGCGCGGATGCACCCCGATCATGCGGTTGATGATGAACTCCAGCCGCGCCAGCCCCACCCCTTCGTTGGGCAGGCAGGCGAAATCGAACGCCCGATCCGGGTTGCCGACGTTCATCATAATTTTCAGCGGCAACGACGGCATGGCATCCACCTGCGAGCTTTTTACGGTGAAATCCAGCAGGTCCTGATAGACATAGCCGGTGTCGCCCTCGGCGCAGGATACCGTCACTTTCTGGCCGCTTTGCAGCCGCTCGGTGGCGTCGCCGCAGCCCACCACCGCCGGAATACCCAGTTCACGAGCGATGATCGCCGCATGGCAGGTCCGCCCGCCGCGGTTGGTGACGATCGCCGCCGCTTTTTTCATGATCGGTTCCCAGTCCGGGTCGGTCATGTCGGTCACCAGCACGTCGCCGGCATTCACCCGATGCATTTCGCTAATGTCATGGACGATCTTCACTTCGCCCGCGCCGATGCGATGGCCGATGGCGCGCCCTTCCACCAGCACCTTGCCGCCGGCCGGCAAATGATAACGCTCCATCACCTGGCCGTTGGAACGTACGGTCTCCGGACGCGCCTGCACGATATACAGTTTGCCGGTGTGGCCGTCTTTGGCCCATTCGATGTCCATCGGGCGGCCGTAGTGTTTTTCAATCAGCAACGCCTGATGCGCCAGCGCCTGCACTTCATCATCGCTCAGACAGAAACGAGTGCGCTGCGCCTCTTCCACATCCTCCACCCGCACCTGCTTGCCGTGCTCCTGCGTGGCGGCGTACACCATGCGGATTTTTTTCGATCCCATATTGCGGCGCACAATCGACGGTTTGCCACTGAGCAACGTCGGTTTGTGCACATAAAACTCATCCGGGTTGACCGCGCCCTGCACCACCATCTCGCCCAGCCCCCAGGCGGCGGTAATAAACACCACCTGATCGAAGCCCGACTCGGTATCCAGCGTAAACATCACGCCGGAAGACGCCAGATCGGAGCGCACCATGCGCTGCACCCCGGCGGACAACGCCACGCCGCGGTGGTCATAGCCCTGATGCACGCGATAGGAAATGGCGCGATCGTTGAACAGCGAAGCAAACACATGCTTCACCGCCACCATCACGGCATCAATGCCCTGTACGTTAAGGAAGGTTTCCTGCTGGCCGGCGAAGGAGGCGTCCGGCATATCTTCCGCCGTGGCGGAAGAACGCACCGCGAACGACGCGTCCGGCTCGCCGTCCGCCAGTTGCCGGTACGCGTCGCGGATTGCCTGCTCCAGCTCCGGCTGGAACGGCGTGTCGATGACCCACTGGCGGATCTGCGCGCCGGCTTTGGCTAACTGGCTGACATCGTCGGCATCGGTACGGTCCAGCAGTTCATAGATCCGCTGGTTGATGCCGCTTTGGTTGAGAAAGTCATTAAACGCCTGGGCGGTTGTCGCAAAACCATTCGGAACCGACACCCCAAGTTCCGACAGATTGGTGATCATTTCCCCCAGAGAGGCATTTTTGCCTCCCACCCGCTCAACGTCGTGCATACCAAGCTGGTTATACCACAGGACATTACGCATATCAGGGCCGTTGTTAGACATCGAAAATAATCCTTTTTGCATACAGTTACGGTGTAAAGAATTAGGGTGTGAAATATTTCGCCATGAATGAGTTTCGGCTTTATGAGCGTAGCACAGGGTTTCAAAAAGGACGGAAAGGTGAATCGATCAACCTGGTGAAAAAAAGAGGAATTCAGGGTTTTGGATTGCTAAAAGTCAGAAAAATCCCAATATTGTAGAATAATACCATCGTAATCATGAAGATAATGAAATGGCGTTTTAATAAAAAAGTCATGAAACACCTGATTTCCGGCACAAAAGTCTTATGATAGCCAGCGAAGGCATTGGAGGAGTCTGTATGGAAAGAAGCGTATTTTATGTGTCCGACGGCACCGCCATCACGGCGGAAGTGCTCGGTCACGCGGTGATGTCCCAGTTTCCGGTTAGCACCGTCAGTTATACCCTGCCGTTCGTCGATAACGAAGCCCGGGCGGCGGCCGTCCGCGAGCAGATTGACACCCTGTACCGTCAGCATGGCGTGCGCCCGCTGGTGTTCTATTCGATTGTCACGCCGGCTATCCGCGATATCATCGTCGGCAGCGAAGGATTCTGCCAGGACATCGTGCAGGCGCTGGTGGCGCCGTTGCAGCAGGAACTGAACGTTTCGCCGATGCCGGTGGCCAACCGCACCCACGGGCTGACCGCCAACAACCTGATCAAATACGACGCGCGTATCGCCGCGATCGATTACACGCTGGCCCACGACGACGGCATCTCGCTGCGCAACCTCGATCAGGCGCAGGTGATCCTGCTGGGGGTTTCTCGCTGCGGCAAAACCCCGACCAGCCTTTATCTGGCGATGCAGTTCGGCATCCGGGCCGCCAACTATCCTTTCACCGCCGACGATATGGACAACCTGCTGCTGCCGGAAGCGCTCAAGCCTTATCAGCAAAAGCTGTTCGGCCTCACCATCGACGCCGAACGGCTGGCGGCCATTCGTGAAGAGCGGCGCGGCAACAGCCGGTATGCTTCGCTGCGGCAATGCCGTATGGAACTGAGCGAGGTGGAATCGCTGTTCCGCCGTCATCAAATCCGTTACATCAACACCACTAATTATTCGGTGGAAGAGATTTCCGCCCGCATTATCGACCTGATGGGCATAAATCGACGTATGTATTAGCTGTTTTTCACTCATCGGAGTAAGGGGTTGGCTGTGATAGACTATCGCCATCGCGGCCAGGCGGACCCGGAAAAATATCGGTGGCCCCACGGCCACCTCCCCGCGCTTTCTGCCAGACCTGATGGTTATTCATAAAAAAGCCTATACCTAACGGGATAGGCGCCACGTACATTCAGAGACTACACATGCAACCAACTGATGAGCTGCGCAGTGAGCGACTTGCCAGTCTGATGACGCCCCATGAACTGTTGACCGCACTTCCTCTCACGCCGGATGTCGCCGACACCGTCATCGCCTCGCGCGCACGCATAGAACGCATTCTTTCCGGGCAAGACCGCCGTTTACTGGTGATCATTGGCCCGTGTTCCATTCACCATATTGATAGCGCCAGAGAATACGCCCAGCGGCTGGCGGCATTGCGCACCACCTACCAGCACCGGCTGGAAATCGTGATGCGAACTTACTTCGAAAAACCGCGCACCGTGGTGGGCTGGAAAGGGCTGATTGCCGACCCGCTGCTCAACGGCAGTTTCCTGATCAATGAGGGATTGACGCAGGCGCGCCAGCTGTTGCTGGATATCAACGCGCTCGGCCTGCCGACCGCCACCGAGTTTCTGGATATCGTCACCGGGCAATATATCGCCGACACCATTAGCTGGGGGGCGATCGGCGCACGAACCACCGAGAGTCAGATCCACCGGGAAATGGCCTCCGCCCTATCCTGTCCGGTGGGATTCAAGAACGGCACCGACGGCAATGTGCGCATCGCGGTTGACGCCATCCGCGCCGCCCGGGCGCGCCACATGTTTTTGTCGCCGGATAAACACGGCCGCATGACGGTGTACCAGACCCACGGCAACCCGTTCGGCCATATCATTCTGCGCGGCGGCAAAACGCCCAACTACGAAGAGCAGCACATTGCCGAAGCCTGTGCCGCGCTGCGGGAATTTGCGCTGCCGGAACGGCTGGTGGTGGATTTCAGCCACGGCAACAGTCAGAAGCAATTTCAGCGCCAGTTAACCGTAGCGCAGGCGGTATGCGACCAGATTCGCAGCGGCGCCGGCGCTATCGCCGGCGTAATGGCGGAGAGTTTTCTGGTGGAAGGCACCCAACCGCTGCACCATCCGGATCAACTCACCTACGGTCAGTCGATTACCGACGCCTGCCTCGGCTGGCAGGACAGCGAACGTCTGCTGGCGATGCTGGCGGATGCGGTGGACAGTCGTTTTGCGGACTGACCAACAGCCATTCGGCGCATCATTCCGCTACGAAGCATCGTTGCGCTCTAAAAAAGAAAACCTCCGCCGCGGCGGAGGTCGTTCCCTTTTCGATTGACAAGGTGCGATCAGGCAATCGCCGCCCTGTCCTCCATGGCCTCTCGCCAACCTCCCAACCAGTTAGACCGGGCATCGATCGATTGATAAGGACAGAGCTCCTTGGACCGGCCAACGATACCAGCCTGGTAGCCCCGTGAATGCGCCCGTGCCAGACGATCTCTTTTCTGTCTCTTCATGCCTTGTTTCCCTCATTTCGACTCTGGTGGAAAGAAAACAGTGGTTACTTTTCGCGCAACCACACCCTATGAATAGCCATTCGGGAGGCGAAGATCAAGGCGCAAAATTCACGCCATTGTCATATTTGTGAACCAGAATAAAAAATTTTCTGTGAGACAAAGCCACATTTTGGCCTAACAGGCTGAGACAAAAACAAAACCCCTGGAACCCGATCGCGATCACAAAAACGGGATCCAGAGGTATTTGCTATAACTCAATTCATCTCGGTATATAAGGCAGCCCGGTATCCACTGTCGGGTGGGTATCAGGCGCCAGCCTGCAGGCGCTGGCGCACCTGCTCCGCCACCTGCTGCCAGCCCTTGCCAAGCGCGCCGATCAGCGCGTCATAACCGTCTTCGGCCTGCGGCACTTCGATGTTGAACGGCTGGGTGACGACACGTTTACTCCCCTGCAGCACCCACTCGCCGCGAATCACCGCCTTGCCGTCAAACCGCCCCTGGAACGCCGTCACATTGACCTGCAAACTGGAGGCGCTATCGCTGGCGGCGCCGGTGGCGGCGACATGCCAGCCCGGCAGGCCGTTACGCAACGACGCCACCAGCGCCTGCTGCAACTGCTGGTCCAGCGGGCTGGCCCACAGATTATTGGTCGCGATGGTGTAACGCACCGCCGAAGTCTGGAACACGATGCCGTTCCCTGCCAGCGAATCCACCAGAGTGACCGGGGCCACCCACAGCTGGCGCCCTTCGGTCGACGCAACCGAGAGGCTGGTGCTCTGCGTGGCGACAGGCAGTTGATAATAGACTTTCTGCGGGCTGCTACAGGCGCCCAGCAACAACACCAGCCACAACGGCCATCGTTTCATCATGGTTTCGCCTTCTTCGGTTGTGGATCACGGGCACCCGGTGCCTCGAAGATCAGAGCATTACTCTTGTCGTTCAGGGTACGCAGCAACGGCTGCAATTCACGCAGCGTCTGATCCAGACGCTGCATATCGCCCACCATACGGTTATACGCCGGCGAACCGGGCTGTACGCCCTGCAGGCTACGGTTCAGTTCGCGCAGCGTACGCTGCAAGTCCTCCGGCAACTGCTGCATCGCCTCGCTGTTGGTAAGCTTGTTGAGCGACGCCAGCGTTTTCTGCAGTTCGCGCAGGGTGGATTGGCTTTCCGCCAGCGTCTTCGTCGCCTGCTCCACCATCGGGTTGAGCGGCAGGTTATTGATTTTATCCAGCACCGACATCAGCTTCTGCTGGATCTGCGTCAGGCCGCCGTTGACCGTCGGCAACACCGGATACCCCTCCATCGAGGCCAGCGACGTCACGCGGCCTTTCTGCTGCGGATAAAAATCCAGATCCACGTACAGCGCGCCGGTCAGAAGATTGGCGGTTTTCATCGACGCCCGCAGACCAGATACGGCGCCCTTGCTCAGTTCCTGTTCCAGATTGATCTGGTCGCGCAGCCCTTGTTTCAGCCGGCCCGGCTCGATGCGCACCAGCACCGGGATGCGGTAGTCGCTGTCGAAACTTTGCGGCAGACTGCGCGGGAAGAACGGCACTTCGGCGACGGTTCCCAGCCGGATGCCGCGGAATTCGACCGGCGCGCCCGCTTGCAGACCGCGTACCGACTCATCGAAAAACAGCAGGTATTCTTTGTACTCGGTATACAGCGAGTCCTGAATGCTGTTCTGGTTGTCAAACAGCTGGAATTCGTCGCGCTCATGGGACTGATTGCCCTTCTCCCAACCAGTGGGCACATCAAAGCTGACGCCGCCGCTTAGCAAGGTGCTGAGCGACCCCATTTCCACCCGCATCCCCTGCGCGGACAAATTCAGCGCCACGCCGCTGTCTTTCCAGAAACGGACATTCGCCGTTACCAGTTGGTCATAGGGCGCGGCGACAAACAGCTGGTACTGCATCTTTCTGGCCGTAGGATCAAAATGGCTGGTTTCCACCGAGCCGACCCGGTAGCCGCGGAACAACACCGGATCGCCGGCGGTCAACTGCCCGGACTGATCGCTATTCAGGACGATGCGAATCCCTTTGGCGTCAGGCGACGCCAGCGGCGGCGAATCCAGCAGTTTGAAAGCACGGCTGTCTTCCTTGCTGGACCCCGGCTGAAGCTCGATGAAGGAACCGGACAACAGCGTCCCCAGCCCGGAAACGCCTTCGCGGCCGATCTGCGGTTTCACCACCCAGAACGCCGAATCTTTGCTCAGCAGTTTATCCATGCCGTCGTTAAGACGCGCCTTGATTTCCACCTGATGCAGGTCTTCGCTCAGCATCACGCTTTCTACCACTCCCACGTTCACGCTGCGGCTCTTGATCGCCGTTTTTCCCGCCTCGATCCCTTCGGCGTTACTGGTGGTCAGCGTGATTTCCGGCCCCTGATGACTCACGTGATAAAACAGAATCCAGGCGCCAATCAGCACGGTCACAATCGGTACAATCCATACCGGCGACCAGCGTTTGATGCTTTCGATCTGCGCCATGCCTTGATTAGTTTTCGTCAACGGAACGCTCCTCTCCTTGCACGTGATGCCGATCCCACAACAGGCGGGGGTCAAAGGTCATCGCAGCAATCATGGTCAGTATGACCACGGTGGCAAACAACACCGCGCCGATGGCCGGATAAATGCTCATCAGTCGGCCCATACGCACCATCGCCGACAACACGGCGATGACAAAGACATCGATCATGGACCAGCGGCCGACAAACTCCACGACCTCATACACCAGATGCAGCCGCTCAGTATCGTAACGGCGCGAGCCGTAGGCACACCAGCACAGCCAGCCCATCGCCAGCATTTTCAGCGTCGGCACCATGATGCTGGCGATGAAAATCACCAGCGCCACCGGCCACGAACCGGAATCCCACAGTAGGATCACGCCGGACATGATCGTCGAGGTAATGCTATGACCCAGCGCTTCGGTAACCATAATCGGCATCACGTTGGCGGGTACGTACAGCAGCACCGACGTCAGCAGCAGCGCCAGCGTCCATTGCAGGCTGTGACGCCGTCGGGCATGGCCGTGCGTATGGCAGCGCGGACAGCGAACCTCATCGGCGGGCAGAATAGCGCTACAGCAGGTGCAGGCGCGCACGCCTTGATCCAGCCCGCTGCGGCCGGTTTCCAGCCCTGCCGGCATCGGCGGCGGCGGCGCAACGTCATCCCACAGCCAGCGGCGATCGAGGCTCTGGAACGCCAGCAACTGCAACAGGCAAAAAACGATATAGGGAACGAAACTGGCGCCGATGCCGATATCGCCATACGACATCAGTTTTACAAAACTGACCAACACGCCCGCCAGAAAGATCTCCGCCATGCCCCAGCTTTTCAGCTGGAACAGCGTCTTGGTGAACAGACGCCGCACCGTATCAGGCAACGGCACGCGCAGGCACAGCAGCAGAATCACCGCCATGGAACAGGCCGGCACCAGTTGAGCAAACAGCAGAAACAGCGTCGCCATGCTGGCATAGTTTTCCGCCACCATCACCCGCGGGATTTCCAGCAGGGTGATTTCGCTGCGAATACCGGCGACGCTCATCGAGACAAAGGGAAATAGCATGGACAGCAGCAGCATGATCAGCGCGCTAAACGCAAAGCTGGTCGGCCGCCACCGCGGCTCACGCTGACGGCTGGACAACGAGGTTTTACAACGTGGACACACCGCGCGCTGCCCATCATGCAACGTCGGCAGCTCTACCAGCAAGTCACAGTGCGGACACAGCATATGCCGGTCATAGTGATGGTGATGAACACACATTCGCCGCCTCCGGTGGCCTGGCTGATACGAAAAATCGCGATGTTGTCGATACTGGATTTATGGCGGCACAGGCACGATAACATGCGAGATAAGCCAGCGTGTTTCTTCGCAACTACCGCTTCCTTGCAACCACTACGATCGCAGGCCAGGAAAAGGCGCAACCGCCGCCCCGCCCTGGCCTCGAACTCATGGTTAATGATGCCCGTTTGACGGTTCAACCGACACAGGCGCTCGCCTCAGCGTCGCGTTTAGGTCAGGGAATTCTCGCTCCCCGTCAACGCCGGCGATACCTTAGCCATTCTTCTGGGCTTCGAGCGTTTCCCAACGCTCAAAGCAGGTTTCCAGTTGCTGCTCCGCTTCAGCCAGCGCCGTCAGCACCGGCTGGGTTTCATCGTGCGACCGGGAAAAGAACGCCGGATCGTTCATCTGCTGTTGCAGGTTTTCGATTTCCGCCTCAAGCACTTCAATACGTTGCGGCAACTGTTCCAGTTCACGCTGCTGGTTATAACTGAGCTTACCGCCGCCGCGTTTAGCTGGCTGTGCGGCCGGCGCGCTCTGCACGTTCTCACTGCTGCGGTTTTCTTTCTGAGGCGCGCTTTTTACCGATGCTGACGTTCGCAGCGGCGCGGCGGAGGCACGCTGTTGCTGGGCATCATAATAGCCGCCGACATAGCGGCCAATCAGACCATTCCCTTCAAAAATCCAGCACTCGGTCACCGAGTTGTCGACGAATTGACGGTCATGGCTCACCAGCAGCACCGTGCCCTGATAACTTTCCAGCAACTCTTCCAGCAGTTCCAACGTTTCCACGTCCAGATCGTTAGTCGGTTCGTCGAGAATCAGCAGGTTGCTGGGTTTCAGGAACAACCGGGCCAGCAGCAGACGGTTGCGCTCCCCGCCGGACAGCGCTTTAACCGGCGTCATGGCGCGTTTCGGGTGAAACAGGAAGTCCTGCAGATAACCCAGCACATGGCGCGGACGGCCGTTGACCATCACCTCTTGCTTGCCTTCGGCGAGGTTGTCCATCACCGTTCTTTCCGGGTCCAACTCGGCGCGATGCTGATCGAAATACGCCACTTCCAGCTTGGTGCCGCAGTGAATGCGTCCCGACGTCGGCGCCAGTTGCCCCAGCATCAGTTTCAGCAGCGTGGTCTTGCCGCAGCCGTTCGGCCCGACCAGCGCGATTTTATCGCCGCGCTGCACCTGAGCGGAAAAACCGGACGCCAGCGTCTTACCGTCCACCTGATAATGAACATCTTCCAGTTCAAAGACGATCTTGCCGGAGCGGGCCGCTTCTTCCACCTGCATTTTGGCGCTGCCCATCACTTCGCGGCGCTCGGCGCGTTCCTGACGCATCGCCTTGAGCGCCCGCACGCGGCCTTCATTACGGGTACGACGGGCCTTGATGCCCTGACGGATCCACACCTCTTCCTGCGCCAGCTTGCGGTCGAATTCGGCATTCTGCAGTTCTTCCACCCGCAGCGCCTCTTCTTTACCCAGCAGGTAATTGTCGTAATCACCCGGCCAGGACACCATCTTGCCGCGATCCAGATCGACAATGCGGGTCGCCATATTGCGGATAAACGAACGGTCGTGGGAAATGAACACGATGCTGCCGGAAAACGTCTTGAGGAAGCCTTCCAGCCAGTCGATGGTATCGATATCCAGGTGGTTGGTGGGTTCATCCAGCAACAGCACCCGCGGCGCGCTGACCAGCGCACGCCCCAGCGCCGCTTTACGCAGCCAGCCGCCGGACAGCGCCGACAGCGGCGTGTCCGCCGATAGCCCCAGTTGCTCCAGCACCTCGTTGATGCGGTCTTCCAGCTTCCACAACCCCTGATGGTCCAGCACTTCCTGGATCTTCGCCAGTTGGTTCAGGTTTTTCTCGCTGGGGTCTTCCCCTACCAGCCGCAACGCGACATGGTAGGCTTTCAGGTATTCGGCCTGCGCCGCCACGCCTTCGGCCACGAAATCGAACACCGTGCCGGCCACATCGCGCGGCGGGTCCTGCTGCAAACGCGCCACAATCAGGTCCTGCTCGTACACCAGCCGGCCGTCATCCAGCGGTATTTCCTTCGCCAGAATTTTCAGCAACGTAGATTTGCCGGCGCCGTTGCGCCCAACCAGACACACGCGCTCGTTGTCTTCAATATGCAGTTCGGTGTTGTCCAACAGCGGCGCATCGCTGAACGACAGCCAGGCGCCGGATAAGTTGATCAATGACATAGTAGTTATTTTTCCTCGCCGGCGTGTTTCAGCAGCCAGCAGTTGTGAATCTGACGGTTACGGGCGAAATCCTGCGACAAGGTTTGTCCGGTAATTTCCTTCGCCTCCAGTCCCAGCGCGGCCAGTCCGGCCAGATCCATCTGGAATCCGCGTTTGTTGTTGGAAAATAGAATGGTGCCGCGGGGGCGCAGCATACGTTTGAGCTGAGTCATCAGCATCAGGTGGTCACGCTGCACATCGAACGACTCGTCCATCCGCTTGGAGTTGGAGAAGGTCGGCGGGTCGATAAAAATCAGGTCAAACTGTTCACGGGTCTCGCGCATCCACGCCAGACAATCAGCGTGGAGCAGCCGGTGCTGGCGACCGGTCAGGCCGTTGAGGCGCAGGTTTTTCTCCGCCCATTCCAGATAAGTGCGCGACATGTCCACCGTGGTAGTGGAACGCGCGCCGCCCAGCCCGGCGTGCACGCTGGCGCTGCCGGTGTAGGCGAACAGGTTGAGGAAATCCTTGCCGTTGCTCATCTCGCCCAGCATGCGGCGGGCGATGCGGTGATCGAGAAACAGCCCGGTGTCCAGATAGTCGGTCAGGTTGACCCACAGTTTGGCGTTGAATTCCGATACCTGCAGAAACTCGCCTTTCTCGGCCAGTTTTTCGTACTGGCTATTGCCTTTTTGACGTTCGCGGGTTTTCAGCACCAGATGGCTGGCGGGCAACCCCAGCACGCTCAGGGTGGCGTTGATCACATCAAACAACCGCTGGCGGGCTTTCTGGGCATCGACGCTTTTCGGCGGCGCATACTCCTGAATCACCACCCGCTCGCCGTAACGGTCCACCGCCACGTTATATTCCGGCAGGTCGGCGTCATACAGGCGATAACATTCGATCCCCTGCTGCGCGGCCCATTTCTCCAGCTTGCGCAGGTTTTTGCGCAGACGATTGGCGAAATCCTCGGCGAACGTCGCCGTGTTCTCAGCGCCGTCTTCTTTTTCCGCCAGTTGATAATTTTTCTGTACGCACTCCAGCGGGCCGTTTTTGGCCTTGAACTGGCGATCGGCACGCAGTTGCAGGCAACTGAGCAGTTCCGGCGAGGCGCTAAACAGCGACAGTTTCCAGCCGCCGAATTCGCTTTTCATTTTGCGGCCGAGCAGGTTATGCAACGCAATCAGCGCCGGCTCGCTCTCCAGACGCTCGCCGTAAGGCGGGTTGCTGACCACCGTACCCGTCGGCCCCTGCGGCAACGGATTTTTCAGTTGCGTGGCGTCGGCGGATTCAAACCGAATCAGGGAACTGACCCCGGCGCGACGCGCGTTAGCGCTGGCGATGTCCACCATGCGGCGGTCGACATCGGAGCCAAAGAACCGGGAAGACGTGGCTTGCAGGCCGGCCCGGGCGCGCTCCTGCGCCTCGGTGGTGATGCTTTTCCACAGCGTCGGGTTATGCTGCTGCCAGGCCAGGAAACCCCAGTGCTGACGGTGCAAACCGGGCGCGCGATCCGCCGCCATCATTGCCGCCTCAATCAGCAGCGTGCCGGAGCCGCACATCGGATCCACCATCGGCGTGCCGGCTTCCCAGCCGGATCGCAACACGATCGCCGCCGCCAGATTCTCCTTCAGCGGCGCCTGCCCGGCCATTTCGCGATAACCGCGCAGATGCAGACTCTCGCCGCTCAGGTCCAGCGCCACGCTGGCTTTCTCGCGTTGCAGAAACACATTAATACGGATATCGGGCTGCTGACGGGCGACGTCCGGGCGCTGGCCGGTTTTGCGGCTAAAGCTGTCCACAATCGCGTCCTTGACCTTGAGCGCACCGTACTGACTGTTGCGAATCTCGTCATTGGTGCCGGTGAAATGCACCGCAAAAGTGTGGTTGACGCTGAATACCGAGCTCCAGTCCACCGCCTGCACGCCCAGATACAGGTCCAGATCGCTGTAGACTTTAAACTCGTTGAGCGGCAGCAGGATGCGCGACGCCAGCCGGCTCCACATCAGGCTTTGGTACAGCAGCCGATCGTCTCCCTGAAAGTGCACCCCGCCCTGCACCACGGTGCAATGCTGCGCGCCCAGCGCTTCAAGTTCACTTTTTAACAATTCTTCCAGACCACGCGCCGTGCTGGCAAACAGAGAGTTCATATCGCGACTATTACCTTAATGAAGAACTAGTACCTTAATGAAGAACTAGCTTAATAAAGAACGCTCCCCAACCAGAAAGCGCCCTGGAAAAACGCGCCCTCAGGAAAACCGGGAGCCTTAAAGAAAATTGAGGCGCATTATAGCTAATCCCGGCGGCTTGTCATAAAGTTGCCGCTTTACGTCAGCAAGGAAATCCTCACCGTGATCGTGTTAAGTCGGCTTTTTGTTCACCCGGTCAAATCCATGCGCGGTATCCAGTTGTCGCAGGCGATGGCCAGCGCCAGCGGCCTGGCGTTTGACCGCATCTTCATGATCACCGAGCCCAATGGCACCTTCATTACCGCCCGCCAGTTTCCGCAACTGGTGCTGTTCACGCCGGCGCTGACCCACGATGGCGTTTTCCTGTCCGCGCCCGACGGCCGGACATGCCTGGTGCGCTTTGACGATTTCGCCCCCGCTACCGCACCGACCGAAGTCTGGGGCAACCATTTTCAGGCCCGCATCGCGCCGGAAGCGGTTAACCGCTGGCTGAGCGATTATCTGCAGCGTCCGGTGCAACTGCGCTGGCAAGGACCGGAACCGTCGCGCCGCGTCAAACGCCGCCCGGATATCCCGCTGGGATTTGCCGACGGCTACCCTTTCCTGCTGATCAACGACGCCTCATTCGACGATCTGCGCCGCCGTTGCAGCGCAGGCATCCGCATCGAGCAGTTCCGCCCTAATCTGATCGTCAGCGGCGCCGAGGCTTACGCCGAAGACAGCTGGCAGACCGTGCGGGTCGGCGAAGTAGTGTTCGATGTGACCAAACCCTGCAGCCGCTGCGTCCTGACCACGGTGAGCGTCGAACGCGGGTGCCGTCATCCGTCCGGCGAGCCGTTGGCGACGCTGCAGCAATACCGTACGGCGGAAAACGGCGACGTAGATTTCGGCATGAATCTGATCGCCCGCAACAGCGGCGTCATTCGCGCCGGCGACAGCGTCGAGATCCTCGCCACCAAACCGCCGCGGCCTTATGGCGCGGGCGCCGCCACTGAAAGTTTGACGCCGCAGGCCAGCGCCGTCAAAGCGGTGCAGATCGCGTATCAGGGTCAGCGCTTTACCGGCAACAATCAGCAAATCCTGCTGGAACAGCTCGAACAACAGGGGATCCGCGTGCCCTATTCCTGCCGTGCCGGGTTGTGCGGTTGCTGCCGACTGACGTTGACCGATGGCGAAGTATCGCCGCTGAAAGCCAGCGCGCTGGGCGAAGACGGGACGATTCTGGCGTGCAGTTGCATTCCGGCAGGAGATATCCAGTTAGCCTGACAGCCGCCAGTAATGCGATGAATGAGTGACGGTAAAAAGCCCGATTGAGATAGGTTCTTAGCCGGCGAAAGCGTAATGCGGCGATGCTTCGTCGTTCTTATCCGCAACAGGGCGCAGACGGTCATGCATGATTTTGATGGCGTCGCCCAGTTGCATGGTCTTGCCGCTGAGTGCCAACTGCTCCTGCGCCAGCACGCACAGGCTGGCTTTATCCCCGGCTTCCACTACCATGAAATTCGCCGCCTCCGGGCGTTCATTCAACTGCACGCTAACCTGATCGCCGGTTTGCGGTGATGATGCGACCGCGCCCTGAGCCACAAAGTGCCAGCTTTTCGGCATCATCGGTTTCAGGAAACGGTTAGCCACCAGCGCATTCAGCACCAGCTCAGCCCGGGCTTCGGCGGACAACGCCAGCGCCTGGCATTTCTCCTGATAGGTGAAAAACAGCGCGGCATCCTCCACACAGAACACGCTCGGCATAAAGGCATCCGGCGTCAGCATTGAGGAAGAAAAACGGGAACGGAATACCACGCCGTTAGCCAAGTCGAGCATCAGGCGCGCCTGTTCGGTATCGAAATACCAGCGCCAGCTATCGTCAGGGATTAATTTCATCGTATTACCTTCAGTTATGCCTTGCTGATGCCAAAGTACCGGAAAACAGGCCCGGATGAATAATCGGCCACCACATCAATAAGCAACCGGAATGAATTAGCGCAACCAGCATACCTGCAACTCGAATTATTTAGGGTATTACGCGAGTCATCGGGTACGACCGCGTTAAAAATAACCCATCAGGCATGTGATGCTGTATTTTTGCACAAACGAAGAAAATATAGACCAGCGCGGAGGAGAAATAAACCCCCACGCCGTATAGCAGGAATGAAAAAATCAGATATGGGTAACAATATCTTTAATCAGGCGCGGTCCGCGGTAAATAAATCCGCTATAAATCTGAACCAACGTCGCCCCGGCGGCTAATTTTTCTCTGGCGGCGACCACCGAATCAATTCCGCCTACGCCAATAATCGGCAACCGCCCCTGCAATTCCTGCGACAGACGACGAATCACTTCGGTGCTGCGCGACTGCAATGGACGCCCGCTTAATCCACCGGTTTGCCCGCAATGATTCAGCCCCTGGATCAATTGACGATCCAACGTCGTATTGGTGGCGATCACGCCATCGATATTATGGCGCACCAGACTGTCGGCAATTTGGATCAATTCTTCTTCAGAAAGATCCGGCGCAATTTTTACCGCGACCGGCACATATTTCTGATAATGGGCGTGCAGCTCAGCCTGTTTATTTTTTACAGCCTGTAACAAATCATCCAGCGCATCGCCATATTGCAGCGTGCGTAATCCCGGCGTATTGGGAGAGGAAATATTGATGGCAATATAACCGGCATGGGAATAGACCTTATCCATACAAATCAGGTAATCGTCTTTTCCCTGTTCCACCGGCGTGTCTTTATTCTTGCCGATATTGATGCCAAGCACGCCGCCAAAACGCGACTGTTTGACATTCTCCACCAGATTATCCACCCCGCGATTGTTGAAGCCCATGCGGTTGATCAGCCCTTCGGCTTCCACCACCCGGAACAAACGCGGCTTGTCATTGCCCGGCTGCGGGCGCGGCGTAACGGTGCCGACTTCAATAAAGCCGAACCCCATGGCGCCGAGCGCATCGATACACTCGCCGTCCTTATCCAGCCCGGCGGCCAGCCCCAGCGGATTGCGGAACGACAGCCCCATGCAGGTCACCGGCTTGGTGGGAACCGACTGGCGAACCAACCATTCAAACGGAGTGTGGGTAATGCGGCGCAGCTGATGCAGGGTAAACTCGTGCGCCTGTTCAGGGTCGAGCTGGAATAACGCTTTACGAATGAGGGGATACATGACTTCTCCTGGATTCCCGGTTACAAACCGGGGGCGTATTATCGTCCATCGTCAGGCGAAAGGGAATTGACCTGGGCCAAAAAACGCCGCGACGACGCAATCGTTTTCCTTTATACGCCGCGCATTGCGGATTTTTTATTCGTTTTTTCACTTTCCATTCCACAATAAATCATTTTTCGAACCGCCGCCGCGTCTGCCAGACTGACCAAACTGTTATTAAATCGTGATAATTGATAATTATTGGTTATACCCTAGATAGTTCGAGTTGCAGAAAGGCGGCGTTGAACGCAGCGTGCTGCGGCCCCGCAAGGGGCGAGTCCCAGGGATGGGCCGAGTAATAAAGCCAACGCATCGGCAACTTGAAGTATGACGGGTATATAAGGAGTCACCATGCGCGTTATAACACTGGCAGGTAGCCCGCGTTACCCTTCCCGTTCAACCGCTTTATTGCATCACGCCGGAAAATGGCTGGAAGCCAAAGGCGCCGAGGTGTTGCCGTGGCACCTGCACAACTTTCCGCCGGAAGACCTGCTCAATGCCCGTTTCGACAGCCCGGCGCTGCAAACCCTGAATGAACAACTCGCCAGCGCCGACGGCCTGCTGATCGCCACCCCGATTTACAAAGCGTCGTTTTCCGGCGGCCTGAAAGCGCTGCTGGACGTGTTGCCGGAGCGAGCGCTGGAACACAAAGTGGTGCTGCCGCTGTCCACCGCCGGCTCCGTCGCCCACATGCTGGCTGTGGATTACAGCCTTAAACCGGTGCTGAACGCGCTGAAAGCACAGGAAATTCTGCAGGGCGTGTTCGCAGATGACAGCCAGATCAGCCACTACGACCGTACCCCGATCTTCAGCGATGCGCTGGAAGCCCGTCTGCAAGACGCCCTGAATATCTTCTTTCAGGCATTGATTCGCCGTCAGCCCGAACCCTTGCGTCAGAGCGCCTGACCGGCTGCTTTATATAAGGAAAGAAATGCTATGTTGTCCCGGATTAAACAAGCCGCCCTGACACTGCTGTTCTCTGGCGCGCTCGGCGTGTCCGCTCTCGCCCACGCGGCCAGCGACCCTGAACAGTTGCGTATCGGTTTTCAGAAAGGTTCGGTCAGCCTGGTGCTGGCTAAGACCCATCAGTTGCTGGAAAAACAGTTCCCGCACACCAAAATCAGCTGGATTGAATTTCCAGCCGGGCCGCAAATGCTGGAAGCGCTGAACATCGGCAGCATCGATGTCGGCAGTACCGGCGATATCCCGCCGCTCTTCGCACAGGCCGCCGGCGCCGATCTGGTCTACATCGGTGTCGAACCGCCCAAACCTAAAGCCGAAGTGATTCTGGTCAAGAGCGACAGCCCGATCAAAACCGTCGCCGACCTGAAAGGCCGCAAGGTGGCGTTCCAGAAAGGATCCAGTTCCCACAACCTGCTGCTGCGCAATCTGAAGAAAGCAGGGCTGACATTCGCCGATATTCAGCCGACCTACCTGACGCCGGCCGACGCTCGCGCCGCATTCCAGCAGGGTAACGTCGATGCCTGGACCATCTGGGATCCCTACTATTCCGCCGCGCTGCTGCAAGGCGGCGTGCGGGTACTGGCCGACGGTACCGACCTGAATCTGACCGGTTCGTTTTACCTGGCGTCCCGCCGTTATGCCGAACAACACGGCGCGTTCCTGCAACAGTTACTCAATACGCTGACCCAGGCCGACGCCCTGACCATCAGCCAGCGTTCGCAAAGCGTTACGTTGCTGGCCAACGCCATGGGGTTGCCGGAAGCGGTTATCAGCACCTATTTCGATCATCGTCCGGTGACGGTGATCAAACCGGTGGATGAACGCACGCTGCAAGCGCAGCAGCACACCGCCGACCTGTTTTACGAAAACCGCCTGATTCCCACCAGGCTGGATGTCGCCAGCCGCATCTGGCGCGCCCCGGCAGCACACTAATCCTGCCTGATTTCATGGAGACGATGACAATGAGTCTGAATATTTTCTGGTTCCTGCCCACTCACGGCGATGGGCACTACTTTGGCAAAGGCGAAAACGCTCGCCCGGTTGATTACGGTTACCTGCAGCAGATCGCGCAAGCGGCGGACCGACTGGGTTTCGGCGGCGTGCTGATCCCTACCGGCCGTTCTTGCGAAGACTCCTGGCTGGTGGCGTCATCGCTGATCCCGGTCACCCAGCGTCTGCGTTTTCTGGTGGCGCTGCGCCCGGGCATCATCTCGCCCACGCTGGCCGCCCGTCAGGCCGCCACGCTGGATCGGCTGTCCAACGGCCGGGCGCTGTTTAATCTGGTGACCGGCGGCGATCCGGACGAACTGGCCGCCGAAGGGCTGTTTCTCGATCATGAAGCACGCTATGAAGCGTCCGCCGAATTTACCCGTATCTGGCGGCGGGTGCTGGAGGGCGAAACCGTCGATTACGACGGCAAGCACATTCAGGTGAAAGGCGCCAAGCTGCACTACCCGCCGGTACAACAGCCGCGTCCGCCGCTCTACTTCGGCGGTTCATCCGACGCGGCGCTGGATCTGGCCGCCGAACAGGTAGAACTCTACCTCACCTGGGGCGAGCCGCCGGCGCAGGTAAAAGAAAAGCTGGATAGCGTACGGGCCAAAGCCGCCGCACAAGGGCGCAGCGTACGTTTCGGCATCCGCCTGCACGTCATTGTGCGCGAAACCAATGAAGAGGCCTGGCAGGCCGCCAACCGCCTGATATCCCGGCTGGACGACGACACCATCGCTCAGGCGCAGGCATCGCTGAAACGTTTTGACTCGGTGGGCCAGCAACGCATGGTGGCGCTGCACGGCGGTCGCCGCGACAAGCTGGAGATCAGCCCCAACCTGTGGGCCGGCATCGGTCTGGTGCGCGGCGGTGCCGGCACCGCACTGGTGGGCGACCCGCAAACCGTGGCGCAACGCATTCAGGAATACGCCGATCTGGGCATCGATACGTTTGTTCTGTCCGGCTATCCGCATCTGGAGGAAGCCTACAAAGTGGGCGAACTGCTGTTTCCACATCTGGATGTGGCGGTACCGGAAGTGCCGCAACCGCAGCCTCTGCGTTCGCAAGGCGAAATCGTCGGCAACGAGTTTGTCCCGCTGCTGAAAGCGGCGCAGAGCTGAGGGCGGCCGCATGCGCAAGACACTGACGCTTATTACCGAACGCCTGACGCCCTGGCTGCTGCCGCTGCTGCTGGTGGCGGTCTGGCAGCTCGCGTCCAGCGTCGGCTGGCTCTCCACCCGGATCCTGCCTTCGCCGGAAGCGATTGCCGTGACCTTCTGGCGGCTGACCCGCAGCGGTGAACTGTGGCAGCACCTCAGTATCAGTACCTGGCGTGCGCTGACCGGGTTTGCCATCGGCGGTGCGCTGGGGCTGGCGCTTGGCTTTATTACCGGGCTGTCCCGCACCGGCGAGCGCCTGCTGGACACCTCGGTGCAGATGCTGCGCAACGTGCCGCATCTGGCATTGATCCCACTGGTGATTCTGTGGTTCGGCATTGAAGAGAGCGCCAAGATCTTTCTGGTGGCGCTCGGCACCCTGTTCCCTGTCTACCTCAATACCTATCACGGTATCCGTAATATCGACAGCGGCCTGCTGGAAATGTCGCGCAGTTACGGCCTGTCCGGCTTCCGGCTGTTCCGCGAGGTGCTGCTGCCCGGCGCGCTGCCCTCGATCATGGTCGGCGTGCGTTTCTCGCTCGGCTTGATGTGGCTGACGCTGATCGTAGCGGAAACCATCTCCGCCAGTTCCGGCATCGGCTATCTGGCGATGAACGCCCGCGAATTTCTGCAAACCGATGTGGTGGTGGTGGCGATCATTCTGTACGCCCTGCTGGGCAAGCTGGCTGACGTCATCGCCCTGACGCTGGAACGCATCTGGCTGCGTTGGCACCCCAGTTGGCAATTAACGGAGGAACACGCATGACTCTCGACACCACTGCGCTCAATACCGCCGCACCGGCCCGTCTTAACGCCGGCACCCCGTTGCTGATCAACGGCGTCACCAAGCGCTATGGTCAGCGCACTATTCTGCATGACGTACACCTGCACATTCCGGCCGGTCAGTTCGTCGCCGTAGTCGGCCGCAGCGGCTGCGGTAAGAGCACCCTGCTGCGCCTGCTGGCTGGTCTGGAGCACGCCAGCGGCGGGGAATTGCTGGCCGGCCGCGCCCCGCTGCATCAGGCGCGCGACGATATCCGGCTGATGTTTCAGGAAGCACGGTTGTTGCCCTGGAAGCGGGTGCTCGACAACGTCGGACTGGGATTGCGCGGCGAATGGCGCACGGCTGCGCATCAGGCGCTGGACGCGGTCGGGCTGTCATCACGGGCCGCCGACTGGCCGGCCGCGCTGTCCGGCGGGCAAAAACAACGGGTGGCGCTGGCGCGCGCGCTGATCCATCGCCCCGGTCTATTATTGCTGGATGAACCGCTTGGCGCGCTGGACGCGCTGACGCGTATCGAAATGCAGGGGTTGATCGAATCCCTATGGCTGCAACAGGGATTTACCGTACTGCTGGTGACCCACGACGTCAGCGAAGCCGTCGCGCTGGCCGACCGGGTGATCCTGATCGAAGAAGGCCGGGTCGGGCTGGATGTGGCGATTGACCTGCCGCGACCGCGCCGCCGCGGCTCCGCCCGGCTGGCGGAACTGGAAGCGCAGGTGCTGGAGCGGATTTTGATGCCTACGGCTGATGCTTCCGCCCGTGTTGGGCTGGCCGAGCCTCAACGCGTCGGCTGGTGAAGGATGTCGTTGATAAAAATAGGTGCGGTATTTGTCATATCCGCACCTTACCCTCAGAGCGGATAGTCAAAACGATAAATACGCCCGTTTTCATTGAGTGCCGCCACCTGCGCCAGCGCTTCCTGCTCGCTGTAGTGAAATTCGTTCATCAGCACAGTAAACAGATGATAAAACTCCCCTTTCATGTCGGTGACAAAAATGCCTTGATCGTCAGACCCTAATGCCACCGACATGCGGTGATCGCCTGCAACATAACGCCCAGGAATATGCATCCAGCGAAACACATGGTGCTGGGTAATATCATCGTAATAACTGATCCTGACATTACTGGTGGGCAGCGTTTCAATCACCACTTGCTTTTCACGAATCCGCTTTTGCACGTACTGCTGTGCCGCCAACAGGATGGCATCGGGCAGAAAGGCTGTGTCGAACTCGGCAGAAACTTCATACCGTTTGATCGCTTCTGCATCAAACCAACGTTGTTTTAGCAATGATAGCGCCTCTTGGCCGTGGCGATTTGCAAACTCGACTACCCGGTCAAACTCTTCACCCACCCAGCCTATCGGCCGGTCAGAGTGGTCTTGCAGATAATTTCGCACCTGTATGGGGTCAAGCCCGCGCCCGTCAAAAAAGTGCTGTAACACGACGGCTGAAGGATGCCGTTCAAAAATCCGGTACGCCAGCATCGCAATTTCGCTATCCAGTCGTACCAGCGATAAATCGCCTCCCTCACGCTGTTCCAGCAGCAATTTGCGCACAAATAGCAGATCTTCGAGCCATTCACCTTGCTTAATAAACAGCGTGTCCGTCATTTTCATGCGCCAAAACGTCGGCATGATGCCAATCGCCGTGGCATGACCGATACGATCGCCATTCGATAACTCCAGCAACGTCAGGCTGTCGTAGACAGCGCGAATGCCGCTGATCAGGTGCTCAAAATCCTCCCCGGCGTGGTAGGTAAAATGGGCAATGCCCTGACGGCGGGCCTGACGAAAAAGCACCGCAAACACGTCAGGTGGAGCCTCACGCTCATTGGCTGCGGCATCAAACCCGGTAAGCAGCGATCGCAACGCCGGAAACTCGTCCAACACCTGAAATAATGAGTGAGCACGCGTCAACACATCTTCACGTAGTACGCTGAAATGGGAGGAGCCATCACGATAATCCCAACGACGTTTGATGAAATGCACCACCAGCCGTAACGTCGGGCGCGTAACGCTATGGCAATCTCGCGCCAACGCATTTAACTCTTGTGGTTGCTCAAACAATGAAACTGAAGGATGCCGATAGCGCCAGAACCCATCTAAAATGCGTGTTATTAACGCGACATTCTCCTCGATGTTGCTCTTCGGAGCGAAGCGTCCTTCAACGGTCGCCATTACCGATGTGCCCGATGCCTGCTCGCCATGTAACTGATAAAAGCGCGCGGCATAGTCTTTTTCTATCGGCTCGCGCGGGCCCAATTCAGTAAACTTTTGGAACTGATCAAAACCTATCTGATCGGTGCGCTGCACCAGCAAGCGTTGAAACAGGTTCATGCACAATACATACAGCCAATAACAGGCATCTTCCGTCACCGACGGATGCTGGCGTAGCGCATGTAACACCCGAATATGAAAATGCAGCTCGCACAGGCCCTGATACTGTTGCTCCTGGGCATACGCCGCCTGCTCCCAGGCAAAAAAGCCCGAATCGGGAGCGACAATATCGTTACAGCGCAGCACCTCCGCAAAGCATTGCCGTGCTGGTTTACCCTCACATTCCGGGTGATACCGACCCTCGGCCCAGCGCAATAGCCATTCGCGGCAATAACGGGCGATATGCAGCATACGGCTGACTTTAACCGGAGCATCCAGCGAACTGGCTACAGCATAAAAGCGCCGCAACCGGGTAGGGTCATCTTTACGGCAGTTCTCCATTTCATTGATAAGCTCATCGGGATTCAGCAGGCTGTGATGCCACATCAGTTCCACAAAGGTGGTGCCGTTAAGGTGCATATGCGCTTCATGTAGCCCTTCGCGCCGCAGATAATCTTCCACCCGTGGATGCCAGGGCGACACAATCGGCCGGTAACCCAAAGTCTGCTTCAGCCGCGCCAGCAATTCAAACGACTGTGGGTACACCTTACCGCACCACATCTGTTCCAGTTGATAAGCGATAACCGGGAAACCGGATTGATTCGCTACCCAGTTTTGCCACTCGCCAAAGCGCGACTGGCGTACCGCCAGCCGACGCGAATCGTCTTCCAGATGATAGCGTGCCGCCTGCCCGAGTAGCGCCCGGCACCAGCCTTTGGTTTCACGCTGACGCGCTAATAGATGATCCCAATGGCGCTCAAACATCGGGTCAGTGTGCATAAACTGGCGCTGATACCAACTGTTATAGGTGACTGCTTCAATGTCTTTTTCCGGCAATATCGAGCACTCACCCGATAGCAACAACGGCAGTTGCGTTAGCAAAAGCTCATACAACCGAGGCTCGGACAGGAGATATTGGTTGATAAACATGTTGGGGCCTTATTTGCTACCTGATTGTGAGTTTGCCGTTGACGTTCTTCTTGCAGGTGCTGATGACTCCTTCTTTTTTGGGGTTATAAAACATCCGGAAACAGGCAACCGGGAAATATATAAATATTTTTCTCCCGAAGATGTACTGTTTTTCTGAGCTGTTGCAGATGCTGAAGTCCCTTGCTCTGACACAGCGTTATTTTCTTCAATAGAATATAAGCATTCCAATAACCCAGTAGATAAAATTGCCTGATAGAGTTTTTCTCTATCTGCTTTCTCTTCCTCATTGATCTTTAGCAAAGAAATTTTTTCTTTATCTTCTTTACAAAAAGATGATGAATTCGTGTCTGGTAATAAAAAAGGTAGAACAAGCGGACATCGAATAATTGCACTGGTTACAGGAAGTAAATCAAGAAACGGCTTAACACCATTCGCACCACTGTTAATGAAACCAACAACGCGATTTATATTATTGACTAGCTCTCTGGGTGAAGTGGCCGTATTTTTAGCAGAATAAAACCTCTCAACAAGTTCATCGGGTGTATTTGAACTATAGTAAACCTCTTCTATCAGAAAAGCATTTATCACCCCAAAGACAAAAAATGAGAAAAGATGGCCGAGTAGAATATCTTCTTTTTCACCTCCACCTGGATATGAGAATTTACTGCTGGCAGAATCCTTGGAAGCAGACAGCAACGTATATTGCACTCTTTCCCATATTTTCCCCATCAGCAATGAGGAGCAGGTCAATTCGCTCATGCCTTTCCACAAAGTGATTTTTTCGTTCAGAGTTCTTATAAACTTATTTTCTGAATCCTGTGTATCATCATCACTGCTATCAGCATCGCCTTCTTCATCATCCGTCTCCTTTCTTCTATCTAAAAATGCTGGGTAACCGAACGTCAGCACTGAAATAAAACGCTCAACTGAATAATTACTATTTTTATCCAGCAATCGAGCCATCACTGCCAGTAAGCTAAAGATAGAAATATAATCTCTTTTTTCTGCCCCTTCCTGAACACTGCTGGATGATGCGAGAATAGTCACTGCCGCGACTACATCAACATAATTATCAATTCCTCCTAAATTTCTGGAAAGCCAATCCAGCGAGCTTATAACATCCTTTCTTTGCCATCCCGTTATGCGTTTAAAACGGGTTTCAACAAATTTCTCACTTCTCCTTCTGCCAACATTTATCACCCCACCATGAATCTGTTTTAATTTTTTATCATTCCCATGAAAAATAATTGGGTTACAATGTGCTGCCACGCCGGTGACGCTTTCACCACGGGTTAAGCCAAGATACTCAATATATGCTCGTGGCAGATTGTTTCCCACATTCTCTTTTTCAGCCAGATAATGCATATAGAGATTGGCGGGCATCGCACTGGTTAACATAAAGGTCAGCGCGTTTGATAATGTATTTTTTTCTAATAACCGGCTCACCAGCATTGCCAAATACATTTTGACGGCATTATAGGCTTCATCGTCACTATCGGGACGCAAATAAAACCCGGTTTCCAAGTCGCCGTGCCGATGACATAAGCTAAATATCTCACAGGCAATTTTATTAACATCCTTACCACCTTCTCCCAACAAAGAATCACCAACACCTTTCCCAATGATTTCATTAATAAAAAGTCGCCTTAATGCAGAGATTACTGTATCTGACAGTTCAGGCGATTTTAGCAGTTTACCATCTGGATTAACGGGTATCATTTTTAACAACTGAACGACGGTTCGTATTGGCTGAGAGAGAATAAAATCCCGATAATATTTTTGCTGTGAGTTCTTTATTTTTAGTGAAAGAGAAATGATATTAGATAAAAGATCAGGTGGTATGTTATCTCCGTTCAGCTCTGCACCTTCAATCCCTTGATATATCAACCCACTCTTTGCAAAGCGAACATTTCCACGTTCGAATAATTGAAGCAATAGTCTCAAATCTATTCGCTGATACGCAGGAAAAACTTTTGTCATATACTGCTGAGTTAAATGACTCACCAAACTCACAGCTTCTTTATCATCATTTCCTTTTTTACCACCCGACTGTAATTCATTCTGTTTTTTATTTTTGACAATATGGTTATACAGCCGTAAATCCCCTGAAATCAGCACGACCAACCTGGGATGATTTAAATAGCGGCGGATGGTCTCCAGTACGTCGTAGGCTTTTTGCGTATGGGTATCAACATCATCAATAGCGATAATAAACAATTCTTTATTTAATGCCTTAGCGACCGCATTGATGAAATGATGAAAACGTTCTTCCAGATATTGCCCGCTTTTGGCACTTTTCAACGCCTGACTCAAGAACCAGCTATCGTCATGTTTATCATGGTTTGTTTTATGATGGCTGGCAATCCTCAGCCCTTCAGCCATTTCTTCAAGGCATGTATTCAAGTGGCGATTGATTTCTTCATCAGCACAATATTTCAGTCTTTCATCATATAATTGCTTAAATTTAACCACAATATCGACAAGAATATTTTGATGCGTTTCAATCAATGTCGGGTCGATAAATGCTAACGGACAAATTCCCTCATCATTATTTGAATAGTAATCCAGCATCGCACGTAAGAAGGTGGTTTTACCGGTGCCGCGCTGGCCATTAATAAAAATGGTATTATTGCTTCGGGGTATATCATTTAACCGTTTGTCAGCATCACAACGCTGACGGCACGAACTATCCTCACCATACTTTTTCAGGTTTTTAACAAACCCAGTGAGCAACTGCTCTAACTGCTCTTTCGCCATATACTGCAACATGGTGTTTTCATCGTATCGATTTAAGTCAAATACATTATCGAGATCAATAATAATCTCGCTACTATTATTCGTACTCATAACCGCCCCATGAAATTAAATTATATTAAAATAATAAAAACCAATCCGGTTTAACGGCCGAAGTTATTACATCCGAATAAATAAATGTCAATAAAGCAGGAAACACAGTTAGAGAGATAACTGAGGGAGTAACAGAAAATGTGATGGAATCAAAAATAAAGCCGGGATATTCCTATTCCCGGCTTTAGCATTACGGCGAACAGATAAATCATCCGCTGTTTATGTGAGACTTACGCCCCCAGCGCCTTGGTGATCTTCTCGAACAGATCGCCGGACAGGTTTTCCAGCCCTTTCAGCGTTTCCAGCGCCTGACGCATCAGCGCCTGACGGTTGCTGTCGTAACGCTTGAGGCGAATCAGCGGTTCAATCAGACGGGAAGCCACCTGCGGGTTGCGAGTGTTCAGATCGCTGAGCATCTCCGTCAGGAACTGATAGCCGCTGCCGTCTACCGCGTGGAACGCCGACGGGTTGCCCGCACAGAACGAGCCGACCAGCGAACGCAGACGGTTGGGGTTGTTCAGGCTGAAGGAACGGTGGTTGAGCAATTCACGCACCCGGTTCAACACGTCGCTGGCCGGGCTGCTGGCCTGCAGGACGAACCATTTGTCCATCACCAGACCATCCTGATGCCAGCGCTCGTCAAAGGCCGCCAGCAGCGTATCCCGGCACGGCAGTTGCGCAGCGACAGCCGCCGCCATCGCCGCCAGCGAATCGGTCATGTTGTCGGCATCGGTAAACTGCGCCGCCGCCAGCGCGTCCGCCAGGGAGCGATCGGCAAACGCCAGATAGCTCAGGCACACATTGCGCAGCGCACGTTTGCCCATATCCTGCTGATCAACGCGGTAGGACGCCAGTTTGTTGGCGCGATATACCGCCAGCAGTTCATCCGCCATTTCCTGCGCCAGCGTTTGCACCAGCGACTGACGCACCGCGGCAATAGCGTCCGGATCGATGACGTCAAACAGTTCGGCCATTTCGTTTTCGCTCGGCAGCGACAGGATCTGAGACGCCAGCATCGGATCCAGTTGGTCATCCAGCAGCACGCCGCGGAACGCATCCACCACGTGCATCGGCAGCGACAGCGGCTGTTTCTGCTGATAACGCGCCACGTTCAGGCGGATGTAGTTGGCCAGCAGACTCTGAGCCGCGTCCCAGCGGGAAAACGCATTGCTGGCGTGACGCATCAGGAACGTCAGTTGCTCATCGCTCCAGGGGTAGTTCAGTTTTACCGGCGCGGAGAATTCGCGCAGCAGCGACGGCACCGGCTGGCAGGGGACATCGTCAAACACGAACGTCTGTTCCGCTTCGGTCACGTTCAGCACCGAACCCAGCTTCTGCCCTTTCTGACGCAGCGGGATCACCAGCCCTTCGGTATCGTACAATTCCACATCCAGCGGGATATGCAGCGGCAGCTTGGGTTGCTTATCGGCGCCGACCGGCGTCGTCTGGCTGACGTGCAGGCGGTACTGACGGGTTGCGGCGTCGTAATCGTCGCGTACCGTCACCACCGGCGTGCCGGACTGGCTGTACCAGCGGCGGAACTGGGACAGATCGACGCTGGACGCGTCCTCCATCGCCTGCACAAAGTCATCACAGGTGGCGGCGCTGCCGTCATGACGATCAAAATACAGTCGCATTCCCGCCTGGAATTTCTCTTCACCCAGCAGCGTGTGCATCATACGAATCACTTCCGACCCTTTTTCGTAAACCGTCAGGGTATAGAAGTTATTCATCTCGATAACCTGATCCGGACGAATCGGGTGGGACATCGGGCTGGCATCTTCGGCGAACTGTGCGCCGCGCATGACGCGCACGTTGTCGATACGATTGGCCGGGCGGGAGCCGATGTCAGAGCTGAATTCCTGGTCGCGGAACACCGTCAGCCCTTCTTTCAGGCTCAGTTGGAACCAGTCGCGGCAGGTCACGCGGTTACCGGTCCAGTTGTGGAAATATTCGTGGGCGATCACCGCTTCGATACCGAGGTAATCCTTGTCGGTGGCGGTTTCAGCCTTTGCCAGCACAAACTTGGAGTTGAAAATGTTCAGCCCCTTGTTCTCCATCGCCCCCATGTTGAAGAAATCCACCGCCACGATCATATAAATGTCGAGGTCGTATTCCAGGCCAAAGCGGATTTCATCCCACTTCATGGCGTTCTTCAGCGAGGTCATCGCCCAGTCGGCGCGGTCGAGATTGCCGCGATCCACGAACAGCTCCAGCGCCACTTCTCGACCGGAACGGGTGATGAAACTGTCGCGCAGCACATCAAAATCGCCGGCCACCAGCGCAAACAGGTAGCAGGGTTTCGGGAACGGATCTTGCCATTCCACCCAGTGGCGGCCTTCGCCCAGTTCACCCTGCGCCACACGGTTACCGTTGGAGAGCAGGTACGGATAGCGCGCCTTATCGGCGGTAATACGGGTGGTGAAACGCGCCAATACGTCCGGGCGGTCCAGATAATAGGTGATGTGACGGAATCCTTCCGCTTCGCATTGGGTGCACAGCGCTTCGCCTGACTGATACAACCCTTCCAGCGCGCTGTTGGTCGCCGGGCTGATTTCCGTTTCAATCCGCAGCGTGAATTTCTCCGGCAACCCGGTCAGTTCCAGGCCGCCTTCCAGCAAACGGTGAGCCTGCCAGTCCTGACCATCGACCTGCACGCTCAGTAATTTCAGTCCTTCACCATCCAGTTTCAGCGCTGCGCCCTGCTCTCCTTGCAGCACTACCTGACTGACGGCTACCACCCGGGTCTGTTCCGGGTGCAGGTCAAAATCCAGCGCGATGTCGGTAATGGTATAGTCCGGCGCGCGGTAATCGTGCCGGTATTTGACTTGTGGTTGTTGACTCATGACTGATTACCTTAATGACAGCAGTAATGATGACGGCGCAGGATGCCCTGGCTGCGCATTCGTTCTTCCTTATATATAGAAGAACAAAAACGCGGTTAACACACCGAATGCTACCGGCTACGAAGAACCCGCGCAGTCGGGCAATAATCGCCGTCTTTTATGTATTCACACAGTAAACAGGGGTAAACAGCCTCCCTGCGCCGGCATTTATCCGCCGGTAAGCGGGAAACCGCATTATCGCCTGCTTACGCGCCTGATCCCGTCTACTTTGTACGCAGTTCCGTTATTCAACAGGCTGTTACGTCTATTAAAGGGGAGTGACTGTCGGAATGCAAACTTTCCTGCTTTTCATATGCTGTCGTGGCGGCAAGCCGATTTTCCCGGTAATTTTGTTTAGTATAAAAAACATTATAATTCAACCACTCATGTTAAATAGGCGGTAAAAACAGATACTTTTTTGTCACAATCGCACGATTGAATCTCGCCTTCATCCGCCCAATATGATGTGATAAGCCCAATTGAACAGACAGTTGGCTCTCGCTGTCGATGACCAAGACAGTCACTTGCATTAGCTTGTAAATTGTATTAAACGAGGATGCGGTAACGCATTATGACTTTACACACTGCCCCGATACTGACCTCATTGCTGGATACCGACGCCTATAAACTGCATATGCAGCAAGCGGTCTACCATCACTATCATAATGTGCATGTGGCCGCTGAATTTCGCTGCCGCGGCGATGAGTTGTTAGGGTGCTATGCCGATGAGATCCGGGCGCAGGTAGAGGCCATGAGCCAACTGTCGCTGCATGACGATGAGTACGCCTACCTCGCTTCCCTGCCGTTTTTCAAAACCGATTATCTCGACTGGCTGAAAACCTTCCGCTTTAATCCGGCGCAAATCCGCGTCAGCAATCATCAGGGCAAGCTGGATATTCGTATCACCGGGCCGTGGCGTGAAGTGATTCTGTGGGAAGTGCCGCTGCTGGCGGTCATCAGTGAAGTGGTGCACCGCGCCCGCACGCCCGGCGAGCACGTCGCCGCCGCGCTCAGCCAGTTGCACGACACGCTGGCGCGTTTTCGCCAGCACAGCGCCGATACCGACCTCAGCCGTTTCAGACTGATGGATTTCGGCACCCGCCGCCGTTTCTCTCGTGAGGTTCAGCACCAGATCGTGCGGACTCTCAAGGCGGAGTTCCCTTATCTGATCGGCACCAGCAACTACGATCTGGCGCGACGCCTGCAACTGACGCCGGTCGGTACCCAGGCGCACGAATGGTTCCAGGCCCATCAGCAGATCAGCCCGACGCTGGCCAACAGTCAACGGGCCGCGCTGGACGCCTGGCTGCAGGAATATCCGGAGCAGCTTGGTATCGCGCTGACCGACTGCATCACCATGGACGCTTTCCTGCGCGACTTCGACCGGCAATTCGCCCGGCGCTATCAGGGATTACGGCATGACTCCGGCGACCCGATCGAATGGGGTGAAAAAGCCATCGCCCATTATCACGCGCTGGATATCGATCCGATGAGCAAAACGCTGGTGTTTTCCGATAACCTCAATCTGGAAAAAGCGCTGCACCTTTACCGTCACTTCGGGCAACGCATCAACGTGGTCTTCGGTATCGGCACCCGCCTGACCTGCGATATCCCCGGCGTCAAACCGTTGAATATCGTCATCAAACTGGTGGAGTGCAACGGCAAACCGGTAGCCAAGCTGTCAGACAGCCCGGGAAAAACCATTTGCCAGGATCAGGCGTTCGTCAGCGCGCTGCGCAAGGCGTTTGATCTGCCGCGAGTGAAAAAAGCCTCCTGAGCATCGTGCCTCCTGTACGACTGACTACTCTTTAAGCCGGCAGCACCGGAATCGCGTAAAACTTGGCGCGTTCCGGTGATTTCTGCTTGTGTCCTGCCTAACGACAAGTAACATAACGAAACGCCCGTTGCTGGGCAGTGACAGTTACCCATTAAATTTCACCAATAGAGAGAATGTTATGAGCGTAGTGCCTGTAGTCGACGTACTGCAAGGCCGTGTCGCCGTTGACAGTGACGTCACCGTGCGCGGCTGGGTACGTACCCGGAGAGACTCTAAAGCCGGTATTTCCTTTATTGCCGTCTATGACGGTTCCTGCTTTGATTCGCTACAGGCCGTCGTCAATAATAATCTTGCCAATTACCAGAGCGATGTTCTGCGTTTGACTACCGGTTGTTCGGTGGAAGTCACCGGCAAGGTGGTGGAATCTCCCGGCGAAGGCCAAAGTTTTGAGCTGCAGGCGACCGAAATCAAGGTAGTCGGCTGGGTGGAAGATCCCGATACCTATCCGATGGCGGCCAAACGCCACAGCATCGAATACCTGCGTGAAGTCGCGCATTTGCGTCCACGCACCAACCTGGTCGGCGCCGTCGCCCGTGTGCGTCACACGCTGGCGCAGGCTATCCACCGCTTCTTCCATCAGAGCGGTTTCTACTGGGTTTCCACCCCGATCATTACCGCCTCCGATACCGAAGGCGCCGGCGAAATGTTCCGGGTATCCACACTGGATCTGGAAAACCTGCCGCGCAACGATCAGGGAAAAGTGGATTTCAGCGAAGATTTCTTCGGTAAAGAAGCATTCCTGACCGTATCCGGCCAGCTTAACGGCGAAACCTATGCCTGCGCCCTGTCTAAAATCTACACCTTCGGGCCGACCTTCCGTGCTGAAAACTCCAACACCAGCCGCCACCTGGCGGAATTCTGGATGATCGAGCCGGAAGTGGCGTTTGCGACGCTGGACGACGTCGCCGCGCTGGCGGAAAACCTGTTGAAGTTCGTGTTCAAGGCCGTACTGGAAGAACGTGCCGATGACATGAAATTCTTTGCTGAACGCGTGGATAAAGACGCCATCAGCCGGCTGGAGCGTTTTGTCAGCTCTGACTTCGCCCAGGTGGATTACACCGATGCCATCACTATCCTGGAAAACTGTGGGCAGACATTTGAAAACCCGGTTTCCTGGGGCATCGACCTGTCTTCCGAGCACGAACGCTATCTGGCAGAAAAACACTTCCAGGCGCCTGTCGTCGTCAAAAACTACCCGAAAGATATCAAAGCATTTTATATGCGCATGAACAGCGACGGCAAAACCGTGGCGGCAATGGACGTACTGGCGCCGGGCATCGGCGAAATTATCGGCGGTTCCCAGCGTGAAGAGCGTCTGGAACAACTGGATGCCCGTCTGGAGGAAATGGGACTCAGTAAAGAAGACTACTGGTGGTACCGCGATCTGCGTCGTTACGGCACCATCCCCCATTCTGGTTTCGGTCTCGGTTTTGAACGTTTGATTGCTTATGTAACCGGTGTACAAAATGTGCGCGATGTTATTCCGTTCCCGCGCACACCGCGCAGCGCCACCTTCTAAGCAAAAAATAACATAAGAAAAACAGATATCTGCACTAAGAAGGGCACCTTATGGGTGCCCTTCTTTTTTTGCTTAATGAATGTGTCATAAAGTTCCCTTATTTTTACATTTTGAAATATATTTTTTCTAATTATTACGTTTTTACGAAATTAGTATCATTTAAACGGTAGATAAACGAGGGCGTGAATGGAAAACTGCGTGAAGACACAGGAAGACAACTGTGCTCGCAATAAAGTTCCGTTAAGGTTTTTAATTGTGATGCAGAAGTCTGAATAACACCAATGAGGGTAATTAATAATGATGAAGCGCAATGTTCTTGCAGTGGTAATTCCTGCTCTGCTGGCTGCCGGTGCAGCTAACGCGGCTGAAATTTACAACAAAGACGGTAACAAGCTGGATCTGAATGGCCGTGTTGCAGCAAAACACTATTTCTCTGATGCTAATACCACTGCAGATGGCAGCGGCGATCAGACTTATGCCCGTCTGGGTTTCAAAGGCGAAACCAAAATCAACAGCGATTTAACTGGTTATGGGCGTTTTGAATATCAGTTTAATGGCAAAGAAGGTGAAGACACCAACGGCAGCAAAGGCAAAACTCGTTATGCTTATGCCGGTCTGAAATTCGCTGATTTCGGTTCTCTGGATTACGGTCGTAACCTGGGTATCGCTTATGACGGTATTTCTTATACCGATGTTCTGCCGGAGTTTGGTGGCGACCAGAGCGCAACTGATAGCATCACAGGTCGTTCAAGCGGTGTTGCTACTTACCGCAACAAAAACTTCTTTGGTTTGGTAGATGGCTGGGACTTCGGTCTGCAGTATCAGAGCAAAAACGAACGTACTGGCGACGGTTCAGTTTCTTCGTCTAACCCGCTGCGTAAAATCTCCCGTCAGAATGGCGACGGTTGGGGTGTTTCTTCATCTTACACCGCCCCGATTGGTGTTGGTGTTATCGCCTCTTACGAAGCTGTTGACCTGACAGACGCTCAGAAAGCTACCGGTGTCGGCGAAAAAGCTGAAGCTTGGGCAACTGGTCTGAAATATGATGCGAACAATGTATACGTTGCTGCAACTTACGGTCAGTACCATAACCTCAGTGCTGTAGGCCCTAACACTTTCGCTGATAAAACCAAAATCTTCGAAGCTGTCGCCCAGTACAACTTTGACTTTGGCCTGACCCCGTCTCTGGCTTACGTTTCTGCTAAAGCTGACGATGATACCTCAGCTCAGAAAACCAGCGCTTACATCACTAAATATGTCAGCGTTGCAGCCACTTACGCATTTAACAAAAACTTCTCTGCGTTTGCAGAGTATAAAATCAATCTGATTAACAATGACAGCAACCCATATGGCGTTGGCACTGCTAACACTGTTGCAACGGGCGTGATTTACCAGTTCTAAATTGGGAAGTGCCGAGAAAATTAATCGGCCAATATCATGCAAGAAAGCGCTGGTTTGCTTCGGCAACCAGCGTTTTTAATTATGCTACATGCGTCACAATAATTAAAAATAGTTATACATTGCTAATGCATAACTCATTTTTGCCGCTTTCATTCTCCACAACATACATTGCGATAAAATGTGACTTTCATTGCAATTTTATGAAAATAAAAGAATGACATCGCTAATTATGTTCATTTTAGAATCATCCACATCACCTTTAAATCTTAATAAAAATTAATGTTTACATTTTTTTCTATCCGATTGGTCTGATAAAAACTCAAAAACACAGTTAAATTTACATATTGAAACATTGAGTTTCTTTCTGTTTCACAAAGTGCTATTTGGTATCATTTGTGAGGTGGATAAACCTTATAGTGGATGAAACACTGCCTCCGGGTACAAAAGACATCGGTACTGGTTGAAAGTTCCATTAGTGACGAATTTTTGCCTGTAACCGAGATGATATGACCAATGAGGGTATTCATAATGATGAAACGTAATATTCTGGCAGTGGCTATCCCGGCGCTGTTGGCTGCTGGTGCAGCAAACGCCGCTGAAATCTACAACAAAGACGGCAACAAACTGGATCTGAACGGTAAACTGCATGCAGGTTACATTTTCGGTGATCAGAGCAAAACGCTGTTTGGCGACGGTGACAAAACCTACGCCCGTTTAGGTTTCACTGGCGAAACCAAAATCAATAGCGACCTGACTGGTTACGGTCGTTTCGAATATGAATTCAATGGCAGCGAAGGTGAAGACACCAACGGCAGCAAAGGCAAAACCCGCTATGCCTATGCCGGTCTGAAGTTTGCCCAATTTGGCTCTCTGGATTACGGCCGTAACAAAGGCATCGCCTATGACGGTATTTCTTATACCGACGTACTGCCGGAATGGGGCGGTGATAACAGCTACACCGATACCATTACTGGCCGTAACTCTGGCGTATTGACCTATCGCAACAAGAACTTCTTCGGCCTGGTTGATGGCTGGAACTTTGGTCTGCAGTATCAGGCCAAAAATGAACGCACTGGTGATGGCTCTGTTTCTTCTTCCAACCCGCAACGTGCTCTGAAACGCCAGAATGGCGACGGCTGGGGTGTTTCTTCTTCTTACACCGCTCCGTTTGGCGTAGGTATCATCGCTTCTTATGAAGCCGTGGACCGCACTGATGCGCAGCTGGCACAGGGTGAAGGCAAGAAAGCTGAAGCCTGGGCTACCGGTCTGAAATATGATGCGAACAATGTATACGTTGCCGCAACCTACGGTCAGTACCGCAACCTGACTTTCGTTAACGCAGCCAATATTGCATTCGCTGATAAAACCAAAGTCTTTGAAGCTGTTGCACAGTATACCTTCGATTTCGGTCTGAAACCGTCTCTGGCTTACGTCTCTGCTAAAGCAGATGACGAAACCGGCGCAGGTGCAGGTACCAGCGGTTATGTCCTCAAGTATGTCAGCGTGGGTTCGACTTATTCTTTCAACAAGAATCTGTCCGCCTCTGTTGAATACGCGATCAACCTGATCGACAACGATAACAACCCGTACAGCGTAAGAACCGGCAACAGCGTCTTCACCGGCCTGACCTACCAGTTCTAATCCCTTTTACGTTTTCAACGTAAAGAGGCAAAGCCAGGACATGTTCCTGGCTTTATTATTTCTGCGGTATCTCGTCTGCTTCTTCTCTACTGGGTATTTATACCACCACATTCCCTCCCGCCATTATTTCCGTTTCTTTTGATGCAAACGGTTGGCAAAGCCGGGCGCTGGCGTTAACCTGCTATTTCTGTTTACTCTCTGTCATGGATTACTTCGCAATGTTTGAAAAAATCTCTGCCGCACCTGCCGACCCGATTCTTGGGCTGGCCGACCTGTTTCGCGCTGACGAGCGTCCTCATAAAATCAATCTGGGGATTGGTGTCTATAAAGACGAAACAGGTAAGACGCCGGTACTCACCAGTGTTAAAAAAGCGGAACAGCTGTTGCTGGAAACAGAAACCACCAAAAACTACCTGAGTATCGATGGCATACCGGAATTTGCCCGTTGCACTCAGGAACTGTTGTTCAGTAAGCAGAGCGAGATCATTGCGAATAAACGAGCACGCACCGCACAAACGCCGGGCGGCACCGGTGGCCTGCGTGTCGCCGCAGACTTCATTGCCAACCAGACCAGCGCCAAGCGTATCTGGGTCAGTAACCCGAGCTGGCCGAACCACAAAAATATTTTCACTGCCGTCGGCCTCGAAGTCTGTGATTACACTTACTACGATGCGGTTAACCACGCGCTGGATTTCGACGGTATGCTGACCAGCCTCAATGCGGCTCAGGCCGGCGATGTTGTGCTGTTCCATGGCTGTTGTCATAACCCCACCGGCATCGACCCAACACAAGCGCAGTGGGCGCAGTTGGCCGACCTGGCGCTGGAAAAAGGCTGGCTGCCGCTGTTTGACTTCGCCTATCAGGGCTTTGCCCGTGGTCTGGATGAAGACGCCGAAGGGTTGCGCATTTTTGCCGCCAAACACAAAGAATTAATCGTCGCCAGTTCTTACTCCAAGAACTTTGGCTTGTACAACGAGCGTGTCGGCGCCTGCACTATCGTGGCGGCAGATACCGCTACTGTCGACACCGCATTCAGCCAGGTCAAGGCGGCGATCCGCGCCAACTATTCCAACCCACCGTCACACGGTGCGGCGGTTGTGGCGACGGTGCTCTCCAACGAGTCGCTGCGTAACATCTGGGAACAGGAACTGACGGCAATGCGTGAACGTATTCAGCGCATGCGTCACCTGTTCGTCAGTACGCTGCAGGAAAAAGGCGCCAATCAGGATTTCTCCTTTATCATCAATCAGAATGGCATGTTCTCTTTCAGCGGGCTGAGCAAGGATCAGGTGCTGCGTCTGCGCAACGAATTTGGGATTTACGCGGTGAACTCCGGCCGAATCAACGTGGCGGGCATGACACCGGAAAATATGGCGCCGCTGTGCGAAGCCATCGTTGCAGTGCTGTAATGATACTTGCCGCCCTTTTTAAAGGGCGCATGCAGACAAAAAGGCCAGCAAATATGCTGGCCTTTTTATTGCCCAATACAATGGGAATCAGTCAGTATCGCGCACAAACGGGTTAGTACGACGCTCTTCACCAAATGTGGACATGGGTCCGTGACCCGGAATGAAAGCGATATCATCGCCCAACGGGAACAACTTGTTGCGGATGGAATCCACCAGCGCCTGATGGTTCCCTTGCGGGAAATCACTACGCCCTACTCCGCCACGAAAAATCACATCGCCAACCTGTGCAAAACGCGCCTGTTCATCGATGAATACCACATGACCCGGCGTGTGCCCCGGGCAGTGCAGAACCGATAATACCGATTCGCCAATGGCGACGGTATCACCTTCCTCCAGCCAGCGGGTCGGTACCAGCGGCGGACAATCATTCAAACCAAACATCCGACTCTGGGCGGGTAGCCCGTCGAGCCAGAAGGCGTCTGCCTGTTGCGGGCCAACGATCGGCACCTGAAAATGTTCAGCCAGCGCCGCGGCGGCGCCCACATGGTCCAGATGACCATGCGTCAACAGAATCTGCGTCACCGTCACGCCGGTCTGCGCCACAACCTGCTTGATTTTGTCTGCTTCGCCGCCGGGATCAACAATGGCAGCCTGCAACGTTTTTTCACACCATAACAGCGTGCAATTCTGGCTAAAAGCTGTGACAGGAATAATCTGGTACTTCATACCGCTCCGTTTTACTTCAATCCTTGTTCAAGGGAATGCCGACTTCGCCTACTCAGTGATTCATGTTACCAGGTGCGAACCGCGCCGGTATCAATGTGCACAAAATTGCTCTGCGGGTAATAGCCAACGCCGCCGGCACGCATTTTCAACGCGGCTTTTCGAATATTAGCCAGTTGGACCCCTTCGATATGGAAGTCCATGGCTTTTCCCTGGGTGTGATAGCTCTGTTTTGCCACGCCCTTACTGTGCGACCGTAAATCCTCATTGGTGCTGTAAGAACGATAACCCGAGATCAGCTGTACCGGCTTGGCAGAACCCAACATGACTTGCAGGCGGTATAGCTGATCAAACAGCGCCGGGTCGATGGTTTTGACCTTGTTCGCCCGATAATCGCGGAAGAAATGGTTTAACCGGGATAACTCTTCTTTGTTATAACGACGACCATCGAAGAATTCGACTTTGAGGCGCTCACCGGTATTGATATTGTTCAGCGTAAGAATGCGCGGACGAGCCGTAGATAACGAAGCCAGCGATTGACCCGGTAGCAGTGCTATCCCTAACGCCGCGCCGCCGAGCGCCAGCCATTTGCGTCGATGATTATCAATGTGTTCCATAAAGCTTGAGTACCCTGGGCTAAAAAAAGCGAAGAGAAGAACAACAGGTGAAGCGGTACGTAAAAAATGCACCGCTTCGCACCTTAACTGCCTGCGGCAGGAGCGTCAACCGGCTTTACGCCAACTCTGGCGCGAGGTCCCACCGCTTTTCGCCTGACAACGCCCGTGGACGCAACCCGAGAATTGCCCGCATTACGGATACTTACTGTAATAATAATCCAACCTTAGACAAAGCCAGCGCGCCGGTTTTCACCGTATCATCATAATTGTAAATATCTGTGCGGAACTGCGGTTTGCCATCATCAGCCACCCAGGCAGTCAGGTAGTAAAAATTCACCGGTACTCTTTGGCGCACCGCCACATAAGTGGTGTTGCCCTGCTCAAGGGTTGACGAAATACGGGCATTGTTCCAGCCGGCATCCTGCAATAATAGTGCCGCCAATTCCGATGCCTTGTTAACACGCACACATCCCGAACTCAGCGCCCGGATATCTCTCTGAAACAAATTATGGTTAGGCGTATCATGCAGGTAGATGGCGTCCGTATTCGGCATATTGAACTTATAACGCCCCAGCGAATTGCTGTCCCCCGGCGCCTGACGCAGGCGGTACGGGAAGTTGCTGGCCGAAACCATCGGCCAATCGATCATCGAAGGATCAATCGGCTGAGCGCTTTCGGTCCAGTCTGACAGTACGGTATAACCGTGGCGCTGCAGATACCCCGGGTCCTGAATCACCTTAGGAATGATGTCCTGACGGGTAAGCGTGGTAGGCACGTTCCACGGCGGATTCATCACCACATTGCTCAACGAACTGTTCATCAGCGGCGTCTTGCGTTTAGGCTGACCGACAATCACCTTTGACGACAAAATCTCCGCGCCATTCTGATAGTAACTGAGCGAGTAGTTGGGAATATTGACCACGATGCCGCTGCTGACCTTGTCCGGCACCAGCCGCAGGCGCTGGATATTCAACGCCAGCAACGTAGCGCGCATCTGCGAAGAGACATTGAGCCAGTCGCGGGTTCGTTTACCAATCACGCCGTCATCCTGCAGCCCTTGCGAGTGCTGGAAGCGTTTCACCGCATCCACAACCGCCCCGTCATAACGCAGCGGCGATGTATCACCTGGCGACGCCTCATTAAACAGCGGCATCGCGGCACCATCCTGATTCAACATGCCGGTTCGCAGCAGAATCTCTTTTAAAACCGGTAACGCGTTGCTTTCATCGCCGGGACGCAATGAGTCCGCCAGTATAAGTTTCGGCCAGGGACGGTTGTCCGTCAGCATGTTTTTCAACGCGTCGTGCATTTTTGCATACTGGGAATGACGAGGCGCCAGCGACGCAATAAACGCCAGCCCGTTGCCCGATGCAACCGCCCGCTGCCACTGCTCAATCATCTCCGCCGATGGCATAGCCAACTTATAGGGAACGCTGCTGTACAACCAGCTGTTGCCGTTTTTCTCCACCCCGGCAACAAACTGCATGTACCCGAGCATGGCGTCCGACAGCACCACATCACGGGCAAAACCGTTTAATTTCGGGTCGGTCAGCCAGGTGACCCAGGTAGTGAATTGCGGTTGAATACCGGAAAGCGCGACTTCCGCCAGTTGCTGCTGAAACGCTTTGACGACGTGGCTGTCGCTCCACATCGGTTGCATGTGCTGGCGCGTATAAAGCGCGGTCAATTCGCCAAGATAATGAGGTGAAATACCGGCGGGCAAACCAGCGGTAACAGAGGTATGACTTTTTGACGCGGCCGATGACACTGCACTGCCCGGTGCAATCGGCGAAGCCGCCTGAGCAGAAAACGAAGTCAACAGACTACCCAGCCAAATCGAGCTGGCTACCCCCAGAAGCAGTCTTTGTGTATTTCGTTTGACTAACAACATCCATTTATCCCCTGTACATAAAATGACACTGCTTTTATCACACTGCGTTTTTCGCAACCGGCCTGTTTCTGTTAGCCAATTATTTTTCGCAACCGATATATCCGTTGCAACAAACCGCCGTGGCGCTCGGAATAGTTCGCCCTGACGGGCAAACCGCGTCACGAATAATGGCGGGGTACTCCCTAGTTTATACTGATTTTACGGCGTGGCATGGGAAATAATAAGCCAGTTACTCCCCTAATTCTGACCATCATACAGTCAGTTATCTTATCGTTCCCCATCAGACTCGCCTACCGAGGCCACGTATTTTAGCTGGAACAGGAAATCTCCAGATGCTTGCCCCATGTCGGCGGCAACGCGGCCAGATCGGCCATGTCCGGCTGCTCCGCATAGGGTTGACGCAACGCCCGGTGCAAACGCCCGAGTAAGCCGATATCCTCCCGCTCCGCCTGTGCTATCGCCTGCTGAGCCAAATAATTGCGTAACACATAACGCGGATTGGTCTGCTTCATCCGACGCTGGCGCTCAGCGTCGTCAACGCTTTCCAGCGTCAGCCGCTGACGGTACGCGCTGAACCAATCGTCAAATACCGGGCGATCGATAAACACGTCCTGTAACGGTGAGTAGCTGCTGTGCCGTTCTGTTTCCGACAATAGTCGAAAAATGTGGGTATAGTCCGCCTGCTCGCGCTGCATCAGCTTCAACAGCCCCACCAGCAACTCGTTATCCTGCGCCTGCGGCGTATCAAAACCGAGTTTGGCGCGCATCAGTTCGCCGAAACGTTGCATCAACGCGGGTTCATAGCGATCCAACGCCCGTTGCAGGATATCGCTGGACATCAACCCCGATAGCGACTGCGCCAGGCGGTGCAGGTTCCACAACGCCACCGCCGGCTGATTATCGAATGCGTAACGCCCCTGATGGTCCGAATGGTTACAGATGTAGCCGGGCTGATAATCGTCCATAAAACCGTACGGGCCGTAGTCGATGGTGAGGCCAAGAATGGACATATTGTCGGTATTCATCACACCGTGGGCAAAGCCAACGGCCTGCCAGTGAGCAATCAATCGCGCAGTGCGTTCCACAACATCGCTGAACCACAGGTAATAGCGATCGGTTTCCTGCTGCCACTGCGGCCAATGGCATGCGATGACATACTCCGCCAGCTGACGCACCTTTTCCGGTTCGCGGCGGTAATAGAAATGTTCGAAGTGACCGAAACGGACATGGCTATCCGCCACTCGCAATAGCATCGCCCCCCGCTCTTCCTGCTCACGCTGTACCGGATGGTCGCTGCTGACGATAGTCAGCGCACGCGTAGTGGGAATGCCGAGATGGTGTAGCGCTTCCGACGCCAGAAATTCGCGCACCACCGAGCGCAATACCGCCCGGCCGTCGCCCATGCGTGAATAGGGGGTCAATCCCGCGCCTTTAAGATGCCAGTCTTGTGTACGTCCATCCGCCAGTTGCTGTTGTCCGAGCAGGATGCCGCGTCCATCACCCAACTGCCCGGCCCAGCCCCCGAACTGATGACCGCTGTACACCTGAGCCAGCGGCGCCATGCCCGGCAACAGCTGTTCTCCGGTCCAGATTCGGCGGTTGTCGCCGTCAAACCAGTCGTCCGATAACCCCAGTTCCTGAGCAAGCGTGGCGTTATGATATAGCAAACGCGCACCCTGCAATGGCGTGGGCGTCAGCTCGGTGTAAAACCCCGGTAGTTGCTGGTGATAATGGTTATTAAACAGAAGGTGATGCGACATAATTCCCCCTTTTCCGTCAGTGTAGAACCGCGGCAGGAGAATTAACACGGAATAAATACAGGGATATTAGCCGTATGGAAACATTAACAAATAATATAGATAGCGTATGGCCTACAGGCAGCAGGCGCCAGCCGCAGCCGGACGCCCGCATTGGCTAACCGTAACAGGCAACCGGCATCAGCGCATTATCCAACGCTTCCGGCGGCAAGCTCGGCCATAATTGTCCCTGGACAGCGTTGACGTCAAGCTCACATATTTTTTCAAAACTGGCTATATTATCAATCCCTTTCGCCACGACTTTCAGCGAAGGGCAATGTTTTTTCATCACCTGCAACATCGGATTAATAATAGAAACAGACGCGGGTCGGGTTAATAATTTATTGATAAACGCGGCGTCCATTTTCACACTGGCAACCATACCATCATAAAATGGCTTCAGATTCATTTTCCCGGAACCGAAATTATCCAGCCATAAATGGAAAGACTGGCTTAATTTAGTCAGTTGGGAATTATCCCGCCCACGGGATATATCAGGAAAACTCTCATTAATTTCAAGCTGCAAAAAAGGCAGCGCGCGAAACTCCTGGCCCAGCAATTCATCGTTAATCAGAAAATTCGTTAATGTATGATCGATCTTCAGCAGAACAGTCACCCGGTTATTGATAAACCAGGCTGATTTATCCTTCAGGATTGCCAGTTGCTCTCTCAGCAAGGTTCGCTTCTGCCGGTGGTTCAGCATGCCCAGTAAGATATCCTGTGGCATAGACAGACTTCCAGCCGTGCTCTGAAAACGTCCGATCATCTCTAGCGCCAGCAACCGTGAATCCAGATGATAAATCGGAGAGAAAAGATACTGACTGACATAGTCAACTTCAAGCTGGATACGCATAGTGTTATAGCCAGATTAAAAAGGTTAAACCCGCCGTAACGGGCAGCCAGACAATGCATGCCTGACCTGAATCCTATTCGCTGCTACCACTCCAGAAACATTAAAGATTATTAACTATAATACTCAAACGGGGCGCATAATATTATGCTGATTCAGCAGCTATTATTCCGATTCAACAATCGTACGCCTAAATACCCGTAAGAAGATATGATAAATAATCTCAATCCTTTTCTTCACGCGAATACCCATTTGGTTACTACCGGAACCGACACTAATCTATAATTCGGTGGTATCGAAAAACAATCCGTTTTTCATTTTTCAGACAAAGCCCTAATACCCATTTCAAATTATTAACGAATACTTTCCGATAACCAGACAATCAATGCGTTTATTTCGTTATGCTGTTGGGGAAAATCCTCCGCCAGCCGCTCGCCAACAGCCACCAGCGCATCCGGACGGTATGACACCCCTTCCAGCCGCTCCGCCAGCGCTTCCAGCGGAGTGGGATTGAGGCTATCGGTAAAGAGCTGACAACGGCTGATGACGCCACGCTCCACGTCGAAATGCAGTTCCACGCCACCCCAGTCAAAACGGGTATCCAGCATATGGGTAAATTCCGGCGCCTGACCAAAATTCCACGCCCAACTGCTCTGGCGCGCGAACAATTCAGCGAACCCCGGCAGATCCGGTAAAACGTCAGGTGAGATAATCTCCGGTTGGCACCGGGTTTGATAATGTTCGAAAAATGCCTGCGTAACGGCATCGCAAATCGTCTCATGGCTAATCCCCGGCAACAACTCCGCCAGATTAGCCACCCGCGAACGTACCGATGCAATGCCTTTGGCTTGCAATTTCTTAACATCCGGATTGAGGTAATCGGCCAGACGGGAAAGGTTGGCCGCCAGCAATAACGTCCCATGATGAAAACCGCGATCGGCGCTTTCCCGATAGGCGGAACCGGAAATCTTTCTCACGCCATCCGCAGTTTCAACCACCAGGTCGTTGCGCCCTGATGCCTGCGCCGTCACCCCGCACATTGCCAGCGCCCGCAGGATAATGCCGGTGGAAACGCTCTTGTCATAGCCGGGTTTGCCCGCCATGAAGGTAAAACAGGTATTGCCGAGATCGTGGAATACCGCCCCGCCGCCACTACTGCGCCGCGCCAGTTTGATGCCATCCTGCTCCATGCGCCGGGTATTACATTCTTTCCACGGGTTCTGCGCCCGACCGATCACCACGGTTTCCGCATTGCGCCATAAAAACAGTACCCGCTGCGTGGTCGGCATCTGCCGGAAAATGCACTCCTCCACCGCCAGATTGAACCAGGGATCGACAGAGTCGGAAATCAGCAAACGCAGTGCAGGCATGGCGAAACTCCGAATAGCAGTTGACCGCCGCCGGGCGGTCGGAAAATCAGATGCGACGGGCCTGCCAATAGGCCCGTTTCCAGTAAACGTTGTTCAGCGACGATCGCATAACGCCACGGCTGGTGGAGGCATGAATAAACTGATCATTGTTGTCGTAGATGCCGACATGCAGCCCATTTTCGCCGCTGCCGGTACGGAAAAAGACCAGGTCGCCCGGCAGTAATGCGTCACGATCGACGCGAGTGCCGACTTCAGTCTGCTCCTCCGTCGAGCGCGGCAGCGTCAAGCCGAACCGGTCACGAAACGTCAGATAAACAAAACCGGAACAATCGATGCCGTTCTGATCCAACCCGCCATAGCGATATGGCGTGCCACGCCACTTTGCCAGTTGGGCGTGCAACTGCGCCCGCACCTCGCCGGCATCGCCCAGGCGAGTACTCTGCGGAACGTGGCTGCTGCATCCAGCCAGAAACAGCGCCATCAGTATTAACCAGAATCTCCAGAACTTCATGCATCGTGCTCGCTGTTGACGGGGAATAACTGTTGACGAAGAACAGTTGTTGATGAAGAACAGTTGTTGGTGAAGAACACCCACAAAAACCGAATTACGTCATATTATCATTTGCGCCCGGGCATTAATCGGCCGAAAACAGAGAATTTTTCTGTTGTGACAGCGCGTTACGAAGAACATTTTGCCTGGCGTCACCCGCGAACCAGCCGGAAACCATATCGGCCCGGCATCGGGGCTTCCCCCGATGCCGTCATTCCTGCTGCGCCAGCATCCAGTGGCGGCCGTCCAGCGCATAACGCGTAAACGCCACCCCAAATACCGGGGACAGCGTTTCCGGCTGCATCACATCAGCGACCGCCCCTTGCGCCATCAGCCCGCCACGCGACATCAGCCATACCCGGTCGGCATGATGCAGGGTATGGTTCAGGTCGTGGCCCGACGCGATGACCGCAATCCCGGCCCGGCACAGCTCTGCCAGCAATGAATCCAGCGCCACACGCTGGGCGATATCCAGACTGGCGGCCGGTTCATCCAGCAACAATAACCGGGCTGAAGGATTGAGCGTCGGCCAGACTTGCAGCAGCACCGCCGCCAATCTGACCCGTTGCCATTCACCGCCGGAAAGCCGGGCCAGCGGACGACGTAGTTTATCCGTCAGCGACAATCGCTCGGCCAACTGCTGCACCACCTTATCCACGCTTTCAGCATCGCAACGCGACGGCTGGTGCAACTGCAGGTACTGGAACACCGGCATCAACGCCAGTGCGCTATGGTGTTGCGGCAGGTAGGCGCGTACCCTCGCCAGATCGCGCGCCGACCAGTCGGCAATCGCCTGCCCCAACAGCAGCGTCTCGCCGTCCCCCGGCTGTAATCCGGCCATTAACGCCAGCAGCGTGCTCTTACCCGCGCCATTGGGGCCAATAATGTGCACCAGTTCGCCCGGGCGGCAACGCACCGCCACCGATGACAAACGTCCGGCGACGCTAACGTTGTGCAGGTACAGCAGCGGTTGGGCAGACACCGTTACTGCGCCAGCGCCTGCTCAATAGCTTTGATAATCGCGCCGTCATCCGGCGTCATATCCGGCGAGAAACGCGCTATCACCTCGCCACGGCGATTGATCAGAAATTTTTCGAAGTTCCACAGGATATCGCCCGGATGAGCCGGCGCCTGTCCTTTGCTGACGCGGCGCTCGTAAAACTCGCTACCCTGCGGCCGCAGCGCCTCCGGTTGCGCCTGAATCAACGCCTGATACAACGGATGGCGCCCGCTCCCGTTGACATCAATTTTGCCAAACATCGGGAACTGTACGCCGAACGTCCCGCGACAAAACGCGTGTATCTCTTCATTGCTGCCCGGCTCCTGCCCGGCAAATTCGTTGGAGGGAAACCCCAGTACCGCAAACCCGCGGTCACGATAGGTTTCATACAGATTCTCCAGCGCTTCATATTGCTTGGTCAGCCCGCACTGCGAGGCGACGTTGACCACCAGCAGCACGTTGTTGCGCCAGTTTTCCAGCGATGCCTGACGGCCATCGATAGTTTGCAGGGGAATTGCGTATAGCGTATTGCTCATCGTCTGTTCCTTTTTCGTCACACCGGCTTGCCGCCGGCCTGTTCATCATTGCGGGGATCACGCCTGATGGCGCAGCAGCAGCCAGATAAACCAGGGCGCTCCCAACGTGGCGGTGACTACGCCAACCGGCAGCTCCGCCGTCGCCAGCAACGTGCGCGCCAGCGTATCCGCCAGCATCAGCACAGCGGCGCCAGCCAGCCCGCACCCGGTTAATAGATAGCGCTGATCGGTCAGCCCGCACAAGCGCAAAATATGCGGGATGACCAACCCGACAAAGCCGATCACTCCAGCCAGCGCTACGCTGATGCCCACCAGCGCGCCCATAGCCAACACCAGCACATTGCGCCAGTAAAATACCGCGACCCCCAACTGCCGGGCGGCCAGCTCGCCCAGCGCCAGTTGATTGAGCACCCCGCCGCAACGCGCCAGCCAGGCCAGCAGCGGCAGCATCAGCAACATCAATCCGCCGTAACGCCAGTCGACCCCGCTGAATCCCCCCATCATCCAGTACATCAGCTGGCGCAAATCGAGGCTGGTGCTGAAATAGACAACCCAGGTCATCAGCGCGTTGCAGATAATGCTCAGCGCCACCCCGATCAGCAGCAGGCGCGCGTTGGACACCCCGGCGCGGGAAAAACGCAGCAACATCAGTGTCACCAGCAGCGCGCCCGCGATGGCGCACAGGCTGAGGCTCCAGACCGGCAGCATCCCTTGTCCTATCAGCACCGCCAGCACCAGCGCCACGCCCGCGCCGCTGGATACGCCGAGCAACCCCGGTTCGGCCAGCGGATTATCGAACACCGCCTGCATCACCGCGCCGCCCATCGCCAACCCCGCTCCGACCAGCATCACCGCCAGCGTGCGCGGCAATCTAAGCTGCCAGATAAACAACGATGAGTCCGAATCCAGCCAGTGCGCCGGCCCAATCCAGCGCTCGCCGGCGCACAGGCTTATCGCCACGCCGACCGCCAGCAACAGCCATAACCCCAACAGCCGTTGGCGATCTCGCCTGCGCTGCTGCTGTTTCAGTTGGGTATAACGCACCGGGGTTGACTGCATGGGGTCGCCTGCAATGAAAAATCGGACAATGGCAATCATGATGCGCATATCCGCAGTGATATCAAGCTGATGCCGTGAATTTTCGCCAGGGAATGGAAAGCGGCTCGCAAAGTATGCCGCCAGGGATCATGACCCATTCCCCCGCCGCATTGTATGAGATGTGATTATCTTATCCAGATTGATTGTTTTTTAATCGCCGCAATCTCGGCTACCTTTATATCTATAGGTCATTATCAACACATCTGTTAGATCATCATCAACCAGTTATTCTGCGGGGTAAATTATGCTGACATCCCTTTGGCGCACGCTGTATCGCGGCCGGCGAAAAAACGAAAGCCGGCAGACCGAGCCATCCGGCAACTGCGTCGAATGCGAATACAGCTTCTACAACCACGAAGCCAACCTGCCATTCGACCAGATTGAAGAGTGCCTGCGCGCCCGCCGTGATGCGCTGATGCAGGAACATCCGCCGCTGAACGACCCCATGCCCAGCGCCATACGCCCGCGCTGGGCGGGCAAGTCATCAGGTTCAGGCTGACGGGTGTCGCGCCAGCCAGGTGCGAACGAATTCCGCCACCACTTTGCTGGCAGGACCATAGATGTGTTCGTCGAACTGGCTCTGCACCTGGCTGGGCTCCAGGTTCAGTTCCACGGTATGTGCGCCGTGTACCTGTGCTTCGTGCACAAAGCCGGCGGCCGGATAGACGTTGCCCGAGGTACCGATGGCAACAAACAGGTCTGCTTGCGACAACGCATGATAAATGCGTTCCATCTCCAGCGGCATTTCACCGAACCACACCACGTGCGGACGCAACGGCGCCGGAAACTGGCAGCAGTGGCAACGCTCATCCACCGAAACGTCGCCCGTCCACTCAAAGACCTGCCCGCTCTGACTGCAACGCACTTTCAACAGCTCGCCATGCATGTGGATGATGCGCTTGCTGCCGGCGCGCTCATGCAGATTGTCAATGTTCTGGGTTACCAGCAGAAAATGATCGCCAAGCGCCGCTTCCAGTTCCGCCAGCGCCAGATGCGCGGCGTTGGGCGCAATCTCCGGCTGTTGTAACTGGCGGCGACGCTGGTTGTAAAAATTCTGAACCGTTTGCGGATCGCGATGAAACCCTTCCGGGGTGGCGACATCCTCCACCCGATGCTCTTCCCACAGTCCATCCGAGGCACGAAACGTGCGAATACCGGATTCGGCAGAAATCCCTGCTCCGGTAAGGACAACAACACGTGGTTTATTCACGTTTTTGACCACCAGATAATCAAGATGAAAAATGCGGGCACACAAACGCTGATGACGGAGACGCTTTCGCTGCCGAAAACGGTGTAATCGCTGACGCGAGTGCATGTCTGCTCCTTAGATTGTCTTGAGAGCGCATCGACTAATACGCTCTGCGTCCGCCCTGACAGCGGGATTGTCAGTCGTGCCCGTCATTAGGACTGACGCGGCGTCGGCTGACCCATCAAGTGTAGCAATGCTGCGCCGCGCACGCCGCCCGCATCGCCATAACGGGCTTTTTCAATACGCGGCACGCGGGCCACCGGCAACAGGCTGCCCGGCAATCGCTGCGGCAACTGGCGATAAATCTCGTCAAAATTCGACAAGCCGCCGCCCAGCACCACCAGGTGCGGGTCAACCAGCGTCAGCAGATTGCCGAGACACACCGCCAGCAACGCCAGATAGCGATCCACATGCGCCTGCGCCTCTGGATCGCCGGCGTAGAACGCCGCAATAATTTCCGGCGCCGACAGCGTACGCGGGTTGAAATGCGCATATAACCATTCGAACCCACGCCCGGAGAGATAGTTTTCCACACAACCGACGCGACCGCAGCCGCATTTTACGCGCGGGATCGTCTCACCGAGAATATCCAATGCGTCAACCGGCAAACGAAAATGACCGAATTCGCCGGCGATGCCATTCTTCCCGTCCACCACCTGCCCATTGACCACCAGACCGCCGCCCATGCCGGTGCCGAGAATAATCCCCAGCACCACCGGATAGGAGCGAAACGCCTCGTCCCAGGCTTCCGAAAGCGCAAAACAGTTGGCGTCGTTGCTGAGCCGAACCTCGCGTTGCAGCAATCGGCTGAGATCGGCGCGCAACGGCCGCCCCATGGCGGCGGGCAGATTCGCGGCGAACAGAGTACCATCGTCGGCATTCTCCATTCCGGGCACCCCCACGCCGACCAATCCGCGCCCGCCGACAAACGCATCGGCTTCTTCAGTCAGGGTCAGCAGGGTGCGCAGCAGGAGATCATAATCGTCCCGGGGAGTGGGAATCCGTTTTTGCCAGATACGCTGCAGATCGGCGTCAAACACCGCCAGCTCGATCTTGGTGCCTCCGATGTCAAAACCGTAATACATGGACGCTCCCTCAGCTTCAGACAGCATGACGCCGCCACTGCGCTCGCGCAGTGACGCGCGGGTTTACTGGCCGCTCAATATCCGGGCCGGGTCGATGCGGCTGGCGCGGCGGGCCGGATACCAGCTGGCAATCAGGCTCAGCACCAGCGAAGTGGCCAGCACGATAATCACATCCAGCATATGCAGTTCCGACGGCAGAAAATCGATGAAATAAATATCGCCGGACAGAAAACGATGGCCGGTAAGCGCCTCAAGACCGCGAATGATCGGGGTCAGTTGCAGCGTGACGACAATCCCCAAGACCGTACCCACCACGCTGCCGAGCAGTCCGGCCAGCAGACCGTACCAGACAAAAATGGCGCGGATCAGGCCATCGCCCGCTCCTAGCGTCCGTAATACGGCAATATCTCCGCTTTTGTCTTTCACCGCCATCACCAGCGTGGAAACGATGTTGAAGCAGGCCACGCCGATGACCAGCACCATCGCCAGGTACATGATGGTGCGGACCATTTGAATATCGCGGTACATATAGCCGTAAGTGCCGATCCAACTGCGAATATACACATAGACATTGATGGCCTCGCCGGCGTCACGCACCAGCTTCTGAGCGGCAAACACATCCTGCGCCTTGATGGCGATACCGGTGATGCCGTCGCCCAGTTCCAGATACTGCTGAGCATCGGCCAGCGGCACCAGCGCCAGGCTGTGATCCAGTTGGCCGCTTAGCTGCAAAATACCGGCCACCTGCAACCGAATGCGTTTCGGCTGCAACAGTTTCATCTGCGGGTCGCTATTGGGGATCATCACGGTAACCCAGTCGCCGTTTTTCACGCCCAGCGCATCCGCCACACCCTTACCGATAATGACCTGCTGTGCGCCGGCATGAAAACGCGACCAGGCGTTATCCTGCACGAACTGCGGCAGCGCGCTAAGTTTCAGTTCCTGTTGGGGATCCACGCCTTTGAACTGGATCGCCTTCAGGCTGGCGCCGTTTTCCAGCAACCCGGTAAAACTGACGTAAGGCGCCGCGGCGGCGACGCCGGGAACGCGTTCAATCTTCGGCAACAGCGGTTGCCAGTCCCGGAACGGCTGGTTGGCCGCTTCGATTTCACCATGCGGTACCACGGCCAGAATGCGGTTGTTTAGCTCGCGCTCGAAGCCGTTCATCGCGCTCAGACCGACGATCAGCACCGCCACGCCGAGCGCAATGCCCAGGGTGGAAATCACCGAAATCAGCGACACCATGCCGCTGCGGCGGCGCCCACGGCTGAAGCGCAATCCAACCAGCAGCGAAAGCGGAGGAAAGGTCATTGCGGCGTCCCCATCAGGGTCAACTCCTGCTGCAACTGACCGTCGCGCATTTCCAGCTGACGGCCAAGGCGGCTGGCTAAACGCAGGTCATGGGTCACCACCAGAAAAGCGGTGCCCTGACGCACATTCAGCTCACCCAGCAGTTCGAAAATGGCGTCGGTAGTGCGCTGATCGAGGTTGCCGGTAGGTTCGTCCGCCAGCACCAGCGACGGGCTATTGACCAGCGCGCGCGCAATCGCCACCCGCTGACGCTCACCGCCGGACAGTTCTGAAGAGCGGTGCTGACTGCGCTGAGCCAGACCAACGGCGGCCAGCATGGCCTGCGCCTTCTCTTTCGCCTCTTTCGGCGCCACATTGCCTATCAACAGCGGCATCGCCACGTTTTCCAGCGCGGTGAAGTCCGGCAGCAGGTGATGAAACTGATAGATGAAACCCAGCTCGCGGTTGCGTATCGCCGCTTTGGCGGCGGCCGACAGCTGGTTCAGCGTCTGGCCCTGAAATATCACGTCGCCGGACGTCGGTGAATCCAACCCGCCCAGCAAATGCAACAACGTACTCTTGCCCGAGCCGGAACTGCCGACGATCGCCATCATTTCGCCTGTCTGCATCTCGAATGACACATCGCGCAGCACATCGGTGGACAGGTTGCCTTCCTGATAGCGTTTACACAGCTGACGACACTGCAATAAAGGTGAATTACTCATAACGTAAAGCCTCTGCGGGATGGGTGGCGGCCGCGCGCCAGGAAGGATAAAGCGTGGAAAGCAGCGCCAGCAGCATCGCCACCAGCGCAATGGCGATCACCTGCGCCGGCAGGATCTGCACCGGCAGCGCGCCGCCGTCAATCAGCAGCCCGAGCATCGGCATCAGTGTATTGAGCTGACTGGCCAGCACCATACCCAGTATCGCCCCGACCAGCGCCCCCATCACACCGGCGCCGCCGCCCTGTACCATAAATACCGCCATAATCTGGCGGCGGGTCAGCCCCTGCGTCTGCAAAATAGCGACCTCGCCCTGTTTTTCCATCACCAGCAAGCCCAACGAGGTAATGATATTGAACGCGGCGACGGCCACAATCAGGCTTAGCAGCAGCCCCATCATGTTTTTCTCCATCCTCACCGCCTGGAACAGCTCGCCTTTGCGTTCGCGCCAGTCTTTCCACGCCGTCCCCGGCGGCAACGCCTGCTGACTGAGCGTGTCCACCGCCAGCGGCTGATTGAGCCACAGCCGCCAACCGGTAATGTTGCCGAGCGGGTAGCGCATCAGGCGTGAGGCGTCCTGCTGGTTGACCAGCAACTGATAGCCATCCACTTCGCTGCGGGCGGAAAAGGTGCCGGCCACGGTAAACAAACGCTGGCTGGGCACGCGCCCCATCGGCGTCAGTTGGCTGGCGCTGGTGACCATCAGCCGTAACTGGTCGCCCGGCTTAACGCCAAGCTGACTGGCCAACCGCTCGCCGAGAATCACCTGATACTGCCCCGGCTGCAGTTGCTGCAAACGGGTATTGACCAGGTAGTTCGCCAGCGGCTCCTGCTCGTCGGGGTTAACGCCGAGCATCACGCCCACCGCCACGCTGCGGGCGCTTTGCAGCACCACGTCGCCGGTCGTCAGCGGCGCGACACGGCTGATGCCTTTCAGGCTGGACAGCGAAGAAGACGGCAGCGTCTGCGGGTCAAGGGAGCCTTGCGGCGTGGTGATGATGGCCTGAGGCATCAGCCCCAGAATGCTGTTTTCCAGTTCCCGCTCAAAGCCGTTCATCACCGACAGCACGGTGACCAGTGCCATCACGCCGAGGGTGATGCCAATAGCGGACAACCAGGAAACAAACCGCCCGAAGCGGTCCGCGGCCCGCCCTCGCATGTAGCGCAGGCCGATGAAAAGTGCGACAGGTTGATACATGAAATCCGTCTGGATGAGGTTGCTAAAGCAAAGTGAACAAGGATAATAAAGGGTAGTACCACTTTATGGAACCCTAACCCTCTCTCTTCCCGACTTTTTCTTAGTGGATATCGAGACCTGATAATCGGATGATGCCTGAACAATATCGCTATACCTTGCCTGGCAAAGCGGGTGAACAACGCCTGTTAGGTCAGCTTACCGGCGCAGCCTGCGCCGTCGAATGCGCCGAGATCGTTGAACGTCACGCCGGACTGGTGGTGCTGATTACTCCTGACATGCAGAATGCCCTGCGGTTGCGCGACGAAATTCGGCAGTTTACCGCTCAGCCGGTCATGATGCTGCCGGATTGGGAAACCCTTCCGTACGACAGTTTCTCGCCCCACCAGGAAATTATCTCCGCCCGTTTATCCACGCTGTACCAGTTACCCTCGCTGACGCGCGGCGTGTTGATCCTGCCGGTCAATACCCTGATGCAGAAAGTGTGTCCGCACGCGTTCCTGCACGGCCATGCGCTGATGCTGAAAAAAGGCCAGCGTCTGTCGCGCGATAGGCTGCGCAATCAATTGGAACAGGCCGGTTACCGCAGCGTCGATCAGGTGATGGAGCATGGCGAGTTCGCCACCCGCGGCGCGCTGCTCGACCTGTTTCCGATGGGCAGCGAAGAGCCGTTCCGTATCGATTTCTTCGACGATGAAATCGACAGCCTGCGCCTGTTTGACGCCGATACCCAACGCACGCTGAATGAAGTCGAACACATTCATCTGTTGCCGGCACGCGAGTTCCCTACCGACAAAACCGCGATTGAGCTGTTTCGCAGCCAGTGGCGCGAGCAATTTGAGGTCAGGCGCGACGCCGAGCACGTCTATCAGCAGGTGAGCAAAGGCACCCTGCCCGCCGGGATCGAATACTGGCAGCCGCTGTTCTTCAGTCAGCCGTTGCCGGCGCTGTTCAGCTATCTGCCGGCCGATACGCTGCTGGTTAATACCGGCGATATTCAGCAAGGCGCCGAGCGTTTCTGGCAGGATATCCAGCAGCGCCATGACAGCCGCCGGGTCGACCCAATGCGCCCGCTGTTGCCGCCGGATACGCTGTGGTTGCCGGTTGATTCGCTGTTTGGCGAACTCAAACAATGGCCGCGCGTACAACTGCGCAGCGACACGCTGCCGGATAAAGCCGCCAATATCAATCTGGGTTACCAGCCGTTGCCGGACCTGGCTGTCCAGCACCAGAACAAATCGCCGCTGGATGCGCTGCGCCGTTTCGTGGAGCAGTTCGGCGGGCAGATTGTCTTTTCCGTGGAAAGCGAAGGCCGCCGGGAAACGTTGCAGGAGTTGCTGTCCCGTATCAAGTTGTCCCCTGCGCCGGTGAAGAGCCTGGAGCAGACGGCGTCGCCGGGTTGCTACCTGATGATAGGCGCCAGCGAGCACGGCTTTATTGATACCCTGCGCCAGCGCACCCTGATCTGCGAAAGCGATCTGCTGGGCGAGCGCGTCAGCCGTCGCCGCCAGGACAGCCGCCGCACCATCAACACCGATACCCTGATCCGCAACCTGGCGGAATTGCGCCCGGGCCAGCCGGTGGTGCACCTCGAACACGGCGTCGGCCGTTATGCCGGGCTGACCACGCTGGAAGCGGGCGGCATCAAGGCGGAATACCTGATTCTGCATTACGCCGGCGAAGACAAACTGTATGTGCCGGTGTCGTCTTTGCATCTTATCAGCCGCTATGCCGGCGGCGCCGAGGACAGCGCGCCGTTGCACAAGCTGGGCGGCGACGCCTGGACGCGGGCGCGGCAGAAAGCGGCGGAAAAAGTGCGTGACGTGGCCGCCGAACTGCTGGATGTCTATGCCCAGCGCGCCGCTCACACCGGCTTCGCCTTCAAACACGACCGGGAACAGTATCAGCTGTTCTGTCAGGGGTTCCCGTTTGATACCACGCCGGATCAGGCGCAGGCCATCAACGCCGTGCTGAGCGATATGTGCCGCCCGCTGGCGATGGACCGTCTGGTGTGCGGCGACGTCGGCTTCGGCAAAACCGAAGTCGCGATGCGCGCCGCGTTTCTGGCGGTGGAAAACCACAAGCAGGTGGCGGTGTTGGTGCCGACCACCCTGCTTGCTCAGCAGCACTTCGACAATTTCCGCGACCGTTTCGCCAACTGGCCGGTGCGCATTGAAATGCTGTCCCGCTTCCGTAGCCAGAAAGAACAAACCCAGGTGCTGGAGCAAACGCAGGAAGGCAAGGTGGATATTTTGATCGGTACCCACAAATTACTGCAAAGCGATGTGCGCTGGCGGGATTTGGGGTTGCTGATCGTCGATGAAGAGCACCGCTTCGGCGTGCGCCACAAAGAGCGTATCAAGGCGATGCGCGCCAACGTCGATATCCTGACGCTCACCGCGACGCCGATTCCGCGTACCCTGAACATGGCGATGAGCGGCATCCGCGATCTGTCGATCATCGCCACGCCGCCGGCGCGCCGTCTGGCGGTCAAAACCTTTGTGCGCGAGTACGATAGTCTGGTGGTGCGTGAGGCTATCCTGCGTGAAATCCTGCGCGGCGGGCAGGTGTACTACCTCTACAACGACGTAGAAAACATCGAGAAAGCCGCCCAACGGCTGAACGAGCTGGTGCCGGAAGCCCGTATCACCATCGGCCACGGCCAGATGCGCGAGCGCGATCTGGAACGGGTGATGAACGATTTCCATCACCAGCGTTTCAATGTGCTGGTATGCACCACTATCATTGAGACCGGCATCGATATTCCGAGCGCCAATACCATCATCATCGAACGCGCCGACCACTTCGGTCTGGCGCAGTTGCATCAGCTGCGCGGCCGCGTCGGGCGATCTCACCATCAGGCTTACGCCTACCTGCTTACGCCGAATCCCAAGGCGATGAGCAGCGACGCCCACAAACGGCTGGAAGCCATCGCCTCGCTGGAAGATCTGGGGGCGGGTTTCGCCCTCGCCACCCACGATTTGGAAATTCGCGGCGCGGGCGAACTGCTCGGCGAAGACCAGAGCGGCCAGATGGAAAGCGTCGGCTTCTCGCTGTACATGGACCTGCTGGAAAGTGCGGTGGAGTCGCTCAAAGCTGGACGAGAACCATCGCTGGAGGACCTGATCAGCAGCCAGACCGACGTGGAACTGCGTTTGCCGGCCCTGTTGCCGGACGACTTCATTCCGGACGTCAATACCCGCTTGTCGTTTTACAAACGTATCGCCAGCGCCAAAAACGACAACGAACTGGATGACCTGAAGGCCGAACTGATCGACCGTTTCGGCAAACTGCCGGACGCCGCCCGCCATCTGTTGCAGGTAGCCGGTTTGCGTCAGCAGGCGCAAATACTGGGCATCAAGCGTATCGAAGGTAACGACAAGGGCGGTTTTGTCGAATTCAGCCAGCATAATCGCGTCGATCCCACCCATCTGATCGGCCTGCTGCAGCGCGACCCAAAAGTTTATCGTCTGGATGGCCCCAGCCGGTTGAAATTCATCAAGGATCTGAATGGATACCCGCAACGGCTGACGTTTATCACCACCCTGTTGGAGGAGATGGCGCAGCATACGTGTGCCGCCTGATTATTTTTCTGCCCTAATTTGTGATGGCCCGACTAAAATCAAAGGAATAACCGCCGATATATACCCAAGTAATTCGAGTTGCAGGAAGGCGGCAACCGCGCGAATCCCCAGGCGCTTATTCAAATCAGTGACGGGGGAACGACAACTCAACAGTAAGCAGAGTTGAACGCAGCGTGCAGCAGCCCCGCAGAGGCAAGGTCCAGGGAGGGCCGAGTAATAAAGCCAACACACCTGCAACTTAAAATGTAACGGGTATAGAAAAACTATAAGGTCAGCTAAAGGGCCACACACAAATGAATAAACTAATCGCTTTTTTGACCTTTTTAGCGATGTTCGCCGTGGGCTTATGTGCTATTTACTACCAGGACTATCGTGCTGAGCGTAAGAGCGCTTACGCCAATGCGGAAAGAGCAGTTAGAAATATCGAGGAAATTCTCAACGAAGCTAAAGATGCGGTGGAAGACAGCAAACCGCTACTGGCTCAGTCCTGCACGCCTGACGTCATCCGGCAGTTGAATATGACGGCGGCGATCGCCAGCCATCTGCGTACCGTCAGCCTGATAAAAAATGATGTGGTGTACTGTTCGTCGCTGTATGGCGTGGATAATCGCCCGGCGTCGCTGGGACGCTTTCATATGCGGGAACTGGCGCTGCTGGCCGGCAACTCTGTCACGCCGGAAAGGACGCTGATTATGTATCTCGGCACCACGGCGGACGGCAGCATCGGCGTGGCGATACATGGCCAGCATTTAACCAACGTGCTGGATCTACTCAGCAAGCGGCGGGACCTGTATTTACTGGTCGGCAATACCTGGATATCGCGTGATAATAAGGTATCGGCATTTAACCCCGACGATTCGCGTAATTTTGTCATTATCCCTTCCAGCCGCTACCACTTTTCCATCCTTTTTCCCCACGACGACAAATATTCTCTTGCCGACTTTTGGGATCAGGAAAAAATGACGTTGCTGGTGGTGTTCCTGATTGCCCTCGGCTCCGGTTTTCTGGCTTATAAATATTCGACACGTTTCAACTCGCCTTATGACGGCATTCGACGCGCCATCGAAAATCAGGAAGTGCTGCCCTATTACCAGCCGGTTATCGCCACCGAATCACAGGAAATTTACGGTGTGGAAGTGCTGGCGCGCTGGCATCACCCGAAGAGCGGTTTTATTTCCCCCGATATTTTTATTCCGCTGTGTGAACAAAGCGGTTTGATTATCCCGATGACCCGCTCGTTAATGAGCAGCGTAGTGCGCGATTTAACATCCCATCTCGACACCCTGCCGGACCATTTGCATATCGGCATCAATATCAGCGCCCAACACTGCCAGTCCGACGATTTTATTACCGACTGTCAGAACTTCATCGCCGCTTTTGGCGAGAAAAAAGTGCATTTGATCATTGAAATTACCGAGCGGGAAAAAATCGAAATTACGCCGGAGACTATCGCCTTCTTCAAAAAACTAAGCGACGCCGGCGTGCTGATCGCGCTGGACGATTTCGGCACCGGCTATTCTAATTTTGACTATCTCAGAAAACTGCATGTGAACGTCATCAAGATCGATCAGTCGTTTGTCAGCATGATCGACGAGGACGATCCGCAATCCAGCACGCTGGTCAACTGCGTTATCGATCTGGCGCAACAGATGAACCTGATGACCGTCGCCGAAGGGGTGGAAACCGAATATCAGGCCGCGTTTCTATCTCGCAAACAGATCAATTTCATGCAGGGATATTTCTTCTCCCGACCGCTGCCGTTTGACGAACTGGCGCAAACCTGGCTCAGCAAACGCTGAGCCAGCGTGTCGCTTCACCGACGTCTGACGATAAACACGGTTTATCCGTCCCTCCGTCTTTACAAGCTCGGAGACAAGCGGTAAATTCCCGCCCCTTCTCTACTGGCATGGGGATAAAAAAACAATGTTTGTCGGCTTTGACTATGGTACGGCCAACTGCTCGCTGGCCGTAATGGAAAACGGGACGCCGCGCTTGCTGCGGCTGGAGCAACAGTCTCCCTATTTGCAGTCGATGCTGTGTGCGCCCAGCCGCGAGGCGGTCAGCGAATGGCTGTGGCGGCATCATCAGGTCACGGCGGAAGGTGAAAACGCCCAACTGCTGCAACGCGCCATCAACCACAACCGTGAGGAAGATATCCGGGTTCAGCCGGACAGCGTCAGGTTCGGGCTGGCGGCGCTGGCGCATTACATGGATGACCCGCAAGACGTGTGGTTCGTGAAATCGCCCAAGTCGTTTCTCGGCGCCACCGGGCTGAAAGCCCAGCAAATAGCGCTGTTTGAAGATCTGGTCTGCACCATGATGCTGCACATTCGCCAGCAGGCCGAGCAACAGCTCGACCAGCCGATCGAGCAGGCGGTGATTGGCCGGCCGATCAACTTTCAGGGAATAGGCGGCGAAGAGTCCAACCGTCAGGCACAAGGCATTCTGGAACGGGCGGCGCAACGCGCCGGGTTCCGGCAGGTCGCGTTCCAGTTTGAACCGGTGGCCGCCGGCCTCGATTTCGAAGCCACGCTGCAGCAGGAAAAACGGGTGCTGGTCGTGGATATCGGCGGCGGCACCACCGACTGTTCGATGCTGCTGATGGGGCCAGACTGGCGCGCCCGCCGCGAACGCGAGGAAAGTCTGCTGGGTCACAGCGGCTGTCGGGTCGGCGGCAACGATCTGGACATCATGCTGGCGTTTCGGCAGTTCTGCCCGCTGCTGGGGATGAACGGCATCACCGAGAAAGGCACCGCGCTGCCGGTGTTGCCCTGGTGGAACGCCGTCGCCATCAACGACGTGCCGGCGCAGGCGGAATTCTACAGCAGCGCCTGCGGCAAGCTGCTGCGCGATTTGATCCGCGATGCGCGCGAACCCGACCGGGTAGAGCGCCTGCTGACGGTATGGCGCCAGCGGCTCAGCTACCGTTTGGTTCGGCTGGCGGAAGAGCAGAAAATCGCCTTGTCGCAGGCCGACACCTCACAGGCTAGCCTGCCGTTTATCGCGCCGGATCTGGAAACCCGCGTCAGCGTGAATCAACTGGAAGAGGCGATCGCCCAGCCGCTGGAGCACATCAAACAGCAGCTCATTCAGGCCCAGAAAAACAGTCAGACCCGACCGGATGTGATTTACCTGACCGGCGGCAGCGCCCGCTCGCCGTTGCTGCGCGCCGCCATCAGCGAATGTCTGCCCGATGTGCCGATCGCCAGCGGCGACGACTTCGGTTCCGTCACCGCCGGACTGGCCCGCTGGGCCGAGACACTGTTCCGTTAAGACACTGTTCCGTTAAGACACGGTTCCGTTAAGACATTGTCCCGTTAAAACATTATTCCGTTAAAACACGGTGCCGATAAACGGTATTCCGTTCGTCAAACGCCTCAGGACACGGCTGTCGTGAGGCGTTCAAACCAGCGCTGGCTGTCGTAATCGTCGGTCAGCATAATCCCGAATTGCTGTTGCAGGCAGTCCAGATAATCACGATGGCTGTCGATCCTTCGTTCGCTTTTCTGCCCATGTCGGGTCACGATTAGACGGTTGTCCGATAACGTCACTCGCCCTTGCGGCGTTACGCGGGTACAAAGCGATTTGCTGGTGAAAGGCGACGACGGCGAGGTCTGGTGGTAATGCGCCATGTCGGCGTACTCCTCCAGCTGTCGGGGTTGCAGCGTAAACTTGTACTGAGGTTTCCACGCCTGGCCCGCCGTCAGTTGCTGCAACTGGTAGCCGTCATCCGTGGCCGCCACCCGATAGCTGACCCGATCTTCGCGGGACACCGCGCCAGACAACGGCACCGGCACACAGAACGAATCGCCGAAACTGATATCGGCGATCACCGCCGCCTGCGGCAGTTCGACTTTCAGAAACAGATGATCGAATGGCTGCCCGTAATGACCGTCGTCGTTCCACACCTGACCGGACAGCAGTTGCACGTCAAACCCCAATGCCTTCAGCAGCAGATAAAATCCGTAGTTGAGTTCGTAGCAGAACCCGCCGCGTCGCTCATCAACGATCTTGCGATAGATGGCGGAAGGGTCCAGGCGTATCGGTTTCCCGAACACCACATCCAGGTTTTCAAACGGAATGTGCGTAAGATGAGCAAGATGGAGCTGATGCAGCAGTAAAGCCGGCTCCGCGGGCAATGAACTGACGCCAATACGTTGCAGATAGCGTTGAACTTCTGAATTATCCAGCATATGTCTTCCCGGTGCCTGAATAAAAGCCTATCCCCGTCATACTGCAAGTTGCAGGAAGGCCAATACACCCGCAGCTTGAAGTATGACGGTATAAAACCTCCAATGTGCGATTGATAATACCCCTTCGCTGCCTATTGATAAACGGGACGCCGCATCCGGCAGGCAATAAGGCGATACCGGTCACGGGGCGGCGCATCTACCAACCGGGCGCGCGCCGCCCGTCGGGTTAGCCGTTGGCTGGCAACCGATACTGCGCGCTGCGCTCGCCGTTGATATAGAGTGCGCGCCGTTCGTCAGGCGGTAGCTGTATGCTCAACATCCGCCACGCCGGAATAAAGTCGCCTTCCGGGCGGAAGGTGATATCAATACGCCGGGCGCTGCAACACACCTCCCAACGCAGCCACAACGCCTGTCCGTCGCGCCAGCGATGCGTTTCTCCGTCATCTTCAAACAATAGCCCTTGCTGCACGCCATTGCCCGTCAGCGGGAAAAGCAACAGGGTGCGCTGGTCATCTTCCGCCGGGCAGGTGAAATCCGTACGCGCCGACAGCGGCAGCATCGCTCCGGCCCGCACCAGCAACGGCAACCGCTCCAGCGGCGCATCGAGCGTCACGGTTTGCCCGCCGCTGAACCAGCCGCCGCGATAAAAGTCATACCAGCCGTCGCCATTATCCGGCAGATAGACCTCCCGCCGGCGTTGTCCCGGCTTCACCACGCTCGCCACCAACAGATCGCGTCCCAGCATGAAATCGTCGGTTTCCCCGAAGGTACGCGGGTCATGCTCGTGATCCAAAAAGGTCGGGCGCAACATCGGCTCGTCATCCGCATGCGCCTGCCACAGCAGGGTATACAGATACGGCAACAGCCGATAACGCAGTTGGATGGCGTCACGGATAATCGGCGTCACCGCCGGGTACATCCAGGGTTCGTTGACCGTGGCGTCGTCATTCCACGAGTGAATGGTAAACCGCGGATGCATCACCCCGTTTTGCACCCAGCGCGCAAACAGCTCGGCATCGGGCTTATTGCCGGCGAAACCGCCCACATCATGGCCCACGTTATACAGGCCGGACAGACTCATGCCGACCCCCATACGGGTGTTGTAGCGCAGCGTCTGCCAACTGGTGCGGTTGTCCCCGCTCCAGGTCTGCACGTAGCGCTGCATCCCGGCGCTGCCGGAGCGCGAAATCAGATAAGGCCGCAGCGCCGGCGCAAACCGCTGCTGCGCCTCCATCGAGGCGCGCATCATCAGCAGCGGCATCAGCGGACGGATATGCTTGATGGCAATCGGCTGACCAAAGCCATGACAGCGCGCTTCGCCGTCCCAGATCTCGAATTCGTTGTTATCGTTCCAGGTGGAGTCGATACCTTTTTCCAGCAGTTGCCGGGTCACGTTCTCCTGCCACCAGGCGACGGTGTCCGGATTGGTGAAATCCAGATGGGAACCTTCGTCGTCCCAGAAGCTGGAGCGTTCCGGATTGTCCGACTGCGAATCGCGCACAAACAGCCCTTTGGCCGCCACCTCCTGATAGCGGGGGTGATCCTGTAACAGGCAAGGCTTGATATTGGCCGCCAGGTGCATACCGGCATCATGGAATGCCCAGCTCATTTGCTCCGGCTGCGGCACTTTGTCGTAGTTCCAGTTGAACACGTAACGTTTGTTGCCAATCGAGGTATAGCCGGACGAGAGCTGGAACGAATCGCACGGAATCGCATGCCGGCGACACAGTTCGATAAAGGACAACAGCTGTTGCTGAGCGTCCGGCGCGTCGGTGTAATGCATGGTGGACCCGCTGTAACCGAGGCTCCATTTGGGGCCGAAACAGGTTTTACCGGTGAGTCGGACAAAGGCTTTGGTCACATCGAGAATGGCGGGGCCGAGCAGAAAATAATAATCCAGATCCCCGGCGTCGGCCTGATAGCGCCGGTAAGCCGGGTGGTAATTATCGATCTCGTTGCCCAGGTCCAGCCAGGTGGTGCTGAGATTGTCGTAAAACACGCCGTAGCTAGCCCCCGGTTGATTGACCAGGGTGAACGGCAGGTGCTTGTAGAGCGGATCGGTGCTTTGCGCGTTATAGCCCATCGCATCCAGATTGCGGAATTCAAAGCGACGACCGGCGCGGTTTAAATCACCCGCCTTTTCCCCCAGCCCGTAGCAGCGTTCCTGCGGGGTACGCCGCTGATAGTGCGCCACGCCGTCGCCGTGCATATTGAGCAGATAGGCGCCGGTCGGCCGATCGGACGCCAGCGGCTGCCACTGCCCGTGCGCATCAAGGTATTCCCATGCCAGCCACAGCGGCTGATGCACCGTCACCCGCAATGGCCCGGTGCTGATCTGCAAGGCATCGCCTTGCCAACTTAGCGTATAGCCCGGCAGCGTAAATCCCTCGCTGCTCTCCCGTTCCCTGCCCTGCCACGGTACGTCCTGCTGCGGCGCAATGCTCCAGGTGCGATTCAACCGCAGCTCCCCATGCTGTTTAATCAGTACCCGCATCAGCCCCGGCGCCAGCACGTACAACAAAAAGCGGTGTGCGCCGTCCACCAGCAGTTCAACCCGATCCTCGGCCTGATGGTGCAATACCCAATGTTTCAATGTCTTCATAGCATCACTCGTCTATTCGGAAGTTCTGTCAGTGCGCGCGCTGGCGACGTTCCGCGATGAACGCAATCAGGAACAGCGCGCCGAATAAATCAAAAAAGCCCATGGCGACAAACAGCGGACTGAAGCCAATCCTGTCGGCGGTAACGCCAATCAATAGTGAAAACAGGAAGCTGGCAATCCACGCGCTGGCGCCGCGCATACCGTTGACCGTCGCCATCTGGCCTTTATCGAACGAATCCACCACGACGGCGCTCAGCATGCAGGAAATGATTTGGTGGCCGAATCCGCCAATCGAAATCAGGATGATGGCCAGATAGGGATTTTGGGTCACGCTGACCAGCGCGAGCGACAGCATCAGAAACGCGCCGGTCACCGAACTGCCCACCACCGAGTTGATGCGTGAACAGCCAAACCATCGGGTGTAGAGCCGGGTCAGGTAACCGCTGGCGATACTGCCGAAGTCGGCGGCAAGAAACGGCAGCCAGGCGAACATGGCGATTTGTTTCAAATCCATGCCACGCTCTTTGGCCAGATACAGCGGCACCCAGAAACTCAGCACCGCCCAGGCGGGTTCCGCCATAAACGCGGGAATGGCGATGCCGTAGAAACGGCGGTTTTTCATTACCGTTTTCATAGCGGTAAAAAACGGTTGTTTCACCGGCTCCGGCTCATTGTCCTGACGGATAAACGCCAGTTCTTCTTTACTCAGGCGCGGGTGTTCTCCCGGGTTATGGTAAAACAGCCACCACAACACCACCCACAACATCGCCAGCACCCCGGCAAACAGGAATGCCCCTTGCCAGCCGAACGCGGAGTGCGCGACCACGATAATGGGCGGCGCCAGCATCGCACCGATGGAAAAGCCCACGCCGGCCCAACCGGCGGCGATGGGCCGTTCCTGGCGGGGAAACCACTCGCCGATGGTTTTGGCGTTGGCCGGCGTGGCCGCCGCTTCAGCTCCACCCATCATGAAACGCAAAATGGCAAGCTGCACCCAGCTCCCGGCGCCGGCATGCAGCAGGCACATCAGCGCCCAAATCACGGCGCAGATCATGAAGCCCAGCTTTAATCCAATCACGTCGATCAGCCATCCGCATAAAGGCTGAAATAGCGTATAGGCCAATTGAAAAGCGCCGACAATCCAGGAGTATTGCTCGGTGGTAATATTCAGCACCGTTTTTAATTCGGGCGCCAGAATACCCAGCGAATTGCGGGTAATATAATTAACGGTGACGCCAAACAGAAATAACGCCAGTATCCACCAGCGCAATTGTTTGAACTTTCGTTTTTCATTGATGACGGGCGAGGAATTAACGTCGAGACTCATGGTGATCTCCTTGCGGCAGACAACAGTGAAACGCCTCCCGGCGCAACACCATCCTGATGTTCTAATTTTCAGATTTTTATAAGTATTTTTATGTCGCGACGGCGTATTCCGCGGCGTGATGACGCCTGAAGAATCACGACCGATTCAGCGTAGAAAAATTAAAAAGCCGGAGATACTCACTTTTTTGCAACTATTTTCATGGTAGCGTCGAAATATATTATTTCCGGCCATTCATCCGCCGGCTGCCGCCATTTTTCTGGTGATGAAAATTTTTTCACGATTCAAATTGAACGGGATCACAAAATGAAAAAAAACCTCAAAATTCGTGAAATCGCCATGCAGACCGGCTTCTCCGTCAGTACCGTTTCCCGGGTGCTGGCGGGAAAATCCAATACCAGCGATGCGGCACGGACGCGAATTCTGACCTCTGCCCGGCAATACGGCGTGATGGATCATCTGGCCACCGGCCGCTTGCTGCTTAATAGCCTGACGGTGTTCGCGCCGGAGCGCGCTTTTAATCGCCGGGCGGATATTTTCTACCATAAGGTACTGGAAGGGATTCTCGACTCGCTGGACTCGCACGATGTACGCCTGCGCTACTGCGGGCTGGCGGAAAACGACAGCGATGCGGCGCTGTTTCTGGAAAAAATGTCGTCGCCGGAAACCGAAGGCGCCATTCTGATCGGCATTGACGATCCTTATATTCACGCGCTGGCGGCCGAATTGAACAAACCCTGCGTGCTGGTCAACTGTCTCGACAATAAAATGAAATTGTCCGGCGTGTCGCCTGCGCACCAGCTTATCGGCGAATTTGCCGCCAACTATCTGATCGATCAGGGGCACCGTCAGATCCTGACCCTGCTGTGCCTGCGGCGCTACACCATGGAGTGGCGACTGGCGGGCATTCGTGATGCCTATCAACAGCACAACCTGCCTTTTATTGACGACATCCATTTACTGACGCCCCGTGGCTTCGGCAGCGCGGAAACGGAACAGGCCGTCACTGATTTTCTGGCCGCCTGCCCGCGGGAACAGTACCCTACAGCCATACTGGCGGGCGGCGACTTTATGGCGGTGGGCGCCGTCAATGCGCTGCATAAAGCGAAGCTGCGCGTGCCGCAGGATATATCGGTCATGAGCATGGATGGCGCCAATCTGGCGGCGGTGCACGATATTCCGCTGACATCGGTGCTGATCCCGCGTGAAGAGTTGGGACGAGAGGCGGTGAGATTATTGCAGCTTCAGCTGATGCAGCCGGGACGAGGTACCGGCAATATTCTGCTTAACGGTACGCTGGCGGTGAGAGATTCGGTCAAACGCATTCGGCCCAGCCAGCGCCACTCGCCGGTGCAGGATACCGATTTATATGATGCATGAGTCAGGCGGGCGGTATCGACGGCATCAGGCCCGCGGTCAGCAGCGTGACAACGCGGGCCTGCCTGTCCGCCGCATCAGCTGGACTGACTGAGAATCAGCTGACCGTTGCGATCGAGCGGGATACGAGTGCCGGGATCGCGGTCCATCCGCACTTTTCCTTCCTGATCGCCGATTTTATAGGTGACATCATAACCCAGCACTTTCTGCGATTTGTCATACACCGTCTGGCAACGCTGTTGCGTGGAGGTGGTGGTATCACCGTCCTGCATTTTTCCCTGCACCTGATTGCCGGCGTATCCCCCGGCCAGCGCGCCGACTACCGTCGTCACATCGCGGCCACGGCCATTGCCGAACTGATGCCCCAGCACGCCGCCAGCCACGGCGCCCAGCAATGACCCGGCAATACGGTTTTCATCCTGTACCGGCTGGCGGTGCGTCACGGTGACATTACGGCATTCCTGACGCGGCGTTTTCACGGTTTCTTTGATAGGTGTTGCTGTCAGCACCTGTGCAAACTGCGGTCTGGACGCAAACACATCCAGACTGGCGACGGCTGCCACACCCAGAGCTGCAGCCATACCAATACCCACACCCGCTAACATTGACTTGTTCACAGGAAACCTCCTGAATAAATAACCACGCATCCTCCACTCCACCCTGCGTTGAGCGCTCTTACGGCTCATAACGGGCTGATGGCTTTTAACCCGAAAGCCCCACCTTCCGGGGCGCGGCGTGCGCGCTACGCCGCCTGACGTGATGAAGTCTGCCTAATCCACCAGGTACTCTCAATCGGATTTCTACCTCAAAAGGGTTGCACAGATAACAAAACCGTCACATTTGAGAGTTTTCTTACCTTTAGTTGGTGTTAGTGCAATATTTTATTCTGTGATGTGAACAATATAGCGGGGAATAACAGGTTGCCCGCCGAATAGCGGGCAACCGAGACGCCAGACCAGAGCTATCCGGCCTTAATGCAGTTTGAGACGCGGGCGGATCACCCGGTTGATGCTGCCGACCAACATCATCAGGCCGGTCTTGATGTAGCCATGCAGCGCAATCTGGTGCATGCGATACAGCGAAATGTAAACGAAGCGGGCAATACGTCCTTCCACCATCACCGAACCGCGCATCAGGTTGCCCATCAGGCTACCGACGGTGCTGAATTTAGACAATGACACCAGCGAACCGTGGTCTTTGTAGACGTAAGGCTTCAGCGACTGATTATTCATCAGCGCCAGGATGTTGCTGTAACAGCGCGACGCCATTTGATGCGCAGCCTGCGCGCGTGGCGGCACAAAGCCACCGCCCGGCTGTGGGCAGGACGCACAGTCGCCGATGGCGAAAATAGCCGGATCGCGCGTGGTCTGCAGCGTCGGCTCCACCACCAGCTGGTTGATCCGGTTGGTTTCCAGACCGGCAATGTCCTTCATGGCGTCGGCGGCCTTGATACCCGCCGCCCATACCATCAGGTCGGCGTCGATAAACTCGCCGTCCTTGGTGTTCAGGCCGTTCTGCTGGGCGCTGGTCACCATGGTTTTGGTCAGCACGCGCACGCCAAGCTTGGTCAGTTCATGGTGCGCAGCCGCAGAAATACGCGGCGGCAGCGCCGGCAGAATACGTTCCCCGGCTTCCACCAGCGTGACGTTGAGCGCCTGATTGCTGAGGCTGTCAAAACCGTAGCTGTGCAGCTGTTTCACCGCGTTGTGCAGTTCGGCGGACAGCTCCACCCCGGTGGCGCCCCCTCCGACAATCGCGATATTGACCTTCTCCTGCTGCCCCTGAGAAGCGGAGAACTTGAGGAACAGATTGAGCATTTCGTTATGGAAACGGCGGGCTTGTTTCGGGTTGTCCAGGAAAATGCAGTGATCTTTGACGCCCGGCGTACCGAAGTCATTGGAGGTGCTGCCCAGCGCCACCACCAGAATGTCGTACGACAGTGAACGGGCCGCCACCAGCAGTTCCCCCTGCTCGCCGCGGATTTCGGCCAGTTGGACGGTACGCTGCTCGCGGTCGATGTCGGTCATCATACCCAACTGGAAATTGAAGTGATGATTGCGGGCATGCGCCAGGTAACTCAGCGCATCCATATCATCATCCAGCGAGCCGGTCGCCACTTCGTGCAGCAGCGGTTTCCACAGGTGGCTGTGGTTGCGATCCACCAGTGTTATTTCCGCCTTCTTCTTGCGACCCAGCTTATGCCCCAGACTGGTTGCCAGCTCCAGCCCTCCGGCGCCACCGCCGACAATCACGATTTTCTTGATTGGCAATGATGTCAAAATGACCCCCTGAAAATTTGTGAACCAATAGTTAATAAAGGGTAAAAAATAATATCCTTATATTACATATGGTTATGATAATGAAAATTGGATATATGCGATGAGAATAGCATGTAAGGTCATTTGGTCATACCAAAATTGATTTATATCAATTTATTTTAGTTACAGATCGTCAGAGCGAAGAATTAGACGTTGAGATCCAACAAGTTAGTGCAGCAGGTCAGCAGAGGGAAAGCGGCTGTCGCCCCAGCCTGACGCGGGTTTGACAGCCACAAAGACAGTGTAGAGGAAAAATCACCCCAGTGATTTAAACGCCTTGATGCGTTGCAGGTGTGGCGAGATATCGCGGAATTTATGGCCTTCGCTCTCATTCCAGATGATTTCGTAGTATTCACCCAGCAAACAGGCGCTGCGCTGGTTATTCAGCATTTCATCGTGGCGCGACAGCACCACCATACAGCGATCGCGGTTTTTCTCGCGGAAATTCTCCACGCACTTGGTGGCGATGTCTGCGTACTCTTCCGGACGATCGATTTTGCCTTCCATGTTTTCCTGCGGGAACAGGTTGGGATTGAACATCACCTGGCGGATATCACACAGGAAACCGATGCGTTCAGCCCAAAAGCCACCCAGCCCGACGCCGCAAATCAGCGGGCGGTTATCCGCATTCAATTGCAGCATCTTGTCCACTTCCCTGAGCAGATGCTGCATATCATGGCGCGGATGCAGGGTACTGTAGCTCACCAGCCGGACATCCGGGTCGATGAACTGCAACTGCAGCACTTTCTCATGATTACCCGGACTGCTTGAATCAAAACCGTGCAAATAAATGATCATCGGTGCCTTCCCTCCAGCCTCATTTAGCAGGTGATTTAACCGGCGGCTTTATGCGCCTGCCAGCGTTCACTCAGTGCCGTCAACTGCGACGTCGCCTGCTTCCAGCGCGATGAATTCAGCAGTTCACGGCGAGTGATCAACCCCCGATGATAGAGCGTCTCCAACCCCGGTACTTTGACCGGAGACAGGTTATCCAACACGCTGATCGCGCCCTGACGCTGGTTACATACCAGAATCATGTCGCACCCCGCGTCCAGCGCCGCCTGCGCGCGTTCGGCGTAACCGCCCATCACCGCTGCGCCTTCCATCGATAGATCATCCGAGAAGATGATGCCGCCAAATCCCAGCTCCTGACGCAGCACTTGTTTAAGCCAGTAGGGCGACCCGCTGGCCGGGCGGGGATCGGCATCGGTATAAATCACGTGCGCCGGCATCACCGCATCTAACTGCTGGCGGGCGATCAATTCCCGAAACACCCGCATATCCCGTTCCCGAATTTGCGCCAGCGGCCGCTCGTCCCGCGGCGTTTCCTTATGGGAATCCGCCGTTACCGCGCCATGACCGGGGAAATGCTTGCCTGTCGCCTTCATACCGGCGGCACGCATGCCGGCAATAAAACGCTCCACCACCGCCAGCAAGGTGTCCGGGTCGTCGTGGAAGGAACGGTCGCCAATCGCCGCGCTCTGGTGCCCGACATCCAATACCGGCGCAAAGCTGACATCGATATCCATGGCGATCATCTCCGCCGCCATCACCCAGCCCGCTTCTTCCGCCAGCAGTTGCGCCTGCGGCAACGGGTTCAATGCGGCAAACGACTGCGCGGCCGGCAGCGCGGTAAAACCGTCGCGAAACCGCTGCACGCGCCCGCCTTCCTGATCGACCGACACCACCAGCCGCTCGCGAGAGGCGCGACGCATCTGACGCACCAGTTCCGCCAACTGGTCGGCGTCGTGAAAGTTACGGCTAAACAGGATCACGCCCCCCACCAGCGGATGCGCCAGCACCTCGCGATCTTCCGCGTCCAGCTCATAGCCGGCCACATCTAACATTAACGGCCCCACAAACACCCCTTCTGTATGATTGCCACATCGGCATGATGGAAAAATCGGCCTGATAATCAAACGGCCCGCGCAAACGCCCGCCTCAGAGGGAAAGGCTTAATCGCGCCATCCCGCCGCCCGCCGCCATGCGTCAGCCGTCTGTCGGTAATACGCCTCACCGCTCTGCCGCCAACGGACTTCGAACCACATCAGCACCAGATAATCCACCCAATATTGCCAGCGTGCCGCCTGCCGCCGCAATGACGCTGGGTTCAGGTGGCGCCAGTGCTGGCAATACGCCTGCAAAAAATCCTGCTGACGCGCGTCATCCAGCTCGCAGGACCGGAACAGCAACGCCAGCTCCAGCCCGATATCGCCGTCCGCCGCGTACTCCCAGTCAATCAATCGCCAGCCGGCCTCGGTACGCAGCAGGTTGCCGGGATGCACATCCAGATGCAGCGGCGCGATCAGTAACGGCGTCGGCAACGGCTTATCCACCACCTGCTGATAGACGCGCCTCAGACGCGGCGAGCGGCGGGCCGGGTCCATATGGTGCCAGTGATGCGCCATCAGGCGTTTCAACGGCAACGGATAGCCATAACGCGGCTGATGATGCAGACGCGCCAGCATCGCCGCCAGCGGTCCTTCCGCCAGCGCCTGCGCCAACTGGCGCTCATCGGCCGGCTCGCCCGCCAGCCACTGCACCAGCAACCAGCCATCGCGCCAGCACACCGGATGCGGCGCCAGCGACTGCCCGGCCAGGTGCCGCAGCACATGAAATTCACGCTGTCGGGAGGTGCCAAGCTGGCGCCCCTGCGGCGTTTCGCCGCGCGCCAGCCACAGCCCTGCCGGAGAATGAACGCGCCAGCTCTGGTGACTAAGGCCGTTGACCGGCTGTAAATAAAAACCGGCGGTCGCTACCGCCGGCAGAGCCTGCTGCAACAGCGCGTTCAGCGCCTCACTGCTGGCGAACCGTACCATTGCCGGACCAGACGATTTCGCCGGTCTGCACCAGCATCAGTTGCATCGACAGATCCGGTGACTTCACGTCCCCGCTGGCGTCGGCATACAGCACGTATTGCGCGCCGACATAGCGGGCCAACCCCACCGCTTTGCTGCGCGACTCCAGACTGTCTTCTTCCGATAATCCCAGCGACTGCCGGGCAACGCCCAGTTGTTCGCGAGACACCATCGTAAACTGCCCGGAAGACGCCAGCGCGTTATACAGCGCGGTAGTCGCCTGAGCGGTCTGCAGCGAACCGTTGGTGTTATTTTTAAGCTTGTTCAGCAGCAAAATACTGCCCCTGGCGATGCCGTCGGTTTTCACCATCTGCCCCACCAACGGCGTAGCCGCGGCCGACCAGTCCAACACCGGTACCTGAATCTTCGGCGGCGTCGGCAATGGCTGACTTTCTGCCGGCGGCAACTGCGGTTTCGACGGTGCGGGGACGGCGGGCTCGATAGTGGCCGGTTGTTCCGTTTGCGGCGCACGGCTGGTACAGCCGGCAATCACCAGCGCCATCAGCACGATGCCAAGATATTTTTTCATGTCTGTCCTCTCAATCACGCATCAGAGAAAAAGATAAAGCCGTACCTGGCTGGCTGCCGGGTCAGCATGCGTGGCAACAAGGGAGATATCCGTATGGGCAGGGATCACCGCCGTCTGGCTGACACCCAGCGGCGGCACATCCAGCCCCTGCTGATCATACCAGTAAAAACGGTAGTGCAGCGTCACCGGCTGCCCCGACGTATTGCTGATACGGGCCGACGCCTGCTGACCCGCACCGCCGCGCGACAGCGACGGACGAGAGGCGCTAATGCCGGCCGCCATCACCGAGGCGTCCAGCACCAGCGTCTGTTTGGAATTAATGGTCAGACTGGCCGTCTTGCTGCATCCGACAAGCGACATGCCCAGCAGCAAGGCGGCCAATGCGCCTGATGAGAATACGCGCATGACCGCATCAACCGGCCAGCAACGGCCCCAGCGGGCGACCGCCCAGCAGATGCATATGGATGTGATACACCTCCTGACCGCCGTGGCGATTGCAGTTGATGATCAGACGGTAGCCGTCATCCGCAATCCCTTCCTGACGGGCAATACTGCCCGCGACGGTGATCATACGGCCGAGCGCCGCTTCATGCTCCGGCGCGGTGTCATTCACGGTGGGGATCAGGATATTCGGCACAATCAGAATGTGGGTGGGGGTACGTGGCGCGATGTCGCGAAAGGCAGTCACCAGTTCATCCTGATACACGATATCGGCGGGGATTTCCCGACGAATGATTTTACTGAAAATGGTTTCTTCAGCCATAACACAGTTCCTTTAAAAACGAGCGCTGTTCAGCGATGCGGCTTGCAGTATGAGTGATAAATCCAATACTTTTCAACTCTCTTTGTCGGTGCTCGCCACGCGTAGCACCGGCGTTATGCCGCGAAAAATGCCGCCGGCATCCCCAGAGAACACCCGGCGTCGGTAATTTTCCGCCACTCTCCCTCGGAAATGGTGATGCCCTCAGCCTGACGCTGCTGACGGGCCTGACGTTCCGGTTCGCCGGCAATCAGAATCGGCACGGACGGATCCGGCAAGCGCGAGGCGCGGACATACGCCAACATGGCATCGTACTCCTGCTTCAGCCACGCCATCCCCACCAGTTTAGACGGATCGATCACAATGGTGGTCATGTTGTTGACGATGGCGCCTTCGCGCGCATTGCCCGGCTGAATGGTGCCGCCGCCGGACAAAATGCCCGCCAGCAGTTCCGCCGCCAGAATCAGGCCGCCGCCCTTGTGACGCGCGATCGGCAGCAACGCGCCGGTCGCCTCGCCTTCCCACATCACCCGCGGATCGGCGCTCGGGCGTCCGTCGCTGTCCAGCATCACCGGCTCATAAAAGATTTTCCCCGCCAGCCAGGCCACGCGCGTTTTACCCAGCGCCACAATGCTGGTGGCGAAGTCCAGAATAAAATCGGGGTTGTCGTCGCTGCCTGGGAAGGCAATACAGATCGGGTTGGTGCCAAAACGCGCCTCGCTGCCGCCAAACGGCGCCACCAGCGGCGCGATATCGCCGACATTAACGAAGTGAATCGAAATCAGACCGGCCTGCGCCGCCATTTCGCCGTAGGTGCCGATACGCCCCAGATGACAGGTCGACGCCAGCGTCATCAGGCAAATACCGGTGGTCTTCACCCGTTCAATCGCCGCTTGCATCGCTTCGCGCCCGGTGCGCTGCCCGAACCCGCGATCGCCGGAGAACTGCAGCACCGCGCCGCCATCCTGCAGCAAACGGGCCGGGGTGTTGGGATGCATGATGCCCTGCGCGATGAAACTGACGTATTCCGGCAACATGCCGACTCCGTGGCTGTCGTGCCCCTTGAGATTCGCGCCAACCAGATGAAGCGCCACGCACTCGGCCTCGTCGTGGTCACACCCGGTGTTACGTAACAGTTCATAGGCTATCTGCGTTAAACGCTCAGCTGAAATCCGCATACTGTTCCCTCTGAAAGAATGATGTTGTGGTACGCCGCTGATAGACGATGTTGTTATGGGCAGAGCGGCGTTGGTTATCCACTGTCGTGACTGACAACGGGCGTATCACGCACGGCAGCATCAGTTATCCTACTGCCGAACTTCCGGTGAGGGGAAACGATTCTGTCCTGCCGGGAGGCGTTTTAGAATATAAAAGAGCGGGATGTAAAAATGCAGAATGTAAAAAAGGGGCCGTAGCCCCTTTTCGTCAACTCCCCGTAATCCGTCAGTGGTTACGGATATTTCAGTGATTACGGATGTAATCGTCCATATCGGTTTTCAGGTTATCGGACTTGGTGCCGAAGATCGCCTGCACGCCGGAACCGGCCACCACCACGCCCGCCGCGCCCAGTTTCTTCAGCTCGGCCTGGTCAACTTTGGACACATCACCCACGCTGACGCGCAGACGAGTGATACAAGCATCCAGGTTGGTGATGTTTTCTTTACCGCCGAATGCGGAAACCAGCGACGCCGCCATTTCAGAGTTGCCCTGAGCAGACTGCTCGGACGCAGACTCTTCGCGGCCTGGGGTTTTCAGATCCAGCTTGGCGATCAGCACGCGGAACACGGTGTAGTACACCGCGGCATAGCACAGACCGACGATCGGGAACAGCCACAGTTTGCTGCCGTTGCCGCTCAGTACGACGAAGTCGATCAGACCGTGCGAGAAGCTGGTGCCGTCACGCATGCCAAGCAGAATACAGATCGGGAACGCCAGACCGGCCAGCACCGCGTGGATGACATACAGAATCGGCGCCACGAAGATGAAGGAAAACTCGATCGGCTCGGTGATACCGGTCAGGAACGCGGTCAGCGCAGCGGAGATCATGATGCCGCCCACTTTGGCGCGATTTTCCGGTTTAGCCGAATGCCAGATAGCGAGCGCGGCGGCCGGCAGACCATACATTTTGAACAGGAAACCGCCAGACAGTTTACCCGCAGTCGGGTCGCCCGCCATATAGCGCGGAATATCGCCGTGGAACACCTGACCCGCAGCGTTGGTGAACTCGCCGACCTGCATCTGGAACGGCACGTTCCAGATATGGTGCAGACCGAACGGCACCAGACTACGCTCAACGATGCCGTAGATACCGAACGCCAGCACCGGGTTCTGGTAAGCGGCCCATTGAGAGAAAGTCTGAATCGCGCTGCCCACCGGCGGCCAAATGAACGACAGCGCCACACCGACAATGATGGCGGTCAGGCCGGAGATGATCGGCACAAAGCGCTTACCGGCAAAGAAGCCCAGGTATTCCGGCAAGCGGATGCGGTAAAAGCGGTTGAACATGTAGGCGGCAATCGCACCGGCGATAATCCCCCCCAGCACGCCGGTGTCGGCCATGTGGTTAGCGGCGATATCTGCCGGCGACATATGCAGCACCAGCGGCGCAACCACCGCCATGGTTTTCACCATAATGCCGTAAGCCACCACCGCAGCCAGCGCGGACACGCCGTCATTATTGGTGAAGCCCAACGCTACGCCGATAGCAAAAATCAACGGCATGTTGGCAAAAACCGAATCGCCCGCCTGCGCCATCACGCTGGAAACAACCGCCGGCAGCCAGCTAAAGTTGGCCGACCCGACGCCCAGCAGAATACCGGCGATAGGCAGCACGGATACTGGCAGCATCAGCGATTTACCTACTTTTTGTAGGTTTGCAAATGCATTCTTGAACATATAGAGAGTGCTCCTGAGTAATAGTGCTTCTACTTCTGACAGTTCGCATGAAGGTGGGGAGGTCATCCTTCACGCGGTCGGGATGTGATATGCATCCTCATTAATTTTTACGCAGAGTAAAATAAATGTTGCATCAAATGTTTGATAGCAGTCACGTTTCAACTCATGGGAAACCCACGTTACTATCAGAAGTCTTATGGTTTGTGATCTAACGCTAAAAATTAACCCCGCCACCGTACAGCGCAAGCTGCAAATGGCAGGGATTATCAGCGATTAATTACGAAGCCAAAAAAAACTCGCGTATTCTCAACCAGTATCAGGCCACGGTCAACCGCGCTGCATCAATGTGGAATAGCCGAGCAAAATTTTCGGTAGTGGTGGATGCCAACTGTTCAAGACTGACATTTTTGAGTACAGCCAGATATTCAGCCACATCGCGCACGTAGGCGGGCTGATTCTCCTTGCCGCGGTAGGGAACCGGCGCCAGCCACGGGGAATCGGTTTCAATCAGCAGCCGGTCCAGCGGCACGTAACGCGCGACGTCGCGCAATGCGTCGGCATTACGGAAAGTCACAATCCCGGAAAAGGAAATATAGAACCCCAAATCCAGCAGTTTCTCCGCTGTTTCCCGATCTTCGGTAAAGCAGTGCAGCACGCCGCCGCATTCGTCCGCTTTTTCCTCACGCAGGATGGCAAGCGTATCTTCACGGGCGGAACGGGTATGCACAATCACCGGCTTATTCAGCGCCCGGCCAACGCGAATATGTTCGCGAAACGATGCCTGCTGCTGCGGGATGGTATCTTGCTGATAATAGTAATCCAGCCCGGTTTCCCCCAGTGCGACAACCGACGGTAAGGCCGCCAGTGTGCGCAGCTCGGCGAAATCGTACGGCTCTTCCTGACTGAGCGGATGCACGCCGCAGGAAAACGCCACATTGTCGCGTTCGCCGATCAATTCGGTCATGGCGCGGAATCCCGGTAAGGTGGTCGCCACCGCCAGAAAAAAGCCTACCTCGCGCTCACGAGCCTTGTTCAGCACGTCAGACACGTCTTTGTGCAGCGACTGATAATCCAAACCATCAAGGTGGCAGTGGGAATCAACTAACAACATAATCAAGGGTATCCGGTATTCAGGAAAAAGATGACGACACCGGCAGCGTCGGAGACGACAACAGGCTCTCCCACGCCAGCAACAGTTCCGTCAATAACAACTCGCGGTTAACGCCCGTCACCGACAACAGTTGGTGACGACAGTGCAGCCAGCGCCGCAGGCCGTGGTGCAGGCGGGCGTCGCCCAGCTGTGACGCCAATTGCGCCGCCAGCGGCGCCTGATCCAGGTTGGTCCGCTGATCGGCAGCCTGATGGCGCCATTTCAGCGCATCCAGCAACAGCGTACTCACCCAGTGAATACGACGATCGGCGTCATCATGATTGAGTGCCGGCAACAGCGCCAGCGCATCACTGGACTGCAGGCTCTGCGCCAGCTGCTGGCAAACCGCCTGACGCGCTTTCCAGCTATCCGGCTGCAGCAATGCTTCAGCGGCCAGCGGCGCCCCCGCCGCCAGTCGCAACGCGGTCTGCAGCGCCAGCTCATCATGATGTCCGCGTCCGCGCAGCCATTGCATCCCTTGCGGCTCAGCCGGCACATCCAGGTACAAATGCAGGCAGCGACTGCGCATCGTCGCCAGCAACCGTCCCGGTTCGCGGCATCCCAGCAGAAAATAGGTTTGCGCCGGCGGCTCTTCCAACGTCTTCAGCAGCGCATTGGCCGCCGCTTCGGTCAGGCTTTCCGCCTGCGGCAGCCAAACCACCTTCGCACCACCCTGCCGCGAGCGCTGGTACACTTGCTCTAACGCATCGCGCACCGCGTCAACGCCCAGACTGTGCTTACCTTTTTCCGGGCTGAGGGTATGCCAGTCCGGATGGGTGCCGGCGTTCATCAACTCACAGGAGTGGCAGCGTCCGCAGCTCTTTGCGCCATCCGGCTGCTGACACAGCAGCCAGCGGCTGAATGCGTACGCCAGCGAGGCGTCGCCCATACCGTCGATAGCATGCAGCAACAGCGCATGATGGCCGCGCTCCGCCTGATGCGACGCCAGCAACTGGCGGTAAGGCGCATTCAGCCAGGGATACCACTCCATCAGTCGCTCACTCCCCTCGCTCGTTCAGTTGCCGCAGCCAGTCAGACAAGACCTGACGGATGTCGGCATTGACCAGCGCCAGGTCGCGGGATGCATCAATCGTCACGATAGAAGCGTCGGCCGCCGCCAGTTGCTGATAGCGGGCGCGGGTGCGCTCGAAAAACGCCAGCGACTCCTGCTCGATGCGATCCAGCGCGCCGCGCTGGCGGGCGCGTTTAAGCCCCAGCTCAGGCGAAATATCCAGATACAACGTTAAGTCAGGGCGGAAATCGCCCAGCACGGTATCCCGCAGCGAGGTCATCAATCGCGCATCGATACCCCGGCCGCCGCCCTGATAGGCCTGGGAAGAGAGATCGTGCCGATCGCCCACAACCCAGGCGCCGCGGGCTAGCGCCGGTCGAATCACGTTATCCACCAGCTGCACGCGCGCCGCATACAGCATCAGCAGTTCGGCCTTATCTGTCAGCTTTTCATCCGCCACGCCCTGTTTGATCAACTCGCGCAGCTTTTCTGCCAGCGGCGTGCCGCCGGGCTCACGGGTAAACACAATGTCATCAATGCCGAATGTCCGCAGCGTGTCCACCACCACCGTATGAGCGCTGGTCTTACCCGCGCCTTCCAGACCTTCAATTACGATAAATTTACTGTTCATTCTTTTCCTTTCCGGCGGCAGCCTGCGCGGAACGATACGCCTGCACGGCGCGGTTATGATCGTTCAGGTTGGTGGTAAATTTGTGTCCACCCTTGCCGTCGGCCACAAAATAGAGATAGCCGGTTTTGGCCGGATGCGCGGCTGCTTCGAGGGACGCCTTGCCCGGCATGGCAATCGGCGTGGGCGGCAACCCGCTGATGACATAGGTATTGTAAGGCGTGGGAGCCTCCAGCGCACTGCGGGTAATGGTGCCGTTATAGCTGTCCCCCATGCCGTAGATCACCGTCGGGTCGGTCTGCAACCGCATACCGGCGCGCAGGCGATTGATAAATACCGAGGCCACCAGCGGCCGCTCTTCATTAATAGCGGTTTCTTTTTCAATCAGCGACGCCATCACCAACAGGTCGTCCGGGGTTTTATAGGGTAACCCTTCGTCTCGCCCCTGCCAGACGTCATTGAGCATTTTCGTCATCCGCTGGTGAGCGCGCTGCAGGATCGACTTGTCGCTCATGCCCGCAGTGTGCAGATACGTATCCGGATAAAACCAGCCTTCGGGGTTAGGCTTGTCTTTCAACCCCATCGCTTCGGCGATTTCCTGCGGTGTTTTATCATCCAACGTGTGCTTGAGATAAGGCGCCGACTTCAGCGTTTCCTGCCAGTCTTTCAGGCGCGAACCTTCCACAAACCGCAGCGAAAACTGAGCTTCTTTGCCGCTGGCCAGCAACGCCAGCATGTCGCGCACCGTCATCGCAGGCGTCAGCCGATAGGTCCCGGCCTTAAACGCCGCCAGCTCCGGCTCCAGATGCAGCAACCAGGGGAACCAGCCGCTGGCGCCAATAATTTGTTGTTCTACCAGCAGCTCTTTTAGCGCTTCACGATTGGTGCCGGCCGGGAGAGTAAAAATGGTTTCCTGTCTGATAGCCAACGGTGAATCGGCAAGGTGCTGTATCTGTTTCCAGCCCCACCAGGCACCGAGCGCCAGCAGAACAATAATCCCAAGACCCCATTTTATTCTCTTCATAACACATCATGACTCACAGTTAGGGCTCAGAAAGTCGAACAACTCTCGTGAGCGATAACACCAGCTATGCGCCTGGTTTACGGGTATCACCGGCATCAACGCATTGCACACCAGCACTTCGTCTGCGTCCGCCAGCGTTTCCAGCGGTTCAGTCACCACATGCAGCTCAAACGCCGATGCCGACAACAGCGCCATAATATGCCGACGCGCGACGCCGTCAACGCCGGCAAGCGATACATCCGGCGTGAAAACCCGCTTTCCCTTGCGCCAGAATAAATTAGCCGCACAGCATTCCACCAGCGCCCCGGAGGTGTCAAGCACCAGCGCCTCATCAGCGCCGGACTGTTCAAGATGCATGCGGATGAACACCTGCTCCAGCCGGTTTAGATGCTTTATCCCCGCCAGCCAGGCGCTCTGCGCCAGCGGAACCGGACTCAGCGCCAGTCGGATGCCGTCCTGACGCCATTGGGCGTAGTGTTGTGGGTACGCCGCCTGCATAACAATGCGCACCGGTTTGTGGCATCCCGCCGAGCTGTAGCCGCGGCCGCCGTTGCCCCGACTGATGATGGCTTTCACCACGCCGTCAACGCGGCCCTCGGCGGCCTGCTGCATCTCGTCGCTCAGTCGCTGCCAGTCCGGGTCGGGCAACAACAATTTTTCCGCCGCCTGCTGCAACCGCCGAATATGTCGCTCCAGCCATACAATACGGCCGTTCACAACCCTGGCCGTGGTAAAACAGCCGTCGCCAAACTGTACGCTGCGATCCGATACCGGCAGGCATTGCTCCGCTTTTCCGTCAATCCACCACATATTCGTCTCCTCGGCCAGGGTGCAAGCCTGTCAGTCGTCTGGGCGTCCAGCAAGCGGCAATATCCGATTTTCAGTCAGACAAAAAAAAGCCCGGCAGAACCGGGCTCTTCATTAAAACATCGCATCAGACTTTGCGGAACACCACGGAACCGTTGGTGCCGCCGAAACCAAAGGAGTTACACAACGTGTATTCCATATTGGCCACCTGACGAGCTTCGTGCGCCACGAAATCCAGATCGCAGCCTTCATCCGGGTTATCCAGGTTGATGGTCGGCGGAACAGCCTTATCGCGCAACGCCATAATACAGAAGATCGACTCCACCGCGCCCGCAGCCCCCAACAGGTGACCGATCATGGACTTGGTCGAGCTGACCAGTACGCGAGTATCCGCACCGAAAACCGATTTCACCGCTTGTGCTTCGGCTTTATCACCCGCCGACGTGGACGTACCGTGCGCATTGATATAACCCACCTGCTCCGTGGTAATACCTGCATCACGCAAGGCATTTTCCATCGCCAGCGCCGCGCCAGCGCCATTCTCCGGCGGAGACGTCATATGGTAGGCGTCGCTGCTCATGCCAAAACCGACGATTTCAGCGTAGATTTTCGCTCCGCGCTTTTTGGCATGCTCATATTCTTCCAGCACCAGAATGCCGGCGCCGTCGCCCAGCACGAAGCCATCGCGATCTTTGTCCCACGGACGGCTTGCCGCCTGCGGATTATCGTTGCGGGTCGACAGGGCGCGCGCTGCGCCGAATCCGCCAACACCCAGCGGCGTACTGGCTTTTTCCGCCCCGCCGGCCAACATAACATCGGCATCGTTATACGCGATAATGCGCGCAGCGTGGCCGATGTTATGCACACCAGAAGTACATGCGGTGGCAATGGAAATGGTTGGACCACGCAAGCCGAACATGATGCTCAGGTGCCCGGCGACCATGTTGACAATGGTGGATGGCACAAAGAACGGACTGATTTTACGCGGGCCACCATGCACCAGCGCGCCATGGTTTTCCTCAATCAGCCCCAGACCACCAATACCTGACCCGATAGCGGCTCCGATACGACTCGCATTGGCTTCCGTCACCTCAAGGCCTGAATCCTGCATGGCCTGAATGCCGGCTGCAACCCCGTATTGAATAAAGGCATCCATCTTGCGCGCTTCTTTGCGCGGGATGAAATCTTCACTATTAAAGTCTTTTACTAAGCCAGCAAAACGCGTTGCATAGGCACTAGTATCGAAATGATCAATCAGGCTGATGCCACTCTGACCGGCAAGCAGAGCATTCCAGGTTGACGCTACTGTATTGCCGACAGGAGATAACATGCCCAGACCAGTCACAACTACTCGACGCTTAGACACGCTGATCCTCCAGGGAGGGAAAAAAAGATACTGAGGTAGAAGAAAACTTAGGCGGTCGAGCGACCGCCTAGATATGTTCGATTACTGCTGATTAGCCTGAATAAAATCGATGGCTGCCTGAACAGTCGTGATTTTTTCAGCTTCTTCGTCTGGGATCTCGGTATCGAATTCTTCTTCCAATGCCATTACCAGCTCAACAGTGTCAAGAGAATCAGCGCCCAGGTCATCAACGAAAGAGGCATTGTTCACGACTTCTTCCGGCTTAACGCCCAGCTGTTCAACGATGATTTTCTTAACGCGTTCTTCGATAGTGCTCATACTCTTAAATTTCCTATCAAAACTCGCTTTCGCGATGGTTTTCGTAGTGTATAAAATGTTGAAAAAGATGCAACAAAATCAAGACTGGTCGAACCAAGATTTTGTGCTTTTTGCAGTTTTCGCTGCAAATTAACGCAAATTACGGTGTTGCTTATCAGATCATATACATGCCACCATTGACATGCAATGTTTCGCCAGTAATGTAACCCGCCTCATCAGAGGCTAAAAACGCTACAGCGCTAGCGATTTCTTTCGCATCACCCAGACGGTTGGCAGGAACATTCGCCAAAATGCCCACACGCTGTTCTTCTGTCAATGCCCGCGTCATATCGGTTTCGATAAAGCCCGGCGCCACCACGTTAACCGTGATGCCGCGAGACGCGACTTCCTGCGCCAGCGATTTGCTAAAGCCAACCAGTCCAGCCTTGGCGGCGGCATAGTTGGCCTGACCGGCGTTGCCGCGGGAACCGATGACAGACCCTACAGTGATGATGCGGCCAAAACGTTTTTTCATCATGGCGCGCAGCACCGCCTTGGACAGCCGGAAAACGGAGCTCAGGTTGGTATCCAGCACTTCCTGCCAGGCTTCGTCTTTCATACGCATCATCAGATCATCACGCGTAATACCGGCGTTATTCACCAGAATATCAATATCGCCGAACGCTTCTTTGATGCTGGCTAAAACGCTTTCAATCGAGGCGCTATCCGTAACGTTCAGCGCATAGCCTTTGCCTTTCGGCCCCAGCCACTCGCTGATATCCGCCGCCCCTTTGTCGCTGGTGGCCGTACCGATTACGGTGGCGCCGCGGGCAGCCAGCGTCTCGGCAATCGCCCGACCAATGCCACGACTTGCGCCCGTCACCAGGGCAATTTTTCCTTCAAAATTCATTATCTTCACCGTTTTTACTGTTCAAGCGCTGCCGATAAGGAAGCAGGATCATTAATCGCCGTTGCCGTGAGACTATCAACGATTCGTTTGGTCAGCCCGGTCAACACCTTACCAGGGCCGGTTTCCACCAGGGTAACCACACCCTGCGCGGCCATGTATTCGACACATTCCGTCCAACGGACCGGGTTATGCAACTGGCGCACCAGCGCGCTGCGAATCGCTTCCGGTGCGGATTCAGCGCGAACATCCACATTATTGACCACCGGTACGTCCGGCGCATTAAAGGTGATCGCTTCCAGCGCATCCGCCAGCTTACGGGCCGCCGGCTCCATCAGCGCACAGTGGGAAGGTACGCTGACCGGCAACGGCAACGCGCGTTTCGCACCCGCAGCTTTACAGGCTGCGCCCGCGCGCTCAACCGCTTCTTTGTTACCGGCAATAACCACCTGCCCCGGCGAGTTGAAGTTGACCGGCGAAACTACCTGACCTTGCGCGGCTTCGGCACAGGCTGCGGCAATCGCATCATTATCCAAACCGATGATGGCATACATTGCGCCGGTCCCTTCCGGTACCGCTTCCTGCATCAGTTTGCCGCGCAGTTCAACTAGGCTGACCGCCTGCTTGAAATCCAGAACGCCGGCGCACACCAGTGCAGAATATTCGCCCAGGCTATGGCCGGACATCAGCGTCGGCAACGCGCCGCCCTGCTGCCGCCAGACGCGCCACAGAGCGACTGACGCCGTTAACAGCGCCGGCTGGGTCTGCCAGGTCTTGTTCAGTTCTTCCGCCGGTCCTTGCTGGGAAAGCTGCCACAGATCATATCCCAGAACCGAGGAGGCTTCGTCAAACGTTTCTTTGATCAGCGGGAATTTTTCAGCCAGTTCAGCCAGCATACCCACCGACTGGGAACCCTGACCGGGAAATACCATTGCAAATTTCGTCATAGTCATACGTCCTGATAAATCAAAAACGAATCAGAGCAGAGCCCCAGGTAAAGCCGCCGCCAAACGCTTCCAGCAAAATCAACTGACCGCGCTGGATACGACCATCGCGGACGGCCTCATCCAGTGCGGAAGGAACGGAAGCGGCGGACGTATTACCGTGACGATCCAGCGTCACCACCACTTTATCCATGCCCATGCCTAGTTTTTTAGCGGTGGCGCTGATAATGCGCAGGTTTGCCTGATGAGGGACCAGCCAGTCGAGTTCGCTTTTATTCAGGCCGGACGCATCCAGCGTTTCTTCGACAATGTGGGCCAGTTCCGTTACGGCGACTTTAAATACTTCGTTGCCCGCCATCGTCAAATAAGCAGGCTGCGGTTCCTGGCGATCCGCATAAGGCAATGTCAGAAGATCGCCATAGCGACCATCTGCGTGCAGATGCGTGGAAAGGATTCCCGGCTCTTCCGAGCGGCCCAGCAAGACAGCGCCAGCGGCGTCGCCGAACAGAATCAGAGTGCCGCGATCGGCCGGGTCGAGCGTTCTGGACAAGGCATCGGAACCGATGACCAGTGCATAATCCACCGCGCCGCTTTTCACATACTGATCGGCCACGCTCAATGCATAGGCGAATCCCGCGCAGGCGGCGGCAAGATCAAAGGCGATCGTGTCTTTAATACCCAGCATCTGCTGGATCTGGCAGGCCGAACTGGGGAAAGCATGGCTGGACGACGTGGTCGCTACGATAAGCAAGCCTACCTGATTACTGTCGACTCCCGCCATGTCGAGCGCGTTCTGCGCGGCACGGTACCCCATGGAGGCAACGCTTTCATCTGGAGCAGCAATGCGGCGTTCGCGAATACCGGTACGTGTGACGATCCATTCGTCCGACGTATCCACCATTTTTTCTAAATCAGCGTTCGTCCTGATTTGTTCGGGCAAATAGCTTCCCGTTCCGAGAATCTTTGTATACATGTACGCTCAGTCACTCTTGGGTAATACAGCCTTTAGTCGCGACGCAATCCTCTCCGGGAGTTGCCGCTGCACCGTCTGCATCGCCTGTTCAATTGCAACAGCAAACGCATTCTGGTTTGCTGCACCGTGGCTTTTTATGACAGTTCCACGTAATCCTAACAGACATGCGCCGTTATAGTGGTCAGGGTTCAGGTGTCCAAACCGCCTGGCCAGACGCCGTTGCAACCAGCGCCCTAAAAATTTCAACCACCATGGCTGTGCTTGCCGACTTTCTCCCCTGCCGGACGAGCCCTTCAGGAGAGACAGAAACATTCGCACTACACCTTCCATGGTTTTCAACGTGACGTTTCCCACGAAACCGTCACAGACCATCACATCCGTTTTGCCGGTCAGTAATTCGTTGCCTTCCAGATAACCGATATAGTTAATCGAAGGCATGGTTTTCAGTTGCGCCGCTGCGCCCCGGATACTAGCGAGCCCCTTGCTCTCTTCTTCACCGATATTCAGCAACGCCACGCGCGGATTCTGCAATCCGAGCACTTCTTCCGCCATGACCGATCCCATCACGGCGAACTGCACTAACATTGCGCTATCGCAATCAACATTCGCGCCCAAATCCAGCACCACGCTCTTCCCGTGCTGCTGATGGGGCAGCATTGTCACCAATGCCGGACGATCAATCCCCTCAATGGGTTTGATCAATAATGTCGCCAGCCCCATCAATGCGCCGGTATTGCCTGCGCTAACGCAGGCCTGCGCTCGCCCTTCCCTGATCAACTCCAGAGCGATGCGCATAGATGTCCCCCGACTGGCACGAATAGCCTGGGATGGACGCGCATCGCCAGCTATTACCGATTCAGCCGGCACGATTTCCAAACGGGAAAATAAAGGGGAATCGACTTTAGCGAGTAATGGAGTAAGCGCAGAAGGGTCGCCAACCAGCAGCAGATGGAGGTCTGGATTAGAAGCCAGTGCCTGCAACGCTGCAGGCACTGTAATGCAGGGACCGAAGTCCCCGCCCATTGCATCTAACGCCAAGGTTAGGCGCGTCAAAGTGTTTCCTTGCTAAATCGCAGGAATTACTTGGCAACAACCTTGCGACCGCGGTAGTAACCATCCGCAGTGACGTGGTGACGCAGATGCGTTTCGCCGGAAACTTTATCTACGGATACAGCGGAAGTGGTCAGCGCATCGTGAGCACGACGCATACCACGTTTGGAACGGCTAGGTTTATTCTGTTGTACGGCCATGGACCTTACTCCTTAATTACTTACGCTTTAAACTGGCTAATACGGCAAATGGATTCGGTTTTTCCGCCTCGGCGGGTAACTGACCAAACACCATATCCGTTTCGGACACTTCACAGTGTTCAGAATCATGCACCGGCGCAATGGGCAAAGAGAGGATAAGCTCATCTTCAACCATCGCCAGCAAATCAACCTCACCGAACTCATTGACTTCGATAGGTTCATACGCTTCCGGCAAGGCTTCGGCCTGTTCATCACTGATGACCGGGCTAAAACAGAACGTGGCGTGGACCTGATGTTCGAAAGGCTTGCCGCAGCGCTGACACAGCAACGTCACCGTCACATCAGCCTGTCCATCAATCACCGCCAGCCGTTGGCTGTCAATGCTGAACGACAGCGTCGCATTCACATCACTGTCCACACTAACCACTGATTCGGCAACACGCATCACCTGTTCAGCCGTATAGACACCAACATAATCTAAACGCTTTTGAGCAGTGCGAACCGCATCAAGGGTTAAGGGTAATTTTACCTTTTGCATAGGGCGCGCATATTAACGTCGTAACGACGGAGAGTCAAAGAAAAAGGTGGCGATGTCAGTGCTTTCACCCAAATTTGCCTTCGCACACCCAAATTCGCTTCTAAAGCGGCAGACAGTTTAAAATGCATTCACTGATTACGCTATGACCTGGTTTGCATTTATGTCCCGAATTGTCCTTGCTTCCACCTCTCTGTACCGCAAAGCCCTGCTGGAAAAGCTGGGGCTGCCGTTTGTCTGCGCGGCGCCCGATATCGATGAAACTCCGGCCGACGGCGAAAGCGCCGGCGAACTGGTCGGCCGACTGGCGACCGGCAAAGCCCGCGCGCTGGCCGGGCGATATCCCGACAACCTGATCATCGGCAGCGATCAGGTCTGTGTGCTGGAGGGCGTCATCACCGGCAAACCTCACACCCGGGAAAACGCCATACGCCAATTGCAACAGGCCAGCGGGCGATGCATCACTTTTTATACCGGACTGGCCTTATTCAACAGCGCAACCGCGCGTCTGCAATGCGTAGTAGAGCCGTTCGAGGTGCATTTCCGTACGCTCAGCACATGCGAAATCGAACGCTATGTCGATTGCGAACATCCCTTTGACTGCGCCGGCAGCTTTAAAAGCGAAGGGCTTGGCATCGCGCTGTTTGACCGGTTATCCGGCCGGGATCCCAATACCCTGATCGGTTTACCGCTGATTACGCTGCTGGAATTATTGCGAGAGGAAGGCGTGAATCCGTTATTACCGTGATGATGGCGAGGTGCAAACCACGTCCCTGCGGGTAATCAGGGACGCGGCGCACGCTTATTTCTGGCGCTGCCGCAAAGCTTGCAGGCAATGACGCAAGGCGGCATCAAGCGGCGCTTCAATACGCAGCGTCTCACCGGTGTGAGGATGCTCAAAACGCAACGCCTGCGCATGCAGGAACAGGCGTTTGAGCCCGGTATCCGCCAGTTGGGCGTCGAATTCACGATCGCCGTAACGATCGTCGAACGCTATCGGGTGCCCGGCATATTGGGTGTGAACGCGAATCTGGTGGGTTCGCCCGGTAATCGGGCTGGCGCGCACCAGCGTGGCGCAATCGAACCGTTCTTCCACCTTGAACAGCGTTTCAGACGGTTTTCCTTCACTATTAACCCGGACGATACGTTCACCGCTTTGCAGCACATTTTTCAATAGCGGCGCCTGTACCGCCTTACAGTGCGACTGCCACTGCCCGCGGACCAGCGCCAGATAATCCTTCTGCATCCCCTTGCTGCGCAGTTGCTCGTGCAACGCACGCAGCGCCGAGCGCTTTTTAGCCACCAGCAACACGCCGGAAGTGTCACGATCCAGACGGTGAACCAGTTCCAGGAAGCGCGCTTCAGGGCGCAACGCTCTAAGAGCTTCAATCACGCCGAAGCTGAGTCCGCTGCCGCCGTGCACCGCCGTGCCCGACGGTTTATTCAGGAGCAACAGATAATCATCTTCATAAAGGATGCAATCAGCCAGCGCCGAGACTTTATCCAGGCTGGCGGAAACCGCCGGTTCTTCACGCTCCGACTGACGCACCGGCGGAATGCGCACTTCGTCGCCATCCAGCAACTTGTATTCCGGCTTGATGCGCTTTTTATTCACCCGCACCTCGCCTTTGCGCAGGATGCGATAAATCATGCTTTTCGGCACGCCTTTAAGCCGGGTGCGCAAAAAATTGTCGATTCGCTGACCGGCTTCCTCGGAGGAAACCGTCAGAAACTGTACGGTTGGGTTCTCTGTTTTCATGGAGGCGGATTCTAAATAGCACACACCGATAGCGCCACATCTTTTTCTATGCTTAACTGTCAGTCTGGCTTATGAAGATATTGTTACTGTTCGCATCCCGACTGATTTCAGCATCAACTGGTTTCAGTTTGGTTAAAAACAGCACAACAAACTTTATATTGACAGGCAAAGTCACCTTGCTATCGACGTATCAGCAATGGAATAATGCTTTGGCTTTCCGTGCTGATTTCCGGTAAAACAGGGGAAATTGCGGAATTATTATCTTTGCCGGATTACTCATAAACGCAGCAATGGCGTAAGACGTATTGAATAATCAGGCAGTTAGCGAGCTGTGGTTTGCAGCTTGGCCGGCATATGGAATCAGATCTGGCAACCTATTTTCAGAAGCTGTTCCCGCAGTAAATGCGCTGTATTCCATCAGGAAATACAGGCTACCGAAACATGCGCCTCTATGCAGGCGACAACCGTGAGGTTGACGCCCCTGCGATAAGACACGAGGCCATCGGTCCCCTCCGGTCATGCCTCCGTTCATCCGCAGCTCTATCAATAATGCAAGTAAAAATAACGAGTTAAGTACGATGAAAAGAATGTTGATTAACGCAACTCAGCAGGAAGAGTTGCGTGTTGCCTTGGTTGATGGTCAGCGGCTTTACGATCTGGACATTGAAAGCCCCGGTCATGAACAGAAAAAGGCAAACATTTACAAAGGCAAGATCACCCGCATAGAACCCAGCCTTGAAGCCGCTTTTGTTGATTATGGCGCAGAGCGACATGGCTTCCTCCCTCTCAAAGAAATCGCCCGTGAATACTTCCCCAGCAACTACAATGCGCATGGCCGCCCGAACATCAAAGATGTGCTTCGTGAAGGTCAGGAAGTCATCGTTCAGGTGGACAAAGAGGAGCGCGGTAACAAAGGCGCTGCGCTGACCACGTTCATCAGTCTGGCCGGCAGCTATCTGGTGCTGATGCCGAACAACCCGCGGGCAGGCGGTATTTCCCGCCGCATCGAAGGGGATGACCGTACCGAATTAAAAGAAGCGCTGGGCTCGCTGGAACTGCCGGACGGTATGGGCTTGATCGTCCGTACCGCCGGTGTGGGCAAATCCGCCGACGCACTGCAGTGGGATCTGGCGTTTCGCCTGAAGCACTGGGAAGCGATCAAGAAAGCGGCGGAAGGTCGTGCCGCGCCATTCCTGATCCATCAGGAAAGCAACGTTATCGTCCGCGCGTTCCGCGATTATCTGCGTCCGGACATCGGCGAAATTCTGATCGACAACCCGAAAATTCTGGAACTGGCCAAAGAGCATATCGCTGCGCTGGGGCGCCCGGATTTCAGCAGTAAAATCAAGCTGTATACCGGCGAGATCCCGCTGTTCAGTCATTATCAGATCGAATCGCAGATCGAATCCGCTTTCCAGCGTGAAGTACGTCTGCCTTCCGGCGGCTCGATTGTTATCGACACAACCGAAGCGCTCACCGCCATTGATATCAACTCCGCTCGCGCAACCCGCGGCGGCGACATTGAAGAAACCGCCTTTAACACCAACCTGGAAGCGGCGGATGAGATTGCCCGTCAGCTTCGCTTGCGCGACCTGGGCGGTTTGATCGTCATCGACTTCATCGACATGACCCCGGTCCGCCATCAGCGCGAAGTGGAAAACCGCCTGCGTGACGCGGTGCGTCAGGATCGCGCCCGCATCCAGATCGGCCGTATCTCCCGCTTTGGTCTGCTGGAAATGTCCCGTCAGCGTCTGAGCCCGTCACTGGGCGAATCCAGTCACCATGTCTGCCCGCGCTGTAGCGGCACCGGCACCATCCGTGACAATGAATCGCTGTCGTTGTCGATCCTGCGTCTGATTGAAGAAGAGGCGCTGAAAGAGAACACCAAAGAAGTCCACGCTATCGTACCTGTTCCCATCGCGTCTTATCTGCTTAACGAGAAACGTGAAGCGGTCAACGCGATTGAGAAACGTCAGGGGGGCGTTCGCGCCATTATCGTACCGCATGACGGTATGGAAACCCCGCACTACTCCGTACTGCGTATCCGCAAAGGCGAAGAAAAGCAGACCCTGAGCTATATGTTGCCTCAGCTGCTGGATGTCGAATCACAGCCCTCGCCGGAAGAACAGGTGTCCGAACGTCGGGTACCGGAACAGCCGGCTCTGGCGTCCTTCACCATGTCGGACATTCCGCCGGCTGAAACCAAGCCAGCCCCGGCGGTTGCCGCTCCGAAAGCGGAAAAACAACCGGCCTCTTCCGAACGCGGTCTGTTCGGTCGTTTTGTCGGCGCGCTGAAAGGCATCTTTGCCGCGCCGGCCGACGCCAAAGACAAACCGGCTGAAACTGTCGAATCGGCATCCGATGAGCAGGAACAAAAGCAGGAACGCCGAAACAACCGCCGCCAATCCGGTCGTCGCGAACGCACCCGCGACAATCGTGAGCCGCGCGAGCGTGACGAACAGCGCCGTAATAAGCGCACGCCGTCGCAGAACGCCGACATCGAAACCGCGCCGGTAGCGGAAGTCTCTGCACAAGACAAAGCCGCACGTGATGAACAACGTCGTGAGCAGCGCGCCGAGCGTCAACGCCGCCGCCAGGAAGAAAAACGTCAGGCGCAGAGCGAAGTTAAAGAGCTGAACACCGTGGCTGTCGACGCGGAAGACGCAGGTGCCGAGCAGGAAAAACCGGCACAGGTGATGCAGCGTCGTCAACGTCGCCAACTGGCCCAGAAAGTGCGGGTTCAGGACAGCGATGCCACAGAAGAGAATGTCGAAGCGCAGCTTCCCGCCGTTCCGTACGTTCAGGAACCGTCCGTGGTTGAAGTGACTGAACCTGTCGCATTGGCTGCTGAGGGAACTGATACGGAAAATGACGCGGCTGAAAGCAACCGCGAAAATGGTCTGCCGCGTCGCTCTCGCCGTTCGCCTCGCCATCTGCGAGTCAGCGGTCAGCGTCGTCGTCGTTACCGCGATGAACGCTACCCGGCGCAGTCGCCGATGCCGATGGCACAGGCTTCAGCCTCACCGGAAATGGCCTCAGGCAAAGTCTGGATTCGCTATCCGGTAGCCCAGCCGCAGCAACCAGAGCTGGTGGAAGAGCAGGTATCCGAGTCCATTGACGCCCCGCGTTCAGTCGTACCGGAACTGGCGGCAGCAGCGGTCGCTACGCTCCCGGAAGCGGTAGATGTTCTGGATACGGCTCCGGCAAACGCCCCGGCAACGGAAACGCCAGCCGTAGTATCCGCTCCGACGCAGCAAGAAACCGTGCAGAGCGAAGCGACTCAGGATCTCGGCGCCAGCGTACAGGAAGAAATTCCTCAACCTCAGGTAGCATCGGCGCCGGTACCACAACCCGTGGAAACCGCAGCTCGTGTTGAAGAGGCTGTCGAACAGGCTCCCGCCGCGGTTGTTGCTGATGAGGTTGTTGTTGCTGATAGCGACGCGACAACCAGCAGCGAACCCGCCGAAACGCAGGTAACTGAACAACCGCAGGTTATTCACGAGCCGGTGCAGGTTGAGAATACGCCAGTTGCTCAGGAGCCGGTTGCCGCGCCGGAGCCAGCTGAGACCACGACCGTAGTGTCGGCCCGCCATCACCATGCCGCCGCGCCGATGACTCGCGCGCCTGCGCCGGCATATGTTCCGGATGCACCGCGCGTCAGCGACTGGCAGCGCCCGACATTTGCCTTCACCGGTAAAGGTTCTGCCGGTGGTCATGCTGCCGAGAATCAGGCCAGCGCGCCAGCGACACGGCCGGTGGAATAATATAAAAAAAGCACCTCGCTTCGGCGGGTGCTTATTCCCATTAAATGCCCGTCCATGACGGGCATTATTTTTTCAGGCAATCGTCTGCAGCAACTTAATGTCCATGCCATCGATCTTGCCTTCCAGTTGAGCGACAAGCGCGCGAAAATGCGCAGTCTGCTCGTGCTCGTTGATAGCCTCCTGGCTTTTCCAGCGTTCGAAGAACACGAACGAGCCGGTTTTGTTCAACTCTTCATGCAACTCATACTGCAGATTGCCGGCTTCCTGACGGCTCGGCGCAACAACCTGCCGGACAGCGGCCGCAACATCGTTAATGAACTCCGGCTTAGCCTGAACGCTGGCGACGATACGAATTTCCATCATAATACTCCATGAATATAACAACCGATTGAATATCCAACCATAAAACGCCAACTGCAGGCTAATTTCAACCTTTTCACAACAAACGGATGCATTCGCTACACTTTCCGCTTATGCTTACCCCCCGCCATATCACTCCCTGTTTCAGGGACGTTATTTACCGACCGCCGGAGTTTTTTCATGACCCCCTTGCCGAATGTTCTGAAGATTCGTCGTCCTGACGACTGGCACCTTCATCTGCGTGACGATCAGATGCTCAAGGCTGTTTTGCCCTATACCAGCCGACTTTTCGCCAGAGCGATCGTGATGCCGAATCTGACGCCGCCCATTACTACCGCGGCCCAGGCTGAAGCATATCGGCAGCGGATTTTATCCGCCGTTCCAGCCGGCGAGACCTTCCAGCCGTTGATGACCTGTTACCTGACAGAGTCTCTGGACAAAAACGAAATCATCTCGGGCTATCAACAAGGTGTCTTTACCGCCGCCAAGCTTTATCCGGCACATGCCACCACCAATTCCAGCCACGGCGTATCGGATATCAGAACCATCTACCCGGTGTTGGAAGCGATGCAAAAACTGGGCATGCCGCTGCTGGTTCACGGCGAAGTCACCGATCCGGAAGTCGACATTTTCGATCGCGAAGCCCGTTTCATCGAGCGCATCATGGAACCGCTGCGCCAGCAGTTCCCGGAATTGAAAGTGGTGTTTGAGCACATTACCACTCGCGAAGCCGCCCAGTATGTGCAGTCTGCCGATCGTTTCGTTGCGGCCACCATCACTCCGCAGCATCTGATGTTTAATCGCAATCACATGCTGGTGGGCGGCATCCGCCCACATCTGTACTGCCTGCCGATCCTCAAGCGCAACACACACCAGCAGGCTTTGCGCGAAGCGGTCGCCAGCGGTAGCGAGAAATTCTTCCTCGGCACCGACTCCGCCCCGCATGCCAAACACCGTAAAGAATCATCCTGTGGCTGTGCCGGCGTTTTCAACGCGCAGGCCTCATTGAGCGCCTACGCCACCGTATTCGAGGAATTGAACGCTCTGGATAAACTGGAAGCGTTCTGCTCCCTGAATGGCCCACGCTTTTACGGGTTGCCGGTTAACGAAGGCACGCTTGAATTACGCCGCCAGCCGGTGCAGTTTCCGGAAGAAATTGTCGCAGGCGAAGAAACTATCATTCCGTTTCTTGCCGGCCAGAGCCTGAACTGGTCTGTCGCCTGATAGCGCCGAACTCCCTGCCAGCCAGGGAGTCACTTTGTACGCATTTTTATTCATGTTGTTGCCTTCCCTGATATACTGTATAAAAACACAGTCACATAAGAAGGCAACCATGCGTATTGAACTTACCATAGCAAAAACGACCCCGCTGCCCGCAGGCGCACTTGAAGCGCTGACCGATGAACTGAGTCACCGGGTTCATGGCATTTATCCGGATACCCCCGTACACGTCCGTTACGCTGCCGCCAATAATCTGAGCGTCTTTGGCGGTAACAAGGACGATAAAGAGAGAATATCGGAGATCCTGCAGGAGACATGGGAAAGCGCTGACGACTGGTTTATTCAAAACGAGTAGTCCTTTCTCCATCCGCACAGGTTACCTAATGGCCAGTCCTCTTGCGTCTGGCCTCTTCATTTTTTCCTCGGATATCGCGTTGAATCGCACGTTCACATTAACGAGCTGTACTATTTTTGTTCAGGAATCATCGTTCATTTCACCAGATAATTAACTGAAACATCCACTTGAGTTTTTTTTACATTTAATTTCCATAAATGAATCTGACAGAGATATACTGATATTGCTCAGCTACAAGAGCCGTCTTAAACCTCGTTTAGTCACTCACGGTAGTAACTAGTCAATAAGGGGTATTTATGGACAGAAAAAATGAGATTATTCAAACGCACCCGCTAGTAGGCTGGGATATCAGTACCGTTGACAGTTATGACGCAATGATGATCCGCCTGCATTACCTTTCTACGGCGGACCAGGCGCCAGATGAGGCGCAGGTTGACCGGACATTATGGTTAACCACGGACGTGGCAAAACAGCTTATCTCAATCCTTGAGGCTGGGATTGCCAAAATCGAATCGAATGAATATCAACCTGCCGACTATCTTAAGCATTAATATTTTTTATATTTATCACCATTCACCAATGCCATTCTCTCCCCTGACACCGCTCCCCAGAGCGGTGTCTTACCGTCTATATCTTCATTACAACAAATTTAGCATCTGATTTGTTTATAAAAATAAATTACCAAAAGAATAAAATCAGAAAAACAAATAACCCAATTTAATAAAAAAGCATTTATCTTCCTGAATTTAAATAAATAAAGAAATGTTTTAATAAACTTACACAGTCATCCTGAATAATAAATCCGAACCACCTTCAAATTTATTGAAATATAAAAATATCATATTGAATAGGTCATTTTTATATTGATTTTATGTTTACGGATGTTTAATTTCCTGAAACAAAGGTTAACCTACGATAAGGATTTCAATAATGCTTTGGCGTAATACGTCAACCCGCTATGGGCACATTAGCGTGCTGCTGCACTGGATTACCGCTGCCACAGTGTATGGCATGTTTGCATTAGGGCTATGGATGGTTGCCCTGGGATATTATGATCCCTGGTATCACAACGCGCCTGAAATACATAAAGGTATAGGCATATTGCTGTTTCTGACTCTGCTGTTCCGGGTGATATGGCGCTGGGTTTCTCCTCCTCCTCGCCCGCTATCCAGCTATTCCACACTGACCCGTATCGGCGCCACGTTGGCGCATATTTTCCTGTATCTGTTGTTATTCAGCATACTGATTAGCGGTTATCTGATTTCTACCGCCGAAGGTCAGCCAATTTCCGTCTTTGGCTGGTTCTCAGTGCCCGCTACGCTGAGCGGGATTCAGGATCAGGCGGATACCGCCGGTACCATCCATTTGTATCTTGCATGGGCGGTCGTCATTTTGTCCGTCTTGCATGCGCTGGCGGCATTTAAACATCACTTTATCGATCGTGACGCTACGTTAAAACGCATGTTGGGTAGACAGGCGGATTAATTCATTCTGGGTTCAAGGAGAAAGACCAATGTTTAAGAAAGCAATTCTGGGCGTGACTATGGCTTCCCTGTTTAGCTTCGCGGGAGCCGCTACCGCTGCCGATTATAAAATTGACAAGGAAGGACAACATGCGTTTGTTCAGTTCCGTATCAAGCATCTGGGATACAGCTGGTTATACGGTACCTTCAAGGATTTCGACGGCGCATTTACCTTTGATGAAAATAATCCTTCCGCAGACAAAGTCAGCGTAACCATCAATACCAACAGCGTTGACACCAATCATGCCGAACGTGATAAACATATTCGCAGCGCCGAATTTCTGAATGTCGCCAAGCACCCTCAGGCGACATTCGCATCCACCGAAGTGAAAAAAGACGGCGATGAATTGAAAATTACCGGCAATCTGACATTGAATGGCGTAACTAAACCGCTGACGCTGGAAGCGAAAGCGATTGGTCAGGGTAACGACCCGTGGGGGAATTATCGTGCCGGTTTCGAAGCCGAAGGAAAGCTTAAACTGAAAGATTTTAATATCACTACCGATCTTGGCCCGGCTTCTCAGGAAGTGGATCTGATCATTTCGGTTGAAGGTATTCGTCAGAAATAATAATTTGCGCAGAGTCTTTCATAGACTCTGCGCTTTTCGCCATCAGCGTTATTTTTTCTCTTCCGGGGCGGGAATACCCAGAGTGGTATTCAGCAATCCTTTAGACTTATTGAAGATCTTCATACTGATTTCACGACTTTTCCGGCGTTGACGCTGCTCTTCAAGCGGTAACCGGATCTCATCCTGGCACACGGCGCTACAGCATCCCTCATATTTTTCCGCGCACGTCGGGCATTGAATAAACAGTAAATGGCATCCCTGATTCTTACAGTTGACATGGGTATCGCACGGCTCACCGCATTGATGGCAATGGGCAATCACATCCCCGGATACTCGTTCCCCCATCCGTTCGTCAAATACAAAGTTTTTGCCGATAAACCTGAGGGGCAACCCATTGGCTTTGGCCTGCCGCACGTATTCGATGATGCCGCCTTCCACGTGATAGACATTTCTGAAACCATGATGAAGCATGTAGGCACTGGCTTTTTCACAGCGAATCCCGCCGGTGCAATACATCACGATATTCTTGTCGCGCGCGTCCGCCAGCATATCGACCGCCATCGGCAACTGCTCGCGGAACGTATCGGAAGGCACTTCAATCGCGTTTTCAAAATGGCCGACTTCATACTCATAATGATTACGCATATCCACGAACAACGTATCAGGATCGTCCGCCATCCGGTTGACCTCTTCCGCTTTGAGATACTGACCGACCTGGGTCGGATCGAAGCTGGCGTCATCAATGCCATCGGCGACAATGCGATCCCGCACTTTCATGCGTAATACCCAGAATGACTTACCGTCATCTTCCAGTGCGACATTCAGCCGAATTCCGTCCAGAGCCGGATGCGAGCCGAACAGGGCGCGGCGAAAGTCCTCAAAATGGCTGGCCGGAACGCTGATCTGCGCGTTAATGCCTTCTCTGGCGATATAAACGCGGCCGAATACCTTTACATGGCTAAAGGCGATATAGAGCGCATCGCGGAAGGCTTGCGGGTCATCCAGTTGGAAATATTTGTAAAAGGACACTGTGGTACGCGGCTCGGTTTCAGCGAGCATGCGCGCTTTCAGTTCCTCATTGGAAACACGGTTATGTAACACTGGCATGGTGTACGATCCTGTTTTTATTGAGGTGAATGGCGTTAAAATATTATGAAGGCGATGTTGCGCAAACAATAAATTGCCGCCGCATCATACACGAGGGATAGCATACTGTCAGTGAATGACGTGCATATCGGAATGTGAAATCGTTATTTCAGGCGCAGCGACATCTCTGGCAATGTTTCCCGGGTATATCTCAGACGGAGGTTATCTTCATGAGCAAACTGTTCAGCCCATTGGCATTGGGAAACCTGACGCTGCCAAACCGCATCATCATCGCGCCGATGTGCCAGTACTCAGCTGAAAATGGTAAAGCGACCGAATGGCACATGATGCATCTGGGTACGTTGTCGCATTCCGGCGCCGGATTATTGATTCTGGAAGCCACCGCCGTCCTGCCGGAAGGGCGCATCTCGCCACAGGACCTCGGCCTGTGGGACGACGATACCGAACGTGCACTGGCGCCGGTTGTACGGGGCATCCGCAAACATTCAGCCATCCCGTTGGGCATCCAGCTCGGCCATGCCGGCCGCAAAGCCTCAACCGGCGCGCCCTGGGCCAATCGAACCTTCCTGCCCCCAGAGCAAGGCGGCTGGCAGACAGTGGCGCCTTCCGCCTTGCCTTACCACCCGGATGACACCCCGCCTGTCGCCATGAGCCACGATCAAATCAAGAACCTGATTGATGCCTTTGCCGCCTCGGCCAGACGGGCAGATCGGCTGGGGTTCGATTTGATCGAGATCCACGCCGCTCACGGCTACCTGTTGCATCAATTTCTTTCGCCATTGACCAACCAGCGCGATGATGAATATGGGGGATCGCTGACCAACCGCATGCGCCTGCTGCGCGAGGTGTATATGGCTGTGCGTGAAGTGTTTCCGCCGCATAAAGCCGTGGGCGTGCGTATTTCCGCCACTGATGCCGTCGAAGGCGGCTGGGATTTGGCGCAATCCATTGAGCTAGGCCAACTGCTGCGCCAGTTGGGATGCGACTATATTCATGTCTCCAGCGGCGGTCTGTCGCCCTTACAACAAATTCATCCCGCCCCCAATTATCAGGTGCCTTTCGCACAAAAAATTCGTCAGGCAACCGGGCTGGTGACCATCGCCGTCGGCTTGATCACTGAACCGGAACAGGCAGAAGCGATTCTGGCAACTGAAGAGGCGGATGCGGTAGCCCTTGCGCGTGCGATTTTGTTCAATCCGCGCTGGCCGTGGCACGCGGCGATCCGGCTGAAAGAAAAAGTTATCGCGCCTCCCCAGTACTGGCGCTGCGAACCACATTACGCCAAAGGGCTGTTCACCCCGCTATAAATTGATGCCCCCCGCCGCCAGTGCGGGGGCTGTTCCGCCCAATGTCACCAAACGCTAAAACCCATATCCCTCAAATGTTATTATAGATACCGTGTTGAATTTGCGGATAAAAGCAACAAGCGTATTCTTTCCTTAACAACGCCGCTTTCGGCTATTCTGTTGGAAAGCGCTGATCATTATGTTAACCGTCGGCGCGTTGTTCGCCGCTTTTTGATTTTGATACTGAGGCTATGACACAAATCCCCTCTTTCCATCGCTCACTCTTACACCCTCGCTACTGGCCGACGTGGTCAGGCATTGTTCTTCTCTATCTGCTGGTGTTGCTGCCTTATCCTTTCATTTACCGCATCGGTACCGGGCTGGGAAGATTGTCCATGCGCTTTCTAAAACGCCGCGTCGCTATCGCCCATCGTAATCTGCAACTCTGTTTTCCGGATATGCCGGCAGAAGAACGGGAACAACTGGTGAAGAAAAACTTTGAATCCGTCGGCATGGGGGTGATGGAAACCGGTATGGCGTGGTTCTGGCCTGACTGGCGGGTAGAGCGCTGGTTCAAGGTGATCGGTATTGAAAATATGCAGCCTCTGCGTGAGCAAAAGCGCGGCGTATTGTTGATTGGTCTGCATTTTCTGACCCTGGAATTGGGCGCGCGCATCTTCGGTCTGCAAAATGCCGGGATCGGCGTTTACCGACCCAATGACAATAAGCTGATCGACTGGCTGCAAACCTGGGGCAGAATGCGTTCCAACAAATCTATGCTGGATCGCAAGGATTTAAAAGGCATGATTCGCGCCCTGAAACAGGGCGAAATTATCTGGTACGCTCCCGACCATGACTACGGTCCGCGCAGTAGCGTATTCGTTCCCTTATTTGCCGTCGAGAAAACGGCGACCACAGTCGGCAGTTACATGCTGGCCCGAGCCGCCAAACCCGCTATCGTCCCGTTTGTTCCCCGCCGCCTGCCGGATGCCAGGGGTTATGAATTGATTATTCAGCCGGCACAGCTGGATATTCCGCTGGAAAGCGAAGAAGCGACCGCCGCCTGGATGAACAAACTGGTTGAAGAAAATATCCTGTTGGCGCCGGACCAATATATGTGGCTGCATCGACGCTTCAAAACACGCCCTGTCGGGGAACCTTCGCTGTACTAAGCCCTGGGACAACCCAGTCAGGAAAATACGATGGATGACACCGCCCCGATTGACTGGAAACGCAATCTCTACATCGCCTGGTTGGGGTGTTTCTTTACCGGGGCCGCTTTCAGCCTGGTCATGCCTTTTCTTTCACTGTATGTCGAGCAACTCGGCATACAGGGCCATGAAGAATTGAATCTGTGGTCGGGCGTGGTTTTCAGCATTACCTTCCTGTTTTCAGCTATCGCTTCGCCGTTCTGGGGACGTCTTGCCGATCGTAAAGGGCGCAAGCTGATGCTACTGCGCTCTGCGTTAGGAATGGCGATAGTGATGGCGTTGATGGGGCTGGTGCAAAATATCTGGCAATTCCTGCTGCTCAGAGCGGCATTGGGTATCCTGGGCGGCTTCGTGCCGAATGCCAATGCGCTGATCGCCACCCAGGTTCCCCGCAATCGTAGCGGCTGGGCGCTGGGAACCCTGTCCACCGGCGCAGTGGGCGGTGCGCTGCTCGGGCCGCTCTTAGGCGGCTATCTGGCGGATACCTTTGGCTTGCGGCCGGTCTTCTTCATCACAGCGGTGGTCTTGTTCATCTGTTTTCTAATTACGCTCTTTCTCATTCGGGAACGAATTGAGCCCGTTCGGAAAAAGGACATGCTCAGCGGGCGCCAGGTGATGATTTCACTGAAAAACCCGCATCTGGTGATGAGCCTGTTTGTGACAACCATGATTATCCAGATAGCCACCGGCTCTATCGCGCCAATTCTGACGTTGTATGTGCGTGAACTGGCGGGTCAGACCGATAATCTGGCCTTTATCAGCGGCGCTATCGCCGCCATTCCGGGCGTATCGGCACTGCTGAGCGCCCCACGGTTGGGAAAACTCGGCGACAAGATTGGCCCGGAGCGCATCCTGATCGCCATGTTGATACTCTCGGTGCTGCTACTCATCCCGATGGCGTTCGTACAGTCGCCCTGGCAACTGGCGTTGCTGCGTTTCCTGCTGGGGGCCGCTGACGGCGCACTGTTACCCGCCGTGCAAACGTTGCTGATCTACCATTCTTCTCATCAGGTCGCCGGCCGGATATTCAGTTATAACCAATCATTCCGTGATGTCGGCAACGTGACGGGGCCGCTACTGGGCGCCAGCATTTCCGCCAGCTTTGGGTTCAGAGCCGTATTTCTGGTTACCGCTGCCGTCGTGATGATCAACGCGTTCTACTCATGGTTCTCTCTACGCCGCAAACCCAATCGCATACCGGTATCTGAACCTGAATAAAGCGGTTCTCCGGTGTGGGATGAACGTAATCCTGATAATGGACAGAATCAGCCCATAAAAAAAGCAACGGACTGGCCGTTGCTTTTTCGTCGATCACCCTGACTTACTGGGCGTTTTTAATCACCGGAGCGGCGAGTGCCTGATAATGGCTTCGCCAGTCGCTGTGAGTATCCGGCTGACTCCACACCCGATGGTGCAGGCGAGCCAACGTCACCGGATCGCTAATCAACGCCAGACGCAGATTGCCATCAACATCCTGCGGTTTGCGACTCAGTGCATCATTGACGCGTTGCTCGCGCATATCCTCAATCGGCTTGCTGAAGCGGTGACGCGCCGTCGCCATTGCGCTGGTCAGCGCGTTGATTGACGGATCAAAGATCGCATGCATGAAACCATGCTCCAGCTTGCGCTCACGATTGCGACGGAAATACTCATCGGTCGCCACCAGTTCACGCGGCGGCTCGAACTCTTCCGGGATCAGCAGCAGCTTGGCGCGTTTGCAGGCCAGCCCCACGCCGGCACGGCTGGACAGTACTGATACCAGCGGCGACAGGATCAACGAGAATACGATAGGCGCCAGCCACCACAGGAAGCGCAAATCCAGCCATGCCATGCCAATCGCCCAAACCAGTCCCAGCAGCAGCTGAGAACCATGGCGGGTGAAGGCTTCGCTCCAGGGTGTCGCATCATCATCACGCTGCGGTGATTTCCACTGCACCGACCATCCCAGAAACGCGCTGACCACAAACACGGTGTGGAACAGCATGCGTACCGGCGCCAGCAGCACGGAAAACAGCATTTCAATCAGCAGCGAGATAAACAGCTTGGCCACTCCGCCGTAAGACTTAGCGCCTTTAGCACATACCAGAATGACGCTCAGCAATTTCGGCAGGAACAACAGAACCAATGTTGTCGAGAACAAAGCTATCGCCAGTTCCGGCCGCCACTGCGGCCATACCGGAAACAGCTGGCGAGGTTGCAGGAAGTACTGCGGCTCCATCAGCGTATGCACCACCTGCAATGCCGTGGAGAGCGCCAGGAACATGAACCACAACGGCGCGGACAGGTAAGACATGACCCCGGTCAGGAACACCGCACGGTGCACCGGATGCATGCCTTTAACCAGGAACAGCCTGAAGTTCATCAGGTTACCGTGACACCAGCGACGGTCGCGTTTCAATTCATCCAGCAGGTTAGGCGGCAGCTCTTCATAGCTACCCGGTAGATCGTAGGCAATCCACACGCCCCACCCGGCACGACGCATCAGCGCGGCTTCAACGAAGTCATGCGACAGGATGGAACCGGCAAACGACCCTTCACCCGGCAGCGGCGCCAGTGCGCAATGCTCAATGAACGGTTTAACACGGATAATGGCGTTATGACCCCAGTAATGGGATTCACCCAATTGCCAGAAGTGCAAACCGGCGGTGAACAGCGGGCCATAAACACGAGTAGCAAACTGTTGGCAGCGGGCATACAGCGTATCCATACCCGATGCACGCGGTGCAGACTGGATAATCCCGGCTCTCGGGTTGGCTTCCATCAACCGAACCAGCGAAGTCAGGCACTCGCCGCTCATGACGCTATCGGCATCCAGCACCACCATATAGCTGTACTGATTGCCCCAGCGACGGCAGAAATCGTCGATATTGCCGCTCTTACGCTTCACACGGCGACGGCGACGGCGATAGAAGATTCGACCCGCACCGCCAACTTCACGACACAGATCCATCCACGCTTTCTGTTCGGCGACGCAAATATCCGGATCGTTACTGTCGCTGAGCACATAAATGTCGAAATGATCCAGCTCGCCGGTAGCCGCAACCGACTCGTAAGTCGCCCGCAATCCCGCAAACACACGTTCCACATCTTCGTTGCAGATCGGCATGATCAGTGCCGTGCGGTGTTCCGGATTCAGCGGTTCATTGCCGGTCGTTGTCGACGAGATACTGTATTTGTCCTTGCCGATCAGCAGCTGCAGGAACCCCATCAACGCGGTCCAGAAACCGGCCGAGACCCAACAGAACAGGATAGCGAACAGGATCAAAATCCCACTCTGCAGCACATAAGGCAGCAGTTGCATAACCGTACGCCATACGTCCTGATGCACCATCGCGAAAGGATCGATCAGCGCCCACCCCTGATAAGGAAGAATGGTCTTCATATACCAGGTAGCAATAGCGGTTTGGAACAGCGTCAGCAACAACAGGATATAGCGGCGCAACGTCCCTACCCTGCGCCAACGATTTTCCGCTTCGTTCTCTTCCGCCGTCTTGTACTGATGACGAAGTGGTTTGGAACGCCCGTTGAGCATATCCCACCAGCGCACCATCGGGTTCGTCTGCCAGGCATCAGGGAACATAGAAGCACGAGTGATACGCGGCATCGCCTGCAGCGCAGTACGCCCTTCACGGTCTTTACCCAGTTGCTTACCGCCGTTCAACCCGTCTTCCCACGCCAGTTCCAGACGACGCGGTACGGAAACCAGCGGAACATCATCCGGCGATTGCATAGTGACGACAGAATCATCAGACAAAGAATGATGCAGGGAAGACAGATCCTGAGACGAGGACAAGCTCTCACGCAGGGCCTCTGCCTGCTCGGCAGGCAGAGGCAATTTCTCGATATACTCGAGAGTAGAAGTTGATTTATTCATTAGCAGGCAGCTGATAGCTCCAGGTTTCAGTCAATGTAGTTTCGCCATTGACCAATGCCGCTCGCATTTCCGTCGGCTGCTTGTTGTCTTTCACTTTCATACGCAGTGTCAGACGCCAGCCATGGGTTACCGGATTATAGCGAACAGTGTTTTCCACAATTTCGCCGTTGTCACCGATACTGACTTGTGACGCGACCGGCGCATTCGGATCCAGCTCCTTCATTTTGCCGCCGGCGAAATCGACCAGGAATGCAGTGGTGCCGTCCGGCTGACGAATCAGATTGGACTGTTTCACATCGCCGGTTGAACGCATGGTCTGCATCACATAGGCCTGTTCCGGCGAATGCAGCGCTTCTTCATCCTTGGTGAAATGCAGGCGGTATTTAACTTCCAGCGGTTTGCCTTTCTCAGGCAGGTTTTCCGGCGTCCAGAAAGCCACGATGTTATCGTTGGTTTCATCCGCGGTCGGAATCTCTACCAGTTCCACCTTGCCTTTACCCCAGTCGCCTTTGGTTTCAATCCAGCCGCTGGGACGCAAATCGTAACGATCGTCCAGATCTTCATAACCGGAGAAATCGCGACCACGCTGCAGCAACCCGAAGCCTTTCGGATTCTCAATCGTATAGGTGCTTACCGCCAGGTGCTTCGGATTATTCAGCGGACGCCAGATCCACTCGCCGTTGCCGGCATGGATAGACAAGCCGTTGGAGTCATGCAGCGCCGGACGATAGTTCAGCGTCGGAGACGGCTGGTTCGGCCCAAACAGGAACATGCTGGTCAGCGGCGCTACGCCCAGTTTGCCCACTTTGTCGCGCAGATAAACCTTGGCTTCCACATCCATCATGCTGTCGCTGCCCGGATAGAGCACAAAGCGATAGGCGCCGACGGAACGCGGAGAATCCAGCAACGCGTAAATCACCAGGTGTTTGTCTTCCGGCTTCGGATGCTCAATCCAGAATTCGCGGAAACGCGGGAACTCCTCGCCGGACGGCAACGCCGTGTCGATAGCCAGGCCGCGGGCCGACAGACCATACACTTGTCCTTTACCCACCACGCGGAAATAGCTCGCACCCAGCATACTGAGGATTTCGTCGTGCTTATCCGCTTTGTTGATCGGGTACAGGACCTTGAAGCCTGCGAAGCCCAAATCTTTCACCGTCGCCGGATCGTGGTTGACGGAACCAAAATTGAAATAGTCGGTAGAATATTTGATTTCGTTGACTTCAGTGGCAGTCACTTCATTGATTTTGACCGGAATGTCAAAATACATACCCTGATGGTAGAACTGCAGTTTGAAAGGCGTCTGGTCCGAATTCCAGTAGGATTTGTCCTGGTTGAAGCGAATCTGCTGATAATCGGCGAATTTCATGTCGCGAAACTGGGCCGGAAGATTACTCTTTGGCGCTTCATACCCCTTTTCAGCAAGCTTTTCCGCCTTCTGCGCAACATCGTCAATGGAAAAAGCCCAAGCGTGCAATGATGTCAGAGACAGCATGACCGCAGCTGAAACCCAGCGAAGATTAGCAACCCGCTGCTTAACCCTAAATTTATTAACCAGCACATCTCCCCCTGTATGTGTGCCTAAATCAACTAAAACCCATATTAATGGATAAGTTAGCTTTCCGACAACTTGAGAAAAGAATGGTTCATCATAATAGGTCATCGTTTAAACAACATCGACACGCCTAAATGACAAACCGCCTTTTCAGGATGAAAAACCATAACGGATATCGCCCTAAAAATGCCTAGGATTAGTCCGTTGAGAAACGAGGGTAAATTTTCCTCTCACATGACCGCAGTAGCAAGAAACTTCTGGGTCTGACGCCCATTAACCGGTGTTTTATGGAAAGCGGAACGCAACTTTTTCACCTGGGATGATCAAAAAAGAACATTTTCTTAACCCTTATTCCATGATCGGGTACAGTGTCGGCTATGTTGCCTTTTTCTCATCGTCACATGTAACGCATGTCTCTGTTTGAACTGAGACAATGGCGAACCCCAGCCTGGCTGGGGATACTGGCCCTTGTCATGATCTTTCTGGCCCCGCCCATCTCGCAGTCATTGCGGGCCAGTCATCACGTTCAGATATCGCCGCGCCCACATCACCATTCGCCTTCCGCCAGCCTCTCCATGCCGGAGCATCACAGCCACCATGCCATGGTTTCTGCTGCGACGCCCAAAGGAGATATGGATAAGATGGGCATGGGCATGGGCATGGGCATGGGCATGGGCATGGATCATGCCGCCTGCGGTTACTGCGTGCTGCTTTCTTATCTGCCGCTGCTGGCATTATCAGGCCTGCTTCAAGCTGTCGTCGCCGTCTGGTCGCCTCGCTGGCAAGCGCTTCTCCCCGTCTATTCCCTGTTCCATAACCCACGTTTCCTTTCACCGCTACCCCGCGCCCCTCCTCGTGGATAAGCCATTACCATCAAAACCATTTGTTCATTAAAGCCGTGTCTGACACCGCTTACGGTCACTCTTGCTGATGGTTTTTTATCACCAGATGCCGCTGAACAACCACGCCTGTCGACAGGAGTGACATTCATCTTTGTCGACTGCTGGCTTACCCTATGCGGAGGTTTTATGTCCGAGTCAAAAACCGAGACATCCTTCATTCAGGCGGGAGCGGTCATTGATACACCGCTAACGTACGACGCGACTCGCAACAGTCAGGTCCGCTCACAGCGCGCAGCGTTGCAGGCATTGCTGATGCGGTTGCATTTTTATATCGGGTTATTCATCGGCCCGTTCATCTTTATCGCGGCTCTGACCGGCACGCTGTATGTGCTGACGCCGCAGATTGAATCAAAACTCTATTCTCACCAGTTGTTTACTGACGCCGCAGGAGCGCCTACGTTGCTGTCGCAACAAATTACGGCGGCGACCCACGCTTTGGGCGATAAGGCCCAGCACGCCCGGCTAACCGCGGTTCGCCCGGCGCCGGAAGCCGGGCAGACGACGCGGGTGATGTTTTCCCTGCCCGATCTCGGTCCATCAGAAAGTTTTGCGGTATTTGTAGATCCGGTGTCACTCGACATCCGCGGCGCGCTCACGGTATACGGCACCAGCGGCATTCTGCCGTTTCGCACCAGCCTGGATTATCTGCACCGTAGTCTGTTGCTGGGCGATCTTGGCCGAAACTACAGCGAACTGGCCGCCTCCTGGCTATGGATTGCCGCCCTGGGCGGCCTGTATATCTGGATCTCGACCCGCAAAAATCATCCTCGCCTGCATCACCGCCCCGCCGCAGGGCACCTGAGCCCAGCCCGGCAACGCCAGCGATTACGCAGCAATCACGCGGTTACCGGCCTGTTGCTGCTGGTCGGGTTGCTATTCTTTTCAGCGACCGGCCTGACCTGGTCGCGTTGGGCCGGCGACAACGTCGCCCAGCTTCGTGCGGTCATGGGCTGGCAAACGCCGTCGGTCAATACCCGCCTTGATACAGCGCCGCCCTCTCCTCCCTCGGAGCATGCCGAACACGACATGATGTCGATGCCAATGCCAATGCATCCGGCAGTCTCCCAGACCACGCCGCAAACGTTTGATAGCGTACTGGCTGCCGCCAGAGCTGCGGGAATTGATGCCGGGAAAATAGAGATTCGCCCGGCATCCAGGGCTCAGCGGGCGTGGACCGTTAGCGAAATTGATCGGGCATGGCCCACGCAGGTTGACGCCGTAGCGATTGACCCGATGACGTTCCGCGTCATCGACAAAGTCAATTTTGCCGACTATCCGCTAGTAGCCAAACTGACACGCTGGGGGATTGACGCGCATATGGGGGTACTGTTCGGACTAGCCAATCAACTGCTGCTGTCGGCATTCGGCCTCGGGCTTTGTTCTCTGATCGTCTGGGGATACCGGATGTGGTGGAGCCGTCGGCCGGCGCGTCCTTCCCCCTATAACCCACTGCAAACACTGACGACCGCCTTCCTGCAACTGAACGGCCGCCTTCGGTTGCTGGTGCTGGTTATTACGGGTGCGCTGGCGGTCAGCCTGCCGGTGATGGGGATCAGTCTGGTCATGTTCCTGTTGGTCGATATCTGGCGCTGGTCGCGACAACGTCAGACGGCGTAACATTCCGACTGACCACCGAAGGCCGGTATGACTGACGCGGGCCGGCATGTTGTATCGGCCAACGCACATGTTCAGTCAGCACGGGCGGATGTAAAAAAACCGCAGTCATAATCGACTGCGGTTTTCATTCAACATTATTACGAATCAGAAGGTCGCCCATTCCGGCGCATCAGATCCGGTTGCGTCTTTAGCGCCTGGCAAACCGGCCAGCGCCAGTCCCTTTCCTCCCGGCTGCCGCCGCGTCGTTCCTTTGTCGGACCAGTTGCTATTCAGTTTGAACACACTGACGGTTTTTGCCAGCGTTTGTGCCTGTTCCTGCAGAGAAAGCGCCGCCGCTGCAGATTCTTCCACCAGCGCCGCATTCTGCTGCGTCGTGGTATCGATCTGCCCAATCGCCAGGTTAATCTGGTTGATGCCTTCGCTCTGCTCCAGACTGGCTTTGGCGATTTCAGTGATCACGCCATCGGCGTTGTGCGCATTATCAATCACTGCGCCCATCGTCTGTTCCGTATTTTCCACCAGCGACATGCCGTCCTGCACCTTCTGCACCGAGTTATCAATCAGTTCCTTGATTTCCTTGGCCGAATTGGCGCTGCGCTGCGCCAGCGCCCGGACTTCGCTAGCCACAACGGCGAATCCCCTTCCCTGCTCACCGGCGCGGGCGGCTTCCACCGCGGCATTCAACGCCAGAATATTGGTCTGGAAGGCGATACTGTCAATCACGCCGATGATTTCCGCCATGCGCTGGGATCCGCTTCGGATTTCGCGCATTTCCCGCGTGACATCCGCCATCATTTCGCCGCTCTGGCGAACAATCTCGGAAGCCTGCCCCGCCAGCGAAGCCGCATGCTCCGTATTTGCCGCCGTATTTTTGATGGTGGCGGTCAGTTGTTCAATCGATGCGGCGGTCTGTTCCAGAGAACTGGCCTGTTCTTCGGTACGAGCGGACAGATCCTGATTGCCGGCGGCAATCTGCGATGCGGCGGAAGAAATGGTTTCCGCGCCATCACGCACCTGACTGACAATGTTACGCAGGCTGTCATTCATTTCATACAGCGCATGCAACAACTTGCCGGTTTCATCCTGCGCACAGGCAGAGGCTTCGGTAGTCAAATCGCCTTTCGCGACCTTTTCCGCCAGCGTTAACGCCTCCTGCAGCGGCTGCGTCACACTACGGGTGATCCACCAGGCGATCAGCCCTCCGGCTACGATGCTAATAATAAAAACCAGCCACAAGACCATGCGAATATCGGTATAGCTCTTTTGCACCGCTTCCCGCGCGTTCATCATCAGATCATCCTGATAGTCAATGAACTCGGCTACCTTGTCCTTATATTTTTGTTGCAACGTCAGAGAGACATTAATCAATTCTGCCACCGCGTCTTGCTTATTGCCGCGGCTGGCCAGATCCATCAGCTTATTTCCCGATACGCTATATTCACTACGAATCTGTTGAATATCACTTAGCAGACTGGCTGAGCGAGCATCTTTGACATTTTTGCTTAAATCGGCCAGCAAGGCCGTAATCTCCGCAGAATGTCCCTTGGTTTCTTCATTCTTGCGTTTAATATCCTCATTAGAATCCAGCATCAATATGAGTTGCTGTCCCAATAGGGCATTATTCAGCTCATCGATCAGTTTATTTCCTTTTGCCGTCATCGGATAAAGTTCGGAAACGGTATAATCCATCTTACGGTTAAAATCGCTCAGATTACTTAATGCCACCGCCCCTGCGATCAGTAGCATAATGATAAGAAATGAAAATCCGATTGCCAGTCTATAGCCTATTTTTAAATTAGAAAAATTCATTGCAAGCCCCTTTAATAAAATCCTTTCGGTTACAATCCAATTAAAAATCAAGTGGCAAATAATTTATATTTACCAGGCTCCATACCTTAAGAAAGTCATTCCATTGCAAGATGAACCATCGGCAAGCCATCGCTGCCCGGGCAGCAGAGAAACGGGGTGAGGTAACAGCACAGAGCTCTTACCTGCACGCCATGCAGTAGAGTCTGAATGATGGAACCCGGTATGGGTGAAAGTCGAACCAATCCAGTCGGCGCAATGAACACGCCAACGTGTTATTCCAGTCCTGGGAATCATTTTATCCTCCGTGATCATCAATTCCCGCCATGAATCAGCAGGTGAAGTAACCATGCCACGGTTCAGGCCAAAACCTAAACCGCGGCACGGTTATTTATTCCGGCTATTGATTAACAATAATCGGATGCGGCATCCTGCCATCCCCATTATCAGCGCAATCACCTTGTCTAAGACCACGCTGATAGCGGATTGTTTCACATTATAAAAGGAATGATAAGTGCGTTGTTGTTAATACAAAAAAAATCTTACAGAAATTTCTACCTCGTCACGCGATAACTCACGTGACTTTCCATACAAGAAATATCATTACGCCCAAAATTTTTCTTCTGAAATTGGCGTCAGTCTACGATAGAACAGAAAAATACTCGACAAATTTTGGTAAAACCAGCCGAATATTTACGCTTTCAGAGTAATGTTCTAACAGAAAAGTGAATCTTATTTCATTCAGATACCTTTCGTCTTACCTGCTTAATGGTTATTCCTCGCTATTACGCTCGATGATTCTTACCCGGTTTTTAACGATTATCGACCGGGAATTGCCACGTTCTCTCCATTTACCGTCCCTTTGAGGTTAAGTAAGTAGAATACCGTAAGAGTTCCGCCAGATTATCTGAAATCGTCGCCCGCGCCTTGTCACGTACAGATATCATCCACGTTGCCACAGGCGCGTTCGCCCCTGACGTCCGCTATACGCGAGCCAAAAGAAAAAATGGGGAAATGAGGAAGAACAGCATGAAGGTGGGATGAATGCTGTATCCCTGCGATGGATACAGCATGCGAAAGCCGGAATTACTTCTTCCTGGAAGTGCCTTTGCCTTTCAGCAGCTGACGAAGTTTTTTGATTTCCTTCGCCGTCAGCGGTTGCTCCACGATCTCTTCCGTATTCTGACTATCAACGATCTCTGCCTCATCAGCGTCATGGGCATGGTCTTCGATATCAAAACTTTTCAGCAAACGAGCACTGACCTCAGCACTGATCGAGACCTCGTTTTCCAGCGCAGCCGCTTTGATCTTTTCTTTCAGATCCAACGGGATTTTCAGTGACAGACTTGATATCTCACTCATTTCATTACCTTTATGGCAGGAGAAAATCTCAAACTATGCCAGTCTCCTGATAAAGTCCATACTGAAACAAAAAATTAATATAAATGTCATGAAAACCACAAAAAAATATAAACAAGCATACTTTTGATGTGATATAGATCGCAGTTTTATCTCACATTTTTCATCCGGCGTTTTATCTTTGTCATATCGGCTGTCTGCGCCGGATAGATTTAACATTTTCAGCTATCCGTTCCACCTGTAAATAAATAGCCGCTGAAAAAATTATCAATTGAGGTTCGGATTCTTCCGGATCTGTATTCTTTGACACGTCCGTCAAAAATAAATAGAGACTGCGCGTAATATTATTACAACGAATGCACGGCTGACCGACGGCGCCAACAACGCGATACCACGTTGTTAACATTTTACCGACGCATCAGCCGACAGATGACGGCTCACCGGTACGTTGAGGCGAACCAAAGCGCTCCGCCAGCGGCCGCGTAGCGGGGGTTGTCCATCCGCGGGCGCATCCGGGCATCAGGCAGGTTAATCGATTGATCGAAAAGTTTTAACAGCATAGAATACGCGCCCCTGTAACCATAAGGAAGTAAATGTGTCACACCATCACCTGTGGGAAATGATCAGAACCCTCTATTTCCTGGGCCTTTCGGTCTCGATGCTATTTACTTTTTTTATGAGCAAAGATAATTCTCTGACCATGCGCTTTCTGGCCTCAATATTAATCGGCGTCACCTGGCCATTAAGTTTTCCAGTGGTGATCGTTTTTTCATTTTTTTAATTATTATCACTTAATGAATTAGCAGACATGATATTTGCTGCCCGGTTCAAAATGCGGGTCGTACGGAAAATGAGGATTCGCCAGCGCTGATGTCTGTTCTGTTTAACAGTCAGACCGTTTTCTGTCGCTGGCATACATTAATCAGGCTATTCGTTTTCCGGCGGCTGGTTCAGCATCGCTTGCAGATCCTGTCTGAGCAGCGACATCTGGCTGGCATATTTCTCTTTATGCTCTGCGTCTTCGATCAACTGCACGATCGTCTCCGACAGGGTAACGCCGCGGCGCTGCGCCAGCGCCGCCAGACGCTGCCAGACCAGATATTCAAGATCGATGGATTTCTTGCGGGTATGCTGGTGCTCGGCGTTGAAGTGCCGTTTGCGCCGGGCGCGGATCGTCTGTTTCATGCGGTTTTCCAGAGCCGGATTCATGCACTGCGCAATCCACTCCAGCACCAGTACTGGCTGGCTTTCCATTTTCAGCAATCGATCTACGGCTTCATCGGCCGCGCTTTGCTCGATAAAGCGCGTGACTGGCTCGCCTTCGCGATGTTTTTTGACCAGGTACTTCCACTTCCAGCCGCACTCAAGATTTTTTAGTTGTTGATATTTCATACATTATTCTTTAGTGACCGTGTAACGTGCCTGAACTTGTCCCCATTGTTGCCCGATATTCCCGTTTCAGGCAATGCCTTGCTGACTATTTTTCGTCCAAAAATTCGCCTGTGGATGTTCTCTTGTTCGCATCTCCGGACTCAGTGCATATGCAGCCCCAAGAATTCTTGTATAATTACGGTTTTCCTTTAAACGATTACAGCAGATACTTTGACCAGTAACCGACTCGAATGGCAGCAACTGCTGCCCGATCATACGCCATATCAGACATTATTCTCCCAGGCAGCCCAACTTGCCCCCGCCGAGTTCTCAGCGGTACAGCCGCGCCTGGCCGATGCGCTGACGATTTTCTGCCATCCCCGCTCGCCTTCCCGATTCATGTTGTTGAAGGCACAGGAGAACAACGCTTATCTGGCACTGATTGCCAATGCCATCGCTCATCTACCGGCCCGACAATCGGAAACGCTGCATGGTAACCGTTATCAGATCGACGGTCGTCAAATCAGTATCCAGCCAGCCCAATATCCGGATGACAATTTTGCGGCCACCCTGCGCTGCGGCTATCAGGAGTGGATCGAGCCGGAACAGCTGTTTGGCTGTGTGCGGGTGTACAAAGACGATATCAGCCTGCAGCCCGGCCTGCTCCATCGCGTCAACGGCGGTACGCTGATTCTGTCCGCCCGAACATTACTGGCGCAGCCGCTGATGTGGCTGCGGCTCAAGCAGATCATCATTGACGGTCAGTACCACTGGCTGTCTCCCGACGAACGGCGGCCCTTGCCAGTAGAGATTCCGCCGATGCCGGTCGATTTGCGTCTGATCGTGCTTGGCGATCGTGAAAGCCTGGGCGATATCCATGAGATGGAGCCGGAGCTGGGCGAACTGGCGATTTATGGCGAATTTGAATCACAGTTGCAGTTGATCGAACCCGAAGACATGGTGCACTGGTGTTCCTACATCAATGCGTTATGCCTGGAAAACCAGTTGCCGCTGCTGGCCGCCGATGCCTGGCCGGAACTGTTTACGCTGGCGGTGCGCTATAGCGGCGATCAGGGCAATGTCCCCTTGTGCCCGCAGTGGCTGCTCCATCAGCTCAAACACGCCGCGCTCTATGCCCGTCAGGAAGACATCACCGGGCAGGCTATTATTGATGCCGTTACCGCGCGTCGCTGGCGTGAAGGTTACCTGTCCGAACGTATGCAGGACGAAATCGAGCTTGGTCAGATCCTGATCGAAACCGAAGGCGACATGATCGGTCAGGTTAATGGGTTATCAGTGCTGGAGTATCCCGGTTATCCGCTGATGTTTGGCGAACCGACCCGCATCAGCTGCGTGGTGCACCCGGGCGACGGCGAGCTGACCGACGTCGAGCGCAAGGCTGAGCTGGGCGGCAACCTGCACGCCAAAGGCATGATGATTATGCAGGCATTCCTGATTTCCGAACTGGAACTGGAACAGCAGTTGCCGTTTTCCGCATCGATCGTGTTTGAACAGTCCTACAGTGAAGTCGATGGCGACAGCGCCTCGCTGGCTGAGCTCAGCGCGCTGGTCAGCGCCCTGTCGCTGCTCCCCATCAATCAACAGTTGGCCGTCACCGGCTCTGTCGACCAGTTTGGGCATGTGCAACCGATCGGCGGCGTCAACGAAAAAATCGAAGGCTTTTTCGAAGTATGCCAGCGTCGTGGTCTGACCGGCAAACAGGGCGTAATTATTCCAGCGACCAATCAGCGTCATCTGTGTCTGCAGCCGGAAGTGGTCGACGCCGTGCGTGAAGGGCAATTCCATATCTACATCGTGGATTCGGTGGCCGAAGCGCTGATGCTGTTGACCCAGATGCCGTATGATGACGATCGGCAGCCCAGTCTGCTGGCGGCGATCCGCGAGCGGATCGCGCAGTTGGCGCCTCCGGAACGCCGCCGCTTCCCGTGGTTTTTCCGTTGAGGAAACTGGTTGGTCCAGAAGCAACAGACTTGCTCAGCGTACATCTGTACGCTAACCTGCGTGCTCCACAAAAACAGGGCTTATAGAAACATGGTAGACAAACGCGATTCCTATTCCAAAGAAGACCTTTTCGCCAGCGGACGCGGTGAACTGTTTGGTCCGCAGGGACCACAACTGCCGGCCGGCAACATGCTGATGATGGATCGTGTCATCTCGATGACCGAAGAAGGTGGTCTGCATGGAAAAGGCTATGTGGAAGCAGAACTGGATATCCGTCCGGATCTGTGGTTCTTCGGTTGCCACTTCATCGGCGATCCGGTGATGCCAGGCTGCCTGGGTCTGGATGCCATGTGGCAATTGGTAGGCTTCTATCTCGGCTGGCTGGGCGGCGAAGGAAAAGGCCGCGCACTGGGCGTGGGCGAAGTGAAATTCACCGGTCAGGTACTGCCGGAGGCGAAAAAAGTGACTTATCGCATTCACTTTAAACGCGTTATCAACCGTAAGCTGATCATGGGCATCGCAGATGGTGAAGTTCTGGTCGACGGTCGTCTCATCTACACCGCAACCGACCTGAAAGTGGGTCTGTTCAAAGATACCAGCACCTTCTGACAGCAGATAAAACGCGGCGCTAACGCCGCGTTTTGCTATGAAGGGCAATGCCGACACAGGTTATCCCTTCCCTTCAACACACTCTCTTACCGCCGTTTTTTATCTGCGATTTCCCTGCACGGCTACTCGTCATATGACAACGTGCCGCATGGCGTATATTGCTGTTGAGGGTTCATTCCGGATGAGCCGACACGGAGCTCGCGACATAAAAATCCGCCTCGCTGGGTGGTAACGGCGTACGTCCGCGAATCCGATCGGCGATTTTCTCCGCCATCATGATCGTGGTGGCGTTGAGGTTACCGGTAATAATCTGCGGCATGATCGACGCATCCACCACCCGCAATCCGGAAAGCCCGTGCACCTGCCCCTGACCGTCCACCACCGCCATCGCATCCTGCCCCATCTTGCAGGAACCGCAAGGATGGTAGGCGGTTTCCGCCTGCCGGCGAATAAACGCATCCAGCTCGTTGTCACTCTGCGCCTGCGGCCCCGGACTGATTTCTGCCCCCCGATAACGATCCAACGCCGGCTGCGATATGATTTCCCGGGTAATGCGAATCGCCGCGCGAAACTCCTGCCAGTCCTGTTCAGTCGACATATAGTTGAACAGAATACTCGGGTGTTGACGCGGATCGCCGGATCGCAGATGGACACGGCCGCGGCTTGGCGAACGCATCGATCCGACATGCGCCTGAAAACCGTGTTCACGCACGGCCTGAGAGCCGTTGTAATTGATCGCCACCGGTAAAAAGTGGAATTGCAGGTTAGGCCAGTCAAATGCTTCGCTGCTGCGAATAAACCCACCGGCTTCAAACTGATTGCTGGCGCCGATACCGGTACCGAAAAACAACCATTCGGCGCCAATCTTCGGCTGATTGATCCACTTCAGCGCCGGATAAAGCGAAACCGGCTGTTTACAGCGGTACTGCAGATACATTTCCAGATGATCCTGCAGATTCTGCCCCACCCCCGGCAAATGCTGCACCAGCGGAATATCCAGACTGCGCAACAAATCCGCCGGGCCGACGCCGGAGCGCTGCAATATCTGCGGCGATGCAATCGCTCCCGCGCACAGCAGGACTTCACGCCGGGCGAAAACCTGCTGCGGCTGATTGCTGTCGCCACGCAGATAGCTGACGCCGATCGCCCGCTTGCCGTCGAACAGGAGGCGATCGGTCAGCGCATGGGTCACGATGGTCAGATTCGCTCGCCCCCGCGCCATGTCCAGATAACCGCGGGCGGTGCTGGCCCGGCGTCCGTCGGGGGTTACCGTGCGATCCATGGGGCCAAACCCTTCCTGCTGATAGCCGTTCAGGTCATCCGTACGCGGATAACCCGCCTGTACGCCTGCGGCGACCATCGCATGAAAAAGCTCGTTGTTTCCCGCTTTGGGTGTCGTCACACACACCGGTCCCTGATCGCCGTGATATGCATCAGCGCCGCTATCGCGCCGTTCCGCCAGGCGAAAATACGGCAGGCAGTCGCGATAGCGCCAGTCTGCCAGGCCGGGCAAGCACGCCCAGTGTTCAAAATCCATAGCGTTGCCGCGGATGTAGCACATGCCGTTGATCAGCGACGATCCGCCCAATCCTTTACCGCGCCCGCACTCCATCCGCCGGTTATCCATATACGGCTCAGGATCGGTTTCATACGCCCAGTTGTAGCGCCGCCCTTGTAACGGCCAGGCCAGTGCGGCTGGCATCTGAGTTCGAAAATCCAGCCGGTAATCGGGGCCGCCCGCCTCCAGCAGCAAAACACTGACATCCGGGTCTTCCGTCAACCGGGCGGCCAGCACGTTGCCGGCAGAGCCGGCGCCAATAATGATGTAGTCATAATCCATGTCATTCTCCGTCAGCATTAAAAAATCGGATTGAAATCTCCCAGTTCGACCTGAATGGATTTGGTTTGGGTGTAACTTTGCAACGTGACGATGCCGTTTTCACGTCCGATGCCCGAGTGCTTGTAACCGCCAACCGGCATCTGCGCCGGCGATTCGCCCCAGGTGTTGATCCAGCCGATTCCGGCCTGCAACTGATGGATAACCCGATGCGCCCGGCTGATATCGCGCGTCACCACGCCAGCCGCCAATCCATAATCGGTAGCGTTGGCGCGCCGAATCACCTCTTCTTCATCGCCGTATGTGAGGATGCTCATCACCGGCCCGAAAATCTCTTCGCGCACGATGGTCATGTCATCCCGGCAATCGGTGAATACCGTGGGAGCCACCCAGGCGCCGCGAGCGAATGCGTCGCCTTCAGGCACATCGCCTCCGGTCAACAATCTGGCGCCTTGTGTCTTGCCGAGTTCGATGTAACGCAGCACTGACTCCCGGTGGGCAACGCTCACCAGCGGACCAAAATTCACCGTTAGGTCGGTCGGGTCGCCCATGCGGATACGAGCCACGCGCTCAAGAATTTTGTGCTCAAAAGCCCGCTTCAGCGCAGCCGGGATAAATACCCGCGTACCATTGGTACACACCTGGCCGCTACTGAAAAAGTTGGCCGCCATGGCGATATCGGCGGCCCGATCCAAATCGGCGTCATCAAAAATAATCAGCGGCGATTTGCCGCCCAGTTCCATCGTCACCGCTTTAAGGCTGGACTCAGCGGCATTCGCCATCACCGTTTTGCCGCTCACCACACCGCCGGTAAAAGACACTTTGGCGATGCCGGGATGACGCGTCAGCGCCTGACCAACGCGCTTGCCGCTACCGGTCAGTACATTGAATACGCCCGCCGGCAGCCCCGCCTCATGATAGATCTCCGCCAGTTGCAAGGTTGTCAGCGAGGTCAGTTCGCTGGGTTTAAAGATCATGGCGTTGCCCGCCGCCAGCGCAGGGGCGGATTTCCAGAGCGCAATCTGAATCGGGTAATTCCAGGCGCCAATCGCCGCCACCACGCCCAACGGCTCTCGCCGGGTATAGACAAAGGACAGATCGCGCAGCGGGATCTGCTGCCCTTCCAGCGATGGTGCCAGCCCGGCGTAATACTCCAGCACATCAGCCCCGGTGGCGATGTCCACTGCTCGGGTTTCCGCCAACGGTTTGCCGGTATCATGGGTTTCCATCAATGCCAGCTCGTCATTGCGTTCGCGAAGTATCGCCACGGTGCGCTGCAACACCCGCGCCCGTTGTATCGTCGTCATCGCAGCCCATACGCGTTGCCCATGCTGCGCAGACGCGACCGCCCGTTCGATATCGCCGACCGTGGCTTCCTGTAGCTGGGCGATGACTTCGCCCGTCGCCGGATTAACGGCAGGAAAGCTGTCGTTACCGTCGCTGTTGACCCGTTCGCCGTGGATAAACAGCGGCTGTAAACCATAACGTGACATGATCAGTTCTCCTGTTCAGGTGTGGCGCAGGGCGCTGTCCTCAGCAGACAGTCGATAAAGTGGCAGGCAACCGCCAGAGACTCCTCCCGGTTCCCCTCCTTGTCGTTCAGCGCGCTGCGCAGCCACAATCCGTCAATTAGCCCCGCCAAACCTCTTGCCGCGCGGCGCGCCTCTTCACGCGGTAAACAGCGACGAAATTCGACGCACAGGTTGGAATAAAGCCGGCGGCTGCTGACGCGCTGCAGTCGGTAAAGGTTGGGGGAATGCATGCTGCTGGCCCAAAAGGCCAGCCAGGTTTTCATCGCTGCGGCGCTGGTTTGGCTCGCATCGAAATTCCCTGCCACCATCGCCTGTAACCGTAACCTGGGGTCGTCTGACGTCAGCGCGGCCAGACGCGTCCTGACGGCGGTGCCCAGCAGACGCAACAGGTAACGCATGGTGGCGTCAAGCAGGCCATTTTTGTCCTGAAAATAGTGGCTGATGATGCCGTTAGAAACGCCCGCTCGTCGGGCAATCTGCGCAATGGACGCCTCATGCAGTCCCACTTCGTCAATCGCCATCAATGTGGCGTCGATCAATTGCTGTCGCCTGATCGGTTGCATCCCGACTTTGGGCATAAACACCTCCTGCGGCGGACGTATTACGGCTGCGTCAGCCGAATTGTTGTCTGGTTATAAAGGGTTCATTGAAACTTTTTTTAATTGAACGATCAATCAAAAATAAATCCGCCCCACAAATCGCAGGAACGACGACAACCGCGAGAGATCGATCAGCTCACGTTTTTGCGATCAATTCCGGTTTCTGGTGGTTTGCGGTTTCTGGCGAGCAAGGTATACTGGGCCATCGAAATGAAATAGTGTTTTAAAAAATGTAGTTGTCCGCACATATAAAGGAACGAACATGAAAATTGCACTGATTAACGAGAACAGCCAGGCCGCAAAGAACGCGATTATCGCCGCAGCCCTGTCCAAAGCCGTTGAGCCGCAGGGTCACACCGTATACAACTACGGTCAATATGCTGTTGAAGATGCTGCACAGCTGACCTACATCCAGAACGGTATCCTGGCTGCCATCCTGCTGAACTCCGGTGCCGCTGATTTCGTGGTCACGGGTTGTGGTACCGGTCAGGGCGCCATGCTGGCCTGTAACTCTTTCCCGGGTGTGATCTGTGGTCTGGTTGTTGACCCGTCTGACGCTTACCTGTTCTCCCAGATCAACAACGGTAACGCGGTTTCTCTGCCTTACGCCAAAGGCTTTGGCTGGGGCGCCGAGCTGAACCTGGAAAACCTGTTCACTCAGTTGTTCAAAGAAGAAGGCGGCCGCGGCTACCCAAGCGATCGCGTAGTTCCGCAGCAGCGTAACAAGAAAATCCTGGATGCCGTTAAAGAGGTGACCTACCGCGACCTGATCACCATTCTGAAAGGTCTGGATCAGGATCTGGTCAAAGGCGCTATTGCCGGTCCGAAATTCCAGGAATATTTCTTCGCTAACAGCACCAACGCTGAACTGACCAGCTACATCAAATCCCTGCTGAACTAATTCCGCCGGGTAGCGTTATTCTGACCACCGCCCCGGCGGTGGTCTTTTTTTATCGGTTATTTGGCGTGCTTCCGTTCAGGTCGAACAACAGTTAGCCAGACGTTTCAAAAGCCTGAAATACTGCTTGACCATAACAGGGTGACTCCCTATAGTAGCGCCCCGTTGCCCCTGACGGCGACGATCCGGTGAGGTGTCCGAGTGGCTGAAGGAGCACGCCTGGAAAGTGTGTATACGTGAAAACGTATCGAGGGTTCGAATCCCTCCCTCACCGCCAGATTAAAAACAAAAACCCCAGACGCAAGTCTGGGGTTTTTGTTTTTTAACCGCTGATGGGACGGATGAGAACCCGCGACAGGATTCGACAAAACGGCCCGCCGTTTTGGACCGCCGTAGACGACCAGTATGGCGAGCGCTGCGCGCAAATCTATCCCAACCGAACCGACTTCCCTTCCCAAACCATGTCTGAGTTTTTACCCGCGTTCGGGCTCGACGAGAATCCATGCCGAAGTCGACAAAGATGGCCCGTTGCCAGACAGCATCGCAACGGTAGATGTTCACAGAAAAGAAAAACCATTTGTTAAAAGCAAAAAATATTAACTTTCCTTTACATGACAATCTGTTCCATGCATTCTCTTTAACACTGCCCTCTTTAGAATACTGCAATCATATTATCCCAACATTAAACAACTCGTTGATATAAGAACCAAATAACAAATCAAACTATTAATCATCCAGCTTATATTTTCCATGGAAACCTAAATAAAAATCGATTTTTTATTGTCATTAATGTTCACTTAATCTAAATAAAATAAATTCAGCGCGGTAAGATAATTATACTTTTTTACCTCCATCCTCATTTCTGGCGGAGCATTTCAACATGACCATTGTGAAAAAATTAGCTATCGCAATCAGTATATTTTCCCTGGCGCTGATTAGCGTAGGTGGTTTCGGTCTTCATTCACTTAGCCAGTCAAAAGATCGTCTGGAATATGTGATGACTAACACATTACCCAGCCTTGATAATTTGGTGAAATCGAATAATGCATTAAACGATGCACGTAGCGATCTGGCGCTTATTTTTCTTACCCGGGAAGAGCAACAGCGCAATACCTTAAAACGAGCGCTTGATGACTCGCTGAGCAGCGTTGAAAAACTGAATGCCACGTATAAAAAGGATCTGGTCTCTGACAACAAAGATGCGCAGATGGCTAATGATAATCTGCAATATCTGAGCGACTTCCGTGCCGCTAAAGATAAGCTTTTTCAGCAGTCCCAAACCGATACTCAGGCCGCAGAGAAGGCCTTTGCCTCTCAGGGCTATGTCACGCTGGCTCAGGAGAAACTGGTAAAAGGCTTTCAGGATCAGTACAACTACAACGTCGGTCTGGCCGGCGGACTGCAGGAGCAAAATACCACCAGTTTCAAACAGGCGTTCTTCGGGCTGGTCGGGTTGATTGTGGTTGCCCTGCTCGCCGCCGGCACCTTGTCCACGGTGATTATCAGCTATGTGCGCGCCAGCCTGAACGCCCTGCGTCAGACGCTGCTCACCGTTAGTGAAAATCTGGATTTAACCCTGCAGGCCGACACCAGAAAGAACGATGAAATCGGCCAGACCGCCAGCGCCTTTAACAACCTGATTCAGCGGTTCGCCACCGTTCTGGCTAACGTGCGTTCCGCCAGTGAAAGCGTTTCAACGGCATCCGGTGAAATCGCCGCCGCCAACGAAGACCTTTCCGCCAGAACGGAAGAACAGGCCTCTTCGCTGGCACAGACCGCCGCCAGTATGCATGAAATCTCATCCACCATCGAAAGTAATGTCGACAATACCGCCCAGGCCAATCGGCTGGGTCAGCAAGCGAGCGTTGCGGTCCAACATGGCGATGAAGCGGTGCAGCGTATGATGCGCGCGATGGAAGAGATCGCCAACGGGTCCGCAAAAGTAGCCGATATCACCAATCTCATTGAGGGTATCGCCTTCCAGACCAATATCCTGGCGCTGAATGCCGCTGTGGAAGCCGCACGGGCAGGTGAACATGGGCGTGGTTTCGCGGTGGTGGCCGGCGAGGTCCGCACGCTGTCCCAGCGTTCCTCATCCGCCGCCAAAGAGATCAAGACGCTGATCGACAGTGCGATTGCCGCCGTACAGCATGGTGCGGTGCAGGCTGACGAAGTCCGTGATTCCATCAATAACGTGAAAGGCGTAATTCAGAACGTGTCCAGCCTGGTCAATGAAGTGTCGCTGGCGTCGGAAGAACAAAGTCGCGGCATATCCCAGATTAACACCGCCATCAACCAGATGGAGGCAGTTACACAGCAGAATGCCGCCATGGTGGAGCAAGCCTCATCCGCAGCGGACTCACTCAACGAGCAGGCAACCAAATTGCGCCAGTCGGTGGAGGCCTTCAAACTGCAGGGGAACGGCCATTTTACCGACTCATATGCCATGAACGACATACAGCCATTACGCCTCGGCCATCACTGATCGGTTTCGCACCTAACAACAGGGCTGCTTTCGCAGCCCTTAGTGCATTGACAGACCCATGCTATTAACAACCGGAGGTCGCGAACGCACCATTCTCGTCCATTTTCAGAGCTCGTGCCGCCATGTTAAACATGATTCACCAATTTTCTGGGTCTGCTCATCATACGAGCTCTGTCACTCAGCAATAACCGACAAGCGTCACCTTCTCTAATTTATGTGCTATCGCCAACAGCGGCTATCACACAACACCTTCAACAATATATGACACCACTAACAAAGCCATAATGCGTGCGACGCTCCACATTTGTCTTACACATTCCTTATACTGGACTGCCCCCACACCGGTAGACGATCCTGCCCTACAGTTTGAACTGACCCCGCTCCGGTAGACGAACCTGCCCTATAGTTTGAACTGACCCCGCTCCGGTAGACGAACCTGCCCTATAGTTTGAGCATAGGAGGAGCATATGGGCACACCACGATTTACACCTGAATTTAAGGAAGAGGCCGTCCGTCAAATCACGGAGCGCGGCTATTCCGTTGCCGAAGTATCCGAGCGACTGGGCGTACTGATTCTTATATCCTTGACGTTGATATCTTTTGTAACGGCGAGCAGCCTCATATTATGAATCAATAGTATGACTAAATGAGACATAAGGACGCTGAACATCAGTATCGGGGCGAAAAGACAAAGACAAGCGCAGCGCTATTATGCAATAACCATTCAGCGTACTGTGTGAGCCAATATTTATACAGCTCATGATTCCAACTAGCTGATTGATATATAGTTTCAAATATTAATAGCATACCCGGAGTAAAGACGGTATCGTCAGTTTTAAGGATTCCGGGTCACTATCGGAGACAAGTATGATAGGAGCCAAGTTCTGCACTTTACAAAAGATCATGTTAACCCTAAGAGGCATAAATCAGTGAATATTCAGCATTTTATTGAAAATGAAGAGATTTATTTCGCGCCAATGCTGGAAAGACAAAAAAATGCTACGGAAGAAGATAAATTGATGTGGCGCACTGAAAATGTGCATCAACGGCGTCAACGCGTCTCGCTGGAGCTTTTTCAACGACTCCAGGGAAAAGTAGCTTTCGGCCCCTTTAAAAATTTATTACTAACCCAGGATACCTGGTGGGGAAAATCGGATTTAGGGTCAATGCTGCTTGGCCTTTATGAGAAGGAAATCCTGGATTTTATCTGTCATACCGAATCCAACCAATTTGATACATTTATCGATATTGGGGCAGCGGATGGCTACTATGCCTGTGGAATGCTTTTGAGCAAAAAAGTACGCCATGCTATCTGCTTTGAGCAGAACAAACATGGGCAAGAAGTCATTGCAGAAAATTGGCGCAGAAATGGTGCGATCGGAGAACTGCAGATATTCGGAGAAGCCAATTCAAATAACTTATCACTGATTCAACATGTTGATTTCCATAAAGCTCTGATGCTGATTGATATTGAAGGTGCTGAATTTGATGTGCTAAATGAGGCATTCATAGAAAAAATACAAGGCGCAACAATTATCATTGAAGTTCACAACTGGATAGAAGGTTTTCTCGGTAAGTATCGAGACCTGCTACATATTCTTGATCAATATTTCAATATCAATGTATTGGATCGTGTCGAACGTCCCACTGTTCATCTGGACATCCTACGCGACTTTACTGATGACAACCGCTTATTGCTAACATCTGAGGCGAGACCTTGCCTGATGCGCTTTTTGCTTTTAACCCCTAAAAACTAATCAACGCACAAAAATATCAAATAAGAGATGATATTCAACTTATACGTCAATAATCAAAAATAGCATCATTCTCTCTGAAAGCAGGGCTGCGAAAGCAGCCCTGTTGCTATTTGGGGAAAACCGCTCAGGAGTACGCCACCAGCGTACGCTGACACAGCTCGGAACGGACGCAGTCCTCTTTGCTAAAGGTGACAATCCCCACCATGCCATCTTCCGTAAATCGCTCCAGCGCGTCGCGCAGGCCCGATTTCACGCCGGCAGGCAAGTCGCACTGCGTAATATCGCCATTGACAATCACCGTGACATTCTCGCCCAGACGCGTCAGGAACATCTTCATCTGATTGACGGTAACGTTCTGCGCTTCATCCAGAATCACCACTGCGTTTTCGAACGTCCGCCCGCGCATATAGGCGAATGGCGAGATCTCTACCTTGGCGATTTCCGGCCGCAGGCAGTACTGCAAGAAGGAAGAGCCGAGCCGACGCTGCAGCACGTCATAAACCGGCCGAAAATAAGGAGCGAATTTCTCCGCGATGTCGCCCGGCAGGAAGCCGAGGTCTTCCTCCGCCTGTAATACCGGCCGCGTAACAATAATACGTTCAACCTCTTTATGAAGCAGTGCTTCGGCCGCTTTGGCCGCACTGAGAAACGTTTTGCCACAACCCGCCTCACCGGTGGCAAAGATTAACTGTTTATTTTCTATTGCAGACAAGTAGTGTTCCTGAGCTGGGGTTCGGGCCTCAATCATTGAGTTGTCGCGGCTTTCACGCGCCATACCGATAGCTTCAATGCCGCCCAACTGAACCAGAGAAGTGACCGAATCTTCTTCACGCTGACGATGACTGCGCGATTCGCGTCTGATAACACGTTTGGCTTCACGACGCGCTTTGATCACTGCTTTTTGTCTTCCCATAGTGGCACCTTACAGTTTGTTTCATTGACCGTACGACCCTGGGTCGACGGTGTTTTGTTCACAAATGAGGTTTGGCTTCCTTATTAAGCCGTAACGCAGGTGGAATGAAAAAAGCCGATGCGAAGTTGGCGCTGTCGCCTTTAGTGGCATGACGGCGCGTTCGGCATCGGCTTTGAAGAATGGAGCGGGAATCACTCCAGGGACCATATCGCAACAACCAGGGGACAGTGAGAAAATGAAGCGGGAGGGAGATCCTCCGCATCGATGAAGCGGTAAATACGGGCGAATTTGCTGACTATTCCGTCCAGGGAAGGACTCTACCATTCGCGCTCCTCACTGTGACAATAACTATTCGGGTGAATAATGATTGACCGTATCAGGCACCTGACATCTGAGGATGAAATTACCGCCCACAGATGTCATTAAGATGACAGTGCTATATTTTGCCCCGGTATGGCAAGTATTTTCACATCACCATAACATAAAACTATGAGCTGGATTTCCTCCGCCGGTCAGCGGAGGAATGCGAAGGTTAGTAATGCTTCTGCCAGTGCAGATATTGATCGTACTTCCGCAGAGCGCTGCGGTATGTATTCTGCTCGATATCAGGCAAATAATCGCAAATACGCTGTTGAATATTGCCATCCGAGGAGAAGCTCTCCTGCGGGTAATTCTTCGACAGCAGCAATTCATCAAGACGCCGCAAGCGGATGACATATTCCCGCATCGTGCTGTGGCGCACCTCAGTCTGTTCGATCAGATACTGCGTGAACGCTTTGATATCGAAATAATTGGCGTGTGTATTGCAGGAAACTTCACTGCAGAAACGACATAAGGGGATGAGTTCTTCCTGCACAGATTCCCAGATAGTGTTGTCAATCAGCCGATCCATCATGGCTATCGACTTTTTATTGATGAGCTGATCGCGAAATACCAGCGAAACACGATCCAGTTCCTTGGCACAATTGGCGCAGTGTGTTTGCCTGTGTTTGAAGTCTTTCAAATAACGGCTCAGAAGCTGCTTCTTCCTGGTTGCTTGAGGCATGAGTCCATTCCTGACAGTAGTGTGGGTACAACTACATATCTGCGCGCTCCAAAATTAAACGTCACTCATTAATTTCGCACGCAGACGCTTTATCGCCTGGCTATGCAACTGACTAACGCGCGACTCCCCGACTTCCAGAACCGCCCCAATCTCCTTTAGGTTCAGTTCTTCCTGGTAATAGAGGGTCAACACCATTTTCTCTCGCTCTGGTAGGCTCTCAATCGCGTCCATCACTCGCTGGCGTAAATTCACGTCCATCAGTTGATTTAACGGATTGGCTTCTTCATTTCCTTCCAGTAACGCCTCAGCGCTATCCCCATGCTCTTCCCGCCACTCATCGTAAGAAAACAACTGGCTATTGTTGGTATCCAGAAGAATCTGGCGATACTCCTCCAGCGAGATATTCAGGGTTTGGGCTACTTCCTGTTCGGTAGGAGCCCGGCCGAGTGACTGTTCAGCCTGTTGCATTGCCTGAGCGACTTCCCGGGCGTTACGCCTGACACTGCGCGGCGCCCAGTCCCGGCTGCGCAGCTCATCCAGCATCGCGCCACGAATACGTTGCACGGCATAGGTGGTGAATGCCGTGCCCTGCAACGAATCATAACGTTCTACGGCACTGAGCAGCCCAATGCCCCCCGCTTGCAGGAGATCATCGAGCTCGACGCTTGCCGGAAGACGAACCTGTAAGCGTAAGGCTTCATGGCGCACCAGGGGAACATAGCGCTTCCATAATGAATTTTTATCCATTGTGCCTTCAGCGGTATACAGTTCGCTCACAGTGATAAATACCTATAAAATTAAGGTGCTCAGCAACATTATGCGTTTAGCATACTATGGCAATCGGCAGAATAGGTGTAGAAAAAAGGCTTTTTTCAGATATGCAACCGGATTCCCATTTCTGAATATTGTAGCCGCTATAGCGTAAGGTGGGTACCTTCCCTCGGTCAGAGTCAGCCATTTTTGTGATGTACAGTTATTGACTGATAATGCAAGAAACTATTAATACAATAATAGTCATGACGACGGAAGAGAATCAGCCTGTTTGCAGATGCTTACGCTGATAAACCGCCGTATCGGATAATCAGCATAATAAAATATGGCTGAGGAATAAGGCACCATCCCACTGGCACCTTATTCCTACTGCTCAGTCAATTTTAGCCATTAAGCTTATTGCCATATTTTTCAACAAGATAATCTTTATATTCCGAATAGCGATTTTGCGCATCCTTGATAGTCGTCACCACCCAGGCGAATGAGTTTTCTCTGTGATTGACGTCACATGCCGAGGTCGAGTCTATCCTTGAAATATCATGCATAGCGGGTATCTCATCCACCGCGGCAGAAAGCGCGACCTGATCCAAAAACCAAACAACGTTATTTTTGTTCAGATTATCCCAGATAAAGCGTGCAGCTTTATCAATAAACGCTGTTGACAGCTCCCCACCTTTAAGATAGACAAAGCCTGCGAATACTTTCTCCCAGAATGGGGAGTTATCATCTTTCGTAATCAGTATATCACCTGATAAATCAATAGAATGCTCGATTAAGCTCCAGTTCTTCCTCACCAGACAATCCGCATCCAGAATCAATAATGGTCCTTCGTTTATAGATAACAAATAGCTGGCAAAAATAAACCGTCTCGATGCATAGTGAACATTTACCCCAGGGACATTCCCAACGACCTCCATTGAGCAAGAAATATTCAGCTCTGGGAATTGCCGTTTTTTCTCCTTAATGTCATTAAATGTTTCATCATCGATATCATAAACATGGATGTGAACATTCAAGCTATCTTTATTTGTTTCATATAATGAATATAACAAATAAATGGCATGCTGATGGTAATATTTTACATCACAGGAAACCAAAACCGTAGGCTTATCATTCTTGTTGTCTTTATGTAGTAGCCATTTATAACTCTCATAAGGTAATTGAATTTTTTCTGAAATGAGAGATGTGAAATCAATATAACTATTTGGATAACCACCATTTTTAAATACGGTCGTAACTATCATCAGCAATGCCAGTGGATCTTCGCCGATTAAGTACGAATTTTCAGACATCTTCTTAACAAGAAGAAATGCGTACTCATAGTTCTCTTCGAGAATACAGGTAAGTAATAAAATCTTGAAGACAACAGGCACATCAACCAATAACGAAAAGTTACTTTCTATCAAAGTAATAGCATGCTCTACCGCGCCCACACGGAATAAAACTTGTATCGATGCGACCAAATACTCCAGGTTCGGAGCCAGATTGATAACATCAATAAGTGAATTGACGATACCCTCTACATAATCGGGAGGTAACTGAACTTGTTGTCCGCCCCATTTATCATCGAATGCCAGATTAGACAACGCAATGGTCTGCAACATTAACCTAAGTGCTTTATCCTGCGCTTCAGGCAAATTACTTGGACTATCAGCCAACTTCTTGTTCAACAAATAAAAATTACAGCTTCTTTTGCCAATTAAATCAATCACCATATCTTTCGGAAGATCGCCAACATCACCAAGCATAATTTCTCGACTAAACACATCGCGATAATATTGATGCGCGGATCTCATATGCATGTAATTCTTCATAAATAGCCTTCTAAAAAGGTTTTTCTGTACTGAGACTATCAACCATATGGCGTAAAAAGCACTATATGGACGTAATATGTGGTTCTTACGGTAGTGTTACTCGCTCGCCAGAATGCGCGCTGGCGGCGGCGGCCTGGAGATAACGAATACCGCGCATCGCAACATCGGCGCCAAACACATACTCGCACGCGCCTTCTTTCAGATAAGAAGCAATGTCCTCGTAGTAATTGGCAAACGCTTCAATAAATCCGGCGGGGTGGCCGGCTTTAAACCGGTTGTACCGTGGCTGAGATGCGATCAGGTTATCCGGATGCGTTCTGTCGATCACATAGGAGACGCCGTTGATATTACTGAGTTTCAAATGCTCAGGGTCCATCTGCAACCATTCAGCCGATCCTTTGCTGCCATAAACCCGGATACGCAGCCCGTTGCGGTAACCCAGCGCCGCTTTGGTGTACCAATAATTGCACACTACCTGATTGGTGTAGCCAGAGATGCAGTGAACCGTATCCACCACGTCCGGGATCTCACCGAACCGATGGTGCACCGCATACACATCCTGCGCCTGCTCGCCGATGATGAAATCCACCATCTGATGGGCATGCACCCCCAAATCCAGCGACACGGTAGGGATCACGCCGTCATGCTGACGCCAGTCCTGCGGGCGCGGCACCGCCCCGCTCTTCACATGGCGCAGAAAACCTTCCTGAGGCATTTCAACCATGACCTGCCTGATTTGGCCCAGCTCGCCATCGGCGATCCGCTGTTTCAGCTCTCTGACCATCGGGTAACCGGAATAATTGAAAGTGACCAGCAGAGTCCCGTTCATTTGTTCCAGCGCATGCTGAATCTCGGCCACTTCCTCTACGCTGGTTGCCAGCGACTTCTCACAGATAACCGGCAGTTGATGCTCAATGCAGGCAATCACAATATCTTTATGCGTCGGCGTCGGCGTCAGAATGATAACCGCATCCAGTTTACTGGCTTCCGCCTGCAAAAATCCGGTCAAATCGCGGTACACGCGGTCTTCATGAATTCCCCAACTGGTGGCGGTTTGCTGATTGATGTCATCATGGCGGCTGAAAAAACCTGATACCAGTTCGAAGTGACCATCCATCTGCGAAGCAATCTTGTGCGTTTCACCGATTGCCGAATTAATGCCTCCGCCGATGAACCCGACTTTTAATGCCTCACCGTTGTTTGTCATGCTTTTCATTTCTCTTTCCCCAGAAAAGAGTGGCTCACCACCAGGTGATTTTTCAGGTTCACGGTACTTTTCAGCAACGCGGCTTCTTCATCGAAGGTCATAAACACAACGGCAGCGCGATCGCCTGGCGCCGGATTTAGCACTTCGCCGCTTTTTTTCAGCACGACACTCTCCAGTAACTCACCAGGCAACTGGTGATAACGCAGCGCGTTAAAGATCGTTTTTTCAGACACCGATACGGTATGTCTGGCGACATAATGGCGGGCTGCCGGCCGCTTATTGGCGAATGTCGACGACAGTGACAAAAAAGGCGCCACAAAATATTCCGCATAGGGGATATCGGTGGAATAACGAATCAGCTGGCAATATAAATCGCCCGGGCAACGCCGGGTCAGTTCAATCAGCCAAAAATCGTCGCCATTGGCGATAAATTGCGTATGCAGCAGGCCATCGCATAACTTCAGGTCGGCGACAATGCTGTTGATGCAGTCACTGACGGCATTTTTCAGCGTTTCACTCATTTGATGAGCAACACAACTGCTGTTCACCTGATAAGGGTAGACCGTGCAATATTCATCAACAAAGAACTCACAGACAATCTCGCCGTTACGAATAAACGCCGAATGGCTGTGCAGCGAGCCTTGCCTGAACTCTTCTATCACCACCTGACCGCTTACCGATGCCGACGCGGCCGACTGGTAAGCCGGCAGAATATCCTGCTCGCGCTGAACCTGAGTAATGCCACGGCCACTATAAGCATCGACTGGCTTGACCAGAATCGGGTACGACAGTTGCCCCACCGATTCAATGTCACGCACCGCTTTAGGAATCGGCAGTCCTTTACGCTGCGCATAAGCACGGAACGCATCCTTTTTCAGCAGGATCGCCGTTGTCTCAACCGAATCGAAACCGGGCATGCCCAGCGATTCCGCGACCCAGGCGCCGGTTTCATAAGAAACATCCGTCACGCCGGGCAAAATAGCCTTAATATTTTCTTTTCTGACAATGCCGAGAATGGCCTCTTTGTCCGAATAATCTTCGACAATCGACCGGGTTGCCCGGATATGACCAGGATCGCCGGGTTTACCGCTGCACACACCAATCGCAACGCCCTGTTCCAGGCACGCTTCCAGCAGCGGCAGCGCAGAAAAACCCGCATCAAGCATTAAGGCATCTATAGTCGACATATCCATTCTCTGTTACCAATATTTTCTCAGGCTCCCCGCTGCGACAGGGAACGCGCACTCCCCCCTGGGGCGAGAGCAAGCCTGTCACTTAACGCACGTTTTCACTCAACGTACGCCCAATAATCTCAATGATGCGGTCCTGATCGCCGGTTTCCAGGCCTGGATAAATGGGCAGGCATAACACAGCGTTGGCGATGTCGGTCGCCACCGGCAAATTCTCGGCGCTCGCGCTGCCAAGACCGCGGTACATCGGGAAGCTGCTGATCAACGGGTAGAAATACCGGCGCGACATGATGCCGTGCTCTTTCAGGGCGTCATACAGTTTCTCGCGCACATCGAACGAGTAATCATTAACAAAAAGCGGGAAATAGGCATAATTCCAGTCAATTGAATCCGGCACGCTCAACGTCCTGATGCTATTAATCTGCGCCAGTCCGTCGCGGTAATAGCGATAAATGCGTTTTCTGTCTTCCAGCGCCTGATCGATATAATTCAGTTGCAACAAACCAAACGCCGCCTGCACTTCGTTCATTTTGCCGTTAATGCCGGGGGCGACCACGGTGGTTTCATCCGCAAAGCCGAAGTTTTTCAGATAATCGATCCGTTTCTTCATTTTTACGTCGGGACAAATAATGGCGCCGCCTTCAATGGTGTTGAACACCTTGGTCGCGTGGAAACTTAGAATCGAGAGATCGCCATAATTCAGAATACTGTCGCCATCTTTTTTCACGCCGAAAGAGTGTGCGGCGTCATAAATCACCTTCAGGCCATAAACATCCGCAATGTTCTGGATCCGATCAACATCGCAGGGAATACCATAACAGTGGACAGGCAGAATGGCGGACGTGAGCGGCGTAATCGCTTCTTCAATCTTTTTGGGATCCAGGTTGCAGGTAACCGGATCGATATCGACAAAGACAGGCTTGAGGTTATTCCACAATAACGAGTGAGACGTCGCTACAAACGAATAAGGCGTGGTGATAACTTCGCCGGTGATGCGCAGCGCCTGTAGCGCCGTCAGCAGCGCCAGCGTGCCGTTGGTGAATAAACACAGATGCTTAACGCCCAGATACTCAGCCAGCGCTTGTTCAAGCTGCTGGTGAAAAGGCCCGCCGTTCGTCAGATATTTGTTATCCCATATCTTTTCCAGATAGGGCATAAATTCATCAAGCGGAGGCAGTAAAGGGCTCGTTACATAGATGTTCTTGCTCATCATTCACCTGTCCTTGCGCTTATGTCGCTACGCAGTATTTTCAAATACAATTTTCGCTTTTTCTCAATCAGATGACAGACCCAGATGCCATCCAATACGATATAAAGCAATCGTTATCTCTCGAATCTTTACTTGCTCTCTGAACTTATACGGAATGCCTGAGGAGCATCGCCGGCACAATATATTTGCCATGCCCGGCGCATTGCGTTTTCAAAATATATGGATGGTGAATCCACAGAGCTAATTTTGGTGGTCATAATGCCACGCATTCCGGCCCGGATTTCGCTCAGCTTATCCAGCGAGTGACTCCAGTACCGAGCTTTTTCTATCAATTCATCGTCATCTCGCGCGATGAATTCATCCAGTCCCAGAATTCGCATAATTACACCACCTTGCCTTGATGCCATAGAATCTCCCTCACGCGTCAAGACAGGTACCCCCATCCAGGAAGCATGACCGATCGTCGTTCCACCGGTATACGGATAAGTATCTAAAAGAATATCCACCTCATGATGCATTCTCAGATATTCTTTTAAGCCAGTCCGCATGCGGAATGCTAACTGTTCATCCCTGACACCTAACTCAAGCAGCTTATTGCGCAAATAATCTATCGTTTCCTGCCCCGTCATATATCCCATAATCAATCGGGAAGTAGGCAATGCAACCAGAATTTTTGCCCACGATGTGAGGTTTTCGTCAGAAATCTTCTGTGGGCGATTGAAACTGGCAAAAGTCAGATAACCATTGTTCAAGGCGGGCAATTCATTAACGTCAGGGCTGTCTTTATCAGGCTCAAAGAATTTTATCGATGGCATACTAATAGGCTTTTCTATCAAATACTCATCCAGACCACTCTCCACAAGGAAATGCTCATCCAACAAAATATAATCAATGGCACGCATTCCCGTTGTTCCTGGGTAACCTATCCAGGTCATCTGGATTGGTGCGGGTTTCAGCGCCAGCGCCGGCAACCGGTTATAAGCCGTATGCCCAGATAGATCGATCAGGATGTCGATTTCATCTTTATTAATGAGCTTCGCCAGTTCCAGGTCGCCCATCTTGTCGACATCATGCCAGCCGGCCGCGGTCTGTTTTAGGCTCTCGGCTTTCTCATCGTTACGTTGAAAACTTGAGTAGGCATAAAGCGAGAACGCGCTTCGATCAAGCGAATTCCAGATCGGCTCCAGAAAATTCGTCACCGGATGGTTGCCAAAGTCGCCGGAAATAAAACCAATGCGCAGTGGGCGCTGGGCTGCTTTATCAAGGGAATAGGTAAACTGGCAATGATAGCGCTCAGCCGCTTCTTCCACGCGCTTACCGAATACCAGGTGCTCTTGAAACTGCGCCTGTGGCGTCACGTTGACATCGTGGGACAACCCCAGCAACAGGTTACTGTACAGATGAAACGCCTGGGGCATCAACTCAATGGTTTTACGGTGGTACTGAATAGCGTCCTTTCGCCCCAGATTATGGCAAACCATTCCCATATGACTGATAAAATTCGGATTTTCTGGTTCAATCTGCAGCGCCTTCTCCATGCATTTAAACGCTGAATCCAGGTTATGGGTGATATTCAACAAAACGGCCAGCGTATCCCACGCCAGCCCTTTTTGCTTATCACAACGCAATACTTTTCTGGTCAGCGCCATGCCTTGATGCAGTTCGTTCTTTTTCCAGAAGCATACCGCCAGATCAACATAAAAATCCCAGTTGAAAGGCATCAGGGCGATTGCTCTGGTAATGATGCTCAGCGCACCATCAAAATCACTGGTACGGACATAAGTATTCACGAAGGGATACCAAACCCACAGGTTATCGGGATAGGTACTGATAATCTCTTCCGCTTTTTTTCTGACCTCGGCAAACTGCCCCAGCGCGGTTAGCCGATCAATCTCTTCGTACACTTTCCGGTTGAGTGGTTTTCTATCCTGCGGCTTATTCTTTTTATGCGCCGATGATTTTTCCGGTTCAACAAAGCCGCCGGCATTGGTTTCACTGGTGTACATCACCAGCGACTGAATATAAACAGCAACCTGTCCGGCATCCGCCGTCACGATCGCTTCCTGCAAATAGTCTCGCCACGCGCGTGGCGTTCCCCATATCACGCCTTTATTACGCAACGCCCAGAGCTGGCTGTAAAACGCCTTATCCTTATTCAGGGGCGATGATGACAGCTGTTGCAGGAACTGCCGTTCGTTACTATCAAGCGACACCGGCTCATGCCAGAAATTGAATGCCAGATCGGTCGTGGCAATACCGGGCAACCCAGTCAGCGTCTTATGCCGACTGTTTCGGTAAGTACAATTTCCTATCCGCGTGTAGATACCGCTGATCCCTTTCACAAACAAGTTCTTTAACGCGTCCAGTACATTCTGTCGATGATTCTCCGCCTCTTGTTCCGGCAGTTGGGTATTAAAGACCAATTGATCCAGGGTCAAACTGGCTGGCCAGGCCTCCCCCAATACATCCAGAATACTTAATACCACCGGGTTTTCCGTGCTGATGGTTTCACCGGTACCGGACGTGTGGGCATTCAACGTCCTATCGTCATCCGCTCTGACACGCTGAAAATTACCTGCCCAATTGAAGTCCATTAGTTTTGCAAGATCAGGCTCAGGCAGAATCGCCCCGGACCTTTCCTGCGGGACCAATATGCTGAATCGCTGAGAACGGTTAACGGCGAAGTCGAGGTATTGCTGGCGCAGATAGGTGGTATTTTCAGGGCAAATCGTCTCGTGCAAGCGCGAAACCTGCTCGCCGTAGTGCCCCGCCAGTTCTGTGTAGGCGCGAACATCGCCGACATAGGCAAAGCCGGTTTGGGTAATCTGTGAATAGAAATCAACGAAGTAACAAGGCTGGTTCAGCCCCTGCAGATAATGCAGCGCAAAATCCACATCGGACTGTTTTTCAGCTTGTTCAATAAAGGTTTTCAGCGCCGCATTCTGGGGGTTATCCGGAGACGTTCCCAAAGACAGGTAGGTCAGCATCGCGCGGGCGCTGGATTGTGCCGTCTTTTCATCATTGGCGAGACTGCTGTGAAGCTGAATGGCGTCCCGCAGGATCTCGCCGGTCTTCCACCCTGGATAAGTGTTGTAGCAATAGCAGACGATACCTTCCGCGGTCAGGTGCTCGCTGCAGAAACGCAGCAGCGCTTCCCGCGTCTCACCACCAATAAGACTGAACAGACCGTGGATAATGATGTAATCGAATTTCCCAGGATCGCAAGCCAGCAGAGATTCGAGGTCCAGGGCGAATAACGCGATATTGTCCAGTTCCAGCTGTTTTATCAGCGCACTGCCTTTTTCAATTTGCTCCGCATCAAGATCGATCCCGACAGACTGCGACTGTGGATTCGCCAGCGCAAAAGGCAGCAAATTGCCGCCATCCTTACACCCTATCTCAAGTACGCGCGCATTTTCCGGCGCAGCCGATTCGATGCCATACAGATGTGCGGTGGCTTGCAGATGGAAAGGTGCGGTGTAAGGAACGGGAGGGGCCATCGAACTCAATGGAGTTTTACCAGTATCTTCACCCAGGTCGTCATTATTCGCTAAAGGTTGTGTATCTGGCATGGTCACAAGGAATTTCCTTCAATACTTTATGCGGAGATAAAATTGTCTGTAGTATATAAGAAAACCCTTTTCACCAATCCCCTGAGCATCAAATTATAACTTCCCTATTTCGTCGCTTAAGAAGCCGATTTTTATTCTGATTAATTTATTTATCCCGGCTGTGTCACAAAATAAAAAAACCAACCCCGAAGGGTTGGTTTCTGAATTCATCACTGCGTGAACAGAGATTACTGCAGCAGTTTCAGAACAGTCTGCGGTACCTGGTTAGCCTGAGCCAGTACAGAAGTGCCAGCCTGCTGCAGAATCTGTGCCTTACTCATGTTGGATACTTCGGTCGCGTAGTCAGCATCCTGAATACGGCTACGTGCGCTGCTCAGGTTGTTGATGGTGTTGCTCAGGTTGTCAATGGTAGACTGGAAACGGTTCAGAGTCGCACCGATGTTCGCCTTAGCGGTGTTGATGGTCTGCAGAGCAGTATCAATCGCAGCAACCAGCGCAGTAGCGCCTGCAGCATTAGATACGTCGGTATTGGAAGTTGTGATACCCAGGCCGCCAGAGGTGGCGTTGATCAGTGCAGAGCTACCCACGGAGATGGCATCGTTAGCAGTGGTGCCAGAACCAACCTGGATGTTGAAGCCAGTAGCTGTAACAGTGCCGTCCAGCAGCGCTTTGCCGTTGAAGTTCGCGCTGGCAGCAACACGGTTGATTTCGTCAACACGACGGTTGATTTCAGTCTGGATAGCAGTACGGTCGTTAGTACCGTTGGTGTCGTTCGCTGCCTGTACGGCCAGCTCACGGATACGCTGCAGGTTGTCGTTGATGGTGTTCAGGTTACCTTCAGCGGTCTGTACCAGAGACACACCGTCGTTGGCGTTTTTGGAAGCCTGGGTCAGACCACGAATCTGAGCGGTCATGCCGTTAACGATACCAGAACCCGCTGCGTTGTCTTTGGCGCTGTTGATAGCCAGGCCAGAGGACAGACGTTCGATAGCAGTCTGCAGGGAAGATTGTGATTTGTTCAGGTTGGACTGGGCCAACAGCGACATACTGTTAGTATTAATGACTGCCATAATTATATTCCTTTCATCTCTATTAATGGGGATGGGCTGTTGCCCCCGGTGTCATCACCGTCACTAACTGTATCGGCCGGGGTAAAACAACCTTTAGTTTTTTTTTGAATTTTTCGTATCCCCCGGAAAAAACCAGTCAGGCCGACACTTACGGCAAGAAGAATATAAGGAAAGGCGGCAACTTGCAGGGAATGTGAGAACCGGTCATTCTATATTCAGCAGCCTGCTATAAAATGTAGCGAGGCAGGAAAGGCGGCGTTCGACACCGTGCTTATCAGACATCATGCGTCGGCTATAGGCAGCGCGATGGCGGATGACGAATGAAAAGCGCCCGCTTCATTCTCTCTCTATACTTCATAAAATAAGGTATCTGGCGCATTGCCCCAGGCTTACTGGCAAGACGCGATAAAGGTTTCATCACTTGGTCGATAACACAGTCATGTGGTTAGATCATGGGCATCCAACGCGTGGATACGCTGCCATAAGCTGCTGAACATCCCGCCAGCCAAACGGATACTGGCGACACACTCAATGCCTTCGGCAAGCCGAAAAACGCCCGATTACAGCTGTTGATCCCGGCATCATACGTATCGTGCCGGGATAGAATCCCGCAGACGGTTCAGGCGCGATGGAAATCACGGAGGATAACGATTACGCTGAAATTTACATTACGTCTGTAAACTTTTCGTATACAGTGCCGATAAGACTGTCAGTTCACAATTTAAACGGAAGGGTATCTCTATGGCTACGACGGTTAGCAGTACCGCAGACTACATTTCATCGGTAGGTTTGAGCCTGGCTACAACAACAAGTGGTGGATCACTGGACTTGAGCGGATTACTGACCAAGCTGCAATCCGCTGAAAGCCAAAAACTGACACCGTACACCAACAAACAAACTTCGTTAAGCGCGCAGGCAACGGCCTACAGCGCGGTTGAAGCGGCGATGAAGAGCCTGCAGAGCGCCACAACGACGCTGCAGAACATGAAGACGATCACTTCAACTGCAGTGACCAGCACCAACACTTCATTCAGCGCAACCACTAACAGTAGTGCGGTTGCCGGTTCCTACAGCATTTCCGTCAGCCAGCTTGCTCAGGCTCAGTCACAGATTTCTGGTGGTTTCAGCAGCGCCTCGACCGCTCTGGTATCAGGGGGAACCTCCAGCACCAGCAGCACGATCACGATTACTCAGGCCAGTCAGACTACGCCGCTGAAAATTACACTGACCGATGACAAAACATCATTAAATGATATCCGTGATGCTATCAACAATGCCGGCGGCAGCGTCAGTGCCAGTATCATTAATAACGGTACCAGTAATTATTTGATGCTGACGGCAAAAGATACCGGTACGCAATCCGCTATGACCATTTCAGTCAGCGGTTCGCTTTCCAGCTCGTTGGGCAGTTTTACTGAACAGGTCGCAGCTAAAGATGCGACGTTCACGCTGAACGGCATGTCCGTCACCAGTCAGAGCAACACCGTGAGTAGCGCTATCAGCGGCGTAACGTTGAATCTTAAATCAACGTCTTCCAGCACTACAGCGGAAACACTGACCGTATCATCGGATATCACCAATACCGAGAAAGCGGTTCAGACGTGGGTCAGCGCTTATAATAACGTGCTGGATGTCATTAAAGCGCAGACCAACTACACCGCGCCAAGCTCGACCGAAAAGGCCAGTGGTAGCCAATCGTCAAGCAATGGCGCGCTGGTTGGTGATGGAACTATCCGCACCGTCCAGCGGCAGTTGCAGGGTTTGCTGAGTAATTTCCAAAGCAGTAGTGGTTCTCTGCACATTATGGCTGATTTGGGGATTACTCAAGATCCGACAAATAGCGGTAAACTAACCGTCGATACCACCAAGCTGGAAAGTACGCTGAAAACCAGCTCCAGCAGCGTGACGCAGTTCTTTGTCGGCAACGGTACCACCACCGGATTTGCAACTCAGGCAGGAAAGTACCTGACTCAGACGCTGGACTCTAGCGATGGCCTGATAAAATCCGCCCAAAGCAGCATTAAGACCAATCAGGCTTCATTAACTAAGCAAATCGAAAGCATTCAGAATGGCATCGATTCTACAATGGCGCGTTATAAGACCCAGTTTGCTCAGCTCAATACCTTGCTGGCCAAACTAAATTCAACCAGTACTTACCTGACGCAGCAGTTTAACAAAACCAGTAGTAGTTCGAGCTAACTAAGCCAGGAATGTATGACGTGACGGGATTTACCGCACGTCATACAGTCACGAATATTATTACCTTTTTATTTATTGTTAATCGGTTATCCAACGCATGGTCATGTATAGAAAGAATGTCAGTCAGGCGTATGCTCAAGTGGGTGTGGAAAGCGCGGTAATGAGCGCCAGTCCGCATCAACTGATTGTTATGCTGTTTGACGGTACCAAGAGCGCGCTTGTCCGGGCAAGAATTCTTCTTGAACAGAATGACATCGTCGGAAAAGGGAATGCCCTTTCCAAAGCCATCGATATTATCAGTAATGGGTTGAAACTCGGACTGGATATGGAAAAAGGTGGCGAGCTGGCAGAGAACCTTTCCGATCTTTACGATTACATGGTGCGTCGGTTATTGCATGCCAATATCAATAACGATTTGCAGGCAATCATAGAAGTGGAGGCTCTCCTCGGTAATATTGCGGATGCCTGGAAACAAATTGGACCTGGTTATCAACCAACGACGGAAACGCGCTAATGGAAAACCTCTCTCCATTACTAATTGAGTATCAGGGGTTACTCAAACTCATCCGAAATATCAAGGCCATGGCGCTTAATGGATTATGGGATGATGTTGTTGAACAGGAAATAGTTTATATCCAGTCAATAGAGAGAATCAGTCAGATTACCGTTCCTGCCAATATTCCCAGCACTGTGCAATTACAGTTCCGGCAGCTTCTTCAGGACATACTGGATACGGAATCACAGGTGAAAGAGCTGCTGCAGAACAGAATGCAGGAGCTGGCGGTGCTCATCCAGCAGTCACAGAATCAAAAATCGATTAACAACACTTATGCCGAGTTCTCCAACGATATACTTCCGGGAAAACCGCAGCCCTGATTAACACTGTTCCTGTAGACGAGCCCTGACACTTCCCAGAACGGGCTCTTTTTACTTCAAAAAAATCAGGCAAAAATCAGGGGGGAATAACCGTTGGTCATTCCCCCCTTGTCTCGGGATGTTTGCCGAATACAACAATCATCCGATATCACAATCAATAAAAAGCAGATATAACCGGGCAGCGTTCTGCTTGCCGATTATATCGTCATATTCATGACTTCCTGGTAAGCCGAGACCAGTTTATTGCGCACCTGAACCCCCATTTGCAAAGCAATAGAGGCCTTCTGGTTGTCAACCATGACGTCATTCAGAGCGACCCCCGGCTTGCCCAACGTAAATGCTTCAGCCTGCGTCTGTGCCTGCGTCCGTGTTTCGTTGATTTTTTCGAGCGCAGCTTTCAGCTCGCCGGCAAAACCAGACTGGGACGCAACGTTGGAATCCGATCCACCGGCCGCTTTGGTTGCGGTAATCTGCATCTGCTGCAATACCGCGTCGATACCCTGAATAGACATGCCTGTTTCCTCAACTAAAGATTGAGAATGATATAAAAACCAAATAAATGATAAACATATGTATATGTAGCAAACGAACTGCGCCATCAGCGCCGTTTATTTCACATACATCTCTTTACAGGTTCAATACGCTACCATATCCATAAGGTAGTAAATCGTATAAATGACATTAAAAATGCCAGCTTATCGACCCATCAAATTTTGCGTAACGGAAAATAATGGCATGCCGGTAAATGTAGGCGATGAGTTTTTATGATTGCGCAATCAGGGAGTTCTGTTTTGTTACGTTACAACGTTACCCATATCGTTCAGCAACCAGGCAGAGATAGAGTATGAACGCCTTAACATCCGGCGCCGCAACCGGTGGGAAAAGCTTTGGCGAGATACTCAACCGTTTGCGTGCCAACCCTAAAATCCCGTTACTGATTGCTTCCGCTGCAACTATTGCGATTGTTGTCGCCCTGTCATTGTGGGCTCGCGGCCCCGATTATCGGGTGCTGTACACCAACCTCAATGAACGTGATGGCGGTAGTGTTGTCTCCGAACTGGGCAAAATGAATATCCCTTACCGCTTCACCGAAAGCGGCGCGGCCATCATGATCCCGTCGGACAAGGTTTATGAAACCCGTCTGAAGCTCGCCCAGCAAGGGTTACCGAAAGGCGGTGCTGTTGGCTTTGAACTGCTTGACCAGGAAAAATTCGGCATCAGCCAGTTCAGCGAGCAGATCAACTATCAACGCGCGCTGGAAGGCGAACTGGCGAGAACCATGGAAACCCTGGGGCCGATCCAGAATGCACGCGTACATCTGGCCATTCCCAAGCCGTCGCTGTTCGTGCGCGAACAGAAATCCCCTTCCGCCGCAGTTACCGTTACTCTGCAACCGGGCCGGGCGCTTGACGATAGCCAGATTAGCGCCATTACCTACCTGGTTTCCAGCAGCGTAGCAGGCCTGCCGGCCGACAAGGTCACCGTCGTTGACCAGACCGGTAAACTGCTGACGCAAAATGACAGTTCTGGGCGCGACCTCAATGCCGCGCAACTGAAGTATGCCAATGAAGTCGAAAGCAATTACCAGCGCCGGATTGAAGCGATTCTGACGCCTGTGGTCGGCGCAGGCAATGTCCATGCGCAAGTCACCGCCCAGATCGACTTCGCCAGCCGCGAACAGACTGATGAACAGTATCAACCTAACCAGACGCCGAATCAGGCTGCGGTGCGCTCTCAGCAAACCAGTCAGAGCGATCAGCGCGGTGGTCCTAACGTAGGCGGCGTACCTGGCGCATTATCGAATACACCGACACCGGCGCCGACCGCGCCCATTTCTACCCCGCCGGCAAATAACGCTAATAACGCGAACAATGCCAACAACGCCAATGCTAACGCGGCGGGAACCAATAACCAGACATCTTCTGCCGGCAACGCGGCCAATCAAACCTACAACAGCCGCCACGATCAGACGATCAACTATGAAGTTGATCGCACCATTCGGCACACCAAACAAAACACCGGCAATATTCAGCGTTTGTCTGTCGCTGTCGTGGTTAACTACACGCAGGGCGAGGACGGCAAGCCGGCAGCGCTCAATGATGAACAACTGAAGAAAATCGAAGCGCTGGTTCGTGAATCCATGGGATTCTCCGGTGACCGCGGTGATACCCTGAACGTGGTTAATACACCGTTCACCATTACAGACGCCACTGGCGGCGAACTGCCCTTCTGGCAGAAACAGGTGTTCTTCGATCTGCTGACCGAAGTAGGCCGCTGGCTGCTGGTACTGATTGTTGGCTGGATTCTGTATCGTAAACTGGTGCGTCCGCAGTTGCAGAGACGTGCGCAGTTGCAGGAAGCAGCCGAAGCGGCCGCCTCGTTGCGCGGTCAGGATGCGGATGTCACCGTCACGCTCAGCACGATGGAAGAAGAATTGCATCGGAAATCCGAGCAGCGGGCCCATGCAGAAATGCACAGTCAGCGTATCCGTGAACTGGCCGAAAATGATCCTCGCGTCGTCGCGCTGGTAATCCGCCACTGGATGAGTAACGAACTATGAGTCTGACAGGTACAGAAAAGAGCGCCGTCTTATTGATGACTATCGGTGAAGACCGTGCGGCAGAAGTTTTTACGCACCTCTCAACCCGCGAGGTGCAGCATCTCAGTACTGCGATGGCCAACATGAAACAGGTCTCTCAGTCTGAGTTGCTGGAAGTGTTGCGCGAGTTTGATATTGAGGCCGAGCAGTATGCGGCGTTAGGTGTGAATGCCGGCGAATACCTTCGTTCTGTCCTGGTCAAGGCATTGGGTGAAGAGCGTGCCTCCAGCCTGCTGGAAGATATCCTTGAAAGCAAGGAAACCTCTACCGGTATGGAAACGCTCAACTTTATGGAGCCGCAAAGCGCCGCCGACCTTATCCGCGACGAGCACCCGCAGATTATCGCCACCATCCTGGTGCACCTCAAACGCGCACAGGCGGCGGATATTCTGGCTCACTTCGACGAGCGCATGCGTAATGACGTTATGCTACGTATCGCCACCTTCGGCGGGGTGCAACCGTCCGCTCTGGCGGAACTGACCGAAGTACTTAACGGGCTGCTGGACGGTCAAAACCTCAAACGCAGCAAGATGGGTGGTGTTCGTACTGCGGCAGAGATCATCAACCTGATGAAAACGCAGCACGAAGAAGCGGTTATCGATGCCGTACGCGAATTCGATGGCGAGTTGGCACAGAAAATTATCGACGAAATGTTCCTGTTCGAAAACCTGGTGGAAGTGGACGACCGCAGTATCCAGCGTCTGCTGCAGGAAGTGGAATCCGAGTCTCTGCTGATCGCGCTGAAAGGTGCCGAACAGCCGCTGCGCGAGAAGTTCCTGCGTAACATGTCGCAGCGTGCGGCGGAAATCCTGCGCGACGACCTGGCAACTCGTGGCCCGGTACGTATGTCCCAGGTGGAAAACGAACAGAAAGCCATTTTGCTCATTGTACGTCGACTGGCAGACAGCGGCGAAATGATTATCGGTGGTGGTGATGACGCGTTTGTCTAATTCTTCCAGCAATCTTGACTGGCAGCCGTGGAAACTGGATGACCTTTCCGCCCCCACACCCGCTGTCGCGGATGTGGGGACGTCGGCATCGTCCTCTCCGGCTTCGCCGTCGGCGCAACCGGGAGACAACGACTTCTTCGGCATGTCTGATTTTCAGCAGTCGGAGGATGATCTGGCAACCCTGCGCGAACAGGTGCTGCAGCAGGCGCGGGAAAACGGGTTTGCCGAAGGCAAGCAACAGGGTTACGCCGCCGGTTATCAGGACGGACTCCAGACCGGCACACAGCAGGGTTTACAGGATGCGGCTCAGCAGCAGCAACCGGTTATTGCCCAGATGCAACAGATGGTCAATGAATTCCAGCAAACGCTGGACGCTCTGGACAGCGTCATTGTCTCACGCCTGATGCAGTTGGCCTTAACCGCCGCCAAGCAGGTAATTGGTCAGTCGCCGGTTTGTGACGGCACTGCGCTAATGGGGCAAATACAGCAGTTGATCCAGCAGGAACCCATGTTCAGCGGCAAGCCGCAATTGCGTGTGCACCCATCGGACCTGGAGCGGGTGGAACAACACCTCGGCCCTACCCTCAGCCTTCACGGCTGGCGGTTGTTGGCAGATAACCAATTGCATCCCGGAGGCTGCAAAGTCAGCGCCGAAGAAGGGGATCTGGACGCCAGCATTGCCACCCGCTGGCATGAACTTTGCCGACTGGCAGCACCGGGAGAACTCTGATGACTGTGCGTCTTTCCCGTTGGCTCTCTTCTATTGATACGTTTGAAAAGCGTATCGCCAATACGCCTGCAATACGCCGTTATGGACGGCTGACGCGTGCGACGGGATTGGTGCTTGAGGCGACCGGCCTGCACATGCCGCTGGGTTCGACCTGCCTGATTGAACGTCAGAACGGCAATCAGGTTGACGAAGTGGAAAGTGAAGTCGTCGGTTTTAACGGCCAGAAACTATTTCTGATGCCGCTTGAAGAAGTCGAAGGGATCATCCCGGGAGCCCGGGTCTATGAACGCGTTGGTCTTTCCGGCAGCAGTCAGGGCAAGCAGCTACCGCTGGGTCCGGCATTGCTGGGCCGCGTACTGGATGGCAGCGCCAAACCGTTGGATGGTTTTCCTGCACCTGATACCGGCTACACCGCGCCACTGGTGACCGCGCCGTTCAACCCGCTCCAGCGTACGCCGATTGAACACGTTCTGGATGTCGGCGTGCGAGCCATCAACGCATTGCTGACGGTGGGCCGTGGTCAGCGTATGGGGCTTTTCGCCGGTTCCGGTGTTGGTAAAAGTGTGCTGCTCGGAATGATGGCGCGCTATACTCAAGCCGATGTGATCGTAGTCGGCCTGATTGGGGAACGTGGGCGCGAAGTTAAAGACTTCATTGAAAACATTCTCGGCACCGAAGGGCTTGCGCGCTCTGTGGTGATCGCCGCCCCGGCGGATGTCTCTCCCCTGCTGCGTATGCAGGGCGCAGCTTATGCTACGCGCATCGCAGAAGATTTCCGCGACCGTGGTCATCATGTATTGTTGATTATGGATTCGCTGACGCGTTATGCGATGGCTCAACGTGAAATCGCACTGGCTATTGGCGAACCGCCGGCAACCAAAGGTTACCCGCCTTCGGTTTTCGCCAAATTGCCTGCGCTGGTAGAGCGTGCGGGCAACGGTATTTCCGGCGGCGGTTCAATCACCGCGTTTTATACGGTGCTGACCGAAGGCGATGACCAGCAGGACCCGATCGCCGACTCGGCTCGCGCCATTCTGGACGGCCATATCGTGCTGTCCCGCCAATTGGCAGAGTCCGGACATTATCCGGCTATTGATATCGAAGCGTCTATTAGCCGTGCGATGACGGCGTTGATAGATGAAAACCATTATTCTGCGGTAAGGCAATTCAAGCAGTCGTTATCCAGTTATCAGCGCAACCGCGATCTGATTAATGTCGGCGCTTATGCCGCCGGTAGCGACCCGTTGCTTGATCGGGCAATACAGCTTTATCCGCAGATGCAACATTTTTTGCAGCAGGGAATGTTTGAGCGAAGCTCATTTGAGGAAGCCTGTCAGGCACTGGATAACATTTTCCCGTATAATCGGTAGGAGGGTGAATGAGAACTCAATCTACCTTCGTCATGCTGCGTGATTTGGCCCAAAAAGAGGTCGATGCTGCGACAACGCATCTGGGTCAGGTACAAAAAGCCTATTTGCAGGCTGAACAGCAACTTAATGCGTTGTTAGGTTACCATGATGATTATCGCCAGCGGCTTAATGACTCAATGACCGAAGGCATGGCCAATACCTCCTGGCAAAATTATCAGCAATTTATTTTGACTCTGGAAAAAGCGATTGAGCAGCACCAGCATCAGTTATTAAATTGGACTTCTCGTTTGAATCAGGCGATGAAAGCCTGGCAGGAAAAGCAGCAGCGACTGAATGCATTTAGTACATTGCAACAGCGTGAACAGACTAAAATGCTGGCGCATGAAAATCGCCTGGAACAAAAGCGGATGGATGAATTCGCCCAACGCGCATCAATGAGGAAAACATAATTATGAACTTGCCAGCAATGCCGATCACCACAACGACTGATGCAAGCACAACTGCGCCTCAGGGGAATTCCTTACTTGCGCTGCTGGGCAAAGACCAGCTACCGGAAAATTTTGTTCAGTTGCTCTCGCAGAAACTGTCAACGGCACAGTCCGCCAAAAAAACCATTATCAGCGATCAGGAAAGCGCCGACTTCAAAGACGCATTGGCAAAAAGCGGCATTGAAGCAAACAGTGACGAATTGAATGCCATTCTGGGCGCCTTGACTAAAGGGACGTTGACGCTGGCTGACTTGCAATCAGGCAATTCCCTTGAATCGCTGCTGGCCAAGGCTCAGAAGAAAGTCAGTGCAAAGGACGAGAAAGCGACTGATACCGATGCGCTGGCTATGCAAGCGTTGTTTGCCATGATTCCGGTACAAACTACGGCGCAGACAAAAGCGGCAACTGAAGGCACGGCGTCCAACCCGTCTTTATCCGATGGATTGAGTGAGTTGAAAAACGGCAAGACCAGCAACAGCGTGTTGAGTTCGTTGCTGGGTTCGGCAAAAACCGGCGATTCATCGTCACAAGGTGATTTTACACTGAAAGCATCCGCAACAACGGATAGCTCGACGGCCTCGTCCCTGACTGCCGTGAGCACCTCTGCCGCGGCCAAAAATACCGGATTGCAGGCAGTTGACCAGTCCAAAGATAGCACTCTGCTGACATCCCGTAAGGAAGACAGCGCCAGTAATCCGATAGCCGCATCGGCACCGGCCGATGCCAGCGCCAACTCGTCATTGCAGACGCTGTCGTCGCTGTTCGCCAGCAACGCCACGCCAACGCAACCCGCAGCCCAGCACGTAACCAGCCAGATCAACGCGCCGCTGGGTACTCAGCAGTGGAATGATGCGCTGGGTCAGCAGGTCGTGATGTTTAGCCGTAACGGGCAGCAGACCGCTGAGCTGAAACTTCACCCGGAAGAGTTGGGCTCACTGCATATCATGCTGAAAATCGAAGATAATCAGGCGCAAATTCACCTGGTTTCCGGTAACAGCCAGGTGCGTTCCGCACTGGAGTCCGCCCTCCCCCACCTGCGCAGCGCGATGGCCGAGAGCGGTATCAACCTGGGGCAGAGCAGTGTAGGGTCGGATGCCGGCAGTTGGCAGCAGTCACAGCAGCAAGTGGCAAGCAACGCCAATGGTAACGGCGGCGGCAACGCCTCGTCTTATCAGCAGCAATTCGGCCAATCCGAGCATACCGCCGCCGAAGTTGAACCGCTGGCGGTCCCGGCACAGCTGCAGTCAATGGCAACAGGTATTAATGGCGTCGATATCTTTGCCTAATGAAGAAGTTAACGCTTTTTTTATTGTTTATTCATTGTATTGAAGCGGTGAATAGGCGGGATAATCGTGATATCACGCATTTATCTAATGGCTGACTTTGCCATTAGATACTGATAAATAACAGGATATATCATTGGCTACGTCTAATAAGAAAGCCCAGTCAGGCGGTAATAAGAGGTCCCTCTGGCTGATACTCTTGATTGTTATCGCCCTGGCAGCCACTGCCGCAGCGGGTGCCGGCTGGTGGTTATTGAGTCAGAAAAAAGCCGAAACGGCAGCTAGCGAACCGCCTCCGCCGCCAGCGCCGGTGTTCATGCCTTTGGATACATTCACCGTTAACCTGTTATCTCCGGATAACAACCCGGATCGGGTGCTGTATGTGGGGATCACCCTGCGACTGCCGGATGAAGCGACCCGTGCGCGCCTGACCAATTATCTGCCGGAAATTCGCAGTCGTTTGATTATGCTGTTTTCTCGTCAGAGCTCTTCTGTTCTGGCAACGGAACAAGGCAAGCAAAAACTGGTTGAAGATATCAAGCAGGTATTAAGCCCACCGCTGGTTCCTGGACAACCTAACCAGGTAGTCAGCGATGTCCTGTTCACTGCTTTCATTTTGCGGTAATCACTATGGGTGACAGCATTCTTTCACAGGCAGAGATTGACGCTCTGCTAAACGGTGACAGTGGCGATAGTAGCGCTGATGCCAGCAACGCTGCTTCGCAGAAAGACGGGGATGTCAAACCCTACGATCCCAATACACAACGGCGCGTCATTCGTGAACGTCTGCAGGCGCTGGAGATCATCAACGAACGTTTTGCACGTCAGTTCCGTATGGGGCTGTTCAACCTGCTTCGTCGTAGCCCGGATATTACTGTCGGTGCTATCAAGATTCAGCCGTATCATGAGTTTGCGCGTAACCTGCCGGTTCCGACCAACCTCAACCTGATACATCTGAAGCCGCTGCGCGGCACGGCTCTGTTTGTGTTCTCCCCCAGCCTGGTCTTTATTGCCGTGGACAACCTGTTCGGCGGCGACGGTCGTTTCCCCACCAAGGTTGAAGGTCGTGAATTTACGCATACCGAGCAGCGTGTTGTGCGCCGGATGCTTAAACTGGCGCTCGAAGCTTACAGTGATGCCTGGAATGCGATTTATAAATTAGATGTGGAATATGTGCGTTCGGAAATGCAGGTAAAATTCACCAACATCACCACATCGCCGAACGATATCGTGGTGACGACCCCTTTCCATCTGGAAATCGGGACCTTGACCGGTGAATTCAGTATCTGTATTCCGTTCTCCATGATTGAGCCTTTACGCGAATTGCTGGCTAACCCGCCGCTGGAAAACTCTCAGCAGGAAGACCAGCATTGGCGTGAAACACTGGCAAAGCAGGTACAGCACTCGGAGCTGGAGCTGGTTGCCAACTTTGTCGATATCCCGGTTCGACTGTCAAAGGTTTTGAAACTCAAACCCGGAGATATTTTGCCGATTGATAAACCTGAACGCCTGGTGGCTCATGTTGATGGCGTGCCGGTGCTGACCTGTCAATACGGTACGTTAGATGGTCAATATGCCTTGCGTGTTGAACACTTGATTAACCCCATTTTAAATTCTCTGAATGACGAGGAACCGCTCAATGAGTGACATCAAGAAACCGTCCGAAGAAACGGATTCCGTGGACGATCTGTGGGCTGATGCATTTAGCGAGCAGCAGTCGGCAGAAAAAAGCGCGCCGGGTAGTACCGAAGGTATTTTTAAGAACTTTGATGTGCAGGACACGCAGGGTTCAATGCAGGATATCGATCTGATTCTGGATATCCCGGTCAAACTGACGGTCGAGCTCGGTCGCACCAAAATGACCATCAAAGAGTTGCTGCGTTTGTCGCAGGGCTCCGTGGTAGCGCTGGACGGCCTGGCCGGTGAGCCGCTGGATATCATGATTAACGGATATCTGATTGCTCAAGGTGAAGTCGTGGTCGTCTCTGACAAGTATGGCGTACGTATCACCGATATTATTACGCCGTCAGAACGTATGCGCAGGTTAGGCCGTTAATGACGGGTACCGCACAACAGACTGTCTCTACCATTCAGCAGCCGCCCGCGGCTGCTGAATCCGTTATTTCCGGCGGCGCGCTGTTGTCGCAAATCGGCACCGCCTTGTGCGGTGTGCTGTTGTTGATCTTGCTGGTCGCCTGGCTGTTACGCAAACTGGGTATCGCGCCGCAGGTCAAAAGCGGCAATGTTATGAAAGTGGTGTCGTCTTGCCTAGTCGGGCAACGCGAACGTATCGTGATTGTTGAAGTCGACGATACCTGGCTCGTATTAGGGGTAACCGCCCAGCAGATCACCCATTTACATACCCTGCCCGCGCGTCCCGTTGGCAACGCAGCGGCATCGGCAGAAAAAATTGCGCCAGCCGATTTTCTCCAGTTTCTCAAGAAAGCGACCACGCGTCCGGAAAAAACCGAATGAGTACCACCCTGCGTCCGACTTCTTTCTCCGCATGGCTGCGCCTGCTACGTTATCCTGCGGCTTCCATTCTGTTCATGATCGCCCCCCATGCACTGGCGCAGTTGCCCGGTATTATCAGCCAGCCCCTGGCTAACGGCGGGCAGAGCTGGTCATTGCCGATTCAGACGTTGGTTTTCATTACATCGCTGAGTTTTATTCCGGCGGTATTGCTGATGATGACCTGTTTTACCCGTATCATCATCGTCCTGAGCCTGCTGCGCAACGCATTGGGAACGCCAACCGCGCCGCCCAACCAGGTGTTGCTGGGACTGAGTCTGTTTCTGACTTTTTTTGTGATGTCTCCGGTACTGAACCGTATCTATGACGAAGCCTATCGTCCGTTCAGTGAAGATAAAATCAGTATGGAAGTGGCTATCGAAAAAGGCTCGCAGCCGTTGCGTGAATTCATGCTCCGGCAAACCCGGGAAGCGGATTTGGCTTTATTTACCCGTCTGGCGCAGATTCCCTCACTGCAAGGCCCGGAAGCGGTTCCGATGCGGGTACTGGTGCCGGCTTATGTTACCAGCGAGCTGAAAACCGCCTTTCAGATCGGTTTTACGATTTTCATTCCTTTCCTGCTGATCGACCTGGTTGTAGCCAGTGTACTGATGGCGCTGGGTATGATGATGGTTCCCCCGGCCACCATCTCGTTACCATTCAAGCTGATGCTCTTTGTGCTGGTTGACGGGTGGCAATTGTTGCTGGGGTCGCTGGCCCAGAGTTTCTATACTTAGTCGATGCGGTTACTGCTGTTCACCACATCAGAGGAATGCCTGTATGACTCCTGAATCCGTCATGGCTTTAGGCTATGAAGCAATGAAAATAGCGCTGATGCTGGCAGGCCCTCCTCTTGTCGCCGCACTGGTCAGCGGCTTGATTATCAGCCTGCTCCAGGCAGCCACACAAATCAACGAAATGACCCTGTCATTCATTCCCAAAGTGCTGACGGTATTTTTCACGCTGGTGGTTGCCGGCCCCTGGATGCTCAGCGTCATTCTTGATTATATGCGCACGATGTTCAGCCAATTTCCCAACATGATTGGATAGACATGGTCACCCTCAGCAGCATCGATATGATCGGTTGGTTCAACCAGTTTTTCTGGCCACTGGTCAGGATCCTCGCGCTTATTAGTACCGCGCCGATCTTTAGCGAACGCTCTATCACTCGTCGGGTAAAGATCGGTCTGGGAGTGCTGATCGCTATTGTCATTACACCGAGCATTCCCCACACCTCGATTCCAATATTTTCCGCTGCCGGTGTCTGGATGCTATGTCAGCAGGTGTTGATAGGCGCGATGCTGGGTTTTGCTATGCAACTGGCGTTTGCGGCTATCCGTCTGGCCGGTGAGATTATCGGTCTGCAGATGGGGCTTTCGTTTGCGACCTTCTTTGACCCCAGCGGCGGCCCGAATATGCCGGTGGTTGCACGGTTCATGAACTTGCTGGCGTTGCTGCTTTTTCTGAGCATGAATGGGCATCTATGGTTGATATCGCTGCTGGTTGACAGTTTTCACACCATCCCCATCAATGCCGAACCGATCAGCGGTAACGTATTTATGACCCTGGCCGAGGCTGGCGGAAGGATATTTTCTAACGGGCTGATGCTTGCCCTGCCCCTCATCACACTGCTGCTGACTATCAACATGGCGCTTGGCTTATTAAGCCGGCTCGCGCCACAGCTAACCATCTTTGCCATCGGCTTTCCCATCACCCTCTTCGCCGGGATCATCACCGTGGGTTTTCTGATCTTCCTGCTCTCGCCTTATGCAGAAAAACTGTTCGGCGAAACCTACGATTTATTAACTGACTTATTAAGCCGCTTTGCCGGGTAACCCGCCCATTCATTCGGTATCTTCCTCCACCTTACCGGCTTATCCAAAATGGCCTGATTCGCATTGCGAAATACACGGCAAAAAAAAGCATGTCATCTTATTAAGGATGACATGCCAAAAAGAATACGCCCGGTTTAAGCGTATCCAAATACGGGTCGCTATTCCGTTTTATTTATTAAGCTGGAACAGCGAAAGACTTTGCATATCGCTAAAGGCTTTATATGAAGCCTGCAGAGACTGTTGTTGCATCATATATGTGGAGATGGTCGCAACCATATCGATGTCAACCAGGTCGCTCAATGTCTGTTTGTTCGCCGTAGTACGATCGGTACCAATGCTATCCAACGTATCGATCTCCTGCAGCTGAACACCCAGCGTTGCCTGCGCAGAAGACACGTTAGTCAGCGCGTTCTTGAGGCTCTGACTGGCTGCGCTCATTGATGCAGTATTGGCACTCTTCACAGCATCAGTGGCGCCTTCCAGCGGAGTTTCCAGCGCGCTAATCGCGCTATCCAGCGCACCGAAGATGTCCGCGGTACCGCTCGCGTTGTTAAATACGTCGGAACCAATATGCCCGACAGACATGATACGGTCCGCATCCACTTGCTGGGAAATTGCCTGATTACCACCCACATAGCTAACGGTGCCGGACGCATTGGTAGTAAACGGCTGAGAGTCGGTCTTGTAGCCACCGAAAACATAGCTGCCATTACCATCCGTACTGTTTGCCAGATTGAGCAATTGAGATTTCAGGCCGCGCAGAGAGGTTGCAATAAGCTGGCGATCGTTATCATTCTTTGTACCGTCCGCGCTTAACAGCGTCGTGCTGGCCGAGGTCAATGCGGTCGCCACGTTGGTCAGCACAGACAATTCGCTATTCATGCCATTTTCAGCAAAGGTGCGCGCCAGCGTATATTGCTCGTTTTGTGCCTGCGCCTGGTTGACCATAACAGCCTTGGACGCCGCTATCGGGTCATCAGAAGGGGTTAACACGCGAGTGTTGCTGGCAAGCTGCTGGCCTGTTTTGCTGAAGGATGACAATCCATCTGTGACGCCTTGCATGCTCTGCTGAAAAATAATACTGGTACTCAGTCGCATAACTTATTCCTTACTGTTTCTCGTCACAAATTTAGCTACGGATCGCCAACAGGGCATCAAAGATCGTCGAAGCAGTCTGGATTACCTTGGCATTCGCCATGTAATACTGCTGGAAACGAACCAGATCGCCATACTCTTCATCCAGATTGACGCCGGATACAGACTGTTGCTCAGTAGTCAGCTGCGACACCACATTTTTCTGTGATGTATCGGTAACCTTGGCGGTACTGGTTTTGTTGCCGATATCCCCGACCAGACTGGCATACGCCTGACTGATACTGGATTTATTCTCTACAACCTTGCTGGTCTGCAAATTCAGTAACGCTTTAGCGTTGGTGTTATCACTCACGCCACCACCGGCTGACGTCAGCGAAACACCGGCCGCCGCAATCTTGGACGAATCCGTCACTTTCACCGACATATCCACGACGACATCGCGAACACCCTTGACCGTAAACAGGTCTTTCGCTGCCGGCGTACCGGAGATATCCAGTTTCATCCCGTCAAAAATCAGGCTGGCCGACGTCGAACCGCTGGCTGCGGTATACGTCGCAGAGGAAGACAGGTCGGCACCATCCGACAAACGCGTGATCGACCAGTCATTAGCTGCCGGACCAACGAATTTGACGCTATAGTCGCTCGCCTTGATGTAGTTGGTGTCGTTACGCGTCAACGAAGCGGCGGACGTTGAGCCGGTCGGCGCAGTTTGCGAAATGGATGATTGCCCCGGTGATACTTTGAAACTGAAAGTATCGCCTGATGCAGCCGAACCGGAAATATCGATAGTGAAACCATCAAAGGTCAATGCAGAGCCGGACAAGGTTGAGGCTGCTGTCGTACCGTCAGAGCGGGTAACGCTCCATGACGTTCCGTTGTACTGCATTGAGTAAGTATCGCTCAGATAGGACGAGGTCAATTCGGTAGCAGACGTATTTTTGGCGCTCTTTAACGTGACGGATGAGCCAACGCCAAAGAAATCCCCGCCCAGATCATTGTTCAGGTCGTACCCGGCTTTGTGTTGCTGGTTGAAAGCATCGGCAAACGCCAGCGCCATCTGTCCCAACTGATTGCGGGCGCTATCCAGCGTACTGGTACGGAAATTGAGCAAACCGCCGAGAGAACCACCGGTAATGGTGCTTTCTTTTACTTCACTCACGCCGGCGATCGCATCGTTGTAAGAAACAGTTGTGCGAGCCGGGTCAGTGCTGGATGGCGTAGCGACCAGCGTATTGTAGCTTTTGCCCTGAACCAGGGTCAGGCCATTTTTCAATGCAACGTTGTAAATGTCGCCATCCTGGACCGCCACATCCACGCCAACCAGCTTGTTCAGGTCATTAACCAGGTTATCGCGCTGGTCCAGCAGATCATTCGGCGACGCGCCGTTATTGGCGCCTTTCAGACGAATAATCTGATCGTTGATATCAGCAATCTGTTTGGCATAAGTATTAATTTGCGTAACGGTGATGGAAATCTCGCCATTGATATTGCTGTCCATATCACGCAGGTACTGATCGGTAATCTTGAACTGATTGACCAAGGCTCCGGCTTTGCCCAGCACGGTTTGACGCACTGAGGAATCGCTGGAATTGCTGGTCAGGTTCTGCAGGTTCTTAAAGAAGTCCTGAATTGTGGTGGACAGGCTGGATGAACTGCTCGACAACAGGTTATCGATCTTGGAGATCTGGCTGTAATACGACGTGGTCGCGCTGCTTGTTGTCTGTGCCGCACGTAATTGTTTGGCAATGAAATCATTGTAGTCACGATTGATGCTGACAACGCTGACCCCGTTGCCAATATAACCGGCAGAAAGATTGGTGCCGTTGTTCTGTGCCAACAGTGCATTTTGACGGCTATACCCTGTAACAGCCTGGTTACTGATGTTGTTACTGACGGTACTCAACGCCGCCTGGGCAGCACTCAAACCACTCATTCCGGTGTTAATCAAATTGGACATGCTGGGTTCCTTTTACTCTTACTCATGCACAGACAGGGCAGTACCTATTACCGGGCACAAAAAGATATCGCCGTTATAAATTAACTTGTATAGCTATCGGCAGACGGGCTGAAAACTTGAGGAAAATTAGAAAATCCCGCTCAGGTCGTGCGTATAGGCCTGAACCGCCTTTTCACCCGAGTTTTTCATCTGCTGAATCATGCTTACCAGCTTCTTCGCATAAGCCGGGTCAGTCGCATACCCTGCCTGTTGCAGCGCCACCGCAGCCTGTTCTGCGGTGGCCGCAGCAGAAACACCGGCATAACGGGGATTCTGCGTCAGTAATTTGGCGTAATCGTTTAATGCTTCCAGATAAGAACCGTACACACGGAAGGCGGCTTTGACCTTTTTGGCGATGCCCTGCTCGTATTCTGTCGTGGTAACTTCCGTGACCGGGCCATCCCAACTACTGCCGGCTTTAATACCAAAAATGTTGTGACTGCGACGGCCATCGGCGGTAGGAATCTCACGCTGCCCCCAACCGGACTCCAGAGCAGCCTGCGCCATAATCAGATGATGTGGGATACCGCTTTGCTGGCTAACCAGCATGGCTGGCGTGGACAACCGGGAGATAAAGTCGGTGCTGCTCATCGGTAACGCCGACGATTTTTCCGGTAGTTTGGGGACGGCCTTACGCACCATCTGTTCCAGCACAAACGAAGGCATGGCCCGGGCTAATTGACCATCGGGTTTGAAAGGCGCCGTCGATGCGGGTTCATTCCCGGCAATGCCCTGGCCCATCATCTGTTTTTCAATTACGGAAGCCAATCCCAGCCCCTTGCCCGACGACATTTGCTGGGCCAGTTGCTGGTCATACATTGATGTGAGCATGCGGGTTTGATCGCTGCTGAAAATGCCATCTTTCGGCAACGCGTCACGCATACTCTTCATCATCATCTGCACGAAGACGCCTTCCAACTGTTTAGCCACAGCGCGAATCCCTTCCCGGCTCTGGGGATGACTGGATACATCCCGCTTCAGCGAGTTAAGCGACTGTGTCTCATAAGCAGGATTGTTAAACGCCTTCATATCGCTCATCAGATAATTTCCAGCTTCGCTCTCAGGCAACCAGCACTTTCCATCGCCTGAAGAATTGACATCAGATCCATCGGCGTGGCGCCAAGCGAGTTCAATGCTCTGACCACACTGTTCAGGTTCGCACTGGAGTTGACTCGTTGCAGCGCGCCGCCTTCCTGACGCATGGAGATTTCCGTTTGCGGTGTCACGACCGTTTGCCCGCCTGCCAGCGGCGTGTTCGGCTGACTGACCACATTTTGCTGGTTGATGGTAACGGACAGGTTGCCCTGAGCGACCGCGCAGTTCTCCAGTTGGACATTGCGGTTCATGACCACCGAGCCAGTACGAGAGTTAATGATAACCTTGGCGTCCAGCGTGCCGACATTCACCTCAATATTCTGCATGTCGGCCAGGAACCTCACCTGAGCGCTGTTGCCGGCAGGCACCACAACCCGAACAGTACGCGAGTCCAGCGGAGCTGCCGAACCACCGCGACCAAAACGGTTGATGGCATCGCTGATGCTCTGTGCCATGGTGAAATCATCCTGATTTAACTGCAGTATGATGGTATTGCCGGTGCCAAAAGTATTGGGCAGTTCACGCTCGATGATTGCACCGCCGCTGATACGCCCGCCCGACAGTTGGTTTACCTGCACGCTGCTGCCGCCCGCGGATGCGCCAGCGCCGCCGATCAATACGTTCCCCTGCGCGATAGCATAGATCTGATTATCCACCCCTTTCAGCGGCGTCATCAGCAGCGTACCGCCGCGCAGGCTCTTGGCGTTACCCATCGAAGAAACGACAACATCCACCGGTTGTCCCGAACGGGCAAACGCCGGCAACTTTGCCGTCACCATAACGGCAGCCACGTTTTTCAACTGCATGTTGGTACCAGCCGGAACGGTAATCCCCAACTGAGACAACATGTTGTTCAGACTTTGAGTGGTGAACGGCGTCTGCGTGGTTTGGTCACCGGTGCCATCCAGCCCCACCACCAGACCATAGCCAATCAGGGCATTATCACGCACGCCCTGAATACTCACCAGATCGCGGATACGCTCGGCCGATGCAGGCGGAGCCACCACCATCAGCAAAGCAAGAAGAACGGTAAAGATTGAAGTGATCCGCATTGTATGCCTCATCAATTTAGAACGGCGAAACATTAAGGAAGAACCGTTGCAGCCAGCCCATGGTCTGCGTTTCATTAATGTAGCCATTACCCACATATTCCATACGCGCGTCCGCCACTTGTGTTGACGGTACGGTATTGCTGCCGCTGATAGTTCTTGGGTTTACCACCCCGGAGAAACGAATAAATTCGGTTCCCTGATTAACTGCAATCTGTTTTTCACCCACAACGTGCAGGTTGCCATTCGTCAGCACCTGATCCACGGTAACCGTGATAGTGCCGGTAAAGGTGTTATTCGCGTTGGCGCCGCCTTTCCCGGTAAAGTCATCTTTGCCGGTAGCGTTAAATGCGGCCCGGTTATTGCCCAGTGGGCCTTCCAGCAAACGCGGCGTCGTGGTCATACCGAACGAGCCGGAAGCATCACGACTGGCATTCGCCGACGAACTCTTGCTCGCGCTGACGTTTTCCTGCAGCACAATGGTAAGCGTATCCCCTACATTCCTTGGGCGACGATCCTCAAACATCGGTTGATAGCCATAGTTCATCGCCTGCCCGGTCTGGAAAATAGAACCGTTGGGAATAGCCTGTAAAGGCGGTGCAGGCTGCGCTGTCGTTGGCCCGGTCACCACCTTGTCATGAGGTATATAGGCGCAACCGGACAGTGTTAACATCATCACGTATGCCAGCAGACGGGGCCGACATGGCTGCAACGCTGCAACCGACTTCGTATTCATCATCACTACGGATATCGCCTTACTTTCAGTAATCTATCCACATATTGAATCAAGGTGGCCACTTTACCCATCTGCATTCCAGCCGCAAATCAGTAAAACGCCACCCTATTTAACAAGCATTACCCAGGAAAGATTACAGCTGGGTCAGTTTCTGCAACATCTGATCGGTGGAAGAAATCGCCTTGCTGTTGATTTCATACGCGCGTTGAGTCTGGATCATCGACACCAACTCTTCGGCGACGTTCACGTTCGATGTTTCAACGAATTTCTGATAAATCAGACCCGCTCCGTTCAGGCCAGGCGTGCTCTGAGTCGGCGCGCCGGAACTGGCGGTTTCCGCATACAGGTTTTCGCCGAGGTTTTCCAGGCCCGCCTCGTTGATGAACATAGCCAGGTTCAGCTGTCCGATCTGCACCGGCGCAGTCTGCCCCTGCTGAGTCACGGTGACCACCCCGTCGCGGCCAACCGTCAGGTTGCTGGAGTTTGCCGGGATAGTGATCGCCGGCTGGACCTGAAAGCCGCTGGATGTCACCAGCTGACCGTTGGAGTCCTGCTGGAAAGAGCCATCGCGGGTATACGCCGTGGTTCCATCCGGCATCAGCACCTGGAAGAAACCGGCGCCCTTGATCGCCATATCCTTCACATTACCGGTTTCGGAAAAGGAGCCTTGCGTATGAATGCGCTCGGTTGCCACCGGACGCACACCAGTCCCCAGTTGCAGACCTGACGGCAGTGTGGTCTGTTCTGAAGACTGCGCCCCTGGCTGACGAACTGTCTGGTACATCAGGTCCTCAAATACGGCACGCTGACGCTTAAAACCATTGGTGCTGACGTTCGCCAGGTTGTTGGATATGACATCCATATTGGTTTGCTGGGCGTTCAGACCGGTTTTGGCAATCCATAAAGAACGGATCATCGAGTCACTCCTGTGCGCAAGGGCACTTAATTCATTGCAAGTATCTGATTAGCACGTTGCGTATTATCATCAACGCTGCTGATCACTTTCATCTGCATCTCAAAACGGCGCGAGTTGGAAATCATCTCCACCATCGATTCAACCGTATTGACGTTACTGCCTTCCAGTACCCCCGGCATTACCCTGACCGTTGCGTCATTCTGTAATACCGCACCGCGCTGCTGCTGCGCGGCAGGGGACACACGAAAAAGCCCGTCGTCGCCACGGGTCACTTCGGTTCCCGTCGCCTTGGCCAGCTTCAGGCGCCCGATCTGGGTAACCGTGTTCGCGGCATCGCTAGGGTTTAACGCATTGATGGTACCGTCAGGGCCGATAGTCAGCTGAGTCTGAGGCGGAACGTCAATCGGGCCGCCGTCGCCCATCACCAGGTTGCCCTGAATGGTCAACTGCCCGTTGGCGTTGATTTCCATATTACCGTTGCGGGTATAGGCTTCACTGCCGTCCGCAGCACGCACCGCCAGCCAGCCGTCCTGCGACAAGGCAACATCCATCGAACGCCCGGTATAATCCATCGAACCCGGGGTGGTATCCGCCCCAGGAGTTGATGATATCACCAGTGTGCGCGTCTCGTTGGTCACCCCCTGGATCGGCACAGCACGCATCGCAGCCAGCTGCGCGCGAAAGCCCGGCGTCGAGGCGTTGGCCATGTTGTTCGACGTAATGGCCTGTTGCTCCAGCGTCTGGCTTGCTGCGCCCATCGCTGTATAGATAGCGTGATCCATGCAATATCCCCGTTATGATAATTAACGCAGGTTGACCAGTGTGTTGAGAATCTGATCCTGCGTTTTGATGGTCTGCGCGTTCGACTGATAGTTACGCTGGGCAACGATCATGTTAACCAGTTCCTTACTCATATCGACGTTGGAACTTTCCGTTGCCTTACCAACCAGTTTGCCAAGGTTGCCGGAACCTGCCAGACCGACAACCGCCTGACCAGAATTACTGGTTGCCGCCCAAACGTTATCCCCCTGGGGAGACAACCCTTCCGGGTTAGCGAAGTTAGCCAGCGCAATTTGCCCAAGCACCTGGGTTTTCGAGTTGGAATAAGAGCCGACAACCGTACCATCGTTACTGATGCTGTAACCGGTCAGTTCACCCGGCGCATAACCATTCTGTGTTGGCGTCTTGGTGCTATTGGAGCCGCTGTTCTGCTGTACTGTGCCGGTAAACGCAAGCGTAAAGGTACTGGCGGCAGAACCATTCAACGTCGCCATGGTTAACGTCGCCGGCGTCGTCGTCGTCAGCGCACCGCTGTTATTAAAGGACAACGCGGTCGGCCCCTGGAAACCGGCGCCGGTAATGCTGGTATCCTGAGCGTACACGTTCCAGCTGTTGGCGGCGCTTTTCACAAAATAGAGCGCAAAGTTATGCTCGTTACCCAAGCTATCGTAGGTAGTGATGGAACCCTTGTAGTTTGAGGTATTGGTCGGATCGGTCGCGTCCCAGGTATTGGTGCTATCCGATGAGTTCAGGTTGGCGATAATAGATGCCGTGGTCGTCGCGTTGGCCGACATAGTGGTTTCCGGTATGCTCAGCGCCACCGGGTCTGCACCTTGCTGAATGGTCGGCGGAGTACCGGTGGCGGGATAACCGGTCAACTGCAGCCCCTGCGCGTTGACGATATTACGGCTGCTGTCTAAGGTGAACTGACCGTTACGGCTGTAAACCACACTGCCGTTACTGTTAAGAAGACGATAGAAACCATTCCCGTTAATGGCTACATCCAGCGAACGAGACGTACCGGTGATAGAACCGTTGCTAAAGTCCTGCAGTACGGATGCAACTCGGGTCCCCAGACCTACGTTGGAGCCGGCATACATATCGGCAAAAGAGATATTACTGGCTTTGAAACCAACGGTAGCGGAGTTGGCAATGTTGTTGCCAATCACGTCCAGATTGTTAGAGGCAGCGTTTAAGCCACTGACCGCCTGAGAAAAGCTCATAGTGCTCTCCTGAATATTGATGAACTGTTATTCACTAAAAAAGTGACGCGCGTTATATCCGTAACTGCTACAAAATCTGACGTACATTATCCAGCGTGGACTGACCGCTCAGGCCCAGGTCCAGTAATGCCCCACTGCTATTGGTGACCACGCCATTCACGTACGCGTAGTTCAGAGCCTCTACTACCTGCTGAGTACCATTTGAGGTAGCGGAAACCGAAATTGTATAAGCGCCATCTGGTGCGGCCGTACCATCAGAGACCTTGCCATCCCAGGAATAGGCATGAACCCCGGCGCTCAATGAACCCAGTTCCATACTGCGAACCACTTTGCCGGAACTGTCGGTGATATTGACGGTCACGTTCTCCGCCGCATTTTCCAACTCAACGCCGAACGGCGTAGTCGTTTCCTTGCCGACTAGCACTTTGGTGCCCGGCACCAGTACGCCGTGACCAATCAATGAGGCGGCCTGAATGGACTGGTTGCTGTTGATTTGCGTGGAAATGGACCCCAGTGTGGTGTTCAGCTTCTCGATGCCGCTCACCGTGTTTAACTGAGCCAGCTGAGAGACCAACTGGTTGTTATCCATCGGGTTGGTCGGATCCTGATTTTTCAGCTGAGCAACCAGCAGAGTCAGGAAGCTATTCTGTAAGTCAGCACTGGTACTTCCGCTGACAGACGATGTCGACGTCGTTGATGTAGTACTTTGGACGTCACTGACAGAAGATGTGGTAGCCATGAATTCTCCAGATTACTGACCAATGGTTAATGTCTTCAGCATCATCGATTTTGTGGTATTCAATACTTCCACGTTCGCCTGATAGCTTCGGGACGCCGAAATGGTGTTAACCATTTCATTGACAGGATTCACATTCGGCATGCGGACATAGCCTTTGGCATCGGCCAGCGGATTTCCCGGCTGATAGACCAGTTTTTCCGGAGAAGGATCTTCGACCACTTTGGCGACTTTCACACCGCCAGTCGCCTGCCCCGGAGCAGCATCGACCTCAAAAACCACCTGCTTGGCGCGATAGGGCTGACCATCGGGTCCCGTAACGCTGTCGGCGTTAGCCAGGTTACTGGCGCTAACGTTAAGGCGTTGAGACTGGGCAGAGAGCGCCGAGCCGGAAATATCGAAAATATTAAGTAACGACATGAGACATCAACCTTATATCTGTCGCCAATGCTGTTATGATGACCCGGACTGAAGTACCGACATCATCCCTTTAATCTGCCCGCCGATAAGCGTCAGGCTGCTCTGATACTTGAGACTGTTGTCCGCGAAGTTGGTACGTTCGCGATCCATGTCAACCGTGTTGCCATCAAGAGCCGGCTGAGTCGGGACACGGTAGAGCAGATCAAGTTCGGGCGGTTGCACTGTCTGAGCGGGAATGTGTCGTGCAGACGTCAGGCTCAGCGATACTGACTGGCCGCTGGCACGCCCTTGCTCCATGACTTTGTTCAGTTCGCTGGCAAAATCAATGTCACGCGCCTGATAACCAGGAGTATCCGCGTTGGCTATATTGGCAGCCAAAATCTCCTGACGCTGGGCACGGAGATTCAATGCTTCTTGCTGAAACCGTAGCGCGGCATCCAATTTATCGAGCATGCTCCCTCCGCAATTTAAACTTTAGTGCTGGTAGGATAATTCTCATCCTGTAAAAATCATCGCAAGAATAGACATAAAATGAAGCGCTATTTATTGCCTTAACTGTAAGCAAGTACCGTTACACTGATACCGTGAAATTAAACGGTTTTTGGAGAGCGTAAGACTGATGCCGGATATCAGAAAATACATACAGTTATCGATGTTGGGTATCTTGTTTGCCCCGGTACTGGTGAATGCTGCCGATCTTGCATCACAAATTTCCCGCTTTTTTTCGGATAATTTTAAAGGCTCGTCCAATACGATTAATGTGGTGGTAAAGACGCCTGAAGCCCAATGGCCCGTTTGTGAAAATCCGCAGATTTCACTGCCGGGGAATGCCAAAATGTGGGGCAATCTCTCAGTATCGGTTCGCTGTAGCCAAGAACGGCGTTTCGTTCAGGTCGAAGTGCAGGTTACTGGAAACTATGTGGTCGCTGCGGCTCCGGTCAGCCGGGGAACAGAACTGACGTCCGGCGATATTCGAACCATCCGCGGCAGGATCGATCAACTCCCTCCCCGCGCCTTGTTCACCCCGGAAGAGGCCCAGGGCGCGGTGGCGCTGCGGGATATCGCCCCAGGCCAGCCCATCACCCAGGTGATGATTAGAAAACCCTGGGTGATCCGCGCTGGGCAAAACGTGCAGATTCTGGCCCAGGGGGATGGTTTTAACGTACGCAGCGAAGGAAAGGCGATGAACAATGCGGCTTCGGGCCAATCTGCCAGAGCACGCACGGCTTCAGGGCAGGTCGTATCAGGCATCGCAACCGACGATGGGATTATTCTGATCTCACAATAATTTGCTAAAGTAATGCTCAATGCTGCCGATATGATGTACATAGTCGCTGATGATATACTGGTTAAATAAATGCCAGTTTTAGATGGTGTTAGCTATCTCATTGATTATCATCATTTATACTTTTCATGACACGAGCACACTACCATGAGCATTGATCGGACCCAGTCAGTCAAACCGGTAAGCCAGGTTCAACCCCGGGATACCGGCGACGTAGCAAAATTGAAGCGGAAGGAAGAAACCGGGCAGCAAAGCGGTGTGACCGGTACTCAGGTTAAACTGAGCGATGCGCAGTCCAAGCTGATGCAACCGTCGTCGCAGGACATCGATATGCAGCGCGTAGAAACCCTGAAGCAGGCTATTCGTGACGGTTCATTAAAAATGAACGTCGGTAAAATTGCTGATGCATTAATTAAAGATGCTCAGGACTTAATCGCAGGCGACTAACCCTATGGAAAAACTTGTAAAGCTGCTGGAGCAACTGCTGTTCAACATGCGTGAACTCGAAGTTGTGCTGTCTGATGAGCAGTTGTTGCTTTGTGCAGGCCATGTTGATGGGCCAGCTCTGCAAGTGATTACCGATAAAAAGGGCTCTCTGTTATCGACTATCCAGCATTTGGATAAAATTCGCCTGCAGGGAGAATCAGTGTTGCGAGTAAAAGCGCCTTACTCTAGCCATGCGGCCCTGGAACAAACCTGGCAACAGATCACCGCGTTAAGTGAATCTTTGCGCGATAAAAACCAGCATAACGGCTTACTGCTTGGTTATCATCTCGATCACAACGAAAAAGCGCTGGCGGTATTGAAACCTCGTCACGCACAGTCTCTGTACGGACCGGACGGTCAATCTCGAAGCAATTCTATTTCTGGCCGACGAATCAGTATCTAATTTGGACTAAACCAGTCGGCTTACTCGCGCATCTTGTCGTAGAAATATCAGCACATATAATTTCAATGCACTATTTATAGTTCACTGATATTTCATTAGATACCACATCCACCGACGTAGCCATCCGCCCGCTTCCAGGCACATAGAACAACATCCTGAACTCGCTGTTGGCGGGTACGCCCTGCAATCCGCGAGTTTGCCCGCTGGCGCCATCCAGATTGATACAACGATTAGCGGCGCAGAGCTTGACGGCAAGATCTATCGGCGCTGGCGATTTCAGTTGATATCGCCAGTAGATTACCGTCACGGATTGGGCGGCCGTTACGCCCAACCCAGGGGGAGGAAGCAACGCAGGCGAAGAGGCCAGCATGCCCTTGTATTGAAATGATGGCCCAGTCAGGCTTGTATTCCACCCGCCTTGTTGAGCGTGGGCGCTAAATGAAAACGCCCCTGTCGCTAAACTAAAAAGACCGACTATCAACATGTTCTTCATCAGGAAGACTCACCAATCATCGACGTCATTCTGATCTGCCGGCTATCGCTGATCTCGAGGTTCGACAATACGGCAATTTGCGGCAGGCTGCGGCGCAGGAAACGTGACAATAATCCGCGCAGTGCGTGGTTAACCAGCAACACCGGCGGTGCTCCCAGCATTTCCTGTCGCTGCAATGCCTGTTTTGCCTGTTCCAGCAGTCTGTCGCTCAATCCGGGTTCCAGACCACCGCCGCCCTGAAGCGCCTGTAACAGCAAACGCTCCAGCGCACTGTCCAAGCCAATAACCTGCAGCTCCGTATCGCCCGGGAACCACTGCTGCGTGATAGCCCGCCCCAACGCAATACGCACCGCGGTAGTCAGCTCATAGGGATCGGTTTGCACCGGCGCGTGCTCGGCCAGTGTTTCAATAACCGTGCGCATGTCCCGAATCGAAACCTGTTCACTTAACAGATTCTGCAGCACCTTGTGCAGCGTCGTTAAGGTCACTACGCCCGGAATAAAGTCTTCGGTCAGCTTCGGCATTTCCTGAGACACGCGGTCCATCAATTGCTGCGCTTCCTGACGGCCGAACAGCTCACTGGCATGCAGGCTGAGTAAATGGTTCAGGTGCGTAGCCACGACCGTACTGGCCTCAACTACGGTATATCCCTGTGTTTGCGCCTGCTCTTTCAGCGCACTTTCAATCCAGATCGCCGGCAGGCCAAAAGCGGGATCTTTAGTCAAATCACCTGGCAAGGTACCTACTGCATTGCCGGGATTGATCGCCATCCAGCGTCCCGGATGGGCTTCACCGCTACCGATTTCGACCCCTTTCATCAGAATACGATAGCTGGCTGGCTGCAGATCCAGATTGTCCCTAATGTGCACGACCGGGGGTAGAAAACCCATTTCCTGAGCAAATTTCTTTCTGATACTACGAATACGCCCGAGCAACTCGCCATTTTGCTGAAAGTCGACCATCGGAATTAAGCGGTACCCGACTTCCATACCGAGCGGATCCTCCAGTTGCACATCAGACCAACTGGCCTCCACCACCTGCGGTGTAACAGGTGCCGCAGCCGCGGCTTCATTCGCTGCAAACTCCGCTTTGCTTTCCCCTTTCCGCATCCACCAGGCCAGCCCTAACAACGCGCTGGTGAAAAGTAGGAAAACGAAGTTAGGCATGCCGGGGACCAAACCGACCAAGCCCAACACCCCGGCGCTCAGGACCATGACACGCGGGTTATTGAACAGCTGGGTCACCATCTGCTGACCAACATCCTGATCGGTACTGACTCGAGTCACGATCACACCGGCCGCGGTTGAAATCACCAGAGCTGGTATTTGCGCCACCAGACCATCACCGATAGTCAACAGGGTGTAGTTCTCAACCGCCTGTCCCAGCACCATATCATGCTGAACCACCCCTACCAGCAATCCGCCGATGATGTTGATGGCCATAATCATCAGCCCGGCGATGGCGTCACCCCGCACGAACTTACTGGCACCATCCATGGACCCGTAGAAATCCGCCTCCTGGGTCACTTCAGAACGCCGTTTCTTGGCCTCATCCTCACCAATCAACCCGGCATTCAGGTCGGCGTCAATCGCCATTTGCTTACCTGGCATACCGTCCAACGTAAAGCGCGCGCCAACTTCAGCGATACGGCCGGCACCCTTCGTGATAACCATAAAGTTGATCAGCACCAGGATAATGAACACCACAATACCGATGGCAAAATTACCGCCCACCAGGAAGTGGCCGAAGGCTTCAACCACACGCCCGGCGGCGCCGGCGCCGGTATGCCCGTCCATCAAAATGATACGAGTCGATGCCACGTTGAGCGACAGACGCAACAGCGTGGAAAACAGCAGAATGGTAGGAAAGGCGGCAAAATCGAGCGTGCGCTGGGTAAACATGGCGACCAGCAGCACCATAATGGACAGTGCGATGTTAAACGTAAACAACAAGTCCAGAATAAACGGTGGCAACGGCAGAACCATCATCGACAAGATGAGCAATATCAGAACAGGTCCTGCCAGGATCTGCCATTGTGAACCTTTCATATTGCCTGGTAGGCGAAGCAAAGAGGCCAGATTAGCCATCGGTTGTTTTCTCTTTAGCAAAATCCAGTGCATCCGGCACAGGTAAGTTTTTAGGTTTACGCGGTATCAAACCGCCTTCACGTTTCCAGCGCTTGAGCTGGTAGACCCAGGAAAGCACTTCAGCGACTGCGGCGTATAATCCGGTGGGAATGTGATGCCCAATCTCAGTATGACGGTAAAGGGCGCGTGCCAGCGGCGGTGCTTCCAGAATCGGGATACGATGCTCTGCTCCCAATTCGCGAATGCGCTGCGCTATCTGATTGGTGCCTTTGGCCAATACCTTGGGCGCATGCATTTTCTTCTCATCATACTTCAGTGCCACGGCATAGTGGGTCGGGTTGGTAACAATCACATCCGCTTTCGGTACATCCGCCATCATTCGACGCTGGGCCATCGCCCGCTGCTGCTGGCGAATGCGGCCCTTGATATGCGGATCCCCTTCGTGTTCTTTGTATTCGTCGCGGATTTCCTGCTTGCTCATACGCAGCCGCTTAATATGGCTCCATATCTGCCAGCCAACGTCAAAAGCCACCATGGGAAAGAGCCCCAGGATCACCCAGAAGCAGCACAGGAAGGCAATGTTCAGCGCATCTTTTATCGCGATCCCCAATGGCTCAGACACAAGGTGCAGCATGCTATTCCAGTTGTGCTTGAGAAACCAGAAAGTAATGCAGCCGACAATGACGGCTTTGAGGATGGCTTTAAATAATTCGGCCAGTACATGGGTTGAAAACATACGTTTCAACCCAGATAGCGGATTCATTTTACCAAAATCGAAGCTAATCGCCTTGGTGCTAAAAATCAGTCCCCCCAGCAATATCGGCGCTGCCAGGGCAACCAGCACCAGACCGAATAAGATAGGGACAAGCGCCATCACCGCCTGCTCGATCAACGAACCGACATGGGAAATAATTAACCGCTCGTCGCTGATGAAGTTATGGTCAAATATTAATCCTTTGGCCATCATATCAGTCAGTCTGGCTGCCATGCCGGAGCCGCTTCCCCACAAAATCGCCAGGCCGGCGATCAACATAAGCACCGACGTCAATTCTCGCGATCGGGGAATCTGACCTTCTTCTCGGGCTTTTTCCGTTCGTTGGGGGGTGGGAGCTTCTGTTTTCTCCAGATCGCTATCGTCTGCCACTACAGCCGCTCCTGTTAATGCCCGCTGACATAAAGTTATACACCGCTAGCATGACAAATCCGGCAAATCATGATGGGTAGAAAAAAGGAGAAAATAAGCGGCTATTTATTTTATTGCATAAGACGGGGCGCAGGAATTTACGATCGGGACACGCCCGATCGTAAACATCCACATACCTTACGCCACGATGCCCACTCATACGGATGCAATGGGTGTCGGGGAAAAATCAGAAACCCAGGCTATCCAACAGGTCATCAACCTGATCCTGGTTAGAAACAATACCTGCAGCGGTTTTATCAACCTGAGGCCCATTAAGCAGGCCTTCATTCGCACGACGGGTTTCAGACGGTTTTTCCGGAATGTTTTCCAGCAAGACCATCAACAGTTGTTTTTCAATTTCCTGAACAACATCCATCATGCGCTTAATCACTTGCCCGGTTAAATCCTGGAAATCCTGAGCCATCATGATCTCCAGCAACTGAGCATTGGTAAACGCAGTATGGTCTGGGACGGATTCAAGGTAATTGCGCGTATCGGTAACCAACTCACGCGCCTCCGACAATTCAATCGGATTCTCAAACCACTGATCCCAGCGAACCTTCAGGGATTTGGATTCTTCTTCCAGTTGATTCTGACGAGGCTGGGCTGCTTCAACACAGCTCAATGCGCGCTCTGCCGCTTGTGCGGTCATCTGGACTACATAATCAAGACGATCGCGAGCATCTGGAATCGCTTCCGCCGCTTCAGTGATCGCCTGATCCAAACCAAGCTCTTTCAGGCTATCACGCAGCATGCGTGTCAGTTGCCCGATACGAGAAATAATCTCTGTGGCAGACGCATGATCGTTAATGGGCATCGGATGTGGATTCATGGCATCTCCTTACATACCAAGCTTTTCGAAAATCTTACTCAGTTTTTCTTCAAGCGTAGCGGCAGTAAACGGTTTAACAACATAACCACTGGCACCAGCCTGTGCTGCAGCAATAATATTCTCTTTCTTTGCCTCAGCGGTTACCATCAGAACGGGAAGCTTGGAAAGCGTGCCATCGGCACGGATAGCCTGCAACAGCTCAAGTCCGTCCATATTAGGCATGTTCCAGTCAGAAATGACAAAATCGAAACCGCCTGAACGGAGCTTGTTCAGAGCATCAGCGCCATCTTCCGCTTCTTCCACATTGTTGAAGCCCAGCTCTTTTAGTAGATTTCGAACAATACGACGCATCGTCGAAAAATCATCCACTACTAAAAATCTGAGTTCTTTATCAGCCATACCTACTCCTAATATTATTGCTCACCCGGAGCTGCTATATACGTAATGCCTGTCCGGCAGAAACTTGTGCCAGCATCCGCTGACTCACCTGGTGCAAATCCACCACCTCATCGACACCACCGAGTGCAATAGCCTCTCGCGGCATACCGAATACCACACAGCTGGCTTCATTTTGCGCGATCGTATACGCCCCCGCTTTATGAAGTTCCAGCATTCCCGCGGCCCCATCATTTCCCATGCCAGTTAGGATTACTCCTACCGCATTTCGCCCGGCGTACTGTGCAACAGAGTGGAACAGTACGTCAACAGAAGGACGATGACGATTAACCGGCGGGCCATCATGCAATTTTACCTGATAGTTCGCACCGCTACGCGCCAGCTCAAGATGGCGGGCGCCAGGCGCGATATACGCATGCCCCGGCAGGACACGTTCACCGTCTTCGGCCTCTTTCACTGTAATCTGACACAGTTTATTTAACCGCTCAGCGAAAGACTTGGTAAATCCCGGCGGCATATGCTGAGTAATCAGCAACGCCGGGCTGGTCGGCGGCAACGGCTGTAAGACATGCCTGATCGCCTCGGTGCCGCCGGTTGAGGCGCCAATTGCGATCAGTTTTTCACTACTAAGCAACGGTGTACTGGGGATCAACACCGTAGGCGCAGGCGCCGCGTTGCGCTGGGGCAAACGAGCCTTGGCAGCCATACGGATTTTTTCCGCGATCAGTTCACTGTATGCCAACATCCCTTCGCGAATGCCCAACTGAGGCTTGGTAACAAAATCGATCGCCCCGAGCTCAAGCGCCCGCAAAGTAATTTCCGAACCTTTACCGGTCAGCGAAGACACCATCACCACCGGCATCGGACGAAGTCGCATTAATTTTTCAAGAAAATCAAGGCCATCCATACGCGGCATTTCCACATCGAGCGTCAACACCTGCGGATTGAACTTCTTGATTAAATCGCGCGCCACTAAAGGGTCAGGTGCAGTGGCAACCACCTCCATATCGGGATGACTATTAATGATTTCGGTCATGATCTGACGCATTAGCGCAGAATCATCAACACATAATACTTTTATTTTGCTCATTATCTTTCCTTAGCCAGCCCATAAACAGTCTGCCCGCGCAGGTAAAATTCCCGACTGATCTGACTGAAGTTCTCTGAATGCCCGGCAAACAATAATCCGCCCGGTTTAAGCAGCGGAACAAAACGACGCAAAATGCGCTCCTGGGTCTCTTTATCAAAATAAATCATTACGTTACGACAAAAAATCGCATCAAAAGGCGCTGGCAGAGACCACTCGGGAGCCAACAAATTCACTTGCTGAAAATGTATCATGTTCGCCAGGTCCGGCCGAACACGGACCAACCCGCTGTGCGGCCCGGTTCCCCGCAAAAAGAAACGCTGCATCTGCTGTGGAGAAAGCGAACGCAGATCTTCCTGCCGGTAAATGCCGGCAGACGCTTTCTCTAAAACCTGTGTATCAATATCGCTGGCTATGATCTGACAGTTACTGGCACGGTCGCCATAGACTTCAGCCAGAGTCATCGCCAATGAGTAAGGCTCTTCTCCCGTAGACGCAGCGGTACACCAGATGCTGTACCCTCCGGGCCGTTTACGGGCGTGCTCGGCAAGAATGGGGAAATGGTGCGCCTCACGAAAAAACGCCGTCAGATTGGTCGTTAACGCATTAATAAATGCCTGCCATTCGGCACTGTTCGGGTCCGATTCCAGCAAAGCAAGGTACTGACCAAAATCGTTGATTCCCAGTAAACGCAGCCGTCTGACCAGACGGTTGTAGACCATCTCACGTTTATGATCGGCCAGCACGATGCCGGCGCGCTGATAGATAAGCTGGCTGATTCTTCGGAAATGAACATCAGACAGCGGCAACCGTTCAACCATCTGACTCAAAATAGATGTAGAACCTGAACGATTTGGCGATGGTGTATTTTTCATATCTGACCGCCCGAAAATGGATAGATGATTTTATTGTTTTCCAATCAGACTTCCCATTATAGCTATTACAGGTCTCATGCTTTAATCTCCGGCATCTTCTTATGCGATGAACCGGATACCGCCCAGAATACCAGCGGGAAGCATGCTTTTATCAGCCCTTCTCCGACGGATTAATGGCGGTAATCATGCGATGGTTTACATTGATGCCTTTTCGGCATTGTTCATCGTGAAGATTGCTCACCGAAAAATAATGCAACCCTTATCGTCGCCATACGCTTCTGAGTGCGATCAGCCGCATCTGACTGACAATCACGCCCAGAATGCCGTTAAAATACGCCTATACAGTTGGCATTACTTATATCAATCGGCCGTATTAAACCTTTCTTTAACTAAAGAAGCGTCATAACGGTAACAAAAATTAAAACTGCAACCTTTGTCTCAAAACCACAGCCGTATCAATACCGGCTGCGTAACATTAAGGCACAGAATCCCTTAAAAATATCTTAAGTAAACATCATCCAATATAGCCTCTCCCTGCCATTTTTTTGTTCCGTGATGCAACTTTCATTAGTGAGAAAAAAGAAAGCTGCAAAAATCATCAGATGAAAATCTATACTCAGCATTGCTATTGTTGCTCAGGATAAATTTTCATTATTGCTTGTCTATTTATCGGATGGGCCGATAACCTGGCCCATCCGATTCAGCGATTAAAAGGTTTCCCAGTTATCGGTGGTTTTACTGGCTCTGGCCTTTTTCTCTTTCTCTGCGGAAGCCGGCGTTGCCAGGAGAACCGGTTTGGAAACCGGCGCCCGTGAGGCAATCGCAGCGGGGCGTCCGGCCGCCATCGTAGCATCCGACAAACGGAATACGGCCACTGCCTGATTCAGTACCCGAACCTGCTCTTCAAGCGCATTCGCCGCAGAGGCAGATTCTTCCACCAGCGAGGCGTTCTGTTGGGTAACGCGGTCCATCTCGGTCACCGCCAGGCCAACCTGATCGATACCGCGGCTTTGCTCCTCAGACGCAGAAGCAATTTCGCCCATGATGTCAGTAACGCGCGTGACGGCACCGACGATCTCGCCCATGGTTTCCCCGGCACTTTCGACCAGTACGGAACCTTCTTCAACCCGATTTACCGAATCCTCAATCAGAGATTTAATCTCTTTTGCCGCTTGAGCGCTGCGTTGGGCCAGGTTACGCACCTCGCCTGCCACAACAGCAAAGCCTCTTCCCTGCTCTCCGGCTCTGGCCGCTTCAACAGCAGCGTTCAGCGCCAGGATATTGGTCTGAAAAGCGATACCGTCGATCACGCTGGTGATATCAGCAATCTTCTGCGAACTGCCAGCAATGTTATGCATGGTTTTCACCACGTTATCGACAACCTTGCCGCCTTTCTGCGCTGTTTCGGAGGCGCTCAACGCCAGTTGGCTTGCCTGACGCGCATTCTCGGCGTTCTGTTTCACGGTGGATGTCAACTGCTCCATGCTGGCCGCAGTTTCTTCCAGCGCCGCAGCCTGCTGTTCGGTTCGTGACGACAGATCACTATTGCCAGCGCTGATTTCCGATGCGCCGGTATAAATGGCTTCTGCTCCCAGCCGAACCGCACTGACCGTCGTAAAGAACTCAGTCTGCATATGGCGCAGGCTATCCGCCAGAATCCCCATTTCGTTCGTACCATGGAAATCAATCCGGGTAGTCAGGTCGCCTTTCGCCATATGCCGGATATGTTCAATAAGATTGGTCAATGGCTGAATAAGTGAACGATTGATACCCAGCCAAACAAGCAGCGCCATCACGACAACCAGTATCGCTACCGATATCAGCAACCATAATGCCGTTGAATAAGCCGAATTATTTTCCTCTACGGCATTAGCATAGACTTTGTCGTAAGATTCTTTGTAAGAATAATAGGCCTTCTCGAACTTGTCCTGAAAACTTTGAGTCGGCTGATCAAAAAACTCCTTCAGCCTACCGTTAGAGATAAAAACAATCAGTTCGCTTAACGCGCTGTTCAACGTGGTGTAATTATCTTTCACCACTTGAGCTACAGCCGGATCCTGCTGATTGGTATAAGGGATCTTTTCATAGTTGGCGAAGTGAGTGTTGGCGATAACCAGCTGTTTTTTCGCTAGTTCAATCAGCTCCTTGGCTGATACGCCGCCAGATGCCCCGCCTGATGCGTCCATGGCATAACGTGTTCCTGCACGGTTCAACGTGTTACGAGTCTGCAATAAATAAGACCAGGTAGATTCCAGTTCTGATTTCTGCTGATTAATAATTCGTGTCGTCGTGAAGATATCTCTGTCCGACTTCAGTGCATTAAAAAATAACCCACCAGAAATGATTTGAAGAGCAATGAATAGTCCAAGAACGATAACGATCCCGGAAACAACTTTTACACGATTCAGCATATTAAGCCTTAATAACAACGATCATTGATGCTTGTGCATCTCTATAACTTTTGAATTCCAGAGATTGAGGGTATCAAATGACATGGGCCACCGAAGTGGCCCAATATGGCTGGTTTATTAAACCTTCATGACGCTATCAACCAGCGCCATTTCCTCGCTACTGAGTAGCTTCTCAATATCAACCAGAATCAGCATACGCTCGCCCAGAGAACCCAGTCCGGTGAGGTATTCCGTCGACAGGGTCACCGCGAACTCCGGCGCCGGACGAATTTGATCAGCAGTCAGTGACAACACGTCAGACACGCCATCAACCACGATGCCCACTACACGCTGTCCCAGATTCAAAACAATGACGACCGTATTGTCATCATAGTCGACTTCCTGCTGCATGAACTTGATGCGCAAATCGACGATCGGCACGATGACGCCGCGAAGGTTGGTAACACCTTTAATAAAGCTCGGCGTGTTGGCAATACGAGTGACCTGATCGTAACCGCGAATCTCTTGAACCTTCAAAATGTCCACGCCGTACTCTTCGTCACCCAGCGTGAAAATCAAAAATTCCTGACCTACTGTCTCGCCTGCTAATTTTGTGACATTTGCAAGTCCAGTCATGTTTCTCACCTTTAATCTATAGCTGTAATTTGCTGTTAAGCTGCGGTTTCAACCACACGCTTTTCCCGATAAAGCGCCTGCAACGCAGAAACATCCACAATCAGCGCTACGCTACCATCACCCAAAATAGTTGCGGCTGAAACGCCTGGCACCTTGCGATAATTGCTTTCCAGGTTCTTCACAACAACCTGATGCTGACCAATCAACTGGTCAACCAGCAAGGCATAACGACGGCCGGCACTCTGCAGGATAACAACGATACCCTGAGTGGCATCCGTTTTTGCTCCGGCGACATCGAATACCTGATACAGCTCAACCAGTGGCAGATATTCGCCACGGACCTGCAGCACACGCTCTCCTCCAGCCAGAGGATACAAATCCTCGGCCTGCGGCTGCAGAGACTCCATAACCGCGTTAAGCGGCAGGATAAATACATCACTATTGACCTTGACCGACATCCCATCCAGGATCGCCAGCGTCAACGGCAGAAGAATGCGGATGGTGGTTCCCTTACCTTTCACGAAATGAATTTCAACATGCCCGCCCATCTCCTGGATATTTCTTTTCACCACATCCATGCCCACGCCACGACCCGACACATCGGTCACTTTCTCGGCAGTAGAAAAACCGGGAGCAAAAATCAGCATACCGACTTCTTCGTCAGTCATGCTATCGCTCACCGCCATCCCCTGGGACAGGGCTTTGGCCAGGATACGTTCACGATTCAGACCCGCACCGTCGTCAATCACTTCGATACAGATATTGCCGCCCTGATGTTCCGCAGACAGCGTCAGGTTTCCGACAGCCGATTTGCCCGCTTCAATACGTTTTTCCGGTGACTCGATACCATGGTCCAGACTGTTACGTACAAGGTGCGTCAACGGGTCAATAATACGTTCGATCAGGCTCTTATCCAGCTCGGTTGAACTTCCCAACTGGGTCAGTTCAACTTCTTTGCCCAGCTTGGCGGCCAGGTCGCGAACCAGACGCGGGAAACGGCTGAATACATATTCCATCGGCATCATACGGATCGACATCACGGACTCTTGCAGGTCACGCGCGTTTCTTTCCAACTGCCCCATGCTATTAAGCAGGTCGCCATGAGCGACCGGGTCCAGCGCACTGGAGCGCTGAGCCAGCATGGATTGAGTAATCACCAGTTCACCAACCAGGTTAATGAGCTGGTCAACTTTTTCCACCGCTACACGGATACTGGTGTCACCGGCTTTTTGTCTGCCTTTGGCTGCATCATTGCCGCCTGCAGGCTTGGCCGCCGGTGCAGCCGCCACTGGCGCAGCAGGCTGAACGGGGGCAACTGGCGCAGGCGCAGGCTCAGTCGGCTCGACCACCGCAGCAACTGGCGGAGCAGCGTCGGCTGGCGCTGCCTGAGCGGCAGATTTGAAGTTGATTTGGTCCGGCTCCAGCACAAAACACAGCACAGCGCTGATGTCATCTTCACTGGCTGACGTTTCCAGCGTTAACTCAACACTGTTGCTGGTCTGCGCCGTATCTTTTACCGTACCCAGATTCCCCAATTCTTCAAGCAACTGAGGAATATCTGACTCTTTCAGGTTGGTAAGGGCAATACGCAATCCCGAATGACCGCCGGCGGAAGCCGGCGTAGGGGACGCGGAAACCGGTTGTTCAGCATTTACCTTGACAGAGGCCGCTCCGGCAGCACCATCATCTTTGGACTCCAGAGCAAGCTGGCGCAGAGCCTGACAGATATACTCAAAGCTTTCGGCGTTGGGCTCTTGCGAGGTTTTGTAAGCATCCAACTGATCCTGCATGATATCTTTGGTTTCCAAAAACAGGTTGATGATATCAGTGCTCAATCGCATTTCACCGCGTCTGGCACCATCCAACAGGTTTTCTAATATGTGTGTGGTTTCCTGCAATACCGTGAAACCGAACGTTCCCGCGCCCCCTTTAATCGAGTGAGCAGCGCGAAATATGGCATTCATCTGTTCCGTATCGGGCGCTAACGGATCAAGTTGCAATAAATGTTGCTCCATGTCCGCCAACAATTCATCTGCTTCATCAAAGAATGTTTGATAAAAAGCACTCATGTCCATGCTCACGTGGGTCACCTCTGCTGTGAATCGCGGCTTGTTGAAGAAGGTGTCGCCTGGCTATCAGGTGCTGCTGGCAAAGCTGTAGTAGGCTGCCGACGTCCTGTCGTCGACGCGCCATTCGCCCCCGATGCCGGCGCCGTCGTTGCCGGTGCTTGGGCTGGAGCCACAGTTGAGCCAGATGCAGGCGTCCCATTGGTTTCGGGTTGTGGTGTAGCCGTACTGTTACCGTTATCGGCAGGCGCGGTAGCAGGTTTGGCCTTTTCCATCCCCATGTTCTGTAAATTCTCTATTTTATCAATGTTTACTGCGCTGCTTTCAGCATTTTCACGTTCGATGTTTTCCTGCGCCTGCTTGTTCAGGACAACCAGACTGATTCGCCGGTTGATGGCATCGCTGCCTCCCTTCGCCTGCTTTAAATTCATCGTGTCGGCCATACCAACTACGCGTAAAACCTTGCCCTCAGCCAGTCCACCAACAATCAGTTCGCGCCGGGAAGCATTAGCGCGATCGGCCGACAACTCCCAGTTGCTGTAGCCACGCTCCCCCATTGCATACTGTGCATCATCAGTATGGCCCGATAAACTGATTTTATTGGGAATATCATTCAAAATCGGCGCGATGGCTCGCAAAATATCGCTCATGTACGGCTCAACCTGGGCGCTGCCGGTTTTAAACATTGGGCGATTGTTACTGTCAATAATTTGAATGCGTAGCCCCTCATCCACCATTTCAATCAACAGGTGCGGGCGTAACGCTTTAAGACGGGGATCGGCCTCAATCAACTGATCGAGCCGCTCCCGCAGTTTGTTCAGTTTGATTTCCTCAAGACGGCCATCCATGGTGTCAATCTGCCGCTTCACATCGCCTTCTTGCTGAGTAGGATCCGAACCGCCGCCCGGGATGGGGTTGGAGGCATCACTCATCTTCGGACCGGACGTGATGGCAATTTTCAATGGCGTGCGGAAATATTCGGCAATCTGAGCCAACTGGGAAGGTGAGGAAATGGCAATCAGCCACATGACCAGGAAGAGAGCCATCATAGCGGTCATGAAGTCGGCATAAGCAATCTTCCATGAACCACCATGATGAGCGGCATGCCCCGATTTACGTTTTTTGCGGATAATGGGATGCTGGTGTTTCATGCGTCATTTTCCGATGCCTGCTGTGCCGGTGCCTTCACATTACGAATATGCTCTTCCATCTCGGTAAATGAAGGACGCACTGTTGAATAAAGAGTTTTACGACCGAATTCAACAGCAATCTGCGGCGCATAACCATTCAGGCTGGATAACAGTGTCACCTTGATGCACTGAAGAACCTTGAGCTTCTCTGAGTTCTTCTGACGTAACAGCGACGCCAGCGGCGACACAAAGCCATATGCCAGCAAAATCCCCAGGAACGTACCCACCATCGCATGGGCGATCATCATCCCCAGCTCGGCTGCAGGACGATCAACAAACGCCAATGAATGCACAACCCCCATGACCGCCGCCACGATACCGAATGCCGGCAAACCATCCCCCATCAGGTTCAGACTGGTGGCCGGCACTTCAACTTCATGTTCGACAGTTTCGATCTCTTCATCCATCAGCGTTTCGATTTCAAACGCATTCATGTTGCCGCTGACCATCAGTCGCAGATAATCCGTGACGAACTCTACGATATAGTTATCAGAAAGGATGCGGGGATAATTCGAGAAAATCTCACTCTCTTTTGGGTTGTCGATATCAAACTCCAACGAAAGCATACCCTGCTGGCGGGATTTGGCCATCAACCGGAACAATACCGCCATCAGATCCATGTATACGGCTTTCGTATATTGGGATCCTTTCAACAGCGTGGGAAGCGCTTTCAGCGTCGCCTTTATCGCTTTGCCGTTGTTACCAACAATAAACGCACCAGCAGCCGCGCCACCAATAATCAACAGTTCCGAAGGCTGATACAACGCCCCCAACTCGCCACCCACGATAAGATAACCGCCAAGTATGGAGCCTATAGTGACAAGATAACCCAATATAACCAGCACAAGAATTCCTTATAGATAGTAAAAGGGTGGCGGAGAGAGTTATAAATGCAGTCTTACCAACGACTTATTTGGAGGGAATACTGCCATCGGGCAATGAACGCGCGATGACAGAACCACAAAATCGCCATCAGGCTCAGACTGCATGTTTAACCTGTTCGTCCAGCAGTTGAGGTATCATATCGGCAACATTCGGCGAAAGTTTACGTCTTTTTACTGCTCTGGAGGGTGGCTGGCATAAACTGCAGACAAAACTATTCTTGGGCTGATGTGCATGGGTAATAAACATCCCCTTGCAGCAATTACATGAGGACAGCTGCAGCATGCCGCTATCCACAAAACGAACCAATGTCCAGGCGCGGGTCAACGCCAGCAAAGGCACATCGCTTTGAGGAGCACATTGCTCGAGGTAAAGGCGATAAGCCTTGATTACTGCCTCGACACCGGTGCATTGTCCATTTTTGAGTAAAAATAGATAGGCGTTATAGAACATGGAAGAATGGATATTCTGTTCCCATGTCATGAACCAGTCGGTAGAAAACGGCAACATTCCTTTAGGTGGAGGGCTGCCTCGTAATTCTTTATAAAGCTTGATTAAGCGACCGCGACTTAATTGCGTCTCGCTTTCCAGCATCTGCAGGCGCGCACCCAGTGAAATGAGTTCCATCGCCAGCTGGATATCCTTAGCTTCCTGAACAATACTTTTCTCCGCCATCATTATGCCCTTTTCTTAGGCAAGCCTTCTTCTTTTGAAGACAGCTCTTGTAATAAATGACTCGACAATAAAATACCGGTATGGATCTGTTGCAGATCATCAACCCGGGATTCTTGTGTTAATAACTTAATCGTATTGTGATCACTGAAGCGGAAATGACATATTAGTTGATTGGTTTCAGCGAGCTTTACCATTTGCGGCAAAGTCAGCTGCATCAATGCCTCAGCCATTTCTTCATTGATACCCAACCGGAACATCGCTGATGCTTTTTCGTCGTTTATTAATCGCTGAGCCAGTAACAAATAAGACAAATTGATGTCATAAATGTGCTTGAGCAATTCAGAGGTACCCATATTCCCATCCCGACAGACTATGTTTCAAACATAAGTTAGGTGATAGACTGCTCACCCGCTAAACAATCACTCTCCATAGGTGGCATGAAAACTATCGGTGCCAGATAATTCTACTACTTTATAATCTTCTAATATGACGAAAAATACAGCATCAACATTGATGCGTCTGAGGCTCCATCTCTTCATAACTCCAGGCTCATCCTTTCTCTGTATTGCGTCCAACATAGAACGTAGGATTAATCCTAATCCTCCGCCACTGTACCGCCTTCGGCCTGACTCATACAACGCAGGCATATCAGCATTTTGATAATTATGTGATCTGCATCACAAAAATGAAAGAGGCAAAACATAATATTTCACTGATTTTTACCCTGCTGTGAAATTTTCCTGAACACAATATGATCACAACAGGAGAAAAAAACTCCCCGCAATAGAGTTTCGTTCAGTATGACAAAATCAATTAATTGATTTTAAAAGTAAAAAATTGACACAGCTGCTTATCAGATTAAACCCCGATTCTACAACCACTTTGATTTACATTAATATTTCTAATTTTATCACCAAAGTTACTATTTCATTAGTGTATTTTATGTCCATATAACGAAACACTGGAGCCATTTTCATGCTGGATTTTGAGTATTTCAACCCGACGAGAATCCTGTTTGGGCCAGGCAAACTGGCTGAGATTGTCAAATACATTCCGGAAAATGCCCGCATACTAATAACTTATGGCGGAGACAGCGCCAGAAAATACGGCACGCTGGATGAAATCCGACAGTTATTGACCCATTATACCTGCTTCGAATTCGGCGGTATTGAACCCAACCCGCAATATGCGACGTTGATGCGCGCAGTCGACGTCGTAAAGGCGAACAAGATTGATTTTTTGCTGGCGATAGGTGGCGGTTCGGTGGTCGACGGAACCAAATTTATCGCGGCCGCGAGCACACAGGCTGATATCTGGAATACCTGGCTTGCCAGGGCACCAATCCAGTCTGCGTTGCCGATCGGGTGCGTGATGACATTGCCGGCGACCGGTTCGGAAATGAATGCAACGGCTGTGGTATCCCACAAGCAATCCGGCGCCAAAGCCGGCTATAGTCACCCGCTGTTGTTTCCCAAGTTCGCTGTTCTCGATCCGCGGAAATCCTACACTTTGCCATCGCGTCAGGTTGCGAATGGCGTAGTGGATGCATTCGTACACGTGCTGGAGCAGTATCTGACCTATCCGGTCTACGGCAAAGTGCAGGATCGATTTGCCGAAGGGTTATTGCTGACATTAATAGAAGAAGGCCCCAAAGCCATACAGGCACCGGAAAACTATGATGTTCGCGCGACGCTCACCTGGAGCGCCACGTTGGCCCTGAACGGACTGATCGGCGCCGGCGTGCCTCAGGACTGGGCAACGCACCGTATCGGTCACCAGTTAACATCGCTTTTCGGGTTGGACCATGCGCAAACGCTGGCGGTACTTCTGCCTTCGCTGCTTGATGTGCAGCGTCGCACAAAGCATGACAAGCTGGTGCAGTACGCCCAGCGAGTATGGAATCTTACCGCTGCGGATGAGGAAAGCCTGATTTCACTGGCTATCGAGAAAACACGGGAGTTCTTTGAAACCATGGAAGTGAAAACCCGAATGCGCGACTACAACCTGCCCGAATCCGCAATTGACGATATTCTGGCGAACCTGGAAAAGTTTCATTTGTTGCCGCAGGGGGAACACCAGGATATTGACCGTGCCGCCGCCCACCGAATTCTGCGTCAAAGTTATTAAACCGCCGTTCCTGATTAGCCGGACACCGTAGTCCAATGCGTCATGCGCGTATGCCGTTTCCGGGTACGCGCCTTCCCGTTTTTAGACATCCGTCACGCCGATTAATTGCCTAATAATTGAAATATATAAATAACAGGATCCGATATGCCTCTGCCGCCAGATTCGTGATCGACATCGCATTGAAATTCATGAATGTTTCACATTATATGCCGATGTTAGATTATGTTGGTATTTGAGTACGGATCGCCACACAGCTGTTTCCAGAAACAAAAAAACACCCAAACTACACCTGCGCGTAGTACGGTTGATGCACATATATTTTTCCTGAAAATGAGCGAATGGATATGAAAATGATGTCAAAGTCTGAACAACAGGGTAAAACCGGCATATTGGGTAATCTTGGACTGGTGCCGTTATTTGTCATCATTCTGGGCGGGATCATGCTGTTATTCGCCCTGGCTATCGGCACCGCCAGCTACTTTTTGGTGCGCGCCAATCAGAGCCTGGATTACGTTACTCAGGAAATTGACGTCCGCCTCGGGCTGTCAAACAGTTCCAACCATCTCAGAACCGCCCGCCTGCTCATTATCCAGGCTGGCGCCGCCGTTCGCGTTGGCGACACGGAAGTATTCAATAACAACCTGAAGCAGGCGGAACAACGCATTGCTTCGTCGAAGGACGCCTTCAAAGTTTATGAGAACCGTACCGTCAAAACCGACACGGATCTGGCGTTGGAACCGGAACTGAATAAGGCCTATAACGATTACGTTGAAAAAGGCATCATGCCGATGCTTAAGGCGGCGAAAGATGGTTATTTCGAAGAAATACTGACGCACGAATCGGAAGAGGTCCGTGTACTGGACGAAGCCTACAATAAGCCATTACTGAAGGCGATTGCCTTCCGTACCGAGCGAGCCAAAGCGCTTAATAGCAATGCGCAATATCAGGCCATGATGGGTTACACGCTGATGGCCGTCAGCTTCGCCATCGCCATCGCCATGACCCTGCTGACCTTCATGTTCCTGCGCGGTACGCTGATCAAGCCGATGAACCGTCTGGTACAGCGTATTCAACGCATTGCTCAGGGTGACCTGACCCAGCCTAACGAAACCTATGGCAAAAATGAAATCGGCATCCTGAGCCAGAACATCCAGCAGATGCAGGCATCGCTGGTGCATACGGTTTCCACCGTGCGCGACAGCGCAGACTCCATTTATCAGGGAACCACCGAAATTACGGCCGGTAATAGCGACCTCTCTTCCCGCACCGAGCAGCAGGCGGCGGCGATTGAAGAGACCGCCGCTAGCATGGAACAGTTGACCGCCACCGTAAAACAGAACTCCGACAACGCGCACCATGCCAGCCAGCTAGCCTCTAATGCCTCCGGCAAGGCGAAACAAGGGGGTGAAATCGTCGAAAACGTGGTTAACACCATGAACAGCATTTCCGGCAGCTCACGGAAAATTTCTGAAATCACCAACGTGATCAACAGTATCGCCTTCCAGACCAACATCCTGGCGTTGAACGCCGCGGTAGAAGCGGCCCGCGCGGGCGAACAAGGCCGGGGATTCGCGGTGGTGGCGGGAGAAGTGCGCAGCCTGGCGCAGCGCAGTGCTCAAGCCGCCAAGGAAATTGAAGGCCTGATCTCCGAATCCGTGTCTCTGGTTCATAGCGGTTCAGAACAGGTAGACAAGGCGGGTCAAACCATGCACGAAATCGTTCAGGCCGTAAGCAGCGTGACCGACATTATGAATGAAATCGCTTCTGCCTCGGATGAGCAAAGCCGCGGCATCACTCAGGTCGGGCAGGCGATTTCCGAGATGGACAGCGTCACGCAACAAAACGCCGCGCTGGTGCAGCAGGCTTCTGCCGCCGCCTCATCGCTCGAAGAACAGGCGATGGTGCTGACCCGCGCGGTATCCGCCTTCAAACTTACCGGCCATCGTCAGGATAAGGGTTACGCCCCGGCCCCGCTGGCGTCAAAACCGCTATTGGCTACGTCAACCGCAGCGCTGAGCTCTTCTTCCAGCGCTAAATCCGGCAACGATAACTGGGAAACCTTCTGATGCGTACAGGCCGATGCGGGTGACCGTATCGGCCTGTTTATTTATCCGCAGATTGACGCGGTTCGACAAAGACTCCCTCTGGGCTGTTAAGTTCGTTGAAGAACCAGATCCCCTCGGGGTAGTCCTCCAGTGCAATCAGGTACATGATTCCTTCCTGAAACGGTTCCACCGCCAGAATGACCCCTTCTCTGCGCACTTCGCCATCGGTCTTTACTGTCACTACATCATTTACGTTCAATCATTCACCTCTTTTTCTTTCGTCCCGCCCTGCCGTACGGCTTATACGCAAACATTTATGCCAATCCGCCGACGGTATTGTCAAACTCAGGGGTGTAGACAAAACACAGCTTGTTGCCTTCCGGATCACGACAGTATGCGCCGTAATAGTCAGGCGCATAGTGCGGGCGAAGTCCTGGCGCGCCTTCATCCGCGCCTCCCAGCGATAACGCGGTTTGCCAAACGTGACGTACAGCCTGCGGCGAGCTGACAGCGAAGCTGACCTGCGTGCCATTTCCCCAGGTCGCCGGCAAACCATTGAACGGGACCTGCACATAAAACTGCGGCCAACGCCGCCCCGGGATATGCCACCCTTGCCCTGCCGGGCCGCCAGGCTCTTCCTCAACCGGGACAAAACCAAGTTCCTCCAAAATAGCAGCATAGAAACGGACCATAAGGTCGATATCCCGGGCGCCGAGGATGATATGACTGAACATCTCTTTTCCTTTATTTCTATTTCACGCTCACGCTCCAGACGCGGCCATCAGTCAAACACACCGTTGATAATGGTGGTCACTACCGCCGTGCTGATCGCAATCAATACCAGGTCCTTACCGACAATCCGCCACTCATACCCCGGGTAAGACGGCAACCCACGCAGCATTTCAGGGGGCACGGCACGGCGTGCAATCCCCGGCGGCAGCGGTTTCCCTCTGGACAGATTCTTCGCAACGCCAGGAGGAAGCCCACGATAACCGGTAAAGCCATGATCGACGGCAAGACGCCGCGCATCATTATATGAGAAGCGATTATGATCCGGCGATCGCCCGCCATCGTCGGGCATCGATGAACGGGCAGCCCCTGGGTGTCCTCCCTGTTGGCGAGGGTTATCGCGTTGCGATTGATAATCGAATCCGCCATTACCCGGCCCTTTTCCTCCGGGTTCTGCCAATACCGGAACCGAAGCCGAAAAAACAGAGGTAGCCAGCACCATCGCCAGTGCTGAAAAAGAGGATTTAGACATGGTACGACCTTTGTAATGAATGGAAACCATAAGGAATATATATAGCGTGAATAGCCGGACGAATAGGGAATTTCTCAGTTTTTGTCCATCGGCATACACGGCACATCAGCACTGCATTCGCGCCACTGACAGATGAATATATCGCCGCATACTTTTAAAACATCGTTTCATCTGAATTGCTGTTTTTCTGATATCACCGACTCCACCTTGCCCAACATACTTTTATAATCACCACGGTGAATAGTTTTATGAACATGCAATTCAACCGCTATGTTCACGGTATAACGCAAGCCTGTCTGATCTCGGTTTACGCTTGCCGGCGACTGCACTCTGGTTTAGACGCGGAACACGCTCAGTTCGTGATGAAAAAGGCTCGCGACATTTGTCCTCCTTCCGCCTGTGATACGAAGATAGGTAACATGATTTTGAATACAGCCAAACAGCTGTTGAGTACATTGAGAAACACCGCCTGGTACAAAAAACGTCATTCCAATCGAGTCCTGTTCTGGCGGGAAATTACGCCATTAGCGGTTCCCATTTTTATCGAAGGGCTGTGTGTGGTGCTGATGGGGATATTCAGCACCTTCCTGGTTAGCTGGCTGGGCAAAGAAGCCATGGCCGCCGTAGGGCTGGCGGACAGCTTCAACATGTTGATTATTGCGTTTTTCACCGCAGTCGCGTTGGGGACTGCCGTCGTGGTGGCGTTCAGTCTTGGTCAGCGTAATCGTAAACAGGCCCGGCAAGCCGCACGGCAATCGATCTCATTATTGGTGCTGATCTCCCTGCTGCTGGTGGTGCTGGTGGAATTTGCCGGTCAAGTCATTATCGACCTGATTGCCTATAATGCCGAGCCGGCCGTGAAATCACTGGCGCTGACATTCCTGCGCCTTACCGTATGGGGTTACCCGGCGCTGGCTATCACGCTGGTCGGTTGCGGCGCATTACGCGGCGCCGGCAACACCCGCTTGCCGATGATCATCAATATCGGGATGAATATCCTGAATATTCTGCTCAGCGGCGTATTGATTTACGGCGTGGCCTCCTGGCAAGGCGTGGGGTTCATTGGCGCGGGACTGGGGATCACGCTCTCTCGCTATCTGGGCGCGTTATGCGTCGTGCTCGCGCTGACCAAAGGCTTCAACGGCGCGCTGCGCATCCCGTTTCAGAGTTACTTCGCGCCGTTCACCACCACGATTCTCTATGAGGTGCTCAGCATCGGTATTCCGGCCAGCATCGAATCGGTCATGTTTAATGTGGGGAAGTTGATCACCCAACGCTTTGTCGCCGGCATGGGGACCGAGGTCATCGCAGGCAACTTTATTGCCTTTTCAATCGTCGCGCTGATCAACCTGCCAGGTAACGCCCTGGGTTCGACCTCGACCATCATTGTCGGGTCACGTCTGGGTAAAGGACAACGCATGCAACCGGAACGGCAGCTGAAGTACATCTTCTGGCTTTCCAATGTTGGTTTGTGCGCACTGGCATTACTCTCTGTGCCTACCGCCGGATTGATGGCCTCAATGTATACCAACGAACCCGATGTAATTACCGTGGTTAAACAGTTGATCTGGCTGAATGCGTTGTTCATGCCTATATGGGCCGCATCCTGGGTACTACCCGCCGGCCTGAAGGGAGCCAAAGATGCCAGCTATACTATGTGGGTCGCGCTGGCTGGTATGTGGGGGTGCCGGGTGATAGCCGGTTATATTCTGGGCATTATGCTGGGATTTGGGGTGATCGGCGTTTGGATGGGGATGTTTTTTGACTGGATCGTCCGTGGCGCGCTGTTTTATCACCGCATGGTCAGCGGTAAATGGTTATGGCGCTACAAACCTACGGTTAACCAGGACAGGTAAGAAAATCAGCATCCTCAAAAACGTATTTAGGAATACGACGCTCAATATTTCAATAAGAAGAAAATCATCACAGCGGCTAATCATTTGACTAAGAAAGTGTCACGATTTTCTTTATTTTTAATAATTATCATTATCCTGCAATATAAAATCCATTTGACCATACATATTGGGTCGTGAATACTGCCGAAAACTAATAAGGGTATAAACCCCGCCATCTGGCTAACTAACAGGAGTGAGCAATGAAAAAAACAATTATGGCTATCGGTCTGGCAATCGCGGCGTCTACTGTAGCCTTGCCGTTCACCAGCCAGGCCGCCGTCAAAGACGAAATGGGCGCCATGGCGAAAAGCTACAAAAGCGCTTCCAGCGCTAATGACGCCGCCACGCTGAAAGCAGATCTGCTGAATCTGAAAGCCCATGCGACCAAGGCCAAAGCAGATCCGGAGTTCAATAAAAGCCCGAATAGCGCAGTGTTTAACGAAGGTCTGGAAAAACTGCTGAAGCAAATCGACGCGGCTATCGCGCTGGTTGATGCAGGCAAACTGCAGGAAGCCAAAGCCGCTACGGATGAACTGAAAAAAACCCGCGCCGAGTATCACAAAAAACTGGGTGTGTAATTCACCAGTCACCGCAGCAGCGGAGCTTATTATCCCTGCTGCGGTCTTCCCTCTTCCTCATCAAGCATTAATAAAACAGCACAATTACTCTTTTTCATCGCCTTATATCGTCAGTTTATTCCTCCCAGTGAATATTTTAGGAAACCACAGGGCATCATCAGGAAAATAACACGATTACGCATTCGCTATGATAATCCACATAATCGGCAAAGAGCGTATTGAAAATTCCGAGAATGAATCGGGCATCTGGATCTACTGTAGAAAATCCACTATAACCTAGAGAGTTTCATCATATGCAGGTATTGCAATATTGATGAACACGCCGACTGAATAGAATAAAACCAGCCACATATTCTATTTACAGTTACCACTGACTCATAGTCATATGAAATGGAGATTCATTTATGCCTCTCTCTTATTTGGATAAAAATACCGCTATCGATAGCAAAAAACACCCCCCACGTAAAAAGCTGTTTCTGTCTTGCGCCTGTTTAGGATTAAGCCTTGCCTGCCTTTCCAGTAATGCCTGGGCGAGTGTTGAGCCGCTATCCGTCAACGGTAATAAAATCTACGCAGGTGAAAAAGCCAAGAGTTTTGCCGGCAATAGCTTATTCTGGAGTAATAATGGCTGGGGCGGCGAAAAATTCTACACGGCCGATACCGTTGCTTCGCTGAAAAAAGACTGGAAATCCAGTATTGTTCGCGCCGCCATGGGCGTTCAGGAAAGCGGTGGTTATCTTCAGGACCCGGCTGGCAACAAGGCCAAAGTTGAAAAAGTGGTGGATGCCGCAATTGCCAACGATATGTATGTCATTATTGACTGGCACTCGCATTCTGCAGAAAACAATCGCAGTGAAGCTATCCGCTTCTTCCAGGAAATGGCGCGTAAATATGGCAACAAGCCGAATGTCATCTATGAAATCTACAACGAACCGCTTCAGGTATCATGGAGCAATACCATTAAACCTTATGCCGAAGCCGTGATTTCCGCCATTCGCGCCATTGATCCGGATAACCTGATTATTGTCGGCACGCCCAGTTGGTCGCAAAACGTTGATGAAGCCTCGCGCGATCCGATCAACGGCAAGAATATCGCCTATACGCTGCATTTCTACGCCGGAACCCATGGCGAATCATTACGCAATAAAGCACGCCAGGCGTTAAATAACGGTATTGCACTTTTCGTCACCGAGTGGGGCGCAGTTAATGCGGACGGCAATGGCGGAGTGAACCAGACGGAAACCGACGCCTGGGTAACGTTTATGCGAGATAACAACATCAGCAACGCAAACTGGGCGTTGAATGATAAAAACGAAGGAGCATCAACTTATTATCCGGACTCTAAAAACCTGACCGAGTCTGGCAAAAAAGTAAAATCGATCATTCAAAGCTGGCCATACAAAGTGGGTAACGCCGCCAGCGCAACAACCGATCCGTCAACTGATACCACCACCAGCCCCACCGTTGATGAACCTGCCACAACCGACACATCGGCCACCGCCGATTGCGCCAATGTCAACGTTTACCCCAACTGGGCCAGCAAAGACTGGGCGGGCGGGCAGCCCAGCCATAATGAAGCGGGCCAATCGATCGTCTATAAAGGCAACCTTTACACCGCAAACTGGTACACCTCATCCGTTCCGGGCAGCGACGCCTCCTGGGCGCAGGTTGGTAGCTGTAACTGATTGATTAATTTGCTTCACATCAAAAACAGGGCTGCACGATTGCAGCCCTGATATATAACATCCGTCACTTAATTGCGTTCAAAAGCGCCTAAATCCGGTGCACTGCCTGAATAGCTGATATCGCTCTCTTTCGTCCCCGCATTAATCAGCTTTGAGCTAGCCGACAAACGGAATAATGAAGTTTCCGGCAAGGTGCCGTCATTATCACGAGATACGGTAGCAAGAGAAGTGTCCAGGCTGACGAAATCGGACGCGGAAGCCACCGGCCCCGTATCCCATGAGTTGGACTTCGCATCCGCATTACTGACCGTTACAGAAGCAGACAGCGACACGTTATTACGGAAGTAATGTTTCTGCCCTGACTGAACTTTGCTCCCGAAACCATAATTAATGCCGTTTTTATATGACGTGTTATTTATCACCGTAACGCCACCAGCGTTATTGTTCTGGTCAAAGCCTTTGCTCACATTGCCAAATGCGACAGAGCGGGTAATACGATGATTGCCAACCGCCTGATTTCCGCCCAGTTTAAACCCATTGCCATTGCCGGCGAACGCGCTGTCATTCCAGTAATTGATGCCATTACGGAAAGCCCAACTGTTTTCAATCACCACTTTCTGCGGACTGTCAAACAAGTCAAATCCATCATCCGAGTTTTCCCAGGCGCGACAACCAACAAAACGGTTACCCGGACCTTGTTTTTGTTTCGGTCCAAATCCATCGGCCATACTGCCGTTCTTCTTGGGATCATAGTTACGGTAGGCATCCGAATTAATTACCGTGTTGTATGAACCGCCGTTATTGATTTCAAGTCCGGTATTACGGTTATGATGGAATGCCGTATTCTCAAAGGTATTATGGCTACCAATTACATAAGCCCCCTGATAGCCGGCTCGGGTTACCTCTACACCTTTGAAATACCAGTAGTCGCCGGTCACATAAAACCCGTAAGACGCCTGTACCCATTGACTATCCGGGAATGAGAAGTCAAATACCGCCCGGCCGCAATTGGCGGCGGCCACATAAATTGGCGCGCCCTCTTTCCCGGATTTATTGAATGTAATCGTATTCCCTTTACCCTGGGTATAAGGAATGGTATAGGTTCCCGGTTTCAACAAAATCAACTCGCCGGGGTTAACGGCCGCCATAGCGGCAGAAAAACTCATCGGAGAATTAAAGCTGTTGCCGTTATTGCTGCTGTTGCCATTCGGCGCAACATAATAAATACGCTTGGTGCTAATTCCGCTGGTGAGATCCGAACTGCAATCCGCTGCCATAACTGATGTGCTATTTACCAGAAAAAATGCTGCTAACCCGGTACTGATAAAACAATTTAAATATTTCATCCTTTGCCTCATGATGTTGTAAAAATCATCTATCCATCGGCCTCAAGATGCATACTCCAGCAAATGTCGTCAGGCGGGGAAAAGGCTGCGATCCGCTACATCTAAAATCGATAGCCAATGAATCAGCTTGTCACTGTGAAAAATTACGTTGGAAGGGTACCATTCCTTCGGTTTTCCTTGAACAGAAGCTGTTCTGAGTACATTGCATCCTGCATATTGAGGTAGCGTGAGTATACTACGTTTACGGTATATGAATACCGACCGTAACTGAATGATATGCGGTTGTTAAAGATACATATGCCATTCATGGCGCATACACCGTGATAAAGCATCAAGCAAAATACAAAAAAAGCCATTTCTCGCTTATCTAAATAAAAATCACATTATTAGTGTATTAATTCAGAAATGAGAGCATCATTATATATGTGAATAGAATAACCATTATATTTAATAGCAGATAAAGATATTGCCGCACGCATGCCTTGCTATCACCATGACTGACAACATCAACTGTTCATCCCCGCATTACCGCATCCAGCAACTCCGTGTTTGCTGATAACTGAGCCATCACCCATCGCTGCCACCGCCATACGTCAACTGGTTTAATGACGGGCATATAACGCGAGACAACGCGTGAAAACATCCTGTTATCTCCGCAGTTATTACTCTGCCTGAAAAACCAACGACTGGACTCACTCATGAATGAAACAGATAAAAGCATCGTCTCTCTATTTATCATCGGCACGCTGATTGCCGTCGGCAAAGTGCTTGCGGGCAGTGAGCCCATCACACTGCGGCTGTTTATTGGTCGCGTAATGCTGGGAGGTTTTGTCTCAATGATGGCAGGCATCGCACTGGTACAGTTCCCTGACCTGTCGCCCGTCGCTATCAATGGTATCGGCGCCGCACTGGGCATCGCTGGCTACCAGACTATCGAACTGCTTATTCAACGCCGCGTTCGCCAACTGGGCAAAAAAAGCACACCGGAGAAAAATAACGATGCTCAATAACCCTAATCTTATTGCGTTTTTGGACATGCTGGCCTTTTCCGAAGGAACCGCAACGCATCCGCTCACCTGTAATCGTGGTTACGACGTGATTGTCACCGGGATTGATGGCAAACCAGAGATTTTCACCGACTACCGGGATCATCCATTCGCCAATGGTCGTCCGGGAAAAATCTTCAACAAGCAGGGGCAGCGCTCCACGGCAGCCGGACGCTATCAGCAGCTCTACCGCTACTGGCCAACCTACAAGACCCAGTTGGCGTTGCCGGATTTCGGACCCGATTCGCAGGATACGCTGGCTATCCAACTAATTCGGGAACAGCGTGCGTTGGACGACATTACGCAAGGCCGGCTTACCAGCGCCATTACCCGGTGCAACAACATCTGGGCCTCACTGCCGGGAGCAGGCTACGGTCAGCGCGAGCATAACACCGAGCGGCTGGTCGCCGTGTACCAGCAAGCGGGCGGGAAACTGGCATGAAAAGCGCCATGATCATCGCAGTCATCATGATTGCGCTTAGCGCAGGGGTCGGCGTGCAGTCCTGGCGGCTGCACAACGCTCGTCAGTTAACCGACCAGCAAGCGCAGACACTGTCGTTACAACAGACAGCGCTGGATGAAAAATCCGGCCAGTTGAAAATGTTGTCCGAACAGGCTGAACGCAACAACCGTGAACAGGCACGACTGCGCGACATGGCCGCCGAGACTCAGGCGGCGCTCTCTGAACGGCAAAAAGTGGTGATGAGGTTACAACATGAGAACGAAGCGCTTAAACGCTGGGCTGACACTGATCTGCCTGCTGATATTATCCGGCTGCGTCAGCGCCCCACCTTCGCAGGTGGCCGTGCTTACCGTGAATGGCTGTCCCAGACTGACGCCCTGCCGGTTCCCGGCAGCCAGTCCGCAAACCAACGGTGAATTGAACAGCCTGCTGGATGAAACCGAAGCCGCGCTGGCGACTTGCGCCGACCAGGTGGATGCCATTATTGCCTGTCAGGCAAAAAGCGATGCAACGCCCAGCGCTACGGTAGCCTCAGGGAATCAATCAGGCACTAGGGATACCGTAGCGGCAACGCAATGATCTCCGCCCTTGAGGCAAGATGAATCATAGGAAGGCAAAGTTGGAAAACGAAGTTTCAGACCGGGATGTCAGGGCGACCAAGCCAGGAAATTGAGGTATTCCCATTCAAGCCAGTCGCTCATAGCTTTCAGCCTAAATCAGGTCGGGTTTTCAGGGATGGCGGTAGCGGGCTGTTCACGTTTCGACCCGGTGGCTACATATTAAATAGACCTGTCGTGACGGCAATAAAAAACCGCCCGAGGGGCGGCCACAATCGTTTTAGTAATTAATCATTCTCTAGCGCACGCTGAATGATATCGGCAGTCTCGGTGATTCTACTACCGATCGCATCCAGAGCGGCTTGCACTCCACTTTCGCTGGCGCCTTCTTTGATGATTTCGAGTATAGCTGAAATGACTATTTCTCTTTTCTCTTCATCACTTCTTGCGACATCATGCTGATCATAAAAGTAATTCTGAAGCATAAAGACTCCTTTTTATTGTCAATGAACGCAGCATATCGCTAAGACTATTCCGAATAAAGCATTATCACAGGTAACCAGTGAATGCCTGTTGTTATTCTCAGCGTTTATATGCCTTTCCCCCGCTCAATCGCTGAACCGAACGCATGGAAAACCGTTTTGACTATAAGCACCGCTTTAAAGGCGACGCAGCAAGGTATATAGCCAAAAACGTCGGCGATTATGCGCTGAATAACAAGCGGTGCAAAGACATGACAATCCACTGAAAGATACCACAGCAGCACTAACGACCTGAGCAGGCGCTAATTATTCCAACCATAGTTAGCAATAGCGGCTTACCGGAGGCCGCCTTTTTTATGCCTGAAAAATCAATACCGCCACTTGCCAAATTACAGGCATAAAAAAACCGCCTCGTGGCGGTCATGTTCTTTTATTTATTTTCTTATTCATCAAGGCGTTAGCACATGGTGCCCAGAGCGGGACTTGAACCCGCACAGCGCGAACGCCGAGGGATTTTAAATCCCTTGTGTCTACCGATTCCACCATCTGGGCTCAGATTTTGGAGGCGCGTCCCGGAGTCGAACCGAGGTGGACGGATTTGCAATCCGCTGCATGGCCACTCTGCCAACGCGCCTTACCTTGATGCTACTGCTAAATCGATTTGGAGCGGGAAACGAGACTCGAACTCGCGACCCCGACCTTGGCAAGGTCGTGCTCTACCAACTGAGCTATTCCCGCATTCTACAGAACATCTTGTTTATCAAGCGTTTTCAATAAACTGTGTCGCTGTCGATGCGGTGCATTCTACTTACCTGACGCAGTGAGTCAATAAAATTATCATCCCACCTGAATCGTTTGCTGTTTTTTAAGGCGAGGCGATCAATGTTCAAGCAAATCGCGCCAGGCAGCGCTCAAATACTGAAACATAGACCAAAACGTTAGCACCGCGGCCACATACAGCGCCGCCACACCAGCGGCCTCCACCATGCGTTCAGGCCGCCACAGCAAACCGACCAGCGCGACCATCTGTGCCGTGGTTTTGATTTTACCAATCCAGGACACCGCCACGCTGCTGCGTTTACCCAGCTCCGCCATCCATTCGCGCAATGCAGAAATGATGATTTCACGGGCAATCATCGTGGCGGCGGGCAGCGTAATCCACCAGGAATGATAATGCTCAGCCACCAGCACCAGCGCAACCGCCACCATGACCTTGTCGGCCACAGGGTCCAGAAAGGCGCCAAAACGCGTGGTTTGTTTCCACCGGCGGGCAAGAAAACCGTCAAACCAGTCTGTCACCGCCGCAAAGACAAAGATGCCCGCACATACCATTGGTGCCCAGTTGAATGGCAGGTAAAACGCCAGCACAAAGAATGGGATTAGTACAACACGAAACAGGGTAAGCCACGTTGGTATATTAAATCGCATAGCGTCTGGGTAACTGTCTGGCCCGAAAGATAATAGGGTTATGTTGCTACATTGCCTCTAGTGTTTCAATGCATGAAAGATTTTTTCTGCCAACGCATGCGAAATTCCCGGTACGTTGGCGATGTCTTCCACGCTGGCGTTCATCAGCGGCTGTAATCCGCCCATGTATTTCAATAACATCTGCCGCCGCTTCGGTCCCACCCCTTCGATAGTCTCCAGCGAACTGGTACTTTTTACTTTAGCACGCTGTTTACGGTGACCACTGATGGCATGGTTATGCGAATCGTCACGAATATGCTGAATTACGTGCAACGCCGGCGAATCGGCAGGCAATGCTACCCCCTCGCCTGTCGCTTCGAAGAACAGCGTCTCCAGCCCGGCCTTGCGATCGCTGCCTTTCGCGACCCCCAGCAGTAAAGGGCGTGATTTGTCCCAGGGCACCTGTAATGACGCAAAGACGTCCTTGGCCTGCGCCAGTTGCCCTTTGCCGCCGTCAATCACGATAACATCAGGAATCTTGCCTTCGTCAATCGACTTGCCATACCGACGCCGGAGCACCTGATTCATGGCGGCATAGTCATCGCCCGGCGTGATACCGGAGATATTGTAGCGGCGATACTCCGAACGCAGCGGCCCATCCGCATTGAACACGACACAGGACGCCACGGTCTGTTCCCCCATGGTATGACTGATATCGAAACATTCCATACGGTTGATTTTTTCGATCCCAAGAACAGACGCCAGCGCAGCCAGGCGCTGTTGGACCGTCGATTGCTGCGACAACTTCGTCGTCAATGCCGTATGGGCGTTGGTGCGCGCCAGTTTAAGATAGCGTGCGCGGTCACCACGCGGCCGGGTTTGAATCTGGATCTTGCGGCCGGCCTGTTCGGTCAGAGATTCGGCCAGCAACTGATGTTCCGGCAGCGAGAAGTCCAGCAGGATGTCAGACGGTAAGGTGCGGGAAACACTACCCTGCAAATAGAACTGGCCGACAAACGTCTGTACCACTTCCGCCAGCTCTGTTCCTCCTGGAACTTTAGGGAAATAGCTGCGACTGCCCAACACTTTTCCCTGACGGATAAAGAGCACGTGCACACATGCCATACCGGCTTCAAACGCCACGCCGATCACGTCAAGATCATCGCCGTCGCCGGAGACAAACTGCTTTTCGGTCACCCGCCGCACCGCCTGGATCTGATCGCGAATACGCGCGGCTTCCTCAAATCGCAATTCCCTGCTTGCCGTTTCCATGCGATCGATCAGGCGGGTCAACACCTGCTGATCTTTGCCGGACAGAAAGAGACGCACATACTCGACCTGGCGCTGATACTCTTCCTCACTGACCAGACCGCTCACGCACGGCCCCAGACAACGGCCGATCTGATACTGCAGGCAAGGACGCGAGCGGTTGCGGTAGACGCTGTTTTCACACTGACGAATGGGGAACAGCTTTTGCAAAAGCATCAGGGTTTCGCGCACGGCATTGCCATTGGGAAACGGGCCGAAGTATTCGCCCTTGGCGTGCTTGGCGCCGCGGTGAACCGACAGGCGGGGATGCGTATCCCCGCTGAGGAAAATCATTGGGTAAGACTTATCGTCACGCAACAGCACATTGTAACGCGGCTGATAGCGTTTGATGTAGTTGTGCTCAAGCAACAGGGCTTCGGTTTCAGTATGCGTGATCGTCACATCGATCTGCCGGATACTTTTCACCAAAGCCTCTGTTTTACGGCTGGCGACATGAGCACGAAAATAACTGGAAAGGCGTTTTTTCAGATCTTTGGCTTTACCGACGTAGATCACCGTGTCGCTGGCATCGTACATACGATAAACCCCAGGCTGACTGGTTACGGTCTTCAGAAAAGCCTGGGCGTCAAAACGTTCAGTCACTACTAATCAATGTCTCCGCACTAAATAAACCGTGGCGAATCGCCAGATGCGTCAGCTCCACATCGCCGTTAATGTTCAGCTTACTGAACATTCGGTAACGATAGCTGTTGACCGTTTTCGGGCTAAGGTTGAGTTGATCGGAGATCTCCGTCACTTTTTGCCCTTTGGTGATCATCATCATAATCTGCAATTCGCGTTCAGACAGACACTCCAGCGGCGTTTCTGTCTGCGGCTCCAGTTGGCTCAACGCCATTTGCTGAGCGATATCCGACGCAATATATCGTTTGCCGGCATGCACAGAGCGGATGGCGCATATCACCTCTTCCGGCGTGGCGCCCTTGCTAAGGTAGCCCGCTGCCCCCGCCTGCATCACTTTAGCAGGTAACGGGTTCTCTGTGTAAATCGTTAGCATTATAACTTTAATTTCAGGGGAAAATCGTACAATTTTGCGTGTTGCCTCAAGACCGCCGATTCCTGGCATGTTCATATCCATCAGCACAACGTCCGCACTGTTATTACGGCACCATCTGACCGCATCTTCACCGCACTGCGCCTCACCAACAACCTTGAGGCCTTTAATATCGTCAAGAATGCGCCGTATCCCTGCTCGCACCAGTTCATGGTCATCAACAAGAAAAACGCTAATCAAAGAACAATTCTCCAAAAAGAGTAACACTTACAGACGAGTTTGTTGCAGGTGGTACTACGTGGTTTAGAAAAAATGAATACACTTTTTAATTAAAAATGTATTTTTTATTCTACCATGTGGTATATTCTCTAAGCTCCTGAATGATAGCGACTGTGCATCAGACGCGGAACTCACTTCCATCACAGTATTCATATTTCCAACCTGGTTTTTTAGAGAAACAGACAGCTTCACTGTCTGAAAAATGTCAAATTCTAAATTTAATCAATAGATTATCAAGTTTTGTAAGTACAGGCAATTAGGTGCGCGATTGCTTTCTTTTCCATCATTGTAACGCTCTTGTCACTTTGCCGCACCGACTGTTTACTACAAATAATACACCTGCCCCAAAATATCCATATAAAAGTTGCAATGTATCTAATCAAACGCATTTAAAAGCCAAAAACACGTTAACAAAATATAGGCAGAATGTGGCATAAACAGATAAAAAGAATACAACTTAATGGGGCTGAGTGGTTATTTTCCTGACCAGATGCATTGGCACCTATGGTATAATAAAGCCAAATTTTGTTATGTCGCCGGCGTGTGTGCTGCACAGAACCAGTCTCTGGCTCCACCACGCCGGCTTCCGTTTGTTACAGGAGACACTATGAACAACAACGACTTTCCGACAGCCTCCACACCCGAAACGTTGGCGCATGAAGTTAGCTGCCTGAAAGTGCTGATGACGTTGATGCTGAAATCCATTGGTCAGGCTGATGCAGGCAAGGTTATCGTCAGCATGGAAAAATACATTGCCCAACTGGAAGACCCTGCACAGGCGGAAATATTCGGCACCACTATTAAGCAAATCAAAACAGTCTATCGCCGCTAATCAAAGCTCATCGGACATCAGCGTAATCCGCTATTGTCCGATGGGTATGAACCGTTTTCCCCGCACAATAAACAAGCAAAAATAAACGCAACAATGCGCGAATGTTGACACTATGATTTATATTTCGTCAACAAATCCGGTTATTACCAGATAAATGACAAGATAAAAAATTAATAATTTGATCTATTTGGGAATAGTATTCTTTAATCAGAACAGGCCTACAGAGTAATCAAGCTGGAAATTAAATAGTGAAAAAATGTTTCTGCGGGAATAAATACATTAGCACGAATGAAAGGAAGTGTTGGTGGGCCGTATAGGGCTCGAACCTATGACCAATTGATTAAGAGTCAACTGCTCTACCAACTGAGCTAACGACCCAACGGGGACGGATTATTCTCTTCTTAACGCCATCTGTCAAATAGTTCATCTTATTTTTTTTGCAGACAGGGGAATCAGCGAACACATTGTAACCTATCACTATTTTGTTCTCTCGCACGGGCTACCGTTCGTCTTCCGATTGATTCATGGATATAAATTCACCACCGCGTGAAGCACGTACCGAAGTGACAGGAATTACGCCTCAACTCATCATGAGAAGAATACCGTGTTACTATTAACCATTCTAACTTCTTATATCACATGGGTAATGGGCGAGACCTGACAAACGCCCTCCCCCTGGCAGACACAATCCGGAAATCACATTACATGACAGAACAAACGCATCACGTCCCGGACGCCACCGGGCATAGCGATCTGCGGCGCAATCTAACCAACCGCCATATTCAGTTGATTGCCATCGGCGGCGCCATCGGTACCGGCCTGTTCATGGGATCAGGGAAAACCATCAGCCTTGCCGGCCCATCGATTATCTTCGTTTATATGATCATCGGGTTCATGCTGTTCTTTGTTATGCGCGCGATGGGCGAGTTACTGCTCTCCAACCTCAACTACAAATCGTTCAGCGACTTCTCCGCCGACCTGCTGGGTCCGTGGGCCGGTTTTTTTACCGGCTGGACTTACTGGTTTTGCTGGGTCGTGACCGGCATTGCCGATGTCGTCGCCATCAGCGCTTATGCACAATTCTGGTTTCCGGATCTGTCGCAGTGGATCAGTTCCCTGTTATGCGTCCTGCTGCTGCTGACCTTAAATCTGGCCACCGTCAAACTGTTTGGCGAAATGGAGTTCTGGTTCGCCATGATCAAGATTGTCGCCATCGTCGCGCTGATCGTGATTGGTGCGGTTCTGGTTATCATGCAATTTACATCGCCTTCCGGCGCGGTGGCATCCGTGACCAATCTCTGGCAGGACGGCGGTATGTTTCCTAAAGGACTCAGCGGCTTTTTCGCCGGCTTTCAGATAGCCGTGTTTGCCTTTGTCGGTATTGAGCTGGTCGGCACCACGGCAGCGGAGACCAAAAACCCGAAGGTGGTTCTGCCGCGCGCAATCAACGCCATACCGATACGTATCATTATGTTTTATGTGTTTGCGCTGATGATGATTATGTCGGTTACGCCGTGGAGCCACATTGCAGCAGACCGCAGCCCATTTGTGGAGATGTTTGTGTTAGTCGGCTTGCCGGCCGCCGCCAGCGTTATTAATTTTGTCGTGCTGACTTCCGCCGCGTCGTCGGCCAACAGCGGGGTATTCTCAACCAGCCGCATGCTGTTTGGGCTGGCCAGACAAGGCGATGCGCCGGCGCGTTTCGGTCGGTTGTCAAAACGGGCGGTACCCTCGGCAGGACTGTTTTTCTCGTGCCTGTGCCTGCTTTCCGGCGTCGTACTGATCTATTTAATTCCTAACGTCATGACGGTTTTCACGCTGGTCACCACCGTGTCCGCCATTCTGTTCATGTTCGTGTGGAGTATCATTCTGTGTTCTTATCTGGTGTACCGCCGGAACCGGCCGCAGTTGCACCAAACCTCTGCATACAAAATGCCATGGGGAATCGTAATGAGCTGGGTATGTCTGGCTTTCTTTGCTTTCGTGATGGTACTGCTGACATTGCAGCCGGATACCTTGCAGGCGCTGATGGTTACGCCGGTGTGGTTTGTGGTTCTGGCTATCGCCTATCAGTTTATTCGCCGTCGCAGAGTCAACGCCCTGGCGTGACGCATTAAAACAACCCCTAACCAATACGGTCAGCTACGCCCGATGATGTAGCTGACCGTACCCGATTAGACGCTTACCGTTTGCCGTACACCATTCACTGCGTGCTTAGCCTGTTCACACTGATTCAAAATGGTTTGTGCATGCGAATACAGAATTTTGCCCGCTTCAGTCGGCGTCACGCCACGACGACTACGGACCAGCAGTTGCTTCTCCATTTCGCTTTCAAGCGTGGCAACTTGCTGGCTCAGCGCTGGTTGCGCGATATGCAACATTTCAGCGGCCTGGGTCAGGCTGCCGATATCAACGATTTTCACAAAGTATTTGAGTCGTCTCAGATTCATGTGTACCTCCTGAATAGTTACGACTAAGTAGTAGCAAGAAGCGCGCCAGATCATTTCTCTATCATCAAAAAAAGTGTGGCGGTGGCTTAACCCGCTTAAAAATAAGTAAAAGCAATGGTGATAGCGGTGACAGTAACAATACTAATCCCCCTATCGCTGTCCACCGGATCCTGGCGTCAGGATTTTCACGCACCAAAACGGTGCAAACGTTGCTATCTGAAAGTGCACTCGCTCACGAGTTCAACGGTTCACCCGACATGAAAAGCGCCGACTACCGCAGCAATTTCAATCATTTGGTTATAAGTTCAGCAAACAGTCGCACCTGGCGTTAACATGCTTTGACAAGCTGTCAGGCTATCGCTATCATCCACACCACTTAGCGATTCCTCTGTAGTTCAGTCGGTAGAACGGCGGACTGTTAATCCGTATGTCACTGGTTCGAGTCCAGTCAGAGGAGCCAAATTCTTGTTTTCATGCCGCTTTGCGAATCTCTATGTGATTCAGATTCAATAAGTTAGCGTGAAAAGTCTTCCCGATGTATTTTCAGTTTACCCTCCGCATCGGGAGAGTTTGGTGGTCAGATTTGGGGTCTTTCCGGTTCGATAATGGAGTGACCCGCATATGTCTCTTAACGACACTAAAATCCGCAACTTAAAACCACCTGTTACCCCCATAAAACTATCAGATTCACACGGCCTGTATCTTCACGTTAAACCTACTGGTTCGCGCCTCTGGTACTTCAGATACTATTTTTTTGGCAGAGAGACCCGCATAGCGTTGGGCGCTTATCCGTTAATCAGTCTGTCAGAAGCACGCCAGAAACGTGACGAACTCCGCAAACTGCTGGCGCAAAATATCAACCCGACTCAGCAACGTGCCGCTGAAAAAGCAGCTCGTTCTCCTGCTAAGAGTTTCAAGACCGTGGCATTGAGCTGGCATAAAAGCAACCGAACATGGTCAGAGAACCATGCCGCCCGTCTGCTCACCAGCATGAATAACCATATCTTCCCGATCATTGGACACCTGCCGGTCACAGAATTGAAAACTCGCCACTTCATCGACCTGCTGAAAGGGATTGAGAAAAAAGGTTTGCTGGAAGTGGCGGCACGAACCCGACAGCATATGTGCAACATCATGCGTCATGCCGTGCATCAGGAGTTGATAGAGCACAACCCGGCGGCAAATCTGGACGGGATAATCGCCCCTCCCGTTAAACGCCACTACCCTGCCCTTCCACTGGAACGACTGCCGGAGCTGTTGGCTAGCATTGAGGACTACAAGCAGGGACGAGAATTAACCCGCTTGGCAGTCTCACTCACCCTGCACCTGTTCATCCGTTCCAGCGAACTGCGTTTTGCCCGTTGGTCTGAGATCGATTTCAGAAACAAAATCTGGACCATTCCAGCCACCCGCGAAGCCATCCCCGGAGTGCGTTATTCCGGGCGTGGTGCCAAAATGCGAACGCCGCATATCGTTCCCCTCTCCCGTCAGTCCATCACTATTTTGAAACAGATACGGGAAATATCTGGGCATCAGGAGCTGATATTCCCCGGTGACCATAACCCGTATAAGCCGATGTGCGAAAACACCGTCAACAAAGCGCTGAGGCTGATGGGTTATGACACAAAAGATGAAATCTGCGGTCACGGATTCCGAGCAATGGCCTGTAGCGCGCTGATGGAATCTGGACTGTGGGCGCAGGATGCGGTTGAACGGCAGATGAGCCATCAAGAACGTAATAGCGTTCGAGCAGCTTACATCCATAAAGCAGAATATCTTGATGCCCGTAAAGCGATGATGCAATGGTGGTCGGATTATCTGGATACCAACCGGGAAGAATATGTTGCGCCATACATTTATGCTCAACAACATAAGACGGCTGGAGCGGCCTGATCGATAACGCTCCTAAGAGCAGATCCTGATAACAGGATCTGCTTTTCAGACTGTGAGAAATCTTCCCCTCAGCATTTCATAAAAAATCCAGAAATGTCAGAAAATTACTCAGGCCGGATACATGAATGAAGGTCTATTGCGGGGTAATCAACAACGTAGAATTAGGATTACTTTTCTTATAACGATGGTACTGCAAGATTAGCGTCGCGAGATCCTCATCAACAGCATAAAAATAGGCTTCCGGCACATCCAGCACCGCCGCAAACCGGCAAACCAGACCAAAATCCGGTGAACTGACTTCCCTTTCATATTGGCTTACGCGGGAACTCGATGTCTCTTCATCCAGTCCAGCGAGACAACCAAGCTCGACCTGTTTTAATCCTGCATTCACTCGCGCCAATCTTAATCGTTTACCAATCACGGCATTACCTGCTTCGCGGATTAACATAAACCGATTATCGCCGTTCCCGCTATGCCGCTCTTGAAGTGGTTCTTCACCCAGTAAATTTAAAATTCATTATTGGTTATTTTAAAATCAAAAATGAAGATTTAATTTATTGAGAGTAGGAATAATTAAATTTAGAAGGGTAAACGCACAGAAATTGAACACCAAACGCATTAGGGCACCAACCTTACTGAGGTGTGATGAGCAGCGTAGAGTTTGGGTTGGCTTTCTTGAAACGGTGATACTGTAAGATCAAGGTGGCGAGATCGTCATCGACGGCATAGAAGTACGCTTCAGGAACATCCAGCACTGTAGCGAATCGAGAAACCAGCCCAAAATCTGGCGCACTAACTTCCCTTTCGTATTGGCTCACACGAGAACTTGCCGTTTCCTCATCCAAACCAGCAAGGCAACCGAGCTCTATCTGCTTTAACCCCTTGTTCACTCGGGCTAGTCTTAATCGCTTACCAATCACAGTGTTATCCACGGTACTGATCAACATAGACTGATTATCGCTTCTCTCAGCAAGCCCTTCTTAAAGCATTTCTTCCCTAAATAAATTTTATCTTTATTTTTGGTTGTTTTTTCATCCATAATAAAGATATAGTTTACTGGAAGAAGTAAAGTTTCAATCCAAGAGGGGGACGTATGAACATTGAACAACAGGAACAACGAATGGACTGGCATCCTGCCGATATCATTGCAGCCCTGCGCAAACGAAAGACGACGTTAGCCGCCGTATCACGTGAAGCGGGTCTTAGTTCATCAACGCTTGCAAATGCACTAAACCGACCCTGGCCGAAAGGTGAACGACTGATCGCCGACGCACTGGGCATTCCAGCGAGTGAAATCTGGCCGAATCGTTATTTCGATTCACAAGGGCAGCGCATTCCGCGAGAAATTCGTCATAAAAACAATTAGATCACTTGCTGGGCTTAATCGCCAACAATCAGGGAATAACATTCTGGTCTCCACTCGATTCAACCATTCTGCATCATCAATTGGTTCATTAATTACCTCGAACCAATTGATATGCCTGATTCAGGGTATTCCCCTTCTTTGTTGATACAGAGCTTTGACTGTATTGATCTGAATAAAATCGGCAACGCGTGGCATAAAAAACGACATGAGCGAGAGAGCTTGTTTGGTGATGGCTTCCTAATTTAGACATTTTTTGTGACGGCCAGCGAAAAGCAATTAATAACATCACCGCTATCACAATAACCCCTCACTAATCCTATTCCTCATTTTTAGAATCCTATCTATACGTCATGGCTGCATAAGGAAACGTTAGCCACCTATGCAATATATCATTTTCATATAAAGGAGATGAATCATGATAACGAAAAATAGGATTTTCAATACCAAGAGTGATGAATTTAACTGGATTACGATACCAGAAGCCATAGTTATCGCTACTCAGGTAAGAAACTCACCGTTAACAGAAGCTGATATTTATCGCCATGCCTTATATGGCGATATCAACCTTTCGATCTACTTCCAATCTCCAGTCATCTTACGAAGAATAAAAACATCAAATGCAAAGGCAAGGCTTAAGCCTATAGGCAATCATTTGATTAACCAGCTATGCATTCTCGAAAAAAACTGTTTCATCAATAACAGAAACTTAATCGTCACCACCGAGGGGAAATATACTTACCCCACTCAACAAGTGATTGATACAACGCTCATCGGCTATGAATACGTTCTGGTTCAACGTTTATTAGCAAGATCTCTGGGTATTCCACAACCCGTAATCGGAGAAAATCGCGTTAACTATGGTCTTACTGTCAATATTGGCGACGATCACTTTCAAATGTTTGAGAAAATCAGGTATCGCGAAAGGATAAAACAGCAAACCATGAGACTTCCTAAAAATATTGCATCACATATTACTGAAAAAATCCCATACCAGAAAACAAAGCAGTATAGCCATAGAGAATATTTTCCGATTCATTATTTGCCAAAGGATGCCTGTTTTGTCATCAAACATGCCGAACTTGAGAAATTAATTAGCCTGCCTGCCAAAAATGATACTTCTCCTCCCTCCTCAACACGTATATCTACGCCGTTATCCAGATTGTTCTGGCTTGCCTGTAAAAACAATGAAGCTATCAGCCCATTAATCAGGCAACCTTATAAGCTTCTGTCCATCTTTGAACAGTGGGCCTCAGACGAAGGCATGACCGATCGATTCAGCGGCGATACGTTAAAAACGGCGCTTGAACGTGGTTCACCGACATCCGTTTAGGCACCCAATTAAAATGACATTACACGCTTCAATCTAAAAACCCGTATTAAGGATTGTGGTGTCCGTAATACGGGCTCTTCAACTTTCACTCCTTCCCTTGCTGTGTTTTTTTGTCATCTCCGGGCATATCCCATTTCTGCACTGGAGGTATTTATGACAGCTCATCAGTTATTACGTCTGAAACAAGTGGAAGTAAAAACCGGTCTGAAACGCTCGCAAATCTACCTGTACATGAAAGAAGGCACCTTTCCCTCTTCAATAAAGATTGGACCTGCCAGCGTAGCTTGGCTGGAATCTGAAATTGACGAATGGATTAACCTCAAATTAGCTAACCGCTTAACGCGCTGAAGGGAGATAGAAAATTATGTTCCCCTCACTGAATTACGCGGTATTAACAAACGCCCTTGCCGCGCTCAAGGAAGGCAATTTTCGTTATTGTGAAACGTTAGGATTCACATTCGACGAATTGAATACCCTCAATCAACTCTCCCTCGACGAACTGTTTATTGTCAGCCGGGCATCCGCACAGTTTATGTCGATCACTGTCCGTCATGACGTTCTACAACAAATCCTGACACTGTCTCATCAGGAAGCGCAACGCCAGCAGCAGATAAATCGCGCCATCAGATTGGGAGGATCTATTGCACTCCTTAATCATTTTTTTGGCCTCACCTCGAATGAAGTCTGTGTTCGCCGCCGGTTGCTAGGAGTCACGATCCCTTATGGCCGAACGCCTATTCCAACTGAAGCCGTAGATGCCGAAATCTGGCTGTCATGGAAAAAGAACCGCTCTGAAAACCTTGATACACCTGACGCACTAGAAGCCATGATGCAGGTCACTGAATCATTATCTTCCCGCGAAAAAGGGCCTTCCCTGACCGCCGTCTGGAACCGTATCACCCTTTGTGAGAAAGAAGCACTGAACAGGAGGAAATCGCATGCCAGATGAGATCGATCGCGATCAGGAATTTAATGAGCAACGTCTGGAAGAGATGATTGAACAGAACCGTTTCAAGCCAGCAACTACACCCTCATTACATTACTGTCGTTTGTGCGGGGAACCCATTCCTGAGAAGCGGCGGAAAACGCTGCCGGGTGTGACAACCTGTACGGAATGCCAAACCATACTTGAGCGCCACCAGCGCTGATAATCTGCAAATATACACACAGAGAAATTATCTTCTCTGTGTGTTTTTTATTATTTGAATAAACATTGTACATATTATCAATAGTGAAATACTGAACGGGAATCCGTCGCCATTATTATTTATCTGTGTAGGATCCGGTCAAGGTGGTCAACGGAAGTTTCTCGTAGCGCGCCTTGCTTGCGCATTTTTTGTATGACGCGATCTATAGTACGCTCCTAACGTTTAGTTAAAGAGCGAACTTTAGCCCGGCTAAAGTGAGAGAAACGAACGAGTTGAACAAGTTTTTAGCACTACAACAATGCGGACAGACCAGAAATAAATGGTGTGAATACTGTTATGTGTGCAGAGATATTTTGCATGAAGTCTTTATATGCATCTTTAAAACTACCGCCCCGGTGGCTAGCCGCAAGCGCGTGCACGTTGTCTATTAGATTTAACTCGGTTTCTCTGTCAAAGTAGTTAGACTTAATTGCTGAGATCAAATCGGCAAAGATAGCTGGCTCGTTGTAATTATTTGCTACGTTTGCTGTAGCGCCAGAGGAGTTTATGTTTATGCTGGATCCGGACACTCCACTGACATGAATATTTGCTTCTTGTCTCATGATTGCTATACCATTTTCCATTTTGTATAGATCGCTATTTTTTAGCATTTGTAGTGTTACGCGCACTGCTGCTAGCAATTGCTCTTGCTTTTTGAATAGAACCACCATCTGATCTACAGACCAAAGATTAACGTGATGCTTTTCACATATGGCTTTTGCGACATGCGGTATGTCTTGGTCGTAATTCCCATACACCCAAGAGTTTTTGAATGCTTCGATAATTGCTGTAAGTGTTGGATATCTGCTGAAGTCGTCGTTTATGGATAGCAAAGAACCGTACATATAGATTGCCATGTCTCGGCCGCATGCATATACGGCTTCCACTTTATGCCGTTCTTGTTGTGGGACTCTCGATACAAACCGGAAATCTTCTCGGTTCTTCAAGTGACTCCAGTCTCTGTCAAAAGATCTGAATTCCTCTCCGACAGACAGAAGCCTAGATATGTACGGGGCTACAGACTCAAGATCCTTTCGAATGTCCAAAATAGACTCTCCAAATACTAATACTTTACATCAAAAGCGCGAAAAACATAGTTCAGGCGACCGTATGAAGCGAATTTAAATTCCATTCGGCACCCGTTCTAAAAACGCTCTTAAAAGGCATGCTGAATGCGAAAAATTGTCGAACTGGCCCCGTAAGTCGTATGCCCATTTGACGCCATGAAAGAAATTATTTCTGAAACGATAAACTATGATCAAGCAACAGATCAGCTGAGAAGCTAGATCTACATTCTCACCAGTTAGCACCGTACGTACCAAATCGGGGTTGTCATTGCTGCGTAGGTGGAGATTTTCAAAGAGTTGGTTCGTATTACCGTCATCAACATACCGATTACAAAAGTATTCTAGATGTTCTGCGAACCAACCGCCACGAATGATCTTCGGGTCAATATTCTGGACTTTTTCAGAAATCTTTCTGGCTGATGCATTGCTCCCCAACATTTGGGCCTCGAACAGAGTCCAGAGAAGCGTAAACCTTTGCAGTGCTTCATGCTCTTCAGGTGAAAGGTTCGCAACACCAGGAGCGATCCTTTCAATGTCGGATAGCTGAATCATAGACCCTCTTTTGGCATAAAATATTTCATGATTATGCATTCTTGTTTACTCATTTCAGATACAGGAAACAAATACCAACACACCATTATAAAGTAAAGCAGTTTTATTTTTCATTCGGAAAAAATGAGCATGCGTTATATCTCGGAGACTGCGAAGTACATTTCTGAGCCGCTCAGCCGTAACCATTTTATTTATAGCATGAAAAACCGGCTGTCAGTTTAAACACAGCCTTAACGGGATGTTTAACCTGAAATTCCTGATATTTTAAATACATAAAATATAGATTCACAATGCACACGCCGCTAACTCAATTCTGAGGATAAAGATGTTTATATTGAGATGATCTACTCCCAACGATTATTAAAATGGGGAGTTAGCAACTTCAGCACCTGTCACAAAGCGGCCTGTCAGATTAGGTATGTCCATAGGCTACAAAGCAACAGTTCTAATCCTCTAATCCAATCCAATCCAATCCAACTAATCCCTTCGCAATAATTATCACGCTATATATTTTCTCTCTCATTCCCTTTTTGATTTTCTCATTTTCATCCTAGCGCTGATATCGCACGCTTATCACGCCACCTTCCACTGGCGAGCTTTATGGACGTTTATTCGTCCGGGGCGAGTATTGCTCTTTAAAAATATGAGTCGGGCTGTCACACAACCACAATTCAGGGTGCCGCTGAATGTTCTCGCTGACCCGTTGAAACCGGAATGCAGAATCGGGATGTGATCGATTGAGTTAATTCATCATGACTTTTTATGAAAGGAAATAGTATGAGAAAACCTACCTATCACGTATTTGTTACGCAGGAAAGCCAGCCTGAACCCAACAGAGAGAAGAACACCTACTGGACAAAGGTCGGCGTGGCGTTCGCTCATAACGGAAAACCGGGATTTAATATCGTACTGACACCAGGTATTGCGGTCTCCGGTAAGCTGGTGCTCCTTGAGCCGAGAGACGATAGCGACACTCCGCAAGCTCCCTACCACGATTAACGCGTCCCCTCACGCACCTTTTCCCTTGCCACCAACAGTCTGTTGGCTGTGTGTGGCTCGACTTTTTACCGAGGCAACCATGCTTTCCCCCACTGCCTTTCTGGCGGCGGCCATGCAGTGTGCCGCCACTATTCACCCCTCCACCGCGTTTGATGTAGCTAAAGTGGAATCCAGCTTTAATCCTTATGCCGTCGCTGAGATTGTGCCAAAGGAAGAAAGAGCGCCCGGCAGTGCAGGTGTCATTTCTCATCAGCCCACCAGCAAGCAAGCTGCCGTCAACACCATCAACCGGGTAAAGGAAAAAGGCCGCCGCTATTCGGTCGGGCTGATGCAAATCACCAGTACCAACTTTCGCCATTACGGCGTAACAGCGCATGACTTGTTAGACCCCTGCACCAATCTCTCCGTTTTTGAACGTATCCTCACTGACTGCTACCAACGAGGCGGCACGCTGAAGAAAGCACTCAGTTGTTACTATTCCGGCAATTTCGATACGGGTCAGCAGCCAGAACCTGCCTTTAACCAAACCAGTTATATCCAGCGTATTGGCTATGCAGTCCCGTCAACGCAGGAAGATCTCGAGCGTAGTACCACCAGCCAATCCACGTCAGAGATTCATTACCCGCCCACCGTCCTACGCGGTGAGCTTACTGATAAACCCACACCAATTTTGACCTCCTTGCACTATCCCGACGCCATCATTCGCGGCGATGTATCCCTACCTGTAATTAATGAGGAGCAATGACGATGCAAAAACGTAAATACTGGCCTACGTTTTCTTCCCTGGTGATATCGACCCAAACGCTGGCAGCAGGGAGCGGGTTTAATAAAGCCAACGATACGCTAAGTAATACCTCAACCGGCTTGCTCGGGCTGGCCGCCGTCACGATCACGTTGGCAACCATGTGGGTGGGTTACAAAGTGCTGTTTGACGGTAAAAGTTTGCATGACATGCGCAACGTCATTATCGGAGCCATCCTGATCGTCGGTGCATCGGGCTTTGGTGCCTATTGGGCATCCTAGGGGGAACCGATGACCACCTTGAACAAAGCACTGACCCGCCCTGCCGCCATTATGGGTATCCCTCTCGTCCCGTTCGTGATCGTCAGCGGGGCTATCGTCCTGCTGTCGGTCTACACCAGCTATTACCTTTCACTGTTACTGATCCCAGCCTGGCTGGAAATGAAGGCAAAAGCTCGAACGGATATTCATTATTTTGGACTGCTGTGGCTGGCCTTTAAAACCCGTGGGCGATTTGCCACGAATCGCCATTTCGGTGCCAGAGCCCTGCTGGCAAGCCACTATGACGCCGTCGATGTTTCGGAGTTTACCGATAAGATGAAATTAAACGAGCGCACCACGCTGGATAAATACATTCCTTACTCCTCCCACATTCACCCTCACATCATAAGAAATCGCTCCGGTGATTTAGTCGCTACCTGGGAATTGGGCGGCACTGTGTTTGAATGTGAGGACGAACATCATCTGACATTGCTGGCAAGCCACCTCAACAACCTGATCCGCTCGTATGAAGGGCTACCGATCACCTTCTATATCCATCGCATACGGGAGCAATATCAGGATGGCTTTAACGCCAGTTCAGGCATCCCCTTTTCGGATGAGGTCACGGAACGCTATTACCAGCCACTAACAGAGAAACCGCTCTGGCGACACCGACTATTTTTTACCGTCTGTTATATTCCTTTCTCCACACTGGAGAAAAAAATCATGAAAACGCAGCCAGCCGGAAAAAGGAAAGCGGCGTTGGATGATGCACTGAAAAGGATGCAGGAACACCATGAGGCAATCAACACCGCCCTGTCCCGTTACATGGCAACACCATTGGGCATCTATGAGGAGAAAGGTCGGGTTTATTCTTCGCAACTGACTTTCTACCATCGCCTGATTACCGGCAAATGGCAGAACGTAGCGGTGACACGCACACCTTTTTATCACACACTCAGCACGCCGGATGTGTTCTTCACTACCGATACCGCCGAATGTCAGACGGTCGGCGGTTCCCGCTTCTTCCGCAGTCTGGAAATTAAAGACTACTCACCGGAGACCTACACTGGCCTGCTCGATGCGCTGCTGTATGCCGAAAGCGAGTATGTGCTGACGCAGTCTTTTACCTGTATGGCACGGGATGAAGCGCAAAGTCATATCCGACTGGCGGAAAAACGGCTGAATTCAACCGACGATGACGCCATTTCACAGCGAGAGGAATTGATCGTCTTACGCGATTTGCTCCAGTCTGGGCATGTGTCTTGCGGCAAGTATCACTTCTCGCTGCTGGTCTCCTCCGCCAGCGCCAGTCAGGTGGTAAAGGAGACCAATGCGCTGGCTCAGCCTTTTAACGACCTCGGCATCATGACATCCCTGTCCACACTGTCGTTACCTGCCGCCTATCTGGCTCAACTTCCCGGCGTGTACACGTTACGCCCCCGTCTGGTGGTGGTCAGTAGCCAGAATTATGCGGATATGGGGAGTCTGCATAACTTTCATCCTCACAAGCGTAACGGCAATCCGTGGGGTGAGGCAATCGCCATACTGAAATCCCCCGGTGGTGGCGGTTACTATCTGAACCTGCATGACAGTCAGGCTGGACGGAATGACTTCAATGAGAAAACGCCGGGGAATACTGCCATCATCGGTAAAACCGGTTCAGGAAAGACCCTGCTGATGACGATGATGAAACAGTTGATGCAGAAGTACCGCAATCCGGCGACATTTTCCGCCTCTGCCACCCTCAAACGGCTGACCACCGTTTACTTCGATAAAGACAGAGCCGCAGAGATGTCGATCCGACAGATGGGCGGTCGCTACTTTCGTATCCGAACCGGAATCCCTACCGGATTCAACCCATTTTCACTTGCCCCAACTCGGCGGAATATCAGCTTTATCAAGCGACTGATCCGCATGCTGTGCCGTCGTGACGGTAAGCCACTCGATCCCCGCGATGAAGAGCGTATCAGCACTGCGGTGGACACCATTATGCTGGACTACCCGCCAGAATATCGCCGTTATGGTATTACCCGATTGCTGGAAGTGTTGCCGGAGCCACCTACCAAAGAGGCCCGAACTAACGGCTTGCGAATCCGACTGAAACAGTGGGCGCAGGGCGGTGAATTCGGCTGGGTATTCGATAACGAGGAGGACACATTCAACATCAGCAATATTGATAACTTTGGTATCGACGGTACAGAATTCCTGGATGATGACGACATACGTGGGCCGATCACCTTTTACCTGCTGTACCGCGTCACCAGCCTGCTGGATGGTCGCCGACTGGTGATGTTCATGGATGAGTTCTGGAAATGGCTGGCTGATGTCGAGTTTTCTAAATTCTCCCTCAATATGCTCAAGGTGATCCGCAAGCTGAACGGCATTTTTATCCCCGCCACCCAGTCGCCCGATGAAATCGTCAGGCATCCCATCGCTCCGGCGATTATTGAGCAGTGCAGTACCCAGATTTTTCTCGCCAATCCCAAGGCCAGCCATACGGATTACGTGGAGAAAATGAAAGCCCCGGAAAGCGTTTACGACATTATTCGTAACCTTGATCCGAGCGAGCACTATATGGTCGTCCTGAAAACACCACTGCGTGCTGGTGAAACTCGCCCGTTTGTCGCCATGGCAAGAATGGATTTATCGGGTCTCGGAAACATCACAAAAATCCTGAGCGGCAGTGAAGACAACCTGAAAATATTTGACGCCATTTATCAGGAAGGTATGTCACCCACCGACTGGAAAGAAACGTTCCTTAACCAAGCCATCTGATATTCACCTCGGAGGTTATCACCATGCAAACCAGAAAGATGTTTCTGGCTTTATCGCTATTGATGTCTACACCAGCGATAAGCGCCGGTATCCCGGTATTTGATGCAGCCAGTAATACCGAGTCGATTAACCAATGGATACAGAAACTCCAGCAATGGCAGGAAACGGTCACGCACTATAAAAGCGAGCTTGATGCTTATAAGCAGCAATTAGCGACCGCAACAGGCATAAGGGATATTCAGGGATTTCTCCGCGAGGCAAAATCCCTGAAAAACGATATCGAACATCTGCGTAAAAATGGTATTTCACTGGATGACCTGCTGACCAACCCAAGCGGTTATTACTCTTCTGACCTTCAGCGCCTATATAGCAAATATCAATCGTTTGATATTTGTAATCAGTCCAGTTCATCGCAACGTTATCTGGAAAGTTGCAAACAACTTGTTCTCAATCAGGCGGTCTCGATTGAGAATACGAGCGATGTCCAAAATAAGATTAATAGCACATTAAACGACATATCAGACTTATCTGACCGCATTGCCAACGCCAAAGACTCGAAAGAGTCACAGGACCTGGCTAACGCGGTAGCAGCCAAAAGCGTACAATTGAACGCATTAACCAGCCAATGGGAAATGTCAGTCAAGCAGGCTGAACAGCGATCCACGATGTTGACTCAACAGCGGCAAAAAGCATTCAATGAACAACAACTCACTTCCCCAATTCCTGACTTTAATCATTGAGAGGGTAATAATGAAAACGTTATTTTGCATTTTTCCGATTATTTTAGGCTCATTATTTCTGGCGGGGTGTGACAACCCGAAATCAACGCAGTGGTACAAAGAACATCCGGATGAACTGAGTCAACGATATAAAGCGTGTGAATCATCCGGTGATGACTCCCAGGATTGCAAAAATGCACGAGAAGCGCGATTTGAACTCCGTCAGGAAAATGCCAAGGTTCCCGATTTGAATTAAAGGGGTTATCTATGTCAGGTGGTATGTTTGTTGGAATGAACAACACGATCACTGACGGTTTACATGCCGTACTGCGGGGACAAACCTCCGTGTACGGCGATATGGTAAGTGTTATCGCCGTCAGCTCCTTCACGTTATTTGTCACTTATCGGGGTTATCAAACCCTGGCTGGAAAACTCCAAACACCAGTAGAAGATGTCATATGGGATGTAGGGCGAATGCTATTAATCATGACATTCGTTTTAAATCTCGATGGCTGGCTGGATTTAGCCATTTCCGCCATTAACGGATTAACCGACGGCGTCAGCGGTGATGACAATGTCTGGGTGTTACTGGATACTGTTTGGGCGAAAGCGCAAACGATAGGACAAAAGCTTTATCAACAGGATGATTCCACCTATGTAAAACTCAACGGCGGTATTGCCCAACTTCTGGTCTGGGGAGGCGCAATCGTCACCCTGCTATTTGGTTCGGCGGTTAACCTGTTAGCCGGAATTATCATTGTATTAATGACCACCACCGCACCGCTATTTATTTTCTGCCTGCTGTATGGATTCCTTATTCCGATGTTTAACAACTGGCTGAAAATTATCTTCACGGTGATCCTGACGATTATGTTTTCCGCGTTATCCATCAGGATTGTCATCAACTATCTTAATGGGCTATTAGATAAAGCGGTTAATTTTGCAGATAGCGCTAATATCATCACACTGGGCGTTCAGTGCTGCGTTGCAGGTGTTATTTCAGGCATCATTATTTGGTTTTCAGCAAAAATCGCGAATGCATTAGGCGGCGTCGCCGTTCAGGTTGCACTACAGGGTGCCGCTATGGGCGGTCTACGTGGGCTGGCGAAACCCTCTTCTGACGCAGCGAAACCGGTCATGAAAGCCGGTGCGGCGGGTGCCCGGTTAGCGGCAAAAGGGAGCGCCAGCGCCGCTAATGCAGCAGGTACACTTATCGCCACAGGCACCAGCAAAGCCCTCTCCGCATGGCAAAAACGTGCGGCTTCTATCGATAGCATGAAGCGTTTCAATCAACAGCGTAACCGCTAATCCCCTTCTAACCCCATCTTTCCATCTCGTACCGTGGCAACCGCCATCGGTATGGTATTTCTGTCTTCGACAAACACAGGAATCAATATGAAATCCAGCCTCGTCTTTCTGATGCTGTGCGTCCTCACGGGCTGCGCACAGCGTCAGCACGATTTGACGCCAGTATCTGGCGATCCTCAACCGGTTAATTCCCCCGCGATAATTCAGGAGCTGACAAAACATGTCTGAAACAGAAAACATCATCGCGTCATCCCGCACCTTTGAATCTGTCCTGCTGGAAAAGGATGAACGGGAAAAAAAGCTGGCGTGGCGAATAGCAGCCATAGGGTTTGCTCTGGCCGCAATGGCGATCACCGCACTGATTATTCTGCTACCGCTGACAACCACCGAAATCGAATTATGGTCGGTGGATAAACAGACCGGACGTTATGAATATATGACTCGGATTAAAGAGCAGAATATCTCCACCGAGAAAGCAATGGCTCAGGCATTAGCGGCGCATTACGTCAGGCTCCGAGAAGGCTATAACTATTTTGCTCTCCAGCGCGATTATGACGATGTGCAGTTATTCAACAGCGACAGCGTGAACCGGGATTATCTCGACGGGTTTAACAGCAATCAGGCACCCGATATCATTTTCAATAAAGCGGAATATGTCGTGTCTATCGACATTATTTCCAACGTTCACGCGACCGCGACAGATCCTGACCATCTGGCGACCTTACGCATTAAACGGACTATCCGCCGCATTGTCGATAATTCGGTTAAAACAGATGTCTGGAACATCCGTCTGACTTATCGCTACCTCCCCCGCAAACAACTGACAGACAGCCAGCGAGAAGTGAATCCGCTGGGGTTCATTGTGACCAGCTATCAGCGCGATAAAGAACTGAGAGGTGAATGATGCTGAAAAAAACAGTGATTTTGTGGCTCCTTCTGATGTCATCCACGGCCTGGAGCGCGGCAATACCGCGCAGCAGCACGTATGACAGCCGAATGCAGAATGTCACCTATAACAGCCAAAATGCAACCATCGTCAACACCCGCCCCGGCTACCTCACCACACTCCTGTTTGATGACGATGAAGAAGTCATCGACGCACAGGCGGGTTTTCCAAAGGGCTGGAAAGTCACAAAAAGCGATAACCGGGTCGGTGTCAGTCCAAACCCTATCACCCAGCCGGTAACCGATGATAACGGCAACAACATCAATAAGGTGTTTCTGCCAACGGCGAGCGAGTGGAGAACCAATCTCTTTGTCGTGACATCGAAGCGCGATTACAGTCTGGAACTGAACGTACTGGAGAATGACTCACCGTCTCAGGCCTTTATTATCCGTTTTCGCTATCCGGATGACGAGCGCAGGCAAGCAGACGCAGCCAGCGCAGCGCGTCTGAAACTCCTGCGTGAAACACAGGAAAAGCAGCGGATAACGACAGCCTTCGAACAAGCTACCACGCCGCGTAACTGGCTCTATACCAAGCGAGTCGCGACAGGTTCAGCCTCCATAGCACCAGATTTCACTTATGATGATGACCGCTTTATCTATCTGGGGTTTTCTCCCGTCAAAATCCTTCCGTCGATCTTCCGGGTCGTTAACGGGCAGGAACAGACCGTTACGCCCCGCATAGCCAAACACGGAAACTATACCGTGGTCGTAGTGCGTGCAATGTCATCACATCTAGTGTTGCGCTACGGCAGCGCGGTGGTTGGGATTGAGAATACGTCATTCGGCAACGCCACTATTGGCAGCAATGACACCGTTTCATCTGTCGTCACGCTGGAGGCTAAATGACTGATAAATCCATCCCAGAAACAACGGAAAAAACCGTGGCGGAGCTGGAAGTTGAAGCCCGTGAACGGGCCCGTTCAGCGATGGCGATTCAGGCACCAGAACAGAACACGCCTCCCGGCCAACCTGAAGTGACCCGCTTCAAAAAAACCTCTAGCCGCCGAACGCTGATAGTCATCTTGCTGAGTTTAATAGTACTGATTGCACTGGCATTGGGTGGAGATCGCTTCCTTGTCGCATTAAAGCAAAGCGATGATAAGGCGGTTGAAACCCCAGCCCCGCCGTCAGCCAGTACAGGGCAACATGAGCGTAAAAACCTCGGCATGGACAACAACCCGTTCGGCCTGTTCGGTCAGGACAAGCAGGAAGCCGCAACAGATAATCACCCAATACAGACGGTACCACCGTCAGAGCCACCTGCTTTAAATAAGGCGGCGGCACTGGTCGATGGGTCAAGTAGTGCCGCTGAGTCCACTCAACGCGGTCATGCTCAGGCTTCACAAACGGCCCCCTCCGGCACACAACACAATCAGAGCAAAGACACGCCAGCAACTACATCTGGCACAGAGGCTAACGACGCCAATCCCAGCGTGGCGAAAGTGACCAGCGTCAGGCGGCTGGGTCTCGATCCCAATCTTTACCTTCCGGTTGATCGTTATATTCCGTGCTCAATGATGCGGCGTTTTGTCTCTGATGTGGGCGGTCGTATTTCGTGCCTCATCGGCGAAGATGTCTACAGCGCCAACCATTACGTGAAGTTGCTCCCTGCCGGAACCGTCGCCAGAGGCATCTACCGCACCGGGGCGCTGCAACATGGCCGGAGCCGAATGTTTGTCATCTGGACGGAATTACGCACACCGGAACCCGGTAGCCTGCAAATCCCGCTGATTGATACCGAAGCCACAGGTCCATTGGGTGAGGCTGGGATTAGCGGCTGGATTGATACCCATTTCTGGGAACGGTTCGGCAATGCGTTGATGCTGAGTACCGTACAAGATGTGGCCGCCGCCGCATCCGATTCAGCACCGGGGAAAGACCGCAATACCGATTACACCGAAAACACCCGCGCTGCCGCGTCAGAAATGGCGAAAACAGCCTTAGAAAACAGCATCAATATCCCTCCCACGATGTACCTCAATCAGGGCGATGTGATCGGCATCATGACAGGTACGGATATCGATTTCTCTTCCGTTTATCAACTGCGTTTAAAAAAGAGGTGGTATGAACGTTGAAAACCTGTCGCTGGATTTTATGAAAAACCAGTTATTTGGTGAATTTCTGCCACTGGCAGGCCTGACGGAAATCGCCATCAACCGCCCCGGAGAGATCCACACCAAAATAAACGGTCGATGGCAGAAGCATGATTCTCCGGTTACATTGCGTCAGTGCCATGCGTTTGCCAAAGCACTGGCCTCATGGAATGAGGACAATATCGATGATACCTCCCCTATCCTTTCCGCTACATTAGGATCAGGTGAACGTGTCCAGACCATTATCCCCCCAGCCTGCGAGCGGAATACCGTATCTATTACGCTGCGAAACCCGTCATTTGAGCAGAAAACGCATCAGTCCTGGATTGATGCCGGGTTTTATAACCGAATAGCAGGTAAGGAGAGAAACGAAAGCAAAGATGATGAACTGACCCGATGCTATAACAATGGTGATATTCCCCACTTTATCGAAAAGGCCGTCGAGTATGGCAAAACCCTCTTTATTGTTGGTAAAACCGGCTCCGGTAAAACCACCTATATGAAGACATTGCTGCACTATATTCCGTCACATCTCAGGCTAACCACGATTGAAGACAATCCCGAAATCCGGTTTTACCGTCACGCCAATTATGTGCATTTGTTTTACCCGGCAGATGCCGGAGACGAGGCGATTATCACGCCCGGCCGATTGATTCGGGCGAATTATCGAATGAATCCGGATCGAATTCTGCTGGCAGAAATTCGTGGGCGGGAAGCGTGGGATGCACTGAAAATTATCGGCTCTGGACATGAAGGTCTTATCACCTCCCTGCACGCAGGCAGCCCGGAAGAGTGTATTGAAGGGATCATTGACCGCTGTTATGAAAATCCTGACTGTAAAAACATCCCGTTCGATGTGTTGTTACGCAAGGTGCTTAAATGCGTAGATATCATCGTCAGCGTAGATATCCACGGCGATATTCGCCGGATGGGGGATATTTATTTCAAACCGATACACCTTCATCAAATGAAGAAATCATTCAGATAGACGAACAGTTAAAGCCCACTCATTCTCAATAAAGGTATTTGATATGAAAACAATCATATTCACCGCCTGCCTTTTCTGCATGAATTTTTTACTGCCCTCTTCCGTAATGGCCGCTGATGCCTGTGAGATTGTTTTATGTCTGTACGGTAAAACAACCGGTAACGGCGGAGGAAATGAATGTCAGTTTGCTGAACGTTCTTTCTTTAATGTTGTAAAAAAGAACAGACACGGATTTCACCCCAACCGTACCGCCGACGCCCGAAAAGCCTTATTACTCGAATGCAAATCAGCCGAGCCGAAAATTATCGACCAGATAATTAATAAATTTGGCCGCTTGCGTCATTGAATTCAAAGATAAACGGTAATAACAATATCTGGATTATTACCGTTCCCCTGTCAAATCGAGATGGCAAACTCGGCACCGGTCGATGGTTTTAGGCTTTTAAATTTATGCGCATAGCAAAAATTTAAAAGTGGTGTAAGGCGAGTAAATTCTATTTCGCAGAAATAGCTAATTTGCGTCGCCGAACCCATCTGCAAACAGCCGCGCCCACGCGGATTTTGCAGACCGGGGGGAGCCGAATAAATTTCGCCGCCCCAGCGAGCGAAAAGCTATCGCCCACGATAGCGGTTTATTTGGGGGGCTTGCCCCGCACACCGTCGCAGCTAAGTCTCCGGCCAAAAGCCGGTAGCGTGGCGCGACCAACCGCTTTGAAGGCGTTTTCCCATTTTTTCACTTGGCCGGAACGGACAAAAGAAAAAATAGGCGAAAAACGACGTCTCAAAGGGGTTGGTCGCGCGTAGCGGGCGACGGTGTGCCGCCTTTGACCTTGGGGGTTTTGGCGCAGCGTCCAGCCGCGACATTACCCCCATATGACATGCAGTGAGAGCGTCCAGCACGAGCGTAATGTCACACGCCGTTGCCCGTCATTCGGGCGTTTCAGGGAATTGACGACCATGCGTCGGCTGTTTTCTGAAAGCGCGGATAACGGGCATGAGCGTCGGAGACGTTCAGTGCTTTTCATTCATTTATGGGCGTCATCAATAGGCGTCTCGGATGGGCGTGGGGTTTAACGTCCATCGGTGACGCCCATGCGATGCGCCCGTCACACCGAAATCAGACCGGAGGTCACTGTAATGGGAACTCATCTGATGCAAAGGCTGAATGCCTTTACGGATGCCTTTTCTTTTTTTCTACTCTGGCTGCAACACAACCCGGTAATATTATCCATATTTGCCGGACTGACGCTGCCATTTATATTTAATCTGCCACGTGAAGAAAGAAAAAATGCCCCCTTTTGGTTAAAATTGGTGGCGGGTGTATCCACCTTCTTTTTCATATTTGGTACCCTGTCACCGCTGACCATTCAGGGGCTAAGTTTTTTCTTTAAAGTGCTCGATAATAACATCCTGCTCAGATTATCACGCTGGATACTGACTGTCGGATTTACGCTTTCTGGTCTGGCTTTTCATATTACTGCCCGAAGGCTGCTGACGGGTGAAATCGACAGTTTAAAACATCGGATGATTAAAAAAAGTAAACTGGAAAGAAATGTCAGAACGGATGTTCGTGAAGTCAGAGACATGTTACCTGACAGTATTGCGTATAACCCGTTGGATTATATTGATCTGAGTAAAGGTATTTTTATCGGGCTGGATAAAGATAATCAGCCGCAATATATCACCCCCGACGAATTTCAAACTCAGCACGCCGACCTTATCGGCACCACAGGTTCCGGTAAAGGCGTCAGTGCCTGTGTACTGCTTTATCAGGCAATACTTTCAGGTGAAGGCGTATTTGTCGAAGATCCTAAAAATGATGAGTGGGCACCGCATGTACTACGGAAAGCTTGTCAGAAAGCGGGAAAAAAATTTGTTCTTATTAACCTGAATGACCTTAATTTTCAGCTTGATTTACTGGCTGATATTTCTCATGAACAGCTGGAGGAGTTGTTTAATGCAGGTTTCAGCCTGGGTAAAAAAGGTGAAGGTGCTGACTTTTATCGTATTGCCGACCGTCGTGCAGCCAGAAATACGGCAGCTATTTATGAAAAGGAAATGACGTTACGCGACTTATTTAACACTGACTTTGTGAAATCCCTCAGTGAAGATGTGCCTGCTTTTTATGGCGAGCTTGAGGAAATCGCTTTAGTGAACTCCATTAATGCCAATAAGGGATTTTCCTTAAAGACCATTTTTGATGAAGGCGGATGCTGCTACATCATCGGCTCGATGCGTAACCAGAAAATCATATCGGCTCAGCGCATGATTTTAACTCGCTTGATTCAGATAGCCGAAACGCGTGATCGAATAAAAGGCAAACCTCGTCCTGTCGCTATTTTTCTTGATGAACTTAAATATCACCTGTCCCGCCCTGCGCTTGAGGGGCTTGGCGCTGCGAGGGACAAAGGTGTGCATATAATAATGGCCCACCAGTCGGTCAAAGATTTATATGATTGTCCGGCAGATCTGGAGGGTGATGCCGTTGCTGGTTCGGTGATTGAGAATTGCAAGTTTATGCTGGTTTATCGCCTTCGCGATCCGGACACCGCCGACTGGGTCGCCAGAATGACAGGCTCTATACTGGTTGACGATGAAATGAGGAAAGTGAAAACGGATATATCCCTGACGGAGAAAATGGATACTGACAGGATGATCCGCCAGGCTGAACGATATTATATAGACAGCAACATGTTGCTTAACCTCCCCAAATTTGTTGGTTTTGTTTTTACCCAGAACGATCTGGCGAAGGCAACCAAACTATTCCACATACCAGCAAAGAAGCAATATATCGACCTGTTTTCATTTGAGCATAAAAACCCTCCGCATACCGAAAAAGAAAATCAGGTTCACAAACCCTCCATTAACCTGTGAGGCTATCAATGCTTATTCATAACGTTACTGAAAGAAATGAAGCCGCAAAACGGAGAATGCGGGAATTACTGTATTTCCTCAAGGAAGAAACGTTCTCTGATTTCCGGACCTTAAAGAAAGTTGTCGGCTATAAAGGAAAACATAACCATGCGATGTATAACCTGCTTAATAAAGCGGTTGCGATGGGTCTTCTGATTAAACACGAATATCCGGTATTGACCGGAAAAAAATCATTGTGGGGGCTCAGCATGCAGGGACTGGCGATAGTGGTTAACGCTGATGACAAGGTTTTCCCCGCCTATTTTGAACCGGGAAAACTCAAACACTCGACGCTGGAGCATCGACTGTTAAATCAGCGGGTCAGGATCGCCCTTGAGGAAAAAGGCGGTACAGGCTGGCTTAACGGCGATCGGAGAGAGTTTATGTCGCGATACCCGGGCTTCCGGCACAGACCGGACGGCATTATTACCTTAAACAGCGGAGCCATCGTTGCGGTCGAAACAGAGAGGTCGATGAAAACCCGCGCCCGTTACATCAGCATCGTTAACAGTCACCTGGCCGCCAGCGACGCCGGACGTTGGCACTATGCGATGTATGTTATGCCAGATGATAAAACCAAAGAATCGCTGGTCAGGCTGCTTGACAGCATCAGGACGGTGATGAGGAACAACGTTCCCGTCCCGTTTGATGCAAGGAACCGGGAAATGTTTCTCTTCCGCACAATTGATGAGCTGGAAAATAGTGTCAATGATAAGCAGGAGTCCCCCTCTTCATCAGCTGGTGGCGATGAAGGGAGGGAACGCCATGCATGACATTTTGACTCATGGCGACTGCCTTGACGTACTGCGCAATATGCCAGGCAACTCGGTGGACAGCATCGTGACCGACCCGCCATATGGAATTAAATTCATGGGGAAGACATGGGACTACGATGTCCCTTCACCGGCTATCTGGAAAGAATGTCTGCGCGTACTCAAACCCGGTGGTCATCTGCTGTCGTTTGCGGGCTCTCGCACTCAACACCGAATGGCAGCGCGTATAGAGGATACGGGCTTTGAAATACGTGACATGATTGTATTTCTCTACGAGACCAGCAATGCTGCTCAGGCCCTCATTGAAAGTTTGTCTCCGGACCAGCTCAAATTGCTGGACGCAGCATTTGGACGTGACGGAATGCTGGGCTGGGTATACGGTTCGGGCTTTCCTAAATCCCACCACGCGTTAAAACCGGCACTGGAACCTATTACCCTTGCCCGTAAGCCATTCAAAGGGTCTATAGCATCGAACTTATGCGCGCATAGTACCGGCACTCTGAACATCAGCAAGTGCAGGATCCCTCTGGCAGAGGGGGAATCCCCCTATAGTTACCCTAATGGACCGGGTGGTTCCGATCCTAATCACATGTGGCGAGGCAAAAATAAAGGTGATGGCGGTATCGCCAAACAAGGAAACCCTGATGGTCGCTGGCCTGCCAATCTTATCCATGATGGCAGTGATGCAGTACTTGCTATGTTCCCAGACACTCTTCAGCAGGAGGAAATTAGTAGCGCCAGTCGGTTCTTTTATTGTGCAACGGCCAGCAGAAAGGACCGTGGTGAGGGTAACAATCATCCATGTGTAAAGCCCACCGAGCTGATGCGTTACCTTTGCCGCCTGATTACGCCCCCGGGCGGCACTGTACTTGATCCCTTTATGGGCAGTGGAAGCACCGGCAAAGCTGCGGTGATGGAAGGATTCTGTTTTATCGGTATTGAGCGCGAAACGGATTATGTGAACATTGCTCGCAGGCGTATTGCGGCAGCACGGAGGTCCAACGCTCATTCAGGTGATGCAGGAAGGCATATTGATAATTGAAGTCGGGTTCAATGCCTTTAAATGCGTGTTAGCTCAGATTTGAGCTAACATTTTTATGGCTCAGGGCATAACCTAATCTGACAGGCAGCTTTGTGCCAGAAGCGGAAGTTATTACTGCTAGTTTATTAACTCTAGAAGGGCTGTCAGAGGGTGTATGTAGCATAAGATTCTCATTCCAGACTATCAACTTTTAAGATGGCTAGCGATCAAGCAAAGTAAACCTTTCCTCGAGTACCGCTGTGATAATTTCCTGTGTTTCACAGGAGGCTTTTCTATCCGGCTCTGCCTCTTGTTCTTCCAGTGCATCAAGAAGATATTCAAGCTGACCGACTCGTCGGTGAAGATCCCACAAGGCACAAACTACCATCCACTGCCTATCTGGATAACGTTCAGATCTGATAGTTCGGCTGTACGCATCCTGCACATCCGGCATGTAAAAATCCATCATTGAGTTTGGGTCGGATATGCGAACAGGTTTGATCGCTTTGATGTTTTTGAATAAGAAAGCATCTGCTTCAGTTTGAGTGTTAAAACCTGTCAGAACGCCTACCTTCTCGTAGTGTGTTGTCTTATGTAAAGCTGCGCTTAACAGCAGATTTGCTTTATTTTGACCATCAAAATAAGAGCTAATTATTTCTTTAATTTCACAAATATATTGCCGTGGCCGGGGATCATTAACAAGCGAGAGAGGCTCATACGATGCCCTGCCATAGATGATAAACAATAAAGCTTCAGTGTACATACGCCCAATTTGCTGAATCTTGTATGATAAATCTTTGCCCCAGTGACTTATTGATTTTTCGAGGGGCATCGCTTCACGCAAGTCATAAAGAACGCCGCAGGCATTATCAACCACCTTATCCCACTGATCTGCTTTCTTTTTTGGATCAACAATGGAGCTTGCATAGTTCCACTGTCCAAAGAGAAGCTCATAACTTTTAGCAAGCTGACGTTCCTGCTCTAACACCTGTTGCTGGCTAAAAAACGCTTGTGCACGTCTGGACTGCTCAGCGACCCCGTCAGAAATGAGTCTATCCAGGCTGTAGATTACCGGCGCCAAATCCGGAAACGTCGCACCAGAAGGAGAGACCAGGTCTCTGTAGAGGCGTAGCAACCCAGTAAGTTGAGCTTCATTTAAAAACGGACCAGCAAAGGTACCCCTTTTCGTCCGAAAGGCAAGAGTTGGGCTTAAGTCACTCATTTTTAAATTTCCTAAAAAACTATTTGGGCTAGTTGAAAAATAGCTAGTTTACTAAGGTTTCGTTTATCATAGGTGCAGTAATTGCAGCAATAAACACATGTTGTACTCTTTTTCAAGAATATGCACTGTAATTATTCCGCTTAAACGAACCATTCTCTTTTAGAGATCCTCTAGCATGTGGATTAGGTTAGCCTGAAAGCGAACTTGCGCTCATCACCCGTAGCTGTCGGTCAAGTATCGGGCATTCAGTATGTGAGGCGAGAGTATCTGGCTGATGGGCAGTATGGGCGGCCTGTCCAGATATCCAGGGGCAACTCCAGATATACCGCCCACCGTTACTTTTACTACAGGAAAAAACCGCCTGCTTTCTTAACCGATGCTGCAAGAGCCGCAATAGCCGACTCATAAGCCATCCCGCTGCTGGGGTGCAGGATGCTGCACCATTCTACGGGGTACTCGAGGGGCAGGTCCGGCATTGTGTTCCAGAGCCGGATGCCGAGCACCAGAATGACGTCCGGCTCCAGCTGTTTCACCACTTCAATGAACGGCAGTTGTGCCGACGTCCACATATCCGGAGTGGGTGCAATTCGGGCCCCTTCACCTACAAACGCTTGGATGTAGTTGTAAAAGGCAACATGCCGCCAGGCCTCATTTCGTTCTTCTTCCGAAGGGCATTCAGTACAACCCCTCAGAACATTGGTCAGCTTACTGAAAAAAGGAAGACCGGGCTTCAGGGCATGCTCTTTGACCACGTATTGCGTGAAATCAGGTGCCATATCCTGCCTGTCACCATAATGTGACTCCCCGAGTACCATTACACGCACACCGTAATGGCTGTCATAGTATTTATCTCCAACATACGGGCGAAACTTAACGCCTTTCATGGACGGTCCTTATCATCGCTGAGCCATACGCTCTTCTGTACTGTACATTTTTCTGTATAGCCACAACCTGGACATGCATCATTGAATTCATACCTGCTGAAATCTGGGAGTGAATTCCTCCTGCGCTGGGCGAAATTGGCAGCCCGTCAGGCGGTGGCCGAAGAGGCTTGGATATCCCCTGTGTGCCAAGAGCAGACATTACAAACATTACGATGTTTTCATTAATGGGTCGCAGGTCAATGGCTCTAAATTTACCCACTATCACTTGCGTCAATAGGAACTAACTTATTTTTTTTATTTGTGCACTTGAAATCAAGCGAAGCGGCCCCAGTTCAAATTTTGTTCACAACAAATGCGGGGTAAGTATGAGCCTTCAAAACAAATTTAAGAATTTTCATGATGCTATTAAGTTAGGCAGGAAGGACCTAGAGTACACAACGGCCCGCCTCAAGGATGACAGCATTACATCTGATATCGTTGACCGATTCAAAGAGGATGGATACCCGGTCATTGAGGATTTCATTCAAGGGTCTTTGGCAACCTTCACTGGTATCCGGGAAAAAGGACAGGATTTCGATATTGATCGTGCCATTGTTATTGAAGCGGGGTTAGCACCTGAAAACCCAATAACGCCCAAGCTTGCAGTTCTGGAAGTGCTAGAAGAACGGGGTTTTAAAAATGCCAAAATAAAAAAACCCTGTGTAACTGCTGATTACAAGGCTGATAATCTTCATATCGATATCCCAATTTACCGCAAGTACGATAATGGACAGTACGAATTAGCCGTTGGCAAGAGGCATTCAGATGAGGAGAATCGTGAGTGGGCTAGAGCCTCACCTCGTGAGCTCATCGATTGGGTCAATGATTATGATGCTGATGAAACTTATGGCTCAAATAAGCATGACCAGTACCGACGTATAGTCAGATATCTCAAGCGCTGGAGAAACATCACTTTTGGGGATGATGTGCGTCGCAAAATCTACTCCATCGGAATTGCGGTAATGGTTAAGGAATCCATCACCCCCTCGATTAACGATGAAGGCTTCCCTGATGACCTTACTGCGCTGAGAGAGACAATTAACTACATTCTCAACTACCGCAGCTATTTCACACTGACAGAGGTGGACAAATACCGGGTCAACGTTGCGCTTCCTGTAAGCCCTTACAGGGACATTTTCCATAGCAGCAGTGTTGCGACAGGTACCCAGTTTCGTAACAAACTTAGCGCGCTTTTGAAAACTCTTGATAAGGTTGCTGATGAAGAGCAAGAGTCCAAACAGTGTGATTTGCTGAGAAGTGTATTTGGTGAAGATTTTCCTGAGTGCAAGGCAACTTCATCTGCTTCGTCAACTGCTGTTAAAACAGTTTTTGCATCTGCCGGAGTAGTGGGGACATCACAAGGCGCATGAATTATCAAGCCATATTGATTCACTTGAACGAATGCGGATACAAGGTATCCGCAATTCAATCGAAGACGGCGGAAGTCGGATTCTTAACCGTCGAACTGGAGATAAACGGCACGCCAATTACTCTTTGGCATATCGCTGTTGCCGAGCTCTCCGCAATACCCAGCTTTCTCCTGGCAGACCCATCAGCGTTGCCCAGACTTGCTCATACTGCATTCTATCCTGACACTCAATTTGCAAGTATTTGTGTGAATGTACCTGATGCAGTATCTGTAAATTTTGAGCGCCCTGAGCTGGCCTTCGAAGAATCACTTACAAGACATGTCTCTTTGTTAAGCCAGGCTTTGACTGATAGTGAATGGAATACTCAGGAGTTGCTTCGTGAATTTGAAGCTGGATGGTTTAGCATAGTAGAGCCGAACATCGCCCCGTTTCTTTGCTTAACTGAAAGCGAAACAGCAGAAGAGTTATGTGTTCTTAAGCCGCGAAAAGGTAACGTAGGACTCGGGCAATATTTTTTAGGATATGCAGAAGGCTCGGTTCCGAAAAATACATTTTCACCGATTAGTCAGATTCTAAGAGAGCGTCAGTCCTCAAATGGTAAAGGATTCGTGATCCCGTTAAGCGTTACAAAACCTGCACCATGGAAAAAGGATGCAATTGCTGACTGGTATCTTGAACTGCTGTCAGATCTACCGGTGGATGTGCTAACCAAATTGACACAACAGTTTGCTCAAAAGCGTTCGCATGAGTTTTGGTTAGTCTTTAGTGCCCCAACCCCCTCAGGAACCACATGGTTTGGTATTCATTTTTCCCAAAAGCACTCAGGCAAAGGTCGGAAAACGTTGCCCTTCAAGCATTCACATCTTACCGAATGGATACTTGAACCCATTGAGGTACTCACTTTTAACAAAGAAAGGCTCATGCCTAGAAGTGGGGCTGAACAATCCCTCCTTAACAAAAAAGTTATGCTTGTCGGGTGTGGTTCCGTGGGAGGTGATATTGCCGATAAACTCGCAGCTTCTGGTGTTGGCCACATAGATTTATATGACCCTGATACCCTTTCGCTCAATAACCTCTACCGTCATGTTCTGCCTCCAAAATATGTCTTATTCCATAAGTCGCATGCATTGTGGCACAGTCTCACCAGCAAATATCCATGGATCGAGATTAAAAGTTATACAGGTAAGCTACTAGATTTAAGGCGTCGAGATTTACTAATAGAGTATGATCTTATCATCATAGCGATAGGATCACCGACTCAGGAACGTTTGTTTCATGACTATTTAATCAAGGAAAAAATTAACGTTCCGGTTATTAATACATGGGTCGAAGGATATGGCGTGGGTGGACACGCAGTTCTGGCAATTCCAGAAACAAAAGGTTGTTTGCGGTGTGCATATGTTGACCCTCATGATTTTTCAAGAGGGCTTGCTTCTAACCTGAATTTTTTGGCTCCGAATCAGGATTTGACGAAAAATCATGCCGGATGTGGCGATGCATTCCTGCCTTATACATACATAGCCTCAACTCAAACAGCTCTTATTACGGCTGATCTAGTTATCAAATACCTACTTGGTAAGATTCGGGAATCATCCAGAGTGAGTTGGAAAGGCAACTCTGAGGATGCTATAGCGAATGGATTCAAACTAAGCGGGAGGTACCATGCATTCACCAGGACATTAGAGGTGCTTCCCTTGCTCAATGATGCGTGTGATATCTGCAATGAATAATTTTGATGCGCTAACAATAGAGACTGAACATTTCAGTCTCTATATCACAAAGAAAGTAAGTGATATCTGGTTGATGTATCGGCAGGTCAAACCGATGGATCCGGAAGCGTTTGGAGTTATTGTTGGTAATAAAGACCTTGAGATTGAGCGTTACGGCTTAGTGGAAATTACAGTTCCGCAGAAAAGAGACCGTTGTTCAAGAATGAGTTTTACTCTTAGGGATCCCGAGCATCAGCGTATCGTCGATCGCTTGTATGAAGGCTCCGGAGGCCAATTGGTATACTTTGGGACATGGCATACGCATCCTGAAAAATATCCCCACGCTTCATACACCGATATTAGGGATTGGAAACAATGTACATTAAGGAATCCAGGGAAGAGGCTATTTTTTATAATTATTGGGACAGAAAAAAACGCGCTTTACTATTTTGATAATGAAAATCTCCGCCGACAGGAATTCTGAGGAGTTACAATGAACAATGCTACATTCATGTATCTAATGAAAATTATTTTTAGACCCAAAGATCAATTATCCCGACTGACTTTTGGTCTGCTTAAAGTTGGAATGATGGGATTAGTTGGAGGTTGGGGGGCTAATCTTGTTTTCACAGACGCATTCCTTAAGAAAAATATTAGTATCATCGAGGGATTAACATTTACTTATCAAAAATGCTCTGATCTTGCTCTTTTTTTTGGTGTTGTTTTTTTGGTTTTTGGATTTGCTCTATGGTGTATCAGTGCTTTTCTTTCACTTCGTGATTTAAATAAAAGAGATATTGCCCTAATCCGCGCCTATGGTTTTGAAAATATTGATCCACAAGCAGCTGAGAAAAATCTTTCTTTCAGAGAGAAAGCAAAGATTTTACATGTGGATTTTAAAGCATTCGATTCAAGAGACAGAAATAATAACTTAACCAAAGCAAACTTTATCCGACAAACGATTAGAGAAAGAATACATCACACTGGCGCAGCAATTGCTTATGTTTGTTCACTTGGCAGCGTGCCATACTTGTATATGATCGGTAGCTTTATGACGGATGGGCACTTAGCACGCAAATTGTTTGATTTTGACCGAGATAAAAATGCTTTCCGTCCGCTTGATGCACCTCCGACAAATGCAAACTTAGTAAAGTGGTACAATGGGCAGCAGATTACTGACAGTAAATTTGTACCATCAAATAATGGACGAGTTATCGGCCTTGCAATTGCATTTACAATGGAAATTTTAGAAAAAGATCTTCCTCCTGATTTTATTGGACACACTCTGCATGCTCGACTTAATTCAGGATTTCGATTTGATAATCTTCCTGAGGAAGATGAGCAAGAAAAAATAGTAAAAAGCCTTAGTTACATTATTTCTGAATTAAAAAAACAGGCAGATGAGGTGCATCTTTTTATTTCTGCGCAAGCATCAGTTGTTGTCCGACTCGGTACTCTATACCAAGAGGGGTTGCACGGAGCAGTAACAATATGGCACTGGAACTCTGTTACTAATAAATATGAATGGTCTTTAAAGATTACAGGTCGAGATGTCAGCTAAGTGTAGTGAAAAACACAATCAAACTCTCTCTGGCATCCCAAGGCCCATAGAAATATGGGCTTTCAGATTTAGAATATACGCTGTAGAATTGTTTTAAGTCATTTAAATCATAATTGACCTGCTCCCCGTTGTTTAGGACACCTCAATGTTAGTCATGAAGTTGCGAACTTCCGCTGTTCGCTCGTTGCCGACTGTCAGGTTAAATCGAGTTTTAACAGAAAACACTGCCAGATCAAGTTTAAGCTAATATATCTAAAGGGATGCGCGGGCTCTTTGCCGCCCGCACCCGCAGCCAGCGAATTTTCCGGACATATTATGTCCAGAAAATTCGCTGGGAAATTTAAACATCTGTCACCTTCTCTGCCCCGATATAAGGTTAAAGCCGCATTCCTTTGCAGCTTTTTATTCTTCAACTCAAATCTTATCCATCAGATAACGATGCGCTTTTGAGGCGGCGCTGGCCGCTTTGAAAACATAGCGCTTGTCGTTTTTCAGCGCCTGGAGCCATGAGGCAATATAGCTTTCATGCTGCACCTCTCCAACAATTCCCAAATCCGCCATCAGAAAAGCACTTCCCAGCTCCGCCACTAACTCCTCCTCCGCATAATCTGCACTGCCAAATTTCCCTTTCATTTCACGGTTAAGGCGTTTTTTACCACCACTCCAGTGAACCAGCTCATGCAGGCCGGTAGCATAGAAATTAGCTGCATCTGAAAACAGATGGCGCTCTGGTAGCCAGACTTCATCGGTTGAGGGGCTGAAAAAGGCGTTTTGTCCTTTCTCAATGATGTTTGCGCCACTCTTCTGGAACAGATTTTCAGCCTCCGGCAACGGGTCAAAGGTTGCTTCCGGGCTGACTGTTTCAGTTGTCAGAAGCAAGCCGTCAATTTGTTCAACATTGAACACATTGAAGGTTTTCAGCATCGGGATCTGGTCGATTTCACCGTCTTCGTTTTCTTTCTCTAAGGTCGTATAGAAAATGGCTGTCGTGCCGTGTTCACCTTTTCGAACCTGCCCGCCTACTGCCTGCGCCTGTTTGTAGGTCATCCAGCGTGAATCACCAAAGCCCTGTTCTGATGCACTGCACCACAACAGCATGATATTCATTCCGCTATACGCGATGCCGGTTGCAAAGTTGGAAGGCAACCCAGACATGCCCGGCACTCGTTGCCACGGGCAAGACCACGGTTTTACACCTGCTTCAAGCGCTGCAATGATGTTGTCGGTGACAGTCTGATAAATATCGGTTTTGGCTTTAGAAAATTTCGTTTTTGAGGAGCCTGACTGCTCCAGCGGGGATACGCGGGTCGCCGCTGCGGTGTTAGGGGCGCTAGTCTGGGTATGCAGGGAAATGGTCATGTTTTTTCTCCGTCAGTGATGTGATTTTCGTCTTCGTATCGCCTGACGGTTCGCTTTTCCGGCATCGTTCCGGCACGCAAGGGCGCAGAATGCGTGCCATTTACCCTTGCGGGATGGGTTGTGTTGGGAAACGATTAGCCGGAAGCTGATACGGGGAACGGAAAACGCGCGGGAGAAAAACTGACCCTGCATAGTCGGACGTAGCGCCCCTTAGGCAACAGCGGTGAAATGGGGTTGAGAAGTTGAATTTTTTTATTAGCTCAGATTTGAGCTGGCAGTATTCTGAAGCAGAGTTCTCTGAGAAAAACGGAACGCTGTGCGGTCCTGATGTTGATTCTAACTGTAAATCTCAAAAAGTAGATGGTTCGGTTAAGCGGGATACTTACAGTGTCAGTCCCAAAAATTCTAGTATATGTCCTTCTAATCTGTGGCTATTCATCTGCACAGACAAGGCGTAAATTGCGATTTATCTAAATTTCTTAAGAACCACTGTGACTGGATAGGCGATATGTAACGCAAGATAAAATTTAAGTTCATCAGTTTCCTGAACGTGCACCAACCCAAAACAAGCCAACAGACAAAACAGAATATTGGTGACTACGTTCCGTCAGTGAATATGGACAGAAAAGTTATTCTGTCCAGAAAATACGGAGACAATCAGGCATGATTACTAATTAAGGTCTTATACATCTCGCTAACTTACAAAAATTTTCCGCAATGAGTTTCCCATTCTCTGATGGCAAAGGTGTCCATCATGCCTGATATATAATCAATAACTGCCCGATTTCTCAAATGCTCATAACAGCTTGTACCAACAGCAGGTAACGTGCGGTATAACTGAGGCGATATAAAATCAATATTTCTGCCCTTAGTGTAAAAGTTATAGAGATCTTCGATAATTTTATCGCCCCTGTGCTCATAAGTTTTTATGTTTCTCTTTCGCATAATAACTTTGAATAACAATTTTTTTAAACCCAAGGTCAAATATCCTTTCGTTCCGAAACCTAACTGTTTATAATCATTGTCTTTTTTTACAACAGCAATATCGTTTATAAGGCAGTTAACAATGTTTGCGGTCAGTTCTTTTCTGAAAATTATCGCGAATTCTTCTGATGAATTTAACCTTTTTGCTTGGGACGCAGTTTCTTTAGATTGTTTAACAATATCTCTGAAATCAGCAAGCGCGCTATTGTATTTGGAAATCTGAAACTCATACTCAATATCTTCAATATTAACCATGCTGCGGCTCAAGGCATCTTCTAAATCATGGGCTGCGTAGGCTATTTCATCAGAGAGGTCCATTATCTGAGCATCAATAGTTTTTTCACCGTGTTTTAACGATAAGCCGGTCTTTTCCATCAGTTCAATATAGAACTGGTAATCTTCATCGTATAAGAATTTTTTGTTTTTACTGTCATTTTCATACGGATACTTAACCACAGAAAGAAGGCTACGATAGGTGAGATCAAGGCCATTGCAGTAATGATATTTGGTCTCAAGTGTCCTGAGTATCCTTAGTGCTTGCGCATTACCTTCATATCCACCGAAATTAGCCGATAAATTGTGAAGCTTATTTTCTCCGGAATGTCCGAAGGGAGGGTTTCCGATATCATGTGCCAGCGCAGCCAGTTCGGCTACAACGGGATATTTCAAGTCAAGCTCTGATGCAATGCTACGCGCGATCTGAGCGACCTCCAGACTATGAGTAAGCCTGTTACGGTTGAACTTCTCCGGGTCGACTTCAAAAAGCTGCATTTTCCCCTGTAATCTTCTGAATGACGAAGAATATAGGACGCGCGCATAATCGCGCTCAAATGAGTTCCTCTCTCTTTTGTCCAAAACGTTCTTTGCGCTATGCTCTCTTTCACTTTTAAGCAGTTCGGATAGTATATCTTCTTTTTCCTTCGCAAATGCTATCGTATCATCGCTGTATGACATTGTTCTCTCCCTTACAGAAGTGCAGAATGAAGTGATTTACTGATTACACTTTCCAGAAAAATAAATGACCATGCTGCGAGCCCTCGGTCATCCCCCCAATTTCGCTCGTCGACAAGCTCATAAAGTCTGCTGAATCGCAATTATGTATCAGAAGACGATTCGAATATCGACTGAGTTAATTTTTAAGACCCTGTATTTTCTTTGGCGTGAAGCGCTACACCGCCTAATGGTTAAACATCTACATCGTTCGTACAGTCTTCAGCATTGCAGACGTGATCTCTTCCTTTCGTTCAAAGCCCCTGAAACCTCAAAAAGTGCGTTAAGCTAAAACGGGTATGCCTACAATTCAACTTCGAACATATTCTGTTAAAAATTTAAAAAAAACCTAATAAACTGGATAAAAATTATCGTGATATTTTTTCAATCAGCAATCTTGAAACTAAAAAAATGCAAGCAACCTGGTAATCTATATTTTTTAATATTTACCAAGATGATCTAATATTTCATTATGTTTATTACAACCTCTACAATTATTGCATGGGACAATATCTTTATGGCAGCTATGTGTAAGTAAGAGTAACTCAATAGGCATGCCTGACTTCTCTATTAATTCTAAAGTGCTAAGTTCTATACCAGGCGCTTTTACTTCCAATTCGCCTTCTTGTAGGTTAAGCAACCCCGAGATTGTCTCTACAAAATTAATTGAACCATCTTTATGGATACTATCCGATTTTACACTACCAATAAGAAGCTTATTGACGCCAAGACTAATAGCTTTCATCGCAGAAATAGTTATTAATAACTGATTACGATAAGGCCACCAGTCACTCGCTGGAGCATATGTGTTTGACATCTTTCCGGCCATATCACCGGAACCTAATTCTCGACAATCAACTTTAATAAAATGATGTTCGATTCCCAATGCATCACATATGAGAGCTGAAGATTCAAATTCAGCTTTTGCGGCTTTTTGTCCATAATCTATAGTTATGGCAATTTGAGGTTTAAGCCACCACGCCAAACAAGATGAGTCCATTCCACCAGAAAGAATTATTCCAGTTTTCGCAGTCATAAAGTGCTCCAATGAGTCTTATATATTGCGGTTACATAGTCATGTGTGATTTCGACGTTTTCGTTACAGAACATTGTCAAGTCATTTTTTGGGCAATTTTCTGCAAGTAAAATGACTTTTTTCCCCAAAGATACTGCATAGCCAATTTCAAATACTGTGCCAGGATCATTTCCATCTGCAATGCCAAAAACCACATCAGATCTTACGATAGCGTTAAGGTCTTGAGCAGATATTTCTGCTTGCTCCGCCCGAGAGGCATTGTTAGGATCAATAATGCCAATGTCATGATAAGGAGATATCACCTGCAACCCCATTTCTTGAAGATTATATCGAATCTGCTCAATCAACCAAATTTGAGAAAGTGTGAAAAAGGGACCCGCTATATATATGGTTGTATGTTTTAAATTATCTGATTCTCGTATTATTGGAACGGGAGAATAATTCCTTAGTACAAAAGGAAATGGCAAAACAGAAGTGTTGCAAAAGTATGATGTAGCAATCGAAGCTTTATGTGCTGCTACTTCAGGTTTGTCTTTATTAACAATCCAGTTGTTTGCAAAGTGAGCGGAAAAACAATCCCCAGAACCTATTTTCCATACGTTATCAGTTTTGTATGCAGGAATATTAAAGGTTCTATTTCCGTAAGAAACTATTGCTCCTGTTGGTCCCCTTTTCACAACTATAACTTCGGCTTTTTCCTTAATATGTAATGAGGTGATAATATCATATATATCTTCATCTTCATGAGAATTATTTAGAACCCTAGCTTCATGCTCATTTAAAACTAGAGCAAGATGTTTTGCTATAGAGCCAGTTTTGGAAAATAGTTCAGTGCTAAGAGTATTTTGCGGATCATACACAGCATAAACTGATTTAGTTTTGAACGAACATTCTAGCATCCCAAAAACAAGAACATTATCCACATCCAATTCTATTATGTTTTTTTTATTAGTTAAAGGTGGCATCATTGGATCTAAGCCATGGTCATAATTAAAAGTAATCTCTTCGTCAGTTTGATATGATGTTAATACAAATGACACTTGATCAATCAAATCAATTTTATACTGAAATTCATCAACAAAACTTTGTGGGGCATATGCATGAAGATGAACATCACTCCCCATCTGTGCTATAGCAATCGCTGCTCTTCCTCCTGAACCAAATATATCGTTCCATGATGGTTTAAGACATTTCTCTCTGTAGACCCCACCAATAATATTAATCATATTTGTCTCACACCGGATAAACAGAAATGTTAATAGATGCTCCATTAGTATTTATTACACTAGCTTCATAGGTATTGCCTATCGAAATGCAATAGCTTAGCCTTCGACTCTCCTTGCATGCTATTCCACCGACTAAAGTGCCACTGTAGATAAGAACTAAACTTTCATTCTGTAGCTCGACTTGCAATATATCACCGATAGTTAGGCTTAAAGCAGCAGGCTTAGGTGATGCAATGTTTGTTTTGAATTTGAGATTCTCACAAGGGGTTGTTTCTGAAGAGCGTGAACCGCCGGACCAACCTGAGCCACTCATAAAGTTTCCTTTTCAATGGATAATGACTAATTCATTTAGTCACAATCCGATACAATATGGAATGTTTTTTTATCCTTAGAGATAAAAATCACATAAAAAAAGAAGATATAAAATATATTTTCAAATAACATAGTCACTACAAGTGATTAGCTGCTTTTATATAATTAACCACTAACTAATAACCATTGTAACTACATATTCAAGTTATCATTTAATTATCTGATTCTTATGAGGATCGTGAGTATTCAATCATCCTTTCCGGCTATGCTGCTGCGTCATCAGTTCACTACAAACCAGTTGAGAAATACGAAAAAAATATACCGTAACTACTATGCATAACATTCTAAAAAATTCGTCGTACAAAACAACATTGATGCCCTCATCTGGCATCGGCATCGGCATCGGCAATAGTAGTATCTAGGGGCTCTTCATGCTTATTCTTGGAGGATCCTAAATCTACCATTCTCAGCTGACTAGTGCGGTGTTGCCGTGAATGGCCCTGAATCAGACTGTGGGATAGTTGTAAAAATAATAATACGCCATGCTGACCCCATACTTAATCTGGCACATTCATTATGATCTGCTCCTAATCTTTGAACGTATTGTTTAGTTTGAAACGTCCGCTTCGGGACTAAGCAGGCTATCAGCTATCTTTGGACATAGTTGCGCTACGAGGTAAGCACCTAATTACTTACTCTGACTGCTCTTCCTACAAGAAACACCATTATGATGATCACCATATGTAGTGGCCAGATTTACGTAACCCACAACTATTGGTGGTCATTCTGGTGGTCTTGACAGAACGGCAATTCAGGTTTAGCTTACATATTAGCCAGTTACTGGCAAAGGCGATCCCAGTCAGAGGAGCCAAATTCAACGCCTTGCAATTCGAAAGAATCGCGAGGCGTTTTTCTTTATGGAACGCGGAACGCCCCCACCGGTCAGCGCCAACGACAGACCAGTAATCAACAATGCCACGGTATCAGGACTGCCGCATCTGGCAGGCTAACCATAATGCAAGCGAGTCATGACGTCTTTCCACGATCGTGCATGATGAAAATCAGATAATAGTCATCCGATTAGTTTTACTCTCTTTATCTCATAATAAAAAAACCAAGGTGATAATCTATTGGTGTTATTTTTCAATTTACTATTTTATTTCTATATACAAATAACGAACCAACACCAGATTGATATTAAAAACATACGGGGGCAATAATACCTGTACAGTCGTGCACAGCCTCCCCTATACTCGCGATAACACACAACCCAACCGATGTTTATTATTGCAGCCAGATGACGATAAGCGCGGTGCGACGCGACGTCACTCTGGACGTGGCGATTGCCTTCAGCGCCGCCGCCCATCGGGCAAGAAACGCAACGATGGAGACAGGTTAAAAAACATCAATCCGCACCACCATTCATTACCGCAATAAACACAGCTCAGGGATAAGAGCACACCCGTTATTTCTGGATTCAGGGAGGGAATCATGAGGGTATTTCTGTCCACGCTTGGCTCGGCCGGGGATGTTTATCCCTTCATCAAAATAGGTGAAGCATTGAAGAATGCCGGACTGGATGTTTATCTTTGTACCAATCCTTATTTTGAGCAAACCGCAAAAGAAAGAGGGCTTAATTTTATTTCAGTCGGCACTAGCGAAGATTATTTACGAGCCGTCAATTCGCAACGCTTGTGGCATCACCAATCCGCCTTCAATGAAATGGTCAATTTCATGAATGCGCAGCAGCAACCAGCCTATGACGCCCTAGTGCCCTGGGTAGACCACTCCTCCGTCATTCTCACCTCGCTGTGGTCCTTCACCGCCAAAATGTTCAGCGAAACCTGTGGATGCTGCGTCATTCCGGTTCGCGTCACGCCGTCGACGTTTATCTCCAGCTACGATCCGCCCTACCATCGGCAACTGATGTGGGTTCGCCGATTGCCGATGCGCCTACGCCGTCTGTTTTTGTATCTCGCCGAGAAATATCTGGCCGATCGCCAACTGGCGCCTTTTATTAATGCGTTCAGAATCCAGTTGGGGTTGCCGCGTATCGAACGCGTCCTGACATCATGGACGCATCGCACCGATGCGGCGTTGCTGTGCCTGTTTCCGCAATGGTTTGCCTCGCCATTGCCAGACTGGCCGGCTCATGTTCGTCAGGTTGGTTTTCCGTTGTTCAACCTGCTGGATAATCAACAGGATGATGACCTGGCTCAGTTTATCGCGCGTGAACGCACGGTGGTTTTCATGCCCAGTTGGGCGCTCAGCACCAAACGCCCGCTGGCAATCGCGCTGGTGAAAAAAATCCGGCAACGCGGCTACCAGTGCCTGATCGTCGGCCAGCCGTACCATGAACTGGCGGACGATGCGGGGGTTCGTGCCGAGAGCCATATTAATCTGGGCCAATACCTGCATCGATGCGCCGCCATTATCCATCACGGCGGCATTGGCACGATGGCGCAAGCTTTCGCGGCCGGTATCCCCCAATTGGTTATTCCCAGCGCCTTTGATCAATTCGACAACGCCCGCCGGGTAACCGCCATGAAATGCGGCGAATGGCTGCAGGAAAGCGACATGGACAAGCTGGGAGATAAACTGCAACGCCTGCTGGACGATCCGGATATTGCGGAACACTGCCGGCGAATCCGCCAACAGTGTCCTTCCGAACAGGCGGTCTGTGAACAAATCGTCGCTACCGTGCGTGAGGCCTACGCCAGACACATGGCTCAAGGCTGATGCCTGCGGCAAAGCTACAGTCATCTATCCCGAGTTACAGGGTGGCGTGTCTGGTGCAAGCCAGACACCACCTCGCCCGCATTATCTCTTTTCATACCGTGATGCTGTACGGCGCAGAATCGCGGTATGAGGTATCACGCACCCGGCGCCGCATGAAAATCCACCGGCGCATGAACGACCGGCGTCACAATGCCGGTGCGGATCACGAAGTCGCCAAAGCCTTCGCCAGCTTGCCGCGCACTGGCCCAACAGCCGATCAGTCGGTCAATCTCTTCCAGAATGGTCGGCGTATCGATGTTGTCGCGGTACAGCCGCGGGATACGCGCCCCTTCGCGATTGCCGCCAAGGTAGAGGCTATAACGCCCGACAGCCCGACCGACCAAACCCATTTCCGCCAGCATCGCCCGGCCACAGCCATTGGGGCAGCCCGTAATCCGAAAAATGACGGCGTCATCCTCCACCCCATAACGCCGCAGGCTTTCTTCAAGCGCGGTCACAAAGTCCGGCAATACGCGCTCGGCTTCCGCCATCGCCAGCGGACAGGTGGGAAACGATACGCAAGCCATCGAGTTTTTACGCTGCTCGCTCAGTGACGGCGTGATCAGATTATAGTGCCGGGCCAGCGCATCAATCCGCTCCCGTGCATCCGCCGCTACGCCGGCAATAATGATGTTTTGATTCGCGGTCAGGCGAAAATCGCCTTGATGTACCTGGGCTATCGCCGCCACCCCGCTTTTCCAGCGCGCATCGGACTTATCCAGCAAACGCCCGCTGGGAATAAACAGCGTCAGGTGGTGGTGACCGTCAATCCCTTCCACCCAGCCGATACGATCGCCCCGTCCGGAAAACGTATAGGGTCTGATGGGAGCAAAGACCGCGCCGCTGCGGCGCTCTACCTCCGCCCTGAAGACCTCGACGCCGACCCGCTCCAGCGTGTACTTGGTTTTGGCATTGCGCCGGTTTTCACGGTTGCCCCAGTCCCGCTGCGTAGACACTACGGCTTCAGCCACTGCCAGCGTCTGCGCCAACGGAATAAAACCAAACTCACTCGCCAGACGGGGATAGGTGCTGGCGTCGCCCTGAGTCATCGCCAAGCCGCCGCCGACCAGCACGTTAAAACCGACCAGACGACCGTGCTCGCCGATAGCGACAAAACTCAAATCATTGGCATGGAGATCCACATCATTTTGCGGCGGGATAACCACCGCGGTTTTAAATTTACGCGGCAGATAGCTGTTCCCCAGTATCGGTTCTTCCTCCTGCCGGAGGATTTTTTCCTTATCCAGCCAGACCTCGGCGTATGCGTTGGTACGCGGCAGCAGATGTTCAGAGATTTTTTTCGCCCACTCCCAGGCCTGCCGGTGCAACACCGACTCCACCGGGTTGGCGGTACAGAGTACGTTACGGTTGACGTCGCCCGCCGTGGCGCGGGAATCCAACCCCAAATGGTGCAACAGACGGTGCACCGGCTTGATATCGTTTTTCAAAACACCGTGCAACTGCACCGTCTGCCGGTTGGTAATGCGGATACTGCCGTACTGGGTATGCTCCCGGGCGAATTCGTCAATCCCCAGCCACTGACGCGGCGTGATGATGCCGCCGGGCAGACGGACGCGCAGCATCACCGTGTGCAATGGCTCCAGTTTCCGGGCGATACGCTCCTGGCGGATATCACGATCGTCTTGCTGATACATGCCGTGAAACCGAATCAACTGGAAATTATCACCGACAAAGCCGCCGGTCAGCGGGTCAGCCAGATCCGCCTGAATCGTACCGCGCAGGAAATGACTCTGCGCCTTCAGGCGCTCATTATCCGACAGTTTTTTCTCGCTCATCCTCGCGTTCTCCTGAATGGTGCGCTGAAAAAGATGCCGGTGAGTTAAGCAGGGATGCAGGAAGGCTTACAGATACAGTGGGTTACCTTTGCGCTATAACAGTCTTTTGGTCAGGGCGGCGGCCGCCCGCGCCGGTCCGGCAGCGATAGAACCATTAGGCGCAGACTATGCCAAAACAGCATAAGCCCTTGTTCGATCACACTCCTGATGATTTTCCGGGCATGCCATGTAGCAACGTTTACACTGATAACGCCATGTTACCCAACATGAACAATGGCATGCGGTATGCATGTCAAAAACACAACAGACAAAACATCAATAACAACAACGCCAATAACACAACAAGGGGGTTTTATGGCATCGGGAAAATGGCTGCTGCCGTTAAGTCTGACTGCATTGCTGGTCAGCGGTGCAGTCCACGCGGTTTCCATACCGGCAGTGGAAGCGAAGAACGGTATGGTGGTCAGCTCGCAATATCTGGCGTCGCAGGTCGGCGTCGATATCCTGAAAATGGGGGGCAACGCCATTGATGCCGCGGTAGCGGTCGGTTACGCACAGGCGGTGGTCAACCCTTGCTGCGGTAACATTGGGGGCGGCGGGTTCATGACCATCCATCTGGCGGATGGCAAAGATACCTTTATCAACTTCCGTGAAACAGCACCGGCCGCCGCGTCCGCCACTATGTATCTGGATGCGGAAGGTAAAGTTAAAAAAGACGCCAGCCTGTATGGCTACCTGGCGGCGGGCGTTCCCGGTACGGTACTGGGGCTGGAAACCGCACGCGAGAAATACGGCAAGCTGACCCGTGAACAGGTCATGACGCCGGCTATCAAGCTGGCGCGGGAAGGTTTTGTTCTGACCCGCGGCGACACCGACATTCTTGACACCACCGTCAAACGCTTTAAGCAGGACCCGGAGTCAGCACGTATTTTCCTGCGTCCGGACGGCTCGGCGCTGCAACCGGGCGACCGTCTGGTGCAGACCGATCTGGCTAATACGCTACAGGCGATCGCGGATAAAGGACCGGACGCGTTCTACCACGGCAAACTCCCGCAAATCATCGAGGACGCCGCCAAAAAAGGCGGCGGCATCCTGACGGCGGCGGACTTCGCCAACTATCGCGTAACCGAAACCCAGCCGATCACCTGTAGCTATCGCGGCTATCGGTTCATCTCGTCACCGCCGCCCAGCTCCGGCGGGGTCACGATGTGTGAAACGTTGAATATTCTCGAAGGTTACGACCTGAAGAGCATGGGATTCAACTCGGCGCAGGCAATCCATGTCATGACGGAGGCCATGCGCCACGCCTACATGGACCGCAACACCTATCTGGGCGACCCGGAGTTTGTCAAAAACCCGGTCGACCGGCTGCTGAGCAAAGACTATGCCGCCGAAATCCGCAAGAAAATCGACGACACCCGAGCCACGCCGTCCGAACAGGTAAAACCCGGCATGGAGCCGCATGAAAAACCGGAAACCACCCATTATTCGATTGTCGACAGCCTGGGCAACGCCGTCTCCACCACGTACACGGTGAACGGCCGTTTCGGCGCGGTGGTGATAGCCCCCGGCACCGGCTTCTTCCTGAACGACGAGATGGATGACTTTACCGTCAAAGTGGGTGAGAAAAACCTCTACGGGCTGGTACAGGGCGAGCGCAACGCCATCGCGCCGGGCAAACGCCCGCTGTCGTCGATGAGCCCGTCGCTGGTGACCAAAGACGGCAAGATCTTCCTGGTGCTTGGTTCGCCGGGCGGCTCGCGCATCATCAGTATCACGCTGCAAAGCGCGCTGAATATCCTCGACTTCGGCATGCTGCCGCAGGAAGCGGTAGATGCGCCGCGTATCCATCATCAATGGTTGCCGGATGAGGTGTATTACGAACAGCGCGGCCTGTCCGCCGATACCCTCGCGTTGTTAAAAGAGCGCGGCTATAAGATGGTGGAACAAACGCCGTGGGGCGCAACCGAGCTGATTATGGTCGGATTGCCCGGCGTGGAAGGGGTGATCCCCGCCAACTCCGGCAACGACTCGGCGGTATCCGGTAAGGTGCGTGAAGGGTATCTGTACGGCGCCAACGACTCGCGTCGCCCGGCAGGCGCCGCCATCGGTTACTGATATCGCCCCGCAGAGTGCGAGTATGCCGACTGAGCGCGGTTGCACTCGCGACTCACATCGGTATCCGGCGCAGCAACCCGGTCATCATGTTAATCCAATGGCCGGGTTGTCTTTTCTGCCGCCGGCATGAATTTACCGGCTATACCCCAGTAACAGTTCGTGCCCGGCGACACCGGTGTCCGGCCGCACGCCGGGCGCTTTGCCCGATAGCCGAAACACGCCGACCGCCTGCACCAGTTCTTCTGCCTGACTATTAAGGCTGCCCGCGGCGGCGGCCATTTCTTCCACCAGCGCCGCATTTTGCTGGGTGGTGCGCTCCATGCTCGACACCGCCTCGCCCACCTGCGACACCCCGCTGCTCTGCTCACCGCTGGCGACACTGATCTCGCCCATGATGTCGGTCACCCGGCGAATGCTATCGACCACTTCTTGCATGGTGTGCCCGGCAGTATCCGCCAGCGTGCTGCCGCTTTCGATTCGCCCCACGCTGGCGGAAATCAGAGCTTTGATCTCACGGGCCGATTCCGCGCTGCGTTGCGCCAGCGCACGCACTTCGCCCGCCACCACGGAAAAACCACGCCCTTGTTCGCCGGCGCGCGCGGCTTCCACGGCGGCATTCAACGCCAGAATATTGGTCTGGAAGGCGATGCCGTCGATCACGCCGATGATATCGGCAATGCGCTGGGCGCTGTCGTTGATTTCCCGCATGGTGTCCACCACCTGCGTCACCACTGCGCCGCCCTGCTCCGCCACCTGGCTGGCGGTCTGGGCCAGGTGGTTGGCCTGCCGGGCGTTGTCGGCGTTCTGTTTCACCGTTGCGGAAAGTTGCTCCATCGACGCGGCGGTCTGTTCCAGCGCGCTGGCCTGGGACTCAGTACGCGCGGACAGATCATGGTTACCGTGGGCAATTTCGCCGCTGGCCACCCCTACCGACTCGGCGCCATGCCGCACCTGCGTCACGATACGAATCAGGCTCGACTGCATATGCGACAGCGCATTGAGCACGGTGGCGATCTCATCACGCCCGCTGGCGTTGATCGGATAAGTCAGATCGCCGTCCGCCACCGCTTCGGCCGCCGCCTGCGCCTGCGCCAGGCTGCGGACAATGCTGCGCACCATCATCCAGCCAAATAGCGCCGCGCCGGTAATCCCCGCCAGCACCGCCATAATCGCCAGCGCTTTCAGCCATTGGTAACGTTGCACCGAACCGGTGTATTCGTCTTTAGCCACGTTGACCTGCAGCGTCACCAGTTGGCTGAGCAGCGCATGGCCCTGTTTTTCCAGCGTGCTGACCTTCTCATCATAAAGACGTATTGCCTGTTCCATCTGCCCGGCCCGGATCGCCGCATCGGTCGGCTGTACGCCTTCGCGGTTATAGCGCTGCAGGCTGTCGGCAAACTGGTCCGCCAGTTGTGTCTCTTCCGGCGTCAGGTAGGTTGCGCGGTAGTCGGTCCACACCCGATCGATCCGGTTGAGATTCTGGCGTAGTTCGTCAACCCGCTGTTGCTTATTCGCCGCCTCCGGCAACAACAGCATATCCATGATCAGCACCCGGTTACGCTGCACCAGCCATTCCAGTTGCTCTAGTTGCGCCAGCACCACCGTGCGGTCTTCATACACGGTCTTCAGCGACTGATTTGCTTTCTCGGCGGTAAACATGCCGATCGCCCCCATGATCAGAATGCCCAGCGACAGCATCCCGGTGAAACTCCATAATCGTGTCGAAATCTTCATTGCCTTAAACCCTGTGCGGTGTGTGTCGTCTGTAGTGATGTCACAAGTGAAAATATTGCCAGCAGGCGTCGATTGATATCCGTATAAAATCCCGCGATGAACTATATAGAAAACCTTGTTATGACAGAAGGTTAGCGATTTTTCCGCCCGGCGCATAAAATAGAATGAAATGGCGTTTCGCAAGCAGGATTGCATGGCGAAAATCGACTTTCCGCACGGGAAACGTTATTTCTGCCATCACCGGCAGCCATTTATAAAAAAGTGTCGGAAATTATTTTTTATAGTGATCGCCGATAAAAAAGAAATGCTTATGATTGGAGCGTTATCCCCTGCCGCTTTCGTTTGGAGAAAGGAAGTCATGTCCCATGCACTGTTACTGCCCCCGCCGTTGCGCCCGGGCGACACCATCGGTTTCTTCTCGCCGTCCTCGCCCGCGACGCACTTTGCCCCGGCACGCTTTGAACGGGCGAAAGTCTTTCTTGAGCAGCACGGCTACCGGCTGCGCGCCGGCGCGCTGACCGGTAAAACCGACCACTACCGCTCCGGCAGCATCGCCGCGCGCGTTGACGAACTGAACACGCTGATCCGCGACCCTGCCGTACGCTGCGTCATGTCGACCATTGGCGGCAGCAACAGCAACTCGCTGCTGCCCTATATTGATTACGACGCCCTGCGCCGCGATCCGAAAATCATCATCGGCTATTCCGACGTCACCGCGCTCTTGCTTGGCATGTATGCCCAAACCGGACTCGTAACCTTTTACGGCCCGGCGCTGGTGGCGTCGTTTGGCGAATTCCCGCCGCTGGTGGACGACACCTTTGCCGGCTTCGCCACGCTGACCGGCGCAGCGCGGTCTGAACACGCCTATCGCATGCCATCGGGATGGACCGACGAGCGGCTGGACTGGAATCAACAATCGCGCGCCAAAATCACCCATCCCAACCAGTGGCGCTTCGACGGCAGCGGCGTTTATCAGGGGCGGCTTATCGGCGGCAACCTCAATACCATGGCGGGGATCTGGGGCAGTCCGTTTATGCCGGCGATTGCAGACGGCGATATTCTGCTGCTGGAAGACTCGCTGAAGGACATCGCCACCGTGGAGCGCGCGTTTGCCCACCTGAAGCTATGCGGCGTGTTTGACCGGGTCGCGGTGGTGATGCTGGGCAAGCATGAACAGTTCGATGATAAGGGCACCGGCCGTGATTCGCTGACCGTACTGCGCGAAGTGCTTAACGGACAACCGCTGCCGGTGCTGGCGGATTTTGATTGCTGCCATACGCACCCGATGCTGACCCTGCCGCTCGGTGTGCGTATTACGGTCGATTTTTACGCCGGACGCGTCGTATTGAACACCCCCTGGCTGCGTCAGTCCTGACCGGGCGGCAGGCAATCAGTAAAGCTGGCGAGAAAATCCGTCAGCCATTCTGCCTGCGCATGTCCATCCAACCCAGGCCGGTGCGCCAGATAATAAGCCGCGCCGGTTTTCACCGTTTCGGCAAACGGCATCACCAGCCGTTGTCGCCGGATATCTTCCGCCACCAGCGTCACATCCGCCATCGCGACGCCAAAGCCCTGAATGGCGGCGCTGATGGCGAGATCCATGGTGTCGAACTGCTGATTACGGCGCATCACCTGCTCACCGATGCCGTGGGTTTTCAGCCACAACTTCCAGTCACGCTGGTCATGGGTCGGATGCAACAGCGTCAAACGCGCCAGTTGCTCCGGCGACAACGCCGCTTGCCCGGCAGGCAGCAGATGCGGCGCCAGCACCGGCGACAGCACCTCGTCGAACAGCTTGCCATCATGTTGGCGCGGCGCGGCATCCGGCGCGAACACCACCGCCACATCGAAATCTTCGTGACGGAAATCGACGCCGTGCTCGGTGGTCGTCGTTAGCGAGACATGGATATCCGGCCGCCGCTGCTCCAGCGTCATCAGGTGCGCCACCAGCCAGCGCATGGCGCAGGTCGGCGCCTTCATGCGGATTGAACGCCCTTCACGCACCCGGTTCGTCACCCGAAACAGTTGGTCAAACACCTCGCGAACCTCCGGCAACAGCTGACTGCCCTGCGGCGTCAACCGTAAACCACGGGCATGGCGCTGAAACAACGCGAAGCCCAGCCAGGCTTCCAGCGATGCGATCTGCCGGCTTACCGCGCCTTGCGTGACAAACAGCTCCGCCGCCGCCCGGGTAAAATTGAGATGACGGGCGGTCACCACAAAAGCGTGCAACGCATTCAGCGGCGGAATGCGGTTATTTAGGGTCATACGCGCTCTCCGTCAGGCGGTCATAAGAAAACTGATTACATAACTATGCAGAAAAAGCGGTGCGAGCCTGAGTATCGTTTCCTGATGCGAGCGGCATCGTCAGCCCCGGTTTCGCGGCAAGCGGCGGCTACCATCACCACATCTTATTGCTCTATTGCGATAAATAGTTGCCGCGAGCCATGCATTTTTCTCATGGCTATTATGACAACAATTCGATTGTAGTACTACCGGCGGCAACGTCTAATGCATGAATAGTTATTCACGTACAACCAATAAATTTTAGCAGACAGGGCTTCTCTATCGTACCGTTCGCTCACGTGCGGGTCTGCTATGGCACTCAACGGAGACCCCCATGCCGATTCAAACCCCGGTGCAGTTCAGTTCCAAATTACCGGATGTGGGCACGACTATTTTTACCGTTATCGGTCAGTTATCCAGCCAGCACAACGCCATCAACCTGTCTCAGGGCGCGCCCAGCTTTCCCTGCTCTCCCGAGCTGATCGCCGGGGTGACGCGCGCCATGACCGAGGGTCATAACCAGTACGCGTCGATGTCCGGGCTGGTGTCGCTCAAAGAGGTGGTGGCGGAGAAAGTCAAACGCCTGTACGGCCAGCACTACGACGCCGGACAGGAAGTCACCATCACCGCCAGCGCCAGCGAAGGGCTGTATTCCGCCATTTCCGCGCTGGTGCATCCGGGCGACGAAGTTATCTATTTTGAGCCGTCGTTCGACAGCTACGCGCCCATCGTCCGGCTACAGGGCGCAACGCCGGTGGCGCTGAAACTCGCCGTGCCGAGCTTTGCCATCAACTGGGACGAAGTGCAGGCGGCCATCAGCCCGCGCACCCGCATGATCATCATCAACTCGCCGCATAACCCCAGCGGCCAGGTGCTGAGCGCCGACGATCTGGCGCAGCTGGCGCGCCTGACTCGCAACACCGGCATCGTGATCCTGTCTGACGAAGTCTACGAGCACGTAGTGTTTGACGGCCAGCGCCATCACAGCATGGCGACCCACAGCGAACTGGCGGCACGCAGCGTGATTGTCTCATCGTTCGGCAAAACCTTTCACGTCACCGGCTGGCGCGTCGGTTACTGTCTGGCTCCGGCGGCGCTGATGGACGAGATCCTCAAAATCCACCAGTTTATGATGTTCTCCGCCGACACGCCGATGCAGTACGCCTTTGCCGACTACATGACGGACCCGGCGACCTACCTGTCGCTCGGCCAGTTCTATCAGCATAAACGCGACCTGCTGGCGAACGCCTTACAGCACGGACCGTTTGAACTGTTGCCCTCCGCCGGTTCGTTCTTCATGCTGGCGAGCTTTGCGCACTTCAGCGACGAAAGCGACAGCGACATGGTCAAACGACTGATTGTCGACCACGGCGTGGCGACCATTCCGCTGTCGGCGTTTTACACCGACGGCACCGACAATAAACTGATTCGTCTGTCGTTCTCCAAAGATGACGAGACGCTGCTGGCCGGCGCGAAAGCCCTGTGTCAGGCCGCGGAGCGCCGATAAATGCGGTTGCGCTCGATTTGTGTGTGATGGCTGTTACTGTGTGATGTTGATTGCCGTTTAAAGACTACTCATTGATTTACCGGAGATCGTTCCCGATATGAAAAAATTAAGCATGTTGATGTTGTCGCTGGGTTTACTGTCCTCCTCCGTCGCACTGGCGCAGACTGAACTGCGTTTTGGGCTGGAAGCGGAATACCCGCCGTTTGAAAGCAAAAACGCCAAGGGCCAGTTGGAAGGATTCGATATCGATCTGGGTAACGCCATTTGTAAAGCAGGCAATTTCAAATGCTCCTGGGTTGAAACCTCGTTTGATGCCCTGATTCCGGCACTGCAGGCCAAAAAGTTCGACGCCATCAACTCCGCGATGAATATCACCGAAAAACGTAAGGAAGCGATCGACTTTACCGCGCCTATCTATCGCATTCCGACCCAACTGGTCGGCAAGCCGGACACTGGTCTGGCGCCGACGCCGGAAGCGCTGAAAGGCAAGAACATCGGCGTGTTGCAGGGGTCGATTCAGGAAGTGTACGCCAAGGCGCATTGGGAGCCGAAAGGCGTTACCGTGACCTCTTACAAAGACCAGAATCTGGCGTATGACGATCTGGCGGCAGGCCGTCTGGACGGTACGCTGGTGATGGCGGCGGCCGGTCAGTCCGGTTTCCTGGATAAACCGGAAGGCAAAGGTTTCGCCTTTATCGGCAAGGCAGTGGACGACGCCGCCATTCTCGGCAGCGGTATCGGTTTTGGTCTGCGTAAAAGCGACGCCGCGCTGAAAGCCGAGCTGGATAAAGCCATCAAACAGGTGAAGGACGACGGCACCGTCGAGCAACTGGCGAAAAAATACTTCCCCGGTTTTGACGTGCGGGTGCAGTAACCGACGCCCTCCCGCCGCGCCGCATCCTGAACGGCGGCAAAGAAACGACAAGGCCCGCGCCAGATGGCGACGGGCCTTGTTTTTTGGCACATGCGATTAACCGGAGAAGCGCCTGTTACGGCAACGGCAAATCCTTCAGACGGCCGGGATGTTGTTTGACCAGGTCCCAGGGTAATACCGCCCAATCGGCGTTGTGGCACTCAGGTGCGGCTCCCACGATAAAAGCAGGAATGAAATGAATGCCTTGGGGGGTTAAATACCACTTCGACGATCCCCATGACTCTGGGTCGCCATAACTGCAAGTCTCACCATCCACCTGAAAGTCATCGCTCATTTGGGTGGAATAACGCTCACTGAACTGTTCAACCAGCCAGTCGGCAAAATTCTCGTCAGGATACTCATCGTCGGTGTTTTCCGTCACTTTATCAGGAATCGGTGATTCAGCGACCCACAGGATATCGTCCAGCACCAGTGGCGTAGCATCAAGACTACGCAGCGTCATCGCCTTTGTGTACACTTCTCGCCCGGCATCAGCACACATGCTATCTACATCAATGGTATAACTGACAACCGACGGCGACAGCAGACGTAATGACAGTTCCTGTGTAAGATTTCCTTTACCATTGCTGAACATCTCACAGCGTTGGAAAAGCGTTGCTTGATCCCACAGACTGTCGATCAATTTCGCATTCAGGCGGACGCGTTGCTCGGGGGTGTAACCAGAGACCAGTTGAACGGTCTGCATACCACTTAGCGGGTCTTGCCACCATTCGACTTCATACCCGTTAATCACCTCTTTTTTCACCTGTCGAGGTTCAGCTCCCTGGTTACGGACATAGTCATAGTGAGAACGAGTGTAAAGGCTTTGCATAAAAGCCGATGCCTGTGCCGTTGGCGCCGTTACCGTCAACGGATGCAGCGTGATCATCGCCGTTTTCCCCGTACCGTTACGCCATTCCCCCTGCCAGCCTTGATCAGCCGCAGGACGCAGCGTCAGTTCCGGAAGATCTACATCGTCGTCACGGTAATTGCTACTGATCACCTCGCCCAGCGCCAACTGCCCGTCAGCGCGACGCTCCCCTAACAATTCCCGATCACGCAGAGAGCGGGTAGAGAAATAGCGCCCTGCGACATTTTTTTCAGCATTGATGTTCAGTTCCAGCACGATACTGTCATCACCCAACGTGCCGCTGAACAGTTGCGACTCAGCGTGGGCCGCTATGGTTACGAGAGTAAGTCCCAGAGAAACAACCGCCACCCGGGCAATTTTTATTAATAATGTCATATGAATTAGCAAAAAATTAAGAGTAGATCCCTCAGCTCCGCTCAAATTAGCGGAACTGAGGCGCCGGAATTATCAGGGCAACGGCAAATCCTTCAGCCGCCCGGGGTGCTGTTTGACCAGGTCCCAGGGTAGGATTTCCCAGCCGGAGCCTTTGCACTGCGAAGTCAGATTAGGGGTCATGGTCTGGAAATAGATACCTTTGGATGTCAGGCTCCAGGGGGCATTCGCCCACACTTCTGGAGAAGTGTAATCACAGGCATCCTCGCTCTCGTCATCCATCACCTTTGTCTGTTCCGGGTAGAGCCGGGCAAACTGTGCAGCTAGCCATGTCGGCAAGGTTTCCCGCAAATAGTCATCAGGGATAGCGAAGGCATCCGGCACCGGCGATTCGTCGACCCACATCAAATCAGAAAGCCTCAACTCGCTCGCATTGGAGACACGCAGCACCCGAGGCGACACCTCCATATAACCGTGTGCGCCGCCGCAGCTTCTATCGCCAGATACCACATAGCTGATCACATTCGCCGACAGCAGGCTGATTTTTACCTTGTCATCCGAATGTTCACACTGCGCAACGGCCAGAACCGTGTGCCAGAAGCTGTCTCGCAGCGCGGCGTTCAGGGCAGCGAGCCGTTCCGCCGGGTAGCCCGAGGTCAACTGAAACATTGACAGTTTAGCGCTCGGATCCTGCCACCATTCCACGTTATAACCGTTAACGACGCCTTGTTTAACCATCGCCGGTTCAGCCGTTGCACGCAGCAGATAGTCATAAGGCGAGAGCTGGTAGAGCGACTGCATAAAGGGCGACAATCCGGCTGTCGCTATCGGCATCATCTGTGACAGTTTAACGGTGAGCGGCGTACCCTGCCCCTGACGCCACTCGCCCTGCCAGCCATTATTATCGGCAGGACGTAACGTGATGACTGGGCTGCTCGCCGGCTTTGCGTCTGCCTCGTCGTCACTGTCCGACGCATCCACATCAATATTCAGCGTCACCTGCCCCTGCTTGCTGCGCTGGCCGTTAATATGGTGAGTCACACGTTCCGATGCAACAAAAGCGGCTCTCCACGCGCCCATCCAACTGAACATCCAGCTCCATCACCACCGGCGTCGTCCCCAGCGTGCCGCCATATACCACCGGCGTTGCCTGCGCCATACCCACCATACAAACGAAACCCAGCACCAACATCCTTGAGGTCAATGTTAATAAATTCATGTTAAGTAAACAGATAAGAAAAGGAGCGGATACTATAGTTGAACTGATGTATTTTCACTAACCCACCGGTATTGAATCTCTCGTGGATCAAGGCTCACAGCGACAAATCAACCCATCGGGCTAATGGCATTTTCCCACCCACGCTCTATGCTATGACGAGTCAGGGACAAACGGAGACGCGGTGCGCGCCGACGTGATCCCGGTGATTTTCTTTTCATACAAAAAGGACAACACCATGAGTGATATCAAACTGTTAGGTATTGCTGGCAGCCTGCGTAAAGCCTCTGCCAACCGGGGATTGCTGCGCGCCGCGCAGTCCGTGCTGCCGGCGGGCGTCACGCTTGAGATCGCCGACCTGCTGGATGTACCGTTCTATAACGCCGACCTGACCGAGGTTCCCGCCTCGGTGCAGCGTATCGCGCGTCAGGCCAGCGAAGCGGACGGCTTCGTATTCGCCTGTACGGAATACAACTATTCGATGGCGCCGGCGCTGAAAAACATTCTTGACTGGATCTCCCGCCTGCCGGACACCACCATCCTGAACGATAAACCGGCCGCGCTGATGGGCGCCGGCGGCGGTATGGGCACCTCCCGCGCCCAATACCACTTGCGGCAGAGCTGTATCTACCTGAACATCCATCCGCTGAATAAACCGGAAGTGTTCGCCAACGCCTTTGCCGGCGGTTTTGACGATCAGGGCAACCTGAAAGACGAAAAAATCACCGCGCTGATCGCCGATCAGATGAACGCGCTCGCCGATGCGATTGCACGCAGAAAATAAACCTCGCCTGCAAGCTGCCGCCCGTGATTGGGCGGCAGTCGTTTACGCCGCCACCGTTCCCACCTTCATCATCGCCTCGCCGGCGACCGTCAGCGCCGGGTGACGACTGAAACGCACCACCTCCCCCACCACCAGCAGGCTGGGTGACTGCGGCTGATAACGCGCCATCAGCGTTGGCAACGTCGCCAGCGTGGCGGTCAACAAACGTTGTTCCGGCTGGGTGCCGCGCTCGATAATCGCCAGCGGCGTACTGGCGGGCAGACCATTGGCAATTAATTTCTGGCACAGGCGGCTGGCATGGCTCAACCCCATGTAAAACACCAGCGTCTGCTGGCCGGCGCCGAGCGTTTCCCAATCCAGTTGCGGTTCGCCGTCGCGGGCATGGCCGGTGATAAAACGCACCGACTGGGCGCAGTCCCGATGGGTTAATGGCAGCCCCACCGCCGCGGCGCAACCGGTGGCGGCGGTGATGCCGGGCACCACATGGCAGGTCACGCCCTGTTGCTGTAGATAATCCATTTCCTCGCCGCCGCGGCCGAAAATGAACGGATCGCCGCCTTTAAGCCGCACCACCCGTTGCCCGGCCTGCGCCAGCTCCATCAGCAACTGGTTGATTTGCGGTTGCGGCAGCGCGTGGTGTCCCTGCTGCTTGCCGACGTCGATGCGCAACGTTTCCGGCTGCACCAACGCCATGATATCGGCGGAAACCAGCCGGTCATGCACCACCACATCCGCCTGCTGAATCGCCCGCAGCGCCTTGACAGTCAGCAGTTCGGCGTCGCCCGGGCCGGCGCCCACCAGCCAGACATCGCCGGCCAGCAGAGGCTGGCGTTGATGGCCCTGCGCCATCAGTGTGTTCAGAGTAGGGTTCATGTTGATGGCTCCTTATCCGGGCGCGGCTCAGCCCGCCCGGCGTAATGTGTCCGGCGTGGCATAGTGTTGCAGCAACGCCTTCAGTTCCGGCACGCAGGACCCGCAATTGGTCCCGCATTGTAGTTGTTCGCCCAGTTGCGCCACGCTGTGGCACCCCTGGCGGATGGCGTCGATAATGCGCTGTTCTCCCACCGCGAAGCAGCTGCAAATGGTCGCTCCTTGCGGCGCTTCGCCCTGCGGCGCGCACCCGGCCAGCAACGCCAGCCGGTCCGGCGTCTGTTGCGGCGGCGCGGCAAACGCCGTCAGGATGGTCTCGCGCTCCAGCACTGGCCGGCGAGCGTCGACATACAGCGCCACCGCCACCTGCCCCGATAGCCAGCCAACCGCATGAAACAGACCGCCGTCCCCCTGCGCCTGTTGATAGTCGACGCCGTCCAGCCCATACTGGCGGGCCAGCCAGTCAAGCCAGTGCTCCGGCGTCTGTTCGCCGGCGATCGTGTAATGGGACACGCCGTCGGCGGCAATACGGCTCCAGTAGCCGCAGTCCGGCGCCGTCACGTCGCCGCGCACAAACAGTTCGCCGAACCACACAGCGGGCCAGCGTTGGATACGCACCCGCGCCTGCTTGCTTTCCGGCTGACCGGAATAGGGGTCGGTCACCGCCGCCACCAGGCTATCCGCCCGCGCCTGCGCGCTAAACTGCCGGTTCCAGTGCATGGGGACAAAGATGCTGCCGCGCTGCTGCCCGCGCTGGACCTGCGCCCGCGCCAGCATCCAGCCCGACTCGGCGCTGATGCGCACCAGTTCGCCGTCGTGAACGCCGGCATTGAGCGCATCCTGCGGGTGAAGATCGCAATAAGGTTCCGGCAGATGGCGCATCAGACGCGGCGCCTTGCCGGTGCGGGTCATGGTGTGCCACTGGTCGCGTACCCGACCGGTGTTGAGCACCAGCGGATACGCGGGCGACGGCGGATTGGCGGGCAGTTGCGGCGTGATCGCCAGCAAGCGCGCTTTACCGTCCGGGTGCCAGCAGCGCCCGTCGGTATACAATCGCGCGGTACCGTCGCTGACGGCACTGGTGACCGGCCACTGCACCGGCGTCAGCTGCTGCCATTGTTCATTGCTGAGCGTTGCCAGCGCGCTGATGTTGAACGCACGCTGTCCCTGATTCTCAAATCCGGACAAGGCGGCGTGCTCACGGAAGATCTGCGCCGGATGGCGATAATCGAACGCCGCGCCAAATCCCATGCGTTGCGCCACCTGCGACAGTATCCACCAGTCGGCTTTCGCTTCGCCCGGCGCGGGCAGAAAGGCGCGCTGACGGGAAACGCGGCGCTCGGAGTTGGTAACCGTGCCGTCCTTTTCCCCCCACGCCAGCGCCGGCAGCAGGACATGCGCGCAGTCGGCGGTATCGGTGTGGCGCATCACGTCGGAGACGATCACCAGCGGGCAGCGCAACAGCGCCTGCCGCACCCGATCTGCCTCCGGCATGGAAACCACCGGGTTGGTGCCCATGATCCACACCGCCTTGACCTGCCCGGCTTCAATCGCGCGGAACAGATCCACCGCCATCAATCCCGGCGCCGGCGCCACCCGGTCGCTGCCCCAGAAACGGCCGACCCGGTCCACTTCCTGCGGGCTGAAGCCCATGTGCGCCGCCAGCTGATTCGCCAGCCCGCCCACTTCGCGCCCGCCCATCGCATTCGGTTGACCGGTAATCGAAAAGGGGCCGCACCCGGTCCGGCCGATGCGGCCGCTGAACAGATGTACGTTAATGATGGCGTTGCATTTGTCGCTCCCGGAAGAGGACTGGTTGATGCCCTGCGAATAAAGCGTCACCACGTTATCGGTGTCGCTAAACCACTGGTAAAAACAGGCGACGTCCTCGCGGTCCAGTTGGCAGAATTCCGCCACCCGCTCCACCGTCCAGTCATCGGCGGCCGCCAGCGCCGCCTCCACGCCGCTCAGCCCGTCGGGAACCGGAGCGTTCCGCTGCGCCAGCCAGCGCAGCAGCCCGTTGAACAACCCGGCATCGCTGCCGGGCGCCAGCGGCAAGTGCAACTCCGCCGCATCGCAGGTGGCGGTCTGACGCGGATCGATCACCACCACCCGCATGTGCGGGCGCTGCTGTTTGGCCTGCATCAGCCGCTGATACACCACCGGGTGCGCCCAGGCGGTGTTGGACCCGACCAGCACCACCAAATCGGCCTGTTCGATGTCCTCGTAGTTACAAGGCACCGCATCGGCGCCCAGCGCCCGCTTGTACCCGACCACCGCCGATGCCATACACAGCCGGGAATTGGTATCCATGTTGGCGCTGCCGATGAATCCTTTCATCAGCTTGTTGGCGACGTAATAGTCTTCGGTCAGCAGTTGCCCCGAACCGTAAAACGCCACCGCCTGCGGGCCATGCTGCGCAATAATGTCGCCGAGCGACTGCGCTACCCGATCCAGAGCCTGATCCCAGCTGACGCGATGACCGTCAACCAGCGGCCACAGCAGCCGCCCTTGCAGATCCAACGTGTCGCCCAATGCCGAGCCTTTGACGCACAACCGCCCCAGATTGGCCGGGTGCTGGCGATCGCCTTCAATGGTCACCCTCCCGTCCGGCTGCGGGGTGGCGATCACCCCGCAGCCCACGCCGCAGTAAGGACAGGTGGTGCGGCAGCCGCTCATAACGCCTCCGCCATGTCGGCCGCCGCCACCGCCATCGGTTCGTTCGCCACCCAGATACGATCCTGTACCACACGCACCGGCCAGGCGCGCACCCGCAGTTGGCTGTCATCCGGGCTAACGCCGTCACGCAGACGCAGACGCTTTTTGTACAACGGCGAAATCACCACCGGCTCGCCCGCCACGTCGCCGACAAGGCCGCGCGACAGCACGTTGGCGCCGCTGCCCGGCTCCTGATTATCGAGCGCGAACACGTGTCCCGCCTGCCCCGGCTGGGCGGCAGGCAGATGAAACAGTGCCACCTGCTGATGTCCGACCCGCGCCGCCATGCCGGCATTCGCCGGAATATCGCAGAGGAAGCCGACGCACTGCCAGCCTTCCACGCCAGCCGCCTCTGATGCCGCCGTCGTCTTCTCCTCCAGACGGGCGGGGCGAGGCTGACCGCGCTCCGGCACCATCACTACCGCTTCATCCGGCGTGTCGCTGTTAAGGAAGGCGCGGAACAACGCCCGGTGTTCGTCATGCGCCAGCGTGGTCTGCCATTCGCACTGATAGCTGTCGATAACCTGACGCATCTCGTTTTCCAGCTCGTCGGCAATTCCCAGACTGTCGTCGATTACCACCTGCCGCAGGTAGTCGATGCCGCCTTCCAGGTTATCCAGCCAAACGCTGGTGCGCTGCAGGCGGTCGCCGGTACGGATGTAGAACATCAGCAGGCGGTCGATCAGCCGGAACAGGGTATCGGTGTCCAGATCGCTGGCGAACAGGTCGGCATGACGCGGTTTCATGCCGCCATTGCCGCACACATACAGGTTCCAACCCTTGTCGGTGGCTATCACGCCGATGTCTTTGCCCTGCGCTTCGGCGCATTCGCGGGTGCAACCGGAAACCGCCATCTTGAGCTTATGCGGCGAGCGCAGCCCTTTGTAACGGTGCTCCAGCGCAATCGCCAGCGAGGTGGAATCCTGCACGCCGTAGCGGCACCAGGTGGAGCCGACGCACGATTTGACGGTACGCAGCGACTTGCCGTAGGCATGACCGGTTTCAAACCCGGCGTCGATCAGCTCCTGCCAGATAGCAGGCAGTTGCTCCAGCCGCGCGCCGAACAGATCGACCCGCTGGCCGCCGGTAATCTTGGTATACAGGTGATAACGTTCGGCCACCTGACCGATGGCGATCAATCCCTGCGGGGTAATCTCGCCGCCGGGAATGCGCGGCACTACCGAGTAGGTGCCGTCTTTCTGGATATTGGCCAGGAAACGGTCGTTGGTATCCTGCAACGGTACGTGTTCGGGTTTCAGCACGTAATCGTTCCAGCAGGACGCCAGCATCGATCCGGCCAGCGGTTTACAGATTTCACAGCCCAGCCCGTGACCGTGGCGGGCGATCAGCTCGCCAAAACTACGGATACGGTTGACGCGGATCAGGTGGTACAGCTCCTGACGCGAATAGGCGAAATGCTCGCAAATGTCTTTTTTTACCTCGATGCCCGACTGCTGCAACTGGTACTCCATCACCTGCTTGAGCAGCGGTACGCAGCCGCCGCAGCCGGTGCCCGCCTTGGTGCAGGCCTTGAGCGACGCCAGATCGGTGCAGCCGTTGTCCACCGCCGCACAGATGTCCGCTTTGCTGACGTTATGGCAGGAGCAGATCTGGGCGCTGTCCGGCAACGCCGCCACCCCCAGCCCTTTCGGCGCCGCGCCGTCCAGCGCCGGCAGAATCAGGCTTTCCGGGTGCGCAGGTAAGGTCATGTCGTTGAGTTTCATCTGCAACAGCGTGCTGTAATCGCTGCTGTCGCCCACCAGCACCGCCCCCAGCAGCCGTTTGCCGTCCGCCGAAACAATGATTTTTTTATAGACCTGATTCGGTTCGTCGTTCCACTGATAGCTCAGGTTGCCCTCGGTTTTACCGTGAGCATCGCCGATCGACGCCACGTCCACCCCCAGCAGCTTAAGCTTGGTGCTCATGTCGGCGCCGGTGAACGACTGCTCCTGTTGCGCCAGCCGGGCGGCGACGGTGCGCGCCATCTGATAACCCGGCGCCACCAGCCCGAACATCTGTCCCTGCCATAGCGCGCACTCGCCAATGGCGAAAATAGCGTCATCCGAGGTCTGGCAATAGTCGTCGATTACGATGCCGCCGCGGGCGCCGATCTCCAGCGCGGCGTCACGCGCCAGCTGATCGCGCGGGCGGATACCGGCGGAAAACAGCACCAGATCGGTTTCCAGCGCCGTGCCGTCGGCGAAATTCATCCGGTGGCGCGCCTGCTCGCCCGCCGTAATCGCGCGGGTTTCCTTGCCGGTGTGCACCTGCAGGCCCAGCGCCTCAATCTTGCGCTTGAGCAGTTGCGCGCCGCCGTCGTCCAGTTGCACCGCCATCAGTCTGGGGGCGAATTCCACCACATGGGTTTCCAGCCCCAGTTGGCGCAGCGCGTTGGCGGCTTCCAGCCCCAGCAGACCGCCGCCCACCACTACGCCGCTGCGCGATTCGCGCGCTTCGGCGGCAATGGCGTCCAGATCCTCCAGCGTGCGATACACCAGACAACCGGGGCGATCGTTGCCCGTCATCGGCGGCACGAACGGGTAGGAACCGGTCGCCAGCACCAGCCGGTCGTACGGGGTTTCCTGGCCGTTCGCGTCGCGCACGCAGCGGCGTTGACGGTCAATCTCCGTCACCTGGCAACCGGTGCGCAATTCAATGTCGTGCTGTTCGAAAAAGCCCTCGCTGACCATTGACAGGGATTCGGCGCTGCGACCGGCAAAATACTCGGACAAATGTACCCGGTCATAGGCCGGATGGCGTTCCTCGCCAAACACCACCACGTGATACTGTTGGTGCAGGCTGCGTTCCACCAGTTGCTCCAGAAAGTGGTGCCCGACCATGCCGTGCCCCACTACCACCAATACGGGTTTACTCATGACAGAAATCCTTACGGCCGCAGGCCGTATGTCTACTTCAGGAAAAGACAGACCAAACAAAAGCGACGACGGTGCCGATGGCAGCCTGGTCTCCATGGCCGCCAGCAGTTGCGGACTGTCGCTGACATGACCGAACAGCAGCGCGCCGCATAACCGGTCGTCGCGGAATATCAGGCGGCGATAATGGCCGCCGAGCGGGTCTGACAGCGAGTGGAGTCGATCGCCCTCCTGCGGGTGCAACTCCCCCGCGCTCACCACGTCAATCCCGGTAACTTTCAGTCGGGTGGCCAGCGCCGCCGGCGCGTAATCCGCCACCGGTTGCCCCGCCAGCCGGGCGGCCAGCACATCGGCCTGCGCCAGACAGGGCGCCACCAGCCCGACCGTTTCACCCTTCACTTCAGCGCACTCGCCGAATGCGCTGACGTATTCATCGGCGGTGCGCAACTGGCCGTCGGCCAGAATGCCGCGCCCGCACGCCAGGCCGCTGTCGCGAGCCAGCTCACACACCGGTTGCACGCCGGTCGCCACCACCACCAGACCGGCAGGCAAGCACGTACCGTCCGCCAGTTCGACCGCCTCCACCTGCTCGCCGCCGGACGATTTATTACCGGACAATTCGTTACCGGATAATGCCTGAATCTGCACGCCGGTCAGGCAACGGATGCCGCGCTCATGCAGCCGGGCGCACAACAGGTCGCTGGCGGTGGCGTCGAGCTGACGCTCCATCAGCCGGGCGTGGCGGTGCAGCAGCGTCACCGCGGCGCCCTGCAGTCGCAGCGCGGCGGCGGCTTCAATCCCCAGTAATCCGCCGCCGATCACCACCGCCGGCTTTCCCTGTCGCACCGCCGCCCACATCCGCTCGACGTCATCCAGCGTGCGAAAGCCCATCACGCCCGGCAGGTCGATGCCCGGCAACGGCGGCATAAACGGGCGGGAACCGGTGGCGAACACCAGTTGGTCATAGGTCAGGCGACGGCGATCGGTGATCACTTCCCGCGTAGCCCGATCAATACGTAGCGCCGACTCGCCGGTCAGTATGGTCACGTCCATTGTTGCCGGCGCCGGCTCTAACTGCGTGTCCTCAAAGGTTTTTTCGCCCCCCAGCACCGAGGAAAGCAGCACGCGGTTATAGCTGTCGCGCGGCTCGCGATCGATGACGGTGACGCGGTAGCGTTGCGGTGCCAGTTGCCCCAGTCGCTTTACCAGCCGCGCGCTGGACAGACCGTTGCCGATAATCACCAGATGCGCGCTCATCGCTGCTTCCTCCCGTCAGGCCGCGTGCGGCTGCTTCTCATACAGGAAATGCAGCACCTGCTGACGGTACTGGTGATAACGCGGGTCATCCGCCAGCGCGACGCGAGAGCGCGGGCGTTCCAGCGCCACCGTCATGATCTCGCCCACCGTGGCCGCCGGGCCGTTGGTCATCATCAGCACCCGGTCGGAGAGCAACACCGCCTCATCCACGTCATGGGTTATCAGCACGATGGTGGTGTTCAGCCGCTGCTGGATTTCCATCACCGCGTCCTGCAAATGGGCGCGGGTCAGCGCGTCCAGCGCACCGAACGGTTCGTCCATCAGCAGCACCTTGGGTTTCATCGCCAGCGCGCGGGCGATGCCCACCCGCTGCTTCATGCCGCCGGAAATCTCATGCGGATGCTTGTTCAGCGCGTGCCCCATGTGCACCAGCTCCAGGTTATGGACGATCCACTCGTGCATCTCCGCCTTGCTCATCTGGCCGCGGAATACCTGCTTCACCGCCAGCGCGACGTTGTCGTAGGTGGTGAGCCACGGCAGCAGCGAATGGTTCTGGAATACCACCGCCCGCTCCGGCCCCGGGCCGTCGATTTCGCGGTTGTCGCACAGCAGGCCGCCGCTGGTCGGCAGCGTCAGCCCGGCAATCAGGTTGAGCAGCGTTGATTTGCCGCAGCCGGAGTGCCCGATCAAACTCAGGGTTTCCCCGGTATGGATATCGAAACTCACGTTATCGAGCGCCAGGAACGAACCGCTGGCGGTGGAAAAACGCTGACTGACCTGCTGAATACGGATAATCGGTTGATCGCGCATACGTTTCTCCTTAACGGGTTTCATAGCTGAAGCGTTTGGCCAGCAACATCAGCCCTTGCTCAAGTAACAGCCCGACCACGCCAATCACCAGAATGGCGATGATGATGTTGGGCACGTTGAGGTTGTTCCACTCGTTCCAAATCCAGAAGCCGATACCGATGCCGCCGGTCAGCATTTCCGCCGCCACGATCACCAGCCAGGCGATGCCGATCGACAGCCGCACCCCGGTCAGCACGCTCGGCAGCACCGCCGGCAGCAGGATCTTGCGCATGATGGTGAATTCGGACAGCTTCAGCACCCGCGCCACGTTGAGATAATCCTGCGGAATCTGGCGCACCCCCTCGGCGGTGTTGAGGATCATCGGCCAGATGGAGCAGATAAAAATGGTCCAGTTGGAAGCCGGCTCGGCGCGCTGGAACAGCAGCAGGCCGATGGGCAGCCATGCCAGCGGGCTGACCGGACGCAACAGCGAAATAATCGGGTTGAACATCGCCGCCATAAACCGGAAGCGGCCAATCAGGAAACCGGCGGGAATGCCCACCAGCGCCGCCAGCCCGAAACCGATGCCGACGCGCTCCAGCGACGCCAGCACGTTCCAGCCGATGCCCTGATCGTTGGGGCCGGCCACGTAAAAGGGGTCGGCAAAAATGCTCTGCGCCGCCAGCCAGGTCTGCCACGGCGTCGGGAAACCTTTGCTGCTCAGCGCCGCGAGTTGCCAGACCGCCAGCAGCAGGATCATGCCGACGCCGCCCGGCAACAGCCGGGACAGCCATCGGCTCAGGCGCGGCCGCCAGACGGCGCGCGGCGAGGCGACGGTCGGCGCCGGTGCAGCTACGCCAACGGTTTCGGGTAAGGCGATAACGGTGGCGTCGGTCGCGACAGCATTGTGGTGCGGCGTGTCAGTCGGCTCCGGCACGATCGAAAGAATCTGGGCTTGCGTTTTCATGGTCGCTCTCCGTTACTTTTTCACGCTGAAGCTGTTGGCATAACCGGCCGGATCGCTGCCGTCCCAACGCTTGCCGTCAATCAATACGCTGCTGCGCATCTCGCCGGATGGCAGCGGCACATTGCCGACCGCACTGGCCGCCTGTTTGTAGATATCGATGCGATTGACCTGACGGGCCACCGCCTGATAATCCGGCTCCTGCGCCAGCAGGCCCCAGCGTTTGTGCTGGGTGAGGAACCACATCCCGTCCGACAGATACGGGAAGTTCACTTCGCCGTCGTGGTAGAAGCGCATGGCGTGCGCGTCCTGCCAGCTTTTGCCCGCGCCGTTGTCGTATTGCCCCAGCATACGGCCGACAATCGTCTCCTCCTGGGTGTTGACGTACGCGCGCCCGGCGATGACGCGGGCGGTTTCGCGCCGGTTGTCGTCCGAGCTGTCGATCCAGCGCGAGGCTTCCAGCACCGCCGCCGTCAGCGCGCGGGCGGTATTGGGGTTGGCGTTAACCCATTCGGCGCTGGTGCCGAGCACCTTCTCCGGGTGATCCGGCCAGATATCCTGCGACGTGGCGGCGGTAAACCCGAGGCCGTCGGTAATCGCGCGCTGGTTCCAGGGTTCGCCGACGCAGAAACCGCTCATGTTGCCGATCTTCATGTTCACCACCATCTGCGGCGGCGGCACTACCACGGTGCGCACGTCGTCAAACGGGTTGATGCCGGCCGCCCCCAGCCAGTAATAGAGCCACATGGCGTGGGTGCCGGTGGGAAACGTCTGGGCGAAGGTGTAAGTCCCCGCCGGGCTGGCCGCAATAAAACGCTTCAGGCTGGCGGCATCGCTCACGCCGGCTTCGCGCAGCTTATTGGACAGAGTGATCGCCTGACCGTTGTTGTTCAGCGTCATCAGCACCGCCATATTGTGCTGCGGCCCCGACGCGCCGGCCTGCAGGCCGTACAACAGCCCGTAGAGCACGTGCGCCGCGTCCAGTTCGCCGGACACCAGCTTGTCGCGCACGGCGGCCCAGCTCGCTTCCTTGCTCGGCACAATGGTGATGCCGTATTTCTTGTCAAAACCTTTTACCGACGCCATCACCACCGATGCGCAGTCGGTCAACGGAATAAAACCGATGCGCACCTCTTTCTTCTCCGGGGCATCGGAACCGGCCGCCCAGGCGCGGTTCATTATTCCCGGCAGCAGCATGGCGCCGCCCAGCGCAGCGCTCCCCACCAGAAACTGGCGGCGGGAAAACGCCTGTGTTTGGTTATTGGTTTTGTTATCGGTTTTGGAATCACTCATCAACGACACCTCGGCAACCCGCCGTTTCGGCGGCAAAAACAAAAAGGCGTCCATAAGCCATGCGAAAATCGCACGCTTATGGACGCCTTTGCCCAGCGCTTTTCCGTACCGCCATTAGCACGAAAAAGTCGCAGTGAATTGTTACCGGAGATGAAGCAAGGTGTGTGCCAACCTGTCAGATATCCCTGTGACCTGACAGCACATTGAGTGGACCGTCCATGCCGCGCCGGATAACCGACGCGTCCCGATGGGGCTATTCTGCTCGCCGAAAGCGCGGCTAATATTGAGCTGGATCAATTCAGCCGGGATATCAGGCCGATGGCGAAAACGAACAACCGCCGCTATACGCGTCAGAGCGGTGGGAAGATAACGGCTTCGGCTGCACCGTTATCTGGCAAATCACGCACGCTTTATGTGCATTCACGGCGAGCGGATTCCAGTTAACGCCATGCCAACTCGCCGCGTTCCATCAGGGGTTATCCTGAAACACATCCGCCACCGCCAGCATGGCGTTGGCAATCTCGATCAGTTTCTTATTCTGGTTCATCGCCATACGGCGCAGGGTTTTATACGCCTCTTCTTCGCTTAAGCCCCGGTGCTGCATCAGCACGCCCTTGGCCCGGTCGATTTGGCGCCGCTCATCCAGCGTCGCGCGCATCGCCGCCAGTTCATGATCCAGCGCCTGCAGACGCCGCGCCTGCTGTTGCACCAGCGACAGCAGCGAACGCCCCAGCTGCGGCCGCACGCCGTCGCTGTCGAGCCAGCTGTGCGCCGCCGCGCCCTGCTCCATCTCCGAGCGGGCGATAAACACCGAATAGCTGTGGTCTTCCCCCTGCTGCGCCGCCATCAGGCCGGCGACATCCGCCTGCTGGTCAAGACAAGCCTGCTCGGCGGCGGCGATACGATCGCGGCACAGTTGCATCAGCGTCTGCTCCAGCCGATCCTCGATGTGCTTCATGGCGTCGATACGCGCCGTCGCCAGCGCGAACCATTGCAGGCTGCCTTCCAGCGGCAGGTTGTCCGGCGCGCGGGTGCAAGCCACGCGCCGCAGTCGTTCAAATTCCCGATCGGTCGCCAGCGATAACCAGCGCTCACGGCTGACGTCATCGGCGAAATTGGCGAAGGTATCGAAGCAACGCTCCTGACGTTCGATCAGGTCCAGCAATGTCTGCTGAGTACTGACCGGAAATTCACCGGCGGCAAACGCGGCGGCGCCGACCGCCCGCTCCTGACCGGCCAATTCCTTGCCCTGCATGAAACTGAACATCGCCACCAGCGCACGGGCAATCACCGGCTCCGCCGCGGTATCCGACACTTCGAACACCAGCGTCAATAGATGGCGGATGATGTCGTTGAACACCGTCATCGCGTCCGACTGCGGCAACGCGCGCTGACGCACCTGCTGGCGCAGCGACGGCAGCAACCCCAGCGTGTAAACCACGCTGGCGGCGCGGCTGAACAGCCGGCTGGCCTGCGGCAACGACCCGGCGCGCTGCGCCAGGTCATCCAGTTGTTCCATAAATTGCGACTCGGCCTGTTGCACATCCTGCTCGCGCTGCGGCAGTTCATCCACACACAGCCGCCCGTCCGAACACAGGAACAGGTTGGAGGTGCCGCGTTCGCGTTGCAGCATGTGCACCAGCTGGCTGATGCGCCCCACCAGCTCGCCGCTTTGCAGCAGCCCGCGCAGGCTATTCAGTTCACACTGGCGCGAAGCCATCAGAAAACGAATTGTCGTTGAAGGGTCCGCTACCATTCTCTCTTCTCTCTACACCGCCGATTGCCACATTATGCAATACACATGCAAATAGTGCGCCTGATACAAATAGTGCGCCTGCTCAGGCGGTTGTGCAACCAACGGGCTGACCAGCACCAAACCGGCGCGTGGTATTCCAAACTATAGGGCAGGATCGTCTACCGATGTGGGGCAGTCCAAACTGCTGTGCGCCGATATCGGCATCCAGCGTGGCGAACATCTTATTTTTGAATTCGAGTCGAACAGGTTATTCACCAGATGCACAATATCGCCGTTTGTGGCGCTACTTTGCTTGCCAATTTCCGGAGAGTGGCCGGCGGAATTATTAATCCGCTTGCCAATCAGCAGCGGCGTTTTACCGGCCGCGTCATAGGTGATGTTGTAAGTCGGTTTTCCATCGCAATCGTTGGCGACCGACAGAATACGCTCCATTATCCTTGCTGTATTAAGTCTAAAAAATCGATTTATCAAAAGAAAAAACAGCAGTAAAAATATAACCAGATTTAAAAAGGCAGAGCCGGGAAATAATCCCCGCTCTGCCGAAAAATATTATTTCACCCCACCTCCCAATACGTTATACAGCGTAATCAGATTATCCAGCCGCGACTGTTCCAGGCTGAGCAACGACTGACGGGCGCTGTACAGCGTACGCTGGGCATCCAGTACGTTGAGGTAGGTATCGACCCCGGCGCGGTAGCGGTTGCTGGCCAGTTGATAACTGCGCTCGGCCGCCGCCACGTAATCGCGTTGCGCCGCCTGCTGCTCATCAATCGTGCCTTTGCGCGCCAGCGCGTCGGCCACTTCGCGAAACGCGGTCTGCAACGTTTTCTCGTAACTGGCGACATAGCCCTGTTTTTCCGCCTCGGCGTAGCGCAACGCCGACAGGTTGGCGCCGCCGTCAAAGACAGGCAGGCTGACGGACGGCGCCAGCGACCAGACGTGCGCGCCGCCGCTAAACAGCGACGACAGCGCCTCGCTGCTCAGGCCGTTGCTGGCGGTCAGCGTAATGCTGGGGAAAAATGCCGCTCGCGCCGCGCCGATATTGGCGTTGGCCGATTTCAGGGTATGTTCCGCCGCCTGCACATCCGGACGGCGCAACAACGCGGCGGACGAAATGCCGGCGGCGACCGGTTTCACCGCCTGCGCCAGCGACGCCACATCCGCAGGCAACAGCGCCTCCGGCACCGGGCGCCCGGCCAGCAGGTCCAACGCATTCTTATCCTGCGCTTCGGTGGTCAGCGCGCTGGCGACGTCCGCCCGCGCCTGCTGGTAGACGGTTTCCGCCTGCGCTACATCCACCGCCGACGCCACACCGTTACGCAACCGGCTGCGGGTCACCGCCAGCGACTGCCCGGCGCTCTCCATCGTCTGACGCGCCAGCGCCAGATTGCTGCGGGCGGTCGCCAGCGCCACCCAGGCGGTGGACGTATCGGCGATCAGCGTCAGCCGGGTGCTGGTGGCGGTGGCCGCGCTGGACAGATACGCCTCCCGCGCCGCGCCGGTCAGGCTGCGGTTTTTACCAAACAAATCCAGCGTAAAGGCGCTGGTGGACAGGCTGGCGCCGTAGCTGCTGCTCAATACCGTCCCATTGCCGCTGCTGCTGAGCGAACGGCTGCGATCGCCATCTATCCCGGCGTTGATGGTCGGCAGCAGCGTCGCGCGCTTTTCGCCAAGCTGCGCGCGCGCCGCTTCCACATCGGCAATCGCTTTGCGCAGATCACGGTTGTCCGACAACGCCATGTCGACAACCTGACGCAGGCGATCGTCCACTAGCACCTCGCGCCACGGGATATCATCCGCCGGCTGGCGGGCCGCCGCCGCCGCATGATAGGCCGCCCCTTGCGGCCAGGCGTCAGGCACCGGCGCGGACGGCCGCTGATAGTGCGGATCCAGCGAACAGCCGGATAACAGCATAGCGCCGGTCAGTAACGTCATAATAACGCGCATCAGTTTTCTCCCTGCGTAGGCGTCGGCATCGAGGTGGATGGCGATGTTTGCGTGTGGCGACCGGGGAATACCCGTCTGACCAACACAAAGAACATCGGCACCAGAAAAATCGCCAGCACGGTGGCGGTCAGCGTACCGCCGACAATACCGCTGCCGATGGAGATACGGCTGTTGGCGCCTGCTCCGGTCGCCACCGCCAGCGGGAATACCCCGGCGATAAACGCCATCGACGTCATCAACACCGGCCGCAGACGCGTACGCGCCCCTTCCAGCGCCGCTTCATACAGCGTGGCGCCGCGCCGGTAAGCGGCTTCGGCGAACTCCACGATCAGAATGGCGTTCTTGGCCGACAGCCCGATGGTGGTAAGCAACGCCACCTGAAAATAGACGTCGTTTTCCAGCCCGCGCAATGTCGCGGCCAGCACCGCGCCCACCACCCCGAGCGGGATGACCATCATCACCGAGAACGGAATACTCCAGCTTTCATACAGCGCCGCCAGGCACAGGAACACCACCAGAATCGACATGGCGTAGAGCGATATCGCCTGCCCGCTGGCCAGCCGTTCCTGATAAGAGAGCTCGCTCCAGGCAAAGGTGGTGCCGGCAGGCAGCGCGCGCGCCAGCGCTTCCATCTCGTCCATCGCCTTGCCGGAGCTGACGCCGGGCGCGCCGGTGCCCTGAATTTCGTAGGACGCCAGCCCGTTATAACGCGACAGGCTTTCCGGGCCGTAGCTCCAGCGGGTGGCTGCAAAGGCGGAGAACGGCGTCATTACGCTGTTGCCGCTGCTGTCGGTGCCGCGCACGAACCACTTGTCGAGATCCGACGGCTGGCCGCGCGAGCCGGCGTCGCCCTGAATGTAGACTTTCTTCACCCGGCCGCGATCGATGAAGTCGTTGACGTAGGTGCCGCCCCAGGCGCTGCTCAACGTGCTGGTGACATCGCTGATCGACAGCCCCAGCGCGCGGATTTTGGCGTAGTCGAGGTCCACCTGTAGCTGCGGCATCTGCACCAGATCGTTGGGGCGTACTGCGGACAGCCGCGGATTCTTCGCCGCTTCCGCCAGCAGTTGATCGCGCAACGCCAGTAAACGACTGCGGTCGGTATTGCCGGTAGCCTGCAATTCAAAGGTAAAGCCGTCAGACTGGCCCAGCCCCTGCACCGCCGGCGGCGACATGGTGAACACCTGCGCGTCGCGAATCGCGGACAGCGCCTGCATGGCGCGATGGGCGATGGCGTCGGAACTGTTCGCGCTGCCGGGGCGTTGGCTCCAGTTCTTCAGCGCTACAAACGCCATCCCGGCATTCTGTCCGCTGCCGCTGAAGTTGAAGCCGGAAATCACGAAAATGGCTTCAACATTGTTTTTTTCCTCGGTGAGAAAATAGTGCTCGATGCGCTCCCCCACCTTACTGGTACGGGCTTCGGTGGCGCCAGCCGGCAACGTAAACTGCACCATGACATCACCCTGATCCTCGTTAGGCAGGAAGCCGCCCGGCAACCGCAGGAACAGTAAGCCCAACGCCACGATCAGCAAACCGTACAGCGCCAGATAGCGCCACGGTCCGGTAATGACATGCGCCACCCGCCCGGTATAGCGCTGCTGCAAACGGTCATACCCACGGTTGAAACGGGCGAAGAAACCGTTGCCGTCCGGCGACGAATGCGCCGCCGGTTTCAGCAACGCCGCGCACAGCGCCGGCGTCAGCGTCAACGCCACCACCACCGACAGCAGCATGGAGGACACGATGGTGATGGAGAACTGCCGATAGATCACCCCGGTCGATCCGCCGAAGAACGCCATCGGCAGAAACACCGCGCTCAGCACCAGCGCCACCCCGATCAGCGCGCTGGAAATCTCGCGCATCGACTGTTCCGTGGCCGCCACCGGCGACAGTCCCTGATCGCGCATCAGCCGCTCGACGTTTTCCACCACCACGATGGCGTCATCCACCAGCAGGCCGATCGCCAGCACCATGCCGAACAGCGTCAGGGTATTGATGGAGTACCCGAACACCGCCAGCACGCCGAACGTCCCCAGCAATACCACCGGCACCGCCACCGCCGGGATCAGCGTGGCGCGCAGGTTCTGCAGGAACAGAAACATCACCAGCACCACCAGGGCGATGGCCTCAAACAGGGTCTGCACCACCTCTTCCACCGACACCTTGATAAAGTCGGTGCTGTCTTTCGGGTAGGACACTTCGTAGCCTTGCTGCATCTGCGGGGTGAACTCCGCCACTTTGGCTTTCACCCGCTCCGCCGTCGCCAGCGCATTGGCGCCGGACGACAGCATCACCGCGATCCCGGCGGCGGGGTGACCGTTCAGCCGGGTGGTGGTGGTGTAGTCCTCGTTGCCCAGCTCGACCCGCGCCACGTCGCCAAGGCGCACCAACGCACCGCTGGATTCGCTTTTAACGATGATGTCGCGGAACTGCGTCGGGGTTTTCAGCCGTGATTGCGCGGTGACGGTCGCGGTCAATTGCTGATCGCTGCCGGCCGGCTGCGCGCCGATTTTCCCGGCCGACACCTGGGTGTTCTGCGCTTCGATCGCGGAGGAAATATCCGACGGCATCAGGCTGTACGCCGCCAGTTTGGTCGGGTCCAGCCAGATGCGCATCGCGTACTGGGAACCGAACACCTGTACGCTGCCGACGCCGTCTACCCTGGAGAGCGGGTCCTGCAGGTTGCTGACCATGTAGTCGGCGATGTCGGCGGCGGTGCTTTTATCCGTGGTGTCGTATAACGCCATGATCAGCAGGAAATCCTGCTGGGACTTGGTCACCGTGATGCCTTGCTGTTGCACTTCAGTGGGCAGGCGGCTGGTGGCCTGTTGCACCTTGTTCTGCACCTGCACCTGCGCGGTATCCGGGTTGGTGCCCTGCGTAAACGTGGCGGTGATGCGCACATCGCCGCTCGAATCGCTGGAGGAAGAAAAATAGAGTAGCCCGTCCAACCCGGTGAGCTGCTGCTCAATCACCTGGGTCACGCTGTTTTCCAGCGTGTCGGCGGAAGCGCCGGGGTAACTGGCTTTGATGGCGATGGAGGGCGGCGCCACATTCGGGTACTGCGCCACCGGCAGCGATTCAATCGACAGCGCGCCCGCCAGCATGATGACAATGGCGATCACCCAGGCAAACACCGGGCGATGAATAAAGAAACGGGAGAACATGATCAGCGGGCCTCCGTCGTGCGCGGCGTCGCCGTATCCGACCGGGCGCTCTCCTCAACGGCGGTGACTTTATCGCCCGTGCGCACCTTGTCGGTGCCTTCGGTAATCAGCCGGTCACCCGCGTTCAGCCCCTGAGTGATCAGCCAGCGGCTGCCCATCGCCTCGCCGGTTTCCACCTCGCGCCGCTCCACCACCTGCTGGTTGTTGACCACCAGCGCATAGGCATTGCCTTTGGTGTCGCGCAGGATGCCTTGCTGCGGCGCCAGAATGGCGTCAGGCACGCTGGCGGTTTCCACGGTGGCGCGCACAAACATGCCCGGTAACAACATATGCCCGGCGTTAGGGAACTCGGCGCGCAGCGTCACTGAACCGGTGGCTTCATCCACCGCCACTTCCGCCAGTTTCAGCACGCCCGGCTGGCTGTAAGGCTGGCCGTTTTCCAGCGTCAACGTTACCGCCGCCTGTTGCTGTTTCTGGTGCGCCAGCAGCGCCAGCCGCTGACTGCTGGACTGGGTAAGGTCGACATAGATCGGGTCCAGTTGGCGAATGGTGGCCAGCGCGGTGCTCTGGCTGGCGGTCACCAGCGCGCCCGGCGTGACCGACGAAATACCGATGCGGCCGGAAATCGGCGCGGTAATGCGGGTATACGCCAGGTTGATTTGCGCGGTTTTCAGGGCGGCGGTCTTTTCCGCAACGCTGGCGACATCCTGCTCATAGGTGGCCTGCGCGTCGTCCGCGTCCTGCTGCGACACCCCCTCTTCTTTCAGCAGCCGGGCGTAACGTTCGGCTTTCAGTTTGGCCGAGCGCACGGTGGACTGGGCGTTTTTCAGCGCCGCGGCGGCCTGATCCGCCGCCGCCTGATAACTGGCCGGGTCAATCTGATACAGCATCTGCCCGGCTTTCACTTCGCTGCCTTCGGTAAATAACCGTTGCTGGATAATGCCATCCACCTGCGGGCGAACCTCGGATACCATCGCCGCCGTCACGCGGCCGGTCAGTTCGCTGTGCAGCGTGACGGGTGCGCCATGCAGCGTCTGCACGGTCACCGCCACCGGCTGTGATGACGCCGGTGAAACAGCGCTGCGATCGCATCCCGTCAACAGCGCAGCGCACGTAGCCACTGTTACAATAAAGTTGTTACTTCGCATCAAGTCCTGTCCTAGAATTGAGAATGAACGTTCGTTCTCAATATAAAAAATTTGACGTCAGACTTCTTATAAAATTTGCAAGGATAGCGTTAGCAACGTTATCCAGGCATTGGAGCAATGCTATGCCATCACCCCATCATGAAGACAAGGCGCAGGCCCGGCGTGATCAGATCATCGCCGCCGCCCGCCGCTGCTTTCGCCAGTCCGGCTTTCACGGCGCCAGCATGGCGGAAATCGCCGCGCAGGCGCAGCTTAGCGTCGGGCAGATTTACCGCTATTTCGTCAACAAAGACGACATCATTGAGGAGATCGTACGGCGTATCGTCGATATCCGGCTACAGCGCATGACGCCGGAAAATGAAGACCCCCGGCGTTTTGCGCCGCTGCTGGCCCGCCGTCAGTTACCGATCGCCGGAGACAGCGACGACGATGACAACCTGCTGATGCTGGAAGTGGCATCGGAAGCCACCCGTAACCCGCGGGTGGCGAGCATCATGCAGGAGGCCGACCAGCAAATGTTTACCCGTGCCAGTACGCTGATGAAACACCGCTTTCCGCATTTTTCGGATGAGGAAATCGCCGCGCGTACCGAACTGATGGCGGTATTGTGCGAAGGCACGACATTCCGCAGTGTGATTCCGCAGCGCGCCCCGGTCGCGGTGTTGGAACCGCTGTACCAATCCCTGTTTGACTCACTGTTTCCTGATAAGACGCCATGACTGAAAAATCATCCCGTTCACGACTTGAATACGCCCTGATTCTGGGTACGCTGGCCGCGCTCGGCCCGCTATGCACCGATCTCTACCTCCCGGCGCTGCCGCAGATGACCGGCGCGCTCGCCACCTCGACGGCCGCCACCCAACTTAGCCTGACCGCCGGCCTGCTCGGGCTGGGCGCCGGTCAGTTGATCTTCGGCCCGCTGAGCGACAAGCTGGGCCGACGCCTGCCGTTGTTGCTGTCGCTGGCGATGCTGCTGTTGACTTCGGTCTGGTGCGCGCTGGCGCAGGATATCGGCCAGTTGATCGTCGCCCGGTTGTTGCAGGGCATCGCCGGCGCAGGCGGCGCGGTGTTGTCCCGGGCCGTCGCGCGGGATCTGTATGTGGGTCATGCCCTGACCCGCTTTTTCTCGTTGCTGATGCTGATCAACGGCCTGGCGCCGATCCTCTCGCCGGTACTGGGCGGTCTGCTGCTGGGCGTGACCGACTGGCGCGGTATTTTTGTGCTGCTGGCGGTGATTGCTTTTCTGTTGCTGGCGATGTGTCTGCTGCGGCTAAACGAGACGCTGCCCGCCGAGCGGCGCATCGCCGGCGGGGTCGGTTCGATGCTGTCGTCGCTGGGAAGCCTGCTGCGGGAGCGAACATTCATGGGATTGTGTCTGGCGCAGGGGCTGTGCGGCGCCGGCATGTTCGCCTACATCGGCGCCTCGCCGTTCGTGCTGCAGGAAGTGTACGGGCTCAGCCCGCAGGCGTTCAGCCTGTGTTTTGCGGTCAACGGCATCGGGCTGATCGCCGCCGGACAGCTTGCCTCCCACTTTAGCCTGCGCTTTGGCGAGCAGCGCGTGCTGCACGCCGGACTGGCTGTCTCGGTCATCTCGGCGCTGGTGCTGACGGTGGCCGGGTTGCTGCACGCGCCGCTTATCGGCATTCTGATCCCGCTGTTTTTCGCCATCGCCATGATCGGGATTGTCGGCCCCTGCGCGTCATCGCTGGCGATGCAGAGCCAGGGCAGCAAGGCCGGCAGCGCTTCGGCGCTGATTGGTCTGAGCATGTTCGCGCTCGGCGCGCTGAGCGTGCCGTTTACCGGGCTGACCGGCAGCACCAGCGCGCTGTCGATGGCGCTGGTGATTCTGGGATGTTACCTGCTGGCGGTCATCGCCTATCTGCTGTTATCCCTGAAATGCACCGCTCGGGGAGATCAACCGGAAAAGGGATGAACCGGTACGCGGCGATGAGCAGTCAGTCATCGCGCTGAATCACGGAGTTCCCCTGCGCGCACAGCCCGTGCCGGCAAGATTCACGGCACGGGCTTATCCCGATTACAAACGGCCTTCAGTGGGATCATCGCCGCCAGACAAGGCAGGGGCCGGGGTTGGTTCACCCAGCGTTTGTTTAAACCAACTGACGACTTTGCTGATGATCACCGGCTGGAACCAGTAAATATCGCCATGCCCAGCCCCTTCCAGCAGCACATATTCCGCCCGGTTGCCGCCCGCGACCAATGCCTCGTAGAGCTGTTTGCTTTGCAGCGGCGAAACGATATTGTCGGTGCTGCCGTGCATGATCAGAAACGGCGGTTTTCTTCCGCTGAGCTGGCCCATCGGGCTGGCGCTAAGCGCTTTGACCGGATCGCTGGTAATGCTGGCGCCGGAGAAATCCATAAACGCAGTGCCATTCACCAGCAGGGCTTCCGGCACCGCGGGCGATTCGTGGACTTTGCGCATATTTTCCGGAAAACCCTCGCCAATATTCAGCAAACTGGAAATCCCATACAGGGTGGCGATCGCCTGCACATCGGACGATTTATCCAGAAACTGCCCTTTGTCAAAGTTTCGCTGCCCATTCGTCGCTCCCGCCATTTGCGCGACATAGCCACCGGCGGAATCGCCCAGTACGCCGATTCTGGTCGGGTCAATGCCGTATTCCGCCGCGTGCTCACGCAGGTAACGCACCGCTGATTTGGCATCCTCGATCAACGCCGGGTATTGGTCGGCAATAACACGGTATTCCGCCGCCGCGACAACAAATCCGGATTCCGCCAGCGCCATGCGCATTTCAATGAATTTCTCATAGAAAGCCGAACGGAACCCACCACCGGGAAAATAGACAATCGCCGGTTTCAGGGCGGTAGTACGGGGGACGAGCAGGGACATTTCCAACTGACGTACTTGTTGTAGGCTTTTAATCTGGGAATAAACGATGCCATTAATAGCATCAATTTGTTGACGTACTTTTTTAACACGAATGACCTGTGCGCCCTGAGTGTATCCCGGCAGGCGATTAACGTTAGTAGCAGTATTCATAATAAATACAGTCCTTAAAATGATTTAAAAAAACATTTTATAATCGTTTGTCAGACGATTATTCCTGATGAACTAACTGGATAATTCCCGTGAGGCTGTGCCACTATAATGGTTCTTCAGGGTATAAAAAAATCGTGCTTGTCTGTTGGCTGGGGAAAAAACGAGCCGGTCAGTCGGGTGAGGGAAAAACTATTTAAGAATAAATTCGGGGCAATAAAAGAGATTAAAAATAGCTTCACGCCAATTATTCTATTAGTTTTTTTATAAAAGAATAAATTACTGCCGTAAAACATAATGCAGCATCGACTGGAATAAAAGCAGAAGAGAGAAAGACCAAATCAACAACAACGGCGTTGGCTCCCGTGAGTCAACACCGTTCCAGCAGGCAACTTATTCCGCTTACTGACTACTGTCCGGGAACAGAAACGGATTGATGCTGCTGCGGGAGAACCCTTCTTCTTCCATTTTCACGTCCAGCACCAGTGAGGCCAGATCGTCCGCCACCGCTTCCACCCGATGATCCTTTTCCTGATACAACAGTTTCAGGTAGGTGCCGCAGTCGTCGCAGCTTTCCGCCTTGATGGCAGAGTTCTCATCATCCAGCGACCAGTAGTGCAGTTTACCCGCCTGCTCACAGTTACTGCATTTGATGCGCACCATATGCCATTCGGTTTCGCACAGGTTACAGTGCAGGTAGCGCAGGCCGCTGGTGGCGCCAATCTGTATCACGCCGGAGACCGGCATGCTGCCGCACACTGGACAAAACTGGCGATGCTCGCCCTGCTCGGCGTGCGCCCGCCCCGGCAACTGGGTCGCCATTTGCGCCCAGTACAGCGACAACGCCGCCCAGACGAACGGCGCCTTATCGTTGTTTTCCGGCGTGAATTGTTGCGCGATCAGCGCATCCGCCAGCGCGTCCCACTGCTGCGCCGGCATCTTTTCCAGGTTTTCCAGCGTGGTCAGTACCTGGCCGCTGGCGGTGGCTTTCAGTTCTTCAATCAACGCCTGCAGCAGAGTATGCCAGTGCGGATCGCGCGCAAACGTGGCGGCATCCAGCGGCGGGCGTACGGCGCTGTTTTGCACGCTGCTGTTGTGCGCGCTATCGTGCAACAGGCCGGCGAGGTCCTTCTCCAGCGGATGGTCATGCCGCACTTTTTCCTGCGCGTCCACCACGTCGGCGGCAAACAGCAGGTAATCCGCCAGCGGGTGATCCTGCGCCAGCTGGCGCAGGCGCTCGGCACGACCGCTGTACAGGCTTTTTAGGTTAGCGAACAGCAAGGGAGGAATCGTGCCGATGGTTGAGGTTTTCTCACTGTCGGCCAGTTGCTCCTGCGGCACAATACGAATACTCATCAGGTTATGTTTCCTGTTTATCCACGTGGCAGGGGCCGTGCGAATACCACGCCGGCCCCCGTTCTGATGCCCTCATGTTAGCAGGTTATTCCTCACAATAAGGAGTGATTTTCCGAGCCGTGCCTGGGAATGGAAAACATCAGCCAAACTGGATAGACACGACCGGCTATCGACCGCAAAATTGGGTGGCTGTCTTTCGCCGACAGAACTCAGGCTGTGCCGTTACTATTGGCGCCGCTGGCGCGCCGGCAGGCACGCGGCGGCGATCCGGCGCACAGGTTCGGACACTCGGTGAAAGGGCGTCAGCCACGGATGCGCACGGTCAAGGGACACCGCCTGATAGGTATAACGATAACTCCGTCTAATGCTGGAAACGACATACATGACCGCAGTTTATTCTCAGACACCCACGCCGGGCGCTATCGCGTCGGTTTACCGCAAAATTACCTGGCGGCTGATCCCGTTCCTGTGCCTGTGTTATCTCGCCGCTTACCTTGACCGCATCAATATCGGGCTGGCGAAACTGCAGATGGCGAATCAGCTGGCGCTCAGCGACGTCGCCTTCGGCCTCGGCGCCGGGCTGTTCTTCGTCGGCTATATTCTGTTCGAGGTGCCGAGCAACCTGATTCTGCAACGCGTCGGCGCCCGAATCTGGATCGCGCGCATCATGATCAGCTGGGGATTGCTGTCCGCCGCGACGATGTTTGTCACCACGCCGGTTCAATTCTACGTGCTGCGTTTTCTGCTTGGCGCGGCGGAAGCCGGTTTTCTGCCCGGCGTGTTGTACTACCTGACGCGCTGGTTCCCCTCCTGGCGGCGCAGTCGCATCATTTCGCTGTTCATGATCGGCCTGCCGCTTTCCAGTGTGGTGGGCGGCCCGCTGTCAGGCTGGATTATGTCGCATTTTGATTTGGCCCACGGGCTGCGCGGCTGGCAGTGGATGTTTTTGTTGGAGGGGCTGCCGAGCGTACTGCTTGGCGTGCTGACCCTCTGGCTGCTGCCGGACGGCGTTGATCAGGCGCGCTGGCTGAGCGAGACGGACAAAGCGCAGGTGCGCGCCGATCTGGCAATCGACGCCCGCGAAGCGCCGTATATGAAACACCGCTTTCGCGACGGCTTCTTCAACCTGAAAGTCTGGATGCTGGGCGGCATCGATTTCTCGATTCTGCTGTGCGCCTATGCCATGGGGTTCTGGTTGCCGACCTTCATTAAAAAAGCCGGCGTGGCCGATATCGGGCAGATTGGCCTGCTGACGGCAGTCCCCAGCATCGCGGCGCTGGCAGGCATGGTATTGCTCGGCGCCAGCTCCGACCGGCTGCGCGAACGGCGCTGGCACATCATCGTGCCGTTCTGGCTGGGCGCGGCGGCGATGGTGGCGAGCACTTTCTTCACCCAGAATATCGTAATGACGGTGCTGCTGTTCTCGGTGGCGCAGGCCACCATTATTGGCACCGTGCCGGTGTTCTTCAGCCTGCCCGCCACCTTCCTCACCGGCACCGCCGCCGCTACCGGCTTTGCGCTGGCCTGCTCGCTGGCGAATATCGCCGGCCTGGTCAGCAATTCAATCATGGGGTTCGCTATGGAGCTAACCGGCAGCGGCAGCGGCGCACTGTGGTTCTTCGCCTTCTGTCTGCTGCTCAGCTCGCTGCTGGTGGTGGCGCTGCCGGCAAAACTGGTAAATCGCTGAGCTGGGCTGTAGGCAAACAGCCGTGTTGCTTTGTGAACGGTTAAGTTTGTCTGATCAGGGAATAGTTTCGTGCGAGATAAACGGTGTCGTTTCTTTGTTATCTCATCGCACGCACGACAAGGAGAGGCGCAACGCCGCCTCTCCTTGACCTCTGGCTGACGGCTAAACTGTGCCGCTGGCGCGGTCCCTTCGGCGTTCGCCTTCGCTGTTCGGACCGCCTGTGACGTGCTCCCAGCACGGCACAGGCTTTCGCGGCGTCCATGCCGCTCATCCGGCGAAGTCGCCCACCTCAGCACAGTTTTTGACGCTGAAAAACCTCACCATCAACCACAGACTTCACCAGTTTGCGAATTAGGATCAGTGCTTATCCTGCCCTTTGGATTGCAGCTCGCGATACCAGCGCGGATGGTGTTTCTTCGCCCAGGAACTGGAAACCCAGCCCTCCACCATCGCGGTGATGGTGCCTTTCACCCACAAGGCGGCGTACACATGCACCATGATGGTCAGGATCAAACCGACCGCGGACACCGAATGCACCACCAGCGCCGCCCGGATCACCGGGATGGAGAACGACGGCGCGAAGTACGGCCGCCAGATCACGATCCCGCTCGCCAGCAACAGCAGCAGACTGGTAATCGCCAGCCAGAACACGCATTTCTGACCGAAGTTATAACGACCGGTATCGCCGACTTCTTCGTTGCGGGCGATTTTGTGGATATTTTTCGCCCACTCCAGGTCGCTGCGTTCAATCAGGTTGTGTTTCCAGTAGCGTAAGAACATCAGCAGGAAAGCGACAAACATCACTACCCCGACAAACGGGTGCAGGATGCGCGCCAGCTGCGGCGTACCCAGCACATTCATCAGCCAGTTGAGCGACGGGAAGAAAAAACCCAGCCCGCTCAGTGCGGCGAACACAAAGCAGAACGCCACAATCCAGTGATTAATGCGCTCGGGTGCGCTGTAACGCTGAATCCGATTACTCTTTTTCATGCTGCTTGCCCTCGTGGTGCGCTTCGTCATCGTCTTCTACCCGGTTCGGACCGATACCCACGTAGTGGAATACGCTGGCGGCGAAGGTGGCGGCAAAACCGATAGCGGCCAGCGGTTTCCAGATACCTTTCCAGAAGGTCACCGCCGGGCTGATGCTCGGGTTGGCCGGCAGGCCGTTGTACAACTGCGGCCTGTCGGCGTGATGCAGCACGTACATCACGTGCGTACCGCCGACGCCGGCCGGGTCGTACAGACCGGCATTGCTGTAACCACGGCTGTTCAGGTCTATTACCCGTTCGGCCGCCAGCACTTTCATCTCTTCCTTGGTGCCGAAATGAATCGCCCCGGTCGGGCAGGTCTTCACGCAGGACGGTTCCTGACCAACCTCCACACGGTCGACGCACAGGGTGCACTTGTACACCTTGTTGTCGTCCTTGTTCATGCGCGGCACGTTGAACGGACAACCGGCGATACAGTAGCCGCACCCGATGCAGTGCTCCGACTGGAAGTCGACGATGCCGTTGGCGTACTGGATGATCGCCCCTTCCGACGGGCAGGCCTTAAGGCAGCCCGGATCGGCGCAGTGCATACAGCCATCCTTGCGGATCAGCCATTCCAGCTTGCCGTTCTCCTCGAATTCGGCGAAACGCATCACCGTCCAGGATTTGGCGCTGAGATCGGTGGGGTTGTCGTACACCCCGACATTGTGTCCGACGTCATCGCGGATGTCGTTCCACTCGGAACAGGCCACCTGACAGGCTTTACAGCCGATACAGGTGGTCACGTCGATCAGTTTGGCGACCTGTTCTTTGTGGTTGCGAGCCTGCGGCGGCGGCGTCAGTGAGTTGGTCGCGGAGCGACGGATGATATCTTGTGATTGCATTGCCATAGTGTTTCTCCGCGACTACGCCTTTTCCACATTGACCAGAAACGCCTTGTACTCAGGCGTCTGACTGTTGGCGTCGCCGACATGCGGCGTCAGGATATTCGCCATAAAGCCTTTCTGGGTGGTGCCTTCAAAGCCCCAGTGACAGGGCACGCCGATGGTCTCCACCGGTTTGCCCTGAATCGTCAGGGTGCGGATACGCTTGGTGACGACGGCTTTCGCCTTGATGTATCCCCGCTTGCTGCTGACCTTCACCACATCGCCGGCCTGAATCCCCTTCTGCTTCGCCAGTCCTTCGCCGATTTCGACGAACTGCTCCGGCTGCACGATGGCGTTAAGGCGCGCGTGCTTGGTCCAGTGGCGGAACAACTCGGTGATCGAATAAGTGGTGGCGACAAACGGGAACTCGTCTGCCGTTCCCATACGCGAGCGGTCCGCTTCCAGAATGCGCGCCACTGGGTTAATCAGCGCCTTGCTGTACACCGGATTGGTTTTCAGCGGCGATTCGGTCGGTTCGTAATGCGCCGGGAACGGCCCTTCCGCCATCTTGTCGATAGCAAACAGACGGCCCAGCCCTTCGGCCTGCATAATGAACGGACCGGCGGCGCTGCCCGGCGGGACGGTGGCGGCGAAGTCCGGCACGTCGATACCGCTCCACTTCTGACCGTTCCAGCTCAGCAGCACGCGTTTCGGATCCCACGGGCGGCCTTGTTCATCCGCCGAGGCGCGGTTGTAGAGAATGCGGCGGTTCTGCGGCCAGCACCAGGCCCAGCCCGGCGTACAGCCAAGACCAGACGGATCGGCGTTGTCGCGTCGCGCCATCTGGTTGCCCGCTTCGGTCCAGGAACCGGCGTAAATCCAGCAAAAACTGGCGGTGGAGCCGTCATCGCGCAGCAGGGAGAAGTCAGGCAGCAGTTGCCCTTTCTTCAGCAGCAGGTTGCCTTTGTCATCGAACAAATCCGCCAGCGCGCGACCGTTGGCCTCTTTGGTGATCTCCTCGGCGGACGGATCGTCCGGCTCCAGATAATCCCAGCTCATGTTCAGCACCGGCGCCGGGTTGGCGCCGCCTTCTTTGGCGTACAGCTCGCGCAGACGCAGGAACAGACCGGCGATAATCACGCCGTCGTGGCGTGCCTCACCCGGCGGCTCAGCGCCCTGATAGTGCCACTGCAGCCAGCGGCCGGAGTTGACGATGGAGCCGTTTTCCTCGGCGAAACAGCTCGACGGCAGGCGGAACACTTCGGTCTGAATCTTGCCCGGATCGACGTCATTCAGTTCGCCGTGGTTTTGCCAGAAGTTGGAGGTTTCCGTCGCCAGCGGGTCGATGATCACCAGGTATTTCAACTTCGCCAGCGCGTCGCGCGCCTTGTTGGAGTCGGCAAATGCGGCTATCGGGTTGAACCCCTGCACGACGTAGCCGTTGACCTTGCCGTCCAGCATCATGCGGGAGTAAGCCAGCGCATCGTAGCTCTTGTCCCATTTCGGCAGCCAGTCGTAGCCCCAATCGTTTTCTTTCTGCGCCTTATCGCCCCAGAAGCTTTTCATCATGCTGATAAAAAACTTGGGCGTGTTCTTCCAGTAGTTGACCTGATCCGCCAGCAGCGCTTTCGGGGTGATCTGATCCAGATAATCTTTCAGCGTGGTCTGTTTTTCCGACGGCAGCGGCATGTAACCCGGCAGGTTCAGCGACAACAACCCCAGGTCGGTATAACCCTGAATGTTGGAGTGGCCGCGCAGCGCATTCACGCCGCCGCCCGCCATACCGACGTTGCCCAGCAACAGCTGGATCATCGCCGCGGTGCGGATCATCTGGGCGCCGGAGGTGTGCTGCGTCCAGCCCAGCGCGTACATGATGGTGGCGGTGCGATCCGGCACGCTGGTGGAGGCCAGCAGGTCGCAAATGGTGAGAAAGTCCTGCTTTGGCGTGCCGCAGACGTTGGTCACCAGATCCGGCGTATAGCGGCTGACGTGCGTCTTAAGCAGGTTCCACACACAGCGTGGATGGCTTAGCGTCATATCGCGTTTAGCAAAACCGTTCTCATCCAGTTCGTACTGCCAGGAGGTGCGGTCGTACTTGCGCTCTTTCTCGCTGTAACCGCTGAAAATCCCCTCGTCGAAACTGAAGTCGTCGCGCACGATCAGGCTGGCGTTGGTGTATGCCTGCACATACGGCATCTGCACCTTGTCGTGGCTCAACAGGTAGTTCACCACGCCGAGCAGAAAGGTGATATCGGAGCCGGCGCGAATCGGCGAATAGAGGTCTGCTACCGCGGCGGAGCGGTTAAAACGCGGGTCGACCACGATCAGCTTGGCGCCGTTTTTCACCTTGGCTTCCACCGCCCACTTAAAGCCGACCGGGTGCGCTTCCGCCGGGTTGCCGCCCATCACCAGAATGACGTTGGCGTTCTTGATGTCCACCCAGTTGTTGGTCATGGCGCCGCGACCGAACGTCGGCGCCAGCGCCGCCACGGTCGGGGCGTGACACAGGCGCGCCTGGGTATCGATGCCGACCATCCCCAGCGCGCGGGCAAATTTCTGATCCAGAATGCCGGTTTCATTGCTGGCCGCCGACGAACACAGCATCCCGGTGGTCAGCCAGCGGTTAACCGTCACCCCGGCGCTGTTTTTCTCGACGAAGTTGGCGTCGCGGTCTTTTTTCATCAATCGGGCGATGCGATCAAACGCCTCTTCCCAGCTGATGCGCTGCCACTTGTCGGAACCGGGCGCACGGTATTCCGGGTATTTCAGGCGCTGGTCGCTATGGATGAAGTCCACCAGTCCGGCGCCTTTCGGGCACAATGAGCCGCGACTGACCGGATGGTCCGGATCCCCTTCGATGTGGTAAATGGACGCTTTGGCGTTTTTGGCGCCGTCGCCGAGACTGTACATCAGAATCCCGCACCCGACTGAACAGTAGGTGCAATTATTCCGGGTTTCTCTGGCGCGTAATAATTTATATTGCCGCGTTTCGGCTAACGCGGCACTGGGAGAAAAGCCCAGCGCGGTGACCGTGGTTCCAGCCATACCGCCTGCGCATATTTTAAAGAACTGCCTTCTGCTGACCTGCATGGAGATTCCTCGCACGACATCACTCAGAGCTATACCCTTTATACGTCAAGTTGACGATGTGTTGGCTTTCCGGCAACTCAAGCTATTTGGGGTATACATCGTATTTATGTATTAATGCTTTATTGATATGAATGAATGATGGCAGGAATAACGCATAAACCCCCATCAAACATATGTATTATGAACTGATGAATAAAAAGCGCCAATTAATTATCTCAACAACAACAAATCCATCACAATTCACCACATACAGGCCGTTTTTTAACGTTATCACCAGCTTAAATAGAATAATTCTCATTATCAAATCGCGCTAACACACTGTGTCGCTGTATATTTTTTTACATAACGGTAACGAGAAACGACCGTGACGGTGTTATTTCAATTTGAAATAATTAAGAATTTCTTTATAAAAAATCCGCTATCTATAATCTATTTTTACGCCTTCGTTAATAACAAGAAAATAACGATGACAATCGTCACTAATAAAAAAATAACGACGATAATCTTCCGGCTGAAAATAAATAAACCAGTCAGATTGAAAAGAAATAAATCGGAAAATTAAATAATCATATTCCCGACAGCGCTTACGACGAAAACCGGCGGCAATCACCTGCCGAAGAAAAAAATAAAAATGAACGTCCCGGTATTAATGAACAAGCGGTATCTATACGGCCATAGCCGGGAGATAAGTAATGAGCCGACGGCGTCTGGCAATCAACCAGAGTATCGGCGTCAGGAAGAGGACAGCCCTTTTTTCAGCAGAGCGGCCAGCGCGATGATGGCGTTTTCCGTTTTTTCCTGCCATTCGAAAGAGGTATTGATACGAAAATAGCGGTCAAATTTATCGCCGGTGGTGAACATTCTGCCCGGCGCAATGCTGATGCCCTGCGCCAACGCCTGCTGATACAGTTCAATGCTATTGAACGCTTCCGGCAGCCCCAGCCATAGGAAATAGCCGCCTTCAGCGTAATAAATGTCCACCCCGGCAGGGAAATGCACCTTCATCGCCTGATACAACCGGTGTTTACGCTGCTCCAGCGTACGCCGTAAACGCCGCAAATGGCTGTCGTAGCTGCTGGTGGCCAGATAATCCGCCACCGCCAGTTGCATCGGCGCGCTGGCGGAGAGCGTACTCATCAGTTGCAGCCGCTGAATACCTTGCGCCCAGCGCCCCGCCGCCACCCAGCCGACCCGGAATCCGGCAACCAGATTCTTTGAGAAAGACGAACAGTGCAGCACCTGCCCGTCACTATCAAGCGCCTTGACCGGCAGCGGGCGATAGGTGCCGGCGTACAGTTCGCTGTAGACATCATCTTCAATCAGCGGCACCTGATGCTCGCGCAACAGCGCGGCCAGTTGCTGCTTTTTCTCCCACGCCAGCGTGCAACCGAGCGGATTGTGAAAGTTGGTCATCAGCCAGCAGGCACGAATCGGATAATCGTGCAACGCCTGGCGCAGCGCCGCCAGATCGACGCCGGTGTGCGGGTGGGTGGCGATAGCGATGGCTTTCAGTTGTAAACGTTCGATCGCCTGCAACGCGCCGTAAAACGACGGCGACTCCACCACCACATAATCACCGGGCCGGGTCAGCATCTGCAGGCTCAGATTGAGCGACTCCATCGCGCCGCTGGTAATGACGATCTCGTCCGGCGACACGGCGATACCCTGCAGCGCGTAGCGCTGGGCTATCTGCTTGCGTAGTCGCTCGTTGCCGGGCGGCAGGTTATCCACCGCGTTTTCAGGTTGCATACGGCGCGCCACCGTCGCCAGCGAGCGGGTCAACTGGCGCTGGGGAAACAGCCGTGGATCGGGAAAGGCGGAACCGAACGGCACTACGCCGGGCGAGCGGCTGGCGTGCAGCACATCGAAAATAAAGCGGTTGACGTCAACGTGCTCCGTCAGGTGCACCGCGTCGCCGCTGGCGGGCGGCGCGATCGGCCGTTCGATACGCGGCGCGGCGTAGTAGCCGGACTGCGGGCGTGAAATGATCCAGCCCTGACTTTCCAGCAGTTGGTAGGCATGCAGCACCGTCATCAGGCTCAGACCGGAATGCACCGCCTTTTCGCGCAGCGACGGCAATTTTTCTCCCGGTTGCCAGATGCCGGCCTGTAACTGCGCCTGCATCTGATCGGCCAGTTGTTCGAATTTCGCCAGCGGAGAACTCCTTAGCGGGATAACGCCAGTGAGCGAGATAACGCCAGCCGGACAAAATCCAGCAGCAACCGCCGTGCCCACACCGGCTCGGCGCTGTCGGCCATTTCCGGCAACGCGCAATGACGCAGGCAGGCATTCATCACCGCCGCATCCATCTCCGGGTGGAACTGAAACGACAAGGTATGCGGCGTATAACGGATAATCTGGCAACCATCCTGTTCCGATGCCGCCAGCACCTGTGCGCCGGGCGGCGGCGCCACCACCGACTGAAGATGGCTGAGGTAGGCGCTGAACTGCGTCGGTATCGCCGTCAACAGTGCGTCTTCCGCGGCGTCGTCATGCAGAGTCACGGTCTTCAAGCCCATTTCCCGACCATTCGGGTTATCCGCCACCGTACCGCCCAGTGCATGCGCCAACAGCTGATGGCCGTAGCACACCCCCAGCACCGGCAGCCCGGCATCCACACTCTGGCGCAACCAGTCGGCGGTGCGTTCGCTCCAGTCCAGCCGGTCGGTCACCATCGACCAGGAACCGCTGATGATGGCGGCGTCATGCTCGCCGGGGTTCGGCAAAGCGTCGCCGGCGTCCGGCCGCACCACATGCAGGCGCACGCCTTCATCGGCCAGCGCGCTGCCGAACCAGTCGGCCTGCTGGCCGACGGCATGAGCGATCGGTTCGGGCGGTTCGCCCATCTGCACAATGAGCAGCGAGGGTGGTCGGGATGAAACGGGGAAATTCGCGGTTAACGTCGTCATGGCGCGTCGCTTGCCTCGGGGACTTTAAACAAGATGAGTTTTGAACGTACCACGCGGGACGCGCCCTGTCACCGCCTCATGCCGTTGAACTTTACTCATATCGGCAACAGGCGGCGCCCATACCGATCAGCCGGGGATTGACCGGGTGGATGAACGGTATGCCAGAGAAAAGACGTCGTAAAAATAGAGGTAACCCTTGGTCTGTAACAGCCTGGCGACGCCGTCTTTAACCGACCCGGCCACCTGCGGGCTCTGCAGCAACAACTCCAGCGTCTGGGGCGACACATGGCGGCTGTTATACCACTCGCCGTTGTAACACACCCGCAAATCCAGCGCGTCGATATCCTCGAAGCGGTAGCGCGGATTGATATCCATCGACATCGCCAGCGACATCAGCAGCAGAAACAGCGTAAACCCGGCCACATAAGGCGCGCCGAAATAAGGCGCGTACCATAGAATCAGCGCCACCGGCACATAGCTCACCAGCATACCGCCGAACAGATAAGGGTGGCTCACCATGAATTTACGGCTGAAGCGGATGCGATTGTCACGCCGCTCTTCACGGTTCAGACGCTCGATTTCTTCGCTCAGAATACGTTTGACTTCGTCCACGCTAATCCTCCCGGCACAGCGTTATTCATGCGAGAAGGTAGCATAGGCGCGCAAACCAGAACAGATACAGTCTGACGTAAAAAAACCATAACAGTTAGTGCTACGCTGACAGGCGGCTGGCGGCAATCAACGCCTGACCCAACGCCAGTCCGCCATCGCCGGCCGGCAAACGCGACGGCATCAACAGGGTAAAATCCGCCAGCCGCTCACGTAACAGATTGACCAGCAACCGGTTATGCATCACCCCGCCGGAACACGCCACCGTATTCAGCCCCTGTTCCCGCGCCGCCTGACGCACCAGCGCCGCCAGCCCGTCGGCCAGCGCCAGATGAAAGGCAAAGGCGCGGTCGGCCGGCGCAGCGTGATACGCCAGCCACTGCCGCCAGAACGTCGCCAGATCCAGTTGCTTGCCGGAGAGCGGCATGGTCACCGGCGGCGTTTCATCCTGATGCTGCCGGGCCAGCGCTTCCAGCCAACAGGCCGCCTCGCCTTCCCAGCTTTGTTCGCCGGCAAACCCGCAGGCGGCGGCCACTGCGTCAAACAACCGCCCGGCGGACGACGCCGGCGGCGCGTTGAGCCCGCGCGCAATAGCGCGCTTCAACAGCGGCGTCGCGTTGGCGGGGATCGCGCCGGCTTGCGGTAAGGTTTCCCAGTTCGGCACAAACGCCAGAAATTGCGCCAGCAGATTGCGCCACGGCTGACGCGCCGCCAGATCGCCGCCCGGCAGCGCCACCGCGGGCAAACCGCCCAGATGCCGGCACTGCGCGTAATCCACCCGCAGGCATTCGCCGCCCCACCAGCGGTTATCGCCGCCGTAGCCGATGCCATCCAGCGCCAGACCGATCACCGGCCCGGCGTCGCGCGGCCACTGGTGCTCGGCCATGCAGGCGACGATATGCGCGTGATGGTGCAGCACCTCCATGCAGGGTATCTCCAACTGCGCCGCCTGCTGCTGCCCCAGACGGCGGCTGGCGTAACCGGGGTGCGCATCCACCGCGATGGCTTGCGGTGTAAACCGGTAGATATCGGCGAACAGCGTCTGCGCCTGCCGGTATTGCCGTTCCACCTCGTCATCGGCCAGATCGCCCAGATGCTGGCTGACGATCGCGGACCCATCGCGCAGCAGGCAGAAGGTGTTTTTGAGATCCGCGCCCATCGCCAGCAACGCCGGCTGCTCGCTGAACCCCGGCGGTAGCGGCAAGGCATCCGGCACATAGCCGCGCGCGCGCCGCAGCATCTCCGCCCGCTCCCCCTGCATCCGCACCACCGAGTCGTCGGCCCGCTGCACGATATCGCGATCGTGCAGCAGCCACAGGTCGGTGATACCCGCCAAATCGGCCAGCGCCTGGGTATTATCCAGCGCCGGCGGCTTACCGCCGGCATTGCCGGAGGTCATCACCAGCGGCCGCGCCACCGCCGCCAGCAGCAGATGCTGCAACGGATTGGCGGGCAGCATCAATCCCACTTCATCCAGACCGGGGGCAACTCCTGCCGCCAGCGCGCCATCCTGTCGTAGCGGCAGCAACACAATCGGCGCCGCCGGGCTTTGCATCATGCGTAGCGCCGACGCGGGTTCCGCAACCGAGCTGCACTGCGTCAGCCAGCCAGCGTCCGGCAACATCACCGCCAGCGGCTTGGCCGGGCGATGTTTGCGCGATCGCAACTGCGCTACCGCCTGCGCATCGGTGGCGTCGCAGGCCAGATGAAACCCGCCCAACCCTTTTATTGCCACGATTCGCCCGGCGCACAAGGCTGCCGCCGTCTGCATGATGGCGTCATCGCCGTGGGCCACGATGCGGTGAGCGTCGCTCAGCCACACCTGCGGGCCGCAGGTGTGGCAGGCGTTGGGCTGGGCATGAAAGCGCCGGTCCGCCGGGTGCTGGTACTCCTGCCGACACGTCGGGCAAAACGGGAACGCCGCCATCGCGGTATTCGGGCGGTCGTAGGGCATCTGGCGAATGATGGTAAAACGCGGGCCGCAGTGGGTGCAGTTGATAAACGGATAACGGTAGCGGCGGTCATGCGGGTCAAACAACTCCTGACGGCACGCCTCGCAGGTGGCGGCATCCGGCACGATGTGGGTATCCATCTGCCCGGCGCCGCTGTGCTCAATCACGAAATCGTCCGGCAGCGTCTCCCAGCGGTAGGGCTGACATGCTACCTGGTCGATCTGCGCCAGCGGCGGGCATTCGGCGTACAATGCCGCCACGAAATCGGCCTCGACGCTCGCCGGCCACAGCCGGATCAGCACGCCCGCGCCGTCGTTGAGCACGCTACCTTTGGCGCCAAGACGATGGGCGATTTGCCAGACATAGGGGCGAAACCCCACCCCCTGCACCTTGCCTTTAACGCGAATATCAACGCCTGATGTCGTCTGTACATAAATAGCTGACATAGGTAAGAACCTATATTTGGGATCTGTAGGATGAATTTTCTGTAGCAAAGATGCCGATGTTCGTTTTTTTTGGCGTCAAAAACTGTGCTGAGGTGGACGGCTTCGCCGGGTGAGCCGCATGGATGCGGCGAAAGCCCGTGCCGCGCCGGGAGCGCGTCACGGGCGGCCCGAACAGCGAAGGCGAACGCCGAAGGAACCGCGCAGCGGCACAGTTTAGCCACCAGCCAGAGGTCAAGGAGAGGCGGCGCTGAGCCTCTCCTTGTCGTGCGAGTGATGAAATAACAGAGAAACAATGTGGCTTATCCCGCACGAAACCTCTCGCTCTCCTGCCAATGAAAATAGTACGGCTGTTTACCAACAGCTGCGTGTCAGCAAATTCTCGGCATGGGCTCGCTGTGGGGTAAATCCAGCAGCCGAGAGGCGCCGAACACGCCGCACAGGCGCACCTGTTTTTTATCGGTGACGCTGCCGATGACCGCGGCATCTCGCCCCAGCGGATGCGACCGCAAGGCGTCCAGCACCCGGTTTTCCGCCTCCGGCGACACCGCCAGCACCAGTTTGCCTTCGTTGGCGAAATTCAGCGCCTCCAGCCCCAGCAGTTCGCAGATGCCGCGCACCGCCGGTTTGACCGGCAAGGCGCTCTCCTGCACTTCCATACCACAGCCGCTGGCCTGCGCGAATTCATGCAGGATCGCCGTCACCCCGCCGCGGGTGGCGTCACGCAGGGCGCGAACGCCGTCAATCTGACGCAGCGGCGCAATCAGCGGCGTCAGTACTGCGCAATCGCTGGTCAGCTCCGCTTCCAGCCCCAGCTTCTCACGCAGATTCAGGATAGTGGCGCCATGATCCCCCAGCGTGCCGCTGACGATAAGACGGTCGCCGGGACGGATTTCGCCAGTACCCCAACGCAGGTGGTGAGGAATCACGCCGATACCGGCGGTATTGATGAAAATTTTGTCCGCCGCGCCGCGCGGCACCACTTTAGTATCGCCGGTAACGATCTGGATCCCGGCGTCGCGGGCGGTCTGCGCCATTGAGGTGACAAGACGCAGCAACGTCTCACCCGCCAGCCCTTCTTCCAGAATAAAGCCGCAGGAGAGATAACGCGGCAGCGCGCCGCTCACCGCCAGATCGTTAACCGTGCCGCACACCGCCAGTTTGCCGATGTCGCCGCCGGGAAACTCGATCGGATCGATGACGTAGCTGTCGGTGGTGAACGCCAGCCGGTCGCCCTGCTCGCTTAATGCGGCCAGCGGCAAACGCGCCTGATCCTCGCGCTCCGCCAGCAACGGATTATCAAACGCCTGCAGAAACAATCCTTCGATCAGTTGCTGCATCGCCTGCCCGCCGCTGCCGTGCGCCAGGGTAATCTCTTTGGGTAATAACGTGTTCTTCATCAGGCGCACTCCCGGCGATACTGATAATAAGCGGCGCAAGCGCCTTCCGAGGACACCATTAGCGCGCCGATGGCGTTTTGCGGCGTGCAGCGCTGGCCGAACAGCGGGCAGTCGCCCGGTTTGCAACGCCCGGTGAGCACCTCGCCGCAGCGCGACAGCGGCTCGTCCGCCACCTGCTGTTGCTGCGGATTGAAGCGGCGCTCGGCGTCGAATTCGGCGTATTCCGCCCGCAGTTGCATGCCGGAATCGGCGATTTCCCCCAACCCGCGCCACTCGCTGCTGGCTTTGGTTTCGAACACCTCCGCCATCGCCTGCTGCGCCAGCGTGTTGCCGCTGTCCGGCACGATGCGGCGGTACTGGTTTTCCACCTCGCAGCGCTCGTCGTGCAGTTGCTGCACCAGCATCAGCAGCGCCTGCAGAATATCCAGCGGCTCGAAACCGGTGACCACAAACGGCTTGTGAAACTGCTCGCACAACGGCTGATAGGGATAAGCGCCAATCACCATGCTGACGTGCCCCGGCGCCAGAAAGCCGTCGATACGTAGATCCGGTTGTTCCAGCAGGCTTTTCAACGTCGGGATAATGGTGATGTGCTGGCAGAACAGCGAAAAATTACGGATACCGCGGCGTTTGGCCTGTTGCAGCGTCAGCGCGGTGCTCGGCATGGTGGTTTCGAACCCCAGCCCGAAAAACACCACCTGCCGATCAGGAAACTGTTCCGCCAGCGCCAGCGCGTCCAGCGGCGAGTAGACTACCCGCACATCAGCGCCGTGGCGGCGAGCATCCTGCAACGACCCGTTGCGGCCCGGCACCCGCATGGCGTCGCCGAAGGTGCAGAAAATCACCTCCGGACGGGCGGCGATCTCCAGACAAGCGTCAATCCGCCCCATCGGCAACACGCACACCGGGCAGCCCGGCCCGTGTACAAACTCGATTTCCGGCGGCAATAATCGGTCGATGCCAAACTTGAAAATAGCGTGGGTATGTCCGCCGCACACTTCCATCAACTGCAACGGGCGCGTTTTCAGTTGCGGCATCGCGTCGACCAGCGCCTGAATGCGCTGCAACAACGCTTTCGCCAGCTCAGGATCGCGAAATTCATCAACGTACTGCATAAATGGCTCCGGTTTGCCGTACTTCATCCAGTTCCAGCCCGACCGCCTGCATGGATTGCAACGCCGCCAGCGTCTCCTGCGCCTCCTGCTCGTCCAGCAGGCTCATGGCGAAGCCGACGTGCACCAGCACCCACTGCCCCACCAGCGCCGCCGGGTCACCCTCGCATACCAGCGCGATGTTCACCTCGCGCTGTACGCCGCAGACATCCACCCGCGCCGGGTAATGCAGATCCGGCCCAACCGCGACCACTTTTCCGGGAACGCCCAGGCACATGATTAGGCTCCTGATAACAGCGACGGTTGTGAGGGCGTTTTCGCCAACTCGGTTCCCAGCAACTGTGCTTCCAGCCAGGCCAGCCATGCCTCCATCCCCTCGCCGGTGCGGGCGGACAGCGCAATCACCTCGATATGCGGATTGACGCGGCGCGCATTGGCGACACAGGCTTCCAGATCAAAATCCAGATACGGCAGCAGGTCGATCTTGTTGATGACCATCAACGAAGCGGCGGCAAACATATGCGGGTATTTGAGCGGCTTGTCTTCCCCTTCGGTCACCGACAGCACCGCTATCTTGTGACGTTCGCCCAGATCGAAACCGGCCGGACACACCAGATTGCCGACGTTCTCGATAAACAGCAGGCTGTGCGCCGGCAGTTGCAGCCGATGCATGGCGTCATGCACCATTTGCGCATCCAGATGGCATCCTTTGCCGGTGTTGACCTGAATCGCCGGGACGCCGGTAGCACGGATACGCTCGGCGTCGTTGGTGGTCTGCTGGTCGCCTTCAATCACCGCGCACGGCACCTGTTCACGCAGCAAATGCAGCGTGCTGGTCAACAAGGTGGTTTTACCGGAGCCGGGGCTGGACACCAGATTCAACGCCAGAATCCGATCGGCGTCGAAATGCTCGCGGTTGTGCGCCGCCAGTTGATTGTTTTTGCTCAGCACATCCATCTCGATCTGCAACAGGCGCTGCTGACCAATGCCCGGCGCATGGGTGCCGGCCGCCCCTTGCCCATAGTGCAGATGCTGCTCTTGTTCCACCGGTTGAAAGCGCGCTTCCGGCTGGGCGTGTTCATGATGAGCATGCGAGTGCTCATCATGAGAGTGTGAGTGATCATGCGCACGACGCAACGCCAGCGGGCGTGACGCGCCGTGATAATGGTGATGCACATCGCCGTGGTGATAGTAGTAGTGGTGATGATGAATGATCACGCCAGGCGCGACCGACGCATCGTCATGGTGATGGTCATGTTCATGGTGATGCCCATCGTGATGGTGTTCATGGGGATGCGAGTGGACATGGTCATGACTGTGGCTATGTTCGTGGTGGTGATCGTGCGTATGGGGATGGTCGTGTGAATGGGTCGGCTCATCGCCTTCGATTCGACGCTCTCCCTCGCCACAACCGCATGTGGTACACATTGATACGACTCCTCCGGTCAACCAGACCGTTTTTTACTGATTGCACGCCGGCATGGCGACGGCGTGTTATTCAATCGCCAGTTGCTTCAGTTGCAGGCTGTCGCCGCTCTCGACCCGCAGGCTATGACTGCCGCAATGCGGGCAGCCGCTGTCGTGGTCGGCTACCTCTACCGCCTGGCTACACTGCCAGCACCAGGCCTGCGCCGGGCGCACTGCCAGATGCAACTGGCAGCCTTCCGCCAGCGTTTGACGACAAACCGATTCAAAACAGAACCGCAACGCGCTCTCTTCGATGCAGGACAGCGCGCCGATCTCCAGCCAGACGCCGGTCACCCGCCGGGCGCCATGCTGACGCGCCTGCTGCTCAATCAACTCCAGCGCGTTGTAGCACATGGAAATTTCATGCATGCCGCTAACTCCGGTAACGACTGAACAGCGCACGACGGCTGAGGTTTGCGGGAGCGTCGGCGTCACGCACCGGCAACGACAGCGCCATACACGCGCTTTGCTGCGCCAGTTGCAGCGCCTGCCCGGCGCCAAGCGCCGAGTCCAGCGGCGACATCAGCGAGCAGGACAGGTACTGCTGTCCGTCGTCACTCTCGCTCACGACAAATTTCACGCTGCCGCAGGGCAGCTCCAGCGCCAGCCGGGTGGAAACCTCACGCCGGGGCCACTGCTGCCCCGGTCCCGGCAACACCAGCAGGCTGATCATCCACGGCGTCAACAGGCAACCGAACCACTGCTGTTCAAACAGGGTAAACCCACAGGCCCGCACCGGAATGCCATCGCGATAAAACGGCAACAGCCGCATCCGCTCTTGCGCGATACGGCCGAACTCGGCCTCCAGCCAGGCCACTGGACTCTGATCATGCCCCGCAATCCAGTCCAATTCTTTGCGCTCACCGGGTATTGCGGGCGGATTATTACTGCCGCCGAGTGGCGACGCGGAAAAAATGTCAGTCACCACACACCTCCTGCGCGCTCTTCTCGGTTACCGCAACGCCGCTCTGGCGCAGCGCGGCGATGATATGCCGCAACGCCGGTTCCAGCGCGCGGGTAACGGTATCGGACAGGCCGATGCCGGAATCGAGCGCTTCCGGCTCCACCCCCACCAGCGTTAGCTGGCGGGGAAATTCGCCGGTCAGTTGCAGCGCCATCAGCACATCGGCCAGCCCCAACTGGTGCGGGGAGATCTTGCGGGTAAACAGCGCCGGCACCTCGCGGTCGCGCAGCACCGTCACGCTGCCCGGCGCCTGACCGGTGAGCACGGCGTCGGCCACGATCAGGTGATCGCGCCCGGCCATGCATTCCATCAGCTCCATACCACAGGTGCCGCCGTCCACCACCTCAATGGCGGGCGTGCAGTCGAACCGCTGCTCCAGCCGTTCCACCAGCCGCACCCCAACCCCTTCGTCACTCAGCAGGATATTGCCGATCCCCAGCACCAGTATGTTCATCACAGCACCTTCACCCGGGTTACTTCATTGCCGTTGACGGTATCCACTACATGCACCGCGCAGGACATGCACGGGTCGAAGGAGTGGATGGTACGCACCACTTCCAGCGGCTTGTGCGGGTCGGCCACCGGCGTGCCCACCAGCGACTGCTCGTACGGGCCGGGCTTGTCGTCGCCGTTGCGCGGGCAGGAGGTCCAGGTGGACGGCACTACCGCCTGATAATTGGTGATCTTGCCGTTTTTGAACACGATCCAATGCGACAGCATGCCGCGCGGCATCTCCCCGAAGCCCACGCCGTGAAATTCGGTGTCCGGCGACAGATCCGGTTTGATGAAGGTCTGGTGATCGCCTTTGCCGATGTTGTCGACCAGCGCCTGCCACTGCTGCGCCAACGTATCTTTCAGCACGCAGCAGTGCACGGTACGGCCAATCACCCGGCCCAGCGTGGAGTGCAGGTGTTTCTCTTCCAGTTGATGGCCGCTGAGCGCTTTATAAGCGGCTTTTACCTGATCGAAATGCACCAGCGTGTCTTTATGCTTCGCGGCCAGACCGCACAGCAGCCAGGCCAGCGGCCCTACTTCTACGGTTTTGCCGTAGAAAGTCGGCGATTTCACCCACGAGTACTTGCCGTCTTCATGCCAGCCGGTGTAGTTAGGACGGGTCAACCCTTCCCACGGCGCCAGCGGCTGATCGTCCTGATACCAGGCGTGCTTGCCGCTCTCGCGGATGCCGTCGATCAGGAACTTGTCACTGTGGCTGGTGATCGGTCGGTAGCGCGACAGGTCGCTGTTTTCGATATACCCGCCCGCCAGCAGGAAACTGCCGTTTTTGTTGTCGGTCGGCAGTTCCGGCACGCTCAGGTAGTGATCGGCGCCGCGTCCCAGCGTCAGCCACTGCGGGTAGTGAGCGGCAATCACCGCGCAGTCCACCTTGTAGACCTGCTCGATAAAATCGCCCAGCCGATCGATAAAGCTTTTCACGTACATCAACCGTTCCAGGTTGAGCACGCTCGGCGCGTCCAGATTGATCGGGTTCGCCACGCCGCCGACCGCCAGATTCTGGATGTGCGGCGATTTGCCGCCCAGAATCGCCACGATACGGTTGGCGTCGCGCTGACATTCCAGCGCCTGCAGATAGTGGGCGACGGCGATCAGGTTCACCTCCGGCGGCAGCGACATCGCCGGGTGGCCCCAGTAGCCGTTGGCGAAAATTCCCAGTTGACCGCTGGCTACCAGATCTTTGAGTTTCTGCTGCACTTTGGTGAACTCGGCGGCGGTATTCAGCGGCCAGTCGGACAGCCCTTTGAGCAGCGCCGCCGCTTTCTGCGGATCGGCTTTCAGCGCCGAGGTCACATCCACCCAGTCGAGCGCCGACAGTTGATAGAAATGCACGATATGGTCGTGGATGCTGTGCGCCGCCAGAATCAGGTTGCGGATATACTGGGCGTTGACCGGCACGTTCAGACCGAGCGCGTTCTCCACCGCGCGCACCGAGGCGATAGCGTGCACCGTGGTGCACACGCCGCAGATACGCTGCACGATCATCCAGGCATCGCGCGGGTCGCGCCCTTTGACGATCTCTTCCATACCGCGCCACATGGTGCCGGATGACCAGGCTTTGGTGACCTTGCCGTTTTCAATTTCGCAATCAATGCGCAGATGCCCTTCGATACGGGTAATGGGATCAATGGTGATGCGTTGGCTCATGCTTTACCTCAGCCTGATGATGCGTATGTTCGCCTTTCAGCGCGGGCAGTACCGGCAGCAGGCGGATTAACAAGATGTAGGCGCAGACCTCAATGGCGACGAAGCCAATGGAAATCAGGATCTCCTGCGCTTTGGGGAAGTAGTGGTAGCCGTTGCCCGGATTGAACGCCAGCAGCGAGTAACTCAGTCGCCACAGGGCGGCGCCGAACAGCATGCTGAGCGCGCTGACGAACAGCCAGCGGGCGTCCTGACGGCAACGTTTCAGCCGCAGAAGAACCAGCGGCAGCAGCATCAGACCGGCTTCGCACCAGAACATGACCGAAAACCGGTCGCCGGCGAACAGCAGCGCGGTTTTCTGGTGCCAGACGATCTCGCCGAAGCGCAGCACCACAAACAGCAGCACCAGCACGTGGGCCAGCCCAGTCAGCTTGCGAAACAACGCCTGTTCGTCCGGCCCGCGTCCTTTCAGCCCGGCCTGCACCAGCGAGCCTTCGAAAATCACAATCGAGAAGCCCATGATGAACGCAGTCAGCAGCGACAACAGCGGCAGCAGTTCATAGCTCTGCCACAGTGGATGCACCTTATAGCCGGCGGCGATCATCAACGACCCCATCGACGACTGGTGCATGGTAGGCAGCAGCGCTCCCAGCGCAATGATGAAAAACATCACCTTGTTGAGCCGTTTCAACGACACTTTCCAGCCGAAGCGTTCCAGCACCACCGGCGCGAACTCCAGCGCCATCACCCCGATGTAGATGGTCATGCACACCGCGGTTTCGAACAGCACCGAGTTGGTATTGAAGTAGCCGGGAATGTAGAAGTACGGCAGGTTCCAGTAACGCCCAACGTCGATGGTGATCGACAACCCGCCCAGCGAATAGCCGAACAGGCTGGCGAGCAGCGCCGGGCGCACCAGCGGGTGGTATTCGCCGCGATTGAACACGTACACCGCCCAGGCCAGCGCCCAGCCGCCGCAGGCTAAACCGGTGCCGACCAGCAGGTCGAAGGCGATCCAGATCCCCCACGGGTAGCCGCCGTTCAGATCCGCCACCGAGCCGATCCCCAGAAACAGACGTTTCACGATCAGGATCGCGCAAATCGCCACCAGCGGAGCCAGCAGCATTACGGGCCAGCTCACCAGCCGCCCGCCCAACGGACTTGCTTTATGCGCCGTCATGAGGTTTCTCCTGTGAGTCGTGCGTCTCTTCCCGCTCGGCGCGGGTATTGCGATGCACCAGCACCGACAACCCGGCCAGCACCGCCAGCGGCAGCACCATCCCCTTGTACAAGGTATGCTGGATGTGCTCCGAACGCGCGCCGGTAGACAGCGAATCCAGCGTCGGCATCTCCAGGTTCTGGTACGGCACCCCGGCCAGCACCAGCACCTGCGTGCCGCCCGCTTCGTTCTCGCCATACACATAACGCTCGTAAGTCGGCACGGTGTGCAGGTAGGCGTCTTTACTACTCAGCGTCTGGCGCGGATAGGCGTACTCGTCGCCCGGCTTGAGCGCCAGCCGACGTTTCGCCTCATCCAGCAACTGCTCGCGGGTGCCGTAAATCACCGCGCCGGTCGGACAAACCTCTACGCACCCCGGCATGCCGCCCTTATCAAGCCGCGCCAGTTCCGGCTGGTTGCACAGCTCGCATTTATGCAGCTTGCCGAGCGGGTTTTCATAGTCGTACTTCGGCACATTGAACGGGCAGGCCACCATGCAGTAACGGCAGCCGGTACAGACGCTGGCGTCGTAATGCACCACGCCGGTTTTCGGGTCTTTCTTCAGCGCCGAAACCGGGCACACCGACACGCAGTTGGGGTCGACGCAGTGCATGCACTGCTTCTTGATGTAGGCGTAGCCGTCTTGTACCTGATCCTTGTTTTTGCCGTCGCCGCTGCGCCATACCTGAATGATGTTGTTGGTATAGGGACTGAGCTTGTCGTTGTTGGACCAGGTCGCCGCGCCGCCGCTGTAGACCGAGCTATCCGGCTTATAGTCCAGCTTATTGACCTGCTGGCATTTGCTCACGCACGCCTGACAGCCCACACACAGCGTGGAGTCGTACAGCATGCCGAGCGAACCGGGAATTGGCGGCCGGTTGGTGGCCGCCGCTTCAGTCGCCAGCGGCGTGCCCGCCAGCAACGCCCCGGCGGAAGCCAGCTTGAAAAAATTGCGTCTGTTCACGGCTTAACCCTCCCGGGATGCGTTGCCGGCGTCCTGCTGTTTTTGCTGACGGCCCAGTTCACGCACCGCCATCAGGCTGACGCCCGCCACCGCCCCCAGCACGCCGCCGATAAGCCCCGTGGCCGTAGCGGAACTGTTGCCGCCTTCCGGGCTGGTGACCGCCGGTTTCTCAACGCGCGGCGTCGGGTTTTCCACGTTGGCCAACTGGAAAATGCCCTTGGTGAACCCGATGCCTTGCTCGTTGCAGCCATAACACGGGTGACCAATCCCCACCGGCCAGATGCCGCCGCCCACGTCGCAAAACTCCAGCGTCGGGCAGTTGCCGTAGGTTTCCGGCCCCTTGCAACCCAGATGGTAGAGGCACCACCCCTGCCGATGTCCTTCATCGCCAAACTCTTTGGCGAAGCGGCCGGCGTCGAAATGCGGGCGACGCTCGCAGTTTTCGTGGATCAGTCGGGCATAGGCGAAGGTGGGACGGTTCTGGCTGTCGAGCGCCGGCGCGCGCTGATAAGTGATGATGTGCGCCACGGTCGCCAGGAAGTTGTGCGGGTTAGGCGGACAACCGGGAATATTGATAACGGTTTTGCCCGGCAGCACGTCCTGCAAGCTGGCGGCGCCGGTCGGGTTGGAACCGCTGGCCGGCACCCCGCCCCAGGCGGAACAGGAACCGATGGCGACGATCGCTGCGGCATGCTCGGCGGCGGCGCGGATATGCTCGACGATCGGCTTGCCGGCCACCATGCAGTAGATGCCGCCATCCTTCAGCGGGATGGAGCCATCCACCACCAGTACGTATTTGCCTTTGTACTGCTCGATGGCGCGGTGTTTGTTTTCTTCCGCCTGCTCGCCGAATGCGGCGGAGAGGACTTCGTGGTATTCCAGCGAGATGGTATTCAGCAGCAGGTTTTCAATGGTCGGGTGGGTGGCGCGCAGCAGGGATTCCGTACACCCGGTACATTCCTGCGCGCCAATCCAGATCACCGGCGGACGCTGGGGAGACGTCAGTGACTGGGCCATATCTGCGGCGGCGGCCTCTTTCAACCCCATGGTGGCGGCAAGTGCTGCACATAGCTTCATAAAATCACGGCGATTGATGCCGTGATGGGAAAGCATCATATTTTCCCCATTCATTCTTTATTATTCTCCTGTAGCCAGGTCGAAGTAACACATTTACGTGTCGGCATAGAATAATGAGGAGAATAACGTCACCGATTTGATCTCTATCAATCGGCCGGGGAATAACCATTTTATTTGTACGTCTTCTGTGAGGCTCTCCGCGACATTTCTTTTTTAAAAGCACGGCATGTCAGATTAAATGAGAAAATATCTCAATGCGTAACAAACGGATAATTTTTTTGTGATCCACAATAGCTTAATCGATTTAACAGCGACTTATATCAGTTATAATAAAATTATTATCATATTGATTTTAAATGATTTTACCTCAAATTAACTTAAAGATGATTTTATTTTCCCGCCATCCGTTTACATTCATCATCTGCTCATCAGTCAATTCAATTATTTTAGATACTTTACTTTTAAAAGTATGATTGCAGGATAATGTCTCTGCCTAAACGAAAGATAAAAGCGCAGGCTGCGGTTGTTTTTTACCCAGCATTATTTCTCCCTCGCCGCGCCCGATTTCAGTTCGCCGTCTTTTTAACATTTCGGGCAATAAAAAAAGCAGCCGACGAGCGGCTGCTTTTTTCCGAAAGGCAAAACGTTATTGGATTCCGCGGCTGCGCAGATAATCTTCGTAGTTGCCGCTGAAATCGATCACTTTACCCGGGGTGATTTCCACAATGCGGGTCGCCAGCGAGCTGACGAATTCACGGTCGTGAGACACAAACAGCAGCGTGCCCTGATACATCTCCAGCGACATGTTCAGCGACTCGATGGATTCCATATCCAGGTGGTTGGTCGGTTCGTCCATCACCAGAACGTTCGGTTTTTCCATCATCAGCTTACCGAACAGCATCCGCCCTTTTTCGCCCCCGGACAGCACCTTGACCTTTTTACGGATGTCGTCCTGAGAAAACAGCAGACGCCCCAGCACGCTACGCACCGCCTGCTCGTCGTCATTCTCCTGCTTCCACTGGCTCATCCAGTCAAACACGGTGAGATCGCCATCAAACTCGTACTCGTGATCCTGCGCGTAGTAACCGATACGGACGTTTTCCGACCATTTGGCCATGCCGGATTCCGGCGTCAGTTCACCAACCAGCGTTTTCAGCAGGGTGGATTTGCCGATCCCGTTAGTACCGAGAATCGCCACCTTCTCCCCCACTTCCACCAGCATTTTCAACTGGCTGAACAGCGGACCGTTATCAAAGCCTTTGGTCAGCCCGTCGATTTCCAGCGCGTTACGGAACAGTTTCTTGTCCTGTTCGAAACGGATGAACGGGTTCTGACGGCTGGACGCTTTCACTTCCTCCAGCTGGATTTTATCTATCTGACGGGCGCGGGAAGTCGCCTGACGCGATTTGGACGCGTTGGCGCTAAAGCGGCTGACAAACGACTGCAGTTCGGCAATCTGCGCCTTCTTCTTGGCGTTGTCCGCCAGCAGACGCTCGCGCGCTTGCGTCGCCGCCGTCATGTACTCGTCGTAGTTGCCGGGATAGATACGCAATTCGCCGTAATCCAGGTCCGCCATATGAGTGCAGACCATGTTCAGGAAGTGACGGTCATGGGAAATGATGATCATGGTGCTGTTGCGCTCGTTCAGCACCTGCTCCAGCCAGCGGATGGTATCGATGTCCAGGTTGTTGGTCGGTTCATCCAGCAGCAGAATATCCGGATTGGAAAACAGCGCCTGCGCCAACAAGACACGCAGCTTCCAGCCTGGCGCCACTTCGCTCATCGGCCCGTAATGTTGCTCCAGCGGGATCCCCACGCCCAGCAGCAGTTCGCCGGCGCGCGATTCAGCGCTGTAACCATCCATTTCGCCGTATTTGACTTCCAGATCCGCGACCCGATAGCCATCTTCCTCGCTCATTTCACTCAGCGCATAAATACGGTCGCGTTCTTCTTTGACTTCCCACAGTTCGGCGTGCCCCATGATCACCGTATCCAGCACGCTGTATTGCTCAAACGCGAACTGATCCTGACGCAGTTTGCCGATACGCTCATTCGGGTCGATGGCGACATTGCCTGCGCTCGGCGCCAGATCGCCGCCGAGGATCTTCATGAATGTGGATTTGCCGCAGCCGTTAGCGCCGATCAATCCATAGCGGTTACCGCCGCCAAATTTGACAGAAATGTTTTCAAACAACGGCTTACTGCCGAATTGCATCGTAATATTATTGGTTACCAGCACAGCACTTACTCGATTCGGAATGTGATTTGGCGCGCATTATGCCACAAGCGAAACACAGAATCCCGGCGATTATTGAACGTTTTTTAATCAGGCGCGGATTTGATGCCCGCCGCAGCGACATCAGCGTGCGATCACGCCTGACGACAGACACGACAACATCTTGTTAACCGTACATAATGAGCTCTGCTCCCGATCGCAGAAGGAAAGATCAGATGCCGTCATCACGCCGTTTTAAACAGGTCGATGTGTTCAGCCATCATCCCGCCAAAGGCAATCCGCTGGCCGTCATTCTCGACGCCGACGGCCTCAGCGATGAACAGATGCAGGCCATCGCCCGCTGGACTAATTTGTCGGAAACCACCTTTGTGCTGCCGCCGGACGATCCGCTGGCTGATTATCGGGTGCGTATTTTCACCCCGTCGGCAGAATTGCCGTTCGCCGGGCATCCGACGCTGGGAACCGCGCACGCGTTACTAGAATCCGGCCTGACGCCGCATGTGCCGCATCAGGTGATCCAGCAATGCGGCGTCGGGCTGGTGCCGGTGGCTATCGGCGATAACGGCCAGCTCGCCTTTCGCGCGCCGGACGTCACGATGACTGAGCTCGATCCTCAGTATGACGCGTTGCTCGACAGCGCCATCGGAAGCCATCTGCGTCATCCGAATCATCGTCCCGTCAACGTGCAGATGGGTATCCGCTGGCTGACGGTGCGGATGGAAAGCGCGCGCGCCTGTCTGGAGGCGCGCCCGGACGCCGCGCATCTACAACGATTGCAGCAACTCGGACAGACCGACGGCGTAGCGATTTACGGCCCGCATGACCACGCCGGTCCCGCCGATTACGAAGTACGGGCCTTCTTTGTCATGAATGATGCGCTGGTGGAAGATCCGGTAACCGGCAGCGCCAACGCCTGTATTGCCAGAGTGATTCAGCACAGCCCGTTGCCGGAGCAGGCGGACCACACGCTCGGTTATCGGGTACGTCAGGGCACCATGCTGTACCGGGACGGCCGGGTCAATGTTTCCTACATTGACGGCCAGCCGTGGATTGGCGGCCTCAGCAACACCTTGATTAACGGGCATATTACTCTCTAGCACGCGGCTCCGCCCGCTGACAGGCCGCCAGAACGGCGGCCTGTTATTCCTCCGACAATGCCATCGCCTTCAAAATAATGTGACTTTCATCACGAAAAAGTTGAAATAGCGTTCCTTATCTATTATTATCAAAACCGTGATGAACATCACACAAAACCTCAACGACGATAATGGAGACACCACATGAACGCATTCATCAGCTTCTTCAAAAAACTGGGCGACATCTACGTAAGTTACTGCGAACGTATCGGTTCCATCATCAGCCCGTTTTAACATGAGCGCCGTAAACTAAAAGCCGCCCCAATCATCCAGACGAGGCGGCTTTAGTTTTTTCACTCCCTTCCGGCAAATATCCCGCAGTCTTCTTCATTCCTGTATCTGATTTCTTCCTGGTCACTTCGTTGATGACGTTTGGCCCTTTTGCGTTTGCGGCAGCACAATCTCGACATTTTCCATCATCCCCTGATCCTCATGGTCCAGAATGTGGCAATGCAGTACGAATTCGCCGATATAGCGCTGATAGCGAGTTCTCAGCAGTACGCGATAATAGTTTTGCGGCGTACCCGTCAACTGGCCGGGCAACAGGTTGGTTTTGACGAAAATCGTGTCTTTCCACTGCCCTTTCAAGCCGGCGAACTGGCTGTCGCCATCGGCTTCCGTGACACCGGGCAAACTGACGTCACGCCCCTGCGGGTCATAAATCGCGATAATCTGGAACGGATTCACGTGGATATGAAACGGATGGCTGACGCTGTACGAACGTAGCTCCCACTCCTGCGACGCCCATAGCGGCAAAGTCAGGTCAATTCGCTTCGGGTCATAAGCCTGTATGTGTTTCGGCAACCACACACCGTTAACTTTCTCAACGCCAAAATCGTGACCAATAGCGAAGACATTGTTTGTATTCGGCTGCGTGCCGCCGGCAAAGAAGACGATTTTCTGTTTTGGCTGACCGGCAATCTCTTCATCACTCACATCCCTTGTATGCGGCGCGAACCGGGTGAGATAGATCTGGTTATCGTCACGATTCAGGTCGCGAATAACCGCCTGACGCACCTCTTCCGGCATCAGCTTCTGCGCCGAATAGGTCAGTTTCTGCCGTAAGGTAGGCACAACGTCCTGCACGGCAATGCTGTCCGTGCCGGATACGGAAACAAACCCCAGCAAACTGTTGCCCTGAGCCTTACCGGTAATGCTGCCCGTCATGGACTGCTGCGGCTGAATCATGCAATACCCACCCGCCTGCGGAAACATCGCCAGCAGGTCGTAACGGTACCCCGGTTGCAACGTTACCTTATCCGCCGTCAGCGAGTGGGACATGGTTAGGCCATCGGCGGCGACCACCTGGAACGGCACTTTTTCGCCGGAGCAGAGTTCATTAATCAGCGCCCCCACGTCCTGGCGGCGTAAATTGCCCAAATAAGCCTTGCGATGCAATTCGTTAAGACTCTGGCCCGGCTTTATCTTGCGGAATTCCAGATTGATGGTTTCCCGCACGCCAGCGTGAATCAGCCGCCAGCGCTCTACCTGCCCGGCCGTGGCTTTAAAGGTCGGCAACACCACGCCGTTGATGCTGGTCCAGCGGCCGGACGCCTGCCAGGTACCGGGGCCGAACTGATCGTAATCTTCAATTACGCCGGTCTCATTCGGGCGGCAATTCCAGTTGATATTGCCCTGCTTATCCCGCTTCAGCTTGCCGTCCTGCCCCAGACAGGCGTACTGAATCTGTTGAAACAATACCGTGTGCTCGGGAAATGGCTGCTGACTGTCGGGATCGATCAGGAGCGTATCCAGATCGCCGTTCGAGGCTTCGGTAGGTTTGCGGTTGCCATGTACGATAAGTGCTCCCGCCATGCCGCTGGAAACCTGCAACGCGGTGGAACCATGTCGGTGTGAGTGATACCAGAGAGTGCCGGCCGGAATATCCTGCGAGAAGTTGTACTGATATTCGAAACTGTTGCCCGGATTCACCGACAACAGCACATTGTCGCTATTGCCTGCCGGGCTGATCCAGGCGCCGTGGGCATGCAGGTTGGTGCCATTAAAGCAGTGAGGCGGATCGAACAGTTTCGACGACGGCTGTGAATCCTTCGACGCCGTTTGCGCCATGCTGGCATGAGAATGGGCTATCGCGCCACCATTCATCTGATGCGGCTGGCAGCTGCTATCTACCGGCAAATTATTCTTGAGCAGAATACGCACCGTATCGCCAGGCATGACATCAATCTGCGGCGCCACAAACGGCGCCACAATAACCGGCTGTCTGTCCGTACTGCCGGTGTAGCCCCGTAAATGCACCTTTTGGAAACGGTTTTGCGACGGATCATAAATTTTTCCGTCTACATACCCGACATCCAGTTCATAATATTTTTCTCTGTTTCCCTCCTGTACCCCGCTAAAATGGTTCTGCAATAGCGACCTGACCAGTCGCTGCAAATGCGGCGGGTTTTCAAATAGAAAATCAGCCTCTTTATTTTCATCCTGCGTACTTTCATTTACTGCCGGCGGACCATCGGCATGGCTATCAAATACCACTAATGTCATCAGGAAAATAAAAACATCCCGGAATGTCATTCTGTATCCAACCTTGTCACATGTTGCCATCTCATCATCCCCTTGACCTGATAAAACTCATTATTTATTGAATTTAATGGATAAAATAACCAACCTTCTTTATTAGTCCGACGTGTTGCACAAGGACTGTAAATAAAAAAAGATCTTGTCATTATTTCCAGACCGAAAACGTCTGGGGAAAGTAAATAGCATGCTCATTTCGGGCAATCAGATATTTTCCTAAACCCGGAAAAGACACTGTATCGATATTTTTCCGTACAGAATGAAACCCGATAACTGATTCAAAAGAAGGGAAATTAGAAATAGAGGCAGGATTTGGATACAGAACCACGAAGGTGAAGGCGATAAACCCGCAATAATAAAAAAGCCGCGATATTCGCGGCTTTCAGTACGGGATACCGAGGGATTACATCAGCGGCTGCGCCAGTTGCACCAGCGAAATCAGCGGCTGCGGGTAGAGACCCAGCAGCAGAACCAACACCGACGAAATCAGTACCACAACGCCACCCGCGGTCAACGCCCAGTTATTCGGCGTATCGCGGTTCAGGGTTTGCGGCGCACTCAGATACAGACTTATCAATACGCGCAGGTAGTAATACAGGCCGATGGCGCTACCTACCACCACTGCCGCGCTCAGCCACCACAGGTGGGCATTCACGCCTACCGCCAGCACGTAGAATTTGCCGAAGAAGCCCAGCGTCATCGGAATACCCGCCAGCGACAGCATCATCACCGTCATCACCGCCGACAGAATCGGCTTATGCCAGAACAGACCGCGGTAAGAGAACAGCGAATCCGCATCCGGACCCCGATACGGGCTGGACATCAGGCTGACCACGCCAAACGCGCCCAGGCTGCTGAACAGGTAACCGGCCAGATACACGCCGATGGTTTCCAGCGCCAGTTGCTGAGTCTGCACCGCGATCAGCGCCACCAGCAGGTAACCCAGATGCGCGATGGACGAGTACCCCAGCAGACGCTTGATGTTGCTCTGCGCCACCGCCATCAGGTTACCGAACAGGATCGACGCGAAAGCGATCACGCCCAGCGTGGTGCGCACCGATTCGGCGTCCACCAGCGGCGCATACAGGAACAAACGCATCACCGCGCCGAAGATGGCGATCTTACTGGCGGTCGCCAGGAAGGTAGACACCGGCGCCGGCGCCCCCTGATACACATCCGGCGTCCACAGGTGGAACGGCACCAGCGACAGCTTGAAGCCCAGCCCGACCAGCATCATACCCAGGCCGGCCAACAACAGCGGCGCATGCAACTGGTGGTCGTTCAGGCTCTTGCCAAGGCTGGCGAAGCTCAGGCTGCCGGAATCGGCATACACCAGCGCCATACCGAACAGCAGGAACGAGGACGCAGCGGCGGACAGCAGCATGTATTTGATGGCTGCTTCCAGCGAACGCTTCTGCCGGAAGGCATAGCCCACCATACCGAACAGCGGCAGGGAGATCAGTTCGATGCCGATGAAGAACGCCGCCAGATGGTTGGCGCTCGCCAGCAGAATACCGCCCAGTGCGGCAATCAACACCAGCAGATAGAACTCATCTTTGTTGTCCGGGTAGCCTTCCAGCCACGGGTAGGCGAACGTGCTGGTCGCCAGACTCGCCGCCAGCACCAGGCCGGTATAGAACATCGAAAATCCGTCCACCCGGATCAACGGGGTGACATCGGTCGGCCCAACCTGGCCGACCAGATACAGCGATAACAACGCGATGTTCAGGCCGATGACCGTCAGCGTAGCGTTGACAAAATGGTTGCGTCGCCACGCAATGCACAGCATCACAACCACGACTGTCAATCCAACGATTAACAGTGGCGATATCGCGATTAGTTGTTGAGGAGTTATTGTCATGGCGAATTACAGCCCTGTCGTTGAAATTGTTGAACCCTGAACCGATGACGTAAACCATTGCTGGATATTGGCCATCGCCGCGCTGGACGTATCCAGGATCGGCTGCGGATAAACGCCCAGCAGCACCAGCAACACCACCAGCAGCAGAATAAGCGACAGTTCGCGCGCGCTCATTGCCTGCAAAGGCGTGTCCGATTTAGCGGCGCCGTAGAAAGCGCGCTGCATCATCACCAGCGAATAAACGGAAGCAAACACCAGACCGAAAGTGGAAATCACCGTAATCACCGGCACCACCGGGTAGCTGCCGAACAGAATCATGAATTCGCCGACAAAGTTACCGGTACCCGGCATCCCGAGCGTGGCTACCGCGAAAAACAGCGACAGCGCAGGCAAGTAGCGAATACGCCCCCACAAACCGCCCATCTGACGCAAATCGCGAGTGTGAAGGCGTTCATACAGCTGACCGCAAATGATGAACATACCGGCGGCCGACAGGCCGTGGGCAATCATCTGCACCACCGCGCCCTGATAGGCCAGTTGACTGCCGGAATAGATGGCAATCATCACAAAGCCCATGTGCGACACCGAGGTGTAAGCGATAAGACGTTTGATGTCGGTCTGTTTGAACGCCATCCAGGCGCCGTAGAAGATGCCGATGACACCCAGCCACATGGCGATCGGCGCAAAATCGTGAGAAGCGTTCGGGAACAGCGGCAGGCTGAAACGCAACAGACCGTAGGCGGCGGTTTTCAGCAGAATCCCCGCCAGGTCGACCGAACCGGCGGTCGGCGCCTGACTGTGCGCATCCGGCAACCAGCCATGCAGCGGCACCAGCGGCATTTTCACCGCGAAGGCGATAAAGAAGCCCAGCATCAACGCATATTCCAGACCGTAGGACATCGGCGTTTTCAACAGACGGGAATAATCGAAGGTCCATTCGCCGGTGGCATTATGGTGTACAAACACCAGCGCCAGAATGGCGATCAGCATCACCAGACCGCTGGCCTGCGTATAGATAAAGAACTTGGTCGCCGCCGCGATACGGGTCTTGCCATCAGAGCCTTTGTGTCCCCACAGAGCGATCAGGAAGTACATCGGCACCAGCATCATTTCCCAGAAGAAGAAGAACAGGAACATGTCGATGGACAGGAAGACGCCAATCACACCGCCGAGAATCCACAGCAGGTTGAGATGGAAGAAGCCCTGATAGCGTTGAATCTCACGCCAGGAACAGAGGATCGCCAGCACGCCCAGCAGGCCGGTCAGCACGACCATCAGCAATGACAGTCCGTCAAGCGCCAGGTGAATCGAGATACCAAAGCGCGGTATCCAGTTCAGCACGAACTCCGACTGCCATTGCGGCAGGCCCGTCGGTGTCGCCAGCGAAAAGCCGCCCTGCAGCCACAACTGCAGTGACAGCGCCAGTGTCAGCCCCATGGAGATCAGCGCGATCCAGCGCGGCACGCGAGTGCCAAAACGCTCGAGCTGCCAGCACAGCAGGCCGCCGATAAAGGGGATAAGAATCAGCCAAGGTAGTAGCATGGCGTTTTGTGTCCCTAAATTAAAGAAAACGAAAAACTTGCTGCCTGCGGGGCCACTCATCAGCGAGCGCCCCGCCCCTCTGCATTACCGCATCGCTTAGACCAGCAACAGCAGCGCCAGCACCACCACGGCGCCGACCCCCATTGAGGCGACATACCAGCGCACCTGCCCGTTTTCGCTGACGATCAGCGCACGGTTGCCCCAGCGGGTCAGGATGGCCGGAATGTTCATCAGCGCATTGAGCGGGTCACGCTGCAGCAACGTCGCAATAGCCAGATACGGTTTGACGAAGACCTTGTCATACAGCCAGTCGAATCCCCAGGCATGGAACCACCATGTCGAGAAGAAACGGCCCGGCGCGCTGTTGGCGATGCTCGTCACCAACTGACGTTTGCCCAGCCACAGCGCGGCCGCCAGCAGAATACCGGCAATCGCCACCACGCCGGAGGCGATTTCCAGCGTCATGACCTGACCGTGCTCAAGCTCGGTCGTGGCCGGCAGTACGCCGTGCAGCGGCAGTGCAATCTGAGCGCCGACAAAGGTGGACAGCACCAGCAGTACCAGCAACGGCAGGTGATGGGAAATCCCCTTGCCTGCGTGGGCCTTGGTTTTTGCTTCACCGTGGAACACGATAAAAATCATCCGGAAGGTGTACAGCGACGTCATGAACGCCCCCACCAGACCGGCAATCACCAGATTAATGTGACCGTTAGCCCAGGCGCCTGCCAGAATTTCATCCTTACTGAAGAAGCCGGCGGTGACCATCGGCAACGCCGCCAGCGCCGCGCCGCCCACCAGGAAGCAGGCATACACCAGCGGAATGGTTTTACGCAGACCGCCCATCTTGAAGATGTTCTGCTCGTGATGGCAGGCCAGGATCACCGAACCGGACGACAGGAACAGCAGCGCCTTGAAGAACGCATGGGTCATCAGGTGGAAAATAGCGGCGTCCCACGCCTGTACGCCAAGCGCCAGGAACATGTAACCAATCTGACTCATCGTCGAGTAGGCCAGCACGCGTTTGATATCGGTTTGCACCAGCGCGGCGAAACCGGCCAGCAACAGCGTGACGGCGCCCACATTGGCGACCAGATTCAGCACGTCCGGCGCCAGCAGGAACAAGCCGTGGGTACGGGCGATCAGATACACGCCCGCGGTCACCATGGTCGCGGCGTGGATCAACGCGGAAACCGGCGTCGGACCGGCCATCGCATCCGCCAGCCAGGTCTGCAACGGCAGCTGCGCCGATTTACCGACCGCGCCACCCAACAGCATCAGCGTCGCCCAGGTGATCGCCGGAGAACCTTCGGCCAGATGCTGCGGCGCCAGTACCATCAGATCGCGGAAGTTCAGCGTCCCCAACTCGCGGTACAGGATAAACAGCGCGAACGCCAGGAACACGTCGCCCACGCGGGTCACGATGAACGCTTTCATCGCCGCGGCGCCGTTGTTCGGGTTGGTGTAGTAGAAACCGATCAGCAGGTAACTGCACAGCCCCACCCCTTCCCAACCGAGGTACATCAGCAGCAGGTTGTCCGCCAACACCAACACCACCATGCTGGCGATAAACAGGTTGGTGTAGGCGAAGAAGCGGGAATAACCCTCTTCACCGCGCATGTACCAGGAGGCGAACAGGTGGATGAGGAAGCCCACGCCGGTCACGACCGACAACATGGTCAGCGACAGCCCGTCCAGCGCCAGCGTGACGCCGATGTCGAACTTGCCGACCGTCATCCAGCTCCACAGATGCTGGCTGAAGAAGGTCACCCCACCAGGCTGTTGCTGGCTGAGGAAATCCACCACGGCTCCGCCAGTCACCAGCGCAGCCAACCCAATAGACCCCACCCCGACGGTGGCGGAAACATTTTCCGACCAGCGCCCGCGAGAGAAGGCCAGCAACAGGAATCCGATCAGCGGAAACAGAATTGTTAAGTAGAGTAAGTTCATCCGCGCATCTCACTGACAGTATCAATATTCAGGGTCTGACGGCGACGATACAGCTGCAGCAGCAGCGCCAGGCCAATACTGGCTTCCGCCGCGGCCAGCGTAATAGCCAGGATATACATCACCTGACCATCCGGTTGCCCCCAATAGCTGCCGGCGACCACGAAAGCCAACGCCGCAGCGTTAATCATGATTTCCAGGCAGATCAGCATGAACAGAAGATTGCGGCGAATCACCAGCCCGGTCAGCCCCAGCACGAAGAGGATGGCCGCCAGCAGCAAGCCATGTTGTAGCGGAATCATGCGCGTTCCTCCGTTATTTTCTTGTCGGCATCCTGATCTTTGGCAATCAGCTCTCCGCGCTTGTCTTCACGGCCGATGTGGAAAGCCACCACCAGACCCGCCAGCAGCAGCATCGACGCCAGCTCCACCGCCAGCACATACGGCCCGAACAGGCTGATGCCGACCGCTTTGGCATCCACGATATTGCCCGCGATGTTCTGACCGGTGACGCTAAGAATCCCTTTGACGATAACCGCCAGCAGAATCAGGGACAGCACGCCCGGCCCTATCCATACGCTGGGTTTCAGCCACAGTTTTTCCTGCTCATCCACCGAGTTGCCGAGGTTCAGCATCATCACCACGAAGACGAACAACACCATGATGGCGCCGGCGTAAACGATTATCTCCAGCGCCCCGGCGAAATACGCCCCCAGCGAGAAGAACACACCGGCCACCGCCAGTAACGAAACAATCAGATAAAGTAATGCATGTACTGGATTGGTATGGGTAATGACACGCAATGTTGCCAGTACCGCAATAATCGCAGTCGCATAAAAAGCGAATTCCATGCTTGGCTCCTTAGGGCAGCAGGCCTTTAACGTCAATGGGTTTGGCTTCGTTTTCGGCTTCGCCCTTCTCTTTCCCATCAACAGCCATACCGGCCATCCGGTAGAAGTTGTATTCCGGATATTTACCCGGCCCCGAGATCAGCAGATCGTCTTTTTCGTACACCAGATCCTGACGCTTGAACTCACCCATTTCGAAATCGGGAGTCAGCTGAATAGCCGTGGTCGGGCAGGCCTCCTCGCACATGCCGCAGAAAATGCAGCGGGAGAAGTTGATGCGGAAAAACTCCGGATACCAGCGGCCATCCTTCATTTCCGCCTTCTGCAGGGAGATACACCCTACCGGGCAAGCCACGGCGCACAGGTTGCAGGCTACACAACGCTCCTGTCCGTCCGGATCGCGGGTCAGCACAATGCGGCCGCGAAAACGCGGCGGCGGATTCACCGGCTCTTCCGGATACATTTTGGTTTCACGCTTTTTAAACGCGTTGGAACCCACCATGCAGATACTGCGTACCTGGGTGCCGAAACCAATCAAAAGTTCTTTCAGTGTCATGGTTTATTCACCCCTATCAAGCGTTGTACAGAATGACTGCGGCGGTCGCCAGCAGGTTCAGCAGCGTCAGCGGCAGACACACCCGCCAGCCGAATGCCATTACCTGGTCATAACGCGGACGTGGCAACGAAGCGCGAATCAGGATGAACATCATCATGAAAAACGCCGTCTTCAACGCAAACCAGACGAACGGCGGCAGGAAAGGTCCGTGCCAGCCACCGAAGAACAGGGTCACGATCAACGCGGAAACCGTTACGATACCGATGTATTCGCCAACGAAGAACAGACCGAACTTCATCCCGGCATATTCGATATGGTAGCCATCCGCCAGTTCCTGCTCGGCTTCCGGCTGGTCGAACGGATGACGGTGACATACCGCTACGCCAGCGATCGCAAAGGTAATAAAGCCAAAGAACTGCGGGACCACGTTCCACACCGTGGACTGCGCATTGACGATATCGGCCATGTTGAACGAGCCGGCCTGCGCCACCACGCCCATCAGGGACAACCCAAGGAACACTTCATAACTCAGCGTTTGCGCAGAGGCGCGCACCGCGCCCAGCAGCGAGTATTTGTTGTTACTGGACCAGCCGGCGAACAGCACGGCATAAACCGCCAACCCCGCCATCATCAGGAAGAACAGCACCCCAATGTTCAGATCGGCCACCTGCCAGGTCGGGCTGACCGGTACGATGGCGAACGACAGCAACAGCGAAGTAAAGGCAATCACCGGCGCCAGGGTGAAAATCACCTTGTCGGCAAACGGCGGCGTCCAGTCTTCCTTGAAGAACATCTTGAGCATGTCCGCCACCAGTTGCAGCGAACCGCCCCAGCCCACGCGGTTAGGCCCGTAACGCCCCTGGAACAGCGCCAGCAGACGGCGCTCCCCCATACTCATGAGCGCGCCGCAGCTCACCACGACCAGCAGAATCACGATCGCTTTGCCGACGGTGGCCAGAATGTCCAGTACTTCCGGAGTCAACCAACTCATTGCGCAGCCTCCCGCAGCATTTCAACGGTCGCGCCCGCCAGCACCGGAGCAATCCCCGGGAAGCCCAGCGGCAAACCAACCTGGCCCTGACGCAGCTCAGTGCTCAGACGCACCGGCAGACGCAGCGTCTGACCACCACAGGTGATGTCCAGCAACGCGCCGGCATTGACGCCCAGCAATGCGGCATCGGCCTGATTCACTACCGCGCAAGCCTGCGGCATACGCTGCTGGATAACGCCGGAGCGCTGCGACAGCTCGTCACTGCCGAACAGGTTGTAGTAAGGCGCAACCTGCCACTGCCCTTGTTGCGGGGCAAACGGCGCAGGAATCTGGCTGAAATACGCCAGCGAAGCGTCGCCGGCTTCGATCAGGCGCACGCCCGGATCGCCGTGGCGCAGATGTCCGCCCACTTCATCCTGGAATTTGTTCCACGCCTGCGGCGAGTTCCAGCCCGGCGCCCAGGCAAACGGCACCTGCTGACGCTCGGCCAGCGGACTGTTGTTCCCTTCCATTGAGAAGGTGAACATGGTGTCCTTATCCTGCGGCTGACGCGGCTCATGCACGCTGATGTTGGCGCGCATGGCGGTACGACCGCTGTAACGATGCGGTTCACGCGCCAGTTTCTGGCCCTTGACGCGGAAGGAGGCATCCGGCGCGGCGCCTTTGATCGCGGCCAACTGCGGCAACGCATTAACGCAAGCGTCAATCACGTGGTCCAACTGCGTCCAGTCCACCTGACGGCTGTTGTAGGTGATGTACAGGGAATGCAGCCAGCGCCAGCTTTCCAGCATCACCACCTTGCTGTCGTAGTAGGTCGGGTCATAGACCTGGAAGAAACGCTGGGCGCGGCCTTCCTGGTTGACGAGCGTACCGTCGCTTTCCGCAAAGCTGGCGGAGGACAGCACCAGCCCAGCCTTGTCCATGATCGCGGTGCGTTGATGATCCAGCACAATCAGGTTGGCGGCTTTCGCCAGCGCGGCATCCACACGGGCGGCCGGCGCATGACGATACAGGTCGTTTTCCAGCACCACCACGCTGTCGGCTTCGCCGGTTTCCAGCTGCGACAGCGCTTCATCCAGCGAACCGCCGCCCATCATGGTTACGCCCATGCTGTTGGCGGAGGCAGCCACAAAGGTAATGCCGACATCGGAGCCACGGCCTTTCAGCGCCTTGGCGACGTTGGCGGCGGCGGCGATCACATCGTCGCTGCCTGCGTTGGTGCCGGAGATAATCAGCGGCTTACGCGCGCCAGCCAGCGCCTGAACAATCACGTCCACTTTCTGGCTGAGATCGGCCGGCAGATCGCTGACCGCCGGCGCGGCATTGTCGAGCGCGTGGGCAATCGCAAAACCGAGTCGGGCCTGCTCAGCCACCGGCGCGCGATAACTCCAGGCGGCGATATCGTCCAGACGGGTGCTGTCGACGTTGGTGACGAACAGCGGGTGTTTGGCGTGCTGACCGATGTTCAGGATCGCCGCAATCTGCCAGTCGGCCACTTTCTGAGCCGCCGCCATTTCACGGGCTTTACCTTTCACCGCCTGACGCACCGCCAGCGCAATGCGCGCGCCGGTCTGGGTCAGATCTTCGCCCAACACCAGCACGGCGTCGTAGCCTTCGATTTCACGCAGAGACGGCGTATGCACCCCGCTCTCTTTCAGCACTTTCAGCATCAGCTGCAGGCGATGTTGTTCCGCCTGAGAGACGCCAGTGTAGAAGTTGCCGGCGCCGACCAGTTCGCGCAACGCGAAGTTGCTTTCCACGCTGGCGCGCGGCGAACCAATACCGATCACCTTCTTCGCCTGACGCAGCACATCGGCGGCGCCCTGCAGCGCCTGCTCGGCGTTCAGCGCGATCCAGTCATCACCGCGGCGTTGCAGCGGCTGACGCGGACGATCTTTCAGGTTGACGTAGCCGTAACCAAAACGGCCGCGGTCGCACAGGAAATAGTGGTTCACGCTGCCGTTATAGCGGTTTTCGATACGGCGCAATTCGCCATAACGCTCGCCCGGGCTGGTGTTGCAACCCACGCTGCACTGCTGGCAAATGCTGGGCGCGAACTGCATGTCCCATTTGCGGTTATAACGCTCGGAATGGGTTTTGTCGGTGAAGACCCCGGTCGGACAGACTTCCACCAGGTTGCCGGAAAATTCGCTTTCCAGCACACCGTCTTCCGGACGACCGAAATAGACGTTGTCATGCGCGCCGTAAACGCCCAGGTCTTTGCCGTCGGCGTAATCCTTGTAATAACGCACGCAACGGTAACAGGCGATACAGCGGTTCATTTCGTGGGAGATGAACGGGCCGAGATCCTGATTATGGTGTGTACGTTTGGTGAAACGGTAACGACGGAAATTGTGGCCCGTCATTACGGTCATGTCCTGCAGATGACAGTTGCCCCCTTCCTCACAAACCGGACAGTCGTGCGGATGGTTGGTCATCAGAAATTCCACAATCGTCTTGCGGAACTGCTTCGCCTCATCATCGTCAATGGCGATAAAGGTGCCATTCGACGCCGGCGTCATACAGGACATCACCAGACGACCACGGGTATCTTCCGCGTTCTGGTACTGCTTGACCGCACACAGGCGACAAGCACCGACGCTCCCCAGCGCCGGGTGCCAGCAAAAGTAGGGGATATCAAGTCCCAGAGACAGACAAGCCTGCAGCAGGTTATCCGCTCCGTCCACTTCATATTCTTTGCCGTCTACATGAATCGTTGCCATAGTCAGCATGCTTCCATAACAGCCCGCCTCGGCGGGCACTAATCAAAAATTCTGTCTGCGGGATGAATCGGCGTTTAATCCCGGCGTGATGCTCAACACGCCGGATTGCGCGATTACCAGCGCTGTTTCAGCAGGTTGGGCTGAATGCCGCCAATCGGTTTGGCGTTACTGACAACCTGTCTGGCGATGCCTGCCTCGAATTCGTCCCGGAAATATTTAATGGCGCTCTGCAGCGGTTCGACCGCCCCCGGCGCGTGAGCGCAGAAGGTGTTGCCCGGCCCCAGGAAGCGGCACAGCTGCTCCAGCGTTTCAATGTCGCCCGGCTGCCCTTCCCCACGCTCCAGTGCGCGCAGAATCTTGACGCTCCACGGCAGGCCGTCGCGGCACGGCGTACACCAGCCGCAAGACTCACGGGCGAAGAACTCTTCCAGATTGCGCGTCAGCGATACCATGTTGATTTCATTGTCGACCGCCATCGCCAGCGCCGTACCCAGACGGCTGCCGGCCTTGCCGATATTTTCGAAATCCATCGGCAGATCCAGATGCGCATCGGTCAGGAAGTCGGTACCGGCGCCGCCGGGCTGCCAGGCTTTCAGCGTCAAACCATCACGCATACCGCCGGCGTAATCTTCCAGAATCTCGCGGGCGGTGGTACCAAACGGCAACTCCCACAGGCCCGGGTTTTTCACCCGACCGGAGAAGCCCATCAGCTTGGTGCCGGCGTCTTTACTCTTACCGGCAGACAGCCCCTGATACCATTCCACACCATGCTCGATGATGGCCGGCACGTTGCACAGCGTTTCCACGTTGTTTACGCAAGTGGGTTTGCCCCATGCGCCGGCGGAAGCCGGGAACGGCGGTTTAGAGCGCGGGTTGGCGCGACGGCCTTCCAGCGAGTTGATCAGCGCCGTTTCTTCACCACAGATGTAGCGACCGGCGCCGGTGTGCACAAACAGCTCGAAATTAAAGCCGGTGCCCATAATGTTTTTGCCAAGCAGCCCTGCTTCTGTCGCTTCAGCGATAGCACGACGCAAATTAGCCGCCGCTTCAACGTATTCGCCGCGCAGGAAGATATAGCCGCGATAGGCTTTCAGCGCATAAGCGCCGATCAGCATACCTTCCACCAGTAGATGCGGCATCTGCTCCATCAGCAGGCGGTCTTTGTAAGTGCCCGGCTCCATCTCATCCGCGTTACACAGCAGATAGCGGATATTCATGCTTTCATCTTTCGGCATCAGGCTCCACTTGAGACCCGTGGAGAAACCCGCGCCGCCGCGACCACGCAGGCCGGCATCCTTGACCAGAGTCACCACCTCATCCTGCGCCATGCCGGTCAGCGCCTTTTGGGCTCCTGCATAACCGTTCTTGCTGCGGTATTCGTCCAGCCACACCGGCTGTTTGTCTGCGCGCAGACGCCAGGTCAGGGGATGCTGTTCAGCCGTCAGAACAATGTTTTTACTCATTGATACTGCTCCAGTAACGAATCGATATCTTCAGGCTTCAGCTGACTGTGGGTGTCCTCGTCGATCATCATGGTCGGACCCTTGTCGCAGTTTCCCAGACAGCAGGTCGGCAGCAGCGTAAAGCGGCCGTCAAATGTAGTCTGGCCGGGCTTGATATTCAGCTTTCTTTCCAGCGCCGCCTGGATCCCCTGATAACCGGTGATATGACACACCACACTGTCGCAGTAACGGATTACATGGCGCCCGACCGGCTGACGGAAAATCTGGCTGTAGAACGTCGCCACGCCTTCCACGTCGCTGGCAGGAATACCGAGAACCTCGGCAATGGCGTCAATCGCGCCATCCGGCACCCAGCCACGGTGTTTCTGCACAATCTTCAGCGCTTCAATAGACGCGGCGCGCGCATCTTCGTAGTGGTGTTTTTCATGCTCGATAGCGTCGCGCTCTGTGTCACTTAACACAAAAACATCGCTGGCGGCCTGCGCCGGAGCATCGATCGAATCCTGAGTGTTGTTATGTTCGTGCATAATTAGCGGTCCACATCTGACATGACAAAATCAATACTACCGAGGTATACGATCAGGTCGGATACCAGACAACCGCGAATCACCGACGGAATCTGTTGCAAATGCGGGAAACTCGGCGTGCGGATACGGGTGCGGTAGCTCATGGTGCTGCCGTCACTGGTCAGGTAGTAACTGTTAACCCCTTTGGTGGCCTCGATCATCTGGAATGACTCGTTAGCAGGCATCACCGGCCCCCAGGAAACCTGCAGGAAGTGGTTAATCAGCGTTTCAATGTGTTGCAGCGTACGCTCTTTCGGCGGCGGCGTGGTCAGCGGATGGTCGGCCTTGAACGGACCTTCCGGCATATTTTTCAGGCATTGTTCCAGAATACGCAGACTCTGACGCAGCTCTTCCACTTTCAGCATCACGCGGCTGTAGCAGTCGCTGATGCCGTCGCCTACCGGTACTTCAAAGTCGAAGTTTTCATAACCGGAATAAGGCCGTGATTTACGCACGTCGAATGCGATGCCGGTAGCGCGCAGACCGGCGCCGGTTACGCCCCACTCCAGCGCTTCTTTGGCGTTATAGGCGGCTACGCCTTGTGAACGCCCTTTCAGGATGCTGTTTTGCAACGCCGCCTTGATGTAGGTATCCAGACGCGCCGGCATCCAGTCGAGGAATTCACGCAGCAAACGTTCCCAGCCGCGCGGCAGATCGTGCGCCACGCCGCCGATACGGAACCAGGCCGGATGCATGCGGTAGCCGGTAATCGCTTCCACCAGATCGTAAATTTTCTGACGATCGGTAAACGCAAAGAACACCGGCGTCATCGCGCCGACGTCCTGAATAAAGGTACTGATGTACAGCAGGTGGCTATTGATGCGGAACAGTTCGGACAGCATGACGCGGATAACGTTCACGCGCTCAGGCACCTCGATACCGGCCAGCTTTTCCACCGCCAGTACATACGGCATTTCGTTCACGCAGCCGCCGAGGTATTCGATACGGTCGGTGTAAGGGATATAGCTATGCCAGGACTGGCGTTCACCCATTTTTTCCGCGCCGCGGTGGTGATAGCCGATATCCGGAATACAGTCGACGATCTCTTCGCCGTTAAGCTGCAGAATGATACGGAAAGCACCATGCGCGGACGGGTGGTTCGGCCCCAGGTTCAGGAACATGAAGTCTTCGTTGTCGGTACCGCGCTTCATCCCCCACTCTTCCGGTTTGAAAGTCAGGGATTCCATCTCCATGTCTTCACGCTGTTTGGTCAGCACGAAGGGATCGAACTCGGTGGCGCGCGCCGGGAAATCCTTACGCAACGGATGCCCCTGCCAGGTCTGCGGCATCATGATGCGCGTCAGGTGTGGGTGCCCTTTGAAGGTAATGCCAAACATGTCCCACACTTCGCGTTCGTACCAGTTAGCGTTGGGGAACAGTTTGATCAGGGTCGGCATGTTCAGATCGTTTTCCGACAGTGCCACCTTCAGCATGATATCGCGGTTGCGCTCAATCGAAATCAGGTGATAGAAAACGGTGAAGTCGGCGTCCGGCAGGCCCTGGCGATGGGTACGCAGACGCTCATCCACGCCATGCAGGTCAAGCAGCATCACATAAGGTTTGGGCTGTTTTTTCAGAAAAGCCACTACGTCCAGCAACTGCTCACGTTTCACCCAAACCACCGGCAGGCCAGTGCGGGTTGCCTGAACGGTAAATGCTTCCGGTCCAAAACGGTTACACAGCTCGCTGACGACCGGATCATCCAGATGATCACGGGTTTGCCACGCAGGCAGAGCGACATCGTGCGTCGTTAAATCTGTCATAAATATGTCACCACAGTAAACGTGCTATTTCTGTGACTGATAATGGCTACACACGATTTATCGTGATATGAATTTATCGTGATCTTACGTAGCCACTACAGCCTTCACTCACAGGGTCAAATCTCATCAGGAGAACGCAGATTGGTTACCGCAATGCGCTCTCCCCGTTTACGTTCGCGCTCGGATTGCATATTGGCGCGGTAAACCCCCTGATCGCCTACCACCCATGACAGAGGGCGGCGCTCCTTACCGATGGACTCTTTCAGCAGCAACAGCGCCTGCATGTAGGCTTCCGGACGCGGCGGGCATCCCGGGATGTACACATCAACCGGCAGGAACTTGTCCACGCCTTGCACCACGGAATAAATATCGTACATACCGCCGGAATTCGCACAGGCCCCCATGGAAATTACCCATTTTGGCGCCAGCATCTGGTCGTACAAACGCTGAATGACCGGCGCCATTTTCAAAAACGGCGTACCGGCCACAACCATGAAATCCGCCTGACGTGGTGAGGCGCGGATAACTTCAGAACCAAAACGCGCAACGTCATGCACCGAAGTAAACGACGTCGCCATTTCCACGTAGCAGCAGGAAAGACCGAAGTTGTAAGGCCACAGGGAATTGCTGCGCCCCCAGTTGACCATGCTGTGCAGCGACTGTTCGAGGTTGCCCATGAAAACGCTGCGATTGACATGCTGTTCAAGCGGATCGCTGACAATCTCTTGCTTCTGGAGGGGGTAACGGTCGTTCTCACCGTCCGGGTCAATGCGGGTGAGCGTATAATCCATCTTCTAAATGCCTCGCTATTACTGCTGATGAGTGTTGGTGGTCTGAGTCACGACATTGGATTTCACGACTTGTCTTTTGGAACGCGACGGCGTCCAGTCCAACGCGCCGATACGCACCAGATAGATCAAACCAGCCAACAACACCAAAATGAAAATTGTGGCCTCGACGAAGCCTATCCAGCCGCTTTCCCGGATAGATACGGACCAGGCGTAGAGATAGAGGGCTTCAACGTCGAAAATAACGAAAAACATGGCGACCAGATAAAACTTGGCGGAGAGGCGCAACCGCGCGGAGCCAACGGAATCGATACCTGATTCATAAGGAATGTTTTTGTGTCTGGCCCGGGCTCTGCCTCCCAACAGGAAGCCGCCGAGCAGCATAAAGCCGCAGAGACCTACAGCAACGATAACGAATAGCGCAAAAGCCCAGTGATGGGCGAGGACTTCAGTAGTTGTTGACATACTCTTGCTTACTCATCAAAAGTGATCAGACACCTGCTCTTTTGTCGGCAGTTCGTCGCCACATCGATTAAAAGGAAGGATTTTTCGCCACAAAAACACCACAACTTATAAGGTTAAGCGGCTGTTTAATGAGGCCTGATTCCCTGTTATGTAACCTTATTTTCAACGCCACTAAAAATAACAGCACATTACTTTACATGCACGCAGTTTCGTTAACATTTTGTGTGTAACACGTTGACTAAATCGAGTCAGTCAACCGCTTCACGTTAACGATTCCACCCACACAAAGCCCTTATTGGCAGGGTGACTATAACATTTTCGGCAAGAATTCCTGTTCCCCCATAGTGTTAATAGGGGTATTTTTTGATCCAGGGCACACTTTTTTCATTTATGTTAGTAAAAAAATTGCGTCAATTGCTCAACCATTAACCTTTTCATTCGGTCAACATGGCTTTAAAAAAATAGAAATGCAGTTTTAATAAAAAAAGAACACAAACAGCGCATTAGACAAAGAGGGACAAAACGGACGCACAGAAGTGAACGGACAAACCGTGGTGAGAAAACCAGCATGGCAAAGACTGACTGAAGGATGGAAGCCTAAGCCATAGCGGGGCCTTTCACCCCGCTATGTTTGTACTCAGGTAATATCTTTTAATGATTCATCTGCCGGCGGTTCCCGCGTATCGTTTTCCGTTCCTGTGCTGACCGGCAGCAAATGCGAACGGGTACCGGACTCGATAGCGCTGAAAATGGCATTGGTCAGCTCGTTGTCATGATCCGGATTCCTGCACAGGTAATAGCGAGTATCAGGCAGTTTCGGCAAGCCTTCCTCTTCACCCAGCACGCGCAGTTCCGGACTCATCATTTCTACCGAACGCACGGTAATCCCAAGACCGGCTTTTACCGCCGCACGCACCGCAGACAACGTAGAGGCGACGTAAGAGATCTTCCACGGAATACCTGCGGCGGTCAGTTGCTCCAGCGCCAGCGCGCGGAACGGGCTCGGTTCATCCAGCACCACCAGCGAAACAGTCTCTCCCGGCTGGTACTGATAATCGGCCGAGCAATACCATAACGTCGGTGACGTGCGTAGCAACACATGCGGCAAATCGTCGCTGTTGCTCGTAGTAATGACCAGATCAATTTTCCCCTGTTGCAGCATATCCGCCATTTCTGCGCTGCGTTTGATACTGACGGCGATCGACAGTTTCGGGAACACGGTAGTCACGCGCTGCAGGATGAAAGGCAGGATGGTATCCGCCGTGTCATCAGACGCGCCGATAGTCAGGGTGCCCTGAATATCGCTATACATCAGAGAGGCGCAGGCCTCATCGTTAAATTGCAGGATTTTTCTGGCATATCCAAGGAACTGGATGCCATGCTCGGTCAGCAGCTTGTTTCGCCCGTGGCGGGCAAACAGCTCCTTACCAATCAACTGCTCCAGACGCTGCATCTGTTGGCTCACTGCCGACTGTGTTCTGCACACAGCCACAGCGGCGGCTGCAAACGTGTTCAAATCTGCAACAGCGACGAACGTTCTCAACAGATCGAGATCAAGGTTGAGGACAGGGCGACTTGTATTTGTCATACGGTTCTTCACTTATCTATTTTAATTTTTAACAAACATACCTGGTGTTGATGTTGATGCCCCGGCAAGGGCCGGACGCACAATATAAGACGGACAGTATCGCAGACGAACGGTTACGGCAAAAGGCCATGTATATTCCTTTGTCCGAATCGCCTCTTCCCTCAGCCTCCTTATTTAAGCATCTTATGACGTAATCAGACTTTCAAAAAGAACCCTTTTATTTATTTTAGATAATAAAATAAAAATCAAAAAAAAACCAGCTGTCTCACTTCACCGGCAATTTACAATGAAGGGATATAAGATTTTGATTGCGCTTACGTTATGACACACGCTCACCCAAATAAACGACATCTCTTATTTTTCACTTTTAACGCATGCTTTGTGCATCATTGATTCTCTGTTTGCTTGAAAAAGACATTACGTTTAAAACATCAGCAAACTCTTAAATCGCGCTATTCAATTTGAAATCCCGTTTTAATTCAATCATAAAAACCATCAAGCCACCTGATGAATTCACTTCACTATCCTTTCACTTCCCCAAAAGTAGCTCTCAGACCAAACCTGGCGCCGTTCGCACGCAAATACCATTAATACAGTGAGTTACTATCACCATCTGACTCAGTTTTTATGTAAAGATTAATAAATTTTTGTAAATTTGTTAAATAACACGCAAGAATGTCACATGTAACATAAATTTTCATGAAGTTACGCGAGGAGGTTTTCTCCAGTCAAAGAATTATCTTATGAGCAATGAGATATACCCTGTCTTTTTTATTCTTACCCTGATTTCTTCACTATTCGTTTAAATAACTCCATTTTTTTATTATCAGCGAGTTGGCTGCGTTTTATTTTTTTCGGATAAGATACGCCCCCTTCATTTCCACATAGAGAAACATTTCCTTGCTCTTCTGCCATTACCGTATTTAAAAAATGGTTTTTTTATAACCCTCACGGCAGCCATCATTTTATGATACCGGTTTCAGCGTTTGAATCAGGTATAAAAAATACCTCAATTGCTGCCGAGATTATTCCTTGCGGCCACCATCTGGACATGATTAATGCTTCGTCATGCGATCCGGCTGGATAATTTACCGGCACCAGAGGCTGTTTTATAGATCCCGCTCTCAATCTCGGGTCAAAAACCCAAAGCGCCATCACAGATCAATTACACTTCATTAACAATGGTGTCATTTGTCGCTCTGGCTCTGAGCGTTATCTGGAACCGGCTTCACAGCCATGGTAATGATTCTTCAAAACACACGGCGGGAAGAGTACATTAGGCGGGTTAGGCGATTACTCATCAGGAATAGGATCCTGTAAAAGGTTTGTTAAATGTCACCGATAGAAAAATCGAAAAAACTGGAAAACGTTTGTTACGATATTCGTGGTCCGGTATTAAAAGAAGCAAAACGGCTGGAAGAAGAAGGCAACAAGGTACTCAAACTGAACATCGGCAACCCGGCGCCTTTCGGGTTCGATGCGCCGGATGAAATTCTGGTGGATGTCATCCGCAATCTGCCGACTGCGCAAGGCTACTGCGATTCCAAAGGGCTCTATTCCGCCCGCAAGGCCATCGTACAGCACTATCAGGCTCGCGATATGCGCGACGTGACGCTGGAAGACGTCTATATCGGCAACGGCGTTTCCGAACTGATCGTCCAGTCGATGCAGGCATTGCTGAATACCGGTGACGAAATGCTGGTGCCGGCGCCGGATTACCCGCTGTGGACCGCGGCCGTGTCGCTTTCCAGCGGCCATGCGGTGCATTACCGCTGTGACGAAGAGTCGGGCTGGTTCCCGGATCTGGATGACATTCGCAGTAAAATCACCCCTCGTACCCGCGGGATCGTGATCATCAACCCCAATAACCCGACCGGGGCGGTGTACAGCAAAGAACTGCTGCTGGAAGTGGTCGAGATTGCCCGCCAGCATAACTTGATCATTTTCGCCGACGAGATTTACGACAAGATCCTCTACGATGACGCTCAGCACCATTCGATTGCCGCGCTGGCGCCTGACCTGTTAACCGTCACCTTCAACGGTCTGTCCAAAACCTATCGTGTGGCCGGGTTCCGTCAGGGCTGGATGGTGCTGAACGGACCGAAAAAGCACGCTCGCGGTTATATTGAAGGGCTGGAAATGCTGGCGTCGATGCGTCTGTGCGCCAACGTGCCGATGCAGCATGCTATTCAGACCGCGCTGGGCGGTTACCAAAGCATCAGCGAATTCATTCATCCTGGCGGACGTCTATACGAGCAGCGTAATCGCGCCTGGGAACTGATCAACCAGATTCCCGGCGTATCCTGTGTCAAACCGAGCGGAGCGCTGTATATGTTCCCCCGCATTGACGCCAAACGCTTCAACATTCATGACGACCAGAAGCTGGTACTGGACCTGCTGCTGCAGGAAAAGGTGCTGCTGGTACAAGGCACCGCCTTCAACTGGCCGGAACCAGACCACCTGCGTATCGTAACCCTGCCGCGTGTTGACGAACTGGAAATGGCGATCAACAAATTTGGCCGTTTCCTGGAAGGTTATCACCAGTAATCAGGATGACGCCCGGCACCGCACTGGCGCCGGGCATGTTTGCGCCCCTGCAGCCTGAGCCTTTTCCCGCTCCCCCCGGCCTGATTTGCTTCTTGATGCCGGAGCCGCCACAATGAACCCCTAATGCTGTACACCGAGAGACACTTATGGTTCAAAGTCATTTCTTCGCCCACTTGTCCCGCCTGAAACTGATTAGCCGTTGGCCGCTGATGCGCAATGTCCGGACCGAAAATGTCTCCGAGCACAGCCTGCAGGTAGCGTTTGTCGCTCATGCCCTCGCGGTGATCAAAAACCGTAAATTCAATGGCAATCTCAATGTTGGTCGCATTGCCCTGCTGGCGATGTACCATGACGCCAGTGAAGTGCTGACCGGCGACATGCCCACCCCCATCAAGTATTACAACGCTCAGATTGCCCACGAATACAAGAAGATTGAAAAGATTGCCCGCCAGAACCTGATTGCGATGCTGCCTGCCGAACTGCAGCAGGATTTCAGCCCGCTGCTTGATGAATCCCATATCAGCGAAGAAGAGCACGCCATCGTGAAACAGGCGGATGCGCTTTGCGCGTACCTGAAGTGTCTGGAAGAACTGTCGGCCGGCAATAACGAATTTTTGCTGGCCAAAGCCCGACTGGAAAAGACGCTCCAGCAGCGCCAGAGCCCGGAAATGGATTATTTCATGACGGTGTTTATTCCAAGCTTCAGCCTGTCGCTGGATGAAATCAGCCAGGAGTCGCCGCTTTAGTCAGCCACCAATGAGCGCGGCGCACAGCCTGACAGCAGGTCAGTCAGGCTGTTTACACACATTTGCATTCAAAATGGGTACAGCCACGGCACCATCACCACGCTGACCGCCATCACCAACAGCGTGAACGGCACCCCAACCCGAACAAAATCACTGAAACGATACCCGCCGGGCGCCAGCACCAGCGTATTCACCGGCGAAGAAACCGGCGTCATAAACGCAGCGGAAGCGGCAATAGCGATAATCATCGCGAAAGGATACGGCGAAACCTGCATCTGCTCCGCCGCCGCCACGGCGATCGGCGCCATCAGCACCGCCGTCGCCGTATTGGAAATAAACAAGCCCGTCAGCGCACACAGCAGGAACAAGCACACCAACATCATATGCGGACCGGCATCGCCGCCAATTTCCATCAACCCTTTGACGGCCAAGGCCACGCCGCCGGTTTGCTGCAACGCCAGAGCAAACGGCATCATTCCCACAATCAGGATCAGGCTCGGCCAGTGCACGGCGCGATAGGCGCTTTCCATGTCGATGCAGCGAAACTGCCCCATTAGCAGGCAGGCGATCAACGCGGCGATAGCGTTGGGGATTTCATCGGTAAGCATCATCGCCACCATCAGCGCCAGACAAAACAGCGCATGCGGCGCCTGATTACTGGCTGGCGCCACTTCATCCACTTCCGCCGGCAGGTTGAGCACAATAAAGTGGTGCTTGTGCTGGTGCAGCAGGCGGATGTTTTTCCAGTCGCCAATCACCAGTAAAATATCCCCCAGCTTTAATGCTTCGTCAGCCAGCGTGCCTTCCAGCGCCTCGCCGTCCCGACGAATGCCCACCACCGTCAACCCATAGCGGCTGCGAAACGACGCCTCCTGCAACGTTTTGCCCAGCAGTCCGGAATCCGGGATCAGCGACACTTCAGCCATGCCCACATCCCGCGCCTGTTCGGAGAAATACTCGCCGCGCAGCACCATCGGTTCCAGGCGCTGGGTGGCGCAGAACTCACGCAGATCCACGTCTGATGCCGACATATCGATCAGCAGCACATCATTCAAGCGCAATTCGCTATTGCCGCTGACGCTGACCATAATGCGCCGGAATTTTTGCCAGCGCTCAATCCCCACCACGTTGGCGCCGTAGCGCTGGCGTAATTGCAAATCATCCAGGCGCTGACCAATCAGCGGTGAGCCGGTGCGGATCGCCAGCCGGCGCGCCCGCCCGGTCAGTCGATATTCCCGGATCAGGTCACGAAACGTTTTACGTTTCCACCCTTCCTTGAAGTTATCGCTGTCCGTCGTGGTCAGCCAAAAACGGGCCACCAACATATACGCGATACCGATCAACAACACCACCACACCAATAGGCGTGACGCTAAAAAAGCTGAACCCGGCCATACCGGTACGCATCAGCTCACTGCTGACCACCATATTGGGTGGGGTCGCCACCAGCGTCATCATGCCGCTGATCAACCCGGCGAAAGCCAGCGGCATCATCAGGCGGGCCGGGGTGGTTTTCATCCGCGCGGCGACGTTCAGTACTACCGGAATAAAAATAGCCACCACGCCGGTCGAACTCATGAAGGCGCCCAGCAGCGCCACGGTGCACATCAGCAGAATCAGCATGCGGGTTTCACTCTGCCCGGCCACGCGCATCAACCAGTCGCCGACCTGATAGGCCACCCCGGTTCGCACCAGACCTTCGCCGATCACAAACAGCGCAGCGATCAGGAATACGTTCGGATCGCTGAAACCGATCAGCGCCTCCTGTAGCGTCAGCGTGCCGCTTAGCACGAACGCCACAATCACCAGCAAAGCAATCACATCCATGCGCAGTTTGCCGGTAGCAAACAGCGCAATGGCAATCAATAACAGCATGACAACCCAGACCAGCGAACTGCTCAACATGCCTCCTCCTGACGTTAACAGTCCTTATTCATCAGGCGGTATTCCAGCTGGAAACGCATTCCCCGGAGAAACCGCTGAAAATCAGCATGCCATAAAAAAACCCTGACAAAGCAGGGTTTTGATCATGTTTACTCCGGTTTGGGGCATCATTTCAGGGTGATATTGACCCAGCCACCCGCTGTACGCGAAATCTGCAATTGCTCAAGGGAATGTAATACGGCATCCACCTCGTCCAGACGCGGCGTGTCGGCCGGCGCATTCACCGCGACAACCTTACACCCCGCAGCCAGACCAGACAGCACGCCGGCCGGCGCATCCTCGACCACCACGCACTCGGCAGGAGCCAGCCCCAACCGCTGCGCGCCCAGCAGATACGCGTCCGGATTCGGTTTGCCATGCGCCACCTGCTCCGCAGTGATGAACTCGCGCGGAGCAGACAACCCCGCGGCGCGATGGCGAGCATGCGCAATCGGCACCGTTCCCGACGTCACGATCGCCCACGGAATATTCAACTCGTCCAGCCTGACCAACAGCGCCTGAGCGCCCGGCATAGCCGCAATACCGGTGGTATCGGTCGCTTCCACCTGCTCCAGCGCGACAAACTCGCGCTGAATCGTCTCTTCACTGGCGCCAGCCAGAAAATGACGCAACGAGGTGATGGCCTGCTTGCCATGAATAAAATCCAGAACCGTCTGCGGGTCGATATCATGATCTTTTGCCCAGTTGCTCCAGGCCCGTTCCACCGCGGGCAGTGAATCCACCAGCGTGCCGTCAAGATCAAACAGAAAACCTTTACACTCCACAGAAAGCCCCTTCTTTATTTACCGGCCCCGAACTTATCAGGCATTAATGATTTGCGCGATCTCCACCGCACTCAGGTGATACTGACGCGGGCAGGATTGCCAAATCGCCAGCATGCGGATGTATTTATCCCACATTTTGGTCTGTGAGTTAAAGCCATGCGTGCCGGAATCAAAGTGGGGATAGCGCCCTTCCACGTGCACCATAAAGCGCACGTAACCCAGGTAGCGCGCCTCGGTAGCGGCATCAAAGCCAAGAAACGCCACACGGCGCTCATCCATGTCCGGTTTCTCTTTCAGGTTGGCCCAGGAAACCTGCAGCGCATGATGCATTTCCATAATATTAATAAGGGTACGGCACACATCTTCGTTTAAATCGCCAAAATCACGATCCAGTTCACGCATTTGCAACCCATAACCCCGTTCGATGATAGTTTGCAGGCGGCGGTAACGTTCCGCATTATCGGGATCCAGCATTGACATCATTTTGTACTGATTGGACAGGATAAGTCTCTGAGCATTAGTCATTTCCATGGTGCACTCCTGAATCTGATTCCGGCTAAAGGGATATTGACAGCAGAATCGCATACTGGCTGGCGTTCGTTTCTTGATTTAAAACAGAATCCAATGGAAAAAATGTCAGCGTCTTTGGCTAAAAACCGGGTTTACATCAAAGATCGTCCAGGAACGTCTTGTCGAGCTGCCTGAAGGCACGATTCAGCACGTCCGCCAGCATCTGATAAGTGGGTTGCCCTTCCACCGGCGCCAGCGCCATTCCCGACGCCAGCAGCTTATTACGAATTTCATGAAACCACTGTAATAAGGAAGGCGGCAACGGGGTGACCGAACGTCGCCCCAGCCACCATAATCCCTGCATCGGCAAGCCAAGGGCGAATAGCGCGGTAGCCACGCTCGGCCCCAGTTGCCCGCCCAGCGCGATTTGCCAGGTCAGGGTAAAGACGGCCAGCGGCGGCATGATACGAATGGCAAACCGGGTGGCGCGCGCCACGCGATTTTCAGGAAACACCGGCGCCAAACGCTTGTCCGTCGGCCAGGTTTTCATATAGTGCTGGCCCAGACGGAATAGTTGTAGCCATCCTGTCTTACCGGAGGGTTTCGTCGTCATGCTCAACCTCAACTTCACATATAAAAAATAAAAAATTTGTATAAATCACCAACTGTAATTGACAAGCTTAAAATATATTTTGTGTTTAATGATTGCTATCGGTATCCTAAAATAGCCTTTTGGGCTGCGATAAAAAGCCGTATGACACCGTTGTTCTGCACTCGCTGTTTAGCCATCCGCTGTTTCAGGCAGCGTTTCGTTGCGTCGGCTGGCGAATCCGGTCACTGTTGATTCAGCGCGTAGCGAACGTCATGTGTGTCTGCTGTCGCCGTTTTTGCCGCGCCGATGTGACCTGGCCGGGACGTTTCATACGCTGCCGGGCGGTTGTTACATCGGCGTTTTCCGCCGTCATGTCTGGAAAAATCACCCGGCCATGATGTTAATCATAAATGTCAACCGCCTTCTGCGCTACGCTGGCTGTTGTGTGACATTTTTTTAACCATGTATAACAAGTAGGTACTTCCATGTCGAGTAAGTTAGTACTGGTCCTTAACTGTGGCAGTTCTTCCCTGAAGTTCGCCATCATTGATGCCGTCAACGGAGACGAATACCTGTCTGGCCTGGCCGAGTGTTTCAATCTGCCTGAAGCGCGCATCAAATGGAAAATTGACGGTGGCAAGCAGGAAGCTGAACTGGGTGCCGGTGCCGCCCACAGCGAAGCACTGAGCTTCATCGTTAACACCATCCTCAGCCAGAAGCCGGAACTGTCTGCTCAACTGGTAGCAATCGGTCATCGTATCGTCCACGGCGGCGAAAAATTCACGCAATCAGCAGTGATCAATGCCGACGTGTTGCAGGGCATCAAGGATGCCGTGCCGTTCGCGCCGCTGCACAACCCGGCTCATCTGATCGGCATCGAAGAAGCACTGAAGGAATTCCCGCACCTGAAAGACAAGAACGTCGCTGTCTTCGACACCGCGTTCCATCAGACTATGCCGGAAGAAGCCTACCTGTATGCCCTGCCGTACAAATTATACAAAGAACATCACATCCGCCGTTATGGCGCTCACGGTACCAGCCACTACTTCGTTTCTCGTGAAGCGGCGAAAGTCCTGAACAAGCCGGTAGAAGAACTGAACGTGATCACCTGCCACCTGGGCAACGGCGGTTCCGTTTCCGCTATCCGCAACGGCAAGTGCGTGGATACCTCCATGGGTCTGACCCCGCTGGAAGGTCTGGTGATGGGCACCCGTAGCGGTGACATCGACCCGGCGGTGGTTTTCCACCTGCATGATTCCCTGGGCATGAGCGTGGAAAGCATCAACAAGCTGCTGACCAAAGAATCCGGTCTGCTGGGTCTGACTGAAGTCACCAGCGACTGCCGTTATGTAGAAGACAACTACGAAACCAAAGAAGACGCCAAACGCGCCATGAACGTGTACTGCCACCGTCTGGCGAAGTACATCGGTTCTTACTCTGCGCTGATGGAAGGTCGTCTGGACGCGGTAATCTTCACCGGCGGCATCGGCGAAAACGCGGCTATGGTGCGTGAACTGACGCTGAAACAGCTGGGTCTGCTAGGCTTCGAAGTCGACCACGAACGTAACCTGGCCGCCCGTTTCGGCAAAGGCGGCAACATCGCCAAAGACGGCGCCCGTCCGGCTCTGGTTATCCCGACCAACGAAGAGTTGGTCATCGCTCAGGACGCGCTGCGCCTGACCGCCTGATAAGTCTCCCCACTCCGTCAGCTTCGGCTGACGGAGTTGTTTTAGAAGCATCGTTTTTGAACAACGAGCAACCGCAAACAGAGGTTAAGCCGTGTCCCGTACAATCATGTTGATTCCTACTGGCACCAGCGTGGGCCTGACCAGCGTCAGCCTGGGTGTCATTCGTTCCATGGAACAGAAAGGCGTGCGCCTGAGCGTATTCAAGCCTATCGCGCAGCCGCGTTCCGGTGAAAACGCACTGGATCAGACCACCACCATCGTCCGCGCCACCTCCGCCATTCCGGCCGCCGAGCCGCTGACGATGAGCTATGTGGAGTCGATGCTGAGCAGCAACCAGCAGGACGTGCTGCTGGAAGAGATCATCGCCCGCTATCACGAAAACACCAAAGACGCGGAAGTCGTGCTGGTAGAAGGTCTGGTGCCGACCCGCAAACACCAGTTCGCCAACGCGCTGAACTATGAAATCGCTAAAACGCTGAACGCGGAAATCGTCTTCGTACTGGCGCTGGGCAACGATTCCCCGGCACAGTTGAAAGAACGTATCGACATTGCCCGTTCCAGCTTCGGCGGCAGCAAGAATAAAAACATCACCGGCGTTATCATCAACAAGCTGAACGCACCGGTGGATGAACAGGGTCGCACCCGTCCCGATTTGTCCGAAATTTTCGATGATTCCACCAAAGCCAGCGTCGCCAATATCGATCCGAAGCTGCTGTTTGCCAACAGCCCGCTGCCGGTTCTGGGTTGCGTGCCGTGGAGCTTCGATCTGATCGCTACCCGCGCCATCGACATGGCCAACCACCTGAACGCACGCGTGATCAACGCCGGCGACATCCAGACCCGCCGCGTGAAATCGGTGACCTTCTGCGCCCGCAGCATTCCGCATATGCTGGAACATTTCCGTCCGGGTTCGCTGCTGGTCACCTCCGCCGACCGTCCGGACGTACTGGTTGCCGCCTGTCTGGCCGCCATGAACGGCGTTGAAATCGGCGCCCTGCTGCTGACCGGTGGCTACGAAATCGACCCGGCCATCAGCAAGCTGTGCGAACGCGCCTTCCAGACCGGCCTGCCGGTATTCATGGTTAATACCAACACCTGGCAGACCTCGCTGAACCTGCAGAGCTTCAACCTGGAACTGCCGGCCGACGACCATGAACGCGTGGAAAAAGTACAGGAATACGTGGCGCGCCATATCGATACCCAGTGGATCGATTCGCTGACCGCAGCGTCTGAACGCTCACGCCGCCTGTCTCCGCCGGCTTTCCGCTATCAGCTGACCGAACTGGCACGTCAGGCAAGCAAACGCATCGTGCTGCCGGAAGGCGACGAGCCGCGTACCGTCAAGGCTGCCGCCATCTGTGCCGAACGCGGCATCGCGCAGTGCGTGCTGCTGGGCAACCCGGATGAAATCCAGCGCGTAGCCGCTGCGCAGGGCGTTGAACTGGGCAAAGGCATCGAGATCGTCGATCCGGTCGAAGCTCGTGAGCGTTATGTACCGCGTCTGGTCGAACTGCGTAAGAGCAAAGGCATGACCGAAGTGGTCGCCCGCGAGCAGTTGGAAGACAACGTGGTGCTGGGCACCCTGATGCTGGAACAAGGCGAAGTAGACGGTCTGGTATCCGGCGCCGTTCACACCACCGCCAACACCATCCGTCCGCCGTTGCAGTTGATCAAAACCGCACCGGGCAGCTCGCTGGTATCCTCCGTGTTCTTCATGCTGCTGCCGGAGCAGGTTCTGGTCTATGGCGACTGCGCCATCAACCCGGATCCGACCGCTGAACAGCTGGCTGAAATCGCTATTCAGTCCGCCGACTCCGCCGCCGCTTTCGGCATTGAGCCGCGCGTAGCGATGATCTCCTACTCGACCGGTAACTCCGGCGCCGGCAGCGATGTGGATAAAGTCCGCGAAGCGACCCGCCTGGCGCAGGAAAAACGCCCGGATCTGGTGATCGACGGTCCGTTGCAGTACGACGCCGCCATCATGGCCGACGTAGCACAGTCCAAAGCGCCGAACTCACCGGTTGCCGGTAAAGCCACCGTGTTCGTGTTCCCGGACCTCAACACCGGCAACACCACTTATAAAGCGGTACAGCGTTCCGCCGACCTGATTTCCATCGGGCCGATGCTGCAAGGCATGCGTAAGCCGGTTAACGACCTGTCCCGCGGCGCGCTGGTGGACGACATTGTCTACACCGTAGCGCTGACCGCCATTCAGGCCACCCAGATCGCCTGATCGACGGCATGACCGGCGCATCTTTCGATACGCCGGTAAGACAGAAGCAAAAACGCCAGCAAACGCTGGCGTTTTTTATGGATAACCCTTCGGAACAACCTAACTCAATGCTCTTCTTCCACCGCGTCGCGATCTTCCGTTCCAGCCGAATCATCGTTCTGGGCGCGTGACGACACACGTTGCGGTTTAACGTAGTCATTGCTGCCGCTGTTGCGGCTTAGCCATAACGACAACGCCTTGAGTGAATCCGGGGTGAACTCATCGCAGCGCGCCGTGATCTCCTCCGGCGTCAGCCAGCTGACTTCGTCAATCTCTTCCGCCTGCAGGGCGAACGGGCCGTGCATTACGCAACTGAACAGCGCGCCCCATACCCGGCAGTCATCGCTTTCATAGTAAAACAGACCGTGCTCGGCAAACGGCACGCCGGCGATTCCCAGCTCCTCTTCCGCTTCACGGCGCGCCGATTCCAGCAGATTTTCACCGCTTTGCACCACGCCACCTGCGGTTGCATCCAGCCAGCCGGGGTAAAAATCTTTGGTTTCGGTGCGGCGCTGGACCAGAATTTTGCCCATGCCATCATGTACAACAATGTAGGTAGCACGGTGCCGCAGGTGCTGAGCGCGCATCTGCTGGCGACTCGACTGGGCGATAACCTCGTTGTTTTCATCAACGATGTCGACCCACTCCGTGCCTGCCGTCTGTGTTTGTTCCACCATCCTCTGAAACCCTTTCGTCGTGGCGCGGTCACGCGCATCAGTTTTTAAAAATATTGGAATTATTGATGTGATGTGAGAGTAGCGTCTAAGTTAGTGGCTAATCGCAACCTGTGCAATAGCCTCCCCACCCTGCAATGGCACAACCTGCAACACGCCGTTATCCAGCAGGCCGTAACTGGCGGGATAGCCGCCTTTTGGCAGGCTGACAGAGCCGGGATTGAAACAGTAAATATCGTCACGTCGCTCGGCCACCGGGATATGGGTATGACCGAACACCAGTACATCGCCGGCGTGCAGCGGCGGCCGTTTTTCCGGGTGATAAAGGTGCCCGTGAGTCACAAATAAGCGATTGTCAGGCAGCAGCACCTGTTGCCAGGGCGCGGTGATCGGAAACTGCAACAGCATCTGGTCAACTTCGCTGTCGCAGTTACCCCGTACCGCCATAATCTGTGAAGCGTAGCGGTTCAGCAGGTTCGCCACATCCGCCGGCTGGTAACGATCCGGTAACGGATTGCGGGGGCCGTGGTTGAGAAAATCGCCCAGCAGGATCAGCCAGTCGGCGCCGCTCTGTTCAAAACGGGTCAACAGGGTTTCGGTGGCAGACAGCGAGCCATGCAGGTCAGACGCAAACATCAGTTTCATAATTCTATCCCGATGCGTGAGAAGATTGGGTCCCGCTATAGTACCAAAAACCCATGTCATCACCGGTCAAAATTATCGGCTTATTGCTTTTCCGCACAGATACGCGCCGCCCGGCGCCCGGAGCGAAAGGGAAAGGATAGCCATAACGGTTATTTATGTTTCAGGCGGGAAAGTGCTAGGCTTTGCCTGCCAACTGTTTTTCAGAGTCCTCAGTTTCTGGCTGATGACTCCCCTATGGAGAGATGAGTCATGATTGACGTGTACTACGCCCCTACCCCTAACGGTCACAAAATCACCCTGTTCCTGGAAGAAGCACAGTTACCTTATCAACTGCACCACGTGGATATCGGCGCTGGCGATCAGTTCAAACCCGAATTTCTGGCAATTTCCCCCAACAACAAAATTCCCGCCATCGTGGATCGGCAACCTGCCGATCGGGGCGAGCCGATCAGCCTGTTCGAATCCGGAGCCATTCTGCTCTATCTGGCCGAGAAAACCGGCCAGTTCTTGAGCACCGACGTACGGGAGCGCGCCGCCACGCTGCAATGGCTGTTCTGGCAGGTGGCCGGTTTCGGGCCGATGCTGGGGCAAAACCACCATTTCAACCACTACGCGCCTCAGCCGGTGCCTTACGCCATCGACCGCTATCAGAAAGAAACAGAGCGGCTGTACGGCGTGCTGAACACGCAGTTGCGCCACCACACCTGGCTGGCGGGCGATGAGTACAGTATTGCCGACATCGCCACGTACCCCTGGGTGGTGTCTCACGAACGCCAGCGCATCGACATTGATGCCTTCCCGGCGGTGAAAAGCTGGTTTGAGCGCATCCGTGAACGCCCGGCCACGCAGCGCGCCTACCAACTCACGGCGAAAGCCTGATCGGGCTAGCCGCCACGCCCGGTTTACCGGGCGTGATTTTCCCTCGATGATGTGCCGCCATCAAACTATTTTCCGTCATCCTGCCACGCTACGCTGTTGGTTTGAAAAGTGCTTGTTCCGCTGATAAAAGTTCCCTGAGATGTGGTTAATATCACCGGCAGGCGAAAGCGAATCATCTATGCTGAAACCGAGATGGAGAGACGGTGTTCCAGCGGGCGTAGCACGACTGCCCGGCGGAAGGGAATAACCTGACATACGAAGCGAGGCCAGCTATGAAGCTATTGATCACCGGGGGAACCGGCCTTATTGGACGTCATCTGATTACGCGTTTGCTGTCCCTGTCACATCAGGTAACCGTAGTGACCCGCTCTCCGGAACGCGCGCGACGGCTGTGGGGCGCTCAGGTTGATTACTGGCGCGGGCTGGAGGAGCAAACCTCGCTGGACGGTTTTGACGGCGTCATCAATCTGGCGGGCGAGCCGATCGCCGACAAACGCTGGACCAAAGCCCAAAAAGCGCGGTTGTGCCAAAGCCGCTGGGATATCACCCGTCAGCTGACGCAGTTGATTCGCCATAGCCAAACGCCGCCTTCTGTGTTTCTGTCCGGCTCGGCCGTCGGCTATTACGGCGATCAGGGGCAAGCGCTGGTGACCGAAGATGAACCGCCTCACGACGACTTCACCCATGAACTCTGCGCGCGCTGGGAGGCGCTGGCGCTGGAAGCGGAAAGCGACCAAACCCGCGTCAGCCTGTTGCGCACCGGCGTGGTGCTGTCTGCCGAAGGCGGCGCGCTGACAAAAATGCTGCCGCTTTTCCGGCTGGGATTAGGCGGCCCGATCGGCTCCGGCAAGCAATACCTGCCGTGGATCCATATCGACGATATGACCAACGCTATTTTGTACCTGCTGGATAACCCGATTCTGAGCGGCCCGTTCAACATGGTGTCGCCCTATCCGGTGCGTAACGAGAAATTTTCCGCCATGCTGGCGAGCGCGCTGGATCGCCCCGGCTTTGTGCGCACGCCCGGCTGGGCGCTCAGGATACTGATGGGTGAAGCGGCGACGTTGCTGCTGGGCGGGCAACGGGCTATTCCGCAGCGGCTGGAGAAAGCCGGTTTCGGTTTTCGCTTCTTTGAACTGGAAGAGGCGCTGAACGATTTGCTGCGTCCCCGCGCAGGCTGAGCGGGCCAACCGGTGCGGGGACGACGTGACGGTACGGAACGTTACTTCAGCGCACCGGACAGGAACTGCTGCAAACGCGGGCTTTGCGGGTTGCCGAACACCGCCTCCGGCGGCCCTTCTTCCTCCACCAGCCCCTGATGCAGGAAAATCACATGGCTGGAGACATGCCGGGCGAACTCCATTTCGTGGGTCACCACCACCATGGTTTTGCCCTCTTCCGCCAGTTGCTGCATGATGCGCAACACTTCGCCCACCAGCTCCGGATCCAGCGCTGACGTAGGCTCGTCAAACAACAGCACATCCGGCTCCATCGCCAGCGCGCGGGCGATGGACACTCGCTGCTGCTGGCCGCCGGACAAATCGGACGGGTATTTCTCCTGTGATGCGCCGGTGATCCCCACCTTGTTCAGGTAGAACTCGGCCCGTTTGCGGGCTTCCGCCTTGCTCAGCCCCAGCACCTGCACCGGCGCTTCCATCACGTTTTCCAGCGCGGTCATGAAGCTCCACAGGTTGAAATGCTGGAATACCATAGTCAACCGGGTGCGCAGCAGCTGTAGCTGTTTCTTGTCAAATACCTTGAGCTGCCCGTCTTTGTCCCGCACCATGTGAATTTCCTGACCATTCACATGAATCGACCCTTCACAGGGTTTTTCCAAAAAGTTAATACAGCGCAACAAGGTGCTTTTACCCGACCCCGATGAACCGATAATGGAAATAACGTCCCCGGCTTTAGCCTGTAATGAAATGCCTTTCAGCACCTCATGCTGACCATAACGCTTACGTAATTCCGTCACCATCAGCTTATTATTCTGCATGCTTTGTCTGTTCCTGCACTATTTAATGGAATGAACGGTTAATGGGATGAACGGGTATGAAGATGCCGTAACCAGCGGCGCTCAGCCTTTCTGAACAACGAGATCAGCACGAACGATACCGCCAGATACATCACGCCTGCGATGCCGAACGCGTAAAACGGCTTGTAGGTAGCGGCGTTGATGTCGCGCGCCACTTTCAGCAAATCCGGCACGGTCACGGTAAAAGCCAGCGCGGTGGAATGCAGCATCAGGATGACTTCGTTGCTGTAGGCAGGCAACGCGATGCGCAGCGCGCCCGGCAGAATGATGCAGCGGTACTGTTTGAAACGCGAAAAGCCATAGGCGCGGGCGGCCTCGATTTCACCATGCGGCACCGAACGAATAGCGCCGGCGAAGATTTCGGTGGTATAGGCGCAGGTATTAAGCGCCAGCGCCAGAATGGCGCAATTCAGGCCGCTGCGGAAAAACGCGTTCAGCAGATCGGTGCCGCGCACGATTTCCAGGCTGTACACGCCGGAGTAGAACACCAGCAGTTGCACATACAGCGGCGTGCCGCGAAACACATAGGTAAAGGCCCATACCGGCAACCGGTAGCGGCGACGGGGCGAAACGCGGGCTACCGCCAGCGGAACCGCCATCAACCCGCCGATGGTCACCGACACAATCAGCAGCCACAGCGTCATCGCCAGCCCGGTGAGGCGATAGCCGTCACTCCACAGCAGGGCCTGCCAGTATTGTTGCAGAATCTCACTCATAATTTACTTTCCGGACTCCCTGCGAGTAGCGTTTTTCCAGCCACCACAGCACCCCATTGGAAAGGGTGGTAAAAATCAGATACAGCACGCCGGCCACAATGGCGAAAAAGAACGGATGATGGGTTCCCTTTCCGGCCAGTTGGGTCGCTTTTATCACGTCGCTCAACCCCAGCAGCGACACCAGCGCGGTCGATTTGAGAATCACCTGCCAGTTGTTGCCGATTCCCGGCAGCGCAAAGCGCATCATTGATGGGAACATGATGCGGCGAAACACTTTCATCGGCGTAAAACCAAATGCCACCGCCGCCTCAATCTGACCGCGAGGCACCGCCAGATAAGCGCCGCGGAAGGTTTCGGTGAAATAGGCGCCGTAAATAAATCCCAGCGTAATAATCCCCGCCGCCAGCGGGTCGATATCGATCTGATCCAGGCCAAGCGCTTCGGTGAGGCTGTTGAGCGCCATCTGCAGACCGTAAAAAATCAGCAGCATCAGGACCAGATCCGGTACGCCGCGAATCAGGGTGGTGTAACCGGAAAAACAGCCGGACAACAATCGACTGGACGACAGCTTGGCCGCCGCCCCCACCAGACCGATCAGCAGCGCCAGCACCAGCGAGCACAACGCCAGTTGCAACGTCATGCGCGCACCATCCATGATTAATTCGGAATAGCCATAAAGCATTACATCAATCCGCTCAGAAAAGGCACACATCTGCCTGCACGGAGCAGGCAGAGGTTAATCAGGAAGGCTTATTCGCCGTAAACGTCGAAGTCAAAGTACTTCTTGGCCAGCGTGTCGTAGGTACCGTCTTTGCGCATGGCCGCAAAGGCTTTATCCAACGCGGCTTTCAGTTCGGTTTCGTTCTTGCGCAGCCCCATACCGGTGCCGACGCCGAACAGTTTGTCGTCTTTCACCGCCGGGCCGGCAAACACATACTCTTTGCCTGCGGCCTGTTTCAGGAAGCCTTCGCTGCCCGCCACTTCATCCTGGAATGCGGCATCAATACGGCCGGCGGTCAGATCAGCATAGATCAGATCCTGATTCTGGTAGGCGACAACATCAACGCCTTTCGGCTGCCAGTACTGGTTGGCGTAAGATTCCTGCGTGGATGCCTGCAGCACGCCGACACGCTTACCTTTCAGCGCTTCCAGCGTCGGCAGAATCGGCGAGCCTTTTTTGGCGATCAGACGGGCATTGGCTGCGTACAGTTTGTCCGTAAAGGCGATTTCCTGCTGGCGTTTCTCGGTGATGGACAGGGAGGAAATGATGGCGTCGATCTTTTTCGCTTTCAGCGACGGGATCAGCGCGTCGAAATCACTCTCGACGAAAGTACAGTTTGCCTGAATACGTTTGCACAATTCTTTTGCCAGATCGATATCAAACCCGACCAGTTGACCACTGGCGTCCTTGGATTCAAACGGCGCATAAGTGGGGTCGGTGCCAATCTTGATATTTTTCGGAACCTCGGCGAGGGCACTGCCTGCTGCGAATACCAGCGCAAGGGGCAAAAGTTTCAACATTTTTTTCATTGCGTTACCCTTATTTTATGATTGTGTATGCCTAAGTGATTCGTGAAATCTGACCGCGAAATTGTTGTGATGAATGCGTTTGCCGTGTGCGTTAATCCGCACGTTGTTTGTCAAAACATAGCAAATTTTATGCCATAAAGAATATGCAATTCTGCATAAAATCAGGCGTGGTGATCATGATAGCCGCATCAATATAATCAATGAATTATGTCAACTCATGCTATCGGGATAACGACCAGGACGCGGGTGATTCGCATTAAATGCACGATATTGGTGCATATCGATGCACCATAAAAAACATCACGCCACAAAAAAGTGCAAACTTTCACGCCGACACCGGCCGGCCCGGTGACGCGATGACATGGCTTATTATTGCAAATGAGGCGGTTACGCACCCTGCCAGCGCGTAAACAGATCCTGGGGCAGCGCAATGTCAAACTGATCAATCACCCGGTTGACGGTCTGATCGACGATATCCTGCACAGTTTGTGGGCGGTGATAAAACGCGGGCACCGGCGGCATGATCACCGCGCCCATTTCGGCGGCGGCATTCATCAGGCGCAAATGACCGAGGTGGAGCGGCGTTTCCCGCACGCACAGCACCAGCGGGCGACGCTCTTTCAGCACCACGTCCGCCGCGCGGGTCAGCAGGCTGTCGGTATAGCTATGGGTAATGCCGGATAACGTCTTGATGGAACAGGGAAGAATCGCCATACCTGCCGTTTTGAACGAGCCTGACGAGATGCTGGCGGCGATATCGCGGGAATCGTGCACCACATCGGCCAGCGACTGCACATCGCGCACGGTCAGATCGGTTTCCAGCGACAGCGTTTGCCGGGCCGCCGGGCTCATCACCAGGTGAGTTTCAATCCCGGCGATCGGCTGCAGTACCTGCAACAACCGCACCCCATATATCACGCCGCTGGCGCCGGAAATACCGACAATCAGTCGCTTCATTCTCACCTCTCAGACCCACCGCAACAGAGACGGCAAAACATGTGCGCTGACTTTGCCGCATCACCAGAGGATTGGCAAGAATAACAGCGACAAAAAAGGGAGCCTGCGCTCCCTTTTTAACCACGATTAGCGATCGATCATCACCCTTCGTTGTGCAGTTCCAAATCTTCGACTTCATTCTGACTGCGCATCGCCTTGGCGTCGTCGTTACGCAGTGCTTCCAGATAGTCCAGATAGTCCTGATCCACGTCTTTGGTGACATAGACGCCGTTGAACACCGAGCATTCAAACTGAACGATTTCCGGGTTGTCTTCACGCACCGCTTCGATCAGGTCATTCAGATCCTGGAAAATCAGCGCATCGGCGCCGATGATCTTACGAATCTCTTCCACTTCACGGCCGTGAGCGATCAGTTCGTTGACGCTCGGCATATCAATGCCGTACACGTTCGGGAAACGGATCTCCGGCGCAGCGGAGGCCAGATAAACCCGACGCGCGCCGGCTTCACGTGCCATCTCCACGATCTGCTGAGAAGTGGTGCCGCGCACGATGGAGTCATCCACCAGCAACACGTTCTTGCCGCGGAATTCCGCCCGGTTGGCATTCAGCTTGCGACGTACCGATTTGATGCGGGTTTGCTGGCCCGGCATGATAAAGGTACGGCCGACGTAGCGGTTCTTCACAAAGCCCTGACGGTACGGCTTGTTGATGATGCGGGCGATTTCCAGCGCGATATCGCAGGACGTTTCCGGAATCGGAATCACCACGTCGATATCCAGCTCTTCCCACTGACGGGCAATCTTTTCGCCCAGCTTCTGGCCCATACGCACGCGGGCGCTGTAGACCGAAATCTTGTCGATGAAGGAATCGGGACGGGCAAAATAGACATATTCGAACAGGCACGGGTGGCTTTTCGGGTTTTCCGCGCATTGACGGGTGAACAGCTGGCCGTTCTCGGTAATGTATACCGCTTCGCCCGGCGCCACATCGCGCAGAAACTCAAAGCCCAGCGTATCCAGCGCCACGCTTTCCGACGCCACCATGTACTCGTTGCGGCCATCCTGCAGCTCGCGCTTGCCGATAACCAACGGACGAATGCCGTTCGGATCGCGGAAAGCCACCATACCGTGACCGATGATCATGCCGATGCAGGCATAAGCGCCGCGAATCTGCTGATGCACCGCCGCCACGGCGGCAAAAATGTTGTCCGCTTCCAGCGGATAATGCTGGAAACGATCCAGCTCTTTGGCAAACACGTTCAGCAGGATTTCAGAATCCGAGGTGGTATTGACGTGACGGCGCCCTTCTTCAAACAGCTTTTTACGCAGTTCATGGGCGTTGGTCAGGTTACCGTTGTGGGCCAGCGTAATCCCGAACGGGGAATTGACGTAAAACGGCTGGGCCTCTGAGGCACTGGAGCTGCCTGCGGTGGGATAGCGCACGTGGCCGATCCCCATGTTGCCCTGCAACCGTTGCATGTGCCGGGCTTCAAACACATCTTTCACCAGGCCATTGGCTTTGCGCAGGCGAAAGTAGTTGGCATCATTAATGGTGACGATGCCCGCGGCATCCTGCCCACGGTGCTGTAACACCGTTAACGCGTCATAAATCGACTGGTTGACCGGTGTAAAACCGGCGATACCGACAATACCGCACATGTGGTCTTTTCCTCATCAGCGCTACCGCGGCTAGATGTGCCGCGGCAAGAAACTCGACGTGCTTTGCAGGTAGTCAAAAAACCACCTGATGATATAACTGAATTGCGGGATTAAATGGGACTGCTTCCAGTCGGCACTCTGTGAAAAACCGGTGAAGGTATCCAGAAAGAACAGCAGCGCGGAAACGATCAACACACCGCGCAATGCACCGAAGCAAATGCCCAGTACCCGGTCAGTGCCTGACAGTCCGGTGCGTTCAACCAGCGAACCGATCACATAATTAACGATAGCGCCCACAATCAACGTCGCAATAAACAGAATGGCAATGGCGATACCGTTGCGCACCAGCTCATCATTAAACCGCGTGAAATAGACCGCGAGATAGGCATAGTAGTGGCTGGCGATAAAGAACGCCGCCCCCCAGGTCACCAGTGACAGCGCTTCACGTACAAACCCCCGGATGAGACTGACCAGAGCCGAGAATCCGATAATACCGATAATGACGTAATCAACCCAAACCATGAACTATCCTAATAATGAACGATGACAATCGCAGCGCCGGTCATCCTGTTCGCGGCGCATTCTAACAGAAAAAGAAAACGTTTGCGTAGCGTATTTCCCGCCGATTTTTTCGATAGGCGAAGAAATAAAAAAAACCTCTCGCCGCCATACGGATAGCGCCCCTGTCCGTCGCGCGCCGCCGATAGCGGTTCAGTGCTCCGCCACAAAACTTCAGTGCTCCGCGCACAAAATAAAGGGGCAAGGTCGCCTCGCTCCCCTACCCCTGCTTGTATATACCCGTCATACTTCAAGTTGCAGATGCGTTGGCTGCTCTCGCTCACCCCAGTCACTTACTGATGTAAGCTCCTGGGGATTCACTCGGTTGCCGCGTTACAAGGCTCTTATGAGCCTTGCCCTAAAGGTCCAACGCGTTGCGTTGTTCAACACGTGAACGTGTTGTCCTGCAACTCGAATTATTTTGGGTATAGGCTGATTAGCCGCCTTAGCGCGCGCTGTACGACCGGACTTGCCCGCTCAGCCCGCTAAGCTGCTGCAACTCGCCCAGCGCCGACTGCAATTTCTGCTTCGAGGCATCCGGCCCGACGTAGATACGGGTTATCTGCCCCGCCACTGGCGCCGACGGCACGGTATAGGCCCGATAACCGGACAGACGCAGCTTGGCGACAATCTCATTGACCTTATCGGCATTCTTCAACGCGCCCAATTGCACCACAAAGGCCTGACCGGCCGGCGTCTGCTCCTGAGGCGTCGGCTTGCTTTCCGGCGCTTTGTTTTCCGTTTTGGCTTCCGCCGCGCGGGTGTCGGCCGGTTTTTCAGCCGGCTTACTTTCGGCCTGCTTACTTTCAGCCGCCTTGCTCTCCGTCGCTTTCGCCTCGGGCTTCGGCCGGCTTTCCGGTTTGGTTTCCGGTTTTTTGGCTTCAGGCTTCGCCGGCTGCGCCTTCATCGCTGGCGGCGCCACTTGCTGAACCGGCGCACGTGGTTCTGTCACCACCGGCGCCGGCGTTGCGGCCGGGCGGGAAGACGACGGCTGGGACGCGCCATGACGGGCGGAGGATTGCGCGGAATCCGGCTCTTCAGCCGTTTCCGCAGCGGACGCATTCTTACTCTGCATCGCCGCCTCGGCCCCTTCAGGCGGCTGGGCTGGCAGCGACTGATTTATCGGCGGCATCGACTCCGCTTCCAGCGTATCGCCCGGTTTGGGAACCAACGGGATAGCGGCGAAGTCATCTTCATAATGCTTTTTCTTACCATCCAGCAGGCCGGGGAGCACGATCACCCCCAGCGCCACCAGCACAACAGTTCCTACCAGGCGATTCTGAAATTTACTCGCCATGCGTTCCGCTCCCGTCCAGCGCTTCCATCACATGCGCGACAGTATGGAAAGAACCACAAACAATCACTACATCATCTTCGCCGGCGTCCTGCATCGCCTGCCGCCAGGCCGTCGCCACATCCGGGAATGACGTACAGTGATCCAGATGCGTGGCCAGCAGCCCGGCATCGGCGCCGCGCGGCCCCTCCAGCGGAGCGCAATACCACACATCCACCTGCGGCTTAAGATGCGCCAGCGTGCCGGGGATGTCTTTATCCGCCAGCATGCCAATCACCGCCCGAACCCGGCCGGCGCGCGGTAAATCAGCCAGTCGCGCGGCCAGGTAGGCCGCTGCATGAGGATTATGCGCGACATCCAGAATCAACAACGGCTTTTCGCTCACAATCTGGAAACGTCCCGGCAATTGCGCCTGACGCAGCCCCTGACGGATGGCATCGACAGTCAGAACAATGTCGGAGGCTTGCAGCGCCGCCAGGGCGGTCGCCGCATTCGCCAGCGGCACGGTAGGAATGGGTAATCCATCATAATGAACATCGCCGCTCTGCCAGCGCCAGCCGCCGTCCTGCGGTGAAAACTGCCAGTCAGACCCGCGTCGGAACAGTTGCGCGCCTTTTTCCTGCGCTACGGCGGCAATCGATGCCGGCATATCCGGTTCGCCCACCACGGCCGGTCGGTTCCCGCGGAAAATGCCCGCCTTTTCACGGCCGATGCTTTCCCGGTCGTTACCCAGCCAGTCGGTGTGATCCAGCGCGATGCTGGTAACGACCGCGACATCGGCATCCACGATATTGGTGGCGTCCAGACGGCCGCCCAGCCCGACTTCCAGAATCACCACATCCAGTTGCGCCTGCTTGAACAACCACAGCGCCGCCAGCGTGCCGAATTCAAAATAGGTCAGCGAAGTGCCGTTGCGACCGGCCTCGATCGCGGCAAATGCCTCGGCGTGCTGGGACTCCGGCAATTCGCGGCCCTGAATGCGCACTCGTTCGGTATAACGCAGCAGGTGTGGTGAACTGTACACGCCAACCCGTAGCCCGGCGGCGCTCAAGATGGATTCCAGCGTGCAGCACGTGGTGCCTTTGCCGTTGGTGCCGGCTACGGTAAACACGCGGGGAGCCGGTTGCAGCAGATGCAGGCGTTCCGCCGCCAGTTGGATGCGCTCCAGACCGAGGTCGATGGTCTGGAAGTGTAGATGTTCAAGATAGTGAAGCCACGTGGCCAGAGGCGACGTGGCTTGAGGTGTCTGAAGATTATCCATGAGTCCCGTTCACTGACTTACGGTTGATTGCTGCCGGGAACACGGCAACAACGCCGCCCTGCTCCCGGTACATCATTGATTAGGCTTCACTCTGTGATTCAGGCGAGACGGGCGGCCGCGCCACGGCGGATTCCTGCGGCTCCGGGCGATTCGTCAACCGGGACAGGATGCTCGCCAGTTTGTAGCGCATATCCGCACGACGGACGATCATATCGATGGCGCCTTTTTCCAGCAGGAATTCACTGCGCTGGAAGCCCGGCGGCAGCTTTTCACGCACCGTTTGCTCAATAACGCGCGGGCCGGCAAAACCGATCAGCGCTTTCGGCTCGGCGATGTTCAGATCGCCCAGCATCGCCAGACTGGCGGACACGCCGCCCATCGTCGGATCGGTCAGCACCGAAATGTACGGCAAGCCGCGTTCGCGCATTTTCGCCAGCGCCGCGCTGGTTTTCGCCATCTGCATCAGCGACATCAGCGCTTCCTGCATACGGGCGCCGCCGCTGGCGGAGAAGCAAACCAGCGGGCAGTTGTCTTCCAGCGCCTGCTCGACGGCACGGACAAACCGCGCGCCGACGACTGAAGCCATAGAACCGCCCATGAAGGAGAATTCGAACGAAGCCGCGACCACCGGCATGTCGTACAGCGTGCCCTTCATCACCACCAGAGCGTCTTTTTCGTCAGACTGCTTCTGCGCCGAGACGATACGGTCCTTGTATTTTTTGGAGTCTCTGAATTTCAGGACATCTTTAGGCTCCAGCTCGCTGCCCAGTTCCACCATGCCTTCTTTGTCCAGAAACGCATGGAGACGAGCCCGGGCGGACAACCGCATGTGGTGATCACATTTCGGACACACTTCCAGGTTGCGTTCCAGCTCGGCGCGGTAAAGCACCTGACCGCAACTGTCACATTTAGTCCACACCCCTTCAGGAATATTCGCCTTGCGGGTTGGCGTGACATTACTTTTATTAAGAATTCGTTCAATCCAGCTCATTGATAACCTTTCTGCTTGAACCTGGCACCAGCCAGTACGCTGCTACACGTTACCCCATCCCTGGCAACGCCGCCGATAAAGCGATATCGCATCCCGGATTCACCGGGACAAGACATTGGCATTCAGGCTTGTTTATACAAACACAGCCATAAATGCTGCTCATTAAACCATAACGATCCGGACGTGTGGATAAAAAACTGGTCAAACCGGATGTTAAAATAATTTTCCACTTATTTCATATTTTGCCGCGTCAGGGCGCGCTTATGCCGCCAGAACTCGATCAACCCCGGCAGAATGGAGATGAAGATGATCGCCACGATCAATAACTTCAGGTTCTCCTGCACCACCGGCAGATCGCCGAACAGGTAGCCGGCATAGGTGAACAACAGCACCCACAGCAGCGCCCCGGTCACGTTGTACAGGGCGAACTCGCGGTAACGCATGTGCCCCATCCCGGCGACAAAGGGCGCAAATGTTCTCACAATCGGCACAAAGCGCGCCAGAATTATTGTCTTGCCGCCGTGACGTTCATAAAACGCATGGGTGCGATCCAGATAGCTGCGCCGGAAAATGCGCGAGTTGGGATTGCGGAACAATTTCTCGCCGAACAGTCGGCCGATAGTGTAATTCACCGCATCGCCCAACACGGCGGCCACCAACATCAGCGTCACCATCAGGTGAACGTTCAGATCATTGGTCGGCAACGCGGCCAGCGCGCCCGCCACAAACAGCAGCGAATCGCCGGGCAGGAACGGCGTGACCACCAGGCCGGTTTCACAAAACAGAATCAGGAACAGAATCGCGTAGATCCACACGCCATACTGCGCCACCAACCCGGCCAGATGCACATCAATGTGCAGGATGAAATCAATGATAAACCGTACAAAATCCAGCATAATCGCGTCCTTATTCAGTTCAAATGCCGACTTCGCCGTTCGTTGACGACGCGCCAGTTACCCTTAAATCGCCTCATCCGGCAGAAACAGCGGTCCCATCGACGCGCATGGAATACCGAAATCCTGCGGATAATCCACCGAAACCAAATACAGTCCATCGGCTTTCGCCGTCGCGGCGGCCAGCGTTCGATCCTTTGCCGCCAGCAGTTCGGCCATCCAGTTTTCCGGCTGGTTGCCGCACCCGATTTCCATCAGGCTGCCCACAATGTTACGCACCATATGATGCACAAACGCGTTGGCCTTGATATCCACCACGACATAGTCCCCCTGACGCACCACCCGCAGGTGCATCAGGTTACGCCAGGGCGTGCGCGACTGACACTGCACCGCCCGGAACGAGGTAAAATCGTTCTCGCCCAGCAGGCACTGACCGGCGCGGTGCATGCGCTCGGCATCCAGCGGCAGGTAGTAGTGCGTCACGCCCCGCGACAGGATCGCCGGCCGGAAGCGCCGGTTATAAATCACGTAGCGGTAACGACGAGCGGTGGCGCTGAAACGGGCATGAAACGCGTCATCCACCGTTTTCACCCAACGCACCGCGATATCCGGCGGCAGGTTGGCGTTGACGCCCATAGTCCAGGCGGCATCCTTACGCACCGACCGGGTGGTGAAATGCACCACCTGCCCGGTCGCATGCACCCCGGCGTCGGTGCGACCGGCGCAAAATACGTCGATTCGCTCGTTCGCCACCTGAGACAACGCCGCCTCCAGGCAACCCTGAACGCTGTCTACCTCAGCCTGACGCTGCCAGCCGTAATAACGACTGCCGTCATACTCGATCCCCAGGGCGATTTTCAGCGGCGCCTCGTCATCCGCGTGCTGCAACGCCGTCATTACCCCAGGTACTCCTCAATCAGCCGCTCGGCGGTTTCCACCGCCATCAGCGCGCCGCCGAAACGGATATTGTCGGCCACCGACCAGAACTGCAACAGTTCGGGAATGCCGTAATCGTTGCGCAGGCAGCCAATATTCAGTTGTACATTGCCGGACGCGTCTTCCACCTGCGTCGGGTAGTCGTCTTCCTCGCTCAGCGCCACATCGCCCGCCTGCGCCAGTACGTCGCGCGCTTCATCGGCAGACAGCGGGCGCAGCGCTTCCAGATGCACCACCTGCGCATGACCATAAAACACCGGCGACTGTACGCAACTGACCGAAATCGGCAGGCCGTCGTCCTGCAATACCTTACGCACCTGCTCCACCAGCCGACGCTCTTCACGCACGCTGCCTTCGCTATCCGCCAGCAGCGGCAACAGGTTGAACGCCAGCTGTTTCGGGAACAAACCCGGCTCGGCCGGAATACCGTTGAGCAGACGAGCACTCTGACCAGCCAAGTCATCCACCGCCGCCTTGCCGTGAGCCGACACCGACAGCAGGTTGGTCACATGCAGACGCGACAGCCCGGCCTGCTCCGTCAGCGGTTTGATCGCGGTGAGCAACTGGCTGGTCAGGCTGTCCGCCACCGCCACGATATTGCGGTTGCGGTAATCCGCCAGCACGTGCGGGTTGACGCCCGGCACCACCAGCGGCACGTCCGGCTCCAGCGCGAACAGGCCGCTGCTGTCAATCACCAGGCAACCGGCGTTGCCCGCCGCGTCGGCATAGCGGGCGCTGGCTTCCATACCGGCGACGAAAAAAGCCAGTTGTACCTGCGACCAGTCGAAATCCGCGGCGTTTTCCACCCGCAGCGAACGGCCGCTAAAACGCAGGCTCTCGCCGACGCTGTTTTCACTCGCCAGCGCATAGAGCTCACCCACGGGAAACTCACGTTCCTGCAACAGCTCCAGCAAAGCGGTGCCGACGGCGCCGGTCGCGCCCAGCAGCGCGATATTCCAGCCATTGGACATGTGATCGTTCTCCCCAACAATAATGAATAAAACACACCGGACGATGATCGCACCGCCCGGATTAATCTGATTTTGATACAGGAAATTAGTGATCGTTGACCGACGCGGTGAAACCCAGCCGGTTCAGCCGGTCTGCACTCTCCCGATCGGCGCAGACGACATGCAGCGATGACCACTCGCGCCGCTCCTGATAGAACTTGCGCAACCGGTCAAATTCGCCGGGCACGTGCGCCACCTGACGCAGCAGGGCGTCATCACGGCGCACATCATACACCAGATGCACCAACCGTTTGAGCTGACGCTCATCCAACGGCACGGTCAGGGTGACCTCGGACAGTTCCGGCGTCGGCAGCAGCGACGACAAGGCGACCTGTTGCGGCTGACCGATGAAATGGCTCCAGGCTTCGAAAACCTGGGTGGTGCCGCGCGCTTTGCCTTCCAGCGTATAACCGGCGATATGCGCGGTGCCGATGTCGACCCGATCAAGCAGTTCGATGGACAACTCCGGCTCCGGCTCCCACACATCCAGCACCACGCTGAGGTTTTTGCCGCCTTGCAACGCCGTCAGCAAGGCGGCGTTATCCACCACCGGACCGCGGCAGGCGTTGATCAGAATGACGCCGTCTTTCAGACGCGCCAGCAGCGAGGCATCCACGCTGTGCCAGGTGGCGTAAGGGCCGTCTTTCAGCAGCGGGGTGTGAAAAGTCAGCACATCGGCCTGCGCCACCACCTCGTCCAGCGACAGGAACGGCCCGCTATCGCCGCGATCCGCCCGCGGCGGGTCGCACAGCAGCGTGCGGACGCCCAGCGCCGTCAGCCGGTCATTGAGACGGGAGCCCACGTTGCCTACCCCGATAATGCCGACGGTACGATCCGTCAGATTGAAGCCATCGCGTTCCGCCAGCATCAGCAGCGAGGAAAACACATACTCCACCACCGCAATCGCATTGCAACCGGGCGCAGCGGAAAAGGCGATGCCCTGTTGGCGCAGAAACGCTTCATCGACATGATCGGTTCCCGCCGTCGCCGTACCGACAAATTTCACCGCTTTGCCGGTCAGCAGGTCGGCGTTCACTTTGGTGACCGAACGCACCATCAGCGCATCCGCCCCGTTCAGGGCATCCGTCGGAATCGGCCGCCCCGGCACCGCCGTCACCTCGCCCAGACGGCTGAACAGCGTCTGCGCGTAAGGCATATTTTCATCAACTAGGATTTTCACGTTGGCTTTCCTGATAGACCGCTGACGACACCCGCGCCGCAGCGATGAAACGAAGGGCATTATTCTGCCACAAACCGGCACAGGGTAACACTGACGACGGGAACGGCACCCGCCGGCGTTCTGGCACATATCGGGCCGCCAGAAACCGTTGTCAAAGCGGCAGGCTGGCTACTGTGGAGCCGTGTTGTCACATCATCATGGATATGCCCGATCAGGCCGGCGGCAATCCGTACCCGCAGCCCGCCCACCGTAGCCCCAGCACCGGCCGCATAACGCGAGCGCCGCGGATTACTCTATCTCCGCGCGCCGCTTTGCCCGTCGGAATCGGCGCGCGTCACGCCGGTCATGCGTTTTCTCGCCTTTTCGTTCGGTTCAGCGGAATTTTCGCCTGTTCACACCCGACGAACTATCGGTAATACCGCGCCGTTGTTATGATGACAGTGGGTATGATGGCGATAATTTCATCGGGTTGATGCGAAATCCCGTCGAGCGTTTACGGTAAGGATCACACCATGCAACCGATCAGTAACCCCGGCAATGTTTCCCTGCAGGGAGAAAAAACGCTGGAAACCGCGTTGTCGAAAACCGCGACATCCCAGACGGACGACTCACCGCTCACGCTGGCGCAGCGCACCACGCTGGAAAAGCTGGTGGTGCAGATTTCCACCCTGAGCGGCGCCAAGCCGGCGGAAGTCTGGGCAACCGTGCGCGCAGAGCTCGGCACGAAAAATAACGCGGAGTTGCTTGCCAGCCAGTTTCCGGCTGCCGAGCAGAGTTTGCAGAACCGACTGACGACCGTACAGGGGTCGCAGGATACCCGCCAGTTGCTGCAACAGCTGACCAGCCTGCTGTCGCAGGGGAATAACCGTCAGGCCGTCAGCGATTTCATCCGCCAGCAGTTCGGCCACACGGTGCTGAGTTCGCTGACGCCCTCGCAGCTAAAGCTGGTGGTGACGCTGCTGCAAAACGGCCAGTTGCCGCAGGCCGCCACGCTGTTGTCCACGGGGGGCAATACCCTGCCGTTTGGCAATACCGCGACAAGGCAGCCGATTCAGTTTCCCCAGACGCCTACCGCCGCCACCATACCGCCGCCGCTGCCGCAAACGTCTCAGCAACTGGCGGCCATGCTGCAAGCCGGCGTCATTCCGGACGGGTTCACCGCCAATTCATCGCCGGCGGCGACCGCGCTGCTGGACCGCGCGCTGCTGCCCGCGGAACACAACCAGCTCAACCAGTTGGTGTCAAAGCTGGTGGCGCTGACCGGCGAATCGCAGGGTAAAGTCTGGCAAACGATGATGGACATGCAGGGATTGAAAACCGGCGATCCGATTCCGGCGAAGAACTTTCAGGTGTTAAGCCAGTTCCTCAACACCCAAAGCATTCTGTTGCAGCAGCATACCCTGCCCACCCTGCATACGCTGCAGGCGGCGCTGAAACAGCCGCTCGATCAGCAGGAACAACAACTGTTGCAGGATTTCACCCGCAGCACCCTGAACATTACGCCACAAACGCCGCTCACCCCTTCGCAAATCAGCGACGTGGTGACGTTCCTCTACCGCCGGCGACTCCAGCAGATCCAGGAGGCTTCCGCCGCGCCGTTGCAGCCGTTTATCAACCCGCTCATCGTCGCCTTGCCGCAGGAATGGCGGTCGCTGGTCAATAAACCTATCGGGCTGGCGCTGGTAGCGATCCTGGTGGTGGCCTTGCTGATGTGGGTCGTGCTGTAAGCTGATGTGAGTAGTGCTGTAACGCGCGGGAAATCAGAGAAAGCGGCAGAGAAAAGCGGATTGGCGGCAACGATCGTCAGACAAAAAAATACCGGGCAAGCCCGGTATTTTTTATATTTTCGCGGTTACTGCGCGTATTTGCGCATCACCAGCACGGCGTTGGTGCCGCCGAAACCGAAACCGTTGGACATCACGGTAGTCAGCTGACGTTCGGTCGGCTCGGTGACGACGTTCATGCCTTGCGCCTGCTCGTCCAGCGTTTCAACGTTGATGCTCGGCGCAATGAAACCGTGCTCCAACATCAGCAGCGTATAGATGGCTTCCTGCACGCCCGCGGCGCCCAGCGAGTGACCGGTCATGGCTTTGGTGGAAGAGATCGGCGGAACGTTGTCGCCGAACACCTGACGGATCGCCCACAGTTCTTTCACATCGCCCACCGGCGTTGAGGTGCCGTGAGTATTGATGTAATCCACCGGGGTATCGACATCCTGCAGCGCCAGCTTCATGCAGCGCACCGCGCCTTCGCCTGACGGGGCTACCATGTCGGCGCCATCGGACGTCGCGCCATAGCCAACCACTTCAGCGTAGATATGCGCGCCGCGCGCCAGCGCGTGCTCCAGCTCTTCCACGACCACCATACCGCCGCCGCCGGCGATAACGAAACCGTCGCGATCCGCGTCATAAGTACGGGAAGCGCGTTCCGGCGTCTCGTTGTATTTGGTAGACAGCGCGCCCATAGCGTCGAATTCGCACGCCAGTTCCCAGCACAGCTCTTCGCCGCCGCCGGCGAACACGATGTCCTGTTTGCCCATCTGAATCTGCTCGACCGCGTTGCCGATGCAGTGCGCGGACGTAGCGCAAGCGGAACTGATGGAGTAGTTGACGCCGTGGATTTTAAACGGCGTCGCCAGACAGGCGGACACGCCGGAAGCCATCGCCTTGGTCACGACATAAGGGCCGACCGCTTTCAGGCCGCGTGGGCTACGCATAGCGTCAGCGCCAAACACCTGGAAACGCGGGGAACCGCCGCCGGAACCAACGATCAACCCTACGCGCGGATTGTTCTGGTAGGCTTCTTCGGACAGCCCGGAATCCTTGACGGCTTCTTCCATGCACAGGTAAGCGTAAATAGAGGCATCGCTCATGAAACGTACAATTTTACGTTCAATCAGGCCCGCCGTATCCAGCTTGACGTTACCCCAGACGTGGCTACGCATGCCGGAATCTTTCAGCTCTTCGGAGAAAGTGATGCCAGAACGGCCTTCACGCAGGGATGCCAGCACTTCCTCTTTGTTATTACCGATGCTGGACAGAATACCCAGACCAGTAATCACCGCACGTTTCATTCAATACCTCTTCCGCTTGTAGAGTTTGGATTTAGCTCCGCACTTTAGCGTACAGATGTAAGCTGAACAAGTCCGATCAGACTAACTTTTCTCAAATTTGCGACTTAATAAACCGCTCGCTAAAATCTCGCCACCGCTTAAATAATGAGTTAGTTGCCGTGACAAGCCCTTCCATCCAGCATGCAGACCTGAACTGGAACGCTCAGGGTACACCTGTATCGCAACAGTTTGATGACGTTTATTTCTCCAACCAGGATGGCCTGGCGGAAACCCGCTACGTCTTTCTGCAGGGCAACGGTTTTCCGCAGCGTTTCTCCGACCATCCCGGCCCGGTCTGCACCGTGGCGGAAACCGGCTTCGGCACCGGACTGAATTTCCTGACGCTGTGGCAGGCGTTCGAACAGTTTCGCCAGCAACAACCGGACGCCGCGCTGCAGCGGCTGCACTTCATCAGTTTTGAGAAATTTCCGCTGCGCCAGTCGGATTTGGCCGCCGCGCACGCCAGTTGGCCGGAGCTGGCGCCTTTCGCCGACGAACTGCGCCGGCACTGGCCGCTGGCGCTGCCCGGTTGTCACCGGCTGATTCTGGCGCAGGGGCGCATCACGCTGGACCTGTGGTTCGGCGACGTCAACGCCCTGCTGCCCAAACTGGACAACAGCCTGACCCGGCGTATCGACGCCTGGTTTCTCGACGGATTCGCCCCGGCCAAAAATCCGGACATGTGGACCGATGCGTTATTTCACGCCATGGCGCGCTTGTGTCGCAACGGAGGGACGTTCGCGACCTTTACCGCGGCCGGTTTTGTGCGCCGGGGATTGCAACAGGCGGGATTTGACGTCAGCAAAATCAAGGGATTCGGTCAGAAACGGGAAATGCTGTGCGGCACGGTGTCGCACAGCAGTGAACAGCCGCACCCCACTCCCTGGTACGCGCGTCCTGCGGCCACACACCCGCAGGAGGTGGCGATTGTCGGCGGCGGCGTCGCGGCGGTACTGACGGCGCTCGCGCTGCTGCGACGCGGCGCGCGGGTGACGCTGTACTGCGCCGACGAACAGGTGGGACAACGCGCCTCCGGCAATCGTCAGGGCGCGCTCTATCCGCTGCTGAACGACAAGCAGGATGCGTTATCGGGATTTTTCGCCACCGCGTTCGGCTTCGCCCGCCGCTGCTATGACACTCTCGCCGCGCAAGGGGTGACGTTTGAACACGACTGGTGCGGCGTCAGCCAGCTGGCTTACGATGAAAAAAGCACGCGCAAAATCACCCGGATACTGGCCGGCAACTGGCCGGAGACGCTGGTACGCCCGGCGGACGCGCGCACCCTGACCGAACAGGCCGGCGTACCGCTGCACACCCACGGCCTTACCTACCCGCAAGGCGGCTGGCTATGCCCGGCCGAGCTGACCGCATCGGCCTTTGCGCTGGCCTGCCGGCAGGGCCTGCAGGCGCATTTATCTACCGCCGTCGCCGCACTCGCCCACACCGACAGCGGCTGGCAGCTGACGCTGGCGGACGGCCGTCAGCGTCAACACGCCACGGTGGTGCTGGCCAACGGTCATCAGGTAAGCGACTGGGAGCAGACCCGCCGCCTGCCCGTCTACGCGGTGCGCGGTCAGGTCAGCCACGTCCCCGACACGCCGTCGCTGTCCACGCTGCGTCAGGTGCTGTGCTACGATGGCTACCTGACGCCGGTCAGCCCGCATCACCACACGCATTGTATCGGCGCCAGCTATCATCGCGGCGATACGGATACGGATTACCGTGAAACCGATCAACAGCAGAACCGTCAGCGGTTGATTGATTGCCTGCCCGACAGTGACTGGCCCACCGAGGTGGACATTTCCGGGCAACAGGCGCGTTGCGGCGTGCGCTGCGCGATCCGCGATCATCTGCCGTTGCTGGGTCAGGTGCCGGATTACCCACAGACACTGGCGTGTTATCAGGATCTGCCAGAACGGCTGGCTGACGGCGACGAAGTAGCCGCCGCCCCGTCCTGGCCGAATCTCTATCTGATTGGCGCGTTGGGGTCACGCGGTTTATGCTCTGCGCCGCTGGCCGCCGAAATACTGGCATCGCAGTTGTTCGGCGAACCGCTGCCGCTGGACAGCGATACGCTGGCGGCGTTGCACCCCAATCGGTTTTGGGTGAGAAAACTGCTAAAAGGCAAAGCGGTATAGTTGAATTCGGATAGCGCATTCAATACGGCAGCAATTTTATACCAAACAGGATTCGGGAGCGGTTCATGGGAAAACCTTCATCGCGGGAAGAAGTGCAGTTTCACCACCTGAAAGATCTGGGCGGGCTGGAAATGCTGCAGGCTCGCTACCATCACCAGCGTTTTTCCCGCCATTCGCACGAGAATTTCTGTATCGGCGTGATTGAGGAAGGCGCGCAGCGTTTCTATCGTACCGGCGGTGAACACGTCGCCCCCACCGGCGATATCATTCTGGTCAATGCCGATGAAATTCATACCGGCCACGCCGAAGTCGCCAGCGGCTGGTCCTACCGCGCCATCTATCCTTCGCCGGACTTGTTATGTCACCTGTCGCGCGACCTGCGCGTGCCGCAAGGCGCCACGCCGTGGTTTCCCGATGCCGTCTTGCATGACCCCGGCTTGTCGGCGCAATTGCGGCTGGCCTTCACCCTGCTGCCGCAGGAAGGCAATAGCCTGTTGAAAGAAACCCTGCTGTTTTCGTCATTGAGCTGGCTGATGATGCGCTACAGCAAAACCCGCTCCGACGGACGGACCTTGCCATCGGCGAGCCTGTCCATTCTGCGGGCGAAAGCGTGGCTTGACGAATGCCCGGAGCAGGATATCAGCCTGCTGCAACTGGCGGAGGCAGCCGGCCTTAGCCCGTGGCATTTTCTCAGACAATTCAAGGCGCTGCTGGGCATGACGCCCCATGCTTATCTGGTTCAGGCTCGCCTGCGTCAGGCGCGCTCGCTGCTGATAAAGGGCGTCAGCCTGTCTGACACCGCATCCCAGTGCGGCTTCTCCGATCAGAGCCACTTCAATCGCCATTTCAAACGCGCAATGGGCATCACGCCGGGTGAGTTTGTCCGTACTCTGAAGTAAGCAGACATCAGGCAATTTCTTTCAATACCGCCGCCGCTCTCCTGTCTATTCTTCCGGCTTATTCGTTGAAGAAGAGAATCGTGGTTATGTCATTTTCACCTTTCACCGCCTTATCACGACGATATCCGTCGGACTCGGCATCCAACCAATTCCTTAGCGGCGCAGTCGCTATGTTGCCACTGTGCGTGGCGGTTATTCCCTGGGGCATTCTGGCGGGTTCAATGGCGGTACAGGCCGGGCTGACATTCTGGCAAGCGGTGGGGATGTCGGCGGTTATCTTCGCCGGCGCGGCGCAGTTGGTGACGCTGAGCCTGTTGATGTCGGGGAGCAGCGTCATGACTATCTTGCTGACCGTCATGGTGATTACCGCCCAGCACCTGATTTATGGTCTAACGCTGCGCCCTACCATCGCGCCGCTGAAAGCCCGTTATCGCCTGTTGCTCGGTTTTCTGTTGACCGACGAGTTATTCGCGCTGGCGATAGCCGCAAAGACACGGCTGACCACCGCCTATCTACTCGGCGCCGGGCTGACGTTTTATCTGTGCTGGGTGGTATGCAGTCTGGCGGGCGTGATGATGGCGAATGCGATTCCCCATCTCGATCGCTACCATCTGGATTTTTCCATCGTCGCCACCTTTATCACGCTGGTGGTACCGATGGTCACACGCCTGCCGGTACTGGCGGGGACGCTGTTTTCACTGTTGATGTCGATGCTGCTGGCTTACTGGCGCATCGAAGGGGCGATCATGATAGCAGGTCTCGGCGGCATGGCCGTTTCGGTTCTGATGGCGCGGCTTAACGGAGAAACATCATGAGTTGGGGATTATTACTGTTACTGGCGCTGGTCGTATTTGCTTACCGCTACATGTTTCTGGAACCCGGCGTTCCCGTCAGGCTACCCGCGCTGTTCCGGCAAGCGCTCAACTACTCCGCACCTTGTTTGCTGACGGCCATTTGCGGGCCGGTGATCCTGCTGCATCAGGAAGCGCTGCGTCCCTTTCCGGACAACCCCTACTTATGGGGCGCGGTGGGCAGCGTGGCGATCGCCTTGCTGGTTCGCCACACCATGCTGGCGGTGATGGCGAGTCTGGGCGTGTTTTATGCGCTCTGTTTCTGGCTGCAATAGCCCACGTTGAAAAATAGGAGACAGGGATGACCGTGTGAGCGCCATCCCTTTATCCGACAAACAGTTACAACACTTATCCGAAAAACAATTACAACACGGTCAATGTCACATCGATATTGCCGCGCGTAGCGTTGGAATAGGGGCAAACCTGATGCGCTTTTTCCACCAACGCCTGAGCCTGCGCCTTGTCCATGCCGGGAATGGTAATGCGCAGTTCAACTTCGATACCAAAACCGCCGCCGGATGGACCAATGCCGACAAGACCTTCAATCACCGTGGCGGAGGGAACCAACACCTTCTCTTTGGAGGCCACCAGTTTCAGCGCGCCGGTAAAACAGGCCGCGTAACCGGCGGCAAACAGTTGCTCGGGGTTGGTGCCGGAACCGCCAAGGCCGCCCAGCTCGCGCGGTGTGGTCAGTTTCAGATCGAGGTGATTATCATCGGAAACCGCATGTCCATCCCGTCCGCCGGTCACCGAAGCCTGGGCGCGATAAAGTACTTTCTCAACAGCCATAGTTGTAACTCCCTTTTAAGACAAGATAACCGTTCTAAAATCAGTAAAAGCCGTCAGGCCTGAGTTGATTCCAGACGCTGCGCCTGCTGCCAGCTCGGGATATCCGCAATGCGTTGCGAATAACGGAGAATATGGGGGTACTGCTGTCCCAGATTAAAGCGCTCCGTGACCAGCTTCACCACGAACCCCAACATAAAGTCCGCCCCGGTCAGGCGCTGCCCAACAATAAACTCGCGTGAAGCCAGGTAGTCGTTCAAATAGGAAAACACTTTTTTGAACTCCACCTCGGCATAATCATCCAGAAACTTCAGCGTCTGACCGGTATTTTTCTCAAACTGATTAAAGACTTTCAGTAATACCGGCAGCATGGCCGAGCTTTCCGCAAAATGAATCCATTGCAGATAGTCGGCATAACCCGCATCCTGCTCATCGGGCGCCAGCTGCGGCGCGTATTTACTGATAATGTACTCAACGATGGCACCGGACTCGGCAATCACCTTGCCGTCAATCTCCACCACCGGCGATTTACCCAGCGGATGGATAGCCTTGAGCGCTTCCGGCGCCAGTTGCGTCTGCGGATTGCGCTGGTAGCGGATCAGCTCATAGGGAAGCTGCGCCTCTTCAAGCAACCAGAGAATACGCATGGAACGCGAAGCATTCAGATGATGCAATCTTATGGTCATTCTGCCTGTTTCCTTTGTCAGCCGATTAAGCCAGTTGTTTTAACAACGCCTTGGCGACCGCTTCCGAACTGGCCGGATTCTGGCCGGTGACAAGCTTACCGTCCTCGACGAGGTAAGGGTGCCAGTCAGGGCCTTTGGAATACAACCCGCCCAGTTTCTGAAACTCGTCTTCAATCAAAAACGGCACCACATCCGTCAATTCCACTGCCGCTTCTTCCGTGTTGGTAAACCCGGTGACCCGGCGACCTTTGATCAGCGGCTCGCCATTGGCGGCCTTGACATGGCGCAAGACGCCGGGAGCATGGCACACGAAACCGATGGGTTTTCCGGCCCGTTCAAATGCTTCGATCAGCGCAATGGAAACCGGTGATTCCGCCAAATCCCACAGCGGACCATGACCGCCCGGATAAAACACCGTGTCGAAATCTTCCATACGCACGCTGTCCAGTTTCACCGTGGAAGCCAGCGCTTGCTGTGCTGCCGGGTCGGCCTTGAAGCGATGGGTCAGTTCGGTCTGGAATTCCGGCAAATCGCTTTTCGGGTCCAGCGGCGGCTGTCCGCCTGCCGGCGACGCCAGCACCACATCAGCGCCGGCATCTTTGAAGGTGTAATAAGGGGCGGCGAATTCCTCAAGCCAGAACCCGGTTTTCTTGCCTGTGTTTCCCAGCGCGTCGTGGGACGTCAATACCATCAGTACCTTCATCGTCATTCTCCTTAACTCACTAATTCAGTAGGTCGTTCGCATCAGCCTTTCAAAAACGCTTCAAGCTGAGACACTTTGTCGCTATAGGGCGCCCGCAAACGCAGGTTGGATGCGCCCTCTTCATCCTGAACCACAACCGCTTTGGCGTGGCTAAAACGGCGGAAACCATGAATGCCGTGGTAAGCGCCCATGCCGGAAGCCCCCACCCCGCCAAAAGGCAGTGCGTCGTTACTGGCATGCGTCATCACATCATTGATGACCAGCGCCCCTGACGTGGTCCGTTCAGCGAACGCGGTTTGCCGCGCCGATTGCTGACCAAAGTAATACGCAGCCAGCGGGCGCGGATGCGCGTTGATATACGCAATCGCCTCTTCCTGCGAATGACAGGTGCGTACCGGCAACAATGGCCCGAAGATCTCCTCCTGCATAATCTGCATCTCATCGGTGACATTCAGCACCAGATGCGGCGCGATCTTGCGGGAAACCGCATCAAAATCCGGCTCGCTCTGAGGTGCCAGGCTCACCAGCGTCGCGCCCTGTTTTTCAGCATCCTTTAACAGACCAACCAGACGCTCATAGTGTCGCGGCGTAATGATCGACGTATAGTCAGGGTTGTTCTGAAGCGTCGGGAATGCCTGAGCCATAAACGCCTTGCCGGCCTGAACAAAGGCATCAACCTGATCGCCCGGCAACATGACGTAGTCAGGGGAGAGGCAGATCTGACCGGCATTAAAGGTCTTCACGGTCAGGGTACGCTGCGCCGCCAGGCCGACATCCGCATCACGGTCGATGACCACCGGCGATTTCCCCCCCAGTTCCAGTGTAACGGGCACCAGATTATCGGCTGCGGCACGCATCACATGGCGACCAACGGCAGAACTGCCGGTAAAGACCAAATGATCAAAAGGCAGGCTGCTGAACGCAGCGCCAATCGCCGCGTCGCCCAACACCACTTCCAGCTCCAGCGGGTCAAAGTAACGCGCGATCAGCTCCGCCAGCAGTTCCGAGGTGGCGGGCGTCAGCTCCGAAGGCTTCAGCATCGCGGTATTGCCTGCGGCAAATACGCCGGCCAGCGGCCCAAATGCCAGATTGATGGGGAAATTCCACGGACTGATCACCCCGACCACGCCCAGCGGTTGATGCTGTATCCAGGCCTGCATGCCCGACACGGGGTTGTCGACGAATTCCGGTTTCATCCATTGCGCTACGTACTCCGCGGAATGCTCAAGCGTTTTCACCGTCGTCGCCATATCCGCCACCAGCGACTGATACACGCTGCGATGACCAAAATCCGCATCCATCGCTTTACTGAGCAACGAATAATTTTCCCGGATAAGCCGGGCGCTGCGTAACAGCCTGTCGCGGCGCAGCGCGGCGTCGGCCGGGCCAGTGGCGATGTGGGCATTCTTCATGGTCTGCAATATCGCTTTTAAATCGTTGGTCGTTTGCGCTAAAGGCATGATGGTGAATCCTTAACAATCGTGTGGTTTCTTTCTTCCCGACAGGCGGGAAAACAAAAAGCGCGTATCCATTCGGCTCACCGTTATTTGGATCGCAGCAGGCGGACGAATCCGCTCAAACCGTAACGCTGGAGTGCGATCCCTTCGCTTGCCGTCCGGCTTTGATATAAATTTTCCTTTACTTCCTGCAAACCGCCTTCCGAATAAAAGGCAGTTATGTTTTGATAGAGCGCACTTTAGCGACGTTAATCAGTTGTGACCAACTAGCATATTTAGGTATGGATATAAAAAATTTTATGGGTGATACATGTCTCTTGTTCGGCTGAGAACCTTTATTGAGGTGTATCGACAACGCTCTATCAGCGGCGCCGCACGCACGCTTAACCTGACGCAGCCTGCGGTATCACAGCATGTCGCCGGTTTGGAAATGTCGATTGGGCGACCACTGTTTGAGCGGCAAACGCGGGGCGTCGTCCCCACGTCGGTGGCCGATGAACTGGCGGCGGATATTGGCGATCGGCTGGATGAGGCGGAAAACGCACTGGCCTCGGTGAAAGCGCGTTCACTGGAATTGGCTGGCGCATTACAAATCATTGGTCATGCGGATTTTCTGGCCGAAGTCGTAGCCAAACAATTGTTGCCGCTGCTGGAGGTGGGGGTGCGCGTCCGGATGCAAACCGGGGATTATGACGCGATTACCCAAAGCCTGATTGAGGGCTACTGTGATCTGGGGATCTCGGCGGCGCCCTCGCATGACACCCGGTTGAAAAGCGAGCTGATGCTGACCGACGAAGTGATGGCGGTCGCGTCGCCCCAGGTCGTCGCCCGGCTGATGAACACGCCGGATACCCTGGCGGCGATGCAAACCGAACCGGTGCTGGCCTATAGCCTGACGCTCCCGCTTATCGATAACTGGTTTACGGCGAACCGTGTGCAGGCACCGGCCATCCTTCCCGCCATGGTCGGGCAAGACTTACGCGCCTTATGCAGCCTGTTGTGCCAGGGATTTGGCTGGAGCGCCCTGCCTGCGTATTTATGCACGCCCTATATCGAACGAGGAGAGCTGAGTGAAATTCCCGCCCCCGTAGCGCGTGCCAGCCGAAGTTACTATTTACTCTGGCAACCCAGCGCGCTGCGCCAGCCGCGCGTCGCCCATGCCAGACAGGCGTTACTGTTTCGGTTAAGACAAAAACACGGGCTGTAGATTTGTCACGCCGTTGAGGCAGCCGGATGATGTCCGGGCCAGAAGATACGCCCGTTCAGATTCCGTGACCGCACGCCTGCCGGTCACGAAATCAGGTTCAGCGAAGGGTTAAGACCCCATCACGGGTCGACACAGGCGGGCGCCCATTCCGACCCTCGCGCGTGTTACTGCAATTGCGCCTGCTGATACAACGATTCCCAAACCTGGGCGACCAGCGCCTGATCCGGCGGCGACAGCTCGCCGTTATTAATCGCCTTGTTCAGGCTGTCCTGTACCCGGGCATGCAGCGCCTGCGCCGTCTGTTCGCCATGCGCTTCGGCTTCCGCCACCGCCAGCGTCAGGTGGCCGCGCAGGTAACCGCTGGCAAACAGTTCATCATCGCTGGCGTGCTCCACCATATTGTCAATCAGCGTCAGGATGCGCGCCTCGAATTCTGCGATCATTAATGGTCCTCAGTTATCGTGTTGCCCGCCGATCATCACAAATCGGCCGGATAAGGAAAGTCCGCCGCGGTTTGCGGCGCAGTGTGGTAAAAGTCCTGCAGCGCCTGAATAAAGCGCGCAGGTCGGCCGGGCACGCCCTGTTGCAGATAAATCATGACCTGCGCGTGCACCCGGCGCTGGAAAGCGATGCGATCCGGATCGACATCGCCATCCAGATTGTCGCAGCTGACATTAAACGGGAAGCCGGCGGCCACGCAGAACATCCACTCCAGCGCCTGCGGTTTGATTTCCACCGATTCAAACTGGCTCTGGGTCGCGGCGTCGCGTCCGTCCGGACAGTACCAATAGCCGAAATCCACCAATTTGCGCCGCTCTTCACCGGCGATGCACCAGTGGGAAATCTCGTGCATGCCGCTGGCATAAAACCCATGTGCGAACACAATGCGGTGATACGGCGCCTGATCGTCGGCCGGCAGATAAATGGGCTCATCGTCGCCCTTCACCAGCCGGGTATTGTATTCCTCGCTAAAACACCGGTTGAATACGGCGATCAACTGGTCGTAATGGTGAGTGTGTGCAGTTTCAGTCAACATCGTCATCAGAATAGCTGTCCCAGCCAGCGGGCAATCTCGCTGCCGTGGTTGTCATGAATCAATTTGATGCTCATCAGGGCGGACATGATCACCAGCATCGGGCGAATCAGTTTCTGCCCCTTGGTCAGCACCATTCTGGCCCCCAGCCGGGCGCCGATAATCTGCCCGACCAGCATGACCAAACCCACGCCCCATACCACCTGACCGCCCAGCATGAAAAACACCAGGCCGCCGAAATTGGAGGTGAAATTGAGCACTTTGGCGTGCGCGGTGGCTTTCGCCAGATTGAAACCCAGCAGGGTGACGTAGGCCAGCGCATAAAACGACCCGGCACCCGGCCCGAAGAAGCCGTCGTAAAACCCGACGCAGGCGCCGCCCAGCAGGGAAAACGGCAACAGCGACAGGCGCGCATGCCGATCCTCATCCCCCACTTTCGGCATCAGCAGAAAATAGAGGCCGATACCGATCACCAGCACCGGCAGCAACTTACGCAGGAAATCGGCGTGAATCTGCTGAATCAGCCAGGCGCCGAACATCGCGCCCAGCAAGGTCAGCGGCACCGCCAGCTTCAGTATTCGCATGTCCACCGCTTTGCGGCGGATGAAATACAGGCTGGCGGAAAACGAACCGCCCACCGCCTGCAATTTGTTGGTCGCCAGCACCTGAGCGGGCGACAGCCCCGCCGCCAGCAACACCGGAATGGACAGCAACCCGCCGCCGCCGGCGATCGAATCCACAAATCCGGCGATCACGCTAGCCAGAAACAACAGGGCCAGAATATCCGGCCCAACAACGAACCATTCCATGAATTATTCCGCAATCAGATGGCGATCAAGCAACGCCTGACAGGAAGGCGGCAACGGGGGAGGCGTCGTTTTGGCCGGCGGTTCGGCGCCCGGTTTGCGCGGCTGGAACCAGCTGTTCAGTTCAGCGCCGCATCCGTCGCCCGCTGGCGGCGCATCCTGATCCTGACATTCCAGACTATCCGCCGGACAACGCAGCCGCACATGCATGTGCGCGCGATGGGCGAACCACGGCCGGACCTTGTGCAGCCAGTTGCGATCGCCGCCGGCTTCCAGGCACAGTTGCTTTTTGATGGCCGGATTGACGAAAATGCGCGTTACGTCATTATCCTGCGCTGCCGTCTTCACCAGCTTCAGCACATCCGGCGACCATGCGCGCGGATTGACGTTTTTACCGTCCGCCAGCACCAGATCCAGCGGTTGCGGCTGCAGCAACTGCTGCTGACTCCAGCGCTGACGCGGCAGTTGCAGCCAGATATCCACATCCAGCCCCGACTGATGGCTGGCGTGACCGCTGTTGAACCGTCCGCCGGCCGGCATGCCCATGTCGCCGATCAGCACGGTGCCGCCGGTGGCGCGATGCACGCCGGCGCTGAGACGATGGATGAACGCCAGCAGGTCCGGATGACCGAAGTAACGCCGCTGGTCGACGCGCATCACCTGATAATCAGACGACTGCAGCGACAGCGGCTGTGCGCCGATGATACAACCATTGGCAAACGCGCCGATGGCCTGAGGCTGGCCTGCCACCGGGTGGGTTATCTCCTGCCACGGTGTCTTCGCCAGCGCGGCGCTGCAAAACAGCAGCGCCACCATCCCAATCCAGTTTGTTTTCATTGTTTTATGGTATTCGTGTTCGGTGTATTACCGTGTTTTTATAGTGTTACCAACGGGGAACCTGGCTCGTCACGTCCGCGCACTGTGCGCGCTGGCGCAGCAGATGATCCATCAGGACAATCGCCATCATCGCTTCGGCAATCGGCACCGCGCGGATTCCCACGCACGGGTCATGGCGACCGCGGGTGATCATTTCCGTTGCGTCGCCGTCGCGGGTGATGGTGCGCCCCGGCACGGTGATGCTGGAAGTCGGTTTCAGCGCCAGATGGGCGGTGATCGCCTGACCGCTGCTGATGCCGCCCAGAATGCCGCCCGCATGGTTGCTCTGAAAGCCTTCCGGGGTGATTTCATCACGGTTTTCGCTGCCGCGACGGTTCACTACCGCGAAGCCGTCGCCGATTTCCACGCCTTTGACGGCGTTGATGCTCATCAGCGCGTGGGCCAGATCGGCGTCAAGACGATCAAACACCGGCTCGCCTAACCCCGGCGGCACCGACTCAGCCACCACCGTGATTTTCGCGCCGATGGAATCGCCCTCTTTTTTCAGGGCGCGCATCAGTTCATCCAGCGCGTCGAGCTTGTCCGCGTCCGGGCAGAAAAACGGGTTTTGCTCCACCTGCGCCCACTCTTTCAGTTCGCACACCACATCGCCCATCTGCGCCAGATAGCCGCGGATCACCACACCGTGCAGCTGTTGCAGGTATTTTTTGGCAATGGCGCCGGCGGCCACGCGCATAGCGGTTTCACGGGCGGAAGAGCGACCGCCGCCGCGGTAATCGCGGATGCCGTATTTCTGCTCATAGGTGTAATCGGCGTGACCGGGGCGGAACAGATCCTTGATAGCGCTGTAGTCCTGCGAGCGCTGATCGGTATTTTCAATTAACAGACCGATACTGGTGCCGGTAGTCACGCCTTCAAACACCCCGGACAGAATACGCACCTGATCCGGCTCGCGGCGCTGGGTGGTGTAACGAGAAGTCCCCGGACGACGACGGTCCAGGTCGTGCTGCAAATCGGCCTCGGTCAGCGGAATACCCGGCGGTACGCCATCCACCACGCATCCCAGAGCGATGCCATGAGATTCACCAAAGGTGGTGACACGGAAAAACTGACCAATACTGTTTCCTGCCATCACGGCTCCTTAGCATTGAAAAAACATCAGGGCGCCAGACGGATATTTACCGCCCGCCGCCCTGCGGAGGGATTAATCCCGGTAAAGGCTGAAATGCGCCTGACAGTCCAGCAGTTGGGAACGGGTCAACATGAAGACGCCGTCGCCGCCGTTGTCGAACTCCAGCCAGGTAAACGGAATATCCGGATACTGCTCCATCAGGTGCACCATGCTGTTGCCGACTTCACAAATCAGCACGCCCTCTTCGGTAAGAAAGTCCGGCGCGCATGCCAGAATCCGGCGCACCAGTTTCAGGCCGTCGCTGCCCGCCGCCAGTCCCAGCTCCGGTTCGAAGCGGTATTCCTGCGGCAGGTCGGCCATGTCTTCCTCATCCACGTACGGCGGATTGGTGACGATCAGGTCATACTGAATCGCCGGCAGGTCACGGAACAGGTCGGAACGGATCGGCGTCACGTTGTATTCCATGCCGTGCTGCTGGATATTCTGTTCGGTCACCGCCAGCGCCTCGTCGGAAATATCTACTGCATCCACTTCCGCTTCGGGGAACGCCTGAGCGCAGGCGATGGCGATGCAACCGCTGCCGGTGCACAAATCAAGAATATGATGCGGCGCGTTGGGCAACAGCGACGCAAAGCGATTGTTGATCAACTCGCCAATCGGCGAACGGGGCACCAGCACCCGCTCATCGACATAAAACTCCAGTCCGCAAAACCAGGCCTTGTTCGTCAGATAAGCCACCGGAATACGCTCGTTGACGCGGCGAATCACCCGCTCGACGATGCGATGACGCTCGCTGGACGTCAGCCGGGCGAGGTACATGTCTTCCGGAATATCGATCGGCAAAAACAGACTGGGCAGCACCAGTTGCAGCGCCTCATCCCACGGATTATCGGTGCCGTGTCCATAGTAGACGTTGGCGGCGTTAAACCGGCTCACTGTCCAGCGCAGCATATCCTGAATGGTATGCAGATCGTTGACCGCCTCATCGACGAAAATTTTGTCCAAGTTTGTCCTCCACAGACTACTGTCTCTGTAATCGCATGTTTCTGTGATGGCAATAGTTTGCCATGAAGACGGCGACAAATCAGCAGATATCACCGCCGGACGGCGCGGAGCGGGGGATGCAACGATAAGGTTTTGTTTAGCGACCGGCACGGAACAGGTAAACTATGCGAATATCAAAACTATGCGAATATCAAAACTATGCGGACACCGAAACTATGCGGATACCGTATTGAGGTTCTGCAACAGAACCGCGACGATGACAGAGTGACGCAAAATGAAAAAAAAATTCATGCTTGATGACGAGGAGCAGGCGCTTTTCCGCACGTCGGTGGCGGGCGCCACCCGGTTACGTCAGGACACCTATGTTCACCGTCCGGCCCGTACCAAACCCGGCGCATTGCCGCCACGACGGATGATTCAGGAACAGGTGGACGCCAGTTTCTATTTCTCGGACGAATTCCAGCCGCAACTGGAGAATGACGGGCCGACGCGCTATGTCCGGCCGGGCGCCAGTCATTACGAGCTGAAGAAACTGCGTCGCGGCGACTATTCGCCGGAACTGTTTTTGGATTTGCACGGACTGACGCAGTTGGAAGCCAAGCAGGAACTGGGGGCGCTGCTGGCCGCCTGTCGGCGCGAACATGTCTACTGCGCCTGCGTGATGCACGGCCACGGCAAACACATTCTTAAACAGCAAACGCCGTTGTGGCTGGCCCAACACCCGGACGTGCTGGCGTTTCATCAGGCGCCGAAGGAATTCGGCGGCAATGCGGCCTTACTGGTGCTGGTGGCGCAGGAAAGCGCCGACGAGGAATAACCTTCCCCGCCTCACCTTCTTCGCCGTTCTGGAAAATCGCCTGCGGCGGGAAACCGTATGAAAACCGAACAGGAGCCGCTAACGGCGCCTGTTGTCGGACGATCAAGGTTTAACTTTGGCCGTCAGTTGGGACGGCGTGACCTGCCAGTGGTATACGCCCGCACCGGAGACATCATCCAGCTCGACGCTGGCAATGGCCGACGTGGCGAACATGGGCGCGGTCTCAGACGGGCACAGCCCGGCGACCAGATATCCCACCAGCGGCAGGTGGGAAATCACCAACACCGCGCTGGTGCCTTCTTTCGCCAGCGCCAGCAGATAGTCGCACACCAGTTCGGCGTTGCCTCCCGGCGTCAGCTCCGGCAGACATTCACTTTCCGGCAGCGGCAACACCTCCGCCACGACCTGCAACGTCTGCTGAGCCCGCACGTAAGGGCTCACCAGTACCCGATCAATATCAATCGACTGATCGTTGAGCCAGGCTGCCATCTGACGAGATTCTTCATCTCCCCGGCTGCTTAAAGGCCGGAGCGCATCACTGGCGGCGTCAGGTACGGCATCACCATGACGCATGATCAAAACTTGCATATTACACCGCTATATTGATGAAAAAGGGCAATAAAACCCTGGGGATAGCTTCAGATTAGCTGAATCGGCACGGAGCCGTTTTGCGGCAGGTCACAGCCTGGTATCGGGCATCGCCACATCATACTGATGGCGTTTTGACCAGCGCAAAGCGCATTTTTTTACCCCAATTGCCGGCGAATCGCAACCAACCGCATCATGCGCCACGCTGCGCCACGGCCCCGCCATCACGCCGTAGTCGGCAACCTCCCGTTTTTTCAGGCAATTAACCTTAATTTTTTCAGGGTAAAGCCGACATCACGTCATCATAATATGCTGTCGGCTCGCTTTTAGATTTCATTTAACAGCAGTTTAGACTAAAAAATAATTTTCATTCAGATAAAAAAATTATCAATCCCCACAATACAGAATAAACCGGCACCGGTTTTATTTTTCTGACACTTTTACACTTTTTCATCTTATAACCGCGGGAAACACTGGAAAAAATACCCCGCCTCACTATAGTGAACAGAGAAAACACCGGTGCCGAATACAGTACGTTTAAATAATTCAGCGCGGTATTATGCCCAGCATTCAGGGAATTGTTGCACTGGGTGGTAAAAACGATGGACCGTTTAAATAAAAAACAAGCATTTTCAATAAAATACAATTATCACTCCGCTAATGCATCATTGCATTCAGCATTTTTATCAATTAATTTTTTCACCTAAAAGTGAATCCGATAAATAAAGTTTTTCGTCAGCCAATAAAATAATTTTTTAAACAAGATTGGGTTATTTCATTCAAAAAATCTGCCTTTCGGCTTTTTAATTTATTATTTACTCATCCGACAAGAATAAAAAACGAGGGTGGATAACGGGTTTAGGTTTCTCCTTCACCCGCTCAGCGCTCCGTTTCATCAGCAAAGCCAACCAGCTGCGACTGTCGCCGGAGCAGCCCTTCCGCCGGCGCAAACCGATCGCCGTACTGCGCCTGCAACGACAGCAGGGTTCCCACCACCGTTTCTATCCCTAATTGATTCATGTAGTGGAACGGGCCGCCCAGAAACGGCGGAAATCCGATTCCCATCACCGCGCCGATGTCGCCGTCGCCCGGACGACGGATCACTCCTTCATCCAGACAGCGCACCGCCTCATTCAGCATCATCATGACGCAGCGCTGCGCAATCAGCGCCGGATCCAGATGCGCTTTGGGCGTCACATCCAGCAATGGATAGAGGCTGCCGTCGGACACTTTGCCCCGACGCCGCCACAAACCGCATAACCGTTCATAACGCGACTGATCGTAGCGATAAAAGCCGCGGCCGTTCTTGCGGCCTTTACGATTGTCGCGGGCAATGGCTTCCAGCGCCGGCGGCGCGCAAAACCGCTCGCCCAGCTCCGCCACCAGCACCGGTACAATCTTCATCGCCACATCAATCCCCACCTCATCCAGCAAGGTAAAGGGGCCGACAGGAAAACCGAAACGCACCAATGCCTGATCAACCGATTCGACCGGTTCGCCTTCCAGCAGGCAGCGAGCTGCCTCATTCAGGTAAGGCGCCAGAATACGGTTAACATAAAACCCGGCTTTATCCGCTACCACGATCGCGGTCTTGCCCTGCTTCTTCGCCAGCGCCACCGTGGTGGACAACGTCTGCTCGCTGGTTCCGGCATGCGGAATAACCTCAACCAGCGGCATCTTGTCCACCGGGCTGAAATAGTGCAGGCCAATCACCTGCTCGGGCCGGCTGGCGCCGGCGGCGATCTGATGAATCGGCAGCGACGACGTATTGGTGGCAAACACCGCATGCGGCGGCGTCACCGCTTCGGTTTCCCGCACCATCTGCTGTTTGAGCGCCAAATCTTCGAATACCGCTTCCACTACCACATCGACGCGCTCAAATCCCCGGTAATCGGTCCCGCCGGAAATCAGGCTCATTTGCCGCCGCTGCTCTGCGGGCGTGATGCGGCGGCGCTCGACCTGTTTGCTCAACCGTTGCCAGCTGTTGCGCAGCGCGAGGGTGATGCCTTGCTCATGAATATCTTTAATCCTTACCGGCAATCGGCCGTTCAGCGCGGTGACGCCGGCGATGCCGCCGCCCATCAAACCACCGCCCAGCACCCCGACCCGGCGCAGTGGGCCGGGTTCGACCGGCGCGCCCCGATCTTTTTTCAAGGCCGTGGCGGTAAAAAACAGTCGCCGCAACGCCACGGACTCCGGCGACGCCACCAGTCGGCCGAAAGCGCGAGCCTCCGCCTGATAGCCAGCCTGACGGCCCTGCTCCAGACCACGCCGCACCACCGCCAGGATACGCGCCGTCGCCGGGTAATTGCCCTGGGTTTTCGCCTGCGTCTGCCGCCGCACCCGCTCAAACAGCCAGCGGCGTACGTAAGGCAGCATCAGTAACCGATGCCGCCAGCCGGGCGAAGACGGTTGGCGTTTACCCCGGCGGATAAAGCCCAGCGCCGCCTCCAGCAAGACCGCGTGCGGCACCACCTCATCCACCAACCCGAGCCGCCGCGCCTGAGCCGCCCGCAACTGCCGCCCGGTCAGGATCAACTCCAGCGCGCGGTCCACGCCAATCAGACGCGGCAGCCGCTGGGTGCCGCCTGCGCCCGGCAATAGCCCCAATTGCACTTCCGGCAACCCGAGACGGGTACTGTCGTCCGGCGTACAGAGGCGATAATCGCAAGCCAGCGCCAGTTCCAGCCCGCCGCCCAGACAGGCGCCGTGAATGGCCGCCACCACCGGGAACGGCAGATGGGCGATCGCCTCCAGCGTTTCCTGCCCGGTTTCAGCCAGCGCCTGCGCCGCCGCCGCGTCGGCACAGGCATCCAGCATGCCGATATCCGCCCCGGCGATAAACGATTCCGGCTTGCCGGAGAGGATAACCAGCCCTTGCAGGCCACTGTGCTGTCGGGCCTGCGTCAGCACCGCGCGCATCTGTTCCGCGAATTCCGCTTTCAGGTTATTCACTTTCTCGCCGGGGACATCCACGGTAATCACCCCGATATGATCGGGGCGTAGCGTCAGTTGGAAAGCGGCGTGCGCCTCATGTTCGTGCGCCTGATGCATCGAATTCAGCTCGGTCATTGCGTTACCTCCAACACCATGGCTGCCCCCAAGCCGCCTGCCGCGCAGGCGGTAACCAGCCCCAATCCGCCGCCTCGCCGGCGCAGTTCATGCAACGTCTGGGTGATCATGCGCGCGCCGGTCGCGGCAAACGGATGCCCATAGGCGATCGAGCCGCCCCGCACATTAAAGCGCTCCCGGTCCACCTCCCCCACCGGCGCGCTGCGCCCGAGTTTATCGCGGGCGAATTCAGCGCTGGTGAACAGGTGCAGATTAGCCAGTGTTTGAGCGGCGAAGGCTTCATGCATGTCGATCAGCGCCAGATCATCGAGCCGGATACCCGCCCGATCGAGCGCCAGCGGGGTGGCGTACGCCGGCCCCGCCAGCATGTCCTGCTGTACCGGAATAGCGCTGAACGCATAGCTGCGCAGGTAGCCAAGCGGCGTCAGTTTCAGTTCGCTGGCGCGGGATTCGCTCATCAGCAACACGGCGGCGGCGCCGTCGGTTAACGGCGAACTGTTGCCGGCGGTCACGCTGCCGTAGCGACGGTCAAAGGCTGGTTTCAGGCGGGAATACTGTTCCGGCGCGCTGTCGCGACGAATCGTGTTGTCTTCATTAATCGCCTGCTTATACGGCGGCACCCAGGCGGTCATCACCTCGTCACGCAGTACGCCGTCGGCCCAGGCCTGCGCGGCGCGTTGATGGGAGAGATGAGCGAACGTGTCCTGCGCATCGCGGCTGATACGGTAGTCTTTCGCCATCTGCTCGGCGGTATCGCCCATGCGCAGCCCGGTAGAGTACTCCGCCACGGCGGGCGCCACCGGCAGTAAATCCCGTGGCCGCAGGCGAGCGAATAACGCCAGCCGCTGGCGGAAGGTTCTGGCGCGCGAAAGATCGACCAGCGTGCGCGCCAGCGCCTTGCTGACGCCGATAGGCAACACGGAAGCCGAATCAGCGCCGCCGGCGATGCCGATGTCGATAGCGCCGGCCAGAATGCTTTCCGCCACGTTGGCGACCGCCTGAAAGCTGGTGGCGCAGGCGCGGGAGACGCTATAAGCATCGGTATGCACGCTCATGCCGCTGCCCAGCACGATTTCGCGGGCGATATTGGGCGCCTCCGGCATCTGAATCACCTGCCCGAACACCAGTTGCTGCACCAGCTCCGGTTCGACGCCGCTGCGAAGCAACAGCTCATTGACCACCAGCTTGCCCAGCTCCAGCGCCGGAATACCATGATAAACCGTCGCCTGCCGGGCAAATGGGGTTCTCAGCCCACTGACAATCGCAATGCGGTCGCCACGCCGGGTGACCAGCGGCACTACTTCGCGTTCGCGCATAACCATTCCGTTCATCCCTTTTCAGAGACCGATGGGGTCTGAACTCATTGTTAACCTGAAGATTACATTATGCAAACAAGCAGATACCAAACAGCGAGCCGCGCCACGCTTCCGGGCGGTCATACGCAACGGGAATAAGGCGGCAAAGATAATGAAACAGAAAGAATAATGAGGCGGGAAGACTCGGGGAATGCGGCTGATCTCAGCGAGTCAGCCGCAAAGCGAAGGCAAGCACGCCGCTATTGATCGCGGTTAACGTGATCGCGGGCTAGCTCAGGATGGCCGGTTAGCGCAGGCCCAACTGGAAGATCAGGGTTTCAGCCTGGCAGCTAAACGTGAAATCCATATCCAGTTTGAATCCGCCTTCCGCCTCGGACAGACGGGCGTCAATCACGCAAGGTTCGGATTCAACCGAACGGGCTTTTTCCGTCAGTTGCTTCTGCGTCTGTTCCGCGTCGCTGCGGTGGGGAAATACACGGCTGTAAGATGCGGTGCAATCGGTGTTATCCATTACGGTTCCCACATCCACACAGCAACAGGCGGCGGTTTCTTCTGCGCTACATTTGTTAATCGCGTTTGTCATGGCAAAACTCCTCTGCGGCGACAGGCGCCTCCACAATCGGAAGCACGCTATCCATCTATTCTGCCCCCATTTTACTCACCACAGCCGTCTATCACTAGCACTTACCGATTAAAGGGGTATTACGTGATGTGAATCACATCTTAACGTTATTTTTCAATGAAATAGGCTAAATCATCTAAACATAATCACGACATTTGTTAACTGGATCTAATTTCTGAATCATTTTTGCAACATTTGTGGAACTGAAAGAAAACATTTCATCGTTTTACTTTTATACTTTTCGCAACTGGTCTGATTTGTCAGCCCATTAACCCCCCCTACAATGCGCGTCCCTTGTTACACGCTTAACAAAAATTACAAACGTTCAGTGAGGTTTCGGTCATGAGCCAGAAAGTCCTGTTAAAGAAAACATCACTTGCTGTGGCGCTGGCGCTAATGGCATCCAATGCAACCGCTGCAGGTTTCCAGTTGAATGAGTTCTCCTCATCCGGCCTGGGGCGCGCCTTTTCGGGTGAAAGCGCCATTGCAGACAATGCGACCTCCGGCAGCCGCAACCCGGCGACCATGACGATGTTTGATCGTCCGGCCTTTTCCGGCGGCGTGACCTACATTAACCCGGACATCGACCTGCGCGGCTCCAGCAGCACCGGCCGTGACGCCAGCGCAGACAATATTGCGCCGCACGCCTGGGTGCCCAACCTGCATTTCATCATGCCGCTGAACGAGCAGTGGGCGGTAGGCGCATCCGCCACCACCAACTTCGGTCTGGCGACTGAATTCAGCGACAATTTCAGCGCCGGTTCCATCGCGGGCAAAACCGACCTGAAAACCTCCAACCTGAATCTGAGCGCGGCCTATCGCCTCAACCAGCATTTCAGCTTTGGTCTGGGCGTCAACGCCGTGTACGCCGATGCCAAGATTGTGCGTAACGCCGGCGAAGTCGGTCCGGCGCTGGGCGTACGCTCAACGTCCGAGATCACTCATCTGGATGGTAAAGAATGGGGCTATGGCTGGAACGCCGGCATCCTGTATGAACTGGATAAAAACAACCGCTTCGGCCTGAGTTACCGCTCCAAAGTCGACATCGACTTTGATGGTTCCTTCCGAAGCGACCTGGCGGCGCCGCGCGGCACCAGCGGCGCCACCATCCCCGGCAAGCTGACGCTCAACCTGCCGGAAATGTGGGAGCTTTCCGCTTACCACCGCGTCGCCCCGCAATGGGCGGTTCACTACAGTCTGGCCTACACCAGTTGGAGTTCCTTCCAGGAATTGCGCGCCACCGGCAGCAACGGCCAGCAACTGTTCCAGAAAGACGAACGCTTCCACGATGCCTACCGCATCGCGCTGGGCACCACGTACTACTACGACGACAACTGGACTTTCCGCACCGGTATCGCGTTTGACGACAGCCCGGTACCGGCCGACAAACGCACCATCTCCATCCCGGATCAGGATCGTCTCTGGCTGAGCGCCGGCACCACCTACGCCTTCAACAAAGATGCTTCAGTGGATGTGGGCGTGTCTTACATGCACGGTCAGAAAGTGACGATTCACGAAGCCGGCGTCGCGGCCAACCTGCCCTCTTACACCTTTACCTCTAAAGGCCGGGCGTGGTTGTACGGCGTGAACTTCAACTACAGTTTCTAACCCGGGTACCTAATCCGTATTCGTAAAAAAGGCCGCTATCGCGGCCTTTTGTTGTATGGGAAGTCGGCTATGCCGGCGGTATTATTCCGGCTTCACTTCCATATAGTTCAGTTTCAGCGTGCTGCTGGTGTAACCGCGGATCTTGTTGGTCAGGTCGATATTGCCTTCCAGTTTCTGGCCGTAAGACGGAATGATTTCCTTCAGTTTGGCCTGCCATTCCGGCGTCGCAACCTTATCCTTGAATACGGTCTGCATCAGGCTCAGCATGATCGGCGCAGCAGTGGACGCACCCGGCGACGCGCCCAGCAGCGCGGCGATGGAGCCGTCTTTGTCGCTGACAATCTCGGTGCCCAGCTTCAGTACGCCGCCCAGATCTTTGTCTTTCTTGATGACCTGTACGCGTTGACCCGCTACCGCCAGACGCCAGTCAGACTGTTTGGCCTGCGGGAAGTACTCTTTCAGCGCGGCAAAACGGTCATCGTCGCTCATCATTAACTGACCGATCAGGTATTTCACCAGATCGAAGTTATCGATCCCCACATTTACCATCGGCATAAAGTTGGAGGTGTTCATGGACGAGAACAAATCCCACAGCGAACCGTTTTTCAGGAATTTGCTGGAGAAGGTAGCGAACGGCCCGAACAGCAACACCTGCTTGCCGTTGAAGATACGGGTATCCAGATGCGGTACGGACATCGGCGGCGCGCCAACCGAGGCTTTACCGTATACCTTGGCGAGATGGCGTTTTACGATGTCCTGATTATCGGTGACCAGAAACTCGCCGCCGACCGGGAAACCACCATAGTTGCCCGCTTCAGGAATGCCGGATTTCTGCAGCAGTTGCAGCGCCGCGCCGCCGGCGCCGATGAACACGAACCTGGCCTTGATCGCGCTTTCTTTACCGCCGTTTTTCAGGTCGGCAACCACTACGTCCCAGGTTTTATCCGGGTTGCGCTTGATGTCGCGCACTTCGTTGCTCAGTTTCAGGTTGAAAGTCGTATGCTGTTTCAACCCATCCACCAGTTGGCGGGTGACTTCGCCGTAGTTGACGTCGGTGCCGATCGGCATTCGGGTGGCGGCAATCTTCTGTTGCGGATCGCGCCCTTCCATCACCAGCGGGATCCACTGCTTGATCTGATCCGCGTTGTCGGAGAACTCCATGCCGCGGAACAGGGTGCTGTGCTGCAGCGCCTGATAACGTTTGTGCAGGTAATTAACGTTGTCGTCGCCCCACACGAAGCTCATGTGCGGCACGCTATTGATAAACGACGACGGGTCTTTCATCACATTGTGAGAAATTTGATAAGACCAGAACTGACGGGAAACTTCGAACGCTTCGCTGATTTCGACCGCCTTGCTGATGTCAATCGAGCCGTCGGCTTTTTCCGGCGTGTAGTTCAGTTCCATAAAAGCGGAGTGGCCGGTACCGGCGTTATTCCAGCCGTTGGAGCTTTCCTCCGCCACATTATCCAGACGCTCGACCATGCTGATGGTCCAGTTCGGCTCCAGCGCCTGCAGATAGGTGCCCAGCGTGGCGCTCATGACGCCGCCGCCGATCAGCACCACATCCACTGCCTTACTTTCTTCCGCCATGACAGGCTGTGCCAGCCCTATGGCGCCCAGACACAAGGTGGTAACCAATAGTTTTTTCATGTTTATGTCCCGTTATGTCAATGTGTCATCCCTGCAGGTGAACAAGGGTGATTCCAGATTAGCGAGATAACGATGCAGGAGCGATGAGCCATGAGAAACACGGCGGCAACCCGTAGCAGGTGCGCGACAACGCCTTCGTCTATTTCAGCATAGAGCAAAAATGGCTGACGGCAGGCGGAGATAAGAGCGCGTTACGCCATACGCGGATTGCTGCTCAGGGCTGCTGAATCGTTACCCTCTCTAACCGGCTGTTATTATTGTTACATAGACGGTGGAAATAAATTTATGTAATTAAATAAACGCTCAACAACAATATAACGTTTCACAAACAATCAGTTTGGCGGGTTTCAGGCGGGCAGGTAAGAGGAGTTGTGACAAAAGGCGCCCGCAGGCGCCTATCAATACTAAAAAAATGCTTATTTATCTGAATCGATTTCGTCCAGACTGCCTTCAATCGCTTTAGCGTTCGGGTTTGCCACCGGGGCGGATTTACCGTCGTTAGCCAGGAAATCGTGCCGCTGGAAATAGGCGTCGCGCACCATCAGATAAGGGTCGGACGAATTACGCAGCAGCCCGTCGGAATCCAGCAGGCGGGCGCGGGTTTCCAGCCCTTCCACCGCCCACTTGCCGGCGGACATCCAGAAAGTGAGATAACTCAACGGCGGATAAAGCGTATCCACTACCCCGCCGCCGTCTTCACGCAGCGTGGCGCTGCCATAACCCGGCAGCACCAGATAAGGCCCGTAGCCTACATCGTAATGCCCCAGCGTACTGCCGAAACGGTGCGGCTCTTCTTTCGCCAGTTTCGGATTCGCCATTGCCGCGACGTCGATCAGGCCGCCCATCCCCAGCAAGGTGTTAAGGAAGAAGCGGTTAAAGTGAATCATCGCCTGATAGGGTTTACCCTCGGCGAAATAGTTCACCATGGTGGCGGGTTCAGACAGGTTGACGAAGAAATTGGTCAGACCATTGCGCGCCGGTTGCGGCATATAATCGCGCCAGACCACCGCTGCCGGGCGCACCACATACGGATCCAGCACGTTGTAGTTGAAGCCGAACATGGTGCGGTTGAATCCTTCCAGCGGATCCGAACGCTGCTCAGGCGCTGAGGTTTTAGAGCTGGCACAGCCGGCAAGCAATGCGCTCGCCAGTACCACACCACCCAGACGAAAATTCATAACGTATCTCCCTGCTGAACTTTCATGCAGTCCGCACGACCTGCCATCGGGCCGCCAGCGCACAAGGCCACATGTTATCATCTTAATACACCGGGCTTTGGTTTGCCCGTGCCGCCAGCGGCGGTCTGTTGGAAAAATGGCGATCGTTTAATAACGGCGCCAGAAGTGACGCCCCTCCCGTCAGCGCTTCAGAATTGTCCGGTTCATGCCGGACACCCTTGCTCGGGAAACAACCGCCGTCGCATCGACTGACGCGACGGTCAACATTGGAGGATGCGGATCCTGCTTCAGGCACCGGTATAATTCCAGCACCAATTGTGCGATCGCACCCTAATTCAGTGATTTGCGTAGTCCGTCACCCATTTGTCTGACGGCCAGCGTAGCGAAAGATACCACGATTAAGGCCGCTATTCAGGCCAAAACTGGTGGCGGATTGAGCAAACGCACCGGCAAGTGCTTATGGCGACAGCCAAATCGGTTATAATGCGGTGCCAACGCAGTCCCCATAGTTAAATGGATATAACAAGCCCCTCCTAAGGGCTAGTTGCAGGTTCGATCCCTGCTGGGGACGCCAGTCACACTTCTCACACCTTCTCAGTAAGTCTAAAAATCTTTTAAAAACAAACAAAAAGAAGAAAGACCAGTCTTACCCCATCCAACGAAAGCCTATAGAAGCCCGGCAATTATGTGTATAAAATTGTGTATATGACAGGTTCGATCTTTTTTCTATACACCTATGCTGCTGACTGACATCAAAATCAAAAAGGCCAAAGCCCAGGATAAACCCTATACCCTCAATGACGGCAATGGGCTGTCTTTGCTGATCGACAGCACCGGTACGAAAGGCTGGCGTTTCCGCTACCGGTTTGCCGGAAAGCCAAAGCTCATTTCATTTGGCACCTATGACAACGTATCCCTTGCTGAAGCGCGGAAGAAGCGAGATGAAGCTAAAGCAATGTTAGCCAACGGCATCAACCCCAGCGATGCCCGCAGGGCGGAAAAATTGTCGCTTCAGTTCTCTACAGAAAACACCTTCGAGGCCGTAGCAAGAGAATGGCACGCCTCAAAACTATCAACCTGGTCAGAAGGGTATGCCAAAGAAGTGATACGCTATTTGGAAAAGGAAATTTTTCCGTTCCTGGGTAAACGCCCGATAGACCAAATCACGCCACTTGAACTCTTGGCCGTTCTGCAAAAGATCGAAAAACGCGGGGCATTAGAGCAAGCCAGCAAGATCCGCCGCCGGTGTGGTGAAGTCTTCCGCTATGCGGTGGTGACCGGACGTGCCAGGTATAACCCGGCCCCTGATCTGGCCAGCGCCATGAATAAGCCTCAGAGCCAGCATTTCCCGTTCCTGACGGAAAGTGAGTTACCGGAGTTTGTCGCTGCGCTAAACAATTACACTGGCAGTAAGATAACTAAATACGCCACACAGCTTTTAATGCTGACCGGCGTAAGAACCATTGAATTACGCGCAGCTAAATGGGCTGAGTTCGATTTGGAGGGGGCGTTGTGGGAAATCCCGAAAGAGCGCATGAAAAAACGACGTCCTCATTTGGTGCCGCTGTCTACACAGGCAATCGCCATCCTGAAAGAGCTAAAGACACTAACCGGTTACTATGAATTCGTTTTCCCAGGAAGAAACGACACCAGAAAACCGATAAGCGATGCCGCTATCAACAAAGTGATAAAAAACCTGGGTTATCATGGGCGTTTAACCGGTCATGGTTTTCGCCACACCATGAGTACGATTTTGCATGAACACGGATTTGATAGTACATGGATTGAAATGCAGCTTGCGCATGTTGATAAGAATTCCATCCGTGGAACTTATAACCATGCGCAATATCTCGAACAAAGGAGAAATATGCTCCAGTATTATTCTAAACATATTAATAGATAAACATCAAATGTTATATTTCTGAATTTGATGCACAACATCTCTTCCATATTTTTGTTTAACTCTTTCAATAAATACAGGCTCAATAAATTTGGCATAACCAAGTTCACCTTTAAGAATCAAAATTTCTTTAGGAGATAGCAAACCTTTTTTATAATGATCAACCTTACTCCTGAGCAATCTTTTTCTCTCCCGCCCCAGCGATAAAACACCATTATTTGCCAAAGTCAATCCTGTAACATGGCGATTAAATCTTTTGGAGGAAAATACAGTTTTTTCATGATTAATCTTAATATTTCGGAGATTTGTTTCGTTGAGCACTTCCCTTACTAACCGTGGCATTCCAAACAAAATATTTTTACGATTAGTACTAAAGGTCAAATCATCAGCATAACGGGTATAAACAACTCCCATCTGTTCACATTTTTCCGATAGCATCTTATCAAAAAAGAACATCACTGCATTTGAAATAAAAGGCGAAGATGGCGCTCCAATGCTTAAACGCAACGGACTGTTTCGTCTTAACTTCCAGAAAAACAAATTCTCCAAAACAAAGATATCGTTACCCTCTAGCTCAATACCATGCCTTTTAATAACATTTAATAAATTAATCGGCTTTATACTTAAAAAGAAATTCTTAAAATCCATCTTTAATAAATAACTATTGTCTTTATGAAGAAAAGCATTCTTCTTTATATCTCGATCTATTTCATAAGCAAAAGCGCATTCATGCACCTTTATTTCGTCACGAATATACTTTAACACCGCACGCTGGATAGATTTGACCTGCCGCGCTGGCTGAGCAATTAACCGCCTTTCCAAACCTTTACGCTTAGCGATAGTAAATCTTTTATATCGACGAGGAACTGTAATTATGAACCTCTTAGTTTCCTCCTCGGTTAAAAATAAACCATCGGCGATGTATTTTAATAAACTCATGGATTCCGTGCCTCCCTAACTTTATTAATCTGCACTAAAGCATATTTTCTTTTCTTCGCAGTTTCATCCATGGCTTTATCATCAACATCAAGATATGACTGTCTTATGGCTATTTTAATACTCATGGAGTCTTTTATTTTACCATTAACACTCAAACCAAATTTTAATTTACTCTCCCTGCGCCCCACTGCAAAGAAATAATCTGGACCGCTATAGGTAATTGAAGATATGAGTTTCATTTTACTTAAAAGATAAAGCAAGCGTGATATAGTCTTCTGCGAGACATCTATTCCCATGCAATACAACGCCCACTCAATTTCGGTCTTTTTTATCGGCTCAGATAATAAAATTAATTCGTAGATTAGAATTGCTAGATGCCCAGTATTATCAAAACTATATTTCTCTGTTTTTTTGACATTACGAAGTCGGGTATGTATATCATGAAATATTAATTCAACCTCGTCATACCGCATACGTTCTTTATTAGGCCATGGGTAAACCGAAACGTAGCTTTGATCAAATTTTTTGAGATACTCCAAAGGCCCTAAATATATGAATGAAGATTTAGGCGGTATATTCCTTTCTACATTCCCTTCGATTTCTTCTAAAGGTGCTATAATATGTAATTTCTGAGCCAGTGTCTTCCTATTAACAAAAAGACCTAGTTCCACTAAAGAACCTGCACTCTCTAAACAAATGACGACTAGAGTTGATATATTAGCTATATCTTCTTCAAACGTCATCAAGTCCGCATATGCACCATCTTTAAAATAATCAGTAAAATTCTCAGCTAATACCAATGAGTCAGAGAGTTCTGGATGGTGTCCAGCAACGTAAGTAAAAATATGATCTCTGACACTCGGTGGAGTTACGTTCATCGGTCCGCCGCATACGAAAATAACAGGAGGCATAAACTGGACGGTGAAATTGGATGGTTTCAAATCCCCGAACTGTTCATGCAAGGCGTTCATATAAGCTGAATCACTCAACTTTGAATTGCTCCCTGTTACCTTTAAAAGAAAAGGTGGCTCAAGGCCACCTTTTGAACCCTTTACCTAAAGGATGCGCTTCAGACTTTCAGTAAGCTCCTGAATGAAACGCAGTGGAATGAAGGATCTTGCTGAAAGTGCTGAAGCGCAACCCTAAATATCCACAATAAGTTAGAGTCTGGCGAAACGCCCGACTAGGATAAAAAGATTATCCCACGCGTAAAGGCTATTAGAGAATACCAAAGAATACATAGCAGTCAATGTTCCACGCTAAATTCATAATAACCATCGGCATGACAAAATCGGCACTACACCGCACCCGCCTGCGGTTTTCGTAGTCATGAAATTTTTCAGTTTTCCTTTTCTACAAACCATAGCGCCAGCCCGCGCGGTGCCTGGGCTATCAGCGTACACAGCCCAACTGAAATGATTGAAACACATTTCAGCACTTTTCAGTTTTCAGGCTTTTTGGGGGAAGGGAAATACCATACAAATTGAGATTATCTGTATGACTGAAAAGGATATTTTTTATTTTACGTGTATTTTTCGACAACGAAGGGAGCACGATACAACCAGCCAATGCTCCGGCAATCCCTTGCCGGATGCGGCTTATACGCGAATGGCAATATTCAGCTCACTGAAAAACGTGAACGGTGAGAACACAGCGACAAGGAGCCTATCAGCGCCGACTTTGCGCCGAGGCGCTCACCTGCCCTTGCGTTTTACTCACCTTTTGGTCGTCATCCTGTGCCTGGCTTAACAGGTCGATCATTTCCTGGCGTTTGTCTGGTGCGATGGCATCAATCATGTTTTTCATCAGTCGGCCATGTGTCAACGCACTGGGGCTTAAGGTATGTGAAAAGGTCATGTTCATCACAAATGTGTGACCGCATTCCATATTGCTACAGGCGCAGTAGATATCGGCAATCTGTGGATGTTTGCGATTGGTCTTTCGCACCACCGCCAGCGAACTACATTCAGGACAATACACGCGCATTACTCTCATCAGTTCCTCACCTTTTCTTCACCCACCGCCCGCCAGGGAAAAAGCCTTTGCGAACGGTCATTCCTAATTGTCTGTCTCTTCTCTGCGCGTGGTAACAGCGGTAACACTGGTAACAGCCTTGATATATATGGCTTTTATCTGTTACCTCTGTCTTATTCCTGCTGGTAACGCTGGTAACAAACTTGTAAGTGTTACCACTGTTACCAGTGACTATGCCTTACTGGTAACAGGTTTCCCCCTTGTCCTGCCTGTCTGTTACCAGTGTTACCTCTGTTACCTCAGAAAAATAAGATACGCGCGAGAATTACCCTAAAACGCTGCTGTTAAACTGGTACACCCGCTTGACGCCTATTTCTGGCAGGCGGATGTTTTTCTGTGTCCGGCTGGCATCATCCGGTAAGTCCAGATACCCCGCCCTGGCACACAACTGCGCCACCTTTTTGGCATCAAACCCCTGACAGATTTCTTTCCAGCCAGATGGCAGCACATAGAAAAGCGTGACGGCTTCTTCGCTGTGGACACCTTTCACCACCTGACGAAACCCCACCATATTGGACGGGCGACTTTGCTCGTTATGCCAGTCAGCAAAACGGCTAAACTGGTTGCGCGTCATAAAGGTTTTCACCTGCTCCAGTGCGGCCGCTTCTTCCTGATTGGCTGCATGACCACGATCAGCCATCCACGCCGCCAGGCAGCTTTTGGCCGCCTGCAATGCTTCCCCGGCAGGCCAACCGGTTATACCGGCTTGGGTTGCCAGCTCTCCGGCCATTGCCACCAGCGCAAAGCGCGTGACCGCCCTGCCCACCTGATTACCGGCATCCTGCGGCGTCATCTCGCGGGTGTAGGTCTTTAACAGGCTTTTGGCTTTGGCCGTCATACCGGGCAAATCCGCCGTCAGGTGATGCAGCCAGGCACGAAACGCCGTGCCGTGGTATTGCGTGACCGCCTGCTCTAAATGCTCGGCCAGCGCCTTGCCTCCGGCAAAACCGTGCAATGTTTCAAATACGCCGTATTTACCGGAATCACTGGGGATTTGTACCATCCGCACTTCAACCCCGGCATAGGTTCGCTCCCCGGCATTGGCGGCATGTTCCACCAGCGATAATTCTCCGGTAGACAAAAACAGCAGACACCAACGGCTGGTTTCCCTGACACTGCCGTCCGTTCTGGCCCGCGCTTTGCCCTGGCCGTTCGCCAGCATATAGGCGATATTTCCGGCTTCGCGCCCGTCCACTTCGCGGATTTCATCCAGCATCAGGGCGGCATCATTACGGCGGCTGGCGGTGCCTTCCAGCGCGTTGCCCGTCGCTCGCCAGGTATGCCAGTAATCCGCGCCGCCACAGACTGACGCTGCTACCTTCATGGTGGTGGTTTTGCCGTCCGTTGATTCCCCTTTCAGGTGATAACCACCGCCGCCGACACCGGCCAGTTTCAGCAGTGGTGCAGCAAAAGCCAGGCTAACTGCAAATGCAACACGGGCATTACCCACGCAATACCGTGCGACCTGTTCACGCCAGTCCGCCAGTGATCCGGCAGTACGAAAATCACGCCCCTGAACACAGGCCGTTTGTAGGATCACCGTATCCGCCTCATCGCCGATCACTTCGTCCTGCAACACGTATACCGCACCATGCCAGCCAGTTTTGTCTACACAGGTCACTTTGCGGTCAGGCTTGCACAACGAGATATATTCCATCAGGTGCGCCCGCGCCTGGCCGTTAGTGTTGATGTACGACAGCCCATTAACCAGCAGCACCCGGCGTAACTCTTCCCCGCTGCCGCCCAGCATTTCCATCGGCATCGCCCATTTTCTCTGGATGCCGTTGGTATCTTCCCACTCCAACAAGCGGCCGTAGTTGCTGCCGTCAATGTCACAGGTAATGGCCGTTACCCGCAGCGGGCTGCATATCTTGATATTACGAATTTCCACATCGCCATCGGACTTGTTCACCTGCTTGTCAAACCACAGATATTCCTGGGTAAGCCGGAACCCCTGCGGCAGACGGGTTTTACCTTTGCCATAAAGCACCATTTCCTCCCGAAAGGCTTCTTTGGCCCGTTCCGGGCCATGCTCCTGTCGAAAGTCATCCCAATCAGCTTTATGGCGCGTAGGGGGAAGTGTCACCCAGCCATCGACCGCTTTCGCAGCCTTCTCCGCCCACTGCCTGCCGGTGTTTTCTTTACCATCAATCAGGTCATTGTCACCGGCAATCACCAGCCGAACCTCCGGCCAGCGCAACCGGAACGCCTGCGCCACATTCAGCAGATTACTGGCGGCCACCGCCGCCACGGTGATCCCCTCCGTCATTGCGGCCACGGTTAACGCCGTGGCGTAGCCTTCGGTGATTGTCACCTGCTCCGGCATGGCTTCCGGCACCGACTGAACAGCAATAAATCCCCCGCTCAGTACCGAATTTGGCAACAGACGCTTATCCCCCGAAGGGCTAATCAGTTGAGCGCCGATAATCTGCCCGTGGATATCGCTCACCGGCAACAGCAGCGAACCGGTAGGAAAGGCCACACCGCCGCTACGTTGCTCGTTGCTAATCAGGGGCAAAGACTGCCCCGTTAACCCTTTACTGGTGAGATATACACTGTCGCCGGGTGTACTCTGCGCCCGCAACTGCCGATAAGTCGCCTGGAACAGACGGCGCTTTTCGGCATCATCAGCATCCTTTCTGGCGGGCGTATCGGCAGGCTGTTGCACCGCCGGTAACGACAGCACAGCGGCCACAGCATCAGCCGCGGTTTTCGCGTCATAACCATTGACCCGTTGCACCAGATCTAAGCCGTCACCATGCCCGCACTGATTACAGAACCAGGTGCCACGCCCCTGTTTATCATCAAACCGAAAACGATCAGACCCGCCGCATGTTGGGCAGGCTCCATGCCTGCCATTTCCCGGTACGCTTATCCCTAATGCCGGTAAAATCTGCACCCAGCGGCCATTGGCCGCCTTTACTGTCGATGACAATTGATGTTTATGCGTCACACGCGCCCCCTTCATCCGGCGATAGCGCTTCTGACATAAACGCATTATTGCTAACAGCATCATTGAGCTGTTCATGCACACATTCAAAGACCGCTGCCACGCTTTCTACATTGAGGGGTTGCGCCACCATACCGTCACGATCACGCAGTAGATCCGCCATTAATCCGGCAACCAGCATCGCCCGTTGAATTTTTTCATCACCACGCTGGGTGTAGGCACATGGGAAATGAGCGTTATTCATAGGCATCCTCCGGGTTATCAGGCTCCGGGGATTCATTAAGGCGATATAGCAGGTTCAGGCGTTCAGCCAGAATAAATATCAGGATCTCTCGCACTTCCGGCTGATCCAGTTCAATCAGGGCATAGGCCAGCGCACGACATTGATCAAGCGCTTCATCCAGTTCCAGCGGGGTATCGTTAAACATGGCGGCCTCCGATAACCGGCAAACGCCCTGCAAAGGCAAGAACATAATCACGCGCCAGTAAACGGCGGGCACACTGTTCATTGGGAGCCACCACGCTTTCACGGTGTGGTACGGCATTAATATCTGAACGGCGTACAGCCAGGAATAGAAAGACAAATTCAGGGTGAGTTTGGGTAGGGGTCGCAACCATAAAGGTAGCCTCCTGTAACTGGGTAAAATACCCACCACCTGAGTTCCTACACTGCGGGTGGTGGACTGAGCGGGGGTAGGAATACCGGCGTTACAGGAAACCGGCCAGCCCGAAGGCTGCCCCGCCCAGCCCACCATTGATTCTGCATGGCAAAAAGCCATTTCTGCTAGGTGTGCAAAAGCATCGACAATAAAAAAGACGCATGGCGCGTCTGGTGTCGCCTGTAAACGTTTCGGGTTCCTACGCCCGGTTGCCGATTTTGCGGCAACGCGAAAACTATACCCCGCGTTTTCTGGCGACAGCAAGCGGTTTTTATCCGAATTCCCATGATTGACGGGAAACGTTATCGCGTACATAGTCCTTCCTGTTCTCATGGATGAGACACTCCTGATACGTCAGAGATACCCGGTGCAACCACCGCACCGGGTATTTTTTGGCCCCGCCTCAGCCCCCGGAAATGGCGGCAAACCAGCCAGATGGCGACAACGAAAAATGACAAGGAACAGGCCGACTACAGTGGATCGGTTTCCCCCGACGCGAGAAATACGCTCGATTACGACTAAAACTCAGCCGGGATGTTCCTCCACTAGCTGGGCTGTCAGTAACAGCCAACCCACTGAGATAAAAACGCCCTTCTGACGGAAAATCCTCAGCGACTTCAATCGAGCAAAACAGTTTTTGCCCGTTCTCGTTGTAGCGCACCAATCTGGCCGTTGGCCGGATACGCACATATAAACGCATCTCCCCCTGATGGATTTCATGCCGGGCCGCCAGCACTTCCCCCAGGTTATCCGCATCACGCCGGTGCTCTTCCCAAATCAACGCGGTATAGAGCTTGGGATCGTAGGTTTGTGCCATATCGATAAGCCATTCCGGCTCAATGTAACGCCCGTCAATCGTTGCCCCTTGCGTGGCAACACAAAACCACCCCGTACTTAACTGTGAATCGTTCATCCCGTCCTCACTGCACTAACGTCACGGCGTTTTCATCAGCAGCGGCATATAAGTACCCATCCCCCAGCGCATAACCTTCATTACGCAAATAGCTATGCTCATAAACCTTGCGGTCATCGATAAAGGCCGCTCGGAAATAACGGGTATTCATCTGCGTGTAGACGTGCAAGTTGTCCAGTGTGGTGACAGCCAGGCGTTTTCCCGGCATAAACGGCGGTACAAAGGCAAAGCGCCCGGCTACAGAGCTGGTCGCCATCTGTGCAGCAGCCGTATCAGCAGGTTTGTCTGCCATCATGAACAGTCGTAACCGTTCCATTGCCGCCAGTTCTGCCCCGACCAACACCACCAGGCGCGGATCATCCCGAAAACCTTCTGGAATTTTTTCAGTGATTAAATGGTTTGCCAGTGCATCCAGATGGGGGAAATGCCCTCCCGGCCCCAACGTAAAGGCATCCGTCAGAACCTGAGAGCCGCCGTTGAACTGCTTGGCCAGCGCGTGCCAGCCCAGGTTGACATCCTGACCTCTGGGATATTTTTCGGGGCGGGTTTCCGGTGAAATGAAGGCACCATTAAAGCCGATGCGCAGGATATCCAATGCCATCACACGATCGAAGAAATCAGATACCACACGGGTAAAGTGTTCAATGCCTCCCAAATTGGCAATGGCAGACATCTGGTGATAACTGAGCGACGCGCACGTATCTGTTTCAACCAAAACATAAGGGGTGCCATTCACTGCCAGCGGTTTGTTAAAACGCCCGTTAAGACTGCGCCCGGTATGCAGGCTATTATCACCGAGCGTAATCGCCTGCCCGGCCCCGTCATCCACATCAAGCAAGGTAATGCCCTGCATCATCCAGCCCGATTCCATCAGCGCGATACGCAACTGTTTCTCAGCACCAGTCGAAATAGTAAAGCTGCCTTTTTCTTTATTAATAAATTGCACACCACGGGTAAAATTTCGATGAAACTCCCCCGCCAATGCCGGAGCATTAACGTGAATCATGGTTATTTCCTTTTTAAATGGAGTGATAAACTTGGTTAGATATCGCTTTTCATTAACCTTTGCTTTTTAGAAAAAGCAACTTTCCCAGGCAACATGGAATCTACATAATCGGCAACCGGCATTAATTGACGAAATAGCTCACCGTCAGCACTGTAATAACACCGGCATAATTCTGCTTTTTCAACACCGTGGTGATTTAACTCATATTTATCCGTAGGAGTACGGCAATGGTTTACTACTTTCTGAATAGCCGACTGTAATGCATCCATTGTTTTCCAGGCACTAATATGTGATTTTTCTTCCAACCCACTGGGGTGTAATGAAACCTGATAGGTATAAGCGGGCAACTCGATAATCGGTAGCTGTTCCATTACCTTATTTCTCAGCCCCTTGATACGCTTACTCAACATATCCTCAACCACCGGACGCAACAGCCCTAATAATCCCAGTCGTGCATTTAATACTAACCTGGCTCGTTCAGCGTTATCTTTCGCCCGTAATGCCTTATCCTGTGTTTGCCTTAATGCTTCTTTAAGTGACATATGCCATTTAGCTGCATCAAAAGCCCCCTGACTAAGATTGGTGAGCAGGCTCTCACACTGTACTTTTTCACGTTCGGCTTCCTGGCTGGCTTGGCGTGCCGCGTCGCAGATAGCCGTACCGCGCTCAACCAATGCGTTAATTTCTTCAGCGTCGCACCGATACCAGGGCGCACCATAGCCGGTCAGCATTTCAAACTCAGCTAACAATCGTTCCATTTTAAATAAACGATAAATCTCAATCACCCGAATAGCAAAACCACCATCACCGTGATCAGTTTCAAAAGGGATCGAAACATACGCCGCAATAATATTCATTGATGGGCTATGCTTACAAAAAGGAATTTTTTTCATTTCATGCTCTTTCTATTCTTCAAACTATCATTAATCCAATCATTAACCTCATGCTCCACCCATGCCACAGAGTTTTCTCCAATAGACACATTCAGTGGAAACAATCCTTCTTTCATTCGGCGGTAAAGTGTTGAACGCGGCAACCCTGTTTTTGATATCACATCCTTCAGACGGATTAGGCGCACGTCATTATTTTCATTAATAGATAAACTCATACATTCCCTTCCTCAAAATAAATACAATTAGACCATGTGAGAAAATCTCAGATTAGGTAAGAACCGGTTGGATGGATATAGAGTTACATCTTAACGCCACCATGTAAATATGCAGGATTTGTAACAAAGGCGTGTAAAATAGAATAACAGATCTTATTATTTTTGTTCTTACCACTCCTCACCTGTATTCACCATTATTCACCTATATTCAACAATTTGAAGCTCACGAAATAATCTTTTGTAAAGAAATGAAAATAACAAGAGAAATAGACAGAGTGCAGCCATGTCCTAATTCAGTAAGGCAGAATAAAATTTATCATAAATGCGTATAACTACACGTATAAAACAAAAAACCAAAACAAATAAAATACTTAAAATTCAATATTTTATTTATTAAATTCGATTCCTGCTGGGGACGCCAGTCAATTCAAAACCCCCTATATAAGCCTATCATTCATCTTTATATCGCCCCGTCACTCAGCACATTCCACCGTCTACGGCCTGGCATCGTGTCTGCAACCATAAATCAATCCGTCCCCCTGATACCGGCATTCGTCGCACACGGTTTACGCCAGCAACGGTGTGCGCCGTAAACCGTAAATAGGGAAAACGCGAAGAAATAGCATGTAATGCATGCCGCAAGGATGATTACAAAAGATGGAGGGAATTACAGATAGCCGGGCCATCCAGCCCGGCCGGAGGCATTAGCGGGAGCTGTCCACGCTGGCCTGCGTGAAGTTCGGGTAATCACCCGGTTTGCCGTTGTTCAGATTAGACAGGAAGTTGCCGTCCTTCATCGGGATATCAGCCGATTCGTAGTTGAAGGTATTCATCTTGTTGCGCATGTCCTGATTGCTGACGCCATCGCCATGCACCGAGTACCAGCTGACAATATCCGGCGTAACGAAAGTGTTGTAGGGGTTTTCCGCCTGCTCGCCTGATTTGGCAAAACGGAAAGCGTGGGTCAGCCCGCCGTCTTTATGGTACACAAACTTCAGGTGACCATTTTGCTTATCGAGGCTGGATGCGGCCGCCGTCGTCAGCTTACCGTGCGCGCTGTAGCTGCCGTGCGTCACGGCGCCGTTTTTGGTCCAGACCGCCGCATATTCCCAGTCGTGGCGATGACCGCTCTTGATGCCGGCCACAATCTGATCTTTCAGGAAGTAGAGCGCGTAAAAGTGGCCGCAGTAGCGGTTGCCGCCGTTATTGACGCAGGCGTAACGATGCAACGTGTTGGATTTGTCCAGAAACGTGGACCAGCGGCAACCGCCTGTCAGGCTGCCGGTCGGGTTAAGGCCGCCATTCTGTTTGCCGCTGCGGCTGATCCCGGCGCTGGGCAGACAACCGTCCGTATCGAAATCGAATACCGGCGCAATCGACGCGGCGTTAACGCCGGAAGGCAGCGCCTGATCCAGCTTGTCAAAATCATCGGCGTGAGCCGCAAACGCAATCCAAAGGGGGAGTGTTGCCAGAACAGCTGTCTTCTTAAAAAACATATCATCTCCTGTTTCTGTTTTACTTAATTAGGCGTCATGCCTGTAAGTGCTTTTAAAAAGCAAAAGAAAGATGGGTGGCTCATATTAATTACCACAATGACAACACCCATGTTACAACTGTGAATAAATACCAGCTCGAACATCTGGCTGGTCGGAAGCCATCATAACTGCTTTTTTAGTCAGGATTCAATCTTTAGCCAGAGCGGATTCTTATTATCCTAAATATAAATATCATAGTCGTTATTCGTTTCAAAAAACAAAACCAATGAATGATAGCGATATAAAATTATCACCTGTCAGAAGCAATATGCTTTGTCATCCATTTTTATCCCCACTTTTTTTCATACTATAAAAGGCTTTTTTCAGGAAACCAACAGCCTTTCCAGCAAAGGAGGATTCGCACCCAACGCCATCACTACGCCTTTAAAATTTCCAAATAACTCCCAAAAATCATGATTCCCGGCTTTGTTGTCTGCGTCGGGTATTGCTGCAGCGTTTCCCCAACAGTTTTATCGCGTTTTCTATCACCAGCCTGAAAATCTCCCAGCCATTTTCTATTAAAAGCGCTGATGAAGAAAAAATATTTTTGTCATCCCGATGATATAAAACCGCCATAAATCGCCGTTATAAATAAGACTCGACAGAACGCGCAGCAAGATATATCGACAATAAATAAAACGCATTAAAAAAACGAAGTATTTTCCGTTTAATAAAAAGATAATTTATTCCATGACGTTCATATCATTCGCATTACAATTATCTGCCCTCATTATGAGTTTCCTTTTTTTTATTGACTCTCCGGCATAGTATTTACCATTTCAACAGGCTAAGTTCGTTGTCGTGGGATCGTTTTCATTACGATTCCCACCGATTTCCCCTGTGAGCCGATTCGTGACAGTTCTTAAAAAAGTGCGTACAAATAAAACCAGCATATTTACTCCCCGATATATTCCTGCTTCGATACCACTACCACACTATTCCTATTCCAGCTCGGCGTTCTCGCCTTGCTCGCCAAAAACAAAGGAAAAACCATGAAAAAGCTGACTTTCAGCGCCAGCGCCCTGATGGCAGTGCTGGCGTTAACCGGCTGCACCACGCCCGCAACTCAGGATGCGCAGACAACGCTCGCCAACCAGTCGGTGCTGGCCCTGAACTGGTTCCAGCAATCGGGTGAATATCAGGCGTTATGCTATCAGGCGTTCAATACCGCGCGGATGGCGTTCGACGCGGCGCCGGCCAAGCCGGGCAAGAAAAAGACGGTAGTGGTCGATATCGACGAAACCATGCTGGACAACAGCGCCTACAGCGGCTGGCAGGCCAAAGAACATAAATCATTCAGCCCGCTCAGTTGGAACCGCTGGTCCCAGGCCCGTCAGGCGCTGGCCGTGCCGGGCGCGGTGGAGTTCGCCCGTTATGTCAACAGTCATGGCGGCCAGGTTTTTTATGTGTCCAACCGGCTGATTATCGAAGCCAGCGATACGCGTGACAACCTGGTCAAACTCGGTTTTCCGAACGTGAACGACCAGACGCTGTGGCTAAGCAAGGGCAACAGCAACAAGCAGGCGCGCTTTGATGATATCGCCGCTCAGGGCAATGACATTGTGCTGTACGTGGGGGATAACCTGAACGACTTCGGTGAGGCGACCTACCACAAGGACAATGCCGCACGTCGGGCATTCGTCAGCAATAATCAGGCGAAATTCGGTACGCAATTCATCGTACTGCCCAACCCGTTGTACGGCGATTGGGAAAGCGGCCTCAGCAGCGACTACAACAAGCTGACGCCGGAACAGAAACTGCAGGTGCGCGATCGGCAAATCCGTGCCTGGAACGGTCAGTAACCCGCTGCGTTACCCGCCGTTTATCACGCGAGACGTGTGAAGATCGCCGCCGCGCGGGTGGCTCGAAAGGATTGAAAAACGGGGCTTTCGCCCCGTTATTTCATTCTGACATCAGCGTGAATGCCGTTATCTATCCAGCACTTACTTAGCGTAAGCCGGGCGCTCGGTAATTTCCGGCACTGCCCCGGTCAGGTTAGCGCCGGATTGTCCGTCGCGAATCTCCGCGCCGGTCAGATAACCATAGAAGACGCCGCGCGATACCGACATATTCGCCTCTTGCGCATCGATATCCCCACGCAATTGGGCATCGCCTGATACCGCCAGCCCCGGAACGGTCAGGCCCAGCGCCCAGAACGCCGTATTAACCTGCGCGTTGTCCTTAATCACCGTATTATTCTGAATGATCGTCAGACCGCTGACGCGGGCGTTATCCGACACCGTACCGTTCAGCACGATCGCATGATCTTCAATGCGCGCGTTGCCCGACACCGTGCCGCCCAGCACTCTGGCGTACGGCCCGACATAAGCGCTTTCATCCACCTGCGCGCCGTCGGCTACCCAGCCGCCGCCGTTACGATGGCGATGACCGTTGGCGGTCGGCGTCGGCGCATTCGGCTGGCTGCCATCGGCCCAGGCGTTAGTCAGATCCACCGTCCACGGGTAGCGGTACAGCGAGTAGTAGGCCTGATCCCACTTAATTTTATGCATTTCCGTCGGGGTACCCATCACCACCAGATACAGGTTTTCACCTTTTTTGACGGAGAAGTTATTGACGGAAGCGCTGGCGCCGCGCTGCAACGCACTGTAGCGCGCTTTGCCGGACGCATTCACCGCCACCACGCCCCAACGCCAGTCGGAATCCGGCGATTGCAGCGTGGCCGGGTCGTTTTTCAGTCCGGGGAAACGATTCACCGCCGCCACGTTCTGCACCGCGCCGTTGAATTTCACGCTGATACGGCTGGCGCCGTTATCCGGGATCAACCGCACCACGTTGTAGCCCCAGCGTTGCGGCGCCTGTTCGAACAGTACGCCAAAACGCCGTGCGCCGGCGGTGTTGCTGACAGGATCCAGGGTTGCGGTACGCAGCAGACGGTATGACAGGCTGCTGTCGAGAGCCTGCGCCTCGTAACCGCCCAGAATGCGACGATAGACCGCTCCCTGGTTGTAGCCATCCGGATCGGTGTAATCCCAGCCGACATTGCGCAGCGCCCAGTCGCCGAAGAAATCATTCAGCTCGGACTGGCTCCAGCCCATGTTGCTTTTCAGCACGGAGAACGGATCCGCGGTCCCTTGTCCCGGCTCGCCCGCTTTCGGCGCGTTGGCCCACAGATCGTTCACCGCCTTATAGCCATAGCGGTTTTTCAGATTCTCCAGGAACAGCCAGCCGCCATAGCGGGTGCGCGTGGTGCCCAGATACAGATGCGGGTTATTGATCGCCTCTTCCGCGCTGCCGGTCAGGTTGTGGTGGATGTTGTCCATTTGATGGGTCATCCAGTCGGCATGCGCTTCCCAGAACCAGCCCATATAGTTGATGCTGTCCGGCGCGGTCGCCTGGAAACCACCGGTTTGCCCCTGCAGCGCATGCGCCAGTTCATGCGGCATCGCCCAATTGATCGACCAGTCGTTTTTCAGCTCTTCCGTGCCAATCCACATTCCCATGCTGCCGTTAGGCGCCAGGCCGCCGGTCAGCGCAAACGAAGGATCAAGGTGGACATTCGCCTTGAGTTTCACTTTGCTGTTGCAGTAGGGTTCGGGGAATTTGATCTGGTTGATGTACTTGTCCCAGGCCAGCTCCAGGCGCTTCGCCGCGACTTCAACATCCTTTATGTTCAGTTTGCCGGCATCGCTGTCTTTCCAGCGAAAGACAAAATGCGCGCTCTGGTACTTCACCGCCGGCATGTCGGTGGAAGCGTCCGCCTGCCAGTTGCCCGCCACGCAGGTTTCGTCGGCAAACGCCGGGGCGAACGTAAACAGGCCGCCGATAATCAGCGCGCCTTTGACCATCCGGGCCACGGTCCTTATGTGTGTCATAGCTTCATCCTTTACTTTTCCTTTGCGTATCATGGCTGACGGCGCATGGTTCCGTTTCACGCCGCCGCGCATGATGTCCCTGATAGAAAGGGAACCGGGTCGCCCCGTTCCCTTTTCATGCTGATGGCTTATTCAGCCGGTTATCATCTGGCGTAGGCCGGACGTTCGGTAACTTCCGGTACCGCGTCGGTCAGGTTGGCGCCGGCCCGGCTGTCCTTCACTTCATTCTCGTCAATGAAGCCGTAGAACACGCCTCTGGAGGTGGAAACGCCGCGAATCTCAGCATCGCCGCGCAGTTGCGCCGTGCCGGATACCACCACGCCGCGCTCGAAAGCGCCCGGTCCTTTGAACACCGTGTTAACCTGCGCGTTGTCCTTGATCACCGTGTCGCCCTGCACCACCGTCAGGCCGCTGACCCGGGCGTTGCCGGATACGGTGCCGCTCAGTACGGTGGCGTGATCTTCGATGCGGGCATAATCCAGCACCTTGCCGCCGATAACGCGAGCGTACGGCCCGACATAAGCGGTCGACGCCACTTCCGCGCCATTAGCCACCCAGCCGCCGCCGTTGCTGTGACGGCGACCATTGACGGTCGGCGTCGGCGCGTTCGGCTGCGAACCTTCCGCCCAGGCGTTGGTCAGATCCACCGTCCACGGGTAGCGGTACAGCGAGTAGTAGGCCTGATCCCAGGTAATCTGGTGCATTTGCGACGGCGAGCCCATCACCACCAGATACAACCCTTTGTCGGTCGATTTCACGGCGAAGTTGCTGATTTTGGCCGATGCGCCGCGTTGCAGCGCGCTGTAACGGCTCTTGCCGGCGGAGTCGATCGCCACCAACCCCCAGCGCCAGTCGGAATCCGGCTGGGTAAGGGAAACCGGATCGTTCTTCAGGCCCGGCAGGCTATTAACCGCCGGCGCGCTCTGCACTATGCCCTGGAACGACACGGTCACCTTGGTGGCGCCGCTATCCGGAATCAGGCGCACAATGTTGTAGCCCCAACGTTGCGGCGCCTGATCGAACGGCACGGCGAAGCGTCTCACGCCAGAGGCGCTGACCGGGTCCAGCGCCGTGGTGCGCAGCAGTTTATCGGCGTTGCCCTGCGACGGCGTCACCGCACCGTAACCGCCGTAAGTACGACGGTAGAAGCTACCGCGATCGTAACCATCAGGGTCGGTGTAATCCCAGTTGACGTTGCGCATCGCCCAGTCGCCGAAGAAGTCGTTCAACTCGGACTGGCTCCAGCCCATGTTGCTCTTCAGCACGCTGATCGGATCGGTGGTGTTCTGCTCGGCGCTGCCGATTTTTGGCGCTTTGGCCCACATGTCATTGACGGCGCTGTAACCGTAGCGGTTCTTCAGATGCTCCATGAACTGCCAGTTACAGTAACGATCGCGGGTCGAACCCAGATAGAGATGCGGATAGTTCACCAGCATGTCGGAACAATGCGCGGAAGTGCCGCGGTATTCGTCCAGTTGATGCGCCATCCAGTTGGCGTGAGATTCCCAAATCCAGCCAACGAAGTTTTGATTGCCGTAAGACTGGAAGCTGCCGGTCTGCCCCTGCAACGCGTGGGTAAACTCATGGGCTAAACCCCAGTGGTCAAGCAGCGCGCCGGGACCGATCCACATTCCCATGGTGCCGCCATCGGCAATCCCGCCGTTCAGGCCGAAGGACGGGTCGATATGAATATTCGCTTTGTACTTGACGGTCGCGTTGCAATACGGCTGCGGGAATTTGATCTGGTTGATGAATTTATCCCAAATCAGCTCCAGCTGTTTGCCCGCGGCAACCACGTCATTGCGGTTAACCTGACTGCTATTATTCCAACGAAAGGCAAAATGTTCGGTTTGATACTGTGCTGCCGGCATGTCACTGACGTTACTGACCTGCCAGTTCCCCGCCACACAGGTTTCATCCGCATAAGCGGCATTCGCCGCCAATAAACTGCCCGCGGCAAGCAGGCAGCGCCCCAGAGAAATATGCTTTCTTATCTGCGACATAAGTCCGTTTTCCGAGCATGATAATGATGGGTACGCCTTCTCACGATCCAATGAAAAGGAAAGCAAGCCTCCTGACACCGGACGTCAAAGGCAGCCTTAAGGTCTTCGTGACCTGTTTTGTACGAATATTGCTGTCTCTCCTAATGGATAGACACATTAATGTTATTACACTTTTTAATATCGTGATACAGAGATTTGAGTAATCACTGACAAAACTTCACATATCAGATCGCGCTTTTTACCTTAAAAAACCGATGAAATTACCCAATATAAAAAAACCAGCATGTATGACTGATAATTTTCGACTCAAAGAATTATTAATATAAATTCATGATTCGGCTGATAACGTTGTTTATGAGACGCATTATCGATAACCTTGCAGCACTCTTTTTCATGCTCGACAGGTAACAGGTAATCGTATGGTGGGATCAGACCGGCGCGCGGCAGGCGTGCTATCCGGAACAGGTGTATCCGGAAATAGAAACAACCGCGGCATTATGTGGATATGGGGATTGATGGCGATGCTGCTGCTCGCCGGTTGCGATAACGCCGCCTCGCCCGATCACAGCGCCTCGGCGGCAACGTCAACGGGCTGGCCCCGCACGGTACCAACGCTGAAAGGCCCCGTGACGCTCGACCACGCGCCTCAGCGCATCGTGTCTACCAGCGTAACCATCAGCGGCACGCTGCTGGCGATCAATGCGCCGCTGATCGGCTCCGGCGCCACCAGCCCCAATACCATCGTGGCCGACGATCAGGGGTTCTTTCGCCAGTGGAGCGCCGAGGCGAAAGCCCGCGGCGTCAAACCGCTCTACATCACCGAACCCAATGCGGAAGCCATCGCCGCCGCCGCGCCGGACATGATCATTATTGCGGCGACCGGCGGCGACTCCGCCCTGAAATTGTATGAGCAGCTTTCCGCCATCGCGCCGACGCTGGTGGTGGATTACGGCGATAAAAGCTGGCAGCAACTGGCCGGGTATCTGGGCGAAGCCATCGGTCACGAAACCGATGCCCGACAGGTGATTGAACGTTTCGAGCAACGGGTGCAGACCGTGAAGCAGACGATTCAACTGCCGCCTCAGCCGGTGTCGGCGCTGGTGTATTATGAAGACGGCCGCGGGGTCAACTTGTGGACGCACGCGTCCGCGCAGGGACAATTGCTGTCGGAACTGGGGTTCCAGCTGGCGTCGCTGCCGGACAACCTGCCTACCGAAACCCGGATGGGTAAACGACAGGATATTCTGCAAATCTCCGGCGAGAACATGGCGGGCAGCCTCAACGGCCAATCGCTGCTGCTGTTCGCCAACGACGACGATACCGTTAATCGGGTCATCGCCAACCCGTTCCTCAGCCACCTGGAGCCGGTCGTACAGCACCGCATCTGGGCGATGGGACCGGACACCTTCCGGCTCGATTACTACAGCGCCAGCAATATGCTAAGCAAGATCGAACAGTACTTCCGCCAGCCGGCATCCCGCTGACGGACTGGGGTATGCCGGCGCTGTAATACGCCGCCTAGCCCTCGTGTACCGCGTCGCCGGTTTCTTCTTCATCCGGCGACGCCGCCGGTTCGCCGAAGCGGCACTGGCGCAGCGGACGCACCAACAGCGCGATCACGCCGCCCAGCAATGCGGCGGCGGCGCCAAAAGCCAGAATACTGGTCGCCGGCGCCAGCAGTTTGCCCATCAACCCCAGAATCAGCGCGCCCACCGAATCGCCGGTGACATCCTGCGCCGTCCCCAGGCTATTGACCCGCCCCAGCAGGTGATCCGGCGTATGGCTCTGGATTAGGGTGAACTGCAGCAATGAGGTGATCGCGTTAAAGTAGCCGTAGCACACCAGCGCCAGCAGCGCAGGCAGCAAATGGCTGAACAGCCCCAGCGACGCCACCGCCAGAAAGGCGCCCGTCGCGCAACCCAGCAGAATCTTTCCCGGTCGTTGCGTCCCCGATACCCAGCCACTGGTGAACGCGCCTATCATGGCGCCCAGCGGCACCGCGGAATACATCAATCCCACCGCCGACGGCCCGGCGTGGTAAGCATCGCCCGCCAGCGCCGGAAACAGCACCCGCATCGCCCCGACCACGCTCACCAGCATGCCCAGCAGCACCACGCAGCCCACCACCGGATGGGAGCAAACGAAGCGCACCCCACCGGCCAGCGCCTGCAGCGGATGCTCCGGTTTGCCCGGCGCCGGTTTCATCGACGGCAGCCGCACCAATGGGATCAGCGTCGCCAGCGTTCCGGCTGCGGCGACGGCGAAGTTCCAGCCCACGCCGCCCGCGACAATGATCACCCCGCCCAGCGCCGGCGACAGAATCGCGCCTAACCGCACCGTCAGCATGGTCAGCGCGCCGGCGGCCGGCAGATTTTCCCGCCCGACCAGCAACGGAATCACCGCCATCAGCGCCGTCATACCCAGCGCGCCGAAGAAACCGTCCCAGGCGGCCAGCACATAGAGCGCCAGTAATGACGGCGAGCCGGAAAACGCATTCAGACTCAGCGCCACGAATCCCAGCCCGCAGGTGCCGCGGGCAAACAGGATCAGTTTGCGGCGATCGAAGCGGTCCGCCAGCACCCCGCCCAGCATCAGCCCGATAAACATGCCGATGCCGTCCAGCGCCACCGCCATCCCGACCTGCAACGTAGAGCCGGTCATCGCCTGAATCTGTACCGGCACCCCCACCGTCAGCATGCCGAGCGCAAACACCGACAACATGCGAGCCACAAAAATGGCGCGAAAATGCGCATTCTGCTTCAGCAAACTGAAGTCGAGAAAAAAAGAAGATTTAGCCATGAGCGTTTGTTGAATTCCTGTTCTTAATCAAAATGCTTTCTATCAGAATCGCGCCGCTATCATTCGCGGCCCGGGCAGTGCGGTAAATGGCGCCAATCCGGCTTCAGGTCAATGTCTTTGCCGAAGCCCGTATGCTATCCTAGCTACGCCACAACATTAATGATAATAATAATCATATGCATTTTTTAATAAAGCGATTCTTATCAGTGAGGTCACCCCTTTCCGCCCAGACCGCCGCGCCAGCTACCTTGCCGCGCGCGCTATCATCGTTAACTGGCCGGCGGATTGCCGGTGTGATTCCCTGTCTGCTGCTGCTGGCATTGATCTGTCTCGCCAGCCTGATGCTGGGCGCTCGCGCCATCGCGCCGGAAGTGGTCTGGCACAGTCTGACCGGCAACCTGCAAGGCCCGGACAGCACCATCATTTTGCAGGCGCGGCTGCCGCGCACCCTGGCCGGCATTCTGGTGGGAATGGCGCTGGGCGCGGCCGGCGCGGTGATGCAGGCGCTGACCCGCAACCCGCTGGCCGACCCCGGCATCCTCGGCGTCAACGCCGGCGCCAGCTTCGCCATCGTGCTGGGCATCAGCTTCTTTGGCATCACCGGTATGGCCTCGTGGCTCGGCTTCGCCTGGCTTGGCGTACTGGCGGCCAGCCTGATGGTGTGGATCATCGGCACCCTGAGCGGCGGACGGGTCAACCCGATACGTCTGACGCTGGCGGGCGTGGCGCTGAGCGCCGTGCTGTCCGGTTTCACCTCGTCGCTGTCGCTGCTCAATCCGCTGGCGTTTGATCAGCTGCGCTTATGGGAAGCCGGAACGCTGGACATCCGATCGCTGGGCAATATCGCCTGGGTGACGCCCACCATACTGTTGGGCTGCGCGCTGGCTTTTTTCGCTGCCCGCTCGCTGAATACGCTCAGCATGGGTGAAGATCTCGCCACCGCGCTCGGCACCCGCGTAGCGTTAATCCGCGTGATCGCGATGTTATCGGTGATGCTGCTGTGCGGTTCCGCCACCGCGCTGGCCGGCCCCATCGGGTTCGTCGGCCTGATGATCCCCCATATCGCACGCGGCTGGGCCGGGCCGGATCAACGCTGGATTCTGATCTATTCGCTGCTGTTCGCGCCGATACTGCTGCTGGGCGCCGACATTGTCGGCCGTCTGCTGGTGCCGGGCGAATTGCGGGTGTCCATCGTCACCGCCTTTATCGGCGCGCCGGTCCTGATCTGGCTGGTGCGTCAGCGCAAGTCCTAGGAAGGCCACGCCATGTCTACCCGAACCCTGTTTCTGCGCGCGCCTGCCGGCTTGATTAGCGGCCGGCTGCCGCTGCGCGCGCTGTGGATCAATCTGTCGCTGCTGCTGGGCGGCGCGGCGCTGCTGACGCTGGCCGTCAGCCTCGGCACCCTGCCGCTGTCGGCGCCCACCGTATGGCAGGCGCTGGCCGGCCACGGCGAGGCCAGCACCGTCACCGTCGTGACTCAGTGGCGCGCCCCGCGCGCGGTGATGGCGCTGCTGCTCGGCGCCGGGCTGGGCGTCAGCGGCGCCATTTTTCAGTCGCTGACCCGTAACCCGCTGGGCAGCCCGGACGTCGTCGGTTTCAACACCGGCGCCCATACCGGGGCGCTGGTCACCATCATCCTGTTGCACGGCAGCTACTACCAGATTGCCGGCGGCGCGGTATTGGGCGGCCTGGCGACGGCGCTGGCGGTCTATTTGCTGGCATGGCGACGGGGAATCAGCGGATTTCGGCTGATCATCGTCGGCATCGCGGTCAGCGCGATACTGTCGGCGTTCAACACCTGGCTGATGATCACCGGCGCGCTGGAAACGGTGATGACCGCCGCGCTGTGGGGCGCCGGTTCACTGAACGGCATGACCTGGAGTAAAGCCGCGCCCGCGCTGCTGCTGATTCCGCTGACGCTGCTGGCGACGCTGCTGCTGGCCCGGCGTCTGCAACTGTTGGAAATGGGCGACGACAGCGCCCGGGCGTTGGGCGTCAACGCGGAAGCCAGCCGGTTGTGGCTGATGCTGTGCGGCATCGTGCTGATTGCGGTGGTGACCGCCAGCGCCGGACCGATTTCCTTTATCGCGCTGGCGGCGCCGCAGATTGCGCGCCGTCTGACCCGCGCCAGCACGGTGCCGTTATGCGCCGCCGCGCTGGTGGGCGGCCTGCTGTTGCTGACGGCCGATATCGTCGCCCAGCATCTGTTTACCGGCCGACAGTTGCCGGTGGGTTCGGTGACGGTCAGCATCGGCGGGTTGTATCTGATCTGGCTGCTGATCCGCGAATCACGCCGGTAATCAGCAACGTTAATTTGTCTGTAAAGAGTGATTCTGATGACACACCTTTTGCGCGCCGAGCAGTTGACGCTGGGCTACGACAACAAAATCATCGCCCGGGATCTGAGCGTGGCGATCCCGGCCGGTAAATTCAGCGTGATCATCGGCCCCAACGCCTGCGGCAAATCCACCCTGCTGCGCGCGCTGTGCCGCCTGCTGAAACCGATGGCGGGCGATGTATTGCTGGACGGCACCAGTATCCACCGCATTCCCACCAAAACGCTGGCCCGGCAACTGGGGCTATTGCCGCAGCACGCCATCGTGCCGGACAACATCACGGTGATGGATCTGGTGGCGCGCGGACGCTACCCGCACCAGACGCTGCTGCGCCAGTGGAGCGACGCGGACCAGACGGCGGTGGAACAGGCGATGGCGGCCACCAACGTTAGCGAACTGGCGGAGCGCAGCGTAGACGAGCTCTCCGGCGGGCAGCGCCAGCGGGTCTGGATCGCCATGGTGCTGGCGCAGCAAACGCCGTTGTTGTTGCTGGACGAGCCCACTACCTGGCTGGATATCGCCCATCAAATCGACCTGCTGGACCTGTTCCGTGAACTGAATCAGCGGCATGACCGCACGCTGGTGGCGGTGCTGCACGACCTCAATCAGGCCTGCCGCTACGCCGACCACCTGATCGTGATGCGCGCCGGCGCCGTGATGGCCCAGGGCACGCCCGCCGATATCATCACCGCCGAACTGGTGCAGGCGGTGTTCGGTATGGCCTGCGTCATCATCGACGATCCAGTCTCCCACACCCCGCTGATCGTCCCCTGCGGCCGCCATCACCCGGCGCCTTGACGCTGTTGACAAACAGCGCTGTTGTTTTGTTATTGGTGATTTATGTTGGAGTTGCGAGAGGTTTCGTGCTTGATGACATCCGTTATCCCTTTGCAACATCATCGCACGCACGACAAGGAGAGGCTCAACGCCGCCTCTCCTTGACCTCTGGCTGATGGCTAAACTGTACCGCTGGCGCGGTCCCCTCGGCGTTCGCCTTCGCTGTTCGGGCCGCCCGTGACGCGTTCCAGACGCGGCACGGGCTTTCGCCGCGTCCATGCGGCTCACCCGGCGAAGACGAACACCTCGGCACAGTTTTTTACGCCAGAAAAACCCATTGCTGACGATTAAGATGGTTGTCTACAGCCTCCATAGCCGACTATTGTCGGCCAATATCCCGATTACCTGCGCAGCAGCCTATTCAGCAACGGCCCCAGGTTTTCCAGCGACGCCGGCGACAGGATGTCCGCGTGCTCGCAAAGCTGAGGATACTGCGTCAGCGTGCTCACATACGGCGCCCAGGTGGCATCAACATCCATGTCAGCCGGCAGCGTGCGGGTCGCCACAAACAACGTAGCGTCGCCTGCGTAACGGGATGACCTGGCCGATGACAACAGCCGCACCGCATCCTGATAGTTGGCGACAATGTTGCCGAACATCGCCGCCCGCTCCGCCCGCAGTTGCGGATCGTCCTCAGACTGCGTGTCGGCCATAAAACCGGCCTGTTCGCGCGCCACTTCCTCGCGGGCATCGGCCTCGTCCGGCGCGGCCCAGTCCTGCCCTTCCGGCGGATAGGTATCCAGCAGACCGAGGAACGACACCGTTTCGCCCGCCTGTTGCAATCGCGCCGCGATACCATGCGCCAGCGTACCGCCCAGCGAATAGCCCAGCAGGAAATACGGCCCCTGCGGCTGAAGGCGCCGGATGGCCGCCAGATGGCGATCGCACATCTCGTCGACCGATTCGCAACGGGCGATCACCCCGTCAGGCCGCGGCGATTGCAGCCCGACGATCGGGTAATCCCCGTCCAGATAACGCAGCAGTCCCGCGTACTGCCAGGCAAAGCCCGACGCCGGATGCAGACAGAACAACGCCGGTCCGCGACCGGAACGCAGCGGCAGGGTTTCGCCGTTGCCGTCCTGACTGCTGTCGGTGTCGCCCTCCACCAGCGCGGCGATGCTGGCTACGCTGCGCGCCGCCATGATCTGCCCGACCGTCAGCGAACGCTGCAACTGACGGCGAATCTCGGCCGCCAGCCGCATCGCCAGCAACGAATGACCGCCCAGCGCGAAGAAATCGTCCTGTGCCGATACCGTCTCGCACGCCAGCAATTCGATAAACAACGCGGCGATCGCCCGTTCGACGTCCGTCTGCGGCGCGCGCCCGGCGGCCTGCTGCCCGGCAGGCGCCGGCAGCGCCTTGCGATCCAGCTTGCCGTTGGCGCTGAGCGGGAATGACGTCATCAGCACGTAACTCACCGGCACCATGTGCGCGGGCAGTTGCTGCGATAGCGCCTGTTGTAATGAGGCGATATCCAGCGTTGTCCCCGCCTGCGGCACCAGCCAGGCCACCAGTTGCCGGGCATCGGCGCCGTGCAGGCGGGTCTGTTTTCCGCCCAGCTCGCGCGCGCCGACCACCGCCTGCGCCACGCCGGGCTGCGCCAGCAGCACCTGCTCGATTTCGCCCAGCTCGATGCGCTGCCCGCGGATTTTCAACTGATCGTCGCTGCGGCCGAGATAGTCCACCGTGCCGTCTTCCAGCCAGCGCGCGATGTCGCCGGTGCGGTACATCCGCTCGCCGGTGGCGAACGGGTCCGCCACAAAGCGGCTGGCGGTCAGATCCGGCCGACGCAGATATCCCTGCGCCAGTTGAATGCCGCACAGATACAGATCGCCCGGTACGCCAACCGGCACCGGTCGCAGCGCGCCGTCCAGAATGCGCAGTTGGGTGTTCCACACCGGCAGACCGATAGGAATACCCGGCAACTGACAGCGGTCCAGCGCCTCGCCGGACGCCGGTTGCCAGGTGACGTCCACCGCCGCTTCGGTCGGGCCGTACAGGTTATGCAGCGATGCCGCGATGAGCGACTGATAATTCAGCGCCAATTCGCGCGACAACGCCTCGCCGCTGCAGAATACCCGCCGCAGGCTGCCGCAGCCGATCTCCGCACGCGGGCGCGTCTCCAGCGCGCTCACCCAGGCTGCCAGCATGGAAGGTACGAAGTGCATGGTGGTCACCGCATAGTCGTTGATCAACTGCACCAGCGCATCCGGGTCGCGGTGCGCATCCGGCGGCGCCATCACCAGCCGGGCACCGACCATCAACGGCCAGAAGAACTCCCACACCGAGACATCGAAACTGCACGGCGTTTTCTGCAGCACCACGTCATCCGCCTGTAACGGGTACTGATGCTGCATCCACCACAAGCGATTGACGATGGCCTGATGGCCGACCACCACCCCTTTCGGGCGACCGGTGGAGCCGGAGGTGTAAATCACGTAAGCCGCCTGCTGTTCCGCAACCTGCGGCGACGGGTGACGCGGCGACTGGCGTTCATCCGCCAGCGTATCCAGCAGCAATAACTCGGCCAGCTCGGCGAAGCGCGGCTGCAGGCTGCTTTCGGTGATCATCAACCGGGGTTGCGCGTCCTCCACCATCAGCGCCAGTCGTTCATCCGGGTAGCCGGTATCCAGCGGCAACCAGGCGGCGCCGGTTTCCAGAATGGCGTACAGCGCCAGGCTGAGGCGCACCGAGCGCGGCAGCGCCACCGCCACGATGTCGCCGGGCCGCACGCCGGCGTCGATCAGCCTGTCGGCCAGCAAGCGGGTCTGCCGTTGTACCTGACGGTAAGTCAACTGATGCTGGCAATCCACCAGCGCGATGCAATCCGGCGTGCGTTGCGCCTGCGCCGCCAGCGCCTGATGTAATGTGCCCGGCGGCACCGGCTGTTCGGTGCGGTTGACCGCCGCCAGCAGCGCCTGTTCCTCGGGCAGTTGCAGGTTCCAGGCCGACAATGGGCGCTCCGGCACGGCCACCAGCTGTTCCAGCAGCAGCAACAGGCGCTGCGCCAGCCGCTGCGGCTGCGCCACGCTGTCGCGGTATTCCATCAGCAACCGCAGCCGTTTGCCGGGCAGCACCAGCAGCGTCAGCGGATAGTGGGTGTAACCCCGATTGTTGACCGACTCGCAGCGCAACGCTTGCCCCGCCTGACTCAGCTCATCGCCATCCGGGTAGTTCTCCACCACCAGCAGGGTGTCGAATAGCGTACCGGTGCCGGCCAGTTGCTGGATTTCCCCCAGCCCCACATCGTCGTGCTCAATCAGCTGGATTTGCTGCGCCTGTAGTTCGGCCAGCTGCGGCAACAGCGCCCGCGACGCATCCAGCCGCACCCGTACCGGCAGCGTATTGCTGAACAGCCCGACCTGCTGGTTGATGCCGTCAATCTGACCGAACCGACCGGACACCGGCGAGCCGAACAGCACATCGTCCGCGCCGCTGCCGGTGCTGAGCAGCATCCCCCAGATGCCCTGCATCACGCTGTTGAGCGTCAGACCATGCTGTTTGCACAGCGACAGCAGCCCCTGTTCCAGTTGCGGCTCCGGCAGCAGTTCCAGCTCGCGGACGTCGCCGTGATGCGGACCGTCGCCAAACAGCAGCGTCGGGCGCGCCCCTGCCAGCACGGAGCGCCAGCGTTGACGCGATGCCTGTGCGTCGCGGGCCGCCAACTGGCGGATAATGTCCGCATACGGCACCGCGTGCGGCGTCAACGCGCTACTGCCCTGATACAGCGCGGTGAACAGATCGCGCAGACACACCGGGGTCGACCAGCCATCCACCACCAGGTGATGGGCGTTAAGAAACAGCGTGTGCCGTTCCCCGTCCGCGTGGCTGACCAGCAAGGCGTGCAGCATTGACGAAGGCTGGTGGAACAAATCGCGCGCCAGTTCAGCTTTTTCCAGCGCCAGCAATGCATCGGCTTCCTCGTCTGCCGGCATCGCGGGCAAAGTCTGGTGATCCAGCGGCCAGTAACAATGGTCGTCACGCAGTATCGGCAACACCTGCAACGGCGCTGACGCCTGTTCGGTATCGAAGCGCGCCGCCAGCTGCGGATGATGACGCACCACCGCCTCCAGCGCCTGACTCAATTGCGCGACCGACAGCGGGCCGCGCAGCGACAATCGGGTCAGCGAGTTATAACTGCCGGCGGCGTCCGCCAGTTGAGCGTGAAACAGCAGCCCTTGCTGCAACGGCAGCACCGGCAGCACCGCCGCCAGCGGCCCGTAGTGCTGACGCAAACGTTCCAGCGCCGCGTCGTTTACGCTGGCCTGCGCCACTTCGGCGGACACCAGCGTATCCGACAACGGCGGATAGCCCGCCAGTTCCCGCCACTCATCGATCGCCTGCGTCATGCCCTGATGCAGCGCCTCGATATCATCCGCCTCGAACACCCCTTGCGCCCATCCCCAGTGGATGGCCAATTGCGGCTGTTCACCTTCATCGACGAAAATATTGATGTCCAGCGGATGGCTGAGCGGCATCTCCGGCGCCTGCGCCACGGCAAAGGCATCGCGGAAATAGCGGTCGCTGCGGCGCGGCGACCAGGGTCCTTCGCCCGCCTCAAACCGTCCCAGATAGTTGAACAGGATCTCCGGCGCGTTGTCTTCCAGCGTCGCCAGTTCCCCGGCGCTTTGCTCATCCAGATAACGCAGCACGCCATAACCGACGCCGCGATCCGGCACCGCCCGCAGCGCGCCCTTCACCGACCGCAGGATAGCCCAGGGCGTGGCGGCCTGCTCCGCCGGCGCGTCAATACACACCGGGTACTCGGCGGTCAGCCAGCCAACCGTACGTCCGAGATCCAGACCATCCGTGGTATCGATACGTCCGTGGGATTCCAGCGCCAGCCGCAGCGGCTGCACGCCGAAATGACGATGGCAGGCCAGCATCAGCGCGCCCAGCAGGATCTCGTCCACCCGCGCCTGATAGCGTTCCGGCAGGGTCGTCAGCACCGCATGGGTCAACCCGGCGTCCAGTACCCGGCGCGCCAGCTGTCGGCTCTGTTCCTGATCGCGCGACGGATCGAGACGTCGCTGCCCCAACCGCGGCAGCGACGCCGTCAGCGCGGATTGCCAGAACGGCAATTCGGCGCGCCGCGCCGTCGCCTGCGCTTTCAGGCTGGCGGACCAGTCGACCAACGAGCACTCTTCGGCAGGCAGCACGGCCGGTTGACCACCCATCGCCGCCTCGGCCGCCTGACGCAATTCCGGCAGCAGTACGCGCCACGATACGCCGTCCACCACCAAGTGGTGGACAACCAGCACCAGCCCGCAGGCGCGGTCGCCGCGTTGCAGCAGTACCGCCTGCATCATCCGGCCCGCCGCCGGGTCGAGACGCGCCACCGCCGTTTCAAACGCCCGTTCGGCCGCCGCGTCAACCGGCTCCTGCGCCGTCAGCGTTTCGCTGCGTACCGACACGGCCGCCGGCGAAGACGCGTCAATCACCAGTTGCCCGTCGCGGGTCAGCGCGCTCAGCGCCGGATGCGCTTGCGCCAGCGCAATCAGCGCCTGTGTCAGGTGCGCCGGTTGCAGCGCGTCGGGCACCGACAGGAACACGCCGTGAGCAAACTGACGCTCGATACCCGCCAGTCGGGCGAAGCTGTGCACGATCGGCAGGCCGTCCACCACCCCATGCCGTACCGTGCGCGCCGGCGCAGAAACGGCCGCCAGCGGCTGCATCGCCTGCGCCATACGCGCCGGCGTGCGTTCGGCAAAAATCACCTTCGGCCGCAGTTGCCAGCCGGCGCGACGCAACAGCGTGCCCAATCCCATAGCGGAAATGCTGTCGCCGCCCAACGCGAAGAAATCCGCCTCCGCGCTAACGCTGTCCAGCTTCAGCAGGCTGGCGATGGACTGGCAAATCAGCCGTTCCTGTTCGGTGGCCGGTTCGCGCCCGGCCACCGCGGCGGCCTGCTGCGGCTTCGGCAACGCCTGACGGTCAATCTTGCCGTTGACGGTCAGCGGCAACTCCGCCATCACCATCAGTACCGCCGGGATCATGTAATCCGGCAGTTGCTCCGCCAACTGCGCCAACAGGCGAGCGGCAACATCCGGTTGTTCGCGGATGGCGTCGTCCGGCACCGAGCAATAGCCAATCAACCGGTACGTCGCGCCAAGCGGTTCGGCGATCACCACCGCGGTGCTGACGTCGGCCAGCGCCACCAGCGCGTTTTCCACTTCACCCAGCTCCACGCGGAAGCCGCGTACCTTGATCTGGTGGTCAACACGGCCGATAAACGCCAGCTGACCGTCATGACGCCAGCGCATCAGATCGCCAGAGCGGTACATCACCGCGCCCGGTATAAACGGACAGGCGACAAAGCGCGTGGCGGTGAGATCCGGACGGCGCAGATAGCCGCGCGCCAGCCCCGGCCCGGCGATGTACAGTTCACCGGGCACGCCTACCGGCACCGGGCGCAGTTGGTTGTCCAGCAGCCACACCCGGGTGTTGGCGACCGGCTGACCGATAACCGGCTGATCCGCCACCGTGACCCGCGCGCCCAGGGTATCGATGGTGTATTCCGACGGCCCGTAGTAGTTATGAATTTCCATCTGCGGATGCTGACGCATCAGTTGCCACAGCCGCGGCGTGGCCGCTTCGCCGCCGATCATGATGAATGCGGGCTGGTGGTTATCCGCCTCCAGCAGGCCGCTGTCGATCATCTGGGTGAAGAACGACGGCGTGATGTCCATCAGGTCGATAGGCGTCTGATTAAGATGCTGCACCAGCGCCCAGGCGTCTTTACGCAGTTCCTCGTCGAAAATGTGCAGTTCGCTGCCCATCATCATGCAAAACAGCGGTTCCCACGAGGAGTCAAAGGAGAATGACGCGGTGTGTCCGGCGCGCAGGCGGCGGCCGTGCTGCTGTGAGAAACGCGCTATCGCCGGGCCGAACAGGAAGCTCGAATGGGACATCATCAGGTTGAGCAAGCCGGCGTGGGTGCTCATCACCCCTTTCGGCTTTCCGGTGGAGCCGGAGGTATAAATCATGTAGGCCAGATGTTCGCCGCACAGCGGCTCGCACCGCTCCGCGTCCGTCACCAGGTGTGCGGGCAACCGGGCGCACTCGGCCCGCAAGGCGGCGTCGTCCAGACACAGCACCTGCGGCAGTTCCGGCATCTGCGCGCGCACGGCGCTGTGGGTCAGCAACAAAGCCGGACGCGCGTCGTCGCACATCAGCGCCAGACGTTCACGCGGATAATCCAGATCCAGCGGCATGTAGGCGGCGCCGCTGGTCAGCACCCCGAAAATCGCCACGACCGACGACACCGAGCGCGGCACGCCGATCGCCACCACATCCCCCGCGCCGATCCCTTGCGCCCTCAGCTTGCGCGCCAGTTGCATCACCCGCGCCGACAGCTCGCGGTAGCTGAGATGGTCGCGGCCGCAGGCAACGGCCAGCGCATCAGGCTGCTGTTGCACCTGCTGTTGCAGACAATCCAGCACCGAACGCAGCGTCGCCGGTATGGTCAGATGCGGGCCGCTGCCCCATCCGTCGATATGCCGCCATTCGCTGTCGCTGAGCAGGGACAGCGCGCCGATAGCCCGATCCGGCTGCTGCACCAGTTGCGCCAACAGGTGCTGTAAACGCTGCGCGTGCCCCTGCAGCGACGGGCCGTCGTAACGCGCCGGGTTGGCGACCAGTTCCAGTTGCAGCTCGCCATCCTGCACGCCGAGGGTAAATTCCAAATCGTCTACCGGACCCATCGCCAGTACGTGCGTCGTTACCGGCGTGTTTCCCAGCGTCAACCCGGCGTTGTAGACCTTGAAGTTCATCACCGGCCCGTACAGCCCTTCGCTGCCGCCGACCAGACCGAGATCCCGTCGTAACTGCTCCGCTTCGTAACGCTGATGACGCCGCACCGCCCTGATTTCCGCCAGCAGCGTCTGAGTGGCGTCGATCAACGTCATATCCGGCTGTAGCGTCAGTTGCAACGGCAACACATTGACCACCGGCCCGCAGGCGCACAGCGCCGCCGACCCCATCCGCCGCATAAACGGAAAACCGACGGACAGGCGCGACTCGCCGCTCATGCGGTAGAGGTAGACCGCCAGCGCCGCCATAGCGATCTCGGCCGGTTGCACCTTAGCGCCGAACTGTTGCTCCGCCAGCGCGACAAAGGGCGCCGCCGGCAACGTCACCCGCTGATGCAGGGTACGGGTTTCCGCCGGCGCCGGGGCGCAAACGTCCGCCGCCAGCGACACCGGCGCCGGCAAATCGCTGGCATGCTCGCGCCAGAATGCCGCCGCCTGCCGGCAGGCGGGCGAACGCTCCCACGCCTGATATTCCGTCACCACGTCGGCAAACGACGTAAACGGCGAATTCGCCGGCGTTTCACCGGCGCTGAGGGCGTTATAAATCTCCACAATCCGTCGGGTCAGGGCGTCAAAACTGAAACCGTCCAGCATCAGGTGATGAAAACGCTGATACCAGAACCACCGCTCCGGCTGCGCCGACACCCGCATTATCGCCTGACGATACAGCGGTTGCCCGCCATCGGCCGGCAGCGGCGCTGCCAGATCCGCACGCATCAGCGCCCAGGCCGCCTGTTCGCCTTGCGCCGGATCGCTGAAATCCAGCGATTCCGGTTCGCGGATGCCTGCGGCATCCGGTGCGGACGGCAGCCACTGCACCGGCTCGCCGAGATCGTTCAGGCCAAAACGAGCCTGTACCGTATCCGCCTCCGCCAATCCCTGACGGATGGCCGCCGACAGGCGAACCGGATCGACCGGGCCGCACAGCTCCAGCGCATGCGCCACGGCAAAGGCATTCGGCTGGCTGGCGATTTGATCGGCCATCCAGATACCGGGTTGGGCCGCTACCAGCGGCAGTTCCAGAGAATCCGCCTGATGCGCCGGCGTTAACTCGTTGGGTCGTTCTGATGCGATGGATAGCTCTGATTCGCTGGATGATTCAGCTTCGTTGAATAGCTCTGACACGTTGTTTTCCTTACTCCGTCAACGGAAACATTCCTGACTGGTGAACGCCGGTTAGGCTTCAGTGGTCCGCAGACTGGCCGGGCGCATGTCTTGCCAGTGGGTTTCGGTATAGGCGATGCACGCCTCACGGGACTGCGGCCCGTATACCGCGCGCCACCCTGCCGGCACCGCAGCAAACTCCGGCCACAGGCTGTATTGCTGCTGTTCGTTGACCAGTACCAGAAACGCCAGACGATCATCGTCAAACGGATTAAGTTGTTCCTGACTCATTGTTATTACCTCGTGTTATTGAGCCGCCGCCGTCCGTCAGACGCCGGCAGCATGCATACTTAATCCCGGGACGCCGCCGGTAAGCCCGCGTCGCTCAGCAACCAACGGAAGCCGTCAATCAACCCGCCGCGCCAGCACAGAGTGTCATGCCCACCGGCATACACGCGCTGGTGAACCCGATGCCCCGCCGCCGTCAGCACGTCATGCATCTGTTGGTTGACGAAGGCGATATCGGCTTCGCGCCGCCCGGCTTCCTGAAAAATCACCAGCGGCGACGCCGTCCGTCCGCCCTGCCCTACCTGCGTGACCAGCACGCCGGGTTCCAGCGTGTCGCGCAGGTCGAAATCGGTGATGAATTGCAGATTCGGCCACCAGAAAGAGCCGGACTGGGTCAATACGCGGCCGAAGCGCTGCGGCCAGTGCAGACCGGCGTACAGCGCCGCCAGTCCGCCGTAGCTCTGCCCAGATACAACAGTGCGGTCCGGGTCGTCGCTGAACGGCGCCAGTCGCGCCGCCTGCGGCAATAATTCATCCTGCACCGCCTGCCAGAAGGCGGCATCGCACGGCAGTTCCCGGCAGCGGGTTTCCCCGTCAATGGCGTCAATAAACAGCCAGACGGCAGGCGGCAGATTGCCCTGTGCGGTTTCCGCGTCCAGCGCGGCAAATAACGGTGTCTCCTGTGCCCATTTCTGCCCGTCCAGCACAATGCACAACGGCCGCCGGGCCGGCGCTTCGTTGCTGCCGGTGGTGTACAGCCAGATACGGCGCTGGTTGTCGAGCTGTTCGCTCTTCCAGTCAAATACCGTCAGCCGGGCTGCATCCGGCGGTAACGCCGAGCCGTTATCCACCGCGCCCCAGGCCTGCTGCGACGGCGCCGCCGGCATATGAGCGGCCGACAGTTGTTCTCCCCACGGTTGGCCCGGATTGAGCGGATCGGCGATCGCGCAGGGAAACAGCGAACACCACCACTCCCGCTGCTGTTCGTCACGCAGTTGCTCATCGTCGCTAAACACCGGCGGCAGTTGCGCCGCCACGATGGGAATCAGGGAATAGCTGCCGCGCCAGTCATGCTCGATGCTCATCGACCAGTGCCAGACATCGGTGCCGGGCAACCGTTCCAGACTCTGCGGATCGGTGCTGTGGTGATCGGTCACGCCGTTGATATCGGCATACACCCGCCGGATGGCGGAATAGCGTTCGTCACCGTCCGGATCGCGCCAGAGAAACGTCACCCGCACCCGCCCGGCATCCTGTACTTCCACCAGTGGCGTTCCCAACCTGACAACCTGTTGCCACCAGACCTCTTCCCCTGCCTGAGGCGATGACAAAAGTGTTGCGGCGAAACCTGACGGCTGTGCTGCCGGCATCAAAACCTCCCGGGGTCTGCCCCTTTACGTTTTTCTTACATTTAGTTAACCAAGCTAATGAGTTGGTTAGATGATTTACAATTCTATAGACAAGAGAAATAATATTGAGAACCATTTACATTTGCAATAAGATGCAATTCCCGATTTTTGGCGGGATAAACAAACTCATACTCCGGTCACAAAACACGCCACCAAAAATTAACCTGATGAATTTAAAGTCAATTAATTGATTAAATGGGATGAATGACAAGACCGGTGAATATAAAGCCTGAAACACACAAAAAATAAGGTCTTTCACAGGAGGGGATAACTGATGCATAGCACCAGGAATAAACAATTAAAAAAATTAAAGTCTTGGCAGGGAAATAAAAAGGCGATGCCAGCCGTGCTGGCTTCCACTCTGCTGATGGCGGCGCACGCGCAGGCGGCCGACACCACCAGCACCGATACCATGATTGTGTCGGCCAACGCCGGTGAAAGCGTCACCGCGCCGCTGAAAGGCATCGTGGCGAAAGAAAGCGCCTCCGGCACCAAAACCAGCACGCCGCTGATAAAAACCCCGCAAGCGGTCACCGTCGTGACCCGCGACCAGATGGATGCGCAGGCGGTTTCCTCTGTTTCTGACGCGCTGAACTACTCCAGCGGCGTAGTCACCAACTATCGTGGTTCTTCCAACCGCAACGATGAAGTGATCGCCCGCGGTTTCCGCTACGCGCCGAAATTCCTCGACGGCCTGAGCTACGGCCTGAGCGGTCAGGGCGCCGCGCTGGGGAAAATCGACCCCTGGTTGCTGGAGCGAGTGGAACTGGTGCACGGCCCGGCCTCGGTGCTGTACGGCCAGGTTAACCCCGGCGGGCTGATCAGCATGACCAGCAAACGCCCGACCGCTGAAACCATCCGCAAGGTGCAATTCAGCGCCGGCAACCAGCATTTGGGCGAAGCGGCGTTTGACTTCGGCGGCGCGCTCAACGACGACAAAACCCTGCTGTATCGCCTCAACGGCATCGCCAGCACCCGCGATGAATTCGTCAAGGATTACAAAGAGAAACGCGTCGCCATCGCGCCGGCGATCACCTGGCTGCCTAACAGCGACACCAGCTTTACGCTGCTGACCAGCTACCAGAACGATCCGAAGGCCGGTTACCGCAATTTCCTGCCGAAAATCGGTACGGTGACCGAAGCCAGCGCTGGCTATATTCCAGAAGACCTGAATGTCAGCGACCCTAACTACAACCGCTCAAAACGCGAACAGATCGGCATCGGTTATATTTTCGATCATTCCTTCAATGACAACGTTTCCTTCCAGCAAAACCTTCGCTACTCCCAGTTGCGGGAGCGCTACAAGTATCTGGTTTATAGTACGAGCAAACCGGAAATTTCCGACACTTCGCTGGCCCGCCGTCAGGTACGTGAGGAGCTGGACGCCGATGAAATCGGGTTGGATAACCAGATCAAGGTCAAACTGGCAACCGGCGAGGTGGAGCATACCCTGCTGGGCGGCCTGGATTACAAATGGCAGGACCGTGATTACAACTACTGGCGCAACATGGGCGACCAGTACAACTTTGACTGGGCGAACCCCAGCTACGGCGGTTCTTATCTGGTCAGCGACAGTCAGTTAGCACTGAACCAGTCTTACAAGAAAAAACTCGATCAGGTCGGCGTTTATCTGCAAGACCAGATGGAATGGAACCAGTGGAACCTGCTGCTGTCCGGCCGTCATGACTGGAGCGAAATACGTACGCAGGATCGCACCACCAGCACCACGACCCAGCAAAACGACAGCAAATTCACCGGCCGCGCTGGTCTGCTGTACGCCTTCGACAACGGCATTTCACCGTACGCCAGCTACAGCACCTCGTTCGAACCCAACCTGGATTCCGGCGCGCCGGGCACGCCAGCCTTTAAACCGACCACCGGTGAGCAGAAGGAAGTGGGGGTGAAATTCCAGCCCAAGGGCAGTAATACCCTGCTGACCGTATCGCTGTTCGATATCACGCAGAAAAACATCACGTCGTACAACAGCGTGACTAAATACAACGAGCAGATCGGTAAGGTGAAATCCAAAGGGGTGGAAACCGAAGTTCACTCGCAACTGACGCCGGAAATCAACCTGATGGCGGCCTACACCTATACCGATGCGGTCACCAAGGAAAGCTACACCGCCAGCCAGGTCAACAAAGCGCCGTCATCCATTCCACGTCATTCCGCTTCCGCCTGGGGCAGCTACAGCTTCCAGAATGGTCCGCTGAAAGGCGTCACGCTGGGCACCGGCGTGCGTTATATCGGTTCTACCTACGGCGATAACGCGGAGAGCTTCAAGGTACCGGCTTACACCCTGTACGACGCGATGGCGCGTTATGAACTGGGCTCGCTCGCCTCGCAACTGAAAGGCGCTGCGGTACAGCTGAACGTCAACAACCTGACCGATAAGCGCTATGTGGCGTCGTGCGGCGGCGATGCCGCCTGCTTCTACGGCAGCGGACGCACGGTCGTCGCCACGGTTAGCTACAGCTGGTAATACGCGGCAGGGCGGGGTTTCCCGCCCTGCGGTGACGCCTGCGCGCCACCATTTTGTTCACTCACGACATAAGGATAACCCCCGTGTCAACGCTCGCAGCCACCTCTTCATCGCTGGATGCACGCACGCTTCAGCACGATGATTTTCTGTTTCTGTCCCCCGACAACAGCCTGCATGCCCGCGGATGTTACGCCACTCTGGCGACGGCAGTGGCAGACGGCGGTCACCTGCAAGGCGACGTTCAGCAACAGGTAAAAACGCTGTTTGCCCGCGCCCGGCAGGACGGTATCGCCCGGCCGTTGCTGGTTGGCGCCATCCCGTTCGACAAACGCCAGCCCGCCAGGCTGTTCGTGCCGCAACAGTCCCACTGGTTCGCACGCGAGACGTTGCAGCACGACACGCCGTCCGCGTCGCCGCTGACCGTGCGTCAGATACGCGAAATGCCGGAGCAGGATGCGTTTTGCCAGATGGTCAGCGCCGGGGTCGCCGCGACCCGCAGCGGCGAGCTGAACAAGATCGTGCTGTCCCGCCTGCTGGATATCGATACCGAGCAACCGCTGGATTCGATTCGCCTGCTGCTGCAACTCAACCGCCAGAACCCGTGGAGCTATAACTTCCACGTGCCGCTGGAACAGGGCGCGCTGCTGGGAGCCAGCCCGGAACTGCTGCTGAACAAGCAGGGCCATCATATTGTGTCGCAACCGCTGGCCGGCTCGGCCCGCCGCAGCGACGACCCGGTGGAAGACCAGCGCCTGCGCCGCATGCTGATGGCGTCGGCCAAAGATCGCCACGAGCACCGGCTGGTGACCGATGACATCCGCCGGGTACTGGCCTCACGCTGCCGGACGCTGACCATTCCGGACACGCCGGAGCTACTCAGCACGCCGGTACTGTGGCATCTGGCTACCCGGATTCAGGGCGACGTGCTGGACCCGCAGGAAAACGCGCTGTCCATCGCCTGCCTGCTGCACCCCACGCCGGCGCTGTGCGGCGTACCTTTCGAAGCCGCCAGAGATCGCATCGCCCAACTGGAGCCGTTCTCGCGCGGGCTGTTCGGCGGCATCGTCGGCTGGTGCGATGATGAAGGCAACGGTCAGTGGGTCGTCACCATTCGCTGCGGCGAAGTCCGACAAAATCGGGTACGGCTGTTTGCCGGCGCAGGCATCGTGCCGGATTCCCAGCCGGTGTCCGAGTGGCACGAAACCGGCGTTAAATTGAGCACCATGCTGCGCGCATTTGGTCTGCGACAGGATCAGGAGTGTGCAGCATGATGATTGAATTCACCCGCTGGCCGCCCGAGCTGGAACAGCGCTATCGCGAACGGGGTTACTGGCAGGATGTGCCGCTGGGCGACATCCTGACCCGACACGCCGACAATGACGACACCGCGTTGATCTGCGGCGAACGCGCCATCAGTTACCGACAGATGAATCAGCAGGTGACGCAACTGGCTTGCGCGCTGCAACGCCGGGGGATCAAACCGGGGCAGACCGCGCTGGTGCAGTTGGGCAACGTCGCCGAATTCTATCTGACTTACTTCGCACTGCTGCGCGCCGGCATCGTGCCGGTAAATGCACTGTTCAGCCATCAGCGCAGCGAGCTGTGCGCCTACGCCGACCAGATAGCCCCGACGCTGTTGATCGCCGATCGCAGCCATCCGCTGTTTGCCGACGATAGCTTTATCGACGAACTGCGCCGGCGCTGTCCGTCGCTGCAGCAGGTGATTCTGCGGGGCGATGCCGACTCAGCGCAGGCGCTGTCGCAGCTGTTGCTGGAAGACGGCGACCTGCTGGCCGCCACGCCGACACCCGCCGATCAGGTGGCGTTCTTCCAGCTTTCCGGCGGCAGCACCGGCACGCCGAAGCTGATCCCCCGCACCCACAACGATTACTACTACAGCATTCGCGGCAGCGTGGAGATTTGTCGGGTCGACGCGCACACCCGCTTTCTGTGCGCCCTGCCTGCCGCCCACAACTATCCGCTCAGTTCGCCGGGCGCGCTGGGCGTGTTCTACGCCGGCGGCACGGTGGTGCTGGCGAGCGACCCCAGCCCAAGCTGCTGTTTCCCGCTGATTGCCCGACACCAGATCACGCTGACCGCGCTGGTGCCGCCCGCCGTCACGCTGTGGCTGGAAGCGGTGGCGTTATCCGGCGATCGCCGCGCGCTGGCAAGTCTGCAGGTATTGCAGGTCGGCGGCGCGCGTTTAAGCGAAGCGCTGGCGCGACGGGTGCCGGCGGAACTGGGCTGTCAGCTGCAACAGGTGTTCGGCATGGCGGAAGGACTGGTGAACTACACCCGGCTGGACGACGACGATGCCCACAGTTTCACCACTCAGGGCTGCCCGATCAGCGACGATGACGAAGTGTGGGTGGCCGATGCCGATGGCAACCCGTTGCCGCACGGCGAGCCCGGCCGACTGATGACGCGCGGTCCTTACACCTTTCGGGGTTACTACCGCAGCCCGGCGCACAACCGCCAGGTATTTAACGATGACGGTTTTTACTGCTCCGGCGATCTGGTGATCCAGCAGGCGGATGGCTATTTGCAGGTGGTGGGCCGCGAAAAAGATCAGATCAACCGGGGCGGGGAAAAAATCGCCGCCGAGGAGATCGAGAACCTGCTGCTGCGTCACCCGGCGGTCATCAACGCCGCACTGGTAGCGGTGCCGGACCCGATGATGGGCGAGAAAAGCTGCGCGTTTCTGGTCACCCGCGAACCGCTCAAAGCGGTGGCGCTGCGTCGCCATCTGCGCGAACAGGGCATCGCCGACTACAAACTGCCGGACCGATTTGAACAACTGCCTACCCTGCCGGAAACCGCAGTGGGCAAAGTCGATAAACAGCGGTTACGCCAGCTGGCGCAACAGCACGTGGCGGCCGCCGCCGCAGGAGAATAAACCATGGCTATTCCAAAACTGAACGCCTACCCGCTTCCCGGCGTGGAGCAATTGCCGGTCAACAAGGTTAACTGGCCGGTCGATGCTTCGCGAGCCGCCCTGCTGATTCACGATATGCAGAATTATTTCCTCAATTTCTGGGGAGAAAACAGCCCGCTGACCGAGCAGCTGGTCGCCAATGTCGCGCTCATCCGTCAGGCGTGCCGCCAGCAAGGCATTCCGGTGTTCTACACCGCGCAACCCAACCAGCAGAGCGACGCCGACCGGGCGCTGCTCAACGACATGTGGGGGCCGGGCCTGAACCGTCACCCGGATCAACAGCAAATCGCCGCGGCCCTGACGCCGGACGTGGACGACACCGTGCTGGTGAAATGGCGCTACAGCGCGTTCCACCGTTCCGATCTGGAACAACGACTGAAAGCGACAGGCCGCGATCAGCTGATTATCTGCGGGGTATACGCGCACATCGGTTGTCTGACCACCGCTACCGACGCGTTTATGCGTGATATCAAGCCGTTTATGATCGCCGACGCGCTGGCGGATTTCTCTCAGGAAGAGCACCTGATGGCGCTGCGTTACACCGCCGGGCGTTGCGGCCGGGTGCTGACCAGCGGGCAACTGCTGGAGGCGCTCGCCCCGCAGGCGGATGACGGCCTGGCGCGTTTGCGCGCCGAGCTGCTGCCGCTGCTGGATGACGACGATGACATCGGCGACGACGACAACCTGCTGGACTACGGGCTGGATTCGGTGCGCATCATGTCGCTGGTTACCCGCTGGCGTCAGCAGGGACATGACCTCGACTTCGTGGCGCTGGTGAAAAACCCCACGCTGCGCCACTGGCACCAACTGCTCAGTCAGCCTCAGCGGGAGGAAGCATGAGTGTCACGCTGGATTTCAGCGGCAAACAGGTGTGGGTGACCGGCGCCGGACGCGGCATCGGTTATGACACTGCCTGTCGTTTCGCCGACGCGGGCGCTACCGTCACCGGATTCGACTGCGCCTTTTCCGCCGACAAACCGCCGTTTCGCGCCATCGAATTGGATATCAGCAACGCGGCTAGCGTTGCCGATGTCTGCGCGACGCTGCTGGCGCAAACACTGCGTCTGGATGTGCTGGTGAACGGCGCCGGCATCCTGCGCATGGGCCAGACCGAAGCGCTCAGTCAGCAGGACTGGCAGGATTGCCTGAATGTTAACGCCGGCGGCGCCTTTCACCTGTTTCAGGCGCTGATCCCGCAGTTTCAACGGCAACGCAGCGGCGCGATTGTCTCGATTGGCTCCAACGCCGCGCATGTACCGCGGGCCGGCATGGCGGCCTATTGTGCGTCCAAAGCGGCGCTGCGCAGCCTGTGCCTGACCGTTGGGCTGGAGCTGGCGCCATACGGCGTGCGTTGCAATCTGGTGTCGCCCGGCTCCACCGACACGCCGATGCAACGCAGCCTGTGGCATTCACCCGCCTCGGAACAACACACCATCGCCGGTTTTCCCGAGCAGTTCAAACTGGGGATTCCGCTCGGCAAAATCGCCCATCCGCGCGAAATCACCGATGCGGTGCTGTTTCTGGCTTCCGATCTCGCCAGCCACGTTACGCTACAGGATATGGTAATCGACGGCGGCGCCACGCTGGGCGCATGACCGGTTTTCATGGAGAAATGAGCATGATCTGGAAACGCGCCACCTCACTGGAGGCGCTCAATCAGATGAGCGATGACTGCATGGTGTCCCATCTGGGTATCCGCTTTACCCACATGACGGACAACAGTCTGGAAGCAACCCTACCGGTGGACGCCCGCACCCGGCAACCGTTCGGCCTGCTGCACGGCGGCGCCTCAGTAGTGCTGGCGGAATCGCTGGGGTCGGTGGCGGGCTGGCTCTGTACCGAACCGGGCGCCAGCGTGGTCGGCGTAGAAATCAACGCCAGCCACCTGCGGGCGGTAGCGCAGGGCGAGGTTCGGGGCATCTGCCAACCGTTGCATCTGGGCCGCCAGACGCAGGTCTGGCAGATAGAGATCGTGGACGAGCGCCAGCGGCGCTGCTGCATCGCCCGGCTGACCACGGCCGTTATTCAGCCGTAAATGTAAGAAAGGAGGCCAATGGCCTCCTTTGAGGCTGTTGACAAACAGCTATGTTGTTTTATGAATGGTGAAGCTTGTCCGGTCAGTGAATAGTTTCGTGCGGGATAAGCGGTGTCATTTCTTTGCCGCTTCATCGCACGCACGACAAGAAGAGGCTCAAACGCCGCCTCTCCTTGACCTCTGGCTGGGGGCTAAACTGTGCCGCTTCGCGGTGCCTTCGGTGCTCGACTTCGCTATTCGGACCACCCGTGACGCGTTCCAGACGCGGCACGGGCTTGCGCGGCTTCCCTGCCGCGCATCCGGCGAAGTCGTTCACCTCAGCACAGTTTTTGACGCCGGAAAAATGCTTTATCCTGTACTTAAGGACTATTGCTTGTTACTCCGCCAGCGCCGGGTAATCGGTGTAACCTTCCGCGCCCGGTCCATAGATAGTATTACTGTTCAGCTCGTTGAGCGGCGCGCCGCGACGCAGGCGTTCAACCAGATCCGGGTTGGAAATATAGACCCGGCCAAACGACACCGCATCCGCCTCGCCGTCCGCCAGCAGTTGCTCAGCGGCGCCACGGGTCAGACCATCGTTGGCGATCACCACGCCGCTGAACGTTTTGCGAATCAGCGGCAGAATGCGCTGCGGCGTATCCAGCGCTTCACGCACAAAGATGAACGCCAGTTGGCGATCGTTCAGTTGCTCAGCCACATAGCCGAACAGCGCCTGCGGGTCGGAATCCTGCACGGAGTGCGTGTTGGACATGGTATTCAGGTGCACGCCGACCCGATCCGCCGGCCACACGGTCAGTACGGCGTCCACCGTATCCAACAGAAAACGCGCCCGGTTAGCGATGGAACCGCCGTACTGGTCGGTGCGCAGGTTGGAGCCGTCATGCAGGAACTGGTCGAACAGATAACCGTTGGCGGCATGAATTTCCACGCCGTCAAAGCCAGCGCGTTTGGCGTTTTCCGCCGCCCGGCGAAAATCCTCCACGATAGCGGCCACTTCTTCGGTTTCCAGCGCTCGCGGCACCACATAAGACTTGTACGGACGAATGGTCGCCACGTGCCCTTCCGCCGCAATGGCGCTGGGCGCCACCGGCAATTCGCCATCCAGATAAACAGGGTCGGAAATGCGCCCCACGTGCCACATTTGCAGCACCATTTTGCCGCCCGCCGCGTGTACCGCCGCATTGATGCGGCTCCAGCCCTCGATCTGTTCGTCCGACCAGATCCCCGGCGTATTGGGATAGCCGACGCCCTGCGGAGTGACGGCAGTAGCCTCAGTCAGGATCATCCCGGCGCTGGCGCGCTGAACGTAATAGTCCAGTGATAACGCGCTGGGGATCCGCTGGTCGAAAGCGCGCATGCGGGTCAGCGGCGCCATGACAATACGGTTTTCTGCCTTGATAGCGCCAATATGGATTGGATCAAACAAATCTGGCATAGCTTTTTCCTTTTCGTTGACACCCAACAAGTGAACGGCTGAACTCAACGAACGGCTACGGCGTCATTGTCCGCATCGGACGGTGACACCGCCTGACGATTCGTGGCATCAGCGTAATAAATAGAAGGAATAGGGATATACACCATCGTGAAGAGCGCTGCCAGACCATTCGGTGCTAATGGCAGCATATTGGTTATAACGAGGTGAATGATTATAACGAGGTGAATGATTATAACGAGGTGAATAATTATAACGCGGTAAATGGTTATAACAGGGTAAACGGTTATAACGCGGCGAAGACGTGTGCTTACGTCCCCGCACGCCGGAGCGATATCAGGTTGCCGGCGCGAGTTGCCCGGCAAAGGCGGCCAGCCGCTGCAATCCGTATTCCCATTTGCCGAACCCCGACTCCGCATTAATGTGACCGCCCTCGCCGACATCAACCAGATCGCTGCCCCAGGCGTGCGCCCAGTATTCAGCGCGGGAAAACGTCATTAACGGGTCGTTGTGGCTGGCGAACGCCAGACTGGGCACCGCCAGTCGTTCGGCCTGAATACGATCTTCAATTTCAAAGCGCATGGGTTCAGCCGGCGCCACCAGCATCACGCCGGCGATACCTTCCATACCTTGCTGGACCACATGACAGGCGGCTAGCGCGCCAAAGCTGTGACCAATCAACACCGCCGGCCGATCACAGGCCGCCAGTTCGCGGCGAATCGCCAGCACCCACCGGTCCAGATCCGCCTGATACCACTCTTTCTGGCGAATACGCCGCCAGAACGGAAACCGCCGCTCCCAGTGGCTCTGCCAGTGCTCTTCATCACTGTCGCGCAGCCCCGGCACCAACACCATGATCAGGCGCGGGTCGATGTCCGTCAGACGCTGGTCTACTTCTGTTGTCTGCATCAGGTTCTGTGTCTCCCTGTTGATTGCCTGCCAGGGTGACACGGACACCATCAGTGCTACCGTCGTCCCTTACACCCTATTCATTACAATCTGATAACAATATCAGCACCGGCTTACAGCCTACCACGTGATTCCCGATTTGTATCCTAGACTGTGTTCCTTAATTATTCGTGCCGCTAACCAGCCCCCTAGTCGCGCGACCCGCATTCGCTCTCCCTTCGCAGCCACGCCTCATTCAAGTACGCCGCCTGACCGGCTTATCCGGCTGAGTTATTGTGCTTTTTACACCAGACACCTGTTGAGGCGTCTCTTTTTGGCCTACCCGGATAGGCGGGAAAACGCCAGCTCGCGCGGGCTGGCGATACGCCGGTAATCGTCGGTATTAAGAATCACCGAGCAGGTCAGCGATCCCGCATTAAACGCCAGTTCATCAAAGCGGGTAAACAGCATCGGGTCGGCCACCAGCAGCAAATCAGCATGAAAACTGAATGGCGGAATGGCGCCGAACACACAGTGCGTTAGGGCGTCGACCTCCGCCGGACTGGCCAGCGACGCGCGGGTGCCGCCCAACGCCTGCGCCAGACGGGTTAAATCCGCCTGTTGGTCTGCCGGCAATACCGCCAGCACATGCTGGCGCAGGCCATTACCCTTGACATGGCAGACCAGCGCCTTGGCCCCCTGCCCCAGTTCGGTGCCGCGTATCCGCGCCACCTCCTCCGAGCGCCCGGCGCTGTCGTGATGCACGACCCGATAACGCGCCCGCTCCTGTTCAAGGCGCTGGCACAACTGCTCAAAAATGGTGTTTGTCGGCATAATCTGATCCGTTGTTCTCAACATCGGCAAACCGCTGCCTTTCGCCTGGCGGGCAGCGTGCCGTCAATGCTTTTTAATGCTATCCCCATCGGATTTAAAGCCGTTCCTCTTGAATTTCGCCCCTGACCCAGCGTAGATTTAGCGCCGATTCCGTCATCTGTCTGCAAATGGCAGCGATGGCTGGGGGAACGGCTCAGAACCAGGCAGTTCCCGAACGGTGAAACGCACAATCGGAATCATTGCTGGCGTGATACTGCTGGAGAGAAATCAGTGAAGTACTTGTTCATGGGAGTTTCATTTATTCTGTTTTTGTGGGTAGGCACTTTTTTACTGATGCTGGAATAACCCTGACGGTATTTCACCATCCACTTCGACAGGTGGCTCCTGTCGGGGCAACAACAAAAAATAATTATCAGGCACACACGAAAGACGAACAAACGACAGGCTGGCGCCACTCTGCCAGCCTGTTTTTTTATGGGGATTTCCGGTGCTCAGCGCCGCCTAGCAACGACCGGTGACGGCTCAGTGACTCCAGCCTCCCAGCACATTCAGCACCAGACTGATTGCGCCGCCCACCGCCAGCCAGGGGCCAAACGCCAGCGGCTGCTGCATATTGATACGGCGCACGCGCCGCCACAACAGTGTCGCCACCAATCCAGACAACGAGGCAATCAACACCAGATTCGGCAGCGCCTGCCAGCCCAGCCAGGCGCCCAGCGCGGCCAGTAATTTGAAATCCCCCTGCCCCAGCGCTTCACGCCCGCTCAGCAGACGAAATGCCCAGTAAATCAGCCACAGCGACAGATAGCCCGCCATCGCGCCGACCACGGCCTGCTCAAGCGGCACAAAGGTATCCGCCAGATTAAACAGCAAACCGCCCCATAGCAGCGGGAGGGTCATGACATCCGGCAGTAACTGGGTTCGGGCGTCGATAGCAGCCAGTGTCAGCAGCATGCCAAAACACAGCAACGCCCCCAGCAACGCCAGCCCCGGCGGCCAAAGCAGCCCGGCCAACAGAAACGATAACCCGGACAGCAACTCAATCAACGGATAGCGCCAGGATATCGCGCCGCCACAGCAATGGGCGCGCCCGCGTAGCCATATCCAGCTCAGCAGCGGAATGTTGTCGCGCACACGCAGTCGTTGATGACAATGAGGACAGGACGATGGCGGCCAGCAAAGGTCATAACGGGAAGACGGCGCGCCAACGGGCTGACCGAGCTGAAAACGCGCTTCCTGCTGCCAGCGCCTTTCCAGCATCACCGGCAGTCGGTGGATCACCACGTTGAGAAAACTGCCGGTAATCAGCCCCAGCAATAACAACGCCGTCAGCCAGATACGCGGAAATGCGCTGGCAAAGGCGATCAGATCCATGTTGTTCTCCCATCCCGATCCCTGATGGCCCGGTATGCTGACACAAGACGCCAGCCCGTGCCAGACCGGTGAATCACAGACATCGTTTTTTGCGCGCCGGCGCGCAGACTGGTTGATTGTCGGCGGCGGCATCAAGCCCAGCCTGCCGTTTAGCGTCAGGCAGGCTGACCGTTTTGCCGGTTACAGCACCCGCTCCAGCGACAACCGGGTCACCTCCACCATGCCGGCGCTGTTGGGAACTGCCGTGACATCCAGTCCCTGGGTGATCACGCCGTTTTTCTGCTCCAGTTCTGCCAGCCAGTGCAGCAGATTATTAAAATCGCTACGGGCCAGCGTCACCGACACTTGCGACTCCTGCGGCTGCATACGCAGCACGGTGATGCCGTAGCGGGCCGCGCTTTGCGGCACCAGCACCGTCAGGCTGATGTCCCGCCCGGCGATCTGCCGCCGCGCGCCCTCCGTCGGCGGCAAACGCGGCGCCTGTTGCTGCATCCAGCGCACGGTCTGGCGCTCGCGGTCAATAGTCATCCGCCACTGCCGCGCCTGCTCCTGCCACGGCGCCCAGCACAAATAATACAGCAGGCACAACAGCACCAGACCGCCGCACGCCAGCGTCATCATCCGTTCGCGCTGGCTCATTATCTGCCAGCGACGACGCAATTCATTCATGGCTGACTCCTCAGGGTTAACTGGCCTTCCACATGGTCTTTTTCCTGCTTCATTTCACCCGGCGGGATCTGGAAATAGGCCTGAGCCTGCTGGCGGAACTGTTCCATCTGCGCATAAGACGTCGCACGCAGGCTGAGGCGCAGTTCATCACGGCTGCGATCGTACGATAGCGATTGCAGCGACACGCCGTCATTCTGCGCCACCAGTTGCTGCAACCGGTTCATCTGTTCCGTCAGCGCAAAGCCGCTCATGCCGGAACGCGCCTCCTGCAAATGACGTTGCATCTGCGCACGCGGGTTCACCACCTGTTTCTCGTCCGGAAACAGTTTGCGGTACATCCGCACACTCTCCTGACGCCAGTAATCCGCCTGACGATACAACTGGTAATGGGTCCAGACCGACTCGCCCAGCACCAGCAGCAGCCAGGCGAACAAGGCGATCAGCACATTGCGCCACGGCAGTACCGCCTGTTTCCAGGGTTTCACTGGCGCGTATTCGCCCTGTCGCAGATCCATACTCATCGGCAGGCTGGCCTGCGCGGCCAGCGTCAGCAAATCCGTCACCGGTTGCGGTTGCCAGGTCAAAGCCGACGCAGGCACCGGGCTATAGCAGTGCACAGCGGGCAACGGCTGAAAACCGGCCAGCAGCGACTGATACCAGCTATCTTCCGCCGCCATGCCAATACCGGTATCCAACCGGAACAGCCACAGATTCTGATGGCTGATGGCGCTCCAGGCGCTGTCGGCCCGCGGCAGCGCCATCACATCCGGCACAACCGTCTCTACCGGCACGCCCAATGTCTCACACAGGTTCAGCCATGACCGCAGTCGTGATTTCTGCACCACCGCGACGGTCGCGTTATCCCCTTGCATCTCCATGACGGCAAAATGCAGTTGGTCGATATCGCTCGCCACCTGCTCTTCCAGCATAAACGGAATGGCTTGCAGCAATTGTCGGCGCGACTGACGCGGCAACGACAGGCTATGAAACGTGACGTCGGTCGACGGCACCAGCACCCGCACCGACATCACCGGATAATCCGCCAGCACCGTCTGAAGACGCTCCAGCGTTCCGTTGCCCTGCGTCAGGGTCTGGTGGCGGCTGACAGACCAGATCAGCCATTCCAGGCTGTCTGAAGTCTCTGCGGACAACCGCAGAATCAGCTGTTGTTTGCCGCTGACGTTCTCGGCCCTGTTCATGGGTTCACCGTCCTATATCCCCCGTACTGACGTTGTACCACCTCAATCTGCTTGCCACGATGAAACAGACTGCGTTGATAGAATTCACTGTCGTCCACCCGTATCTGAATGTCGGCGAAGAACCAGTCGCTCTTGATCGCCAGCACCTGGCGGACGCCGGTTTTAGCGTTTTCCGGCAGTGGCGACAGCCCCATAAATTCATTAAGATTGCGCCATCCCTGAGGCGGACGTTGCAGCAAAACGCGCTCGGCCGCTTCCACGCTCATCTCCCCCATGAACAGCGCCGACAGCAATGGCGCGCTCTCTGGCGTCAGGGTATTGACGTTGACAACCAGCTTGTCCACCGGCAACACGCACACATAAGGCAGCAAGCGGCGGTACAGCGCCGCATCCACGCCCATGACCGCCCGCAGTTCCGTGACGTCCGTCATACGCTGGTTGCCGGGATGAAAGTTGACATAGCTGTCGTCTTCCGCGCCGTTCATCAACGGTTCGCTATCCTCGTCGATCCAGTCGCGCACCGCATCCGTTACGCGCTCGGCCTGCTTCGGATCTTCGCCCAGCACCATCAGCAGCTGCCGAAATACCTGAGCGGCATAAGGCCCCTGCTCAGGATTACCGCCTTTGGAAGGCGGGCTTTGATTGTTGGTGTCGGTATTACCGCTGCCGGCGTTGCTGTTGGTATTGTTATTACCGTTATTGTTATTACCGGATGCGCTATTGGGCATCGGTTTTTTGGCCGGACTGAGCGCGTTAAGATTGAGACACGCCTGACCGTCCAGCACCTGCGCACGAATTTCGCTGCCATCCGCCATCATCTGGTGATCCACCTTCGACCAGGGCTGACCGATAAAGGTGCTTTCCGGCGATGCCTGAGCGTCACGCTGCAGCGAACTGGAAATCAACGCCTCCGCGCCCAGTGCATACCAGCGAGCCTGCGTACGGTTGAGCAAATTGCTGGTGCGTTGCCACGCCTTGCCGCTGCGCTCTGTAATCGACGCGGCGATGGTGACCATCAACGCCAGCATCAGCATCACAATCAACAGGGCGACGCCGCGTTGCCGACGACTCATGAGTCACCTCCGCCGTTGTCGTCCGGCGATGCCTGATTCTGCTCGCCGGACGAATCGGTATTTTCCTGCGGCGGCTGATCCTGACTGTTCTCGTCCTTGTTCTCATCGCCATTATTGCCATTCGGGCCGCCCTTGCGCTGCGCCTCCACATAGCGCGGCGTCACCAGGAACACGCGGGTAATCTCACCGTAGTCCCGCAAGGTAACGACAATCGCAATGCCTTGCGGCAGATGAGCCGGATCGTCCCAGCGATCCTGCCAGCCATCCTTGCCGAAAAAGCGCAATACAAACCCGGTCACGCCGGTTAACACCGGACGTATCGCCGCCTCCTGCGTAGACAGCGGCTCGGAAGAATCATAAAACAGCCGTTCCAGCGTATCGCCGCGCAAGCGGTACCCAACGCGTTGCAGTTCAGAGCGCGGCATAATACCCAGCGGATTGAGCCAGCCATTGCGGATGAAACTGACCGCCCAGTCGGCGCTGCTTAATTGATAGCGCTCGGCGTAAAACCCCAGTTCATAGCCCTGACTGCGGCGGGGAACGATCTGCGAAAAATCTCGCTCCATCAGGGAAAAAGCCCGTTGCAACTCCGCCAGACGGGCCTCTTTACGCGCCGAAGCCTCGTCATTGCGCATCACGCCATTCATCACCTGCGAAGCGGCCAGGCTGAGCGCGGCGAAAATCGCCAGCGCCAGCATCACTTCCAGCAGGGTAAATCCGCAGTCTGGCCGTTTCACTGCGCGGGTTCTCCCGGCTGAACCTGATAGCTGCGCAATACGGCATCGGCGGCCCGGCTGTCGCGCTCATGACGAACTTCAACATCTACCGCGCGCACTCGCGTATCCGCCGTTGCCACGCCCTGAATACGCCAGAACCAGAGCGAGCCGGCAAAATTGACTTCACCGTCTACCCATTGCGTCTGCGGCCACTGTTTTTCCAGCCGCATCGCCGCCTGCTGGTTTTCCGCAATCCAGAGCGCAAAAGTTTTCTCTTCCAGCCGACCAAGCCCGTTCGCCTGCTGTGCGGTCGTTTTCAGCACCGTCAGTCCGGCCAGCGCGAAAATCACCAGCGCCACCATCACTTCGAGCAACGTCATTCCCTGCTGTTTCATCCCTTACTGCTCCGCTTCCGGCGACGTTTGCACCCGACCATTGGTATCCACCTGCAGCCAGGCGGAACTACTGCCATTGTGCAAAGTCAGACGAAATGGCGTGACTTCGCCGCCCGGCAGGATCAGGATGTGCGGGTCGCCATTGCCCGGCGAAAACCCGGCGCCATCCCCCGCGGCTCCCACCTGCGTGGACAGCTCGATCTGAAAGCCATCCGGTAACTCGCTAGGCGAGGACATCCGGTACGGCTGCCAGGGTACCCAGACATAACGCAGGCGTTGCTGATCTTCCGGAGAATTCTCCACCACCTGACGTTGCAGCAACGCGTATTGCCAGCGGCGAGGTTGAATATAAATGCCCAGAATATGGTCATTCATCTGACTGTCCTCCACCGCATACTGCAGTTGCGCCTTGAAGCGGGCGATTTGCCAGCCGCTGTCCTGCTGCTTAGGCGCAGGAATCGCCATCATCACCAGCGTGGCGGCCACACCGGCCAGCAACACCACCAGCATGATCTCCAGCAGCGTAAATCCCCGCTGACGCACGATCAGGGGTTCCCGTTACCGTTACTACCGTTGTTGTGCGCGCCGTTGCCGACATTCCAGTTACCGATGTCGTCATCCGTATCCGGCATACCATCCGGACCGTAGGAGAACACGTCCACCTTGCCGTGACGGCCGGGGCTGACCAACTGGTATTCCGCGCCCCACGGGTCCTGCGGCAAGCGGCGGATATAACCATCCTGGGGGTAATTGCGTGGTTCCGGCGGCGTGGTCGGTTTTTTCACCAGCGCCCCCAGCCCTTGCTCAGTCGTCGGGTAACGGCTGTTGTCCAGCTTGTACATATCCAGCGCGCTCTCCAGCGCGACTATGTCGCTGATGGCTTTCTGCCTGTCGGCTTTTTCTTTGTTGCCCATCAGGTTCGGGACAACCAGACTGGCCAGTACGCCGAGAATGACGATGACCACCATGATTTCCAACAGGGTAAAACCTCGCTGACGTCGTTCCATCTTTTCGTTACCTCATTAAACGTATCAATCTTCGCTACATACTCATCAGGGTATTCAACTGCAGGATCGGCTGGAGAATCGCCAGCACGATAAACAACACAATGCCGGCCATGCTGACGACCAGCAGCGGTTCAAACAACCCCAGCGCCAGCGTCATCTGGGCGCTGAACTCGCGATCCTGATTATCCGCCGCGCGGGTCAGCATGCCATCCAGTTCGCCGCTGCGCTCGCCGCTGGCGATCATGTGGCGCATCATCGGCGGAAACAGCGACGTCTGCTCCAGCGCTTTGTGCAGGCTCACGCCTTCACGCACCGCATCGGTCGCCTGCCCCAGCCGGAAGCGGGCGTAATCGTTGGTCAGCACATCGCCGCTGATGCGCATCGCCTGTAACAGCGGCACGGCGCTGGAATTAAGAATGCTCAGGGTGCGGGCGTAACGGGCGGTGTTAAGCCCCCGCGCAATACGCCCGATCAAGGGAAGGAACAACAAACGCCGATGGAAGACGAGACGGTGCTTTTCCTGCCGTAGCAACACGCGCAGCCCCATCACCGCCAGCACCAGTAATAAAACCACCCAAGGCCCGTAGGCTCTCACCGCGTCGCTGACGCCCATCAGCAACCGCGTGGACAGCGGCAGCGCCTGCTTCATGTGGATAAACTGTTCGACCACCTTGGGCACCACGGCGGACAGCAGGATAGACACCACCGAAATCGCCACCAGGGTCAACACGCAAGGATAAATCATCGCCTGTTGGATACGGCTGCGCATCTGCTGGCGCTGCTCGGTGTAATCCGCCAGCCGGTTCAGCACCGCATCCAGATGGCCGGATGCCTCGCCCGCCGCCACCATAGCGCAATACAGACGCTCGAAACTGCCGGGGAAATTGCCCATCGCCTCGGCCAGCGAATGCCCTTCCACCACTTTGGCGCGCACCGCCGCCATCAGCGCGCTTAGCTTCGGCTTTTCACTCTGTTTCGCCACGGCGTCCAGCGCCTCTTCCAGCGGCAATGCCGCCGCCACCAGCGTCGCCAGTTGACGGGTCAGCAACGCCAGATCGCTGGCGCTAATGCGATGCGAACGGCGCAACGACAGAGAGAAGCCGCTGCGGGTAGTCACTTCGCCGCGCTGTTCCTCAATTTTGACCGGCACCAGTCCCTTTTCACGCAGCAACTGACGTGCGTGACGAGCAGAATCCGCTTCCTGCATGCCCTGACTTTTCTTTCCCTGGGCGTTCAATGCCTGATACTGGAACAGCGCCATGTCATTCCTCTTTCGTTACACGCACCACTTCTTCCCAGGTGGTGATGCCCGCCAGAACCTTATCCAGCCCGTCCTGACGAATCGTAACCCGCTTGTCGCCCAGCATCCGGGCGATACCCAGTTCACTTTCGCCGTGATGAATGGCGTTGCGCACCGTATCGTCGATCAGCAGCAGTTCATGGATGCCGGTACGGCCGCGGTAACCGCTGTAGTTGCACTTTTCGCAGCCGCCGGGATGGTAGAGCGTGGTCCCCGCCGCCAGACCGGTCTGCTGCGCCTGTTCGTCGTTGAGGACATAAGGCTGACGGCAGGACGGGCACAGCGTACGTACCAGCCGCTGCGCCAGCACCCCCAACAGCGATGTGGACAACAGAAACGGCTCGATACCCATATCCTGTAGACGGGACAACGCGCCCAGCGCGCTGTTGGTATGCAGCGTGGACAGCACCAGATGGCCGGTCAACGACGCCTGTACCGCGATCTGCGCGGTTTCGCCGTCACGAATTTCCCCCACCAGCACCACATCCGGGTCCTGACGCAGAATCGCGCGCAAACCACGGGCGAAGGTCATATCGACCTTAGGGTTGACCTGGGTCTGCCCGATGCCTTCCAGCTCGTATTCAATCGGGTCTTCCACCGTCATAATGTTGCGTTCGGCGGAATTGAGACGGCTCAGCGCCGCATACAGGGTGGTACTTTTCCCCGAGCCGGTAGGCCCGGTCACCAGAATGATGCCGTGTGGACGGTGGATCAACGTATCCAGTTGGCGACGGTTGTGTTCGGCCATCCCCAACGCTTCCAGATCCAGCCGAACGCTGTTCTTGTCGAGCAGACGCAACACGACGCGCTCGCCGTAGTTGGAAGGCAGCGTCGACACACGCACGTCAATAGCGCGGCCGCCAATGCGCAGCGCCATGCGGCCATCCTGCGGGACACGCTTTTCGGCGATATCCAGCTTGGCCATAACTTTGATACGGGAAACCAGCAATGACGCCAGCTGACGCTGCGGCCGCAGGATTTCCCGCAGCACGCCATCGATACGAAACCGGATTAACAGGTGACGTTCAAAGGTTTCGATATGGATATCCGAGGCCTTGTGCTTGATGGCTTCGGTGAGCATGGCGTTGATCAGTCGAATGATCGGCGCGTCATCTTCGCCATCCAGCAAATCGTCGCTGTCCGGCAGCTCTTCCGCCAGCGTGTAGAAATCAATATCGTTGCCGATGTCCTCCATCAGGCGGCGCGCCTCTTCGGAATCGCGCTGATAGCGCATCACCAGTTGCCGCTCAAACTCTTCCGGGCTGACCTGACTCACCGTCAACGGCACCCCGGCGACCCGGCGCGCTTCCAGCAACGCCGGCGCAGGCGTGTCGGGCACGCACACCACTTCCGCCGCCGTAGCCGATTCATCCTGCAACAACAGAATCTGCTGCGCCCGGGCAAAGGCAAACGGCAGCACCGGTCGCAGTTCAGGCGTGTTGACAGGCTGATCGCTCATCGCCCCTCCGGCTGATAAAAGGCGGAGATGGACGATTGTACCTGACGGAAGGTGTACGTGTTGCCACCGGACAAACGCAGGGTATTGTTGTCCAGCACGCCGTTGCCTTCGCCGCGTTGCTGCTGCTGTTCATTGTTGAAAGAACGGTATTTGTTGATCGACGCTTCCTGGAACTGTCTTGGGTCACGAATAATGCTCGGACGTAAAAACAGCATCAGGTTACGTTTGCTCACCGTCTGACTTTTCGAACGAAACAGGCTGCCCAGCCACGGAATATCGCCCAGCAATGGTACCTTGTTATTGGTTTCAACGGCGGTTTTATCGAGCAGGCCGCCCACGACCACAGTTTCGCCATTGGTGACCATCACCGCATTGTTCACGGTGCGGGTATTAAAAGTCACGCCCAGCGAACTGTTGGTACTACTGTTGCTGTCCGCCACGCTGGAGACTTCCTGCTCAATTTGCAGCAACACCGAATCGCCTTCGTTGATCTGCGGTTTTACCCGCAGCTTGATACCGACGGTCTTACGCTCGACGGTATTGAAAATGTTATCGGCCGATGTGGTTTGCGAACCGGTCAGTACCGGCACTTCCTGACCCACATTAAAGGTCGCTTCCATGTTATCCAGCGTCACAATGCTCGGCGTCGCCAGTACATCGTTTTTGCTGTCGCTGGACAGCGCGGTCAGCAACATTGACCAGTTGCCGCGATAAAAACCGGCGGTAATGCCGTTGAAGCTGCTGAGTGCGCTGGCATACGCCGTCGTCAACGTACCGTCGCTGCGGAACTGATCGGTTCCGATCACCGCCGTTGAAATCGGTATGCCCGTGTTGGTGAACTGGGTCATGCCGGCTCGCTTATTGGCCCACTGGATCCCCAGATTCAACCCGTCGGCATCCTGAATTTCGGCGATGATCGCTTCCACCAGTACCTGCGGACGGCGAATATCCAGTTGATTGATCACCTGCTCCAGGTCCCGCATGATATCGGGCGGCGCGGTAATGATCAGCGAGTTGGTCTGATCATGGGCGCGAACCGTCACTTCTTTGCCCTGAATCGTGATAGTGCGGCCGCCCGAGCTGCTGGTCGAACCAAACGCGGAGCCAAATCCCATACTGGAACTGGACGACGAAGACGAACTGCCGGAAGACGAGTTGCTGGACGAACCGGAGTTGCTGTTGCTGTTTGAGCTACTGCTGGAACGCGGCGATGACGGCCGCGACGCATTCGACGACGAATTGCGGTTGCCGCTGGTGCCGTTGCCGGCCAACACTTCTATCAGATCCAGCGCCTTGGCGTACTTGAGGTAGATAACTTTGGTTCCGCCCTGCACCACCTGTTTGCGATCCAGCTGGCGGATCATTTCCACCGCACGCTGACGGGCGTTTTCTTCACCGCTCACCACCACTGAGTTGGTGCGGCCATCCGCCACCACGTTAGCCAGCATGGTGCTTGGCAACGCGTTCTTCTCATCGCTCTTGTTGAGATCGTTCACCAGTTTGGCAACGTCTTCCGCCGATGCGTAGGTCAATGGGACTGTGACCATTTCACGATCGCCGGTCTTATCCACCGTATTGACGATATCCACCAGACGTTTGATGACCGCGGCGCGCCCGGTCATCAACAGCACGTTGGACGGCTCATAATGCACCACGGTGCCGGCGCCGGCGTTATCGTTGAGCTGACGCAGCAACGGAGCCAAATCACGTGCCGCCACATTGTTGAGCGGCACCACGCGGGTCACCAATTCGTCGCCGATTCCCGGCTGTTCGTTATTAGCCAGCGGAATGGAAGACGATTTAGCATCTTTGGAACGGATGACTTTCAATACGCCGTTATCCATCGGCACCACCGAAAAACCATACACATCCAGCACGCTAAGGAAAAACTGGTAATACTGCCCTTCGTTCATCATGTCGTAGCTGCGCACGCTGATGGTGCCGCGAACCGTCGGGTCAATAATCACCGTTTTGTTCAGGTTCTTACTGACCGTATTGATGAACTCCTGAATATCGGTTCCTTTGAAACTGGCTGAAAATTCGGCAGCCCAGCCACACGGCGAGCCAAGCAGGAGAACGGTTAGCCCCAGCCACCCCCAGCTTTTTTTGATCCCTTTGCCAAGCACGTTACTCGTCTCCCCCAAATTCCATATAAATATCCTGACGCTGACCATCCCGCTCCACCGTCAGGGTAAAGTTATGCACATCAGCCATGCGTTCCATGGCTTTTTTCGCCTGCTCTTCGTCACGTAAATCCAACCCGTTCAGGGCAACGGCCATGTCGTTATCCTGAAGTCCGACGCGGTAGAATGAATCGCTCTTCGGCCCCGGATTCAACCGGTAGCCCTGCAGCTTGCTGTCGTTCATGATCGGGGAGAAAGAGACGTAATCGCTCATGGTGGTGGATGCGCGCTGCTGAAGTTGCTCGTTGACCTGCGCGCCAGGGACGCCGTCCTGGCCGTTATCCTCCTGACCGTATAATCCCAGCACTTCATAACGCCCCTGATACTGCAGCACCACTTTATCCGGCCGGATCGATACGATTCTGGCGTTATAACCGGGAACCTCTTCATTGACGCCGCGACTGAACTGTTCGTTGTCTTTGCTGATGATGGCGATAGAACGGGAATCGTCGTCGCCAGCCATAACGCCGGTCAGCGAAAGATTCAGCGTAGAAGGAGGCAGATTGCTCATTTGCGACGCATCCAGCGCGCCCGTCTTATTTTTCTCGGGAGAAACGCCGAATAACGTAAAATCATTCAGGGTGACAGGCTGCTGTCTGGCCTGTGCCGGGGTAATCTGCACGCTGGCGACCGGCACATTGTCCGGTAAACCAATACGCCAGAAGATCATGGCCAATTGCTGACAAAAGAGCAGCATCAGCAGATAAAATAAAATCCGTCTGATGACAGACGGAGATAGCGGTGGCAGTTTCGAGATATTCATCTGCAAACATTATCCCTATGTGTTCGCCGATTATCCTTACCACGTTCACGAACGTGGAATAAGGGCCATACAGCGCCGGTTTTCGGGGGCATGGCAGCCATTCCTGAAAGCGACGCTTCTGCATTGTTGCTGTCTTAATGCCGCACCGGCCATATAAGCCGCCTGCCCGGATAACGGATTACTCTCTCGCCAACCGATTCGCCGGAAAGGCCGTGAGCGCCAGCATGAAATTCATGTTCCGACCGTTTTCAGCCAGTCACGTCACGCATGTACTCAACCTGTCTGCAATCGTGTTACTGGCTGACAGGCATCCTGTTTCCTGTTTATGCCAGGCGATCTGCACGCAATATCACCGTGCCGGATAAGGCTAAAACGCCCAATAATATAACTCAGGTTAATGACAAGACAATCCCCCGGTCAGCAACCATTTTTCCCACTATTTTCCGATAAACGCCTGACGCAATCGGCTATGCTCGCATTTACCGTTGCGTCTCAGGAGCGGGAAAATATTCTGCGACACAAGAACATTACATCTCATTTACACACTTACTTCATATCATGGTGGATATTACCGATTCACACGATAAATGGCATTTATACCCGTCATACTTCAAGTTACAGATGCGTTGGCTTTCCTCACTCACCACAGTCACTTACTCATGTAAGCGCCTGGGGATTCGCTGCGTCGCCGCCTTCCTGCAACTCGAATTATTTTGGGTATATCTACCCAATAACCGAGCTTACGCTTATTATCTGTACAAGCTACAGGCATAGTCCCTTAATTCTAACGCCTCGGTTATCTATGCCGGGATGCGGGACGATAACGAGTCGAACATCGCACAAATAATATTTAATAACGGTTCATTTAATCACCAACCGTTATTTGCCATCCTGCCGTACGTTAATCCAACCACAATCACGCCGGTATTCACGCACACGCACTGGCATAATTGCGTTGCGACCATTGAGCAATGGGATGATAGTATGTTTGCCACACACCGTTAGCCATGCTCTACCTGCACCAATGCCGATACCCGTTCTGCCGTTGTCACTACCGCCTCTTTGCACACTGGCAAACAGAAACAGCGGCATTATGATAGTAAAACGCCGTTTCATTAAAACATATTGCCGGTTTTTTTTTGCGACCAGCCTCAAAGTTTTACCGGCATTAATGATCAGCGTAATAGAATGTTGTCGAAATGGCATTCAGGTCACATAAATGGGATGAAACGTTGATTATTCCTTCTCATTCCCTGAAAAATGAGGCATCAGACGCTCCGTCAAGATCTGTAATGGTGCGCTCAGGATGAGCGTCAGGTTGTATAACGTTTGAGGTAAAACGTGAAAAAAACACCGGAAGTGACATCATCAATCCAGACCGGTTACCGCATCCCCGGTTATTTGCTGGTTGTCTACGCGCTGCTGTTGTTCGCGCTGGGTTGGTTTGGTCATCAACGCTGGGCGGATGTCAGCCCTCCTTCGCTTTCAGTCCCCACTGCGGCAATTGCCGCCCCGCCGATCAAGATCGTCGCGCCTGCAACAACAACAGTCGCCGAGGCTACGCCCCCGCCTCAGGCCGCTACGGATAACAGGGAAACCGCGACCTCGCCAGATGCCGCAACGGAAGATAAGCCGCTAAAATCCGCGGTCGGCTGGCAAACGGCCAAACCCGGTGAGCTGCCTTATATCGCTTTCAGCGCGCATGTCTATACATCTGATCCGGACAAACGCAGCGTGACCCTGAACGGAGAACGCTACCGGGAAGGCGACAGCCCGTATCAGGGGTTAGTGATCGAGCAGATTGAGCAGGATATGGTGATCTTCAGCTTTAACGGCGAAGCGTTCATTCTGGATTCGTTACAGGATTGGCCGGGCGGGAAACCGGGCGCTGACGCCGCACAGGTCAATGACCCGGAGCCGACGTCAAAACCGGAAAAAACGCTCAGAACAACGAAGAAATAACACAGCAACTGCACATCATGCAGTTGCTTCTCTCTTAGCGGACGGTGCGCATGGCGTCAAGAAACGGCGTCATGGCGCGATTGAATGAAGAGCACTGCGTCGCTTTCGGCGTGCCGTCTTTCAACAGCCCCTGATACAGGTTCTCGCTCAATTGCGGCAAAGATTGATAGCGACTGGTATCCCAGCCTTTTTGCGCCGCCACGTTCACCGCCGTTCTCAGGATGGTGCCGTCATCCGGCAAATCGCTGCGCTCACACTGCACCCGAAGGTATTTACTGGCCGCCACCAATGACGCCAACTGGCTGATTTGCTCATTAGCCGGCACGCTGGCCGCACTGCGGGAAGCGGTGTTTTTCACCGGCGCCGGTGCCTGACAGGCAGCCAGACTCAGGCAACAGACACCAAAAAGGACCACTTTTAGCGAAGATACATGCATGACTCGACTCGTCTTATTAATTAAGTTCCATCTCTGGGATGCCCGGATTGGACATCCGCTTAGCAAATCATTATCCCTTTGCCGCCACAAGCGGCGGCAAAGGACTGCGTGATCAAACCATCAGAAAAATATTTCTGCAAGTACGCCCGACAGGCTTACTCGCCCTTTTTACTGCCGGACAACAAGTTATTGCCGGACAACACCCCGTCAGCCCGGAACATGGCTTTGATGCCGCGCACCGCCTGCCGAATGCGATCCTGATTTTCAATCAATGCGAAACGCACGTGCGTGTCGCCGTAATCGCCGAATCCAATACCGGGCGATACGCAGACTTTCGCTTCCGCCAGCAGGCGCTTGGCGAACTCCAGCGACCCCAGATGGGCGTAGGCGTCCGGAATCTTCGCCCACACATACATCGACGCCTTCGGTTCATCCACCATCCAGCCAGCTTCATGCAGACCGCGCACCAGCACATTACGACGCTGACGGTACTGCTCGGCAATATCGCGCACGCACTGCTGATCGCCTTCCAGCGCAGCAATCGCCGCCACTTGCAACGGCGTGAACGTACCATAGTCGTGATAACTCTTGATACGCGCCAGGGCGCTCACCAGCTCCGGGTTACCGACCATGAAACCGATGCGCCAGCCCGCCATGTTGTAGCTCTTCGACAGCGTAAAGAACTCCACCGCGATCTCTTTGGCGCCGGGAACCTGCATAATCGACGGCGCTTTCCAGCCATCGTAAACGATGTCGGCATACGCCAGATCATGCACCACCAGCACCCCGTACTGTTTGGCCAGCGCCACGACCCGCTCAAAAAAATCCAGCTCCACGCACTGTGCGGTCGGGTTTGACGGAAAGCCCAGAATCATCATCTTAGGCTTGGGAATACTTTCGCGGATCGCCCGCTCCAGCTCATTGAAGAAATCAACGCCGTCAACCAGCGGCACCGAACGCACCTGTGCGCCGGCAATCACCGCGCCATAGATGTGGATCGGATAACTGGGGTTGGGCACCAGCACGGTATCGCCGTGATCGAGCGTCGCCAGCATCAGATGCGCCAGACCTTCTTTGGAGCCGATGGTGACAATCGCTTCGCTTTCCGGGTCAATATCCACCTGATAGCGATCGGCATACCAGCGGGAAATCGCCCGGCGCAACCGGGGAATACCGCGCGATGTGGAGTAACCGTGGGTGTCTTCACGCTGGGCCACCGTACACAGTTTTTCGACAATGTGCGGCGGCGTGGGGCCATCCGGGTTACCCATGCTGAAATCAATAATGTCCTCACCCCGACGACGGGCGGCCATTTTCAGCTCAGCAGTGATATTAAAAACGTAAGGGGGGAGACGTTCGATGCGCGAGAAACGGCGCGGAGAATTAAAATCAGCCATAGGATCCTCAGGATAACGTGAGCGCCCGGACCGTCCGAGCGACGCCTGGCCCGCAAAACGGACCGTTATTCACCCTATCCCAGTTGGCAGAGACTTGTCGAGATCGCCTGGCGATTATTTTTTGTCACCCGCGTTTTAGCTTGCCGATGGAGCTTCAGGGTCAACAGCCGCCGGCGCCTCTTTGCCGCCTTTTTCCTGTGACAGACTGTTGCAACGCTCTTTCACCCAATCAAAGAAATCAGTATCTTTATGCGCGGTTACGACGCGCGACAATCTTTGCCCCCAATGCCTCCGACTGCTGCCGGCAGAACTGCCCGTCCGATTCCTGAATTTTCTTTCATGCCTGAAGCCATTGCCTCCCATCAATACGGCAGTGCGGCATGGTTTTTATGCCCGACATCATTAAGGAGTGTTGTCATGCAGCGCAGTGTTTATGTTGATGGTCAGTACCTGCCGGAATCTCAAGCCACCATTTCGGTGTTCGATCGCGGTTTTCTGTTTGCCGACGCCGTCTATGAGGTGACGTCCGTCATCAATGGCGGGTTGGTCGATCTGGATGCGCATCTGGTGCGGCTGCAACGTTCCTGTCGCGAGCTATCCTTATCTCTGCCGGTGTCGATCGATGACCTTAAAACCATCCACCAGCAACTGATTGAACGAAACCACCTGCAGGAAGGCTCGATTTACCTTCAGCTCAGCCGCGGCAACGGCGGCGATCGCGATTTCTACTTTCCGTCGGCCGAGGTCAGACCGACGCTGGTCCTGTTCACCCAGGATCGTCCGATCATCAATCATCCTAAAGCCGACACCGGGTTGTCCGTAGTCACCTGCCCGGATATCCGCTGGCATCGCCGCGATATCAAAACGGTCAGCCTGCTGGCCGCCTGTATGGCGAAAGAGTACGCCCACGCCCATCAGGCAGACGATGCGCTGTTAGTCGAAAACGGTTTTGTCACCGAAGGCACCTCCTGCAACTGCTATATCGTGCTGGAAAACAATAACGTCGTTACCCGCCCGCTGAGTCACGACATCCTGCACGGCATTACCCGTCAGTCCCTGCTGAAACTGGCCGAGCAACAGCAGATTGCTGTAGAAGAACGCCCATTCACTCCGGAAGAAGCCTGGCAGGCGCGGGAGATCTTCATCACTTCCGCTACCTCATTTGTCTTGCCGGTCGTGAAAATCGACGGTCGTCAGGTAGGTGACGGCAAACCAGGTCCGGTCACACGCTGCCTGCGCGACATCTACATCGAGATGGCCCACGCGCAGACACGTTAACCCACTCACGTTGCGGGCCGGCTCGTCATCCAAGCATGAAAGCCGGTCTGCTTCTGTTTGCCGTGATGTGTTGCACGCACACAGCAACCGCTGTTACTGTCTGGGCAACGCATCCGCCTGCAACGCAGCAACATCTACATTGCTTTCCAGCACCATTTTCTGCGGCACCGCCAACGGAATACTCTCTGTTCTCAGGCGCTTGATGATATCGAACAACAGATCGCTTTTGGCCGACGCCACCATGCGCGGGCTGCCTACATATCCGGTCACGCTGAGCACCATGCCATTTGGGGTCAGTTGGCTGAACATCACCGACGGCGCCGGGGTTTCCAGAATTTTTTCATGCGCGTCGTAGGCATCCAACAGAATGTTTTTAACCACATCCGGATCAATATCCAATGGGAAGGTCAGCGCCAGTGTCGCCACCCCCTGCGGATTACCCATGGTAATGTTGCGCACATTCTGTGAAATAAACTGGGAGTTGGGCACGATCACCGTAGAACGATCCCCCAACTGAATTTCCGTAGCGCGCACATTAATGCGCCGAATATCTCCCTCAACGCCACTGATGTTAACCAGATCGCCCACTTTGACCGGCCGTTCAGTCAGCAGAATCAACCCGGAAATAAAGTTCTTCACGATCTCCTGTAAACCAAAACCGATCCCGACCGACAGGGCGCTGACAATCCACGCCAGCTTGCTCCACTCGATACCCAGCGTCGCCAGCGTCAGCAGAATAATCAGGATGTAACCAATATTGGAATACAACGTCACCAGAGAGGCCTTGATACCGGCTTCCAGCGTAGTTTTCGGAAAGAATTCATGCTCAAGCCAGCGGCGGGATACGCGCAGGCTGTAAATGCCGATAACCAGCAGGACCACGGCATTAACCAAATGGGCGGGTACGATACTGATGGATTCCAGGCCCTTCCCACCCCAGATCTCCACCGCCTTCTGCACCAGATCAACCGGCGTGGTCGAACCAAACGTGCCATTCAGCAATGCCACTACGGCCATCAGAATCAACAGCACTTTCAACCCGGCGGACAAAATAGCCGCGGCCTGATCCAGATGACGATCATCCAGATTCAACGTTCGTTTGATCTGCCGTCCGCTGGCAAAAGCCGGGGAAAACAGGCTTTCACACACGTCTTCCACAAAAGTGGTCGACAGGTACAGCAGGGATAGCACCATGCCGACCCACACCAGTTCATACGTCAGGAAACGCGCCAGCGAGATATAGCCAATCAGCAGCGACACCAGCACCGCCAGCGTGGTCAACAGTACGGCCAGATGAATCAATCCCGACAGGGTTGAGCGCGCTTCAGGCGTTTCGCCGGCTTCCACCATACGCCGGCGAATCTGATCGCTGCGCAGAGCTATCGCCCCGGATGTCAACGCCAGAAATAGCGACGACAGGCCGTTGCCGACTATCGTCACCCCCACCGAAATGCCGCTGACAGTATTGATCTGCTCAATTACCCCAAAAACAACGATAAAGCTGGTGGCGATAATCGAGAAAGGTTCCATCGCCCGCGCCACCGGGTTGGCAATCGCCGGCAGGCGCCACGACGGACGTTTATTGGAAAGAAAAGCCCGCCCAAGCCCGGAAATCATCGAACAGAACACCACCAGCCGGACCAGGCTTTCCATGAATCCCTCGGCACGATCGGTCACATCGCCATGACGAGTGAAAACATAATCCACCAGCAGGACCGCCAACCCCATCGTCAGAACAGTGGAAAACACCACCGCGATAGCCAGAAAACTGCGTCTCAAACGACCTTCCGGCAGCAAATGAATGCCCGCCCGCGCCAGATATTTCTCCAGTAGCTTTCGCCCCGCCGTACTCAGTGCCGCCGCCAGCAGCAGAAAAAACGCCGACCCGTAACGCCATCCGGGTTGCCAGGCGGCAATAAACGCCTCGCTCAGGTCATCCTTCAAATCGGATAACCGCTCGATGTCTTCCTGCATCGGCTTGATAATGGGTGACCAAAAGCGGCTGCCAAGAATACTGCCGGAGTTGAGCGCCAGTTGATTTTTCAGCGCATTCCGGCGCAGCGCCAGAATCTGCGTCGACAGGTTCTCCGCCCCGGTTTTTATCGCCTGCACCTGACTGGCCTGCGCATCCAGTTTCTGTTTCTGCTGGTTAAGCGTGGCGCGCTTACGCGTGACCTCGGCGGTTTCGTTCACGGCGGCCTGCGGCTGCGGCGCCGGCCCCAGAACGTCCAGTTGCGCCTGCAATTGCGCACGCATCGGCGTCAGGATGCCGGCGAGTTTATCCGCATTGGCGACCAGTTCCAGCGTGGTATCGTTCAATACATTAAGTTTGGCGTCAGTGGTGGTGCCGGACACCTGTTGTTTGATGCCATCAAGCTGTTTCTGCAGCTTTAGCAGTTCGGTATCCACATTCACCTTGTCCGCGGTTTCCTCCTGCCCATCCGGCGCAGGATCCGTCGCGGCCATACTTACCGAACTGAAGGCAAACAGCGCCACCAGCAGCATCCAACCGTAAATTCCGAGTAGCCCTTTACGCATACACCCAACGTGCCCTTGATACTGTCGTCAACCGGTGCGGTAATTACTACGCCGGTTGCCCTGGGATGAAACAGAAACCTGCAGCGATACCCGCAGGCGAGATGGCTAATAACTTACTCAGCAATGGAGGTAAAACTCAAACAGATATCGCCGAAACTGTCCGATTTGCGAGATCGCTTCCGATGTGCCGGCTTCATTTGCAGGAATAACAGCGAGCTATACGAAGGTTGTTCAGGGATTCGCCGACCAGTCCAAATCGCGCGCCAATTCATTGACTCATCAGGGATGCCCGGTATAATCCAGCCCACATCGCCAAGCGACTGTATCCCATCAAGGCGCCCTTAGCTCAGTTGGATAGAGCAACGGCCTTCTAAGCCGTAGGTCACAGGTTCGAATCCTGTAGGGCGTACCATCTCAAGTTCTCCCAGACTCTACCGAATTCAACAAAACCCCGTTATATTCATTGATACCACTAGGATTCTCTGTCGCTGAGCTCCACCGAGGTCAACCCAGCATACTGGAAATCAAGTCGATGTTGGGGGCCTCTATGGGGGCTCTTCTTGTTTGACCCTGACCCAAAATCCTGCTCCATTCAGAAACAGAATTCCGGCATGATAATGACGCCCTGAACGGAGGTTGTGCCGATGAAAAAGTCGCGATTCACCGAAGAACAGATTGTGTTTGCCCTGAAGCAGGCTGAATTGGGTACGCCGGTGCCGGAAGTCTGCCGCAAGCTGGGGATTTCCGATGCCACTTTTTATACGTGGCGTAAAAAATACGGTGGGATTTCACCGTCAGAACTCAAGCATATGCGACAGCTTGAAGAAGAAAACCTGCGGTTGAAGAAGCTGGTTGCCGATCTGAGCCTCGATAAAGCGATGTTGCAGGATGTCCTCGCAAAAAAGAGCTGACGCTGGCACGCCTGCGCGAATGGGTCAGGGATTTACAAGCGCGCTACGGTGCCAGTGAGAGACAGGTCTGTTTGGCATTGCGGATCAGTCGTAGTTCGTTTCGATACCGTTCTGTTGCCGCTGATGACAGTGCGCTGCGCCTGCGCATTCGTGAGATCACCGAAACCCGGGTGCATTACGGCTACCGACGGGTACATGTGATGCTCAGGCGCGAAGGCTGGCGTGATAATCACAAGCGGATCTACCGTCTTTACAGCCAGCAGGGGCTATCGTTACGTCTCAAGCGGCCACACCGCAACAAATCTGCCCAGCGGCGTCAGCCGCAACCTCAGGGGTTATATCCGAACCATGTGTGGGGTATGGATTTTGTCTCTGATGCCTTGTTTGACGGACGTCGATTACGCCTGCTGACCGTTATCGATCTCTACACGCGCGAGTGTCTTGGGATCTGTGTGGGACAGAACCTTCGTTCAACAGAGGTCGCTGAGATGCTGAACCATATCGCCAGTCATCGCCCGTTGCCTCAGTGGCTGAAAACCGACAATGGCTCTGAATTTGCAGGAAAAATGCTGGATAAATGGGTTTACGAACGGGGTATCCGCATTGATTTTTCCCGGCCGGGAACACCGACGGACAATGCCACGGTGGAATCCTTCAACGGCAGGTTGCGGCAGGAATGCCTGAACGAGAACGGGTTCATGTCTCTGGAGGATGCACGGTGCAAAATCGAAGCCTGGCGCATACACTATAATCAGAGACGTCCCCATTCTGCGCTGGGTTGGATGACGCCATCCGAATTTGCTCAAAAATCTGTCGGTTGCCAGAATATGCAGCCATCCTGAAGTCGAGAATTTCTGATTATGGGTGGATCAGATTCGGGGTCAGGGTCACGACCAATATCGAACGCGTAGTCACCGGACGTGATGCCGCGCTGCAACAGATAGAGCAACTCCTCAATCAGCTACAATCAATTTCAACGCTAACGGCGACTTTCATTTAACCATGATTCTATGAACATCATGAGAGCCAGCCCGTTCAATGAATTCTTATACCAACAGCAGGCGTATGCAGAATATGCGTTTCGATCGGCGATCTCAGCGTACCGTCAGGCTGCTTATGGCAACGCTTTATCGGCTGAGCAAAAATCCTAGACTCGCTGATAAACCCAGGCTTGAATACTGACAGTTTGTCATCTATCCAGATGGCGTAGTTCGCCGTGTTTCCCTCTTCGATGAAAGTGATCGCCAGTTCGGAACCCTCCGACTCAGCGCTTATCTGTTTCAGTGTCTTTGGTGCCAGCAATACGCTACTACCGTCCCCGATTCCACTGAAACGGTACTTCAACCGAATAGAACCGCCTTCAGGTGTAAACGTCACCGATGCGGGGTCGATGTTCTTGTCGACGCTCAGAAATTTAAGACTATTCGCCGTTTTTCTTAATTGCATTCGGGCAAACCACGTCACTGTTCTCTGCACATACATCCCGATTCCGCGATCGGCATTGGCGTCGTACATCGCCTGAAGACGATCAGCAACCATCGCCTGCTCCTCCAGCGTTAGCGGAGAGGCCGGTTTAGTAATATCATTTCGACCGGCATGATTGACCTGAGTCGGATCGAGGCTACCAAAGAGTTTATCCAGTAATCCCCGGGAATCATGTTTCCCTGCCAGAAGCGGGTTGTCGTCGCTCTCCCAGCAATTGTTCTCACTTAGCCCCATTGCATACAAAAACTGTTCTGTCAGTTGGATATAAACATCGCTGATTCCCTTAGGGTAGGATGCACCAATGTCAGAGTGTGCACCCGGCAATCGGATTAGATTGATACGACGCGGTGTTGGCCGAAAGCGCCATAGCAAGGGGAGAGGGGTCGGATCGCTATCTATTATTGGCGCAAAAGTCTGGTTCCGGGTTTCATTCGTCGCATAGAAGTGCACCAGATAATCCACGGACGACGGGATGTTTAACATCAGACTATAATTCTGCCCAGTGGCTACGGTGTCGTAAAGCAACGCATAAAATCTTGGGCTGGTACTAGCAGCCAAACTGTCAACCGTGCCAAATTGCATCGGCCACTGCTGCGTCACCAGATTCATATAATGCCGCGCTGTTGCAGCCCCTCGGCTGAATCCTGTTACAAATACGCGAATATCAGTGTTGGGGTTATCCAACAGCCACTTGCTCGCTTGCACGAAAAACTCGCTTTTTGCCTGCTCGGCAACGTCAAAACTGCTGGAGCCAGAGATCCCATCACGATAATCGATAGCACTGCCTTGCATGCCAACGCCACGATAATAACGATCGGCGTTCACTTGCCGGGCGATTCTTGCCACCAGCGTTTCACGTTCATCTAAGGGTATTCGAGTGCGATCGTTAAAGGTACCGTCAAACGCCACCTTGTAAATTTTGACTGGACGATGCCCAATTGGGTGTGTGATCAACGGCGCGTCCATCGGCATAGTTAAAGCCTTCTCGATATCCTCCAGATCAGTGACGCGTATCGGAACTGACCTGGTACCAGAGATTAGGCTGGTACAGGCACTGAGTACAATGCAACACAGCGCTGCTGTGATGAGTCTGCAGATCCAATATCTCAGAGTGGTATACATCCATTTATCCCTGATGCTGAAAAAGTGGGCGCTGTCTTTGCGCCTATACGGTGCAAAGAAAATATATTGCCACAATAAAGGCGAAGATTGAGTAAATACCTGCTCACCAAGGTATATCCCATTGACATATCCCATCAATATTCTATGCTATCGATAGCACAAAATTTCTCCAAGGAGATCGCCATGGAAAAAACCACAGTATTTAAAAGCAATCGCAGTCAAGCAGTACGACTCCCCAAAGCCGTTGCACTGCCCGATGATGTTAAGCAGGTTGATATCGTCGCGATTGGTCGCACACGTATCATTACTCCGGCAGGCGAAAGCTGGGACAGTTGGTTCGAAGAGGAAGGGGTAACGCCTGACTTCATGATCACCAGAGAGCAACCCGATGATCAGATCAGGGAAGATTTCTGATGCTGAAATATCTGCTTGATACCAATATCTGTATTTACACCATCAAGAACAAACCACAGGAAGTCAGGGACGCTTTCTACCGTTATTACGGGCAGTTTGCTATCAGTGCTATCACGCTGATGGAGCTGATTTATGGCGCGGAGAAATCGGTAAACCCAGAAAAGAATCTTGCCGTGATTGAAGGGTTTTCTGCGCGTCTGGAAGTGCAAACCTATGGTTTTGACGCTGCCGTGCATACCGGCCAAATTCGTGCGGAACTGGCAAGACAAGGAACCCCCATCGGCCCATATGATGCCATGCTAGCGGGTCACGCTCGATCAGCAGGTTTGATACTGGTAACGAACAATGTGCGTGAATTTGAGCGTGTGCCTGGGCTACGAGTGGAAAACTGGGTCAGTCGATAAGCTGCATTTGTAAGCGCACCCGTTTTAGTTCCACACACTTTTTGAGATTTCCGGGTCTTCAGCCATCAGCCGATATTCCTCCGGCGTCAGGTTATTCAGCGATTCATGGGGACGCTCGCTGTTATATTCATGCAGCCAGCGCTCCGTAATTTCCCGCGCTTCATTCAGTGTCCTGAACAGGTAAAAATCCAGTATTTCTGTCCGGTACGTCCGGTTAAAACGTTCGATAAAGGCATTCTGTGTCGGCTTGCCCGGTTTAATAAATTCCAGTGCTACACCATGCTCTTCCGCCCATTGTGCCAACGTCAGCGAAACCAGCTCCGGGCCGTTATCCATCCGCATCTTTAGCGGATACCCTCGGTTTGCCACTATCCTGTCCAACACCCGAACAACGCGTTGTGCCGGTATATTCAGGTCAATTTCTATCGCCAGCACTTCACGATTAAAATCATCCACCACGTTAAACGTACGAAAACGTCTGCCGCATACCAGCGCATCATGCATAAAATCCACTGACCAGCTCTGATTCAGGTGTTCCGGCGTCGCTAATGGTGCTGGATCACGCACGGGCAAACGTTGCTTTCCTTTACGACGAAAATTCAGTTTCAGTAAGCAATAAATACGATGAACGCGTTTGTGATTCCATGCATGCCCCTGCCTGCGTAGCTTCTGGAACAACTTCTTGAAGCCGTATCGCGGATAGCGTTCCGCCATGTCGGTCAGTGCCTGAATGACCGGCTCATCACGCCGGGTGTCAGGCTGATAAAAATAGACCGTCCTGCTCAACGATAACGTCCTGCATGCCTGGCTGATGCTCATCGTAAACTGCGCGGTCAGATAACTGACGAGCTCACGCTTTATCGCTGGTTTTAAAGCTTTTTTTCAATAACATCTTTGAGTGCCCGGCACTCCAGACTGAGATCGGCAAACATCTGTTTCAGTCGCCGGTTTTCGTCCTCCAGATCTTTCATCTTTTTGATATCAGAGGCTTCCATTCCGCCAAACTTCGCTTTCCAGTTAATGGGATGGACTACCTCCTCCCCCTGCGGTTAACTGTACGAAATATGCTCAACAGGAGAGTCACCATGAATATCGTATTTCTGGGTATTGATCTGGCTAAAAATGTTTTCCAGCTTTGCGGATTAAACCAGGCTGGCAAACCGGTTTATACAAAACGTACCGGCCGAAAAGAATTACTCCAGACGGTGGCAAATATTCCTGCCTGTCTGATTGGTATCGAAGCGTCAACAGGGGCATTTTACTGGCAACGCGAGTTTGAAAAACTGGGACATAAAGTAAAAGTCATCAGCCCACAGTATGTAAAACCTTTTGTTCGTGGGCAAAAAAATGACGGTAATGATGCACAGGCGATAGCTGTGGCCCTTATGCAACCCACGATGCAGTTTGTTCCGCCTAAAAGTCCCGAACAGCAGGATATTCAGGCTCTGCACCGTGCAAGACAACGTATTGTCAATCATCGTACTGCAACCGTCTGTCAAATCAGAGGACTGCTGCTCGACCGGGGAATAACAATCGGTGCAGCGGTCTCAAGAGTTCGTCATGCAGTTCCGCTGATCCTTGAAGATGCAGAAAATGGTCTCAGTACCAGAATGCGCAGGACGATTGCAGAACTCTATGATCTCTTTAACGATCTTGGTCGTCGCATAAACTTTTTTGATAAAGAAATAGAGGCTGTGTTCAGGCAATCTGAAGCCTGCCAGCGCATTGCCAAAGTTAAAGGTATTGGTCCTAAAACGGCAACGGCTGTTGTTGCCGCTATTGGCAAAGGAACTGAATTTAAAAATGGTCGTCACTTCGCCGCGTGGCTTGGTCTGGTTCCCCGGCAACACTCAAGTGGTGACAGGCAAGTTCTCATGAATATGACGAAAAAAGGCGACAAGCATCTGCGGACTCTTTTTATTCATGGTGCCCGCGCTGTCGTCAGGGTTGCCACGAATAAGAATGATAGCTGTCTGCATCAGTGGGTTAATCAGTTGAGGGAACGGCGAGGGTTTAATAAAACGACCGTGGCGGTAGCTAACAAGAACGCGAGAATAATCTGGTCGATGCTGAGAAATGATACAGAATATCAGGCAGCCGGAAGTTAATTCCCAGCCAGAAAAGTTGCAGTGTACTGAGAAATGGTGACAGGTTGCACCTGCACAATCGGAACCTGATTTTTATACTGGCCTCAGAGGCCGTCCAGTTGTTGAGGCGATCGTGTGCGGATTACCCATTTGGGCACAGGTTTTCCTGATGCCGGATAGATGTAAGCAACAACCCAAAACCAGAATCAGTGCTTGCAAAACGGAGGTAGTCCATAGATGTAGTACGAAGCCTCGGATATTCCCGCTTCGCGGCAGACGTCTTTGACGGTACGTCCGGCTTCAACGGACTTCAAAACGGCGATGATCTGGTGCTCGGTAAATCGGGCTTTGCGCATAGCGATCTCCTCAACGGGACATAATCAGTATGTCGGAAGATCTCTAAAAGTGAATGGTTCGGTTTAGCGGGATACTTACACATTCTGCCCTACCCCAAAACAGGATATAATCCACGCCTACTGCGGATAACCCGCAAAAAATCCAGCCAGAAAGGTTTGGGGGCCCATTTGGGGGCCACTACGTTTTTCTAACTGCTGAAAATCCTTTTATTTCAATATAGATACGTGGCTAATTCGAATCCTGTAGGCCCTATTTGTTTGGGGAAGAAATCATCAGCATACGGGTTAAATGTATCAACACTATTTAGGACGAGTCAGTTTGAAGATTAAAAAACCGGAGTAGCCCGTTTTTTTAAGATGTGAGTAGCTGATTAAAATCCTCAGAAGCCAGATCGCCTTGAATACATAACATGTCTCTCGCTAATGCCCGACGCTTTTGCAGCAGTGCATCCAACGTTTCTTCAAACGTGGGGATACTGGCATCTGTTATAGTTGGATAATAAACATACACATCTTTTGTCTGACCAATACGATAGGCACGATCCGTCGCCTGGTCTTCTTTAGCCGGGTTCCAACAACGGGTGAAATGGATAACATGATTGGCTTTCTGCACATTAACCCCAAATCCGACCGCCACAGTTGAAAGGATAATGATCCCAAACCCAGGCTGATCCTGAAAAATATCGATGAGTTTTTGTCGGCTATTCGCACTTTCACTTCGAGTACTGGTATCACCATTGATGACATAAGGCTTGAAGCCAAATCGCTGATGAATGGCGTATTTCAATTCGCGCTGAATATCTCTCAGCTCAGTAAATATAATGACCTTATCATCACCCTTTTTCGCAATGTCTTCGAGTTTACGCATCATCCACTCCAGTTTGGGTGAGTGATCTCTTAAGCGGTTATCCGGTTTTACACTGTAGGGATGTGCGCAAATCAGCTTCAAACGATGCAATAAACCAAGCATTCCCATTCCAGGTTGCTCCAGTTCATCCTGCATTTTTTGTCGATTCTGATAAGAGGCAATCGATGAAACATACAAGTCGCGCTGCAAGGGATCCATAGCCAGTTGCTTACAGGATGTGTCCTCAATTTTTGAGGGTAAATCTTTTGCTACATCCTCTTTGGTGCGTCGCAGTGTCTGTACTTCGATAATGCGCCGTAGTGATTCCAGTACGAGACTATTTCTTTCGGGAGCGCCTTCAATTGGTCGTAAATATTGCTTACCGAAATCATTAAGCGCACCAAGCAAACCTGGCTGGGCAAAATCAAACAAACTCCAGAGATCCACCAGCGTGTTTTCAACAGGTGTTCCGGTACAGGCCACTTTAAACTGCGCCTGAATAGCATTCGCCGCATGGGTAATTAACGCGGCAGGATTCTTTATCTTCTGAGCTTCATCGCACACCATAATTGACCATTTTTGGCGTGCGAGAGAGAACTCTTGATCGCGCAAGGTTTCGTAAGTGGTTAACACGATTTTTGCACCACCAACCCAGCCCGGACGTAACAGGTTTTTAATGCCCTGCGCTCTCAGTTCCGTGGGGATTTCATCCTTATGGAACTTCACTGCTTTTACTGCATTACCATAGAGTTTAAGCACCCCAAGGTTTTCGGTATAAAAGAAATTATCCAGTTCACGCTCCCAATTATCTAATAACGATACGGGTGCAACAATCATCGTGGGTAAACCATCAGGATTTTTTTCGATATACCACACAATAAAGGCCAGTATTTGCAGCGTCTTACCTAACCCCATGTCATCAGCCAATAAACAGCCTGACGTTTCCTCTGGCGATTTAAGAAACAGTTGTTGCAACCATGCTAAGCCCTGTCGTTGATGTTCACGAAGATGAATATGTTCTTTAAGCAAAACAGGCAATACAGGTTCTGCATCTTTCGCACTTAACAATGCCTCGCGTCGCTGCTTTATATAAGCTGCATGCTCAATGTTTTGCTCAATCTGCAGAACGGCTCTTTTTTCTGGCTCGGTGATATCTTTATCTGTGGCGATCTCCAGAGTCTCAATTTTCTTCTGCCAGTTTTTCAATAACGATTTAGCATCGTCAATCGGCAATGATTGCTCATTCCAGGGCATAGAGACGGTTGTGTCTTGTTGGGACTCCGCAGATTCAATGCGTTCTTCAAGGTCCGATAACTGTTCCTGGCTCTGCGGCTCCCAGCCCTCAAAAAAATCACTCGCCAGTAATGCTTCACCTAAGGTCTCTGGCAACCAGTCTTCACTTTCGCCCTTTATTAAAAAGGGAGAGGAAATCTTTTCAAACTCACCAATACCAATGACACGATCGCCATATTTATTCAGATCTAAAACTTCATCAAATTCGATACCCGCAATCTCTTGCTGCCAACGATGCAGGAGTGATTGGTAGTGTTCAAGTTGTTCGAACGTCAAATGGCTCAGTTCTAATTCATAACCTTGCCATATTCCCGCAGGTAGGCCCGACGCCAGTTTGACTGCCAGTTCCTGAATAAATTCGTCAAACTCATAGGGTTTCGTCAGAGAAAAAGTGATAGCAGGTTGCGGCCTGGCGGCAATAGGTTCTAAGACAAGAGATACGGACGAGATTCTTTTTGCTTCATCATCAAGCACAGGTGTAACAGAGAAACGGTGGAAAAAAATATGCGCATCCTGCAACGCTTTTTCATGTTGTTCAGGCGGGATAACACTGGCCGCATCCTCACCAATGAAAGTGTAGGGATTGCGAATAAAAGAGACGGCATCATCACCTGCTACACGCCTGCCAGTAATTGAATGCACAGAAGAGAGCACTTCTTTCACTTCCGGGGTGATGATCACGTGGCTGAGCGATCCATCCTCACCCAGAACACGGTACTGATCCTGCACTAACTTACTGTTATCGAAACTATTGAGCCATTGCGTTGGTTGGTCATCGAAAGAGGGTTCAATTTCAATTACAGGTGTGTTGTGAATGGTTGCTTTGCGTAGCTTGAGTCTTAACGATTCGGGTTTAACCACAATCGTTTTTGCCAGGTAGTTATCTAATTCTGCATGCGCTTTTTTGGCTAAGCGCCGTATTTTCGCCCAGCCAAGCTGATTGGTATTTTCTCCCGCTCTGCGCAGCTGTTCATCCCGAAATTGCTGCAAAGCAGTAAGGAGTAGCCAGTTCTCTTTGGTCTGTAAAAATTGCCCCTCAGGCCCGTGAAATATCGCCCCCGTTCTTTCAACCGGTACAGACCGGCCAGTGGTACTGTCCTTCCAGTCACGGATATAAACGCTAAATTCAGAATCACTCAGGCTTCCACTACCTGCCAGACAAATCTTCAGCGGCTTAACCTCTGGAACACCTAATAATGGCAGGCTGGTGTGGTGATCCTCGTCGGCTGCCAGACGATACAACTCATCCCAGGTAAGCAGCCAGCGATCGGATAACTCAACGACATACTCTTCTTCTGAAAGCTGCTCCATATAGGCAACCAGGGGCCAAAGCGCATCCTCATCAGCCAGGTTAAATAAAAAAGATAGACCTGACTCTTCAACCTGATAACGGTGGCTTACTCGTTCCTCTGAGGATGAATCATTACCCATAAACTTACTGAGCAGGCGTTTCAGCATTATTTACTCCAGAACATAAGTGAATTACCGCGTTGCGGTGTAAAGCCGAGACGTAATAATTTTGCTTCAAAAACTGGATTTGATGCTGGCAAAATTATATACAGAGCACCACCTATCTCTCTTTTATCGTTAACAGTGCATTCGATGGTGCTTATTAGCCCCTGAATTTCCTTTTCTCTTTCGGTATCACTATTAATATTTTTTACTACCCCCGATTCGGGCACAAGTTCAGTTACAGGAGTATCATCCGGCAGATATCTAATACCCAACTCTTTCAATTTATCGTCAAATTTTGCCATCCATCCTTCAATATATCTCAAATCTAAACGACGCACCGGTGATGAATGCAGCATTCTCGCAACAATGCCCGTTTTTTTCTTAAGCATATTATTGATATGTAGATATTCGCTTTCTGGCTTAAAGTCTTTATCTGCAATGCTATAAATAAACATAGCATTGCCGGTGCCCGAAAATTCAACGAAGAAATAATCACCAATTTGCATAATCATGGCATTGTCCCAGCTTCTGCCACCGATAAGCTGGCTCAAACGACCTTTATTTTTATCTCTGAATGCCACAAAATCTGAACTACGATCTTCCCACGCATCCTGCCCCATGACAATTCGAGTAAATCCCATCTGATTGGCAAACCGTAGCCAATAAAATAGTCGGGCCTGATCAACATCACCCTTACCTTTCAGCAACTGGAAGAAATGCGTTAAATCCTCTTTAGCCAGCCAGCTACGTACCATGCCGCAAATTTTTTCGCTGGTATCGGGATCTTTCAAATGAGTAAGCCAGAGGTTTTGTTTACTGCGTAATTGCGGGCTTCCCCAGCTTTCCAGTGCCATTTGCTTAAGCTGTGGATGCGGGGTATTTCTGAAAGAAGATCGGTAATACTGCATTAAACACGCACGTAAGATGATATTTTTATACCTTTCGCGCTGGCGAGCGAGTTCCAGCAGGTTGGGCAGCCGTTCTTTAAATGCATCATCATCCAGCTCTAAGATCTTTGCCAACAGAACAACAAAGGCCCGGTACCAAAGCCAGCTATCATCGGGAACCTGAGCCACAGTTTCCAGCGCAGAAAAATCAACCAGCTCGCCAGAACTCATTTTATTTGCCAGCAAGTTCCCGGCATCAGCAGTGAATAAATCCTGATATTCATCAATCACCGCCATCCAGCGTTTTTCTCGGCGTACCTGGCCTTTAATCACACCGTAGCCAATGCGAAGCTGATCGCGTAACGAACACCAATTGTTATTCTCGTCGGGCTTTTTCGCGTGATAACCAAAATAGCTGCTACATAAAAACTTCCACTCACGCCGTTTGAGTTTTTTTCTGTCTATCCGCTGCTGAATCTCTTGTTCAACCCGGTTATAAAGCGAATCATCCTCCAGCAGAACCGGAAATGCCGCATCGGGATCGCTATCAGCCAGGCCCGCAAAGATCAACTGCCAGTCATATCTCGTCAGCACTTTCAACTGGCGAAGTGCTGCGATCGCTTTAAGTCGCTTCGTCAGCGGAGGAACTGTCGTCCGTTCACTTTTCTCCATTTTGACAGACAGATATTGCTCTGCAGCCCTGAGCTTAGGAAAATCGCCAAAAGCGGTTGCTTCCGTATCAATATGCCGCTTGACGGTGGCAGCAATCTCCGATGACAGGCGGGATAAAGCGGAGATCATAACGGCATCTCCAACTGACATTTTTCGGTTGTAAGCCCGGCCGCACTATCCACATCGACTGCAGCCTTATCATGTTCATCTTTCAGACCAAAGAACTGCATGCGTAACTCAACGCGACGGCTGGCCTCTTTACTCTCTTTGGCGTTGTTAAACGAAACACCGCCCGCAAGGAACAGCTTGCGGATCTGCTCCTGTTGCAGAGGCGTTATCTGCTGCTGTAAGCGGCTACGGCTGTCCAGCAGGCTACACATCACCCACTCTGAACGCTGCAACGAAAGATGTAAGTTATACAGATAAGAACCATCGGTATCGGTAAAACCTTCAATAACAATCTGTTTGAACCACTTCTGCCCTTCCTCGCTGTTTGCAGCTTCCAGCACTAGCGGCACGACATCCTGCAGTGCTTTCTGACCGCTGGCATTGAGGAAAAATCGATTATGATCGAAACGGCCCGCTTCACCAAAGCTGATACGGTTATCACGACAATCAACAACGATGGTTTTATTGAGGTTGCGGGCGTGCAGCTCTAAACGCTCACACAGACGGGTAATATCTTGACCACGCAATTTCTCACCTTGTTCTACCCGCTGGATCCGCTGTGTTACCGAGCTTAATGAGGCCACCATAACGACCAGAAACAGCACCATCATGGCCGTCATCAGGTCAGCATAGGAAATCCAGAAGGGTTTCTCTGCCTCATCCGAACGCCGGGGCTTAATACGAAATGTTTGACCGAACATGATTCAGACTCCCTTACGCCGGCACTTTAGAAAGCACTTCTTCAAGGGTTTCAATACTTTCACCAAGCTCATCAATACCGCTTCCCAGGCGTTTAACAGCGCTGTCCAGGTTAGCATCCAGCGCCCCTAACGTGGTGTCGAGACTCGTTTTCATGCCGTCTGAGAACTGATTGAACCCATTAGCCAACACTTGTCCTGCATTTTCGAGGAACTCTTTTGCTTCGCGGTTATAGTCATGCAACCCTTCATTGTGCTGTTTCAGCTCTTTCAGGAATTGGCTACGTGATTCCAACTCAGACTGGGCATTGGCAATGATGCCTTCCAGCAATGTGATTGATTTTGCTACCGCCTCACGGTTGTTTCGATAATCTGCCACCACCGAGCCAAGCTCCTGGCTGGCCTGGCTCAACGTATTGCCTGTACCTTGCGCTTTAGTAAGCACATCAGCGGTGAGAAGATTTGCTTCTTTAACTTTGTCTCCTGCCATTTCAAAACGCTCGGCAGCCAGGCGCATTTTATCGGCCCCGGTGTGCATATCCTGTAAATGTGCGGAAGTCTGTTCTGCCAGTTTGCGCAACGTGCTTTCCGTCGCACCCTGCTGTTCATTCAATGCATTCAGCAGTGAGCGGACCTGCTCGTCGAAACCAGCGATGATCTGCTGCGTTTCCTGATGGAGAGATGTCTGAGTATCCTGTTGATGACTGGCCAGTTGCTGTTGTCCCTGCTCAAGCTGCGTAAACAGTGACCCCAGTTTCTCGCCCAGCGCCTCAACGGACGACGCCATTTGCTTCATGGTTTCACTTTGGCCTTGCTGGGACGTTTGCTGGATAGAGTCGATAAACGCTTTCATCTGTTCAGCCATCGCTTTTTCACGCGCTTCGCTATCGGCAAACATTTTTTCCAGCTGCTGCGCCATCCGTTCACCTGCGCCTTCACCTTCGGCACCAATTTTGGCGACCGACGATTGCAGGCTGGCCAGCATATCGTTCATCCCTGCCTGCATTGCAACCTGTCCGGATTTCATCTCACTGAGCAACTGCGACATCAACTCAGCACTGCCCTGGCGGGTGTCCTCGCTGGCACTACGCATATCCTGCAACAAACCGGCAAAACCCGATTGCATTGCCTCAATGGCGCCAACAGATTGCCCCATCATCTGGTGCATATTTTCGAACTGCTTGCCAAAGGTATTGTCGAGTTTGGACATAAATGCCGTCAGGACATCCTGAAGCATATTCTGTACCTGACCCGACTGATCGCCGCTGGCGGTTTGTACCGCACCGGCAATTTTATCTAACGGTGACTTCAGGCTATTTTCGATGGCTCCACTCACCTGCTCGGCAAACTGCTGGCCAGTATCACGGTAGGTGGAAGATAAGGTGTGCGCTAGCTTTTCATTTTCAGCGACCTGGCTTGCGACCAGGTTCTGAAGCATATCGCGGAGATCGGTCACCAGGCTGTCTTTAAGCTGTTTGGCCTGGGTGGCACTTTCGTTGCTCGATTTCACCAGTTCAGCAAGGTATTCTTCCCCCACACCGGTTTCAAATAGCTGATCAACAGCGGCAGTAAACTGTTCAAGATATTTATAACACTTCGCTATCGACAGCTTTTCCAGCCACGTAACGAAGATTGACGCCGCGATGGCGGTAAACGACCCTAAAAAAGCGTACAGCACATCCCGCAAGAGCGAAGCCACACTGCTGGTAACTTGCTCGGGCGTGCTGGGGTCGAAATGATTTAAACCGATCATCAACCCATAAAATGTACCGATAATGCCGACCCCCGTCAGGATCCCTGGCAGGTGCTTAAAAAACTCGGTATTAAGCGGAATATCAATTAATTGCTGCTCAGTAAAAAATGCCGCCGCGGGGGCCGTTGCCCGAACGTCTTTTAATTTTAGTTCTCCATCGACAAGCGTTTTTTGTTGATGGAGTGACTCTGCAAACTCACTCCAGGAGTGTGCTAGTGACGTCCCGGTAAATAACTCGCTCAGCTTCTGTAGCTTTACTGCCGTTGTTTCATTCTTCCAGCCTGAAATGATCACTGACTGCTTCTTCAGTTTACTGACAATTTTAATTGCCCGATAAACATACAAAGCAGCAAAAAATGCCAGCGCAACAGCAACGACAATAATAACGACCAGCGGAACCTTTTCGGGTTGCACGGAGGTCAATATAGTTAAAAACGAGTTAAGCCAATCCATTTTTCATCCCGAGTCAACAACAGATTATTTATCTGACAACTACCCACTGGCACTCATAACAAGGTGTTATAGCGCAATAATAAACTGATATGCAGTTTTCGAATCACGGAGAGAGGTGACGTCAGCAAAAGAGAGTGAACATCGATAACCCATCGCCCACAGCGCCAGACCACCTTTTATTCTTTATGCAATCACATTCCTCTCACAAATCATAACCTGCTGCACAGGGATAACAAGTAGCAAATAGCCAACCAATCCCTCTTTTAATGCACAATAAAAAACACTAATAAATTTACCCTTACCTTGAAGGTATATATCCCCAAAAAAATAAATAACATAGATAAATAATTAGCGCATTCATGGTAATAAAATGAAACCATCACACAATAAATAACCTATCATTCTAGTTGATTACGTTAAGACAGAATAAACACAATTCACTTGGCATTCATGTCGCACCTGCCACAGATAACTAAAGATCAATCGCCACTACAAGTACATTCCTACCGGCAAGCCGGTCTATATGCCATGTTTTAGGTTCTAGGGAAGAAAGAAGGTGACGACGTTAATGGCAGCATCAGGTTTTCAAGATCGATTACGCCGCCATCATTTACTTTTAATTCGCGCAGAATGGGCATGGCATTTTGATGGGACACAAAAGCGAAGATCGCGTCTAACGTGATATTCATCACTTCGCCTGTACAATCTGTGTGCTGATAACTACCCAATAGTGGATCCCATCCGCATCACTTTCTAATAACCTAAAAAATAAAAAATTCTGGTCGGGGAAAAATCCGTCAAAAAAACAACCACACATCAGACAAATCTTATAAATTCATCTGATTGTAATAACCTTTAGCAAATTTTCACTTATTCTTCAGCTAGCTTCCCTGTGGTTAGTACAGTGAATTTGCCCACATTAACTGAGACATTACGCTTTAAACACCCGCCCCCGATGCCATTCAACAAACTGCTCCAATGGGTAATACTCCCGTTTTTTGGGCATAAAAAGCGGTTTTCCCTCAAAGTCCCAGAACAGGCGTTCAACAATCTTGCTGCCGTTAACACCCTCAGAAACCATCAATTTCATTTCGTCATTAATACCGATAACACCAATATCAAACGCGGAATGGTGTACCGAGCATAAGGCTAGCCCATTGGTCACGGTACAAGGGCCACCGCATTGTTTCCATTTGATGTGCGCGGCTTCCAGGCCAACATGTGTCGTATCGTGGCGTAAATCATAGCCGCATACCGCACAACGGTATTGATACGCACGTAACACCGTCTGACGAAAATGGGGATCACGGGATTTTCTGACATCCTCTATCGGCAGTTCCAATCGATTGGCAATCACTTCCTGCACACTCTCAGGAAAGTGTTCGCTCAAAATCTGCTGGGCCAATCTCTCAATGAATCGTGGCTGTTTTTTTAATAGTTGATAGCTGGCTTCATCAAACCCGCCCATGACATCATGTTGAATAAGTTCACGATTGGGCGGCTCTTTACTACCTTTCTGCGGTGAGCAGCGATCATCGTTCTGTAATTCCCAAAAACCATCACCTCGCAGTCGCCAAAATGGCATCTCAGGGTAATGAGTCCGCCGCTGTGGCCCAAAGCTGTTCAGCAGTGTCAGGAGGTGAGGACGAATTTCATTGCCGTAGTGAAATAAACGCGGATGCCCTTGCTGATAGGCTGACAGCACATAAAGCAGCAACAGCGGCTTATGTGGCGCACGCTGGTCGCCTTTACGCCACATAGACATGTTGGTGATTGCTGTTTGAAGAGCCTGAACAGATGACATACTCAAGACTGATGAAAAGAGAGATTTATTGCGATAATGCTCGCAAAATCAGTGAGGCTCAAGTGTCTTATTAATAGCAGCCCAGCTTATCAGGCTCAGCTTCTGTTCACCTTTACACTGTGCAGTCTGAGTATCTGATTGTGACCCTGACTAAATCACCACAGGTTTAGAGACACCTCAACGTCATTTTGGAGTTTAAATCCAGAGGGAATAAATTTGCACCTAATTTATCCCCCTTCCCCACATCTACCGGATGCCACTAAATACACTGATAAGGCTTACGTTCTGCATCACGTTTCTGGATGACCTTAATAAGTCCTGCGGCGGCTCATTCAGCACAGGTGCCAACCGAATCAGTCAGTGACCAGGTATTCGGCTGACCGATATAGGCCCTCAACGCATCAAGGAAAACCGTTACGCGGGCTGGCGGATTTCTCAGTGCGCGTAATGCGTAAATACCCGTCGATGCCTGTGGTTGCAGGCACAACGCCGGGAACAGCTGTGTCAGAAGACCCGCTTTGATATCCGGACCAACCACCCAGTCCGGTAGCCAGGCGATACCGATCCCCGCCACTGCCGCCAGTCGCATGGCGTCAAAATCATCACAACCGAACATCGGGGGAAAGCCGGCTGCGCGTACCGGCTGCCCCAGCACACCGGCCCAGTTCAGCAGGTCAGAACCGTGAAGTTTATCGATCAGGCGATGCGTCGAAATCTCCTCTGGCGTGGCGGGTACTCCCGCCTTTGCCAGATACGCCGGGCTGGCGCACAGCACCCGGGTCTGTGTACCGATGCGACTGCCTATCAGGGTGCTGTCGGCCATATCACCGATGCGGATAACCAGATCCAGCCGCTCAGCAACCGGGTCTGCCAGCCGTTCCGTCAAATCCAGTTCCAGCCTTAAATCAGGATGCTGCTGCGTCAGTTGCGCCATGACGGGAAGTACGTAGCGTTTGCCGAATGTCGGATAGCACGCCACCCGCAAAATGCCCGTAACGGCGCCTTTCATCGAGGCCAGCTCCTGCTGTGCGTCCGCCAGTGAATCCAGTATTTGTCTTGCCCGGATCAGCAACGCTTCGCCGGCATCCGTCAGCGTAAGATGTCGGGTTGAGCGCAGAAACAACGGCGTATCAAGATGCGCCTCAAGCGCATCAATCTGGCGGCCGATCGAGGAAGGGGTGCGTCCACGACGACGACCGGCTCCAGAAAAACTGTTCTCGCGCGCGACATCAACAAAAACGCTCAGGAACTCGGCGAATTTCTCTGACTGCATCTGTGCATTTCCTGCATAGCTGTTGTGGGGAGAAGCCATCTTATCAGTCAGTTCCCCCAATCTTAATATTCTTCCCACAGCAAGTTCACCTACAGACATCATTGAACCGGGAAAGAAAATATGAAAACCACCACCTATGATCCGCTCTACCTATTTATTAATGGCGACTGGCTGGAAGCCGGCAACCGCGATACCGCCTCCGTCATTAATCCGGCTACGGGGGATGCGCTGGGGCGACTGCCGCTGGCCACCACGGCTGATTTGAATAACGCACTGGATAGCGCCCAAGAGGGATTTGAAGTATGGCGTCGCACAGTACCGGCCGAACGTGCGCAAATAATGAAAGATGCTGCGGCATTGATGCGCGAACGTGCGGAACACATTGCCACCCAGATGACCCAGGAAGAAGGCAAGCCGCTGTCGGAAAGCCGTGATGAAGTGTTGCGCGCGGCCGATTACTTTGAATGGTTTGCAGAAGAAGCCCGCCGTATCGACGGTCGCGTGGTACCGGCGAATCGCCCCGGCGTGCAGCAACTGGTTAAAAGACAGGCCATTGGCCCTGTAGCCGCGTTTACCCCCTGGAATTTCCCGGCGATAACGCCGGCCCGAAAACTCTCTGCGGCGCTGGCGGCAGGCTGCAGCGTCATTCTGAAGCCCGGCGAGGAAAGCCCGGCAACCGCCCTGGCGCTGGCCCGTTGCCTTGATGACGCGGGCCTTCCCAAAGGGGTTCTGCAGGTCGTATTCGGTGTACCAGATAAGGTCTCATCCCAGCTCATTGCCTCTTCGATCATCCGCAAAGTCGCCTTCACCGGCTCGGTACCTGTGGGCCGTTTGCTGTCCGAGCGGGCGGCGGCGGGTGTGAAGCCGATTACCCTGGAACTCGGCGGACATGGCCCGGTGCTGGTCTTTGACGATGCCGATATCGACGCTGCCGCGGATGGCGGGGCCGCCAACCGGTTCCGTGGAACCGGGCAGATCTGTATATCCTCAACCCGCTTTTTAATCCAGCGCGCATCCTATGATCGCTTCGCCGAGCGCTTTGTTAGCGCAACGGAGAAACTGATTATCGGTGACGGCATGGACGCCAAAACGCAGGTCGGCCCACTGGCCAATCAGCGCCAGTTGGAAAAGATGGAATCGCTGGTTGCTGATGCGGTGGAACGGGGCGCGAAGGTACTGACAGGTGGGAAGCGTATTGATCGCCCCGGCTTTTTCTTTGAGCCAACGGTGCTCGACAACGTCCCGATGAACGCCCGCATCCTGCATGAAGAGCCGTTTGGCCCAATCGCGGTCCTGATGCCGTTCGATACCCTGACAGATGGTCTGGCGGAGGCGAATCGCCTGCCCTATGCCCTGTCTGCCTATGCCTTTACCCGTGACGCACGCACCGCAATGGATGTGGGGGACGGCCTGGAAGCCGGCATGATCGGCATCAATCAGTACCGCATCATCGCGACGGAACTGCCCTTTGGGGGAATGAAGGAAAGCGGTCATGGCTCTGAAGGGGGCACCGAAGGGATTGGACACTATCTGACCAACAAATTCATCAGCCAGATTTGATGCATAACCTGACCCGAATCACCAAAGATAAGGAACACACCATGAAAGCGATTGATTTTACCCGTCCCCGCGCTGCCGCCCGGCCCTTCACTCCCGAGCTGTCTGATTTTGTCGAACAGCCGCTGTACTCTCAGGTCTGGACTAACCCGGCATTGGCTCCCCGCGATCGCAGTTTGATCACCATCGCCTGCCTGATCGCCCTGAATCATGCGAACGAACTGCCCGCCCATTTACGTCGGGGTATTGAAAATGGGCTGACCCGGGAAGAACTCAGCGCGGTCATCACCCATCTGGCTTTCTACGCAGGCTTTCCTGCCGCCATCACCGCATCGGCAGTCGCGAACGCAACATTCAGCGAGGACGGCGCAGCCTGAACATACCCTGCCGGTATATCCATTTATGCCGGCATCCCGTTTTAAACCAATTTTTTCACAGGAAACAGCCATGAAAGCAATCATTTTTGACCAGTTTGGAGCACCTGATGTGCTCAAACTCCGTGAGGTTCCGGAACCCGAAATTCGTCCCAATGACCTGCTGGTACGGACACGTGCCGCTGGCGTTAATCGTGCCGATTTGACGCATCGTAAAGGCGGATATGGACGTCCGGATTTTGGCGACTCAACCATCATGGGTCTCGAAATCGCCGGTGATGTCATTGCGGTAGGGGATCAGGTTAAGGGGTATGCCATCGGCGACCGAGTGATGGGGATCGTCGGTGGCGGTGCGTATGCCGAGGTTTCCCGCATTGATTACCGTATGGCGATGCCCATCCCGGCAAGTCTTGATTATATTCATGCAGCCGCCATTACCGAGACCTTTGTTACCGCACATGAAGCGTTAATCCATCTTGGTAAACTGAAAGCGGGTGAAACCGTCCTCATTCATGCCGGCGCCGGCGGCGTTGGCGGTGCTGCGGTGCAACTGGCTCATGCGGTCGGTGCAACGGTCATCACCACCGCCCAGGAGACGGCGCACGCGCTTGTCCATCGCATGGGGGCGGACCATGCCATCGATTACGTTAAAGAGGATTTTGCCAACGTCGTTTCCGATCTGACCGATAACCGCGGCGTGGATCTCATCCTTGATTTTATTGGTGCCTCCTACCTGGAACGTAATGTGAATTCACTCAATTTCGGTGGACGTCTGATACAGATTGGCATTATGGGAGGCATTGAAAACGCGAAACTGCCGCTGGATCGTGTTCTTTATCGTCACTTGCAGATCATCGGAACGGTCATGAAATCGCGTTCCCAGGATGTGAAGCATGAGATGTCCCGGCGGTTCAGAGAGCGCTGGCTGTCTCATTTCGGCAAAGATGGGTTGTCACCGGTTATTGATAGCGTATTCCCTCTGGCAGAGGCCAGTGTTGCTCATCAGCGCATGGAGGATGGCCTTAACGTCGGGAAAATCGTATTAACGGCCTGACGCTGAGCCACCGCCTGATCCAGGTTGATATCTGCTATGCCCGGTCTAGACCGGGCGTTTTAGGCTGATACAGGCATGGTCGCCCCCTCGTATAAGATAGCGTTTCTCCGCCACGATTCTGCTCCAGCCGTAACCGGTATTCCGCCACATGATGATTCCCCGAGCGCGCGATCTTGACCAATGACAAGGCGGTACGGACGTTAGCCTCTTTATAATCAGGCCCGTTTGTCTTCTCACTGGTGTGAAAGTATGGCTTATCAACTTAACCTTAACTGGCCCGAATTTTTAGAAAAATACTGGCAAAAACAACCTGTTGTATTAAAAAATGCGTTCCCGAACTTCGTCGACCCCATTACGCCGGATGAACTGGCGGGACTGGCGATGGAGCCGGAGGTGGACAGCCGCATCGTCAGCCATGTTAATGGACAGTGGCAAGCGTGGAACGGGCCGTTTGAGCAGTTCGATCATTTAGGGGAAACCGACTGGTCGCTGTTAGCCCAGGCGGTTAATCACTGGCATGCCCCGTCTGCCGAGCTGGTGCGTCCGTTTCGCGTGCTGCCGGACTGGCGTTTAGACGACCTGATGATCTCCTTTTCCGTACCGGGCGGCGGCGTCGGACCGCATATCGACCAGTACGACGTGTTTATCATTCAGGGGATGGGCCGCCGCCGCTGGCGCGTTGGCGATAAGCTGCCGATGCGGCAGTTCTGCCCGCATCCGGCGCTGCTGCACGTTGATCCTTTCACGCCGATCATCGATGAAGAGCTTGAAGCGGGCGACATTTTATATATTCCGCCGGGCTTCCCGCACGACGGCTTCACCTTTGAAACCACGCTCAATTACTCGGTCGGCTTCCGCGGGCCAAACGGCAGGGATTTAATCAGCAGTTTTGCCGACTATGCGCTGGAAAACGATCTCGGCGGCGAGCACTACAGCGACCCTGATTTAACCTGCCGGGAACATCCAGGCCGGGTGGAGGCGTATGAGCTCGACCGCCTGCGCGCGATGATGATCGACATGCTCAATCAGCCGGAAGACTTTAAACAGTGGTTCGGTCGCTTCGTGACGACGCCGCGCCACGAGCTGGATATCGCCCCCGCAGAGCCGCCCTATGAGCCGGATGAGATTGCCGACGCCCTGATGTCCGGCGAAATCCTGACCCGCTTAAGCGGACTGCGGGTGCTGCATATCGGCGACAGTTTTTTCATCAACAGCGAAAGGCTGGAAACGGTCGCCCCGGAAGCCGCCGATGCGCTGTGCCGTTACACCACTCTCGGGAAAAAGGAACTCGGCGAGGCGCTGCGCAATCCGGCTTTCGTTGCGGAACTGACCGAGCTGGTTAATCAAGGCTACTGGTTCTTCGACGAATAGTTCTTCGAGACAAATGGTTCGTCGAGACAAATGGTTCTTTGAGACAAACGGTTTTTCGAGAAAAATAGCTCGCTGATAAAAATAGTGCGATGAGATGAAAAGAGCGGCGGTAATGTGCTCTGTCTGCTAGCCTAAAGTTTGAACAGAAAAAACCGATACCATAAAAAAGCTGGCGCATATGCCGCCAGCTCATCGGTGTACTGATGAGCAGGGAATTCCCCCTTGCATATCGGGCCTCTTCAAACGCAGAAACAGGATAACCAAGATGGATGTTTCACAGATCGCATCACTTTCCACCGGTCTTAGCAACATGCAACTGAGCAGCGAGATCAGTACGAGTGTTCTGAAGAAATCACTGGATAATCAGAAGGATACGGTAGCCAGTCTCATTCAGTCCATTCCGCAGTTGCCCGCTAATCCGGCAATCGGCCGCAACATCAACACCACGGCATAATCGCTTCCATCGTGGTTTGACGAACACGTCGTGGTTTGGCAAACACATCGTCGTTTGCCAAACCAGTCGCGGTGTTGCAGACAAATAGCAGCTACTCAACTAGCTGCTATTCATTTATTTGATTCACATGATTATTTCCCGAAAATAATCCGCTTTCTGATGGCTACAGTGACACGAGAACACATCCTTTTGTCAAAGGCCAACGGCCTTGCGTGACATCCCCACCAGCATATCGCGCGCTTTGATCTTGCGGGCGAAAAATGGCGCCCGGAATTGACCGAACGGTAGCGAAGTCAGACCGTCGTTGCGGCCAAGCGTGACCACCATGACTTTACCCATGCCTTTACCGGGCTGTACCGGTTTGTAAGGTTTAAGCCTGGCCTCGGACGGCTGATTCGCGGCTATCAACACCTTGATGTTCGCAACAATCGATTTGGCGTGCAGCCCGGCGATAATCGCCAGCCGGTTTTCAGGCAGGTTAGTAATATCACCGGCAGCGAACACCCGGTCATGACCTTCCACACGCAGATAGTGATCGACGTTGATCAGGCCGTTGCGTTGCACCGCTTCAGGCCACGATCTGGCCACAAAATCAGTCACCGGCTTCGCTCCCGCTGCCCAGATGACGATATCGGCCGCGAGCATAAGTCCCGAGTGAGTGACGACCTTACCGTCCACAGGCTGTTCACCGGGCGCAGGCAGCACAACGCGATCGTTGAGCGCAAATTTAAGGCCTTTGTCGCGCAGATCTTTTTCCGCCCATTGGGGAAATTTGTCCGGTGCGTTATTCAGTACCGTCTTACCACTGTGAACCACGGTGATTGCCAGATCGGGAAACGCCTCGCACAGCTCTGCGGCAATCTCGATACCAACCGGCCCGGCCCCCGCCACCACCACGGAGCGTGCCTCCCGCAGGCGTTTGTGCATCGACCGGATTTCGGCGGTGCGGCTTGTACTCAACGGCGCCTGGGCCTTGATAAGCGGATCGATATACGCTGACCCGGTGGCGATCACCGCATAATCGAATGACACCGCGCCTTCGCTGCCATCCGCCAGCGCCACGTGCGCGTTGTGGTCGGTCAACCCCACCGCTTTACCCTGTATGAACCGCACCGTGCCGATGAAGCTGTCATAAGGGATTTGCGCCGGCAGACTGTCAGGATCGACCAGCAAACGCGGGACCGCCATCGGCACTTCCCAATAGGTTTTGGGATCAACGAGGGTCACGTTCGCCGCATCGCGCAGTTGATAAGCGATCTGGTGCCCTGCCGCCCCACCGCCAATAACAAGGACAGATTTCTTTTGCATACAGACAGTTCCTTTTAAATGACGTTATGACCACCGCGCTTCGCGGCGGTTAAGCGCGGCGAACGCCGGGCTGTGTTGCAGTTGGTTGATCGTACGTTCGCCTTCGGCGAGCGCCTCGATACAGGTGTGAACTGAATACGCGCCCATCACGAGCGGATGTGGATGTTTGGCCGCTGAACCGATGACCAGCTCGACCTCGTCCTCGGCCATCATCCCGATTGCCTCATTACCTTGCGCGAACACCGCCAGTTCGCGCTCAAGCACCGTACCACCGACATGCAGCTTGCCGCTGTTCAGCGCCAGCCACGCCGTATCGTGATCGGCGGCGGGTTGGTAGGTCCAGCGTTCGCCGTCCGCCAGTCGGACATGAAGGTAGGTGATGGACACGGGCAGCGGAATCGGGCTGACTTTGTCGCCATAGCGACCAAGCAGGATGCGCGCCGGCCCGTCGCGCGCGATCTGTTCCGGTTCCAGATACAGGCTCTGCGCAGGCGCAAGCTCAAGCGATGGCGGCAGCGCAATCCAGAGCTGATATCCACGCATCATGTGGTCTGGCGCAGGCTCGCCGGCGTGCCACACCCCGCTTCCGGCGCGCATCCACTCGACCGATCCCGCGGTCATCGCCCCCTGTTTTCCGGTGGTATCGCCATAGGTCATGCTGCCTTCGAGGAAAGTGGTGAGCGTTGCAATACCCGAATGCGGATGCGGTCTGAAACCCGTGCCGGTTGAGGGTACAGACTCGAACAGATCCAGAAAAACGAACGGTTTGGCCCACTGCCCCAGATCGCCCGGTGACATCAGCCGGGTGAGAGGACCAAGGCGTTGACCCGAAGTGCGGTGAACGATGGGGCGCGTTGTCGCAGAGAAAGCCTGATGATGTGCCATAAGCGATACCTTTTTTGCAGCGAAGAACCGTCTTTTGCAGCGGAAAGCAATTTTTTGAAACGGGAAGCGAGATCGGGCGGTGCCGATAGTCATCAACAGCAGGCCGGCACCGTGCAACATCGCTCCCTCCGGGCGGTAAGTCAGGCGATGAGCGCGTCGATTTCCGCTCTGGCCCTGGCAATCGCCGCGGTTTTTGCTTCATCGCCGAGCGCCAGACCTTCCGCACGAATAATGGTGATATCGGTCAGACCGATGAAATTGAGCGCGGCCGTCAGATAGGGTTCCTGATGATCGAATTGAGCCGCCGGGCTGGCGCCGCTGTAGATGCCGCCGCGCGCCGAGGCGATGAAAACCTTCTTGCCGGCCGGCAGCAGTCCTTCCGGCCCGTTTTCGGTGTAGCGGAAGGTACGCCCGGCGACCAGAACGCGGTCGATCCAACCTTTGAGCTGGGAGGGGACCGAGAAATTGTACATCGGCGCACCGATGACGATGACGTCGGCGGCGAACAGTTCGTTGATGTAAGCGCCGCCGAGGACGATATCTTGACCAAGCGCCGGGGAGCCCGGCGTACCGCCCTGAAAAACGGCGAGATGGTCGGGGGACAGATGTAATGCCGCGTCAGCGACGAGATCCCGACGAATAACGGTTTTCCCCGGATGAATGTCGCGTTGTCTGGCCACAATGTCGGCTGACAGCGCGCGGCTCACGGAATGGCTGTCGAGAATGCTGGAATCAATATGCAGAATGCTCACAGGTAGATCTCCTGAACAAGGCCGGAACAGGCCGGCGTATGGATGACGACTGGAGTATTTCACCCTGCAAATAATCTGAATAGACGTTATATTATTATATATACCATCTCCATATCAGATACATCAGGATTCCCTATGCTCGATGGCGTGTCGCTGGATCAATTACGAACATTCATTGCTGCGGTTGATGAAGGAAGCTTCTCGGCGGCGGCGCGTCGGCTCAGGCGTGCGCAGTCCGCCATCAGCGAGCTGGTGCGCGGTCTGGAAGAGCAGCTTGATGTTACGCTTTTTGATCGCAGCGGCCGCTACCCGAGGCTGACGCCGGCGGGGACGGCGTTACTGTCCAACGCCCGCAATATCGTCGCCGGCGTTGACGCCATGAAATCACGCGCCAAAGGCATGGCCGCCGGGCTGGAGCCTGAACTGACCGTCGTGGTCGACGTCTTCTTCCCGATTGACGTGCTGACTGACGCGGCCAAAGCGTTCCGTGAACAGTTTCCCGACGTGCCATTACGCGTCTATGTTGAAGCGCTGGGAGCGGCGTATCAGCCGGTACTGGACAGGCACGCCAGCGTCGGCATCGTCGGTTTTCTTCCGGTGACGCCGCCGGGCATCGTCACCGAACCCTTAGCCCACATCGCCTTCGCTATGGTCGCCGCCGCGGACCACCCGCTCGCCGCGTTGCAGGGGCCGATCCCCAGACAGGAACTCGCCAACCATGTCCAACTGGTACTGACCGATCGCTCTGAGCACTCCAAAGGGCGAGAGTTTGGCGTCATGTCCCCCAAAACCTGGCGGCTGGCGGACCTGTTTGCCAAACATGCTTTTTTGCTCAATGGGTTGGGATGGGGCGGCATGCCGATGCATACCATCCAGTCGGACCTTGAGAGCGGCCGCCTTGTAAAGCTTATCATTGAGGATGAACCGGTCAACGAGCCGTCCATGCTGATGTCGGCCGTGTACCGCATTGATAACCCGCCGGGCCCCGCAGGCCGCTGGCTTATCGAACGCATGACCGCCTGTTCCCGCCATCGCCCGGTCTGAACGCACGGGTTTAGCGCACCTAACGACAGGGCAGCATACGCCCGGCCTTACCCTGATCGGCTGGCGACAACGCCAGCCGCGATGTGCCGCAAAATGCTACTGACTCAACCGATGCGCAATCAAGCGCAGTTCTTCGGCGATTTGCTGTAAATCGCGCTGTTCATCAATGCGAGGACCGGTGGAATTACGGATCACCAGCCTGGCCGGCAGGATGGACGACGACCGCTGCATGTCGCTGTCGTTGGCGTTCAGCAGACGGTGCACCGCTTCCTTGCCCTGCAGGTCGAGGTCCAGCGAGACGGTGGTCAGCGCCGGATGGAAAAACGAACTTTCATACGTGCCGTCGTAACCAATCACCGATTTCTGGCCGGGGATGGTCAGCTGATTCTGATGAAAAGCGCTCAAGACGCCGAGCGCCATTTGATCGTTGGCGACCAGCACCGCGCTGAACTGCGGCGTTTCGCGCAGCATCTGCAGTGCGCCGGCGTAGCCGCTTTGCGCATCCCAATTGCCGTGAATCACCGTTGTCGGCGTCAGGCCGTACCCATCCAGGGTTTCCAGCCAGTTTTTCAGTCGCAAGCGCGCCGAAACCGAACCGGCCGGCCCCGCCAGTAAAGCAAAGTCGCGGTGCCCCAGTTCATACAGATACTTCACGCTGGCCCGCGTGCCGTCCGCCGGATTAAACGACACGTTGAATACCGAACTGTAAGGGTCAACATCCAGAAACAAGCAGAGAATATCGTCATTGTCGGCGGCGATGTGCTCTGCTTCTTCCGTCTCCAGCGGCACGTTGATGATAACCTTATCAACCCGCTGTGACTTGAGTTCATTGATAGAATCCTGAATGCTATGATTGACGTTCTCATCAATCATGGAAATCAGCACCTGATAGCTTTCCATATTCGCATATCTTTTCACCGCCGCCGCTACCTGCGAAGGCGCGTGCAAGGCCAGCGACGTGGTCACCAGCCCTATCGTCATGCTCTGTTTACCCACCAGTTGCTGGGCCAGCCGGTTGGGAACATAACGCAACAGCTCGATGGACTGCTCTACCTTGCGGCGCGTGGACTCGGAGACATTCGCAGATTTGTTCAACACCCGCGATACCGTCTGATAAGAAACACCCGCGTGGCGGGCAACATCTTCTAACGTAGCGCTTTTCGACTTCATGGTCAGGTTTCCCATCATGGTTTTACCGGGATTGTAGCAGTTGGCCCGGCGAAAAAACCATGTTCTGAACCCCACTCAGGCCAAATTACATGCAAGTATTACGTTCACATATCAAAAACCCGTGACACGCATCACCAATCATTACAAAACAAAATGATTTATTTGCATTAAATCACAATAAAACAACGAATCCGTTGCTCGTATTTACGCTTAGGCATTTTATTGAACGCGTAATGTGAACGTAATACATAACAACAAGAGGCCACCATGAACACCAAACTCCTTACTCTCTCTACCGCACTCACCGCCATACTGACCTCTCCGGCATTGCTGGCAGCAGAGGCCACCACCGTCCCCATTGATTTTCACGGCTATCTGCGCGGCGGCGTGGGGGTGTCCAATGATGGCGGCATGTCGCAATGGCAAAAAAACAAAGTGGGCCGTCTGGGTAACGAAAACGATACCTACGGCGAAGTGGAACTGGGCTCGGAGGTGTACAAGAAAAACGACGTCAGTTTCTACGTCGACAGCATGGTCAGCATGGTGTCGGATGGCTCCAACGATAACGAAACCACCATCGGCGATGACGCCCAGTTCGGCCTGCGCCAGTTGAACCTGCAAATCAAGGGGCTGGTCCCCGGCGACCCTAACGCCGTGATCTGGGGCGGTAAACGCTACTATCAGCGTCACGACCTGCACATTATCGATACCAAATATTGGAATATCTCCGGTTCCGGCGCCGGGATCGAAAACTATACGCTCGGCCCCGGCGCGCTTTCGGTCGCCTGGATCCGCGGCGACGCCAACGCGGTTGACGACCGCATCAACGGCAACAGCAACGTCAACATCAACTATGCCGATATTCGCTATGCCGGGCTGAAACCCTGGAAAGGCGCCTGGACGGAATTCGGCATCGACTACGCCATGCCGAACACCACCAAAAAACAGAAAGACTTCGGCGGCCTGTATGACGCGGACAACGGCGTAATGCTGACCGGCGAAATCAGTCAGGACATGCTGGGCGGCTATAACAAAGTGGTGCTGCAGTACGCCAACAAAGGGCTGGCGCAAAACATGGTGTCGCAGGGCGGCGGCTGGTACGACATGTGGAATCAGGTCAACAGCGCCACCGGTTATCGCGCCATCAACACCGGCCTGATCCCGCTCACCAGTCGGTTATCGTTCAACCACGTGTTGACCTGGGGTTCGGCTAACCACATCAACGAAGCGACCGACACCACCCGGCTGCTGTCGCTGGTAGGACGCCTGCAATATCAGTTTACCGATTATGTGCGCGGCATTGGCGAAGTGGGCGCCTTCACCCAGAAAGACAACTTCAAAAACGGCACCTCGTTTAAACAAAGCGGTGAGAAATACACACTGGCGCTGGCGCTGGCGGCAGGCCCGGCATTTATGTCGCGCCCGGAATTGCGCCTCTACACCTCTTATCTGAACGACAGTCAGGACGGCAAACCGTTCAAAGACGGCACCGCCAATAACACCTGGAACGTTGGCGTACAGGTGGAAGCCTGGTGGTAATACCTGGTGCTAATCGCCACAGATATTGCGTTTCTCCGGACGTTTATTTTCATCATTGTTTTTCTTCATCATTATTGCTTTCCCTGTTTAATTACGATATCGCTGTAATCGTTTTGAGGATAATCGCCGGGTTATCCTCTTTTTTATTTATACCCGTCATACTTCAAGTTGCAGGTGCGTTGGCTGTCCTCGCTCACCCCAGTCACTTACTTATGTAAGCTCCTGGGGATTCACTCGGTTGCCGCGTTACAAGGCTCATTCTGAGCCTTGCCCTAAAGGGCCAACGCGTTGCGTTGTTCAACACGCCAGCGTGTTGTCCCGCAACTCGAATTATTTTGGGTATATCCGTATATTTCGTATTTATTATCTGACTCAATTTAATGGCTTTTATTGACGGTGCGGCTATTCCGGCCGGGAGAAATGTTCCTCCAGTAATTTACGTAAGGCATCCGACTGCTTACCGAATATGGCATGAACCTGTTGCCCAAGAATAATGACGCCCAACGCGCCTTCCTGTTGTAATCCTTGTGAATCAACCAGACTCAGGTTTTTTACCGTCACACGCAGCCGGGTAATACAGGCATCGACCTGCTCGATATTATCCCGCCCGCCAAATAACCGCAGCAGACGCTGAATCTGCTGTTTATCGTCGTCGCTTAATTCCGGCGTCGGTTTCGGATGCGAAAAATAACGCATAACAGAATGCAGACTGACCATGAGCATACTCCTCTGAAGGTATCGTACGGTACGCGGCGACGCCCGCCGGCGTGGCGGTTCATCGCCCAGAAGAAAGCGCCCATGCCGGCAGCGGCGATGGGCGCAGGCTGAACGCCGTCAGACCAGACGGCGACGAATCACCCGGCAATCCCAGGCGGAAAGGACAACATCCACCAGCGGCAACCCGGTCAGCATATCGCTATACCCGGCGGGCAACTGGATAGGCTGCGGCAACGCGCTGTAGTTTTCGATGAAGATAAACTCTTCGTCGCCGTTGGTACGGCGATGGGCCGTCACCGCCGGCGGCAGCGGGATATCCAGCGCCCGCGGCAGAGCCAGCTCACGCATGATGGCGGCAAAGAAATCGCGCTGGAACGCCAGATCGTTACGCGAGGTCACATACCAGGCTTTCCCTGCGCCGACGTGATTTACCGTCACCGCCGGCCGGCCGGCATAGAAATCGTCGCAGTAGCTGGCGAGCGCCGTCGCGCCTTCAAGGTGGATCAACTCGCACAGGTGGCGCGCCTGATACGGCCCTTTCAGCCCGATATCATTGTCCGCCAGCCCCAACACCCGGTTATATTCGCCGTCGGCCAGACAGTCGATCTCTTCTGACCAGATGCCCAGCACCGGGCGCAACGGGCCGGGGAATCCGCCCTGATAACACAGGTCGCTTTCGTTAACGATGCCGCTCCAGTAGGTCACCACCACGTGCCCGCCCTGCCGCACAAACTGCTCGACGCGCTCGGCAAACCCCGGCCGCACCATGTACAGCATCGGCGCAATCAACAGCCGGTAGCCGCTGAAATCGCAGTCGGCGTTGATGACATCGACGGCGATCCCCTGCTCCCAGAACGGGCGGTAGTGTTCCGCCACCGTTTTTTCGTACTCCAACCCGGCATTGCGCGGCCCCTGCGCATCATCCATCGCCCAGCGGCTTTCCCAGTCAAACAGGATCGCTACCTGCGCCTCTACCCGGCTGCCCGCCACCGCATCCAGCTGCGACAAAATCTGGCCGAGCTGCGCCACTTCGCGGCCGACGCGGGTATCGATATGGCCGACATGATCCACCACCGCGCCGTGGAATTTCTCCACCGAGCCGCGGCTCTTGCGCCACTGGAAGTACTGCACCGCATCCGCGCCATGGGCCACCGCCTGCAGCGAGGAAAGAATATGCATACCCGGCTTCTTGAGCTTGCTGAGCGGCTGCCAGTTGGTGACGCTGGGGGTCGATTCCATCAACACAAACGGCTTGCCCTGCTTCAGCGAACGCATCAGATCGTGAAACAGGGCGATATAACAGGCCAGCGTGGCGTCGTCCTTGTCCCGGTGCCACATCGGGTAGCTGTCCCAGGAGATGAAGTCCAGCACGCGCGACAGCTGCCAGTAGTCGTAATCGTAAAAGTACTCCATGAAGTTGGTGGTCGCCGGGATAGCCGGGTTCACCCGCTTCAACGGGGCGATTTCCTGCGCGCAGAAATCGGTCGCCTGCGCGGTATTAAAGCGTCGCCAGTCAAGGTTCAACCCGTGAATGGACACTTCGCCCTGCGGCGCCGGCGATTCAATCTGTGACCAGTCGCTGTAGGTATGGCTCCAGAAATCGCTCCACCAGGCGTGATTGAGGTTATCCAGCGTCTGGTAACGCGCCTGCAGCCAGGTGCGAAACGCCTGCTGACAGCGCTCGCAATGGCACTCGCCGCTGTATTCATTGGAAATATGCCAGCCGATCACCGCCGGGTGACGCCCGTAGCGCTCCGCCAGCAATGTATTGATTTTTTGAACCTTATCCCGATAGACCGGCGATGACAGGCAGTGATTGTGACGACCACCGTGCAGCGCCGGCACCCGATCGCGCCCTACGCGCAGCACTTCCGGGTAACGTTGCGACATCCAGGCCGGGCGTGCGCCGCTGGGTGTCGCCAGAAACACCGAAATACCCTGCCGGTATAATTTATCGAGAACCTCATCCAGCCAGTCGAACCGGTACACGCCCTCCTGCGGCTCCAGTTTGGCCCAGCTGAAAATACCGACCGACATTACATTGCATTTTACCTGTTTCATCATGGCGATATCGTCGTCAATAATGCCGGGGTAATTCTCCCATTGCTCCGGATTATAATCAGCGCCATGTAATAACCCATCGACCTTCGGATTCAAAGGCGGAAATCGTTTCATAAAACATCCTTAATACTAAATAGGCAGACGGTATATTCCCGCTATTTCACTATGCAGGCAGGCGGCAACCACATCATTCCCCAACAATAAGCCGGGGCCGCCAACGCGCCTGCACGTGAAATATGACGGGTATTTATTTAAAGACTTTTATCGAAGGCAGCACCTCCCCCTGACAATTAAATAACGCCTGATTTTCACGGGCGTTGCCCAATTTCCAGTGGTCGTTGATGTAATTCATACCGGCTTCAGTGGCCCAGGTATTTCCCGGCGGCGTTATCCAGGTCGGTTCCCAATAGAACACGCCTTTACCGTGCTTTTTCGGTACGTCAATCACGCTTTGCATCAGGTCGCGGATGAAATCGGCCTGCCCTTGTACGGTGGCCGGGTAACCGCCCGCCGTCGCTTCCTTTTCGCTAAAGCTGTTTTCGGCATTATCGCAGTTAGCCAGGGTGTAACCGTAGGCGGCCTCAACCACAATGACGTCCTTGTTGTAGCGCTGGCTGATGTCGTCCATGTTGGCTTTTAACGCGCTGATCGGGCCGTTCCAGTAGGTGTACATCGACAGGCCGATCACATCGAACGGTACGCCGCGTTTGGTGATTTCATCAAACCACCAGCGGAAGGTGTCGTTCTTGGTGCCTTCCGCCAGATGAAGCATGATTTTGACCTGCCCCGGCGAGCTGAGGTTTTCACGCAGGCCGGCGATCGCGGCGTTCAGCAGGCCGGCCAGCCGGTCGAATTCGCCGCCGCCCTGCCCCCAGCTTTTGCCTTCCGGCCACAGGATGCCACCGTTAGCCTCATTGCCGATCTGCACCATATCCGGCAGCACCCCTTCCTTCTTGAAACGGGCGATGGTGTCGCGGGTATAGTCATGAATGGCGACTTTCAGTTGATCGTACGACAGGCTGGCCCAGGCTTTCGGCTTGAACTGCTTGCCGGGGTCGGTCCAGAAGTCGCTGTAGTGGAAATCCAGCAACAGCTTCATACCCTGCGCTTTGGCGCGTTTGGCCAGCGTCAATGTGGTCGCCAGATCGTTATCGCCGCCGCCGTAAGGACGCCCGGCAGCATCGCGGGGGTCAACCCACAAGCGCAGCCGGATGTAGTTAACGCCATTCTTTTTCAGCAGCGCGACCGGGTCGACGCGCACGTGGTTTTCGTCATAAAACACGCCGCCCTGACGCTCCACTTCCAGCAACGTGGAGATATCCGCGCCCTTGATAAAATCGGCCGGGGCATTGCGCAGCGGTTTAATAACGACAGACTCCGCCGCCATGAGCGGCATCGCGCCCAGCGACAGGGAAACAGCCAGTAATGCGGGTATCATCTTTTTCATCGCGATTATCCTTTGGTACTGCCTGAGGTAAGGCCGGAGACAAAATATTTTTGCAGCATCAGGTAAAGCAGCGCGACCGGCACGGCAATCAGCACCGCGCCGGCGGCGTAGGTGGTGTAACTGGCTCCCATTTTCTGCGCCACCAGGTTGTATAAACCGATAGGCAGGGTGTACTTATCCGGGGTGCGCAGGATGGTGCTGGACAGGATGAAATCCCCCAGCGGACCGGTGAAGGAAAACAGCGCCACCACGGCGATGATCGGCTTGGACAAGGGAATAATGATCTCGATGAAAATACGGAAATTGCCCGCCCCGTCCATGCGCGCCGATTCGTCAAGCTCGCGGGGAATCGCGTCCAGATAGCCCTTCATCAAATAGGTGTTCATCGGGATCATGCCGGCGACATAAATCAGCACCAGCGCCAGATGGCTGTTGATCAACCCCAGCAGCTGCGACAGCACAAAAATGGCGATCAGCGCGGAGAACTGCGGGATCATCTGCAACAGCAAAAACAGCATCAGGCCGTTTTGCCGCCCTTTGAAGCGGAAACGCGAAAACGCGTAGGCGGTAAAACTGACGCTTACCAGCGTCAGCACCATGGTCAGGAAGCTGATTTTCATCGAGTTCCAGTACCAGGTCAGGTAATTGACCTGACCGTTGAACAGCTCCTCGTAATGCTGAAAGGACGGATTTTCCGGAATAATCGAGGTGCTCAACAGGCTGTTGCCGGCATTGAGCGACGCCCCGACCGTCCACACCAGCGGATAAATGATCACCACCGACACCGCGATAATCACCAGCCAGGACAGCGCAAGCCGAAGGGCTTTCTCGCGTTTGATACTTTTATGATGCACGCCCTGACGTTCGGCGCTCTGACGATGAATATCCTGACGGTTGATGCCTTGAGTCGTCGCCATCATTCTCCCCTTATGCCATCTCATCGTTCTTGAATGACCGGGTCGCCCGGAATTGCCACAGCGCCAGCCCGACCACGAAAATCGACAGCAGGATGGTGATGGTGGCGGCAATCGCATACTGGGACGACGACATCGTCAGTTTGTAAATCCAGGACACCAGAATGTCGGTGCCCCCGGCATTGGAACCGGCGACGGCGGGTCCGCCGTTGTTGAACAGATAGATGATGTTGAAATTGTTAAAATTGAAGGTGTACTGGGTGATGATGATCGGCGCGATGGAGTACAGCACCAGCGGCAGCGTAATGGTGCGCAGTTGCGTCCAGCGGCTGGCGCCGTCCATCGTGGCCGCTTCGTACAGATCGTCCGGAATGGCCTGCAACACGCCGGTGGTCATGGCGAACACAAACGGGAATCCGAGCCAGGTCTGCATCATGATCAACGCCGTTTTGGTCCAGAACGGATCGGTCAGCCAGGCTTTCGGGCTGATGCCCACAGACGCCAGAATGGCATTATTGATGACGCCGAACGAATCGTTGAACATGCCGGCGAACACCAGAATGGTGACGAACCCCGGCACCGCCCACGGCAGAATGAAAATCGTGCGGATCAGCGGCTTAAAGCGCAGATCTTTCTGGTTAACCAAAATCGCCAGCAACACCCCCACCGTACACTGCAACGTGGTCGCCAGCAGCGTCCAGACCACCGTCCATTGCAACACGTCCAGAAAGGTCGAGCGCCAGATGCTGAGGGTAAAAATGCTGACGAAGTTCTTCATCCCGACCCACTCCACCAGTTTGGCGGGCGGCGTGTGGTACAGGTTGTAATTGGTAAACGCGATGGCGAAACCGAACAGGATCGGGAAAATCACCACGAACACCAGCAGAATGAAGCCCGGGGTAATCATCAGGTAAGGAAAGCCTTCGCTCAGCAGCAGGCGGTACTGCTGCCGCACGCTGTTCAGCGCCAGTCCGTCATCCCGCCGTTTGCCATTACGCCAGGCATCGTTTATCGACAAGGCGTAGATCAGCACGCCAAAGGCGATAATCAGCAGGCTGATGATCCCTTCCGCCAGCAGGAAGATAGAGTTGTCGCGCGGCACCTCTTCCCCCAAGGTGTACACGCCCCACAGGCCGGTACGCAGAAAGTCATGAAACACCCCCAGATAGCTGCCGAGCAGCACCAGAAAAATCATGCCCTTCGCCCACTGGCGATGATAAAACTGCCCGCCGCCGGGCAGCACCGCGCACAACGCCGCTACCCAGGCGTGGCGTCGGGTGCGCTTTTCCCCGGACAGGGGTTCGCCGGAACTGATAATCACACGCTGCTCCTTCTAGTCGCGGGAGGTCGCCCTCCCGCTCGGTGTGGCCTACTGCGTTAACGGATGACGGTTATTACTGATTGCTGGCCTGCATCGCCTCGACCTGCATCTTGATTTGCTTCACGGCGTTATCGAGCGCCGCTTTCGGCTCCTGTTTGCCGGTCATGCTCAGCTCCAGCGCCGCGTTGGCCGGCCCCCAGACTTCGCCCATTTCCGGAATGCCCGGCATCGGCACGGCTCTGGCGGCCTGGATGGCGACCGCGCTGGCTTTCTCGTCGTTTTTAATCAGCGGATCGTCAATCATGCTTTTTTGCGGCGGGATCTCGCCGGTGCGTTGATAGCGGACCTTCACGTAGCGCGGCTGGTTGATGAATTCGATAAACCGTTGCGCCAGCGCGTTGTCCTTACTCCAGGTCGAGACTACATACCCTTTCACGCCCAGGAACGAGCTCATCGGTTTGCCGTCCGGCAGCAGCGGCAGCGGCGCCACGCCGTAGTGAATGCCGGCGGCTTCATAGGGCTGGAACGCCCAGGGGCCGTTGATAACCGCCGCCGCTTTTTTCTCGGTGAACAGTGAATCGATGGCGTTCAGCCCGTTATCGCCAATGATCCCCGCCGGAAACAGCTTATCGGCGTAAAACTTACGCAGCAGCGTCACCGCGTCCACCGCGCCCGGCGTGTTCAGGCCGATATCCAACGGGTTGAGGCCGCCTTTGTCGTTTTTGCCGAAGCCTTTGTCATTTTTGCCGAAAATATAGCCGCCCATCGGCCCGATCGCGCCCCAGCTGTAGTAGATCTGATCGAACTTCGCCAGCAGCCCGAACTTATTCTGCGCCTGCTGCTGCCGGGAAAAGTCATACCACTCCTGCAAGCTGGCCAGCGGTTTGCTCACCTGCTCCTTGTTGTAAATCAGCACCAGGGTTTCCACCGCTTTCGGCAGGCCGTACACCTGGTTGTTCATGCGAAATGCCGCCATCGACGCATCGGTGAAGCTGTCTTGCGCCGCCTGATCGAGTTTCAGCGGCGCAATCAGCCCCTGCACCACCGCGCCGCCCAGTTGATCGTTGGGGATCACCAGCACATCGGGGCCGATGCCCGCCGGGCCGTCCAGCCGCAGTTTTTCCAGCTGCTGGGCATACGGCATTTCCTGCAGGTTCACTTTGACGTTGTACTGTTTTTCGAAATCCCCGATGGCGTCCTTGATGCCATCCGATTTCCGGATATCTTCCCAAACGGTCAGCTGCTGCGCGGCATGTACCGGAAAGGCCGCCAGCTGGCCGGCAGCGGTGGCGGAGAGCAGTAGGGCGGTAAGCGTTTTGGTTTTCATTATCGACCTCATGTGAAGGTATAACATTTTTAAGCAAAAAACCTGGCACTTCGCATTAACAAAAACATCGTGGCTGATTTTATAGGGCTTTAAACACCCGGTTTTTCACCAGCGATGATGTTATACGCTACGCTACCAGTGGGGATATGACGACAGGAAAGTGACTATTGTGTGATCACAATTGCAGAAATGAAACATGCCGATAGGGCGCTAAAAACAAGGTGGTTATAGTCATCTCAACGTAAAAGCGCCGTCAGGCTGGTTCAAAAATTTGTTATACGTAGTACATACACTTATCAGCACTACCCGGCCCGCCACTGCGGTCACCGTATTGATAACCCGTTGAGGAAAAACGGATGTCCAGCATATGCTTAAAAAATGTCACCAAACGCTTTGGCAAAACGGAAACGCTGCACAATATCAATCTGGATATTCAGGCGGGTGAATTCGCGGTGTTTGTCGGGCCTTCCGGCTGCGGCAAGTCTACGTTGCTGCGGATGATCGCCGGTTTGGAAGAGATTAGCGATGGCAAAATTCTGATTGATGACGAAGTGATGAATGACGTCGCGCCGGCCCACCGCGGCGTGGCGATGGTGTTTCAGTCCTACGCGCTCTACCCGCACATGACGGTGGCGGAAAACATGGGCTACGGGCTGAAGGTCAACAAGGTGCCGAAGGCGGAGATTCGCCATCAGGTCGAAATGGTCGCCAAAACCTTGCAGTTGTCCCACCTGCTGGACCGCAAGCCTAACCAACTGTCCGGCGGCCAGCGCCAGCGCGTCGCCATTGGTCGCGCCATCGTGCGCAACCCGAAAGTGTTCATGTTCGATGAACCGCTCTCCAACCTCGACGCCGAACTGCGGGTCGACATGCGCCTGCACATCGCCAAGCTGCATCAGGAGCTGAAAACCACTATGGTGTATGTCACCCACGACCAGGTGGAGGCGATGACGCTGGCCGACAAAATCGTGGTGATGAACAACGGCAAGGTGGAGCAGACCGGCTCGCCGATGGCGCTGTACTACAACCCGGTCAATCGCTTCGTCGCCGGTTTTATCGGCTCGCCCAAAATGAATTTCCTGCCCGCGACCGTCGTCGCCTGGCAGCCGCATCAGTTGACCGTGACGCTGACGGCGGATAAAACGCTGACGCTGAACATCGAGACTACGCCGCTACAGCCCGGCGACGCCGTCACGCTGGGAATTCGCCCCGAGCACCTTGGCATTCAGCCATCGCATCAGGCCACGCTGGCCTTTCAGTGCGAAGTAGTGGAACGGCTGGGCAACAACACCTACCTGTTCGGCCAGTGCTACGGCCACGATGGCGTCAAAATCCTGCTGCCCGGCGACGTGCAGTTCCGCCCCTGGCAGGCGATTACCGTCGGTTTCGACGCCGCTCACTGTCTGGTGTTCGACGCCGAGGGTCTGCGCATCAACGCCGACGCCGCCGTTCCCGGCATGCACTGACGTCATCGCCACCGCTACCCGCGTCACTGCGCGGAACGGCATCAAACCGATGCCCGCTACGCCGCGCAGCTGACCTTGCCACCCTACCCCGCCATCGCCTTCTCATCCCGCGGCGGAGATGGATAACTCGCGCCGTCAGACCAATCAACGCCTATCCCAACAGGCACCTGTCAGGTGCAGGCAATGCCCGCGTTCGGTGAGGATAGACGCCCTGATGGGGCATCGCGTTACCTTGTGGCGAAAGGGGGTTTATCATGCCGGCAACGCACGGTGAATAACTCGCGTCGCTAAGTGGGAATCGCGCGCCAGACCGTGTTCCTTATCTCCTATTGTTCCTATTTATCTGGCATCGCGTTCATCGCACATCGCTTTCATCTGGCATAACTCTTGCTGGATGACTCCTGCTGGATGGCTCTTACTGTTGATATCGACCGCGGAATACACGCGGTCTGACCATCATTTTGACGAACACCAAGAGGGACGTTATGTCCAACGTATTCGATCACTATCGTTACCTGCACACCATTCCGGAACTGGGATTCCAGGAATTCAAGACCTCCGATTATCTGGCCGCGCAGTTGGAAGCAGCGGGCTACCGTCTCACCCGCGGCGTCAACGGCACCACCGGCATCGTGGCGGAACTGAACAGCGGCGTGCCCGGCCCGGTGCTGGCGCTGCGCGCCGATATGGATGCATTGGGTCACATCATTGACGGTGAGTTTTGCGCCCGCCACACCTGCGGACACGACGCCCACTCGTCGGTGGTGCTGACCGCCGCTCAGGAACTGATGCGCGATGGCGTGGTGAAAAAAGGACGGCTGAAGATCCTGTTTCAGCCCGCCGAAGAGCTGGGTACCGGCGCCATCGCCATGGTGGAAGGCGGCGCCATCGACGACGTGGACATGATCCTCGGCTTTCACCTGCGCCCGGTGGAAGAGTGCCTGCTGGGCGAGGCGATACCGGCGATGCACTATTCCGCCAGCAGCACGCTGGAAGTCACCTTTCACGGCCAACCGGCGCACGGCGCGCGGCCGCATCTGGGCGTGAACGCACTGGAAGCCGCCGCCAACGCCGTCATGGCGGTGAAGGCGGTTCCGCTGGCGCCGCACCTGACCTGGAGCGCCAAGGCTACCCGTTTTCTGTGCGACGCCGGCGTGACCAACTCCATTCCTGATAACGCCACGGTATGCTGGGACCTGCGTTCGTCGCTGAATGACGCGATGGACGAGCTGAAAGCAAAAGTGATCCGCGCCATTGAGTACAGCGCGGCGGCTTACGGCGCAACGGCCGAGATCAAACTGCTAAAAGAGATTCCGGCGGCGGATATTCATGACGACGCCACCGCGCTGATCAGCGCGGCGATCGTGGATGTGCTGGGCGAAGCCGGTCTGACCGCGCCCAAAAGCACCGCAGGCGGAGAAGACTTCTTCTTCTATCCGCGCCTCAAGCCACAGATTAAAGCTGGCTTCTGGGGGCTGGGCACCAATCTCAAACCGGGGCTGCACCATCCGGACATGCATTTTGAATTATCGTCGCTGGAAACCGGCGTGCAGGTATTCAAACGCTGCGTGGAAAAGATGCTGGGATAATATCAGGGCGTCCCCGGCAATACGCCGGGGACGCTTATCAGGAAAGGCACGAATTATTTAACCAGCGTCCACGAACCGTCTTCCCGAATAAAAGTAAAATTGACGATCTCTTTTTTGTTTCCAACCAGTGGCAATGACATATCCAAATCGACATTGCATTGATAGCCTTTATTTTCACTTCTGATGCAATTCAGCTTTTTTAACGAATTGATTTTAAGCACCATCTCATCATTAAAAAGCGTGCCGACTTTTTTTTTAATTTCCTGATTAGTTTGAGCCACCATATCGTCAACCGCGTGCCGAATATCCTGCTCGGTCGGTTCGCTGCCGCCACATCCCGATAACACGACGGCAATCAACGCACAGAAAGCGGCTTTATTTATCATCATCACAGACATCCCTATTAAAACGTGCATAAACCCGTCATACTTCAAGTCGCAGGTACGTTGGCTGCGTTACTCGGCCCATTTCCTGGCCTCGCCCTAAAGGGCCAACGCGTTGCGTTGTTCAAAACGCAGCGCGTTTTGTCCTGCAACTCGAATTATTTAGGGCATAACCCCTATAAATGCCTATTCAGCGGCAAAGCGGCATATCTGAATATACCTGTCGTTTTTCGCGTTGCAGACACGTTGCCATCCTTTGCTTCCGGCATGGCCGCACGTATGCCGCCAGGGTTTCTTTCATCCGGCGACTGGCCTCCGCCTGTCGACGTAATAACCGCCGCCTGCCAGCCAGACCATCAAAAATAAACAAATTATTCACATTACGATTACCGCTGAATAAACTGCACGACGGTATTATCATAAAGCCGACCAAACACATAGTCATTCTCTTCCCAGCTCTTGCAATGGAGCAAAAATCAATCAGACAACTATAAAAAATGGATCCCTATCACATTCATTTTTACAATATTGCGAGTGTTTCATAAATAAAAATGACATAAATCTCTTTTCAAAATTAGAAAATAAAATAGATGATATTCACATCAGGTTAATTTTCAAAACAGCGGTTTATTTTTCTCGCCATTTTTATTTTTTGCTCTATAGTAATCACGATACATTCAGGAAGTACCCGCTTTTATTTCTTTCTCTCAACTGAATGAGAGTCAATACCTGTGGGATTTACAAGGAGATTGTATGTTTAAGTATGTAATACCTCTGTGTGCACTCACTCTGGCGGCACCGTCATTCGCCGCCCAAACCACACTGATGCTGTCCCAGAAAAGCGATGTTAATTATCTGGGCTGGTCTACCGACGAAAGTAAAGTGGCGCGTCAGGAAGTTTATCGCGGCACCACCAGCAATCCTGACCTGCGTGAACGTATCGCCGTACTGGACGCGGAAACCCGTACCTTTAAAGATGCCGACACCAATAGCGGCCTCAACTACTGGTACTGGGTGGACGTAGTAAGCGAAGACCAGGCTCAGATCGAATCAAATGCCGTCACCACCGCGCCGAACACCGGCCCGCTGCGCGCAGCGAAAGCCAGTTCCGAGTGTAAGCCGGGCGCCACATTCGAAAACCGCACGGTGGACTGCGGCGGCGTGACCATCGGCACCTCCTGCCCGAATGACAGCGATAAACAAAAACCGCTGATCATTCTGAAAAACGCTACGGTGAAAAACCTGCGTATTTCCGCCTCCGGCGGCGCGGACGGCATTCACTGCGACAGCGGCAACTGCACCATTGAAAACGTGATCTGGGAAGACATCTGCGAAGATGCCGCAACCAATAACGGCAAAACCATGACCATCGTCGGCGGGATCGCGCATAACGCCAAAAATGGTTACGGCGGCAAGCCGGACAAAGTGCTGCAGCACAATTCCAAAAACAGCACCACGGTGGTGAAAGGCAACTTCACCCTGACCGGTGAACACGGGAAATTGTGGCGCTCCTGCGGCGACTGCTCCAACAACGGCGGCCCGCGTTTCCTGACCGTTACCAGCGCTACCGTTAACGGCACCATTGACAGCATCGCCGGCGTTAACCGCAACTACGGCGACGTGGCAACCATCAGTGGTCTGAAAATCAAAGACTACAAAGAAGGCAAACCGCCAGTCTGCGAAGAGTTCAAAGGCGTGGTGAAAGGCCAGGGAACATCAGAGAAGTACGGTGAAAAATGGGACACCGCCAACTGTAAGGTTAGCCGTTCAGGCGTCAGCAAACTCTGACAGGGTCGTCTGACCGGTTGAAACACAACACGGGCTTCCTGGCGTATCAACCAGACAAGACCGGGCTACCCGCCCGGTCTTTTTTATTGTCAGTGACCGAGGTCACTCCGCTACACGGGCCGCCAGCGCCTCTACCCGGCGTATCGCCTGACGCACCTGCTGCTCCGTCACAGTAAACGGCATCGTTGCCATATCCGGCGCATCAACCGATGCGCGAACGATCGCCGTCAGTTCCTCCTCCAACAAATCCGGGCAGATCGCCGCCAGCGTCAACGGCACCGCACAGACCTGAGCCAGCCGAATCGCCGCCAGCAGTTCTTCATCGCTGCGCTGCTCCAGCGCCAGCAGGCACAGATTGCCGAAGCCGACCAGCAGGCCGTGGCCGAATTCGCGGGTCTTGTCGCAGACGGTAAACCCTTCGTACAACGCATGGGCCGCCGCCGCGTGCGCGCCGCTGGCCATCAGCGAGGTCAGCCCGGCGAACAGGAAGATAGCGTCCAGCACCTGATCGAGCGCGTCGTTGTGCTGCCCGGCCGTCACGGCGCGGCAGGCTTCCTCGCCGTACTGTTCGATCAACCGAAAGCAGATTTCACTGTTGGCGCGCGACGACGCGGCAAAACCGCTGTCGTTGCCGCCGTTATCGATAGCGCGAAACTCATACCACTTCGCCAGAGTATCCCCCAGCCCGGCGGCCAGCCAGCGCAGCGGCGCCCGCGCCAGCAGCGCACTGTCGATCACTACCGCCGCCGGCGCTACCGGCAGGTGGTGCAAATCGTGGAAATGACCGTCGTCGTGATAACGAACCGACAGCGGCGTCACGGCGGCGCAGGTCGCGGCAATCGTCGGCAACGTCACCACCGGAATGCCGCACTGGAACGCCACCGCTTTACCGGTGTCCAGCGCCTTGCCGCCGCCTACCGCCAGCAACACATCGCTGTCGGTTTCGCGCACCCGCGCGCACAGCCGCTCAATCTGACTGACGCTGCACTGCTCGCCAGACCACTCCACCGCGGTCAGCGTCACCCCAGACTGCCGCAGTTGTTCGATAATCAGAGTCTGCGCCGCCGCCAGCGCCTGATGCCCTCCCGCGACCAGCACCCGACTCCCGAGACGGGCGCAAATCCCGCCCAACTGTTGACTGACTCCGGCGCCACGCAACACCGTGGCCGGAAAGAAAACCTGCTGCATTATGATAATTCCTGCCTGCTGTGGTTATAAAAAGTGTTATGAATAACAAATCATTACTACACTACAAAACCACACACCGGGCACCATATCATTGTCTTATCCACTTTTGCCTCGGGCCGGCAGGCGCAGGCCGCCATGAACGCACAGGCTGCCCCTTGTCGGCTTATACCCAAGCGCATCAGTGCGGGCACCGCCGGGTTCAGCGCCATCGCGCCCGATGACGGCTACTGCCCATTGACCGGGAGAAAGACCATGTTTTCGATCAGAGAAATACAGCCTGCGGATAGCGAACAGGTTATCGCCTTGCATTTCGCCGGCTTGCGGGAAAGCGGCTCGCTGTCTCCTGATACATCGCTGGACGCCGATTTGTACGCCATTGCCGAGCACTACCCTCAACACCGCGCCCGTTTTCTTGTCGCCGTCACGACGGAAGCAGAACCGGAATATGTGATTGGCATGGGGGCGATCCGCCTGCTGTCCGACTCGGTTTGCGAGATTAAACGAATGCGGGTGGCCGCCGGATTTAGACAGGGCGGCATCGCTCAGGCGATTTTGGATCAGCTATTCGCGTTTGCGCAGGGCATCGGCGGCGTCCGATCAATGATTCTGGACACCGCCGAAGCGCAGACCGCCGCCCAGCGTCTTTATGAAAAAAACGGTTTCGTTCTGGATTCCCGCAAAGATATCGGCGGGATAGCGAGCCTGATCTATAAAAAAGCCCTGCGGTAGCGCGGCACGTCCGTAGTCGGTCATAGAAGGACGGTCTGCCGACCGCCCTTTTTTAGCGCCTGATTTTTACTTCACTCGTGCGACTTCACCATCGGCAAATTCAACTGATGCGCCGCCGCACAGGCTTTAGCAACGTCGTAACCCGCATCAGCATGGCGCATCACCCCGGTAGCCGGGTCGTTCCACAGCACCCGCGCCAGCCGGGCATCGGCCTGTTCGCTGCCGTCGCAGACGATCACCATCCCGGCGTGCTGGGAGAAGCCCATGCCGACGCCGCCGCCGTGATGCAGGCTGACCCAGGTGGCGCCGCCCGCCGTATTCAGCAGCGCGTTGAGCAGCGGCCAGTCGGACACCGCGTCCGAGCCGTCCTGCATCGCTTCCGTTTCCCGGTTGGGCGAGGCCACCGAACCGCAGTCCAGGTGGTCGCGGCCGATAACGATCGGCGCTTTCAGCTCACCGTTGCGCACCATCTCGTTGAACGCCAGCCCGGCCAGATGCCGTTCCCCCAGCCCCAACCAGCAGATGCGCGACGGCAGTCCCTGAAAAGCGATGCGTTCGCGCGCCATGTCCAGCCAGCGGTGCAGATGGTGATTATCCGGAAACAGCGCCTTCAACTTCGCGTCGGTCTTGTAGATGTCCTCTGGATCGCCGGACAGCGCCACCCAGCGGAACGGCCCCTTGCCTTCGCAAAACAGCGGGCGGATATAGGCCGGGACGAAACCGGGGAAATCAAAGGCGTCGCGCACGCCTTCATCAAACGCGCGCTGGCGGATATTGTTGCCGTAATCCACGGTGGGCACGCTCATGTGGCAAAAATCCAGCATCGCCTGCACATGCACCGCCATCGAGGCGCAGGCGGCTTTCATCACCCCCTCCGGGTCGCTGATGCGTTCCTGTTGCCAGCGCGCCACGCTCCAGCCCACCGGCAGATAACCGTTGAGCGGATCGTGGGCGGAAGTCTGATCGGTAACGATATCCGGTTTCATGCCGCCGGCTTTGGCGCGTTTCACCAGCTCCGGCAACACCTCGGCGGCGTTACCCAGCAGGCCGACGGAGATGGCTTTTTTCTGTGCACAGGCATCGGCGATCATCGCCAGCGCGTCGTCGATGCTATCGGTCTTGTAATCCAGATAGCGGGTGCGCAGCCGAAAATCGATGCGGGATTCCTGACACTCCACCGCCAGCACCGATGCTCCGGCCAGCACGCCGGCCAGCGGCTGGGCGCCGCCCATGCCGCCGAGACCGGCGGTGAGGATCCATTTGCCGCTCAGGTCGCCGTGATAATGCTGGCGGCCGGCTTCGGCGAAGGTTTCATAGGTACCCTGCACGATGCCCTGCGCGCCGATGTAAATCCACGATCCGGCGGTCATCTGGCCGTACATCATCAGCCCGGCCTTATCCAGTTCATGGAAGTGTTCCCAGGTGGCCCAGTGCGGCACCAGATTCGAGTTGGCGATCAATACCCGGGGGGCGTCGGCGTGGGTGCGAAACACCCCGACCGGCTTGCCGGACTGTACCAGCAGGGTTTCATCCGCTTTCAGCTGGCGCAGGCTAGTCAGAATGGCGTCAAAGCAGGCCCAGTTGCGCGCCGCCTTGCCGATGCCGCCGTACACCACCAGATCCTCAGGGCGCTCGGCCACGTCCGGGTCGAGGTTGTTCTGGATCATGCGGTAGGCGGCTTCGATCAGCCAGTTTTCACAGTGCAGTTCAGTTCCGTGCGGCGCACGCACGACACGAGCAACAGAAGACGTAGTCGAAGAAGAGGTGGTCATGGCGGATTCCTTATCAAACGAGCGCCGGTTCGGCGGCATAACTGGGCAATAATGCGGTGATGACGGACGGCCAGCGCTCACGGCTGGCCCACTGGCGCATCAGGTCAATATCGGTCGCCATTAGGCGGTCGTGGTCCAGAAACGCGACCTGTTCACGCACCTGCGCCAGTTCGCGCTCCAGCAACGGCGAGCTTTTCAGCGGGCGATGGAAATCGATGCCCTGCGCGGCGGCCATCGCTTCAATTCCCACCACGGTGGCGGTGTTAAAGCACATGCTGCCGAGACGGCGGGCGGCGTAGGTCGCCATCGATACATGGTCTTCCTGATTGGCGGAGGTGGGCAGGCTGTCCACGCTGCCGGGATGGGCCAGCGACTTGTTCTCCGACGCCAGCGCGGCGGCGGTTACCTGGGCGATCATGAAGCCGGAGTTGACGCCGCCGTCGTTAACCAGAAACGGCGGTAGCCCGGACAGCGTGCTGTCGAGCAGCAGCGCCATACGCCGTTCGGAAATCGCGCCGATCTCCGCCACCGCCAGCGCGATGATATCGGCGGCGAACGCCACCGGTTCGGCGTGGAAATTACCGCCGGAGATCACCTCGTCGGTTTCCGGAAACACCAGCGGATTATCCGACGCGGCGTTGGCTTCGATGCGCAACACGCGGGCAGCGTGCTGCAGATTGTCCAGACACGCGCCCATTACCTGCGGCACGCAGCGAATGGAGTACGGGTCCTGTACCCGGCCGCAGTTGACGTGCGACTGCAAAATTTCGCTGTCCGTCAGCAAGGCGCTGACCGCCGCCGCTACCGCAATCTGTCCCTGCTGGCCGCGCGCCTGATGGATGCGGGCGTCAAACGGCTTCACCGAGCCTTTGATCGCCTCCAGCGACAACGCGCCGGCCACCAGCCCGGCGGCAAACACTTTCTCGGCCTCGAACAGCCCGCGCAGCGCCAGCGCGGTGGATACCTGGGTACCGTTGAGCAGCGCCAGCCCCTCTTTCGGCCCCAGCACCAGCGGTTCGACGCCGGCCCGCGCCAGCCCGTCGGCCGCCGGGATCAGCACGCCGTCGACCCGCGCCTGCCCTTCTCCCAGCAGCAGCAGCGACAGATGCGCCAGCGGCGCCAGATCGCCGCTGGCGCCTACCGAGCCTTTCTCCGGAATGCAGGGCATCACCCCGGCGTTGAACAGCGCCAGCAAGGTATCGATCACCTGCAACCGCACCCCGGAATGCCCGCGCGCCAGGCTGACGACTTTGGTCGCCATCACCAGACGCAGCACGTCATCCGGCAGCAGGTCGCCGATGCCCACGCTGTGCGACAGCACCAGATTGCGTTGCAGCTCCGCCAGCCGGTCCGCCGGAATGCGGGTCTGGGCCAGCTTGCCAAAACCGGTGTTGATGCCATAGACCACCCGGTCCTGACGGATAATGCCCTGCACCGTTTCCTGCGCCGCCGCGACCGCCGCGCGCGCCTGCGCTTCCAGCGTCAGGGTAACCTCTCCCTGATAAATGGCGCGCAGCGTGGCGAGGTCCACCGCGCCGGGCGTCAGGCAATAGCTTCGGGTTTGTGACATATATCTAATCCTGTATAGACAAGTAGAACTAAAAAAATCCGGCTGACGTATTTTCCATTATCCAGCCGGTACGCATGTCTCATCCTGCATTCCCCGGCAGACGGGCCGCTCAATGCGCCAGCGACTGCAGGGTTTCACTGCGAATCTCTTCCGTCACCCGCGCTTTTAGCGCCATAAATTCCGGCGAGGTTTTAAGGGTATAGTCTCTCGGCCAGGGAAAATCCACCGCCACTTCGGTTTTAATCCGCCCCGGCCGGGCGCTGAAAATCGCCACCTTGTTAGCCATAAAAATCGCCTCGTCGATGTCGTGGGTGACAAATAACACCGTCTTGCGCGACGACTCCCACACCGACAACAGCAGTTCCTGCATCATGACGCGGGTCTGGTTATCCAGCGCGCCGAACGGCTCGTCCATCAGCAGCACTTTCGGGTCGTTAGCCAGCGCGCGGGCAATGGCGGTGCGCTGCTGCATACCGCCGGAAAGCTGGCGCGGATAGTGGTGTTCGAATCCGTGCAGCCCCACCTGATGCAGGTAATAATCGCTGCGTTCACGCTGCTGCGCCTTGCTGATGCCGCGCTCCTGCAAACCGAAACAGATGTTCTCGCGCACCGTCAGCCACGGAAACAGGGTGTAACTCTGGAACACCATGCCGCGATCGGCGCCGGGGCCGTCCACCAGCGCGCCGTCCAGCCACACCTCGCCGCGGGTCGGCGCGTCCAGCCCGGCGATGATGCGCAGCAAGGTCGACTTGCCGCAGCCGGACGGCCCCAAAATGGTGACGAAGTCGTTTTCATGCACCTGATAGTCGATGGGCTGCAACGCCGGTATCGCATCCCCGTGCGGACCGGTGAACACCCGCTCCACCTGACGAATGGTCAGTTTGCTGTATTTCATCGTATGCTCCAGGCGAATAAACGGCGGTTGGCGGCCTTGAACAGGAAGTCGGACAGCAGCCCAATCACCCCGATGACGATAATGCCGAAAATGATTTGCCCGGTGTTGAGCAACGCCTGGCTGTCGACAATCATGTGGCCGATGCCGCTCGACGCGCCGATCAGCTCGGCGACGATCACGTAGGTCCAGGCCCAACCCAGCACCAGCCGCAACAGTTCGGCGATATCCGGCGCGGCACCGGGGATCAGCACCCGGGTGACCACGCTGCGGCTGGAACAGCCGAGCGTATAGGCGGCTTCGACCAGATCGCGGCGGGCGCTGCCGACGCTGACCGCCACCATCAGTACAATCTGGAAGAAAGAGCCGATAAAAATCACCAGGATCTTCTGCATCTCGCCAATACCGGCCCACAGGATCAACAGCGGCACGAACGCCGACGCGGGCAGATAGCGGCAGAACGACACAAAAGGTTCGAAGAACGCTTCCACCAGTTTGTACGCCCCCATCAGGATGCCGAGCGGCACCCCAATCAGCGCCGCCAGTAGAAAACCGGCCACCACGCGCATCACCGTCATGCCGATGTCCTGCTGAAAGCCGTAATCGGTAAACAGCAGCACGCCTTCATGCAACATGGTCAGCGGGTCAGCCAGAAAAGTGACGGACACCGCGCCGCTGAACGTCACCAGCGACCACAGGCCGATAAACAGCACGAAGAAACCGATGCCGAGCGTCCAGCGCAGGCGCGTCGATACCGGGCGCAGCGGCACCATCAGTGGGTTGTGCACGCGTGTCGGCGCTTCCGGCAACGCCGCCGGGGCTAACTTCGCCGCTTGGGTGAGACTGCTCATGTCCGCCTCCTTCATCGGTTACTTCACGTAGCTGGCGTCATACAGCGCGGAAATATCCGGCTTCTGGCGGATAACTTTGGCCTCCAGCAGCAGTTTGGCCGCCTCCTGGCTGAAGGTGGCGATCTCGCCGCTGAAGAAGGCGCGGTTTTGTTCACGGTCCTGCCAACGCAGGTACTGAGCCGACTGAGCGAACTCCTTACCGCTGGATTTCACCGCCGCGCCCATGATGTCGTAGGCGTTGTCCGGCTGGGTTTTGATCATCTCCAGCGCGTCAAAATAGCTCTCCACCAGCGCTTTCCCTACCTGCGGGTGCTGTTTCAGGAATGCGGGCGTGCAGCCGAGGGTGTCCATCACCATCGGGTAATCGAGGGTGGTAACCAGAATTTTCCCTTTGTCCGGCTGCTGACGCACGGAGGACAGATAAGGCTCGTAACTCATGGCGGCGTCATTCTGCCCGGCGACGAACGCCTGCGCCGCCGCCTGCGGCGACAACGTCGCCACTTTTACGTCTTTCAGGCTCATGCCGTTTTTATCCAGAATCCACGCCAGCGCGAAATACGGCGAAGTGCCGGGCGCATCCACGCCGATGGTTTTGCCCTTCAGGTCGCGCACGCTGGCGATGCCGTTACGCACCGCCAGCCCGTCAGCGCCATACGATTTGTCGAGCTGGACGATCTGTTTGAGCATCACGCCGCTGGCCGCCCAGGAAACGTAGGTTTCCACCGTGGTGGCGGCGCACTGAATCGCACCGGACGCCACCGCCAGATGGCGGTCCTTCTGCGGGATCATTTTCAGATCGACTTTCAGTCCATGCTTTTGGAAAATGCCGGCCTTGTCCGCCAGCGTCAGCGGCGCGAAGCCGGTCCAGCCGGAAATGCCGATAGCCACCGGCGTTTCCTCTGCCTGCGCGGAAACGGCGGCGACCAGACAAACTGCCATCAACGAGATTTTCCAACCGGTACGACCTGATGCTGTACTCATGTTTCTGCTCCTGTCAGGAAAAGAAAAAGCGATGGACCGCAAGTGTTATAGTCTTGTCTATACAAGCAAGGGTCATGCCAGCACAGCTAAACTGGCGAACGGACGGGAAAAACAGCGGAAGCATGCGGCAGGAATGGGCATCAACCCCGGAGGAAGCACAGCAGAACGCCCTATAACGGTGCGCCCTGCCCTGTTTTCAGTCATGCAAATGGCATTGCGCTGTTTGAGGCTGTTGACAAACCAATTTAAGTATCAGGCGAATGGGTTTTCCGGCGTTAAAACTGTGCTGAGGCGGACGACTTCGCCGGGTGAGCCGCATGGACGCGGCGAAAGTCCGTGCCGCTCCGGACAGCGAAGGCGAACGCCGAAGGAAGCGCGTAGCGGCACAGTTTAGCCACCAGCCAGAGGTCAAGGAGAGGCGGCGCTGAGCCTCTCCTTGTCGTGCGAGTGATGAAATAACAGAGAAACAATGTGGCTTATCCCGCACGAAACCATTCACTGGTCAAACAGGCATCACCATTCACAAAACACCCCGGCTGTTTGTCAACAGCTGTAAACGGCATTACGCCATCAGGCGGCGCGCAAGCCGATAAAACCATAATACTGCGACGGCCCCGTGATGGCCTGGGCGCCGGCCAGCTGTAACGACGCCAGCACATCTTCGTCGGAAACATGGAACTGCCATGCCCGGCTGACCGCCGCTTCGGCATGCTCTTCGGCGGTGAATTGCCCGGCCAGCTCCAGCGCCGATGTAAAGGCGCTCATATCCGGCAGGTAAGCCGTAAAGCCATCGCCTTTCAGCGCGCTGGTGGCGATCCCCAGCCAGTTGCAAATCGACGCCTTAATATGAACATCTTCGCGATCCGCCTGACGGGAGCGTTCGATCAGCGCCTGCGTTTCGCTGTCCACCAACCGGTCCGAGACAATCAGCGCTTCTCCCTGCAACCAGGCTTCCGGCGGGCAGTCTTTACTGGCCTGCCGCAACGGAATATGCGGGTTGATCTCCATCGGGTAAATACGGCACACCAGCGGGCGCCGATCATAAATCCGGCAGCGCAGATCTTCATCCAGATGCCGGCAGGAATCAGGGTTGTAGGCCGCAAACGTGATCGCGATAAACGCCCGGGTTTCGCCGCTGATCACGTCACAGGAGCGCGACTGGGCATGCTGGCGCTGTTCCGGCAGGATACCGATGCCATTTTGCAGAAACCCTTCGGCAAGAATAATGATTTGCCCACCGTCCAACGCCCATTCACGGGCTTCAGCCAGTGTCAGGGGTACATGATGCCCCATGCAGCATTTGCCGCATCCTACACAGGAAAACGATGTATCCATTGATGATTAACCCTTATTTAAAACCTATGCGCACAAAACAGGAAGAGAGCTGACGGAGGCCGTTTCAGTGAGCGATTGAAACCGATGAAAACGTCCTCTTCTGATGGCGACTGAAGCCACTATTCAGACTCAGAATTTCGTAAAGATAACGTCAATATAACGTTAAGGATCGATATTTTGATAAATTTACAAAATGTGGGGAGATACCGCGCAGCCCAGGTAATTACTGGCCTGAGCCGTATTCGCTGGCTCGTGAGAGGATCAGGCAATCGAATGATCGACTGCCTGTAAAATGAAAGGATGGGTAAAGCCGCGCCTACCCTAAGCGAAGATGAAAAACACCGCGCGCAAGCATGCAATTACCCTTTATTTCTGTCCTGCCCATCACTGATAAAATAGGCAAACTCGGCGGCGTGAATCCGATCTTCGGTCGCGGTCGCTATTCCGATCTTCTCCGCTTCCTGATTGTTCAGAAAAAGATGGGCGTCTTCGCTGTATAACGCCTTGTTCATCGCCTCATCGCTCAGGGTCGTACACTGGCGGTAAACATTTTTCAGCATGTCGACGTAATAATACGCGAGCTTTTGATCGCCAGATAGGCGGCGTGCCCGCTATCCAGATCGCCGCCCGCGCTGTTGATATATCAATAGAGATCATGAGCGTTTTTGAAGCGCATATTGGCTTCGTCCAGCGCCATCGTCAGCTCGTTAATCTTTTCTTGATTGATATTTCCGTTGAAATGCATTTTTACCGCGGTGACGGCATCCGGCGCGACGCCCGGCGTGGTTACCGTTTTCAGATTTGCCATCGCGGTCGCAGGTAACACAGCCAGCAGCAGGCAGAGGCGTTTATTCATGATCTTCTTCCTCGGTGGTTATCCAGGTTATCGCACGCAATACCGTGCCAGACAGCATGTAACTTACTGTGTTACAGACCGTCTTTCCGTGGGAACGCCAAAACGTAACCGGATGTGATGACATTTTCCGTCAGCGGTTTTGTTGCCGAAGAGAACAGGTTGTCTATACAGGATTGGTCGTTGTTCGCTACACTGCGATCATCTGTTGCCTTTGAGGATGACGCCTTGACCGACCTGCAAACCGCTTCCCAACTTGCCGCCGCCATGAGTGATACCCCCGCGCCGATCTACCAGCGGGTAAAACAGGCGATTATCAGCCAGATTCGCAGCGGCGTCTGGCAGTCGCATCAGCGGGTGCCGTCGGAAAGCGAGCTGGTGAATGAACTGGGCGTCAGCCGTATGACCATCAACCGGGCGTTGCGGGAACTGACCAGCGAAGGATTTCTGGTGCGGATGCAGGGCGTGGGCACGTTTGTGGCGGAACAGAAGGCGCACACCGCGATGCTGGAAGTGCATAACATCGCCGATGAAATCGCCGCCCGCGGTCATCGTCACAGCAGCCGGGTGCTGGTGCTGGAAACCCTTAACGCCGATGGCGATCAGGCCGCGCAACTGGATATCGCCCCCGGCCAGCCGCTGTTTTACTCGCAAATCGTACATTACGAAAATGACGTACCGGTACAGCTGGAAATCCGTTACGTCAACCCGCAGGTGGCGCCGGACTATCTACAGCAGGATTTCACCCGCGATACGCCGCACAGCTACCTGAGCCGCGTCGCGCCATTGACCGCCGGCGAGCACCGGGTGGAAGCGGTCGCCGCCGAACCGCATCAGCGCGACCTGCTGGCGCTGGGCGAGCAGGAGCCCTGTCTACTGATCCGCCGCCGCACCTGGCACGGCTCGCGGGTCGTCACCGCCGCGCGTCTGTTTTATCCCGGTTCCCGCTATCAGCTATTCGGCCGTTTTGGCGGCTAGTCGCTACTCCCTGATAATTCTGACCGCTGCAACCCGCCGGTTAAAAAAACAAAAACCTGATTTTTACCATGCCGTTACCAGCATGGTAAAAATCAGGTTCTGCAAGCAATACCACGAGCGATAAATATTATGAGCAGCAAATAGCATGATCAATAAATGGCATGATCGGCAAATAGCATGATCAATAGCCAGGAAAGCGGGCGGAATCGGCAATGTTGCATCACAAGGGGAGACAAGTTCCACATCAGTGCCAAAACCACCCGCTTTTATTCAGTAGCTATTGGTTATCGTTAACTATTTTACACCGCCGAAATGCAATGCCATGACAACGCCGTTAACGAATATAGCGGTCAATCAAATTGAAGTTCAGATAGCGGTAAGTGTCGTCCGCGGTCTTGTCCACCTGCACCATATACTGCTGGTATTCGTCCGGCGTCGGCAGACGTCCCAGCAGCGACGCCACCGCCGCCAGTTCGGCTGACGCCAGATACACATTGGCGCCCGCTCCCAGACGGTTCGGGAAGTTACGGGTCGACGTCGACACCACCGTCGCGCCATCCGCCACCCGCGCCTGGTTGCCCATGCACAGCGAACAGCCGGGGATTTCGACCCGCGCGCCGCTCTTGCCGAATACGCTGTAGTAGCCCTCTTCGGTCAGTTGCGCCGCGTCCATGCGGGTCGGCGGCGCCACCCACAGCCGCGTCGGCAGTTGCCCTTTGTGCTGATCCAGCAGTTTGCCGGCGGCACGGAAGTGACCGATGTTGGTCATGCACGAGCCGATGAACACTTCGTCAATCTTGTCGCCCTGCACATCGGACAGCAGGCGCGCGTCGTCCGGATCGTTCGGCGCGCACAGGATCGGCTCTTTGATATCCGCCAGATCGATGTCGATCACCGCGGCGTATTCCGCATCGGCGTCGGCTTCCAGCAGCTGCGGGTCCGCCAGCCATTTTTCCATGCCCTGCACACGACGCTCCAGCGTACGGCGATCGCCGTAGCCTTCGGCAATCATCCACTTGAGCAGAATGATGTTGGAGTTCAGGTACTCGACGATCGGCGCCTGGTTGAGCTTGATGGTACAGCCCGCCGCCGAGCGCTCCGCCGAGGCGTCGGTCAGTTCGAACGCCTGCTCCACCTTCAGGTCCGGCAACCCTTCGATTTCCAGAATGCGGCCGGAGAAGATGTTTTTCTTGCCCTTCTTCTCCACGGTCAGCAGGCCCTGCTTGATCGCGTAGTACGGGATCGCGTGCACCAGATCGCGCAGCGTGATGCCCGGCTGCATCTGGCCTTTGAAACGCACCAGCACCGATTCCGGCATATCCAGCGGCATCACGCCGGTGGCGGCGGCAAACGCCACCAGACCGGAGCCGGCCGGGAAGGAAATCCCGATCGGGAAACGGGTGTGGGAGTCGCCGCCGGTGCCCACCGTATCCGGCAGCAGCATGCGGTTCAGCCAGGAGTGGATCACGCCGTCGCCCGGACGCAGCGACACGCCGCCGCGGTTCATGATGAAATCCGGCAGGGTGTGGTGGGTGTTGACGTCCACCGGCTTCGGATAGGCGGCGGTATGGCAGAAGGACTGCATCACCAGATCGGCGGAGAAGCCCAGACAGGCCAGGTCTTTCAGCTCGTCGCGGGTCATCGGGCCGGTGGTGTCCTGCGAGCCGACCGAGGTCATCCGCGGTTCGCAATAAGCGCCGGGGCGAATGCCGGCGACGCCGCAGGCGCGGCCGACCATCTTCTGCGCCAGCGAGAAGCCGCGGCTGCTCGGCGCCACGTCTTTGGCGTGACGGAACACGTCGCTGTGCGGCAGGCCCAGCGACTCGCGCGCTTTGGACGTCAGGCCGCGGCCGATAATCAGCGGAATACGGCCGCCCGCGCGCACTTCATCCAGCAGCACGTCGGTTTTCAGTTCGAAGCTGGCCAGCAATGCGTTGCTGTCGTGGTGACGCACTTCACCCTGGTACGGGTAGATATCAATCACGTCGCCCATGTTCAGTCCGGCGACATCCACCTCGATCGGCAGCGCGCCGGCGTCTTCCATGGTGTTGAAGAAAATCGGCGCGATCTTGCCGCCCAGCACCACGCCGCCGCCGCGTTTGTTCGGCACGTTCGGGATATCGTCGCCCATGAACCACAGCACCGAGTTGGTGGCGGATTTACGGGACGAGCCGGTGCCGACCACGTCGCCGACGTAGGCCAGCGGGAACCCTTTCTGGTTCAGCGCTTCGATTTGTTTGATCGGACCGACCACGCCGGGCTGATCCGGCTCGATGCCTTCGCGGGCGTTTTTCAGCATCGCCAGCGCGTGCAGCGGAATGTCCGGACGCGACCAGGCGTCCTGCGCCGGAGACAGGTCATCGGTGTTGGTTTCGCCGGTCACCTTGAACACGGTGACGGTAATCTTGTCCGCCAGTTTCGGGCGGGACAGGAACCACTCGGCGTCGGCCCAGGATTTGACCACTTGCTGCGCGTGGGTATTGCCGGCTTTGGCTTTTTCTTCCACATCGTAGAAATTGTCGAACATCAGCAGGGTGTGAGATAGCGCGTTGGCGGCGACCGGGGCCAGGGCGGGATTATCCAGCGCTTCAATCAGCGGCTGGATGTTGTAGCCGCCTTGCATGGTGCCCAGCAGCTCGGTGGCTTTTTCCGGGGTAATGAGCGGAGAAACGGTCTCGCCTTTGGTGATGGCAGCCAGGAAACCGGCTTTGACGTAGGCCGCTTCATCAACACTCGGCGGCACACGATTGACTAACAGATCGACTAAAAACTCTTCTTCTCCGGCGGGGGGAGTTTTCAACAATTCCACCAGTGCCGCCATTTGCGAAGCCTCTAGCGGTTTGGGTACGGTACCCTGCCGGGTACGTTCGGCGACATGCTCACGATATTCTTTCAACACAGCACGTTCCTCATAAGCTCAGATAATTCATTCGTAATCGAGTTAATCAGCACTATTCCTGCTGGCGGTTACTCACGTTTTTCAAATAGAAAATACTCAGGCCGTTCACAATAAATCAAAGAATTGCATTGACTGGCGATTCAGCATTGCTGAAATAAATTAAATAATCATTTCACTTAACATTTTCAATTATGTCATTTAACATGAAATAGATAAAAGCCGCTAAATTCGAATGCCGGATGACGGTAAATAAAGAAAAATAACAAATCAATGGAATAATAATTAAAAGCATAAAATTCATTTAATTCTTTTTATTTATCCATCAATGTGATCGCCGATCAACTTTCACTGACAGGATCGCAGTTACTTTACCCCGGTCAAAAGATTATGAATAAAGGGGAATCCTGTGTTTCAATTTCTTATCGAGCTACTAAAAGACGCCGCCATATTGGTGAGTCTTTTTACCATGCTGGGAAATATCATTCAAAAGAAGAATATTAACGATATTATTACTTCTACAATCAAAACCTATCTGGGCTTTGTCATTCTTTTTGCCAGTGCAAACTTGCTTATTTCTCCGGCACTGAATAATTTCTCAAAAATATTCCTCACCGCCTTTCACGTTCAGGGCATTGTGCCTAACAACGAAGTCGTTATCGTTGTCGCCATGGAAAAACTGGGCCAGCTCTATTCTTCGGCCATCGCCGCCGGCCTTATCGGCGCCATGTTTTTCAATATTGTGCTGGCTAAAATCACTCCGCTGAAATATATCGTCCTGTCCGGACATCATGTTTTCTTCATGGTGAGCTGCCTGACGATCATTGCCATGCTGCACGGCATCTCCGTTTCTAATTCCGCTATCCTGGCGACACTGATTACCGGAGTATGGTGTGTTATTTCTCCGGCGCTGCTGGTACGCTATTGCCGACAAATTGACAACTGCGACGCATTGAGACAATCCGGCGATTTCTCTATCGGCCAGTTCGGTTCCACCAGCTATATGCTGGCCGGCTGGTTAGGGGAAAAACTGGGTAATAAAGAAAATGATGCGGAAAAACTGGCCATTCCGACCAGCATTGGTTTTTTAAAAGACAAACAGGTTTCGACTTTCTTTGTGATGCTGTTGTTCTTTGTTGTCTCCGCGCTGGTCGCCGGCGCCGATCATGTGCAGGCGATCGCGGACGCAGGCAATAAAGATCACAGCCATACCAATATATTTCTGTTCCTGCTGAAACAAGCCGGGCTGTTTGCAGCGGGTGTCTACATGCTGACCCGCGGCGTACATATGTTTATTGAAGAGCTGATTCCGGCGTTTAAAGGCATCAGCGATAAAGTCATCAAGAAATCGATTCCGGCGATTGAAATCTATTCGCTGTTTCCTTATTCCAACAACGCCGTTTTCATCGGTTTTATCTGTTGTACCGTCAGCGGCTTCCTGACCATGATTCTGTTGCCGGTATTTGGTTATCCGGCGATGGTTCCCAGCCTGCTGTTCACGTTTGCCAGCGGCGGCGGCGCGGGCATCATCGGTAACGCCACCGGCGGTATCCGCGGCGCGATAATCGGCGCCGTGGCCTGCGGCATCATCTCCATTGCCGGCTCCGCATTCATTTTCCAGCCGATCCACGACGCCGGCGTCGATGCCCCGACCACCTACTCGACGACCGATTTTACGTTGCTGGGTCTTTCGCTGCACAGCGCGTTATCGTTGTTGAATCACTAAAAACATTGACGTGGCCTGGCGCAATCAGGCCACCTATCTGTTTCAATAGCATCGCGCAGCCCCAGCAGCGCGTAACACCGTTTTCCTGCGGCTCGCGAGCAATCGGCAACCTTTCCATCTGGCGATGGTATCTTTGCCCCCGACAGCCCCCCACAGGGTGATGCGGTATTTATCCTGTGCAACCATGACTGACGGAACCCACCATGTCCGAGGCCATAACCGCCGGCAGCGAGCCGAGCAGTTCTTATAAATATCAGATAATACTTTACTATTTCATCACCTCGCTGGCCGTGGTGGTGGTGACCGGCTGCGCTGTTTTTCTCGTTATCAGCAACCTGCTCTATAACGACGTGGCGGATAAATCCAAAAATCTGGCGCTGATCCTCTCGCAGGATTCCGCGCTTAAACAGGCGGTCAACAACCGGGATCAGGCGGCGCTGCGTAGCCTGATCGATCAGCGCTACGCCCGCAGCGATGCGGATTTTATTGTCATCAGCGACACGGATAACATCCGTCTCTACCATCCCGACCCCGCTCAGGTGAACCTGGCCATCAAGGATATCGGCAACATCACCCTGCTGCGCGATGGGAAAAGCTATACGGTTAACAATACCGGCTATTCCGGCGCCTCGGTAAAAACGCGCGCGCCGTTTATTCTGGATGGAAAATATATCGGCTACGTGTCGGTCGGGTATACGGAAGCGCACCGCCGGGGTCTACTGGCGGACTATTTCTCCCCATTCTTCGGCCTGCTGATTTCCGTATTTATCCTGATCCTGCTGGGCGGCGTGTTTTCCTACCGCCTGCTGAAAAAACAGATGTCCGGCCTGACGCCGGAAATGATCAACTATAAATATCAGGTGCGCAGGGCTATTCTGCACGCCATTTACGACGGCGTGATCGCCGTCAGCCCGGAAGGGCGCATCATCGCCATCAACAACGCCGCCAAAAAGATGCTCTCCATCGACCATCCCCACGGCCCGCTGACCGGACACAAGATTACTGATTATGTGGTACCGGCCGATTTCTTCTTATCCGCCGAGCGTCAGGAGTGCCACGATGTGGACGTCGCCTTTAACGGTTCGACGTTTATCGCCAACCGGACCATCATCCTCAATCAGCAGGATGAGTTTGCCGGTTTTGTGATCAGTCTAAGGGAAAAGACCAACGAAACCCTGATGACCCAGCAGGTCAACCACATTAAACATGAAAGCGAAGAACTGCGGGTGATCAGTCACGAATTCAAAAACCGGCTGGCCGTTATCTACGGTCTGATCCAGTTGGGAGAATATGAGCGGGTCAGTCAGTACGTCGCGCAGGAGAATGCCCAGCTGCAGCAGTTTTATGATGCGATTATCAAATCCTTTCACTGCCCGTGCGTTGCCGGGTTGATCCTCGGCAAAGTGGGGCGCGCGGGCGAACTGGGCATCGATCTGCGTATTGACCCGCTATCCTATTACACCGGAGCGGACGCGCCGCTGAGCGCCGAGGAGATGGCCTGCATCATCGGTAATCTGCTGGACAACGCGCTGGAAGCGACGGTGAAAACGCCCGCCCATCCCCAGTCGATCGAGCTGTATCTCAATGACAGCAGCGATGAAATCGTGCTATCGGTGCAGGATAATGGCCCTGGCCTCAGCCAGATAGCGGCGGAAACGCTGTTTGTGAAGGGCGCGACCAGCAAACCGGGCCGTCATCACGGCGTAGGGTTGTATCTGGTGCAGTCACTGGTGCAGAAAGCGCGGGGCGAGTGTCTGGTCGATGCGGCCGACGATAACGGCGGTGCGGTTTTTTCAGTTTACATCCCCAAGATTTAACAAAGAGTTAGAAGATTGACGCTATGGAAAACAAGATCAGCGTATTTTTGGTTGAAGATAATCACGACATGGCTTTCTTCATTGCCAGCTTCATCAAAAAACACCCAGAATTTCTGCTGTTAGGAAGCGCCGATACCCTTGCCGATGCCCGGATAGCCATCGCCGCCCAAAAACCCGATCTCGTGATGCTGGATAACTATCTGCCCGATGGCACGGGGATCGACATCATGAAACATCTGCGAACCACGCAGCCGGATATCGACGTCATTTTTATCACCGCCGCCAACGACATCGACACGATTAAAACGGCGATACGCCACGGCGCCTGTGACTATCTGGTCAAACCGTTCATGCTGGAAAGGCTGGAAGAAGCGTTAAAAAACTATCTGATGTTCAACAGAAAGGTACGCCAGAAATCGCATCTGCCGCAGGAAGAGATCGACCGCGTGATACGTCAGTCAATCCCCTATAGCGCGCCGGCGGGATTCATCTACCCGAAAGGCATTGATGAACTGACGCTCAATCAGGTGCGAGCGGCATTTTCCGGCGAAAACGTGCAGCACACCGCCGACAGCCTGAGCGACACGATCGGCATCAGCAAATCCACCGCCCGGCGCTACCTTGAATACTGCAAAAACATCAAACTGCTGGAAGCGCACATTCAGCACGGCACCGTCGGGCGCCCCCAGCGCTTTTACCGTCTGACATTCAATTAACCGGCAACGCGCCGGTTGCCTGCCCTCCCCCGGTCCCGCTATCGGTTATGCGGGCATGTCTGTATCGCTCTGCTTGCCCATTCGGCAGGGCTAGTCGCCCCAACAGAGATCCTGCTGCCGCAGCACCTGCACCGCGCTGGCGATATCCGGCGCCAGCCAGCGATCTTCCTGCCAGACGGCAACCTGCTGACGCAACAACCGCCACGCCTGGCGGGTGCCGACGCCGGCATTATCCGGGCCGAGAAAATCCAGCGCCTGCGCCGCCAGCAGATACTCGATCGCCAGCACGTGCCAGACGTTTTCCGCCAGCTTCAATAACTTGAGCACCGCCGGGGTGCCCATGCTGAGGTGATCTTCCTGCAGGCCGGAGGTGACAAAGTTATCCACCACCGCGGGCTGCGCCAACAGACGGTTCTCGCCGCAAAGCGAGGCAGCCACATACTGGGCGATCATCATGCCGGAATTCACCCCCGGCTGGGCGACCAGAAACGGCGGCAGCCCGCTCACCAGCGGATTGATCAGCCGGTCCAACCGGCGCTCCGCCACGCCCGCCAGCTCGCATAACGCCAGCGCCAGGCTGTCCGCCGCCAGCGCCACCGCTTCGCCATGCGGGTTCGCCTGCGACACCACCCGCCATTGTTCCGGCGTGCCCAGCACCAGCGGGTTATCGGTGGCGGCATTCAGCTCCATCTCGATGCGCTGCGCCGCCGACGCAAACTGATCGCGGCAGGCGCCGTGAATTTGGGGGATGGAGCGTAAACTCAGCGCATCCTGCGTGCGAATGCCTTCGCTCTCGGCGATGATCCGGCTCCCGGCCAGCAGAGCGCGCACGCGCTGCCCGACCTGCTGAATGCCTGCGCTCGGTTTTAACGCCAGTACTTCAGGGTCAAACGCCACGATCTGCCCGCGCAGCGCCTCAAAGCTCATCGCGCCGGTCACATCGGCCCAGTCCAGTTGCCGCGCGGCGTCATCCAGCGCCAGACAGGCGAGCCCGGTCATGCACGGCGTGCCGTTGACCAGCGACAGCCCGTCTTTCGCCCCCAGCGTCACCGGCGTGACGCCAATGCGCTGCAACGCTTCCGGCGCAGGCAGCACCTGCCCTTGTAGTTCCACCTCGCCGACGCCGATCAGCGCCAGCCCGATGTGCGCCATATGGGTGAGATAGCCGACCGAGCCCTGCGACGGCACGCACGGCGTGGCGCCCTGATTCAGCAGCGTCAGCAGCGCCTGCACGATATCCGGTTGAATCCCCGACTTGCCGTGGCTGTAATTGGCGATCGCCGCACACATGATGGCGCGGGTCTGTTCGACGGACAGCCGCGGCCCCACGCCGCAGGCGTGGCTCAGCAAGGTATTACGCGACAGCCGCGCCAGATCCGCCGTCGGCAAGGTCACATTGCATAACGCGCCCAGCCCGGTATTCACGCCATAGGCCAGCGTGTCGCTGTCCACAATCTGTTCGACGATACGCCGCGACTGGCGCATACGCCGCCAGGCCGCATCGCTCAGGCTCAGGCGCGCGCCGTGGCGCGCCACCTGCACCAGTTCATGCCAGACCAGCGGGGCATCGCCCCAGCAAATCTCAATGTCCATGCCGTCCTCCTATACTGTCTGGTGACTGGCGATAAATTGCTGAAAACGCGGCGAGCTGTCGCCGCCGAACATGGCATCGGGCGCGCCCTCGCAGTCAATCCGCCCCTGATGCATGAACACCACCCGGCTGGACACGTGGCGGGCGAATCCCATTTCATGGGTGACCACCAGCATCGTGCGCCCCTCTTCGGCCAGCCCGCGCATCACTTTCAGCACGTCGCCGACCAGTTCCGGGTCCAGCGCCGAGGTCGGCTCATCGAACAGCATGACGTCCGGCTCCATCGACAGCGCGCGGGCAATCGCCACCCGTTGCTGTTGACCGCCGGACAGCTGCGTCGGATAAAAATGCCGCCGTTCATACAACCCGACTTTCGCCAGCAGCGCCTCGGCCTGCCCGACGCACTCGGCGCGCGAACGTCTGAGGATATGCAACGGTCCTTCGATGACGTTTTGTAGCACCGTCATGTGGCTCCACAGATTGAAATTCTGGAACACCATCCCCAGCCGGGTGCGCAGCCGTTCCACCTGACGCCGGTCGGCCGCGACCTGATGGCCGAGTTTATGGCGCTTCATCAGGATCATTTCGCCGCTGACGGCGACCGTGCCGTCGTCCGGCGTTTCTAGCAGGTTGATGCAACGCAAAAAGGTGCTCTTGCCCGACCCGCTGGCGCCCAGCAGCGAAATCACCTCGCCTTTGCGCGCATCCAGCGAGATGCCCTTGAGCACCTCAAGCGCGCCGAATGATTTGCGGATATCGATCATCGATAAGGTTATGGGGGCGGTTTTATTCATGCTCTCTCCCGGGAGACGTCGGCACGGCGGCCAGATTCGGCGACAAGGCGCGTTCCAGCCAGGCAAACACCCTGACAATAATGAAGTTCAGCAACAGGTAAATCAGCGCGGCGCAGACAAACACCTCCAGCGTGCGGTAGGTGCGCTGGATAATCTGTTGCGCCACGCCGGTGACATCCCACACCGTGACCAGACTGGCCAGCGCGGTGGATTTGATCAGCAAAATCGCCTCGGTCGACCAGGCGGGCAGCGCGTGACGCAACGCGACCGGCGCGATGATGCGGCGCAGCAGCAGCCAGCGCGACATACCGCACGCCTGACCGGCTTCAATCTGCCCGGCGGGAATGGACAGCAGCGCGCCGCGCAGAATTTCCGCGGTATAACCGGCGGTGCACAGCGCCAGCGCCAGCACGGCGCAGCTGAAAGGGTCGCGCAGCACCGGCCAGAACAGGCTGTCGCGCACCGTGCTGAACTGCCCCAGCCCGTAATAGACCAGAAACAGCTGAATCAGCAACGGCGTACCGCGAAAGATCAGCATATACAAACGGGCAAACCCGCTCAGCGGCCAGACCGCGCTAACCCGCATCGCCACCAGCAGCACCGAGAGCACCGCCCCGACCGCGAACGAGGAAAAAAACAGCCCCAGCGTCACCGGCAGCGCCGACAGTAATCGCAGGAACGTCTGCGTCAGAAAGGCAATATCGATCATGACGGCTCCTGAATCGCCTTACGGCGATAAGGCTGGGACAAGATCCGCTCCAGACGGGCAAACGCGGTATTGGAGAACACCGTCAGGATCAGATAGATCGCCGCCCCGGTGAGGTAGAACAGAAAATAGTCGCGGGTCGAGCCGGCCGCCATCTGGCTGGCGCGCATCAGTTCGACAATGCCGGTTACCGAAACCAGCGCCGAATCCTTCAGGCTCATCTGCCAGACATTGGACAACCCCGGCAGGGCAAAGCGGATCACCTGCGGCAGCAGAATCCGCCACCCGATGCGCCAGCGCGGCATACCCATCGCGCTGGCGGCCTCAAGTTCGCCGCTATTCACGGCCAGACGCGCCGCGCGGTACACCTCGCCCTGATACGACGCGGAAATCAGGCCAATCGCCAGCGCGCCGATCAGGAAAGGCGGCAGTTCGATAAATCCCTCGGCCCCGAACCAGCGCCCAACCTGCGTCAGCACGCCGGAACCGCCAAAATAGAACAGATAGATGATCAGCAGTTCCGGAATGCCGCGAAACACAATGGAATAAGTTTCCCCTGCCACGCGCCAGAGTCGGCGCGTGGACAGTTTGGCCGCGGCGACCGCGGCGCCGACCAAGGCGCCGATCAGCAACGCCGCCATCGTCAGGCACAAAGTGGTCAGCGCGGCCATCGCCAACAGGCCGCCCCACCCCTGATCGCTGAAATCTAACAGGGCCAGCATAGCGTTTCCTCAGTCTCAGGGGGTGACGTCCGTTTTGAACCACTTCTCGCTGAGCGTTTTCACCGTTCCGTCCGCCAGCGCGGTCTTGATGGCCGCATCGAATTTGGCCTTCAGCTCCGGATCGCTTTTACGAAAGCCCAGTGCTTCCCCTTCTCCCCAGATAGGCCCGGTCAGTTGCGGACCGCCCAGCGTCAGGTTGCTGTTTTCCGGCTTGCTGAGGATGGAGTTGGCGAAGGTGACATCGTCAAACACCGCGTCGATGCGCCCGGCCTGCAAATCGAGAATGGCGTCGGCGGATGCGGTGTATTCGCGCACGGTGGCGACGTCCCGGAAGTAGGCGTCGATGAACGGCGTGTAGACGGTGCCGGAGGCGATACCGATGGTTTTGCCCTGCAACGCGCCGCGCAGGCCGGCAACCGCCGGCTTAATCTGGTCAGGATCACTCGCCAGTTTAATCATCGCTTTATCCGCCTCGACAGGCAGCGCCAGCTTGCCTTTGACGGTAATAAAGCTGGCCGGCGTGGACGCATACGGCAGGGAGAAATCCACCACCTGTTTGCGCTCCGGGGTAATCACGATGGCGTCCATCATCACATCGAACTTGCCGGCCTGCAGACCGGCGATCATGCCGTCCCAGTTTTGCACCACCAGCTTGCACTGGAGGTTCATCCGCTGGCACAGGATCGTCATCAGTTCCGGCTCAAACCCGCCCAGCTTGCCGCCCGGCAAGGTCAGGTTCCAGGGTTCGTAACTGCCTTCCGTCGCGATAGTCACCGACTTCCACTCTTTGGCCTGCACGCCCGCGCTGAAGGCGGCCGACGCGCTCACTACACATAAGGCAATCACAGGTAGAACCAATCCGCTCTTTTTCATGTCTTCCCCCTGGTGTTTAACCGTCAAAGTAATTACATGTATATACAACATCAATTAAGCAGCAAGATTCGGGCCATGATTGCGATTAGCAGGCCAATCTCAGCCGGTAAGTCCGGCCAATCCCGCCCGGCAGCGGCCGTCAGGGAATAACGGCGCATAGGGAAAACACATTCGACATCGGGAAGACCGATTCGGGGCGGCACCGCACAACGGCGGTGCCCAATTGTTGTGCATCAGGGTGATGCACAGAGCAGATTATCGTGCGTGGATCGTGGTCAGGAGCAACACGGCGTTGTCGTCATCCGGCGTCCAGTCCACGCCTGAAGACCGCCACCAGACGCCGTCTCCGGCAGCCAGCCGATGTACGCCGGATCGCCAGTGCCCCGCCAGTACGTACGCCACACCGTCCGCCGCCGGCGTTTGCGCCGCCGTACCGTTGACAACCGCGATCTCCGCCCGGTAGCGACGGCGATCGACCATGATATTGAAGTCCAGACTGACGCCGCCGCACAGCCGCGCCGTGATCGCCTGCTCGCCGGCGAAGGCGAACGGCTGATGCAGCGTCAGCCGGTGTCGCCAGTCTTCACCGCACAGCTCCACGCCGTCGCCGGACAACAGGGTAATCACCCGGTCCACGCCGGGAAAACAGGAAAAATCGCCGTCGCGCTCGATGGTGGCGATACTGGCGCGCCAGGCAAAATCGTCGCCGGGTTCGTCCGACGGTATCCGGCAGATTTCCCGGGTTTCGCCGCCGCCGTTTTTCCAGCGGCTGACCGGCAGGGTATTAAGACTGAACGTTTGCATCACAGCACCGCCTGCAACGACTGCATCACCTCGACAAACCGGGCGTCAACCTCCTCGTCCAGCGCGTGCCGTCCGTCTTCAATCACCGGTTTACCCGCCACCCACACATCACGGATCTGCTGACGATCGCCGGCAAATAGCCAGCGGTTGAGCAGGCTGTCGTCAGCCACCGCGCTCAACAGCGCATCTTCGCGCAGCACCAGCCAGTCAGCGCGCCAGCCGGCGCTCAATTCGCCGACCGGCACCCGGCAGGCCTGGGCGCCGCCCTGCAACGCCTGCGCGTACAACAGGCTGCCCACCGCCGGTTGCTGCGGCGTCACCACCCGGTTGCGACGGCGATCGCGCAGGCGCTGACCGTATTCCAGCCAGCGCAGCTCCTCCAGCACATTCAGCGACACATGGCTGTCGGAGCCGATGCCCCAGCGCCCGCCCTGCGCCACGTAACGGTCGAGTGGGAAAATACCGTCGCCGAGATTGGCTTCGGTGGTCGGGCACAATCCCGCCACCGCCAGGCTGCCGGCCAACCGGCTTAGTTCCTGCTCATCCAGATGGGTGGCGTGCACCAGACACCAGCGGGCATCCACCGCGAAGCGGTTGAACAGCCACTGCACCGGGCGTTCACCGCTCCAGCTCAGGCAATCGTCCACCTCTTTTTGCTGTTCGGCGATATGGATATGCACCGGCAGGCTGCTGTCGCTGGCTTCCAGCACATCCTCCATCTGGTTGTGGCTGACCGCGCGCAGCGAATGGAAACACAGCCCGTGATTGAGCAGCGGATAAGGCTGAATCAGCGCCGCCAGCGTTTCCTGCTGACTCAGGTAGTGATCCACATCCTGAATAAAACGCGCTTGCCCCGGATGCGGCGGCTGCGCGCCGAATCCGCTGTAGCTGTAAAGCACCGGCAACAGAGTCTGGCCGATGCCGACCCGCTGCGCCGCCGCCAGCAGATGACGCAGCATGTCGTGCTGGCGGTACGGCTTGCCGTGCGGGTCATGGTGCAGGTAGTGAAATTCAGCCACCTGACTGTAACCGCCCTTGAGCATATCGATATACAACCGGGTGGCGATCACCCCCACCTGCTCCGGCGTCAGGTTCGCGACCATGCGGTACATCAGGTCGCGCCAGGTCCAGAAGCTGTCCTGCGCGTTGCCCGCGACCTCCGCCAGCCCGGCCATCGCGCGCTGGAAAGCGTGCGAATGCAGGTTAACCATCGTCGGCAACACAATGCCCGGCAGACGTTGTGCGCCTTCCGGCGTCGCATCCGGCGTCACGGACTGCAGGCAACCCAGTTCATCCACTTCCAGACGCACATTGCGCGCCATTCCCTGCGGCAGCAACGCGCGCGCGGCAAAATAAACGGACATAGCGAAATCCTGTCGGTGATTATCGTTGATAACATTGTTCATTGATAACGAATGTATAGACATATCTATACACCAAAGTCGGCAGCGCATGACATAAGGCTTTTTTATTTCGCCGCAGAAACCGGTTAACAGCCGATACTGTGACGGAGAAAGTGAATAAGAAATTCCTATTCCGTCACAGCTTGCTGAAATCCTGCGGTGGGGCGTATAACTTGTCTATACAAGACTATAACAGCAAGAGGGAACAGGATGACGATAGTCTGTGACAGTCTGTGGCTAGGCGCCGATCTGGTTACCCTGCGCGGCGGCCGCTATCAGGTGATTGAGGATGGCGCGCTGGCCGTTACCGACGGCCGCATCGTCTGGCTGGGTGCGCGGCAAGCCTTGCCCGCTATCACGCCGTCGCGCGTCACCGATTTTGGCGGCGGCATCATTACGCCCGGTTTTATCGACTGTCATACCCATCTGGTGTTTGGCGGCGATCGCAGCGGCGAATTCGAGCAGCGCCTCAACGGCGTCAGCTATGCCGATATCGCAGCGGCGGGCGGCGGCATTCTCGCCACCGTCAACGCTACCCGGCAGGCGGACCACGACAGCCTGTTCGCCTCGGCGCTCGCACGCTTGCGGCCGTTACTGGCCGAAGGCGTCACCACGCTGGAGATCAAATCCGGCTACGGGCTGGATGTGAACAGCGAACTGAAAATGCTGCGGGTGATCCGCGCGCTGGGCAGGCAACAACCGGTGCAGATCGTCTCGACCTGTCTGGCCGCCCACGCCATCCCGCCGGAGTTCCGGCAGCAACCGGAGGCGTGGATCGATCTGGTCTGCCGCGAACTGCTGCCAGCGGTGGTCAGCGAAGGGCTGGCCGACGCCGTCGATGCCTTCTGCGAGCATCTGGCGTTCAGCCCGGCGCAGGTAGAGCGGCTGTTTCAGGCAGCGCAAACGCATAAACTGCCGGTCAAACTGCATGCCGAGCAGTTATCGTCGTTGCATGGCAGCGCGCTTGCCGCACGCTTTCAGGCGCTGTCTGCCGACCATCTGGAATACGCCACCGAGCAGGATGTGGCGGCAATGGCGGCGGCAGGTACCGTCGCGGTGCTGTTGCCCGGCGCCTATTATCTGCTGCGGGAAACGCAATGCCCGCCGGTCGAGCTATTTCGCCGCTACGGCGTGCCGATGGCGATCGCCAGCGACTGCAACCCCGGCACCTCGCCCGCGCTGTCGCTGCGGCTGATGCTGAACATGGCCTGCACCCTGTTTCGACTGACGCCGGAAGAAGCGCTGGCCGGAGTAACGTTGCACGCCGCCCGCGCGCTGGGGCTGGAGCAGAGCCACGGCTCGCTGGAAACCGGCAAGGTGGCGGATTTCGTACACTGGCCGCTGGCGCGCCCGGCGGAACTGGTTTACTGGCTGGGCGGTCAACTGCCCTGCACTACGATTTTTCGCGGAGAACAACGCCCATGACCCCGTTTACCTTTATCGAGGGCGACAGCCCGCTGCTGCTCAGCATTCCCCACGCCGGCACCAACCTGACGCCGGAGGTGGCCGACGGGCTCAGCCCGGCCGCGCGGCCGCTGTCGGATACCGACTGGCATATCCCGCAACTGTACGATTTCGCCCGCGGGCTGGGTGCCAGCGTGCTGGCGGCCAACTATTCGCGTTTTGTCATCGACCTGAACCGTCCGGCCGACGATCAGCCGCTGTATACCACCGCCACCACCGGCCTGTTTCCGGACGTGCTGTTCGACGGTACCCCGGCATTCCTGGCCGACCGCGCGCCGTCGGAAACAGTGCGTGCCGGTTATCTGCGCGATATCTGGCAGCCTTATCATCAGCAAATCCAGCAGCAACTGGCGCGTATCAAGCAGCGCCACGGCTATGCGCTGCTGTTCGACGCCCACTCCATCGCTTCACGTATTCCACGTTTGTTTGACGGCCAACTGCCGGATTTGAACCTCGGCACCAATGGCGGCCTCAGCAGCGCGCCCGAAATCGAAGCCGCGCTGCTGGAGGCGTGTCAGTCACAGTACCGCTGGAGCTGGGTACTGAACGGCCGATTCCGCGGCGGCTATATCACCCGAGCCTACGGCCAGCCGGAGCAGCATCAGTATGCGCTGCAGTTGGAACTGGCGCAGTGCAACTATATGAGCGAACAGGCGCCGTTCGCCTGGCAACCGGCCAAAGCGCGGGAACTGCAACCGATGCTGGAACGCATCGTGCGTACCTTTATGGACACGGCGGCCAGGCTGCATCACGGCTGACCGCCGGTTTATCACAGAGGCAGGCCCACCCGGGCATTACCGCTATCGGCCACCACAAAGCGATCGACGGTTTCTTTCATGTCGCCGGCCTGCCTGTCGAGCAATTGGCTGGCGCTGGCCGCCTGCGACACCAGCGCCGCATTCTGCTGCGTCACCTGTTCCAGTTGATTCAGCGCCAGATGCACCTGATCCACGCCAAGCGACTGCTCCCGCGCCGCGGTGGCGATATCGCTGACAAAATCCCGCACCTGCGACGTACTGGTCATGATCTGCTTCATGGTTTCGCTGCTGCGCGTAACCAGCGTCACGCCTGCATGCACCTGGTCGATACTGCCGGAAATCAGCTCCCTGATACGCTGCGACTCGCCGGCGCTGCGCTGGGCCAGATTGCGCACCTCTGTCGCCACCACGGCAAACCCACGCCCTTGCTCGCCTGCCCGGGCCGCTTCCACCGACGCATTGAGCGCCAGCAGGTTGGTCTGAAACGCGATGGCGTCAATCGCCGCGGTGATTTGCGACATCTGCTCGCTGGACTGGCGAATCAGCGCCATCGTTTCGCTGGCCTGCAATGTGACCTGATCGGCCACACCAATCTGCTCTTCCATGATTTTCATCAGTTCCGACGCCTGAGCGGCGTAATCGGCGGTCTGTTTCACCGCCACGGTAATCTGTTCCATGCTGCTGGCGGTTTCCACCAGCGACGCCGCCTGTTCGTCGGTCCGCTGCGCCAGATCCTGATTACCCTGTGCGATTTCATTGCTGGCGCGCTCCACCAACCCGGCGCTCTGCTTAATCGTACACACCACATGTTCGATATTTTCCAGCGACCGGTTATAGGCCCGATTCAACTGCGACAGTTCATCTTTACCCTGAACATCCAGCCGACACGTCAGGTCATTGCCCATTTCATCAATGGTTTTCAGCGTCGAGGTCAATTGCTGATAGACATTGCGCGCCACCAGCACCGCCAGCAGCAGCGCCAGCAACAACGCCGCCACCGCGCCGCCCAGATAACCGTACCCGCTCAGCCGGGCCTGTTTTTCCAGCGTGTCCGCCCAGCTCAGCAAATCCGTCGATGCCGCATCCTCAATGGCTTTCAACTGGTCGATGCGCTGTGTCTGCTGTGTGAACCACTCGTTGGCGTCAACCCCAAATCCTCCGGTCGCGGCTTTGGCAAACGCGGTATCGCGCATTTTCAGCGCCGGTTGCGCCGCCGCACTGCTCAGTGAGTCCTGCATACGCTGACTGAGCGCCGGTTGGGCGAACTGATTGAAAGCATTGGTGTACGCGCTTTCCATGCCGACCAGTTGGCTGAAACGCTCGTACTGACCCGGCGCAAAACGATCCACGGCGAACACTTCGGACAACAATGCGCGCATGATGCCCGCCTGTTCCTTGATATTCAGCACGTTGTAATAGGCCGCCACGCGGGTTACCAGCCCGCCATTCGTTACCAGGTGACTCATATCGCCCACCAGTGCGATAAGGTCGCTGACGTTGGCGGTGTACCACCCCACCACTTGCGACGTGGGCAGCGAGAAACCGTCTACCTGAGCGCGCAGCGAGGAGAGTGTTTGCAGGCGCTCCTGCAAACGGTTCAGACGCTGCGCGATACCCCCAGCGGAGCTGGATAAGGCCAGCGCGGACTGACTTTCCCACAACGCGGCTAATGCTTTATCGGTTTCAACACGCTGGGTTCGCAGCGGATCGGCGAATTTCTGCCCCTTGCTGCCGATGAAGCCGGAACTCATGCCGCGTTCGCGTTGCAGGGCGTGGGCGGCATTACCGGCCCGCTGCGCCAGTGACAGCAACTGGGAAAACTGCGCCATGTCCTGCTCCGTCTGACGGCGCTCCAGCACGCCGCTGGCGGAGAACCACAGCAGAGCGACCAGTAGCGGCATTAACGCCAGAGCAAACTTGTAACGAATAGAAAGAGAGGATAATCGAAGCATGTACCGCCCCTTGTTTGATCCCGGGTGATCGCTTTATCCCGGGTAGTAGTTTGATCCCAGATATGCGTTGATGTCATCACGCCAGAAATAATCAACACGAAAATTAATAATTCAATTTTCATCGTCCTTCGACACTGAAACTTTACCCCTCCTAAAGTGGTACATCGGCCTGGGAGAAATACACCGCAATAATTTGTTCTTATAGATTGATATACCCCCGATTTACGCCAGAAAACCGTTAAACCGCGCCCATTCCTGAAGCGCTACGTCATTGACAAGCCAGACATCACAATTAATCACCATACAACGCCTGACAGCCCGCGCCGCTTCTGCCAAAATAGGCGCATTCCCCCGCATTGAAAATGATGGATTTTCTGTACATGGTTGCAAAAATTATTGATGGTAAAACGATTGCGCAGCAGGTAAAAGACGAAGTGGCCGTGCGCGTAAAACAACGACTGGCCGAAGGTAAACGCGCGCCGGGGCTGGCGGTCGTGCTGGTGGGCGACAACCCCGCCTCGCAGATTTATGTCGCCAGCAAACGCAAAGTCTGTGAGGAAGTCGGTTTCGTTTCCCGCTCCTACGACCTGCCGGCCACCACCACCGAGCCGGAACTGCTGGCGCTGATCGACGAACTGAACGCCGATGCCGCCATCGACGGTATTCTGGTTCAGTTGCCGTTGCCGGCGGGAATCGATAATACCAAGGTCATCGAGCGTATCGCGCCGGACAAAGATGTGGACGGTTTCCACCCGTATAACGTCGGCCGGCTGTGCCAGCGCGCGCCACTGCTGCGCCCCTGCACCCCGCGCGGCATCGTCACGCTGCTTGAACGTTATGACGTCAACATGTTCGGCCTCAACGCCGTGGTGGTAGGCGCATCCAACATCGTCGGCCGCCCGATGAGCATGGAACTGTTGCTGGCGGGCTGCACCACCACCGTCACCCACCGCTTCACCAAAGACCTGCGTCATCACGTCGAACACGCCGACCTGCTGGTCGTGGCCGTCGGCAAGCCGGGGTTCATTCCGGGCGAGTGGATCAAACCGGGCGCCATCGTGATTGACGTCGGCATCAACCGGCTGGAAAACGGCAAAGTGGTAGGCGATGTGAAGTTTGACGAAGCCGCAGAGCGCGCCGCGTACATCACGCCGGTGCCGGGCGGCGTAGGGCCGATGACGGTCGCGACGCTAATTCAAAACACCTTGCAGGCCTGCGAGGAATACCACGACACAACGGCACAGGCGTAATCCCCCATGAACGTATTCCATCTGGAAAAACACCCGCACGTGGAACTGTGCGACCTGCTGAAACTGCAAGGCTGGAGCGAAAGCGGCGCCGCCGCCAAGCAGGCGATTGCCGCCGGTGAAGTGACCGTCGACGGCCAGACCGAAACCCGCAAGCGCTGCAAGATCGTCGCGGGTCAGGTTGTGAGTTTTAACGGAGAGTCCGTTACCGTTCAGGCGTGACGCGCCGGTTTTCGTAACGACTTCATATCGTCGCAACCCAATGTCGTAGCAGTCCAACGATGAAAAAAGGCCCGGAAAAACCGGGCCTTTTCTATTGGAGGAACGCCGTCTGGCGAACCGCGATTATTTACGACGCCAGGATTATTTGCGACGCCGGGATTATTTGCGACGCCAGGATTATTTGCGACGCCAAATAGTGCCCTGCGGGCCGTCTTCCAGCACGATGCCCATTTCCGTCAGCCGGTTGCGCGCCGCATCGGCCAGCGCCCAGTCTTTGGACTGACGGGCATCGTTGCGCTGTTTGATCAGGGCTTCGATTTCCTGCACTTCGCCGTCATCGGCCTGCGCGCCGCTTTGCAAAAACAGCTCCGGATCCCGCTCCAGCAGCCCCAGTACGCCAGCCAGCTTACGCAACGCCGCCGCCAGACCGTTGGCCGCCGCCGCATCTTCCGCTTTCAGGCGGTTAACCTCGCGGGCCATGTCGAACAGCACCGAGTAGGCTTCCGGCGTATTAAAGTCATCGTTCATCGCGTCGCGGAAACGGCTTTCGAAGTCATCGCCCCCCGCCGCCGGTGCGGCGGCATCGGTGCCGCGCAGCGCGGTGTACAGGCGTTCCAGCGAGGCGCGCGCCTGTTTGAGGTTTTCTTCCGTGTAATTCAGTTGGCTACGATAGTGGCCGGAAATCAGGAAATAGCGGATGGTTTCGGCATCGTAGTGCGTCAGCACATCGCGCATGGTGAAGAAGTTGTTCAGCGACTTGGACATCTTCTCCCGATCGACCATCACCATGCCGGTATGCATCCAGTAATTCACATAATCGCCGCCGTGCGCGCAGGTAGACTGGGCAATTTCGTTTTCGTGGTGCGGAAACATCAGGTCGGACCCGCCGCCATGAATGTCGAAATGTTCCCCCAACTGCTTGCAGTTCATCGCCGAGCACTCAATGTGCCAGCCCGGACGGCCATTGCCCCACGGCGACGGCCAGCTCGGTTCGCCCGCTTTGGACATTTTCCACAGCACGAAGTCCATCGGGTTGCGTTTCACCTCGGTGATTTCCACCCGCGCCCCGGCTTTCAGTTGCTCCAGATCCTGGCGAGACAGCGCGCCGTAACCCGGCGCGGTATCCACCGAAAACATCACGTCGCCGTTATCCGCCACGTAAGCGTGACGACGGGCGATCAATTTTTCCACCAGCTCAATGATTTCCGCCATGTAATGCGTCGCACGGGGCTCTTCATCCGGGCGCTGGATATTCAGCGCATCGAAGTCGGTATGCATTTCACCGATCATGCGATCGGTCAGTTGCGTGATGGTTTCGCCGTTTTCCGTCGCACGTTTGATGATCTTGTCGTCAATATCGGTGATATTGCGCACATATTTTACGTCGTAACCCAGATAGCGCAGGTAGCGCGCCACCACGTCAAATGCCACAAACGTCCGCCCATGACCGATATGACACAGGTCGTAAACGGTTATCCCGCACACATACATGCCAACCTTGCCAGCGTGGATGGGTTTGAATTCCTCTTTTTGACGACTCAGGGTATTAAAGATCTTTAGCATCAGGGCATTCCATGGTGTTCGCAGGAGATGTGCATCGTTGTCTGCGGTACGCGTAATAAAGTCGGTTTTTATCCGGTTTTCGGACGTAGAGCCTATCTCAATAGGCGTCATTGGCGCAGCCAGTTTGGACTCGGACAGCGCGGAGAAACCGGAGCGTACACGTAGTACGTGAGGATTTCGAGCACTGCCCAGGGCCAAAATGGCAAGTAAAATAGCCTAATTGGGATAGGCTTTTAGCTGCGTATTGAAACCTGAACCCTGCCCTATTGCAAGCGGGTGCGCCTAATATTAGGCATCCCCTGCGGTTTCGCGTCCTGAGCGGCCCCTAAACGCACAAACCCGGCGATATCGCCGGGTTTGCTTGGCTGCCAGTCGCAGCCGGATAAATCCGTTACCGTATATCCAGCTTAGCGCCAGCGCGGGTCACTCATTACGGAATATTTGCCGCTGCCCAGCAACGCAATCACGATACCGGCAAAGAAATAGACCGCAACGCCTTCCGCGCCCCATGCGCCGGTTTTTTCCAGCATGAACAACGCCTGCGGCTCAGCCAGCAGCAGCGCCACCACCATAGTGGACGAGAAGATCAGCGCGGCCGGACGGGTCAGGATGCCGAGAATCATCAGTACCGGCATCAACACTTCCCCCATGAACACGCCATAGGCGATAAACCCAGGCAGACCGTGAGCCGCCAGCATCCCCTGAATACCACCGACGCCGGCGATTAGCTTATGAACACCGTGGAACAGCATCAAAATACTGAATGACAGTCGCAAAACCAGCTTGCCGCAATCCGGTTTGTCTAACAGCTGATTAATCCGGTCCAACATAATTTACCTACCTGTATGATTATTGAGTGAGCAACGTGTTAACGAGAGTGACTATCAACTACAACAAGGATAAGTTTAGAAAGTAAAAAAACATATCAAAATGAAACCAGTTATTGATTTAGCGCAACAAAAATATTTTTCAAATAAACTCAACTAAATACCGAGAATCAATGAGTTTATTTGAAAGATTTTCCATGCCTGTCTCCACATTTCTCCGCCAGCTTCGCCCCTGTGCTGACTCAGCCATTCACTTATGTTATAAGAGCGCTCTTGGCGACTTGGCGCCTCGGTGAATATCTCTCATCATTCTGTGTACTATGGCTAAGTAAGGTTCATCTATGATTACGTTTCATACCAACCACGGCGACATCGTCATCAATACCTTCCCGGAAAAAGCACCGGTTACCGTGGAAAACTTCCTGAACTACTGCCGCAGCGGTTTTTACGATAACACCATCTTTCACCGTGTGATCAACGGCTTCATGATCCAGGGCGGCGGCTTCGAACCCGGCATGAACCAGAAAGACACCAACGCGCCGATCAAGAACGAAGCCAACAACGGTCTGGGCAACAACCGCGGCACGCTGGCTATGGCCCGCACCAATGATCCGCATTCAGCGACCGCCCAGTTCTTCATCAACGTGGTGGACAACGACTTCCTGAATTTCAAATCTGAAAGCGTAAACGGCTGGGGTTACTGCGTGTTCGCCGAAGTGGCGGAAGGCATGGACGTGGTCGACAAGATCAAAGCCGTCTCCACCGGCCGCAGCGGTATGCATCAGGATGTACCGAAAGAAGACGTAGTCGTTACCAGCGTAACCGTCAGCGAGTAACGCCGGCTGCATGACCACGCTGTTTATTAGCGATCTGCATCTGAGCGAACAGGAACCGGCGATCACCGCCGGTTTTCTGCGTTTTCTGCGTGAAGACGCGCCCGGCGCCGACGCGCTCTACATCCTCGGCGATCTGTTCGACGCCTGGATTGGCGACGATGACCCGGCCCCGCTGCACGCCACGGTGGCGCAGGCGTTGAAGACGCTGGCCGACACCGGCGTACCCTGCTATTTCGCCCACGGCAACCGCGACTTTCTGCTTGGCGCGCGCTTCGCCCGCCAGAGCGGCCTGCAGTTGCTCGCCACGGAAACGGTGCTTGACCTCTATGGCCGTCGCACGTTGCTGTTGCACGGCGATACCCTGTGCACCGACGATCACGCCTACCAGAACTTCCGCCGCAAGGTGCATAACCCGCTTATCCAGCGGCTTTTCCTGTGGCTGCCGTTGTCCCTTCGTCTGCGCATCGCCGCCCGTATGCGCGCCGCCAGCCAGCAGGCCAACCAGCACAAATCCATGACCATTATGGACGTCAACGCCGATGAAGTGATGACCCGCCTGCGGCACCATCAGGCCACGCTGATGATCCACGGTCATACCCACCGCCCGGCGATTCATCCGATCGATCAGGCCGGCGTGTGCGCCGAGCGCGCCGTGTTGGGCGCCTGGCATCAGGAAGGTTCTCTGCTGCGGGTGACCGCGGACGACGTCCGTCTGATTTCATTTCCGTTGTAATGCGACATTTACACTGATTTCCCCCCTTAACGGCCCATTTCATCGCCACGCAACCGTTTTCCTCCCCTCTGGCTCATGGTATGCTCTACGCCCTCGCGACCTGCGGCTCCGGTTTCAGGTCGCCGTTGTACCGCGCAATGACCGCATCATGCACGATTACTGTCATGCTCGATCATCTACTGTCATGCACGATCATCGACATGAATCACCACCGTCATGCAAACCACAGGAGCATTACAGGCATGTCATCCAACGCTGCCCCGGCGAAAATCGCTATTGTCATGGGTTCAAAGAGTGACTGGGCCACCATGCAGTTTGCTGCAGAGATCCTCACCACGCTGAATCTGCCCTATCACGTTGAAGTCGTCTCCGCGCACCGCACGCCGGATAAACTGTTCAGCTTCGCCGAACAGGCGGACCAGAATGGCTTTGACGTTATTATCGCCGGCGCGGGCGGCGCCGCTCACCTGCCGGGTATGCTGGCGGCTAAAACCCTGGTGCCGGTGCTGGGCGTGCCGGTGCAGAGCGCCGCGTTAAGCGGTGTCGACAGCCTCTATTCGATTGTGCAGATGCCGCGCGGCATTCCGGTCGGCACCCTGGCCATCGGCAAAGCCGGCGCCGCTAACGCCGCCCTGCTGGCCGCGCAGATTCTGGCGCGTCACGACCGCGAGCTGGCTTCTCGTCTGGCCGCCTGGCGTCAGGCGCAGACCGACGAGGTGCTGAACCACCCGGATCCGCGGGAGGATGCATGAAACCGGTTTGCGTACTGGGTAACGGCCAACTGGGCCGTATGTTGCGCCAGGCCGGCGAGCCGCTGGGCATCGCCGTTTATCCGGTCGGGCTGGATGCGGAGCCGGAATCGGTGCCGGTGCAACACAGCGTCATCACCGCTGAAATCGAACGCTGGCCGGAAACGGCGCTGACCCGCCAGTTGGCGCAGCACCCGGCGTTCGTCAACCGTGATATTTTTCCGCGTCTGGCCGATCGCTACACCCAAAAACAGTTGCTGGACGAACTGAATCTGGCCACCGCCCCCTGGCAGTTGCTGGCCTCGGCGCAGGAATGGCCGGCGGTATTCGCTGCGCTGGGCGAACTGGCGATCGTTAAACGCCGCGTCGGCGGTTATGACGGCCGCGGTCAGTGGCGTATTCGTCCCGGCGAAGAGCATAGCCTGCCTGCCGACTGCTACGGCGAGTGCATCGTTGAACAGGGCATCGCGTTTTCCGGCGAGGTATCGCTGGTCGGCGCGCGCAACGTAAAAGGCGACTGCGTATTCTACCCGTTGACCCGCAACCTGCATGAAGACGGCATCCTGCGCGCCAGCGTGGCATTGCCGCAACCGCAGCCGCACCTGCAACAGCAGGCGGAACAGATGCTGTCGGCAATTATGCATCGTCTCGGCTACGTGGGCGTGATGGCGATGGAATGCTTCGTGGTGGGCGATCGCCTGCTGATCAACGAGCTGGCGCCGCGCGTGCACAATAGCGGCCACTGGACGCAAAACGGTGCCTCCATCAGTCAGTTCGAACTGCACCTGCGCGCGATTCTCGACCTGCCGTTACCGGCCCCGGTCGTCGCCAGCCCGTCGGTGATGGTCAACCTGATCGGCACCGACGTGAATATCGATTGGCTGGCGCTGCCGTTGGTGCACCTGCACTGGTATGAGAAAGAGGTGCGCCCGGGCCGCAAGGTGGGTCACCTGAACCTCAATCACCCGGATGCCGCGCTGCTGAATCAGACGCTGCGCGCACTGGCGCCGTTGTTGCCGGACGCCTATCAGTCCGGGCTGGTATGGGCCCAGCAGCAACTGAGCTGCTGAGTCATTTAATGATACTGGCGGGCCGGCGTCGGCTCGCCGGTACCTGAAGCAAGATTTTTACGTGACATTATGATGATTGGGTTTATTATTTTCACCGTCTCCAAATTAAATATGTTTCATTGGTTATTTATTTCACCTGTCGCTATTTCTCATGAAATATATTTACGCTTTATTACCCCCTCAATTAACCGCATTAACGCATCAAAAAAGATACCGTCGAAAATAAAAAATTTAACGCATCAATCCTGATATTTTATTTTTAATTAATTGAGGTTAAAATAATTGACCTTAATTCATTTGTGTGATCGCCTCACTATTATTCCTCAACGGTCAGGATATAGAATGCAGCCACAAAAAAGATTACCCCGATTCACATGATGTCTCGTGTGACACCTGCGAATTATCTCTGTATTGGCCTGCCGCCGGTACGGTATTTTTTATACTCTGTGTTCACCAAGGAGAAACACGCATGAGCACAATTCAAGACAGCAGTCAGGTACTGGAGCAAGCTTCAGGCTGGCGTAAAAGCGATACCGTCTGGATGCTGGGCCTGTACGGCACGGCAATTGGGGCGGGCGTGCTGTTTTTGCCCATCAATGCCGGTATTGGCGGTCTGATTCCGTTGATTATCATGGCAATTATTGCTTTTCCAATGACCTATTATTCTCATCGCGCATTATGCCGTTTTGTCTTATCCGGCAAAAAAAGCGGTGAAGATATTACCGAAGTGGTAGAAGAACATTTCGGCACCGGTGCGGGAAAATTAATCACCCTGCTCTATTTTTTCGCCATTTATCCGATTCTTCTGGTTTACAGCGTAGCCATTACCAATACCGTTGACAGCTTTATTACTCACCAGCTGCATTTACCGTCGCCGCCGCGGGCGATTCTGTCGCTGATATTGATTCTGGGGCTGATGTTTATTGTCCGTTTCGGCGAAGCCATGATTGTAAAAGCCATGAGCGTGCTGGTTTATCCGTTCGTAGCGGTATTAATGATGCTGGCGCTGTATTTAATTCCTCACTGGAATACCACGGTCTTCCACAATATTTCCCTGACCAACAGCACCACCGGCAACGGCATGCTGGCGACGCTGTGGCTGGCGATTCCGGTAATGGTGTTCTCCTTCAACCATTCGCCGATCATTTCATCTTTCGCGGTCGCCAAACGCCGCGAGTATGGCGACAACGCCGAGAGAAAATGCTCCCGCATTCTGGCCTGCAGCCACACCATGATGGTGCTGACCGTGATGTTCTTCGTGTTCAGCTGCGTACTGGCGCTCTCTCCGGCGGAGCTGATGGAAGCCAAGACGCAGAACATTTCGATTCTGTCCTACCTGGCTAACCATTTTAACAACCCGGTCATGGGGTATATGGCGCCGGTCATCGCCACCATCGCTATCTCCAAGTCATTCCTCGGCCACTATCTGGGCGCCGGCGAAGGCCTTAACGGCATGATGGTGAAAATGCTGCGCAGCCGCGGCAAGACCGTCTCGACCACCAAACTGAACCGCATCACCGCATTGTTCATGCTGGTCACCACCTGGCTGGTCGCCACCCTTAACCCAAGCATTCTGGGTATGATTGAAACGATGGGTGGCCCGGTTATCGCCTGTCTGCTGTTCCTGATGCCGATGTACGCCATCCGTAAAGTGCCGGCCATGCGCCAGTACAGCGGCACGCTGAGCAATGTGTTCGTCACCCTGCTGGGTCTGATCGCCATCACCGCTATCGTCTACACCCTGTTCGAGTAATACCTCCGTACCCTCCCGACGCAGGCGGCCCGGCTGCCTGCGTCAGCTGAAAGGAACCCCCTATGGTCAGCGTATTTGATATTTTCAAAATTGGTATCGGCCCTTCCAGTTCGCATACCGTTGGCCCGATGAAAGCTGGCAACATGTTCACGGACGATCTGGTCAGCCTGTCTTTGATTTCATCGGTTGACGCCATTATCGTTGATGTTTACGGCTCACTGGCCCTGACCGGCAAGGGCCACCATACCGACATCGCCATCATTATGGGACTGGCGGGCAACCTGCCGGACAGCGTGAATATCGACGCCATCCCGGCGTTTATTCAACAGGTACAGCATACCCGCCGTCTGCCGCTGCTCAACGGGCGGTATGACGTCAGCTTCCCGCTGGACAGCGCGCTGCGCTTTCAGCCGGAGAACCTGCCGCTGCATGAAAACGGCATGACGATCCGCGCGCTCGACGCCAGCCAGAAGGTGCTGTACAGCAAAACCTACTACTCCATCGGCGGCGGTTTCGTGGTCGATCAGGAGCACTTCGGCCAGCCGATGACGCAGGAAGAGCGCGCCCCCTGGCCGTTCTATTCCGCCCGGCAATTGTTACAGCACTGCCACGACAACTGCCTGTCGCTGTCGGCGGTGGTGATGAAAAACGAAATCGCCATGCACGGCCGCGACGCGCTGGAAGCCTATTTCGCCAGCGTCTGGCAAACCATGCAGAATGCCATTCATCGCGGCATGAACACCGAAGGCGTCCTGCCCGGCCCGCTGCGGGTGCCGCGTCGCGCTTCGGCGTTGCACCGCCTGCTGTTCACCAACGGCCGTTTCTCCAACGACCCGATGGACGCGATGGATTGGGTAAACATGTTCGCCATGGCGGTGTCGGAAGAAAATGCCGCCGGCGGCCGGGTGGTGACGGCGCCGACCAACGGCGCGTGCGGCATCATTCCGGCGGTACTGGCGTATTATGACCGTTTCATCCAGCCGGTAACGCCGGACACCTGTCTGCGCTATTTTCTGGCGGCCGGCGCCATCGGCATTCTGTTCAAGATGAACGCGTCTATTTCCGGAGCGGAAGTGGGTTGTCAGGGCGAAGTGGGCGTAGCCTGCTCAATGGCGGCGGCCGGTCTGGCGGAACTGCTGGGCGCCAACCCGGAACAGGTATGCATCGCCGCGGAGATCGGTATGGAACACAATCTGGGGCTGACCTGCGACCCGGTAGCCGGTCAGGTTCAGGTACCGTGCATCGAACGCAACGCCATCGCCTCCGTCAAAGCCATCAACGCCGCGCGCATGGCGATCCGCCGCGCCAGCGAACCCCGCGTCTCGCTGGATAAAGTGATTGAAACCATGTACGAAACCGGTAAAGACATGAACGCCAAATACCGCGAAACCTCCCGCGGCGGTCTGGCGATCAAAGTGGTGCAGTGCGAGTAAGCGTTCATCACAGGCAGTTAAAACAGAATCACGCGCCGGGTTAATGCCCGGCGTTTTTTCAGGAAGGTTTTTTCTCGCTATCCGGCCAGGACCAGATCAGGTTGTTTTCGGCGGCGGAAACATACCAGTCAAGCGCGCTGGCGACCGGTTTGGGCATCGACTCCGGTGCAGCCACAGGCGCGGCGACATCGGCGTTTTTCTTACGAATACGCAACGGCGCGCGCGGCTGCCCGCCATTCAGGCGCGCATTAAAATTCTCGACTTCGGTATCAAACAGCACGCCTTCCAGCTGATGTAAGCGATTCAACCCGCGCAGAATCGCCAGCAGGCTGCTCAGGGTAATCGACTCGCCCATTTCCGCCCGCTTGATGGTGGCGATGCCAAGCCCAGCCCGCTCGGCCAAATCCACCTGCGACAGGCGTTGCTGAATGCGCGCGTCTTTTATCCGCCGACAAAGCTCGGTGATGATGTCACCTTCGCTCATGGTGCTGAATCTCATAATGCCTACCGTTTAATACGCGTGAATGAAAACCGACGCTATTTTATCACCGCCGGGTTCAATCACACGGATAATTAATGACGCGTATCAATTATTTTGATCCAACACATAAAATGCGGCTCAATACGCCCATTTATCCGACTCAGGTACGTTATTTCCGTCTGATGAATCACGCCTTAAAACAAACTGTTTAAAACAAACTGTTTAAAACAACAGGCAGCGCATACGCCGCCCGTTGTATGGCACTTACTGAATGTTGTATGGCACTTACTGAATATTGAGCGACGTGCTCAGCGTGCGATTCGGAAAATTGGTCGATGTGGATTGATAACGGAATACCACCGACGACATATTGTCTGCATTGAAATACGCCATCCAACCCGCAACGGTGTAGCCAGCCGGGCAGCTTTCGGTATAACGACCATTAACAATACAAACGGGGTTAACCTGATACGGGCTGGTTTGCCCGCCGTTCAGCCAGCCAATGCGGTTACCGCCATACCCCACTTCCAGCACGGCGATGCGCAACGTGGTGCCACCCGCATAACCTGACAGTGTAAAGGTATTGGTCGGCACCGCCTGCCAGCCGCCTTTCAGCGAAGAATACACCGCGTACACCTGCACTGAACTCAACGCCGGCGCCGGCGCGCGCAGCGCTTTATGTTCGGAAGAGGACACGTCCTGTTCTGAACCGGCTGACAGCGGATGATCGATAAACGGAGAATCGAGCGCGGTAATGACGGTTTGTACCGGCTCATCAGAGGTTTGAGCATAAACTGGCGATAGTGCCGCCACGACCATACCCAGCGTAAAACCTATTTTTATAGACATTCTCATCCTGAGTGGTTCCATTAAAATATGCAGCCCATTGCTGCAATGAAATACTAATCAGCACAAAAAATTGCCTCCAGTAAAAAAATGAGATAAGCAACATCATTTAAGAAACAAATAAAAATAAAAGAAAATATAAATAAAACAAAAATAAAAACCAGTCGGGAAATATAAATCAAAACAAATTAGAAAAGAAATATTACCGCGTGTTTATTTTTCTTGGGTTTACTACCTTTAATCTCAGGATAAAATGGAATAATAACGCACGTCTGACATGGAACACGTAAGGATTTCGAATACTGTCTGCGACAAAATAGTAAATGAGGCGGGCTGTCAGGATGTAAACCTATCTGGATATAAACCTGTCAGTACAACTGTTAGCATAACTGTTGGTACAACAGGCAGCGTATGTGCTGCCTGTAAGGTGTAGTCTTATCGAGACGGTATTTTGAAAAAAATTACTTGATCGTGAGTGACGTGCTCAAGGTTTTATAGGGGAAATTAGCCGATGTCGATTGATAGCGGAAAGTCACTGATGTCTGATAGTTCGCGCTAAAATAGGCAATCCATCCCGCGCCCGTGGCACCTCTGGGGCAATTGTCCGTCATCTCGCCTTTCACCAGACACGCCAGTTTCACCGAATCGGGTTTCTTTTGTTCGCCGTTGATCCAACCAATACGATTACCACCATATCCGGTTTCCACAACGGCAATCTGCAGTGTGCCGCCCGCGTAGCCCGGCCCGATCGAAACCGCGTTAACGGGAGCATATTGCCAGGTGCCGCCATATACCCCTGATAATACTTTAATACGTAATCCACTCAGAGCAGGCGCAGGCGCACTGAACGCAGAAGACGTTGTAGCCAGAAGCAATCCCAGAGCCAACCCCATTTTTATAGACTTTTTCATCCCTAGCAATTCCATTTAAATGTACAGCCAATTGCTGCGAAAGAAATAGTAATTCACCTAATCAATTCCATCTAGCCAAAAACAGGCATAAACAATTTTGGTTATGCAATAAATAAAATAAAGCTGACCCAGATCAAATAAAGGAAATAAGTAAAATTGGCGTCATTGTCGCCACAGAAGAACATGTTTATTTATCGTTATTTTTATTTAATTGAAAGATAAGGTTATGAACAAATGAACGTATCGCAGCATAACGTAGTGAGCAAACCGCCTCACGAAAACATGCCGTTATCGTGAGGCGCAGCTTAACCGAAACGACCGGTAATATAGTCTTCGGTACGGCGTTCGGCCGGAGCGGTAAACAGCGCGTCGGTTTCGTTATATTCAATCAGCCGGCCATGATGAATAAACGCCGTATAATCGGACACCCGCGCCGCCTGCTGCATGTTGTGCGTCACCAGCACCAGCGTGAAGCGGCGTTTCAGCGCGCCGATCAGCTCTTCGATCACCAGCGTCGAGATCGGATCGAGCGCCGAGGTGGGTTCATCCAGCAACAGCACCTCCGGTTCGATGGCGATGGCGCGGGCGATCACCAGCCGCTGCTGCTGGCCGCTGGAGAGCGTCAGCGCATTGTCGCCAAGCCGGTCTTTCACCTCATGCCACAAGGCCGCGGCCCGCAGCGCATTTTCCACCGCTTCATCCAGCGTACGCCGCTCTTTCACGCCCTGCAGGCGCAGGCCGTAAATCACGTTTTCATAGATGGATTTGGGGAATGGATTGGGGCGCTGGAATACCATGCCGACCCGGCGGCGCAGCGTCGACACATCCACCGCCGGATCGTTGATGGGCATGCCCTGCAGGCGGATATCGCCTTCAATGCGGCACGTATCCATCAGGTCGTTCATGCGGTTAAAGCAACGCAACAAGGTGGATTTACCGCACCCGGACGGCCCAATCAACGCGGTCACGCGGTGTTTCGGAATACGCAGGGAGATATCGCTCAGCGCCTGCTTGTCGCCGTAATACAGATTCAGCCCGTCTACCGACAAAGCCGTTTGATCATCCGTCAACCGGTGGACGTCCATCACGGGGAGTCGTTCCAGCTGTTTAGGCATGCCCATCACTATTTCTCCCACTACGGTTCTCCCACCACGGTTCTCCCGCCACTCAGAGTGACATCGCTCGGTATTTTTCACGCAGCACATGGCGAATGCCGATCGCTGCCAGATTCAACGCCACCACAATCAGCACCAGCAACAGCGCGGTGGTGTACACCAGCGGACGGGCGGCTTCCACATCCGGGCTCTGAAACGCCAGATCATAAATCTGGAATCCCAGGTGCATGAATTTTCGCTCCAGATGCAGGTAGGGAAAGATATCATCCACCGGCAGCGCCGGCACCGACTTCACCACGCCCACCAACATCAGCGGCGCGGTTTCCCCCGCCGCTCGCGCCACCGCCAGAATCAGCCCGGTCATCATCGCCGGCACCGCCATCGGCAACACCACGCGCCACAGGGTTTCCGCCCGGGTCGCCCCCAGCGCCAGCGAGCCATGACGCACCGACACCGGAATACGCGACAACCCCTCTTCGGTGGACACAATCACCACCGGCAGCGTCAGCAGCGCCAGCGTGAGCGACGCCCACAGCAGCCCCGGCGTGCCGAACGTCGGGTTGGGCAGCGACTCGGCGTAAAACAGGCTATCCAGCGTACCGCCTACCAGATAAACAAAAAATCCCAGCCCGAACACGCCGTAAACGATCGACGGCACCCCGGCCAGATTCGCCACGGCAATCCGCACCCAGCGCGTCAGGCTGTTGTTGTCGGCGTACTCGTGCAGATAGACCGCCGCCACCACCCCCAGCGGCATCACGATAACCGACATCAAAATAACCAGCAGCACGGTGCCGAAAATTGCCGGAAACAGCTGGCCGGGGCTGCTGTCGTCCGGCTCGAACCGGGTCAGCATAGTGCCCAGCACCTGCAGCGTCTGCTGCGCTTTTTCAGGGATTGTCATCGCATTCGGGTACCAGGCCCGGTCGATCATCCTGACCGGAATGGTATGCCGCTGTCCTTGCGCATCCCGCAGCAGAACGGCGCTACGGTTGATGTCGGCATTGAACGCTATCAGTTGCTGGTTAAGCGCGTTGAAATGACGCTCCAGCTCGGTGCGTTCCGCTTTGAGGCGCGCCTGCGCCTGATCGCCCAAGCGGTTTTCCCGGCGCAGTTTCTCTTCCTGTAGCCGCAGCGCGTCGAACTGCTGATTAACCCGGTTCATCTCCCCCAGGCGCAGGGTCTGGGCGCGCGCCATCAATTGCCGCACCTGCAAAATGCGTTGTTGCAGCGTCGACGACAGATTGTCGGACACCAGCGGCTGTCCGTCCTCGGTCATGCCGTCAAGATAGCCATAGGCCATACCGTTGGTGGTGCGGCGCACCGCCAGCACGTCGGCGGGCTGGCGGGCATCCGTCACCGACGTGGACAGCACCGTCTGAAAGCTCTGGCCGTAAAACTCCCGCCACCCGGTCTTGAGCAGATAGCGGGTAGCGCCTTCGGCGGGCGCATTCTCGACGCCGGCATCCGTCAGTTGTTGCCGGGTCAGACGCTGCGCGTCGTAGCGTTCGCCGATCAGTTGCTGCGCACTGCCCTGCGAATCCTGCAGGCTAAACAACCACACCGGCTGCGGCCACAGATAGCGCGCGCTCTGCCCGATCAGCAGCACAAATACCGCGATCATGGCAATCAGGCTGAAGGTAATGGCGGATGCCGTCAGCCATACCCAGGGCGTTCCGGTGCCGAACCAGCGCTTCATGACAATTCTCCTTCATCGCGATAGCGGCGACGCAGACGCTGGCGAATCACCTCCGCCAGCGAATTGACCACAAAGGTAAACACAAACAGCACCAGCGCGGCCAAAAACAGCACCCGATAATGCGCGCTGGACATCGCCGCTTCCGGCATCTCGATGGCGATATTGGCCGCCAGCGATCGTAACCCCTGAAACAGGCTGTTGTTCATAACCGGCGTGTTGCCGGTCGCCATCAGCACAATCATGGTTTCGCCCACCGCACGGCCGAAGCTAAGCATCAGCGCGGCGAAAATACCGGAACTGGCCGACGGCAACACCACCCGCCACAGCGTTTGCCACGCCGTCGCCCCCAGCGCCAGCGACCCCTGACTCAGCCGCGCCGGCACGCTGAACAGCGCATCCTCCGCCAGCGAAAAAATCAGCGGGATCAGCGCAAACCCCAACGCCACCCCGGCCACCAGCGTATTACGCTGGCTGAAATGATCGCCCATCCACTGCCAGAGCGGCTGCCCCAGCAGGCGCATTTCCAGCCACAGCCCCAGCCAGCAGGCCAGCGCCAACATCAACAACATCGCCGGTATCAGCAGTAATGCATCCCAGCCCGTCGACACGCCGCGTCGCCAGCGCCCGGGCAATTGCTCCAGCAACCAACCGCATCCCAGCACGGCCAGCACCCACAGCGGCGGCAGCAGCAGAATGGCGGCCAGATAGGCGGCCATGTGCGGCGCCAGCCAGAGCGCGGCAATCAACCCGATCACCACCGTCGGCAACGCGCCCATGATTTCCATCGCGGGTTTAACCCAGCGCCGTAGCGCCGGCGCCATGAAGCAGGCGGTGTAAATCGCGGCGGCCAGCGCCAGCGGCGCGGCGAACAGCATGGCGTAGAGGGCGGCTTTGAAGGTGCCGGTCAACAACGGGACCAGACTGAATTTGGCCTGATAACTGTCGTCGGCGGCAGTCGGCTGCCAGACATAATCAGGTTCGGGATAGTTTTCATACCAGAGTTTCTGCCATAGCCCGCGCCAGCCGATATCCGGGTAGGCGTTATCCAACTGATAGGGTTGCCAGCCCGCGTCCGTTTCCACCAGCAGCGCCCGCCCGCGGGGAGAAAACGCCGCCAGTCTGGCCTGCGGCGCCAGCAAGGCGCTCATCAGCTCGCCGGATTGTTTGCTGGCGAACAGCGAGAAATGCCCCTGTGGGTCGAGGGTGGCGAAAACGCGGCGACGCGGTTCGATCACCAGTTGCAACTGCCGTCCTACCGTGGGGAAAGTACGAATCTCACTCAGACGCGGCCCTTGCGCCGCCGGGGTATCGAACCACTGGCTGACCCGCCCATCGGCGGACTTCACCAGCAACGAATGGCCGCCCGCCAGCAGTGATAACGACAAAGGCGCCGTTCCCGGCAACGTCACCGTTTCGCGAGCGGTAAGCGCTTGCTCACCGTGTTGCCATACCGTCAGACGATTGCCGTTCAGGGTATAGAGCTGTTGCCCGTCCGGCGTCAGCAGCAGTTGTTCTGCCGGTTCGGTCAGCGTGGCCTGCCCGACGGACTGTGCGCCGGCGGCCGTCAGCGAATAGAGCTGCAACAGGTTATCGCCGCCAATCATCGCCACCCGCAGCACATCGCCTGACTCGGCGACCGCCAATTGCCGCAGCGGCGGCAGCGAGCCGGCCAGCAGAAGCGGGCGCTCACCCAGCGGATATCGCCACTGCGGCGCGCCAGCGCCGGACAGCGGCATTTCCGGACGCACCACGCTCAGCGCGCCGTCAGCCTGCCCCATGACCAGTAGCGGGCGCTCACCGACGCTCATCGCCGCCAGCGCTACCGACGGCGCTAATGGCACGCGCGCTACGGACTGACCGCGTTCAAGCGCGATGAATTCGCCGTAACCGGCCGTATCCACCCGGAAAGCCCAGCGCCCGTTGTCGTTGATGCCGAGCGCCAGCGCCGGCTCGCGGGTATCGACCGCCACCGGCGCCAGCGGCCGAATCGACGCGGAGGAAAACAGCGGGATCACCACATACAACAGATAGAAAAAGATCAGCAGCAGCGCCAGCAACACCAGCCACCCGCTCCCCACCACAATCCGTCGCGTCAGCCGGTCGATAAACGCCCGCTGCCTGTCCCGGTAAGGTAAATTGCCTGTGTCTGCCATGCGTCGCCGTTGTTCCTGCCGTGTCGTGAATCTGTCCGTCCCCTTGCGTAAATGAAGAGGAAGTTAAATTCCCCGTCACTGACGGGGTAACATATGTTGCCTTTACGCCTGTAATATGACAATGGTAAGTCGATACGCGCATTCGCTTTTATCGTCATTTGCGCGCCATAATGAACGTGGATATTAGCTACACTTAAGTCAAAATAGTGTAACGGAGCGACAATGAGTCAGGACAAACTCTACATAGAAAAAGAGTTGAGTTGGTTATCCTTTAATGAGCGTGTGTTGCAGGAAGCGGCGGACAAAACCAATCCGTTAATCGAACGGATGCGGTTTCTCGGCATCTATTCCAACAATCTGGACGAGTTCTACAAAGTTCGCTTTGCCGACCTGAAGCGCCGCATCCTGATCAACGAAGAACAAGGCTCCGCCGGCGAACTGCGCCATTTGCTCGGCAAAATTCAGACCCGGGTACTGAAAACCGACCAACTGTTCGACAATCTGTACAACGAACTGCTGCTGGAAATGGCCCGCAACCAGATCTTTCTGGTGAACGAGCGTCAGGTTTCCCCCAACCAGCAAATCTGGTTGCGCGAGTACTTCCGGCAAAATCTGCGCCCGCATATCACGCCGATTCTGATTCTGCCGGAAACCAATCTGGTGGAATTTCTGAAAGACGATTACACCTATCTGGCGGTGGAAATCATCCGGGGCGAGAAGACCGATTACGCGCTGCTGGAAATCCCGTCCGACAAAGTGCCGCGTTTCGTCGACCTTCCGCCGGAAGCGCCGCACCGCCGCAAGACCATGATTCTAATCGACAATATTCTGCGCTATTGTCTGGACGATATTTTCCGCGGCTTTTTCGATTTCGACGCGCTCAATGCCTACTCGATGAAAATGACCCGCGACGCCGAATACGATCTGGTCACCGAAATGGAATCGAGTCTGCTGGAACTGATGTCCTCCAGCCTGAAGCAGCGTCTGACCGCCAAGCCGGTGCGCTTCGTCTATCAGCGCGATATGCCGGACGCGATGGTGGAGTGCCTGCTGAACAAGCTGGATATCTCCTCCTACGACTCGGTGATCCCCGGCGGCCGCTATCACAATTTCAAAGACTTCATCGGTTTCCCGAATATCGGCCGCGCCAATCTGGTCAACAAGCCGCTGCCGCGTTTGCGCCATAGCTGGTTCAGCCAGTTCCGCAACGGGTTTGACGCCATCCGTCACCGCGACGTGCTGCTTTACTATCCGTACCATACTTTCGAGCATGTGCTGGAACTGCTGCGTCAGGCCTCTTTCGACCCGAGCGTGTTATCGATCAGGATCAATATCTACCGCGTGGCGAAAGATTCCCGCATCATCAACTCGATGATCCACGCCGCCCACAACGGCAAAAAGGTCACGGTGGTGGTGGAACTGCAGGCGCGCTTTGACGAAGAAGCCAACATTCACTGGGCCAAACGGCTGACGGAAGCGGGCGTTCACGTTATCTTCTCGGTGCCGGGGTTGAAGATTCACGCCAAACTGTTCCTGATTTCCCGCAAGGAAGGGGACAACATCGTGCGCTATGCCCACATCGGCACCGGCAACTTCAATGAGAAAACCGCGCGCCTGTACACCGATTACTCGCTGCTCACCGCCGACGAACGCATCACCAACGAAGTGCGCCGGGTGTTCAACTTCATTGAAAACCCGTACCGGCCGGTCAGCTTCGACCATCTGCTGGTGTCGCCGCAAAATTCCCGCGCTCGTCTCTATCAGATGATCGATCAGGAAATCGCTAACGCACAATCGGGTCAGGAAGCGAAAATCACCCTAAAAATCAATAATCTGGTGGATAAAGGACTGGTAGACCGTCTGTACGCCGCTTCCAGCGCCGGGGTAAAAATCAACCTGCTGGTTCGCGGCATGTGTTCGCTGATTCCAGAACTCCCCGGGATCAGCGATAATATTCGTGTCATCAGTATTCTGGACCGCTATCTGGAGCACGATCGCGTCTATGTGTTCCACAATGGCGGCGACCACAAGGTCTTCCTGTCGTCCGCCGACTGGATGACACGCAATATTGATTACCGTATCGAAGTCGCGGTGGAAGTGCTTGATCACAGGCTTAAGGGCCGGGTGCTGGACATTCTGGATATTTTGTTCAGCGATACGGTAAAAACCCGTGTGGTAGACAAGGAACAGAGCAATCGCTACGTCACCCGCGGCAACCGGCGCAAGATACGCGCCCAGAATGCCATCTATGACTATATCAAGGCGCTTGAGCAACCCGGAGAACAGGCCTGACCCAATGCCTTTAACGAATCACAATACCGAACAACCCCAGGAATTCGCGGCTATCGACCTGGGGTCCAACAGTTTCCACATGGTGGTCGCCCGCGTCGTCAATGGCGCACTGCAGGTACTCAGTCGCCTGAAACAACGCGTGCATCTGGCCGACGGGCTGGACAGCCAGAACCGGCTGAGCGAGGAGTCCATCCAGCGCGGGCTGAGCTGTCTGGCGCTGTTTGCCGAGCGACTGCAGGGTTTTCCCGCTACTAACGTGTCGATTGTTGGTACTCATGCCCTGCGGCAGGCGGTCAACGCGCAGGATTTTCTGCGCCGCGCCGCTAAGATTATCCCCTACCCGATCGAGATCATCTCCGGCCATGAAGAAGCCCGTCTGATCTTCATGGGGGTGGAACACACCCAGCCGGAAAAAGGCCGCAAGCTGGTGATCGACATCGGCGGCGGCTCTACCGAACTGGTGATCGGCGAGGACTTTGAACCCATGCTGGTGGAAAGCCGCCGCATGGGTTGCGTCAGCTTCGCCCAGCAGTTTTTCCCCAACGGCGAAATCAGCGAGGCCAACTTCCGGCGCGCCCGGCTGGCGGCGGCCCAGAAGCTGGAAACCCTGGCGTGGGAATACCGTATTTACGGCTGGGACTATGCATTGGGCGCTTCCGGCACCATCAAAGCCACGTGTGAAATTCTGGTGGCGATGGGGGAAAAGGACGGGCTGATCACCCCGGAACGGCTGGAAATGCTGCGCGAGCGCATCCTGCAATTCAAAAACTTCCGTGCGGTTAGCCTGCCCGGTCTGACCGAAGATCGTCAGAGCGTGCTGGTGCCGGGCTTCGCCATCCTGTGCGGCGTGTTTGACGCGCTCGCGATCAAGGAGCTCCGCCTGTCGGACGGCGCTTTGCGCGAGGGGGTGTTGTACGAAATGGAAGGCCGCTTCCGCCATCAGGATATCCGTATCCGTACCGCGCAAAGTCTGGCCAGCCACTACAATATCGACCGGGAGCAGGCTAAACGCGTGCGGGAAACCGCTGAACAGCTTTATGCCCAATGGGCGCAGCAGAACCCGTCGCTGGTGCATCCGCAACTGGAAGCGTTGCTGAAATGGTCGGCCATGCTGCATGAGGTAGGGCTGGGCATCAACCATAGCGGTATGCATCGCCATTCGGCCTATATTCTGCAAAACACCAACCTGCCGGGCTTCAATCAGGAGCAGCAGCAGTTGCTGGCCCTGACGGTGCGGTTGCATCGCAAGGCCGTCAAGCTGGAAGAGTTGCCGCGTTTCAACCTGTTCAAAAAGAAGCAGTACCTGCCGATGGTGCAACTGTTGCGCCTCGCCACCCTGCTGAACAACCAGCGTCAGGCGACCACCACGCCGAAAACGCTACGTCTTATCGCCAGCGAAACGGCGTGGACGCTGATCTTCCCGCACGGGTTCTTCAACCAGAACATGCTGGTACAGCTTGATCTGGAACGAGAACAGCAATACTGGGAAGACGTTAGCGGCTGGAAATTGCACATCGAAGAAGAACTGGTCTGATTGTTTTCCAGGCCGGCAGCGCCTCCGGGTTTGCTGTCCGGCCTGTTATTACGGTGCATTTGCTTTTTTCCGTGACACCATTCACAGAATCATCATCAACAGCACGTCTGGCTACCCCACTCCACGCTTTTTGCCCCACTCACATTGACCATCCCGCAGGCTTGTGCCTAAATAAAATACAGCGAATGTCCGCGATAACAGGAAATAGAGCATCCATGTCCACCATTATCCACAAACGGCGCATAGCCCTGCGTCAGCGACGACGATCCGGTACGCGCATAGCCCGTACTGTACTAATGATTAGTTTTATTATTCTGCTTGGTCGTTTTGCCTATTCCGCCATCGGCGCTTTTCTCCATCACCAGAACACACAGCAACCACGTGTCGAACAGTCTGTTGCACCTGCTGTCGCTTCGACGACCGTGACTCCCCAACGCGAATAGCATCTTGTTGATGCTGTTGATGTCGTGACAAATGCCGAAAGCTATTGCCCCCTGTGCCGTAGTCGGATGACGTTATGCTTTTTTAGGCCCCCGCGCGTTCCACCCGTCATTTCATGCCATACTCAGAATGCGTTTCCATGCTGCATATGTTTTATGCTGGCAATAGGTTTCACACAGACATAGGTTTCACAAAAATAATAGGGTCCCATACTGACAATAGAGGTGCGTCATGGCCAGTGGCTGGTCTAATGACGGTGCAGTGCAGGAGCAAATCGACGCGACGGTGGATGATGCAATCGCCCGCGCCCGCAGCCTGCTGCATCAGGGCGACAGCGCAGAGTATTGCGAGGAATGCGGCGAAGCCATCCCGCAGGCACGCCGTCTGGCGCTACCGGGTGTTCGCTTCTGCGTGCAGTGTCAGGAAAAGCTGGATAAGAAACAGGCCGTCAACAGCGGTTATAACCGACGCGGCAGCAAAGACAGCCAGTTACGCTGAAAGACGAGGCCGCTAATGCCAGCGTGGCACCGGGCCTCGCCGGCCGGTTTACCTCACCACCAACACCGATGTCTGGGCATGGCGGACGATCGCCGCAGCGTTCGACCCCAGCAGATAGGTCTTCACATTCGGGCGACGCGAACCAATCACAATCAGATCGGCTTCAATTTCCTGAGCCAGTTCCAACACTTCATCGCGCGGAATACCGAAACTGATACTGTGAGACAGCTTGTCCGCCGGCAAATCGATGGTTTTCATCAAGGTATGCAGCTTCTCATCCGCTTTGATCACCGCCTCATTCTCAAACTCCTTGATGCCAAACGAGTACGCCGACATGAACGCCGAAGCGTCAGGCAGTGCATGAAACAGGTGGACGGTAGCGCCGGACTGCCTGGCCAGAGCCACGGCATGTGACAACGCCTTTTGGGTCAACGCTTCTTCGTCAATATCCACGGGTACTAAAATGGTCTTGTACATCATGCCCCCTTGAGTTAGCCACCGCTGTATTGAAAGCGTAGCCCCGTTTGCGGTCGCACGACGTCGTTTTTGAGGTATTTGTGAAGCGGCGCCGGATTTGCGCCGTAATATTACCAATACAATACAAACGGTTATCCTGTGGACCTTGCCCTCACCCGGCGTCGGGAGTAGTCTTGGCCCACTCAGACCATTACCCACAGATTTCGGGCATGACAACACTTGATGAGCTGTTTTCCCGGCTGTCACGCTCCCGCTTCCGCCAGCGTTTTCATCTGGGCGCCAAAGAGCGCGACTATTGCTTCAGCAAAGGCAAGACGCTGATTGCGTCTCACGCCGCCGATTTTATCGCTCAACGGCTGGCGCCGGCGGAGCCCGCCAACGACGGCAAACAAACCCCGATGCGTGGCCATCCGGTGTTTATCGCTCAGCACGCCACCGCAACCTGCTGCCGGGGCTGTCTGGAGAAATGGCATCACATCGAACAGCACCGCCCACTGAACGATGATGAACAGCGCTATATCGTCGAGGTGATTCTGCGTTGGCTTGAAAACGATCTGCTCAGTTCACCTTAAGCAGCGCACGCATCAGGCCGGGGCCTGCCACGCGCGCAGGATAACCTCGGTGTCTTCCACCCGCAGCGTATTGCCGGGAATGATGAAATCGCGCCAGACATCATTATGCTGGGCAATCAATTGTGCCGCACTAACCGCCCGACGGTCCGCCGTGGTATGGGCATCGCCCGCTACCGTCTGGGCGTAGCCGCGGCTGGCGGCATTTTTGATGGTGGCATCGACGCAATAGTCGGTAGCGCAACCACATACGGTGAAATGCCGAACATCAAGACGGTTCAACGTGTCTGCCAACTCAGTGCGATAAAACGCATCACAGGCGGTTTTGGTGACGGATATCGCGTTCGCGGGACGATGCAGCGAGGGCAACAACTGCCATGCTTCGCTGCCGGGCGGCATATCTGCGTCCGCATGCTGAATGAAAACGGTCTGATCCGCCGCGTCAATCAACCGATTGATACGCTCAACCACGATATCCTGCTGATAACGCGGCGTGGCGAACACCCCGTTCTGCATATCAACAACGATTAACACCTGCATGTTTTTCTCCAGAACCCATAGCGCAAGGCACTATCATACAGCGTCACCGGGCAGGCTATAACGACATGAGCGGAAATTTGGAAGCGGGCTCGAAGACTGGAACATCGGCGCAAACGAAAACGGGCCAGCATAATGCTGGCCCGTTAAGAATTTTGGCGGAGGAGTAGAGATTCGAACTCTAGAACGCTTTCGCGTCGCCGGTTTTCAAGACCGGTGCCTTCAACCACTCGGCCACTCCTCCGCAACGACGCGAACTATAAACAGTGTGCCGGATATTGTAAAGCGACACATCGCTCAATCGCCTGAAAAACAGGCAGCAACCGATTGAAAGCGTACAAAATCGCCATCAGGCTCAAGCGTTGATTATCAACAGTGTACTTTTATCGTCAACAGCGTAAAGAAGGGTAAAACGGCTTTAATAACATAATGCAACTACTTACTCTCTTTAAAGACAACAATGGCCCCCTTAACTAGAGAGAGTCGTTATTATGGACCGCATTATTGCCTCCACCACTCGCGAGCAATCGCTACTCAGTACCCACAAGGTACTTCGTAATACCTATTTCCTGCTGTCGCTGACGCTGGGTTTTTCCGCCGTCACCGCCACCCTTAGCACCGTACTGAACCTGCCATCGCCGGGTCTGATCCTGACGCTGGTCGGCTTTTACGGCCTGATGTTCCTGACATATCGTCTGGCGGACCGCCCGGCGGGTATTCTGGCCGCGTTCGCACTGACCGGCTTTATGGGCTATACCCTCGGCCCATTGCTGAGCACGCTTATCGCTGCCGGCGCCAGCGACATCATCATGCTGGCGCTGGGCGGCACGGCACTGGTGTTCTTCTGCTGCTCCGCCTACGTGCTGACCACCCGCAAGGACATGTCTTTCCTGTCCGGCATGCTGATGGCTGGCTTCGTGGTGCTGCTGGTGGCGACGATTGCCAACCTGTTCCTGAATCTGCCGGGGCTGCATCTGGCTATCAGCGCGATGTTTATCCTGTTCTCCGCCGGTGCGATTCTGTGGGAAACCAGCAACATCGTCCACGGCGGCGAAACCAACTACATTCGTGCGACAGTCAGCCTGTATGTTTCCATCTACAACCTGTTTGTCAGCCTGCTGAGCCTGTTGGGGATGTCACGAGAGTAATCGGACGCTGACATCGGACTCCTCCAGACAAGGCGCCTTCGGGCGCCTTGTCGTTTTTTTGCGAGCATGAAGACCGCAGGGTACGTTTCAAACAGCACCTTGCGCCATCTTCTGTGTGCGCGGCAAAGTTTGCTAGACTAGGCGTGTTTTCACGTCATACCGAGGCAATATGTTAGTGTTTGAAGACCGGGTCATCGATACCGATGCCCAGGGATATTTGAAAGACAGCAGCGACTGGCAGGAAGGCATGGCCCCCATGCTGGCGGAACAGGAAGGCATCACGCTCACTGATGCGCACTGGGAAGTCGTGCGCTTTGTCAGGGCATTCTACATCGAATTCAATACCTCGCCCGCCATCCGTATGCTGGTTAAAGCGATGGCCCAGAAATACGGCGAGGAGAAAGGCAACAGCCGCTATCTCTACCGCCTGTTTCCCAAGGGCCCAGCCAAACAGGCGACCAAAATTGCCGGGCTGCCGAAACCGGTGAAATGCATCTGAATATTCAGGCGCGGGTTCAATAGCGAATAGTAAAATCGCGCTCATCGGTGGCGGGGTGCGGCTCCATCAGCACCTTGTCCACCCGGGCATGGCGCGGCCCTCCTTGCTTTAGCCAGGCCACCAGTTGCTCTACGGCATGCGTCTCGCCGCTGGCGACCACCTCCACGCTGCCGTCATCGCAGTTTCTGACGTAGCCGCGTACCCCCAACTGGCGAGCCTGCAACTGGGTGTGATAACGAAATCCCACCCCTTGCACCATTCCGTAAACCCAGGCAATCACGGATACCGTCGACATCTATTCCCCCTCAAACGCCACTGAATGCAGTGTAAAAATACGTCAGAGTTAACGCATTTTCGCCATCGTTCAGCCTATTATTAGTACAATAAACAGACCGACTGGCTAAGCCGTCCTGATGAAGATCGCCACCGCACCTGATGACTTGAAAACCACGCGCCATCCCCCCATTTAGGGTACGTAATACGTTTCTCGGGAGGTCATATGATTAACTGTAAATTCACCATCGGACAGCAGATTCGTCATAAACTACTGGGGTACCCCGGCGTCGTCATCGACATTGATCCTGAATACTCCCTTGAGCAACCGAAATGGGAGGAGCTTGCGGTCAATGATACCCTGCGAACGGCGCCCTGGTATCACGTGGTGATGGAAGATGAGCAGGGCCGCCCGATTCATACCTATCTGGCGGAAGAGCAACTGGTCAATGAAGACCCCAATCCTTCTGAGCACCCATCGCTGGATGAACTGGCCGCCACGATCCGACGCCGCGCCCCGCGCCTGCTGCACTGACATGTAATGATTGCGGCGCTCGTTTGCCGCCAGCCGCGCGTTTACCACCAGTATTGCCTCCACCGGGAAATGCTCCCCACCGGGAAACGAGGCAGGCCGCTTATTTTTCCAGCCCCAATCGGGGAATTTCAATTTTCGGACAACGATCCATCACTACCGTCAGTCCCGCATCATGCGCCAGTACCGCCGCGGCTTCATTGATGACGCCGATTTGCAGCCACAGCACCCGCGCACCGATAGCTACCGCGTCCTGTGCGACTTCAAACGCGGCGTCCGGCTGGCGAAAGACATCGACCATATCAATCGGTTCCGGAATATCGCTCAGTGACGCATAGGAGGCTTGCCCCAACAGGGTTTGCCCCGCCAGACGCGGGCTGACCGGAATCACCCGGTATCCCTGCCCAAGCAGATAAGCCATCACTCCGTAACTGGGGCGCGAAGGGTTCTCGCTAGCCCCGACCAGCGCAATGGTTTTCACCTGGTTCAGTACCGCTTTAATATCGCTGTCTTGCATGGTTGACTCCGTGACCGTTGACCCGATGAACGCCCGCTCTCAGACATGATGCCGGAAAACCCGAAGGCGTCAGGCGCTGCCTGTTATCAGTGTAACGCAGAATACCAGCGCCGATATGTCGTGCCGGTAAAATCCATCGGCAGGCTCACCACAAGCGCGTCGTGCTACCTTATTACGCATTAATAACCAAATATTTCATTTTTTAAATTTTGACACATTCTGTCCATTACTGAACAATACGGCGATCAGATCCGTAATGAGGCATGTATGAAAACAATTCCCGCTATCGCCGCCACGCTGTGGTTGCTCACGCTCAGTTCTCTGGCGATGGCGACGACGCTGAAACTCAGGCCCGATATTGAGCTGATGATGGTCGATGGGAAAAAGGTCTCCGGTTCGCTGCTCAACGGCGCAGACAGCCTCGAACTGGAAAAGGGGTATCATCAAATCGTTTTTCAGGCGCTGCGAACGGTTGGATCATCCGCCGGGACAAAACAAACCTATCGCTCGCCCGGTCTGATTGCCGTATTCGACGCACACAACCTCAACGAAGTTTCCATCCGCCTTCCGGACCTGGAAAGCCCGAATGCGCAGCGGGATTTCAGCCAGTCACCCGATTATCAACTGGTGGACAGCAAAAATCTGCCCATCCCGATCCGCACCGATGTGTTGCGCGCCGGCGAAGTGGAATTGTCCGGTGAAATCGAAAAACGCATGGCTGACTACAACCGTTCGAGCCAACCGGCAGCTGTCATCACCTTCGCGCTGCAATCCCCCGCGAAGACTTCCGCCACTACCAACACGCCAGCCAATCCGCTGGATCCGCTCGGCATCATGCAGTACTGGTTTCAGCAAGCCGACAAAGGAACGCGCCAGCGATTTCTGGAATGGGCGAAGGAAAGAGAAGCCCACTAAGCATGCTGATTTTACAGGCAAAAAACGCTGTTTTTGGAAAGATGCTCGCATTTTTTCAGTCTGCCGCTTTCCACTGAAACCGTGTTTCCGTAATCTGTAAAAACTATACTGTTCGAAGGATGTCGCCATGGAGTACACCACCCGCACAATCGAGGTGCATAAGCACATTGCTCTGGTTGCGCATGATCACTGTAAAGAATCCCTGCTGGAGTGGGTTAGCGCCAACAAAACCCAACTGGCGGAACACCATTTGTATGCGACCGGCACCACAGGCAACCTGATTCAACTGCATACCGGCCTGCCGGTCAGAAGCATGTTAAGTGGGCCGATGGGCGGTGATCAGCAGGTGGGCGCCCTGATCTCCGAGGAGAAAATCGACATGCTGATTTTTTTCTGGGATCCGCTGAACGCCGTGCCGCATGACCCCGATGTCAAAGCGCTGTTGCGCCTGGCAACGGTGTGGAATATTCCGGTCGCCACCAACCGCTCCACAGCAGACTTCCTGATTAACTCCACCCTGTTCCGCCAGCCGGTTTCCGTCACGATTCCGGATTACCAGCGCTATCTTCAGGGCCGTTTGAAGTAACCGCCGTTTTTACGCCAGAACTGGCCGGCTGCCCGGCCAGTTTTCCCTTCCGAAGGTAAACAGACGACGTTGCCGTTAGCCCGGTTTACGCTGCATCGGTACGCCCAACTGATGCAAATCGTCCACAAACACCGAGGGCTCATCACGATCGTACAGCAGCCACACCTGATGTTTCGCCCGGGTCAACGCCACATATAACAATCGGCGCTCTTCCGCATCCGGGAAAGGCTCCGGCCGCGGCAACAGTACCGCTTCCAGCACCGATTCACGCGGCGGCGCGGGGAAACCGTCACGCCCTTCATGCAGCCCCAGCACAATCACATAGTCCGCCTGCTGCCCCTTGCTGGCATGAATAGTCATGAAATCAAGATGCAAATGCGGCCAGCGGGTCTGCGCCTTTTCCAGCATATCAGGCCGCAAATGGTGATAACGCGCCAGCACCAGAATGCGCGCTTCCGCTGTCACATACCCGCTCATCTTGTCCAGCAAAGCATCGAGCTGTTCCTGCGCCAGCAACACCACCGATTTTTTATTGCCGTCCCGCAGGCTATTGAGTGCTTTTTTCAGTTGGGCCGGGTTTTGTTGAATGAAGCGGCTGGCAATATCCCCGATACGGTGATTAAAGCGGTAAGTGGTATCCAGCACGCACTGCGCGCCTTCGCCAAAGTGCTGTTCAAATGCGGTGGTGAGCGTCAGTTCCGCGCCGCTGAAGCGATAGATCGCCTGCCAGTCATCGCCAACCGCAAACAGGCTGCTATCGGGAGCTTGCCGTCGCAGCGCATCCAGCAGACGGGCGCGCTGGGGAGAAATATCCTGAAACTCGTCCACCAGAATATGCCGCCACGGACTGACAAAACGGCCTTTGTCCAGGCAGTTGACCGCCTGATGGATCAGGCCGGAAAAGTCCACCGCCCCTTCGTCTTTCAACGCTTTTTTCCAGGCTTTCAGCAATGGCGCCATTAGCCGCAACCGTTGCTGAAACAGCGGGCGCGTTTCGTCATCGGCCAGCGCCAGCATTTCGCTCTGGGTACCGCCTTGCATCCGCATCAGCCCCAGCCACCGCTCCAGCCGGCCGGCCAGCCGCGACGCAATAGCCGCATCCTGCCAAAAATTCCCCTCAGGCAGAGTCCACTCCAGTTCTTCGGTCAGCCACTGCCGCCACCCTTTCGCCTGAGTTTTCTTTTCGTCACACTGCTGCTGCCAGTGCTGGATCAGAAATGCGCGCCGGTGCGCACCGTCGGTTTCCAGTTGGCTGATCACCGGCGCCTTACGGCTGCACTGCTGAATGATGTGCAGCGCCAGCGCATGGAAGGTCTTGGCCTGGACCTCGTCGCTATGCAGCCGCTCACGGATACGACTGTTCATTTCATCCGCGGCCTGCCGCCCAAACGCCAGCAGCAGGATCTGCGGCGCCGACGCCTCGGCCCGATGCAGTAACCAGGCGGCACGCGCCACCAGTACCGACGTTTTGCCGCTGCCGGCGCCGGCCAGCACCAGCACGGCGTTTTCGCCATTCACCACCGCCTGACACTGGCTGGGATTCAGCGGCGAACTTTCCACCGTATCGAAAAACGTTTTCTGCTCCGCCAGAATCGTTTCCGTCCAGCGCTGGTTAGCTTGCTGGCGCAATGCGTCCCCCTGCTCCAACCAGCGCAGACAACGCTGATAGTTGTCCCGGCAATGTTCAAATTCGTCCAGACGCGCCAGCGGCAACGGCAGCGCGGCAAACCCCGCCCGGATATCCTGCTGCACGCGCGTCAGCGTCTGACGGCTGAACCAGCCATCCGCCGTTTCCTGCTCCGCAATTGCGTCCACCAACTGTTGCAATACGTCTTTGCAGACATCGCTCATCTCCTGGCTCCAGCTCTGCCAGGACTTGAACAGATGACGAAAAAACTGCTGGGTCTCCTGCCACTCCGTACCGTGCAGGCGCACCACCTTGTTTTCCGGCAACTCGAATTCCAGCTCGCCCCAGATCAACCCTTTCTTGCAGCGAATCGCCAGTAACTGATTAAACGGAATGAGATATTCATGCCGATCACCGCTGACATTGACGCCGGCATTCAGCAATTGCACACGGTTGTAGGGATGCTGCGCCAGATGCTTACCCAACGCGGTCGATTTCAGTTCCATGAGCCCTGCGCCATTTTCAGAAGAAATGTTCAAAGTTGTAGTGTAACCGCTATCCGACTTCGCGCTCTAGCCAGAAAAACACGTTAGAATAACCCGGCTAATAATGTGATAATTCGTTTCCCATCATAGGGTTTGACCGAGGGTAGTCATATCATGCGAGCCGTACTCAATATCCTGAATTTCGTGCTGGGCGGTTTTTTCACGACGCTCGCCTGGCTGCTGGCCACCGTCGTCAGCATTGTGCTGGTATTTACCCTGCCGCTGACCCGCTCATGCTGGGAAATTACCAAACTTTCTCTGCTGCCATACGGCAACGAGGCCATCCATGTCGATGAGCTGCGGCCGGAGCAAAAAAGTTCGCTGCTCAATGCCGGCGGCACCCTGCTGAATGTCTTCTGGCTGATCGTTTTCGGCTGGTGGCTGTGCCTGTCGCACATCGTCAGCGGCATCGCCCAGTGCCTGACGATCATCGGCATTCCGGTTGGGATCGCCAATTTCAAGATTGCCGCCATCGCCCTCTGGCCGGTGGGGCGTCGCGTGGTGTCGGTGGAAGAGGCGCAAGCCGCCAGAGAAGCCAACGCCCGCCGGCGTTATCAGTAACCGCAACGGACCATCATCGTGCAACTGAGCGTTTCGACCAACCTGCGTCGAGTCATCTACAACAGCAGTTGGCTGTATAACCTGCGGATCCTGATCGCACTCAGCGGCGTGGCGATCCTGCCCTGGTGGCTGGGTGTGCCCACCAGCACTATTCCCCTGACGCTGGGCGTGGTGGCCGCCGCCCTGACCGACCTCGATGACCGCTTGTCCGGCCGTCTGTTTAATCTGCTGATTACGCTCTCCTGCTTTCTGGTCGCCTCGGTGTCGATCGAACTGCTCTACCCGTACCCCTGGTTATTTATCGTCGGCCTGGCGATCTCGACCTGGAGCTTTATTCTGCTGGGCTCGCTGGGGCAACGCTACGCTACCATCGCTTTCGGTGCACTGCTGATCGCCATCTATACCATGCTGGGCATTTCGCTTTATAGCGACTGGTATCAACAACCGTTCCTGCTGTTGCTGGGCGCGTTGTGGTATAACCTGCTGACGCTGCTCGGCCACCTGCTGTTCCCTATCCGGCCACTGCAGGACAATCTGGCCCGCTGCTACCAGCAACTGGCTCACTATCTGGAAACCAAATCCAACCTGTTCGACCCCGATATCGACGACAACGATCAGCCGTTGATCGACGTAGCGATGGCCAACGGTCAGTTGGTCGATACGCTCAATCAGGCCAAGGCGTCGCTGCTGACGCGGCTGCGCGGCGATCGTGGCCAGCGCGGCACCCGACGCACGCTGCACTATTATTTTGTCGCGCAGGATATCCACGAACGAGCCAGCTCGGCGCATATCCAGTATGAACAACTGCGCCACACGCTACGCTACAGCGACGTGCCTTTTCGGTTCCAGCGCTTGCTGTTCATGTTGTCCCGCGCCTGCCAGCAAGTTTCGCAGTCCATTTTGCTGCAGCAAAAATACCTGCATGACTACCGTATCGAGCGCGCCTTCTCCCATCTGGACGCCGCTATCGACAGGCTGGCTTTTCAGGGCGCGGAAACCTTATCCATCAAGGCATTACGCCATCTGCTCAATAATCTGCGCGCGATTGACGCCCAGTTAATCAATATTCAGTCCGAACAGACGCTCGAACGCCATAATCACCATCTCCCGGCAGAAAACCGGTTATCGGATGATAAAATCGCCGGCTGGAGCGATATCAGGCTGCGTCTCAACCGCCATCTTACGCCGCAGTCGTCGCTGTTCCGTCACGCGGTACGCATGTCGCTGGTGCTATGCATCGGGTACGCCATTATTCAACTGGCCGGTTTGCACCACGGCTACTGGATTCTGCTGACCAGTCTGTTTGTCTGTCAGCCGAACTACAACGCCACTCGACGGCGCCTGGCGCTGCGTATTGTCGGCACGCTGGGCGGTGTGCTCATCGGCGTACCGCTGCTGTATATCGTTCCGTCGCTGGAAGGGCAACTGGCGCTGATTGTCATCAGCGGCGTACTGTTTTTCGCCTTCCGTACCGTGCAATATGCGCAGGCCACGCTGTTTATCACCCTGCTGGTGTTGATGTGTTTTAATCTGCTGGGCGAAGGACTGGAGGTCGCCATTCCCAGAGTGGTCGATACGTTGCTGGGCTGCGGCATTGCCTGGGCGGCGGTCAGCTTTATCTGGCCGGACTGGAAATTTCGCGGTTTGCCTGCGGTGATCGACAAGGCCATGAACAATAATTGCCGTTATCTCGACGCCATCATGGTTCAGTATCATCAGGGCAAAGACAACGGGCTTCCTTATCGTATTGCCCGTCGCGACGCCCACAACAGCGACGCGGAGCTGGCTTCGGTGGTGTCCAATATGTCCGCCGAACCGCATGCCCGACCGAACACGCTGGAAAACGCCTTCAGATTGATGTGCCTCAATCACACCCTGTTGGGGTATATCTCCACTCTGGGCGCGCACCGCGAGCACATCCGATCGGCCGAAACCCTGCAATTGCTGAATGATGCCGTCTGTTACGTCGACGACGCCCTGCACCAGGACAATGGCGACCAGGCCGCGCTGGACAGAGAACTGGAGGCGCTGAAAAACCGCATCCATGCCCAGTCACCAGAGCAGGACAGTAAAGAACAGCTGGTATTACAACAGGTTAATCTAATCATTGGCCTGCTGCCGGAACTGACGCAGCTAAAAAACCAGATGATTGCCGAAGAGAATCGACAACAGACCTCGATGCACTAATTGAGCCGGGGAGGCCTGAAAGCACGTGGGCTCGTGCTCTCGAACCATTCAATCAGTTCGCTGCGCATGCCTTGCGGCAGCGCGGCCTGATGGACGCCACAGATGGCGCCGGCCAGCGCCAGCAACACATTAACACTCAGGTTCTGGCTGACGGAACGCAGCTTAAGATAGCTGGTTTTCGCTCCGAGTCGGTGCAATTCATCGATGTTTCTAATCCCCACCTTCCAGAGCAGCCGTTCCAGATCGTGATTGATATTCGGCAGGTCTTTCAGCCTGATGCAGCGTTTTTTGGCGGCTTTATCCTGCCGGGCGCCCTGAAGAGACTGCGATGCCAGTTCCAGCAGCCCCGGCTCATCCCGCCAGAGCACCTCACCCACCAGATAGTAATTAAGCGGTACCGGCAGGCCGCGTTTGGTATAAATCAGTTTGGGCGTCTGCCGGTCAAGGAAAAAGTCCTCGTTATGCTGTGCCGCACGCAAATAGAGTTCTCCGCTGGAAACAAGCGCAAAAATCACGCCGTCCGCCGCAATGCTATAACCGCCGAACTGAGATCGGGAGAGAATATTTCCCAGCGGAGCAAACACTGATTTCGCCTGCAAAATCCTTTTTTCGCATAGTCCTTTCATTACTTTTTCCTTGTATTGAACGTTTTTTCCTGTTTACCAGAGACATCCGTAACTGGAACAATTAATTAAACACAGCAAAACTGCGTCTTCAAATACAAAAAATGTTATGCAGGCAGCGACATAACGATTATGCGAAGCGCTTTCAGAAATTCCGGTTGATCTTTGCTCACACAAAAGATACTGTACACACATACAGTAATGCTGTGAGGTAAAGAAATCATGCGTACTCAAACCATCCGTTCCCGCCATGTCTGCCACTCGTCACACCTGGGTCATAACGCGATGCCGAAAACCGCCTCCAGCGGGTTCATCAGCGAAATCGTCTATGGTGATGATCATCCCATGCTGACGCCGCTGTTGCTTCCTTTATTACAGCAACTGGGATCGCAGTCGCGCTGGTTGCTCTGGCTTTCCCCACAGCAGAAACTCAGCCGCTTGTGGCTGCAACAGGCAGGATTGCCGCTGGAGAAAATGATTGAACTGCATCGCATCAATCCGGTATCTACCGTTGACGCAATGGAGAAAGCATTACTGACGGGTAATTACAGCGTCGTATTGTGCTGGCTGCCAAATGAGCTGGATGATGAACAAAAAATGCGGTTGCAAAGAGCGGCACAGCATGGAAATACCTATGGATTTATTATGCGTCCAGAGGAAAAAACAATCACAAGACCATTTTCCACACTAAAAATTCACTCAAGATTGTATCATTAAATGAATATTAGGACTTTTCTTACAGGGATGTAGCAGGCTACCCGTAGCCCCCGGAAATACAGTGCCCGGGATGTTATTGCGAAGTGTTAATATCAAGAGACATCTGGTTAATCTGACAAAATCGTCCATTATTTGTTAGTAATTATGTATGAACGACTGATTTTTTCATGGTGTCTGTCACATCATACTTGTAACTTTCTCACCACGTTGTAGACTTTAGCTCGCTGGAGTTGCCCTTTCATAACGTCAGTTCACTGGCAGCAAGTAATTAGACCAAGGGCAATATCTCCGAGAAAGGATTTTAACCAAAGGCTGATTAGCTTTCAGAGTTAATTGCCGATTTGGATGATAATGAGGCGTAAAATGAAAAAAACAGCTATCGCGATTGCAGTGGCACTGGCTGGCTTTGCTACCGTAGCACAAGCCGCACCGAACGATAACACCTGGTACGCAGGTGGTAAACTGGGTTGGTCCCAGTACCACGATACCGGCCTGAACGGCAATGGTTACAACGTGACTAACGCTGCGCAGAGCCAACTGGGTGCTGGCGCATTCGGCGGTTATCAGGCTAACCCGTACCTGGGTTTTGAAATGGGCTACGACTGGCTGGGCCGTATGAAGTATAACGGCGGCAACCAGGGCAGCTTCAAAGCTCAAGGCGTTCAGCTGGCAGCTAAACTGAGCTATCCGATCGTTGACGATCTGGACATCTACACCCGTCTGGGTGGTTTTGTATGGCGTGCAGACAGCCACGACAATTCCGGCCTGAACGACCACGACACCGGCGTTTCTCCGCTGGCAGCTGTGGGTGTTGAATACGCTATCACCAAAAACTGGGCAACCCGTCTGGATTACCAGTGGGTGAACAACATCGGCGACGCGTCCACCGTTGGCGGTCGTCCGGACAATGGCCTGCTGAGCGTGGGCGTTTCTTACCGTTTCGGTCAGGAAACTGCTGCTCCGGCTCCGGTTATTGCTCCAGCTCCGGCCCCGACTCCGGCCCCGGCTCCGGTTGTTCAGACCAAACGCTTCACTCTGAAGTCTGACGTACTGTTCAACTTCAACAAAGCAACTCTGAAACCGGAAGGTCAGCGTTCTCTGGACCAGCTGTACTCTCAGCTGAGCACTCTGGATCCGAAAGACGGTTCCGTAGTGGTTCTGGGCTTCACCGACCGTCTGGGTTCCGACCAGTACAACCAGACTCTGTCCACCAAACGTGCACAGACCGTTGTTGATTACCTGGTTCACAAAGGTATCCCGGCTAACAAGATCTCTGCTCGCGGTATGGGTAAAGCTAACCCGGTTAGCGGTTCTACCTGCACTAACGTGAAAGCTCGCGCTGCACTGATCGATTGCCTGGCACCGGATCGTCGCGTAGAGATCGAAGTAAAAGGTATCAAAGACGTAGTGACTCAGCCTCAGGCTTAATTGCCGCTGAGATTGCACTTACAAGAAGTGCGGTAATCTCCATAAGGTTGCTGTCACTTCCACAGAAAACAGTCTCTGTTTTACAGAGACTGTTTTTTATTTCCACAAATCAATACTTCCCATCAATAACGTTATCCTACCCCGAGGATTTCGCTTTCCCCTCATAGAATAAATCAATGATATGAATGTTATAGCGATACCAGGCGAGTGGTATGTTACTCAGCAAATGCAACGTCTTCGTTCACAGAGATAAACCGATAAATATAGCGATACCATGCTTACTTAAGTAAGCGACAAAAATGACACAAAAAAATGATGTTTCCTGTCATCGAAAAACGGATTTTTTTTCACTTTCCCCTCTCAGGATTGCAGACTGGCTGTCAGTCTTAATACTGAATTTTAAAGACAACGTTTTTCGATTGAAAAAATAGACACATCGACTTTATTAACTCATCGGATAATCTCATTAACTTCTGATTTTAAAAGTGTCCCGGTGAACGAATGAGAAGAGTCGTCATCAAGAGTGAAGACAATGGAGAAAATATACAGCATATAAAAACCATATCATTCTGACATCCAAATTTCAGGGTAAACACATCAGAAGGAAATAGATTTAACATTAAAACTTTTAAATCTCTGTGAATATGCACAGATGAAAGTACACCGTAATATGTCGATGTTATTCAAATGAGGTCACAGCTAACATGAAAGAAAATAACGTAGGCGCCAGTATAGCCGGTTCGGCATCCACTGGCAGCGCCACCGTCAGATGCAGAGCAGGGTTAAGTCCGGCTCCGCATCTGACGGTGGATTATATTCCAGCGGCGCACTACGCAGCGTTTCCAGCGACGGCAGAACCACCAAAATTCCCTATCGCTTATATTCAGACAGCGCGCGCACCAATGAAATAACCATTGGCGGCAGCGTACAGATTAACGCCAATGGTACCGCACAGGATATTACGGTTTATGGTTGAATACTGCCGGGAGATCAAAGCAACGCCAGTCCAGCGATAGGAACCTATACCAACACCGTTGTCGCCACGCTTTTCTGGTAGCCATATTTTTTAACTGCGAGTGGATAGGTCAGCGAAGTTATTTCTGATGGTTGATGCCGTCAGCAAGACCAGAACGGCCACCATTAACGTTTTCGCCACCATCATTGCCGGTTGTGCCTTCGGTACCACGATGGGCTTCTATTCCGGCGATCTGGGAACGATTGATTTCGGAATGCATACGGAAATCCCGAATAATCGCCATGCCGCAGGCGGTGAAGGAGCCGGATCGATTGTGGTGACCTGTACGCCAGACTCGTCCATGACTATCACGCTTGATTACGACTAAAATAGCGGCGGCAGTTCTGCTCGCTATCTGAAAAACACGAATACCGCAGATAAAATTGCCTACCAGCTTTATCAGGATACCAATTATTCCGCTATCTGGTGAAACAGCACGTTGACATATAGCGTGAGTTCATTTCCGGAAAAAAATACAGTGGCATATCGTTTATGACTGGTTATTTAGACAAGCTCAGCAACCCGTCATAGGTACCGATACGAATAAGATGACGGTAACCATTTCATATTGAATTAGAGAAAATGTGAAACGGACGACAATAATTTTCCTGCTTGTTTTAATGTTTATCTCCCATGCCGGTCTGGCCGATTTATCAAACCATTGAAGCCAACCAACGCAGCACCACCGTCTGGCTGGGAAATAAATCGCACCAGGATACAAAATTACAGATACAGGTTGTAGCCTGGCATCAGGAAAATAATCACGATGTTTATCATGACCCAAATGACGTCATCGCCAGCCCGTCCTTTACCCCCATTCCAGCGGCAAAACGGCAATTAATCCGGTGATGAGGCTCACCACGCCGCCTGCCGGCCAGCAAACAGCCTATCGCATTATTATTGATGAAGTGCCGGATTATTCCCCCGCTGACGGCACGCTGGCGGTAAATATGGTGGTGATGAAGGACTGTTTGATTATCAGCGCACCGGATGTCGATTTCGGTTCGGCCGCCTTCCCTTCGGCATTCACGTCCGTCAGCAGCAACATCATCGCCGTACAGCGCACCCAAAATCCCCCTTACAGCATCAATCTGATGCGGCACGAACGATCTCGGCAACCGGCGGCAGATGGCGCCGATGCCGGCAGGGACTTAACCGATACCGTAACGATCACGCTGACTTACTAAGCTGTCCCCCCATCATGCAGGACACGGCAGCCTGGGCACGCATTCAAATCTGATAAAGACCAAAACGAACAGGGCAGGGAACCGATACCGGCTCCCCGCCCTGTCATACCACGCCGCCACAGCAGCGTACGCCCGTCGATCAGGCGCTGGCGGTATTCAGTTGTTCAATCTCCCGAGGCGTCAGCGTCAGCCGGGTAGCGCTGGCCAGCTCCGCCACCTGTTCGACCGACGTGGCGCTGACTATCGGCGACGTCACGCCGGGCCGGGCAATCAGCCATGCCAGCGCGACCTGACCCGGCGTGGTGCGATGCGCCTCGGCCACCTGATCAAGTGCCTCAAGAATCGCCAGACCGCGCGGGTTGAGATAACGTTCCACCACGCCCTGACCGCGCGCGCTTTTTGCGGCATCGGCAGCCGAGCGATATTTGCCGGACAAAAAGCCGCTCGCCAGCGAATAATACCCAATCACGCCCAGCCCTTTGGCCTTCACCACCGGCGCCAGCGTGGATTCATAGTGCTGGCGATCGTACAGGTTATATTCCGGCTGCAGGGTTTCATAACGCGCCAGGTGGTTATCCTTGCTAACCTGCAACGCCTGCGCCAGACGTTCGCCGTCATAATTGGATGCGCCGATGGCGCGTACCTTGCCTTCACGGATCAGCGCGTCGAACGCCGACAGCGTCTCTTCCAGCGGGGTGCTTTTATCATCATCATGGGATTGATACAGGTCGATATAATCGGTCTGCAGGCGACGCAGCGAATCTTCCACCGCCCGACGGATGTAAACGGCCGACAACCCGTGCCGGTCGCCGCCCATGTCCTTGCCCACTTTGGTGGCGATAATCACCCGATCGCGGTTTCCACGTTGTTTCAGCCAGTTGCCAATAATGCTTTCCGACTCGCCGCCTTTATTGCCCGGCGCCCAGGTCGAATACATATCAGCGGTATCAATAAAGTGCAGCCCTTGATCAAGCAGGGCGTCCAGCACCCGAAACGAGGCTGACTCGTCAATGGTCCAGCCAAACACGTTGCCGCCAAAAGTCAGCAACGGCACCCGAATTCCTGAATGTCCCAGTTCTCGTAATGCGTCAGACGCAGGCATTGTCATCTCCTTGTGTTGTTTCCCAGCCCGACGAGGTTGCCGGCGGGGAATCTTCATCACAGCATTTTCCGGTCAGACATGATGAAATCGTCCCGACATCACCCAGACAGAAGTGAATGCTATGAGACCCACGCTTTAGTTTAGGTTATTTTCCGCGATATAATCTCGCTTTTGCGCCTTACGTCTCATTTTAAGCGCAATCGTTACATAAAATGACGACCAAAAATCGGCCCCTATCATAATTTGGAGCAAACATGTCCAACATTCTGCAATTTATTCTGGCGCTGCTCGTTGTCGCCGGCCTGTCACTGCTGGTGTGCCGCGATCGTAAAAGCATTCGCGTCAGGTATATTGTTCAACTTTTAGTCATTGAAATTCTGCTTGCCTATTTCTTCCTCTATTCCAGCGCAGGCTTGGGTTTCGTAAAAGGCTTTGCGGGTCTGTTCGACAAGCTGCTCAGTTTCGCTGGAGAAGGCACCACCTTCGTCTTCGGCAATATCGGTAACAATAGCTTCGTGTTCTTCCTGAAAGTACTGTGCCCGATCGTGTTCATTTCCGCGCTGATCGGTATTTTGCAGCACATCAAAGTCCTGCCGTTCATCATCCGTCTGATCGGTACCATCCTGTCCAAAGTCAACGGCATGGGCAAACTGGAATCCTTCAACGCCGTCAGCTCGCTGATTCTGGGCCAGTCTGAAAACTTCATCGCGTATAAAGACATTCTGGGGCAGATGTCCGAGAAACGGATGTACACCATGGCCGCCACCGCCATGTCCACGGTATCGATGTCAATCGTCGGCGCCTACATGTCGATGCTGGACGCCAAATACGTCGTGGCGGCGCTGGTGCTCAACATGTTCAGCACCTTCATCGTGCTGTCGCTCATCAACCCTTACGACACCAACGAAGAAAAAGAGCTGCACCTGAGCAACCTGCACGAAGGTCAGAGCTTCTTTGAAATGCTGGGCGAATACATTCTGGCGGGTTTCAAGGTTGCGGTGATCGTCGCCGCTATGCTGATCGGTTTCATCGCGCTGATCGCCGGCATCAACGCCCTGTTCAGCGCCGTATTCGGTCTGAGCTTCCAGGAAGTGCTGGGTTACGCGTTCTATCCGCTCGCCTGGGTGATGGGCATTCCGAAAGCCGAAGCGTTGCAGGTCGGCAGTATTATGGCGACCAAACTGGTATCCAACGAATTCGTCGCCATGATGGAACTGCAGAAAGTGGCCGGTCAGCTGTCGCCGCGTAGCGTGGGCATCCTGTCGGTCTTCCTGGTATCTTTCGCCAACTTCTCGTCGATCGGCATCGTGGCCGGGGCGATCAAGGGGCTGAACGAAATGCAGGGCAACACCGTTTCCCGTTTCGGCCTGAAGCTGGTGTACGGCTCCACGCTGGTCAGCTTGCTGTCCGCCGCCGTCGCCGGTCTGGTGCTGTAATCCAGCCGTCTTGAGAATGACATCTCGCTGACACACCAGGCATACCATCCCCGGCGTTTACCGCGCCGGGGATTCTTTTTCTACAAACCCTGACATATCTTCCATATTTCCTCCATTTTTGTCCTCCGTTCGCTGTTTAAACTAGTATCATAATATTCAGTGTTTCATGGGCTTATCTTGGCCTGTGCTGATTGGAGGTTCCTTCCATAGCTATGAACGCCACACGCTTATCTCGCTTCCTGATACTGGCTGTTGTTATTGCCGCCATTTTTTTCGCCTGGCGTTATTTCCATACATCACAATCAGAATCCGCCAACGGGGGGACCGCCACACAGCAAGCCACCCATCAGGGACAAGGCCGAAGCGGCGGCGGTCGCCGCGGCGGCTCTTCAGCGCCGCCGCCGGTACAGGCCGCACTCTCTTCTTCGTCCTCCGTGCCTTATTACCTGTCGGGTCTGGGTACGGTTACCGCCGCCAATACCGTCACGGTGCACAGCCGGGTCAGCGGCCAGTTGATGGCGATCCACTTTCAGGAAGGGCAACAGGTTAAGGAAGGTGACCTGCTGGCGGAAATCGATCCGCGCCCGTTCGACGTCGCATTGACGCAGGCACAGGGGCAACTGGCCAAAGATCAGGCGCTGCTGGTCAACGCCCGTCAGGATTTGGCCCGCTACCGGCAACTGTCCAAAACCAGTCTGGTTTCCGGTCAGCAACTGGACACCCAGGAATCGCTGGTGCGCCAGTATGAAGCGACGGTGAAATCGGATCAGGGGTCGGTCGCCAGCGCGCAGTTGCAGTTGGATTACAGCCGCATCACCGCGCCGTTTAGCGGCCGCGTCGGCCTGCGTCAGATTGACATCGGCAACTACGTCACCAGCACCGATAATCTGCTGGTGTTGACGCAAACCCACCCGATCGACGCCGTTTTCACCGTGCCGGAAAGCGATATCGCCACCGTGCTGAAAGCGCAGAAATCCGGTCAGCCGGTACTGGTGGAAGCCTGGGATCGCGCCAATCAGCACATTCTCTCTCAGGGCCGACTGCTGAGCATGGATAACCAGATCGACGCCACCACCGGCACCATCAAGCTGAAAGCCCGCTTCGACAATACCGACGATGCGCTGTTCCCCAACCAGTTCGTCAACATCAAGATGAAAGTGGATACCCTGCAAAATGTGGTGGTGGCGCCATCATCCGCGATCCAGATGGGTAACGAAGGGCGCTTTGTCTGGGTACTGAACGACCAGGATCAGGTCAGCAAACACCTTGTCACCACCGGTATTCAGTACGGCCAGCAAACCGTGGTTTCGACCGGGTTGAACGCCGGCGAACGGGTGGTCACCGACGGGATCGATCGCCTGACCGAAGGCGCGCGCGTTGAAGTACTGGCGCCCGCGACGGCGGATGCCAAATCCACCGCCGGCACGGAAAAACGTCAGCATAAAGCGGAGAAATCCTGATGCAGGAGACGACGCCGTTACAGGACGCCGCGCCGCTTGATGGCGGCGGGCCGTCGCGCCTGTTTATTCTCCGGCCGATCGCCACCACGCTGCTGATGATCGCTATCCTGCTGGCCGGGATCGTCGGCTATCGCGCATTGCCGGTTTCGGCGCTGCCGGAAGTGGACTACCCGACGATTCAGGTGGTGACGTTGTACCCCGGCGCCAGTCCGGACGTGATGACCTCGGCGGTCACCGCGCCGCTGGAACATCAGTTCGGCAGCATGTCCGGCCTCAAGCAGATGTCGAGCCAAAGCTCCGGCGGTTCATCGGTGATCACGCTGCAGTTCCAGCTTTCGCTGCCGCTGGACGTAGCGGAACAGGATGTGCAGGCGGCCATTAACGCCGCCACCAATCTGCTGCCCAGCGATCTGCCGTTCCCGCCCACCTACAGCAAAGTCAACCCGGCGGATCCGCCGATCATGACGCTGGCAGTCACCTCCACCGCCCTGCCGCTGACGCAGGTGCAGGACATGATCGAAACGCGCATCGCGCAGAAGATTGCTCAGGTGGAAGGCGTCGGGCTGGTTACTCTGGCCGGCGGACAACGGCCGTCGGTGCGGGTCAAACTCAATCCGGGCGCGCTCGCCGCCTATGGGTTGAGCAGCGAAACGGTACGCACCGCCATCACCGCCGCCAACGTCAACACCCCCAAAGGCAGTTTTGACGGCCCGGCGCGTGCGGTCACGCTATCCGCCAACGACCAGATGCGTTCGCTCGACGACTACCGCCAGTTGATCATTGCCTGGAAAAACAACGCGCCGGTGCGGCTACAGGATGTCGCCACGGTAGAACAGGCGGCGGAAAACACCCATCTGGCGGCATGGGCCAACCAGAATCAGGCGATTGTCCTCAACATTCAGCGTCAGCCGGGGGCTAATGTGATCGCCACCGCCGACCATATCCGCAGCCTGTTGCCGACGCTGAAAGCCAGTTTGCCCAAATCGGTGGACGTTGCTCTGCTCACCGACCGCACCACCACCATCCGCGCGTCGGTAGACGATGTGCAGTTTGAGCTGATTCTGGCTATCGCACTGGTGGTGATGGTGATTTATCTGTTTCTGCGTAACGCGGTGGCGACGCTGATCCCCAGCATCGCGGTGCCGCTGTCGCTGGTGGGTACCTTCGCCGCCATGTATTTTCTCGGCTTCTCGATCAACAACCTGACGCTGATGGCGCTAACCATCGCCACCGGCTTTGTGGTGGATGACGCCATCGTGGTAATCGAGAACATCGCCCGCTATATCGAGAAAGGCGAAAAACCGCTGCAGGCGGCGCTGAAAGGCGCGGGGGAAATCGGCTTTACCATTATCTCACTGACCTTTTCGCTGATCGCGGTGCTGATCCCGCTGCTGTTCATGGGCGATATCATCGGCCGTCTGTTCCGCGAATTCGCCGTTACGCTGGCGGTGTCGATCCTGATCTCCGCCGTGGTGTCGCTGACGCTGACGCCCATGATGTGCGCTCGCCTGCTCAGCCACCAGTCGCTGAGCCGGCAGAACCGTTTTACCCGCGCCAGCGAGCGCTTCTTTGATGGCGTGATCGCGCTATACGGCCGCGGCCTGACGCGGGTGCTTAGTCATCCGTGGATTACCCTCGGCGTCGCGCTGAGCACGCTGGTGCTGACCATTCTGCTGTATATCGTGATCCCCAAAGGCTTTTTCCCGATACAGGACAACGGCATCATTCAGGGTACCGTCCAGGCGTCGCAAACCATCTCGTTCACCGGCATGGTGGACAAACAGCAGCAGGTCACCGCGCTGATCATGAAGGACCCGGCGGTGGAAAGCGTCTCGTCGTTTATCGGCGTCGACGGCACCAACCCGTCGCTCAACAGCGGCAGATTGCAGATCAACCTGAAACCGCTGGAGGAGCGCAGCGACCGTATTCAGGGCGTGATTGAACGACTGCAACAACAAATGTCCGCCCTGCCCGGCGTTCAGCTTTATCTGCAACCGGTGCAGGACCTGACCATCGATACCCAGGTCAGCCGCACCCAGTATCAGTTCACCCTGCAAACCATGTCGCTGGATGAACTCAGCACCTGGGTGCCGAAGCTGACCGCCGAGCTACAGAAACTGCCGCAGTTGCAGGATGTCAGCAGCGACTGGCAGGACAGCGGCGCGGTGGCCTACCTCAAGGTCAACCGCGACAGCGCCAGCCGCCTCGGCATCACCATGTCGCAGGTGGACAGCGCGCTGTACAACGCCTTCGGCCAGCGGCTGATCTCCACCATTTATACCCAGTCCAATCAGTACCGGGTGGTGCTGGAACAGCATCACGACAGCAGCAACGGACTGGCGGCGCTGGACGATATCCGGCTGATCAACAGTAGCGGCGGCGTGGTGCCGCTCAGTAGCATCGCCTCGGTGGAAGAGCGTCAGGGGCCGCTGTCGATCAACCACATCGATCAGTTCCCCTCCACCACCATTTCGTTCAACGTGGCGCCCGGCTACGCGCTGGGGGATGCGGTGAAAGTCATCCAGGAAACGCAGCAGCAGATGCAGTTGCCCAGCGACATCATTACCCGCTTTCAGGGCAGCACGCTGGCGTTCCAGTCGGCGCTGACCAGCACCATCTGGCTGGTGGTGGCCGCGGTCGTGGCGATGTATATCGTGCTGGGCGTGCTGTATGAAAGTTTTATCCACCCGGTCACCATCCTCTCCACCCTGCCGACCGCCGGGGTCGGCGCGCTGCTGGCGCTGATGATCGCAGGCAGCGACCTGAACATCATCGCCATCATCGGCATCATTTTGCTGATCGGCATCGTGAAGAAGAACGCCATCATGATGATCGATTTTGCGCTGGCCGCTGAACGCGAACAGGGCATGACGCCGTATCAGGCCATTTATCAGGCTTGTCTGCTGCGTTTTCGCCCGATCCTGATGACGACGATGGCGGCGCTGCTCAGCGCCGTACCGCTGATGTTCAGTACCGGCGTAGGCGCGGAGCTGCGCCGCCCGCTCGGCATCTGTATGGTCGGCGGGCTGGTGATGAGCCAGGTGCTGACGCTGTTTACCACGCCGGTGATTTACCTGCTGTTTGACCGCCTGGCGCATCGTCTGCGTCGCCGCCAGCCGCAGGAAGGGGAAGTACAGTGAAGTTCTTCGCGCTGTTTATCCATCGTCCGGTCGCCACCACGTTGCTGGCGCTGGCGATAGCGCTGTGCGGCCTGCTCGGCTATCAGTTGCTGCCGGTGTCGCCGCTGCCGCAGGTGGATTATCCGGTGATTTCGGTCACCGCCACCCTGCCCGGCGCATCGCCGGAAACCATGGCGTCGTCGGTGGCGACGCCGCTGGAGCGCTCGCTGGGCCGCATCGCCGGCGTCAATGAAATGACGTCGATGAGTTCGCTGGGCAATACCCGCATCATCCTGCAGTTTGCGCTGGAGCGCGACATCAACGGCGCGGCCCGCGACGTGCAGGCGGCGATCAACGCCGCCCAAAGCCTGTTGCCGAGCAGCATGCCGAGCCGTCCTTACTACCGTAAAGTGAACCCGTCCGATGCGCCGATCATGATCATGACGCTGACATCGGACACCTATGGTCCCGGCCAGTTGTACGACTACGCCTCCACCCAGATTGCCCAGCGCGTCTCGCAGATCGACGGCGTCGGCGACGTCACCATCGGCGGCAGCTCGTTGCCGGCGGTGCGAGTGGCGCTCAACCCGCAGGCGCTGTTCAATCAGGGCGTATCGCTGGACGCCGTGCGCCAGTCGATCGCCCAGTCCAACGTGCGCCAGCCGCTCGGCAGCGTCGACAGCGGCAGCACTCACTACCAGATTCAGACCAACGACGAGCTGAAAACCGCCGACGCCTATCGCTCGCTGATCGTCCACTACAACAATGGCGCGCCGGTGCGCCTGAGCGACGTGGCGACAGTGAAAGATTCGGTGCAGAACGTGCTCAACGCCGGGATGACCAACGCCAAACCCGCCATTCTGGTGATGATCCGCCGGGCGCCGGACGCCAATATCATTTCCACCGTCGATGCCATCCGCGCTTCGATGCCGGAACTGCAAGCCCTGCTGCCCGCGTCAATCACCCTGAATGTCGCGCAGGACCGCTCGCCCACCATTCGCGCCTCGCTGCGCGATGTCGAGCGCTCGCTGACTATCGCCGTGTCGCTGGTGATTCTGGTGGTGTTTTTGTTCCTGCGCTCCGGGCGCGCCACGCTGATTCCAGCCATCGCCGTACCGGTGTCGCTGATCGGCACCTTCTCCGCCATGTACCTGTGCGGTTTCAGCCTTAACAACCTGTCGCTGATGGCGTTGACCGTCGCCACCGGTTTCGTGGTGGATGACGCCATCGTGGTGCTGGAGAACATTTCCCGCCATATCGAAGCAGGCATGAAACCGCTGCAAGCCTCATTGCAAGGGGTGCGGGAGGTCGGCTTCACCGTGGTGTCGATGAGCCTGTCGCTGATCGCGGTGTTTATTCCGCTGCTGTTCATGGATGGCCTGCCGGGGCGATTGTTCCGCGAGTTCTCGATTACGCTGTCGGTGGCGATCCTGATTTCATTGCTGGTGTCCATCACCCTGACGCCGATGATGTGCGCCCGGCTGCTGCGCCATCACGCGCCCCGCAGCCAGCCGCGCACCCGCGGCTTCAACCGGCTCCTGCTCGGGCTGCAACAAGGTTACGGCCGCAGCCTGCGCTGGGTGCTGAACCACTCGCGCTGGGTGATGATGGTGCTGCTTGGCACTATCGGCCTGAGCGTCTGGTTGTACATCAGCATTCCCAAAACCTTCTTCCCCGAGCAGGACACCGGCCGGTTGATGGGGTTTATTCAGGCCGACCAGAGCATCTCCTTCCAGGCGATGAAGCGCAAACTGCAGGATTTCATGACCATCGTGCGCGCCGACCCGGCGGTGGATAACGTCACCGGTTTCACCGGCGGCATGCGCACCAACAGCGGCTCGATGTTCATCAGCCTGAAGCCGCTGGCCCAGCGTGACGTCAGCGCCCAGCAGGTGATAACCCGGCTGCGCGCCAACCTGGCGAAAGAACCGGGAGCCAACCTGTACCTGATGGCGGTGCAGGACGTACGCATCGGCGGGCGCGAGTCCAACGCCGGTTACCAGTTCTCGCTGCTGTCGGATGACCTGTCGGTGCTGAGAACCTGGGAGCCGAAAATCCGCGATGCCCTGAGCAAGCTGCCGCAACTGGCGGACGTCAGTTCCGACCAACAGGACAAGGGCGCCGAGCTGATGATGGTGTACGATCGCGACGCGATGGCGCGCCTCGGCATCAACGTCTCCAGCGTCAACACGCTGCTGAACAACGCCTTCGGTCAGCGCCAGATCTCCACCATCTACCAGCCGATGAACCAGTACAAGGTGGTGATGGAGGTGGATTCAGCCTACACCCAGGACCCGAGTTCGCTGGATAAGATGTTTGTAATCAACAACGACGGCAAGCCGATACCGCTGTCGTTCTTCGCCCGCTGGCAGCCGGCCAACGCGCCGCTGGCGGTCAACCATCAGGGGCTGTCGGCCGCCGCCACCCTCTCCTTCAACCTGCCGGAAGGCGCCAGCCTGTCGGACGCCACCACCGCCATCGAGCGCACCATGACCGCGCTGGGGGTGCCGCCCACCGTGCGGGGCCAGTTTGCCGGTACCGCGCTGGCGTTCCAGCAGTCGCAACATTCGCAGGTGGTGCTGATCATCGCGGCGATCCTGACGGTGTATATCGTGCTGGGGATACTGTACGAGAATGTCGCCCACCCGCTAACCATTCTCTCGACGCTGCCGTCCGCCGGGGTCGGCGCGCTGCTGGCGCTGGAGCTGTTTGACAAACCGTTCAGCCTGATCGCGCTGATTGGCATTCTGCTGTTGATCGGCATCGTGAAGAAAAACGCCATCATGATGGTGGACTTTGCGCTGGTGGCGCAGCGCGAAGGAAAACTGCCGGCGCGCGAGGCGATTTTCCGCGCCTGCATGTTGCGTTTCCGCCCGATCATGATGACCACGATGGCGGCGCTGTTCGGCGCGCTACCGCTGGTACTGAGCAGCGGCGACGGTTCGGAGCTGCGCCAGCCGCTCGGCATCACCATCGTCGGCGGGCTGGTGATGAGCCAGTTGCTGACGCTGTACACCACGCCGGTGGTGTACCTGTTCTTTGATCGCCTGCAATGGCGTCGCCGCGAACGCCCTGACGCGACCACACATACCGAACCGTCGGCCTGATGCCGCGCTAGCCGTACCTGTAACAATTCGCCGGGGTTCGCCCCGGCGCCTGCAAGGGACAGGATATTCCCGGGAGTAACACCAAGCATGACCAATCAGCCCGCCTCCGTTCGCTGGCAATTGTGGATTGTGGCCTTCGGCTTTTTTATGCAAGCGCTGGACACCACCATCGTCAACACCGCCCTGCCCTCCATGGCTGTCAGCCTCAATGAAAGCCCGCTGCGTATGCATGCCGTGATCGTGGCCTATGTGCTGACGGTGGCGATGATGCTGCCTGCCAGCGGCTGGCTGGCGGACCGGCTAGGCGTGAGGAACGTCTTCTTTTCCGCCATCGTGCTGTTCAGCCTCGGCTCGCTGCTGTGCGCTCGCTCCACCACCCTGAACGAACTGCTGTTTTCCCGCGTGCTTCAGGGCGTCGGCGGCGCGATGATGGTGCCGATCGGCCGGCTGACGGTGATGAAGCTGGTGCCGCGCGATCAGTACATGGCGGCGATGACCTTCGTCACGCTGCCGGGGCAGATCGGCCCGCTGATGGGACCGACGCTCGGCGGCTTTCTGGTGCAGTACGCCAGCTGGCACTGGATTTTCCTGATCAATATTCCGGTCGGCCTGGTCGGCGCCCTCGCCACCTGGTGGCTGATGCCCAATTTCACCATGCCGCCGCGTCGTTTCGACCTGCGCGGCTTTGTCTGTCTGGTCATCGCCATGGGCGCCCTGACGCTGGCGCTGGACGGCCAGAAAAGCCTCGGTTTGTCGGCGCCGGCGCTGAGCGCGCTGGTGCTGACCGGCCTGCTGGCGCTACTGGGGTATTGGCTGCACGCCAGAAACAATGAGCAGTCGTTGTTCAACCTGCGTCTGTTCGACACCCGCAGCTTTACCATCGGGCTGTTCGGCGGCTGGCTGGCGCGCATCGGCAGCGGCATGCTGCCGTTCATGACCCCGGTGTTTCTGCAAATCGGGCTGGGATACACGCCGTTTCACGCCGGCATGATGATGATTCCGCTGGTGCTGGGTAACATGGGGATGAAACGGCTGGTGGTGATTATCGTTAACCGGTTCGGCTACCGCGCGGTACTGATCGCCTCCACCCTGGCGCTGGCGCTCGCTACCCTGCTGTTTGCGCTGGTGGCGCTAATGAGCTGGCACTGGATGATGCCGGTGGTACTGCTGCTGGTGGGCATGGTGAACGGTATTCGCTTTTCCACCATGAATACCCTGACGCTCAAGGACCTGCCGGACTCCCTGGCCAGCGGCGGCAACAGCCTGTTGTCGATGTCGATGCAGTTATCCACCAGTATGGGGGTGACCATCGCCGGCCTGCTGCTGGGGATTTTCGCCAACCAGCATCTGGTGAGCGGCGCACCGGAAACCCACACCGTATTCCTTTACACCTATCTCTGCATGGTGGTGGTGATGGCGTTCCCGGCGCTGATTTTCAACCGGGTGCCGTCCGATACCGTTCAACAGGCGACGCTGACGCGTTCCTCATGAGGTGAATGATGAGATTCGGCATTACCGCCCGACTATTTCTGGCGATTTTTTCCACCTGCATGCTGGTGCTGGTGATCATGCACTTTGGCGTCCGGCTTAGTTTCGAGAAAGGGTTTATCGACTATATCCGCCACGGCAACGAGCAGCGGGTGGTGCAAATTCGCGGCTGGCTGGAAGATCAATACCAGCAGTACGGCAATTGGGATTTTCTGCACAACAACGAGCGCGGCATTTTCCCCATGCTGCGCTCGATGGAACAGAACAACGACGAAGCGATGCAGGGCTGGCGCACCCGGTTTTGGATCATGGATGAGAACCGCCGCCGACTGATCGGCCCGCCGATCCCGATGCCTGCCGGCAGCAGTTGGCAGCCGCTGACCGTGAAAAAACAGACCGTCGGCTGGCTGGTGGCCGCGCCGGTGGAAGGGCTGACCCGTAGCGCCGATATCAGCTTCGACCGCCAGCAACAGCGTACCAGTTGGCTGATTGTCGCCTTCACCACCCTGCTGGCCGCGGTGGTGACCTGGATGATGTCGCGCGGCCTGCTGGCGCCGGTCAAACGGCTGGTCAGCGGCATCCACCAGTTGGCGGTCGGGGATTTCGGCACCCGGGTTTCCGCCAACGGACGCGACGAACTGGGGCGTCTGGCGCAGGATTTTAACCAATTGGCCTCGGCGCTGGAGAAAAACGAGCAGTCGCGCCGCGCGTTTATGGCGGATATCTCGCACGAACTGCGTACCCCGCTGGCGGTGTTGCGCGGCGAACTGGAAGCGTTGCAGGACGGCGTGCGCCGGCCGGACACCGCGGCGTTCGGCTCGCTACAGTCGGAGGTCGCGTTGCTGACCAAGCTGGTGGACGACCTGCATCAGCTGTCGCTGTCCGATCTGGGCGCACTGGCTTATCGCAAGGCCGCCGTCAACGCCAGCGCCCTGTTGCAGGTGTCGGTGGCGGCGTTCAGGGAGCGTTTTCAGCAAAAAGGCATCCGGCTGACCACCCGCCTTCACCCCGAAGCCGTGGTGTTTGGCGACCCGGATCGTCTGAACCAGCTGTTCAACAACCTGATGGAAAACAGCCTGCGTTATACTGACAACGAGGGCCAGTTGGAAGTGGAAACCGAACTGCGCCAGCAACGGCTGATTATCCACTGGCGCGACAGCGCCCCCGGCATCAGCGATGAACAGCTGGCGCTGATCTTCGAACGCTTCTACCGCGCGGAAAGCTCGCGTAACCGCGCCAGCGGCGGCTCGGGTCTGGGGTTGTCGATTTGCGCCAATATCGTTGAGGCGCACGATGGACGCCTGTATGCTGATCATTCAGCGCTCGGCGGCGTGCAAATTACTGTCGAGCTTCCGTTGCACCTATCCTGATACAGGCAGGTAACCGACATGACAGCATCGTCTCCTGCAGCGGCTGGTGATGAAAACCTGCCGGTGCTGATCGTTGAAGATGAGCCCAAACTGGCCCAGTTGCTGGTGGATTACCTGCAGTCGGCGGGTTACCGTACCCACTGGCTGACGCAGGGCGAAGAGGTTGAACCCTGGGTGCGGGAACATCACTGCCAGCTCATTCTGCTGGATTTGATGCTGCCGGGCCGCAACGGCCTGACGCTCTGCCGCGCCATCCGCGGTTTTTCCAACGTGCCGATCATCATGGTGACCGCCCGTACCGATGAAATCGACCGGCTGCTGGGGCTGGAAATCGGCGCCGACGATTACATCTGCAAACCCTACAGCCCGCGCGAAGTGGTCGCCCGGGTGAAAACCCTGCTGCGCCGCTGCCGCTGGCAACATGAGCCGCTGCCGGGCGATGCGCTGCCCGCGCTGCTGATCGACCAGAACCGTTATCAGGCCAGCTACCTCGGCCGCCATCTGGAGTTGACGCCCGCCGAATTTCGGCTGCTGAAAACCCTCTCCGCCGAGCCGGGACGGGTCTTTTCGCGCGAACAATTGCTCGACCATCTGTACGACGACTACCGGGTAGTGACCGACCGCACCATCGACAGCCACATCAAGAACCTGCGCCGCAAGCTGGAAATGTTTGATCAGGAAACGTCGTTCATCCGCACGGTATACGGTATCGGTTACCGCTGGGAAGCGGCCGCCAGCCAGGAAATGTAGGCAGCCCGCCCGCACAGACGGGCAAGCCGTCAAAGAAACTGTCCGACTCGGTTAAAAATTTGCAATTTTCTCCTGGCGTTTGGCTGCTAGCATAATCATTGAACATAATAATCATGATGAGGGTAAGCATGTCGGGATTAGTGAATGGCAAGTGGGTCGATGGCGAGGTAGCGGCCGAAGAAATCAAAGGCGGCGCGTTTCACCGTCAGGAAACCCTATTTCGTGCAACATCGCTGGCGCCGGAAGCCGGGCGGTATCAACTGTTCGTCTCGTACCTTTGTCCGTGGGCATCCCGCACGCTGATCTACCGTAACCTGAAAGCCCTGCAGGACGTGATTCAGCTGTCGGTGGCGGCCCCCTGCATCGGCGAACAGGGTTGGGAATTCAGCACCCCGCAGGATGCCGGCGACACAGTGGCGCCGGTGCGTTATCTGCACCAGCTCTACACCGCCAGCGATGCGCACTACACCGGCAAAGTCTCGGTGCCGGTGCTGTGGGACCGCAAAGAAGGCCGCATCGTGAATAATGAATCGTCGGAAATCATTCGCCTGCTCAACCACGCCTTCAATGACCTGACCGGCAACCGGCTGGACTTTTACCCGGCAGAGCTGCAGCCGGAAATCGACCGCTGGAACAGCCTGATTTACGACAACATCAACAACGGCGTGTACAAAACCGGTTTCGCCAAAACCCAGGCGCATTACGACCAGGCGGTAACCAACCTGTTTGCCTCGCTGGATACGGTAGAAGCCCACCTGGCCCACCACCGCTATCTGGCGGGCGACACGCTGACCGAAGCCGACTGGCGGCTGTTCGTGACGCTGGTGCGTTTCGACGCCGCTTACCACGGCGCGTTCAAATGCAACATCCGCCGTCTGGAGGATTACCCGCACCTCTCTGGTTACCTGCGCGAGCTGTATCAGTGGCCGGGGGTCAAAGAAACGGTCAAGCTGGATCACATCAAAGCCGGTTACTACAGTATCCGTTGGCTCAACCCTACCGCTATCATCGCGAAAGGGCCGCTGGTGGACTTTGAACGCACGCACCAGCGCGAGCTGGCAGGCACCTCCGCCGGTATCCGTACCGCCTGACGCCGTAAACGGCCGGACTGTTGTCCGGCCGTCGACAGCCCGGCACGTCAATAGGCTTACTTTTTGTAAGCTGACTACTGATTTTTCCCGCCGTTGGCGTTAGAATCTGCCGCCTTTACTGTTCCCGCCCGGGAACAGCCTGACCTGTGATCAGACTTGAGAAAACACCATGTTCAAACCGGAATTACTCTCTCCGGCCGGTACGCTGAAAAATATGCGTTACGCCTTTGCCTATGGCGCTGATGCGATTTATGCCGGCCAGCCCCGCTACAGCCTGCGCGTGCGCAACAACGAATTCAACCACCAGACGCTGGCGCAAGCCATCAGCGAAGCCCATGCGCTGGGCAAAAAATTCTACGTGGTGGTTAACATCGCGCCCCATAACGCCAAGCTGAAAACCTTCCTGCGCGATCTGCAACCGGTTGTCGAAATGAACCCGGATGCGCTGATCATGTCCGACCCGGGCTTGATCATGCTGGTGCGGGAAAACTTCCCGCAGATGCCGATCCACCTGTCGGTACAGGCCAACGCGGTAAACTGGGCGACGGTGAAATTCTGGCAGCAGATGGGGCTGAGCCGGGTGATTCTGTCGCGCGAGCTGTCGCTGGAAGAAATTGAGGAAATCCGCGCCCAGGTGCCGGAAATGGAACTGGAAATCTTCGTCCACGGCGCACTGTGCATGGCCTATTCCGGCCGCTGCCTGCTGTCCGGTTATATCAATAAGCGTGACCCGAATCAGGGCACCTGCACCAACGCCTGCCGCTGGGAATACAACGTGCAGGAAGGCAAAGAAGACACGGTGGGCAACATCGTGCATATCCACGAGCCGATTGCCGTCACGCAGCTCGACGCCGTCCAGGTGGAACCGACGCTGGGCATCGGCGCGCCCACCGACAAGGTATTCATGCTGGAAGAGAAGCAGCGTCCGGGCGAATACATGAGCGCGTTTGAAGACGAACACGGCACCTACATCATGAACTCGCGCGACCTGCGCGCCATTCAGCACGTGGAACGCCTGACCAACATGCAGGTCGCCTCGCTGAAAATCGAAGGCCGCACCAAATCGTTCTACTATTGCGCCCGCACCGCGCAGGTGTATCGCCGCGCCATTGACGATGCCGCAGCGGGCAAGCCGTTCGACCCGACGCTGCTGCAAACGCTGGAAGGGCTGGCGCACCGCGGTTACACCGAAGGCTTCCTGCGCCGTCACGTCCACGAGGATTACCAGAATTACGACTACGGTTACTCGGTGTCGGACCAGCAGCAGTTTGTCGGGGAGTTTACCGGCGAGCGGCGCGACGGGCTGGCGGAAGTGGCGGTCAAGAACAAGTTCTCCCGCGGCGACAGCGTGGAAATGATGACGCCGGGCGGCAACGTCCAGTTCACCATCGAAACCCTGTTCAACACGAAAGGCCAGCCGATCGATGTCGCGCCGGGCGACGGCCATACGGTGTATCTGCCGGTGCCGGACGACATCGCGCTGGAATACGCGTTGCTGCTGCGAAATCTGCCGGGTACCAGCACCCGCAATCCGCACGCAAAATAACAAAAAAGTGACAGTATGGTGCCAATTGTGACATTTTTTAGAATCAGATCACATCAATGGCCTGGCTAACTGGTTACTATTGCAGCGCTGAGAAAATACAAAACGAAAAATAAGCGTAGTTATGCTACTAGGAACCACCTCCTTGGCCAGCTCAATCTCCCTTGAGCTGGCTTTTTCTTTTCTGGTTATTCCCGCTTCAGGCGCGGGCTGTTGACCAGATAGAGCGTGATCACCAGTATCAGAATCGCCCCGGCGTAGGTGAAGGTATCCGCCGGGTTTTTATGATCGACGATGATCAGCCGCACGATGGCGGTAATGCCGATGTAGATAAAATAGCGCAGCGGGAAGTGATAGCCGGACAGGAAATACTTCACGATCAGCGCCAGAAACTCGAAATAGAGAAAATAAATCACCAGGCTTTCGATCAGCATGTAGGACGACTCTTTCTCATTGCTGACCAGCAGTACCGTAGCCAGATGCCAGGTTTCCTTGCCCAGAAAGACAACCAGAATCACCGCCAGCACCAACAGGCCGCAATTGAGTATGGTCTGCAGCCCTTTGGCAATCATGACCGCGCGCGCTGAACCCGCCATGAGTATCTCCTCAACAATCTCACTCAGAGAAAAACGACCATTCAGAAAAAAGTAACCATTCAGAGAAAAACGATCGTTCAGAAAAAACATCACCCCAAAATCCGGTGATCGCTAGCCCTGCCGCAGGCAATAATCTGACGTAGATCACAAAATTACCGGGTCATGGGCGGACTGTCTATGCAATATTTTTACCCATTCGCCAATTTATCCGCGCAATGGCGTCTGCGAGGAGCAAGCGCTCGCAGATACACGCCCCTATAGCGCGCATGGCATACGCAACGCCACCGTGAGGTCACGCAACAACATGAAAAATCAACTCTCCGTCTGTGCCGAAATGGTTTTTCCGCAACGCCCGTTCATCGAACGCGTCAGGCATATTCACGCGTTGGGCTTCGGTGTTGAAATGTGGAGCTGGGAACACAAGGATATCGACGCACTGGCCGCAACCGGCGCCCGCTTTACCGCCATGTCCGGCTTTCTGGCCGGAAACCTCACCGATAGCGAGGGGATCCGCATGCTATTAAAGACCGCGCGGGCGTCGCTGATCGCGGCCGACAAGCTGGATTGCCTGAACCTTAATCTCACCGGCAGCGCGCTGGATGCCAGTGGGCTGCCGGTAACGCCGGTCGAAAACCTCACCGGCTCGATGTGGTTAAACGCCGCCGCCGCGCTGCATGAAATTGCCCGTCTGGGCGAACAATACGGCCGCGTCTTTACGCTGGAAAACCTCAATGTGGAGGTTGACCATCCGGGAACGCCGTTTGCCAAAGCCAGTGAAACGTTCGCGCTGGTTTCCGCCGTCAATAGCCCTTACCTAAAGATGAATCTCGACCTCTACCACGCACAAATTGGCGAAGGCAATCTCACCGAGCTGATTCGCCGCTGTCACCCCTTTATCGGGGAAATTCAGGTGGCTGATGTGCCGGGCCGTCACCAACCGGGAACCGGAGAGATCAATTACCGCCACATTGCCAGAACGCTGAGTGAGGTGGATTACCGCGGGCCGATAGCGCTGGAAGCATCGGCGCTGGGGGATAGCGCAGAGGCGCTGGCGCAGTTTCGGGCGCATTTTACGCTGGACTGACCCACCCGGCTGGCGCGGCCCGGAGAAGACAAGCGGCGTCGGTCGCGCCATGCCCGGTTTGATAGACGCTGAATGCTGCTGCCTACCCGTCCTGATACCGTATATTTTCGATCGCCAGCACAGCTTCATCGCCGTCACGGGTTTGCCAGCCATAGTTTCCTGTGATAAATCTCGCATTTCCAAAACGTACTCAGAGAGTTCATTAAAGTAATCGATTACTTTCTACCTGAAGATGTTTTGTAATCGATTACTTTTAAAAGGCGGGAGAATATGGCTTCTTCAATGATGAGTACCGAATTAAAAACATCACCGCATAAACTGCTCGTTCCCCGGCTGTCATTCATGATGTTTATGCAATTTTTTATCTGGGGAAGCTGGTCGGTCACGCTGGGGCTGGTGATGACACAGCACAACATGTCTTCATTGATTGGCGACGCTTTCTCAGCCGGGCCTATCGCCTCCATCCTGTCCCCTTTTGTGCTTGGCATGCTGGTTGACCGCTTTTTCCCTTCGCAGAAAGTGATGGCGGTAATGCATCTGGCCGGCGCGGCGATCCTGTGGTGTGTTCCGCAGGCGCTGACCAGTGAAAACGGCGCACAGCTGATTGCATTGTTGTTCGCCTACACATTGTGCTACATGCCGACGCTGGCGCTGACCAACAACATCGCCTTCCACAGTCTGGCGCAGGCGGAAAAAACCTTTCCGGTGGTCCGGGTGTTCGGCACGATAGGCTGGATTGTCGCCGGGATCCTGATTGGCGTTACCGGTATTGCCGCCAGCGTGATGATTTTCCAGCTTGCCGCGGCGTGCTCTGTCATGCTGGCCGTTTATAGCCTGACCTTACCCCATACGCCAGCGCCGGCCAAAGGCCAGCCGCTGGCGTTGCGCGATCTGTTCTGCGCCGACGCCTTCGCTTTGCTGAAGAAAAGCCATTTTCTGATTTTTGCTGTCTGCGCCACGCTGATTTCCATTCCGCTGGGCACTTACTACGCCTACACCGCGTCATTCCTCGCGGATCTCGGCATTAAAGACGTCAGTACGGCGATGTCGTTCGGCCAGATGTCGGAAATCTTTTTCATGTTGATTATCCCGCTGCTGTTCCGCCGCCTGGGCATCAAATACATGCTGCTGATCGGTATGCTGGCGTGGTTCCTCCGCTATGCGCTGTTTGCCCTTGGCGTCAGCGAGACAGGGCGCGGGCTGTTGTATCTCGGCATCCTGCTGCATGGCGTTTGCTACGACTTTTTCTTTGTCATCGGTTTTATCTATACCGACCGCGTTGCCGGCGAAAAGGTCAAAGGTCAGGCGCAAAGCCTGATTGTCATGTTTACCTACGGCATTGGCATGTTGCTCGGCTCGCAAATCTCCGGCGCGCTGTATAACCGGCTGCTCGGCCAAACCACGCCGCCCGACGTACACAACTGGGTCACCTTCTGGTGGATCCCGGCCGTTATGGCCGCCGTCATCGCGTTTATTTTCCTTCTTTCCTTTAAATATCAAGAGCAAGACAACCGTTAAGCCATTACATCGGGAGGCAGCATGCAAACAATAAAAGGGCCGGGGTTATTTCTCGCGCAGTATATTGGGGAACAGGCGCCCTTTAACTCACTGGAAGGGCTGGCCGGCTGGGCGGCCGGCCTCGGTTTCAAGGCGCTCCAGATCCCCTGTAACCATCCGCACATCTTTGATCTGGAAACGGCCGCGCACAGCCAGACCTATTGCGATGACGTCGCCGGACGTCTGGCTGAGCACGGGCTGGTCATTAGCGAGCTCTCCACCCATCTCGAAGGCCAGCTGATTGCCGTACACCCGGCTTACCACCACGCTTTTAACGACTTTGCCCCGCCGGCGGTTCGCCACCACCACACGGAGCGGCAACAATGGGCGGTCAACGCATTAAAAAACGCCGCCGCGGCGTCGGAAAAATTGGGATTGCGCGCCCATGCCACCTTCTCCGGCGCCCTGGCCTGGCCCTATTTCTACCCGTGGCCGCCGCGCCAGGAGGCGTTAATCCAGGAAGCGTTTGACGAGTTGGCCCGGCGCTGGCGCCCTATTCTGGATGTGTTTGATCACCACGGTATCGACGTCTGTTACGAATTACACCCGTCGGAAGACCTGCACGACGGCATCAGCTTTGAGCGTTTTCTCGCTGCGGTCGATAACCACCCACGGTGCCACGTGCTGTACGACCCCAGCCATATGCTGTTACAGCACATGGATTACCTCGCCTTTATCGATATTTACCACGACAGAATCCGGGCCTTTCATGTGAAAGACGCCGAGTTTACCCCCAGCGGCAAAAGCGGCGTCTATGGCGGCTATCAGCCCTGGACAGAACGCGCCGGGCGCTTCCGCTCGCCGGGAGACGGCCGGATCGATTTCAAGTCCATTTTCAGCAAGCTGGCGCAATATGACTATCCGGGCTGGGCGGTTCTGGAATGGGAATGTTGCCTGAAAGAGGCGGAAACCGGCGCGCGGGAAGGCGCTGAATTCATCCGTCACCACATCATCCCGGTGGCCGGAAAAGCGTTTGATGACTTTGCGGCCACCACCAGCGATCGCCAGGCCATCAGGAACATGCTGGGACTGAAAGGAGAAGACGCGTCATGATCAATGTCGGCATTATCGGTTCAGGTTTCATCGGGCCTGCGCATATCGAAGCTATCCGGCGTTTGGGGTTTGTCAATGTGGTCGCGTTATGTGACAGCACCCTTGAACTGGCGCAGGAAAAGGCCCGTCAGTTAGCTATCCCCCACGCCTATGGCGACGTTGACGCGCTGCTGAATCATCCCGGTCTGGAGGTGGTGCACAACTGCACGCCCAATTACCTGCACGCCGCCATCAATCGCCAGGCGATGCTGGCGGGTAAACATATCTTTTCCGAAAAACCGCTATGTATGACCAGCGAGGAAGCCCGCGAACTGGTTGCGCTGGCGCAGGAAAAAGGCATCGTTCATGGGGTCAGCTTTGTTTACCGCCACTTCGCGATGGTGCAGCAGGCGGCCAGCATGATCCGCCAGGAGACGCTGGGCCGCCTGTTTGCCGTACACGGCGGCTACCTGCAGGACTGGATGCTCTACGAAACCGACTATAACTGGCGCGTCGATGCCGCCAAAGGCGGTCTGTCCCGCACCGTCGCCGACATCGGCTCCCACTGGTGCGATACCATACAGTTCGTCACCGGCCGCAAAATCGTCGAAGTGATGGCGGACCTCTCCACCGTCTACCCTACGCGCAAGGCCAGCCGCCATGCGGCAGCCACCTTCGGCGGCCCCGACGCAGCGGCGGCGGAATATGAAAACAAGCCCGTAACCACCGAAGACTTCGCCGCCATCCTGCTGCGTTTTGATGACGGCAGCCGCGGCAGCCTGACGGTATCTCAGGTGAGCGCCGGCAGAAAAAACCGCCTTCACTTTGAAGTTAACGGCGGGCGGGCCTCGCTGGCCTGGGATCAGGAACTGCCGCAAAATCTGTGGATCGGGCAGCGTGACCGCCCCAATCAGTTACTGTGCGATGATCCGGGATTGATGAATGCGGATGTGTCCAGCCAGGCCCATTTTCCCGGCGGCCACATTGAAGGCTGGCCTGATGCGTTTAAAAACATGATGCTGCGCTTTTATACCTATCTGCGGGACGGCAAGCAGCCGCAGGTCGATCCCTGCGACTTCGCGACGTTCCACGACGGCGCCACGATTATGTTCATCATCGATGCGATAGTGCGCAGCCATCAGGAACAACGCTGGATCGCCATACCGGCATAATCCCCGATAGTCCGGCGGATATCGGCCGGACTATCGATTTTTTCGAGAAAACAAACTGTGATAGCCTGTGCGCAGAGCTCATGTTCAGGAATGTTTTCCCATTATGTCGATTCAAAAAATCGCACGACTTGCCGGCGTTTCCGTGGCAACCGTATCGCGGGTGCTGAATAATCAGGACTCCGTTAAGCCCCAAAACCGTGAACGTGTACTGAACGCCATCCAACAAAGCAATTACCAGCCCAATTTACTCGCCAGACAATTACGCACCGCGAAAAGTCATATGCTGCTGGTCATGGTTTCCAATATCGCCAATCCATTCTGTGCCGATGTGGTAAAAGGCATTGAATCCGAAGCGGAGCAAAACGGATACCGCATCCTGTTATGTAATTCCGGCTCGGATACCGCGCGGGCAAAATCCAGCCTGTCATTATTGTCCGGGAAAATGGTCGATGGAGTCATTACCATGGACGCGTTATCCCGTTTGCCGGAACTGACCACGATGATAGGCGATGCGCCCTGGGTGCAGTGTGCCGAATACGCCGATGCGGCGGCGGTTTCCAGCGTCGGAATTGATGACCGGCTGGCCTCCCGTTTTGTGCTTGAGCATCTGCTAAACAATAACCGCCAGCGTATTGCCATGATCAATCACGACCTGAATTATAAATATGCCCAACTTCGGGAACAGGGCTATCGGGAAATGATTGCCGAACACGCCCTTCATTACGCTTCGGTTATTTATGCCAGTGAACTCAGTTACGAAGCGGGAAAAAAAGCCATGCTATCGTTGCTTGATGAGGAAATACAACCGGATGCGGTATTTGCCGTATCAGACACACTGGCGGCCGGGGCGTTAAAAGCGATTGAAGACGCGGGATTGCAGGTGGCGAAAGATATCGCCGTGATCGGTTTTGACGGTACCGAATTAAGCTATATTACTTCGCCGCAATTAAGCACCGTCCAGCAGCCTTCACAGGAAATTGGCCGGCAGGCCGTAAAATTACTGCTGCAAAAAATCAACGAGCCTGACAGCCTTCCTGAAAAAAGAATCCTGGACTGGCAATTTATTTCCCGGGCATCCGGTTAGGATATTATGCGTTACACGCTGACCGGCAGATGGTCTGAAAAACAATAACGCTCTCTTTGATTAACGCGGACTGTGGTACAGACAACCTCATAATAGGTTGTCTGTAGCTACTCAAAAAAAGATCATGTCATCTTAGGGATTGACATGCTTTAGCAGAAATTTCCTGGCGGTGGTGATAATCGAATAGGGATCTTTGGGGGCATCGTGTTCAACGATAAACCAGACTTTGCCCGCTTTTTCTGCCGCCGGGAATATTTCATCCCAGGTCAGAATACCTTCCCCGGCCGGCGCAAAATTCATTTCATCATTACGAATGCCAATCGGTGCGTGGTCCTTGGCATGAACGGCAAACACCCGCCCTTTATATTTTTTCAGCAGACGCGCCGGGTCCTGACCGCCTCGCGTCACCCAGGCCATATCCAGTTCGATCGCCAGATTGGGGGCATGATCAAAAAGAATTTCCAGCGCCGTTTTGCCATTGTACTTTTTCATCTCAAAATCATGGTTATGGTAGCCCAGCGTCATCCCCTGCTTTTTAAGATGGCGCGCCAGATTATCCAGCTCCTGCGCCATATTTTTCCATGCCTGCGCGCTGTCCGGCCGGTCAGCCGGTTCAATCCAGGGAACAATCAAGACACGATTACCGATAGCATTGTTAAACGCGACCACGCCTTGACTGTCCTGTCGCAAACTCGTGAGCTGAACATGCGCCGATATCGCCTTCAGGTTATATTTCTCAAGCAGCGTTTTCATCTCGTCAGATGACACATTATGGTCGCCGACCAACTCGACGGCATTAAATCCCGCCTTATTAGCCATTGCGAACTGTTCTTCCAACAAGCCGACATTACGCATGGGTGTACATTTGCAGCGCGATGGGCACATTCCCTTTTCCCGCTTCAAGGTTCGCTCTGGCAAGTAATGGCAACGCATTGAGGGTAAACAACGAGATAAAAAGTGATAAACGTAAAAATCGCTTCAGGTACATAAGACTCTCCAGATAGATGTTCCTTGTTTTGTTGTTATCAATGTCTCAATTACTCCTGCCGGCCGAAACGCATTTCCCGGCCTTCGCCATTAGGTTTCCCACAAAAAGTAATCGATTACTTTTCATGTTAATCAGAAAGAAAAAATATCTCAACCGCCAACGACAAGGCGTTGGCGATTCACGGCTTACATCAAAAAAAACGGCAACACAGGAATATCGTAATACCCCCCCCCTTAATATTCTGCCGCTGTTTTCAGAATAAGGCGGTGCTTACGGCCATACATTTTTATCTGGCTGCAATAACATGCTCTTTTCAGTCGATGCGCATTGGCTGTTGCGGCAATCACGCTGTCAGGCGTGGATCCTGGATGCGATGCGGCCATTGCCGACGGCCTTTTCCACCGCCGACAATCAATAAATGCGTCACCACCAGCGATGAAAATGGTGTACCGGGCCGATGCCGTGGCCGACCTCCAGCGAATCCGCCTGTTCCAGCGCGCCTTGCAGATACGCCCGCGCGGCGGACAGGGTATCCGGCCAGTTGTCATAACGCGGGCGCAACGCCGCCAGCGCCGCCGACAGCGTGCAGCCGGTGCCGTGCGTATGCCGGGTGTTGACGCGCGGCGCGCTCAGCCGCACCGGCTCCGCATCCGGCATGAACAGCCAGTCCGGGCTTTCGCTGTCGCTCAGGTGACCGCCTTTCATCAGCACCGCCTGACATCCCATCGCCAGCAGCGCGTCCCCCTGCCGTCGCATGCCCCGCTCATCGTCGGCGGGCGCGCACTGCAACAGCGCCGCCGCCTCCGGCAGATTGGGGGTAATCAGCGACACCCGCGGCAGCAGCAGCTGGCGCACCGCCGCCACCGCTTCCGGCGCCAGCAGCGGATCGCCGCTTTTCGCCAGCATCACCGTGTCCAGCACCACATACGGCACCGGATAGCGCTGCAGCCGGTCCGCCACCGCTTCCACGATATCCGTCTGCGCCAGCATGCCGATTTTGGCGCTATCGATACGGATATCGCTCAGAACCGAATCCAGCTGGGCGGCGACAAACGCCGGCTCAATGCGATAGACCGACTGCACGCCGCGCGTATTCTGCGCCACCAACGCGGTAATCACGCTGGTGCCGTAGGCGCCCAGCGCCGAGAACGTTTTCAGGTCGGCCTGAATACCGGCGCCGCCGCTCGGGTCGGTGCCGGCGATAGTCAACGCGTTGATACGTTTCATGCCAGCGCCTCCCGGTTCAGGGTATACAGCGCATCCAGAAACGCGGGGATGAAACTCCCCGGCCCGTGCGCCTGTGCCGCGGCCTGTTGCCCGCAGTGCGACATCACCGCACAGGCGGCGGCGATATGACTGAGCCGGTCGCCCTCCAGCGCGCAGAAACCGGCCACCACCGCCGACAGCGCGCACCCGGTGCCGACCACCCGCGTCATCAGCGGATCGCCGCCGGGTACCGCCAGCACTCGCTCGCCGTCGGTCACGTAATCCACTTCGCCGGTTACCGCCACGCAGGTGGCCCAGCGGCGCGCCAGCGTAACGGCTGAAGGCAGCGCCGCCAGCACATCGTTGCCGCTGTCCACCCCGCGCCCGGCCGAACGTTCGCCGGCCAGCGCCATGACTTCGGAGGCGTTGCCGCGGATCGCCGCCGGCTTCATCGCCAACAGTTCAAAAGCAAACTCGGTGCGAAAACGCAGGCCGCCCACCGCTACCGGGTCCAGCACCCACGGCGTGCCGACCTCGATGGCGCTCGCGACCGCCGCGCGCATCGCCTGCGCACGGTCGGCTTCAAGCGTACCCAGATTAATGAGTAACCCATCAGCCAGCGCGCCAAACTGCGCCGCCTCGCCCGCGTCCACCACCATCGCGGGCGAGGCGCCCAGCGCCAGCAGCACATTAGCGGTAAACCCCTGCACCACCTCATTGGTGAGGCAGTGCACCAGCGGCGCGCGCAAACGGAAAGCATCAAGGGAATCCGCGACGGACGCGGCAGGGAAAAGTACAGGTCGAGCGTTCATAAACCTCCCAACCGGCGTGAAAGAAGGCGGTACCGGCGGGATACCGTGACTTCCCTACGCTGGCATAATCCAGATCAGGTAATACGGGTATATCTCAGCCGTTTTCCATGACAGGAACGCGGCACCCCGAGTCAACGAACGCCATTATTGGAAGCATTGGCTAAAAAGGTCAATGGCGGAAAAAAGACGCCATGCCGCGCCGCGCTACACCAGCCCTCCTGTTTTCCCCCTCGCCGTAAACATATCGGCTAATTTCGCCAGTGCGGAATGCAGCAGGGCGCGTCGGCAGGCAAAATTAATCCGGGCAAACCCGGCGTACGCCGCGCCGAACTTCGCGCCATCATCCAGCCACAGCCCGGCCCGGTTAAGCAAGGTCGCCGGTAAATCGGCCGGCGCAATGCCGCTTTCCCGAAAATCCAGCCAGCCAAGATAGAGCGCATCGGCGTCGAACAGCCGGACCGGTGAGTCCGGGCCAAGGTTCGCCTGCAACAACGCCCGGTTATCGCGCAAATAGTCCAGCAACGCGGATAACCACGGCCCGCCATGACGGTAAGCCGCTTCGCAGGCCGCCAGCCCCAGCATATTGGGGATATACAATGAACAGCGCGCATAGGTTCGTTTCAGCGCGTCGCGTATCGTCTTATTGGGAATGAACAGATTGGAGGTGTGCAATCCCGCCAGATTGAAGGTTTTACTCGGCGATGTGCAGGTAATGCTGTGGTCGGCGAATTCGTCGTTAATGCCGGCAAACGGCTGATGCCGTTTCGCGGGGTTAATGATCAAATCCTGATGAATTTCATCGGAAACGACCATCACGCCATGACGCCGGCAGATGTTGCCCATCGCCAGCAGCTCGTCCCGGCTCCAGACATGCCCGGTCGGGTTGTGCGGATTACATAAAAAAAACAGCCGCGTCGTCGGCGTGATCGCCTGTTCAAAGGCATCAAGATCCAGCGTATACCCTGATGCCGTTTCGGTGAGCGGAGCCGTCACCACCTGGCGGTCGTTCATCGTTACGCTGTGATAAAACGGCCCGTAAACCGGCGGCTGGATCAACACCCCCTCCCCCGGCTGGGTAAACGTCTGCACAATCATGCTCAGGCTGTTCACCACCCCCGGACTCTGCACGATCCAGTCTTCATGAATTCGCCAGCCATGATGATGCAACTGCCATTGGATAATGGCGTCAAACAGGGTTTCGCTGGCTCGCGTATAGCCAAAAACGCCCTGGTTGATGGCGTCGTGCAGCGCCTGTTGCACTTCATCCGGGCACCTAAAATCCATATCCGCAATCCACAAAGGCAGCGGCGGCCGTGAGGCGGGGTGCGGCAGATACGGAGAAGGGTATTCCCATTTCAATAAATGAGAATGCGAAAAATCGATAACCTCATCGAAACGGCAAGTCATACCTCACTCCAATTCCCTATATCATCCCGCTGCCAGATATCGCCCCCATGCCGGACATCACTCCAGCGGGGATCAATTCGAATTCGGGGACGTTTTTTCGAGCGCCGCCGGCTCCGATTGATGCCGTCTGACACGCGTCATCCGGTAAGCCTGCAGTTGTAGCAGCAGCGCTACGGCCAACAGAAAATAGGCGGCAATCATCGGCGACCAATCGTCGCGCCAGCTGTTCATCACGGCCCAGGCAACCAGCGAAGAGAACGACATCTGTATCGCCGCCATCAGCGCGGAGGCCTGCCCGGCCAGCGACGTGAACGGAGACAGCGCCACCGCCGCCCCGGTCGCAATCAGTACGGCGAACCCCAGGCTACCCAGCGTGGCTGAAAGAAGATAAGGCCAGACCGACACGGTCAGCACATGGATCGTCAGAATAAAGCCGCTCATGGCCAGTAACATCAGCACTGCGCCGCCATACAGAATCACCGTCTCTTTCACTCGCCCCAGCAACCGGGCGGTCAGCAGGCTTCCGCCGGTGATAGCCAGAGCGTTGACGGCAAAATAGTATCCAAATTGATCCACCGGGATATGCAGCGTGTCGATCAGTACGATGGGTGAACTGGAAAAGAAAATCAGTTGCGTGGCAAAACCGAAGCTGGCGGCAAAACACCCCAACCGAAACTCGGGGTGCCGAAAAACAGTCAGATAGCCGGAGAAAACGCTTAACGACGGTGTCGGGGACAGTGCGCCATCACGCGCCCTGCCGCACGCAGCCGGCAGCGGTTTCCACAGCACCAGTACGCCGCACAGCAGCGCGAAAGCGCCCAGCGCATAAAAACTGGAACGCCAGCCATAGTGTACGATCAGCAGTCCACCTATCACCGGCGCCAGCACCGGGACCAGGCTTATCACGCCGTTAAGCAGGCTAAATACCTTCCCGATGACCACCCCCTGAAAGCGCAGCGGCACGCTGGCCGACGCGGCAACCGCCATCGCGCCAGCCCCGCATCCCTGCACCAGCCGCAGCGCGATGAACCAGGTGATCGTGTCGGTAAAATACACGCCGATCGCGCTCAACGCGTAAACCAGGCTGCCGCACAACAAAACGCATTGCGCGCCGAGGCGGTCGACCAGCGGCCCGAAGAAAAGCTGACTGAGGCTCAAACACAGCACAAATCCGCTGATAATCCATTGCGTCATCCCCGGCATGCTGCCCAGTTCATGGGATATCAGCGGCACGCCGGGGAGGCAGATATCCAGCCCCAGCGGCGCGGCAATCACTAACGGAAACAGGCCGGCAACCCGCCCCATACTCTTTTTCTTCAACCCAACACTCTCTTTCTTCAACCCAACACGCTCTTTCTTCAACCCAACACGCTCTTTTTTCAACCCACGACTCTCTTTTTTCAGCCCCATCACGGTACGAGCGCTTCTGCCCGCAGAACCGCGGCCCGGCTTTTGAAACGACGATTAATCAACGGATTCAGCCGATGGTAACGATGGCTGATCGACTGGTAAATCGCCGACGTCAGCATCGCGCCCACCTCATGTTTACTGAAATCAGACACCATATCGCCCGCCGCAATCTCGCCCCGCATGCCGGCAATAAATTCATAAAACGCCTTGGCTTTGGATTTTCCTTTCAATCCTTTTCGTCCGCCTTCCATCGCAATAATGTCGTCGATATCGAACACTTCGACATGTTTTCCGCCAAGCATTTTGTCATTGCGGAAAATATAGATTTCCAGATGCTCTTTCGTGCCGACACGATGCCGCTCGTCCGACGCATCGTCGGGCAACTCATCCGACTTATAGGAATGAAAGTGAATCGACTGGAACGGCCCTTGCTGAAAGATATGCGACTCATGAGAAACGCGGCCATTGCCTTTATAGAGATCTCTCCCCGCCGCCGTTACCCAGTTTCGCTGCGAATAGCCGTTATGACACAGGTTAATGGACGCCGCGGTCAGCGTCCTGTCGCCGCATTTAAAACAGATATTGCTGCTGCAATCCACTTCGCCAAATGTTCCCAGCAATAGCCCCAACTGTTTTTCATCATAATGGTTGGATTCGTCGAAACGACGTTGCCCAAACAGCGCACGATAATCATCGAGCTCTAGTTGACTGAGCACATCATCCGGCCGGATCGCCATCGAGAAGACGTCAATATTATCGAACTGTTTGCCTTCGCCAAATCCGGCTTCCAGTACAAAAGGCACAATATCAAAATAGTGATAACCGCTGTGCGAGCATTTTCCATAACCCTGATTGTAAGGATGGTAATGCTGCTCCACCATTTCCGTCGGCATACGCCACTGACCGTCCGAATGAAAGGTCTGCACATTGGTTACCGGACAATGGGTCTGCGCAAAGCACTCGGCAATATAACGCTTGATCAGATTAAACGACGTCTGATAGCGCCGCTGCGCCATGAGAGAAAACACCTGACAGGAATTATCACGCCGCTGTTTTTGATACAGGGCATTCAGCGCATGATAATCTTCGGCAATCTTTATCGATTTCTCAATTGAGGTGGAAATGCCTTCATAAGATGAAATCGGTTTATCCATCAGAACAGACAAACCGGACTCCAGCGCCCAGCGGGCATACGGCGTATGGGCCAGCGGTTCGGTGGCGATGATCACGCCATTAATCGCGTATTTTATCACCACGTCATCCAGACGTTTTCTGGCATCGGCGCCTAATTCAGTCTGGCTGTTATCGCTGTCATTAAAATAAAGGATTTCCGGCTGTAGCCGTTTGCCCGCAAGATACGCCTCTATTCCCCGCTTTGCTGAAATAAAATCCACCGCGGCGCATAAGTTTAATGAGGGATCATCACAGGACGCCTCCAGCAGCGGATAATATATTCTTTTGGCGTGAGGCCCGAACCCGATTAGCAGCAAATTGACAACGTTATTATTCGTCAACATAAGATAGTCGCTCAAATCCTTGCATTAATGGTTCTGTTTCTTTTCCAGCAGATAATTGCCGATAAACAAGGCATCCATACCAACGGCATGCCTGAAACAGTCAATAGCATCATCCGGCGATTCAACGATCGGCATTCCGGCCAGATTAAAACTGGTATTGAGCACCACAGGCACGCCGGTCAGGTTCCCCAACGCCTTAATCAGCTGGTAGAACTTTTTATTGGATTCAGCGGAGACGGTCTGCAATCTGGCCGTGCCGTCGACATGAATACAGGCGGGCATATCGACTTTGGCCTGGGTTTTCACCGGCGCGACTTTCATCATATAAGGGACCGGCGACAGCATATCAAAATACTTATCGGCGGCTTCTTCCAGCACCACGGGCGCATAAGGTCGGAACCACTCGCGCAATTTTATCTGACTGTTGAGAATTTCCTTCGTCCAGCTATTGGAAGGCGAAGCAAGAATACTGCGGTTACCCAGCGCTCGTGGCCCGTATTCACTGCGGTCCTGGAACCAGCCGATAATTTTTCCTTCCGCAATCAGACGAGCGGCCTGATATTCCGGCTCACTGACACGTTGAATGCGAAATTCGTCTTCACAGGCGCGCAGGCTGCCGGCAATATCCTCTTCAGAATAAACCGGCCCCAGATAAGGGGAACTCTCAAATTGCGGAACCCGGTGATCTTTCTTCCAGAAATATTCCGCGGCGGCGCCCAGCGCCAGGCCGGCATCGCCCGGAGAAGGCGGTACGTAAACCGTAATGCCCAATTCCTCTTCCAGTTTACGGTTCATCACGGAATTCATGGCCACGCCGCCCGCGACGCACAACGTATCGATGTGGTATTGCTCAATCAGCGCCTTCGCCCGCCGAATAATCGATTTTTGCAGCTGATCCTGCGCCCAGGCCGCCAGATGCATATCAAACGGACGAATAACTTCTCCTTTACGCCGCCGCTCCGGAATATCCATACCCTGCTTTTTAAACCATGCTTTCAGATCCTTGGTGCAATCATCGGCATAGCGTTCATCTTTCAGCGCGGATATTTCTCCGGCCGGCGTTTCAATAAACGGCGAATAGTTTGAAAATACCGCCGGATTGCCGAAAGAGGCCAGCCCCATGGTTTTTCCCGATTCACGATAACTGTCAAACCCCAGATAACAGGTAATATCGCCATAAAACCGGCCATATCCCTGATCGCAAGGTTGCGCATTATCCTGAGCGAGGAGGGTCAAATCATTATTCTCGTACAAATAATAGCTGACTTGCTCCGCCGCATTATTTTCCAGCATCACCGCATCGGCTCTTTCGCCAATAAGATTCCCCGTATGGTCGGCCACCACGATCAAGGCGCGTTTGACATCCGTCTGGCTGACCGCGCTTAACGCATGAGCCGAATGATGCGACGTCACGGCATGAATGTTATCAAACCCCGGAAATAACGCGTCGATCTCCTGTTTAAGTTTGCCGTCAAGCTCGTGCGCGCCATTCATCGGCTGTCCAAAGCTCACAACGGAGATAGCGGAAATATCACTCAGCGCCAGTTTATTGCGTTGCAAAATTTCCCGGACGGCACAGGTTACCCGGCCATCATACTTTTTCCTTGAAACCCGCTCCTCCGCAATGGCGGTAATCACCTTGTCGCGGGTCGCCAGCACCACATTGCCATCGTAAGTTACTGTTCCATCCGCCAGTACCGGAAGATTTACTGCTAAAATTAGCTCTTGCATAACCATCCCTTTTTTCTAATACTTTTTTGCCCGCAATAAAAACGTCAATGGAATAGCTGAAAGCCCATTATTGAAGCGCCACCAGCCGTCTTCATGCTGCGATAGTTGAGAAAATGCTTTATAGAAACCTTTATCGAACTCCCGAAAAGCCGTTATACACAGGTTTTCGTTGGTCAGACTGGTGATAATTTCAGACAGGCTGTGAAACCAGACATATTGTTCCTGATTCTCTATCTGGCGATGGTCATTGGCATAAGAGTATTTATAATTTGCTTTTACCGGCGCACCGGACTGAACAGAAGAGAATAAGGCATTGCTATCAAGCGGTGCATTATCCTGATGAGGATTACTGAACATTTTTGCGACAGGATGCTCGTCAATCAGCAGTAATTCGCCGCCGGGTTTCAGGTGTGAAGCGATAGTTTTCGCCCACAAATTCAGGTGCTGAAGCCAGACCAGAACACCGTAAGAGGTAAAAACCAGATCGAATTCGCCCAGCTTCAGCTCAGAAACATCATAAACACTGGCGCAATAAAAATTCGATTTAAGACCAAATTTAAGTTTTATTGCATTTGCGGTTTCAATGGCTTCAACTGAATAATCAATTGCGGTAACATCCGCTCCCATTATTTCAAGGGCAAAGCTATCCAAGCCAATATGACATTGCAGATGAAGTACTTTTTTATTATGTAAATCGCCTAACTCAGACAGCTCGATATCTTTTAGCTGATATCGCCACGGGTCATAATTGCCAACATCATAATCGGATTGCCCGGAATGAATTCGGGCCAGCTCATCCCAGAACTGAATATTCTTACTATCATAAAAGTTTTTCAACTGATAATTCCTTTTATTGAAATAAAAGAATGAAACATGAAAAACTATAATTCGCCGGGGATGGTAGTTTACGAAATCATAGATGTCAACGAATGTTATTTATGGGAACACGCTATTAATTACAACGCTCACAATTTAAAAAAGAGATTATGGGCAGTGATAACCTATATTTCCACCAAAGATGATTAACGAATCGACTTACATTTAATGCGTTGTATTCACAATACATCACTATGTTTTTCACTCAGACCATTTATTAGTGATAATGCACAAATTTAAAAATTGGAATATTCCTACCGACTCACTTCACGATATTTTCGCCAGAATGATAATGATAATAAAATTCATAATATCTCCATCGCATCGTTATCTGTCGGCGTGAAGCCAGGAAAAACCGGGAAATCCCGACAATTCACGTCATGACTACACAGGCTGTCCCGGGCACGAGCATTAGCTGTTTTCTGCTTACCGCCCTGTTGCCGGTGATGATTAGCGAACGTCAATTCACCTTCAGCCAGCCTCCTATATTGCCAGCATCGCCAGCGCCAACCACGCAGGCTACCTGTCTGACCGTCTGCTGTTTTTTATTCAGCCGTCTGGGGCAAACCTCATCTAATCCGGCATTGATGCTGTTCATCGGCACGGTGGCAAGGCAACAACAACTGCGGCTGTTGATAAAAAACCGCCAACGCTTCAGGGAATTTATTTACTGCTGTATCGCACATAATATAAGAAAATACATCCATATAATTAAGATTTTTCTTCTTGTTAAAAACAATAAAACCATTATCAGAATATATTTTTGTCACAATTAGAATAATCGTATGTGTAGTACTATGGTTAGCCAGGCTCCTTCAATCATACTGTTGCTGGATTAAACGTGGTACAAAACAGCAGACCGCTGAAATACCTGCCCGCACCGCATATCATAAAGCCTTTCACCTGAGTCGAAGCACGAACAAAATTTGCACAAACAGAAAACGTTGTTTATATTGAACACTTGGTAGTTTGGTAAGGTGATAATCGCATATCTGACATTCACGACACTGAGATATTTATCATCTTATCATATAAGATAATATTAAGATTAAACGGAGCACATACTGGAGTCTGGTATGTTGGCGACGCCCTTCCTCTGGATGAAATGCTGCTTATAACCTTTTACGGCGGCAATAGTGGTCATACTTTTCTTATTACAGTTAATTCAAAAATTTATGTATCCCCGATTAAATCCAGGAGCCCTGTATGTTATTAAAAAAATTTCTTTTAGTGATGATTTTAGGAATAACCTCATTTACTGTTGTCGCAGCCAATCCCGTTAATGGAAAGACACTTAATGTCGCCGTGTCCCCTGCCTCGCCACCGATGCTATCCAAAACTACTGACGGGAAATTGGAAGGGATTGATCTGGAGATTTTCTCTTCTTACTGTCAGGAAAGGAAATGCGAGCTAAAAATAACAGAGTACTCATGGGATGGGATGCTTGGCGCGGTAGCCAGCGGTCAGGCAGATGTAGCATTTTCAGGAATATCCATAACAGACAAACGTAAGAAAGTAATGGATTTTTCATCTCCATATTATGTTAACTCCTTTAATCTGGTCAGTCTGGCGAATCGTAAAATAGATCTGAGCGATCTGAATGAGTTAAAAAAATATTCAATAGGGTTCCCCCGGGGAATGGCTTATGCTGACCTAATAAAAACCACTCTTGAACCCAAAGGATATTACTCATTAAGCAAAGTAAAGCTTTACCCCTCTTATAATGAAACCATTGCCGATTTGAAAAATGGAAATGTAGACCTGGCATTCATAGAGGATCCGGTTTACTTTAACTATAAGAATAAACAAAAAATGCCTATTGAAAGCCGCTATGTATTTAAAGGTGTTGACCATCTTGGGTTTGCTTTTAAGAAAGGTTCGCCGGTGCGGGATGATTTTAACGCCTGGCTTAATGAGCAAGGCGAGGAAAAAATATCTGGCATCGTAGATAAATGGATGAAATAACAGCACATGCCATCGCAAGATATGATAAATGCATGTTATTTTTTGCTTGAGGGTATCGTAAACACGCTCATTGTTACATTTACGTGTTTTACCTCAGCATTGATTACCGGATTGACAGTCGCCGTTTTACGGCGACTGGCTTTTCCATCAATGAAGAAAACTCTGGATTTCCTGGTTTTCATTTTTCGTGGAGTTCCAGTTTTAATAGCCGTTTTTCTCGTCTATTTTGGTCTTCCGGCAACAGGCCTGAGTATTTCCCCATTGCTCGCAATGAATCTTAGTATTGGATTAATCAGCGGCGGTTATCTTGCGGAAGTGTTCCGCGGCGCGCTTCAATTGGTAGAGCCATCAGAAATTACAGCTGCTAAAGCGGCTGGTTTAAGTAAGCTACAGATCTTAAGCAACATAGAGTTCCCTCAAATGCTCCGTTTCGCTGTCCCTGGGATATTAAACGAATTTTCATCTGTATTGAAAGCTACACCTTTTGCCTATACCGTGGGTATATCTGAAATTACAAAACAGGCAATGACCCTGACCGCTGTCACCATGAACGGCCTGGTAATTTATACCATTGCAGGAATATTTTACTTTCTCATTTACAAATTATCTCTTGTTGCAGCCAGGCTGATTGAAATGAAATTCAAAATGACAAGTGATGAATTAAATAGAGTGAGGGTGAAAATGTATGGCATTGATAGAATTAAGTGAAGTAAGTAAAGAATTCAACAGCAAAAAGGTTTTAGACAACATCAACTTAAAGATTAAGTACGGAGAGGTAAAAATAGTCATGGGCCCGTCTGGCTGCGGCAAGACGACACTACTGCGTTGTCTGGCTCAACTTGAAACCCCAGATACAGGCAATATATTCTTTCATGGCAAAGATGTTAATGATAGAAAATTCAACACCCTTGAATTCAGGAAAAAAGTTGGTTTTGTTTTCCAGAATTACGCATTATACCGCCATCTGAATGTTATGGATAACATTACTCTGGCTCTTCGTAAGGTATTTAACATTCCCCATAATGATGCCAGAGATAAAGCTTTATACGAGCTGGAAAGGCTGGATATGACTGCACACAGCATGAAATATCCTTCACAGCTCTCTGGTGGGCAACAGCAGCGTGTCGCACTTATTCGTGCTCTGGTAACGGACCCTGAAGTGATTGTGTTCGATGAGCCTACGTCAGCCCTTGACCCGCTGATGACCCGTGAAGTGGGTTCGCTCATTAAGCAGCTTAATGAGCGAAAAGTGACAATACTATGTGTCACTCATGACATACGTCTTGCTAAACAACTTTGTGACAGAGTTACTTTCCTAAATTACGGTAGGATCCGTGCAGAAGGGTCTTTTGATGAACTCTCATCCCTTGATGCCGATCCGGACATTCATTATTTTTTTGGAGAGCAATAATATGTCCGATGGATGGGTTAATTTCTATACTGATCTGATGGAACAACTTCCGCTGGTTTTTGACGGGATCGTTGAAACATGTAAACTTGCTATTATTGTTTCCTTCTCGGGTCTTCTCTGGGGCATTGTCATTTTTTCCCTAAGCATCAGTAATCAATCTACAGTTAAACGTATGACAAAAATATATATGGATTTTTTCATCGGCACACCATTAATTCTTATTTTATTTGTCATTTATTATGGTTTACCACAGACAGGCATCCACCTGTCGTCTTTCGTTGTGGCAGTAACAGGCTTTACACTTAACATCGGAGCCTATAATGCGTCCTATATGACAACAGCTTACAATTCACTGAGAAAATATGAGACTGAGGCAGCCATCGTGCAGGGGTTTAGCCGGTGGCAGATTTTCCGATTAATTATACTACCTCAGGTTTTCATTACCTCTGTACCTGCACTGACTAATCAGGTAATTAACAATATTAAAGACAGCTCTATTGCTTTTCTTATCCAGTACACTGAATTTTTCTCCCGCATTCAGGAGGTGGCCTCAACGAATTTTGAGTTTTTCGATGCCTATTTATTTGCTGCGTTGGTTTATCTGGTTTTCATTACTTTTATCGTCATGCTATCCAGGGTAATTGAACGCAAACTGGGCATCGCTGAATAAATCAAATTTGAGTCCCCGGGCAGGTACGCCCTTTCTGCACTTTTGTTTGCCTTTAGGCAACATTGCATTTACCTTTCATTTACCACCCTTCACTGCCGCTACCTGATGGATACCACACCGCACATGAGCGCCGGACAACGGCTGAAAGCCGCGCTGTTCGGCATGACCATACTGACGCTGGGCATGGGCATTGGTCGCTTCCTGTTTACCGCTTTGCTGCCGGTAATGATCGGTGAAAACCGGTTCACCTTCAGCCAGCTTTCCTATATCGCCAGCGCCAACTACGCAGGCTACCTGTTCGGCAGTCTGCTGTTTTCGTTCAGCCGTCTGGGGCGGACATCCCATCCGGCGTTGATGCTGTTCATCGGCGCGGCGGCCACCGGCGTGTTGATTTTCGCCATGGCGCCCGACCTGCCGGTGATGCTGGCGGTGGTGATTCGCTTTATGGCCGGCGTCGCCAGCGCGGCGGCGATGATCTTCGGTTCGATGCTGGTTTTGCAACACACACACGACAGCCGGGTTATCGCCTCGCTGTATGCCGGGGTCGGCGTCGGCATTCTGCTCGGCAACGAATATGTGATTATCGGCCTGAAACAAGGGTTGACCGCCAGCGGGTTATGGTGGGGCGCCGGTCTGTTGTCCGTCGCGCTATTGTTGCTGCTGTGGCTGCTCTATCCCCGTCAGGCGGACAGCGCCGCCCGGCACACCGCGCCGCCGCCTGCCGACCAGGCGATGAGCTGGTGGCAGCTGGCGACGCTATACGGACTGGCGGGGTTTGGCTACATCATTGTGGCGACTTATCTGCCGCTGATGGTGAAAACGCAGGGCACGTCGCTGCTCGCGGCGCATTTATGGTCGCTGGTCGGGCTGTCGGTCGTTCCCGGCTGCTTTTTCTGGCTGTGGGCGGCCCGCCGCTGGGGCACCTTGCCTTGTCTGTCCGCCAATTTGCTGGTTCAGGGCGGATGCGTACTGCTGACGCTGTTTAGCGACTCCCCGCTGCTGCTGATCATCAGCGGCCTCGGCTTTGGCGCCACCTTCATGGGCACCACATCGCTGGTGATGCCGCTGGCGCGCAGGCTGCATGCGCCGCACAGCATCAATATGCTCGGGCTGGTCACCCTTACCTACGGCGTCGGGCAAATTATCGGCCCGCTGCTGACCAGCGCCTTGCAGGCGTCCAGCCATGCCGTATCGATGGCGATCGTTTGCGGCGCCGTAGCGCTGTTCGCGGCGGCGGGCATCAGCCAGCTTAATCATCTTGTCCGGCAAAAATCGGCGCCGTCATCCCCTTAGCCTTATGCCGGCGGGCTACCCCGGAGCGGGTGCTCACGCCACCGCCTGGGCGATCAGCCCCCGCAGCCATTGATGCGCGCGATCGCGGTGCCAGCGCTCATGCCAGTACATCGCCATCTCAAACCCCGGAATCTCGATCGGCGCCGCGGCAACCTGCAGACCGGGCTGGTCGCGCAGTAGCCGGGACGGCAGCATCGCCACCAGATCGGTGGTCGCCAGCACCGACATCATAAACAGGAAGTGCGGCACCGACAGCACCACCTTACGCGCCAGCCCCATCGCCGCCAGCGCCCCATCCGTTGCGCCGTGAAAACCGCCGCCGTCCGGCGATACCATCACGTGCTCAAGCCGGCTGAACTGGTCCAGCGTCAGCGGATGGGCCAAATGCGGGTGCCCGACCCTACCGGCCAGTACATAGTGTTCCCGGAACAGTATCCGGCGGCGCATTCCCGACGGCGCCATGTCGCTGGTGTGCAGCGCCAGATCGATGTCGCCTTGTTCCATTAGCCGCAACATGGCGGACGGCGGCGTTTCCAGAATCGCCAGCCGGGTATGCGGCGCCTCACGGCGTAACTGGCTCAGCGCCGGCAGCACAATGGTCGACTCGCCATAATCGAAGGCGGACACCCGCCACGTATTATCGGCGGTTGCCGGGTCGAAAGTCGCGGAAGGCGCAATGGCGTGCTCAAGCGATTCCAGCGCCTGTCGCAACGGCTCCCGCAACTCATCGGCTCTGGCGGTCGGCTTCATGCCTCTGGGGCCGGGCAACAGCAGGGGATCGTCGAAAATCTCCCGCAGCCGGGCCAGTTGTACGCTCACCGACGGCTGCGACAGGTTCAGTCGCCGCGCCGCGCGGGTAACGTGATGCTCCGCCAGCAATGCGTCCAGCGTCAGCAGCAGGTTCAGATCCAGTCTTCTGATATTGTTCATGACTATGCCTGATATAATGAACATTCATTTCAACTATAACAGACCGCCTCCTATGCTGTGCTCCTGTCAACAAGGAGACGATGTGATGAAAGTTTTACTGGTTTATGCCCACCCCGAACCTCGCTCGCTCAACGGCTCGCTGAAAAATGTGGTCGTCAGCCATCTGGAAAGCGCCGGTCATCAGGTTCAGGTATCCGATCTGTACGCCATGCAGTGGAAAACCACGCTGGATGCCTTCGACAACACCGACCGGCAGGCGGAGGCCCCGTTCCACCCGTCGCTGGATTCACAGCGGGCATTTACTCAGGGCACACAGTCGCCGGATATCGCCCGCGAGCAGGACAAACTGCGTTGGGCCGATACCGTCATTCTGCAGTTCCCGCTGTGGTGGTTCACCATGCCCGCGATTCTCAAAGGCTGGATCGACCGGGTCTACGCCTACGGTTTTGCCTATGGCGTCGGGGAGCATTCGGCAACACACTGGGGGGATCGCTACGGGGAGGGGTCAATGCAAGGCAAACGCGCCATGTTGCTGGTCACCACCGGCGGCTGGGAATCGCACTACGGTCCGCGCGGCATCAATGGGCCGATCGACGATTTACTGTTTCCCATCCAGCACGGCGTGTTGTATTACCCTGGCTTTGAGGTGATGCCGCCGTTTGTGGTCTACCACACCAGCCGGATGGATGACGCGCGCTACGCGCAAACCTGCGATGCGTTGAAACAGCGTCTGGATATGCTGTGGCGCGACGAACCAATACGGTTTCGGCAACAGAATGCCGGCGACTACGCTATCCCGGCATTAACGCTGAAACCGGACATCCAGCCCGACCGCAGCGGCTTTGGCATCCACATCGACCGCGCCTGATCTTTCGTTTTTGGGGAGTTCGTTTTTGGGAAATCCGCTTTTGGGAAATCCGCTTTTGGGAAGAGAGAACGTTTTCCCTTTCCCGCCACGGTTTTGATCGGGGTAGCCTGCCTGCAGCAGGCCATCTACCCGTTACGGCGCCCGGTGATACACCGCTTCGATGTTGTAACCGTCCGGGTCGCGCACAAAGGCGGCGTAGTAATCAGGATGGTATTTGGCCCGCACGCCGGGCTGGCCATTATCCTCGCCGCCCGCCGCCACCGCCGCGGCGAAAAACGCATCCACCTCCGCTCTTGATTCTGCGCTGAAGGCAAAATGCACCGGCGGACGCGACGCTACCTCGCCCTGAAAAATCCAGAATTCACCGCCAGGATCGGAAGACTGGCCGTACCCCATCAACACGCCGAAACTAACGGCGAATTTCATGTCTTTGACCTGCTCATACCCTAATGGCTTTAACGCCTGTTCATAAAACCGCCGGCTACGACGCAGATCCGACACCGGAATACTCAAATGATCCAGCATGTTCCCTCCCTTTGGCGATTGAATTCTGTGGTTTTCCGCCCCGATTTACCTCACGTCCGACGAGGCGGAATGACCAACATAATCGCGTTGCCTGTGGGAAAAGATGATCCAGATCTATAAGCCAACGCTTAGTTATTCATTAAAAATGATTTTTTATTGGCTAGAACCCGCGTGAAGTCGGTATGACGCCATCGGGTAATAATAAGGCGCAGAAAATAAATACCGCGCTATTGTCCATCATCCCGCCCAGGTTTCTTCCCCCGTTCGCCGATAGAGTCACATCTCCAATCCACAATTCACACCTTAGGTGTTATGGAGTAAACAATGCCAATCAATGGCTGGTATACCGGTGATGCTGATAATGTGATGGATAATGGCAATATCAACGGCTGGGCGGATCAATCAGGCCAGGCGTTTGGTAGCAATCTGGGCGGCGGCGTACATAGTTACCAGTTTGGCCCCGTCATTAATCACTATGGAACCTGGGGGCAACTGATTTATGTCAATCAGGCCAGTTTAGTCCCCCCGGACTGGAACAATCCCTCCGGTCTGAATGGCTGGATGCCTGCAAACCCCGCGCCGGACAACTCAATTTGGATTCAGGGCCATTTGGTCAATGGCGAATGCGGCGGGCAAAGCAACCACGCCGCCTATCTGACCCCAATATCCCATAACGTCAACATGTGGCACGCAGGGTATGAAGCGGTGCTACAAAGACTGGTTAATCGGGGAGCCGCCACTGGCGTCAGCGTGTCGCAATTTAACCCCAACGGCCTCGCAAATTGCCGGATCATTTATCGTACTCATGGATTACCCCCCCGCGCTGGCAGTCAGGTGCCCGATGGTATTTGCGTCAGCTTGGGTATTGTCATCAATGGGGTCATGAAAAACGATGCAGAAGTCACACAGGAATTTGCGCATGGCACAGGTAAGCAGCGCTGGTTTGCTGACCGCTACTATACGTCGTCGGGTAAGGATGACCGTAACAAAATCATTGAAATGGTTGGGGGGACGCTGGTTCAGTACCCCTAAAAAAGCGTCCTGATACGTATGCCGAATCGGAGCTGAACGCGAATGTATCCACATATTGTCGGTGGATACATTCTGGGTCAGGCATGACGGTCACCCTTCGTGCGTTTTGGTATTGTCATACCCCAGGCGGCCGATAAACGGCAAACGCAGCGCCGGCGGGTTGAAATCCACCCCCAGGTTGGCCCCCAGAATGTTGACTTCAACGCCCTCCTCCACGCCCAGCGTCAGGCCCAGTACGCCCAGCAACGACACCTGCACACCTCTTCCCGAGGGCGGCAACCCAACCGGATGCGTTAACGCCCGAAAATCCTTACCGATGGCGTTGGCTGGCAGATCCAGCTTCAGTTCCGGCACTTCCCGGCCGATATGCGCCATAAAGGTATTGCTGTTGGGGCCGGGCCAGGCGTGATAGGTATGCGGCCAGGGGTAACTTTTGATCGCCGCCTCTATCTTCGGGATCATCTCTGCCGCGCTTGCCCCGCGGTGTTCAACCAGCAACCGCGGCGTTGAACCAAACCAGAATCCGTCAGGGACGGTATAGTTACGGCGGATCACATCATCGCCGCCCCAGCCGATCACCTCGTAACGCTGGTAGCGGGTTTCCCCGGCTTGTTTGACGATGATCCAGGGGTGAACCGCCACCAGCCCGCGCCAGCCGTAGGTGGGCGCGGTATAAACCTGTACGATCGCGGTATCGCGTAAAGCCGCCGGATCCGGCGCCACGCCGGCCGAATCGCGCCGCGACGCCCAGATGTTTTTTCCGGATACTCGTTCTGTGCCCCACGTGGCCTGCGCCAGGCTTTGTCCAAACGACAGGATCAACACGCCGATAAAAACGAAGCCCACGACTTTGAGGTAGTGCATTGATGGGGTTTCTCCATGAAACGCGGGGGAATTAAAGCAGATTAAGCCTATCGCGCCGCGCTGTCTAACCACAACCGCAGCAGCCGAAGCAGAACGGGCGACAGGAAATACGAGCGGTGGTTTTCCCAAGCGACTTACCGCCGCCACCGCGATTCACGCAGCGGTATTGCTCCTGTAGCAACCGGAGCGATATCCGGCAGTAGTCTGATTTATAAAAAATAATTCCCCTTTTCTTTACGATTGCCTCGCCCCAGTCGTATCGCTATAGCGCTGCACGCATTGAATCGAACTAAACGGTACGGTACGATCCGGAAATTCCGTGTTCAGCTAGTCATGTTCAACTGTCCGTGGTCAATTATCCGTGTTCAACGCTCTGAGAGGGCAGAATGGAAACCCCCAGTATGCAAACCGATGCAGCCAATCTACATGGCGTTGATACACGGGCCAATCACGGCGAGCGTCGTCCTAAAGCGCAGCACGTTCTGGAAGCCGCGCGCAAAATATTCCTGACCGATAGTTTCAGCGCCACCACGACAGACATGATTCAGCGCGAGGCGCTTGTTTCCAAATCAACCGGTTATGCCCATACCAAAATAAAGAACCCCTGTTTATCACCAGGCTGTAAGCATGGCGACTGTCGGTTTCTTTTTTAGTGATAAGACAATATCTAAATTACTCAGGAGAATATCTATGGTTATCAAACCACGGATTAAAGGTTTCATCTGCATTACCGCCCATCCAGCTGGATGTGAAGCCAACGTCAAACAGCAAATCGATTATGTCACCGCCAATAATCCCGTCGCGAATGGCCCCAAAAAGGTGCTGATTATCGGCGCCTCTACCGGATATGGCCTGGCGGCGCGCATCACCGCCGCATTTGGCGCCGGTGCGGACACCCTCGGCATCGCATTTGAACGCCCGGGAAGCGAGAGTAAACCGGGAACCGCAGGGTGGTATAACACCGCTGCGTTTGAAAAGTTTGCCCACGAGAAAGGGCTTTATGCCAAAAGCATCAACGGCGATGCGTTTTCCGATGAGATAAAAACGTTAACCATCGACACCATTAAACGTGACCTCGGCCAGGTCGATTTGGTGATTTACAGCCTCGCCGCGCCCAGACGTACCCACCCCAAAACCGGTCAGGTCTATTCATCCGTGTTAAAACCGATCGGAGCCGACATTCGTTTACCGGGCATTGATACCGACAAAGAACTGGTGAAAGAATTCGCGCTCGAAGCGGCAACCGCGGAAGAGATCGAGAATACGGTAGCGGTGATGGGGGGCGAAGACTGGCAAATGTGGATAAGCGCGCTCAACGAAGCCGGCGTATTGGCTCATGGCGCCAAAACAACGGCGTTTACCTATCTTGGCGCGGACATCACGCATGCCATCTACTGGAATGGTTCAATCGGCGCCGCTAAAAAAGACCTGGATAAAAAAGTATTAAATATCCGAGAAACATTAGCTGATATCGGTGGGGATGCCTACGTATCCGTACTGAAGGCCGTCGTCACCCAGGCCAGCTCGGCGATCCCCATCATGCCGCTTTACTTGTCATTACTTTTCAAAGTGATGAAAGAAAAGGGAACGCATGAGGGATGCATCGAACAGATTTACGGGCTTTTCAGCGATTCGCTGTATAGCGCCTCCCCCATTATTGACGCCGAAGGCCGCCTGCGTACCGACTATAAAGAACTGGCCACGGACATTCAGGCTTACGTCAACCAACACTGGCACAATGTGACTGCCGATAATCTTTATCAGGTCACCGACTTTGCCGGTTATAAAGAGGAATTTCTGCGGCTGTTTGGTTTTAACATTGACGGGGTGGATTACGCTGAGGATGTCAATCCGAACGTCCTCATCCCCAGCCTGATTGAGAAATAATCTATTTCTGACAGTCTTAAATCGGGGCGACGCGGTTGCGCGATAAAACCGTCGAACCCCGTCAGAAGCGATGTAATCCCGGTTGCCGTTGATGTGCAACCGGGCAGGAATCAGCATCAGGTCGCGGTATTTCGCTTCATTATCTGGATTTTTTGGCTGAGCCCGTTCCCAGCCGTTCCCGCAGGAATTCAATGAAACGCTGCGTTTTCGCCGGCAACAGCCGTGTTTCGGTCAGCGCATAGACGGATACCGGCGCCCCCTGCCATTGCGGCAATATACGTTGCAGTTGCCCCATAGCCACATCCTCGGCGACCACTTCCTCCGGCAACAGCACAATCCCCTGACCAAATACGGCAAGACGCCGGATCATACCGACGTTATTGAGCACAAATCTCCCGCTTACCGTCACTTCGGCATTTTCCGCCGTTGCGGGATGATTCAAATTCCACAGGCCATTTTTCGGAAACCCCAGACATTCATGCCGCCCGAGTTCATACGGATGCGACGGCTCGCCGGACGCCGCCAGATAGCGGGGCGAGGCATACAGGTAAGCCGGCAGACTCGCGAGCTGGCGAGCAATCAGGTTCGAATCCTTTTGCTCTCCGATACGAATGGCGACGTCAAAAGGCTCCGCCACAAGATCAACCCGCCGGGGAGTCAGATCAAACTCAAAGGTTATGCCCGGGTATTGGGCGGCAAACTCAACCATCAGCGGCGCCATATAGGTAATGGCGAAATCCACCGGCAAAGAAGCCCGTAGCACGCCGTTGGGCTGAGCCAGAATCTCGCCCAGTTGTTCATGCGCCAGCTGCGCTTCTTCGACAATACGGCGACACCGCTCGTAATAGATTTGGCCGGATTCCGTTAACTCGATCCTGCGTGTCGTGCGGTGTAACAGCCGCAATCCTATCTGCTTTTCCAGCGTACTGATACGCCGGGACAATGTTGAGGTCGGCACCCCTGTCGCCTCAGATGCGCGCCGAAAGCTCATGGCTTTCACCACGTCGACAAACAGTGCCATGTCATTGAGAAGCGCCATCTTATTATCCCATTATTGGATCAATGTTTTCCATTTTACCCAATTTATCCCGACATATTTTTCGCCGATGATGCGCCTGTAGATCACTAGTCGTCACAGCATTCAGTTGTCACAGCGTTCAGTTGTCACAACATAGCGCGCGCATCCCACTACCGAAGCCGCCAATAAGCCACCGAAGAAGGAATTCACATGAGTTTGTTATTTACCCCCACCCAGCTTGGTCGCTACACCCTGAAAAACCGTCTGGTCATGGCGCCGATGACCCGCAGCCGTGCGGAATATGACGGCTCTCCAGGCCGTCTGGCGGCGGAATACTACGCTCAGCGCGCCAGTATCGGTCTGATCATCACCGAAGGAACGCAGCCTTCCGATGACGGACAGGGCTACCTGACCACGCCGGGCATCTACACTGAGGCGCATGTCGCAGGCTGGCGCGACGTGATCTCCGCAGTCCACAATAACGGGGGATGTCTCTTCATTCAGCTGATGCATGCAGGACGCATGTCGCATCCCGACAACACTCCACACCACCGTCAGAGCGTAGCCCCCTCCGCCATTGCGCCGGGCGCGCCGATGTTCACGGCCAAAGGGATGCAGGACATTCCCGCTCCACGCGCGCTGACTACCGCGGAAGTGCGCCAAACCGTGGCTGATTTCCGTTTTGCCGCCCGCCGGGCGATCGACGCCGGCGCTGACGGCGTCGAGATCCACGGTGCAAACGCCTACCTGATCCAACAGTTCTTTGCGCCAAACGCCAACACCCGCACTGATGAGTATGGCGGCGCCATCGAAAACCGGGCTCGTTTTGCTCTCGAAGTGGCGGCGGCGATTGCCGATGAAATCGGTGCGGACAGAACCGCCATTCGTCTGTCGCCCGGCACCGCGTTATGGGGTATCGATGAAGGGGAAGAAGGACCGGCGCTTTATCGCTATCTGGTCACTGAGCTCAACCAACTGGGACTGGCGTACCTGCATATCATGGATCAAGGCAATGAAGCGCTGCTGGCGGATATTCGCCAACGCTGGCGACAGCCGCTGATTCTGAATCGTCCTGGGCGAGCGCGCGAACAGATTGGCGCCGACCTGTCGTCGGGGCTGGCGGATATGGAATCCTACGGACAGATGGTGCTGGCGAACCCGGATTTCGTCGAACGCCTGCGTGCCCATGCGCCGATGAACGATGCGGATCGCAACACCTTCTTTGGCGGCCACGCGCAGGGCTACACCGACTATCCGACCCTGTCGGCAGCCGGCAAAGCCTGAAGGACAAGGTGATGGTTCAAAAAATAGCGCGTCGTGCTGCAATGCCCGACTACGCTACCGCGTCCTGCGCTCAGCGGCGACTTTCCAGAATTGATTAAAGCGATCCACGTTGTAGACCTCATTCATCCAGCGAGGGTAGATCAGCGGTAACCGGCTGGCGTCGTCAAGCACCGCCAGCTCTTCGGCTGAGAGAACAAGGTCGGTTGCGCCGAGATTATCCTCAAGCTGCCCGACGCTTTTTGCACCAATCAGCACGGTGGTGACGGTCAGGCGATGGAGAAGCCAGGACAACGCCACTTGCGCCACTGAGACAGAACGGGCATCCGCAATAGACCGAAGTACATCAATGATGTCATAAGCCCGTTCCGTCTCTACCGGCGGAAACGCCATCGTGTTGCGGCGGCTTCCTTCTCCCGCACTGACGTCGCGGCCAAACTTGCCGCTCAGCAAACCGCCTGCCAGCGGGCTCCAGACAATCAGCCCCATCCCTGTCGATTCGAGAAATGGCGTAATCTCATGTTCAAGTTCACGGCCAACCAGCGAGTAATAAGCCTGTACCGCGGTAATGTTGGTGAGGTTGAGACGGGCGGAAATGCCGAGGGCCGTGGCCATTTGCCAGGCAGCCCAGTTGGAGACGCCGACATAGCGAACCATTCCCTGCCTGACCACATAGTCGAGTGCCAGCAGCGATTCCTCAATTGGCGTCAGAGGATCGAAACCGTGGAGCTGATAGAGGTCGATGTAATCCAATTGCAGTCTTTTGAGGCTGGCGGTAACGCTGTCGAGGATATGCGCCCTTGACGATCCCCGGTCATTCGGGCCATCACCGACCGGACCGTAGGTTTTAGTGGCAATGATAACGTCCTCACGCCGCACGCCGAGATTCCGCAGCGACCTCCCCGTCATAATTTCAGATTGCCCGTCCGAATAGACGTCGGCGGTATCGAGCACGTTGATACCGCCATCCAACGCGCGCCTGATGATCCGATCCGCGACGTCCTGTTCCACGCCGCCAATATCGCCCCACCGGCTTTGACCAAACGTCATGGTGCCAAGACTTAACTCGGAAACAAGAAGACCGGTATTGCCGAGACGGTTGTAACGCATAAGGCGCTCCTTTATCTACACAGTAATAAAATGGAAGCGGACGGTAAGATCCCCGGCTGCATCTATGTCCTGTATTTTTAAAAGAACGCCCGCAAATCCGTTAACGCGATCCTGCCTATTTTTTGCCTGATCCTCTGGCGGCGGGAAAATATCGGTATTGCGTCATCGGCGCAGGGACTTGATATCCTGCATGGGGGAATTGCCGAACATACGGCGGTACTCCCTCGTAAATTGCGACTGGCTTTCATAACCCACGTGGATCGCCGCCGTACCGGCATCCGCTCCCTCAATCAGCATCAGTCTCCGTGCTTCCTGCAATCGAAGATGTTTTTGATACTGGAGAGGCGTCATACCGACCGTTGCACGGAAATGGTGGTGTAATGTAGACACCGCCATCCCCGCCGCCGAAGCCAGTTGTTCTATGCGAAACGGTTCCCGAAAATGCTGTTTGAGCCAGGCTATAGATTGCCCAATCTGGAAACCATGACTGTCTGCAAAGGCCATCTGACGAAGGCGCGGGCCTTGTTCTGAAATTAACAGCCGATACAGGATCTCGCGTTGAATCTGCCCGGAAAGCACAGGAATATCGTCCGGACGATCGATAAGACGCGCCAACCGTAAAACCGCATCCAGCAGTTCAAAAAACGTCGCGCCGAGTCCTATTGCCTTCGCGGGAGAATGGGTCAGCGCGAGCGGCAGGTTCATATCCACCATTAACTGACGCACAACGACCAAATCAATATTCAGCAGCAACGATAAATAGGGCTGTTCCGGACTGGCTTCAATCACTCTGGCTACCACCGGAAGCTCAAGCGAGTTAATCAGGAAGTGGGACGCATCGTACTCATAAGGCTCCTGACCCAACACGACTTGCTTGCGGCCCTGAACCACAATGGAAAGATTGGCTTCGTACATGCCGGCGTGCGGCGTGGTCGGCCACAGGCTCCGGTAGAAACTGAGCCCCGGAATTCCGGTAACCTCCTCCCCTTCGTCCGGCACCCAGCGGGTACATCCCTCAATCAGAGCCGTCAGGGGAATACGCATGTCATGAGGATGGCATACCGACTTGATGATAAATCTCCTGTGAATGAAATAAGACGATCTGGCTACAGGGGCGAATCGGTTCACGAACACCATCCGACGCCAGCCGTGAAAAAAGAGGCTATCTCGCTACCGCCGCTGTATTGGAACAGGCATCAAGTTGTCTTTACCGCATCAGCGGCCACGCGATACCGGTACTCCCCTGGGGTCACGCCAGTCCACACCTTGAAGGCTCGGATAAACGAGTTGGCATCCCGAAACCCGAGCAGAAAGGCAATTTCGCCTTGCGAAATACTAAGGTGACCGAGGTAATGTTGCGCCAGTTGCTGGCGGGTGAGGTTCAGAACTTCGGTGAAGCTGGTCGATTCTTCGCTCAGTTGCCGCTGCAACGAGCGCCGACTCATCGCCAGACGTTTTGCCACGACTTCTATCGAGTACTCTCCGGCAGGCAAACTTTCAAGCAGCATCGCCTTGACGCGGTCGCGCATCGTCGCCATCGCGTCCAGAGACGACAACCGCTTGCGTAAGCCAGGTTCGAAATGCTTCCACATCGGCTCGTTCTCGGTAAGAAACGGCCGGACGCCATCCTGATGCGAAAAAGAGACGCGGATCGCCGCCCCTTTGCGCGGCAATACACCAAAATAATCGACATAGTCATCAAGGCGCTCAGGAATAGCCGGCAGAATCACCTCTCGCGGAACCACCCGATGACGCGTGCCCAGCCTGACCAATTGCGTGATGAAGACCAGCTCGCCGAGCGCCAGACTTTTCGGAATCTGCCCCTCGTTCCCGTAGCACTCCAGTGTTACGGATGTCTGTACGGGGCCGACATCGACCGTCAGGATCAAAGGACCGACAAGTCTCTTGAACGAAGAGAGGCGTTGCATGGCGACATTGAGATTGGGGCTGCACAGGCTCGCGAAAATCGGAGGATCGAAGGCTTCGACGGAAATCGCCTGCCCAACCTTGAGCGGCAACGCAACCGCCCCGGCCGAATCCTCCAGGGCTTGCCACAACTGAAAATATTGTGCGGCGGTGATGCTTGCCTCCTTACGGGAAAGCAAGTCCGCCGGAAGGCCGGCCAAGCGCAGCACATGATCGGGATTAAATCCCATATCACACATCAGCAATCGCCAGCCGGGCTGAACGTAAAAGTGCGTGGCGCGTTTCATCTCTGCTCTCCCCAAACAACGGACACTTAATACCCAGGAATCTGGTTGCTATCGATCATCTGCTGAAACATATCCTGAATTGATATTTGCAGCGGCCGGTAAACCATCATAAGCTCGCGAACGCTCTTATTGGTATCCGCCTGCCATGAATATCCAACGTTGCGGGACACGAACTTACGCGTGGTGCTCTTGTCGGCCAGCGGGGCGACCAGCCAGACCAGCCATTTGGGCAGAATGCGGCGCGGAATGGGGTAAGCCTGGTATTTCGGCAGCAGCGCGCGGGCAATCTCCGGAAGCGAGGTATTGTGCCCGGAAATGATGAACCGCCCTCTGGCGCCAGGCAGGTAAGCCGCCCGCAGGTGGGCTTCGGCCAGGTCCCGCACATCGACCACGCCACAGCCGATATCGGGAATACCGGCTTTCATTCGCCCGTTCCCCAACTGTCGCACCACATTGAAACTCTCCGAGGTGCCATACGGATTGGTCCCCGGGCCGATAACCAGGCTTGGATTGATGACAACCAAATCCCAGCGCAACTGTTTTGTGGTGATATCCCAGGCGTCACGCTCTGCGACGGTCTTGGAATAAGAATAGGGAACATGTTCCAGCGACGAACTGGTATTCCAGATCTCCTCCGTCAGAATGTGATTCGGCGTATTCTCGATATCGGCATTATCGCCGTAAATCGCAGCGCAGCTGCTGGTCAAGACAACACGCCTGACTGACTCGACCTTGTTGACGGTTTCCAGCACGTTTCGCGTCCCAAGCCGGGCCGGATCAACCAGCTCTTTCTGGGGATTACGAATATCGAGCTTAAACGGGGACGCGGTATGAAACACGATACCGCACCCCTTCATGGCTTCCGCATACGACCCCGGTTCAAGCAAATCCGCCTTGAAGAAGCGAAGCGTACCGGGTTTGCCTGCCGCCATATCATTCAGATGCCCGATCTTCCGGACATCGTTCGGGTCTCGCACGGCGGCGTGAACGGTGACGCCTTCTTCCAACAGGCGTTTGACGAGCCAGCCGGCGACATAGCCCGTTGCGCCGGTCACCATAACGGGTTTGGTTTTATCGATGTCGAGCATGATGAATTCCTCATAGTGTGATGCATGCCAGGCGGCCACGTGTCAGCCGGCAAACTCTGAGGACATTCTCTCTCGTAATACGCGCCAGAACACTCGCAGTCCGCGCCAGGTGATATGCAATGTGCGCCAATATTCTTCAGCGCGCGCCAGAGTGGCGATTCCGGCGGTGGTTTTCAGAAGAGACCTGCTGTTCCGCGTCATCGCGCCTGCCTCAGCATTATCCCATTGAGGATTCGATGTCAGGGTTCTGCGGGAAAGCCATTGCTTTCCCGGTGATCACAACCTCTGCGGCGGCGTCTTCAGCACTGCTCGGCAGTATGGCCTGTTTTATCCGTCAGGCCGGATAAAACGGCAAGGATAAGCGCGATGGCAGACAGTACGGCACCGGCCCAGTTCGGTGACTGCAAGCCAAAACCGGCGGCGATGACGGCTCCGCCAAGCCATGCGCCAACGGCGTTCCCGAGGTTGAAAAGCCCAATATTGACGGCAGATGCGAGAGTCGGCGCACCGGCTGCCCTGGCTTTATCCATGACCAGTTTCTGGATAGGCGAAACGGTCGCGAACCCAAAAGCCGCCATCAGAAAAATACAGACAGCAGAGATTATCTGGCTGTGAACGCTGAAAGTAAAAATCGCCAGCACCACCGCCTGCGCCGCCAGCGTCACGTAAAGCATGGGCATTAAGGCGCGATCGGCATATCGCCCGCCCAGTTGGTTGCCGACAAACAGCCCCAAACCGAAGAGCAGCATCAGCCAGGCCAGGCTGCTTTCACGGTATCCAGCCAGCTCGGTCATCATCGGCGCGATGTAGGTTACGGAGGTGAAAAAAGCCCCCGGTCCGAAAATGGTGATCCCCATTGCCAGCAGTACGTTGACGTTACGAAATGCATAAAACTCCTGGGCAAAATTCTGGTTTTCCGGCCGGGGCTGATGCGGAATAAGCGTAACCACGCTGATAGCCGTTATGGCCCCGATAACAGCGATAACCATAAAAGAGTCGCGCCACGAAATGTGCTGCCCAATCCACGTCCCGGCTGGTACGCCTATCAGGTTAGCCAGTGTCAGTCCCATAAACATGAATGCGATTGCCCTGACGCGTTTAGAGGGCGCAACCATGTCTGCGGCGATAATTGAGCCAATACCAAAGAAGGCGCCGTGCGTCATGGAGGTGATGATCCTGCCTAGAATCGCCATGCTCATGGAAGGGGCAAAAGCGGTGATGAGGTTACCCGCTACAAACAGCAGCATCAGAAAAACGAGCATGGCTTTTCGCGGTACTTTGGCTCCCAAAACAATCAGTGCCGGGGCGAAAACAAACACGCCCAACGCATAGGCGGTTGCCAGGTTGCCGGCAACGGGAATGCTGACGCTAAATTCTTTGGCTATAACGGGGAGAAGGCCGGCAATAATGAATTCAGTGGTTCCGATACCGAATGCACCTATCGCCAGAGCCAGAAGAGCTAATGGCATAACAAATATCCTGTTCAGAAAAAAACTGCCTGTACCGACACGCGGGGTGACATACCGGTAAACCTGCGTATCGGTGCAGGCAGCAACGGAAATGACAGAGTAAAAGTTTATGTAAAGGTGATAAACATCCCAAAAATCGCCTGAGTGTAGACATGAATTCTACCTTAACGGTCCGAAGTGTCCGTCTTCGGCTTTTTTAAGTAGCTCATCGACGATAAGCCGTATCTTGGGGAAAAGGTGTTTTGTTCTGGGCCAGACGATGTTCAGTTCGACGGGCTCGGGAGTGTATTCAGCCAGGAGAGGCACGAGAAGGCTCTGCTCAAGATACCGGATAACCATAGCCTCCGGGAACTGAGCTATTCCTGCGCCCGCCAGACAGGCCTGAAGTTTCGCATCCCCATCGCTGATCTCATGGGCCGTAGCTGACACAAAACGAATTTCCCGCTGGTCTTCAGCCCTGAAACGCCAGGCAAGCGGCGCGCCCCGCCGATATCCCATAATGCAGCTGTGCTTTTTCAGGGACTCCACATCGGCAGGTTCCCCGTAGCGTTCAAGGTAGGCAGGCGCGGCGCACAGAATGAGCCGCTGTCTGCTGAGACGCCGAGCAATCAGCTCATCGGTACTTTGCAGTTCGCCCAGACGCAGAATCAGGTCAATCCCCTCCTCCACCGGGTCAATCAGCCGATCGTTAAAAGTAAGAATGAGCCGCAGAGCAGGATAGCGGGCCAGAACATCCAGCAGCACCGGCATCATCAGATTTCGGCCAAATGAGGCCGGCATGTCTATACGCACCGAGCCGGCAGGCACTTCCTGCTTTCTGCACAGCGCGTGTTCAGCCGAGTCCAGAATATCCAGCGCCGACAGGCAACTTTTCAGATAAGCCTCTCCATCACTCGTCAGGCTCAGCTTGCGCGTGGAGCGGTGAAAGAGCTGGGTACCCAGTCTTTCTTCAAGCCGGGCGATGCTTTTTCCTACCGCAGATTTGGTAATGCCCAAGTGTTCGGCGGCTTCAGTAAAACTACGGGACTGTGCCGCGATAACAAAGTTGGTAATACCCCGCAAGGATTCTGCTGAAAACAAGGTAGCCATAAAGTTGACTCATTGATGGAAAAACGTGAGTTTATCAATGTCTGACTCTACACCAAGCTTAAATCATCGTGGGATTGTGCTGGATCATTTCCTTACCCCAGAACGTTTCAACCTTCCCCAGATCCCGCTCGACAAACAAGGCATGCATATAATCGGTCACGCGCTGCTTGTTGCTAGCGGATTGACTTGCTTTCACTGACGGAGACACTGTCGACGCCGGCGGTTCACCGGCTTGCGCTACCCCACTGAACAGGCTGGCAAACGACATGGCGATGATCATTTTTTCATCAACGAATGTTTCACTGCAGTAACGCCCATCAGATTTCAAGGACAATCTTGCCAAAGTGGCCGCCTGCCTGCTGCAAACGGAAGGCATCGGCAATATTTGCCAGCGGGAAAGTACGATCGATGACAGGCTTAACGCCAATCACGTCAATCGCCCGCACAAGATCCTGTTGATGCTGACGGTTGCCAACGATGAGCCCTTGCAGGCGTTGCTGACGAATCAGCAACTCGGCAGTCGGCACCACGCCGTTAGTGCCGCTCAACACGCCAATCAAGGCAATATGCCCACCGACACGCCCAGCCTGGATGGATTGCGTTAAGGTTCCGGCACCGCCAACTTCAATAACGTGATCAACGCCTCGCCCATTGGTGATGGCCTGTACGCTCGTCCCCCACTCGGGGTCTTTGCGGTAGTTGATCAGATGATCAGCTCCCAACTGCTGCACACGGGCCAGCTTTTCATCGGACGACGACGTTGCAATGACCGTGGCGCCCAGCGCCTTGGCAAACTGCAACGCGAAGATTGAAACGCCCCCCGTACCCATGACGAGGACGCTGTCGCCAGCCTTGATCTGACCATTAACCACCAGAGCACGCCAGGCAGTCAGGCCTGCGGTGGTCAGCGTCGCCGCTTCAACATGACTGTAACCCAGAGGAGCGCGGGTAAAAGCGGTGGCTGGCATGACGACGTATTCACGCGCAAAGCCATCGACACCATCTCCCGGCGTTGTCGCAAAACCTGCGACGGTGGGCACTCCATCCAGCCATTGGGGGAAAAACGTTGAGACCACGTGGTCACCCACGGCAAATTCAGTCACGCCGTCTCCGACAGCCTCCACGATACCTGCCCCATCAGACATGGGAATACGGTTATCCGCTACCGGCATATGACCACTGACGACACCGAGGTCATGGTAATTGAGCGAACTGGCGTGGATACGGACCCGGATTTCACCCGAGCCTGGCAATCCCGGATCGTCCATCTCCACAATACGCAAGCCATCAAGTCCACGTGCTGCATTAGAAACAACTGCTTTCATGTCAGAGCTCCCCCAACCAGGTTTGATTAGCATTCAGCCAGTCGCTGAAAGTTTGCGGGGCGATTCCGGTGATTTGCTGGAAATCGTCCGTGACCGTAGCAACACGACCGGCGGCAACGATGCCGGAGATCGGAATGGTAAGTGTTTCACTAAGATGATGAAGCACCCGTTGACCAAGATGGCCAGAGGCGCCGGTAACCAGAATCATGATGCGTTCCTGTGTGGTTGTTTTGACTGAGGCGCAAGTGTATATTCCTAACTAACTTTTAGAAAGTACGCACAAAAAGGTAAGTATATGAGTGATTTGCCAGTTTTTCAGACCGATGGCCTGCAACCTTCATTATCAGAGCAAGTCCGTCGAGGCGAATTGCAGACCGTGGATTGCCCTTCAAGAGAAGTACTGAAGCACATGACGAGTCTGTGGGGGGTACTCATCCTGCTGGCTTTACGCGGCAGCACACTGCGCTTTAGTGAGCTGCGACGGCGTTCACCCAAAGTGAGTGAAAAAATGCTGGCGCAAACATTGCAATGCCTGGAGATGGATGGATTCATCCACCGTGTTTCCTATCCAGTCGTGCCGCCTCATGTCGAGTACAGCCTGACGCCTCTAGGTTCAGAGGCCGCAGAGCAGGTGTCGGTTCTTACCGACTGGATAGAAACTCACTTGCATCGTGTGATGGACGCCAGACGGTCAAATGGCATAGGGGAATAAAGCAAAGCCCAGACTAAAACCGCCAGGTCAACGCAATGCTATGTCACAAGAGGAAATGGACGGCTCGCTTGTCAGGGAGTGACGGTACCGGCAGTCGATACCATGACATACATGCCGTTCCGGTCGGAAACCTTATACGGACTGGCTTTGGGCTTGAGAGTACGCAATGCGGCGTCGGAGAGCATCACGTTTTTCCTCCTGTTCAATGGCGGTTGTTACCGTCAGGGGTCAGGAAGTCTAAAGATGCAATGAAAGCCGCATCACGTCTAACTTCGGGAGGGAATTTTTACCGTCACGACCGAAACAGAATCAATCATCAACGGCAGGGTGTTAATCCGGGTCTTTTGGCTTACCGTCGCCTCTACCGCCAGCCGGTTCTGCTGACTGGCGGTAGCCACCGATAGTCACCACAATCAATTTAATGAAGAATCAAACTGTCGTGGTGATTTTTCGATAGTTGGCGATTGTTTCTGAAGAAACTTGGATCATTCCCACTCAATCGTAGCCGGCGGCTTGCCGGACACGTCATAGACGACCCTTGAAATCCCGTCGACTTCGTTGATGATGCGGTTGGAGACGCGGCCGAGGAATTCGTACGGCAGGTGCGCCCAGTGCGCGGTCATAAAGTCGATGGTTTCAACCGCGCGCAGTGAAACGACCCAGTCGTATTTGCGGCCGTCGCCCATTACGCCGACGGAACGCACCGGCAGGAACACGGTGAATGCCTGGCTGACTTTGTCGTACAGGTCCGCTTTGTGCAGCTCTTCGATGAAGATAGCGTCAGCACGGCGCAGCAGATCGCAGTACTCTTTCTTCACTTCGCCCAGTACGCGCACACCCAAACCCGGCCCCGGGAACGGATGACGGTACAGCATGTTGTACGGCAGGCCCAGTTCCAGACCAATCTTGCGCACTTCGTCTTTGAACAGCTCTTTCAGCGGCTCAACCAGCCCCAGCGCCATGTCGTCCGGCAAACCGCCGACGTTGTGGTGCGATTTGATGACGTGCGCTTTGCCGGTGGCGGAAGCGGCGGACTCGATCACGTCCGGATAGATGGTGCCTTGCGCCAGCCATTTCACGTCGGTCAGCTTACCCGCTTCTTCGTCGAACACGTCCACGAATACGCGACCGATGGTTTTGCGTTTGGCTTCCGGGTCGTCAATGCCCGCCAGTGCGGACAGGAAACGCTCTTCCGCCGGCACATGGACAATGTTCAGGCCGAACTGATCGCCGAACATCTCCATCACCTGCTCGGCTTCGTTCAGGCGCAGCAGACCGTTGTCTACGAACACGCAGGTCAGGCGATCGCCGATGGCGCGGTGCAACAGCAATGCGGTCACCGAGGAATCGACACCGCCGGACAGGCCGAGAATCACCTTGTCTTTACCCACCTGCACGCGGATGCGTTCAACTGCGTCGTCGATGATTTTTGCCGGGGTCCACAGCGCCTCACACTGGCAGATGTCGCGCACAAAACGCTCCAGCATACGCTGGCCCTGACGGGTGTGGGTCACTTCCGGGTGGAACTGCACGCCGTAAAAACGTTTTTCTTCGTTAGCCATGATGGCATACGGGCAGGTGTCGGTGCTGGCAACGGTCACGAAGTCAGCCGGGATGGCGGTGACTTTGTCGCCGTGGCTCATCCACACATCCAGCAACGGCGCGCCGCTAGCGCTGACGGCATCCTGAATGTCGCGGATCAGCGCGCTGTTGGTCTTGACTTCCACCTGCGCATAACCGAACTCACGCTCGCTGGAGCCTTCTACCTTGCCGCCCAGTTGCATCGCCATAGTCTGCATGCCGTAGCATACGCCCAGTACCGGCACGCCTGCCTGGAAAACATATTCCGGCGCGCGCGGGCTATTGAACTCGGTGGTACTTTCCGGGCCGCCGGAAAGGATGATGCCATTCGGGTTGAACTCGCGAATCTGCGCTTCGGTGACATCCCATGCCCACAGTTCGCAGTATACGCCCAGCTCACGCACGCGACGTGCCACCAGCTGCGTGTATTGCGAACCGAAATCCAGAATAAGAATGCGATGTTGATGAATGTTTTCTGTCATGAGAGGCGTATTCCACTACGGAGCGAAAGAAAAATTGAACCCGGCAAGTTTACCGGGTTCGTAACATTAAATCAGCCGGTAACGCGCTTAGCCCATGCGATAGTTCGGCGACTCTTTGGTGATGGTCACATCATGAACGTGACTTTCCTGAATACCGGCGCCGCTGATGCGCACAAATTCGGCTTTGGTGCGCAGCGCGTCGATGGTCGGGCAACCGGTCAGACCCATGCAGGAGCGCAGGCCGCCCATCTGCTGGTGTACGATCTCTTTCAGGCGGCCTTTATAAGCCACGCGGCCTTCGATACCTTCCGGCACCAGTTTGTCGGCGGCATTGTCAGACTGGAAGTAACGGTCGGACGAGCCTTTGGACATCGCGCCCAGAGAGCCCATGCCGCGGTAAGATTTAAACGCGCGGCCCTGATACAGTTCGATCTCGCCCGGCGATTCTTCGGTGCCGGCCAGCATGGAACCGACCATCACGCAGGCGGCGCCGGCGGCGATGGCTTTGGCGATGTCGCCGGAGAAACGGATACCGCCGTCGGCAATCACCGGAATGCCGGTGCCTTCCAGCGCGTCAACCGCATCGGCAATCGCGGTAATCTGCGGTACGCCCACGCCGGTCACGATACGGGTCGTACAGATGGAGCCGGGGCCGATACCCACTTTCACCGCGCTCACGCCGGCTTCGGCCAGCGCGCGTGCGCCAGCGCCCGTCGCCACGTTACCGCCGATGATCTGTAGCTCCGGGTATTTGGCGCGGGTTTCGCGGATACGCTGCAACACGCCTTCGGAGTGACCGTGCGAGGAGTCGATCAACAACACGTCCACACCGGCGGCGACCAGCGCGTCGATACGCTCTTCGTTACCGGCGCCGGCGCCAACTGCTGCACCCACGCGCAGACGACCGTGTTCGTCTTTACAGGCGTTCGGCTTACGTTCAGCTTTCTGGAAATCTTTTACCGTGATCATCCCGACCAGACGGAATTGCGCATCCACCACCAGCGCTTTTTCGATGCGGCGCTCGTGCATTTTCTGCAACACCACCTCGCGGGCTTCGCCCTCTTTTACCGTCACCAGACGTTCTTTCGGGGTCATGACCGCGCTGACCGGGCGGTCCAGATCGGTGACGAAACGCACGTCACGACCGGTGATGATACCGACCAGCTCATTGCCTTTCGTTACCACCGGATAACCGGCGAAACCATTGCGTTCAGTGAGTTCTTTCACCTGACGCAGCGTGGTTTCCGGGGTTACGGTCTGCGGGTCGACCACCACGCCGCTTTCATGGCGCTTCACGCGGCTGACTTCTTCCGCCTGGCGCTCAATCGGCATGTTCTTGTGAATAAAACCGATGCCGCCTTCCTGCGCCAGCGCAATAGCCAGCCCGGACTCGGTCACGGTATCCATTGCGGCGGACAGCATGGGAATGTTCAGACGGATGCGCTGAGTCAGTTGCGTGCTCAGATCGGCCGTGTTGGGCAGAACCGTGGAATGGGCTGGAACGAGGAGAACATCATCGAAGGTCAGAGCTTCTTTAGCGATACGTAACATGGCAATATCTCACCGGAAATGGGATGGGAATTAGATAAAATATTGCCGCGGCATTATACAGGGCGAAATCGATTGCCTCCAGTATTTTTTTATAAAAATGCTTGCGAACCGCCCACTGACCGGTAGTATTGATGGATTAACTCTCTGTTTTACTATTTGATCCGGGTCACAATGTCCTCATTGCCGTCATCCGCCATATTTACCGTCAGCCGCCTGAATCAGACGGTAAAACAGTTGCTGGAAGGTGAAATGGGCCAGATCTGGCTCTCCGGTGAAATATCCAATTTCTCCCAGCCCTCCTCCGGTCACTGGTACTTTACGCTGAAAGACGAGCGCGCTCAGGTGCGTTGCGCCATGTTTCGCACCAGCAATCGGCGGGTCACCTTCCGACCGCAAAACGGGCAGCAGGTGCTGATTCGCGCCACCATCACACTGTACGAACCGCGCGGCGACTACCAGTTGCTGGCTGAAAGCATGCACCCGGCAGGCGACGGCCTGCTGCAACAGCAATTCGAGCAGTTGAAACAGCGCCTGTCGGCGGAAGGGCTATTCGATCAACAGTACAAGCAATTGCTGCCCAAACCGGCGCGTCAGGTTGGCGTCATTACCTCCGCCAGCGGCGCGGCGCTGCACGATATCCTGCATATTCTGCAACGGCGCGACCCTTCGCTGCCGGTGGTTGTCTACCCGACTGCGGTGCAGGGCGTGGATGCGCCGGCTCAAATTGTGCGGGCCATTGAGCTAGCCAATCTGCGTCAGGAATGCGATGTGCTGATCGTCGGCCGCGGCGGCGGATCGCTGGAAGACCTGTGGAGCTTCAACGATGAGCGGGTGGCGCGAGCTATTTTTGCCAGCCGCATCCCGATTGTCAGCGCAGTCGGTCACGAAACCGATGTGACCATCGCCGACTTCGTGGCGGATCTGCGCGCGCCGACGCCTTCTGCGGCAGCGGAACTGGTCAGCCGTAACCAACTGGAGCTGCTGCGGCAGATTCAGTCTCAGCGCCAGCGGCTGGAAATGGCGATGGACTACTATCTGGCGCAACGTCAGCAGCAATTCGTCAGGTTGCAGCATCGGCTGCATCAGCAACATCCGCAACTGCGTCTGGCCCGCCAGCAGACGCAATTACTTCGCCTGCGTCAGCGTCTGGACGAAGCCATCCAGTTGCAACTGCGTCAACAGACTCGCCGTCAGGAACGTGTTGTCCTGCGGCTACGGCAGCATCAACCGCAACCACGCCTGCACCGTGCGCAGCAGCAGGTGCAGCAGTTGCGCTACCGCATGCAATCCGCGTTGGAAAAGCAACTTAATCAGCATAAACAACGATTTGGCGAAGCCTGTTCCCATCTCGAAGCCGTCAGCCCGCTGGCGACGCTGGCCCGCGGCTACAGCGTCACCACCGCCCCGGATGGCAAAGTCATGAAACACACCGCTCAGGCCATCAAGGGCGATATCTTGAAAACTCGGCTGCAGGATGGCTGGGTAGAGAGTCAGATCACTGAAATCAAAAAAGAATCTACTAAACCGCGCGTCAGACGCCAGACGAAAAATATTTAGTGATTAGGCTATACTTATCGTGTCATAACTGTGATAGATCAGTGTTGATAATATGTTGCAAACCATACTGCAAGGCATAAGGAGATGAAGTATGCAATCCGCCCGTAACATCATTCCGCCCTATATTCTGCATCGCATTATCAACAATGGATCGGATGAGGAACGTCGTTGCGCGCAACAAACTCTGATGCACGTGCAGTCACTGATGGTGGCCCCAGTCATCCACCCCGATGACCATGAGGAACACCCTGCCGGCAAGATACAGCGCAATATCTACGACGCAGAGCACCAGCAGACATTGCCCGGCAAACGAGTACGGACGGAAGGTCAGCCGGGAAATGGCGATATCACTGTTGATGAAGCCTATACCTATCTGGGCATTACCTATGACTTCTTCTGGAAAATCTTCGGTCGTAACTCTTTGGACAACAAAGGATTGCCGCTGATCGGCAGCGTCCACTACGGCAAGGATTACCAGAATGCGTTCTGGAACGGGCAGCAGATGGTGTTTGGCGACGGCGACGGCAAAATCTTCAATCGTTTCACTATCGCGCTGGATGTGATCGCCCATGAGCTGTCGCATGGCGTGGTGGAAAGTGAAAGCAACCTGCTGTACTTCCGCCAGTCCGGCGCGCTTAACGAATCACTCGCGGACGTGTTTGGCTCTATGGTCAAACAGTACTACCGCAATCAGAAGGTACAGCAGGCGGACTGGATTATTGGTGAAGGACTGCTGGCCGACGGCATCGATGGTAAGGGCCTGCGTTCCATGGCGCGTCCCGGCACCGCCTATGACGACCTGTTGCTGGGCACCGACCCACAACCTGCCCATATGCGGGATTTCGTCAATACCCGCGAGGACAACGGCGGCGTACACCTGAACTCCGGAATTCCCAACCGTGCCTTCTATCTGGCGGCTATGGCGCTGGGCGGCTACTCCTGGGAAAAAACCGGGCGTATCTGGTACGACGCCCTGTGCGACAAAGCGCTGCCGCAAAATGCGGATTTCTCCATCTTTGCCAGATTTACCGTGGAACACGCCAAAAAGCGCTTTAATGAAGCAGTAGCCGACGCTGTGCTGCGTGCCTGGCATCAGGTCGGGGTCGACACGGGAATTCTTAATGAGCACGAACAGGAATAACCTGCCCGATTTGACGGATGATGTGATTATTGAACTGGCGCGCGAGGGCGGTTTCGCCTGGATCCCCAGACTGGCCGGCCTGCGCCGCTTCGCGCTGGCCGAAGTCCCCGCCGCCAAGAAGGAGAAACTCTGCGCCATGCTGCGTGACGTTCTGCCGGCAGCGCAGCAACCCGGTCAGCCAGACTCTCCCGGCCGCGGAGATCAGTTCTACTACCGTATCCATATTCACTACTGCAATACGCCGGATACCCGCCAAACGGACTGGGTATTGCTGATCCCCGAGCAGAGCGCGCCATCGGAGCTGGAAGCCTTGTGGCGCAATGGTCTGGACGACGATCAAACCTCCTGACGGCTACTTAGAGCCTATCCCAATAGGGCTATCTTACTTGCCATTTTGGCCCTGGGCAGTACTCGAAATCCTCACGTACTACGTGTACGCTCCGGGTTCTCCGCGCTGTCCGTGTCCAAACTGGCTGCGCCAATTACGCCTATTGAGATAGGCTCTTAGGCTGGTAACGAATGACCACGCGGGAACGTGAAATCAGCCCGAGACCGTCGGCGCACAGATAACTTTCCGCCCCACAGGCGCGCAATACCTGCAACGGCTGTTCGCATTGCGGACACAGCGCCAAACGCAGCAAATCTCGCTGGCAAGCCTCACAACGGTACTGTTCATTGCCGCACCACACCATCGACTGCTGACACTCGGGACAATAAGCGTCCATCGCCCTTCTCCGGATCACACATGAAAAACGGGGCAGAATCGCTCCTGCCCCGATATAACAGCGGGTTTACACCGCTATGCTTACTTGCCTTTCTTGAGGTGCTGCATCAGGCGTTTACGCTTGCGCAGCTGATTCGGCGTCAGCGTGTTGCGTTTGTCGGCGAACGGGTTTTCCCCTTCCTTGAACTGAATACGAATCGGCGTTCCCATGACATCCAGCGAGCGCCGGTAGTAGTTCATCAGGTAGCGCTTGTAGGAATCAGGCAAATCTTTGACCTGATTGCCGTGGATCACTACGATCGGCGGATTGTATCCCCCGGCATGGGCGTATTTCAGCTTCACACGACGGCCACGCACCAACGGCGGCTGGTGGTCGTCCGCCGCCATCTGCATGATGCGGGTCAGCATCGCGGTTCCCACACGGCGGGTGGAACACTCGTAGGCTTCGTTGACGGATTCAAACAGGTTGCCCACACCGCTACCATGCAGCGCCGAAATAAAGTGAATGCGGGCAAAATCAATGAAACCGAGGCGCAGGTCGAGGGTTTCCTTCACCTGCTCCTTGACCTCCTGCGACAGTCCATCCCACTTGTTCACCACAATGACCAGCGAACGGCCGGAGTTGAGGATAAAGCCCAGCAGCGACAGATCCTGATCGGAAATCCCTTCGCGGGCGTCAATCACCAGCAGCACCACGTTAGCGTCTTCGATCGCCTGCAATGTCTTGATCACCGAGAACTTCTCGACGGCATCGGTAATCTTGCCGCGTTTACGTACCCCGGCAGTATCGATCAGCACGTAGTCACGACCATCGCGCTCCATCGGGATGTAGATACTGTCGCGCGTGGTGCCCGGCATGTCGTACACCACCACCCGCTCTTCCCCGAGAATACGGTTGGTCAACGTTGACTTACCGACATTCGGACGGCCGACGATAGCCAGTTTAATCGGCAGCCCTTCCAGATTCAGCGCATCGTCTTCACCTTCTTCGCCATCGCCGTCGCCTTCACCGAGCTGTTCCGCCCAGTAAGCCGCGTTCGCTTCTTCTTCGGTCAGTTCACGCGTTTCCTGCACCGGATCGACGGCAAACGGCAACAGCACCTTTTCCAGCAGAGAAGTGACGCCACGACCATGCGACGCCGCAATCGGATACACCTCGCCCAGCCCGAGCGAATAGAAATCGGCAATACCGGTATCGATATCGATGCCATCGACTTTGTTGGCAACCAGAAACGTGTCTTTTTCACGCGTACGCAAATGCTGAGCAATGGCGTGATCCGCCGGCATCAGGCCATCGCGGGCATCCACCAGAAACAGCACGATATCCGCTTCTTCAATCGCCAGCAGCGACTGCTCGGCCATGCGCGTTTCCACGCCATCTTCATTACCGTCGATACCGCCGGTATCGATAATAATGAATTCATTTCCCTCCACCTCAGCACGACCATACTTGCGGTCACGCGTCAGCCCAGGGAAATCCGCCACCAATGCGTCACGGGTACGCGTTAAACGGTTAAACAGCGTGGACTTCCCCACATTCGGGCGCCCGACCAGCGCGACGACAGGTATCATTGTTACAACCTCATTGCTTATATTTCAATTCGTTACAGCAGAAAGGACTGCTGATGATAAAAGACGAAACGGCCCCTGACAGTATCAGGAGCCGTTATGGGGATAGCGGATACACCGCCCGTCCCGGTCATGCGAAGCGGTTAACGGGTAAAGGCGTAAACCTCGCCGCCTTTAGCCTGCACCAGCAGCTTGTCGCTGGCGACCACCGGCTTGCTCAGCAGGCCGGAGCTATCTACTTTCTGCTGGACCACAAAGCGGCCGTCAGTCGTGTTGACCCAGTGCAGATAGCCTTCGGCATCGCCGACCACCAGATATCCATTATACAACGCCGGCGCCGTCAGGTTACGGTGCAGCAGATCGCCCTGCCGCCAGATCACCACGCCGCCGTTGGTGTTCAGCGCCGTAATGCGATCGTCCTGATCGACCAGATAAATACGATCGCCATCGACGATGAAATCATTCACCGAACCAATTTCACGCTTCCAGGTAATCTGCCCGGAACGCAGATCCAGTGCGGTCAGGTTGCCATTATATCCCAGTGCATACACCACGTTGCCTGCCACGACCGGCGTGGTGTCGACGTCGTTCAGACGAGCGATTTCAGTCGCGCCGCCCGGCTGGGAGATACGTTGCTGCCAAATCAACTGACCCTGATTGATCATTACCGCGCTGACACGCCCGTTGTCGCCACCGACAATCGCCGCGCCAAACGCCGTCACCGGCGCAGACTCGCCGCGCAGCGACAGCGACGGCATATCCAGATTCACGGTCCATTTGATGGTGCCGTCAGACTCGCTGAGCGCCTGCAACATGCCGTTGCTGGTATGAACGATCACCACGCCATCGCTGACCACCGGGCTGGATAATACTTCACCCGCCACTTTGGTCTGCCACTGCACAGTACCGTCGTCAGCGTTCAGGGCGAACAGCTGCGCGCGTTCGCTCCCGACATAAACATGGTTGCCCGACACAGCCACGCCGCCCGACAGCAGCGCCGGACGGTTGCTGGACAGCAGACCGGTTTTCTCCGCCAGATCGGCGCGCCATTTCTCTTCGCCGCTATTAAGATCCAGCGCTTTTACCGTGCCGTGACGATCGGCCGCATACACGCGGCTGTCCTGCCAGGTCGGATGCAGGTTGGAGTAGAACTCACCGGTACCGTCTCCAACGGAGCGACTCCAGACTTTGGTGGGGGTAAACTGGTTGGTCACCTGCGGCAGCGGAGACATTTTGACCACGTCTTCCTCGCGATCGAACAGCGAACAGCCGCTCAGCAGGGTGACGGAAACCAGTCCGACCAAAAGTGTTTTACGCAGTTGCATGAAGTCCCTCTTAGCTGGGCAGATTGTTCAGTTTGATACGTAACAGGGATTGCAGCCCCTGAGAAGGTTTCGCCGCCATGCCTTTGTTGTAGGCATCACGCGCGCCCTGATTGTCGCCTTTGCTCGCCAGTACGTCGCCGCGAACATCGGCTACCATCGCCGTCCAGCCTTCCAGCTTGATGGCATCGAGCGTTTTCAACGCATCATCCGGCTTCTTCTGCTGCAACAGTACGCGAGCCAGGCGCAGATTGATCAGCGCCTGCAAATCGCCATCTTTGGTCTGGCTCAATGCCTGACGGAGCTGCTGCTCGGCTTTGGCGATATCATTTTTTTCAACGAACTGGTGCGCCAGCGCCAGCGAAGCCAGCGCGCCGTAATTGCCATGATCGCCGGTGACAAACTTTTCAGCGCCGGCAACGCCTTCCGGCGTACCGGCAGACAGAGATTCGGTCACTTGCTGATAGGCAGCGGAAGCCGCCATCGCGTTGCTTTCCTGATGGTTTTGCCAGAAACGCCAGCCTACCAGGGCGCCGATACCCAGCACCACGCCGATAGCCAACGCCTTGCCATTCTCGATAAAGAAGCGGCGAATCGCCTCAACCTGCTCGTTTTCAGTGCTATAGACTTCCACGCTGCCTTTCTCCTTAATTCAGTAACGCCGCCAGACGCGCCGCCACATCCGCCTGAGCCAGGGTTTCCTGCTCGCCGCTGGTCAGGTTTTTCACCACCACCTGCCCGGCAGCCACTTCGGTTTCGCCCAGCACCAGCGCAACCCGCGCCCCGCTCTTGTCCGCGCGGGCAAACTGTTTCTTGAAATTACCGCCGCCGTAGTTGGTCATCAGCTTCAACTGCGGCAGCGCGTCGCGCACTTTTTCTGCCAGCTGAATCGCTGCATGCTGCGTGCCGGCACCGGATGAAATCAGGTACGCGTCTACGCCAGGCTGCGCCGCGAACGCCGGATTGACGGTCTGCACCAGCAGCACCAGACGCTCCAGCCCCATGGCAAACCCCACCGCCGGCGTACTGGAGCCGCCAAGCTGTTCGACCATGCCGTCATAACGACCGCCGCCGCACACCGTCCCCTGAGACCCCAGACTACTGGTAACCCATTCGAAAACGGTACGGTTGTAATAGTCCAGTCCGCGAACCAGCCGCGGATTAACCTTATATGGGATGCCGGACTGGGTTAAAAGTTCACACAATTCATCGAAATGCGCGCGAGAGTCGTCATCCAGATAATCGGTCAGCACCGGTGCGTTATCCAGCAACGCCTGCACCTGAGCATTCTTGGAGTCGAGCACACGCAGCGGATTGGTATACATACGACGCAGGCAGTCTTCATCCAGCTGATCTTTGTGCTCTTCCAGGAAGGCAATCAGCGCTTCGCGATAGCGGGCGCGGGCGTCCAAAGAGCCGATCGAGTTCAGTTCCAGATTGACGTGCTGATCGATACCCAGCACGCGCCACCAGCGGGCGGTCATCAGAATCAGTTCCGCATCCACATCCGGTCCTTTCAGACCAAACACTTCACATCCCAACTGATGGAACTGGCGATAACGCCCTTTCTGCGGACGCTCGTGGCGGAACATCGGGCCGATATACCACAGCCGCTGCTCTTGATTGTACAGAATGCCGTGCTCGATTCCGGCGCGGACACACCCTGCCGTGCCTTCGGGACGCAAAGTCAGGCTGTCGCCATTGCGGTCCTCAAAAGTGTACATTTCCTTTTCAACCACATCGGTTACTTCGCCGATCGCACGTTTGAACAGCGAGGTCTGCTCGACGATCGGCATACGGATTTCGCTATAGCCGTACCCGCGGAGTACCTGTTTCAGGCTGTCTTCAATACGCTGCCACAGTGCCGTTTCGGCTGGCAGGTAGTCGTTCATGCCACGGATGGCTTGAATATTCTTTGCCACGTCAGTTCTCTATGCGTTTTCAGAAATTAATGCGCTTTTAAAAAATAGACCCGATTATAGGAGCAACGACGCAATGTCTTCAATGTCGCTGCCGCTATCATCGGGCGCTTCAATTCAGGAATTGGTGCCGGATCGCATTCGCGCAGACCGGATCACTTATCCACCATATTGACGGCGATACGCTGTTTTTCATCCAGCATAGACGCCTTGGCGCGGATCCTGGCTTCCAGTTGGTCGATCATATCGTCGTTGTCAAAACGTTCTTTCTGGCGGACGCCGTCTTCGTAAAAACCGCTCTTCTTGTTGCCGCCGGTTACGCCCAGCGTCGATACCAGCGCTTCGCCTGGACCGTTGACCACGCAACCGATGATCGATACATCCATCGGCGTGACGATGTCTTCCAGCCGCTGTTCCAGCGCGTTCACCGTGCCGATCACGTCGAATTCCTGACGAGAGCAGGTCGGGCAGGCAATGAAATTGATGCCGCGGGAACGGATACGCAGAGACTTGAGAATATCGAAACCGACCTTGACCTCTTCCACCGGATCGGCCGCCAGCGAGACGCGCAGCGTATCGCCGATACCTTCAGAAAGCAGCAATCCAAGGCCGATAGCGGATTTCACCGCGCCGCTGCGCGCGCCGCCTGCTTCGGTGATCCCCAGATGCAACGGCTGATCGATACGGGACGCCAGCAAGCGGTAGGACTGCACCGCCAGGAACACGTCCGACGCTTTGACGCTGACCTTGAAGGTGTGGAAATTGAGACGATCGAGAATATCCACATGGCGCATGGCGGATTCCAGCAGCGCTTCCGGCGTCGGCTCGCCGTATTTTTCCTGCAGATCCTTTTCCAGCGAACCGGCGTTCACGCCAATGCGGATCGGAATATTTTTGTCGCGCGCGCAATCCACTACCGAACGGATACGCTCTTCGCTACCGATATTGCCGGGGTTGATGCGCAGGCAATCGACCCCGTATTCCGCCACTTTCAGCGCGATACGGTAGTCAAAATGGATATCCGCCACCAGCGGCACATCCACCTGTTGTTTAATCAGACGAAATGCTTCGGCGGCGTCCATAGTCGGTACCGAGACGCGCACGATGTCCACGCCAACCCTTTCCAGCGACTTGATCTGCCTGACCGTGGCGTCAACGTCGGTAGTGCGGGTATTGGTCATCGACTGCACTGCAATCGGCGCGCCATCACCGACAGGCACCTTGCCGACGTAAATCCGGGTTGATTTGCGGCGGTTGATGGGTGCGGGGTTATGCATCACTTCTTCTCCACAATTGCCAGTGCGACGGCACGATTACTGAGCCGTCAGCGTAATACGAGCCACCTGATGGCTTTTGACAAAACGGCTCAAATCCACCGGTTTGCCCTGAAACTCGACCTGCACCGCGCCCGGCGCGCCGATTTTTAACCGGTACGGCGCCTGGCCGGTCAGGTTCAGCACATTGCCGTTACGCTGCACGCCGCTGAACAGTTTCTTGCCGGCCGCATCGACCACTTCCAGCCAGCAATCCGCGGTAAAGCGCATCACGATGGCACCCGGCGCGCCGGAAGCATCAGCCGCTGGCGCAGTACTGGCCGGCGCGGTGGCAGACTGATTCAGCAACGGCTGATCTGAAACCGATGTCGAAGCCTGAGGCGCCGCGCTGGCAGGCGCGTTAGTCGTCGGAGCGACTGGCGTAGCAACGGCAGGCTGTGAAGGCGCGGCGGCAGGCGAGTTAAGTACGATAGGCTGCCCGTTGCCGGACGGCGCGCCCGCCACGCTTTCATCGTTATCCACCGGTTCCGGATCGCTGTTCGCATCAGCGGCCTGCCCGTCTTTACGGTTCTGGGACGCGTTGGCGTGATCCACCATCGAATTGATTTCCTGCTGCTGCGCCTGATGGTTCTGCCACCACCAGGCCACCGTCAGGCCCAGTACGCCAAGCAGAATCAACCAGGTGAACAGCATCAGCCAGCCATCGCGCTTCTTGCGGCTTTTGCCCAACGCCAGGCTCTGCATCGGCGCCACATTGGAGACGCGACTCGGCACGACCTGTTTTTCCAGCATCGGCAGCAATTCGTCTTCAGGGAGGTGAACCAGTCGGGCATAAGAGCGGATATAACCGCGCAAAAAGGTAGGAGCAAGGCCAGCGGGCGTATTGTTGTCTTCTATTTCGCGAACGGTCGACACTTTCAGGCACAACCGTTCTGCAACAACCTGTTGCGTCAGTCCCAACCGCTCGCGCGCTTCACGCAAACGTTCGCCAGGGGTCATTATCGTTGCTGCAGTATTATCTTGAGTGGCTTCAGTATTCATTAGCTAAGAACTGCTGGTACTGTTTGGATTGTGGAAAACTTCGCGCCAGCAATCCGCCATAACGTTTAACCTCGTCATGATGCCCCGCCAGCGCGGCGAAACGAATCTGTAGCCACAGGCTTTCGGCGTTTGCCGTAAGCAATGGCTGGTAAATATTCAGGAGCAATCGCGCCTGATCATAGCGCCCGGCGGCAAAGCGGCTGTTCGCTTCCGCCAGAAGCCGGTTTCCCCTGGCGGGATCGTATCTCAGCGCACGGCTGAGCCACTGACTCGCCTCATCCGGCTTACCGGCATTGAGGAAACAATATCCCGCGTTCTCAAGTGCATCGGCAACCTGATGGTAATCAGGGAGTTGCGCCGCAGCTGCGAACTGCCGTTGCGCCGCTACATACTGCCCTAAACCACAGAGAAACGCACCGTAATTATTCATTACGCCGCCGTTGGCGGGCGCCTGCCGCAGCAGGCGACGATAACGTGTCTCAGCGGCCTGATTCTCGCCGATGCGCTGCTCGTACAGCGCCATTCCCAACTGGGTCCGGTAATCATCCGGCGCGAGTTGTTCCGCTTTTTGCAGATTGTCGCGCGCGGCATCAAGATTATTACGGGCCAGATACTCCAGCCCCAGTTGCAACCGCGTCTGCGCCGCCGCGGGACTCACCTGTTGCGATGGCGTTTGCGCGCATCCAGCCAGCAATCCCATGCCTGCGGCCAACGCCACGGCTTTACCCAGTAACATCCGTTTCATCCCTGACACTCCTCTCGCGAGCCATCCTGGCTCGTCGAATCCGTGACATGTTACCGCAATCTGCCACCCGTGACAGCCCGCCACCGATGGCGGCCTACACGGTGCAGTTGTAGGTCATCAATGACCACACCGTATGATAAGCCCCGAAAACGCATTTATCACCTGCTTTCCTGAGAAGGCAGGTTGATTTGACGTCAATTTCAGACGGTTTTTACCGCAATCGTGTCGTGTTGCATCTTTTTCTTCAGCGTACGTTTGGTGCGATCCACCACTTCTCCCGCCAACTGACCGCAGGCGGCATCAATATCATCACCGCGGGTTTTACGCACGATGGTGGTGAAGCCGTACTCCATCAGCACCTTGGAAAAACGATCGACACGGCTGTTGGAACTGCGGCCGTAAGGTGCGCCGGGGAACGGGTTCCAGGGAATCAGGTTGATCTTGCACGGCGTATCTTTCAGGCACTCGGCCAGTTGGTGGGCATGCTCGGTACCGTCGTTGATGTGATCCAGCATCACGTATTCCACGGTCACACGCCCCTGATTGGCGTTGGATTTCTCCAGATAGCGACGCACGGCGGACAGGAAGGTTTCGATATCATACTTTTTGTTGATCGGCATGATTTCGTTACGGATTTCATCGGTCGGCGCATGCAGGGAAATCGCCAGCGCCACGTCGATCATGTCGCCGAGCTTATCCAGCGCCGGCACCACGCCGGAAGTCGACAGCGTAACGCGGCGTTTGGACAGGCCGAAACCAAAATCATCCAGCATGATTTCCATCGCCGGCACCACATTGGTCAGGTTCAGCAGCGGTTCGCCCATCCCCATCATCACCACGTTGGTGATCGGGCGCTGACCGGTCACTTTAGCGGCGCCGATAATTTTCGCCGCGCGCCATACCTGCCCGATAATTTCGGATACGCGCAGGTTGCGGTTGAAGCCCTGCTGCGCCGTAGAACAGAATTTGCACTCCAGCGCGCAGCCAACCTGCGAGGAGACGCACAGCGTGGCGCGATCTTCTTCCGGAATGTACACCGTTTCCACGCGCTGACCGTCAACCAGAATCGCCCACTTGATGGTGCCATCGGAAGAGCGTTGTTCGTCCACCACCTCGGGCGCCCGAATTTCCGCAATCGCCTGCAGCTTGCCGCGCAGCACCTTATTAATGTCGGTCATCTGGTTAAAATCATCACAGCAGTAGTGATAGATCCATTTCATGACCTGATCGGCGCGGAACGGCTTTTCACCCAGTTCGGCGAAAAAAGCGCGCATTTGCTGACGGTTGAAATCCAGCAGGTTGATTTTTTCATTGCTGTTAGCGGCAACGGCGATGGCGTCAGCCACAGCGACGACGGGAGATACGGTTTGCTCAGACATAAATTGACTCATGGCCTCGTTGTTACACGTTATGGCGCGAAAGGGAAACGGATAATAAAGAAACGCCCCGGCTGAGCACGTGCTCATCCGGGGCGCGGCATTGTACAAATTTTATAACACCCGCGCTACCTCAGCCGCATTTTTTACCGGGGAAGGCGGTGTTTCGCCAGAATTAGCGGGTACGCGGGAAAACTTCGTCCGCGCTGAAGAAATAAGCGATTTCACGCTCGGCGGACTCTACGGAATCAGAACCGTGCACCGCGTTTTCGGTGAAGCTGTCGGCGTAATCCGCACGCAGCGTGCCAGCCAGTGCGTTGGCCGGGTTGGTGGCGCCCATGATATCGCGGTTACGCTGCACCGCGTTTTCGGCCTGCAGTACCTGAACCATGATCGGACCGGAGGTCATGAAATCCACCAGACCGTCAAAGAACGGTTTGCCCTGATGCTCGGCGTAGAAACCTTCCGCCTGCTCACGGCTCAGGTGCAGCATTTTAGAAGCAATAATAGTGAAACCCGCGCTTTCAAAACGGGCGTAAATCGCGCCGATTGCGTTTTTGGCAACTGCGTTCGGTTTGATAATAGAGAAGGTACGTTCTACCGTCATATTGGCCTCATCCAACAACATTCAGTAACAGCCGGTTTGATAAAATTATAATACCAGCCAGTGTAAAGTGGCGCAGATTATAGAGGCACCGCCATGACTTTCCCATCGGGAAAATAACATTTTCGTAAAAAAAATTTATCCTGATTACCCATACGTATATAACAGGATTGATCCAGACGCGGCGTTAACGTCAGACGTCTTGCCCGGGTCAAAAAAATTCCAGACAATGCAATATCTTGTCTCATTCGGGGCCGAAGAACCGGCCCACACGGGGAGGTTTTATGTCCACATCCGCCGCCGGACTGTTTGTTAGCGCGTCCTGGCTGAACGACCATCGCCACGATGCTGATATCGCCCTGATTGACGCCCGCATGTTGCCGCCGGGCAATGATACGCGCGATATCGCCGCCGAATACCGGGCGGAGCATCTGCCGGGCGCCGTCTTTTTCGATATCGAATCCCTTTCCGACCATCAAACCCCGCTGCCGCACATGATGCCGGACATCGCCGCCTTTGCCGACGCGCTGGGCAAACTGGGGCTGAACGAGCAGCAGCATCTGGTGATTTACGATGAAGGCAACCTGTTTTCCGCGCCGCGCGCCTGGTGGATGCTGCGGCTGGCAGGCGCTGCCCGCATCTCGATCCTGAGTGGCGGTCTGGCGGGCTGGAAGCAGCAAGGGATGCCGCTGGAACAGGGCAACGTCTCGCCGACCGCCCAGGTGTTTCACGCCCGGACGCCCGCCGCCGGCGCCATTCGTTCGCTGGATGACGTGCTGACCCTGTGTCAAACCGGCGACGAGCAGATTGTCGATGCCCGCCCCGCTCCCCGTTTTCTCGGCGAGGTGGACGAACCGCGGCCAGGGCTGCGCCGCGGTCATATTCCGGGGAGTTTCAACGTTCCGTGGAACTTGCTGGTTGAGAGCGGCGCGCTGAAGCCGACAAACGAGCTGGCCGCTATCTTTCATCAGGCCGGCGTCGACATCCGCCGCCCGATTGTCGCCAGCTGCGGCTCCGGCGTGACGGCATCGGTGGTGATGCTGGCGCTGTTTGTGCTCAACGCGCCGCAGGTTTCGCTCTATGACGGTTCATGGAGCGAATGGGGCGCACGGGACGACGTGCCCGTCGTCACCGGGTGATTCGCCGGTAAAAAAAACGGCACAGGGCAAATCCGCCCGTGCCGTTTTTTTATTCGTTTCGTTCCGCCTTTAGCCGTGAGCTATGCCTGGCCGCTATTCTTGAACTCGCGCAGGAAACTGCCCCATTTCCGCTCGTAAAACGGCGTGGTATGGCGAATCAGGAAGTGGCTGATGCCGGGTTGCTCATTGCTCACCAGACAGAGATCGATCGGGCGATCGTCCGGCTGGGTATCGGTCGCCACCGATCCGGCCGCCTGAATCAACTCGTCTAAGTCGTCGCCATCAGCATCCAGACCGATCAGCAGGTGCGGCTGCTCTTCATCCGGCTCCTGAATCTGCGCCAAAAACGCCCGTTTTACGTTACGGTGTTTGCTGAACAGTTGGGTCAGAGAATCGATCATCTGCGCCGGCATCTCGGCCGGAATACCGATTTTCAGTTCGGTGCCGCCATCCAGAATGTGCTGCTGCACCAGACTACTGCCCTCGCCGGACAACAGGTGTTCGATCTCCTGCGGCAGAAATTCTTTGCCATACGGCAGCTTGGGGTTCAGAAACAGCGTTGCGCCACGGGTGATATCAAACAGCGTTCTGACCGGCAGCGCCAGAAACGCCTGCTCGTCGGTCACCGCCAGTTGCAGCGCCTCCAGCGACGAGAAGAACGGAATCGCGGAATGGCCGTCCGGTTTTTCCCAGTGCTGCAACTGCAGCCCGCTGCCTGCCTGCAGGCTGCCTTCGCCAAACGTTTGGTCTTCTTCGCTGTGGCCCAGCACATACACCGTGGCCTCCAGCAGTTCGCTGAAAAACTCGGGCCGGTGCGCCGGTTCCGATGCGGCCAGCTTTAACACCTCTTCCAGCCGATTGTGGGGTGAAAACTCCATAACTCTCCTCAACGCTTAACGTTAGCGGTAAGTACAACACTAGGGGGGAGCATTTGCTCCCAGTGAAGCTGTAGACAAACAGCCGTGTTGTCTTGCGAACGGTGAATTTTGTCTGGTCAGTGAATAGTTTCGTGCGGGATAAACGGTGTAGTTTCTTTGCCATTCCATCGCACGCACGACAAGGAGAGGCTCAGCGCCGCCTCTCCTTGACCACTGGCTGGTGGCTAAACTGTGCCGCTGACGCGGTGCCTTCGGCGTTCGACTTCGCTGTTCGGGCCGCCCGTGACGCGGTTACTCGCCCCATCCCTGGGGCTCGCCCTTCGGGCCAGCGCAAACGCTGTTCAAAAACGCTCCCGGCGTTTTTGTCCGGCGCGGCACGGGCTTTCGCCGCGTCCATGCGGCTCACCCGGCGAAGTCGCTCACCTCAGCACAGTTTTTGACGCCAGAAAAACCCTTCGTTTTTCACTTATAGGGTTTGCCTGCAACCTTACAAACAGCGTCCGTTCCCTGTTTTAGCATCTCTGCCTGTCTGAACAGATGGCTCAACCCGCTTTGCTTAGCAGGAAGTCGGCCAGCGTGCGCACGCCCAGACCGGTTGCGCCGGCAGACCACTGTTCTACCGCCGACTTGCGGTAGGTGGCGGAACAGTCAATATGCAGCCAGCCTTGCTGATAGTTTTTCACAAAGTGAGACAGAAACGCCGCCGCCGTACTGGCGCCCGCGGTATGCGCCGCGCCGGCCACGTTATTCAGCTCGGCGAAGTTGGACGGCAAATGCTGGCGGTGGAATTCTTCCAGCGGCAGGCGCCAGAACGGTTCGCCTTCACGGCGGGCGCTGTCCATCAGTGAATCGATCATCGCGTCATCGAAACTGAACAGCGCGTGATAATCATTGCCCAGCGCGGTTTTGGCGGCGCCGGTCAGGGTCGCGCAGTCAACAATCCACTGCGGGTTCTGTTCAGACGCGTCAATCAGGCCGTCAGCCAGCACCAGACGCCCTTCGGCATCGGTATTCATCACTTCGACGGTTTTACCGTTGCGATAGCGGATGATATCGCCCAGACGGAACGCATTGCCGCTCACCATGTTGTCGGCGCAGCACAGGTACAGTTTCACGCGCTGCTGCAGGCCGCGGGCCGCCGCCAGCGCCAGTGCGCCGGTCACCGTCGCCGCACCGCCCATATCGGACTTCATGGAATCCATGAAGCTGCTGCCTTTCAGGCTGTAGCCGCCGGTATCAAAGGTGATGCCTTTGCCGACCAGACAGGCCAGCACCGGCGCGTCCGCCTTGCCGCTCGGGTTATAATCCAGCGCCAGCAATACCGGCGAACGTTCGGAACCGCGCCCTACCGTATGCAGGCCGGCGTAGTTCTGCTCACGCAGATCTTCGCCTTTGGTAATGCGGTAAGAAATCGCCTCGCCCGCCACGCTGCACAGCAGGTCGATAGCGCGGGTCGCCAGCTGTTCCGGCCCCAGATCTTCCGCCGGCAGGTTGATGGTGTCGCGCACCCAGTCAACGATCTTCAGACGACGATCCAGCTCCTGTCGCTGCGCGTCCGCCAGTGTCGCCCACTCCACCGCGCGTTTGCCTTTCGGACCGCGATATCCCTGCCAGAACGCCCAGCTGCTTTCCAGATCCCAGCCTTCACCGGCCAGTTTGACGTGTTTAATGCCCTGCCCGTCGATTTTGCGGGCCGCGCGCTGGATGACGGTCAGCGGTTTATCGCCGGACAGATGAATGGTAAATCCCTGCTCATTGGCGGTTAACGAGGCTTTCTCACCCCAGCGGGCGTCCGCTGGCTGATGGGAAAGCGTAATCAGCATCGCTTCAGTTGTCATACATCTACTCCAGATTGGGCCTGATTATCATCAGCCCATTATCGCCATGATAAAAAAGAGAAAACGGGCCGCCTCAAGGCAGCCCGTTGACCAGTTTGGTTATTCGGCTTCGTCCAGCCACACCAGCAGGATCGCTTCCAGGATTTTTTCGTTAGAGGCTTCCGGCTCGTCGTCAAACTCATCCAGTTCGCAAATCCAGCGGTGCAAATCGGTGAAACGCACGGTCTTCGGATCGACATCAGGATAGAGATCGTACAGCGCTTCGCCGATTTCACGGCTATCGGTCCACTTCAGTCCCATGACTCCCCCTATCAATGCTCGCGTGCGTGGTTAATGGTATAACGCGGAATTTCCACCACCAGATCTTCATCGGCGACGCGCGCCTGGCAGCCCAGACGGCTTTCCGGCTCCAGCCCCCAGGCTTTATCCAGCATGTCGTCTTCGTCTTCGGTGCTTTCCGCCAACGAATCAAATCCTTCACGGACGATACAGTGACAGGTGGTGCAGGCACAGGATTTTTCGCAAGCGTGCTCAATCTCGATGCCATTGCGCAACGCCACGTTCAGAATAGTTTCACCACTGCTCGCTTCCAGAACTGCCCCTTCCGGACACAAGTCCTGATGCGGCAGAAAAACAATCTTGGGCATGTTATACCTCGTCCACGGAATGCCCCGCCAGCGCGCGGCGGATAGACTCATCCATACGGCGGGCGGCGAATTCCTGGGTTTGTTGATCTAATGTTTTAATCGCGGCCTCAATGGCTGAGGCGTCGGTTTCCTGCGCGGCCTGTTGCAGTTGAAGGCTGGCGACGTCGATCGCGGCTCGCTCTTCGTCGTTCAACAAGGCGGCATCCGTCGCCAGCGCGCTATTGAGGCTTTCCAGCACGCGCGCCGCTTCCACGCGCTGCTCGGCCAGCAGACGCGCGCCGATGTCGCTCTGCGCGTTCTGCATGGAATCGGTAATCATGGCGGCGATCTCGTCGTCGCTCAAACCGTAGGACGGCTTCACCTGGATGGAGGCTTCCACCCCGGTGGATTTTTCCATCGCGGTCACGCTCAGCAACCCGTCGGCGTCCACCTGGAACGTCACCCGGATATGCGCGCCGCCGGCAGGCATCGGCGGGATGCCGCGCAGCGTGAAACGCCCCAGCGAACGGCAATCCTGCACCAACTCACGCTCGCCCTGCAACACATGGATCATCATCGCGGTCTGGCCGTCCTTGAAGGTGGTGAATTCCTGCGCGCGCGCCGCCGGGATGGTGGTATTGCGCGGAATCACTTTCTCGACCAGCCCGCCCATGGTTTCCAACCCCAGCGACAGCGGAATCACGTCCAGCAGCAGCATTTCGCTGTCGGGCTTGTTGCCCACCAGAATATCGGCCTGAATCGCGGCGCCGATAACCACCACCTTGTCTGGATCGATAGACGTCAGCGGCGTGCGGCCGAAGAATTCGCCTACCTGCTCACGCACCAGCGGCACACGGGTGGAGCCGCCGACCATTACCACCTCTTTCACCTCATCCGCGTCAACGCCGGCGTCTTTCAACGTGCGACGGCAGGACAACAGCGTACGTTTCACCAGCGGCGCAATCAGCGTGTTGAACTGCTCGCGGGTGATGTCGCCTTGCCAGCCCGCCACCGATACCGGCACGGTTTGTGCGTCGCTCAAGGCAATCTTGGTCTGTATGGCGGTATTGAGCAGCACCTGCTGCAATTGATGATCGTCTCGGGCCGTGATCCCGGCCTGCTCGCGAATCCACTCGACCAGCAAGTGGTCGAAATCATCGCCGCCCAGCGCGGAGTCGCCGCCGGTGGCCAGCACTTCAAACACGCCGCGGCTAAGACGCAGAATAGAGATGTCGAAAGTGCCGCCGCCCAGATCATACACGGCGATCACGCCTTCCTGGCCGGAATCCAGCCCATAGGCAATCGCCGCCGCGGTAGGTTCGTTAAGCAAGCGCAACACATGCAGACCGGCCAGCCGGGCCGCGTCTTTGGTGCCCTGACGCTGGGCGTCGTCAAAATAGGCCGGCACGGTAATCACCACCCCGTCAGGCAGCCCATTCAGCGCCTCTTCGGCACGCCGGGTCAGCGCCGTCAGGATATCGGCCGACACCTGAATCGGGTTGCGCGGGCCGGCGGCGGTCTGCAACACCGGCAGGCCATTCTCACTGGCTTCAAACCGATAAGGCAAATGGGGATAGCGCTGACGGATATCGGAGAGCGAGCGTCCCATCAGCCGCTTGACGGAACTGACGGTGTTTACCGGGTCGGCCGCCGCCTGCTGGCGCGCTTCCCAACCAACGGTCAGCCCGTCGGCATGGTAGTGGACGACAGACGGCAACAGATCGCGTCCGTCATGATCGGGCAGCGTTTGCGTCTCACCGCTGCGGACGGTGGCGACCAGGGAATGGGTGGTCCCCAGATCAATCCCGACGGCCAGACGACGCTGATGCGGCGCCGCACTCAGCCCCGGCTCACTGATTTGTAATAAGGCCATATTGAGCTTCCATCAATTGGCGGGCGGGCGACGATACGGCCATATGGCCAACGACGGTCCCGCCGGATTGAATTTTACTTATCGTTCCAGCAATTGTTCTTCGAGTTGTTCAACCTGCTGCCGGAGTCGATCAAAAAAGCGCAGTTTACGTACCGTATCCGCCGCATCCGGCCAGGATTCCTCATCCAGCTCGCGCTGCATTTGCTCGCTGCGCTGACGGATCATCCCATTCAGACGCTGTGCAAATGCCGCCAATGCGGTTTCCGCATCCGGACGACGTTCAATCTCGTCCAGTTCTTCGCGCAGTTCCATCTGCTCCATCAGGAATGCGGTGTCATGAAGCGTATGCTGCTCGTTGCTTAAATCAAAACCGTGCAAAGATAACATATACTCCGCGCGTTTCAGCGGATGTTTCAGCGCCTGATAGGCATTATTGATGGTCGCAGCCTGTTGTAACGCCATCATGCGTTCACGTTCCGGGCTGGCGGCGAAGCGGTCGGGATGAAACTGGCGCTGCAGTTCCTGAAACCGGGAAGCAAGCAGGCTGCCATCCACGTTATAGCGAATCGGCAGCCCGAATAAAGTAAAGTAATCCATAGTGTGCTCTGAGTTCGCAGACAATCAATGCGCGCCCGCCGCTTTACATGCCGGAGCACACAAAGCGGCGGGAGTCGGTCAACAGGCCGACCGGCGGTCAGACGTTAAAGCTTTCGCCGCAACCGCACTCGCTGGAAACGTTAGGGTTATTGAATTTGAAGCCTTCGTTCAGCCCTTCCTTGACGAAATCCAGTTCGGTGCCGTCAAGGTAGACCAGGCTTTTGCCATCAATAATGACCTTCACGCCCTTGTCTTCAAACACCACATCATCGGTGTTCAGTTCATCAACAAATTCCAGCACATACGCCATACCGGAACAACCGGATGTTCTCACACCCAGACGCAGGCCGATGCCTTTGCCGCGATTGACCATAAAGGCATTGACGCGTTGCGCAGCGCTGTCGCTCAGGGAAATCGACATAGCAAACCTCTAATTCATCTGCCCGTTATTTGTCGCGTTTGCTCTTGTAATCGGCGATGGCGGCCTTGATGGCGTCTTCAGCCAAAATCGAGCAGTGGATTTTCACCGGCGGCAGTTCCAGTTCTTCGGCGATCTGGGTGTTTTTAATGGATTCGGCTTCGTTCAGGCTCTTGCCCTTCACCCACTCGGTCACCAGCGAGCTGGAGGCGATAGCGGAACCGCAACCGTAGGTTTTGAAGCGGGCATCTTCGATGATTCCCTGCTCGTTAACCTTAATCTGCAGCTTCATGACGTCGCCGCAGGCCGGTGCGCCTACCATACCGCTGCCGATGCTCGGATCCGACGAATCAAACGAGCCGACGTTGCGCGGGTTTTCATAGTGATCAATTACTTTTTCGCTGTAAGCCATAATATACGTCCTGATTCCTGCGAATTAATGATGCGCCCATTCGATGCTGCCGATATCCACGCCCTGCTTGAACATTTCCCACAGCGGAGACAAGTCGCGCAGGCGGCCGATGGATTTGCGAACCAGATCGATGGTGTAGTCAATTTCTTCTTCAGTAGTGAAGCGGCCCAGTGAGAAACGGATGGAACTGTGCGCCAGTTCATCGTTCATCCCCAGCGCGCGCAGCACATAGGAAGGCTCCAGGCTGGCGGAAGTACAGGCCGAGCCGGAAGACACCGCCAGATCTTTCAACGCCATGATCAGCGATTCGCCTTCCACGTAGTTGAAGCTGACGTTCAGGATATTAGGCGCGCCCTGTTCCAGGTCGCCGTTCAGGTATACTTCCTCAATATCGTTGATACCGTTCCACAGGCGATCGCGCAGGCTACGCAGGCGTGCCGCTTCTTCCGCCATTTCTTCTTTGGCGATGCGGTAGGCTTCGCCCATGCCCACGATCTGGTGCACCGGCAGGGTGCCGGAACGCATGCCGCGCTCGTGGCCACCGCCGTGCATCTGCGCTTCGATGCGCACACGCGGCTTGCGACGCACATACAGCGCGCCAATCCCTTTCGGGCCGTAAATCTTGTGGCCGGAGAAGGACATCAGGTCGACTTTCAACTGGCTGAGGTCAATCGGCAGTTTACCCACGCTCTGGGTCGCGTCGACATGGAAAATGATGCCGCGGCTACGGCACATTTCGCCGATGGCAGCGATATCCTGCACCACGCCGATTTCGTTGTTCACATGCATAATGGACACCACGATGGTGTCATCGCGCATGGCGGCTTCCAGCTCTTTCAGGTCGATGATGCCGTTACGCTGCGGCGCCAGGTAAGTCACTTCAAACCCTTCGCGCTCCAACTGGCGGCAGGTATCCAGCACGGCTTTGTGTTCCGTCTTGCTGGTGATGATGTGCTTGCCTTTCTTCTGGTAGAAGTTCGCCGCGCCCTTGATAGCCAGGTTGTCGGACTCGGTGGCGCCGGAAGTAAAAACGATCTCACGCGGATCCGCGCCGACCAGTTCAGCAATCTGGTTACGAGCGATATCCACCGCCTCTTCCGCCTGCCAGCCAAAACGGTGGGAGCGGGAAGCGGGGTTGCCGAACGTGCCGTCCAGGGTCAGAAACTGCATCATTTTTTCCGCCACGCGCGGATCGACCGGCGTCGTGGCGGAATAATCCAGATAAATCGGTAACTTCATTGCTCTTAAACTCCGTACATCACTTCAAAACGTTCAAGGCGTTTTGTTCTTTTTTTTCAGGCACGCAAGTTGACGTTAATGGTTTCTTGTATGCGTCCGTTGGCGGTACGACGCACGTCAGCATCCTGACGATCCGCGACGTCCAGAATCTCTTTGTTATTAACCAGTTCATCCAGGGTGATGTTGTTGAGGAACTCGCTGATGCGGTCGCTCAGATCGCGCCACAGCGTATGGGTCAGACAGCGATCGCCGCCCTGACACCCTTCTTTCCCCTGGCAGCGGGTGGCGTCCACGGATTCATCCACGGCGGAGATGACCGAACCGACAGCGATTTCGGCGGCATCTTTACCCAACAAATAGCCGCCGCCCGGGCCACGCACGCTGGCAACCAACCCATGCTTGCGCAGGCGAGAAAACAGCTGTTCCAGATAAGAAAGCGAAATACCCTGACGTTCAGAGATGTCAGCCAGTGGAACCGGGCCTTCTTTTGAATGCAGCGCCACATCGAGCATGGCGGTAACGGCGTAGCGGCCTTTAGATGTCAGTCTCATGTTAATGGTATCCGTAAGATAAACATGTATTATTAAGACAAGTATTATGAGTCAATCATACATAGCACAGTCATGAGTCTGACATTCCCGAGTGTTTCAGTCAACTATTTAACCGAGTAAATAACTCAACTATTGTCCTGCGGCTTGTCCGTCGACGAGGCGGTCTTGGTGATCGCGCTCAGGATGCCGCGCAGAATATTGAGCTCCTGGTTTTCCGGACGGGCGCGGGTAAACAACCGGCGCAGCTTGTTCATCACCTGCCCCTGATGCGCCTGGCGAATGAAACCGGTGTGCAGCAGCGTCTCTTCCAGATGCTGATAAAAGCGCTCCAGATCATCCGCCAGCGGGTATGGACTCTCCTCATGCGCCGGCTCGCCCTGTTGCTGGCGATCCAGCCAGGCGACGCGCACCTCATAGGACAGGATCTGTACCGCCATCGCCAGATTGAGCGAGCTGTACTCCGGATTAGCGGGGATCGCCACATGGTAGTGGCATTTCTGCAGTTCCTCATTCGTCAGCCCCACGCGCTCGCGACCGAACACAATCGCCACCGGCGCGCGCTGCGCTTCCTGAATACTGCGCACGCCGCACTCGCGCGGCTCCAACATCGGCCAGGGCAAGGTACGGGAACGGGCGCTGGTGCCCACCACCAGACCACAGCCTTCCAGCGCCTGATCGAGAGAATCAACGATGGTGGCGTTGCCAATAACATCACTGGCGCCGGCAGACAACGAAATGGCCTGCGAATCGGGTTTGACCAGCGGATTGACCAGCCAGAGATTGGTCAACCCCATGGTTTTCATCGCCCTGGCCGTTGACCCCATATTGCCGGTATGTGAAGTTTCCACCAGCACAATGCGTATATTCTGTAACATGCGGACTCTGTCATATGAAACGAAAACCGGCGTATATTAACACAAACTTCTCTGTTTTCTCTTTCTCCCGCTATCTGCTATACTCCGCGCCGTTTTCTGTTCTTTAACATTCTTGTGGACGATACCATGCATCCGATGCTTAACATCGCCGTGCGCGCAGCGCGCAAAGGCGGCAACCTGATAGCTAAAAACTATGAAACGCCTGACGCCGTTGAGGCCAGCCAGAAAGGCAGTAACGATTTTGTCACCAACGTTGACCGTGATGCAGAACGCCTGATTATTGAGGTCATCCGCAAAGCCTATCCGCAGCACACCATTATTGGTGAAGAATGTGGTGAACTGGTTGGCGAAGATCAGGACGTACAATGGATTATCGATCCCCTGGATGGCACAACCAACTTCATCAAACGTCTTCCCCATTTTGCCGTTTCCATCGCCGTTCGCGTCAAAGGCCGCACCGAAGTGGCCGTGGTCTACGATCCGATGCGTAATGAGCTGTTCACCGCCACCCGCGGTCAGGGTACCCAGTTGAACGGCTACCGTCTGCGCGGCAGCAACGCCCGCGATCTGGACGGCACTATTCTCGCGACCGGTTTCCCGTTTAAGCACAAACAGCACAGCGCCAGCTATCTGCGCGTACTGGAAGCGCTGTTCGGCCAGTGCGCCGACTTTCGCCGCACCGGTTCCGCCGCGCTCGATCTGGCTTATGTAGCGGCCGGCCGTGTGGACGGGTTCTTTGAAATCGGTCTGAAACCGTGGGACTTCGCTGGCGGCGAACTGCTGGTGCGTGAAGCCGGCGGCATCATTACCGACTTCATCGGCGGCCACAACTATCTCGCTTCCGGCAACATCGTCGCCGGTAACCCGCGCGTGGTGAAATCCCTGCTGTCGACCATCCGCGAGCAACTGAGCGACGCGCTGAAGCGTTAACACCTTCTGTGGGCATGTCGTCAGGCATGCCCCTGCTATTATTTTTCTTTACAACTCAGCCCTGTTGAGTGAAAGTTTAATTTTATATGATAATAATTATTAAACTCATTCATTTGCGTCGGGGATTATCCCCGTCTATCAGCAGTTCATGACAGGAAGAATCATGTTAAAGAAATCATGGCGTCACCTTTTGCTGGCTACCACACTGACCACCTCCTTCACCAGCTTCGCCACCCAATATCCCCTCACCGTTACTGATATCGACGGACAAAGCGTCACCATCAAACAGGAACCACAGCGCATTGTGCTGCAGGACGGCCGCGATATCATGGCGATGGCGCTGCTGGACCGCGATAACCCGTTTAACCGTCTGGTCGCCTGGAACAATTTGCCGAAAAAACAGGACACCGCCACCTGGGATCTGCTGAAAGGCAAATGGCCGCAGTCTGAAAGCATTCTGGACATGGGTTTCAGCGACAAGGGTGAAGTGGAACTGGAAAGTATTCTGGCCAAAAAACCTGACCTGATGATCGCCCAACTGCGTGCCAAACCGGCTCTGATGGAAAACGGCGTGATCGGCAAACTGAACGCGCTGCACATTCCGCTGGTGTTTGTGGATTATGAAATCAATCCGGCCAAAAATACCGCGCCCAGCGTCGATCTGCTTGGCAAGGTGCTAAACCGTGAAGAAAACGCCAAAGCGTATACCGACTTTTACCGCCAGCACTTTGACAACATCCAGAAGGTGACTGCAGGCATCGCCACCAAACCTAACGTGTTCATTGAGCCTATCGCCGGCAACACCGATGCCTGCTGCTTCACCCATTCCCACAGCGGCTGGGGCGGCTTGCTGGAAGGCATCGGCGCGAAGAACATCGGTTCCGGACTGTTGCCGGGCGCGTCCGGCTTTGTCTCACTGGAAAAAGTGATCAGCGAAAAACCCGATACCTACATCATGACCGGTTCCAAACGCGGCAACGGCACCAGCAAGATTCTGCCGTTCGGCTATGACGCCAGCAACAGCGACATTCAGGACAAAGCCAAAGCGCTGCTGAGCCGTACCGGCATCGACCAGGTTCCTGCGATTAAAGCCGGTCAGGTTTACGGGGTATACCACCACTTCTATAACCATCCGTACAACATCGTCGGTATGGAGTATCTGGCCAAAGCGGTGTATCCGAAGCAGTTCAGTACGCTGAACCCGGACGATACCTATCACTATATCGTTCGCCATTTCACCACCCTGCCTGACAACAACTTTGTGTTTGCCCGCAAACTGGCCGAGTAATTCATGAGTGTAACCACCGAATCCCCTATCAGCCGTGTCAGCACGGCTGAAAACAGCGCGCTAACCCATTATCGGCATATCATTCGCCATCGGCTGATGGTGATGGCGGTGCTGGTCGTAGCGATTGTCGCCTCCCTGCTGCTGGACTTTGTGCTCGGTCCTTCCGGCCTGCCGCTGGATGTGCTGTGGCAAACGCTAACCGACCCCGCCAACGCAGACGCCGGTAGCCGCGTCATCGTCTGGGACATCCGCCTGCCGTATGCGCTGATGGCGGTGGTGGTCGGTCTGGCGTTGGGGCTGGCGGGCGCAGAGATGCAAACCATCCTGAACAACCCGCTGGCCAGCCCGTTCACACTGGGCGTGTCCTCCGCGGCGGCATTCGGCGCGGCGCTGGCAATCGTATTGGGGATCGGTATTCCGGGTATTCCGGCGCAATGGTTCATTTCAGCCAACGCCTTCCTGTTCGCGCTGCTGGCGGCGCTGCTGCTCGACGGCATTACCCGCTGGACCAAGGTAGCGACATCCGGCGTGGTGTTGTTCGGGATCGCGCTGGTGTTCACCTTTAACGCGCTGGTGTCCATCCTGCAATTCATCGCCAACGAAGATACGTTGCAGGGGCTGGTGTTCTGGACCATGGGCAGCCTGGCGCGCTCATCCTGGGAAAAATTCGGCATTCTGCTGGCGGTGTTGGCTATCGTGATGCCGCTATCCATGATGAGCTCATGGAAGCTGACCGCATTGCGTTTGGGCGAAGATCGCGCCATCAGTTTCGGCATCAACGTGCGCCGTTTGCGTCTGGCCACGCTGCTGCGCATCAGTTTCCTGTCGGCGCTGTCGGTAGCGTTCGTCGGGCCGATTGGCTTCATCGGTCTGGTGGCGCCGCATATTGCCCGCATGATTTTCGGCGAGGATCACCGCTTCTATTTGCCGGCCAGCGCCCTGACCGGCGCGCTGGTGCTGTCGCTGGCATCCGTTGTATCCAAAAACCTGCTGCCGGGCGTCATCATTCCGGTAGGGATTGTCACTTCGCTGGTAGGGGTTCCTTTCTTCCTCAGCATCATTCTGCGTAACCGGGGGAACGTATGAGTCACAACGGACTGGCGATTTCTCGTTTTTCAGCGGGCTACCCCAGACGAACCGTCATTAACGATCTGTCGGTTCCGCTGCTGCCGCGCGGCAGGATCACCGTACTGCTGGGGCCGAACGGCAGCGGCAAGTCGACGCTGCTGCGCGCACTGGCCGGGCTGGGGCAAGCGCAAGGCGATCTGCTGTTGGATGATGTCAACCTGATGCAGTTGCCGTTCGCCAAACGGGCGGAAAAAGTGGTGTATCTGCCGCAGTCATTGCCTGCTGGCGTGCATCTGCACGTACTGGAATCGATTATCGTCGCCCAGCGCGCGTCCGGCGGGTTGCATCACAGCAGCAACGAAGACGAGGTGCTGACGCTGCTCAGGCAGTTGGGCATTTCGCATCTGGCGATGAGCTATCTGGACCAGCTTTCCGGCGGTCAGAAACAGCTGGTCGGGTTGGCGCAGTCGCTTATCCGTCAGCCTTCGCTGCTGTTACTGGATGAGCCGCTCAGCGCGCTCGACCTCAACTACCAGTTCCACGTGATGGATCTGGTACGTCAGGAAACCCGCAAGCGCAATATCGTGACGGTAGTGGTGGTGCACGACATCAATATCGCGCTGCGTCATGGCGACCACGTGCTGATGCTCAAAGACGGTAAGCTGATCGCCGATGGCGAGCCGGCCGAGGTAATCAGTGAAGAGAGCCTGGCGCAGGTGTACGGCGTTCGCGGCCGCATCGAACGCTGCTCTCGCGGTATTCCGCAGGTGATGATTGACGGGCTGGTTGCCGAACCAACCCTGTAAACCACGCAGCTCATAAAAAACGCCCCGACCATGCAGATGATCGGGGCGTTTTGTTATTCACGTTTTTTCTTCACGTTTGGTTATTGCCGTTCTGTTGCGATCAGCCGCCCGATAAAGGCGGCATCATCGCTGGTCAGGATTTCGCCGGCAGCGTCACCCAGTAACCCGGCTGGTACGGCAACGGCAGGAATTTCTCATGGAAAGTACGGAAGGTGGCATCCGGATCGATATCTTTGAACAAGTCCGGGTGCAGCCACTTCGCCATCGCCTGAATCGCCACAAACTGATACGGGCTGTCATAGAACTGATGCCAGATGGCATGCGCCTTGCCGTTGGTGGCGACCGGCAGCGTTTTGAATGCGGAGCGTTCCATCAGCTTCTGCAAGCGCTGCAGCGCCTGTTGCTGGTCGGCCCCCGGCCCTACGCCAACCCAGCCGTTGGCGGTGTTGTAGTTCTTCCAGTTGGCGCCGGTGACGATCACCACGTCCGGACGCGCGCTGATAATCTGCTCCGGATTCAGGGTGCCGAAAGTACCGGGGATAATGCCTTTGGCGATATTGATGCCGCCCGCGACTTCCACCATTTTCCCGAAGTTTTCATTACCGAATGACATGCAGCACTCTTCGTCATAGCCACCGGCGCGGTCGATCATCACCTTCGGACGCGGCCCCTGATAGTTCTTCAGGCGATCGGTCACGATATCAATCTGCTGACGGCGGAACTGAACGATCTCTTCGGCGCGCGCCGGTTTGCCCAGCAGCTGGCCCATAATGCGAATGCTTTTCTCGGCGTTTTCAAACGGTTTTTCGCGGAAGTCGATAAACACCACCGGAATGCCCAGACCGCTGAGTTTTTCAATCAGTTTGGCTTCATCGGTAGCGGCTTTCGCTTCCAGGTTCATCAACACCAGATCCGGCTTCAGGTTCACCGCCTGCTCAACGTTGAAGGTGCCGTCTTTGGCGCCGCCGAAGGTCGGCAGTTGTTTAATCTGCGGATATTTATGTTCATAAGCCAGATAGCCGTCATAGTCGGCTTTCGGCAAGTCGTCACGCCAGCCGACCACGCGCTGGAACGGCGCATCGGTATCAAACGCCGCCAGCAGATAAATCTGCCGCCCTTCCCCCAGAATCACGCGCTTAACTTCAGACTTGATCTCGACTTTTCTGCCGCTAACGTCTTCCACCACAATGGGGGCAGCCCGGACTGCCGAAACCAGCCCCAACGCCATGCCAACGGCACACAACCACTTTTTCATTCTGTTATTCCCTGCCTGTTTTACGGATAATGAGAGTCATTATCATTCAATGTAAATAATAAAGTTACGGTTACATTCGGGCAATCTTTTTTACATGAAAAGACAGGATATTTATCGATACGTGATGGTGATCGAACGGCGGAAACATGACCGCCGTAGAGCAACGAAACAGGCTTGATTCGCGGCGGGGCGCTACCCCATCAGCGGCCGAATCCCGCCCATCACATCCGGTTGCGTGGAGAGGTAAAGCACAATGCCGGCAAAGGTCAGCGCCATACCGCCCGCCAGCGACAACACCGACCAGACAAGCGCTTGCCAGCGTGGAGAGGAAAACGCGCCGGCGCGGCTTAAACGCTCCAGTTGCCGGCGGCAGAACAGCACCGCCACGCCCAGCAGCGAGACGGTAAGCGCGGTCCCCAGCGCCATGGTCAGGGCCGAGATCACGCCCCAGACAAACACGTCCAGCACTTTGGCGAACAGCAATACCAGTATCGCGCCGGAACACGGGCGCAATCCCATCGCCAACACCACCATCAGACGGGTACGCCAGCCATCGCCGTGATTGAGCGCTTCTGCCGTCGGCACGTGCTGATGACCGCAACCGCAGTGTTCATCGTGCTGATGGCCTACGGCAGGTGCCAGCCGGACGCCGGACGCCGACGCATCAAGCGGCGTTAACGAGCGGATACGCGGTTTGGCGCGGGAAAACAGCAACGCCCGCAGACGTCTGAATGCGCGCAGGCACAGCCAGCCGCCGAGCCCGGCCACCAGCACAAAGCTGCTTTTCTCCATCCAGAAACTGCCGATGTGCAAAGCACGGCTGGAAAGCTGCAACACCGCCAGCACCAGCGTCACCAGTACGATCGCTACCGTCCCTTGCAACAAGGCGGAGGCAAAGGTCAGTTGCAAACTGCTTTTCAGCCGGGACGGGTGGGTCGCCAGATAGGTGGCGATCACCACTTTGCCATGACCAGGGCCAACCGCATGCAGCACGCCATACGCCAGGCTGAACATCACCAGCGTCCAGCCGGCCTGATGAGGTTGCGCCCGCACTTGCTCCATCAAATCCGACATTTGCTGATGCAGCGACCTCTGCCATTCAATGTTTTGCATCAGAATCGACGGCCACCAGACCATTGCCTGCCATGCCGCCGCGCCTGTCAGCAGTAAAAACAGCGCCAGCGGCCACCAGCGCAGATAATGTCGGGTCACGTGCGCATGATTTACCGGCATTGCAACGTGACCTGTTGAGCAAACTGTTTTCCCAATTCCACGTCTTTAGTCGGTTTGGCGTTCTTGTCCAGCGACAGCGCGTAGGACTGGAGCGACGCATCCGGTTTGGGCGTCATGAGCGTGGTTTTACAACGCGCGGCCAGCGCAGAGGCTACCTGAATCGCGTTATCGTCCTTATAGGACATATCCACGAAATAGGTGGGATCATAGGTGGAAATCAGTAACGGCGCGCCCGCCAGCGGTTGCGGGTGCGCCAGCGGCAACACAAACTCCAGCACCGCTTTGTTGCCTGCGCGGGAGAGATGGTATTCCGTTGGCAACGGCTGGTATTTCACCGGCTTTCCATCCCGATAAATATCCGTGAAGTAGTGCTGCCCCAGCACATTCGCCATCACCTCGGCGGCCAGTTTTTTCCACACCTCCGAGTCTTTGGCGGCATTGCCGGCGTCGTACAGCAAATCGGCGGAAGTAATAGGATCCATAGTCCAGTTCATGCGCAATCCGGTTATCTGATCGTCTTTCCCTTCCACGGTGGTTTTCATATCGATAAAACTGTGCGGATGGGCCAGCGCCGGGCCGGATACCGCCACCGTGGTCAACAGCAGGCAGCTTACCCAACGGAATGAAAAGCCTAAATTGTTATAATGTAACATTTTCTATCCTGACCGTTTTCGCCTGTCACTGATGCGCCGTCTTACTCAGCGCGAGCGAGTGCTTACCTGCGGGCGCAGCATGAACGCCGGCAGCACCAGCAACGCCATCACCCAGAAGGTTCCGCCCTGAAGGTACTCAAACAGAAAGCCGGACACCACCGTCATCACGGCGACCGCGCCCCCGGTGCCCAGCGCCGAATAGGCCGCCTGCAAGCGCAGCACGTCCGCATCGTCGCGTGAGGAGATAAACCGCATGGCGGCCAGGTGGCAAACCGTAAAGGTGCCGCAATGTAAAATCTGCATCACGATAAGCCACGGCAGCGACACCGTCGCGCCCATCAGGCTCCAGCGCACCACGCCGCACAGCGCGGACAGCATCAGCAACCCGGACGCGCTCCAGTGCCCGAACAGACGCTTGCTCAGCGCAAAAATGACAATTTCCGCCACCACGCCCAGCGACCACAGATAACCGATAACCGCCGCCGAATACCCCGCCTGCTGCCAGTAAATGACGCTAAAGCCGTAGTAGGCAGCATGAGCGCCCTGTAACAAGGACACGCTCAGCAGAAAGCGCCAGACCGCCGGTTCGCGCAGCAAGACGAGCCACGGCGTGGCGGCCGTCTGCGTCTGGTGTCGTTTGACTGAGGCGGGCATCACATGCGGCCGCAACGCCATACCCAGCAGCATCGACAGCAGCCCCGCCGCCAGTGTCGCCAGAATCGCCTGATGCCCCCAAACCGCCACCAGTTGCCCGGTCACGGCGGAGCCAATCACAAACGCAACCGAGCCCCACACCCGCACCCGGCCGTAATCCAGCGGGATCTGTTTTTGCCAGGTCGCCGCCAGCGCATCCGTAAGCGGAATCAATGGCGCGAAGAACAGGTTGAAGCCGAGCATCACCAGCATCAGCCACAACCAGGCGCTGCCCAGCCAGAATCCGATGGAGGTCAGCACTGACAACAACGCCAGCAACCGCAGTACGGTAATCAGCCGGGCGGGGTCTTTCACCAGCGGGGTAATGAACAGGCTGCCGGCAAACCGCGCCACCAGCCCGGCGCCGAGCAGAATGCCGATCGCCTCGGCGGATAGTCCCTCGCCTTTGAGCCAGCCGCCCCAGAATGGCAGAAAAATGCCATAGCTGAAGAAATAGGTGAAATAGCCGAGCGCCAGCCAGTACGTTGATTGCAGAACCATATTGCCTCTCCTCTACGGTCGGTTACTCTGTCAGAGAGCCGGAGCGGAAGCAACGGGAAGCAGAAAAACAAACGCCAGCCCGAAGGCTGGCGTTGGCGGCGCGCCCGAGCAACTCGGACGCATCAGGCAGGCTATCAGGCGTAAACCGGGAAACGGGCGCAGATATCCAGCACTTTCTGTTTGACGCGCTCAATAACCGCTTCATCGCTGATGTTGTCCAGCACATCGCAGATCCAGCCGGCCAGTTCGCGCACTTCCGCTTCTTTGAAACCGCGACGGGTTGCCGCCGGCGTACCGATACGGATACCGGAGGTCACGAACGGGCTCTTCGGATCGTTCGGCACGCTGTTTTTGTTTACGGTGATGTTGGCGCGGCCCAACGCCGCGTCAGCGTCTTTACCGGTCAGGTTTTTGCTGACCAGATCCAGCAGGAACAGGTGGTTATCGGTACCGCCGGACACCACGTTGAACCCGCGGGACAGGAACACTTCTACCATCGCTTTGGCGTTTTTCGCTACCTGCTGCTGGTAGGTTTTGAACTCCGGCTCCATCGCTTCTTTCAGCGCCACGGCTTTACCGGCGATGACGTGCATCAACGGGCCGCCCTGGCCGCCCGGGAATACGGCGGAGTTCAGTTTCTTGTACAGATCTTCGTCGCCGCCTTTCGCCAGGATCAGGCCGCCGCGCGGACCCGCCAGGGTTTTGTGGGTGGTGGTGGTCACGATGTGAGCGTGCGGAACCGGGTTCGGATAAACGCCCGCGGCGACCAGACCAGCGACGTGCGCCATGTCGACGAACAGATAAGCGCCGATGCTGTCGGCGATTTCACGCATTTTCGCCCAGTCAACGATGCCGGAATACGCGGAGAAGCCGCCCACGATCATTTTCGGCTGGTGAGTGCGGGCCAGCTCGGCCATTTCGTCATAGTTGATCTTGCCGCTGTCATCGATACCGTAAGGCACGACCTTATACAGTTTACCGGACAGGTTGACCGGTGAACCGTGAGTCAGGTGGCCGCCGTGCGCCAGGTTCATGCCCAGAATGGTGTCGCCCGGCTGCAGCAGCGCGGTGTAGACAGCGAAGTTAGCCTGAGAGCCGGAGTGCGGCTGTACGTTGGCGTAGTCGGCGCCAAACAGTTCCTTGGCGCGGTCGATCGCCAGTTGTTCAACCACGTCAACGTATTCGCAACCGCCGTAGTAGCGTTTGCCCGGATACCCTTCGGCGTATTTGTTGGTCAGCTGAGACCCCTGGGCCTGCATGACGCGTGGACTGGTATAGTTTTCTGACGCAATCAGTTCAATGTGCTCTTCCTGACGCACCACTTCTTGCTGCATTGCTTGCCATAGCTCGGCATCGTAATCGGCAATGTTCATTTCACGCTTTAACATCCGCATCTCCTGACTCAGCTAACTTGCTTCTTTATTAAAAATCACCCAAAGGGCCGTGGGCACATAGTGTAAACCGTTTTTGACTGGCGATGATAGGGCTTGACAGAGGTTTTTACGCAAACGATTAGCTACAGGCTACGCAAGGCTTTCCGTCTTTCCGGGATTCGCCATTCTGGCTGACTTTTTCTCATCCGCAACCTGCATTTTTTTCATGCGCCTTTGCCCTTGTGCGTTACCCCGGCCCCACGCCTGACCACCACAGGGGATTTACAGGCAACGCCCTTTTCAATAAGATGCATTTTAAATACAACTTAAAGACAACAATGAGGTTCACCATGCTGGATCAACAAACCATCGCCACCATCAAATCCACCATTCCCCTGCTGGCCGAAACCGGCCCGGCGCTGACCGCTCACTTTTATCAGCGGATGTTCCGCCATAATCCGGAACTGAAAGATATCTTCAATATGAGTAATCAGCGCAATGGCGATCAGCGTGAAGCTCTGTTTAATGCCATTTGCGCCTACGCGACACATATCGAAAACCTACCGGCGCTGTTGCCTGCGGTAGAGCGCATCGCCCAAAAGCATGCCAGCTTCAATATCCGGCCGGAACAGTACCAGACAGTGGGCGCTCACTTGTTGGCAACGCTGGAAGAAATGTTCCAGCCCGGTCAGGCGGTGCTGGATGCCTGGGGCAAGGCCTACGGCGTGCTGGCGGATGTGTTTATTCAGCGGGAAAGCGACATTTATCAGCACAGCACCGGACAACACGGCGGCTGGCATGGCACACGACCGTTTCGTATCGTGGCGAAACAGCCGCAGAGCAGCCTGATCACCAGCTTTACGCTGGAACCGGTGGATGGCGGCCCGGTCGCCGCATTCCGTCCCGGTCAGTATCTGGCGGTATACATCCGCGATAAACGTTTTGAATATCAGGAGATTCGTCAGTACTCACTAACGAATGAACCCAACGGGCGCTATTACCGTATTGCGGTCAAGCGGGAAACGATGGGCAGCGTATCGGGCTATTTGCACGATGTCGCCCGTGAAGGCGATGTGATTGAGCTGGCGGCCCCGCACGGCGATTTCTATCTTGAGGTCGCGCCAAAGACGCCGGTGGCGCTGATTTCCGCCGGTGTCGGTCAAACGCCGATGCTCAGCATGTTGCATAGTCTGAAAAATCAGCAGCATCAGGCAGATATCTTCTGGTTGCACGCGGCTGAAAATACAGAGGTACATGCCTTTGCCGATGAAGTCGCCGACATTGCCGCGACGCTGCCGCAGTTGCAATCCTATGTCTGGTATCGGGAAGCATCATCGCAAGCAGCACCTCCCGCGCAGGTTTTTCACGGACTGATGGCGCTGAATGATCTTCCGGAACCACTGCCGGTGACAAACCTGCACTGTTATTTATGCGGCCCGGTCGCCTTTATGCAATTTGCCGCCCGGCAGTTGCTGGAATTGGGGATTACCGAATCGCAGATTCATTACGAATGCTTTGGTCCGCACAAGGTGATATAACCGGTAAAAGGTTATATTCATTCACACCAGCAGGCCGGTAATTCGGCCTGTTCTATTTCCATTTATTTCCCAAAAACAAATACCGGGGCAGAAATAACCTGACGGGTTAACCGCTGCTGTTTCGTAATCGTTTCATTTACCATCGCGTCATGCTGACAAATAAAAACCGGCCAGGAAAAACAACGCCCCCGCCCCTCTGCTCGCTTTTTATTCCCGAACGGAAAAATAGTTAAGCCTGCCTTTATAAATAAGAAATAAAAAACACAATGTTACATTTAAAACACCATTTCATTATCAACAGATATTGAAAAACAAATAAATAGATCGTATTCATTGGCGGCCCTTAAGTGGCAGCATCGCCGACACTTCAACATTGATAATTAAATATTATTAATAGGTGATGAGACGCCTAACAGGCTGCCATTGGGGGGCAATAAATAAAAATAACCCATCGATGTATATGGAAATTATTTTTAACAATCAACACAGGATTCTAGTAAGGAAAATACGATGAACAAAGCTTCAGGACGTTCTTTTACCCGCTCCTCAACATGTCTGCTGGCTGCACTGATCGCCGGCGCGATGACCTCTGGCGTTTCCGCCGCCGAACTGGTTAACAGCAAAGCGCTGGAATCCGCTCCCGCCGCTGGCTGGGCGTCGCAAAACGGTTCCACCACCGGCGGCGCCGCCGCAACCAGCGATAATATCTACGTCGTTACCAATATCAGCGAATTCACCAGCGCACTCAGCGCCGGCGCCGTCGCAAAAATCATCCAGATCAAAGGCACGGTCGATATCAGCGGCGGTACGCCCTACAAAGATTTTGCTGACCAGAAAGCCCGCAGCCAGATCAACATTCCGGCTAACACCACCGTGATCGGGATTGGCGCCGACGCCAAATTCATCAACGGTTCTCTGATTATCGACGGTACCGACGGCACCAATAACGTCATCATCCGTAACGTCTACATCCAGACGCCAATTGACGTAGAACCGCATTACGAAAAAGGCGACGGTTGGAATGCCGAATGGGATGGCATGAACATCACCAACGGCGCTCACCACGTGTGGGTCGACCACGTCACCATCAGTGACGGCAGCTTTACTGATGACATGTACACCACCAAAGACGGCGAAACTTACGTCCAGCACGATGGCGCGCTGGATATCAAACGCGGTTCCGACTACGTTACCATCTCCAACAGCCTGTTCGATCAGCACGACAAGACCATGCTGATTGGTCACAGCGACACCAACTCCGCTCAGGATAAAGGCAAGCTGCACGTCACGCTGTTTAACAACGTGTTCAACCGCGTAACCGAGCGCGCGCCGCGCGTACGCTACGGTAGCGTCCACAGCTTCAACAACGTCTTCAAAGGCGACGTAAAAGATCCGGTGTACCGTTACCTGTACAGCTTTGGTATCGGCACCAGCGGCAGCGTGCTGTCCGAAGGCAACAGCTTCACCATCGCCAACCTGAGCGCCAGCAAAGCGTGCAAGGTGGTGAAGAAATTCAACGGCTCCATTTTCTCCGACAATGGTTCCGTCCTGAATGGCAGCGCCGCCGATCTGTCCGGTTGCGGTTTCAGCGCCTACACCAGCGCGATTCCTTACGTTTACGCCGTTCAGCCGATGACCACCGAACTGGCGCAATCCATTACGGACAACGCCGGTTCAGGCAAGCTGTAATTCCCGTTCTTTTGTTCACCACGGCTGCCCCACGGGCGGCCGTTTTTACTTGTCCCCCCTGGCTTCATCCGCCTGCCCTTTCTTCATGCCAATTTCGTGCTCACGCCGCCGACCAAATCATCAATATAAATTAACTATAATCACCCAAGGCATTGAGATTAAAAACATAATTCATTGATTTTAATTAAAAACAAAAACAAATTCACGTAACACAAAGTTACAAATGCAGTCAATAGGTTATTTTTTATTAATAAACGCCATTACCATCGTCGTGATGTAGCTCACAAAATAGACACCAAAAGCGCATAAACATTCGCCAAGACAAAAGGTGAAATGGTATTTCGTTTTTAGACACACGAGTAACAAATAGACACCATTGGATCGCTCCCTGAGCACACAAGGAAAAGGAAAATTGTCATGAACAACTCACGTTCAACACAGAAAACAACAGGACGTTCAGCCCTGGGAACCAAAAGCGCGCTGGCGGCGATTATCGCCACCACCATGATGGTTTCCGTGGCTTCCGCTGCCAGCCTGCAAACCGCCAAGGCGACAGAAACGGCCTCAACCGGTTGGGCGACGCAGAGCGGCGGCACTACCGGCGGCGCCAAAGCGTCATCATCCAAAATCTACGCGGTGAAAAACATCAGCGAATTCAAAGCGGCGCTGAACGGAACCGATTCGTCGCCCAAGATCATCCAGGTAACAGGGGCAATTGATATCAGCGGCGGCAAAGCCTACACCAGCTTTGACGATCAAAAAGCCCGCAGCCAGATCAGCATTCCGTCCAATACCACCATCATCGGTATCGACAGCAAAGGCAAATTCACCAACGGCTCGCTGGTGGTGAAAGGCGTCAGCAACGTTATCCTGCGTAACCTGTATATCGAAACGCCGGTAGACGTAGCGCCGCATTACGAAGAAGGGGATGGCTGGAACGCAGAATGGGACGCAGTGGTGATTGACAGCACAGACCACGTCTGGGTTGACCATGTTACCATCAGCGACGGCAGCTTCACCGATGACAAATACACCACCAAAAACGGCGAAAAATATGTCCAGCACGATGGCGCACTGGATATCAAACGCGGCTCCGACTATGTGACCGTTTCCAACAGCCGCTTCGAACTGCACGACAAAACCATCCTGATCGGCCACAGCGACAACAATGGTTCGCAGGATTCCGGCAAACTGCGCGTGACCTTCCACAACAACCTGTTTGACCGGGTCGGCGAACGTACCCCGCGCGTACGCTTCGGTAGCGTCCACGCTTACAACAACGTTTACGTTGGCGACGTCAACCACAAAGCCTACCGCTATCAGTACAGCTTCGGTATCGGCACCAGCGGTAGCCTGCTGTCTGAGTCCAACGCGTTTACCATTGATAACCTTAAGAAGATCAGCGGACGCGACAAGGAATGCAGCGTGGTCAAAGCGTTTAACGGTAAGATCTTCTCTGATAAGGGTTCGATCATCAACGGCGCTTCGTACAATCTGAATGGTTGCGGCTTTGGCTTCAGTTCATATACCGCCAAGATCCCGTACAAATATTCAGCCCAGACCATTACCACCAGCCTGGCAAACAGCATCAGCAGCAACGCGGGTTACGGCAAACTGTAATTTTCCGCTCCATCGCACAAGGCCACTGCAAGAGTGGCCTTTTACTTTCCCCACATCCCCATCACTCATATCGCTGCTGTTTTCTCCAAAGATCGTCCCAATACAGTTCTGGCTAATCCAGCCTTGCCGCAGGCGCGCCATCCAGCAGCCGACCGGGTTTCCCATGAAAGACAGGGATAAACCGGCATTAGTAAGAACCTCAGATTAATAAAATTCTATTTAATAAAAATCGAATCAATTGTTAACTATTTTAGTTATTCCAGATAAAAACACCGGACCATATCACTGAATTTAAAAGAAAATTTAATTCAACATCCATTATGAAAAGTTACCGGTCTCGATCACACTTTAGATAAAATTAATCACCCTCATAAAAAAAACGAGATTTTGATCACAAAACAAACAATCAAAAACGCTTAAAAATCCGCCTTGCCAAAGGACAAAATGGCATTTCATTTTTTTCACAAACACTTTTTAATTTTCAACAATGCAATTGGATTAGCGCCTACAGCGCAAGGAAACGGTCTATGAACAACACTCGTGTGTCTTCTGCAGGAACCAAAAGCCTACTGGCAGCCATTATCGCCACCGCGATGATGACTTCCGCAGCCCACGCAGCCAGCCTGCAAACCACTAAAGCGACAGAAGCGGCCTCAACCGGCTGGGCAACGCAGAGCAACGGCACCACCGGCGGCGCCAAAGCAACCTCAGCCAAAATCTATGCAGTAAAAAGCATCAGCGAATTCAAAGCGGCGCTGAACGGTACGGATACCGATCCCAAGATCATCCAGGTAACAGGGGCGATTGATATCAGCGGCGGCAAAGCCTACACCAGCTTTGACGATCAGAAGGCCCGCAGCCAGATCAGCATTCCGTCCAATACCACCATCATCGGTATCGGCAGCAACGGCAAGTTCACCAACGGTTCGCTGGTAGTGAAAGGCGTCAGCAACGTTATTCTGCGTAACCTGTATCTCGAAACGCCGGTGGATGTGGCGCCGCATTACGAAACAGGGGATGGTTGGAACGCCGAGTGGGACGCCGCGGTGATTGATAACTCAGACCACGTCTGGGTTGACCATGTCACCATCAGCGACGGCAGCTTCACCGATGACAAATACACCACCAAAAACGGTGAAAAATACGTCCAGCACGACGGCGCGCTGGATATCAAGAAAGGGTCCGACTTCGTCACCATTTCTTACAGCCGCTTCGAACTGCACGACAAAACCATCCTGATCGGCCACAGCGACAGCAATGGCTCACAGGACTCCGGCAAACTGCGCGTGACCTTCCACAACAACGTGTTCGACCGCGTTACCGAGCGTACTCCGCGTGTCCGCTTTGGTAGCATCCACGCTTACAACAACGTGTATCTGGGCGACGTGAAGCACAGCGTCTACCCGTATCTGTACAGCTTCGGTCTCGGCACCAGCGGCAGCATCCTGTCTGAAGCCAACTCCTTCACGCTCTCCAACCTGAAGAGCATCGATGGCAAAAACCCGGAATGCAGCATCGTGAAAGCCTTTAACAGCAAGGTATTCTCCGATAAAGGCTCGCTGGTTAACGGTTCGTCAACCACGAACCTGGATACCTGCGGCCTCACCGCTTACAAACCGACTCTGCCGTACAAATATTCGGCTCAGACCATGACGAGCAGCCTGGCTAGCAGCATCAACAGCAACGCAGGCTACGGCAAACTGTAATTTCTCTGCCGGCAACAGCGGCCACTTGAAAAAGTGGCCGTTTTTTGCATCAATCGCAGGGAGAAGAGGTCATCATCATGCTAATAATTACCTGGAAACGTACCCTTTTTCTCGGTTCCCTGCTTTGTCTGCCCATCTCTTTTGCGCAGGCTGAAAGCACCGCTCCGGAAACATCTGTTACCCCCTCGAACCCGACACTCAATGTCGCTACCCTGGCGCCCAACACCCTGATTAGCGGCAGAGTGGCCTACCGCGACATACGGTTTCCCGCCACGCTGCTGATCAAAGACCAGCGCGGCGTAGAGCGCAAAGTAAAAACCGACATTCAGGGGCGATTTTATGCCGACGTATCTTCGCTGGTTACGCCTCTGCGCCTGTCCGCCATCGAAGCTGGCGGGCAAAACTGTCTTGCCAGCAACCAGCTTCGCGCCGTCTGCCTGAGCGCGCTGGTTCCACAATTACGTGATGGTCATGAAAATCACATTAATATCAATCCGCTGACCGATCGCATTCTGTCTGACGTTGCCGCGTCAGCGGGCTATATTGGCCCGCAGCAACTGATCGATGCCACTGCCTTGCCGGCATTGTCGGCCGCATCCTGGGAAACCGCCTACCGCGAATTCCATGCCGGTTTCGACGATGCGCTGAAGCAGGCCGGTATCACCGTTCCCGCCCAGTTCGACCCGTTAACCTATCCGGATACGCAAACCCCGGCTTTTACCCAGGTTTTGCAGGTCATCAATCATGCCCGCAATTACCACAATGACAGCGGCCAGGCCGGCCACACCGTGCTGACTGACATCGCGTTTCGTCCGATTATCGGGCTGAATGCCTCCGGCAGTTACGAGCCATTGGACCTGACCAGCGCCAGTCAGCATCGCAAAGCGCTTGAGCGGGCGCGTACCCGAATTTTCATCGTCAGCGATTCAACCGCGGCAACCTATGAAAAAGCACGCTTCCCCCGGATGGGATGGGGACAGGTATTTGAACAGCAGTTCCGCCCCGGCAGTCAGATCGCCGTCGTGAATGGCGCCCGCTCCGGACGCAGCTCACGCGATTTCTACTACGAAGGCTGGTTCCGCCAGATGGAGCCTTTCATGCGGCCGGGCGATTATTTGTTTATCGGTATGGGGCACAACGATCAGAACTGCGATAGCCAGAAAGCGGTTCGCGGCGCGGCGGATGTCGCCAACCTCTGTACTTACCCCAACAGCGCCGACGGCAAGCCGCAATACCCGCAGGGCAAACCGGATATGTCTTTCCAGATCTCACTGGAACGCTACATTCGTTACGCGCGGGCGCATCGGATGATACCGGTATTGCTGACCCCGACGGCGCGCGTCAAAAACGCCGAAGGAAAGAACGGGACACCGGCGGTCCACAGCCACCTGACAAAACAGAACAAAGCCGGCGGTTATGCCTTTATCGGCGATTACACGCAGACCATCCGCGATACGGCCAGCAAGAACAAAGTGCCGCTGCTGGATGTGGAAACCGCGACGCTGGCGTTGGCCAATCAGGGCGACGGCCAGCAATGGCAGCAATACTGGCTAGCGGTAGACCCGGAACGTTACCCCTATTACCGCGACCAGGCAGGCAGCCTGACTCAGCCCGACACCACCCACTTCCAGCAGAAAGGCGCGCAGGCGGTCGCGACGATAGTCGCCGACCAGATCAGCGCCACGCCTTCGCTGCGGGAACTGGCGGGCAAGCTGCAACCGACTGGTCGGTAATGCTGTGAAATAGGTTTTATAGGACGTTACTCGTGCATGAAGCACCTGGACCTCTGTCATCCACCACTAAAGGAATATGTGTATGTTAAAAACGATCTCAGGAACCCTCGCGCTGTCGCTGATTATCGCCGCCAGCGTACATCAGGCACAGGCAGCGACAACCTACAACGCTGTGGTGTCAAAATCCGCCAGCGACGGCAAAACGTTCAAAACCATTGCCGACGCGATTGCCAGCGCCCCGGCGGGCAGTACGCCGTTCGTCATTCTGATCAAGAACGGCGTCTATAACGAACGCCTGACGATTACCCGCAGTAACCTGCACCTGAAAGGCGAAAGCCGTAGCGGTGCCGTCATTGCCGCCGCTACGGCGGCGGGCACCCTGAAGTCGGACGGCAGCAAATGGGGAACGGCGGGCAGCAGCACCATCACCATCAGCGCCAAGGATTTCAGCGCCCAATCGCTGACCATTCGCAACGACTTTGATTTCCCGGCCAATCAGGCCAAAAGCGACAGCGACAGCAGTAAAATCAAGGATACGCAGGCGGTAGCGCTGTACGTCAACAAAAGCGGCGACCGCGCCTACTTCAAAGACGTCAGCCTGATCGGCTATCAGGACACGCTGTATGTTTCCGGCGGCCGCAGCTTCTTCTCCGATTGCCGTATCAGCGGCACAGTTGACTTTATCTTTGGCGACGGCACCGCGCTGTTCGACAACTGCGATCTGGTTTCCCGTTATCGCGCTGATGTGAAAAGCGGCGGTATCTCCGGTTACCTGACTGCGCCCAGCACCAACATCAATCAGAAGTATGGTCTGGTGATCACCAACAGCCGCGTGATTCGGGAAAGCGATTCGGTACCGGCAAAAAGCTACGGGCTGGGTCGCCCCTGGCATCCGACAACAACGTTCTCTGATGGCCGTTACGCGGATCCGAACGCTATTGGTCAGACCGTTTTCCTGAACACCAGTATGGATAACCATATTTATGGTTGGGACAAGATGTCCGGCAAGGACAAAGACGGCAATACCATCTGGTTCAATCCGGAAGATTCCCGTTTCTTCGAGTACAAATCCTATGGTGCGGGAGCGGCGGTGAGCAAAGACCGTCGGCAACTGACCGACGCACAGGCGAAAGAGTACACCCAGAGCAAAGTACTGGGCGACTGGACGCCGACACTCCCCTGACGGATTGCCAGTCTGATGCCACAATCGCCACCTCCCCCAGGAGGTGGTTTAAGGCTGACAACAAAACAGCCAGCCGCTAGCGGCTGGCTGTTTGTCTTTCCGAAACACGAAAAACACGACCGCTGTCAGATGGCGGCTTCGTCCTCTTCGCCGGTGCGGATACGGATTACACGAGCTACATCAAAGACAAAGATCTTGCCGTCGCCGATCTTGCCGGTCTGCGCGGTGCTCATGATGGTTTCCACACAGGTATCAACGATATCGTCGGACACCACGATCTCAATTTTCACTTTCGGCAGAAAATCCACCATGTATTCGGCGCCGCGATACAGCTCCGTATGGCCCTTCTGGCGTCCGAATCCTTTTACTTCCGTGACCGTCATCCCGGTGATGCCAACCTCGGCTAACGCTTCGCGTACATCATCCAGTTTGAATGGTTTAATAATCGCATCAATTTTTTTCATGGTGAAATCCTAATCATCACTATGTAGCGGCCAGAGCCAGCACGGCGAAATCATGATCGGCCATGCAATTCACAATAACTTAACACTATTCTTTAAAATCGTTGGCGTCCAGTTCGTGCCGCGCCAGCAATTTATAAAATTCCGTACGGTTTCGCCCCGCCATGCGCGCCGCCTGTGTCACGTTACCTTTGGCGATCTGCAGTAATTTGCGCAGGTAATTGAGCTCAAACTGATTACGCGCTTCGGCAAACGTAGGCAGCGCCGTATTTTCCCCTTCCAGCGCCTGTTCCACCAGCGCATCGCCAATTACCGGCGCACTGGTCAGCGCGACGCATTGCTCAATCACATTGACCAGTTGCCGCACGTTGCCCGGCCAACTGGCCGCCATCAGGCGTTTCATGGCGTCCGTCGAAAAACTGCGTACAAAGGGTTTGTGTCGTGCCGCCGCTTCACGCAGCAAGTGGTTGGCCAACAGCGGAATATCTTCAGCTCGCTCATTCAACGCAGGCAGTTTGAGATTCACCACATTGAGGCGATAGTAAAGATCCTCACGAAACTCCCCTTTCTCCATCGCTTTAGGTAAATCACGATGGGTGGCGGAAATAATCCGCACATTGATGTCTATATCCCGGTTACTGCCCAGCGGCCTGATCTTACGCTCCTGCAATACGCGCAACAGCTTCACCTGCAACGCGAGCGGCATGTCGCCGATTTCATCCAGAAACAGCGTACCGCCTTCCGCCGCCTGGAATAACCCCTCGCGCTGGCTGACTGCGCCGGTAAAGGCCCCGCGGGCATGACCGAATAATTCGGATTCCAGCAAAGGTTCCGGCAATGCGCCGCAGTTGATGGCGATAAACGGCCTTCCCGCCCGGGGGCTGGCGGCGTGAATCGCCTGCGCCAGCACCTCTTTCCCGGTGCCGCTCTGACCGTTAATCAATACGCTGACATCCGACTGCGCCACCATTTTGGCCTGTTCAAGCAGGCGCAGCATAATCGGACTGCGCGTCACTACCGCTGCGCGCCAGCTCTCATCGCTTGCCGGCGGCGACAGCTTAAGCGCATCATCAATCGCTTTGTATAACGCGTCGCGATCAACCGGCTTGGTCAAAAAGCTGAATACGCCCTGCTGCGTTGCCGCCACCGCTTCAGGGATAGAACCGTGCGCAGTCAGGATAATCACCGGCATTCCCGGCTGATTTTTCTGGATTTCGGCAAACAAGGCCAACCCATCCATTTCATCCATGCGCAAGTCACTGATCACCAGATCGATTTTTTCCCGCAGCAACAACCGCAACGCGTCCTGACCGCTGGTTGCCGTGGTGACGGTAAACCCTTCGCTGGTCAGGCGCATTCCCAGTAATTTCAATAGGCTGGGATCATCATCCACTAACAGCAGGCTGGCGGATTTTCGGGTGGTCATTCGCTTTTCATTCCTTTTTTCACCACAGCGGGCGGCGTTTCGCTTTCACCGCTTTTTACCGCCCGACGCCCTTCGCCATCCGGCAAATCGCCCTGAACCGGCTTACGCGATGAGAGCTGACGTTCGATATCGGTCAAATTTTCCAGTTTACGCGTCGTGGCTTCCAACTGGGATTGCAACTGATTCTGCTGTTCATGCATAACTTCCAGCTGTTTGTCGCTGTTTTCCTGTGTGCGCTGGAAGCGCTGGCGCTCATCGGCCAGGGTCAACATCAGGTTCTGTTTATCCAGCCAGACCTGAAACAGCGGCAGCAACGTCAGCGGCACATTCAGCCGATGACGGTTCAGTTGTTCAATAATCTGGCGGCGCTCCTGCACTGTGGTTTCGGCATTATCCAGCAAGATGGCCTGACGGAACAAACCGCTCCAGTCATTCTCTCCCACCAACAACGTCTGCTGCCGGGCCTGCGCCGGCGTCATGCGTGAAGCGCAATCCATCACACGTAACCAGTACAACGCGTTGTTCATCGCATCGGTGTTATGGAGTTGCCACAACCGCCCACAGGACATGGTGCGGTAATCCGCCACCTGCTCTTTAGGCGGACTGACTATCTCTGTCCCTCGCCGCTCGGCGGGGGTATTGTCGTTATCCTGAGCGCAGCCAGCCAGTAAAACAGCCATCAAAAATAGCCACGGCAGGATCAGCAGCTTTTTCAGCGCGGCAACCGCCTCCGGGCCGGACAACAACATCACCGGACCTCGTAACGACAGGAGGCTTAACAACCGTGCAATCATGGTTAATTCTCAGTGTTCAATGGTAATTCAATACGGAAACAGACATCGGCGTAATCCACCGTGACCAGATTCAGCTCCCCTTGCATACGGCGGATGCAATCCTGCGCAATACTCAATCCCAGGCCACTCCCTTTTACTGCGCCCTTGCGCTGGTGAGTTCCCTGATAAAAAGGCTCGAATATCATGCTTTTATCCGATTCAGGAATCGGAGTGCCGCTGTTGGCGACATCGATCTGAACCCGGCCCTCGACCTGACGGCTGCGGATCCAAATGTTACCGGATTCCAGTCCGTAGTGCACCGCATTGGAATAGAGATTATCCACCACCCGCATCAACAGCGTGGTTTCCGCCCGGCACGCCTTCGCATCCAGTTCAATATGCGTTTGCATCAGTTTGCCACGCGCCGGCAGGCTGTGAGCAGATACGACCATATTGACGATATCGTCGATATCCACCTGCTCCAGCCCGGCCGGCGCATCCGCCAGTTTTCGGTTATAGTCGAGCAGTTGTTCAATCAGTTGCTGCAGATGGCGGCTGCTGTTATCGAGAATCGCCACCACCTCTTTCTGGTCAGCCGTCAGCGTGCCGACTACTTCGTCCGCCAGCAACGCGGCACCTTCACGCAGGCTCGCCAGCGGCGTTTTCAACTCATGGGACAAGTGGCGCAAAAACTCGTGACGTTGCGCTTCCAGCCAGGACAGCCGCTCGCTCAGCCAGATGATTCGCTGCGCCAGAGAACGAATTTCCGTCGGCCCTCTGAAACTGGCGATTCGTCCCAATGGACGGCCTTCTCCCAGCCGGTTGATCATGCGCTCGACGCCTTTCACCGGCCCGATAATCATCCGGGTAAACAGCATCACCAGCAGCACGCTGACCAGGAACAACACCAGCGCCTGCCAGCCGAAAAAACGGCCTCGCTCGGCAATGTCTTGTTGCAACTGCTGCCCGCGCGAGAAAATCACTTCGCGGGTTGCCTGCACCATCTGGGCATTCGTGCGGGAGAAATTATCCAGCACCGTGGCGGATGCCGCCGCCGGACCGTTATTCTGACAACGGATATCCGTCAGTTGCGTCAGGTATTGCCGCAGATTTTGATAATAGGAAGGGTCAGGCAGAATCGGCGCATGGGCGTCAAGCATCTGGGAATACTGCTTGCGCTGGTTTTGATACAGTTGCGATAGGGTTTGATCCCCCAGCACGCAAAACTGGCGGTAGCTGCGCTCCATGCTGACGGCGGTGCTGGTCATGGCTTCGCTACGCCGGGCATCGGCCAGTGTGGTGTTATTGATTCCGGCGGCCTGTTCGCTGAGGTGATCCAGACTCTCGTAGGCTTGATAAGCCAGCACCAACAGCGGCAACAAAACCAGCAGGAACGCCATAATGACCAACTGCCGCAAAGAGCGTGGAAAAAAACGCCAACGTTTCAACGAAATCATATCGTTACCTGCCAGAACAGTCCGCCTGATATATCGCTCGCAATAACGCGTCATTGTACGCGTTATCCGCATCACCTCAAAAGCAGACCGTCAGGATCGCGGAAAATCGCACGCAATCATGCCGTGCAGCAATGCAAAATCCGGCCGCAAAGCATGAGTCGGCTCGCAAAATAGTGTCGAACAGATCAAAAGCGGCGGCCCCAAAAAGCGAAACCCGGTCACACAGTAACTGTCTGACCGGGTCTCTGAATAGGCGGTGCCTCACTCAACGTGTCGCCCGATGTGCGATAAAGCCCGAAGGCAGTTATCAATAAAGCTGGACGATAGGCACCTTATCTTTTGGCATCATTCCGGGTGTTATGAGCATGAATATGACGTTCACCATGCCATCATAACCAGTTGAATGAGCAGCGACGCTATTATGCACTTACCGTGCCAATTATCAATAAAATAAAACAAGACACTGAAATACAAATAAAAATAAAATAACCATACCCAAAATTATCGCAGCAACGATCCGGCAGGCCCTTCAACCCGGCGGAAATTTAGCTTTTTGTCGCTAAAAAAAGACATCCTGATGGGTAACAAAAACAACCATTAAAAATCAAATAGATAAATGTCACCTTTTAGCGACATGCTAATACGGCGTTGTCGCTGATTTGAGACAAAAAATAAAGGGACCGAAGCCCCTTTATTATCAATGCATTACTTTATCGCATCACCCCAACTGACGGCGTGCGTTACGGAACATACGCATCCACGGGCTGTCCTCGCCCCATTCTTCCGGGTGCCAGGAGTTGCTGACCGTACGGAACACACGCTCCGGATGCGGCATCATCACCGTAGCGCGGCCGCTGACGCTGGTTACCGCGGTGATGCCGTTCGGCGAACCGTTCGGGTTAACCGGGTAATCTTCCGTAACCTGACCGTAGTTGTTAACGAAACGCAACGCCACCAGTTGATGCTGTTCCAGCGCAGCCAGATGACCGTCGTCACGCACTTCTACGCGGCCTTCGCCGTGAGATACGGCGATCGGCATACGGGAACCGGCCATATCCTGCAGGAACAGCGATGGGCTGTTGGTCACTTCCACCAGGCTAAAACGCGCTTCAAAACGGTCTGACTTGTTGCGCACAAAACGCGGCCAGTGCTCCGCCCCCGGAATCAGTTCACGCAGGTTGGACATCATCTGACAGCCGTTACATACGCCCAGCGCCAGCGTTTGCGGACGCAGGAAGAAAGCGGCGAATTCATCACGCACCCGATCGTTGAACAGGATTGATTTCGCCCAGCCCTCACCGGCGCCCAGCACATCGCCGTAAGAGAAACCGCCACAGGCGACCAGCGCCTGGAAGTCCTGCAGGTCACGGCGACCGGCCAGCAGATCGCTCATATGAATATCAATGGCGTCAAACCCGGCGCGATGGAACGCCGCGGCCATTTCCACATGAGAGTTGACGCCCTGCTCGCGCAGTACCGCCACCTTCGGGCGCGCCTGACGACTGATGAACGGCGCGGCAATGTCCTCGCGCAGATCGAAGGTCAGCGCCACGTTCAGCCCCGGATCGTTGTCATCGGATTTGGCGTGATGTTCCTGATCGGCGCACTGCGGGTTATCACGCAGACGCTGCATTTGCCAGGTAGTTTCAGCCCACCAGTTGCGCAGCGTAGTGCGGCTTTCGTGATACACCACATCGTTACCGCTATGAATGATGAAGTGGTTGCCGACTTCCGCCTGTCCCAGATAATGCACGCAATCCGCCAGACCATGCTCAGCCAGTACCTGTTCCACTTCAGCACGGCGGGAAGCTTCGATCTGGATAACCGCGCCCAGTTCTTCGTTGAACAGCACCGCCAGCGCATCTTCGCCCATGGAACCGATGTCGGCTTTGACGCCGCAATGCCCGGCAAACGCCATCTCCGCCAGCGTGACCAGCAGGCCGCCGTCTGAACGGTCGTGGTAAGCCAGCAGAGCCTGATTCGCCACCAGCGCCTGCATCGCATTGAAGAAGCCCGCCAGTTGGGCCGGATTACGCACATCCGCGGTTTTACGACCCAGTTGGCGATAAACCTGCGCCAGCGCCGTAGCGCCCAGCGCGTGATGCCCGGCGCCCAGATCGATCATCAGCAGTACGTTATCTTTGTCGGTACGCAACTGCGGCGTGACGGTATGACGCACGTCTTCCACGCGGGCAAAGGCGGAAATGACCAGCGACAGCGGCGCCGTTACCGATTTGTCTTCGCCGTTTTCCTGCCAGCGGGTTTTCATCGACATGGAGTCTTTGCCCACCGGAATGGTCAGCCCCAACGCCGGACACAGCTCTTCACCTACCGCCTTCACGGCTTCATACAGACCAGCGTCCTCGCCCGGATGCCCGGCCGCCGCCATCCAGTTGGCGGACAGTTTCACCCGTTTCAGGTCGCCGATATGCGTCGCTGCAATGTTGGTCAGCGCTTCCCCGACCGCCAGCCGCGCCGAAGCGGCGAAATTACGCAGCGCCACCGGCGCACGTTCGCCGATGGACATGGCTTCACCGTAATAACTATCCAGACTGGCGGTAGTCACGGCACAGTCCGCCACCGGCACCTGCCACGGCCCGACCATCTGATCGCGCGCCACCATCCCGGTTACCGTACGGTCGCCGATGGTGATCAGGAAGGTTTTCTCGGCCACCGCCGGCAAGTGCAGCACACGTTCAACCGCGTCCGCCAGATAAATACCTTCGCGATTCAACGGCGTGCCTTCCACGTCTTTGCGCTCAACATCACGCAGCATTTTCGGCGTTTTGCCCAGCAGCACGTCCAGCGGCATATCGATCGGCTTGTTGTTGAAATGGCGATCGCCGAGCGTCAGATGCTGTTCTTCCGTGGCTTCGCCAATGACCGCATAAGGCGCGCGCTCACGACGGCAGATTTCATCAAACTGCGCCAGTTGTTCCGGCGCTACCGCCAGCACATAACGCTCCTGCGACTCGTTACACCAGACTTCCAGCGGGCTCATGCCCGGTTCGTCATTCAGGATATCGCGCAGCTCAAAACGGCCGCCGCGACCACCGTCGCTAACCAGTTCCGGCATGGCGTTGGACAGGCCGCCGGCGCCGACGTCATGGATAAACAGAATGGGGTTTTGTTCGCCGAGCTGCCAACAGCGGTCGATCACTTCCTGGCAGCGACGCTCCATTTCCGGGTTATCACGCTGTACCGAGGCGAAATCCAGATCCGCGTCAGACTGGCCGGAGGTCATAGAAGACGCCGCGCCGCCGCCCAGACCGATGTTCATTGCCGGGCCGCCCAGCACGATCAGCTTGGCGCCGATGCTGATTTCGCCTTTCTTCACATGATCGGCACGAATGTTGCCGATGCCGCCCGCCAGCATGATCGGCTTGTGATAACCACGCACTTCAACGCCGTTATGGCTGTCCACCGCTTCTTCATAAGTACGGAAATAACCGGTCAGCGCCGGACGGCCGAATTCGTTATTGAACGCCGCGCCGCCCAGCGGACCGTCGGTCATGATGTCCAGCGCGCTGACGATACGGTCCGGCTTGCCGAAATCCTGCTCCCACGGCTGGATAAAGCCCGGAATGCGCAGGTTGGATACTGAGAATCCCACCAGACCGGCTTTTGGTTTTGCCCCCCGCCCGGTGGCGCCTTCATCGCGGATTTCGCCGCCGGAACCGGTCGCCGCGCCCGGCCACGGTGAAATGGCGGTCGGGTGGTTGTGCGTTTCCACTTTCATCAGGATATGCGCGTCTTCCTGATGGTAGCCGTAAGCGCCCTGCGGATCAGGGAAGAAACGGCCGACAGCCGACCCTTCCATCACCGCCGCGTTATCCTTATAAGCAGACAGCACATAGTCCGGCGTATGCTCAAAGGTGTTTTTGATCATCTTGAACAGTGACTTCGGCTGCGTCTCGCCATTGATGATCCAATCGGCATTAAAGATTTTGTGACGGCAGTGCTCGGAATTCGCCTGCGCGAACATGTAGAGTTCGATATCTGTCGGATTGCGTCCCAGTTTGGTAAAAGCATCCAGCAGATAATCCATTTCGTCGTCGGCCAGCGCCAGACCCAGACGCAGGTTGGCCTCCTCCAGCGCGGGGCGGCCCTGCAGCAGAATTTCCACCCGTTTCAGCGGAGCCGGCTGATGCTGGGAAAACAGCAGATTGGCCTGTTGAAGGTCGTCAAACACGCTTTCCATCATGCGGTCATGGAGCAGCGCGGCCAGTTCCCGCCACTGCGCATCGCTGAGCGTCGGCGCGTGGATGTAAAACGCCAGACCGCGCTCCAGACGACGGATTTTCTGCAAACCGCAATTGTGCGCGATGTCGGTCGCCTTGGAAGACCAGGGAGAAATGGTGCCCGGACGCGGGGTCACCAGAATCAGCCGCCCGGTAGGCTCGTGCTCTGCGAGAGAAGGGCCGTATTTCAGCAGTCGGCTCAGTCGTGACTGTTCTTCATGGTTTAGCGGAGCGTTCACATCGGCGAAGTGGACGTATTCGGCATAAATGTCGCTGACGGGCAGGTGATACTCCTTGCACCGGGCCAACAGTTTATTGATACGAAAAGCCGATAAGGCGGGTGAACCACGCAGTATTTCCATCATCTAAATTTCTCTCGTCTTCGAGGCACCGGAGACAGTGCGTCAGGGCGCTACAGGGGGGAAACGCGCGCTATTATAGAGAATAGTGGCGCGCGACGAAACCGTTTGCGTAGCGATTGTTAAACATTGAGAGCACCTTGCGGTCAAACAGTAGGCAAACTAATAAAAGTTGCACACTGGCGGTTTGTTAAGCAAAATGCCCCCCGACTCTGGGACAGATGCATAAGAAACTGCCGTTACAGACAGACAGGCCAACCGGCCGCCGAGAGACAACTCATTGAAGCGTTTAACGATAAATTATGTTTTCATCGGGGTGATCGCTTTGCTGTTGACGCTGGCACTGTGGCCAAATATTCCCTGGCGCAGTCACCAGGATGTTCAGCTAAGGCAAATCCTTTCACGTGGCGAGCTGCGCATCAGCACCGTGACCTCTCCGCTGACCTATACGCTCAGCAACGGTTCCCCCACCGGACTGGACTACGAACTGGCCAAACGGTTCGCCGACTACCTCGGCGTGCGGCTGGTGGTATCGGTGCGCCAAAACGTCGACGACTTATTTAGCGATCTGGATAACGACAATGCCGACCTGCTGGCCGCCGGTCTGATTTACAACCGGGAGCGCCTGAGCCGTTTCCGGGCCGGCCCTTCCTATTATTCGGTGTCGCAGCAACTGGTCTATCGCATGGGTACGGCTCGCCCCGGCGCGCTGGACAAATTGCAGGGCAAGCTGACCGTGTTGTCCGGCTCGGCGCACGCCGCCACGCTGCGCGATTTCAAAGCCGATAAATACCCGCAGCTAAGTTGGGAGGTCGCCACCGACCTGTCCGAGCTGGACCTGCTAAAACAGGTGGCGGAAGGAAAACTGGATTACACCATCGCCGACTCAATAAACATCGGCCTGATGCAGCGTATTCACCCACAGCTGGCGGTGTCGTTCGACCTCAGCGACGAAGAGCCGGTCACCTGGTATATGCGGCAAAACCATGACGATAGCCTCTCCGCCGCGCTGCTCGACTTCTTCAGCCAGATGATGGAAGACGGCACCCTCGCCCGTCTGGAAGAGAAGTACCTCGGGCATGTCGGCGAGTTCGACTATGTGGATACCACCACCTTCCTCAGCGCCATCGACAATACCCTGCCGGGCCTGCGTCCGCTGTTCGAGAAATACGCCAGAGAAATCGACTGGAAACTGCTGGCGGCCATTTCGTATCAGGAGTCGCACTGGAATCCGCTGGCAACCTCGCCGACCGGAGTGCGCGGTTTGATGATGCTGACCCGCAATACCGCAGAAAGCCTGGATGTGGCGGATCGACTCAACCCGGAAGAAAGTATCCGCGGCGGCGCCAGATACCTGAATCAGATGATGCAGCAGGTGCCGGCCACCATCCCGACGGACGAACGCATCTGGTTTGCGCTGGCCGCCTATAACATGGGGTACGCCCATATGATGGATGCCCGCAAACTGACGGAAAAACAGAAAGGGAATCCTGACAGTTGGGCCGACGTCAAAATACGCCTGCCGATGCTGAGCCAGAAACGCTACTACGCCCAGACCCCCAACGGTTACGCCCGCGGTCAGGAGGCTTACAACTACGTGGAAAACATCCGGCGCTACATGGTTAGTCTGGTCGGGTATCTTTCGGAGAAAGAAAGCCGGGCGTTACAACAGCAACTGGCCGCCAGCGCTTATCCCGCCGTACCGCCGGAACAGTTAACCGCCAATCCTTCCCGCTGACGCACGGCCGCTCAGTCGGACGAGTCCCGTTCGGCGGAGCGCGCGTCACGCTGCTGCTGACGGCGCATACGGAAAAAACGGCTCAGTAGGTCAGAACACTCATCCGCCAGGACCCCGTCGGTAATGGCGATATGATGGTTCATGCCCGGATGGCGCAGGATATCCACCAGTGAACCGGCCGCGCCGGTCTTGGCGTCAGCCGCGCCATATACCAGCCGGTTGATGCGGCTGTGAATCATGGCGCCGGCGCACATCACGCATGGCTCCAGCGTGATGTACAGCGTGGTATCCAACAGGCGGTAGTTTTGCAGCGCCTGTCCGCCCTGCTGTAACGCCATGATCTCTGCATGGGCGGTGGGATCGTGCCGGCTAATCGGGCGATTCCAGCCTTCGCCGATGATCTTATCTCCCTGCACCAGCACGGCGCCGACCGGCACCTCGCCTTCGTCCCAGGCCCGTTGCGCCAGCGTCAGTGCATGACGCATCCAGAATTCATCATCCATTGGATTACTCATCATTCCTCTTGGCTTCCGCCCTCATCACGTGCGGCGCGCATTATACATGCCAGCGGCGGCGAGTCATTCCAGTTGCTGCAGATGACCGGCCGGCGTCACGCGCCAGCGATGCGCACAGAAAAAGAGTAGCGGATTATCCTGTTGGCTGTCGCTGTAGCCGCTGTAAAGCTCAAGCGGCGCCCCCAGTCGGCGCTCCATCTGCACGACTTTTTCGTGCCCCAGACAACGCAGGCTCAACACCCAACCGCCCCAGCGCCGCGTCATCTGGCTGCCGATCAACTGGACCTGAGGCAGAAACGACGCATCGCGGTAGACTTGTTCGACCAGCCGCTGCGGCGAACCGGTCACCAGCCAGACCTGCGACCGGCTGTCGGCCAGATAGCCTTCCAGACGCTGGTGAACCAGAGGAAAAGCAGTGACCCGCCGGCGGAACCAGACCACAAACGCCTGCTCCAGCTGTCGCAGCCGCGCTTCACGCCGTCCCGCCGTGATCGCCCACAGCAACAGACTAACCGGCCAGCGAGCGGCGCGACCATTGATGGTCAATCCTGCCGCCAGCAAAGGCAACAAAGGAACAACCAGCAACAAATTCAACGGTAAATGGCGGATCAAGAACCACAGAAAACTGCCGAACAGATCCTGACGATGCAATGTGCCGTCCAGATCGAAGAACACAACGCGCATGGCCGTCGGCGATAAATTCAACATGCTCGTGCTCCGGTGGTTCGAATCAGTGCTGATGGCATTAGGCCTTCTCCACGCCCAGCGCATCGCGCAGATAGCCGTCTTTCTCAGCCAGCCGCTGTCTGGCCTGTTGCGCGTCGCAGCCGGTCACCACCATCACTATCGCCGGTTTAACCTCATAATCGGTCTGCGTCAGACAGCGCTGCGCGGTATCCCGATCAACGCCGGTGGCGTCCATCAGGATACGGCAGGCGCGATCCACCAGTTTCACGTTGGTGGCTTTCACATCCACCATCAGGTTTTGATACACCTTGCCCAAGCGCACCATCGCGCCGGTGGAAATCATGTTCAGCACCAGTTTTTGCGCCGTGCCGGATTTCAGCCGGGTGGAGCCGGTCAACACTTCCGGTCCCACCAACGGAGAAATGGCTATCTCCGCAGCCTGCGCAATCGGCGAATGCGGGTTGCAGGAAATGGCGGCGGTACGACAGCCCAACGCACGCGCATAGCGCAAGCCGCCAATCACATAGGGGGTTCGCCCCGACGCAGCAAGGCCGATAACCATATCCTGAGCGGTTAGCGTCAGCGCGATCAAATCCGCTTCGCCTAACGCCGGGTCATCTTCAGCGCCTTCAACCGCCTTCAGCAAGGCTCCGGGGCCGCCGGCAATCAATCCCACTACCAGGCCATGCGGCACGCCAAAGGTAGGCGGACATTCCGACGCATCCAGTACGCCAAGACGGCCGCTGGTGCCGGCCCCCAGGTAAATAATTCGTCCGCCGGTCTTCAGGCAGCCAGCAGCGGCATCCACCGCCTGAGCTATCGCCGGCAAAACGTCACGGATCGCCTCCGGCACCCGGTGATCTTCCTGATTGAACAATGACACCATCTCCAGCGTAGACAGTTGATCCAGATTCATGGACGCCGGATTACGTGTTTCCGACACCAGCGCGCCGAAATCCATACTTTTTTCGTCTTTCATCATTATTCAGTCGCCTTGCTCATCAAGCTGCGTTGATCGCCGCCAACCGGCGCTCATAGGTAACACTCTGCCGAGCCAATAAAAAACGGCTTGCAAGTTAACTGGCAAGCCGTTTTGTCAGTACTTCTCAACATCAGAATATTTTGTCCTCATCTTCGCGGATTAGCGAATCCAGATCACCCAACGCTTCACGCGCCTGTGCCCGGTTGATGAGTTTAAGCTGTGCAGCCGCCGGGAAATCCGTGATGTTAATCTGACCTTTGGTGATCAACACCTGAATCAGATCTTCCAGTACACGCACCATTTCCAGATCGCTGCTGCGCAGTCGCTCGATGTTAGCCAGAATAGCCTGCTGATTATTCAGCCACGCCATTGCTTCAACAGAACCATCCGGCAGTTCGCCGTTCATTTCGGGAAACGGCGATTCCTCTACCCTGATGAGATGGCCGTTGCTGTCACGCAAAATATAAAACATACCAAGCCCTTTTTTATTTGCAAAAGAGAACTCACCCGGCAAGGCGGCTCTCTACTCCTGATTAGGATTTCAGATGTTACCGCGCACGATAATCGCACGTCCGGCCACCAGCAGAGGACGACCACGCTAGCACGTCTCAACGCGCACGCACGCTTCTGCCAGGGAGTGCCGGCATCGAAACCCATCTTCTCCATCCGATCCGAATGACACGTTGACGCACCGCCTGCCATCTGTCGGGTGGAATCAGTGCCGCCGCACGGGCATACTACCTACCGCACGACGGGGCCTGAACAAGCTCGCGATCCCTCATCGGCACATCACGTCAGGCCACCCACCAGCATGGCATTTTCACCACCGCCGGGCAAGCTATCCACGTGATTCTCTGCCCGAGCTCCGCGTTTTACGACCGGTTGAATCGCGTGCAGAGCATTATCAGCTTACTGATTACCAAACGTATTATGTCGTATCAAAATGTCAGTTATATTGACCGCCATGAATGATTTCCAGCCAGAGCGGATCGACGGGACGGCCTCAAACCCGGCATGACTCCGACAGGCGGCCTTGAAATGAAAGGTTGCGTCCGGCAAGGTTCGCCATGAATAATGCTTGCCAGTCAAAACCTGAAAAAACAACAAAATCAGGCCATATTGCTCACTTTTTTCTATTTTTTATCTGTGATCGCATTGCCTGCAGGCGGTCACGATGGCTAAGGAACGCGCAGCGACATGAATACACACCATGAGCAGCCACCGGGCGGCGAGGATTATCATCATTCCCCGCAACATCAGGATCCCCGCATCCGCCACGACGACCCTTTGCTCGACAGCCTGCTGGTTCTGTGTCGGCTGCAGGGAAAGCCGACCAGCCGCGCTACGCTGACCGCAGGGCTACCGCTTGAAGACCTGCGTTTGCCCGCCAGTTTGTTGCCGCGCGCCGCGGCTCGCGCCGGTTTACGGGCCCGGATACTCAAACGCTCGCTGAACGCCATTCCGGCGATGTCGCTGCCCGCCATGCTGTTACTGCGCGAAGGGCGCGCCGCCATCCTGTTGGGCTGGACGGCAGACGGCAACGCCCGCCTGATGACAGGTGAAACCGAAGGCGGCGAAATTACGGTCGACCACAATACGTTGCAGCAAAACTATCTGGGGCTGGTGATGTTCGCCCAGTCGGCTCATCGCTTCGAAGCCGCTCCGACAGCCTTGCTGCCGCGAAGCAAGGCCTGGTTCCGGGACACGCTGAAGCTATCGCGCAGTCTGCATCTGGATGCCGTGGTCGCCAGCCTGCTGATTAATATCATCGCGCTGTTTGTCCCGCTGTTCGTCATGCAGGTCTACGATCGGGTAATCCCCAATCAAACCACAACCACCTTGTGGGTGCTGGCCTCCGGCGTCGGCATTGCCTTACTCTTTGACCTTATCCTGCGGGTATTACGCAGCATTTGCGTCGATATCGCCGGGAAAAAGACCGACCTTATCCTTTCCGCCACCTTGTTTGAACGCCTGACCGGCATGATGCTGTCGGCCTTTCCGGCCCGGACCGGCGCGGTGGCGCACCGGGTACGGGAATTTCAGGCCTTGCGCGATACGTTATCGTCGCTGATGCTGGGAACGCTGATCGACTTTCCGTTCACGCTGCTGATGCTGATTCTGCTCGGCATGCTGGGTGGTCCGCTGGTCTGGATACCATTGCTGACGCTGCCGCTGGTCCTGCTGATCAACGGACTGTTGCAAAAGCCGATCACGGCGGCGCTGGTCCATTCCCGGCGTCTGACAGACGAACGACAAGCGCTGCTGACCGAAACGCTGGGCGGGCTGGATGCCGTCAAAATTAATAATGCGGAAGGCGAACGCCAGCGCCAGTGGGAACAAATCAGCGGCGACATCAGCCGGCTGGACTCGCGGGTGAAAACGTTATCGGCCATCGCCACCCATCTGACGCAATCATGTCAGCATCTCGCCGGTATAGTGGTGATTGTCTCAGGGGTATATCTGCTGCTGGACAACCAACTAACCCTGGGCACGCTGTTCGCCTGTTATCTGCTAAACAGCCGGGCGCTGATGACGCTGGGGCCGCTGTCCGAACTGTTTACCCGCTATCAGCAGACGCGTCTGACGCTGGAAGAAACCCAACGTCTGATGGAATTACCGCAGGAGCGAGGCGAACAGCCCTACCCTCTAAAACGGGAAAGCATTCAGGGCAGTATCGAGTTTCGTGATGTCACCTTCCGTTATCCGGAACAGAAGAATCGCGCCCTGATTGATATCAATCTGTCGATCCGACCCGGCGAAAAAGTCGGCATTATCGGTCGTACCGGCTCTGGTAAAAGTTCGCTGGAAAAGCTGATCGCCAACCTCTATCAACCGACCAACGGCAACCTGCTGATCGACGGCGTGGATGCCCGTCAGCTCGATATCGCCGATGTACGTCACCACATCGGCTATGTGCCGCAGGATATCCAACTGTTCAGCGGTACGCTGCGGGACAACCTGATTTGCGGCGCCCGCTATGTAGAAGACGACGCGATGCTGCGCGTGGCGGATATCGCCGGCGTGAATGATTTCGCCCGGTTGCACCCGGACGGTTATAACCTGCAGGTGGGCGAACGGGGTATGCAACTGTCGGGCGGCCAGCGGCAGGCGGTAGCTATTGCACGCGCGCTGCTGCTTGATCCGCCGATTCTGGTGATGGACGAACCTACCAGCGCCATGGACAACAGCAGCGAAGACCGGTTTAAACAGGCTCTGCAAACCTGTCTCGTCAACAAGACGCTGCTGCTGGTGACACACCGGGTTTCCATGTTGACGCTGGTCGATAGGCTGGTGATCGTGGACAAAGGACGCATTATCGCCGATGGTCCCAAAGCCATTGTGCTGGATGCATTAAAGAAGGGGCAGATCAATGCGTCTCGCTAAGTTCATGCAACATCTTAACGCGTATTTCTCCAGCCATCACCCGCAGGATCCTCAGGCGCTGCCGGACGTGGGTCAGGCGCTGGTGGAAGATACGCCCCGCATCATCCGACTATCGATCTGGATCATGCTGGCTTTTGCGGTCTTTCTGGTCGGTTGGGCGGCGGTTGCCGAAATTGATGAGGTGGTGCATGCGACAGGGAAAACGGTCAGCCAGTCGCAGCGCTATCGGGTTCAGGCGCAGGAAACGGGCGAACTCAGCGACATGTATATCCGCGAAGGGCAGATCGTCAATGTCGGCGAGCCCCTGATGAGGTTGGAGCATGTCCAGTCTTCCAACACGAACACGTCTGACGCCGGTGAAAACAAGGCGGATAAGCTGTCGCTGGTGGTGTCTCCCGTGCGGGGCATTATCAGATACATTCTGGTCGATGCCACTACCGGGCAGATTTCTCCCGGCCGAACGCTGGTGGAAATCACGCCGCTGGATGACAAGCTGCTGATCGAAGCGCGGGTCAGGCTGCAGGATATGGCGTTTTTGCGCCCTGGACAGGAAGCAATGATGACGTTCACTGCGTATGACGACACCACATTTGGCGGGCTAAAGGGGTATATCGATCAGATCAGCCAGGATATGGTGACCGATCAGGCCGGTAACAGCTTTTATCTTGTTCGGTTGCGTACGGAGAAAAACTATCTGGGGAGTATCGACAAGCCGCTGCTGATTCTTCCCGGCATGGCCGCCAATGTGAATATCATTACCGGCAGGAAAACGTTGCTCAGCTATCTGTTGAAACCGATTCGGCAAGCTCGGGCGGAAGCGCTGCGGGAAAGATAACGCGAATCGGCGTTTACTGGTGGGTGTTCAAGTCATGATAGATCTGGGTCTGGCTTCGTCCCAGAGCCTTCGCCTGATACATCGCCGCGTCGGCATTGATAGCCAGCGTCAGCGAATCCGTACCGTGTTCCGGATACAGCGCAATCCCGATGCTGCATGAAATATCCAGCTTCTTGCCCTCAATATAAAACGGTTCATTGAGGGCATGATGTATCTTGTCCGCGACATACAACGTGTTCTCGACCTCTTTGATCCCCTGCAGCAGGATAATAAATTCATCGCCGCTGCGGCGGTACACCGTGTCTGTTTCACGCACTGCGCCTCGCATACGCGCCGCGGCTTCCTTCAACAGCAAATCCCCGGTCGCATGACCGAAGGTATCATTAATCTGCTTGAACTTATCCAAATCGAGGAACATTAACGCGATCTTGCGATGGGTCTGGCGAGACAGCTGGATAGCCTGCTCCATTTGCTCGGCAAAAGTCAGCCCGTTGGCCAACGAAGTCAGGGAGTCGTAGTGCGCCAGTTGTCGATAATGCTCTTCACTGCGACGCAGCATATCAATCGCCCGATAACGCTCGATCGCCACCGCCACCAGTTGCGCTGATTTCTCAATCGAAGCGATTTCGTCCTCTGTCGGAGAATAAACCTTGCGGTGATACACGCTCAGCACCCCAAGAATTTCCTTATTCTGCCCGAAAATAGGTTCAGACCAGCAGGAACGCAAGCCGGCATACAACGCCAGGCCTTTATACAACGCCCAATGGGGATGGGTGGAAATATCTTCCGCAATCACGCGCTTGCCGGAGTAGGCGGCCGAACCAAACGAGGCGGCGCCATCGGCAATTTTTACATTATGGATAGCGTTCTTGTAAAAACCGGGCAGACTGGGAGCCGAGCCAAGGGTCAGACACTTCTTCTCCTTGTCAACCAGCAGAACGGAGCAGACAATTCTCCCGGGGTTTTTCTCCTCTACGCTGAAGATGATCGCATCCAGAATGTCCTTCAGCGGCGCGCCGCTCGACAGCAATTCCAGCGCGCGGTTGTAGGAGTTGTCATGGTGTTCCTGAGTCTTGCGCTCAGTGATATCCATTTTTATGCTGACATACTGAACCGCATCGCTGGCTTTATTATATATTTTAACAATGCTGGCTTTTTCCCAATATAACTGTCCGTTTTTCTTACGATTAATAAACTCGCCGTTCCAAATCTCGCCTTTATTCAGGGTGGACCACAGTTCCTCATACACGCTGGCGTTGGTCATGCCGGAACTTAATATATTCGTCTTGCGCCCGATCACCTCTTCCGCTTCATAACCCGACATCACGGTGAACTGCCGGTTCACGTACACGATTTCACAGCTTTCATTAGCGATCATAATGGATGATGGGCTGTATTCGGCGGCAAAGAACACCATGTTCAGGAAGTCCTGCTTTTTTTGTTCCGCGTTAGCTTTTTCCTGGAATTTGCGGCTCCTTGCAGAAGAAATCCCTAAGAGTACTATTAATAGGGTTATTATAATTTCATACACAATAACACTCTCCTCAGGCCCGGAACGGTCCTGATCGAACAAATCGCATCACTGAAGACGAAAAATCCCGGTAATAACTCCCCTCGTATGGATTTTCAGGGTTGGCACATTTCCGGAGAGTAGAAAGGATGAATGAAAAAACTATCCAGCTCTGCAGGACAGGTTCATAGCCATAAAAACGACAGCATAAAGCCTCCATTATATCGCCGTGTGCAGACCTAAATAATAGAATCAAGAGAATTAGCTTAATCAGTTATATTAATGATAGTTATAGACATAAGCCTGGCTAATATTTTGATACAGCTCTTTACAGATTTCGTAGCGCAGTATTTTGACTATCAATTTTTCGTAAGCAAATCAATTATACCGATAAGTCCCACCATTTTAATCAAAAATAACTATCACCAGCCGTTTTTTGATCGTTGGTAGCAAACATTTATTTTTTTGTCTTTATAAATCAAATAATTGCAACAATAAAATCAATCAGTTCTTTCTCTTATGATTGCTGTTTTTTTCGACTGCCGTCACAGTTTACTTGTTCAGCAAACAGAACCTCGGCCACATAAAACACTATATTTATATAAAAAACAAGGCATAAAAAATGAAAATCCCATGACTAGCAATCTAATCATTTATTTTATACTGTATATTGATGGAGTATGAATTTTTCTTTTACCCTCAACGAGCTGATGAGAACGTCGGCAGGTTTCCAGGGAGTCTGAATACATGACATACCCGGGTAAAGGCAACAAAGCGGGCATAAGCGAAGGGATGATTACAACTCTGACCGAAGATCTTCCAAATTTTCAAACGGTTGAGGTCGGGACAAGAAATACCCCTGGGCTGCCGAGGCATTAGATTGTCTGACGATTTCCCACTCTTCTTCAGTTTCAACCCCTTCAATGACGACATCATTACAGTAAGTGGCAATCAGAGTGACCAGTGACGGAAACAGCTGCCGCCCCTCTTTGCTCTTAAGCAGCATAATGAAAAGCTCGCGGGCGATCTTGATACAGTCGTACCTTGCCGGCGACAGCGAGGAGAAATTCGCCACGCCGCAGCCAAAATCATCCAGCCAGAGCCGCCCCGCTTCGGGCAGTGTCGCCAGTGTGTCGTGAGGTAGAACCGCCAGGCTTTCAACCAGTTCAAAACGCAACCAGGGCATGGTCGTCAGCAGTTTCTTGGCTTTGCGGTTTCCCTGCAACGCCAGCAGCGTCAGCCCATCAATATTGACGGATGCGCGCAGCGCGTCCCGAACAAAGCGTTCATGCCATTGGCTCAGCAGTTGTAGTTGTTCAATAACGATATTTAAGCGTTCTTCGACATTGAGGCGGGCAAAGTAGTGTTCAGGAGATAAAAGTTTTTGCGGCATGGACGGGTGAAAAACGGCTGTCAGCAATTCAATTCCCATTAGACGACCGGAAGTACGGTAAATGGGCTGGAATCTGTACCGCCTGTGGCAGCTGTGCCAGTAATCAGCGTCTGCAAACTGTGCCTCCACGGTGATGGAGGCTTCAGAGCCGGGCTGATTAAAGTGACTATTTTGCTGCACTATATGTTCCGCCATTGAAGGATATGCTTACGAATAAAAGTATACCACATGCATACATGAGTTTATCGACCTTGCCCCGACAATCTTTATCCGGGCCAACTGTAATGCGAGCTACAGTACAAAGCGAATATGACGGATACATTGCATGGGAATATTTGTTTTTTTATATCAAAAAGCTATGAGAAATTATGCATTACGATCGCATAATAGTGATTAATGTCTTCGTCGTATAGTCTCTCAATCAAACGAATAGGCTGTTTTTTTTAGCCCTTCTCCGCCTGCACCGTTTATGCCGTAACCAGGCTGTGTAACCGGCTCGCAGAAGAGTATAATCGGCGGCTGATTTATGAAAGGAAAGAAAACATGGCGCTGCTGATTACCGCGAAATGCATTAACTGCGATATGTGTGAGCCGGAATGCCCCAATCAGGCGATATCGATGGGGGATGAGATCTATGAAATTGACCCGTTACGCTGTACCGAGTGCGTCGGGCACTATGATACGCCAACCTGTCAGAAGGTCTGCCCGATAGACAACACCATTCTCAAAGACACTAACCACCTGGAAAACCACGATCAACTGTGGGAAAAATTTGTCCTGCTGCACCATGCCGATCGGTTGTAATTGCCGATCATTGTAATATCGACCAGGCCGATGCCGCTCAATTTTAATTTTCAATAATCACGGTAGCGCAGGCGTAGTGGCGCTCATCCGCCAGCGAAACATGCACGTGCCGAACACCCATTTCCTCGGCCAGTTCTGCGGCGCGCGCCAGAAACCGTAGGCACGGTTTACCCAGCGGATCATTCGCGACTTCGAACTGCGCAAACGCCAGACCATCTCGAATGCCGGTGCCAAATGCCTTGGCGGCGGCCTCTTTGACCGCAAAACGCTTGGCCAGAAACCGGACCGGCTGCGAGTGAGCCTGATACTGCAACCACTCCTGTTCACTGAGCACGCGGCGGGCGAGACGATCACCGGAACGACCGGTGATCGCTTCAATACGGGCGATTTCGACGATATCCGTGCCGAGACCCAGAATCGCCATCAGCGACGGGCTTCCCGCATCAGGGTTTTCATTTCCGCCACCGCCGACGACAGACCGCTCATCACCGCACGTCCGATAATGGCGTGACCAATGTTCAGTTCGTGCATTTCCGGCAGCGCCGCAATCGGCTGGACGTTATGATAGGTCAGACCATGACCGGCGTTAACCTTAATGCCCCGGCCCGCAGCATAGGCCGCCGCTTCACGGATACGCTCAAATTCCTGCTGCCGGGCCGCATCGTTTTCCGCGTCGGCATAGGCGCCGGTATGGATTTCAATATAAGGAGCGCCGCTGGCTACCGCCGCGTCGATCTGGGCGTGGTCGGCGTCGATAAACAGCGACACCTGAATACCGGCCTGGCGCAATTGCGTCACCGCCGCGGTAATACGGTCGAGCTGACCGGCCACGTCGAGTCCGCCTTCCGTCGTCACTTCCTGCCGTTTTTCCGGCACCAGGCAACAAAAGTGCGGTTTCAGTTCGCAGGCTATCGCCAGCATTTCATCCGTTACCGCCATCTCCAGATTCATGCGGGTCTGGATGGTCTGGCGCAGCAGGCGCACATCGCGATCGGTAATATGGCGTCGATCTTCACGCAAGTGTACGGTGATACCGTCCGCTCCCGCCTGTTCCGCCACAAATGCCGCCTGTACCGGATCGGGATACGCCGTGCCACGAGCATTACGCAGGGTGGCGATATGGTCAATATTTACGCCCAACAACAACTCAGCCATGATCCATCCTTCAACAATAAATGACCGCCGCAGTGTACACCCCGGCTGCGCATGACGATACCCTGACGGTACTAGATCTTGCCGCCCGGCGCCGTCTTATAGGGTTTTGGCATAAATTGCCGAAATAACTCACGGCTTTTCAGTGGCTTGCCGCCAAGATAGGGTTTCAGCGCCATGCGGGTAAAACGTTTGGCGGCGCGCAGGGTGTCGATATCGGGAAACTCTCTTGACGCCAACGCCTGCAGCTCGCGCCCGGTGAAACTGACGTTATCCACAACCAGACTGGCAATGAAGCCTTTTTCCGCCCGGTAACGGTAGGTCATGGTATCGGCAACCGGTTCGCCGCTGCCGGCACAATGCAGGAAATCCACGCCGTAACCGAGGTGCTCCAGCAACGCCAGTTCGAAGCGGCGCAAGGCTGGCTCAGGCGAGCCGCTGGCGGCAGCCAACTGTTGCAAGCAATGAAGATAATCGAAAAACAGAGCGGAATAATCGGTTTCCAGTTCCAGCACCCGGGTCAGCAACTCGTTCACGTACAAGCCGCTGTATAACAACGGGCCGCTCAGCGGTAACGCCAGAGAAACCGGTTCGGCATTGCGCAGGGTTTTGACTTCGCCGCGCCCGCCCCACCGCACCAGCAGCGGCGTAAAAGGCTGGAGAGCGCCCTTGAGACTGGAACGCCGCGCCCGGGCGCCTTTCGCCAGCACCCGCACGCGGCCTTCATTTTCAGAAAACAGATCCAGCAACAGGCTGGTTTCGCTGTAAGGTCGCCCATGCAAGACAAACGCGCGCTGCCAGCCTTCCATCGGCGCACACCTTACAGATCGTCGATATAACCCAGGCTACGCAGCGCACGTTCATCGTCTGCCCAGCCGGATTTAACCTTCACCCACAGTTCCAGATGAACTTTGGCCTCAAACATCTGTTCCATGTCCTGACGCGCTTCGATGCCGATGGTTTTAATCTTGGCGCCTTTGTTGCCGATCACCATCTTCTTCTGGCCTTCACGCTCCACCAGAATCAGGCCGTTGATGTCGTAACCGCCGCGCTCATTGGCAACGAAACGCTCGATTTCCACCGTAACCGAATACGGCAACTCTTCGCCCAGAAAGCGCATCAGCTTTTCGCGGATAATTTCCGACGCCATGAAACGCTGTGAGCGGTCGGTAATATAGTCTTCCGGGAAATGGTGAATGGCCTGCGGCAGATGTTTGCGCACAATTGCGGCGACGGTATCGACATTGGTCCCCTTCTCCGCGGAGATCGGCACCACATCGAGGAAATTCATCTTTTCGCTCAACATCTGGATATGCGGCAGCAATTTGGTTTTATCCGCCACGTTATCCACTTTGTTGATGGCCAACAACACCGGCGTTTTTTGGTCGCGCAGCTTGTTCACCACCATTTCGTCATCGTCTGTCCAGTGGGTACCTTCCACCACAAAGATGATCAACTCCACATCGCCGATCGAACTGCTGGCCGCACGGTTCATCAGGCGGTTGATGGCGCGCTTTTCTTCAATGTGCAACCCGGGCGTATCCACATAGATAGCCTGATACGGCCCCTCGGTATGGATACCCATAATACGGTGACGCGTCGTCTGCGGCTTACGAGAGGTAATGGACACCTTCTGCCCCAGCAACTGGTTCAGCAAGGTGGATTTACCGACGTTCGGCCGGCCAACAATCGCGACAAAGCCGCAATAGGTCTGTTCTTCGCTCATTCAAGCTCCAGCTTTTTCAGGGCCTGTTCCGCCGCAGCCTGTTCAGCTTTACGACGACTTGACCCGGTACCCACTACCGGCTCGCTAAACCCGCTGACCTGGCAATGAATGGTAAATTCCTGATCGTGCGCCTCGCCACGCACCTGCACGACCAGATAGGTAGGCAACGGCAGGTGGCGTCCCTGCAGGAATTCCTGCAGGCGGGTTTTCGGATCTTTTTGCTTGTCGCCTGGGCTAATCTCATCCAGACGAGTCTGGTACCACTGCAGAATCAGCCGCTCGACGGTCTGGATATTGCTGTCCAGAAACACCCCGCCAATCAACGCTTCCACGGTATCCGCCAGAATCGACTCACGGCGGAAACCGCCGCTTTTCAATTCGCCGGGACCAAGACGCAGGCATTCGCCCAGTTCAAACTCTCGGGCAATCTCCGCCAGCGTATTGCCGCGCACCAGCGTAGCGCGCATTCGGCTCATATCGCCTTCGTCAACACGCGGAAACCGGTGGTACAGCGCATTGGCGATAACGAAACTCAGGATAGAATCCCCCAGGAACTCCAGCCGTTCGTTATGTTTACTGCTGGCGCTACGGTGAGTCAGCGCCTGCAATAAAAGGTCATATTGTTGGAAAGTATAGCCCAGCTTTTTTTGTAAACGATTTATCAGGATGGGGTTCATGTGTTACCAATAGATCTATAATGCCTTTTTAAACAACAGCATACGGAACAGCCCTGTCTTGCCACTAAAAAGTCAAAACTGTTTCGTTTGCAGTGGCTCCCGCCCGGGAGCCAGCATTTATTATTCAGAAATATTCTACAACGGAAGTCGCAAATATGCTGCGAGTTTATTTACATTCAATTAATGAATTCCACCGATACGGCTTAAACGTACACCGGTAGGCCATTCACCTTCTTGTTTTTCAAAACTCATCCAGATAGCTGTCGCCTTACCCACCAGATTCCGCTCCGGCACAAATCCCCAATAACGGCTGTCCGCGCTGTTATCACGGTTATCGCCCATCATGAAGTAGTGGCCGGCCGGCACCACCCAGGACCCCAGCGGCTGGCGCATCTGTTGGTAATAAAGCCCAAGCTGATCCTGAGCGCCCGGCACGGTAAGGATATTGTGAGTGACCTCGCCCAGCGTTTCCTTGCGAACCGCCATGCGAATGCCTTCACTCTTCTGACCAACCGGAATCTGGTAGAAACCGCTGGTCATTTCGCGCCCGGTTCCGCTGAACGTCTGCACGAAATCACTGGGTTCCACATTACTGTAAGTCACCGGCAAGGCGCTGCCGCAGCTCGGCTTGTCGCCGCACCCCGGCTGAATGGTGACCTGCTTGGCGATCGGGTCGTAACTGACGCGATCTCCCGGCAGGCCTACGACACGCTTGATGTAATCCAGACGCGGATTTTCAGGGTATTTGAATACCGCGATATCACCGCGTTTCGGGTGCCCGGTTTCAATCAAGGTGGTCTGGGTTATCGGATCCTTGATGCCGTAAGCAAATTTTTCGACCAGAATGAAATCCCCGATCAACAGCGTCGGCATCATCGAACCGGAAGGGATCTGAAACGGCTCGAAAATAAATGAACGCACCACAAACACCAGCGCCAGCACCGGGAAAACCGAGGCAAACGTCTCGATCCAGCCCGGCTGTTTGATGCTGTTAGCCAGCGTTTTCTCGTCGACAGCCCCATTAACCTGCTGGCTCAGAGCGGAAATCTTGGCGCGACGCGCCGGCGCCCATTTGAACCGTTCCAGACACCAGACAATGCCGGTCACCAGCGTCGCCAATGCCAAAATCAGGGCAAACATATTGGCCATGCCAACTCCTCAGGGTTTATTTGCTTTCTTTTCCAACATGCAGAATGGCCAAAAACGCTTCCTGCGGCAGCTCGACGTTCCCTACCTGCTTCATGCGTTTCTTCCCTTCCTTCTGTTTCTGCAACAGTTTTTTCTTACGGCTGACGTCACCGCCGTAACACTTCGCCAGAACGTTCTTGCGCAGCTGTTTTACGGTGGAGCGGGCAATAATATGGTTGCCGATCGCCGCCTGAATCGCGATGTCGAACTGCTGACGCGGGATCAGGTCTTTCATTTTTTCCACCAGCTCACGGCCGCGATACATCGAATTATCACGGTGGGTGATCAGCGCCAGCGCATCCACGCGTTCGCTGTTGATCAGCACGTCCACACGCACCATGTCCGATGCCTGGAAACGTTTGAAGCCGTAATCCAGCGAAGCATAACCACGAGAAGTGGACTTGAGGCGATCGAAGAAGTCGAGCACGACTTCCGCCATCGGAATTTCATAAGTCAGCGCCACCTGATTGCCGTGATAGACCATGTTGGTCTGCACACCGCGTTTTTCCACGCACAGCGTGATCACGTTGCCCAGATACTCCTGCGGCAGCAGCATGTGACACTCGGCAATCGGCTCGCGCAGTTCTTCGATATTATTGACCGGCGGCAGTTTGGACGGGCTGTCGACATAGATCACGTCGTTGCCGGTAGTTTTCACCTCGTACACCACCGTCGGCGCGGTTGTGATCAGGTCGAGATCGTATTCACGCTCCAGACGCTCCTGAATGATCTCCATGTGCAGCAGACCAAGGAAACCGCAGCGGAAACCGAAGCCCAGCGCAGTGGAGCTTTCCGGTTCGTAAAACAGCGACGCATCGTTCAGGCTGAGTTTGCCCAGCGCATCACGGAAGGCTTCATAGTCGTCGGAACTGATCGGGAACAGACCGGCGTACACCTGCGGTTTAACCTTTTTAAAGCCCGGCAGCGGCTTTTCAGCCGGTTTACGCGCCAGCGTCAGGGTATCGCCCACCGGCGCGCCCAGAATGTCTTTGATGGCGCACACCAGCCAGCCTACTTCGCCGCATTGCAGCGCGTCGCGGTCCACCTGCTTGGGCGTGAAAATCCCGAGACGCTCGGCGTTATACACCTGACCGGTGCTCATTACCTTGACCTTATCGCCTTTGCGCAGCGTACCGTTCTTGATACGGATCAGCGACACCACGCCCAGATAGTTGTCGAACCAGGAATCGATGATCAACGCCTGCAACGGCGCGTCAGGATCGCCTTCCGGCGGCGGGATCTCGCGCACCAGACGCTCCAGCACATCCGGCACGCCTACGCCGGTCTTGGCGGAACAGCGCACCGCGTCGGTGGCATCGATACCCACGATATCTTCGATTTCCTGGCTGACGCGATCCGGATCCGCGGCCGGCAGGTCAATCTTGTTCAACACCGGCACCACTTCCAGATCCATTTCGAGCGCGGTATAGCAGTTGGCCAGCGTCTGCGCCTCAACCCCTTGACCGGCGTCCACCACCAGCAGCGCCCCTTCACAAGCGGCCAGCGAGCGGGAAACTTCATAGGAAAAGTCAACGTGGCCCGGGGTATCGATAAAGTTCAGTTGATAGGTTTCGCCGTCAGAGGCTTTGTAATCCAGCGTCACGCTCTGAGCCTTGATGGTAATACCGCGCTCGCGCTCCAGATCCATGGAGTCCAGCACTTGCGCCTCCATTTCACGTTCGGACAAGCCACCACAAATTTGAATGATGCGGTCAGAGAGCGTCGACTTACCGTGGTCGATGTGAGCAATAATGGAAAAATTTCGTATATGCTTCATTATAAAAGTTTTTCTACCTTGGTATTTCTGAAATTCTTGCCGAACGGCACGCGCAATGTGATGACAGCCATAGCCACTGTCATATACCTGAATCGCAGCATTCTACATGCCAGACGGTGGAAAACCTAGTCATGGCGCACCGAATCAATTCCTTGATTATGGCAAGGTTGCGAATGAGAAGATGAAAGCAGAGGTAAAAAGTCATTAAAAGCGAAAAATCGGGAGGCGGGCAGGCCAGCCAGCCAGCAAGCCGCCTGCGTTTCAACGCCCCGGCGTCATATCGGTACGCAACAGATTTTCGGGCAAAGAAACCTGCAGAATCACCGGCTGATAACGCTGATTATTGCCGATTTTCGCCGATAAACGCTTTACAGCAGCGAAACTCACCGCCACGCCGGCAAATGCCCCCGCCACGGTCGCCGGTTCGCTGCCCAGCCAGTATTGCATCAAGGCGGCGCCCAGCATCAGCCCCAGCAATGGCAACAGATAAACCAGCATCGCCGAACGCAGCAGGCTTGATTCCGCCAGGCCGATTTCCACCCGTTGACCAGGAAGTAGCGGCTGCGAATACGGGACGGTCAGTTGATGCGTTGCCGCTGCGCCAATCTGGTTCAACACGCCGGTGCCGCAGGACGAGCGAGACTGACAGCTCTGGCAACCGGAGCGCTGTTCACAATGCAACACAGCGATACCGGCCTGCCATGAAACCACCGTGGCCCACTCTTTGATCATGGCTGCGCCTTGAAGATCACGTTATCCGCGATGCGTTTGGCTGTCGCCAGCGGCAGTTCGCCAATCACGGTGATTTCCCGGTTATCCCGCACTTCGGTATGGATAGTTTTACGGCCCAGCGATGCATTCTGGTCAGGATGATTCTCCCCAACCGGGCTGATATTGACGGAAAAACTGAACAATCCATCGCTGTAAAGACGCGATTCCGCCGGACCGGTAACCCCCGGCAGCGGCCGCTGACTGCGTGACACTTCTTCTACGCCAACCGGCAGCCACTCCGTCACCCAGTTGAAATTCGCGGTCGCAGTGGTGGGAATGCTGAGCAGCGGCGGCTGGCTGATCTTATCCATCGGCTTCATGGCAAGCCGCACATTTTTATCCACCGTTACGGAAATCGCCCGGTACTGTTCAAGCAGATCGCCATTCTGATCAAGCAGATCAACCCGCAACGGCAAACGCGACTCGGCATCAAGGCAGACGATATAACTGAAACGGGTGCCGTCCCGGGAGACGATTCTCACCACATCGCCCTGGCTGTCCGCCAGACGAATACGGCCGGTAGGAATAAAATCGTAATAAGCGGACAACCGTTCCACATTGGCAAAAATCAGGGCCGGCAGCGAGTCGACAATATGGTCGCCCGACAGGGTAAACGGTTCGGCATCCGCTTCGAAATAGCTGATGTCGCTGCCGCGCTGAATCACTTCACGCTTCGGCCCGTCCAGATGGATCAGCTCGGCCAGCGTCTCGCCATTTTGCACCGAATGACGGTAGCGTAATGACTCAATGCCCTGCCGGGAAACGCTGATGTAGTAAATCTCGTAGTTCAGTGATCGGCTGGCGCTGCTCATCTGCTGCAACAACGCCCCGGAATCACTTGCCGGGGCGAGGGAGGAATAAGACAGGCTGCCTAACAATATGCATGCGGCAAACCAGGAACGCTTCATTACTGCGGCTGAATTCCTAATGACTGAGTACCAGGCACCTGTACGGCGGCTTGCTGTTGACTCCCCTGCTGTTGCAGTTGGAGCTGATCGGAATGCACGCGGCGTTGCAGTTCATAATCCTGCAACAGCGCATTGATGCGCTCATGCTGCGCCTGCATCTGACGCTGCCCGGTATGCGCTACGCTGTTCTCAGCCGGCACGCTCAGGCTGACCGGAGAAGCTGAACCGCCCATCACAGGCAATGTGCTGAGCGCCGGCGCCGTATCCGCCACACTGTCGCTCATCACATTGCTTTGCTGGTAATGCTGCACACCGACAATCACCGCCAGCGAAACACAAGCCGCCATACCAATCTGCGTCAGATGGCTGGCCAGAGGACGAACCTTGTGCCAGAACGGCAACGCCTGCCAGGTGCGGGGATGAGGCTGGGATTCCGGCACCGCCTGCGGGTTGAACTGCACCGGTTCCTGTTCGAGGGCGGCGGCTACCCGAGCGGCGATATCAATATTCATCAGCGTTTCGCTGACATCGCCCCGCAGAGTGTCACGCACCAGATGGTAGCGCTGCCAGCTTTGCTGCAACTTGTCGTCTTTCGACAAGGCGCCCAGCAGTGCATTGTCCACTGCCTCACCATCCATTAAAGCGGAAAGTTTTTCTTTCTGCATAACTTCACCTTACCTTGTCAAACCCGTCATGAGTAACGTTAAGAACAAGCTAACGCTGAATAAGCGGTTGCACTTTATTATCAATCGCTTCCCGTGCGCGGAATATACGCGAGCGGACAGTGCCGACCGGGCAATCCATGATGGCGGCAATTTCCTCATAGCTCAGCCCATCCAGTTCACGCAGCGTAATTGCCAGACGCAAATCCTCAGGCAATGACTCGATAGTATGGAAAACGATCCGTCGTAATTCCTCAGACAACATTAAGTTCTCAGGGTTCGATATTTCTTTCAACGCGCTGGCATTTTCGTAATTTTCCGCGTCGTTGGCGTCCACATCGCTGGACGGCGGACGCCGCCCCTGAGCCACCAGATAATTCTTCGCCGTGTTGACGGCAATACGATACAGCCAGGTATAAAAGGCGCTCTCGCCACGAAACGATTCCAGCGCGCGATAGGCTTTGATAAACGACTCCTGCACCACATCGGGCACGTCCCCAGCGGGAACGTAACGCGATACCAGGCTCGCCACTTTATGCTGATAACGGACGACCAGTAAGTTAAACGCCTTTCTGTCGCCTTTCTGGACCCGCTCAACCAGCACCTGATCCGCTAACTGCTCGCTCATCCGAGATCATGTCTCCCCAAAACCGTGTCGCCACGCCTAAGCCACGTACTGCCAGCCATATATCTGCAATCGAGCAAGCACCGGGTTGGAGTCTTTTTACGTCATAAAGTTCCGTTGCATGAAGCATTTTTTGCATCCTGCCGGATCCCCGTCGCATACCGCCGTGCCGCCCTCCGGGGTTTTATTCTCATTGCTGCCCCGTACAGCCGCAAAAATCATACGTCAAAAGCCTGCTGCTGGCACCCCGTTCTGCTATTTTGCATCAGTCTTGTTTAATTTATAAAACAAAAAACTGCATTTAAGATAAATTCCGTGCTAAATTCAAAAATACAGTTTTATAAATTAAACAAGACTATTATGTCGCCTCTCAAAGACTACCATTGTGATGTGCTGATCATCGGCAGCGGCGCCGCCGGGTTATCACTGGCGCTGCGTCTGGCGCCTCATGCCCGCGTGATGGTGCTCAGCAAAGGGCCGCTAAGCGAAAGCGCCACCTTTTATGCACAAGGCGGGATCGCCGCTGTGTTCGATGAAACCGACAGCGTCGACGCCCACATCGACGATACTCTGATTGCCGGCGACGGCTTGTGCGACCGGGAAGCGGTATCGTTTATTGCCCGTAACGCCCGTCATTGCGTGCAATGGCTAATCGATCAGGGCGTTCGGTTCGATACCGAAACCGCACCGCACGGCGAAGCGCGCTATCATCTGACGCGCGAGGGCGGTCACAGCCATCGCCGTATCCTGCATGCTGCGGACGCCACCGGCAAAGCGGTGGAAACCACCCTGGTCAGCCAGGTGAGACAGCATCCCAATATCGTATTGCTGGAACGTTGTAATGCAGTGGATTTGATCACCTCCAGCAAGCTCGGCCTGCCCGGCCACAAACGGGTGGTAGGTGCTTACCTGTGGAACAGGGAAAAAGAGCATGTCGAATCGTGCCGCGCCAAAGCCGTCGTGCTCGCCACCGGCGGCGCGTCCAAGGTCTACCAGTACACCACCAACCCCGATATTTCTTCCGGCGACGGCATCGCTATGGCCTGGCGCGCTGGTTGCCGGGTGGCGAACATGGAATTCAACCAGTTTCACCCCACCTGTCTGTACCATCCGCAGGCCCGCAATTTTTTGCTGACCGAAGCGCTGCGCGGCGAAGGCGCCTGGCTGACGCGCCCGGACGGCAGCCGCTTTATGCCAGCCTTTGATAAACGGGCGGAGCTGGCGCCGCGGGATATTGTCGCCCGGGCGATAGACCACGAAATGAAACGACTGGGCGCGGATTGCATGTATCTGGACATCAGCCACAAACCGGCGGATTTCATTACGCAGCATTTCCCTACTATCCATGAAAAACTGCTGTCGCTGGGCCTTGATCTGACCCGCGAGCCGATTCCCATCGTCCCCGCCGCGCACTACACCTGCGGCGGCGTGGTGGTTGACCAACAGGGACGCACCGACCTGGACGGTTTGTACGCGATTGGCGAAGTCAGTTATACCGGCCTGCATGGCGCCAACCGCATGGCGTCCAACTCGCTGCTGGAGTGTCTGGTGTATGGCTGGTCTGCCGCCGGGGATATTCTGCAGCATTTGCCGGAGAAAACACTGGTCGAGTCGCTGCCCAACTGGGACGAAAGCCAGGTGGAAAACTCGGACGAAAGAGTCGTGATTCAGCACAACTGGCACGAACTGCGGTTATTGATGTGGGATTACGTCGGCATCGTGCGCACGACGAAAAGACTGGAACGCGCGCAGCGACGTATCACGCTGCTACAGCAGGAAATCAGCGAGTATTATGCCCACTTCCGCCTCTCCAACAATCTGCTGGAGTTACGCAATCTGGTTCAGGTGGCGGAATTGATTGTACGCTGCGCGCTGGCGCGCAAAGAGAGCCGCGGGTTGCACTATACGCTTGATTATCCGCAGCGAGCGGAAAAGGCGCATCCCACCATCCTGCATCCCTGATGATGAATGCCGGGCCAGCGCCCGGCCGCCTTCTACAAATTCCATGAACACGTTCACATGGATAACAAGCTCACATCGATAAATAAAAATCCCGCGCCAGCGCCTGAAACGACGCCGAATACCGACGGCTGTCGTCACGGATGATTAACGATGTCCGGTCCAGCGTCGTGTGCTGTCGCCCCAACGACAGCAGCACCCGGTTCACCGGCCGGGCCGCATTATCCGCGACGTCAACCCAGGCATCGACATGCCACGCCAGCTGCTGCGCCAGCGTCAGAAAGTTGTCCGCCGCCTGTACCGGCAACACCACACAAAATCGCCCGTCTGACGTCAGCAACCGGCTGGCGCAATCCAGCAACGTCTGATGAGTCAGCGTGGCGGTATAACGCGCCTGCGCACGCTGGGCTGAGGCACAGTCGACGCCGGGGGTAAAATAAGGCGGATTACTGACAATCAGTGAATAGCGCGATGCGGCAGTACGGGCATACGCAAGAATATCGGTCTGATGAATCCGTATACTCTCGGCCCAGGGCGACGCCGCCGCATTGTCTGCCGCCTGCTCGCTGGCGGCGGCGTCCAGCTCTACCCCATCCACCGGAACTCGCCCACCGCTGCGTTGCGCCAGCATCAGCGCAATCAGACCGGAACCGCAGCCGATATCCAGAATCCGCGACTCTTCCCGCAACGGCGCCCACGCACCCAGCAGCACGCCATCGGTGCCGACTTTCATCGCACAGCGGTCGTGCGCCACAAAAAATTGTTTGAAGGTAAAACCACCCGCGCGCAACGCTGGTGTATGCTGCAAAGACGTCATTGTTGTGCCATTTATTGCTGAACCGGGGTTAGCATAGGAGAAACGCCAGCCCGGGAAAAGTGGTCGAGGCCGCTTAAACAGATGAACAACCCCGCCAATGCGTCTATAATCAGCGCCCCGAACAGAGGTAGACCATGACTGCGACCAATTTTTCCGAGTTTGATCTTGACGATAGCCTGCTTGACGCCCTGCGCGACATGGGCTTCAGCCGCCCGACCGCCATTCAGGCCGAGGCTATTCCCCCGGCGATGGAAGGACGGGACGTACTGGGCTCTGCGCCGACCGGAACCGGTAAAACCGCGGCGTATCTGCTGCCGGTATTGCAGCATCTGCTGGATTTTCCGCGTAAAAAATCCGGCCCGCCGCGTATCCTGATTCTGACCCCGACCCGGGAACTGGCGATGCAGGTGGCGGATCAGGCTCGTGCGCTGGCCGCCCACACGCATCTGGACATTGCCACCATCACCGGCGGCGTGGCCTACATGAATCACGCCGAAGTGTTCAGCGAGAATCAGGATGTGGTGGTCGCCACCACTGGTCGCCTGTTGCAATACATCAAAGAAGAGAATTTTGACTGCCGCGCGGTGGAAACCCTGATTCTGGATGAAGCCGACCGCATGCTGGACATGGGCTTCGCTCAGGATATCGAGCATATCGCCGGAGAAACCCGCTGGCGCAAGCAGACCATGCTGTTCTCCGCCACGCTGGAAGGCGACGCCATTCAGGATTTCGCCGAGCGTCTGCTGAACGACCCGATCGAAGTGGAAGCCGAACCGTCACGACGCGAACGCAAAAAAATCCTGCAGTGGTACTACCGCGCCGACGATGTTCAGCACAAAACCGCCCTACTGAGTCACCTGCTCAAGCAGCCGGACGTAACCCGTTCGATCGTGTTCGTGCGTAAGCGCGAGCGAGTGCATGAACTGGTGGACTGGCTGCGGGCGGCGGGCATTGAGTCCTGCTATCTGGAAGGGGAAATGGTGCAGGCCAAACGCAACGAAGCCATCAAACGGTTGAGCGAAGGTCGGGTAAAAGTGTTGGTCGCCACCGACGTCGCCGCCCGCGGGCTGGATATTCAGGACGTCAGCCACGTGTTCAACTTTGATTTGCCGCGCACTTCAGACGTTTACCTGCATCGCATCGGACGTACCGGCCGCGCCGGTCGTAAAGGTTGCGCCATCTCGCTGGTGGAGGCGCATGACTACCTGCTGCTGGAGAAGATCGGCCGTTATCTGAATGAGCCGCTAAAAGCGCGCGTGGTCGATGAACTGCGTCCAACTACCCGAGCGCCGAGCCCCAAAACCACCGGCAAGCCGTCTAAAAAAGTGCTGGCCAAGCGCAAAGAGCTGAAGCAAAAAGAGAAAGAAAAACAGAAAGCGAAGGTCAAAGTGCGCCATCGCGACAGTAAAAATATCGGTAAACGCCGCCAGCCCAGCGCCCAAACGCCGGCGGAGCCGCAGAAAGAAAAACCGGCGGATAACAGCTGAATCAGGCCTGTTGATACGATGATCTGTTGATACAAAAAAGGGAGCCAACCGGCTCCCTTTTCATTATCGGTAAGAAGAACGTGCGTCCTAATGTCACAGCACGTTCCCTTCTTCAAAATCAATCCGCTCCACGCTATCAACCACAGCGACCGGAACTCACTCCCCAGAAAAAACAATGCCGGACACCTTAGGTGACCGGCATTAACCAGACCGTGGTCTTTTTTACCGACGAGCTTACAGGCTTTCGGTAAATGTACGGGTGATCACGTCGCGCTGCTGTTCCGGCGTCAGCGAGTTGAAACGTACCGCATAGCCGGACACACGGATGGTCAGCTGCGGGTATTTTTCCGGATGTTTAACCGCATCTTCCAGCGTTTCACGACGCAGCACGTTCACGTTCAGATGCTGACCGCCTTCGACACGCACTTCCGGTTTGATTTCCAGCGGCACTTCGCGATATTCGAACTGACCCAGATCGCTGACGGCAACGATCTGATCTTCGTTGAAATCGGATTTAGCGCACACGCAACGCGCCTGAGATTTCTCTTCATCCAGCAGCCAGAAAGAGTTAACCAGGGCATTGTTATTTGCTTTGGTGATTTGAATACCTGTAACCATTATTGCCTCCGTTAAGCGGCGTCTTATTGAACCGAATACAAAATCCACGGTTGGTAACAAATCGCCAACGGTATTAACGCCAGCGCAAAACCAACCGAATCTGGCTATCTGTATACCAGTCCTTTCCCAGCCACTCTTTGATATAAGTCAATTTTAACCGGGCATCATTTGGCATGAAATTTATAATCGTTTGTTTTATATCAATTTACGCCAAAAACACGAATGCAATTATTTTTGTAAATTTTAAAAAAAATCAGCAAAAGGCGATTCATCGCCTGCCAAACGCGGTTAATGGTTTTCCCTGTTCAGCTTTGACGGTAAGCTTACCCATCAGGACTGACTAATCAGGCTGCGCTGTCGCCAGATGGCATTCAGGCGACGGCCCACTAGCGCATTGAACTCACTACCGTATTGAACAAAGAGCCTCCCATGACCACTTCCCTGACCTGGCACGACGTGCTGGCCCAAGAGAAAGAACTACCCTATTTCGTCAATACGTTGTCGTTCGTTCATCAGGAACGTACAGCTGGCAAGGTGATCTACCCGCCGCAGAAAGACGTCTTCAACGCCTTTCGTTTTACTGAATTCCACGATGTCAAAGTGGTGATCCTGGGGCAGGACCCGTATCACGGCCCGAATCAGGCGCATGGGCTGTCGTTTTCGGTTCGCCCAGGCGTGCCGGCGCCGCCGTCGCTGGTCAATATCTACAAAGAACTGGCTAACGATATCCCCGGATTTGAAATTCCGTCTCACGGCTTTTTGCAGAGCTGGGCGCAGCAAGGTGTGATGTTGCTCAATACCGTGCTGACGGTGGAAGCAGGAAAAGCGCATTCGCACGCCAATCTGGGCTGGGAAACCTTCACCGACAAGGTGATCGAAAAGCTGAACGCACACCGGGAAGGGATTGTATTCCTGCTGTGGGGATCGCACGCGCAAAGAAAAGGCAGCATTATTGATACGCAGCGGCATCATGTGTTGAAGGCGCCGCATCCCTCGCCATTATCTGCCCACCGCGGTTTTTTAGGGTGCCGCCATTTCTCCAGAACCAATCAGTTGCTGGAACAACAGGGCGATTCGCCGATCGACTGGACACCCCGTTTGCCGGAAAATACGTAATACGCCGCGTCATTGTCTTTGCTGGCTAGAGGCTTTTAGCTTGTCGGAGACAATGACCATAAATTTTGGTGTAAAACGGAAAAAACGGGAGTAAACGTCAGAGAAATAAACAGGATGATACTGCGAAAGGAATTTGGTGGAGCTAAGCGGGATCGAACCGCTGACCTCTTGCATGCCATGCAAGCGCTCTCCCAGCTGAGCTATAGCCCCACACCAGATAATACCGTCAAAAACCAAATCTCTATGGGATGAAGATTTGGTGGAGCTAAGCGGGATCGAACCGCTGACCTCTTGCATGCCATGCAAGCGCTCTCCCAGCTGAGCTATAGCCCCGTATCGACACTGTATCGTGTGAACGGGTCGCATGATATGCAACGCCCCCAACCCTGTCAACGCCAAAATCCATTTATCCGATCAACCGCTGAAAAAGCCGTCAAAGTGCGGTGAGAATGGCAACGTACGGAAAAAAGCCGCGTACTTTCAGGCGTAAAAACCACCGCTAATCAAGCCTGTTTGAGATTAGCTTATGACAAAAAAGTTTTTCTTACTTTTCGCGAAAACCCCAACAATGCGTCACCCCCTTCTATTTGCTGGAGTTTTCCAAACATGAAAGATGCCACTATCGCCCTGCACCACGGTTTTAGCGCCGATCCGGTCACCAAAGCAGTAGCCGTACCCATCTATCAAAACGTCGCGTTTGAATTCGACAATGCGCAGCACGGCGCGGACCTGTTTAACCTCGATGTGCCGGGCAATATCTATACGCGGATAATGAATCCTACCAATGATGTGCTGGAACAACGTTTGGCGGCGCTGGAAGGGGGAATCGCAGCACTGGTGGTTTCCGCCGGCAGCGCCGCTATTACCTATGCGGTGCAGACGCTCACCCGACAAGGCGATAATATCGTGTCGACCCCGCAGCTGTATGGCGGTACTTACACGCTATTTGCCCATATGCTGCCAAGTTTCGGCGTAGAAGTCCGTTTTGCCAGCGATGACTCGCCCGAAGCTATCGCGCAACTGATCGATGACAAAACCCGGTTGGTCTACTGCGAGAGCATCGGCAATCCGGCCGGCAATATCGTCGACATCGAAGCGCTGGCGCATATCGCCCACCAGCATGGGGTACCGTTGGTAGTGGATAACACCGTGGCATCGCCGGTGCTATGCAAGCCGATCCAGTTCGGCGCGGACATCGTGGTGCATTCCATCACCAAGTATGTTGGCGGCCACGGCAACTCGCTGGGCGGCGCGATCGTGGACGCCGGTACATTCCCCTGGCAACAGTATCCGGAAAAATTTCCTGGACTGAATCGGCCTGAGCCGGCTTATCACGGCGTGGTCTATACCGAGACATTTGGTCCTGCCGCCTTCATAGCCCGAGTCCGTACCGTCCCACTGCGCAATACCGGCTCGGCCCTGTCGCCGATGAACGCCTTTTTATTATTACAGGGGTTGGAAACGCTGCCATTGCGCATGGAGCGCCATGTGGAAAACGCCCGTAAGGTTGCGGAATACCTGCGTTCCCATCCTAAAGTAGCATGGGTTAGCTATGCCGGGCTGCCGGAACATCCGCACTACGCGCTGGCGCAGAAATACCTGGGTGGCACGCCATCCGCCATTCTGTCGTTTGGCCTTAAAGCCGGTTACGAAGCGGGCGTGCGGTTTTATGATGCCCTTGGGATCTTCAAGCGTCTGGTGAATATCGGCGATGCCAAATCGCTGGCCTGCCATCCGGCCTCGACGACTCACCGCCAGATGACGCCCGAAGAACAAGCCAAAGCCGGCGTCAAACCGGAAATGATTCGCCTGTCGGTCGGCATTGAAGCCATTGAGGACCTGCTGGACGATCTGGAGCAGGCGCTGAATGCCTGACATGCCAATACACCACCGAATCATCCAAGACAAAAAGCAAAAACCCTGGCAAGCCAGGGTTTTCGTTAACAACAGCATCGTTCGAAGCGATTATTGCTGGGCTTCACGCTCGCTGATAAACGCCAGCGCCCGCTCGATGCGCGTCAGCGTACGCGACTGACCAATGGCATGCACCGTCACATCAACGCCCGGAGACTGGCCGGCGCCGGTTACCGCCACACGCAACGGCATCCCGACTTTCCCCATCCCTTGCTGCAGCTCGTCAGCCGTGCCCTGAATGGCATGGTGGATATTTTCCGGCGTCCAGTCGGTGATGGCCGCCAGCTTGTCGCGCACCAGTTCCAGCGGTTGACGCGCTACCGGACGTAGGTGTTTCTTCGCCGCATCGGCGTCAAACTCGGCGAACTCTTCATAGAAGTAACGGCAGGACTCGGCGATTTCCTTCAGCGTCTTGCAACGTTCACCCAGCAACGTCACCAGTTCGCTCAGTTGCGGGCCGGTACGGGTATCGATGCCCGCCTGTTCGATGTGCCAGGACAAATGGGTCGCCACATATTCCGGCGGCAGGTGATTAATATAGTGGTGGTTCAGCCACTGCAGCTTCTCGGTATTGAACGCACTGGCGGATTTGCTGACGGCATCCAGCGAGAACAGCTGTTTCATCTCATCAATAGAGAAGATTTCCTGATCGCCGTGAGCCCAGCCCAGACGCACCAGATAGTTGAGCAGCGCTTCCGGCAGGTAGCCGTCGTCGCGATACTGCATCACCCCCACCGCGCCGTGGCGTTTGGACAGTTTCTTGCCGTCATCGCCCAGGATCATGGAAACGTGCGCGTATTCCGGCACCGGCGCGCCCAGCGCTTTAAGAATATTGATCTGCCGCGGCGTGTTGTTGATATGGTCTTCACCGCGAATAACGTGGGTGATGCCCATATCCCAGTCATCGATCACCACACAGAAGTTATAGGTCGGCGAGCCGTCGGTACGACGGATGATCAGGTCATCCAGTTCAAGGTTGCTGAATTCGATAGGACCACGAATGCGATCATCAAAGACAACCGAACCGTCTTGCGGGTTACGGAAACGCACCACATGCGGTTCATCATCCGCGTGATGTTCGTGGGAGTCGCGGCAACGGCCGTCATAACGCGGCTTATCGCCGTCAGCCATCTGTTGCTCGCGTAGGGCTTCCAGACGCTCTTTGGAACAATAGCATTTATACGCCGTGCCATTTTCCAGCATCTGATCGATAACCGCGTTATAGCGGTCAAAACGTTTGGTCTGATAGTACGGGCCTTCATCCCAGTCCAGATTCAACCAGTTCATGCCATCCATAATGGCGTCAATCGCCTCTTTGGTCGAACGCTCCAGATCGGTATCTTCAATACGCAGAACAAACTCGCCGCCGTGATGACGGGCAAACAACCAGGAATACAGTGCGGTACGGGCACCGCCAACGTGAAGATAACCAGTCGGGCTGGGCGCAAAGCGGGTTTTGATTTTCATTGGGATTACGGCCTTCATTAGACAGCAACGGTCGGTCAACACCAACCAGGATTCCGGACTGTGCCCCGCCATCAAGGGTGAGCGCTGTCAGCGCGCGACACAGCCTGCTTAAAGTGGGCAATATTCTATCACTCCACCCCGATTCCTCAACGCTATAACCGCGTCGACTCAAGCCTAACTCCGGTAAAATGCGCAGGGATTCAACGATAACGCCCATAAATACGGCATATCGACTAATTTTACAACGAACGACTATTTTCGTTTTAAAAAGCGTTGACTCATATTCAAGTATCCCTATAATGCGACTCCACACAGCGGGGGTGATTAGCTCAGCTGGGAGAGCACCTCCCTTACAAGGAGGGGGTCGGCGGTTCGATCCCGTCATCACCCACCACTCTTTAGAGTGCCGCGCTGTGTAAAGTAAGAAGAATTGAGATTGGGTGATTAGCTCAGCTGGGAGAGCACCTCCCTTACAAGGAGGGGGTCGGCGGTTCGATCCCGTCATCACCCACCATTCTCATACCAGCGGTCTTCTTATGACAATGAAGTACAGAAGTGGGTGATTAGCTCAGCTGGGAGAGCACCTCCCTTACAAGGAGGGGGTCGGCGGTTCGATCCCGTCATCACCCACCACTTCTGCGGGTCGTTAGCTCAGTCGGTAGAGCAGTTGACTTTTAATCAATTGGTCGCAGGTTCGAATCCTGCACGACCCACCAATTACCTCGACCAGTCCGGTCATTTTCCTCAAGAATCATGAAGACCGCGTGCGCTACCGCGCAGGGTAATTCCTATTTCTCGTGCCGTTTTCTTTTAATTTCTGTTCCGATCACCTTCAGATTGTCCTCTCGTTACGAATAGCGCACTTTATCGCCACCCGCATTCAAACACCCGCCAGGCCGTATCCGCTCTCGCAATGTTCAAAAACTCACCGCGTATCACGCAAAATTTTTGATAAGGAACGTCAAATGTATTGGTTTTTTATTCCGTCGCCAAAAGACGACACTAGCATCGTAATAAAACGCATTCTTATAAGGGTAAGACGATGATAGCCAAAGCCAATAAATTCTTTACCGGTTTAACCGACCATCCGGACGGCGGCAAACTGTTGCTGCGTTTGACCGTCGGTATTCTGCTGCTGTTTCACGGCGTCGCCAAAATCGAAAACGGCGTGGGTTGGATCGCCGGCATGCTGGCGCAGCACGGTCTGCCCGGCTTTATCGCCTACGGCGCCTACATCGGCGAAGTACTCGCCCCCATCCTGATTGTTTTGGGCGTATTGACCCGTATCTCTGCGGCCGTGGTGGCGTTTAACCTGCTGGTCGCGACATTGCTGGTCACCATGGGCAAATTATTCACCATCACCAATGTGGGCGCATGGGGGCTGGAAGGGGAAGCGTTCTACTTCCTGTGCAGTCTGGTGATTATGCTGGTGGGCAGCGGCCGTTACTCCGTGGTTTCTAACGAAGACTACCGTTAATCTCCGTATGCTCTTGAAAAAAACGCCCTTGCGGGCGTTTTTTTATGGTCAGATTTCCCAGTCGTGGTTATAGCGTTTCGGCTTGAACTGTACGACATCGCCGCGGTGCAACCCGGCCAGCACCTCGTCATCATGCGCCACTTCCGCTTCAATCAATTCATTGTTGCCGTCAACCTTCAGCACCAGCCGCGTCAGTGCGCCCAGAGGACGGATATCCTTGACCACCACCGGCTGGAAGTCAGCCTGCGTCTGCTTCGACAACGCCACCTCGTGCGGACGGAACTGAATCGTCTGATCATGACCAGCCAGTTTCAATCGGTTGCTGTCACCCAGGAAGTTGTAGACAAACTCGGTGGCCGGGCGGTTATACACCTCATCAGGCGTGCCAATCTGCTCGATGACGCCCTTGTTCATCAACACGATGCGGTCCGCCACCTCCATAGCTTCTTCCTGATCATGGGTGACAAACACCGATGTCAGGTTAATTTCTTCATGCAGACGCGACAGCCAGCGGCGCAGTTCTTTACGCACCTTGGCGTCCAGCGCGCCGAACGGCTCGTCCAGCAATAAAATGCGCGGCTCCACAATCAGCGCCCGCGCCAGGGCGATACGCTGGCGCTGACCGCCGGATAACTGCTCTGGGTAGCGATCCGCCAGCCATTCCAGTTGCACCATATTCAGCAGTTCGCGCACCTTGCTTTCGATATCCCGCTTTGACGGCCGTATCGCTTTCGGTTTCATGCGCAGCCCAAACGCCACGTTATCGAACACCGTCATATGCCGGAACAGCGCATAGTGCTGGAAAACAAAGCCGACATGACGATCGCGCACATCGTGTCCCGACACATCTTCGCCGTGGAACACAATGCTGCCGCTGTCCGGCGTTTCCAGGCCGGCGATAATGCGCAACAGCGTGGTTTTGCCGCAACCGGACGGCCCCAGCAGCGCCACCAGTTCGCCGCTCTGGATCGATAAATTGATCTGATTGAGGGCCCGGAACTGACCAAACTGTTTGTTAACGTTGTGAACCTCAATGCTCATTACCGGTCAGCTCCTGTTGTTTCTCTTGTTGTTTCGACAAATGCGCTTCGCTCCACTGGCGCAGCAACAGCACCACCAGCGACATCACCAGCAGCAGAATCGCCACGCTGAACGCAGCGACAATGTTGTATTCGTTGTAAAGAATCTCGATATGCAGCGGCAAGGTATTGGTCAGGCCGCGAATATGACCGGACACCACCGACACGGCGCCAAACTCGCCCATCGCGCGGGCGGTACACAGCACTACGCCGTAAATCAGCGCCCATTTCACATTCGGCAATGTGATGTGCCAGAACATCTGCCAGCCGTTCGCGCCCAACAGTCTGGCCGCCTCCTCTTCCTGACTGCCCTGCTGCTCCATCAGCGGAATCAGCTCGCGCGCCACATACGGCAGGGTGACAAACATGGTCGCCAGCACGATGCCGGGCACCGCATAGACGATTTCCAGATTATGTTCGGTCAGGAATGGATACAGCTTGCTCTGGGCGCCAAACAGCAGCACATACATCAGGCCGGTTACCACCGGCGACACGGAAAACGGCAGGTCCAGCAGTGCCAGCAGCAGCGATTTGCCGCGGAATTCGAACTTGGTGACGCTCCAGGCGATCGCCAACCCGAATACCATATTCAGCGGCACTGAAATGACCGTCGCCAGCAGCGTCAGCTTGAGCGCGGACACCGCATCCGGTTCGGTGATCGCATGCCAGAACGCGCCGATACCGTTATGCAATCCCTGGGTTACCACCATGATCAGCGGCAATACCAGAATCAGTAAAAACACCGCCCACGCCAGCGTGGTGAGCACATAAAAGGTAACAGGGCGCCTGACGGAGGACGGACGCACCGTCACAGGCGTAGAAATACTGTGATCCATGCTCATCCTTTATAACTTCGGTTGAATGCGCCGTTGCAGCAGGTTAATCAGCAACAGCATGATGAAAGAGACAACCAGCATGAACACGCCGATACCGGTCGCGCCCTTGTAATCGTACTGGTCCAGTTTGGAAACAATCAGCAGCGGCAGGATTTCCGTCTTGAACGGAATGTTGCCGGCAATAAACACCACCGAGCCATACTCCCCCACGCCGCGAGCGAATGCCAGCGCGAAACCGGTAAGCCAGGCGGGCAGAATCGCCGGCAGCAGGACATGGCGGAAGGTCTGCCACGGGTTGGCGCCCAGACAGGCGGATGCTTCTTCCACTTCTTTGGGAATATCGGCCAACACCGGCTGCAGCGTGCGCACCACAAACGGTAGCGTGACGAAAATCAGCGCCAGCGTGATGCCAATCCCCGTGTAGGCGATACGAAAAGGAAACAGCGAGCCGATCAGCCCGTTCGGCGCATACAGCGACGTTAGCGCAATCCCCGCCACGGCGGTAGGCAAGGCAAACGGCATATCGATCATCGCATCGATAATCTTCCTGCCGGGAAAGGTATAACGCACCAGCACCCAGGCCAGCAACGTCCCCAGAACGCCGTTGATGAATGCCGCCGTCAGCGCGGAACCAAAGGATAATTGCAGGGAAAACAGCACCTGGCGACTGGTGATCAGTTCCCAGAACTGGGTCAGCGTCAACTGACTGGCGTACAGAAACATGGCCGCCAGCGGGATTAGGACAAGTAGCCCCAGATAGCTAAGGCTAAAGCCCAGAGTCAGACCAAAACCGGGAATGACCGGTGAAATACGTCGCGACATAACAAGCCTTTCAATGATGAAACACGGATTGCCGACTCAGACAACCAACGTGGCAAAACCGCCCCGATGGGGGCGGTTTTAACGCTCAGAATACAACTTATTTATTAATCTGTTTGAAGATAGCGTCGAACACCCCGCCATCATCGAAGAATTTAGGCTGCGCGCTTTTCCAGCCGCCGAACTCTTCATCGATCGTCACCAGTTTCACCGGCGCAAACTGAGACTTAAATTCCTCAGCGATTTTGGCGTTGCGCGGGCGATAGAAGTTTTGTGCGATGATACGCTGCCCTTCGTCGCTGTAGAGGTAGTTCAGATAAGCTTCCGCCTGTTTACGCGTCCCCTTGCGCTCCACCACTTTGTCGACCACCGCTACCGGCGGCTCCGCCAGAATGGACAGAGACGGCGTGACGATTTCCAGTTGGTCGCCGCCCTGCTCTTTCAGCGACAGATACGCCTCGTTTTCCCAGGCAATCAGCACATCGCCCAGTTGGCGCTGGACAAAGCTGATGGTTGCGCCACGCGCGCCGGTGTCCAGCACTGGCGCATGCTTGTAGAGTTCGGTCACGAATTTCTGCGCGCTTTCATCGGTTCCGCCCGGCAGATGCTTGGCATAAGCCCAGGCCGCCAGGAAGTTCCAGCGGGCGCCGCCGGAGGTTTTCGGGTTCGGCGTGATGACCTGCACGTCAGATTTAATCAGGTCGTCCCAATCCTTGATATGTTTCGGGTTGCCTTTGCGTACCAGAAATACAATGGTGGAGGTATAAGGCGTGCTGTTGTCCGGCAGACGCGCCTGCCATTTAGGGTCGATCAGCGGCTGATTGAGATTGAGCGCATCGATATCGCCCGCCAGCGCCAGCGTCACAACATCCGCCTGCAGCCCGTCGATCACGGAGCGAGCCTGCTTGCCTGAACCGCCGTGGGAGTTTTTGACGGAAATCGTTTCGCCGGTGGTTTCTTTCCAGTGTTTGATAAACGCCGCGTTATATTGCTGGTAAAATTCGCGGGTTGGATCGTAAGACACATTCAGCAGTTCCGTGGCAGCCGAAGCCATACCCGAAAATAACAACGCGGCAGTAGCCAGCGACCATCCCAAACGACGCATTGACATTATTATTACTCCCCTCAAAGTCTGCCCGTTGCCTGCGCGAGCGTTCAAAAGAGCCCCAGAGTCCGGCGGCCTGTCATCATGCAACCGGAACAGCGGCTAAACGACGCAACTGTATCCGGTTTTATCTATGGAAGGGACAATAGTGGATAAGGCGGGAGGGAAAAAATACTGTTTCGAGATAATTTATGCTCTCGGGTTATATTATTGGCGGCTTAACAGTGCATTTGAATCTAAGGTAAGCGGCAGGCCAACCGCCCGCCGCTTCTCGTCGTCATCGACACGAGCATTACTGCTCTTCATCCAGTTGCAGCGCGACATACAGCAACAGCCGATCGTCAAAGTTGCCCAGATCCAGTCCGGTCAGTTCGGATATACGGTTTAACCGGTATTCCAGCGTATTGCGATGTACAAACAGCGCCTTGGCGGTCGCTCCCGGCTGCACATTGTTGCGAAACCAGGCGTTAAGGGTACGGCGCAACAGGCCATTGCTGTCCATCGCCTTCAGCCTGGCCAGCGGACGCACCAGTTCGTTGGCCTGCCAGCCGCCGCGCAGACTATCGAGCAGCACCGGCAGCATCAGATCCTGATAGAAGTAACTGCGCTGCGCCGGCATTCGCTGTTTGCCGACGCTCATGGTGGTTCGGGCGGTACGATAGGAACGCGCGATGCTGCCGGGACCGGTGAAATAGTTGCCCAGCGCCACCCGTACCCGTAACCGGCTGCTCTCTTCCATACGCGACAACAGCGTGTCGACGCGGCGACGATGCTCTTCCGCATCCCAGCGGCCGTGGTTGTTCAGCGCTGGTTTCAGCACCACCATCTCCGTCAGCGAGACAATCGCAATCAGATTGTTGCGCTCCGGCGTCGTCAGCAACGTCTGCAATTGCTGTAATTCGGCCATCGCGCTGTCCACCCCTAGCTGACCGCTATCGACCTCCACTACCGCCGCCACACGCGGCTGATTGAGGTCGATGCCGAGGCGCTGCGCCCATTCCATCAGCGCCGGCGACAGATCATCGGTACGGATCAGGTTCAGCACCAGTTCTTCCCGCAAACGGCTGTCCTGCGCCAGCATGTGCAGCAATCGCGCCTGCTCCAGCATCATCTCGGCCGTCATGCACACCAGTTCGCCGTACTGGCGCAACTGACCAGGGTTGCCGGTCAGGCCAATCACGCCGACGATTTCGCCGTCGATTTTCAGCGGCAGGTTGATGCCCGGCCGGACGCCGTGCAGATGCCGCGCCACCGCATCATCAATATCCACCACCCGTCCCTGCGACAGCACCAGCAGCGCGCCTTCATGCAATTCCCCAATACGTTCCCGATCGCCGCTGCCGATAATCCGCCCACGCGCATCCATCACATTGATATTACTATCAATGATTTTCATGGTGCGCGCGACGATCTCCTGTGCCAGTTTGTTATTCAGGTGGTATGACGCCATTTCAACCTCAAGGGATAGAGACAACCGCACCAGCATAGCGCCGGGTATCGCGTCATACATTGTGCAAATGAACAAAAACCGGGGAATCACACAGAATCTGTGGAAGAACTCACAAAACAGGCGGGAAATGGCATGACCGGATGTCGAAGCGCCCGGTCATGCCCATAGTCAGGTTATTGAATCAACAGGTAGAGATCGCTGTTGCCGCGTCGAATGCTCAGCGCCAGCACCGGAGGTTTACTGTCGATGATTTTGCGCAGCTCGCCAATATTTTCTACCGGCTGCTGGTTCACGCCGAGGATGACGTCATCAGGCTTCAGGCCGATTTTCGCCGCCGCGGAATCCGGTTTCACCTTATCAACCTTGATGCCCTTCTGACCGTTGATCTGGGTATTGCTCAACTCAGCCCCTTCGATCGCGGAATTCAGGTTGCCGGACGACACCTGCGATTGCGTGCTCTGTTGCAGGGTCACCTCCACCGTCACCGGTTTCCCTTCACGAATCAGCCCCAGCGCCAGTTTGCTGCCCACCGGCAGCGACCCAATCTGGGCACGCAGGGCAGAGAAGCTACTGATAGGCTTGCCGTTCATCGACACAATCACATCGCCGGCCTTGATACCGGCTCTGGCGGCGGCGGAATCCGGCTGCACCTGGCTAACGAACGCCCCGCGCTGGGCATCCACTTTCATGGCTTTAGCGATATCGGAATTCAGCTCAGTGCCCAAAATCCCCAGTTCGCCGCGTTTGACCTCACCGTATTCGACAATCTGGCTGACCAGGTTTTTCACGATATTACTGGGAATGGCGAAACCGATGCCGATGTTGCCGCCGCCCGGCGCGAGGATCGCGGTATTCAGGCCAATCAGTTCGCCATTCAGGTTGACCAGCGCGCCGCCGGAGTTACCGCGGTTGATGGCGGCGTCGGTCTGGATAAAGTCTTCATAGTTTTCAATATTCAACCCGCTGCGACCCAGCGCGGAGATAATCCCGGAGGTAGCGGTTTCCCCCAGCCCATAAGGGTTGCCGATCGCCACCGCGTAATCCCCCACGCGGAGTTGATCGGAGTCCGCCATCTTAATTTCGGTCAGGTTACGGAAATCCTTCAATTGGATCAGCGCCACATCCGAGCGTGGATCCTTACCGATGACCTTGGCGTCGAACTTGCGGCCGTCACTGAGGCGAACCTGAATCTTGTCGGCGTTTTCCACTACGTGGTTGTTGGTCACCACATACCCTTTGGCCGCATTGATAACCACCCCGGCGCCCAGCGCCTGGAATGCCTGCTGCGGCGCGCCGTCCCCATCGCTCTCGTCATCGTCTCCTTCGCCCTGACACATCGGCGAAGACTGGAAAGGCGAGCCTTCCTGACAGAAGGGCGAGTTTTCGCCGAAGAAAGGCTGCATTTGCGGCAGTGCGCTGGCGCCGCGGCTGGCGGTGGTATGTCCTTCAACAGAAATATTGACCACCGACGGCATCACCTTTTCCAGCATCGGCGCCAGGCTCGGCAACTGCGCGCCGGACGCAGACACCGATTCTGCGGCGGCGGCGGTACCCGGCAGCGTCCCCACGGCCATCGCCAGACTTAATGCCAGCGCGCTCAGCATCAACGATTTTCTTTTCATAGCGATATGTCTCACATTCAGTCAACGTGCAAACTCTGACGGCTACCTTCAGCGGTCAGGTGGAATGAAATCACTATGCGCAGCAGCGCACGCTCTGTGCAAGATGGTGAAGAGTAAGGAAATATTGACCGTATTTACAAAACATTCCCTCTCGTCAACCGCTCTCAATCCACCGCCATCAGCCGACGGTATTCATCGTAGGCGTATAAGTCGGTCATCCCGCTGATGTAATCGAGAATCAGCCGGGCGCGGTAGTAATACTCCCACACCTCCTGTTCGGCGTCGGCTAATGCCGACAAGGCGCAAGTCGCCTCGCGGTAGGCGTGGCAATGCTTACTGGAAAGCTTGTGGTACAACCGGGTTTCGATCGGATAGCGCTTGTGGGTATCGTCATTCACCAACTGGCAAAAATCGCGGTACGGCATGTTCAGCAACGGACTGTAGATCTCCAGCAGGCCGCTGATGATGCGATCGCCCTGCAGTTCCAGTTGTTCAACTTCGTGGTGATTAAAAACGAACTTTCTGGCGACATCTTTAAAGATCTTTAATAACCGCCCGTAGTCGTCCTTGTCCTCTTCCAGCAACGAACGGTTAAAGCTACCGTCATAAATCGCCGGCAAGTGCTCAATAAAACGCCGCGTCACGTATCCCACCATCGTGTTGACCGTGTTCACACGCAGTTTCATGAAAAACTGGTCACTCTCGCTACGCCCTTGCATATGCTGCCGTTCGGTGTACGCCCGTTCGATAGTACGGCTGAACACGTCCTTCTCCGCCCGCGCTCCCCAGGCGTCCTCCAGCCGCTCGTACAGTTGCTGGTAAGTCACGATCTTCTTCTCCACCGCATCTTCCAGATCGGCGATGCAATAGGAGATATCATCCGCCGCTTCCATAATGTAGGTCAGCGGATGACGGTGAAACTCGCCCATCCCCAGCTCGCTGCGCAGTTGCCGGACAAACGCCTCTTCCGACAGGTAAAACCCGGCTTTTTTCATCAGGTAGCTGTAATCGGGCGGGATGGGCTGCGCCCAATAGGCGGGTTTGGTGTATTTCAAAATGCAGCCGACCTGGGCATAGGTCAGATTAAGCTTGAGCAGCGAATGCACTAAGCGGATCGCCTGGGCATTGCCTTCGAAATTGCTCAGATCATGGCGGATACGGCTACGCAGCGCATTCAGTTCCGCGTCTCCCTCGTCATCCAGCCGCAGGCAGGCCACCTGACAGGGATCTTCGCTGGCGCCCGGCGGTTTACCTTCCGGCGCCAGCCGCTGGCTGAACCAATTATTGATCGCCGCCTCGCCGAAATGCCCGAACGGCGGATTGCCGATGTCATGCATCAGGCAGGCCATTTCGATCAGACTTTCAAACGGCGTTTCCAGCGTTGCCAGCCCCAGCGCGCCCAATTGCCCGTTTTTGCGCAGTTGCCCGAGGATTTCCTTGGCGATATAGCGCCCGACCTGCTGCACCTCCATCGAGTGCGTCAGACGGGAACGTACGGCGGCGTTGCGCTCCAACGGGAAAACCTGGGTTTTTTGCTGTAGCCGACGGATGGCGGCGGAATTGATGATACGCCCGCGGTCGCTTTCGAACTCCCTCTCGATGGCGTAGGCATCTTTTTTGTCTTTCGGTTTACTGAAAGGCCGCTGAAAACTGATTTTCTTCGAAAAATCGATATCAGACATACTGCTCTCCATGTAATGCCCTGATTAGGCGGTGCCCCGCGCCTGAACGTCGTACCGCGGGCGTTGATGCCAACAGGCGGGGCGCCAACTCAGTCATAGCACGTCCCCGGCGGGGGCACAATCGCTGCACGGCCTAAGCCGTGATAGACTAGAGGGTGTTGACAAACAGCCGGTTGGTTTGGCGGACGGGGATATCTGTCTGAATCAGTGAATGATTTCATGCGGGATAAACGGTGTCATTAATTAAGGTGTTTGTCAGCAATCTGCCAGACGGCATATTTTTGTTATTTCGGACAAATCGGTGGGGAACCCTATGAAAGTTGGCATTATTGGCGCAATGGAACAAGAAGTGACGCTGTTGAGAGAACAGATCCAGAACCGCCAGACCTTCCAGCGCGCGGGCTGCGAGATCTACAGCGGCCAGTTGCACGGCGTGGAGATCGCGCTGCTGAAATCCGGCATCGGCAAAGTATCGGCCGCGCTGGGCACCACGCTGCTGCTGGAACACTGCCAGCCGGACGTGGTGATCAATACCGGTTCCGCCGGCGGTCTGGCGTCTTCACTCAAGGTGGGCGATATCGTGGTGTCCGACGAAGTGCGCTACCACGACGCCGATGTTACCGCATTTGGCTACGAACCCGGCCAGATGGCGGGTTGCCCGGCCTCGTTTACCGCCGATGAAAAACTGATCGCGCTGGCGCAGGGCGCCATCGGCCAGTTGCAGTTGAACGCCGTTCGCGGGCTGGTGGTGAGCGGCGACGCCTTTATCAACGGTAAAGAGCCGCTGGCGCGTATCCGTCAGACCTTCCCGCAGGCGATCGCTGTGGAAATGGAGGCCACCGCCATCGGCCATGTCTGCCATCAGTTTGGCGTACCGTTTGTGGTCGTGCGCGCCATTTCCGACGTGGCGGATCAGGAATCACACCTCAGCTTTGACGAATTCCTGGCGACCGCCGCCAAACAATCCACCCGCATGGTGGAAACCATGCTGCAGTCACTGGCGCAACAGCGCTAATCCATCCCAAACCGGGGTCACGGCCCCGGTAGCTTAACGGGAGACGCTTTTTGAAGCCCTGGTATTTTCACGCTCTGTGCTGTCTGGCGCTGCTGTGGCTCGTCCCCTGTCGGGCGGAGCCGGTGGCGCAGCGCGTCGTCAGTTTGGCGCCGCACGCCACCGAAATGGCGTTTGCCGCCGGGATGGGCGAGCGGCTGGTGGGCGTCAGCGCCTGGTCCAACTATCCGCCCGAAGCCGGGCGCATCGAGCAGGTCGCCAACTGGCAGGGCATCAATCTGGAACGTATTCTGGCGCTGAAACCGGATCTGGTACTGGCCTGGCGAGAGGGCAACGCCCAGCGGCCGCTGGAGCAACTGGCGTCATTCGGCATCCGCATCCTGTACCTCGATCCGGCCACGCTCGACGACATTCCGCGCCAGTTGGAGATGCTGGCGCAGTACAGCCCGCATCCGGAACAGGCGCGGGAAGCGGCGCAGCGATTCCGCCAGCAGCAACAGACGCTGGCGCAGCAGTACGGGCAGAGCACGCCGGTGCGGGTGTTCCTGCAATTCGGCAGTCAGCCGCTATTTACCTCATCGCGCGCGACGCTGCAAAGCCAGGTGGTCAGCCTGTGCGGCGGCGACAACGTATTCGCCGACAGCCCAATGCCCTGGCCGCAGGTGAGCCGCGAGCAGGTTATCCGGCGTCAGCCGCAGGTCATCGTCATCAGCGGGCCGCCCGGCGCGGCGGAGCAGGTTACGGCATTCTGGCGACCGCAACTGAACCCCGAGGTGATCGCAGTCAACGAAGACTGGTTTAGCCGCACCGGCCCGCGGTTGATGCTCGCCGCAGAGCAACTGTGCCGGCAATTCGCCGCATGGCGGCGCTGACGCGCTGTCGGCTACGCATAAAAAAACCCGTGCGCCGGTCAGGCCACGGGTTTTTCTTAACGCCAAATGCCGTCAGATGCTGAAAGAGGAACCGCAGCCGCAGGTGGTTTTCGCGTTCGGGTTGGTCACCACAAAGCGGGAGCCCTCCAGCCCTTCAGTGTAATCCACCGAACCGCCGATCAGATATTGCAGGCTCATCGGGTCGACCACCAGGGATACCCCTTGCTTTTCAATGGTCATATCACCGTCGTTAACCTGATCGTCAAAGGTAAAACCGTACTGGAAGCCGCTACAGCCGCCGCCAGTGATGTAAACCCGAAGTTTCAGTTCCGGATTATCTTCATCAGCAATCAGGAGTTTCACCTTGTTAGCCGCCGCATCCGTAAACTGCAGGGGCAGTGCTACATCATCGCTCATTTTTTTACTCCCAATTCAATACCGGGCGGTATTCAACAGCCCTCGTTATCGTTTTATTATCCAACAGCACCCGGCAACGTTCAAGATTTGATACCGACGTTCGGCGCGACGACGGAGGCTTCCTGCTGCGCCTGACGTGCCAACGTGCGCGCCAGAATACAGGAATAAAGCGGCTTGCCGCCGAGAAACTGCGCCACCAGCGTAGCGCCGAGGCAGGTGATGATCATGGGCAAAATCAGTTGGTAGTTATCGGTCATCTCCAGCACCAGTACGATGCCGGTCAACGGCGCGCGGACAGACGCGGCGAACAGCGCCCCCATGCCCGCTACGGCAAACGTACCTGCCCCCAACTCCCAGGCCGGAAACACATGCGCACACACCATGCCGAACGCCGCGCCCAGCAACGTGCCCAGCGACAGCATCGGTGCAAAGATGCCGCCCGGCGCGCCTGAGCAGAAGCAGAGCAACGTCATGCCCACCCGCGCCAGAAAAATCGTCAGCAACATCCCTACGCCATAGTGTTCCGCCGCCGCAATCGGGATCAGCGCAAAACCGCCGCCGGTCGCGTCGCTGAACGCCAGCGTCATCAGCCCGGACACACCGCCTGCCGCCAGCCCGACCAGCAGAAAACGCGGCATTGAATGGCTGTGGAAACGCAGGAAACGCGCCTGCGCCCCCAGCACCAGCGCATTGAATAAGACCCCCACCGCGCCGAATAAAATACCCAGCAGCAAATACAGCCACAGCGTACCGACCGGCGCGGACGGCAGCCGGCCGACATCGATCACCGCCTGATCGCCCTCCAGCAAGCGATAAACCACACTGGCCATGATCACGCCGATAAACACCGCCTTGATGGAAATCAGGCTGTAACGAAACTGCGGGCGCATCTCCTCAATGATGAACAGAATCCCGGCCAGCGGTGCATTAAAGGCTGCCGATAATCCCGCCGCTGCGCCGGTCGCCAGCAGCGAATGGCGCATTTCCGTTTTCCGCCCCGGGAACAGATCGGCCACCATGCCGCCGATATTGCCGCCCAGTTGCACCGTCGGCCCTTCCCGCCCCAGCACCATGCCTGCGCCCAGCGTACCCATACCGCCGAAGAATTTCACCGGTAACACCCGCCACCAGCGCACCGGGCGCAAATCTTCCAGCGCGCCTTCGATTTCCGGAATGCCGGAACCACCCGCCTCCGGCGCGAACCGCCGTACCAACCAGTAGCCGATCGCCGCCAGCAAGGCTGATATCAGGATACTCAGCGGCCACACCCAATCGCTCGCCGACAAGGCCGACAGCGAAGTCAGCCGCCAATGTTGCACCACATTGACCGCCTGATTGAATCCCACGCCGACCAAACCAACCAGCGTGCCGGTCAGGGCAGCCATCATCAGGATATACACCGGTGTTTTATCGCGGCGAACGAGTTGTCGGATAGCGGCGCTGCGTACCGCGGCCGGTAAAGAAAAGGAAGAAGGCATGACAGCAATATCAGGGTTAGCATGACGGACAAGGCGACCATTCTAGTCCCGTATCCGCCGTCTTGCCCAGCCTGAATCCCGGCCACTGCGGCCTAAAATGTGTCTGACGATTTCATAACGTGGGTCAGATCATTAGAATGGACGCCACTCGCTATGCAAATCCAATCAGGAAGCCGCAATGAATAAATCTGAAAGTCTGTATGCCGCCGCCCGTCAACTGATTCCCGGGGGAGTCAACTCGCCGGTGCGCGCATTTAACGGCGTAGGCGGCGTGCCGCTGTTCATCGAACGTGCGCAAGGCGCCAGACTCTACGACGCGGATGGCAAATCTTATATCGATTATGTCGGCTCCTGGGGGCCGATGATTCTGGGCCACAACCATCCCGCCATTCGTCAGGCGGTGATCGAGGCGGCTGAGCGCGGCCTGAGTTTTGGCGCGCCCACCGAAATGGAAGTCAATATGGCGCGGCTGGTCACGTCGCTGGTGCCGGGCATGGAGATGGTGCGCATGGTTAACTCCGGCACCGAAGCCACCATGAGTGCCATCCGTCTGGCGCGCGGGTTCACCGGCCGCGACAAAATCATCAAATTCGAAGGCTGCTATCACGGCCACGCCGACTGCCTGCTGGTGAAAGCAGGTTCCGGCGCGCTGACGCTGGGGCAACCCAATTCTCCCGGCGTACCGGCCGATTTCGCCCGCCATACCCTGACCTGCACCTACAACGATCTGGCCTCGGTACGCGCCGCGTTCGAACAATACCCGCAGGACATCGCCGCGATTATCGTCGAACCGGTGGCCGGCAACATGAACTGCATTCCGCCGCTGCCGGATTTCCTGCCGGGGCTGCGTGCGCTGTGCGATGAATTCGGCGCGCTGCTGATCATCGATGAAGTGATGACCGGCTTTCGCGTGGCGCTGGGCGGCGCGCAGGCGTACTACGGCGTGCGTCCTGACCTCACCTGCCTCGGCAAGATTATCGGCGGCGGTATGCCGGTGGGCGCGTTTGGCGGCCGCCGCGACGTCATGGAAGCGCTGGCGCCGACCGGTCCGGTGTATCAGGCGGGTACGCTGTCCGGCAACCCGATTGCTATGGCCGCCGGTTTCGCCTGCCTGAGCGAAGTCGCCAAGCCCGGCGTCCACCAGAAACTGACCGAACTGACCACTCAACTGGCGGACGGCCTGCTGGCGGCGGCGAAAACGCAGCGGATCCCGCTGGTGGTGAACCATGTCGGCGCGATGTTCGGGATTTTCTTTACCGATGCCGATCGGGTGACCTGCTATCAGGATGTGGTGAAGTGTGATGTGGAACGGTTCAAACGTTTCTTCCACCTGATGCTGGAAGAAGGCGTCTATCTGGCGCCGTCGGCGTTCGAAGCGGGATTCATGTCGCTGGCGCACAGTCAGCAGGATATTGAGCACACCGTCGACGCCGCCCGTCGCTGCTTCGCCAAACTGTAAGCGCTATCTCCCTGTAAACGCTATCTCCCTGTGCCGGTGGGACCTTCCCCACCGGCTATTCCTTCCCGCTTTACCGTGCCTGACGGCGCAGCAGCCAGATAAAATAGGGCGCGCCAATGAAGGTCGCCAGTAAACCGGCAGGAATCTGATTTGGGAACAACAGCATCCGGCCGCACCAGTCGGCCAGCACCATTAAACCACCGCCGACCAGCGCCGAGCAGGCCAACTGCGGGATCACGCGATTGAACCCCAGCATGCGCGCCATGTGCGGCGCCATCAGCCCGACAAAACTCATCGGCCCCACCGTCATGGTCGCCACCGCCGTTAATACCGCGGCCAGCAACAGAATCAGCAAACGCACCGGCGTCACCGCTACCCCCAACGACCGGGTCGTGGTCACACCCAACGGCAGCATGCGCAGCCAACGCTGACACAGCGGCACCACCAGCAACGCCAGCAGCGCCACCGCCGCAGACGTCATCGCCTGCGCGCCGGTCACCTGATAGGTCGAGCCGGACAGCCAGGTCAGCAGGCTTCCGCCGCGGGGATCGCCGCTGGCCAGCAGCAGGCTGATCAACGTGGTAAACGCGGTGCCCAGCGCAATCCCTACCAGCAGCATGCGTTGCGTCGAAAAACCGCCGCGCCCGGCCACCATCATGATCAGCAGCAGCGTGACCGCCGCCCCGAACGTACCGGCCGGCAGCATCCAGTCCGTGACGTTGCCCGTCACCAGAAACAGCAATGCCACCACGCCAAACGCCGCGCCGGCGCTGATCCCCAGCACTTCCGGACTGCCCATCGGGTTACCGGTTAAACGCTGAATCAGGCTACCGGCCATCGCCAGCATCACACCCGCGGTCAGCGCCGCCGTCACCCGCGGCCAGCGCCAGGGCAACAGCGCCGAGAACTCCTGGCCGCTCGCCCAGTACCAACCGGCGGGTTCGCGCCCCAGAGACAGCGCCACCGCTACCACCGCCAGCAGCAAAACCAGCCCCGCCAACCACCATCCGCCCCAGTTGGCGCGTTCGGTCAGCGCTTTCTGCCCGTCCCGCAGCACCGGCGGCGCGGTAGAGCGCAAACGCGGCAGCAGCCACAACAATAATGGCGCGCCAATCAACGCAGTGGCGGCGCCGGTCGGCACCTCACGCCAGACGCCCGCCAGCCACAGTAAGATCTGATCGGTCAGTGTCAGCAGCAACGCGCCCAATAACGGCGACAGCCACAGACGTTGCCCCAATCGGCGCGCGCCCAGCATTTTCGCCATCAGCGGCGCAAACAGGCCGATAAACCCGATGATGCCGGCGGCGTTGACCCACTGCGCGCTGAGGAAAATCGCCAGCAATAATGTGCCGACGCGGGCTACTGACAGGCTCAGCCCCAGATTGCGGGCAACGCCGTCATCCAGCCCCAGCAACGTCAGCGGACGCGCCAGCAATAGCGTCAACACGACACCGACGACCAGCGCCGGCAGCACCCGCATTACGCTCTGCCAGTCTTGCTGATTGAGCGAACCGCTGCTCCACAGAAACAGGTTGGTCAATTGCTCGTAGTGAAACAGCGCCAGCAGTTGCGTGACGGCGCTGCAATACAAACTCAGCACCAGCCCGGCCAGAATCAACGTGACCGGCGACAGCCGCTTGCCCCAGGCTACGCCAAACACCAGCGCGCCCACCAGCAACGCGCCCGCCATCGCCGCCAGTTGCGACGTCAGCCAGCCGCCGGGCAACGCCCACAGCGTCGCCGCCGTCAGCCCCAACTGCGCGCCGCTCGCCACCCCGAGCGTTGACGGCTCGGCCAGCGGATTGCGCAATACCTGCTGAAACAGCACGCCCACCAGCCCCAGCCCGGCGCCGATCAGCAACGCCAGCGTCAGGCGCGGCAGCAGGCTGTAATGGAACAGCAACTGACGCAGATCGGCGACATCGGGCGACAGCGCGCCCTGCCGCCATAGCGCCAGCGGCAACTGCTGACGCAGATTATAGAACGCCATCAGGATAGCCAGCAGCGACAGCGCCGCCACTACCCCCGCCAGCAAACCGGACTTCGACGCACGCGTTGGCATATTCACGGCATTCTCCACGGTCATGTCAGCCGCTCCATCGCCCCGTCCAGCAGACGGCAGAAACGCATCGCCGACAGGGTGGCGCCATACAGCCAGACAGCCTCGGCACGCTGCCAACGCTGGTCACGAACAAACGGCAGCGACTGCCAGACAGGATTAGCGCTGACCCGCGACATCAACCCATCGTTGCCATGTTCGAAGCAAATGGCATTGGCATGACCGACTGACGCCAGTTGTTCCATGCCAATCACCGTACTGCCCCAGAAATTGGTACTGCCCTGCCAGGCGTTTTCAATGCCAAGCTGATCCAGCACGTCCTGAAACAGGCTGTTTTTTCCCACCACCAGCACATGACGCTCATCCAGCACCGAAAACAGCAACAGCGGACGGCGGGTATAGGGCTGCAATCTGACGCGGGCTTCCGCCATAAACTGATCGAACGCCGTCAGATGACGTTCAGCGGCGGCGTTCATCTCCAAACGTTCCGCCAGCGTCGTCAGCGACTGTCTTGCGACCTGCAACGGCTTACCATTGCCGTCGCTAAACGCAAAGCCCAGTGACGGCGCAATGCGCTCAAGCTGTTCCGCCGCCGGGCCATACCCCGTCGAATAAAGCAGCAGCGAGGGATTAAGCCGCGCCAGCAGTTCGAGGTTGGGTTCGGTGCGCAGGCCGACATCCACCACGCTGGCCGGCAACGCCGGCGCTTGCACCCACAGGCGGTAGTTGTGGATATCCGCCACGCCCATAGGCATGACGCCCAGCGCCATCAATAGTTCTACCGGCAACCATTCCAGCGCCACGATGCGCTGGCTATCCACCGCGGCAGCGTGGGTACTAAAAGGAGAAAACCACGGGGCAACCAGCATTGCCGCCAGCAGACGGCGCCGGAGCGCATCCGGTTTGTTCGGGCTACCCATCATCTTGTTCAGCATACGACACTCATTCAACACACAAAACTGACCGGCGTCCCTTCGACCGGATGGGGCAACACCCCCATCGGGATGCCGTAAATAGCCTGCAGCACCTCCGCCTGCATCAGCGCCTGCGGCGTTCCCTGCGCCACTACCCGCCCCTGACGCAGCGCCACCAGTTCGTCGCAGTAACGCGCCGCCATGTTGATGTCGTGCAACACGGCAATCACCGTAAGACCGCGTTGCTGGCTCATCCGCCGGATCAGCGACAGTACCTCCACCTGATGGGCGATATCCAGCGCCGACGTCGGTTCGTCCAGCAGCAGACAGCGGCTGTCCTGCGCCACGGTCATCGCCAGCCAGGCGCGTTGCCGCTCGCCGCCGGACAGGCTGTCCACCAGTCGGTGGGCAAAGGGCGACAGCCCCACCAGTTCAATGGCGTCATCCACTTTCTGCTGGTCGGCCGGTGCAAAACGCCCCAGCGCGCCGTGCCACGGGTAGCGACCAACCGCCACCAGTTCGCGCACCGTCATGCCGTCGGCGGCGGGCAATTGCTGCGGCAGATAGGCGACCTGGCGGGCGAACGCCTTACCGCCCCATTCCAGCAGCGGTTTTTCCGCCAGCCACGCCGAACCGCCGGAAGGCGCCTGATGGCGTCCCAGCATTTTCAACAGGGTGGATTTGCCGGACCCGTTATGACCGAGCAAGCCGCAGACTTTTCCCGCGGGAAAAGTCAGTGTCAGCGGATGCAGCAGTACCCGGTCAGCCACGGAAAAGCTGACCTCGTTCAGCCGGAAGGTGATCTCCGGCGGCATCATAGCTTTTTGCATCATGAAGTTCGTGCGTTGAAGGTATTCGGTTCGTCCGCCAGTTATCACGGCGGGCGAATATGAAAACGATAATGATTCTTATAAAGATTGAATGATAGGCGTAAGCCGAGGCTATCCGCAACCGATTTAGACACGGGCGCATGAAATACGGGCGCCGGGAAAATAGCGGAGGAAGGAAGGAAAAAAGCACGCCCGGCGAACCGGGCGTGGGTATTGACATATCGTTAGGCGTTTACTGCCCGAACATCTGCTTAATCCAGTCGGGAACGCTGCCGCCTTCCTGCTGATTTTGTTGTGGCTGACCGTTCGGCGAATTGGCCGGCTGCTGCACCGCTTGCTGGCTGGCCTGGCACAACGCCTGCGGGTTATCCGTCCACACCGGCAATGCCCGACCGGCGCTGCCGTTACAGATAAAGTTGCCGCTGCCGTCCACCGTCATGGTGGTAATGCCTTCCGGCGGCGTCAGCATCAGCGGCAACGGCGTCTGGTTTTCCAGATAGCGGCGATAAATAGTCAGCGCGCCGTTGGCGCCGGTCAGTTTCGCCGGGCCATTGTTGTCGCGGCCAACCCAGGTGATCACCACTTCCTTGCCGTCGACGCCGGCAAACCAGCTGTCGCGCAGGTCGTTGGTGGTACCGGTTTTCCCCGCCAGGTGGTAATTACCGAATTTCACCGTCAGCGAACGCGAGGTGCCGCGTTCCACCACCTGTTGCATACCGTACAGCGTCAGGTAGGCGGCCTGTGACGGCACGGCCCGTTCAGCCTGCGGGAAGCTCTGATACAGCACTTTGCCGTCTTCGGCGATCACCGAACGCAGCGCAGAGAGCGACGCGCGGTTACCGCCGCTGGCGATAGTCTGGTATTCCTGCGCCACTTCCATCGGCGTCAGGCTGATGGCGCCGAGCAGCATCGCCGGCACCGCCTGAATCTGGTTCTGCGGGATCCCCAGCTTCTGCAATGTATCGCTGACCTGATCCAGACCGACCGCCATCCCCAGATTGACCGTCGGCACGTTGAGCGAGTTCGCCAGCGCGTCCACCAGCATCACCCGACCGCGGAATTCGCGATCGTAGTTTTTCGGTTCCCAAATCGTACCGTTCGGCTGTTTGAGCGAAATCGGCTCATCCGCCAGAATGGTGTTGAGGCGATAGCGATCCGGCATGCTGAGCGCCGTCAGGTAAGTAGGCGGTTTCGCCAGCGAACCGACCGAACGGCGCGCCTGCATGGCGCGGTTGAAACCGGCGAACTGCGCGTCGGAACCGCCCACCATCGCCCGAATCTCGCCGCTAAAGCGATCGACAATCACCATCGCCGATTCCAGATCCTTGACGCCGCGCGCCGCACGCAGCGCCGGAATGCCGTCTTCCACCGCTTTTTCCGCCGCATCCTGCGACACCGGATCCAGCGTAGTGAAGATTTTCACCCCGGACAGATCGTTCGCCTTGTCGCCCAACCGCTGTTGCAGTTCCTGGCGCACCATCTGCATGAACGCCGGCTGCGGGCTGATCACCCCGCCTTTCGGCTGAACCCCCAGCGGACGGGCGCTCAGCATGTTGTAAAGATCTTCGTCGATGACCTGCTGGTTCTGCAGCAGTTTCAGCACCAGGTTACGACGCTCCAGCGTCACCTGCGGGTTGCGCCACGGGTTATAGAGCGACGCCCCTTTCACCATCCCCACCAGCATCGCCTGCTGGTCGAGGCTCAGCTCGTTTACCGGCCGCCCGAAATAGTAAAGGCTGGCCAGCGGAAAACCGCGGATCTGATCGTTGCCGCTCTGACCGAGGTACACCTCGTTCAGATACAGCTCCAGAATGCGATCCTTGCTGTAGCGGTAATCCATGATCAACGCCATATAGGCTTCGTTGGCTTTACGCCATAACGAGCGTTCGTTGGTCAGGAACAGGTTTTTCACCAGTTGCTGGGTTAGCGTACTGCCGCCCTGCACCGCCCGCCCCGCCGTCAGGTTGGCGATCAGCGCACGGCCGATGGAGTAGAAACTGATGCCGTCATGCTCGTAGAAATGGCGGTCTTCGGTGGCGATCAGCGTTTGCACCAGCAGGTCGGGAAAACCGGAACGCTGCACAAACAGCCGCTGTTCGCCGTTCGGCGACTGCAACATGGTGATCAGTTTCGGGTCGAGCCGGAAGAAACCGAAATTGCGCTGATTATCCATGTTCTGGATCTGCGATAACCGGTCGCTGCTGAAGATCATTTTGGCGTGGATTTGGCCTTCCTTGCCGTCCGGAAAGTCGAAAGGACGCCGCTGGATTTCGATGCTGTTGGCCTGTACCGTGAATTCGCCCGGCCGGGTAATGCGGCTGACCTCGCGGTATTGCATGCCTTCCAGCAAATTGACCATCTCTTTCTTGCTGTAGGCCATGCCCGGTTCGAGGTTGACCATGCGGCCATACACCGCCGCCGGCAGTTGCCACACTTTGCCGTCGATACGACTGCGAATTTCCCCGTCGAGGTAAACGCCATAAATCGACATCACCACCACGAAAATCAGGAATAGCCGGATCAGCAACCCCAGCCAGCGGCGCTTCTTACGCGGCCGCTTGCTCATGACTTCTTCCTCGTCATCCTCATCGTCGTCATAGTCTTCTTCGTACTCTTCTTCATAATCGTCGTCGTAGTCATCATCCCTGCGACGGCGAGTCGCTTGCCTGCGAGGGGGAGTTTGTCGTGACGCACTACGTTTGCGCCCGATAGGTTCGCGGTCATCCCGAGACATTACAGTGACATCTCCATCAGGTTACTGACGGCCGTCGGATTGCCCGCCGTGGCCGTCTACTCTGTGTCTCCCACGCTGCGCAAGGAAGGGGGAAACATCTGAAATTAGGTATTCTGGTATTTTCTGGTGCGCCGGGTCGGCGCCGTATTCGCCGGATCGTCCGGCCAGACATGCTTGGGATAGCGCCCTTTCATTTCTTTCTGCACTTCCCGGTAGGCGCCGTTCCAGAACGCCGCCAGATCGCGGGTGATCTGCAACGGCCGCATCGCCGGAGACAGCAGTTCCAGCACCAGCGCCACCCGCCCTTCAGCCAGCAACGGGCTGGCCTGTTCGCCGAACATCTCCTGCAGCCGCACCGCCAGCACCGGCGGCTGATCAGCATCATAACGGATCGGCAAGCGACTGCCGCCGGGCACAGTGTAATGGCTGGGCAGCGCGCTATCCAGCCGCTGGCGCTGCGACCAGTCGAGCAAACGCCACAGCGCTTCGCTCAGGTTGATCTGATTAAGCGTGCGACGATCCCGCACGCCGTTGAGCGACGGCAGCAACCATAGCTCCAGCGACACTAGCAGGGCGGCGTCATCCACCGCCGGCCACGCCACCTCCGGCAACCACTGCCGGGCGCACAGCAACCGCTGGCGCAGTTGCAACGCCGGTTCGTCCCAGTTCAACACCGACAGCCCTTGCTCACGCAACCAGTTAAGCATCGCCTGCTGCAACGCCTCGTCCGACGGTTTAGCTAATGGCCGGGACGACAGCGTCAGGCTACCGATCTGCGTTCGCAGGCTGGCGCGCAGGGTACCTTTTTCTTCGTCCCAGTGCATCAGATTCTGTTCTGTCACCAGTTCCGGCCGCTGCCGCGCCAGTTGGTCGATATCAATCGGCAGCGCCAGTAAAATACGGGCGTCGGCGCTGTGCGGGCTTTGCATGAGAACCGGGGCCAGCAGCCATTCCGACGCCGCCAGCGCCTCTTCCGGCGGCAGACTGGCTCCGGACCCGTTCGCCAGTTGATAGCGCCCATCCTGACCACGCCGCCGGGCGATGCGATCCGCGAATCCCGCCGACAACAACCCTGCGGCCAGACGTTCATTCACTTTGCCTGACGTCTTGCCGGCACGGCGCGCCAGCTGTTGCGCCCGGCGCTGCCAGTGGCCGGCGGGACGATGCAGGGCGTCGGACAGATTCGGCGACCCGGCGCGCGGCGGCTCTTCGATGATCGCCGCCAGCAACGCCGCCGTCGCCAGCGCATCCGCATCCTGCCCGGCGGCATGCAACATCGCCGCCAGCCGTGGATCGCTGCCCAGCGCCGCCATCTTACGCCCGTCCGCCGTCAGCCGTTGTTGCGCATCGCGCATGCCCAGTTGCGCCAGCAAACGGTCCGCCGCCAGCAGCGCGGGTTGAGGCGGCGTATCCAGCCAACAGAGCTGCGCGACGTCGTTGCAGCCCCATTGCAGCAGGTCCAGCCGCACCCCGGACAGATCGCTGTGCAGAATTTCCGGCTCGCTTTGCGCCGCCGCGCGTTCAGCCTGCTCGCGGGCGAACAGATGCCAGCACACGCCCGGCTCCAGTCGCCCGGCGCGTCCGGCGCGCTGCACCATCGATGCCTGGCTGATACGCTGCGTCATCAGGCGAGTCAGCCCGGTTTTGACATCAAACAGCGCCACCCGCTCCAGACCACAATCCACCACCACCCGAATACCTTCGATGGTCAGACTGGTTTCCGCGATGTTGGTCGCCAGCACTATTTTGCGCCGCCCGGCGGCGGCCGGCAGAATCGCTTTCTGTTGCTCCGCCAGCGTCAGCGCGCCGTACAGCGGGCAGATATCCGCCTCAGCCGGCACCGCGTTTTCCAGTAGCGTCTGCAACCGTTTGATTTCCGCCACGCCCGGCAAAAATACCAGCAACGAACCGGTTTCGTCCTGCAACAGACGGTAAATGAGCCGGGCCGTCGCCTCCTCCAGCCGCTCCTGCGAGCCAATCGGCTGGTAATGCCGTTCCACCGGCCAGGAGCGCCCTTGCGACGACACGCTGAGCGATTGCGGTAATAAAGAAGAGAGCCGGGAATTATCCAGCGTGGCGGACATGATCAGCAGCTTGAGATCATCGCGCAGCCCCTGCTGGACATCCAGCAGCAGCGCCAGCGCCAGATCGGCCTGCAAACTACGTTCGTGAAATTCGTCCAGCATTACCAGCGAAACGCCATCCAGCGCCGGATCATGTTGCAGCATCCGGGTCAGAATGCCTTCCGTCACCACTTCCAGCCGGGTCTGGCTGCTAACCCGACTTTCCGAACGCATGCGGTAACCGACGGTCTGCCCCGGCGTTTCCCCCAGCCACTCCGCCAGCCGGAAAGCCACGCTTTTAGCCGCCAGCCGACGCGGCTCCAGCATAATAATGCGGCCGGGAAGCCCGCCCTGCTGTAACAGTTGCAACGGCAACCAGGTGGACTTTCCTGCGCCGGTCGGGGCATGCAGCAACACCTGCGGCGCGGTATGCAACGCCTGGATGACGTCATCCAGTACGGCGCTGACGGGGGGTAGACTCACACAACTCTCCGTAATCATGGCTGAATCCGGCGGCACAGCAATACAGCACAACAACTGCACAACACTAGCCGGACGTTATCGAAAGACATTATCTCAATAAATAGAAAAGCGGCGCGCCGGCCGGCGTCTGAACACGGCGAATAGCGGAACGCAACCTTAACTTTATGCGGCGGGCATTGTAGCATCGGAACCCCGCAGAACGGAGAGATTGCCATGACCCCGACCCGCCGCCTGTTTTTTGCCTTGTCGTTGCCGGACGCGATCGGCCAGCAGATCGTACACTGGCGCGCCGCGCAATTCGCTCCCGAAGCCGGGCGTCCGGTGGCGGCAGCCAACCTGCACCTGACGCTGGCATTCCTCGGCGAGGTCAGCGACGCCAAAATGCAGATTTTGCAGACGCTGGCCGGCCGTATCCGCCAGCCGGCGTTTACCCTGACTCTGAACGACGCCGGCCACTGGCCCCGACCTGGCGTGGTGTGGCTCGGTTGTCGTCAGGCGCCGCGAGGATTGCTGCAACTGGCGGATATGTTACGCTCGCAGGCGGCACGTAACGGTTGTTATCAACCCCCTCAGCCGTTTCATCCGCATATCACGCTGCTGCGCGGCGCCACCCGCCCGGTGCCGGTGCCGGCCGCCACGTTCGGCTGGACGGTGCCGGTCGAGCGGTTTTTTCTGTACGAATCGCGCGCCGACGCGGGGCGAACCCATTATCACCCCATCGCCCACTGGCCGCTGCTGACTTCCTGAGAGACATCATTCATGCAATTTTCCCCACGCCTGCAACCCGCCACGCTGCTCAAACGTTACAAACGATTTCTGGCGGATGTGGTGACTCCTGACGGGAAAACCCTGACGCTGCACTGCCCCAATACCGGCGCGATGACCGGCTGCGGCGCACCGGGCGATACCGTCTGGTACTCCACTTCGGATAACCCGAAACGCAAGTACCCCCATACCTGGGAACTGACGCAAACCACGCAGGGACACTGGATCGGCGTAAATACCCTGCGCGCCAATCAGTTGGTGCTTGAGGCGCTGCACGCAGGCCGGCTGGCCGATTTCACAGGTTACACCACTATCCGCGCCGAAGTGCGCTATGGTTCGGAAAACAGCAGGATAGATGTGTTATTGCAGGCAGAGGACCGGGCGGACTGCTATATTGAAGTCAAATCCGTCACATTATTGCAACACGGATGTGGTTACTTTCCCGATGCGGTAACGCTCAGAGGGCAAAAGCATCTGCGGGAACTGCAACAGGTGGCGGCGCAGGGTCGTCGTGCCGTATTGTGTTTCGCCGCGCTGCACTCCGGCATCGACCGGATTTCGCCGGCGCAACACATTGACCGACATTACGCCGAATTATTACAACTATCCCGGCAGCAGGGGGTTGAAATTCTGTGTTACGGTGCCCATATCACCCCTGATGGCATGACGCTGGGGCAATTGTTACCGTTTCAATAACGTGACGACAGCGAGCTAATTCTGCCGCACGTTATGTATTATCTGATGGGATTATGCCGTTTCTCACACTTTGTCAGGCCGGTGTCGGGAATCATTGCCAACCTAACCTCCATCTGTTATTTATAGCGGCCTGTTTTTCCCCCCTGGGGGAGTCGATACTGCGTGTCGTGTTTATGTAGGAGAAGCAACATGCAAGAAGGGCAAAACCGTAAGACATCCTCTCTGAGCATTCTCGCGATTGCCGGAGTGGAGCCGTACCAGGAGAAGCCGGGCGAAGAATACATGAACGACGCTCAGCTGGCTCATTTCAGGCGTATTCTTGAAGCATGGCGCAATCAACTCAGGGACGAAGTCGATCGAACCGTATCGCACATGCAGGATGAAGCCGCTAACTTCCCGGACCCGGTAGACCGTGCCGCGCAGGAAGAAGAATTCAGCCTTGAACTGCGCAACCGCGATCGCGAGCGTAAGCTGATCAAGAAGATTGCCAAAACACTGCAGAAAATCGAAGACGAGGACTTTGGCTATTGCGAGTCCTGCGGCGTGGAAATCGGTATCCGTCGTCTGGAAGCCCGCCCCACCGCCGATTTGTGCATTGACTGCAAAACGCTGGCCGAAATCCGCGAAAAGCAGATGGCCGGATGATATCAGCCCGGCGGGAGAGCAAACGCCCTACCGCCGGGTTTTCGCTTGTTATGACCAGTCAGCATCACCTTCAACCGGCATGATGTCGCCGTATGCCTGAATCACGCCCTTACGTCGGACGTTTTGCGCCCTCTCCGTCTGGCGATCTCCACTTTGGTTCCCTGATTGCCGCACTGGGCAGCTATCTGCAGGCCCGCGCCGGCCGCGGACGCTGGCTGGTGCGTATCGAGGATATCGATCCGCCGCGCGAAGTGCCCGGCGCCGCCGCACGCATTCTCCGCCAACTGGAACAGTATGGCCTGCTCTGGGACGGCGACGTGGTGTACCAGTCCCGCCGCCACGATCTTTACCGCGCGGTGCTGGCCGACCTGCAGCGTCAGGGGAAATGCTACTACTGTACCTGTACCCGGCAACGCATCCAGCAGATTGGCGGCCACTATGACGGTCACTGCCGCGATCGCGGCCTGCCGTCCAATCAGGCGGCGTTGCGCCTGCGCCAGAGCCAGCCGGTTCTCAGCTTTCACGATCGCTTGCGCGGGCAGATTGATGCCGACCCGATGCTGGCGCGAGAAGACTTTATTATCCATCGCCGCGATGGCCTGTTTGCCTACAATCTGGCCGTCGTGGTCGACGACCACGATCAGGGCGTCACCGAAATCGTACGCGGCGCGGACCTGATCGAACCGACGGTGCGCCAGTTATCGCTGTACCACCAGCTGGATTATCCGGCTCCGGCCTACGTACATCTGCCGCTGGCGCTCAATTGCGACGGCAATAAGCTCTCCAAGCAGAACCATGCTCCGGCGCTGCCGGATGGCGATCCTCGGGCCGTGCTGGCACAGGCGCTGGCCTTTTTGCGCCAGCCATTGCCTGCGCACTGGCGGGACCTCGATCGGGACGCGTTGCTCGCGTGGGCCGTCGCGCACTGGTCGCTGGCTACGGTCCCTGTCGAAGCCGCTCTTACATCGCCGGAAATAACATCAGCATTCTCAAAGGGCTGAGGGTGAGCTATGATTAGCCGCTATTTTTTGTTGTGCCGTTAATTTTCCAATGATTATCGAGGTGTATTATCTTTACCCGGGTAGCTAATTTTTGCCGCAAGGTACTGAATCGTGAGAATGAGCCCGCCAGGGCGGACAATCCGCCGCAGGCGATGACGGTCGTTCCCCGTGACCAGCACGCCATTTCACGTAGCGACATTAGTGAGAATGCGCTGAAAGTACTGTATCGCCTGAGCAAAGCGGGCTATGAGGCTTATCTGGTGGGCGGCGGCGTCCGCGATCTGCTGTTGGGCAAAAAACCCAAAGACTTCGATATCACCACCAACGCCACCCCGGAACAGGTCCGCAAGTTGTTCCGCAACTGCCGGCTGGTGGGCCGCCGTTTCCGTCTGGCGCATGTGATGTTCGGCCCCGAAGTCATTGAAGTCGCGACATTCCGCGGCCACCACGAACAGCATCAGGAACAGGAAACGAAAAACGCCGCCCAGCAAGGCCACAACGGTATGCTGCTGCGCGACAACATTTTCGGCACCATCGAGGAAGACGCCCAGCGGCGCGACTTCTCCATCAATAGCCTCTATTACAGCATCGCCGACTTCACCGTTCGTGACTACACCAACGGCCTGAACGACCTGCGTCAGGGGTTGATTCGCCTGATTGGCGAACCGGAAACCCGCTACCGCGAAGACCCGGTGCGCATGCTGCGCGCCGTGCGATTCGCCGCCAAACTCAGTATGCGCATCAGCCCGGAAACCGCCGAGCCGATTCCCCGTCTGGCCTCGCTGCTGCACGATATTCCGCCGGCGCGGCTGTTTGAAGAATCCCTGAAACTGTTGCAGGCGGGCTACGGCTATCCGACCTATCAGTTGCTGTGCGAATACCAGCTGTTTCAGCCGCTGTTTCCGCTGATCAGCCGTTATTTCACCGCTAACGGCGAAAGTACGATGGAGCGGATGATCGTGCAGGTGCTGAAAAACACCGATCAACGCATCCAGAACGACATGCGCGTCAACCCGGCGTTTCTGTTTTCCGCCATGCTGTGGTACCCGCTGGTGGAGCACGCCCAGAAACTGACGCAGGAGAGCGGGCTGGCCTACTTCGAGGCGTTCGCCTTAGCCATGAACGACGTACTGGACGAACAGTGCCGCTCGCTGGCGATCCCCAAACGCATTACCTCGCTTGTCCGCGATATCTGGCAATTGCAGTTGCGTCTGTCGCGCCGTCAGGGCAAACGCGCCTTCAAGCTGATGGAACACCCGAAATTCCGCGCCGCGTATGACCTGCTCTGCCTGCGCGCGGAAATCGAAAACCATCATGAGCTACAACGCCTGGCGCAGTGGTGGGGCGAGTTTCAGGTCGCCGCGCCGCCGCGCCAGCAGGTGATGCTGAACACGCTGGATGACGGCCCGACGCCGCATCGCCGCTCACGTCGCCCGCGCAAGCGCCCTGCCCGCCGGGACAACGCCCGGTGATCCGGGTTTATCTGGCGCTGGGCAGCAACCTGTCCGAACCATTGCAACAGGTGCGCGCGGCGCTAACCGCGCTGGACGCCATTCCGCACACCCGGCTGGCGCGCTGTTCGTCATTTTATCGCAGCCGCCCGCTCGGGCCGCAGGATCAGCCTGATTATCTCAATGCGGTCGCCGAGTTACAGACCGCGTTGCCGCCGGAAACGCTGCTGGACCATACCCAGCGCATTGAGCAGGAACAAGGACGAGTACGTAAGGATCACCGCTGGGGACCGCGTACTCTCGACCTTGATATTCTGCTGTTTGGCTCCCTGACGCTGCATACCGAACGACTCACGGTGCCGCACTATGACATGAAAAACCGTGAGTTCATGCTCTACCCGCTGGCTGAACTGGCGCCGGAACTGGTGTTTCCCGATGGAGAAGCGCTGGCGACGCGGTTACAGCAGGTGCCCCGCAACGGCCTGACCCTGTGGGCCGACCAATAACCATCCCCCCATTCTCCTGCCGACCGCGACGCGTGGTTGGCGCCGGATAGGTACCAATCTCTTGTTTTACAAATAGAAATAGATCGCTGTTCCTGATGCCTGCCTTCCATTAGAATGACTCACCTTTGAAATGCCCTTGAGTTGACTCAGGAAGGTTGCCATGAAAGCGACGACGATTTCTCATCTGCGCCAGTGGAAACAGGAACAGAAAAAGTTCGCCACACTGACCGCTTACGACGCCAGCTTCGCCCAGTTGTTTTATGAACAGGGTATCCGCGTAATGCTGGTGGGGGACTCTCTCGGTATGCCCGTGCAGGGCCACGATTCGACCCTGCCCGTTACCATTGACGATATGGTTTATCACACCCGCTGCGTACGGCGCGGCGCACCGCATTGCCTGCTGTTATCCGATCTCCCCTTCATGGGCGCCGCCACGCCGGAACAAGCCTGCCAGCAAGCCGCGGCGTTGATGCGCGCCGGCGCCAATATGGTCAAGATCGAAGGTGGTAGTTGGCTCGTGCCGACCGTGCGCATGCTGACCGAACGCGCCGTCCCGGTGTGTGGACATCTGGGGCTGACCCCGCAGTCGGTCAATATCTTTGGCGGCTATAAAGTCCAGGGGCGTGACGAAGCCGCCGCCAGCCAGCTGCTGGAAGACGCGCTGTCGCTGGAACAGGCTGGCGCTCAGTTACTGGTGCTGGAATGCGTGCCGGTATCGCTGGCCCAGCGAGTGACCGACGCACTCAGTATCCCGGTCATCGGCATCGGCGCCGGCAATGTCACCGACGGCCAGATTCTGGTGATGCACGACGCGCTGGGCGTGACCGGCGGCCATACGCCGAAGTTCGCCCGCAATTTCATGGCGGAAGCAGCGGATATCCGCGCCGCCGTTCGCCTGTATGTGCAGGAAGTCGAACAGGGAACCTTTCCCGACGAGCAATACAGTTTTGTTTAACACAGGAGCAAGCGTGTGTTGATTATTGAAACGCCGGTGCTGCTGCGCCGCGAACTCCGCCGCTGGCGTCAGGAAGGAAAACGCATCGCATTGGTGCCCACCATGGGCAACCTGCATGACGGCCACCTGACGCTGGTGGACGAGGCCCGGGCTCGGGCCGACATCGTGGTGGTCAGTATTTTTGTCAACCCATTGCAGTTTGAGCGGGCGGACGATCTGGCCCGCTACCCGCGCACCCTGCAGGAAGACTGCGAGAAGCTGACGCGGCGCGGCGTTGACCTGGTGTTCGCGCCCGCCCCCGACACTCTCTACCCTAACGGCCTGCAACAGCAGACGTTCGTGGAAGTCCCGGGGCTGTCGCAGATGCTGGAAGGTGCCAGCCGTCCGGGGCATTTTCGCGGCGTCTCCACCGTCGTCAGCAAGCTGTTCAATCTGGTGCAGCCGGATGTAGCCTGCTTTGGCGAAAAAGATTACCAGCAACTGGCGCTGATCCGTCAGATGGTGGCCGACATGGACTACGACATCAGCATCGTCGGCGTACCTATCGTGCGCGCCAAAGACGGCCTGGCGCTTAGTTCTCGCAACGGTTACCTCACCGCCGAAGAGCGTCAGCAGGCACCACAGCTTCGCCGCATCATGAACGAGGTGGTAGAGCAATTATCCAACGGCGACCGGCAAATTGATGATATGCTCGCCAACGCATCAGAGGCGCTGCGCGAAGCCGGATTCACGCCCGACGAGCTATTTATCCGCGACGCCGCAACGCTGCAGCCGCTGACCATCGACAGCACCTGTGCCGTGGTGCTGATGGCGGCCTGGCTGGGCAAGGCGCGCCTGATTGACAACCAGCAGGTGGATTTGACCACCTGATTTTTCCAACCAGAGTGACAGACCGATGATTCGAACCATGCTGCAAGGTAAGCTGCACCGGGTGAAGGTAACCCAGGCAGATTTACATTATGAAGGGTCCTGCGCCATCGATCAGGATTTTATGGACGCCGCCGGTATTCTTGAATACGAAGCGATCGACATCTACAACGTGGACAACGGCCATCGTTTTTCCACCTACGCGATCGCCGCTGAACGCGGCTCCCGCATCATTTCCGTCAACGGCGCGGCCGCACGCTGCGCCTGCGTCGGCGACAAGCTGATTATCTGCTCCTATGTGCAGATGCCGGATGAGCAGGCGCGCGAGCACCGCCCGAAGGTCGCCTATTTTGGCGACAACAATACGTTGCAGCGCACCGCCAAAGCCATTCCGGTGCAGATCGCCTGAATTATTGCGCCGATAAAAAAGCGGGACGGCACACGCCATCCCGCTTCACATCCGACAAAAACGCCTGATTAACTGCGCAAGCCGCGCCCACGCTCAATCAACCACCAGCTCAGCCCGTAGAACACCACGATAAACGCCAGCAGCACCGCCAGCGTCAGTGGCAGCGGCACATCATGAATACCCAGGAATCCGAAGCGGAAACCGCTGATCATATAAACGACCGGGTTCAGTTTGGACACCGCCTGCCAGAACGGCGAGAGCAACGACAGCGAATAGAACACGCCGCCCAGATAAGTCAGCGGCGTCAGCACGAAGGTAGGAATCAGGCTGATGTCGTCGAAGGTTTTGGCGAATACGGCGTTAATCAGCCCCGCCAGCGAAAACAGCATCGACGTCAGCAACAGTGTCACCACCACCATCCACCAGGCATGGACGTGCAGCGGCACAAAGAACAGCGACACCGCCGTGACCAGCACGCCGACGCAGATGCCGCGCGCCATGCCGCCGCCGACATAACCGGCGATGATGATGTGGGTCGGCACCGGCGCCACCAGCAGCTCTTCGATATTGCGCTGAAATTTGGCGCTGAAAAATGACGACGCGACGTTGGCATAGGCGTTGGTAATCACCGACATCATGATCAGCCCCGGCACGATGAACTGCATGTAACTAAAGCCGTTCATCTCGCCGATGCGGGTACCGATCAGATTGCCGAAAATGATGAAGTACAACGACATCGTAATCACTGGCGGCACCAGCGTTTGGATCCAGATCCGGGCGAAGCGGTTGATTTCCTTGCTCCAGATGCTCTGCAACGCTACCCAATATAACCCCATCATGCTTTATCTCCGTTGTTATTGAGCAGCGCGACAAACAGTTCTTCCAGGCGATTGGCCTTGTTGCGCATACTGAGAACCTGAATGCCTTGCGCGCTGAGCTGGCTGAAAATGCCGTTCAGCCCTTGCTCGCGTCTCACTTCCACTTCCAGCGTAGAGGTATCCACCAGTCGGTGCTGATAGCCTTCCAGCCTGGGAAGGGCGCTCTTCGCCGCCAAGTCGAAAAAGAAGGTTTCCGATTGCAGCTTGGCCAGCAGCGCCTTCATCGAGGTGTTTTCCACCAGTTGCCCGGACTGGATGATGCCGATATTGCGGCACAGCATTTCCGCTTCTTCCAGATAATGGGTGGTCAGGATGATGGTGGTGCCCTGCCCGTTGAGTTCTTTGAGGAACCCCCACATTGAGCGACGCAATTCGATGTCCACCCCGGCGGTCGGCTCGTCAAGAATCAGCAGCTTGGGTTCATGCATCAACGCCCGGGCAATCATCAGCCGGCGCTTCATCCCGCCGGACAACATGCGGGCGCGCTCGTTGCGCTTGCCCCACAGGTCGAGCTGGTTGAGGTATTTTTCGGCGCGCCGCAACGCCTCCTGCCGGGGAACGCCGTAGTAACCGGCCTGATTGACCACAATTTGCATCACGGTCTCAAACGGATTGAAGTTGAATTCCTGCGGCACCAGCCCCAGTTGCCGCTTGGCGTTCACAATATCCCGGTCCAGATCGTGGCCGAACACCTGAATCCTGCCGTCGGTCTTGTTGACCAGTGAACTGATGATGCCGATGGTGGTGGACTTGCCTGCGCCATTAGGGCCCAGCAGAGCATAGAAATCCCCGGCTTCAACGCGCAGGTCGATACCGCGCAGCGCGCGAACGCCCCCCGGGTACGTTTTGGTCACATTCATCAATTCCAGTGCATATGTCATAGCTGAAAGCGTGCCTTATTATCAGTTGAGCGAGTCCTGGTCGGACCCAGTTTTCGATTTCAAAACCCCTGTGATTGCTCTATATTACCCCTCACCGCCCTTTTGTTGTTACAGGTCATTTACTTTCATGAAAACGATAGAAACGCTGATCGCCAATAACCAGCAATGGTCTGAAACGATAGTGAAAGAAGACCCTGATTATTTTGAACGACTGGCATTAGCTCAGCGTCCCCGCTTTCTGTGGATTGGTTGTTCTGATAGCAGGGTTCCCGCAGAAAGCCTGACCAGCCTCGAACCGGGCGAACTGTTCGTTCACCGCAACGTGGCTAACCTGGTGATCCATACCGATCTTAACTGCCTGTCCGTAGTGCAGTACGCCGTTGAGGTTCTGGAAGTGGAGCACATCATCATTTGCGGCCACTATGGCTGCGGCGGCGTGCAGGCCGCGGTTGAAAACCCGGAACTGGGGTTGATCAACAACTGGCTGCTCCACATCCGTGACCTGTGGTATAAGCACAGCTCATTACTGGGAGAATTGCCACCCGAACAGCGAATTAACAAACTGTGTGAAATCAACGTAGTGGAACAGGTGTACAACCTGGGTCACTCCACCATCATGCAGTCGGCCTGGAAACGCGGCCAGAAGGTGACGATTCATGGCTGGGTCTACGGGATTCAGGATGGTCGTCTGCGTGACCTGGAAGTCACCGCCACCAGCCGCGAGACGCTGGAGCAGCGTTACCGCCGGGCGGTCTCGTCGCTGCTGTAATCATTCCTATCGCGCCCATGCCGGCATGGGCGCGATTTCACACTTTACTGCGGAATCACCTTGCCGATAAACGGCAGATGGCGATAACGCTGGGCATAATCGATGCCATACCCCACCACAAACTCATCAGGGATGGAAAAACCAACCCATTCTACCGGTACCTGAACTTCACGGCGTGACGGCTTATCCAGCAACGTACAAATGGCCAGCGACTTCGGCTCGCGCAGTTGCAGAATTTCCCGCACCTTGCTCAGGGTATTGCCGGAGTCAATGATATCTTCGACAATCAGCACGTCTTTGCCGCGGATATCTTCATCCAGATCCTTCAGAATCTTCACGTCGCGCGACGAGTTCATGCCGCCGCCGTAACTGGAGGCGGTCATAAAATCCACCTCGTGGGAAAGGTCAATGGCGCGGCACAGATCGGCCATAAACACAAAGGAGCCGCGCAGCAGTCCCACCAGCACCATGTCGCTGCCGCTGTTGCGGTAATGCTCGCTGATTTGGCGTCCGAGTTCGGCCACCCGCGCCTTGACCTCCCGCTCGGAGATCATGACGTCCACCGTATGTTTCATCATACTGACAACTCACAGAAAAAAGGTATCCAGTATCGGCCTCTGGGGCCATACTCCGATGCTGACACACAGCCAGGCTGTGCCGCAATTCATCACGGCGCGCAGTATAACAGAAAGCCTGGGTTCACCCACCCCACTAGCGGAGAGAGCATGACATCCTTATCGTCTTCAATGGCTGACAGCGCCATCACCTATAAAGTGAATGATCCCATCAATGTCGATCAGTTTATCCATCTGCTAAACCGAACCTCGCTGGGCCCGAGACGACCGCTGGATCAGCGGGATACCCTTGCGGGCATGCTAACCGAAACGGACCTGCTGGTGACGGCATGGCGCGGCGATGAACTGGTGGGCGTGGCGCGCAGCGTGACGGATTATCACTTTTGCTGCTACCTGTCCGACCTGGCGGTGGATGAAACTTGTCAGCATGGCGGCATCGGTCGTCAGCTTATCGCGCATACCGTACAGCAGCTCAAACCACAGTGTCGTCTGATTCTGATTGCCGCGCCTCAGGCCGTGGATTATTACCCCAAAATCGGCTTTGAAGCCCACCCCAGCGCCTGGCACATTCTGGCGGGCGACTTTCTCGCGCTGGAGCGTTGAGGTCTGCGAGAGGTTTGCCGAGTGTGGTGAAAATATCAACGTATTCGCAAGAGAGTCAGGATTTCGTTATCGGCAGATAAAAGAGGGTAAAACGCGTTGCGCTGCATCAGTACAAGGTTTTTCATATGTCATGACCAACCTATGGAGAGGTGTAACATGACATCACTATCGAAAATTTGCCGTACTGCAGCGCTTATCGCCGGTATTTCTCTGATTTCCGCCGTATCCGTGGCCTCCGCTCATCCGGAAGGCGCCGAGCCGCCGGCATTCAGCAAACCCGGCGCATTTCCACCACCGCCCGGATTCCCGCCGCCGATGCCTGCGCTGTACCAGGCGTCGCTGCAGGCGACCGACCCGGTGCAAGCCGTCAACAAGCTAGTCGCCAATGTGCCGCAAGGCAATGGCAAAACCTATGAAGTCAGCATCAGCGTGCGGGAAATTCCCCCCATGCCTCAGCCTGAACCACACGCGCCGAATGCAGCCAAATAGCATCGCGTGTGATAGTACTGAAATTGATAGTACTGAAACTGATAGTACCGAAGCATTGATGACCATGCCGGTAGCCCGGAGAAAAAAGCAGAACGGTGAGCGCCTGTGTTGAACAAGGTCGTTAGCAGGCGCTCCCGGCGTTCGACGGACGAGGCGGGCCTGACGCCCGCTACTCCTGCGAACCGATCGCCGTTTCCGGCGGAAACAGAACCGGTTGATCGGTGCGAATACTGAGCCGGACCGGCTGCCCCGGTTCAAACCAGTTGCCGCTTTGCACCTGAAGCTCCAGCTCATTGACCCGGACGCGGTAAAAATTGCTGGTTCCCATAAACAACCGATCTTCGATTACGCCCGAGCCTTCCTCATCCAGCGCCAGCGCAATTTCCTGCGGACGAACCAGCCAGTCATAACGTGCGCCATGCGGCAGTTTCAACGCTCGCGTCGCCTGATGCTCGCCGAGAAAACTCTGCCATTGACGGTCACCGCTGATCTTCACCGGCAGGTAATTGGTGTTGCCCATAAAACTTGCCACATAACGATTGACCGGCCGGTAGTAGAGATCGGCGGAAAACCCCTGCTGCACAATACCGCCGTCATGGATCAGGATCAGGTGATCGGCGAAGGCGAAGGCGTCTTCCCGATCGGATGTCGCAAACAGCGTGGCGATCTGACGCTGCCGCAGAATCTGGCGCAGCTCGCTGATCAAGCGGTAACGGATTTGGCTGTCAACGGAGGAAAAAGGCTCATCCAGCAGCAACAGTTTAGGCTGGCACGCCAGCGCACGGGCCAGCGCCGCCCGTTGATTCTGCTCTCTGGACAGTTCATGAGGATAACACCGGGTAAAGGTTTCCAGTTGCATCAACCCTACCGCATCCATCGCCAGAGTGCTGACCTCTTCCGATGACCTGCCGCGCAGCCCGAAGGTAATGTTCTCCATGACCGTCAGATGGGGAAACAGCACATCATCCTGAAACACCATCCCCACGACGCGCGGCGATGACTCGGCGCCCTGCGCCAGGGAGTCCGCCTTCTGACCGGCGATGACTATTCTGCCTTGTTCCTGCGGCAGCAGACCCGCTATCGATTTCAGCAGCGTAGTTTTACCATCGCCGCTGGCCCCAAGCAGGCACACCATTTCGCCTTCATGCACCGAAAAACTCACGTTTTCCAGCACGGAAAGTTGCGGATAGCGGCAACTGAGCGAGGCTATCGTTAGTATCTCCGGGGTCGCCATAACTTACCTATCCTTCCATTCTCATCAATCGGGTTATCCCAAACAGCGGGATCATCCCCACGCCCACCAGCATCAGCGCGGGGGTCGCCACCAGCGGCAGCCGTTCATCCATCATGAAGCGGAACACATAGGTCGCCATGGTTTCCACTTCAAACGGCTGCAACAACAGCGATGCATTCAGCTCACGCAGGCTTTCGGTAAACACCAGCAATACGCCGACAATCATGCAGTGACGCAACTGCGGCAGATAAACCCACAGCACCTGCAGGGCCGGCGTATAGCCAAGCGACTGGCTGACATGAGTCATGGCCCCCGACAGACGGGACATACGGACTTGCAACCGGTCAATCAGCAAACCGCTAAAACGCATGCAGTAAGCCAGAATCAGCACCAGCACTGACCCCGCCCAGGGGTCGTCCACCACACCGCCGGCCGTGGCGCGCCAGGCATCCAGCCCCAGAAACGGCACCAGCAGGCCCATACCCAACGCCGTTGAGGGCAATAACCGATTGAGATTCAGCCAGCGCAGCGGGTTACGGTAAGCGGGATTGCCGATTGCCTGGAAATCAAACGTACACACCACCGCCAGCCCAATCACCAGCAACATCGCGCAGGAGGCCGCCATGAAGCTACTGGTAAACGCCAGCAAAAACGGCAAACTCCAGATTGGCGCTTCGGACACTATCGCCCACCCCACCATCCGACCGACCGGCACCACAAACGCAATCACCACCAGTGCGCCACCAAACAGCATCGTCAGAAAACGCGGCCACCCGTGCAGCACCGGCAAGTTGTTCGGGCATATTCCGCAGTTTTTCTGGTAACGCAACTGACGGGCGCGGCTGCGACGCGCCTGAAACCAGATCAGGAACACCAGCGGCAACAGCAACGACATCAATAATGCCGCCGTACCGTGCTGCGCCTTGTCGCGCCACAGGTCCAGACCGGCCGTGGTGATCGTTTGCAAAGAGAAGTAAGCGGAAATACCGTAATCGCCGAGCGCTTCCGACGCCATCAGCACCATACCCAGCGCGATCGCCGGGCGGGCCATGGGAAAAACGACACGCCAGAATACCTGAGCGCGGGTCTGGTTCATCAGCCGGGCAGCCTGTTGCAGACTGACCGGTTGCGACATCAGCGCCGTTCGAACCAGCAGGTAGACATACGGAAACAGCACCAGCGCCAGACACAGGCTGGCGCACGCCACCATCAGCGCCTGTTGCCAGAATGTCTGGGGCGCAACGTCCGTATCAAACGACAGGGCGTACAGCGTTTGCTTGACCGGCCCTTCGTACCCCAGCGCGTCGCCATAGACCGCAGCCAGCAGATAACCGGGCATCGCCAGCGGCAGCAACAGCGCGCGATGCAGCCACACCTGACCGGCGAAACGGTAGCGCGACATCAGCCAGGCCAGCGGCAACGCAAACAGCAGGCTGAACAGCACGCAGCCCGCCACCAGCATCAGCGAGTTCGTGCCATAAACGGGCAGAGCATGCCATAGCGCCGACACCGCGTCGCCAGGAGCGGACAACGCCATCCCGACCATGGTTACCAGCGGGAATAGAAGTATTCCTGCCAACAGCACACTACTGATGCGCCAGATACCTGAAGTCATGAGAAATCGTGAGATAAATTTAAACTGCACTATTAATATCAAAGCCAGACGCTGGCGTCATGGTGTCAATCGCTGATAAATAGCCGGTAATTGCGCCATTGAACATACACCCCTCCGTTTGCCCCGCCCGGCGCGGTTCTTCGCCTCTTGCGGATATCACGCTGATCTTAATAAAACTTGAAATCCGGGCCGGTAACTGTGATAACGTCATCTGATGAAAGATGAAACAGGTTGAATTATGAAACATTCCGCGCTGGTGCTGCTCCTGCTTTCGCTGTTGGGCTTCTCCTCCGCCAGTAAGGCATTGAATGATTTCGAGGCTGAAGACCTCGCCGATCTGACCGCCATTTTTGTTTATCTGAAAAACAACTGTGGTTACAAAGATCTCCCCAACGAGCAAATCCGCCGGGCGCTGGTGATCTTTGCCCAGCAAAATCGCTGGGATTTGAGCAACTACAATCAGTTCGATATGATCGCCCTTGGCGAAGCCAGTTACCGCGACCTGAGCGGCATCGCCATCCCCACCCCGAAGAAATGCCAGTATCTGGCACGAAATTCGCTAAGTTTACTCGCGAATACTCAGTAAAGCGTAAAATCCTCCGCATTGCGTGAAATTTGACCGTGCAAGCACCATGAGAGTTAGCTATCATAGCGCGCCAATTTTCATGGCTGTTATCGCGGAGGAAGCCCTAACATGTCCCAGAAAGAAATTTGGTATGAGACCCTGCATGCCAACTTTGGTCAGTACTTTTCGATAGACCAGGTGCTCTATCATGAAAAAACCGACCATCAGGATCTGATCATCTTCGAAAACGCCGCGCTGGGCCGGATTATGGCGCTGGATGGCGTAGTGCAGACCACCGAACGCGACGAGTTCATCTATCACGAAATGATGACCCATGTTCCGCTGCTGGCCCACGGCAACGCTAAACGCGTGCTGATCATCGGCGGCGGCGACGGCGGCATGCTGCGCGAAGTCTGCCGCCACCGTAACCTGGAACAGATCACGATGGTGGAAATCGATGCCGGCGTGGTGGCGTTCTGCCGTCAGTATCTGCCCAACCACAGCGCCGGCGCCTACGATGACCCGCGCTTTCGTCTGGTGATTGACGACGGTGTTAACTTCGTCAACGCCTGTCAGGAAAAGTTCGATATCATCATTTCCGACTGCACCGATCCTATCGGCCCCGGCGAAAGTCTGTTTACCTCGGACTTTTATCAGGGATGCGCACGCTGCCTGAACGACGGGGGAATCTTCGTGGCGCAGAACGGCGTCTGCTTCCTGCAGCAGGATGAAGCGGTCAACAGCCATCAGAAACTGAGCCGCTATTTCAGCGACGTCAGTTTTTATCAGACCGCCATTCCGACTTACTACGGCGGAATCATGACCTTTGCCTGGGCCAGCAACAACCCGGCATTGCGTACGATCGATCAAAATAGCCTGCAGCAGCGGTTCGACGCCGCGGGAATCGAATGCCGTTATTACAATCCGGCCATTCATACCGGCAGCTTTGCCCTGCCGCAATATTTACTGAATGCCCTGTCAGCCGCCCGCTGACCACGGCATCCATAAGGGGGTGAATTAAATTGCAAAAGCTGAAACTACATGGCTTTAACAATCTGACCAAAAGCCTGAGTTTTTGTATCTACGATATCTGTTACGCCAAAACGCCTGCCGACCGCGATGGCTATATCGCGTACATTGATGAGCAGTACAATGCGAACCGTCTGACAGAAATCCTGAGTGAAACCTGTTCCATCATTGGCGCCAACATTTTGAATATTGCCCGCCAGGATTATGAACCACAGGGCGCCAGCGTCACTATTCTGGTCAGCGAGGAACCGATGGACCCACGCGACGTGGATACCTCCGAACATCCCGGCCCGCTACCGAACTCCGTCGTCGCGCATCTCGACAAGAGCCATATCTGCGTACACACCTATCCGGAAAGCCACCCCGGCGGCGGCCTGTGCACCTTCCGTGCGGATATCGAAGTATCTACCTGTGGGGTCATTTCGCCGCTCAAAGCGCTCAACTATCTGATTCATCAGCTGGAATCGGACATCGTGACCATCGATTACCGTGTGCGCGGTTTTACCCGCGACATCAACGGCGTCAAGCATTTCATCGACCACAAAATCAATTCGATTCAGAACTTCATGTCTGACGACATAAAATCGCTCTATCACCTGATGGACGTAAACGTTTACCAGGAAAACATTTTTCACACCAAAATGCTGCTGAAGGATTTCGACCTGAAGCACTACCTGTTTAACGTTAGTCCGCAAGAACTGAGCCCGGAAGAGCGCAAACGTATTACCGATTTGCTGTATCGAGAGATGCAGGAGATCTATTACGGCAGAAACATCGCGACCGTTTGACCATTCACCTGAGGGCGCCCGCCCTCAGGTTTCCTTCGCCGACCAATTCCTTTCCCAGGTTCACTTTGCCAAAACCTCTATATATTGCGTGGTTGATATTTTAAAACACAATATCTAGTATTTATTGCGAGACGGACAGCAACGGTTCGCCCGTATGCATTGAACCATGTATTGAACTATGCATTGAAAACCGGCTCCCCCAAAAGCGCCCTGACTCTCTCACTTTCGATGACAAAGGTAAATACGAATCATGATCATTAGCGTTTATAGCAAAGCAGACTGCCCCCAATGCGACGCTACCTGCCGCACGCTGGATAGCTATGGCGTGACCTACCGCAAGATCGATATCTCCAGCGATGAGCAGGCGCGGGAACATGTACTGGCGCTCGGCTACCGTCAGGTGCCGGTGGTGGAGACCAACGGGGCGCACTGGTGTGGTTTCCGCCCGGATAAACTCCGCTCGCTGCGCGCCGTCACAGCCTGAGACAACGATGATGAATCCGATCATCTATTTCTCCAGCCAGTCGGAAAACACGCATCGGTTCGTCGGTCGTCTGGGGTTGCCGGCGATGCGGATACCACTGCAGGCCGAAGCGCCAATGCCGGATATCGCCAGCCCCTACATTCTGGTGGTGCCCAGCTACGGCGGCGGCAGTACACACGGCGCGGTGCCCCGTCAGGTCATCCACTTTCTGAACCAATCATCGCGCCGTGCGTTGCTGCGCGGCGTCATCGCCGCCGGGAACCGTAACTTTGGCGCCGCCTACGCCATCGCCGGCGACATTATCGCCGCCAAATGCCAGGTTCCCTGCCTTTACCGCTTTGAGCTGTCTGGCACCCCGGAAGATGTAGACAACGTACGCAGAGGAGTGACCCAATTTTGGCTACAGCAGAATTCCTGACCGAAGCGCCTTCCAGCCAGCTGGATTACCATGCGCTCAACGCCATGCTGAACATTTATGACGCCGATGGCCGTATTCAGTTTGAACAGGATCGACAGGCGATTCAGGCCTATTTCCGCGATCACGTGCTGCCGCGCACCCGCCGCTTCCCGTCTCTGGAAGAGAAACTGCGCTGGCTGCAACAGGAAGGGTATTACGAACCCCAGGTGCTGACGCGCTACCAGCCTGACTTCATCGCCGATCTGTTCCAGCGCGCGGCCAAACATCGCTACCAGTTCCAGAGCTTTTTGGGCGCCTTCAAGTTTTACACCAGCTATGCGCTGAAAACCTTCGACGGCAGCCAGTATCTGGAAAGCTATGACGATCGGGTCTGCATGGTGGCGCTGACGCTGGCGCGGGGCGACGTCCAACTGGCGCGCCAACTGGTGGATGAAATGATGAGCGGTCGTTTCCAGCCTGCCACGCCGACCTTCCTCAATTGCGGCAAACAGCAGCGCGGCGAGCTGGTGTCCTGCTTTCTGCTGCGTATTGAGGACAACATGGAGTCCATCGGCCGGGCGGTCAATTCCGCGCTGCAGCTCTCCAAACGCGGCGGCGGCGTAGCCTTTATGCTGACCAACATCCGTGAAACCGGCGCGCCGATAAAACGCATCGAAAACCAGTCATCCGGCATCATCCCCATCATGAAAATGCTGGAAGACGCCTTTTCCTACGCCAATCAGCTCGGCGCCCGGCAAGGGGCCGGAGCGGTTTATCTGCATGCCCATCATCCGGATATCCTGCGCTTTCTTGATACTCGCCGGGAAAACGCCGACGAAAAAATTCGCATCAAAACCCTGTCGCTGGGGGTGGTCATTCCGGATATTACACTGCGGCTGGCCCGCGCCAATCAGGATATGCACCTGTTTTCACCCTATGACGTTGAGCGGGTGTATGGCATGCCGCTGTCGGAAATCAGCGTCAGCGAAAAATACGACGAGTTGGTCAGTCACCCCGGGATTCGCAAGTGGGCCATCAACGCCCGTCAGTTTTTCCAGACGCTGGCCGAGATCCAGTTTGAATCCGGTTATCCCTACCTGATGTTCGAAGATACCGTGAACCGCCACAACCCGGTGGCCGGGCGCATCACCATGAGCAACCTGTGCTCGGAGATTCTGCAGGTCAGCCGCGCCAGCGAGTATCAGGAAGATTTGAATTATCGTCAGGTCGGGAAGGACATTTCCTGTAACCTCGGGTCGCTCAATATTGCCCGGGTGATGGATGGCGGCAACCTGGCCCGTTCAGTGGAAATTGCCGTGCGGGCGCTGACAGCCGTGTCTGATATGAGCCATATCGGCGCGGTGCCGTCTATCGCCAACGGCAATACTGAGTCTCACGCCATCGGGCTCGGGCAGATGAACCTGCACGGCTATCTGGCGCGTGAAGGGCTGTTTTACGGTTCGGAAGAGGCGCTGGATTTTACCAACCTCTATTTTTATGCCGTGACGTATCACGCCTTGCACACCTCCAGCCTGCTGGCACAGGAGCATAACCAAACCTTCGCCGGTTTCGCTGATTCGCAGTACGCCAGCGGCGCATTTTTTGATCGTTATCTGTCGCAGGAGTGGCAACCGGCCACGGGACGCGTGCGTGACCTGTTCGCTTCCGCCGGCATTGCGCTTCCCTTACGGGAAGACTGGCTGACACTGAAAGCGCAGGTGATGCGCCACGGGCTCTACAATCAAAACCTGCAGGCGGTGCCGCCCACCGGTTCGATTTCCTATATCAATCATGCTACGGCGAGCATCCTCCCGATTGTTTCGCGCATCGAAATTCGCAAGGAAGGCAAACTGGGGCGAGTTTATTACCCTGCACCGTACATGACCAACGACAACCAACGCTTTTATCAGGATGCCTATGAAATCGGCCCGGAGAAAATCATCGACACCTATGCCGTGGCGACCCGTCATGTCGATCAGGGGCTGTCGCTGACGCTATTTTTCCCCGATACCGCCACCACCCGCGATATCAACAAAGCGCAGATCTACGCCTGGAAAAAAGGCATCAAGACCCTGTACTACATTCGCGTGCGCCAAAAAGCGCTGGAAGGCACCGAGATTCAGGGCTGTGTGTCCTGCTCGCTCTAATACACGCTGCTGCACCACATGAACAACGGAGATAACTGCATGAGTCCGCTTTCGCCCCTGAAGGCCATTAACTGGAATCGCCCGCAGGATGACAAGGATCTGGAGGTCTGGAACCGGCTGACCACCAATTTCTGGCTGCCGGAAAAAATCGCGCTGTCCAACGATATGCCATCCTGGGCGCAATTGAGCGATATCGAACGTCAACTCACGCTGCGCGTGTTTACCGGCCTGACGCTGCTGGATACATTGCAGAATACTCAGGGCGCCCCTGCGCTGATGGCCGATGCGTTGACGCCGCATGAGGAGGCCGTGCTCTCCAACATCGGGTTTATGGAAGCGGTCCACGCCCGCTCTTACAGCGCCATCTTTTCCACCCTGTGTCTGACCAGCGAAGTGGACGACGCCTATAGCTGGAGCGAACGCAACCAGCCGTTGCAAAACAAGGCGGCGCTGATCCTTTCGCATTACCAGCATGACGACCCGCTGAAAAAGAAAATCGCCAGCGTCTTTCTGGAGTCCTTCCTGTTTTACTCCGGTTTTTACCTGCCGATGTACTGGGCCAGCCGCGGCCGGCTGACCAATACCGCCGACCTGATTCGCCTCATCATCCGCGACGAAGCGGTGCACGGGTATTATATCGGCTACAAATACCAGCAGGGGTTAAAACACGTGGGTACGCAACAACAACGGGATTTGCAGGCCTTCGCCTACGATTTGCTGCAAACTCTGTACGACAATGAAGTGGATTACACCCACGAACTGTATGACGGCGTCGGCTGGAGCGATGATGTAGTGAAGTTCCTGCACTATAACGCCAACAAAGCGCTGATGAATCTGGGCTATGAAGCGCTGTTTCCCGCCAGCATGACCGACGTCAATCCGGCTATTCTGGCCGCCCTGTCGCCGGGCGCAGAGGAAAATCACGATTTCTTCTCCGGGGCAGGCTCATCCTATGTGATTGGCAAAGCGGTGGAAACCGAAGACGAAGACTGGGATTTCTGAGGCCCGGAAACGAAGAAGCCCCGAATCAGATGATTCAGGGCTTCGGAATGGTTGGCGGTGCGGACGGGACTCGAACCCGCGACCCCCGGCGTGACAGGCCGGTATTCTAACCGACTGAACTACCGCACCGCGCTGTGCTCAGTGAGCGAGGTGCATACTACGGGGCGCCATCGGTTGCGTCAATGCTTTTTATCACTAACTGCTTCTGTTTGCTTACATTTTCAGCGCAGCGCCGCCTTTGTGATCAAAGACCATAAACTCAGTTACGCCACAGGCAACTGCCGCCTTTTTTCACAATCAAATCCAGACGTTGCTCATGCGCCACCAGTTCTTCGTCACTGGCATACAACACCGCCAGAGCCGATGCCGGGCGTGAAATGCGCTGGATGGTTTCCGCTTGCGCCGCCTGCTGCTGGGTATCGCCCTCCATCGAAAAGGCCAGCGACGTTTGACCGCCGGTCATCGCCAGATAAACTTCGGCCAGAATTTCGGCATCGAGTAACGCGCCGTGTAGCGTACGCTTGCTGTTATCTATCTGGTAACGATCGCACAACGCATCCAGGTTATTACGTTTGCCGGGAAATAACCGGCGCGCCATCAGCAGGCTGTCGGTAATGGTGCAGAACGTCTCGGTTTTCGGGATATCGCGCTTCAGTAAGCGAAACTCATAGTCCATAAAGCCGATATCGAACGCCGCGTTATGGATCACCAGCTCGGCGCCGCGGATGAAATCGAGAAAATCATCGACGACATCGCCGTAAGTCGGCTTATCCGCCAGGAATTCATCACTGATGCCATGAATGTTATAGGCCTCCGGATCCACCAACCGGTCCGGTTTGAGGTAGACATGGAAGTGGCGCCCGGTCAGACGACGGTTCACCACCTCGACCGCACCGATCTCAATAATCTTGTGCCCTTCATAATGAACCCCCAGTTTATTCATACCGGTGGTTTCAGTATCAAGAACGATTTGTCGTGTAATTACAGTGCTCATCGGTTTCGTTTATGTCAGACTTGTACTTTTGACCATGAATAAGAGTCTACCAGAGATGCTAAAACAGGTAGAGATTTTCACCGACGGATCCTGTCTCGGCAATCCCGGTCCAGGTGGATACGGGGCGCTGCTGCGTTACAAGCAACACGAAAAACCCCTCAGCGCAGGCTACCGGCTCACCACCAATAACCGGATGGAATTGATGGCGGCAATCGTCGCGCTGGAAACCCTGACCACACCTTGCGAGGTAACCATCACTACCGACAGCCAGTACGTCCGCCAGGGCATTACCAGTTGGATCCATAACTGGAAAAAGCGCGGCTGGAAAACCGCGGATAAAAAACCAGTGAAAAACGTCGACCTGTGGCAACGGCTGGATCAGGCTATTCAGCGTCATACCCTGCACTGGCAATGGGTGAAAGGCCATGCAGGCCATCCGGAAAACGAACGCTGTGATGAACTGGCCCGCCAGGCTGCCAGCGCACCCACGCTTGATGACACCGGCTATCAGCCGGAGTAGCCTTACCGTAACGAGCCCCCCTGACTGACGTTCAATCATGCCGATAACGATAGCTTTTCGTCGCCCCGACCGGGCGATTCAGCGGTGATTTCCTCAGCAGGGTTTTGGACGGCGTCATGGTCAGCGGAATCGTGCGTTTGCGCGCGACAATCAGGTTCAGACATCCCAGCAGCGGCAGCGTATTGTTCCACTTGCCCTGGCCGGGCTGACGCCAGGGCAGCACCTGCAAACTGTTATGATGCACAATCTCGTAATTCAGCAGGCTTAGCCAGTCCATCACACGCATCTGGCTGAACATCCGGCTGCAATACGGCTGACGCCGGCGCATACCGGGCACCAGACGCCCCAGACCAACCAGACTGACCGGGTTGAACCCGCTGATGATGATCCAGCCATCGTTAATCAAGATCCGGTCCACCTCGCGTACAATCCGGTGAGGATCGGCAGAATAAGCCAGCACATGAGCCAGCAGACAGGCATCCACCGACTTCTCGACAAACGGAAGCTGGTAAGGATCCGCCATGACATGCGCCGCTTGCGGCTCCCGGCTGACGTTGACCTGATGCGGAATCGTACACGTCTGGCTGTCAATCGCCGTACTCAACCGGCCGATTTTCAGCAGGTGGAATCCAAATATCCGACTCCACCACGGGGACAGCGCCGAATTCAGCGTATGAAGATAGTACTCTCCCCAGGGAATCGCCTCCCAACTATCAGGCGCTACGATCTTCTGGGATGTTTGTGCTGGCTTCATGTTTTAGTATCTTCCGCAGGCTAATCGCAAAAAATGAGGATGCAGCATGAATCTTATCAGTGTACCGGCCTTCAAAGACAACTACATCTGGCTACTGGCCAACGATGAAAAGCAATGCGTGATTGTGGATCCGGGCGAAGCCGCACCCGTGCTACAGGCGTTGGAAGATCACAAGCTGTTCCCTGTCGCCATTCTGTTGACCCATCACCATAATGATCATACTGGCGGCGTTCGCCAACTGGCGGAACACTACCCCGGCATACAAATTTACGGCCCACAGGAAACCAAACCGTGTGGCGCGACACATACAGTACAGGAAGGCGACGTAATTACTGCGGCCGGCTCGGAATTTTCTATTTTTTCCGTGCCCGGGCACACCGCAGGACATATCGCGTATCATAGCCGCCCATATCTGTTCTGTGGCGATACATTATTTTCTGCTGGGTGCGGTCGCATTTTTGAAGGTACAGCACAACAAATGTTCGAATCATTGATCAAGTTGGCTGATTTACCCGATGAAACCCAAGTATGTTGTGCACACGAGTACACATTATCCAATCTGGAGTTCGCGCACCACGTTTGGCCAGAAGATGCGAATATCCATGATTATCTACTTAAAATCAGGCAATTACGTAAAAAAGGAGAATCATCCCTCCCTTCCACACTGGGGCGGGAACGAAGAATAAATATTTTTTTACGTTACCATGACATTGATTTGCAAAGAAAATTGTCCATTAATACGGACCACAAGGGTGATTGGCAGATTTTTGCGCACTTACGCGCCATGAAAGACCGATTCTGACGGTTTTTGTTGTACTGAATTGCCAATCAAAGTATCATTGTTTGTCTTTTAAGCAACTATTGACACAGATATGAAGACTAAAGCGATATTTATCGCCTCAGTCGTGCTGACCGGTTGCCAGGTGCCGCCTAATGACACCTCCCAACCCAGACAGCATGCACAGAGTCTGTCTTCGGCAGGTCAAAGTGAAGCAGGAAAGTACACAGATGGTCGAGAGACCGGTGCGCGGTGGCTGGATGATGACAGCATCGCGCAACGAGATCTGTGGAACTTCATTGGCGACGAGCTGAAGATGGAGGTTCCGGAAAACACCCGGATCCGCGAGCAAAAACAGCGTTACTTAAAAAATAAGAGCTATCTCCACGATGTAACATTACGGGCAGAGCCGTACATGTACTGGATAGTCGGGCAGATTAAAGAACGTAAGATGCCGATGGAACTGGTACTGCTACCCATAGTGGAGAGCGCTTTTGACCCAAACGCCAGGTCATCATCCAACGCCGTAGGGCTTTGGCAGATTGTTCCTGGCACCGGGCGCAATTATGGGTTGAAACATACCCAATGGTATGACGGACGTCGTGATGTTGTTGCATCCACGACCGCTGCATTGGATATGATGCAGCGCCTGAACCGCATGTTTGACGGCGATTGGTTACTAACCGTGGCTGCCTACAACGCGGGTGAAGGGCGAATCATGCAAGCGGTGAAAGCGAATAAAGCGAAAGGCCGTCCAACTAATTATTGGGCGCTGGCGTTGCCGTATGAAACGTCAACCTATGTACCCAAGATGTTGGCGCTGAGCGATATTCTCAAGCACAGCAAAAAATATGGAGTTGAGCTGCCTAAGCCCAATGAAAACCGCGCCCTGGCGCGAGTAGATCTGGGTCAGCAGATGGAGTTGACGCAAGCAGCTGAACTGGCGGGATTATCTGTCACCAAGCTGAAGAGCTACAACACGGGTTACACACGTGATGTTACTGCGCCAAATGGGCCGCATTACATTATGGTACCCAAGTCTCATGTGGGACAGTTGAAAGACTCGCTGGCAGACGGTGACATTGCCGCTGTCCAACCGGCTAAAGCCGCGCAACCGGCGGTCGCGACTCGCTCTGTAGGATACAAAGTTCGCGCAGGTGATACGTTATCAAGCATCGCCAAACGAATGAATGTCCGCACGCAGGATCTGCAAAGCTGGAACCGCCTCAAGGGCAGCGCTCTGAAGGTGGGTCAAACATTGCAGGTTGCCAAAGCAACGGTGCCCGTGACGGCCGGTGTCGTAGCAAGCAACAACAAGTCGAACTCGATTGTTTATCAGGTTCGCAAAGGTGATTCGCTGGCAAGCATTGCCAAACGCCATGGCGTTAACATTGCTGATGTCATGCGCTGGAATACGGTCATCAAAGATGCCAACCTCCAGCCAGGCGACAGGCTGACACTTTATGTCACCAACAGACAATCACCGGACTCCTGATACTTGTAAGTAAAAAACCGCCATTTACGGCGGTTTTTTTATTGTCTATAGAAAACCCCCAGCTAGGCTGGGGGTTCCGTAAAGCTTCCAGCTTTGAGCCAGTTATCAAAACCCCTTTTGATTTGTTAAAACACCTTGCGGTCTGGCAACTGCAAAAGTTCAACAAGAAATCAAAAGGGGGTCCCAATGGGGGACGAAAAGAGCTTAGCGCACACCCGATGGAACTGTAAATATCACATAGTTTTTGCGCCAAAATACCGAAGACAGGCGTTCTACGGGGAGAAACGCCTGGCGATAGGCAGCATTTTAAGAAAGCTGTGTGAGTGGAAAAACGTACGTATTCTGGAAGCGGAATGCTGCGCAGATCATATCCATATGCTTGTGGAAATCCCGCCCAAAATGAGCGTATCCGGCTTTATGGGATATCTGAAAGGGAAAAGCAGTCTGATGCTTTATGAGCAGTTTGGAGATCTGAAATTCAAATACAGGAACAGGGAGTTCTGGTGCCGGGGATATTACGTAGATACGGTAGGGAAGAACACGGCGAAGATACAGGAATACATAAAGCACCAGCTTGAAGAGGATAAAATGGGAGAGCAGTTGTCGATCCCTTATCCGGGTAGCCCGTTTACGGGCCGTAAGTAACGAAGTTTGATGCAAATGTCAGATCGTATGCGCCTGTTAGGGCGCGGCTGGTAACAGAGCCTTATAGGCGCATCTGAAAAACCTCCGGCTATGCCGGAGGATATTTATTGGTGCAGCAGGAGCTCAGGAAACATCGAATTCCACCAGCAAAGGGTTATGATCGGATGCGTCGGTAACCAGCACCGACGAATTTGCCACCCCCAGCTCGCGATAAAAGACGAAATCCAACGGACGGCCAAATGCGCGGCGCCGCTGATCGTCAGAAAACACCACCTCTCCAAGCCCCATTCGATGGGCAAACCGATAAAGCGCGCTCACTCTGGGCTGGCTCCAGGCATTAAAGTCCCCCGCCATCACCACTGGTCCGTTATGGCGCTTCAACTGTTCGCCAATAGTTTCCAGCTGTTTTGTATAAGCCTCAACACCCAGGCTAAAATTGACAGCATGAATATTTATGACCATCAATAAACGCCCATCGCTCAGTGAATACACAGTGATCAGCGCTGATTTAGCCAGACGAATCAACGGCTCTCTCTCGCGCAACGGAAAACAATACATAGGTTGTGCAGATGATAACGTCATCACACCAGAAGGGTGAGAGGGAAGAATAAAAGCGGGTACCTGTTCGGCAGAAAGATAATGCGTAGTGGCAAAACGAATCAGTTCAGGACTTGATTGTGCTTCCTGCAACAGCATCAACTGGGTGTTCTCGCCAAAACCTTTCAGGACCGAGAGCCAATTCGTACGCTGTTGTTTAAAAATATTCCACACCATCACCCGCAAGCGATCCTCCGTTGGCATCAGAGGACCCGAAGATGCAGGCTGCTGTTTTAAATAATGCATTGCCGCAGGCTGAAAGATACGTTCAACAGGCTGTCCGGCAACGTACCTCATGGCATAGGTTTTCTTACGCACATTGTTCCTGCTTATAACCGATGAACTGTTAATCGTTATAGGGTTTTTATCTTCGAGTTTCAATGGGTATAACTCGTCAGATGAAAAATTCGGTATCAAGATCGAATAGCATGTAATGCGGCAGATGATAGCTTTGAAAAGATCGATTACGAGTTAAAAACGATCGCCAGCGTCAGTCAGAGAATGATGAGCAGGGAAAATAGCAAAAAGCCCCGAGCTTATGCTCAGGGCTTTTATATGTTGGCGGTGCGGACGGGACTCGAACCCGCGACCCCCGGCGTGACAGGCCGGTATTCTAACCGACTGAACTACCGCACCACCGATTCTGTACGTTATCAGAGGAGTCAATCCGATAACCGGTGTTTTCTTACACCACAATTTGATGCCTGGCAGTTCCCTACTCTCGCATGGGGAGACCCCACACTACCATCGGCGCTACGGCGTTTCACTTCTGAGTTCGGCATGGGGTCAGGTGGGACCACCGCGCTCTCGCCGCCAGGCAAATTCTTTTCATTCCAACCGTCATGCCCACGCTACCGCGCCGCACAACCATCAGAATCCATCCGTCGAACAAGCCAAATTCTTTCTCGTCTCTCTCACCAAAACACCTTCGGTGTTGTAAGGTTAAGCCTCCCGGGTCATTAGTACTGGTTAGCTCAACGTATCGCTACGCTTACACACCCAGCCTATCAACGTCCTCGTCTCGAACGTCCCTTCAGGGGAATCAAGTTCCCAGGGAAGACTCATCTCGGGGCAAGTTTCCCGCTTAGATGCTTTCAGCGGTTATCTCTTCCGCACTTAGCTACCGGGCAATGCAATTGGCATCACAACCCGAACACCAGTGGTGCGTTCACTCCGGTCCTCTCGTACTAGGAGCAACCCCCCTCAATCTTCCAGCGCCCACGGCAGATAGGGACCGAACTGTCTCACGACGTTCTAAACCCAGCTCGCGTACCACTTTAAATGGCGAACAGCCATACCCTTGGGACCTACTTCAGCCCCAGGATGTGATGAGCCGACATCGAGGTGCCAAACACCGCCGTCGATATGAACTCTTGGGCGGTATCAGCCTGTTATCCCCGGAGTACCTTTTATCCGTTGAGCGATGGCCCTTCCATTCAGAACCACCGGATCACTAAGACCTGCTTTCGCACCTGCTCGAGCCGTCACTCTCGCAGTCAAGCTAGCTTATGCCTTTGCACTAACCTCCTGATGTCCGACCAGGATTAGCTAACCTTCGTGCTCCTCCGTTACTCTTTGGGAGGAGACCGCCCCAGTCAAACTACCCACCAGACACTGTCCGCAACCCGGTTCACGGGTCCACGTTAGAACATCAAACATTAAAGGGTGGTATTTCAAGGTTGGCTCCATGCAGACTGGCGTCCACACTTCAAAGCCTCCCACCTATCCTACACATCAAGGCTCAAGGTTCAGTGTCAAGCTATAGTAAAGGTTCACGGGGTCTTTCCGTCTTGCCGCGGGTACACTGCATCTTCACAGCGAGTTCAATTTCACTGAGTCTCGGGTGGAGACAGCCTGGCCATCATTACGCCATTCGTGCAGGTCGGAACTTACCCGACAAGGAATTTCGCTACCTTAGGACCGTTATAGTTACGGCCGCCGTTTACCGGGGCTTCGATCAAGAGCTTCTCCTTACGGATAACCCCATCAATTAACCTTCCGGCACCGGGCAGGCGTCACACCGTATACGTCCACTTTCGTGTTTGCACAGTGCTGTGTTTTTATTAAACAGTTGCAGCCAGCTGGTATCTGCGACTGGGCTCAGCTCCATCCGCAAGGGACTTCACCATGCCCAGCGTGCCTTCTCCCGAAGTTACGGCACCATTTTGCCTAGTTCCTTCACCCGAGTTCTCTCAAGCGCCTGAGTATTCTCTACCTGACCACCTGTGTCGGTTTGGGGTACGATTCAATGTTACCTGATGCTTAGAGGCTTTTCCTGGAAGCAGGGCATCTGTCACTTCAGTACCGTAGTACCTCGTCATCACGCCTCAGTGTTACGGCAGACCGGATTTGCCTGGTCCACCCACCTGCACGCTTAAACCGGGACAACCGTCGCCCGGATGACATAGCCTTCTCCGTCCCCCCTTCGCAGTAACACCAAGTACAGGAATATTAACCTGTTTCCCATCGACTACGCTTTTCAGCCTCGCCTTAGGGGTCGACTCACCCTGCCCCGATTAACGTTGGACAGGAACCCTTGGTCTTCCGGCGTGCGGGTTTTTCACCCGCATTATCGTTACTTATGTCAGCATTCGCACTTCTGATACCTCCAGCAGACCTCACAGTCCACCTTCAACGGCTTACAGAACGCTCCCCTACCCAACAACGCCTAAGCGTCGCTGCCGCAGCTTCGGTGCATGGTTTTAGCCCCGTTACATCTTCCGCGCAGGCCGACTCGACCAGTGAGCTATTACGCTTTCTTTAAATGATGGCTGCTTCTAAGCCAACATCCTGGCTGTCTGGGCCTTCCCACATCGTTTCCCACTTAACCATGACTTTGGGACCTTAGCTGGCGGTCTGGGTTGTTTCCCTCTTCACGACGGACGTTAGCACCCGCCGTGTGTCTCCCGTGATAACATTCTCCGGTATTCGCAGTTTGCATCGGGTTGGTAAGCCGGGATGGCCCCCTAGCCGAAACAGTGCTCTACCCCCGGAGATGAATTCACGAGGCGCTACCTAAATAGCTTTCGGGGAGAACCAGCTATCTCCCGGTTTGATTGGCCTTTCACCCCCAGCCACAAGTCATCCGCTAATTTTTCAACATTAGTCGGTTCGGTCCTCCAGTTAGTGTTACCCAACCTTCAACCTGCCCATGGCTAGATCACCGGGTTTCGGGTCTATACCCTGCAACTTAACGCCCAGTTAAGACTCGGTTTCCCTGCGGCTCCCCTATGCGGTTAACCTTGCTACAGAATATAAGTCGCTGACCCATTATACAAAAGGTACGCAGTCACACCTAAAAGGTGCTCCCACTGCTTGTACGTACACGGTTTCAGGTTCTATTTCACTCCCCTCGCCGGGGTTCTTTTCGCCTTTCCCTCACGGTACTGGTTCACTATCGGTCAGTCAGGAGTATTTAGCCTTGGAGGATGGTCCCCCCATGTTCAGACAGGATACCACGTGTCCCGCCCTACTCATCGAACTCACGGCCTGTGCATCTTCGTGTACGGGACTTTCACCCTGTATCGTGCGACTTTCCAGACGCTTCCACTGACACACAAGCCGATTCAGGTTCTGGGCTCCTCCCCGTTCGCTCGCCGCTACTGGGGGAATCTCGGTTGATTTCTTTTCCTCGGGGTACTGAGATGTTTCAGTTCCCCCGGTTCGCCTCATTAACCTATGGATTCAGTTAATGATAGTGTGACGAGTCACACTGGGTTTCCCCATTCGGGTATCGTCGGGTATAACGGTTCATATCACCTTGCCGACGCTTTTCGCAGATTAGCACGCCCTTCATCGCCTCTGACTGCCTAGGCATCCACCGTGTACGCTTAGTCGCTTAACCTCACAACCCGAAAGTGTCTCGGGATGCAAGTATTTTGAGAGACTCGAACAACACATGAATTCACACTCATATGCCGTCGTTTCAAATTTTCAGCTTGTTCCGGATTGTTAAAGAGCAGATAACATAAACCTGACTATCACTAATCAGTTTTAGGTTAGCGTTGACCGTGCCTTTCACCCACTGTCAGTCATACTGGCGTCCCCTAGGGGATTCGAACCCCTGTTACCGCCGTGAAAGGGCGGTGTCCTGGGCCTCTAGACGAAGGGGACATCACTTGTCAGCTTCGCAAGACGCTTTTGACTCTTTCTTATCATCAGACAATCTGTGTGGACACCACGCAGGCACTTCAGCTCGGTAAGGAGGTGATCCAACCGCAGGTTCCCCTACGGTTACCTTGTTACGACTTCACCCCAGTCATGAATCACAAAGTGGTAAGCGCCCTCCCGAAGGTTAAGCTACCTACTTCTTTTGCAACCCACTCCCATGGTGTGACGGGCGGTGTGTACAAGGCCCGGGAACGTATTCACCGTAGCATTCTGATCTACGATTACTAGCGATTCCGACTTCATGGAGTCGAGTTGCAGACTCCAATCCGGACTACGACGTACTTTATGAGGTCCGCTTGCTCTCGCGAGGTCGCTTCTCTTTGTATACGCCATTGTAGCACGTGTGTAGCCCTACTCGTAAGGGCCATGATGACTTGACGTCATCCCCACCTTCCTCCGGTTTATCACCGGCAGTCTCCCCTGAGTTCCCACCCGTAGTGCTGGCAACAGAGGATAAGGGTTGCGCTCGTTGCGGGACTTAACCCAACATTTCACAACACGAGCTGACGACAGCCATGCAGCACCTGTCTCAGCGTTCCCGAAGGCACGACCGCATCTCTGCAGTCTTCGCTGGATGTCAAGAGTAGGTAAGGTTCTTCGCGTTGCATCGAATTAAACCACATGCTCCACCGCTTGTGCGGGCCCCCGTCAATTCATTTGAGTTTTAACCTTGCGGCCGTACTCCCCAGGCGGTCGATTTAACGCGTTAGCTCCGGAAGCCACGCCTCAAGGGCACAACCTCCAAATCGACATCGTTTACAGCGTGGACTACCAGGGTATCTAATCCTGTTTGCTCCCCACGCTTTCGCACCTGAGCGTCAGTCTTCGTCCAGGGGGCCGCCTTCGCCACCGGTATTCCTCCAGATCTCTACGCATTTCACCGCTACACCTGGAATTCTACCCCCCTCTACGAGACTCTAGCCTGTCAGTTTTGAATGCAGTTCCCAGGTTAAGCCCGGGGATTTCACATCCAACTTAACAGACCGCCTGCGTGCGCTTTACGCCCAGTCATTCCGATTAACGCTTGCACCCTCCGTATTACCGCGGCTGCTGGCACGGAGTTAGCCGGTGCTTCTTCTGCGGGTAACGTCAATCGGTAAGGTTATTAACCTTACCGCCTTCCTCCCCGCTGAAAGTGCTTTACAACCCGAAGGCCTTCTTCACACACGCGGCATGGCTGCATCAGGGTTTCCCCCATTGTGCAATATTCCCCACTGCTGCCTCCCGTAGGAGTCTGGACCGTGTCTCAGTTCCAGTGTGGCTGGTCATCCTCTCAGACCAGCTAGGGATCGTCGCCTAGGTGAGCCGTTACCCCACCTACTAGCTAATCCCATCTGGGTTCATCCGATGGCGTGAGGCCCGAAGGTCCCCCACTTTGGTCTTGCGACGTTATGCGGTATTAGCTACCGTTTCCAGTAGTTATCCCCCTCCATCAGGCAGATCCCCAGACATTACTCACCCGTCCGCCGCTCGCCGGCGGGGAAGCAAGCTTCCCCCCGCTGCCGCTCGACTTGCATGTGTTAGGCCTGCCGCCAGCGTTCAATCTGAGCCATGATCAAACTCTTCAATTTAAAGTTTGATGTGTTTTCCGAAGAAAACGTGCTCAAAGAATTTACTGTTAGTTCGTATGAATTAACTGTTGTCACTCTTCAAGACTTTTCACAAATATTTTAGTGAAGCGTCCTGCGAGTGCCCACACAGATTGTCTGATTGATTATTAAAGAGCAGTGCGACCGGCTTGCAGCCTGCTGTCGCGAGGTGGCGTATACTACGCTTTCCTCATTCAGAGTCAACGACTTTTTTCTCGTTTTCTCCGCCTCACACCGCGCTGGCTTGTCGCCGTTGCCGTGTCAGTGGAGGCGCATTATAGGGAGTTCTTCTGGCCTGACAAGACTAATTTTCAAAAAAAAACTCAACCGCTCACATTTTGAACCAAAACCACAATTAATGGCGATTTACCACTCCATTAGGCGATAAATAAAACAAAAGCCCGGCATTAGCCGGGCTTCATCATAAGAATAACGATTACTGGCGAATAACAATCGCCTCGTCATCTGCATCCAGGGTAACCGGTTTACCGGGAACTAAAGCCCCTGACAATATCTGCTGCGCCAGCGGATTCTCAATCATCTGCTGGATGGCGCGTTTCAACGGCCGGGCGCCGTACACCGGGTCAAAACCTGAGTTACCGAGCAATTCCAGCGCCGCATCGGATATTGTGACGGTATAGCCGCGCTCCTCCATCCGTTTGTAGAGCCGCTGCAACTGAATCTGCGCAATTGAAGTAATATGGTTTTTACCCAGCGGATGAAATACCACAACCTCATCAATACGGTTGATGAACTCCGGACGGAAATGATGGCTGACGACACTCAACACCATGTCACGCATCTGGTTGTAATTCATCTCACCGAACCGTTCCTGGATCAGATCCGAGCCCAGGTTGGAGGTCATGATCACCACCGTGTTGCGGAAATCCACCGTGCGGCCTTGTCCATCAGTCAGTCGGCCATCATCCAGCACTTGCAATAGAATGTTGAACACGTCAGGGTGCGCTTTTTCCACTTCATCCAGGAGGATGACGGAATAAGGCCGGCGGCGTACCGCTTCAGTCAGATACCCACCTTCTTCATAACCGACATATCCCGGAGGAGCGCCCACCAGACGGGAAACCGAATGCTTCTCCATGAACTCGGACATATCAATACGGACCATGGCGTCATCGCTATCGAACAGGAAAGACGCCAGCGTCTTGCATAATTCGGTTTTACCCACGCCGGTCGGCCCGAGGAACAGAAACGAACCGATGGGGCGGTTGGGATCCGACAATCCGGCACGGCTGCGGCGAATAGAATTGGCGACGGCTTCCACCGCTTCGTTCTGTCCAATCACCCGCTGGTGCAACTCCTGCTCCATGCGCAACAGTTTTTCCCGCTCGCTTTCCAGCATCCGTGAAACCGGAATACCGGTCCAGCGGGCAAGCACTTCGGCAATCTCGGCATCCGTTACCCGGTTACGAAGCAAGCGCATGGTTTTGCCTTCAACCTGTGTGGCAGCGGCCAGTTGTTTTTCCAATTCAGGAATTTTGCCGTACTGTAATTCCGACATCTGGCCTAAATCCCCCTGGCGTCTTGCCTGTTCCAGAGAAATTTTTGCCTGCTCCAGCGCCGCCTTAATATTTTGTGTGCCCGTCAGCGATGCTTTCTCGGCTTTCCACTCTTCTTCCAGTTTTGAGTATTCGCGCTCTTTCTGCTCCAGCTCGGCATTCAGAATCTCCAGACGTTTCAGGCTGGCTTCATCAGACTCTTTCTTCAGCGCCTGTTGTTCCAGCTTCAGCTGGATAATTCGGCGATCAAGGCGATCCAGCGGCTCCGGTTTGGAATCGATCTGCATACGAATACTGGATGCGGCTTCATCAATAAGATCGATCGCTTTATCCGGCAATTTCCGATCGGAAATGTATCGGTGCGATAACATGGCCGCCGCGACAATCGCCGGATCGGTGATTTGCACGTGATGATGCAGCTCATAGCGCTCTTTCAGACCGCGCAGAATGGCGATGGTGTCTTCAACAGTCGGTTCGGCGACAAACACTTTCTGGAAACGGCGCTCAAGGGCGGCGTCTTTTTCAATGTATTGCCGGTATTCATCCAGCGTCGTCGCCCCTACGCAGTGCAACTCGCCGCGCGCCAGCGCCGGCTTGAGCATGTTGCCGGCATCCATCGCGCCGTCAGCCTTGCCGGCACCGACCATGGTGTGCAGCTCGTCGATAAAGAGGATGACGTTACCTTCCTGTTTGGACAGGTCGTTCAGCACGCCTTTCAGACGTTCCTCGAACTCACCGCGATATTTGGCTCCCGCCACCAGCGCACCCATATCAAGCGCCAGCACGCGTTTATTCTTCAGCCCCTCAGGGACTTCGCCATTGACGATACGCTGCGCCAACCCTTCAACAATGGCGGTTTTCCCGACGCCAGGCTCGCCGATCAAAACCGGGTTGTTTTTGGTTCTGCGCTGCAGCACCTGGATAGTGCGTCGAATTTCCTCATCACGGCCAATCACCGGGTCCAGCTTGCCCTGTTCGGCACGCTCCGTGAGATCAATCGTGAATTTTTTCAGTGCCTGACGCTGATCTTCGGCGCTCTGCTCGTTGACCTGCTGCCCGCCGCGAACCTGCTCGATAGCCTGAGTGACATTCTGTTGAGTGGCGCCTGCATTTTTTAGCAGATCACCCAATGCGCTGCGCGATTCAAACACCGCCAGCACGAATAATTCTGAAGAAATGAATGTGTCGCCCTTTTTCTGCGCCAGCTTGTCGCAGATATTGAGCGTCCGTACCAGCTCGCTGGACGGTTGAACATCGCCACCGGTGCCTTCCACCTGTGGTAATCGGCTGATTGCCTGTTCAATTTCACTTTTAAGACGGCTCACATTTGCCCCAGCTGCTGTCAATAACGGGCCGACGGTGCCCCCTTCCTGATTCAGAAGGGCACTCATCAAATGCAGCGGCTCAATGAATTGATGATCTCGTCCGAGGGCGAGAGATTGGGCATCAGCGAGGGCAAGCTGGAACTTATTGGTAAGACGATCCAGACGCATAACTCCTCCCATACATACTGGTCAAAATTGCTACTGGAGATTAAGTGAGGTCATCCCTCAAAAATTCAAGATGATTTTGCCAGTAATAATAGAAGGAAAAACGTTAATCCTCCGGATCGTCTTAATTCAATAGGTTATATCAGCCAAATCAAAGTTGCCATACGTCCGGTTGTTCCATCGCGTCGATAGGAGAAAAACCGGCCGGCGTCGCTGACCGTACAGTCGTCGCCGCCGAACACCTGGCTGACGCCAGCGGCCTGTAAACGTAAACGGGCCAGCTGGTAAATATCGGCGAGGAATTTACCATTACGGGGGATAAAAGCGCAATCGGCGGCGGGGTCGCCCTGCATAAAAGCCTCACGGACCTCACCCCCGACTTCAAATTGCTGCGGACCGATCGCCGGCCCCATCCATGCCAGAATGTCGGCCGGGCGAGCACGAAAATGACGCAGCGTCTGTTCCAACACGCCTGCCTGCAAGCCACGCCAGCCGGCATGCGCCGCCGCCACTTCGCGTCCATCAACAGAGCAGAACAGGACCGGCAGACAATCGGCGGTCATTACCGCGCATACCCGATCCTTACGGGTGGTATAAGCGGCATCGCCCGTCAGTGACGCAGGCGATGTCTGATCAAGGTTAATCACCTCTGTGCCATGCACCTGTTCCAGCCAGTGCGGCATGACCGGCAATCCGGCCGCGGCAACCAGACGTTGCCGGTTATCCTGCACATGCAGCGGATCGTCTCCCACATGATTACCCAGATTGAGCGAGTCATACGGCGCGCCACTGACGCCGCCAAGACGAGTGGTGCTACAGGCTCGAACCGTCGCCGGAGCAGGCCAGTCGGGTATTAACATCATGTTGTCAGACGCCATGCCATCACCAGTCAAGTTGATCTTTAAACGCATCGGTATCCGCTTTCAACGCGGCAATCAGATTCACCATATCCTGCGGCAAGGGAGCATGCCACTCCATCTCGATACCGCTGATAGGATGATAAAGGCGCAACATGGTGGCGTGCAGTGCCTGGCGATCAAAATTGCGCAGCGTCTCGATAAATGCCTCGGAAGCCCCTTTGGGCAGACGCGGACGACCGCCATACAACGGGTCGCCTACCAGCGGATGGTTGATGTGCGCCATGTGGACGCGAATCTGGTGGGTCCGGCCCGTTTCCAGCCGCAGCCGCAGCCGGGTATGCGCACGGAAATGTTCCATGATGCGATAGTGCGTCACGGCCGGTTTCCCCATCGGGTGTACCGCCATGTGCGTGCGTTTGGTGGAATGGCGGGCAATCGGCTCCTCTACCGTGCCGCCCGCCGTCATCGTGCCGATCGCTACCGCTTCATATTCGCGGGTGATTTCACGCGCCTGCAATGATTCCACCAGCCGGGTCTGGGCCGGTACAGTCTTGGCCACCACCATCAAGCCGGTGGTGTCCTTATCCAGGCGATGGACAATCCCCGCACGCGGCACATCGACAATCTCCGGATAGTGATGCAACAGCGCGTTCAGCACGGTGCCGTCAGGATTACCGGCGCCAGGGTGTACCACCAGATCGCGCGGTTTATTGATCACCAGAATGTCTTCGTCTTCATAGACGATATCCAGCGAGATCGGCTGCGCTTCCCAGCGGGCGTCTTCCTCGATCAAAGCATCAATAGCGACAGATTCCCCGCCAAGCACTTTCTCTTTTGGTTTATCCACCATCTTGCCGTTAATCTGTACCCGCTGTTCCAGAATCCACGTTTTTATGCGGGAACGTGAATAATCAGGGAACAATTCGGCCAAAGCCTGATCTAAACGTTGTCCAAGTTGGGATTCGGCCACCGTCGCGGTGAGTTGTACTTGTTGGGACATAGTATGCTGCTTCTTATTAACGTTGGGTTTTAACGGCGATGCCGTTTAAAATAATGTACCATTGTAGCTGGTCTTAATCGGGAGCTTAACGGACAGTTTCCCGGAAAAACACTCTGAGGATAATCAAATCGTCATGACGCGTATGAAATACCTGGTGGCTGCTGCCACGTTGAGCCTGACGCTGGCTGGTTGCTCCAATTCCAAAGATGCGGTTCCCGACCGTCCACCTTCAGAACTGTATGCCACCGCCCAGGAGAAACTGCAGGACGGCAACTTTAAAGCCGCCATCACGCAGTTGGAAGCGCTGGATAACCGTTATCCATTCGGCCCTTACTCCCAGCAGGTCCAACTGGACCTGATTTACGCCTATTACAAATCCGCCGAGTTGCCGTTGGCTCAGGCGTCGATTGATCGCTTCATCCGCCTGAACCCGACGCACCCGAACGTGGACTATGTCCTCTATATGCGCGGGCTGACCAACATGGCGCAGGATGACAGCATGTTGCAAGGCTTCTTCGGCGTCGACCGTTCAGACCGCGATCCTCAGTATGCTCGTTCAGCGTTTAAAGCTTTCAGCCAGTTGCTTCAGGGCTACCCGAACAGCCAATACGCCACAGACGGCAGCAAGCGCCTGGCATTCCTGAAAGAACGTCTGGCCAAATATGAGCTTTCTGTCGCACAGTATTACACGAAACGCGGCGCTTATGTCGCAGTGGTTAACCGCGTAGAGCAAATGCTGAAGGACTATCCGGATACGCAGGCAACGCGCACCGCGCTGCCGCTGATGGAAAATGCCTATCGGGAACTGCGATTGACTGCGCAGGCCGACAAGGTGGCTAAAATCATCGCCGCCAACCCTTCTGCCTGAAGAGACGCCTGAAACCCTATTACCACGGCAACTTCGGTTGCCGTTTTTTTCGCCCCGTTTTTTCGATCTATGACCAGTCATCCTGAATGTAACCGGATAATCCCGCCAATACATCCAATAGATAATGGCACAGCCCTGGCAAGGCGACAAGCGCGCCGCACCGGTTCCCCAAAGCCGCTCACAAATCAATTCACATGACGGAAAAGTGACCAGAAAAGGTGATCAAAATCACCCACTTTGCATCGACTAGGGGTATGCTGAAATCACCCAAGACGGAAAAGGCAGAGAGGTAAGTTTTTATGACTATCAACATTACCAGCAAGCAGATGGATATTACCCCCGCAATACGTCAGCATGTCGAAGACCGTCTCAGCAAACTGGATAAATGGCAGACTCACCTGATCAATCCGCACATTATCCTGTCTAAAGAGCCGCAGGGTTTTGTGGTCGACGCCACCATCAGTACGCCCAATGGCCCGTTGGTGGCCAGCGCCAAACACGAAGATATGTATACCGCTGTCAATGAACTCATCACAAAACTGGAACGACAGCTGAACAAGGTCCAGCACAAAGGCGAAGCCCGCCGTGCGGACAGTTGCATCAAAGATGTCAATCAGCAGGCCCCGGCAGAATAGCAGTACCTGATGACGCGCCCACCGCGTCTCCATTTTTAATGACAGATCCTGTCCGTTGCCTGAAACGCGCCGCAAGGCGCGTTTTTTACGGTTCACGTTTCCTCTTCCCTGATGGAACAACGCTACGCGAGCGCATCGCTCCCGGCGATTTTGTATTGACAGGATGAAAAGGCAACAGTTACCTTAATCAACATTCCCAACAAGGATTTGGTGACATGACGCCACAACCGTTTTTCTTCGTATTCTTCTTTACTCTCCCCGATCCGGGGGGGCGATTTGTCGTGTGAGTAAGAATACGAAGACGAACAAAAAAAGCCTCCTGAATCAGGAGGCTTTTTTATTGGACAGCAAACAGGTACACACCATGACCGATAATCCATTACTGGCGCTGCGCGAGCGCATTACCGCGCTGGATATGCAACTGCTCGAACTGTTGGCACAACGAAGGGAGCTGGCGCTGGATGTAGCGCGAGCCAAACAGCACTCTCATCGCCCTATTCGCGATAAAGAGCGTGAGCGGAATTTACTGTCCCGGCTGGCAGAAGAAGGTAAAAAGCGGCAGCTCGACGGTCACTACATTACCCGTCTGTTCCAGTTGATTATTGAAGATTCGGTACTGACCCAGCAGGCGCTGCTGCAACAGCACCTCAACTCTGGCGCGTCGCATTCCGCCCGCGTCGCTTTTCTCGGCCCCAAAGGCTCTTACTCTCATTTAGCCGCCCGTCAGTATGCCGCGCGCCATTTTGACCAGATTATTGAATGCGGCTGCCAGCGTTTTCAGGACATCATCAGCCTGGTTGAAACCGGCCAGGCCGATTACGCCGTGCTGCCGATAGAAAACACCAGCTCAGGTTCAATCAACGATGTCTACGACCTGCTGCAGCACACCGGGTTATCCATCGTCGGTGAGCTGACCACGCCTATCGACCATTGCGTGCTGGTTGCGGTGGATACGCAATTGGACCAGATCCAGACCGTTTACAGCCACCCGCAGCCTTTCCAGCAGTGCAGCCATTTCATCAACCGTTTTCCGCACTGGAAAATCGAGTACTGCGAAAGCACCGCCGCCGCGATGGCGAAAGTCGCCGAGCTCAATTCCCCGCATGCCGCCGCGCTGGGCAGCGAAGCCGGTGGAATGCTTTATCAGTTACAGGCGCTGGAGCAGAATCTGGCCAATCAGGTGCAAAACATCACCCGATTCATCGTACTGGCCCGCAAGCCGATCGACGTCACCGAACAAGTGCCGGCTAAAACCACCTTAATCATGGCTACCGGACAGCAATCCGGCGCACTGGTGGAAGCGCTGCTGGTGCTGCGCGAACACGGCATCGTGATGACAAAACTGGAATCGCGGCCGATAAACGGCAATCCGTGGGAAGAGATGTTTTATATTGATGTGCAGGCCAATCTGCGCAACGACAATACCCGTAAAGCGCTGCAGGGGCTGGCCGCGATTACCCGCTCGCTCAAGGTTTTGGGCTGCTATCCCAGCGAAAATGTGGTGCCTGTGGAACCGGCATAACCCACTTCGCATCAGTATCCGCCAGGAGCTATGGACTACCCCGTCAATAAAAAAACCACCCTCTCAACGAGGGTGGTTTTTCAGGAAACCATCAAGGCCCTTTGCGCTACTGGCGGATATCGTTCGCCTGACGCAGCAGAGTACGGCTTTCGGCCATGAATCGCCGCGAATAATCACCGAACCAGTGTTCGACTTTCTTGAAGCTGCTGACAAACGCAGCTTTATCTCCCGCTTCCAGCAATGAAATCGCCTCACCAAAACGCTGGTAGTAACGTTTTATCAATGCCAGATTGTTGCCGGAAGACATGATGATGTCGGCATAGAGTTGCGGATCCTGCGCGAACAGCCGCCCCACCATCGCCAGTTCAAGCCGGTATATCGGCGAAGAAAGCGCCAGCAATTGTTCCAGCTGCACATTTTCTTCCGCCAGATGCACGCCATAGGCAAATGTCGCGAAATGGCGCAACGCCTGAATGAACGCCATGTTTTGGTCGTGTTCCACCGCACTGGTGCGATGAAGCCGGGCGCCCCACACCTGGATCTGCTCCAGCAACCACTGATAGGCCTCCGGCTGGCGTCCGTCACAATACACGACAACCTGTTTGGCCAGGCTGCCGATATCCGGGCCGAACATCGGGTGCAGCCCCAGCACCGGCCCCTGATGCGCCGCCAGCATCGCCTGCAGCGGACCATTCTTAACCGACGCCAAATCCACCAAAATACAGTCATCCGGCAGTTGGGGCAGACGGGCAATAACCTGTTCGGTGACATGGATTGGCACACTGACGATCACCATGCCGGCATCCGCCAGCAGCGTCTCCGCCTGCGGCCAGTCCTCCTGCTCCAGGATACGTACCTGATAGCCGGACAGCGTCAGCATTCTGTCAAACAGGCGCCCCATCTGACCACGCCCTCCCACGATCACAATCGGGCGCAGCGACGGAGACAACGTTTTAAACCCTTTGTCATTCTCGCTGGCGTAGGACTCCCGCATCACCCGACGCAGAACATCCTCAATCAAATCCGGGGGAACACCCAGCGTTTCCGCTTCCTTACGTCGTGAACTCAGCATCGCTGCTTCCCGATCAGGCGCATAAATTGGCAAACCATAACGGCTCTTTACCTCGCCGACTTCCGCCACCAGACGCAGCCGACGCGACAACAACGCCAATAATGCTTTATCTACCTCATCTATCTGATCACGCAATGCGGTCAGTTCAGCGACCATCTGTTCTTCTCCTTACTGATTGGTGCTTCGCGCACTCAGCTCTTTATGAACCGAGCGCAGCAATGTCTCTGTACTTTCCCAACTGATGCAGGCATCCGTCACCGATACCCCGTAACGCATGTCGGCGCGCGGTTGCTCGGAAGACTGATTGCCTTCGTGGATATGGCTCTCCAGCATCAGCCCGATAATAGAACGGTTACCGGATTTGATCTGCTCGATCACCGACTCCACCACCAGCGGCTGCCGACGGTAGTCTTTGCTGGAGTTACCGTGGCTACAATCTATCATCAGCGCCGGATTCAGTCCTGCATCGCGCATCTGTTTTTCACACTCAGCCACGTCTTCCGCGCTGTAATTCGGCTTTTTGCCGCCACGCAGGATCACGTGCCCATCCGGATTTCCCTGCGTCTGCAATAAGCAAACCTGACCGCTCTGATTGATACCGACAAAACGATGCGGCATTGATGCGGCTTTCATGGCATTAATGGCGGTGCCGAGACTACCGTCAGTGCCGTTCTTGAAACCCACCGGCATTGATAACCCGGAAGCCATCTCGCGGTGAGTCTGGGATTCGGTGGTTCTGGCGCCAATCGCCGACCAGCTGAACAAGTCCCCCAGGTATTGCGGGCTATTCGGGTCCAGCGCTTCGGTCGCCAGCGGCAACCCCATGTTTACCAGCTTAAGCAGCAAATCGCGGGCGATATGCAGCCCCGCCTCCATATCAAAGGAACCATCCATGTAGGGATCATTGATCAACCCTTTCCAGCCGACAGTGGTACGGGGTTTCTCAAAATAGACACGCATGACGATATACAGCCGATCGCTCAATTCGGCTGACAGGGATTGCAGACGACGCGCGTAATCCAGCGCGGCATCCGTATCATGAATGGAACAGGGACCACACACCACCAGCAGACGTTTGTCGTTGCCATGAATAATGTCAGCAATGGTTTTACGCGACAAAGCAATCGCCTGCTGCTCCGGCTCATTGAGCGGGAATTTGGCTTTCAGTTCGTCGGGAGTAATAAGAACCTGTTCGGCGCTGATATTAATATTATTGAGCGTGTCTTTTTGCATGATGATGATCCTGTGTGTTCCTTTGGTATAAGGGGAGCGATTTCGTCATTGTCAGTAACAGGTTCACACCTTAACACACAGGTCGTAAATTTTTCAAGCCATAGGTGTAAAGTTAAAATTACTCCCGTAAAACCGGTTAGAAATCACAAAAATAACGTTCGCCTATCGGGCGCGTCTTACCATCGAATACAGTAATTCATTGAAAGCGCTGGACGTTATCAACCTGCCGCCGTTTCTCAGGTATTCAGCGGCAGAGAATCAGCAGATCTGAAATGATTTCACAGCCTGATGATGTTACTGGTGATATTTGACGAATGCTGATTACGGGCCTTCACAGGACAGATGCTGGCGACCGGTTTAAACCGCGGTAAACCACGTGACTGACGAAAATGCCGACCATCGGTGACGCTACAACCGTAAACAAAATTATACACCGTATTATTCAGCATCATGCCAGCACGTCCCAGCCGCAGCTATCACCGTATGTTGTTGTGTTCGGGAAAGCGGAAACGTATCGTCGCTGAACTGAGTGAAGAACGCCAATCAAGCACAGGGCACTGAAATCATTAAAGGAAAAACAGGAAATTGCGTAATATTAGGCCGTATCTCTCCATTCTGATGCTGTAAAAACAGGTTCAATCATGAGAAACGGTATAGTGTTGATAGGGTTGTTGCTCCTCACCGGCTGCCAGTCCGTTCCGTCGGTATCGCCGACTAAAGGCGAGTCCGATTTCTGGTATGAAGCGGGATATAAGGACGCCACCAGCGGTATGGTTGTCAGGGATAACGAGACACTGTCGGAATGGTTTGGCAATCCGGATGTAGATCGTCATGCCTATCTGAATGGGTATCGAGCCGGACAGACGGAATGGTGCCACCCCGATAATGTCGCAGCCTGGGGGCGAGCGGGAAAATCCTTCCCGGCTGGCTGTGATGGCGTCAATGACGCAGAAAAGTTGAAAAAGGTATGGCAAAACACGGTGGATAAATAGACTGGTCATAACAGGCCAGCCTGCTGTTTCGCCCCCCACTCTTTGCCCCTCTCCCTGCAAATGACCTCTATTAAGCTCCTGGGTAGATCTGTATGAACCGGCCAGCGTGTCGCTGGCAGGCATCCATCATACTCACGCTCGCCAGCCATTTCAGGCACGCCCATCGGCAGTCGGTCTGAGTATCCAGCCTGTTTTGTTACCTGCTGAGATGGCTTTCGGATAAATCATCTACCGTTGGTGATAAATCAAACTTATAATAACCCAACTAAATCATAACAATCCGCAACAAACCACTGGTGCCAAATGGAATTGAACGCACACATTCGTTTTGCATTGCCATCATTGCCCTGGTCAGACATTCACCTCATCTATCCACGCAATAAGCTGGCAAACAGGACTTCATTATGAAAAGTACGTCATCGCATTCCGGACAAGGACAACTACTGTCTCATCACCCAAGTTCACCTGATGATCATTACGCTACTCTCGATGCTGTCAGATCAAGAATTCGCCAGGCCGGCGATCTCCCCGGAGCGACGGTGGAAGAGCAAATCGCGATTGCCGAAGAACTGGCGACATTCGACCTCGGGAAATTCCTTCTGGTACACCGGGGGTTGAATGCCTATTGGACCCACCACCTGGTCACTAATCCTTCCGCTTTCGCGACGCGGTCATCCTACAGTGATCTGGAAAAATTGATTTACGAGCGATTACCCGCCGTGCTTGCCACCCGTGAGCGGTTTGGTATTTTCCGCCAGCAGTTACAATCACGCCTACGCGACGGAATGGTATTTGCCTCTGTTCCCTGCGGGCTGATGGGAGATTTGCTGTTGCTGGATTACTCGCATCATCAAGATGTGCGGTTAATCGGCGTAGACCTGGATCTGCAGGCGCTGGAAGCCGCGAATTCGCTGGCTAAACAACAGCATTGCGACGATCGCATCACGTTGCTGCAGTGCGATGCCTGGTCATTACAATTGCCTGAGCCCGTGGATGTCCTGACCAGTAATGGGCTCAACGTTTATGAACACGATGATGAAAAAGTGACGGACCTCTATCGGGCATTTAATCAGGCACTAAAACCCGGGGGTACGCTGATCACCAGTTTTCTGACGCCGCCCCCGGTGCTATCGGCAGAATCGACCTGGCAGGTCACCGAGGAAGAGCAGCGCTTACTCCCCTTACAGCATTTGCTGTTCTCACGTATTCTGGAAGCCAGATGGACCGCATTCCGCACCTATGCTCAGACACAGCGCCAGTTGGAGCAAGCAGGATTCAGCGACATACATTTTATTGATGATCGCATGCGGATGTACCCTACCGTGATCGCCCGGAAAATGGAAAACGCCGCATAACGCAAGTAAGGCGCCAAAGAAAAAGGGGTGGCAAATGCCACCCCTTATCGCTTTCGGATGTTGCGAAAGCGTATGCTTAGTTAAGACGCTCTTTGATACGAGCAGACTTACCAGCACGCTCACGCAGGTAGTACAGTTTGGCTTTACGCACAGCACCACGGCGCTTAACGGTAATGCTGTCCACTACCGGAGAGTGCGTCTGGAATACGCGCTCTACGCCTTCGCCGTTGGAAATCTTGCGAACAGTGAATGCAGAGTGCAGACCGCGGTTACGAATTGCGATAACCACGCCCTCGAATGCCTGCAGACGTTTTTTGGAACCTTCAACGACCCATACCTTAACTTCCACGGAGTCACCCGGACGGAACGCAGGTACGTCTTGCTTCATCTGCTCTTGTTCAAGCTGCTTGATAATATTGCTCATAATATGTCTCTTACCCTAGGTAAACTGATATATGGGTTCGTCCGGCGCTGCCGCAACGGCCCCCTAATACTCATGTTGTTCGGACTGATATTCCTGTTGGAATTCAGCCAACAACGCTGCTTGCTCGTCAGTCAGAGCTAGGCTTTTCAGAAGTTCAGGTCTTCTAAGCCAGGTTCGGCCCAGCGACTGCTTCAAACGCCAGCGGCGTATTTCCGCATGGTTGCCCGACAGCAATACCGCCGGCACATCCATACCTTCCAACACTTCAGGCCGGGTATAGTGAGGACAATCCAGCAACCCATCGGCAAAAGAGTCTTCTTGTGCCGAAGCTTCATGACCCAGTACGCCGGGAATAAACCGGGCGACAGAATCAATCAACGTCATTGCTGGTAGTTCGCCACCACTGAGAACGTAATCGCCGATTGACCATTCTTCGTCAATTTCGGTTTTGATGACACGCTCATCAATGCCCTCGTACCTTCCACAAACCAGAATCATCTTCTGATGTGCGGCGAGTTGACGTACGCCTTGCTGATCCAGTTTGCGACCCTGCGGTGACAGATAAATCACCCGAGCCCCTTCGCCTGCCGCTGCTTTTGCTGCATGGATAGCATCCCGCAAGGGTTGCACCATCATCAGCATACCGGGACCGCCGCCGTAAGGGCGATCGTCCACCGTGCGATGCCGATCGTAAGTGAAGTCGCGAGGACTCCAGTACTGTACGCTCAGCAGGCCATTTTTAACTGCCCGGCCTGTGACTCCATAATCAGTAATGGCGCGGAACATCTCAGGAAACAGGCTAATTACCCCAATCCACATAGCGCCGTTCCACTCATTGACTGCAGACTCTACAGAGTTCAAAAACCAGGATCCCAGTCTACTTCAATACGATGCGTAGACAGGTCAACGTGCTTGATAACCTGTTCAGTCAGAAACGGAATCAACCGTTCCTTGACTCCGTAAGCATCTTTCAGATTAGCTCTTACCACCAGAACGTCATTAGAACCGGTTTCCATCATGTCGATGACTTTTCCCAGTTCATAGCCACCTACGGTGACGACGTCGCAGCCAATAAGATCTTTCCAGTAATAATCACCCTCACCCAGCTCAGGCAGTTGGGCAGAATCCACGACAATTTCGCAATTGGTCAGTAAATTCGCCGCATCCCGATCGTCAATATCTTTGATCTTGATGACCAGGTCCTGATTATGGTGCCGCCAGCTCTCGATTTCGATCGGTTGCCACAGCCCTTTATTCCGGATGAACCAGGGTTGATAATCAAAAATGCTTTCGGCGTCTTCGGTGGATGAAAATACCCTGAGCCAACCTTTGATGCCGTACGTCGACCCCATTTTCCCCAATGTAATCGGGTTGACCGGGGCTTTCGGGCTGAGTTGCTTGCTCATTACCACCACCGCAACAGATTACGCTGCTTTTTTCGCGTCTTTGATCAGCGCGGAAACGCGATCAGAAACGGTTGCGCCCTGACCAACCCAGTGCTCGATACGATCAAGATCCAGGCGCAGGCCTTCAGCTTTACCGGTAGCGATCGGGTTGAAGAAGCCTACGCGCTCAATGAAACGACCGTCGCGCGCATTGCGGCTATCGGTCACAACGACTTGATAGAACGGGCGTTTTTTAGCGCCGCCACGTGCCAAACGAATTGTTACCATAACATCCTCTTTAGTTAATAAAACAACCGGGCCCCATCGAGGAACGGGGCCCAGTGTCATATAAAAAGCCCGAAGATTTTACTCATTTTGGTGCAAAAAGCAATCTAAAACCATGCATTCACACCACCGACTTTTCTGTTGGGGTCACATTTCCCCGACTTAGCGGCCTGGAAAACCCGGCGGCATCATCCCTTTCATGCCGCGCATCATCTTGGCCAGGCCACCATTCTTCATCTTTTTCATCATGCGCTGCATATCATCAAACTGTTTCAGCAGTCGGTTGACATCCTGCACCTGCATGCCGGACCCCATCGCGATACGTCGCTTACGCGAACCTTTGATGATCTCCGGCTTGGCGCGCTCCTGTTGCGTCATGGAATTGATGATCGCCTCCATTCGCACCAATACCTTGTCATCCATCTGCGATTTCACGTTATCCGGAATCTGCCCCATACCCGGCAGCTTGCTCATCATGCTGGCCATACCGCCCATATTGCGCATCTGCTTTAGCTGATCCAGGAAATCGGTCAGATCAAACCCATCGCCTTTCTTCAGCTTTTTAGCCAGTTTCTCGGCCTGAGAACGGTCGACCTTGCTTTCCAGTTCCTCAATCAGCGAGAGCACATCGCCCATACCGAGAATGCGCGAAGCGATACGGTCCGGGTAGAACGGCTCCAGCGCGTCGGTTTTTTCGCCGACACCCAGGAATTTGATTGGTTTACCGGTAATATGGCGGATAGACAGCGCCGCACCGCCACGGGCATCACCATCAATCTTGGTCAGAATCACCCCGGTCAACGGCAGCGCCTCGTTAAAGGCTTTGGCGGTATTCGCCGCATCCTGACCGGTCATGGCGTCAACCACAAACAGCGTTTCCACCGGATTAATCGACGCATGCACCTGCTTGATTTCATCCATCATGGCATCATCGACATGCAGACGACCGGCGGTATCCACCAGCAGAACATCGTAGAATTTCAGTTTGGCGTGCTGCAGCGCACGGTTAACGATGTCGATAGGTTTTTCATGCGCTTCCGAGGGGAAGAAATCGACGCCGACGGTCTGCGCCAGCGTTTCCAACTGCTTGATCGCCGCCGGACGGTACACGTCCGCCGACACCACCAGCACTTTCTTCTTCTGTTTTTCACGCAGGAATTTGCCCAGCTTACCAACGCTGGTAGTTTTACCCGCCCCTTGCAGACCCGCCATCAGCACCACCGCCGGCGGCTGAGCAGCCAGATTGAGCGCCTGGTTGACCTCGCCCATGGCGGTCACCAGCTCGTTCTGAACAATCTTGACGAACTCTTGTCCCGGCGTCAGGCTCTTGTTGACTTCGTGACCAACCGCCTGCTCTTTTACACGGTTGATGAAGTCACGCACCACCGGCAACGCCACGTCCGCTTCCAGCAGCGCCATACGGACTTCACGCAGCGTATCCTTGATATTGTCTTCCGTCAGCCGCCCACGGCCGCTGATATTGCGCAGAGTGCGCGATAGTCGATCGGTTAAATTTTCAAACATATCTCATGCTCAATGTGAAACTGGCCGCTACCGCGACGCGAACAGCGGGGAGTATAACACGAAAGCCAGACCAATCTGCGTGCGCCGGCACGGATAACTGGTTGGTGGCGGTGGCGACTAAGGCTATACTGACCTTTCATTTTACTCAGTTGATAATGAATAACCTATCGTTATGTCTGTCTTCGCCATTGTAGCTTTAGCGGCCTATTTCCTCAGTCTGGGGCTGATTATTCCCAGTCTGGTGCGAAAAAACGGAACCTACCGCCGTCTGGCAGTGGTATCCGCTACGATCGCCCTGGTCTGCCATGCAGTGGCCTTGTATCAGCGTATTTTCGATGTCCAGGTTGGGCAAAACCTGAGTCTGTTGAACATCGGGTCCCTCATCAGCCTGATTATCTGTACGGTGATGACCATTGTGGCGTCACGTAATCGCGGCTGGTTTCTGCTGCCCATCGTCTATACCTTTGCGTTCATTAATCTGGCGTTCGCCAGTTTCATGCCGGGTGAGTTTATTACCCACCTCGAAGCGATGCCCGGTCTGATGGTGCACATCGGTCTGGCGCTGTTTGCCTACGCTACGCTGATGATTGCCGCGTTGTATGCGCTGCAACTGGCGTTGCTGGATTACATGCTGAAAACCAAGAAACTGGGATTTACCGCCGACATGCCGCCGCTGCTGGGCATCGAGCGCAAGATGTTCCACATTACCCAGATTGGCGTCATTCTGCTGACGCTGACGTTATGCACCGGCCTTATCTACATGAACGATTTGCTCAGCAACAAAGAGAACCTGCATAAGGCGCTGTTCTCCCTGCTGGCATGGTTTGTCTACATTCTGCTGCTCTGGGGGCACTATCACGAAGGCTGGCGTGGGCGCCGGGTAGTGTGGTTCAACCTGATCGGCGCACTGTTGCTGACGCTCTCCTACTTCGGCAGCCGGGTAATCCAGAACTTCCTGGCGCATTGACCGCTTCCGCGACTGACTTTATCCAGCACATAAAAAAAGAGAGCCGCGGCTCTCTTTTTGCTGCACATACGCTGAACGCAATCAGATGTGCAATTCCGCCAGTTTGTCTTTCGGCAATGCCAGATCGTCGTTTTTGTTGACGAGCACGTCGTGATCCAGAATGTGGCGTGCAATGTCCTGCGCTTCGGTCAGGGAATGCATTTCATAGGTGCCGCACTGATATTCGTTCAGTTCCGGAATCTTACGCTGATCGGTGACCTTAAGCACATCAGTCATGGCCGCTTTCCAGGCGTCAGCCACGCGCTGCTCTTCCGGCGTACCAATCAGGCTCATGTAGAAGCCGGTACGGCAACCCATAGGAGAGATATCGATGATTTCCACGCCATCGCCGTTAAGGTGATCGCGCATGAAACCAGCGAACAGGTGCTCCAGAGTATGGATACCGCGCTCCGGCATGATCTCCTGGTTAGGACGACAGAAACGCAGATCAAACACGGTAATCGTATCACCATGAGGGGTTGTCATGGTTTTGGCCACCCGAACGGCTGGCGCAGCCATACGAGTATGATCGACAGTAAAACTATCCAGTAATGGCATGTTGCCACCTCCTCATGAAAAATTTATTTCTCGTTTCCAGGAAACTTTTCTTACCGGTACCGGTCATAACAAATGAAAGACGCGCATTTATTATCATCATCCCTATTATCAGAGATGTTTCTTTGGCCACCCGATGACAATCGAGTGGCCTTTTCTTTTACCGGCTACGTCACCGGCTACCGGCGTTACTGTCTGGACAGATATGCATCAAAGCTCAGCGTATCTTCCGACTCCAGTTGACGCTGGTGCTGCCATGAACGCTCGCACTCCGAAGTAAACTGGGCTTCAGACAAAATCTCCAGCGGCTCCTGCAACAGTTGCTCGCGGTATTGTCCGGCTAGTTGAAGACCAACGCCGCCGCTGCCATTTTCCAGCATCATCGCCAGAATCCGTGCGGAGAACGTTTTGTCCGGGTCGTCGAACCCTTCCACCAGTTGGTCGCAGACCTGTCGATAGTACGGCTTAGCGTGTCCTTGATCCAACAATTCCGCAACACGCCGCAGATCCGCAAACAGCGAGCGCCCAACCTCAGCAATCGTCTGACGCGTCGTATCGCAGCCCATGCCTACCGTCTGCCCTGGCTTACGGCCTTCCAGAATCACCTGGTTCCAGTTTTTACGTGTGCAGAGCAGTTCCGCTTCGCTCATTTCCGGCGCATCCGCCAACGCGCACCAAATCAGGAACAGGTCGAGGAATCGAGCCTGTTCGGCGCTGACGCCGGTTGCCGAGAACGGATTAATGTCCAGCGAACGCACTTCGATATACTCGATCCCGCCGCGCAGCAGCGCATCGGAAGGCGACTCGCCCGGACGGGTGACGCGTTTAGGCCGGATCGGCGCATACAATTCGTTTTCAATCTGCAACACATTGGTATTCAGTTGCAGATAACTCCCCTCTTTTTTGAGACCAATCCCCGCATACTCTTCAGACGGCGTGTGAATCGCCTTTTTCAGCGCTGAAACATAGGTTTCCAGGCTGTTGAAGGTAATTCCAAGGTTGCTCTGCGATTTGTTGGTATAGCCCAAATCGCTTAAACGCAACGATGTAGCATACGGCAAATAGAGCATTCCTTTTTCCGAACGCTCAAACGGCAGGTGGGTTTCTTTGCCCTGCAGGAAAGAGGAGCAAATCGCCGGCGAGGCGCCAAACAGATACGGAATTACCCAGCCGAAACGGTAGTAATTGCGAATCAGTTGAAAATACCCGGCGGAAATCGCTTCCTTGCCGCTGATGGCGTCGGTAATGCCATCACGAGCCTGCCAGAATGCCAACGGCAGCGAAAAATTATAATGCACGCCGGAAATGGTCTGCATCAACGCGCCATACCGGTTTTTCAGTCCTTCACGATATAGCGTTTTGAAACGACCAATATTCGAGGAACCATACTGTGCCAGTTCAATATCCTGCCCTGCTTCAATAAAGCAAGGCATACTTAACGGCCACATGCGCTCATCACCCAGATGACGCGCCACATAACGATGAATATCACGCAAAAAGGCGAGAAGGTGATCAATATCCTTGTCAACCGGCGTAATGAATTCCAGCAATGCTTCAGCAAAATCCGTGGTAATCCAGGGGTGAGTCAGCGCCGCCCCCAGCTTCTCCGGATGTCCTGTTTTCGCCAGATGTCCATTTGCCATCACGCGCAGTGTTTCACGCTCAATACCACGCTGGATCCCTTTTATCGACTGAGGATGTTTTTCCAGCCAGGACAGCGCTTTTGATACGTCCGGGATCAAATTGACCTCCCGCTATGAAGATTTAGTCATGTTAATAAGAATAATGGATGGTATATGGGGACAACAATCGTGATTACAACTCACCCGGTTCCCATCGTCCATTTCAGCGTCACGCCGGCCACTACCAGATAGCGCAACGTTTTTCCGATAAAAATACATATTACGGAACTTGCCCAAGGCATCCTTAGCCACCCTGACAATACGCACAATATATCGCCGACTACCGGCACCCAGCTAAATAATAATGCTGCGGTGCCGTAACGCTGCAACCAGCGTCGGGCGGTATTCAATCCTTTTTGCGGCTTAAGTTCGGGTACCAGGCGCCCGACAACAATATTGGTGATCCCGCCCAAGGTATTACCAATGGAAGCGATAACAATCAGCAGCAATGGGCTGGTGCTGTGAGTTAACAACAACGAGACCAGTACGACTTCCGAACTGCCCGGCAACAGCGTCGCGCTCAGGAAACTGCTCCAGAACAGGGAAAAGGCCGCCCAAAACTCGCTCACAGCGTTCTTACGTCAATCACATCCATACCTGCACTGGCGGCAGCCTGAAGACCAAAATCGGCATCTTCAAACACGACGCAGTGCTCAGGGGCAACCTGGATTAATGTTGCGCAACGCAGGAAGGTATCCGGGAACGGTTTATGCCGCTGCACATCATCAGCACCGACCAGCGCAGAAAAATAATCCCGCAGGCCAAGATGGCGCAGCAGACGATCGGCCAAACCATGCGTACTCCCGGTGCCAACAGCCATCGGGCGACGGCCATGATACGCTTTGACGACGTCAATCAACGGCAGTGGCTGTACGGTGTCCATCAGCATGGTTTCGGTCAGGGACGCTTTCTCCGCCGCCAGCTTATGCGGATCAAGATCCGACTGATGCTGGTTGATAATCACTTCGGCAATACGCCAGGTCGGCGCGCCGTTCAGCGCTGTCATGGCATCATTGTCATAGCTCATACCATGCTTTGCCAGTACTTGTTGCCATGCACGGCAATGGGTTGGCTCCGTATCGAGGATGGTGCCATCCATGTCAAAGATGAGGCCCTGATAGCGATCGTACATCATGACTCCGTACCCACCGAAAAGAGACGATTACTTTAACGCAAAGTCAAAACATTGTCGCTTACTCAATAACCTTAGTAAAAACAGTGAAATAGATATATCAGACAGGAAAAATACCAGGAGATTCGATAAAAGAAAAACGATGACCTTGGAAGTAAGCCGGGATGGATTTGAAGAAGATGGTGCATCCGGGAGGATTCGAACCTCCGACCGCTCGGTTCGTAGCCGAGTACTCTATCCAGCTGAGCTACGGATGCATTTTAGAAATCTTTCTGACTATGATTTTACAACAAGAGGAAACAGCATCAGGAGAATGGTGCATCCGGGAGGATTCGAACCTCCGACCGCTCGGTTCGTAGCCGAGTACTCTATCCAGCTGAGCTACGGATGCATTTCAAGACTTACTGCAAACTTCTCTTAAATTGTATAACTGACAGTGCTTTTGTCAGGTAACGCGTCACATTAAATGGTGCATCCGGGAGGATTCGAACCTCCGACCGCTCGGTTCGTAGCCGAGTACTCTATCCAGCTGAGCTACGGATGCATCTTAATGGCGGTGAGGGAGGGATTCGAACCCTCGATGCAGCTTTTGACCGCATACTCCCTTAGCAGGGGAGCGCCTTCAGCCTCTCGGCCACCTCACCGTACCGACTGGCAATCACTGAATTTCGTTTTCATTCAGCGCTCACCTGTCTGCGTGGCGCACATATTACTTTCCCGGACTTATAAGTCAAACAATTTTTCCGATATCAGTTCCGTTTGAACACTTCGCACCCAACAAGAACAGATTAACGACAAAAAGCATGCTTTATCGCCAATAAAACAACCAGTTATTTGCATTCACAACTGCAAATGCCTGGGAGACTATTCATTGGCAAAAAAGGAAAATACAGGGAGCAAACAGAAACACGTGAACAACAGCGCCTCGCCAACACGAGACGCTATTCAATCAATAGGAGGTAGGCTGAGACTTCTCTGCCTGAATACGCTGGTAAATCTCTTCTCGGTGTACAGAGACTTCTTTCGGCGCGTTAACACCGATACGAACCTGATTGCCCTTTACTCCTAGTACGGTAACCGTAACCTCATCGCCGATCATGAGGGTTTCGCCAACTCGACGAGTTAAAATAAGCATTCTTTGCTCCTTGAAAGATTATAAAGAGTCAGGTCTCTCCGTTCTCCCGTCATTATCCATCATGGTTGGGGAAAACGTAAACCTGGATGACGAAAATGTCTCATCATCTCACTCATTGTCTGTTACTAATGTTCAGTTTAGTCGATATAAGACAGCTTGCGCTTTTTGTTATCACAACCAGACCTCACCTCATAGACCGTCTCTGGAGCCCCACAGACGACCTATGAACAGTCTTGTTTACGGCCATCCTTACCGCAAGCTAAAAACGCCAAAACCACTCATAGTCATGGCGTTTTTGCCGGGATAACACGTATTTAATATTTATAGCTTATCAACCACCCAGGCTTCAATGCTGGTCAACGCCGATGGCAACGCATCGACATCATTTCCGCCTGCTTGCGCCATATCCGGACGACCACCACCCTTACCGCCGACCTGGTTTGCCACAAAGCCAATCAACTCGCCCGCTTTAACGCGATCGGTCAATTCTTTGGTCACGCCGGCGATCAGGCTGACTTTGCCATCCGCCACCGTCGACAGCACAATCACCGCAGAACCCAACTGGTTCTTCAGATCATCGACCATCGTCCGCAACAGCTTGGGCTCAACATTGTTTAACTGCGTCACCAGCAGCTTCACGCCGTTGATATCTTTCGCCTTGCTGGACAGCGAAGAGCTCTCCTGCGCGGCTTGCTGCTCTTTCAACTGCTGCAATTCTTTTTCCAGCCCGCGGGTACGTTCCAGCAAAGAACGCACTTTGTCTGCCAGATTGTTGCTGTCGCCTTTCACCAGTTGCGTTACTTCATGCAGCAAATCATTCTGATGGTGCAGAGCGACAATTGCATTCTCGCCAGTAACCGCTTCAATACGGCGAATACCCGCAGCCGTACCCGATTCAGATACGATCCGGAACAAGCCGATATCACCGGTGCGGCGAGCATGGGTACCACCACACAGTTCGATGGAAAAATCCCCCATCGACAGCACGCGGACATTCTCTTCGTACTTTTCACCAAAGAGCGCCATCGCGCCTTTCGCTCTGGCCGCATCCAGCGCCATCACGTCCGTTTCTACCGGCAGATTACGACGAATCTGGGTATTGACGATATCTTCCACCTGACGAATCTGCTCTGGTTTCATCGCTTCCGGATGAGAGAAGTCAAAACGCAGGTAGCTGTCATTGACCAGCGAACCTTTCTGCGCAACATGTTCGCCCAATACCTGACGCAAGGCCGCATGCAGCAAGTGGGTCGCTGAGTGGTTCAGACGAATACGGTCACGGCGGACATGATCCACCACGGCATCCACCTTGTCGTTCACCCGCAGAGAGCCCTGAGTCAGTTTGCCGATATGGCCGATAGCCTGACCATATTTCTGGGCATCAGTGACAGAGAAGCGGGCCGTCGCCGACGTCAAATCACCCTGATCGCCAACCTGACCGCCGGATTCACCGTAGAACGGGGTTTCGCTCAGAACCACGACCGCCTCGTCGCCCGCCTGGATTTCCTGCACGGACTCGCCCTGACGATAAATCGCCACAACCTTCGACTGCTGTTCAGTACGTTCGTAACCGCAGAACGTTGTAGACTCATCCACACGGATCAGACTGTTGTAATCGGCGCCGAAGCCGCTGGCGTCGCGCGCGCGCTGACGTTGCGCTTCCATTGCACGTTCAAAACCCGCCTCATCCACCTTCAGATTACGCTCACGGCAAACATCCGCGGTCAAATCGACCGGGAAGCCATAAGTGTCATAAAGACGGAAAGCCGCTTCGCCGCTCAGGGTATCGCCCTTAAGCTGTTTGATTTCCTCGTCCAGCAGCAACAACCCGCGCTCCAGCGTACGGGCAAACTGCTCTTCTTCATTCTTAAGCGCCTGTTCCACCAGGCTCTGCTGGCGTTTAAGCTCTTCAGCAGCTGGCCCCATCACCTTAATCAGGGTACCAACCAGCTTATAGAAGAAGGTCTCCTTCGCACCCAGCATATTACCGTGGCGGATAGCACGACGAATGATTCGACGCAGCACATAGCCGCGGTTTTCATTCGACGGCATGACGCCATCGGCAATCAGGAATGCACAGGAACGAATGTGGTCGGCAATAACGCGCAGCGACTTGTTGTTCAGATCATCGGTTCCCACCACGCTGGCAGCTTCCGCGATCAGTGTCTTGAACAGATCGATCTCGTAGTTGGAATTCACATGCTGCAGGACGGCGGAAACACGCTCCAGTCCCATACCGGTATCAACCGATGGTTTCGGCAACGGCAGCATGGTGCCATCGGCCTGACGGTTGAACTGCATGAATACCAGGTTCCAGATCTCGATATAGCGATCGCCATCTTCTTCCGGGCTTCCCGGCGGTCCACCCCAGATGTGATCGCCATGATCGTAGAAAATTTCAGAACAAGGGCCGCAAGGACCGGTATCGCCCATCTGCCAGAAGTTATCCGACGCGTACGGCGCGCCTTTGTTGTCGCCGATGCGGATAATGCGCTCGCGAGGTACGCCAACCTCATTCGCCCAAATGTCATAGGCTTCATCATCAGTGGCGTAAACCGTAACCCACAGTTTTTCCTTGGGCAGACCAAACCACTGCGGGCTGGTCAACAGTTCCCAGGCATAAGTGATGGCGTCGCGTTTGAAATAATCACCGAAGCTGAAGTTACCCAGCATTTCGAAGAAGGTATGGTGACGCGCAGTGTAACCCACGTTTTCCAGATCGTTATGCTTGCCGCCGGCGCGCACGCAACGCTGAGAGGTTGTGGCTCGCACATAATTACGTTTGTCCAACCCCAGGAAAACATCCTTGAACTGGTTCATCCCGGCATTGGTAAACAGCAACGTAGGATCATTGTTTGGCACCAGAGAACTACTGGCGACAACCTGATGTCCTTTACTATGGAAAAAGTCGAGAAACGCTTGACGGATCTCAGCGGTGCTCTTGCTCATAATTGTCCTGAAATCAAGCTAAAAGAACAGTCGCGGGCAAGGTAGATGCAGCATGCTGATGTGACCGAGCCAAACGCGAACAAAAAAGTGGGAATAAGATAAATTTTCTTAGGGGGGAAGTAAAATCCCGTATGCGTTCAATCGGAAAAATTCATATATACCGACTGAATTTCGTCGTGGGAAAAACCGCGGTAAAGCAAGTAACGCTGAACTTTGGCACGTTCCTGCCAGTTCATTGGCAACGGTGAGCCGAATTTACGGATCGCCACTGCTTCCGCCTGTAGATACCAGTCAATGTTGCAAGATTGTAACGCCATGCGCTGGGTAGGCTTATCGATGCCCCGCTGGCTGAGCTCGGCACAAATACGCTGAGTACCGTACCCTTTACGACAGCGACTACTAATATAACGCAGGGCATAGCGTGCATCATCCAACCAGCCCTGTTGCCGACAACTGTCCACCGCCTGCTCGATTTGGGTATTGAGCTCGGACAACACAGAGCAGTCGTCTGCATTGTCGCATTCGCGGTTTGTCTGCAAATACGCCGCAATTTTGCGGCGCAATTCCATCTCGCTATGATCTCGCACAGCCAGCACATTCATCGCATAACGGAATACTTTCGACATACCTGTCATCCCGAGAATGTGCTGCTCATGCTACGACGTTTCATTAAAAATCGTCGTTGAGTTCGCCAGCGGCTTCTGCATCGTACTCGGCGCTTTCACCGCTAACACTCGGCACGGCTTCATTATCCTTGTGCAGCAACATTTCGCGCAGTTTCTTGTCGAGTTCAGCGGAGATAGCCGGATTTTCCTTCAGGAAATTGCAAGCGTTAGCCTTGCCTTGACCGATTTTGTCGCCGTTGTAACTGTACCAGGCGCCTGCTTTCTCAATCAGTTTGTATTTCACGCCCAGATCAACCAGCTCACCGTAGGTGTTGATCCCTTCGCCATACAGAATCTGGAATTCGGCCTGTTTGAACGGTGCGGCAACCTTGTTCTTCACAACTTTGACGCGGGTTTCGCTCCCAACAACTTCTTCGCCTTCTTTAATCGAGCCGATGCGGCGGATATCCAGGCGGACGGAAGCATAGAATTTCAGCGCGTTACCACCGGTCGTGGTTTCCGGGTTACCGAACATGACGCCAATCTTCATACGAATCTGGTTGATAAAAATCAGCAGCGTATTGGATTGTTTCAGGTTACCGGCCAGTTTGCGCATGGCCTGGCTCATCATGCGCGCCGCCAGTCCCATATGCGAATCACCGATTTCCCCTTCAATCTCTGCTTTCGGCGTCAACGCCGCCACGGAGTCAACGATAATCACGTCCACCGCACCGGAGCGAGCCAGCGCATCACAGATCTCCAGCGCCTGCTCACCGGTGTCCGGCTGGGAACACAGCAGATTATCGATATCAACGCCCAGTTTCTTTGCGTAGATCGGGTCCAGCGCGTGCTCAGCATCGATGAACGCACAGGTTTTGCCTCCGCGCTGTGCGGCCGCAATAACCTGCAGCGTCAGCGTGGTTTTACCGGAGGATTCCGGACCGTAGATTTCGACAATACGCCCCATCGGCAAACCACCGACACCCAGTGCGATATCGAGCGACAGGGAGCCCGTGGAGATCGTTTCAACATCCATTGAGCGATCTTCGCCCAAACGCATGATAGAACCTTTACCGAATTGCTTTTCGATCTGGCCCAGCGCCGCCGCCAGTGCCTTTTGTTTGTTCTCATCAATAGCCATTTCTGCTCCTGTCGCGCAGCCTGCCGCTGCCTCTACGCTGTTGCTTATTCATGATTCACCGAACCGATGGCCGCATTATACTGTATACTCATACAGCATCAAGCCTATTTTATAAAAATCTCTCCAGCAGCGTCTGCAGGGCAAACGCCACCGCCTGCAAACGAACATCATGGCGATCGCCGTCAAACTGCATTCTTTGGGCCACGCTGTTGCCGTTTTTATCGCTAAAACCAAACCATACGGTGCCCACCGGTTTGTCTGGCGTTCCACCGTCCGGCCCGGCAATACCGCTGATCGATACGGCGATATCCGCACCGGAGCGGCTCAGCGCCCCTGTCGCCATTTCGTTCACGACGTCGCGGCTAACCGCGCCAAACTGCGTCAGTGTATTTTCCTGCACGCCGATCAGCGCCTGCTTGGCCTGATTGCTGTAAGTTACAAAGCCGTAGTCAAACCATGCCGAACTACCGGGCACATCCGTAATCGCCTTGGCCAGCCATCCGCCGGTACAGGACTCGGCACAGGTCATTTTCGCCTGACGCGCCTTCAGACGTTCTCCCACCAGCGCGCTCAGTCGCAAGATTTCAGTTTCTGTCATCGCAGCACCCTGTTTTATCCATTGCGGCTCAATAGTAATGAACACATTCTCCCTCAGGGTAGCACTTTTCCTCGTGCAGCCCCGTTGCTTAACAGGAATGCGAGACGGCACGCAACATAGCGCGGCCCTTTGTCTTATTATTGTCAACCAGCCTATATATGATTGACACACAATAATAACGGCGATAGCGTTTTTACGACATGCATGCCCCGCCTCGGGGCTTTTTTTATTGGCGTAACAAGACACGGCCGATGAATCCCGGCAGACGTGGTTTCTGGACCTGAAATAATGCTGGCCTGCCGGTTGACAGGCCAGTTGGGTAGGAAACCCAAGAAAGGCGTGGCGCCGTGTTGCGAAATACCACTGGCTACATGGTGGATTAACACATCAGGCGAATCGACTTCACGACATACCTGTTATCTTTCAAGCTGCTGACGCATTGGCTGCTTCGTTTCCCCGTCACTGTTTGCCAAGCGACTGAGGGTTCAGTTGTTCGCCTGCGTCCTGCAAACTCGAAATTCCCTGGGTATAAAAGCCTTGTTATCGGTGTTTCATCCCTGGCGGGTCATTAGCGCGACACTCTCCCATTTAGTTTTCGCATCTTGTTCTGCTTTAAGTGCGTTTTGCAATGATATCTTATTTTCTGGAGTGCTCTTTTTCTCTTTTATTTATCGGCGGGGAAATCAATAACCTTATCCCATAAAGAAAATATTTTTTATTTTACGATATGATTATCCCCTGCTGAACTATTGTCATGTTGGAATACGGCGACAGCTGACAGACATAAAAAAAAGCCCACCAAAAGGTGGGCAAAGCTATTGGGTTTTTCAACAGCAAAGATTTGGTAGTACTGGCACGACAGTTATCCACTGTCTGAAAATAAATTTACCAGCCATTCCTTAAAATAACCTTAGTTTTATCTCACCACTCATAATATTGATAAAAAAATCCACCATAAAAATCAAAATAAACCACTGTACTAAAAGCAAAAAAAAGCCCACCAAAAGGTGGGCGAAAATGACACTATTCTCTGGCATGAAGCATCCTGAAGACACAGGTTGGCAGCGTTCCGCTGCCTGATAAGAATTCTATGATATGAATATTAAGCCAACATTAGGAAAAAAGAAAAAAAACAACTTTTAACGTAGCCGTTCACTAAAAATAAAAAAAGACAAAAAAACAAAGCCCACCGAGAGGTGGGCGAATACTATCTAATAATTATAAAAAAACCTGGTGTTGTGGCGCGGTAAAATCATTACCTGCTGATAAAATTACACCAGAGAGATTAAACCAACCTTAAAAAAACAATTTATCTCATTTATTTTCGTGACCATCACAGCAGAAAAAAACAGAAAACCCAACACACAAAAATAATCCCTATCGTCATTATCATCAGAAAACAAAAAGCCCATCAAAAGATGGGCCAAATAAAAATGAAAATCGAAAAAAAATTCCTTACTCTATAACATGGCACGGCAGTCAATTAACACTAAGTAAAAGTGTAACAGATATCCGCCAACCTGCTCTGGCAGCGGTCATTATTCTTCTGTTTTTGTGAGAATGCGCATCCTCCCCAACCCGATATCGGTAACGGCGGTCTGGCAATCAGCTAAAGCAGGCTTTTACTTCCTGTAGGTTTGCAGGTTTCCCCAGGCATCACGTACACTCGCCAGAAGACACGACTACGTCCGGTAAAAGACAGGGTTCACTCGCCTATTTCGAGCGGTTATGACAATAAGCGCTTATAGCAATAGCAGAACAGAGTCTGTCTCAGGCAAATCAGGAGGGGAAGACAACGTGCCACCCACATTCTTACGTCGATCTGGCATAACGGATAATCACGCCGACCGACTCAGTAGTTCATTGGTCATTTGCCGCCCGGCGGATGTGCTGTTCGATTTGTGGCGCGATCCCAAAACGCTACCGGTGCTGATGAACCATGTCGCCCACATCGATATCATCAACCGCACGGATTCTCTGTGGCGGATGAAAGCGCCGCTCGGCCAGTATATCGAATGGCAGGCGCGTATCGTGGATGAACAACACGGCCAGTTTATTCACTGGCGCTCGCTGCCGGGCGCCAGAATCCCGAATGAAGGACGTCTCTCGTTTCGTCCCGCTCCGCACAGTGACGGCACCGAAGTAACCCTCAGCATTCGTTTCGATCCTCCAGGCGGTTTTTTGGGACGCACCCTCAGCCAGGTGTTTCAACTGCTGCCTAAAGAGATGTTGCACAAAACGCTGTTACGCTTCAAACAGATGGCGGAACAGCCTGGCTCCGGCGCCATGCCGCCTGATGGGCATTAAGCCCCACATTTATTATCCAGACATTCATAAAAAAACAGACGGCGGGAAAACCCGCCGTCTGTCGTATTAACAACCCTCGGTATTATTTCTTGTCGGGCATCATCCGCAGCAGCGTATCGTCGCGTACCACATAGTGATGATACAGGGCGGCTACCGCATGGAGCCCCACCAGGAAATACCCGGCGTTGGCAATCAGTTCGTGAATGTTCAGCAATGTCTGTTTGATATCTTCATCCGATTCGGCAGCGAACGGCATCGCAATACCGAACACCGACCAGTCGGCGCCGCGATAGTACATGCCCAGCACGCCCAGCACCGGCAACGCCAGAAACATCAGATAAATAAAACCATGCACGGAATGGGACGCAATCACCAGTAGCCGCCCCGGCTGTGGGGTGATAGGCGGAGTAGGATAACGAAAGCGTTGCACAACCCGCAGGATCATCAGCACCCACACGGACACGCCGCAGCTGTAATGAATAGTCGACATCAGCGCTCGCGCACTACTCCCGCGCGGAGCGAAACCACGCAGCTCCATAGCGGCATAAGTGACGATCACCAGCAGCAATACCAGCCAGTGCAACACAATCTGAGATGAATGATACTTGGTCTTCATGGAATTCCTTCTCTGTATGAGCATACAATCTGTGTGAATATAAAACGCATACAGCCTAGCTTCACTCTATTAAGCTAGCATTAGTTTTTGACTGACAGCAGCGAAACGTTCTTTTGGACAAAAAAATCCCGCCTTAATGGGAAGGCGGGAAAATGACTACTCTCTGACAGGGATGAATAACACAACATCAACAAGGGTTGAGACAAACATTACCAGTTGCAGTGTATAGAACTGTCATCTGTCGGTAAGGTTGGTTGGCAGGATGTAAGTCGAATTTGACAGGGATAACATTGTCGAACGGGGGCTATCGGATAGGGAAAGAAACGGCAAAAAGCGCGCCCGTGCATACAGAGAGGGCGGTCAGCGCTGACCGCCATCGCACCGATCAGCGCCGGCTATCCACCAGCATTCTTACCGCCAGCCCGGCCAACACCGTTCCCATCAGCCAGCGCTGCACGCGTTGCCACAACGGGCGCTCCGCCAGAAAGGCGGCGATATACCCCGCCGCCATCACCAGCGACGCATTGACCGTCATGCTGATAGCTATCTGGGTGATGCCCAGCGTCAGCGACTGCCCCAGTACGCTCCCCTGCTCCGGGCGAATAAATTGCGGCAGCAGCGAAAGATAAAGTATTGCTGCTTTAGGATTCAGCAGGTTAGTGACAAGCCCCATGACAAACAGGCGGCGATTGCTGTCCGGCTTCAGTTCGCGCAGTTGAAAAGGCGATGCGCCGCCGCGCACAGCCTGCCAGGCCAGCCACAACAAATAACACGCGCCGGCGATTCGCAGCACATCGTAGGCCAGCGGTACGGCCATCATGATAGCGGTAATACCGAGCGCCGCAGCGCTCATATAAATCAAGAACCCCAACGCAACGCCAGACAGCGACACCAGACCAGCTCGCCGCCCCTGACAGACGGTACGCGAGAGCAGGTAAATCATATTCGGACCGGGCGTCAACACCAGCCCTAACGCAATGGCGGCAAACGGTAACAACTGGGACGAACTGACCATCATCAAACCTCGGCAAACAGCAGACAGTCCTCAGATGTAACTGTTTTTGGAGGCCGCCTCAATCTCATTTCGTGCCGGCCGCCATCACGCCCCACCGGCGCCGCCGATTACTCTTCCGGCGGATAGCGGTAATCCCAGCGGAAAAAACCGTGATCCTGAAATGAGCCAGACAGTAACGACTGCTTTCGTGTTTTGACATAGTTTGGCGGCGGACAGGTAACATTGCACATCCAGTAACCGGGAAACCAGCTTCCCATGCCGGGCAGCCGCGCTATTTTGGCATCGAGCGGGTTAAGCTCCGGTAACGAATAATAAACGAACTCGCCGATAGAGTGCTCCACCCACTCCTCGGCAACCCCCAATTCCGATAACGGGTTGGGATGCAGCGGCGAACGAGCCAGATCGACAAACTCCTTAACATGGTTCATCGACCAGCCGCAAAACTCCAGCGAGCGCTGCCGCTCCGCCATTTCGTACAGCCGATCTACCGAGATTGCCGGCAGCGGGTCAGGCTGTTCGGGAAAAAATTCATTGTGTTTTTGCAGACACAGCAACAGATAAGATGCCACCAGCGCCCCCAACTGGTGGATGACCAGCGCCGGATGCTCGCCTGCGCCGCCACCGATAATCAGATTGTCTGGCGTACAGGAAAAGTCATCCGCGCCCCAGGGCGAATCCGTCACCTCTTCAAGCGGATGATAGATTGGCAATCCGTTAAGGAAACCAACCAGTTCGTGTTTGATGGTATCGATGTAGCTCATGGTTACCGGCTTTTAAACAGTCATCAAGACAGATATCGGCGGGACATGACCCGGATGATGTTCTTCGCAGGGTACACTGTGTGCTCCGCCTTCTCCAGACCAATCTTTTCCAGACCACGCTTTACCGCGCGAGACAAATCGTTCCTTCAGCTTCTGGCTCATCGCTCAGAATAAAGCTGCATAAAGACCAACAGGTAATAGTGGTAATTAACAGGTTTATTTTCAAATAAAAAAAGTTAATCCATTAAAATGATAGTTTTCGATATTTACTATAAGTTTTCATTCCTGTTATCGCGCGCTAGCCTGCCTGCAGTGGCTATTCTTTCATTCACAACACAGGAAAAGACCATGAAACAGAAGGTAGCATTGGTCACTGGCGCAGGCCAGGGAATCGGTAAGGCCATCGCTCTTCGTCTGGCGAAAGACGGTTTTGCCGTAGCGGTCGTGGACTACAACAGCGATACCGCAGGTCAGGTGGCGCAGGAAATCAGACACCACGGCGGTAACGCCATCGCGCTTACCGCGGATGTCTCAAACCGCGATCAGGTGTTCGATGCGGTACGCACCGCGCACAAACAACTGGGCGGTTTCCACGTCATCGTCAATAACGCCGGTATCGCCCCCACCACACTGATTGAAGATATCACGCCGGAAATCGTCGATAAGGTTTACAACATCAACGTAAAAGGCGTTATCTGGGGAATCCAGGCCGCGGTGGAAGCCTTCAAGGCTCAGGGTCAGGGCGGTAAGATCATCAATGCCGCGTCTCAGGCCGGTCACGTCGGCAACCCGGAACTGGCGGTTTACAGCTCCAGCAAATTCGCCGTGCGCGGCCTGACCCAGACCGCCGCCCGCGATTTGGCGCCGCTAGGCATTACCGTCAACGCCTATTGCCCCGGCATCGTCAAAACCCCGATGTGGGAAGAGATTGACCGCCAGATTTCCGAAGCCGCCGGCAAACCGCTCGGCTACGGTACGGCGGAATTCGCCAAACGCATCACGCTGGGCCGGCTGTCCGAACCGGAAGACGTCGCCGCCTGCGTTTCCTACCTCGCCGGCCCGGATTCCGACTACATGACCGGTCAGGCCCTGCTGATCGACGGCGGTATGGTATTCAACTGATACCGTATTCAGTTGATATGTTATTCAACTGAATCTGCACGATTGCGCGACCTTGCATATCTGCATGTCGCGCCCTCTTACATCCTCACGCGTCTTAACGTGCGCTGAGGATGTTTCCTGTCTGAATCCTGTTCCGATACACAGAAGAAAAATTAACCAGAGTTGTGTTATGGTGGCAACCCGGTTGGCAGGCTATGACCAGAGCGTCGCCTCATGCTGGCAACGTCGTGCACGACGCCACATGTATCTATGCCCCTGAATATCCAGATCACCCCGAATAAGAACGCATGGCATCGTGCGCACAGGGACATTGATGTAGGCTGACGGTCGCCGTCATACCGTCTCCATCATGCAGCCGCCGTCATACAAAGGAGTCAGGATGATGCAAGACGATGAAATCAACACCGACGATTTGTGGGAACGCCCCGGTTTCCTTATTCGTCGCCTAAACCAGATTCACCATACGGTATTCTTTGAAGCGCTCAGGGGCGACATCACCCCGCTGCAATACGGCCTGCTGACGGTAGTCGGCGCCCGCGGCGGCCTGGACCAGACCACGCTCGGCGCCGAGCTGGGGACCGACCGCACCACGCTGGCCGGCACGATTGAACAGTTGGAGCTCAAGGGTTATGTCCGGCGCGAAATCCACTATTCCGATCGCCGTCGCAAAACGGTGGAAATCACGCTCAGGGGTAAAAAAATTCTGAACAAAACCGCCGCCGACATGCATCAGGCGCAGATGAAATTACTGGCGCCGTTACCGCCGGCGTCAAGAAAGACCTTTATTCAGATGATGAAAACGTTGGTTGAAGGCAACAACCATCGTGGCAGCGTGCCGATCAAGCGCTTCAGTTCGCAAACAGAATCGTTCGACTGAACCACCGTACCGGAAAGCCCGTTTCCAGCAGCACCGCGGGCTTTCCGGTATGACGCTTTACTCACCTCCTTCATCCCCATGCGCAATTCCCTTTTCCTGCGTTGTCCGTGGTTGTCTTCACCGTTTTTCCTATTCCCTATTCAGGGCATGCCTATTAATTCGATAGAAACAACTGCCGTTATCCGTTGTGTCAAAAACGGTAAAGTACCTGCTGTTGCTGTGGGCCTTTGCGACTCTCCAGTAACACCGGTGGCAACCACGCCGCCGCCCATAAGCGAAAAACCGTTGCCGGTCATGACGACAGGTAAACCACATTCACCACTTTGTTTCCGCGTTCCTGATGGTGAATTTTCTCTGCTTATAGCTTCAAGCAGTGCAATGGACTCACAGCAATAACCAAACCCTATTGTTGATAATAATCATACGGAAGATGAGGAAAGTTATGAGCAATCACACCGCCACACATCGTGTCCCCAGCTGGAAAAAGCCGCTGGTGATCGTGTCTTCACTGTTAATGACCTATCCGGCGATGGCCGATACCCTGACTCGTGACAACGGCGCGCCGGTCGGCGACAACCAGAACTCACAGGTCGCCGGCCCCAACGGTCCGGTTCTGTTGCAGGATGTTCAGCTGCTGCAAAAACTGCAACGTTTTGATCGTGAACGCATTCCGGAACGCGTGGTACACGCACGCGGCACCGGCGCACACGGGGAGTTCACCGCTACCGAAGATATTTCGGACCTGACCATCGCCGAGGTGTTCAAAAAAGGCAGCGAAACACCGGTATTCGTACGTTTCTCCAGCGTAGTACACGGCAACCATTCTCCGGAAACCCTGCGTGACCCGCGCGGCTTCGCCACCAAGTTCTATACCACGCAAGGCAACTGGGATCTGGTCGGCAATAACTTTCCCACCTTCTTCATCCGCGACGCCATCAAATTCCCGGACATGGTGCATGCGTTCAAACCCGACCCTCGCACCAATCAGGATAATGACGGACGCCGGTTCGATTTCTTCTCTCACGTTCCGGAATCCATCCGTACCCTGACCCTGCTCTACTCCAACGAAGGCACGCCGGCAAGCTATCGCAACATGGACGGCAACGGCGTCCATGCCTACAAGCTGGTTAACGCCAAAGGCGAAGTGCATTACGTCAAATTCCACTGGAAGACCCTGCAGGGCGTGAAAAATCTCGACCCGAAACAGGTGGAGGACGTTCAGGGTAAGGATTACAGCCACATGACCAACGATCTGGTGGCAGCCATCAACCGCGGCGATTATCCGAAATGGGATCTCTACATTCAGGTGCTGACGCCGGAAGATTTGGCTAAGTTTGATTTCAACCCGCTGGACGCCACCAAAATCTGGCCGGGCGTGCCCGAACGTAAAATCGGTCAGATGGTGCTGAACAAGAACCCGGACAACTTCTTCCAGGAAACCGAGCAGGTCGCCATGGCGCCCGCGAATCTGGTGCCGGGAATCGAACCGTCTGAAGACCGACTGCTGCAGGGCCGCCTGTTCTCCTATGCCGATACCCAGATGTACCGGCTGGGCGCTAACGGCCTGAGCCTGCCGATCAATGCCCCGCTGAAAAAAGCCAACAACATCAATCAGGATGGCAGCCTGAACAGCGGTCACACGCAAGATAAAGGGGTGAACTACCAGCCGAGCCGTCTGTATCCGCGTGAAGAACTGGCCTCCGCGCGCTATAGCCAGACGCCGCTCAACGGCACCACCCAGCAGCGCAAGATCCAGAAGGAGCAGAACTTCAAGCAGACCGGCGAACTGTATCGCTCCTACAGCAAGAAAGATCAGGACGATCTGGTGCAAAGCCTGGGTTCCGCGCTGGCGATGGCCGATACCGAAAGCAAAACCATCATGCTTTCCTATTTCTACAAGGCTGACGCGACCTACGGTACCCGTCTGACCAGCGTCGCCAAAGGCGACCTGAGCAAAGTGCAGTCACTGGCCAGCAAACTGGCTGACTAACTGAACGTCGCCGTCCGGACATCACATCCGGGCGGCGCCAACGACCAGGGAACCGTCATCATGAAACCATTTCGTCCCTTGCTCTGCCTGCTGGCGTTGACGCTGACAACGGCGCAGGCGCAGCAACCCGCGGCGCCGGTCACCCCACCGGTATCAGTCTCCAGCGCGCCCGCCGCGCCGTCGCTAAACGAGCGCCAGGTTCAGAATCAGCTTAATCAGTATTTGTGGGATGCCGCCCGCACTGGCAACGACGCCGTGATCCGGGAATTCATCAGCGCTGGTTATAACCTCAATACGCGTGATGAAAAGGGCTACAGCGCGGTCATTCTGGCTGCTTACCACGGCCATTACGACACGGTTTCGCTGCTGCTCGACCACGGCGCCGACCCTTGCCAGCAGGATAATCGCGGCAATACAGCCCTGATGGGCGCGGCGTTCAAAGGCGAGCTGAAAATTGCCCACCTGCTGCTGGCGGCCAAATGTAATCCGGATACCCGCAACAACGCCGGGCAGACCGCCGCAATGTATGCATCGTTATTTCAGCGTGCGGAAATTCTCAAGGCGTTACAGGAACAGGGCGCGGATATGAATGCCACCGACGCGATGGGCAATAGCGTGCAGGCGTTGGGAAAAGGGGAAGTAAAAGGGCAATAAGCGAAGTGCGTCACCTAAAATAGCACGCCCCGCATGAATCAATAACCTTCAGGCGGGGCGTGTGATATCAGGCTGGGTTAGCATTATTCAGTCATCCCATTTGGGGCTCAGAAAAGCGGCCAGAAATCCCGGAACAACGATAACGGCCAGTATCGCTAAATAAACAGTGACCTGTTCAATCATAACAACCTCCTACATCTGCATGTAAAACGACCTCATGGTTTAACTACGCTTTCACTCACTACACGATGATTTTATCGGCCGAAAGTTAAGCAAACATTAATATCTCGTTTATTGATAAAAAATCAGAGCAGGACGAAAAACGCCAAACAACAGGTCCTCACTCTCTTTTGCCAGCGTCATGTCGGACTCACCGCCGCCGACTCACCCAATAACTCTCACCGTAACCACTTATTTCAAAAGCAGTTATCAGTCATCCACCAGGCATTGCTCACGGATAAAACTATACGCCTAAATATATATTTAATTGTAATGCAGCTTATTGATAATAATAAAAACCTATATTTATTGTCAGCAACACCATTTATTGTCAGCAACACAATAAAACACAGAAAAAATGTAATGCTTTTTGAAAACGCTGACCGACAGCCTGTCATTACAAAAAATCGAATAAAAATACCAACCTTAAAAAAACAGTTATAAGCCAGGCTGACATACGACAGCACCTGTCACTTGAAGTATGACGGATATATAACCTGCCGCACCGCAATTGCAGGGAGAAGACCGGTGAAAATAAGGATTGCCGGATACAACAGCTACGCCCTGTGGTGATGTGCGGCGAAACCGCCCTGCCGCCATGAGAATGCGGGCAATGAAAACGCGGGCTGCTCTGACAGCCCGCGTGCGACAACCGGCGTCGACGAAAACGATACGCCGTTACGGTTGCTGATAGGCCAGCTTGTAGTTACCCACAGCGACGGTTTTGAACGTCACTTTGTCGGGATACCAGCGGATTTCCACTTCAGCCTCGGTCTGTTTCTTCCAGGCTGAAATGTTATTCACATTCAAGACCAGCGAATCAATCGCCACGCTATCCACTGATGGATCAGGCACATTCAGCGCCAGTGCAAACGCCAGATTATCCGGCGCGCCGTTGGTGGCGGGATACAGCAGAGCCCATTGTGCGGCCGTAATCTGATTCAGCACCGACGAAGACATCCCATTTGCAGCCAACTTACTTGCGCCAACCGCATCTGAAGACAATGCACCAACCGATACCCAGGCGCTACCGTTCCAGATCACCCAATCATTCAAATCACGTGAAACCGCAACGGACACCGCCCCTTTGCCTGATAAAACCGTCGACAGCTGTGCCGAATTGATGCTTTGCCAGGATGTACCGTTAATCAGCGATTGCGGCAAAATAATCTGCGGCGCCGGTGAAAACAGTACGTCCACGTCCCCGCCTTGTTCAGCCACTACACTAAGCGGAAGTTTACCAACCAGAGCGGTCGCACTGATTTTTCCTGAGTCGATAAAGCCCTGAGCAGTAATATCTCCAGCCTGAACCGGCGCATTTACCGCACTCAGCACGCCATTGACGCTGGTGTAGTAATCATTGCCTGCACGCAGCAACACCTTCTGAGTACGAATCATCAATCCCAGCTCGGTAATTGACACAAAGTTGGAACTGTTCACCGCAGTTACATTGACCCGAAACGTTTTATAGGTCGCCGGCGCAATGCTGAAAATTTTCTTTTCATTAGCGGTAAACGTCATGCCGCTACGGGAGTCCAGAGTTACCCAAGTGGCGCCATCATCGCTGCCCTGCAAGACCCAGTCTTTCGGAACACCACCCGCAGCAATATTCTGATGCGTAATAATAAAATACGAATCGATGGTTTTAGCGTCGCCGAACGCTACCGACAACCACTGCGGAGCAGCACCTTGCGATGACCATCGAGTGTTATCACCCGTCACATTACGGTCAAACGCCTTCCAACCGAACCAGTTGGGATCATTATTGAACACACTGCTTTGAGATACCGTCACACCCGACGCCGATGTATTGGATGTCAGCTTGGGCACCAGTAAAGTCGGCAGTAAATTGACTGACAACGCGCCAGCTTCCGTCGCCACCACACTGGAATACAGCGTCCCATCCTGAGCCAGTGAAAACTGGCCGCCAGTATAAGGTTTTACCGTCCCGTCCCAAACCAAAGATGCCGTTTGAGCATATTTGGATTTGCTGACAGCATCGAAAGATTCCAGCGTGACGGACTGGCTGGTCAGCCCGGTTTCTTCCTTCAGCGCATAGGCATCAAAGCCATAGTCCATCTGACCAGTAGCCGTAAAAGGAAACGAATGAATCTGGTTTGCTGTCGCACCAATACGGGTAACGACCGTGTAATGGCTGCCAGAGCCGGAACCGCCTGTCCCTGTAGCGCTGATAGTCAGGTGGTTGCTGCTGTTGTCATACGCCAGAGAAACGCCCTGACCAGCCGCCAGCGTACTCACCAACACTTTGCGCACCGCATCGGTAAAATCGGTAATTTGGGTGGCGGTATGGGTGTGATTGACCAGGTCCGACTGACGCACCACATCGCTCAGCCCCAGGTTCGCCACAAACTTCGCCTTATCCGGAATATCCGCGCCGTTCAGCGTTTTGTCCATCATCCGGCCGATCGCATCGGTCAGATCCGGCAGGGTTTTCACCACCACGCTCTGGCCGTTGCTGTCCGTCAGGGTCACCTGACCACGCTCGGTCAGCACCGTTTTCCATTGCGCCAGTTGCGCCTGATAACCGGCCAGCATCGCCGCAATCTGGGCCACATAAGCGGCGTGATCAAAGGTATCGCCGCTGCCGAATACCGGGATGGCATAACCCACGTGATTTTCGGTACAACCGATATATTCGCTGGCCAGCACCAGTTCGGTATCCGAAACCACCGACTCGATTTCATAAATCCGGATTTTGCAGTCGGCAAAGATCAGCAGCATGCCGCCCGCGGCCACGCCGTTATTTTTATCCGCCCAGGCGGTGTTATTTCCCAGTACCACTTTACTGCCGGAAAAAAGAGACAAGTTTCCCGTTTTATACCACATAAAGATTTCCTTTATTTTCAGAAAAAAAATAAAACAACTTTCACCATGAATTTTATTTCACAGAATATTCAGCAATAAAAAATCAAGTAAAAGGAGAATTAAACCTAACGGGAAATATTAACCTCCAGCGTCATACGAAACTGCTCGTACTCCACGTCAAAGTCGTTATATTCAACCGTTTTATGCGGTTTCAATACAGCCAGCGCCGTGCGTACCTGCTCACGCAAAGCGCGGGCCGCCGCTACGGTATGGGCATAGCAATCAACGCTGACGGTAATTTGCTGGTTCGCCAGTTGCTGCACGCTGTCATAATTATTTTCCTGACTCAGGGAAAAAAGAATGAATGCACATTGCTGCTGAGGCGAATGGTATGAACAACAAGGTACGGCATAGGAATAAACACGTCCATCAGCCAGTTTCCCCAGCAACGGATAAATATCTTCTTCAGTCATTTCTGTCAGCCTTATTTTAAAGTACGCCTATCGCAAACCTGTTTTTATCAGCAAACAGCCGTTAAAAAGGTTAAGCCATGAATGAAACATCGCGTCGTTTCGATGGTTATAATAAAGAGAAATCACCCGATGTTCGCATGGTTCATGTTGTGCCATGTGCCGGCAACAAGCCAAAAAGCAGAATGCCCCAAATATCCATATGCCGGCCCCAGACACGGTAAAAAAATCAGGTCGACGGGAAATACGCCGGCTGTCCACAACACATCACCCGGCGTGATAAATACTGCTATTTAAAAAAAACATGACGTCGCTAGCAGAATATGGCGATCATCCGTTCAATACCGAAAAAATGACCTAAAACAATATTTGCGTGGAGTCACAGATTCCCCGCTGATGGCTATTTTATCCATAAGATCAGCGAATACGCCCTGACCCTCTCCTCGTGGCAAAAACTACTGTTTTGTCATGACGGTTTGACGGAGGAAAAATAACGCCGCCTGACGCATCCCGAATACGGGCGACAATTCTGAATACCGAATAATACCGCTGTCCCCAAGAACGAAGACCGATAGCCAATGATTACCAGAGAGGACACTTTTATGTGGAAACGCGTCATTTTAGCTTCAGCTGTGTGTGCGTCCCTGTCATCCGTCGCGCTGGCAGCGCCATTAACGGTGGGGTTTTCTCAAGTCGGCTCGGAATCAGGCTGGCGCGCGGCTGAAACCACCGTCGCAAAAGAACAGGCGAAAACACGCGGCATTAACCTGAAAATTGCCGATGCCCAGCAAAAACAGGAAAACCAGATCAAGGCGGTACGTTCCTTCATCGCGCAAGGGGTGGACGCCATTTTCATCGCGCCAGTGGTGGCGACCGGCTGGGAACCGGTGCTGAAAGAAGCCAAAGAAGCCAAGATTCCGGTGATCCTGCTGGACCGCGGCATTGACGTCAAAGACGAGTCGCTCTATCTCACCACCGTACGCGCCGACAATATCAAAGAAGGGGCATTGATTGGCGACTGGTTGATTAAAAACGAAAACGGCAAAACCTGTAATGTGGTTCAACTGGAAGGCACCGTCGGCGCCAGCGTCGCCATTGACCGTAAAAAAGGATTTGAAGAGGCCATCGCCAAAACGCCGACGATTAAAATCATCCGTTCTCAGTCCGGCGATTTCACTCGTAGCGGCGGCAAGCAGGTGATGGAAAGTTTTATCAAGTCGGAAAACAACGGCAAAAATATCTGCATGGTCTTCGCCCATAACGACGATATGGTCATTGGCGCCATTCAGGCTATTAAGGAAGCCGGATTAAAGCCGGGCAAAGATATTCTGACCGGCTCGATTGACGGCGTACCGGATATTTTCCGCGCCATGCTGGCAGGCGAAGCCAATGTCTCGGTCGAACTGACGCCGAATATGGCCGGACCGGCGTTTGACGCGCTGGAAAAATATAAAAAGGATGGCACGCTGCCGCCCAAATTGATTCTGACGCCGTCCACGTTGTTCAAACCCGACAGCGCTCAGGCCGAGCTCGATAAGAAAAAGAACATGGGATATTGATCGTTTATCGTCATCCCCGTCCTGCCGCCGCCGTGGCAGGACATCGCCTGTTTTGTGAGGGAGAATCGCATGAACGGTTTCGACAATCAGGACATCCTGCGTACGGAAGGGCTGAGCAAACACTTTCCCGGGGTAAAAGCGCTGGATAAGGTGGACTTCAGCCTGCGGCGCGGGGAAATCATGGCGTTGCTGGGGGAAAACGGCGCCGGGAAATCCACGCTGATTAAAACCCTCACCGGGGTGTACCAGCGCGATGCGGGCGCCATCTACCTCGAAGGCCAGCCCATCTCGCCCAAAAACACCGCTCACGCCCAGCAGTTGGGAATCGGCACGGTGTATCAGGAGGTGAACCTGCTGCCCAACCTGTCGGTGGCGGATAACCTGTTTATCGGCCGCGAACCCAGGCGCTTTGGATTACTGCAGCGCAAAGAGATGGAAACACGCGCCGCCGCGCTGATGTCCTCCTACGGTTTCGAACTGGATGTCCGCGAACCGCTGAACCGCTTTTCAGTGGCGATGCAGCAAATCGTCGCCATCTGCCGCGCGATCGACCTTTCCGCCAAGGTATTGATCCTCGACGAACCCACCGCCAGCCTCGACACTCAGGAAGTGGAGATGCTGTTCACCCTGATGCGTCAGCTACGCGATCAGGGCGTCAGCCTGATTTTCGTCACGCATTTTCTCGACCAAGTGTATCAGGTAACCGACCGCATCACGGTGCTGCGCAACGGCGCGTTCGTCGGCACCCGCGACACCGCCTCGCTGCCGCAGATAGAACTGGTGAAAATGATGCTGGGACGCGAGCTGGAGCAGAACGCGCTGCAACGCGCCGGCCGCACGCTGCTGAGCGACAAGCCGGTGGTGGAATTCAAAGGCTACGGCAAAAAAGGCGTTATTGAGCCGTTCGAACTGGCGGTGCGCCCCGGCGAAATCGTCGGCCTTGCCGGGCTGCTGGGATCCGGTCGTACGGAAACCGCCGAAGTGATTTTCGGCATCAAACCGGCCGATCGCGGCGATGCGGTGATCAAAGGCAAGCCGCAGGCGCTGCGCTCGCCGCATCAGGCCTCCTGCCTTGGCATCGGCTTTTGCCCGGAAGATCGCAAAACCGACGGCATCATCGCCGCCGCCTCGGTGCGGGAAAATATCATTCTGGCGCTGCAAGCCCAGCGCGGCTGGCTACGCCCGATCCCCCGCAAGGAGCAGCAGGCCATCGCCGAGCGCTTCATCCGCCAGCTTGGCATTCGCACGCCGAGCGCCGAACAGCCCATCGAATTGCTGTCCGGCGGCAATCAACAGAAAGTGTTGCTGTCCCGCTGGCTGTTGACCAAGCCGCAATTCCTGATCCTCGATGAACCGACGCGCGGTATCGACGTCGGCGCCCACGCCGAGATCATCCGCCTGATCGAAAGTCTGTGCGCCAACGGGCTGGCGCTGCTGGTGATCTCATCCGAGCTGGAGGAACTGGTGGGATACGCCGATCGGGTACTGATTATGCGTGACCGGCGGCAGGTGGCGGAAATCCCGCTCGACCAGCTGTCCGTTTCCGCCATCATGAATGCCATCGCGGCATAAGGAGGGCATGGTGATGCCTCGATCACTGCTCACACCGGGCTCCGACAAACGCCCGTTTCGCTGGCCGCCGTTACGGTTGCCGCAAGGTATGCCGCAGATCGTCGCGCTGGCGCTGGTGCTGCTGGTGGACAGCCTGGTCGCCAGCCACTTTTTCCAGATCGTAGTACAGGATGGCCGCCTGTTCGGCAGCCCGATCGATATTCTCAACCGGGCGGCGCCGGTGGCGCTGCTGGCTATCGGCATGACGCTGGTGATCGCCACCGGCGGCATCGACCTGTCGGTCGGCGCCATCATGGCGATCGCCGGCGCGGTGGCCGCGTCGCTTACCGTGCAGGGCTACAGCCTGCCGGTGGTGCTGCTGGCGGCGCTCGGCGTCGGCATGCTGGCCGGGCTGTGGAACGGGATTCTGGTCGCGGTGCTGAAGATCCAGCCGTTCGTCGCCACCCTGATCCTGATGGTGGCCGGGCGCGGCATCGCCCAGTTGATCACCGCCGGGCAGATCGTCACCTTCAACTCGCCGCCGCTGGCGTGGCTCGGCAGCGGCGCGCTGTTCTGGTTCCCGACGCCGGTGATCATCGCGCTGGTCACATTGATGCTGTTCTGGCTGCTGGTGCGGCGAACCGCGCTGGGGCTGTTCATTGAATCGGTGGGGATCAACATCCGGGCGGCGAAAAACGCCGGGGTCAGCACCCGCGCGATGGTCACGATGACGTACATGCTGAGCGGGCTGTGCGCCGCCATCGCCGGGGTGATCGTCACCGCCGACATTCGCGGCGCCGACGCCAACAACGCCGGCCTGTGGCTGGAGCTGGACGCCATTCTCGCGGTCGTCATCGGCGGCGGCTCGCTGATGGGCGGGCGCTTCAATCTGGCGCTCTCGGTGGTGGGCGCGCTGATCATTCAGGGCATGAACACCGGCATTCTGCTGTCCGGCTTTCCGCCGGAACTGAATCAGGTGGTGAAAGCCATCGTGGTGCTGTGCGTGTTGATCGTCCAGTCGCCCCGTTTCATGACCTTGCTGAAAGGAGCTGGCCATCATGATAAAGCGTAATCTGCCGTTGATGATCACCCTGGCGGTATTCGTGCTGGGTTACCTGTACTGCCTGACCCAGTTTCCCGGCTTCGCCTCCACCCGGGTGATCTGCAACATCCTCACCGACAACGCCTTTCTCGGCATCATCGCCGTCGGCATGACCTTTGTGATCCTCTCCGGCGGCATCGACCTGTCCGTCGGGTCGGTGATCGCCTTCACCGGCGTGTTTCTTGCCAAAGCCATCGGCGTCTGGGGGCTGTCGCCGCTGGCGGCGTTCCCGCTGATCCTGCTGATGGGCTGCGCCTTCGGCGCGTTCATGGGCCTGCTTATCGACGCGCTGAAAATCCCGGCGTTCATTATCACGCTGGCGGGGATGTTCTTCCTGCGCGGCGCCAGCTATCTGGTGTCGAAAGAATCCCTGCCGATCAACCACCCGATCTATGAGACGCTTTCCAGTCTGGCGTGGATCATCCCCGGCGGCGGTCGGCTCAGCGCGATGGGGTTGCTGATGCTGCTGGTGGTCGCCGTCGGCATCGTGCTGGCGCGCCATACCCGTTTCGGTAATCAGGTCTACGCCATCGGCGGCAACAGCACCTCCGCTAACCTGATGGGCATCTCCACCCGCAGCACCACCATCCGCATTTACATGCTGTCCACCGGGCTGGCGACCCTCGCCGGCATCGTGTTTTCCATTTACACCTCGGCGGGTTATGCGCTGGCCGGGGTCGGCGTCGAACTGGACGCCATCGCCTCGGTGGTGATCGGCGGCACCCTGCTGAGCGGCGGCGTCGGCACCGTGCTCGGCACGCTGTTCGGCGTGGCGATTCAGGGGTTGATTCAAACCTATATCAATTTCGACGGCACACTGAGCTCCTGGTGGACCAAGATCGCCATCGGCGTGCTGCTGTTTGTGTTCATCGCCCTGCAACGCGGGCTGACCGCGCTGTGGGAAAACCGCCAAAACGCACCGGTGCGCCGTATCGCCCCGCACTGATGACGGCAGACCCGGTAATCCCGCCCCAAACGTAGGTGTGAGATTCATCTTCCCAGACCTCACCCTACGTTTGCGCGCTCTGCATTAATCCTCCCACAGCAGGTCGCCCATGTTTTCAGCCAATGTCCACGCCGGCGGCAAACTTGCCATCGCCCGGAGTCCGCCTATGCTTGAATACAGAGATAGCGCATGTGGTCACCGGGCAACGACCCGGCATATATAGCCATAGCGCTTTTCGCCCTTGCCACCCTTCGCTTTCCTTTCTTCACCCCACCAGGTCGTACGCGGTTAAAACATAACGATAGGCTGCCGTCAGCCCGACGGTTGGCCTGCGTAACGATTTTTTCGGGTGGCTGTACGTTCATTTTTCGACGCACATCTATTTTTCGACGCACATTCATTTTCGACACTGACACGTTCTATCGAGAGGAAATGCCATGACTCGCGCCAAAAGCCACACAGCAAGTACATCTGCAGCAGAACAGCAGCCGCATTACGAAAGCAGCGGACACAACCTGCTGACCCTTGATAACGCCGGGCCGATCCAGATGGGATTTTGGGTACCCAATCGGGTATGGGCCACAGCCAGATTTTTGACGCCGCTGCGCGAACATATCGCCAAAAGAAAACAGGACAATACCCTGACGCCGATGCAGCCGGTGCTCCAGAACTTTAAAAACTGGGTGACTAACCACAGCGTCTACCGCATGTGGCTCAATAGCATGATCGAACAGTCCAACGCCTATGTCGCCTCCCTGCCCGAATCCACCCGTAAGGAAATCAGCGACGACGGCGACGCCACCTGGATCGACAGCTATGACAGCTTCTTCGAGATCCTCAACGAAATCATCACCACCTCGCCGTCATTCAACACCACCGCGCAGGTCGGGACGCCGATGAATGCGTTTCTGGCGGTGGCGATGGGAACGGAAGCGGGCGTGGCGCTGTTCCACGACGCCACCTTCAATCAGCAGTTCCGCCAGGTGCTGGACGCCTGGAACAGCTTCCTGAAAAGCAGCGCCTCGCTCGACAAACTCGATATCGCACAGCCGGAAAAAGCGGGTTCCTGGATCTCCAAAGCCGCGCACCAGGCCGGCGTCTGGCACCAGATGCAGCACGATCCCAAACTGCCGGGCTACGGTTTCGCCAGTTGGAACGATTTCTTTATCCGTCAGTTCGTGCCCGGCGCTCGCCCATTCCAGGGCGATCCGAAAACGCAGATCGACATCGGCTGTGAAACCACGCCGTGGCGCCATGCCGACAAGCTACAGTTGGAGAGCCGATTCTGGGTCAAAGACATACCCTATTCGCTGCTCGATCTGTTCGGCGGGCAGCGGCAATGGGCCAAACTGTTCGAGGGAGGACAGCTCTATCAGGGGTTCCTCTCCGCCACCCACTACCATCGCTGGAACGCGCCGCTGGACGGTTTTCTGGTGCGCTCCTGGGTCGAACCAGGCACTTACTTCGCCCAGCGTCCGGGGCAGGGCGAAGATCAGGGCACCTGGGAAGGCACCGAGTCGCAACCTTATCTCGGCCATGTGGCCGCGCGCGCGGTGTTTATCTTCCGGCACAAGACCTGCGGTTACGTGGCGCTGATCTGCATCGGCATGGTGGAGGTATCCAGTTGCGTAATCGAACCCAGCACCTTTATCGTTGAAGAGAGCGCCGAGCCGGTCAGCATCACCCGCGGCGTCGAAATCGGTCACTTCGAGTTCGGCGGTTCGACCCACATGATGATCTTCCAGAAAGATCGGGTGGCGCTGGAAAAATGGGCCATCGACGCCGCCCGTCACCGCAACGATAAAAATCCCACCCCGCTGGGCAGCGTGATCGCCACCGCGTTGGATCACCAAGGCCAATAAGCGCCCGCATCGGGCTCCGGCTGCGGCCGGGCCCGTTTATCCGGAGCAGCGCCGTTCCCGTCACCTGCTGCCCGGGCCGGGCCCCCACCTCATCACCAGCGCTTCCTTTATCTGCTCATCCGGCGTTTCTTTTTTCGTGATCCCTTTCACCTTTTGCCGCCGGATGCCGATTTTTGTTATTCGCTTTGGCGCGCCGTTGCCACAATGACCACAAGTCAACACAGGAGACATCAGACCGGCCCGTCAGAGGGGCCAGGCCTGAATAATGGAAGGGTTCTCTCAGGGATGAGATTCCCCCCGAGCGCGGCGAAATGACGCAGGCCGCCCATCGGCACCCGTTTTCCATGCCGGTAAAGCGTGGTCTGCAGCTGCCGAACCGGACGCTGTCCGACCTGAACCAGACACCGAATTCGCATCCGTACTTTTGCCGCATCAGCACTTTTACCTCATCCGTACTTTTGACTGACGTGGTTTAAACAGGTGACATAACAAGAGGATAGACCCTATGGAATACCCCGTGATTGAACCGATGGTACCGATGCCCACCCCGGTGATGTTTGACGCGCCGAGCGGTATTTTCGACTCGCTTGACGATGCGGTTCAGGCCGCGGCGCAGGCCCAGCAACAGTTGACCAGCGTTGAACTGCGCCAGCAGGTGATCAAGGCGATTCGCGTCGCCGGCGAGCGCTACGCGCAGGTGCTGGCGGAAATGGCGGTGGCCGAAACCGGCATGGGCCGCGTGGTCGATAAATACATCAAAAACGTGTCTCAGGCGCGCCATACACCGGGAATCGAATGCCTGTCGGCGGAAGTGCTGACCGGCGATAACGGCCTGACGCTAATCGAAAACGCGCCCTGGGGCGTCGTCGCCTCGGTTACCCCGTCCACCAACCCGGCGGCTACGGTGATCAATAACGCCATCAGTATGATCGCGGCGGGCAACAGCGTGGTGTTCGCGCCCCATCCGTCGGCGAAAAAGGTGTCGCTGCGCACCATCAGCCTGCTCAATAAAGCGATTGTCGCGACGGGCGGCCCGGAGAACCTGCTGGTCAGCGTCGCCGACCCGAATATCGAAACCGCGCAACGCCTGTTCCGCTATCCCGGCATCGGCCTGCTGGTGGTTACCGGCGGCGAAGCGGTGGTAGAAGCGGCGCGCAAGCACACCGACAAACGGCTGATCGCCGCCGGGGCGGGCAATCCGCCGGTGGTGGTGGATGAAACCGCCGATATCCCGAAAGCCGCCCGCGCTATCGTCAAGGGTGCCTCGTTCGACAACAACATCATCTGTGCCGACGAGAAGGTGCTGATCGTGGTGGACAGCGTGGCCGATGCGCTGCTGGCGGAAATGCAGCGCAACCATGCGGTGTTGCTCACGCCCGAACAGACTGAACGCTTGCTGCCGGTGCTGCTAAGCGATATCGACGCGCAGGGTAAAGGCCGCGTCAACCGCGACTATGTCGGCCGCGACGCCACTAAACTCGCCGCCGCCATCGGGCTGGAGGTCAACGAGTATACCCGTCTGTTGCTGGCGGAAACCGATGCCAGCCACCCGTTCGCCGTCACCGAACTGATGATGCCGGTACTGCCGGTGGTGCGGGTGAAGAACGTGGACGACGCGATCGCGCTGGCGGTTACGCTGGAAAACGGCTGTCGCCACACCGCGGCGATGCACTCCACCAACATCAGGAACCTGAACCGAATGGCTAACGCCATCAATACCAGCATCTTTGTGAAAAACGGCCCCTGTATCGCCGGGCTGGGACTGGGCGGCGAAGGCTGGACTTCGATGACCATCTCGACCCCGACCGGCGAAGGCGTGACCTCGGCGCGCACCTTTGTCCGTCTGCGCCGTTGCGTACTGGTGGACATGTTCCGTATCGCCTGACCGCACGTTCGCCGCCGACAACAGCCGGCGGCGACACGACACAGCAACAGGGAGCAAGGGGGAAACAGGGGATGGAATAAAGTGTGCCGCAGCGCCTGTTCCTCCCCAACCGAATGCCGTATAACGGGTAATGCGCAGGTCTGCATAAGCCCTGTCGCCGGCAAAGCCCGGCCATCATGCCTTGCGGACCTCGCCCGATATTGTCACGGAGGGGAGCTGACGATGAAACACAATCCGGTCAACCTGCATCATCTGGATGCGTTGCGCCGTCTTCCGGCAACAGCAGTGGTGTCGCCGGGCGATAACGTGCATCAACGCCAGACGCAGGACGTCTACGCCCAGTCCCGCACCATTACCGCCTGGCAGCAGATTTACGATCAGGTTTCGCCGGGGCATTTCAACGGCGAACTGCAAGAAATCCTGCTCGACGGCATCCAGCTTTGTCACGAATACACCAGTCTGGCGCTGCGCCAGTCCTGCATGGTGTGGCCGGATTCCTTCTGGTTCGGCATCCCGGCCCGTCATGTCGGGACGGGGTTCATCGGCTCCCATCCCATCAGCAACAGCGCGATTGCCGTCAGCCCCGGCGGTAAAGAGTTCGAACTGAACACGCCGGATGACTACGCCATTCTGGGGGTGGTAGTCTCCCGCGACGAACTGCTGCAATACACCGACGTACTGGAAGAGCCGGAACACCTGACCCGCCTGCTGTCGCAAAGCGCCACGCTGCTGGTGGAGCCGCGCCGGCGCGAGATCTTCTGGTCGTTTGTGCGCGAAGCGCTCTGGTATGGCGGTCATGAACCGCAACGCCTGCGCCATAGCAATGCGGTCAAGGTATTGAAGCACAACCTGCTGACCACGGTGATCTCGTTTCTGGAAAGCGCCCAGCCTGCCGTCGCCAGCAGCGCGCACACCGACAAACGCATCGGTTACCGCAGCCTGATCGGCCGCGCCAGAGAATACGTCCTCAGCCAGCAGTCGGAACCGGTCACCGTGCTCGACCTGTGCCGCCGCCTGCACGTCAGCCGCCGCACGCTGCAAAACGCGTTCTGCGATGTGATGGGGTGCGGCCCTAACGCCTGGCTGAAGATGATCCGCCTCAACGCGGTACGCCGCGAGCTGGTCAGCCCTTATTCCCACCACCGCACCGTGCAGGATGCCGCCATGCAGTGGGGGTTTTGGCATCTGAGCCAGTTCGCCTGCGACTACCAGCGGCTGTTTGATGAAAAACCATCGGTAACGCTAAAAGCACGATTAGCCGGATAGGATAGAAAGAAGGGAAAGCGGTGGTCTGGGGGACATAGGTATCAGGCGGTGTATGACAAGCCGACCGAAATCGGCTCGTCATCTCAGGCGATTATCAGGCGATCAATCCTGCCATTTTTCAATGATGACTTTCACCGTGCCCGAATTGTCCACGCGCTGCCAGTCCTGGAGGTACAAGTCGAAGCCCCCGGTTTGCGGGAACGCATGGATGATGGCGGCGGCATGCATCCCGTCGTCATTCAGGCCGTAATAGCTGACAGCGGCGGTCTTGTCAGTGGTGCTGGTGCGGTCATACACCATCAGCGCCGCCGATTTTGAACGCGTATTACCGGCCTGCCCTGTGGCATAGTCAATCCCAGCCGACGTCGGGTCGATGCGAAAACGATAAACCCCCGATGCAATCGTGGTTTCATTGTAGGCGCTTCCTCCCGGAACGGTATTGTTATACCCATCCAGCGTCACGGTTTTATACGGCTGCCAGCCGGCCATCGCCGAGTAAGACGCCAGCAGCGAAGCCGTAGCCACTAAAATTTTGGTAACCTTTTTCATGATTCAATATCCTTCTGAATAAATTGATTAGCCGTCAGATAATCATACAAATATCTTTAAAAATCAATTTATTGACTATAATAAGCGGTTTAAAATAGAAGTGATGGACCACCAGCCCGGCGGTGTGGGTGTTGACGATTGATGCCAGAACGGTGATAGGTTCGTGCCTGATGAGGTCGGTTATCCCTTTGCGGCATCACCGCACGCGCGGCAAGGAGAAGATCAGACAGGCGGTGTGCTGAAACAGGGAAAGAGCAGCAGGAGCATTGCCGGATGCGTTTTCATCCGGCAAGCGTCAGGTCATGCACTCAGCGCATCAAACGCGCGGCGAATGTCGTCCTCCGGCAACCGGATGCCGATAAACACCATCACGCTTTCGCGCGGTTCATCGGCGCGCCATTCCCGGTCCCAGTCGGCGCTGTAGAGCCGCTGCACCCCCTGAAACAACAGGCGACGGTCATCGCCGTCGATCGCCAGCACGCCTTTATAACGCAGCAGGTTGTCGGCGCAGTTCAGCAACAACTGCTCCATCACCGCCGATACCGCCGCCATGTCTACCGGGCGCGTCAGCCGCACCACCAGCGAGGTGATGGCGTTATCCTGTTCGATCAACGGCCGAAAACGCGGCAGAGACACCGACAGGCGATCGTTGAGCATGAAACCGTCGACGCCGAAGATCTGGCGGTGGTCGATCTGACCGTTGACCACCCGATGCAGGCCGGCGCGCGCATTGATGCGCGTCAGTCTCGCCTCCAGTTCCGACGTATCGCCCGCCAGGTCGGTCTTGGTCAGCAACAAACGGTCGGCATAGCCCACTTGAGCCTGCGCCACGGTATGCCGGCTCAACTGCTCGTCGGCGTGCACCGCGTCCACCAGCGCAATCACGCCGTCCAGCAGGAAACGCTGGCTCAGGCGTTCATCGGAAAAAAAGGTCTGAATCACCGGCCCCGGGTCGGCCATACCGGTGCATTCGATCACCAGCCGGTCGAAGAGCAGTTCGCCGCGGTCAATACCGTCCAGCAGGTCATGCAGCGCATCGGACAGCTCGTTGGCGCTGCTGCAGCAGATACAGCCGTTGCTCAGCGTGGTGATGCGGGTCGCCCGGTCGCCCAGCAAGGCGTCGTCAATGGCGACCGCGCCGAATTCATTTTCAATCACGGCGATTTTCTCACCGTGGTCGGCATACAGCAGATGCCGCAACAGCGTGGTTTTACCGGCGCCGAGAAAACCGGTGAGAATAGTCGCGGGTAATACGTTGGTCATAATAGGAAAAAGCTCCTTGTCGCGCCTGCGCGCTTAACAGCACCGGAAACCGCCTTTGCCGCTGCCGCCGTAGCGTGCCTGCTGGCGTTCACGGAAAAACTCCTCATAGCTCATGATGTCCTTGCCCGGGTGGTTGGTCTGCATGTGCTGCACATAGTTATCGTAATCCGGGATGCCCACCAGCATTCTGGCGGCCTGCCCCAGATATTTTCCCGCTTGCCCAAGGTTTCCGAACATATCGCCCTCTCTTTGTATCCGCTGGTCTGCGCGCCGGCAGGACATGAACGCCGGCAGACCCGTACAGGCGCCTGCCGGCGACGTCATCCCCGTAGTCTATCAGTGATGGGATGAGATCTTCACGCCGCCTTCCGGCACCGGCACATACGGTGTTTCCCGGTCGGAACGTTCCGACGAGTTGCGCACATTCATCGCGGTGCGGATGCCATAGAAAATTATGCTATACACCACCACCAGGAACAAAACGCTCAGCGCAGCATTAGTATAGTTGTTGACGACAATGTGATGCATGTTGCTGATCTGCTGTGCGCTCAGGTCGGTGCCTTCGGCAATACGCTGTTTGTAAGCGCGAGCCAGATACAGGAAGCCTTCCAGTTGCGGATCATTGCTGAACAGCTTCAGACCCAGCGCCCAGGTGGTACAAATCAGCAGCCAGACCGCCGGCAACAGCGTTACCCAGATATAACGGGTGCGTTTCATCTTGATCAGCACTACGGTGCCCAGCACCAGCGCCACGGCAGCCAGCATCTGGTTGGAGATGCCGAACAGCGGCCACAGGCTCTTGACGCCGCCCAGCGGATCCACCACGCCCTGATACAGCAGGTAACCCCACAGGCCGACGCAACCGGCGGTACCGACGATACCCGCCACCAGCGAATCGGTCTTTTTCAGGAACGGCGCGAAGTTGCCCAGCAGATCCTGCAGCATAAAGCGGCCGGAACGGGTGCCCGCATCCAGCGCGGTCAGGATGAACAGCGCTTCGAACAGGATACCGAAGTGATACCAGAAGCCCATGTTGGCGCTCGGGATAATCTGATGGAACACATGCGCGATACCTACCGCCAGCGTCGGTGCGCCGCCGGCGCGGTTGAGCACGGACGGTTCGCCGATGTCTTTCGCGGTCTGCAGAATCTGCTCCGGCGAAATCACAAAGCCCCAGGAGCTGACGGTGGCCGCCGCATGCGCGGTGACGTCTTGCAGTTGCGCCATGATGGCCGGCGCGTTGGCGCCGCCCAGCTCATGCAGGTTAGGCATGGTGATGCCCAGCCCCACCGGCGGGGTGTTCATGGCGAAGTACAGACCCGGTTCGATGATCGACGCGGCGACCAGCGCCATGATGGCGACAAAGGACTCCATCAGCATCGCGCCGTAGCCGATAAAGCGGGCGTCGGTTTCGTTAGCCAGCAGCTTCGGCGTGGTGCCGGAAGCGATCAACGCATGGAAACCCGATACCGCGCCGCAGGCGATGGTAATAAACAGGAATGGGAACAGCGCGCCTTTCCACACCGGCCCGGTGCCATCGACAAACTGCGTCATGGACGGCATTTTCAGCTCAGGGTTGATGATCACGATGCCGATAGCCAGACCGACAATCACCCCGATTTTCAGGAAAGTCGCCAGATAGTCGCGCGGCGCCAGAATCAGCCACACCGGCAACAGCGCGGAGATGAAGGCATAGCCGATCAGCGCGAAGGTGATGGTGGTGTCTTTGAAGGTCAGCGCCGGGCCCCAGTACGGGTCGTTAGCGATAACGCCGCCGAACCAGATCGCCAGTAGCAGCAACACGATGCCGATCACCGACACTTCCCCTACCCGACCGGGGCGCAGGAAGCGCATATAAATGCCCATAAACAGCGCGATCGGCACGGTAGAGCAGACGGTGAATACGCCCCACGGGCTTTCCGCCAGCGCTTTCACCACGATCAGCGCCAATACCGCCAGAATGATGATCATAATCAGGAAGCAGCCGAACAGCGCGATGGTGCCGGGCACCGGCCCCATTTCCTCTTTGATCATTTCACCCAACGATACGCCATTGCGGCGGGTCGACATGAACAGCACCATGAAGTCCTGCACCGCGCCCGCCAGCACCACCCCGGCCAGCAGCCACAGCGTGCCGGGCAGGTAGCCCATCTGGGCCGCCAGTACCGGACCTACCAGCGGACCGGCGCCGGCGATAGCCGCGAAGTGGTGGCCGAACAACACATTGCGGTTGGTCGGCACATAGTTGAGCCCGTCGTTGTTGACCACCGCCGGTGTGGCGCGGTTGGCGTCAAGCTCCATCACCTTGCGGGCGATGTACAGGCTGTAGTAACGGTAAGCGACCAGGTAGACCGCTACCGAGGCCACCACGATCCACATGGCGCTGACGTGCTCGCCGCGACGCAGCGCGACCACGCCGAGACAACAGGCCCCGATGAACCCCAGCAATACCCAGGGAAGATGCTTGAGAAGTTTATCTTTCATCTCTTTACTCTTCTTATGTAGTAGTAACGTTTCGTGACTTTATTCAGCCAACAAGTCGGGTAAAAGCGGAATTTAGGTTAGCGGTCGGATAAGCCGACGACCGGTCGCATACCGGAATAAGCGGTGACGGATTTTTACCTAAACTGACGAAAATTCACGCTTCGACGGGCAGGAAAAACCGGACAAGAGATACGCCGACGCCAGCCAACGCGTCGGTCGAAAATACGGTGACAGAAAAGCGGAAAAACAGCAGGTCAGCCGGCCCGTACCAATACGGACCCGGCTTTCAGCCTTTAAGGCCGAGCAGTTGCTTGAGGGTTTTCAGGTAGCGGCGACTGACCGGCAACGGCTGGCCGCTTTTCAGCACAATTTCCGCCTGACCGCTCTCCTCCAGCCGGATTTCGCGCAGATGGTCCATATTGACCAGATACTGCCGATGACAGCGTACCAGCGGGGTGCGGCTTTCCAGCGTTTTCAGGGTCAGTTCGGTAAAGCACTCCTCCCCTTGCGGGCCGGTCACATACACCCCGCTCTGCCGCGAACTGGCAAACTGCACTTCGCTGCTTTTCATCAGATAGATACGGCTGTGCCCGGTACAAGGGATGTAGTCGAGGCCGGCCTGATGGTCGGGCAGTTTATCGACATTCTGCACGGGGCGCTCCCGGTGCAGATTACGCAGGGTTTTCGCCAGCCGCGGCGGGTCGATCGGCTTGAGCAGATAGTCGAACGCCTGTTCCTCAAACGCCTTGATGGCATATTCATCGTAGGCGGTAATGAACACGATGTAGGGCATGTTGTCCGGATCGATCATGCCGATCATCTCCAGCCCGCTGATACGCGGCATCTGAATATCCAGAAACACCACGTCGGGATGAAACCGGTGGATGGCGCTGATCGCTTCCACCGCATTCGCGCACTCCCCCACCAGCTCAAGGCCGTCATCCTGCTCCAGCAGGCAACGCAGGTTGTCCCGCGCCAGCGGTTCATCGTCAACAATCAGCACGCTCAGCATGAGTGGCGTTCCTCGCAAGGCAGGGTTAGATGGATATGGGTGTAGCGATCGGGCTCGCATTCCACGCTCAGGCCATAGTCGTTGCCGTAACGGCTGCGGATGCGCTTATCAACCAGATTCATCCCCAGCCCGGTGCAGTTGGTACGCGGCTGGTACAGACCGGCGTTATCCTCAATGCTCAACAACAGACGATCGCCCTGCTGGCTGGCGCTGATGGTGATCACGCCGGTACCCAGCAGATGCGCGGTACCGTGCTTAATGGCGTTTTCCACCAGCGGCTGTAACGAGAACGCCGGCAATCGCATCGACATCAGCGCCTGCGGCAGATTGAAGCGGATCTGCAACCGCTCCTGAAAACGCGCTTTCTCGATTTGCAGATAGGCGTTCACATGCTCAATTTCATCGGCCAGCGTGACGATCTCTTCAGAGCGTTTGAGGTTTTTGCGAAAGAACGTCGACAATGATTGCACCAGTTGACCGGCCTGTTCGCTGTCGCGGCGGATCACCGCCAGCAGCGTGTTGAGCGCGTTAAACAGGAAATGCGGGTTGACCTGGGCATGCAGCAGCTTGATTTCCGATTGCGTCAGCAACTGCTTGCTGCGCTCATACTGACCGGCCAGGATCTGTGCGGCCAGCAGGCTGGCGATGCCTTCGCCGAAGGTACGGTTGATCGAACTGAACAGCCGGTTTTTGGCTTCATACAGTTTGATGGTGCCGATCACCTGCTGATTCTCGCCGCACAGCGGGATCACCAGCGTCGACCCCAACCGGCAGGTGGACTGCAACGAACACTGGTAAGGCGTTTCGTTGCCGTCGGCGTACACCACTTCGTTGTGCTCGATGGCGCGCCGGGTATGGCCCGAGGCGATAGGCGTTCCCGGCAGATGGTGATCGTCGCCGATGCCAATAAAGGCCAGCAGCTTTTCGCGATCGGTGATCGCCACCGCGCCGATATCCATCTCCTGATAGATCACCTGCGCCACCCGCATACTGTTTTCTTCGTTAAAACCTTGGTGCAGGATACCTTCGGTACAGGCGGCGATTTTCAACGCCCGGGCCGAAAACGCCGAGGTGTACTTTTCGAACATGGCGCGCCGGTCCAGCAGGATGCGCATGAACATCGCCGCGCCAATGCTGTTGGTGACAATCATCGGCGCGGCAATGTCCTTGACCAGTTTCAGCGCATCATCAAACGGCCGCGCCAGCGACAGAATAATCGCCATTTGCAGCAATTCGGCGATAAACGTCACCCCCGCCACGGTAAAGGGATTGAACAGCCGGTCGACCCGCCCGCGACGCATCAGCAAACGGTGCGCCATGCCGCCCAGCAACCCTTCGACGATGGTCGACACCATACAGCTGAACGCGGTCATGCCGCCGAGCGAATAACGGTGTAGCCCGCCGGTCATCCCCACCAGCATGCCCACGCCCGGCCCGCCGAGCAGGCCGCCCAGCACCGCGCCGATCGCGCGCGTATTGGCGATGGAGTCCTGCACATGCAGCCCGAAATAGGTGCCCATGATGCAGAACATGGAAAACATGGCGTAGCACAACAGCTTATGCGGCAACCGAACCGTCACCTGCATCAACGGGATAAACAGCGGCGTTTTACTGAGCAGATAGGCGATCACCAGGTAGACGCACATCTGCTGGAGCAACAGTAAAACCAGTTTGAACTCATACATGATAAAAACTCGGACGGGGCAAAAAAACCGGAAATCTGGCGATGCTCAGGGAAGCATACCCTAACACAAAAGCGCGGCGTTACTTTGACGAGATTCACTTATTTGTATCCCCGCCGGTTTTGTATCTCCGTCACACTCCTCGTTAAGAACGAGTCGGCTGTTTTGCCCGGCCCACTTCCTGGGCCTTTCCCCTTCGGGAGTGCAGCAAACGTTGTTCAGACTGGCACCGGCAATGCTCCCCAACCACAGACTCAGGTCCGTGGCTGGGGATATACGGTATTACCGCCCCCCGAATGATTTAGGGTATGTACGGTATTAAACTAAAAATATTATATTTAACTAAAACCCCGACATTGAATTAAACATGATGCAGCAAGTAAAAAACCAACCCGACACCATATATTGCATTGAAAACAGACTGTATTACACGTCAATACAGAATTGACTTCCGGATGATATTATCGTTTCGCCAGCACAGAAATCATTCATTGGGGGATTCAGATTATTACAACGATTTTGCGTTCCCGGCCCATCCGGAATAAAAGTGCCCAGAGCAAATTGCCGGTTCAATCGCTTTTATATCCACCTTAACCAAACCCAGGTTGACGAACGGGTCGTCTGACAACGAGGCACGCACTGCCGCGTTATCCGTGGCATAAGCCAGAATAAACCCGCCGGTTCCGTCTTCTAATGGACCAGCAAAAATCACGGTCCCTTGTTTGATATTATCAGCCAGCCATTTTTTATGTGAATCAATATGCTTTTCAAGTTCGTTTTTGGGGCTGGCATACTCAAGCGTAATTGCATATAACATAGCTACCACCTTAATTAAGTAAATTAGACGGCAAGGGAGTCGATGATTGTCTGGATGGACGCCTTCGCATTTTGGATTTCATGATTTTTTATTTCATCGCCTTTTGATGCGCCTTCCGCACGAATGAAATAAATATCGTTAATACCGAGAAACCGGAAAAAGGCCTGGAGATAGCGTTCCTGAAAGTCCATACCGGCAAAAGGCTGCTCGGTATAAAATCCGCCGCGCGCAGATACCACAATGATGGTTCTGCCGCCGGACAAGCCTACCGGCCCTTTTTCGGTATATTTAAATGTCCTTCCTGCCTGTGCAATTCTATCCAGCCACGATTTCAGCTGACTGGGTACTGAAAAATTGTACATCGGCGCGCCGATGACAATTACGTCATTGGTCAGAAACTCTGACACCAGCTGTTCAGAGATCATATGCTCCTGCAACGTCGAACTGTCCACCGACGCTGACGCTATCTGGCGAAAACCAGCGGCGATAGCACCGGTCAGATGGCGTATTTCATGTTTAACGACATCACGGTAAGACACGGTGGCCTGCGGATAGTGTTTGATCAACTGCGCAATAACATCAGCGGAAATCTGCCGTGTTACTGAACCGTCGTCAAGAATACTGGAGTCTATATGTAAGATTTTCACAATAACTTCTCCTTTATTTTAACGTTACCGTTTATACCCTAAATAATTCGAGTTGCAGGACAAAACGTGTTGCGTTTTGAACAACGCAAAGCGTTGGCCCTTCAGGGCAAGACTCATAATGAGTCTTGTAACGCGGCGACGCAGCGAATCCCCAGGAGCTTACATTAGTAAGTGACTGGGGTGAGCGACAACGCTGCCGGGAGCAGCGTTGAACGCGGTTTACCGCGGCCCCGCAGGGGCGAGGCCCAGGGATGGGCCGAGTAATAAAGCCAACGCATCTGCAACTTGAAGTATGACGGGTATAATCATTTAATTGCTTTGGCGGCACTATCAATAAAATTCGCGACAGCATCAGGGTGCGACACCAGAGACATGTGACTGGATGAAATCGACATGACTTTTGCGCCGATGTGGTCGGATATTTTTTTCTGAACCGATGAATGTAATGCGTGGTCATTCTCCGTCAGCAAATACCACGTGGGTTTATCTTTCCACGCAGCGTGCTGAACCTTATCGCCAAACGCTTTGGCTGCGATTGGCTGTTGTACCGCGGTTAATTCCAGTACTTTTTTTAACGGCACGTCCCCTGCCATCACCGCACGATACTGTTCCGGATTATCCAGCCAGATTAACCCATTGGCATCCGGCGCCATCCCTTCCATCGGCGCGCCCAGCCGTTGCAATAAGTCAGCGGCGGATTCTCCGCTGTCTGGAACCAGCGCCGATAAATAGACGATGCCGCGAACGTTCGGCGCATTCCCCGCCTGGGTGACGACGGCTCCCGCCCATGAATGCCCCACCAGCAAGACGTCTCCCTGCTGTCTTTGCAACACGCGCTCTGTCGCCGCGACATCGTCGGCCAAAGAGGTAAGAGGGTTTTGCACGGCGGTGACATGGTATCCCATGCCTTGTAATTTGGCCGTTACGGACGACCAACTGGAGCCGTCCGCGAATGCGCCATGCACCAACACGATATTCTTGATATTCATATTATTAATTTTCGCAGCCTCCGCAGCCTGTTGAACACTGAAGCAGAGCGTCAGAACCACGGCGATAACCAGATTGTGCAGCCATGTCATGCGGGAATCGGTCATATGCTCTCCTTTGGCGGATTAATCTTGATCGCCGGGTTTTCCCTGGTGCCGGTATTCCCCTGACGATACGGAATGGTTGAAGTTTAGCCTGCGCAAACGCTTGTGGTAAGGTGGCAAACTTGACATAGTTCATGCAAAATTCGCCAAATTGTATGACGGGAGAAAATCACCATGCGTATCTCAATTCTGGCGTTGCCGGGCAGTATGCTGTCGGCCATAGCGGGACTGGCCGATATGTTCTGGATTGTGAATCAGGCGCTGATGGCACGGCCCGAGAAGAACCCGTTATCCTCTCCCCCTGACCTGTCTTTTGAAACAGCCATTGTCAGCGTCGACGGAAAACCAGTACGCGACGCGCAGGGAAGGCTTATTCATGTCGACAGTTCGTTTGAGGCAATCGGCAAATCCGACGTGGTTCTGGCAACGGGAATGGTGCTCGGCCCCGATAAATTGCCGGTAGCAACGTCATCGGTCAGCGAATCGGCAAGCTGGCTAAGAGAACAATACCAGCGTGGCTCGCTGATAGGCGGCGCATGCGCAGGGAGTTTCATTCTGGGGGATGCCGGGCTGCTGGATGGCCGGTTTTGCAGCACGACCTGGTGGCTCTACCATACTTTCAAGCAAAAATACCCAAAGGCAAAACCGGTATGGGGCAAAGCGCTGGAGGAACAGGATGGCATCATAACCACCGGCGGCCCCTTATCCTGGGTTGAGCTTGCCCTGCATATTATTCGGCATAAAGCTGGGCCCAACGTCGCCAAGTTGGCGGCAGATATCGCCGTTGCCGACAGCCAGCCCTTGTCGCAACGTATTTATGCTCCGCAAGGATTTATGAATACGGTTGATCCTTTGCTGCTGCGTGCTGAACACCTGATCCGATACGAAAACCCGTCCATGACCGCGGAGGAATTAGCCAGCGCCCTGAACTTTAGCGATCGGACGCTTCACAGAAAGCTTAAGGAGCTGACTAACGAAAGCCCCAAAAACTTTATTACACGCGTTAGGATCGAAACGGCCTGTCTGCTTCTCGAAAACCCGGCAGCCAACATCAAACAGGTGGCCCGGGAATGTGGTTACAGTGAAGACACCGCCTTCAGGCGCGCCTTTTCACAATTGATGGGAATGGCGCCAATCCAGTATCGAAAGTGGGCGCTATTAAGAAATGATAATTTGCTGAGAAACGATAAAAACATAATATCGGATAACCACGACCAATCCTGAGCGGCGTGATGCTCGCACCGTTTCTATATGGTGGCCGGGAAAAATAGGGTTGCCGGGCAAAATCGCGCTGCCCGGCAATTCGCTTTCATCTTCATCCCCCCTTTATTAACCGGGTGGATCGCATCGGATATATGGATAACCGGTGAGGCAGGCCTTCAAGATTGAACCAGTGATAGATGTCGGCAAAAGCCATAGCGGCGGGACAGCCTGGAGGCTGATGCTTCTGCTGCTTTTCTTATCCGCGTCACCTGAAAAAAAGACCCTGAATGATGACATCCAGGGTCTTGAAAGTACGAAAGCCTTCGCCGGTTAAGGGTTAGCCGCGATTCTCTTCAATGTAACGAGCCAAATCCGCCGGAGTCTTCAGAACGTTGGCGACTTCGGTCGGTGGGATCATGCAGCCGTAAACGTCCTGTACTTCCAGCACCAGATCTACCGCCAGAATAGAGTCGAGAATATCGGACTCAATCAGCTCATCGTTAAAGCCTACTTTGCGGGATAAGACCTTTTCAAACAGGGCGAGTATTTCTTGTTCCATCATTTTTTCCTGGTGTGATCAGTTAGTGCGGGCATGGGTATCCAGCAGCTTACGGTCGATTTTGCCGTTAGGATTAAGCGGCAGCGCGTCTTTAATTATAATTTGAGAAGGCACCATATAGGGTGGAATCACCTTCGAAAGCGAGGTTTTAATCGCTTCAGGGGCTAAGTTCGTCACGCAAAACGCCGCAATACGCAGAACGCCGCCGCCCGATTTCATCAGCGGCAGCACCACCGCTTCGCTGATATCGGACATCGCCAGCAGGCGATTTTCAATCTCGTTGATTTCGATACGGTAGCCATTCAGCTTGATCTGGCTGTCATTTCGGCCCTGGCAGTACAGGATACCATCGTCTTCATAGCCCAGATCGCCGGTTCTGTAACCCCGGAACGCTTCACTCTCCCGATGCAGCAACTTCTCTGCGTTCTCCTTCGAGAGCCCGAGGTAGCCACGCATCACATGTTTGCCCCAGATCACCAGCTCACCGTCTGCGGTGATTTCCATTCTGGTGTCCGGCATCATCACGCCGATCGGCAACAGGTCGTTTTCGCTGTGCAGGATTTCATCGGTGATTTCAATGACGGTTGTCGCAATGGTGGCTTCCGTTGGGCCATACGAGTTAAGAATTTTGGCGTGCGGGAAGCGACGGCGTAACTGTTTTACCAGCGCTTTGTTTAACACTTCGCCGATGAACACGAAGACGCTGAGTTCAGGTAAATATTCACTGTTGAACTGCGGAGAGAGCAGCCTCTGGTAGGCAAACGAAGGCGTTGAAACCCAGACGGAAACGCCGTTGTTTTTCAGTCGCTCAAGCCAGTTTTCCGCGGCGATATCCTCTTTCGCATTCAGAACGATATGCCCCCCGGTTGCCAGATTCGCCAGCAGCGGGATCAACGAGAGATCGAAGCTGAACACCGCATGGTTCATCAGCACCGGCACTTCAGGCAGTGAAAAGTCCTGACGCACCCACTTCATGAAGTGCCACAGGCTTTCACGCCCGATCTGCACCCCTTTAGGCTTTCCGGTGCTTCCAGAGGTGAACATGATATAGGCGAGATCCTGTTCGACCAGCACCTGACCAAGCTCACCGGTTGCAACGAACTGCTTTGTCGCCACATCGTAATAGTAAGGGGCGCTCGCCAGCTGGCAAATCTCTTTAAGCCGCTCCTGAGGATAGATGCAGTCCACCGGGATATACGGAATGTTATGCAATAGGCAGCTATAGATAGCCACGGCAAATTCAGCCTGCTGATGTCCGTATAAAACTACCGGTGTCCCGGCAGGCTGCCGGCACTGCTGATAGCGCTGCGACCAGTCGGTAACGGCTACGGATAGCTGTTGCCAGGTCATCGCTTCGTCGCTACCGCTAATCGCCAACTGATGTGGGTTCGCGGGCTCAAGTAATGCCGTACGCAAGAAATCTTGCAGTTCCTGAAGCTCGGAGTGAAGGTTCATAGAGGTGACATTCCGCTAAAGATGTAAAGGGAGACAGCGGCGCTTGCCAGCGTCAGAATTCGTCCCAAAAACACAATAACTGGATAATGTAACCAGTTGCTGAGCGTCGGACTGCGTTTGGCTGACCACTGTAGCATGTTGTGTGCAACGGAAATGGCGCCAAACAGCGCGCCGCTAATGATATAGTGTCGTTCGAGTCCGTTCCATGCCCCCATACAAAACAGGGTGCAAAAAATGCCGATATTCTGCGCCAGCGTTTTGTTCTGGCGGAAAAAGTCGAGCTTCATCAAATTCATATAAATCGGCATAAAGACCACGTCCCTCAACCATTCAGACAGGCTGATATGGAAGCGACGCCAGAAATCCTGTGGATTTTTCGCCAGAATGGGCATATTGAAGTTCGCCGGGATATTCAGGCCAAACAAGCGCCCGGCCCCAATCGCCATATTACTGTACCCAGCAAAGTCAAAATAAAGATACGCGCTGTAGGCCAGCGACATAACGACGCCAACGCTTAACGTAAATGGACGATGACTCCATGACTGAATAACCAGGTTGTCGATAAGCATGGCTAATAAAAACTTCTGGATAATACCGACAAAAATTTGCTCCATGGCGGGTAAAAACTGCTCACGGGTGATAGTAAAAACCTGTTTATTAATATCATTAGTCCATGTCCGCCAGCGATACATCGGACCGGCCGTGATAATAAATGGCAGGAAAAGATAGCAAAAGTAATACAGGAAATTCTGACTATCTTTTTTGGTGCGATAAAGTAATACATCAATAGCGCGGAAAGTCATAAAAGACAAGCCGAGCATACCCAGATGGTTGTTGAGGTGCAATTTCACCAAAAACAACGGGAGCAACGTCAGGCAGACCGCCTGCCAGGTTTTTAACCACCCTTTCTCTTTCAGCGTGACCAGAATATAAAAGCCCAGGAAAACTGCCACGGGCACAATATAATCACCCTGGAAAATATATCCCCAGCCTAATATTGTCAGCACCGAAAAAGCGGATAAATAAGTCAGTCGGTAATTAAATAGCCGATTAACCAGCGCAAACAGCAGTGCTGATAAAAACAGAAAGAAAAAAAATGTTCCGGAGCTATACATCATTCATCCTTCAGAACTTTTGATATTCAAAATGTACTTTTAAACTCATGCTGTCATCAACAGAGGTCCACGCGACGATGGTAACCGCCAGAAAGAGATAAAGAAAAAAGAGGCGAATAGCGTATTTCATCGTTTAAAACTCTCAGCAATAAAACGGTCCATCACAACCCATGCCGGGTCTGTCGGGTGCAGGCGATCCCAATTCCAGCCGTTCTGATAAGGTTGCGCGTACATATCCAGATAAGGCACCTGATTCGCCTCCAGCTCCGACCTGATTTGCTTATCAATAGACTGGAATTTCTCAGAGTTTTTAATCGCCCACGGATTAATCGCATCGACAATCACCACAACCTGAACGTGACGCTCTTTCAGCAGTTTGATGGTCGCCTGGAAGGCTTCCATTTGTGTGGGATATAGCGGTGCGTCATCCCACACATCCTGCGTGGGATCCTCATCGAATACAGACTTATCCATCCACAATGTCTCCGCGCTTTGCTGGCGAGACTTATTCAGTTCATGGGCGTGAGCCAGTTCGTTATCCCAATCGGGAACGATTTCAGTCGCAGGCGGAGTGGGCCACGGTTGTGAAGGCTGAGGGACAATTCCCAACATTGCCAGCCAGTCGTTCTTTACCATCTCGCAGAAGATCGCAAACTGATAGCTTATTTCCTGCCAGACAATATTCAGGTTCCAGCCATAAATGCCCATTTGAGCAAAAGTTAAATGGCTGATCTCTTCCTCATTAATATGATGCTGCAAATAATCAACCAGAAAATTTCGTGCCTGAGCATCTTCCATCAGGGGATTAAAAACGGATGCCGGAAAATTGTCGGCAAAAACTGCCGGTGGGAGGCCATCGCCGTAAAAACTATCCGGCGCCAGTTGTAAAACCACCTTGCTGTTCGCATTCAGGTCATTTTTAAAACGTGAGAGCAGTAAAAAATGCGCGACGTTATCGATATAAGCATCACCATAGGCGACTACCGGTCGTTTTAACTGGTTATTAAAGTAATTATATACCGCGTAATGTTCATCTTCAGATGTGGATACTTCCGAAGCACCGATGAAAAAAATCGCATTTCCCTGCAACGCATGGGAAATGGTGGCCATTTTCTCCTTCAGCTCTTTTGGCGTTCCTTCCAGGGTTTTAATCAGCGGCTGGAATGTTAGCGGCGGATCAAAGCTCGTCACCAGCGGGGGAACGCTCAGAAACAGGATGGCCAGGGTCGCCATCAGGATATGTAGGCAGATAGTATTTTTAATTTTTATCATAAAAGTAAAACCACATCGTATCAAATTGTTTAAAAATTGTTAATTTTTTATCTTCACAGTGAATCGACTACTGTTTTTTTCGACACTATATACCAAGCTAATATTCGATGATGAGTACTGCTGTGTAACGGTATGTACAGGGTTTAGCCCGTCTTAAGTATAAGCCCCATACCGGTACTGGGATGAGCGGAAAAAGGGGTAATGCAGGAGATGGTGCCATTGCCAGGCGACACCGTTATACACTTTCCGTCCGGTACGCCGGTTTCAGGGCATGAAGGGGTTTTGGGGGTAAATCGAACTTTTGGCAGATTACAGGATCGGATCATGCATCATTCTGATAAAACCGGGTATGCCGTGGCAAAGCAGGAGTGCAACATCGCCAACTGACGAGCCAGCGCTTATCAATCGTGGTTCTCTTCCTTTCTGGCTTGGTGAGTCAACCATCCAGACCCGGTTCGGATTGCCGGGAGACTTACACGAGCCTCTCCGTTACCTAAAAATATTTATGGTACGCGCGTAATTTTCGTTGTTCCTTTTATGGTGGAAAGATCGTGATACTGACCATTCGAGTAAATAATCATAACTCTAACCGTGCCGGCATAAGCACCAAATCCATTTTTAGCATTGACCGATACAGGGATAATCCAGCCAAACATTAACTGTTCTTTATCGGCTGGAACATTCATGACCCACGAATAACCTTTATAAGGTTCAAAAAATTTATAATGGGCACTGTAGGGATCTTTTAAGCGATAATAAAAATGATTTTTAATGCTTTGCTTATAGTCGCCGGGTAGCGTTCCATAATTAGCAAGCTGAACCTGTAACGGATCGGGTGCCTGTGATTTTGCTATACACCCTGTCAACAGGATTGTCATGGCAAAAAAAAGAATACATTTTCGCATGGATTGCATCTCAGCCTGAATGAAGGACACAAAAGCTTTTCTTGTCATAGGGGTAAGCTAGTACCTCACACTAAGTGTGGTCTATATACCATTGATAAACGGATTGTTTATCAACGAGTGAACGGGTGGTGAGTGGCTCATCACCTTTTAGCCATACCGCACGCTGATTCGGCTTAGAGCCTATCTTTCGCCGCCAGGTAAACCAGCGATGCCCACCGCCAGAACCAACACCACGACCTCATGCTCAAGCATTTGATACACTAACCGATAGCCTGCGGAACGCAGTTTGATTTTGTAGCAGTCCGTCATGCCATGCAGCCGATTGGCGGGAAGATGGGGATTTTGCAACACGTCTTTCAGCTTTTTGATGAACTGTTCCCGCACCGGCGCGCCCAGTTTCTTAAATTCTTTCAGCGCGAGCTCTTCAAACTCCAGCTTATAACTCATCCAGATCGACCGGCACTAATGGTTTCGCGTTATCGTTTCGTGTAACGATAGCCACAGTCGCTCTATCGGATTCAGCCACGGCGAATAGGTCGGCAGAAACAGCAGCCGGAACTTCCTGTTCTCCGCCAGCCAGCTCTCCACTTTGCGGCTTTTATGGATGATGTCGTTATCGACCACCACGGTGAGGGTTTTGGCTCGCCGGTATGTGCGTCGTAATGCTCGTCGGCGCGGCTCTGCGCCAGACCATACCCGCCTGTTTGAAGTATCGGTGCAAGGTGGAGCGGTGAAGTGTCACGTCAAAAAGCCGGTTGACGATACGGGTCAGTAACTCCGTGCTCCAGCATATTGATAGAGCCTGACTATGCTACGGCTACTCGTGAGTACGTGAGTCACAGCTAATTTGCTGCTGCACCGCCTTCCGCTCGACATAACCACTAGCCGGCTCCCTTCACTCGCTGCGGAAATATTTCCAGCAGCCATTCGATAAACACGCGTAGCCGGTGTGTGACATGACGATTCTGCGGATAAACAACGTGGAAAGGATACGGGGCTGGACGCCATTCCTGAAGAATTTCTGTCAAAACGCCTTCCTCAATAGCCTTACCAGCAGAATAGCTGAATGTCTGAACAATACCGATCCCCGCCAGGGCGGCGGCCAGATGGGCATTGCTTTCGTTGATCCCGATACGGTGATCAATTTTAATTTCTTTTTTTTCCCCTTGACGTTCAAAGCGAAAAGGAGAGGCTTTGCCGTTCTGTGGCGAGATAAAGCTCACCAGACGATGCCCGTTTTTAAGCTCTTCCGGATAGGAAGGTGTCCCGTAGCATTTCAGGTAAGACGGCGTGGCGCAGGTTACAAACGTTGCCGAGCCAATATAGCGCGCAATAAGGGACGAATTTTCCAGCGGACCGCCGCGAATGACACAATCCACATTATCGCTTATCAGATCAACGGTACGGTCCGAGACACCTAAATCGATGTGGATATCGGGATAACGCGTCAGGAAATCAGGCAGCGCGGGGATCAGTACATCGCAGGCAGTGGAACCGCCGATATCAATGCGCAGTTGTCCACGTGGTTTGCTTCGCACGGCATTGAATGCGCCGTCAATATCTTCCAGATCGCGCAGTATCCGTGTGCTCTTTTCATAATATTCCCGACCTTCGGGAGTCACAGTAACGCGGCGAGTCGTGCGGTGCAATAAACGGACGCCGAGATGCGCTTCCAGCTCCTGAATCAGTTTACTCATTGTGGCATTGGGCATCGCCAGTGAGTCCGCCGCGCGGGTGAAATTACCCGCTTCCACTACCCGGGAAAACGCCCGCATTGCCATCAGTTGATCCATCCTAATCCTCCGTACAATAGCCATCAGATTATACACAATGGTGAATAGTTATTTTTATTTTTCACTATTTATCAATAAAAAAGACAGCGCTACTGTAGCGCCATAGGCAGCACATCAAGCGTACCCATTAATCTGAATTTGATACTGAGGAGATGAAAATGAGCAAACAACTGAACGGAAAAATCGCCCTGATCACCGGGGGTACGAGTGGAATTGGCCTGGCAACGGCCAAAGAGCTGGCGGCACAGGGCGCACGCGTATTCATAACCGGTCGTCGTCAGGCAGAACTCGACTCGGCGGTCGCTGATATCGGCGGCAGTGCAACCGGTATTCGCGCCGATGCGTCAGTACTGGCGGATCTGGACAAGGTGTATGCGCAAATTGCGAAAAGTACCGGGCAACTGGATATTCTCTTCGCCAATGCCGGCGGTGGCGACATGTTGCCGCTGGGAGCGATTACCGAAGAGCATTTTGACCGTATCTTCGGCACCAACGTTCGCGGGGTGTTATTCACCGTGCAAAAAGCACTGCCGCTACTGACCAATGGCGCATCCATCATCCTCACTGGCTCAACGACCTCGGTCCAGGGCACGGCCAGTTTTAGTGTTTACAGCGCCAGCAAAGCGGCGGTGCGTAACTTTGCGCGCTCATGGTTGCTGGATCTCAAAGAACGCGGCATTCGGGTTAATGTCGTCAGCCCCGGCCCAATACGTACGCCAGGCTTGGGCGGGCTGGTCGCCGACGAGCATCGTCAGGGATTATACGACGCGCTGGCAGCTCAGGTACCACTCGGACGTCTGGGGGAAGCGGAAGAAATTGGCAAAGCGGTAGCTTTTCTCGCTTCCGGTTCAGCCAGCTTTATTAACGGCATCGAACTGTTTGTCGATGGCGGCATGGCGCAGATTTAAGAGTCAAAACAATCGGGCTGCTGCTGATAGCGCTCTGCGCCCTGCCAGCGGCCCGGGCACAGGAGGAGCCCATAGCACCACAAGGACTTACCGGCGCGCAACAACTGAATCGCCCGCCATTTTTTCATCTGGAACAGCCCTACCTGGAACAACAGCAACGCTGGCGTACAAGCCATAATCCTTCATTGCCGAAATCAAGAATGGCGAGCGCAGGCTTGAAGTGGTGGAGTTTATGCAACTGGCCCGTTGGCTGGCGCTGGACCAAGTCCACGTACTTGACAGCATTCCCTCCAGGCTCAAGCCACTAAATACGCCCACCCACCGGCTGTGATAAATACACGCTGCTCGCCGGCGCAATAGCGATTCAAGCCAATCAACAGCGGCCTGTAAACGGCCCAATGTACCGAGAACCGTAACCCCGGCGTAGCTCAGAGTAAAAACCAGTGCAGGAAATTCAGGTAATCGATTGATTTATATGGTTCGGTAATAGGAATAGAACATGTGTCTTATTTTATTGATAATATTAAAAAATAACTCACTCCATCTTTGTAGATACCCGAGTATAAGGGAAAAACCGCAGCGAAGGCGACGTGCAATACCCACCTCGCTTTCATCCGCGCGCTGTTGAATCTTGCCGTCACATGGAAGTGGCTCGACCAGGCACCAAAGATCTCCACACCGCGGATTAAAACGGACGGATACGCTGGCTGACAGAGGAAGAATCAAAGCGGTTATTTGCCAACATCGCGCCGCATTTCTTCCCACTGGTTGTGTTTGCAATTACAACCAAGCTGCGACGATCAAAAGTTACCGATCTCGAATGGTCGCAAGTGGACCTCGGAAAACGGATCGCCTGGATGCATCCGAATGAAACCAAAGCAGGTAACACGATAGGCGTTCCGCTTAATGAGACCGCTCTGCAAATACTGAAGGCTCAGCAGGGCAGGCATTAGCAACTTCCGATTCCACGACTTAAGACACACATGGGCAAGCTGGCTTGTCCAGTCGGGCGTGTCTCTGCTCGCATTAAAAGAACTGGGCGGGTGGGAAACGCTGGAAATGGTACAGCGGTACGCTCATTTGTCGGCGGGGCATCTGAGTGAACACGCCTGCAAAATCGATGCGATTTTAGAACGAAATGGCACAAATATGGCACAAGGAGGGAATGTGATTTATATGAAATCAAGGTAACCGATTGATTTAGATGGTGCCGATAATAGGAGTCGAACCTACGACCTTCGCATTACGAACTCAATAGACCAATGTTTTCCTCTGTTTACACTCTTCAAGAATTGATTTTTTATTTTTTAAAATCAAATGATTAATCAATTTTTTGGCTTCCACTCGTTCGCTGTCGTTTCCCCTGATATCATGCTAAATGTGTACCCGAGAGTGTACCCCAGAAAGGACCTATTATGGCAATCATCATCACTCAGGATCGACAGTTGGCATCCCTTTCAGTCACTGAAGAAGAGAAAGAAAATGTTGTCTCAGTCAAATCAAAAGCAGGCGGAGGACTCTACGTCCGCATACGCTATGGCAGCGAGAGTAAAAGCTGGATTTATCGTTACAGGATTGCACAAAAGCAAATCAAACTGACATTGGGTAGCTACCCTGCTATGAGCCTGGCTCAGGCTCGTCAGGCCCATGCCGACGCAGCTGAATTGGTGAAGAAGGGCATTGATCCTCGTTACGTCAAAAAAAATGAGAAACAGCAAAACGAGCAAATGCCAATATTCGCTGACTTGTGGCAAAACTGGTTGGCATTCAGAACTGAGAGTAAACCCATCAGTGCCCGCACCATTACTGACTATGAAGGCACCTATCGCCGCCATCTTGAAAAGGCGTTGGGTAATATGCGCGTTAACGATCTTTCACGCTCTGTGATTTTCGAGCATCTCAGCCGCGTGAGAAAGGAAAGCGCAGAAGGGGTTCGCAAAGGATTAATCATCCTGAATCTGACCCTTGATCATGCCACGTTACAAGGGCTGATTGAACATAACCCTACTCGTCTGCTCAAACCTGCCATGTTTGGTGCATCAATGGGTAAACCTCGTGAACGTTGGTTGCCACAAGACGAACTCCACATGCTTTGGAAAGCACTCGATGAAGCCTCTGTTGGTGGTGGCTCCATTGCAGCAGGTGGACGAGGAATAGCATCCAGCGTGGTAATGTCATTATCCGTTGCGAATGCACTTCGCTTGATCATATTCACGGGTGTTCGTCGCTCAGAAGCAGCAGAAATGCGCTGGGATCAAATCAACGGTGATCGCTGGACTATTCCAGCTACAAAAAATGGCAAAAGCCATATTGTCACACTACATCCCCGCGCCCTATCCCTTATTCAAGAACAGCGCGTGATCGCGGAAGGGGCATATGTTTTCGGTTCCACCAGCAAGCCTGGATTTCCTATAACCGGTGATGCCCTTACTCGTGCTCTGGAGCGTGTAAGATCTAAATATCTTGCGGAACTTGCGCCCTTCTCTCCTCATGACTTACGTCGTAGCGTGGCCACGGGTTGTGCGGAATATCTGGATGCACCAGAACGCTTGATAGAGCTTCTGCTAAACCACGTACCTAAAGATCGATTAATTCGGACTTATCAAGTTGGGCAACAAGCGGACAAACTGAAAAAGCTATTTCTACGCTGGGGGGATTTTATTCAACAGGAAATCATTACCTCCTCGGTATCGAGGCCAGATAATGTCGTTAAAGTTCAGTTTGGTGGTAAATAAAAACCACATAAGGGGCATGGCTCTTAGTACAGTGAACAGCAAGAGCCATGCGAGTCATTAAGCAAAGACTGAACCTAAGCAGCGGTAGAGGTTAACCACCCCTTGCGATGCAACGTATCTACCGCTAAAGATATCTGGCGTGGTGTGAACTGCCGCTTTCTTTCATTCCAGGCATAGATAAAATCAGTAACATCTTCAGGGGACGTCAGCGATTCATGTTGCATTGTCCAGTGAACCGTTGAAAGGAGTTCCAGACCAAAAGGCGACTCAAAACCTGCCACCAAATCCGAGACTTTCTGAAAGCGGCGGTAAGTCTCTTCTTGTTGCTCAAGAAACGCTTTTGCCTCTTCTGCCACTCCGGGAACCAGCGAGAGTTGCTTATCAGGCATATCACCGCCATCTGAATACCCAGAGATCATATGCCCTTCAATCGCGTTAAGCACATGCCGTAGGTTTTCCGCATAAGGCCCATAATGCGCTTTCTGGTACTTAAGACGTAATGGTTCCCCGGATTCTTGCATGAAATACATCAGCTTATGTAATTCCAGCAAAGAGATGAACGGATCTAACAACCCATTAAGATAACGCTGCATCAGTTCAACCAGCGCGGCTCGCCCTGCTGTCATCTTTGGCACTTCTGTTTTATGTACCATACGTTCCGATGACGGTGCACCGTTGGGATCGTAAATCGCAATTAGTACTGACTCAAGCGGTTGAACGGCAGACTCAATCAGGGGCTTAACATCTTGCCAGTCCAGACCGCCTAAGCCACTCCCCAATGGGGGAATGGCAATGGAGCGAATATCATGTTGCCGGATAACGGCGACCAAATCGTCCAACCCGGCGGCAATATCTTCAAGACGACTTTTCCCTTTCCAGTGGCGTTTGGTCGGAAAGTTAATGATATAACGAGGGTTTGTTAACTGCCCGGTCTCAAAGACGAACATTTTGCCTGGAACAACTTGTTTCGCTTTACAGGATGCAGCATAAGCTTTGAAGTTATCCGGGTAGGCATTTTTGAATTGCAATGCAATGCCTCGCCCCATTACGCCAACGCAATTGACGGTATTGATGATAGCCTCAGTCTCTGCCTGGAGGATGTCGCCCTGTCTGTATTCAATCATTATGAAATCCTCATCAGTAGTACCATTCTCGTTTCACCTCAACAGGAGGACGATGCCCATCAAGCGGGATCATGTTAGCAACCTGCTGATAAATCAAAGGTGAATGAACACCGATGCGCTCAATTAAATGCCAAGGGAAACAGCGCTCAATCAAAAACTCAGCCTGTTTCGCCTCTTTAGTTCCATTACCGCCGCTCCACTGATTGCTTTGTATCGCTTCCCAGTTCAGTTCTCCAAGCTGGGATTGTTGACAACGATCTTCGAAGTAAAGTGAACCGGCATTAGATAACGTAAACGCCCAGCGTTGGCGATGTTGCTCCGCCCATGCAATGGTTGTATAGAGGTCAGCTTCAAGATGCAAAATAGGTTCCTGACCACCACGGTAAGCCAACTCTGGATGATTGGCTCTGTATATCAGGTATAGCATGACAGAGCGGGGACAAAAATAAAAAGGTACACATTGTCCCACATACAGATTGGGATGGTTTGTAAGCGTCAACTCATTGAGCCGACGCTGTTTAATGCTACTCATTCCTATCATTGTACCGGCACCATGACGAACCGAGATTTGCTCGTCAGACAACAACCCTTCGGCAATGATTGAATGAAGCCGATCAATGTGAAGGATGTGGTAAATCTTGGGACGTTCAGGGATCGGCATACAAACCAGCTCCTTGTAGCAATTCAATGCTAATCTGCCGCAATAATAACAAATTTTGAGGGCGGGAATAGGCATGAGTCCTAAGCTTGCCAGAAACGAAATGACTACCTCGCCGCCAACATCCCCGGATAATGTTTGGCGATAATATCGTTCATCTGCTCGATCAAGTCAGGGCGTTTAAAGATGAGATGCCCGGTGCCTTTCTGAAAGTAACGCACACTAAAATACGCATCTTCGTACTGCTGATGGTGGGGGTTATCGCGAATATGGTTCATTAGCCGGATAGTCACATCGCTCCGGTTATCAGGAATGGGTTTGCCATCCAGCAAGGACAGCATCCGCTCCAGATCGGCCAGTTGATCGCGTCGCCAGCCCCAGTTCAGGCCAAAGCCCCAACGGTGGTATGTCACCAGATTGCTGATGATGATTTTCTTGCCAAAGTAGCAGGGATGGTTGGTTTTATAATCCCACGATAGCCCTTTGAATACATTAATTACGCCACGCTCGAATACCTCCCGCTTGCTCTGGTGAAGCTGTTCAAACGTGCTGAGGATATTGGCTTCGCTGATGGTCGGCAGGTCGCCCTCGTCCAGATTCTTATGCCACTGGCTGCGGGCTTGTGCGTCCATCAATGACAACATGCCGGATTTCAGCATCAGGTCGCGCCAGATATGGCTGTCCAGCGTGCGGATAATGGCTGGCATCGCCTTGTCAGGCGTTTCTGTCAGCCAGCAATCGTAGCGATGCCCGGGTTTTAATGCCCAGTCTTCAACGGTGCCGCCACCGATAGTCGCCGTTAGCGTTGAAATGGCCTGTAACCGGGTAATGAGCTGTTCTATCTGTTGCAGCGCGACATCACGTCCAGTGACGATACGCGCAATGTTGGTCGAGCCAATCAGCTCGGTGTGGTCGGTTAACACCTCGGGTTCAGTTTTCATAGTGTGTTGTCCATACATAACAGCCAATGCGCCAGCCGGTAAGGGCTGGCGCATTATGCATCGGGGGGAAGGATAAGTCGGTTTGGCGTTGTGTGACTGGAAAGCAGCTCGCAGTCTTTATGGTTTGAGCAGGCCGGTGGCGCGTCTGGCGCGGAGAATATCGACCGCGTTCAGAAACGGTTTTTGCTCCTGCCAGCTAAAACCGCTGCGGTCGATGCGCACCAGCTCATAGCGCTCCACCAGAAAGTTCACGGCGTCCGGCAGCGAAACTCCGGCGTCGAGGTGGGCCTGGATCTCAGCTTCTTCACAAAACGGCGTGTCGTTGAGCGTCAGCCCGTAGTGCTTGTCCAGCAGGTAAGTTAATAACTGTTGCCAGACATTTACAGGTGACAGGCATGACGATGCCTCCCGCGCCGGGGAGGGGGATGGTGTTTGCATGGATAGGCTCTCTTAAGATAAACGCTTAAGGTAAAGGGAATGTGGTTGTCGGTGTGGCCGCCGTGGTCGGGTAAATCGTGATATAGACGTAGCCAGCACTACCCAGTGTATCGGCCTCGCAGGTCAGTACGCCGTCATGCAGCGTGACGCGTTGCTGTCGGTAGGGATCGAGCTCACCGGTCACAAGCTTTTGCTCCAGTTGTCTCACCAGCAGTGGGAAACGGTGTTCCAGATGGCAGGCCACGGTTGCACTGAAAGTGCCGGTCACACCGGCACGGTCGGCGAGAAAATGCAGGCGACACCCCTCCTGTACCAGCCGGGCTCCAAAGCGCGGTCTCAGGGTGTGTTCAAGTCCCCATTCCGGGGCATCCGATAATGACAAGGTTCTTTTCTCCTGACAGGTTGATGGAATGACGGTAAAAGGCATTACAGCCAGCCGCGTTCGGCGAACGACACCACCTGATTGCCGCCAATGACCAGATGATCCAGCGTGCGGATATCCACCAGCTCAAGAGCGCTTTTCAGCCGCTCGGTAAGCGCCCGGTCTGGCGTGCTCGGTTCGGCATGGCCGGAGGGGTGGTTGTGCGCCAGGATCACCGCCGCCGCATTGTGGCGCAGGGCCGCCTTGACGATTTCTCTGATGGGAATATCGACATGATTAATGCTGCCCAGCGCCATGATTTCCCGGTCTATCAGGCGATGCTGGTTATCGAGAAACAGCACCATGAACACCTCCCGCTCCAGCGGAGCCAGATGCAGTTGCAGCCACATTCGGGTATAGGATGAGGCGGTAAACGGCTCGCCCGGCTGGCGCAGGTGGCGCTCCAGCAGGCGCTGGGCCCGGCGGATGATGCGCTGCTCATGTTCGGTAAACGGAGTGGGTAAAACCGGTTGATTCATCGGGGGTCTCCCTGAAAACACAAACAGGATTTAGTCGGCATGTTGCAGCAGCGACTCCGCCAGCACCCACAGCGCCCGGTTGAGCCGCACATCGTTGTCGATGCTGCTGACGGCACGGGTGCGGGCCCGTTTCCCCTGCGGGTTGCGACCAGGCAGCCCGCCCTTTATCAGGTTCTCCTGAATACGCTGAAAGGTAGTCCACAGGTCTTGCCGGTCGTCCTGCCAGCGGCGCGGCGTCAGGATTTGCGCTGCCGTCACCGGCTGATGCGCCTCACCAAAACGGTACGTCAGCGCGGCGTTTGCCAGCGCAGATTGCGCCGGAGACGGTAACAGCAACGACTGCATGGCATCGCGTTTTTCCTCGATGCGCTCAAAGGTATCCAGCACCTCATACGCGCCTTCAATCACCCGGCCCACCACATCGCCTTTATGGGGCACCCGCACCTCGCCAAAACTTTCGCCGCAAATCAGCCCGTTCTGGCACACCTGCCGGAACAGCCCCGGCAGCATCTGGTACGAACTGGAGCCGTCATGACTGTTGAGCAGGATGATTTCCGGCACCTGATGGCCGGTGATTTGCCCTTCCCGACGCAGGCGTAGCATGTGTTTGGTGTGCTCGCGGCGGCTGTCGTCGCGCACACGGGTCTGGCAGGCAAAGAACGGCTGAAAGCCTTCACGTTGCAGGCTCTCCAGCAGGATGATGGTGGGAATGCAGGTATAGCGTGAACTGCGTGACGCATGTTTGTCTTCACTGAACACGCTGGGTACGGTGCGAAACAGCTCTTCGCGGGTTAACGGACGGTCACGGCGGATAAGGTTTGCTGCGCCAAAGCGCGAGGCCAGACGGGTCATGGCAGACTCCTTGAGATGGCTGAAAATAAAAAGCCCGGACGCACAGGCGACCGGGCTCGGAAAACGAAAACGGATGGGTAATGCAGAATTAACGATTCAGAAGAACACCGACCACAGGGCGCGGGCCACGGACACCACGGTATCGCGCAGCGTCTGGATAAGCGTGCGCACCGTGGCCGGTATCAGCGACAGACGGCTGACGGTATCGAGCGTGCTGCCCACCGTATCGGCAAAATCATCGCGGGCTTTTTGTGTAACGCGTTCACTACGAAAGGGCGGCTGTAGCTGTGTGACCAGCGGGCTGCTGGCTTCACGCGGCAGGCTTGCCACCATCAGCGCCGCCATGTGCGACAGCCCCCAGCGCAGCCGCACCGAAACCGCACAGACCGGATGCACCGGCAAAAACAGGGTATGCAGCAGGGCGATTTTGCGCGCAAGGCTCTGCTTCTGTGTGGCAGACAACGCCTTCACGCCGTCCTCGGTGGGTTCAATCTTGTCCGCCTGACTGAGCACAAACAACACCTTGTGCCGCCAGGCTTCGCCAATCACCTGATGGTAAAAGTGCTCGTCCACCGCCAGCGCCCGGTCATCGGCCTTGATTAGCCACAGCACCAGATCGAGATGCGGAAGTTGCTGGCGATACATCGCGGCATATTCCGCATCTCGCCGTTCACTTTCACCGACACCGGGCAGGTCTACCAGCGTCATACAACGCTCACCCACGTTAAGGCGAAAACGCAACGGCTCACGGGTACAGGCCGCCAAATCACTGACCGGCGACACCTCACCGGCAAACAGCGCATTACACAGGCTGCTCTTGCCCGCACCGGTCTTGCCCATAATGCCGATAACCGGCTCGTAGTGGGTTAACTGCCGGATATGCTGCCAGATTTGCGCTGTCACCCACTCCGGCAACCCCGACAACGCCTGACGCAACGGCGCAGGCCCATCCTGATGATTCATATCATGTCCTCGGTAAACACAAACGGCAGCACCGTGAGGCGCTGCCGTTAAAGGGAAGGTTCGGGGAGATGATATCTATCTGAAATAATTTAAAAAAATGGAGTGTGCCGTTCCAGAGCGGGGGGCTGGCGATGAGCCGTTTTATTAGAGGCTATAACGCTTAAATAGTTCGCCTTGTCTTTATTGTTTTCGATAATGATAGCTTTTAATCTCTCCGGTCATCCTAGGTTATTCATATACTCCGGAACAAAAAATGTAGTATCCACCATTCGAATAATCGAAGTAAGGAAGGAATTCATGTCTGTTTTTCTGTATTTAAGGCTAAAGGCTTTCCTTATTTTTCCAAAGTTAAATTTACTGATTAAATGATTGCACAATAAATCATCATGATATTTTGTTGTTGAAGCTAATTCATTAAAAAGAATCCTATCAGACTTATTCCATATTGAAGCATAGTTTGGTGATGTGTCAGCTATAAGCCTTACTGGCAAAGAGTTTAATGCTCTTAGGCGATATATGTGAAAGTACATCGCAATGCATCATCTCTCAAGCGCCGATACTATCATCGGCGCTTTTCTTTGCTCGTATGCATGTACAGATTCCACATAAGGAAAGCATGATGGCGGGTCTAATAACCATGATTTATATATGGTAATATCGGTACTCATTTCTGGTCGTGAGGCAGTCAATGAGCACTGAAGATACACCACCAAAAACAACTACTGTTCACTCCGAGATCGTCAGGGTTGTTCTATATCTGATTCTGATCCTCTGTCTCCTAATCTATGTGTATAGCAATCTGCACGCGCCTTCTGGACTTCCTTCCTGGATAGTCGATAACCTTCTGGGCATTAAATGCGTCTTGACCGGATGCCTTGGGGGCAGCCTTTACTGTCTACGCGCTGTTTACCTGAATCACTGTGTCCGGAATAGCTGGGACCCCCGGTGGTTGCCTTGGTATTACCTGCGTCCTCTCACCAGCGCGGTTTGCGGACTGGCCGCGTACCTGTGTCTTCGAGCGGGGCTGGTAGTTCTGGATGCGTCCCAGCAGGGCGGTGCAGCGGGAGATTATGGGTACCTGGTCTTTGCTCTTTTTGCCGGGATCAATGTGGATCGATTCATGGCCAAGATGGAGGACCTCGGTCAGAGCCTTTTTGGTATAGAGCTCAGCAGGACAGCTAAAGCATCGAAAGAATCATCGCAGGAAAAAACCAAAGCAGAGGAGTGAGCCATGGCAGCAAGAATAACCTTCTTCCCGGTTGGGAATGGAGACATGACACTGATTGAAACTGAGGACAGTAAGCGGATCTTGATTGACTGTCGCATTAGGGCTGGGGATGACTATCCGGATGTCGTCTCAATGCTCACCGAACGATTACTGACGGATGAGAAAGGGCGTCCCTATGTGGATGTCTTTGTTTGTTCTCACGCTCACGACGACCACTGCGGCGGGATCCGGGAACACTTTTACCTCGGCACGCCGGAAGATTACGCAGACAAAAGTAAGAAGATCTTCATCAATGAGATCTGGGCTAGTCCGATCGTATTTAAACGGGCCAATCAAACGGACCACAAGCTCACTGAGGATGCGAGTGCTCTTCACAAAGAGATCCGCCGTCGCATTCGGCTGTATCAAGATCGGCAATACATTCAGGGTGTGGGTAACCAGGTTCTGATCTTGACCGAAGATGAAGATGGAAACCTCGATAACACCCACCAGATCCTGTGCCCGCGAGATTCTGAGATTAGTCGCATCAACAACAAATCCTCATCGGTATTTCGCGCCCGAGTTTTAGGTCCTGCCCCGAAATCGGATATTGAAGAACAAGAAGTGGCTCTTGGTCTGAACGAGAGCAGTGTCATTATGAACTATCAGATCACGGGCGACGGACAGTCAATCCAGTTTCTCACCGGCGGAGATGCCAAAGTGGTCTGCTGGGATCTCCTGTGGGAACACCTGGCAGCTGATGGGAATACGCACTGGCTTGCATACGACTTGCTGCAAGCCCCGCATCATTGCTCATGGCGATCACTATCTCATGATAGCTGGAAGGACAAAAAAGCGGCCAATGAAACGGCAGAAGTATCTGAAGCCGCATGGAACGCTCTGAGCCAAGCTAATGATGGAGCGTTCATTGTTTCAAGTAGCAAGCCGATCCATGACGATGATAAAGATCCTCCATCATTTGCTGCCATGAAGAAATATCGCAAGATCCTGCGCTCTGATAAAGCAAACTTTACATGCGTTGCGGACCATCAAAAAGATGGCGAAGAAACGCCTTTGGAGTTTTGGATCACCAGTGATGGGCTGACGAAGAATGCCCTCAAAAAGTTATCATTGTCGGGGGCCGGTAAGAATTCGGTAAACCTGAGTGATGATGGACGCGGGTATGCTTGATGCCACGCGCGCCGAGGAGCAGGTCACTGATCTGCTCCGCCAGTACGGCGGTTATCGGCTAACCGCAGATCAGCTGTCAACATGCCCAGAGGAGCCAGCATTTGGCTGGGAGATCCCAATCAATGTCAGACATCAAGGCCGCCCGGTCCGGCTCCGACTGCAGTTTCGTAAATCGATTGAGGGTTGCCCCCCGGAAATCTACGTGTCCACTCCGGACATTAAGCCGCTCGAGCTTCCCCATATCGAAGCCCATGGGCGGCTATGCCTACTGCCATCGAACGCCATCATTGATACAACGAACTATAAATACCTCGAGTACCTGCTTGCCCGGGCGGAAGACCTTCTCCGCAAAGCAGTAACGGGTGAGCTCGATCGCGATTTCCAAGCTGAAATATTGAGTTACTGGGCTTATCACTGCAAACAGTTCACCTGCAGGGCGATAAGCCTATGTGACTTGAATAACCAGGCCAGTCGAGAGATCTACTGCTTCAGCACCAAGGTAGGCTTGGTATATGCGGACTGTGAGGCTGATTTAATCCGATGGCTTGATAACCGGCAGATCTTGGTGCCTCACGGGGAAGGGAAGCGTCAAGGAAAGGTAAAAGCGCGGAGAGTAAAGAAATGCAAGCAGCGGGAGCGAATGCTAGCCGGGATCTGCAAGTCGATGCTATTTGTAATTGATGGTGCTTGGTCCCCCTCCGACTATCCCTCGACCATTTCTGATCTGCTCGCTATGGTCCCGGATCAGCGCTCTCGAGAACAGCTGGCCACGATGCTGTGTCATGTCTTGATGAATGACAAGATTCGGCAGCCAGGCGCATTGGTATCGATGCAGACGTCGACAGGCCCCTGTGTGGTTGGGTTGCGATTTGAGCGAAACCTGATAAGCCCTAAGCAGAATGATTGGGCATCTCGGCCCATTCTGACAGGGTTCAGGGATGCATTGCCTCTACAGGTGCTAGTCAACCGATGTTGCACGATGAAGGTCTACGGGCAATTGATCTGGCGGATGGATAACAGCTGGGTATATGGCCGAGACAAGAACCCTGCAGTAAGTAGCCTCTCTCAACACAGAGTGGCTGTCATCGGATGCGGATCTGTTGGTGCCGCAATCGCCAAATTACTACTGCAGTCCGGCATCACTACCATAGACCTCTGGGATGATGATCTGCTGGGGACGGAAAATTGCTCACGTCACGTTCTAGGCCTTAATTCAGCAGGAATGCCGAAGGTGGCCGCTTTAAAGTCCACGCTCGCCAGCGCATTTCCGAACGCCACCATCACCGCGAATGCCAACACGTGGACATCCGTGGAGAGCGAGTGCTTGGAGTCCATGTGTCGTGCAGATATCGTTGTTAGTTGCACCGCTGATTGGACGACAGATCAGCAGTTGCTACAAGCACAGTCTCTGACATCCTCTGCTCCTCCAATCGTATTCGCGATGGTCGAGGCCCACGCAATGGCCGGGCATGTGATTGTCAATCCAAGTGGTTCCGAAGCATTCAACAGCTTGCATTATTGCTCCGGTCAGCGCGTGGGGGCATTACGTATACCGGTTACCAGTTGGTATGGCACTCAGACAACTCACCAGGTACCCGCCTGCGGCGGTGTATTCCAGCCCTACGGCGTTGTCCCTCTGACGCACATACAGGCCTTAGCGGCGCGTGTGGTCCTCTCGCTGATTGATGATGAAGCGGCTCCCAAAGCCTTTGTATGGATTGGTAGCTCTCGGGAGCTTATTAAACAGGGAGGACAGTGGAATGAATCATGGATTGGAGCGTTTGGGGATCCTGGCGCAGGCGATCGGGTTGTGGAGCTTGAATACGCTGGGGGTGTCGATGGCTGGAAAGTTAGGGCATAAATACTACTGTCCGGAGCTGGGGCTAACAGTGCACTTACCAGTAGCAGTACTCGCTCAGTTGTGGGGATATAGACAAACCACATCGGCAGCTAAGGAATCGGGGGGGATGCTTTTTACTCGCACCCTAGCCGGGAGCAGTGTCGAGGTGTCGGCAATATCTCTGCCTGGCGGCGGTGATCGCGCCACTCCGATCAGCTTTATTCCGGACCGAGCCAGAGGCAGGAAAGAAATCGAACGCCGATTTCGTAGGGGGCAGCATTTCATCGGTGAATGGCACAGTCACTACGAGCGACATCCAACCCCGTCGCCGAAAGATAAGTCCACAATCCGATCACTGTTTCAGTCTTCGAAACATGATTTACCGATGTTTCTGATGTTGATTCTCTCCAGTGAAGCCGATGCATCACTGCTTCATATCTCAGCCACCAATGGGAAAGAACTATATGAGTTCGTATACCAGGGAGCCGATGGACTGCCTCACAGCAGTCGCTGTTGAATTTCTCTGCCCATAACGTGCCATTGTAGTGAAACGACGTCCATGAATCACACATTTCACCTTACAGATTTATAAATCACAGCAGAGACAAATCATTAGTAGTCAACTAAATCTGACTTTCGGGCTGACTAGTTACCTTTTCTCATGGCATCCCGCCCCTCACCCCATTAGAATCATCGTTTGTTTTTTTGCAAGCTACATAGCAGTCTTTAGAAGGTAAATATGGCGATGAAAAACGACAAGGCATGGATTGGAGACCTGTTAGGCGGACCGCTGATGAGCAGGGAAAGTCGAATCATCGCTGAGCTCATGCTTACCGATCCCGATGAACTGACCTGGCAAGAGCAGATCGTGGGTCATAACATTCTACAAGCCTCCTCTGCCAATACGGCTAAGCGCTATGCCACAACGATAAGACTACGCCTGAATACGCTTGATAAAGCCGCGTGGATGCTCATTGCTGAGGGAAGCGAGCGCGAACGTCAGCAATTGCTGTTTGTCGCTCTGGTACTCCATTCACCGGTTGTTAAAGACTTCCTGGCAGAAGTGGTGAACGACCTGCGCAGACAGTTTAAAGAAAAGCTCCCTATGGATAGCTGGGATGAATTTGTGACCAGCCATCTTCGTCAGCAGCCCGTACTCACCAGTTACTCAGATTCATCCATCAAAAAAATGGGTAACAACCTGATCAAAGCACTGGCTGAAGCGGGCTATCTGGATACACCGCGTCGACGCAATCTACAGTCCGTCTTTCTTTTACCAGAAACTCAGGCGACCTTACAGCGCCTTGGGCAACAGGAATTGGTTTCTATTCTGGAGGGGCAACGGTGATCGATCCCGTGCTTGAATACCGCCTGTCACAGGTTCAGAGCCGCATTAGCGAAGAACGCTTCCTCAAAAATCACGGCTCCGGCAATGAGATTGGGTTCTGGATTTTTGATTATCCTGCTCAGAATGAGCTGCAGGTACGTGAACACCTGAAGTATCTGTTCCGTAATCTGGAAAAGGATCACAAGTTCGTGCACCTCAACATCTTTCAGATCATTATCGACATGCTCACTGTGCGTGGGTTATTTGAGCGCGTCTGTCAGCAGGAAGTGAAAGTAGGTACCGAAGCGCTGAAAAAACAACTCGTAGGCTTATTGAATCAAAAAAAGATCGCGGATTACATAGCAAAAAAAGTCGATCTTCAGAATCAAGAATTTGTCATCCTGACGGGCATGGGTAATGCCTGGCCGCTGGTTCGTGGCCATGAGCTGATGAGCGCCTTGCAGGACGTGATGGGTTTTACCCCCCTGCTGATGTTTTATCCGGGAACCTATAGCGGACACGATCTCTCCCCCCTGGCAGGTATTGATTCTCGAAATTATTATCGCGCCTTCAGACTGGTGCCTGAAAGTGGGCCAGCGGCGACATTGAATCCTCGTTAAAGAGCACAGCAATGAATATTGAACAGATCTTTGAGAAACGTCTGGACCGAAATATCAATGGCGTTGTAAAAGCCGAGCAAACGGACGATGCTAGTGCCTGGATTGAGCTTGATGAATATGTCATCACCCGGGAACTGGAAGGACATCTTCGCCATTTCTTTGAATCTTATGTTCCGGCAACCGGTCCGGAGCGCATACTCATGGAAAATAAAATTGGCGTATGGGTATCGGGGTTCTTTGGCTCGGGTAAATCGCACTTTATCAAGATCCTGTCGTATCTGCTGTCCAACCGCAAAGTCAGCCATAATGGTACAGAACGTCATGCCTACGCTTTCTTTGAAGACAAAATCAAAGATGCTCTGTTCCTCGCTGATATCAACAAAGCGGTCCATCATCCGACGGAAGTAATTCTGTTCAATATTGATTCTCGCGCTAACGTCGACGACAAAGAAGACGCCATTCTAAAAGTCTTCCTGAAGGTGTTTAACGAGCGGGTTGGTTATTGTGCTGATTTTCCACACATCGCTCATCTGGAGCGTGAGCTGGCTAAACGCGGCCAATACGACGCGTTTAAGACCGCATTCTCTGCTATCACTGGCTCAAGCTGGGAAAAAGAACGTGATTCCTACTATTTCATCAGCGATGAAATGGCAGAAGCCCTAAACCAGGCCACCGGTCAAAGCGTTGACGCCTCGCGTCAATGGGTGGAACAACTGGATAAGAATTTCCCATTAGATATCAATAATTTTTGCCAGTGGGTCAAAGAGTGGCTGGATGAAAATGGCAAAAACATCCTCTTTATGGTGGATGAAGTCGGCCAGTTCATCGGTAAAAATACCCAGATGATGTTGAAGCTGCAGACTATCACTGAAAACCTCGGTGTTATCTGCGGTGGACGCGCCTGGGTTATTGTTACCTCCCAGGCGGATATTAATGCGGCCATTGGTGGAATGAGCAGCCGTGACGGACAGGACTTCTCTAAAATCCAGGGCCGTTTCTCTACCCGTTTGCAGCTTTCAAGCTCCAACACCTCCGAAGTTATCCAAAAACGTTTGCTGGTGAAAACCGATGCCGCAAAACCGGCGCTGGCTAAAGTCTGGCAGGAAAAAGGCGACATTCTGCGCAACCAGCTTGCCTTTGATCCCACAACCACCGCTTCTTTGCGCCCCTACACCAGTGAAGAAGAATTTATTGATAACTACCCGTTTGTTCCGTGGCACTACCAGATTCTGCAGAAGGTTTTTGAATCCATTCGTACTAAAGGTGCCGCCGGTAAACAGTTAGCCATGGGTGAACGCTCACAGTTAGAAGCATTCCAGACTGCGGCGCAGCAAATCGCCCCGCAAGGTCTGGATTCTCTGGTACCGTTCTGGCGTTTTTATGCCGCGATTGAGAGCTTCCTGGAACCGGCCGTCAGCCGCACCATCACTCAGGCCTGTCAGAATGGCATTCTTGATGAGTTCGATGGCAACTTACTGAAAACGCTGTTCCTGATCCGCTATGTCGATGTGCTGAAAAGTACACTCGATAATCTGGTCACCCTTTCCATTGATAAAATCGATGCTGATAAAGTCGATCTGCGCCGTCGCGTTGAAACAAGCCTGAACAAGCTGGAACGGGAAATGTTGATTGCACGTGTTGAAGACAAATACGTGTTCCTGACCAACGAAGAAAAAGAGATCGAGAATGAGATCCGCAATGTCGAAGTCGATTTCTCCGCAATCAACAAAAAACTGGCATCAATTATCTTTGATGACATTCTGAAAAACCGCAAATATCGCTACCCGGCGAATAAGCAGGACTTTGATATCAGCCGCTTCCTGAACGGGCACCCGTTAGACGGCGCGATGCTTAACGATCTGGTGGTGAAAATCCTCACGCCAAAAGATCCGAGCTATACGTTCTATAACAGCGACGCCGCCTGTCGTCCTTATACCTCAGAAGGTGATGGCTGTATTTTGATTCGGCTGCCTGATGAGGGTCGCACCTGGACCGATATCGATTTAGTTGTCCAGACTGAAAAATTCCTCAGAGACAACGCCGGGCAGCGCCCTGAACAGGCCAGCCTGCTTTCAGAAAAAGCCCGCGAAAATAGCGTTCGCGAAAAAATGCTGCGCGTCCAGCTAGAGTCGCTTATTGCCGAAGCAGACGTCTGGGCGATTGGCGAGCGTTTACCGAAGAAATCTTCGACGCCATCCAGCATTGTGGATGAAGCCTGCCGCTATGTGATTGAAAATACGTTTGCCAAACTAAAAATGCTGCGTCAGTTCAATGGCGATATCGCACGTGAAATCCATGCGCTACTAACGGTGGAGAATGATGCGGAGCTGGATCTGGGCGAACTGGAGGAATCCAACCCCGACGCAATGCGCGAGGTGGAAACCTGGGTCAGCATGAACATCGAATACAATAAGCCCGTCTATTTACGCGATATTCTGAACCACTTTGCCCGTCGTCCTTATGGATGGCCAGAAGAGGAAGTGAAGCTGCTGGTTGCTCGCCTGGCACGCAAAGGCAAATTCAGCTTTAGCCAGCAGAATAACAATATTGAGCGTAAGCAGGTGTGGGAGCTGTTTAATAACAGCCGTCGTCACAGTGAGTTACGTCTGCACAAAATTCGTCGTCACGACGAATCACAAATTCGCAAAGCCGCACAAACTATGGCGGAAATTGCCCAGCAGCCGTTTAGCGAACGTGAAGAACCGGCCCTGGTTGAACATATCCGCCAGGTCTTCAATGACTGGAAGCAAGAACTGAATGTCTTCAGAGCGAAGGCTGAAGGTGGCAACAATCCAGGAAAAGAAGAGATTGAGTCAGGCCTGCGCCTGCTGAATTCCATTCTCAGCGAAAAAGAAGATTTTGCACTGATTGAGAAAGTCACCAGTCAGGCCAATGAATTGCTGGATTTCAGTGAAGATCGTGAAGATTTGGTCGATTTCTACCGCAAGCAGTTCGCCACCTGGCAAAAGCTGGGGGCTGCGCTGAATGGCAGCTTTAAATCCAACCGCAGCGCGCTGGAAAAAGACGCCGTGGCGGTAAAAGCGCTGGGTGAGCTGGAAAGCATCTGGCAGATGCCGGAGCCTTATAAGCACCTCAGTCGCATCACGCCGCTGATTGAGCAGGTCCAAAACGTCAACCATCAGTTAGTCGAACAACACCGCCAGCACGCCCTGGAACGTATTGATGCCCGCATCGAAGAGAGCCGTCAACGCTTGCAGGAAGCGCATGCCACATCGGAGCTGCAAAACAGCGTTCTGCTGCCGATGCAAAAAGCCAGAAAGCGCGCTGAGGTCAGCCATTCGATTCCGGAAATTCTGGCGGAACAGCAAGAGACAATGGCGCTGCAAACGGATGCCGAGAAGAAGATTAACCAGTGGATCGACGAGCTGCGTAAAAAACAGGAAGCCCAGCTACGGGCAGCGAATGACGCTACACACGCTGCAGAATCACAACAGACCTATGTTGTGGTAGAAAAACCCGTTATCCAACCGGTACCGAAAAAAACACATCTGGTGAATGTTGCTAGCGAGATGCGCAAAGCCACCTGTGGTGAAGTGCTGGAAACCGCCGAGCAGGTGGAAAAAGCGCTGGATACGCTTCGTACTGCGCTGCTGGCAGCCATTGAGGCAGGTGACCGGATTCGTCTTCAGTAACCCCCATTTTAGGGCAGCGCTCTGCTGCCCTTTGCAGGATTTTCCATGAATACCAATAACATCAAAAAATACGCACCACAGGCCCGTAACCAGTTCCGCGATGCGGTGATCCAGAAGTTGACCACGCTGGGGATTTCCGCCGATAAAAAAGGCACTCTGCAAATTGCGGATGCCGAGATCGTCGGCGAAACCGTGCGCTATGGTCAGTTCGACTACCCCAAGTCCACCCTCACCCGCCGCGATCGTCTGGTCAAACACGCCCGCGAGCAGGGCTTTGACGTGCTGGTTGAGCACTGTGCCTACACCTGGTTCAACCGCCTGTGCGCCATTCGCTATATGGAAATCCACGGTTATCTTGACCACGGCTTTCGTATGCTCTCGCACCCGGATAACCCGACCGGCTTTGAAGTGCTGGACCATGTGCCGGAAGTGGCGGAAGCGCTACTGCCGGAGAAAAAGGCACAGCTGGTCGAAATGAAGCTGTCCGGTAACCAGGACGAAGCCATCTACCGTGACCTGCTGCTGGCCCAGTGCCACGCCCTGCACCGCGCGATGCCGTTCCTGTTTGAAGCGGTCGACGATGAAGCTGAACTGCTGCTGCCGGATAACCTGACCCGTACTGACTCGATTCTGCGCGGTCTGGTGGACGGTATTCCGGAAGAAGACTGGGAAGACGTTGAGGTTATCGGCTGGCTGTATCAGTTTTATATCTCTGAGAAAAAAGATGCGGTTATCGGCAAGGTAGTAAAGAGCGAAGATATTCCTGCCGCCACCCAGCTGTTTACCCCAAACTGGATTGTACAGTATCTGGTGCAAAACTCCGTCGGCCGCCAGTGGTTGCAGACCTACCCAGACTCACCGCTGAAAAGCAAAATGGACTACTACATTGAGCCAGCCGAACAGATGCCGGAAGTGCAGGCACAACTGGCGGCCATTACGCCTGCCAGCATTGAACCGGAAAGCATTAAGGTGCTCGACCCGGCCTGCGGCTCCGGGCATATTTTGATTGAAGCCTATAACGTGCTGAAAAATATCTACGAAGAGCGCGGCTATCGCGCCCGTGATATTCCACTGCTGATTCTGGAAAATAATATTTTTGGTCTCGACATTGACGACCGTGCTGCCCAGCTTTCCGGCTTTGCATTATTAATGATGGCTCGAAAGGATGACCGACGGATATTCACCCGCGATGTGTGTCTGAATATTATCTCCCTGCAGGAAAGCCTGCATCTGGATATTGCTAAGTTGTGGCAGCAACTGAACTTCCACCAGCAGAATCAGACCGGCAGCATGGGAGATATGTTTGCCGAAAATACCGCATTAGCGCATACCGGCAGTGCAGAATATCAGCTACTGATGCGCACGCTGAAGCGCTTTGTGAACGCCAAAACGCTGGGCTCGCTGATTCAGGTGCCGCAGGAAGAAGAAGCGGAACTGAAGGCGTTTCTCGATGCGCTATATCGCCTGGAACAGGAAGGTGACTTCCAGCAGAAGGCCGCAGCGAAAGCGTTTATTCCGTATATTCAGCAGGCGTGGATCTTGGCGCAGCGGTATGATGCGGTGGTGGCGAATCCGCCGTATATGGGTAGTAATTTTTTATACCCAACTTTAAAAAAATTCATTTCGGATTTTTATAATTATGGTAAATCTGATCTTTATTCAGCTTTTCTTCTCGCCGGAAAAGGACTCGCTAAGAACTATTCTCGTATAGCATACGTTACCATGCATACATGGATGTATTTATCTAACTTCACCAAATTGAGACGTGATCTGTTTTCTAATGCATATGTTGAAAACTTACTACATATGGATAATGGTGTTATGGGAATCTCTTTCCAAACATCTGCATTTATTATCTGCAATGAAAAATTAGAACTGTATTCATGTAGTTACAAAAGCATTGAAAATACACCTTCTTGTTACGATCCCTCAAGTATAAAAAGTAACAGTATAAATAAGCCATTAGTTTATTTTAATAAACTTCCAAATCAAGAACTAGCCTTTAAATTAACAAAGCGCCAAGTGGATTTCTTCCAAGAATACAATCCATTGTCTTCTTATTTGGATGCTAGGGAAGGCATGACCACTGCTGACAATGATAGATTCCTGCGATTTTGGTGGGAAGTAAATAATAGAAAAATATATAATTTAAAACAAGATAGTAATAAATGGTATCCTTATCAAAAAGGAGGAGAAGCCAGAAAGTGGTATGGCAATAATGAATGGATTGTTAATTGGGAAAAAGATGGCGAAGAAATAAAAAATCATAAAGATATTGTTTCAGGGAGAGTTAGATCTCATAATTATAATGGTGAGTACTCTTTAAAAGAGGGCATAACATGGTCAGCTTTCAGTAATGGAGGTTTATCTTTTAGGTACGTTGAACATGGATATTTATTTGATACCACGGGGTCTATGGCATTTTCAGATGGGGATTTATATTATATTCTCGCTTATCTAAATTCAGAGCAAGCTCAAGTTTTTCTAAAAGCTTACTCACCATCACCAAGAATTAAAATTGAGAGTTTGCTTTCATTACCACTTGCACTAACCGAAGAACAGAAAAAAGAGTTAGGTACTCTTGGAAAGAGTGCTGTCAGTCTCGAGAAAAAACTATATTCCTTAAATGAAACATCACCGACATTTCATTTAACAAAAAATGTTTTGATGAGTTCATTGAATGATATTGACATATATATAAAAAATGAAATCACTGAAAAAGAAAAAATTGAAAAAAATATCGATATAATAATTTCCCAAGCTCTGAATGTTTCATTTGAGCCAAGGGAAAGTTCAATTGTTAATTGCATTTTCAATATCTTTAATTTATTAAGTTTTTCCATCGGCTGCATGATGGGCCGCTACTCCCTCGATCGCGAAGGCCTAGTCTACGCCCACGAAGGCAACAAAGGCTTTGCTGAACTGGTCGCTGAAGGTGCCTACAAAACCTTCCCTGCCGATAAAGACGGCATCCTGCCTCTGATGGATGACGAGTGGTTTGACGATGACGTCACCTCTCGCGTCAAAGAGTTTGTTCGCACCGTCTGGGGCGAAGAACACTTGCAGGAAAATCTCGAATTTATCGCCGAAAGTCTCTGTTTATACGCGATCAAGCCGAAAAAAGGTGAATCTGCGCTGGATACCATCCGCCGCTATCTTTCCACCCAGTTCTGGAAAGATCATATGAAGATGTATAAAAAGCGTCCGATCTACTGGCTGTTCAGCTCCGGTAAAGAGAAAGCGTTTGAGTGCCTGGTGTATCTGCATCGCTACAACTACGCGACGCTGGCGAGAATGCGTAGTGAATACGTGGTGCCGCTGCTGGCACGCTACCAGGCCAATATCGATCGCCTGAACGAACAGGTCGATGGTGCTTCCGGCGGCGAAGCCACGCGCCTCAAGCGTGAGCGTGACAACCTGAGCAAGAAATTCAACGAACTGCGCAGCTTCGACGATCGCTTACGCCACTATGCTGATAAGAGAATCAGTATTGATCTCGACGACGGTGTTAAGTTTAACTACGGCAAGTTTGGCGATCTGCTGGCGGATGTGAAAGCCATTACCGGCAGTGCACCTGAGGTGATGTAAGTCAGATAGCATACCTTCCCACACCACCGGGCTTTAGCCCGGTGGTGATCTCGATACGGGAAACCTGCCTTATTCAGGAATCCGTCACCTCCAGTTCATGATAAAATGTGGCTTTGTGTCAGAACGCGGAACGTAGGTTTCTTATGTTCAGCGTTCTGACATCGTCAAATTTAAAGAATCAACTTGGGATTGTGACCTTGCAAAATCAGGAACTTATTGCCGGGCTTAAAGCAAAATTCGCCGAACATCGCATCGTTTTCTGGCACGATCCCGATAAGCGTTTTCTCGAAGAGCTAGGTAACATCGAACTGGAGAACGTCACGCTGCTCGATATGACCGACCAGTCACAACTGGCGGTGAAAAAGCGCATTGAGGTTGATGAGCCTGAACAGCAGTTTTTGCTGTGGTTCCCCTACGATGTCCCCCCAAAAGAGTCTGACTGGCTGTTGGATATTCGTCTTTATAGTACGGAGTTCCACGCCGATTTCGCTGCCATCACACTGAATACGCTAGGTATTCCGCAGCTTGGCCTACGCGAACATATCCAACGCCGCAAGGCATTTTTCAGCACTAAACGTCTTTCTGCCTTGAAAGGTCTGGTCACTGAGCAGGAAAACGAAGCCTCTCTTGATAAGAAGATGGTTGCAGTCAGCGCTGGCGTAAAAACAGCAAAAACGGAAGAGATTCTGTTCAGCCTGATTACCCAATACGTTAATCAGCAGAAAGATGACGACAGCGACCTGGAGAACACGCTGGCAATTCTTAAACGCCACGACCTGGAAGGCGTGCTGTGGGACATTCTGAATCAGGAAATGGGCTACCGGGCCGAGCATCCTTCGCTGGAAAACCTGATCCTCAAGCTATTCTGTACCGATCTCTCCGCGCAGGCTGATCCGCAGAAACGCGAATGGCTGGAAAAAAATATGCTGGCCACGCCGTCCGGCAGAGCCTCCGCGCTGGCCTTCATGGTCACCTGGCGTGCCGACCGTCGCTACAAAGACGCCTATGATTATTGCGCACAACAGATGCAAGATGCGCTGCGACCAGAAGACCAGTACCGTCTCAGCTCGCCGTATGATCTGCACGAGTGCGAAACCACACTGAGCATTGAACAGACCGTTATTCATGCGCTGGTGACGCAGCTTCTGGAAGAGAGCACCACGCTTGACCGTGAAGCCTTCAAGAAGCTTCTGTCCGAACGACAGAGCAAATACTGGTGCCAGACGCGTCAGGAATACTACGCCATCTATGACGCGCTTCGTCAGGCTGAGCGGCTGCTGAATCTGCGTAATCGTCATATTGACGGTTTCCACTATCAGGACAGCGCAACGTTCTGGAAAGCGTACTGCGAGGAGCTGTTCCGCTTTGATCAGGCTTACCGCCTGTTTAACGAATACGCGCTGTTGGTTCACAGCAAAGGCGCAATGATCCTAAAAAGCCTAGATGACTATATCGAAGTACTGTATTCCAACTGGTACCTGGCAGAATTAAGCCGGAGCTGGAATAAGGTTCTGGAAGCCGAAAACCTTATGCAGGAGTGGCGTATTGCAGGCGTTCCGCAACAGCAGAACTTCTATAATGAGGCCGTTAAGCCGCAGTTTAACAATCCACAGATCAAGCGCGTATTCGTGATTATCTCCGACGCGCTGCGTTATGAAGTGGCAGAAGAGCTGGGCAACCAGATCAATACAGAAAAACGCTTTACTGCCGAATTGCGTTCCCAGTTAGGCGTGTTACCCAGCTATACCCAGTTGGGTATGGCGGCATTGCTGCCTCACGACGAGATGTACTACCAACCGGGTAATGGTGACATCGTTTATGCGGACGGGTTGTCTACCTCAGGTACGCCTAATCGCGATACCATTCTTAAGAAATATAAAGGGATGGCAGTAAAATCCGACGATCTTCTCAAATGGAAAAATCAGGAAGGACGGGATCTTATTCGCGATTACGAAGTCGTTTATATCTGGCATAACACCATTGATGCCATGGGTGATAGCGCATCGACGGAGGAGAAGACTTTCGAAGCGTGTCGCAACGCAGTGGTTGAACTGAAAGACCTGGTGACCCGAGTGATAAACCGTCTCCACGGTACACGCATTATCGTCACGGCGGACCACGGTTTCCTGTTCCAGCAGCAGCCCCTTTCCGGCCAGGATAAAACAACGCTGCAGATCAAGCCAGACAATACGATTAAAAACCACAAACGCTTTATTATCGGCCATCAGCTTACTGCCGATGATTTTTGCTGGAAAGGAAAAGTGGCGGATACAGCAGGCGTCAGCGATAGCAGCGAGTTCCTGATCCCGAAAGGGATCCAACGTTTCCATTTTTCTGGCGGCGCACGGTTTGTACACGGTGGAACTATGCCACAGGAAGTCTGCGTTCCCGTATTGCAGGTAAAAGCGCTGCAGAAAACGGCAGCCGAGAAGCAACCTCAGCGTCGTCCGGTAGACATCGTGAATTACCATCCGCTAATCAAACTCGTCAATAACATTGATAAAGTCAGCCTGCTGCAAACCCATCCGGTAGGTGAGTTATACGAACCGCGCACCCTGAACATCTTTATCGTCGACAACGCCAATAATGTGGTATCCGGTAAAGAGCGAATCTGCTTTGACAGCGATAACAACACAATGGAAAAACGCGTGCGTGACGTTACGCTGAAGCTGATTGGCGCGAATTTTAATCGCCGTAATGAATACTGGCTGATACTGGAAGATGCGCAAACGGAAACGGGTTACCAGAAGTACCCTGTCATTATCGATCTGGCATTTCAGGATGATTTCTTTTAAGTGAGGCGATATGCAAACCCATCATGACTTACCCGTTCCAGCTGTATCCGAAGGGGAACTCGTCGCAGAAGGTTACGATCTGGACGCCTTACTGAATCAGCATTTTCGCGGCCGCGTGGTGCGTAAGGATCTGACCAAGCAGCTCAAGGAAGGAGCTAACGTCCCGGTCTATGTGCTGGAGTATCTGCTCGGTATGTACTGCGCTTCCGACGATGACCAGATCGTCGAGCAAGGCTTGCAGAACGTTAAACGCATTCTGGCTGATAACTACGTCCGCCCTGATGAAGCAGAGAAGGTGAAATCACTTATTCGTGAACGCGGTTCATACAAGATCATCGATAAAGTATCGGTAAAGCTCAATCAGAAAAAAGACGTTTACGAAGCCCAGCTCTCCAACCTCGGTATAAAAGATGCACTGGTTCCACCGCAGATGGTTAAGGACAACGAGAAGCTGTTGACCGGCGGCATCTGGTGCATGATCACCGTGAACTACTTTTTTGAGGAAGGACAGAAAACGTCACCTTTCTCCCTGATGACCCTCAAACCTATCCAGATGCCCAATATGGATATGGAAGAGGTGTTTACCGCACGTACGCACTTCAACCGTGACCAGTGGATTGATGTACTGCTGCGTTCCGTGGGTATGGAACCCGCCAACATTGAGCAGCGAACCAAGTGGCATCTGATCACCCGTATGATCCCTTTCGTAGAAAACAACTATAACGTCTGCGAACTTGGCCCACGCGGTACCGGTAAAAGTCACGTCTATAAAGAGTGTTCGCCAAACTCACTGTTAGTTTCCGGCGGTCAAACCACGGTAGCAAACCTGTTTTACAACATGGCCAGCCGCCAGATTGGCCTGGTTGGCATGTGGGATGTGATCGCATTTGATGAAGTGGCAGGGATCACTTTCAAAGACAAAGACGGCGTGCAAATCATGAAAGATTACATGGCGTCTGGCTCATTTTCCCGTGGCAGAGATTCGATTGAAGGCAAAGCATCGATGGTGTTCGTCGGCAACATTAATCAAAGCGTTGAGACGTTAGTCAAAACCAGCCATCTGTTAGCCCCCTTCCCTGCGGCTATGATCGACACGGCGTTTTTCGACCGCTTCCATGCCTATATCCCCGGCTGGGAAATCCCGAAAATGCGCCCGGAATTCTTTACCAATCGCTACGGCCTTATCACAGATTATCTCGCCGAATACATGCGGGAAATGCGTAAGCGCAGCTTCTCCGACGCGATTGATAAGTTCTACAAGCTGGGTAATAACCTCAACCAACGCGACGTTATCGCGGTAAGGCGCACTGTTTCAGGTTTACTGAAACTTCTTCACCCCGATGGTTCTTACAGCAAAGAAGATGTCCGAATTTGTCTGACCTACGCCATGGAAGCTCGCCGTCGAGTCAAAGAACAGCTTAAAAAGCTGGGCGGACTTGAGTTCTTCGATGTGAATTTCAGTTATATCGATAACGAGACGCTGGAAGAGTTCTTCGTCAGCGTACCAGAACAGGGTGGCAGCGAATTAATTCCCGCCGGTATGCCGAAACCCGGCGTTGTGCATTTGGTTACACAAGCAGAAAGTGGCATGACAGGTCTGTATCGCTTTGAAACCCAGATGACCGCAGGTAATGGTAAGCATAGCGTTTCTGGTCTGGGATCAAGCACCTCGGCGAAGGAAGCTATCCGGGTTGGATTTGACTATTTCAAAGGCAACCTCAGCCGTGTTAGCGCAACAGCGAAATATTCTGAACATGAGTTCCACCTGCACGTAGTCGAATTGCACAATACCGGACCAAGTACCGCGACCAGTCTGGCAGCACTTATTGCCCTATGTTCCGTTTTACTGGCGAAACCCGTCCAAGAACAAATGGTCGTATTAGGCAGCATGACGCTCGGTGGAGTAATCAACCCTGTTCAGGATCTGGCGACTAGCTTACAACTCGCCTTCGACAGCGGCGCGAAAAAGGTCCTTCTACCGATGTCTTCCGCGATAGATATTCCGACTGTTCCGGCAGAGTTATTTACCAAGTTCCAAGTGAGCTTTTACTCTGACCCGGTGGATGCTGTGTATAAAACACTAGGATTCAACTAGGCTGTGTCCCTTAACTTAACCGCTTTAAAAATAACCTGATCGCTCCCAGTTTTAGCATACTCAGGTAGTTTCTGGCTGTTTTCTCCGAGCGGGTGACAATACGGCGATTTTCTTTAAGTATCGCAAAGCAACGCTCCACGACATTGCGTTTTTTGTACAGGCGCGTGTCGAGGGGGCGACGTCCGTCCTGACTGGCCTTCTCATTCGATTTAAACGGAATAACTGCTTTTATTCCTTTCATTTTCAAATGAATGCGAAGGTTTTTACCTGAATAACCCTTATCCGCCAGCACCGCTTTCGGACGTGATTTCAGGTGCCCGCTTTTTCGGATAATCCAGACCCGGTTGAGCAACCTTTCCGCGTATCGGCTTTCGTGGGCCTGTCCACCGCTCAGGCAAAAACTCAGCGGTAATCCTGTGCCATCTGTTGCCAGATGGATTTTGGTGCCAAAGCCGCCGCGAGAGCAACCCAGCCCATGGTCCTCGCATTCATCGGGATGTTTTTTTTCGCACCCGAGGCCGCTTTCAGGGCGCGAACGTTACTGCCATCCAGCGCGATAACATCCCAGTCAATCAGCGCTTTTTCATCCAGAATCTGGAGTAATTTATTGAAAATGCTGTTCATTATTCCGGCTTTAGACCACCGATTGAAGCGGTTGTAAATGGTTTTCCATTGACCATAACGCTCAGGTAAGTCCCGCCAGGGTGCACCAGAGCAAAGCACCCAAAATATGCCATTCATGACATGTCTGTGCGCAAAATAAGGACGCCCGCCTCGGGAAGAGCCTCTTTCAGGTGGCAGCATGGGAGAAATCAACGCCCAGGCGTCATCGGGAAAATCGTAACGAGCCAAATTAAAGGACTTTTTGTGGTGAAATCATGTCCCTGATTGTACAAAAAATAGTTACGGGACACACCCTAGTTGATAACAAATTTATTTTTAATAATATCAAAAAATCAGCTCTTGAGACTTTATTGAGCTCGACCAAAATTCTGGATGTTATTTTTTCTTCTGAGTGGCAGACCTAAACAGATTAATTAGTCGACTAAATCGCTACCTACTTTAGCGTTGGCCTTTCTTATGCGAGAAAGGCCAATACTGTAAAAATAAATTAGCTTAGGCTACAGCCAAAGTTACGATCGCCCTCACCAAAAACCTTACTTTTCACCTTGGTGAGATAATCAATCCGGTTCAGTAAGTCGCTGGTGTAAATGCCATTGAGAATATCGTCACGGTTCAGGGTATATTTACCATTAAGGGGGTATTGCACCAGGTGCTGTCCCTCTTCGGGAGTCAGGTTTAATGCGCTACACCATGCCGAGGTAATCATGGTTCTTAGCGTATCTTCATCCAGATTGAAATCTCCCAGGTGGTAATAGGCATCTTTGTTCAGGAACAGAAATACATGATAATGACGTTTACCATTCTGGGTAAATTCCCTTACCCATGCATACCTCAGCGTGTTAGGATGCACCCGTTTACCTTCTCTGTACTTGCGCTGCTCATTTGCTATTAATTTTGCTTTTAGTGAATTAGTAAATCTTGATATAGCACCTGAATCAGTATTAGCGATACAGGAAATGGTATCACCATTATCCAGAATAGCCGGGTCATGAAGATCCACCCGTACTGCCAGTGTACGGTTGTGTTCTTTAACAGCCTTATTAATAACGTCGATAATTCTTTCTTTGTATGATTTAACATGACTTCCATACTCGCTATCGTATAGATTCATAATAAATTATTCCTCGATGGATAACAGTCATAGCATTACTGGCTATGTCTTATTAACGTGATGGATATACAGATATTGCTAATGATAATATAATAACTATCCGACACTCTATTTCAGAAAAAGAATAGCCACAGCCTACGATTACTGTTCAAAAATTACTCTGCAATTAGTTGCAACGATGTCTCTTTAATAAAACGATGATTATCGTTTGAAATTAGGTTTATCCGTTACATAAAATTAACGACAGGTTGTATAAAAATGGTTTTCCCTCTTTTCTCTGTCAGTATTTTCTTTTGCGAGTAAAGCGTACTGAGTAGTTCATTCACTTTACTCCGGTTCCTGAACCGGTTCGGACCATATTGCAGGATGGTTGTCTTCCTGATATATGGAACGAAACACTTGTAGCAATAATCTTTTATCCACGCGTAAAGTTCATCCGCTTCGGAACTGACCAGCAGCAGGGGCTCTGGCTTAGAAAAAATCCTTACATACTCATCCACATACCAGGCGCTTATCGCTACGGCTGATTCCACCGCATTAAGGGATATGTCGCCTTCATCACCGTTGAAATAATGCAGCAGTGCAGCAATCCTTGCCATGTTCTCTGCTATCTTGGACGCATAATCCTTAAAATCAGACAGGAAACCAATCAGGCCCATTTCCGACTCGACTTTGTTATAAAATTCGATCCAGCGTTTTTCTGCTTCAGGAGAGAAGTGCAGGCATTGACGCTCATTTTCATCGTTTTTAGCTATGCTCTCATTAACGATATCTATCAGTCGCTGATGAAATATCGGCAGATGCTCACTTGAGACAACAGGGCTGGTAATTTGTCTGTAGCCTTGTGTTGAGCCAGGCTGGCACACCAGACACCGTGCGAAGTAACCTATCGCTTTTGCCATATCGCCTTTCCGCTCGATATAGCCCTTAAAAGCATCAGGCTGAACCATCAGCGACTGCGTCATTCTGGCGTCTCTAATTAATTTCTCAGGCTCTTTTTTCCTTTCCACGGAAAACATTCCGCCATCCCACATTTTATTGATGAAAGGCAGTTCATTCAGCGCGTAGCCATTAAAGATAATACCAGCTTCATCAGACATAAGACCAATAGATCTCCAACGTCCGCAGAGATAGTCTTTTATTGCCGCAGGTGTGGCATCGTTGAAAATCTGCTTGAACCTGACCGGTATTTTCGGGGTCTCCGCAAGGAGTGCTTTCAGTCGTTCATCCGTTGTAGAATGATCTTTGTTGCGGAGAATTTCTGATTTAATTTTTGAAATCAGTGCTTTCTTTGCAATATTAAAAGCCGTATCCTCATTCCGCCAGATAATCAGGTCTTGGGTATATTTTTCAAACCATTCTTCTTCCAGTTGATATAATGGTTTCATCAGTAGTTTGTCCACCGTACTTTTTCGCTCACCAGATTCCGCCAGCGTCAATAAAAAAAGCGATACCGGTCCGCGCAAATTACTTTGTCGGCATACATCAATCCGGTTCTGGCAGGCAAGAGAAATAACCCCCAGTATCGCTGTAACAATCAAAGCCTGGGGAGCCTGCGTATGCTGCTCCACTTCATAAACCGCGTTTTTGATGATCGGCGGAAACACATGCACGGGAAAAGGACGACTACACAGCATAGACACCTCTTGTTCAGTTAATGTTGAAAACGATCTCCCTCATCTTGCCATTCCGCTATTAATAGCGGAAATAGCAGGATGAACATGGGTATTTCAGGAAAAAAATAAATGTAAAAAAAAGCCTGATGCTAGCGCTCATTGATCCAACAAAGCAGATCACTTAAGAGCCATCCACAGGATTTAGCGCCAAGCGATTTGCGCAACGGAAACTTACCTACCTGCTCCAGTTTCCACGCGGTAGAGCGGGAAATGGACGTAATACGTTGTCGCTCCCGTTCACGCACGAGACGATCACCTTTCTCACCGTAATTACGCAGGACTTGCAAACGTTGTTCTGGGGTTGGGGAAATAAATGTTGTACTCATACTGCCTCCTTTGTTTCGACAAGTGCAGCATGAATCAGTGCGAGTGTGGAGAAAAGCTGAGGAGCTCTTGCTAAAGGCTTAATAAGCCTTTAGCAAGAGCTATTTATCACTTTACTTTCATAATGTTAGCAGCAATTTCGGGGGTAAAAACGATACACCATTCTCTTGGTGATGACTTGACAAGATCGTTCAATATTCGAGCTACATTAGATGGTGTTTTAGGAATATTTTTACTTTTGCAATGAAGCGTGATTAAGCAAGCGGCTATCCTGGAATGCTGGGGCTGTATTTTGTAAGGCTTATCTCTTTTCTCAAATGTTTCTTCAAGGACTTTTTTTATGGTTGTTTGCCCAACATTGATTCCATTACTTGAAAGAGCTGTACTAACATTTGAGTAAGTCACATGACCATTAACACTGAAAATTTTATTTATAAGAAGAACCATTGCGATTCGGTTATAAGGTGGGTCATACCTTTCCATTTCATTACTTTCATTGTAAGAAAAAAATTCTTTTATTATTTTAAACTCAGAACTAGAAATATATAACTGTTCAAATGGAATATAAACATCGGTGTTAAACAGAAGATAATCCCTTTTATCTCTACCAAAAACATCAACTTCACCGGGGATTGAAACCCATTCATCATTAGCATTTTTAAGGTTGTAATTATCCCTTGCAAAATGGGTGGTACCAGTCGGCTGTAACCGCCAAAAACCACTAGCATATCCATTGTAAACGTATTTGAAACTGCTACTCCCGCTAAAATCCATATACTCTCTAATTTCAGAGTATTTACAAGGTATAAATTTTCTTATTGCATCCTGAGGACTCCTCTCATCTTGATAAAAATCTCTACCAAAAGCAATCTCACTTGTATCATAGCGATTCTCTTCTTTATTAGGATAACGGTTAATCCTGCAATACACAGAACGAAGATAAACATATATTTTTATTTTACCACTCAACCATACATCTATTATCTCTTCGATTTTTACATGGGATTTCTTAGAGAAATCATCAACGCGATAGAAATCATCAGAAATATCAAGCCGTTCAGCATCGCAGGAATAAAGCAAAGAATTAATAGCATCAAGGAAATCAGAATTTTCTTTCATTTATCACCGCCAACATATTGTCATTACCAAAAATTCTATCAGGACAAGCCGTTATGTTTAAATTTATTTCAAAAAAATCAAAAAGAATCTTCCATCACTTTACGTCAACAAGAATACAGCGTGACACATCAATCTATGCCAATAAGATGACCTAATCAATATAGGCTACTTAAAGCTGTATCTGGCTTTGCGGGCTGTTCCTATTCAAACTTAAATCAGGATTGAAAGAATGGGGCTTTCAGCATGACAAAAAACAGCACATAACCAGATTACTAAAGCACAAATCTACCTGCCGTTACCAGATCAACCGCTATTGAAACGGGTGTTTCTGTGCAACAAATTGAGCAGCAACTCAAAAAAATCAGACACAGGCGAAAGCCGTCGGCCTCGCCCGTTGTTAATCTGACATTATGTCGCTCGCCAGTTGCATCATGGGGCTGTAGTTTCCTGATACGCCCGCCTGAATTGCCTTGAAGTAAAACGCCTTATGCTTATTCCACAGGCTGTAATCCAGCAATCCCTTCCCTGCCAGCATCGGGCAGTGCGCGACAGCAAAGAGGATAAGGCTCGCCTGTTGCTGCTCATTCAGCAGATAGGCAGAGCGGGCAACGAACGGTTATCGTCGCGTGACAGCGCATCCCAATCGAGCCCTGAGGAAACAAAACTGGCAGGCCCAAACTCGTTGGATGCTACAAAGCAAGCATCGCAAAATGAGATGGTGGGAATTTTGTGAAAAACCACGGAGATAACCTATACATTGTAATTTGTGTACCCGAGAGTGTACCCGAGAGCAAGAAAAGGAGATTTCAGAGAGGGATGATATCGTAACTTACTGATTTTATGGTGCCGATAATAGGAGTCGAACCTACGACCTTCGCATTACGAATGCGCTGCTCTACCAACTGAGCTATATCGGCGAGGGAATCATCCTGCGAACGCATGACGATGAACTACGGGGTGACAAACTAGTAAAATCGTTCTGGCAAGTCAAGACTTCAAGGTACCGTCTGACGATTTTATAAACGACTGGCCCGACAGGGGTGAAAACACGGCCGCCGGGCCTTGATGTGGATCAAGCGCGAACCAAATCGTCGCCGTAACCGATCCATTTGTACGTGGTCAGCGCTTCCAACCCCATCGGGCCACGCGCGTGCAGTTTCTGGGTGCTGACCGCCACTTCCGCGCCCAGCCCGAACTGACCGCCGTCGGTAAAACGGGTGGTGGCGTTGACGTACACCGCCGAGGAATCGACCTCGCGCACGAACTGTTCGGCACGGCTCAGAGAACGGGTCAGGATAGCGTCGGAGTGTTGGGTGCCGTGCTCACGGATGTGATCGATGGCGTCGTCAATGTCTGCGACCAGCTTCACGTTCAGATCCAGCGACAGCCACTCGTCGTCATAATTCGCGGCAGCTACCGCAGTGACGTCCGCCGGGCCGCTAGTCAGCAACGGCAACGATGCGGGGCAGGCATGCAAACTGACGCCCACCTGTTTCATCCGCTCGCTCAACGCCGGCAGGAAAGCGTCGGCAATGCCCTGGTGCACCAGCAGCGTTTCCACCGTGTTGCAGGTGCTGGGACGCTGGGTTTTCGCGTTAACAATCACCTTCAGCGCCGGTTCGAACTCCATCGACTCGTCGACATAGATATGGCACACGCCAATGCCGCCGGTGATCACCGGAATGGTGGACTGCTCGCGGCACAGCTTGTGCAAGCCGGCGCCGCCGCGAGGGATCAGCATGTCGACGTAGCGATCAAGTTTCAGCAGTTGGTTAACTAGTTCACGATCCGGGCTTTCAATCGCCTGAATCGCCGCAGCGGGCAAACCGCATTCGGTCAGCGCCTGCTGGATGACCTGCACGGTAGCCGCGTTGGTGCGATACGTCTCTTTGCCGCCGCGCAGAATCACCGCATTGCCGGTTTTCAGGCACAGGCTGGCGACATCCACCGTGACATTCGGACGGGCTTCATAGATTACGCCGACCACGCCCAGCGGCACGCGGCGTCGTTCCAGTTTTAAACCGTTATCCAGAATGCGACCGTCGATGATTTCGCCTACCGGGTCGTTCAGACGGCAAACCTGACGCACATCATCGGCAATCGCCTTCAGGCGCGCCGGGGTCAGTTGCAGACGGTCCAGCAACGCTTCGCTCATGCCGTTTGCTCTGGCTTGCGCCAGATCCTGCTCGTTAGCGGCCAGAATGACGTCATGCTGCGCTTCCAGCAGATCCGCTATCGTCATCAGCGCCCGATTTTTCTGGCTGGTGCTGAGCGCCGCCAGCTGATAAGAGGCTTTTTTGGCCGCTTTACCCATTTGCTCAAGCATCGCCTGCTCCTTAAATAATGATCATGTCGTCGCGGTGGACGGCCACCGGGCCGTATTCGTAACCCAGAATCTCCGCAATCTGCTGAGAGTGATGCCCGGCGATCATACGCAGCGCATCGCTGTTATAACGGGTGACGGCATGTGCCAGGTCACGCCCGTTCAGGCTGCGGATGCGAATCACCTCGCCGCGGGAGAAATTGCCCGCCACGTCGCGGATGCCTTTCGGCAGCAACGAACTGCCGCGCTCCAGCATGGCGGACAGCGCGCCGTCGTCAACGGTGATTTCACCGGCGGGCGGCGCGCCAAAAATCCAGCGTTTACGGCTTTCCAGCGGGGTTTCCAGCGCGTGGAAACGGGTACCGACCGATACATCGTTAATCACATCGGCAATCACGCCGACCCGGTTGCCGGCGGCGATGATCACATCGATGCCGGAACGACAGGCGACATCCGCCGCCTGCAGTTTGGTGGACATCCCGCCCGTACCGAGGCCGGACACGCTGCCGCCGGCAATCTGGCGCAGTTCGTCGGTCACGCCCTGCACTTCACGAATCAGCTCCGCATCGGGATTGGAACGCGGGTCGGCGGTGAACAACCCGGCCTGATCGGTCAGCAGCAGCAGTTTGTCGGCATCCGCCAGCATAGCGGCCAGCGCCGACAGGTTATCGTTGTCGCCGACTTTGATTTCAGCGGTGGCAACCGCATCATTCTCGTTAATGACCGGTACGATATGGTTGTCGAGCAAGGCGCGCATGGTGTCGCGGGCGTTGAGGAAGCGTTCGCGATCTTCCAGATCGGCACGGGTCAGCAGCATCTGACCGACGTGAATGCCGTAGATGGAAAACAGCTGTTCCCACAGTTGAATCAACCGGCTCTGCCCTACGGCGGCCAGCAACTGCTTGGTGGCGATGGTCGGTGGCAGTTCCGGGTACCCCAGATGCTCGCGGCCGGCGGCAATCGCCCCGGAAGTCACAATCACGATGCGATGCCCTGCGGCATGCTGCTGGGCGCACTGGCGCACCAGTTCGACAATATGGGCACGGTTGAGACGGCGCGAACCGCCGGTCAGCACGCTGGTGCCCAGTTTTACAACCAAGGTCTGGCTGCCACTCATAATTTTTCTGCCGTTGCGTTGAACAATAAATAATTAAGGATGAAAAAAACGTTGTAACAGGAGAGACGCGCTATGCCAACCGGCACAACGCGAAAACCCCAGGCTCCGGCGCGATGCCGGACAGCATCACGGTCGTGCGGAGAGGGAAAAAGGTGGGTCGAGTTGTTCTACCAGCGCCTGCAGGCGGGTGTGGAAATCTTCACGGGTAGCCAGCACTTTCTCATGTACCTCAGTATCTTTGATGTTTTCTTCGCGCCAGTTGCCAGCCTTGTCAAACAGACCGATGCGGTAGGCATAGAACAGGGTTTGCTCCTGCCACTCCAGATTAAGCCACCAGCCCCAAAACTCTCGCTTTTCCGGCGCAGGTTTTACATTGACACAAACCGCCAGGCAATCAAAGAAAAAACGGTTTTCTTCGCACTGACCTTCACGCAAATAAGGCCCCAACGAAGCAAAGCGCTTCATAAGCCTGCTTTTCACTGCCATGACACCCTCCTTAAATCAGAAGACTTCCAAGCATTCACAGCGATCGAAGATGGGTCAACCCTGCCGGACTTCCAACATGGGTTCAAGTTTTTTCGCATCCGACGTTTCAGGGCGCGAGCCGTGTCACACCAATGTGCATCATATTGATAAGCAACACTACTGATTCACCGTCGCGTCTTCATCAAAGTAGCGTAAAACGCGTTCAAAATCATGACGACGCTGACGCTGTTTATCCTGATACATCGCCTTGTCAGCCAGTTCGATCAGCATTTCCGGCGTCATCGACGGCAATGCCTGCGCCACGCCGATGCTGAGCGACATCACGACTTCCTGCCCGTCCGGCAGAATAACCGGCTCAAGCATAATCTGCCGGATCGCCTCCACCCGTTGCTGCGCATCCTGCATGTCGTGTACTCCCACCAGAATCAACGCGAACTCGTCGCCCGCCAACCTGGCCGGTAAATCCTGGTTGCACGCGCAGTGCGTCAGCCGGTTGGCTACCGCCAGCAGCACCTGATCGCCCGCGCCATGACCGTAAGTGTCATTAATTTTCTTGAAACGGTAGCCATCCATAAACAGCAGCGCGGTGTTGGTTTGGTATTGCGGATCCTGCAGTACGCCGGCAAGCGCGCTGAGAAAAGCGGTGCGATTCGCCAGCCCGGTCAGCGAGTCGTGCAGTGAATGTCTGAGCAGCGAATCGTTCTCGTGCTGCATCTGGCGCTGCCAGGATTCAACTTCATCCAGCAAGCTGTTGAGGTCACGCCCAAAACCATCCAGCTCGGCGAGTTTGACCGTCGGCACCCGGCGGGAAAAATGGCGATTTTCGCGGATATCATGCACCACTTCGGCAATATGATGCAGCGACAGGATCAACCCGCGGTGCAGGCGGCGGGAAATCACGATGGCGAGCAGCGACGCCAGCAACATGCATAAGGTCAGCGAACCCAACGAGAAGAACACGAAATTTCTGGCGGGCGTGTCCGCGCCGCTGATTTCCAGATACCCGATCCGCTGGCCGCGGTGGGTGATGGGCTGTATCACGCTACCGGGAAACAGCCACTTTGACGTCAGATGACTGAGCCAATCCGGCGTTGCTGCTTCTCCTGCGCTCCACTGCGCCAGCGGCTTGCCTTTGGCATCCGTCAGCAGCGCGCTGCTGAACTGTCCTTGCCGCCCCAAACTGCTCAAGGTTTCGTTTGCCGCCGTCACATCGCGAAACACTACCGCCGCTTCGACGTTGCGACTCAGGGTATAACCCAGCAGCTGCAGGTTTTTCTCAGCATATTGCTTGAAACAGAACATGGAGGCGACGGTAATCAACAGCCATGAAAACACCATGGCGATCACCACCCCCAGCGTATTGATGCGGGTCAGCGCCTGCCTGAAGGTTTTCTGTCGATAAGCGTGCGGTACAGGTATCGCCATCGGTTCAGTTCCGGACCCGGGCCAGCATTAACACGTCCGGATTCACCCTGACCCCGGTACGGGACAGCGCCTCCATGTTGATGGAGAACCCGACGGTCTTCCCGGCGAACACCAGGCAGAACGCGCTGCCTTCATGGCAGTCGGGCGACTGCTCGGCAATGGTCATCAGCGGATGGCCGACGGCGTAACTGGCGATATCCACCTGCTCAGAGACCGTTTCTTCACCGAAGTACACCGCGTCACAATCGGAAGCAAACAGCTCCTGAGTGTCTTTGACGGTCACCGTGTTAAAGAGCCGCTTTTCCTGTGCCTCCGCCGGCATGGTCAACCCCGACAAAAAATGCGCGGAAGAGAACACGCACAGCGTGGGAAGCCCGTTCAGACGCGGCCAGTGGGAATAACTGATGATACCGGATACCGTGCGGCGCACATCGACATCCGAAACCTGCGTCAGGTCATCATGCGGCGCCTGCGCCCTTAACGAGGGGCAAATCAGCATGGATGCCAGTACCATCACGGCAAATAATGTCGCTTTTCCTACCATGTTAGTTCTGGTCGTCCGTTGAAACGAAGTTGCCATACAGTAGCTGACACCGCGGCGGCGAACCAGACGCCACGGCATAATTTTTTCACACGATGCAAAGGCTACCGCAACTGGCGACGTAACCAGTCTGTCATCTGTTGCAGCGCCAGATGAAACGTCTGGTACACCGGCGAAAAATTCAGCGATAGTAATTTACCCTGCAGCGACGAATTGACGATCAGCATCGACTCCTCTTTAGGGCTGATCAGGTCGTCTTTCCAGTAGCCGGAGAACATCGGCGTTGGGCAACGTCGCCCCAGCAATCCCTGCGTTTTCAGGGAATAGCGCCCTACTTCCACCAGCAACGCGGCGTCCGAGGAATAGGTCATGCCAAGGCGGCTCGCCAGCACATCCATAAACATGTCCGGCACCTGCTGCTGGCGCCGGGCGTCCGAAAGCAGATGATGGACGATCGGCCCCAGACAGGCGACCGCCCGCAACCGGTTTGCCTCCAGATAAGCCAGCCGCACCGCGATATTGGCGCCGAAACGGAAACCGAAAGCGCCGACGCGGGTGTGATCAACCCACGGCACATCCGGTAAAGCCCGCAGCACCTGCTGATGCAGAAAGCTGGAATCCTGATCCAGTTTCCAGCGCGAAGACAATCCCACCGACGGCATATCCACCGTCAGCATCGCGAACCCCGCCGGGGCCAGATAGTCCTGAAACAAGCGATGATAATCGCATTGCAGCGTATCCAGACTGCCGCACATCAATACGGTCGGGAACGGCGCCTGCCCCTGAGCCGGCAGATGCAGAAACGCCGTCACCTGTCCCCCGCCTTCCACCGGCAGGGTCAGGGTTTTCAGTTCGTAAGACAAGTGACTGGCGGCTTCTTCATAAGCGCGATTGGCCAGTGCCTGAGCCTGTTCCGCCAGTTCGTCGCCTTTGAGATGAGGATAGGCGGCGATACTGTACAGGTTAGCGGCGTTCAGCCAGCACTGCCCGGCCTGCTCGCCTTGCGGATACTGCCCAGCCTGCTGTTGCCAGCGCATGCCTTGCGATACCCATTCGTATATCCAGTTGCCGCCCCGGTAGCCAATGACCGTATCCAGCAATTGATCGTCGCTGCGTTCCGCTTCGCTGGCGGCAATCCGCGCCAATACTTCTTCAATCTCCCACGGATGCACGCCGCGCCAAATCCATAACAACCGGTTGATCATCCGATACCAGTTGCGGGTGTTTTCCCCCTCCAGCGCCGACTGCATGGCAGCCACGCCGGCCGCATTGCGCGAACGTTGGATCAGCGTAGAAGTTTCCTGATGTTTTACCGACGGTTTAAACAACGTTTCGGACAGGTTGGCCTTAATCACAGCAGCCTCCGTGGACGAATCAAAACAAGAAAGATAATGGTATGAGGGAAAAGTGTACCGAACCGCAGCGGTGAAAAACAAATACGGCGCGCCAATCCCGGTCACAGAAACAAACACGCCCGGCATAACCGGGCGCGTAAAAAGCGATGTGGCGGGATTAACGGCCGGCCAGAGGCGGTACAAACACCACGCCCATGTCCCACGGCTGTTCAATCCAGGTATCCTGCGGGATATCCACTTCGTAGTCATCTACCAGCGGTTTGCCGGCCGGTTTGGCGAAGATGGTGATAAAGTGAGCTTTCGGATACATGTCGCGGATAGCTTTGGCGGTGCCGCCGGTATCCACCAGGTCATCGATCACGATGTAGCCTTCGCCATCGCCTTCAGCCCGTTTCAGCACTTTCAGCTCGCGCTGGTTGTCATGATCGTAGCTGGAGATGCACACGGTATCCACATTGCGGATACCCAGCTCGCGGGCCAGCAGGGCCCCCGGCACCAGACCACCACGGCTCACGGCAATAATGCCTTTCCACTGTTCGGCCGGCAGCAAACGCTGAGCCAGTTTACGGGCGTGGATTTGCAACATATCCCAGGTGACGATGTACTTTTCACTCATAAAACATATCCCAGCCAACGGTGAAGTCGGCTTAATCAGAGTCGGAAGGGGAAAATAAGGTTGCGCGAGATTATAGATAGCTGATCGGACAAAAACCAGTATTTATACAATATGTGCGCCATACGCCAATCAAATGGTAACGCTGCGTAATCAATCAAGCCGCTATAATGTAAAAAAGTTATTAGACTAGATGTTACTGATACGTTAAAAACAGGTTGAATAACCACAGCCAGGAGAACACTCATGACTATTTTCGACAGCTTCCTCCTTGCACAACTGGACGTGTTCATCCCCGTATCCGGCCTCGCGTTGATGATACTGTTTTGTTTTGAGCTGAGCATCAGCTTGCGTCTGTTAATGCGGCGCCAGCCCGCCCTGATCCCCGTCGAGATTCGCCGGGACGAGCAGCCCTCCAGCGCACGCCGTCGCAACGACTACGATTAAGGCCGAATCATGGGAAGAGCGCGCGTTCTCTTCCCCGTCTTCCCTCTCCCTGATCCTTTACGTTCGTTCATCGTTTATCCTCTCTTACTATTCATAATCCTTATGCCGCGGACATTCTCCCCGATCGTGGGAAAGTGTTATTCTGTCTTAGCGTGCCTGCGTTTTCAGGCGATCAATAACGGTTTTTCGGCATCGCACGCCATCCGTCGCGTGGATGCTTAACTGGAGAGGTTAAATAGTGTCTGCCTTGTCTCAACTCTCCCCACAGCCGCTGTGGGACATTTTTGCCAAAATCTGTTCTATTCCGCACCCGTCCTATCATGAAGAAGCGCTGGCCGCTTACATTCTGTCCTGGGCGCAGGAGCGAGGCCTTCATACGGAGCGCGATCAGGTGGGCAATATTCTGCTGCGCAAACCGGCGACGCCCGGCATGGAAAACCGCAAACCGGTGGTGATTCAGGCGCATCTGGACATGGTGCCGCAAAAAAACAACGACACAGTACACGACTTCACCACAGACCCAATCCAACCTTACATCGATGGCGAATGGATCAAGGCCCGCGGCACTACGCTGGGCGCTGACAACGGCATCGGCATGGCCTCGGCGCTGGCAGTGCTGTCTGACGACAGCGTGGAGCACGGGCCGCTGGAAGTGCTGCTGACCATGACGGAAGAAGCCGGCATGGACGGCGCATTCGGCTTGCAACCCAACTGGCTGCGGGGCGACATTCTGATCAATACCGATTCCGAAGAGGAAGGCGAAATTTACATGGGTTGCGCCGGCGGTATTGATTTCCTGACCCGTCTGCCGCTGCAACGCGAAGCGGTTCCGGCCGGTTATCAGACGCTGAAACTGGTCATCAAAGGGCTGAAAGGCGGCCACTCCGGCTGCGACATCCACCTGGGGCTGGGCAACGTCAACAAACTGCTGGCGCGCTTTCTGGCCCAGCACGCCGCAGAACTGGACCTGCGGGTCATCGACCTGCACGGCGGCACGCTGCGTAACGCCATTCCGCGTGAAGGCGCCGTCACTCTGGCGGTATCAGCCGACAAGGCGGACGCGCTGAAAGCCGCGGCGCAAGCCTACCTGGCCGTGCTGAAGCACGAACTCGCGGCGGTGGAAAAGAACATCACCCTGCTGCTGGAAGCCACAGACGGCACGGCGGCAGCGCTGACCACCGCCAGCCGAGATCGTTTCATCGCCCTGCTGAACAGCACGCCGAACGGCGTGATCCGCATGAGCGACGACGTGAAAGGCGTGGTGGAAACGTCGCTGAACGTCGGCGTGGTCGGCATGACCGACACGCAGGCGGAAATTCACTGCCTGATTCGTTCGCTGGTCGACAGCGGCAAAGACTACGTAGTGAGCATGCTCACTTCACTGGGTCAACTGGCGGGCGCCGACACCCAGGCCAAAGGCGGTTACCCCGGCTGGCAGCCGGATGCCCAGTCGCCGGTGATGCATCTGGTGCGTGAAACCTACCAGAAGCTGTTCGACAAAACGCCTAACATCATGGTGATCCACGCCGGGCTGGAGTGTGGTCTGTTCAAGAAACCGTATCCGGACATGGATATGGTTTCCATTGGGCCGACCATCACCGGTCCGCACTCGCCGGATGAACAGGTTCACATCGCCAGCGTCGGCCAGTACTGGAAACTGCTGACCGCACTGCTGAAAGCCATTCCGAAACGCGCGTAACCCGCGCCGGTGATGCCCGATCCGTCGGGCATCACCGCCAAATGCCGATGCCCTCGCCGCAGGGCGTCAATCCCACTGGAATACCAGTTGCCGTTCAAGTTGCGGGTCGATCAACGAAACATGCAACCCCACCAGCCGCACGCCCCGCGCTTCACGCCGCTGTTCCCAACTCTCCCGCGCCAGCCTTAGCAAATCCGGTTTATTCAGCACCGGCCAGACATGTTCCTGCGTCGTCTGGCGAAAATCGTCGAATTTCAGCTTTACCCCTTGTCGGGCAATATGCAGGTCCGGGCGAACACGCCGCAGGCGTAGTTCCAGTTCGTCATACAATCGCTCAATCAACGCTTCGCAGGCGGTCCAGTCGTGAATATCCTGCGCCAGCGTTTTCTCAACGCCGACCGACTTACGCAGACGATCCGGCGACACCTGACGCTCGTCAATACCGTGGCAGCGTTCCCACAGCACCCGACCGAATTTACCGAATTCCCGCAACAGCTCAGTCAGCGCATAGCGGCGAACATCGGCGCAGATGAGCAGCCCGCACTCCGCCAGCCGTTTGGCGGTCACTTTGCCGACGCCGGGGATTTTTTCCAGCGGCAACGCCAGCAGGAATGCCTCCATTTGCGCCGGTGAAATCACATACTGCCCGTTGGGTTTGTTCTGTTCGGAAGCGACTTTGGCGAGAAACTTGATTGGCGCGACGCCGGCCGAAGCGGTCAGGTGCAGTTCGTCGAAAATCGTCTGGCGGATTTCCTGCGCCATCAGGGTGGCGGAACCGCCGCAATGCAGGCTGTCGGTCACATCGAGATAAGCTTCATCCAGCGAAAGCGGCTCAATCAGCGAGGTGTAACGGGAAAAGATCTCCCGAATCTGGTAGGAGGCGGCTTTGTAAACTTCCATTCGACCGGGCAGCAGCGTCAGATGAGGGCAAAGCCGCAACGCGGTGGCGGTCGCCATAGCGCTGCGTACGCCATAACGGCGGGCCGGGTAGTTGGCGGTGCAGATCACGCCGCGCCGATCGGCGCTGCCGCCGATCGCCAGCGGAATATCACGCAGGCGCGGATTATCCCGCATCTCTATCGCGGCGTAAAAGCAATCCATATCGACATGAATGATCTTGCGCATCGCCCCTCCAAATCACTGTATAAATATACAGATCAATATTACAACAGGCAACACCTTCGCTTAAAGGTTCCACTGCATCAGATGAGCGGCGGGCGCTATTGGCCGGAATAGTCCGATTTTTTATTCTTTTTTCCTTCCTGAATAAAACGGATACGGTGATAATGTGGTTGCGCGACTTGACATCAGGCTATCCCTCGCTATGGGGCATAGCCTAATGGCAGGACAAAGCCTGACAGATAAGAGATGCGGGGCGGCACCGCCACACACCGTATCAGATATACCCAAGATTATTCGATTTACCGGACAATACGCTCGCGTGTTGAACAACGCACCGGCAACTTGAAGTATGACGGGTATAAAATAACAGCTCCAATAATCAGGATTAACAATGCACAAAGTCGCGCTTTCGCTTGCGATGTTGTTTATTTTGCCTTCCGTCGCCATCAGCAACAGTTACGCCAATCAGGTGTCGCCGGCGACGACAGAAATGAAACAGCAGGTGGCAGGATCACCGGTTTATATTCAGATCTTCAAGGAAGAACGGGTACTGGAGCTTTACACCAGAACAGGCGACGAGTACAAGCTGGTGCAGAGTTACCCGATCTGTAAATATTCCGGCGGCCTCGGCCCCAAAATGACCGAGGGCGATTTTAAAAGTCCGGAAGGGTTTTATCAGGTTGATCTGAAGCAACTGAAACCCGACAGCCATTATTATCGCGCTATCAACGTCGGCTTCCCGAACGAGTACGATCGCGCGCACGGCTATTCCGGCCGTTACCTGATGATCCACGGCGAGTGCGTGTCTATCGGCTGCTATGCCATGACCAACAAATATATCGAAGAGATTTACACTTACGTGGAGAAAGCGCTGCGCAACGGGCAGCAGAAAGTGGAGCTGGCGATTTACCCGTTCCGCATGAACGAGCAGAACATGAAGCGCCACAGCCGCTCCAGCTACTACAAATTCTGGAGTCAGCTGCAGCCGGGTTACGCCTACTTCAACCGGACCCACCAGCCGCCGGCGGTGTCGGTGCTCAACGGGCAGTACGTGGTTAACCAGTCCGCGCCCGTCGGTCAGCCTGAGTCAAATTACACGCTCGCCAAAACAAAATAACACGAACTCGCCTGGCGCAATCGGGTGCCAGGTTTCGTTGCCGGTCAACGGCTGAGTCGCCAGCACCGTGACCACATCGTTGGGTGTGGTCTGCTGCTGGAAGTCGATTTCCACATCATCATCCAGCAAGGTCGCCTTGCCAAACGGCGCCCGCCGGGTGATCCAGTGCAATTTGGTCGAACTGAACCCCATCACGAACTGCCCATCCGACAGCAGCATATTGAACACGCCTTTTTTACGCAGTTGATCCGCCAGCGTGGCGATGTAACGGAATACCGCCGGCCAGTTGGACGGCGTGCGTGGATAACGCAGCGACAGCTGATACAGCAGCCAGCAAAAGGCGTATTCGCTGTCGGTTTCTCCGACCGGACGAAAATGGCCGGTTTTCAGACGGCGATACCCTTTGAGCTGGCCGTTATGGGCAAAGGTCCAGTTTCGGCCCCATAGCTCGCGGGTAAACGGGTGGGTGTTTTCCAGCGCCACCGCGCCGCGGTTAGCCTGGCGGATGTGAGACACCACCGCGCAGGACTTGATGGGATAGTTCTGCACCAGTTCGGCAATCGGCGAGTTGAAGCTGGGCAGCGGGTCTTTGAAGGTACGGCAGCCGTTGCCTTCGTAGAAGGTAATTCCCCAACCATCGCGGTGCGGCCCGGTACGGCCGCCCCGCTGCATCAGGCCGGTAAAACTGAAACAGATATCCGTTGGGACGTTGGCGCTCATCCCAAGCAGTTCACACATGTCCGATTCCTTTAATTAACGGCGTCTGATCCTTGTAGCTGCTGTGTGCGATGACCGGCGATCAGTTGCCGGCCATTTCCTTTTCAATCAATTGAATCAGAATATGGATCGCCTTGATGTGCACTTCCTGAATGCGGTCGGCGTAACCAAAGTGCGGCACGCGAATTTCCACATCCGCGGTGCCCGCCATCTTGCCGCCGTCTTTACCGGTCAGCGTAATCACTTTCATACGCTTGGCGCGTGCGGCGCTGATCGCTTTGATGATGTTGCCGGAATTGCCGGAGGTGGAGATGCCGAGCAGTACGTCCCCTTCACGCCCCAGCGATTCCACATAGCGGGAGAACACGAAGTCATAGCCGAAATCGTTGCTGACGCAGGACAGGTGGCTCGGGTCGGAAATGGCGATAGCCGGATAACCGGGGCGGTTTTCGCGATAACGGCCGGTCAGTTCTTCCGCGAAATGCATGGCATCACAGTGAGAGCCGCCGTTGCCGCAGGAGATCACCTTTCCACCCGCCTTAAAGGCATCCGCCAGCAAAACGGCCGCATCCTGAATCGCCTGAATATTGGCATCATCACTTAAAAATGTGTTCAGCGTGGACGCCGCCTCTTTCAGCTCATTACGGATTAAGTCCTGGTACATGGAATCCTCTCATTCAATGACATCATGATATTTAGGCTGTGCCCCTTGATGATGCACGAGCCGCGGCAGCGCAATGTAGTCAGGCTGCGCCGGCGATACCCGGCATGAAGGGACATAACCTGTGCTGCCGTGCAGTGTAGCGGATCGCCCAAACCACGAGAAGCAGACAATTGCCAAACGGCGGCATCGCGCGTCAGCGGTGTCGTTCGGATGTGACTTTGTGAGTCAAGTTGTAATTGCGTTGTAAAAGAATTGATAAAAACATTTCACTGAACTAAAACCACATTATACCAACAGGTCAGACCACCAAGCGTGAACTGATTATACGGACTGGAGAATAAAACCATGGTTGCAGTCAGTGTCCTGATCGTTTTGATGCTTATCGGCGCCCTGTTCTACCACCGGCTGTCGCTGTGGCTGAGCAGTGCGTTGATTGTACTTTGGGTCGTCGCTATGGCGGCGCTGAATCTGTGGTCGGCCTGGCTGCTGATTCCGCTGGGCTTGTTGCTCTTGCCGCTGCTGGCGACGCCGCTGCGGCAACGGTTTCTCTCCGCACCGGCGCTGACGGCGTTCCGGCGCGTGATGCCGCCCATGTCCAAAACGGAAAAAGAAGCCATTGACGCCGGCACCACCTGGTGGGAAGGCGAACTGTTTCGCGGCGCGCCCGACTGGCATACCCTGCACGCCTATCCCCGCCCGGCGTTGACGCCGGAAGAACAGGCGTTTCTGGACGGGCCGGTGGAAGAAGCTTGCCGTCTGGCGAATGACTTTGAAATCACCCACGAACGCGCCGACCTGCCGCCGGTGCTGTGGGAGTTCCTGAAACAGCACCGTTTCTTCGCGCTGATCATCAAAAAAGAGTACGGCGGACTGGAGTTTTCCGCTTACGCCCAGGCGATGGTGCTGCAAAAACTGGCCGGGGTATCCAGCATTCTGGCGATCACCGTCGGGGTGCCCAACTCGCTCGGCCCTGGAGAGCTGCTGCAGCACTACGGCACCGACGAACAGAAGGATCACTACCTGCCGCGGCTGGCGCGTGGCGACGAAATCCCCTGTTTCGCGTTGACCAGCCCGGAAGCCGGGTCCGACGCCAGCGCCATCCCTGATTTGGGGGTGGTGTGCTACGGCCAGTGGCAAGGCCAGCAGATGTTGGGGATGCGGCTAACCTGGAACAAACGCTACATTACGCTGGCTCCCGTCGCCACCGTGTTGGGTCTGGCGTTCCGTTTGTACGACCCGGACCATTTGCTGGGCGACCGCGACGACATCGGCATCACCTGCGCGCTGATCCCCACCCGTACCGAAGGCGTGAAAATCGGCCGCCGTCACTTTCCGATTAATATCCCGTTCCAGAACGGCCCGACGCAGGGCGAAAACATTTTTGTTCCGCTGGACTACATCATCGGCGGGCCGCAGATGGCGGGCCAGGGCTGGCGTATGCTGATGGAATGTCTGTCGGTCGGTCGCGGCATCACCCTGCCGTCCAACGCCACCGGCGGCCTGAAAAGCGTGGCGCTGGCGACCGGCGCTTACGCCCGCATCCGCCGCCAGTTCAAACTGCCGATCGGCAAAATGGAAGGTATTGAAGAGCCGCTGGCCCGCATGGCCGGCAACGCTTACGTAATGGACGCCGCCGCTACGCTTATCACCAGCGGCATCATGCAAGGCGCACGGCCGTCGGTGCTGTCCGCCATCGTCAAATATCACTGCACCCATCGCGGTCAGCGCGGCATCATCGACGCGATGGACGTCACCGGCGGCAAAGGCATCTGCCTTGGTCCGTCCAACTTTGTCGCCCGTCACTATCAGGGCGCGCCGATCGCCATCACCGTCGAAGGCGCCAATATCCTGACCCGCAGCATGATTATCTTCGGGCAAGGCGCCATCCGCTGCCATCCGTACGTGTTGAAAGAGATGGGCGCGGCGCAGGACAACGACCTGAAAGCCTTTGACCGGGCGCTGTTCGGCCACCTGGGACATATCGGCGGCAATACCATGCGCAGCCTGTGGCTGGGCTTGACCAACGGGCGCACCAGCCGTGCGCCCGTCAGCGACGCCACCCGCCGTTACTATCAGCGCCTGAACCGGCTAAGCGCCAATCTGGCGCTGCTGGCGGATGTGTCGATGGGCGTGCTGGGCGGCAGCCTGAAACGCCGCGAGCGCCTTTCCGCCCGGCTGGGCGACGTACTGAGTCAACTGTATCTGGCGTCCGCCACGCTAAAACGCTACGACGAGGAGGGCCGTCAGCAGGCCGATCTGCCGCTGGTGCACTGGGGCGTGCAGGATTGTCTGCATCAGGCGGAACAGGCGATGACCGAGCTACTGCGTAATTTCCCCAACCGGCTGGTAGCCGGGCTGCTGCGGGCGGTCATCTTCCCGCTGGGCCGTACCAGCCCGGCACCCACCGACCAGTTGGACCATCAACTGGCGCGGCTGTTGCAGGCGCCGTCGGCGACCCGCAGCCGACTGGGGCGCGGTCTGTACCTGAAAGCAGGGGCTCACCACCCGGCCGCGCAGTTGGAGCAATCGTTGCAGGATATTCTGGCTGCCGAGCCGATCCATCAACGGCTGTCGCAGTCGGCTGGTTACCCGTTGCCTTTCATGCAACTGGATAAACTGGCGGAACATGGGCTGGCGGAAGGGGTGATTACGCCGGAAGAAGCCAGCGTATTGATGCAGGCGGAAGCCAGTCGGCTGCGTTCCATCAACGTTGACGACTTCGCACCGGACGCGCTGAGCGCGCACAAGGCGGCGGCAGAGCGACGACAGCCTGCCGATACGGCCGCCTGAAACAATAACGACGCCTTTGCTGTCTGCACAGAGGCGCCATTTTTCTGCTATGCGCTATCCGAATCAGGCGCCGCTTTGACGCACTCGTGCCAGTAAAGCCTCCGGGCCGTCGATGTGCGCGGCGGCCAGAATCAGCGTCTTGCCAAGCTGAATGGCATGACGCTGGCAGGATTGACGGGCGGCGTCATCGGCAATGGTATCGAGGTCAGCGACATGCGCCAGCCCGATGGTGCGACGAATCAGTTCGGTGCCGCAGTACCCCACCGTATCCTGCCACACCTGCTGCAGGAATCGCTCAACGTAGCCTTCCACCGCCAGCGCCGGATCCCGGCTCTTCTCGCGGCCTAATGCCGCAAAACGGCTGGCGAAGGTCTGCCACAGCGTCACGATATCCTCCAGACGCCGTTCGCGTGCGGCGCTAGCCTCGCGCGGCGGCAGCAATCCCGGCAGCCCGCAGTAGTTCAGCAGCAGGTTGCCCAGCGCCGTACCGATATCAAACCCAATCGGGCCGTAGAAACCGAACTCGGCGTCGATCACTTTCAGGCGGTTTTCCGCCACGAAAATCGAGCCGCTGTGAATATCGCCGTGCAGCAGCGTTTCCGCTTTGCTCAGAAAGGCATGCTTGAGCGCGGCGACGGCGCATTTCAGCGGCTGATCATCGCGTAACGCCAGCACATCAGGCAGCAGCGCCGGGTCAAACTGGTTGCGTTCATGATCGATGTAGGGATCGGTGAAAAACAGATCTTCGGTGATCTGGCACAGTTCCGGGTTGGTAAAACGGCTCACCGCCGCCTTCTTATCATGGGGCGACTGGTAGAAATCCGTGTGGTGGAATAGCGCTTGCGCCAGGTATTCCCCCAGTTGCGCCGCCGCCTGCGGATAGTCACGCCCTTTCACCAGTTCACGCCGCCAGATTTCATGGTCAGACAGATCTTCCTGCACCATCACCGCCAGTTCCGGATCATGATGCAGCACCGTTACCGTGTGCTGTGGGCAATACTGCGCGTGCGCCAGCAGCGTTTCCGCTTCGATGCGGGCGCGATCCAGCGTCAGCGGCCAGGATTCGCCGACGCACCGGACATACGGCAACGCCTGCTTGACGATCACCCGGCTAACGCCCTGCGTATCACGAATCTTGAACACCAGATTCAGGTTACCGTCGCCGATTTCATCGGCGGTAACCAACGACTGCGGATCGGTAACCCCGCCATACTGACGGGCGTACTGCACGGCATCGTCCGCGTTAAAAGTACGGTAAAGCGACATGACCCACCTCATTGATGTGCGTTTGTGTTTGCTGTTATGCGCGCCCTACTTTTAGACATAAAAGCGTTTGGACGTCTATACTTCTGTATCGCATATTGGCAGAATAAGAATCCTGATGCAATAACGCAACACGGATTTAACCACCCATGCAGACCGTTAACACCACCAGCCTCAACGTCGTTGATAATCAGCTCTGGATCCTTGATCAACAGGCGTTGCCGCAGGAAAAAATCTGGTGTCCTTGCCCGGATACCGATGCGTTGGTCGACCATATCCGCACCCTGCGGGTACGCGGCGCGCCGCTGATCGGGCTGTCCGCCAGCCTGCTGCTGGCGCTGCTGGCGGAGCAGGGTCTGCCGCGGCCGCAGCTGGCGCAGGCGCTGGATACGTTGCGCGCTTCCCGCCCGACCGCCGTCAACCTGATGAACAACCTGGATCGCATGAAGCAGGCGCTGGCCGCCGATGATTTCATCAGCGCCATGACGCAGGAAGCGCTGCGGCTGATTGAGGAAGATAAAGCGCTGTGCGAGCGTATTGCCAACAACGGCGCCGCGCTGGTGAAACCGGGTAGTCGCCTGTTGACCCACTGCAACACCGGTGGGCTGGCGACGGCGGGCGTCGGCACCGCGATTGGCGTCATACTGCGCGCTCACCAGCAGGGCAAGGTGGAAAACGTCTGGGTGGATGAAACCCGTCCGCTGCTGCAGGGCGGCCGCCTGACCGCCTGGGAGCTGGGCGAACTGGGGATTCCGTATCATCTGATCTGCGACTCGATGGCCGCCTCGCTGATGGCGCAGGGCCGGGTCGACGCCATCTGGGTCGGTGCGGATCGCATCGCCGCCAACGGCGACGTCGCCAACAAGATCGGCACTTACAGCCTGGCGGTGCTGGCGCACTACCACGGTATTCCGTTTTACGTCGCCGCGCCGCATACCACCCATGATCCGCACTGCCCGGACGGCAATGCCATTCCGATCGAGCAGCGCGTCGCCAGCGAAGTCACCGGCGTGTCCGGCAGTTTTGGTCAGTGTCAGTGGGCGCCGCATAACGCGCCGGTTTACAACCCGGCGTTCGACGTCACGCCGGCAGCGCTTATCAGCGGCTGGGTTCTGGATTGCGGCGTGATCACCCCGGAACACGTACGCAACGGCGTTTTTCAGCGCTCGCTGGCTGGATGAGAGTAAAGGAATAGGAACCAAAAGCCGTGTCTGGCACAGGCAGACACGGCTTAATGCGGGGTTACGCCAGTTTCGGATAGGCATCGGCGATGGCATCGCCGGTGAAGTGGGCAATCCAACCATCCGGATTGTCGAACAGGCGAATGGCGGTGAAATGCGGCTCGGATCCCATGTCGAACCAGTGCGGAATACCGGCGGGCACCGACAGCAGGTCATTCTTTTCGCACAGGATCTGGAAAATCCGGCCGTCTACGTGCAGGCAAAACAGCCCGGCGCCTTCGACAAAGAAACGCACTTCATCTTCGCCGTGGGTGTGTTCCGACAGAAACTTGGTGCGCAGCGCCGCTTTCTGCGGGTTGTCGGCACGCATGCTGACAACATCCCAGCTCTGGTAACCTTTTTCCGCCACCAGTTTGTCAATCTCATGCTGATAGGCGGACAGCACCTCTTCGGCGGCAGGACTGGCGCTCAGTTCACGATCCGCCTGCCAGCGTTCAAAACGCACATTGATGGCGCTCAGTTGCTGTTTAATCGCCTCCGCATCGCGGCTTTGCCAGACCGGCTGACGGGCATCCGTATCGCTGAAAATGGTTAAAGCACTCATGACGGGTTCTCCTGTTAGTTGGCCTGATAGGCATTCAGATCGATCTGATCAAAACGGTTTACCTGACGATGACGGCTGTCGGTATCCGCGTCGTCACGGATCAACTGGCAGGTATGCCAGCCCGCCTGTTCGGCGGCGTCCAGTTCCTGACGAATATCGGACAGGAACAGCAACGCACCGGCGGGCAACCCGATAGCGCGAGCGATGTTCTGGTACGACGCCGTCTCGCGCTTGGCGCCGACGCGGGTGTCGAAATAGTCGCTGAACAGCGGCCGCAAATCGCCGGCGTCGCTGTGACCAAACAACAGATGCTGTGCTTCCACCGAACCGGACGAGTAGACATACAGCGCGATGCCCTGCTCGCGCCAGCCGCGCAGTTGCGGCGCTACGTCGTCATAAACATGGCCGCGAAAATCGCCGTTACGGTAGCCGCTGCGCCAGATGATGCCCTGTAACAACTTCAGCGCCGGCGATTTGCGATCTTCATCCATAAACTGGTTGAGTGCGGCCAACAGCTGCGCGGGCGAAGCGTCCGGCTGCCCCAGTTCCTGACGCAGCACCGTCAGCGCGCCCGTAATCTCCGGGTCACGGTCCGCCTGCGCCACCGCATCGGCCAGCCTTGCACGGGCGTACGGGAACAGCACGTTGTGGACAAAGCGAATATCGCTGGTGGTGCCTTCAATATCGGTGACAATCGCTTTGATCATTTAGCCTCCAGCAAACGTCGTTGCAGTTCGCACTGGAACAGGAATTCCAGCCCTTCCAGATGGCGACGAGCCTCTTTAACGTCATTGCCCCAGCAATAAAGGCCGTGCCCGCGCACCAGAAAACCGTAGCGCAGCGGCGCCGCCTCATGACGGGCCGCCACCCGCTGCGCCAACGCCGGAATATCCTGATCGTTGTCGAAAATCGGGATCGCCACCTGATCCAGATGGGTACGCTGACCGCTCAGCGATTTCTGCATTTCATACCCTTGCAGCACCAGCGCATCGCTTTTTTCCACCCGCGACAATACCGTGGCGTTGACCGAATGGGTATGCAACACCGCGCCTGTTGCCGGAGATAAGCGGTAAAGCAGCGTATGCAGCCCGGTCTCCGCCGATGGCGTACGGCCGCTCGGCACATGATTAGTGGCGATATCGACCAGCAGAAAATCGTCTTCGCACAGGCTGCCTTTATCCTTGCCGGATTCGGTAATCAGACACTGCCGTTCATCAAGGCGAACGGACATGTTGCCGCCCGTCGCCGGGCACCAGCCTTTCTCGCCAATCGAGTGGCAGGCCGCCACCAGCGCGGCCAGTTGTGAAGTATCACTCATAAATCATCCTGTGCAGGTGAAGCTGTCATGCAATTGTCAAACCAATTAATTAGTCTGCTTATCATTTTTGGTTATGGCTTAGAGAATTATGGAATTTAGCCGTTTAAACGTCCAAGCGTCTTGATTGCCAAATACTAGCATCCTGTATATAGTGGCAGCAATACAGGCTTGCAGGAGTCCTTTTCAGCCATGAGCGCCGCACTGATCCCCGACAGTAAACTCCCTTCCCTCGGCACCACCATTTTTACCCAGATGAGCGCGTTGGCGCAGCAGCATCGGGCGATCAACCTGTCGCAAGGCTTCCCGGATTTTGACGGCCCGGACTACCTGAAACAGCGTCTGGCTTATCACGTCAGTCAGGGCGCCAATCAGTACGCGCCGATGACCGGCGTAGCGCCGCTGCGCCAGGCGATTGCGGAAAAGACCGCGACGCTGTATGGCTGGCAGCCGGACGCCGATAGCGAGGTCACGGTCACCGCCGGCGCCACCGAGGCGTTGTTCGCCGCCATCAGCGCGCTGGTGCGGCCCGGCGACGAAGTTGTCTGCTTCGATCCCAGCTACGACAGTTACGCCCCGGCGGTGCAACTGGCCGGCGGCGTACTGAAGCGGATCGCCCTGCAGCCGCCGGCGTTTCGCGTCGACTGGGCCGCTTTCGGCGCTTTGCTGAACGATCGCACCCGGCTGGTGATCGTCAACACGCCGCACAATCCATCCGCCACCGTCTGGCAGCAGGAGGATTTCCGCCAGCTCTGGCAGGCCATCGCCAGTCGCCACATCTATGTGCTGAGCGATGAAGTGTACGAGCACATTTGTTTCGCCGCCGACGGTCACGCCAGCGTGCTGGCGCATCCGGAACTGCGCCAGCGGGCGATTGCCGTGTCCTCCTTCGGCAAAACGTATCATATGACCGGCTGGAAAGTGGGTTATTGCGTCGCGCCGGCGGCGCTCAGCGCCGAGGTGCGCAAGGTTCATCAGTACCTGACGTTTTCCGTCAATACGCCGGCGCAGTTGGCGATTGCCGATATGCTGCAACACCAGCCGCAGCACTGGCGCGAACTGCCCGACTTCTATCGCGCCAAACGCGACCGGTTCGTTAACGCGCTGGCCGCCAGCCGGCTGGATATTCTGCCCTGCGAAGGCACCTACTTCCTGCTGGCGGACTACCGCGCCATTTCCAGCCAGGATGACGTCAGTTTCTGCCGCTGGCTGACCGAGCACGTCGGCGTGGCGGCGATTCCGCTGTCCGTTTTCTGCGCAGCCCCCTTCCCTCATACGCTGATTCGGTTATGCTTTGCCAAACAGGAATCAACCCTGGATGCTGCCGCGGAGCGCTTATGTCAACTTTAAAGGTCACCCTGTTACAACAACCGCTGGTCTGGATGGACGGCCCCGCCAACCTTAGCCATTTCGACGGTCTGTTAGGCGAGATTACCGACCGCGATCTGATCGTGCTGCCGGAAATGTTCACCACCGGTTTCGCGATGGAAGCGGCCAAAAGCAGTCTGGAACAGTCGGTGGTGGAAGCCTGGCTGAAACAGTGGGCGCAGCGCAGCAATGCGCTGGTGGGCGGCAGCGTGGCGGTGCAAACCGGCAAAGGCGCGGTCAACCGCTTTCTGTTGGCCGACCCGCAGGGTCGGGTGTACCAGTACGACAAGCGCCACCTGTTCCGCATGGCGGGCGAGCACGAGTATTACCAGTCCGGCCAGACGCGGGAAATCGTGGAGTGGCGCGGCTGGCGTATTCTGCCGCTGATCTGCTACGACCTGCGTTTCCCGGTGTGGTCCCGCAACCGTCAGGATTACGATCTGGCGTTGTACGTCGCCAACTGGCCGGCGCCGCGCGCGCTGCACTGGAAAACGCTGCTGGCGGCGCGGGCGATTGAAAATCAGGCTTATGTGGCAGGCTGCAACCGCGTCGGCATCGACGGCAACGGCCACAGCTATCAGGGCGACAGCCTGATTATCGACGCACAGGGCGCGATTCTGACTTCCGCGCCGGAACATCAACCCGCGCGTCTTGACGCCGAACTGTCGCTGGAAACGCTGCAAAGCTACCGTGAAGCCTTCCCGGCCTGGCGCGACGCCGATAAGTTCAGTGTGTGATATCAAGAGTCAAGAGCGCTTTGGATTCAGACTGCTAACAAACGTATTAAATACAGGACAAAGCATCTTTCCGGCGTCAAAAACTGCGCTGAGGTGGGCGGCTTCGCCGGGTGAGCGACAGGACGTCGCGAAAGCCCGTGCCGTGTTGGACAAAAACGTCGGGAGCGTTTTTGAACAGCGTTTACGCTGGCCCGTAGGGCGAGCCCCAGGGATGGGGCGAGTAATCACGTCACGGGCGGCCCGAACCGCGAAGTCGAACGCCGAAGGTAGCGCGTAGCGCCGCAGTTTAGCCACCAGCCAGTGGTCAAGGAGAGGTGGCGCTTGCACCTCTCCTTGTCGTGCGTGCGATGAAGCAGCAAAGAAATTACACCGTTTATCCCGCACGAAATTATTCCCTGCCCCAACAAACTTCACCATTCACAAGACAATATAGCTGTTTGTCAACAGCCTCATTATCGGTATCCCAACACCGTCAGCAGCAGCGCCTGCACCGCCAGCGCTACATCGTCCGTCAGCACCGACTCGTCAGGATGGTGGCTGACGCCGCCCTTGCAACGCATAAACAGCATCCCTACCGGCCAGCATTCGGCGATGGCGATGGCGTCATGGCCGGCGCCGCTCGGCAGATGCAAATTATCGCCCTGCACCTGCGTCACCGCAGCGGACAGCCGCTGTTGCAGATCGTCGTCGCAACGGGTAGCGGCGATGCGGTAATACTCTTCGGCGCTGAAAGCGCAGCCGCGCTGCATGGCGATGTCGTGCGCCAGCGTCAGCAGCCGTTGCAACAACGCATCCAGCGGTTTGTCGTCCGGGCCGCGGATATCCAGCGTCAGCCTGACTTCACCGGGAATCACGTTGGCGGCGCCCGGAAGGCACTGCAAGGTGCCGAAGGTCGCCACCAGATAGGGATCGCTGTCGCGCGTCACCTGCTCGGCCTGGGTCATCCACGCCGCCGCTGCCGCCAGCGCGTCCTGCCGCTGCGACATCGGCACCGTACCGGCATGGCCGGCATGACCGATAAAGGTGCAGTTCAGCCGCCGCGCGCCGTTGATCGCCGTCACCACGCCCAGCGCCAGCCCGGCCTGTTCCAGACACGGCCCCTGCTCGATGTGCAACTCCAGATAGGCCAGAATATCCGCTGCCGGACGGGCCGCCTGTGCGATGGCGTCCGGATCCAGCCCGGCCTGCGCCAGCGCCTGCGCGACGGTAATGCCGTTGGCGTCCGGGCGCGACAGCCAGCCATCGGGCCAGGTGCCGGTCAGTCCGCGACTGCCGAGCAGCGTGACGTCAAAGCGGGTGCCCTCCTCGTCGCCAAAACCGATCACCTCCAGCGCCACCGGCAAACGAACGCCACGCTGATTCAGAAATGACACGGTTTCAATCGCCGCCAGCACGCCCAGCATACCGTCGTAACGGCCGGCGTTGCGTACGGTGTCGAGGTGCGATCCCAGCAACAGCGCCGGCGCGCCCGGCGCACAGCCTTCATAGCGGCCGCAAATATTGCCGACGCTGTCCTGCCACACGCGCATGCCCGCTTCCCGCATCCACTCGCCCGCCTGCTGGTTGGCCTGCAGATGCTGGGGAGACAGATAAACCCGGGTAAGCTGGCCGGCGGTTTCACTGATGGCCGCCAGCCGATCGCAGCGCGCCATCACCCGGCGGGCCGCCGTCTGCGCGTCGAGGTCCGTCATTACGCTTTCCATCAGCACCTCGCTCATGCCGGCGCCCGTGCGGCGGCGTACACATCCCAGGCGGCCTGCAACGCCGCACCCTGCGCGGAACGGAAGCCAAGGTGGTTCAACACCGCTTCCAGCGCGGTCAGCGTCTGCATCACGCAGTCTTTACGGGCGTTGTAGCCCATGGTGCCGATGCGCCAGATCTTGCCCTGCAACGGCCCGAACGAGGTACCGATCTCAATGGCGAAATCCTCCAGCAGCAGCTTGCGCACCTGCTCGCCGTGGACCCCCTGCGGGATCACCACGCCCAGCACGTTGTTCATCTTGTTGGCGATATCGCCGTACGGCTGCAACCCCATGCCTTCGATGCCGGCCAGCAGCGCATTACCGTGCAACTGGTGGCGGGCGATACTGGCGTCCAGCCCCTCTTCCAGAATAACGCGGGCGCATTCGCGGGCGGCGAACAGCATGCTGGTGGCCTCGGTATGGTGGTTCAGCCGCTCCGGCCCCCAGTAGTCCATGATCATGCCGAGGTCGAAGTAGTTGGAATAAATCATTTCGTCGTCGCCGTCCTGATGATCGACGGTGCGGATGCCCTGCTCCACGCATTTGCGCTGACGAATCACCGCCTCCATACGCGGGCTGAGGGTCACCGGCGAACTGCCGGACGGCCCGCCCAGGCATTTCTGCAACCCGGCGGAGACCGCATCCAGCCCCCAGGCGTCGGTTTCCAGCGGATTACCGCCGAACGACGCGGTGGCATCGGTGTAAAACAGCACGTCATGACGACGGCAGATAGCGCCCAGCTCCGCCAGCGGCTGCAACATGGTGGTGGAGGTATCGCCCTGCACGGTAAGCAGCAGACGCGGTTTCACCCGTTTAATGGCGTCTTCGATCTGGTCCGGCGTGAACACCTCGCCCCACGGCGCTTCGATGGTGTGCACATCGGCGCGGCAGCGGCGGGCAATCTCGCACAGCAGATGGCCGAAGCGGCCGAACACCGGCACCAATACGCGATCGCCGGGGCGGATCGCCGAGACCAGAATCGCCTCGATACCGGCGCGGGATGTACCGTCCACCAGCATGGTCCAGCGGTTGTCGGTGCGGAACAGCTGGCGATACAACGCCATCACCTGATTCATGTACTCGGTCATCGCCGGGTCATACTGCCCGACCAGTTGGCTGGCCATCGCGCGCAGTACGCGCGGGTCGGCATTGATCGGGCCGGGCCCCATCAGCAGACGATGGGGCGGATTGATCTGCGCAAACAGGTCGTTATGCATGTGATGAACTCCTGATGTCCTTGATAACATTAAAATCGTAATGGCTCATACGGCTCACGGCGTTACAGCCGCACCGAGGCGATAAACTGCTTCAATTCAGCGGTCTGCGGGTTGGCGAACAGTTCATCGCCTTTTCCTTGTTCCCACACCTTGCCCTGATGCATGAACACCACCCGATCGCCGACCTCACGGGCAAAATTCATTTCGTGGGTGACCAGAATCAGCGTCATGCCTTCGGCCGCCAGTTGCTCCAGCACTTTCAGCACTTCGCCGACCAGTTCCGGGTCCAGCGCGGAGGTGATCTCGTCGCACAGCAGCACCTTCGGGTTCATCGCCAGCGCGCGGGCGATCGCCACGCGTTGTTGTTGGCCGCCGGACAGGCTGGACGGGTAGTAATCGATGCGCTCGCCCAGCCCGACTTTCTCCAGCATCTTCACGCCCAGCTCACGGCACTCGGCGGCGCTTTTACCCAGCACCAGTTTGGGCGCCAGCATCACGTTTTCCAGCGCGGTCATGTGCGGGAACAGGTTGAAGTTCTGAAAAATCATGCCGACCGAACGGCTAATTTCCCGCGCCTGCGAGTCGCGGTCGGTAATGGTCATGCCGCCGAGCTTGATGCTGCCGTCCTGATAGCCCTCCAGCCCGTTGATGCACCGCAGCAGCGTGCTTTTGCCCGAGCCGCTACGGCCGATGATAGAGATCACCTCGCCCACGTCGATATCCAGATCCACCCCTTTCAGCACGTGGTTCTGGCCGTAATATTTATGGACCTGATTAATGGTGATGAGCGGCATTGAATTTCTTCTCCAGATAACGGCTGTAGTACGACAGCGGGTAACACAGCAGGAAATAGCCCAGCGCCACCAGCCCGAACACCTTGAACGGCTGGAAGGTAACGTTATTGAGCATGGTGCCGGCCTTGGTCAGTTCGACGAAACCGATGATCGACGCCAGCGCGGTGCCCTTGATCACCTGCACCGAAAAGCCGACCGTCGGCGCGATGGCGATACGCATCGCCTGAGGGGCGATCACCCGGGTCAGCGTCTGCGTGAAGCTCATCCCCAGACAGCGGCAAGCTTCCCACTGTCCTTTCGGCAGCGCCTGCACGCTGCCGTGCCAGATATCCAGCAGAAATGCGCTGGTAAACAGCGTCAGCGCCAGCGCGGCGGCGGTCCACGGGCTGACGTCGATGCCGAACAGTCCCAGCCCGAAAAACGCCAGAAACAATTGCATCAGCAGCGGCGTGCCCTGAAACACATCGGCGTACAGCCGGGTCAGACGCAGCGGCCACGGACGTTTGGTCAGGCGCAGCAGCAGCAACGGCAACGTGACCAGCCCGCCGCCGAAAAACGCCGCCAGCGACAGCAGTACCGTCCAGCGCCCGGCCAGCAGCAGGTTGCGCACAATATCCCAGTCAGTAAACGTCATCATCAGCGCGGCGTCCCCAAAAAGCGTCGCCCGGCCAGCAACAGCAGCTGACGCATCAGCATCGACAGCGCCAGATAGCAGAGCGTGGTCACCAGATACACCTCGAAACTGAGGAAGGTCCGGGACTGAATTAAATTGGCGGCGAAGGTCAGCTCTTCGTACGACACCTGTGATACCACGGACGAACCGAGCATCACGATGATGCACTGGCTAACCAGCGCCGGATAAATCCGTTGCAGCGCGGGCGGCAGAATCACCCGTGTAAATGTCTGGGCGCGCGACAGCCCCAGCACCCGCGCGGCTTCCCACTGGCCTTTCGGCGTCACCTGGATGCCGGCGCGGATAATCTCCGTGCTGTAAGCCCCCAGATTGACCAGCATCGCCAGCAGGGCGGCCTGCCCGGCTGTGAGTTTGAGCCCCAGCCCCGGCAGACCGAACACGATGAAAAACAGTTGCACCACAAACGGCGTATTGCGGATCGCCTCGACGTACAGGCCCCACAGGCGGCTGACCACGGTCGGCTTACCGCTGCGCAATGCCGCGCCGCAGATGCCGATGGCGATCCCGCCGATCGTCGCCATCGTCGTCAGTTGCACGGTGACCCACAGGCCGGCCAATAACTCCGGCCAGTAAGGCCATAGCGCCGCGAAATGAAGCTGGTAGGTCATGGCTTATCCTTACGCGCCCAGATTGGCCGGCAGCGGCGCTTTCAGCCATTTCTCGGACAGACCGTTGAGCGTGTTGTCCTTGACGGCTTTTTCAATCAGTTCGTTGATTTTCGCCTTCAGCGCCGGCTCGTCCTTCTTCAGGCCGATGTAACAGGGCGAGTCTTTCAGCATGAATTTCGCCACCGGCGCGTTGGCCGGGTTCTTCTCGGCAATCGCCGCCACCACCAGGTTGCCGGTGGCGATATATTGCACCTGACCGGACAGGTAGGCAGACAGCGTCGTGTTGTTGTCTTCGTAGCGCTTGATGTCGGCAGCCTTGGGCGCGATCTCGGTCAGCACCATGTCTTCTACCGCGCCGCGGGTCACGCCGACGGTTTTGCCCTGCAACGCCTCGGGCGCGCCGACAGCGGTGTCTTTCGGACCAAATACGCCGAGGAAGAACGGCGCATAGGCGCGGCTGAAATCGATCACTTTTTCACGTTCGGCGTTTTTACCCAGGCTGGAAATCACCAGATCCACCTTGTCGGTTTGCAGATAGGGCACGCGGTTGGCGCTGGTTACCGGCACCAGCTGCAACTTTAGTTTCATCTCACTGGCCAGATAGCGCGCCATGTCGATGTCATAGCCTTGCGGCTGCAGATCGGTGCCGACCGAGCCGAACGGCGGGAAATCCTGCGGCACGGCGACACGCAGCACGCCGCGTTTCTGGATATCCTGCAACTGATCCGCCATCGCCTGTCCGGCCTGAACCATCAACAGCGCTGCGCCAACTACCGCCAAAAAACGTTTTCCGATCTTCATTGCTGTGCCCCCGGTCAAGTTAGTTTGAAACCAAAGATTCTTCAATAAAAATATTGAAACCTTCGTTGCAGAAAGAAAAGCAAGATGCATGCCAGATATCACATCGCGACATCACCACTAATAGCAAAGGCAGAGACAGGCTGAGCAACGCTATCGTTCAGTGAGCGAATGCGTCCGGACCCGCCGTCCGCAACGCACAATGACAGGGCATAAAAACGGGAAAGAGTTGCACCAAAACAGAACAATCGCACCAGCGAGGCGCGCGTTTATCGCTGTTCCAGTTCGTCGAGTTGCAGGTAAAGGTCGGCAATATCGTGGATGCGCTGACGGCCCTCCGCCAGCATCTGATGCAGCAGCGCGTTGCTGATCAGGTTAACCAGACTCATGGCGCTGGCGTAGCTGTCAAAGGCCGATACGCTGTCCAGTGGCGCGGTCAACGCCCAGGAAGCCAGCGGCGGCAGCGTATGCGCCTGCGGTTCGCACAGCAACAACACCGGAATCTGCCGGGCGCGCAATTGCTGCAACAGCGGCAGGATCAGGCGCGGACGGCGGCGGAACGCCACCACCGCCACCACATCCCGTTCATCCAGATCCGCCAGCTCTTCCGCCAGTGTCTGGCCGGGTTGCGCCAGCAGCGGCACCTGCGGGCGGATTTGCAGCAATTGTTGGCGCAGGTGCAGCGCCACCGGGTAGCTGTTGCGCAGCCCGAGAACACAGACGCGCCGCGCCTGCTGCAACGCGGCAATCAGCGCGCCGAACTGCTGCGGATCGATCTGGTTGACCCACTGCGTCAGGTTAGCCATTTCCTGTTTGTAATGGCGCGCCAGCAGCGTGTTGCCCTGCACCGCGTCCCGGTTATCGGTCAGCGGCATACCGCTCTGGCGCAGGGTGCGCAGCTCATCGCGCATCTCCCGGTAGCTGGGGTAACCGAGGCGGCGGAACAGGCGGCTGACCGTGGCTTTGGACACGCCGCTCAGCCGCGCCAGTTCGGCGCTGTTATAGCTGATCAGGTCATCCAGATGATCGAAGATAAACTCCGCCACCCGCTGTTCCTGCGGCGACAACTCGCTGTACTGACTGCGTAGCCGTTCATCAATCTGTTTCATGCCTGTCTCTGCCATTTTTTTGAATCCTGTAACTTTTGTTTCATCCTTTCGGCGCTATGCTGAACATAGCATACAACCGTCGGTCGGCAGCAAGCAGAAAAGGTGGAACGGCTTTTGCTTAGCATCGACCACCCTACAGTCCAACAAGAGCCTTATCCCTCATGATGCAAAGCAATATCGCCCCGTCGGGCATGGCGGTCACGCCGCATCATCTTGCCAGCGCCAGCGCGCAACGTATTCTGCGCGCCGGGGGCAACGCTATCGAAGCGATGGTCGCCGCCGCGGCCGCGATTGCGGTGGTTTACCCGCATATGAACAGTCTGGGCGGTGATGGTTTCTGGCTGATTGTGCCGCCGCAGGGCAACCCGATTGCCATCGACGCCAGCGGCGCGGCCGGTTCTCTGGCGACCCGCGATCGGTACGCCGGCGCCAGCCGCATTCCACACCGCGGCCCAACGGCGGCGCTGACCGTAGCCGGCACCGTGGGCGGCTGGCAGGAAGCGCTGACGTATGCCGCCGAGCTGGACATCAGCCGCCCGTTGCCGCTCGCCAGCCTGCTGGAAGACGCCATCGGCTATGCCCGCCACGGCATTCCGGTCACCCAGTCGCAGGAAGATGCGCTGATCAGCCGTCATCACGAACTGAGCGATTTCGCCGAATTCTGCCGCGTGTTCATACCGCAGGGCGTCATCCCGCGCACCGGCAGTCGTTTTACCCAGCCGGATCTGGCCGACACGCTGCAGCAACTGGCGCAGGACGGGCTGGACAGCTTTTACCGCGGCGCGCTGGCGGCGCGCATGACGGCACAAATGGCGGAGCTGGGTATGCCGGTCACCGCTGACGATCTGGCGAACTACCGTGCCCGACGCGCCACGCCGCTGGTGCTGAAACACAGCAAAGGCGAGGTGTTCAATCTGGCGCCGCCGACGCAGGGGCTGGTGTCGCTGGCGATTCTGGGCATCACCGACCGACTGGGGATGGCAGACCTCAGCGACAGCCAGACCATACACCGCGTGGTGGAAGCCACCAAGCTGGCTTTCAGGCTGCGCGACAAATACATCACCGACCCGAAACGGATTACGCAGGATATTCAGGCGCTGCTATCCGCCAGCCATCTGGATACGTTGAGCAAGCACGTCGACACCCGCTCCGCCGCGCCCTGGGGACAAGGCAAGGGTCCGGGCGACACCGTCTGGCTGGGCGTATGCGATCGCCACGGCCTGTCGGTGTCGTTTATCCAGAGCATCTATCACGAATTCGGCAGCGGCATGGTGTTGCCGGGCACCGGCGTGCTGTGGCAAAACCGCGGCGCTTCCTTCAGTCTGGATCCGGATCACCTGCTGGCGCTGGAACCGGGCAAGCAGCCGTTTCACACCCTTAATCCGGCGGCGGCGCGACTGTCTGACGGACGCACCATGGTCTACGGCTCGATGGGCGGCGACGGCCAGCCGCAGACGCAGGCGGCGTTGTTCATCCGCCACGTGATGCAGGGCGTACCGCTGCAACAGGCGATTACCGCGCCACGCTGGTTGCTGGGCCGTACCTGGGGCCAGTCTTCCGACACGCTGAAACTGGAAGACCGCTTCACCCCGGCCACCGTCGAGGCACTGCGCACGCTGGGCCACGACGTGGAACTGCTCACCGGATTTAGCGAAACCGTCGGCCATGCCGGCGCCATCGTCCGTCATGCCAACGGCATGCTGGAAGGTGCCAGCGATCCGCGCAGCAACGGCAGCGCCGCCGGATTTTAATCTCGCTACCTGGCTAATCTCCCCCCCCCGATAAGGTCTTTGCTCATGGAAAAAAAGGATATCGATCAGGACGCGCTGGCCGCGTACCTGCAACAGATGGAAACCCTGCTGCAACTAGAGCTGGATGATGCCCGTCGTCAGGAACTGCAGGTGCAATTCACACGCATCGCCGCGATGGCGCAGCCGCTGATGGCGTTCCCGCTGGACGAGCGCCAGGAAGTGGCGGGAGTGTACCGGCCATGAACCCAGCTCAACTGTCTATCCGCGCGCTACGGGCCGAATTGACGGGCGGTCACCTTTCCGCCACCGACATCGCCCGCGACACGCTGGCGCAAATCGAACGGCGCAATCCGGCGGTCAACGCTTATACCGGCGTCACCGCGCAACGTATACTGACGGAAGCCGCCGACATCGACGGCAAGCGGCATCAGGGGAAGGCGCTGCCCGCGCTGGCGGCGGTCCCCTACGCGGTGAAGAACCTGTTTGACGTCGCCGGCGAAACCACGCTGGCCGGCGCCAGACTATTCAGCCAGCGCGCGCCGGCAACGCAGGACGCGTTTGCGGTGCGTCAGTTACAGTCCTGCGGCGCGCTGCTGTCCGGGCTGCTGAATATGGATGCTTACGCCTACGGTTTTACCACCGAAAACAGTCACTACGGCGCCACCCGCAATCCACACGATCTGACGCGTATCGCCGGCGGATCTTCCGGTGGATCGGCGGCGGCGGTGGCGGCTGGACTGGTGAATTTCTCGCTCGGCAGCGACACCAACGGGTCGATCCGCGTTCCCGCTTCACTCTGCGGGATCTTCGGGCTGAAGCCCACCTTCGGCCGGCTGTCGCGCCACGGCACCCAGCCGTTTGTCGGCAGCCTCGATCATATCGGCCCGCTGACGCGCAGCGCTGAAGATCTGGCGCTGGTGTATGACGAGCTGCAAGGATTCGATCCGGCGGATCGATTTCAGGCGATTCAACCGCTGCGCTCGACCGTACCGTCGCTGACGGACGAGACGCCGCTGCGCAGCCGGGTGCTGGGCGGTTACTTCGCGCAATGGTGCGATGAACAGGCCGCCGCCGCGGTACGACAGGTGGCGAATGCGTTAAACGCCGCTGATGACGTGGCGCTGGATAATGCCGCGCTGGCGCGTACGGCGGCGTTTATTCTCTCCGCCAGCGAAGGCGGCAACCAGTATCTGCCCGCCCTGCGCGCCACGCCGGATCTGTTTGAACCGCTCTCCCGCGAACGGCTACTGGCCGGGGCGATGATCCCGGCGGCCTGGTACGTGCAGGCGCAGCGTTTCCGCGATCATTTCCGCCGCGACATGCTGGCGCTGTTCGCCGATACCGATCTGCTGATCGCGCCGGCCACGCCATGCCCGGCAACGCCCATTGGTCAGGAAACCATGCGCATCAATCACACCGATTTGCCGATCCGCGCCAGCATGGGAATGCTGACCCAGCCGATTTCGTTCGTCGGCTTGCCGGTGGTGACGGTACCGCTGGCAACCGCCGGCGGGCTGCCGATCGGCGTCCAGTTGATCGCTGCGCCGTGGCGGGAAGATGTCGCGCTGCGCGCCGCCTGGCGTCTGGAACAACAAGGCATTGCCCGGGTTTTACCGCCCGTGTCCCTTCATTCACAAGGAGCTTCCGTATGACACCCGAGATCAATCTGCCTGACGTTCTGGCCGAGATCACCACCGCGTTTTATCGTTATGAAAAGGCGCTCACCGGCAACGACATCGAGGTACTGGACGAGCTGTTCTGGCACGATGAATGCACCGTACGCTACGGCGCGTCGGAAAACCTGTACGGCATCGAACAGATCCGCGAGTTTCGCGCCGCTCGCCCGTCGGCCGGGCTGGATCGCCGGTTGCAAAACACGGTGATCACGAGCTACGGCCGCGATATGGCGGTCGCCAGCACCGAATTTCGTCGTGAAGGCAGTGAGAAAATCGGCCGCCAGATGCAAACCTGGCTGCGCACCGCGCAGGGCTGGCGTATTGTCGCCGCCCACGTCAGCCTGATGGCGTAACCCGATACGGCTTATCAGGCCGGCAGATTGCCGTATCAGGCCGGTGGCGCCTCATCACCCCTGATACGGATGTGCCCGATACCAGCGTTCGGCGATATCCTGACGGCGGCAAACCCACACCCGCTCGTGCTGCTGGATGTAATCGAGGAAACGCTGCAACGCCCGGAAACGTCCCGGCCGTCCCAGCAGGCGGCAGTGCATGCCGATAGACATCATCTTCGGCGCCTCATCCCCTTCGGCATACAACACGTCAAAGCTGTCCTTCAGATAGCTGAAAAACTGCTCGCCGCTATTGAAACCCTGCGGTGAGGCGAAGCGCATGTCGTTGGCGTCCAGCGTATAGGGAACGATCAGATGCGGCTGCACCCCGCCGTCCGCTCGCCGCACCGGCAGCCAGAATGGCAGGTCGTCGCCGTAGTAGTCGCTGTCGTACAGGAAACCGCCCTGCTCCAGCACCAGTTGCCGGGTGTGGGGGCTGTCGCGCCCGGTGTACCAGCCCAGCGGCGGCCGGCCGAACAATTCCGTGTGCACCGCGATCGCCTGTTGCAAATGCGCGCGCTCGGCGTCGATATCCATATTCTGGTAGTGAATCCAGCGCCAGCCGTGGCTGACCACGTCATAGTCCGCCGCCCTGATGGCCTCGACCACCGCCGGATTGCGCGCCAGCGCCATCGCTACGCCGAACACCGTCAGCGGCAGGCCGCGGCGCTGAAATTCCTGATGAATACGCCAGAAACCGGCGCGGGAACCGTACTCATAGAGCGAATCCATCGACATATGCCGCGCCGGGTAGCTGGCAGCGCCGATGATATCGGACAGGAACTGCTCGGAACCGGCGTCGCCGTGCAGCACATGGTTTTCCGCCCCTTCTTCGTAATTGAGCACAAACTGCACCGCGATACGCGCCTGTCCGGGCCAGCGGGCGTGCGGCGGTTTACCGGCATAACCGATCAGGTCGCGCGGGTAGTCAGGGTCAGAGCCCCATTGCTGAGAGAGTGTCATGGTTTCTTTCCTTATTGTGGTGACCGCAACGTCGTACGCCGCCGATTAACGCAAAGCCCCGAAGGCGCCGGTCAACGGCTTGTCCAGCGGATAGTCAAGATCGCCGTGTTTACTGGTGGTCAGCCCCAGCCCGATCAACGACTCCACCATTTTCACCGCCGCGCCCACGCCGTCGATAACCGGAATCCCCAGTTCCTGCGTCAGCGCCTGCGCCAGATCGGCCATACCGCCGCAGCCAAGCACAATGGCGCCGGATCCATCCTGTCGCTTAGCCTGTATACACATTTCCCGCACCTTGTGCTGCGCCAGCCCCTGGCCGTCTTCCAGCGCCAGTACCGGCAGGTCGATGGCGTGCAGCGCGGCGCAGTGATGCTCGAAACCGTAGCACTGCAACAGATGACGGGCGATGATCAGCGTGCGCGGCAGCGTGGTGACGATGGAAAAGCGCGTCGCCACCAGCGTCGCCAGGTGCATCGCCGCTTCGGCGATGCCCACCACCGGCGCGCGCGCCAGTTCCCGCGCCGCCAGCAGGCCGGGGTCGCCAAAACAGGCGATGACATGGCCGCTGACGCCCTGCTCGCGGCCCAGCCGAATTTGCTCCAGCACCCCGAGCGTCGCCACCGCTTCGTCAAAATGTCCTTCTATCGACGGCACGCCCTGCGGCGGGCATACCGCCAGAATGTCGGTGCCGGGAGCAGCTACTCGCCGCGCCGCCGCGCCGATGGTTTCGGTCATCGCCAGGCTGGTGTTGGGGTTGATCACCTGAATTACGCATTGGCTCATTCGGCTTGCTCCTCTTTATTACGACCGAACGGCTTCAGATGGCTGAACAACCGCGAGAAATCCGGCGTGGTCGCGCCGTCGCCGTCAAAACGCAGGCTGGCGACGATATCGTCGAAATGTTGCTGCATGGCGCTGGTCAGCGCCGCCAGATCCCGGTTACGCAACAACGCCAGCAGATCGTGATGATCGTGACAGCGGCATCCCTGCTGCCAGGGCGCGCCGTAGGCGGCGATCACCAGCGACGATCGCAACGTCAGTTGCGACACCATGCTGGTCAGCACGCTGTTGCCGGAAATCGCCTGTAACTGGATGTGAAACGCCGCCGACAGGCGGATCGCCTCCGGCCCGTTGCGATCCTGATGCGCCTTCTCTTCCGCCGCCATCAGTTTCTCCAGCGCCGCCAGATGCGGCGGCTGGCAGTGCGCGATCACCGCGGGCAGGTTGGCGCACTCCATCAGGCTACGGGTCTGAAAGATCTCACGCGCTTCTTCCACCGTCGGCGTCGCCACCTGTGCACCACGTTTGGGCAACAGTGTGATCATTTGCACCGTCGCCAAACGCTGCAGCACTTTGCGGATCCCGGTACGGCTGACGCCGAACACCTCCGCCAGCGCCTCCTCCGGCAGGCGAGCGCCGGGCAACAATTGATGCTCGACGATCGCGTTTAACAGTGCCTGATAGATAACTTCATCTTTTTGCTCGAAAAATGTCTCATTTCCAAGACCGTAAATATCGCTCATCGGTTTCTTCCGTCATCACGTTCATCGCCAAATCGTACACACAAAATAAATTTATTGTATACAAAATTCACTGATCTGGCCCAAATCCTGCAACACCCCACTGCCTGATTTTTTCACCTTTATTTTTATCGTCACCAAAAGGAGCAGATTCCATGCCAGAAAACATGACGTCCGCCGGAAACACCCCGGCGCATTACAGCCCGAGACTGTGCAATGAAGATTTGGCCCCGACGCGTGTACAAAGCTGGTCCTGGTACAACATCTTTTCATTCTGGATGTCGGATGTACACAGCATGGGCGGCTACGTGGTGGCGGCCAGCTTCTTTACGCTGGGTCTGGCCAGCTGGCAGGTGCTGCTGTGCCTGCTGGCGGGTATCTGCATCGTGCAACTGTGCGCCAATCTGGTGGCCAAACCCAGCCAGCTCAGCGGCGTACCCTATGCGGTGATTTGCCGTCAGTCCTTCGGCGTGTTCGGCGCCAACATTCCGGCGGTGATCCGCGGGCTGATCGCTTTCGCCTGGTACGGCATCCAGACTTATCTGGCCGCCAACGCGCTGATGCTGGTGCTGTTGAAATTCGTGCCGTCGCTCACGCCGCTGACCACCAGCCACTGGCTCGGTCTGTCGGCGCTGGGCTGGCTGTGCTTCGGCGTGATGTGGCTGCTGCAGGCGATGGTGTTCTGGCACGGCATGAGCGCCATCAAGCGCTTTATTGATATCGCCGGCCCGGCGGTCTACATAGTGATGCTGGCGCTGGCCGGATGGATTGTATACAAAACCGGGCTGGAGAATATCTCCTTCACGCTGGGCAGCAAATCCCTCAGCAGCGGCGAGCAGGTCTGGCAGATGATCACCGCCACGGCGCTGGTGGTGTCCTATTTCTCCGGTCCGTTGCTCAACTTCGGCGATTTCTCCCGTTACGGTAAAAGCATGCAGGAAATCCGTCGCGGCAACCGCTGGGGTTTGCCGTTCAACTTCCTGCTGTTCTCCATCGTGACGGTAGTGATCGTCTCCGGCACCCAGTCGCTGTTCGGCCAGATGATCACCGACCCGATCGAAACCGTCAGCCGCGTCGGCAACAGCGTGGCGGTGGCGTTAGGCCTGCTGACCATGATTGTCGCTACCATCGGCATCAACATTGTCGCCAACTTCGTTTCTCCAGCGTTCGACTTCTCCAACTGCGCGCCGCAGCGCATCAGTTTCCGTACCGGCGGGATGATCGCCGCGGTCGGCTCGGTGCTGCTGACTCCCTGGAACCTGTTCAACTCGCCGGAACTGATTCACTACACGCTCGATGTGCTGGGCGCGTTTATCGGCCCGCTGTTCGGCATCCTGCTGGCGGATTTCTACCTGATCAAAGGCGGCAAGATCGACGTAGATGCGCTGTTCAACGACACCCCCAGCGGGCGCTACTGGTATCGCAACGGCATCAACCCGAACGCGGTGCTGGCGCTGCTGCCCTCGGTGGCTATCGGGCTGGTGATAAGCTTTGTGCCGGCCTGGCATGAGGTCGCCAATTTCAGTTGGTTTATCGGCGTGGCGCTGGGCGCCGGCAGCTACCGCTATCTGGCGCGCCGCGAAAAGGCCGTCATGCCGGCCGCCAGCGGCATGTCAGGTTTCGTGTTGGGTAAAGAATAAATCACACCGGGATCGCGGCGCGGCGTCGCGATCCGTCTTTGCTCCTTTCCATGCTCCTTTCCATATGCCCGTATGCCCTGTTTTCGAGCCCGCACCGGATGCGGCTGTGCCATCGCGGTGCGTTCTTCTGCTGCCAGACCGGGCTTGTCTGACCATAAAGCAAGCAAAAACAGTGCATTAAAAAACTGGCATAAGGTTTGAATGTTGCATTCCATCTTGTATACCAACTGGAATGCATTGCATGACATCGCAGACTGTTTATACCGGCTTCACGTTGCCTCAGTGGCAGCGCCACCACCAGCAGCACCCGAACCGCCTGACTGAAACCCTGCTGACCGTCTGGAGATCGCTGCGCGCTGACGACCCGGCGTGGATTTATCTGCCCGACGAAGCCCGACTGCATGAGCAAATCACCCACCTGCTCAGCCAGCCTGACGCCCAACGCCTGCCGCTTTACGGCATTCCGTTTGCGGTCAAAGACAATATTGATGTCGCCGGTTGGCCCACCAGCGCCGCCTGTCCGGCTTTTACTTACACCGCGGCGCAAGACGCCACGGTGGTCGCACGACTGAAAGCCGCCGGCGCCATCGTGCTCGGCAAAACCAACCTTGACCAGTTCGCCACCGGGTTGGTGGGCACCCGCTCACCGTTTGGCGCGGTTCCCAACAGCGTTAATCCGCAGTACGTCAGCGGCGGCTCCAGCTCCGGTTCCGCCTCGGTAGTCGCACGCGGGCTGGTGCCGTTCGCGCTGGGCACCGACACGGCTGGCTCCGGCCGCGTTCCGGCCGGATTCAACAATATCGTCGGTCTGAAACCCACCAAAGGCTGGCTGTCGACGCAGGGAGTCGTGCCCGCCTGCCGTCTGAACGACTGCGTGTCGGTGTTCGCACTGACGGTGCCCGATGCCTGGCTCGTCGCTACGCAGGCCGGCGGCTATGACGAAGACGACGCCTATTCGCGTCATCATCCCCGCACCACGCCGGCGACGATGTCGGCCCGGTTACGGCTGGCGGTGCCGCATCCGCTGGAATTCTTTGGCGATCGGCAGGCGGAGCAGGCATTTCAACAGGCGCTGTCGCACTTGCAGTCAATGGGCGCGACGCTGGAACCGCTGGATTTCAGCCCGTTCGAACAGCTGGCGCGTCAATTATATGAAGGGCCGTGGGTAGCGGAACGCACCGTGGCGGTCGGCGACCTGCTGCACGAACAGCCGGAAGCGATGGACCCGACCGTACGCAGCATCATCGCCAAAGGCGCCGATTACAGCGCCTGCGAGGTGTTTGAAGCGGAATACCTGCGAGCGGGGCTGGCCCGGCACATTGCCGCCCGGTTAAGCGGGTTTGACGCGCTGGTGGTGCCCACCGCGCCGACCATTCATACGCTGGAAGAGATGAAACAACAGCCGGTGGCCTACAACTCACAGTTCGGCTTCTACACCAACTTCACCAATCTGGCGGATTTGTGCGGGCTGGCGCTGCCGGCGCCGTTTCGCGACGATGGCCTGCCCGCCGGCATCACACTGATTGCGCCGGCCTGGCACGACGCCGCGCTGGCGGCGTTCGGTCAGCGCTGGCAGTCAGTCACGGCGCTGCCGCTGGGCGCTACCGGCAATACCCTGCCGCCGGTTCCGCCGCAGGAAACAGCCTCTCCTCATCATGTACGACTCGCCGTAGTAGGCGCTCACTTAAGCGGTATGCCGCTCAATTTTCAGCTGCTGACCCGCAACGCCGTCAAAGTGGAAGAAACCGTCACATCAGCCGACTACCGCCTGTACGCGCTGGCGAATACCCAGCCGCCCAAGCCCGGACTGGTCAACACCGGTCAGGGGCAGCCGATTACGGTGGAGCTGTGGGATGTCCCGCTGGCACGCTTCGGCGAGTTGGTGGCGGAAGTCCCGGCACCGCTCGGCATCGGCACGCTGACGCTGGCGGATGGCCGTCAGGTCAAAGGTTTCATCTGTGAACCGGCGGCGCTTAACGGCGCGCGGGACATTACCGAATTCGGCGGTTGGCGCGCCTTTGTAACCCAACGCTCACCAGCCTGACAACGGGAGGAAACAGGATGCAATTCTCTGCGCCCGACGACCGGAACGCACGTCATAAAAGCAAACCGCCGGTACTGGCGGAACAGGTTTACCAACGGCTCAAGCAGGATATTTTCGATTTTCGGTTGCTGCCGGGAGATCGCTTTACCGAGAACGAACTGGCGGGACGCCTGTCGGTCAGCCGCACGCCGATCCGTCAGGCGCTGTTCCGGCTGGAAACCGAGGGGTTTGTGAGCGTGTACTACCGCAGCGGCTGGCAGGTCAAACCGTTCGATTTCGCTTACTTCGAGGAACTGTATGACCTGCGCATCGTACTGGAGCGGGAAGCGGTGCAGCGGCTGTGCCTGCTGTCGCCTGACGCCTGCGCCGCGCTGCTCCAGCCGTTGCATCAGTACTGGATAGACGACCCGCGGCAGGATGACGGCCAGCAGGTTTCCCGGCAGGATGAAGCCTTTCACCTGGCGCTGGTCGCGGCCGCCGGCAACCGGGAAATGGCGCGCGTGCACCGGGACGTCACCGAAAAAATTCGCATTATCCGCCGGCTGGATTTCACCCGTCAGGATCGCATTCAGGCCACTTATCAGGAACATGCCGCCATCCTGCAAGCCATCCTCGCTCAGAATAGCGGGCAAGCCTGCCGGTTGCTTGCCGAACATATCGCCGGCAGCAAAGCCGAGGTTCGCAACATTACTCTGCATCTGTTGCAGCAAGCCAGAAATCAGGCCAACGATTGACATCGATACTGCCGGCCGAGCCCGGCAGTATTTCCTGATTACATTCCGCGATTATTCGCGCCGCTGGCGCGGTGTCTGCTCCGTTCACTCCCGTCGCTGACCAACGTAAGCCACCGGGGATTCACCCGGTGGCCGCCTTTCTGTCCCCTTACATTATTTCGGGGATAAACACTCAGAATCATCCGATTATTTCATCGTGATAATACGGCATATCACACCGCATTATCCCCGTCAAAATCGCCGCTCAAACCAGACTATTTTTTAGCGCCAAAACTCATTTCAAAACGACCACTCAAACCATAAATATCCCATTTCAACCACTGACGCAATCCGTTCAATCCATATGAATTTCGCATTAAATGACATTATTATTTCACTCATCTTACACCTTGCAAAAATCATTGTTTTTCTGATGAAATCCCTTTTCAAAAATTCAATTCAACCCCAGACAACAAAAACAATAACGACATGAATTTAAAATAAAAATAAACAATTTTACGCACAGAAAATTTCTCTTTCACTTTTCATAAATAAAGAATTAATTCGAATAAATATTGCCATCAAATCGCCAAAAATGGACATCAATCCTCACCAAAGGGTTGTCAGAGCGTCGGTTTATGGTAGGGTATAAAAAGTGTCACCCACCATGAGGCAGCGAGAAAAAACAATTAAACCACACAGGAAACCCCTAATTACATGGCAATTAAACTTGAAGTAACACATCTATATAAAATATTTGGCGAGCATCCCGATAGGGCATTCAGGCTCCTGGAACAGGGGCTGAATAAGGATCAGATTTTTGAGAAAACCGGTCTGACGGTGGGGGTAAAAGACACCAGTCTGGCCATTGAAGAAGGCGAGATTTTTGTGATCATGGGATTGTCCGGTTCCGGCAAATCCACTCTGGTACGCCTTCTCAATCGCCTGATAGAACCCACTCGCGGTCAGGTACTGATCGACGGCGAGGATATCTCTCGCCTGCCGGACGGCGCGCTGCGTGCGATCCGCCGCAAGAAGATCAGCATGGTGTTTCAGTCTTTCGCGCTGATGCCCCACCTGAATATTCTCGACAACACCGCATTCGGCATGGATCTGGCCGGGGTGCCCCGCGTGGAACGCGAGCAGAAAGCGCTGAGCGCCTTGCAGCAGGTCGGCCTGGAGGCGTACGCCAACGCCTACCCGGACGAACTCTCCGGCGGGATGCGCCAGCGTGTCGGCCTGGCCCGCGCGCTGGCCAACGACCCCGATATCCTGCTGATGGATGAGGCATTTTCGGCACTCGACCCGTTGATCCGCACCGAGATGCAGGATGAATTGATCAAGCTGCAGGCGCGCCAGCAACGCACCATCGTGTTCATTTCGCACGATCTGGACGAAGCGATGCGCATCGGCGATCGCATCGCCATCATGCACAGCGGCGAGGTGATTCAGGTCGGCACGCCGGATGAGATTCTCAATAACCCGGCTAACGACTATGTGCGCACCTTCTTCCGCGGCGTGGATATCAGCCACGTGTTCAGCGCCAAAGACATCGCCCGCCGCCGCCCGGTCGCGGTGATCCGCAAAACGCCGGGCGTTGGCCCGCGATCCGCGCTCAAGATCCTGCAAGAGGAGGATCGCGAGTACGGCTATGTGCTGGAGCGGGGGCGCAAGTTCATCGGCGTAGTCTCCATCGACTCCCTCAAACAGGCGCTGCGCGAGCAGCAACCGCTGGAGCAGGCATTATTGCCCGCCCCGACGCCGGTCCCCGCGGAGATGTCGCTCAACGAGCTGATATCTCAGGTGGCGCAAGCACCCTGCGCGGTACCTGTTGTGGACGAAAACCATGAATATCTCGGCATTATCTCCAAAGGGATGCTGCTGCAGGCGCTGGATAAGGAGAGTACGCTGAATGACTGACACCACGCAAAACCCCTGGGACGACACCCAAACGCCGGATTCGGCGACCAACGCCGGCCACAACCACGCCGCCGCCACACCGGGCGGGCATGCCGCTACGGCGGGCTCCTCGGGTACCCCAGCGCAGGCCGACCCCTGGGCGGCGTCATCAGCGCCGGCAGGCAACGCCACGCCGACGGATAACGCCGCCGACGCCTGGAGCAATGCGCCGCCGCCCGCCGCCAGCGATGTACACCAGAGCGGCAGCGACTGGCTGAACAGCGCGCCAACACCGACACAGGAACACATCAACCTGATGGATCCGTTCCGCCATACGCTGGTGCCGCTCGACCGCTGGGTGACCGAAGGCATCGATTGGCTGGTACTGCATTTTCGCCCGCTGTTTCAGGGCATTCGCGTACCGGTCGACGTGATCCTCACCAGCTTTCAGCAACTGCTGACCGGCCTGCCCGCGCCGATCGCCATTCTGGTGTTCTCGCTGCTGGCCTGGCAGGTGTCCAGTTTCGGCATGGGCGTGGCGACACTGCTGTCGCTCGTCGCCATCGGCGCCATCGGGGCCTGGTCGCAGGCAATGGTCACGCTGGCGCTGGTGCTGACCGCGCTGTTCTTCTGCGTGATCATCGGCCTGCCGCTGGGGATCTGGCTGGCGCACAGCGATCGCGCGGCTCGTATCGTGCGCCCGCTGCTGGACGCCATGCAGACTACGCCGGCGTTCGTCTATCTGGTGCCGATCGTGATGCTGTTCGGCATCGGTAACGTGCCGGGCGTGGTGGTGACCATCATTTTCGCCCTGCCGCCGATTGTTCGCCTGACCATCCTCGGCATCCGTCAGGTACCGGCGGACCTGGTGGAAGCGGCGCAATCTTTTGGCGCCAGCCCGCGCCAGATGCTGTTTAAGGTGCAGTTGCCGCTGGCGATGCCGACCATCATGGCCGGCATCAACCAGACGCTGATGCTGGCGCTGTCGATGGTGGTGATCGCCTCGATGATCGCCGTCGGCGGGCTGGGACAGATGGTGCTGCGCGGCATCGGCCGCCTCGACATGGGGCTGGCGTCCATCGGCGGAGTCGGCATCGTAATTCTGGCCATTATTCTGGATCGTTTGACCCAGTCGCTGGGGCGCGACGCCCGCAGCCGCGGCAACCGTCACTGGTACCACCACGGCCCGCTGGGACTGCTGGTTCGCCCCTTCATCAAATCCCGGGCCTGACCGCGCCCGGACCGCACCACCTGACCCTGCGGCCGGCGCCGGCTGGCCGCACGCTCTGACACAGGTGTCTGTGCGTCGTTCACGACTGCTTATTGAATAAGACAATATGAGGACTATCCGTATGCGTAACATCAGCATGGCAACGCTTGCCCTGACTACCGTACTCAGTACCAGCCTGTTTGCCGCCGACGACCTTCCCGGCAAAGGCATCACCGTCAAACCGGTGCAAAGCACCATTTCCGAAGAAACGTTCCAGACCCTGCTGGTCAGCAAAGCGCTGGAAAAACTGGGGTATACCGTCGATAAGCCCAGCGAAGTGGACTACAACGTCGGTTACACCTCGATTGCCGCCGGTGACGCCACCTTTACCGCCGTCAACTGGCAACCGCTGCACGACGACATGTATCAGGCTGCCGGCGGCGATACCAAATTCTACCGTCAGGGCGTCTACGTTTCGGGCGCGGCGCAAGGGTATTTGATCGACAAGAAAACCGCCGACCAGTACCACATCACCCGTCTGGATCAGCTTAAGGATCCGAAACTGGCGAAACTGTTTGATACCAACGGCGACGGCAAGGCGGACCTGACCGGCTGTAACCCCGGCTGGGGCTGCGACAGCGTCATCAATCACCAGATTCAGGCTTACGGGCTGAGCGACGCCGTCAACCACAATCAGGGCAACTACGCGGCGCTGATCGCCGATACCATTACCCGCTACAAGCAGGGCAAACCGATCCTGTACTTCACCTGGACGCCGTACTGGGTGAGCGACGTACTGGTGCCGGGACGTGACGTGGTGTGGCTGCAGGTGCCGTTCTCCTCGCTGCCCGGCAAGCAGAAAGGCACCGACACCAAACTGCCTAACGGCGCCAACTACGGTTTCCCGGTCAACACTATGCGCATCGTCGCCAACAAGGCGTGGGCGGAGAAAAACCCGGCCGCGGCCGCCCTGTTCGCCACCATGAAACTGCCGCTGGCGGACATCAACGCCCAGAACCTGCGCATGCATCAGGGCGAAGCGTCTCAGGAAGCTATCGAGCGCCACGTCAACGGCTGGATCAACGCGCATCAGGCGCAGTTTGACGGCTGGATTAATTCCGCCCGCGCGGCGGCAAAGTAAGTCGCTACGCCACCATAATCCAGAGGATGCCCGCCAGGGTATCCTCTATGTCTTACCCGCCGTTTCGGATCGACTCCGCTTTTCCTTCGCCGTTTTCCCTTTTTATCGGTTTCCGCCTTATCAGTTTTTATCGCCCCGAAAGTAAACGCTTACCCTTTGTCGGAAGCGGAGAATAATAGGCTTCTTCCGGTCTGGCTGATAAAACTCCTGATTATTTTCAGGGAAATTTATAAGATAAATTGCTGGATTCTCCGGCGTGACTGTTCAATACTAAATTAATAAATCCGATTTAACATTAAGTTAACATTTCTCGCATGTCTGCATCTACCACCACCGCCGGCCTGAGCCCGGCACTGACGCTGTTGATGTCCGCCGCCACCGGGTTGGCGGTAGCCAGTAACTATTACGCCCAGCCGCTGCTGGACGCCATCGCCCAGGCATTCAGCCTGTCGGTCAATCAGGCCGGTTTTATCGTCACTGCCGCCCAGTTGGGTTATGCCTGCGGCCTGATGTTTCTGGTGCCATTGGGCGACCGCTTCGAGCGCCGCGGTTTGATCGTCGGGATGACCCTGCTGGCGGCAGGCGGCATGCTGATTACCGCCTCTGCCCCTTCACTGTGGTTGATGGTGGCCGGCACCGCCATTACCGGCCTGTTCTCGGTCGTGGCGCAGATTCTGGTGCCGCTGGCCGCCACGCTGGCCTCGCCGGAAAGCCGCGGCAAGGTCGTCGGCACGATCATGAGCGGCCTGCTGCTGGGGATCCTGCTGGCCCGAACGCTGGCCGGCGCGCTGACGTCGCTGGGAGACTGGCGCACGGTGTACTGGGTCGCCAGCCTGCTGATGACGGGAATGGCGTTGCTGATGTGGCGCGCGCTGCCGCGTTATCACCCGTCAACCAACCTTAACTATCCACAGTTACTGATCTCCATCTTCCAGTTATTCGGCAGTTCCCGCCCGTTGCGCACCCGCGCGATACTGGGCGCGCTCTCTTTCTCCAATTTCAGCATCATGTGGACATCGATGGCGTTCCTGCTCTCCGCTCCTCCTTACCATTACAGCGAGGCCGTGATCGGGTTATTCGGTCTGGCGGGGGCCGCCGGCGCGTTGTCCGCCAGCCGGGCCGGCCGTCTGGTGGATCAGGGCAAAGCCAAACTCTCCACCACCGTGGGGCTGTTGCTGCTGGCGCTGTCATGGCTGCCGATCGCCGCCGGCGTCAGCGCCATAGCGCCGTTGCTGATCGGCATTGTGGCGCTGGATATGGCGGTTCAGGGGCTGCATGTCACCAACCAGAGCGCGATTTACCGTATGTTGCCGGACGCGCGCAACCGTCTTACCGCCGGTTACATGACCAGCTACTTTATCGGCGGCGCCCTCGGCTCGCTGATTTCCGCCTACGCTTATCAGCATTTCGGCTGGCTGGGGGTATCGGGAGCCGGAGGCGCGCTAAGTCTGCTGGCGCTGCTGGTGTGGTGGCAAAATCATCATTACGAATCTTCGCAGCCGGAGACGCACGGATGACGCCCCGCCGCCGCCCAATTGACGGTAAAGCGCTATCGCTGACGGCGGTTTGCGCCTATGATGTTGTTTTTTCGACCAGTATATTTTTTCAATCCGTGGATGAGCCCAGACACCGTGAACTCCGTTTCTTCCAGCCAGACTGATGCCCGCACGACGGCCGACGCCTCTTTTGCCAGCGGTCTGTTTGACAGCCTGCCGATCGTCATCGGTTACGTGCCGGTGGCGTTCGCCTTTGGCCTGAACGCCGTCAAGCTGGGTTTCACGCCGCTGGAAGCCATTTTTCTTTCCTGCATCATTTACGCCGGCGCCAGCCAGTTCGTCATTACCGCGCTACTGAGCGCGGGCGCGTCTATCTGGGTGGCGGCGTTGACCGTAATGGCGATGGACGTCCGCCATGTGCTGTACGGCCCCTCGCTGCGCCGCCGTATTATGCAGCGACTGCCGACCGGCAAAACCGTCTGGTGGGCATTCGGACTGACCGATGAGGTCTTCGCCGCCGCGACGGCGCGGCTGTCGCGGGATAACCGGCGCTGGAGCGAGTCCTGGATGCTGGGAGTGGCGCTGAGCGCCTGGCTGTCGTGGGTCGCCGGCACCGTGCTCGGCGCGGTATTCGGCAATGGCCCGCTGGAAGGTTACCCCGCGGTCGAGGCCGCACTGGCGTTTATGCTGCCGGCGCTGTTTCTGAGTTTCCTGCTCGCGTCCTTCAAACGCCGTCAGAGCCTGGTGGTAGCCGCCGCGCTGGGCGGCGCCTGTCTGGGGCTGCTGGTATCGTCCATTCCCGCCGCCATCCTGATCGGCATCGGCGGCGGTTGTCTGGCATCGCTGTATCAACCGGCATCAGTAAAGGAAGAAACGCGATGAATACTTCAGTATTATTGATTGGTTTACTGGTGGGAACAGTTAACTTTCTGTTCCGATACCTGCCGCTGCGGCTGGGCGCCGACCGGGCGTCCGGTAACCTGCGTCGGGGCAAAACCGCCCTGCTGCTCGACAGTATCGGCATTGCTTCCATTTGCGCTCTGCTGGTGGTGTCCGCCCTGCCGGATATCATGCAGCACACAGAAAGACTGTTGCCAACGCTGGCAGGGTTCGCCCTGCTGACGCTTTGTTTTTACAAAACCCGCAGCATCGTACTGTCGACGCTGTTGGGCGCGCTGTGCTACGGCATAGTGTTTAAATGGTTTCAGACGATGGCCTGAACGTAACCGGCTAACGTCACTCGCACAGCCAAAAACAATAAACGGCGACAGACCGTACCACCTGCACATGTTTCGACCAGTGACAAAATAAGCACTAATCGACAAGTTTCTCGCATTTACCTAATTAGTAACATTCGTTACTATACGGGTCGTGATTAATAAGGTTGACATCTATGGAAAGTTCATTCGCCCCAATTGAAGACATGCTGCGTATGCGGGCTTCACGCCGCCCGGATTTCCCTTATCGTGAAGTCCTGCTGCTGCGTTTATTCCTGCATATGCAAACCAAAATACTGGAACACCGCAACCGTATGCTGAAAGAACAGGATATCAATGAAACCCTGTTCATGGCGCTGCTTACGCTTGAATCGCAGGAAAACTACTGCATTCAGCCTTCCGAATTAAGTGCGGCGCTCGGTTCCTCGCGCACCAACGCCACCCGCATCGCGGATGAGCTGGAAAAACGCGGCTGGATCGAACGACGCGAAAGCGACAGCGACCGCCGCTGTCTGTACCTGTACATGACCGAGAAAGGTAAAGCCTTTCTGGACGAACTGCTGCCGCCTCAGCACCGAAGCCTGAATATTCTCTGCTCCGCCCTTGAAGACAGTGAAAGAGATCAGTTGGAAGTGCTGATGCGCAAGCTGTTACAGCGTCTTGATGAAATGGATCAGGACGGCATTTAACGCCCGTCGCCATTCCTGACAGAGACCATCGCCATCGTTGCCTGCAAACCTTAATGGTTTGCAGGGGGAGTCGTGTTTTTTTTAAAAAACCGTCACCGCGCGATATCGCCATGAAAGGCAATCAAAGGCCATGAAAGGCCGAAAAAAAAGAAATTTAACTGGGAGAGAACCATGAGTGCCAACGTGGAAAAGCAGACTCCACCAACTATGCCATCGAAGTCCAGAAAATCGCGTAAGGGAATTCTCACGCTGCTGATGATTCTGTTTTTCTTTATTGGCTGTGTGTGGTTTGCCTACTGGTATCTGGTGTTGCGGCACCATCAGGAAACCGATGATGCCTACGTCGCAGGCAACCAGATTCAAATTATGTCGCAGGTCAACGGCAGCGTCGCCCGCGTCAACGTCGACAATACCGACTTCGTTAAAAAAGGCGACGTACTGGTAGAGCTCGACCCAACCGACGCCGAGCAGGCCTTTGAACGGTCGAAAACCACTCTGGCCAACAGCGTGCGTCAGGTTCATCAGCAGATGATCAACGTCCGCCAGTACAAAGCCAACATCGACCTGCAGCAGATTGCGCTGGATAAGGCTATCAGCGACCTGAACCGCCGTGAAGCGCTGGGGCGGGCCAATGCTATCGGCCGGGAAGACCTGCAACATGCGCGCGATCAGGTCGCCAGCGCCAGAGCGTCGCTGGAAGCGGCCAAACAGCAGTATGCCGCCACTCAGGCGCTGGTGCTGAATACCCCATTAGAGCAGCAGCCCGCCATTGCTCAGGCCGCCACTGACCTGCGCAACGCCTGGCTGGCGCTCAAACGCACCCATATCGTCAGCCCGGTGGATGGTTATGTCTCCCGCCGCAGCGTGCAACTGGGCGCGCGCGTCACCCCGTCTTCCGCTCTGATGGCGGTGGTGCCGGCCGCTCCGCTGTGGGTCGACGCCAACTTTAAGGAAACCCAGTTAGCCAATATGCGCATCGGTCAGCCGGCGGCCATCGTCAGCGACCTGTATGGCGACAGCGTGGTGTACAAAGGCAAAGTGGTGGGTCTGGACATGGGAACCGGCAGCGCCTTCTCGCTGTTGCCGGCCCAGAACGCCACCGGCAACTGGATCAAGGTAGTACAGCGCCTGCCGGTGCGTATCGAATTGGATCCGAAACAGCTGGCCGATTACCCGCTGCGTATCGGCCTGTCGATGCTGGTTAAAGTGGATACCGCCAATACCGACGGCAAGGTGCTGTCCGATGCGTCCCGCGCGACACCGGCCTATCAGAGTGATGCACTGGATCTGGATCTGACGCCGGTTGATCAGATGATCGACCAGATCATCGGCGCCAACGCTGGCTGACCCCAGAGGAGAGCAGCGTGACAAGAAAACCACTTGAGGGCATGACGCTGGCTCTGATGACGATCGCCCTGTCGCTGGCGACGTTCATGCAGGTGCTGGACTCGACAATTGCCAACGTAGCTATTCCGACCATCGCCGGGAATCTCGGCGCATCCAACTCACAGGGCACCTGGGTCATCACGTCTTTTGGGGTGGCAAACGCCATCTCCATCCCCATCACCGGCTGGCTCGCCAAACGATTCGGCGAAGTGCGCCTGTTTATCTGGGCCACCGTGCTGTTTACCCTGACCTCCTGGCTGTGCGGCATGTCCACCAGTCTGGAAATGCTGATCGTTTCCCGTATGCTGCAGGGTCTGGTTGCCGGGCCGATCATTCCGCTGTCCCAAAGCCTGCTGCTGAATAACTACCCGCCTGCCAAACGAGGCATTGCGCTGGCTTTGTGGTCAATGACGGTGGTGGTTGCCCCGATCTTCGGCCCGATCCTCGGCGGCTGGATCAGCGACAACTACCATTGGGGGTGGATCTTCTTCATCAACGTGCCGTTAGGCATCGTGGTGGTGCTGATCACCCTGCAGACACTACGCGGGCGCGAAACCAAAACCGAAATTCGCCCCATCGACACCATTGGGCTGATTCTGCTGGCGGCGGGTATTGGCTGCCTGCAGATGATGCTGGACCGCGGCAAAGAGCTGGACTGGTTTAACTCGACGGAAATCGTGGTGCTGGCGGTGGTTGCGGTGATTTCGCTCACCGTGCTGGTGGTTTGGGAGCTGACCGACGATCACCCGGTGGTCGATCTGTCGCTGTTCAAAATGCGCAATTTTACTATCGGCTGCCTGTGCACCAGCCTGGCGTTCATGCTCTATTTCGGCGCCATCGTACTGTTGCCGCAGTTGCTGCAGGTCGTGTTCGGCTATACCGCCACCTGGGCCGGGCTGGCTTCCGCTCCCGTGGGCCTGATGCCGGTGATTCTCTCGCCGATCATCGGGCGGTTCATGCATAAGCTCGATATGCGCCGTCTGGTGACGTTCAGCTTCATCATGTATGCGGTCTGTTTCTACTGGCGAGCCTACACCTTTGAGCCGGCAATGGATTTCGGCGCGTCCGCCTGGCCCCAGTTCGTGCAAGGGTTCGCCGTGGCCTGTTTCTTCATGCCGTTGACCACCATCACCCTCTCCGGCCTGCCGCCGGAACGGATGGCGGCCGCCTCCAGTCTGTCGAACTTTGCCCGTACGCTGGCGGGCTCCATCGGCACGTCGATCACCACCACATTGTGGGAGCGTCGGGAAGCGCTGCATCACGAACAGCTTAGCGAGGTGATCAATCCCTACAACCCGCTGGCGCAGCAGACCTATCAGCAACTGGAAGCGATGGGAATGAGTCAGCAGCAGGTATCCAGCTATCTGGCTCAGCAGATCACGGCGCAGGGGCTGATTATCGGCGCCAACGAAATCTTCTGGCTGTCGGCCGGGGTGTTCGTCGTGCTGATCGTGCTGGTGTGGTTCGCCAAACCGCCATTCGGCAGTCACTCGGCTGGCGGCGCACACTGATTTCCCACGCCGAGCAGAGCTAAAGCGCAAAAGCAAAAAAGGTGGCTACGCCACCTTTTTTATTGCCGCACGACATCACACGACTCAGGGTTTTAGCCGTGATTCTGGCGCCACCATTCCGCCAGCAGGATCCCGGTCGCGACCGAGATATTCAGGCTTTCCACGTTGCCGGTGCCGTCAATCGACACTTTGACGTCGCCCTGCTGCCAGGCGTTGTCAGACAAGCCATCCCCTTCCTGCCCCAGCACAATCACCGTTTTGGCAGGCAGCGAGACTTTCGACAAGGTCGTGCCTTTGTGGCTGGAGGTGGTGACGATGGTGTAACCGGCGGCACGGAACTGCGCCAGCGCATCGACCAGACCGTCAGCGCTGATCGCTTTCACGTGCTCGGCACCGCCTTCCGCCGTGCGCACCGCCGCGCCGGATTCCAGCTGCGATGCATCGCGCACCAGCACGCCTTTCACGCCGAAATGGGCGCAGCTACGCATGATGCCGCCCAGGTTATGCGGATTGCCGACATCTTCCAGCGCCAGCACGCAGTCGGTATCCCCGGCTTCGCGCAGGTACGCCGTCACATCCAGACCACGACGTTTCTTGATCAGGAAACACACGCCGCCGTGATGCTCCGTACCGGACGCGCGGATCAGCTCGTCGTCTTCCACCACGTGGTAAGCCTTACGATTGGCCGCCATCCAGCGCAGCGCTTCACGAAAACGCGGCGTGACTTCCTGCAGAAACCAACCGCGCACAATCGCTTCCGGACGGCTCAGGAACAGCGCCTGACAGGCATTTTCTCCGTAGACGCGGGTCTCTTCCGACCGCTGGCGACGAATCTGTTCCGGATCGATCTGGCTCTTACCGCTGATACCGCCGTGATCCGGCTCTTCTCCCGGTGCGCGCGATACCGTTTTCCACGGAGAATCCGCATGATCAACCGGCTCGCGACGCGGTGGACGCGGACGCTCACGCCCCGCCGACTCGCTACGCCATTTGCCGCCACGCTCGGCGCCATCTTTATTATCTCTGTCCCGCCCGCCGCGCGGCGCGCTATCTCGCCCTTTACGGCCACGGTTGTCGCCATCGCCACGACGCTTATCCGGCGTACGTTTCTGCTTACCGTTCTTCTCGTCCCCGTCTTCGCTGCGGACGTACATGACGCGGACTTTGCCGCTCTTTCCACTTAATTCATCGCTCATGTTGTTCTCCACCTACGCGCTGGGCGCGAAGATTACCCTATGTCCACCGGCTTAGCCACCAACCCGATCATAAAAGTCACTAACTATTATAACCATTGGGTAAAACGCCTTGTTGGCGTTCGACCCGCTATCCATACTTATCCTGCTTTCGCACCACCGTCTGTTGATCTCTTCGCGTATGCTGGGCGCGCTTCCGTCAACAGTACACTTGATTCCAGCCCTTTTGCTACCGAGGCCCGTTTATGAATACGGTATGTGCATCCTGCAACGCCACCAACCGCCTGCCAGAAGAACGCAGCAATGATCATCAACACGCCAAATGCGGCCGCTGCGGTCAGGCGCTGTTCAGCGGCAAGGTGATTAACGCCACTGAAGAAACGCTGGATAAACTGTTGCAGGACGATCTGCCGGTGGTCGTGGATTTCTGGGCGCCCTGGTGCGGACCGTGCGTTAACTTTGCCCCGGTATTTGAAAGCGTCGCCGACGAAAACGGCGGCAAAATCCGCTTCATCAAGGTCAACACCGAAGCGGAACCCGGCCTGAGCGCCCGCTTCCGTATCCGCAGCATTCCTACCATCATGCTGTTCAAACACGGCAAAGTGGTTGATATGCTCAACGGCGCCATGCCCAAAGCCCCTTTTGAAAGCTGGCTTAGTGAATCGCTGTAAATCATTCCTCACCAGACGCCCCGCCAACACGCGGGGCTTCAGGTCGGCAGCCCGGTCGTTTAGAATGTCCCTTTTTAATGGAAAATCATGACCGGTAACGCCGTCCTGCGTCTGCGCCAGCAACGCCTTGCTCTTTCCACGCGCCCGTTTCGCGCCCGCGGCTGCCGTGTCATCCGCTGCCAGCGTTGCCTGCTGCCGGAAGTCCACTGCCTGTGCGACACCCTCTCGCCGCGCACCGCCCGCAGCCGCTTCTGTCTGGTGATGTTCGACACCGAACCGATGAAACCCAGTAATACCGGTCGCCTGATTGCCGATGTCCTGCCGCAGACTGATGCCTTTCTGTGGTCCCGTACCGAGCCGGACCCGGCGTTGCTTGCCGCCCTGCAAACAGAAGAGTATCAACCCTGGCTGGTCTTTCTGGCGGACGACGATGAAAGCGGCCGTCAGGTCTGTCACCAACTGCCCGCCGACGGCAAACCGCCGCTGTTCGTGATGCTGGACGGCACCTGGCCGGAAGCGCGAAAAATGTTTCGCAAAAGTCCGTACCTCGATACGTTGCCGATCCTGTCGTTAAGCGTGGGCGCTTTGTCCAGCTACCAGCTACGGGAGGCCAGCAGCGCCGGGCAGCACTGCACGGCGGAAATCGCCATCGCCCTGCTGCGTCAGGCCGGCGATAACGATGCCGCCGAAGCGCTGGCGCAGCATTTCGACCGTTTTCGCCGCCACTATCTGGCAGGCAAAGCCCATCACGCGAAAAAGAAAATTTCTTCCACTGTCACAGCAAAACCGGCAACAGACGTTTAAGATCAATCAGGTGTCTTCTAACAGGAGTAACTGATGAGTCAGCGCGGATTAGAGGCTCTGCTGCGGCCCCGTTCGATTGCCGTAATCGGCGCGTCGGAAAAACCGGGAAGAGCCGGATTTCTGATGATGCGCAACCTGCTTGACGGCGGCTTCAACGGACCGGTGCTGCCGGTTACGCCCAAATATCAGGCAGTCTGCGGCGTACTGGCGTACCGTGATGTCGCCAGCTTACCGATGACGCCCGATCTCGCCGTTATCTGCACCCGCGCCGACCGTAATCTGCCGCTGCTGGAAGCGCTGGGGCAGCGCGGTTGTAAAACGGTCATCATACTTTCCGCGCCGCCGGCGCAATTCGCCGAATTGAAAAACTGCGCCGCCCGCTATGCCGTACGGCTTCTGGGGCCAAACAGCCTCGGCCTGCTGGCGCCCTGGCAGGGACTCAACGCCAGCTTTTCGCCGGTGCCGATTCTAAAAGGCAAACTGGCGTTTATTTCCCAGTCGGCGGCGGTTTCCAACACCATACTGGACTGGGCGCAACAGCGCGGCATCGGTTTCTCCTACTTTATCGCGCTCGGCGACAGCCTGGATATTGACGTCGACGACCTGCTGGATTTTCTGGCGCGGGACGGTAAAACCAGCGCTATTTTGCTGCATCTGGAGCATGTCAGCGACGCGCGGCGTTTTCTCTCGGCAGCGCGCAGCGCATCCCGCAACAAGCCGATTCTGGTGATCAAAAGCGGGCGCAGCCGACAGGCGCAACAGCTGTTGCATGACGGCCAGCACGGGCTGGACGCCGCCTACGACGCCGCCATCCAGCGCGCCGGGCTGCTGCGGGTGCAGGATACCCACGAACTGTTTTCGGCGGTGGAAACCCTCAGCCACCTACGCCCGTTGCGCGGCGAGCGTTTGCTGATCGTCAGCAACGGCGCATCGCCCGCCGCCCAGGCGTTGGATCAGTTAATTGCGCGTCAGGGCAAGCTGGCGACGCTGAGCGAGACGACGCAGCAGGCGTTGCGTGCCGTGTTGCCCGATACCGTCTCCGTCGGCAACCCGCTGGACTTGCGCGACGACGCCACGCCGCAACGCTATCTGGCGGCGCTGTCGGCGCTGCTGGACAGCGACGATTACGACGCGTTGCTGATTATCCACGCCCCGAGCGCCGCCGCGCCGGGTACGGAAAGCGCTGAAAGCCTTATTCAGCTGTTGCAGCAACATTCGCGCGGCAAACGCATCACGTTGCTGACCAACTGGTGCGGTGAATTCTCTTCCCAGGAAGCGCGCCGTCTGTTTAACGAGGCGGGCATCCCGACTTACCGCACCCCGGAAGGCGCGGTGATCGCGTTCATGCATATCGTCGAATACCGTCGTAACCAGAAGCAACTGAAAGAAACCCCGGCGCTGCCATCGGATCTCACCGCCAATGCCGCACAGGCGCATCGGTTGATCGGTCAGGCGCTGCAGGAAGGCGCCACCCGGCTCGATACCCACGAGGTCCAGCCGATTCTGCAGGCGTATGGCCTGAATACGTTGCCAACCTGGATTGCCGGCGACAGTACCGAAGCGGTGTACATCGCGGAAAAAATCGGCTACCCGGTCGTGCTTAAACTGCGATCCCCGGATATCCCCCATAAATCGGAAATTCAGGGCGTCGTGCTGTACCTGCAGAATGCTCAGGAGGTGCAACTGGCTGCGGAAGCAATGCTGGAACGAGTCAGACATACCAATCCGCAAGCACGCGTACTCGGCTTGCTGGTACAGGGCATGGCTAATCGTACCGGCGCGCTGGAGTTACGTATCGCGGTTGAACAGGATGCCATCTTTGGTCCGATCATCATGCTGGGTGAAGGCGGCATGGAATGGAGTCGGGAAACACAGGCGGCGGTGGCCTTGCCGCCGCTGAATATGGCGCTGGCGCGCTATCTAATCGTTCAGGCGTTGAAAAGCGGCAAAATCCGCAGCCAAAACGCGCTCAAGCCGCTGGATATTCCGGCGCTAAGCCGGTTGCTGGTGCAGGTTTCCAACCTGATTCTGGATTGCCCGGAGATCTCGCGTCTGGATATTCACCCGCTGCTGGCCTCCGGCGAGGAATTCACGCTGCTGGATGTTACGCTGCATCTGGCGCCTTTCAGCGGCGACCCGCAGTCTCGTCTGTCTATCCGCCCTTATCCGCAGGAACTGGAAGAAACCGTCCGGCTCAAGGATGGCGCGTCCTGTCTGTTCCGCCCCATCCTGCCCGAAGACGAACCGCTGTTGGCCCATTTTATCGGCAAAGTAACCCGCGAAGATCTGTATTACCGCTATTTCAGTGAAATCAACGAATTTACCCATGAAGATTTAGCCAATATGACCCAAATTGACTACGATCGTGAGATGGCTTTTATTGCTGTGCGGTCAGGTACGGAAGGTGAGCCGGAGATCATCGGCGTCACACGCGCCATCGCCGACCCGGATAATACCAACGCGGAATTCGCCGTACTGGTGCGATCCGATCTGAAAGGGCTGGGATTAGGCAGGAAACTACTGGAAAAACTGATCCACTATGCCCGCGCCCACGGTCTGGCGCGTCTGAGCGGCATCACCATGCCGACGAATCAGGGTATGGTCACGCTGGCGAAAAAACTGGGCTTCGCCGTTGATGTGCAACTGGAAGACGGTATTGTGACGCTGGAGCTGCCGCTGGACTCGTCCGCACAGCCATAATCAGGCGTGCAGATGCGGGCGGGATCTCGCTACAGGCAGTAAAACTTGCTCACAACGCTTGCCAAGTAGTGGTATCATCGCCCGATTCGGCTATGCCTTAACGTATATTTATGACCACGCGGTCATCCCACGATGAGAGAAGAATCGCACTGTGATGTTGTCAAAATTAAAGCGTACGAAATATCAACAACACCTTGCACAACTGCCTAAAATTCCTCAGTCTGCCGATGACGTCCAGACGCTTCACAGCCCAGCGCTTTTCCGTACTACGCTGACAGAACAGATTCTGCAGGCGAAGAAACGCATCTATCTGGTAGCCCTGTATCTGGAACACGATGACGGCGGCGAAGGCATTCTGTCGGCGCTCTATCAGGCCAAACGCCAATGCCCGGAACTGGAGATCACCGTACTGGTCGACTGGCATCGCGCCCAGCGCGGCCGCATCGGCGTTGCCGCCGACAGCACCAACGCTGACTGGTACTACGAAATGGCGCAGCGGTACGATGATGCGCCCTTCCCGATTTATGGCGTCCCGGTCAATACGCGTGAAGCGCTGGGCGTCCTGCATCTGAAAGGGTTTATTATCGATGACACGGTGCTTTACAGCGGCGCCAGTCTGAACGACGTCTACCTGCATCAGCATGAAAAATACCGTTATGACCGCTATCAGCTGATTCATAACCCCGTGCTGGCTGATGTGATGGCGCGTTATGTGCAGGACCTGCTGGCTGCGTCCGCCGTGCAGCGGCTGGACCGCTCGTCTCGCCCCAAAACCATCGACATCAAAAACGATATCCGCCAGTTCCGTCAGTCATTGCGTTCGGCAACGTATATGCTGCCTGGCGTCGGCGACAACAACCACCAATTGACGGTGACGCCGCTGGTCGGTCTGGGCAAACAGAGCCCGCTGAACCGGACTATCCATCACCTGATGTACTGCACTGAGCAGCGTTTGGTGATGTGTACCCCGTACTTCAATCTGCCGGCTCTGCTGGTTCGCAACATTATCCGTCTGCTGCGCAACGGCAAGCAGATCGAGATCATCATCGGCGACAAGACGGCAAACGACTTCTTCATCCCAGAAGATCAGCCGTTCCGGATTATCGGCGCGCTGCCGTACCTGTATGAAATCAACCTGCGTCGTTTCCTGAGCCGGTTGCAGAAATACATCGACAGCAACCAACTGATGATCCGTCTGTGGAAGGACGGCGATAACAGCTTTCACCTCAAAGGCATGTGGGTGGACGATAACTGGCAACTGCTGACCGGTAACAACCTCAATCCTCGCGCCTGGCGGCTGGATCTGGAAAACGCCATTCTGATTCATGACCCGGAGCAGGAATTACAGGTACAGCGTCAGCAAGAGCTGGAATGCATCCGCGCTCATACCCAGATCATCACGCACTATCAGCAGTTGCAAAGTATCGCGCAATATCCGGTAAAAGTGCGCAAGCTTATCCGCCGTCTGCGCCGTATCCGCATCGATCGCCTGATCAGCCGTATTTTGTAACCATCTGCCGTATTCCCGGCACAGTTTGTTAATGCTCTGCCGGGAATTATCATGCCTGTAGTAAGCTTTGTCAGGTTTCTTCGGCCAGTGGCGGTATACAGCTCATGAGGGGAGATGATGCGCAAAGCGCTGCTATTACTGTTGTCCGTCTGTTCAGGATGCGCGCACATGGCGCAGGATCAGTGGACGGGGCCCGACAAAGCGAAACATTTCATGGCATCAGCGCTACTAAGCGCCGCAGGCAGTGAATTCGTGGAACATCAGCATCAGAGCCGCGACCGCAGCGCCGCATTCGGATTGATGTTTTCCGTCAGTATCGGCGCAGCCAAAGAAGCCTACGACAGCCGGCCGCAAGGTAGTGGCTGGAGTTGGAAAGATTTCACCTGGGATATAGCCGGCGCAACGGCCGGCTACTGTTTATGGCAGGCAGCCCATCGTTAGAGCGTCTCGCCTTTCCCTCTGTGATGCAGCCCGAGCGAAACCAGAAACGCCAGCGCGCCCATCAGCGAAACATACCAGAAGAAAGCCTCTTCCGTACCCAGCGATTTTAGCGACAGCGCCACATACTCAGCGGAGCCGCCAAACAGGGCGTTCGCCACGGCGTAGGACAACCCAACGCCCAGCGCGCGCACTTCCGGAGGAAACATTTCCGCCTTGAGAATGCCGCTGATCGAGGTATAAAAGCTCACGATCACCAGAGCCAGCATTACCAGAGCAAACGCGATAACCGGGTTAGTCACGCCCTGCAAAGTAGACAGAATCGGCACCGTCAGCAACGCCGAAAACGCCCCAAAAACCAGCATGGAACTACGACGACCAATTTTGTCGGACAGCGCGCCGAACAAAGGCTGCAACAGCATGAAAGCAAACAGCGCCAGAGTCATCAACCCGCTGGCGGATTTGGCATTCATCCCGGCAGTATTCACCAGATATTTCTGCATATAGGTGGTGTAGGTATAGAAGCTCAACGAACCGCCGGCGGTAAAACCCAACACCATGACGAAAGCCTTGCGATTACGCCACAGCGCGCGCAGCGATCCGGCATCCTTACGGGCACGGGTTTCACTGGCGGAGGTTTCATTCAGCGAACGACGCAGAAACAGCGCTACCACGGCCAACGCCGCACCCAATGCGAACGGAATACGCCAGCCCCACGTACGCAAATCCGTATCGGAAAGCAATTGTTGCAGGATTACCACCACCAGTAACGCCAGCAATTGACCACCGATTAGCGTCACGTATTGGAATGAAGCATAGAATCCTTTGCGCCCTTCCAGCGCCACCTCACTCATGTAGGTTGCGCTGGTGCCGTACTCCCCGCCGACCGACAGCCCCTGAAACAAACGCGCTATCAGCAACAATAATGGCGCCCAGACGCCAATCGTCGCATAGCCGGGCAGGCAGGCGATCACTAAGGATCCCAGGCACATCATACACACAGAAATCAGCATCGATTTTTTACGGCCATATTTATCGGCGATATAGCCGAATAACCAGCCGCCAATCGGGCGCATCAAAAATCCGGCAGCAAATACGCCGGCGGTCTGTAACAATTGCGTTGTGGTATTACCGGTTGGGAAAAAGATATGCGCAAAATAAAGGGAACAAAACGAATAGACATAAAAATCAAACCATTCCACCAAATTTCCCGATGACGCGCCGACTATCGCCCAGATGCGTTGACGGGCGGTATTTATAGTTGTTGATTCTGTTTCCTGTTGTGGGTTTATTGTATTTGCCATATAAGCGTTACCCTTCCTGTCTGCTATTTAATGATTATCTTATAGCAGATACAGTAAAACAGGCTCGGTAGTTCAGGCAAAGGCTAACTGGCTCATGTAATTATTTAAGCTGACGGCGTCACTCTACAATGAAATAACAGCAGAGGTTATTTCATTGCGATTAAAACAGGGAATTCCGCGAATATGGTAAGGATATAATCCGTGAATATGGCGATTCTATAGTAAAACGTTTGCCATAAGGCATTCGAAAAGTCATTGCCTGAACAGGACAGAAGCCATCATTTAACGTACCTGAATTGTGCCCCATCGTGCCGCGGCAATACTTTCTTTTACCCGTGTAGAACCTCATGTCTTAACGTTATTCAGGACGGATCATAGAAAAGAAAAAAGGCCATCCGCATGGATGGCCTTTCTTGCTGTTTGATGTCTGGCAGTTCCCTACTCTCGCATGGGGAGACCCCACACTACCATCGGCGCTACGGCGTTTCACTTCTGAGTTCGGCATGGGGTCAGGTGGGACCACCGCGCTCTCGCCGCCAGACAAATTCTTTTATTTAATTTGCCGAACACTATTTAAAACAAGTGGTGCTGATACCCAGAGTCGAACTGGGGACCTCACCCTTACCAAGGGTGCGCTCTACCAACTGAGCCATATCAGCACACATAATTTGATGCCTGGCAGTTCCCTACTCTCGCATGGGGAGACCCCACACTACCATCGGCGCTACGGCGTTTCACTTCTGAGTTCGGCATGGGGTCAGGTGGGACCACCGCGCTCTCGCCGCCAGGCAAATTCTTTTCATTCCAACCGTCATGCCCACGCTACCACGCCGCACAACCATCAGAATCCATCCGTCGAACAAGCTGAATCTTTCTCGTCTCTCTCACCAAAACACCTTCGGTGTTGTAAGGTTAAGCCTCCCGGGTCATTAGTACTGGTTAGCTCAACGTATCGCTACGCTTACACACCCAGCCTATCAACGTCCTCGTCTCGAACGTCCCTTCAGGGGAATCAAGTTCCCAGGGAAGACTCATCTCGGGGCAAGTTTCCCGCTTAGATGCTTTCAGCGGTTATCTCTTCCGCACTTAGCTACCGGGCAATGCAATTGGCATCACAACCCGAACACCAGTGGTGCGTTCACTCCGGTCCTCTCGTACTAGGAGCAACCCCCCTCAATCTTCCAGCGCCCACGGCAGATAGGGACCGAACTGTCTCACGACGTTCTAAACCCAGCTCGCGTACCACTTTAAATGGCGAACAGCCATACCCTTGGGACCTACTTCAGCCCCAGGATGTGATGAGCCGACATCGAGGTGCCAAACACCGCCGTCGATATGAACTCTTGGGCGGTATCAGCCTGTTATCCCCGGAGTACCTTTTATCCGTTGAGCGATGGCCCTTCCATTCAGAACCACCGGATCACTAAGACCTGCTTTCGCACCTGCTCGAGCCGTCACTCTCGCAGTCAAGCTAGCTTATGCCTTTGCACTAACCTCCTGATGTCCGACCAGGATTAGCTAACCTTCGTGCTCCTCCGTTACTCTTTGGGAGGAGACCGCCCCAGTCAAACTACCCACCAGACACTGTCCGCAACCCGGTTCACGGGTCCACGTTAGAACATCAAACATTAAAGGGTGGTATTTCAAGGTTGGCTCCATGCAGACTGGCGTCCACACTTCAAAGCCTCCCACCTATCCTACACATCAAGGCTCAAGGTTCAGTGTCAAGCTATAGTAAAGGTTCACGGGGTCTTTCCGTCTTGCCGCGGGTACACTGCATCTTCACAGCGAGTTCAATTTCACTGAGTCTCGGGTGGAGACAGCCTGGCCATCATTACGCCATTCGTGCAGGTCGGAACTTACCCGACAAGGAATTTCGCTACCTTAGGACCGTTATAGTTACGGCCGCCGTTTACCGGGGCTTCGATCAAGAGCTTCTCCTTACGGATAACCCCATCAATTAACCTTCCGGCACCGGGCAGGCGTCACACCGTATACGTCCACTTTCGTGTTTGCACAGTGCTGTGTTTTTATTAAACAGTTGCAGCCAGCTGGTATCTGCGACTGGGCTCAGCTCCATCCGCAAGGGACTTCACCATGCCCAGCGTGCCTTCTCCCGAAGTTACGGCACCATTTTGCCTAGTTCCTTCACCCGAGTTCTCTCAAGCGCCTGAGTATTCTCTACCTGACCACCTGTGTCGGTTTGGGGTACGATTCAATGTTACCTGATGCTTAGAGGCTTTTCCTGGAAGCAGGGCATCTGTCACTTCAGTACCGTAGTACCTCGTCATCACGCCTCAGTGTTGACAGCAGACCGGATTTGCCTGGTCCACCCACCTGCACGCTTAAACCGGGACAACCGTCGCCCGGATGACATAGCCTTCTCCGTCCCCCCTTCGCAGTAACACCAAGTACAGGAATATTAACCTGTTTCCCATCGACTACGCTTTTCAGCCTCGCCTTAGGGGTCGACTCACCCTGCCCCGATTAACGTTGGACAGGAACCCTTGGTCTTCCGGCGTGCGGGTTTTTCACCCGCATTATCGTTACTTATGTCAGCATTCGCACTTCTGATACCTCCAGCAGACCTCACAGTCCACCTTCAACGGCTTACAGAACGCTCCCCTACCCAACAACGCCTAAGCGTCGCTGCCGCAGCTTCGGTGCATGGTTTTAGCCCCGTTACATCTTCCGCGCAGGCCGACTCGACCAGTGAGCTATTACGCTTTCTTTAAATGATGGCTGCTTCTAAGCCAACATCCTGGCTGTCTGGGCCTTCCCACATCGTTTCCCACTTAACCATGACTTTGGGACCTTAGCTGGCGGTCTGGGTTGTTTCCCTCTTCACGACGGACGTTAGCACCCGCCGTGTGTCTCCCGTGATAACATTCTCCGGTATTCGCAGTTTGCATCGGGTTGGTAAGCCGGGATGGCCCCCTAGCCGAAACAGTGCTCTACCCCCGGAGATGAATTCACGAGGCGCTACCTAAATAGCTTTCGGGGAGAACCAGCTATCTCCCGGTTTGATTGGCCTTTCACCCCCAGCCACAAGTCATCCGCTAATTTTTCAACATTAGTCGGTTCGGTCCTCCAGTTAGTGTTACCCAACCTTCAACCTGCCCATGGCTAGATCACCGGGTTTCGGGTCTATACCCTGCAACTTAACGCCCAGTTAAGACTCGGTTTCCCTGCGGCTCCCCTATACGGTTAACCTTGCTACAGAATATAAGTCGCTGACCCATTATACAAAAGGTACGCAGTCACACCCAAAAGGTGCTCCCACTGCTTGTACGTACACGGTTTCAGGTTCTATTTCACTCCCCTCGCCGGGGTTCTTTTCGCCTTTCCCTCACGGTACTGGTTCACTATCGGTCAGTCAGGAGTATTTAGCCTTGGAGGATGGTCCCCCATGTTCAGACAGGATACCACGTGTCCCGCCCTACTCATCGAACTCACGGCCTGTGCATCTTCGTGTACGGGACTTTCACCCTGTATCGTGCGACTTTCCAGACGCTTCCACTGACACACAAGCCGATTCAGGTTCTGGGCTGCTCCCCGTTCGCTCGCCGCTACTGGGGGAATCTCGGTTGATTTCTTTTCCTCGGGGTACTGAGATGTTTCAGTTCCCCCGGTTCGCCTCATTAACCTATGGATTCAGTTAATGATAGTGTGACGAGTCACACTGGGTTTCCCCATTCGGGTATCGTCGGGTATAACGGTTCATATCACCTTGCCGACGCTTTTCGCAGATTAGCACGCCCTTCATCGCCTCTGACTGCCTAGGCATCCACCGTGTACGCTTAGTCGCTTAACCTCACAACCCGAAAGTGTCTCGGGATGCGGGTATATTGAGAGACTCGAACAACACATGAATTCACATTCATATGCCGTCGTTTCAAATTTTCAGCTTGTTCCGGATTGTTAAAGAGCAGAATACTTCGCAGCATACTGTCGCCAGTATACTCTGAAGTCATTCGTAAATGGTGGAGCTATGCGGGATCGAACCGCAGACCTCCTGCGTGCAAAGCAGGCGCTCTCCCAGCTGAGCTATAGCCCCATAGAATGCAACACGTAAACCTTTACCCGTAATTTCTTCTGAGACAAGGCGTGGAATGACGGCGCATACATCAGTATGCGGGCTATTTCACAACGCAGTATCAGGAGAAATCTGGTAGGCCTGAGTGGACTTGAACCACCGACCTCACCCTTATCAGGGGTGCGCTCTAACCACCTGAGCTACAAGCCTATAAGGTTTTACCGCTCGTTTACTTCATCAGACAATCTGTGTGGACACCACGCAGGCGCTTCAGCTCGGTAAGGAGGTGATCCAACCGCAGGTTCCCCTACGGTTACCTTGTTACGACTTCACCCCAGTCATGAATCACAAAGTGGTAAGCGCCCTCCCGAAGGTTAAGCTACCTACTTCTTTTGCAACCCACTCCCATGGTGTGACGGGCGGTGTGTACAAGGCCCGGGAACGTATTCACCGTAGCATTCTGATCTACGATTACTAGCGATTCCGACTTCATGGAGTCGAGTTGCAGACTCCAATCCGGACTACGACGTACTTTATGAGGTCCGCTTGCTCTCACGAGGTCGCTTCTCTTTGTATACGCCATTGTAGCACGTGTGTAGCCCTACTCGTAAGGGCCATGATGACTTGACGTCATCCCCACCTTCCTCCGGTTTATCACCGGCAGTCTCCCCTGAGTTCCCACCCGTAGTGCTGGCAACAGAGGATAAGGGTTGCGCTCGTTGCGGGACTTAACCCAACATTTCACAACACGAGCTGACGACAGCCATGCAGCACCTGTCTCAGCGTTCCCGAAGGCACGACCGCATCTCTGCAGTCTTCGCTGGATGTCAAGAGTAGGTAAGGTTCTTCGCGTTGCATCGAATTAAACCACATGCTCCACCGCTTGTGCGGGCCCCCGTCAATTCATTTGAGTTTTAACCTTGCGGCCGTACTCCCCAGGCGGTCGATTTAACGCGTTAGCTCCGGAAGCCACGCCTCAAGGGCACAACCTCCAAATCGACATCGTTTACAGCGTGGACTACCAGGGTATCTAATCCTGTTTGCTCCCCACGCTTTCGCACCTGAGCGTCAGTCTTCGTCCAGGGGGCCGCCTTCGCCACCGGTATTCCTCCAGATCTCTACGCATTTCACCGCTACACCTGGAATTCTACCCCCCTCTACGAGACTCTAGCCTGTCAGTTTTGAATGCAGTTCCCAGGTTAAGCCCGGGGATTTCACATCCAACTTAACAGACCGCCTGCGTGCGCTTTACGCCCAGTCATTCCGATTAACGCTTGCACCCTCCGTATTACCGCGGCTGCTGGCACGGAGTTAGCCGGTGCTTCTTCTGCGGGTAACGTCAATCGACAAGGTTATTAACCTTGCCGCCTTCCTCCCCGCTGAAAGTGCTTTACAACCCGAAGGCCTTCTTCACACACGCGGCATGGCTGCATCAGGGTTTCCCCCATTGTGCAATATTCCCCACTGCTGCCTCCCGTAGGAGTCTGGACCGTGTCTCAGTTCCAGTGTGGCTGGTCATCCTCTCAGACCAGCTAGGGATCGTCGCCTAGGTGAGCCGTTACCCCACCTACTAGCTAATCCCATCTGGGTTCATCCGATGGCGTGAGGCCCGAAGGTCCCCCACTTTGGTCTTGCGACGTTATGCGGTATTAGCTACCGTTTCCAGTAGTTATCCCCCTCCATCAGGCAGATCCCCAGACATTACTCACCCGTCCGCCGCTCGCCGGCGGGGAAGCAAGCTTCCCCCCGCTGCCGCTCGACTTGCATGTGTTAGGCCTGCCGCCAGCGTTCAATCTGAGCCATGATCAAACTCTTCAATTTAAAGTTTGATGTGTTTTCCGAAGAAAACGTGCTCAAAGAATTTACTGTTAGTTCGTATGAATTAACTGTTGTCACTCTTCAAGACTTTTCACAAATATTTTAGTGAAGCGTCCTGCGAGTGCCCACACAGATTGTCTGATTGATTGTTAAAGAGCAGTGCGACCGGCTTACAGCCTGCTGTCGCGAGGTGGCGTATACTACGCTTTCCTCATTCAGAGTCAACGACTTTTTTCTCGCTTTCTCCGCCTCACACCGCGCTGGCTCATCGCCGTTGCCGTGTCAGTGGATGCGCATTATAGGGATCCGAACGGGTTACACAACCACTTTCTCGATCTTTTTTTCCGTTCGCGCATTTTTCCACCCTTACGGCTATTTTACGTGCTGTTTGATCGTTTTTGGCAGGTCCGCCAGGCTATCTATTAGCCAATCAGCCAATTTTTCGCCTTCTTCGGTGATCGGTTTACCGGTTTTAACCAATACTTTCGTTCCTACCCCTGCTGCCTGCGCTGCCTGCATATCTTCAACTTTATCGCCCACCATATAAGAAGCGGCCATATCAATGTGCAAATGACGCTGCGCAGAGATAAACATCCCTGGCTGAGGTTTACGGCAATCACACTGTTGACGATATTCCCCTTCACCTGCATCAGGGTGATGCGGACAATAATAGATACCGTCCAGGTCAACACCACGGTCGGCCAGCGACCAATCCATCCACTCGGTCAGTTGCATGAACTGATCTTCGGTAAACTTACCTCTGGCAATCCCTGACTGGTTGGTCACCAGCACCAGAGCAAAGCCCATTTTTTTGAGTTCATTCAAGGCGTCAATCACACCGTCAATGAACTGGAACTGATCGATTTCATGGACATAGCCATGATCAACATTAATGGTACCGTCACGGTCGAGAAAAATTGCAGGGACGCTGTTTGCCACTTACCTTTGCTCCTGATGGCGTAAATTGTGCTTAGTATCGCATGTTTTCATCACCAGAGAGAATGTCATCCCTGACGGGATCTCGATTGACTTAGACGTCTAGACGCCTTAACATCCCCTCCACATTGGGTCGGAATATTATGGTTTCTTGTCCGGCCATCGTCATCTTTGATAAAACTTATGATTGAACTGATTAATATTACAAAGGTTTTCCAGCAAAAAGGACGCGCCGTCACTGCGCTGGACGACGTGACATTACGCGTGCCCGCGGGTCAGATTTATGGCGTGATTGGCGCATCAGGCGCAGGTAAAAGCACGCTGATTCGCTGCGTGAATCTGCTGGAAAGACCGACGCAGGGGAAAGTGTTGATCGACGGGAAAGAGCTAATGAGCCTGTCGGAAAGCCAATTAACGCGCACCCGCCGCCAAATCGGCATGATTTTCCAGCACTTCAATTTGTTGTCCTCACGTACCGTATTAGGCAATGTGGCGCTGCCGCTGGAGCTGGACAACACGCCCGCGGCTGAAATCAAACAGCGGGTGCATCAGCTTCTGGATTTGGTCGGGCTGTCGGACAAGCATGACGCCTATCCTGCTAATCTGTCCGGCGGGCAAAAACAGCGCGTCGCCATTGCCCGCGCGCTGGCAAGCAACCCCAAAGTTCTACTGTGCGATGAAGCAACCAGCGCACTGGACCCGGCCACAACCCGTTCTATTCTTGAATTGCTGAAAGACATCAATCGTCGGCTGGGGCTGACCATCCTGTTGATTACGCATGAAATGGATGTGGTTAAACGTATCTGCGATCAGGTGGCGGTTATCAGTAACGGCAAACTGATTGAGCAGGATACGGTCAGCGAAGTGTTTTCTCATCCGAAAACACCGCTGGCTCAGAAATTTATCCAGTCCACCCTGCATCTGGATATTCCGGATGACTATCAGCAGCGACTGTCGACAACGCCTCGCCCAGGCAGCGTACCGCTGCTGCGTATGGAGTTTACCGGCCAGTCGGTCGACGCGCCCTTATTGTCCGAAGTGGCCCGGACGTTCAACGTCAACAACAACATTATCAGCGCGCAGATGGATTACGCTGGCGGTGTGAAATTCGGCATCATGCTGGCCGAAATGCACGGGCAGGAAACCGACACCCAGGCAGCCATTGCCTTTCTGCAGCAACATCACGTGAATATTGAGGTATTGGGTTATGTCTGAAGCCATGCTCTGGTTGATTGCCCGCGGCGTTTGGGAGACCGTGGTGATGACATTCGTGTCCGGCTTTTTCGGTTTTATGCTGGGTTTGCCCGTCGGCGTGCTGTTGTATATCACCCGCCCCGGGCAGATTATCGCCAATCCTAAGCTTTATCGCAGCATTTCCGCGTTGGTGAATATTTTCCGCTCCATTCCTTTCATTATTCTGCTGGTGTGGATGATTCCTTTTACCCGAGTGATTGTAGGCACCGCAATTGGTCTACAGGCAGCGATTGTACCGTTAACGGTAGGAGCGGCGCCTTTTATCGCCCGCATGGTGGAAAACGCCCTGCTGGAAATTCCGACCGGGTTGATCGAAGCGGCACGCGCGATGGGCGCTACGCCGCTGCAGATTATCCGCAAGATTTTGCTACCCGAAGCCCTGCCCGGTCTGATCAACGCCGCCACTATTACATTGATTACGTTGGTAGGTTATTCAGCCATGGGCGGTGCGGTCGGCGCCGGTGGTCTGGGGCAGATTGGTTATCAGTATGGTTATGTCGGCTATAACGCCACCGTGATGAATACCGTGCTGGTCCTGTTGGTGGTTCTGGTTTATCTCATTCAGTTTTTTGGTGACAGAGCAGTTCGCGCGGTTACCCACAAATAACGGGTTTCACCATCGCGTCTATTATTCTTCGATGCAGGTTAAAACATTAAACAGAGGTAAAAAATGGCAATTAAATTGAAATCTCTCGCGGCGGTTGGTGCGTTGATTGGTGCGCTGGCGCTGGCCGGATGCGGTCAGGAGCAGAAGAACCCTAACCACATTAAAGTGGGCGTGATCGTCGGTGCCGAGCAGCAGGTAGCGGAAGTGGCGCAGAAAGTCGCCAAGGAAAAATATGGTCTGGATGTTGAACTGGTTACCTTTAATGATTACGTGCTGCCGAACGAAGCGCTGAGCAAAGGCGATATCGACCTGAACGCTTTCCAGCACAAACCGTACCTCGACCAGCAGATCAAGGATCGCGGCTATAAGCTGGTTTCCGTCGGCAACACCTTCGTGTATCCGATCGCCGGTTACTCCAAAAAAATCAAATCGCTGAATGACCTGCAGAACGGCGCTCAGATCGCCCTGCCGAACGATCCGACCAACCTGGGCCGTTCGCTGCTGCTGCTGCAGAAAGTGGGCTTGCTCAAACTGAAAGACAACGTTGGCCTGCTGCCGACCGTACTGGATGTGACTGAAAACCCGAAAAACCTGAAGCTGGTCGAACTGGAAGCGCCGCAGCTGCCGCGCTCTCTGGATGACGATCAGATTGCTCTGGCCATCATCAACACCACTTATGCCAGCCAGATCAACCTGACCCCGACCAAAGACGGTTTGTTCGTAGAAGAAAAAGACTCACCGTACGTTAACCTGCTGGTTGCTCGTGAAGACAATAAAGATGCAGAAAACGTGAAAAAATTCGTAAAGGCTTATCAGTCTGACGAAGTAAATCAGGCGGCGCTGAAAACATTTAATGGTGGCGCGGTGAAAGGATGGTAAGTTAATACTTACTTTCTTGCATAAAAGAGATGAAAGACGGGCAACTGCCCGTCTTGTTATTTTCTGTATTGCTTGCTTCAATAACCGCACTTTATCCAAGCCAGAGGAAAATTTATGCGTGCTGTACCTGTTCTGCTGTTGGCGTTTTCGCTGACAGGATGTTCCCTGCTGCACAAACCTGCTGCGCCGGCACCACAACCGCAGACACCAGTGGCTGTGGAACCTCCGCCGAAGCCGAAGCCGGTCACGCATCCCGCCCCTGCCGTGTTGTATAAAAGTGCCGAAGAGTTGGTAGGTAAGCCGTTCCGCGATATGGGTGAAGTGTCTGGTTCATCCTGCCAGGCCAGCGCGCAGGACACGCCGCCCAGCATTCCGTCTGCCCGTAGAAGAATGCAGAATCGCGCCACCGCCATGAAAGCCAATGCCGTGCTGCTGCATGACTGCCAGATCATCAGTAATGTAGCGGGATGCTACCGTCAGGCTGTCTGCCAGGGTTATGCACTGAAAGTTTCCGCGCAATGAGCCAATTTTGCTTTAATCAGATCGGCGTTATCCGCTCACCTTATAAAGAAAAATTTGCCGTACCCCGACAGCCCGGTCTGATTAAGGATGGCGGCGGAGAATTACATCTCCTCTCGCCTTATAACCAACCCGAGGCCGTACGCGGGCTCGAAGATTTCAGCCACCTGTGGCTGCTGTTCATTTTCCACCAGACAGCCTCCGCGGGCTGGCGCCCAACGGTCAGGCCGCCTCGCCTGGGCGGCAATGCCCGCATGGGCGTGTTCGCTACCCGCTCAACGTTTCGCCCTAACCCGATCGGTATGTCGCTGGTTGAACTGAAAGCGATACGCACCATGCGGGATAGCGTGATACTGGAGCTGGGCAGTCTGGATCTGGTGGACGGCACCCCGGTCGTGGACATCAAACCCTACCTGCCGTTCGCGGAAAGTCAGCCGCAGGCGCGGGCCGGTTTTGCCCAGTTGGCGCCCGAAGCCGATATGCCGATCCATTTTTCCGTTCTGGCGGAGCAACAACTGACGGAACATCAGCAGCGTCACCCCAATCTGCGGCGTTTCATTAGCCAGGTGCTGGCGCAGGACCCCCGCCCGGCTTACCGCAAAGGAGAAGATGACCTCAAGGTCTATGCCGCGCGGTTGCTGGAATTTAATGTCAAATGGCAGGTTATTGACGGTCAAACGGAAGTCATCAGCCTTGATGCCGGTTAAAAAACGTGGCTGCGCCTTTTGGGGAACGGCCCGCACTGGTAAACTAAACCACTTTTTCTGCCTGAACCACGTTGTGGTTAATGCTATTTATTTGTTCTGACGGAACTCAAACATCATGCGTACAAGTCAATACATGCTCTCCACGCTGAAGGAGACGCCCGCCGATGCCGAAGTCATCAGCCATCAGTTGATGCTGCGAGCCGGGATGATTCGTAAACTGGCTTCCGGCCTTTATACCTGGTTGCCGACCGGGTTGCGGGTGCTGAAAAAAGTCGAAAACATCGTGCGTGAAGAAATGAACAATGCCGGCGCCATCGAAATTTCGATGCCGGTAGTTCAACCCGCCGACCTGTGGCAGGAAAGCGGCCGCTGGGAACAATATGGCCCGGAGCTGTTGCGCTTTGTTGACCGAGGCGACCGCCCGTTTGTACTCGGCCCAACGCATGAGGAAGTCATCACCGATTTGATCCGCAATGAAATCAGCTCCTACAAGCAGTTGCCGCTGAATTTCTATCAGATCCAGACCAAATTCCGTGACGAAGTGCGCCCACGTTTTGGCGTAATGCGCGCCCGCGAGTTCCTGATGAAGGATGCCTACTCGTTCCACACCACGCAGGAATCCCTGCAGGTCACTTACGATGCCATGTACGCGGCCTACAGCAAGATTTTCAGCCGCATGGATCTCGATTTCCGCCCCGTACAGGCCGATACCGGTTCCATCGGCGGTAACGCATCGCATGAATTCCAGGTTCTGGCCAGCAGCGGCGAAGACGACATCGTGTTCTCTACCGGGTCGGATTACGCCGCCAACATTGAACTGGCGGAAGCCGTGGCGCCGGAGCACGGCCGCGCGGCGCCGACTCAGGCCATGACGCTGGTGGATACCCCGAACGCCAAAACCATCGCCGAGCTGGTGGAACAATTCGCAGTGCCGGTGGAAAAAACCGTCAAGACCCTGCTGGTGAAAGCGACCGAAGAAAGCGGCCATAAGTTGGTTGCGCTGCTGGTGCGTGGCGATCATGAACTGAACGAAGTCAAAGCGGAAAAACTGGAGCTGGTCGCCAGCCCATTGACCTTCGCGACTGAAGAAGAAATCCGTGCGGTGGTTAAGGCCGGTCCGGGTTCGCTGGGGCCGGTAAATCTGCCGGTGCCGGTTGTGGTCGATCGTACCGTGGCAGCGATGAGCGATTTCAGCGCCGGCGCCAACATCGACGGCAAACACTATTTCGGCATTAACTGGGAACGCGATACCGCTCTGCCGCAAGTTGCCGATATCCGTAACGTAGTGGAAGGCGATCGCAGCCCGGACGGCAAAGGCACGCTGCTGATTAAGCGTGGTATTGAAGTCGGCCACATCTTCCAGTTGGGCAAGAAATACTCCGAAGCCTTGAAAGCAACGGTTCAGGGCGAAGACGGCCGCAATCAGACGCTGACCATGGGCTGCTACGGTATCGGCGTAACACGCGTGATCGCCGCCGCCATTGAGCAGAACCATGACGATCGCGGCATTATCTGGCCTGACACCATTGCGCCGTTCCAGGTGGCGATTCTGCCGATGAACATGCATAAGTCCTTCCGCGTGCAGGAAGTGGCCGAGAATATCTATCAGCAACTGCGCGCCAACGGCGTCGATGTATTGCTGGACGATCGCAAAGAACGCCCCGGCGTGATGTTTGCGGATATGGAACTGATCGGCATTCCGCACACCATCGTGATCGGCGATCGCAATCTGGATAACGACGAGATCGAATACAAGCACCGCCGTAAAGGCGAAAAAGAGATGATCAAGGCCGGCGATATCGTCGAGTTCCTGCTGTCTCAGTGTGCCCGATAACGCACGAACCTAATTGCAGATATAAAAAATGGTGGGGTATCCCACCATTTTTTTGCCATGTTAGTTATTGTGCGAGTTATTCGCGGAACAGTTCTTCGATGTCCAGCCCCTGCACCTGCAGGATCTCGCGTAAACGGCGCAGCCCTTCTACCTGAATCTGGCGCACCCGTTCACGAGTCAACCCGATTTCACGACCCACATCTTCCAGCGTGGCTGGCTCATATCCCAGCAGGCCAAAACGGCGAGCCAGCACTTCACGCTGTTTTGCGTTCAGTTCAAACAGCCACTTAACGATATTCTGCTTCATATCGTTATCCTGCGTGGTATCTTCCGGGCCGTTATCCTTCTCATCGGCCAGAATATCCAGCAGCGCCTTTTCCGAATCCCCGCCCAGCGGCGTATCCACCGAGGTGATGCGCTCGTTGAGACGCAGCATGCGGTTAACGTCATCTACCGGCTTATCCAGCCGCTCGGCGATTTCTTCCGCACTGGGCTCGTGATCAAGCTTGTGGGACAGTTCGCGTGCGGTACGCAGGTAGACATTCAATTCTTTGACGATATGGATGGGTAAACGGATGGTGCGAGTCTGATTCATGATGGCCCGTTCAATGGTCTGACGGATCCACCAGGTGGCGTAAGTCGAAAAGCGGAACCCGCGTTCAGGGTCAAACTTCTCGACTGCGCGGATCAAACCGAGGTTTCCTTCTTCAATCAGGTCCAGCAACGCCAGTCCCCGATTGTTGTAGCGGCGGGCGATTTTCACCACCAGCCGCAGGTTACTCTCGATCATACGGCGGCGAGACGAAACATCGCCGCGCAGCGCCCGACGGGCAAAGTAAACTTCTTCTTCAGCGGTCAGAAGAGGTGAGTAGCCGATTTCTCCCAGATAAAGCTGGGTTGCATCCAGCACGCGCTGAGCAGTTCCTTGCGAAAGCAATTCCTCGTCGAGCAGGTCGCTATCGCCGGTTTCTTCCTCCGCCAGCGCTTTGTCGTCAAAAACGTCGATTCCATTCTCATCGAATTCAGCATCTTCATGTAACTCGTTAACTTTCAGCGTGTTTTGGCTCATAAGTGGCTCCTACCCGTGATCCCATGGCAGAATACCGAAATACTCTGCCCGATTTATCGCTGCGGAAGAAAACGCAGCGGGTTTACGGATTTCCCCTTGTAACGAATTTCAAAATGCAAGCGTACTGAACTGGTTCCGGTGCTACCCATGGTAGCAATTTGTTGACCCGCCTTTACCTCTTGTTGTTCCCGGACCAGCATGGTTTCGTTATGGGCATAGGCGCTCAGGTAATCATCATTATGTTTGATGATGATCAGATTACCGTAACCGCGTAACGCATTACCCGCATACACTACACGCCCGGATGCGGTAGCGATAACGGATTGCCCACGTGAGCCGGCGATATCAATCCCTTTATTTCCCCCCTCTGAGGCTGAGAAACTATCTATGACTTTCCCGTCTGTAGGCCAACGCCAGCTGGCAATTGCCGTGTTCGTTTGCGTCGGTTCGGTGGTCGGAAGCGTGGTCGCGGCTCCCGCCGTGGGCAACATCTTACCCACATTCTGTTTACCCGAACTTTCAGAATACGCATTAGTTGGTTGAGAATCAACCTGCGTAGTCTGCATTTGTGTTGCCGATGACGGCTGCGCGGCAGCTGCGGCGGCTGCGTTAGCCGGCAGCATATGACCGCTGCTGCTGGCGGTGGCGTTGCCTGACAGCATACGGCCGCTGCCAGAGGCTTTAGCGGCATTTTCAGGCAGCATATGACCGCTGTTGGACGGGCTGATTTCCACCGGTGCGGATGTCGTTACCGTCGTCGGCGCGCTGGCAATCGCCATGCCCTGGGTGCTACCGCCGGCATTCATATTGCTGCCGAGGCTTAACGACTGGCCCACATTCAGGCTGTAAGGTTCCTGAATGTTGTTGCGCTGCGCCAGTTCGCGATAATCGTTGCCGGTAATCCAGGCAATATAGAACAGGGTATCCCCGCGTTTGACGGTGTAGGTATTGCCGCTGTAGCTCCCTTTGGGGATGCTGTTATAGCTGCGGTTATAGACAATCTTACCTTCACGGGTAGTGACCCCCGCATCGCTGGGAGGGCGGCTGATGCCCGCCGAAGGAACGGTTTGAGTATTATTGCTCACGCTGCCCACGCTGGAAATGCGCGGCGGCGGCGAATAGGTGGTGGTACTGCCCGAACGACTTCCTGCGCCGTTATCTCCCACGCTGCTGATCGGGGCCGCCTGATTATTGTCATTTGCACAACCGGCCAATCCCAGAGTAATAACCGAACACACAGCGATCTGACGCCAGTTCACGATTTGGCTTCCCATGCGCCAAACTCCCCCTATAACCAAAAATGACGAAATCTGTCCGGTCCCGACACGTATTTTCGTTCGGAACACCCTGATAAAGGCAGGCAATCATGCGAAGCGAGGAACGTAAAACGATTACCGTTTATTTTATTCGTCGACGCAAACAGGCGGTACCATAAGGTCTGTCTGGCGGTTACGCCATACCAACAGGGTCAGAATCACGGACAACGACGGGACACAGCCTATCAATATCAATCCGTTATCACCATAAGACAGTTGTATTGAAATTTTAAAGACGGACTTTTTACCGAGATTGGCAACGGTATCAGGCCAATTCTCCTTTGACCAGCGGAACAAACCGAACCATTTCCACCGTCTGAACGATAAACTCGCCGTTGCGATGCAAAACGACCTGTAATGTCTGCTGCTCTTCGCCTACGGGCAAGACCATGACGCCGCCTTCGTCCAGTTGCGCCATCAGTGCGGACGGAATCTCCGGCGGCGCCGCCGTGACGATGATGGCGTCAAACGGCCCTTTGGACGCCCAACCTTGCCAGCCGTCGCCATGACGGGTGGACACATTGTGCAGGTCGAGTTGCTTAAGACGCCGCTTGGCCTGCCACTGCAGGCCTTTAATACGCTCCACCGAAAACACATGCCGCACCAGATGCGCCAGAATCGCGGTCTGATAACCGGAACCGGTGCCGATCTCCAGCACGCGGGACTCCGGCGTCAGCCGCAGCAGCTCGGTCATTCTGGCTACGATGTAAGGTTGAGAGATGGTTTGTCCGGAACCGATCGGCAGGGCGACGTTATCATAGGCTTTATGTTCGAACGCCTCGTCAACAAAACGCTCGCGAGGAACCGAGGCCATGGCCTGCAACAGGCGTTCGTCCTGAATTCCCTGCTGGTGAAGCTGCGCCAGCAACGTTTGCACGCGTTTATTCACCATTCCCCGTCAACTCCGGCGTTAGCCCACCTCATCAATTCGCCCCGTTCTCCGATAGCAAAGAAAATCGACAGCCCGTATCAGGATAAATCACGCGTCTGAAGCCGAAAAAAGCCGCCTGCTATCAGGCCGCCCACTCGTTTTCCTGTTGCACGGGAAGCAGTAGCTCCCGCACCACGCTGGTGGCGAAGCACCCTGCCGGCAACCAGAAGTGTAACTCAAGCGTGACGTCATCCCGCCATGACCAGCGCAGGTCTTGCGGATATAACATGACGGCGCGGCGCGCGCTGTCCACTCGCTCACGCGTCAGCAATGACAACAACAGCGTCTGGCCTTCCAGGCATTGCTGCTCGAACGCCAGCGCCTGTTCCTGCACACCTGATTCGCCCTGCCCCGGCAATGCGGCGGTAATCTGCAGTTCGCCGGCTATCACGCGCGACTGCGCCTCAGCCTGTTCTTCCGGCTTGACCACAAACCAACTGCCGCGGCCAGCCAGTTGCAGCGCATCGCCGGTCAACACCTGCGTTGCGCCATACGTCGCCAGACGCGCACTGGCCATCAGGTTGAATAACTCACTGCGCACGGCGGAAAGGTAGAAGCTGCGCTTGCTGCGATCCTTAACCCGAATCTCGTCATTCGCCCAGCGGCGGGCCTGTTCCAGATTGTTGCCGTCACGACCGAAACGCTGGCTGCCGAAATAGTTGGGCACGCCTTCACCGGCGATCAGCGCCAGACGGGCTTCAACATCGGCACGGTCGCTAACTTCGCGCAGCACCAGACTAAAATGGTTGCCGCGCAACGCGCCAATACGCAGTTTACGGCGATGGCGCTGCGCTTCAAGAATTTCGCACCCTTCCAGCGCAAATGCCGCCCACGCCGGTTCCGCTTTGCCCGGCAAATGCAGGCAGAACCATTGCTCGGTTACCGCATGGCGATCTTTCAACCCGGCATAACTGACTGAACGCGCCGGAATGCCGGCGAACTTCGCCAGCGCTTCCGCCACAAACGTGGTGTTGCAACCGCGTTTGCGCACACGCACCAGCACATGCTCGCCATCGCCATCCGCTGCAAATCCCAGATCTTCGGCGACAAAAAAATCATCCGGCGATGCTTTCAGCACCCCCGTTGCGGCCGGTTCGCCATGCAACCAAAACAGTGATTCACGCATTACCATGCCACCACGCCGGTAGCATCGCTCTTGACCAGCAACACCACCGCCTCGCAGGCAATCCCTTCGCCACGGCCGGTAAAGCCCAGCTGTTCAGTCGTGGTGGCTTTGACGTTGACATCATCCATGTGTGATTGCAGATCTTCGGCGATGTTGACGCGCATCTGCGGGATGTGCGGCGCCATTTTCGGCGCCTGCGCGATGATGGTGACATCAAGGTTGCCCAGTTGGTAACCTTTAGCGGTGATGCGACGCCAGGCTTCGCGCAGCAGTTCGCGGCTGTCAATACCGCGGTAGGCCGGATCGGTGTCGGGAAACAGTTTACCGATATCGCCCATCGCCGCCGCGCCCAGCAACGCATCGGTGACGGCGTGCAGCACCACGTCGCCATCGGAATGCGCCAGCAAGCCACGCTCATAGGGAATACGTACCCCACCGATCACCAGCGGACCTTCTCCGCCAAATTTATGCACATCAAAACCGTGACCGATACGCATCACTCAGGCTCCTTTATTATCTTGTTGATGATGATCCGGGCGGTGCGTCAGATAAAACTCCGCCAGCGCCAGATCTTCCGGGCGCGTGACCTTGATGTTGTCTGCCCGTCCCGGAACAATCCGCGGACGATAGCCGCAATATTCCAGCGCCGACGCCTCGTCGGTAACGGTCGCGCCTTCGCGCAACGCTCGCTCCAGGCAGCCCCGCAGCAGCGCCAGCGGGAACAGTTGCGGCGTCAGGGCGTGCCACAGCGCCTCGCGCTCCACCGTATGGTCGATGACGCCATCCCGGCTTCGCTTCATGGTATCACGCACCGGCGCCGCCAAAATGCCGCCGACCTCACTTTGCCCGGTCAGCGCCAGCAGCCGGGACAGATCGTCCTGATGCAAACAGGGCCGCGCCGCGTCATGCACCAGCACCCAATCGGTGTGCGGCAACTGCAGTAAGCCGGCCAGCACCGAATCGGCCCGCTGGCGGCCGCCGGTCACTACCTGAATACGCGGATCAGTTGCGAGGGGCAGTTCGGGAAAATAACGGTCATCGGCGCTGATGGCGATCACCACCCGTTGAATACGCGGATGACGCAACAAAGCCGCGACCGTGTGCTCAAGAATGGTTTTACCGCCGATGGAAAGGTACTGCTTGGGGCGGTCGCTCTGCATCCGGCTGCCGTTACCGGCCGCAGGCAAAACAGCAACCACCTCAGCCAAAGACTGATTTGGAGTAGACATACCTAGCGAGACGTCGATGATGAAGTGGAAGGGGCCGTCGACGGGTTCGCGCCGACGCGACGATCCGCCTGGTCGGCCACCAGACGATAAAAGCTTTCTCCGGGTTTAGTCATGCCCAGCTCGTTGCGCGCCCGTTCCTCAATGGCTTCCTGACCACCATTGAGATCGTCTATTTCCGCAAACAGCTGTTCGTTGCGGGATTTCAGTTTGACGTTGTTGGCCTGTTGCACCGCCACGTCATCCTTCACCCGCACGTAGTCATGAACACCGTTTTTCCCCAGCCAGAGCGAATATTGCAACCAACCGAGAAGAATCAACAATAACAGCGAAAGTTTTCCCATCCAGCCCCCTGAAAAGCCGCCTAATCATCCCATAACTTTTGTCAGGACTCCACCTTCGCCAACAGCATTCCCCTCCGGCAGGAAAAAGCCAGGCACACGCCGAGTGGCGAAGGATAAAATTGCTCACACAGGGAAATAGTTTCACGAAAGGAGTAAATAATCTGAAATCGGTTTCTCTGAAATCGATATCCTGGTGAGATGCGTTGCCTGAGCCGCTACCACCCGGTGATCAGTAAGAACACCAGCCAGAACACGCCCGGAATGCTGACTGCGCAGCAGAGCATCATCCACACCACATGATTCGGCAACAGCACGCGAAACAGCATGCCGATCAATACCGACAGGGGCATCAGCGCCAGAAAAAAGGGCCAGGTGTAAAGCATCAGCAATAGCGTGGAATTCAGGCCATACACGATAAACGGCAGAGAAAAAGCCAACCAGTAAAAGCAGAAGCCTGCCAGCGCCCCTACCAGCGGGCTGCAAGAAACGAAGGACGCGTCCTCCTCCTCGGCATGGTCGGCTTGCGTATTGCTATCAGGTAATGGCGTCACACTCTGCATCATCGTTCCTGCTTTACCCCATCACCGGGTAACCGTTGGGCCTGAAGACTGCCCCTTCGTCAGGCAAACGGCAGCGAGGCAAAACACGCATACCGTAGCGCCTGCAAAGGGGCAAGCTGAGGCTTAGATGATAGCTCGACCGTGCAGCATATCTAATAATTCAGCGACTAAATTTGTTACCAATTGTTGGCCGTCCAGATGCAATTCCGGCTGTTCCGGCGCCTCATAAACCGCGTCAATGCCGGTGAAATTGCGCAACTCGCCGGCACGGGCTTTCCTGTATAAACCTTTGGGGTCGCGGGCTTCACAAATAGCCAGCGGCGTATCGACGAACACTTCAAGAAACTGCTCCTGATCAAGCAGTTCTCGCACCATCTGCCGTTCAGCACGGTGCGGAGAGATAAACGCGGTTAATACAACCAGCCCGGAATCGACCATCAACCGGGCCACTTCCCCCACCCGGCGGATGTTCTCCCGCCGGTCGTCATCGCTGAATCCCAAATCCCGGCACAGCCCATGCCGAACGTTATCGCCATCCAGCAGATAGGTGCTGACGCCACGGGCAAACAAGGCCTGCTCCAGTGCGCCGGCCAGCGTAGATTTACCGGAACCGGACAGCCCGGTGAACCACACCACCGCCCCACGGTGCCCGTGCTGACGCTCACGGTCTTCGCGCGTGACCGCATGGTCGTGCCACACCACATTGTCGTCGGCCGGCGCGCCCGGCCGGGAATGCGTTTGCGCCACGTTATTTTCCTCCCAGCAGATCGCGCGCGCCCCAGTGCGGGAAGTGGCGGCGAATCAGCGCATTCAGTTCCAGCTCAAAAGCGCTGTAACTGCCGGTTTCCGTTTCCGCCAGCTCGACCGGCTCACGCACCAGCCCGGCGCCGACCGTCACGTTGCTCAGACGATCGATGAAAATCATGCCGCCGGTGACAGAATTTTGCTGATATTTGTCCAGCACCAGCGGTTCATCAAAGGTCAGCTCGACCAGACCAATGCCGTTGAGCGGCAGCGACTCGGTAACCCGCTGAGTCAGCGTATTGATTTCCACCTGATAGTCGATGTTTTCCACCCGCGCGCGGGTTTTCTTACCGGCAATCTTGATGTCGTAGCTTTGTCCCGACACCAGCGGCTGCTCCGCCATCCACACCACATCCACCTTCGCGCTGCGTACCGGCTGGAGCGTTTCCTCGCTGCCGACCAGCAGGTCGCCCCGACTGATGTCGACTTCGCTGGACAACACCAGCGTCACCGCTTCGCCAGCCTGTGCCTGTTGCAGGTCGCCATCAAAGGTGACGATGCGGCTGACGCTGGACTCCACGCCGGACGGCAGCACTTTCACACGCTGTCCGACCCGCACCACGCCAGACGCCACCGTGCCGGCGTAGCCGCGAAAATCAAGGTTCGGGCGGTTGACGTACTGCACCGGGAAACGCATCGGCTGGCTCAGACTGCGGGAAGAGACATTGACCGTCTCCAGCACATCCAGCAGCGTCGGACCGCGGTACCAGTTCATGGTCGTGCTCGGCGTCGCGACATTGTCGCCATCCAGCGCGGAAATCGGCACAAAGGTGATATCCAGATCGGTCGGCAGTTGACTGGCGAAGTCCAGATAATCCTGTTTGAACTGCTCGAAGACCGCCTGCTGATACCCCACCAGATCCATCTTGTTGACCGCCACCACCAGATGACGAATGCCCAGCAGCGTGGCGATAAAGCTGTGGCGGCGAGTCTGATCCAGCACGCCCTTGCGCGCGTCGATCAGCAGGATCGCCAGCTCGCAGGTGGAAGCGCCGGTCGCCATATTGCGGGTGTACTGCTCATGCCCCGGTGTGTCGGCAATGATGAACTTGCGTTTTTCCGTGGAAAAATAGCGGTAAGCCACATCAATGGTAATGCCCTGCTCGCGTTCCGCCTGCAAGCCGTCCACCAGCAGCGCCAGATCGAGTTTTTCGCCCTGGGTGCCAAGGCGCTTGCTGTCATTGTGCAGCGTAGAGAGCTGATCTTCGTAAATCTGACGGGTATCGTGCAACAGCCGGCCGATCAGGGTGCTTTTGCCATCGTCAACGCTGCCGCAGGTCAGAAAACGCAACAGGCTTTTGTTCTGCTGTGCGTGAAGATAAGCCTCAACCCCGCCCTGATCGGCAATCTGTTTTGCAATACTATGATTCATTTGACGATTCCTCAGAAATACCCTTGACGCTTTTTCAGCTCCATCGAGCCGGCCTGATCGCGGTCAATCACCCGTCCCTGACGCTCGCTGGTGGTCGACACCAGCATCTCTTCAATGATTTCCGGCAGCGTCTGCGCCTGCGATTCCACCGCGCCGGTCAGCGGCCAGCAGCCGAGCGTACGGAAACGCACCATGCGCTGGGTAATTACTTCGCCAGGCTGCAGGTCGATGCGGTCGTCGTCCACCATCAGCAACATGCCGTCGCGCTCCAGCACCGGACGCTCAGCGGCCAGATACAGCGGCACGATATCGATATTTTCCAGATAGATGTACTGCCAGATATCCAGTTCGGTCCAGTTGGACAGCGGGAACACACGGATGCTCTCGCCCTTGTTGATCTGGCCGTTATAGTTGTTCCACAGCTCCGGACGCTGGTTTTTCGGGTCCCAGCGATGGAAGCGATCGCGGAAAGAGTAGATACGCTCTTTGGCGCGGGATTTCTCCTCGTCGCGGCGGGCGCCGCCGAACGCGGCGTCAAAGCCGTACTTGTCCAGCGCCTGTTTCAACCCTTCGGTTTTCATGATGTCGGTATGCTTGGCGCTGCCGTGCACAAACGGGTTGATGCCCATCGCTACCCCTTCCGGGTTGCGGTGCACCAACAGTTCGCAGCCGTAGGCTTTGGCGGTGCGATCACGGAATTGGTACATTTCGCGGAATTTCCAGCCGGTATCCACATGCAACAGCGGGAACGGCAGCGTGCCCGGAAAGAACGCCTTACGGGCCAGATGCAGCATCACGGAGGAGTCCTTGCCGATGGAATACATCATCACCGGGTTGCTGAACTCAGCCGCTACCTCACGAATGATATGAATACTTTCCGCTTCAAGCTGTTTTAAATGCGTGAGTCTTTTCTCGTCCATAACCTTAACCTTAAGCCAGATTCACCACGGCCGAGCGCCCGTCAGTCGGCGTCATCCGCGCTTGTTCACCAAACCAGGCGATGTGTTGATGTAAATTCACCACCTCGCCAATCACCAGCAGCGCCGGCGTCGGAGCCTGCTGCGCCAGTTGTTCCAGTTCCGTCAGCGTGCCGGTCAGCACCTGTTGATCCTGCCGCGTGCCGCGGCCGATTACCGCCACCGGCGTGTGCGGCGCCCGGCCATGCGCGATCAACTGCTGGCTGATTTCCGCCGACTTGACCGCACCCATGTAAATAGCCAGTGTCTGTCGGCCGCGCGCCAGCGTCGACCAATCCAGCGCGTCGCCATCCGGGCGGCAGTGCCCGGTGATAAATATCACACTCTGCGCGTAATCCCGGTGCGTCAGCGGAATGCCGGCATACGCCGTGGCGCCAGCCGCCGCGGTGATGCCCGGCACCACCTGAAACGGAATCCCCGCCTGCGCCACCTGCTGCAGCTCTTCGCCGCCGCGACCAAAAATAAAGGGGTCGCCGCCTTTCAGCCGCACTACCCGCTTGCCTTCCTGCGCCAGCCTCACCAGCAGCGCGTTAATCTCGTCTTGCGGCAGCAGATGCGCGCTGGCGCGTTTACCGACGCAAATCCGCTCCGCGTCACGGCGCACCAGATCCAGCACCTCATCGCTGACCAGATGGTCGTAAAGCACCACATCCGCCTGCTGAATCACCTGCAGGCCGCGCAGCGTCAGCAAACCGGCGTCGCCCGGCCCGGCGCCAACCAGCGCCACCTCGCCTTGCTGAATATCGGGCTGCGCCAGTTGCTGTTCCAGTTCCTGCTCGGCCTGCGCCAGTTGCCCGGCGGCCACCAGACTGGAAAAACGACCGGTAAAAATGCGCTCCCAAAAACGACGGCGTTCCGTTACCGACGCCAGCCGCTGCTTGATGCGGCCGCGCCATTTTCCGGCCAGCGCCGCCATCTGCCCCAGACGGGCGGGCAGCAGCGCCTCCAGTTTTTCCCGCAGCAAACGCGCCAGCACCGGTGCCTGACCGCCGGACGAAATCGCCACCATCAACGGCGAGCGGTCGATCAGCGAAGGAAAAATGAATGAGCATTTGGGCTGGTCATCCACCACATTGACCAGCAACTGACGGCGATTGGCTTCCTCAAATACCGTGGCATTCAGCGCGGCATCATCGGTCGCGGCAATCACCAGAAACACGTTATCCAGCAGCGCAGGCGAGAATTCCTGCGCGACCCATGCCAGCCGGCCCGCCTGATGCTGCTCATGCAGCGGCTCGCACAGCGACCGCGCCGCCACCCGAACCTCAGCCCCGGCGCGCTGCAGCAGGTCAATCTTGCGGGTTGCCACCTCGCCGCCCCCGACGACCAGCACGGGGCGTTGCCGGAGATCGGCGAATATAGGGAGATAGTTCACAGATGCCTTTACTAAGCTAAAAATTTTATAAAGCGACTATAAAACGTGAAGAGAAAGGTTATGAAATGCCGAATTAGTATGATTAGTTCCGTAATGGAATAACAAACCATGCGGGAAAGAATAAAAACGCTTAATAACGGTTTTCATGACTATTTTTACACTTCGCGTTCGCCTGGGCCTGCTTCGGGCAGGCAGAAACATCAGCACGCAGGCGGTGACGTTTCACAAAAATACGGCTGGTAATCTTCAAGACGCTGTTGACGTAGGTACCACCGGACTTCCTGAAGCCAGGGCTGAAGATGCAGCACCGCCCGGCTGAATGTCAGGCCAGATAACTACCCGTAATTATCATACAGGTTAATCATCGTCTGGTTGATACCCGCGATCGGGATGGGTCGACTCGGTGCTGCTGCTGCCGTCACATTCATCCATAAAAGGATAATAGTCAGCCTTCATGCAGCCCGCATTCGCGTTTCAGGCCGAAGAAACGGGTTTCTTCCTCGCTCATGCCCGGTTCCCACTTGCGGGTGGTATGCGTATCGCCCACCGACAGATAGCCCTGTTCCCATAGCGGGTGGTAGCTCAATCCGTTGGCTTTCAGGTACTGGTACACCGTGCGGTTATCCCAGTCGATGATCGGCAAAAACTTGAATACGCCGCGCTTGATCGCCAGCACCGGCAACCCTTCGCGGCTGCCCGACTGTTCACGGCGCAGACCGGCGAACCAGGTGCCGGCGCGCAGTTCTTGCAACGCCCGATCCATCGGCTCGACTTTATTGATCTGGTTGTACTGCTCAATGCCGGTCAGCCCCTGCTCCCACAGTTTGCCGTAACGCGCCTCCTGCCAGGCGGGAGACTGCGCGGCACGGTAAACCTGAAGGTTAAGACCCAACTGTTCGGTCAGTTGATCGATGAACTGATACGTCTCTGTAAACAGATAACCGGTATCGGTGAGGATCACCGGAATATCCGGCCGCTGTCGGGTAACCAGATGCAGGCACACCGCTGCCTGAATGCCGAAACTGGAGGAAAGCACAAACTCGCCCGGCAGGTTTTCCAGCGCCCAGCTGACGCGCTCCTGCGCGGACAGACTCTCCAGCTGTTGGTTAACGTCCGCCAGCGCGGCGGCCTGTTCCGGTTGGGGCAAGGCGCGCAGCGCCTCCAGATTCAACATAGACATCAGGTTCTCCTGTCAGTCGTAAAAATCAACGGCGGGATCCAGCACCGGTTTAACGATGCCGACACGGATCGCAAAATCGCCAAACCCTTCGCCGCTCTCGCGTTCGCTGGCCCAGCGCCCGACCAGTTGGTCGATATCGGCCAGAATCTCTTTCTCGGTGATGTTCTCCCGATACATGCGCGGAATACGCGTGCCTTCGCGGTTGCCGCCGATATGCAGGTTGTAGCGGCCGATGGCTTTACCCACCAGACCGATTTCCGCCAGCATGGCGCGGCCACAGCCATTAGGGCAGCCGGTCACGCGCAACACGATATGGTCATCACCCACGCCATGCGCCTGCATGATGGCTTCCACCCTGGTGACAAACTCCGGCAGGAAGCGCTCCGCTTCGGCCATCGCCAGCGGGCAGGTCGGCAACGATACGCAGGCCATCGAGTTCTGACGCTGCTCGGTGACGCTGTCGTCGATCAGGCCATACTGGCGCGCCAGCGCCTCGATTTTGGCTTTGTCGCGGGTAGCGACGCCGGCCACGATCAGGTTCTGGTTGGCGGTCAACCGGAAATCGCCCTTGTGGATTTTGGCGATCTCCGCCATGCCGGTTTTCAGCGGGCGCCCCGGATAATCCAGAATGCGGCCGTTTTCAATAAACAGCGTCAGGTGCCATTTATTGTCGATCCCTTTCACCCAGCCGATGCGATCGCCGCGACCGGTAAACGCATACGGGCGAACGGTCTCAAAAGTGATGCCGGCGCGGCGCTCCACTTCCTGTTTGAACGTCTCGACGCCCACCCGTTCCAGCGTGTATTTAGTCTTGGCGTTCTTGCGGTTGGTGCGATTGCCCCAGTCGCGCTGAGTGGTCACCACCGCTTCAGCTACCGCCAGCGTGTGCGCTAATGGAATATAGCCCAATTCGCTGGCGGTGCGCGGATAGGTGGCCTTGTCGCCGTGGGCGATAGACAGACCGCCGCCTACCAGTACGTTAAAACCTACCAGTTGGCCGTTATCTGAAATGGCAACAAAGTTCAAATCGTTGGCGTGCAGATCCACATCGTTCTGCGGCGGGATCACCACCGTAGTCTTGAACTTGCGCGGCAGATAGGTCGCCCCCAGAATCGGCTCCTCGTCGGTGGTGGCGACTTTTTCCTTATCCAGCCAAATCTCGGCGTAGGCGCGGGTGCGCGGCAGCAGGTGCTCGGAAATCGTCTTCGCCCATTCATAGGCCTGCTGATGCAGCTCTGACTCCACCGGGTTAGAGGTGCACAGCACGTTACGGTTGACGTCGTTGGCGGTCGCCAGCGCATCCAGCCCAACCTCATGCAACAGTTGATGGGCGGATTTCAGGTCGGACTTCAGAATGCCGTGAAACTGGAACGTCTGGCGGTTGGTGATGCGGATGCTGCCGTACAGCGTCTTTTCACCGGCGAACTGGTCGATGCCGAGCCATTGCTTCGGCGTCATCACCCCGCCCGGCAGGCGGCAGCGCAGCATCATGGCATGACGCGGTTCCAGCTTCTGCTCCGCGCGCTCGGCGCGGATATCGCGGTCATCCTGCTGATACATGCCGTGAAAGCGAATCAGCAGAAAGTTGTCGCCGTTAAAGCCGCCGGTCAGGCCGTCGCTCAAATCCTCTGTAATCGTGCCGCGCAGGTAATTGCTTTCCAGCTTCAAACGCTCGGCATCAGCCAGCTTGCCCTCGACCACCAGCGGACCAGAATATCTTTCGCTCATTAGTACACATCTCTCTGATAACGCCGCTCAAGACGCAGCTCGCTTAAAAACTCATCCGCCTGTTCGGCGTCCATTCCGCCGTGTTCAGCCACCACGGCCAGCAGCGCCTGCTCTACATCCTTCGCCATGCGATTGGCGTCGCCGCAGACATAAATATGGGCGCCATCCTGAATCCAGCGCCACACATCCGCGCCTTTTTCACGGATTTTGTCCTGTACGTAGACCTTGTGCGCCTGATCGCGCGACCAGGCCAGATCGATAGTCGTCAGCAGCCCGTCTTTCACGTAGCGCTGCCACTCCACCTGATAGAGGAAATCTTCGGTAAAGTGCGGGTTGCCGAAGAACAGCCAGTTTTTACCGCCGGCGCCTTCAGCCTCACGCTGCTGCATAAACGCGCGAAACGGCGCGATGCCGGTGCCCGGACCAATCATGATTACCGGCGTTTCGGGGTTGGCGGGCAGGCGGAAATTATCATTGTGCTCAATGAACACGCGAACGTCGCCGTCCTCTTCCAACCGGTCCGCCAGATAGCCTGACGCGCCGCCGCTACGCGCACGGCCTTCATACTCATAACGCACGGCGCCGACGGTGATGTGCACTTCGCTGCCGACATCGTCCTGCGACGAGGCGATGGAATAGAGGCGCGGCGTCAACGGACGCAGCAATCCGGTGAGCTGTTCCGGCGTCAGTTCCACCGGCGCTTCACGCACCATATCCACCAGCGGAGTACGCTGTGCGTACTGCTGTAGCGCGGATTTATCGGCAACCAGCCCCAGCAATGCCTCGTTGCGGGACAACGCCGCGTATTTGGCGACAATCGGCGCGGTATTTTGCGTCAGTTCGAAATGGCGTTGCAGCGCTTCGCTCAACGGCAGGGTATTGCCGTCCACGACAACGGATTCGTCGCCTTTCAGCCACAACAATCCCAGCAGTTCCTGCACCAGCGCCGGGGCGTTCTCATACCAGACACCGAGCGCATCACCCGGCTGATAATGCAGTCCGGAATCGCCCAGATCGATTTCGATATGACGAACGTCTTTCTCCGAGTTGCGGCCGGTGATCTTCTGGTTGACCGACAGCGACGCGGTGTAAGGCGCCTCTTTGTGATAGGGGCTGGTGGTGATGGCGTTGACCTGACCGCTGGCCGCGGTTTGCACCGCCACCGCCGTCTGGCTGGCAAAGCGCGCCTTCAACGTTTCCACAACCTGACGACGCCACTGCTCCGCCAGCGGCTGGAATTCCACATCGGCATCGACGCGATCGAGCAGGCGTTCGGCGCCTAACTCAGCCAGACGGCCGTCAAAATCCTTACCCGCCTTGCTGAAAAACTCGTACGAGGTATCGCCGAGGCCGAACACCGCAAACGCGGCACCCGCCAGCGACGGCGCTTTTTTCGAGAGCAGGAATTTGTGCAACGCCACGGCTTCTTCCGGCGGCTCGCCTTCGCCCTGCGTCGAGGTGACGACCAGCAGCAGTTTTTCCTGCGCAATCTGTTTGAATTTGTAGTCGCCGGCATTCACCAGCGTCACCGGCAGGCTGGCCGCCAGCAGATCGTCGCGCACCTGCTCCGCCACGCGGCGGGCATTGCCGGTCTGAGAGGCGGAAATCAGCGTGATGGACGCCGGCGGCGCCGCGTCAACCGCTGGCGCCGCCGCTGCAACCGGTGCGGCAAGCGCGCCGGGCTGCTGCTGAATCACGCCCCAGAAATAGCCGGACAACCAGGCCAGTTGCGTCGGTGAAAGATCACCGGTCGCGGCCTGAAGACGCGAAAGTTGCTCCGCGCTCAACGGGAGCAGCGGAGTCGGAGAAGCCGGAGTTGTCATTGTAGTGTCGGTATCCTTGTTCTGGTCGCGGGCGCTAATGCCGGGTTGCCGCAATAGTCAAATTCATGAAATAGAAAGTCAGATGGGACATAAGGTAACCATCCCCATCTTAACAATTAAAGACATGATGGAAATATTTAATAACCAAAACGACTAAATGGTTTTTTTGATAACACTTATTGCTTTAAGTGTTATTGATCACAATTTACTGCATTGATTATTTTAATGTTTCTTTTGCGCTATCGCGCTGGCGTTATACTTGATGCTCTGTGGTTCAGGGAGCACACCGATTATGTGGCAGCGTCGCGCACTGGAACTGAACACCCAGGATATCTGGCACTGGCGGCACATTACCGCGCTGGCGGACTACGCCCGCCGTTACGGTTTCAATACGCTGGTGCTGGGGCAGGCGGACCTGCTGGACAAGCTGGTGACGCCGCCCGCCTATCAACATGCCCGCTTTGACGATCGCATCAGCAGCCAGCAACGCTCGCGCTGCGTCTATCTCAATCAGGTCGCCGCCTATTGTCGCGAACAGGGGCTGGCGTTGTACCTGCAATGCAAGGAGCTGGCCTTCCCCACCGACCTATTGCTGCAGCACCCGCAGTTGCTGGACGACGCGCGTCAGTTCCGTATCGACACCCATTTCTGGTGCGATTATCTGGCCGCTAAAGTGGATCTGTTGATGCAGCAGATCCCGCGTTTGAGTGGATTGATGCTGGCGATTTCCAACAGCGACAGCCTGATACGTTTTGCTCCGCCGCCCGGCGAAGAGATGCAAAGCGGCATTATTTCACCGACGATGCCACCGGCAATGCCGCCAACACTAGACAGCGAACCAATTTACCGGCAATTGTTTACCGCCGTTTCCCGCGTCGTTCACGCCCATCAGCGTCATCTGGTCTTGCGCGCCTTTCCGGCCAATCATCACGATATGTCTCACGTACTGGAGGCCATCCGCAGCCTGCAGGTCACCGTCTCCGCCGCCATCAAGATGACGCCGGAACGCTTCTGGCCGGAATTCCCCAACAACCCGGCGCTGCTGGAGCTGGATGACCGGGAGATTTGGGTGGAGTTGGATCTGGCGGGCGAGGAAGTCGGCTGGGGCAATCTGCCGTTTCTGCGTTACACCGAGATTCAGGGGCGGTTGCTGTGGTGTCGGGAAAAGAACCCGGCCATCGTCAGCGCAGCCTGCCGCATCAGTTGGGACGGCGTCGATAACCACAGCGTGCTGGGGTCGTTGAGCGAATTCACGCTGTTCGCCTGCGCACGCCTGTTGAACGACAGCGCGCCGCCGGTTAACGAAAGCGAACTGTTTCGCCAGTGGCTGGCGGAATGCTGGCAATGGCAGCCGGACGATGCGGTCCGTCACACCATGCGCGCCCTGCTGGAACAGGCGCAGCAGGCGCTGTCGTTGTCGCTGTATGCGCGTCACCATGTGTTCCACCGCCATAGCCTGCTGCCGTCCAGTTACGGTCAGGCGGTGTGGAGCTTGTACGGTCAACTCAACCGCAACCACTGGTTGCCCGGTTCCGGGCGCGACATCACCTTTGATCGCCGCGAAACGGAACTGGCTTCCCAGAATCTGTACCAGATTGTGCGGGAGAAAGATGCGGCCTGGCAGTTGGCCGACCAGAGCCAGCAGGCCGCCAGCCAGTTTGCCCGCGACCACGACCTGCCGGAACCGCTGCGCCAGCGCTGGCAGCAGGAATGGCGCGGCCTGGCGCTCTATTGCCGCGCCTTCGTCCATGCCCAGAAAGCCTTTTTCACCCTGCACTACTGCCAGCGGGTGGAAAACAACTGGACGCTGCGTGAAATCGCCAAAACCAATATTCAGGCGCTCTACGGCATCGCGCATGAAATGGACGATTTCTGCCTGCAACACCGGGACTACCCGGTGAGTATGCACGTCATGTTTGATGCCGCCCGCCCGCGCGCGCTGGCAGACAGCCTGCAACAACAGCTGACTGTGCTGACGCAGGACACCGGCGGCGGTCATCAGGCGGCGTCACGTCACGAGGCGTAACGCCGCCGGGCCGGTAAATCAGCGGATCACTCGTTTCAGGATGCGGTTGCCCGTGTCATTGAAATTCTTCGCCGACGTCTCCACGCTCCTGTTGCCGTAATCCAGTTGTTCAACCGTTTGCAAAATCAGGCTGGCCAGTTGCGGATCTTCAATATACGAGGACACTGGCGTCTGCATCGGTTTTTCCAGCGCTTGCATCAGCCCTTTCACCGCCAGATCCTGCGTATCCAACCGCTGACTGTCCTGCAACGCCTGACGCGCCACCCGGCTGAGCGGTACGCCGCGCTCGGTGCCCATCAGCAGGCTGCCTTCCGGGTCATTCATCAGGAAATTGAGCAGCAGCGCCGCTTCTTTCGGGTGTTTGCTGCTTTTGCTGATGGCAAACAGCATCGATGGTTTGAAGAATTGCCCCGGATTGTCGGAGCCCGGCGTCATCATGTACGGCCCCAGCTCCAGTCTGGCGGGCGGCGCCAGCGGTTCGGCGTATTTTTTCACCACCGAGGCCCAGAGCTGCGCCCCGCCGTATTCGCCGTTGATCCACGGCCTTGTCTCAAACACCCCGGCTTTGCCAAAGGCGTTGTAGTATTTCGCCGACGGAATGACATGATCATCCACCAGCCGTTTGTAGAAACGAAACGCCTCCAGCCACTGCGCCTCGGTGTAATTGAAGCGTTTGTTCTGCTCGTCAATCATGCCGATATGAAATTTCTGGGTCATATAGGTGTTGAGAAGCTCCAGCAATCCCTCGCCGCTATCCTGCGCCGGGGAAGCCAGCGGGAAGTAGTTGTCGCCGAGCTTATCCCTGAACACCTTGCCAGCCTGGAACAGCTCCTCCCAGGTGGTCGGGTACGCCAGACCGGCCTTTTTCCAGGTATCGACGTTGTAATACATCACCAGCCCGTTGAGCGAAGTGGAGATGGCGTTGACTTTGCCGTCCACCGTGGTCAGCGCATCCGCCGGAAAATCCTGCAGTTTTAGGGTCTCTTTCAGTTTGTTCAAATCGTAAAAGCCGGTACCGGTGCGGGAGAAGATCGGTATCCAGTTCCAGTTGATCTGCACCACGTCCGGCTCTTCGCCGCTGGCGATTTGGGTGGTCAGGCGCGAGAGGTAGCCATCCCAGCCGGTATATTCGGCTTTGACCGTGATCCCCGGATATTTTTTCTGAAAGGCTTCAATGGCGGCCAGCGTGGCCTGATGACGGCTGTTGCCGCCCCACCAGGACATACGCAATGTCACCTGCTCCGCGGCCTGAACCTGGCCCAGCACGGTAAACGCCAACAACACCAGTCCTACCAGCAATTTCATCATGTCCCCGATCCTCTTTATGTTGTTATTTCAGGGCGGAAGGGTAATCAGGCAGGTACAGGGCGCCTCCCGCTGGGAAACAAGATAGGCAGATTGTTTTTTTCTTCACCAGCGCCGGGGAACGACCAAATGCGCGTTATGCGGAGCAGGCTGAAAAAATGAGTGTCGACAACCCCGGTAACGCTCATTTCATGGAAGCGGGTTCACCGCCCGGCGCATTGCCGCGCCCTTGCCTCACAACCAGCGTTCAACTGTGAACACGTCGCGCGATCGAGTTCACAGTTATTTAACAAAAATAAAACACTATGCGCCGACAACGCTACGCGCATTCGCCGGAAGGGATAAAAAACGTGATGAAACACACATCGCGTTAGGGCCGCAGCGAGTATGACGTTATCACGCTCACATTCCGTCGGATGGCGTCAGACAGGCTGTGAAGGCGCTCTAACCCTGAGCGATTTCCCGCCGCGCCGCGGCTGCCTGCGATGAAAAACCGTGCTGGAATGACCTCCGTACCCCTATCGAAACAGGATAAAAACCATGAGGCTATCCATTCGCTCCTACACGCCCGCCGCCGATGGCGTTACCCCCGACACCGTGCTGTTCCAGCGGGCGATCGACGACCTGACCGCGCAAGGCGGCGGCACACTGGTGGTGGAAGCGGGGCGTTATCTGCTGGGAGGATTACGGCTGCCCTCGAATTTCTGCCTGCAACTGGACGCCGGAGCGGAACTGATCGCCAGCGCCTGCTATGACGATTTTGCTCAAACCACTACCGTCAGCGTGGCCGAGCTTTCCGATCGCGCGTTTCTGTACGCCCGCCGGCAGCGCAACATCACCCTGTGCGGAAAAGGGAAAATCACCGGTAGCGCCGACGCCTACTTCTCAGCCGAGCCCGATGAGCAGGGCTATCGCCTGCCGGCGCAGCATCGCCCGCGGATTCTGGTGCTGGAGGACTGCGAACAGGTCAGTTTGCAGGACGTGACCATCGAACAGGCGCCGATGTGGACCGTCCATCTGGTGAGTTGCCGTCAGGTCAACGTTGAACGCCTGACGGTGGATAACGACATGACCATGGCCAACACCGATGCGCTTAATCTCGACAGCTGTCAGGATGTGACGGTACGTCACTGTCACCTGAGCGCCGCCGATGACGCCTTGTGCATCAAAACCACCGCCAAGCCCCCCGCCATGCAGTATAAGGCCCAGCGAATGACGGTCAGTCACTGCCGGCTGCGTTCGCGCAGCTGCGCGCTGAAAATCGGTACCGAAACCTTCACCGACATTGAAGACCTGACCGTCAGCCACTGCGCCATCTACGACTCCAACCGGGGGATTGGACTGATTTCCCGCGACGGCGGCGCGTTTCGCCGTATCTGTTTCAGCGATATCACCTTCGAATGCGTCGCGGCGCCGCCCTGTCACTGGGGCAAGGCCGACCCGGTATTCGTGTCGGTACGTTACCGCGACCCGATGATTGAACCCGGAGTGATTGAGAATGTGCGCTTCGTGCGGCTGTCCGGCGTTAGCGAAGGCGCCATCAACCTGCACAGTACGCCGGCGGGTTACATCCGCGATATTCATTTCGACGGCATCACGTTAGAACAGCGACCGAGCGATTCGCCGGAACAGGGCTTGTACGACGTCCGCCCTCCCTGCAACCCGGAGCGCCCCACCGGCATGGGGCTGGACAATGCTTATCTGGTCAACCCGGAGACCGGGCGCGCTTACGGGGTGGAAACCTACCCAAGCGGGCTGCCCGCGCTGTTTGCACGCGGCGTCAGCGGATTAACGTTACACAACATGGCGTTGCAGCGTCCGTCTCCGCTGCCCATCGGCTGGAGTCACGATGCGGTTATCGAACTGACGGAATAGCCCGATTGACAGCCTGGCAGGATGGCGCGCAGATACTGGCAGAAAGGACAGTTTGGTGTCAGGAAACGTGCTTAACACGGCACTTTCCGGTAGTATGCGACGGTTTTTTGAATGACACGAGAGCCTCACCATGCCAACCACACTGTTTAAAGATTTCCAGTTCGAAGCCGCGCACCGGCTTCCCCATGTGCCGAACGGCCATAAATGCGGCCGCCTGCATGGTCATTCGTTCATGGTTCGTCTGGAAATTACCGGTGAGGTCGATCCTTATACCGGCTGGGTGATGGATTTCGCCGAGTTGAAAGCCGCATTCAAACCCACCTGGGAACAGTTGGATCACCATTACCTGAACGATATTCCAGGGCTGGAAAACCCTACCAGCGAAGTGCTGGCGCGCTGGATCTGGCAGCAACTCAAACCGACGCTGCCATTATTAAGCGCGGTGACCGTCAAAGAAACCTGCACCGCCGGTTGCGTATACCGCGGCGAGGACGACTGAGTCAGCGGCCTGCGCGGCTATCAGCTAAAACGACGCCCATCAGGCAATATTGAGGTATTTGTGGGTCTGCATCGATAAACGCCAGTTGCGGGCGATGCAGGTTTCAATACACAGCCGGGTGGCGTCGTCCTTCTGACTAATCGGCTGCAACGCCACAACCCGCGCCTTGTCGTCATCCAGTCTTGCCAGCAACGCATCCAGCGCCTCAATATCCCGCTCGCGCGCCACCGGATGTTTGATTTCATTCGCCCGTTGCAGCGCCTGATCCAATACCGCCAGACCGCCGCGCATATTCACTTTGGGAGAAACCGTCACCCAGCAATCGGGTGAGCAGCGTACTTCGTGGGTGCCGCTGGTTTCGATCTGAGTACTGAACCCCCGCTGCTCCAGCGTCTGCGTCAACGGCGTCAGATCGTGGATACAAGGCTCGCCGCCGGTAATCACCACGTGTCTGGCGCTGTACCCCTGCAATGCCATCTGCTGCAACAGATCCTCAACGCTGGAACCGCTCCAGGCGTCGCTTTCCCCGCTTTTAACCAGTACCTCCGCCAGCGGAATCTGCCGCTCAGGCAGTTTTTCCCAGGTATGTTTGGTATCGCACCAGCTGCACCCCACCGGGCACCCTTGCAAACGGATAAACACCGCCGGGACGCCGGTGAAAAAACCTTCGCCCTGTAGGGTCTGGAACATTTCGTTAATCGGGTAAAGCATCGTGTTTCATTATTCCTTCTGGCTAAACCACTATTATCGCCGATAGCGCAAGCCATGCCAAACCGCCGGATGCAATAACCAAAAAGAACGGCTGCCCGAAATTTGTGCCTGTGCGATTCCCGGTTAATAATCAACAGGTCGCACATGATGCGACCATACCTCTATCGCCAATCGATCTCGCATTGCAGGACAAAATGCTTGCGTTTTGAACAACGCAACGCGTTGGCCCCTTAGGGCAAGGTAGAACGCGGTAACAGCATGAATCCCCTGGGCTTGCTTACCGCAGTAAGCGACGGGCATGCGCGGCAAGTTTGCGTAAGCCGATTTGAGCGCTGCCGGCTGCAATGTGGAAGATGAAAGGTATATTTACAAATAAGGAAATGTAAGATGACGTTATTAAAGCCCCTTGCTGTTTTCTGTTTGTCATTATCTCTGGTTCCGGCATTCGCCAATGCCGAAGCGGTCGCCCAGGTTAAAACTCAGCCCGGTTATTACCGCATTATGGTCGGGCAGTATGAAATCACCGCGCTGTCCGACGGTACCAACACCATGCCGATGGACAAGCTGCTCACCCGCACGCCGCGGGAGAAAATCGTCAGCCTGCTGGAAGCCAGCTACCTGAAACCGCAGGTGGAAACCTCTATCAACGCGTTTCTGATCAATACCGGAAAAAACCTGATTTTGGTTGATAGCGGCACCGGCGCGTTGGGTGGAAAAACCACCGGTAAGACGCTGGCCAACCTGAAAGCCGCCGGGTACAAACCGGAGCAGGTCGATAGCGTACTGGTGACTCACCTGCATGCCGATCACTTCGGCGGACTGGTCAGCGACGGAAAACTGGTTTACCCCAACGCCACCATTTACGTGAACCAGAAAGACACCGATTTCTGGCTAAACCCGGACAATCTGAAAAAAGCGCCGCAGGACAAAAAAGCCGGATTTGAGCGCGTGCAGGAAGTGTTCCGCCATATCCGCGAAGCCGGCAAACTCAAGACCTTCACCGATCATCAGTCACTGCCCGCCAGCATTACCGCCGTGCCGACGCCAGGTCATACCCCCGGCCATACATCGTTCCTGGTCAACAGCGACGGCCAGAAAATCCTGCTGTGGGGTGATATCGTGCACGCCGAAGCGGTACAAATGCCGCTGCCGGACACCGCCATCGCGTTTGACTCTGATAGCGAGCAGGCGGTTCGCACCCGCGATGCATTGCTGAAAGAAACGGTGAAGCAGGGTTACTGGGTAGCGGGCGCGCACATGCCGTTCCCCGGCATCGGTCATGTGGCGCTACAGCATGACGCTAACGGTAAAACCAACGGTTACCGCTGGTTGCCGGTCAATTACAGTCTGTCGGGGTTGTGAGTCACACAAGCCTCAAAAAACGGGCTTCCACTGGAAGCCCGTCCAAAACTCGCTATCTCTTCGACACGTTTTACAGATAGACGCGCAAATACTCCGACAGACACAGAATCGCCATCGCCTGACCGTATGGCATCGAGGTCAGCGGAATCTGGCGGTAGTAGTCCAGATCCTTACCCATCGCCGTCCCAAAGGAGACGTTCAGCAACTCTCCGTTCTCGCTGATATTCGCTACCACGCCGCGCATCGCTTTTTCCGCCACGTCGGCGTAGCGACGATCGATATAGCGCTTGCGCACCGCTTTGAGGATACCGTAGGCAAACCCGGCGGTCGCCGAGCTTTCCAGATACGAGGTCGGGTCATCCAGTAAGGTGTGCCATAGGCCGCTGTCGTCCTGATACTTCGCCAGCGCTTCCACCTGACTTTCCAGCACCTGAATCAGAAAACGACGGGTGGCGTTGTGTTCGGGCAGATCCAGCAATTCGATGAATTCCGGGATCACGATGGTCAGCCAGCTGTTGCCGCGCGCCCAGCGGGCCTGCGCAAAACTGTGGTTACCGTCGAAAGTCCAGCCGTGGAACCACAGGCCGCTCTGGCGATCCATCAGGTACTGCACGTGCAGCAGGAACTGGTAGGTGGCTTCTTCTACAAATTCGGGGCGGTTGAGCAGCTTACCGATTTTCGCCAGCGGCAGCACGCTCATCATCAACGTGTCGTCCCACAGTTGATCGGTGTTTTCGCTGTTGTAGACGATATGCTGCAAACCGTTCTTGTGGGTGCGCGGCATGTCGTACATCACCCATTCCGCCCAGCGTTCGAGATACGGCACCCAACGGCTGTCGCCGGTTTCTTCATAACGGTAAGCCAGCGTCAGGAACGGACACACGGTATTGACGTTTTTGGTCGGCGTGCCCTCTTCCAGCCGGGCGGTGAACCATTCATCGATGATGGCGCGCATCCGCTCGTCGCCGGTCTGACGATAATACTGGTAGATGCCGTACAGCCCGATGCCATGCGTCCACTCCCAGCCGGCCCAGCCTTTGGTATCGATCACCCGGCCGTCATCCAGCCGCAGCAGGAATTCACCGGTTTTATCCTCAATATTGATCAGATTGTCGGTCACCCGGCAAATCAACGCCTTTAAATCGTCCCGGGAGATGAAGTATTCGGGCTGGCGCAGCAGCGCGCTATGTTTTACAGGAAAAATGGTCATAACAGATATCCGATTCCAGTTTTATTAACTATCAATCGATGACTTCTCGATACGCATCAATCTGCACAGCACGGCTTAATGCACGCCGTGGTGAGGCGTTCCGCCGGTGATCGGCCGGGCCGGCGCCTTGTGACGATTGAGATAACCAATGTTGTTGTTCCCCCACAGGGATTCGTATGGCATACCGGCCAGCATTTCCACCGTGGCACGGGCTTCCGGCGTGACTTTTTCCGGTACGATGCGGCCTGCTTCGCGCATTTTCGCCGTTTCCTGACGCAGCACTTCATGCGTTTGCAGGTTCAGCTTGAAGCGCAGCGACACCAGGAAGCCTAACGCCAGTACCCCGACAGTGCCGAAACACAGCACCATCAGAATGGTGTGGCTGACGCCCGGCGCCTGCACGCTCTGACCGGAAACAAAGCCGGACAACTGCAGCACCACGCCCACCAGCATCACCGCGCCGGCCTGAGAGGCTTTACGGGTCAGGGTCATAATGCCGGCGAAGATCCCTTCACGGCGCTGAGCGGTGATGACTTCATCCACGTCAGCGATGTAGGTATAAGTATTCCAGGGCACATAGTTGATGCCGCCGCGGCCCAGACCAGCCAGGCCGGACACCAGCAACAACAGCGAAAACGCCGAATGCATGCCGCTGTAGTACAGAAAGCCATAGGAGAGCGCGCTCAGACCAAACAGGCAGACCACCATACGGTAGGACGGCGCCGGGCCGAACTTGATGCACAGCGGGATCATCGCAATCACCGAAATAAACTGCAGGATCGCCATCGTCCCCATCAGGTTGGACGCCATGGTCGGGCTTTGCATCAGCACGAACACCACGTAGTAAGTGAACACCGCGTTGAACACGTCCTGTGCGATATATCCACCCAGATACATCCCCAGATGCTGACGGAAGATGCGGATACGCAGCGTGGACAACAGTTCAATGTTCAGGCGTCTGAGACTCTGCCCCAGCGTCAGCGACTGGCGTTCTTTTTCCGCCTGCAGCGAGGCTTCCGACATTTGATCGCGCGGCCGCTCCCAGGTGAAGAAGTACACCAGCGCCAGCACGCAGGCGCAGATCACCGAGAACACCAGACTGGAGTAGAAGAAGGACACCGCATTGTCTTTGCCGAAGTACCCCAGCAGGATACCGGGCAGAAACGCCGCCAGAATCGCCGACAGTTGCGCCAGCGCGATACGCGCGCCGGAGAACTTGGTCTTCTGTTTGAAATCATCGGTCATTTCCGGCACCAGCGTTTCATACGGCACCAGCACCATGGTGTAGATGACGTCAAACAGCAGGTAGGTAATCAGGTAGTACCAGTAATCCATGTGGCCGACCCACATCAGGCTGTAGCTGAAGACACAGGGAATGCCGAGCAAAATAAAAAATTTACGGCGCCCGAAGCGTTTGCCCAGCCAGGTAGAGCCGAAATTATCGGTCAGGAACCCCATCAGCGGACTGACCACCGCATCCAGTACCCTGGCCATGGCAAAAATAAAGGTCGCCTCGATAGGCGTCAGGCCGCAAAACGTGGTGTAAAAATAGAGCAGCCAGCCGGCGGTGAGCGCCGTGGTGCCGGCCCCGAGGAAATCGCCGGAACCGTAGGCCAGGTAATTCGCCAGCCCAATTTTACGTGTTTTCATCGCCATCCTTCCTCATTGATTTATTTATGAAGGTGTTGCGGCGGACCAAAAAACATCGTTGCCGCCGTAGCGTTAAGGTAACGAGGCGGCAAGGCAAAAACCTTTGCGCGTTTGCCACCCCATCGCCGCTACTGGCATCCGCGGGAAGAACCAACCGATCGGCTTCAAACTTCTGGTCGAAATACGATTTCGAATCAACAGAACCTACGGTCCAAAATTACTCTAGCGGGTAGAGACGCTGCTCGCATGCAGGGAAGAAGGGATTTGGGATCGGGTTCATTCTTTGTCATGCCCATGACCCAACGGGGCAGAAAAGTCTGGAAGCACGCTCGCAATTCACATGATTCAGCGCAGAATCAGGCAGGCTGATAGCGGGCCATAAAACCGCACAGAGGCCAACCGGCAGGCAAAAAAAATCCGGAAGCAGAAATGCTTCCGGATTGTCAGACGTGATGACCGGCGAGTCGAGTTCGCCGGTCGGCAGGCGCTTACGCCTGGCCTTTCACTTCTTTCAGGCCGTTGAACGGTGCAGAATCACCCAGCGCTTCTTCGATACGAATCAGCTGGTTGTATTTAGCCACACGGTCAGAACGGCTCATGGAACCGGTCTTGATCTGGCCAGCCGCAGTACCTACCGCCAGGTCGGCGATGGTAGCGTCTTCGGTTTCGCCGGAACGGTGAGAGATCACAGCGGTGTAGCCTGCGTCTTTCGCCATCTTGATAGCAGCCAGCGTTTCGGTCAGAGAACCGATCTGGTTGAATTTGATCAGGATGGAGTTAGCGATGCCTTTCTCGATACCTTCTTTCAGGATCTTGGTGTTGGTTACGAACAGGTCGTCGCCCACCAGCTGGATTTTGTCGCCCAGCACTTTGGTCTGGTAAGCAAAGCCAGCCCAGTCGGATTCGTCCAGACCGTCTTCGATGGATACGATCGGGTACTGTTTGGTCAGCTCTTCCAGGAAGTGGGTGAATTCTTCAGAGGTGAACGCTTTGTTGCCTTCGCCAGCCAGAACGTATTTACCGTCTTTGTAGAATTCAGATGCAGCGCAGTCCATCGCCAGCGTGATGTCTTTGCCCAGCACGTAACCAGCCGCTTTCACCGCTTCAGCGATAACAGCCAGCGCTTCGGCGTTGGAACCCAGGTTCGGCGCGTAGCCGCCTTCGTCGCCAACAGCGGTGTTCAGGCCTTTGCCTTTCAGCACTTTAGCCAGGTGATGGAAAACTTCAGAACCCATACGGATGGCTTCTTTCACGGTTTTCGCGCCAACCGGCTGAATCATGAATTCCTGGATGTCGACGTTGTTGTCGGCGTGTTCACCACCGTTGATGATGTTCATCATCGGCAGCGGCATGGAGTATTTGCCCGGGGTGCCGTTCAGTTCAGCGATGTGAGCATACAGCGGCAGGCCTTTAGAAGCCGCAGCAGCTTTAGCTGAAGCCAGAGAAACGGCCAGAATGGCGTTGGCGCCGAAGTTGGATTTGTTTTCAGTGCCGTCCAGGTCGATCATGATCTTGTCGATGGCAGCCTGATCCTTGGCGTCTTTGCCCAGAATAGCCTGTGCGATCGGACCGTTTACCGCAGCAACGGCTTTGGTCACGCCTTTGCCCAGGAAACGGGATTTGTCGCCGTCACGCAGTTCCAGCGCTTCGCGGGAACCCGTGGAAGCACCTGACGGTGCCGCAGCCAGACCGACGAAACCACCTTCCAGATGAACTTCAGCTTCAACGGTCGGGTTTCCGCGTGAGTCGATGATTTCACGGCCAATGACTTTAACGATTTTGGACATCAGATTTTCCTCAGTACAAGTTAAACTAAAACCTCAGACGGCAACGCGCGATCAGAAGACCGCGCGTTGCTGCAAAACTCATTTCACCGGTAAAACCTTACTTCACCTGACGCTTCTGGTACGCCCCGGCGGCTTTCACAAAGCCGGCAAACAGCGGGTGCCCGTCACGCGGCGTGGACGTGAATTCCGGATGGAACTGACAAGCCACAAACCACGGATGATCAGGGATCTCGATAATCTCCACCAGCTTACGGTCGGCGGAGACACCAGCAACACGCAATCCCGCCGCCTCAATCTGTTTCAACAGCATATTGTTGACTTCGTAACGGTGACGATGACGCTCAATGATCGTCGGCTCACCGTACATCTGGCGCACCAGGCTGCCTTCAGTCAGATGGCACTGCTGCCCGCCTACGCGCATGGTGCCGCCGAGATCGCCGTCTTCGCTGCGCACTTCGATATTACCCTCGGCGTCACGCCATTCGGTAATCAGCGCCACCACCGGGTATTTACAGTCTGGCACAAACTCGGTGGAGTTGGCGCCTTCCATACCGGCGACATTGCGGGCGAACTCCATCAGCGCCACCTGCATACCCAGACAGATGCCAAGGTACGGGATGTTGTTCTCGCGGGCATAGCGCGCCGCCATGATTTTCCCTTCCACCCCGCGGTAGCCGAACCCGCCCGGCACCAGAATCGCGTCTAACCCTTTCAGCACATCGACGCCGCGCGTTTCCACGTCCTGCGAATCAATGAGCTTGATGTTGACCGTCAGGCGGTTCTTCAGACCGCCATGTTTCAGCGCTTCAATCACTGACTTGTAGGCATCCGGCAGTTCTACGTACTTGCCGACCATGCCGATGGTCACTTCGCCGCCCGGATTGGCTTCTTCGTAAATAACCTGTTCCCATTCTGACAGGTTTGCTTCCGGACAGTTCAAGCTGAATCGTTTACAAATATAATCGTCCAGACCCTGAGATTTCAATAGCGCCGGAATTTTATAAATAGAATCAATATCCTTCAGCGAGATGACCGCTTTTTCCGGCACGTTGCAGAACAGCGCGATTTTTGCGCGTTCGTTAGCCGGCACGGTGCGGTCGGAACGGCAGATCAATACATCAGGCTGGATACCGATGGACAGCAGTTCTTTCACGGAGTGCTGGGTCGGCTTGGTTTTCACTTCACCCGCCGCCGCCATGTACGGCACCAGCGTCAGATGCATGAACAGGGTGTGCTCGCGGCCCACTTCCACCGCCATCTGGCGAATCGCTTCAAGGAACGGCAGCGATTCGATATCGCCGACCGTACCGCCGATTTCCACCAGCACCACGTCGTGGCCTTCGCCGCCTTCGATAATGCGTTCTTTAATGGCGTTGGTGATGTGCGGGATAACCTGAATGGTCGCCCCCAGATAGTCGCCCCGACGCTCCTTGCGCAGAACGTCAGAATAAATGCGTCCGGTGGTGAAGTTATTGCGGCGCGTCATCTTTGTGCGAATAAAACGCTCGTAGTGACCCAGATCGAGGTCGGTTTCGGCGCCATCTTCGGTGACGAACACTTCGCCGTGCTGCGTCGGGCTCATCGTGCCCGGATCCACATTGATATACGGGTCCAGTTTCATGATGGTCACGTTGAGGCCACGGGCTTCGAGAATAGCCGCGAGAGAGGCTGCGGCAATGCCTTTACCCAGAGAGGATACGACCCCGCCGGTCACAAAAATATAATTAGTTGTCATGCTGAACCTGAAAGTTTAGGTTTAAGGACGATGGAAAGACCAGGACGGGAAAGTAGTATACCCGAACCTGGGAGGCGTCACAAATGATCGTTTTACCCTTTGTGACGTTGACAGGCTCCGGCTGATGCGGTATCTCCCACCCACGCGGGAGACGATGACCGGGTTTAAAATCAGCCGGATAGCGCCAAAAACCGGGGAAAACCCGACTTTCGTTCAGGAAATGATTTCAATCCTTTTTTTCTGATGCTTTTACCTGTTGCCAGGCTGCTTCCATCTCATCAAGCGTGGCGTCGGCAAGGGATTTGCCGCTTTCGCCAATCAGTTGCTCCACCTGCTGGAAACGGCGGGTGAACTTGCGATTGGCCTGCTGCAGTGCGATTTCCGCCTTGTGTCCGAGATGGCGAGACAGATTGACCGCCGCAAACAGCATATCGCCAATTTCTTCGCCCAGTTTTTCCGGGTCGATCACCGCCTGCTGCGCTTCGACCATCACCTCGTCGATCTCTTCGTACAGTTTGTCCACCACCGGTCCGAGCGTGGTCCAGTCGAAACCGACGGCGGCGCAGCGCTGCTGGATTTTATGCGCCTGCATCAGCGCCGGCAGCGCCTGCGGGATGTCGTCCAACTGCGAATGACGATCTTTTTCCGCCCGCTCCTGCGCCTTGGTCTGCTCCCAGTTAGCCAGCACCGCGTCGCTGTCCGGCAGCGTGGCATCGCCGAAGATATGCGGATGGCGGCGTTCCAGCTTGTCGCTAATGGCGTCACACACGTCCGAGAAATCAAACAGCCCTTGCTCTTGCGCCATGCGGGCGTAAAACACCACCTGAAACAGCAGGTCGCCCAGTTCGCTGCGCAGGTCGTCGAAATCCTTACGGCTGATGGCGTCGAGCACCTCGTAGGTTTCCTCCAGCGTGTAAGGGGCGATGGTGTCAAACGTCTGCTCGCGATCCCACGGGCAACCGGTTTCCGGGTCGCGCAGTTGCTGCATGATGTGGAGTAAGCGCTCGATGGCGGATGAATTCATAATAATCCTGATAATGACATGATAAAGGCGGGACAGGCCCGCCTTAGGGTAGTAACAACAGTATCAATTGCCCTGCAAGCGCCGGGCGTCGATCACATCCGGCAGTTGATTGAGCTTGGCCAGCACCCGGCCCAGCACCTGCAGGTTGTAGATCTCGATGTCCATGTCGATAGTGGCGAGCTGCTGCTTCACGTCGCTGCGGCTTGAAACCCCCAACACATTGACCTTTTCGTTAGCCAGAATGGTGGTGATGTCACGCAACAGGCCGCTGCGATCGTTAGCGGTCACCCGTACCACCAACGAATAGCCGCTGGAGTAGCTTTCGCCCCATACCGCTTCGACAATACGCTCCGGCGCGTGACTGCGCAGGTCGTCGAGCTGTTCGCAGTCCGCACGGTGGATGGAAATGCCGCGTCCGCGGGTGATGAAACCGATAATATCGTCGCCCGGAATCGGCTGACAGCAACGCGCGATGTGGTGCATCAGGTTGCCGACGCCCTCCACCACCACCCGGCCGTTGTCTTTAGCGCTGGCGCGCTGGGCCGGTTGCTGGGATTTCTGCGTCAACTGGCGCAGCGCCTCGCGATCCTGCTCTTCGGCGCTCGGCTGGTTCACCTTCGACTGCAGGAAGTTAACCAACTGATTAAGGCGGATATCGCCGCCGCCGATGCCGGCCAGCAATTCATCCATCGAATTGATGTTGTAACGCGGCAGCAGCAGTTTTTCGGCCATTTTCAGGCTCACGCCGAGATGCGCCAGTTCGTCTTCCAGAATCTGTTTGCCCGCCAGGATATTCTTGTCGCGATCCTGCTTGCGGAACCAGTTGTGGATTTTGGAACGTCCGCGGCTGGTGGTGATGTACCCCAGATTGGGGTTCAGCCAGTCGCGGCTCGGGTTCGGCTGCTTCTGGGTGATGACCTCGATCTGGTCGCCCATCTGCAACTGGTAGGTGAACGGCACGATACGCCCGCCCACCTTGGCGCCGATGCAACGGTGGCCGATGTCGCTGTGGATGTGATAGGCAAAATCCAGCGGCGTGGAACCGGTCGGCAAATCCACCACATCGCCCTTGGGCGTAAACACATAGACCCTGTCGTCGAACACCTGGCTGCGCACTTCGTCGAGCATTTCGTCCGAGTCGGCCATCTCTTCCTGCCAGGCCAGCAATTTACGCAGCCAGGCGATACGCTCTTCGTAACCGGAACGTCCGCTGGTGGCGGCGCCTTCCTTGTATTTCCAGTGTGCGGCGACGCCAAGCTCCGCGTCTTCGTGCATCTGCCGGGTACGAATCTGAATTTCCAGCGTCTTGCCGCCCGGCCCCAGCACCACGGTGTGGATCGACTGATAACCGTTGGGTTTGGGGTTGGCGACATAATCGTCGAACTCATCCGGCAGGTGACGATAGTGGGTATGCACGATCCCCAGCGCGGCGTAGCAGTCCTGCAACCGCTCCACCACGATACGCACCGCCCGCACGTCGAACAGTTCGTCGAACGACAGCGATTTCTTCTGCATCTTGCGCCAGATGCTGTAGATGTGTTTAGGCCGGCCATACACCTCGGCCTTCAGCTCCTCTTTCGCCATAGAGGCGCGCAGGTTTTTGACGAAATCGTCGATGTACTGCTCACGGTCGATACGGCGTTCGTGCAGCAGTTTGGCGATGCGTTTGTACTCATCCGGGTGCAGATAGCGGAAGCAGAAATCTTCCAGTTCCCACTTAAGCTGGCCGATACCCAGCCGGTTAGCCAGCGGCGCGTAGATATTGGTACACTCTTTGGCCGCCAGCACGCGCTCTTCTTCCGGCGCGTCCTTCACTTCGCGCAGGTGGGCGATACGCTCCGCCAGCTTGATCACCACGCAACGGAAATCTTCCACCATCGCCAGCAGCATACGGCGGATATTATCCACCTGCTCGGAGGCCATCGAATCGTGCTGGGTGGCCTTGAGCTGGCGAATCGCATCCATATCGCGCACGCCATGCACCAGATTGACGATATTCTTGCCGAAGGTTTCCCGCAGCGTTTCTTCATCCACCACGTTGGCGTCCGCCAGCGGGAACAGCATCGCCGCGCGCATGCTGTCGTTATCCATACTCAGCGTGGAGAGGATTTCCACCATCTCGATGCCGCGCCACAACAGCAGCATCGCATCAGGGTGGCCTTCTGTTTTTTCTTCGCAGTAGCGCCAGGTTTCGGCGAGGCGTTCGCACGACGTTTTACTGGCGATACCCAGGGAGGCAATCCACGCGTCCGGCACGAACTTGCCTTCAGTATTCAAATGCGCACTTCTTACCGCAACCATAATTTCTCCCTACTTTACCGAGCCATCGGAACCAAGCAAAAACAGTGCCATCGACTCAAGATGTCCGGTATGTGGAAACATATCCAGCATGGCCAGCCGGGCCAGACGATAACCGGCGGCCATCAGCACCTTGCTGTCCCGCGCCAGCGTGGTGGGATTACAGGATATATACACCACCCGCCGGGGAGCCAGTTTCACAATCTGCGGCATCACGCCCGGCGCGCCGGCGCGGGCCGGATCGAGCAGTATCTTATCAAATCCCATCGACGCCCACGGTTGCCGGGTGACGTCCTCTTCCAGGTCATGATGATAAAATGTGACCTGCGTCAGCCCGTTGCGCTGGGCGTTTTCCCGCCCTTTGTCCACCAGCGCCGCCACGCCTTCGACCCCGACCACGCTGGCGGCGCGCGCCGCCAGCGGCAGGGTAAAATTGCCCATGCCGCAAAACAGGTCGAGCACCCGGTCCTGCGGCTGCGGATCCAGCCACGTCAACGCCCGCTCCACCATACGCTGGTTGATGTCGTCATTGACCTGAATGAAATCCCGCGGGCTGAACGCCAGCGATAATCCGGCGATGCGATAAGACGGCATGTCGCCGTGCAGGCATTCCAGCGCGCCGGCTTCCGGCGCCGCAAACAGCGCCGCGCCATGCTGAGCGGCGAACGCCGTCAGCGCCTGACGGTCAGCGTCGCGCAACGGATCCAGATGGCGCAAGATCACCAACGGCCCCTGCTCGGCCAGCACCAGCTCCACGTGCCCAAGCCGCCGGACGGCCTGCAACTGCCCGAGACAATCGCGCAACGGCGCCAGCAGCGCTTCCAGTTCCGGCCGCAAAATCGGGCAGGCGCCGATATCCACCAAATCGTGCGATCCCGCCTGCCGGTAGCCCATCTGTAACCGGCGCGTTTTCGCCTGATAGTATAATGCAAGGCGCGCGCGGCGGCGGTAGGCATAGGCCGATCCGGCGATCACCTCCGGCTCCGGCGGGACGGCGCCGGTTTCCCGCGTCATCAGGTGTGTCAGCGCGGCCGCCTTGCTGCGGTGCTGCAACGGCTGGCTGGCATGCTGTTGCTGGCAACCGCCGCAAACGGAAAAGTGCGGGCAGCGCGGCGTCACGCGCTCTTCGCTGGTGGTCAACAACCGCCGCAGCCGGGCATGGGCAAACTGGCGTTTCTCTTCCGTCAACTGCACCTCGGCCTGCTCACCCGGCAGCACGCCGGGGATGAACAGCGTTTTTCCCTGATGGCGGGCTACTCCCTGTCCGAATGGATCCAGATCATTCGCCGTCACGGTAAGGGTTTGCCGGGTCGTCACGCGCCGGTTTGGAGAGTAGAATTGCGCCATAAGTGTGCTGTCATTGATTTAATGGAATAGTCGACCTTAATTGTCCCACATTGGAACCTCATGACCAAATACAGTCTGCGCGCACGTATGATGATACTGATTCTGGCCCCGACCATGCTGATCGGTCTGCTGCTCAGTAGTTTTTTCGTCATCCACCGCTATAACCAGTTGCAGGAACAGTTGGCCGACGCCGGCGCCAGTATCATTCAACCGCTGGCGGTCAACAGCGCCTATGCCTTGACCCAGCGTCAGCCGGAATCGCTGCGGCAACTGGTCAATATGCTGCATCGTCATCATTCCGGCATTGTGCGCACCATCAGCGTATTCGACGCCCGCAACCAGCTCATCGTCACCAGCAACCCCAATAACCCCCACGGCCAGCTGTTGCAGGTGCCGTCCGGCAATCCGCTGCCGACCGCCCTGCGGCTGCAAAACGAAGAAGAGTGCCTGGTGTTGCAGATGCCTATCGAAAACGAAGGCGAAGTCTCCGCCGGTACGCTGATCAGCCGGCAGGCGCCGATGGGTTATGTCGCAGTCGAGCTGGATTTGAACACCATCCGGTTGCAGCAATACCGCGAGATGTTCATGGCCGCGATGCTATTGCTGTTCTGCATGGGCGTGGCGATGCTGCTGGCCTATCGGCTGATGCGCGATGTCACCATCCCCATCCGCAACATGGTGGAAACGGTGGACCGTATCCGTCGCGGCCAGTTGGACAGCCGGGTGGAAGGCCACATGCTGGGCGAGCTGGACATGCTGAAAAACGGCATCAACTCGATGGCGATGTCGCTCACCGCCTATCATGAGGAGATGCAGCAAAACATCGATCAGGCTACCTATGACCTGCGCGAAACGCTGGAACAGATGGAGATCCAGAACGTCGAGCTGGATCTGGCCAAAAAGCGGGCGCAGGAAGCGGCGCGCATCAAATCCGAGTTCCTGGCCAACATGTCCCACGAACTGCGCACGCCGCTCAATGGCGTCATCGGCTTTACCCGCCAGACGCTGAAAACCCAACTGACGCCGACCCAGAAAGATTACCTGCAAACCATTGAGCGCTCCGCCAACAATCTGCTCAATATCATCAATGACGTACTGGACTTCTCCAAGCTGGAAGCCGGGAAACTGGTGCTGGAGAATATCCCGTTCTCGCTGCACAACACGCTGGATGAAGTGATTATGCTGCTGGCGCATACCGCCCATGAGAAAGGGCTGGAACTGACGCTAAACATCCAGCATGACGTGCCGGAACAGTTCGTCGGCGACCCGCTGCGCTTGCAGCAAATCATCACCAATCTGCTGGGCAACGCCATCAAATTTACCGAACAGGGCAACATTGATATCCGCATCGAAAAGCGCAGGCAGGAGAGTTTGCAGGTGCTGCTGGAAATCCAGATCAAGGATACCGGCATCGGCATTGCCGAAGCGCAGCAGACCCAGCTGTTTCAGGCGTTCCGTCAGGCGGATACCAGTATTTCACGCCAGCACGGCGGCACCGGTCTGGGGCTGGTGATTACCCAGCGGCTGGTGCGGGAAATGGGCGGCGACATCAGTTTCCACAGCAAACTGAATCAGGGCACCACCTTCTGGTGTACCGTTAATCTACAGATGAACCCGCACGTGCTGGAGCCTGATTATCACTTTGATAGTTTGCAGGGCAAACATCTGGCCTATGTGGAAGCTAACCCGGCGGCGGCTCAGGCGACGCTGGACATTCTGGTGCATACGCCGCTGACCGTCAGCTACAGCCCGACGATGGAACAGTTGCCGGAACGCACCTTCGACATCCTGCTGATCGGCGTACCGATCCACTACCGCAATACGCTGTTGGATTTCACGCCGCAGATTCGTGACTTCTGTCGCCTGGCCTCCTGCGTGATTCTGGCGCTGCCGAGCATGGCGGAAATGGAAGCGGAGCAGTTGAAATCGTTCGGCATCCACGCCAGCCTGAGCAAGCCCATCACCGCACCGCGGCTGCTGCCGATGCTGCAGGATAACAGCCTGTTTAGCCAGGACAGCAGCGAGCGAGCGCTACCGCCGCCCGCCGCGTCGCTCAGCCGTTTGCCGCTCAGCGTGATGGCGGTGGACGACAACCCGGCCAACCTGAAGCTGATCGGCGCGCTGCTGGAAGAACAGGTGGAAAACATCATTCTGTGCGAAAGCGGCGCCGACGCTATCGCCCGCGCGCAGGGTACCCATCTGGATATCATTCTGATGGATATACAGATGCCCGGCATGGACGGCCTGCAGGCCAGCGAGCATATCCGCCGATTGTCGCAGCACGCGCATACGCCAATCGTGGCGGTAACCGCGCACACCATGAGCGGCGAGCGCGAAGTGCTGCTGCAATCGGGTATGGATGATTATCTGTCCAAACCCATCGACGAACAGATGCTGCGCCAGACGCTGCTGCGCCATGCCTGTAAAACGCCCAGCGAACTGCCCGCGCCGCCGATGCCGATGATGGCGGTCACGGCGCAATCGCCGCTGTCGCTGGACTGGGATCTGGCGTTGCGGCAGGCCGCCAGCAAACCGGATCTGGCGCGCGACCTGCTGGCGATGCTGCTGGATTTTCTGCCGGATGTCCGTCAGCAGGTAGACGCGGTGCTGGCGGGCAACTCACCGGACAATCTGGTCGACATCATTCACAAACTGCACGGCAGTTGCAGCTATAGCGGCGTACCGCGGCTCAAACAGATCTGTCACTACCTCGAACAGTCGCTGCGCAAAGGCCTGTCGGCTGATGAACTGGAGCCGGAATGGCTGGAGTTGATGGACGAAATGACCAATGTGGAAAAAGCGGCACGCAAACGGCTGGAAGCCTCAGCCTGAAACGCCGGCGGCGATAACAAACCAGAAATACCATCAGGCAGGCGGATGCACGCAAAGGCAGCGCCTGCCGGTTGGTCAGCCGTCGCGGTGACGGCCAGCGACGAGCTCAGGAAATCGCCTGCGCCAGTTTGATGGTGGCGGCAATATTGCGCGCAGTCATCCGCACGTTGGCGGCGGCGTTGTCCAGCGCTTCCTCCAGCGAACAGATGTTGTAAAGCACGCTGAATACCGCATCAAGCCCATGATCGTGCACCACGCCTACGTCGGCGGTCAGGCTGCCGGCAATGCCGATCACCGGTTTGTGGTAGCGTTTAGCCACAGAAGCAACGCCGATCGGCACTTTGCCGTGAATAGTCTGGCTGTCGATACGGCCTTCGCCGGTGATCACCAGCGACGCGTCCCTGACCAACGCATCCAGCCCTAACGCTTCGGTGACAATCTCAATGCCGCGACGCAATTCCGCGCCGCAGAACGCCAGCAACGCCGCGCCCATGCCGCCGGCGGCGCCCGCGCCCGGCACCTGCTCCACGTCGATATCCAGATCGTTGCGGATCACGCCCGCATAGTGGCGTAATGCCTGATCCAACTGTTCTACCATCGCCTCGGTGGCGCCTTTCTGCGGCCCAAATATCGCCGATGCGCCCTGCTTGCCGGTCAGTGGATTGGTGACATCGCAAGCCACCTCAAACCGGCACTGCCGGATACGCGGGTCCAGCGAATGAATATCAATGTGCGCCAGCCGCGCCAACTCCGCGCCGCCAAACCCGATCGGTTGCTTCGCGTCGTCCAGCAACTGCGCGCCCAGCGCCTGCATCATCCCTGCGCCGCCATCGTTGGTGGCGCTGCCGCCGATGCCGATAATACAGTGGCGAACGCCGTGATCCAGCGCGCTGCGAATCAGCTCGCCGGTGCCATAGCTGGTGGTCAGCAGCGGATTGCGCAGATGCGGCGGCACCCGTTCCAGCCCGCTGGCGGCCGCCATCTCGATAAACGCCGTTTTTTCATCCCCTGACAGCCCGAAAAAAGCGTCGATATCATCGCCCAGCGGACCGGTGACGTTCACCTTGACGATTTTACCGCGGGTTGCCGCCACCATGGCTTCCACGGTTCCCTCTCCCCCATCGGCGACCGGCAGTTTCACGTAGCTGGCGTCGGGGAACACCTCCCGAAAACCGGCCTCAATCTGCGTCGCCACTTCCTGGGCGGATAAGCTCTCTTTGTAAGAATCCGGTGCGATAACTATTTTCATAAACGACTCGCGTCATCAACTACCCGCGCTGTAGGCTGTGTCCCGCAATTATTCGCGTCGCCGGCGCAGAGCCGGGGCCAAAACGCAGTATCCCGCGCGACCCGACGTGTGTCTGGGCTTCCCCAACCACGCGGTTCGCGTCCGATCTCGCTGCGATTTGACCGCCAGCCGCTGTCACGCACAATTGCGGGACACAACCAGGAACCGGCGCAAGTCAAAAATGTTCCGTCAACCGGGCGGCCCCGCGCCTTGCGCCGACGCCGCCCCGTCAACTACCGAGTAACTTCCACTTTCGCCAGTTTCTCGTAATAACAAGCCAGCGCGCTGTGGTCGGCGCCGCCCAGGTCATCGGCCTTCAGCGCCTGCATCATTTCCATCACCGCGGCGGTCAGCGGCAGCTGCGCCCCGACGCCGTGAGACGTATCCAGCGCGTTGGCCAGATCTTTGATATGCAGGTCGATGCGGAAACCGGGCTTGAAGTTGCGGTCCATCACCATCGGCGCTTTGGCATCCAGCACGGTGCTGCCCGCCAGACCGCCGCGAATCGCCTGATACACCAGGTCCGGATTCACGCCGGCTTTGGTCGCCAGCACCAGCGCTTCCGACATGGCGGCGATATTCAGCGCCACGATGACCTGATTCGCCAGCTTGGTGACGTTGCCCGCGCCGATATCGCCGGTGTGTACCACCGAACCCGCCATCGCCTTCATCACCTCATAGCTACGGTCGAAGACCGCCTTGTCGCCGCCCACCATCACCGACAACGTACCGTCGATCGCTTTTGGCTCGCCGCCGCTGACCGGCGCGTCCAGCATCTCGACGCCTTTTTCCGCCAGCGCCGCGGCAATTTCACGGCTGGCCAACGGGGCGATGGAACTCATGTCGATCACCACCGTGCCTTTACGCGCGCCTTCAATCACGCCGTTTTCACCCAGCACCACCTCTTTAACGTGAGGGGAGTTCGGCAACATGGTAATCACGATATCGCTCTGCTCAGCCACGGCTTTCGCCGTTTCAGCCGAGGTGGCGCCCGCCGCCACAACTTCAGCGACCGCCGCGCTGTTTCTGTCCAGCACGACCAATGAGTAACCCGCTTTGATCAGGTTTTTGCTCATCGGTTTGCCCATGATACCCAGTCCAATAAAACCAATTTTCATTGCGATAACCTCGTTGTCCATTCAGTGACATGGTCAGATATGTTTACGGCCGATGCGGCCCTGATTAATCCAAGTTACTTTTTGAATTTGTCGCACAGCGCCTGCGTAGCGCCGCGGAACACGCCCAGATCGCTGCCCACCGCAACAAAACGCGCGCCCCATTCCAGATAGCGACGGGCATCCGCTTCCACCGGCGCCAGAATGCCGCTCGGCTTACCGTGGGCGGCCGCGCGTTCAAAAATATGGCGAATCACTTTCTGCACTTCCGGGTGGTTGGGCTGCCCCAGATACCCCAGCGCGGCCGACAGGTCGCCCGGGCCGACGAAAATACCGTCAACGCCGTCCACCGCGGCGATCGCGTCCAGGTTGTCCACCCCTTCCTGCGTTTCGATCTGCACCAGCACGGTGATGTTGTCGTTAATGGTGGCGAAATAGTTCGGTTCGGTGCCGTAGGCGTTGCTGCGATGACCGACCGACACGCCGCGAATACCGGCCGGCGGATAACGGGTCGACGCCACGGCGCGAATCGCCTCTTCTTCACTTTCCACAAACGGGATCAGGAAGTTGTAGAAACCAATATCCAGCAATCGCTTGATGATCACCGGCTCATTGCAGGGCGGACGTACCACCGGCGCGCTGTGGCTGCCTTTCAGCGCCATCAGTTGCGGGATAAAGGTGTTGATATCGTTCGGCGCGTGCTCGCCGTCCAGTACCAGCCAGTCAAACCCGGCCAGTCCCAATACCTCGGTGGAAATAGGATTACCCAGCGCGCACCAGCAACCGATCAGGGTTTTCCCCTGCTGTAAATCCTGGCGAAATTGGTTAGGCAACAGTGGCGTCTTCATGTTTTGTCCTTACTCTTTACCTCGCCGCCCCGGATGAGGCGGCGCACCTCAATTAACGACTGTCGATAATTAACGAACAGCGATGGATTAGCGAACCAGGCAAGGACGTTTGTTATCAAACGTCCAGTTGGGGATCAGGTACTGCATGCCGACGGCGTCGTTACGCGCCCCCAGCCCCATGTTTTTATACAGCTCATGGGCCTTCATCACCTGATCCATATCCAGTTCGACGCCCAGACCCGGTTTCTTCGGCACTTCGACCATGCCGCCGACGATCTGTAACGGCTCTTTGGTCAAACGCTGATTACCTTCCTGCCAGATCCAGTGGGTATCAATGGCGGTAATCCGACCCGGCGCGGCGGCAGCCACGTGGGTGAACATCGCCAGCGAAATATCGAAGTGGTTGTTGGAATGCGAGCCCCAGGTCAATCCCCACTCGTGGCACATCTGCGCCACGCGCACCGACCCCTGCATGGTCCAGAAGTGCGGGTCCGCCAGCGGAATATCCACCGACTGCAGGGAAATAGTGTGGCCCATCTGACGCCAGTCGGTGGCGATCATGTTGGTGGCGGTGGGCAGCCCGGTGGCGCGGCGGAATTCCGCCATCACTTCACGGCCGGAGAAGCCCTGTTCGGCGCCGCACGGGTCCTCGGCGTAAGCCAGCACGCCGCGCAGTTGTTTGCCAAGACCAATCGCCTCGTTCAGCGACCAGGCGCCGTTCGGGTCCAGCGTAATGCGCGCCTGCGGGAAGCGTTTAGCCAGCGCGGTGACCGCTTCGGCCTCTTCGCTGCCGGCCAGCACGCCGCCTTTCAGTTTGAAATCGTTGAAGCCGTATTTTTCGTACGCCGCTTCCGCCAGACGCACTACCGTTTCCGGCGTCAGCGCCTCTTCGTGGCGCAGGCGATACCAGTCGCATTTTTCATTCGACTGATTCTGGTACGGCAGGTCGGTCTTGTTGCGATCGCCGATGTAGAACAGATAACCCAGCATCTCCACCGCGTCACGCTGCTGACCATCGCCCAGCAACGCCGCCACCGGCACGTTCAGGAATTGACCCAGCAGGTCCAGCATCGCGGCTTCGATTCCCGTCACCACGTGAATGGTGGTGCGCAGGTCGAACGTTTGCAGACCGCGGCCGGTGGCATCGCGGTCGGCGAACTGGTTACGCACCGCGGTCATCACGTTTTTGTATTCGCCCAGCGTTTTACCCACTACCAGCGCAGCGGCATCTTCCAACGTCTGGCGGATTTTCTCGCCGCCAGGGATTTCACCCACGCCGGTATGGCCCGCATTGTCCTGGAGGATCACGATATTACGGGTGAAGTACGGCGCGTGCGCTCCGCTGAGGTTCAGCAACATGCTGTCGTGCCCGGCGACAGGGATCACCTGCATACTGGTAATAACCGGGGTGGAACTTTGCGACGTCATGATAGTTTCCTTCTGTTAAAACGTTGAATTCTTAGGTAACTCGCGTCCGAACACCGGGCGCTTGCGATCAAATTTCCAGCCGGGGATCAGGTACTGCATGGCCGCCGCGTCATTACGCGCGCCGCTCGGCAGTTTCTTGTGTAGCTCATGAGCTTTCATCACCTGTTCCATATCCAGCTCGATACCCAGCCCCGGGCGTTCCGGCACCTTGATTTTGCCGTTCACAATCTGCAGCGGTTCTTTGGTCAGATGCTGACCTTCCTGCCAGATCCAATGGGTGTCGATGGCGGTCGGTTTACCGGGCGCCGCGGCGCCCACATGGGTAAACATCGCCAGCGAAATATCGAAGTGATTGTTGGAGTGGCAACCCCAGGTCAATCCCCACTCGTCACACAGTTGCGCCACCCGCACCGCACCGTGCATGGTCCAGAAATGCGGATCCGCCAGCGGAATATCCACCGCCTGCAGCATCACGGCATGGTTCATTTCACGCCAGTTGGTGGCAATCATGTTGGTGGCGACCGGCAAACCGGTGGCGCGGCGGAATTCCGCCATCACCTCGCGGCCGGAGAAACCCTGCTCGGCGCCGCACGGGTCTTCGGCGTAAGTCAGCACGCCGTTCAGGTCCTTGCACAAGCCAATCGCTTCGTCCAGCAGCCAGGCGCCGTTCGGGTCCACCGTGATACGGGCATCCGGAAAACGTTTTTTCAGCGCCTTGACGGCGTCGACTTCCAGTTCGCCCGGCAGTACGCCGCCTTTCAGTTTGAAGTCTTTGAAGCCGTAGCGATCGGCCGCCGCTTCCGCCAGCCGCACCACCGCCTCGCTGTCCATCGCCTTTTGGTGACGCAGGTGATACCACGGATGCTTGCCCTGCTCGCCTTCAAGGTAGGGCAGATCGGTTTTGGTGCGATCGCCGATGTAGAACAGGTAACCAAGCACCGTCACCTCGTCGCGCTGCTTGCCCGGCCCCAGCAACTCGGCCACCGGTACATTCAGGTGCTGACCCAGCAGGTCCAGCAGGGCGGCTTCCAGTGCGGCGACAGCGTTGACCCGCAATTCGAACGTCCAGGCGCCTTTGCCGAACGAGTCGAAATCCGAAGACTGGTTGCCTTTGTGAACCTGATGCACCAGATGGTTCATGCGCGCCACCTGCGCCCCCACCACCTGTGGGATTGCCGCCGTCAGCGTGTTGTAAATCACCTCGCCGCCCGGCGCTTCACCTACGCCGGTGTGCCCGGCGTTGTCTTTCAGAATCACGATGTTGCGGGTGAAATACGCCCCGTGCGCACCGCCAATGTTGAGCAACATGCTGTCATAGCCCGCGACGGGGATGACTTTCATGTCGGTAATGACGGGGGAATCTTGCGTACTGCTCATAGTCACGTCCTTACCCTGCATCAGCGGGATTGATAAGGTTTCAATTCGATACGTTTAATATCCTGCACGATGAACAGGAAGCTCAGAATCGCCACCAGCGCATGGATACCGACATAAATCAGGCCGCCGTTGAAAGAGCCGGTGCTACCGACGATGTAACCGATGGCAATCGGGGTCACAATGCCGGAGATGTTGCCGAACATGTTGAACAGACCGCCGCTCAGGCCGCTGATTTCCCTCGGCGCCGTATCCGCCATTACCGCCCAACCCAGCGCGCCGATGCCTTTACCGAAGAAGGCTGCCGCCATCACCGCAATCACCACCCATTCCGTGGTGACGTAGTTACAAATCACCATCGACATGGACAGCAGCATACCCAGCACAATCGGCGTTTTACGCGCGACAGTCAGTGACTGAGTACGACGCATCAGGAAGTCGGAAATCACCCCGCCCAGTACGCCGCCGACAAAACCGCAGATCGCCGGGATAGAGGCCACAAAGCCGGCTTTCAGAATCGACATGCCGCGAGCCTGCACCAGATACACCGGGAACCAGGTGATAAAGAAGTAAGTCAGCGCATTGATGCAGTATTGACCAAGATAAATCCCCATCATCATGCGGGAAGTCAGTAATTGCTTAATCTGGTGCCATTTCTCGCCGCGGGCGACCTCTTTTTTAGTCGCCGCCGCATCCATATTGACCAGCGCGCCGCCCGCTTCGATGTACTCCAGTTCCGCCTTGTTCACGCTCGGGTGATCTTTCGGGTCGTGAATCACTTTCAGCCACAGGAAGCTGATGATCATGCCAAGACCGCCCATGAACCAGAACACGTGCGCCCAACCTACTTCGTGCGTCAGCCAGCCCATGATGGGAGCGAAGATAACGGTGGCGAAATACTGTGCGGAGTTGAAGATGGCGACAGCGGTGCCGCGTTCCTGCGCCGGGAACCAGGCCGCAACGATACGGCTGTTACCAGGGAAGGACGGGGATTCACACAATCCCACCATAAAACGCAGCATAAACAGTGAAATCACAATGGCTGAACCGTGGAACAGATCCACGAACCCTTGCAACAGGGTAAACAGCGACCAGGTGAAAATACTCCAGAAGTAGACCCGCTTGGAACCGAAGCGGTCAAGCAGCCAGCCGCCGGGGATTTGGCCTATGACATAAGCCCAGGAAAACGCGGAGAAGATATAGCCCATGCCCACGGCATCAAGACCAATCTCTTTGGACATGGCGGAACCGGCGATGGAGATCGTGGCGCGGTCGCCATAGTTGAATGACGTGACGATAAACAGCATCACGACAATCCAGTAACGGGCGTTGGTTTTCTTTTGTAATACGCCTGCTGCTGTGCTGACGGTATTCATGATGAACTCCTACTTTCAGATAGCGGTTAGCTCATTCATTCCGAATAACAACACAATGTAGGGTTGGGTTACCAGAATGAAATCAAGAGTCGGTAATGGTTTGAAACCTGAGCAAAGGAACAAACAGAACAGCAAAAATAAACCACGAGACCTCTTCGACTTCTGGGGAGAATTATAAAGGGCGGCCCTGGGAGCCTCACTGGACAAGCGCCCAACAATTACCATCATCACCAACACGGATTCTTGCAATCGCCTAACGAATTGGGAGTCATTTCACGAAAACGCCGTTTTTTGTCGTTCTGGTCACAGGGCGCGACGGTGTCGATAAGGCGGGAAAAGACAGGGGAACGGAATAATGTGACAAGTCTCACTGCATGTTGTTTCTTCGCCAGAGAAATTAAGCACAGCGCATCAGGATGTCAGTCAATTGCATAATGCCCGGATGAGGAAAGCTCCCCTATACTGGTGCCGAGCAAAGTCATTATTAGCAGCAGTGAAAATAAACCGCGCGTTATAACTTTAACCAGCGTTATATACCCCAATAATTCGGGTTGCAGGACAAAACGTTCGCGTTGGCCCTTCAGGGCAAGGCTCATAACGAGCCTTGTAACGCGGCGACCGAGTGAACTCCCAGGGAACTTATCGCAGTCAGCGGCTGAGGTAAGTGACAAACCGGCGCGAGCCGATTTGAACTCGGTGGGCGGCAGGCCTGAGTACGGGCCGGTAGCGCCGCCGACATCCCGGCAACCTGATGCATGACGGGTATAACATAATAAAGGTTAGCACCATGTCAGATAACACAAACAAGGGTGTGGCCAGTGAGCGGCCGCTTTATATCAAGGTCCATGAGTCTGACAATGTTGCCATTGTCGTTAACAATAACGGCCTGAAAGCCGGCACCCGATTCAACTGCGGCCTGGAACTGAAAGAGCACGTACCACAGGGCCACAAAGTGGCATTAAGCGATATCGCCCTCGGCGACTCCATCGTCCGTTATGGCGAAATCATCGGCTACGCCCTCAGAGACATCGCCCGCGGCAGTTGGATCGATGAATCTCTGGTGGAATTGCCCAACGCCCCGGCGCTGGAAACCTTGCCGCTGGCGACCCGGGTTCCACCGTCTCTGCCGCCGCTGGAAGGTTATACCTTTGAAGGCTACCGTAACCCGGACGGCAGCGTCGGCACCAAAAACCTGCTTGGCATCACCACCAGCGTACACTGCGTCGCCGGCGTGGTGGATTATGTCGTCACGCTGATCGAACGCGACCTGTTGCCCCGTTACCCCAACGTGGACGGCGTGGTAGCGCTGAACCATCTGTACGGCTGCGGCGTGGCGATCAATGCCCCGGCCGCGGTAGTGCCGATTCGCACCATCCATAACCTGGCGCTGAACCCAAATTTCGGCGGCGAAGTGCTGGTGGTCGGGCTGGGCTGCGAAAAACTCCAGCCGGAACGTCTGCTGCAGGGTACGCCGGATGTACAGGCCATTTCACTGGACGACACCAGTATCGTGCGGCTGCAGGATGAACATCATGTCGGTTTCAAATCTATGGTGGACGACATCCTGAGCATGGCGGATAAACATCTGCAACAGCTCAACCGCCGTCAGCGCGAAACGGTGCCGGCTTCCGAACTGGTGGTCGGCATGCAGTGCGGCGGCAGCGACGCCTTTTCCGGCGTAACCGCTAACCCGGCGGTGGGATTCGCCTCCGATCTGCTGGTGCGCTGCGGCGCCACGGTGATGTTTTCCGAAGTCACCGAGGTCCGCGACGCCATCCATCTGCTCACGCCGCGCGCCATCAATGAAGAGGTGGGTAAACGCCTGCTGGAAGAGATGGCCTGGTATGACGATTATCTGGACAGCGGCAAAACCGACCGCAGCGCCAACCCGTCTCCCGGCAACAAGAAAGGCGGCCTGGCCAACGTGGTGGAAAAAGCGCTGGGTTCAATCGCCAAATCCGGCACCAGCGCGATTGTCGAAGTGCTGTCGCCGGGTCAGCGCCCGACCAAACGCGGCCTGATTTACGCGGCCACGCCCGCCAGCGACTTTGTGTGCGGTACCCAGCAACTGGCTTCCGGCATCACGGTACAGGTATTCACCACCGGACGCGGCACCCCTTACGGGTTGAAAGCCGTACCGGTTATCAAGATGGCGACCCGCACGGCGCTGGCGGAACGCTGGCATGACCTGATGGATATCAACGCCGGCACCATCGCCACCGGCGAAGCCACTATTGAGGATGTGGGCTGGCAGTTGTTCCGCTTTATTCTGGATATCGCCAGCGGCAAGAAAAAAACCTGGTCCGATCAATGGGGTCTGCACAACGCCCTGTCGGTGTTCAACCCGGCGCCGGTGACCTGATATACGCAGTTAGACGTAAATCGCCCTGTTCGCCGCCGGATGGTTCATCCGGCGGCGAACGTTTTAAAATATTTTCCGCCCGTCGCCTTTTAATCCGCCGACATTAATTAGAGATATCATCTACGTAAATTTATTTACGACAGAAAATAACCCGCCGTTCCTTTCATTGAGTCACCATTTAATTTCACTTAATAATTCGCATTATTGCCTTTTATTTTTATAACGCACTTTTTCGTTATTGCTGTTAATAAAACGTTTTTATTGTAATCCTAAGTTTAAGAAAAAATCGAACAATATTTAATAAACTCAAAGAAGGTAAAAAAAACGCTGCTCAAAAAATGATTTGATTGACAACACAAAGACGCAAAGCATAAATTCCCCCTTACAAAAAAATGGAACAACTTTACGCAGGGATGCTTTGAATTTTAAAGCGCCCTTTTTTTCGCATCTTTTAACTTTGCGTTAAAAAAATAAAAACGATTATTCAACACACCTCTCAGCCCGTGTGATTAATCAGGCCGTGCTCACACGTCGGCCCTTCTATTCTCACGATATATTACTGATACACAGCATCGGGGTTTCCAATGAGGGTTAATGCACCTATTACACAACAGGAATACCTGTTGGATGACAACACCACATTAATGTCGACCACGGATGTTAAAAGCCACATCACTTACGCCAATTCCGCCTTTATTCGCGTCAGCGGTTTTGATGAAGACGAATTGATGGGAACGGCGCACAATATCGTGCGTCATCCGGATATGCCCATCGAAGCCTTCGCCGACATGTGGTACACGCTGCAGCAGGGAGACAGCTGGACCGGTCTGGTCAAAAACCGTCGCAAGAACGGCGATCATTACTGGGTACGCGCCAACGTCACGCCGGTTTATCACCACAATCAGCTCGCCGGTTATATTTCGGTGCGCAATACCCCCAAAGCGGAAGAAATTCAGGCTGCGGAACCCTTGTACGAAGCGGTACAGAATAAGCAGGCCCGCCATATCCGGTTTTATAAAGGGCTGGTGGTCCGGACCGGTCTGTTCTCGGTTCTGTCCCTGTTCCAGCGGCTATCGGTGCGCTCGCGGTTACGGCTGGCCGTTCTGCTTGGCGGTCTGGTGCCGCTGGCGCTGATCTTACTGGGTTTCGGCGCCGCAACGTCGATGGTCGCCACCCTGCTATTGATGGTAGCGCTCGATCGATTTCTGCAACGGCAAATCGCGCATCCGCTGCGTTTGATTCTGCGCCAGGCGCAACAGGTGGTGTCCGGCCGTCGGGCGGACAGTATCCACCTCAACCGGGTGGATGAAATCGGCCTGCTGCTGCGGGTGGTCAATCAGTTCGGGCTGAACCTGCATTCGCTGGTGGACGACGTCGGCACGCAGGTCGCGGGCATCAACAGCGTCAGCCAGCAACTGGCCGACAGCAACGGCGATCTGAGCGCGCGTACCGAGGAAACCTCCGCCAATCTGCAACAGACAGCGGCAGCCATCGAGCAGATTACCGTCGCGGTTCAACAGAGCGCGGACACCGCCACGCAGGCGACCAATATGGCGCAAAACGCCAGCCTGTCCGCTGGTAAAGGCGGCGATATCATGGCTGAAGCGGTGGGTATGATGGAGGCGATTTCAAACGCCAGCCGCAAAATCGTCGATATCATCGGCGTCATCGACAGCATCGCGTTTCAGACCAACATTCTGGCGCTCAATGCCGCGGTGGAAGCGGCGCGGGCCGGTGTGGAAGGACGCGGCTTTGCCGTCGTGGCGGCGGAAGTACGCAGCCTGGCGCAACATTCCGCGTCTGCCGCCCGCGAAATCAAAACGCTGATCGACGCCAACATGACCAGCGTTGAAAACGGCAGCGCGCTGGTGGACAAAGCCGGTCAGCATATTCAGGACATCGTCAACGACGTGCAACAGGTCGCGACCATGATCAGCGAGATCAGCAACGCCACCCGCGAACAAACCGCCGCGCTGTCGCTGATCAACGACTCGATTGCCCAAATCGAGCAAATGACCGCCGGCAATACCGGCATGGTCGATCAGTCAGCCGAGTTCGCCACCTGCCTCAGCAGACAGGCTCTGCGGTTGACCGATGCGATTAATGTCTACGGGAAATAATGGTTGGCGTAAAGATACAATTCTTTACGCCTCGCCCCGAACAAAGGGTAGATAGAATTCGCTTTTTGGTTAATAATCACTCATAAGATCGCGCCAGGTGCCGATAATAAAGATAGCAGGGACAGTCCCCTGCCCAGACGACATAATCAGGAGGATGTATGCTGAGTCCAATTACCAGCTCTGCGTTTGCAGTGATGCCGGTGCCAGCATCCACCAGCGTCGAAACCAACACTGAACAGAAGGTTTCCGATCGCAATCTGCAAAACCTGAAAGCCGCCGAGACATCGGGCGAGAGCACTAAAAAGCAGCAGGAAACCACGATTAACGGACAGCAGCAGTCGATGCAGGCTCAGATTGTGGTGATGCAAGGCCAAATCGCACAGTTGCAGACTCAGCAAGTGCCGCCGCCGCAGGAAAGCAAACCGCTGGTCAAGCCGGTTGAAGGCGTCAATCGTCCGTCTGCCGAACATGCGATCGATATTTACATTTGATTGGTCAAGAGCGTGAAACCGAATAACCAAGCCCGCTGCCAGACAGCGGGTTTTGCTTTTTTAGGGAAGCGGCACAAAGGACGCTAAAGTCACCAGAGAGCGGTGCCGATAGCCATATCGCAGGTGTGATCATTCTTAGGAAGTAGATTATTTCTCAGGAAGCAAAGGAGGTAGGTATGGTAAGTTCCGTCGGTTCAGCAACATCAGCGGCCTCAGGATCAGCAGGTACCAGCACTGCAGGCATTGAGCAAAAGATCATGCAACTCACCAAACAGATTCAGACCTTGACCAAAGATCTGAGTAAAACTGTGGCGAAAATGCTCGAAGCCAAGAGCGATGAAGAACGCCAATTGTTGCAGCAGCAACAAAAAATGGTCCAGGCGCAAATCCAGCAATTACAGCAGCAGATTCAGCAACTGCAGCAACAGAAAGCGCAGCAGCAATCACAATCAGCGACTGACGCTGTCTCTTCGCAGACCGAGAAACAGGAAAAGACCAACCCGCTTTCATCCGATCGCACAATCGATACCTACATCTGACGGGATGTTATTATCCTGATGTATTTGTATGTTTATCGTCAGGAAAGCGAAAAGCCAGTAAGGATGCAGCTGGGCTATGTCGATAACGGCATAGCCACTATGGCTATTTTCAGGAGGAATTTATGGCAAGCTCTATCGGCTCGGCAACATCAGCCGTCTCTGCATCCTCGGGCAGCAGCGGTACCAGCGTTGATCAGCAGATCGCCCAGCTCAATCAACAGATCCAGAAGTTGACTCAGCAGGCGACAAAACTGGCGACACAGCTGGCATCAACCCAGGATGCAAATCAGCAGGAAGTTTATAAACAACAGCAGGTACTGATTCAGGCGCAAATCCAGCAGTTGCAGGCACAGATTCAGCAGTTGCAGCAGCAGAAAACGCAGCAGTCTCAGTCCCAACAGTCTGATGTATCGTCATCAGTGCAATCGACCAAACCTCAGGAAGGCGTCAACGCGCCGACGGATGAGAACAGCATCAATATCTACATCTAATCCTGTAGCTGACTGATTATTGTCTGGCATGAACAAAGCATCATTATCGAGAGGATTAATGGTGCTTTTTTATTTCAGGGGACTCGATACGGCAGGCAGCGTGAATAATAGAGACGCCAGAGAACAGCGAAGCGGTGAGATCATCGGCGGTGGACTCCTGCCATGACAACCTCAATCTGATAACAACCTGCCCAGATGATAACGTTCCAGAGCACAACCCATTCGAACCACAATGTATCAGGGCTGGGGACGGCGCAGCGGCTTAACCAGCCCCTGCAACCCTTCCATCTTGATCGCCAGCGTAATCTGCATCAGCTCCCCTAACCGCCCGACCGGGAATTCGCCCTTGCGGGCGAACCAGAGGAGATACTCTTCCGGCAAGTCGATCAGCATCCGGCCTTTGTATTTGCCAAAAGGCATCGGCGTATTGGCTATCGCCAGCAGATCCGCTTTTTCCATGTTCCCCTCACCCCAGCAGGCGCATCATTTCCGCTTCATCGATGACCTCAATGCCCAGCTCCTGCGCTTTGGTCAGCTTGGAACCGGCCGCTTCGCCCGCGATCACCAGATCGGTTTTCTTCGACACGCTGCCGCTGACCTTCGCCCCCAACGCCGTGAGGCGATCTTTGGCTTCGTCACGGGATAATAGCGTCAGCGAGCCGGTCAATACCACGGTTTTTCCGGCGAACGGGCTATCCGAAGCCTCAACATCCACCACTACCGGGGCCGGCCAGTGAATGCCAATACTCTCGCTGATCAAGTCCTGAATCACCTGTTGATTGTGCGCTTCATCAAGAAAATTACGCACATGGGTCGCCACCACGATGCCGACGTCCTGCACCTGCTGTAGCGCCTCCAGATCGGCGGACTGCAATGCCTCCAGCGTACCGAAATGCGACGCCAGACTGGCGGCGGTCGCCTCACCGACATCGCGGATCCCCAACGCATACAGGAAACGGGCAAAGGTGGTGGATTTGGCTTTATTCAGCGCATTCACCAGATTCTGCGCCGATTTCGGCCCCATACGGTCAAGTCCGGTAAGAATACCAGCGCTCAGGCGAAACAGGTCCGCCGGCGTCTTGACGTACTCTTTCTCCACCAGTTGGTCGATAATCTTATCGCCCATCCCTTCCACATCCAGCGCGCGACGGGAAACGAAGTGCTTCAACGCTTCTTTACGCTGCGCGCCGCAGAACAGGCCGCCGGTGCAACGGGTCACCACTTCGCCGTCTACCCGCTCCAATTCTGAACCGCACACCGGGCACTGCTCAGGAAACACCACCGGGCGGGCATCCGCCGGGCGCTCGGACAGCACCACGCTGACAATCTGCGGGATCACATCGCCGGCGCGTCTTACTGCAACCCGGTCGCCAATCTGAATCCCCAGACGCTCGATTTCATCGGCATTGTGCAGCGTGGCGTTGCTGACCACCACCCCGGCGACGGCGACCGGCTCCAGCCGCGCCACCGGCGTAATCGCGCCGGTACGGCCGACCTGAAATTCAACGTCGCGCAGCCAGGTCAACTGCTCCTGCGCCGGGAACTTGAACGCCACCGCCCAGCGCGGCGCACGAGCGACAAACCCCAGCCGTTCCTGCAGCGTCAGCTCGTTGACCTTAATCACCACGCCGTCGATGTCGAACCCCAGCGTCTCGCGTTCCTGTTCCACCTGACGGTAGAAATCCAGCACCGCATCGCTGCCGGTACACAGGCGGATGCGGTCGCTGACCGGCAGCCCCCAGTCCCGGAACTGCATCAGCCGCTGCCAGTGGGTGTCCGGCAGGGTTCCGCCTTCCACCATCCCAACGCCATAGCACAGAAAGGTCAACGGGCGGGTAGCGGTGATGCGCGGGTCCAGTTGACGCAACGAACCGGCCGCGGCATTCCGCGGGTTGGCGAACACCTTGCCGCCGGTACGGCGCGCTTCCTCATTCAGGGCTTCGAATCCCTTGTGTTTCATGAACACTTCGCCGCGCACTTCAAGCCGTTCCGGGATGTTGTCGCCGCGCAGACGCAACGGAATCGCGCCGACGGTGCGAATATTGGCGGTAATATTCTCGCCGGTGGTGCCATCGCCGCGCGTCGCCGCGCGCACCAACAGACCGTTTTCATACAGCAGGCTGACCGCCAGACCGTCGAGCTTCAGTTCACAGCAAAATGCCAACTCGCCATCATTTTTCAGACGGTCGTTGATACGTTTGCTGAACGCCAGAAAACTGGTCTCGTCGAAGACGTTATCCAGCGACAGCATCGGCACTTCATGCGCTATCGTGTCAAACGCATCCAGCGGCGCAGCGCCGACCCGCTGGGTCGGCGAATCGGGCGTCACCAGTTCAGGATGCACCTGCTCCAGCGTTTTCAGCGCATTCATCAGCTTGTCGTATTCCGCGTCGGGAATTTCCGGCGCATCCTCGACATGATATTTGTACTCGTGATAGCGCAGTTGAGCGCGCAGCGCTTCAATCTGCACCGACACGGTGGAGATATCGTCGGCAGGCTTCGACTCTTTTTCCAACATAAGCGCGCCCGTCAGTCTCTGGCTTTGATGGTGTTGATGATATTGGTGGTCGAGCAGCCGTCTTCAAAGTTCAGCACCCGCACCTCGCCGCCATTGGCCCATACTTCCTTGCTGCCGGCGATGTCTTCCGGCTTGTAGTCGCCGCCCTTCACCAGAATATCCGGCAGGACTTCGCTAATCAGGCGTTGCGGCGTGTCTTCCTCGAACGGCACCACCCAGTCCACGGCTTCCAGCGCGCCCAGCACGATCATACGCTGCGTCAGCGGATTGACCGGACGGCTCGGCCCTTTCAGGCGTTTGGTGGAGTCATCGCTGTTCACCGCCACAATCAGGCGATCGCCCAGACGGCGCGCATTAGCCAGATAGGAGACGTGTCCGGCGTGCAGAATATCGAAACACCCGTTAGTCATGACCACCGTTTCGCCACGCTGACGCGCCAGCGCCACCGCGTCTTTCAGCTGTGCTTCGGTCATGACGCCAAAGCCGGTGTCGGCACGGCCGCGAATGGCGTTTTCCAGCTCGATCGGCGTTACCGTCGAAGTACCGAGTTTGCCGACCACCACGCCGGCCGCCGCGTTGGCCAGGAAGCAGGCTTCCTCCAGCGGTTTGCCCGCCGCCAGCGCCGCCGCCAGCACGCCAATTACGGTATCGCCGGCGCCGGTGACGTCATACACTTCCTGCGCCTGCGTCGGCAGATGCAACGGCGCTTTGCCCGGTTGCAGCAACGTCATGCCCTGCTCGGAACGGGTGACCAGCAGCGCAGACAGATCCAGCTCCGCCAGCAGCTTCACGCCGCGTTCCACCAGATCGTTTTCATCTTTGCAGCGCCCAGCCACCGCTTCGAACTCAGACAGGTTCGGCGTCAGCAGAGTCGCACCGCGATAACGGTTGAAATCGGTGCCTTTCGGGTCGATCAGCACCGGCACGCCGGCGGCTCTGGCGGTCTGGATCATGCTCTGTACATGCACCAGCGCCCCTTTGGCGTAGTCGGACAGCACCAGCGCGCCGATTTTCGGCAATGCCTGCTGGATGCGTTCAATCATCGGCTGCGGATCGACGCTGTCGAACCCTTCCTCAAAGTCGAGGCGGATCAGTTGCTGGTTGCGCGACAGCACACGCAGCTTGGTGATGGTCGGATGGGTGGGAACGGAAACGAAGTCGCATTTGACGTTGACTTCGTTCAGTTTGGCGCTCAGGGCGCGGGCGGCATCATCGATGCCGGTCAACCCCACCAGACGCGAACCCGCTCCCAGCGCGGCGATGTTCATCGCCACGTTGGCCGCGCCGCCGGGACGTTCTTCGATGGTATCCACCTTGACCACCGGCACCGGCGCTTCCGGCGAAATACGGCTGGTCGGGCCGTACCAGTAGCGGTCCAGCATTACGTCACCCACAACCAGAACACCGGCGTGGCGAAAATCAGGTAGCGTTACTTTCATTCCCTGGCTCCAAAAACAGGTTCATTTTTAACGCGCGCTATACTATCACATTCAACTACCACACCATCACACTCAACTACCACACTCACCGGGTAGCCACAGCGCCCTGGTGGGCCGTTTTGCGCGGCGCGTCTCACTCCAGCCACTTTTGCCAGCTCTGTTGCACCTGCCGCCGCTCGGCGCTGAAACGATCCTGACCAACGCGGCCGGGCAGTTCCTGCAACGCCAGATGATGGATTTCATCGCGCAGGGTGATGTAAGCCAGCCGTAAAGCGTCAGCCTCTTCTTCCGCCATCACGCCGTGGCGGGCCAGCAGTTCCAGAATGCGCACGTTATCGGACCAGCGCGTCAGCCGCGGCTCCTGCGCCGCGTAACGCAGCACCAGATACTGGGCGATGAACTCAATATCGGTGATACCGCCGGCGTCGGCCTTGATATCAAACCCCGGGTCTTTGCTGGCGTGGTGCTGACGCATTTTTTCCCGCATTTCCCGCACTTCGGTACGCAGCGCATCGCCATCGCGCTCACGACACAGAATCCGCTGGCGAATCTGCTCAAACTGCTGCTGAATAGCGGGTTCGCCATACACCACCCGGGCGCGCACCAGCGCCTGATGTTCCCAGGTCCAGGCTTCATTGCGCTGATAATCCTCGAACGCCGCCACGGTGCTCACCAGCATCCCCGCCGCTCCCGATGGCCTTAAACGGGCGTCGACCTCATACAAGATGCCGGACGAGGTGCGGGTGCTGAACAGGTGCATCACGCGCTGGGCCAGCCGCAAATAGAACTGACGGCCGTCGATGCTGCGTTCGCCATCGGTCGCCACGTTATCCGGGCAATCGATCAGGAACACCAGATCAAGGTCGGAACTGTAGCCCAACTCCCAGCCGCCCAGCTTGCCGTACCCCACCACGGCGAACCCGCGCCCGGAATGAGAATGCAGGTGGGCAGGCTGGCCGTAACGCGCCACCATCTGGTTCCACGCCTGCTGTACCACGGCGGCGATGATCGCCTCCGCCAGATAAGTTAAGTGATCGCTCACTTTCATGACCGGCAGCGCGCCGACAATATCCGCCGCCGCGATGCGCAGATGCTGCGCCTGCTTGAACTGACGCAACGCTTCCAGTTGCTGCTCTTCGTCCTCTTCCGGCACGCGCATCAGGTATTGACGCAATTCGTCGGCGTACGCATTCAGCGCGGTCGGTTGGTACAAGCTAGCCGGGTCCAGCAGTTCATCCAGCAGCAACGGATAACGCGCCAGCTGGCTGGCTATCATCGGCGACACGGCGCACAGACGAATCAGTTGCGTCAGCGCCGGGCGCGACTCCAGCAACAGTTCCAGATAGGTGGTACGGGTGACGATACCCAGCAACAGCGGCGTCAGGCGCGCCACGATGACGTCGGCGTTGGCGTGACCGCAGGCCTGCGCCAGCAACGCCGGCATCAGTTGGTCAAGCACATCGCGCCCGCGCGGCCCGATGGTACGGCGGGATAAATCAGCGCGAAAATCCGTCACCCGCGCCAACAGCCGTTCGCACACCTCCGGGGTCAGGTCAGGCGCCAACGTCGCCAGGTCGGTACTATCCAGGCCATCCTGCCACAGGCTGCTGTAATGGCTGTGTTCCGGGGTTTCGCTGCCGTCGGGCGCGTCATCGCCAATCAGCTCATGGAACACCGCACGCACCGCATGCATCTGCTGATGTAAGCGTTCACTCAGTTGCAACCAGTCGTCGCAGCGCATCCCCCACGCCAGCCGCGCCTGATTAAGCGGGTCTTCCGGCAGGGTTTGCGTTTGTTCGTCGGCGATTGATTGCAACAGGTTTTCCAGCCGACGCAAAAACAGATAAGCCTCGCGCAGTTGAGCCGCCTGCGCCGGGGTCAACAGCCCCAGCTCGCCGACCTGCGTCAGCGTCGGCAGCAGAGAGCGCCCCTGCAACGTGGGCTCGCGGCCGCCGCGAATCAGTTGAAACACCTGGGTGATGAACTCCACTTCGCGGATGCCGCCCGCTCCCAGCTTGATGTTGTTGCGCAGGTCTCGTCGCCGCACTTCGCGGGCGATCATGCTCTTCATGTTGCGCAGCGATTGAATCACGCTGAAATCGATATAGCGGCGGAACACGAACGGCCGCAACATGCGGATCAACTCCTGGCTGTAATGGTCGTCATCGCCGCCCATCAATCGGGCTTTGACCATCGCATACCGCTCCCAGTCGCGCCCCTGTTCCTGATAGTAATCTTCCAGCGCGGCGAAGCTCATCACCAGCGGGCCGCTGTCGCCAAACGGCCGCAGGCGCATGTCCACCCGGTAAACGAAGCCGTCCACGGTCGGCTGGTCCAACGCTTTGATCAGCCGCTGGCCGAGGCGGGTAAAGAACTGGGCGTTATCCAGCTCCCGGCGTCCGCCGCGGGTCTGGCCGTTTTCCGGATAGGCGAAAATCAGGTCGATATCCGAGGAAAAATTCAGCTCGCCGCCGCCGAGTTTGCCCATGCCCAGAATCAGCAATGGCTGAGGCTCGCCCGCCGCATTGCACGGCGTGCCCCACTCGCGGCAGCAGGCGTCATACAACCACTGGCGGGCGGCGACGATCAACACCTCCGCCAGAACGCTCAGTTGCTGCAATGTCTGCACGGTGGTGCTGAGCTGCAGCCATTGCCCCCAGGCGATGCGCGTCAGGATGCGGCGGCGGAACAGGCGCAGCGCCTGCATTAACGCCGCTTCATCGCTGACGCCGCTCAACGTCTGCGATAGCCAGTCCGCATACTGCCGCCACTCTTCCGGCTGGGGCGGCTGCCGCACCATCTCCTGCCGCCACTCCGGATAGCGCGCCAGCGCGTCGCTAACGAACTCGCTGCAAATCAGCACTGCCATCGCCTCATCGGCCAGAGGCGTCGGATCGGAAGTCAACAGACGTTCCGCCTCATGGCGCGCCTGTTCGGTCAGTGGTTCAGACAGCGGAAACAACGATGCGGGATGACAGGTCATGGCGATATCCTTGCACAGCTGCCCCGTCAGGCAGCTTCAATAAAATGTTGAACCGGGGTTATCCGCCTTGCCGGTGCCGGAAAAGCGATAACCCCGAAGCGCGACAGGCGGATTACTGGCCGCTGTGCAGCCAGAACGGCGGCTGTTCGAGCACCTGCTTGCGGCAGTGCTCCAGTTCGCTGGGTATACTCTGGCCGGCGGACAGCGCTTCAATCAGTTGCATCAGCTCACGCCACGGCTGCAGATAGCGGTGGGCCTCCTCCGGCGGATAAGAGCCGCCCAGCAGCAAAAAGGCGTACACGCCTCGCTGCAAGCGCGGCAATTGCTGGGCGTAATGCAACGCATCCAGCGCATGGCTGAATACGGCTTTCAGTTCAGCCAGCCCGCGGCTCATCATGATATCGGCAAAGCGCTTCCAGGAACTCTGCAACCGCATCAGCTCACGGTTGTCCATGTAGCCGCGCCAGCCGTGTTTTACCAACCACGAGGTCAGAATCAGTTTGCCCTTCAGGTAATCGGCGCTGTAGCAGAGCGTACCCGCCGTTTCCGTACGCTCGATCCCCTCTTCAAGATGGGTCAACGCCGCACGGAATTCCGAGGTTATCTTACGCGGCACCACGCCCCCGACCAGCACCAGCAGTTCCCGCATCATCGCGCCGGCTTCCAGCAACGCCTGGCGTGCCGCATTATCGCCGCGCGCCCACAGTTCCTCATGGTATTGCCAGTGACTGAACGCATATTCCAGTCCGGCGGCAATGCCCTGATCGAGCGTCATTTTCGGCTCCACCGGCAGAAAACCCAGCTCGCTGCGCGGCCGGGCCGGATTGCCTTTCGCCAGATGATAGCCGCGGGCGGCTTTGCTCAGGCTCCCTTGCCGTAAGCCGCCGATGTCGGCCAGTTCGCTGGCGAACGCCAGCAAATCCGCGGTGCGACCGTTTTTCAGCTCCAGTTCCAGTTCGCACAGCGGTTCGACGAATTCGCCGGCGCTGACCTCGCCCTGATCAATGGCGATCTCAATCAGGCTCTGATGGTGGGACACCACCCAGGCTTCCCGCTGAAAATCGGTGCTGAACAGCGGCTGCAACGCCAGAGCCAGCGCATCGATATCGCAATCCTCCGGCCAAATCTCCGCAGGCAGCAGACGAATATCCAGTTGCGGCCCGGGCAGATCCACGTTGTATTCCGGGTGTTGATGTAATCCGCCCACCACTTTCCCCGCGGTCTTCACCGTCATCTCATAACGGCCGTTTTCACCGCGGATACGCAGCCCAATGCCATGCCGGCGCAGATAAGCGTCGGCGGTCTCGTAATAAATATTCGCCAGTTGACGGGTATGCAGATGGTTGCTGTGCCCCACGTCGCTCTGCCAGTTTTTCAGGCCCTGTTTGACCGTCTCCACCGCATCGGGGTGAATGATAAATTTTAACTCGATCTCTTCGCTCATAGTCTTGCACTACCGGATATTGCGGAAATGTCGCCAGTAAATAACATTTTATCTCAGGTTGCCACTTTTGCGGCATGGCGTCGCAAACGCCCTGCGAGCGTTCTCACAAGGCGTATGCAACCGGTTTTCGCCATCGCCGAATTTTGGCTATGCTTGAGTCCTCATCACGAATTAACCAACGCACTGATTTACAAAACCAAGTTTACAAAACCAAGAGTAAGACTGTTCCCATTCAGGTTTGCCGGCGGCATCGTCAGACTGGGCGCGCTAACCGCAGAATCTCAATGAACTTAATATATTGAATATGATGAATAAATTACCCTTGTTCCTTGCCGCGATCCTGGGCCTGTCCACAACATTGGGCCTGCATGCGGAAGAAAAACGCTACATCTCCGATGAACTTGTCACCTACACCCGCAGCGGTCCGGGCAACCAGTATCGTATCGTCGGCACGTTGAATGCCGGTGAAGCCGTGACGCTCATCAGCGCCAACGACGGTGCCGGTTACGCACAGATTCGTGACGAAAAAGGCCGCACCAGCTGGATTCAGCTTGACCAGCTCAGCCAGACGCCCAGCCTGAAAACCCGGGTGCCGGAACTGGAAAATCAGGTCAAGACGCTGACGGACAAGCTTAACAGCGTCGATCAGGACTGGAACCAGCGCACCGTCGACCTGCGCCAGAAAGTCGCCGCCAGTGACGGTACCCTTTCCTCTTTGCAAAAAGAAAATCAGGCGCTGAAAACCCAGTTGGAAGTGGCGCAGAAAAAACTTGAGGTAGCCAACCTGCAATTGGACGACAAGCAGCGCACGCTGATCATGCAGTGGTTTATGTACGGCGGAGGCGTGGCGGGCGGTGGTTTGGTGTTGGGGCTGCTGTTGCCGCACCTGTTGCCCAGACGCAAAAAGAACGACCGTTGGATGGGGTAACACCTGAACACCGGCTCGCCAGCCGCACGGACGCCCCGTTGTGTTCGAGAGGATGTTAATCAACAATAACCGAAATTATCGTTAACTATCATTTCGGTTACGGTTGGTTATTATTTCAATTATCGACACAGCCTAACATCGGGAGCCGGGTTTGAAGATTTACCTTGTAGGGGGCGCAGTGCGCGACGGCCTGTTGGGCAGGCCGGTCACCGAACGCGATTGGGTGGTGGTCGGCGCCACGCCGGAAATGCTGTTGCAGCAAGGCTACCAGCAGGTCGGGCGGGATTTCCCGGTTTTCCTGCACCCGGAGAGCAAAGAGGAGTATGCGCTGGCGCGTACCGAGCGCAAATCCGGCAATGGGTATACCGGGTTTACCTGCCAGGCTACGCCGGACATCACGCTGGAAGAGGATCTGCAACGGCGCGATCTGACCATCAACGCCATCGCGCAGGATGAAGACGGGCGGTTGATTGACCCTTACGACGGTCAGCGTGATTTGCAAAATCGGCTCCTGCGCCATGTATCCGGCGCCTTCAGCGAAGATCCGCTGCGGGTGCTGCGGGTCGCGCGCTTCGCCGCCCGTTATGCCCACCTCGGTTTTCTGATTGCCGAAGAAACCCTGAACCTGATGCAGACGATGACCCGCAACGGCGAGCTGGATTTCCTGACGCCGGAACGGGTGTGGAAAGAAACGGAAAAAGCCCTCGCCACTCAGGATCCGCAGGTCTATTTTCAGGTGCTGCGCGACTGCGGCGCGCTGGCGGTGCTGTTCCCCGAAGTCGACAGTCTTTACGGCGTGCCGGCTCCCGCCCAATGGCATCCGGAAATCGACACCGGCATCCACGTGATGATGAGTCTGGCGATGGCCGCCCGCCTCAGCCCGGCGCTTGATATCCGCTTCGCCACCCTGTGTCACGATCTCGGTAAAGGATTGACGCCGCCGGAACTGTGGCCGCGCCATCATGGTCACGGCCCGGCCGGCGTGCCGCTGGTGGAGGCCTTGTGCCAGCGATTGCGGGTGCCTAACGCGCTGCGCGATCTGGCCTGTCTGGTGGCCGAATACCATGATGTGGTCCACACCGTGCAGATACTGCAGCCCAAAACCCTGCTGAAGCTGTTTGACGCCATCGATGTCTGGCGCAAACCCCAGCGTCTGGAACAGTTGCTCCTCGCCAGCGAGGCGGACGCACGCGGGCGGGCCGGACTGGAGCAACAGCCCTATCCGCAGGGAGACTATCTGCGTGAAGCCTTTGCTGCCGCCAGCAGTATAACCAGCGCGGAAGTGGTGGCGGCCGGATTCCAGCATGCCGCGATCAGGGAAGAGTTGCAGCGCCGTCGCTGCGCCGCGTTGGAACAATGGAAAGCCCGGCGCGCCGAAGCTGCCGGGCCGGCATCATAAGCACATAACACCATTATCGTCGGGATGCATCGGTGCATCCCGGCGGCATTACATCAGCACCAGCCACACCACGGCCGCCACGATGAAGCGATAAATGGCGAACGGCACGAAAGAGATGCGCTTAATCAGTTGCAGGAAAGTCTTGATGGCGATCATCGCCACCACAAACGCGGTCAAGAAACCGGTAGCGAACATCGGCAGGTCGGACAGCGACAGGAAATGCCAGCTTTTGTACAAATCCAGCCCGCTCGCGCCCAGCATAATCGGCACCGCAAGAATAAAGGAGAATTCGGACGCCGCGTAGCGATTGACCCCGACCAACATCCCGCCGGAAATGGTCGCGCCGGAACGCGAGAACCCCGGCCACAGCGCCAGACACTGAAAACAGCCAATCAGGAACGCCTGAAGATAGCTGATGTCATCCAGCCCTTCCGCCTTCGCTTTTTTCGGTTTAAACCACTCCGCCAGCAGCAACAGCACGCCCCCGACCACCAGCGCGTAAGTCACGGTAACCGGATTGAACAGCGACTTGATGAAGTCATGCAACACCAGCCCCAATACCACGGCGGGGATCATCGCCAGCACGATGTGCGCCAGCGTCAGATGGCCTTTGCCGCGCCCTTCATGCTGCGGCGGTTGCCCGAAATGAATGCCGATCAAACCGAACATTCTCCGCCAGAACACCACTACCACCGCCAGGATCGACCCCAACTGGATGATGACTTCAAAGGTCTTGGCGGTGTCGCCCTCGAACCCCAGCCAGTGACCGACAATGATCATATGCCCGGTGGATGACACCGGCAGAAATTCGGTGAGCCCTTCCACCACCCCAAGAATGAACGCCACCAGCAACGAATGCAGATCCGCCATCGACCGTTAACTCCCTACCTGCCACATAAAAAAGCGGCCTTGCCGTCAGCAAGCCGCAACGTATAAAGCACATCGAAGATGTCCCACGCTTTGGGGACCAACTTAAAATAGAGATATTATCTTTTGATTACCTTAAGAAGGGTCTGTGTTTGCGCCGAAATGATCGCCAACCGATTCATGCTGACGGACGGACGCCGCGTTCAATCACCACGCCCACGCTGCGCGCCTGCGCTACCGCGCCGGGCTTGCTGACCTTCAGCCGCAGCCAGGGAATGCCGAAGCGCTGCATCAGTGTGGCCGCCACCTCTTCAGCCACCCGCTCCACCAGCGCAAATCGCCCGCCGGCGACCAGTTCAATCACCGCCTCGCTGACATCGGCATAGCTCAGGCAATCGGCTACGTCGTCGCTGGCGGCGGCCGGGCGGTTATCCCAGGCCATTTCGATATCGAACATCAACTTCTGCTGGATGGTCTGTTCCCAGTCATAAACACCGATGGTGGTGATTACGCTCAGTTCTTCAATAAACACGATATCCATCACGTCATCCCCTGTTTTTGCCGCCGCCGGATACCACTTCCGGCAGAAAGTGCGTATTATCCACAGATGCTGAACTTAAAACGACCTTTATTGGACGGAAGCCGTTTATGAGTGTTATCGCGCCCGGAATGATTATCGTCGCGTATCTGTGTGGCTCGATCTCCAGTGCGATTCTGATTTGTCGCATCGCCGGTTTGCCCGATCCGCGCGAACACGGTTCCGGCAACCCTGGCGCCACCAATGTGCTACGCATCGGCGGTAAAACCGCGGCCGCTGCCGTACTGGTTTTTGACGTTCTTAAAGGCATGCTGCCGGTGTGGGGCGCTTACGCGCTGGGCAGTTCACCGCTGTATCTCGGCCTGACGGCCATCGCCGCCTGTCTGGGCCATATTTACCCGATTTTTTTTCGCTTCCACGGCGGCAAAGGGGTCGCTACCGCGTTTGGCGCCATCGCGCCTATCGGTTGGGATCTGACCGGCCTGATGACCGGCACCTGGCTCCTGACCGTGCTGCTGAGCGGCTATTCCTCGCTGGGGGCGATTATCAGTGCGCTGATCGCACCGTTCTACGTCTGGTGGTTCAAGCCCCAGTTCACCTTTCCGGTAGCCATGCTCTCCTGCCTGATCCTGATGCGGCATCACGATAACATCCAGCGGCTGTGGCGCGGTCAGGAAAGCAAGATCTGGAAAAAGCTGCGTCGCAAACACCATTCGACGGACGATACGCCAGATAAACACGACGTATCCTGAGCGTAAAAAAAGCGGCCTTAATTGGCCGCTTCGTTTTTTATCAGGTTAGAGGTGGTCTTCCCGGTTTTAATCAGTAACGTCCTAACGCTGCCAGAGCTTGCTGTTCCAGCCGGAACTGAGCCATGCTGGCCGCCAGTTCGCGCGCCTGCTCTTCCAGCGAGCGGGTCGCCGCCGCCGACTCTTCTACCAGCGATGCGTTCTGCTGCGCCACCGAATCCATCTGCGACACCGCCAGGTTTACCTGCTCAATGCCATTGCTCTGTTCACGGGTCGCGGTGGAAATTTCACGCATCAGGGTGGTCACCTGCGACACCGACGACGCCACGTCACTCATGGTTTCGCCGGCGACGCGGGCGATTTCGGCGCCTTCGTTGACCTGCGTTTGCGAATCCTGCATCAGCACCTTGATCTCTCTGGCCGACTGAGCGCTGCGCTGCGCCAGACTACGCACCTCGCCCGCCACCACGGCGAAACCGCGGCCCTGCTCGCCGGCGCGCGCCGCTTCCACCGCCGCATTCAGCGCCAGAATATTGGTCTGGAAAGCGATGCCGTCGATCATCGTCAGAATGTCGGCCACCCGTGCCGCCGTAGCGGAGATCAGCTGCATTTTGTCCAGCATCTGATCAACGGCCTGGCTGCCTTTCGTGGCGGTATCGGATACCCGCTGCGCCAGCAGATAAGCCTGATCGGCGCTATCGGCGTTCAGCTTCACGGTGGAAGCCAGCTGTTCCATGCTGGCGGCGGTTTGTTCCAGCGACGCGGCGGACTCTTCGGTACGTTCCGCCAGATGACTGTTGCCGGACGCCAGCTCGCTGGTGCCGACATCAATCTGGCTGCCGGCGTCGCGCACGCGGCCCACCGCCACGGCGAGGGAGTGCTGCATGGATTTCATCGCCCGAATCAGCCGGCCGATTTCGTTGTTGCCGCCGTCTTCAATGGTGCGCGACAAATCGCCTTGCGCAATCACCTCAAGCTGCCGTACCGCGCCGTCCAGCGGGCGCAAAAACACCTGACGGATCGCCCACCATGCCAACACCGCCAGCAACAGCGCCACCGCAAATACCATCCCCATCGACCACAGGCGGCCATAAGCCAGTTCGTCCGCCTGCTGCAACATAGTTTCTCCCACCTGCAGCGCAAAATCGCGGAAATCGGCAATAGAAGTATCCATGCCGATGCTGAGCGCCGGCAGGGTATCCTGCATCAGAGAATAATAGTCATCCAGATTGTCTTTCTTCAGCGCGGCGATCATCGGCGTCATGCCCTGACGATCGTAGGCTTCATACGCGACTTTGACATGCTCGGCCATTTCGGCGCCGCGTTTGGTCACGGTGCCATACGCCAGAAACCGCGCCATCTCCCGGCGCGACGCCTCGGCATAATTTTCCACGCGCCCCACGGTTTCCTTCGCCTTGTCGATCAAACCGATTTCATACAGCCTGACTGCCTGAGCCGCAGCGGTGCGGGCACGCAACGTGGCGGTATAGCTTGACGACAGCGCGCTCAGTTCTTTCCCCTGAATTTTATCGATAGACAGTAGCGAGCGGTTCCCCTGACTGATCGCGCTGGTGCCGATTCCAACGACAATCGCCAGCAGCACCAGCATGATGCCCACCAGCGCTAGCAGGCCATGCTTGACCGTAATGTTCTTTAGCATCCGTACTCTCCCTTGTGATTCAAAATAATAAAAAGCAGCAAATAAATAAGATGGCGTAGTCCAGTACGACGCACCATGCCGGTACATCGCGGAACACGCCGGGTGACACGATTCAGGATCCACGTTTATCGGAATCCTGCCGTTGTTCTTTAATTAGATTAATTATTTAATTTCCATTGATTAGGCTTATGGGAATCCGATACGGCAACCGGCAAACAGACGCAATGCGCCCAGCCTAAAAAATCACGACTTTCGCCATCAGTTGGCTATAATGAGCGCCACTCCATTCTGGTTTGAAGAAGAAGGAAACCGACATGAGTTTGAATACGGTACCGGCGGGCAAAGACCTTCCGGAAGATATCTATGTAGTGATCGAAATCCCTGCCAACTCTGATCCGATCAAGTACGAAGTGGACAAGGAAACCGGCGCCCTGTTCGTAGACCGCTTTATGTCTACCGCCATGTTCTATCCGTGCAACTACGGCTACGTCAACAACACGCTGTCTCTGGACGGCGACCCGGTTGACGTTCTGGTGCCGACCCCGTATCCGCTGCAGCCGGGTTCAGTGATCCGCTGCCGTCCGGTTGGCGTACTGAAAATGACCGACGAATCCGGCGAAGACGCTAAAGTGGTGGCGGTACCGCACACCAAACTGAGCAAAGAGTACGATCACATCAAAGACGTGAACGACCTGCCGGAGCTGCTGCGCGCCCAGATCGGCCATTTCTTCGAGCACTATAAAGACTTGGAAAAAGGCAAATGGGTGAAAGTGGACGGCTGGGCCGACGCCGCCGCCGCAAAAGCTGAAATCCTGACGTCTTTCGAACGCGCCAAAAATAAATAAGGCTATTCTGCCGGTTGCAGCACGCGCGAACCGGCAATGCCAGAAACAAAAACACCGCCGAGGCGGTGTTTTTTTTACTGCTCTTCGTTACGCTTCAACCAGTCGCCGCTGGCGATGCGGCGCAGACCGGTAACCGGGCGCTGATACAGGTAGATCCAGGCGCTACCGAAAGGCGTGGCGATAAGCTCACGCTGGTAAACGCCGTCTCCCCGCTTCAGTTCATCCAATTCGGTCAGAATAGACGAACTGATGCGGTACACTTCGCAGTAAATCTCTCCTTTGCCTGCAACCGCCGCCGGGTAGTGTCCCAGATCGTACAGCTCATACCCTTCAAGCTGATGATCCCCTAACCACTGAGCGTTGGTCATCCAATGACTGTTTCCCTGTTTGCGCCGTAAACTGCCGTAGACAATAATTCGCATTGCTAAAACTCGAACTGATAGAGCACATCAAGCGCCTGATTCACACCAGACACCGCTTCCAGATATAGTTTTGGCATTAAACGGTAACGTAAGGTTAACGTTGCCAATGAATCGAACAGGCCGACACCATACTTGACCTGTAGGCCCGGAAGGACGTAACCGCTGACAACCACCTGCGATTTGTCGCCAACCCCCTGTGTATCCAGAGCTAAATTGCTTACGCCAAAGGCCTCGCCGATTTTACCCACAACTTGACCACTTTGTGCAACCCCCAAACCGATCAGGGCCGATGTCATCATCGAACTATCCGTTCCGCTGCTGTTCAGTCCCTGGCCGCGCAACAGGTAGGACAAGGCCTCTTCCTGAGATAAGGTCGGGTCGGAGAACACTTCCAGCTTAGGCGCGGTGGCCGTGCCAGTTACCCGCACGCCGACCGTCACGCTGTCTGCGGTATTGTCCGGATTGCGGATCGCCTCGATATTCAGCACCGGTAGCGTCGGCGGGCCGGAGAACAGCAACTGTCCCTTGCGCACCTGCAGATCCTGACCATACGCCTTGAAACGCCCTTCCGGCATCGAAATCTGGCCGTTCAGGCCCAGCCCCTGCGTGTCCTGCGTGACTTTCAAATCGCCGCTCAGCCGGGCGCGCAGGCCATAGGCGTCGAGCCAGACATCATCGCCCACCCGCACGATCAGGTTGCTGGCAATCGGAATCGAACTGGCGGCGGTCGGCATCGGGCGTCGCCGTTCATCCAGAATAACCTCATCCGACGACACATCCACCGCGCTGGCCGGCATGTCATGCACTACGATTCGCGCCCAGGGGATCGTCACCGTGCCGTTGAGCGTCAGCAACTGCGGCGTCGCCTCGAACACAATATCCGGCGACACATCCAGTCGCGCCATCGGCGGCACCGTCACCCGCATGCGGTCGCCGTTGACGGCGATGCGCGCCCGCCAGGCTTCAGGCACCGACCAGTCGGCGTTCCCCGCCAAATTAATCTGCCCTTGCGTGGTGCGAAATACGCCCTGCAACGTCGACGACATGCCGTTGAACAACAGCGCCAGCCGCCCGCTGGTCAAATCCACCGGCATCCAACTGCCGTCCACGTCAAGATTATCCAGCGTCATCTGCCCGAACACCTGCGGGCGTTGCAGGTCGCCCCCCAGCCGCAGATCGGCATTAACGACCCCGGCCGCCTTCTCGTTCTGGCGCAGAATCGGCCGCAGCAGATCGAGCGACAACGCGTTTAACGTCACCGTACCGCTCAGGCTACGGCGTCGCTGCGGGTCGGCAATCTGTACGTCGCCCCGAAAACGGCCATTGCCCTGAATCCCCATCAGCCATGCCAGCCGCGCCTGCCCTCGCTGCAACCCGGCCTCCAGCGTCAGCGTATCAAAGGCCACCGGCAGCGTACCGCCCTGCACCTGCTGACGCACGGTTACGCCATTGCCGGCCAGCGCGACGTGGGCTTCCGGCAGACCGCCGTTTGCCTGCCAGCTAACCTGAGCGTTGCCGGTAATCGTGCCGTTGACCGCCGTCTGCTGGCCGATAAAGGGTTTCAGCATCGCCAGATTAAACCGGTTCAGATTGACGCTCGCCTTGCCGCTGGCGCCCGCCTCGATCGGCTGCGGCACGCACAGCTCGGCATCCGGGTTACGCCAGCAATGCGCGCCCACCGTGACTTTCTGCGCCGCCGCCTGATAAACCAGCGACATCGCCGGCGCCAGCCGCCACTCGCCGACCGGGGTTTCAAAGCGCGTATCGCTGAGTTCCCCCTGCCAGCGCTGCTGCGCACGGTCGAAATGACCGCTCAACAACAACTGACCGCCTATCGGCTCACCGTTCATGGTCAAACGCAACTGGTGTTGGTTTTCGTCGCCGGTAGCGCGCACATTCAGGGACGCCAGACGCAGGTCGCCCTGCGCCAGTTGCTGTAGCTGCAATGTCAGCGTGCCGTGCACCTGTTTATACGACTGCACATCGCCATTGAGTGTCAGTTTGCCAAGGCTTAGTTCCTGCCAGCGCAGCGCCGTGGCATTGATTTCCGTCTGCAACTGCGGCGCGTCGCGTTTGCCGCTCAGTCGCAATTTCCCCATCACCTGCCCGCCCAGACCCGGCAGAATCCCGTTGAGCGACGGCGCGTTGATATCGCCGTTCAGCCGCCACTGGTCGCTTAGCTCACCCTGCAGCGTCAGTTGGTTACGCCCCAACGCCAGCGTCACGCCTGGAATCGACCACTGGCCGCCGGCGTTGCCGCTCAGCGCCCCTTTGACCATCACCTTGTTCTGCCGTACCTGCCCGTCCAGCGCCAGCTGCGGCACGTCCAGTTGCCACGTCTCGCCCGCCAGACTGCCGCGGGTGGTCAACGATCCTTCCAGCCGCGCCGGCCACTCCGGCCATTGCTGTGCGGTATTGATGCCTTTCAGGGTCAGGTTGCTGTTCCAGCTGATTGCATCGCGCCAGTCCAACTGGCCGGAGATATCCGCCGTGCCCTGCAACGCGGCCAGCCGCAATCGCGTCAGCGCGAACTGCTGCTCACTGCCGTTGCCCTCCAGCGTCAACGTGCCGGGCGGTAACTCGCGGCCGCGAATATCGCCCCGCAGGGCCAACGAGTAATCGGTGGCTTTGCCGCCGATGTTCAGTTGTACGTCGTTGAACTGATATTGGGCGTCGCCGGTCAGCGGCCAGCGCAGTTGCGGGCTGTGCAGGCTGATATTCAAAGGTAGTCCCGGCTCGGCCAGCGCGGTTTGGATATCCAGTTGCGCCCGCTGCGGGCCGGACAAGTTCATCGCCAGCCGCAACTGCTGGCGCAGACTGCCTTCGGCCGTCAGTCGCAGCCGTTCGCCTTTGAACGGGTCGCGGTTCAGAATGCCGTTAACGTTGAGCGTTACCGGCCAGTCGCCGGCCAGCCGGGCCTCGCCGTGGGCGTACAATGCGCCTTGCGGCGACTGTACCGTCAGCTGTTGCAACGTCAGCGTCTGCTGCCGGGTGGCGGCCTGCAACTGAAAACGGGAAAGGGTCACCGGCTGGCCGCCCAGAATCTGCCACGACTCGCCGCGCAAATCGGCGATGGTGAGATCCAACGGCAGCGTAAATTCAGGCATCGCCGGCAACAGCGGTGCGGCAAACAGGGTGCGCAGCGTCTCACCCAGCGGTTGCGGTTTACCCGCAGTCGCCGGCGGCGTGGACGGCGTTTTCGGGGCGGCAGGCAGCGCCACGGTGAGGCCCGATACCTGCGTCGGCAGCAGCGTCAGCGACCGCCCCTGCCAGTTCAGGCCGGTTTGCAGCAACGACAGCGACACATCGGCGCCATCGACAGTAATACGGCTGTTGCTCAGGTTTACACGGCGCAGCAGCACTGCCACCGGCGCGCTGATTTCGGTCACCGGCGCCGCCTGCGCCACCGGCTCGGGTTCAGCAGGCGGCATATCGCTGGTATTGATCGCCACCGTCAGATTTTGCAACGATAGGTCGTCCAGACACAGTTGGCTGCGCCACAGGCAATCCGGCGCCAGCGCCAGATGCAGATTGTCCGTCTGCACGGTCACGCCGGGCATTTGATAGCGTACCGCTTTCAGCGTCAAATCGCGCCAGCCGCCCTCGACCTGCCCTATTTCCAGCCCCGGCACCCAGCGCACGGCGGCGCTGAGTAACAGATGCAACCCCGGCGTCGTGGTCACCAGCAACACCACCGCCAGCAACAACGCCAGCACGCCAGCCATCAGGCCAATTCCGGCTTTTTTCATCCTGCTCATAACTCCGGCCCCAGCCCGATATAAAACTGCAATCCGTGTTTGTCGTCATCCCCAATCGGCCGGGCGATATCGAATTTGATCGGCCCCACCGGCGACGCCCAACGCACGCCGATGCCGGCACCGGTCTTGAGGTTGGTGCGCGTCAGATCGTTGACGGCCTCGCCGCTGTCCACAAACACCGCGCCCCACCATTTTCCGGTGACGTTGTACTGGTATTCCAGCGAACCGGTTGCCAGTTTTGAGGCCCCGGTGAGTTTGCCGTCGCTGTCGCGCGGAGAAACGGACTTGTATTTATAGCCGCGAATGCTGCGATCGCCGCCGGCGAAGAAACGCAGCGACGGCGGTACGCGGGAGAAGCTGCCGGTTTCAATCCAGCCCAGATTGGCGCGCGCCACGAAGCGGTGTTTTTCCGCCAGCGATCGGATCCAGACGTTCTGGGCCTGAAACACCGCAAAATCGATATCCGAGCCCCACAGGGTATTGGAGACATCCACCGAATAGCGCTGGGTATCGCCCCAGTCGGGCATCAGCCCGCCCCGCTGCCGGGTACGGTTAAAGCTGAGGCCGGGGTATATCAGCATGGTGGTGTTGGTGACGTTGGCCTGGGTAAAGTGATCCAGCGTCCAGCGCAGGTTGACCGCCCGCTGCCAGCCGCTGGACAGCTCCCAGTAACGCGCCAGGTTGAGCGACGTCGAGTCGGACTGGGTATCGTTGAGATCTTCGCGCTTGAAACCGCCCTGCACCAGATAGTATTGCTCCAGCGGACTTTTCAGCAGCGGAATCTTGTAGCTCAGATCCAGTTGCTGCTCCGGCGCGGACAGACTCAGGCTGCTTTCCAGGCTGTGACCGTAAGAATTGACCCAGGGTCTTTTCCAGGTGGTTTTCAGCCGCGGCCCGACATCGGTGGCGTAGCCGACACCGGTTTCCACGCTGTTGCGGGTGCGCGGCGTCAGCACCGCATCCAGCGGCAGCACTTTACTCTGGCGGCCCTGTTCGAAATCGGGCGCCACCACCACCGAATTGAACCAGCCGGTAGCGGACAGACGTCGGTTAAACTCCCCCAGCTGTTCCGCAGAGTAGACATCGCCCTCCTGAAACGGCACCAGATTGTGCAGATAAGCCGACTGGATCTGGGAACCGCGAAAGTTGACCTTGCCGAAGCGATAACGCGTGCCGCTGTCGTAGTCAATATCCCACCAGGCCTGATGGGTGGACGGCATCACGCCCAGTTGGCTTTTATTGAAGCGGCCGTCAAAGTACCCCTTTCGCATCGACAGGGTGCCGAGTTCGCTTTTGAAATCATCGTAAGCGCCGTGATTGAGGATACTGCCTTCGGCGGGGCGATGCTGTCTCACCAGTTTTTGATAGTCTTCATCACTCTGCGCGCCGCCGCGAATGGCAATGCTGGAGCCGGCGATTTTCACTGGTTCCCCCGGCTTGACGGTCACCTTCAGCACCGGACGGCCGCGCCCCTGCGCCGGGATAAACTCAAAGCGGACCTCCGGGTCGTAGTAACCCAGCGCGCGCAACCCTTTGCGGATCGCTTCATCGACCCGGGCGCGGAAACGGCCATCGGCGTTGACTTCATCTGGCGTGATGGTGGAAAGACGGGCACGTACATTTTTCTGCAGTTCGCCCTCCAGCCCGGTGAGCTGCAGGCGCACGTTCGATGCGGCAAGCGCCGGCGCCGCCATCAGCAGCAGACTTCCGAGTCCCAACATGCGGCAGAACATGACGCCGCGACGGCAAAATTTGTTTTTTGTCCTGATAAAAATTGTCACTTAACTTCCCGGCAGTGTCAGCAGAATCGACGTATTTTCTGATTAACCACAGACAAGTATGCCTGTAACGGTGCTGTTAACTATAGATAGTCGTCGCCATGCAGACAACGCTATCGCCCTGAAAACCCCCATCGCTGATGTCGGACATCGCCAGTCGACGGGCAGGTCTGACGGTCTCCGGATGCCGACCATACGTGCGCCTATCGTTGCAACGCGCCGCCCGACGCCAGCATCGCTGTCATATTGCCGTGCTATTTCGCCATAAAGACAGAGCGCATTAACTCGGTTATGCTCTGAAAGTATGAAACACAGGGTGATAATCAGGAGCCAAACGTGATAGCGAATTTTGATAAGACACAGCTGATCGGCCAGTCGGACGCCCTGCCGGGCCGCACCACACCGATGCCGGTCGCCCGTCTGCATGTGGTGAATCAGCATTCCATGACCCATGTGCCGGATCACATGGAGGTGGCGATCTTCGCCATGGGCTGCTTCTGGGGCGTGGAACGGCTGTTCTGGCAACAGTCCGGGGTGTACAGCACTGCGTCCGGGTATTGCGGCGGCTATACCCCCAACCCCACTTACCGGGAAGTATGCACCGGCAAAACCGGCCACGCGGAAGCCGTGCGGGTGGTGTTTGATCCTGCGGTGGTGAGTTACCCGCAGTTACTGCAACTGTTTTGGGAAAATCATAACCCGGCGCAAGGCATGCGACAGGGCAACGACATCGGTACGCAGTATCGTTCCGCTCTCTATACGTTAACCCCGGAGCAGGAAACCGCGGCGAAAGAGAGCTACCAGCGCTTCCAGCAGGCCATGCGCGATGCGGGCGAGAACCGCGACATCACTACGGAAATCCAGCCCGCCGGGCCGTTTTACTACGCCGAAGACGAGCACCAGCAATACCTGCACAAGAACCCGAACGGCTATTGTGGGCTGGGCGGCATCGGGGTTTGCCTGCCCCCGCAGGGGTGAAACTGGCGGCGATTTAACCTCGCCTGCTATACTGGGCGACCACGGGCCGGCTTCCGGCCCCTGTTGCGGCGATGCCGCACCCATAATGTTATTCCCTTTCAGAGGTTCGCCGTCCGTGACGACTGTGCGAAAAAACTATGTTAAACAGTCTGTTAATTATTTTATGTCTTATCGCCATCAGTGCGTTTTTCTCTTTGTCTGAAATATCGCTGGCCGCTTCACGCAAGATCAAACTGAAGCTGATGGCCGACGAAGGAGACCTGAACGCTGCTCTGGTACTGAAATTTCAGGAAACGCCGGGCATTTTCTTCACCGTGATTCAGATCGGCCTCAACGCGGTCGCCATCCTGGCCGGTATCATCGGCGACGCCGCCTTCTCGCCCTATTTCGAAATGCTGTTTGCCAGCTTTCTGCCGCAGGACATGGTCGCCCGCGCCAGTTTTATCTGCTCGTTTGTGCTGGTTACCAGCCTGTTCATCCTGTTTGGCGACCTGACGCCGAAACGCATTGGTATGATTGCCCCGGAAGCGATAGCCATTCGGATCATCAACCCCATGCGCTTCTGTCTGCTGGTGTTCCGCCCGCTGGTCTGGCTGTTCAACGGTCTGGCTAACCTGATTTTCCGGCTGTTCAAGCTGCCGATGGTGCGTAAAGAAGACATCACTCCCGACGATATCTATGCGGTGGTGGAAGCCGGCGCGCTGGCCGGCGTACTGCGTAAACAGGAACATGAGCTGATCGAAAACGTGTTCGAACTGGAGTCGCGCACCGTGCCCTCTTCAATGACCTCGCGCGAAAGCGTGGTCTATTTCGACCTGCATGAAGATGAAACGCAGATCAAAGAGAAAATCGCGCACCAGCCGCATTCCAAGTTTCTGGTGTGCAACGGCACCATCGATCAGATTGTCGGCTATGTGGATTCCAAGGATCTGCTGAACCGGGTGCTGGGCAATCAGAGTCTGGAACTGACCAGCGGCGTACAGATTCGCCCGGCGCTGATCGTGCCGGACACGCTGACGCTGTCGGAAGCGCTGGAAAGTTTCAAAACCGCCGGCGAAGACTTCGCGGTGATCCTCAACGAGTACGCGCTGGTGGTGGGAATTATCACCCTTAACGACGTAATGACCACGCTGATGGGCGACCTGGTTGGGCAGGGGCTGGAAGAGCAGATCGTCGCCCGTGACGAGAACTCCTGGCTTGTCGATGGCGGTACGCCGATAGAAGATGTCATGCGTGCACTCAGCATCGATGAGTTCCCCCACTCCGACAATTACGAAACCATCGGCGGGTTCATGATGTACACGCTGCGTAAAATCCCCAAACGCACCGATTTTGTTCGCTACGCCGGGTATAAGTTCGAAGTGGTGGATATCGACAGCTACAAGATCGACCAGCTGCTGGTCACACGGCTGGAAGAAAAAACGGCGCTCAACGCTGAAACGCATCCGGCATAAGCCGCTTCGCGCACTAACTTCAACAAAGAGTACAACCCCAACAAATAACAACGGCCCGTTAACGGGCCGTTTTCCTGTCGCAGGGGGCGAGTTCCTTCAACCCAATTCAGCCTGCAACTTCAGTACCTGACGGTTGACTTCGGACATCACCACCAGATGCTGTTTATCCTGCGTTTTGGGCAACAGAATGCGGCCCTGATCAAATTCAAAAGCGCCAATCCCTTTAATGTAGAGTCTTCCACGAAACAGGATTTTCACATACTTGGCGACCTTCAGGGGGTTGTAACGTTCGAAGATCCTCATCGTCTTCCTCTCCTCCCGTTTTTTTTCCACCGCGCTACCCGTTCCCAATTAGGGTCGGATGATGTTCAGCACGGCAATCACGTACAACTGGTTAGTGTCCTTATCCTGCGGTTAGTTCCCGCAATGACAGAATTATTTACGGCATTTACATATTTTTACCGAATAGACTAATGCCATACTTTTTAAATCAGTATAAACCTTCAAGTTATTGCCGTATGTGCGATATGCCGCAAACTCACATACGCGACGGTAAACGCATCAACGGCCGCCAATCTACCGTGAAAATATGACCAAAAAACGACAGTGCGCCGCCAGCGGCATAAAGATAAAAACGGGAAGGCGGGAAGAGCACGGCAGGCCTATCGCCTGCCGTGGCTATCATCAGGAAAAATCCGGCCGGAGCGACCGGAAAAGGCATCAGAACAGTGAAACGCGAAAGCCCGGATTCAGGAAGGATTCGCGCGGCAGATAAGAGAGCGAGCGCCCTTGCCAGTCATGCACCTGCGCGCCGGCGGCCAGCGCCACCGCGTGCCCGGCGGCGGTATCCCAGATATTGGTCGGCCCAAAACGCGGATAAAGCTGGGCCTTGCCCTCCGCCACCAGACAGAACTTCAGCGACGAGCCAATGGACACGGTCTGGTGTTCGCCCAACTGTCGCAGATAATCGTCCAGCTCTGCATCGGCGTGAGAGCGGCTCACCACGACCAGCGGCGGTCTGGCGTCTTTTACCTGAATGGCGCGGCGTTTCCCACCCTCTTCCTTCCAGGCCTTGCCGTCCGCCGCGGCGTACATCACCCCGGTCACCGGCACGTATACGACGCCCAGCACCGGTTTGCCGTTATCGATCAGCGCGATATTGACGGTGAACTCGCCGTTGCGATTGAGAAATTCTTTGGTGCCGTCCAGCGGATCCACCAGCCAGTAACGCTGCCAGTGCTGACGTTCGGACCACGCCTGCGGGTCCTCCTCCGACAGCATCGGAGTCTCGGGGTAGTGTTCGGCCAATCCACGCGCAATCACCTGATGCGCCGCCAGGTCGGCGGCCGTCACCGGCGAGTCGTCTTTCTTTAGCGCCACGTTCAGCGGCTGCTGACCGTTATAAACCTGCATGATGGCGTCTCCCGCCTCACGCGCCAGTTGGCAGATCTGTTCTAACATCGTTTCACCTCATTATACGTACAGGCCATGTGTCAGGTGCCGCGACAGCGCACGCACCGGGCCATTTTTATGTCTGCCCCGGAATTCTATGTCATGCTTCACAATTCAGGCTGATATTTAACACGATATTCATCAAAATCTGCGATACACATTCTGGCCGCGCCGCCATTGTCGGACAACCGTCCGACTGCGCAGGCGCCGCCATGTTGATACCTCGTCACAGGAGCGACCTTTATGAAGCATAAGCTGGTGCTGAGCCTGCTCGCGATAGCCATCGCTAACGCCACTCAGGCAGCCACCGTCGATTTACGGGTGCTGGAAACCACCGATCTTCACAGCAATATGATGGACTATGACTACTATAAAGACAGTCCAACGGATAAATTCGGACTGGTCCGTACCGCCAGCCTGATTCAAGCCGCCCGTCAGCAAGCCGTCAACAGCGTGCTGGTGGACAACGGCGACATTATTCAGGGCAGCCCGCTGGGCGACTACGCCGCCGCCAAAGGGTTGCAGAAAGGCGACGTGCACCCGGTCTATCTGGCGATGAACACGCTGGATTATGCGGTCGGCAATATCGGTAACCACGAATTCAACTACGGGCTGGACTACCTGCACAACGCGCTGGCCGGCGCCCATTTCCCGTATATCAACGCCAACGTGCTGGACGCGAAAACCGGCAAACCGCTGTTTACCCCTTACCTGATCGAAAAGAAAACGGTGAAAGACCGCGACGGCAAATCCCACGAGCTGCGCATTGGTTATATCGGCTTCGTGCCGCCGCAAATCATGGTGTGGGACAAAGCTAACCTAAGCGGCAAAGTTACGGTAGCGGACATTACCGAAACCGCGAAAAAATGGGTGCCGGAACTGCGCAAACAGGGGGCGGACGTGGTGGTTGCCATACCGCATTCCGGCCTGTCGGCGGAGCCGTACAAAACGATGGCGGAAAACTCGGTCTACTACTTAAGCCACATCCCCGGTATTGACGCCATTATGTTCGGCCACGCCCACGCGGTATTCCCGAGCAAGGATTTCGCCAGCATCAAAGGCGCCGATATCGCAAAAGGCACGCTGAACGGCGTTCCCGCCGTGATGCCCGGCCAGTGGGGCGACCATCTCGGCGTGGTGGATCTGGTACTGAACAACGACAGCGGCCAGTGGAAAGTGACCGAAGGTAAGGCGGAAGCCCGCCCGATCTACGACAAAGCGCAGAAGAAATCGCTGGCGGCGGAAGACCCGCAACTGGTCAACGTGCTGTCGGACGCCCATCAGAAAACCCGCGAGTTCGTCAGTAAGCCGATCGGCAAAGCTTCCGACAATATGTACAGCTACCTGTCGCTGATTCAGGACGACCCGACGGTGCAGATCGTCAACAACGCGCAGACCGCGTACGTCGAGCACTTTATTCAGGGCGACCCGGATTTAGCCGAACTGCCGGTGCTGTCGGCGGCGGCGCCGTTCAAAGCGGGCGGCCGCAAGAACGACCCGGCCAGCTACGTGGAAGTGGAAAAAGGCCAGTTGACCTTCCGTAACGCCGCCGACCTCTATCTCTACCCCAACACGCTGGTAGTGGTAAAAGTTAAAGGCGAGCAGGTACGGGAATGGCTGGAATGCTCCGCCGGTCAGTTCAACCAGATTGACGCGCACAAACGCGAGCCGCAGTCGCTCATCAACTGGGAAGGCTTTCGCACCTACAACTTTGACGTTATTGACGGCGTGAATTATCAGATCGACGTCACCCAACCCGCCCGCTACGACGGCGAGTGCCAGTTGATCAACGGCAATGCGCATCGCATCAAGGATCTGACCTTCAAAGGCAAACCCATCGATCCGCAGGCCACGTTCCTGATCGCCACCAACAACTACCGCGCCTACGGCGAGAAATTCGCCGGCACCGGCGAAAAACAGGTCGCGTTCGCCTCGCCGGATGAAAACCGCGCGGTGCTGGCCGCCTATATCAGCGCCGAAACGAAAAAAGCCGGCGAGGTAAAACCGGCCGCGGACAACAACTGGCGTCTGGCAAAAATTGTCAGCGATACCCCGCTGGATATCCGGGTGGAAACATCGCCGTCGCCGAAAGCGGCTGCCTTCATCAAGGAAAAATCGCAGTACCCGCTAACGCTGGTAGGTAACGACGACATCGGCTTTGCCGTCTACCGTCTGGACCTGCAAAAACAGTAACCCTATCAAACCGCGCTCCCACGGCGCGGTTTTTTTTCGTCTCCCCCGCATTCGCCATCGTAATCCTTTTTAGGGATAGCTAATTTTAAAAGATGCATTTAAAATACATTTTATAAATTACACCGTTCAGGGGTACCCATCATGCATTACCGCGACCAATCATTAGGCGAACTGGCCATCACCATCCCTCGCGCCACCGCGCTGTTTCGTGAATTCAACCTCGATTTCTGCTGTGGCGGCAAACAGACGCTGCTGCGCGCCGCCAGCAAACAGGCGTTGGATATCGAGATACTGGAATCGCGTCTGGCCGATCTGGCGGCGCAGCCGTCAACGGAAAAAGACTGGCAGCAGGCCTCGTTGAGCGAGATGATCCAACACATCATCAGCCGTTTCCACGATCGTCACCGTGAGCAGTTGCCGGAACTGATCCGCATGGCCGAAAAAGTGGAACGCGTGCACCACGACAAACCGGCCTGCCCGCACGGACTGACCAATCAACTGATGCTGATTCACGACGATCTGGCGCAACACATGATGAAAGAAGAACGGATCCTGTTCCCGATGATTCAGTCCGGTATGGGCGCGCAAGCCGGCGGACCGATTTCGATGATGGAACACGAACATGATGACGCCGGTCAGCAACTGGAAGTGGTCAAAACGATCACCAACAACGTTACGCCGCCCGCTAATGCCTGCACCACCTGGCGGGCGCTGTATACCGGCATCAACGAGTTTATCGACGACCTGATGGAGCACATCCATCTGGAAAATAACCAGCTGTTCCCACGGGCACTGCGGGGCGAGTAATTGGCGTTATCCGTCAGCGCCTATCCATCACACCGCGCCCGCCGCCATAAAAAAACCGCGCCGTTTTAGCGCGGTTTTTGTCTTTTCGTTATCGGCCGCCCGGCTTACCAGCGCGGGCCGCCGCCATGATGGCCCCAGCCGCCCCACCCCGGGCCAGGCCCCGGACCGCGTGGTCCGGCAGGGACAACGTAAACCGGTTGCGGGCGTTCAATCACCACAACGCGTGGCGGGGGTGGCGGTGCGTAGTAATAAACCTGACGGGCATGATGGTGCCGACGCTCATACCAGCTGTCGGGATCGCACCAACGATTGCCGTCCCAGTAATAGCCACGATCGTCACGATCGCCGATGTGAAGATACACACCCGGCAGCGCCAGACTCAGGCTGTCGGCCTGTGCGGCGGGCATCGCCGACAACAGTACACCCGTCATAATGGCACCTAATAAAAGTGGCTTAATCATAATGCTAACCTCTGCTTCACCGCGATGCGGCGGATGACTCACTTATACGGCGCGCCGCCATGAGCCGCTATCAGAAAATGGCTAAATATTAATACCTTCAGGAAAGCAATTCAGGTTTGGCGCCGCTTATCGACGTCAGCATAACGAGGCAATCGTCAGGCCGCCTTTACGAGGTGTATCGACGGGTTACACGACACGGAATCAGCAGGGATGAAAGCAATGAGGCCGCTGCGGCTAACGCCATGATAGGTCAGAGAAAAGCATGCCGGGTCGCGACGTCCCCGGCAGAGAAACTTACAGGATTTCCAGCAGTTCCACTTCAAAAATCAGCGTGCTGAACGGCGGGATGGACGCACCCGCGCCACGTTCGCCATACGCCAGATTCTGAGGAATATAGAGTTCCCACTTCGAACCGACCGGCATCAGCGTCAACGCTTCGATCCAGCCAGGAATCACGCCGCTAACCGGGAATTCCGCCGGCTGGCCGCGCTGCACCGAGCTGTCGAACACGGTGCCGTCAATCAGGCGGCCGGTGTAGTGAACCCGCACCCGATCCTGACGCGCCGGGATAGCGCCTTCGCCCTGCGTCAGTACACGGAACTGCAGGCCGGTCTCGGTGCTGCTGACGCCGTCTTTGCCAGCGTTGGCTTCCAGAAAGCGCTGGCCTTCCGCCGCCTGCTCACGCTGACGCTCACGACGCACCGCATCCGCCCGCTCATGCACTTCACGCAACGCGCGATGTACCACATCAACCGGCACCACAGGCGCTTTTCCTTCCAGCGCATCGCACAGACCCGCTACCAGCGCATCGGGGATCAACCCCTCCAGACCAGATTCCTGCAGTTGTTGACCAATCTGCAGGCCAATGCCGTAGCTTGCCTGCGCTTCGACGCTGTCATAAGAAGGCGTTGTCATGAATGTTCCTTTAATCTGTAAAATACGAAAGCGCAGCATAGCAGCGAGTCGGTTGAGGGTAAAACGTTCTGTCGCGATCTCGCCGTGTTGCCGGCCGGCACAGCGTCAAACCGCTCATGTTTGCGGCGTCGGAACCCAATGACGATGACCTTAACTGGTTATCTGTCCTTGATTACCGATATAATTAAGCTGTTTCACCTTTATACGGTTCTAAGAGAGGTCACCATGGGCAGAATCGCGCCCAGGAGAAAGCAATCCACCTGGAATCACCTGACGCTATGGCAATCCTGCCAGAATTGGCTGGCCCAATGGCGTCGACGCAAGGAAATTCCCGGTGAACCGGAAGAAAGCGCAGACGAGACGGAGACGGTTACCCCGGACCCCGCTCCACGCCGCAGGCATCGCAGACAGCAACCCTGGCTGCGAACGCTTTGGCATCTGCCGGATGATTTCAGCTGGATGGAACCGCTGCCCTATTTTCACCGTCGTTGTATTTTGATTTTGCTGTGTTTGCTGTTGCTGGTGCTGCTGTGGCCGGTGTCCCCCCCAGCCCCCGCGCCTTCCCGTCAGGTGGACGTGCCGCTCAGCTCGCAGACCGCGCCGATACAGGCGCAATTGGTGGCTCCTGCAGCCACCGCCAGCCAGACGCCGCGCCCGGCGACGTCTGGCGCCACCTGGCAATCCTATCAGATCGCGTCCGGCCAGACGCTGGCCCAGCTGTTTCGCGACAACAACCTTCCCGTCAACGATGTCTTCGCCATGGCGCAGGTGGAGGGGCAAAGCAAGCCGCTCAGCAATCTGCGGACCGGGCAGAAAGTCCAGCTGCAGCTCAATACGCAAGGAATGGTGAGCCAGCTTGAGATCGACACCCCGGACGGTCAGCAGGTGCAGTTCGTTCGCCAGCAGGACGGTTCCTTCATTCGCGTTCGCTAAGCGCAGCCTGTTCTATCAAAAAATCACGCAACACCACCGCATGATTCCGTTCCGTATCCCGGCTGCCATACAGCAGGGTTATCGGCTGCGACTGACGCAATAACGCCGCCAGCGGCTGCCACGCAGTGTGCTGACTCAGCTCCGCACGGTACATCCCGACGAATGTTTCCCACTCTACTGGGTTAGCATGATACCAGCGCCGCAATTCATGACTGGGTGCGACGTCTTTAAGCCAGACGACGTCGGGTAGACGGATTTTGGCGATGCCGCGCGGCCACAGCCGATCGACCAGAAACGTGGGGGAAGAAAAAGGAGGCTGCGCATCATAGACACGCATCAATTGGACCAGCTCGCTCATCTCGTATGTCGCTCAGTGATACACACGTTGATGATAGGCCGCTTTGACCGACTTACCAATGCAAAACGCTGGCACAAGGCCAGCGTTTTACCTGTTGTGGTCAACCGAAGTAAAAATTACTCGGCAACAACCACGACGTTCAGCTTGGCGAATACGTCGCTGTGCAGCTGGAAGCTTACTTCGTGCTCACCCAGCGTGCGCAGAACGCCGTTCGGCAGGCGAACTTCGCTCTTGGCAACATCAACACCAGCAGCGGTGACCGCGTCAGCGATGTCGCGAGTACCGATGGAACCGAACAGTTTGCCTTCGTCACCCGCTTTAGATGCGATGGTCACGGAAGCCAGCGCGTTGACTTTCTCAGCGCGGGCTTCAGCAGCAGCCAGAACGTCAGCCAGTTTGGCTTCCAGTTCAGCGCGGCGGGCTTCGAAAAACTCAACGTTTTTCTTGGTTGCCGGCACAGCTTTGCCCTGCGGAACCAGGAAGTTACGAGCGTAGCCCGCTTTAACGTTAACCTGATCACCCAGGCTGCCCAGGTTTGCTACTTTATCCAGCAGAATAACTTGCATTACCTTATCCTCTCAAAGTCTCGTTAATGGACAGTGGCCGATTACTGATGACGATCAGTGTACGGCAACAAAGACAGGTAGCGCGCACGCTTGATAGCGCGGGCCAGTTGACGCTGGTATTTTGCACGGGTGCCGGTGATGCGGCTCGGTACAATTTTACCACTTTCAGTGATGTAGTTTTTCAGCGTTGCGATGTCTTTATAGTCAATCTCTTGAACGCCTTCCGCGGTGAAACGGCAGAACTTGCGACGACGGAAATAACGTGCCATTTGGCTAGTCTCCAGAATCAATCAATTCAATCTGCTCGGCATGCAGCACCACTTTGCTCAGGCCATTGCGCCCTTGATGGCAACTAATGAACCCCTGAACCCTGAGTTGCATACCGACCGTTATACTGTGGGTAAATGCCTGTGACGGGTGTCCGCTGACAATCACGGGCATACGGCACCATGCTTGTCGGCTGAGTCCGGCTTCTTCCTGCACTGAGCGGTGCTCAAGCACAAACTGACAGTGAGGAATACCCGACGGACTGACTTTTCGAATGGGCGTCTTGCACACCGTGCCCGACAGCTCCAGTCGATTCACCGTCACCACAACAATTACTCTTCAGAATCCCCAACTTCAGCATCATCATCGGCTTCAGCGTATTCGTCACGACGCTCACGGCGTTCGTCTTTCGCTTTAACCATCGGAGATGCTTCAGTTACCGCGTGCTTAACGCGCATAACCATGCTGCGGATAACGGCGTCGTTGAAGCGGAAGTTAGTTTCCAGCTCATCGATCACTTCCTGCGGGGCTTCAACGTTCAGCAGAACGTAGTGAGCTTTGTGCAGTTTGTTGATCGGGTAAGCCAGCTGACGACGGCCCCAGTCTTCCAGACGGTGGATCTTGCCTTCCGCTGCTGTGATAGCACCGGTGTAACGCTCGATCATGCCCGGAACCTGTTCGCTCTGGTCAGGATGAACCATAAAAACGATTTCGTAATGACGCATCGAATTGCTCCTTACGGATTATTCAGCCTCCTGTCAGGGTCAGCCGCGGCCCATGGAAGCAAGGAACGTGTTGTGTGTACGGCTGAAAAAATGACGCGCAATTGTACTGACTGCCACGCGGGAAAACAAGCCATATCGCTGATTTCCATCATGAGGGGGCTGGGTCAGGAGAAATAGCCCGCCGCTGGCGGGCCATAGACGGGTAAATCAAAGCGAGCGCGAGAAGAAATCCGCGCCGGCCTGCAGGGCGGTCGGGGTGATCTTGTGGCCGATGCCGGCCTCGGTCAGGTAAGTCAGATGCTGGTGGGACTGGCGAGCGGTTAACTCCCGGTACAGCCGTTCGCTCTCCTGCGCCGGCACCAGCTCATCCGCCAGACCGTGCCAGAGCAGCAGCGGCCGGTCGGAAACCTTGTCCAGTTGATGACGCACATCAAAGGGCGCGACGCGATCAGCCAGCGCCTGCAACTGCGCCTGCGCGCCCGGCTCTTCCGGCGCGACCGGCGGAAACAGCGTCTGCGACAGCGATGAAAAGTATCCGGAGCCCATAAAACAGGCCACAGCCCGCAGCCAGGGATATTGCGTCATCGCAGCCAGCGCGGTCATTCCCCCCATTGATGCGCCGCAAATCCCGACCCGATCCCCGTCAATCAGCCCCTGCTCCCGACACCAGTCCAGATGGAGCGGCAATTCACTGACATTATTCAGGAAAATATCCCAGAAACAGCGCCAGCGACGCGCTTCATCGCCGTCAAACCGCGCGCCATGCATCAACGCATCCGGCGCGATGACGCGGAACCCGGCCTTCGCCAGCGCGTAGGCAAAATACGCGTAGACTTCCTTCGACGAGGTATAGCCATGAAAGAAGAAAATGGTTGGCAACGGCCGCGTTCGGCTGCCGGATGGAAAGGCATGCAACACCTCTATCCCTGAAACATTCTCACTTCCCATTTCTACCATCCTTGCCTCCATTCCTTCGTTGATTGACAGGTAAAACCGTAAAAAACGCCTACGATTATTCTGTATATCATTTAACCATCAACAACAATCGACACATAGAAAAATAGATCGCAATGATCTTGATCAAATTAGTTACAAAAGCACCAGTTAGTGTAAAATTTCGCACTTTTTTGCCGTTAACGGCATTAACCACCCCTAATAACGTCTCACAATAAAGAGAATTATCATGCAGCTTGCTTTTAGACGCTGGAGCCTCGGTGTCAAACTTTCAGTTATCGCCTCCCTGAGTGTGGCCGTGCTGTTTATCGCATTCAGCCTCAGCCTGACACGTTCGGCCGGTGAAAAACTGGAATCATTGACAATGCATGACATGGAAAGTCAGGTTACGGGTATTACAGATATGATAGCCATGTACGACACCAGCCTGCAGGCCAGCGTCGACAGCTATACCAATCTGTTTGCCAGCTTTCTTCCTTCTCGTTTTACCGTGGACAATCAGGCGCGTCTGCCCATCAGCGGCACGACCGCGCCGACCCTGAAATCCGGCGATACCGTCCTCAACATGAACACCGCCGTCACCGACGACTTTCTCAACCGTACCGGCGCTATTTCCACCATTTTCGTGCGCGACGGCGACGACTTCGTGCGTATCACCACCTCGCTGAAAAAGGAAGACGGCTCGCGCGCCATCGGCACCAAACTGGATCGCGCCAGCCCGGCGTTCGCGCCCGTCTCCGGCAACAAGTCCTTCAGCGGCCTGGCGGTACTGTTCGGCAAGCAATATATCACCCAGTACAAACCGGTCACCGACGCCAGCGGCAGCGTGATCGCCATTTTGTTCGTGGGGATTGATATCAGCAAAGAATTTGCCCAGATGCAAAAACGCATTCTGGATAAGCGTATCGGCGATACCGGCCACTTTATCGTACTCAGCAAGGCAGGCGCGACGGCCGGCACCTATCTGGTGCACCCGTCGCTGGCCGGGCAAAAACCGGACTGGTCTGGCGATGCTCTGCAGCAGGTGCTGAAAAACGACGGCGGCAGGCTGGAATACGCTGATAACAGCCTGAGCGGCGATGACCGTACCCAGGTGATGGTATATCGCAGCGTGCCGCAGTGGAAATGGGTCGTCATCGGCACCATCAGCAAGGCCAGCCTGCTGGCGGAAATCAACACGATCCGCAATCTGTTTCTGGGCGGCGGCATCGCGCTGGTGGTGCTGTTCGCCGTGTTCTTTGTCTACCTTACCCGTCGCTGGCTGAGCCGGCCGCTGGAGGAAGTGGTTAAAGTGGCGGAGCAGTTCGCGGCCGGTAACCTGCAGGCGACGCTGACCACCGACAGCCAGGATGAAGTCGGCCGTCTGGTGGACGCCATCAACGGTATGGGCCACGGCCTGACCCGGCTGGTGTCTCAGGTGCGCGACGCCGCGGAAGAGATCGCCGCCGGTACTGACGCGCTGGCCGAAGACAGCGGCAACATCAGCGAGCAGATTTCCCGTCAGGCCAGCAGCGTGGAAGAAACCTCGGCCACGATGGAACAGTTGTCCTCGACGGTGAAACAGAATGCCGACAACGTCTCCGCCGCTAAAGGGCTGGCGGCGGAAAGCGCCAGCGCCGCGCAGAACGGCAGCATCACGGTGACGGACTCGGTGGAAACCATGAGCGAAATCAAACGCTCGTCGCAGAAGATCGCCGACATCACCACCACCATCCAGTCGATCGCCTTCCAGACCAATATTCTGGCGCTCAACGCGGCGGTGGAAGCCTCACGCGCCGGCGAGCACGGCAAGGGCTTCGCCGTGGTTGCCGCCGAAGTGCGTTCGCTGGCCCAACGCAGCTCTTCAGCGGTGAAGGAAATCGAAGCGCTGATTGCCGAATCGCTGCATCAAATCGAAACCGGCTACCGTTTCTCGGAAAAAACCCGTTCGGTGATGGACGATCTGCTGCATCGCATCCAGCAGGTCAGCACTATCGTCAACGACATTGATATCGCCTCGCGCGAGCAGTCGCTGGGCATTGAACAGGTTAACGTGGCCATCAACCAGATTGGGCAGGCCATCAACCAGAACGCTTCGCTGGTGCAGAATTCGGAAAGCACCGCGCAGGGACTACGCGAAAAAGGCCATCATCTGAGCGATGTGGTCAGCGTGTTCCGCATCCACTCCTGATCGCTTCATTACCTCTGCCGGCTATCGGCAGAGGTCCGCTTAGGCGGTTTATCCTCCGTTACACGCCGGCGGTATCCCTGTCTGCCTCAAGGGGTTACACTATATCCACCCAGTACCGGACTGACCGGAACACCAACAATGACACGCCCATCATGGCTATTCAGCGTTACGCCGTTGAACCGAGTGTTGCTGAGCACCCTGTTGTCGATGCTGATCAGCGGTTGCACGTTGCTGGCCGGTAAGCCGGTCCCGCCGCCGCCGCCCGCGGAACAGGCGGCCGAAATATCCAGAGAACAGAGCTATCTGCTGGAAAAAACCGGTTCAGTTTCGGTCGATGTACGCGGCAGTCTGGATGATGCGGTACGGGAAATACAGCGTCAGGCCAACGCTCGCGGCATGCCTTACTACCGGGTGGTCAGCCTGACGGAAAACGAACATGTGCGACGGGATAGCTGGCACGGCTATGCAATCTTCTACCGCCCGCCTGCCGCCGCCCGCCCCTGAACCAACCAGGCCAATCAGCGCCCCAGAAAGATTGAGAGGATAAGGATGAAAACAAAGATTGCCGCCATCGCCCTGTTACTGCTGACAACCGGCGTTAGCGGCGTGGCTGCGGCCTCGGAATACCCGTGCCGCAGCCCGGAATGGAATGTCTGGGTTGAAATGCAGGTGAATACCCGCGGACAGTTGGGCGATGTGGAAGTCGGTTCGCTGGTGTGGCAGCAGGCGGTAGAAAGCCGACTGCCTGCGACCTCCTGGCCATCGCGCAATTCCGTGCTGTGGTGCGCGGCCGTAGAACAGAAACTCGCCAGCCTGAAAAAATAACGCCCATCCTGAAGTGGATAGCAACAGGGCAACCTATCGCGGTTGCCCTGCCTGTCGGGAATCTTGTCTGACGCCCGTTCTCTTTTAGCGCGCCTGCGCCATGATTACGCCGAGCGCTGACGTACCGCCTCAAACAGGCAGATTCCGGTGGCGACCGACACGTTCAGCGACGACACGCTGCCCGCCATTGGAATGCTGATCAGTTCATCGCAGTGTTCGCGGGTCAGGCGACGCATCCCTTCCCCTTCCGCTCCCATCACCAGCGCCAGCGGGCCGGTAAGTTTGCTCTGATACAGGGTGTGATCCGCTTCGCCCGCCGTACCAACGATCCAGACGTTCTGCTCCTGCAGGAAACGCAGCGTGCGCGCCAGATTGGTCACACGAATCAGCGGTACGGTTTCCGCCGCGCCGCAGGCGACCTTTTTCGCGGTAGCGTTGAGTTGGGCAGACCGATCGCGCGGCACAATCACCGCGTGAACGCCCGCCGCATCGGCGCTGCGCAGGCAGGCTCCCAGGTTGTGCGGGTCGGTTACGCCATCCAATACCAGCAGGAACGGGGTATCCAGCGATGCCAGCAGTCCCGGCAGATCGTTTTCCTGATACTGTCGCCCCTCTTTCACCCGGGCGACAATGCCCTGATGCACCGCGCCTTCCACCTTGTCATCCAGCCACTGGCGGTTAGCAACCTGCACCGCGATGCCGCTGGCTTCCAGCTCGGCGATCAACGGCTGCAGGCGGCGATCCTCACGCCCTTTAAGGGTGAACACTTCCAGAAAACGTTGGGGGTCTTGCTCCAGCAGCGCTTTCACCGCATGGATGCCGTAAATAATTTCGCTCATTACAACTCTTCAATAATACGCTTCAAACAGGTTAACGGGGCAGCCGGCCCGGCTGCCCATGATACAGGTGCGATGGTCAGCCGACTTCCATTATTCCGCCGGCGCCTTCTTTTTGCTGGCGCGTTTGGCGCGAGTGGCGGCAGCAATTTTACGCGTTTTTTCAGCGTTCTTTTGCGATTTAGCCGTCTTCTTCCTGCCGCCGGTTTTCGCTTTATCTTTATCTTTATCTTTATCTTTATCCTTGCCCTTGCCGGCAGGCTGACGCTTGCCGTCGCCGTCGCTGCGGAATGCGCTATCCGGCTCAAAGTTGGCGCGCTGCCCGGTACGACGACGGCGCGGCGGTTTTGCGTCCGCTTCGCCGCCTTTCTTCGCCCGATCGCGCGCGGTTTTGCCTTCGCCGCGCACCTTACGGGTGGAAGACACCAGTGCGAAATCGATCTTGCGTTCATCCATATGCACGGCTTCAACGCGGATCTGCACTTCATCCCCCAGTCGGTACGTCTGACCACGGGATTCGCCGATCAAGCGCTGGCCGACATTGTCATAACGATAGTAGTCGTTATCCAGCGTGGAAACGTGAACCAGACCGTCGATAAACAGGTCGTTGAGGCGCACAAAGAAACCGAAACCGGTGACGCTGGAGATAATGCCGGTGAAGGCTTCACCGACATGATCCTGCATGAAGTCGCACTTCAGCCAGTCAGCCACGTCGCGCGTGGCTTCATCGGCCCGGCGTTCGGTCATCGAACAGTGTTCGCCCAGTTGCAGCATCTCGTTGAAATCCGAGTGCCAGCCGCCGCTGTGAGTCCAGCGCGCCTTACGGTCGCTGAGCAGGTACTTAATGGCGCGATGCAGCGACAGATCCGGGTAACGCCGAATCGGCGAGGTGAAATGCGCGTACGAAGTCAGCGCCAGGCCAAAGTGGCCGCGGTTTTCCGGGTCATACACCGCCTGTTTCATCGAACGCAGCAGCATGGTTTGCAGCATTTCGTGGTCCGGCCTGTCGGCGATGGAATCCATCAGTTCGGCGTAATCTTTCGGCTGCGGCTTCATGCCGCCTTTCAGCGTCAGCCCCAGTTCGCCAAGCACGCTGCGCAGCGCCAGCACGTGATCCTCGCTGGGCTGGTCATGCACGCGGAACAGCGCCGGTTCTTCGCTCTTCTCGACAAACTTCGCCGCCGAGATGTTGGCCAGAATCATGCACTCTTCAATCAGCTTGTGCGCGTCGTTGCGCACCACCGCTTCCACCCGCTCAATGCGGCGTTCGGCGTTAAAAATGAATTTGGCTTCTTCGGTTTCGAAAGCGATGCCGCCGCGCACCTCACGGGCATGCTCCAGCACCTTGTACATCCGGTGCAGCTCTTCCAGCGGCGCCACCAGCGGCTGGTAATGCTCGCGCAATGCCTCGTCGCCCTGCAGGATGCTCCACACCTTGGTATAAGTGAGACGGGCGTGAGAACTCATCACCGCCTCATAGAATTTATAGCCGGACAGTTTCCCCTGGGTGGAAACCGTCATTTCGCACACCATACATAGACGGTCCACCTGCGGGTTGAGCGAACACAGCCCATTGGAAAGAACTTCCGGCAGCATCGGCACCACCTGCGACGGGAAGTAAACCGAAGTGCCGCGCGCGCGGGCTTCATGGTCCAGCGCCGTGCCGGGGCGTACGTAGTAGCTGACGTCGGCGATCGCCACCCACAGCCGCCAGCCGCCGCCGCGTTTCTTCTCGCAGTACACCGCATCGTCAAAATCGCGCGCGTCTTCGCCGTCGATGGTCACCAGCGGCAGGGAACGCAGATCCACCCGGCCTTTCTTGGCGTTTTCCGGCACCTCGTCCGTCAGGTCGCCCACCTGCTCTTCCACCTTGGGCGGCCAGCTGTGCGGAATTTCATGGGTACGCAGCGCGATATCCACCGCCAGCCCGGTGCCCATGTTGTCGCCGAGGATTTCCACGATCTTGCCGATAGCCTTGGTACGGCGAGTGGCGCGCTGGGTCAGTTCCACCACCACCACGGAGCCCATGCGGGCGCCGGCGATAAATTCCGGCGGGATCAGGATGTCGAAGCTCAGCCGGCTGTCGTCCGGCACCACGAAGCCGGTACCGGCCTCGGTGAAGTAACGTCCGACGATCTGGCTGGTGCGGGGCTCCAGAATACGCACGATGCGCCCTTCGCGGCGCCCTCTGCGGTCTTCGCCCAACGGCTGGGCCAGCACCACATCGCCGTGGATCACCGTCTTCATCTGTTCGGCGGAGAGGTAAAGATCGTCTTTGCGCCCTTCCACCCGCAGGAAGCCGTAGCCATCGCGGTGGCCGAGCACCGTGCCGCGCAGCAGATCCAGTTTTTCCGGCAGCGCGTAGCACTGGCGGCGGGTGAACACCAGTTGACCGTCGCGCTCCATAGCGCGCAGCCGACGACGCAACGCTTCCAGTTGTTCATCATTGGTCAGTTGCAGGTCGGCGGCCAGTTCCTCACGGCTGATGGGCGTGTCCCGTTTTGCCAGATGCTCAAGAATGTACTCGCGGCTGGGGATGGGGAATTCGTATTTTTCTGCTTCACGTTCCAGAAACGGATCTTGTGACATTGCGGTTCCTCCGTTGTCATCAGCAGGCGGCTGAACAGGCTTATTCAACCAGAAGTAATTTATAGAGGGGCGGGTTTTCTTCCACCATATCGGCGAGCGTGTAATTATCCAGTTCTTTCAGGAAATTCTGTACAGCCTGCTGCAGCACCTGCTTCAGGCGGCAGGCGGAGGTGATATGACAAAATTCCTTGCTGCAGTTAACCAGCGACAACGGTTCCAGCTCTCGCACCACATCTCCGATGCGAATCGTGGACGCATCGCGGCCCAGCCGGATGCCGCCGTTTTTGCCACGCACCGCCATGACCAGCCCGGCGCGGCTCAGCTGATTAATGATCTTCACCATATGGTTACGTGAAACGCCATACACTTCAGTTACTTCTGAGATGCTGGTCATTTTGCCCTCCGGCAATGACGCCATATAAATCAGCGCCCTCAAACCATAATCTGTAAAACTTGTTAACTGCACAGAGACCTCTGGGTACCTTGCCGGACAGTCAGGCGACCGCCCCGAAAAACGCGGGCTGGAACCGGGATGGCGCTCGTTAGCCCTGGTTCGTGCCCGTCATGTTCATTTTTTATCAGCAGATGATAAACCAGTGATCAACGCCGGGCGAATTTATTTAGCGCTAACCGATCCTTTCCAAAGTGGAATTCCCCGAGTCCATGCATTTCCATTCACAAAAGATAAGAGAATCGTGCTTCCTAACATGCTGTTTCATCTGTTATGTTCTGAACAAAAATAACCCTACAACACCTTAACGTACGGCGAGCCCGGAATAGGCTCTGTCAGTGGTTTTTTGCTCTGCACACACTAGGAAATGAACCATGCGTTTGAAAAATCTCTCCATCCGCACCGGTCTGCTGACATTGCTGGCCGTCATCACCCTGTTGTTGCTGCTGGTCAGCGGTATGGGGATTCAGGCCATCAACAAGAGCCGCGCCTCCCTGACGGCGCTCAATCAGATTCAGGGAGAACAACTGGGCGCGTTGATGAATGGTTATAACCTGACGCTACGAGCCAGAGCCTCCGCCACGCTGGCGGTGCGCAAAATCGAAATCGGTTTGTTGGACGTCGGGGCCAAGGAAACCGAAAAGCTGGAAGGTTATGTACAACAATCGGAAAAAGAGATTCGCCAGTTCAGCAGCGTGGGAACCAATGGCGAACAGGAGCAGAAACTGGCGCAGCAGGTGTTAAAAAGTTATCAGGACTACCTGAATCAGGGACTAAAACCGATGTTGGACTCCCTGAAAAAGCAGTACACCGACGAATATTACACCTTGCTGGAAAACAACCTGACGCCCCTGAGCGACGCATTTGATAAATCCATCCAGAACTTCCGTAGCTACTCCCAGCAACTCTCCGAACAACATATCCAACAGGCCAATAACAACGAACGGATAATGCTGATGCTGATCGCGTTCGCCTGCCTGCTGTCGCTGCTGCTGGTACTGCTGGGTTGGCTGGCGCTGCGCCACATGCTGCTCAAACCGCTGGATCACGCCATTGAACAGCTGGAACACGTGGCCTCCGGCGATTTGACCCGCCGCATTACTCAGGGGGGCAACAATGAACTGGGCCGGCTGAGCGACGCCATCGAGCGCATGCAGCTGGCGCTGCTGGATTCGGTCAGTCAGGTGCGTGACGCCAGTCATCAGATCGATCAAGGCAGCCGCGAGTTGTTCAGCGGCAACCGCAATCTGGCGGAACGGACCGAAGAGTCGGTCGCGGCGCTGGAACAGACCGCCGCCAGCCTGGAAGAACTGAGCGCGACGGTTAAACGCAACGCCGACAACGCCGAGCTGGCGCATCAGTTGACCAATCAGGTTTCCGACACCACCGATCGCGGCAACGAATCCGTTAACTACGTGGTGGAAAAAATGCGTGAAATCGCCGCTAGCGCCAAACGAATCAGCGATATTCTCGGCGTTATCGACGGCATTGCCTTCCAGACCAATATTCTGGCCCTGAACGCGGCGGTGGAAGCGGCCCGCGCCGGCGAGCAAGGTAAAGGCTTCGCGGTGGTGGCAGGCGAAGTGCGGAGTCTGGCGCAGCACAGCGCTCAGGCGGCCAAAGAGATCCGCACCCTGATCCTGGATTCTCAGTCCCATGTGTCGGAAGGGTTGGACCTGGCTGCCAAAGCCGGTACCACCATGGACGACGTGGCGGAAGAGATCAACCGTATCACCAGCCTGATGAAAGAGATCTCCTACGCCTCTCAGGAACAGCATCGCGGCATCGAACAGGTGAATATCGCCTTCACCCAGATAGACAAGGTGGCCCAGCAGAACGCCTCGCTGGTCAAGGCTTCCGCCGACACCACCCAATCGCTGGAAGAGCAGTCTCGCCAGTTGGTGCAGGCGATGGCCATGTTCCGTATCGAAGACCACACCGCGCTGCTGCAGGCGCGCTGATTCTCATCCCCGCTTCGGCAGTGACCGGCCACCGGTCACTGCCTTTCCCGTCGAACCGAACGCTGAGCCTTTCCCAGCCCGGCAGATTCACGCTTTCAGTGCATAACACAGCATGACGCACAACAAACGGGCGCAGTATGCCTGTTTTCAGCGCCAAACCATGCAACCTGCACAGTGAGCCACGCCCTCGCCGCCCGGCTGCCGCTAACCGAAAAACCGGCACGTTCCTTGCTGTAACTCCAAGGACGTCATTCCACGGACATTGATTGCTGTTCCCCATGTCGGGGCAAAACCAGAGGGACCATCATGCCGGTATTTCATCACAGGAACCTGCCTCATCATCATACTGAAAGTGAGCAGGACAGGTGGCGAAGCGACTTTCTGCTCCAGTTGTTGACCTGCGATCATCCGGATCTGCCTCTCCTCCATCAGCGCGCCGCCAGGCTGCAATTGCCGCTGGACAGGCCCCATCGGGTAACGGCGTGGCGTCTGTCCGGTATGCCGACGCTGTTTTCCCCGTCTTATGCCGGCTGCCCGGAAGCGCAACTGCACGGAGCACGCCAGCAGTTGCAACAACAGCTACAGGAACTCATGTCGGAATACCTGCCGCCGGTCATGCTGGGTGACCTCTGTCTGCTGGCGCTGCCGGCCGATAGCCCGCTGCTGCGCCGCGGACATCAGGACTTCACCGCATTCCGTCAGGCAATCAACGCCGATATCGCGCCGCTGACGCTGTTTGGCGGGATTTCCGGCCCGATCAACGCGGCCGAGCACTATCGGCGCGGGCTGAGCGAAGCGCGGCAGGCGCTTAACGCAGCAGAAAGCATGCGCCCGGAAAAAGGCCTGTGCGACTACACTGATCTGGGGGTGTTGCAATTGCTGACTTCCGTCAGCGACCCGACATTGCTTACCCGCTTTATGCACGACGCGCTGGGTAATCTGGTGGAGAATAACCGCAAATCGCCCAATTTGCTGATTGAAACGCTGGATGCGGTATTGCAGGAAAACGGCAATCTGATCAAAGCCGCTGAGCGGCTAACTATCCATCGCAATACGCTGCATCAGCGCCTGCAACGTATTGAACAGCTGTCGGGCGGCGCGTTGAACGATCCGCTGTTTCGCCTCAACGCTTCCGTCGCGCTATTAGTCTGGCGCCTGTCTGGTTCACAGACGCAGGGAACCGCCATACCGTCGTTCAAGACAACCTCACAGGAGTGATTATGAAGATTATCAACGCCGCCCTGCGCCATCAGGCCGGGCTTCACACGCTGCAACTGCAGGACGGCCTGATTGCCGCGATGGTCCCCCAGCCCGCCATGCTGCCCGCCACGCCGGATACCATCGACGCCGCCGGGCAACTGGCGATCCCGCCGCTGGTGGAACCGCATATTCACCTTGACGCCGTCCTGACCGCCGGCGAACCGGAATGGAACATGAGCGGCACGCTGTTTGAAGGCATTGAACGCTGGAGCCAGCGCAAGGCCGCCATCACTCACGAAGACACCAAGCGCCGGGCGCATACCGCCATCGGCATGTTGCGCGACCACGGCATCCAGCATGTGCGTACCCACGTCGATGTCACCGACCCGTCGCTGGCGGCGCTGGAAGCCATGCTGGAAGTTAAAGAAGAAGCGAAGGAGCTGATCGACCTGCAAATCGTCGCCTTCCCGCAGGAAGGCATCGAGTCGTACCCGGCAGGCCGCCAGTTGATGGAGCGCGCCATCGCGCTGGGCGCCGACGTGGTTGGCGGTATTCCCCATTTTGAGAACACCCGCGAACAGGGCGTCAGCTCGGTGAAATTCCTGATGGATCTGGCGGAACGCACCGGTTGTCTGGTGGACGTGCATTGCGACGAAACCGACGATCCGAACTCGCGTTTTCTGGAAGTGCTGGCGGAAGAAACGCGGGTGCGGAACATGGGTGCCCGCGTCACCGCCAGCCACACCGTGGCGATGGGTTCCTATGACAACGCCTACTGCTCAAAACTGTTCCGCCTGCTGCGCCGCTCGGGCATCAACTTCGTTTCCTGCCCGACCGAAAGCATCCACCTGCAAGGGCGCTTCGACACCTTTCCCAAACGTCGCGGCGTCACCCGGGTAGCCGAACTGGACCGTGCCGGCATGAACGTCTGCTTCGGGCAGGATTCGATCAAGGATCCCTGGTACCCGCTCGGCAACGGCAACATTCTGCGCATTCTCGACGCCGGGCTGCATATCTGCCACATGATGGGGTATCAGGATCTGCAGCGTTGTCTCGATTTCGTGACCGACAACAGCGCCAAAGCGCTGCATCTGGGCGACGGCTACGGCCTCGCCGTCGGCCGCCCGGCCAACCTGCTGATTCTGGATGCGGAAAACGACTACGAAGCGGTGCGGCGTCAGGCCAAGGCGCGCCTGTCGATACGCCACGGCAAGGTCATCATGCAGCGTGAACCGGATCTGATTCGGTATCCTGACCGCCAACCTGATTAACGTCATCCACAATAAGCGTGACCAAATGAGCGTGACGAAGAGCTTATTGAAACAGGCTCTTCGCTGCGCCCGCACAGGATACGGGCATGCATTCAACGCTATATATGCATTCAACGCTATAATAGTGCGGTGTGATACTGAAGGCCGGAGGATATCATGGGACGATATAATGTTTTCAACAGCGAAGGACAGTACGCACAAGGCTCGGAAGATCTGGTGTTGAAAAACAGGCTCGGTATTACCAACCCTGATGACATTGACGGCGCCGAATTAGTCCTACTGGAAAAACTGTATCATTTCGTCTTTGAAGACCACTTTCCCGCCGACCAGCAACTGAGTGTCGACCAGATCAGAGCATGGCACGCGCTTTGGCTCGGTAACCTGTATGACTGGGCTGGTCAGAACAGATCCGTCAATATCAGCAAAGGCGGATTCCTGTTTGCCAGTGCGTCACAAATCCCCAGCCTGCTTACGCAATTCAATGATAAATGCCTCACTCGATACACGCCTTGCACTGGCATGGCGCGCGATCGGCTGGCCGAAGCCATTGCTGTTGTCCACGTAGAATTGATACTGATTCACCCTTTTCGCGAAGGAAACGGGCGCATATCAAGGTTGGTGGCAGATGTGATGGCCGTTCAGGGTGGTTATCCCCCGTTGGACTACCAACCCTGGGAGCAGAATAAGACCCAGTATATTGGTGCTATCCATGCCGGGGTCGGAATGGATTATGAGCCGATGACATACTGGGTTAATCAAGCACTAACGGGTGGGTGAACAGCCAAACTCAGGTAAGCGAACTTATCCCGCTGCTCGTCCAGTGAAGAAGCAATCATGCTGGAAGACTGGCCGGTTTCAATGGCTGTCGATGTCGCCACAGTACGGATGATTTGTTCGCGAGAAGGCATAACATACTGCTCATTCCGGTGCTTTTGGTTGACAGCCATATCGTCCTCCCCATGTTGGTCTGTTTATTATACATGCAACCTGGCATGAAGTAATCCTGTGCTGAAAGCAAAAGGAAACCCTCCCGATCCGTTTAGGCACATTGCCGCCCCGGCAACACACCATGACCTTCACTGGCATCCAGATTAACCGGCATTCATTTCAGGCCGCAGCCTCCCCTCCCGGCATCGCTGCTGGTAACTCTGTTCAAAGGTCTGCATGCCGACCTGACCGCCGGTTTGCAGCAGGCTCGGCAACTGGTGGGTTTTACCTTCGCGGATCAGGTTGCTGACCGCCGGGGTGGCGAGCAGTACTTCAAACAGCGCCACGCGCCCGCCTTGCGCGCCCGACAACAGTTTCTGCGCCACCACCGCCTGCAAACTGGCGGCCAGTTGCGTGCGAACAAACGCTTTCTCCTCGGCGGGAAAGACATCCACCAGCCGGTCCACCGACTGCACCGCCCGCCGGGTATGCAGCGTCGCCAGCACCAGATGACCGGTTTCCGCCGCCGTCAGCGCCAGCCGAATCGTCTCGCTGTCGCGCAACTCGCCGAGCAGCAGCACGTCCGGGTCTTCGCGCAGCGCCGCCCGCAGAGCACTGGCGAACGCATCGCTATGACGGCCAATCTCCCGCTGTTGAATCAGACAGCGTTGGCTGACATGCAGGAACTCAATCGGGTCTTCCAGCGTAATAATGTGGCGCGCACGGCGTTGATTGAGCGAGGCGATCATCGCCGCCAGCGTGGTGGATTTACCGCTGCCGGTTGCGCCGGTCACCAGAATCAGACCATCGGGACGATCGGCCAGCTCCGCTACCACCGGCGGCGCGCCCAACGCCTGTAGATCCGGCTGATGTGACGGGATCAGGCGCAGCGCCGCCGACAGGCCGTGGCGCTGCATAAACAGATTGGCCCGTAACCGCTGACCCTCCGGCAGCGTCAGCGCGCAGTCGGTCTGCCCGCTTTGCCGCAGTTGCTGCTCGCAGGCTGGTTCCAGCCAGCTGCCGCACCACTGCTCCAGCTCGTCGTTGTGCAACGGCGGCTGCGCAGCATCCGCCACCAGTTGCCCGTCGATACGCCAAACCGGCGGATGACCGCTGCACAGGTGCAGATCGGACACATTCTGTTTTACACTAGACCGCACCCATTCACTCACATCCATTGATTGGCCTCCTGAACCATTATGACGATATCGACAGTCCAGCAAAATCTACAGGACGTCCGGCAGAGAATCTCGGCGGCGGCGGAACGTTGCGGGCGCGCGCCAGAAGAAATTACGCTGCTTGCCGTCAGCAAAACCAAACCTGTGAGCGCGATCGAAGCAGCCATTGCGGCCGGGCAGCGGGCATTTGGCGAAAACTATGTGCAGGAAGGGGTCGACAAGATTCGCCATTTTCAGACACATCAGCCGGATACGGCGCTGGAATGGCACTTTATCGGACCGTTGCAGTCGAATAAGAGCCGCCCGGTAGCGGAGCACTTCGACTGGTGCCACACCATCGATCGGCTGCGTATCGCCCAACGCCTGAGCGAACAGCGCCCGGCGCATCTGCCGCCGCTCAACGTGCTGTTGCAGGTCAATATCAGCCAGGAAGAGAGCAAATCCGGCATTCTGGCCGGCGACCTGCCGGAACTGGCGGCCAGCGTGGCCCAGTTGCCGAACCTGCGGCTGCGCGGGCTGATGGCGATCCCCGCGCCGGAAACGGATCATGACCGTCAATTGGCGGTATTTCGCCAGATGACCGAACTTTTTCTGCAACTAAAAGCGGATTATGGCACTTTGGATACCCTGTCGATGGGCATGACCGACGACATGGCCGCCGCCATTGAGGCCGGCAGCACGCTGGTGCGGATCGGCACCGCGATTTTTGGCGCACGTGATTACCGTTCACCGGCCAGTTAACCTTAACGGACAGATGAGAACAGCGAGAATCTGATGGAACACCGTAAAATAGCCTTTATCGGCGCGGGCAATATGGCGCAGGCGATCATCGCCGGTCTGATGGCGGACGGCTATCCGGCCAGCCAGGTCAGCGTCAGCGCGCCGTCCGCCACAAACCGGGACGTACTGGCCGCCCGTTATGGCGTTGCCAGCCTGAGCGACAATATCGCCAGCGCCCGCGATGCCGACGTTGTGGTGTTGGCGGTCAAACCGCAATTGATGGCGGACGTCTGCCAAACGCTGGCGCAGCAGGTGGATTTCAGCGGCAAACTGGTGTTGTCGATCGCCGCCGGCGTCAGCGTCGCCCGTTTCCGTCAGTTACTGGGCGATTCGCTCAACATCGTGCGCATCATGCCCAACACCCCATCGCTGGTGGGCCAGGGCATGAGCGGGCTGTACGCGCCGGCGAACGTCGGCGAAGCCGATCGGGCGTTTGCCGCCGACCTGATGAAGAGCGTCGGTAAGCTGTGCTGGGTCGCCGACGAAGCGCAGATTAACGGCGTGATTGCCGCCGCCGGCAGCGCTCCCGCTTATTTCTTCCTGTTCATGGAAGCCATGCAGCAGGAAGCGATTCGTCAGGGCTTCGACGCCGACACCGCCCGGTTGCTGGTACAGCAGGCAGCCAGCGGCGCGGCGGCGCTGGTGGACGCCAGCCCGGACATCCCGCTGTCGACACTGCGGGAAAATGTGACCTCCAAAGGCGGCACCACCGCTGAAGCGCTGCGTGTGTTCAACGAGCGCCAGTTGGGCCAGATTGTCGCCGATGCTATGCAAGCCGCCGTACACCGTGCGAAGGAAATGGAATCGCTGTTCTGATTGCCGTCTGAAACATGATTTTTAATGAAGGAATAACCGTCTCATGCTGACCCTGACTTTTCTGGTCAAGACCCTGATTGACCTGTACGTGATGGTGTTATTGCTGCGCATCTGGATGCAGTGGGCGCGCAGTGATTTTTACAACCCGCTGGCGCAATTCGTGGTGAAGCTCACCCAGCCGATCATCGGGCCGCTACGCCGCATCATCCCGTCGCTGGGGCCGATCGACAGCGCCTCGCTGCTGCTGGCGTTTCTGCTCACCACGCTCAAGTATCCGTTACTGTTGCTGATTCAGGTCGGCTCGCTGTCGCTCAGCCCGATCAACCTGCTGGTGGGGCTGCTGGCGCTGGTCAAATCCGCGGGTTATCTGGTGTTCTGGGTGGTGATTATCCGTTCGCTGATGAGCTGGATAAGCCAGGGCCGCAGCCCGGTGGACTACATGCTGCATCAGTTGACTGAACCGCTGATGGGGCCGGTGCGCCGCATTCTGCCGTCGGCCGGTGGGCTGGATTTCTCGCCGATGGTGGTGATTCTGGTGCTGTACCTGTTGAACTATCTCGGCATGGATTTTTTCCCGGGGCTGTGGTTCCTGTTGTGAGTGCCGTCAGTCGTTGCGAAGACGGGCTGGTGATTCGGCTGTATATTCAGCCGAAAGCCAGCCGGGATCAGATTGTCGGGCTGCATGGCGACGAGCTTAAAGTCGCCATCACCGCGCCGCCGGTGGACGGTCAGGCCAACGCTCACCTCATCAAATTTCTTGCCAAACAGTTTCGCGTCGCCAAAGGCATGGTGACCATCGAAAAGGGCGAGCTTGGGCGTCACAAACAGATTAGAATCGTCAACCCGCAAGCCATCCCGGCCGATGTCGCGGAACTCATCCCCTGAAGTTATTCTTTGAACGGAATTTATTCTCTGAACAGACGTTATTCCCTGAACGGAAGTTATTCCCTGAACAGAAGTGATTCCCTGAACAAATACCCTGAACAGATTGCAGGAACAACAGATGCAAAACGTGGTTTTAGCCACCGGCAATGCCGGTAAAGTGCGTGAACTCGCCGGTCTGCTGGCGGATTTCGGCCTCGACGTGGTAGCGCAAACCACGCTGGGGGTCGAATCCGCCGAGGAAACCGGTTTAACCTTTATCGAAAACGCCATTCTGAAAGCGCGCCACGCCGCGCGTGAAACCGGTCTGCCGGCCATCGCCGACGATTCAGGTCTGGCGGTGGACGCGCTGGGCGGCGCGCCGGGGATTTACTCCGCCCGCTACGCCGGGGAAGACGCCAGCGATCGGCAGAATCTGGACAAACTGCTGGCGGCGCTGGACAACGTACCGGACGAGCAGCGTCGGGCCAGCTTCCACTGCGTGCTGGTGTATCTGCGCCACGCCGACGACCCGACGCCGCTGGTGTGCCACGGCAGCTGGCAGGGCGTCATCGCCCGCGCGCCGGTCGGCGAAGGCGGCTTCGGCTACGACCCGGTGTTTTTTGTGCCGTCAATCGGCAAAACCGCCGCCGAGCTGAGCCGCGAAGAGAAAAATGCCCTCTCCCACCGCGGTCAGGCGTTGCGTCAGTTACTGGATGCCCTGCGACATGCTTAATCTGCCGCCGCTCAGCCTGTACATCCACATTCCCTGGTGCGTGCAGAAGTGCCCCTATTGCGACTTCAACTCCCACGCGCTGAAAGGCGAGGTGCCGCACGACGACTACGTGGCGCACCTGCTGGCGGATCTGGATGCCGACCTGCCGCTGGCGGGCGGACGCCCTCTGCACAGTATCTTTATCGGCGGCGGCACGCCGAGCCTGCTCAGCGCCGACGCGATGCAACAGTTGCTGGATGGCGTGCGCTCAAGGCTGTCCTTGCCGGCCGAGGCGGAAATCACTATGGAAGCCAATCCCGGCACGGTGGAAGCCGACCGCTTCAGCGGCTACCAGCGGGCAGGCATCAACCGGATTTCCATCGGCGTGCAGAGTTTCAGCCCGGATAAACTGACGCGGCTGGGCCGCATCCACGGTCCACAAGAGGCCAAACGCGCCGCCCGGCTGGCCGCTGGTCTGGGGCTGCGCAGTTTTAATCTCGACCTGATGCACGGGCTGCCGGAGCAATCGCTGGACGAAGCGCTGGACGATCTGCGTCAGGCCATCGCGCTCAATCCGCCGCACTTGTCCTGGTATCAGTTAACCATTGAGCCCAACACCCTGTTCGGTTCGCGCCCGCCGGTGCTGCCGGACGACGATGCGCTGTGGGACATTTTCGAGCAGGGTCACCGTTTGTTGAGCGACGCCGGGTATCAGCAGTATGAAACCTCGGCCTACGCCAAACCGGGTTACCAGTGCCAGCACAACCTCAATTACTGGCGTTTCGGCGATTATCTGGGCATCGGCTGCGGCGCTCACGGCAAAATCACCTTCGCCGACGGCCGTATTGTGCGCACGGTGAAAACCCGCCACCCACGCGGCTACATGCAGGGCAATTACCTGCAGCAACGCAGCGAGGTGGCGATGGCCGACCGGCCGTTCGAGTTCTTCATGAACCGTTTCCGGTTGCTGGAACCGGCGCCGCGCGCTGATTTCACCGCCTACACCGGACTGCCGGAAAGCGCCATCCGTCCGTACATCGACGCGGCGCTGGCGCAAGGCTACCTGACCGAAACCGGGCAGCACTGGCAGGTGACCGAACACGGCAAGCTGTTTCTCAACTCGTTGCTGGAGCTGTTTCTGGCGGAAGAATGAGTAGCTAAGAGACACGGTCGCAGCACAAAAATCCGGCTTAACCGACTGACGACACGTTGAATTCCGGCACGGGATTATGACAAAGTGAAGGCGGGATTTGCCCCGTTATACGCTATAAAAGGTAAACCACCATGAAAACGATCACCCTACTGGTTGCCACGCTATTTATGGCGACCGCATTGACCGGCTGCAACACCGCTCGCGGATTCGGTCAGGACGTTCAGAAACTCGGCAGTTCCATTTCCCATACCGCCAGTTGATCGGCGCCCCGCCTGCCGCACAGGCAGGCGGGTCACCTTTACAGAACCGTCATTACCCCGCCGTTCGCATCGGCACGTGGGGAATCCCATCCTCGTCGTAACCGTCGCCACAGACGGCAAAACCGAACTGTTGATAAAAATGCTGCAGGTGCGCCTGCGCGGACAAGTATTGCGCCCGCCCCGGCCAGTGTCGGGCACAGGCGGCCTGTGAATGCATCAACAACTGATGCCCCAACTGCTGACCGCGCGCGTCGGGCGCGACGACCACCCGGCCGATGGTTACGGCGTCCTGCCCGTCATGGGGCGCCAGCAATCGCGCGCAGGCGATCAACCTGCCGTTTTGCCAGGCGGTCACATGGCGGTTGCCGTCCACCAGATCCAGACCGTCCGGGTCCTGATAGGCGCACTGCTGCTCCACCACAAAGACCTGACTGCGCAGGCGCAAAATGTCGTATAGCGCATAAGGGTTCAGGTCTTTCACGCCCCAGTCATGCCAAATCAGACTCATCGCCGCTCCTTATTCGCCGTCAGCCGAATGGGTCGTTGCCGCCGATTCAGGCCGACGCCGCCACTGGGTGACCTGCACCCAGACCCACAAACCGGCAATGGCCAGCGCAAACAGCACGCCGAAGCCGACGCCGATCGCCAGTACCGGCACGCCGACCTTCACCGCCAGCGAGTAGAGCGCCAGCATCAACAGCATGGCGCCGTTTTCGCCCAGGTTCTGCACCGCAATGGCGTTGCCCGCCCCCACGCTTTCCCGGCCGCGTTCCTGCAACAGCGCATTGAGCGGTACGATGAAGAAGCCGCCCAGCGCCCCCAGCACCAGCAGGCAGGCGTAAGCGCTAATCAGGCTGTGTTGCAGGGTGAACACCACCACCATCACGCCGATCAATACCCCGGCGGGCAGGCAGCGTCGCACGGTTTTCAGCGTGACCAGCTTACCGGCCGCCGCCGCGCCGACCACAATCCCCACCGCCACCATGGCGTTGAGCAGCGTCGGCGTCGAATTGTCGTTGATGCCCAGCGCCAGCGGCACCCACAGCACCAGCAGGAAACGCAGCGTCACGCCCGCGCCCCAGAACATGCCGGTGCCGACCAGCGAAAAACGGGTTTCGCCGTTGCGCCACAGCACGCGGCAGGCGTCAAAGAACGAGCGGGTCATGCGCGCCGGGCGCCAGGACGCGCCGGGGCGCGCCGCCGCCAGTTTCGGAATCAGCAGGTTGGCGGCCAGCGCGATGCCATAAGCCAGCGCACACACCGCCAGCGCGCCGTAGATCTGCCAGTCGGCCAGCACGCCGCCCACCACCGATCCGGTGAGAATGGCGGCGATGGTGGACGCTTCCATCAGGCCGTTGGCTTTCACCAGCTGATCGCCGCGGGTGATTTCGCCCAAAATGCCGTACTTGGCCGGGGAATAGGCCGCCGCGCCCAGCCCCACCAGCGTGTAACCCAGAAACGGATTGCCGCCCAGGCAGATCAGCAACGCACCGGCCAGTTTCAGTGCGTTGGCGAACATCATCACCCGCCCTTTGGCGAAACTGTCGGCGAACTGGCCGACAAACGGCGCCAGCACAATATAGGCGGCGACAAACCCCATCTGCAGGAAAGGCTGGCTCCAGTCGGGGTAAGCCAACGATTTCACCAGCGCCAGCGTAGCGAACAGCAGCGCGTTATCGCCGAAGGCGGAGAAAAACTGCGCCACCATCACCGCGTTCATGCCGCGGGAAAACAGCGATGACGAGGGAGAAATCTGATTACTCATGCATCATGCTCCGGTTGTTCCCCGGCCTCCTCCGCCGCCTCACCAACGGGCTGTTCCGCCAGTTGGCGCAGCGTGACGAAGTCCGGTTTGCCGCTGCCCAGCAACGGCAGCTCTTTCAGGTAACGGATATCGCGCGGCACCGCCAGTTCCGGCATGCCGCTCTGGCGCGCCTGCGTCAGCAAGCTGTCGCGGGTGAGACCGGCATCGGTGGTAAACAGCACCAGCGCCTCCCCTTTGCTGCTGTCGCTGCGGGCGCTGGCGGCGTGCTGCGCCTGCGGCGATACCTGATTCGCCAGTTGCTCCACGCTCTCCAGCGACACCATTTCCCCGGCCAGTTTGGCAAAGCGCTTAACGCGGCCGACGATGGTGCAGAAGCCCTGTTCATCCAGATCGACGATGTCGCCGGTGTCGTACCAGTTCGATTCACGCTGCCCCAGCTCGTTTTCCGCCGCGGGCAACTCCAGCTCGCCGGGGTTTTCCACCCGCAGATAGCCTTTCATCACGTTCGGCCCGCGCAGTTGCAGACGGCCGCCATGATGGATGCCCGGCACCGGAATCAACCGCGACTCGATGCCCGGCAACAGCCGACCGACGGAATGCAGTTTGCAAGCCATCGGCACGTTGATCGCCACCACCGGCGCGCACTCGGTCACGCCGTAGCCTTCCAGAATGCGGATGCCGAATTTGTCCTGCCATACGGTCCGCACCCGTTCGGACAGTTTTTCCGCCCCGGCCACCACGTAGCGCAGGCGGGCGAAATCGTACGGATGGGCGAAGCGCGCATAGTGCCCGAGGAAGGTGGAAGTACCGAACAGCACCGTGCAGTTGCGGTCATACACCAGCTCCGGCACGATGCGGTAATGCAACGGACTCGGGTAGAGGAACACCCGCGCGCCGGTCATCAGCGGCGTCAGCAGCCCCACCGTCAGCCCGAAGGCGTGGAACAGCGGCAGCGCCGACATAAAACGGTCACGCGGCGTGAAATCGGCCACGGTGCGGATCTGCTCCACGTTGGCCGTCAGGCTGTTGTGGGTATGCACCACCCCTTTCGGGTTGCCTTCCGAGCCGGAGGTAAACAGGATGATCGCCGCGTCGTCCGGCTGTTGCGGGCGCATGGCGCGCGTCGGGAACAGCAGGTGGAACAGGATCCACAGTTTGTCCGACAGCGTAACGGTATCCTTCAAATCTTCCAGATAGACCCAGTTAGCCTCTTTCACCTGCTGCGGCAGGTGGGTCAACTTGCCTTTCTCCAGAAACTGCCGCGAGGTGACGATGGTTTTAATCCGCGCCGCGGTCATCGCGCTCTGAATCCCTTTCGCCCCGGAAGTGTAGTTGAGCATTGCCGGCACCCGGCTGCCGAGCGACGCGCCGAGAATCGCGGCGGCGGTGACGGTGGCGTTGGGCAGTAGCAACCCGACATGTTCGCGCTCGCCGGTAAAGCGCTGCAGAATGCGCGACACCCCGAGCGATTTTTTCAGCAATCCGTGGTAGCTGTCTTCCTTCAGGTTGATGTCTTCAATGCACGGCGAGTGGTAGCCGTAACGGGCGCAGGCAGCCAGAAAGGCTTCATATAACGTATGGTGCGGGCGCACCGCCATGCGTGCGTCCATCATGATGCGATGCAACGCTTCTCCCGCCAGCTCGCGGCGTTCGCGCGCCGAAGACGCCACCGGCATCGGCAGCTGGGCCGGCGGTAAAAAATGGAGGGAAATCTGTGGAAACAGACGGCGACGCAACACGCCGCCCAGACGGCCGAAATGGGTGAACTCCGGTCCTTCGATACGCACCGGCACCACCGTTGCGCCAGCGCGGGCGGCCACAAACGCCGCGCCGCTGTAAATCTTCATCAGTGAACCGGTGACGGAGATACGCCCCTCCGGGAACACCACCACCGGGCGACCCTGCTCCACCAACCGGATCAACTGTTTAATCGCCAGCGGTTTGGTCGGGTCCAGCGGCAAAAAATCAATATACGGTTTCAGCCAGCGCATGAACCAGCGGTCGGTGATGCTGGAATAGACGGCGAACACCGGTTTGCTTTGCACCGGCAGAAACAGCGCCATCAACATGCCATCAAGGAATGAAACGTGGTTTGGGGTAATCAATATCTTTGACTGCCGGAAACTGCTTTCATCACCCGTGATCTGAATGCGGTACAGATGCTTCAGCACCCAGCGTAAAAAGGTATAAATCATCCCACCTCCCTATGTGTAAACAGTAACCCAGTCCGGTTTGGACCCACATACCGCCGATGGTTCATGGTCGCTCGCTCCCATCGATTGTTCACTTTCGCCGTCGGCATAACCGCGACGTCGGGATAGCGCGCGCACCGCGGCGCGCGCCCCCATCAACGGGTTCACCATACCATAAACCGCACCAACATTAGCGATGAAAACACCGCCGGAATCAGCGGCAATAGGGAGTAAAAAAACGGCCGAAAATCATCATACTGCGGCGGGGAAAGATCGGGCGGGTGCGGCCCGCCCAGGGGAAGGGGGTTACAGCACTTCGCCGTTACTGGCGATCACCTGCCGGTACCAGTCAAAGCTCTTTTTCTTACGGCGCGCCAGCGTGCCGTGGCCGTCATTGTCTTTATCCACGTAGATAAAACCGTAGCGCTTTTTCATCTCGCCGGTGCCGGCGCTGACGATATCAATCGGTCCCCACCAGGTGTACCCCATGATGTCGCAGCCATCGGCAATCGCCTGCGCCACCTCGTGCAGATGCTGTTGCCCGTAGCGAATGCGGTCGTCATCGTTGATGACGCCGTTGGCGTCCGGCACATCCACTCCGCCGAAGCCGTTTTCGACAATAAACAGCGGCTTTTCATAGCGATCCGCCAGTTCGTTACACACCAGCCGCAAACCTTTGGCGTCAATCGGCCAGCCCCAGTCGGTGCTTTGCAGATACGGATTTTCCTTGCCGATCACCCCGCCGGTATCCGCCAGCACCGGCATACCGGCCTGATAGGTGGCGCTGCGGTAATAGCTGAACCCGAGGTAGTCGGACGGATGTGCCGCCAGCAACGCCAGATCGCCCGCTTCCATCGCCAGTTCAATGCCATGTTCGCGCCACATCCGCTGACTGTAAGCCGGGTAGCGACCGCGCATCATCACATCGGCGTAAAACAGCGAGCGACGCCGCATCTGCATCGTTTCGAACACGTCATCCGGGCGGCAACTGTGCGGATAAACGGTGCTCAGCGACAACATGCAGCCGATGCGAGCGTCCGGAATTAGCTGGTGACACAGCTGGTTAGCCAGCGCGTTGGCGACAAACATGTGATGGCTGGCCTGATAAATCACCGCCAACCGTTCCTCCGTCCCCGGCTGCACCGCGCCGGTGGCGAACGGGATGCGGTTCATGTTGTTCAGTTCGTTGAACGTCATCCAGTACTTCACCTTGTGCCGGTAACGGCGAAACACCGTGTCGCAATAGCGGACGAAATACTCCACCAGTTTACGGTTGTGCCAGCCGCCGTAGCGCTGGTACAACGCCAGCGGCGTTTCATAGTGCGACAGGGTAATCACCGGTTGGATGCCGTACTTCAATAGTTCGTCAAACAACTGGTCGTAGAAACGCAGCCCCGCTTCGTTGGGCTGCGTCTCATCCCCCTGCGGGAAAATACGCGACCAGGCGATTGAGGTGCGAAAGCATTTGAACCCCATTTCAGCGAACAGGGCGATGTCGTCCCGGTAGCGGTGATAGAAATCGATCGCTTCGTGGCTGGGGTAGTAACTTGCGGGGTCGACAGCCGTATCCGGTTTGCCCGCCACGATGCCGCCGCGTACCACATCGGCAATCGACGGCCCTTTGCCGTCCTCATTCCAGGCGCCTTCCGCCTGATTGGCGGCAATCGCGCCGCCCCATAAAAACCCTTGCGGGAAACGAGCCATGATCACTCCTTACATGTCCGGTAAAGCCGGCGGCCCGCGCCGCCGGCGTCTGGGTCAGTCGAGGTCCGCGCCGTTGGAGGCGATCAATTTTCGATACCAGTAGAAGCTCTTCTTGCGCGAGCGCTGCTGGGTGCCATGGCCGTCGTCGTCCTGATCGACGTAAATAAAGCCGTAGCGCTTGGAGATTTGCGAAGTGCCGGCGCTGACCACGTCGATCGGCCCCCACCAGGTGTAGCCGAACAGTTTGACGCCGTCCGCCAGCGCTTCCTTCATTTGTTCCACATGTTGACGCAGGTATTCGATGCGGTAGTCATCGTCGATTGAACCGTCCGGATTGACGCTATCCAACGCGCCCAGCCCGTTTTCGGCGATGAACAGCGGTTTCTGATAGCGGTCATACAGCTGGTTGAGCGCCAGCCGCAACCCTTTCGGGTCAATCTGCCAGCCCCACTCGCTGGTGGGCAGATAGGGATTGCGGATGCCGCCGGTGATCAGGTTGCCGGTCGCGCCTTCCAGCTTTTCCGGGTGGGCGCTGACGGTGCTGGACATGTAGTAGCTAAACGACACGTAATCCACCGGGTACTGCCGCAGGATCTCGTCGTCCCCCTGTTCCTTGTTCAGCACCACGCCTTTTTCCGCCAGCATACGGTCGGTATAGGCCGGGTAGTAACCGCGCGCCTGCACGTCGCTGAAGAACAGCGACACCCGCTGCGCTTCCTCGCAGGCCTGCAGATCGTCCGGGTGACAGGTGTTGGGATAGAGGATCTGATAGCTGATCATGCAGCCGACCTGCGAACCGGGAATGATCTGATGACAGGCTTTGGTCGCCAGCGCGCTGGCGATAAACTGATGGTGAACGCCCTGATACTTGTCCTGCTCCAGATGCGGATTGTCTTCTTCGATCACCCCGACGCTGACGTAGGGGTGATGTTTGACGCAGTTGATCTCGTTGAAGGTCATCCAGTATTTGACCTTGTGTCGATAGCGCTCGAATACCGTGGTGGCGAAACGCACGTAAAAATCGACCAGCTTACGATTGGGCCAGCCGCCGTATTCGGTAACCAGACACAGCGGCATCTCGTAGTGGGACAACGACACAATCGGCTGAATGTTGTGCGCCAGCAGGGCATCAAGCACCCGGTCGTAAAACGCCAGCCCATCTTCATTCGGTTCGGTTTCGTCGCCGCGCGGAAAAATGCGCGTCCAGGCGATCGACATACGAAAGCACTTGAAGCCCATCTCGGCGAATAGCGCGATATCTTCCTTGTAGTGGTAATAAAAGCCGTTGCCCTTACGTTTTGGATAGTACTTTTTACTGTGCGGGTCCTGCGCGTCCGCCACCTGCTGGTGGGTCATAAACAGCCACTGATCCAGCCAGCGTTCTTTGGGCGTGCGGCTGTCAAAGGTATACACGTCCGATACCGACAGCCCTTTGCCGCCCACGTTCCAGGCGCCTTCTAGTTGGTTGGCGGCCGTCGCGCCGCCCCACAGAAAATCCGGTGGAAACGCGTTTAAATCCGATGGACACGTTTTTGATACGCTCATGCTTGTTTCCTCTCCCTCAGGCCGCCGCAGCGGTCAGTTTCATCAAGGCGTCGCGCGAGTGGACGTCGCCATTCAGCAACGGGCTCACTTCGCCATAACATTCGGTATTGGTGACGATCACGATCACGCTGGGGTCGATGCCTTCCGCCAGCAGCGCCGGCAGGTCGAAGCTCACCAGCGGTTCACCGACTTCCACTATCTGCCCGGGCTGGGCGTGACGGATAAAGTGGCGGCCGCCGAGTTTGACGGTGTCGATGCCGATGTGGATCAGCACCTCGGCGCCGGTGTCGCTTTTGAGCGTCAGCGCGTGGTGGGTGTCGAATATCGACTCGATGCGCCCATTGACCGGCGACAGCAGTTCGCCGTTTTCCGGGTAGATGGCGATCCCCTTGCCGAATACCTCCCCGGCAAATACCGGGTCGCTGAGGCTCTCCAGCGCCACCACCCGACCGGCCACCGGCGCGAACAGTTTTTCGTTATGCAATAGCTGTTCGTTATGCTCGCTCAGCGCCACCGGCGCGGCCGGCATCACCGTCTGCCCTTCATGCGGCGTGGCGGCTTTTCCCACGTTCTCTTCAAATCCGAGTAAGCAGGTCATCACCGTTGCCGTGGTGAACGAAATCGCCATGCTGGCCAGCGCGTACAGGAAGGTCGGCCCCACCAGCGCGGGCAACCCCGGCAGCCCGCTCAAGGCAAAGGCGTAGGTCTTCACCCCGAAAAACATGGCGAACGCGCCGCCGCAGGCGCCGCCAATCAGCGCGGCGGCGAACGGGCGTTTGAAACGGATATTGACGCCGTACATCGCCGGCTCGGTGATACCCATAGTGGCGGTCAGGCTGGTGGACAACGCCAGCGACTTGGTTTTCTTGTCGCGGGCGCGCAGGAACACGCCGAACGCCGCCCCCGCCTGCCCCATGTTGGCGATATAGAAGATGATCTTGAACGGATCGAACCCCATCTTGCTGATGTTGTTGATCATGATGGGGATCAGCACATAGTGCATGCCGGTGATGATGATCATCGACAGCGTGCCGCCCAGAATCAGCCCGGCGAGAATGCCCATGTTGTCCACCAGCCAGACGATACCGGTGGAAAGATGGTTTCCGACGATGATGCCGAGCGGGCCGATGGCGATCAGCATGACTGGCGCGACGATCAGCAACGTCAGCAGCGGCACGAACATGGTTTTCAGCGCGCCGGGCATGATGCGGTCGACGCGGCGCTCCACCCAGGACATCAGCCACACCGCCAGCAGAATCGGGATCACCGACGAAGCGTAAGACACCGGCGATACCGGCAGCCCGAGGAAGGTAATCTCGCCGCCGCCTTGAAACAGCTTGGTCAGAGTGGGATGCAGCAACGTAGCCGCCAGCGCCACCGCCACATACGGATTACAGCCAAACTTGTGGGCGGCGCTGAACGCCAGCACCAGCGGCATAAAGTAGAAAATACCGTCGCTGATGGCGGACAGAATCAGGTAGGTTTGGTTGGTGTTGGATACCCAGTGCAGCGCCACCAGCAGCGACAGGATCCCTTTGAGGATACCGGCGCCGGCAATGGCCGGGATCACCGGCGAGAAGATGCTGGAAAACGCCTCCAGCAGCGCCGAGATAGGGTGTCGCGGCCGCCCAGCCTCCGGGGCATCGGCGGTCTGGCTCGCCAGCAGCGGAAACTGCCGGATCAACGCGCGGTAAACATCCGCCACGTCGTTGCCGATGATCACCTGAAACTGTTCGCCGGCGACATTAATACCAATTACCCCGTCTAATGCTTCCAGCTGGGCGCGATCGATACGTTGCGCTTGATGCAAATAAAAACGCAATCGGGTAATACAATGAAAAACCTGTCGGATATTTCCTTCCCCCCCGACAAGCGCCACAATGTTCTTTGCCGTCTCCTGATAATTAACTGACATAACAATTCCTCTTTCCAGAAAGAAATCTTACGATTTCTGCAACAACCGCACGGTATTTACCGTGGCGCCTTGTTCCTCTGGGGTTTGCCTGCGTCAGCGGATATCGCCTCGTCTCCGACGAATCGCCGCTGCCAGTAACAAGCCTATTCGGAATGATTTATACCCTTTATACTTCAAGTTGCCGGTGTGTTGGCTGCCCTCATTCACCCCGGTCACTTACTTATGTAAGCTCCCGGGGATTCATTCGGTTGCCGCGTTACAAGGCTCTTATGAGCCTTGCCCTAAAGGGCCAACGCGTGGCGTTGTTCAAAACGCAGAACGTTTTGTCCTGCAACTCGAATTATTTTGGGTAAGATAATGAATCATATTATCGATATGAATGGTTAGGTAGAGTTTCTCCGAATTGGTCATGGTGTGTTGGTAGTTTTTTTTGATAAAGGTATTGATGGCTTCCACACAGCCCAGCGTTTTTTGATAACGTTGCTGAACCATGGTAAATAAATCGCCGTCGTCATTATCCAGCGAAGCGCCTTCCACCACCCGTTGAGAAAAAAACTTCAGGTGGGTAATGAAGCGGTAATAATTGCCGTTGTTTTCATCCAGCGGCACCTGAAAATAATATTTGACGATATTCTGCACCTGATAAATCAGCTGCGTAATCTGCTTCATATTACCGATATTGTCGCCAAGCTCGGCATTGACGATATGCAACGCAATACTGCATGCCTCATCTTCCGGCAGAGTGACGCCCAGCGTTTCCTGTATCAACGCGAGCGCTTGCTCCGCCACGGCATACTCTTGCTTGTAGAAGTGGCGCACTTCCCAGTGCAGCGGGTTCTGAATCAGGGTGCCGTTGCGCTGGCACTGCAGGGCAAACGCGAGGTGGTCGGCCAGCGTGACGTAAATGCCTTCGCTCAGTTTCTGCTGTAGTTGCTTTTTCACCGTTTCGACAATGTCGCTGGTCAGTTGCAATATTTCCAGCGGGACTTCCTGCGCCAGGTCCTTAAAACGCGCGGAAATGACGTTATCCTGCAAACGGAATATTTTTTCCACCCGCGGCATTTCCACATCCTGCCCGGTTCGGGAATGAAAACCCAATCCGCAGCCGGTCAAGATAAGCTCCTGCCCCTGATTGTCGGTAACGCTGACTACATTATTATTCAGGACTTGAGTTATCTTCATCGCATTTCCCCTGAAAACAGAAACGGGCAAAACGTAAATACAGCAGACGGCGAAGTCATTCGACTTCATACGATTGCTGCACTTATGTTTTGCCCGCCGAACGGTAACAAGCCTTATGCAATGAGCAAAAACTATCACCCGCTATTTTTGGCGTCAATCGCGCCTCTGACAGGTGGCAGGATTTCTTTTTTATTTGTGACAAGGGTATTATTTTCCCGCCTGTCGGAACGCAGGCAAAAAAAAAACCTACGCATCCGCGTAGGTTGGTGCAATTTGAATGGTTCAATGTGGAGAACACATCGATTTGTCACCCATCAATACCTCTGGGACTTGTTACTCTAAAGAGAGTCATCCCGAATCACTAGCGCAGAATCGAAAGATAAACGTTCGAAGTGCAACCAACTGTAAAATTCTCGAGTGAGCTGTAATAAAGCCGTGAAAAACAACGGTTGTCATGCAATTCGGCCGACTTTACCGGCCGACGCCGACCAGAATTCAGCCGGCGGACGATCGCCGCTCGGGCTGGCTATAACGCCAGCCAGATCAGCGCCGCAATACCGCCGAACAACGTCCACTTCACCAGATAGTAAACCGGCTTGTTCCAGCTTTTCAGCCGCTTGCCCACTTTTCTGATCGCATAGACATAGCGGAAGATCCGGTTAATCCCGCCGGTGCGATCCGCGTCGGTATTAGGCGCAGCCGCCGCGCTCATCAGATTGCGCCCCACCCAGTGATTGATCGCCTGCGCCCAGCGATAGCGCATCGGCCGTTCGATATCGCAAAACAGGATCAGCCGATTCTGACCGCTGGTGTTTTCCGCATAATGAATATAGGTTTCGTCGAACAGCACGCCTTCGCCATCACGCCAGCTGTAGCGCTCGCCGTCGACCTCGATAAAACAGCGATCGTCATTGGGCGTCTTCAGCCCCAGATGGTAACGCAGCGAACCGGCGTACGGGTCGCGGTGGCGCGGCAAACGACTGCCATCCGGCAGGGTGGCGAACATCGCCGCCTTTACCGACGGCAGTGAACGCAGCAACGCCGTAGTATTGGGGCACATCACATCCGCGGACGGATGAGCATCCTCATACCATTTCAGGTAGAACCGTTTCCAGCCGGTCTTGAAGAACGAGTTGAAACCGGCGTCGTTATAGCGATCCGACGCTTTGATTTCCTGCATTGCCAGCAGCTTTTCCCCCTCTTCCCGGATCATCGGCCAGTTCTCCTGCAACACCGCCAGTTCGGGGAAATGGCCGGGCCTGAGATACGGCGTCACCGGGACGCGGGAAAACAAGTACATAAAGCCGTTGAGCGGCGCGGTAAAGGTCGAGTGATCCGACAGTTGGCGCCAGAACTTATAACGTACGCGACCACGAAAGTGGACATAGGCGACCGCCAGAATAAACACCATCAGAATGACATATTTCATGCAGTGACTTCCCTGAGAGCGATGAGCCCATCCTGCCCGCATGGGAAAGGCCGGCCTACTTTCCGGCGTCATTCCCGATACAGAGCATCAGCACCCGGCGCAGGATGACGGCTCGTTGAAGAAACACATTTATAACGTATGGTAAACAACACATTCATAACCTATGGCAAACAACACATTTACGTTTCACCAATATTGCTGCCGGGGAGAATATGACGACGCGCCGACAGCGAAAGTTGCGATCCCCGCCTCTTGCGGCTGCGGCTTAATTCCGTGACACTCTGGCAGTCACTTGATTCAGCGCACCATTTCACATCAGGAACAACAGGAAACCTCCATGGCCACCATTAAGGACGTCGCCAGGCTGGCGGGCGTGTCGGTCGCAACCGTGTCGCGCGTCATCAACGATTCGCCGAAAGCCAGCGCACAGGCGCGCAACGCCGTACTGCAGGCCATGCAGCAGTTGCAATACCATCCGAACGCCAACGCCCGCGCGCTGGCCCAACAATCCACCGAAACGCTGGGGCTGGTGGTGTCCGACGTGTCCGACCCATTTTTCGGCACGATGGTCAAAGCGGTGGAGCAGGAGGCTTATCGCACCGGCAACTTCCTGCTGATTGGCAATGGCTACCACGTGGCGCACAAGGAGCGTCAGGCGATCGAACAGCTGATTCGCCACCGCTGCGCGGCGCTGGTGGTCCACGCTAAAATGCTGCCGGATGAGGAACTCACGCAACTGATGGAACAGATTCCGGGCATGGTGCTGATCAATCGCATCCTGCCGGGGTATGAAGCGCGCTGCGTGGCGCTGGATAACCGCTACGGCGCCTGGCTGGCGACCCGACACCTGATCCTGCAAGGGCATCGTCAGATCGGCATCCTGTGTTCCAACCACGCCATCTCCGACGCCGATGACCGTCTGGCCGGCTACCGGGACGCGCTGGCCGAGCACGCGATTCCGCTGGATGAGCAGTTGATCGCCTACGGCGAACCGGACGAAAGCGGCGGCGAAGCCGCGATGATCACGCTGCTGGAACGCGGCCGCCCGCTGACCGCGCTGAGCTGCTACAACGACCCGATGGCCGCCGGCGCGCTGGCGGTGCTGAGCGATAACGGCATTGAGGTGCCGCGGGATATGTCGCTGATCGGCTTCGATGATGTGCTGCTGTCGCGTTACCTGCGCCCGCGCCTTACCACTATCCGCTACCCGATTACCGCAATGGCGACGCAGGCGGCGCAGATTGCGCTGGCGCTGGCCAACGACACGCCGCTGCCCAACGCCATCAACCTGTTCCACCCGACGCTGATCCGCCGTCATTCAGTCGCCAGTTTGAATAATGGGCACTAGTGGTGCGTCAAGGCTGTTAACAAACAGCCACGTTGTCTCACTAATAATGGATTTATATCTGGTTGGTGAATGGTTTCGTGCGGGATAACCGGTGTCGTTTCCTTGTTGCTTCATCGCACGCACGACAAGGAGAGGTGCAAGCGCCACCTCTCCTTGACCACTGGCTAAGGGCTAAACCGTGCCGCTAACGCGGTGCCTTCGGCATTCGTCTTCGCTGTTCGGACCGCCCGTGACGTGCTCCCGACACGGCACGGGCTTGCGCTGCTTCCCTGCCGCGCATCCGGCGAAGCCGCCTGCCTCAGCACGGTTTTTGACGCCGGAAAACCCATCATATAAGCCGTCATTGGTTAGACTTGCCAACGAAATAGATTACCTTAACGCGCGGTGATACAACCGCACCATTTTGTCGGGGTACTCCGGCGCGTCGCCGAGATAGCGCCAGCCGTGGCGTTCGTAGTAGCCGCTGAAATCGGCGTAGAGATAGAGATCGTCAAAGCCGCGCTCGCGGCTGAATTCCACCACAAAGCGCTGTAGCTCGGCGCCCAGCCCGCGATCGCGGTAGCGCTCGTCCACATAAAGCGCCGCCAGCCAGGGGGTCAGATCCTGCCGGCTGATCAGATCGCAACGCCACAGCCCGACGGTGCCCACCAGTCGCTCGCCTTCCAGCGCCACAAACGTCAGCGGCAACGCCCGTCTGTCCATGCTGTGATGCACCACGCTGGCAAAAAAGTCCCGACTCAGCCCGTCGCCAAACGCCTGCCACAGCCAGTCGACGACCTGGGTTTCAAAATGCGGGTAATCCGCCAGATAGCCAATCGTTGGCTGAGATTCCATCGTCGTCATGCGTCAGACCAGTTTTCCCTGAAAGATCGGTACCGAGTCGAACAGGTAGCCGTCAAATTCCGGCGCTTCGGCGTCGGAAATCTCCATCAGCGTGGTTTTGACGTTTTCCAGATGCTGCCACATCGCCTGATAAGAACCGCTGACGTCCCGACGGCGCAGCGCCGCCAGTATCGTCTGGTGGTCCGCCAGCCATTTCAGCCGGTAGCCGTGGTTGCCGACATGGCTGTAAAGCTGCTGCCAGATGGGGCTTTCGTCCCGGCAGGACCAGATATTGCTGACCGTTTCCAGCAACATCTGGTTTTGGGTGGCGCCCGCCACCTGCAGATGAAAGATTTTGTCGAAATCGCTGCGGTAATCGTTGGCGGCGATGGCCGCCTGCTCCTGCTCCAGCGTATGCCGCAGGGTGTCGATGTCATTACGGGTCGCCATGCGGGCGGCAAAGGCGGCGATATTGCTTTCCAGCAACTGACGCGCCTGCAGCATTTCAAACGCGCCGATGCGGTTTTGCGCATTGGGAGACGGCTCTTCCGCCGACGGCACGCGCAGCACGTACACGCCCGACCCCTGGCGGATATCCACCGTGCCTTCCAGCTCCAGCATCAGCAACGCTTCACGCACGATGGTACGGCTGACGCCGTAAGTTTCCGCGATATTCCGCTCCGGCGGAAGACGCGACCCGACCGGGTACTCCCCCTGCTGGATTTTCTCCCTCAGGTCACACCCTATCTCCTGGTATTGCTTTCTTTCTTGTAGAACCACAACCTTCGCCACAATGCCACCCTGAACGGCCGAGAATTGAACACCGCTGCCGCCCCGACGCGGGGCCGGATACCAGGCTGCGCGCCCCTGAATCATCGCCTCGCCGGCACGGCGCGCGCATTCGTCAGGGGCTACAGCCTAAACGCGGACCGGGGTCTGCACCACCGGTCCGCGCTTTACAGCAATCAGGGGCTCAGTTTACCAAACTCAGCGCCTGATCGAGTACCTTTGCGCCGTTCAGGGTGCCGTAGGCCACCGAGTCGATCACCGCAATCGGAATCTGGTACTCGTCGGTCAGTTTCTTGTTTTCCGCCAGCTTGAAGCGCACCTGCGGCCCAAGCAGCACCGCAATGATATCGTCGCCGTAGGTTTGCAGTTCATCCCGCAGGTTCTGTTCGGGAATGGCGTAAATCTGGTATTCCATGCCGCGCGCCGTCGCTTCTTTTTCCATTTTGGTCACCACCAGCGACGTGGACATGCCTGCCGAGCAGGCCAGTACGATCCGTTTCATCTTTCCCCCTTATTTATCTTCATCGTCCAGTTCGAACGCCAGCACGCCGCTGTCCCGCACCTGACGGAACCAGCCTGCCGATTTCTTCGGCCGCCGCTGCCGGTCGTGCTCCAGATCGATTTCAATCAGGCCGTAACGGTTCTTGAACGCGTTCATCGGCGAGACGTTGTCGGTAAACGCCCACAGCATGTAGCCCAGACAGTTGGCCCCGTCTTCGCGCGCCTTCAGCGTCCAGTAAAGGTGCTCGGCGATGAACGCGATGCGGTAATCATCCTGCACCACGCCGCGGCTGTCTTTGAACTGCCCTTCGTTTTCAATCCCCATGCCGTTTTCCGACACGAACCAGGGCACGTTGCCGTAGTCGTCTTTCAGGCGCATCGCCATGTCGTAAATAATGCGGGGGTTGATTTCCCAGCCGCGGGACTTATTCATGCGGCGGCCGGGCAGCTCGAAATGCTCGTAGTAGTAGGCCGGGTGGAACGGTGTGTTGCTGTTCCACGCCCGGCTGGGCGCTTTGACCCGGTGCGGGTAGTAGAGGTTGATCCCCACCTCATCCACGGTATTGGCGCGGATGATCGCCAGCTCTTCCTCGTTGTAATCCCATTTGACCTGATGTTTTTCCAGCAGCGCCAATAGCTCCGCCGGATACTCGCCTTTCAGCGCCGGATCCAGAAATACCCGGTTGTAGAACAGATCATACAGGCGCGCCGCTTCCACATCGTGCGCGGCGCTGGAGCGGGGATAGGTCACTTCCGGATTGAGGATCACCCCGATGCTGCCGCCCTGCCGGTGATAGCCTTTGTCGCGGAACAGCTGCACCACTTTGGCGGTCGCCAGATTCTTGTGGTGGTTCCACTGCATCCAGACGCCGGTGTCCTGCTGGTAGGGATAGCGCGCCGCGTCCAGATAGACGCGGGTCTGCACCACGACAGGCTCGTTGAAGGTGAACCAGCGTTTAACCTTGCCGGCATAGCGGGCGAACACCGCGTCGGCGTACTGTACGAACCACTCCACCACCTGTTTGGACGACCAGCCCTGATATTTCTCGAACAGCACCGCCGGCAGTTCATAGTGCTCCAGACACAGCATCGGTTCGATGCCCTGCCGGTGCATTTCGTCGATCAGGTTGTCGATGTAGGCGGCGTATTCTTCATCCACCACACCGTTCTCGTAGTCCAGCATAAAGCGCGACCAGTTGATGGAGGTGCGGAAATGGGTCAGCCCGGTTTGCTTCATCAGCGCCACATCTTCGCGGTAGCGGTTGTAGAAGTCGGTAGCCACCGCCGGGCCGTAGCCGTTGTGCCACACCTGACGGTCGCGCTTGTACCACAAGTCCAGATAGGAATCCTGCCCGGCTTTCTTACCCGACCATCCCTCGGTCTGCCAGGCGGACGCCGCCGCCCCCAGAATGAAGCCCTCGGGAAGGGTCATTGATACCTTGCTCATGCCTGTCTCCCTTTCATTTTTCGATTCGCTTCGTGTTTCGATTCGCTAGTTTTTCGCTGCACTGACCTGTCCGGCTTCCGCTTCACGCTGCGCCTGCTCGGCGCGACGGGACGCCACTTTGACGAACGGCAGGTAAATCAGGGTGGCGACGATGATGCAGACAATCTGCGTCGCCACCGCGCCCATAGAGCCGGCGGTGGACAGCCAGGCGTTGATGATGGGCGGCGTGGTCCAGGGCACCATCACCACCGCTTTACCGGCAAAGCCCATGCTGGTGGCGAAGTAACCGATGGTGCCGGTCACCAGCGGCGTGATGATGAACGGAATAGCCAGAATCGGGTTGAGCATGATCGGCATGCCGAAGATCACCGGCTCGTTGATGTTGAACACGCACGGCCCGAAAGAGATTTTGGCGATCTCTTTCATCTCCCGGCGTTTGGAGGCGATCATCACCGCCAGCAGCAGACCGATGGTCAGGCCGGACCCGCCGATGCTCATGTACACGTCCCAGAACGGCATGGTGATGATGTTCGGCACCTCATGGCCTTGCTCGAACGCGGTCATGTTCACCGCGATGGCCCCCAGCAGCAGCGGTTCGCGGATCGGCTTGATCATCTGGTTGCCGTGAATACCGATCACCCAGAACAGCTGCGCGACGAACATCAGGATCAACAGCCCCGGCAGGCTCTGCACCACCGACTCCAGCGGCTGCTGCACCACCATATAGATGGCGTCATACAGGTACATGCCGGTCACTTTCTGGAAGGTAAAACCGAAGGTCGCCACCAGCGTCACGGTGATGATCGCCGGGATCAACGCCGAAAACGACGCCGACACATTCGGCGGCACGCTGTCCGGCATCTTGATGCGCAACCGGTCCACCGACTCCAGCTTCGAATAGATTTCGACTGACAGAATGGCGATAAACATGCCGAGGAACAGGCTCTTGGTGTCGGAAAACTGGCGCGCCAGCACGTCTTTCACCGGCAAAGTCTGTCCGTTGATCACCATATCGATGGTGGTGGGAGTGATGGAAATGAAGCAGATCACCGCCAGCAAGCCGGGGAACAGCCCGCGGGAGCCGTTGATGCGCCCCAGCTCGATGCCGATCAGAAACACGGCGCCGATGGTGAGAAAGTTCAGCGTGGCATAGTTAATGCCGCTCATGATCGGCTTGAGCGGCGCCAGAAATGAGAACATGGCGAAACTCGCCAGTCCGTTCCTGGGGTCAAGCACCATATTGGAAATCAGCACGGAGAAAGCGCCCACGATGATCACCGGCATCAGCGTGATGAACGAGGCTTTGATCGCCATGATGTATCTCAGGCTGTTGAACTGGTTGGCGAACGATCCCAATGAATCGATGGCCTGATCCTTGAATGACATAACTCCACCTCTTTGATTTACCTGCATTTTCAGGGGTTGTTGTTATCAGGGGCTATCGCCCCCGTAGTGGCCGTTACGCGCGGAAGAATGGACGGCAGGTTCAGCGCTTTCGCGTTTGGCATGCCAAAAAATAAAACAAATGAATAATTTTTCTGTGACATTGTTCTCACAAGCCAATATTGGAATTCCAATAACATGGAAAACATCAAATTTGGCATACCAAGAGGACAATGCGATGGAATTCGATATGGAACAGACCGTGATGGAGTTACTGATCAACGCCGGAGAAGCCCGTTCCAGCGCCATGATGGCGATTCAGGCCGCCCGCGGGCAGGACTGGGCGCAGGCCGACGCACAGTTGCAGGCCTCGAAGGAAGCGGCGAAAGCGGCCCACCTTATCCAGACCCGGCTGATCGGGCTGGATGAAGGCGAAGGCAAGGTGCCGGTCAATCTGATCATGGTGCACGCGCAGGATCATCTGATGACCGCCATGTTATGCCACGATCTGGCCGAAGAGCTGGTGCTGCTGCGCAAAGAACTGTTTGAGCGCCCGTCTGCCTGACGACGCCGCGCCGGCAGAGAGATATTCTGCGCCTGCCCCACTGACGCTGTGCCAGTGTGCTAGTATGTGACAAAGATTGATAACAACTCTGTGACAGACTTCGGTAAAAACAGGGAAGGTGCAAACCATGATGACCATGCTTGATGTGGCAAGGCATGCCGGCGTATCCAAAGCAACGGTATCACGGGTGCTGAACGGTACGGGTCAGGTGAAGCAAAGCACACGCGATGCCGTGTTCAAAGCGATGGAAGAATTGGGCTATCGCCCCAACTTTCTGGCGCGATCGCTGGCGCAACGTAGCTCAAACAGCCTTGGCCTGGTGGTATCCAATTTCGACGGCCCCTATTTCGGCCGTTTGCTGCGCCGGGCGGCGGAACGCACCGAAACCAGCGGCAAGCACCTGATCGTTACCGACGGCCACGACACGCCGGAAGACGAACAACAGGCGGTGCAACTGCTGACCGATCGCCGCTGCGACGCCATTGTGCTCTATACCCGCCACATGTCCGACGCAGCGCTGATGGCGCTGCTGGAGCAATCCACGGTGCCGATCGTGGTCATCAACCGCCACCTGCCGATGGCGCCTGACCGCTGCGTCTGGTTCGAACAACAGCAGGCGGTGTTTCAGTTGATCGATTATCTGGTGCAGCAAGGGCACCGCGAAATTGCCTGCATCACCGGACCGATCAACACCCCGACCGCACGCGCGCGTCTGGCGGGTTACCGGCAGGCGCTGGACCATCATCACATCCCCTATGACCCGTTGCGGGTCATCAACGGCGACAATCTGGTGCCCGGCGGTTATCAGGCGGTGCGCGAACTGCTGGCGCATGACGCCGGTTTTTCCGCTATCTTCGCCAGCAACGACGATATGTGCATCGGCGCGATGAAAGCGCTGCTCGAAGCCGGTAAACGGTTGCCGCAAGACGTGTCGCTATTTGGTTTTGACGATATCCCCAGCGCCCCTTACCTGAACCCGGCGCTGTCCACGGTGTATTTACCGATTGAAGAGATGATCAGCGCCGCTATTTCCCAGGCGCTGAAATTGTGCGAGGGCGAATCGGTCAAACCGATCGCCCCGTTTACCGGCGAGTTGAAACTGCGCGCTTCAGTAGCGAAGGGGCCGCACGCGCGCTGAATCAGCGCAGCGCGGTTACACCCGCTCCAGCGCCAGCAGCTCGTCCAGCGTCTGGCGACGGCGGATCAACCGCGGCTGACCCTGCTCAAACAGCACTTCGGCAATCAGCGGGCGGCTGTTGTAGTTGGAAGACATCGACGCGCCGTAAGCCCCGGTGTCATGGAACACCAGATAATCGCCCACCTGCGCCGGCGGCAGCGCCAGCGTTTCCACCCCGCCGCCCGCCTGCTGGGTAAACACATCGCCGGATTCGCACAGCGGGCCGGCCACCACGGTGTCGCGCAGCGCGGACTGACTCAGGTCGCGCCCGTCGCCCGGCAGCAGGGTGATGTGATGATAACTGCCGTACATCGCCGGGCGCATCAGGTCGCTGAACCCGGCGTCCACCAGCACAAAGTGACGGCTGCCCATGTCTTTTACCGCGCGCACCTGCGCCACCAGCACGCCGGATTCCGCCACCAGAAACCGTCCCGGTTCGATTTCCAACGTGACCGGATGCTCCAGATGAGCGGCGATCTGCTCCCGCGCCCGATTCCACAGCCCATAATAGTGTTGAGTATCAATGCGCTCGCCGCCATGACGATAGGGAATCGACAACCCGCCGCCGGCGGAAATGGCGTCCAGATCCTGCCCGACCGCCAGCACCTGTTGCACCATCGCGTCGCACACCTGCTCCAGATGCCCGTAATCAACGCCGGAGCCGATATGCATGTGGATGCCCACCAGCTTCAGACGGTAACGGCCCAGCGCCTCCAGCGCCTGCGGCAAATCGGCATACCAGATACCGTGTTTGCTGTTTTCGCCGCCGGTGTTGGTCTTCTGACTGTGGCCGTGACCGAATCCCGGATTAATACGCAGCCACACCGGGTGACCCGGCGAGCGCTCGCCCAATTGATGCAGCATGTCGATAGAACCGGCGTTCACCGGAATGTTCAGCTCGTGCACCCGTTGCAGCGTCGCTTCATCCAGCACATCGGCGGTAAACACGATCTCATGCGCGTCGGTGCCCGGCTCGAACCCAGCCGCCAGCGCGCGTTCGATTTCGCCCAGCGACACGGAATCCACCTTCACGCCCTGCTGGCGCATCAGCTTCAGAATATGGAGGTTGGAGCAGGCTTTCTGCGCAAAGCGAATCGTGTCGAACTGGCGCAGCTGACCGATGCGCTCAATGATGGTCTCGGCGTCGTAGGCCCACAGCGGGCAGCCAAAGCGTTCCGGCAGCGCACGCAGGTTCTGGGCGTTCAGCGCGTGAGAAAAGTCATTCAGGTCATGTGGCATGGATATCGTACCGTGGCGTTATCAGATGCCGAAATTGTGCTGGCCTACAACCTATAATACAAATATCCTTTTTCGCAGACTCTATTCATTTCTGATATGGGAAACCCGAACAAAAGAGGGACAGATGGCTGATATTTCCCTGCGCCACATCGAGATCTTCCACGCGGTCATGACCACCGGCAACCTGACGGAAGCCGCTGCGCTGCTCAATACCTCGCAGCCGACGGTCAGCCGCGAGCTGGCGCGCTTCGAACATCTGGTGCAGATGCCGCTGTTTGAGCGCCTGCGCGGGCGGTTGCACCCTACCGCCCAAGCGTTGCAGCTGTTCGACGAAGTGCAGCACTCCTATTACGGGCTGGATCGCATCATCAACGCCGCGCGCGATATCCGGCAGTTCCGGCAGGCGCCGTTATCGGTGGCCTGTCTGCCGGTGTTCTCCCAGTCGTTGCTGCCCGAGGTATGTCAGCCGCTGCTGGCGCGCTATCCGGCGCTCAACCTGCACGTCATCCCGCAGGAATCGCCGTTGCTGGAAGAGTGGCTGTCGGCGCAGCGCCACGATCTGGGGCTGACGGAAAACCTGAATACGCCTGCCGGAACGGAACGACAGACGCTGATGGAGCTGAATGAAGTTTGCGTGTTGCCCATCGGCCACCCGCTGGCGCGCAAAGCGGTGCTGACGCCGGAGGATTTCCGCGACCAGCCGTTCGTCAGCCTGTCCAGTACCGACAGTTACCGGCAGTTGCTGGACCAGCAGTTTGAGCAGGCGAACGTGACGCGGCGGCTGGTGCTGGACACCCACAGCGCCGCCTCGGTGTGCGCGATGGTGCGCGCCGGGGTCGGGTTGTCGATCGTCAATCCGCTGACGGCGGTGGATTACGCCAGCAGCGGCGCGGTGGCGGTGCGCCGTTTCAGCATCGAGGTGCCGTTTACCGTCAGCCTGATTCGCCCGCTGCACCGCCCGGCCTCATCACTGGTGGAGCAATTCACCGAACAGCTGATCGCCTTCGCCGAAGGCTTTCCCGCCCGGTTGCAGCACTGGCTGGCGCACGACCCGGTTTAAAGCAAATCCCCCTTTACGCCACCTCACGCAGCGCGCTGAGATCGATCTGCACCCCGACCCGGCTGCCGGCCGGGTGTAAATCGGCCACCGAGCGGTTGAGCACATCTACCGACAGCTCCACCTCGCTGATGCGCACCCGATAGCGCACCACGTTGCCCAGCAGGCTGTGACCGACGATCTCTCCGGCCAGCCCTTGTTCCGGCGCGCACAGCAGCACCGACTCCGGGCGCAGCGCCACCTGGCTGGAAAAACGTCCGCCGGTCAGGCGCATCGCCTGTTCGGCGCTTAGCAGGTTATAGCTGCCGATAAACCCGGCGGCGAACAGGCTGGCCGGCTGGGTGTAGAGCGATTCGGCGTCGCCGTTCTGCACGATTTCGCCCTTGTTCATCAGCACGATACGGTCGGATAACGTCAGCGCCTCTTCCTGATCGTGGGTGACGAAAATGGCGGTCAGGTTCAGCTCCTGCTGGATACGGCGGATCTGCTCGCGCAGATGGCGACGAATACGCGCATCCAGCGCCGACAACGGTTCGTCCAGCAGCAGCAGACGCGGGCGGGTCACCAGCGAGCGCGCCAGCGCCACGCGCTGACACTGGCCACCGGACAACTGATGCGGATAGCGGCGGGCGTAGTCGCCCAATTCCACCAGGGCGAGCACTTCCGCCACCCGCGCACGAATCTCGCCGGCGGGCAGTTTCTGCATCTTCAGGCCAAAAGCCACATTGCCTTCGACGGTCATATTGGGAAACAGCGCGTAGTTCTGGAACACCATGCCGATATCGCGCTTTTGCGGCGACAGCGGCACGATGTCGCGCCCCTGCAGCAGAATCTGGCCGCTGTCCACCGACGTCAGCCCGGCCAGACAGCGCAACAGCGTCGACTTGCCGCAGCCGCTCGGCCCCAGCAGGGTGACGAACTCGCCTTCATCGGCCGAAAATTGGATATCCTGAAACACTCTGGTCGGCCCGTAGTGTTTATTCAGATTGATGACGTCAAGGTAGGCCATGTTCAGCGTGTCCCTTTTTACTCATTGCTTGATTCATTGATTGCGGTTAAGCGCATTCGCCAGCCAGGTCACCAGCAGCACCACCAGAAAATAGGAGATCACCAGCGCGCTGGTGAAATGCCCGCTGTCGTTGCGTTTGTTGTAGAGGTACACCTGCAGGGTTTCGTAGTTGGTGCCCGCCAGCAGATTGGCGAACACGAACTCGCCGATCAGGAACGAAAACGACAGCAGGACGGCAATCATCACCCCTTTACGCAGGTTGGGCAGCACCACCCACAGCGCCGCCTGCCAGGTGCTGGCGCCGAGCAGGTGCGCCGCGTCCAGCAATTCCTGCAAATTGATGGCCTGCATGTTGTTGGCGATGGCGCGATAAATAAACGGCAGCGCGATGGTGAAATAGCAGCCGATCAGAATCCAGGGGGTGCCGGTCAGCGCCAGCGGCTCGGCGGAGTAAAGCTGCAACAGCCCAACCGACGACACCACCGGCGGCACCGCGAACGGCAGCAAAATCAGCACGTTCATCACCCCGTCCAGCTTCGGAAACGCCCAGGCGATCACGAACATCGCCGGCAACACCAACAGCAACGAAAACAGCAATGCGCCGAAACAGATCAGCAGCGAGTGACCCAACGCCACCAGAAAACGGCCGTCGCTCCACAGTTCGGTAAACCATTTCAGGGTCAATCCCTGCGGCAGAATGGTCGCGCCCCACTCAGTGGCGAGCGCGTAAACCAGCGTGGAGAGCAGCGGCAACATCAGAATCAGTAATATCAGCCAGACCACCAGCAGGTGATAACGGCGTTCAGCGTGGGACATCGCGACCTCCGACGACAGAATTAGCGGGCAGCATGGAGGTAACTCCGGCGTAGCAGCCATTGGTGGGCGATGGTAATCAGCGCCATCAGCAGCACCAGCAGCATGGACAGCGCGCTGCCCAGATTCGGGTCCAGCGAGATATCGCCGGAGACCAGCGCCGCGATGCGGATCGGCACCACGTTGAAATTGCCGGTGGTGAGCGCGTAAATCGTGGCGTACGCCCCCAGCGCATTCGCCAGCAGAATGACGAAGGTGCCGAGCAACGCCGGCGTCAGCACCGGAATGCCGATGTGCAGCCAGTAACGCCAGCGGCTGGCGCCCAGCAGCGCCGCCGACTCCTGCCATTCGCTGCGCAGCCCGTCGAAGGCCGGATAGAGCAGCAGGATGCCGAGCGGAATCTGGAAATAGGTATAAATCAGGATCAGCCCGTCGCGGGAATAGAGATTAAAGCCGTCGATCAGTCCGTTTTGCTTGAGCAACAGGGTGATAAAACCGTTCAGCCCCAGCATGATCACGAAGGCGAACGCCAGCGGCACGCCGGCAAAGTTGCTGGTCATATTGGCGAACGACATCACCAAGCGCCTGATTCGCCCTTCCCCCAGCTGTTGCAGCGAATAGCCGCCGACCAGCGCGATGAACAGGCCGTACAGGCTCGACCAGAACGAGATATCCAGCGAAAAGCGCATCGCCTGCAAATAGAACGGCGACGTCAGCAGGTCACGGTAGTTCGCCAGCCCCCAGGCGCTTTCCATGTCGCTGTAAAAACTGTTGATCGCCATCCACACCAACGGGGCTATCTGAAACGCGATAAACACCGCAAAAAACGGCAGCAGAACCAGCGCCGCCAGCCATCGACTCCTCACGCTCGCCCCTCCGCGGTGCCTTTTATCAGTAAATTGCGGCTCACAGGCTTGTCATGCGCCACGCCAAGCAGCTGGCACACCGTACCGCACAGCTCGGTTTGTTGCGGCGCGGCATCCGGTTGCAGCGAGAAACCGTCGCCGAACACATACAGCGGTACCTGACGCTCTTCCGGCAAAATACCGCCGTGACTGCGGTCGTCATTCATGCCGTGATCGGCGGTCACCAGTACCTGATACCCCTCCTCCAGCCAGCGCGGCATCCAGTGCGACAGGTAGCCGTCCGCCATGCGCGCCTTGTTGCGGTACTGCGGGGTCGACAGGCCGTAGCGGTGCCCGGCGTCATCGATGTTCATCGGGTGAATCAGCAGAAAGTCCGGCTGGTAACGCAGGCGCAGACTTTCCGCGTCTTCAAACAGATGGGAGTCGGGATAGCTGTCGTCATGGTAGAAGTGGCCGTACTGGATCGGCAGCGACGGCTCGACGGTATGACGATCGCGCGCCGCGTCAAACGGCGTGCGATTGTACAGCTCGCTGACCCAGTGATACGCCGCCGCCGCGGTAGTCAGGCCGGCGTCGCGGGCGTAATGGAAAATGCCGCGCTCGCGGCTCAGCCGGTCGACGCCGTTGTGGATAATGCCGCTCTGCACCGGCGTCACGCCGGTGAGAATGCACTCATACAACGGGCGCGACAGCGACGGCAGCTCGCACTCCAGTTGGTAGAGGCAACCGCGCCCGGCGGCGCACTCCGCCTGCAGGTAGCCCATTGCCTCGCGTCCGACCTGAAAGCTCAGCCCGTCCAGTATCACCAGAATCGTTTTCATCCCGTGCTCCCGCCTGCGCCGTTACTGCTTCATGTTGATGATGACGTTTTCCTGCCACAGACGCGGCAGCGCTTTCACCGTCTTGTCCCAGGCTTCGGCGTCGGCGATCGGATGCGCGTTTTTATACTGTTCCTGCGGCAGCAGCTTGGCTTTCACGTCATCCGGCAGGGTAATGTGCTGGGCGCGGATCGGGCGAGCGTAGCCGCGCGCCAGGTTGATCTGACCGGCGTCGGAGAAGATGTACTCGCGCGCCAGTTTGGCGGCGTTCGGGTGTTTGGCGTATTTGTTGATGATGGTGGTGTAGCCGGAGATCACCGAACCGTCAGACGGGATCAATACCTCGAAGCGATCCTTGTTGATCTTGTCGCGGTAGTTCAAGCCGTTGAAGTCCCACACCACGCCCACCTGCACTTCGCCTTTCTCGATATTGGCGATAGCCGGGTTGGTCAGACCGAGGCGGCCTTCTTTCGCCAGTTTGGCGAAGAAATCCAGCGCCGGTTTCAGGTTCTTCTCGTTGCCGCCCAGCGCGAAACTGGCCGCCAGCACGCCGCTGGAGGCCTGGGACGCGGTGCCGACGTCGCCGATGGTCACCACGTATTTGCCTTTTTGCAGATCCGCCCAGCTATGCGGAATGTCTTTTACCTGCTGTTTATCGATGATAAACGCAATGGTGCCGGTATAGGCCATCGCCCAGTGGCCGTCTTTGTCTTTCGCCCAGTCCGGCACCTGTTCCCAGGTAGTCGGCTTGTACGGCTGGCTCACGCCTTTCTGCACCGCTACCGGGCCGAAGGCCACGCCCACGTCGCCGATATCCGCGCTGGCGTTCTCTTTCTCGGCGGCGAACTTGGCGATCTCCTGCGCGGAAGACATGTCGGTATCGCTGTGTTTCAGGCCATATTTGGCGCTCAAATCGTCCCAGGTATCTTTCCAGTTGGCCCAGCTGTCCGGCATGCCGACGCTGTTAACTTCGCCCTCGGCGCGGGCGGCTTTTTCCAGCGCCGCCAGATCCTGCGCCATGACCGCGGTCGAAAACAACGCGCTGCTGATTAATACAGAAGACAACAATTTTTTCATCATTATGCTCCATAGGAAGGGGAGTGATACGCTGTTGGTCTGATACTCTGCTGGTCTAGTCCAGCAATAAGTACGCCAATTCAGCACACGGCGATGAAGTTTTCATGTCGGCAGCATGACGAAAAGGTTTCAGCGCCGGTCTGCAAGCGCCTGCTGGCGGCCTCTAACGCCCGTCGGCTTGGGATTTGCATCATCCCGACAGACATGCAACCTGATAGTCAACAATCCCTGCTATGGTGCAGGCTGCACAACATCAAGGCTCTAACGATGATGAAAATACAACCAACCGCCGTCGCCCAGATTGCCGATGCGCTGCACGAACGGATTCGCCGGGGCGAGTTCGCCCACGGGCGGCTGCCGTCCGAACGGGCGCTCAGCGAGCAGTTTTCCACTACCCGCATTACCCTGCGCGAAGCGCTCACCCTGCTGGAGTCGCAGGGCATCATCTATCGTGAACTGCGGCGCGGTTGGTTCATCTCACCGCCGCGGCTTAGCTATAATCCGCTGCACAGAAGTCACTTTCATGAAATGGCGGAAAAACAGGGGCGTAAAGCCGCCACCGAGGTGCTGGATGCCGGCGTCATCACGGCGAATGCGGCGATCGCCCGTCATCTGGAGCTGGAGGAAGGCGCGGATATCTACCGTATCCGCCGTTTGCGGCGCCTCGACGGGCGCGCGGTGCTGTACGTGGAACACTACCTGAACCCGGCCTGGTTCCCGGATCTGCTGAAGAGCGACCTGACGCGCTCGCTCACCCAGCTTTACCAGTCGCAATACGACATTCGTTACGGCCGGGTGCGTTTCACCATGCTGCCGACGCCGCTGCCGCCGGTGGCCGCCCCGGCGTTAAAACTCGCGCCCGGCAGCCCGGCGCTGTTCATCACCCGCATCAACCGCGATCAGCACGACCGCATCATCGACTGCGACTACGAATACTGGCGCTATGACGCGCTGTATATTGATGTGGAAGCGTGACCCGTAGGCCACGCAGGGGACAGGAAGACCGCCGGAACTACAACAGGCGGGAATCGAAATAGAACGGCACCACCTGCAGCGTGGATAACACCTGCTGCGCCTCTGGGTGTTCAGGGTTGAACAGCGCGTTCCATTCGCCGGTCAGCGTGCTCGGCACTTTCAGCACCAGACTGACGCGCGACGCCAGCCACTCATCGCCGATCTGCCGGGTGGCGTCCGGCGGCGGATCCTGTTGCCAGTCAGCGGGCAAGGCATCCCGGCTTAATTCCATCACCAGCGTATCGGGCACCTCCACCGATAGCAGCGAAAACGCCGGCAGCATGGTCACTTCCCTCAGATGCACCAGCGTCTCCAGCAGGCACAGCGCGATGGTGCCGCCCAGATAGACGCAGGGAACGCCCTTGCTGTTCCAGCGCCCGCCGTACAGTTTCGCGCCCGCGCCATCAAACGCCTGTGACACATATGTCTGCTTTACCAGGCGGTAAAACGTCGCCATCAGCTGATGACGCCGTGGCCGATGCGACCAATCAGATCCAGCACCGCTTCCGTGCCGGCCGGGGTTTTCAACATGGCGGCCGGCGGTTGCCCACCCAGCGCCTTAGCCGGCTGATTCAGCCAGTCAACGGCTTTGACGTAATCATGATCGAACAGCCGGGCGGCGGCATCCAGCACCCGGACGCTGGCGTAAATTCTGGCGCCCTGCTCCACCGACCAGGTTTTCTCCGGATGTTTCAACCGGCGGTGGTAGGTGCTGCGATCGACGCCGACCAGCCGCAGCAAATAACCTTCATCCAGCTGCGCCTTATTGGCGGCTTCGCGGATGATGCTGACCGGTAAGCCTTCGCTGATCTGTTCATGCGCCCGCACCAGCGAAGAAGAGAGGGACAGAGCGGCTAAGATCCCCTCGTGCTCAAGTACACGGACGGTCGGCGTAAACAGCGCTGTCATAATTCCCTCCTGATTCGTTGCAGTTGCAACATCAGTTTATTGCAATTGCACGGGAAACGCAAAATCCGCCGCCGACCTCCCAAAGACCGGCAAATCACGCTACTATAACGCCCCTTTATTTTCAGCCAGACAGTGAGTTCGTATCGTGACAAGTCCAGCCCCAACCGCTTTCGCCACCGACCAGCCCCAGACCTTCTGGCACGGCCGCTTTAGCGTGGCCCCGATGCTGGACTGGACTGACCGTCATTGCCGCTACTTCCACCGGCTGCTGAGTCACAACGCGCTGTTGTACACCGAGATGGTGACCACCGGGGCGATTTTGCACGGCAAGGGCGACTATCTGGCCTACAGCGAGGAAGAGCATCCGCTGGCGTTGCAGCTCGGCGGCAGCGACCCGGCGGCGCTGGCGCAATGCGCGGTGCTGGCGGAACAGCGCGGCTATGACGAAATCAACCTCAACGTCGGCTGCCCGTCAGACCGCGTGCAAAACGGCCGTTTCGGCGCCTGCCTGATGGCGGAAGCGCAACTGGTGGCGGACTGCGTGAAAGCGATGCGCGAACGCGTCGACATTCCGGTGACGGTCAAAACCCGCATCGGCATCGACGATCAGGACAGCTACGAATTTCTGTGCGATTTCATCCGTACCGTTTCCGAGCAGGGCGGCTGCGATACCTTCATCGTACACGCCCGCAAAGCCTGGCTGTCCGGCCTTAGCCCGAAAGAAAACCGCGAGATCCCGCCGCTGGATTACCCGCGCGTCTACCAGCTCAAGCGCGATTTCCCGTCGCTGACGCTGGCGATTAACGGCGGCGTCAAAACGCTGGCCGAGGCGCAGCAGCACCTGCAACACGTGGATGGCGTGATGGTGGGCCGCGAAGCCTATCAAAACCCCGGTATGCTGGCGCAGGTCGACAGTGAACTGTTTGGCGCAGGCTCGATTGCGCCGGATCAGGCCGACGTGGTGCGGGCGATGTACCCGTATATCGAGCGCGAACTCTCCGGCGGCGCATCGTTAGGCCACATTACCCGCCATATGCTCGGGCTGTTTCAGGGCGTGCCCGGCGCGCGCCAGTGGCGGCGTTACCTGAGTGAAAATGCCCATAAGCCCGGTGCGGATGCCGCCGTGGTGGAACGCGCGCTGGCGCTGGTTAACATCGCCTGAAAAAAACCAACTATTAGTATTTTTGACCAACCTTCTATCCCCCACCTTTCTGCCTGTCGCTGATAAATCAATAACTTATCAGCGACGCATTCTGGCACGGTTCTTGTAATACCGCTCTTGTCATGAACGATGTTTTCCCCTGCGCAAGACGCGGTTTAACGGCTAAGGAGCACACCATGTTGGAAATTTTCTTCGTTATCGGCTTTTTTATCATGCTGCTGGTCACCGGCGTGTCGCTGCTGGGGGTAATGGCGGCGCTGGTTGTCGCCTCTCTGGTTATGCTGATTGGCGGGCTGTTCGCCGTGGCGATAAAAGTACTGCCGTGGCTGCTGTTGGCGGTCGTCGTAGTATGGCTGTGGCGGCGGTTTCAGGATCGACCGGTATCCACTGTGCACCGCTACGCGTACCGTAAAAAATATACCTTTCGTCATCGCCGGGGCGGTGAGTGGTAATACCTGAAAAGTAACAAAATCTGCATGACGGATGGAAATGACGGGCTATACCGCGCCTGATGCAAAATTGTGCGCCAGCAGATATTTTTTCCTTATCGCGGCTGCTAGGATGTCGCTCACTATCTGGCTCGCCCTTTTCATTAAGGTGCGAGCTGACCCTTTAATTCATCATCGTCAGGAAATAATAGCCGCCCAGCGGTACCTTCGTGACGAGCACCACACTGTACCCTACATGCAGTGGATGAAATTAGCGTAATGGCAACAGCCGTCCTGTGGAATAATGCCGACTCGTCGAGGGTCGGTATTATTACCCGGTTCTATCGCACGCAGCGCAGAAAAATCCCCCATGTCATGACTTTTTCACCACCCGCAGAGCCATCAAAAACACAGCCCATATTGCAATAAGCTGCAATATCAAACCTCATGTTGGGCGGTATCGGGTTGAGGTCGCTTATGTAACCTCACGCGAAAACCGGTCGGGGTCATGGTGAAGGCAAAACTCTCCATCACGTCCGACGCGGGTTGTTGCGCTTCAACACGAAATCCGCTGCACAGCGCATGAAATCCCTGTTTGATTTCAATTAACGCCAGCGATCGTCCGGGGCACATGCGCGGCCCCCCGCCAAATGGCTGCAGATCGGAAAAAGACGCCTGTCCGCGCTCAAGCCACCGCTCAGGCATGAAATCACCGGGCTGATGGAATAAAGCCTCTTCAAATCCGCTCGCGTTCAGCATCAGTAAAAGGGGCGTTCCCTTTTTGATAAGGAAATCAGCAATGACGGTATCTTTGATCGGCTCCAGGTAAAGCAGCGGCGCCACCGGTTTAAGCCGCATCGACTCATACATCACGGCGGTGAGCAACGGCATGCGAGGCAAAGGCCACGGAAGTCCCGTCCCCACCTCCTCAGTCGCCTGATGGCACTCTCTAACGACCTGCGCTTCCACCGAAGGTGAAGAGCAAAGCAGAAAACTCATCCAGGCAAGCGTATTCGCGGTCGTATCCTCTCCCGCCAGCAGTAGCGTAAACGCATTAGCCAGAATGTCCGCGTCCGTCATCGTCCCGTCTTTCTGCTGTTCTGCGATCATGATTTGCAGCATATTTTCAGGGGTATCCATGAGCTGGGGAGACTGCTCGATTCGCTCCCGCTGACGACAAATAAATTCGTTAAGCTGGCCGTGAATCAGCTTCAGGCTGGCATCAAACTGCTTATCCCGCGCCATCTTGATATAGCGCCATAACGGAATGGGAGAACCACAGCGTTCATTAATCACCGGGAACAGGCGACGTAAACTTTCCGATAGCGGATTCTCGCCCTGCTCAAGGATATTGATATCCTCGCCAAAGGCTAATAACGACGTGATATCCACCGTATAGCGCTTAAATTCATCCACCAGAGAAACCACTTCCCCGGTTTCAGCCAATTTGGCGAAACGTTCTGATAAACGCACGGTGACTTTCCTGAGACTGGGGTAGAAATGTTTCAGATGCGCAGGCTGAAACATCGGTTCCGTCAGTTTCCGCTGATGCATCCATCGTGCGCCTTCCGCGGAGAAAACGCCATTCAACCCGGCTTCCTGAAAAACGGATTCAATACTGCTTCTACGCCGAAAATCGTCAGGGCGGGCTTTCATTATGGTACGAATCCATTCTGAATCGGCGATCACCATCGCCGGCGTGAATCCCAGTCTTAGCCGGTAAAAAAGGCCATAGCGCTCTTTCCAGTGCAGCATCTGCAAATGGATGTCAGGTCGTTTTAAATACTCAACATGTCCGAGAATGCTTCTGGCCGGAGGCGCCGGCAGTTGCCTGATTGATCTCATACTCAATGTCCTTCCTGCTCAGGTGATAAGTGACCTGCGAAAAAGCGACTATCGTGATCCCGAAGAGATAAGGAGAGAAGGAATGGCAAATAACGACGCTAAAACGAGATATGAGACGCTAAAAAGACAGCACGCAAAAGACTACGGAACAGTGCGTTCGCCCGGTTTACCGGGGCATGGTTGACGTTATAAAGAATCCGCAATGGGTCACATCGTACCGGCCGACAGGTTAAAAAATAAACATTCCTCTGTGGCTTTTTTGTTAATAAGTAATACACCGGCAAGGGGAAGTGAGAAGGTGTGGCGGGTGCGCCTTTCCCTGTGTTTTAGCACGGGGAAAGGCGCCTGTTCCGACCGTTCTCAGGTTACTTAACCATGAGAGACGGAACCGGGAATCAACAGGCATGACCCCTGAGTACTGCAGCTTTCCAGCGCGCGGTGGGCGGACCGGGCGTCTTCCAGCGCGAACTTCTGGCTGTCCGGCACGTCCACCTTGATGGCACCGCTGGCGATCAGCGTGAACAGTTCACGGCTGGCCTGCTCCAGTTCCTGACGATTGGTGATGTAGCTGAACAGCGACGGCCGGGTAACGTACAGCGACCCTTTCTGGTTAAGAATGCCGAGATTCACCCCGGTGACCGGGCCGGACGCGTTGCCGAAACTGACCATCAGCCCGCGACGCTTCAGGCAGTTGAGCGAGGCTTCCCAGGTGTCTTTACCCACCGAGTCATACACGACCGAGACTTTTTCTTCATGGGTCAGTTCCAGCACCCGATGAACGATATCTTCCTTGCGGTAGTTAATGGTAGCCCAGGCGCCGGCCTGTTTTGCCAGTTCCGCCTTGTGGTCGGAACCGACGGTGCCGATCAGTTTCGCCCCCAGCGCCTTCGCCCACTGGCAGGCAATCAACCCAACGCCGCCGGCGGCCGCATGGAACAAAAATACTTCGCCCGGTTTCACGTCATAGGTCTGGCGCAGCAGGTAATACACCGTCAGCCCTTTCAGGAATGAGGCCGCCGCCTGCTCAAAGCTGATGTCATCCGGCAGCAGCGCTACCTTGTCCGCCGGAACATTATGCCGTTCGCTGTAAGCGCCCAGCGCCGCCTGGGCATACACCACGCGGTCGCCCACCTTGAGATGTTTTACGTTAGCCCCGGCTTTCACCACCACGCCAGCCGCTTCGGTGCCCAGACCGGAGGGAAACGACGGCGGCGAATACAGCCCGGAACGAAAATAGGTATCGATAAAGTTAATGCCGATGGCGCGGTTTTCCACCTGAACGTCGTTAAGACCCGGCTCGCGCGGCGTGTAATCCACATATTCCAGCACCCCCGGCCCGCCGTGGTCGCTGAACTGAATACGTTTTGCCATGATGATCTCCTCGCTCTATCGTGTGTGCCCGGTGATGTCATCGGACATATGTCATTCCTGAGTTTAGGATATACAATGCTCCCACCCCTAAAGGTAAATCAACCAGTAAAGAACGCGTTTCATGGCAGAAAAAAAACCAACTAAACCGGCAGAATCCCGCGACCGTCAGGTAGAAGGGCTAAAACTCCCGCCCCATTCCATCGAAGCGGAACAGTCGGTGCTAGGGGGGTTGATGCTCGACAATGAGCGTTGGGACAACGTCGCCGAGCGCGTCTCCGCCAACGACTTTTTCAACCGCGCCCACCGGCTGATCTTTAACGAAATGCAGCGCCTGCTGGAAATGAGCAAGCCCATTGACCTGATTACCCTGTCGGAGTCGCTGGAGCAAAAAGGCGAGCTGGAGTCCGCCGGTGGTTTCGCCTACCTGGCGGAACTGGCGAAAAACACCCCCAGCGCCGCCAATATCGGCGCGTATGCCGACATCGTGCGCGAACGCGCGGTAGTGCGTGAAATGATCGCCGTCGCCAACGAGATCGCCGACGCCGGTTACGATCCGCAAGGCCGCAGCAGCGAAGACCTGCTGGATCTGGCCGAATCCCGCGTGTTTCAGATAGCGGAAAACCGCGCCAGCAAGGATGAAGGGCCGAAAAGCATCGACCGCATTCTGGAAGACACCGTCTCGCGCATCGAACAGCTTTACCAGCGCCCGCACGACGGCGTGACCGGCGTTTCCAGCGGCTATCAGGATCTGGACAAGAAAACCGCCGGCCTGCAAAAGTCGGACCTGATTATCGTGGCGGCGCGCCCCTCAATGGGGAAAACCACCTTCGCCATGAACCTGTGCGAAAACGCCGCCATGACGCAGGAAAAGCCGGTGCTGATCTTCAGTCTGGAAATGCCCGGCGAGCAGATCATGATGCGTATGCTGGCGTCGCTGTCGCGCGTGGACCAGACCCGTATCCGTACCGGTCAGCTCGACGACGAGGACTGGGCGCGCATCTCCAGCACCATGGGGCTGTTGCTGGAAAAGCGCAACATGTACATCGACGACTCCTCCGGCCTGACGCCGACCGAAGTGCGTTCCCGCGCCCGCCGGGTATTCCGCGAGCACGACGGCCTGAGTCTGATCATGATCGACTACCTGCAGTTGATGCGGGTGCCGTCGCTGTCCGATAACCGAACGCTGGAAATCGCCGAAATTTCCCGATCGCTCAAAGCGTTGGCAAAAGAATTGCAAGTGCCGGTCATCGCGCTGTCGCAGCTCAACCGTAGTCTGGAACAGCGCGCCGATAAACGTCCGGTCAACTCCGACCTGCGTGAATCCGGCTCCATCGAACAGGACGCCGACCTGATCATGTTTATCTACCGTGACGAGGTGTATCACGAAAACAGCGATCTGAAAGGCATCGCTGAAATCATTATAGGGAAGCAGCGTAACGGGCCGATCGGCACCGTTCGCCTGACCTTTAACGGGCAGTGGTCGCGTTTCGATAATTACGCCGGGCCACAGTATGACGATGAATAACCACATGACGATGAATAACCGTCGATGAATGAATAACCGTCGATAATGAATAACCGTCAATGACGAATAAACGCACTAAGGACTCAGAATGAAAACGGCAACCGCCGTCATTGATCGTCAGGCTTTGCGCCACAATCTGCAATGTATCCGGCAGATGGCCCCGCAAAGCCGGCTGATCGCCATAGTCAAAGCCAACGCCTACGGACACGGCGCCGTGGAAGCCGCCCGCGCCTTTTCCGACGCCGACGGTTACGGCGTTTCCCGCCTCAGCGAAGCGCTGGCGTTACGCGCCGCCGGCATCACCAAACCCATCCTGCTGCTGGAAGGTTTTTTTGCCGCTGATGAGCTGCCGTTGCTGGCCGAACACCAGTTGGAAACCGCCGTGCACTGCGAAGAACAGCTGGCGGCGCTGGAGCAGGCGCGCCTGCCGCACCCGTTGATGGTGTGGATGAAGCTCGATACCGGCATGCACCGCCTCGGCGTGCTGCCGGAACAGGCCGAAGCCTTTTACGCCCGGTTGAGCGCCTGCTCCAGCGTGGTGCAACCGGTGAACATCATGAGTCACTTTTGCCGCGCCGATGAACCGGAAGCGGGCACCACTCAGCGTCAGCTCGACTGCTTCGACGCCTTTGTGCAAGACAAACCGGGCCGCCAGTCCATCGCCGCCTCCGGCGGTATTCTGTTGTGGCCGCAGGCTCACCGCGACCAGATCCGCCCCGGCATTATCCAGTACGGCGTCTCGCCGCTGGCGCAGGGCGACGCCAGCCAGTGGCAGCTCAAACCGGCAATGACTCTGACTTCGCACCTGATTGCGGTGCGCGAGCACCACGTAAACGAGCCGGTCGGTTACGGCAGCACCTGGAGCAGCCCGCGCGATACCCGGCTGGGCGTGGTGGCGATTGGCTACGGCGACGGCTATCCGCGCGACGCCAAAAGCGGCACGCCGGTGTGGATCAACGGCCGTGAAGTGCCGCTGTCCGGCCGGGTTTCAATGGATATGATTACCGTCGATCTGGGACCGGACGCGCAGGACAAGGTCGGCGATGAAGTGATTTTGTGGGGCGGTCCGTTGCCGGTGGAAAAAATCGCCGCCTGCACCGGCATCAGCGCTTATGAACTGATTACCCGCCTGACCAGCCGCACCCGGCTGGAGTACATCGGCTAGCCCCGGTTCGTTGTTCAATACCGAGCATGCCATACGCAAAAAGCCCGAACCTCGGATTATCCGGGGTTCGGGCTTTCTCGCTCACCGTTAGAGAAATCAGTGATTAATCAATCAGCGATTAATAAACCGGCGATTAGTTGTACAGTTCGGCAACACCGCGCAGTTGTTCATCGCCGGTAGCGGTGATGATGCGGAAAGATTTGGCGCCGGCGGCATCGGCTTTGGCGGACAGCTGAGCCTGCAAATCATCCAGAGTACGGGCAGTGGCGGAAACGGTGCCCAGGTCGCGGCTCTGTACCGATTGCACTTCGGTGGCGGCCATCGAACCGAAAGAAAGAGTAGCCAGAGCGGCAGCAGCAACAACAGTTTTGATCGATTTCATGGTAAGCCTCTTCACGTTAATCAGGTTGGGAAGGCTTGACTGCCTTCGATGTGAAGCAGGATAGCGCTGTTAGCAGGCTGTTAAAATCGGGTTAATTTGCTGTCATTTATCAAAAAAATTGAATAAAAAAAGCACCAAAAGATAAGCAAAAGCTATCTCATGGTGCGCAATAGCGGGATATTATCCCGCTACATACTCTTCAATATATTGCCTTACGTTGATTTACATAACAATAGCCAACTTTTATTCCGCTTTACCCAACCATTCAGAAATTATCTTCTGGTATTCCCCGGTCGCTTTCGTCAGATGTAGCCATTGATCCACGTATAACTTCCAGCTCATGTCGTCGCGCGGCAGCATATAGGCTTTCTCGCCATACTGCATCGGCGAGGACGGATTGATCGCGCACAGTTGCGGGTAGCGTTTCTGCTGGTACAAGGCTTCCGAGGCATCGGTAATCATGACGTCCGCCTGCTTGTCCACCAGTTGCTGGAAGATGGTCACGTTGTCATGAAACATCAGGTTGGCCTGCGGCAAATGAGCATGAACGAACGCCTCGTTGGTGCCGCCTGCCGGTTCAATTACCCGCACCGACGGCTGATTAATCTGCGCCACCGTCTGATACTTGCTCTTGTCGTCGCAACGCACCAGCGGGATCTTGCCGTCCACGTCCAGCATGCTGGAGAAAAACGCCTTTTTCTGACGCTCCAGCGTCACGGAAATCCCACCCATAGCAATATCGCACTTGCCGGACTGAAAATCCGGCATCAGGGTTTTCCAGCTGGTTTTTATCCACTCCACTCTCACGCCCAGGCTTTTAGCCAGCGATTGCGCCATAGCGATATCGATCCCTTCGTAATCGCCATTGGCGCTCAGCGACGTGTACGGCTTATAGTCGCCGGTGGTGCACACCTTCAGCACCCCTTGTTCCTGCACCTGATCGAGATGAGACGCGGCGCCGGCGCTGCCGGCCAACCCCAGTAACAGAATGAATGAAAACCGTTTTTTCATGATAGTTCCTTGCAAGTCACGCCTGTCTGGCAAAAGCGTCACTGTAGCACGCCGCTTCCTCGCCCACCGATTTTGACCCTTTTTTTCGCCCGTTTATAACTATCTGATTTTTAACGATGATAACGATCGGCTTTAAAAAAGGGTTTTCAGACAAAAATCCTCGTTTCTCTTTTAAAATCAGCCCACCAGCGATAAATTGCTACGGTTCACTGCCGTGTAGGCAGCTTAGAAATGCTCAATAGAGCCACCATCGCGCAAGTCACTGTTCACTGCCGTGTAGGCAGCTTAGAAATTTATCGTCCGGCGTGGTACCCTGAGCGCGTAGTTCACTGCCGAGTAGGCAGCTTAGAAAGTGCTTTGCTTCCCACGCCTTAACATCACGATGTTCACTGCCGAGTAGGCAGCTTAGAAAATGAGCATATCCGCAACGCGGTGCGCGCATGGGTTCACTGCCGAGTAGGCAGCTTAGAAAACAACCTCGGTTTCCGTATGCACCCGGTTGTAGTTCACTGCCGAGTAGGCAGCTTAGAAATTAACGATATTATCAAATGGTCTCGCCTGTACGTTCACTGCCGTGTAGGCAGCTTAGAAAAATCCAAAATTGCTGGATCTCACCATCATCATGTTCACTGCCGTGTAGGCAGCTTAGAAAGGCACCGTGTAAGGCTGGCTTGCTGAGAACAGGTTCACTGCCGTGTAGGCAGCTTAGAAAGTTGCGCGGCACTCCGCAAGAGCGCGCTCAATGTTCACTGCCGTGTAGGCAGCTTAGAAAGATGCAAAAGGCAAGATGCGGCCAATGCAGGAGTTCACTGCCGTGTAGGCAGCTTAGAAATCGGCCAGCTTGGTGAGGTTGCCGAAGTACTTGTTCACTGCCGTGTAGGCAGCTTAGAAAGTGGAAAACGGGGATAACTGCGTGGGCTCCGTATTCACTGCCGTACAGGCAGCAATATCCCGCTGATGCCGTTGCCCCGGCATCAGCGGATTCAGGTTTATTCCGCCACTAGTGCGCGAACCGCCCCTCTTTTCTTTTTGATGGCATAACCGGCGGCCAGCGCCAGCAGCCAGAACGGAATCAGCCACACGGAGATCTGGATGCCCGGCGTCATCGCCATGATCACCAGAATCCCGGCCAGAAATAGCAGGCACAGCACGTTGGTAAGCGGGTAGCCCAGACTTTTGAAGCGGGTTTGCTGTTGCGCGCGCTGCTTGGCCTGACGGAATTTCAGATGGGTGATGCTGATCATCGCCCAGTTGATCACCAGCGCCGACACCACCAGCGCCATCAGCAGTTCAAACGCCTTGCCCGGCATCAGGTAGTTGAGCAGCACGCACAGCGCCGTCGCCAGCGCCGAGACGCCGAGCGACACCAGCGGAATGCCGCGGCGATTGACCGTCAGCAGCGCGCGCGGCGCGTTACCCTGCTGCGCCAACCCAAACAGCATACGGCTGTTGCAGTACACACAACTGTTGTAGACCGACAGTGCGGCGGACAACACCACCAGATTCAGCACGTTCGCCACCAGATTGCTGTCCAGCGCGTGGAAAATCAGCACGAACGGGCTGCCGCCTTCCACCACTTTCTGCCACGGATACAACGACAGCAGCACCGCCAGCGCACCCACATAAAACAGCAGGATGCGGTAAATCACCTGATTGGTGGCGCGCGGAATGCTCTTTTGCGGGTCATCGGCTTCAGCCGCCGTAATCCCCACCAGCTCCAGCCCGCCAAAGGAAAACATGATCACCGCCATCGCCATCACCATGCCGCTGATGCCGTTCGGGAAGAAACCGCCGTGCTGCCACAGGTTGGCGACGTTGGCTTCCGGCCCGCCCTGCCCGCTAAACAGCAGATAGCCGCCGAACACGATCATGCCGATAATCGCCGCCACCTTGATGATGGAGAACCAGAACTCCAGCTCGCCGTAGACCTTGACGTTGCTTAGGTTGATGGCATTGATGGCGACAAAGAACACCGCCGCCGATACCCAGGTCGGCACCGCCGGCCACCAGTACTGGATGTAGATGCCCACCGCGCTCAGTTCCGCCATGCTCACCAGCACATACAGCACCCAGTAATTCCAACCGGACATAAACCCGGCAAAATTACCCCAGTATTGGTTGGCGAAATGGCTGAACGAACCGGCCACCGGCTCCTCCACCACCATCTCACCCAGTTGACGCATAATGAAAAAAGCAATCACGCCGGCGATGGCGTAACCGAGCAGCACCGACGGCCCGGCCATGCGAATCGTCTGTGCGATGCCGAGAAACAACCCGGTGCCGACCGCGCCGCCCAGCGCGATTAGCTGGATATGCCGGTTCTTTAGCCCCCGTTGCAATTGGCTGTCTTGCTGTGTGTCCATCACCCTTCCCCCAGAAAAATGGTTTAATTCATTTGAAGTAATCACTCTCTCACTGCAATTATCCAGCAATTATCAGGCCAACCACGTCATCGCCGACCACGGCGACATGTTTAAGGCGCTTAACAAACTGAATCAATTTAAAAAAAGTTTCACATTCACGCTTTTTGCAACAAAACAGCCATCGCGTTGATTTAGTGTGAAAAACATTCAAAATCTGCATGAAATCACCAGGCAGCCTGGCCGGCATACACTAAAATGAACCAGGATGGTGCAGCCGGTCAGACGGAAAAACGCGCTGGCGGCATAAGATGGCAAACAACAAACTTCCGGAAGTAAAAAAAGCTGATAGTCTGTCTTTTTGTGCTTCTGGCAAGGCAGGGCTATGTACAACATTGATGATTTTGATCTGAAGATCCTCACACTGCTGCAGGCGAACGGACGCCTTACCAATCAGGAACTCAGCGATCTGGTTGGGCTGTCTGCCTCACAGTGTTCTCGTCGTCGTATTGCCCTCGAACAGGCGCAACTGATTCTCGGGTATCATGCCCGACTGGCGCCGGATGCGGTCGGGCTGGAAGTGATGGGCCTGATTGAAGTGCGATTAATCAATCACACTCAGGAATGCGTAGACAGCTTTCACCAGATGCTGGGCGAAGTCGACGCCATTATCGACGCCTACAAAACCACCGGCGACGCGGATTACATGCTGAAAGTGGCGGTGGCGGACCTGCACGGCCTGAGCGCGCTGATCAGCCAGATTCTGGCGCGCAACAAAAGCGTGGCGCACCTGAAAACCTCGGTGGTGCTCAACCGCCTGAAAGAGAACGGTCTGATGGCGCCGGCGACCGTGTTGCCCTAAATTGGTGCGGACGCTGCTTCCACACGGTGCAAGATTGCATAACCCTTGCACCAAAAACAAAATAAACACACGACATAACCACAAAAACCACAATGCACGCACAAAACACGCATAATAAATTCATCCTGTGCATTCAATGCCTTACCCCTTCTCCCGTACAGAAAACCTTCAAACGATACCTGCCGTCATAACGACTGGTGCGTTTTTTGCTTGAAAAGACAGGTATTCCTTCTTTTATCAGGCGATATTTCATGGATAACGTCATTACCCCCCAACCGATTTCACATACGCTGCTGGAAGACGTTCTGGCGCTGCTTATCGGCACCCTGATGGTGTCCTTCGGGGTTATTATGCTGCGTCAGGCGGGAGCGCTGACCGGCGGCACCGCCGGGATGGCGTTTCTGTTGCACTACGCCACCCATATCTCGTTCGGCGCCGCGTTCTTCCTGCTTAATCTGCCGTTTTATTACCTCGCCATTCGGCGTATGGGCTGGCAATTCACGATCAAAACCTTCTGCGCGGTAGCGATGGTGTCGCTGTTTTCCGACCTGCACCCGTTATTCATCCATTTTGACCACCTGCAACCGATTTACGCCACGCTGTTTGGCAACCTGATTATGGGGCTGGGGTTCATTGTGCTGTTCCGGCATCGCGCCAGTCTGGGCGGGGTGAATATTCTGGCGCTCTATTTACAGGACAAAAGTGGAATCCGCGCCGGAAAATTCCAGATGGCGGTGGATGTAACCATTGTGCTGACTTCCCTGTTCGTGGTAAGCATACCCATGCTGATCGCGTCTGTGCTGGGTGCGGCGGCGCTGAATCTGATTATCGCCATGAATCATCGACCTGGCCGTTATACCGCCTAGCGAACAGCTTGACCCTTTATATCTCAGGAGAGTTACCGACCGTGTTCCAGAATGTTGACGCCTACGCTGGCGACCCTATCCTGTCCCTGATGGAAAAATTCAAACAAGACCCGCGTACTGACAAAGTAAACCTCAGTATTGGGCTTTATTACGACGGACAGGGCGTCATTCCCCAGTTGCAGGCGGTCAGCGCCGCGGAAACACAGATGCAGGCCGAGCCGCAGCAGGCTTCGGTCTATCTGCCGATGGAAGGGTTGGCCGCCTACCGCAGCGCGGTACAGACGCTGCTGTTCGGCGAACACCACCCGGCGCTCACCGCGCAGCGCATCGCCACCATCCAGACGCTGGGCGGTTCCGGCGCGCTGAAAGTGGGCGCAGATTTCCTCAAATGCTATTTTCCGGATTCCGAAGTCTGGGTCAGCGACCCGACCTGGGAAAACCACATCGCCATTTTCTCCGGCGCGGGCTTTACGGTGCACACCTACCCGTACTTTGACGCCGACACGCTGGGCGTCAACGTGGAAGGCATGATCAACGCCCTAAAACAGTTGCCGCCGCGCAGCATCGTGCTGCTGCATCCGTGCTGCCACAACCCGACCGGCTCAGACCTGACCCACGCCGAGTGGGACCGCGTCATCGAAGTGCTGATCAAAGGCGAACTGGTGCCGTTCCTTGATATCGCCTATCAGGGTTTTGGCGGCGGCATGGACGACGATGCGTACGCCATCCGCGCCATCGCCAGCGCCGGCCTGCCCGCGCTGGTCAGCAACTCGTTTTCCAAAATCTTCTCGCTGTATGGCGAGCGCGTCGGCGGGTTGTCCGTGGTGTGCGAAGACCAGGACGCCGCCGGCCGCGTACTCGGCCAGTTGAAAGCCACCGTGCGTCGCAACTACTCCAGCCCGCCGAGCTTCGGCGCGCAGGTGGTATCGCGCGTACTGAACGATAGCGCGCTCAACGCCAGCTGGCATGAAGAAGTGGAAGCCATGCGCCTGCGCATTCTGGAAATGCGTCAGACGCTGGTGGATGAACTGAAAAAAGCGCTGCCGAATCGCAACTTCGACTACCTGCTGACCCAGCGCGGCATGTTCAGCTACACCGGCTTTAGCGCCGCACAGGTGGACCGCCTGCGCGAAGAGTTCGGCGTGTACCTTATCGCCAGCGGCCGTATCTGCATCGCCGGTTTAAACCATCACAACGTGCAGCGCGTGGCTGCCGCATTCGCTGCCGTACAGTAAGTTATTCCTTTCACTTTTTTACGCCTTTTCCCCCAGCCGGTAACGGGTGGGGGATTTTTTTATTCCTGTGCAGGAATGGGGCTGTTGGCAAACAGCCAGGGTGTCTTGTTATTGATTAGCGATATATATCAGGTAGGTGAGTGGTTTCGTGCGTGATAAACCGTGTCGCTTCTTTGCCACGGCATCGCACGCACGACAAGGAGAGGTGCAAGCGCCACCTCTCCTTGACCACTGGCTTGATGGCTAAACTACGCCGCTGACGCGGTGCCTTCGGCGTTCGCCTTCGCTGTTCGGGCCGCCTGTGACGTGCTCCCAGCACGGCACAGGCTTTCGCCGCGTCCGTGCGGCTCACCCGGCGAAGTCGCCCACCTCAGCGTAGTTTTAACGCCAGCAAACCCGTCAATCTCTGCCTGTGCGGCAGTGAACTTCACGAGCTGGAAGCAATGGAAGACCTGAGCTTTCTAAGCTGCCTATACGGCAGTGAACCGGGGTCACAAGGGCATGGTGTTATCGACACTTTTCTAAGCTGCCTATACGGCAGTGAACTCCGGCAGCGCCGCACCGACCACGCCGGCGGCTTTCTAAGCTGCCTATACGGCAGTGAACCATAGCGAATTGCATCGTGATGTTAAGGCGTGTTTCTAAGCTGCCTACACGGCAGTGAACATGACGCCCCGTTGTTTTCATCTGTTGGAGTTTTTCTAAGCTGCCTACACGGCAGTGAACGTGGTTGTCGCGCTGCTGGATGCGGTTTCAACTTTCTAAGCTGCCTACACGGCAGTGAACTGGAACGTGATATCGCGCTTCGCTTCGTTGTCTTTCTAAGCTGCCTACACGGCAGTGAACAACTGGAGCGCGGATAGGTCACCAGCCTTGGCTTTCTAAGCTGCCTACACGGCAGTGAACATGCACTGTTCGCCGTCCAATTCACATTCGCATTTCTAAGCTGCCTACACGGCAGTGAACATAAATCGGGAGCACGGCATTTATGCTGACAATTTCTAAGCTGCCTACACGGCAGTGAACATTTCCGCGACCATGGCCATAAACTAGGAGGTTTTCTAAGCTGCCTACACGGCAGTGAACCAGCCCTTTCGGCCACACGCCAAATTTCTTGCTTTCTAAGCTGCCTACACGGCAGTGAACATCAGCACATCGTCCTGCCGCTGACCATCGGCTTTCTAAGCTGCCTACACGGCAGTGAACGTGACCTGATTACCGGTGCAGTAGGCGGCCTGTTTCTAAGCTGCCTACACGGCAGTGAACTGTAGCGAACTCGTGCTTATCACCTGATTGTTAAAGAAAAAACGCTATTTTGACGAAAAAACCCTTTTTTCTGGCGGCCAGATTGTGGTATTAAAAATCAATACGTTAGAACTGGCCGCAAAAAAAGGGTCAAAACCACGGGATGGTGGCGGCGGCGCTTAACCCGTAGCTGGAGAACGCCCCGGCGACCGGTTTATCCTGCAACGGGCCGTGCTCGACAAACAGTAAAAACGTTTGCCCATTGGAGAGACTGCGCAGCGGCAGGTACGGCAGCGAGGTGCGTTTTTCTACCGCATAGGGAATGCGGGCAGCGGCTTCATCCTCCGTCATCCGGCCTTTATTCACCGCGCGGCGGCGCAACCGTTCGGCGCTGCTTTTCACCTGCACCCGGCGCACGGTGCGGTGCTTCGCCCCCGCCGGCACCGGCAGCGGTTCGGTGATGGCGGTATAGTCGCGCAGCCCTTTCAGCCAGCCGGTCTGCTCCAGCGCCGCCAGCTCCTGCACGCTGCCGTGCAGCCGTAGCCGTTCCCCCAGCGTTTTGCCCGCATCCGGAAAGCTCACCCCGATGGCGCCCGTCGCCCGCGGCCCCAGCGCCCGGTGCAGCTTGGCGAACAGCGCGCTCAGCAACTGCACGCCGCTGAACTCCGGGTCGGGCAACACCCGAATCTCGATATAGTGGTCCATAGCGCGTTACTCGCCTTTCTCGCCGAACACCCCGCCGCGAATCAGCGTGGCGATCACGTAATGCTGCTGCGCCACCGCCGGCACGTTGCCCTTGATTACCCAGTTATCCAGCAGCGTGTAGAAATCCATTTTATCTTTCGGCTGACGGTAGGCGCGGCCGCGGCTGGTCACCGAGCCATAGGGTTCGACCGCGATCGGTCCGGTTTCCGCCGCTTCCGGGTGCCAGTCATCGACGGTGCGCAGCGCGTTGCCGATTTTCTGTGAATGGATCGCCGCCACGTCGTTGACCTGATACAGAATCTTGCTCTTGCCGCTGCGCGCCCGCTCATCCAGCACCAGTTCCTGCGACGGGAACACTTCCTGCCCGTTGCCCAGCTTCACCTGCGCTTCCACGCGGAAGAACGCTGAATCACTCCCCGCCAGCGCCTGCTCAATGGCGTGCGCTAACTCGGCCAGCGCGCCAGACGGTTGGCTAAACTGGCGCAGCGAGTAATCTTCGCCGTTGAATTCCCAGCGCTTATCGTCGTGCGGTTGCGTCACCACCACCTGCACCGCTTCTGCGCCGATACGGTTGCGCCACAGGAAACGGCCGCTGGCGATGTTCTCGGCGTAACGCGCCGCCAGCACGCCAAAGCCCTGCTCGCGGGCGTAGCCGTTAATCAGTTCGGTCAGCGCCTGCTGATAATCCTGATCGTTACACACCGACGGCAGCGCCAGATTGCCCAGCACCCGCAGTGTGAAGACCACTTTCAGCGTGTCGGCATCAAACGGCAGCGCCGCCACATCCACCGTTTGCAGGTTGGCTTTCTGAATTTCGGCATCCAGTTTAGCCGGGTCACTGCTAATGGCATTTTTCAACCGGTTGGAGATGGTGCCGCGCACCGATTTTTCCTGAATCACTACCGGCGTCCACTGGTCCTGCTGCCAGTTGCCCGCCAGCATCAACGCATCGGAATTCGCCAGTTTGCGCTCAAACGCCAGTACCGATGCTGTCGTCAAGGTGCCGTTTGTTGCTTTTGCCATGGTTTTCATCCTTATTCAAAGTCGTTCAGTTCGAATTCGTCGTAATCATCTGCTGCACGGTGTAGATCGTTGACGGTTTGCAGACAGCGGTAGGCGTGGTGTTGATCGTCGCGTTGATAGAGGTAACGCCAGAAAATACGGTTGATGTCGTCAATGCGGTGCACGCCGCACCACTCGCCAACGCCGTAAATGGCTTCGGCAAAACAGAACGGGGTGGACGGGTCACGGGTTTTCTCCACCTCGCCGGGGGCATACAACGGCGAAATGGCGCGGTAGCCGGTCATCAGCGGCACCAGATAGCCGCCTTGCGGTTTCGGCAAAGGCTGCCAGCTCACCGCATCATCAGAAGATCGCACCGCCTGATATTTCAGGGCAGCGAAATCGAGCCAGGCATCCAGCATGTCCGCCTGCGCGTCAGCCTGTTGCCGGGTTTCAAGATGCGACGATAACAGCGGGGTACGGTCCAGCAACACAAAGCCCGGTAGTAAACGACGCATCAGGCCGCGGGTGGCTGCGCCATTGGCGGGTATGTCATGGAAGCTCACCTGTTCGATATCCACAATCAGCCCGCCCGCCAGCCGCTGCTGTTGTACCTGTTGCTGCACCTGCTGGCGAAGCGCTTCGCGCCCGTCTTCACCGGGCAACATGCCATGGCATTCGATAAGCAGCGACACGGTGAGGTGCATCCGCCCCTCTTCGTTAAAAGCGGCGGTTTTTTCCTCTTTGGTCAGCGGGTTACGCGTCAGCGCAAAGCTGCGGCTCCAGCCGTTGCCGTAAGCGTGAACCTGATGCTGATGGCATACCACACCGCAGCCTTCCAGCCTCAAACCGTGGGATGCCTGCAACTGGCGCGACAACGCATGGGTAAAGCCAAGAAAATGGCTGATGGCAGGAAAACCGTAGGTGTGCCCGGCAATGGCGTTGGCATTTTCCACTACAATGCGTCGCAGAATCATCAACTTGCTCATGCCAGTTCCTCCTTCAGCGCACGCTCGGTTTCCCGCAACCGCTGCTTAAACAGCGCGGCGGTTGACCACTCGCGGCGCTCCACCTCGCCGAAAATCAGTTTTTCATGCTGCAATCGCGCATTCAGCCACAGGCCAAACTCGCGAGCGACCTGTTCCTTCCAGTCCCCCCCTTCGCGTGCATAGCGGAAAGCGTCATCCTGCCGACAGCGAAATGGGTCAAGCCACAGTTGCAGAGGAACATTCAGGCGGGAATCCTTGCTCCAGCCTGCCGGGCGCAGGTTTTGCACCGTGGCAACATAGCCAAATAAGGTATCGATCAACTGGTCCAGGTAGCGCCGACGCTGATTGCGAATATCGCGGTTGTTTTCCACCTCTTTGACGCTGAGCAGAAATTGCCGCATATCACGGCGATCCACGTAGGTCAGCGCATCCACCTCGCCGTTGTTGCGAAAGATGGTGTCATGATCAAGCGGCGGTTTAATTTGGCTGCGCCACTGTGGTGGCGTACAGTTGAGCAGATAGGAGCGACCGCTGCGGGCAGAATTGAGCGCGGAGATATTTTGCGGCTTGGTGCCGCCCATGTTCTGCACCGCGATACCGGGGTAGCTGACGTCAACCTCATCGTGCCAGCGCTTTTGCCGCCGGGCTTCACGGGTGGCTTTGGCCTGCTCACCGAAGCGCACCGCCGTCAGGCGTTGGTCCAACGCCTGCGACAGAGAAGAGGAATAAAGCGGACTGAGTAAGTGGTATTCGCCTTCACCCACCGGAAAATAGATCTGCTTTGCCAGCTTATGGGAACTGGGCTGCTTATCGGTCAATACCTGCCCGAATCCGGCCAGCCACTGCGCCAGCTGCTGCGGGCTTTCCGCCAGCGCTTCCAGTGCGCGGTGGTCGCCCCGCTGTAGCGCCGCCACCAGCGAATCACCCTGATGCTCGGTTTGCAGCAGTTTGGCCACATCCAGCGCCGCCGCGTTGCCCACCGCATCAATCGCCGGTTGCGCCAGCGACGCGGTGGAGAGCACATCCGTAGCCGTTGCAGGCTCGGTGCTGAACACACTGCTGCCTTTGGCATCGCTGTGGGTGAATTTCAGTGCGTGGGTCACCAGGCTAATCTGCCCGGCGCGGCTGGCGGCATCCGTCAGCCAGGTGCGCACCTCATAGGCCTGCTCTATCTCGCGCCGCTGCTGCAAAAGCGTCACTTCCGCTGCGGCCAGCGCCTCACCGCTTAACGCCGCCCGTTGTTTGTCGGCGGCTTTATCGAAGGCATCCAGCTTGGCCTGCTTTCGGGTTTCGATATACGACAGGATAAACGCTTGCAAACCCTCACTACTCATAGCCGATTCCTTGAGCGTGCTATCAATTATTAATTAGTTACGGTTAATATTCAGGGAAAAAATCGAGAACCACTGCGCTTTTACTGATGATTCTGACGGGTTGCTAACAGCCATCGAAACAGGTTTCATAAGCAATCCGGCAACCATGTACAGTACAGCTATACACAACAAGCTCGATTGTTGAGGCTTCATTTCATTATCTCCACTTATCATTCTGGACGCGACGAAATGAATAGTAGTCTTGCCAACCTTAATTATCAACCGAGACATATTTCTTTTTATAAAAAAAAATAGCCTTTACGTTTTAACACCTCTAGAATTAGTCCGACTACCGGTCAGGTAGCTTAGAAAGAGACTGATTTGCTATCCATTAGCATCTCAACCTCAACTGCCGTACAGGCAGCGGCGCACTCACTTGAGTGCGCCAAACACCCCGAGCCACCGATGCCAGCACCACGCCTGGTTGTCGCGGGTGCTGATGCTGACTTCACCAAAGCGGTCGCTGACTCTGGCGAGTTCCCACTGCTTTTCCTCGGCCAGTTGCAGGTAAAGCGTGGTGTAATCCATCTCTACCCAGAGGCTGACGCCGTCAGCCATGGCCTGTTCCACTGAGCGAATCACATCGATTTTTTTCCAACCGCTCTGGCCGTCGTCCTGCAACATAAAACGCGTTTTTTCGCCTTCGTCTTCCAACCGCAGCCAGTAGCGCTGCTGCGGGTCTGAGCGGCGAAACGGCGTGTGCCGCTGTAGTTCTCCGTTCCAGTGCAACGAAACCTTCCACCACAACACCGCTGCGGGTTTATCTGTCGGCCGCGGTTTTGCCCTCCCCAACAGCATTAACCTTAATGCTGCGTGTTCGAGGCTGATTAGCGTCAGTTTTTTGAGATCTAACGGTGGCTCGGTAATACGCGGTGCAGCGCTGATGTGCTGGTAGTCCTCCGGTTTGAGGATCTCCCGCAGGTCGTGGCTGGCGAGTGTGAAGCCGTGCTCTGATTCAAAACCGGGGCGACAAAACGCAATCGTTTGCTTATCACCGGCCGGACCATGCCGCAGCGCCCGCACGTTATGGCTCAGCAAATAAAAATTGGGCGAAGTCGGCACAAACTCTTCACGCTGGCGGTGGCGCAGAATACGCCCGGCCAACTGAATAAAAGAACGCATCGAGCTGGGTTCGGCGATGGCCCAGTCATAATCGTGATCGCGGCCCACTTCCGCCACCGAGGTTGCCAGCACCACAAACAGGTGATGCTGCTGCGGCTGCTGTTCGATGGCGTCACGAATTTCCGCCACCTGCCACAGTGCGTCCGGGTGTTTGCGCATCAGCGCCGCATCCAGCCGCGCTTCGATGTGGGAGCGCATCGCCAGCGGGTGCTGGCTGTGATAAACGCAATAATGCACGCAGTAATCCGGCGGGGAAGGCATCTCCATCAGCGCACGCGCCACCGCCACCAGCGGGTTGATGTTCGCCATGCGAATCAACCCCAGCGACACGGTTTTGCCGCCGGAATGCGTCTGGTGATGGTGCTGATGCAGCGCAAACAACCGTTGGTGCAGGGTTTGCGCCACCGCCTGGCACACCGCGCTCGCCTCTTGCGTCGAGCTTGCCACCGGTTCAATCTCCGCCCAGCGCAGTCGCTGTTCCTGCTGTTGCAGCTTGTCGATACGCCCGGCGACAAACGCCTGATGCTGTTCGGCAAAGGCGTCGGTATTCGCCAACTGCCGGCAGTCGCTGTCGAATTCATCAAACCAGCCGCAGCAAATATCCAGCGGCGTTCCCGGCTCGCCATACGCCTGCTGCCAGGCAGCGCGACCGTTCAGATAAGCCTCGAACAGCGCGCGAATCAGCGCCGGCGGCAGCGTGGCGGACGACAGCAACACCCGTGAGCCAAGCATCCCCGCCCAGTTCACCAGCCGACACAGCGCGGGCAGGTCTTCCAGCCCGAAATCGTCCGGTTCGTCCAGCACCAGATCGGCGGTCAGCAACCGCAGCATCGGTGCAATCTGGTGACCGCCGCGCAGGCTTTCGGTCGCCGGCATCAGGTGATCAATGGTAGTGACCAGCACCGGCGCGCTCAGTAACTGGTGCAGCGTCGGCGATTTTTCCAGCCAGGTTTTCAGCCGCCCGTCATCCAGCGAACCTTCGTAGCTGACGTACTGATGTTCCGCAAACAGCGCCTCGGCGGATTCGCTGCCGGTCTGCGCGGCACGTTCCTCTTGCTGCCGTCGCTCATGCAGCTCCTGCACCGCCTGCGAGCCGATCAATACCGCCAGATCGTCCTCCTCCAGCGTCAGGCGCTGGCGCAGCGCGTCGCCGGTTTGCAGCGTCAGCGTGCGCAGACCGAGCGCCACGGAGAAGCGGCACCCGCGTGATTCATCCGCCAGCCCGTACATGATGCGAGCGTTCGCCAACGTCTTGCCGCGCCCGGTGGAGGCCATATTGACGCCAAAGAAGCCGTGGCGAGCCGTTTGCTCACGGATAGCGCAAACCTTGTCAAACGCTTTGTCCTGCCAGCGGAAACGCGCATCGGTGCTGCGCTGGCGAAAGCCTTTGTGCCGGGTGATGGCGGGCAACGTGTCGCGCAGGTGCGGCAGGCTGCGCCCCAGCAGCAGCGCATTCTGCCCGACGCCGACGCAGTGTTCGTCCAGTTGCTGCTTGAGTTTGCCGGTCTTCCTATCCGTGTTAGCCCATACCGTATAGCGGTGATCCTGCCAGCCGGTCGTGGCGGCAGCAGAGGAGTAATGGTGATCCGCCAGCATCAACACCAGCCGCGCCAGATGCACCGTCAGCCGTTGATCCAACTGACCGAAGGTCAATAACGACGGCAATTTCAGCGCGCGGGCGGCGAACTTGCGCGCCTTTTCGCACCAAACGCGGCTTTGCAGCGGCGTGCCGTGAGGAAAGTTCCACACCTGTTCCCACTGCGTATCGCTGCCATCAAAATTCAGATGGTTGACGGCATTCCAGCGCGGTGAAACCTGCCCGGTAAGCCAACGGTCAGCGCACGCCAGATCGGGCGACACGTTGTCGCCATCTTGCTTTTCCCACGGCTGAAACAGCGGCAAGCGGTGATGCGACACAATCAGCCAGCCCACCACCTGCGCCAGCGGCGGCAAACCGCGAAACGGCGATGCCCATGACTCCGGATCATCCTGCTGCAACCGCGCCAGCAGCGCGGCCTCATCCTCCGGGCTGACGGCGGTAAGCCCCGTCAGCCAGCCGGTGTCATCCCGATCGCCGACAAACGCCTGAAACAGCCGCAGCGACACCCATTCATGGCGATAAGGCTGGCTGCGCGGCCCTTTACCCTGCAATCCGGCCTGAAATAACCCATTGGCTTTGCCGATGTCGTGGAACAGGCCGGCAATCGCCGCCAGCAGGCTGAAGGCTTCGGCGCTATGCCACGGGTTTTCATCGTTGCTGCGCAGAATATCGCGCTCGGTGCGGTTGGTCGGTACGCTGCCCTGCAGATTGAAACGCCGCAGATTGCCGACAATCCACAGCAGTTCGGTGTGATTGGCGCTGCGAATCCAGTGACAGGCGACGGCGGTGTTACGTCGCGCGGTTTTACGCAGCAACTGGCGCAGCGTTTTCAGCCCTTCTGCGGTGATGGCGGTCTGCCAGGTGCGCTCGCCCTTGCGCTCGGCGAACTGGTCCAGCACCCGGCGGGTTTCCACCAGCGCCCGCTTGTTGCATTCGGAAACCAGCAGAATATTCATCGCGCCACCTGGCTGCGCTGCTGCGCTACCTGTTGCAGGCTGTCGATCATCACATCCAGCGCCTCTGACTGGCGAAACGCCGTCAGGCAGCGCTGGCGGAAATCCTGCTCGTCTTCGCCTTCCATTGCGGCAATGAACGCCTGCGGCAAAATCAGCGCGTCTTTGATCAGATCGGCCACATCAAACACCAGCCCGCCGCGCCGGGTTTTGCCGTGCAGCACCGCCAGCCCGTGCGGCAGGCCCAGCACCCACAGCGCCACCGCCGCCAACCCATAAGCCAGATAGTTGCCGTGGTCGAGAAAGCGGTTCGCCAGATCGGTGCCGCCGCCGCGTTTGGCGCGGGTAAACTCGCCATAGCTCACCGCGTTGGCCGCCAGCCGGTACAGCGCTTTGGTCATCATCGCTTCCTGCACCAGCACATCGTTACCGGTGCGACAGTCAACCAGCCCTTGCTGATAGCGGTTAAGCAAGGCTTCCACCTGTTCCGGTTTGATGGCGAAACGCGATTCGCGCGACAGTCGCCCTCCCAGCCAGTGCTGGCGAATCTGCCCGATGCGTACCTGCTGAAAGGCAATGGCCGCTGCCAGCCGCTGTTGTTCGTCAAACCAGAAGCTGACCCAATCCTGCAAATATTCGGTAGGCCGGTACTCGCTCTGCGGCGACAGCCACGACACCGCCACTTCGGCCTCATTGGCGGCGAACAGCGGCGTGCCCCCACCGCCGCAAAACCCGACCATCACCCCGGCGCGGGCAAATTCCCGCATCGCCGCCTGCGTCACCGAGGTGCCGGTGCCGAGCATCACCACGCTGGTATTGGCGATAGGGATATTCCAGTACAGCGACTGATTTCCTTCTTCAGTGACATACTCCACCCGTCCGCCATTCACCAAAATACGGCAATGCTGGAGGTAATAAATATTGGCGCGTTTGGAATGCAGAATGGTTTTTAAATCCGACGGGCTGAATACGTTATCCATAAAACAGACTCTCTGCCGCAGTGATAGACAAACACCACCCGCGTAATAAAACGCAGGCTAATAATGAATTAGAAAACACGTAATCTACTGGAAAGTAACGAAAATCAGCCTAGCACAGCCCAAACGGGAAAGTGAATGACGCCAGAAACACTTTTCCCGCTTCGATACCCTTTTTTCAGCCGCCTTTTTCGGCATTGAAAAATCAATAAGTTACCGAGGGCCGAAAAAAAAGGGTCTGCTGGCGAAAATCGCCAATTGTGGGCCGAGATACAACGGGTTAGAGTCAACGAGCTACAGTTCACTGCCGAGTAGGCAGCTTAGAAATAATCCTTCTAATGCTGGTTTTGATAAGTGATGTTCACTGCCGAGTAGGCAGCTTAGAAAAGTGATGCCCCACAATGTGGGGCGTATAGAATGTTCACTGCCGAGTAGGCAGCTTAGAAAGTAACCAACTCTGATAATATTAAATCGTCGGCGTTCACTGCCGAGTAGGCAGCTTAGAAATGGAAGGAATGGCTGAGCGACTCAATGCCACGGTTCACTGCCGAGTAGGCAGCTTAGAAAAATTAACCGTTCTCTCCTGGTAGGCAAAAACTGTTCACTGCCGAGTAGGCAGCTTAGAAAAGCGTATGCCGATGAAAAGACTGGGATATATTGTTCACTGCCGAGTAGGCAGCTTAGAAATTGCAGATGCGTTTGTCATGGCATATGCGCCAGTTCACTGCCGAGTAGGCAGCTTAGAAAAGCCGTGACAGCAAAGTAATCAAAACTTCCCTGTTCACTGCCGAGTAGGCAGCTTAGAAAAACAATCTTATTGAAATGTTTTACAGGATTTAGTTCACTGCCGAGTAGGCAGCTTAGAAATGATAGCGGCCGCGCCGTGCCGCCCGAGTGGGGTTCACTGCCGAGTAGGCAGCTTAGAAATGCCGCAACCAGCAATGATTGGCGCATTGGCGGTTCACTGCCGAGTAGGCAGCTTAGAAAAGTAGAGTCACTCGCGCCACCGGCACCAACCGGTTCACTGCCGAGTAGGCAGCTTAGAAAACATTTATTTCTGGGAATTTGTCGATTATCTCGTTCACTGCCGAGTAGGCAGCTTAGAAAGATATGGTGCGAGCCAAGCTGTACAAGGCGATGTTCACTGCCGAGTAGGCAGCTTAGAAACAGGAGATTTACGGCTCACCGGAATACATGGCGTTCACTGCCGAGTAGGCAGCTTAGAAAATGACGGGAGTGGGGTCACCAAACGAGAACGAGTTCACTGCCGAGTAGGCAGCTTAGAAAGATATGGTGCGAGCCAAGCTGTACAAGGCGATGTTCACTGCCGAGTAGGCAGCTTAGAAACAGGAGATTTACGGCTCACCGGAATACATGGCGTTCACTGCCGAGTAGGCAGCTTAGAAAATGACGGGAGTGGGGTCACCAAACGAGAACGAGTTCACTGCCGAGTAGGCAGCTTAGAAACTGTGCGTCCGTGTACCCCGCCCAATCGCCGGGTTCACTGCCGAGTAGGCAGCTTAGAAATGAGCGATATCACCATCCGGCAGTACCACCAGGTTCACTGCCGAGTAGGCAGCTTAGAAAACCGCGTCAGCATCGATCAGAGTAACGTGTTGGTTCACTGCCGAGTAGGCAGCTTAGAAAGCCATTTTGCGTCTGGCCGTTGATGTTAATGGGTTCACTGCCGAGTAGGCAGCTTAGAAAGCACATCGTCGCGGCGCTACAGCACTTCGATAGTTCACTGCCGAGTAGGCAGCTTAGAAAATCGCCACTGATATGCGCGCATTACACGAAAAGTTCACTGCCGAGTAGGCAGCTTAGAAATCAATTCCCAGCGCGTTGCGGACGCGTTGAAAGTTCACTGCCGAGTAGGCAGCTTAGAAATGTTTCGACGCCACGTAACTTGCTCTGATGGCGTTCACTGCCGAGTAGGCAGCTTAGAAATCCCTGCGCAGATCGTGATAGCGTAAATCCTCGTTCACTGCCGAGTAGGCAGCTTAGAAAAAAGGGCCGGGCAACTTCCGCAACCTGTTTCTGTTCACTGCCGAGTAGGCAGCTTAGAAACTGAGGATATCGAGTACGGCGATACGTTACCCGTTCACTGCCGAGTAGGCAGCTTAGAAAAGCTATTCGCTGCGCGACACTATCAACCAGGTGTTCACTGCCGAGTAGGCAGCTTAGAAATGGCTACGTAGTGTTTTTGCACTGCTCGATGCGTTCACTGCCGAGTAGGCAGAGGTTGACGGGGTTGCTGGCGTTAAAAACTACGCTGAGGTGGGCGACTTCGCCGGGTGAGCCGCACGGACGCGGCGAAAGCCTGTGCCGTGCTGGGAGCACGTCACAGGCGGCCCGAACAGCGAAGGCGAACGCCGAAGGCACCGCGTAGCGGCGTAGTTTAGCCTCCAGCCAGTGGTCAAGGAGAGGCGGCGTTTGAGCCTATCCTTGTCGTGCGTGCGATGAAGTGGCAAAGAAACGACTCTGTTTATCACGCACGAAACCCTTCACAGCACCGACATGTTCTCTCTATCCTCATCCGGCAGTATTCCCTCCCCCACTCGGGGAGGGAAATATCACTCAGAACGACGTCCAGTCGTCATTGCTACCGACGGTGGCGGCGGCACGTTTTTCAGTCGCAACCGGGCGAACGGAAGCGGCAGACGGCAGCGCGTGGGATAGCGCCGCCGACCGACGGGCCGGCGACGGCGCGCCGTTGCTGCCCTGCGGCGTCAGGCGGAACGCGCTGACCGCTTCGGCCAGCAGCGACGCCTGCGATTGCAGCGACAGCGCGGCGGATGCCGACTCTTCAACCAGCGCCGCGTTCTGCTGGGTGGTGGTGTCGATTTGTCCGACCGCGATGTTGATCTGGCTGATGCCATCGCTCTGCTCATGGCTGGCCTGCGAGATCTCGTTGATAATGCTATGCACATCTTTAACGTGACCGGTCAGGCCATCCATAGTGGATTCGGCGGTATCCACCAGTTGCATCCCTTCCTGAATCTTGTCCACCGAATCGTCGATCAGTTCCTTGATCTCTTTGGCCGCCGTGGCGCTACGCTGCGCCAGCGAACGCACCTCGCCGGCCACTACCGCGAAACCGCGCCCCTGCTCGCCGGCACGCGCGGCTTCCACCGCGGCGTTCAACGCCAGAATGTTGGTCTGGAACGCGATGCCATCGATCACGCCGATGATTTCAGCCATACGCATAGAGGCTTCACGAATACTCCGCATCTTATTGGTGACCGACAGCATCACTTCGCCGCTACGGTGCGCGGCCGACGACGCCTGATTGGCGATCGACGTGGCCTGCTGGGTGTTTTCCGCGGTGTTTTTGATGGTCGACACCAGCTCTTCCATCGACGCCGCCGTCTGCTCCAGCGAACTGGCCTGTTCTTCGGTACGGGACGAGAGATCCTGATTACCCGCGGCAATTTGCGAGGCGGCGGTGGAAATCGCCTCCGCGCCGTCGCGCACCTGGCCGACAATCTGGCGCAGGCTGTCGTTCATGTTGTCCAGCGCCTGCAAGAGCAATCCGGCTTCATCCTTGCGGCTGGTGGAAATCTGCGAGGTGAGATCGCCCTGCGATACGCGGTCCGCCATGACCAGCGCCTGCTGAATCGGCTGGGTGACGCTACGGGTGATCGCCAAGGCAATCCACATACTGAGCGCCACACCCAACCCCAGAATCACCAGCAGCACCAGACGGATCTCATGATAGGTAGCCGACATGCTATCGACAGTACTCATCATCATATCGTCCTGATAATCCACCAGTTGGCGCACCGCCTTGCGGTAGGCTTTTTGTAACGGATTAAGGTGGTCGTTGAATTCGTTGATCGCCGCGTCCCGATCATTGGCTTTCACCAGCGCAATCACTTTTTGGCCGGAACTCAAAAAATCAGCACGAATAGTGCGAATATCACTAATGACCTGCTGAATTTTTGCATTATTGGATTCGTTGGCGTATTTTTCCAGCTCACTCATCAGCCGGGTAATTTCCTGGGAAACAGGAGGAATTTGATCGGTGACGGACTTGATTTTGTCATCACCAGACACCAGCAATAATTGCTGAAATACCCTGACACCTTCACTAACATTTTCGATCAGATTATTGGCATCAACAGTTTTGGGATATATCTCTTGTACGATATCGCGTGCATTGTCATGAAAACTCGACAACTTCAATATTGATAGTATTCCCACTATCAACAGCATGGCTGCCAGGGCGGCAAATCCGGCCCCCAGACGATAACCAATTCGCCAGTCAGATAAACGCATTCTCAGCTCCTCACTCCTTTACTAATAACAAAATGTCATAAACATGACGTCCTCAGGGGCAAAACACAGAGCCGCGTTAAAACAGGCATCGCATCCGTTACTGTCAGTAATCGTGATAAGGGCACAGCAACAATCAGGCTAATACGTCAGCCAGCCATCACGATGAAATACTTCTCATCCCCTTTTCAGGCGACAAAAATCATTTCTTTTCCACAGTGTGTAAGACAAAAACATTATAAAAAAAAGAAATTCAAAAATAGTAAGGCTAAGACCGGACGCGGAATAGTATTCATCGGCCGCCATGACATGCACTCTGGCCTGCTCCCTGACCTACTATCGGCACCTCATTCTAACAACCTTTATGATTCGATCGATAAAAACATTCAAATAATGACTATAAATAGCAATTGACTATTGGTTTTCAGATATCGATCGGAAATAACCACAAAAAAGACATACTCTTTTCAAGGTTAACGCACATCAGCAGCGAAACGTTAACAAGGTTCCGCGGCAACGCCGGCTAAAAAAGAGAGAGGGAGAAGAAGAGCAACCTGACTATTTTTCATTAATAAAAATAATCAGTTGCAAAAAAAATTGCGAACGGTGATCGCGGTAAACGGCCAGAATGAGTTAAAAAGACCGTCGCCAGACTGGTTTCTTTAATCCCTATTTTTGAGCAAACCAGGGAGCAAGAAAACCAAACGAAATTAATACCAGGCTAATCAAAAGTAGCCAGACGTGATAACAATTCTTATATCCGACATTCATAATCATGGAATTAATTTTATTAAAACACGGTTCCTTCCCTTATTCCCGTTCCTGCTAAAAATTTCCCGTAGCGTCTGTTGACACTATTTTAAACCTTGACTAATACTTAATCATTAAGGGTAATACTCTGCCTTAATTGGGAAATGAATTAATTGCACATTTTGTGCAACCAGAAATGGTAATAAGCCGGTAAATATAACTAAATGCGGATAAAAAAACTGCTACAAATAAATCTTTTGCATTTAATCCTGTTCATTTCTCTCTCCAGCATGTTCGTTACGCTATTGAATAGCTATTTCACCTTTTATCATGTTCAAAAGAAATTGCTTATTGAACAGGCAGTTAAGGTAAACTCTAGTTATTCAGCCAAATTATCCGCGACCGTGGATAACTTTTTCTCTACGTCGGAAGAACAGCTGGACTACAGCGCCAGGCTGATCGCCAACCATATCCAGTCCGGTAATTTTCGGTCGCTACAAGCCGAGCTGCAACGTATTCATCAGTTAAGCCACGGATTCAACTCGATGTTGGTGATTACGGCAAACAGCCAGGTCATTGCAGCCTCGCCGACGTCGCTAAATTTGACAGGCATCACACTTACCTCAAACGAACACATGACGACATTAAAAGCCAAAAGGTTTTTTATTAGCGCGCCTCATACGTCCCTAAGCGGCAATTATATTGTCTATATATCCTACCCTATCGTGGATGACATCGGTAATTATCTCGGTTATATCGGCGGTTCCCTTTATCTTAATAACCGCCGTATTCTGAATGAATTCATGAATACGCAATTCAGCAATGACAGTTTTAATACTTATGTGATTGATAAAGAAGGCACCATTATTTATCACCGCGACGCCAGTCAGATTGGCAGAAAATTCAGCGACTCAAATATTCTGAATTCGATCGCCAATCAGGGTAAGGGCAGTTTTATGATGCCGGATGAACAAGGCATCCCTTCACCGGCATCGTTTATCCGAACACAGAAGGCGGACTGGATTATTATCACCCAGCAGTCGTTCCATTCGCTTGAGGAAGCGCTGAACGATGTGATGCTCAGCGTCCTGAAGCAAGGCACGCCGCTGGGTATCCTTACTCTGCTGGCGCTCAGCATTCTGGCCTATTACATCTCCAAACCGCTGCGTCAGTTGGCCAAATCGGCCAGCAGCATGGATCAGCTCGGCGTCATTAGCAAAATCCGCTCGGTCAAGTCCTGGTACCTGGAAGCAGAACAGCTAAAACGGGTCTTACTGATGGGCACCGTATTGCTGCACAAACGCATTGGCCGCCTCAGCTCGGAAGCCCATACCGACCTGCTTTCCGGCATGTTGAACCGACGAGGCATGCTGGAAAGCATGGAAGAGATCCGCAGCGAATATAAGAAGGTCTCGGTGATCGCTATTGATATCGATCACTTCAAAACGATCAATGACTCTTTTGGTCACGACGTCGGCGACGAGGTGATCCGCAAACTGAGCCAGCAGATCCGTAAAAACTTCCGCAAGACCGACCTGGTCTGCCGCATTGGCGGCGAAGAATTCCTGATCCTGCTGCCGGGCGCGGATATTCATGTCGCCACGGTAATTGCCGAACGGCTGCGCAATAACGTCGCCAACACCGTCTATATGCCGGGTTCCCGTCACCATCAGGTCACCATTTCAATTGGCGTGACGACCTTTAACCCGCAGAAGTCGGCGCTGGATATCGCCATCAAGACGGCGGACAACGCGCTGTACAAAGCCAAAAATGGCGGCCGTAATCAGGTGGTGGTGGAATACCTCTCCGACGATATTTCTCTGGCACAGCATTAACCACGCCCGGCCGCTGTGTCGCGGCGCGGTTCCTCCGTCTGCCTAAAGGCTCGATCCGGGCGCATTAGCTTAATTGTGAGACCCTGCCTAATGTTATAGATTCGTGTAATCACAACAAAAAATCGGACGTTAAACGACAATGGCAGACTGTCAAAAAACCAAACTTTTTTGTGCCGGTTTATTGGTATCTTTTTGTTTATCTTATTTATTTTTATTTAACATCCAGAATGCGAAAATCGCCCCGCTCTGGCCGGTTAACGCTTTTATGGCTTTCATGGCGATAACCAACAGAAAGCAGCTCCATTACTCCGTTTTTTTTGTCCTGTTTTTTATTAGCCACACGGCGGCCTCATTCAGCATCCCGCAGGATATTTCCCGACAAAATCAGATGCTGCTCGGCGTTATCGACAGCCTGTTTGTGCCGCTCTATTTTCTGTCCTTGCAGACGGTTATCCGGTTTAAGAACCTGTACTACCCCATTCGAAGAACGGTCATTTTGTGTGCGCCGATAGTGGTGACCAGCATGCTCCAGTCGTTGGTATATTGCAGCCTGCTGTACTCGCTTGATAACGGCAATTATGTGATGGCATCGCTCGACTGGGCGACCGAACAGATCGCCACCGGCGTTCTGCTGTTCCTGATTCTTACCGGATTCATGGCCTATAAACGGGCAGGCGCGCCATTATTAAAGGCGGTTCAGCGGCATAAAGCCGACGCGATGCTGATCGCCGCCTCGGTGCTGGTGCAAATTCTGCTGATACAAAGCAGCACGCTGGAACAAACCATCCTGCTGCTTATCCCGCTGGCGCTGGTTTCGATAAAACTGAATTTCTATCCGTCGGCCCTGCTGTCGGGCCTGACGCTATTCATCGTCTATACCCTTATCTCCACACGTTATTATGGCGACTACTGGAAAGACACCTCGCTTATCTATCTTGAAAACCTGATTTCCTATCGCCTGAACACCCTGATTTCCTGTCTGGTGATCATGCTCATTTGTGAAAAGAATTACGCCAAACGTTTCGCCATCAACATTATCAAGCGGAAAGTTTATACCGATTATCTGTCAGGGCTATACAACCGGAAATTCCTGTGGAAAAAGGTCCAGGAAATACCCAAAGAGACCACGCTGTCGGTTTTGATCTGCGATATTGATAACTTCAAGCACATTAACGACACCTATGGGCACGGCAATGGCGATAAAATTATTCAGGCCGTCTCCCACACCATAAAAACGCATATTTCGCACCACGATCTCGCCGTGCGCTGGGGCGGCGAAGAATTTCTGATTTTGTCGCGCTCACCGGACAAACCGTATCTCAATACCCTCAGCACGCGCATTCTGGACAGCATCCGCGAGTTGCAGATTACGCTTGACGGCGACATTGCCCGGCACGTCACGGTGAGTATCGGCGGTTGCACATTCGAGTATCGGCAATCACCGGATTTTGTCATGGCGATCGAAACGGCGGATAAACTACTGTATCAGTCCAAGCAGGCGGGGAAAGATAGAGCTACCCTGCACATTCTGGCGCAGGACACAAACGAATCGGAATCATACCTGCCCGTCTTACCGTCGGCGGAACACGAGAAACTGTAATAACTTACTCGCCCTGCAGCGTCGCCACCAGCGAACGGCTGCCGCCGTGATTGCGGTGTTCGCACAGGTAAATTCCCTGCCAGGTGCCGACATGCAGCCGACCATTGCGCACCGGCAACATCAGGCTGCTGCCCAGCAAACTGCTTTTCAGGTGCGCCGGCATGTCGTCGCTGCCTTCGTAGGTATGGCGGTAATACGGCTCGTCTTCCGGTACCAGATGGTTAAAGGCGCTTTCAAAATCCTGCCGTACCGTCGGATCGGCGTTTTCATTGAGCGTCAGCGAGGCCGAGGTGTGGCAGATAAACACATGCAGCAACCCCACCTTAACGTCACGCAGATCCATCACCTGCGCCAGCACCTCATCGGTAATCAAATGAAAACCGCGGGCACGGGGTTTCAGCCGAATATCGTATTGTTTCCACATCTCACGTCTCCTGTGGTGATGAATGATTGCCGGAGGATGCCATAAAAAAGCGCGGCAAGCCGCGCTTAACAACCGCCGTCTGGAACTCGCTTAACCGCGTTCCAGAATCGGTTTCAGGAAACGGGCGGTGTGGGATTTCTCGCACTGCGCCACCGTTTCCGGCGTGCCGGAAACCAGAATTTCACCGCCGCCGCTGCCGCCTTCCGGCCCCAGATCCACGATCCAGTCCGCGGTTTTGATCACATCCAGATTGTGTTCGATCACCACAATGGTGTTGCCCTGATCGCGCAACTGATGCAGTACCGCCAGCAGTTGCTGGATATCGGCAAAGTGCAGGCCGGTGGTGGGTTCGTCCAGAATATAGAGCGTCTGCCCGGTGCCGCGTTTCGACAGCTCGCGCGCCAGCTTCACGCGCTGCGCTTCGCCGCCGGACAAGGTAGTGGCGGACTGCCCCAGCCGGATGTAGGACAAACCGACATCGATCAGCGTTTGCAGTTTACGCGCCAGCGCCGGGATGGCGTCGAAGAACTCGCGTGCTTCTTCGATAGTCATCTCCAGCACTTCATGGATGCTCTTGCCCTTGTATTTAATTTCCAGCGTTTCGCGGTTATAGCGTTTGCCTTTGCATTGATCGCAGGGGACGTAAATATCCGGCAGGAAGTGCATTTCCACCTTGATCACGCCATCGCCCTGACAGGCTTCGCAACGCCCGCCGCGCACGTTAAAGCTGAAACGACCGGGGTTATAACCGCGGCTGCGCGCTTCCGGCACGCCGGCGAACAACTCGCGGATCGGCGTGAACACGCCGGTGTACGTCGCCGGGTTGGAACGCGGGGTGCGGCCGATCGGGCTTTGATCGATGTCGATCACCTTGTCGAAATGCTCCAGCCCCTGAATGTCGCGATACGGCGCCGGTTCGTTCAGCTCGCCGCCGTTGAGCTGGCGCTGGGCGATCGGGAACAGGGTATCGTTGATCAACGTCGACTTGCCGGAGCCGGACACCCCGGTAATGCAGGTGAACAGCCCGACCGGCAGGGTGAGAGTCACGTCTTTCAGGTTGTTGCCGCGTGCGCCAATCAGCTTAAGGACTTTACCCGGATCCGCCGGAATGCGCTGCGTCGGGATCTCGATTTTGCGCGCGCCGCTCAGGAATTGGCCGGTCAGCGATTCCGGCACCGCCATGATCTGGGAGGCAGTCCCTTCGGCGATCACCTGCCCGCCGTGAACGCCCGCGCCGGGACCGATGTCGATGATATGGTCGGCGGCGCGGATGGCGTCTTCATCGTGTTCCACCACAATCACGGTGTTGCCGAGATTACGCAGATGGATCAGCGTCTCCAGCAGGCGCTCGTTGTCGCGCTGGTGCAGGCCGATAGACGGCTCATCCAGCACGTACATCACCCCGACCAGACCGGCGCCGATCTGGCTGGCCAGGCGAATACGCTGCGCCTCGCCGCCGGACAACGTCTCCGCCGAGCGCGACAGCGACAGGTAATTCAGGCCGACGTTGACCAGAAAACGCAGGCGGTCGCCAATCTCTTTCAGCACTTTTTCGGCGATTTTCGCCCGCTGACCGCTCAGTTTGATGTTATGGAAAAACTCCATCGCGTGGCCGATGCTCATATCGGCAATCTGCGGCAGCGTGGTCTGCTCCACATAGACGTGGCGCGCTTCTTCACGCAGTCGGGTGCCGTTACAGCTGGCGCACGGCCGGTTGCTGATGAACTTTGCCAGTTCCTCGCGCACCGCGGTCGATTCGGTCTCTTTGTAGCGGCGCTCCATATTATTGAGCACCCCTTCGAACGGATGGCGGCGCACCGACGTATCACCGCGATCGTTGATGTATTTGAACTCGATGTTTTCCTTGCCGGAGCCGTAAAGAATGACTTTCTGAATCGCCGGGCTAAGGCTATCGAACGGCGCTTCAACGTCGAATTCGTAATGATCCGCCAGCGAGCGCAGCATCTGAAAATAGTAGAAGTTACGGCGATCCCAGCCGCGAATAGCGCCGCCGGCCAGCGACAGTTCGCCGTTTTGCACCACCCGCGCCGGGTCGAAAAACTGCTGTACGCCAAGCCCGTCGCAGGTCGGGCAGGCGCCCGCCGGGTTGTTGAATGAAAACAGCCTGGGCTCCAGCTCATGCATGCTATAGCCGCACACCGGGCAGGCGAAGTTGGCGGAGAACAGCAGTTCCGGCGCGTTCGCGTCATCCATATCCGCCACCACGGCGGTGCCGCCGGACAGCTCCAGCGCGGTTTCAAACGATTCGGCCAGACGCTGCGCCAAATCGTTGCGCACTTTAAAACGGTCCACCACCACTTCAATGGTGTGCTTTTTCTGCAACTCCAGTTTCGGCGGGTCCGACAGGTCGCACACTTCGCCGTCGATACGGGCGCGGATGTAACCCTGCGTCGCCAGATTTTCCAGCGTCTTAGTGTGTTCGCCCTTGCGCTCTTTAACGATCGGCGCCAACAGCATCAGCCGTTTGCCTTCCGGCTGCGACAAGACGTTGTCCACCATCTGGCTGACGGTCTGGGCATCAAGCGGAATATCGTGTTCCGGGCAGCGCGGCTCGCCGACGCGGGCGAACAGCAAACGCAGGTAATCGTGGATTTCAGTGATGGTGCCGACGGTGGAACGCGGGTTGTGCGACGTGGATTTCTGCTCAATGGAAATGGCGGGCGACAACCCTTCGATGTGATCCACATCCGGCTTTTCCATCAGCGACAGGAACTGGCGGGCATAGGCCGACAGCGACTCCACATAACGACGCTGCCCTTCGGCATACAGCGTATCGAACGCCAGCGAGGATTTGCCGGAACCGGATAACCCCGTCACGACGATCAGTTTATCGCGTGGAATAATCAGGTTGATATTCTTCAGGTTATGGGTACGGGCACCACGAATTTCGATCTTATCCATGCACACTTTTCCCGCAATAGACGCTGTTCTTTCATCCTTTCCGTACGAAAGGAAACCGGTAGAAACGGCCGATTATGGCACAAAATAAACTGAATGGATATCCAGTATCCGATTGCAAACAACGGCAACGCAGGAAAAAAGACCGGAACTGGCTCGCGACTCTCACACCGGTATAATCTGCGGCACTGACATGCTAGAATTCTTCGCTTAAACTTTAAAAAGTGATTGATCAGGAGACACCAACATGGCCAGCAGAGGCGTTAATAAAGTGATTCTTATCGGGAATCTGGGTCAGGACCCGGAAGTCCGTTACATGCCGAACGGCGGCGCAGTCGCTAACCTGACTCTGGCCACGTCGGACAGCTGGCGCGACAAGCAGACCGGCGAGCAGAAAGAGCGCACCGAATGGCACCGCGTCGCGCTGTACGGCAAGCTGGCGGAAATCGCCGGCGAATACCTGCGCAAAGGCTCTCAGGTGTATATCGAAGGCCAGCTGCGCACCCGTAAATGGCAGGATCAGGGCGGTCAGGATCGCTACACCACCGAAGTGGTGGTTGATATCTCCGGCAGCATGCAGATGCTGGGCGGCCGCGCAGGCGGCGGCGCTCCGGCCGGCGGCGGCATGGGCAACAATGCGGGCGGCAACGCGCCACAAGGCGGTTGGGGGCAACCACAACAGCCGCAGCAAGCTAACCAGTTCAGCGGCGGCGGCCAATCCCGTCCGCAGCAAAGCGCGCCGATGCCGAGCAACGAGCCGCCGATGGATTTTGATGACGATATTCCGTTCTGATAAGCGTCATCAGTGCCGGGGCCAACACTGGCTTCGGCATTATGTACAGGTTCAAGGATGAACCCGGTTACCACAATAAATTCAGAAAAAAGGACGAGGATATTGCCTATGTCACGTTCATTTGAATTGCAGAGAATTTCCGAAGCACACCGCCAGGCTATGTTGCAATCCGTCGAACAGGCATCAAACCGCGCCAGCGCAGCAGGTGTGGCGGCAACAGTCAGAACACTTTCTCAGTCGGACCTGAACGAGCTGATTCATCAGGCTATGAGTCAGGTATTACGTTCCAGTGACGAACAAGGGTAAAATTAACTGCTGCTTGAAAAACCTTTTATGTTAATAAAGGACGTTATTTTAGAGCGATGGAAAGCGATAATTCTTTGGTGATAGCTAATGAAAAATCATGGGTTTTTCAGTTACTGGTAAAAAGTCCAGAAGACAGTATTGGTTTGATAGCCTACTCGTTCTATAAACTTGAAAAAAACCAATACGCTGAAAAACTGCGCGCTAATGGTCAATCCGATCAGGAAATTGATCTTGCCGTAAAGCAATTTCATGAGCAGGTTGTACATACTCAACGACGTTTAGATGCTTACCGTGATAATGCCAGAACAATGTTTTCTCGCCTGTTGGAAGACTGGGAAGAGGAAATCAGGAAGGATTATCAGCAGCAACTCGATATTATTGATAAGAAAAACTCAGAAATAGAAAATCTTAAAATAGAAATAGATAAAAAAATCAAACAATAGCTGAGAGCGACATAATAAAAAGTCGGGCCATTGAGAATGCCAAAGAAGAGGCCATTAAAGAATTTTTTCGAGCCGCATCAAGAAAAGAAAAACAAAAAACACCAATTGCATTACGTGTATTATCCTGGATATGGAGTGGTTTTTCGGGAATTATCGCCAGCATTATTTTATTTATTTTCCTCTATGGCATGGTGGGATTATTAACTACACCAGAAAGAAAATCACAAATCTGGCAATGGGGAATAGAATCATTTAAATCCTCATCCCCTTTACCGCCAATAGAAAACAGTAAACCACAATAAATACGATCAGCTGTATTATGGCGCTTATTTCCCCTCAACGCCCTGCTCTTGCAGGGCGTTAGTTTATGGTCACGACTCTTTCGCATCCAGCGCATCGCCGATGGCGTAGTAGTGCCCGCCCGCCACATGATGCAGGCTGCGCCATTTCGGGTCGGCGTCTTCAAAATGCCAGTGACCGTGGCTGAATACACGCGAATCGGCCCAGGCGCCGATGACCTCGCCGATAAACAGGTCGTAGGTTTGCTGGTTGTGGGGTTCAGGAATCAGTTTGCACAGTAACCAGGCGGCGCAACCGGCAACCAGCGGAACATCCGATTCGTCGGAGCGAAACAGTTCCACCTGGCAGCGCGCCAGCTTATCCGGGTTATCCCGCAGGCTGATGCTGCCGACCTGATTGGTCAGTTCCAGCTGTGCCGCCGTCGGCACCTGAATGGCGAAATAACCGCTGTTTTCCAGCAGCTCGCGTGTTTTTGTCGCCTTATCCAGCACCACGGTCAGCTTGGGCGGTGCGAAATCCAGCGCACAACACCAGGCCGCCGCCATCACATCGTCCACACCGTCATGACAAGCCGATACCAGCACCGTCGGCCCGTGGTTAACCAGCCGATAGGCTTTTGCCAGTTCAACCGGTGAAATCGCGCTATTCATATTGACTCCTGCGTTATGCACTTTGCCCTTCACTTTACACCAGATGTTCAGAGGTAATCGCCCGTACACCCGCGGCAGGATTCAGCGCCGCCGCCAGCAACGCGTCCGCAATCCGTTCGGCCGGATTAATACGCCAGCTTAACGGCAGCAACGGATGTAGTACGCGCAGCGCCTGCTGCGCCACCCATTCGCCGGGCCGGCGCTCGTCACGCTCGCCGCCTATCAGACCGGGGCGCACCAGCGTCAGCGAGGAAAACCCCACCCCGGCCAGATCCCGCTCCAGCTCGCCTTTCACCCGGTTATAGAAAAAACGTGATGATACATTGGCGCCCGACGCCGAATTCAGCACGTAGGCCGGCGTGCCATGCGCGTGAGCCAGCCGCGCGGCTGTCAGCGGATAGTCGTGGTCAACCCGATAGAACGCCGTCTGACTGCCCGCCGCCTTGATGGTGGTGCCCAGCGTGCAAATTACCGCATCCGCCTGCCACCAGTCGGCGTCTTCCGGCAATTGTTCAAAATCCACCGGCGGCGCGATCAGTTTGTCATGAGCCGATAATGCACGACGCGCCGGCGCCACCACCTGCGTAATACGTGTATCGGCCAACGCTTTTACTAACGCCTGATGACCGACCAGCCCGGTTGCTCCGATCAGTAATAATCTCATGTTTATTTCTCTGTATTGGGTAATGAGGCAAAGCAGCTTCGAAAAATAGTAGATCACGCTAAGGGTACGCAGTCCGAATAGTGCGATCGCATTAATCGCCAGATATCACAAATCACCAATCGGGCTGAGTCATGTCCGACATAGCATTTAAGCATAATTGCAATCAATGGGCGGTGATGTTGCGGAAATAGAAACGAATGCCCCGTCGGTTGTTTGTGTTTCTAAAACAGATGAAATTCAAAGAACCGTACAATAACAATAGTTTTTCATTATTTCCCAAGCTGTAACAACGCACCGAAATGAATGAAGTCTAATTATAGAAATGAGCGGACCGCGCAACTTTTTGCGCAAGTCCGTTCAACCGGCAGATCCGTTCAACTCAAAGGTTGAGCTGCCTCACCATTATGGGTTGCAAACAATTTCCTTGCCTTCAACCTTCGAAAATTTGACCGTCTTGTCATTGATGCGCCAGGCGTGTTCAACCGTCCTTGGCCATGCTTTTTCCTCCGATGGGATAAACGTAACAAACGTATCGAAGGAATTCGAACCATCAACTACACACGAAACGATTTGTGCTTTAGGGTTTTCTTTCGGTGAAGGTGACGATAGGACGTCTTTGACGATTTCGCGACGCTCGAGTAAGAAATACTCCCGACCGCATATTTGCCATGACATAAGCGACCATGGATCACCATCACTTTCCATGCCGTAAGTCCCCAGATCTTTTAGATCAATACTCTTGTAACGCTCTTCAATGGCAACAACACGCTCATTTGGCATATGACGCCCGATTAATGCCGAGGGAATATCACTCTTACAGGTTATACCATCGAATGACTTCGCCGCTCCAATAGCGTGGGAAGAGAGTAAAATAAGGGGTAAAAGTAGACTGACAGAACGCCCCAAGGTCATGTATAGCCTCCGAATAGCTAATATAGAGATAATAAAATCATCAAGAAAAAAGATAAGAAAAACCTCAAATACGGGTTTAAAATCCTGACAATCGGCAGGGTCAAACCCAATAATTGCGTAACAATACCATAAGAATCAAGCACAAAAAAGCGCCAAATAGATTTAACAAAAGCAGGTAAAAAACATCACATCAAAAATAGAAGCAATAAAAAAGACAATAGAAATGAATAAATCATTTCAAACACCAGTAAAAATCATGATTAATTCAGTCAGAAATCCGAATGCTCTTTTCAGCATGAATGTCATCAGCAATACTTGCTGTACGACTTACAGCCACCTCATTTATAGCGAGTTCTAAAGAGGATAATTAATAAAGGCCCCCCCATGATCCACACCTCTATCCATTACCTGACCCGACAATTAAATCAATACCTAAAAAATACCCTAAATCTGCATGACGATGTCGTAGTGATAGCTAACCCGGCCGATGACGATGGCAAGATGTTTCCGCTGGCGAAAAATAAACTGGTGGTATTTCTGTCGAATATTGAACGGGAAACGCTGACGCACCGGGGCAATACCGCCAATCCCGGTAACCGCTTCGCGGTCGCCACGCCGCCGTTATACGTTCGGGTTTCCATGGTGGTGGCGGCGAATTTTACCGGCGCGCAATACGCGGAAGGATTACAGATAATTGCGCATGCGATGGCGTTCCTTCATAAGAACGCCCAGCTTAACCGTTATAACGCCCCAGATATGGACGAGGCAATTGAGCAAATATTATTGGAAATGGACAGCCTGCCGCGCCATGAGCTTGGAAATATGTGGAACATGCTGGGAATCCGCTATTTGCCGTCCGCCGTGTATCGCCTGCGGGTGAGAATCGCCGACAGTCAGGCGATTCAGTCTCAGTCGGAAGGCGTCGGGCAGTTGCATACTGTCGTGACAAAGGATTACGTGACAAAGGATTAATCACCATGAGCGATTACGGCCTGCTGTTTCAGCTGCGTATTGAGCACGAATTCTTTGCCGGCTGCGCCAGCCTGCCGTTTTATGGCGAACTGGCGCCGTCCAGCCAGCACGCCGCGAAACAAGCCGGACTGTTGTTTAAACCCTTGGCCGACGGGCTGATGGTGCTGGCGGATCGGGCGCAGAGTGCCCTGCTCATAACGGAAGCGTTATCGCTGCAGTGGTGGTTTTGCAGTCGGGACGCCGGGTTTTTCAGCTATACCGCGATACCTGGGCTGGCGGAGCGGGATACGCCGCGTTTTCGCTACACGCTTGGCGAGTCGGAACCCGGCGAGGTGCGTTTGCAGGCGGCCAACGACACGGCGCCGGCGGGAACAGCCAGTCTGCGCGCCCGGCCGGCGAGCCTGGCCTGGCTGGTTGATATTGAGATAAGCGCCGCCGCTATCGCTGCCTTTATCGATCATCAGGCGGCGCCATTATTGATTGTGCCGTTTCTCAGCCAACGGCGGCGCTGGAAATATCTGTTCACCGCGCCGTATGTGAATGCGCAATCGCGTATTCAGGATAGCCGTCAGGACAATCAGTTTGATTATCTGGGAACGGAAACCCTGGCTAACGGAAAAAGTGCGCAGGCGTTTATTTCCCGGGAGCCGTTAAAAATGCAGAAAAAGTCCGATTACCATTTTCAGCTTTATCAGGAAAACAAATTATTAATTGACCCATTACCCGTGGCGACACCGCTTAGTCAATGTCGATTAAAAATTGAAAAGACATCAGAAGTCGTTTCGGAAATCATTGTTAACTGACATACCGATTAAAAAGGGCAATAAAAAACAAAAAAATAAAATATCAGCAATCAGCACATTACTCACTGGAGCAGGCACCATCCTTTATTATACGCGCCGTAATGCGTGGGGTGGATATATATACCTCAAATCAGAAGGAATCAAATTATGGGTGTAATGAAAACCCCAGGCGTTTATATTGTTGAGAAAAATGCCTTCCCCAATTCAGTGGTGGAAGTCGCCACTGCGGTGCCGGCATTTATCGGTTATACCGAAAAGGCGGAAAATGGCGGCGTATCGCTACGCAATAAAGCATGGCGTATTACTTCCATGTCGGATTTTCGCCATTATTTCGGCGGCGCGCCGTTGCATAAATTCGATATCGTCGAAAAAACCGACACGGTATTAGGCGACGCCGCGTTCAGTCAGGCCGGCAAAACCTATGCCCTCACCCAGGCCAATACCCGCTACCTGCTGTATTACAGCATGCTGTTCTTTTTCCAGAACGGCGGCGGCCCCTGCCACATCGTTTCGGTGGGCGGCTATCAGGACGCAATCGACGCCGATACCCTGAAAAACGGCATCACGCCGCTGCTCAAGGAGCCGGAACCGACGATGGTGCTGACGCCTGAAGCGGTATGCCTGAAGGAAGACGACTGCATCAATGTGCAGCAGGCGGTGCTGGCTCACTGCGGCGGCACAATGAAAAACCGCGTCGCCATTCTCGACGTCTGGGAAGGCTATAAAGACAGGCAGGACCCCAGCGGCGATTGCATCGCTACCTTTCGTTCCAAGCTGGGCATCAACTACCTGGACTACGCCACTGCGTACTACCCGTGGCTGAACACCTCGATCATTCAGGACAGCGACATCAGCTTCGCCAATATCAATAACCCGGACATCCTGACCACGGTGCTGAACGCCGAGATCGCCGGGGCGTTCAAAGATCTGGACGGGCTGAGCGCCGAGCAGTTGAACAGCGGCGGCAACAAGCTGAAGGCGGCCAAAAAGCAGCAGATGCTGGACGAAGTCGCCAAACTGACGGTGGATCAGAGCGAAGCGGAAAAAACGCTGCTGCACAAGATCCTGTTCTCCATCAGCCCCATCTACAAAAGCGTGCTGGAAAACATCCGGCGCCAGCAGAACCTGCTGCCGCCCGCCGCGTCGATGGCGGGCATCTACACCATGGTCGATAACGCCCGCGGCGTGTGGAAAGCCCCGGCCAACGTCAGCCTGAACGCGGTGGTTTCCCCCAGCGTCAACATCAGCGCCGACGAGCAGGAAGACCTGAACGTCACCACCCAGGGCAAATCCATCAACGCGCTGCGCACCTTCACCGGCGAAGGCACGCTGGTGTGGGGCGCCCGCACGCTGGACGGCAACAGCCTCGACTGGCGCTACGTCAACGTGCGCCGGACCATGATCATGCTGGAAGAATCCATCAAACAGGCCGCCAAAGCCTACGTGTTCGAACCCAACACCGCCAATACCTGGGTATCGATGGAAAGCATGATCGAAAACTTTCTGTTCGGGATCTGGAAACGCGGCGGGCTGGCGGGCGCGTCGCCGGAAGACGCCTACAGCGTGGACGTCGGGCTCGGCAAGACCATGACGCCACAGGACATTCTGGAAGGGATCCTGCGCATTACGGTGCTGGTGGCGATCAGCCGCCCGGCCGAATTTATCGAAATTACCTTCCAGCAGCAGATGCAGAAATCCTGATTCTGACCGCTGACGATCTGATGTTTTATCACCTCTTCAAGGAGAACACCCATGGCAGATGACGGTTCCGCTCAGTCAAGCACCGTATGGCCGATGCCCAAATTTCACTTTGAAGTGAAATGGGACGGCGGCGCGGGCGCCAGCATGGTGGCGTCGTTTCAGGAAATTACCGGCCTGGATATCGAAGCCCAGATTATTGAATACCGCGCCGGCAACAGCCCGGTATTTTCCACCATCAAGATGCCCGGCATTATCAAATCCGGCAACGTGACCCTGAAAAAAGGCATTTTCGTCAAAGACAATAACTTCTACGACTGGTTCTCGAAAATAAAGATGAACACCATCGCCCGCACCGCCGTCACCATCAATTTGCTGGATGAAAGCGGCAGCCCGGCCATGACGTGGAAGCTGAAAAATGCCTGGCCGACCAAAGTCAGCGGCACGGATTTGAAATCAGACGGCAATGAAGTGGCGATTGAAACCATCGAGCTGGCGCACGAAGGGCTGGAAGTCGCGGTATAACCGCACCCGGTTAACGCGGCGGGCAGCCGCGTTAACCACACGAAAATGACACGACCCGGTAATGCCGATGCAAAAAAAATCGCCCGGCGGCGAATGGCCGCTACCCGCGTTTTATTTCAGCGTGAATATCGACAACAGTGGCGACGACCAGGCTTTTCAGGAAGTGTCCGGCATCGAATCGCGCATTGAAACCGAACCGTTCACCGAAGGCGGCAATAACAGCGTCTATTATCTGCCGACCGCGGTGAAACAGGGGCCGTTGACGCTGCGCCGCGGCCTCAGCCCTGCCGATTCGCCGCTGGTGCGCTGGTGCAAAAGCTGTTTCGAAGGACAGCTTAACCGCCCGATCGTCACCAAAGAGGTGAGCGTCAGTTTGCTGGATGAACAGGGCGACCCCTTGCGGATCTGGCTGTTTTATAACGCTTATCCGATCAGTTGGAGAATCGATCGCTTCCACGCCGCCCGTAATGACGTGGCGATTGAAGAGATCGTCCTGTGTTTCAGTCGTTCCAAACGCAAACAGTGACCCAGAAGGAAACATGATCATGGCGATAGAAGTGCGACAACTGACGATTTATTCCCGGGTCATCCAGCCGAATGAGCCGGACTCGCCCCATCAGGCGGAAAGCGACGCGGAAAACCGCGACGCCGGGCCGTCGGCCAACCCGTCCGCCACGCCGGGAGCGATCTCATTTCATCACCTGCAAACCGAGCCGCGGGAACGCTAACCGGAGCCGTTTATCATGCAGAAGCTGACTATCCGCACCCTCGACAAAAAACAGCAATTTGACGTGATGCTCAACCCTGCCGGCATCCGCCATGAACACGGCATCAATTACTCCAACCGGTCAGCCGCGGGCCATCGCGCGCTCGGCAGCCTGGCGCCGCGGCTCGGTTTCGCCAGCTATCAGAGCGAAACGCTCAGCTTCGAAATGATGATTGACGGCACCGGCGTGGTGGAGCAGCCGCAAAAAGCGGACGTCGCCGGTCAAATCACCCAGCTTAAAAACGTGGTGTACCGCTATGTCGGCGACAAGCACGAACCCAGCGTGGTGGTGCTGACCTGGGGCACGCTGTCGTTCAAAGGGCGGCTGACCCGCCTCGCCATCCGCTATTCGCTGTTCGACGCCGCCGGCGCGCCGCTGCGCGCCACCGTCGAGCTGCGTTTTGACAACTATCTGGACAGCAACGAGCAGGCGTTGCGCGCCAACCGCTCTTCGCCCGACCTCACCCACAGCGTGGTGGTGAAACAGGGCGATACCCTGCCGCAGCTGTGCCAGGCGATCTATCAGGACAGCGCCTATTACGTGGCGGTGGCCCGTTACAACAATCTGACCAGCGTGCGTCACATTGTGCCGGGCACTCGCCTCTACTTTCCCCCACTGGCCTAACGGAAGGACGATATGGCGGACTCCCCGGCAACACACAGTGACGGCGTGGTGACCTGCACCATCAAGAGCAACGGCGCTGAAATCGGCAACGATATCCAGCTGTTATCCATTCACGTCTGTAAACGGGTGAACCATATCGCCCGCGCGGAGCTGGTGATTCAGGACGGCGACATGCCGCAAAACCGCTTTCCGCTCAGCAGCGGCGACCTGTTCAAGCCGGGCAACAGCCTGACCATCGCGGCCGGCTACGCCAGTCAGGAACAGGTGCTGTTCGACGGGATCATCATTCGCCACGGCATCAGCATCAGCGGCGCCGGTCATTCACGGCTGGTGATCGAATGCCGGGACAAGGCGATCGCCATGACGGTGGCCCGCCGCAACGACAACTATCTCAAGCAGAAAGACAGCGACATTTTAAGCCGCCTGATTAGCCGCTGCGCCGGACTCAGCGCGCGCGTCGACACCACCCATACCCAGCACGACGAACTGGTGCAGTTCAACTGCACCGACTGGGATTTTCTGCTCACCCGGGCGGAAGCCAACGGGCTGGTGGTATGCAACGACGACGGCGCCGTCGCTGTCGCCGCCCCTTGTCTGAGCGCCTCGCCGGTGCTGACCGTCACCTACGGCGACGACCTGATTTCACTCACCGCCGACATTGACGCCCGCCACCAATTTACCTCGGTGACCGGCGTTGGCTGGGATATCAAAAACCAGCAGCCGCTACAGGAAAAGGCCGCCGCCCAGTCCGTCAGCCGGCAGGGCAACCTGAGCGCCGACGAGCTGGCCCGCGTGCTGGGACTGACGGAATACCGGCTGCAAAGCGCCACGCCGCTGGCTAACAGCGCGCTGCGGGACTGGGCCCGCGGCCAGCAGGTCAAATCCGCCCTTTCTCGCCTGCGCGGCACCCTGACCTGCCAGGGCTGCGCCCGCGCGCGCATCAACACGCTGATCGAACTGGCCGGGGTCGGCGCGCGCTTTAACGGTCACCTCTACGTCAGCGGCGTCCGCCATCACATTCAGGACGGCCAGTGGCTGACCCACATCGACTTCGGCATGCCGCCGGTGTGGTCGGCCGAACACCGCGATCTGACGCCGCCGCCCGCCGCCGGTCTGCTGCCCGGCGTGGACGGATTACAGATAGGCATCGTCAAAAAACTGGATGGCGACCCGGAACAGCAGCATCGCGTTCAGGTATCGGTGCCGGTGATACAGGCGGAAAACGACGGTATCTGGGCGCGGCTGGCCAGTTACTACGCCTCAACCGGCATTGGGGCGCAATTCATGCCGGAGGTGGGTGACGAGGTGGTGTTGGGCTACTTCAACAATAACCCGTCGGACCCGGTGATCCTCGGCAGTCTGTACAGCAGCAAAAACCCGCCGCCGGTCACGCCGGACGCCAAAAACACCATCAAAACGCTGGTGACCCGCAGCCAGTTAACGCTGCAGTTCAACGAAGAGGACAAGGTGATCACCATTACCACCCCCGGCGGCAATCAGGCGGTGCTGAGCGACAAGGACAAAACGGTGACGCTGCTGGACCAGAACGGCAACAGCGTAACGCTGGATTCCTCCGGCATCACGCTGGACAGCCCGAAGAACATCACCCTCAACGCCAAAGGAAAAATCGAACTGACCGCCGCCAGCGCCATCAATATCAGCGCCAAAGCCAACGTCACCGCCGAGGGAATGAACGTCAGCCTGTCAGCCAAAACCGGCCTGACCGCCAAAGGCAACGCCACCGCCGAACTGTCGGCCTCCGGCCAGACGGTGGTGAAGGGCGGCATCGTGATGATCAATTAACGCTGATTAACAGAGATCAATAGAGAGGCAGTTATCGAATGTCTGGCGGAATTGAGCAACATTTCGTGCGGGATAAACCTCATTTTTTCTTTGCAACGTCATCGCACGCACGACAAGGAGAGGCTCAAACGCCGCCTCTCCTTGACCACTGGCTGGTGGCTAAACTGTGCCGCTGCGCGGTGCCTTCGGCGTTCGCCCCCGCTGTTCGGGCCGCCCTTGACGCGCTCCCGGCGCGGCAAGGGCTTTCGCCGCATCCATGCGGCTCACCCGGCGGGAGCAACCACCTCAGCACAGTTTTTAACGCCAAACAGGCACGACACGCAACGAGACAACGTTGTTAGTTATCTACAAAAAATAAAGGGAAGTATTGATGCCGCCAGCTGCCCGCCTGACCGATTTACACGCCTGCCCGATGGTGACGCCGGGGCTGCCGCCGATCCCCCATGTCGGCGGTCCGGTCATCGGTCCCGGCGTGCCGACCGTATTGATCGGCAAACTGCCGGCGGCGGTGATGGGCGACAACTGTATGTGCGTCGGGCCGCCGGACGTCATCGTTAAAGGCTCCGCCACCGTGCTGATCGGCGGTAAACCGGCCGCCCGTATCGGCGATGCCACCGCACACGGCGGCAACATCGCGCTCGGCGAATTCACCGTATTGATAGGAGGATAACGTGGATAACGATAATGCGTTTCTCGGCACCGGCTGGGGGTTCCCGCCGCAGTTTGACGCCGCCGCGCAAAGCATCGGCATGGTAAGCGGCGACGAAGACGTCCGGCAAAGTCTGGCACTGCTGCTCTCCACCCGCCCCGGCGAACGCATCATGGCGCCGGAGTACGGTTGCGATATTCAGGGCATGGTGTTTGAAGACCTCACCCTCTCCACCCTCACCGACATGAAAGCCCGCATCGAACAAGCCATCCTGTTCTTCGAGCCACGCATCCGGCTACAGGCGATCGTCATCGACAACCAGCAGGCCATCGACGGCAAACTGTTGATTCATCTCGACTATACCCTGATCGCCACCAATACCCGCAGCAACATGGTGTACCCGTTCTATCTGCGCGAAGGCACGCTGGTGACGACGCCGTGACGCGCGCCGCCACGCCAAACCACCGGTTTTCATCCATCACTGACAACCATTAACCGAGGCCTGCCGCCCCATGACCATGACCTGGAATCCCCCGCTGCCGCCGCCGGCCACTTCGCAGCAACAGCGCCTGCCGCCGGCACTGGAAGACGGCGCGTTCCTGGCGGATGAGATGTCGTTTGAAACGCTGCTGGTGCTGGCTAGCGACATCGCCGCGCAGTTGTCATTTGACCGCGGCGACACCACACAGCCGGGCAACTGGCAGGCGCTGTTCGCCAAAAGCGAAGTCACCGGTATGGCGATCATCCTGTCGTTCGACGCCGCGCTGGAACAAAACCGTTTTCGGCAGGCGCAGTCGCGCGGCATGGATCAGACGCTGACGTACCTGATCGCCCTCTACGCGAATCTGGATCGGTGGTACCGTGCCTTTATTCCCGTCCAGACCACCAGTGCCGACCACATCAAACTGACCATCCAGACGGTACTGAAAGCGCAGTTGGTGCGGCCGTTCCAGTACGTGGTGATTCTGGCGCAGGCGCTGGACGGCTACCGCCCGTCGCTGCTGGCGGACCCAGCGTTGAAAACCCTCGATCCGCTATGGGGAATTCGCTACGACAACGGCCGATTTATCGCCAGCGAACAGCAACAGTTGCTGCAACAACAGTTGCCGGGCATTCAGGTGCTGGAAGAGCAGTTACAGCTCTGTTTTTCCGCCGCCGTCAACGCCGTCAGCCAGCTACAGACCGACGGCCGTCGCCGGATGCAACAGGCGCTGTCCCACGCCGATCACGCCCCGGAAGTCGCGCTGTACCTGACCTTCCTGCAGTTATTCGCCCGAGCGCAGGCCCGACTTAACCGTTTTACCGAGCGGCACCTCGACTTTTACTACCGCCAGGTACTCCGGCAGCAACCGCAGCCGCTCACGGCTGATGCGGTCTTCCTGAAACTGACGCCGGAAAACGGGCTGACCACGCCGCTGTCGCTCGAGCGCGGCGTGGTCTTCAGCGCCGGGCAGGACGCCCGCTTGCGCGACATCCTCTATCGCAGCGAACAACCATTGCAGGTCAGCGACGCCGAGGTCAAACAGGTGCATTCGCTGCTGCTCAAGCGCGACCCATTGATGTCGCCGGAACGGGAGCTGGATTTCGTCACCGCCATTCACAGCGACAGCCTGTGGCCGTGGCGCAGCGACCAGCCCCGCTCACGCACGCTGCTGACGCTGTTTGGCGAAACCCCGGCCTTGCAGCGCCATCCTTCGCCGTCGGCGCCGGGTATCGCTATCATCGACCCGGTGCTCTACCTGCCGGAAGGGCGACGGCGGGTCAGCCTGACCGTCAATCTGCACGAGGCGGAGCGGCCGCATCTGGCGCAGCAACTGTACCTGCTCAGGGATGCCCCTTACCCGGCGGTATTGCGCAACCGGCTGACCACCCTGCTGCTGACGCTGGCGAAGACGCTGACGCCGCTGCTGCCCGACGACGACGCCCCCGCCGTCATCGGCGCGCTGGTCGACGCGCTGACGCCCCGCCAGCTACAGGCGTTGCAGCGCAGCCGTGACGATGAGGCCATCGGCCTGCTGTACAAGTATTTCCTGCTTGGCGTACTGCGTCAGACCCGCGATCCGGCGTGCGGCTGTCGTGTGCTGGGGCACCTGTTCAGCCGCCAGACCCTGAGCCGCGCCGACTGGCTGAATGACGATGAACAGCGGTTGGTGCTGGAAAAAAGCCGCCAGTTGCTGCCCGACGACAGCCAGCCGCCGCTGGCGGAACTGCTGAACGGCAACCGGCAGGTTAATTTTTACCGCCTCTACAGCGAGCTGTTTACGCTGCGTCTCAGCACCGAAAGCGGCTGGCAAACCATCGCCTCTTACCGTATCCACCCGTTGAGCGCGGACGACGACGGCCCGTACGGCTTCCGGCTCACCTTTACCCTGTCGCCCGGCTTCGGGGCGTTAATTCCCTGCGATCCGGCCATTCATGGCGACCTCTGGCATTACCGCGCGCCGGCGCTGCAACTGGAAATGAAGCCGGAAACGCCGTTTTTTCCCTACTCGGTGTTCCGCGATTTCGTGCTTGGTCCGCTGCTCCTCGCCACGCGGGTATCCGGCGTGCAGACATTCCAGATAGACACCTGCGACGGGCAGGTCGACATCAGCAAAACCTTTTATCCGTTCGGCGCGCAGCCAACCGGGCAGCCGTCTATGACCCTCGCCAGTTACGAACTCGCCCAAAAGTCGGTGCAGGACATTACGCTGACGATCGATTGGGCGAGCCTGCCGGGCGGCAGCGACGGTTTTCGCCAGCATTATCAGGGTTACCCCGGCGACTACGCTAACCGCCGTTTTCAGGCGCAGTTGGCCGTGTTGCGCGAAGGCGAGTGGAAGGCGGTCGGCGGCCCGCTTGCGCTGTTCGCCAGCGAACCGGGCAGCGATCGGCTGCGCTCCGACATACAGATTCAGGGCGACCTGAAGCAGGATTTTCAGCCCGTCCGCCCCGCGGCCGACGCTGACGCGTTCCGCGTCGATCACGCCAGCCGCAACGGGTTGATCCGCCTGTCGCTGTGCGAGCCGGAACAGGGCTTCGGCCATCATCAGTACGGCACGCTGCTCAGTCAGACGCTGATGCACAACGCCCGACGCCGAAAACCGCTGCCGCTGCCCAATCCGCCCTATACCCCGGCGATCAACCGGCTGACGCTCGGCTATCGGGCCTGCGCCCGAATTCATCCGGGCCACTCCGGCCACGAACCGGCGCCGGACAGCCACCTCCTGCATCTGCACCCGTTCGGTCATGAAATGCTGTACCCGGCGGCCGAAAGCGGCGGAGATACCCGCCCCGTCGCCTTTTTCCCGCGCTATGACGACGACGGCAACCTGTTCATCGGGTTACAGGCGTCGTCGCTCGGCGGCGCGCTGAACCTGTTTTTCCAGCTCGACGATCGGGCAGCCCACACGGCCATCCGCCACCGGCAAGCATTCCAGTGGCGTTATCTGGTCGACAACGACTGGCGCGTGCTGCCGCCGCATCAGGTGATCGCCGACACCACCCACGGCTTTATCACCTCCGGCATCGTCACGCTGGATATCCCGCCGGCGATCAACGACCGGCACACCGTGATGCCGGACCGGCTCTACTGGCTGCGGGTCAGCACTCGGCAGGGCATCGGCGAGTACGCCAGTTGCCTGCACGTCGCCGCCCACGTGGTGCAGGCCGTGCGCCAGTGGCCCGACGGGCAGGAACCGGACGACGAGCCGACGCCGCCTGCCGCGGCGTCAGGCTGGCGAGCGCTCAACCCGCCGGCCGGGCTGGGCGCCATCAGCCTGATGATGCCGTCGACCGGCGGCGCGCCGCGGGAATCCCCGCGACAATTCCGGCAACGGTTAAGCGAACAACTGCGCCACAAAGGGCGGGCGTTAACCGGCTGGGACTACGAGCGGCTGGTGTTGCAACACTTTCCCGAGATCGAACAGACACGCTGTTTTCCGCATACCCGTTTCGGCGTGCCGGGCCACCATCCGGGACAGGTACTGCTGCTGGTGCGCCAGCGCCACCCCGCCTGCCGGCACCAGCCGTGCGAACCTTTGCACGCCAGCGCCGCGCTGCTGCACCGGATACAAACCTGGCTGCAGACGATCGCGCCGCCGGGCGCCGTCGTTACGGTTCGCTCGCCGGTGTACGAAAGGGTTCAGGTGCGCTGTAGCGTCGCCTTTCAGCCGGGGCATCACCCGGGGCAGGCGCTGCGCCGGTTGAACCGGGATATCTCCGCCTACCTCTGTCCGTGGCGTGAAGAAAGCCCCAATCAGGGGTTTGGCGCCGGAATGGCGCTGCGGCAAATCGAAGCCTTTATCGCGCATCTGGATTACGTGCGTTTTGTGACCGGCTTTTCGCTGATCACCCTCCGTCAGACCGGCCTCGGCCAGAGCGATGGGCAAACACAGCGCTGGCGACTGACCGACAGCGCCGCGCCGCACGACCAAACCGGCGATCCCGCCGGAAACAACCCGAGTCTGACCGGGCTAACTCCACGCTATCCCTGGAATATTATCCTGCCGGTTGAGCAGCATGACCTGGGGCTCAGTCCGGACCTCAGGCTGCGAGCGCCGGAAAAAATCGGTATCGGCGACCTGATTATCGGCGACAGCTTCATCACCGTCCGTTAGCCCATCGCGGAAACACGCCGACTCGGCGACATGGGCATAACGGCGAGATGAGAATGACGGTGAGATGGAGAATAACGGCGACATGGGGAGTATGTGAGTGGCAAAACGAAATCGCGGCACCTTGAAAAACTATTTCCGTCAGGGCGCCATGCCGTCCGCCGAACATTTTTCCGACCTGATCGATTCGTCAGTCAACAAAATCGAGGAAGGGTTCGATAAAACGCCGGAACAGGGGTTGAAGATCGCCGCACTCGATACCCACGCCAGACTGATGACGTTTTACCGCGACAGCGACCCCACCCGGGCGTTGTGGTCGGTCAGCCTGCAACCGGACAGCGACCTGCTGCGGGTCAACCGCCACGCCGGCGACGGGCAGGACGCCATCGCCGACGCCGACCCCTTGCTGACGTTCACCCCCGACGGTCGGGCCGGCATCAACACCACCACGCCGCGCCACGCGCTGGATGTCAACGGGGTGATCGGCGCACAAGGGCGCGCCGGCGCGCAATGGGCGGACCGCCTGCCCGCCGACGGCGAATGGCACGACCTCACGCCGAAACTGGAAGGGTGCCAGGCCTTCGAGGTGGTGGCGGGCGTCGGTATCCGTCACTCCGGCCGTTACGCGTTAATCCACGCCATCGCGCTGAACACCTGCGCGCCGAGCGGTTTTTTCTTCAATTTTTTCAATCGCAAAAACCGCATCAACGCCCGCCACGCCTATTACCATTCGCGCGCCGACAAGCTGACGCTGCGCTGGTTGCGCGACGACACGCCCGCCGGCGGCCACGACGGCATCCGCCCCTACCGGTTGCAGATCCGCACCCACACCAGCTATGGCGACGGCATCGTTATTCGTTACCACCTCACCCGGCTGTGGCATGACGCCTACATGCACAACAGCCTGCTGCCGGCGGACGAGGAGTAAGGCATGGCGCAACCGTCATTTATTCCCAGACAGGCGCCCCATGACGACCCTGACAGCGTCGCCAGCCTGCTGCGCGCAGGGCTGGAGCAGGTCCAACGGCTCAGCGGCAACCGCTGGACCGACTACAACCTCCACGACCCCGGCGTCACGCTGCTGGAACTGTTGTGTTTCGCCCTCACCGACCTGATTTACCGCACCGACTTTGAGGTAGCGGATTACCTGACGCAGCCGGACGGGCACCTCGACTTCGCTGCGCAGGGGCTGATGCTGCCGGAACAGATTTTCCCGCCCCGCCCCTGTACCCGGCTGGATTATCAGCAGGCGGTGCTGGACGCGATGGACGAGGTGGAACAGGCGTGGGTCACGCCGGACGGTCAGGGTCGCTACCACATCGATCTGCTGCTGACCGAGGCGGCGCGTCAGCGTTGCGACCACCATCCGGCGCTGCGCGACGACATTGTCGATGCCGCGGCGCATCTCTACCACCGCGCCCGCAATCTGGGCGAAGACCTCGCCGGCGTCCGCATCATCGACAGCCGCGGGCTGCGGCTGCACGCCGATATCGAGCTGCACTATTACGATAACACCAACTACGATAACACCAACAATCTGCACGATAACGCCGACAACCTGGCGGCTGAAATCTACTTTCAGGCCGAACAGTGGCTCCGGGGCGACGAGGCCGACAGCCACACCGCTAGCCATGCTGATAACTATGCTGACAGCTACCCTGATAACTATGCCGATAGCTATGCCTATAACTACACCGACCACCACGGCGCGCCGGGCAACGAGCGTGTTGCCGCCGTCAGGCCGCTATCGGCGCTCTATACCCGGTTGATCAACATCGACGGCGTCGGCCACATCCGACAGTTGCAGCTGATCCCGCAACCCTGTCGGGACGGCCATCCCGACAATGCGCAGGACCACTTCAGCCCCGGCGACTGGATCCTGCTGCCGAAAAAGCACGACGACATCGACCTCAACCTGACCCATCAGGGCCACCCGCTGTCGATTGATTTCAGCGCCATGAGCATCCGGCTGGTGCGGCGTAAGGCGCAAAACGGCACGCTGCACGAGCAAATCCGCCGCCAGACCGCCGCCCTCATCCCACCGCCGCACGGCATCTGGCGCGAGCTGGCGGATTACCGGTCGATCCAGTCGCTGTTCCCCGGCGTCTACCGGCTGGACGCGCCGCGCGTCCCGACGGCGCTGAACCGGCAGGAACAGGCGCAGATCCAACAATTTCGCGGCTATCTGCTGCTGTTTGAACAGCTGATGGCCAACTTTTGCGCCAACCTGGCTAACCTGCGCGACCTGTTTTCCCCCGCCACCGACGCCGGGCGCAGTTACGCCTTCAACCTGCTGGATGATGAGCAGTTCCGCGGGGTGGATCTCCTGTATCCCGACGATGCGGCGGCGCGTTTTCATCACCTGCTGGCCGAGGTCGACCACTACCCGGACCGCAAAGGACGGCTGCTCGACTATCTGCTGGCGTTATACGGCGAAACGCTGGACGCCCGACTGTGGCGTCAGCCGGGCGAGGCGTCGGATCAGCGCGTGCAGAGCCGTCAGCAGCTTGAGTACCAGCGCCGGTTTATTCAGGCCATCGACCGCCTGACCCGCGATCGCGGCGCCGGTTTCAACACGCGCCGGCCGATGACCGAACGGGAAAACCGGGGCGGGTTCGCCGACCGGGTGGCGCTGCTGCTCGGGATGGACGACGCCGACGCGTGGCCCTATAGCCAGACGCTGGCCCGGCAGGGGTGGCAGTTGATGGCCGATGACGCCTTCCTGCACAGCGCGGCGGGTCAGTCGCATCTGCAATGGCTGGATCAGTCGGCCCTCGACAGTTTGCTGGATGTGCCGCTGAGCGACGCGGCGCCGGGCAGCACCGATGCGGCGGCGGCGCGCGATGTGCTGGCGCTGCGCCTGCGGCCATTGCCGGTCGACCTGCTGCAACGCGGCGTGATGCTGGCGCATTACCGCATTCTGCCGCCCGACGCCGGCGGCTTTTATCAGGCGCTGTTCCGGCTGTCGGCGGCGCCCGGCTCGCAAAACGGCTTATGGCTACACCTGGGCGCCAGCAGCCAACCGGCGCACCTGGTGCGCGTTATCAACCAGCTGCGCCGCGAACTCATCCGCCTTAATCAGCGGTGCGAAGGGGTGTACGTGGTGGAGCACCTGTTGCTGCGCCCGGCGCACGGCGGTGATGACGCCCGCGCCGACAGCGACCCGTTTCCCGGCCAGATCAGTCTGATTCTGCCCGGTTACACCGCCCGCGGCGGCAACCCGGTGTTCCGGGCGCAGGCCGAGGCCCTGATCGCCCGACAGTGCCCGGCGCATCTGCTGCCGCGCTGTCACTGGCTCGATATTCACGCCACGGTCGAGTTTGAAACCGCCTGGCTGGCATGGCTCGACGCCAGACGGGAAGCTCCCGGCCAGCCATCGTGCGACGACGCGGCCGCCCGGCTGACGGCATTGTTGCAATCGTTGCACGCCCAATCCCCCACTTCTCAACCATCAGGACAGGACGCATGACGCAGCCACACCGGATTCACACCGCCAGCCTGACGCTCGACTTTCGCCATTCGTCCGAGGCGGAGCGGTTCGAGCGCGACGCCCCGCGCTGGGTGCAGCAACAGCTGTTGCCGTTGATCGACGCGCTGTTCGACCAGTTTTCGCCGCCCCATCAACTGTGGGTGATCGACCACCTGCGGCTCGATCTGGGCGCGCTGCCGGCGTCGGATTTGGAGTCGGCGCTGCTGGCGGCGCTAAAGCAGCAACTGACGGAGGCGCTGCGCGCCCAGCAACCGTCCGACCCGGCCCAGCCACATCAACGCCACGACGCCGATGCCGCGGAAATACAGGTGCTGGATGGTCCGGCGGCGCAGTGGCGTCAGTTGCAGTTTTTCCTGCAACACGGCGTGATGCCCTGGCATTACCCCGGTCGGCAAGGCTGGCGGCAGGTAGACCGCCACCGCCACTGGCTGGCCGACGCCGTGCGCCAACACCGCGCCGGACTGAACCGGTTACTGAACGCCAGCGCTCGCCCAGCCAGCCTGATCGCCCGGCTGGTTTCTCAGTTGCCGGCTACCGCGCTAAACGGCTGGCTGGAACAGCTGACGCCCGCGCATCAGGATATCGCGCTGCGTTGTCTGGCGGCCCAGCCGGAAGCGGATGCGCTGCCAGCCGCGCTAAAGGCGCGGTTGCACCGCCACTGGCATCAGCGCATCCATCAGGCGCTGCGCCAGCGCCGTCTGCGACAGGAGTTGCTGCCGGTCTGGGCTACGCTGCTCGGCGACCAGCGTGCCCGGTTTCTGCTGGCGCTTTACGCCTGCGGGCAACAGCCCGAGGTGGTGCGCGGCATGGCGCAGGCGGTGGATGACCACGCCTTCGACGATCTGCTGGGGTTGCTGGCGCCGCAGGCGCAACCGTTCATCCAACAGGTGCTCAGGCATCCGGCGTGGTTCCATCATCCCGACGACGCGGCGCCCACAGACCCGAGCGCCCCGCTGGATCAGCTGCTGCGTGAATTCACCCTGCATTATCTGCTGGTGCAGCGCGGCAGCCAGTTCAACAAACAGCGCTACATGGCCGGGCTGATTGGCCGCATGGCGGCGCACCACAATATGGAACGGACCGACCTGCTGCAAACGCTGTACCTGCGGCTGGCGGCGTGGCCGGGCGAGCACGCGCTGAAACAACCGTTGCTGTCGCTGCTGACCACATTATGGGGAGAAATGGCGCCGCTCGCCCGCGCGCTGCCGGTCATGAGGTCAAGCGCTCAACCGGTGCGACGCGGGCCGGTTAGCGGCGAATCAATAAGACATCGGGAAGCGGCCGCGGCAGAGCCCGCCGTCAACACGCTACGGCAACAGTGGGTTGACGCACTGCAACAGGCGGATGAAGCAGCGCTGAATCGGGTGTGGCGCCAGTGCACGCCGGCGATGCTGCTGACGTTACGCCCGGCGCTGATCGCCTGCGGCCAGCAGAGTCAGGTACGCCAGCGTTGGGTGGTGCGCTTTTCCGCGGCGACGCAATATCGCCTGCTGACCCTGCTGGAACCGGCGGACGCGCCGTTTATCCGCGAGCTGATGGAAGAAGTGCGCGCCAGCCAGCCGGCTATCGCCGACCATTCCGCCCACGCCCCCGGCGAGCCGCTGCTGACGCACAGTCTGTGGAGCCTCACGTTCAGCTACCTGCTGGCGGAGCGCGGCAGCGAATTCAACCGGCAAAGCTATCTGGACGCGCTGCTGCGGCAACTGGCGGCGCACCATAACCTGTCGCGTCAGGCGCTGATCGACGCCTTACTGCAACGCCTGCGCCACGCCCCGGCCGATACCGCGGTGCGCCGGGCGCTGCTGACGCTGCTTACCCGGCTGCGCGAAAGCTCGCCTCCCGCGCCGCCGCCGTCACCGCAGCCTGAGCCGCAACCTCAGTCTCAACCTCAACCGCAAGCCGCGGCGCCGTGTCACATCGACGCTGACCTTCCGCCGCCGGAGCAGCCGTTGCTTGACGCCGCCTGTTACCACTATCTATACGACGTGTTAGTCCACGCCGACCCGACGCGCCGCTTTACGCCGCCGGATCAGGCGCGCACCGTTTGGCGCGCCGCGTCCTCGTATGCCGGTAATGACCTGCAGCGCTGCCTGCAACGGTTGCTGACCCATAACCCGTTGCTGCTCCAGCGCTGGCTGGCGGTCTCCACACACCACCCCGCCAGTTGGCTGCGGCTGTGCGCCGCTCTGCGCCCATCGCAGGCCGCCCAGTTGCTTGCCCAGCTAATCGCGCTGCGTCAGCCATCGGCCAACCTACGCAGCCTGTCGGCCACGCTCGACAACGTCACCCGCCGCCTGACCGTTGCACAGCGGCAGGCGTTTTACGGGCAGATGATCGACGCGCTGGCCGCCAACCGCACGCCGGACTGGCTGGCTCTGCGCGATGCGGTCAGCCAGTCCGCCCCCTCGTCAGTGGATGCCCCGCGCCAGCCTGTCGGCGCCACGACGCCTGATGCCCCAATGCTATCGGCGATGGATGACGACGCCGCGCTGGCGCTGCTGAACCGGATCGCCGGGCACGCTGCAGCGACGCTCGCCGCCGATGACATCGCCGCGCTATCCGCCGCGCTGGCGCGCCTGCTGCCCTCGCAGCCGGAAGCGGTACGCCGGTTGCTGCTGCCCGCGCTGCGTTCGCCCGCTCTGATCGAACGGTTGGCGGACACGCTATCCGACAGGCTGCACACCGCCTTACTGCTGCTGTTGCGCCGCACCGACTTTCTGGCGCTATACCCTTACGGCCGCTTTATCGCCAACCTCTGTCATCGTCACCCGGCGTACCGCGGCGCGGCGCAGCAGCTGGAAAATCTGCTGTGGCGCGCGCTGTATCACCGTCTGTTCGCCGCCGGTTCGCCAGCGGATATCGCCGCCTTTATCAGCCATTATCTGGGCAGACAGGCCGCCGACTGGCAACAGCGCAGCCATCAGCCGTCGCCGTCTGCGTTCTACCGTTTTCTGCTGGAACAGGCGCAGGCCGAGCGCTTCCCCTCGACCCGCACGCTGGCCGAACGCCTGCAACGGCTGATCACCGCCGCCGGGCTGCATCAGGACACGCCGCCAGTCGTCGCCGTCACGGATGCCGGGCAACCGCCTGAACGCGACATCGCCGCCGCGTCGCCCCCTGAACAGCCGGACCTCGCTGATGCCATAGCCGATACCGATGCACCTCAGCCTGCGGCCGTGCCGGATATGGCGGCTCCGGCGGTTGTCGACTGGCGGGGCGACGAGACGCTGAGCACCGATGAGCCGCTGCCGGTCGCCAATGCCGGGCTGGTGCTGGCCGCGCCCTGGCTCCCTCGCCTGCTGACAAAGCTGGCGCTGGTGCAGGACGGCGCCTTCCCGCAGCCGGACGCCCGCCATCAGGCCATCCACTGCCTGCAATATCTGGTCGATCGGGGACAAAACTGCGCCGAATACCAGCTGGCGCTGAACAAGCTGCTGTGCGGCCTGCCGCTCAACGCCCCGCTTCCGTTAACGCTACCGCCTGACGCCGCCGCCCGCGACACGCTGGACGCGCTGCTGGACGCCCTCCTTCAGCACTGGAATGCGCTGGGCCACACCTCGGTTGACGGATTGCGCCAAACCTTCCTGCAACGCGAAGGCACGCTGTGGCGACAGGCGGACAGCTGGAAACTGGAGGTGGTTCCCGGCCCGTTCGACATGCTGCTCGACCGGCTGCCGTGGGGATATTCGACCATCAAATACCCCTGGATGGACCGGCCGCTGCACGTGGTCTGGCGCTGAACGCCGATTGCCGGACAGCCTGCGCATCACTGACAACCGTAAGGGAGAGAGCCATCGCCATGAGGATTCACCGTTTCACCGGGCGCAACGCAACGCTGGCGCGGCTGCTGGCCTTGTTGCTGCCATTGGCATTACTGCTCCCACCGGCGGCCTATACCGCACTGCCGGAACCCGCGCTCATGCCATCCGCCGCACCCGACGCCCCGACTTACGCCCAATGTCTCCAGGCGTTGGAACGGATGGACAGCCGACGCTTTACCCGCATCACGCAGGATAAACTGGCGATTATCTATCACGACGACCCGGCGTATCAGGCGGATTACCGCCAGCCGGGCGACTACCTCGCCGACGGGCTGTTCGGCCCCAAGACGCGCAAATGGCTGGCGACGTTTTGCGGCGAATTCGGCATCACGCCGCCGCCCAACCGCAATACCTTCGCCGAAGCGCTGCTGGTGTCGCTGGCCAAAGTATCGGAGCTCGATCAGCTCTTCCCTTACTGGCGCAGCCGCATGGGCGCGCCGGAGCTGTTGCAGTGGCCGGCGCAGAAAACCATCGAATTTCTCACCGCGCAGGCGGACGCCGCCGCCGTCCCGCCGCCGCCGGAAGTGACGTCGCCGCAGTACTACGCCCTGACGGAGGATGACCTGCGCAAGCTGGCGGAACGCAACGCCATCCAAAGCCAACTGGACGGCATGATAGGCCACCAGTTCGCCAGTCCGGTGGAGCTGAACAACGCGGTGCGCCCGTTGATCCGCCAGTTGCGCGGCAATGAGGAGCAGATCCTGCAACAGATTGTGGACGCCGTACCGGTCAGCAACGGCAACCCCAGCCGCACCCAGACCACGACGCACAGCCAGACCACTACCACGCTTTCCACGCCGGGCGACAGTTCTACGCTGAGCGGTAGTTCCCCGCAGAGCGACAGTTCTTCGCAGAACGATAATGCGCAACCCGACAATCAGCTACGCACTGAAATCGCCGACACCCGACAGAACAGCGACGCCAGCACCGCCACGCCGATCACCGTCTATTCGCTTAATCAGAATGCGCTGGAGCTGGCTTATCTGGATCTCAATCTGGTATCCGTAGACAAAGACGCGCTGGCGCGGCTGGCAACGCTGAAAGATACCCCGTTCGCCGACCGCTACCAGCTGGCGGTGGCGATGAAAATGGCCGGACTTGACCGCCTCAGCCACCAGAGCCGGCAACGCATTCTGGACATCGCCCACAAAGACGGCGCGCCCCCGTCAACCACCCCGCCGATGGTCTGGCGCGCGCCCGCCGACTGCGGCTGTGAAGACAGCACCCCGAACGTTAACGGCGCCGACGCCACCTTCTACGGTTTTTACCCTTACTGGCAGCCGCTGGCCGACGGGCAGACCCTCAACTTTCGTCAACTGGACCGTATCGGCTATTTCTCCGCCGCGGTCTTGCCGGGCGCGCGCGACCCGCAACTGGTGCTGCCGCCCAACTGGCGGAAAACCCGCCCCTACGCCGATTTCATCCGGCTGGCGCACCGCTACCGCACCCATGTCGATCTGGTGGTGTCCACGCCGAGAAAACTGCCGTCGCCGGTGCTGGTCAGCCTGTTCACCTCGTCGCTGGTCGCCCGTCTCGGCGCCAACATTCAGACCCCGCTTGACGATGACTGGATCAATCGGGCCAAACCCTGGCTGACCTTCGGTTTGAGTCCGTCGGATACCCTGGCCGACGGCGTGACGCTGGACTTCGACCTGACCCGGCTCACCACCCGCGCCGGTCAGCAGACGTTTATTCGCTTTGTGCAGGCGCTGCGCAAAACCCTCACCCCCGCTGGACACGCGCCCGATTCACCGCCCCGCTACGCCGTCAACCTGATGGTGCCGGTGGAGTCGCTGCTCAAAGGACAAGGGTTCTACACGCTGGATAACCTGCGGGAACTGCTGCCGTATGTGGATCGGTTTATTTTGCAGCCGGAGCCCCCTGACGGAGTGGTCAAACCGCGCCGGACGCTCGATCAGTTGAGCGACCTGCGCCATTTTTTAAGCCAGCAGCCGCAGGCCGCGATTCCCGAGCTGTATCGCAAGCTGGTGCCTGTCCTGATTACCGACGCCAACCGCCATCAAACGACCGAGCTGGCGGAACTGGTGCGTTACAGCAGTTGGAGTTTTCTCGGCGCCGCCTACTGGCCGCTGCCGCTCGACGAAGCCAGCCAGCAGCTCATCAGCCAGACCTACTACCCCGCCGCCGACCTACCCGCGCCGCTGGCGCGCATCGCCTCGGCCGTCAATGCGGTTATCGACGTGATCTGCCCCAACCGCTGGGTGCTACGGCTGATGCTGTTTATCACCTTCTGGGGGATTGTCGTCACCGGCGTCGCCAGCCTGTGGCTGTTCCCGGTGCGCAAGGTCACCGATTCGCTGTGGTTCGCCGGTTTTGTGGTGCTGTTCGCCGCGGCATTGATGCTGGCGCTGGTGGCGGACCCGTACTGGCAGCAATATCAGACGTTAATCCTGCTGCTGTTCGCCGCCGTGGTGGTCGCCATCGCCGTGCTGCAACGCATCAGGAAAAACCGGCGGGAGCGGAATCCGTGAGCACTGGCGGCAGCGCTTCAGCGCCGCCGACGAATACGCTTTGGCTGCCGTCGGGTTACTTGTTACATTACCTGCCGAAGTAGCGGGTATTTGATATACGTAGGCAGGCCATGACGAGGCTGGCTCAGGGGGAATGATGACAACGACTGTGGATAAACTGACGATCAAAGGGTTTAAATCAATCCGATCACTGGTCGATTTCGAACTGGGTCACCTCAATGTCATCGTGGGCGGCAATGGCGCGGGCAAAAGCAACCTGATCGCGTTTTTCAAAATGCTGCGGGCGTTGATCGACGGCAATCTAAATCGTTACGTTCGTGACAGCGGCGGTGCGGGAGATTTGCTGTTCAACGGCAGGAAAATCACGCAGAAAATGGAGTTCGAAACCCACTTTGGGTCGCGCGGTTTTCGCTTCAAGCTGGTTCCCACCCCGGCCAACAGTTGCGCAATTGAAGACGAGGCGCGTTACTATGAGGGCGGCAAAACGGGCTGGTGGCTGCTGGGCGACAGCCACGACGGCACCTCGCTGATGGTCGCCGAGGTCAAAGATCAAAAACTCGATGCCCGCTTTTCCCAGCCGGTGTACGACGCCATCGCGTCCTGGCAGATTTACCACTTTCACGATACCGGTTCCACCGCCGGTATGCGTAACTATGAAATCGTACAAGATAACCGGGTATTGCGTACCGATGCCGCCAATATCGGTCCCTTTTTACTGAAGCTGAAACAGTTCCACCCGGCTGAATACCGCGCGATTGTGAACGCTATCCGACTGGTGACGCCGTTTTTTGACGATTTTCTGCTGGAACCGCGCCAGAGCGGCGATCGTGAAGAAGTCAACATTAGCTGGACGCAGAAAGGCTCAGACTATCCGATGCAGCCTTACCATCTGTCTGACGGCTCTATCCGCTTTATTTGTCTGGCGACGGCCCTGCTGCAACCGGTGTTGCCGTCTACCATCATCATTGACGAACCGGAGCTCGGGTTGCACCCGGCCGCTATCGTTATTTTGGCCGAACTGATACAACAGGCCGCCCAGCGCACCCAGGTGCTCATCGCTACCCAATCGCCCGCGCTGATCGACCAGTTCAGCATCAACGATATCATCGTGGTGAACCGTAAAGACGGCGCCTCGTCGTTCGAGCGACTCGACGAAGCTGACTTTGCCGTGTGGCTGGAAAATTACTCGGTGGGCGAACTCTGGACCAAGAACGTCATTACCGGGGGACCGGTATATGAGTAACTACATAGAAGTGATTGCCATCGTTGAAGGCAAAACCGAACAGGTGTTTATTGCTTCGGTCCTCGCCCCTTACCTTGCCGAACGCAACGTTTACCTGAATGCAACGCAGGTCAGCAAGCCCGGACAGAAAGGTGGTGATGTCCGCTTTGATCGTACCCTTGCGGATATCGGCCTGCACCTGAAGCAGCGCCCGGATACGTATATCACCACCATGGTAGACTATTACGGCCTCACATCATGGCCGGGGCGGGAACAACTCTCCCCCACCGCAACCCCCGCCCAGATTGCGGATGCGCTTAACCGCGCCGCGTACGACAGCGTCGTGGAAAAATTCGCGTCGCAACAGGCGGAAAGGCGATTTATTCCCTTCATGGTGGTGCATGAATTCGAAGCGCTGTTATTCAGCAACAGCGAAATACTGGCCGGTGAGTTAGGCATCCGGCAGGCTGATATCGATCGGGTAATTGCACACAGCGGTGGGCCGGAAGGCATTAATAACAGCCCGCATACCGCGCCGTCGAAACGGCTGGACGGCTGGTCGGCGCACGGCAAATTCGCCAAAACCACCGTGGGCATAACCCTTGCCGGCCGCATCGGCATTCCCCGGATCCGGCAACAGTGCCCATTATTTGATCGCTGGCTCAGTCAGATGGAAGCGTTAGTGGGCGCTTAGCGCCCATCCCACACGTTCCCACTACAGGATTGAATCGTTCCCGACCGCTTTTGAAACAACCGGCGGCGTAATCCCCCGCACCGAATCCCTTATCCGCAACTGTCCGGCCAGTTCGATGCGTTGGGCGACGCCGAGCGCCTGCGCGGGCAGCAGTTGCTGGGTAAGCAGTTGCAGCGCGGCGCGCGCCATCTCTTCAAACGGCAGATGCACGGTGGTGAGCGCCAGCGGCAGCATATCCAGCGGCAGAATATCGTCCATCCCCATCACCGACAGGTCGTCCGGCACCCGCAGGCCGTGCTGGTTGAGCGCCTCCGCTACGCCAATGGCCTGATTGTCGGCGGCGCAGAAGATGGCGGTGACGCCGAGCCGGTCCGGGTGGCGCGCCAGCCAGTCGAGCAGCGCGTCGCGGGCGGTCAGCGGCTGGAAATCCGGCAGCGACAGAATCAACCGTTCGTCCAGCGGGATACCGGCTTCAGCCAGCGCGTCGCGGTAGCCACGCTCACGCTCGCGAATGGTCAGGCGGGAATGCCAGGTCAGATGCAGAATGCGCCGATGCCCTTGCGCAATCAGGTAACGCACCGCGGCGGCGGCCGAGTAGTGGTTGGCGGGCATCACGGTGTTAAGCCGCATGGTCGGGTCTTCGCCGTTGATCAGCACCGCCGGCACGCCGCTTTCCGCCACCGCGTTGAGCAACGTGGGGTGGTCGTCGTTGACGATCAGAATGCCGCTTTCCCGCCCGCCGCGCAGCGCCTGCAACAGTTGCTGTTCGTTGATGCTGTCCGGCTCGCCGACAAACGGACTGAGCTGGATGTTGCGCTGCTGACACAGGGTTTTCAGCCGGTTGATCAGCGTCAGCGACACCAGATTGAGGTCGCTTTCCAGCATCAGGTTGCGCGGCGTCGCCAGCATGATGTGGCGCAGCGGCTCCGGGTTGTCCGCCGTTTTGCTCGCCTTATGCAGCGGATACCCCTGCTCGGTGGCGATCGCCATAATCTGCTGGCGCACTTTGGCGCTGATGGGCGCGGTGCCGTTCAGCACCCGGGATACCGTGCTGATCGACACCCCCGCGCGGTCGGCAATATCCTTGAGCGTCGCCATTTATTTCATTCCCGTGTTGGCAATGCCGGTGGTGATGTATTTTTGCAGGAACACAAACACCGCCGTCACCGGCAGCAACGACAGCATGGTCATCGCCAGAATGTAGTGCCACTGCACCGAGAACTGCCCCTGAAACGCATTCAGGCCGATCTGCAACGTGAAGTTGTCCTGACTGGACAGCACGATCAGCGGCCACAGGAAGTCGTTCCAGCGCCAGATAACCGAGAAGATCGCCAGCACCGCCAGCGCCGGCGCGGTAAGCGGCAGGATGATTTTCCAGTAGATGCGAAACTCGCTGGCGGCGTCGATACGCGCGGCTTCGATCAGCTCATCCGGGATGGTCAGCATGTACTGGCGCAGCAGGAACACCCCGGTAGGCGTGGCGATGGTGGGGATAATCACCCCCCACAGGTTGTCGCCCATGCGCAGGCCGATCACCACCAGAAAGGTCGGCACCATCACCACCGACAGCGGGATCATCATGGTGGACAGAAATAGCGTCAGCACCGTGCCGCGGCCACGAAACTCGTATTTCGCCAGCGCGAACGCCGCCATTGAACTCAGCAACAGCGTCAGCAACGTCGCCATCACCGTCACGAACACGGTGTTTTTCAGGTAGGTGGCGAAATGGAATTTCGACATCGGCGTGGTGTAGTTGTCGGTTTCCAGATGCAGGGTTTTCTGCGGCGTCAGGTTCTGCACCGGCACCCGCACTACCTCCTGCGGCGCTTGCGGGTCTACCATCTGCGCCAGCAGACCGATGCGCCGCACCATCGCCAGCGTCTTGCTGCTGCCGTCGTCCTGCTTCGCCTGCCACAGCTCCAGCGGTTTCGGGTAGTCGGGCAGCGTGACGGTGCTGGCGGCCTCCGGCAGAAAACTGGGCGGAAAGCGGTTGATCTCCGCCGGGGTTTTCAGCGACGACATCGCCGCCCACATCACCGGGATCAACACCAGCAGCGTGCCCACCACCAGCCAGACCCAGCTCAGGATGTCGGTGACGTGAATCCGCCCCGGATAACGGGTGCGGGTAAGAAACGCGATTATCTTCATCATGCCGGCTCCCGGTTATTTTTTGCCTTCCAGACGGCGGGTCAGCAGGAACTGCAACGCCGTCAGGATCATCAGCACCACCCCCATCAGCACCGACGCCGCCGAGGCCAGCCCGTACAGCGACGCGTTGGAGGAAAACGCGGTCTGATAGATGTACTGCACAATAAAGTTGTTGGCGGTGCCCGGCCCGCCGCCGTTGGTCAGCACCCAGGCTTCATCGAAAATCTGCACGCTGTTGATGGTCAACAGGATCACCACCACCAGAATGTTGGGCGCCAGCAACGGCAGCGTCAGGCGATAGAAACCGCGCCAGCGCGAGGTGCCGTCCACCGCCGCCGCCTCGTAGATATCACGCGGGATCGCCTGCAACCCGGCCAGCAGAATCAGGGTATAAAAACCGACGTGAAACCACACCGACACGAACACCACCCAGAAGCGCGCCAGCGACGGCTCCAGCAAAAACGTAATCGGCTGGCCGCCCAGCGACGACAGCACCAGATTCAGCAGCCCGTTACGATTGAGGAACCACTGCCACACCAGCCCGACCACCACCGGCGACAGCAGCACCGGGTAGAAGAAGATGGCGCGGAAAAAGCCGCGGGCGATGATCTTGCGGTTGAGGATCAGCGCGGTAACCAGCGCCACGCCGAGCGTGCACGTCACATTAAAAAAGGTGAACGAGACGGTGTTGTAGACGCCGGTCCAGAACAGGTCCTGCTCGCAGGTGGCCGGCACGGTGTACTGTTCGCAACTCAGCAGGGTGGCGAAATTCTGCAACCCAACGTATGGCCGGTCCCACAGCAGGATGTTGGTGCCGCCGGTGAAGGCGTAGCACACCGCCAGCAGGATCGGAATAAACACGAACACGGCGAACAGCAGCATGTTCGGCGCGATGAAAAACCACGGCATCACCCGGCGGCCGCCGAATTTTTGCAGCAGGTTGACCGATTTCTCCACCGGCGTCACCAGCGTATCCACCAGCGACGCGCCGGGCTGAATCAACGATTTTCGGTTCATGCTTGTCTCCTGCAATCAGGCGTGCTGTTCCGTCAGACGCGGCAACGTCTGGCCGCTGTCGGCGTCAAACAGGTGGCAATAGTCTTGCGGGAAGCGGACAAACACCAGCTCGCCGGCGCGAAATTCATGATGCCCCGGCAGGTGCACGATCAGCTCGTCGTCGATACCGCCGCAGCGGCCATAGATAAAGGTTTCATGCCCCATCATTTCGCAGCGGTCGATGCACAACGACACGCCGTCGTCGTGCTCGCCCACCAGTTGACAGTGCGACGGACGAATACCCAGCTCCACCGTTTTACCCTCTTCGCCGCGAAACGGCAGACGCAGCAGGTTGCCGGACGGACAGCGCACTTCCACCCCGTCATCCGACGCGCTGCTGATGGTGGCGTGGAACATGTTCATGCGCGGCGAACCGATAAAGCCGGCCACAAACTTGTTTTTCGGCCGGTTGAACAGCTCCAGCGGCGTCCCCACCTGTTCGATGCGCCCGCCGTTGAGCACCACGATGCGCTGGGCCATGGTCATCGCCTCCACCTGATCGTGGGTGACGTAAATCATGGTGGTGCGCAGTTTCTGGTGCAGCCGGGTCAGCTCGCCGCGGGTCTGCACCCGCAGTTTGGCGTCAAGGTTGGACAGCGGCTCGTCAAACAGGAACAGATCCGGGTCGCGCACGATGGCGCGGCCGATGGCGACGCGCTGCTGCTGCCCGCCGGACAACGCCCGCGGTTTGCGATCCAGATACGGCTCCAGCCCCAGCATGCGCGCGGCTTCCGCGATGCGCCGTTCAATTTCGTCTTTGGGGAAATGCAGGTTTTCCAGCCCGAACGCCAGGTTCTTGCGCACCGACAGATGCGGATACAGCGCATAAGACTGGAACACCATGGCGATTTTGCGCTCCGCCGGGCCAAGATCGTTGACCTTGCGATCGCCGATCCACAGCTCGCCGTCGGTGATCGGCTCCAGGCCGGCGATCATCCGCAGCAGCGTGGATTTACCGCAGCCCGACGGCCCGACGAACACCATGAACTCCCCGTCGCGGATCGTCAGATCCACGCCTTTGATAATCTGTATCGACCCATAGCTTTTATGGACGTTTTTCAGTTCCAGACTCGCCATCACCGTTTCCTCAAACCTGTTTCTGTTTTTCAAACCTGGTTCTGTTTTTCAAACCCGTTTCTGTTTTTCAAACAGAATGCCGCTGCGCCAGCAGCATCAGCATGACCAGCGCCTGCCCGTACGGCACGGCGACATTGGGGATATCGTGATAAAACTGCAGGTCGTGCCCCATCGCGGTGCCGTCCGACACCCCTTGCACCACGCCCTGTTCATCAATCTGCGCCATCACCGCCGCCAGCCCTTTATCCAGCACCGCCTGCGGGAAATCCGCCAGCATGCCGAGCTGGCGGGCGGTGAGAATGCCGGCGATGAAACCGGCGCTGGCGGAGGTTTCCAGCGGCGAATCCGGGTCGTTGAGCAGGGTGTGCCACAACCCGGAATCATGCTGACAGGCCGCCAGCGCGCGGGTCTGCTGAGTGAGAATCGCCTCCAGCGTGCGGCGCACCGGCACCGAGAGCGGCGCGTCCGCCAGACAACAGATTTCCGGCAGCACCAGCGTCACCCAGGCGTTGCCGCGCCCCCAGAACGCCCCGGCGTAATGGTGGCGGCCCAGGAAAGTCCAGCCGTGATACCACAGCCCGGTGACGGCGTCCGCCAGATAGCGCGCGTGGATCAGCAACTGGTATTCGGCTTCGTCCAGCAGTTCGCGGCGTTTGAGCACTCCGGCGCTGACCACCAGAAACAGCCCGGCCATAAACAACGTGTCGTCCCACAGTTGCCCGGTGTTGGGGCGCTCCTTGACTGTATGCTGGAAGCCGCCGTCTTCGGTTTTCGGCAGCGAGTGCAACAGCCAGTCCGCCCACTCCGCCACCGCCGCCAGCCAGTGCGGGCGCGGGTTGTCGCGGCACAGCAGCGCCAGCACCAGCATCGGCGCGGTGGAGTTGATTTGCCGCGGCGGCAGCCCGGCCTGCAATTTCTGTTCGTACCACTGTTCCAGCGCCGCCAGCATGGCGTGATCCTGCCGCTGTCGCGCCAGTTTCCAGAAGCCGTACAGGCCGACGCCCACTTCCCAGTCCCACTCTTCGAACTGGATGGTCAGCGTGTCGCTGGCCTGCGCGTCATCGGTCACGCTGTTGATGGCCTTCAGGCGGCAGAACGCCAGCGCCACCTTGTCCAGCAGCGCATCAATCTGCTCGCGGTCGGATGGCCCGATCGCGGATAAAGGCGCATTCATGGATTGAGTCGTCATGTTACCGATCCTCCTCGGTACGCTCAGGCATCACCGACACCGTGTCGGGAAACGCAAAGGGATGATGATTGACAGAAAAACCGCTCGCCGGCTGCCAGGCCATTAGGCCGTAGTCCGGGTCGTCAAACTGCGCCGCGCCGTCGTCCGACCGTTGCGCCTGGCGGTGGCGGAAGCGTGCGATAAACGCCGGGAAACCCGCCGCGCCCTGCCCGCTGTCCACCGCGATGTACCAGACGTTATGCTCGCCGAAGGCGCGCAATTCGCTGTCCGGCTGCCCGCCGTCCGGCGTATGCAGTTGCAGCCCCGCCGGGTTGTGCAGCGCGGCATAACCGTTGCCGCCGCGCACAAAACACCAGCACGCGTCCACCACCACCTCGTCCAGCGCGGCGCGCGGCAGGTAAAGATGGGTCCAGCGGCGCAGGTCGTGCTGCAAATCGAAAATCATCCAGGCGCGGTTGCGATGCTGCATCACGTGCGGCAGGCGGCCGTTGCCTGCCCAATAAGATGGGCGATGCACGCCGTCCGGGCGATCTTCGCCGGGATGGTTGACCCACAGCCGGGCGGCGTAATGCCGGCCAAGACGGATATCCAGCACATGCTGCTGGTGCCCCGGCTGGCCGGGGTGATGATCGAATACCGAGGAAAACGCCACGTCCTGCTGCTTCCAGGCAATCACGCGGGCGCTGCGGTTCAGCCCCTGCACCCAGCGCGCCTGCGCGCCCTGCGGCGACGGCCAGTGGGCGATGGCGAGCGTCTCGTCAGGCGGTTGATACTGGCTCAGGCACAGGAGCGGCAGCGCCGCGCAATGCGGAATCAACCAGCCTTCGCCCCACACCAGCGCGCACAGGCCGGACAGTTCGGTCAACATGCCGGAGCGCAGTTCCTTATCGTAGGCGCGGCCCATAGTGCCGACCGCCACGCCGTTCTGATGCACCCAGGCGGTCATCAGCAGGATACGGTCGATAACGGTGCGGGCGCGTTCACGCAGGCTTGCATCGCTGGCCAGCTCGGCTAGCGCCACCAGCCCGATCAGATCGATAGGGTAGTAAGCGGCGGAGTTCCACTCCACCAGCCCATGTTCCAGAATGGCGTCAAACCAGCGATCCAGCCGCTGACGGGCGATGGCCTGCTGCTCGCGGCCCCGACGGCCGCTGCACACAAATACCGCATCGGGAAAATTTTGCCCGGCCAGATACTGCGCGACGTGGAAACAGAGGCAATGGTTCTCGCTCCAGAACCACATGGTGTCGTTGCCCGGCTCGTCGATCCAGTAACGAAAACCGAGGATTACGCTGCGCACGCGCCGCCAGTCATGCGCCGTCAGCCGCTGGCCCTGATAGCGCTGCCACAGCCAGATGAGCGGCACCAGTTGAAAGTCGGCGCAGTCTTCCCGGCGGCTGATCTTGTGCAGCGCCTGATTGAGGGCAGGCATGATATTCGCCGTCCCTTCGCCGGTGGCGAAGGCAGCCAACACCCGGCCAATCCGTTCGAAGCCGTGCAGCGCGGTGTGGCGCAGCAGGTAGTCGCGCCGGGCGGCCAGCGTCGGCAGCGACGGCATGGTCTGCGTCGGCAGGCGGCCGAAGCTGATACTGCGATTCAGCGTGATGCCGTCGCACACCGCGCTGCATACCAGATCGTAATAGCCCACCAGCCCTGTCGGCAGCGTCACCTGCCAGCCGGCGTTGCCCGCCGCCAGCGATTGCTGTTGCCGCCAGGCCGGCGCCGATTCGTTGACGTTGCATAGCAGCCGATGACTGACGCTGGCCGCTTCCGGCAACGGCGCGGCGGCCCGCAGCGTCAGGGTATCGCGGTCGGTCAGGTTATCGACCAGCGACAGGTTGTTGAGCCAGCGGTCCAGCGCCTGTATACGTTCGCTGCAGGCGGCGTCCGGCGTGGCCTGCCAGCGCAGCGGCGGCTCATCAAGATAGCGCAGGCTGAACAGGTAGTCGGTATCACGCTCGCACAGCTCCTCGGCGTGCACCACCAGCGTATTCAGCCCCAGTTGCAGCGGTAGCGTCAGTTCACAGTGTTGTTCGGTGTTGCGGCTAAACGGGGTAAACCGGCAGATCTGACGGCCGTTAAGCCAGACGGTCACGCCGCCGCAGGTAGACAGCCGGAAACGCGCCGGTTGCAGGCTATCGCTGTGCAGGTAGCAGCGGGCAAAACGCTGCACATGGGTGGGGCAAGGCCAGAAATCGCTGAAATTGACCGACTGGCTGTCATCGCCGCCGCTCCACAGCGTATGAAAACGGAGATGCTCCGGCAGGCTGACGGCGCGCGGCGCGGTTTCTTTCAGGAACCGCACCCGACAAGGCAATACGCCGACATCCACAAAGCCATTAATAAAGCGGTAATTAACATTATCCGGCAGGGTGTCCGCTTCGGCAGGATAATATTTTTCCTCCAGTTCGGTAATCATAAACCGGTTAATCACGCTATTTTTCTTTAACACCCAACCGATATTCATGGCGAATCCTTGTTACCGCGCGAGCGAATAAATGAAATATCGAAAACGCATTACCAAATAAAAAATGCTAATGAATAAGAAATACCTTATGGCATTTATTTGCACCGTTGTATTTATTTGCACCGTTATTGTGCGCTCGCCGCCTTTATTTGGCGCAATGCAACTTTCCAGTGCCCAACCCGGAAATCAACGGCAATTAATGCAAAATTTGCATACATTGGTAATTTGCACTTAACATCGTATTTTTGCATTATAGAGTAAATTATCGCGTGAACAATATGCGATTCTTATCACAAAAAGACGTTGACTCAGCCATGAGTCGAAATATATTTAATATGCTTCACAAAAAAGAACGCTATTTTTGTTCATGATTAGTCGCTGAATAGGCTATTCATGCAAATTTGCATAACGCATCAGGGCTGTCGAATATACCCGGAGTAATAAAGCCAACGCGCCTGCAACTTCCAGCAACTTGAAGTATGACGGGGCTACCCAAAATAATTCGAGTTGCGGGAAGGCGGCAACCGAGTGAATCCCCAGGAGCTTACATAAGTAAGTGACTGGGGTGAGCGAGGGAAGCCAACGCACCGGCAACTTGAAGTATGACGGGTATATATATATCCATATGGGTGGGAGAGTATGATGAATCGCTATCAGCACGCGCTGTTATTTTCCTGTATGACGCTGGGCGCTTTTGCCAGCAGCAATGCTATTGCCGCCAAAACGCAAATCACCTTTTTATACAGCGACGACGACCCGGAGCTGGTCCATTTCATGGAACAGAAGGTCAAGACGTTTTCACAAAGCAACGATCACATCGACGTGAATTTCGTCAGCACCGGCTACAACGCGCTGCAAACCCAGTTGCCGATGCAACTGGCCGCCGGTCTGGGGCCGGATATCGCCAAAACCACCCAGATGGGCCTGCTCTCCTACACGCTCGACCTGCGCCCTTATCTGGCCGACCCGGCCGGTTTTGAAAAACGCTACGGCGCCAGTATTGAAAAAATCATGCGCATCAAAGGGGTACACAAGGATAACGCCCTGCCCGGCTTCGTCGCCTCCTGGACCGCCGACCTGCCGTTCGTCAACGTGACCCTGTTCCAGCAGGCCGGCGTGCCGCTGCCGCAACCAGGTTACACCCTGGAGCAGCTGATGCAGGCGTCGAAACAGGTGGCGGAAAAAACCGGCGTCGCCATTCCCTTCACCATTGACCGCAGTGGTTTTCGCTTCTCCGGCCCGGCCTACTCCTACGGTACGCGCTACGACAAAGACGGCCTGATCAACTTCCCGGACGCCGCTGCGCAGGTGTGGATCAAGGATCTGAAGCGCTGGTCGGACGAAGGCATCTTCCCGCGTGAAATGTGGGGCGCCGCCGGCGGCGGTCAGTACAAGAGCATGGCGGACGACTTTGTGAACGGCAACATCGTCACCTACTTCTCCGGCAACTGGCAGTTGAACCAGTTCAGCAAGCAGATCGGCAACGGCTTCGACTGGAAAATGCTGCCCGCTCCCTGTAAGGAAAAATGTATCTCGATGGGCGGCGCCACCTTCATCATGCCGTTCAAGACCACCAAGCATCCGAAAGAAGTGGCGGAATTCATGGAATGGCTGGGCAGCGACGCCAACCAGCGAGACATTGCCGAGCACTTTAATATCATCGTCGGCGCCGACATTCCGGATCTGCATTACCAGACCAAGGATCAGCACGTGATCGACGGGCTGAACACCGCCCGCGCCGAGATCGCCAACATCCCGGCCTACGTGTTCGACTGGGAGAAAATGGAAAGTCTGGGCGGCAACGAGCTGTACCCGATTATCCTGACCCGTTTTACCCAGTACCTGAACAATCAGGTGTCCTACGACGAGTATCTGCGCCTGACGGAAAACGACGTGAAACGGCTCAATCAGACCATCGCCGCCAACCGTCAGCAGCAGAAAGCCCAGTAACGGAGGGATATGAAACGCCAGCTGATTCACCTGCCCATCGATGGCGACACGCCGTTCGACTGGCAGACGGAAAACGACCTCTGCCAGCAACGGTGGCCGGATGAAGACCGTTTTTTGGTGGTGACCGGCACCTTCACCCGGCTGCTGTGCTGGCGGCAAGGTCGGCTGCAACGCTACGGCGGCAGCCTGTTTCCGGTGGGCGACCCGGCCAGTCAGGCGCGGCTCGGGCTGTGGGGCGTGCAGGCGATGCTGCAGGCGGTGGAAGGTATGACGCCGCTCACGCCGCTGGCCGGCACGCTGTTTGCTCGTTTCGACAACCACATCGAACAGGTGGTGGATTGGTCGAAGCAGGCGCAGGCCGGTGATTACGCCGAGCTGGCGGCCGATATTCTCGCGCAGCCGGACGACCCGCTGGCGGTGCCGCGGCTAAAACGCAGCGCCCGTGAACTGGCGGCGCTGCTGCGCATGTCTGAGGCACGCCAGCCGGAGCAGGTCTGCTTTAGCGGCGCGCTGGCGGCGGCCTGTCTCCCTTATTTCACGCAGGAGGCTCGCTCATGACCGCCGCGCCTTATGCCAGTGACATACCCTATGCTGGTGAAACGCTTTATGCCGGCGTTGACGGCGGCGGCACCGGCTGTCGGGCACGGATTTACCGGGCCGACGGCACGCCGCTCGGTCAGGGCGGCGGCGGTCGCGCCAATCTGCTGCTGGGCGTGGAAACGGTGCGTCAGGCGGTGGACGACGCGCTGATGCAGGCGCTGAAACACAGCGGATTGGGCGAGCAGGACAGCCCGCGTCTGCACGTCGGGCTGGCGCTGGCCGGCGCCGAGCACCGCAGCGCTTATCAGGCGTTTCTGGCTTTGCCGCATTCCTACGCCGCGCAGGTGTTGAATACCGATGCGCTGGGCGCCTGTCTGGCGGTAAATCAGGGAGCAGACGCCGGGGTGGTGATCGCCGGCACCGGCTCGTGCGGGCTGGCGTGGCATCAACGCGCCATCACCGCTTACGGCGGCCACGAATTTCCGATTTCCGATCAGGGCAGCGGCGCGCGTCTCGGGCTGGCGGCGCTGCAATATCTCTGGGGGGTCAAACAGGGTTGGGCGGCGCCGTCGGCATTAAGCCGCCAGCAGGCGTTGCCGTTTGACGGCGACGCGCAAGCGACGGACTGGCTGAATCAGGCCAAGCCGGGCGATTACGCCCGTTTCGCCCGACCGGTATTTGACTGCGCCCGTCAGGGCGATGCGCTGGCGACCAGCCTGCTGCAACAGACCGCCCGTGAAATTGAAGGGCTGCTCACTGCGGTGGCGAAACATGAACCGCCCCGCCTGTCGCTGATGGGCAGCATCGGTTTGCATATCCGTCCCTGGCTGGCCGAAGCATGGCAACAGCGGCTGTCGCCGCCCGCCGGCGACGCGCTGGACGGCGCGCGGCTGATCGCCGTCAACCGTTACGCGCTCTACGCCTGACGTTCACACCGCTGATACCTCACGCACGCGCCTGTCGCTGCGTCGCCCAGCGCAGACAGAGCAACGGCAGCGGCAACGTCATCGCCAGCAGCAGCCACACCAGTGCGTACACCGCGTCCACGCCGTCATTTTGCAGGTTGATATACAGCTTCACCGGGATGCCTTGTGGAAAATAGGCGAAAATCATCACGATGCCGAATTCGCCCATCGCCCGCACCCAGGCGATGGCGACAGCCGCCGCCAGCCCGGAAGCGGCCTGCGGCAAGGTCAGGTAGAGCAGGCGTTGCCAGGCGGTGGCCCCCAGAATGCGTCCGGCCTCGTCCACCGCCGCCGGAATACCGGCGAAAGCGGAGCGCGCCGCGGTGATGAAATAAGGCAAAGCCCCGTACACCTGCGCCGTCACGAACGCCGCCGGGTTATTCACCAGCGCCAGCCCGACGCGGGATAACAGACCGCCGATCGGACTGTACGGTCCGTACACCGACACCAGCAGGATGCCCATCGCCAGCGGCGGCGTCAGCAGCGGGATCATCACCAGCAGTTCCACCAGCCAGCGGCGGCGAGAGCTATTCGCGCGCGCCAGCCAGAGCGCCACCGGCAACCCCAGCAGTATCACCAGCGCGATCGACAGCAGGCCGAGGCAGACGGAAACGGCGATAGCGTCGCCGTCGCCCCACGCCAGTTGGAAATGATGCCACGGCGTAATGCCCAGCAGCGTGACAAACGGCACCGCCAACAGCAGCAGTGCCGGTATCGCCAGCCAAAACGCCATCGCGGCGGTTACTTCGCGGCGTAGAGCGCGGTTCCTTTCGGAACGTCGTAGCCGTTCTGGCGGAACAGCGCCTGCCCTTCCGCGCTTAACATAAAGTCGACGAATTTACGGGCCTGCGCCGCATCGGGCGCGTTTTTCAGCACCGCGGCGTAGAACACCAGCGGCTGGGTGTGCAGCACCTGATCTTTGCCCGCGCTGTCTTTGATGGTGAAGCTAACGGTGTCATACCACTGTTTCGACATCGCCGGGTTGCTGAGGTTGATCTCATCCGGCAGCGACACATACGGCAGTTTGGCGGAGCGTACCGCGCTTTCGTAACCGGAGGTGGCGTCGATCTGGCCGGATTCCAGCCGGGTCAGCAGCCCGCCTTCCATGAACACCTGCGCCGGGTTCTGCACCTCGCCCAGCGCCTTTTTGGCGGCATCCGGCTGATGGTAGTACTTCTCGGCCAGCAGCATGGTGAAGACGATATTCTGTCCCTGTGGGTCGTTATACGGATCGGTGCGGCCGAATTTCAGCGATTTGTCTTGCAACACGCTCAGCCAATCACTGTTTTTCGCCTTATCGGACGCCGCCAGTCTGGCGGCAAACGGGCTTTTCGGGTTGTAGGCGATGACCATACGGGTACTGGCGACCGGGATGGCGTCGTCGATCAGTCCGGCGTCTTTCAGAATCTGCATCGGCCCCGGCGTGATCGACACGAATACGTCCGCCACCACCTTCTTGCTGGCCAGCAGGCGCGCCATACCGTACGCGCCTTGCCCCTGTCCCTGATAGGTCAGGTTCTCTTTTTTGGCGAACGTCGGCCCCAACGCCTTGTCCATCACCACGCCCATCGACCCGGCATAGGTTAACTGAATTTTATCCTGCGCCTGCGCGACGCTGCCCCCAAATAGCGCGGCCGCCAATACGGCAGCCAGTTGATACCTAACCCGAATGTTCACTCTCGACTCCATCCGTTATATACAAAAAGAAACAACGAGGTTCCTCCTGAATGCGGGCAAATTCAAAAAATAAAATGCGACAAAATATGTGATCTCGATCGTGCCGTAAGGCGTTACAGGGCCGGGCAGCGACGTCAATACATTGAAATTCCTCGATAACGCCTTTCGCCACGACGTTTTCTTCGTCGGCTTGCCGCCTTACGATTCAGACACATTTTTTTACCTCTCGTCGGCTGGCGCAAAATCGTTATGTTATATTATAACGATAATGATGGAGGATACTGTGACCAGTCTTTACGCTTTTTCCGCTTTTGCCCGGCTGGGTATCGCCGGTGTTGTGCTGGCGCTGTTATGGGGTCTGATTTCCTGGGCGGTGACGCTGGCATGATTGCACCACACTCGATAACACTACATACACTGATGTTCGGCTATACCGGCCAGCCCCCGCTGGGCACGCTGGACGGTTGTTTTGACAGCGGTTCGCTGACCGCGATCGTCGGCGCCAACGGCACCGGTAAATCCACCCTGCTTAAAACTCTGGCCGGTTTGTTGCCGCCGCTTGGCGGTCATTTCTGCATGGCTCCGCAGGCGCGCCGCCAACTGGGCTACCTGCCGCAACTGACCGAGTTCGACCGCCAGTTTCCGCTCAGCGTCAACGATCTGGTGCTGATGGGGTGCGTACCGCACTGCGGCATGTTCGGGCGCATTTCCGGCGCATGGCGCAAAAACGCGCTCAATGCGCTGGATACCGTCGGCATGGCGGAATTCGCGCAGGCGCACATCGGCACGCTTTCCGGCGGCCAGTTGCAGCGCGTCCTGTTTGCCCGGCTGCTGGTGATGCAGTCGCCTGTGATCCTGCTGGATGAGCCCTTCACCGGCATTGATGCCCAGACCACCCGCGCACTGCTGACGGTGATCCGGCAATTGCATCAGGAAGGCCGCACCATTCTGGCGGTGCTGCACGACCTGGAACAGGTGGAAGCCCACTTCCCCCGCGTGCTGATGCTCCACCCGGAAGGCCACCGCTGGGGCGACTGCGGCGAGGTGCTGTCGTCCACAACCGGCGTAACCACGCCTTTGCAAGCAACAACATCTTTGCAAACAGCTATGCCGCCGCAACTGAGGCTGGTGCCATGATGCTGATTCATTTATTGACCGAACCGTTCGGCGATTTTGGTTTCATGCGCCGGGCGCTGGTGGGCTGTCTGGCGCTGACCCTGAGCGCGGCGCCGCTCGGCTGTTTTCTGTTGCTGCGCCGCATGAGTCTGATCGGCGATGCGCTGTCTCACGCGGTGCTGCCCGGCGTGGCGATCGGCTACCTGATTTCCGGCATGTCGCTGGTGGCGATGGGCGTGGGCGGGTTTATCGCCGGGCTGGCGGTGGCGATGCTGTCCGGCGTGGTCAGCCGTCACACCGAACTGAAGGAAGACGCCAGTTTCGCCGGGTTTTATCTCGGCTCACTGGCGCTGGGGGTGACGCTGGTGTCGCTGCGCGGTTCCAGCGTCGACCTGCTGCATGTGCTGTTCGGATCGATTCTGGCCATCGACGCCGACGCGCTGATCACCATTGGCGTCATCAGTTCCTGCTCGGTGCTGGTGCTGGCGTTGATCTACCGGGCGCTGGTGATCGAATCGTTTGACGTCACCTTCCTGAAGATCCTGTCGCGCCGCTCGCGCGCCTTGATCCACGGTCTGTTTCTGTCGCTGGTGGTGCTGAATCTGGTGGCGGGCTTCCAGTTGCTCGGCACGCTGATGGCGGTCGGCATGATGATGCTGCCCGCCGCCTGCGCCCGCTTCTGGAGCCAGCGCCTGCCGGTCATGCTGATGGTGGCGGTGGGCATCGGCGCCTGCGCCAGTCTGGTGGGGCTAACCTGGTCTTATTACGCCGACCTGCCGGCCGGCCCGGCGGTGATCCTCACTACCACGCTGTTGTTCTGTTTTTCGGTACTGTTCGGCTCGAATGGCGGCATGTTGCGTACGCGCCGCTGATATTTGATGGTTTTTGCATGACACGCTGTCTGTCATAAATACATTGTCCGTCACAAATACACTGAGAGGGAAAAGATGAAACGTTCTGTTTTGGTTATGGCGCTGTCCAGCCTGTTGTTGAGCCCGCTGGCGATGGCGAAAGATCTGAATGTGGTGGCGAGTTTTTCGGTACTGGGCGACATGGTCAGCCAGATTGGCGGCCAGCACGTGCACGTGACCGACCTGGTGCAGCCGAACGGCGACCCGCATGAGTTCGAACCGTCGCCGAAAGACAGCAAAACCCTGTCGCAGGCCGACGTGGTGTTCGTCAGCGGCCTCGGGTTGGAAGGCTGGCTGGACCGTCTGATCAAAGCCTCCGGCTACAAAGGCGACGTCATCACCGCCTCCAAAGGCATCAAAACCCTGAAAATGGAAGAAGACGGTAAAACCGTCACCGACCCGCACGCCTGGAACAGCATGAAAAACGGCATCACCTACGCCCACAATATCGTCGATGCGCTGGTCAAAGCCGACCCGGAACACGCCGATGATTACCGCAAACAGGGCGACAGCTACATTCAGCAGCTACAACAACTGGATGACTACGCCACCCAAACGTTTTCCGCTATTCCGAAGGAAAAGCGCAAGGTGCTGACCAGTCATGACGCCTTCGGCTATTTCGCCGCCGCCTACGGCGTACGTTTCCTGTCGCCGATCGGCTACTCCACCGAGTCCGAAGCCAGCAGCAAAACCGTCGCTAAACTGATCAATCAGATCAAGAAAGAGCACGTGAAACTGTACTTCATCGAGAATCAGACCGATCCGCGACTGGTGAAACAGATCGCCGACGCCAGCGGCGCGCAGCCGGGCGGCGAACTCTATCCGGAAGCGCTGACCGACAGCAACGGCCCGGCCGCTACCTACACCGCCGCGTTTAAACACAACGTCGACACCATTGCGGCAGGCATGAAGTAAGCGGGATAAAACCGGCCACGGCTATTTTCTTATTTCGCCCGGCGGCAGCGTCGGGCGACGCAATAAAAACCCTTCAAATTATATCAACCAAATAAAAAACCCCACGCGATAAAAATATAATAAAAGCATTTATTAGAAATTAATTTAAATATTAATTTATTCAAATCCCTCTATTACCCGAAAAAAGCAACCGTTTGCATTCCGAATAAAAAAGCGTAGTATGCCTTTCGTTACAATAAGGCAACATTGCATCACCCATATATTTAACCAGCACCCTGAAACACGCCGCCATGTCGGATATTTCCAGACATGATGGATTATTGGCGTTTTATACCTGACTAATTCACGTTGCGGGGCAACACGCCTGCGTGTTGAACAACGCACCAGCAACCTGAAGCATGACGGGTATATCGATTGATGAAAGAGACAATTATTCATTGTTGAAGGCAGGGACAATTCTCGTCCCTATTCACGGTTTTACCGAAACGGAATTTAACAGAGGATTTATGTCTGATTATCTACAGAGGATGCAAAAACCCCGGAATGTTTATGTTAATGGCGAACCGGTCAGTCATCTCTCCCGACATCCCATGTTCTGCGGCGCTATTCGGTTTATCAATCGCTATTATGAATTACAGCAGCAGGACCCGGCCGTACATCTGGTTAATCACGAGTACGCCGCCAGCCTGCTGATCCCCCGCTCCATTGAAGACCTGAGACAAAAAGGCCGCTCCTACAAAGCGGTGGCGGACACCTCCTACGGCATGCTGGGCAGAACGCCGGACTTCATCAACAGCGCGATTGCGGCCATCGCCAGTCATGCGGAAGCGCTGGGACGCGACCAGTATTGCGATTACGCGCATAACGCCCGCCGTTATTACGACTACTGCCGGGAGAATAACCTGTATGTCTCGCATGCGGCCATCAATCCGCAGGTGGACCGCAGCCGCGCGCTGTCCGAACTGCGCAGCCCATCCGCCGGCGTCAGGGTAACCCACTACGACAGCAACGGCATTACCGTCAGCGGCGCCAAGATGATCGCCACGCTGACGCCGGTTTCCGACGAAGTGCTGATCTTTAACATGCCCGGCCTGACCGAGAACGACAAAGACTTCGCCATCGCCTTTACCCTTGATGTCACCGACCCCAATCTCAGGATGCTGTGCCGCAAAACCCTGACCTATCCGGAACACTCGCCGCTCGACCATCCCATCGCCAATCTGTTTGATGAAATCGACTGCCTGCTGCTGCTGGATAACGTTCAGGTGCCCTGGGAACGGGTGCTGATTTTCCGCGACGTGGAGAAATCCAACGCGTTCTACGACAGAACCAAGGCCCGCAACCATACCGGCCATCAGGGCATCATCCGGGGGCAAGCCAAAGCCGAATTGCTGACCGGCGTCGCCACCCGCATTGCGCAAACGCTGGGGCTGGACCGGTTCCTGCACGTGCAGGAGAAGTTGGGGCGTATGACCACCAGCCTTGATTTGCTCAAAGGCGCTATCCAGCTTGCCGAAAACGCGGCGACCATCGACGACCACGGCGTCTGCAACCCCGACATCAGCGCCATTCAGGCGATCCGCTACCATTTCCCTTTATGGTACAAAGACATGCAGCAAACCATCCAGTCGCTGTGCGCGGGTTCGATGCTATCGATTCCCGATGCCGTCACGCTGGGCGTTCTGCCGCCGCAGCAGCAGGACGAACTGTTCGATCCATACCGGACCGCGCTGCTGAATCTGGGCTGGGACCTGACCGGCGACGGCTTCGGCCAGCGACAAATGGTGTATGAAATCTACCACGCCGGCGATCCGCTGCGTATTGCCGCCAAACATCATCAGGAATATGACAAACGGGATCTCCTCGCGGCGCTCGATCAACTGCTGCATTCATCCTGCCAGGAGAGAAACCATGATTAGATGCGCCTGCCTGGTTCATTATCTGAATAATCAATTGCTGGTCGTAAAACCCCGAAATAAGAATGTCTGGTATCTGCCGGGCGGCAAAATTAATGACGGAGAGAATATTCGCACCGCATTAATTCGGGAATTGCAGGAAGAATTGAATATCCAGTTACGCGAAGAAGACATGACGTATCTGCGCAGCGTTATCGGTCCATCACATGATTATTCCGACGACACGCTGCTGCATTGTTTTACGACGTCGGCGTCACTGAATATTCGGCCGGATAATGAAATTGAACAGGTGAAATATATTACTTCCGGCGATGTTGAGGTAGCGCCTCTGGTGACCGCATTTATCAGGTGACAATATGATTTATCATTCAAATCGTCTAAAAAGCATCATGCAAGAGCATGATGTTGAGATGGTTATCGCCGCAACGGCGCAGAACATCAAATATTTTTCCGGCTTTATGCCCGTAGTGAAAACGCTGCGGCCTTATCAGGGCGAATGCTACGTCATGATTACCGCCAGCAACGTCGGGCAGATCCACCTGGTGCATGCGATCGGCGAAATCGATCAGGTGCTGGATAGTCCGAGCGACATCGGGCTGGTGCATACCTACGGCACGTTTTTCCGTGAGCCGAACGATGAAGTCATGCTCAACGATGAGGAACGACGCCTGCAGTTGTATTCCTGCCAGAACACGGCGTTCGCCGATGCGGAAACCGCGTTAATACAGGCTGTCGCCGCGCTGATTTCCCCCGAAATGCGCCGAATCGGCATCGACGAAGACGGCCTGCACGCCATGACGCTGCTCACGTTGCAACGCACATTCCCGGCGATCCGCTTTGTGCCGTTTTCCGCCATGCTGCGCCGCACCCGGCAGGTCAAAACTACGTTTGAAATCGAACAGTTGTCCGCCTCCGCCATCAACAACGAAAAAGCCGTGCGCCATGTCTGCGAGCACGTACACGCCGGCATGCCGGAAACCGAAATCGTCCGGCTATTCAATGCCTCGCTGGCGGGCGACGGCAGCATTCCCGATCTTACGATGTTGAAAATCGGTCGGCATGCCGTCGGCGGGCAACGCCTGCCTCGCGTGGAGAACCGTCTGCAACGCGGCGACGTACTCTGGTTCGACGCCGACGCCAGTTATCAGGGGTTCTGGTCCGATATCGCCCGCACCGTGATTTTCGATCACGACAACGAGGAGTACCGGGAAAAGTACGGCGCGCTGAAGCAAGGCATGGACCTCGCGCTGCAACAGATTGAACCCGGTATGACGGGGCGGGACGTCTTTCATATGGTGATGGACAAGATTAACAGCAGAGGCCTGTTTCACTACCGCCGCCATCACGTCGGACACGGCATCGGGCTGGAGCCGTATGAACTGCCGCTGCTGGGCCCCAACGACACGACGCCGATTGAAGAAGGCATGGTCCTGTCCGTCGAAACGCCCTACTACCAGTTTGGCACCGGGGCGCTGCACATTGAATCTCCGCTGCTGGTTGCCCGCCAGCACAATATCTGCCTGACCCGCGAATGGGCGCCTGAATGGACTGTCATTAAAGGAATGTCACTATGAGCGAACACCATACCCAGACCGTTAACCCTACCCAGACCGTCAACCACACTCAGATCGTCAACCATACTCACGAACTGATCGGTCACACCCCGGTCTATCGGTTGCAGCATGATTTCGTGCCGGCAGGAAAATCCTGCTACATCAAACTGGAGCAGTTCAATCCTAATCTGAGCATCAAGGATCGCACCGCCTGGGGACTTATCAGTCAGGCGCTGGCGGACGGGCGGCTGAAACGGGACGGCGTCATCGTCGAATCCACCTCGGGTAATCTGGGCAAGTCGCTGGCGATGATCGGCGCCTCGCTGGGCATCAAGGTCATGGTGGTCGTTGACCCGAAAATTTCGCAAACCACGCTCAACTGGTTCAAAGCCTACGGCGCCGAGGTGATTTGCGTTACCGAGCCGGACGCCAGCGGCGGTTACCAATCCCGGCGCATCGAAAAAGTCAAAGAACTGCTGAACCGGCTCCCGAACGCCTATTGGCCGAATCAGTACGACAACCCTGACAATCCCGCCTATCACGAAGCCAATACCGCCGGTGAATTTGACGATCTGGCGTTCGACATGCTGGTGGGCTGCGTCAGCACCGGCGGTCATCTTTCCGGCATCGCCAAAGGCATCAAGGCGCGCCACCCCGGCAAGAAAGTACTGGCCTGCGATGTCGTCGGCTCCGCCGTGCTGGGCGGCCAGTTTCGGCCTTATCTGCTCAACGGCATCGGGCTGGCCTGGCGGTCAGACAATACGGCGCTGGAGCAATTCGACGACATCATGAAAGTGCCGGACCAACTGGCGATTTCGATGTGTCACGAGATTGCCGCCAGCCGCGGGCTGTTGTTGGGCGGGTCGGCAGGTCTGGTGCTCTTCGCCGGTCTGGTTGCGCTGCAACGCAGCGATATCAACAGCGTGGTCGTGGTCGCGCCGGACACCGGCGTCAACTATCTGGATAGCCTTTACGATCGCGACTGGCTACAGCGCAAAGGGGTCGCGCTGCTCGACAGACCGGCGCTGCAGCATCACATCACCCATTTCAATCCGTACGATTATGACTGAGCACCTTCATCGCCTGATTACCCACGTGCTGCGCCGTCTGCCGCCGGAATTCGCACACCGTTGCGCCATCAACGGACTGCGCTATGCGCCGCGCATCCGCGCAGGAACGCTGTCGGCCGAGCTGACGGCCGGTATGTCGCAACCGTTGCTGGGTAGGCATTTTTCGCACCCGATTGGGCTGGCGGCCGGTTTTGACAAAGATGCACAAGCCGTGAATGCGCTGGCGGCGCTGGGGTTTTCCTTCGTCGAGGCGGGCGCGGTGACGCCTTTGCCGCAGCCGGGCAACCCCAAGCCGAGGCTGTTCCGGTTTCCCAAACAGCAGAGCCTGATCAACCAGTATGGCTTCAACTCCCGCGGGCTGGATTACGTTGCCGCCAATCTGGCTCAGGTTCGACGCGACACGCCGGTGGGGATCAACATCGGCAAAAACAAACACAGCGACGATCCGCTGCAAGATTATGCGACCTGCGCATCGAGGCTGATGGAACAGGTAGATTTCATCACTCTCAATTTCTCGTCGCCCAATACGCCGGGCCTGCGCAGTCTGGTCGACGAAAAGCACCTGCGTCCGGTACTGGCGACGGTCCAGTCCCTCCGGCAGGCGTCGTCGGCACCGGCCAGAATCTTGTTCAAGCTCTCGCCCGACATGGAACACAGCGCCGTTCATGACCTGATTGAACTGCTCATCGAGCATCAGGTGGATGGGATTATCGTCAGCAACACCACCACGCAAAGAGAGAGCATCGACCACCCGCAAGCCCGCTCGCTTGGCGGCGGCTTGTCCGGCCTGGCGCTGAAAAAGCTGTCGGAACAGATGCTGGAACGCGTCTATCCGCTGGCTAAAAACAGACTGGCGATTATCGCCTCCGGCGGCCTGTTCACCGGGCAGGATATTTACGACCGCATTATTCGCGGCGCCGATCTGGTGCAAATATTAACGTCGTTTGTCTATCACGGCCCCGGCATTATTTACACCATGCTGCGGCAACTGCGGGAAATTATGGACCAGCAAGGCATTCGTCATTTATCTTCAATAAAAGGAAGTTACTATGAGTGATTTATCAGCGCGCATCGCCAAATTTATTGTTGACGCCGAGATCATTATTTTTGGCGACTTCACGCTAAAATCCAAACGACAAAGCCCTTATTTTTTCAATTTCAGCCGGTTCTCCTCAGCAGAAAAGCTCAATACGCTGGCAAACTTCTACGCTGAATATATTCTGCGGGAAAATATCTCCGCGAATATTATTTATGGCCCGGCCTATAAAGGCATTCCATTGGCGATCGCCACCGCGCTGGCGTTATCCGGACGTAAACCGGGTATCAGCTACGTCTTCAATCGCAAGGAAGCGAAGCAGTACGGCGACGGCGGCATTACCATCGGCGCCGATATCGCCAACCAGCCGCTGATCGTGCTGGATGACGTCATGACCTCCGGCAAAACCGTAGCGGAAACACGCGAACGGGTAACGGAGCAACAAGGCGTCATCACCGACTATATTGTGGCTATCGACCGGCAGGAAGCGGACGACAGCGGGCGATATGCGCTGGAAAGCGTTCGACAGGAAAACACATTCCGCGTGTCCGCGCTGACCACCATCGCGGATATCCTGCAGGTGATGCGCCAGCGACCTCAGCACGCCGAACAGGTTCGCCGGATGGAAGCCTATCTATCGCGCTACTGCCAGTAACACCGCGGCGACGCAGCGAATCCCCAGTCACCAGCATCAGCAGGTGGCTGGGGAACCAACGCACAGGATGACGGATATATGCTTGCGCGATACCGCTGTCAGGCGGTGAATCGCTCTCATAAACCATCCAAATAATAATTAACGAAACCAGTTAGAGTTTATTTTAAAACCAGTAGATTATTATTTCGCTTATCATTTATCACACCGACAACCTGAAGCATGAAGAATATATTACCGGCTATTTCTCGCTGAATAACATCGCTTGATTGCCCCTGACACTTCCAGTACCCTCATTGCTCTCCGGTATATTTGCCCGCAGCGCCAGACTCTGGATTTATTTCATTGCTGGCACCGCCTGACTAAAAGGGAATATATGTTAAATTTCTGCGTATTCTGTGGTTCCGCGCCTGGCAATAACAATATTTATCAGCAGGAAACCGAAAAACTTATTCAATATCTGGTCGGGAAAGAGGCCGGTATTGTCTACGGCGGCGGCAAAGTGGGCCTGATGGGGCTGGTGGCGGATACCGCGTTGCAGCACGGCGGCTCCGTGACCGGAGTCATGCCCGTACATCTGGTGGAAAAAGAGATTGCCCACCCGAAACTGACGGAGCTGGTCATCACCGCGGATATGCATGAACGCAAAGCGAAAATGGCCGAACTGTCGGATGTATTCATCGCGCTGCCGGGCGGCGCCGGTACGCTCGAAGAGATCATCGAACAGTGGACCTGGGCGCAGCTGGGCATTCATCACAAGCCCTGCATCCTGTTCAACGTGAATGGCTATTACGACGAATACATCACCTTCGTGAACAAGATCGTCACCGAAGGCTTCATGAAAAAAGAGTACCTCGACATGCTGATTGTTTCCGACCGCCCGGAAGCGGTGCTGGATAGCGCACTGTCCTATGTTCCGCCCAAAGCCAAGTGGGATAAATAACCGCAGCGCTACGCTGAGGCAGCCGTGCCTCAGCTTTTTAACTATTCATTAATCAACCGAAACGTCATCAATCAACCGAAACGCGCCAGTTCGCGCTCGAAGTCCAGCGGCTGAATGCCCTGGTGATCGCGGTCCGCGTCCGTCAGTTGGTCGGCGGGAATAAACCAGGTGACCTCAAACAGCAGGCCGTCCGGGTCGTGGCCGTACACGCTCTTGTGTACGCCGTGGTCTTCCTCCAGCCCCAGCCGCCCGTCTTGCGCCAGCCGGTCACGAATCCGCTTCAGTTCATGCAGCGTATCCACTTCCCACGCCAGATGGTACAACCCCGCCGGCGGCTCATGTTCGCCGGGCTGCTCGCCGCGGGCGCGAAACACGCCGGCCCGCTGCTGACCGAGATTCTTGGCGAACAGCGCCAGATCATGATCGTTATCCGATTCCGCCGCCTGGGTAAACACGGCCTGACTGCCGCCCGGCTTGGGGCGAAAACCTAATGTATCGCGGTAGAATGCGGTGCTTTTCTCCACGTCGGACACATACAGCACCGCGTGATTCAGGCGGGTAATCCCCATGCTTATCTCCTTGTAGCCTGATGGTATAAGCAGTCATCCTGACACACTATCGCGGTGGAACATATGCCGATTTCCGGCAACCAAAGTCGCCGTACGCATGAGCCGGAGGAAATCAAAACGGGCAAGACAACGAAGGGAAAAGAGAGTGAAGAGCAACGCAAGAGTAAAGAGAAATAGAGAGTAAAGGGAAAATGGGGAATAAAGAGAAATAGAGAGTAAAGGGAAAATGGGGAATAAAGGGAAATAGAGAATAAAGGCAAAGCCGCCGGTCAGCGGCCCGCCACGTTCACCAGTTGCAGATTGAACGGCTGCGCCCGCAGCTGGCGCTCCACCTCCGGCGGCAAATCGCTGTCGGTGATGATATCGGTCAGTTCAGACAACGGCGACACACAGAACAGCGAGTAAGCGCCGTATTTGCTGCTGTCCGCCAGCAACACCCGGCGGCTGGCGTTCGTGCCCAGATCCTGCTTGATGCCGGCTTTTTCCTCGGTGGGCGTGGTGATGCCTTTCTCCAGACTCCAGGAGTTGCAACTGATAAAGGCGATGTCTGGATAGACGCTGCGCAGTAAACGGCGACCGTGCTCACCGATGCAGGACTGACTGCTGTCGTCGATGCGCCCGCCGATGATCGTCACTTCGATCTGCTTGAACTCGGAGAGAAACAGCGCGATCTGCAAATCGGCGGTGATCACCCGCAGCGGCAGATGCGTTAAATTGCGCGCCAGCTCCAGCATGGTGGTGCCGGCATCCAGCACTACCGCGTTGCCGGGCTGCACCAGCGACGCCGCCTGCCGCGCAATGGCCTGTTTTTCCGACAGATTGCGCTGCAGCTTTTCATTGGTGGTCGGCTGGGAAGGGATAAAGCGGTTGAGCGTCACCCCGCCGTGGCTACGGCTGATGACGCCCTGCTCGTCCAGCTTGATCAAATCGCGGCGAATCGTCGCCGGGGACGCATCAATGACCGTCACAAGTTCATCCACCGTCACCAGATTATGGCTTTTCAGATAGTCCAGAATCTGATCGAGACGGCTTTGTCCTTTCACTCGTTCTCCATTTACACGCAACGTATCAGTCAATGTGTGTGCCCCACGACGTATTCAAAAAAATCATACCCGTCATACTTCAAGTTGCAGATGCGTTGGCTGCGTTAATCGCCCCATTTCATGGGCCTCGCCCCTTCGGGGCCGCTGCTAGCAGCGTTCAAATCGGCTTACGCCGATTTGTCACTCACCCCAGTCACTTACTCATGTAAGCTCCTGGGGACTCACTCGGTTGCCGCCTTTCTGCAACTCGAATTATTTAGGGTATATACTCTGCGATTCTATCAGGCCAGTTGCATCGCTAATTTGATAGAGATCGCCATGCTCTCAGACTTCGCTTTACCTGTCCAGGCGATATCAAACGCGGTGCCGTGGTCCGCGGAGGTGCGGATAAACGGCAGCCCGGCGGTGATATTCACGCCGTCATAAAAGCCCAGCAGCTTGAGCGGAATGTGCCCCTGATCGTGGTACATCGCCACCACCATGTCGTATTGCCCCTCGTACGCCTGCAGGTAGACGGTATCCGGCGGGCACGGGCCGTAGGCGTCGATGCCTTTGGCTTTCATCGCCTCGATGGACGGGCCGACGATGGTGATCTCTTCGTCGCCGAACAGGCCGTTTTCGCCCGCGTGCGGGTTCACCCCGGCCACGGCGATGCGCGGCGCCTGGTAGCCGACGCGTTTCAGGAAGGTGTCCGCCATCGCAATCACGGTTTCCACCCGCTCACGATTCAGCGTATCCAGGAATTTGCGCAGCGCAATATGGGTAGTAACGTGGATTACCTTCAGTTTGTCGGTGTACAGCACCATCGCGTAGTCGCGGCTGTTGGTCAGCTTCGCCAGCAGTTCGGTGTGCCCCGGATAGAGATGCCCGGCGGAGTGCAGCGCTTCTTTGTTCAGCGGCGCGGTAGCAATGGCATGTACCTCGCCCGCCATCGCCAGTTCGGTGGCGCGTTTCACGCAACGATACGCCAGATCGCCGGCCTGCGCCTGCACCACCCCTTTTTTCAGGCCCTGCGGATCGGCCAGCGGTTCGTTGATCACGTTGATAACGCCAGGCGCAAAACGCGCTTCGGCAGGACGCGTAATCTCGTTCAGTTCCACCTGCGGCACGACGCCTAACGCCAGAATGCGGCGCAGCGTCTGTACACAGCCCACCACCACCGCCGGCGCGCCGGACAGTTCACCTTCGGCCAACGATTTGATGATGATTTCCGGGCCGATGCCCGCCGGGTCGCCCATAGTTACCGCAATAATTTTACTCACACGCGCTCTCCTCAATAAATCGCAAAACATTTAGCAGGGTGGCCTCATCGCCAAACCCGCCCGCTTTCGTCATCACGGGAATATCGCCTACCAGACTGTCCAGCAGACGCCCCCAGGGTACGCAGGATGCAATCTGTCCATTGATGCGGAATCCGCTGGCCTGCAATGCGGTCGCCGCGGCAATGGCGATATCCCCGCCGGATAAATAGAGCCCGCCCGGCCGCTGACGCTGCACAATTTGCCGCGTCAGCTCGCCCAGCCGGCGACTGATCGTGTCTCCCAGTTGCTGACGGCTCATACCGTAGCGCTGGCACAGACGGTCCACTTCAAATCGCTGGTTATCGTCGTGACAGGTACGAATCACGCAGTGGCGGCCCGCCGCCAACACCGCCGCCGCCTGCCGGCACGTTTGCGCCAGCGTGTCGTCGCCGGTCGCCAGCAATCCGGCGATATCCAGGTCAATCAGCGTGACGTCCGGCCGCTGACTGACCGCCTTAATCTGTAATTGAGCGATTTCACTCATCGAACCAATCACCGCCAGCAACGCGCGACAGGGCGCCGGAAACGCCAGATGTTGCGCCAGCGCCTCGCTCAGTCCGGCGGAGCCGACCAGCAGCGGTTTTTCCGCCAGTTGCGCCGCCGCGTCAACAATACTGTCGAGGTCCTGCTGACGTTCGGCATCCAGCACTACCAGCCGTATCCCGCTGTGTTGCAACTGTTGCAGGCGCGCCGCCAGATCGCCGCCGCGAATCTCGTTCAGAGACAGCGCCGCCTGCGCCAGGCCGGTTTGTTCCGCCAGCCGCTCGCCGATGGACGCCGAACGCACCGGCGTTTTCGGGTCGCTGGCGAACTCGGTGTCGGTCAGCAACTTACCGTGCACCCATACCTGCCCGTCACGGGTGATGCGGCCCAGCGCCGGCGCCGCAGGCGCTATCAACGCCAGCGACAGATCGGCGGCGTTCAGCGCGGCTTCAATTTCCGCGCCTGGGTTGCCGCGCAACGTGGAGTCCACCTTTTTGACAATCCAGCCGCGCGCGCCGCTTTTACGCCACATCCCCACCGCCTGCGCGGTGCGTTCCGCCGCCAGCGAAGCCGCGACCGCACGGCTGTCGGTGTTGACCACCAGCGCGTCATCCGGCTGCCCGGCACGGATCGCCGCGGCGTCAAACATCACATTCACCCGTGCGCCCTGCAGCGCCAGTCCGACGCCCGCATCGTTGGCGCCGGTGAAGTCATCCGCCACCACCAATATCCGGGTGAGTTCACGCCCGTCCGACATAACCGCTCTCCGTCAGTTCGATTACCTGAAAATGATTATATTGAATCACGTTTGATTATATGTGAGCAACATCAAATTATTCAAAACCAATTTAACCTATAAATTATCCACACAATGCGAGCAAAACGATTTTTTTCTGTCATATAACGGAAATGTGATTGAAAAAAATCAGACTTATCCAGCTGAAGTCACAGCGAAAAGACAAGGTACCAGTATGAATATCAACAGCACCCTCATCAGCGGTTATCAGGCACTTCAGGATCTGGGCTACCTCCTGCGCGGCAGACAGCACGTACTGCTGGTGACGGACAAGAATATCGTGGGGCTGGCCGGGGTACAGGCCCTGATCGCGCAGCTGAAAGCGGGCGTGCCGCAGCTTTCCCTGATTGATAATGTGCCGGCCGAACCCAGCCAGCATGATGTGGCGGCCGTGCTGCAACAGTTGCCGGCCACCCAGCCGGACCTGGTGGTCGGCGTGGGCGGCGGCAGCGTGCTGGACGTGGCGAAACTGCTGTCGCTGCTGTGCGCCGGCGAAGAGGGCATCACGCTCGACAGCCTGCTGGAAGGCCGCAAGCCGACCCGCCGCACCACTTCCCTGTTGATCCCGACCACCGCCGGCACCGGCTCTGAAGCCACGCCGAACGCCATTCTGGCGATCCCGGAGAAAGAAACCAAAGTCGGCATCATCACCCCGGTCATGCTGCCGGATTACGTGGCGCTGGTGCCGGAACTGACTACCAGCATGCCGGCGCATATCGCCGCGTCTACCGGCATCGATGCGCTGTGCCACCTGATCGAATGCTTCACCGCCACCATCGCCAACCCGGTAGCGGACAACTACGCGCTGATCGGCATGAAGAAACTGTTCGCCAATATCGAAACCGCGGTGAACGAACCGGACAATCTGGAAGCCCGTCTGAATATGCTGTGGGCCTCCTACTATGGCGGCGCCTCCATCGCGCATTCCGGCACCCATCTGGTGCACGCCATGTCTTACCCACTGGGCGGCAAGTACCACATCCCGCACGGCGTGGCGAACGCCATCCTGCTGGCGCCTTGCATGCGCTTTGTTCAGCACGCGGCGGCGGAAAAATTCGCACAGGCCTACGACCTGCTGCCGGATGCCGACCTGTCGCTGACCACCGAACAAAAAGCCCAGGCGCTGGTGGATTACTTCACCGCGCTGGTGAAACGGCTGAACCTGCCGTCTTCGCTGCAACAACTGGGGATCAGCCCGGATCACCTGCCGTATCTGGTGGAATCCGCACTGCAGGTGCAGCGGCTGATGAAAAACGTCCCGACCGCCGTTACGGCGCAAGACGTCCACGCCATTTATTCAACGTTGTTTTAACCGCGAGTTTTAACGATTTGTTTTAACTAATCGTTTTAACTAATTGTTTTAAATGAGCGTTTTAACAACGTCGCTCTGGATGATGAAGATAACGAGGAACAATAACGATGACTAGACCGATTACAGGCGTACTGACGGCGATCGTCACGCCTTTTGACCATCAGGGGGAATTCAGCCCCGCCGCCATGCGCCAGCAGGTTCAACGCCAGATGCGCTACGGCAACGGCATTTTCTGTAACGGCACCAACGGTGAGTTCTTTGTGTTGCACACCGACGAGAAAGTGGCCGTCACCGAAACCTGCGTCGATGAAGTCGCCGGCAAGGTGCCGGTGGTGGCGCACATCGGGGAAATCTCCACCCGCGAAACCATCAAGCTCGGCAAACGCATCGCCGCGCTGGGCGTGGACGCGGTGTCGGTGATCACCCCTTACTTCGTACCGCTTAAACAAAGCGAGCTGATCGCTCACTACCGTGAAGTGGCGGACGCGCTGCCTGTGCCGGTATTCCTGTACAACATTCCGGCTCGCACCGGCAACACCCTACAACCGGAAACGGTGCGTGTTCTGGCCGAACATCCCAACATCATCGGCATCAAGGACAGCGCCGGCAGCTACGAAAGCCTGAGCGGCTTCCTGCAGGCGGTGAAAGACATGCCGAACTGCGACGTGCTCAACGGGCCGGACTCGCTGATCCATCAGGGCTTTGTCGACGGCTGTTCCGCCTGTATTTCCGGCCTCGCCAACGTGGCGCCGGAAGCCATCAGCCAGATCTGGCATCGCTTCCACGCTGGCGACATCGAAGGTTCCCGCCAGGCGCAGGAGCAGGTGAGCGAACTGCGTAAGACGCTGTACGCCGTGGCGTTCTCACCGGCCGTGGTGAAAAAAGCGCTGACGTTGATGGGACAGGATGTGGGCGTCAGTCGCTACCCGATTCAGTTCTCAGCACAAGACGAAGACGTTATTCGCACCATTATCAAACCGTTCTCGCACTGAATGAGAACTTACCCTTACTCCTACAGGATCGAAAACCATGAACCATTTTGATCTGACAGACACACTTATCATCGTCGGGATAATTGTCGTCTACATCGCCCTTACATCCTTGCTGACGCTGCGGCTGCGCAGTAACTCCAACTCGGAGTTCATGGAAGGCTCACGCGCGCTGCCGGCGTTTATCGTCGGCGTGCTGCTGATGACCGAGTTTATCGGCGCCAAGTCCACGGTCGGTACCTCGCAGGCCGCCTTTGAAAGCGGCATCGCCGCTTCGTGGTCGGTGATCGGCGCCGCCATCGGCTTCCTGCTGTTCGGGATGATTCTGGTGAAAAAGATCTATAACACCGGGAAAATCACTATTTCTGGCGCTATCGCCGAACGTTACGGCAATACCACCAAGAACATCATCTCCATCATCATGATCTACGCGCTGTTGCTGGTAAACGTGGGTAACTACGTCAGCGGCGCCGCCGCCATCTCCACCGTGCTGAAAGTGAGCCTGCCGGTAGCGGCGCTGATCACCGCCATCGTCAGTACCTTCTACTTCTACTTCGGCGGCATCAAAGGCGTGGCGTACGTGACGCTGATCCACAGCGGCCTGAAGTACGTCGGGGTGATGATCATCCTGTACGTGGCGCTGAAAATGACCGGCGGCATCACGCCGATGGTCGAGAAGATGCCGGAATTCTACTGGACCTGGGACGGCAACATCGGCGCCAGCACCATCGGCGCGTGGCTCATCGGCACCATCGGCTCCATTTTCTGTACCCAGTTCGTGATTCAGGCTATCGCCTCCACCAAGGATGAGAAATCCGCCAAGCGCGCGACCTGGATTGCGTTCCTGTTCTGTATGCCGATCGCGCTGGCGATTGCCATTATCGGCGTCGCCGCCAAGTTCGTGCACCCGGAAATCAAGAGCCTGTACGCCCTGCCGATCTTCCTGCAGGATATGAACCCGTGGCTGGCCGGCGTGGTGACCACCTCACTGGTGGCGTCGATCTTCATCAGCGTGAGTACCGTCGCACTGGCGATCGCCTCGCTGATCGTGAAAGATTTCTACGTGCCTTACTGCAAACCGACGCCGGAAAAAGAGTTCAAGATGACCCGCGTGTTCTCGCTGATCATCGGTTTCCTGCCGCTGGTGTTCGTGCTGCTGGTGCCGGAAGTGCTGAAGCTGTCGTTCTTCACCCGCGCCATTCGTCTGTCGATTTCCGTGGTGGCGATGGTCGCGTTCTACCTGCCGTTCTTTAGCAGCTCCCGCGGCGTCAACACCGGCCTGATCCTGTCCTGCGTGGTTACCTCCATCTGGTACATCATGGGTAACCCGTTCGGCATCGACAATATGTACATTGCACTGTTGACCCCGGCGGTGGTGATGGCGATCGACCGTCTGATCCCCAACAAGGCGGCCAAGGCCAAACAGCAAAGCGAACCCTCCGTACCTCATTCTGGAGCATAAATAGTCATGACGACCGAAACCATTACCATCGAACGCAGCGGCCTGGTTCATCCGGCAGACGGCGACAGCCAGCGCATCGACGCCTATATCCCGTCGGAACGCCCGCAGAATCACGCCGCCAACCTGCTGCACCTGCCTAACGGCGATGTGCTGTGCGTCTGGTTCGGCGGCACCCAGGAAGGGGTGTCCGACATTTCGATTTACCAGTCAAGGCTGGTAAAAGACAGCGGGGAATGGACGCCCGCGGTCAAGCTGTCCGACGACCCGACCCGTTCCGAACAAAACCCGGTGCTGTTCCTGGCGCCGGACGGCGTGCTGTGGTTGCTGTATACCGCGCAGAAATCCGGTAATCAGGACACCGCCATCGTGCGTTACCGTCAGTCGCTGGATCAGGGCTACACCTGGGGCGAAATCGGCACACTGCTGGAACAGCCCGGTACCTTCATCCGCCAGCCGATTACCGTGCTGCCCAACGGCGACTGGCTGCTGCCGGTGTTCTACTGCCGCACCCAGCCGGGTGAAAAATGGGTCGGCAACGACGACATCAGCGCGGTGAAAATCTCCAGCGATCAGGGTAAAACCTGGCGTGAATCGGTGGTGCCGAACAGCACCGGCTGCGTGCACATGAACATTACGCCGCTCAAGGATGGTTCTCTGCTGGCGCTGTTCCGCAGCCGCTGGGCCGATTTCATCTACCGTAGCCACTCCACCGACGGCGGCGCCACCTGGTCCGAACCGGTGCCGACCGTTCTGCCCAACAACAACTCGTCCATTCAGGTGACCACGCTGGACAACGGCCATCTGGCGCTGGTGTTCAACGCCATGAGCGCCGAAGGCGCCACCGAGCGTCGCCTGTCGCTGTATGACGAAATCGAGGACGAAGAAGAAAACGACGCCAAAATGCCGGAGATCTCATCCGGACGCAGCGCCTTCTGGGGTGCGCCGCGCGCGCCGATGACGCTGGCTATCTCCGAAGACGGCGGCAAAACCTGGCCGTGGCAGCGTAATCTGGAAGTGGGCGACGGTTACTGCATGACCAACAACTCGACCGAGAAACTTAACCGCGAGTTCTCCTATCCCAGCATCAAGCAAGGGCCGGACGGCAAGCTGCACATCGCCTTTACCTACTTCCGGCAGGCCATCAAGTACGTCTGCGTTAGCGAAGAGTGGGTCAAGGGTTAATACCTCGCTCGCCCTCCCCCGCCCAGGGGGAGGGACAACACCGGTTTCCCACTCGCCGACGCACGGCGCCGCCCGGTGGGCCGTCATATCCATTGCCTTCAGGGAGGCTATCTCCGCCTCCTTCAGTTAAGGAGCCATCCATGATCGCAGGCAATCTGAATCATCTGCCGCTGGCGACGTTACCCGAGCCGCTGTGGCGCATCCTTTCCGGTTTCACGCTCGACCAGTTGAACGCCCTGCCGGAAGGCAAGTACCAGCCGGACAATGTCGACTGGTTCTACTCCATCGGTACCGTCTCCACCGCCCCGAAAGCCGAACGCCATACCGAATTCCACCGCCGTTTTCTCGATATTCAGCTGATTCTCGCCGGCGAAGAGATCATCGGCTACGACCTGAATGACGCCGGCGATCGCGCCGCGACCGAACGTAAACCGGACTTGTTCATTCTGGAACAGCCGCAGGTGCCGCACGCCATCCGGCTGGCCGCCGGGGATTTCGTCACCTTCTATCCGGGTGAACCACATCAGGCGCTGTGCGCCATTGACGATCAGCCGGCTCCGGTGAAAAAAGCGGTGTTCAAGGTGCCGGTCGAATTACTGAACGCACAGGGGTAACGCCGTATGTCAGGACCAAAACAGGTGGTGATCACCGGCAGCAGTTCCGGTATCGGCGCCGCCATTACCGTGACCCTGCTGGCGGCGGGCTGGAAGGTTGTCGGGCTATCGCGTCAGCCGGGCGCGCATCAGCACCCGAACTTCACGCATCACCCGCTGGATATCACCGATACGCCGGCGCTTATCGCGTTGCTGGACAGCCTGCCCGCCGTCGATGCGGTGATCCACGCCGCCGGGGTGATGAAAGCCGCCACGCTGGGCACCCTGTCGTATGCCGACAGCGAGCAACTGTGGAAGCTGCATATTCAGGTGGCTGAAGTGCTGGCCGACCGGCTGGTGGACAAACTGCCGCAGGGCGGCCGTATCGTACTGCTGGGCAGCCGTACATCCAGCGGCGCCGCCGGGCGCAGCCAGTATGTCGCCACCAAGTCGGCGATGATCGGCATGGTGAGAAGCTGGGCGGCGGAACTGGCGCCGCGCGGCATCACCGTCAATATCGTCGCGCCGGGCGCCACCGAAACGCCGATGCTGAATCAGCCGGGACGGCAAAGCTCGCCGCCAAAGCTGCCGCCAATCGGCCGGTTTATCCAACCGCAGGAGGTGGCGGATCTGGTGGCGTACCTGCTGTCGCCTTCAGCGGCGGCCATCACCGGGCAGCAGTTGGTGATTTGCGGCGGCGCCTCGTTATAACCATGCCGCACTAATAGCGACGCCGCGAAATAGCCACACCATGATAGTCACGGTCAGCCACAGTTAACCCATACGTTAGACAGGGGTATAATCAACCGGACCTCGACGCCGCCACCGCGCCGCCCGGAAAAAGGAGTACCCCATGTTGATGTGGCTGGCCGATCCCAACGCCTGGTTGACCTTGTTCACCCTGACGCTGCTGGAAATCATCCTTGGTATCGACAACATTATTTTTCTGTCCCTGGTCGTCGCCCGACTGCCGCACGCTCAGCAATCCCGCGCCCGTTTTACCGGACTGGCTGGCGCAATGCTGATGCGCCTGTCGCTGCTGGCCTCGATAGCCTGGCTGATGCACCTCACCGACCCACTGTTTAGCATCGCCGATCGCGCATTTTCCGCCCGCGACCTGATCCTGCTGGCTGGCGGTTTGTTCCTGATCGTTAAATCCGGCGGCGAGATTCGCGCCACGCTGGCGGGGGAAGAAGAGGCACAGCGCCGCAGCCGCACCACCGCGTTCTGGGGCGCGATCGTGCAGATCATGCTGCTGGATATCATCTTTAGTCTGGATTCGGTGATCACCGCGGTCGGGCTGTCGCAGCACCTGCTGATCATGATGCTGGCGGTGGTGCTGGGCGTAGTGATCATGATGCTGGCGGCGCGAACCATCGGCGAATTCATCGATGCGCACCCGTCAGTCAAAATGCTGGCGCTGGCGTTTCTGATTCTGGTAGGCGGCACCCTGATGCTGGACAGCCTGCAAATCCATGTGCCAAAAGGCTATGTCTACTTCGCCATGTTCTTTACCATCGGCGTGGAGATACTCAATCTGGCGCGCCAGCACAAGCATCACCCGGCGATGGAAACACGCCTCAGCGAACAGTAATCCGTATTCCTGCGGTTTCGTTTATCTGACCCGGTTGCATCCAGGTCAGGACTTATCCACAAACGCCCGGTATTTCTCCAGCAGCTCAAGAAAGTCTTCCAGCCCGCACAACGACAGGCTTTCTTCATCGTAATAACTCATGCCTTCTTCCAGCTCGTCGGTTTCAAACGCCAGCTGATTGGCACGCACCATCACTTCCTCGCTGTCCAGCAACAGCGTGTATTCATGGCCGGGGCGCTCCCACTGACGTTCGCTGCCGGCCAGCTCACGAACCGCGGCTTCCACTTCATCCAGCACCGCCTGCTGGCCTTTAACTTCTTCATTCAGCCAGTGCCCTACCACTTCATGGCCCATCGACATCCGGACCACTACCTGCCCGGTCACATCACGCAAAAACTCATAGTCCATGATCGTTCTCCTCTGCCTGATTCGCCACCGCGCGCCACCACAGTAAAAAAGGGAGACCTCTCGGCCTCCCTTCCTGTTAATTGCTGCGAACTATAGCGGTTTACACGGCGGTCTGGAAGATCACCTTGTCCGCTTTGTTCGTGTACTGCTGCAACTGGTCAAAGTTCAGATAGCGGTAAGTGTCGTCCGCGGTCTTGTCCACCTGCACCATATACTGCTGGTATTCGTCCGGCGTCGGCAGACGTCCCAGCAGCGACGCGACCGCCGCCAGTTCGGCTGACGCCAGATACACATTGGCGCCCGCTCCCAGACGGTTCGGGAAGTTACGGGTCGACGTCGACACCACCGTCGCGCCATCCGCCACCCGCGCCTGGTTGCCCATGCACAGCGAACAGCCGGGGATTTCGACCCGCGCGCCGCTCTTGCCGAATACGCTGTAGTAGCCTTCTTCGGTCAGTTGCGCCGCGTCCATACGGGTCGGCGGCGCCACCCACAGCCGCGTCGGCAACTGCCCTTTGTGCTGATCCAGCAGTTTGCCGGCGGCACGGAAGTGACCGATGTTGGTCATGCACGAGCCGATGAACACTTCATCAATCTTGTCGCCCTGCACATCGGACAACAGGCGCGCGTCGTCCGGATCGTTCGGCGCACACAGGATCGGCTCCTTGATATCCGCCAGATCGATGTCGATCACCGCGGCATATTCCGCATCGGCGTCGGCTTCCAGCAGCTGCGGGTCCGCCAGCCATTTTTCCATGCCCTGCACACGACGCTCCAGCGTACGGCGATCGCCGTAGCCTTCGGCAATCATCCACTTGAGCAGAATGATGTTGGAGTTCAGGTACTCGACGATCGGCGCCTGGTTGAGCTTGATGGTACAGCCCGCTGCCGAGCGCTCCGCCGAGGCGTCGGTCAGTTCGAACGCCTGCTCCACCTTCAGGTCCGGCAACCCTTCGATTTCCAGAATGCGGCCGGAGAAGATGTTTTTCTTGCCCTTCTTCTCCACGGTCAGCAGGCCCTGCTTGATCGCGTAGTACGGGATCGCGTGCACCAGATCGCGCAGCGTGATGCCCGGCTGCATCTGGCCTTTGAAACGCACCAGCACCGATTCCGGCATGTCCAGCGGCATCACGCCGGTGGCGGCGGCAAACGCCACCAGACCGGAGCCGGCCGGGAAGGAAATCCCGATCGGGAAACGGGTGTGGGAGTCGCCGCCGGTGCCCACCGTATCCGGCAGCAGCATGCGGTTCAGCCAGGAGTGGATCACGCCGTCGCCCGGACGCAGCGACACGCCGCCGCGGTTCATGATGAAATCCGGCAGGGTGTGGTGGGTGTTGACGTCCACCGGCTTCGGATAGGCGGCGGTATGGCAGAAGGACTGCATCACCAGATCGGCGGAGAAGCCCAGACAGGCCAGGTCTTTCAGCTCGTCGCGGGTCATCGGGCCGGTGGTGTCCTGCGAGCCGACCGAGGTCATCCGCGGTTCGCAATAAGCGCCGGGGCGAATGCCGGCGACGCCGCAGGCGCGGCCGACCATCTTCTGCGCCAGCGAGAAGCCGCGGCTGCTCGGCGCCACGTCTTTGGCGTGACGGAACACGTCGCTGTGCGGCAGGCCCAGCGATTCACGCGCCTTGGACGTCAGGCCGCGGCCGATAATCAGCGGAATACGGCCGCCCGCGCGCACTTCATCCAGCAGCACGTCGGTTTTCAGTTCGAAGCTGGCCAGCAATGCGTTGCTGTCGTGGTGACGCACTTCACCCTGGTACGGGTAGATATCAATCACGTCGCCCATGTTCAGTCCGGCGACATCCACCTCGATCGGCAGCGCGCCGGCGTCTTCCATGGTGTTGAAGAAAATCGGCGCGATCTTGCCGCCCAGCACCACGCCGCCCGCGCGTTTGTTCGGCACGTTCGGGATATCGTCGCCCATGAACCACAGCACCGAGTTGGTGGCGGATTTACGGGACGAGCCGGTGCCGACCACGTCGCCGACGTAGGCCAGCGGGAACCCTTTCTGGTTCAGCGCCTCGATTTGTTTGATCGGACCGACCACGCCGGGCTGATCCGGCTCGATGCCTTCGCGGGCGTTTTTCAGCATCGCCAGCGCGTGCAGCGGAATGTCCGGACGCGACCAGGCGTCCTGCGCCGGGGACAGGTCATCGGTGTTGGTTTCGCCGGTCACCTTGAACACGGTGACGGTAATCCTGTCCGCCAGTTTCGGGCGGGACAGGAACCACTCGGCGTCGGCCCAGGATTTGACCACCTGCTGCGCGTGGGTATTGCCGGCTTTGGCTTTTTCTTCCACATCGTAGAAATTGTCGAACATCAGCAGGGTGTGAGATAGCGCGTTGGCGGCGACCGGGGCCAGGGCGGGATTATCCAGCGCTTCAATCAGCGGCTGAATGTTGTAGCCGCCTTGCATGGTGCCCAGCAGCTCGGTGGCTTTTTCCGGGGTAATGAGCGGAGAAACGGTCTCGCCTTTGGTGATGGCAGCCAGGAAACCGGCTTTGACGTAGGCCGCTTCATCAACACCCGGCGGCACACGATTGACTAACAGATCGACTAAAAACTCTTCTTCTCCGGCGGGGGGAGTTTTCAACAATTCCACCAGTGCCGCCATTTGCGAAGCCTCTAGCGGTTTGGGTACGATCCCTTGTGCAGCCCGCTCGGCTACGTGCTTGCGATAATCTTCTAGCACGACGTTCTCCTCGCTCTCATTGTCTAATTATGCCCGGCGCTCAGTTCCAGGTTTAGGCTGATTATCAGCGTGTGGATAAGTAAGGTCAGAGTGCCCGGTCCAGCCCGTTGAGCATATCAGAGTTTGAATCGATTGTTAATTCGTTTACATAAAGGCAACATTTTATAAATACGGTGCCCTTTCAGAGGTATTACTGCGTTCAGAAGCATGAATCCGGACGTCCTGACTTCAGGCCAGCATAGCAGTTAGCGGCAAAATCAACCACCGGTTACCCCGCAGAAACGACAAGGAGAATAAAGAAAAACGCGCGTGCGTCGCTGGTGCCGGACGCGTTAGCGCACGTCCGGCGTTTGACGTCGTTACGACGGCTGGAAGTGATGGCGCAAAGCGTGCAACAGGGCGGGAAACGACGCCGACATATGGGACTGTTCGGCGTAAACATGCAGCGAAACCGTCAGCAGCGGCGTCGTCAGGCGCAGTTGCGTCGCCAGTTCCCGAATGCCATCCACCATACGCCGCTGGCCGCGGTGCTGGCGCAGCCAGCGTTGCCGCTCGTCAGGCAGCCGCTGCTCCCACGCTTCCAGCGATTGCTCGTGTTCCCCCACCGACAGCGCCAGGCTCACCGGCGTATTCAACGGCTGCGCATCTACGTGCTCGACAAACACGTGCTCGACAAACGCTTCGGCCTGCCGGGACAGATAGCCGCCGTTCCACCACACCGACGGGCTGGAGGCATAAAAATGCTGAAAACTGTCCGGCTGCTCAAGCAGCGTATCCACCGTGAATAACCCGCCGTAGGAGTGGCCGAACAGCGCCTGGCGCTGGCTGTCGATGTCGTAGCGTTGATGGATGAACGGTTTGAGTTCCTCCAGTAAAAAACGGCGAAAGCCGGCGGCATCCCCTTGTTCACCGGGGGGACGGAGCCCGCCCGCCGGGTCAGGTTCCGGAATCAGCCGTTCCACCGCCGGACGGTAGTCCCGGTCGCGTCGGGTCGGGCCGTCGTAATCCACCGCCACAATAACGCCCGGCGTCATGCCGCAACGCGGCTCGCGCATCGCCGTCAACAGCGATACCGCCGTGGCAAAGTAGCGCTCGCCGTCCAGCAGGTACATCACCGGCCAGCCCCGTTTGGGCGCCGGGCCGTCCGGCCAGGCGATCAACAGGCGGTAGTGCCCGCACGCCGCCGACGCAAACGTCTCGACCCGGGTGTTGGACAACTGGTACATATCGACATTCTCACTGATTAGTTACGGCATCGGCCGGCGTCAACGCGCCGGCCGTGTCACCGCTTATTGTCAGAAGTGGGTGTTGATGCTCATGTAGAAAGTTCTGCCAGACTCATTGTAGGTCGCCGCCCCGGCGCCGGCGATGTTAATCACGCTGCAACTGCCGTCGGACGCCACGGTACAACCGGCAGAGGCGTTACCGCGGCGGAACTGGCGTTTGTCGAACAGGTTGCTCACCCCGCCGGTCACGCTGACGTTCTTGGTGATGGCGTAAGTCGCGCTGGTTCCCACTACCGCGTACGGACTGAGTTCGTTCAGTTCGTCACCCGAGGCGGCAAGGCCGCGATAGTTGTATTTCTTCGGTTTCTGACGGCCGTACCAGGTCAACGTCGACTGCAACGACAGATCGTCGGTCGCCTGCCAGCTTAGCGTGGAGTTCAGCGTGAACTCCGGCGTCACCGACAGAATATCGCCGGTGCTCTTGTTCTTCGAACGCAGCATCCAGGTGATGTTGTTATTCCACTTGATGTTTTCCGATACCGGCACGTTCAGGGTGCCTTCCAGCCCCTCGACCACCGCGCGGGGAATGTTCTCCCAGCGGTAAACATTGGTTTTGCCGTTGGTGGTGGTCCCCACCGGCGTCAGCCCGGATTCAATCTTATTACGGTAATCGTTGCGGAAATACGTCACCCCGGCCTGATAGCCGTCGCGTTTGAACTCGATACCGATCTCTTTGTTGACGCTGGTTTCCGCCTTCAGTTCCTCGTTACCAATCAGATAGCAGTTATTGCTGGCGCCGTTGATCAGATAGCAGCCCTGCCCGCGGCTGTAGAGCAGATAGTTAGGGTTGACCTGATACAGGTTGGGCGCTTTGTAAGCCTGGGCGATGCCCATTTTCAGGGTGAAATCATCGCCCAGCCCCTGCGACAGGTTCAGACCGGGGCTGACCTTGCTGCCCGCCAGCGAGTGGTAATCAAAACGCAGCGCCGGAGTCAGCATGGTGCTTTGGGTCAGTTCGACGTTATCTTCGGCGAACAGCGAGAAAGTATGGGCCTTGATATCGCCGCTGCGGTTACTGCTGCCATAACCCGCAATCGTGCCGGTGGACGACATGTCATACGAGGTGGAGCCGGGGTCCGTCATTCGTTGATCCGACGCTTCGATGCCCAGGGTAGCAGTCTGGCTGAAGTACGCCTCAAACGGGATATTCACCTCGCTATGGGCAGTCAGGGTGCCCAGCTTGACGGTGGTGTAGTCGTCGGGGGAAGAGAAAATCCCCTCGGTGCCGCCCGCCAGCCCTTCGCTGATGCGGGTGTTATGGGTGCGCTCGTATTGCAGATAAGACGTGGAGCTCACGCCGCTGTCCCAGAAGCCGCGATGCGTCACGGCATAGGTCTGCCGGTACATGCGGTTAGTCTCTTTGCCGTAATTGCTGGCGACATAGCTGTTGGTGTTGGTGTTTTGGGTATCGCCGGCATAGATATTGCCCTGACGGCTGGAGCCGACTTCAAACTCCAGCGACTGCTGTTTGGTGATATCCCAGCGCAATACGCCGTTGATATCTTTGTTGCGCACCCCTTCGCGGCCAGACGGCACCGAATTGGCGTAGCTGCCGGTTCGCGCCGATTTATAAGGCTCGTTGATGTCGGCGGCGTCCGCCTGCGTTTTGTTGAGGTTGCCGTACAACCGCAGGCTCAGATTGTCGCTCAACCCGCCGGACAGGCTGAAATCGGTGCGTTTGGTGGCGCCTTCCGCTTTATGCACCGGCGCATTGAAATAGGTATTCCAGCTACCGTGCCACTCCTCGCTCGGTTGTTTGGTGATGATATTGATCACCCCGCCCATCGCGCCAGAGCCGTAGCGCGCCGCCGCCGGGCCGCGCAGCACTTCAATGCGCTCCACCATGTCGGACGGCACCCAGTTGGTATCGCCGCGGCTATCGCGTTCGCCGCGCCAGCCGTAGCGCACGGCATTGCGGCTGGAAATCGGCTTGCCGTCCACCAGAATCAGGGTATTATCCGGCCCCATGCCGCGGATATCGATCTGGCGGTTGTTGCCGCGCTGCCCGCTGGTGGAGTTGCCGGTCAGGTTAACCCCCGGTTGGGTGCGGATAATGTCGGACAGATCGTTGGCAGGAGGATGTTTGGCGATATCCTCGGCGGTAATCACCGATACCCCCGGCGCCTGACGCGTCTGCTCCGCCGCCGTCACTACCATCGTATCGCTCTGCGTCTGACCGGTATCGCCGGCCAAGGCGGTACTGGCTGATGTGGTATTAGCTGATGCCGTATTGGCCGCGGTTTTATTGGTCGCTGTTGTCGCAGAGGTTACTGTTGTCGCGGTAGTTGCTGTTGTCGCAGAGGTTACTGTGTCTGCCGCCCAGTTCAGGCTCGGGAAAGTCGCGCAACTTAACCCGATCAGCGTCGCCAGATAATGGCGTGGTCGTAGTGTTATCATCAAAGTCGCCCTGTATAAATTAAAGTCAGCAACGAAAGGTGCTACTGAGAAGTATTTGCATTACCATTCAGGCGCGATCATTGTTACATTTGTTGTTCGGGATGGGGTTTGTATAAACCGCAAATTGCTTTGCGAAAGCGGCAAAATGGCCTGAAATAACCAGACAGAGCAAGGGGAAATCATGCGTAATCATGTTCCGTCATCAGCATCCATTTATAAGAACCAGATTATGCAGATGTCCAGCCTGGTCTCCAACCATTACCGTTTCCTCGGCCCTCAGATGATTGATGAAACGCCGCTGCTGTTCGGCCATTTCAACGTCACGCCGCTGCACCGCGATTTGATTCTGCACACCGCCGACGTGATCAACCTGCATAGCATGCAAACCCAGACCACGCTGAACGGCGCGCTGAAGCTGGCGGTTGTCGTGAACGGCAACGCGCATATCAGCTATGGCGAACGGCGGCTGCATTTGGGCGAACGCCAGCCGGCCTCGCTGGTTTCGCTGACCGAACCCACGCTATTTAGCCGCTACGGCAAACGTGACGACTATGAGCGCACCGTTTCTCTGACCTTTAGCCGGGAATGGCTGTACGGCAACCTGATGGACAGCGTCGACGATTGGCAAGCCATCTATGATTTCACGCAGACTCACCTGGCCACTCATCGCTGGATGCCGTCGCGTCAGGCGCTGGCCGCCGCCTGGCAGATCCTTAACGCCGGCGACTGTCGGACGCCGCTGCAACGCCTGTATCTGGAAACCCAGTGCATGACGCTGATTATCGAAGCGTTCAGTTCGCTCACCGAGCAGGCGTCGATGAATAAACAGATGTCGGGACTGCCGCTGCGCCACCGCCAGCGGATGCAGCAGGTGAAGGAGATGCTGGAAAGCGGCGAGGCCGATCATCTTGCCATCGCCGATATCGCCAAAAGCGTCAATATGAGCGAAAGCTCGCTGCAACGCTATTTCCGCCAGACCTTTGATATGACGGTGTTTGAATACCTGCGCAACTGCCGCCTGCAGCGCGCGGTGCTGGCGATGCAGCGGGAAGGCGTCGGTATCGCCCAGGCCGCCAGCCTTGCCGGTTACACCAGCCCGGCCAATTTCGCCACCGCCCTGCGGCGCGTCTACGGACTAACGCCGGGGCAGTTGAAAAATCGCGTTTAGCATCTTCGACTGGCCACCCGACCCGCCCGGAAATGAAAAATCACTAGGCTTCGCGCGTCATTCGCGGCATTGTCTGTCATCATGTCCACCGCTCAATAACACGAACCAATATCGCCATGTCCGCCCATTCCAGCATCACCACCCAACTGGCGCGCCTGATCGTCGCCACCCAGCCGGATAACGCCGTCATCGACCTCGCCCGCGACGGGGTGACGGATTTTATCGCCTGCGCGCTGCCGGTCTGGCATGGCGCGGTAGCGGACAGCGGGCTCGCGCCATTGAAATCGGTCTATCCCGGCCACGACAGCCAGACCCGCAGCCTGCTGCTGGGCTACGCCGGTCACGCGCTGGATTTTGACGATTTCCATTCCGGCTTTCGCGGCCACCCCGGCACGGTTATCCTGCCGGCCCTGCTGGCGCTGGCCGGCGAGCAGCCGGCAATCACGGAAGAACGATTTCTCGTTGCCTATGTCATTGGCGTAGAAACCGCCGGTCGACTGGGGCTGGCCGCCGGCCCGCGCCATTACAGCCAGGGTTATCACAACACCGCTACGCTGGGCGCCGTCGCCGCGGCCGCGGCGATTTGTCGCCTGACAGGCGCCACGACCGACCAGACCGCCAATGCGCTGGGGCTGGCCGCCTCACAAGCCGCCGGGCTGCGCGCGCAATTCGGCTCCGCCATGAAACCGCTGCACGCCGGGCTGGCGGCGCGGGCCGGGTTAAGCGCCGCCCAGTTGGCATTGGCCGGGTTCCACGGCAACCACGATACCGTGCTGGAGGCGTTTCTCGCGGCTCATGGCGACGGTCAGCATCACAGCGACGCGTTGATAACCGATTGGGGCAAACCGTGGCGCCTTGTTGCTCCCGGGCTGACCTTCAAGCGCTACCCTACCTGCGGCGGCACCCACAGCGCAGCGGAAGCGGCGTTTATCCTGCGGGAACAATACCGGCAAGAACAGGGGTTGCAGGCACAAGGATTGCCAAAACAAGGACTGCAACGCCCCGGACAACCCTCAGACGACGTGTCCGCCGCCGTTGATCGCATCACGGTGACGTTTCCGCCGGGCGGTGACGCCGCGCCGTTTATCCGGCAGGCCGCTACCGGCGTCGAAGGACGATTCAGCCTCGAATACGTGATTGCCGCCGCGCTGCTGGAAGGCGAGCTGCGATTGGATCGTTTTACCGAAGGCCCGGTCGATCCCCGCATTGCCGCACTGGCTGACAAGGTATCGCGTCAGGCAGACCCCAGCGCCCCGCCGGATGAGCAGAATCCCGACGCCCGTTTTCACGACGTCAGTCTGTGGTTGAAAGACGGCTCGCGTCTTAACGCCAGAGTCACCTGGCGGCAAACCGCGGCCGTAAAAACCGATGTCGCCGCCAAACTGCGTCAGACGTTGAGCCTGCTGCCGCAGTTACCGGCCGACAACGTGCTCCAGCATTGTCAGTTGCGTACGCCCGGCTCACTGGCGGCACTGGTTCGGCTGCTGTCATAACAGCCGCCGGTACCTCGCCGCGATGCCACCAGGCTAGCGCGCCGCATTTCCCGGCGGCGATGCCAGCCAGCGATCCAGCCACTGGAACACCGCTTCCTGCTGCTCCTGATAGAACACATGGCCCAATTCGGGCCAGATACGGGTTTCCAGCCGCTCGTCGGCATGTTGCGACTGCCACACCTGATGCATACGGTCGTACGCCGCCTGCACCGCCTGCTGCGGGAACAAAGTGTCTTTGCCGCCGTTGAAGAACAGCATCGGCCGCGGCGCGGCAATACTGGCGACATCCGGGAAATCAAGACGGGCCGGCAGCCCCGGATGCAACATGTAGAAAGAAGACTGACCGCGCAGCACGTTGTTGCCCGGCACCATCAATCCGTCATAGGTGCCGATCCAGGAAATGGCCGCCGTCGCGGCGGCCTTATCCGACAACGCCGCCAGTTGCCAGGCGCGGTAAGCGCCCATAGAGAACCCCACCACCCCGACCCGCTTCGGGTCGACCGAACGCAGCGAAGCCAGAAAATCCAGCGAACGCATGTCTTCATACGCCAGCGAGCCCGCCAGCGAGCGCCCCAGATTGAAGAAATTACTGGCCAGCGCCTGCTGCTGTTCGTACTTGAGCGGCCCGCGATCGCCCCACCCCAGCGCATCCACCGCCAGCACCACATAGCCCCGTTTTGTCAGTTCATCGCCGACAAACCGACCGGTGAAGTAACGGTCAGCCCAGGCGTTAGCGGAGGCTAAACGGGTGTCGTCGCCCCACGGCCGGATCATTTTTTCCTTACCGATATCGAATTTCGCGCCGTGATCATGCAGCAGCAACACCGCCGGATGCGGCCCCGGCGTTTTCGGCGTCAGCAGTAATCCGGGCACCCGGCTTTCATCGGTAAGGTTGAAGGCAACCTTCTGCGCCACATACGTGTCGCGATCCTGACTGTCGACAACCTGCGGCTCAAAAGCGCGGTGGGAATCCGGCGTCAGCAGCAGCGAGCGCACCACCTGGCGGGCATGTTGCCGCCATTCGCCGAAATGCGCATAACGCCCGGACAGCCACGAGTCGGGATAGGTCAGTTGCTGTTTCAGTTGCGGGTAGAACGTGGGCAGCGCGTCATCGGTTACCGACGCCGTTGTATAGGAATGATCATTTGCCATAAGCGGGGCGCTCGCCAGACAGCACATCAGAACACAGAGGGTACGACGTAATCCGCGTCTTTTCATTATTATTCTCCAAAAATAAAACATCGTTTCTTTTCGGTGATTTGGATTGTAAATGAAGCAGATAACTCTGGCAGGAAGAGATCGGAATTCTGGGAGGCAGGTAAAAAAAAATCCGGCAACATGTGCCGGATAGACATTGAAATGGCAAGAAGCATCGCGCCCCGCCGCTATCGCGACGGGGAAACGGATTATTTCTTCTTCGCTTTCGGGTTCGGCAGGTCGGTGATGCTGCCTTCGAACACTTCAGCGGCCAGACCCACGGATTCGTGCAGGGTCGGGTGTGCATGGATCGTCAGTGCGATATCTTCCGCATCGCAACCCATCTCGATCGCCAGGCCGATTTCACCCAGCAGCTCGCCGCCGTTGGTGCCGACAATCGCGCCACCGATCACACGGTGCGTTTCTTTGTCGAAAATCAGCTTGGTCATACCGTCGGAGCAATCAGAGGCAATCGCACGGCCGGATGCCGCCCACGGGAATACCGCGGTTTCATAGCTGATGCCTTTTTCCTTCGCTTCTTTCTCGGTCAGACCGACCCAAGCCACTTCCGGCTCGGTGTAAGCGATGGACGGGATCACCTTCGGATCGAAGTAGTGTTTCTTGCCCGCGATGACTTCAGCCGCCACGTGGCCTTCGTGCACGCCTTTGTGCGCCAGCATCGGCTGACCGACGATGTCGCCGATAGCATAGATGTGCGGCACGTTGGTGCGCATCTGCTTGTCGACACGGATGAAGCCGCGATCGTCAACTTCCACGCCAGCCTGGCCGGCATCCAGCAGTTTGCCGTTCGGTACGCGGCCGATAGCAACCAGCACCGCGTCATAACGCTGAGGTTCAGCCGGCGCTTTCTTGCCTTCCATCGACACGTAGATACCGTCTTCTTTGGCTTCTACCGCGGTCACTTTGGTTTCCAGCATCAGGTTGAATTTCTTGCTGATGCGTTTGGTGAAGACTTTAACGATGTCTTTATCGGCAGCCGGGATCACCTGGTCGAACATTTCAACCACGTCGATCTGAGAGCCCAGCGCATGATACACGGTGCCCATTTCCAGACCGATGATACCGCCGCCCATTACCAGCAGACGTCCGGGAACGCTCTTCAACTCCAGCGCATCGGTGGAATCCCATACGCGCGCGTCGTCATGCGGAATGAACGGCAACTGAATCGGACGAGAACCGGCCGCGATGATAGCGTTGTCGAAGTTCACCGTGGTGCTGCCGTTTTCGCCTTCCACCACCAGGGTGTTCGGGCCGGTGAATTTACCAAAGCCGTTGACCACTTTGACTTTACGGCCTTTGGCCATACCAGCCAGACCGCCGGTCAGCTGATTGATGACTTTTTCTTTCCAGGTACGAATCTTATCAATATCGGTCTGCGGTTCGCCGAACACGATGCCGTGCTCAGCCAGCGCTTTGGCTTCTTCGATAACTTTCGCAACGTGCAGCAGTGCTTTGGAAGGGATACAGCCTACGTTCAGACATACGCCGCCCAGCGTGGAGTAGCGCTCGACCAGCACGGTGTCCAGACCCAAGTCTGCACAACGGAACGCCGCGGAGTAACCTGCGGGGCCCGCGCCAAGTACCACCACCTGAGCTTTAATTTCAGTACTCATCATGACCTCTTAATTAATTTCCGGCGGGTCTGTGACGTCATTATTGTGAGTCTTAACGCCCTCTTCCACCGGGACGTGTCTTTGCCGCGGTAGTTTACAAAATCGTTAACAATTTTGAAACAACAAGCGACTAACGATTTGTCCTTAATCACTGATAGCTGCAACAAATAACAGCTTATCAGAAAAAAGCCGGCCGTCAGGCCGGCTTTTCGATTACATCACCAGACGGCGGATGTCAGACAACGTATTGTTGATGATGGTAATGAAGCGTGCACCATCAGCACCGTCAATGACACGGTGGTCGAAGGACAGAGAGATCGGCATCATCAGACGCGGAGTGAACTCTTTACCATTCCAGACCGGTTCCATCGCGGACTTGGACACACCCAGGATAGCCACTTCCGGCGCGTTGACGATCGGCGCGAAGTGAGTGGTACCGAGGCCGCCGATGCTGGAGATGGTGAAGCATCCGCCCTGCATTTCACCTGCGGTCAGCTTACCGTCACGGGCTTTCTTGGAGATAACCGTCAGTTCACGAGACAGCTCGACGATGCCTTTCTTGTTCACGTCTTTGAACACCGGAACCACCAGACCATTCGGCGTATCAACCGCCACACCGATGTTGATGTATTTCTTCAGCGTCAGACGTTGAGCATCTTCAGACAGCGAACTGTTGAAACGCGGCATCTGCTCAAGCGCAGCGGCAACAGCTTTCATGATGAACACAACCGGAGTGAACTTCACGTCCAGTTTGCGCTTCTCAGCTTCTGCGTTCTGCTGTTTGCGGAACGCTTCCAGATCGGTGATGTCGGTTTTGTCGAAGTGCGTAACGTGCGGGATCATGACCCAGTTACGGCTCAGGTTCGCGCCAGAAATCTTCTGGATACGGCCCAGTTCCACTTCTTCGACTTCGCCAAACTTGCTGAAATCGACTTTCGGCCACGGCAACAGACCCGGCAGAGAACCACCGGTAGCGCCAGCCGCCGGTGCGGACTCAGCACGTTTCACCGCTTCTTTCACGTAAGCCTGAACGTCTTCGCGCAGGATACGACCTTTACGGCCGGTACCTTTGACTTTCGCCAGATTGACGCCGAACTCACGCGCCAGACGACGGATAACCGGAGTAGCGTGAATGTAAGCGTCGTTCTCGGCGAACTCGCCTTTGCTGTCGGCTTTCGCAGCAGCAGGAGCGGCGGTCGGCGCGCTGGCAGCCGGTGCCGGTGCGGCAGCGGCCGGAGCAGCGGCAGCAGGAGCGGCGCCTTCTACTTCGAACACCATGATCAGCGTACCGGTTTTCACCTTGCTGCCGGTGCTGACCTTGATTTCTTTGACGGTGCCCGCGAACGGCGCCGGCACTTCCATGGAAGCCTTGTCGCCTTCCACGGTGATCAGCGACTGCTCGGCAGCCACTTTATCGCCGACTTTCACCAGCACTTCGGTCACTTCGACTTCATCGCCGCCGATATCCGGCACGTTGACGTCTTTAGCGCCGCTGCTCACTGCCGGAGCAGCCGCCGGGGCGCTGGCAGCCGGAGCCGGGGCAGCGGCAGGCGCAGCGCCGGCCACCTCAAACACCATGATCAGCGAACCGGTTTTCACCTTGTCGCCGGTCTTGATGCGAATTTCTTTCACCGTACCGGCGAACGGCGCCGGGACTTCCATCGAGGCTTTATCGCCTTCCACGGTGATCAGCGACTGTTCTGCCGCCACGGTGTCGCCGACTTTTACCATCACGTCGGTCACTTCAACTTCGTCACCGCCGATGTCCGGCACTTCGACTTCTTTGGCTGCGCTGGCGGCGGCCGGAGCCGCGGCAGGTGCTGGCGCAGCAGCAGCCGGAGCCGGTGCGGCAGCCGCCGCACCTTCTGCTTCAAAGACCATGATCAGTTTGCCGGTTGCGACCTTGTCACCCACCGCTACTTTAATCTCTTTAACCACACCGGCTTGCGGTGAGGGCACTTCCATGGACGCTTTGTCGCCTTCAACGGTAATCAGCGACTGCTCGGCTTCCACTTTGTCACCCACTTTGACCAGCACTTCGGTGACTTCAACTTCATCTGCACCGATATCCGGTACGTTGATTTCGATAGCCATTACTCTTTCCCTCTTATGCTACGCGCGGGTTAACTTTTTCAGGGTCGATGTTGAATTTCTTGATGGCTTCAGCCACCACGGATTTTTCAACTTCACCGCGTTTAGCCAGTTCGCCCAGCGCAGCCACGACCACGTAGGACGCGTCCACTTCGAAGTGGTGACGCAGGTTCTCACGGCTGTCGGAACGACCGAAGCCATCGGTGCCCAGTACGCGATAATCGCTGGCCGGAACGTAGGTGCGAACCTGCTCGGCAAACAGTTTCATGTAGTCGGTAGACGCGACCGCCGGTGCATCGTTCATCACCTGAGCGATGTACGGTACGCGCGGAGCTTCGGTCGGGTGCAGCATGTTCCAACGTTCGCAGTCCTGACCGTCGCGGGCCAGTTCCGTGAAGGAGGTAACGCTGTACACATCGGAACCGATGCCGTAATCCTTCGCCAGAATCTGCGAGGCTTCGCGCACGTGACGCAGGATAGAACCGGAACCCAGCAACTGAACTTTGCCTTTGCTGCCCGCCACGGTTTCCAGCTTGTAGATACCTTTGCGGATGCCTTCTTCGGCGCCCTGCGGCATAGCCGGCATGTGGTAGTTTTCGTTCAGCGTCGTGATGTAGTAGTAAACGTTTTCCTGCGCTTCGCCATACATACGGACCAGACCGTCATGCATGATTACCGCAACTTCGTAAGCGAAAGCCGGGTCGTAGGAAATACAGTTCGGGATGGTCAGCGACTGAATGTGGCTATGACCGTCTTCATGCTGCAGACCTTCGCCGTTCAGCGTGGTACGACCGGAGGTCCCGCCGATCAGGAAGCCGCGCGCCTGCTGGTCGCCCGCTGCCCAGCACAGGTCGCCGATACGCTGGAACCCGAACATGGAGTAGTAAATGTAGAACGGGATCATCGGCAGGTTATTGGTGCTGTAAGACGTTGCCGCCGCCAGCCAGGAAGCGCCTGCGCCCAGTTCGTTGATGCCTTCCTGCAGGATCTGACCTTTCTGGTCTTCCTTGTAGTAAGCAACCAGTTCACGGTCCTGCGGGGTGTACTGCTGGCCGTTCGGGCTGTAGATACCGATCTGGCGGAATAGACCTTCCATACCGAAGGTACGCGCTTCGTCGGCGATGATCGGAACCAAACGGTCTTTGATCGACTGGTTCTTCAGCATCACGTTCAGAGCACGAACAAACGCGATGGTGGTAGAGATTTCTTTGGTCTGCTCTTCCAGCAGAGGACCGAAATCTTCCAGCGTCGGCAGATCCAGTTTTTCATCAAACTTCGGCTGACGGGACGGCAGGTAGCCTTCCAGCGCCTGACGACGTTCGTGCAGGTATTTGTACTCTTCGGAATCTTTGTTGAAGGTAATGAACGGCAGGTTTTCGATATCGGCGTCAGACACCGGCACATTGAAACGGTCACGGAAGTAGCGCACGCCGTCCATGTTGATTTTCTTGACCTGGTGAGCAATGTTCTTGCCTTCGGCTGCATCGCCCATACCGTAACCTTTGATGGTATGAGCCAGGATAACCACCGGCTTGCCTTTGGTTTCCTGCGCTTTTTTCAGTGCAGCGAAGACTTTCTTCGGATCGTGGCCGCCACGGTTGAGCGCCCAAATCTGATCGTCGGTCCAGTCTTTGACCAGTGCGGCGGTTTCCGGGTATTTGCCGAAGAAGTGCTCACGCACGTAAGCGCCGTTTTTGGATTTGAAGGTCTGGTAGTCGCCGTCAACGGTTTCGTTCATCAGTTGAATCAGCTTACCACTGGTGTCTTTACGCAGCAGTTCGTCCCAACGACCACCCCAGATAACCTTGATTACTTCCCAGCCTGCGCCACCGAAGATGCCTTCCAGCTCGTTGATGATCTTGCCGTTACCGGTGACCGGACCATCCAGACGCTGCAGGTTACAGTTGATGACGAATACCAGGTTGTCCAGTTTTTCGCGGGTCGCGATGGTGATGGCGCCTTTGGATTCCGGCTCATCCATTTCACCGTCGCCCAGGAAAGCGTAAACCGTTTGTTTCGTGGTGTCTTTCAGACCACGATTATTAAGATACTTCAGGAACTTAGCCTGATAGATGGCATTGATTGGACCCAACCCCATTGATACGGTCGGGAACTGCCAGAATTCCGGCATCAGCTTCGGATGCGGATAGGAGGACAAGCCGTTACCGTGAACTTCCTGACGGAAATTGTTCATCTGATCTTCGGTCAGACGACCTTCCAGGAACGCACGCGCGTAAACCCCTGGAGAAATATGTCCCTGGAAGAACACCAAATCACCGCCATCCTGTGCGTTACGGGCACGGAAGAAATGGTTGAAGCACACTTCATAGAAGGTGGCGGAAGACTGGAAAGACGCCATGTGACCGCCCAGCTCCAGATCCTTTTTAGATGCACGCAGAACTGTCATGATCGCGTTCCAACGGATGGTGGAACGAATACGGCTTTCCAGATCAAGGTTACCCGGATATGCGGGCTCATCTTCAACCGCGATGGTGTTAACGTAGTTGCTGCCAGCGCTGCCCGCAGCCACTTTCACACCACCTTTGCGTGCTTCGGACAGTACCTGATCAATCAGGAACTGAGCGCGCTCAACACCTTCTTCACGGATAACCGATTCGATCGCCTGCAGCCAGTCACGCGTTTCGATCGGATCCACGTCATTGTTCAAACGTTCTGACATGGTGTATTCCTTATCTGTTTCTAATCAGTGGATTTGTCTGGAGCCTGTCTTCCTGCGTTCTGTTCCTGCCGGAGAAAGCGCAGGAAGACAGGCCCTTCGTCTTGTTACCGCACACGACCGCCACCTGGCGGTCTAATCCTTGCGTTGCTGGAGCCGGCGCAACGAGCGTTCCCGCCGACTATGTTCCCGGTTAAGTTCCAGCAGTACTTCCTCAATAAATGCCAGATGGCGATGTGATGCTTCGCGCGCCTTTTCCGGCTCGCGGGCGACAATCGCCTCAAAAATCCTGGCACGATGGCTACTCACCTGCGTCAGGACTTCACGACTCAGATAAAGCAACTCAAAATTCTGTCTGACGTTCTGTTCGAGCATCGGTCCCATACAGCGTAACAGGTGCAACAGCACGACGTTATGCGTGGCCTCGGTCACCGCCACCTGATAGTGCATGACGGCCTCGGACTCCCCTTCCAGATCACTGGCTTCGCGCGCGGTTTCAATCTGGGCATGGCAATCGCGGATGCGCTGCAGATCTTCTTCAGTGCCGCGTAACGCCGCGTAGTAAGCAGCTATCCCTTCAAGGGCATGACGGGTTTCGAGGAGGTCGAACTGAGATTCGGGGTGATTACTCAACAGTTCCGCCAGCGGATCGCTAACGCTCTGCCAGAGGTTGTTCTGCACAAAGGTGCCACCGCCCTGACGGCGCAACAGCAAACCTTTAGCTTCCAACCGTTGAATCGCCTCGCGCAGCGAGGGACGGGAAACATCAAACTGTTTTGCCAGTTCGCGTTCCGGCGGCAGTTTCTCACCAGGGCGCAAGGTTCCCTCAAGGATCAGAAACTCCAGTTGCTGTTCAATCACATCTGACAGTTTGGGCTGACGGATCTTGCTGTAGGCCATGTAGATTCTTCCCGGCGAAAAAGCGCGGAGTCAATTGGTAATACCAATTTTAAAAACGTGACGCACAAAGTAACAAAGTATTCACCTTCTGTCCATACGGACGTTGTGCGAAATCACCAATCACCTCACTTTTTAACAAATGCCCATAATCTTGCGGCAAAAGCACGAATCGGTCAGTGGTATGACCATTCTTGAAGCCCGGACGTTTTAACTTTTTTGAAACCCTAATCAGGCAAAGCTGAACCGTTCAACCCGCAACATTTTGCATTTTTATGCGAAATAAAAGAATAAAAAATCAAAACGATGATGACCTGTCATCGTCTTATTCAGCAATATCCCTAACATATCGCAACTGTATGACATGGATAAGGCAACCTCGCCGGTTCCTGTCCTCGCCACGATAAAATAGCAACCTCATACCGTACAGATGACGGTGATCATGACATCACACTTTTATGTCGTATCTCGCAAGAAATCAGTGCAATTCTCTGCGCGTATCACTATTCTCTGACGCGCGATAGCGTTGGCGGCGATTTAGGTTTGTCAGCGTCGTAAATATAAAATTACACATACGTAAAAAGACAAACACCAGCCCGCGCCACACCGTCGGTGAACGGTTTGTCTTTTCATCGGCAGAGGGTAAAAGTATGCAAGATCAACAAGACGGTACGCTGCAACGCGGCCTCAAAAACCGTCACATACAGTTGATTGCTCTGGGGGGTGCGGTCGGTACCGGGCTGTTTCTTGGTATCGCGCAAACGATCAAGATGGCCGGGCCGTCCGTCCTGCTGGGGTATGCAATCGGCGGTCTGATCGCGTTTTTCATCATGCGCCAGTTGGGCGAAATGGTGGTGGAAGAGCCGGTTGCCGGGTCGTTCAGCCACTTTGCCTATAAATACTGGGGTAACTTCGCGGGTTTCGCTTCTGGCTGGAACTACTGGGTGCTCTATGTGCTGGTGGCGATGGCGGAACTGAGCGCCGTCGGCATCTACGTTCAATACTGGTGGCCGGACATTCCCACCTGGGTTTCCGCCGCGGTGTTCTTTGTGCTGATTAACGCCATTAACCTCGCCAATGTGAAAATGTACGGCGAACTGGAGTTCTGGTTTGCGATTATCAAGGTAGTGGCGATTGTCGGCATGATCGCGTTCGGCGGTTGGCTGCTGGTGAGCGGTCATGGCGGACCGGAAGCCACCATCACCAATCTCTGGGCGCAAGGCGGTTTCTTCCCCAACGGTGTCGTCGGTCTGGTTATGGCGATGGCGGTGATTATGTTCTCTTTCGGCGGGCTGGAACTGGTGGGTATTACCGCCGCAGAAGCGGACAAACCGGAAGAAAGCATTCCCCGTGCCACCAACCAGGTTATTTATCGCATCCTGATTTTCTATATCGGTTCACTGACCGTTCTGCTGTCGCTCTATCCGTGGGGTAAAGTGGTGGAAGGCGGTAGTCCGTTCGTGATGATTTTCCATGCGCTGAATAGTGAGCTGGTCGCCAATATCCTGAATATCGTGGTGCTGACGGCGGCGCTGTCGGTTTACAACAGCTGCGTCTACTGCAACAGCCGCATGCTGTACGGTTTGGCTAAACAGGGGAACGGCCCGCAATCGCTGCTGAAAGTCGACCGTCGCGGCGTGCCGGTGGTGGCGATTGGTATTTCTGCGCTGGCAACCGCGCTGTGTGTGCTGATCAACTATGTGTTGCCCGGCAAAGCGTTTGAACTGCTGATGGCGTTGGTGGTGTCCGCGCTGGTCATCAACTGGGCGATGATCAGTCTGGCGCACCTGAAATTCCGCGCCAGTAAAGAGCGCGAAGGGGTACAGACCCGCTTCAAAGCGCTGTGGTTCCCGTTCGGCAACTACCTGTGCCTGGCTTTTATGGCCGGCATCCTGGTGATCATGTATCTGACGCCGGGAATCCAGATCTCCGTCTTGCTGATCCCGGTCTGGCTGGCAGTGCTGGGCATCGGTTATCGTTTCAAAAAGCGTCGCTAATCCGCGACGCAACTATCATGGCCGCGTCGGCGGCCATGATGTTTTCATCTCGCCTCGCGTTATACCAACGTACCGTAAATAGTCAGCAACGCTACGACGACAACCAGCACCAGCGTTACCTTCTTCGCCAGCGACACCGCCGCCCTCGGGGTGGAAATCGGATCGCTATGCGTCTCCCGCTCCAGTGAAAATTGCGCCAGTTGCGTCAGTACCCAGTATTGGGAGGAACGCACGTCCGTCATGGCGGCAAACCAGGCCGGCAGCGCCTTCTCGCCATGCCCCAACAGCGCATAAGCCGCGCCGGCCAACCGCACCGGGATCCAGTCCAGCCAATGCAATAAAGTATCGACGCCGGAATTTGCCCGCTCCAGCGGCGTGTGATGCCGGGCCAGGCAGCACTGACGTGCGCGCAACACCGCGTAACCGACCAACGCCACCGGGCCATAAGGGCCGGCAGCCACAAACCAGAACAACGGCGCCAGATAAAAGCGGAAATTCAGCCACAGCAACGCGTTCTGCAATTCCCTTAGCCGTTCACGTTCGCTGGCATCCAGCGGCAGGCCGTGAATCAGCGCCAGTTCCTCAGCCATTTCCCGGCAGGCATTCGCTTCGCCACGCTGGGCGGCCTGAATATAACGATGATAGTGCTGCCGCGTTTCCCCGGCGCCGATGCACAGCAACCCAACCGCAATCCATAAGAGCAACAGCGGCAAGCCAAACAGCCATCCGCTAAGCAGCCACTGCGCCGCCAGCACTATCGCCATTCCAACGATCGTCAGCAGCAAGGTCTGTACCAGCGATGGCGCGGAAAGATGACGGAACACCCGTTCCAGATGGTGATCCAGTTGCCAATGGTCGCCACGTTTAAACAACCGCTCCCACCCCAGAACCAGCAATAGGCTAAACAACGTCATCAGTGGTTACTCCCCTTGTTCCGGCTGTGTCTGCCATAACCGTTGATACCGCGCCCAGTCGAACATGGGACCGGGGTCGGCCTTGCGTCCCGGCGCGATATCGCTATGTCCGGTAATGTGTGCTGGCGTAATGCCATAGGTTGCGCTCAACAGACGGGTCACTTCCGCCAGCCGGGCATACTGTTCCGTGGTAAACGGCAGCGTATCGGTGCCTTCCAGTTCAATGCCGATGGCGAAATCGTTACAACGCTCCCGCCCTTCAAACTGCGACACCCCGGCATGCCAGGCTCGCTGACCGAACGCCACGTACTGTACGATTTCGCCGTCGCGGCGGATCAGGCAGTGCGCCGACACTCGCAGATGGCATATCGAGGCAAAATAGGGGTGTTCTCCCCCATCCAGCGTACCGGTAAATAGTTGATCGATATAAGGCCCGCCGAATTCACCCGGAGGCAGGCTGATGTTGTGAATCACCAGCAGAGAAGGCGACTCTCCTTCCGGACGGTCGTCCTGATGCGGCGACAGAACGCGCCTGACGTCTGTTAGCCAGCCATGTTCCACTTTCATCAACGCTCCTTTAATCTGACCTGCCATTCAGCAAACTCTCGTCGCCCATCCAGCCTGTTTATATCCGGTCCAATCCGGACAAGGCGTTACGTAATCTAACCGACTGATCGCGCTCATCATGCGACCATCTTACCGCATCCATCATGTTCCTGACGTGTTAAAAAAACCATTCCGGCTCATCCGCCGACACCATGTCAGGATACGCACACAAATCATGATGTTCTTCTCTTCTTCTGGTATGCTGCGCCCCTTCTTTCCGACAGGCACCCGACGTGCGCGCCATAACAGGCAAACGTTTTCGTCACTGCGCATCGCCGGAAAGTTTTTCAGCACTTATGTTTCACAGTTTTGTTATCACGGTCCGAATCGCTATCCGCTGACCCGGCATGCATGCCAGGCGGCCGACAACGGTTCAGGCAATACAGAGAATCGCCATGAAAAAAATCCTTGCCGCCTGTGCAATCAGCACACTGTCATACAGTTTACCCACCCTTGCCGAGGGGAATTCCCCGCAATATCTCTCCGACTGGTGGCACCAGAGCGTCAATGTGGTGGGCAGCTATCACACCCGTTTCGGACCTCAGTTAAACAATGATTTGTATCTGGAATATGAAGCTTTCGCCCATAAGGACTGGTTTGATTTCTATGGCTATGTCGACGTGCCGAAAGTTTTTGGCGCCGGCAACACGCCAGATCGCGGCATATGGGATAAAGGCTCTCCGCTGTTCATGGAGATCGAACCACGCTTTTCCATTGATAAGCTGACCAACACCCAACTGGGCTTCGGGCCGTTCAAAGAGTGGTACGTCGCCAACAACATTATTTACGATCAAGGGCAAAATAACGACTCACGCCAGAGCACCTGGTACGTAGGTCTGGGAACCGATATCAATACCGGAACAGACCTGTCGCTGTCCGCCAATATCTATGCCAAGTACCAGTGGCAGAACTACGGCGCGCCGAATGAAGATCGCTGGGATGGCTACCGCTTCAAAATCAAATACTTCTACCCGATTACCTCATTGTGGGGCGGCAAGCTGACTTATATCGGCTTCACCAACTTCGACTTCGGTTCCGATCTGGCTAATAACGCCGGCCCGTCCCGCACCAGCAATGCGATTGCCTCCAGCCATATTCTGGCGCTGAATTATGATCACTGGCACTACTCGGTAGTCGCCCGTTACTTCCATAATGGCGGCCAGTGGGCCGATGGCACCGAGCTGGATTTCGGCCGTGGTCCGTTTAATGTCCGCTCCACTGGATGGGGCTATTATCTGGTGGCCGGTTACAACTTCTGATCCTCCACCATTGCGTATCCCGGTCACGGCCGGGATACCAAAAAGATAAAAGCAATACACTGAATCATATAGACATTTAATGTAAACACCGCCTACTAACCAGCGGGTGGCACGAATTCCGGATTTCCGTCGGAGTAAAATGATGACAACACGTCGTTATAGTCAGGAACAGCGTCAGGCTGAACTGTTCAGCCGCATCGAGCAGGATATTCCCGTCAGCGTAAGTCTGGCATTGCGTGAAGACCTGGGTGGCGAAGTCAACCCGGAGCACGATATCACCGCACAGCTGTTGCCAGCGGAAACGCAGGCCAACGCGGTGATCATTACCCGCGAAGCCGGCGTTTTCTGCGGGCAGCGCTGGCTGGACGAGGTGTTTCGTCAGTTGGGAGGCCACATTGCCATTAACTGGCTGGTCCGCGACGGCGATGTCCTGACGGAAAACCAGCCGCTGTGCCGTCTGCACGGACCATCCCGCATACTGCTGACCGGTGAACGTACCGCCCTGAATTTCCTGCAAACACTGTCCGGAGTGGCAACCGAAGTCAGCCGCTATGTAGCGCAGTTGGCAGGTACCCCTACCCGATTGCTGGACACTCGTAAAACGTTGCCCGGCCTGCGCACAGCGCTCAAATACGCGGTACTGTGCGGCGGCGGTAGCAACCACCGCCTCGGCCTGTCGGATGCGTTTCTGATCAAGGAAAACCACATTATCGCCGCCGGCTCCATCAAACAGGCCGTCGAGCAAGCCTTCCTGTTGCGTAGCGATGTGCCGGTAGAAGTCGAAGTGGAAACGCTGGATGAACTGCAGCAAGCGCTGAGCGCCGGCGCGGATATCATCATGCTGGACAACTTCACGCTGGAAGGCATCCGCGAAGCGGTAACGTTGACGCATGGCCGTGCGCTGCTGGAAGTGTCCGGCAACGTGACGCTGCAAACGCTGCCGGATTACGCCGCCACCGGCGTTGACTATATCTCGGTAGGCGCGCTGACCAAGCATGTGCAGGCACTCGATCTGTCGATGCGTTTCAGTTAGTTCTTCTTGCTCCATCATTGCTCTACTCCATCAGCCCGGCATCTCCGGGTTGGTGGCTATCCTGCTTCCTCTCTGGCTTTTTCGCTAATACATCTTTCGCTTTACCCCATCATTTTGCGAGCGAGCACGCCTGTTTTCTGCAATTACCAATCGTTGCACTCCTGGTTTTCGTAGCGGATTCCTGATTGAAAACATGGCCGTCGCCAGCCATGCCCCTTGCCGTTATCCTGCCGCCACCAGCCACACCAGGGAACCAATAACATGACACAACAAGGATTTTCACTGATTGAACTGATGGTGGTCATTGTCATCATCGCCATCCTGAGCGCGCTGGGGATCCCGGCGTATCAGGGCTATCTGCAAAAAGCCGCCATGACCGACATGCTGCAAACCATGAGCGCTTATAAAACCGCCGTAGATCTCTGCGGCCTCAGTAACGCGGGACTGGATGGGTGCAGCGCGGGCAGCCAGGGAATTCCAACGCCAACCACATCGCGTTATGTCAGCGCGGTCACGGTCAATCAGGGCATCATTACCCTGACCGGCCAGTCGACCCTGCAGGGGCTGAGCATCGTCATGACGCCGACGTTGGATGCGCAGAACGGCGCCTCCCGTTGGACGAGAGCCTGCCAGACCGGCGCCAACGCAGATAGCCTGCGTCAGGCATGTGAAGACGTCTTTCGTTTTGACGCTACAGGCGGATGATCATCATGACTCACAACGCGTTACAGCATGAACTGCAATTACTTTGTCGGCGCTACCATGCCCTGCTGCTGGATATGGATGAGCAGGTGGTTTCTATCGCCGTGTCAGGTCTGGTGGCGGAGGAACTGGTCGCCGCGCTACGTTTCGCCAGTCACCGGCGAGTTCTGGTCGAACAATGGCCTGCCGCACGACTGGAACAACAGCTCACGTCGCCACAGGCCGAAGAAACCATCGCGCCTTATCAGGCCGATGCAACAACGCTCGACGAACCCGATGATGCACCGGTGGTCCAGTTCATCAATCAGACGCTGAAACTGGCGATCCAGCGGCGTGCCTCTGATATCCATTTCGAACCGTTGCCTGCCGGTTATCGCGTCAGATTACGTATTGACGGGGTCTTGCATGAAATCCCGCCGGCACCGGATTCTTTGGCCGGACGGCTAATCGCCCGGCTCAAAATCATGGGAAAACTCAATATCGCCGAGCGGCGTTTGCCGCAGGACGGCCAGTTCAGCCTGCGGCTGGATCAGTACGCCTACTCGCTGCGCATCGCCACGTTGCCGGTTCAGGGCGGTGAGAAAGTGGTGCTGAGAGTACTGCAGACACAACAGCAAGCTCTGGAACTGGATGCGCTGGGTCTGCCTGCCCGCGCGTTGCAGCAATTCAAACGGACGCTGAGTTTGCCGCAAGGGCTGATTCTGGTTACCGGCCCTACCGGCAGCGGCAAGACGTTCACACTGTACAGCGCCATTCGCTGGCTGAATGACGTCAGCCGCAATATTTGCAGCGTAGAGGATCCCGTTGAAATTCCGCTGGCCGGCATCAATCAAACCGCTATCCATGCCCAAAGCCAGCTGGATTTCGCCCGGGTACTGCGCGCCCTGCTGCGTCAGGATCCGGACGTGATCATGATTGGCGAAATCCGCGATGCCGAAACCGCAGAAATTGCCGTCAAAGCGGCGCAAACCGGCCATCTGGTACTGTCGACCCTGCATACCAATTCCGCCGCCGACACGCTGGTCCGCCTGGGGCACCTGGGGATTCCCGGTTATCTGCTGGCTGCCGCGCTCAAGCTGGTGATAGCCCAGCGGCTGGTCAGGCGACTGTGCCCGCATTGCCGTCAGTTAGCCGGGGATGCCGCAACCTTGCCCGATAATCTGTGGCAAGGCCCGTTACGGCAATGGCGAGCGACAGGGTGCGAACACTGTTTCTCCGGTTACTACGGCCGGGCGGCGCTTTATGAACTGCTGCCAGTCACGCCAGCGCTTCAGCAGGCATTGGCTGGTTCAGCATCATGGTCCGATAGCGGTCAGGCACAGCCTCTGCAACGAGAAACCGGACTGCTATCCGCCGGGCTGTCGCTGGTCCACGAAGGCATTACCTCTCTGGAGGAAGTCTATCGGGTAGTGGGCGATCGTATTGAATAAGGGCGAATGATGGCGGTACAAAAACTCTATTACTGGCAAGCGCTTCGCAGCAATGGCGAATTCTGCGCCGGTGAACGCATCGGCACTAACCGGGATGAGATTTACCAGTATCTGCTGGAGCTTGGCTACCAGCCGTTGCGCCTCAAAACCGGGCAATACCTAACGCCGCGTTACTGGCGCGGCCCTCAGCTATCAGTCATCATCCGGCAACTGGCGACATTGCTGCAGGCCGGGCTGCCATTGCTGGAGGCATTGGACCTGCTGGGCCGCCAGCACGAAAAAGCAGGCTGGCGCTGCCTGTTGCAGGAAATTCGCCTGCAGGTGTCTCAGGGGCGAGCGTTATCAGAAGTATTAGCCGATTATCCCGCCGTTTTTCCTGTGATGTGCAGCTCGCTGGTGGCTGTCGGCGAACTGACCGGTAAACTGGATGACTGTTGCGACCGGCTGGCAAACTATCAGGAAAACCAGCGCCAACTAACCGGAAAAGTGGTCAAAGCCCTGCGCTATCCGGCCTTTGTGATAACAGTAGGGCTGCTCGTTGCGCTGCTGATGTTAACGCTGGTATTACCGGAATTCGCCGAATTGTACGCCTCCTTTAATGCGCCGCTCCCCTGGCTGACCCGCATGATGCTGGGATTATCGGATACGCTGAGTCGTCACGGTACGCTGCTCGTCACTCTTCCCGTGGCGATATTGCTGAGCTACCGGCAGATACGCCGACAAAAAGCAGAATGGCAAAAACGGGAGCAGCGGTTATTGTTGAGGCTACCGCTGCTATCCACACTGGTACGAGGCCATTGCCTGAGCCAAATCTTTCATACTCTGGCGATGACGCAGCAGGCGGGATTAACGCTGCCTTCCGGCCTGAGCGCCGCCGCGACGCTGAATAACCCGGTTTATCGGCAATCGCTCGCTGAGATCAAAAGCCAGCTTGAGCAGGGCATTCCGCTCGGACAAGCTATCCATGATGAGCCCTGGCTCTATCCGGCTCCTTGCCATCAACTCATCAGCGTCGGGGAGGAAACCGGCGCGCTGGATCAGCTGTTCGCCCGACTGGCAGGCTGGTATGAGAATCATACCCGGCAATTTGCGGATACACTGACGCAAACGCTGGAACCGCTGTTGCTGGTCATCGTCGGCGGGCTGGTGGGAACACTGGTTATCGCCATGTATCTGCCGATTTTCCAGTTAGGGAATGTACTGGCGGGCGCCTGAGCTCGCCAGTACATATACTCACCATGCTTTACTCGTCATACTTTAGGTCGCCGGTGCGCTGGCTTTCCTGCAACTCGAATATTTGGGGTATATCAGCAGGGGATCAGCCGTTAAACACCCGGTTTTCCTGCTCGGCAACCCGAATGAAAGTAGTTCGTTTGGTCAGTTCTTTCAGCCGCGCTGCGCCCACGTAAGTGCAGGCGGAGCGAAGTCCGCCGAGAATATCGCGCACGGTATGTTCTACCGGACCGCGCAACGGCAAACGTACCGTCTTGCCTTCCGCGGCACGATAATCGGCAACGCCGCCGACATGTCGCTCCATCGCCGAAGCGGAACTCATGCCGTAAAACAGCATCATTTTGCGGCCATCCTCCTCAATGATATCGCCGCCGCTCTCTTCATGGGCCGCCAGTAACCCACCCAGCATCACCAAGTCTGCACCGCCGCCAAAGGCTTTGGCGACATCGCCCGGCACGCTACAGCCGCCATCGCTGACAATCTGCCCGCCCAGACCATGCGCGGCATCAGCGCACTCGATAACCGCCGATAACTGCGGATAACCAACGCCGGTTTTCACCCGCGTAGTACAGACGGAACCGGGACCAATACCTACTTTGACAATGTCCGCCCCTGACAATAACAGCTCTTCCACCATCTCCCCGGTTACCACGTTACCGGCACAAATCACTTTGTCCGGAAAGACTTCGCGTGCCTTCTGCACAAAATTGACGAAATGCTCCGAATACCCGTTAGCCACATCAATGCAGATAAATTTCAGAGCCGGCGATAACGCCAGAATCTGCGTCATTTTCTCGAAATCACCGTCAGACGTGCCGCTCGATACCATCACATGACGTAATACAGCAACGGGCGTACTCTCGATAAACTGCCGCCACTCGGCTACCGAATAGTGCTTGTGTACGGCGGTCAGCAGCTCAAATGACGCCAGTACCCGCGCCATCTGGAACGTACCCACCGTATCCATGTTGGCTGCAATAATCGGGACGCCGGACCAGTCGCCGCCGGCATGCAAAAAGGTAAACTCACGCGTCAGCTCCACGTCTGCTCGGCTTTTCAACGTAGAGCGTTTGGGGCGGATAAGCACATCTTTAAAACCCAACTTGATATCTTCTTCAATACGCATGGTAAACGACCTGATGAAGTGAGAATGATGGTCAAGGAAGGAACGGGCGATAAGCGCCAATTCATAATGATCATACGCCCGAATAATCCGGCGGCAAGACTGCGATTTTCCCTCGATTTGGGCTAGAATCCGATAAATTTACCCAGCCATTTCCAGTTGATTACCATGGCATACATCGTCGCGCTGACAGGCGGCATAGGCAGCGGAAAAAGTACGGTTGCTCAGGGCTTTGCAGCGCTAGGCGCCAGCATTGTCGATGCGGACGTAATCGCCCGCCAGGTGGTTTCTCCCGGGCAGCCCGCGCTGGCAGCCATTGTTGAACATTTTGGCCTGGAGATATTACAGCCTGACGGCGCGCTGAACCGAAGCGCCCTGCGAGAACGCATTTTTTCCAGCCCGGAGGACAAACGCTGGCTCAACGCCTTGTTGCATCCGCTGATCCATCAGGAGACCCGGCGTCAGTTGGCGGCCGTCACCACCCCTTACGCGTTATGGGTGGTTCCCCTGCTGGTGGAAAATCAGCTTCAGGAGCAGGCGCAGCGTATTCTGGTGGTGGATGTTCCCCTGGAGACGCAATTGCAACGCACCATGGCCCGGGATGGCGTTTCCCGCGCTCAGGCGCAAAACATTCTGGCGTCGCAGGCCAGCCGTGAACAGCGGTTAGCCTGCGCCGATGATATTATCGATAATAATAGCAATCCGAGCGTACTCGCTCCGCGGATTGCCGCTCTGCATCAGCATTATCTGGCGCTGGCTACATCCGCAACTGACAGGACGACCCATAATGAGTGACGTTTCCTCAACAGTTCTTTTTGAATATCCGCTGAATGAAAAAATGCGTACCTGGCTACGCCTGGAGTTTCTGCTGCAACAGATGTACGACAACCACGCGTTGAAGGATATTGGCGTTGCCCTGACCTTCTTCCGCGCGGTGGCGGAATTGCTGGATATTCTCGAACGCGGGGACGCCCGCCCCGACCTACTGAAAGAGCTGGAACGTCAGCAACAAAAACTGGCGCAGTGGGGCGAACTGCCGGAAGCGGACATTGAGCGCATTAACACGCTGCGTCAGAAGTTACGAAACCTGTCGGGCGAACTGATTGCCGCTCCGCGCATGGGGCAAGGGTTGCGTGAAGACAAGTTGATCGGTATGGTTCGGCAACGCCTGAGCCTGCCGGGCGGATGTTGCAGTTTTGACCTGCCCACACTGCATATCTGGTTACACCAGTTGCCAGAACAAAAACAGTGGCAAACCAGCATCTGGCTGGACAGTGTCTCGCCGTTGAAACGCTCGCTCGACAGCATACTGGAATTGATCCGCCATGCGGGCGCCTTCAAGGAACAAATCAGCCTTAACGGTTTCTATCAGGATAATGCGACCGACGCCGACCTGTTACGTTTACGGATTGGTCTTGAGCATCAGATCTATCCGCAAATATCCGGTCACAAGACCCGTTACGCTATCCGTTTCCTGCCGCTGGATAGCGATGGGCAAACACCTGCGCGACTGGCATTCGAACTGGCTTGTTGCTAAGCGAGAACTGTTTTCTGGAGATAACCGTGCCGAGGATAACGAGATGACCGTTGTAAAATGCCCCACCTGCACCAAACCGGTGGAATGGAGCGAAAATAGCCCTTATCGGCCGTTTTGCAGCAAACGTTGCCAGTTGATCGATTTAGGGGAATGGGCCGACGAGGAAAAATACATTCCCAGTGCGGAAGATGTATCCGACAGCGACGTCTGGAGCGAGCCGCAGCACTAACCCGGTATTGCTACTAATTCCGGTATTGCTACTAATTTCGGTATTCGCTTATTGCCATTCCGCACCGCGATTCATGCCGGCTTCAGCGCATGAATCGCCGGCAGTACGGCAAACCCCGGCTGGAATTTAGGCGATGCCCGCCTTCAGGCGACGAATCATCTCGGCGTTGGCGGGCGGAAATTCTGCTTCATCCAGTTCGTCAGCCGTCAGCCAGCGCGAGGGTTGGCCTTCACGACCATACGGCTCGCCGCGCCATTGCTCCACCAGGAAGAAATGCAGTGTAATCAGGCGTTCGCCTGCCGAAAACGTTTTGCTGTCCAGCGGTTTTGGATTGATCACCTCAATCCCCGCTTCTTCATGCAGTTCTCGCACCAGCGCCTGCTCCGGCGTTTCACCTTCTTCGACCTTGCCGCCGGGAAACTCCCATTTGCCGGCCATGTGCACCCCTGCCGGGCGACAGGCGATGAAGAACTCTCGCTGCGGATTCCGAATAATCCCCACCGCCACAGATAAAGTTTTTTGCATCATTATCCTTTCAACCAGTGAAAAGGCGGTCAATGACCGCCTTTTATTTGATATATCGCTACGTTACCGGCCTTATTTCTGCAGGCGACCGTGGCACTGCTTGTATTTCTTGCCGGAGCCGCACGGGCATGGGTCATTACGACCGATCTTGCGATCGGCATAAGGTGAACCGGTAGCCGCTTCATCCTGATGGCTCAATTGCTGCTGGCGGGCCAGACGCTCGGCTTCTTCACGGCGCTGCTGTTCCAGCGCTTCGATTTCTTCCGGCATCCGCACCTGAACCTTACTCAGGGTGCTGATCACTTCGTATTTGAGGCCTTCCAGCATAGCAGCAAACATGGCGAACGACTCGCGCTTGTATTCCTGCTTCGGATCTTTCTGCGCATACCCGCGCAGATGAATCCCCTGACGCAGATAGTCCATCGCCGCCAGGTGTTCTTTCCACAGCGAATCCAGCGTCTGCAGCATCACGCCCTTCTCGAAGTTGCGCATGACATCGCTGCCGACCACTTCTTCCTTACGGCCATACACTTCCACCGCCTGCGCGTAGATACGTTCCCGCAGCGTCTCTTCATGCAGATCAGGCTCCTTGTCCAGCCATTCGGCGATCGGCAGTTCGAGGTCAAAGTCATTTTTCAGACGCTGTTCCAGCCCCGGAATATCCCACATCTCCTCCAGCGACTGCGGCGGAATATGGGCATCGATGGTGACCTTGAACACGTCTTCACGAATGCTATTGATGGTTTCGCTGATATCAGATGCATCCAACAGTTCGTTGCGCTGAGTATAGATAGCGCGACGCTGGTCATTGGCCACATCATCGTACTCAAGCAGCTGTTTACGAATGTCGAAGTTGCGGTTTTCCACCTTGCGTTGCGCATTGGCAATCGCCTTGGTCACCCACGGATGCTCAATCGCTTCGCCTTCCTTCATCCCCAGTTTACGCATCATGTTGGAAACGCGATCCGACGCAAAAATACGCATCAGCGCATCTTCCATCGACAGGTAGAAACGGGAAGAACCCGGGTCGCCCTGACGGCCGGAACGACCACGCAACTGGTTGTCGATACGGCGGGATTCATGACGTTCGGTGCCGATAATGTGCAGACCGCCTGCAGCCAACACCTCATCATGACGTTGTTGCCATTCAGCTTTAATGGCGGCGATTTGGGCTTCGTCCGGATTTTCCTGTTGCGCCACTTCTGCCTGCCAGCTGCCGCCCAGCACGATATCGGTACCACGGCCCGCCATGTTGGTGGCGATGGTCACCGCCCCCGAGCGCCCGGCCTGCGCCACGATATCCGCTTCCATCGCATGGAATTTGGCGTTCAGTACGTTGTGTTTGATGCCGGCTTTAGTCAGCGCATGCGATACCACTTCGGATTTTTCGATGGAAATGGTCCCCACCAGCACCGGCTGCCCCTTGGCGGTACGCTCTCTGATATCTTCAATGATGGCGCCGATTTTTTCCTGCTCGGTCATGTATACCAAATCCGGCAGATCCTTACGGATCATTGGGCGGTTGGTCGGCACGACGATGGTGTCCAGCTTATAAATCGAGCTGAACTCGAACGCTTCGGTGTCTGCCGTACCGGTCATCCCGGCCAGCTTCTCATAGATACGGAAGTAGTTCTGGAAAGTGATCGAGGCCAGCGTCTGGTTCTCGTTATTGATCTTGACGTTTTCCTTGGCTTCCACCGCCTGGTGCAAACCATCGGACCAGCGGCGCCCCTGCATGGTACGGCCGGTATGCTCGTCAACGATAATGACTTCATCGTCTTTCACAATGTAGTCGACGTCGCGGGTAAACAGCACATGAGCGCGCAATGCCGCCGTCACGTGGTGCATCAGCATAATGTTGGCCGGCGAATACAGCGACTCGCCTTCTTCCATGATGCCGCCTTTCACCAGCAACTCTTCGATTTTAACCAGACCGCGTTCGGTCAGGTTAACCTGACGGGCTTTCTCATCCACCGAGAAATGGCCTTCGCCCTGGAAAGTGTCAGAATCCTCTTTCTCCTGACGGATCAGGTGCGGGATGATTTTGTTTACCCGCATATAAAGTTCGGAACTGTCTTCCGCCGGACCAGAGATAATCAGCGGGGTACGCGCTTCATCGATCAGGATGGAGTCCACTTCGTCCACCAACGCGTAATACAGTTCGCGCTGCACGCGCTCTTCCGGGCTGAACGCCATGTTGTCGCGCAGGTAGTCGAAACCGTATTCGTTGTTAGTGCCGTAGGTAATATCGGCAGCGTAGGCTTCACGCTTGGCCGGCGCCGGCATACCCGGCAGGTTGATGCCGACGGTCAGCCCCAGGAATTCAAACAGCGGGCGGTTATTTTCGGCGTCACGCTGGGCCAGATAGTCGTTGACGGTCACTACATGCACGCCCCGACCAGTCAGAGCATTGAGGTACGCCGGCAGGGTTGCGGTCAGGGTTTTACCTTCACCGGTACGCATTTCCGCGATGCAACGCTCATTCAGCACCATACCGCCGATCAGCTGCACGTCGAAGTGGCGCATGCCAAAAACACGCTTACTGGCTTCACGCACCACAGCGAAGGCTTCCGGCAGCAGCGACTCCAGCGTTTCGCCCTTCTTGATACGGTCACGAAATGCCTGAGTTTTCGCCTTCAGCTCATCATCGGAGAGTTTCTCCATGTCCGGTTCGAAGCGATTGATCACATCCACAATTTTGCGCATACGGCGCAACGCACGGTCATTACGGCTACCGAAAACTTTGGTCAATAACTTGATTAACATAGTAATTTTAATCTCAACAATGCCAGTCCATCGATGCTGGCACGACATCAGAAAAGGAATCTACGGCTACTTGCCATAGAGCAGCACACGATCAAAGTCAGACGCGCGGCCCGGCGCGAATACCCTGAACCTGCGCCAGCCACAGGCCGGTATGATGGGAAGGTGAAAAATGAGTCGGTGCCAGATCGGCGCTGGCGGAAACGTGCGGTGTCGCCTCGCGCGTCAGCAGCGCATTCAGCGTTTCCAGCAATACCTGATGATGTAACCGGGAAGCCTCCGTCGCCTCAACCACGGTAACAGGTGGTGTAAAAGCAAACGACAGGTGACGAATCACCGTACGGATGGCATGCTGATGCCAGAAATCATTACTGAATGGCGAACGGCGGCGGGAATCTTTTAAGGCCGCCAGATCGGTGAGATTGAAATAAGATACGTTCGGACGACTGATCGCCGATGCGGAATTGGGTGCAGTAGAGGCATCGCGTGATTCGGTGAAGTTGGCAGGCAGGCCGAGCGTCGCCGCGACCATCCCCAGCAGCAGGTGAGGCCAGAAATAACGTCTGCCAAATTGTCGCCAACGATTTAAAATACCAATCACAAGTTTCTTTCCGTCGGAGCCTGCGTTATGCGTGATAACCGTCCACAATCACTGGAGTCATTTTTTGATGGCGCATCGCAAGCCGGGTCTGGCCCGCTGCATGATATTCAACAACGTGCGCTCGCACTGCTGAAACTCAATCGGGCGGTGCACGCCCTGCTGCCAACAGCGCTGCGTTCGTACTGCCGAGTGGCTAACTATCGTCATGGTCTGCTGGTACTGGAAACCGCCGGCGCCAACTGGCTAATGCGGTTACGTTATGAACAACCTGCCCTGCTTTCCGCTCTGCGCGCACAAATACTACCATCATTGGCGGCAATCGACATCAGGATTAATCCAGCGCTGGCCGCAAAAATGCATGAAAACGAGAAAACCCATGCTATTGCACCGACAGATGAAACCGCTGTGACAACAACACGAATTCTCAGTGCGCAGAGTGCGGAAATATTAAAGGGGCTGGCGGAGCAAAGTCCGGAACGACTACAGAAAATATTAAAACGACTGGCTTCACTGGCCGGAGAGAATACCAGCGAAAACCAGTCGTCATGATGTCATGTATTGCGGATCAGGCCAGAACGGTCGACGGCGCTTTGAAAGCCAGCGGCATTTCCGCTTCATCTTCAAAGGTCACGAATTCCCACGCTTCCTGTTTAGCCAGCACAGCCTGCAGCAGTTTGTTGTTCAACGCGTGGCCGGATTTGAACGCCGTGAACGCGCCAATGATGTTGTGACCGCACATGAACAGGTCGCCAATCGCGTCCAGCATTTTGTGGCGCACGAACTCATCGTCAAAGCGCAGACCGTCTTCGTTCAGCACACGGTAATCATCCACCACGATCGCACTATCGAGACTGCCGCCCAGGCACAGACCGCGGGATTGCAGATACTCGATATCGCGCATAAACCCAAAGGTACGCGCGCGGCTGATCTGGCGCACGAACGCATCAGCGGAGAAATCCAGCTTGAAGCGCTGTGAACCGGCATCAATCACCGGGTGATTAAAGTCGATGGTGAAATCAAGGCTAAAACCGTTGAACGGCTTCAATTCTGCCCACTTGTCACCGTCTTCTACGCGTACAGGCTGTTTGATACGAACAAACTTCTTGGCACAGTTCAGTTCTTCGATACCAGCATCCAGCAGCAGGTAGACAAATGGACTGGCGCTGCCGTCCATGATCGGAATTTCAGGCGCATCTACGTCAACAACAATGTTATCGATGCCTAATCCCGCCAGGGCCGCATTCAGATGCTCCACCGTCGAAATGCGCACGTCATGCTCATTAACCAGGCAAGTACAGAGCATGGTATCACGCACGGATTTGGCATCAGCCGGAAAATCAACCGGTGGATTCAAGTCAGTACGACGATAGATGACCCCGGTGTTCGCCGGTGCAGGACGCATAGTCAGGGTGACTTTTTTGCCGGTATGAAGACCGACCCCTGTCGCCTGTACGATACGTTTTAATGTACGTTGTTTGATCATCGTATTATCTCGCATTCATCTGAACCTACGGCCTTAGCTTACACCAAGGCCGGCGGCACAGTTTAGCACAAAGAGCGGAGATTCCAACCTAACCTTAGTCAGCCTGCTTACGCAGGAAAGCAGGAATATCGAGATAGTCCGGCTCTTTATTGGTCTGCACGCTCTGGTCGTTCACCACTTTGGCTGCAGGTTTTTCCTGCGTCAGCGGCGCCATGCCATGTTGCTGATAGCGGTGGTCCATAACCGGCTGGCTGCTTTGCTTGTTGGTAACCAGCGTAATTTCCGGACGTTTGTCCATGCCGATGCCGGTGGCGACCACGGTCACCCGCAGTTCGTCGTTCATATCCGGATCCAGTGATGTACCAATCACTACCGTCGCATTATCGGATGCAAACGCGCGAATGGTATTACCAACAGTCTCAAATTCATCCAGACGCAGATCGAAACCAGCGGTAATGTTAACCAGCACGCCGCGCGCGCCGGAAAGGTCGATATCTTCCAGCAGCGGGCTGGAGATAGCCATTTCCGCCGCCTCTTCCGCACGGTCTTCACCGCGAGCCACGCCGGAACCCATCATGGCGTAACCCATTTCGGACATCACGGTGCGCACGTCGGCAAAGTCGACGTTCATCAGACCCGGACGGGTAATCAGCTCGGCAATACCCTGCACCGCGCCTTTCAACACGTCGTTAGCCGCGCCGAACGCGTCCAGCAGGGAGATACCGCGCCCCAGCACTTTCAACAGCTTATCGTTGGGGATGGTGATCAGCGAATCAACGTGCTTGGACAGCTCCGCGATCCCCTGCTCGGCAAACGCCATGCGTTTTTTGCCTTCAAAATTGAACGGCTTGGTCACTACGGCAACCGTCAGGATACCCAGATCCTTGGCGACTTCCGCCACCACCGGCGCAGCGCCGGTGCCGGTGCCGCCGCCCATACCGGCTGCGATGAACACCATGTCCGCACCTTCCAGCGCAGAACGCAGTGCTTCGCGATCTTCCTCGGCGGAATTGCGGCCCACTTCCGGGTTGGCGCCAGCGCCCAGACCCTTGGTGATACCGCTGCCGATCTGGATGGTCTGGCCGACCGCCGTTTTGCGCAGTGCCTGAGCATCGGTGTTAACCGCAAAGAATTCAACACCTTCGATGCGTTCACGCACCATGTGTTCGACAGCGTTGCCGCCGCCACCACCGACGCCGATGACTTTAATCACCGCGTCGTTGGTTAACTCCATTGGTTCAAACATAGTTTCTCTCCGTCTTGTGCCTGTGTTACTTCAAGATCAAAAAAGTCGTGCTAAATGATCTCTTTTGATAACCGTCAAAATTCTTTTCTCAGCCAGCTGTTCAGGCGTTTAAACCAGTTACTGACTGAGGCGCGTTTCTCAACCTCGTGTTCGCCACTCAGATGAGACTCTTTGCCGTAATGCAGCAGCCCCACTGCTGTCGAGTAATAGGGCTCCTGCGCATAATCCGTTAATCCGGTGATATTCAGCGGCTGGCCGATGCGCACCTGCGTGTGGAACACGCGCTGCGCGCAGGCCGCCAGACCGTCAATTTGCGCCGCACCGCCGGTCAGCACGATGCCGGCCGCCAGATGATGCTTCACGCCCTGCTGGCGCAGCTGTTCCTGCAACTGCAACAGCTCGTCATTCACCAGATTCAATAACTCGGTATAGCGAGGTTCAATCACCTCCGCCAGCGTCTGACGCTGCAGACTACGCGGCGGACGACCACCGACGCTCGGCACTTCCACGGTTTCATCTTTGCTGACGATGGAACCGAGCGCGCAACCGTAACGTACCTTGATCGCTTCCGCATCCGTGGGCGGCGTGCCAAACGCATAGGCTATATCGCTGGTGACTACGTTACCAGCATAAGGAATCACTTTTGTGTGACGCAGCGCGCCGCCGGTATACACCGCCATATCCATGGTGCCGCCGCCGATATCCACTACGCACACGCCCAGTTCGCGCTCGTCTTCGGTCAGCACCGCATAACTCGATGCCAGCCCGGCGAAAATCAGCTGATCCACCTTCAGACCGCAACGCTCCACCGCTTTAACAATGTTCTTCGCCATGTCGTTATGACAGGTGATCAGGTGCACCTTGGCCTGCATCCGCACGCCAGACAGCCCGACCGGGTTTTTAATCCCTTCCTGATAATCAATGGCGTATTCCTGCGGGATCACATGCAGAATACGGTGCTCATCACGGACCCGGACAGATTTGGCCGTATGCACCACGCTTTCGACATCGTCCTGCGTGACTTCTTCTTCGGAGATAGGCACCATGCCGATCTCGTTCTGGCAGCTGATGTGCTTACCGGACAACGCCAGATACACGGATGAAATCTGGCAATCAGCCATCAGTTCGGCCTGATCGATGGCGCGCTGAACGCACTTGACCACCGATTCCAGATCGTTAACGCCGCCTTTATCCATGCCCCGTGACGGGCAGCTTCCCACACCGATGATATTGATCATGCCATCTGGCAGAACTTCACCTACCAGCGCAGCCACCTTTGCTGTACCGATTTCCAGCCCAACTACCAGTTTTCTGTCCGTCGACTTGATCATTGCTGTTTAGCCTGTGCCTGATTTTGTTGCTGATTACCGTTCTTTTGCTGATCAATGTCTTTTTGCTGATCAATAAATGCCGGGCTCCAACCTACCGCTGCGCCGGTTTCATAGCGCAAATCCACGTAGTTAACCCGCTTGTTTTCATTCTGGGCCTGCCGCTGCAACAACGGATAGATCTCCAGAAAACGCGCCAGACGCCGACTTCGGTCATCACGTCCCAGATCGAGGCGGATATCATCGTCCAGCCCAACCTGCCATGAATGGCGCGCGGTCATCGCCACCATCTTCACCGTGAACTTGCCTGCCGCCAGTATCTGGTTCATCTCGCGATACCCCTCCAGCACGTCTTCTTCACCGCCCTCCGGACCGTACAACATCGGCATTTTTTTGTTGCCGATGCGCTCAGCCGGCACGCTGAAGGTGTTACCCTCGCTGTCAACCATGAGCTGGTCATTCCAGCGCGCAAACGGAACGTATTCAACCAGATGAATCTTTAATTCGTCCGGCCACTGCTTACGTACGCTGGCCTGTTTAATCCAGGGCAGGCGCTCGATCTGCTGCTGGATGACATTCACATCCTGCGTCATGAACGTCCCCGGCGAGCCCAGCGACAAAATCGCCTGGCGAATATCGTCATTGGTGGTGTAGTGTCGCTCGCCGGTCACCACCAGTCTGGACAGCGGCAGACGACTGGCATCTTTCATCCAGCCCAGCACCATCCAGCTTCCCCACAAGATGGTGCCGGCCACCATCAGCAGGAAAAAAATCCCCGCCAGCTGACTGCCATTGCTGCGTCGTGCGCCCTTTTCCTGCTCACGTCCGCGTGTATTCAACGCCGCCTGCGACATACTAATCAGCCAACTCCACAACAGATACGCGGCGGTAACCGTTGTCTGTCTGGACTGAGCGCGAAACGTCGGCGCACCGAACCTCAGCCGGCCATCGGCCGGTTTCGTCGTGGTCAGCGTGGGTGCGTTTCATCACTACCATCACGTGCTCAGTCATCCTGTTCTCAGTCTTTGGTCTTCGCCTGCAGACGATTTTCCGCCAGCCGACGCGCCAGTTTGCCAATGTTGCCGGCGCCCTGAACCAGCACCAGATCATCGCCCTGCAGCGCCTGCGCCAGCAGTTCAGGCAGCGTCTCCACATCCGGCACCATGATCGGGTCGATTTTGCCGCGTCCGCGAATGGTGCGACACAGCGACCGGCTGTCCGCTCCCGGAATCGGCGCTTCGCCGGCCGGATACACATCCAGCATCAGCAGCACATCCACCTGGGACAGTACGTGCGCGAAGTCATCGTACAGATCCCGCGTGCGGGTATAGCGGTGCGGCTGAAAAATCATCACCAGGCGTTTATCCGGCCAGCCGGCGCGCGCCGCCTTGATGGTGGCGTCCACTTCCGTCGGGTGATGCCCGTAATCATCCACCAGCATGGCGCTGCCGCTTTTGCCGTTAACCGGCTGTAGCGGGAATTCGCCCAGAAAATCAAACCGACGCCCCGTTCCCTGAAAGCGCGCCAGCGCTCGCAGAATCGCGTCGTCATCAATGCCTTCTTCCGTCGCCACCGCTACCGCCGCCGCCGCATTCAGCGCATTGTGGCGGCCCGGCGCATTCAGCGTCACATTCAGCAGCGGTTTACCCTGACGCGCCAGCGTAAACAGCCCCTGCGCCCCAACCTGCCGGTAGTCAGCCAACCGCACATCCGCATCGTCGCTGAAACCATAAGTGGTGATGTGACGCCCCACTTTCGGCAACAGTTCCCGAATCACCGCATCATCCAGGCACATCACCGCATGGCCGTAAAACGGCAGGTTATGCAGGAAGTTGATGAACGTCTGCTTGAGGTTCTCAAAATCGCCCTGATACGTGTCCATATGGTCGGCTTCGATGTTGGTCACAATCGCCACCATCGGCTGCAAATGCAGGAACGACGCATCGCTCTCGTCCGCTTCCGCAATCAGGTAACGGCTCGACCCTAACCGGGCGTGCGTCCCCGCGGCTTTGACCAGCCCGCCGTTGACGAACGTCGGGTCCAGCCCCGCTTCCGCATAGATACTGGTCACCATCGCCGTGGTCGTGGTCTTGCCATGCGTTCCGGCAATGGCGATGCCATGACGAAAGCGCATCAATTCTGCCAGCATCTCTGCCCGGCGAATCACCGGAATACGGGCCTCATGTGCCGCGATAATCTCCGGGTTATCCGCCGTAATCGCGCTGGATACCACCACCACGCTCGCTTCGTTCACATTTTCCGGGCGATGGTGGAAATAGATCTGGGCGCCCAGATCGGTCAACTGTTGAGTCACAGCGTTGGGCGCCAGATCAGAACCGCTGATCTGATAGCCCTCGTTAGCCAGGACTTCGGCGATACCGCCCATGCCGGCACCACCGATGCCAACAAAATGGATGTGCCGGACGCGGTGCATCTCGGGCACGATTGAACGCAGTTTCGCCAGTTCTTGAGTATTCACTATCTTCTATCGCAACCTACATCAACGCCGGCTATTGCCGGCCATTATCATTAATTCCGGACAGCGTGAGCCGCCCGCTGCATCGCCGCCGCCGCGACTTCGGCCGCCACCCGTTCCGTCGCATCGGGAATCGCCACGGTTCGGGCTTTTTGCGCCATATCGCGTAACGTGGCGCGATCCCAGGTCGACAACACCTCGCTTATCGCGTCCACGCTGAGGTCGGCCTGTTCGATAATCTTTGCGGCGCCCGCCTGTTCCAGCGGCAACGCATTCCAGTACTGCTGCCGATCCTTATGCTGGAACGGCACAAACAACGCCGGCAACCCGGCCGCGGCAATCTCGCTGACGGTTAGCGCACCGGAGCGGCACACCACCACATCGGCCCAGGCATACGCCGCCGCCATGTCGTCGATAAACTCGGTAATCCGGTGCTGCGGCTGACCGGCTTGCGCATAAGCAGCCTGTACTTCCGCCTGAGCGCCTTTGCCGGTTTGGTGCCAGATGGTAACGGCGTCATGCATCCGCGCCGCTACGCCGGGCAGGGTTTGATTCAGCACCCGCGCCCCCTGGCTTCCACCAACCACCAGTACCCGCACCGGGCCGCTGCGCTCAGCCAGTCGCTCCGTCGGCGACGGCAGCGCCAGCACATCGGTACGCACCGGATTTCCCACCACATCCGCGTGAGGAAACGCCCCCGGGAATGCCTGTAATACTTTTTTGGCGATGCGCGACAGCCAGCGGTTGGTCAACCCGGCGATACCATTTTGCTCGTGCAAAACCACCGGGATGCCGCACAGCCAGGCAGCCAGACCGCCGGGGCCGGACACATAACCGCCCATCCCCAACACAACGTCCGGCTGATAGCGGCGCATAATCGCCTGCGCCTGCCGCACCGCCCGGAAGATACGCACCGGCGCCAGCACCAATGCCGCCAGTCCTTTGCCGCGCAGACCGGAAATACGGATAAAGTCGATGTCGATGCCGTGTTTCGGCACCAGATCCGCTTCCATCCGGTCGGCCGTGCCCAGCCAGCGCACCTGCCAGCCCTGCGCCATCAGATGATGCGCCACCGCCAGACCGGGAAACACATGCCCGCCGGTACCGCCGGCCATCACCATCAAACGCTTGCCTTCGCCACTCATCGGGCACCCCTCGTAAACGCCTGCGCTTTGGTCAGGCGCGTTTCATAATCAATTCGCAACAACAACACGATAGCCGTCGACATAATCAGCAGACTGGAACCGCCGTAGCTGATCAGCGGCAATGTCAGCCCTTTGGTCGGCAACATGCCCGCGGCCGCGCCGACATTCACCAGCGTCTGAAAACTGAACCAGATACCGATGGAGCAGGCCAGAAAGCCCGAAAAACGCTGATCGATTTCCAGCGCCCGCCGCCCTATCGACATCGCCCGAAAAGCGACGAAGAATATCATTAACAACGCCAAAACCACACCGATATAGCCCAGTTCCTCCCCCAGAATGGAGAAAATGAAGTCGGTATGCGCTTCCGGCAAATATTCCAGTTTCTGGATGGAATTGCCGAGCCCCTGCCCCCACAGTTCGCCGCGGCCAAACGCCATCAACGACTGGGTCAACTGATAACCGCTGCCGAACGGGTCGTCCCACGGATTCCAGAACGACGTCACGCGGCGTACGCGATACGGCTCCGCGATAATCAACAGCGCGACGGCGAAGATGCCACAACCGATGATCGCCAGGAACTGCCACAGTTTGGCTCCGGCCAGAAACAACATCGCCAGCGTGGTGATGAACAGCACCACCACCGTACCGAGGTCCGGCTGAGCCAGCAGCAGCACCGCCAGCACCACCATCACGCCCATCGGCTTGCAAAATCCCCAGAAGTTATTCCGTACCTCTTCGACTTTGCGCACCATGTAGCTGGAGAGGTAGCAGAACAACGACAACTTCGATAACTCAGCCGGCTGAATACGTAGCGGGCCAAGGGAAATCCAGCGTGACGCCCCGTTGACCGAGCTGCCCACCACCAGCACGATCAGCAGCATCACCATCGACGCCAGCAGCAATACCACGCTGTAACGCTGCCAAACCTCCATCGGTACCCGCATGGTGACCAGCGACAAACCAAACGCCAGCCCCAGATACAGCGCATCGCGCTTGGCGAATAAAAAGGGATCGCTGGCCAGCCGCTGCCCGACCGGCATCGACGCCGAGGTCACCATCACAAAGCCGATCACCGCCAGCCCCAGGGTCAACCACAGCAGCGTCCGGTCGTACAGCACGGTGCTGAGGTTGTCGCTTTCACGCGTCCCCATCACCCAGCTTTTCAGACGTTCGACCATGCCGGCCCCGATAAAACGCATTATCCCAGTTCCTCCGCCAGGCGGGCGAACTCATCGCCGCGCTGTTCGAAACTGCGGAACTGATCGAGACTGGCGCAAGCTGGCGACAGCAACACCATGTCACCCGGCTGGGTGCGGCCGGCGATAAGACGCATCGCCTGCTCCATAGTTTCGGTCTGCTCGGCGATTTCCGGACGCAGCGCCGCCAGTTGCCCGCCATCACGGCCAAAGCAGTACAGACGAATGCGGTCGCCCTGCAGGTAATGCAATAACGGAGAGAAATCCGCCGATTTTCCGTCGCCACCCAGCAGCAGATGCAGCGTGCCATCGACATGCAGCCCGCTCAGCGCCGCCTCGGTGCTGCCGACATTGGTAGCCTTGGAATCATTGATCCAGCGCACGTCATGACGCGCCAGCACCAGTTGGAAACGGTGCGGCAGGCCGGTAAAGGTAGTCAGCGCGATCAGGGCCGACGAGCGGGGAATGCCCACAGCGTCCGCCAGCGCCAGCGCAGCCAGCGCATTGGTGTAGTTGTGCTGACCGACCAGTTTGATTTCGCGGGTATTCAGCACCCGCTCGCCTTTCACCCGCAGCCAGGTTTCACCCTGCTGCCGGTTCAGGTGGTAATCGCCCACATCCACGCCGAAACTCAGGCAACGCGCGTCGGCGCCGCGCACCGGCATGGTCAGGGCGTCGTCCGCGTTCACAATGCAGACTTTGGCGTTTTCATAAATGCGCAATTTGGCGGCGCGGTACTGCTGCAGCCCCAACGGGTAACGGTTGGTGTGATCCTCGGTAACGTTGAGGATCGTGGCGGCGGCGGCGTGCAGGCTGTAAGTGGTTTCCAACTGGAAGCTCGACAGCTCCAGCACATACAGCTGGCTTTCCTGCTTGAGCAGCTCCAGCGCCGGTACGCCGATGTTGCCGCCTACGCCGACGGCCCAACCGGCCGCACGCGCCATTTCACCCACCAGCGTGGTAACGGTGCTTTTACCGTTGGACCCGGTGATAGCGACGATCGGCGCCTGCGCTTCGCGACAGAACAGTTCGATATCGCCGATAATTTCAATGCCGGCTTCCGCCGCCTCGCACAGGATCGGCGTCGCCAGCGCAATACCCGGACTGGCGACGATCAAATCGGCAGACAGCAGCCACTCATCATTAAGGCTACCCAGATGACGCTCAACGGACTCAGGCAGTTTATCCAGGCCCGGCGGACTAATACGGGTATCCACCACGCGCGGCACCACCCCGCGTGCAAGGAAAAAATCAACACAGGAGAGCCCTGTCAGCCCTAACCCGATAATGACAACCTTTCTACCCTGATAGTCCATTTTTTACCGTACCTTGAGCGTTACCAGACCGATGAGCATCAGCATCAGCGAAATAATCCAGAACCGCACGATCACCCGCGGCTCCGGCCACCCCTTAAGTTCGTAGTGATGGTGGATCGGCGCCATACGGAAAATCCGCTGGCCGCGCAGCTTGAAGGAACCCACCTGCAAAATCACGGACAGGGTTTCCACCACAAACACCCCGCCCATGATTACCAACAGGAACTCCTGACGCAGCAGCACCGCGATGGTGCCCAGCGCGCCGCCCAGCGCCAGCGATCCGACATCACCCATAAACACCTGCGCCGGATAGGTGTTAAACCACAGAAAACCGAGACCGGCGCCGACAATCGCGGTACACACCACCACCAGCTCGCTGGCATGCCGGATATACGGAATGTGCAGGTAGCTGGCGAAATTCATGTTGCCGGTCGCCCAGGCCACCAGCGCGAAACCGACCGCCACAAACACCGTCGGCATGATGGCCAACCCGTCCAGACCATCGGTGAGGTTGACGGCGTTGCTGGTGCCGACAATCACGAAGTAGGCCAGCACGATGTACATCAGGCCCAGTTGCGGCATCACGTCCTTAAAGAACGGCACCACCAGCTGCGTCGCCGGCGTATCCTTGCCAATCGCGTACATGGAAAACGCGACTGCCAGCGCCAGTACCGACTGCCAGAAGTACTTCCAGCGGGCAATCAGCCCGCGGGTGTCCTTACGCACCACCTTGCGGTAGTCATCCACAAACCCGACGATGCCGTAACCCACCAGCACCAGCAGCACGCACCAGACATACGGGTTAGCCAGGTTGACCCACAACAGCACCGAAATAATGATCGACGCCAGAATCATCACCCCGCCCATAGTCGGCGTGCCGCGCTTGCTGAAATGGGACTCCGGCCCTTCGTTACGCACCACCTGACCGATTTGCAGGCGTTGCAGCCAGGCGATCAGATGCGGTCCCATCCACAGGGAAATGATTAACGCCGTCAGCAGGCTGACAATGGCCCGGAACGTCAAATATGAAAAGACGTTAAAGCCGGAATAAAACTTGACCAGATGCTCGGCCAGCCAAACTAACATGTGGCATTCTCCTGTAATGCGTGTACTACCTGTTCCATCGCAGCGCTGCGTGAACCTTTAATTAAAACGGTAATGGTATTGTGCTGTGCCACCAACGCCCGCAAACGGGCGATCAACGCAGTTTTATTGTCAAAATGCTCGCCTGCGCCGCTGGCGTCGCCGATAAGCGCGCTCAGCACGCCTACGCTCAATACTTTCTCAATGTTTGCCTTGCGAGCCGCCTCGCCCACCTGACGGTGACACGCCTGCGCATTCTGGCCCAGTTCGGCCATATCGCCGACCACCATCACCCGGTAGCCCGGCATCTCCGCCAGCACCTGCGCCGCCGCGGTCATTGACCCGACGTTGGCGTTGTAACTGTCGTCCAGCAGCAATTTTCCAGGCGCCAGCGCAATCGGGAACAACCGCCCCGGCACAGCCTGCAATTGCGCCAGTCCGGCCTTCACCGCAGCCAGCGAGGCGCCCACCGCCAGCGACAGCGCCGCCGCCGCCAGCGCGTTGGCGATGTTATGCCGCCCCGGCAGCGGCAGGGTCACCGCGATATTGCCTGCCGGCGTATGCAGCACGAAATCGGTCCCACGCTCGCTGATGCTGACATCGCTGGCGTAAAAATCGACGCCCGCGCGCGCCTGCGGCGAAAAGCGCCACAGGGTTTTCCCGGTCAGCGCATCGTGCCAGCGCGCCTCATCGTGGCTGTCGGCATTGAGGATCGCCACGCCCTGAGCCGGCAAGCCGCTAAAGATTTCGCCTTTAGCCTGCGCCACGCCTTCGAGCGAACCAAATCCTTCCAGATGAGCGGCGGCCAGGTTATTCACCAGCGCCGCTTCCGGGCGCACCATCGCCGTGGTGTAAGCAATCTCGCCGATATGGTTGGCGCCCAGCTCAATCACCGCGTAATCATGCTCCGGCGTCAGGCGGAACAGCGTCAGCGGCACGCCGATATCGTTGTTGAAATTACCGGCGGTATACAGCACGTTGCCGCACTGACGCAAAATCGCCGCGGTCATTTCCTTGACGGAGGTTTTTCCCGATGAACCGGTCAGCGCCACTACGCGCGCCCGGCTTTGCTGCCGCACCCAGCCCGCCATCGAACCCAGCGCCAGACGCGTATCATCCACCACCAGTTGCGGCACTTCTATTGGTAAGCGCTTACTTACCAATAACGCGGCCGCCCCATGATTAACGGCATCCGCCGCGTAATCATGAGCGTCAAATTTTTCCCCGCGCAACGCGACGAACAGACAGCCGTCGGTGAGTTTACGGGTATCCGTGGACACCTCGCTGATAATCAGGTCTTCCCCCACCAACCGGGCGCCCAGCACATCAGCCAACTGCCGCAACGAAACGCTGATCATACGATAACCCCCAGCAGACGCGCGACAGTAATGCGATCCGAATAATCCAACCGCTCATTTCCTACCAACTGATAGTCTTCGTGTCCTTTGCCTGCGACCAGCACCACATCATCGGCGCCAGCCTGCATCACCGCGCTGGTGACGGCTTCCGCCCGACCGGCAATCACCTGCACCCGGCCCGCATCCAGCAATCCGCTCAGGATATCGGTCACAATCGCCTGCGGGTCTTCGCTGCGCGGGTTATCGTCGGTAACAATCACCCGATCCGCCAGCTGTTCCGCAATCGCGCCCATTAGTGGGCGCTTACCTCTGTCGCGATCGCCACCGCAACCGAATACGCACCACAGTACGCCCCGGCAGTGCAAACGCGCCGCCGCCAGCGCTTTTTCCAGCGCGTCCGGAGTATGGGCGTAATCCACCACCACCGTCGGCCGGCCGCCGGCAAGAAAAACTTCCATTCGACCGCAGACCGGCTGCAGCGCAGAGCCGGTCTTCACCAGCTGTTCCAGCGAATAGCCCAGCGACAACAGCGTCGCCAGCGCCAGCAACAGGTTACTGACGTTGAACTCGCCCATCAGGCGGCTATTGATCTCACCGGCGCCCCAGCTGGAGTCGAATTGCACGGTGAAACCGCTGTCGTGATAATCGATACGGGTGGCTTTCAGCCAGTGCGCCCGGCCGGCATCGATCTTGCCCGCCACGCTCACCGCCACCGCTTCCGGCAGGCGGCTTAACCAACGACGGCCAACGTCGTCATCGGCGTTAATGATTTTCTGCCCGACCTGATGCTCGGCGAACAGCCGCCATTTGGCCGCTTCGTAATTCGCCATGTCGCCGTGATAATCAAGATGATCGCGACTCAGGTTGGTAAATACCGCGGCGGCGAACGACAGCGCCTCCACCCGGTGCTGCACCAGCCCATGCGAAGACACTTCCATTGCAGCGAAATCCGCCCCTTGCTCCACCAACTGACTCAGAATCTGCTGCACATCCACCGCCGAACCGGTAGTGTTTTCCGACGGCACCACATGCCCCAGCAAGCCGTTGCCGACGGTGCCCATCACCGCGCTGGTTTTGCCCAGCGCCTGACTCCACTGCGCCAGCAACTGGGTGGTGGTGGTCTTGCCGTTGGTGCCGGTGACGCCGATCAGTTGCAACGAGGCCGATGGCTGGCGATAAAAGCGCCCTGCCAGCGCGGATAAACGCTGGTTCAGGTTACCCAGATAAATCACCGGTACGCCGTGCATTTCAGTCAGGGTGCCATCGGGCGTGGCATCATCCGCCTGTGCGACAACCGCCGCGACGCCCTGCGCAATAGCCTGCGGAATATAGTGCCGCCCATCCGTCTTGTGGCCGACTATCGCCACAAACAGATCCCCGGCAGCCGCCACGCGGCTGTCTAATGTCATTTCCCGCAGCGCGCGCTCCGGGGCATCGGTCACCCACGGAGCCAGGACATCGCGCAAGTTACGATCTGTCACCTGAACCCTCTTTTCTGTTGATTACAAACTCGCTTTTTTCACCCGTCGGCAACGCATCCGGTTCGATATTCATGGTGCGCAGTACGCCGCCCATGATCGCCCCGAATACCGGCGCCGACACCGCGCCACCGTAGTATTTCCCCGCCTGCGGGTCGTTAATGACCACTACCAGCGCAAAGCGCGGGTTACTGGCCGGCGCCACCCCGGCGGTATAGGCGATATATTTGTTGATGTACTTGCCGTCCGGGCCGACCTTTTTCGCCGTACCGGTTTTAATCGCGATGCGATAGCCTTTCACCGCCGCCTTGGTGCCGCCGCCTCCAGGCAGCGCCACGCTCTCCATCATGTGCACCACGGTACGGACAATCTGTTCGGAAAAGACGCGCTCGCCCGGCACCGGCGGATCGACTTTGGTGATGGATAGCGGGCGATAAATGCCGAAGCTGCCGATGGTGGCGTAGACACGCGCCAGTTGCAGCGGGGTCACCATCAGGCCGTAGCCAAACGAAAACGTCGCGCGCTCGATATCCGACCAGCGTTGGCGATTGGGGTACAGACCCAGACTTTCCCCCACCAGCCCCAGATTGGTGGCTTTGCCCAGACCAAAACGGGAGTAAGTGTCCACCAACGCGGAAGCCGGCATCGCCAGCGCCAGATGCGATACGCCGACGTTACTGGACTTCTGCAGCACGCCGGTCAGGGTCAATTCGCTATAACGCGCCACGTCCTTGATTTCATGGCCGTTGATGTAATACGGCAACGTGTTGAGCACCGCATTTTCCTTGACCACGTTGCGCTGTAGCGCCGTCATCACCACCATCGGTTTCACGGTCGAACCGGGTTCGAAAATATCGGTGATGGCGCGGTTACGAATCACGTCGGTCGGCGTGCCGGTCAGGTTATTCGGGTTGTAGGAGGGACTGTTGGCCATCGCCAGCACTTCGCCGGTGTTCACATCCACCAGTACGGCGGTGCCCGATTCGGCCTTATTGAACGCCACCGCGTTGTTCAGCTCGCGGTACACCAGCGCCTGCAGGCGCTCATCGATACTGAGCATCAGGTTGTGCGCCGCCTGACTGTCCACCGAGGAAATGTCTTCGATGACCCGCCCAAAGCGGTCTTTACGCACGGTACGCTCGCCGGGGCGGCCGGTCAGCCAGCGATCGAAGCTCTTCTCGATGCCTTCAATCCCCTGGCCGTCAATATTGGTAAAACCAATCAGATGCGACGTTACCTGACCGGAAGGATAGTAACGACGAGATTCCTGCCGCAAATTGATGCCCGGCAATTTCAGTTTGTGGATGTATTCGCCGATCGCCGGGTTCACCTGGCGGGCAAGATAGACAAAACGGCCGTTCGGGTTGGCGTTCACCTTAGAAGCGATTTGGTCCAGCGGGATTCCCAGCGCATCCGCCAGCGCCTTCCAGCGGGTATCCAGTGAAATGCCGCCATGATCGTTGACGTCTTTCGGGTCGGCCCAGACCGCGTTAACCGGCACGCTCACCGCCAGCGGGCGACCGGCGCGATCGCTGATCATGCCGCGAGCGGTCGGAATCTCCTGCACGCGCAGGGAACGCATGTCGCCTTCACGCACCAGCTTGTCGGGCGCGATCACCTGCAGGTACGCCGCACGCAACATCAACCCGACCATGCACAACAGAATACCGCCGCAAAGCAACGCAAAACGCCAGCTGACAAAGCTGGCATGTTCTTCCTGACGCTTCAATTTTCCCGGTCGCGCTGCTCTCATAATTTAGGCGATACCTGTCAATTCATTGTTGTTTAACCACAATATTTTCCTGTGAAGGATCAACGTGCACCATATGCAGTTTCTCGGTGGCGATCTGCTCGACGCGGCTGTGATCGCCCAGGGCATTCTCTTCCAGAATCAGGTTGCGCCACTCGATATCCAGCGCATCACGTTCCAGCAACAGACGCTCACGCTCCGCCGTCAGCAGGCGCGTGCGGTGCGCGGTGGTCACCACCAGAATGGCGGACACCAACACCGCTATCAGCAGCAACAGCGGCAGTTTTCCGTGTCGCAGCAGATCGTCGCCAATCACGCCGCCCAGCGAATGGCGCTCGTTCCCGATCACGACGGCAGTCTCTCGGCAAAGCGCAACACCGAACTGCGCGCGCGCGGATTTTCCGCCACTTCGTCATCAGGCGGCATCATCTTGCCCGCCGCCTTGAGCGTCTGGCCGCCCTGGCTACGCAGTTGTTCTTCCGTCAGCGGCAGACCAGCGGGCACCTGCGGCCCCCGGCTGTGCTGGCGGATAAAGCGTTTCACAATCCGGTCTTCCAGCGAATGGAAGCTGATCACCGACAAACGTCCTTCCGGCGCCAGCACCTGCAATGCGCCGTCCAACGCCCGCTCGATCTCTTCCAGTTCGCTGTTGATATAGATACGAATGGCCTGGAAGGAACGGGTCGCCGGATGCTTGTGCTTCTCGCGAATCGGGCTGGCGGCGGCGATCAATTCCGCCAGCGCTTTGGTACGGGTCAACGGTTCGACGCGGTTACGCTCCACAATGGCGCGCGCGATACGCTTGGCGAAACGCTCTTCGCCGAAGGTTTTCAGCACCCAGGCGATGTCTTCCGCTTCCGCTTTCATCAGCCATTCCGCCGCTGACAGGCCCCGAGTGGGGTCCATGCGCATGTCCAGCGGCCCGTCGCGCATAAACGAGAATCCCCGTTCGGGATCGTCGAGCTGAGGCGAAGAGACGCCCAAATCCAGCAGGATGCCGTCGATTTTGCCGGTCAGCCCGCGCTCGTCGACATACTCAGCCAGTTCGGAAAAAGGTCCGTGAATGATGGAAAAACGCGCATCATCAATGGTATTGGCGACCGCGACAGCTTGCGGATCGCGATCGATGGCCAACAAACGGCCTTCCGGCCCAAGGCGGGACAGAATGAGACGGGAATGGCCACCCCGGCCAAACGTACCGTCAATGTAGATACCGTTGCTGCGAATGTTCAGGCCGTTGACGGCTTCATCCAGCAACACGGTGGTGTGTTTAAACGTTTCTGCCATGACTATAGTGATAAGTCCTGCAGCCGCTCAGATAAGGGCTCCTGAGTTGACTGCTCAGCGTCAATATCTTCCTTGACTTGTCGATACCAGGTCTGTTCATCCCACAGTTCAAACTTGTTGAACTGGCCGACCAGCATCACTTCTTTCGTAAGACCCGCATGCTGCCGCAGCGTAGATGCAATCAGTATCCTTCCGGCGTTATCCATCTGGCATTCGCTGGCATGCCCGAGTAGCAGGCGCTGAACACGGCGTTCAGCGGGGTTCATACTCGACAGGCGAGAAAGTTTCTGTTCGATAATTTCCCATTCGGGTAGCAGGTAAAGCAGCAGGCAGGGCTGATGAAGGTCAATGGTGCATACCATTTGCCCTTGAGCTTCCTCGTTCAGTAAGTCCCGGTAACGGGTGGGAACGGCAAGCCGTCCTTTACTGTCGAGGTTGACCAGTGTCGCCCCACGAAACATGACAGTATTTAACCCTTCATGACCTTTTTCACCACTTTGCCCCACAAATCCCCACTCTTGAGAGTTTACGGAGGGGATGAAAAGCTTGTCAAGCCAGCACGGATGCGCCCGGGCATTATTTCCCGCCGAATCAGAGAGTGAAAAAACCGCAAAAAAACCACCACGAAGAAATAATGAGGATTAACGCTGTGATTATTTAAGGAAAATTAATGGCTCTCGGGGAGGCGCATAAAGATATAGGATTTTTCATTCGGTGCAATATTATTTTGTCTGTCACAGTTCGATACGTATTTCTTAAATCTTCATACGATATCGAAATATTTTTATCGACTGATTTTTAAGCACTTTTAAAAGTCATTTTTCCTGCCTGCACAAAATATGACGGGAAAAATGAATTTATTGGACGCGGGATCCCATTTTTTTGACCTGAACCACACTGTCGGTTACTTCAACTCAGGTTATCTATTCATGTCTGAAACATTAACCCGCTGTTTCATCAGTGTCAGAAAGAATAACTGGATTTATTTCCAGTATTGTTCACATTCACTTGCACTTTACCGTTCCGCAACTTTTTCATTCCAAACCACGCCGTTTCCGGTCGGCTTTTCCTGCTGTCGCCAGCATCTCATTAATTGGTTGTTTTATATAAAATTAAATACCCAACTCATGATAATCGAATGAAAAAGACGATTTGCAACCATAAAGTTGCGCCACTGAACAAAAAACAAGCAAAAATAAGTTTTTTAAGCTAGTTAAAACGCGATAAATAGTTATGTAGACTACAAATAAAGCAATAAAGCAAAACTAAACACCAATAAAATACACCACAAGCAACGTTATTATCCTTCACCATGGAGCCATACAATATGTTTTCCCCCGTTTCCCGCGTGCGTGGCATCGTTGCCGATACCGTTGCTATGGTGGTGTATTGCTTCCTGACCGGCATGGCGATTGAAATCCTGCTGTCCGGCATGACCTTCCAGCAGTCGCTCTCTTCCCGACTGCTGTCGATTCCGGTCAATATCGTCATTGCCTGGCCCTACGGCCTTTATCGCGATCGCATCGTCGCCCTGGCGTTACGCCTGAACGCGGATTTACGCTGGGGAAAAAATATGGCGGATCTGTTTGCCTATGTCAGTTTTCAATCGCCGGTTTATGCCGCCATTCTGCTGACGATTGGCGCCGAGCCGTCGCAAATCATGAAGGCGGTTGCCAGCAACGCGGTAATTTCCATGTTCATGGGCGTGGCGTACGGTTATTTTCTGGAATATTGCCGTCGCCTGTTCCGGGTCGGCGTTCCGGCTCGTCCGCAAATTGTCAGCCATTAATCCAGCGCAACAAGCGGCTGTGGAATATATCCGTCCTACTCCACGTTGCTGGTGTGTTGGCTGCGTTCGCTCACCCGAATCACTTACCTGAGTAAGCTCATCACGATTCACTCACTTGCCGTCTTCCTGCAACTCGAATTATTTTGGGTATAAATATAAAAGAAGAGAAAAGCGGGGAAAAAATAAGAATTATCCGATGCGGCGTGGAACAGAAAATTATTCCAGCGCCGCATGCTATCGTTCAGAAACGACTTACCGATCAGAAACGACTTGCGATCCGCAACGGCTTACGATCAGAGGCGGCTTAGAAAACCGCGGCGATAGAGATTACGACGAATACGGTATAAACCCGGTTTCGGTTTACGCGGCTCATCCAGACTCGCCAGCACCAGCTCCAGCACCCGCTCCGCCACTTCACGATGACGCTGCGCCACCGCCAACACCTGGCATTCCAGGAAATCCAGCAATTCATTATCGCCGAATGTGGCGATAGCCAGATTGTTCGGCAGGCGTCCGCTCTGTCTGAGCGTCACGTCCATCACCCCTTGCAGCAGCGGGAACGAGGTCGTAAACAACGCCTGCGGCATCGGGTTGGTTTTCAGGTATTCCTCAAACACCGCCGCCGCCGCGCTGCGTTCATAGCTGTTGGCATAGATGTAATTCACCTGACGCGGATCTTCCTCCCAGGCGCGTCGGAATCCCTGCTCGCGCAGGAAACTGACCGACAACTCCGGTAGCGCGCCGAGGTACATCACCGATTCCGCCGGCACCTTGCGCAGCTCCTGCGCCAGCATCTCCGCGTCTTCCATATCCGCGCCGACCACGCTGGTGAAATGCTCGCGATCCAACGCCCGATCGAGCGCGATCACCGGCAGGGGATCATTAGCCCAGCGCTGGTAAAACGGATGTTCCGGCGGCAGCGCCGTTGAGACGATAATCGCATCCACCTGACGTTGCAGCAGATGCTCGATGCAGCGCATCTCGTTATCGGGTTGATCTTCAGAACACGCAATCAGCAATTGATAGCCGCGCTGACGAGCCTGACGCTCCAGATAATTGGCGATACGGGTATAACTGGTGTTCTCCAGGTCCGGAATAACCAGCCCGATGGAACGGGTGCGTCCGGCGCGCAGACCGGCTGCGACAGCGTTCGGATGGTAGTTGTGCTCCCTGACTACCGCCATCACTTTCTCAACGGTCTTATCGCTGACGCGATATTGTTTCGCCTTACCATTAATAACGTAACTGGCCGTTGTACGCGAAACCCCAGCAAGACGCGCGATTTCATCCAGTTTCACTGGCAACCCCTTAATAAGCCGGACAAAAAATAAAGAATGAAACGATAACCATGAATTAACCGTGGATATGATACCGATCTAAGCGCAGAAAACACTGACGGGCAACCGCTTTTATTATTTACTTCAATCAGGATCAGAAAAGCCCGGCGTCATGGCCGGGCCAGATATTACCATCAGAAAAGCCAGTATTGCTGTATGAAAATCAGCAAACCATCAGACAAATGGCCGAATTTCAGCACGGCGTCAGCGCATGACGCGATCGCCGCGCGATACGCCCACGATGCCGGAGCGCGCGACTTCAACAATTTCCGCCACTTCGCGCACGCTATTGAGAAACGCATCCAGCTTCTCACTGGTTCCCGCCAGTTGCACGGTATACAGCGATGCGGTGACATCGACGATCTGCCCGCGGAAGATTTCCGCGCTGCGCTTAACTTCTTCACGGCCGTAACCGGTAGCCTGCAGCTTGACCAGCATCAGCTCGCGTTCAACGTAGGCCCCTTGCCCCAGCTCGCTGACCCGCAACACGTCCACCAGCTTGTGCAGTTGCTTTTCAATCTGTTCCAGCACTTTTTCGTCGCCCACCGTCTGGATGGTCATCCGCGACAGGGTTGGGTCGTCCGTCGGGGCGACGGTCAGACTTTCAATGTTGTAACCGCGTTGAGAAAACAGGCCAATCACGCGCGACAGAGCACCCGATTCGTTCTCCAGCAATACCGACAAAATACGACGCATGATCAGGTCCTCTCCGTTTTGCTTAACCACATCTCATCCATCCCGCCGCCGCGGATCTGCATCGGATAGACATGCTCGCTGCTGTCCACCCGCACATCCACGAACACCAGACGGTTTTTCTGTTCCAGCGCCGCTTTCAGCTTCGGCTCCAGCTCATCCGGAGTATCGATGGTGATGCCGACGTGACCGTAAGCCTCCGCCAGTTTGACGAAATCCGGCAGGGATTCCATGTAGGAACTGGAGTGACGGCCGGAGTAGATCATGTCCTGCCACTGTTTCACCATACCGAGGAAGCGGTTGTTGAGGCTGACTACCACAATCGGCAGGTCATACTGCAACGCCGTGGACAACTCCTGAATATTCATCTGGATACTGCCGTCGCCGGTGACGCAGATGACCGTTTCCTGCGGCAACGCCAGCTTGATGCCGAGCGCGGCGGGCAGGCCGAAGCCCATAGTGCCCAGGCCGCCGGAATTGACCCAGCGGCGCGGCAAATCAAACGGGTAGTACAGCGCGGCGAACATCTGGTGCTGCCCCACGTCGGATGCCACGTAAGCCTTGCCTTCCGTCAGACGATGCAGGGTTTCGATCACCGCCTGCGGTTTGATGGCGTCGCCGTCGGTGTTGTATTTCAGGCACTGACGCGCGCGCCACTGTTCGATGCGCAGCCACCAGTCGCGCATCGCGTCGAATTGTTGTTGCGCTTCCCCCTGCGCCAGCAGTTCCAGCATCAGGCCAAGCACCTGACGGGCATCGCCGACGATCGGGATATCCGCCGCCACGGTTTTGGAAATGGACGCCGGGTCGATATCGATATGCAAAATGGTGGCGTTCGGGCAGTACTTGGTCAGGTTATTGGTAGTTCGGTCGTCAAAACGCACCCCGACGGCAAAAATCACGTCGGCGTTGTGCATCGCCATATTGGCTTCATACGTGCCGTGCATGCCGAGCATACCGAGACTCTGGCGATGCGTGCCCGGAAAACCGCCCAGCCCCATCAGCGAGCTTGCCACCGGCAGGTTGAGTTTTTCCGCCAGTTCGCGCAGTTCCTGATGGCAATTGGCGTTGATCACGCCGCCGCCGCTGTAAATCACCGGACGCTCGGCGGCCAGCAACGTCTGCAACGCGCGTTTGATTTGGCCTTTATGGCCCTGTACCGTCGGGTTGTAGGAGCGCAGGCTGACCTGATCGGGATAGGCATAAGGCAGTTTTTTGGCCGGGTTGAGAATGTCTTTCGGCAAATCCACCACCACCGGGCCGGGGCGGCCGGTAGACGCGAGATAGAAGGCTTTTTTCAGCACGGTGGGAATGTCTTCGGTCTGTTTGACCAGATAGCTGTGCTTCACCACCGGGCGAGAAATCCCCACCATGTCGCACTCCTGAAAGGCGTCATAGCCAATCAGCGAGGTGGCGACCTGACCGGAAATCACCACCAGCGGAATGGAATCCATATACGCCGTGGCGATGCCGGTAATGGCGTTGGTGGCGCCCGGGCCGGAGGTGACCAGCACCACGCCCACTTCGCCGGTCGCTCTGGCGTAGCCGTCGGCCATATGCACCGCGCCCTGCTCGTGGCGCACCAGAATGTGTTCTATGCCGCCGACGGTGTGTAGCGCATCATAAATATCCAGCACCGCGCCGCCCGGATAGCCGAACACATGTTTTACGCCCTGATCGATCAGCGATCGAATCACCATCTCGGCGCCTGACAACATCTCCATGGGTTTGCCTCTTATTTTATTGTTCAGATGCGAATTGTTCAGATAGCGGGTCGCTTCTGTATTGACAGGGAACACCCCGTGCTCATTGAGACGGCGTCTGGTGAATGAAGACGCAAAGCGTGGATTCGGTTTCCAATCACACGCCGGCCTCATCGCCCAACACCGCCCGGGTTTTTACATATAACTTATTAACATAACGCCGGATTATGAAGCAGGCAAACGCCGCGCTGCCGCTGGGAGTGACGCGATTATGGTAAATCAACTGTTAAAAGAGAGAGCAAAGAGATAAAACGCTGGGGAGTGACCACAGCGTTAAAAAATATCCCGCCGTGGTCAGGCATTACAGAGTGAAATATTGACGATAAAATTGCGATGCAGCGCGATGATTTGCCACCAATACGTCTGCTAGTCGGCGTACATGGCCTCGATTTCCAGCTGATAACGCTGATGAATGACCTTGCGGCGGAGTTTTAATGTCGGGGTCAGTTCGCCCTCTTCCTGACTAAACGGCGCAGGCAGCAGGGTAAATTTCTTCACCTGTTCAAAACGCGCGAACTCTTTTTGCACATCGCGCAATCGCTGTTCAAACAGCGACAGGATATGGTTGTGGCGCAACAGCTCCAATCGATCCTGATACCCCAGATTGATCGAGCGGGCATACTCCTCCAGCGCCTCAAAGCAAGGGACGATTAGCGCGGAGACGTACTTGCGGGCGTCGGCGATCACCGCCACCTGTTCAATGAAGCGATCCTGTCCCAGCGCGCCTTCCAGATGTTGCGGCGCAATGTATTTGCCGCCCGAGGTTTTCATCAGATCCTTAAGGCGTTCGGTGATGAACAGGTTGCCATTGGCGTCCACCTCGCCCACATCGCCGGTTTTGAACCAGCCATCCGGCGTAAAGGCGGCTTCCGTATCCTGTGGGCGGCGATAGTAGCCGCGCATCACGGTGGCGCCGCGCACCTGAATTTCATTTTGTTCGCCGATGCGCACATCGATGCCCGGCAGCGGCGTCCCGACCGACCCCAACCGGTAGTGGTCGGCTTCCCAGCAGGACACGGTGGCGCAGGTCTCCGTCAGGCCGTAACCATAAACGATACGGACGCCCATCGCCTGGAAAAAGGCGATGATATTGTCATCCAGACGCGCACCCGCCGCCGGCAGAAAACGGACCTTTCCTCCCAGCAACTGGCGCAGACGCGACAGCACCAGCCGATCGGCAAGACGATACGTCAGCGCGTTCCACACTCCGGCGCGTTTCCCATCCTGCCGGCGTAAAAACCATTTATGGCCCTGGGCGATCCCCCAGTGAAACAACGTGCGCCGGTGCCACGGCGCCTGCGCCACTTTCTCATGGATGGCGCTGAACACTTTCTCGTAGAAACGCGGCACCGCGCACATAACGGTAGGGCTGACCGCCGCCATCGCCGCACGGACCTGATCGGTGTCGCGCAGGTACACGTTCTGCGCGCCGCGATGCATGATGAAGAAGCTCCAGGCGCGTTCGAAGACATGCGACAACGGTAAAAAGCACAGCGATACGTCCTGTTCGCTCGTCTGCAGCCGCCCATCATGCAGCACCAGTTGGGTCGCCATGTTGGCATAATCCAGCATCACCCCTTTGGGCTCGCCGGTGGTGCCGGAGGTGTAGATCAACGTAAACAGATCGCTCAAATCCCGATCGGCCACCCGTTGGCGCAGCACCGGCTCCCACACCGACAACTCCGCCTGCGCTTCAAATTCCTCCAGCGATACCGCGATGTCGCAACCGCGACGGCGAATCTGCTCATCCAGCAGAATAATGGTGCGCAGTTGCGGACAGCTGTCGCGCAGCGACATCAGCAGATCAAACTGCGCCTGACCGCCGACAAAAACGGTACGGATATCCGCGTCATTCAGAATGAACGACGCCTGCGCCGCCGCGCTGGTGGCATACAGCGGTACGGTAATCGCCCGCAGGTGCAGCAACGCCAGATCCGCCAGCGACCAGGTGATGGCGTTGTCGGAAAAGATCGCCACCCGTTCCTGAACATCAACGCCCAGCCCCAGCAGGCCGCAGGCAATGCGGCGGATACGCTCGCCTACCTGATGCCAGTCGAGCTGCTGTTCCTGTTCAGGCGCCCATTCGCGAAACGCCAGCGCGTTAGGGCGCTGAGCAATTTGCTGCTGAATACGGTGAACCAGATGGTAGTGCGAGAGTGAATTCGTCTTCATGCGCGTGCGGGCCTGGCAATCTCAAAAATGGGCGTAAAAATTGGGCAGGCAGTCTACCGCGCCCATCAACAGCCTCAAAGCGCTTTCCGCCGCTTTTCAGCCGGGAATGTGACGGGTAAAACACACCGGATACGGCTACCGTATGCGATCCCGAGGTTGACATCAATGCGGGAATCAAGTACCAATAAAAGCAGAAATGAATTTTTAATCGATTTGGACAACGAAACAGCATGTTTAACTTCGCTCAGCTACTAGGCCTACTACTAAACGCATCTCACGTGCGCGGTATGCCGGTGGGCGAAATCCAGAGCTGATTTCACGTCACACCTCATATAAAAAACCCGCGCCGTTGCGCGGGTTTTTTTTTACTCGCCGGGCGCCCAAGCAAACAGAACAAAGGAACCAGACCGATGAACCAACAAGTTATTATTTTCGATACGACGTTGCGTGACGGTGAGCAAGCGCTGCAGGCCAGCCTGAGTGTGAAGGAAAAACTCCAGATCGCGCTGGCGCTGGAAAGAATGGGCGTCGACGTGATGGAAGTGGGTTTTCCGGTGTCCTCCCCCGGCGATTTCGAATCCGTACAGACCATCGCCCGCAATATCAAGAATAGCCGCGTCTGCGCCCTCGCCCGCTGCGTCGAGAAAGATATCGATGTCGCCGCCGAATCCTTGCGCGTCGCCGAGGCATTCCGCATCCACACCTTTATCGCCACCTCGCCGATGCATATCGCCACCAAGCTGCGCAGCACGCTGGATGAGGTGATTGAACGCGCGACCTACATGATCAAACGCGCCCGCAACTACACCGACGACGTGGAGTTCTCCTGCGAAGACGCCGGCCGCACCCCGATCGAAGATTTGAGCCGGGTAGTGGAAGCCGCGATCAACGCCGGCGCCCGCACCATCAACATCCCGGACACCGTCGGTTACACCCTGCCCCACGAATTCGGCAACATCATCGCTTCCTTGTATCAGCGCGTTCCCAACATCGATAAAGCCATCATTTCCGTGCACACCCACGACGATCTCGGTCTGGCGGTGGGCAACGCTATGGCGGCGGTGCACGCAGGCGCACGTCAGGTGGAAGGCACGCTGAACGGTATCGGCGAACGCGCCGGCAACTGCTCGCTGGAAGAAGTGATTATGGCGATCAAAGTGCGCAGCCAGTTGATGAACCTGCACACCGGCATCAATCATCAGGAAATCTACCGCACCAGCCAGACAGTCAGCCAGATCTGCAACATGCCGATCCCGGCCAACAAGGCGGTGGTGGGTTCCAACGCCTTCGCTCACTCTTCCGGCATCCATCAGGACGGCGTGCTGAAGAACCGCGAAAACTACGAAATCATGACGCCGGAATCCATCGGCCTGAAAGAAGTGCAGTTGAACCTGACTTCCCGTTCCGGTCGCGCCGCGGTCAAACACCGCATGGAAGAGATGGGCTATAAAGAAGGCGACTACAATCTGGATACCCTGTACGCCGACTTCCTCAAGTTGGCCGACAAGAAAGGCCAGGTGTTCGATTATGACCTGGAAGCGCTGGCGTTCATTAATAGTCAGCAGGAAAGCACCGAGTTCTATCGTCTGGACTACTTCAGCGTTCAGTCCGGCTCCAGCGTGATGGCGACCGCGTCCGTCAAATTGTCATGCGGCGAAGAGACACTGTCCGAAGCCGCCACCGGCAACGGCCCGGTAGACGCCGTGTACCAGGCCATCAACCGTATCACCGGCTACCCGATTACGCTGGTCAAATACCAGTTGTCCGCCAAGGGACAGGGTAAAGAAGCGCTCGGTCAGGTGGACATCGTGGTGGAATATCAGGGACGCCGTTTCCACGGCGTGGGTCTGGCGACTGATATCGTGGAATCCTCCGCCAACGCGATGGTTAACGTATTAAACAACATCAAACGCGCGCAACTGGTTGAAAAAGAAGTGCAGCGTTTGCAGCAACACAACAAACACAACAGTCAGGAAACAGTGTGATGAGCAAGAGTTACCATATTGCCGTCTTACCCGGTGACGGCATCGGCCCGGAAGTAATGGCTCAGGCGTATAAAGTATTGGATGCGGTTCGCCAGCGTTTTGGTCTGCGCATCACCACCAGCGAGTACGACGTGGGCGGCATCGCCATCGACCGTCAGGGCACGCCGCTGCCGCAGGGCACGGTTGAAGGTTGCGAGCAGGCGGACGCCATTCTGTTCGGTTCGGTCGGCGGCCCGAAATGGGAACACCTGCCGCCGGCGGAACAACCGGAGCGTGGAGCGCTGCTGCCGCTGCGCAAACACTTCCGTCTGTTCAGCAACCTGCGCCCGGCGCGCCTGTATCAGGGGCTGGAAGCCTTCTGTCCGCTGCGTAGCGACATCGCCGCCAACGGCTTTGACATCCTGTGCGTGCGTGAACTGACCGGCGGCATCTACTTTGGTCAGCCGAAAGGCCGCGAAGGCAGCGGCATGTACGAACGCGCCTTCGACACCGAGGTGTATCACCGTTTCGAAATCGAGCGTATTGCCCGCATCGCTTTTGAGTCCGCGCGCAAACGCCGCAGCATCGTCACCTCCATCGACAAGGCCAACGTACTGCAAAGCTCGATCCTGTGGCGCGAAATCGTCAGCGAGATCGCCCGCGACTACCCGGATGTCCGTCTGAACCATCTGTACATCGACAACGCCACCATGCAGTTGATCAAGGATCCGTCTCAGTTTGACGTACTGCTGTGCTCCAACCTGTTCGGCGACATCCTGTCCGACGAGTGCGCGATGATCACCGGTTCGATGGGCATGTTGCCGTCCGCCAGCCTGAATGAACAAGGTTTCGGCCTGTACGAGCCGGCAGGCGGTTCCGCGCCGGATATCGCCGGCAAGAACATCGCCAACCCGATCGCCCAAATCCTGTCCGCCGCGCTGCTGCTGCGCTACAGCCTGGGGGCTGATGACGCCGCCACCGCCATTGAGCAGGCGGTCAATCAGGCGCTGGCGGAAGGTTACCGTACCGGCGATCTGGTCAGCGGCGGCAACGCCGTCACCACCGATGAAATGGGCGACGCCATCGCCCGATTTGTAGCAGAAGGGGCCTAATCATGGGTAAGACCTTATATCAGAAACTGTTCGACGCGCACCTGGTGCACGAGGCGCCGAATGAAACCCCGTTGCTGTATATCGACCGTCATCTGGTGCATGAAGTGACTTCGCCGCAGGCGTTCGACGGCCTGCGCGCCATGGGCCGCAAAGTCCGTCAACCGGGCAAAACCTTCGCCACCATGGATCACAACGTGTCCACCCAGACCCGCGACATCAACGCCAGCGGCGAGATGGCCCGCATCCAGATGCAGGAACTGATCAAGAACTGCGCCGAGTTCGGCGTGCAGCTGTACGACCTGAATCACCCGTTTCAGGGCATCGTGCACGTTATCGGGCCGGAGCAAGGCATGACGCTGCCGGGCATGACCATCGTCTGCGGCGACTCCCACACCGCCACCCACGGCGCGTTCGGCTCGCTGGCGTTCGGCATCGGCACCTCGGAAGTAGAGCATGTGCTGGCGACGCAAACCCTGAAACAGGGCCGTGCCAAAACCATGAAGATCGATGTCGCCGGCGACGCCGCCACCGGCATCACCGCCAAAGACATCGTGCTGGCGATCATCGGTAAAACCGGCAGCGCCGGCGGCACCGGCCATGTGGTGGAATTCACCGGCAAGGCGATTGAAGCGCTGAGCATGGAAGGCCGCATGACCCTGTGCAACATGGCGATCGAAATGGGCGCCAAAGCCGGTCTGGTAGCGCCGGACGACACCACCTTCGCTTACCTGGAAGGCCGCCAGTTCGCGCCCACCGGCAGCGACTGGGACGCGGCGGTGGAATACTGGAAAACCCTGCGCTCCGATGCCGACGCGCATTACGACGCAGTAGTGACGCTGAACGCCGCCGATATCGCCCCGCAGGTGACCTGGGGCACCAACCCCGGTCAGGTGATCGCCGTCGATCAAATCATCCCGGCGCCGGAATCCTTTAGCGACCCGGTGGAGCGCGCCTCGGCGGAAAAAGCGCTGGCTTATATGGGCCTGCAGCCGGGCGTGAAACTGACGGAAGTGGCGATCGACAAAGTATTCATCGGTTCCTGCACCAACTCTCGTATCGAAGATCTGCGCGCTGCCGCCGCCATCGCCAAAGGCCGTAAAGTGGCCGCCGGCGTGCAGGCGTATGTCGTCCCCGGCTCCGGTCCGGTCAAGGCGCAGGCGGAAGAAGAAGGTCTGGATAAAATCTTTCTGGATGCCGGCTTCGAATGGCGTCTGCCCGGCTGCTCCATGTGTCTGGCGATGAACAACGACCGCCTGAATCCGGGCGAGCGTTGCGCCTCCACCAGTAACCGCAACTTTGAAGGGCGTCAGGGCCGCGGCGGCCGCACCCATCTGGTTAGCCCGGCTATGGCGGCGGCGGCGGCGGTTACCGGTCGTTTCGCAGACATTCGTGAACTGAATTAAGAGAGGCAATCCATGGCTAAATTTACCCAACACACTGGTTTGGTGGTGCCGCTGGATGCCGCCAACGTCGATACCGACGCGATTATCCCGAAGCAGTTTCTGCAAAAGGTGACCCGCACCGGTTTCGGTCAGCATCTGTTTCACGACTGGCGTTTTCTGGATGACGCGGGCCAGCAGCCCAACCCGGATTTCGTGCTGAACCAGCCGCGCTACAAAGGCGCCAGCATCCTGCTGGCGCGCGAGAACTTCGGCTGCGGTTCTTCCCGCGAGCACGCGCCGTGGGCGCTGACCGATTACGGTTTCAGGGTGGTGATCGCCCCCAGCTTCGCCGACATTTTTTACGGCAACTCATTCAACAATCAGCTGTTGCCGGTCAAACTGAGCGAATCCGATATCGACTCCCTGTTCAAACTGGTGGCGAGCCAAGAAGGCATCACCTTCACGGTGGATCTGGAAGCGCAGCAGGTGAACGCGGGCGACAAAACCTACTCGTTCGATATCGACAGCTTCCGCCGTCACTGCATGATCAACGGGTTGGACAGCATCGGCCTGACGCTGCAGCACGAAGCGGCCATCTCCCGCTACGAGCAGCAACAACCGGCATTCCTGCGTTAATTCGGCTTCGCCGTTTGGCTGCCTGCCTGACAACGAGCACAAAGCCCACTTCGGTGGGCTTTTGATTACAGACAAACCGCGTAAGTGCAAGGTAAAGAGGTTTTCGGCGTCAAAAACTGTGCTGAGGTGGGCGACTTCGCCGGGTGAGCGACAGGACGTCGCGAAAGCCCGTGCCGCGCCGGGAGCGCGTCACGGGCGGCCCGAACAGCGAAGGCGAACGCCGAAGGGACCGCGGTAGCGGCGCAGTTTAGCCCCCAGCCAGTGGTCAAGGAGAGGCGGCGTCTGAGCCTCTCCTTGTCGTGCGTGCGATGACGTTGCAAAGGAACAACCGTCGTTATCACGCACGAAACTTCTCACTGATCTTGCATAAATTCGCCAGCAACAAAACAACACGGTTGTTTGTCAACAACCTCAGTGGGAACGCGGACCGCAGCTCCAGTAAGCCATAAAAGTGATGGACTCCTGCGTCATGCCTTTTTCTCCCAACAGGTAACGGCGCAGTGCTTTCACCGCTGACGATTCGGCCGCTACCCAGCCGAAGAACTGACCTTGCTGGACATTTGCCCGCTCCCACATGATTTCACCATCCGGAATCTCAGCCACCGTTACCGCGCCAGCGTGAGTGTTTTCCGGCAGACGTACCGACTGACGCGCCGCGTCCAGCAAGCGCTCGCCATAGCTCGCGTCGGTACCTTCGCGCGGTAGCCACACCACTTCGGCGAACGCCAGATGGCGATAGTCGATGCAATCCGCCTGCAACGGTACTTCGATAAAAGCCTGCACCTGCGGCGGGTTATCCAGTTGCGATAACTGTTCCAGAATGCCTTTGATCGCCGGCAGCGCGGTTTCATCCCCCATCAGCAGCACCTGACGGGTATTTTCCGACAGTACCCATTCATAGCCGCCGTTATCGCCGGCAAAATCGCCGCGCGGCGCCACTACCTGCAATTCTTCGCCGGGCTGCGCGCTCATCGCCCAGGCTGAAGCCGGGCCTTCGGTGCCGTGCACCACGAACTCCACCACCATTTCTCCGGCGACGGTATCCAGACTGCGCAGCGTGTAGGTGCGGGGAATCGGGCGTTGCGCTTTGGGCATTGCCTGCACCAGCTTGTACCACTCGCCGACATCCGGCAGACGCGGCGGCGTGCCGTCCTCGGCGGGCAGCAATACTTTAATTCGTTGATCCGGCGAGCAGATTTTCATCTTCTTCACCGCTTCGCCGCTGAATACACAACGCATCAGCGATGGGGTAAGCAATGTCTTGTGGGCCAACGTAACATCAAACACTTTATATTCCTTTACCCCAGCCATAACTCGCCTCTACCTCTCTGCTTGTGACTCTCCGGCAACGTGCCGCCTGTTAATGACTTGTGCCGATAACGGCCTCAAACCCCGCACAGTTTTATCATTTACTCACGATAATGAGAAACATTATTGACTCAATTTCTATTCTCATACCAATCATCGCCAGCCACCTCCGGATTGCCTGCGGGATCACGGTTTTGTCCGCCGCTTTTCGCCTATTCTGATTATTCGTTACTCACGAGATAAGGAGACCTCATGACACGCGTTATCCGGTGTTATCGCCTGAGCCTCTCCGGCGATTGTCGCCCCTGGTTCAACATCGACCACCGTCTCACCAACGATTTCCCACGCCCGTTTCATGCCTGATTCAGCTTTGCTCTGATTTTTCCCTTTTATTTCAATTTATTTTTGACGTCATACCGCGGCGGTTACGTCTGCCGACGGGCGTCATGGAGATATCGCATGAAACGCATTCCTGAGCCTTTTCGCATCAAAATGGTAGAAAACATCCGTATGACCACCCGCGACGAACGGGAACGCGCCCTGCAGGAAGCAGGCTACAACCCGTTTCTGCTGCGCAGCGAAGATGTTTATATCGACCTGCTGACCGACTCCGGCACCGGCGCCATGAGCGACCGCCAGTGGGCGGGGCTGATGATGGGCGACGAGGCCTACGCCGGGTCGCGCAACTACTACCACCTGTGTGATCAGGTGAAGGCGCTGCTGGGTTATCCGTTCACCATTCCGACCCATCAGGGGCGCGGCGCGGAGCAAATCCTGTTCCCGTGTCTGATCGCCAAAAAACAGCGCGCCGGCGGCGGCAAGAAACCGGTGTTTATTTCCAACTTCCATTTCGATACCACCGCCGCCCACGTGGAACTGAACGGCGCGCGCGCCATCAACGTGGTGACGCCAAAAGCCTTCGATACCACCACCTATTACGACTGGAAGGGCGATTTCGACCTTGACCTGCTGCAAACCACCATTGAACAGCACGGCGCGGACAACGTGGTGGCGATCATTACCACCGTCACCTGTAACAGCTCCGGCGGCCAGCCGATCTCGATGGGCAACATGCGCGCGGTGTATCGCATCGCGCAGCAGCACGGGATCCCGGTAGTGATCGACTCGGCCCGGTTCTGCGAAAACGCCTGGTTTATCAAACAGCGCGAAGCCGGCTATGAAAACCGTTCGATCAAAGAGATCGTCCACGAGATGTATCAGTACGGCGACATGCTCACCATGTCGGCGAAAAAGGATCCGATGGTGAACATCGGCGGCCTATGCTGTTTTCGCAGTGACGAAGAGCTGTTCAATGAGGTGCGTATTCGCTGCGTGCCGATGGAAGGCTTCGTCACCTATGGCGGCCTGGCCGGGCGCGACATGGAAGCGTTAGCCATCGGGCTGGAAGAAGGCATGAACGAGGACTATCTGACCTACCGCATTGGTCAGGTGACCTACCTCGGCGAGCGCCTGCGCGCCGGCGGTATCCCGATTCAATACCCGGTAGGCGGGCACGCGGTGTTTGTCGATGCCAAAAAGCTGTTGCCGCATATCCCGGCGGAACAGTTCCCGGCGCAGGCGCTGAATAACGAGCTCTATCTGGAAGCGGGTATCCGCAGCGTGGAAATCGGCTCATTGTTGCTGGGGCGGGATCCGGACACCGGCGAGCAGAAACCGTCGCCGCTGGAACTGCTGCGCCTGACCATCCCGCGTCGGGTGTATACCAACGACCACATGGATTACATCGCCGACTCGCTGATCGCGCTGAAGGAAAGAGCCGGCAGCATCAAAGGCCTGACCTTTACCTACGAACCGCCGGTATTACGCCACTTTGTCGCCCGCTTGAAACCGGTGGAATAACGCTCCGCCATAAAAAAAGCCAGCGGAATACTCCGCTGGCTGGTGAACAGCACCATTACTCAGAACACTGCGGCGGTTTCCCGCCGCTGTTCTCACTCTCATTCGATGTCGCCGCCGGCCTTACAACCAGCGACGATAGTCTTCCTCATCCATGTCCCGGATCTGCCATTGGGTAACCTGCAGCAGCAACGCCATCCGCTGGGCGGCGGTGAGTGCGCCCCATCCCCGGCGGCATCCCCGGCAGAGCCAGTGATGATAAAAGCGGAATAACCGGCACATATTGCCTCCCCTTCGCGGCGGTTCACGTACTGAACCATTCACTGACTGAAAGTATCCGCGTAATATAGGGAAAAATATATTGATGAGCTTGAGCCACGGAGTTCCTCTTTTATGTCCTCGCCACGCCTGCAACAACAATTCATCCGGTTATGGCAATGCCTGCAAGGTCAGGATACCGACACCACGCTGCAGGAACTGGCGCTGCTGCTCAACTGCTCCCGCCGTCATATCCGCTCTCTGCTGAACGCCATGCAACAACAGGGTTGGCTCACCTGGCAGGCGGAAGCCGGGCGCGGCAAACGCTCGCGCCTCGGCTTTCTCTACACGGGGTTAGCCCTGCAACAGCAGCGCGCCGAAGACCTGCTGGAGCAGGACCGCATCGATCAGTTGGTGCAACTGGTGGGCGACAAGGAAACCGTGCGCCAGATGTTGCTGTCCCACCTCGGGCGTAGCGTGCGGCAAGGGCGCCATCTGCTGCGTATCCTGTACTACCGGCCGATGCATAATCTGTTGCCCGGCAGCGCGTTGCGGCGTTCGGAAACCCACATCGCCCGTCAGATTTTCAGCGGGCTGACCAGCCTAAATGAGGAAAATGGGGAACTGTTGCCGGATATCGCTCACCACTGGCAGGCGCTGTCGCCGCTGCACTGGCGTTTCTATCTGCGCCCGGCCATCCGTTTTCACCACGGTCGGGAGCTGACCATGGAGGACGTGATCGCCTCGCTGTCCCGGCTGACGGCGCTGCCGCTGTTCTCACACCTGAGCGACATCTCCTCCCCTACGCCGTTCGTACTGGATATCCGGCTCAGCATGCCGGATGACTGGCTGCCGTGGCTGCTCGGCAGCGTACCGGCGATGATCTTGCCCAAAGAGTGGCAAACGCTGCCGGACTTTATGCGCCAGCCCATCGGCACCGGGCCGTATCAGGTGGTGCGCAACTCGCCCAACCAGTTGAAAATCGCCGCGTTTGACGACTACTTCGGCTACCGGGCGCTGATTGACGAAGTCAGTATCTGGGTGCTGCCGGACGCGCCGATCATTCCCGCCTGTACGGTTACATTGCAGGGAGACGACACCACGGACAATGAACTGGAGAACCGGCTGGAAGAAGGCTGCTATTTCCTGCTGTTCGACCGCCGTTCGCCGCAGATGGCGGATCCGGAGATCCGTCACTGGCTGTGTCAGGTGTTAAGCCCGGTGGCGATGCTTGGCCTGGCCGATAGCCCGTACCAGAGCGACTGGTCCCCCGCCTATGGCCTGCTGCCGCGCTGGCATCACAGCCCACCGCGGGCGGTACGGGAAAAACCGGTTGGCCTGACCCACCTCACCCTCATCTGCTACCGTGACCATCCCGAATACGCGGTGATAAGCAGCATCATGAGCCGCCTGCTGGCGTCGCACGGCGTCACGCTGACGCTACGCTGCCTGGAGTTCGATGCCTGGTGTCAGGGCGACGACGCCAGCGATCTCTGGCTTGGCAGCGCCAACTTTTATCTACCGCTGGAATTTTCGCTGTTCGCGATGCTGTACGAGCTGCCGCTGCTGCGGCACTGTCTGGGCGATGACGAGCTGGAACACACCGCGCGTCAGTGGCGTCAGAGCGAGCTGTCGCTGGCGGAATGGTGCCAGTCGCTGGTCAGCCGCCAGCAACTCCACCCGTTGTTCCACCACTGGTTGCGGTTGCAGGGGCAGGCCAGCATGCGGGGGCTACGCATGAACACGCTGGGCTGGTTCGATTTCAAATCCGCCTGGTTTGCGCCGCCGAACCCGACGCCATGACTGCTCATCGCCGGTCATGGCGCTTTTCCTGATGTGACAAACACTTTACAATACCGCCGTTCTCAACGGGGTGCGGTCAACGCGCATAGGCGTTGCATCGCTGAGAAAATACCCGTCGAACCTGATCCGGTTAATACCGGCGAAGGGATTTGAGACTGCATCCCGCTTGCTCAAAGACCTTTGCCGCCTTCAACAATTGGAGCGCAAAGTGTTAAAGAAATTACTGTCCTGCCTGTTACTGCTGTCCGCCCCTGTGTTCGCCAAACCGACCCTGACGGTCTATACCTACGACTCGTTCGCCTCGGAATGGGGCCCCGGTCCGGGCGTCAAAACCGCGTTTGAAAAAGAGTGCAACTGCGAGCTGAAATTCGTGGCGCTGGAAGATGGCGTCGCTCTGCTCAACCGCCTGCGTATGGAAGGCAAAAATACCCCGGCGGATGTGGTGCTGGGGCTGGATAACAATCTGGTACAGGCGGCAGCGCAGACCGGCCTGTTCGCCCCGCATGGTGTCAACACCAGCGAGTTGACGGTGCCCGGCGGCTGGCATAATGACACCTTCCTGCCCTTCGACTATGGCTATTTCGCCTTCGTCTACAACAAGGACAAACTGAAAAACCCGCCCAAGAGCCTGCGCGAACTGGTGGAAAGCGAGCAGCCGTGGAAAGTGATCTATGAAGATCCGCGCACCAGCACGCCGGGTCTGGGCCTGTTGCTGTGGATGCAGAAAGTCTATGGCGACAAGGCGCCGCAAGCCTGGCAGAAACTGGCGGCCAAAACCGTCACCGTCACCAAAGGCTGGAGCGAAGCCTACGGCCTGTTCCTGAAAGGCGAAGCCGATCTGGTGTTGAGCTACACCACCTCCCCGGCTTACCACCTCATCGCCGAGAAGAAAGACAGCTACGCGGCGGCCAATTTCAGCGAAGGCCACTATCTACAGGTCGAAGTAGCCGCGCAATTGGCCGGCAGCAAAAATCCGCAACTGGCAGCGCGCTTCCTGCAGTTTATGGTCAGCCCGACCTTCCAGCAGATCATCCCGACCACCAACTGGATGTATCCGGTTGTCAAAACCGAGCTGCCCGCGGGCTATAACACCCTGTCGTTGCCGGCTACCGCGCTGGAGTTCACCTCGCAACAGGTGGCCGAGCAGCGCGCGAATTGGGTACAGGCATGGCAACGCGCCGTCAGCCGCTGATTCCCGGCTGGCTGTGGCCGGGGCTGCTGGCGGCCGCGCTGCTGACCGGCACCGCGGCGCTGGCATTCGCCGCGCTGTGGCTGGACGCGCCCGGCACGCCCTGGCGATCGCTGTGGGATGACAGCTACCTGTGGCATGTCATTCGCTTCAGCTTCTGGCAGGCGCTGCTGTCGGCGCTGCTTTCCACGCTACCCGCGCTGTTTCTGGCGCGGGCGTTGTACCGCCGCCGCTTTCCCGGCCATCGCCTGCTGCTGCGCCTGTGCGCGATGACGCTGGTGCTGCCGGTGCTGGTGGCGGTATTCGGCATCCTCAGCGTCTACGGCCGCGAAGGCTGGCTGGCGCGCCTGCTGATGCAATTCGGTATCGAATACCGTTTTTCGCCTTATGGTTTGCGGGGCATTCTGCTGGCCCACGTCTTTTTTAATCTGCCGCTGGCGACCCGGCTGTTTGTGCAGGCGCTGGAAGGCATCGCCACTGAGCAGCGCCAGTTGGCGGCCCAGCTCGGCCTGCGCGGCTGGCACTTTTTCCGGCTGGTGGAGTGGCCGTGGCTGCGCCGTCAGTTGTTGCCCGCCGGCGCGCTGATTTTCATGCTGTGTTTCGCCAGCTTCGCCACCGTACTGGCGCTGGGCGGCGGCCCGCAGGCCACCACCATCGAACTGGCGATCTATCAGGCGTTGAGCTTCGATTATGACCCGGCGCGCGCCGCGCTGCTGGCGCTGTTGCAGATGGCGTGCTGTCTTGGGCTGGTGTTGTTCAGTCAGCGGCTGAGCCGGCTGCTGGCGGTGGGAGCCAGTAGCCGCCTGCGCTGGCGCGATCCGCAGGACAGCGGGTTCAGCCGCGTTACCGATACGCTGCTGATTGCGGCAGCGTTGCTATTGCTGTTGCCGCCGCTGCTGGCGGTGGTGGCGGACGGCCTGAACCGTTCGCTGCCGGATGTCTTGCGTCAGCCCGCGTTATGGCAAACGCTCTGGACGTCGCTGCGCATCGCGCTGGCCGCCGGCGCGCTTAGCGTGGTGCTGACGTTGATGCTGCTGTGGAGCAGCCGGGAACTGAAACTGCGCCGGCGGGGGCTCTCCGCCCAGTTGCTGGATATAAGCGGGATGCTGATTCTGGCGATGCCGGGGATTGTGCTGGCGTCCGGTTTTTTCCTGCTGTTTAACCGCACCATCGGATTACCGGCTTCTCCCTACGGACTGGTGGTGTTGACCAACGCGCTGCTGGCAATCCCCTATGCGATGAAAGTGCTGGAAAACCCGATGTATGACACGGCGTCGCGTTATAGTCTGTTGTGCCAGTCGTTGGATATCCGCGGCTGGCACCGTCTCAGAGTGGTGGAACTAAAGGCGCTGCGCGCGCCCATCGCCCAGGCGCTGGCCTTTGCCAGCGTGCTCTCGGTGGGCGATTTCGGCATCATCGCCCTGTTCGGCAACGAACAGTTTCGCACCCTGCCGTTTTATCTCTATCAGCAGATTGGCGCTTATCGCAGCGCCGACGGCGCGGTGACGGCGCTTTTACTGCTGATGTTGTGTTTTATGCTGTTTACCCTGATTGAAAAACTGGCAGGCCTTAATGATCGCGCTCGATAAGTTGACCTATCTCTACCAACACCTGCCGATGCGCTTCGATTTACAGGCGCAGCCCGGCGAGCGTATCGCCATTCTGGGCCCAAGCGGCGCGGGAAAAAGTACCTTGCTCAGCCTGATCGCCGGTTTTCTGCCGGCCGACGGCGGCCGCTTGCAGCTTAATGGACAGGATCACCGCGCCACGCCGCCGGCAAAACGCCCGGTGTCGATCCTGTTTCAGGAAAACAACCTGTTTCCCCATCTGACGCTGGCGCAGAATATCGCGCTCGGCCTGCACCCCGGGCTGAAACTGAATGCGGAACAGCGAGATACGCTGCGCGATATCGCCAGCCGAATGGGACTGTCGGAGCTGCTGGAGCGCCTGCCGTCGCAGGTTTCCGGCGGTCAACGGCAACGGGCGGCGCTGGCACGCTGCCTGATCCGCCGGCAGCCGATCCTGCTGCTGGACGAGCCGTTCTCGGCGCTCGACCCGGCGCTGCGTCAGGAGATGTTATCGCTGGTGGACGAGATCTGCCGGGATCGCCAGTTGACGCTGCTGATGGTGTCTCACCAGTTGGAAGACGCCGCGCGTATTGCGCCGCGCAGCGTGCTGGTGGTGGACGGCCGCATCTATCATGACGGCCCGACCAACGAACTGGCTAGCCATCCGGATGCGGCGCGGGTGCTCGGTCTGGGATGACAGTTCGGTCTGAAATGACAAAGTGAAACCCTTACCAAAAAAATGTGATCTTCCGCACGATTTTGCTTTTTCAGCGTAACGGAGCCTTGTCTGATTTTCCGCACTCATGGTTAGATGAAGACGCTGATTAACCCAAACGAATATAAGGTTCTCCGTGAAACACGCCGCCTCTACTTTCGCACTACTAAACAACACCGCGCTGCTTGACGCGGTCGTCGTCGTGCGCGTGGTGGTCGTGGTCGGCAGCGCGCCGTAACGGGTTCCGAATCAAGCCTAGATTCCCAAACCCCGCCGGCGCAAGCCGAGCGGGGTTTCTTTTTTCCACCCTCCCCGCTCCTCCTGACACCGGCTCTGATAAAGGATATGACTATGCGTTATACAGGAGCTGAGCTGATCATCCGTCTGCTGGAGCAGCAAGGCATCACCACAGTGAGTGGTATTCCGGGCGGCGCGGCGCTGCCGCTGTACGATGCGTTGGGAAAAAGCCGTACCATTCGCCACGTACTCGCCCGCCATGAACAAGGGGCCGGATTCATCGCGCAGGGTATGGCGCGTGCCAGCGGTAAGGCAGCAGTTTGCATGGCGTCCAGCGGTCCCGGCGCCACCAACCTGCTCACCGCCATCGCCGACGCCAAACTCGACTCCATTCCGTTGGTGTGCATCACCGGCCAGGTGCCGTCCAGCATGATCGGCACCGATGCCTTTCAGGAAGTAGACACTTACGGCATCTCGATCCCGGTCACCAAACACAACTATCTGGTGCGTGACATCAGCGAACTGCCGCAGGTCATCAATGACGCCTTCCGGCTGGCGCAGTCTGGTCGCCCCGGCCCGGTCTGGGTAGACATCCCCAAAGACGTGCAAACGGCCACCATCGAACTGGCGGAGCTGCCCGCGCCGGCCGAACTGACCCCTGCGCCAGCAGTGGATCAGGATGCCATTCGCGCCGCCGCCGCGATGATCAATCAGGCCAAGCGACCGATCCTGTATCTGGGCGGCGGCATCATCAGCGCCGGCGCACATCAGCAGGCTATCGACCTGGCGGAACGCGCCGGGCTGCCCACCACCATGACGCTGATGGCGCTGGGCGCCATGCCGGTGGATCATCCGCTGTCGCTTGGCATGCTCGGCATGCACGCCGCCCGTTACACCAATATGATCCTGCAACAATCGGACTTACTGATCGTACTGGGCGCCCGCTTTGACGATCGCGCCATCGGCAAAGCGGAAGAGTTCTGCCCGGATGCCCGCGTTGTCCATATCGATATCGATCCGGCGGAGTTCGGCAAGATCCGTCAGCCGCACGTGGCGCTCCACGCCGATGTGGCGCAGGCGCTGGATCAGTTGCTGCCGCTGGTTGACCGTCAACCACGCGCCGACTGGCTCGCTCAGGTGCGCGCGCTGCAATGTGAATTCCCATTCAGCATGCCAAACGCCGACGACCCGCTCAGTCACTACGGGTTGATCCGCGCCGTGGCCGAGCAACTGGACGATCAGGCCATCATTACTACCGACGTCGGTCAGCATCAGATGTGGGTGGCGCAGGCGTATCCGCTGCGACGCTCACGCCAGTGGCTGACCTCCGGCGGTTTCGGCACGATGGGTTTTGGCGTGCCCGCAGCTATCGGCGCCGCGCTGGCGGAACCACAGCGAACCGTGGTCTGTTTTTCCGGCGACGGCAGTCTGATGATGAACATTCAGGAAATGGCTACCGCCGTGGAAGAGAACCTGAACGTCAAAATCGTGCTGATGAACAATCAGTCGCTGGGGCTGGTGCACCAGCAGCAGGATCTGTTCTACCAGCAGAATTTTGTGGCGTCCGACTACCGCTATCAGACTAATTTTCTGGCGATTGCCGCCGGATTCGGCTTCGCCACTTGCGATCTGAACGCGGCGGATAATCCGCAAGCCGCCCTGCGCGACGCACTGCAACGACCCGGCCCGACGTTGATCCACGCCGCTATCGATATCAACGAAAAAGTGTTCCCGATGGTACCGCCGGGTGCCGCCAACATTGAGATGATTGGAGATTAAATCATGCAGACCCCATCCATTACCGCACAGGTCACGCTGGAACTATCGGTACGCAACCATCCGGGCGTGATGTCGCACGTGTGCGGGCTGTTCGCCCGTCGCGCTTTCAACGTGGAAGGCATCATGTGTATGCCGCTGCCGGGCAACGAGCAGAGCCGCATCTGGCTGCTGGTGAAAGACGATCAGCGCCTACCGCAGATGATCAGTCAGGTAGAAAAGCTGGAAGATGTATTGCAGGTGACCCGCCACGGCGAAGAGATGCGTATCTTTGATCAGGTCGCGGAGTTTTACCGCTGAGCCGCAGGGGCCATACCGATTCCTGGTATGGCCCTCGACCCGGATTCAACCAATCAGAATTTGCCACAGCAGGCGACGGTACACCGGCATCAACGGATGCTGCCACAACTGCCACAGACTGGCAGCGGCGATAACCGAAACCAGCGGCGCCATCCAGTACAAACGGGCAGGCGTCAACCAACCGGTTGATTCGGCTTTTGCGCCACGACGCGCACGCCACAGACGCCACACCAACCAGCCCGCTCCCCACAGCAGGATAGCCGTGATTAACAGCAGCCATTTAAAACTGCCGCTGTCGGCCTGCTTGGGGATATCGATCGCCACTCCGGCCAAAATGCCGGGCATCAGATAAACCGGCGGCCAGGTGAGACAGCCGATGATGTTCGGCAACGCAAAGCGCCGGGGCGACAACTCCAGCATTCCCGCCACCATCGGGATCAGCGGACGAGTCGGGCCAAAAAACCGCCCAATCAGAATGGTCGCCATATTGTGCTGATGCAGCATTTTTTCGGTGCGATACAGGTAAGCGCGGTGCTTTTGCAGGAAAGACCAGTTATGCAGCCGATCCTTGAAACGCCAGCCAATGAAATAGGAAATCCAGTCTCCCAGCAGGCAACCGATAATGCCCATGCCCCAGGCCGGGTAAAGCCCCATATTGCCGCTGCCGATCAATGCGCCCAGCGACGCCATCATCAGCGTGCCGGGCAACAACAGCCCCACCAACGCCAGCGACTCCAGAAACGCCACCAGCAGTACCGCCGTCAGCGAATACGCTAACGATTGAGTGATCAGATGCTCCAGCCAGGCTTCCATAAATCTCTACATTTCTGCTTTTTTATGAACAAAGATAACGGGATGATAGCAGGAAACGGCGGGAATATGGCAGATAGTAGTAAAAACGCAACTGACGCGAGGTTCATCATTACCGGACGGCCACTTCCTTGAAGCTGCGCCATTTTGTTGTTATAAAAGCATCACTTTAAGAAAATAAATGGATTGATTCATGGAAGAAGCCAGGATTGCTTTTCCTGTTGGCAAGGGGCAGGTTAACAGGGCTGAAGACGTAAAAACCGTTCAACAGTTGCTAAATAGCCGGTCAAACGGAACACTGAGCGTTGATGGTATTGTCGGCATCAGAACACAAACCGCGATTACTCAATTTCAACGCCAGATATTAGGAATGGGTACGCCTGACGGCATCGTCTCCCCGCACGGACCCACACTGAGAAAATTAAACCATCTTCACACCCGACGCCCGGCAACCTCTCAGCCCTCTTTCTCTGACAATTCTGGCGACAGCGTTTCCGAAGAGTTCTACCTGAATGCAGCCAGAGAGCTGAACTGTGAAGTGGCGGCAATTAAAGCGGTTGTGATGACCGAAACCGCGCTAAATAGCGCGTTTCTCAGTCCGGGAAAACCCAAGATACTTTATGAACGACACTACTTTCGTCGTCTGACACAAGGTAGATACGACCGGTCACATCCGGATATATCGGGTTCTCGTTATACATCCTATGGTTTAGAAAGCCAACAATATGAACGACTTGAAACAGCAATGATACTGGATCGACGAGCAGCGTGGATGTCAGCCTCATGGGGGGCATTCCAGATTATGGGGGAGAATTATAGAACCGCAGGCTTTGATGATATCGAAAGTTTCGTTTCTGCAATGAGAAGTATTGACGGTCAGGTGTTCGCTTTCATTAATCATGTAAAAAATACCCCTATTCTACTTTCTGCATTAAGGCATAAAGACTGGGTAAAATTTGCACGATCTTATAATGGTGTGTCCTACGCAGAAAAGCACTACGATGTTAAAATAGCAAATAATTATCAAAGATTAACTAATAGGTAATATTATATGAAGAAAATAGCATTAGCTTCACTATTAATGGCACTACTGGTTTCGTTCCATTCGAATGCAACTATTAATTTAATAAAAAATGAAGATAAAACTTTATCAAGTGAAATAATAAAAGAAGGAAATAGCAAGGGAATTATTGAGATAAGCATTCAAGACAATCAACAGTTTGATATTACTGATGATGGAAAATACATCGGAACAATAATACCTGCAAAAGGGTTTCATAATAATTATGATCCATTATGCTTTATTGGCTGGTCAACTGATAAAAAAACAATATCAAAAATTATCCCATCAATAGGGCAAGGGTATTTTGAGCTTTCCCTCTGTTCAAAACTTGATGCAATAGGAAAAATAGAGGAAAAAGGAAGAGCCTTTATTGGTTTTGTATACACTGTAGGGTTGAGAGACAGGTATGCTCAAAACTACTTTCTCATCGAACTGAATAAAGAAAAAACAACTATAGAAGATAAAAGTCAACTTATTGAAAAATTTCAAAATGACTCAGAAAAAAAGAGTATAGCTGATCTCAGAAGAGATATAAAGAAAATCGATGAGAAATAGCATGAAGAAATTACTGGTAATAATGATATTATCAATATCACTTCAAGCGTATGCATCAATTACATTAATGCCGATTGATAGCAATAATCTATTATCATTAGTATCTCTAAAATCTCAGCTCTTGGAAATAGACCAGATAAAAATACATAAGGGTCAATCTTTTAACATCATTGAAAATGAGGAATATATAGGTACATTAATTCCTGCTAAAGGATATTATAAAAAATACAACCCGATTTGTTTTATTGGTTGGTCTGTAGACAAAAAAGACATTAGTAATATCGTTCAATCTATTGGCCAGGGTGATTTTGAAAACTCAATCTGTCTAAACCTTGATGCTGTTGGAAAAATAGAAGTTAGAGAAAAAACATATATAGGATTTGTTTACACAGTTGGTTTGAGAGATAGACGAGCGAAAAACTATTTCGTGCTAGAGTTAGATAAAGAGAAAAGAACAATCATAGATAAAAGTACAATTGTTGATACTCTACAAAATAATGGTGAGAAAAAAAGCATTGCAACGCTACGAAAATATCTTGAAAATTTCAAGGAAAGACAAGAGTGAGAGCAACATTAGTGATATTCACAATGATAATTTCATTACAATCTTATGCATCGATTAAAAAGTATTTCTGCAATCAGAAAAAATCTTAAAAAAATGATGGAAAAGAAAGAATGAAAGCTCTGTTGACAATACTCATATTGATAATTCCATTGAATTCATACTCTACTATTAGACTAACTCAAAATGATGATAGTAGCATATTGAATAATTTAATAAAAAAGGGGAAATCATCAGAAATCAGCCGTATAAAAATACAGAAAGATCAGACTTTCGACATCAGCGAAAACGGGAAATACATAGGCACTATCGTACCTGCAGAAGGATATTACAACAACATTGAACCACTCTGTTTCATTGGATGGTCTTCAGATAATAAAAACATCTCAGATATAAAAATTTCTATCGGTCGGGGGTTTTTTGAAACAGTAACCTGCCTGAGTCTCGATGCGGTAGGAAAAATTGAAGTTAAAGGAAAAACGTTCATTGGTTTTGTTTATACCGTAGCATTGCGCGACAGAACATCGCAAAACTATTTCTTACTTGAATTAGATAAAGAAAGAAAAACAATAACCGATGTAAGCAATACAATTGAAAAGCTACAGTTTTATTCTGAAAAGAAAAGCATCATTGATCTTAAAAAATATCTTGAAGAAAATCCGCAAGCTGTGAAAAGCTAAAAACACTAAATTTAAAATTAATTATCTGGCACCTAATACCACACGATGGTGCCAGATAATAACACAGGAATAATCCGCTAATTAAAACGACTGACTTTCCCATATACAATATGCACTGGTTCCGGCTTTGATATGTTCGCACAGCATGTTTTTATAAGTAAAAGAGATAAATTCTTCTGGTTGATATTCGTTGTGTGTTATCGAACTGGGATAATGCATTCTGATATTTTTTACTTTTGCATCAGTCAGTTTCATTGAAAAATATTGCTCCATCCCTCCATTTTCTGAGGTTCGGTAGAAAATGAAGGTACAAGTTAAGTATTCATTTTCGTTTAACGCGCTCAGCAATAGCGGCGTCGATTTATCGATTGGTTTTCTAATTTCAACAGGTTGATATGCAACATTATCGATGCGCTCTGCCGCATTGTTTAACTCATAGACAAAAATTTCATTCTCATGACCTTTTTGCCATTTGTTCCCCATTGAGTCATAAGATCCACATCCTGAAGAAATCAGCCCCTGGTTTTTGCCTTCTATTTTCAGATAAATGATATTGGCCATAAAATTCCCTTTAATTCAATATAATTGATGGTGTAAAGCATAAGCAAAGCAATAAGGCAATTATAATAATTTAATTTATCTTATCTATCCATAAGTCTAATCAATAAAAATTGCCCTATCGACGACGCATTAATCCAGGTTTCCCCGCTTTATGCAAAGCAGGGTCCCGTGTAAGCGTCATCGGCACACCATCATCTATCCCCCCAAATACATCCTTTTCACCTCTGGATTGGCGAGAATGTCCTGCGCCGGGCCGTGCAATGCAATACGTCCGTTTTCCAGCACATAGGCGCGATCGGCGATTTTCAATGCGGCGGTGGCGTTCTGTTCTACCAGCAGGATGGTGATGCCTTCCCTCTGCAACTGCTTGATGGTTGAAAATAATTCGCCTACCACCTTCGGTGCCAGCCCCAGGCTTGGCTCGTCCAGCATCAGCAACACCGGTTCGCTCATCAGCGCGCGGGCGATCGCCAGCATCTGCTGTTCGCCGCCGCTCATGGTGCCCGCCATCTGGCTGCGCCGCTCTTTGAGACGCGGGAACAGCGCATACATTTTGTCGCGCAGATAGGCGAAATTGACCGGGTTGTTGTAGGCGCCCATGCGCAGGTTTTCCTCAATGGTCAGATTGGTGAACACCTTGCGCCCTTCCGGCACCAGCGCCAGCCCTTTACGCACGATCTGATGCGTTGGGCTGTGGGAAATATCCTCGTTGAGGAAACCGACCGTCCCGGTGGATTTCACCAGATTAATGATGCCGTTAAGGGTCGAGGTTTTCCCAGCACCGTTACTGCCGATCAGGGTGACGATTTCGCTGTTGTTAACCTCAAGATCGATGCCTTTTAGCCCCTGAATCAGCCCGTAAAACACCTGCAGATCGCTGGCTTTAAGCATAATCGATGTCCCCCAGATAGGCGGCGATCACCTCGGGGTGATTCACTGCGTCCTGCGGCGTGCCGCTAAATAGCGGTTTGCCGTAATCCAGCACCATCACCCGTTCGCACAGTGTGTTGACGAACGACATATCGTGCTCGATCAGCAGCACCGTCAGGCCGTAGTCGGCGCGCATGCGGAAAATCAGCTGCGCCAGCTCGGCCGTCTCTCGTGGGTTCATGCCGGCCGCCGGTTCGTCCAGCAGTAAGAGCTTGGGCGAGGTCGCCAGCGCGCGGGCAATCTCCACCTTGCGCTGGTTGCCGTAGCTGAGGTTGGTGGCCAGCGAATGCGCGTGTTCGGCGATGCCGATGTATTCCAGCAACGCCATGCCGGTTTCCCGCGCCTGTCGCTCGGCGCGGAAAAAGCGGCCGATACGCAGCGCCGCCTCCAGAAACGAGTACGGGATAAAGCGATCGAGACCGATCAGTACGTTCTCCAGCACCGTCATCGACGGAAACAGGCGGATATTCTGGAAAGTACGGGCGATACCGCGGTTGACCACCTGATTGGGTTTCAGCCCGGCCAGCGTCTGCCCGTCCAGCCAGACGGCGCCGCCGGTCGGTTTATAGTTGGCGGTAATCACGTTGAACATCGTGGTTTTACCGGCGCCGTTGGGGCCGATCAGCCCAAAGATCTCCGCCGGGTTGATAGTAAAACTGACGCTATCGATGGCGCGCAGGCCGCCAAATTGCATGGTGACGCCCTCAACGCGCAATAACGGGTTATTTTCCATTCGCGCTTCTCCTGCGGATATCCCAGACTTCCTGCTTGCCCAGCAGCCCTTCACGGGCAAACAGCATGATCACCAGCAGCACCAGCGAGAACACCACCATGCGCAGCCCCGGATGTGCGCCCAGATCCTGGCCGAACAGCGTTAGCGGTTGATCGAGGAAGCGCAGCCACTCGCCGCTGCCGATCACAATGATCGTGCCGAGCATGGCGCCGGTGGTGCTGCCCAGCCCGCCGAGTACGATGATGATCAGCAACTGGAAGGTCAGCATGAAGTCGAACAGATCCGGCGAGATGATGGTCAACAGCGACGCCAGCAGCCCGCCGCCGATCCCCTCAAAAAAGGCGCTGGTGGCGAAAGCGCAGGTCTTGATGCGAAAGGTATTGATGCCCATCGCAATGGCGGCGTCTTCATCGTCACGCACCGCTTTCATGGCGCGGCCGTATTTGGAGTACACCACCTGCAGGATGAACAACACCGCCGCCAGCGCAATGAAACCGCACCAGTACAGAATGTGACTGACCTGCGGGATCTCGTTCAGGCCGATGGCGCCGTTGGTGAATTGTGGATTGTTGATAGCGAAAATCTTGATGATGAAGCCGAACCCCAGCGTGACGATCGCCAGATAATCGCCGCGCACGCGAAATACCGGAAACGACAGGCACACCGCCACCGCCGCCGCGCATACGCCGCTGATGATCAGCGCCGGCAGAAACGACGCATGCACCGCCAGAATCAGCGGGCTGGGCGCCGTCATCTCGAACATGTTGATTTTGGCGTCTGCGCTCAGCAACAGCAGCGCGGTAATGTAAGCGCCGATCGCCACAAAACCGTTAGGCTCCAGAGACAATTGCCCGGTCACGCCGTTAATCAGGTTATAGCTGACCGCCAGAATCATAAAAATGAAGATGTTACAGAAGATGCGCACGATATAGTCGTCGAACAGCGTATCCAACCCGGTCAGCGCCAGCAAAGCCAGCGCAAACACAGCAAGGTACCCCAGCCACATCGTCGGGGAAGTCCGCGGCATTCTCATCAGAAACGGCTCCTTTCCAGTCGTTCGTCGCCCATGATGCCCACCGGTCGGAACAGCAGCACCAGAATCAAAAACATGAAGGCAAAGGCGTCTTTATAGCCGCCCAGTTCCGGAAACATCGCCACCGCCACCACTTCGGTGAACCCAAGGATAAAACCGCCGATCACTGCGCCGGTGACGCTGCCGATGCCGCCCAGCACCGCCGCCGCGAAGGCTTTCAAACCGATCAATACCCCCATCAGCGGATCGATTGAGGGATAACTGATGGCGTAGAACACGCCGCCCAGCGCCGCCAGCGCGCTGCCGAGGGCGAACACGAAGGCGATGATCTGATTGGCGTCGATACCCATCAGCCGCACGGTGTTGACGTCAAACGCCACCGCGCGGATCGCCATCCCCTGCCGGGTGCGATACAGAATGCACAGGATCACCGCCAGCAGCGCCAGCGTCATCAACGGTACGATCCAGGCCACATTGGTGACGACGATCGGCCCGAGATTGATGGTCTGATTAAAGAACGGCGGCGACTCGAAGTAGCGCGGGCTACCGCCGAACACCACATTGAACAGATTCTCCAGAAAAAAGCTGACGCCGATGGCGGTGATCAACATCGAGATCTTCGACGCCTGCCGCAGCGGGCGGTAAGCGATTTGATCGATGGCGATCCCCAGCAGCGCGGCGATGAGAATGGCGAGAATCACGGCGGCCCCGAAAGGCAGCCCGAGGGAAGTAAAACCGAGCAGGGCCATAAAAGCCCCGACCATCATGATATCGGCATGAGCAAAGTTGATCAGCCGCAGCACGCCGTACACCATGGTGTAGCCGATAGCGATCAGCGCGTACATGCTGCCAAGGCTCATGCCATTGACCACTTGCTGTAAGAAAACGGCAAGATCCATCATGTCATCCTTTACTGTTAGGCGGCGCCCCGCCTTTTTATTCGCGGATGCCGCTGGCGGCGAGGGTTCCGCGCGGCAGGGCGCCAGCCGTGAAGTGTGGTAGACCAGACCAGCGGCGAGTCACGCAGCGGCGCGGAAAAAATAGGGCATCCGCTTTCTGCATTATCGGGCTTGTCCATCGGCTCCTGTGAACCCGCGTCCTGCGCGTTGATAGCGGCATGTCGGCCGCGGGCACCGCCGATTACGGATTGATCACCGTTTTAAACACCATCTCGCCGCCTTTCACCTCGTTGATCACCGCCGGACGAATGGCGTCGCCGTCTTTCAGGGTCAGGGTGCCGGTGATGCCGGTGAAGTTGCTGGTGGCGCGGATCGCCTTGTTGACGCAAACGCGATCGTGCGGATCGCTACAGGTGTTCATGGCGTTGACGATCATCTTGTAGGCATCCGCCGTCATCGCTCCCCAGGTGTGGGTCGGTTCCTTGTATTTGGCGGTCCAGGCTTTGATGAACTTTTCCCCTTCCGGCGTCTGCTCTTTGGCGTTCGGCGAGTAGTAGTCGGTGGTCATCCACCCTTCCACCGCGTCCTGTCCCATTTTGAAGAACACCGGGTCCGCCGCCAGACCATCGCCGCCGACCACCGGCACCTTCAGCCCGAGCTGTTTGGCCTGCACCGCGATCAGCGCGCCTTCGGTGTAGTAAATCGGCATATAGATCACGTCCACATTGTGAGATTTGATGGTGGAGAGCTGGGCTTTGAAATCCTTACTGCCGCCGGGCGCCTGTACTTCAATCGGAATGGTGCCGCCGTTTTTCAGGAACTGGGTGCGGAACGATTTGGCCAGCCCGACCGAATAGTCATTACTGCTATCGAACATGATGGCGGCTTTCTTCGCTTTCAGATCGCGCGTCGCCAGGTTGGCGCCCACTACGCCCTGAAAACTGTCGGAGAAGCAGACGCGGCTGACGTACTCTTTGCCTTTGGTCACCCGGTCGTTGGTGGCGGTCGGCGAGACGATCGGCGTTTTGGTATCTTCCGCCATCTTGGTCATCGCCATAGTATTGGTGGAGGTTACCTCGCCGATCACCGCGTCCACCTTATCGCTGGACACCAGTCGCTGCATGGCGTTGGCCGCTTCCACTTTGTCGCTCTTGTCGTCAATCACCACCAGCTTGATGGTGTCGCCATTCTTCAGTTTGGTTTCGATACCGTTAATCAGCTCCAGTCCTTTCAGGGACGGCTGACCGTAACCGCTCAATGCACCGCTCAGGGGCAATACCACGCCAATCTTGATGTCATCCGCCCACGCCCCCACTGAAGCCAGTGAAGACGATACGGCTACCGCTGCGACAGTAAATCTGAAAAATTTGTTCTTCATGATCGCCTCTTCAAAAATAAACATCACATTTCAGCTATGAAATGACGCTGTATACAGGGTGATAAAAAGAAGATCTGTGTGACAGGATATCCAGGCTGTTCACCGGGGAAGAGGCAGCAATAAATATGCCAAATACACAAAAATAATTAATGTATTAATAATCAAAACGTAAAAGAAAAAGATATGAATAATTTCCAGCTCAGCTGATTAACCGTTAACGCTCATGCACCAATTCGTCACCGCCATGCTTTTTATTAGTGCGAAAACGGCGTAATTTTTCACAGATAAATCAACCAATAGCAAAACATGCCATATTGGTGCTCATGTATTTCCCCATAAATGTATTATTCTCTGTTTATCCTTTTTCGGCCTGCCGGTTTCAGCGATTATTTCTGGAATAATTTCGTTTTCGTCGTTTTATTCTGAGTTGTTTTATTCTGAATGGAATACGCTCAGGTTAAATAAATAAACGTTTTTAACAATGACGCAACGCGCCAGGCCAGCCATCACGATGCAGGGGAATAGCGCTGGACAAATACTGTATGCATATACATAATTTACTGCATTATTTCATTTATCCATCTGACTACACGCCATGACCCTTTCACCACCGCGTCAGGGATTCGTATTGACCCGCCACTGGCAGGACACGCCAGCCGGGGTTCAGGTCGAATGCTGGCTGGCGACCGATAACGGCCCCTGCCGGGTCAGGCTATCGCCGCAGCAGGCCGTGGTGTTTGTGCCGATGCGGCATCAGGCACAGATTACCCAGCTACTGAGCGGTGAAAGGAACTGGCAACTGCGGCCGCTGGCGCTGAAAAACTTCCACCACGAACCGCAACTCGGGCTCTACTGCCTGCAATATCGCCAATTGCTGCGTCTGGAAAAGAAACTGCAGGAAGCGGGGATTCCGGTGTACGAGGCGGATATCCGCCCGCCGGAACGGTTTCTGATGGAGCGCTTTATTACCGCCCCGGTCTGGTTCAGCGGCGAAGAAAGCGCCGATGGTTTGATCGACCAGGTCAGGCTGAAGCCGGCGCCCGACTATCGCCCGCCGCTGAAAACCGTGTCGCTGGATATCGAAACCAGCCGTCACGGCGAGCTGTACTGCATCGGTCTGGAAGGCTGCGGCCAGCGTCAGGTATTTATGCTGGGGCCGGAGAACGGCAACGTCGACGATGCCGGCGATCTGACGCTGGAATACGTCGCCAGCCGCCCGCAACTGCTGGAAAAACTCAACCAGTGGCTGCAAACCCACGACCCGGATGTGATCATCGGCTGGAATCTGGTGCAGTTTGACCTGCGGGTGCTGCAACAGCACGCCGAGCGCTACCGCATTCCGCTACGGTTCGGGCGCGGCGGCCAGGAGCTGGAATGGCGCGAACACGGCTACCGGCAAGGGCACTTCTTCGCCGGCGCGCCGGGCCGGCTGATCGTGGACGGTATCGAAGCGCTAAAATCCGCCACCTGGAACTTTGCCTCGTTCAGCCTGGAATTTGTTTCCCAATCGCTGCTGGGCGAAGGCAAGGCCAGCGACAATCCCTATCAGCGGCTGGAAGAGATTGAACAACGCTTTCAGCAAGACAAGCCCGCGCTGGCGCGCTACAACCTGAAAGACTGCGAACTGGTAACGCGCATTTTCGAGAAAACCCATCTGATGCCTTTTCTGCTGGAGCGCGCCAGCGTGACCGGGCTGGCGGCGGACCGCAGCGGCGGTTCAGTGGCGGCGTTTACCCACCTGTACCTGCCGCGTATGCACCGGGCCGGGTTTGTGGCGCCCAATCTCGGCGAAGTGCCGCCGGAAGCCAGCCCCGGCGGCTACGTGATGGATTCCCGCCCCGGTCTGTACGATTCGGTGCTGGTGCTGGACTACAAAAGCCTGTATCCCTCGATCATCCGCACTTTTCTGATCGACCCGGTCGGTCTGGTAACCGGTTTACAGCAGCCGGATGAGCAACATGCGGTGGAAGGCTTTCGCGGCGCCTGGTTCTCCCGCCGGCACCATTGTCTGCCCGCCATCGTGGAAGGCATCTGGCATGAGCGCGACCTCGCCAAGCAGGAAAACAACAAACCGTTGTCGCAGGCGCTGAAAATCATCATGAATGCATTTTACGGCGTGCTGGGATCCAGCGGCTGCCGCTTTTTCGATCCGCGTCTCGCCTCCTCCATCACCCTGCGCGGCCATGAGATCATGCGCCAGACTCGCTCTCTGATTGAAGCCAAAGGCTATCAGGTGATTTACGGCGATACCGACTCTACCTTCGTCTGGCTTAAGCGCGCTCACCGCGAAGATGAGGCGGATGCTATCGGCCGTGAACTGGTGGCCTATATCAACGACTGGTGGCAACAGCACCTCCACCAGCAGCACGGGCTGAACAGCGCGCTGGAGATGGAGTACGAAACCCATTTTCACCGTTTTCTGATGCCCACCATCCGCGGCGCCGAACTGGGCAGCAAAAAACGCTACGCCGGCATGACCATTACCGGGCAAGGCGAGCAGATGGTGTTCAAAGGGCTGGAAACGGTGCGTTCCGACTGGACGCCGCTGGCGCAGCAATTCCAGCAACAACTTTACCAGCGCATCTTCCACCACGAACCGTATCAGGAATGGGTGCGGGAGTACGTGGCGAAGACGCTGAACGGCGAACACGACGACCTGCTGGTGTACCGCAAACGTCTGCGTCACAAACTGAGCGACTACCAGCGCAACGTGCCGCCGCAGGTTCGCGCCGCCAGAATGGCCGACGACTACAACCGCCAGCATGACCGGCCGTTGCAATACCAAAGCGGCGGCTGGATAAGCTACGTCATCACGGTGAATGGTCCGGAACCGCTGGAGAATCGCCGCTCGCCGTTGGATTACAGTCACTACGTGGAAAAGCAGTTACAACCGGTGGCCGATGCGATACTGCCTTTCATTCACGATGATTTTGCTACACTGATTACCGGACAGATGGGGCTATTTTAACAATCCGATGGTGCCTGACAGGTGACGAACAGGCTACCATCCAGTACCATAGCGCCCTTTCAAAAATATCAGGCGTGAGTCCACGTCTGTCTGTTAGACAGCGGTCAATTAAATATACCCTAAATAATTCGGGTTGCAGGAAGGCGGCGACGCAGCGAATCCCCGGAAGCTTACTCAAGTAAGTGACCGGGATGAGCCAAGGAAGCCAACGCACCTGCAACTTGAAGTATGACGGTTATAACCGGAATACCCGGGGCGTTCCCCACACCCGCATCACAGGCTGTGCCCGACATCACCACTGTCGCGCAGGGCGGGTCAGGTATTGCCGGACGCAGGGGTCGGCGGCCCTCTGTTCAGACATTCTCCGACAACGACGAGTATCGAGCTTAGAATTTATGCCTTTTACACTTGGTCAACGCTGGATCAGCGATACAGAAAGCGATTTAGGATTGGGTACGGTAGTGGCGATGGATGCCCGCATGGTCACTCTGCTGTTTCCGGCCAGTGGCGAAAACCGTCTCTATTCAAGAAATGACGCCCCCATTACCCGTGTCATGTTCAATCCCGGCGATACCGTCACCAGCCACGAAAGCTGGCAGTTACGGGTGGAGGACGTGCGTGACGAGAATGGTCTGCGCACCTATATCGGCCAGCGGCTGGACACCGATGAACCCGCCGAACTGCGGGAAGTGTTCCTCGACAGCAAGCTGACGTTCAATAAGCCGCAGGATCGGCTGTTCGCCGGTCAAATCGACCGAATGGATCGCTTTGCGCTGCGTTACCGCGCGCACCGTCACCAGCTCGAACAGGCGTTGCAGCCGTGGGGCGGACTGCGCGGCATGCGCGCCAGCCTGATTCCGCACCAGTTGCACATCGCCCGCGAAGTGGGCCAGCGCCATGCGCCGCGCGTGCTGTTGGCGGACGAAGTGGGGCTGGGCAAAACCATTGAAGCCGGCATGATTATCCACCAGCAGTTGCTGGCGGGCCGGGCGGAACGCGTGCTGATCGTGGTGCCGGAAACATTACAGCATCAGTGGCTGGTGGAGATGCTGCGCCGCTTCAACCTGCTGTTCTCGCTGTTCGACGACGAGCGCTACGCCGAAGCCCGCCTTGACAGCGACAACCCGTTTGAAACCGAGCAGTTGATCATCTGTTCGCTGGATTTTGTACGCCGCAACCCGTCCCGTTTCGAACAACTGCTGGACGCCGACTGGGACCTGCTGGTGGTGGACGAAGCGCACCATTTGGTATGGAGCGAAGCCGCGCCCAGCGCCGGATACAAGGCGGTCGAGCGTCTGGCGCGCGCCATCCCCGCGGTGCTGTTGCTGACCGCGACGCCGGAACAATTGGGTCAGGAGAGCCACTTTGCCCGTCTGCGGCTGCTCGATCCGAACCGTTTCCATGACTACCACGAGTTTATCGCCGAACAACAGCAATACCGCCCGGTGGCCGACGCGGTCACCCTGTTGCTGAGCGGCAACAGCATCAACGACAGCGATCGCAACGCGCTCGGCGACATGCTGGGCGAGCAGGATATCGAGCCGCTGCTGAAGTCCATCGCCAGCGGCAGCGACGACAGCGCCGCGGCGCGTCAGGAACTGATCACCATGCTGATGGACCGCCACGGCACCAGCCGCGTGCTGTTCCGCAACACCCGTCAGGGGGTGAAAGGCTTCCCGAAACGCGAACTGCATCAGATCAAGCTGCCGTTGCCGACGCAGTACCAGACGGCGATCCGCGTGTCCGGCATCATGAATGCCCGCAAATCCGCTGAAGATTGCGCGCGCGACATGCTCTATCCGGAGCAGATCTATCAGCAATTTGAAGACGACAACGCCACCTGGTGGAGTTTCGATCCGCGCGTCGAATGGATGCTGGATTTTCTGACCAGCCACCGCGACGAGAAGGTGCTGGTGATCTGCGCCAAAGCAGCCACCGCGCCGCAGCTGGAGCAGGTGCTGCGCACCCGCGAAGCCATCCGCGCCGCGGTGTTCCACGAAGGGCTGTCGATTCTGGAGCGCGACCGCGCCGCTGCGTACTTCGCTTCCGAAGAGGAAGGCGCGCAGGTGCTGATCTGTTCCGAGATCGGTTCCGAAGGCCGCAACTTCCAGTTCGCCAGTCACCTGATCATGTTTGATCTGCCATTCAACCCGGATCTGCTGGAACAGCGCATCGGTCGACTGGATCGTATCGGCCAGAGCCGCGATATCCAGATTCTGGTGCCCTATCTGGAAAACACCGCTCAGGCGCTGCTGGTACGCTGGTACCACGAAGGGCTGGATGCGTTCGAGCACACCTGCCCGACCGGCCGCTCGATTTACGACAGCCACTACGAGCAATTAATCAACCTGCTCGCCAAACCGTCCGAACAGACGGGGCTGGACGAGTTCATCCACACCTGTCGCCAGCAGCATGACGCGCTGAAGACCCAACTGGAACAAGGCCGCGACCGCCTGCTGGAGATGCATTCCAACGGCGGCGAACAAGCGCAGGCGCTGGCCGAAGCGATCGCCGAGCAGGATAACGACGTCAATCTGGTGAATTTCGCCCTCAACCTGTTCGACATCATCGGTATTCATCAGGACGACCGCAGCGATAACCTGATCGTGCTAACGCCGTCCGATCATATGCTGGTGCCGGATTTCCCCGGCCTGCCGCAGGACGGTTGCACCATCACCTTCGACCGCGATCAGGCGCTGTCCCGCGAGGACGCGCAGTTCGTCAGTTGGGAACACCCGCTGATCCGCAACGGTCTGGATCTGATCCTGTCCGGCGACACCGGCAGTTGCGCCGTGTCGCTGCTGAAAAACAAGGCGCTGCCGGTCGGCACCCTGCTGGCGGAACTGGTATACGTGGTGGAAGCGCAGGCGCCGAAGAAATTGCAGTTGACTCGCTTCCTGCCGCCAACGCCGATTCGCGTGCTGCTGGACCGCAAAGGCACCAATCTGGCGGCGCAGGTGGAATTCGAGAGCTTCAACCGCCAACTGAGTTCGGTCAATCGCCACACTTCCAGCAAACTGGTGAATGCGGTGCAGGACGATGTGCATGACATGCTGCAGAAAGCCCAACCGTTGGTGGAAGCGCAGGCGCAAGCGCTGATCGCCGAAGCGCAGCGCAACGCCGAAACGCAGCTGCGCCGCGAACAGGAGCGGCTGGAAGCGCTCAAGGCGGTCAACCCGAACATCCGTGACGACGAACTGGAGGCGCTGGCAGAACAGCGCGAACAGGTGCTGCTCAACCTGCAGCAGGCCAACTGGCGTCTGGATGCCATCCGTCTGGTGGTGGTGGCGCACCAGTAAGCCCCATCGGTTGTCTATATACTTCGCGGCAAGATCTTCTTGCCGCGATGCCGGAGCCATTCATGGAACCCTACAACCCGCCCCGCGATCCCTGGCTGCACATCCTGTATCAGGATCAGCACATCATGGTGGTGAACAAACCCAGCGGATTGCTCTCCGTTCCCGGCCGCGCCGAGGAACACAAGGACAGCATCATGACCCGCATTCAGGCCGACTTTCCCGCAGCCGAATCCGTCCATCGTCTGGACATGGCAACCAGCGGCGTGATGGTGGTGGCGCTGACCAAAGCGGCGGAACGGGAATTGAAACGCCAGTTCCGCGAACGGGAACCGAAGAAATCCTACATCGCCCGCGTCTGGGGCCATCTGGCGTCGGATGACGGGCTGGTGGATTTGCCGCTGATTTGCGACTGGCCGAACCGCCCAAAACAAAAAGTCTGTTTTGAACAGGGTAAACCCGCTCAGACCGGTTATGCCGTGTTATCACGGGACGGCGACGGCACCACCCGCGTGAAGCTGATGCCGATCACCGGCCGCTCACACCAGTTACGCGTCCACATGCTGGCGCTGGGCCACCCGATTCTCGGCGACGGCTTCTACGCCCACCCGCAGGCAAAATCCATGGCGCCCCGCTTGCTGCTGCACGCGCAGGAACTGGCGATCACCCATCCGGCTTTTAACACGCCGATGCATTTTCGCTGCGAAGCGGATTTCTAGCGCACGTGCCCGGGCGCTAAATCGGGTTCACAGAAAACGACGATTCCTGCCAAACAAGTGCTAACAGGAGACGGTCAGAGGACAAAGGGAAGAGGATCAGCGGGAAAACTTGTTGATTTTGAGAAACTCATAGGCGGCCTGAATATCCTGCGCTTTGCGCTTGGCCATTTCAATCATGCGCGGCGACAGGCCCTTGCCCATCATCTTATCGGGGTGGTGTTCGCTCATTAGTTTACGGTAAGCCCGTTTCACCGTGGCGGCGTCATCGCTGCTGCGCACTCCCAGCGTGCGGCAGGCGCTCTCAACCGTCGGCCCGTGCGACGACACAGGCGGCCGCTGGCCGTAAGACTGTCCGCCATACGACTGGTTTCGCCGCTGGTAAGATTTGTTGCCCTGACGCGATGACTGATTGCTGTTTTGTCGGGACTGATAATTACTGTTCTGCCGCGACTGATGGCTGCCCTGTCGTGATTGATAATTGTTGCCCTGCCGCGACTGGTAACCGCTGCTGTTGTTCTGTTTTGATGACTGGTGGTTGCCGCGTTCCATATTACGCATAAACAACTCGAACTGTTCGCGGGTCACGCCCAGTTCATCGGCGAACAGATACAGCAACCGCCGCTCGCTAGGGTGCAGCGCGCCGTCCACAAACGCCACCTGCAGCTGAATCTCCAGAAACATCCGGATCAAATCAAAGCGGCCGATACAGGCGTCACGCAGTTTGCGCAGTTTGCCGCGTACCGGAAACTGGCTGGCTTTGCCTTCGCGAAACGCCTGTTGCGCGGCATTGCGCGCCTCGCCATGCAGTTCCAGCCGGTCCATCATGGTGGTGGCGATACGGATATCGGACTCCGTCACCCGGCCTTTCGACTTGGCCAGATGCCCCATCGCCTGAAAGGTTGTCAGACAAAACAGCGCCTGGCGGGTGGCTTGCGCGGAAAAAAAGTCGCGCTGACGGGATGCACGGGCTCTGTCAAGCAAATGACCCAACAACAGTCCGATTATCAACCCGCCGACACCGGCGCTGGACGCAATCCCCAGCGCTAGCCCCAGCAACTTTCCCCAATACCGCATATACTCCTCAAATCCCCATGCCGTCGGCCAAAAATTGCTTTATCATACCCGTCATTTATCTTTGCTCCTAACGGCAACGCATAGAAAATGGCGGGGATTTTGCACTGGCGCCACGCCGGTGGCTGATATAGTCTCTGACCGTTTGCCGGCATGATGCCCTTGATGACGGAACACCAGATACCGCGTATGAAAAAAAGTTTTCCAACCCTGCTGGCCTCATTAATTTGGTCGGCGCTGTACAGCCAGCACGCGCTGGCCGATCTCGCCTCTCAGTGTATGTCGGGCGTCCCCGTATATAATCGTCCGCTGGTTAATGGCGACACCAGCCAGTTGCCGGTGCACATCAAAGCCGATCAGTCACAGGCTAATTACCCGGATAGCGCCGTTTTTACGGGTAACGTCAACGTCGAGCAGGGCAACCGCGTGCTCACCGCCGATCAGGTACAGCTGCATCAGAAGCCGCAGCCCGGTCAGGCCGACCCTATCCGCACCGTCACCGCCATCGGCAACGTGCATTACGATGACAACCAGGTCATCCTGAAAGGTCCGCGAGCCTGGTCCAATCTCAACACCAAAGATACCGACGTGGAAAACGGCGACTATCTGATGGTGGGCCGTCAGGGGCGCGGCGATGCCGACAAGATGAAGCAGCGTGAAAATAACCGTTACACTATTCTGGATAACGGCTCGTTTACATCCTGTTTGCCCGGTGATGATAGCTGGAGTGTAGTCGGTTCGGAAGTGATCCAGGACCGGCAGGAAGAAGTGGCTGAAATCTGGAACGCCCGCTTCCACATCGCCGGCGTACCCGTGTTCTACAGCCCTTACATGCAACTGCCTATCGGCGATAAGCGCCGTTCCGGTTTCCTGATCCCCAATGCCAAATACGGTAACCGTAATGGCTTTGAACTGATCACCCCTTACTACTGGAACATCGCCCCCAACTACGATGCCACCATCACGCCGCATGTGCAGACCAACCGCGGCATTCAGTGGCAGAACGAGTTCCGTAATCTGTCCCGCTTCGGTTTCAGCGTGGTCGAATTCGACTGGCTGCAAAACGACAGACAGTATAAAAGCGATGTGCTGTCTGGAAAGTCAGGCTACGCGGCTGATGATAATTACAACCGTTGGCTGTTCCACTGGATGCACAGCGGCGTTGTCGATCAGGTCTGGCGTATCAACGTCGACTACACCAAGGTCAGCGATCAGAACTATTTCACCGACCTGGACTCGGTCTACGGTAACACCACCGACGGTTACGCCACCCAGAAGTTCAGCCTGGGTTACGCCACCCGCAACTGGGACGCCACGCTGTCGACCCGCCAGTATCAGATCTTCAGCAACCTGGCTAATCGGGACGTGTACCGTGCCATGCCGCAGTTGGATATCAACTTTGCCAAGAATGATATCGGCCCCTTCGATTTATACCTTTACGGTCAGGCGGCGAAATTTACCAACGTCAACCCGAACATGCCGGACGCCACGCGGCTCCACATTGAGCCGACGCTGTCGTTGCCGCTTTCCAACGGCTGGGCCAGCCTGAATACCGAAACCAAGCTGATGGCCACCCACTATCAGCAGGAAAATCTGGATACTTATAGAAACAACCCCAATAATTCAGCAGAGCAACGATTAGAATCGCAACGACTGAAAGACAACGTCAACCGTGTGATGCCGCAGTTCAAAACCGACGGCAAGATGGTGTTTGAACGCAACATGGATTGGGCCAAAGGCTACACCCAAACGCTGGAGCCGCGGGCGCAATACCTGTATGTGCCATACCGCGACCAGTCTACGATCCGCGCTTATGACTCCACGCTGCTGCAGGCGGATTACGCCGGCCTGTTCCGCGATCGCACCTTCAGCGGTCTGGATCGCATCGCGTCCGCCAATCAGGTCTCGACCGGCGTCACCACCCGTTTGTACGACAGCACGCTGGAAGAACGTTTCAACGCCTCGCTGGGGCAGATTTATTACTTTGAACGTCCGCGTACCGGGACTGCGTCCACCATTGACCAGAACGATGACCGCGGCAGCCTGAGCTGGGCGGGGGACTCTTACTGGAAGTTCGCCGACAACTGGGGTATCCGGGGCGGCGCGCAGTATGACCAACGCCTGAAAGATTTCACGCTCGGCGACGCCGTGCTGGAATACCGTGGCGGCGGCGAACGTATGTTCCAGTTGAACTACCGTTTCGCCAGCTCGAAATATATTCAGGCTATGTTGCCGACCGTGACCAACCCTGGCTTCCAGCAAGGCATTTCCCAGATTGGCGCCACCGCCAGTTGGCCGTTGACGGATCGCTGGGCTATCGTGGGCGCTTACTACTACGATACCAAGGCCAACCAACCGGCCGACCAGTTGCTGGGCCTGCAATACAATACCTGCTGCTGGGCGGTGAACGTCGGCTATGAGCGCAAAATCACCAAGTGGGATAGCAACACCAATCAAAGCGTTTACGACAACAAGATTGGCTTCAGCTTTGAACTGCGCGGCCTGAGCAGCAATTACGGTCTGGGTACGGAAAAAATGCTGAAAAACGGTATTTTGCCTTACCAGCGCGCGTTCTGATGAGGTAACGCCGGGAACTCTGGCGGCAATAAACGTCTAATGACCGGTAGCGATTAAACATTTAACCCGCCCTGGCGGATAAAATTAACGGGAAAGGTATGAAGAACTGGAGAGCGCTTGTTCTGGGGCTGGCACTGAGTGCCAACATGGCGTTTGCGGCGCCGCAGGAGGTCAACAAGATCGCCGCGGTCGTCGACAACAGTGTGGTTCTGGAAAGCGATATCAATAGCCTGCTGCAGTCCGTCAAGCTGAACGCGCAAGAAGCCGGTCAACAGTTGCCGGACGACGCCACGCTCCGTCACCAGATTCTGGAGCGCTTGATCATGGATAACATCATCCTGCAGATGGCGCAGAAGATGGGCGTTCAGGTAACCGACGAGCAACTGGATCGTTCCATCGCCAACATCGCCGCGCAGAACCGCATGAGCGTGGACCAGTTGCGTAGCCGTCTGGCGGCCGAAGGCGTCAGCTTTGATACCTACCGCAACCAGATTCGCAAAGACATGGTCATTGCCGAAGTGCGCAACAGCGAAGTGCGCCGTCGCGTCACCGTGCTGCCGCAGGAAGTGGATTCGCTGGCCCAGCAGATTGCCAGCCAGGGAGCGAGCGGCCCCGAGGTTAACCTGAGCCAGATTCTGATCCCGCTGCCGGAAAACCCGACGCAGGATCAGGTCGACAAAGCGGAAAGCCTGGCTAACCGTCTGGTGAAAGAAGCCTCGCAGGGCGCCGACTTCGGCAAACTGGCCATCACCTACTCCGCCGATCCACAGGCGCTGAAAGGCGGACAAATGGGCTGGGGCCGTCCGCAGGAATTGCCGTCGCTGTTCGCCGAACGTCTGACCAATCCGCAGAAAGGCCAGGTTATCGGGCCGATCCGCTCCGGCGTCGGTTTCCATATTCTGCGCGTCAACGACACCCGCGGCGGCGATCAGTCCGTATCGGTGACCGAAGTACACGCCCGTCATATTCTGCTGCGTACCTCGGTAGTAATGAACGATGCGCAGGCCAGAGCCAGACTGGAAGACATCGCAAGCCAGATCAAAAGCGGCAAGTTAAGCTTTGCCAACGCCGCCAAACAGCTGTCGCAGGATCCGGGCACCGCCAATCAGGGCGGCGATCTGGGCTGGTCATCGCCGGACATGTATGACCCCTCATTCCGTGACGCGTTGACCCAATTGAAGAAAGGCGAAATCAGCGCGCCGGTGCATTCCTCCTTCGGCTGGCATCTGATTCAGTTGCTGGATACCCGTCAGGTGGACAAGACCGACGCCGCCCAGAAAGATCGCGCCTATCGCATGCTGTTTAACCGTAAATTCGCCGAGGAAGCGCAAACCTGGATGCAGGAAAAACGCGCCGCGGCTTACGTGAAAATCCTGAATGGGCAGAACTGATGCCGACTGAAGCGCTGGTGCAGCGAGTAGTGATCACCCCCGGCGAACCCGCCGGGATTGGTCCTGACCTGGTGGTGGCGCTGGCCCAGCAAAACTGGCCGGTGGAACTGGTGGTGTGCGCTGACGCAGAGCTGCTGTTGAGCCGCGCGCTGGCGCTGAAACTGCCGCTGACGTTACGTGAATACCAGCCGCACCAGAGTGCGCAGGCGCAGGCCGCCGGGACGCTGACGCTGCTGCCGGTCGCCGCCGACGCCACCGTGGTGCCGGGGCAACTGAACGTGGCGAACAGCCGCTATGTGCTGGACACGCTGACCCGCGCCTGCGACGGTTGCCTGAACGGCGACTTCGCCGCACTGATCACCGGGCCGGTGCACAAAGGCATCATCAACGAGTCAGGGATTCCGTTTTCCGGCCACACCGAGTTTTTTGCCGAGCGCAGCCACTGCCGGCGTGTGGTGATGATGCTGGCGACCGAGGAGCTGCGCGTCGCGCTGGCGACCACGCATCTGCCGTTGAAAGACGTCGCGGACGCCATCACCCGCGACAGCCTGCATGAAGTGATCACCATTCTGCATCAGGACTTGCAGCGCAAGTTCGGCCTCGCCCAACCGGTCATCTACGTCTGCGGCCTGAATCCGCACGCCGGCGAAGGCGGCCACATGGGACGTGAAGAACTGGATGTCATTATTCCGGCGCTGGATGAACTGCGTCAGTCCGGTATCCAGTTGGTCGGCCCGCTGCCGGCCGACACCTTGTTCCAACCCAAGTATCTCGAACACGCCGACGCCGTACTGGCGATGTATCACGATCAGGGCCTGCCGGTGCTGAAATATCAGGGCTTCGGCCGGGCCGTCAACATCACGCTGGGGCTGCCGTTTATCCGTACTTCCGTCGACCACGGCACCGCACTGGAGCTTGCCGCCAGCGGTCAGGCCGATCCGGGCAGCTTCCGCACCGCATTAAATCTCGCTATCCACATGATTGCTAACCGTAATGAATAATCGCGTCCATCAAGGCCACTTCGCCCGTAAGCGTTTCGGCCAAAATTTTCTCAACGATCAGTTTGTGATCGACAGTATTGTTTCCGCCATCCACCCGCAGCCGGGTCAGGCAATGGTGGAAATCGGCCCCGGTCTGGGGGCGCTCACCATTCCGGTCGGCGAGCGTATCGACCGCTTTACCGTGGTGGAACTGGACCGCGATCTGGCCGCCCGGCTGGAGGTTCACCCGACGCTCAGGGACAAGCTGACCATCATCCAGCAGGATGCGATGACGGTGGATTTCGCCGCGCTGGCACAACAGGCGGGACAACCGCTGCGGGTTTTTGGTAACCTGCCGTATAATATTTCGACACCGCTGATGTTCCACCTGTTCGGCTATACTCAGGCTATTCGCGACATGCACTTCATGTTGCAGAAAGAGGTGGTAAACCGGCTGGTGGCGGGGCCGGACAGCAAGGCTTATGGCCGTATAAGCGTGATGGCGCAGTACTATTGTCAGGTGATTCCGGTGCTTGAAGTGCCGCCGACGGCTTTCAAACCGGCCCCGAAAGTGGATTCCGCAGTGGTTCGTCTGGTGCCGCATACCACGTCGCCTTATCCGGTGGTGGATACCCGTATGTTGAGCCGGATTACCACGGAAGCCTTTAATCAGCGACGTAAAACGCTGCGCAACAGTCTGGGCAACTTGTTCACGCCGGAGCAATTGACCGCGCTGGAAGTGGACCCGAACGCCCGGGCGGAAAACGTCACTATTGCGCAATACTGCCGTCTGGCCGAATGGCTGACCGCGCACCCCACATCGCAGGAATAAGCTGGAGTTGTCGTCATGATGAACGCGCCCCGAGTGTGTATACAGGTTCAGAGCTTCTATGTAGAAGCGCAGTCCCAGCCAGAGGAAGGGCGCTTCGTGTTCGCTTACACCATCACTATCCGCAATCTGGGTCGTCATGACGTCAAACTGCTCAGCCGTTACTGGATGATTACCAACGGCAACGGCAAACAAACCGAAGTACAGGGCGAAGGCGTGATCGGCCTGCAGCCCGTGATTCAACCGGGCAATGAATTCCAGTACACCAGCGGCGCCATTCTGGAAACGCCGATGGGCACCATGGAAGGCCATTACCAGATGATTGACCATCAAGGTGAAACATTTCAGGTCCCCATTACGGTATTCCGCCTGGCCATTCCCTCACTGATACACTGAAAGACTATGGCTACCTATCTTGTTGGCGACGTTCACGGCTGCGCCGTCGAACTTAAAGCGCTGCTGGCGCAAGTCGCCTTTGACCCCGAGTATGACACGTTATGGCTGACCGGCGATCTGGTCGCCCGCGGCCCCGATTCGCTGGACGTGCTGCGCTATGTCCGTTCGCTGGGCGATGCGGTGCGCATGGTGCTCGGCAACCACGATTTGCATCTGCTGGCGGTGTACGCCGGCATCAGCCGCAACAAACCCAAAGATCGTCTGGACGCGCTATTGTCGGCGCCGGATGCGGACGACCTGATCAACTGGCTGCGTCGTCAGCCGCTGTTACAGGTGGACGACGAGCGCAAACTGGTGATGTCTCATGCCGGCATCACGCCGCAGTGGGATCTGGACACCGCGAAAATGTGCGCGCGGGAAGTGGAAGCGATCCTCAGCAGCGACAGTTACCCGCTGTTTCTGGACGCGATGTACGGCGACATGCCGAACCACTGGAGTCCGGAACTGAGCGGGCTGGCGCGTTTGCGGTTCAGCACCAACGTATTTACCCGCATGCGTTACTGCTTCTCCGGCGGTCAGCTCGACATGCTGTGCAAGGAGCCGCCGACACAGGCGCCGTCGTTGCTGAAACCCTGGTTTGACCTGCCGGGACCGGTAGCGGCCGAATACGCGATTGCGTTCGGCCACTGGGCGTCGCTGGAAGGCAAAGGCACGCCGGCAGGCATCTACGCGCTGGATACCGGCTGTTGCTGGGGCGGCGTTCTCACCTGCCTGCGCTGGGAAGACCAACGCTACTTCACCCAACCGTCGCTGATGGCGCCGGATACGGAAGCCTTCGCCATCTGATGTAACCGGCGGTTCTGCCGCCGGTCATATTGCCTCTCGCGTGTATCTCGCGCCGTTACGCCCCGATCACGCCGCCGTCTTCACGGGTGATCATGATGACTGAGGAACGGGGCCGCACACTGTTATTCGGGAAATGCGAATCCCCTTTTTCTCCGGGATGCTGCACATTGACGAACATCGTACGGTAGTCGGACGTGAACGCAATGCCGGTCATTTCGCAGGATTTCGGGCCGACCATAAACCGACGGATCTCGCCGCTGGTCGGGTCGCCCGCCAGCATCTGGTTATTCCCCTGCCCGGCAAAATCGCCCTTGTTGCTGTAATTGCCGTCGGTCAGGATCCACAGACGCCCGTCGTGATCGAACCCCAATCCATCCGGGCTGTTGAAACTGTTTTCCGCCGTGATGTTCGGCGTACCGCGATTAATGCCATCCGGATGCGCCACCGGATTACCGCACAGCGCGTACATGTCCCAGTCGAATACGTCCGCCGTCGCATCGCCGTTTTCGTTCCAGCGAATGATCTGGCCGTAGACGTTATTCGGCCGCGGATTGGCCGCATTGATCGGCATACCTTCCTCGCCGCGCTTGCTGTTATTGGTCAGGGTACAATAGGCGCGGCCGTCATGCGGGTTGACCGCAATCCACTCCGGGCGATCCATCCGCGTCGCGTTCACTTGCGAGGCGGCTTTGCGGGCAAAAACCAACACCTCCGCCTGATCGCGGAACCCGTTTTCCGGCGTTAGCCCGTTCTTGCCGAACTCCAGCGCTACCCAGCGTCCTTTGCCTTTAAGCGGCGTGCCGCCCGCATCGCCGTCAAACTGCGCCACATACAGTACGCCGTCATCCAGCAGACGTGCGTTGGCCGAGGGATTAGCGTGATCCACCTTGCCGTTGGAAACGTATTTGTAGATGAACTCGCCGCGCTCATCATCCCCCATGTACACCACCAGATGCCCATTCTTCGCCACCGTCACCGCGGCGTTCTCATGCTTGAAACGCCCCAGCGCGGTACGTTTTACCGGGGTCGATGCCGGATTCAGCGGGTCGATTTCCACAATCCAGCCATGCCGGTTAAATTCATTGGGGTGCTTCGCCACATCGAAACGCTCGTCAAAATCCACCCAGTTGCGTTCCGGTTCATGCACTTTCAGCGTATAGCGCTTCTGTTCCGGCGTGGTGTGGTAATCAGCCTGCCGGGTGCCGAAATAGGTATCGAAATTCTCTTCACAAGTCAGATAGGTGCCCCACGGCGTTTTGCCGTTGGCGCAGTTACCGAAGGTGCCCAGCACGTTCATACCCTGCGGATCCGCCGCCGTTTTCAGCAACGCATGACCCGCCGCCGGGCCGCTGAAGGTCATAACCGTATTGGCGGTAATACGACGGTTATAACGTGAGGGGCGTTCCACTTCCCAGCGCGCCGAATCGGCTACGCGTTTCACCGCCACGACCGACACGCCGTGCGCCGCCTGAGATTTACGCACATCTTCCAGGCTGGCTGCTTTGGCGCCGCCGTGCGCAAACAGGTATGGCTCGTTCACATATTCGTTGTTGATAGCCATCACGCCGTGACGGTCATCAATCGGGAAAAAACTCATGCCGTCGTTGTTGTCGCCAAACTGCTTTTCCTGATCGATGGCGCTGTTCTTGCCTTCGGCATGAAACGCCGGCGCGCCGTCCACCAGCGGGTCGCCCCAGGAAATCAGCACCTCGGCCCGGTAGCCGGGGGCAATGGCGATATGATCATCGGCAGAGGCGGCAATGCCCTTGAAACCCAACAGTTTGCTACCCGTCGGCTGACCTTCCGCCAGCCCCGTTGCCGGAAAAGACCAGATACCGCCGCCGAGGAAACCGGCCAGTCCCAGCGCCCCCGCATTGCCCAGCAGTTTGCGGCGGGCAGGATTGCTCAGGCGGTCGACATTCAGCTCATCAGTGCTCAGGTGCTCAATCTTGTCGGTCATGTTCGACTACGTCCTCTTGCTTTCGTTCTGGTTCCAGCGCCGTTACCGTCCGGTGCTGAGGCGATGATAAAAAACCAAAGCAGATACTACGCAATGATTGTGACCAATTAGTTACATGTGGATACATTAGGATAACAAAAGAAAAACCCGCTCGATGAGCGGGTTTGATATCGGAAAAGCAGCGGCAATCAGCGGCGTTCGAGGATCTCGAAGCAATAGCTGTGGGAGTTTTGTTCGTCCGCGTCATGGAACTCGCTGAAGGTGGAAACCCACTCGTCCGGCTCGTAATCCGGAAAATGGGTATCGCCTTCCACCTCGGCGTCAATGTGGGTCAGATAGAGACGGCTAGCCTGCGACAGCATCTGCTGATAGATACTGCCGCCGCCGATCACCATCACCTCGTCCACGTCGCCAGCCGCCGCCAGGGCCGCGTCCAGCGAAGCCACCCAGGTCACACGGTCATCGTCGCCCGGTTGACTGCTCACCACAATATTCAGCCGTCCCGGCAGCGGACGACCGATGGAGCGGAACGTGTTGCGCCCCATAATCACGGGTTTGCTGAGTGTATTGCGCTTAAACCACGCCAGATCGGCCGGCAAATGCCACGGCATGGCGTTCTCCATACCGATCACACGATCCACTGCCAGTGCGGCAATCAAACTAATCACCATGGTAAAACCCTGCAGGCTACAAAATTGGTGCCACTATACGGAAAGCCCGTTCATGCGTCGATATGATTACCGGGTCGCCGCCCAATATTTAAGAGAACACCGAATCCTTATACCCCCGGCCGTTTGCGATAAATCCAGATCCCCGGCAACGACAGCCCGATAGAGAGCGCGCCGACGATAAAACTGGCCTTCAGGAAGTTAGTGATCAGCGTTTGCATCAACGCTTCGCTGTACCCCTGATGGGAAAGCTGCACCACCGAAATCATCGCGGTATAGGCTGAAATACCGGGGAACATCGGGATTACGGCCGCGACGGTAAACACTTTGGGGTGCGCCAGAAACCAGCGGGACCAGCGAATACCGATGATGCCCACCATGATCGATGCCACGAAGGTCGCCCATTCGATGGGAATACCGAAGTGAATCATCAGAAAACGCGCGCTGTGCCCCAGCCCGCCCAGCAACGCGCAGTAAGGCAATGCCTTCACCGGCACGTTAAATACCATGGCGAACCCCACCGCCGGCACCGCGGCCAGCACCATGTCCTGAATCAGCGCCCAAATCAGTTCAATGCCCATCCGTGCAGCCCCCATACCGCCATTGCCGTTACCACGCCAATACAGGTCGCCAGCGTCAGCAGGCTGGCCATCGTCCAGCGCGCCAGCCCGGTGTTGACATGGCCTTTGAACATATCCGCCACCGCATTAATCAACGGGAAGCCGGGCACCAGCAGCAACACGCTGGCGGCCATCGCCACGGAGGAGCTGTGCTCCAGCCCAGGAACTCGCATCAGCAACCCGGACGCCGACGTCGCCACAAAAGCGGTAATACAGAAGTTAATCAACGGATTGAGATGCCGGCCGGTCAGCACCTGCCGTACATACATCGCCATGCCGCTGGCAATCAGCGTGACCAGAAACGCATCCCAGCCGCCGCCGTTCAGACGGCTGAAGCAGCCGCACGACAGCGCCACGATCGTCACCATCAGCCAGCGCGGATAACGCAACGGTTTGATATGACTAAAACGCTTTGCCACCCCGTCCACATCCAGCAGCTTATGTTCAGCCATGATCACCACATGCTGCACCTCGGTCACCACGTGCATATTGATGCCGCGATCCACATTTTTACGGGTGGATGTCAGGCAATGCCCCTGCATGATGGTGGTCAGCACAATCGCGTTAGCCGAAATCGAGCTTTCCACACTGTCCATCCCCAGCGCAACGCCGAGCCGCGACGACAGCTGCTCGACCAACATACTTTCCGCGCCATGCTGCAACAGCAACAGCGCGCACTGAATACACAACCGGGTGATATCCCGCTGCTGTGTGGTTTCATTTACCATTTACTTTCCCGTCCCCTGCCCGAATACAACCACTATAAGCGCGGTTTTTATAAGTTTATTAACATTTCAAATCGATGATTGATAGTGCGAAAAAATGCCACCGGCGGTATTATGCCCACCTTTTTCCGTCGGTTCCTTGATTGTCATTCTGAATCCATCATGCTTGAAACCTCTTTATTCGTTGCGACCATCGCCGCGCTGGGGATGATCTCTCCCGGTCCGGACTTCTTTTTGGTGATCAAAAATGCGGTCCGCTACCCGCGTCTGGCCGCCATGATGACCGCTGTCGGCGTCATTGCCGGCGTCGCCACCCACATGGCCTACTGCGTCGCCGGGCTGGCGGTGGTCATCACCACCACGCCCTGGCTGTTCAGCCTGCTGAAATACGTCGGCGCCGCCTACCTGATCTGGCTGGGCATTCAGGCGCTGCGCTCGCGCGGCGGCAACAAGCTGGACCTGTCCGGTCTGGCGCCGCAGCGCGTCGGGCTGTGGAAAGCCTTTATTCAGGGCTACCTCTGCAACCTGCTGAACCCGAAAGCCACGCTGTTTTTCCTGGCGGTGTTTACCCAGGTGTTGAGCCTGAATTCCAGCTTTGGCGAAAAACTGTGGTACGCCGGGATCATCTGGGGACTGACGCTGATTTGGTGGCCGCTGCTGGTTATCCTGATCCAGAGCGAGCCGGTACGTCGCGGCCTGACCAAAGCCCAGAAGCTGATCGACAAACTGCTTGGCGGCGTGTTGATCACCCTCGGTATCAAAGTCGCCTTAAGCTAAACGCGCCCCTGTATACAGACGAAAAAAAACCGGTCAGACGCAATTGACCGGTTTTATCTTTCACATAACCGTGCCGGAACCGGCACGGTTTTTTTGTACCGTTACCCCTGAATACGGGCATGCATTTCCTGAACGGAAATCACCTGCTCGGTCGGGTCGGCATTCAGCGACATCGCCGTGGCGAAACCGCCGTTCATGGTGGTGTCGTAGTGCACCTTATACTGCAGCGCGCTGCGGCGAATCAGTTTGGAATCCTCAATCGCCTGACGGCCGGCCGTGGTGTTGACGATGTAGGTGTATTCGCCATTCTTGATGCGATCCTGAATGTGCGGACGGCCTTCATGCACCTTGTTCACCAGACGCGGGTTGATACCGGCTTCGCCCAGCACCACGGCGGTGCCGTGGGTCGCGTCCAGTTCAAAACCGTGCTTGAGCAGTTTAGCCGCCAGATCCACCACGCGCGCCTTGTCGCCTTCGCGCACCGACAGCAACGCACGGCCGGTTTTCTTCATCGGCGAGTTGCTGCCCAGCATCGCTTTGGCAAACGCTTCGGCGAAGGTACGGCCCACGCCCATCACCTCGCCGGTGGAGCGCATTTCCGGCCCGAGGATCGGGTCTACGCCTGGGAACTTGTTGAACGGCAGCACCACTTCCTTGACGGAGTAGTACGGCGGGATCACCTCTTTGGTGACGCCCTGCTGCGCCAGCGTCTGCCCAACCATCACGCGGGCCGCCACTTTCGCCAGCGGCACGCCGGTCGCCTTGGAAACGAACGGTACGGTACGGGCGGCGCGCGGGTTAACCTCAATCAGGTACACTTCGTTGTTCTTCACCGCGAACTGCACGTTCATCAGGCCGCGCACGGAGAGTTCGAACGCCAGTTTTTCTACCTGACGGCGCATCACGTCCTGAATGTCTTTGCTCAGGGTGTAGGCCGGCAGCGAACAGGCGGAGTCGCCGGAATGTACGCCAGCCTGCTCGATATGTTCCATGATGCCGCCAATCAGCACGCGCTCGCCGTCGCAGATAGCATCAACGTCCACTTCCACCGCGTCGTCCAGGAAACGGTCCAGCAGTACCGGCGCATCGTTGGACACGCTGACCGCGGTCTGGAAGTAACGGCGCAAATCGACTTCGTCGTAAACGATTTCCATCGCGCGGCCGCCCAGTACATAAGACGGACGCACCACCAGCGGATAGCCGATGCCGACCACTTTTTCCACCGCCTGATCGATGGTGCTGACGGTGGCGTTAGCCGGCTGCTTCAGGCCAAGACGGTTGACCGCCTGCTGGAAGCGCTCGCGGTCTTCCGCGCGGTCGATGGCGTCCGGGCTGGTGCCGATTACCGGCACGCCGGCGGCTTCAAGCTGGCGCGCCAGTTTCAGCGGGGTCTGGCCGCCGTACTGCACGATGACGCCTTTCGGCTGTTCGATACGCACGATCTCCAGTACGTCTTCCAGCGTTACCGGCTCGAAATACAGGCGATCGGAGGTGTCGTAGTCGGTAGATACGGTTTCCGGGTTGCAGTTGACCATGATGGTTTCATAGCCGTCTTCGCGCAGCGCCAGCGCCGCGTGCACGCAGCAGTAATCGAACTCGATGCCCTGGCCGATACGATTCGGACCGCCGCCCAGCACCATGATCTTGTCGCGATCCTGATTCGGATTGGCTTCGCACTCCTCGTCATAGGTGGAGTACATGTAGGCGGTATCGGTGGCGAACTCGGCGGCGCAGGTGTCCACGCGCTTGTAGACCGGGTGCAGGTCGTATTTGTAACGCAGCTTGCGGATTTCACCTTCAGACACGCCGGCCAGCTTCGCCAGACGGGCGTCGGCAAAGCCTTTGCGTTTCAGCAGACGCAGGAATTCCTTCGTCAGACCGTTGGCGCCCTGCTCGGCTACCTGCTCTTCCAGACGCACCAGCTCTTCGATTTGCACCAGGAACCAACGGTCGATGTTGGTCAGGTTGAATACGCCGTCAACCGACATCCCGGCGCGGAACGCATCCGCCAGATACCAGATACGGTCGCCGCCGGCGTCTTTCAGCTCGCGGCGGATTTTGGTCAGCGCTTCCGGGTCGTCCAGATCCACTTTCGGATCGAAGCCGGTGGCGCCCACTTCCAGACCGCGCAGCGCTTTCTGCAGCGATTCCTGCTGGGTGCGGCCAATCGCCATCACTTCACCCACGGATTTCATCTGCGTGGTCAGGCGATCGTTGGCGCCGGCGAATTTTTCAAAGTTGAAGCGCGGGATCTTGGTGACCACGTAGTCGATGGACGGCTCGAACGACGCCGGGGTGCGGCCGCCGGTGATGTCGTTCATCAGCTCATCCAGCGTATAGCCGACTGCCAGCTTGGCGGCGATCTTGGCGATCGGGAAGCCGGTGGCTTTGGAGGCCAGCGCCGAAGAGCGGGACACGCGCGGGTTCATTTCGATGACGATCAGACGGCCGGTTTTCGGATTAACCGCGAACTGCACGTTGGAACCGCCGGTTTCCACCCCGATTTCACGCAGTACCGCCATCGAGGCGTTACGCATGATCTGATATTCCTTGTCGGTCAGGGTTTGCGCCGGCGCCACGGTGATGGAGTCACCGGTGTGGATCCCCATCGCGTCGAGGTTTTCGATGGAGCAGACGATGATGCAGTTATCGTTTTTATCCCGCACCACTTCCATTTCATACTCTTTCCAGCCGATCAGCGATTCGTCGATCAGCAGTTCCTTGGTCGGCGACAGATCCAGACCGCGGGTGCAAATCTCTTCGAACTCTTCACGGTTGTAAGCGATGCCGCCGCCGGTGCCGCCCATAGTGAAGGACGGGCGGATAATGCAGGGATAGCCCACGTCCGCCGCCACCGCCAGCGCTTCTTCCATCGTGTGCGCGATGCCGGAACGAGCGGTTTCCAGGCCGATTTTCTTCATTGCGATGTCGAAACGGCGACGATCTTCCGCTTTATCGATGGCATCGGCGGTAGCGCCGATCATGGTCACGCCGAATTCTTCCAGCACGCCCTGACGTTCCAGCTCCAGCGCGCAGTTCAGCGCCGTCTGGCCGCCCATCGTCGGCAGCACCGCATCCGGACGCTCTTTTTCGATGATTTTGCGCACCACTTCCCAGTGGATCGGTTCAATATAGGTGGCGTCGGCCATCTCCGGGTCGGTCATGATAGTGGCCGGGTTGGAGTTCACCAGAATCACGCGGTAGCCTTCTTCGCGCAGCGCTTTACACGCCTGAGCGCCGGAGTAGTCAAACTCGCACGCCTGACCGATCACGATCGGGCCGGCACCGAGAATCAGGATACTTTTTATGTCTGTACGTTTTGGCATTTTTCGCTCCTGCGAACCCGTTTACTCACCGCCGCGTCGGCGTTTTCGCCTTGTACTTTTATCGCAGCGTGACTAAACGGGTTCTGATTATTTGGTATGGCTACGGTAAGACTCAATCAGCTCGATGAAGTGATCGAACAGCGGCGCGGCGTCATGCGGGCCGGGGCTGGCTTCCGGGTGTCCCTGGAAGCTGAACGCCGCTTTATCGGTGCGGTGAATGCCCTGCAGCGAACCGTCGAACAGCGATTTGTGCGTCGCGCGCAGCGTGGTGGGCAAAGACGTTTCGTCTACCGCAAACCCGTGGTTTTGTGCGGTGATCATCACCCGATTGCCGTCCAGATCTTTGACCGGATGGTTGCCGCCGTGGTGGCCGAATTTCATTTTGATGGTTTTCGCGCCGCTGGCCAGCGCCAGCAACTGGTGGCCCAGACAGATGCCGAACACCGGAATCTCGGTTTCCAGGAAGGCTTTGATCGCGTTGATGGCGTAATCGCACGGCTCCGGGTCGCCGGGGCCGTTGGACAGGAAAATGCCGTCCGGATTCAGTTTCAGCACGTCTTCCGCCGGGGTTTGCGCCGGCACGACGGTCAGGCGGCAGCCGCGATCCACCAGCATACGCAGGATATTGCGCTTCACGCCATAATCGTACGCCACCACGTGGTACGGCAGTTCACTCTCTTCTTTCGCCGCCGGCAGCTCGCCTTCCAGCGTCCAGCTGCCCTGTAGCCAGCTATAGCTGGAACGGGTGGTGACTTCTTTCGCCAGATCCATACCTTTCAGGCCGGGGAAGGCTTTGGCCTTTTCCAGCGCCAGCGCCGCATCCGGCGCATCGCCCGCGATGATGCAGCCGTTCTGCGCGCCTTTTTCACGCAGCAGTCGCGTCAGTTTGCGGGTATCGATATCCGCAATCGCCACGATGTTGTTGCGCTTGAGGTAATCAGACAGGCTTTCTTCGCTGCGGTAGTTGCTGGCAATCAGGGGTAAATCGCGGATGACCAGGCCCTGAGCATGAACGGCGGGGGATTCTTCATCGGCTTTATTGGCGCCGACATTACCGATATGGGGATAAGTAAGAGTGACAATCTGGCGGGAATAGGAAGGATCAGTGAGGATTTCTTGATAACCGGTCATTGACGTATTGAAAACCACTTCCCCCACTGCCGTTCCCTCTGCCCCAATGGCCCGACCGTGGAATTGGGTTCCGTCTTCCAGAACCAATAGCGCTGACTTAATCAAAACACCCTCCAAGGAATAAAAAATCATGTTATTTGCATATTAATTCAGATTTGACGTACTAAATCAATGCAAAAACCACCTGTAAGGCAAATTTTTGGCAAATTGCGCGCATTTTAATGAGGCCCCTGACCGTTGTCTAGCCAAACCGGATTTTTTTTCACTATTTTATGGCTTCAGGAGGCAATATGCGGTAATACCCGCAAAAACACACATCAACTATCGGAAGTAAACGGTTGCCAGCGCCAATGAGTAATGAAATGATTAAAATCACGCCAAAAACGGCAACTGGAATCGTAAATGGCTAACACACACCTGAGAAAAAGACAGATAACACCGATAAAAATCGGTTTTGATAAAAATTAAAGACCAAGATAATATTTTTACATAAAAATAATGGCGCTAATTTTAGCGCCATTAAAATCAATAGATTAAAAAAAGGAAAATATTTTCCCGTTATAAATCATCAAGCCCAAGCACATCTCTCATATCAAAAAGACCATGATTACGAGAGCTTACCCACAATGCGGACCTGACTGCGCCATTTGCAAACGTCATTCGGCTGGAAGCCTTGTGCGTTATCTCTATACGCTCACCGACATCCGCAAACATAGCGGTATGTTCGCCCACGATATCGCCGGCCCGAATGGTGGCAAAACCGATGCTTTTCGGCTCACGTTCGCCGGTATAGCCTTCACGTGCATAAACCGCGCATTGCTTCAGATCGCGGCCCAGCGCCCCGGCGATCGCTTCGCCCATCGCCAGCGCGGTGCCCGACGGCGCATCGACTTTGTGGCGGTGGTGCGCTTCAATGATTTCAATGTCCGTGTAGTCGCCCATCACTTTGGCCGCTTTTTCCAGCAGCTTGAGCAACACGTTCACCCCAACGCTAAAGTTGGCGGCAAATACAATCCCAATGTCGGCGGCGGCCTGCTGGATCGCGGCTTTGCCCTGATCGTCAAACCCCGTGGTGCCAATCACCATCCCTTTACCGTGCTGACGACAAAAAGCCAGGTGGCTCAGCGTGCCTTCCGGACGGGTGAAATCGATAAATACATCGAAATCGTCAACGACCGCCTCAAGGCTGCTTTGTACGGTGACATCCGTTTTACCTGCGCCGGCCAGTTCTCCCGCATCGCTGCCCAGCAGCGACGAACCTTCACGTTCCAGCGCAGCGCCCAGCACTACGCCATCCATCTGCAACGCAGCCTGAATCAACTGCCGTCCCATGCGGCCACCCGCTCCCGCGATGGCGACGCGGATTTGTGCATCACGCATATTCGTACTCTTTATTTGTTGATAAATGAGAAAACGTTATCAGGTTAACCAGCCCGGCCAAGGGCTGCCAGCCGAAAACACCAATAATTAGAAATTTATGACAAAACAGCGGGGATATCAGTAAAAGCTATCGATTAGCCAGAGCCTCCCGGCCGCCGCGGTTATCCGCCGCCGGCGAGTAGACTAAACCCCGCAAGTATTCATATCGCCAGCGCCTATTCATGACGCTAGCCGACGGCGCATCGTTACGCGAGGCTGCTTAAGGCGCCAGCGCCAACACCTGCGCCACCCAGACGCGGAAACCGTCCACATCCAGCGCTAACGCCACCTGTGCGTTGGCCGGGCGATTCAGCCGATGTTGAAGATCCACCACTGTGGTGCCCGCGGTGTACTCGCCCCGGGTTTCCACCGCCACAAAACAGTGTTCCAGAGTAAACAACGCCGGTTTCACCAGATAAGCAATAGCGCATAGATCATGCATACGCAAACCGGTCGCCATGCTGCCGCTGCGGTAGTGACTGAACAACGCATGAAGCATGGCGCCCGTTTGGTTAAGCCCCGGCAACGTTTCCAGATAATCCGGCGCCAGCACCGCGTTATTGGTGACGTCCAGACCGCACATCACAATGTCGATTCCGCTGTCGAATACCCGCCCTGCCGCTTCCGGGTCAATCGCGATATTGAATTCCGCATTCGGCGTAAAGTTACCGCGTCCTGACGAACCGCCCATCATCACCAGACGCTTGATGTTGTTTTTACATTGCGGGTATTGGGTCAGCAGCAGTGCGACATTGGTGAGCGGCCCAATGGTGACCAGCGTTACCGGCTCGGCGCTGCTGATCAGGCATTCATACATCGCCTGCACGGCGGGCTTTTCCAGCGCTACCCGGTCATGCGCCACAAAGTCGTACCCCGCCATCCCGGACTCGCCGTGGACGTAGGCCGCATCACGCAACGCGCGCGTCAGCGGCGTCGCCGCGCCTTGTGCGACCGGCACCGTCGAACCCCAAAAATGCAGCAGTTGCAGCGCATTGCGGGTGGTTTTTTCCACATCCACATTTCCCGCCACCGTGGTGACGAGCTTCAGCTCCAGTTCAGGCGCGAACAAGGCGGCGGCGATAGCAACGGCATCGTCAATGCCCGGGTCGGTATCCAGAATAATGGGGATTCGGTTCATGAGCTTGCTCCCAAAAAAATGCCAGGCGATTTTCATCGTCTGGCATCTTCTCATAATGATAAGGCGAACGTGTTATTCCACTTCACGAACGTCCATACGCAGTTCCTTCGGCACTTCAAACACGATGTTCTCTTCGCGCCCCTGCATCTCCATCGCGATCTGTCCGCCCATGTTCTGCAGGCGTTTGATCACCTGCTGGACCAGCACGTCCGGCGCGGAAGCGCCAGCCGTAACCCCGACACAGACGACATTCTTCAGCCACTCTTCCTGAATATCATCAGCGGAGTCAATCAGATAAGACGGTTTACCGACGCGCTGCGCCAGCTCGGCCAGGCGATTGGAGTTGGAGGAATTTTTCGAGCCGACCACCAGCACCACGCTGGCTTCCGCCGCCAGATTACGCACCGCTTCCTGACGGTTGGTGGTGGCGTAGCAAATATCGTCCTTGCGCGGCCCGACAATCTGCGGGAAACGCGCCCGCAGCGCATCGATCACCGCTGAGGTATCATCTACCGACAAGGTGGTCTGGGTCATGAAGCAAAGGTTGGATTCGTCTTTCACCCGCAGCGCCCAGACATCCTCGGGACCTTCCACCAGATACATACCGCCGTTCGGGTTGTTGTACTGGCCCATGGTGCCTTCCACTTCGGGATGCCCGGCATGGCCGATCAGGATCGCTTCCGTTCCCTTGCGGCTGGCGCGCGCCACTTCCATATGCACTTTGGTCACCAGCGGACAGGTAGCGTCGAAAACGGTCAGTTCCCGGCTTTTGGCTTCCGCCCTCACCGCCTGCGATACGCCATGCGCGGAAAAAATCAGAATAGCGCCATCCGGCACGTCTTCGATTTGCTCGATGAAGATGGCGCCGCGCTCGCGCAGCCCTTCCACCACATAGCGGTTATGCACCACTTCATGACGGACGTAAATCGGCGCGCCGTAGACTTCCAGCGCCCGCTCGACAATGCTGATGGCGCGATCGACGCCAGCGCAAAATCCACGGGGATTAGCCAGCAGGATTTTCATGCGTTGCCTCCGTCTGAAGGGGGATGAATCTCCAGTACTTCCACATCAAACGTGATGGTGTGCCCGGCCAGCGGATGGTTGAAATCCACCGTTACCGACTCTTCCGTCACGTCGCGGATAATGCCCGGCATATCGTTACCGGCCATGCCGCTGAACAGCATGATGGTGCCCACTTCGGGCACCCCGGTCTGCGCAAAGTCGCGACGCAAAAAGAACTGGATCAGGTCCGGATTCGAGGGACCGAACGCCGACTCCGGCGGCAGACTAAACTGGCGCCGGTCGCCGACCCGCAGGTCCAGCAACTGGGCCTCCAGCGCTGCCGACAGACTGCCGTCGCCCAGCCGGAACATCGCCGGCTTGCCGCTTTCGCGCGTCGCTTCCGCCACGGAACCGTCTTCCAGCATCAGCGTAAAATGCACCAGCACTTCACCGCCGTTTGTCACGAATTCCGTCATGCGTTATTTACCTTCCGCCTGCTTTTTTTGCGGAGAAGCCAGAAACCCCTCCAACACAATCAGCAGTGCGCCGACCACAATCGCGCTATCCGCCAGATTAAACGTCGGGTAATGCCAGTTGCCGACATAAAAATCCAGAAAATCGATCACATAACCATGTACCAGTCGATCGGCCAGATTGCCGATCGCGCCGCCGATAATCAGCGAATACGCAATATTATTCAGCTTCTGGCTGGCGCTGGAACGATGCATCATCGCTAGCAGCGCCACAATAATCACCAACGCGATCACGGCAAACAGCCAGCGCTGCCAGCCGCCTTTGTCCGCCAGGAAGCTGAACGCCGCGCCATAGTTATGGGCGTAGGTAAAATTGAAGAATGGCACCAGCGATACCGATTCGCCCAGCTGAAAGTGGGTCATCACCCACTGTTTGCTGCCCAAATCGACCACCAGTACTAGTGCGGCCAGCCACAGCCAGCGCAGACCCGTTGCTCCAATAGATTTACTCATCAGACAAATTTACGCTCTTCGCCATTGCCGCCAACATTGGTCGCACAGCGACCACACACCTCTGGATGCGCGGCATCGCTGCCGATATCCGTTTCATAGTGCCAACAACGCGGGCATTTCTCCCCGTCGGCCTTACTAAGGACAACTTTCAGGCCGGGTAATTCACTCTGCTGGGCATCCGCCGGCGCATTTTCGTAATGTTCCAGACGCGCTTTGGAGGTTAACAAGGCAAAGTGCAGTTCGCCTTGCAGGCTGTTGAGCTGCGTAAACAGTGCGTCGTCGGCATATAACGTCACCGCGGCTTCCAATGAACCGCCGATGCGCTTGTCGTTACGCGCCTGCTCGATCACCTTGTTCACTTCGCCGCGCACGTTCAGCATGTCGGCCCAGAAGGCATCGTTCATCGGCTCGCTATCGGCCAGCCCGAACAAACCGTCATACCACTCTTCGGTGAAGACAAACTGCGCGCGCTCGCCCGGCAGATAAGCCCAGATCTCATCCGCAGTAAAGGAGAGGATCGGCGCCATCCAGCGTACCAGCGCTTCGGCAATATGGAACAGCGCGGTCTGGCAACTACGGCGCGCCACGCTGTCGTGCTTCGCGGTGTACTGGCGGTCCTTGATGATATCCAGATAGAATGACCCCATCTCGATGGAGCAGAACTGCATCAAACGCTGCACCACACGGTGGAAATCGTAGCTCTCATAGGCTTCGACAATTTCGTCCTGCGCGGCTTTGGCGCAGCCCACCGCCCAGCGATCCAGCACCACCATGTCTTCCGGTTTCACCGTATGCTGCGCCGGATCGAAGCCATTCAGGTTGGCCAGCAGGAAACGCGCGGTGTTACGGATACGGCGATAGGCGTCGGCGGAACGCTTGAGGATCTCGTCGGACACCGCGATCTCGCCGGAATAATCGGTAGAACCGATCCACAAACGCAGAATATCGGCGCCCAGCTTATCCATCACGTCCTGCGGGCTAACGGTGTTGCCGATGGATTTCGACATCTTGCGGCCCTGACCGTCCACGGTGAAGCCGTGGGTCAGTACCTGACGGTACGGCGCCTTGCCTTTGATAGCGGTAGAAATCATCAGCGAGGACATGAACCAGCCGCGATGCTGGTCGGAACCTTCCAGATACATATCCGCCGCATGGCCGCTGAATTCCGGACGCACATCCACCACCGAAGCGTGGGTCGATCCGGAATCGAACCAGACATCCAGCGTATCCGGCACTTTTTCATAATCGGCGGCGTCCGCGCCCAGCAGGTCAGCCGGGTTCAAATCCCACCATGCCTGAATGCCGTCCTGTTCGACGCGTTTTGCCACCGCTTCGATCAATTCGGTCGTGCGTGGATGCAGCGCCTGCGTCTCTTTGTGAACGAACAGCGACATCGGCACGCCCCAGGTACGCTGACGGGAGATACACCAGTCAGGACGGTTCGCCACCATGGATTCAATGCGCGCCTGACCCCAGTCCGGGATCCACTGCACGCCCTTGATTTCGGACAGCGACTGCTTACGCAGACCATTCTGATCCATGCTCACAAACCACTGCGGCGTGGCGCGGAACAGGATCGGCGACTTGTGGCGCCAGCAGCAAGGGTAGCTGTGCTGCAGTTTTTCATCATGCAGCAGCGCGCCGCGCTCACGCAGCAGCTCGACAATCTTGTCGTTGGCTTTGAACACGAACAGGCCATCCAGCCCCGGGAACGTGCCCGGCAGGTAGCAACCGTTCGGCCCGACCGGGTTGGCGATTTCCAACTGGTATTTCTGGCTGATGACATAGTCGTCAGGGCCGTGGCCGCCGGCGGTATGTACCGCACCGGTACCCGCGTCCAGCGTAACGTGATCGCCCAGGATGGCGGGCACGTCGAAACCCATGAACGGATGACGGAAGCGCAGCAGTTCCAGATCGCTGCCTTTGACGGTGTGACCCAGACGGGCGCTGACGTCGCTCCCGGCAATGCGTTTAGCGACCGCGTCGGCCAGCCCTTCGGCAACAATGATGGCTTTGCCGGCCACCTGAATCAGCACGTAGTCAATCTCGGCGTTCAGGGCAATGGCGCGGTTGGCCGGCAACGTCCAGGGGGTGGTGGTCCAGATGACCAGCGCGACATCGCCGTTTACCGCATCGTCGGTCAGGCCGAATTTCGCCAGCACCGCCGCGCGATCGACCGCGTTGAACGCCACATCAATCGCCGGAGAAGTTTTGTCGTAATACTCCACTTCCGCTTCCGCCAGCGCGGAACCGCAGTCGGCGCACCAGTGCACCGGCTTGGCGCCCTTGTGCAGATGGCCGTTTTCGATGATGCGGCCCAGCGCACGAATAATGTTGGCTTCGGTTTTGAAATCCATCGTCAGGTACGGACGATCCCAGTCGCCCAGCACGCCCAGACGGATAAAGTCTTTCTTCTGCCCGGCAACCTGCTCGGCGGCATACTTGCGGCACTCTTCGCGGAACTGCGCGGCGCTCACCTTCTCGCCCGGCTTGCCCACCAGTTGTTCTACTTTCAGTTCGATCGGCAGACCGTGACAGTCCCAGCCCGGCACGTACGGCGAATCATAGCCGGACAGCCCTTTGGACTTGATAATAATGTCTTTGAGAATCTTGTTAACCGAGTGACCAATGTGAATGTTGCCGTTCGCATACGGCGGGCCATCGTGAAGGATAAAGGTTTTTTTACCCTTCTTGGCGCCACGAATAATCCCGTACAAATCCTGCTCATACCAACGTTTCAGCATGTCAGGTTCGCGCTTGGCCAAATCGCCACGCATCGGGAACCCTGTTTCCGGCAAATTCAGGGTAGTTTTATAGTCACTCATTCGCTTCTCGATTTCGTTTTCGGCTAGAGAAAAATTAGACCGGCGCCTTCAACCCGAAGAACTCACGGGCGGCCACCACATCGTTGGCGATTTGCTGCTTCAGCGCATCCAGCGAAGCAAACCGCTGCTCACTACGTAATTTTTTACACATCACCACATCTATATGTCGGCCATACAGATCCAGCGTTACATCCAGCAGATGCACTTCCAACTGCTGACGTTTGTCTCCGGTCACGGTCGGGCGGGTGCCGATATTGGCCACGCCGGGTAACGGCGCGTCGCCCAATCCATACACCTGAACCGCATACACGCCGCTGACCGGCGATACCTGGCGCTTGAGAGGCAGGTTGGCCGTTGGAAAACCGATGGTGCGACCCAGCTCGTTGCCGTGCACCACCCGACCAGAAATACTGAACGGGTGTCCCAGCAATTCCTCCGCCAGGATCAGATCGTCCTGCGCCAGCGCTTCGCGCACCGCGGTGCTGCTCACCCGCTTGCCGCTGCTGCAGAAAGTGGTGGTGCTGATCACCTCGAAATTCTGTTCGGCGCCGGCTTTCTGTAATAACAGGAAATCCCCCTCCCGGCCAGCCCCGAAGCGGAAGTCATCCCCCACCACCAGAAACTTCACCCCCAGTTTTTCCACCAGCAGACTGGAGATAAAGGTATTGGCATGGTTAGCGGCAAAGCTGGCGTCAAACGTCACGCACAGCAGGTAATCCACGCCGGCCTGCGCCAGATATTTCACCTTGTCGCGCAGGCGGGTCAGCCGTGCCGGCGCTTTCTCAGCGGCAAACAGCTCCAGCGGCTGAGGTTCGAAAATCATCACCATCACCGGCAACCCGCGTGCCTGCCCTTCCTGCTTCAGGCGTTCAAGCAATGCCTGATGTCCGCGGTGGACACCGTCAAAGTTACCAATAGTTAGCACACAGCCGTAATGGCAGGCCTGAAGATTGTGTATACCGCGAATTAGCTGCATAACTGGCTCAAAACAGTGGAAATCGGCGGATTATACCTTGTACAGCGAGCAAGGTTAACCCGCGATTCATGCCTTTTGTGCCGGCCCGGCGGATTTCAGCATCCCGCTTCGATGAGAATTTTTCATATACCGAAAATCGGGCGCATCGCCGGGCGTGCGGCTTTTAACCCGTAATCAAACGCTTGACGCCACAAAGGCGGCAAACGGTGAATTTATGACGCGAAAGGCTGTATTCCCGACGCTTAAGCTGTTAAAATCCCGCGCCATCACAACGTAACAAGCGCTGGCGTACAAACGGCGCTTATTTGCACAAATCCATTGACAAAAGAAGGCTAAAAGGGCATATTCCTCGGCCTTTGAATTGTCCTCGATAGAATATATTTGGGAGTTGGACCTTGGCTAATATCAAATCAGCTAAGAAACGCGCCGTACAGTCTGAGAAGCGCCGCAAGCACAATGCAAGCCGTCGCTCCATGATGCGTACTTTCATCAAGAAAGTGTATGCGGCCATCGCCGGTGGCGATAAAGAAGCTGCACAGAAAGCATTTAATGACATGCAACCGATCGTGGATCGTCAGGCCAGCAAAGGTCTGATCCACAAAAACAAAGCTGCTCGTCATAAATCCAATCTGACTGCGCAGATCAACGCGATGCAATAATCACGTTTACGTGATGAATCGCTGAAAAAACCGGCTCAGGCCGGTTTTTTTGTGCCTGCTCGAAAGTGAAATTGTTTCATTCGCAAAACAGGGAAGAGAAATCCGCATTGCAGACGCGCTGCACCGCCGGATGCTGAATCATACGTTCCGCGAAAATGACGTAATACTCGTCCTGAATGTTGTCGAGGCGACCGATTTCCATAATGTCGTCTTGTGCGGCCATCTCGCGGACATGCAGCGACGGCGCGACGAAAACCGCGTCATGGTTCATACCGAAAGCGGTCATCAGCGCCGCGTCATCAAACTCGCCCATAATGTCCACCGGCAGATTCTGCTCGCTGAACCAGTTGAGTAACTTGCGGCCCAGCATGGTGCGGCGCGCCGGGATCAATAGCTTACGCTGCGACAGACAGTCGGGGAAAGGCAGACTCGGCTCCGGTCGGCGACAGTAAAAACTCACGCCGCACTCGCCGAGCTTGCGGGAAAACAGCCCCGCCTGCTGGCCGGAATCGACCGGGCAATCCGACAGAATCATGTCCAGCTTATGCTGACTCAACTGCTCGATCAGCATCTCATGGGTGGACTCGAAACAGCGCAGGTGAATCGGCGTCTGTTCATTCACCACCGTTTCCAGCACCCGGCTCACCAGCCGTTTGGACAAGGCATCCGCAACGCCGACATCAAACAGCAGGCTGGACTCCTTGCGGTAATTCACGATATCCAGCATTTCCTGGCTCAACGCAAACATCTTGTCCGCATAGCGGAACACCAGTTGCCCCAGTTCGGTCGGCTCCAGACCGCGCCCTTTACGTTTGAATAACTTGCCCTGCAAACGTTCTTCCAGCGACTTGATCTGCCCGGTAATGGTCTGCGGCGTCAGGAACAACCGTTCGGCGGCGCCCGCCACCGAACCGGTCTTGCACACCTGCCAGAAATAATAGAGATGATTGAAGTTGATGTGCGACATACGATCGTTCCCCTTCTCTCTCATGCACGCCTTAGCGTTGCGCGGCAGGCAATACCGAACGCAACGTCAGGTAGCCCAGCACCGCCGTCGTAAGCGACGTCAGCAAGATCGCCAGTTTGGCGTACAGGATGTCCTGCGCGGCCACCTCGCCAAACGCCAGCAACGTAATGAAGATAGACATGGTGAACCCGATGCCGCACAGCACCGATACCGCCATCACCTGACGGAAATCCACGCCGCCCGGCAACCTGCCCAGCCCAAAGCGGATCACCAGCCAGCTAAACAATGACACGCCAATCGGTTTACCCAGCAATAACCCGCTGGCGATGCCCAGCGTCAATGGCGACAGCAAGTGTTCAACGGCGACGCCCTGCAGCGTAATGCCGGCATTGGCAAAGGCAAACAGCGGGATCACCAGAAACGCGATCCAGCTTGCCAGCCCATGTTCCAGCGTACTGGCGGGCGAGGGGTGGCCCGCCGGAGCGCGCAGCGGAATAAAGAAACCGACAATCACGCCGGCCAGCGTGGCATGCACGCCGGATTTCAGAATGCAGACCCACAACACAATCCCGACCAGCAGATAAGCAGACGTTTTCATCACCTGCTGGTGATTCATGTACGCCAGTAAAGCGATCGCCGCCAGCGCGCCCGACAGCGCCAGCCAGTGCAATTGCTGGGTATAGAACAGCGCGATAATCACGATCGCCCCCAGATCGTCAATGATCGCCAGCGCCAGCAGGAACACCTTCAACCCTGCCGGCACTCGTTTACCCAGCAGGACCAGAATGCCGACCGCAAAAGCGATATCCGTCGCGGTAGGAATCGCCCAGCCTGAACGGGTTTCCGCTTCAGCGGCGTTAAACAACAGGAAAAACAGCGCGGGAACCAGCATCCCGCCAAAGGCCGCCACCACCGGCAGTATCGCCTGCCGCCGGCTCGCCAGCGCGCCGACCACCAGTTCGCGTTTCACTTCCAGACCGACCTGCAGGAAAAACAGCGCCATCAGGCCGTCATTGATCCACAACAGCAGCGGCTTGTTAATTTCCAGCGCGCCAATGCCCATCACCACCGGTATCTCCAGAAAGGACTGATACCACGGCAATGTGGCCGGTATGTTGGCGACCAGCAGCGCCAGCAGAGTCGCGGCAATCAAAATCATGCCGGCGGCCGCTTCCAGCCCGGTCAGATAGCGGAACAGCTTTATCACGTTTCTTCTCCCTTACAAAACATCGGCGGGCATCACTCATCACTGCCCGATAATGGATAGCAAGGTTAAGCCACACCACTCATCGTTAAAAGCAGTTTTAAACTGGATTAATACTCGAAAAAACCGAATCGGTGGATGGCGGCAATAAAAAAACCGGCCAGGATAAACCGGCCGGTTTTTATCACCGCGTCACGGTGGTAATCAGGATCAGCGCGTCAGGTCGTCAAAGAATTTCTTCACGCCGTCGAAGAAACTTTTGGAGCGCGGACTGTTGCTTTCGCCAGTCGGGCCGCCAAAGCTCTCCTGCAATTCCTGCAACAGCTGTTTTTGACGATCGCTCAAATTGACCGGGGTTTCCACCACCACCCGGCACAGCAGATCGCCCTGAATGCCGCCGCGTACCGATTTCACGCCCTTGCCGCGCATGCGGAACAGTTTGCCGGTTTGCGTTTCCGCCGGTACTTTCAGCATCACGCGCCCGTCCAGCGTCGGCACTTCAATTTCACCGCCCAACGCCGCCATAGCGAAGTTGATCGGCACTTCGCAGTAGAGGTTGTTGTCTTCGCGCTGGAAGATCGGGTGCTCGCGCACCTGCACTTGTACGTACAGATCGCCGGCCGGGGCGCCAAATTCCCCCGCCTCCCCTTCACCCGCCAGGCGGATGCGATCGCCAGTGTCCACGCCGGCCGGAATCTTGACCGACAGCGTTTTGCTTTTCTCAACACGCCCGTGACCATGACACTTCGTGCAAGGATCTTTGATGATCTTGCCGCGGCCATGACAGTGCGGACAGGTCTGCTGCACGGTGAAGAACCCCTGACGCATCTGCACCTGTCCGTTGCCGTGACAGGTTGGACAGGTCACCGCGTTGCTGCCCGGTCTGGCGCCGCTGCCATGACAAACGTCGCATTCCTGCAGCGTCGGGATACGGATCTCTTTGGTGACGCCGCGTACCGCTTCTTCCAGCGTCAGCTCCATGGTGTAGCGTAAATCAGAGCCGCGACTCGCACGCTGACGGCGACCGCCGCCAAAGATATCACCGAAAACATCGCCGAAAATATCGCCGAAATCAGCGCCGCCGAAACCACCTGCGCCGCCACCGCCGCCCATACCGCCCTGCTCAAACGCGGCATGTCCATACTGATCGTAGGCCGCGCGTTTCTGAGCATCGGTCAAAATCTCATAGGCTTCTTTGACTTCCTTGAATTTGGCCTCGGCGTCTTTGTCGCCCGGATTGCGATCCGGGTGATATTTCATCGCCAGCCGTTTGTAAGCCTTTTTGATTTCGCGCTCATCCGCGTCTTTCGCAACGCCCAGAATCTCGTAGTAGTCTTGCTTCGCCATTCTTTTTTCCTGCCCTCAACATGCGTGCACGGGCGCAGAGTTTCCCCGACGCCCGTGCTGGTTGCCAGCAACAGTATGAGCTACCGCTACTGCGCCCGCTTAAGGGCGATTATTTCTTGTCTTTGACTTCTTCGAACTCGGCGTCAACGACATCATCATCCTGACGGGCTGCATTGTCGGCGCCGGCAGCACCGGCCTGAGCCTGTTGCTGCTGAGCGGCTTCCAGCAGTTTGGTAGACGCTTCCGCCAGCTTCTGGATCTTCGCTTCGATGTCCGCCTTGTCTTCGCCTTTCAGCGCGGTTTCCAGCGCTTTCAGCGCCTCTTCGATAGCGGTCTTGTCGGCAGCGGCCAGTTTGTCGCCGGTTTCTTCCAGCTGTTTGCGGGTGCTGTGCAGCAGGTGGTCGCCCTGGTTGCGCGCCTGCACCAGCTCTTCAAACTTACGATCCGCTTCGGCGTTGGCTTCAGCTTCACGCACCATCTTCTGGATTTCGTCTTCGTTCAGGCCGGAAGACGCCTTGATGGTGATGTTCTGCTCGCGACCGCTGTTCTTGTCTTTAGCGGAAACATGCAGGATACCGTCGGCATCGATGTCGAAGGTGACTTCGATCTGCGGCATACCGCGCGGCGCCGGCTGAATACCGTCCAGGTTGAACTGTCCCAACGATTTGTTATCGTGGGCGCGCTTACGCTCACCCTGCAATACGTGGATCGTCACCGCGGACTGGTTGTCTTCCGCCGTCGAGAACACCTGACTGTGCTTGGTCGGGATAGTAGTGTTCTTGGTAATCAGCGGAGTCATCACGCCGCCCATGGTTTCGATACCCAGAGACAGCGGAGTAACGTCCAGCAGCAGCACGTCTTTCACGTCGCCAGCCAGCACGCCGCCCTGCACCGCGGCGCCAATCGCCACCGCTTCGTCCGGGTTCACGTCTTTACGCGGTTCTTTACCGAAGAAATCGGCGACTTTCTTCTGCACCAGCGGCATACGGGTCTGGCCGCCGACCAGAATCACGTCGTGGATTTCGGAAACCGACAGCCCGGCATCCTGCAACGCCACTTTCAGCGGCTCCAGGGAACGGGTTACCAGATCTTCGACCAGCGATTCCAGTTTGGCGCGAGTTACCTTGATGTTCAGGTGTTTCGGGCCGGTGGCGTCCGCCGTGATGTACGGCAGGTTAACATCGGTCTGCTGAGCGGAAGACAGTTCGATCTTCGCTTTTTCCGCCGCTTCTTTCAGACGCTGCATCGCCAGCGGGTCGTTGCGCAGGTCAAAGCCCTGCTCTTTTTTGAATTCGTCGACCAGGTAGTTGATCATACGGCTGTCGAAGTCTTCGCCGCCCAGGTGAGTATCACCGTTGGTCGCCAGTACTTCGAAGGTTTTCTCGCCGTCGACATCATCGATTTCAATGATGGAGATATCGAACGTACCGCCGCCCAGGTCGTATACAGCGATAGTGCGGTTGCCGACGCCTTTGTCCAGGCCGTAAGCCAGCGCAGCCGCCGTCGGTTCGTTGATGATACGTTTGACTTCCAGACCGGCGATACGGCCGGCGTCTTTGGTCGCCTGACGCTGGGCGTCGTTGAAGTATGCCGGTACGGTGATGACCGCTTCGGTGATGGTTTCACCCAGATAATCTTCCGCCGTCTTCTTCATTTTTTTCAGGACTTCAGCGGAAATCTGCGGCGGAGCCAGTTTCTGGTCTTTCACTTCCACCCAGGCGTCGCCGTTGTCGGCCGGCAGGATTTTGTACGGCATGATGTTGGTGTCGCGCTGTACTTCTTCATCCTGGAAACGACGACCAATCAGACGCTTGATGGCGAACAGCGTATTTTTCGGGTTAGTCACCGCCTGACGTTTAGCCGGTTGGCCAACCAGAGTTTCACCATCTTGCGTATAGGCAATAATGGAAGGCGTGGTGCGATCGCCTTCGCTGTTTTCCAGTACCTTAACCTGCGTACCGTCCATAATCGCTACACAAGAGTTGGTTGTACCCAAGTCGATACCAATAATCTTACCCATCTAAACATCTCCACTTAAAAGTCATATCCGGTGTGGTGGTTTAACCTACTATGCGGGCGAAATGTTGCTTTTCAACACCCCGAAATCGTCTTTGTCTTTTCGGTCAAACCGCTTTGATGACTCTAAGATGGGGACGACAATTCCTGCATCAAGGGGCACTAACCAAAAAAAACTGCATCTTCCCGGTTTTTGATCAAAGTATTCGCATCCTATCTGGTTGTATCGCCCATTCCCGCCCGCTATGATGCCGCGCTCGCCGCAGAAAAGGGATTGACCCGGCCTGACAGCGGGTACCGGCGACGCTCCGTTTACCTCATGGGAACGCCCGCCGGGCAAACCTTGAGACACAACAACACATTGACCATTTTGTTATTGCAGAGGATGTATGCACGCGAAAACGTTGGCGAATCCGGGCCCACTGGGACTGATGGGCTTCGGGATGACCACCATTCTGTTAAACCTGCACAACGCAGGCTTTTTCCCACTGACTTCCATTATTCTGAGCATGGGAATCTTCTACGGCGGCATCGCCCAGATCCTGGCCGGTCTGCTGGAGTATAAGAAAGGCAATACCTTTGGCGTGACTGCCTTTACCTCCTACGGCGCGTTCTGGCTGACGCTGGTCGCCATCATCATGCTGCCGAAAATGGGCCTGGCGGAAGCGGCCGACGCGCAGTTCCTCGGCGTGTTCCTGGCGCTGTGGGGCATCTTCACCCTGTTCATGTTCTTCGGCACCCTGGGCGCCAACCGCGCACTGCAGTTCGTGTTCGCCAGCCTGACCGTGCTGTTCGCCCTGCTGGCGATCGGCAACATCACCGGCAACCACGCGCTGCTGACCTTCGCCGGTTATGAAGGCATTATCTGCGGCGCCAGCGCTATCTACCTGGCGATGGCCGAAGTGCTCAACGAACAGTACGGCCGTACCGTACTGCCGATTGGCGCTCGCGGCGCGCACTGACGGAAAACCGTGTAGAGCGGCACCAACGCAAATCAACGCAAAAAGAGAGGTGCATCAGGCGCCTCTCTTTTTTTGTCCGGATGCCCGCGCGAGTCTACACTCCGGCCGGAGAACCGACCTGCTCAGCCTGTGCTTCCACCTCGCGGTGAGTCTGGCTTTGCAGATAAACGCCCAGCACCAGCCCCAACGCGCACAACGCCAGCACATAGAAGGCCGGCGCCAGCGGCGTCCACTTCATCATCAGCGTAACGAAAATGGGCGTCATGCCGCCAAAAATGGCGTATGCCACGTTATACGAGAAGGAAATGCCGGAGAAACGCACCGCCGCCGGGAACGCCCGCACCATCACGTAAGGCACCGCGCCCACCACCCCGACGCTCAATCCCGCCAGCGCATAGCTGATAAACAGCAGGCTATGGCTCTGTGCGGCATGGGAGTAAAACAGCCAGCTGCACGTCGCAAACAACAGACTGCCGATGATGAAGGTGCGCCCCACGCCAATCCGGTCCGCCGCCAGCCCGGCGACGATACAGCCGACCATTAACGCAACGGTGGCCAGACTGTTGGCCTGTAACGTCAACGCCGCCGGGATACCATGCAATTTTTGCAAATACACCGGCGCCATCAGAATCACTACCACAATTCCAGCGGACAACATCCAGGTCAGCAACATGCTGACCAGTATCGCTTTCTTATGACGTAACACGATTGTCTTGAGCGGCAGTTCGTCCGCCAGCGCTTTGTGCGCCTGCATCTCGCGGAAAATCGGCGTTTCCTGCAGCCAGCGGCGCAAATACAACGCGATAAGTCCGAAGATACCGCCGATAAAGAATGGGATACGCCAGCCGCCGGCGACGATCTGCGCGGGCGGCAGCAAGGTATTAAGCAGCGTGGCGATCATCGAACCGAACAAAATCCCCAGCGTCAGCCCGGCGGTCAGCGTGCCACAGGCGATGCCGATACGAGAGCGGGGAACGTGTTCCGCGACAAACACCCAGGCACCCGGCACTTCACCGCCGATCGCCGCGCCCTGCAGCACCCGCATCAACAGCAGCAGCAAAGGCGCCGCGATGCCGATGGAAGCATAGGTCGGCAGCATCCCCATTCCCAGCGTGGGCAGGGCCATCAGTAAAATGCTCAGGCTGAACATTTTTTTGCGACCGACCCGATCGCCAAAATGCGCCATCACGATACCGCCCAGCGGGCGAGCCAGATAGCCGGCGGCAAAGATGCCAAAGGTTTGAACCTGCCGCAGCCATTCAGGAATATCCGACGGAAAAAACAGATCGCCGATAACAGCGGCAAAAAAAACGAAGATGATGAAGTCGTAAAACTCCAGCGCGCCGCCCAGCGCCGCCAATGAAAGGGTTTGATAATCGTGTCGATTCAATCGACGGTGTTGTTCGCCAGCCATAAATCACCGCACAATGCCAGTACAATAAGAAAATAATTTCAAATCGCTGTGTAAATGAAACCTTACTATAGCGGCAGATTTTTGGCACACCAGCACCGAGCGATGGTTATCAACAAATTGCGTTAACTTCAGCTTTTTATATCGCGTATCGCACTCTTGGGGCGAAAAGCTGCTACTACGTCCGGATTGGTTTCGATATAAGGTCCTTCCAGCAGTTGGATGCAGTAGGGAACACTGGCGAAAATCCCCGGTACGATGACCTGGCCGGACGCATCTTTCAGGCCGGTCAGGGTCTCGCGGATGGATTTCGGCTGCCCCGGCAGGTTGAGGATCAGCGCCTGTTTACGGATCACGCCAACCTGACGCGACAGAATGGCGGTGGGAACAAACCGCAGGCTGATCTGCCGCATCTGCTCGCCGAATCCCGGCATTTCCCGATCGGCCACCGCCAGCGTGGCGTCCGGCGTCACATCCCGACGCGCCGGGCCGGTGCCGCCGGTGGTCAGCACCAGATGGCAACCGCACTCATCCACCAGTTCACACAGCGTCTGCTCAATCAGCGGCTGTTCATCCGGCACCAAGCGAGTTTGCACGTCGAAGGGGGTGGTCAGTGCTTCCGCCAGCCATGCCTGCAGAGCCGGAATGCCTTCATCCTGATAGACACCGCTGGATGCGCGATCAGAAATGGATACCAAACCAACACATAGACTGTTCATAAGCACCTCTTGTTTATCAAAAAATTTATTCTATCAGTCTGATTAATAATCCGAAGCGTTAAATCCGTTCAAAAATCCGCTCGCTAATGCGACAATGTTCGAAATCTGCGCGGTTCCACAAGAAAATACGTTATGACCGTGCACAATATCTAACGATTCAACGAGTTAATTCTCGCTCATCGATTAATGTTTCTGACAATAACAATAATTAAGAGTCTACCTCAGCCAGCGTGATTGTCGCAGCCAGATTGAACAAGGAAAGTGAACGGAAACCACAACGTTAATCACGACTGTGCGAATTCCGGGCACCATTCGGTTCAACCCGGTAAGCGAAATCTCCGAGCGGAGCAGACTCGGTAAGTAAGACCGATTGCCGGGCAACGGCGCATCATCGGGAAATGCAGGAAAAGTGAATGAATTTTATTAAAAATCACATTGTCAGATTGCTTGCCAATCCGGTTTCCGCTTTTGTTTTGTTTGGCCTGTTCTCGGTTGCTCTAACCAGCCTGTTGTTGCTGAACTCCCGCCAGAAAGACTGGCAGGAGGAAAAACGCAATTTCGACAGCATCATCCGTCTGTACGAGTCCTATAACACCAGCGGCGAAATCGCTGAAAGCGACCATTTCTACAAGGTCGGTAACTCGATGTTTTCCCGGGTGCGCATTATGGCGTTCAACACCCGCGACGTCGGCCACGAATGCATCAACCGCCTGTCAGAACTGAATCTTTCCCTCAACGACATGGCGATCATTCGGGTATGCCAGAATCTGCTGCCGTCCGCCGGTAACCCGCCGGAAAAGGAGCAGCTCACCACCGTCATGCCGATTCTCTCGCCCACCGACAAACTGATCGGCTTACGCATACGCGTCACCACGCTGGGCTCCTCGCCCGGCTTTGGCAACATTGCCACCACCTCGGCGGAAGTCATCACGCTGGCCTGCATCAGCCTGATGGTTGCCGTCATGGGCAGCCTGCTGTCGCTGGTCGCAAAAAAATATCTGATTGAGCTGCCGACCACCGCCCGTTACGACGATCTGACCGGCTTTCTGCGCCGGGATGCGTTTTACCAGTCAGCCAACCGCGCGTTGAAAGCGGCGCGTCATGAAAACAAGCCGCTGTGCGCCATGCTGATTGATATCGATCACTTCAAGCAGGTCAACGACACGCTGGGACACGCGGCGGGCGACGAAGCGCTGAAAGCGGTGGCGGACGTTATTCGACATTCGTTTCGCCGTCATGACATCCTCTGCCGTCTGGGCGGCGACGAGTTTGCCGTCATATTGCCCAACATCTCGCAGGAAAATGCGGTGCGCGTAGCGGAGCGCGTCAGAGAGGGAATCCATGAGCTCGGCCATGCCTCAACATCCATGTCGCCGGGAATTACCGTCAGCATCGGGCTGGTGACCGTCGAGTCGCCGGATGAAGGGCTGGATGAAATCATCCGCCGCGCCGACGTTAACCTGTATCTGGCGAAAAGAACCCGCAACTGCACGATCACCACCCCGCTCGCCCGGCCTCTGCAAGGCGACGCAGAAACAAAAACGGCCAGCGCCAGCTGACCGTTTTCCACACGAAAAAGACGTCGCGTCTTACAACAGCGCGGCGATCATTTTTTCCAGTTTTTCCTGGTCTACCGCAAACTTACGGATACCGTCGGCCAGTTTGTCCACCGCCATCGGATCCTGATTGTGCTGCCAGTAGAATTCGGACTCGGTCAGTCTGGCCGGACGCGCTTTCACCTCACCGCTGTAAGACAGTTTGTGTGCCACGTCGCCCTGGCTTTCCGCCAGTTCTTTGAGCAGCGCCGGCGCAATGGTCAGGCGATCGCAACCAGCCAGTTCCAGAATCTCGCCGACATTGCGGAAGCTGGCGCCCATCACTACCGTTTCATAACCGTGCTGTTTGTAATATTTATAGATGTCGGTAACGGAGATGACGCCCGGATCTTCGTGCGGCGCAAACTCTTTCTTGTCGCTGTTGGCTTTGTACCAGTCCAGAATACGGCCCACAAACGGGGAAATCAGGAACACGCCCGCTTCGGCGCAGGCACGCGCCTGAGCAAACGAGAACAGCAGGGTCAGGTTACAGTTGATGCCTTCTTTTTCCAGCTGCTCGGCGGCGCAGATCCCCTGCCAGGTGGACGCCAGTTTGATCAGGATACGGTCGTTGCTGATGCCGGCATCGTTGTACAGCTTGATCAGGCGTTTCGCTTTGGCGACGCTGGCTGCGGTGTCATAGGAAAGACGGGCGTCCACTTCGGTGGAGATGCGCCCCGGAATCAACTTGAGAATTTCCAGACCGATATTAACCGCCAGTTTGTCCGTCGCATCGACAACCTGCTGCTCGCGTTTGTCGCTCTGCGCGCGGGCCCAGGCCACAGCGTCATCAATCAGCGCACGGTATTCCGGGATTTGCGCGGCATTCAGAATCAGGGAAGGGTTGGTGGTGGCGTCCTGCGGCTGGTAAAGCTTCATTGCCGCGATATCGCCGGTATCCGCCACCACAGTGGTGAATTGGCGTAGGGAAGTCAGTTTATCCGTCATGTTGGCCTTTCTCATTGTTTGTGCATGAACTGGTGGCAGGAACTGTCGCCAGAGCCTGATAATAACACGCGCCCAAGCCCGCGCAAGCGGACCAGAAAAAAACCGCACGCAGGAAACAACACCTTTTTTCAATTAAAAATCAATAGAATAAACATCATTCATTTTTCTTTTACCCCTGTTTTTGATGAAAAATCACACGAGAGCCTAAACCACGCTGATTTATCACGCCTGTCACAGCCATCGCCCCTTTTTTACCGGCTTTTGCTACAGTAAGGCCATTCAAGACACCAACGGGATACGTTTATGCTGATCACCCTTTCACCTGCCAAAACGCTGGATTACACCAGCCCGCTGCCCACGCAACGCTACACGCAACCCGCTCTGCTGGAGTATTCCCAGCAGTTGATGCGGCATTGCAAACAGCTGACCCCGGCGAATATCGCCTCGCTGATGGGTATCAGCGATAAGCTGGCGGACCTGAATGCAGCCCGTTTTCAGGAATGGCACCCGGAATTTTCGCTGGATAACGCGCGTCAGGCGTTGCTGGCGTTCAAAGGCGATGTCTACACCGGGCTGGCGGCGGAGGATTTCAACGAGGCGGATTTCGATTTCGCCCAGCAGCATCTGCGTATTCTGTCCGGCCTGTACGGCGTGCTGCGGCCGCTGGACCTGATGCAGCCTTACCGGCTGGAAATGGGTATCCGGCTGAAAAACGACGCGGGCAACGACCTGTATCAGTTCTGGGGCGATACCATCACCGACACGCTCAATCAGGCGCTGAAAGCGCAGAACGACAATATTCTGATCAATCTGGCGTCCGACGAATACTTCAAATCCGTCAAACCGGCCAGACTCAAGGCGCGGCTGATAAAACCGGTCTTTCTCGATGAGAAGAATGGCAAGTTTAAGGTGATCAGCTTCTACGCCAAGAAAGCGCGCGGCCTGATGAGCCGCTTCATCATTCAGAACCGCCTGACCACGCCGGAGCAACTGAAAAACTTTGACAGCGAAGGCTATTACTTTGACGCCGCCAATTCCTCGGCAGACGAACTGATCTTCAAGCGCCGCGAACGCGACGCCTGACAAAACGGGTTATCCGCTCCATAAACGAACACGGCCGGAAAGCGGTTTCCCCCTTTCCGGCCGTAATACGTGCAGAAGTAATACGTTGCAGGAGTAATACGTTGCAGAATTAGCGCGGCAGTTCCATCAGGAATTGACGCAGCTGCGCGAAGTCCGGCGCGAAGTGGTGCGACAGCAGCGCCAAATCGGCGCGTTCGGCCAGCGCCGCCGGCAGCGGCAATGTCTTAGCGAGAATCGCCTCGACGCTCTCCTTGAACTTCGCCGGATGGGCGGTGCCCAGGAACAGGCCGTATTCGCCCGGCTGCAACTGATCGCGCAGCAGACGGTAAGCGATCGCCGCGTGCGGCTCGGACGTGTAGCCCAGCGCCGCCAGTTCCAGCATGGTGGCTTTGGTGGTCTCATCGCTCACCGCGCCGAACGCCAGCTCTTTCAGTTGCCAGTTCTTGCGGCGGAACAGCTCTTCCACACGCGGCCAGTTGTTCGGCTGGCTCACGTCCATCGCATTGGACAACGTCGCCACGGTCGGATTCGGCTGCCAGGCGCCGCTTTGCAGAAAACGCGGCACCGTGTCGTTGGCGTTGGTGGCGGCGATAAAGCGTTTCACCGGCAGGCCCAGCGATTTCGCCAGCAGGCCGGCGGTCAGGTCGCCGAAGTTGCCGCTCGGTACCGATATCACCAGTTGATTGCGAGCTTCCTGCGGCAACTGCGCCACCGCTTCGAAATAGTAGCTGATCTGCGCCAGCAGACGGCTGATGTTGATGGAGTTGGCGGAATTCAGCCCTATCGCACGTTTCAGCTCTTCATCATCAAACGCCTGCTTCACCAGCGCCTGACAGGCATCGAAATCGCTGTCGACGGCGATAGTGTGAATGTTGCCGCCCAGCGTACAGAACAGTTTTTCCTGCAACGGACTGATCTTGCCGTTCGGATACAGGATCACCACCCGCACGTTCTTCAGGCCGTAGAACGCATGCGCAACCGCCGCGCCGGTATCGCCCGAGGTGGCGGTCAGGATCGTGATCTGCTGATCGCCCGCGACTTCCGCCAGCATCTGCGCCATCAGGCGGCCGCCGAAGTCCTTGAATGCCAGCGTCGGGCCGTGAAACAGCTCCAGCGCGGCGATGTCTTCGCTCACCGGCACTACCGGCGCCGGGAAGCGGAAAGCCGCTTTAACGCGCTGGTAGACGGTTTCATCGGACATCTCATCGCCAATGAACGCCGACAGAATGCGGCTGCTGCGGGTGACAAAATCCTGTTCCAGCAGTTCATCAATCGCCGTGCGGTCGAATTCCGGCAGCTCCAGCGGGAAAAACAGGCCCTGATTGCTCCCCAGCCCTTTGCGGATCGCTTCGGCGAAATTCACCTGTTCATTGTGATCTTTCAGATTGTACAGTTTCATGCGTTATCCCAATTGTCGCGCGCCTGCGGTATCCAGACGGCAAATATGAACAAAACCTTCGTCGTTCTGCAGATAGTTTTCCCGCAGCCAGCTTGCCAGACGCTCTGCCGAGCCCATGTTGTTGCACACGGAGAACAGCGTCGGCCCGGAACCGGAAATACCGCAGGCCAGCGCGCCCAACTCGTTGGCCGCCTGACGCGCTTCGGCAAAGCCGGGCAACAGACGCGTGCGGTAAGGCTCGGCGATGACATCTTTCATCAGGGTCGCCGCCAGCGCCGCCTGGCCGGTATGGCAGGCGTGGATAAAGCCCGCCAGATAGCGGCCGTGGCTGATGCAATCTTGACGACGATACTGCGCCGGCAGGATCGCCCGCGCTTCAGCCGTGGACACCTTGATGCCCGGATAGGCCATCACCCACAACCAGTCGTCAAATCCCGGCACCGGCTGACTGACGATGCCCATCTCTTCCACCATCAGTTGAATACCGCCCAGGAAGCACGGCGCCACGTTGTCGTAATGCACGCTGCCGGAAATGCGCCCTTCCAGTTCGCCCATCAGCGTCAGCAGGCGGGTGTCGTCCAGCGGTTTGCCGCAGAATTCGTTCATCGCCATCAGGCCGGCTACCACCGAACAGGCGCTGGACCCCAGCCCGGAACCGATCGGCATGTTTTTTTCCAGCGTCATGGCCACCGGCACGGTCTTGCCGATTTCCTGACAGAAACGTTCCCAGCACTGATAAACGATGTTTTCTTTCGGGTTGTCCGGCAGCTTGCTGACAAAACGCCCTTCGTTGTGCAGGCTGAACAGTTCGGCTTCCCGCACGGTTACGCAATCGCCCAGCAGGGTGCCGTCCACCGGCGATACCGCCGCGCCCAGCACGTCAAACCCCACGCTCACATTCCCGATGGATGCCGGGGCATAAATCTTCACCATTCTCACACTCCCACCTTCCACGACAGCGTACGCAACAGGTCTGCAAACACCCCGGCCGCCGTCACATCATTGCCCGCCCCGTAACCCCGCAACACCAGCGGCAGCGGCTGGTAATAACGGCTGTAAAACGCCAGCGCGTTCTCGCCGTCCTTCACCTTGAACAGCGGATCGTTGCCGCCCACCGCGCTGATCGTCACCTGGCACTTGCCGTCGTCGATCTTACCGACGTAGCGTAACACTTTACCTTCCGCCCGCGCCGCTTCAACCCGACGGGCGAATTCGGCGTCCAGCTCCGGCAGGCGCGCCAGGAAGCTGGCGACATCGCCCTGCGCGTATTCCGGCGGCAGCACGGAATCGACCCGAATGTCTTCAAGCTCCAGTTCATAACCCGCTTCACGCGCCAGAATCAACAACTTGCGCGCCACGTCCATACCGGACAGATCGTCGCGCGGATCCGGCTCGGTAAAGCCTTTTTCTTTCGCCAGCAGCGTGGCGGCGGACAGCGACATGCCTTCATCCAGCTTGCCGAAGATAAAGGACAGCGAACCGGACAGAATACCGTTGAAGCGAATCAGCTCATCGCCGGCGTTCAGCAGGTTCTGCAGGTTCTCGATCACCGGCAGACCGGCGCCGACGTTGGTGTCGTACAGGAACTTGCGACGGGATTTGGCCGCCGCCTGACGCAACTGGTGGTAATAACGCAGCGTGCCCGTGTTGGCTTTCTTGTTAGGCGTGACGACATGGAAGCCGTTCGCCAGGAAATCGGCGTATTGATCGGCAACCGCCTGACTGGAGGTACAGTCGATGATGACCGGGTTCAGCAAGTGATACTCTTTCACCAGACGGCTGAGCGCAGCCGGGCTAAACGGTTCACGCGCCCGCGCCAGCTCGTCGCGCCAGCGATCCATTGGAATACCGTGCACGTTGGTCAGCATCGCTTTGGAATTGGCGATGCCGCATACCCGCACGTCGATGTGTTTTTGTTTCAGCCACGGCTGCTGGCGCTGAATCTGCTCCAGCAATGCGCCGCCGACGCCGCCGACGCCAATCACGAACACGTCCAGCGCCTGATTGGTGTTGAACAGCATCTGATGCGCCACCCGCACGCCGGTGGTCGCTACGTCATTGTTCACCACCACCGAAATCGAGCGCTCGGACGAGCCCTGGGCAATCGCTACGATATTGATGTTGGCGCTGGCCAGCGCGGTGAACAGACGGGCCGACAGGCCGCGCAGCGTACGCATACCGTCGCCCACCACGGAAATGATCGCCAGCCGTTGCACCACGTCCAGCGGCTCCAGTACGCCTTCTTTCAGTTCCAGATAGAATTCGTCTTCCAGCGTTTTGCGCGCGCGCGGCAACTCACTCTGAGACACGCAGAAACTGATGCTGTACTCGGAAGAGGACTGGGTGATAAGCACCACCGAGATACCGGCGCGGGACATGGCGGCGAACACGCGCGCCGCCATCCCGACCATCCCTTTCATACCAGGGCCGGAAACGTTGATCATCGCCATATTGTTCAGGTTGGTGATGCCTTTGACCGGATACTGGTTATCGTTGCTTTCCAGACCGATCAGCGTGCCGGGCGCCTGGGGATTTTCGGTATTCTTGATAAGGCAGGGAATCTGGAACTGGGCGATGGGGGCGATAGTGCGGGGGTGGAGAACTTTGGCGCCGAAGTAGGACAATTCCATCGCTTCCTGATAGGACATCGACTTCAGCAACCGCGCATCCGGCACCTGACGCGGGTCACAGGTGTACACGCCGTCGACGTCAGTCCAGATCTCACAACAGTCGGCCCGCAGACACGCGGCCAGCACCGCCGCCGAATAGTCAGAGCCGTTGCGGCCAAGCACCACCAGTTCGCCTTTATCATTGCCGGCGGTAAAGCCCGCCATCAGGATCACATGGTCAGCGGGGATCGCCTGCTCATCAATGCGGCGGGTGGATTCAGCGATATCTACCGTGGATTCCAGATAATGGCCCTGCGCCAGCAGGCTGCGCACCGGGTCGATGATCGATACCTGATAGCCGCGCGCCTGAAATACGGCTTCCATGATGGCGATGGACAGCTTTTCACCACGACAAATGATAGCGGCGTTAACGCTGTCCGGGCACTGCCCCAGCAAAGCGATGCCATGCAGCACCTGTTTGAGCTGGGAAAACTCTTCGTCCACCCGCGCTTTCAGCCGGTCATAGGCAAAACCAGGCTGGGATTGCGCCAGTCCCTGCAGCAAATCGGCAAAAATGACTTCCGCTTCGGTGATATTTGGCTGGATATCCTGTTTAGCCACGGTTTTTTCAATCATGGCCACCAAGTGATTGGTGATCTTCGCCGGTGCCGACAGCACCGTAGCGACCTGTCCCTGACGTGCATTGCTTTCGATGATATCGGCAACACGCGCAAATCGTTCTGCGTTGGCTACCGAGGTCCCGCCAAATTTCAACACTCGCATTTTTGTCTGTTCTCCTGAATTTTCAGTTGCCAAAAACGCCGGGAGCGTTTTTGAAAGCCATTTGCAACGGCCTTATAAGGTTGGCGGGCAGCAATAAGCCCGCGATAACGGTAAAAAAAAAGCCCGCACTGTGAAGTGCGGGCTTTTTCTGGATTCATCTGTACGCGTCAGCCCGCACCGTTACTCGTCGTACCGGTGGTAATAATAATGGTGGTGGTAACCAGGCTGATGTGATGCATTGCGTAACGTTCTCGTAGAGCGAAAAATTATCTGCCCTATTAGTTAGGGCAATCGCCCTGCTAAGTCAACGGATTTCTTCATTCCTCCCTCCACTTTACGCCGGTGACGGCGGATAAAGTCACTATGGAAAAACAAAAAACCCAAACAATGATTCAGAAAAAGCGGCCAGTCGTGATGATTCGCCAGAGAATCCTCATTTTCCCTGATCTTCTGCCGATAGCGCTTTTTCCACATCATGCAGCAGCCTATGCAGCATAGCGCTGTCACGTTGCTCCAGTAATCCGAGCCGCTGTTGCAGCCAGTCGCGCAGTTTTTCGTCCTGCTGCGCGCCGACCCGAACCAGCAAACGCGCAAACCGCTCGCGCAACGCCGCCAGTTGTCCGGACTCAGCCTGCGTCGGCTCGGCCGCGGTCACCTGCATCAACGACGCTAGTTGATAACAATACACCATCACCGCCTGCCCCAGATTCAATGACGGATAATCCGCCGCCATCGGCACGCCGGTCAGGATGTCCGCCAGCGCCAGTTCCTCATTGGTCAGCCCGGAATCTTCGCGGCCAAACACCAGCGCTGCAGAACTGACCCATTGCCGCTTTTCCTCCAGCACGCTCAGCAACTGCGCTGGCTCACAGTAGTAATGAAAACGGGCGCGGCTGCGGGCGGTGGTCGCTACCGTGAACTCAACATCCGCCAGCGCGTCGGCCAGCGTCGGGAAAACGTCGACCCCATCAAGAATATCGCCGGAGCCATGCGCCACCCAACGCGCCGCCGGCTCAAGATGCGCAGTGCTGTCGACAATCCGCAACCGGCCAAACCCCATGGTTTTCATGGCGCGCGCCGCCGCACCGACGTTTTCGGCCCGGGCGGGCGCCACCAAAATGATATAAAACTGCACACAACCTCCCAGCACGCACCTGGCAGGTGCGCTGACGAATAAAATGTAGCGATGATTTACGCTGGAAAATAAGTCCCTACCGGGATTTGACGCATCCCGCCAGATGGCCTGAAATCGTAGCCGCATTGACGCGCCGCCGAATGACGCGACGGAAATGGAAACGCTTCAGCTATCAGCATTTATTATGCCGTGGTGAATATAAAAATGTTAAATTGTGATAGATAGCGGTATTCGTGGTGCGTTTTCCACAAATTGCTAACGTGCTACAATGAAATTTGATATATGTCAATGGAACCGTAGATTTGCCAGTCGGCGAAATCAGTGCTCACTGTTATGTTGCTGTTAATAAGGTTAAACTGTGCGCCACAATAGGCTCTGTTGCAAAACCTCATCGCCACCTGTTATCAGGCTCGCGTCGGGTGGAAACAAGTGCTTCAAAACGTATTTACGTACTTGAGTCAGTCGGCGAAAAAACGGTGAACACGATTTCCCAAAGCGCCCGAGAGAACCAGGACTTCTGTACTTTCGAATCTCTATATTAGTTGGCAATTTTAGGTAGCAAACATGCAGACCCCCCACATTCTTATTGTCGAAGACGAGTTGGTAACTCGTAACACCCTCAAAAGCATTTTTGAGGCCGAGGGATACGTTGTTCACGAAGCCACCGACGGCGCCGAGATGCATAACATCCTGTCCGAACATGACATCAATCTGGTCATTATGGATATTAACCTGCCGGGCAAAAATGGCTTGTTGCTGGCGCGTGAACTGCGCGAGCAGGCAAGCGTGGCGTTGATGTTCCTGACCGGGCGCGATAACGAAGTCGACAAGATTCTAGGCCTGGAAATCGGCGCAGACGACTACATCACCAAGCCGTTCAACCCGCGTGAACTGACCATCCGCGCACGCAATCTGCTGTCCCGCACCATGAATCTGGGCGGCGGCACCGAAGAGCGTCGTCTGGTGGAAAGCTACCGCTTCAATGGTTGGGAGCTGGATATCAACAGTCGTTCGCTGGTCAGCCCGAACGGCGAGCAGTACAAACTGCCGCGCAGCGAATTCCGCGCTATGCTGCACTTCTGCGAGAACCCGGGAAAAATCCAGTCCCGCGCCGAACTGCTGAAGAAAATGACCGGCCGCGAGCTGAAGCCGCATGACCGTACGGTAGACGTCACCATCCGCCGTATCCGCAAACATTTCGAATCCACTGCCGATACGCCGGAAATCATCGCCACCATTCACGGCGAAGGTTATCGCTTCTGCGGCGATCTGGAAGACTGATTCCCGGCGCGGTCATCACGCGCCAATATCCAATATGTAGAAAGCCGGGTCTGCCCCGGCTTTTTTATTTCTGAGATGTTGTTTATTTCCGGGATAGATCGCCGTTACTTGCTCCAGGGCAGAATCGGCACCGCGCTGAGCGCGTTTTTCGGCGACCCTTCCACTATACGATCGGAATAGGTCAGGTAAACCAGCGCATTGCGTTTTGCATCGTAAAAACGCACCACCTGCAGTTTCTTGAAAATCAGCGACGTGCGCTGCTGAAACACCACGCTGCCTTTTCCCTTGCTGCTGGTGATCTTATCGCTCAGGGTAATCGGCCCCACTTGCTGACAGGAAATGGCGGCATCCGATGTATCCTCCGCCAGGCCAAGCCCCCCTTTGATGCCGCCGGTTTTAGCTCTGCTCAGATAACAGGTCACGTTTGCCACATCCGGATCGTCAAACGCTTCCACGATGATTTTGTGGTCTGGTCCCAGCAGCTTAAAGACCGTATCCACCGATCCGATTTCCTCAGCCCAGACTGACGTTGCACCGCAGAGCAGGACCGCAGCCATCAACACAATTCGTCTTTTCATCATTGCCTTTCTCTCACTTTGTCGCCGCCATGGCGTAGTTTCTGTGGTTCAAAGACCGTTTGTCGGATAGATTTCTTTAGCAGCCTATGTTAATCAGATTCTTTATTCATCAGGCACAAAAATCTTGGTAAGTGCCCCAGGGAAAAAGTTGCTATTATGCCGGGCTTATACGCTTAGCTCTCGGTGTGTTCTATGAGGACGATCTATGGATCAAGCCAGTATCATACGTGACCTGCTCAACTGGCTGGAGGGTCATCTTGACCAGCCTTTATCGCTGGATAATGTCGCAGCCAAGGCCGGCTATTCCAAGTGGCATTTGCAGAGAATGTTCAAGGACGTAACGGGTCATGCCATCGGTTCATACATTCGTGCCCGTCGGCTCACCAAAGCGGCTGTCGCACTGTGTCTGACCAGTCGCCCGATTCTTGATATCGCCTTGCAGTACCGTTTCGATTCACAACAGACGTTCACCCGGGCGTTCAAAAAGCAGTTTGCCCAGACGCCGGCATCCTATCGTCGGGCGGATGACTGGAATACTTTCGGTATCCACCCACCGATTCGTCTCGGCGCTTTTACCATGCCGCAACCGCACTTCGTCACCTTGCCGGAAACGCAGTTGGTTGGTCTGACCCAGAGCTATACCTGTAATCTGGAGCAAATTACCTGTTTTCGTACCGAAATACGCGTCCATTTCTGGCGGCAGTATTTGGGAGAAGTGAAACAGGTCCCGCCGGTGCTGTACGGTCTGCATCATTCTCGCCCAAGCAAGGAGAAGGATGATGAACATGAAGTGCTGTATACCACCGCGCTGGAACCACACCATGTTCCGGAGGGCGTGCATCCCGGCGAACCGGTGGTATTACCGAGCGGCGACTATGCCATGTTTATTTATGAAGGCCCGGCGGATGATTTGCAGGATTTCATCATCACCCTCTACGACACCTGCCTGCCGACTTATAAACTGACACGCCGCAAAGGTTTTGATGCTGAACGCTTTTACCCCAAAGGCCACAAAGAAGCTGAACCGCCCAAAATCATCCGCTGCGAATACCTGATTCCAATTCAGCGTTAACGCTGCAATTCATCCAACGCCGGAGCGTCAAGATGGGAGACGTCTCCGGCGGTTTCTACTATCCATCCAGGCGCCAGCCAGGGGCTCTGTTGATAATCAACACGAGACAATGAACAGTTGCGCAGCCGCAAGCGGCGCTCCGCCCAGGCCGGTAATCCCAACAACGTACTCAGCAGGCAGCCCAGCGCAATACCGTGACTCACCAGCAGTGGGCGGCTGCCTTCCGGCAACGCCAGGCACTTTGCCAGCACGCTCTGCATACGCAGAGCCAATTCCGACATGGACTCGCCGTTGGGGATACGGCCATCGCGGGTGCCATCCACCAACTGTTTACGCCAGCGCTCTTCTTCAAGGCTCAGCGAATCAATCAGCCTTTCCTCCAGCACGCCCATGTTCAGCTCTCTCAAAGCCGGCTCCATGATCACCGGGCAGTCGCCGCAAGCCTGCGAGATAATGTCGGCAGTGCGGCGGGTCCGCCCCAGATCGCTGGTAAAAATATGGGTAATCCCCAGTTTCCTGACCCTTGCAGCAACCAGCCGGGCCTGATGCTCGCCACCCGAGGTCAGCGGACTGTCCGACTGCCCCTGAATGCGTCGCGCCACGTTCCACTCTGTTTCACCATGGCGAACAAGATATACCTGTAACATGATTTTTTTCCGTTATACTGCGTCAAATTAACTACAAGGTAGGGAAACATTATGTACCATGTTGTCGCTTCTACGACCAACCCGGCCAAGATTAACGCCATCACTTTAGCATTTGCCGACGTTTTTGGTGTGGATAATTGCCGCATCGAAGGGGTTGATGTAGATAGTGGAGTTCCCAGTCAACCGTTAGGTTCCGTCGAAACCCGAACGGGCGCCAGGAATCGGGTGATGAGAGCGCGGCAGGTCCGTCCGGAAGCTGATTTCTGGGTAGGCGTGGAAGCCGGCATTGAAGAAAGCATGACGTTCGCCTGGATGGTGATTGAAAATGCAGTCATCCGCGGCGAATCCCGTTCAGCCAGTCTGGTATTGCCGGAAAGCATTCTGCAGGGAATTGGCGAAGGCCGCGAACTGGGTGATGAAATGGCCCGTCTGACCGGCATTCAGGATATCAAACGTCAGGGTGGCGCGATTGGCGTATTCACGGATGGCAAACTGTCCAGAACCAGCGTGTATTATCAGGCGTTGCTGCTGGCGCTAGTGCCGTTTCATAATCCGGTTTATCAGCACCCGATTCATGCGCCGTCCGTTTGATTGCTTCCCGAACGCTAGCCCTTCTTCTCCGGTAGCAATTGCTCCTCCAGCCAGACTTTCAGCCTGGCCGGGGCGGATTTGAGGCTGTTGGAACCTCGGGTGATGGTCGCAATGCCCGCACCCAACTCATTTTTCAGCTCACGCTGGCTCATCTCGCCGCGCATCAATTCCTGAATAATACGTACCCGAGTTCCCAGCGCGGTTCGCTCATCCGGCGTTAACAGCAGTTGCAGCAGCGGTTGCTCCAGCCCTTCCGCCATCGCCTGTTGGAACAGGCTGACAAACGCCTGCCAGTTTTCATCGTCTTGTTCGGAAAATACCGGATCATGAAGTGAAGGTGATGTCATAACGGCCGCCATACTATTTAACTAGTACATCAGCATAACATACTCTTCATGATGAAAAAAAGCGTAACAAATAGGATAAACGCCCGCCTTAACGAGACGGGCGTGAGGTAACGACTGCCAGCATGATGAGACTTTTCTTCACCTGCGTAAGGCGGGGAATGCGTATATCGTGCAATCCCCGCTAACGGTCAGTAACGCCGCTGCCACTCGTTGTCCATCAGCAACGTCGTCGGGCGCTGTTGCATCAGGCTACGGTAGAAAACGTCGTAGGCCAGTACATTTTTGACGTATCCCCGCGTCTCGGAAAACGGAATACTTTCCACAAACGCGATGGCGTCGATCCGACCGTCGCTGTCTTTCAACCAGTTACTCACCCGCGATGGCCCGGCGTTGTAGGCAGCGGATGCCAGAATGCGGTTCTGACCGAACGATTGATAAACATAATCCAGATAGCTGGTGCCAAGCTGGATATTCATCTGCGGATCCAGTAACTGACTGCTGTTGGTATAGCTGGCGATATTAAACATTTCGGCAGTGTGCTGCGCGGTGGCGGGCATCAGTTGCATCAGGCCGGCCGCCCCCACGGCGGAATGCGCTTGCGGGTTCCAGGCGCTTTCCTGACGGGCAATCGCCATGGCATAACTCTGGCTGATGCCCTTACCTTGCGTCGCCCGGCGGAAATCGTCATTCCATGCCAGCGGGAAGCGTTCCTCCAGATTGTCCCAGAGTTTCGCCACAATCGTGGCCTGAACACTCAGGTCATACCAATGCTGTTCGAACGCAAGACGCGCCAGCGCTTCCTGCTGCGGACGATCCCGGCTAGCCACTAGTCCCGCCCATTCGGAACGAGCCAGACTTTCCAGTCCCCAGAACATCAGCTCGCGTACCCGCGCCACTTCCGGTAACTGCCCAATCGAGCGCTCCGGTTTGGCGGCAATCATAATGGTCAGCGGATAGTTCACATTGAGCTTCTGCGCGGCGGCCATCGGGTAAAAACCGCGAATCGTCATCAATTCGCGCAGTTGGTTCTCACCTTCCTGCTTTTGCCCTTGTTCGATCAGCAGTATCGCTCGCCAGTAGCGCCACTCATCCTTTTGCTGCACGTCGGCCGGCAAGCGCGCCATCCACTGCTTCAGCCCGGGCCGATCCCCCTGACCCAACGCCATACGGACGCGTCGTTCCAGCAGCGGCGCCGAGGCGCTGCGCAGAATTACGGCATCACGCCAGAGCGCCTGCTCCTCGGTGGTATCGCTGCCCATCAGACGCCAGGCGATGTCATCTTCCATGCTCTGGCGTTCCTGCGGGCGCATTTTCTGCAGGCGAATCAACTGCGGCAGCAATGCCCGCGCCTCATCCGGATCCTGACGGGCAATGCGGCTGAACGCCGATAATACCGCTCTCCGGGTAAAATCCGTCGGGCCGACAGAGCGGGCGAAGCGCTCGATCGTTTTAGGATTGCTTTGCAATCTCAGCAACGCATCGGTGATGGTCTTGTAATCTGCCGGCAATTGTCTGGAAAGATGATTCACCAGACCTGCGCTGCCCGCATCCATCGCCAGTCGCATCCGTTCAAGAACCATTAACGACGTCAATCCGCCTTGCTGCTGCCAGGCAGAGAATAGCTTGTCACAGGTCGGCGGCAATGAACGACCGGTCAGCCAGATTTCGCGGGTCTGCTCCCAGACGCCTTGCGGTTGCCCCACCATGACTTTGGCATACAGATAGTTGCAGAGAGAGGCGACCGGCTTGGGTTGCTCCGGGCTGAACACCAGCAGCCCATTCCAGTCCTGACGACGAGCCAGTTCATTGATAAAGCTGTTATTGAGCGTACGCACCGCAGGCAGTGTCGGGTGCGAAGCCATAAACTGTTTGACCTGCGCCTCGCTGACCGTCGATAAATCCTGCGTCAGCGCTCGGTATTCCAGATAAGGGTAAAGCGGGTAATCACGTAGCGTCGGCATTAATTGGGAAACCACATCCATCTGGTTATTATCCCACGCGGACTTTATTTGCTGATAACGCTGCCGCTGCTCATCCAGAGAATCCGCCAACGCCTGGCACGATACCCCAATGAGACACAGTGCGGCGGCCACATATCGCCAATACCCTAATTTGAACATAACTGCCCTGACCTCACTCGTTATCGTTTCCGCCATTACCGCCGAACGCCGTCATTAATGTTCACGGCCATCGTTCATACCCGTGACGGCTGCATTGCATTGACTAACGTTGGTTTTTTCAAACTAAATCAGTGTGGCATATCCTGCCCGGCAACGATACGCCGAAAGCAGCTTAAAACAGAACGAAATTCGCAGCGTTAACATCCTTTTACCAGAGCGCCCGCAGTTTCGGCTGATATTCGTCCCAATGGTTCCATCATGGGTGGAAGCTACCTCGCAGAGTCAACAACACGATGACGGGATGGCTGGGATCATGCGGCGAAAACAGCTAAACTCCGTCAACAGTAAATTCCTTTTGCCGGCGGGGCGTCAGCGCGCTTCCGGTATCATGCCCCTACAGGCGCCATGCTTTAATGGCATAACGCTAAACTGGACAGAAAGAGGCTCAGAGCAACGTGGCTCAATACGTTTACACCATGCACCGCGTCGGCAAGGTTGTTCCGCCGAAGCGTCATATCCTGAAAAATATTTCCCTCAGTTTTTTCCCGGGCGCCAAAATCGGCGTGCTGGGTCTGAACGGGGCGGGTAAATCCACCCTGCTGCGCATCATGGCGGGGATTGATAAAGACATCGAAGGCGAAGCCCGCCCACAGCCGGGGATCAAAATCGGCTATCTGCCTCAGGAACCCCAGTTAAATCTGGAACATACCGTCCGTGAAGCGGTTGAAGAGGCTGTCAGCGAAGTGAAACGCGCACTGACCCGTCTGGACGAAGTCTATGCCGCCTATGCCGACCCGGATGCCGACTTCGACAAGCTGGCGAAAGAACAGGGCGAGCTGGAATCGATTATTCAGGCCCACGACGGCCACAACCTTGATAACCAGCTTGAGCGGGCCGCCGATGCGCTGCGCCTGCCGCCGTGGGAAGCGAAAATCGCCAACCTCTCCGGGGGCGAACGCCGTCGCGTCGCAATCTGCCGCCTGTTGCTGGAAAAACCGGACATGCTGCTGCTCGACGAACCCACCAACCACCTGGATGCGGAATCGGTCGCCTGGCTGGAGCGTTTCCTGCACGACTACGAAGGCACCGTAGTTGCCATCACCCATGACCGTTACTTCCTCGATAACGTTGCCGGCTGGATTCTGGAGCTGGACCGCGGCGAAGGGATTCCGTGGGAAGGCAACTACTCGTCCTGGCTGGAACAGAAAGACCAGCGTCTGGCACAGGAAGCCTCCACCGAAGCCGCTCGTCGCAAATCCATCGAGAAAGAGCTGGAGTGGGTGCGTCAGAATCCGAAAGGCCGTCAGGCCAAAGGCAAAGCGCGTCTGGCTCGTTTCGACGAACTCAACAGCGTCGAATACCAGAAACGCAACGAAACCAGCGAACTGTTCATTCCGCCTGGCCCGCGCCTTGGCGACAAAGTGCTGGAAGTGCAGAACCTCACCAAATCCTACGGTGACCGGGTGCTGATTGATAACCTGTCGTTCGCCATCCCGAAAGGCTCCATCGTCGGGATTATCGGCCCCAACGGCGCCGGTAAATCGACCCTGTTCCGTATGTTGTCCGCTCAGGAACAACCGGACTCCGGCACGATCTCGCTGGGCGAAACGGTGCAACTGGCGTCGGTGGATCAGTTCCGCGACAAGATGGACGGCAGCAAGACCGTATGGGAAGAAGTCTCCGGCGGTCAGGACATCATGCGTATCGGCAATTTCGAGATTCCGAGCCGCGCCTATGTCGGCCGTTTCAACTTCAAAGGCGTCGATCAGGGCAAACGTATCGGGGAACTCTCCGGCGGCGAACGTGGTCGCGTACACCTGGCAAAACTACTGCAGGTTGGCGGCAACATGCTGCTGCTTGACGAACCGACCAACGACCTGGATATCGAAACCCTGCGCGCGCTGGAAAACGCCCTGCTGGAATTCCCCGGTTGCGCCATGGTGATTTCCCATGACCGCTGGTTCCTGGACCGTATCGCCACCCACATCATCGACTATCAGGATGAAGGTAAGGTGGAATTCTTTGAAGGCAACTTCACAGAATACGAAGAGTACAAGAAACGTACTCTGGGTGCGGAAGCGCTGGAGCCGCATCGTATCAAGTACAAGAAAATGGCGTGACAGTCCGTCTGCCACCTGTCACGGTCAAGACGCCGTGACAGCAAAAGCCCGCCAACCGGCGGGCTTTATCATTGTCAGCGTTAAACCACCTCCTGAGAGGTGGTAACTGTTTTGACCATTTTCATTCGATCGCATTTGATTCCATCAGATGTGTGGCCTGCTGATGACCGCCACACATCACTGCAATCAGAACGTTTCCCAGTTCTGGTCGTTACGGCCTGATCTGCCCGCACCAAGAGCGGCTACCGCCGGCACCGGCTGAGCGACCGGCCGGGATGGCAACGAGGCGCGGACCGGCTCGTTTTCCTTGTGGTGTCTCAGCTTGAAGACCGCCACCGCCTGAGTCAAACGTTCAGCCTGTGATTCCAGCGAGACGGCGGCGGCCGAAGCCTCCTGCACCAGCGCGGCATTCTGCTGGGTTGTGCCTTCCATCTCCAGCACGGCCTGATTCACCTGACCGATGCCCCGGCTTTGCTCATCAGACGCTGAAGCAATTTCCCCCATGATATCCGTCACGCTGACTACCGCTTTCACAATCTCTTCCATCGTACTCCCGGCTCTGGCAACCAGTTCCGAACCGGTATCCACCAGCCTGCCGGATTCGCCAATCAGAGATTCGATTTCTTTCGCCGCCTGCGCACTACGTTGCGCCAGACTACGCACCTCTCCGGCAACCACCGCGAAGCCCCGGCCCTGCTCGCCAGCGCGTGCAGCCTCTACGGCGGCGTTCAGCGCCAGAATGTTGGTCTGGAAAGCAATGCTATTGATAACACTGGTGATTTCAGAGATTTTCTTCGAGCTGGACGAAATATCCCCCATCGTCTTCACCACATCCTGAACGATATTGCCGCCCTGCTCCGCCTTACCGGAGGCGTTGCGCGCCAGCTGGCTGGCATGGTTGGCGTTATCCGAGTTCTGTTTCACCGTGGAGGTCAACTCTTCCATGCTGGCCGCCGTCTGCTCCAGCGCCGCCGCCTGCTGTTCCGTGCGGGAAGAAAGATCGACGTTGCCGGCGCTGATTTCGGAAGCGCCCTGATAAATAGAGTCAGCGCCTTCACGAACCACCGTCACGGTGTTGGTCAACGACTCCTGCATATGCTGCAGGTTTTGGCCCAGAATACCGATTTCGTTACGCCCCAGATTTTCGGCCGGCTGCGTCAGGTCACCCTGCGCAATTTTCTGGATACGGGTAATCAGCACATTGACCGGCACCAGAATCGCCCGGCGGATCACCAGATAAGTCAACGCTGCCAGCAGAATAGACAGAATGAACGACACGCCCATCAGGATATTCCCCAGACGAGCATTATCAGAAGCCAGCGTATTAATATTGTTCGCATGGTCCGTCAGGTATTTCACTTCCTTTCGTACCTGCACGGCATAACTGGTATCCAGCTGGCGCGCCAGCGAGGTTTCCAGCTCAATGGTGCTTTCGAATTCGCCGTTACGCACAAACTCCACCATCGGCACCATTACTTTGTCCCGATAGGCGGTGTAATTGGTGGTCAGGTCAGCATCCAGCGCCTTCTCTTCATCCGACTTATCGGTGCGAGCCATATAGTCATCAAAGCGTTTCTGAGAGCTTTTGATGCGTTCCATGCCTTCATTGAAAGCCTGATTGTAGGAATCCTTATCACCAATACGCGATGCGGCTACAGCCTGCACCAGCAACTGGCGGGAAACACGGAAATTGTCCATGCTGCTGCTGATCCCGGCACGGATCTCGGACACCAGATTAGCCCGCCCCAGAGAGGCATTACTCTGTTTGAGAAAATAACTGGCAGTACCAATTGAGAGGGCAAACAGAATCAGAATAATAGTTAACAGCGTGATAAAGAGCGTCACAAGACGAATGTTATTTATGGAAGAGATATTCCCTTTTTGTTCTGCCATTCCGATTTCTCACTTTCACTACAGGATGCTGATCACTTCCGCCGCGTCAACAGCAGAAGCACGTATAGCTTTGCGCCATTCACTCTTTCCTGACAAACACCGACCACTGCACGTAAGCGCCTAAAAAGGCAACAGACGTCACACAGGAGCAGGAAAACAAAACAACATTTTAATTTAATTGCATTGTTGTTTCTTTAAAAAAGAAAAACCGTGATGACTGTAGCATGCTCTGCTGATAAGTGGTCAACAGAAACGGTCAGGTTCCTTTTTCTGGCCGAGTTATTCATGCGTGGCAGGGACATAAACCGGAAAAACCGCGTTTGCAGCCAGAAGATGCAAGATTTGAAGCTATGAAGTTATTAAGGTTTCACGGTTTCAAACCGCTGAGGTTTAAAACCACCAGGTTTGAAGCCATTAAGGCAAGCAATAACGTTCTCTGACGAGGCGGACGGGCAGCGTGTAATCACGCGTGATCAAATCTCCGGCTCCGTGGAGAACGAGATACAGCTTAACGAGCAGAATAATCACACAATGCCTCAAAACTCAGGGCAAAATCAATAAAGCAGTTCAGGGCGGGCGAATTCAGTTTGCGTCCGGGATAAATCAGATACAGATCGTTGGTATCCGCCCGCCACCCAGGCAACAGGCAGACCAGCTCGCCACGGTCCAACTGCTCTCGGCACAGGAACTCCGGCAACAACGTAATGCCGCCGCCGGCCAGCGCGCAGGCTCGGGCATACAGCAAATTATCGGTAATATGCGACTGCGGCAGCCGCCAGAGGAAATACTCCGCTTCATGGTGAAATCCCCACTCCGGCCAGGCTCGATGTGCAATACACCGGTGCGACTGCAATTCACGCGGATGCGCGATCGGCGCGGAGCCAGCCAGATACCCGGCCGACGCGACCAGATAATGCGGAACCCGCCCCAGCGAGCGGCCAATCAGCGAAGAATCCTGCGGCTTGCCGGTGCGCAGCGCGGCGTCAAACCCTTCCTCCACCAGATCGATTACCCGGTCGGCAACAATGATATCCAGCGAGACCGCCGGAAAGCGCGACTGAAACTCCGCGGTCAGGCGCGCCAGCAGGGTGGCCCCCAAGCCGGCCGGACTGGTGATCCGCAAACGCCCGCTGGGGTTATCGCGCAAATGCTGCATCGCCATCTCGGCGCGTTCGCTGGCTTGCCGCATCTCCCGGCAATGCACCAGATAGCGTTCGCCGGCAAAAGTCAGGTTGAGCTTGCGGGTGGTGCGGTTAAACAGCCGTAGCCCCAGCGACTGCTCCAACTGGCTGATGCGCAGGCTAAGGCTCGACTTGGCCATGCCCGCCTGTCTGGCGGCTTCGGTAAAACTGCCGCATTCCGCCACCAGCGTAAATAGCGCCATATCCTGTAATTGTTTGAACATAATTGTTCTTCATAGCCGAACACTTCGTTAGTAATTGTCCATCTTATCAGCACTATCGACAGGTTCTACACTGTTATGCAGTCCAACACGTAACAATGGAAAAACGCATCATGACAGTAAAAGCAATAGCCGTTGACCCCAGACAACCCGAGAACTTCGTAGAAATCACCGCCGAATTACCGCAACCCGGCGAGCACGACCTGCTGGTAGCCGTAAAAGCGGTATCGGTTAACCCGGTAGATACCAAAGTTCATGCCGGGTTGCGTCGGGACGGCCTGCAACATCCGCGCATTCTTGGGTGGGACGCCAGCGGCGTGGTGATCAAAGCCGGCTCAGCGGTAAGCGGTTTTCAACCTGGGGACGAAGTCTGGTATGCGGGCGATATCACCCGCCCCGGCAGCAACAGCACGCACCAACTGGTCGATGCGCGTATAGCCGCGCATAAACCCGCCACGCTGGACTGGGCTGAAGCAGCCGCCCTGCCGTTGACGGCCCTAACCGCCTGGGAAGGATTATTCGAGCATCTGAAAATTCAGGACGCGGCTAAAGGTAAAACGCTGCTGATTATCGGCGGCGCCGGCGGCGTCGGTTCGCTGGCTATTTCTCTGGCGGCGCAGCGCAGCGAAGCGACGATCATTGCTACCGCTTCCCGTCCCGACTCCGCACAATGGTGCCGCGACCGGGGCGCGCATCTGGTAGTGGATTATCGCCATCTGGTGGATGAATTGAAAAAGCAGAATATTGAGCAGGTCGATTACATTTTCTGCCTGAATGACACCGACGGCCATTGGGATGCCATCAGCCGGTTAATCGCACCGATGGGGCACATCTGCACCATCGTGGAAAACACCCGGCCGTTGGACCAGAACCAACTTAAGCTGAAAAGCGCGGCGCTGCACTGGGAATTCATGTTTACCCGCAGCATGTTCACTACGCCGGACATCGCGCGTCAGGGAGAAATCCTGCGCGAGGTGGCGCAACGGGTGGATAGCGGCGAATTGCAGGGCACCCTCAGTCAGACGTTTAACGGACTGACGACGACAACGCTGAAACAAGCGCACGATGCCGTACTGGCCGGTCATATGCGCGGCAAGGTCGTGATCACGCTGTAGCGCCAAACCAGCGTAAAAAAAGCCAGCCCGGTGGGCTGGCTTCCTCATCAAGCCGAATTATCGGTTACAACCGGCCGGCACTCGCACTTAGTACAGCAAACGGGCGCGAATGGTGCCAGGGATGGATTTCATCAGTTGCAGCGCGGTGTCGGCGCCGTCGGTTTCCACATCGATAACCACATAACCGATTTCCGGGCTGGTCTGCAGATACTGCGCCGCAATGTTGATGCCCTGCTCGGCAAAAATGTGGTTAATCTGCGTCATGATACCCGGGCGGTTTTCATGAATGTGCAGCAGACGGCTGGCGCGGTCGCTGTGCGTCGGCAGCGACACTTCCGGGAAGTTGACGGCAGACAACGTGGAGCCATTGTCGGAATACTTCACCAGCTTACCGGCGACTTCATCACCAATGTTCTCCTGTGCTTCTTCAGTAGAGCCGCCGATGTGCGGCGTCAGAAGCACGTTATCGAACTCGCACAGCGGCGACAGGAACGGATCGCTATTGGTCGCCGGTTCCTGCGGGAACACGTCGATAGCCGCGCCGGAGAGGTGCTTGCTGGCAAGCGCATTGCTCAGCGCCGGAATGTCCACCACGGTGCCGCGCGATGCGTTGATCAGGATAGAACCCGGCTTCATCAGCGCCAGTTCCTCGGCGCCGATCATATTCTGGGTGCTGTCGGTTTCCGGCACATGCAGGCTGACCACATCGCTCATGTTCAGCAGATCGGACAAATGACGTACCTGTTGGGCGTTGCCCAGCGGCAATTTGCTTTCGATATCGTAGAAATAAACGTGCATCCCCAGGCTTTCGGCCAGAATACCCAGTTGGGTACCGATGTGACCGTAACCAATAATGCCCAGTTTCTTACCACGCGCTTCAAAGCAGCCAACCGCCTGTTTGTGCCAGATACCACGGTGAGCTTTGGCGTTGGCGGTCGGAATGCCGCGCAGCAGCAGCAGCAATTCGCCGATCACCAGTTCGGCCACGGAACGGGTATTGGAAAAAGGCGCGTTGAAGACCGGAATACCGCGTTTGGTCGCGGCCGGCAGTTCAACCTGATTGGTGCCGATGCAGAAACAACCAACGGCCACCAGTTTCTCGGCAGCGGCGAAAACCTCTTCCGTCAGATGCGTGCGCGATCGAATCCCCACAAAGTGCGCATCGCGAATCGATGCTTTCAGCGCTTCCGGGTCAAGCGCCCCCTTATGGTATTCAATATTGGTGTAACCTGCAGCGCGCAGATTCTCCAGCGCATTCGGGTGTACACCCTCCAGCAGCAGAAACTTAATCTTGTCTTTTTCCAGTGATACCTTTGCCATTTCCCGACCTTATTTTCAGACTTCAGATATGACGGTTTGCAAACCGGTCTCTGCAAACATAACAAAAAATACGCAAGCGGCAATACAAACGATTGCCTGCCCATTTTTTCGCGCCACCTCGCTCAGACGGTTTCATGGCAAAAAATACTGCCAACCACCAGCCGGACCACACAGGGATGATGCGAAATAAGAAAAACTGATATTAAGTACCAAAAATGAGCCGTTAAGAATAGCCGGATTTTTTAGATAAAAAAATCCGGCCGCCGTTAGCGTCACCGGATGTGGGCAAGAAACAACAACGAGTTATTTCAGGCGAACCGTTTTCACCCCGTCGGATGAGCCTACCAGCGCGACATCCGCGCCGCGATTGGCGAACAATCCTACCGTCACCACGCCGGCCAGCCCATTGATACGGTTTTCCATCGCCACCGCATCGGACAGATCCATGTTATGCACATCCAGAATGATGTTGCCGTTGTCGGTAATCACCCCGTCGCGGTATACCGGCTGCCCGCCCAGCTTGACCAGTTCGCGGGCCACGTAGGCGCGCGCCATCGGGATCACTTCCACCGGCAGCGGAAAACGTCCCAGCACATCCACCTGTTTGGACGCATCGACAATACACACAAACTGACGAGCGATCGCCGCCACGATTTTTTCCCGGGTCAGCGCCGCGCCGCCGCCCTTGATCATCTGCATGTGCGGGTTGATTTCATCCGCGCCATCCACGTAGACATCGAGCACATCGACGTCATTGCAGTCAAAGACCGGGATACCCAAACTTTTAAGCTTGGCGGTGGAAGCGTCCGAGCTGGAAACTGCGCCTTCGATCTGATGCTTGATCGAACCCAGCGCATCAATAAAGTGGGCGGCGGTGGAGCCGGTGCCCACGCCAACAATAGTACCGGGGCGAACATAGTCGAGTGCGGCCCAGCCAACGGCTTTTTTCAGTTCATCCTGCGTCATGGTGTGCTTGTGCCTGTAGCTACGAAAACGTGTGCGTATTATAGGGCATGGCATGCTCAAAAGCAGAGGCTTGTACCCTGAGCGCGGCAATATTTCAGTCTTCGCGCGCAGAGTCAGGCGATTTTTTTCGGCGGTGCATCACAAAAATGTGGCATATTGCCGAAATGGTTTTTACGCAAAGGAATCTTCACCTTCATGAAACGCCCGGACTATCGCACCCTTCAGGCGCTGGACGCCGTGATCCGTGAGCGAGGCTTTGAACGCGCCGCACAAAAACTCTGTATTACACAGTCCGCCGTCTCGCAGCGCATCAAACAGCTGGAGAACCTATTCGGCCAGCCGCTGCTGGTGAGAACGATTCCGCCGCGTCCGACCGAGCAAGGGCAGAAGCTACTGGCGCTGTTGCATCAGGTGGAATTGCTGGAAGAAGAGTGGCTGGGCAACGAAAATAGCAGCGAAACGCCGCTGTTGCTGTCGCTGGCGGTCAACGCCGACAGCCTGGCGACCTGGCTGCTGCCCGCGCTGCAACCGGTGCTGGTGGATTCGCCGATCCGGCTGAATCTGCAGGTGGAAGATGAAACCCGCACCCAGGAGCGCCTGCGCCGGGGTGAAGTGGTGGGCGCGGTGAGTATTCAGCCTCAGCCGTTGCCAAGCTGTCTGGTGGATAAACTGGGCGCGCTGGACTACCTGTTCGTCGCGTCGCCGGGATTCGCCAACCGTTACTTCCCGAACGGCGTGACCCGCTCCGCGTTGCTGCGCGCGCCGGTGGTGGCGTTCGACCATCTGGATGACATGCATCAGGCGTTTTTGCAGCAGAACTTCGATCTGCCGCCCGGCAGCGTACCCTGCCACATCGTTAACTCGTCCGAAGCCTTCGTTCAGCTCGCTCGTCAGGGCACCACCTGCTGTATGATCCCCCATTTGCAAATCGAGAGAGAACTGGCCAATGGCGAGCTGATCGACCTGACGCCGGGACTGTTCCAGCGCCGCATGCTGTACTGGCATCGTTTTGCACCGGAAAGCCGGATGATGCGGCAGGTCACCGACGCCCTGCTCACGCATGGGCGTCAGGTTCTGCGCCAGTCCTGACGTTAAAAACCGCAGCCCTATTCAGTCTATTTTAGGGCTGCGCCGCGCCCGGCTCAGGGGGCGCGTTGCAGTTCAAACACCACATCCACCTGATCGTCAAAGTGAATAGTCTGTTGTTCGTAGGTCTGAGAGACTTCGCTTTGCGCCACCATGTCGGCCGTTTTAAACATGCGGGCGACCGGCACCGGCTGATAATTGGCGACGTGATAGCGGATGCTGTAAACAGGCCCCAGCGCGGCGTTAAACCCGCTAGCCAGCGACTGCGCCTGCTGCGTTGCCTGTTCTATCGCTTTTTTGCGCGCCTGCTCGCGGTAGGCGTCCGGATTGGCGACGCCCAGATCCACCGCCCGAATCTCGTTAAGACCGGACTTGAGCGCGCCGTCCAGCAGTTCGTTGAGTTTGTCCAACTGGCGTAATGTCACCTCCACCTGGCGCACCGCCCGGTAGCCTTTCAGCACCGAACCGCCGTTTTTCAGGTAGTCGTACTCCGGCTGCGTGCGCAGGTTGGCGGCGTTAATATCTTTTTTATCGATACCGCTTTTATCAAGAAAAGCAAAATATTGCGCGACCCGCTCATCCACCTGCTTTTTGGCGTCGGCCACATCCTTGGATGAAACGCTGACTTCTATCGCCAGCCGGGCGATATCCGGCGTCGCATCGACGCTGGCGGTGCCGGAAGTCACGATGTGCGGCCCGCTGGGTAATTCATTGCCGGCCTGAACCGTCATCGACGACAGACCAATACCAAGCAGAGTGGTCAGTGCCAGAACTTTCAGCTTCACGTTATCCCCTTTGCATGTGAGTGAATGACAAAGCCTACCGCGGGCAGGCTCCATTCAATATAGGCGAATGTCCGAATACCGGTTAAGAATGACGTAACCGGATGAAAACCGAACGAAGACGCTTACGCCGACGGCGTAAAGCCCAGCTCGTGGGAAATGTTCCGGGCGGTTTCCTGCAACGGCGCGACCAGCGCATCAATGCCAATCTGCTGCAAACGCGCCATCGACAGCGAAATGGAAACGGCATAAACCACCCGGTGCTGAATATCAAACACCGGCGCGGAAATACAGGAGACGCCCAGTTCATTCTCTTCCCGATCCATTGCCAGCCCCTGGCGACGAATCTCCGCCAGTTCCCGCTCCATGTCGGGTAGTTCGATGATGGTATTGTCGGTCAGCGGACGAATGCTGTCCTGATGGGTATGCCAGTATTCGGCCGGGTAGTCATCTGCGCCATAGGCCATGAAAATCTTGCCCATCGCCGAACTGTGCAGAGACATATGCTGGCCGATATAAGCACGGGTACGCATCATGCCGGTGGTGGGTTCCAGCTTGTAAATCAGGATGGCGTGGTCGTCTTCACGGGTTGAAAAATTGACGGTCTCGCCCACCGTCAGGTTGAGTTCTTCAAGGTGCGGCGCCGCCACGTGCAACACATTCAGCGACGAAAGCGCCTTCTGCCCGATAGCGATGAACTTGGTGGTCAGACGATAGCTGCCCGGCTGCCGTGCCGGCGCGACATAACCGCACCCGGCCAGCCCTTGCAACAAACGGTGGACGGTGCTTTTGTTCATGCCGGACAACTCGGCAATCCGCGCCAGCGGGCACCCGTTGGGGTAATCGCTCAGTATTTCGATCAACTGCAAACCGCGAAACAGGCTTTGGCTACCCAGCGGCTTTTCCGCCTTCCCCTCTTCATCAATGCTATGTTCATTTATCACGTCTGATCTTCCTCATCATAACGCCCGTCAGGACATCAACCTCTGACGGGACGGGGACCATCATGAAACAGCATTTTATGTGATGCAATAGAGGAAACCGCCTCCGCACCGTCATCAGGTGCCGACCGGAGGCGTGTTGTTACAGCGTAGGCGCGCCCTGGGAGCCCGTCTGCGCCGAAGAAGCGGTCTGATGCAGGTGCACGTCCATCTGCGGGTAGGGAATACCGATACGGTGTTCATCCAACGCGCGTTTGAAGCTTTCCAGCAGGTCCCAGTACACCGCCGCCGCATCGCCGTTGGTGGTCCATACCCGCACGACGAAATTGAGCGAGGAAGCGCCCATTTCATTTAAACGAATGGTGACGCCCTTATCCTGCTGGATGCGCGTATCCGCCGCCACAATGTCGCCCAGCACCTTTTTCACCACATCGATATCCGCGTCATACGCCACGCCGACAATAATTTCGGTGCGGCGATCCGGCTCACGGGAACTGTTGGTGATATTGCCGGCGATAATCTTGCCGTTCGGCACCACGATGACTTTACCGTCGGCGGTCAGCAGCGTGGTGGAGAAAATCTGCACCTGCGTCACCGTACCGGCGACTCCGCCCAGATCCACCGATTCGCCGGTACGAAACGGCCGGAACACCACCAGCAGCACCCCGGCGGCAAAGTTCGACAGCGAGCCTTGCAACGCCAGACCGACCGCCAGGCCGGCGGCGCCCAGTACGGCAATGACCGATGCGGTCTGCACCCCGACCCGGCTTAACGCCGCGATCAACGTAAAAGCGATGATACCGTAGCGCACCAGCGCGGACAGAAAATCCGCCACCGTGACGTCGATGCCGCGAGCCACCATCAGCCGGTTTATCGTGTTCGACATAATGCGGGCGATAAGCATCCCGATGCACAGGATCACCAGCGAAGCGACAATATTTACCGCGTACTGCAGCAAGATATGTTGGTTGTTTACCAGCCATGACTGCAGGCGACCCATGCTTTCGGCTACGTTGAGTTCTTCCATCTGTTCGCTCCTGTTAGCGTTATTAGCGTCATCTGTGCGCAGATAAAATTAAGGCTCCCGTAGGAGCCTTAGTCAAACCATACTGAGAAAATTACAGCACGTCGATCGCGTTCAGTTCTTTAAACGCTTTTTCCAGACGAGCTACCATGCTCGCCTGACCGGCACGCAGCCAGACACGCGGGTCATAGTATTTCTTGTTCGGCTTGTCGCTGCCTTCCGGGTTGCCCAGCTGGCCCTGCAGATAGCCTTCGTTTTTCTTGTAGTAGTTCAGGATGCCTTCCCAGGTCGCCCACTGGGTGTCGGTGTCGATGTTCATCTTCACCACACCGTAGCTGACCGCTTCGGCGATTTCTTCCGCAGAAGAACCGGAACCGCCGTGGAATACGAAATCCAGGCTGTTGTGCGGCAGGTTGAATTTTTTGGACACGAATTCCTGAGAGTTGCGCAGGATTTTCGGCGTCAGCTGAACGTTACCCGGCTTGTACACGCCGTGTACGTTGCCGAAGGACGCCGCGATGGTGAAACGCGGGCTGATGGCGTTCAGTTTTTCGTAGGCGTAAGCCACGTCTTCCGGCTGGGTATACAGCGCGGAGTTGTCCAGATGGCTGTTGTCCACGCCGTCTTCTTCGCCGCCGGTGCAACCCAGTTCGATTTCCAGCGTCATGTCCAGTTTGGCCATACGCGCCAGATACTTGCTGCAAATCTCGATGTTTTCTTCCAGAGATTCTTCAGACAGGTCGATCATGTGGGAAGAGAACAGCGGTTTACCCGTGGCGGCATAGTGCTTCTCGCCGGCGTCCAGCAGGCCGTCCAGCCACGGCAGCAGTTTCTTCGCGCAATGGTCAGTGTGCAGAATCACCGGCACGCCATAATGCTCAGCCAACTGATGTACATGGTGAGCGCCAGAAATCGCACCCAGAATTGCCGCCTGCTGACCTTCAGCTTTCAAACCTTTACCAGCGGTAAATACAGCGCCGCCGTTGGAGAACTGAACGATTACCGGCGCGCGCACTTTGGCTGCGGCTTCCAGAACGGCGTTAATAGAGTCGGTACCGACACAGTTAACCGCCGGCAATGCAAAGTGGTTTTCTTTGGCAATTGCGAATACTTTCTGAACGTCATCACCCGTGATGACACCAGGTTTTACGAAATCAAAGATTTTAGACATGTCACGTGTCCTGTTTCGTTGGCCGTGGAGGGTTAGAGATTTGTCTGTTGCTACTTACCGACATAACCGCGATTGTGCCGGCATCATTACGCTTTACTGCACGATTTACTTGCTGGTTGCCCGGCCGCTGACCGGGCAACCGGAAGCGGGCGTGTTTCCCGCTTCGGATAACGGATTAAAACCGCTTACTGACGAGCGCGCTCTTCCAGCATTACCACCGCCGGCAGTTTTTTACCTTCCACGAACTCCAGGAAAGCGCCGCCACCGGTAGAAATATAGGAGATCTTGTCGGCAATGCCGAACAGATCGATCGCCGCCAGCGTATCGCCGCCGCCAGCGATGGAGAACGCGTCGCTGTTGGCGATGGCATTGGCGATGATTTCCGTACCTTTACGGAAGTTCGGGAATTCGAATACGCCGACCGGGCCATTCCACAGAATAGTTTTGGCGTTTTTCAGAATTTCAGCCAGACGCTCTGCGGACACATCGCCCAGGTCCAGAATCTGTTCATCATCTTTAATGGCGGCAACGGATTTCAATGTCGCCGTGGCAGTTTCGGAGAATTCCGTAGCAACGCGAACGTCGCTCGGTACCGGAATATCACAGGTTTCCAGCAGTTTCTTCGCTTCCGGAATCAGTTCTGCTTCATACAGCGATTTACCGACGTTATGGCCCTGAGCGGCCACGAAGGTATTGGCGATACCGCCGCCGACGATCAGCTGGTCAGCGATTTTGGACAGCGAGTCCAGCACGGTCAGTTTAGTGGAAACTTTAGAACCGCCCACGATAGCGACCATCGGACGGGCCGGGTTGCCCAGCGCTTTGCCCAGCGCTTCCAGTTCGTCGGACAGCAGCGGACCGGCACAGGCGATCGGCGCGAATTTGCCCACGCCGTGGGTAGAAGCCTGGGCGCGGTGCGCGGTACCGAACGCATCCATCACGAACACGTCGCACAGCGCGGCGTATTTTTTGGACAGGACTTCGTCGTCTTTCTTCTCGCCTTTGTTGAAGCGGACGTTTTCCAGCACAACCAGTTCGCCTTCCGCTACGTCAACGCCGTCCAGGTAGTCTTTCGCCAGACGCACCGGTGAAGACAGGCGATCTTTCAGGTAGTTCACGACCGGCAGCAGGGAGAATTCTTCGTTGTACTCACCTTCGGTCGGACGGCCCAGGTGGGATGTCACCATCACGCGGGCACCCTGCTTCAGGGCGATTTCAATGGTCGGCAGGGAAGCGCGGATACGGGCGTCAGACGTCACTTTGCCATCTTTAACCGGCACGTTCAGATCCGCACGGATCAGCACGCGTTTGCCAGCCAGATCCAGGTCGGTCATCTTAATTACAGCCATGGTGAATCCTCTTGTTGATTCTCTTTAAAGTTGCTTGAGTGAGGCGTCGGTCTCCCGGCGCCGCCTATCAGAAACCGCAGGCCGCCATCGCCCGAGTTGTATCCAACATCCGGTTGGCAAAGCCCCATTCGTTATCGCACCAGACCAGCGTCTTGATCAGATGCCCTCCGCTGACCCGGGTTTGCGTTCCATCCACAATCGCGCTATGCGGGTCATGGTTGAAATCCACGGAAACCAACGGCAAATCGGTATAGTCAACTATACCACGAAATGTATTCTGCGCTGATTGACGAAACAGCGTATTGATTTCACTTACGTTTACCGCGTTTTTCACACTGACGCTCAGGTCAATGGCCGTCACATTGATGGTCGGCACCCGCACCGAAATCGCCTCAAAACGGTCTTCAAATTTCGGAAAGAAACGGGTAATGCCCACCGCCAGTTTGGTGTCCACCGGGATGATCGACTGGCTGGCCGCACGGGTGCGCCTCAGGTCATGGTGATAAGCGTCAATCACCGGCTGGTCGTTCATCGATGCATGGATCGTGGTGACGGTGCCGCTCTCGATGCCGTACGCATCGTCCAGCAGCTTGATAATCGGAATAATACAGTTGGTGGTGCAGGACGCGTTGGACACCAGACGGTGAACCGGCTGCAAATCCGGATGGTTGACGCCGTACACGATGGTGGCGTCGAGATCCGGCGCGCCGGGGTGGGAGAACAACACTTTCTTCGCCCCCGCCGTCAGATGGGCTTCGCCATCGGCGCGACTGCCATATACCCCGCTGCAATCCAGCACGATATCGACGCCAAGCTCCCCCCACGGCAGGGAACGAAGGTCCGGCTCATGCAACAGGCGGATAGTGTCATCCCCTACCGACAAACGATCGCATTCCTGACGCACATCCCACGAAAAGCGGCCATGACTGCTGTCGTATTTAAGCAGGTGGGCAATCCCTTCGGCGTTGGCCAGTTCGTTAATCGCCACTACCGCAATCTCGGCCCGCCGACCGGACTCATACAACGCGCGCAGTACGCTACGACCTATGCGACCAAAACCGTTTATCGCAATACGGATTGTCATGAAATTCCCTGTGTAGTGATAAAAGCATCGCGCATCATAGAATAATCAGTACGTCGTCAGGAATAAACCGCTTGTTGCGCGCGGTGGGCTGCGAACCGGATCCGATTGGGATCCCGACGGCCAAATGCTGTCACACCAACAACTGAAACGCTTCAGCTAGCATAAACGAATTGCCGGTCAAAGGAAATATGGCGACAGGGTGGATGCCAGAAGAGTGATCTGCGTCAAAAAATTACCGCACGGTTTGCTACCAAAAAGCTGACGGGATCAAAAAAGGCCGGGAGACGATCCCGGCCTTGCATGAGAGGCTAACAAAGCGATGTGCTTATTTCAGCAATGCTTTCGCCTTCGCAACCACGTTGTCGGTGGTGAAGCCAAATACGTCGAACAGTTTTTCTGCCGGCGCGGATTCGCCAAAGCTTTCCATACCGACAATCGCGCCATTCAGACCGACATATTTGTACCAGTAGTCAGCGATGCCGGCTTCGATCGCCACACGGGCAGCCACAGCAGACGGCAGTACCGCTTCACGGTAGGCCGCATCCTGTTTGTCGAACGCATCGGTAGACGGCATGGACACCACGCGCGCCTTAACGCCTTCGTCGGTCAGTTTCTGCCAGGCGGCAACCGCCAGTTCCACTTCAGAACCGGTCGCGATCAGAATCAGCTGCGGCTGGCCGCCGCTGTCTTTCAGCACATAGGCGCCTTTGGCGACGTCCGCCAACTGCTGAGCGGTACGATCCTGCTGCGCCAGGTTCTGACGAGACAGGATCAGCGCCGTCGGGCCGTCTTTGCGCTCAATGGCGTATTTCCAGGCCACCGCGGTTTCTACCTGATCCGCCGGGCGCCAGGTGCTCATGTTCGGCGTCACGCGCAGGCTGGCTAGCTGTTCCACCGGCTGGTGGGTCGGGCCGTCTTCGCCCAGACCGATAGAGTCGTGGGTGTAGACATAGATGCTGCGCACTTTCATCAGCGCCGCCATACGCACCGCGTTACGGGCATATTCAACGAACATCAGGAAGGTCGCGGTGTACGGCACGAAGCCGCCGTGCAGCGAGATACCGTTGGCGATAGCGGTCATGCCGAATTCGCGCACGCCGTAGTGGATGTAGTTGCCCGCCGGGTCTTCATTCAACGCTTTGGAACCGGACCAAATGGTCAGGTTGCTCGGCGCCAGGTCGGCGGAACCGCCCAGGAATTCCGGCAACAGCTTGCCATAGGCTTCCAGCGCGTTTTGCGAGGCTTTACGGCTGGCGATCTTGGCCGGATTGGCCTGCAGTTGTTCGATCACCTTAGCCGACTCCGCCTGCCAGCTAGCCGGCAGTTCGCCGCTAACGCGACGGGTGAATTCGGCAGCCAGTTCCGGATAAGCGCTGGCGTAAGCGTTGAACGCCTGTTGCCAGGCCGCTTCTTTGCTCTGACCGGCTTGGCGGGCATCCCAGGCGGCGTAGATATCAGCCGGGATTTCAAACGGACCGTATTTCCAGCCCAGCTGTTCGCGGGTGGCGGCCACTTCGGCGTCGCCCAGCGGCGCACCGTGGGAATCGTGGGTGCCGGCCTTGTTCGGCGAACCGAAACCGATCACGGTCTTGCACAGCAGCAGCGACGGTTTGTCGGTCACGCTCTGCGCTTCTTTGATGGCGCGCTGGATAGCGTCGGCGTCGTGGCCGTCAACACCGCGCACCACATGCCAGCCGTAGGATTCGAAACGGGCGGCGGTGTCATCGGTAAACCAGCCTTCGATGTGGCCGTCGATGGAAATGCCGTTGTCATCGTAGAAGGCGACCAGTTTGCCCAGTTTCAGGGTCCCGGCCAGCGAACAGACTTCATGGGAAATCCCTTCCATCATGCAACCGTCACCCAGGAACACATAGGTGTGGTGGTCAACGATGTCATGACCCGGACGGTTGAACTGCGCCGCCAGCGTGCGCTCGGCAATCGCCATACCGACTGCGTTGGCGATCCCCTGGCCCAACGGGCCGGTGGTGGTTTCCACGCCCGGCGTATAACCCACTTCCGGGTGACCCGGCGTTCTGGAGTGCAGCTGACGGAAGTTTTTCAGTTCTTCAATCGGCAGATCGTAACCGGTCAGGTGCAGCAGGCTGTAGATCAGCATGGATGCGTGGCCGTTGGACAGCACGAAGCGGTCACGGTTGGCCCAGTGCGGGTTGGCCGGATTGTGGTTCAAATGGTCACGCCACAGGACTTCGGCGATATCCGCCATACCCATCGGTGCGCCCGGATGACCAGATTTGGCCTTCTGCACGCCATCCATACTCAACGCACGGATAGCATTGGCAAGTTCTTTACGAGAGGACATGCTTTACTCCAGATCGGATTGAACAGTTGCCTGTCGAACATAAAACATATTAATCAATGTGTTAGCTCAAAAAGGCAAAGAAAAGATATCCACAAATGTACATGAAAACCCAGCCGATTGCACATGGAACAGCAAGCGGAAAAAACGCACGGATCTGCTGACATGCAGGCCGGATAGCAGGCTTTTCGCTTTATCAGGGCGGTTTTATTCGTTCCAGCTCACACGATGTAGCAGCTTTGCCTGTTTACGCCCGCGATTTTTCATTACATTTGGGCGGTATAATTTTGCACGGATATAATCGCAGCACTCACCGGGGCGGCGGTTCGTCTGGCTCGGGGCGATCGCGTCCGCTAAACAATCACGCGGCATCCATCAGAAAGATTGATAAAAAAAGGCATCCCCAGGGATGCCTTTTGGTGTTACTGGCCGGAGTTTATCCCCGATTAATGCGCGGCGGCCTCATGCCCGTGCAGGCGGTGACGGGTCACCAGCCCCAGCAGGAAGCACATCACGAACACCACAAAATACAGGCCGTTGGCGGTCACCAGTGCGGCATGCACGCCAAAGTGTTGTACGATCGGCCCGGTGACGATAAAGGTCAGCATGGTCCCGACCGTTCCGCAGGTCAGAATGAAGTTCACCAGTTTCGGCGACGGCACTTTAGTCTGCTGGGAACCCAGCGTAATCAGCGTGGTGTAGATAGCGCTGGAAATAAAGCCCAGGCCGAAGATGAAGTATTTCAGCAGTTGGGGCTGATCGCTGCTCACGAACAGGTACATCGCCCCGGCGGCCAGAATAGCCAGTACGGTAACGACGCGCTGCAAATCAAAGAACTTGAGCACAAAGCTAAACACCCACATGCCGATCATGTATGACGTCCAGAAACTGCTGACCAGTTCGCCGGCATCGCCGATGCTCATGCCAAAGGATTTGGTCACATATTCCGGCACCCACTGGATAAACGCCAGTTGTCCCAGGATGTAGCACAGCGCGGCGATCGACAGAAATACCACGCCCATGCCCCATTTTTCCGTCTCGACAGCCGTTTTCTGAGCGCTGGTTTTATCCGTGCCGATGGCGGGGAAGTCAGACAACAGCGTCAGCACCAGAATCGCCACGTACAGCAGCCCGATACAGGCGTAAATCCAGTACCAGCCGAAATGGCGGGACAATAATGCCGCGGCCACAATCGGGAAAATCATGCCGGCCATACTGAAAAACGAATCGGTGAACAGCAGGCGGGCGCCACGCTGGCGGCCGGAATACAGTTGCGTAATCAGGAAGGTGCCGATCGACATGGTAATGCCGCTGACCACGCCCAGCGTAAACATACAGACGGAAAAGACAGCCAGCGATTTACCCACGAACAGCCCGATGATCGACAGCACGATCAGGACAAAACCGAAGACCAACTGTTTTTTCAGCGGGAAAATATCCATCAGCCACACATTGAGGAAAATGGACAGCAAAATACCGGCGTTCAGAAACGTAAAGGTATTGCTCATATTGGCTATCGGAACATTGAAGTACTGGGCGATATCACCCATGACCATACCGGTCACGATAACCAGCGCACCGGTCAACGCATAGGAAAAGCAGCTGGTAAAAAATAGCCGCTGACGATTCAGATCAGACATATACCCTTTCCTGTCATCAAATATGAAAAGCGCAATGCCATACCACATTCAGTATCGGTATTGCGCCACAACGTTATCATCAAAGTATTTATAAGCCGTATGCAACAACATACTAACTGGAACCCGATTCCGCAGAGCAATCAGAACCGGCTATTCTGCCACCCTGAAAAAGAAAAAGGTTGAGTACCTCGTCAGTACTCAACCTTTCCGTACGAAATATTATTCGTCTTCCAGATACGTATAACCGTACAAGCCGGTTTCAAATTCTTCAAGGAATTGTGCTTGTAGTTCCGGCGCCAGATCGGTTTCCTTGACCTGATCGCGGAAGCGGGACATCAGCACGTCCGGGTCCAACTGCACATATTCCAGCATATCGGCCACGGTGTTGCCTTCGTCCGACTCTTCCAGTTCGACGGTGCCGTCCTGGAATACGAACACGTCCACGGTGGAGGTGTCGCCGAACAGGTTATGCATGTTGCCGAGAATTTCCTGATAAGCGCCGACCATGAAAAAGCCCAGCAGCGGCGGGTTTTCCGGGTCATACGGCGGCATCGGCATGGTGGTGGCGACGCCGTCGCCGTCGACATAGTGGTCGATGGCGCCATCGGAATCACAGGTGATATCCAGCAGCACCGCGCGACGCTGCGGCGGCTTGTCCAGCCCTTCCAGCGGCAGCACCGGGAATAACTGGTCGATCCCCCAGGCATCCGGCATCGACTGGAACAGCGAGAAGTTAACGTACAGCTTGTCCGCCATACGTTCCTGCAGTTCATCGATAATCGGCCGGTGAGCGCGGTTGCTCGGATCAAGCTGCTGCTGAATCTGCTGACAGATATTGAGATACAGCTGCTCCGCCTGCGCGCGTTGGGTCAAATCCAGCATGCCGTGGGTGTATTGAGTGTGAATGTCGTGCAGATCCATCTGGCTGTCGTGCAGCCACTCGCGTAAAGAGCGACGGTTGCCCGGCTCCTTGATTTCCTGCCAGGTATTCCACAGGCTTTCCAGCGCGCGCGGCGCGTCTTCATCCGGCGCTACCGGTTCGCTGAATTCGTTGCGTTCCACCCCGATGATGTTGGACACCAGTACGGTGTGATGCGCGGTGACGGCGCGTCCGGATTCGGTGATCACCGTCGGGTGCGGCAGGCCGTATTCGTTACAGGCGTCGCCGATACCCCAAATGACGTTGTTGGCGTATTCGTTCAGGCCGTAGTTGACCGAACAATCGGACTGCGAACGGGTTCCTTCATAATCGACGCCCAGACCGCCGCCCACGTCAAAGCATTGGATGTTGACGCCCAGCTTGTGCAGTTCGACGTAGAAACGCGCCGATTCACGCACGCCGGTCGCGATATCGCGGATGTTCGCCAACTGTGAGCCGAGATGGAAGTGCAGCAGTTGCAGGCTGTCGAGGCGATTGGCCTTGCGCAGCAGTTCCACCAGTTGCAGCACCTGCGTCGCCGCCAGGCCGAACTTGGATTTTTCGCCGCCGCTCGACTGCCATTTGCCGGAGCCCTGCGATGCCAGACGAGCGCGCACGCCCAAACGCGGCACCACGTTCAGCCGCTCGGCTTCTTCCAGCACCATGTTGATTTCCGACATCTTTTCGATGACCAGATACACCTTGTGGCCCAGCTTTTCGCCGATCAGCGCCAGACGGATGTACTCGCGATCTTTATAGCCGTTGCAGACGATTACGGAGCGGGTCATACCGGCGTGGCCCAGCACCGCCATCAGTTCGGCTTTGGAACCCGCCTCCAGTCCCAGCGGCTCGCCGGAATTGATCAGCGATTCAATCACGCGGCGATGCTGGTTAACTTTGATGGGATATACCAGGAAATAGCCGCCTTCATAGCCGAAGGACTCACGCGCGCGTTTAAACGCCGCGTTGATGGAGCGCAGACGGTGCTGCAGAATCTGCGGGAAGCAGAATAGCGCCGGCAGACGCTGGTTGCCCTGTTGACGGGTTTTCACCAGCTTGGCCAGGTCAACGCGCGCTTCCGGCACATCCGGATCCGGGCACACGCTGATGTGTCCCAGCTCGTTGACGTCGTAATAGTTATTGCCCCACCAGGCAATATTATAGGTTCTCAGCATCTCGCTGGCGTCGCGGTCATTCATGGCTACCTCCTGCATGGAGCGCAGATGATCGTGTTTACCCGCCGCTGACGAGTACGGTTGAATCATATCGTCAGACATGGCGATCCCCTTCTTCCACTTCTTGATGAATAATCACATTTTTTCCCGCAACAAACACCGGCGGCACGGCAAAAGCGCGCGACGTCGGCAGTGAAAAACCCGACGGGCAGTAGTATGCCGCCGTTTTATGACTCTTATTAGTGTAAAACACGATGTCAGACTCCGAGGTTCGGGTCGGTGAAAACCAGGGAAAACATCACCAGGAAGAATGCAAACGCATTCACTGGCGCGGAGAAAAAAGCAGGTTAGCCAGCTCGGGAGTCCTGCGTTGCGCTGCGGGACAGGCAACTTCGGGCAAATGTCGGAAAGGATTGAGTCAGTGACGCGATGGCGTCAGAAGAAAAGCGCAGCGGGCGCAACTCACTCAATAAACAACGGATCATTAATCCTATCACCTCCACGCTCGCCGCAGATGATGCGGTCAGGCTATCACGAAAAACCATCAGGAAAATGGTCAAACAGTATCGGGCCGAACCCCGTCGCCAACGCTCGCGCATCACCCTGGATAAGCGTCGCGCAGCGCGCCGGAATCGCCCGAATTACGGACAACAAAACCGCCCGCCGTTTATACCTATCCGGCCCCGGAAAAGCAAAATGAAAATGGTAAAAAACCCTATCATTTCTGCAAAAGATGCCGATGAACATCTTCAACCGGCCCGTGCGGCATAAAAACTGCTGGCATGGGGCTACAGTGTGACCTAGAATAGCCGTCCAGATGTTAATCCATCTATACTGATTAACTTAATACCCCAAATAATTCGAGTTGCAGGAAGGCCAACACACCTGCAACTTGAAGTACGACGGGTATATATTGCTTAACGGCTTTAGCTTATAAGGTAAAGAAACTCATGGCTAAACACCTTTTTACGTCCGAGTCGGTCTCCGAAGGACATCCTGATAAAATCGCTGACCAGATTTCCGACGCCGTCCTTGACGCGATTCTGGAGCAGGACCCCAAAGCGCGGGTTGCCTGCGAAACTTACGTAAAAACCGGTATGGTGTTAGTTGGTGGCGAAATTACCACCAGCGCCTGGGTTGATATCGAAGAAATCACGCGCCGCACCGTCCGCGAAATTGGTTATGTCAACTCCGAGATGGGTTTTGACGCCAACTCCTGCGCCGTACTGAGCGCGATTGGCAAACAATCTCCGGATATTAATCAGGGCGTTGACCGTAAAGACCCGCTGGAACAAGGCGCGGGCGACCAGGGCCTGATGTTCGGTTACGCGACCAACGAAACCGACGTGCTGATGCCGGCGCCGATCACTTACGCGCACCGTCTGGTACAGCGTCAGTCCGAAGTGCGTAAAAACGGCACCCTGCCGTGGCTGCGCCCGGACGCCAAAAGCCAGGTGACCTTCGCATACGACAACGGCAAGATCGTCGGTATCGATGCGGTGGTGCTGTCTACCCAGCATTCGGAATCCATCGCGCAGAAAGATCTGCAGGAAGCGGTGATGGAAGAGATCATCAAGCCGGTTCTGCCGTCTGAATGGCTCTCCGCCAATACCAAATACTTCATCAACCCGACCGGCCGTTTCGTGATCGGCGGCCCGATGGGCGACTGCGGCCTGACCGGTCGTAAAATCATCGTCGATACCTACGGCGGCGCAGCACGTCACGGCGGTGGCGCGTTCTCCGGCAAGGACCCGTCCAAAGTGGACCGTTCCGCTGCCTACGCCGCCCGTTATGTGGCGAAAAACATCGTTGCCGCCGGTCTGGCGGATCGTTGTGAAATTCAGGTGTCCTACGCTATCGGCGTAGCGGAGCCGACCTCCATCATGGTGGAAACCTTCGGCACCGAGAAAGTGTCCAGCGACCGTCTGGTCGATTTGGTCCGCCAGTTCTTCGATCTGCGCCCGTACGGCCTGATCCAGATGCTGGACCTGCTGCACCCGATCTACCAGCAAACCGCGGCTTACGGCCACTTCGGCCGTGCGGAATTCCCGTGGGAAAAAACCGACGTGGCAGAAAAACTGCGTGACGCCGCCGGTCTGAAATAATCGACCCGCGCTGTCATGCCAAACGGCGAAGCCTCTGCTTCGCCGTTTTTTATTGTAGAGCCGCCGCGGGCATTATTGCATCCGGCCCGCCCAGACCGTAAGCTGCCAGCATGAACACGCCACGACTCCCTATCGCCCTGCAGCAAGCGGTGATGCGCTGTTTGCGGGAAAAACTTCAGCAGGCCAACACGGTATTGGGCTGTGATTACCCCGAACCCGTCATCAATTATCAGCAACGCGGCTCCACCGCCGGCAGCGCCTGGCTAAAAACGTGGGAAATCCGCCTTAATCCGGTATTGCTGCAGGAAAACCAGCAGGCGTTTATTGATGAAGTCGTCCCGCATGAGCTGGCGCATCTGCTGGTATACGCCCGTTTCGGCAAAACCGCGCCGCATGGCCGGGAATGGCGCTGGATGATGGAAAACGTACTGAACGTGCCCGCCCGCCGGACCCACCAGTTTGCGCTCGCCTCGGTGCAGGGCAAAACCTTCCCTTATCAGTGCGCCTGCCGCCGGCATGAACTGACGCTGCGCCGCCATAACCGGGTCGTTCGGGGCGAGTCGGAATACCGCTGCCGGTCTTGCGGCGAGCGGTTACGCGCCCTCGTAACAAACTCTGTTTAAACCATAAATCCAGCGTTTCATGCTGCCTTTTTTGCGTTTGCCTGCATGGTGTTCTTCAGGTACGCTGCCCACTTTCAACCCTGCTGGTGATTCTGGAATATGCTTCGCAATCTTGTCATTTTCGCTGTGTTAGGCGCGGGCCTGACGACGCTGGCCGCCGCCGGTCAGAACATCAACAATTTTACGCAGGCCAAGGCCGCCGCCGCCAAAATCCATCAGGATGCGCCCGGTACCTTCTATTGCGGCTGTAAGATCAACTGGCAGGGCAAAAAAGGGACGCCGGACCTGGCTTCCTGCGGTTATCAGGTGCGTAAAGACGCCAACCGCGCCAGCCGCATTGAGTGGGAACACGTGGTGCCGGCGTGGCAGTTTGGTCATCAGCGCCAATGCTGGCAGGACGGCGGCCGCAAAAACTGCACCAAAGACGATGTTTACCGCCAGATAGAAACCGACTTACACAACCTGCAGCCGGCGATTGGCGAAGTGAACGGCGATCGCGGCAACTTTATGTACAGCCAGTGGAATGGCGGCGAACGCCAGTACGGCCAGTGCGAGATGAAGATTGATTTTAAAAATCAGTTGGCGGAGCCGCCCGAACGCGCCCGCGGCGCGATCGCCCGCACCTACTTCTATATGCGCGACCGTTACAACCTGAACCTGTCCCGCCAGCAAACCCAGTTGTTTGACGCCTGGAACAAGCAGTATCCGGTCACCGCGTGGGAGTGCACCCGCGAAAAACGCATCGCCGCCGTACAGGGCAACCACAACCCGTACGTGCAACAGGCTTGCCAGCCCTGACGCCGCTCCCTACTATAACGGCTTGTCTCTTATAATGATTGCCTGCCGCTGTCGCCACCGTCGCCGCACGGTGGCTGACGTCCGTCGGGCCATTCGCCCATCCGACTGATAACCACGTAAGGCCAGATTATTCATGCGAATACCGCGTATTTTTCATCCCGATACGCTTGCCCCGCAGGGGGGAGAGACGGACCTGAGCGAAGACGCCGCCAACCATGTGGGCCGAGTGCTGCGCATGAACGCCGGACAGGCGCTGCAGCTGTTCGACGACAGCAATCAGGTATTTGACGCCGAGATTTTGCAGGCAGGGAAAAAAAGCGTGCGGGTCCGTTATGCCGCCGGGCAGACCGAAGATCGGGAATCGCCGTTGCACCTGCACCTGGGCCAGGTGATGTCGCGCGGCGAGAAAATGGAGTTCACCATCCAAAAATCCATTGAGCTGGGGGTAAATGTCATCACCCCGCTGCTCTCCGAACGCTGCGGCATCAAACTGGACGGCGAACGGCTGGAGAAGAAAATCACTCAGTGGCAGAAAATCGCCATTGCCGCCTGTGAACAATGCGGCAGAAACCGCGTGCCGGAAATTCGCCCCGTCCAGACGCTGGAAAGCTGGTGCGCGGAACCGGACAATGGGTTAAAACTGAATCTGCATCCGCGGGCGGCGAACAGTATCAACACGCTGCCGTTGCCGGTATCGCGCATCCGGCTGCTGATTGGCCCGGAAGGCGGGTTGTCGGCGGACGAAATCGCCATGACCGCAACCCAGGGTTTTACTGATATTCTGCTGGGGCCTCGCGTTCTGCGAACAGAAACCACCGCGCTCACCGCAATCACCGCGCTGCAGGTACGATTCGGCGATCTGGGGTAAAGGAGATAACAATGATTAAACTCGGTATCGTGATGGACCCAATTTCGTCCATCAATATCAAGAAAGACACCAGCTTTGCAATGTTGCAGGAAGCGCAGCGTCGCGGCTGGGAACTGCACTATATGGAAATGGGCGATCTCTACCTGCATGCGGGTGAAGCTCGCGCTACGACCCGTATTCTGAGCGTTCAGTACGACTACAACGGCTGGTACGACTTCGGCGCGACGCAGGACATCGCCCTGCATGAACTGGACGCGGTGCTGATGCGTAAAGACCCGCCGTTCGACACCGAATTCATCTACGCCACCTATATTCTGGAGCGTGCGGAAGAGAAAGGGACGCTAATCGTCAATAAACCGCAGAGCCTGCGCGACTGCAACGAGAAACTGTTCACCGCCTGGTTCCCACAACTAACGCCGGACACGTTGGTGACCCGCAACGCCGACCGACTGCGTGCGTTCCATCAGCAACATACCGACGTGATCCTCAAGCCGCTCGACGGCATGGGCGGCGCGTCGATTTTCCGCCTGAAACCGGAAGATGCCAACGTATCAGTGATCATCGAAACCCTGACCGAACACGGCAGTCGTTACTGCATGGCGCAGAATTACCTGCCCGCCATCAAAGACGGCGACAAGCGCGTGCTGGTGGTGGACGGCGAGCCGGTGCCCTACTGTCTGGCCCGTATCCCGAAAAGCGGTGAAACCCGCGGCAACCTGGCGGCCGGCGGCCGCGGCGAAGCCCGCCCGCTCAGCGAAAGCGACTGGCAGATTGCCCGTACCGTAGCGCCGGTGCTGAAACAGAAGGGACTGATCTTCGTCGGACTGGACATCATCGGCGACCGCCTGACTGAAATCAACGTCACCAGCCCGACCTGCGTGCGTGAAATTGAAGCGGCTTATCCAGATGTCTCTATTACCGGCATGCTGATGGACGCCATTGAGCGCCGGCTGGCTCAGCGTTAACGATACACGGACCGTATCCCGGTCGGTGATGTATCCCTGCCCGGTTCGCTGCCCGGCGGCGAACCGGAAACATCTACTCCGACAGAGAAGCGATAATAAGACGATGAATTTACAGCACCATTTTCTGATTGCGATGCCCTCTCTGCTGGACCCCGTGTTCAGGCGGACGGTGATTTACATCTGCGAGCACAATGAGGACGGCGCCATGGGCCTTATCATCAACAAGCCAATGGAACAGTTCACCGTCGAAAATATCCTCAAAAAGCTGAAAATCACGCCTAACCCGCGGGATACGGCGATTCGCCTCGACAAACCGGTCTTTTCCGGCGGCCCGCTGGCGGACGATCGTGGTTTTATCCTGCATACGCCGCTTCCTGGCTTCGCGTCCAGCATCAGCATTTCCGACGAAACCATGATCACCACCTCAAAAGATGTGCTGGAAACGTTGGGCACGCCGGAGCAACCGCGCAATACGCTGGTGGCGCTGGGTTATTCCGCCTGGGAAAGCGGTCAGTTGGAAAACGAACTGCTGGAAAATGCCTGGCTGACGGTGCAGGCGGACCATCATCTGCTGTTCCACACCCCGATTGCCGAGCGCTGGCGCGCTGCCGCTAAAAAACTGGGCGTGGACATTCATAATATCGCCGCCGAAGCGGGGCACGCCTGATGGGAAATCGTACTTTGCTGGCTTTCGACTTCGGCACCCGCAGCATCGGCGTCGCCATCGGTCAGGAGATCACCGGCACCGCTCGCCCGCTGACGTCGCTGAAAGCGCAGGACGGCGTGCCCGACTGGCAGAAAGTGGAAAAACTGCTCAACGAGTGGCAGCCCGCGCTGGTTATCGTCGGCTTACCGCTGAACATGGACGGCACCGAGCAACCACTGACCGCCCGGGCGCGCAAGTTTTCCCAGCGCCTGCATGGCCGTTTCAGCGTCAAGGTTGAGCTGCACGACGAGCGGCTCAGTACCGTAGAAGCGCGGGCAGACCTGTTCGAGCGCGGCGGGTTTCGGGCGCTGGACAAAGGCAGTGTGGACGCCGCCTCCGCCGTGATTATTCTGGAAAGCTGGTTCGAGCAGCAACTCGACAGGCCGCAGTAAATCAGGCTCAGTGTTTCACACCACGTCCTTTCCTGATGCTATCAACGCCATAAACGACTCAGGCCCGCATTGGCGGGCCTGAATTAAACTGCTGGCGTGAATTTACGCGTCCGGATAGTCGCGCAGGAACCCTTCCAGATCTTCCACCATCGACGTGTTGCCGACGAAGAACGGCGCACGCTGATGCAGTTTCTTCGGTGTGATGTCCAGAATACGGTTTTTACCATCGCTGGCTTTGCCGCCCGCCTGTTCCGCCAGGAACGCCATCGGGTTGCATTCGTACAGCAAACGCAGTTTCCCTTCCGGATAGCTGGCCGTGCTCGGATAGAGATAAATACCGCCTTTCAACAGGTTACGGTGGAAATCCGCCACCAGCGAACCGATATAACGGGTGGTATACGGGCGCTGAGTCGCCTCATCCTGCTCCTGGCAGTATTTGATGTACTTCTTCACACCCTGCGGGAATTTAATGTAGTTCCCCTCATTGATGGAGTACATGTTGCCTTTCTCCGGGAAACACACACGTTCGTGAGACAGGCAGAATACCCCCAGCGACGGGTCATAAGTGAAGGCATGCACGCCATGACCGGTGGTGTACACCAGCATGGTGGAAGAGCCGTACACGATATAACCGGCAGCCACCTGCTTGTGGCCGGGCTGGAGGAAATCCTCTTCGCGCACCGGCATACCCAGCGGGGTGATGCGGCGGTAAATAGAGAAAATGGTTCCGACAGAGACGTTTACGTCGATATTGGAGGAACCGTCCAGCGGGTCCATCAATACCACGTATTTGGCGTTTTCGGCGCGCTCACCGTCGAAGATAACGATCTCGTCTTCTTCTTCGGAAGCAATCCCAGCCACCTCGCCACGTGCTTTCAGCGCCGCTTTCAGCTTTTCATTGGCGTACAGATCGAGCTTCATCTGCACTTCGCCCTGAACGTTGGAAACGCCGCTGGTGCCCAGAATATCCACCAGACCAGCTTTGTTGATGTCGCGGTGGATAATCTTCGCACCCAGTTTGATGGCCGACAGCAGCGCAGTCAGCTCACCAGTGGCGTGAGAGAAATCGTGCTGTTTTTCGACGATAAATTCGCCTAACGTTTTCATAACACTATTCCAGAATCTACGAATGAAAAGCGGTTTCATTTTTGTACCGCCAGCGTTTGCGTCTGCAGTGTAGCCCAAAGAGAAAGCGAGTACCTAGCAAATCCATTTCTTATGACGTATTCCAGGCGTTAGAATGGACGGCAGACTCTCTGAATATAGATGGAAAACGTATGCGTATTCATATTTTAGGAATCTGTGGCACCTTCATGGGAGGACTGGCGTTGCTGGCCCGATCACAAGGACATCAGGTAACCGGTTCGGATGCTAACGTCTATCCGCCAATGAGTACCTTACTGGAAGAACAAGGGATTACCCTTATCCAGGGATACGACCCTGCGCAGTTGGACCCGGCTCCGGATCTGGTCATCATTGGCAATGCCATGACCCGTGGCAATCCCTGCGTTGAGGCGGTGCTGGAACAAAATATCCCTTATATGTCCGGTCCGCAATGGCTTCATGATCACGTGCTGCGCGAACGCTGGGTTATCGCCGTCGCCGGCACCCACGGCAAAACCACCACCGCCGGCATGGTGACCTGGATTCTGGAAGACTGCGGCTACCAGCCGGGATTCGTCATCGGCGGCGTGCCGGGCAACTTCACCGTCTCCGCCCGTCTGGGCGAAAGCCCGTTCTTCGTGGTGGAAGCGGACGAGTATGACTGCGCCTTCTTCGACAAGCGTTCCAAGTTTGTGCACTACAGCCCGCGCACGCTAATTCTGAATAATCTGGAATTTGACCACGCGGATATCTTCGACGACCTCAAGGCCATCCAGAAACAGTTCCACCATCTGGTGCGTCTGGTTCCGGGCAAGGGCCGCATCATCGTTCCGTCTCACGACCTGCATTTGAAACAGGTGATGGGCATGGGATGCTGGAGCGAACAGGAACTGGTGGGTGAGGAAGGCATTTGGAAAGCGAAAAAGGTCACCACCGACGCCAGCGTGTTTCAGGTGTACCTCAACGACCAACTGGTCGGGGAAGTCACCTGGAATCTGGTGGGCGAACACAACATGCATAACGGCCTGATGGCGATCGCCGCGGCGCGCCATGTCGGCGTCCCGCCGGAAGAAGCCTGCCGCGCGCTGGGCGGTTTCATTAACGCCCGTCGCCGGCTGGAACTACGCGGCACCGCGCACGGCGTGTCGGTCTATGACGATTTTGCCCATCACCCGACCGCGATCCTCGCCACGCTGGCCGCACTACGCAGCAAGGTGGGAGGCACCGCGCGGATTCTCGCCGTGCTGGAGCCTCGCTCCAACACCATGAAAATGGGTCATTGCAAAAACGAGTTAGCACCGGCACTGGGCCGCGCTGACGGTGTCTTCCTGTTCCAGCCCCAACATATTCCCTGGCAGGTGGCTGAAGTGGCTGACGCCTGCGTTCAGCCAGCCTACTGGAGCGCGGATATCGACACGCTGGTGGAGATGATCAGCAAAACCGCTCAACCTGGCGATCATATTCTGGTCATGAGCAACGGCGGCTTCGGCAATATTCACAACAAACTGCTGGATGCGCTGAACGCCAAAGCGCAGGCGACGAACGACGAAGACTAACGGGTTTATCGCAGGCTGCGTACATCGCCGGCAACATGTTTGCCGGCAAGCGGATAGCAAAAAGGACGGGCAAGCCCGTCCTTTTTCATGCAGTCACCATTGTGATTACGCGTCGAAAGGATCGCGCAGAATCATGGTTTCTTCACGGTCCGGGCCTGTGGAAATGATATCCACCGGCACACCGGTCACTTCTTCGATGCGTTTAATGTAGTTCAGCGCAGCCTGCGGCAATTTGCTGTACTCTTTCACGCCAAAGGTGCTTTCAGACCAACCCGGCAGCGTTTCATAAATCGGCTCAATGCCTTCCCAGCCTTCAGCAGCCAGCGGGGTCACATCCACCTCGCTGCCATCCGGCATACGGTAGCCGACGCAGATTTTCACTTCTTTCAAGCCATCCAGAACGTCCAGCTTGGTCAGGCAGAAACCGGACAGAGAGTTAATCTGCACCGCGCGGCGCACCGCGACCGCATCCAGCCAGCCGGTACGACGGCGACGGCCAGTCGTTGCGCCGAACTCGTTGCCCTTCTGCGACAGGTGCTCGCCAACGTCATCGAACAGCTCGGTCGGGAACGGACCAGCGCCAACGCGGGTCGAATAGGCTTTAACGATACCCAGCACGTAATCCACATAACGCGGCCCCAGACCGGAACCGGTCGCCACACCGCCGGCGGTGGTGTTGGAAGAGGTTACATACGGATAAGTACCGTGGTCGATGTCCAGCAGCGTGCCCTGCGCGCCTTCGAACATCACCAGATCGCCACGCTGATGCGCTTTGTGCAGCAGATCGGAAACATCCACGACCATCGCGGTCAGGATGTCGGCAACCGCCAACACGTCGTCCAGCGTTTTCTGGTAATCCACCGCATCTGCTTTGTAGTAATGCACCAGCTGGAAGTTATGGTATTCCATAATTTCTTTCAGCTTGACGGCAAAGTTTTCCCGGTCAAACAGATCACCGACGCGCAGACCGCGACGCGCAACCTTGTCTTCATACGCAGGGCCGATACCACGACCGGTGGTGCCGATCGCTTTAGCGCCGCGCGCTTTTTCACGGGCATTATCCAGCGCGACATGGTAAGGCAGAATCAGCGGGCAGGCTTCGGAAAGCAACAGACGCTCACGCACCGGCACGCCACGTGCTTCGAGTGCGGTCATTTCTTTCAGAAGCGCATCCGGCGCCAGCACCACACCGTTACCGATGATGCTGATGACATTTTCGCGCAGAATACCTGAGGGAATTAAATGGAGAACGGTTTTTTCACCGTTGATAACCAGCGTGTGACCAGCATTGTGACCACCCTGGTAGCGCACAACATATTTGGCCCGTTCAGTCAGCAGGTCTACGACCTTGCCTTTACCTTCGTCACCCCATTGGGTGCCCAGTACGACAACGTTCTTACCCATCTCAAGAATCACCAGATTGGTTAAAAAAGGATTCTAGCATCTCATCTTGCGGCTTTCAGTACTTTTAGCACACGTTTGCGCACATTTTTAGCGGAAATTTCAGCCGCCTGCCCGACTACGCAACATGTAGTAGATCACACAGCCGGCAACCACAATACCCCCGCCAAACCGGCGCAAAACATTATCGGGCAACTGTGCCATGGTCAGGATCATCCGCCGCCAGATACGTGGAAACAGCAACGGCCCCAACCCTTCCATGATTAGCACCAACCCCAGCGCCAGCCAGATGCTCACATTCATAAAAAACTCCAGACAGAAAAAAGCCCGTAAACACGGGCTTGATAGTGGCGGTAAATAACCTTAACGAGTAGAGAGGCTTTTCTCGGGCGATTTCATATAACGGAAGAAATCACTGTCGGGACTCAGCACCAGCACATCCTGATTGGTGCTGTTAAAGCTATTCTCATAGGCTCGCAGGCTACGAATAAAACCATAAAAAGCCGGATCCTGACTAAACGCACCGGCGAACAGTTTAGCCGCGTCGGCATCCCCTTCACCGCGCAGGATTCGACCCTGACGCTCAGCTTCCGCCAGCGTACGAGTGACCTCATAATCGGCCGCCGCCTTGATTTTCTCGGCCTGCTCCTGACCCTGAGAGCGATGACGGCGAGCAACCGCTTCACGCTCGGCGCGCATACGCTGGTAGATCGCGTCCGATACTTCGGTTGGCAGGTTGATCTGCTTGATACGCACGTCGATCACCTCGATCCCGAGCGCCGCCATACTGTTAGGGTTGATCCGCGGACCACCGCTGGAAGTCTCGCGTTCCACACGCGCCGCCGCCGAGGCAATGGCGTTATCCGCTTCCGTAGTCTCGCCGGTACCGGCGTTCAGCGCTTCACGCACATCGGACATCAACTGGCCGCGGGAATCGGTCACGATGCCTTTCACATCCAGACGACCGATCTCGGAACGCAGACGGTCGCTGAACTTACGTTTCAGCAGGACTTCCGCCTGAGACACATCGCCACCGCCGGTAGCCAGGTAATAACGGCTGAAATCGCTGATACGCCATTTGATATAAGAATCGACAATCAGGTCTTTCTGCTCTTTGGTAATGAAGCGATCGGCCTGGTTTTCCATGGTCTGGATGCGGGCATCCAGCATTTTTACCGACTCAAGGAACGGAATCTTCACATGCAGACCGGGCAAATACACCAGCGGCTTGTTTTCGTTGTCGCGCAGGACTTTGCCAAAGCGCATCACGATACCGCGCTGACCTTCCTGCACCACAAACAGCGAGGCATAGACCACCAGCAGTAACAGGACAAGAATAAAGAGGACTGACTTACGCATTGATTATTCTCTCCCTACGCGAATGTTCTCGTCGCGCTGCGCGTTGGCGCGGCGTTGATCCATAATGTTGCCGTTGTTGCCGGAAGAACGCGGCGCATAGCCGACACCACTACTGTTTGATGAGGTTGACGGCAGACGCAACGGCGCCGGATTGGCGGCGTTGCCGCTCGTCGGCGAACTGGTCGAAACGCCCCCCTGACCACGCATAATTTGATCAAGCGGCAGGACCATCAGATTGTTGATCTTGTCGCTCACCAGAACCTTGTTGGTGTGGCTCAGCACGCGCTCCATCGTCTCTATGTAGAGACGCTCGCGGGTAATTTCCGGCGCGGCTTTATACTCCGGCAACAGACGCGAGAAGCGGGACACTTCACCCTGCGCTTCCAGCACAGTGCGGTCTTTATAGGCGCGGGATTCCTCCAGAATACGCTGCGCCTGACCATTGGCGCGCGGCTGGACTTCGTTGGCGTAAGCTTCCGCCTCACGAATGTACTGCTGCTCGTTTTCACGAGCGGCGATCGCATCGTCGAACGCGGCTTTGACTTCCTCCGGCGGACGAGCGGTCTGGAAGTTCACGTCCAGCAGGGTAATACCCATGTCATAAGGACGCACGGTTTCTTCCAGCACGCGCTGGGTATCCGTACGCACAATGGTGCGCCCTTCGGTCAGGATTTTATCCATGGTGTATTTGCCGATCACCCCGCGCAGCGCGCTGTCGGTGGCCTGACGCAGGCTGTCATCGGCATTGGTGACGCTAAACAGATACTTGTCCGGCTGGGTAACGCGGTACTGGACGTTCATCTCCACCCGCACCACATTTTCGTCGGACGTCAACATAACGCCGGACGTCGCCAGTTCGCGGACGGACTCAACGTTTACGGCTCGCACCGAATCAACAAAGGTCGGTTTCCAGTTCAAGCCCGGACCAACCAGATGGCTGAATTTGCCAAAACGGGTGACCACGCCGCGCTCGGCTTCCTTGATGGTATAGAAACCGCTGACGCCCCAGACCACCACGGCAGCCGCCACAACCAGCCCCAGAATACGGCCGCCGTTACCGCCACCGCCCTGAGAACCGGTACCGGAACCAGACGACTTGCCACCCAGTTCGCCGAGCTTTTTGCTCAACTTACGGAAGATATCGTCGAGGTCAGGCGGTCCCTGATCCCGTCCACCTTTATTGTTTCCGCCAGAGTTGCCGCTATTGTTATTGCTGCTCCCCCACGGGTCGCGGTCCTGTCCGTTGTTACCGGGCTGATTCCACGCCATGTTTAGCTCCATTCATTATGATAGGTATTTTTCGGGGTCAATGTCCCAGAGTTATGAGACTGTCTGTGTCGCTCAGACAATATAATCCTGCAATTTCTGCTCCTGCTTGCACAGGCGCCGCCAGTCGATAATGGGCATTCTGACCACCAACCCTACGCTGCCGTCTTCCTCAATCCATTCTTTTTCTATTGCCTGAAGCTGGTAGAAACGACTTCGCAGACGCCCGGCCTGCGGAGGAAGATGCAGAGAATAATGCGCAATTTCTCCGGAAAGCCGTTCAGTCAACGCCTGGAATAATAATGGAATCCCTTCTCCGGTCTGGGCAGAAAGCCATACCCTGATCGGTCGGTTCTCTTCATCACGGTCGATACGCGGTTCAATGTTTTCCAACCGGTCGATCTTGTTCATGATCAGCAGAAACGGAATATCGTCCGCTTCGATTTCAGCCAATACCTCATTCACGGCATCAATGTTTTCATCGATGCGAGCGTCAGAAGCATCAACCACATGCAACAGCAAGGTCGCTTCCCGGGTTTCCTGCAGCGTCGCTTTAAACGCCGCCACCAGGTCATGCGGCAACTCACGGATAAAGCCGACGGTATCCGCCAGTACGGTATCCCCGACGTCATCCACATTGATGCGTCGCAAGGTCGGATCCAGCGTGGCAAACAGTTGGTCGGCGGCATACACATCCGCCGATGTCATGCGGTTAAACAGGGTCGATTTCCCGGCGTTGGTGTACCCCACCAGCGAAACCGTCGGCACTTCGGCTCGGGTTCGCGCCCGACGCCCCTGTTCACGCTGCTTTTCCACCCTTTCAAGGCGGGACAAGATCTGACTGATACGATTACGCAGCAAACGCCGGTCGGTTTCCAACTGGGTTTCACCCGGCCCGCGCAAACCAATCCCGCCCTTCTGTCTTTCAAGGTGGGTCCAGCCGCGCACCAGACGCGTCGCCAGATGGCGCAACTGCGCCAGCTCAACCTGCAGCTTACCCTCATGGGTGCGGGCGCGCTGAGCGAAGATATCCAGAATCAACCCGGTGCGGTCGATAACCCGGCATTCGCACAGCCGTTCCAGATTACGCTCCTGCGCGGGCGTCAACGCATGATTGAACAACACGACAAAGGCGCCGGTCGCTTTGACCGCCTGCGCGATCTCCTCCGCCTTGCCTTCGCCGACAAAATATTTGGAGTGCGGCGCCTTACGGCTGCCGGTAATCACCTGCAACGCGTCTATTCCGGCTGAAGACACCAGAGATTCAAACTCCAGCAGATCCTCAGTATCTTTCTCTTGCGAAAAGTAAATATGAACTAGTATGGCCTGTTCACCGGCTTCATAACGGTCAAACAACCGGGCACCCTCTCAGAAAAAAGCGACCACGGCAGTGAAAGTCGCTGCAATCAGCGCTTTTCCCGCCGTGGTAAACTGGTAAGGACGCGTTATTCAGCGTCATCACTTTCCTGCTGCGGCTGTTGCTGCGCAGACTGGTTATTGGCATGGTAGTTATTTGAGCCGGGATTATTGCTATGATGCGACACCGGGCGAGACGGAACTACCGTAGAAATGGCATGTTTGTACACCATCTGACTAACCGTGTTTTTCAGCAGAATCACAAACTGATCGAAAGACTCAATCTGGCCTTGCAGCTTGATGCCATTAACCAAATAAATCGAAACCGGAACACGTTCACGACGCAAAGCGTTCAAGAACGGATCTTGCAAAGATTGCCCCTTAGCCATTCTATATTTTCCTTATTTGCTTGTTATTTGTAACAAAGAACCCTGCGGCCCTAAAATAACGTTATAAAAATTTGTGCCGAGAATCAGTCAATTGTAGACACAGGCAATTGTACACAATCGTCTAACCTATGCACTAACAACCTGAATCACCTTGCGTAACGCCTCTCCGGGCTGGTCGCTGTCAAGCCAGCAAACTTCTTCCCAGCCACGCAACCAGGTCATCTGGCGCTTCGCCAGCTGCCGGGTGGCGCAGATGCCACGATACACCATCTCATCGTAATCGATCTCGCCCGACAAATATGACCACATCTGGCGATATCCGACACAACGGATTGACGGCAACGCAGGATTCAAATCCGGCCGGGCGAACAGCGCCCGAGCCTCTGTTTCAAAACCTGATTCCAACATCTGACGGAAACGCAACGCTATCCGTTCATGCAGCAACTCGCGCGTTGCCGGAGCAATCGCAAACTGATGAACACGATAGGGCAACGCTTCACCGGATGTCTTTGTCAACTCGGTTAAAGTGTTACCTGAAACGAAAAAAACTTCCAGTGCCCGAGACAGTCTCTGCGGATCATTTGGATGAATCCGAGCCGCCGACACCGGATCGATGGCACTCAACTGACGATGCAACGCTTCCCATCCCTCGGTCCGTGCGCGTTCTTCGATTTCCCGCCGTACCTGCGCATCCGCCGACGGCAGCGGCGACAACCCTTCCAGCAGCGCCTTGAAATACAGCATGGTACCGCCCACCAGCAGCGGAATGCGCCCGGCGGCGGTGATCTCCGCCATCGCCTGCAGCGCATCGCGCCGAAAATCCGCGGCGGAATAGGCCTCGGCCGGATCAAGGATATCAAGCAGGCGATGCGGGGCTCGCGCCAGCTCTTCCGGACCAGGCTTGGCGGTACCGATATCCATACCGCGATAAATCAGCGCCGAATCCACGCTAATCAACTCAACGGGAAGTTGCTCGCACAATGCCATCGCCAGCGCGGTTTTCCCGGACGCCGTCGGCCCCATGATAAAAATAGCTGGCGGATGCTGCGCCGTTTTAAACTCATTCATGCTTCTTCAACGCCTTGATGGCGGATTCAATATCCATCACATATAACAATTCTGACGGCGGCGTTTTCACGTGCAGAGGACATAAACGCTCTACATCGGACAACAGCTGTACGGCCTGAGCAAGCGTCCAGTTTTCACGCTCGCTGCCAAGTCGCCCGGCTATCCACGCCGCCACCGCATCAGGCTTCGCGTCATGAGAATCAGCAAGATAGCCTAGCAGGTCAGAAATCAAGTTTTGTAAATTTTGTTGTCTCAATGGTAAAGGTACCGCCCGCAGCGTAGCGCGCGGCGGCGCCAGTTCCACCTCGATTCCCATACGGGTCAATAGCGGCTGTTGCTGCTGCATGACCGCCAGCTCGGACGGGTTCAGCGTCAGCCGTTGCGGAATCAGCAACGGCTGCGGTCGTAATCCCTCGCCGGCGTCCAACGGCGTCAACTGCGCCTGCCTGAGGTAACGTTCCGCCACAGTCAACGACAACAACGCCAGACCTTGCTGATATTCCACCAGCGCATAGCTGGGCGGATACACCGTCAACACACGCCCCAGCCCTAACGCATGGCTCTCCAGCGGCGCTTCGCCAACTACCGCCGCCTTTACCGTCACATCGCGCTGCGCCGCAGGCACATCCCTGACCGGCGACATCTCTCGGGCGACCGTTTGCTGCCGCGATGACTCAGTATGCAGCAACTGCTGGTACAGCTCGCCCTGTTTCTTTTGATAACCGGCCGTCTCGGTCCGGGCAGGCTGGCGCTCACGAGCATGGTGACTCTCTACGTGACGCCCCGCGCTACCCGACGATACCGCTCTCGGCGTCTCCGGCGTTGGTTCTGCCGGCCGGGCAAACTGGTTTTCACCGGCGGCAGTCCGGTTTTCCGGCTGCCATGTCGTCGCCGGCGTCTGCGTATCGCCGACGCCGGTCAACCCCGGCGATGCCGCCTGCTGTAATACCGTTATCACCGCCTGATAGATAAAGTCGTGTACCAGCCGGGCCTGATGGAAGCGAACCTCATGCTTGGCCGGATGCACATTGACATCCACCTGATGAGGGTCGACCTCCAGATACAGCACATAAGCCGGTTGCTGTTCATCGCGCAACTGATCCTGATACGCCTGACGAATCGCATGATTGATTAAGCGGTCACGCATCATGCGCTGATTGACGTAGCAATACTGCATTTCCGGCAACTGGCGCGATCCAGCCGGATCCGCCACCCAGCCGTGAATTTTCAGATCGCCATGTTGCCAGGAAATCGCCAGCGCATGCTGCAGAAACGCCGCGCCACAGATGCTGCCAAGCCGCCTCTCGCGCTGGGCGGGCTCCGACACCGCGCGATATTGCCGGATCAGCTTACCGTTGTGATGCAACGTGATCGCCACATCGAAGCGCGCCAGCGCAATGCGGCGCACCACTTCATCGATGTGCATGAATTCCGTTTTTTCGGTACGCAGAAACTTGCGTCTGGCCGGGGTGTTGTAAAACAGATCAAGGACTTCCAGCGTCGTGCCAACCGGGTGCGCCGCCGGTTTGACGGTCACCGCCATCTCTCGCCCTTCGGCGTAGGCCTGCCACGCTTCCGCCTGCGCGTCGGTACGGGAAGTCAGCGTCAGGCGAGAGACCGAACTGATACTGGCCAGCGCTTCGCCGCGAAATCCCAGGCTGACGATCGCTTCCAAATCGTCAAGCGTGGCGATCTTGCTGGTGGCGTGACGAGCCAGCGCCAGCGCCAGATCCGCCTTACCGATGCCACAGCCGTTATCCCGAATGCGAATCAGCTTCGCGCCGCCGCGTTCGATTTCGATATCGATCCGCGTCGCTCCGGCATCCAGGCTGTTTTCAACCAGTTCCTTGACGACGGAAGCAGGCCGCTCCACCACCTCGCCGGCAGCGATCTGGTTCGCCAACTGGGGCGGCAGCACCTGAATCGGCATGGACTCTCCTCGTTTTATCACCCTGATCAGGCAGAAGGGATAATCAGCGTTTGCCCCAACTGCACGGTTCCGGAAGACATGTTGTTCGCCTGCTGGATCGCTTTCATACTCACGCCATACCGGCTGGCGATGGCACTCAGCGTATCGCCCCGCGTCACTTTGTGTTTTATCACGGTTGCGCTTTTCTTCACGCTCGAAGACAACGCGGCCGCAACGGGTTTGCTCTTCGTCGCCGAAGCCGTCTTGACCGCCGGTGAGGCGCCGGACGGGATCCTCAGCCGTTGCCCCACCCAGACCACGTCTTTTTTCAGGCGGTTTGCTTCACGAATGGCGTTCATACTGACGCCATAATGCGCGGCGATCCCCGATAATGTTTCGCCGGTCGCGACAGTATGGCGTACCGTTGCTCCTGTTGCGATCTGAGCCGGCTCAGGGGCTGCTGCGTTTTTCACCGTCTGCGAGCCGAGCGGACGGTTTTCCTGCTTTGGGATATTTTGTAACGGATGAGTCTGGAAATAGCTGCGCAGCCCTTGATAGATGGCGTTGGCAATCTTTTCCTGATACTCGTTGCTGCCCAGCAGCCGTTCCTCGCTCGGATTAGAAATGAACCCGGTTTCCACCAGCAACGACGGAATATCCGGTGAACGTAATACGCCCAGGCTGGCGTGTTCCGGCCGGCGCTTATGCAGGCTGCCGACACGCTGCAGTTCGCGCAGCACCTTCACCGCCACATCATACCCCACCCGCTGTGAATGCCCGAACTGCAGATCCAGCACCGCCTGACTCAGGTACGGATCGGCCGCGCTGTTGGCCAGCAGATCGCCCGCGCCCCCCAGCAATTCGGACTGTTTTTCATGCTGTTCCAGCCAGTTGGCCATTTCACTGTTGGCGCGCCGGTTGGACAGTACCCATACTGATGCGCCGGTCGCACCGCGGTTAGGCGCCGCGTCCGCGTGAATCGATACCAGCAGGTTAGCCCCTTGCTTGCGCGCCACGTCGGAGCGCCCCATCACCGAAATAAAATAGTCGCCGTCGCGGGTCAGCACCGGTTTAAACTCCGGATCGGCGCTCATAATGGCGCGAAGTTTACGGGCTATCGAGATGGTGACATTTTTTTCATGTAGCCCGCCCGGCCCGGTGGCGCCCGGATCCTCACCGCCGTGGCCGGCGTCAATCGCGACAATGATTTTCTCGCCGCTGCCCGCCCGTCCCGATACCCGGGTCGGCGCAGCCGCTACCGCCGTGGCCGATGTCTGGGGAACCAGAGGATTACGCCCGGCCTGCGCCGATGGTTGTACGGGCTGGGCCACAGGTTTGCGGGCCACCGTTTTGCGCTCGCCAGTCAGGGTAAAGACGGCGCCATTGCCTTCTTTCACGGCCCGAACCTGCACCTTCTGGGTCAGGTCCAGCACCAGACGCAGGCTTTTCGGGTCTTTGGCGTTGCTGGTGCGAATGCGGGCAATCAGATTCTGGCCGTTAAACGCTAGCGGCAGCCCTTTCATCATGCCGGACTGGCTGATATCGATAACCACCCGGTTTGGATTATTCAGCGAAAAGTATTCATACACCGGCTGACCGCTAAAACTCAGCGTAACGACCGCCTCGCCGGCGGCGTTATTCACCCGGATATCGGTCAGGCTGCTCGCCCACAGCGGCCATGACAACATCAGCAGTAGCCCCAGCAGGGCCTTCATCAACCGCACAGTCATGGCGCTTCCTGCTCCGGCCAGGCGGCCAGCGCCGCTACGATCTGCTCGCCCTGCGGCGTACGGGCCTTGATCTCCGCCTGTCGGCCCGCCCCCTGATAGCCAAGATGTAATTCAACATCGGCTTGCGGCAAGAAGCCTGCGCCTTGTTGCGGCCATTCAATCAGGCAGAGGGCGTCCTGCGACAAATAGTCACGAATGCCCATGAACTCCAGTTCTTCAGGATCCGCCAGTCGATAAAGGTCGAAGTGATACACCGGACGCGGCAGCAGCGCATAGGGCTCTACCAGCGTATAGGTCGGGCTTTTCACATTGCCCTGATGCCCCAACGCCTGCAGAAATCCGCGGCTCAGCGTGGTTTTACCCGCCCCCAGATCGCCCAGCAGATAAATAATGGTGGCGCGCTCGCAGGCTCGGGCTAACGCCGCTCCCAGCGCAATCGTGGCTGCCTCGTCCGGCAAAGGTAACAAAAGCGTCTTCATTCTGTGTTTTCTAAGGATATCCGCTCAGGATTTACATACTGCGGCAATACCGCCATCAAATCGGTTGCCAACATCCCGCGTGTGCCCTGCCGCTGCGCCAGCCAGTCCGCTGCCGCTCCGTGGGCTACACAACCGGCGCAGGCGGCGTCGTACAACGACAGCCCTTGCGCCAGCATCGCCCCAATCATGCCTGCCAGCACGTCCCCCATACCGCCGGTCGCCATGCCGGGATTTCCCACATCGGCGATCGCCAATTCGCCCTGCTCGCCAGCCAGCACCGTACCGGCGCCTTTTAGCACTACCACGCCGCCATAGCGTTTCACCAGGCGTTGTGCAGCAAGTAAGCGATCACTTTCAATATCGGCAATCCGGCAGTTCAACAGACGGGCGGCTTCGCCGGGATGAGGCGTTAAAACGCGATTCTGACGTTTATGCGGGCTGATTGCCAGCAGGTTGAGCGCATCGGCATCCCATAACATGGATTTGTTACAATTTTCTGCGATTCGCAGTGCGTTTTTTCCCCATTCGCGCTGCCCCAGCCCCGGCCCGATCACCACTACATCCGCCCATTCGACACCAGCCTTGACCGAATCGGTGGTCAGCTCCTGTACCATCAGTTCCGGGCGAGCCACCAGCAAGGCGGCCAGATAGCTTTTGTGAGTAAGCACTCGCACTAGCCCTGCGCCACTGCGTAACGCCGCTTCTCCCGCCATGAAAATCGCACCGCCGGTGCCTTCGTCGCCGCCGATAATCAACAAACGGCCGTGCTCGCCTTTATGCGCGCCCGCACGCCGTGGTTTCAGCCATTGTGTTAGCGACGCCGCGGTCAAACGCGCGATCGGCGCCGATTGTTGCGCCAGCCAGTCGCCAAGCCCTAAATCATGGTAATGAAGCTGTCCGACGACATCCCGTGCCTGGCCGGTTAATAAACCGGGCTTCAGCGCAATAAACGTCACCGTGTGAGCGGCATGGATCGCAGCCCCTGCGCAGACGCCGGTTTGCGCATTCAATCCGGAAGGAATATCCAGCGCGACGATCGGTGCCGGATGGCGGTTGGCCTGAGCGATCAGGGCGTCATAAGGCGCGCGGGGAGCGGACGACAGCCCGGTTCCCAGCAGGCCGTCAATGATCAGGTCGACATCATCAGGCCACGGCGCATCGACATGCTGCTCGCTGCCCCCGGCATCGAACCATGCCTGACGCGCCAGATGCGCTTCTGCCGGCAGCGGCCGATCGCCGCTCCCCGCAACCACCGTGACCGCAATTCCTGCGCCGCGCGCCAGAGCGGCGACCACATACCCGTCGCCGCCGTTGTTGCCCTGCCCACACAGAATCAGCCAGTGCCGGGCGGTAGGGTATCGCTGTTGCGCTATGCGAAAAGCGGCATCGCCCGCACGCTGCATCAGCGTATTTAATGAGACGCCGACATAACGCGCGGCATAAGGCTCCTCACGACGCAGCCAGTCGGGTAAAAAAACAGTATGAGGCAGGTCGGGTAATGATCCGCCGGGCTGATACACGCGATGGTCTTGATGCATGTCATCCCTCCGTCGGTAGCAGGATAGTGCGCCTCAACTTAGCAAGCTCTGCCGGGAAGCGCCATATGCGGAGAAACGGAATAAGGATAACAATACGCTGAACGCAATTCAGCGTAGCGATCCTTCCAGCACGTCGACAAACTGCCTTAATGCTTGTACATGCGTCTGCACGGTTTGTTCGTCGTAGCTCATCAGCAACGTTTCACGCACATCGTTAATCAATGTCGTCGACGAAGATAGATCCGCCGAGGCAAAACGGTTCGCTACCTGGTCGCCGGCAATCGACTGGAACAATTTCCCGGCATTCTCCTGATATTCACTAATCCATTCGGGGTGCTGGGGAAATTGCTTCACAAAATCGAGATAAGGCGTAAACCAGTCGCCACCGCTTTCCAGCGCACCCAGATATGCCTGATAGCGGCCAGGATCTTTTTCCTTCATCAGTTCGGCGACATCCACTTTATACTCGTTCGTGCCGGGAACACGCTCAGGCAAGGTAAGATAAGAAATGTTGCCGTTGTCATCGACCTGGCGTGTTTTCACTACCGATGCCAGCAGGTTCATGCTTTCCATAAACGCCGTTTTCTTATTGCCGCTCAGATAGCGCTCGGCGAAATAGCCGGCCTGCGACAAACCAAGCTCCAGCGCCAGCTGACGCTGCTCGTCGTCCAGCTCAGCCGCATTCACGAAGTTGTCGTCAATCAGGCGGTATATGGCTTGCGAAACCTGCTCCGGCTGATCGGCCAGCGCCGCCGACACCCCATTATCGATCTGCGAAGAAAAATAATACCGCGCCGGCGAGTCCACAATATCGCCCTCTGCCAGCTGGCGTCCCTCATTGCTGATTTGGACGTATTCAACCATCGGTTTCTCCGCGCGCGTCACATACGCCAGCGTCGTCTCCTGTGGCTGATTGGGGTCAATACGCAAATTCAGATCCTGATTCACCAGCCGATAGGCTGAAAGCGCTACTGTTTCCACTTCATCTCCTCCCAGAGTCATGACGAAAACCGCCAATTCGCTCAAGTTATCGACACCTTGTGGGAAAATATTAATAATTATGTCTATTTGTTAATTGCGCTACCACCGACTCGCCGCGAACGATGCCGGGACAATGTGATAAAATCAGACGCCCGATTTCTTCTTGATGGTTACGCATGACATACCCCTACGATCTCAACGAACTCGCACAGCTCATCAAGCAATGGGGGCTTGAATTGGGTTTTCAGCAAGTGGGGATTTGCGACACGGATTTGTCTCATGAAGAACCCCGCCTTCAGGCGTGGCTCGACAATCAGTATCACGGCGAAATGGAATGGATGGCGCGCCACGGCATGATGCGGGCCCGCCCGCATGAACTGCTGCCCGGAACGTTACGCGTCATCAGCGTGCGCATGAATTATCTGCCGACCAAAGCCGCATTTGCCAGCACGCTGAAAAACCCGCATCTCGGGTATGTCAGCCGCTACGCTCTGGGGCGCGACTATCATAAGTTACTGCGCCAACGGCTGAAAAAGCTGGGCGACCGAATTCAGGAGCATTGCGGCGAATTACAGTTTCGTCCCTTTGTCGATTCCGCACCGATCATGGAACGGCCACTGGCCGCTAAAGCTGGGCTTGGATGGGTTGGCAAGCACTCACTGGTGTTGAACCGGGAAGCGGGTTCCTGGTTCTTTCTGGGGGAACTGCTTATTGACCTGCCTTTGCCGGTAGACCAGCCGGTTGAAGAGCAGTGTGGTAAATGCGTAGCCTGCATGACGACCTGCCCTACCGGCGCAATCGTCGAGCCTTACACTATTGATGCCCGCCGCTGTATTTCCTACCTGACCATTGAGCTGGAAGGCGCAATTCCGGAGCCTCTGCGTCCATTGATGGGAAACCGCATCTACGGCTGTGACGATTGCCAGTTGATTTGCCCCTGGAATCGCTTCTCACAACTTACCGACGAACCCGATTTCAGCCCGCGGGCGGCCTTGCATACACCAGAATTACTGGCGCTGTTTAGTTGGGATGAAACCCGTTTTTTGCGGGTAACTGAAGGTTCCGCTATCCGGCGCATCGGCCACGAACGCTGGCTGCGTAATATCGCCGTCGCACTGGGCAACGCGCCCTACGAAGATAAGATCATCCTGGCGCTGCAGAGCAGGCTGGGAGAAAGTGCCCTGCTGGATGAACATATTCATTGGGCCATCGACCAACAGCTAACCCGACGCAGCCAGCAATCTATCGACGTTCAGCCTATTGATGTTCAGCCGCCGCAAAAAAAGCGGTTAATCCGCGCGATAGAGAAAGGTTTGCCGAGAGACGCCTGAAATTTTGCGTTGCGATTGTTTGACGATCCTGAACCATCCATCTGTGGATAATTTTAAAAAAGCGTTGTCAATCAATCATCACAAAAAGTACAAGTGATCTGGATAGCGTTTTTTATCATAAATTTATCTTTTTATTTCAATATCTTGAAATGACGTCTTTTTCATGACATTTCCAGACAGACGCACGCAACCCATTTTCAGGCTGTGGATAAGTCTGTTCAGAAAAGTATGAACATATGCAGAAAAGTTGTATGAAAATGAAGAGATGAAGAAGTGTAAAACTGGAGCGGGAAACGAGACTCGAACTCGCGACCCCGACCTTGGCAAGGTCGTGCTCTACCAACTGAGCTATTCCCGCACACGCAACGCTTAAGTATCGACGCTTTTCCGCCAAACGCAAACTAACGTGATCACATTTTGCGCTACTTTTATTGCATCACAGCTAACTTATTGATTTAACTGTGTTTTAAAAGCTGTATCGCAAAGAGGGCAGCATTATGAACCAATCCGCCCATTCTGACAAGGGGGGAAAACAATTTTCTTTGCGCCGCGCAGACACCCGATAAATGATTTTATCCGCCAGCCATCGCAGCACCTCCGTACTCTGCCGATGACGCAAAAACTTATCCAGCCTTACTTTTGAAGTAAGGAAGCGCTGTCCTATTTCAGAACACTCTACTATATAAGGTAGTAAACGATAAAGATTCTTATTATCGAAAATAGCAAATAGGAAAATCACCACTAAAAAAAGTCTGTCATTGCTGTAAAATAGTGACTTAACCTGTAAAATCGGCGCAGTAAAAGATAGGTACTGAACATAGACGATGCAGGCGCATCTGCTTGATATATATAAAACCCATACAATTCAGAGCTTTGGCAACTGTGAGCCAAGGGCGGTAGCTTGTCTGAATTAATATATCCCCAAGCGATTCGAAAAACCCTTTTTCGAACGGAAAACAATCAAGGTTATTACAAGATGTTACTCCCCGTAATCATGGCTGGTGGTACAGGTAGTCGCCTGTGGCCGCTTTCACGTGAACTTTATCCCAAGCAGTTCATTTGTCTCCACGGTCAGAATTCCATGCTGCAGGAAACGGTTAACCGTCTGAGTGGTATTGAAACACGAGCGCCTGTAGTTATCTGTAACGAAGAACATCGCTTCCTGGTTGCAGAACAGTTGAGACAAATTAACCAGCTATCCAACAATATCATTCTGGAACCTGCGGGGCGTAATACCGCTCCGGCGATCGCGTTAGCCGCACTGAATGCGATCAGGCAGGGAGAAGACCCTCTCCTCCTGGTGCTGGCCGCCGACCACATCATTGAAAATAAAGCCGCCTTTCACTCCTCCATCAAAAAAGCCATCGCTTACGCCCAGAAAGGAAGTTTGGTCACGTTTGGTATCGTCCCTACCGGCCCTGAGACCGGCTACGGATATATTCAGCGCGGCGAAAAATTACCCGGTGACGAATTTGCGCCTCATAAGGTTTTACGGTTTGTTGAAAAACCAAGCCTTGAGATTGCAGAGGAATATTTGCAATCGGGCGAATATTACTGGAATAGCGGTATGTTCATGTTCCGTGCCAAGCGTTATTTGCAGGAACTGGAAAAATTCCGCCCCGATATTTTGAAAGCGTGCCAATTATCTATTGATGGCGTTAGTCAGCAAGGGGACTTTATTAATGTCCAGACCGAGCACTTTATTACCTGCCCGGATGAGTCCATCGATTACGCTGTAATGGAAAAAACGGAAGACGCCGTTGTTGTTCCTTTGGACGCAGGATGGAGCGATGTCGGCTCCTGGTCGGCGCTATGGGAAGTCAATGACAAAGATGACGACGGCAACTCCCTGAAAGGCGATACCTTCCTGCATAACACCAAGAACTGTTATATCAATACCGATGATCAGTTGGTTGCCGCAATCGGCGTTGATAACCTGGTAATTGTAAATACCAAGGATGCAGTGCTGGTGGTCCAGAAAGATCAGGTTCAGGATGTAAAACGGGTGGTTGAATTCCTGAAAGAAAAATGCCGCCGCGAATACCGCCGTCACCGGGAAACTTACTGGCCCTGGGGACGCTGCGACCTGATTGTACGCACTGACAGATTTAATGTTAACCGCATTACCGTAAAACCCGGCGAATCATTCCCATTGCAGATGCATTATCACCGCACCGAGCATTGGGTCATTCTGTCTGGTACAGCCAAGGTGACCATTCAGGACAAAACCCAGTTATTAACTGAAAATCAATCCACTTTTATCCCAATTGGCGCTATGCATAAGCTTGAGAATCCTGGGAAGATCCCGCTGGAAATGCTGGAAATCCAATCTGGTTCCTATTTGGGTGATGATGATTTTATTGAAATAAACTGATAATCAAAATTTCAGAAGGGATATATGTCAGCATTAACGTGTTTCAAAGCCTACGATATTCGCGGCGAATTAGGCAAAGAGTTGAATGAGGATATCGCTTATCGCATCGGCCGAGCCTACGGGCAATTCCTTTCACCCAAAACGGTAGTCGTAGGCGGCGATGTTCGTCTAACCAGCGAATCCCTAAAAATGGCGCTGGCAAACGGGTTGATGGACTCTGGCACCGATGTGCTGGATATCGGATTAAGCGGCACGGAAGAAGTGTATTTCACCACTTTCCACCTGAACCTCGATGGCGGCATTGAGGTCACAGCCAGTCATAACCCGATGAATTACAACGGCATGAAGTTAGTCCGGGATAATGCAAAGCCGATCAGCGGCGACACTGGGTTACGAGATATTCAGCGGCTTGCGGAAGAAAACAATTTCCCTGCGGTTGATCCGCAAAAGCGCGGTTCTTATAAGAAGATCAACATACTGAATGCGTATGTCGACCATCTAATGAGCTACATCGATCTCAACAATTTCACGCAACCGCTCAAGCTGGTCATCAACTCTGGCAACGGCGCCGCTGGTCACGTTATCGATGAGATCGAGAAACGATTCAAACAAGCCAACGCCCCGGTTGAATTTATCAAGGTACACCATCAGGCGGATGGTAATTTCCCTAATGGTATCCCTAACCCTCTGCTGCCTGAATGCCGCAAAGATACCTCTGATGCCATGCTCAAGCACAATGCGGATATGGGCGTTGCGTTCGACGGAGATTTTGATCGCTGCTTCCTTTATGATAACCATGCCAAGTTTATCGAGGGTTACTACATTGTCGGCTTGCTCGCCGAAGCCTTTCTGCAGAAAGAATCTGGCGCAAAAATCATCCATGACCCACGCCTGACCTGGAATACGATTGATATCGTTAAGAAAGCCGGCGGCGTTCCCGTCATGTCAAAAACCGGCCATGCGTTCATCAAAGAACGGATGCGTAGCGAAAACGCTATTTATGGCGGTGAAATGAGCGCACACCACTACTTCAGAGATTTCGCCTACTGCGATAGCGGTATGATCCCCTGGTTGTTGGTTGCAGAGTTACTGTGTATTAAAAAAACCACGCTTTCAGAAACCCTGAATGAAAGAGTAAATTTATTCCCGTGCAGCGGAGAAATAAATTATCGCGTTGAGAATTCAAAAGAAGTTCTGTCCCGGATTGAAGAAGCCTATATAGGTAATGCCAAGCGCGCAGAATATGTTGATGGAGTGAGTATTGAATACGAGGATTTTAGGTTCAATGTCCGAGTTTCCAACACCGAACCGCTTCTGAGACTGAATGTAGAGACCAACAACAGCAGCGAGTTACTGCGTGCCGAAGTTGAGAAGCTAGATAAAATTATTAAATCTTAATATCAAGACAGTAAAATAATATTGGAGAATTATAGATGAAGAAAGTTGCTTTGATTTCCGGTGTAACAGGGCAGGATGGTTCTTATCTTGCTGAGTTCCTTTTGGAAAAAGGTTACGAAGTTCACGGTATTAAGCGCCGTTCATCACTCTTTAATACACAGCGTGTTGACCATTTGTATCAGGATCCCCATGAAGAGAATGTAAAATTCAACCTTCATTATGGCGATCTGACTGATACCTCCAACCTGACTCGTATTATTGCTGAAGTTCAGCCTGACGAAATTTACAACCTGGGCGCCCAGTCACACGTTGCAGTCAGCTTCGAATCCCCGGAATACACGGCGGATGTTGATGCTATCGGTACGCTTCGCCTGCTGGAATCCATCCGTTTCCTGGGCCTGGCCGAAAAAACCCGTTTCTATCAGGCATCCACCTCCGAACTGTATGGTCTGGTGCAGGAAATCCCGCAGAAAGAAACCACGCCGTTCTACCCGAGAAGCCCGTACGCCGTAGCTAAAATGTACGCTTACTGGATTACAGTAAACTACAGAGAATCCTATGGCATGTACGCCTGTAACGGTATCCTCTTCAACCATGAATCTCCGCGTCGCGGCGAAACGTTTGTGACTCGTAAAATCACACGCGGCCTGTCCAACATTGCACAGGGCCTGGAAAAATGCATTTACATGGGCAACCTCGATTCTCTGCGCGACTGGGGTCATGCTCGTGACTACGTCAGAATGCAGTGGATGATGCTGCAGCAGGAAAAACCGGAAGACTTCGTCATCGCGACCGGCGTTCAGTATAGCGTACGTGATTTCATCAGAATGTCTGCGGCCAAACTGGGTATCGAACTGGAATTCACCGGTACTGGCGTCAACGAAAAAGCAGTAGTATCCAAAATCACCGGTAATAATGCGCCGGCACTGAAAGTAGGCGATGTGATCGTGGCTGTCGACCCGCGTTACTTCCGCCCTGCTGAAGTAGATACGCTGCTGGGTGACCCGAGCAAAGCCAAAAACAAACTGGGCTGGGTACCGGAAACAACACTGGAAGAAATGATCGATGAAATGGTCGCTTATGACCTGGAAAAAGCCAAGCAATTCGCTTTGCTGAAATCCAACGGTTACGATGTAAGCGTAAGCGTAGAATAACTCGATACAACAAATTAAAAGAGCTGTGTTAATCAGCTCTTTTATTAATTTGGGCATTTCCTACATGTTAAATGACTTAAAATCAGCGTTAAAAAACCCAGAGTCGTGGGTCGTTTTATCCTGGTATGATATAAAGCAGAGATATAAACGTTCAACACTAGGCCCTTTTTGGGTAACGATCAGTACTGCTATTCTGGTAGGGATGTTGAGCTTATTGTGGTCAACTCTCTTTAAGTTGGATGTACAAGATTACCTTCCTTTTTTCTGTATTGGTCAGGTATTCTGGACATATATATCTACCCAACTGACAGAAGCCAGCAATGGTTTTATTCAGTTTGATTATATAATCCGTCAGTCGAAAATATCTTTCACATCAATAATGTTAAGAATATTAAGTAGAAACATTATTGTTTTCCTTCATAACTTCATTATTATTATCTTTGTTATTACCTTTGTCGGCCCAGGATGGACTGTTACCGCCCTGCTATCCATTATAGGGTTTGTATTGCTATCAGTGGCATTAGTCTCAAGCTCTCTGATCTTAGGTATCATATGTACCCGATTCAGAGATATGCAGATGATTATTCAAAATATTCTGCTCGTCAGTTTCTACTTTACTCCAATCATGTGGAAAACAGATCAGCTGAATGAACAATGGCTTTATTGGGTACAATTCAATCCATTAGTTCATTTCTTTAACATTATCCGTGAGCCCATGCTTGGTCATTTGCCAGACCAGAACTCAATAATTATCGCGACCGCGATAACTGTTGTTCTGTTTATACTGTCAATGATAACTCTCAATAAGACTAAAACCAAGATTGCGTACTGGCTTTAATATATGAAGAAAATAATTGAGGCGGTAAACGTCAGCGTTGAGTTTCCGATATATTCATCATCCCAGCGAAGCCTGAAAAAGATGCTTTTCAAGCGTACCGTCGGGGGTGGATTCAACGATAGCACAAGTTATGTCACGGTTAAGGCCCTGAATAATGTCTCCTTTGATATACATGAAGGCGAACGGGTCGCGCTGATAGGGCATAACGGCGCAGGGAAAACTACGCTGTTACGTGTTCTGGCCGGTGTCTATCACCCTTCTTCCGGCGCTATCAATATTGAGGGGGAAGTTGTCTCCCTCATCGATATGGCAATGGGAATGGACAGTGAGGCAACGGGATACCAGAATATTTTTATACGAGGAATCCTGCTTGGTTTGAGAAGAAAAGAAATCTCCAAGCATATCGATTACATTATCGAATTCAGTGAACTCGGTGATTATATCAATCTCCCCGTCAGAACCTATTCCAGCGGTATGCTGTTACGCCTTGCCTTCTCCATCATCTCTATCCTGAAACCCAGTGTTCTGCTGATGGATGAATGGCTGACCGTTGGCGATACCTATTTCAGAGAAAAAATGGGGAAAAAACTGGAAGAGATGATCAACAATACATCTGTCCTGGTACTGGCCTCTCATTCCAAAGATATTATCAAAAAATACTGTAATAAGTTCTTCTTACTACAGAACGGAACTATTACAGAACTGGCACTCTCTGAGATAGATAATTATCTATAATGGTGAATAAATGGAAAGGAAGAGCAAGATTTTAATCACTGGTGCAGGCGGTGTCTTAGGATATGGCTTAATCGATGCGCTGGCGAAAAATGGTTATGATAATGTACTCACACCGAATAGAAATGAGATGAACTGCCTGAGTCAGGAAAGTGTTGATGATTATTTTAATCAGCACCAACCTGATTATGTTTTCCATCTGGCATCGCTTGTATTCGGTTTGAAAGGAAATCTGGATAACCAGCTAAAATCGATATCCAACAATACCATTATCAACCAGAACGTTATTCTGGCTTGCCATAAGTTTAACGTAAAAAAAATCTTCTTTGCTGGTACCGTCGCCTCTTATCCTTTCCCGTATGTTCAGCTACCATTGGATGAAGACGACTTGATGTTGGGCGAGCCTCATGGAGGCGAGTATGGGTATGCCATGTCCAAACGGCATGCCCTGGCCTATCTCAAAATATTGAACCAGTATCATAATGTTGATTATTGTTATGCCCTGTTCACCAACCTGTTTGGCGCAAACGATAAGTTTGATCCAATCAATGGACACGTCATTCCTTCATTGATCGATAAAACATACAACAGTTTGCAACGCGGTGATAATCAACTGACAGTATGGGGTAGACCTGAAACGACACGAGATTTCTTATACAATAAGCAGGCTGGTCTGGCAGCACTACACGTCATGAATAACCTGAGCGGTGTGGTCAATATTGCCAGCGGCGTAGAAACGTCAATGGGAGATATCGTTAACGCGATTGCCCGTTATTATGATAACAAGATAACGGCAGTGTGGGACGCGAATGCTCCGATCGGAATTCCGAAAAGAAGTGTATCAATAAAACGCTTGAATGATTCAGGCTTTCAGCCAGAGTTTGATTTAAACCTGCAAATCTCAGATACAATTTCTTGGTATGAGAACAATGTTTCCAGGATAAGAAAATGAAAAAAATAGCTATAATTTCCAGCTTCTCCGAAAGCTGTGGCAATGCTTATTTTACAAAGATTTTAATGGACTCCATGACAGATGCTGGCGTTCATGTTGAGTGTCTCAGCTTAAACTTGTTGTTAACTCAGTCTGTTAACCCTGATATCAGAAAGAAAGCCGACAAACATATCGACGATCTGTGTGAAAAACTCAAACAGTTTGACGGTGTGAATATTCAGTTTGAAGCCGGACTCTATGGCACTATCCCGTCCGATATCATCAAGCGCACATTAAAACTGGTTTCCGCCAACCCGCACACCAGTGTGACGCTGCATAGCCCAAGACTGGTTAGCGATAGCGCGTCACAGCGTGAAGCCATTAAACAGGCTCTCAAGCTGCGCGTCAAAACAGCCATCAGAATGTATTTCGCCGAACTCAGACGTAATGTATCGACCCGCCTGAACGCGACCATTATCAAGAACCTTATCAAAAGAAGAATCAATATTATCGCTCATACCTTAAGAGCGAAGGAGCAAATTGAATTATTCTTTAATTACGATAACGTTCATGTACATCCGTTGAAAATCGTTGATGAATCACATGAAACATCGCCGGATCTCCTGAAGGCGATTAGAGTAAAATATAAATTCCGTGAGAATGATAAAATCATCGGTATGTTTGGCTTTGTGAATGAATACAAAGGCCACTCAATGGCGATCAAGACGTTATCCTGCATGCCGAAAGGTTATAAATTAATGATCTTTGGCAGACAGCACCCTCAGACGATCAAGAATAACGAACTGGTTAACCATTACATTTCATCACTTCAGCATCAGATTCATTGCGATAAAGTCGCGGACCGCGTCTTCTTCATGGGTGAATACGATAACGAAGATTTTATCAACCTTGCAGGATCGGTTGACTACGTTTGGTTGCCATATGTGGAAAACGGCCAGGATGGTTCCGGTATCGCCTCCATTTGTATGGACGTATCCAAACAAGTGCTGTGTTCTTCGTCATTTGCATTTGATGAATTATTCCGTCTGATTCCAGACTACAGCAACTATTCTCGATTCGATATCGGTAACTATTTGGAACTGGCAACCAAAACAACACGTTTTATTCCTGCCAAGCCCAAAAAACCATCATCTGGAGAGAAGAAATATACTCTTCAGTCTCAGGCTGAGCTTTATATCAAGCTGTCAACAGAATAAAGCGAAAGAGCCGTCTCTTTATGAGGCGGCTCGTTATCTTCTGGGAAAAACATGATTAACGTTCTGCATTTTTATAAAACTTACTATCCCTATACTTATGGTGGAATTGAGCAGGTTATATTTCAGCTTTGTGAGGGTGCGGCTCATCATGACGTTAACTCAACGGTTGAATATATTGCTCCTGGTAAAGACAGCGGTATAGAAAAGTTTCACCACCATAACGTTACCTGTGACCATAAACTTTTCGAAATATCTTCGACCCCGTTTTCCCTATCCTCTATAAGAAAATTCAAAAAGCTGGCAGAATCCGCAGATATCATTCACTACCATTTCCCTTATCCTTTTGCTGATATGCTGCATTTTATCTGCAAAATTAAAAAGCCGACAGTCGTCAGCTATCACTCTGATATCCTGAAACAAAAGTATCTGCTGAAATTGTATAAGCCGCTGATGTACAATTTTTTGGAGTCGGTGACATCAATTGTGGCAACGTCGCCAAACTATCTGGCAACAAGTGAGACGCTGCAAAAATTCAGCCATAAAACCTCGGTGATTCCCATTGGGCTTGATTCCCGTGCTCATCAGGTTATTGATAATGACAATAAGCTGAAATGGCAGAAAATCCTACCTGAACGCTTTCTGCTTTTTATCGGAAATCTAAGGTATTACAAAGGACTGGGCACACTTTTAGCTGCCATAGAAAATAATCCGGAAATAAACATTGTTATTATTGGGTCCGGGCCTCAGGAAAAACAGCTAAAAGAGCAAGTCTCAAGAAAAAACATTGAAAATGTCTATTTTCTTGGCGCACTGCCTGACAACGATAAGAACACATTACTTGAGCTGTGCTCCGGCATTGTTTTTCCGTCTCAATTACGAACAGAGGCATTTGGAATCACCCTGCTGGAAGGGGCAATGTATGGTAAACCGCTGATTTCTTGTGAGATTGGCACAGGCACATCTTTTATTAACATTGATGGCCAAACCGGAATTGTCGTGCCGCCATCGGATCCGGCAAAACTGCGTGAAGCGATGGAATATCTGTGGATTAACCCGGAAAAAGCGCAGGAAATGGGCCAAAACGCCCAAAAACGATTCCATGAGTTATTCACGGCTGAAAAAATGGTGAATGACTACGTCAATCTTTACAAAAAGCTTCTGCATAGAGAGCACGTATAGTCATCCCCTTTTCCGGCGGCAAGGATGCCTGATTTCCTGCCTTACCATCAGTAACTTCTATCGAAATCCACCTCTCCCGCTAACGTCTGTCCTTGTCGGAAGCGCGGCAGGTTGTCCAGAAACAGTTTCCCCAGCCGAGCGGGTACCAGCGGCCCGGCGACATGCGCCGTGATGGTGAGGTTCGGCGTCCGCCAGAACGGATGATCGCCCGGCAGAGGCTCCTGCCGAAACACATCCAGCACCGCCCCGGCAATCTGCCCTTCGTGCAAGGCCGCGCACAAATCCGTATCCACCACCGCGGTGCCACGACCAACGTTGATAAACAACGCCGAAGACTTCATCGCAGCAAACACGCCGGCGTGATAGATATCCGTTGTCGCCGGCGTATCCGGCAAAATGTTGATGACGTAATCCGCAGACGCTACCGCTTGCTCAAGCGATGACAACCCTTCTACCCGTGCAAACATCGGCATCTCTCGCGGTGAATAAGCAACCCCGAACAGTTCCACGCCAAAAGGCTGCAAAAAAGCCGCCACCTCCCGGCCAATATCCCCCGCGCCGACAATCAGCACCCGACGCCCGAACAGCGACCCCGGCAATATCTTTTTCCACTCGCCGCTTTGCTGACTCCGCAACCGTTGTGATAAATGAAGCTCATGTTGCAACAAGTAGGCCAGCACGTATTCAGCAATAGGCTGCCCAAACACCCCGACAGCCCTGCTCAGCCGATAATCACGCGGCAACCCCGCTGCCAGTAAAGGTTTATAGCCGGCCCAGGTCGATTGTAACCAACGAGGTTTCGCCCCCTGAGCCAGCAACTGGGCAGCCTTATCCGGCTCGCCCACCCAGATATCACAGGTCGCAGCCTGAGCAACCTCACCTGAGCCAATCAGCAACGGTAAGTCCGGCGCCGCTTCACGCAGCACGTCCCGTAGCTCATCCGCACGGGAGTCCAACAGCAGAATGGATGTCATGTTCGTCGTCTATGAAAAACTCATGCGACGATAATATATGAAATCGAGATAGCGCCAAATAGCAGTGGCTTATGACTGAGGCTGTTTGGGAAACGATAAGAAAATAAGAAAAAACAGAGAGAAAACTTGGAGCGGGAAACGAGACTCGAACTCGCGACCCCGACCTTGGCAAGGTCGTGCTCTACCAACTGAGCTATTCCCGCGTAGGATGGTTATTCAAAGCGCCTTGAAGCATCTAATTCTTTGTAACCAACTGATTAAAAAGGCTTTAACACTTTAAGGCGTTTGGAATGGCGCTGATTATGGACCGGTTCGCCCACTATGGCAAGTGCTTTTTCGTGCCTTTAGTTTCGTTTGTTTATAATATCGACAATCCGTTACTGCGCATCCCCCGGCTGGCGATACAGCGCGGCAATGCCGCCCGCGCCCTTTTCCCGCCCTCGGCGCCGTTCTCAGGATGACACCGACGCGGCCGAGGCCACGCCAACGCCTTCCCGGTTTCCATCTGTCAGGCAAGATGGTTATTCAGCGCAACAACTCTCCGTATTTTAGTTTTTCTCCAATCATTACCATCTATTGCGCAGCGTCATAATATCGCTGTGGAATAACTGTCATTTTAGAACGCTCGCCATCACGTGGGTTTATCGGTAATATCTGGCGAGTGAAATGAATAAGATGCGGTAGATATAAAATCTGATTGAGCACACGCTGGCATTCTGGCAAATTAAATCGACATCTAATGGCGCATCAATCACTGTTGATGTCATGAATTAAAAATAAAGCCGTTAATTTCACATAGCGTTATTACTCGACAACACCACAACCACTATTTCATTCTTCTTTTATGCAGGCTTTTGAGAAGCAGGTTGCTGGCTCATTTCTGGAGAGAACGCGTATGCCAGATATCAATATATTTTTTTCTTCCCTGCTCGAACGGCAATTACATGATGCCGCCAGGCGCGCCAGCGCCCGGGCGGAAGCGTTGAGCCGTCAGGAATTGCATCAAAAAGCCCGTGCGCTGCTCGACCAGCTCACCGGTATAGACAACGACGATAGTTATCAGGATGACCGCTCCGGGCAACCCGCTGACGATGCCCCTGAACGGCTGGCGCGCGCCCGGCAGGCCTCCGCCTTTGTCAACGACTACGGCGCAAACCCGTTCAACGGCCTGACTTACCAGCAACTATCGCTGATTGTCTACGATGAAAGCGGTGTGTTTACCCTGAATGAACGCCGGGCCGCCTGGAGTGAAGCCTACGCCCAGGATCAAGCCTGGCGACAGCACGTCGTCACGCAGGCCCGCTTGAACTACCGCCATCCTCAGTGGCAAATACGCTTTTTTACCGAGGTTCTGAAAAACTACCGGGCGCTGTCGGCGATTGAAAAAGCGCAATACCCGCGTTACTACGAACGGGAATTGCAATGTCACCTGCTGCCCAATCGCGACGGGACCCACCCCTTTGACTTTTCCGGTCTGGCTGATTACCCAAGCCTGCTGGAAATGCTGCTTGCCATCCGGCAGGACAGCCCCAGACGGGAAATGTCGACGGCTACCGTCAATCCTGCGCCTTGAGCCCGGCGGCCAACCCTCTGATTGACGTCAGCCGCGCTGCCGGGTCGTTAACCGGGGTATGAATAATGAACTCGCTGACGCCAAAGCGCTGGTGATAGTGCTGCAACTGGCGGTGGACCTCCGCCGCCGTGCCATACAGGATGTTCTGCGCCTGCTTCTCGATACGAAACTGCGCGCTGCCGGACTGCTGCACCAGCGTATCCGCCTGTTCCTGCGACAGCACGTTCAGCGGCGCCCGGTCCCCGATATACACCTTGTAGTTATACCGCTCGCCCGCCAGCGCTTTCGCCTCGTCATGGCTATCCGCCACGATCACCGATAGCGACAACAGCGCCTGCGCCTGCTCGGGCTGGTACTCGCGCCAGGTCGACAATGCTTCCGTCAACAGGGCTTCACTGGGCTGGATAAACCCGGCGAACACAAAATTCCAGCCCAGCGACGCCGCCAGACGCGCGCTTTCCGCACTGGCGCCCAGCAGAAAACGCGTGGGCGGCGCCGGTGGCGACGGCGTAGCGCGCAAGTCGGCATCCTGTGTCGCTCCCGGTTCCAGCAGTTCATGCAATTGCCGCAGTTTATCGGCGAACGACACCTGACGCGCCGGGTCAACCTCCTGTTGCAGCGCACGGGTCGACAGGGGAAAACCGCCCGGCGCTTTGCCGACGCCCAGATCGACCCGATCCGGCGCCAGCGACGACAGAACATGGAAATTCTCCGCCACCTTATAGGGGCTGTAGTGCTGCAACATCACCCCGCCGGAACCAATCCGGATATGGCGGGTATGGGCCAGCAGCCAGGCAATCAACACTTCCGGCGACGATCCCGCCAGTGCATCGGAGTTGTGGTGCTCAGACACCCAGAAACGGGAATACCCCGACGCTTCGGCGAGGCCGGCCAGCTCGACGGTCCGGGCCAGCGCATCGGCGGCGGTCATCCCCTCCGCAATCGGGCTTTGATCCAATAAGCCAAGACGATAACTCATATATTTCCCTTCTGTGATCCAGCCTAAATTTCCCGCATATTTTCATAGCCTGGAAAAATCCATAAATAACAAAACAGGGTTTGGTTAGTACAAATCCGCACTATAAATAAAATGAGAATCACAATAATCAGCGTAGTGAACTGCATACTTTCCTAACTTAATTTTTATTCTGCTCGCGTTCGAAAAATAGGCGTACGCCATAAGCGTCAATTTCAATTCCTGAATAAACAAATCACAAAACCCCCTGAGACGTTTTTTTGCTTTGTCATATTCAATTTTGTTGTTTTACATCCTGTAGCCTCTCATCAATAGTATTTTTCAATTTTCTTAACTCTCCATTAACCACATGAACATGAGGTTTCTCCAGCGCTTTATCCGTGCCGGAGACGGGTTTCTTTTCGCCAAATTTCGCTGTAGGGAGCATGCTGATGAGTGAAAAAACGATTTCCCGACAAAAGACGAGTCCTGACCAGCGTCAGCTGAGGCTGGGCGTGATATTGCAGGGCGCGGCCGGAAACATGTCGGCCTGGCGGCACAACAATGTGGTGCCGGACGCCAGCATCAACTTCGGTTTTGTGCTGGATACCGTGAAAAAAGCCGAACAGGGGAAATTCGACTTCGCCTTCGTGGCTGACGGCCTGTACATCAACGAGAAGTCCATTCCCCACTTTCTCAACCGGTTCGAACCGCTGACGCTGCTGTCGGCGCTGGCGGCGTCAACCCATCACATCGGCCTGGTCGGCACCCTGTCCACCTCCTATAGCGAGCCGTTCACCACCGCGCGGCAGTTCGCCAGCCTCGACCATTTGAGCCACGGTCGCGCCGGCTGGAACGTGGTGACCTCGCCGCTGGAAGGATCGGCGAAAAACTTCTCGCGCGCCCAGCACCCGGAACACGCTCTGCGCTATCGCATCGCCGATGAATTTTTGCAGGTGGTGAAAGGACTGTGGGACTCCTGGGAAGACGACGCGTTTATCCGCGACAAGGCCAGCGGCCGCTTCTTCGACCCGCAGAAACTGCACCCCCTGAATCATCAGGGGGAATTTTTCTCGGTCGCCGGACCGCTGAATATCGGCCGCACGCCGCAGGGCCGCCCGATTATCTTCCAGGCCGGCGCGTCGGATGACGGCAAGAAACTGGCCGCCAGCCACGCCGATGCCATCTTCACCCACCAGCACACGCTGGCGGAAGCGCAGGCGTTTTACCGCGACGTTAAGCAACAGCTGGTGGAACAAGGGCGACGCGAAGACCAGTTGCACATCTTTCAGGGCGTCAGCGTACTGGTAGGCGACAGCGCGGAAGACGTGGAACGCCAGTATCAGGACACCGCCGCGCTGGTGACCATAGAAGACGCGCTGAATTACCTCGGCCGCTACTTCGAACACTACGACTTCTCGCAGCACCCGCTGGATGAACCCTTCCCGAATATCGGCGCGCTGGGCCAGAACAGTTTTCGCAGCACCACCGATGAAATCAAGCGCAACGCCCGCGAGCGCGGACTGACGCTGCGTCAGGCGGCGCTGGAAGCCACCACCCCGCGTCCGCTATTCAGCGGCACGCCGCAACAGGTGGCGGACGGGTTGCAACTGTGGTTTGAACAGCGCGCCGCCGATGGCTTCATTATCCAGAGCGCCACGCCGGACAACTTCACCCGCTTTGTCGATCAGGTGGTGCCATTGCTGCAACAGCGCGGCCTGTTCCGCCGGGAATACCCCGGCTACACGCTGCGGGAAAGCCTGGCGTTGGATTATCCGACCAATCGCTACGCCGCCACCCGCCAACCGGCAGAGGAAACGGCACAGTGAACGCGCGCCACGCCACGCCGCTGCTGCTTGCCGCACTGCTGTTCAGCGCCGGTGGGCACGCCGAACCCGCCACCGTCGGCCGCATCGACCTGAAGGCCAACCAGTTGCCGGTGCGCGCGCCTGGCAACCCGCAGGCCATCGCCGAGATCCCGGCCGGGTTTACCTTTGCCGAACCCGGCACGCTGACGGTGGCGATCTCCAACCACAGTTCCCCGCCGCTGGCGCTGCTGGCGGAGGACAACAAGACGCGCATCGGCAGCGATCCGGACATCGCCCGGCTGCTTGCCGACGCGCTGGGGCTGAAGCTCAAGCTGGTGCCGACTGCCTGGGAAGACTGGCCGCTGGGTATCGCCTCAGGCCGCTATGACGCCGCCATCATCAATATCGCGGTGACCAAAGCGCGCAAGGAGCGATTCGATTTCGCCACCTACCGCGTGGATACGCTGGGTTTTTACGTCAAATCCACCAGCCGGATTCAGGCGATTCGCGGGCCGGCGGACGTGGCGGGGCTGAAAGTGATCGTCGGTTCCGGCACCAATCAGGAAAACATCCTGCTGGGCTGGGATCGCCAGAATCGCGCTCAGGGCTTGCCGCCGGTACAGCCGATTTACGTGACCGACGATGCCGCCGCCAACCTGAGTATTCAGTCCGGCCGGGTGGACGCCTTTTTCGGCCCGCATTCCATCGGGGCCTACAAAGCGGCGTTGACCGGCCAGACGCGGATGGTGGGCATCGGCCCCACCGTGGCGCCGGTGGCGGTCACCACCCGCAAAGGCAACGGGCTGGCGCAGCCAATCAGCACCGCGCTCAACGGCGTCATCGCCGGTGGGCAATACGCGCAGGTGCTGGATCGCTGGGGCGAGAATGACGAAAAAGTCACACGCTCCGACATCAATCCACGCGGTCTGGACGAATAACCCGGCTCGCGCCGACCGTCGATTTTTTATGTTCAAGGAATACGCTATGCAGACTCTCACCGTTCGTCCGTTTTACCGTCTGGCCGCCACGCTGTTCGGCGGCTGGCTGTTGCTCGGCAGCGCACACGCCGCCGGCATCGACCTCCAGGCTAATCAGCAACCGATCCATGCGCCCAAAAACCCGCAGGCCATCGCCCAGATTCCGGCCGGATTTACCTTTGTCGAACCGGGCAAACTCACCGTCGCGGTCGCGGCATTGGGTTCCTCGCCGCCGCTGGCCTTTCTGGCGGACGACAACAAAAGCGTCATCGGCAGCGAGCCGGACATCGCCCGGCTGGTAGCCGACAGCCTCGGGCTGGAGCTGAAGCTGGTGTCGACGTCGTGGGAAGACTGGCCGCTGGGCGTCGCTTCCGGCAAGTACGATGTCGCCATCACCAACGTCACGGTGACCAAAGCGCGCAAAGCGCGTTTTGACTTTGCTACCTACCGCGCCGATACACTGGGCTTCTACGTGAAATCCAGCAGCAAGATCCAATCGATCCAAAGCGCTAAAGACATCGCCGGGCTGCGGATCATCGTCGGCTCCGGCACCAATCAGGAGGCTATCCTGCTCGACTGGGACAAGCAAAACCACGCCGCCGGCCTGCCGCCGTTTCAGCCGGTCTACGTCACCGATGCCGCCGCCGCCAACCTGAGCATTCAGTCCGGCCGCGCCGACGCCACGTTCGGCCCGAACGTCACCGGCGCGTACAAAGCGGCGCTGAACGGCCAAACCCGGCTGGTGGGCACGGTCAACGGCGGCTGGCCGCAGGTGGCGCACATCGCGGTGACCACCCGCAAAGGCAACGGGCTGGTGACTGCCCTCAATACCGCGCTCAACGGCGTGATTCAGAGCGGCGAATACGACCGGGTGCTGAACCGCTGGGGAGAAAGCGTAGAACGCATCAGCCGTTCGGAGATCAACCCGCCGGGCCTGGGCGACACGCCGCTGTAACCCGTATCCGGCTGAACAGGGAGGACACCATGTCTGACGAACGCTTTATTATCACCTACCCGGAAGACGCCCGCATTGCACCGGTACTGGACGGCCTGTTCGCCGAATACCGCCAGCGCTACGGCGATTACTTCGCCCATCGGGATCCGGAACCGGAAGGACTCTATCTGCAGCCGGACGGCATCTTCATTGTGCTGCTGCGTGATGAGCGGCCGATCGCCACCGGCGCGTTCAAGCGCTACGACGCCACCACCGCTGAACTCAAACGGATCTGGACCGACAGAACCCTGCGCCGTCAGGGGCTGGCCAAACGGGTGCTGCATGAGTTGGAACAGCACGCCCGTCGGCTGGGCTACCGGGATTTATTCCTGACCACCGGTTTCCGTCAGCCGGAAGCGGTCGGCCTGTACCTGAGCGAAGGCTATCAGCCGCAGTTCGATACCCAGGTCGACCCGGAATACTACAGCCTGCCGCCGCACGATGGCCGCTTGCCGTTTCGCAAACCCTTGTATGGCCCGGTGCCTAACCGGGCGGCGCAACAGGAACGGGTAAAGGTATAAGCTCATGACGCAATCCATCCATCCTTCACTGTCCCAGAACCCGGCCGATATCCCTGCCGCTCCGTTGCGCGTGGTGCCGGCGCGTTATCCGCTGCGTATCGCAGGCGCGCTGTTTTCGCTGTTTATTTTCGCCGGCATCGCCGAGTCGGTGGCGCTCAACAGCCGCTGGGAATGGTCGGTGTTCGCCAGCTATTTCTTTAACCCGGTGATTCTGGAAGGGCTGGGGCGCACGCTGCTGCTGACGCTGCTCGGCACCCTGTTCAGCATTATCGCCGGCACCGGGCTGGCGCTGGCGCGGCTGTCGTCGTCCACGTTACTCAGCACGCTGGCCTGGCTGTACATCTGGCTGTTCCGATCGCTGCCGCTGATTCTGGTGCTGATTATCCTCTACAACTTTTCGTACCTGTACGACGCGCTGGCGCTGGGCATCCCCTTCACGTCCATCGAGTTTTTCCGCTATCCGACCATTGATGTGCTCGGCCCGTTCTCCGTGGCGGTGCTGGGGCTGACGCTGGTGCAATCGGCCTATACCGCCGAAATCATCCGCGGCGGCATCCTCGGCGTCGACGCCGGACAATTTGAAGCCGCTGCCGCGCTCGGCCTGCCGGGCTACCGCCGCACCTGGCGGATTATTCTGCCGCAAGCGCTGCGTTCGATTCTGCCGACCGGTTTCAACGAAATCATCAGCCTGGCCAAAGGCACCTCGGTGGTGTACGTGCTGGCGCTGCCGGAGCTGTTTTACACCGTGCAGGTGATTTACAACCGCACCCAGCAGGTGATTCCGCTACTGATGGTCGCCACCGTCTGGTATCTGGTGATCACCAGCGTGCTGTCGGTGCTGCAATATTTCGTGGAGCGCTACGTCGCCCGCGGCGCGGTGCGGGAAATAACGCCTCATCCGCTGCAGCGGCTATTCCGGCGCCTGAGCGCGCGCCGCCGACACTGATTTTCAGGGAGAAGCACCATGTCTGAAGCCATTGATCTCTATTCCATCCCACGTACCGCGCCACGCGCCGTGACCGAACAAGGCCGGATCGATATTCAGGGGGTCGGCAAGTGGTTCGGCGCGCACCGGGCGCTGGATAACATCAGCCTGACGCTGCCGCCCGGTTCGGTCACGGTGATTATCGGGCCGTCCGGTTCCGGCAAATCCACCTTGCTGCGCGCCATCAACCATCTGGAGCGGGTGGACGAAGGCACCATCCGCATCGACGGCGATTACATCGGCTACCGCCGCGAAGGCGATACGCTGTACGAACTGAAAGAACGGGAGATCCTGCGCCAGCGCCTCGGCGTCGGCTACGTATTCCAGAACTTCAACCTGTTCCCGCACCTGACGGTGCTGGAGAACATTATCGAAGCGCCGCGGGTACATCGGTTGTATCGCCGCGCGCAGGCGCAGAGCGTGGCGCTGGCGCTGCTGGACCGGGTCGGATTACGCCACAAGGCGAACGCTTACCCGCGCCACCTGTCCGGCGGGCAGCAACAACGCATCGCCATCGCCCGCGCGCTGGCGCTCAACCCCAAAGTGATGCTGTTTGACGAACCGACCTCGGCGCTGGATCCGGAACTGGTGGGCGAAGTGCTGGACGTGATCAAGGATCTGGCGCGATCGGGCGTCACGATGGTGATCGTTACCCATGAGATCGGCTTCGCGCGCGAAGTGGCGGATCGGGTGGTGTTTATGGTGGACGGCAAAATCGTGGAAAGCGGCGACGCGCATCAGGTGCTGAACCATCCGGCCCATCCGCGCACCGCCAGCTTTTTAAACAAGGTGCTCTAGCTTTAAACAAGGTGCTATAGATTGTGTCCCGATTCCCCGGCTGACGCCGGGGAGATAGAGGGTTATTTCAGTCGTTCACGCAGTTCGGTGGACGCCTGCAACAGCGCGGCGCGGGTAGCCGGCACGTCGCTCAGCGCATTGAGCAGACCGAAGTCATGGATCATGCCGTTATAGCGTGTGACGGTGACATCCACCCCGGCGGCATCCAGTTTACGGCCGTAGGCTTCACCTTCGTCGCGCAACACATCCAGTTCGGCGGTTTGAATCAACGCCGGCGGCAAGCCGGTCAGTTGTTCGCGAGTCGCCTGCAGCGGCGAGGCCAGAATATCGCGACGCTGTTTGCTGTCGGTGGTGTAGGCGTCCCAGAACCATTTCATCATGTTGCGGCTCAGGAAGTAGCCATTCTGGAACTGCTGGTAAGACGCCGTGTTGAAGTTGGCGTCGGTCACCGGCCAGAACAACACCTGATAACGAATACGCGGCGTACCCGCCTGTTTGGCCTGCTGCGCCACCGCCGCCACCATGTTGCCGCCCACGCTGTTGCCCGCCAGCGCCAGTCGTGAACCATCAACGCCGATGTCTTTACCATGCTCCGCCACCCAGCGGGTCGCGGCATACGCCTGACGAATCGCCACCGGATAATGCACTTCCGGCGATGGAGAATAATCGACGAACACCGCCGCCGCGCCGGACTGCACCACCAGATCCCGCACGAAACGCTCATGCGTCTGGTAATCCCCCAGAATCCAACCGCCGCCGTGGAAGAACATGAACACCGGCAAAACCCCGGTGCTGCCCGCCGGCTTGACGATGATCAGCGGGATTTTCTGACCGTCGACGGTAATGGTTTTCTGGGTGACGTCGGCCGCCGGCAGTTTCGCGCCCGCCTGCGCCGCCACCAGCACTTCGCGCGCTTCCGCCGGCGACAGCTGTTCGATCGGCTTGCCGCCGCCCGCGTTCAGTTTATCCAGAAACGCCTGCACATGACGTTCGGCATACGGCGCGTTGTTATCCGCGGCGGAGGCGTTTCCCGTTACAGCGGCCAGCAAGGCCGCGACAAGACATTTTCTCATGATGAATTACCCTGGTGTTAAGTGAAAAAGAGTTTATTTTTTATTTATTTACACTTACTTCTCACTGACTCAGATAACGGTCAGTGTTACATCGATGTTGCCGCGCGTCGCGTTGGAGTACGGGCAAACGATGTGCGCTTTCTGTACCAGGTCTTCCGCTACCGCACGGTCCAGACCCGGCAGAGAGATTTTCAATTCGACTTCGATGCCGAAACCGTTCGGAATCGCGCCGATCCCCACGCTGCCATTGATGGTGGTCGCCGCCGGAATCGACACTTTGTCGCGTGCGCCGACGAACTTCAGCGCCCCCAGGAAACAGGCGGAGTAACCGGCAGCAAACAGCTGCTCCGGATTGGTGCCTTCGCCGCCGGCGCCGCCCAGCTCGCGCGGGGTAGTCAGTTTGACGTCCAGCTGCTGGTCGGAAGAGACCGCACGTCCGTCACGACCGCCGTTAGCCTGGGCATGAGCAACATAGAGAACTTTTTCAATAGACATGGTGTGACTCCTTTTGAGTGGATTGGGTTGGCGATTTAAATCGATAAAAATTAAATCGCACACTACTTAATTGGATATAAAAAAACATAATCAACAACCGCGCGTCCCGCTACCTCCATCATCAAATATGTCTGATGAGACTGGCGCGCAGCGTTTCCAGATCCGTCTTGATGGCGCGTAACTGCTCGATATTACATTCCGCCGCGCAGAACACGCCTTCCGGCACCGCCTTCGCCTTATTCTGCAATCCACGACCGTCATCGGTCAGCTCAATCAGCACCTGACGTTCGTCTTCAGTACCGCGGCGGCGCGTCACCAGCCCGGCGGTTTGCAGGCGCTTGAGCAGCGGCGTCAGGGTGGCGGAATCCAGGAACAGACGTTCACCCAGTTCAGATACCGTTATTCCGTCGCGCTCCCACAGCACCAGCATCACCAGATACTGGGGATAGGTGAGGTTCAACTCGGTCAGCAAGCGGCGATACAACTTGTTCATCGCCAGATTCGCCGAGTAGAGCGCAAAGCAGAGTTGGCCGTCCAGCCGGAGGGCGTCATCACTCAGAGTCGGTTTGGTGTCGGTATCTTTTCTGTTCATGGCCGCCACTCTACATCGCTCAAAATTAAATAGCAAACGATTTAGATTAAAAAATGACAAAAACCAAAAAGAAAATCCTAATACATTGATAACAAATAAAAACCGGCGGATAGCACCGCCGGTTGACCGTCAGTTATGGTTACAGGCAACTTTGGTTACAGCCAACTCTGGTTACAGCCAACGTTATGCCGTATGGCGATTATAAATGCGGATAAACACCTGGTCCGATCGGCAGCCCCAGCAGATACCACACCAGCAACAGCGCCAGCCAGACGGTAAAAAACACCAGCGGATACGGCAACACCAGCGAGTAATAGGTGCCCAGCCGCGCCTCTTTGTTATAGCGCTGCAGAAATCCGAGGAATAGCGGAATGAACGGCGACACCGGCGCCAGCGGGATCACCGACGAATCCGCCACCCGGAACACAATCTGGGCAAAGGCCGGATGAAAACCCAGCAGCATGAACATCGGCACGAAAATCGGCGCCAGAATCGACCAGATGGCCGAACCGCTGGCGATAAACATGCACAGGAACGCCGACAGAAAGATCAGCCCGACAAACGCCGGTATCCCGGTCATGCCCAGCGATTCCAGCAAGTCGGTCAGCCCGATGGCGATGAACTTGCCCATGTTGCTCCAGTTGAAAAACGCCACGAACTGCGACAGCGGAAACACCATGACGATGAAACCGGCCATGCCCTTCATCGGGTCGACCATCAACTGCGGCAGGTCGTTCTGGGATTTGATTTGGCCGGTAACCATGCCGTAAGGAATCGACACCACAAAGAAAAACGCAATGATCAACGGCACGATGCCCTGAATAAACGGCGACGGCATCACGGTATGCTTGACCGGATCGCGTAGCGGCCCCCATTCCGGCACCACCAGCAACGCCACGATAGCGATGAACGCCAGCGCGGCGATACCGCTGGCGCGCAGGCCGCGATTTTGCTCCGGCGTCAGCCGGGACAGATGCTCGTGGCGTTCGCCCTGATAAGGCGGCAGACGCGGCTCGATGAATTTGTCCGTCAGCAATGCCCCGGTAATGGTCAGCACGACCACCGACGCCGCCATGAAAAACCAGTTATCAATCACGCTGACATGTACCGCCGGATTGATGACCTTGGCCGATTCGGTACTCAACCCGGACAACAGCACATCGGTGGTGACGATCAGCAGGTTGGCGGTAAAACCGGAACCGACGCCGGCGATCGCCGCCAGCAGACCGGCCACCGGGTGACGGCCGACCGCCAGAAAAATCAGCGCCCCCAGCGGCGGCATCACCACCAGCGCGGCATCCGACGAAATGTGGCTGAAAAAAGCGATAAACAGCACCATGTAGCTGGCGTAGCGGGCGCTGACGCGCGAGGCCATCTTGTACATCAGCGTTTGCAGCAGGCCGACGCGCTCCGCCAGCCCGGCTCCCAACACCAGCGCCAGAATGGCGCCCAGCGGGGTAAAGGCGCTGAAATTCCTGATGACGTTGGGCAAAATCCATTGCAACCCTTCTACGCTGAGCAGGTTTTTCACCCGCACCACCTCGCCGTTGGCCGGGTTGGTGGCGGTGATGCCAAACCAGGAAAACAGCGCGCTGGCCGCCATCAGCGCGGCGATCAGGTATACGAACAACAGAAACGGATTGGGGATTTTGTTCCCCACCCGCTCTACCCACTGAAATAGCCCGCCCGGCTGCGGCTGGCTGCTTTCCGCTGTCACACTCATGGTTTTCCCCTCTGTACTGAATTTTTATGTGGTTGTTTTGTTGTGATTTATAGGTAAAACACGGTCAGGTATCGGGCGGTGATTCACGTGTATCTCTCTGAACACATCGTTGACTCGCCCCCAAACCCTGCCGTCGGGTAATAGCGACCTTCCCCTGCTCGGTTTCTCCGACGTTTGCGGCGGTTGCGGGAACGACGCAACGACAGCAAACGATTGCCGGACTACGGTCAACAAACCGGGAGCATTAGCCTTGCAACGGCGACGGCTGGATACCGGCCGGGATCGGGCAGCGGTACGGCGTTTCCTGCCGTTGCTGCCGCCATTCCTGCCGACAGGCTTGCAACAACGCGCTGTCGGTCAACAGCGCCAGCGCGGTGGCGGACATCACTTTCGCCGCCAGCAGCATGCCCTTGTGCGCCAGCGAAGTGCGGCCCTGCGCCACCGCCTGCCAGGTATGCAGCGGCGTGCCGAGCGCGTAGCAGGGGCTGAAGCACTGGGCGGTCGGCACCAGCCAACTGACATCCCCCACATCGGTGGAACCGGATAGCAACGATTCGGTCGGCGCATAGGGCGCGACCTGCGAGGTCAGCGACTGGCCTTTCAGCGTGCGGCTGAACGCCTGACCGGCCGCGCCGCCGGTGCGGGCGATGGTCGCCAGATTGCTGGCGATATCCTCGGCGCTCAGCGTCCGGGCTATCTCGGCGGCGTACTCCTGCTCCTGCCCGCTGTACGCCGGCACGCCAAACGCCGCGACAAAACCGTACATCGCCTGTTCCAGCGTCCGGTTAGGCACATAGTTGGAACAGGCCTTGTCGAAGCGCACCGTCAGGGTGGTGTCGGTCATCAGCGCCGCGCCGCGGGCGATATTCACCACCCGCTCATAGATGGCCTGCGCCTGATCGATCTGCGGCGCGCGCACCAGATACAGCACTTCGGCGTCCGCCTGCACCACATTGGGCGAATGGCCGCCGGTGTCGGTCACGGCGTAATGCAGCCGCGCTTCAGGAATGATGTGCTCACGCAGGAAATTAGCGCCGGTGTTCATCAGCGTTACCGCATCCAGCGCGCTGCGCCCCAGATGCGGCGCGGCCGCCGCATGCGCCGCCACGCCTTTGAAACGAAAGGCGGCCTGAATGTTGGCCAGCGTCGGGGTACAGAACATGCCGCTGAAGGTTTCCGGGTGCCAGGTCAGCGCCGCGTCCACGTCATCGAACACGCCCTCGCGCGCCATGAAGGTTTTGCCGGAACCGCCCTCTTCTCCCGGGCAGCCGTAAAAACGAACGGTACCGGCCTGCGGGTGTTGCTCCAGCCAGGCTTTCACCGCCAGCACCCCACCCAGCCCGGCGGTGCCGAGCAGATTGTGGCCGCAACCGTGGCCGTTGCCGCCCGCTGTCAGCGGCGACGGCGAAGCACAACCGGCCTGCTGGCTCAACCCGGCCAGCGCGTCGAACTCGCCCAGCAGCGCTACCACCGGCTGACCGCTGCCAAAACTGGCGACAAACGCGGTATCGATGCCGGCGATGCCGCGCTGCACGCAAAAGCCCTCCGCCTCCAGCGCACTGGCCAGCCGTTCGGCCGAGTAATGCTCGGTAAAGCGGGTTTCCGGGTGATCCCAGATATCATCCGCGATGGCGGCCAGCTGTTGCGCGCGTGCCGCCAGCGTGTCGTTAACAAATCCGACGATTGTCTGGGTCATTGCGCCTCCCCAAACTCGCGGATATTGAGCGCCAGCAGCGCCAGCGTTTTCACCGCCACCGCCATCACGCTTTCATCAAAATCGAATTTCTCGTTGTGATGCCCGGCGCTGAGTTCGGTGCCGAACACCGCGTAAGACGCCAGACCGCCGTGCGCTTTCACCCGCTCCATCAGGTAGGTGGCGTCTTCAGAACCGGCCGCGCCGTCTTTGCGGTCGATGATATGAGTCAGTTCCCGCACCTGCTCCGCCTGACGGCGAATGAACGCCACCCATTCCGGGCTGGGCTGGCTGCACTGCGCCGCGCCCATCAACGCGATATCCACCTCAACGCCGTGCATGGCGGCGGCGCCGTCGATCACCTTCAGCGCCTGCTGATAAATAAACTCGTTGACCTCGTTGGTGGCGCCGCGGGTTTCCACTTTCATCGCGGCGTGCGACGGCACTACGTTGCGCCCGGTACCGGCCTGCAACACGCCGACGTTGATACGCGAACTGCCGCCGCTGTGGCGAGGAATGGCATGCAGCCCCAGCGTGGCCTGCGCCGCCGCCAGCAGGGCGTTGCGGCCCTCTTCCGGTCGGCCGCCAGCGTGAGAGGCCACGCCGCGGTAGTTGACGTCCAGTTTGGTGGTCGCCATGAACGTGTCGTTGCCGCACACCAGATGCCCATTCGGAATGCCGGTGCCGATATGAATGGCGGTGAAGTAGTCCACGTCATCCACCACGCCCGCTTCCGCCATTGATTTGCCGCCGCGGGTGCCCTCCTCCGCCGGCTGGAACAGAATTTTGATGGTGCCGCACAGGTGCTCGCGCATCGCCATCAATACCTGCGCCAGTCCCAGCCCGATAGTGGTGTGGCCGTCATGACCGCAGGCATGCATCATGCCGGCGTTGCAGGAAGCGAACCCGTCGCGGAACGGGCGGTGATCGTCCGCCAGTTGTTCGTTAAGATCGAGCGCGTCCATATCGACGCGATAGCCGATGACCGGGCCGGGGCGTCCGGTGTCCAGCGTCGCCACGATGCCGGTAAAACCACCGGAGAAATAGGGCAGCCACTGCGGCAGCGCCCCCTGCGCCAGCGCCCGTTGCTCCTGCGCCTGCAATACCTCGTCCGGCGGCAGCCCCATGCGGGCGTCGGCGTTGATCACCTCCCGCCCGAGCTTCAGCGGATAACCCAGTTGGTGCAGCGCTTCGGCGACCCGCGTGGCGGTACGAAACTCCAGCCAACCGGATTCCGCATATTTATGCAAATCGCGGCGCGTTTCCCGCAGCCACGGAATGAGTTTTTCCACGCGTTGTGACAAATCGGAATAAAGAACGTCTGAGTGCATAAGCCTGTTTTCTCTGGTGGTGTCCTGATCGACGACGCCCGTGCAACGGGCTGTCACGTAATTGAAAAAAATGTACACAAACCCACCAGTGTGAATAAGATGTCAGGATCTTTGGCGTGATAAATCATAGTTATCACCAGAACGGCGATCAGAGAACCAGATGACTCAGAACGTAAAGCTGCATCAGTTGCAATCATTCGTAGAAGTGGCGCGCCACGGCAGCATTCGGGCCGCGTCGCGGCAGTTGAATCTGTCGCAACCGGCGCTGACCAAATCCATTCAGGAGCTGGAAGCCTGTCTGGGCGCACGCCTGTTTCTGCGCCACCGCCAGGGGATGGCGCTGACCGACTGCGGCGAAGCCTATTTCCGCCACGCCAGCCTGATTATGGAAGAGTTGCGCGTGGCGCGCGAAGACATCCAGCAGCGGCTTGGGCAGGCCAGCGGACGGGTCAATATCGGGGTCGGCGCCAGCATCGCCCACACGGTGATGCCGGAGATCGTCAGCCTTTTTCACCGGCTTTATCCGCAGGTCAAACTGCGCATCACCGAAGGGCAACTGGTGGCGATGATCCACGAGCTGCGGCAGGGAGAACTGGATTTCACCGTCAATACCTACTCAGGCTCGTCCTATGATAACGAACTGTTATACGAAAAACTGATGGAAAAGGAATACTGCGTGGTGGTGCGGCGTGACCACCCGATTCAACGAGCGCATTCGCTGGAGGATTTACTGGACTACGAGTGGACCATGCCCACCCCGCGCGGCAGCTACTACAAACAGCTGTTTGACCTGTTCGCCACGCTGCCGGTCACGCCCCGGGTCAGCGTCACCTGTGAAACCCTGATGTCCAGCGTCAGTCTGGTCGCCAAAACCGACTTCGTCAGCATCCTGTCACGGGATGTCATCCGCGACCCGATCCTCGGCGAACGCCTGCGGGTACTGGAACTGGACCAGCCGCTGCCCAAAGCCACCTTCTATCTGATTCAGCGTAAGGACACCATGTTGTCGCCGATGGGCGCCCAATTAGCCAAACTGTTTCGGCGCTATTGCCGGTAATCGGCGCCATGCACGCTGGCTCTGGTTTTTCGCCAGACAACAGCACATCTACTACTACGGTTTAGCACATCAATGGTTTAGCACATCTACGGCTCAACACATCAATGGCTTAACACGTCGCTGAGGCAAAAAAGCGGCGACAACCCGCAGGTCGCCGCCGCTGTAAGATTCGTACCAAAGGTGCCGTGTGAAGCCGACGCCGCCGGGATTAGAACGACGTCCAGTCGTCGCCGGCCTTCTCCTGTCGGGATGCCGGGCTCAGGTTCGCCAGCGCGGCTACCTTCCCGGCCGATTTGAGTTCCCGACGCGCCGCCGTTGCGTCGGCCACGCCCGGCAGTTTGAATACCGAGACAATCTCGTTCAGTTGATGCGCCTGTTCTTCCAGCGAAGACGAGGTTGCCGAAGACTGTTCAACCAGCGCTGCGTTCTGCTGCGTCACGCTGTCCATCTGCGTGATGGCGGTTCCCACCTGGGAAATCCCCTTGCTCTGTTCGCTGGACGCCGAGGCGATTTCTCCCATGATATCCGTCACATTGGTGACCGACTTCAGAATATCCTCCATCGATTTGCTGGCCAGCGACACCTGCTCGTAGCCATTCTTGACGTTGTCTACCGACTCGTCGATCAAGGTTTTGATTTCTTTCGCCGCCTGAGCGCTGCGCTGGGCCAGATTTCTGACCTCGCTCGCCACCACTGCGAACCCGCGACCGGCTTCTCCGGCGCGCGCCGCTTCCACCGCCGCATTCAGCGCCAGAATATTGGTCTGGAAGGCAATACTGTCAATCACATTGATGATGTCGACGATTTTCTGCGAACTGTGGGTGATGTTCTGCATGCTGTTGCTTACCGCTTTCACCACGTCGCCGCCGTTGTTGGCCGCTTTTGACGCATCCCGCGCCAGCGAGCTGGCCTGATGGGCGTTATCCGCGTTCTGTTTCACCACCGCGCTCAGTTGTTCCATGCTGGCGGCGGTTTCACTCAGGGCGGCGGCCTGCTCTTCGGTACGGGAGGACAGATCACTGTTGCCGGCGGCGATCTCGCTGCTGCCGTGATAAATCTCGCTGGCGCTGCGGCGAATATCGGTCACCGTCTTTATCCAGTTATTCTGCATGGTGTGAACAAACGGAATTAACTGCCCAATCTCATTGCGTCCCATCTCGCCGATTGTCGAATCCAGTTGTCCGTTCGACAGGATTTGCAGATGCGCTTTCACCCTCTCCAGCGGGCGGCCCATCTGAATAGCGAGATAGCGGTCGGTTAATATCACCACGCACAACCCAACAATCATGGCGACGATCAGCGTAACCTTACACCAGTATACCCAGGCTGAAATGCGGGCCTGCGCTTCTGTTTTCAGATTTTTAATAATCTGATTATATTCGTTGATGGCGGCGGTGAATTTTACCCGCAGCGGGTTGTATTTCTCCCTGACGAGTTTGTCATAGACATCGTGGTTATTCTGTTTGGCCGCATCCAGCATCGGCACAATCGCTTCGCTGAACAGTTGATAGGAACTATTGTAAATATCATCAATGGTATTGCTGCTGATATTGGCGTGGTCGGTCACTTTGAACTGCGCCAGTCCGCCTTTCAGAAAATCCACGTCCGCGGTGGCGTCGTTGAGCAATGTGCGAGCGCGCTCACTGTTATTTCCAGCAATAACGGCTTCGTCCATCGATAATTTAACTTTGTAGTAACTATCGCTGGCGCCATTAATAATATCGCCGTTGGTTTGCTGCACATTCGTCAGACCAATCTCGCCGGTCAGACTATTCAGTGAATACAGAGAGAAAACTGACACCCCGCCCCATAACAAGGTAAATATGATCAGGATAGCCAGCATCATAATTTTAACCCTGACGTTACAAATAAAACTCATTTAATACCTCTCGTACATGCGATTGATTATTGGTTTTATGGCTATTGATTCGTTCTCATTTTAATTAATTGTTATCCGCCTCCTTTTATCGCAGCAGAGATGCCTGCTATATCGGCCATTCCGCCTTTTTATTTAACCGGCGGCTCGAAAATGATAAGTAAGAAAGATATTTAAAATAAATATATTTTTAAACGCGGGAGGAACGAAAGAGAATAAAAGTGGAAACGGCAGGAAACCATCCGCAGGACCAGTCGTAGTATAAATGCATCATTTACGCCTCATTGCAGGGCGTCGTCGGATGAAATTATTCCGGCGCAAAGCACAGCGCCCATTCGCAGCAGTCGTCGCAACTGGGGGAGCGGCACACCAGTTCACCGTCCTGATGCAGGCAACGCTGACGGTAGAAGAATTTTTTCCAGCGCATGTTTTGGTGGTTCAGCGCCACCAGTTCAGGGAAGCAGTCGCTCATCAGCAGACGCAGCTCGGCGCGGGAATCCAGCCCCAGATCCTGCCACAGGTGATTGAAGCCCAGCGAAGCGCTGGCGATGATCTGATGCATCGGCGCGCCGTCCGCCGCCAGATAGCCGTACAGCCAGTCGGCCAGTTGCGCCCGTTCTTCCCGCCGGGTTTGTTGCAGTTCGCTCATCAGCGACTGGCGTTGATCCCGCGCGGCGTTCTCCCCCGGCGCGGGCCCGTTCAGCCGCTGTCGCAGCGCCAGCCAGGCGGCGTTATCCAACCCCATTTGCCGGGGGAAGCAGGCCGCGCCGGCGTCATGCAACGCCAGCAGCCGCCGCAGCCAGTACTCCGCCCCGGCCATCAGGCCGCTCCCTGCGCGCGTTCCCCGACGGGTTGCGCTTGCTGACGTTGCCGCCACCAGCGGCCCAGCACCTCGGCGATATTCTGCCAGGCGCCTTCCACACAGGGCTGGATACCCTGCTGTTCCAGCTTCTGCCACGGCGCGTAGCCGATGCGGGCGCAGAACACCGCCTCCACGTCCGCCAGCAACGCCAGCATCGCCGCCATGCGATCCTCGCTGTCGGTCGGTTCGCAGTCATCGCCGCCGCGGCAGTATTTGGGCGCAAAACGCTCGTTGACCAGAATCACCCCCGCGGCCGACAGGCTGTAGATTTGAAAGCGATCGGCATGGCCGAAATGGCAGTCGATCACCTCGCCGCCGGACGACGCCACCGCCACCAGACAGGCGTCCGGCTCCTCGGACTCGCCGCGCGAGGCGATACTGGCGTGCACCTGCGCGCGCTGGTGCAGCAACGGCAGGTAAGGCTGTGGCTCGGCAGGCAGCGACGACAGCCGAAACTGCTGGCTGCGGTCTTCGCCCAGCATGCCGATAGCGTCGGCCCGGCACTGCTGGCAGTGCGCCATTTGCGGCATCGCCGCGCCGCACTGCGTCCGCGCCGCCGCCAGCGCCTCGGCGTCCGGTTCCGGCTGACCGTTGAGGCCGAATACCGTGCCGTGTTCCGGCCGGGCGATCAGCGGCATGATGTTGTGCAAAAACGCCCCCCAGCGCCGCGCCTGCTGGCTGACCTCAAACAAATGCCGATCGTTGATGCCGGGGATCAGCACCGAGTTGATCTTCACCAGCACGCCGTTCTCCGTCAGCCGCCGGATCCCCTCCTGCTGGCGTTCCAGCAGGATCGCCCCCGCCTCGCGCCCGGTATAGCGATCGCCGTCCAGCCACAGCCAGGCGTAGATCCGCGCCGCGATATCCGGATCGAGCGCGTTGACCGTCACCGTAACGTGATCGACGCCGACATCCAGCAGCCGATCCACCGCCTCCGGCAGCATCAGGCCGTTGGTGGACAGGCACAGCTTGAGATCCGGCAACTGTTCGCGCAGCAGCGTCAGGGTGCGAAAGGTGCGGGCGAGATTCGCCAGCGGGTCGCCCGGCCCGGCGATGCCGACCACCGACAGTTGGGGAATAGCCGCCGCCACCTGATGCGCTTTCGCCACCGCCTGCTCCGGCGTCAGCAGTTCGGACACCACGCCGGGGCGGGATTCGTTGCTGCAATCGTACTTGCGGTTGCAGTAATGGCATTGCAGGTTACAGGCGGGCGCCACCGCCAGATGCATGCGGGCGTAGTGATGGTGCCCGCTCACCGAGTAGCAGGGGTGATGCGCCACTTTGCTGGCTTGCAAGGGGGTAAAACGGTCGGTCTGGTCGGAACGGCAACCGGATGCGGAAGGGCAGGATGTCATGGTTATGGCCTATCAAAGGATGGAATCATATCCGGAGAGTGCAAGCGCCATACCGTATAGCCAAAAAATTTATTATTGAAAAAACAACGTGATAATAAGAAAAACTGCCAAAGCGGTTTGTCGGGATTGCGGCATTCGGCCGACAATGTGCCACATGCCACAATCCCGTCGTCCGGTTACAGACGGTGCATGTTGATGTCCATAATCTGGATGCGATAGGCCACCTGCCGAGGCGTCATCCCCAACAGCCGCGCCGCCTTGGCCTGGACCCAGCCGGTTTTCTCCAGCGCGGCGATCAGCCGCTGGCGTTCATCCAGATTCTGATCGAGCCAGCCCTCTTCGGCGGCGGCCGGCGGCGTCGGTTTGTTCATCATCGGCGCCGCGTCGTGGTGGTTAAACAGGATAACGTCGCGGTCGATCAACCCGGTGTCGGTCATCACCGCCGCCCGCTCCAGACAATTTTCCAGCTCGCGCACATTGCCCGGCCAGTTGTACCCCATCAGCAGGCGGATGGCGCCGTCGCTGATGCGCAGCGCCCGGCCCTGATGCGCGGCGATCTTCTTCACCAGAAACTGCGCCAGCTCGACGATATCCTCCTGCCGTTCCCGCAGCGGCGGCAGCGACACCGGCATCACGTTCAGCCGGTAGTAGAGATCTTCGCGGAAATGGCCGGCGCGCACCTCCTCCTCCAGATGGCGGTTGGTGGCGGCGATAATCCGCACATTGACGCGCAGGGTTTCGTCGCCGCCCACCCGCTCCATCTCCCCTTCCTGCAGGATACGCAGCAGCTTGGCCTGAAACGAGGCGCTGCTCTCGCCGATTTCATCCAGAAACAGCGTGCCGCCGTCCGCCAGTTCAAAGCGCCCCTTACGCTGACGCACCGCGCCGGTGAAAGCGCCTTTTTCATGGCCGAACAGTTCGCTTTCCAGCAGGTTATCCGGCAGCGCCGCGCAGTTGAATTTCACGAACGGCGCCGCCGCGCGCGGCGAATTGTAGTGGATGGCGTTCGCCACCAGCTCTTTACCGGTGCCGCTCTCGCCGCGCACCAGCACCGTGGTGTCCCAGCGCGACACCTGACGGATGATCTCCATCGTCTGGCGCATCGCCGCGCTTTTCCCCACCATGTTGTCAAAGCCGAACGGCCGCGGCGTTTTACAGGCGGCCGGGCGGCTCGCCGCCGACGGTGATTCGCCGTCGCGCCGGGGGGCGCGCATCAGCCGCACCGTCTGCACGATCAGGCTGGCCACCGTTTCCAGAAAACGGGTGCTGGCCGGCAGGCGTTCCTCGTAACGCGCCATCGGCTGGGCCGCCAGCACGCCGATCGGCTGTTGTTCGATGCCCAACAACGGCACGCCGATAAACGGCAGCTCGTAGTCATACAGATTAAGCCGGTCGAGAAAACGCTGATCGTCCGCCACGCGCAGCAGCGTCAGCGGCTGACGCTGGGTCATCACCGTGCCCACCAGCCCTTCGCCCGGCCGGTAGCACACCTGGCTGCTGCTGGACAGGACCCGCTGATCCTCGCAGTACAGCGCTTCCACTCTCAGCCCGCCGCGCTGCGGGTCATACAGGCAAATCATGCCGTGCTGCATGAAGGCATCATCATGCAGCACCCGCAACACCGCCTGTAACGCCTGCCCGATGTCGGTGGCCCGGCTCAGCGCCGCGCTAATGCGCTGCACCGCGGTAAACTGCTGAGACAAATCAAAACGCCATACGACGTTCCCCGTATCGGGTGCCTGTGTCATTTTGAGCCTCCTGTCAGTGAAGTGGGGAGTCTGGTTAGTGAAGCCGAGTGTGCCGTGAGTGCAGCAGATAGGGGGAAGCGCAGGACCAGACAGGTGCCGCCGCCCGGATGGGACGTCAGGTCTATCGCCCCCTGATGATGCGCCACCAACGTCTGGATCAAACGCAGTTCCATGCCCTTGCCCGGCGTGGTGAGCGCGGTCTGGGTGCTGACGTAGCGCACCTGCTCCAGCGGTACATTGTCTTCCAGATACAGCGCCAGCCAGTCGCCGTCCTGACGGGCGAACAGATGCACCGAAAGCGCGAAAGGCCGGATTTCTCCCGCCAGCGCCAGCGTACGGTCCAGCCACAGGCTAAGACAGGCCAGAATCTGGGTACGTTGCCCGAACCCGGTCAGCTGCGGCGTGTCCAGTTCGCAGCGCAGCTGGTCGCCGTCGGTAAAACGGGTGTGATACAGCGCGGCCAGATCCTCGGCCAGCACGCCGATCGGCCAGTCCGCCGCCGGTTCGAAATCCAGCGACGGGCGGCAGGCCTGCAACCGCGCCACCGCCTCTTCGCCTTCGCGCCAGGCGGATTCCAGCGCCACGTTGCTGCGGTCCGCGCCGTTGAGCCGGCGGGCGGCCGCCAGCATGTTGAGCGGGCAATTGAGCTGAATCAGCGCCGCATCCAACGACTCGCGGATCGCCGCCAGCAGCTTGCCGTTGGTCATCTGCTGTTTGAGACGATCGAGCCGTCCCTGCTGTTGTTGCTGCTGCTGTTCGGTGCAGTCGCTGATGACGATCAGCGTGCGCGGCAGCGCGGTGTCGGTGAAATAGCGGCTGGCTTCCTCATTGACGCCGGGCAACGCCCAGTAGCCGAGCGTCAGCCAGCGCACCGCGCCGCGAATGGTGACCGGCAGCGCCGTTCCCTGCTGCAACGCCGCCTTATTGGCCGGGTAATCCAGCACCGCCAGCAGTTCGCGGCCGCCGCAGTCGGCGCACAGCGTCTTGTAGGCCAGGTTATCCATGATCACCCGATCCTGCTCGTCCACGACTACCACTGCCGCCGGGATATTGTTCAGCACCGCGGTGATCATGGTCATGTGGTTGCGCAGCCGCTGTTCCAGCGCATAACCGGCGCTGATGTCTTTATGCATGCCGAGGTAGTGCTCCACCTCGCCGTGGGAATTGAAAATCGGCGTGATGTCGATTTCCGCCAGATACAGGCTGCCGTCGCGGCGGCGGTTAATCAGCTGACCGCGCCAGGCGCGCCCCTGCAGCAACGTCTGCCACAGCGTCTGATACACCTCGGTCGGGGTCTGCTGGCTGGCGAGAATGCGGTGATTCTGCCCGAGCAATTGCGGCAGGCTGTAGCCGGTCAGGCGGCAAAACGCCGGGTTGGTGTACACAATATGGGCGTGCGGGTCAGTCAGGGAGATCGCCACCGACGACTGTTCCACCACGGTGGAAAACAGCGACGGATGCTGCCGGGACAAATGGCTGGCGATTTCGCCCAGCGGAAAAGATTCCGTCATCAAATGCATGGACATGGGGTGACTCCCTTACGGTTTGGCGGCGGGGATGTCGGCTTGTCGACAATTTGTCGCAGGCTGCAACACCCCGTCCGGCTGGCGAATAACGGAGAATAACCATGCAAACACTGCACCTTTTATTGATTAAGCCGACTAAACATTGATCCGGATCCCTGTTTTACCGCCCAAAAGCGCCCATCCCTGTTTCCATGCGCCCTGACCGTGAAAAACCGCCAGCTCGCCAGTACAAAAAAAGCACAATAAAAGTGCAGCGGTGCGCCATCAATGTGCAGAAAAATCCATATTGCATGCCGGCTAAAACTGGCACGGGATTCGCAAATGGCAAATGAATGAACGGCCTGATGCATCCTTCACGGAGGGCTGTTTTTGTTTTCATCACCTGTTTTTTTCATCACGTAATCAGGAGCAACGCTATGGCGAACATTGGCATTTTCTTTGGCACCGATACCGGCAAAACCCGCAAGATCGCCAAACTGATTCATCAGAAACTGGGCGAGGCGGCGGACGCGCCGGTCAACATCAACCGCACCTCGCTGGAAACCTTTCTGTCCTACCCGGTACTGCTGCTGGGCACCCCGACGCTGGGCGACGGCCAGCTACCCGGTATCGACGCCGGTTGTGAAAATCCGTCCTGGCTGGAATTTGCCGATGAGCTGGCCGGCACCGACCTGAAAGGCAAAATCGTCGCGCTGTTCGGGCTGGGGGATCAGCAGGGCTACCCGGATAATTTCGCCAGCGGGCTGAAACCGCTCTACGACGTGATGACCGATCTGGGCGCGCGCGTGGTGGGCGACTGGCCGAGCGACGGCTACGAATTCAATACGTCCGCCGCATTGCAGGAAGACCGCTTTGTCGGCCTGGTGCTGGATCAGGACAACCAGCACGACCTGACGGAACAGCGCCTCAACAGTTGGCTGGCGCAAATCAAGCCCGCCATCCTGTAACGCGCATTCGGTTCCCCGCCCAATATCCACCCGGCCTTTCCCGCACCTCGGAGAAAAGGTCGGGTACATCCTGCGCAAAAACACTAATTATTTGATTTTTAAAATCAAAAAACATCCGTCACGTTTTTTTTGTGACGAAAATCACATTTCCTCACCAAGACCACTATCCTGTTCCGAAACGCGGAAGATTGGGGAACGCTTTTGCGGTTTACTGAAGGCCGGAATTCAGGGGAGAACCACATGAACGATACCGTGCTGACCACATGGCAACAGGCGAGAATCAGCCGCGATCCGCGTTTTGACGGCACCTTTTTCGTCGCCGTCAAATCCACCGGTATCTTCTGCCGCCCCATCTGCCCGGCGCCGTTGCCGCTGGAGAAAAACGTCGTTTACTACCGCACCCGCACCGAGGCGATTCAGGCCGGTTTTCGCCCCTGTCTGCGCTGCAAGCCGGAATACGCGCCGCGTTTCGCCGAACTGGACCGCAAGCAACAACTGCCGGTGCGCATCGCCGCCGCCATCGATAGCGGCGAACATCTGCTGTCGAAGGTGGAGCAGATTGCCGCGGCCCACCATCTCTCCAGCCGCTACCTGAACCGGCTGTTCCGCGAGCATTACGGCTGTTCGGTGAAGGAATACCAGAACATCGCGAAGATTTTTTTCGCCAAGAAGCTGTTCCAGAGTTCCAGCCTCAGCATCACCGACATCGCCGCCTCGTGCGGGTTTAACGGCCTGAGCGGGTTTTATCAGCTTATCGACAAGTACCTGAAAACTACGCCCAAACGGATGATGTTGTCGCCACCGGACAGCCGGGATAAGGCGGAACACATCAGGCTGCGCCTCCCGGTCGGCGGCCGCTACCATTGGGATTATTTTCTGGCTTTTCAGTCCCGGCGGTTGATCGACGGCGTGGAATGGATCGACGGCGCGACTTACGGCCGCCGCTTTATCCTCAACGGCGAGAAGGGATCGTTTCAGATACGTCCGGCGACCGGCGGGTTTGACGTGACGATCGCGCTAAGCCGCCTGACGCTGTTGTCCCAGGTGCTGGAGCGGATCCGCAACATGTTCGATCTTAACGTCAATATCGACGCGATCGAGGATCAGTTGCGTCAGGCTTATCCGACATTGCCGATCGCCTCCGGCATCCGCATTCCCGGCGTGTTCTCGCCGTTTGAAGCCGCCATCCGCGCCGTTTGCGGGCAACAGGTGAGCGTCAGTGCCGCGACCACGCTGCTAAACCAACTGGTGTCGCTCTGCGCCATCGAGGAAGACGGCCAGCGTTACTTCCCAACGCCGGACCGCATCACCCCAGAAATTGTTGAGCAACTGCGCAGCATGCGGTCGAAAAAAACCACGCTGGCGAATGTCGCTGACTGGTTCTGCCGCCACGACATCAGCGACATCGATCGACTCACCGAGGTGAAAGGCATCGGTCGCTGGACGCTCGATTATCTGAAACTGCGAGCGCTCAACGATCCCGATATCTGGCTGGGCGGCGATCTGGGGATCCGCAACGCCTTGCGTCAGTTGGGGGAGATCGACCCGCAACGCGCGGCGCCGTGGAAAAGCTATCTGACCCTTCATCTGTGGAACACGCTGTAAACATGCAACCTGTGGTGAAAAAACATCCTGTGGAGGAAAATCGTGTGAAAATGGCGACGCAACAACTGGACTGCCCAGACAGCTTTCCCTGGCGCTACGCCGACGTCACCGCGGCAGACGGCTGCGTGACCAGCGTGCTATTCAGCAATGAGCAAAAACCCACCCGGCCGGACGCCGTCACGCAAGCCTGCTGCCAGCAGTTGCAGGCGTATTTCGCCGGTCAGCGCACCACCTTCGACCTGCCGCTGCATCAGGACGCCACGCCGTTCCGCCGGCAGGTCTACGCCCGGCTGCTGGACATCGGCTACGGCGTTACCCGTACTTACCAGCAAATCGCCGCCGCCGTCGGCAATCCCAACGGGTCGCGGGCGGTAGGCATGGCGTCGTCCAAAAACCAGATTTCCATCATCGTGCCCTGCCACCGGGTGATCGCCACCTCCGGCGCGCTGACCGGTTACGCAGGCGGGCTGGCGACCAAGCAGTGGCTGCTGGAGCACGAGCGGCGTTATGCCGTCAGCACGGCAACAACATCTGCAACCATTGGCGCTGGTGCTGACGCTGACGCTGCGCCCGCAGATAATCGCCCGCTTTAGCCAGCGCCTCCGCCTCAGGCAGCGGCGCGGCCGGGCGAATCGCCTCGCAGCGCAGCAGATGCAGGCCCAGTTCGGTTTCCACCGGCTCGCTCAGCGCCCCCGCCGTCAGCGCAAACAGGCAGCGGTCCAGCGCCGGAAACAGCAAACCCCGGCTGACCCAGCCCATCAGCCCGCCGTCCAGCGCGGTTGGGCAGTGAGAATGCCGCCGCGCCAGCGATTCGAAACGCTCCGGGTCGGCGCGCAGCTGACGCAACAGCTCGGCCATCTGCTGCCCGACTGCCGGGCGATTATCGTCGACGGTCAACAACAGGTGGCGGGTCAGCCGCTGCTCCGGGCGACAAAAACGCCCGGCGTGTTGTCGATACCAGCGCCGAATCTCGGCCTGTTCCGGCTCGCCGGCCTGCGCGCCAACGCTCGCCAGTTGCAGTTCCATCAAGGCGTGGTGCAACACGATAGCCTGTTGCTCGTCGGCGGAAAAGCCGGTGCGGGTCAGTTCCTCCGCCAGTTGCTGCGCCACCTGCTGCAACTGCGCGCCTGTCGCCGCCAGCGATTGCCGACGAGCCGCCGTCACCACCGCGTGCTCCAGCGCCAACTGACGCTGCAACTGGCGCTCAAAGCGCGGCCGATCCGGCTCAGGCAGTTGCTCCGGCAGACAATGCCAACGGGTCTGCGCCAGCCGCAGGCGACTGAAGCGCTGCCAGGCCGGTGGCGTCATTCGTCCACCTCCAGGCTATGCAACGCCGATATCGGCACCTGAAACTGCCGCTCGCCGAACAGGACGATGCAGCTGTCTCCCCGTTCGCCCTGCGCCGTCGCCAGCACCTCGCCCTGCTGGCCCATCGTCACAACGATGTCGCCATTGATCGCCAGCGGCTGCATGCTGCACACCCGATCGCCGTACTGAAAATCACCCGCCAGCCAGGGCTGATCCGCGTCGATCAGCTCTGACTCTCGACAGCCGACCACCCGATCCCGATCGAGAAAATGTACCTGATAGACTATCTGATCCTGCAGGAATACCCCCCACTCGCGCACATACCCGACACTGCCGCGCCGCACCAGCAGTTCGCCGCGCGCGCGCCCGGCGAACGTGCCGTCGTTGCGCAGCGCGCGCACTACCCGCACGGCATCGCCGCATTCAAACCTCGGCGTCATCGCGGCCTCCCTTCGCCCAGTGTTGATAGCTCTCCGCCAGCAGCCGCCGCGCTAACTGCCAGTCAGCGTTCGGCGCATCGTCCAGCGCGTTGCGCAGCGGCACTGCCGTCATCAGCCGACGGTGAAACTCGCGCAGCACCGGCACCTGACATCGGCTCAACCGATCGGCGTCGTACGGCACCTCAAAAAAGGCAAAAAAAGCGTCGGCGCCCTGTAACGCCTGCACTCCCGGCAAACGGTAGAACCACTCCATCGCCTTATCCCCCCTGGCAGCGCAACGCCCGATCGTCGCCAAACAGATCCTGATAGATCTGGCGCAATTCGGTATCCCGCGGGTTGCGTTTCCCGTTTTCCGCAAACACCCGCACCGCATCAAGCAACGCGTCGACCTGCTGCGCATCCAGCCCGTAGCCCAGACGGGCGAACACACCGCCCACCGCCTGGCGGCCGGAATGCTTGCCCAGCACCAGCCGGAACTCCCGCCCCATCAGATGCGGATCGATGCCTTGATAGCTTTCCCGATCGTGCAGCAACGCCGCCACATGCACCCCGGACTCATGGGTGAACACCTGCTCCCCCACCAGCGGTTGCTGTACATCAATGGCGCGCTGCGCGGCGTTCGCCACCAGATGGCATAACGACGGCAACTGCGCGAAGCGGATGCCGCTTGAGCGTCCGAGGCAGCGCTGCAACCCCAGCGCCACTGATTCCAGCGCCGCGTTGCCCGCCCGTTCGCCCAGCCCCAGCACCGTGGTGTTGACGTGGGTGGCCCCCGCCCGTACCGCCGCCAGCGTGTTGGCGGTCGCCAGCCCCAGATCGTTATGGGCGTGCATCTCAATCTCGCCGGGCCAGCACTGGCGCAGCGCCTGAATCCGGTCATAGGTGGCGAACGGATCCAGCACCCCCAGCGTATCGGCGAAACGCAGCCGCTCCGCACCTGCGGCCTGCGCCGTCTGCGCCAGCTGGCGCAACACATCGTCGCCGGCACGCGAGGCGTCTTCACACCCGATGCTCACCCGCAGCCCGCACTGACGCGCCAGCGTAATCAACGCCGCCAGCCGGGGCAGCAGCACGGACAGCGGCTGGCGCAGTTTCTGCTGCCGCAGCCGATCGGACGACGGCACCGAAATATCCACCCAGTCCATGCCCAGATCGGCGCTCTGACGAATTTCGTCCTCGTTCATCCGGCACCAGGCCATCATCACGATGCCCGGCAGCCGCCGTCTGACCAGCGCCATACGTGAACGTTCTTCCGCCCCCATCGCCGGCGTGCCGACCTCCAGCTCCGGCACCCCCGCCTCCGCCAGCGCCTCGGCAATCGCCAGCTTTTCGCTGGCGCGAAATGCCACACCGGGGCTCTGCTCGCCGTCGCGCAGCGTGGTGTCGTTGATGATCACCTGCTCCATCGTCGGCGCTCCTTAACCGTAGGTCGGCGCGAACGCCGTCCCGGCCAGCGCCGCCGGTTTGTCCTGCTGCCAGTAAGGCGACAGCGTTCTCAGCCTGGCGATAATCGGCGGCAGTTGTTCAATCACAGAGTCGATCTCTTTTTCGCGGGTATAGCGCGACAGCGAGAAACGGATGCTGCCGTGGGCGGCGGTATAGGGAATGTCCATCGCCCGCATCACATGCGACGGCTCCAGCGAGCCGGAGGTGCAGGCGCTGCCGCTGGACGCGGCGATGCCGACATGGTTCATCAGCAACAGGATCGCTTCCCCTTCGATGAATTCGAACGCCATATTGAGGGTATTGGGGGTGCGCGGCTGCCCGTCGCCCATCACCATCACGCTGGGAATGCGGCGGGCCAGTTCGTGCTGCAAGGTGTCGCGCAGCGGCGCCACGGCCGCCGTCATCATCGGCAAATGCACCTCCGCCAGTTCGCAGGCGCTGCCCATGCCGACAATACCGGCGATATTTTCCGTACCGGCGCGGCGGCCGCGTTCCTGATGCCCGCCGCGCAGCAGCGGACGAAAGCGGGTGTTGCGACGCAGATACAAGCAGCCCACGCCCTTCGGGCCGTGGATCTTGTGCGCCGAACACGAGAGCATGTCGATATCGGTAGCGGAGAGCACGATCGGAATCTTGCCCACCGCCTGCACCGCGTCGCAGTGGAACAATACGCCGTGCTCATGCGCCAGCGCCGCCATCTCCGGCACCGGGAACAGCACCCCGGTTTCATTGTTGGCCCACATCACGCTGACCAGCGCGACGCGATCGCTCAGCAAACGACGGTATGCCGCCAGATCCAGCTCGCCCTGCGGCGACACCGCCAGCCGATGGATGGTATAGCCCTGCCGCGCCAGATGCTCGCACACCTCCAGCGTGGCCGGATGCTCCACCGCGGTGGTGATGATTTCGCGCCGTTCCGGCGCCAGATTCACCGCGGAATAAATCGCGGTGGAGGTGGCTTCGGTGGCGCAGGAGGTAAACAGGATCTCGCTGTCATAACGCGCCCCCAGCAGGCTGGCGACCTGCTGGCGCGCCCGTTCCAGCGCGCCGCGGCACGGCGTGCCGAAATCGTGAATCGACGACGGGTTGCCGTAGTGTTCAGTCAGAAACGGCAGCATCGCTTCCAGCACCATCGGGTCAAGCCGGGTGGTGGCATTGTTGTCCAGATAGATTTTTTTGTCTGGAGCGCTTTTTTTGTCCGGATAAACGTTGTTCATGGTTGTTTTCCTCATGCCTGTCTGCCTGACGGTTATGCCGCCACCACGTCCATATACTGCCCGGTGCGTTCCACCAGCTTCTGTTGCAGCCAGGCCAGCGTCATGTCGGTCATCATGCAACCGCTGCAACTGCCGGACAGGCTGACAGTGACCTGACGCTCGCTGACATTCACCAGCGACATATCGCCGCCGTCGGCCTGAATGTGCGGCCGCAGCTCCGCCACCGCCTCCGCCACCTGTTGCCAGCGCGCATCCTTCACTACGATCGTCGCCGCCGCCGGCGTCGCCTCGTGCTCGCTCAGGATCTGCGCCAACGCCAGTTCGATCTTTTCATGACAGGCGCTGCAACCGCCGCCCGCTTTGGTGTAGTTGATCACGTCCTGCAGCGTCGTCAGGCCGTTGGCCACCACCGCACGGCGGATCTGCCCTTCATCCACCGCAAAGCACTTACAGATCAGCGCCCCTTCCTCGTGATCGTCCTCCAGCGTTTCGCCACGGTAGTTGGCGATCGCCACCCGCAGCGCTTCCTGTCCCATCACCGAGCAATGCATTTTTTCCGGCGGCAGGCCGTCGAGATAGTCGGCGATCTGCTGGTTGGTGACCTGTTCCGCTTCCCGCAGGGTGCGGCCGATGATCAGCTCCGTCAGCGCCGAAGACGACGCGATGGCGCTGCCGCAGCCGAAAGTCTGAAAGCCGGCGTCAAGGATGGTTTCGCTGTCCGGATCGACGCGCAGCATCAGCCGCAGGGCATCGCCGCAGCTGAGCGAACCGACATCGCCCACGGCGTTGGCCTCCGCCACCACCCGGGCATTGCGGGGATTAAAAAAATGGTCTTTCACTTTCTCGGAATAGTTCCACATCTGCTCTGCTCCCTACTGAATGGGTGAGCGCCGGGCACCCAGCCGCCCGGCGCTCACCCGCGTTGCATGGTCTGAGTAAACAGAGTCAGAGCAAATGTGATGCCAGTCACAGAAACAAATGCAGATCAACGAGATAGTGGCGATAGCCGATAACAAAACCGCGACCAATGTCGCGGTTTATGTCGGTTTTGTCAGAGAGGTGACACTAAACGGCTGGAACAGGGACGTGCATGTGAATACGCGCAGATACCCGCTAACCGCCTCGGTCACGGCGTTCAACGGTCGGATTCACCAGTCAAGAAATAGGAAAAGCTATGCCCGAAATAATTCGAGTTGCAGGACAACACGATCGCGTGTTGAACAACGCCATACGTTGGCCCTTCAGGGGCAAGGCTCATGACGAGCCTTGTCACGCGGCAACCGCGTGAGTCCCCAGAAGCTTACACAACCATCACTCACAACACATCATCCTCCTCGCTCCATTCCTGTTCGGCGATCAGCCGTTCGAAACGGTGAGGGTCGCGCTGGCGGCGGGTGACGCGCGGCTCGCCGTCATGCCAGCATTGCTGGATCTGCTGCAACAGTTGAGCGATCGGCGTATCGGTCGGTACGCGCACCGCCCGTACCCCCACCTGCAATAGCTGGCGGAATACGGCATCGCCAATCGCCACGCAATACAACGTGACGCAGTCCTCCAGCGCGTCGATGCGGCAGGTGAGTTTGTCCTCCTGATGACCGTAGCGCACGTTGAAGTCCACCACTTTCAACAGCGTGACCTGATCTTCTTTCACGCCGTAGATCACCAGCCGGGGCGTGGCGCCAAAGTGTTGATCGACATGGTGATAATCAGAACTGGCGAACGCCACTTTCATTGACCAGACGCCGGCGCTGATGGCGCTGAGATGCCGGTTAACATGCTGCATGGTCCGCCTCCTGACGCCGCGGCGGCGCAAACTGCTGCTTGAGCGGCGAGTGGTAAACCGGCTGGTGGTGATGGCCCGCCAGCATCAGGTTCGCCAGTTCGAACAGGGTGTCGCGCATACCGGCATAGCCCTGACGCGGGCGGCGGAACTCGCCGATCTTATCGAAGATTGGAAATCCGGCGCGGATCAACGGCATGCCGAACTGTTCCGCCAGATCGACGGCATGGGAATTGGACAGCAGCAGGTCGGCCGGGTTGTCGCACAGGAGATCCTGCAAATCCTCCAGATCGCCGATCACCACCTGTTCCACCGGCAACGCCGCCAGACTTTGCTGGTTGACCGGCGCCACCACCGGGCCCGGCGTGATGCCCTGACTGAGAGCGAAGTCGCACCAGCCCGCCAGCAGATCGCCCTCCGCCGCCAGCGCCATCCGCCGACCTTGCAGCCACATATGGCAGTCGATCATCGCGTCCTGCAACTGGCCGCGCTGACGGTCGATCCACGCCGGGACCTCGCGCCCGGCCAGCTGTTGCAGATGCTGGATAAAGCAGTCCATGTTCTCCAGCGTCATCAGATGCGGCAGGCTGAGCGACTGACCGCGGCTGCGCATCGCCAGCAAACTGGCGGCGCGCTGGAATGACGCCCCAATGGTGATGGTGCTCAGGCTTTGCCCCATCTGCTCGATACCGCGCAGCGGCGTGCCGCCCTGCGTCACCGCCTGAAAATCGCCGCCGGCGAGATGCCCGTCCAGCGATTGCGACAGATCCGGTAGGATCACCGGTTGCAGCCCAAACGCCTCGACGTAGCTGCGGATCAGCTCGACATCGCCGGGATTGAGCAGATGACTCAGCAGCAGGTTGACGCGCCGGTTGCGCATCCCCACCGGCGGTTTTTCCGGCACCCACTGCTGGATAATGCTCTCCACCACCGCGCTGAAGCCATTCTCCAGCGATCCGTAGAAATCCGGCGTGTTGACCGTCAGGATCGCCACCGATTTAAAGCGCGGATAGTCGTCGCGGAACTGCCGCACCGCCCGCGCCATATCGCTGCCCTGCGCCTCGGACAGCCCGGTGCTGACCAGCACGATCGCTTTCGGCGTATTGCGCTGGCACAGCGTGGCGAGCGCGGTAAAGATGTTGTCGTCCGCTCCCATGATGGTGGTGGTCGGGTCCATCGCGGTGGACTGCAACGGAATCGGCTCGTGAAAATGCTGGATGAAAAACACCTTGGCGAACGCGCTGCACCCCTGCGCGCCATGTACCAGCGGAATGCTGTGTTCGATGCCCTGAGCGGCCAGAATCGCCCCCAGCGGCTGACCGCTTTTAATCGGGCTGGTCGCCAGCGGTTTTTTACTGCGAATCACCTGTGCCATCGCTGCTCCTTAGTGCCACGGGGCCCGTTGATGAGTTTGCCGCCAGATGGGGCTATCGAGCGTCAGGCACAGCTGCTGCGCCAGCGCCACCAGCCCGCGATACCCGGCGAAAGCGTGCTCGCGCTCCTGATTGATATCCAGAAACGGCAGCCGCGCCTTGTACGCGGTATACATGTTGCGCCCGCCGGCGATCATCATGTCCGCGCCGTAACGGTAAACCACATCCAGCAGCGTGCGGGCGTTGCCTTCTTCCAGCATCAGCGCGTCGTCGCCCATCAGCTCGCGGATGCGCTGCTTGTCCTCCTCGGTGGATTTACGGGTGCCGGTGGCGACTACGGTGATGCCCAGATCCTGCAACGCCGACACCACCGACCAGGATTTGACGCCGCCGGTGTACAGCAGGACTTTGCGTCCCTGCAGACGTTCGCGGTACGGCGCCAGCGCCTGCGTCACGGCGGCCTCTTCGCGGGCTATCAGCACGTCGGTGCGGGTTATCAGGTCCGCATCGCCGGTCATCGCCGCCAGTTGCCGCAGCGCGTCGGACATCGCCCGCACACCGTAGAAGCTGCCTTCAAACCACGGAATGCCGTAGCGCTGCTCCAACTGCCGGGCGACATTGATCAGCGCCCGCGAGCACACCAGCATGTTCGCTTCGGCCCGGTGCATCGTCTGGATTTCAGCGAAGCGGGCATCGCCGGACAGACTGCCCAGCACCCGGATACCCAGTTCGTCCAGCAGCGGCAGCACGTTCCAGAACTCGCCGGCGATGTTGAACTCGCCAATCAGGCCGATATCGTGCCGGTGTTCGGGAGCGAATGGGGTGTCCTGCGGCCAGGGCGCCGGTTCCCGCTGACCCATCACCTTTTTCACCATCACCTCGCCCGCCAGCCGGTTGCCGAAATTCTTGCTGCCGTAAAAACCGGCGGCGTCGATGGCGATCACCGGCACGCCCACCGCCTCCGATGCCGCCAGACATACCGCTTCAATGTCGTCGCCCTCCATCGCCGGTACGCAGGTGTTGTAGATAAACACCGCCGCCGGGCGGTAGCGGTTGACGATATGCCGCACCGCATGGAACAGCCGCCGTTCGCCGCGCCCCATGATCACGTCCTGCTCGCTGAGATCGGTGGTGAAACCAAGCCGGTTGAGCGTCGGGCCGGAGCTTTGGCTGCCGCGGTTATCCCAGGAACTGCCGGTGCAGCCAATCGGCCCGTGCACCAGATGGGCGACGTCCGCCAGCGGCAGCAACGTGATCTGCGCGCCGTCAAACGCGCAGCCGCCTGCGGTGGCGCCGGGTTTGGGCGCGCTGCACCCCGACTTTTGCTTGTGGTTATGTTCACAGGCTGGCTCGTCGAACAACGCCAGAATCTCACTTCCCTTCATCTCACCCTCGCCGCGTTTGTTGATATCCCTCATGCGGTGCAAAACGCAGGCCAGCGCTGATAAATTGATTTATAAGGAAAAAGTGATGTGAGGTTTACGACAAAGCAGACAATTGGCGGAGATTACCAGCACAGGGGACGCGAATCATTGCGGGGCACAGCCTGACCTACATCAACAACCATTCGTTATAAAACTATTAGGCTGTCCCCCCTATCGGGCCGGCACGCCACGTCTGATGAAAAACACAGCTTAATAGTCGCCTTACCGATATTGACTTCATGTCATCAAGACATAAGAAACCATAGCGGCAGGCAGGGAAAACCCGTCGTTTAAAGGAGATAGGGAATGTTAGAAAAAATCAAAATAAAAAATGGGCTTTACTGCGTTATCGCCGTATTTGTGCTGCTATTACTTTCTGTTTGCACGTTCAGTCTGTATTCCTCCATGCAAAGCAACCTGTCTATCCGCAAGGTCAGCAGCATCGAGGGAGAACAGCTTATCCCGCTTTATTCCGCCTATTCGGAAATGCTGAATGCCAGGCTGGCCGGCATTAACGTCGCGCTGGCCATTGAGAGCAAAAAGGATGACGCCACCATTCAGGCCGGTCTTGAACGGCTGAACGGCTACATCGCTTCCGCCAACAGCACCATGTCGGAACTGCGCGGTATTCCGGCGCTGACGTCGCAAGGCCGGGCGCTGCGCGGTGAAATCGACGACGCCTTCAATGACTACATGAACAACGCCGTCGCTCCTATGCTCACGGCGCTGCGCGACCGAAACGTTGATCGGTTCTACACCACCCTGGTGCCCGATGCGCTGGAAAAAGGCGCGACCTTCCGCCAGAAGCTGACGCAGTTTGTCACCTTCGCCAAAGGTATCGGGCATGAAGAAATCGCGCATGCGGACGGCTTCTATCAGCAGACATTAACTATCCTGATTTCCACGCTGATAGTGGTGCTGTTCATCAGTCTGTTCACTCTGAAATTCATTCGCACCGTGGTGCTGACGCCGATGCAGAAAGTCAGAACCTATTTCGGCATGATGGAACGAGGCGTGCTGACGCTGGATATTCCTCCTCAGCACAATACCGAGATGGGCGGGCTGATGGTTTCGCTGAAAGACATGCAGCAGGCATTCCGCAAAATCGTGCTGGATGTCAGAGACTCGGCCGGTTCCGTGGCGGCTGGCGCGGAACAAATCTCCGCCGCCAACCGGGATTTCGCCGCCCGTACCGAAGCGCAGGCGTCATCCGTCGAACAAACCGCCGCCAGCATGGAGCAGATCACCGCGTCGGTGCAGGAAAACACCGCCAACACCGGCAAAGCCATGACACTGACCAACTCCGTGGCGGCGCTGGCGGAAAAAAATGCCAGCAACTTTAGCCAGATGATCGAACGCATCCAGCACATCGCCGACAGCTCCAACAAGATCAACGATATCATCAGCATCATGGACGGCATCGCCTTCCAGACCAACATCCTGGCGCTTAACGCGGCGGTGGAAGCCGCCCGCGCGGGCGAAGCCGGTAAAGGCTTTGCGGTCGTGGCGTCTGAAGTACGCAGTCTGGCGCAGCGCAGCGCCGGATCTGCACGCGAAATCAAAGAGTTGATCGAAAAAACGGCCAATGAAATCGCCCAGGGCGAAAAAGTCGCGTCGCTCTCCACCCAGGATATGGCGCGGCTGATGGACGAGATCAAACGCGTGAATGAATTCATGGCGGATATCTCGATGGCCTCATCAGAGCAAGCCAAAGGCATCGAACAGGTTAACACCGCCATCACCCTGCTTGAGCAATCCTCCCAGCAAAACGCGGCGCTGGTCGAAGAGTCCGCCTCCGCCAGTTCCTCGCTGCACGAACAGGCGAAAAATCTGGACGACACCATGACGTTTTTCAATCTGAACGACAGTAACCCGCTGGCTATCGCCGCGCCGCGTTGATGCTTTCCGGCAGCAACCGCCGCCCCTTGGTCAGCCCGCCATCAACGGCGGGCTGATTTTTCCCAATATTGCGCAGGCAGAAACAGCCGCTCACACCAATCAGCGCGCTTGTTACACCCGGCACGCGATCTTTTACATCCAGCGACGATAATAGACGGTGTCCCGCCATAAGGCGTGACACCGCCCAACGTTGAAGAAGGCTACCTCTTACCCGCAACGGCTTTATCAGGAGGCATCATGGCGCTCAAGCCTGTCCGAACCGGCATTATCCCTATGAGATCGTTGTTATCCGGGACATTTTTGTTATGCGGTACGTTGCTGTTGTCCAGCTGCCCCCGCACGTCGGAATGGCCTGATAGCGGCGCCGATACGCCGCCGGCCAACCAGCCGGTGCCCTACGGCCAATGCGACAAAGTCGGCACCTACGACATCCGTTTCGATCGCTTCGACGAAACCGCCCAGCAGATCGCCCACGCCACCGGCTGCGGCATCATCACCGACACCAGCAAAACCGGCGCGGTGCGCCCTCACCCGGTTATCGGCACGATGACCATCCGTCAGGCGGTGCAAACGGCGATCGCCGGCACCCGACTGCGGATCACGCATCAGGATGGAGAGAGCATAACGGTGGAGTGAGCGTCAAGCCGCCGCATCCTATGAAGGCGTGACTGGCAAATCAGCCTCGCAGAACACGTTTGGCAGCCTGTCTGACGAATAAAACCGACAGGCCGCCATTCTCAAAACACCCTATCCTCCAGCGGGTTGCCCTTTTCCAGCCGCTTGGCGAGCCACGGCGGCAGCGTGCCGGCCAGCAGGGTTTGCAGCGCGTCGCGCTGGGGTTGAATCCGGGTGCCGGGCGCGACCTTGACTGGGTGGATGTTGTGGCGAATGATGCGCGCCGCCGCCGGGCCGCCAATCGCCTCGCAGAACAGCAAGTGGCAGTCGTTCAGCAGCGCCGAACGCACTTCATTGCCTTCCTGCTCGCCGCCGGCAGGCTGATAGCGGCGCAGGTCGTGCAGCCAGGAACCGTCCTGATCGAACGCGTAGATAAAAAACAGCCGACACTGACCGAAATGGCCGTTAATGGTCAGCCCATCCTGCGAGGCGAACGCCGCCAGCAGTTGCGGCCTGCGTCGGGAAGGCGCCGCGACAGCCAGGTGCGGCGGCAGCGCGCCGCGCAGGCAGTCCATCACCGAGCGCCAACGCGCCGGGGTCATGGCGTCGGCATCAATCGGGAAACGCGCCGCCAGTTCCGCCTGCGTCAGCGACGCCAGCCGGTCCGCATCCAGCGACGCTTCATCGCCGTCGCCAAGCCAGCCCAGCAGCCGTGGCGGCGGCAGCTCCGGCAGGCACTGGATCAGCGCGAACAGGCGCCAGAACAACACATCATCATCAGACATGCTCCTTTCTCCTTATCCAAGCTCGGCACGGCTGGCCCGCAGGCTGACCGGGAACACGGGTTTCGCGTCCTGAGGATTGACGTAATAACACTTACCGCCTTCCAGCTCGACGCGCCCGCCCCAGTAATCGTGCCGATCAAACTCCATGCCCGTTACTTTGGCTTCCAGGTCCAGCTTGGCGACGTAGCAGTACAGCTGCGCATTGCGCTCACGAAAAATCACCACCGGCATCGGTTTCTCCTTAACGGAACAGGACAGCCCGAACAACGCCGGGCGCCTGATAGTGGAAGAAGGTTGCAGCCCTCCCTGTTCACAGGGAAACGCCGCCACCTCAGCGGATCAGATCGAAGTTGTAATCGGTCTTGCCGAGCGTCATGGTGTCGTGATCCAGTTTCTCCAGCACCGCATTCACCAGCGTGGTGAGGATCGACATCGCTCCCTCGTAACCCCAGGTGGTCTGGCGATGCAGGTGGTGACGGTCGAACAGCGGGAAGCCGAGCCTGATCAACGGCACTTCAAACTGTTCGCCCTTCGCCAGCGTGTCGCGCTGAATGAACTTGCCGTAGGAGTTGCCGATCATGAAATCCGGTTTGTTGGTAAACATCAGCGAGCGGAAGTGCCACAGGTCGCAGTTGATGTACACCTCGCTGTCCTGACCATAGGGCGACGCTTCCAGTAGTTTCTTCATCGCCTTTTGCCAGCGTTTGCTGCCGTTGTGGCACAGGATCACCGTCGGTTCGCAGCCCAGCTCCAGCAGAAACTGGGTTAACCCCATGACAAAATCCGGATCGCCGTACAGGCCGAAGCGCTTGCCGTGCAGCCAGGTGTGGGAGTCGAGCATCATGTCCACCAGCCGGCCGCGCTCCAGCGTTAGCGCCTCGCCAATCGGTTTACCGGTCAGTTCGCTGACCGTCATCAGTAGTTTGTCGGTGGCGGCCAGGCCGATCGGCACCGGCACCTCGGTGGCGGGCTGGCCCCATTCGTCGTGCACCATTTTTTTGGTCTTCACCAGATGCCACGGCTGCAGCAGCAGCGTATCGATGGCGTTCGGCGCGTCGCGCATCTCCTGCTGGCTGGTGCCGCCGGCGTACATACGGTAGTGACCGTCGGCCGGGGTATCCAGCACCTCGGACGGATCCGACAACAGGCTGCACGGCACTTCCATCTGCGCCATCATCCGTTTTATCACCCGGTAGTTGCCGAGGTAGGTTTCAAACCCGGTAACCAGATTCAGCCGCGCCAGCGAGCCGGGCTGATGGTTTTTCCCTTCGCCGGTGGTGAAAGTGCGGGCGAAACCTTCGAACATGTTGTCCCAGCCGGTGATGTGGCTGCCGATAAAACTCGGGGTGTGGGCGTATGGAATCGGCATGTCCGCGGCGACAAATCCATCTTTCCTGGCGTTGGCGATAAAGGCCTGTAAGTCATCGCCGATCACCTCCGCCATGCAGGTGGTGGAGACGGCGATCATTTCCGGCTGGTACAACGCGCTGGCGTTCTGCAAGCCGCTGTTCATATTGTTATTGCCGCCGAATACCGCGGCATCTTCGGTCATCGAGTCGGAAACGCAGGCGATCGGCTCTTTAAAGTGACGATTGAAGTAGGTACGAAAATAGGCCACGCACCCCTGCGAACCGTGTACGTAAGGCAGGGTATTGGCAAACCCGAGCGCGCACAGCACCGCGCCCAGCGGCTGGCAGGCTTTCGCCGGGTCGATGGTCAGCGCTTCGCGCTGGAAATTCAGTTCCTGGTACTCTTGAGTGGTGGTCCACTCGAAGACGTCGCGCACGCGCTGTTCGTCGTGGGCTTCCTCCATACCGCGCTTGTTGCGAAACAGCGTCTGGTATTCCTCCTGCTCGAACAACGGGTAGCAGGGCTGGGTTTTTTCAGCAGTTTGACTCATGGTGTTCTCCTCCCGCGCCACTAATCGGTGAACTGACGGGATATCAGGCTGGTTTTATAAACAATCATCGTTGATAAATAATCATCAGGCGGACTTCAGCCACGGGGCGGTTAATTCGCTCCAGCTGGGGTTATTGAGCGTCATGTCCATATCGCGGGCGAAGATGGCGAAGCCGTCATAGCCGTGGTACGGACCGGAGTAATCCCAGGAGTGCATCTGACGGAACGGCACCCCCATTTTCTGGAAGATGTACTTTTCCTTGATGCCGGAGCCGATCAGGTCCGGTTTCAGCGCCTTGACGAAAGCTTCCAGCTCGTAGCTGCTGGCGTCGTCGAACATCAGCGTGCCTTCCTTCAGCTCCGGCAAGGTGCGGTCGTAATCGTCGTTATGACCGAATTCATAACCGGTGCCGATGATCTCCATGCCGAGGTCTTCATACGCGCCGATGATGTGGCGCGGCCGCAGCCCGCCGAGGTACAGCAGCACCTTGCGCCCTTCCAGCCGCGGGCGGTATTTGGCGATTACCGCGTCGGTTTGGGCCTGATAGCGGGCGATCACCGCCTCGGCGTTTTTCTGGATGGTTTCATCGAACTGCGCGGCGATTTTGCGCAGCGACTCGGCGATTTTGGTGGGACCGAAGAAGTTGTATTCCATCCACGGAATGCCGTGTTTTTCCTCCATGTGACGCGAGATGTAGTTCATCGACCGGTAGCAATGCACCAGATTCAGCTTCACATGCGGGGTGTTTTCCATCTCCACCAGCGTGCCGTCGCCGGACCACTGCGCCACCACCCGCAGCCCCATTTCTTCCAGCAGAATGCGCGAGGCCCAGGCGTCGCCGCCGATGTTGTAGTCGCCGATGATCGCCACGTCGTACGGCGTGGATTCGAACGGTTTGCCGTCGCGGTTATCCAGCACCCAGTCGCGGATCACGTCGTTGGCGATGTGGTGCCCGAGCGATTGCGACACGCCGCGAAACCCTTCACAGCGTACCGGCACCACCGGTTTGCCGATGGCTTTGCGGCTGGCGTTGGCGACCGCTTCGATGTCGTCGCCGATCAGCCCCACCGGGCACTCCGACTGAATGGAAATGCCCTTGGTCAGCGGGAACAGCTGTTCCAGTTCCTCAATCAGTTTGGTGAGTTTTTTATCGCCGCCGAACACGATGTCTTTTTCCTGAAAATCAGAGGTGAAATTCAGGGTACCGAAACTGTTCACGCCGCTGACGCCGGTGTAGTAATTGCGGCGTCCGGCGCGGGAATACTGCCCGCAGCCGATCGGCCCGTGGGAAATATGGGCCATGTCCTTGATCGGGCCGAACACTACGCCTTTGGAACCGGCGTAGGCGCAGCCGCGAACGGTCATCACCCCCGGCTGGGATTTGCGGTTGGACACGATGCATTTGCCCACGCTGTCCATCGCCGGGTCGGTCACCATCATGTGTTTTTTGCGCTCTTTGCGCGCTTTTTCAGGGAAGACCTCCAGCACTTCCTGGATGATCGCCTGATTGCGTTCACTCGTTGCGTTTGTCATTCCGGCTTTCCTTTATTCATCGCCAGACGCCCGCCCCCGCGGCCGCCGGCACAGGGTTCATCAGGCGGCATTCTCTTCGGCGGCGGTCTTGCCGATGATGCTGGTGTCTTCTTCTTCCATGATGCCGAACTCCATCAGCAACGCTTCCAGTTCGTCCATCGTCACCGGCGTGGGCACCACCATTTTGGTGTTGTTGACGATCTTGCCCGCCAGCGTGCGGTACTCATCGGCCTGATTGCATTTGGGGTCGTATTCGATCACCGTCATGCGGCGGATTTCGGCGCGCTGCACGATGTTGTCGCGCGGCACGAAGTGAATCATCTGGGTACCGAGTTTTTCCGCCAGCGCAATGATCAACTCATCTTCCCGGTCGGTCTGACGGGAGTTGCAAATCAACCCGCCCAGGCGCACCTTGCCGGATTTGGCGTATTTGACGATGCCTTTGGAAATGTTGTTGGCGGCGTACATCGCCATCATCTCGCCGGAGCAGACGATGTAGATTTCCTGCGCCTTGTTCTCGCGGATCGGCATGGCGAAGCCGCCGCACACCACGTCGCCCAGTACGTCGTAGAACACGAAGTCGATGTCCTCTTCATACGCGCCCTCCTCTTCGAGGAAGTTAATGGCGGTGATGACGCCGCGACCGGCACAGCCCACGCCCGGCTCCGGACCGCCGGATTCAGCGCAGCGCACGCCGCCGTAGCCGATTTGCAGCACGTCCTCCAATTCGAGGTCTTCCACCGAGCCGACTTCCGCCGCCATTTCCATGATGGTGTTCTGGGCCTTGGCGTGCAGGATCAGGCGAGTGGAGTCCGCCTTCGGGTCGCAGCCGACGATCATCACCTTCTTCCCCATCTCCGCCAGCGCGGCGACCAGATTCTGGGTGGTGGTGGATTTACCAATACCGCCCTTGCCATAGATGGCGCATTGACGCATTGCCATGATTGCTTCTCCTGTTCGGGTTGAATGCTTGTTGCACACCCCATGAGGAGTGCAGGGAACGTACCAGCCGGGCCATATCCATCAATTCATTGATTTACTTTGATTTTTATAAAACGTCAGCCGCCACGGCGGCACAGAGACAAGACAATCGGCAGACCAATTGTTGGAAAAGGGACAATCAGGATAGCGTCTGAATGCGGTATGCGGCCGGCAGCGCCGCCAACCGGCATGCAATCGGAATACGGTACGTTTTCTTAAACGCCGCCATAGTCGATGTGATAAAGAAGATGAATGAAAAGAAAAATAAAAAAACCACGTATGTTATCCAAACGTGGTTATTATTGAAGAATACATTTATACATATTTTATCTATGATTCTGAATTATCTTTTCAGAAAAAAACCATCGTTATGAAATTTTCTGTATAGAGATGGAGCCATCCTGGGTGGTATTAGCCGCGGATATCGGTGAATAAACCAGTTGGCTCGAAACACCGTAAAAATTCTTGGTATAAGAATTCCCCGGATTCACCAGAATATCAAAATCCGCGCTGGCAATACCGCTGCCGGAGGTGGCAATCACTTTGGTTCTTAATACCTCCTTGATTTCATTTGGCGTATTAACCGCAATAACATCAATACGATTGCCGGAGAAATACAGCCCCACCTGCCCGGTATTACCGGATTGAACGGTCAGTGCATACCAGGCCAGCGGCGGGGTGGCGTACGAGCGGGAATAACCGTTAAAGTGTACGGCACGCCCATCCAGCGGAATTTCCTGATTCTGGATTTTACCCAGCGGAAAATAGAGACTGACCGCATAGACATCAATGGACGATCCCTGCTGTTCCGTTTTCGGTACGGAAACCGTGATCTCGCTGGCATGGGTCACGCCGGGATTGATGAGATAAGCCAGCCCGAGAGAAAAACCCTGGGACTGTACGGAATCAATCTGATAACTGGTCGGGGCCTGATTGTTATATACCACATTAAAACTGGTTGTATTCCCGGTATTGTTATACGCCACAATGGCAACCGGCTGATTGGGTAAATTCGTGAATGTCACTGCATCCCCCGTACCTAATGTGGTACGGCTGCCGTCATCAATACTTTTTTTCAACTGCACCGCATTCAGGGTTTCAACTGCAATAGCCATATTCCGTTCCTCTTAATGAATAATATATTGGAGTGAAAGCGGTAATATCACCGCCGTCTGATAACTGTAGGCAGTGAATATTTTCCTCTCAAGAAAATAGAATATGATATTTTCGTCAATACTAATCCATTAATGCCAATTGAATTACTTAATTCATCGCATAATCCATCACCATTGATATATAGAGATATTTTTAAAACATCCACGCATATTATTTAGAATAAAATAATTCAAAAGCGTATTTCTTATTATCAGGCCACAAATTTGATGGCGGCGACTCTATTATGCGCGCCGCCCTCGTCTGACGCCCGGCAACAGTAGCCACAAGTGCGGGACGCGGCACAACACTTTGTTGGCAGGCCGACAGGATGTCGCAGTCCGTGTCTTGTTCCGCTCAATCACACCGGCGCCGCATCGCCACAGCCGCAGCAGCAGCCATCGTAACCATTTAAATTTTCTGCCTTTTCTGTATCAGGCGCTAACTGGCATAAGCCGTGCTAGGTCAGCCCATGACGGTGCGTCAGCCGGCAAAGCGTAGCTGGCGGCCTTCGACACCACAGAGAGGAACCCGTACATGGCAAGAAAGATGAAAACAATGGATGGCAACGCCGCGGCGGCGTATATCTCGTACGCCTTTACCGAGGTGGCGGCAATCTATCCCATCACCCCCTCCACGCCAATGGCTGAAAACGTGGATGAATGGGCGGCGCAGGGCAAAAAGAATCTGTTCGGCCAGCCGGTCAGAATGGTGGAAATGCAGTCGGAAGCCGGAGCGGCGGCGGCGGTGCACGGTTCGTTGCAGGCCGGCGCGCTCACCACCACCTATACCGCGTCGCAGGGGTTGTTGCTGATGATCCCCAACCTCTACAAAATCGCCGGCGAGCTATTGCCGGCGGTGTTCCACGTCAGTGCCCGCGCGCTGGCCACCAGCTCGCTCAATATTTTCGGCGACCACCAGGACGTGATGGCGGTGCGGCAAACCGGCTGCGCCATGCTGGCGGAGAGCAGCGTACAACAGGTGATGGACCTGTCCGCCGTAGCGCATCTGGCGGCGATCAAAGGCCGGGTGCCGTTCATCAACTTCTTCGATGGTTTTCGTACCTCCCACGAGATCCAGAAGATCGAACTGCTGGAGTACGACGAACTGGATGCGCTGCTGGACCGGCAGGCGGTGGAGCGCTTTCGCCGCGGCGCCCTGCATCCGGACCACCCGGTGGCGCGCGGCACCGCGCAAAACCCGGATATCTACTTTCAGGAGCGGGAATCGGTTAACCGTTTCTATCAGGCGCTGCCGGAACTGGTGGAGGAGACGATGGCGCACATCAGCCGGCTCACCGGCCGCGAATACCACCTGTTCAACTATTACGGCGCGCCGGACGCCGAACGCCTGATTATCGCGATGGGGTCGGTGTGCGAAACCATTCAGGAAACCGTCGATTACCTCAACCAGCGCGGCGAACAGGTCGGGCTGCTGACCGTGCACCTGTACCGCCCGTTTTCGCTGACGCATTTTTTTGCCGCCATCCCGCCCACGGTGCAGCGCATCGCGGTGCTGGACCGCACCAAAGAACCGGGCGCGCAGGCCGAGCCGCTGTATCTGGACGTAAAAAACGCCTTCTACAATCACGATACCCGGCCGCTGATCGTCGGCGGCCGCTATGCGCTGGGCGGCAAAGATATCGCACCGGCGCACATCGCCGCAGTTTTCAATAACCTGCTGCAGCCCATGCCGCAGGATGGTTTTACCGTCGGCATCGTGGACGATGTCACCCACAGCTCGCTGCCGCTGCCGGTCGATGACATCGATACCGCGCCTGCGGGCACCACCGCCTGCAAGTTCTGGGGACTCGGTTCCGACGGTACGGTCGGCGCCAATAAAAGCGCCATCAAGATCATCGGCGATCAGACGCCGATGTACGCGCAGGCCTATTTCTCTTACGACTCGAAAAAATCCGGCGGGATTACCGTGTCGCACCTGCGTTTCGGCTCCCAGCCGATTACCTCGCCGTACCTGATCCGCAACGCCGACTTTATCGCCTGTTCGCAGCAATCCTACGTCGATAAATACGACCTGCTGGCGGGGCTGAAACCCGGCGGCATTTTCCTGCTCAATTGCACCTGGAACCCGACGGAGCTGGAAGCGGCGTTGCCGGCGGCGATGAAACGCTATCTGGCGCGCAACCAGATTCGCTTCTATGTGGTCAACGCGGTGGACATCGCCCGACAGCTCGGGCTGGGCGGCCGCTTCAACATGATCATGCAGGCGGCATTCTTCAAACTGACCGGGATTATTCCCGCCGATACCGCCGCCGATTACCTGAAAAGCGCGGTCGCCCTGTCCTACGGCAAGAAGGGCCAGAGCGTGGTGGAGATGAATCAGTCCGCCATCGATCAGGGCATGCAGGCGCCGGTTCAGGTGCGCATCCCGAGCGAGTGGGCCGACCTGCCGGAACCTGTTGCGACCCTCGACGACACCCAGCCCGATTTTATCCGGCGTATTCTGACGCCGATGAACCGGCAGGAGGGCGATAACTTGCCGGTCAGCGCCTTTACCGGCATGGAAGACGGCACCTTTCCGCTCGGTACCGCGGCGTTTGAGAAACGCGGCATCGCCATCAGCGTGCCCGCCTGGCAACCGGAAGGCTGTACCCAGTGCAACCAGTGCGCGTTTATCTGCCCGCACGCCGCCATCCGCCCGGCGCTGCTGACCGAAGAAGAGCGGGCGCTGGCGCCCGACACCCTGCTCAGTAAACCGGCCACCGGCGCTAAAACGCTGCATTACCATCTGGCGGTGTCGCCGCTGGACTGCTCCGGCTGCGGCAACTGCGTGGATATCTGCCCGTCGCGCGGTAAATCGTTGACCATGCAGCCGTTGACGTCGCAGCAGCCCAAAATCGCGCTGTGGGAACAGGTGCTCGGCCTGCCGCCCAAAGCCAACCCGTTCAGCAAAACCACCGTCAAGGGCAGCCAGTTCGAGACGCCGCTGCTGGAGTTCTCCGGCGCCTGCGCCGGATGCGGCGAAACCCCTTACGCCCGCTTGATTACCCAGCTGTTTGGCGACCGCATGCTGATCGCCAACGCCACCGGTTGCTCCTCCATCTGGGGCGCCAGCGCGCCGTCCATCCCTTACGCCGCCAACCACCGCGGACACGGCCCCGCCTGGGCCAACTCGCTGTTTGAGGACAACGCCGAATTCGGATTGGGAATGCTGCTGGGCGGCAACGCCATCCGCGAACAGCTGGCCGGCGACGCCGCGACGGCGTTGATGCAACCGCTCAGCCCGGCGCTGGCCGACGCGCTCAACCTGTGGCTGGAACTGAAAGACCGCGGCGACGACACCCGCGAACGGGCCGATCGGTTAATCACCCTGCTGGAGCATGAAAAAGGCGACGATCCGGTGCTCAACCGTCTCTATCAGAACCGGGATTACCTCGCCAAACGGTCGCAATGGATTTTCGGCGGCGACGGCTGGGCCTATGACATCGGCTTCGGCGGGCTGGACCACGTGCTGGCTTCCGGCGAAGACATCAACGTGCTGGTGTTCGACACCGAGGTGTATTCCAACACCGGCGGCCAGTCGTCCAAATCCACCCCGGCGGCGGCGATGGCGAAATTCGCCGCCGAAGGCAAGCGCACCCGCAAGAAAGACCTCGGCCTGATGGCAATGAGCTACGGCTACGTGTACGTGGCGCAGGTAGCGATGGGCGCGGACAAGGCGCAAACGCTGCGCGCCATCGCCGAAGCGGAGGCCCACCCCGGCCCGTCGCTGGTCATCGCCTACGCCGCCTGTATCAATCACGGCCTGAAAGCCGGCATGGGATGCAGCCAGCGTGAAACCAAGAAGGCGGTGGAAGCAGGATACTGGAACCTGTATCGCTTTAACCCGCAGTTGCAGGCGGCGGGCAAAAACCCGTTCACGCTGGACTCCGACGAACCGGAAGCCGATTTCCAGGACTTTTTGATGGGAGAAGTGCGCTATAGCGCGTTACGGCGCCAGTACCCGGAGCAGGCGAGTCAGTTGTTCGCCAAAACCGAACAGGACGCCAGAGAGCGTTTCGAGCGGTACAAACGTCTGGCGGAGGGGTAATGCTGCCAGCGCCTATGATTGTCAGGCAAGGATAGCCGTTGCTCTGGCGCCTGCGTTGCAGGCGCCATCTTAATCACCGGGGAATCAGAATGACTGCAACGCGCCGATCTTCCCTTGCTGCCAGTTGGTTTCAGACTGGCGCAGCGCCTGACTGATATCCGCCAGCCGGTCGGAAGGCAGCGTTTTCGGCAGCAAATCCAACCCAACGGTCGAGAGAATTTGGCCGTAGGTATTGCGCAATTCCGCGTAGGCCAGATCCTGACGCAGATTAGCATTCAGGGCGTTCAGTTCGCCTTGAATCAATTGCAGTTCGCCGATGCTGTTGGCCTTATAGCGATTGCGCAGTTGTTCGGCAATCTGGCCGTCGAGATCGCGCAGTTCCACACTGGTTTTATACTGGCGCACCGCTTCGTTGAAGTTGGCGCGGGCGATATACAACTGTGCCATAACGGCCAGCGACATTGCCTGACGCTGCACTTCCGACACCTTTTCATTGGCCTGAGCGGTCTTATACGCCGCCGGTCCGGACAGCAGATTAAACAGGTTCCAGGTCACCTTCACGCCGACGTCGGCCCAGCTCTGGTTAACCATGAACGAGTTGCTGTCGTAGTGGCCGCCCGCGCTGACCTCCAGCCCCGGCAACATGCGCAGCAGAGATTTACGGGTTTCAGCTGCGTGAACGCGCACCTGATAATCCTGCTCCTTCAGTTCCGGACGGCTAAGCAGCGCGGTCTGTTCCAGGGTATTGAAGTCGACGTTTAATTGCGGCACCGGCATGTCGTTACTGTTCGGCAACGCCAGCGTATACGGGGTATCCAGCGGCAGATTCATCAACGTCGCCAGTTCGGTCTTCGCCAGCGACAATGCCCGGCGTTGTTCTTCCAATTGGCGCACCGCGTCAATCAGCGCACGGCGATAACTGAGCGCTTCAACCGGATCGCCGACCTGCTGCGTACTCATGTGCTCACTGGCTTCGCGCGCCTGATTCACCCGATCGATCAGGCTATCAATCCGCCCCAGCAGGCGCTCTGCCGCTACCGCCCGCCAGTACGCCGAGCGCACGTCCTGAATAATGGTATGGACGACCTTGCGCTTACGCTCGTCGGCGATCCAGCGCTGATCGGCCTTTTGTTTGGCGCTGACATAACTGACGCCGAAATCCAGCACGTTCCACACCATCGTCAGGTCGGCAACGTCGCGGTCGCGTTCCAGCGAGGTGGAAGGCTCCAGCGATTGCCGCCCGGTTTCGATGCTGCGGCTACTGGACGCGCTGGTGTTGCTGCGCCCGACATAGCCCGCCGACATCGCCATCTGGGGCAGCATGTCATAGCGCGCCAGCTCCAGTTGCTGTTGCGACAACGCCTGCTCCATCACCTTAAGCCGGGCTTCCAGGTTGTATTTAAGCGCCCTCGCCATCGCATCGTACAAGGTAATGGGCGCCGTTACCGGCTCCTGTTTGCTGAACATGGCGACCTTATCCAGCTGGATACGTTGCTCGCTTTGTTCTTTCGAAATAGGCTGACTGGTGACGGCACAACCGCTCATCGTCATGACGATGAGGCTGAGACTGAAAAGTTTCCGACCCTTTGACACGATTTCACTCCTGACCTTTGTTGTTATTTTTCGGCTGCTATTGTCATCACTACTGCTATTGCCACGAATGCCTTGTCCCAAGACCGCGTTTATCCTTGCTGTCTATCGTTACTGCTCTGACCGCGATCGGCCTGAACGCTATTGAACTGCCCCATATCGAGCAACGCCTGTTCAATGGCGGCCAAACGTTGCGATTCCATGTCCCCAATGTGCCGCAACTGACGCTCCAGGCCGGGGGCGAACTCCATCGCCATGCCGCCGGATGGCGTCGTAAGCCGCGCCTCATTTCCGGTGTTGCCTGCGTTGACGCTAATGTCACGCCAGCTACCGCCGGAGAACACCGCCATCGGCGACAAGGAAGGCAGGTTGATCCCTGAAAACACGCCTGCCAGCGAAGAGCTTCCGCCCAGCGCGCCGCCGGTATTGAAACTGGGGAATGACCCCAGCGAACTTTCAAACCGGTTGGCGCCGCCGGAAACAGCGCCCTGCCCGAAGGCACCGGCGATCTGACTGACCGGCGCGCTACCGGTTTGCTGCGTATTCTGGGACGCCTGAAAGATCGTTGACGTTGCCGTCGTGTTGTCTGTCGTTACGCCGGTATTCAGTGAGCCGAGCGGCGTCGGGGCAAATAATGCGCCTAACGTGATCGGCGCATTGGGCGCCACCGTAATCATCGGCACCGGCGCAGCGTTAGTCGGCATCGACCCCACGCCGTTGACCCTGAATTCCGGGTCGCCGTTATCCACACTATTGCCGTTATCCACATTATTGCTGTTATCCACACTGCTGCCGGTGACGACAAGCCCAAAGGTGGTGCTGACCGAGGCATTACCGCTGTCGGTCGCCGTTACCCGAATGGTCAGGTTACCCACATCGCCGTTGCCCGGCGTGCCTGAGAAGGTGCGCGTCGGCGGATTGAAAGCCAGCCAGCCCGGCAGCGCCGAACCATCCGCCTGCGTCGCGCTCAACGTCAGCGTATCGCCGGTATCGGGATCGGTGAAAATACCGGCCGGTACGGTAAAGCTGAAGCCACCGTTTTGTGTCGCCGTTTGAGCATTCAGCGAGCCGGACACCACGGGCGCATCGTTGACGTTGGTGACGGCCAGCCCGAAGGTGGTGCTGACCGAGGCATTGCCGCTGTCGGTCGCCGTCACCCGAATGGTCAGGTTGCCCACATCGCCGTTACCCGGCGTGCCCGAGAAGGTGCGCGTCGACGGGTTGAAAGCCAGCCAGCCCGGCAGCGCCGAACCATCCGCCTGCGTCGCTCTTAACGTCAGCGTGTCGCCGACATCGGGATCGGTAAAAGTGCCGGCCGGTACGGCAAAGCTGAAGCTGCCGTTTTGCGCGATGGTCTGGTCGGCCACGGGTAGGGAAACGACCGGCGGAAGATTACTGTTGTTAACCGTTAACCCGAAGGTGGTGCTGACCGAGGCATTGCTGCTGTCGGTCGCGGTTATCCGGATGGTCAGGTTGCCCACATCGCTGTTGCCCGGCGTGCCCGAGAAGGTGCGCGTCGACGGGTTGAAAGCCAGCCAGACCGGCAGCGGTGAACCATCCGCCAGCGTCGCGCTCAACGTCAGCGTGTCGCTGCTGTCGACGTCAATAAACGTACCGGCTGGCACCGTGAAACTGAACACCGTATCTTTCGTCGCGCTTTGACCACTGACAGTGCTGCCGACGGTCGGCGCATCATTCACGCTGGTCACCGCCAGCGACGCCTGCGCACTATTGGTAGAGAACGCGCTGCTGCCGCCGGAGGTCGAGGTATCCGCCAGGCCCTTGCTGGCACCCGCCGTCGCCGTGCCGCTGGTTTGATCCCAGGCTCTGAAACCTAACGTTGCGGTTTCGCCGTTGGCGCGGTCCGGCATATAGCGAATCTGCGCCGTCGAACCAAGCAACAGGGCAGATGACCCCGATACCGTACCGACATTAAACCAGTTGGCTCCGCTGTCGGTGGAGTATTGCCAGCCGCCATTCCCCACCGTCGAGGTAATGGCGATACCGCTGGAGGCTCCGCTGTCTACGTCGCCATAGCCGGCATTGCCGAGCAACGACGACACAGTGGTCGCGGCAGATGTCACGTCTTCGGTCGTCGGCGTCAGTGCAACGGTCACGCCGCTGGATAAGGTCGGCGCATCGTTGACGTTGCTCACTGCCAGTGACGCCTGCGCGCTGTTGGCGGAGAATGCGCTGCTGCCGCCGGTGGTCGAGGTATTCGCCAGCCCCTTGCTCGCGCCCGCCGTCGCCGTGCCGCTGGTTTGATCCCAGGCTCTGAAACTGAAGGTGGCGGTTTCGCCATTGGCGCTGTCCGGCATATAGCGGATCTGCGCCGTCGAACTGAGCAGCAGCGCCGACGAGCTGGATACCGTGCCGACGCTGAACCAGTTGCTCCCGCTGTCCGTCGAATATTGCCACGCCCCGTTGCCGGTCAGCGCCGTCAGCGCGATACCGCTGACGGCGCCGCTGTCCACATCCGCGTAACCTGCAGAGCTCAGCAGCGACGATACCGTCGTGGACGACGAAGCGGCGTCTTCCGTCGTGGTGGTCAGCGTAACCGTGGCGCCGCTGGATAAAGTCGGCGCATCGTTGACGTTGCTCACGGCCAGTGACGCCTGCGCGCTGTTGCTAGAGAACGCGCTGCTGCCGCCGGTAGTCGAGGTATCCGCCAGCCCCTTGCTGGCACCTACTGTCGCCGTACCGCTGGTTTGATCCCAGGCTCTGAAACTGAAGGTGGCGGTTTCGCCATTGGCGCTGTCCGGCACATAGCGGATCTGCGCCGTCGAACTGAGCAGCAGCGCCGACGAGCTGGATACCGTGCCGACGCTGAACCAGTTGCTCCCGCTGTCCGTCGAGTATTGCCACGTCCCGTTGCCGGTCAGCGCCGTCAGCGCGATACCGCTGACGGCGCCGCTGTCCACATCCGCGTAACCTGTAGCACTCAACAACGACGACACCGCCGTGGACGACGAGGTGACGTCTTCCGTCGTGGTGGTCAGCGTAACCGTGGCGCCGCTGGATAAAGTCGGCGCATCGTTGACCGGCGTAATAGTGAGCACCGCCTGATTGCTGCCGGCGCTGTTTAGCGAACCGTCATTGAAGGTCCAGTTCAGGGTTACGCTGGTCGGCGGATTGTCGGAACTGTTGGCATAGGTCAGGGATTGCAGCACGGCATCGACGATGACCGAGGTCGCGTTGATGTTGAACGTCAGCGCCAGCGTACCGTTCGAATTGGTGGTGACGCTGCCCACCGTCGTGCCGTTGTACGTGAAGTTTTGTCCTTGCGTCAGCATCCCCAGCAAGCCGCTGTTGCCGAAGATATCATTACTGCTGGCTCCGCCGTTGCGGGCGATGGTAATCGACGCGCCGTTATAGTTGCCAAGTCCGGTGTTAAGCGCATCCAGCTCGGTGTCAGCGACCGTGACATCGCTGTCTATCACCACCGCGCTGCCATTTTCGGTATAGGTGGCTCCGCCGTTCAGGTTGCTGAATACCGGCGCGGTATTGGAGGTCGAGGTTATCGACGAGCTGTTGCTCGCCGTCAGGCCGCCCGAGGTAGCCCGCAGCGCCAGCGTATTGGTGCTGCCGCTGTTGGTGTACTGGATAATGAGGCCGGTGTAGGTGGCAATACCACCGGAGGGCGTCAGCGTCACCGTCGTGCCGCTGGCGTCCTGATCGCCGGAGGTGACCGACAGGCTGTTGACGGTGCCGTCAACGGTGCCGTCGTTAGGATCGGTCACCGAGAGCACGATATTGGTGGTGTAATCCTGATCCACCATGCCATTGGCATCTACCGCCTGCACGACCGGCACCGTGCTGAAACTGGTGCTTTGCCCATTCTGAATGGTGACGGGCACCGGCTGGGTGGAAAAAACCAGCCTTGTTGCGACCACATCCGGATCAATTGACGCCGAGGCGGCGCTGACCAGGCTGCCAGATGCGGCGGTAAGCACAAAGTTGGCGTCGGCGTCGCTGGCCGAGGTGTATTTCACGCCGCTGAAGGTAGCGATACCGCTTGATGCCGCCACCGACGTGGTGCCGGTCAGCGAGCCGCTGCCATTTTCGCTCAGCGTGACGGTGCCGCTGAAATCAGTATCGATATTGCCGCGATCGTCAACGGCGATCACGACAGGCTGGGTGGTAAAGTTAATGCCGCTGACCACCGCGGTGGACGGCGACTGGCTGTAAATCAGTTTGGTTGCCGCCACATCAATGCTGGCGCCGCTGCCGTTGGTCACATTGGCCTGGCTGCCGGCAAAGGTGGAACTGCCTGACCCGGTAGTGAAGCTGCTGGCATTCACCGACAGCACCACCGTGTGGTGATCCGTAATGTCGTTACTGCCGGTGTTGTCGTTGTAATACGCCTTGATGGTGTAAGTTTCGCTGCTGCTATTGGCAATCGACAGGCTGAGCCCGGAAAACGTGATTCTGCCGGTGCTGCTGTCGTACGTACCAACTACGTTGGTGGCATCCGGGCCGCTGAGCAGAAACCGCATCTGGCTCAGTTCCGATGACGTCGCCGTCCCGCTGACATTGGCGTAAAAAGCGCTGACGGTGGTGGCCGAACCATCCGACGTACCGGGGTCGGTAATGGTGAAGTCCAGCAGCGAGGCGGCGCTGGCCGCAGAGGTGGCGGTGGTGGAGAATGTCGTCGCTTCGCTGGCCGGCCCGGCAGTCACGGTCGATGTCGCATCTACCGAAGACGCGGCCCGAATATTGTTTAACACCAGGTTATCCAGGTAGTACTCGTTGGTACCCGAGGTAGTAATGGTAATTGAGGACACGCCGACAAAATTGCTGTTAAAGCCGCTGACCGTGGTATAAGACACCGCCCCGGGAAATGTCAGTACCCCGCTCTTATTGTCCCCACTGGTCGATTTACTGGATGAAACCGTGTAGTTCATGTTCCCGACGCCATCGGCATTCAACATATCCAGTGAAGACAAGTCAAAAATATAGCCGGGAATGCTGATGGTGAAAGTCAGCGAATTTGACGAGCTGGAACCATCCGTTTGCACGTCGTATATCATGGTATTGCCATCGCTGTTTAACCCAGCCAGCACGTTACCGACAAAATCGAAATGCAGGGTGTGCGTCCCTTCCTGCCAGGTCTGGTTATTACCGCTACCGCCGCTGGAACCGGCTTCAAAAGTAAAGGTATCCAGCACGCGGGTATATTCGCTCTGCGTAGCCGCCGTTAGCGCGATGTCGGTGTTTATCTCGCCTACTTGCGCTTCCAACACCCAGTCGCCGTTCAACGTCGCCGACCCGGTCAGATCGGTAGACGCCGCCACATCGGCCCCGGTTAGTGCGGCCAGATCGCTGATGAAAGCCTGCCCATTGGTTCCTTCCGCCACATTACAGCCATAAAGCAGAATATCGCCGGAGTCGCTCAACGCCTGGCCGATGGTCGTCAGGTCGGCGCGTCTGCTGGCAAGCATACTGTCGGTCAACGTGACGCTCCCCAGCGTCAGGCTGCCTTCGCCACCATTGCTGATGATATGGATGGCTTCATAACCGGTATGCGTTTGCGCCCATTGCGCTATCTGGCTTAATCCATCCTTGCCGGCATCCAGCAGCACCACCTCAACCCCGTCTTTCACACCGCTGGCCAACTGCTGGTAATCCGCCACCGAGGTGTCAATAAACACCACTTCTTTATGCGTGGCGCTGCCAGCAACCGCAACGCTGCTGTCTGCCGAAGTCGTCGAATCCTGGGTATCGGTATTGTGGCTGGTCGCCTCAGTCGCTTTTTGGTCAGATTGACTGCTGTCGGCATGCGACGCGGTATCGGTTGTCGCGGTTTGCGTAGCCGTATTTTGAGTGGCGGCAGTCTGTTCAACAGTGGCAGCCACCGCGCCATCAAACAGCATTCGCGCTTCCAGCATGACCCCCAGAGGCGATTCCGCGTTGAACTCAGCGCCCTGTGAAACCTGACGACTTTTTTTACCCAGCCAATGACGCCACAACATAAGGATACCTTTCAGGATGTGATTTATTTACAACACAGACCAGCCCGCGTTATGCCGAACTGGTCTGTTTTTTCAGATAATTGCCCCGCGAACCATCCTGTTAGTCATCAATCAGGACGCGGTGGATACAGTCCATTGGCCATAATGCAAACAGTCAGCCCTTGCGAAGGCGACTGGGTCGCCACGTTAACCACCGGCTGCGCTACCCCTGTCACGCTTACCGCCACTGTTCCGCCAGTGACTGTCGGTATCGTTATCGGGAACGACGGAATCGTTGGCGTACCCGTTACCGTACCGCCGCTAATAGACGAGGTAATGGTGCCGCTCACCGGGCCGGTAAGCGTCTGGCTAGGCCCGATAGTAGTATCGGCAGCCGCCGTAGGATTATAAATATTAGGTGCCCCCAACGCGGGTTTGGCCAGTATCGCGCCATTGGTGGGTAGCGGCGCGCTACCGGCGACAGTCGCCCCCCCGGCAATCTTCAGCAGGCCGGAAGTCGCTGCCGTCAGGCTGTGCGTATTGGTGATGGTCTGGCCGCTTACCGTTAGCCCGGTACCGGTTTTTTCCGGCACCGTTACCGTGGTCGTAGAGGTGGTTGCGGTAAAGGCCGCGATGTGGTTATGCGCGGGTAAAGGCACGGTAACATTCACCGCCGGATTACCGATTTTCTGCCCGAGGGTGACGGTCTGTAACCCGAGCCCGGTACCCGTTCCGACTGCCGAGCGTCCACGCAAATCAGGTATCCCGAAGGTGGTTGAGCCGTTGCCGCCGAACTGGAATCCCAGCAGGGAGTACAACGCCTGATAGCTATTGATAGGGACAGTCTGACCGTTGGCCGGAAGCCAGCCGCGCGGGCAAAAAGACATGGCAAAAGAACACACGGTGCCGGTGTAGGCTTCGTCATTACAAGCTGCCGCACTTTGGGGCAGAAAAGCGCTCACGGCAATAGCAGTAGTGATGGCTGATTTTACAAATAAACGCTGAATATGCCTCATACACATCCCTCCTGGAGGAATAGTTGGTTTAATAAATTAACGTTATTAATAGCCAGCATTATAATTTGGATTGAAAATCAAATAACAAGACTACGGTGACGCTGTAAAATCTGTATGACTACTCTGGAATATAGCTCAGCCAGAGAAAAATTCCCTACAAAAAAACAACACTACTTTACATTTTTCATTCAAATGAAATAAATAGAAAAAACAATTTTTTTTGTTTTAATTAGAATAAGATAGTGTGGCCGCACCCGTTCGGAGCCATATCACAGCGAATCCTCACCTTATAACGATGACAAACGCCTTACGGCCACAGCCAATATGACGAACATCCCCTGAAGCCTCCCGGCGTATTCGCATCAGAAACCGCTTTCCCGGATCCCCAGCGCCGCCACCCGACGCCATACCGCACCGAGGATGGATTCTTTTTCTCCTTCAAGAATGACGCTGCCCCGTAGCGGCTGTTGCGGCGGCGAAAACCGCCCGTCCTGCACCGTAAAACGGACGCCATACTGCGCCTGCACCGGTTGGGGGTTATGGTCCCGATCCCGGCGCACGGCGATAGGGCCGTGGCGATCGGACGCCAGCATCTCTTGCTGTAGCCAGGCCACGCCGGTTGGCGCGATGTCTTTCAACTGCACCGCAATGTGGGGATAAGCCGGGTCATCCGCGATAAAATCACCGGTCATGCCCACCTGAGCCCGTTTCAGCGTGTCTTCGGGCAAATACCCTTGTACTTTTCCGCTCCCCTGCTCGACGACACGTAACAAAGGCATGTCGGTGGTCAGCCAGCGGCCTGCGGTCATATCCCGCGCCACATCTCTGATTTTCCCTGCCTGCGGCGCCGTGATCGACAACCGCTGACGCTGCGCATCCAGTCCCCGATAACGAGCCAACGATTCGGCCAGTTGCCTGTCAAGCACCTGGGTTTCGCTGGCGGTTTCCTGACGCCCGGCGCCCCGCTGCCGTTTTTGCTGCAACACCGCAATCTGCTGGCGTTCAATGTTGATGCGATAATCCAGATCGGACGACGTCAGTTCCAGCAACACCTCGCCGGCTTTCACCTGCTGGCCGTCCGTTACATGCAAGGCTTTAACCTGTGCGGCAATGGGCGCGTAAAGCACGCTGACGTTTTCAGCCTCCAGCACCGCCGGAATACGGACGCTGCCGCGCCAGGGAAACAGCAGAAACAGCAGCACAGCCGCCAAAATCAACCCCGAACGCCACAGGCTGACAGGATGAGCAGTTTTACGCATGGACCACCAGATATGCGCTTCCTTAACCACTGGAAGCGCGATAAACCAACCAATTTCCACCAGCATCAGGACGATGCCGACCACCTTGATAAAAAAGTGATACACCACCAGCGCAATGCCGAAAAACAGAAAGAAACGCCATATCCACGAGGCGTATCCCCAGATCAGCAGTTTGCGTTGCATCGCGGGCGACCAGGTTTGCGGCGCCGGGCGGCCGTAGCCGAACAGCGCTTCGCGCAGCCGCCAGCGACACAGGGCATACGCGCGCTCCTGCAGGTTTTCCACCCGCCAAAAGTCGCTCAGCAGAAAGTACCCGTCAAAACGCATCAACGGGTTGAGGTTAACCGCCAGCGTGGTTATCCAGGTTACGCTGGAAAGCATGAAAGCAGCGGTGCGTATCGGTCCGTCAGGCAGCAGCGACCACGCCAGCAGGGCGACGCATGCCAGCATCAGCTCCGCCAGAATACCGCCCGCGCTGATCAGTAGCCGGGCGTGGCGGTCCCGGAGCTTCCAGGCGTCGCTGACATCGGTATAAAACAGCGGGAACAGCACGATAAAGGCCACCCCCATGTTTTGCACCCGGCAACCGGCGCGTTTAGCCATAAAAGCATGCCCCAGCTCATGGATGAATTTGGCGCCGACCAGCGCCACACCGAAGGCGGCCGCCCCTTGCAGGCTGAACAGATGGGGAAAAGAGTGGATATAACGGACCCAGTCCCGGCTGACTAAAAATCCCCCCAGCAGCAGTATTAGCGGTAACGCGATCCGCAGAAACGGCCGGCCGTAACGTTGCAGCCAGGGCCAGCAACGGCTGAGCACCGGGTCCGGACGCCATAATGGAATCCGGAAAAACAGATACTGATGCAGCAGGGTTTTCCACAGACTGATCCGCAATGCCGCAGCCTTGATGGCATAGCCTTGCCGTTGCAGCGGGTCGCTGGCGGCAATCAGATCGTGGTTACGCAGAAACCGCAGCAGTTGTTCCAGTTCTTTATCCTGCAAGGGCAAACCGGGCTCGCGGTTGGCGGCGTCCAGCACCCATTTGGGATGGCGCAGCGACCAGTGCCGCAACAGACGGATCGCCGACGGTGCCAGTTTAAAGTAGCGCCCGGTGACCGGGTCGGCCAGCACCCACTGCGGCGCGCCGTCCAGACCGGTGGCGGACTCCACCAGTTGCAGGTCGGTTCTCAGTTCGGGCAGAAAACCACTCATAGACCGACCGATTGACGCAACACGGCGAGCGGCCGCCGGAACAGATACACCGCCAGCGGCACATATTCGCCGGAAACTTTAGCGGTGCCGCGTAGCCCGATGCGCGGCGGCTCGCCGGTGAAACGCGCATCCAGCCGGTAAGCCAGGTTGCCCGCCGGGGTCTGTTCCGACTCGTAAGCGACGCGATCCAGCAGGGCGCCATGCGGCGTCACCGGATCGCTATCGAGAAACAGGGTGATCGGCGCATCCGGCTCCAGTCGAATGGCATCGCCGACATCCAGTTCGATGCGCAGCGATACCGATGCCGGATCGGCTAATTCCATCAATCGTTCACCGGTACGGACCGGTTTACCGGTCCAGCGTTCGGCCTCGGCAAACACCGCGATGCCGTCGCGTTCTGCTCGAATTTCAGCGCGACTCAACAAGGCATTGGCGTAATCACGCTCGGCGCGCTTTTGCGCCACCTGTGCGGCCAGAAAATCCAGCTTCGCCTTGGAATCGGCGTCCTGAAAAGCGCGTTGCGAATTGGCGCGGTACTCCGCTTCCGCCACATTCAACGCCCGTTCGGCAACATCCGCCTGCGCTTTCAGGGTGGTATCGTCAAAGCGCACCAGCAGGTCGCCCTTGCGCACGCTCTGGTTTGGTTGAACGGCAAACGCCTGAATCACGCCATCCAGCGGCGCGGCGACTACTCGCCCGTTGAACGGAATCACCTCTGCCGGAGCAAGCACTGACTGACGCACCGGGATGAACAGGCACCCGACGAGCAGCAGGCAGGGAATAGCCAGTTTCCACCGCCAGCGGGTGCGCCGCCAGACCGGTTGCGGCTCCAGCGCCAGCCAGGCATGACTAAACGCATGAGCCAGTTGTTCCGCCAGCAATTGCTCGGCGCTCTGCCAGGGCTGCTCGCGGGCATACCAGATGCCGCCAAATGTGCGTCCCTGACGGTCTTGCAGCGGCGCCCACAGCACTTCGGGCGCCGACAACGCCAGCCAGTCATTACGGCTTTGTTGATCCAGCGACGCTGCGGTTACCACCGCACACTGCTCATGCTGCCGAGCGTTCTGCAACTGCGCGCCGGCTCGCTCGATAAACGCGACAAAGGGCGCATGCGGCGCCGGCTGAGTCACGCCAGTCACCGCCCGCACCGTGCCGTTGATCACCAGCGCGGCGTGGCGAAACCCAAACAGCGTCTGGCTGTCGTTAACGATGCAATAAGCCAGCGCTTCGGTCGTGTTCGCCGAGCGCGCCTGACGTTCGATGTCCAGAAAGCGGGCGAAGATACGTTCGCCGGAAACAGGGGGCGTATTGCTCACGGTTTCTCCGGAAAATGTGCTGTGCCACTCATTCCTGCCATCAACGCAGTGTCTTTGGTTTCGATGACGCCGGTCAGGCTGAGAGTCTGGCTGCTTTCATCAATACGCGCCCCCAGTCTGGATACGCTGGCCTGCAGCGGCGTGCCGGTTTCATCGGGCGTAAACGTAAAGGTCAGCCCGGGTTTCAACATCGACAGCCAGCGGGACGGCACCAGCAGATTAATCTCCAGATGGCGGTTGTTGACGATATCCAGCACCGGCGCGCCCGGCGCGACGCTTTCATAAGCCTGAGCGCGCCGCTTAACCACCTGACCGTCGAACGGCGCCAGAATACGGCAACGATTAACCTGAATCTGGTAAACCTGGCTTTCCGCCTGCGATTGCGCCAGACGCGCGGCGGACAAGGATACCGCGTGCTTTCCCACCGACTTCAGTTGCGCCAGTTGCTGGTTCTGGCTCAGTTCCGCTTCCGCCGCGCGCATCGCCGCCTGAGACGCCGCCAACTGCGCCTGATAGATGGCACAGTCAAAACGCGCCAGCAGGTCGCCTTTTTTGAATGACTCCCCTTCCCTGAACGGCATTTCCACAATGCGCCCGGCCAGATCGCTGGAAATCGTCGCCTGATCCACCGCCACCAGCATCCCACGCGCCTGATTGTCTGCCGTCGCAAGCGGCTGACCCGCGCTAGTGGGAAGCGGGGAAAGTTCGGGAGCGCTGGCCTGGCTCGCTCCACTGAATCCCGCAGTACAGAAAACCAACACCTTCAACGCATCACAAAACATGAATTTGCTGAAATTATTCACACCAGCCTGCCTTAATCTCGTTGTAGCATAAATTTAATTATTAACAGGTTATCGGCTCTGAATCGCTGAGCCACAGAAATATATCCGCCGTCCGTCCATCAGACGCGAATCAAATCAGTCATCAGGGCAAACAAAACGACCGAGGGCACATTGAACGCCATCGGTCGCGGTTCTGTCGATTATTTCCGTCACACGTTTATGACGCGGGTATCACGGCATATATCCATCATACTTCAAGTTACCGCTGCGTTGGCTGCCCTCGCTCACCCCAGTCACCGACTAATGAAGGTATCGCTCCACGGCGCTCACACACGTTAGCGTGTAAAAAAAATTAGTGATAAAGCAATCAGGCCGCCTCCTCTTTTATGCGGTCCTCTCAGCAATGAGAGGCCGCATTCCCCAAGAGTAAAACGCGTGAGATGAGAAAAATCAGTCGAGATCTTCAGGCGGCAAAAAACGCGGCGACTGGCGTAACAGCGTCAACAAGTGTGCTTGCAGCGGTTGTTCCAGCACGGCAAGCCGGGCATCAACCGTTTGATAAAACGCCTCATCTTTGGCGGCGAAATCAGCGTTTTCCTCCTGCCATTTCGTCTGCCATGCGTTGAACTTCTCGTTAGTCGGCGCCTGATCAGACATCAAGTCTTCCTGCGCTTTGAACCAGAGGTCGCGTTTTGCCGGCATGGCCCGTTCCGCCGGCGTCCAGCCCGCGTCAATTTGCGCGATTTGCCACAAAATGACATTGATGGGATCCCGTAGCGTTTGCCATGTTTCCGAAGCCGCGACAGGGGCAGGCGACAATGCGGCGAGGATATCGACCAGCGCATTCTCAAGCTCTTGCGTCGCGTCCTGTTCGGCTTTCCAGGCGGAGGTATATTGCCGGAAAGGCTCCCAGTCGCGTTCCGACACCGCCTGTCCCGATAAATAGCGGTCGGTCAGCGCCAGCCACTGTTTACGCAAGGCATCCAACTGCGGCGCCCGCAGCCAGTCAGACCAGGGCTGGCAGGCATCGATCAACAAAAAGCGCACCCATTGCAGCGGCACCGCCCAGATGTCCTTGTCCGGCGTCAACACCTCAAACAGTGCCTCGGCCTGTTCCGGCGTCAGGAACGGCGCCGACTCCAGAATCACGGCGAAAGCGGTCGGCAGTCCGGTCACACGCTCAAACACCGTCATGGATTCATGGTGCGCCAGCGTGGCGGAAATCGTCCCGCGCTCGTCCGCCCAATACGGTGTGGAAGCGCGCACCACCGCCCCTGCGGCGGCATGCTGTCTCAGCCGCTGCGCCAGAAAGGCGTGTAATGGCGGGTCACCGTAAAACGCAGGCCAGGGCGCGTCGGTTCGAAGCGATGCGGCCGGCAGGTTTTCCAGAACGATGCCCTCAGACTGTAGCCATTGCTTAAGCTCCGATAGCGTTAGGGCGCCCATTTGCCGCGAGGCCAGCTTCCCATGCTTAAACAGCAGCAACGTGGGAATAAACCGGGGCCGGGCGCCTCGCACGAATTCATCGTGGAAATAGAGGAAAATACCGGTACACAAAGAATTCTGGTTAAAGACACGCTGGGTCAGACCCATATGACCGCCATCAGTGCCGTCAATCAGGTCGAGCGTGTTTTGGGCTTGAATCACCGCTTGCCGCCCGCTATCGGCATCACGTATCCGGAACAGTCCGCTGATTTGCAGGCCGATATTACCGCTATGGCCGCCATGGGGTTGTCGGTGCTGCCTTGTTGATTAATGCTTTTGTTAAACCCGATGAGAGGCAAAGACCCGATTATGAATTTGTCGTGGCGATCGACAACAGCGCAATAATGGGCTGCTGCGATCCTTGCACTAAAACATCGTTGACGCCGATTTATAAAACATCGACGCAGCGAAAAGAGAGATGACGAGCGAAGCGCCGCGATAAAACAGCGTTGGCTTTAGCCTGCGCTGACTTAAAGCGTCGTTGAGACTAATCAGCGTGCCGGCGTAGGTCCATATAAAAGAAATGGGAAGCAATGCCAACAGCAGAGCGAACATCGCTTGAATATAACTGTCTTGATATATGAAAGCCGACGGAGGAATGATGGAATCGGCGAATAAAAAGGCCTTGGGGTTGAGTAAGGTCGTGATAAAGACCGTGCCGAAAGTGATATTGCCGCTAATTTGATGAAGCGAAAACCGCCACACTTTTATCGCCAAATAGACGACATAACAGGCCGAGAACAATTTAATGACGCTCAGCACCAGATTTCCATGTTGTGCCAAATAAGTAAACAACAGCCCCCATGCAGAGACTGCCAATAGATATCCGAGCCATTCTGATAAAATCAGTTTTATGCTTTTAATAAAACCGTGGGTATAACCAGAACAAAGAAGCAAAGTGTTGGTCGGCCCCGGAATGCTCAGAAATAATGCGATATAGAATATAACTTTTATGTATTCATTTTCATGAATCATGTTGATATTACCTCAATTAAGCCAACAGTGTTTGATCTGGGTATCGTTCCGGGTTCGGTATACCGATATAGTCCGCTCCTAAACAAAACAATCACCTTTCTATCTGGATCTGCTAGACTGGGCGCCTTGTCTGATAACTCATTTGGTTTGTTGATGAACACGTCCCAACATCACGATAAAGCAGAAACAACATCCATTAATATTGGAAACAAAATCAAACAATTAAGAATGACCAGAAATATTTCTCTTAATGATCTTTCCAGGTTATCAGGCGTGTCAAAAGCCGCGTTGTCCAAGCTAGAGTCTGGTCACTCGAACCCACGAGTCGATACGTTGGATGCGATTGCCAGCGCCCTGCGAGTTCCTCTAAGCGATCTGCTTGCCGTTAATACCAGCGCTTATCCTTACATGGAAAAAAGTATTCCAATGCAAGGGGAATACGCCCAAAAGATGAAATTCCGTATTGGGCTGGGCAATATCGCTGAAATATGGCATTTGCAAATGAACCCCGGCGTCATTATCAATAGCCCGCCACATGCATCTGGAACACACGAGCATATTCTGGTGCATTCAGGCTCATTAATGCTCAAGCTTGCCGATGACGAAAGCATCGTGCTTAAAGCGGGCGATTTTTACTGTTTTTCCGGAAACATCACTCACTCTTATATATGCACAGATAGTGCGGTCAGTGCGACCGTGGTCATGTCTAACGCTATTCAGGTTTAGTCAAACGGGGCGCCGCCGCCCCCAATTGACATATATTCTTCAGCTATCCTTTCCTTTCGTATCGACATCTGAAATAAAGCGAAGAATGATGTCGTAAATATCTTGCTCCTGCTCCGATTGAATAAAATGCCCTCCCGGCACACTCTCCATACGATAGATGCCGCTGGTACATTCACACCAGCGGGAAGGAGCAAAGGGAAGATACGGGTCGTCCTCTCCGTAGATCACTAACAACGGCACATCTTCCAGTGAACAAGTGCTTTCAGGCTGAATGGAATTGGCAACGTCCAAATCGGCAGCCAGCACCTGAATGAACTGCTGGCGCAGCACATCATCCTGCGTCAACCAGTCAGGAAGCTCCCCGAGTTGGGTCGCAAAATGCCATATCGCTTGCTGCGACTCCGGGTTAAGCTCCTGCCACGGAAAGCGCCTGCGGCAATGGATAGGGTCGTTAGACATCGCCACCAGTACGATATCCCGATCCGGCGTTCTGCTCCGGCAGTAGCCGGCCAGCAAATAGGCCATATAGGCGCCCAGGCTGTGTCCAACCAGGATGAGCCGGCCCTGAGGGGGAATGCGCGAGGCAAAGTCATCCACGATACGCCCGGCGTCACGCATCAGTTCTTCCTGACGGCGCCGGCCGCGCCCCGGCATTTCCATCAGCATGGTGTCGAACTGTGGCGAAAAACGCCGGGCAATCGCGTTCATAGCCGAGGCGTTACCGCCGGCATGATGAAACAGAACCATGTGATGCTGGGGCTCATTCATAGCGTTTACCCTCAAGCACACGCCCTACCAACGCAGCAAAAACGATGACTGCTCCACCGATGCCCTGCCAGACCCCAATCACCTCGCCCATAATGGAGACAGCAAAAAATGCGGCAAAAGCGGGCTCCAGCGACAAAATGAGCCCAACCCGAGTCGGACTGGTGAGCTTCGCCGCATAGAGTTGCATCAGGAATGCAAATGCCGTCGCCAGCAGGCTCAGAAAGAGAATATAGCCCCAGATATCAAGGGAAATACTGGGGATAGTACGCATAGACTCCGGATCGGAAACATAGACAAACGACAAGCCAAGCACGGCGACGGTCAGCAGTTCGACCAGCGTGATATTGATCAGCGAATAGGGTTTGCCGGCCGTCTGCCTGCCAAACATGAATATCTGGAATCCGCGAATTAATGCCGCCAGCAGCACAAGCCAGTCACCGAGGTTGAAGCCGACTTGCCCACCATTGGAAAAGCTTATCAACCCACCGCCAGCCAATGACAGGAAACAGGTAAAATAGATGAGCTTGCTCTGTCTGCGCTTGCCCAGCACCCGTTCATAAAAAGGAACCAGAACCACCGACAGTGCAATCAGAAAACCCGCATTGGCAGCGGTAGTATGCTTCACGCCAAGCGTTTCGAGCGTCAAAATGGCGTAGAGCAAGGCACCGAAAATCACACCATTAACGACTTCGCCGCGTGTAAAATCGCGCAAGCGGATGCGAGTGCCAATGAACATAAAAGGAACAGCCAGGGCAAAGCGCAGCATCAGGAACAAAGGAACAGCCACCCCCGCATGAATGATCATCTGCATCAATGAGTAACTTGCGCCCCATGACAGGGCGACCGCCAGTAATCCCAAATCCACCAGATACAGTCGTGAGCGTGAAAGTTGCAGGGTCGTCTCATTAGACATTGTCATTCCTCGGGGCGGTATGGCTGGCGTCATAACTGATACGCAGCTGGTTTTTCTTGAATTTGGCCGATTTGATCGAGAAATCGGCGATCTTACTGAGGTTATCCACGTGCGTTCCGCCACAAGGCATCGCTTCGGTATCGTGAATCAGAGAGTAGCGGGTATCCCCCTCCAGCCATATCTTGACCTCGCCGCCATCCCTCAGACGTGAGCAGATGCCGGCTTCGATATCCTCAAGCGGCAAGCGATCAACCAGTACCGCGCTGGAACCCATAGGGGAAAAGACGACGCGAGACTCCCCGGGGAAATGATGCCCGGCAGTCGCCATCCATCCATACCGACGCATTTCCCAGTTCAGCAAATGCCCGGCGGTATGCAACGCAGCATTTCGCATACGTTCGGACGCGGATAACCTGGACTCCAACAGGTCCGACTCAGCGGACTTGAGTGGAGATTGCGGATAAACGACCACCAGACCGGACGCATCTTTGCGGACGCTAACGGGGATGTCATTGACCCACCCCGTATCTGCGGGCTGCCCCCCGCCCTGCGGGTGAAAAATGTTCTCCTTCAGGGCTAGCCATGTTCCAAACTCATCAGTGCCGGCGGCAATGACCTCGCTTGTTGCAGAAAAGCAGTAGGTATCATCCAGATAGCGTTGAATTTGAATCATTTGGGGGCTCCTTTTTATAGGGTTTCAGTCAGGGGAGTGAAGGGTTGCCCGAGCAGGTTATTTGAAGCGATACGGTTTCTTCCGTTGAGGCTCCGGCCTGAAACAATAACGCACCCAAACTTATCGAGCGGAATACTGCCGCCGTACTCCTGCACGACGTCGGTATCGGGATAGATATCGACAACGCTTGGCGCATAGCGCGTGGCAAACCCCATACGGAAGTCTTTTTTGGACGAGTTGGGATAGGAAGCGTGCATCAGCGTGGACCAAAAGATCACGCATTGGCCCGCCTTCATTACCAATGGAACCGCTTTGCTTTCGTCTGGTTTCCAGTCCGGCTCGATTTGCAGTTCACGGTAGTCATAGCCAAAGAACCCCCGGCTTTTACCCTCTTTCGCGCGGTTATTGATAATATCTGTCTGATATGCCATCGACTTGGTTTCGTCGTAATTCATCTTGTGGTGCGTGCCGGGCATGATTTCAAGACAGCCATTTTCAATCGTGGCGTCGGTAAAGGCCGTCCAGACGGTAAGCGTTCCCTTGCCGAAGCGATCTTCCGTTTCGCCGGGCCATAGAATCTGCGGCTTGCCGCTGGCGTTGGCGAAGGTGTCGGCCTGATGCCAGTCAGTCCCCTCATCCCCCGGATATTTTGGGAAAAACTCGGTCCGCCAGCACAGCACATCCTTGCCCAGAATATCGGAAACAGGGGCGACGATACGTGGATTGGTAATATGCCGGCTAAGGAGTTCAACATCCAGATGACGATCATAATTGGAGATGTTTGTCGCCGCGCTGTAGGAGTCGGATGGATAGGCGGCATTACTCCGGTCAGGTAATTGGCGACGCACTTTATTCCAGATTTCATTCATTTCATCCGGAGTATAAATAGTTAACGGGCCGATATAACCGTTGCGATGAAAGCCATCCAATTGTTCTTCTGTCAGGTGTAATGTCTTACTCATTTTACATATCCTCTGTTAGGGAACTATTTGGCTGCAAAGAAAACGTCTTTTAATGTCGTGTTATATAAACGCTCCATTGATAGCGTAAGTCCGAATTCTTTTTTAACCCTTTCATTTAACGAAATAGCAATCATCGAGTGACCGCCTGCGTCGAGAAAGTTATCGCCGGGTTTAACCGACTGCTCCAGGATATCGCTCAGCCACAGTAAATATTGCTCTAGTGCTTTTTCCTTCTGGGCTGTTTTATTCTGGATATGGTCTTGGGAATTTAAAGCATCAGTGACAGTCATGATTTACTCCATTGAATGCAAAATTAATTTTTTATCAACCTTTCCGTTTACCGTTTTTGGCATCACGTCGACTCGCCTGTAACGCATCGGACGCATATATACAGGCAAAGCGAGTCGGGCCAGAGACTTCAACTTCTCCTTTACATCACCTTCTGCAATCTTCGATGAAGTGGTAAAGAAACAGATCAAGTGATGACCATGCATTTCGGTCTTTGCCGCCAGCACTGAGATGTCGTCAATGTCGTCTATCTGTGCCAGGACAGATTCGATTTCGCCAGTTTCAATCCTGAATCCATTGATTTTCACCTGGTCGTCGCATCGACCAAGATAGAGCAGTTCACCGTCATGGTTATGCTTTACCACGTCACCGGAACAATAATATCTTCGCGATACACCCTCTGTTTCCAGCCAGATAAATTTTCGGCTTTCGTCGTTGTTTATATTCAGGTATCCATGAGTAACCTGTGGACCGGATAACAGAAGCTCACCACCTTCCTCTGCGGAAAGCTCGTTTCCGATAGGTCTAATAATGTAATGAAAATCTGGCAGCACTCGCCCAATATTGGAGTCGGGGTTGATTAAATCGGCGTCGCTGACAATGTGCCAACTGGTATGCACCGTCGTTTCGGTGATGCCGTACATATTCACCAGCATGGGGGAATGTAATCCAAAATGATTATGCCAACGTTTCAGCGTTTGGAAATTCAATCGTTCCCCACCAAAAATAATGCAACGTAGCGAGAGTTCGTCTGGTTTAAATTGGCAGAGTTTATCGGCATTCACAGAAAATGCGGTGGGTGTTTGATTTAATAACGTAATATTTTCTTCTTTAATTAGTCTGGCCAGAGCATCCGGAACAATTCTGGTTTCATCGTCAGGTATAACCAACTTTCCGCCATAACCCAGAACCGACCATATTTCCCATACTGAAAAGTCAAATGCATAGGAGTGATACAACAGCGTTGCGTCTTGTTGGCTGAAATTATAAATAGCGGCGGTAGCGGAAAATAATGCTTCAAGATTGCCGTGGGTAATCGGCACACCTTTGGGTTTTCCTGTGGTACCTGAGGTGTAGATGATATAAGCCGTGTTTTCGAGCCGTGACTGATCGTATATGTCGGATGAAGCAGAAGCAGACGTCAAAGCCTGTATGTGCACATTTTTGACATCCCGATGAGGAGTCATGTCGCTATCGGAAATAATCAAAGCGGGCCTGGCGTCATTCACGATCAGTTGGTTTCTTTCCAGCGGCGCCTTCTTATCCAGAGGAACATAAGCAGCCCCGACATATTGCACGGCGAGCAATGCCGCGATCAGCTCTTTGGAAGGGGTAAGTTCGACGGCGACGCGGTTACCCGGCACCACCTGCAATTCACGCAACGCGCTGGCGATATTGAGGATCAAGCCCTTCATGGCCTGGTAGGTGAGACGTGTTTCGCGATCTTTGACGGCGATGCGGTCGGGATACTTTTCCGCCGCTGCCAGAAAGCACCCTAAGAGTGTCCTTCTCGGCTGCGTGGATGAGGGCTTAGCGTTCACACCATCCTCCTTTTCGTTCACATTGGCATCACATTTGTTTTTTTAAAGACTATACAATACCACTAAAACGAACAAGCGTTTTTTATATGCTGATTTTTTTATTAAGAAGTCATTTTTATACGCTGTTAATCGAACCGCCCGACGTCAGGCATGCCACACCGCACCTTGTCAGTTCGCAATGGTTTTCTTATCAAAGCGGTGTAAAGCGAATAAGGGGAGAACGCGGATGTCGGGGTTTCCCCGTCAGGCACGCTGCTGACACGCCGATTGCAGGAAGGGCGAGGACAGGAATCAGGGAAGACCCGCTCGTGGGAAAAAGCGGTGGGAAAATCGTGTTGGTAAGAATCAGTCGCCGGGTTTGCTATAACGAACGGCAGAAACAAAAAAACCACCTTTCGGTGGTTTTCTGCATCATGCAGACGTTCATCTGCACAACTGAATTTGGAGCGGGAAACGAGACTCGAACTCGCGACCCCGACCTTGGCAAGGTCGTGCTCTACCAACTGAGCTATTCCCGCAGGGTGTGGCGTAACGTCGCACTACTTTCTGTCGTTACGGGGAGCGCATTATACGAGAAACGTTTTTTCCCGCAACCCCCCTGACGAAAAATGTCGTTCAAGTGCCGACAAAATCACCAACACGCTGAAAATGCCCGCAGAACCGGGCGATTTTCCTGGTTTCCTCGTGGAGGATGCCGTTACAGCTGGATAAAGTGCTCACGGTAGTAAGCCAGTTCCGCTACCGATTCGCGGATATCGTCCAGCGCCTGATGGGTGTTGCGCTTTTTGAATCCGGCCAGCATCTCCGGCTTCCAGCGGCGCGCCAGTTCCTTGAGCGTGCTGACGTCCAGATAACGATAGTGGAAGTAAGCTTCCAGTTCCGGCATGTAACGGAACAGAAAGCGGCGATCCTGCCCGATGCTGTTGCCGCAAATCGGCGATTTGCCCGCCGGCACCCACTGCTGCAGGAATGCGATGGTTTCCCGTTCCGCGGCGCCTTCGTCAAAGGCGCTGGCTTTGACCCGATCCACCAGCCCGCTGGCGGTGTGGGTGCGCACGTTCCAGTCATCCATCAGCGCCAGTTGGCTGTCCGGCTGATGCACCGCCAGCGTCGGGCCTTCCGCCAGTACGTTCAGGTTGGCATCGGTCACCAGTGTTGCGATCTCGATGATCCGATCCCGCTCGGGATCCAGCCCCGTCATTTCCAAATCGATCCAGATCAGGTTGTTTTCATTTACCATCGTCGCCTTTCCCGTGTCGCCGTTGCTGAAAATTTCGCCGGCGGCAGGCTGACAGGCCCGCTGGCGGCGGTTAATTAAAATAAAATAGCGTGTATTATAGTCGCTTCCATCGCCACCGGCGATAAGCGCCGAACCAAGAGAGACTGCGTGAGTAAAAAGAAACTGTCAAAAGGTCAGCAACGGCGGGTCAGCGCCAACCATCAGCGCCGCCTGAAACATGCCGACAGCAAGGTCGAGTGGGATGACAGCCAACTGAGCGAACCGCAGGAAGGCGTCATCATCAGTCGTTTCGGCATGCACGCCGATGTGGAAGCGCCGAACGGCGAGCTGCACCGCTGCAACATTCGCCGAACCATCCACTCGCTGGTCACCGGCGATCGGGTGGTCTGGCGCGCCGGCAACGAAACGCTGGCCGGCATCAGCGGCATCGTCGAGGCGGTGCATCCGCGCCAGTCGGTGTTGACCCGCCCGGACTACTATGACGGTCTCAAACCCATTGCCGCCAACATCGATCAGATTGTGATTGTCTCCGCCATTCTGCCGGAGCTGTCGCTCAATATTATCGATCGTTATCTGGTGGCCTGCGAAACGCTGGAAATCGAGCCGCTGATCGTGCTCAACAAAACCGATCTGCTGGATGACGAAGGCCGGGCGTTTGTGGAAGAGGTGATGGATATCTATCGCGCGCTGCACTACCGGGTGTTGATGATGTCCAGCCACACCCAGCAGGGCGTCGCCGAGCTGGAAGCCGCGCTAACCGGCCGCGTCAGCATCTTTGCCGGGCAGTCCGGCGTCGGTAAATCGAGCCTGCTCAACGCACTGCTCTACCCTGACGACGCCCAAATTCTGGTCAACGACGTATCCGACGCTTCCGGACTGGGCCAGCACACCACCACCGCCGCTCGTCTGTACCATTTCCCGCACGGCGGCGATGTCATCGACTCGCCGGGCGTGCGCGAATTCGGGCTGTGGCATCTGGATCCGGAACAGGTGACGCGCGGTTTTATCGAGTTCCGCGAATACCTGGGCAGTTGCAAATTCCGCGACTGCAAACACGACACCGACCCCGGCTGCGCCATTCGCGCCGCGCTGGAGCGCGGGGAGATAGCACCAGAGCGTTTCGACAATTATCACCGTATCCTTGAGAGCATGGCGCAGGTAAAAACGCGTAAATCCTTTTCTGCTCCGGATAACTGACATTTATCGTATCCACCGCTACAATGCGCCCCTTTTTACGGCGTACCCTTAAAAAAACGACGAGGCTCACTGTGCTGGACAGAATCAAGATTGCTCTACAACATCTGCTCCCGAAGGTTTGGCTGACGCAACTGGCTGGTTGGGGAGCCGACCGTCAGGCCGGCATGCTCACCAAACTGGTGATTGACCTGTTTGCCCGCATCTACAAAGTCAACATGCAGGAAGCGCAGCAACCGGATACCGCATCCTACCGCTCGTTCAACGACTTCTTTGTGCGCCCGCTGAAGCCTGGCATCCGCCCGGTAGACCCGCTGCCGAACCGGCTGGTGTTCCCTGCCGACGGCGCCATCTCTCAACTGGGCACCATTGACGACGACCGGATCCTGCAGGCCAAACAGCACGACTACACGCTCGAAGCGCTGCTGGCCGGCAACTACATTATCGCCGACCTGTTCCGTGACGGTCTGTTTGTCACCACCTATCTCTCCCCGCGCGATTACCACCGCGTCCACATGCCGTGCGACGGCATTTTGCGCGATATGATTTACGTGCCGGGCGACCTGTTTTCGGTCAATCCACTGACCGCCGCCAACGTACCGAACCTGTTTGCCCGCAACGAACGCGTGATCTGCCTGTTCGATACGCCGTTCGGTCCGATGGTGCAGATTCTGGTCGGCGCCACCATCGTCGGCAGCATCGAAACCGTCTGGGCGGGGGTGGTAACCCCTCCGCGCGAAGGCATCATCAAACGCTGGGCCTATCCGATGGAAGGCGAAGGCGCGGTAATTTTGGAGAAAGGCGACGAGATGGGCCGCTTCAAACTCGGCTCCACGGTGATTAACCTGTTTGCGAAAGACCGGGTGCAATTGATGCCCGGACTGGCCAGCCAAAGCGCCACTCGCATGGGTGAAGCCATGGCCGAAGCGCTGGATGAGGACGTTTTGGCGCGCATGAATGCCGCCAACGACAGCGATACCCCCTGACCCCATCAACCCGCCTGAGGAGGCCAGCCGTGCGTCTGATTCTGATTTTCCTGTTGGGATGCCTGTTATCAACCACGTCGCTGGCCGCCCAGTTGCCTGACGAAACGCAACTGAAGCAGGAGCTGCAACAGGCGGAAGCCAACAAGAACACCCCGGCGCAGGCCGATATCGTCAAAGAGTTACAGTCGGCGCTGCGGCTGCTGGACGAACGCCGGGACACCCGCCAGCGTGCCGACCAGTACCAGCGCGCGATTGACGACTTTCCCAAATTGACCCGCGAACTGCGCCAGCAGTTGGATGCCGAAAACGCCAAACCGGCCGCGCCGCCGAAAACGACATCGGTCAACGAGCTGGAACAACAGATTGTCCAGTTCAGCAGCCAGTTGCTGGAGCAAGGCCGCCAGTTGCAGCAGGAACAGGACCGCCAGCGGGAAATCAGCGATTCGCTGGCCCAACTGCCGCAACAGCAAACCGAAGCCAACCGCGCGCTGAGCGAAGTCGAACGGCGTCTGCAGGCGCTGGGCAACCCGACCACCGCGCTCGGACAGGCTCAGTTGGCCGCATTGCAGGCCGAAGCGGCGCTGCGTAAAAGCAGGGTGGAAGAGCTGGAGCTGGCGCAGCTTTCCGCCAGCAACCGTCAGGAACTGTCGCGCCTGCAGGCGGATGTCTACAAAAAGCGGCGCGACCGGCTGGACAATCAACTGCAGCTGTTGCGCAGCACGCTGAACACCTTGCGCCAGCGCGAGGCGGAGCAGGCGCTGGAGCGTACCGAGCAACTGGCGGAACAGGAAGGCCAACTGCCTGCGGCGGTCGCCGGCCTGCTGCAAACCAACCGCGAACTCTCCGTGGCGCTCAACCAGCAGGCGCAGCGCATGGATCAGATCGCCGCCCGTCAGCGCCAGACCGCCGCCCAAACGCTACAGGTACGTCAGGCGCTGAGCACGCTGCGCGAACAGGCGCAGTGGCTCGGCTCGTCGCCGGCGCTGGGGGAAACCCTGCGCGCGCAGGTGGCGCGACTGCCGGAAATGCCCAAGCCTCAACAACTGGACGGCGACATGGCGCAACTGCGCGCCCAGCGTCTGCATTACGAAGACCTGCTCAACAAACTGTCGGCGGCCGGCGAACCCGCCCGGCAGGACGACGGCACCCCGTTAACCGCCGCCCAGCAAAAGATCGTCAACGATCAGCAACGCACCCAGCGCGATCTGCTCACGTCGCTGATTTCCGGTTGCGACACTCAGATTCTGGAACTGACCAAGCTGAAAGTCGCCAGCAGCCAGCTGGAGGACGCGCTGACCGAGATCCGCGATGCGGCGCATCGCTATCTGTTCTGGGTGGCGGATGTCGACCCGATCGGTTTCGCCTACCCGCTCAACCTGCTGCGCGACCTGTCGCGCCTGCTGTCGCTGGATACCTTTACCCAACTTAGCGGCGCGATGCTGATGATGGCGACCAGCCAGAGCACGCTGTTGCCGCTGCTGGGCGCGTTGCTGCTGGTCGGACTCAGCATCAGCTCGCGTCGTCATTATCATGCTTTTCTGGAGCGCGCCAGCAGCCGGGTGGGCAAAGTCACCCTCGACTATTTCATGCTGACGCTGCGTACCGTGTTCTGGTCGGTGATGGTGGCGATGCCGCTGCCGGTGCTGTGGGCCGCGCTCGGTTATGGCCTGCAAAACGCCTGGCCCTACCCGGTGGCGGTGGCGATCGGCGATAGCGTTACCGCCACGGTGCCGCTGATGTGGGTGGTGATGGTCTGTGCCGCGTTTTCCCACCGTCAGGGGCTGTTCATCGTGCATTTCGGCTGGTCGCCGAAACAGGTGGCGCGCGCCATGCGTTACTACCGCCTGTCCATCGGCTTTATCGTGCCGCTGGTAATGGCGCTGATCACCTTTGATAACCTCAACGACCGGGAGTTTTCCAGCACGCTGGGGCGGTTGTGCTTTATTCTGCTGTGTATGGCGCTCAGTCTGGTAACCACCAGCCTGAAACGCGCCGGTATTCCGTTGTATCTGGATAAGGAAGGATCCGGCGAAAACCCGGTGAACCGCGCGATGTGGAATCTGATGATCTGCATCCCGCTGATTGCCGCGCTGGCATCCTGTCTGGGCTACCTGACCACCTCGCAGGCGCTGCTGGCGCGGCTGGAAACCTCGGTCGCCATCTGGTTCTTCCTGCTGGTGATTTATCACATCATTCGCCGCTGGATGTGGATTCAACGCCGCCGCATCGCCTTTGACCGCGCCAGACAGCGCCGGGCGGACATGCTGGCGCAACGCGCCCGCGGCGAGGAAGACACCAACCCGTCGTCGCACGAAGCCGGCGTCGACGTGGTGGAAGAACCGGTGGTGGATCTGGATGCCATCAGCGCCCGCTCGCTGAAACTGGTGCGCTCCATCCTGACGCTGATTGCGCTGGTGTCGGTGATTGCGCTGTGGTCGGAAATCCATTCCGCTTTCGCGTTTATGGAAAATATCAGCCTGTGGGACGTCACCAGCACGGTGAAAGGCGTAGAGAGCATACAGCCGATTACCCTCGGCTCGGTGTTGATCGCGCTGCTGGTGTTTGTCATCACCGCGCAGCTGGTACGCAACCTGCCCGCACTACTGGAGCTGGCGGTGCTGCAGCATATCGAGCTGTCGCCCGGCACCGGCTACGCCATTATCACCGTCAGCAAATACCTGCTGATGCTGGTGGGCGGGCTGATGGGGTTCTCGCTGATCGGCATCGAATGGTCAAAATTACAGTGGCTGGTGGCGGCACTCGGCGTGGGGCTGGGGTTCGGCTTACAGGAGATCTTCGCCAACTTCATCTCCGGCCTGATCATCCTGTTCGAAAAACCGATCCGCATCGGCGATACCGTGACCATCCGCGATCTGACCGGCAGCGTGATGCGCATCAATACCCGCGCCACCACGATTTCCGACTGGGATCGCAAAGAGATCATCGTGCCCAACAAGGCGTTCATCACCGAGCAGTTCATCAACTGGTCGCTGTCCGATTCGGTCACCCGCGTAGTGCTGACCATCCCGGCGCCCGCCGACGCCAGTACGCAGGAGGTCACCACGCTGCTGCTGGGCGCGGTGAAACGCTGCTCGCTGGTGCTGGATAACCCGCCGCCGGAAGTATTTCTGGTAGACCTGCGTCAGGGCATCCAGATTTTCGAACTGCGTATCTTCGCCGCGGAAATGGGCCACCGCATGCCGCTGCGCCACGAACTGCACCAGCTGATTCTGGAAAGCTACCGCGAACACCATCTGGTGATGCCGTTCCCGCCGTTCCAGGTACAAATGGATTCGGTGCAGATCGTCGGGCGTAACGCCGCCACCTCAACCCGCACTGCTGGCGGGCTGTAACCCCTCTGCAAAAAGAAAACCACGGTAAGCGATGGCTTCCGTGGTTTTCAGTCAGACTGAATAATAAAGGAAAAGCGGCGTCAGGCGCGATCCACCGTAAACGCCATCACCTCGCCGATAGACTCGGCATTCAGCGCCATCATCACCAGACGATCAACGCCCAGCGCCACGCCGGAACACGGCGGGATACCGGCTTCCAGCGCCGCCAGCAGGTTTTCGTCGATCGGCTGCATCGGCAGGCCGCGCGCCGCGCGTTTACGGTTATCCTGCTCGAAACGCTGACGCTGCTCTTTGCTGTCAGTCAGTTCGCAAAAACCGTTAGCCAGTTCGATGCCTTTGTAATAGACCTCGAAACGCTCCGCCACCCGGTGATCCTCGGTGCTGATTTCCGCCAGCGCCGCCTGCGTTGCCGGGAAATGGTAGACAAACGCCGGTTTGTCGCGGCCGATTTGCGGCTCCACGCCAAACGCGAACAGCAGTTGCAGCAGGGTGTCGCGATCCTCTTCCCGGTTGGCGACATCCCCCACGCCGATTTTCTCCGCCGCTTCACGCAGCTGCGCCTTGTCCGCCGACAACGGATCCACTTCCAGATGACGCTGGAACGCCTGCTGATAGGAAAGCATCTCCGCGCTGTCGCACTCCAGCACCTGTTGCAGCAGGTCATCCATTTCGTTCATCAGCCGGTACATGTCATAGTGCGGGCGATACCACTCCAGCATGGTGAACTCAGGGTTGTGATAACGGCCGGATTCTTCGTTGCGGAAACTGCGGCACAGTTGGTAAATCGGCCCGCTGCCCGCCGCCAGCAGGCGTTTCATGTGGTATTCCGGGCTGGTCATCAGATACAGCGCCATGCCATCGGCGGCGCCGGGGCCGACAAAGTGGGTCTGGAACGGGAACAGATGCACATCCGTCACCGTCGCCTGGCTCATGGCCGGCGTTTCCACTTCCAGCACGCCGCGGTCTGAGAAGAAACGCCGGATTTCTTTCATTATCGACGCCCGCTTCAACAGATTGGCGACAGGGGCGCTGGGCTGCCAACTTGCCGTTTCGCTCATGATTTCCACTCCACACTCAAACTGGAGGTGCAGTCTACCCGCATCACCACAGCCAGACAAATTTATCCCGCGAAGGGTTTTTCTCTATTTGGCTTACCTATATTCATAATTACCAGGCGCCGCCTAATCCAGACTCCCGGAGATTCACCCGGCGGCCCTCTTGCTGCAACTCAAATTATTTGGGGTATGAAAGTGCTATTTGCGGATAAATCACATTTTCCGGAATATGTCCGTATAGATATTAAAAAACAGCAAAATGCTGGATCACATCAAATTTCAGTCATCTACAAATCGCTATAATCATTTCCATACAAAAAAAGGGTGATTTAATCTCTCAGTACTGTTTGACCGGATATTTTTTCACTCGATTTAATGTCTTGGAAATTAAAACGGAAAATAAGTGGCTAAACTTAATTTCATATTATTTTCTTAATTTAATTTATTTAACTTAAGTAACTGGAGGCATGCAGTGCAAACCTTTAATGCCGATTTGGCCATTATCGGGGCCGGGGGAGCAGGTTTACGGGCGGCGATCGCCGCAGCAGAAGCAAATCCCCAACTCAAGATTGCGCTGATTTCCAAAGTCTACCCGATGCGCAGCCACACCGTGGCTGCCGAAGGGGGATCGGCGGCAGTCACACAGGATCACGATAGCTTCGACTTCCACTTCCACGATACCGTGGCCGGGGGAGACTGGTTGTGTGAACAGGACGTGGTGGATCACTTCGTGCAGCATTGCCCGCGTGAAATGACCCAGCTTGAACAATGGGGCTGCCCGTGGAGCCGCAAACCGGACGGTTCGGTCAACGTGCGCCGCTTCGGCGGGATGAAGATCGAACGCACCTGGTTCGCCGCGGATAAAACCGGCTTCCACATGCTGCACACCCTGTTCCAGACTTCGCTGAAATACCCGCAGATTCAGCGCTTCGACGAGCACTTCGTGCTGGATATCCTGGTGGATGACGGGCATGCCCGTGGGGTCGTCGCCATCAACATGATGGAAGGGTCGCTGATTCAGATTCGCGCCAACGCCATCGTGATGGCTACCGGCGGCGCCGGCCGCGTCTATCGCTACAACACCAACGGCGGCATCGTTACCGGCGACGGTATGGGCATGGCCTTCCGTCACGGCGTACCGCTGCGCGACATGGAATTCGTACAGTACCACCCCACCGGCCTGCCGGGCTCCGGTATCCTGATGACCGAAGGCTGCCGCGGCGAAGGCGGCATCATGGTCAACAAAGACGGCTACCGCTACCTGCAGGACTACGGCCTCGGGCCGGAAACGCCGCTGGGCGAGCCGAAAAACAAATACATGGAGCTGGGTCCGCGCGACAAAGTTTCGCAGGCCTTCTGGCACGAATGGCGCGCCGGACGCACCGTGTCCACCCCGCTGGGCGACGTCGTCTACCTCGACCTGCGTCATCTGGGCGAGAAGAAACTGAAAGAACGCCTGCCGTTCATTTGCGAACTGGCAAAAGCCTACGTCGGCGTCGACCCGGTGAAAGAGCCGATTCCGATTCGCCCCACCGCGCACTACACCATGGGCGGCATCGAAACCGACCAGCAGTGTGAAACCCGTATTCAGGGCCTGTTCGCCGTCGGCGAATGTTCGTCCGTCGGTCTGCACGGCGCCAACCGTCTCGGTTCCAACTCACTGGCGGAACTGGTGGTCTTCGGCCGCGTCGCCGGTGAAAAAGCGGTGGAACGCTCGCAGGCGGCAGCGCCGGCCAACGCCAGCGCGCTGGATGCGCAGGCCAAAGACGTGGAACAGCGCCTGCACGCGTTGATGAAGCAGGAAGGCACCGAAAGCTGGGCCAAAATCCGCGACGAAATGGGGCTGTCGATGGAAGAAGGCTGCGGCATCTACCGCACCACCGACCTGATGCAGAAAACCGTCGACAAACTGGCGGAACTGAAAGAACGCTTCAAGCGCGTGAAGATCACCGACCATTCCAGCGTGTTCAACACCGATCTGCTCTACACCATCGAACTGGGCCACAGCCTGGACGTTGCCGAGTGTATGGCGCATTCCGCCATCAACCGCAAAGAGTCCCGCGGCGCGCACCAGCGTTTGGATGAAGGCTGCACCGAACGCGACGACGTCAATTTCCTGAAGCACACGCTGGCGTTTTATAACCCGGAAGGCGCGCCCCGCCTGGAATACAGCGATGTGAAGATCACCAAGCTGCCGCCGGCGAAACGCGTTTACGGCGCCGAAGCGGAAGCTCAGGAGAAAAACAAGAAGGAGCAAGCGAATGGCTGATATGCAAACCCTGAAAATGGAAGTCATGCGCTATAACCCGGAGCAGGACAACGCCCCGCACTTCGAAACTTACGAGGTGCCGTATACCCGCGAAACCTCGCTGCTGGACGCGCTGGGCTACATCAAGGACAACCTGGCGCCGGACCTGTCCTACCGCTGGTCCTGCCGCATGGCGATTTGCGGCTCCTGCGGCATGATGGTCAACAACGTGCCGAAGCTGGCCTGTAAAACCTTCCTGCGTGAGTACACCGGCGGCATGAAGGTCGAAGCGCTGGGCAACTTCCCGATCGAACGCGATCTGGTGGTGGACATGACCCACTTCATCGAAAGTCTGGAAGCGATTAAGCCGTACATCATCGGCAACAACCGCACGCCGGACCAGGGACCGAACAAGCAGACGCCGGCCCAGATGGCGAAATACCACCAGTTCTCCGGTTGCATCAACTGCGGGCTGTGCTACGCCGCCTGTCCGCAGTTCGGCCTGAATCCGGAGTTCATCGGTCCCGCTGCCATCACGCTGGCGCACCGTTACAACCTGGACAACCGCGACCACGGCAAGAAAGAGCGTATGGCGCAACTGAACAGCGACAACGGCGTCTGGTCCTGTACTTTCGTGGGTTACTGCTCCGAAGTGTGTCCGAAGCACGTCGATCCGGCGGCGGCTATCCAGCAGGGTAAGGTGGAAAGCGCCAAAGACTTCATGATCGCCATGCTGAGACCACAATAAGGGAGGCAACAAATGATCACCAAACGTAAAGCGTATGTCCGTGGCATGACGCCCACCTGGTGGCAGAAGCTCGGTTTCTACCGTTTCTATATGCTGCGCGAAGGCACCGCGGTACCCGCCGTCTGGTTCAGCATCGTGCTGCTGCATGGCGTGTTTTCGCTCAAAGCCGGTCCGGAAGGCTGGAGCCAGTTTGTCAGCTTCCTGCAAAACCCGCTGGTACTGTTGCTCAACATCATCGCCTTGCTGGCGGCGGTGTTGCACACCAAGACCTGGTTCGATCTGGCGCCCAAGGCGAGCATTATCATCGTAAAAGATGAAAAAATGGGGCCGGAGCCAGTGGTTAAAGGACTGTGGGCAGTCACCGTCGTTGTCACGCTGGCGGTGCTGGCCATCGCCTTGCTGTTCTGAACAGGAGGAATCTCGTGATTAATCAACAACCCAAACGTTCCGACGAACCGCCGTTCTGGGGCCTGTTCGGCGCCGGCGGCATGTGGAGCGCCATTTTCGCGCCGGTTATCATCCTGCTGGTCGGGGTTCTGCTGCCGCTTGGTCTGTTCCCGCAGGCGCTGACCTACGATCGCATCGCCGCGTTCAGCCACAGCCTGATTGGCCGCGCGTTCCTGCTGCTGATGATCGTGCTGCCGCTGTGGTGCGGCCTGCACCGTATCCATCACGCCATGCATGACCTGAAAATCCATGTGCCGGCCGGCAAATGGGTGTTCTACGGTCTGGCGGCGATCCTGTCGGTCGTCACTATCATTGGTGTGGTTACGCTGTAAAACCGCCGCCTCGCCATGTCTCACGGCTCGCACTATGCGGGCCGTTTTTTATTGCATCTTCGCTTCCCGCTTCCTACTGTTAAACCATGTTCAAACCAAAAGGCACAGGAAGCCGCGCATGAAGCACTGGCGCTTATTGCTGACATCGTTTATCGCACTGTTTACGACCGCATGCAGTACCACAACGCCACAGGGCGTTCAGATCGTGGACAACTTCGAGCCTTCCCGCTATATGGGAACCTGGTATGAAATCGCCCGACTGGACCACCGTTTCGAGCGTGGTCTGGAGCAGGTCACCGCCACTTACAGCCCGCGCGAGGACGGCGGCATCACCGTGGTTAACCGCGGTTTCGACCCGGTTAAGCGGGTCTGGCGCGAAAGTATCGGTAAGGGCTACTTCACCGGCTCGCCGCAACGCGCCGCGCTGAAAGTGTCGTTCTTCGGCCCGTTTTACGGCGGCTACAACGTGATTGCGCTGGACAGCGACTATCGCTACGCGTTGGTATGCGGCCCAAACCGCGATTATTTGTGGATTCTGTCCCGCACGCCTGAAATCCCTCCGCTCGTCAGGCAGGCGCTGCTGGCGACCGCTCAACGCAATGGATTCCAGACGGACAGCTTAATCTGGGTTAAACCATTCTCTGGGTTAAAGCATTCTCTGGGTTAATCCACTCGCCGGTTCAGGGAAATAATCAGGCTGACCGAAACAACACAGGAAATAAATAAAACAGCGTTTTGATATTGTTATTTCCTGCAATAACAGGCCAATTCGTCCGGCTTATTTTCAGCCGGCGATCGCGCCGACTGTTTTTACGAAATATCGTTACGCGATGGGTCAACCCATAATTTTATCGCGGAACATAAAGAATACCGCGCCCAGCAGACACAGCCCGGCCCAAATATAGTCGGTACGGAATGGCTCTTTGAGAATAATTATCGAAAAGGGAATAAAGACTGACAGGCTGATCACTTCCTGCAGAATTTTCAGTTGCCCGGCAGACGCCACCTGATAACCGATACGGTTGGCCGGCACCTGCAACAGGTATTCAAACAGTGCGATCCCCCAACTGACCAACGCCGCCACCATCCAGGTACGGCCGCTGAAATAGCGAAGATGCCCATACCAGGCAAAGGTCATGAATACATTACTGAGGGTCAGCATGAAAACCGTGATAATTAGTGGGGACATAGCACTCTCCTTAACCAAGACGCGGCATTATTACGTTAGGCGGCGCAAAATACCATCAGGCAACGCTCGGCGTGTGTGAGAGAATTTTTCAGGCGGGATATCAAAGGCAAAGCAACGCGTAAACCGCCCGACGGGCAGTTTACGCGCCGGGAAGATTACTTCACGCGGGAGACGTATTCGCCGGAGCGGGTGTCAACCTTGATCACTTCGCCGATCTGCACGAACAACGGCACTTTTACCACGGCGCCGGTGGACAGGGTAGCCGGCTTGCCGCCAGTACCGGCGGTATCGCCTTTCAGGCCTGGATCGGTTTCGGTGATTTCAGCTTCGATAAAGTTCGGCGGCTGAACGGCGATCGGCCGACCGTCCCACAGGGTAACGATACATTCGGCGTTATCCTGCAACCACTTAGCAGAATCACCCACGGTTTTCGCTTCAACCTGATGCTGTTCAAAGGTTTCAGGATGCATGAAATGGAAGAACTCACCGTCGTTATACAGGTAGTTCATGTTGGTATCCATCACGTCAGCGCCTTCAGCCGAGTCGGTAGACTTGAAGGTTTTCTCAACGCGGGACCCCGTCAACAGACGACGCATTTTGACGCGAGCAAAAGCCTGGCCTTTACCCGGTTTCACAAATTCACTGGATTCGATGGCATACGGCTCGCCTTCGAACATGATTTTAAGACCGGAGCGGAAATCGTTGCTAAAATAAGTCGCCATAATGGCCCTCTACATTAATACTGGTACTTAGCCAAAAAAATGGCACACATTGTAACCCTAAATATACCTTCCCGAGAAGATTGGTTGCAGCAACTCACCGACGTTATTACCGATCCTGATGAATTGCTGCGACTTCTGGCGCTGGATAACCATCCGCAACTGACCGCCGGGCGCGATGCCCGCAAACTTTTCCCACTGCGGGTGCCGCGCGCGTTTGCCGCGCGCATGCGGCCCGGCGATGCGCGCGATCCGCTGTTGTTGCAGGTGCTGACCGCGCAGGACGAGTTCATCACCACCCCCGGCTTCAGCCACGACCCGCTGGACGAACAGCACAGCGTGGTGCCCGGACTGCTGCACAAATACCGCAATCGCGCGCTGCTGCTGGTGAAAGGCGGGTGTGCGGTCAACTGCCGTTACTGCTTCCGCCGCCATTTTCCCTACCAGGATAATCAGGGCAACAAAGCCAACTGGCGCCAGGCGCTGGAGTATATCCGCCGGCACCCGCAACTGGACGAAATCATCTTTTCCGGCGGCGACCCGCTGATGGCCAAGGATCACGAACTGGACTGGCTGCTGACCGAACTGGAACAGATTCCCCACCTGAAACGGTTACGCATCCACACCCGCCTGCCGGTGGTGATTCCGGCGCGCATCACCCACGAACTCTGCCAGCGGCTGGCGCGCTCGTCGCTGCGCGTGGTGCTGGTGACCCACATCAACCACGCCAACGAAATCGACGCGGAATTCACCGACAGTATGGCACGTTTGCGCCGGGCGGGCGTGACGCTGCTCAATCAAAGCGTACTGCTGCGCGGCGTCAACGATAACGCCGACACGCTGGCGGCACTCAGCAACGCGTTGTTCGACGCCGGTATTCTGCCCTATTACCTGCATGTGCTGGATAAAGTACAGGGCGCGGCGCACTTTTTGGTGCCGGACGACGAAGCGCGAACCTTGATCAGGGAATTGATGACGCGGGTATCAGGCTATCTGGTGCCGAGCCTGACGCGGGAAATCGGCGGCGAAGCCAGCAAGACGCTGCTGGATATCGGTATGCCGCAACAACAGGAAAATCAGAACTGAGGCACCGCCAGCGTCACGCGACGCTGGCGGCCTTCGACATCAGGGGCACTTATAAACCTGACCCTGCATCTTGCTGTCCAGCGGCGCGAAGCTGGACAGGAACGTCTGGCTCGGCGTAGTCGCGCCGTAAATCACGTTGCCGCCCATCTCCGCCGCCCTGTTGCGCAGGTCATTCGCCGCGCCGCGCATTGAGCTGCCTTCATCACCGCCGCCCGACAACCAGTTGGATTGCGTGCCAGTAATATTGCCCAACAGCTGGCATTGCGCCGCTGGTTTACTGTCGGTAAAACGCACCGCCTGACCGGCAGCACTGAGTTCGTTGGTGGTGCTGCATCCCGCCAGCAAGGCGACAGCAGCCAATCCCATCAGAATACGAGTCCGCATGCTTCTCTCCGTGATAGTCGATACACTGGTCGAAGCCGGGCTACCCCGACCCGACAATCGAAAACTTATGCCAAAACAGGCTCATGTTACCACCATCGGGGTGGCAATTACCGGATAAACGACAACAATTTCTGTTGCCATGACTGTGATCACGCCCGGCTTCACATCGGCGGGCACAGCATTGTCGCGCTCTGCCTCGGGGCATTCGTTGCAACCGAGGCTTTTCCCTTCACCAACAGGATATATCGCATGAAAAGGACGTATCAGCTATTTCGCCAGATATCACTTGCCGCCTGTCTGATGACCGCCACAATCAGCCAGGTCGGCGCCCATACCGTGTCACCAGTCACTCCCAACGCGATGGCGACGACCCGCGCCATCTACAACTGGATGGCGCACCTGCCGAATCGCAGCGATTCCCGCCTGCTCTCCGGCGCATTTGGCGGCTACGCCAATATCGGCGGCGATGACGCCTTCTCGCTAGCCGAAGCAGAGAACATCGCCGCCCGTACCGGTCAGTATCCGGCCATCTACGCCTGCGACTACGCGCGCGGCTGGGACCGAACCTCCGCGGGTAACGAGGCGGATCTGGTGGATTACAGCTGCAACAGCACACTGATCGATTACTGGAAAAAAGGCGGTCTGGTGCAAATCAGCCATCATCTGCCCAACCCGGTATTTGCCGGCAACGATCCCGGCACCGGCGAAGGCGGGCTGAAAAAAGCGGTCAGCAACGAGCAACTGGCCGCTGTGCTGCAATCAGGAACGCCGGAGCGCACCCGTTGGTTGGCTATTCTGGACAAGGTGGCGGCCGGGCTCATGCAGTTGCAACAGCAAGGCGTGGTAGTGCTGTACCGCCCGCTGCATGAAATGAACGGCGAGTGGTTCTGGTGGGGCGCCACCGGCTACAACACCCATGACACCACGCGTATGAACCTGTATATCCGTCTGTACCGCGACATCTACACCTATTTCACCCAGACCAAAGGGCTGAACAACCTGCTGTGGGTGTACGCGCCGGACGCCAACCGCCAGGACAAGACCGGGTTCTACCCTGGCGACGCTTACGTGGATATCGCCGGGCTGGATATGTATCTGGACAACCCGGCCAATCTCAGCGGTTACGACGAGATGTTGCGGTTGAACAAGCCGTTCGCCTTAACCGAGGTCGGCCCGTCCACCACCAACCAGCAGTTTGATTACGCCCGTCTGGTCAGCATCATCAAAAGCAATTTCCCCAAAACCGTCTACTTCCTGCCCTGGAATAACGTCTGGAGTCCGGTGAAAAATCTGAATGCCTCCGCCGCCTACAACGACAGTAGCGTCGTCAACCGGGGCGGCATCTGGAACGGCAGCCAGTTGACGCCGATCGTCGAAGCCAACTGATGCTATAAAAAACCAATGCCATAAAAAACAGGCCCCGAAATCGGGGCCTGTTGTTATTGAGCGCCTGCGCCGTCATTACGCACGCCACTGTTTGAAGCGGTTGATCAGCCCGTTGGTAGAACTGTCGTGGCTGCTGACGGCGCTGTCATCCTGCAGTTCCGGCAGGATACGGTTAGCCAGCTGTTTGCCCAGCTCCACGCCCCACTGGTCGAAAGTGAAGATGTTCAGGATCGCGCCCTGGGTGAAGATCTTGTGCTCGTAAAGCGCGATCAGCGCCCCCAGGCTGTACGGGGTGATTTCCCGCAGCAGGATGGAGTTGGTCGGACGGTTGCCTTCAAACACTTTGAACGGCGCCACGTGCTCGACGTCTTTGGCGGATTTGCCGGCCGCCGCAAACTCCGCTTCCACCACCTCGCGGGATTTACCGAACGCCAGCGCCTCGGTCTGAGCGAAGAAGTTCGACAGCAGCTTGTTGTGGTGGTCGCTCAGTGCGTTATGGGTGAGCGCCGGCGCGATGAAGTCGCACGGCACCAGCTTGGTACCCTGATGGATCAACTGGTAAAACGCGTGCTGACCGTTGGTGCCCGGTTCGCCCCAGATGATCGGTCCGGTCTGGTAATCCACCGGGTTGCCGTTGCGATCGACGTACTTACCGTTGGACTCCATGTTGCCCTGCTGGAAGTAGGCCGCAAAGCGATGCATGTACTGATCGTACGGCAGAATCGCTTCAGTTTCCGCGCCAAAAAAGTTGTTGTACCAGATGCCGATCAGCGCCAACAGCACCGGCAGGTTTTTCTCGGCCGGGGTGGTGGCGAAATGCTGGTCCATAGCGTGCGCGCCGCTCAGCAACTGCTCGAAGTTGTCGAAGCCGATGGACAGCACGATCGACAGGCCGATGGCGGACCACAGCGAATAACGGCCGCCGACCCAGTCCCAGAATTCGAACATGTTGTCGGTGTCGATACCGAATTCGCCGACGGCTTTGGCGTTGGTGGACAGCGCCGCGAAGTGCTTGGCGACATGTTTTTCATCGCCGGCAGCCTTCAGGAACCAGTCGCGCGCGCTGTGGGCGTTGGTCATGGTTTCCTGCGTGGTGAACGTCTTGGAGGCCACCAGGAACAGCGTGGTTTCCGGGTTGACGCGTTTGAGGGTTTCGGCGATGTGGGTGCCGTCGACGTTGGAAACGAAGTGCATATTAAGGTGATTTTTATACGGGCGCAGCGCCTCGGTCACCATGAACGGCCCCAGGTCGGACCCGCCGATGCCGATGTTCACCACGTCGGTGATCGCCTTGCCGGTATAGCCTTTCCACTCGCCGCCGATCACGCGTTCGCTGAACTGCTTCATCTTTTGCAGCACGGCGTTCACTTCCGGCATCACATCCTTGCCGTCGACCACGATCGGCGTGTTGCTGCGGTTGCGCAACGCGACATGCAGTACGGCGCGCGCTTCGGTGCGGTTGATCTTCTCGCCGGAAAACATCGACTTGATGGCAGCGGACAGATCGGTTTCACGCGCCAGCGCCTGCAGTTTTTCCAGCGTGTCGGCGGTGATGCGGTTCTTGGAATAATCCACCAGCATCAGGTCGCCGAACGTGGCGGAAAAGTGAGAGAAACGCTCGGGATCCTGCGCGAACAGATCGCTGATCTGCACCTCTTTCATCGCGGCAAAATGCTGCTGCAATGCCTGCCAGGCGGCAGTCTGCGTCGGGTTGATATTTTTCATCACACTACTCTTCGGTTTGAGAACAAGTCGGTTTGAGAACAAATAGGTTTGAAAACAAGTCGGTCGCCGGGCGGGAAATCCTGCCCGCTTTTTCCCGATTGTATCCCTTAACGCCGTGCGGGGAAGCCCTTTTCTTGCGAAATGGCGCGCCCCTGACCAATGTTGATCAACAGCAATGTTGATTGACAGCCGCCGCGTTACCCGCTATTTGTAAAAGCCTACTTGCGCACCCGTTGCGCAAGCCAGAAGAGGAGCGCCGCCCAGGCAAGGTATCGGAGGAACCGTATCCGATGAGGATACCAGAGGGGGAGCGGCGCCGAGACAGACGTAACCTACGGTGTTTACGCTGCCGACCGCAGGGGCTGAATCCCCTGGGTTGTCACCCGCATCGCTCCGCAAGGCGGAACGATCAGCAAGGTGGAGCGCTTCTGGGTGTGCCGTAGCCAGTAACCTACGCTTGCCCCCTGCTTACCGCTCTTCCCTTGTGCCAAGGCTTAACGATGGAATGCTGTTGTCGACGACGACAATGACGCCCCTGACACGAGGTTTTTGAATGTCTGCTAACACTGATAACTCACTGATTATCGCCAAATTCGGCGGCACCAGCGTCGCTGATTTCGACGCCATGAACCGCAGCGCCGACATCGTGCTGTCCGACGCGCAGGTACGGGTGGTGGTGCTGTCCGCCTCCGCCGGCGTGACCAACCTGCTGGTGGCGCTGGCGGAAGGTTTGCCGCCGGTCGAACGCGCCGAACATCTGGAAAAAATCCGCCAGATCCAACACGCCATTCTCAACCGGCTGGGCCAGCCGGCCGTCATCCGTGAAGAGATCGACCGCATGCTGGACAACGTGGCCCGCCTGTCGGAAGCGGCGGCGCTGGCGACGTCCAACGCCCTAACCGATGAGCTGGTCAGCCACGGCGAACTGATGTCCACCCTGCTGTTTGTGGAAATTTTGCGCGAGCGCAACGTCGCCGCCGAATGGTTCGACGTGCGTAAAATCATGCGCACCAACGACCGCTTCGGCCGCGCCGAACCAGACTGCGACGCGCTGGGCGAACTGACCCGCAGCCAGCTTGCGCCGCGTCTGGCGCAGGGGCTAGTCATCACCCAGGGCTTCATCGGCAGCGAAGCCAAAGGCCGCACCACCACGCTGGGCCGCGGCGGCAGCGATTACACCGCCGCCCTGCTGGGCGAAGCGCTGAACGCCGGCCGCATCGACATCTGGACCGACGTTCCCGGCATCTACACCACCGACCCGCGCGTGGTGCCGTCCGCACACCGCATCGACCAGATTACCTTTGAAGAAGCGGCCGAAATGGCGACTTTCGGCGCCAAGGTGCTGCACCCGGCCACGCTGCTGCCCGCCGTGCGCAGCGACATTCCGGTGTTCGTCGGCTCCAGCAAAGACCCGGCGGCCGGCGGCACGTTGGTGTGCAACAAGACCGACAATCCGCCGCTGTTCCGCGCGCTGGCGCTGCGCCGTAAGCAGACGCTGCTGACCCTGCACAGCCTCAACATGCTGCACGCGCGCGGTTTTCTGGCGGAAGTGTTCAGCATTCTGGCCCGCCACAATATTTCGGTGGACCTGATCACCACCTCTGAAGTCAACGTGGCGCTGACGCTGGACACCACCGGCTCTACCTCGACCGGCGACAGCCTGCTGTCCAGCGCGCTGCTGACCGAACTGTCCTCGCTGTGCCGGGTGGAAGTGGAAGAGAACATGTCGCTGGTGGCGCTGATCGGCAACAAGCTGTCGCAAGCCTGCGGCGTCGGTAAAGAGGTGTTCGGGGTGCTGGAACCATTCAACATCCGCCTCATCTGTTACGGCGCCAGCAGCCATAACCTGTGCTTCCTGGTGCCGTCCAGCGATGCCGAACAGGTGGTCCAGACGCTGCACCGCAATCTGTTCGAATAACGCGAAATAAATGGCCGCAAGCCACCACGGCAGGCAAATCCGAAACCCCAGACGGGTTTCGGATTTTTTTATGCCTGCGGTCCGCCAGCGCCGCCGCCTCCATGATCCCAGCCAATAAAAAAGGATAAACGACAGAGCCTGCCGCAGCGGAAAACACGATGTTTAAACATCAAGGCGGGATGGAAAAGGGAGCGCGGTGAACGCATGGCAAATCCTCGTGAAATTGTAGAGCTCAGTCATCACATACGAAAAATCGCCAATAACAAGATTGCCGATATCGACCACATCAACCGGGAAACCACATTTCTTGCCCTGAATGCCTTGATTGAGGCGGCTCGCGCCGGAGAGGCGGGAAGAGGATTTGCGGTGGTCGCCAGCCAGGTTAAACACGTAGCGTCGCTGATTAACCAAATCACCACCGACCTCAATCAGGAACTGGCGGGACCGCTGTCAAAGCTGACAGAACTGGGCGACAACATGATTTCCCGGCTGCACGAGCATGAAAGCGGGCGCCACGTCGATCAGGCGCTGAACATGATCGACATCATCGATCGCAACCTGTACGAGCGCTCCTGCGACGTGCGCTGGTGGGCGACGGACACCGCGGTGGTCGCCTGCGCCGCTCATCCGGGGCAGGCCGAAAAGCAGTACGCTTCGCATCGGCTATCGGTCATTCTGTCGAGCTATACCGTTTATCTGGACCTGTGGATTACCGACCTGAACGGTACGGTGCTGGCGAACGGACGTGGGCAGGATTACGACGTCACCGGCCGCAACGTCTCCGACCTGCCTATTTTCCGGCAGGCGAAAGCGACGAAAAACGGCACGGACTATGTGGCGGCGGATATCCAGAAAATCGCGCTGCTACGTAATGCGGCGGTAGCGACCTACGCCACGGCGATTCGTGAGAACGGCGACGAGCATGGCCGCCCGGTTGGCGTATTGCTGATTTTCTTCGACTGGGCGCCGCAGGCCACGACGGTGGTTCGAAATGTGCGCCTGACGGCTCAGGAGTGGCGGCATACGCGCTGTCTGATTGTGGATTCCGCGTCGCGCGTCATCGCCAGTTCCGATGACGCGACCCCGCTGGGAGAACACTTTCCGTTACGGACTGAAGGAAAGGCGGCCGGGTACTATAAAACCGACGGCCGAACCCTGTCTTTTGCGCTGACGCCGGGTTACGAAAGCTATCAGGGCCTGGGCTGGTACGGCGTGATCGAACAGCGAACGGACGTATAGGCATGAACCGCCGGGCAGCGGCGAAACGCATCGCCGCCGCCCGGCTCTTAGCATGGCTTACATGGAAACCGAGGACTCTTCCCGCCCTTCGTCCTCTTCTTCCGTCACCATCAGCACGTTGTAGGCGACCGCGCAAAACAACGAATTCAGTCGGTTCATATCGCCCAGCAACCCGAGATGCAGCGAACTGGTTTCCAGACTCTGCACATTCTGATGATGCAACCTGTCGACATGCGCGTGGGAGTAGCGCCGGTTCAGAATACGAAAACGGTGTTTGGCGCGGCGCAGCCGTCTGGCGCTGGTCACATCCGACGACAGGAACACCGACATCCCCAGTCGCAGGTTGTTCAACAGTTGTTCGTACAACGCATTAAGCTCGTCGCGCCCGGCGGTCGAAAAACCGCGCAGCCCATCTGGCGCATGCGCGTCAAGATCGCAAACCACCCGCTCGATGATATCGCCGGCCTGTTCCAGATTGAGCGCCATCTCAATCACCTCCGCCCAGCGCCGGGAATCACGTTCATGCAACCCGGCCTTTTCAATCTGCGCCAGATAGAGCTTGATGGCGTTGTAGAGCACGTCCACGTCGTCATCCAGTCTACGGATCTCTCGCACCTGCTGGCGGTCGCCCCGCAGCGCGCCCTGAAACATTTTCAGCATCTGTTCGATCACATCGCCGATGCGCAGCGTCTCCCGCGCCGCGTTAGCCAGCGCCAGCGTCGGTGTATCCAACGCGCTGACATCCAGATGGCGGGGTCGCAACCGCGGATCGAGATCCGGTTCAACCCGCACCAGATTGCCGCACAGCTCCGCCATTCGCCCGGCAAATGGCAACAACAGCAGACAGCGCGCCAGGTTGTAAAACAGGTGGAAATAAATCACCCGTTCCTCATCCGGCAACGGCACCGCCTCCATCCAATCCGCCAGATAACCTATCGCCGGCAGCGCCGGCATACAGCCAATCAGTTTGAAGAACATGCTCCCCAGCGCCACCTGCCGCGCCGCCGGGCCTTGTGCGCTGGCGTTCGCCAGCGCCAGAATGCCGCTGCCCAGATTGGCACCGATCACCAGACACAACGCCACATCCAGGGAAATCACATGGCTGGCGGTCAGGGTGGCGGTCAGCAGCACCGCCGCCAGGCTGGAATAACTCACAATGGCGAACACCGCCCCGACCAGCGCATCCAGCATCACATCGCCAGTCAGCGAGGAAAACAGCACCTTAACCCCGGCGGTCTGGGTGATCGGCGTCGCCGATTCCACAATCAATTCCAGCGCCAGCAGAATCAGCCCCAGACCGATGGCAATCCGCCCCAACTGTCCGACGCGGGTCTGCTTGCAACTGAGGAAAAAGATAACCCCGAGGAAAATCAGTAACGGCGACAGCCAGGAGAGATCAAACGTCAGGACTCGCACCATCAGCGCGGTGCCGACATCCGCGCCCAGAATAATCACCAGCGCCGGCGCCAGCGCAATCAACCCTTGCGAGACAAAAGAGATCGTGAGCAGCGCGGTGGCGTTGCTGCTCTGCACCAGCGCGGTCACACCGATGCCGGCGAGAAAGGCCAGCGGCTTACGGCTTACGCTATCGCTGATCGTTCGCCGCAGACGGGCGCCGTACACCCGCATAATCCCGGTACGAACAATATGCGTCCCCCAGACCAGCAGCGCGATGGCGGACAATAAATGCAGCAGCGTCAACACGGAACTGGGCCTCCCTTAGTCAAAATAGTTATGGAAAAAAATGGCATTCCCGCCCACAAGCCCGGTGTACTCCCCACTTGCGCCCGGTCTTAATTCTGACATCTTACTGACATCTTATCCGTTCTTGAGTGGGTCAACGGGTGTAAATAAGCGTAATTTTTTTAAAATCACGGCCTAAATCAATAACAGGGCGTATTTCCCCCCACGCGGCACGTTTCTGGCGTTATGCTTCTTCCATCAGCCGCTTCGCCCGACACCGGCGACGGCACCCTCTTCAGACCTGAGCTAAGGATATACGGATGAAGACAAAAACCGCATATGGCCTGAACTGGCTGGCGCTGCTTATCATCATGATTGTGGCCGCCTTTTTCTGGCAACTGACGCCCCCAGCCGGGCTGAAACCCGCCGCCTGGCACTCCGCCGTACTGTTCGTCGCCACCATCATCAGCATCGTGGCGAACGTGCTGCCGATCGGCGCCATCGGTATCATCAGCATTACGCTGTTCGCCCTCACCTACGCCGCCGGCGACACCAGCGCCAGCGCCTCCATCCAGACCGCGTTGAGCGACCTCAACAGTTCGCTGATCTGGTTGATTGTAGTAGCATTCATGATTGCCCGCGGTTTTATCAAAACCGGGTTGGGCCGTCGCATCGCCTTACAAATGATCCGCCTGTTGGGTAAACGCACGCTAGGGCTGGCTTACGGTCTGGCGTTCGCCGACCTGGTGCTGTCGCCCGCCATGCCCAGCAACACCGCCCGCTGCGGCGGGGTGATTTACCCGATTGCCGACTCGCTGGCGCGCAGCTTCGACTCCAAACCGGAAGACGCCTCCCGCAGCAAGATCGGCACCTTTCTGGTGACCTGTATCGGCAACGTCAACGACGTCACCGCCGCGCTGTTCATGACCGGCTACACCGGTAACCTGCTGGCGGTGAAACTGGCGGCCAACGCCGGCGTCACCATCACCTGGGGCAGTTGGTTTGTCGCAGCGGTCGTACCTTGCGTGATTTCTCTACTTCTGGTGCCGCTGTGCGTTTATGTGCTGGCAAAACCGGAAATCCGTCATACGCCGGACGCGCCGAAACTGGCAATTACCGAACTGGAAAAAATGGGGCGCATGTCGCGCGGCGAATGGCTGATGGCGGCCACCGTGGTAATTCTGCTGGTGCTGTGGATTTTCGGCGATCTGCTGGGCGTTGACGCCACCACCGCCTCTTTTGTCGGCCTCTCCTTCCTGCTGTTGACCGGCGTATTAAGCTGGGAAGACATCAAGAGCGAGAAAGGCGCATGGGATACGCTGATCTGGTTCGCCGCGCTGCTGATGATGGCTAACCAGTTGAAGAAACTGGGTTTCACTACCTGGTTTGGCGACCTGATCGGCAGCAGCATCGGTCACCTGATGCAGGACACCAGTTGGGTACTGGTGTTGCTGTTGCTCAACGCCGCCTACTTCTACACCCATTACTTCTTCGCCAGCGGCAACGCCCAAATCGCGGCGTTGTACGCGGTGTTCCTCGGCGTGGGCATTAACCTGCACATCCCGGCGGCGCCGATGGCGCTGATGCTGGCGTTCACCAGCAGCCTGTACTGCTCGCTGACCCAGTACACCCACGCCCGCGGCCCGATTCTGTTCGGCGCCGGCTACGTGCCCACCGCCGTCTGGTGGCGTACCGGCTTTGTCATCAGCCTGATCAATCAGGCGATCTTCATGTCCGCCGGTCTGTTGTGGTGGAAGGTGATCGGGCTTTACTAAGCCAAGCAGGCATCAAAAAAACACAGGCCGGGGTAACCCGGCCTGTGTTTTTTTAGCCTCTGATGACTCGAAACGAATATGACAGGCTGGCGATGATTAACGAGTCAGCCCCTGGCGCACAATCTCGGCATACACGAAAGGGGAGTCATCTTTCAGGCTATTAAGCGACCAATCCCCGTTGATATATTTCTCAAAATGGCGTGTACGCATCCGTCGATGCTCCTGACTATCGAGCCTAAGCCGGGATATTGTCGATTCTGCCTGCGTGGCATACGGCGAACCGTTAGGATATAACGCATAATTAGGGCTAATCTCACCCGACAGGAAATTAATTACAAAGGTATCCGGCTGCAAACTGATTGGATCCAAGACGTCATCGAAGTCATTCTTGTTACGATTTGGCCCCAATGAACTTAGGCGATAATTGTTCCATTCATAGGCGTCACCGGCATTATGGGATTTAGCGACGAAATGGTCGGTAGAAGATGCCCCTGTCACCCACTCAAAATAAATCGCCAGATAGGCGCAGACACCGCAATAAGATTCCCAAAGCGAATAATTGCTGTGCGTCCAATAGTTCGGTAAATCCGAAGCCTTCGGCGGTGGTGCATTAAGAGCAATACCCTTTTTACTCAACCAGTTATGCCCTCTCTGACGCACTTCGACATCAAAATCATCAGGCTCCGCCTGTAACACCACCGGAATCATCTTTGCGTCCTTTTTTTATCTTCTTATTATTTTGCTCCGGGTTTGCTTTTTTTCCACGGATAAACCGCCAGCGAAACAGGAACTCATCTTTAACATCGAGAGCCGCCAGCAACTGCTGATACATCGCGTCCAGCTCCTTTTCCGATGCATCAGACTTATTCAGCAGCTTTGCCGCGTCCTCAACCAGTCGCTCATACTCCAGCGGTCTGCCACTTTTTAAATCGAACGCCTCGCTCGTCAGCCAGTTGGTCACATCACCGTGTTTTTCAAATTCACGCCGCTCCAGCACCACCGCACCGTTTAGAAAATCCAGATCAAACCATGCATCTCGTGAGCCATCAAATAATGGCTCTACCGAGGTCATCACCAGCGGAGAATGCGTGGTAGTGATCAACTGCACCTGTGCTTTGGCGTTCAGCTTTCCCATCACTTTCAGCAAAGCGGGAACAATACTGCGCTGCCAACTGGGATGAAGATGAGACTCAACTTCATCAATCAGGAACGTAATCTGAGGGCTGACGTCTTCCCCCACAATACTGGCGGCTCGCTGGTGTTCCTCCCAGGCCCATACCAAAAAATAAGCCAGCGCCAGAATACGCCGCATTCCCGAAGACGCATGGAGCACAGGCACATCTTTTTGGTAAGGCATCCTGAGGGTCGGTATTTCACGTACGTCATCCAGACTGATGCGGGTCAGTTCCCCCAGCGAGAGCACTTCGGTTATCGAGGGGGAAAGCACCTTCAGCACGGCATTAAGATGTTTGAACGCCGCGCCTTTCTCTTTTTGCCAACTGGCAATATCACGGATCAACCCGTTACAGAGCCAGGAGCGTTCGTCACCCGGCAAACCATCCCACACTTCAGTCGGGTTTAACACATAGGCCGGAACCCGCTCCTGCACATCAATGCCATCCTGCGTGCGCCAGTAATTACGGTGCGGATCCCACACCGCAAAGCTGCCATCCGCCATCGCATACAGCACCAGTCCAGGGTTGGTCGGCCGACCGGCACGGCCAGTCCAGCTCTGCTCACGTCGGGCATAGGTACTCTCGTAATGGCTTTCATAACGTTCAGTCTTGACCTTACCGGCAAATGAAAAAGCAATACTTGCCTCTTCACCTGCCAGGCCGAACGCAGGGAGCGCTTTTTTGCCAGCGGCCAGTTTAGGATTCACCTCTGCGGGCCATCGGCGAGTCAGCGCCCACCAAATAATATCCAGTAAAAAACTCTTTCCCAGACCATTATCGCCGGTTAACAGGTTGAGCCGATTGCCAAATGTGAGATGCATGGTGCTGGCGGGCCCAACATTGGCAAGGCTAAGTTCATGGATCATCTCACCACCTTATTCCGTTTCATGAATAACTTTTATATCAATCCGCATCATACCCCAGATTCGGCGCCAGCCAGCGCTCCACCTCGTCGATCGGCAACGATTTACGAGCGGCGTAGTCTTCCACCTGGTCGCGCTGAATTTGCGCCACGGCGAAATACTTGCTGTCCGGGTGGCTGAAGTACCAGCCGGACACCGACGCGCCCGGCCACATGGCGTAGGACTCGGTGAGTTTCATGCCGACGGTATTGTCCACATCCAGCAGTTGCCAGATGGTCGCTTTTTCGGTGTGGTCCGGACAGGCCGGGTAACCCGGCGCCGGTCGGATGCCCTGATAGTTCTCGCGGATCAGCTCGTCATTGCCGAGGTTCTCGTTCGGCGCATAGCCCCAGTGGACCTTGCGCACCCGCTCGTGCAGGTATTCGGCGAACGCTTCCGCCAGCCGGTCCGCCAGCGCTTTGAGCATGATCTTGTTGTAGTCGTCGTGCTGCGCTTCCCACTGCGCCGCCAGCTCGTCCTCTTCCAGCCCGCCGGTCACCGCGAACGCGCCGAAATAATCCGGCTTGCCGCTGGTTTTCGGCGCGACAAAATCCGCCAGACAGTAGTTGGGAAAATCGGTCTTTTCGGTTTGCTGGCGCAGATGATGGCTGACGGTCAGCACCTCGGTACGACGCTCGTCGGTATAGATTTCGATGTCATCGCCCACCCGGTTGGCCGGGAACAGCCCCACCACCCCGCGCGGGTTCAAGGTGCCGCTGGCCGACAGGGTATCCAGCATGGCGTTGGCATCGGCAAACAGGCGTTTGGCCTCCTCACCCACCACTTCGTCTTCAAGAATGTTGGGGTATTTGCCCGCCAGCGACCAGGTCATAAAGAATGGCGTCCAGTCGATGTAGTTACGCAATGTCTCGATGCCGGCGGAAACCGGCTGTACGCCGAGGCGATGCGCCACCGGCGGCGTATAGCTTTCCCAGTCGATCGGCATGGCGTTGTCGCGCGCCACGCCCAACGCCACCGGCGGCGTGCGCGGTTTTTTGCGACCATGCTGAATGCGCACCGTTTCGTATTCCTTACGAATGCGCGCCACAAAGTCGTCGCGCTGGCTGTCCGACAGCAGCGCCGACACCACGCCCACCGAGCGCGACGCATTCTGCACGTATACCGTCGGGCCGCTGTAGTTCTGTTCGATCTTCACCGCGGTGTGCGCCTTGGAAGTGGTGGCGCCGCCGATCAGCAACGGCAGCGTAAAGCCCTGGCGCTCCATCTCTTTGGCGACGTTGACCATTTCATCCAGCGACGGGGTAATCAGCCCCGACAGGCCGATGATATCGACGTTCTCCTCGCGCGCGGTTTTGAGGATCTTGTCGGTCGGCACCATCACGCCCAGATCGATAATTTCATAGTTGTTGCACTGCAATACCACGCCGACGATGTTCTTGCCGATGTCGTGTACGTCGCCCTTCACCGTCGCCAGCAGGATCTTGCCGGCGCTGGAGCCCTGCTCTTTGCTGGCCTGAATGAACGGTTCCAGATACGCCACCGCCTGTTTCATCACTCGCGCCGACTTCACCACCTGCGGCAGGAACATTTTGCCGGCGCCGAACAGGTCGCCGACCACGTTCATGCCGTCCATCAGCGGCCCCTCGATCACTTCGATAGGGCGAGTCGACTGCGCCCGCGCCTCTTCGGTGTCCTGCTCGATAAACTCGGTGATGCCTTTGACCAGCGCGTATTCCAGCCGTTTTCTCACCGGCCAGCCGCGCCATTCGGCCTCGCCTTTGTTGCTGTCGTCGTCGGACTTACTACCGCGATATTTCTCGGCAATCGCCAGCAGCCGTTCGGTGCCGTCGTCGCGCCGGTTGAGAATCACGTCTTCCACCGCATCGCGCAGCTCGGCGGGTAAATCATCGTAGATCGCCAACTGACCGGCGTTGACGATGCCCATGTCCATGCCGTTGCGGATGGCGTAATACAGGAACACGGCGTGAATCGCCTCGCGCACCGGCTCGTTGCCGCGAAACGAGAACGACACGTTGGACACGCCGCCGGAAATCAGCGCGTGCGGCAGTTGGGCTTTGATGTCGGCGCAGGCCTCGATAAAGTCCACCGCATAATTGTTGTGCTCATCAATGCCGGTAGCGACGGCAAAAATGTTCGGGTCGAAAATGATGTCTTCCGACGGGAAACCGACTTCTTCGGTCAGGATCTGGTAGGCGCGGCGGCAAATCTCAATCTTGCGCGCGCGGGTATCCGCCTGCCCCACTTCATCAAACGCCATCACCACCACGGCGGCGCCGTAACGGCGCACCAGCCGGGCGTGATGCACAAAGGCCTCCACGCCTTCTTTCATCGAAATCGAGTTGACGATACCTTTGCCCTGAATGCACTTCAGCCCGGCTTCCACCACGTCCCACTTGGAGGAGTCGATCATGATCGGCACCCGGGCGATATCCGGTTCGCCGGCGATCAGGTTAAGGAAACGCACCATCGCCGCTTCGGCGTTGAGCATGCCCTCGTCCATGTTGATGTCGATGATCTGCGCGCCGCTTTCCACCTGCTGACGCGCTACGTCCAGCGCCTCGTTGTACTTTTCTTCTTTAATCAGGCGCTTGAATTTAGCGGAACCGGTGACGTTGGTGCGTTCGCCGACGTTAACGAACAGCGTGTCGTCGCCGATGTTCAGCGGCTCCAGCCCGGACAGGCGGCAGGCCACCGGCAGCGTCGGCAACGCGCGCGGCGCCACGCCGTCGACGGCCTTAACCATCGCGGCGATATGCTCAGGCGTGGTGCCGCAGCATCCGCCGATAATGTTCAGGAAGCCGGACTGCGCCCACTCGCCAATCTGGCGCGCCATCTCGTCCGCATCCAGATCGTATTCGCCGAAGGCATTCGGCAAGCCGGCGTTGGGGTGTGCGGTCACATAGCACTCGGCGATGCGCGACAGTTCCGCCACGTACTGACGCAGTTCGTCCGGTCCCAGCGCACAGTTAAGACCGAACGACAGCGGCCGGGCGTGACGTAGCGAGTTATAAAACGCTTCGGTAGTCTGGCCGGACAGAGTACGGCCGGAGGCATCGGTAATGGTGCCGGAGATCATCACCGGCAGCGTGACGCCCAGCGCTTCGAATTCGGTTTCTACCGCAAAAATGGCGGCTTTGGCGTTCAGGGTGTCGAAAATGGTTTCGATCAGGATGATATCAACGCCGCCTTCAACCAGCGCGCGGGTCGATTCGCGGTATGCTTCCACCAGTTGGTCGAAGCTAACATTACGGTACGCCGGGTCATTGACGTCCGGCGAGATCGACGCGGTGCGGTTGGTCGGCCCCAGCACCCCGGCGACATAGCGTGGGCGCTCCGGCGTACGCGCCGTCCACTCGTCGGCACAGGCCCGCGCCAGCCGGGCGGCGACGGTATTGATTTCCGCCGACAGCGCTTCCATCTCGTAGTCGGCCATGGCGATGCGGGTGGCGTTGAAGGTGTTGGTTTCCAGAATATCCGCGCCCGCCGCCAGATAATCGTTATGAATGGCGGTGATCACCTCCGGTTTACTCAGCACCAGCAAGTCGTTATTGCCTTTCAGGTCGCACTGCCAGTCGGCAAAACGTTCGCCGCGGTAATCTTCTTCCTGCAGGCGGTAGCTCTGGATCATGGTGCCCATGCCGCCGTCCAGAATCATAATGCGTTGCGCCAGCTGCTGCTGTAATGCCTGTAACCGATTTGCCATCATTTTATTCTCGTTATCACCCTCGTCTGTGCGAACCTTTATCCTAGCACAACAGCCCGCCGCGCCAGCGCAGTACGCGGTTGATAAAACCGCCTGACAAGACGGTTGCATTCTGCGCTAAAAAAACGAAAATCGATTCCATGATATGAAAAAGGAAATCGACGATGACGCCACCCGAACCCGCCAAACGCGGCAAAAAACCCCGCGCTGCCGCCGCCAGCCCCGCTCAACCTGCCGGACAGGTGCAGTCGTTGACCCGTGGTCTGACGCTGCTGGAATACATCGCCAAAGCCAACGGCAGCATCGCGCTGACCGACCTGGCCCAGCAGGCGGGCCTGCCCAACTCCACGACCCATCGGTTGTTGACCACCATGCAGCAGCAGGGATTTGTGCGCCAGGTCGGCGATTTGGGATTGTGGACCATCGGTACCCATGCGTTTATCGTCGGCAGCAGCTTTCTGCAAAGCCGTAATCTGCTCAGTCTGGTGCACCCGATGTTGCGTCAGTTGATGGAGAGTTCTGGTGAAACGGTGAATCTGGCGGTGCTGGATCAGAGTGATTATCAGGCCATTATCATCGATCAGGTGCAGTGTACCGCGCTGATGCGCATGTCCGCGCCGATCGGCGGCAAACTGCCGATGCACGCGTCCGGCGCCGGCAAAGCGTTCCTCGCCATGCTGCCGGACGACAAAATCACCCAGCTGCTGCACCGCAAAGGGCTGCACAGCTATACCCCGCACACCCTCAGCGCCCAGACGCTGAAGGAGAACCTGATCAGCATTCGCCGGCAGGGCTACGCGCTGGACGATGAGGAACACGCGCTGGGCTTGCGCTGTGTCGCCGCCTGCATTCTCGACGAACACCACGAAGCGTTTGCCGCTATCTCCATTTCCGGGCCGGTATCCCGCATCACCGATGATCGCATCACCGAACTGGGCGCGCTGGTGATCAAGGCGGCGAAAGAGATCACCTATCAGTACGGCGGCGCGCGCTGACCGGCGTTATAACGTCAGCGCGTCCGCTGACGTTACCGGGTCGGCATAACGTAAGCTGAAGCGTTTTCTGCGCCGGTAAGCGTAGACATCTTCGATGTGACCGTCGCGAATCCGCTGCTGCAACGCCCGCCAGTATTCAGCCCGAAACAGATCGCCGTGCAGCTCTTCAAACAGCGGCAGCAAGCGGCGATCGCTGCACAGAAACTGGCGAAACTCTTCCGGAAACACATCATTCGGCCCGACGCTGTACCAGGGTTCGGCCGCCAGTTCGTCCGCCGGATCGCGAGGCGGCGGAATGTCGCGGAAATTCACCTCGGTCATATAGCAGATTTCGTCGTAGTCATAAAACACTACCCGGCCGTGGCGGGTGACGCCGAAGTTCTTGAACAGCATATCGCCGGGAAAGATATTGGCCGCCGCCAGTTGCCGGATGGCGTTGCCGTACTCCTCAATCACATCGCGCAGCGCCTGACCGTTGACCTGTTCCAGGTAGAGATTCAGCGGCGTCATGCGACGCTCCATGTACAGATGGCGAATCACCAGCCGGTCGCCCAGGTCTTCCAGTTTGTCCGGCACTTCCCGCCATAATTCCGCCAGCAGTTCCGGGCTGATGCGCGCTTTCTCCAGCACGAAATTTTCATACTCCTGAGTGTCCGCCATACGTCCGACGCGGTCGTGTTCCTTCACCAGCCGGTAACACTCCCGCACCCGCGCTTCGCTGACCTCTTTTTGCGGTGCAAACCGATCTTTGATCACCTTGAACACCCGGTCGAAAGTCGGCAGCGTGAACACCAGCATCACCATTCCTTTTACCCCCGGCGCGGTAATGAACGGCTCCTGCGTACTGGCGATGAAATCGAGGTACTCGCGGTAATATTCGGTCTTGCTGTGTTTCTGACAGCCGATCGCCAGATACAACTCCGCGGTGGTTTTACCCGGCAAAATCTCCCGCAGCCAGGCCACCAGCGCCGACGGCAGCGGTGCGTAAACCATAAAGTAGGAACGGGCGAAACCAAACACAATACTGGCGTCCGCATGGCGGGTCAGGCAGGTATCGATAAACAGCGCGCCGCGCTCGTTGTGGTGAATCGGCAGCAAAAACGGAAACACGCCGCCCGGCAAACGCAGTTTCCCCACCAGCCAGGCCGCTTTGTTGCGGTAAAACAGCTCGTTCGCCACCTGTAGCGAAGCGTTTGCCAGCGACGCCGCCGGGAACGCTTCCCGCAGCGACCGCACCACATAGCCGATGTCTCGCGTCAGGTCTTCCCACTGCAACCGCAGCGGCAAAGCGGTCAGCACCGCTTCCAGCATCGCGGGCCAGCCGTTGTCGGGCTGGTAAGTACGAGCCAGCGGACGCGGAATTTCCTGAAAACGCCGTGCCGGCTGCGAACTGAACACGAACAGTTTGTCCGGCGTCAGTTCACGGTGATGAAACAGCCGGCAATACACTGAGTTGAAAAAGCTCTCCGCGATTTCGAAGCGCGGATAGTCCGGCAACAGCGCGGTATAAATCTGTTTGACCCGCGCGACGAACGCCGCGTCGTAACACTGCCGGTCGGTGATGCAGCCCAGTTGCTCCACCACCAGCCCGACATGATGGTCATAGAGCTGGATACGCTGCTTCATCGCCTGCTGCACCGCATGCCAGTCCGCCTGCTCGAAGCGCTGCTGTGCGCCGGCAGTCACTTCCAGAAACCGGCCATACTGCGCATCGAACCCTTGCAGAATAGTCTGCGCCACCAGTTGTTCCCGACCTCGACTCATCCACCTCTCCTCTGACGCCATCGATGTAACGACACGCGGCCAGCATCAGGCTGGCCGCGATGGTGCGATCTTCCGGTTCAGAACTGCTGTTCTTCCGTCGAACCGGTCAGCGCGGTGACGGACGACGCGCCGCCCTGAATCAGGGTGGTCACCTTGTCGAAATAACCGGTGCCCACTTCCTGCTGGTGAGACGAGAAGGTGTACCCTTGTTTAATGGCCGCAAATTCCGGCTGCTGTACTTTCTCCACGTAGTGCTTCATGCCTTCGCCCTGCGCATAGGCATGCGCCAGGTCGAACATGTTGAACCACATGCTATGGATACCCGCCAGCGTGATGAACTGGTATTTGTACCCCATCTCCGACAGTTCATCCTGAAAACGGGCGATGGTGCGATCGTCCAGATTCTTCTTCCAGTTGAACGACGGCGAACAGTTGTAGGCCAGCAGTTTGCCGGGGAAACGGGTGTGAATCGCCTCGGCGAAACGCCGCGCCAGCGCCAGGTCGGGCGTTGAGGTTTCACACCACACCAGGTCGGCGTAAGGGGCATACGCCAGCCCGCGGCTGATCGCCTGTTCCACCCCGGCGCGGGTGCGGTAAAACCCTTCCACCGTGCGTTCGCCGGTGACGAAGTCCCGGTCGTAATCATCACAATCCGAGGTCAGCAAATCGGCCGCGTCGGCGTCGGTACGCGCCACCAGCAATGTCGGCACGCCCAGCACATCCGCCGCCAGCCGGGCCGCCACCAGTTTCTGCACCGCTTCCTGCGTCGGCACCAGCACCTTGCCGCCCATATGGCCGCACTTCTTCACCGACGCCAGTTGGTCTTCAAAATGGACCGCGGCGGCGCCCGCTTCAATCATCGATTTCATCAGTTCAAACGCATTCAGCACCCCGCCGAAACCGGCTTCCGCATCGGCGACGATCGGCAAAAAGTAGTCGGTATAACGCGGGTCATCCTGCCCGATGCCGTTGGCCCACTGGATTTGATCCGCGCGCCGGAAGGTGTTGTTGATACGCTGCACCACCGACGGCACCGAGTTGGACGGGTAGAGCGACTGGTCCGGGTACATGCTGGCGGCCAGGTTGGCATCCGCCGCCACCTGCCAGCCGGACAGATATATCGCCTCCAGCCCGGCTTTCGCCTGCTGCAACGCCTGCCCGCCGGTCAACGCGCCGAGGCAGTTGACGTAGCCTTTACGCGACTTACCGTTCAACAGCTTCCACAGCTTTTCCGCGCCCAGTTGCGCCAGCGTACAGGCGGGGTTCACCGACCCGCGCAGATTCACCACATCCTCGGCGCGGTACGGGCGGGTAATGCCTTTCCAGCGCGGCGTGTTCCACTCTTGTTCCAGTTGCTCGATTTGTTGGGTACGAGAGGTGCTCATAGCGATTCCTTTTTTAAACAGGATTAATCAAGTAAGTCGTAACCGGGTAAGGTGAGAAAATCGATTAATGCGTCCTGCGTGGTGATGCGTTCCATCAAACGGCCGGCGTCATCGAAACGGCCGTCGTCGAAACGGGCGTCGCCCAGCTCGCCGCGGATAACCTGCATCTCTTCCGCCAGCATCTGGCGAAACAACGACTTGGTCACCACCCTGCCGTCACTGAGGGTTTTGCCGTGGTGAATCCACTGCCAGATGGAGGTACGGGAGATCTCGGCGGTGGCGGCATCCTCCATCAGTCCGTAAATCGGCACACAACCGTTGCCGGAAATCCAGGCTTCGATGTATTGCACCGCGACGCGGATATTGGCGCGCATGCCGGCTTCGGTACGCTCCCCCGGACAAGGCGCCAGCAGTTCGTCGGCGGTCACCGGCGCATCGTCTTCACGCAGCACATCCAGTTGATTGGGACGATCGCCCAGCAGGCGATTGAATACCGGCATCACCGTGTCGGCAAGACCGGGATGGGCGATCCAGGTGCCGTCATGACCATTACGAGCCTCCAGCTCCTTGTCCTGCCTGACTTTTTCCTGCACCCAGGCGTTGCGCTCCGCGTCTTTGCTGGGAATGAACGCGGCCATCCCGCCCATCGCAAACGCGCCGCGCCGGTGACAGGTTTTGATCAGCAAACGCGAGTAAGCGTTCAGGAACGGTTTGTCCATCGTGACTGATTGCCGGTCCGGCAATACCCGGTCCGGGTGATTTTTCAACGTCTTGATGTAGCTGAAAATGTAGTCCCAACGGCCGCAGTTCAGCCCGACAATGTGGTCGCGCAGGTGATAGAGAATTTCGTCCATCTGGAACACGGCAGGCAGGGTTTCAATCAAGATGGTGGCTTTGATAGTGCCGCGCGTCAGGCCAAAACGTTCTTCGGTATAGCTGAACACCTCGCTCCACCAGGCGGCCTCCTGCCAGGATTGGGTTTTCGGCAGGTAGAAATAGGGGCCGCTGCCTTTTGCCAGCAACTGGCGGTAGTTATGGAAAAAATAGAGCGCAAAATCGAACAGACTGCCGGGGATGGGTTCATCATTCCACAACACGTGTTTTTCCGGCAGGTGCAGGCCACGCACCCGACAAATCAGCACCGCCGGGTCAGGCTTGAGCTGATAAATCTTTCCCGCCTCGCTGGTGTAGGTGATGGCGCCGCGCACCGCATCCCGCAAGTTGATTTGCCCTTCAATCACTTTCGGCCAACTGGGCGCCAGCGAATCTTCAAAGTCCGCCATAAAGACTTTCACGTTGGCATTCAGGGCGTTAATCACCATTTTTCGTTCCACCGGGCCGGTAATCTCTACCCGGCGATCCAGCAGGTCAGCAGGAATACCACGAATCTTCCAGTCGGATTCACTTATGGAATCCATTTCCGAAATGAAACCGGGTAATTCACCGTTATCAATTCTTGCCTGCACCGCCTGGCGCTCAGCCAGTAAACGGTTGCGCTGCGGAGTGAACCGGCTGACCAACGCGGTGAGGAAATCCACCGCCTCAGCCGTCAGAATCTGTCGTTCTGCCTCACCAAATGCGGTGGTGAACACCAGTTCCCTGCTTATCGTCTGTTGTGTCATGTCGTCGTTCCTATTCCGTTGTCCTCGCCTTATCGGCTGTTCAATCTGCGAACTCATTCCGAACATTTTTCAGCCAACAGAACTAAGCCTAATTCAATAAAATTAAAAATCAAAAACAATTTCCATTTTTAATTTAAATTCAATTCAAGCATATGATTAATTTAAAATTAAAGTTATACGTAATAGAGAAATGCATTCCATGAATAGTAAGTGGAGGAAATCTGAGATCGCTTGAGCAGGAAAAAGAAAAGGCGCCATGAGGCGCCTGACGGGAGAGAATGAGAGGAAAGCGTCAATCCAGCGTAGGATTCATATGACGCAAATCGAACGGCGTGATCTGGTAAACGTAGTAATTCAGCCAGTTGGAAAACAGCAGATGGCCGTGGCTACGCCAGGTCGCCCGCGGCGTTTTCTGGGGGTTATCCCCCGGAAAATAGTTCACCGGGATTACTGGATTAAGGCCGGCATCGTAGTCACGGAAATACTCGCTCGATAATGTCAGCGCATCGTACTCCGGGTGCCCGGTCACAAACGCCAGCCGCTTATCCTTACTGGCAAACAGGTAGGCACCGGCTTCCTCAGACTCCACCAGAATATCCAGATCGGTGTGCTCACGAATCACGTCGGAAGGAAAATCCGCATAGCGGGAATGTGGTGCCAGAAAGGTTTCGTCAAAACCGCGCGTCAACAGGGCATGCGGTTGCAACGTATGGTGTGAATACACGCCGGATAATTTCACGTCACGGGTCAGCTTGGGGATGCCGTACAGCACATTCAACGCCGCCTGAACCGCCCAACACACAAACAGTGTAGAAGTGACATGCTCTTTGGCCCAGTTCACCACCCGCTCGATCTGCGGCCAGTACACCACATCGCAAAAATCCACCAGCCCCAGCGGCGCGCCGGTCACGATCAAACCGTCAAAATTCTCGTGCTCGATATCTTCAAAGTCGCAGTAGAAGTTATTGAGGTGCTCCGTAGGCGTGTTCTTCGATTCCCGGCTATCGATGCGCAACAACTGAATATCCACCTGCAGTGGCGAATTCGACAGGAGCCGCAGGAACTGATTCTCCGTTTCGATTTTCTTTGGCATCAGGTTAAGCACCAACACCTTCAACGGACGAATTTCCTGCGTTCTAGCTCGGGAAGACGGCATTACAAAGACGTTTTCATTGCGCAAGAAGCTGACAGCTGGCAACTCATCAGGAACCCGGATTGGCATAACCTTACACCTCACTGCATACGTTTATACGTTTATACGTTTAGCCTTCTAGGCTGCCGAAGATAACGACTTTCCAGAGCAATGTCGAGTACATAACCTTCTGGTTGAAAATCTTTCATCAGAAATCAGATTTATATATCTATTTTTAGCATAAGAATTACACAGTATGACGCAAAGCGAGACGGTTCCTCTGCTGATGCAGAGTAATGAGAACCATGGAGAGGGAGAGATAAAGAGAAGGTATTGCAGAAAAGTGAAAAAAATATCAGACAGCGTTCAAAAGATCAGGAAAAGGACAAGGCGGTAGGGTAGTAAAAAACACCGGGCCGCCGGCCATCTCCGCCCTGGCACTCGGTTCTGCCACCACGCCCCAAAGCAAAAAACCCCCGGCATAACCGGGGGTTCCTTATGTGATGCCTGGCAGTTCCCTACTCTCGCATGGGGAGACCCCACACTACCATCGGCGCTACGGCGTTTCACTTCTGAGTTCGGCATGGGGTCAGGTGGGACCACCGCGCTCTCGCCGCCAGGCAAATTCTTTTCATTCCAACCGTCATGCCCACGCTACCGCGCCGCACAACCATCAGAATCCATCCGTCGAACAAGCCAAATTCTTTCTCGTCTCTCTCACCAAAACACCTTCGGTGTTGTAAGGTTAAGCCTCCCGGGTCATTAGTACTGGTTAGCTCAACGTATCGCTACGCTTACACACCCAGCCTATCAACGTCCTCGTCTCGAACGTCCCTTCAGGGGAATCAAGTTCCCAGGGAAGACTCATCTCGGGGCAAGTTTCCCGCTTAGATGCTTTCAGCGGTTATCTCTTCCGCACTTAGCTACCGGGCAATGCAATTGGCATCACAACCCGAACACCAGTGGTGCGTTCACTCCGGTCCTCTCGTACTAGGAGCAACCCCCCTCAATCTTCCAGCGCCCACGGCAGATAGGGACCGAACTGTCTCACGACGTTCTAAACCCAGCTCGCGTACCACTTTAAATGGCGAACAGCCATACCCTTGGGACCTACTTCAGCCCCAGGATGTGATGAGCCGACATCGAGGTGCCAAACACCGCCGTCGATATGAACTCTTGGGCGGTATCAGCCTGTTATCCCCGGAGTACCTTTTATCCGTTGAGCGATGGCCCTTCCATTCAGAACCACCGGATCACTAAGACCTGCTTTCGCACCTGCTCGAGCCGTCACTCTCGCAGTCAAGCTAGCTTATGCCTTTGCACTAACCTCCTGATGTCCGACCAGGATTAGCTAACCTTCGTGCTCCTCCGTTACTCTTTGGGAGGAGACCGCCCCAGTCAAACTACCCACCAGACACTGTCCGCAACCCGGTTCACGGGTCCACGTTAGAACATCAAACATTAAAGGGTGGTATTTCAAGGTTGGCTCCATGCAGACTGGCGTCCACACTTCAAAGCCTCCCACCTATCCTACACATCAAGGCTCAAGGTTCAGTGTCAAGCTATAGTAAAGGTTCACGGGGTCTTTCCGTCTTGCCGCGGGTACACTGCATCTTCACAGCGAGTTCAATTTCACTGAGTCTCGGGTGGAGACAGCCTGGCCATCATTACGCCATTCGTGCAGGTCGGAACTTACCCGACAAGGAATTTCGCTACCTTAGGACCGTTATAGTTACGGCCGCCGTTTACCGGGGCTTCGATCAAGAGCTTCTCCTTACGGATAACCCCATCAATTAACCTTCCGGCACCGGGCAGGCGTCACACCGTATACGTCCACTTTCGTGTTTGCACAGTGCTGTGTTTTTATTAAACAGTTGCAGCCAGCTGGTATCTGCGACTGGGCTCAGCTCCATCCGCAAGGGACTTCACCATGCCCAGCGTGCCTTCTCCCGAAGTTACGGCACCATTTTGCCTAGTTCCTTCACCCGAGTTCTCTCAAGCGCCTGAGTATTCTCTACCTGACCACCTGTGTCGGTTTGGGGTACGATTCAATGTTACCTGATGCTTAGAGGCTTTTCCTGGAAGCAGGGCATCTGTCACTTCAGTACCGTAGTACCTCGTCATCACGCCTCAGTGTTACGGCAGACCGGATTTGCCTGGTCCACCCACCTGCACGCTTAAACCGGGACAACCGTCGCCCGGATGACATAGCCTTCTCCGTCCCCCCTTCGCAGTAACACCAAGTACAGGAATATTAACCTGTTTCCCATCGACTACGCTTTTCAGCCTCGCCTTAGGGGTCGACTCACCCTGCCCCGATTAACGTTGGACAGGAACCCTTGGTCTTCCGGCGTGCGGGTTTTTCACCCGCATTATCGTTACTTATGTCAGCATTCGCACTTCTGATACCTCCAGCAGACCTCACAGTCCACCTTCAACGGCTTACAGAACGCTCCCCTACCCAACAACGCCTAAGCGTCGCTGCCGCAGCTTCGGTGCATGGTTTTAGCCCCGTTACATCTTCCGCGCAGGCCGACTCGACCAGTGAGCTATTACGCTTTCTTTAAATGATGGCTGCTTCTAAGCCAACATCCTGGCTGTCTGGGCCTTCCCACATCGTTTCCCACTTAACCATGACTTTGGGACCTTAGCTGGCGGTCTGGGTTGTTTCCCTCTTCACGACGGACGTTAGCACCCGCCGTGTGTCTCCCGTGATAACATTCTCCGGTATTCGCAGTTTGCATCGGGTTGGTAAGCCGGGATGGCCCCTAGCCGAAACAGTGCTCTACCCCCGGAGATGAATTCACGAGGCGCTACCTAAATAGCTTTCGGGGAGAACCAGCTATCTCCCGGTTTGATTGGCCTTTCACCCCCAGCCACAAGTCATCCGCTAATTTTTCAACATTAGTCGGTTCGGTCCTCCAGTTAGTGTTACCCAACCTTCAACCTGCCCATGGCTAGATCACCGGGTTTCGGGTCTATACCCTGCAACTTAACGCCCAGTTAAGACTCGGTTTCCCTGCGGCTCCCCTATGCGGTTAACCTTGCTACAGAATATAAGTCGCTGACCCATTATACAAAAGGTACGCAGTCACACCTAAAAGGTGCTCCCACTGCTTGTACGTACACGGTTTCAGGTTCTATTTCACTCCCCTCGCCGGGGTTCTTTTCGCCTTTCCCTCACGGTACTGGTTCACTATCGGTCAGTCAGGAGTATTTAGCCTTGGAGGATGGTCCCCCCATGTTCAGACAGGATACCACGTGTCCCGCCCTACTCATCGAACTCACGGCCTGTGCATCTTCGTGTACGGGACTTTCACCCTGTATCGTGCGACTTTCCAGACGCTTCCACTGACACACAAGCCGATTCAGGTTCTGGGCTGCTCCCCGTTCGCTCGCCGCTACTGGGGGAATCTCGGTTGATTTCTTTTCCTCGGGGTACTGAGATGTTTCAGTTCCCCCGGTTCGCCTCATTAACCTATGGATTCAGTTAATGATAGTGTGACGAGTCACACTGGGTTTCCCCATTCGGGTATCGTCGGGTATAACGGTTCATATCACCTTGCCGACGCTTTTCGCAGATTAGCACGCCCTTCATCGCCTCTGACTGCCTAGGCATCCACCGTGTACGCTTAGTCGCTTAACCTCACAACCCGAAAGTGTCTCGGGATGCGGGTATATTGAGAGACTCGAACAACACATGAATTCACACTCATATGCCGTCGTTTCAAATTTTCAGCTTGTTCCGGATTGTTAAAGAGCAGATAACATAAACCTGACTATCACTAATCAGTTTTAGGTTAGCGTTGACCGTGCCTTTCACCCACTGTCAGTCATATTGGCGTCCCCTAGGGGATTCGAACCCCTGTTACCGCCGTGAAAGGGCGGTGTCCTGGGCCTCTAGACGAAGGGGACATCACTTGTCAGCTTCGCAAGACGCTTTTGACTCTTTCTTATCATCAGACAATCTGTGTGGACACCACGCAGGCACTTCAGCTCGGTAAGGAGGTGATCCAACCGCAGGTTCCCCTACGGTTACCTTGTTACGACTTCACCCCAGTCATGAATCACAAAGTGGTAAGCGCCCTCCCGAAGGTTAAGCTACCTACTTCTTTTGCAACCCACTCCCATGGTGTGACGGGCGGTGTGTACAAGGCCCGGGAACGTATTCACCGTAGCATTCTGATCTACGATTACTAGCGATTCCGACTTCATGGAGTCGAGTTGCAGACTCCAATCCGGACTACGACGTACTTTATGAGGTCCGCTTGCTCTCGCGAGGTCGCTTCTCTTTGTATACGCCATTGTAGCACGTGTGTAGCCCTACTCGTAAGGGCCATGATGACTTGACGTCATCCCCACCTTCCTCCGGTTTATCACCGGCAGTCTCCCCTGAGTTCCCACCCGTAGTGCTGGCAACAGAGGATAAGGGTTGCGCTCGTTGCGGGACTTAACCCAACATTTCACAACACGAGCTGACGACAGCCATGCAGCACCTGTCTCAGCGTTCCCGAAGGCACGACCGCATCTCTGCAGTCTTCGCTGGATGTCAAGAGTAGGTAAGGTTCTTCGCGTTGCATCGAATTAAACCACATGCTCCACCGCTTGTGCGGGCCCCCGTCAATTCATTTGAGTTTTAACCTTGCGGCCGTACTCCCCAGGCGGTCGATTTAACGCGTTAGCTCCGGAAGCCACGCCTCAAGGGCACAACCTCCAAATCGACATCGTTTACAGCGTGGACTACCAGGGTATCTAATCCTGTTTGCTCCCCACGCTTTCGCACCTGAGCGTCAGTCTTCGTCCAGGGGGCCGCCTTCGCCACCGGTATTCCTCCAGATCTCTACGCATTTCACCGCTACACCTGGAATTCTACCCCCCTCTACGAGACTCTAGCCTGTCAGTTTTGAATGCAGTTCCCAGGTTAAGCCCGGGGATTTCACATCCAACTTAACAGACCGCCTGCGTGCGCTTTACGCCCAGTCATTCCGATTAACGCTTGCACCCTCCGTATTACCGCGGCTGCTGGCACGGAGTTAGCCGGTGCTTCTTCTGCGGGTAACGTCAATCGACAAGGTTATTAACCTTGTCGCCTTCCTCCCCGCTGAAAGTGCTTTACAACCCGAAGGCCTTCTTCACACACGCGGCATGGCTGCATCAGGGTTTCCCCCATTGTGCAATATTCCCCACTGCTGCCTCCCGTAGGAGTCTGGACCGTGTCTCAGTTCCAGTGTGGCTGGTCATCCTCTCAGACCAGCTAGGGATCGTCGCCTAGGTGAGCCGTTACCCCACCTACTAGCTAATCCCATCTGGGTTCATCCGATGGCGTGAGGCCCGAAGGTCCCCCACTTTGGTCTTGCGACGTTATGCGGTATTAGCTACCGTTTCCAGTAGTTATCCCCCTCCATCAGGCAGATCCCCAGACATTACTCACCCGTCCGCCGCTCGCCGGCGGGGAAGCAAGCTTCCCCCCGCTGCCGCTCGACTTGCATGTGTTAGGCCTGCCGCCAGCGTTCAATCTGAGCCATGATCAAACTCTTCAATTTAAAGTTTGATGTGTTTTCCGAAGAAAACGTGCTCAAAGAATTTACTGTTAGTTCGTATGAATTAACTGTTGTCACTCTTCAAGACTTTTCACAAATATTTTAGTGAAGCGTCCTGCGAGTGCCCACACAGATTGTCTGATTGATTGTTAAAGAGCAGTGCGACCGGCTTGCAGCCTGCTGTCGCGAGGTGGCGTATACTACGCTTTCCTCATTCAGAGTCAACGACTTTTTTCTCGCTTTCTCTGCCTCACACCGCGCCGGCTCATCGCCGTTGCCGTGTCAGTGGATGCGCATTATAGGGATCCGAACGGGTTACACAACCACTTTCTCAATCTTTTTTTCCGTTCGCGCATTTTTCCACCCTTACGTTGAGTTATTGTGCAGGCAACGCTATTTTCTGAGCAATAAAGCCGGATCCAACCAAGGATCCGGGATCCGTAATATTAACTTTAGGAGATGCGGCATATGTCCGAGGCATTACGCCCGTTTAAAGGAGCGCTGCCGGTTATCGGTAAAAACGTCATGGTGGATCCTTCCAGTGTAGTTATCGGGGAGGTCACACTGGCGGATGATGTGAGCATCTGGCCATTAGTGGTCATCCGGGGTGATGTCAACTTCATCCGGATTGGGTCCCGCTCCAATATTCAGGATGGCAGCGTCTTGCACGTAACCCACTGTTCGGAAAAAAACGTGAATGGAAATCCATTAATTATTGGGGAAGACGTTACCGTCGGGCACAAAGCCATGCTGCATGGTTGCACGATCGGCAATCGTGTTCTGGTGGGCATGGGTTCAATTCTTCTTGATGGCGTCACCGTTGAAGATGACGTCATCATTGGTGCGGGTAGTCTGGTTTCACCGGGAAAGACGCTGGAGAAAGGTTACCTTTATCTTGGTAGTCCAGCTAAAAAGGTTCGCCCACTGACAGAGCAGGAACTGGAAGGGCTGCTTTATTCATCCAATAACTATGTGCGCTGGAAAGACGAATATCTAAGCCAATCACACCAGTGAAGCAATTGGCGCTTTTCATCAATGAATTTCATCACTAAACAGAAAGCGCCCTTGCTCGTCGTATTCATCATCACGAATCAAGCGTTCAAACTCATCTTCCCAATCCCAGCGATGTTCACGGAACAGTGACAGCCACTGTTCCGGCTGCACATCACCATAGCGTTCCAGCAGAACATATCGTCTAATCACGCACTCGCGCTGGAACCCGCCGACCAGGGCCGGAAAAATGATCGCCCCATCATGATCACTCCACCATTCCCGATCTGGAAACTGAATCGCCTGATTCATGTTCCCAGTTCCTGTTTCATTTTATGAATTACCGGTACGACATCCGGCATGACGCCATGCCACAAATTGAACGCATGCGCCGCCTGCCAGACCAGCATCCCCATTCCGTCAACATAACGTTGTGCCCCCTGCCGGATGCACCACGTCAAAAAAGGGGTCGGTTCCGACTGATAAAACATGTCATAGCAACACACATCAGGAGAAATTAGAGAGGCTGGCAGATCAGGAACATCGCCCGCTACCCCCGATGAGGTAGCATTGATAATCAAATCAAAATGATGACTACCCAACTTTTCCATCGGCAACGCGCTCACCTGACCATAGCGGCTGAAATGTTCAGCCAGTGCATCAGCTCTGGCAAATGTGCGGTTAGCGATAATTAACTCGCATCCGTACGCCAGCAAAGGCTGAATAACGCCGCGTGCTGCGCCCCCCGCCCCCACCAGCAACACCCGATTATGAGGCTGGATAAATTCATGCTGCTGCAAATCACTCAGCAGACCAATACCGTCAGTATTGTCGCCATAAAGCGAACCATCGCCTTTCCTTTGGATCGTATTGACGGCGCCAGCGGAACGAGCACGTTCGCTCAACTCATCCATAGCCGCACATGCGCGTTCCTTGAACGGAGCCGTCACATTGGCGCCGCATGCTCCATGTTGAAAAAACGCGTTCAGGCTGTCCTCAAAACCATCCAACGGCGCCAGTATTCGCTCGTAGGTCAGCGAGATCCCCGTCTGCTCGGCAAATAACGCATGAATGCGCGGCGATTTGCTGTGCGCAATAGGATGACCAAAAACCGCAAAAGATTGACTCACGGACACCTTGTTCTCCAATACTTGCTACCCCTGACGCAACATTTCTCCCGTCAAGGCATCACGAATTTCCGATGGATTCAGGCGGCCGCCAACCTCTCCATTCAGGACAGGAAAACGCTCGCCAAACTGCGCCACCACTTCACTGACTGTACGACACGGCGGCTGGCCGCTCAGATTTGCACTGGTAGAAACCAGCGGCTTTCCGAACGCCAGACACAGCAGCTTAACCAGCGGGTGATCGCTCACTCGCACCGCCAGTGAGGTGAACCGCCCGGTCAGCCAATCCGGCGTTACCGTTTTGGCCGGAAGCACCCAGGTAACCGGCCCGGGCCAGGAGGCAAAGATGGTCTGGCGCTGAATGTTCGACAAGGCCGACATGTCGACATAAGGTTCCAGTTGCTGAAAATCCGCCGCAATCAGGATCAGCCCTTTTTCACGTGGGCGTTGTTTCAACGCCAACAAACGTTCTACCGCCGTTTCACTGTCGGGATCACACCCAAGCCCAAATACAGCCTCCGTTGGGTAGGCGATCACATTTTCTTCCCGCAGTTGCTGTAACAACGGTGCTAAATCTTCAGAATTTAAATTACTCATCACAATGACTTTCTTCAGCCGATACCGGCTTTCCACACAATTTACTGGCACAAAAGCGTCTTACGCCCTGCGCAGTTTTCTTCTCTATCAATAACGGGTAATGGCAGTATTCGCATTCCCCCGCGATCGGCTTGTGATTCAGCGTGAATTGACAGGCAGGATAACGTTCGCAGGAGTGAAACGTCTTGCCATAACGAGATTTACGCTGAAGCAATCGGCCGTCATGGCACTGGGGACATGTCAGGGTCGTTTCATCCGGGCGATCGATGGCTTCCGTATGCTCGCATTCAGGATAGTTACTGCAACAGATGAACATGCCATAACGCCCCTGACGCAGCACCAGCGCCGACTGGCAACGAGGGCAATGCTGCCCATCCAGCACTTTCACCACATGCCCATCAGCATAGGCTTTAAGCGGTCGAATATAATGGCATTCAGGATAACGGGAACAACCAAGAAACGGGCCGTGCTGCCCGGAACGGATAACCAACACGGCCCCACATTCAGGGCACACCTGCTGCGGCTTTTCAGCAATAAGTATGGTTTTAGCCATGATTTACTTTGATTCCCGACTACTGCAAATACCCTTCATTGGCTTCAAAGAGTAAATCTTCCATTTGCTGATAAGCATTTTCGCAACCTGGCACATTGAACAGCACCATCAGAATGACCCATTTTAGATCTTCCAGGTCAAAATCCTGCGTTTCAAGCGCCATCACCCGATCAATGACCATCTCGCGGGTTTCCAGATTGAGCACTTTAATCTGCTCAAGAAACAGCAGAAAGCCGCGACAATCCACATCCAGACGTTGTTCCTCTTCAGCGGTGTAAATGCGCAACGCCAGAGGGTCGCTGGCCAACGCCAGTGGCGGGGTTTGCCCTTCCTGCAAGTCGGCTAGTTTTTCAAGCCAGTCCAGCGCGCTGTAGATATCGTCACGATCAAATCCCGCGCGGGTGAGGTCATCAGTCAACGTATCCTGATCGACACGCATTTCGGTTTCATTGTGGATGTAAGTTTCAAACAAGTACATTAGTACGTCGAACATGGCCTGCCCTCCTTATACGGACATAGCCGCCGGGTACAGCTGCGATCCACCCTGCTAACTCCAGATCCAGTAACTTAATCACCACCTCTGGCACAGGTTGGCCGGCACGTTCAGCGACAACGTCAACAGGTGTAACCTCATCTCCTACGGTAGCCAACACATCAGCAAATGGCAATTCCAGTTCGTCTTCCGTCGCACAAATAATTCCCGGAACGCCCTCACTAGGAATATCGGCAAACCAGCGCAGTCCATTATGGAGTTGTTCAAAAATGTCCTGAGGTTGGATAACCAGGCTGGCCCCTTGCTGTATTAGCCAGTGATTACCTTCCGTCATCGGATTGCCAATCGGACCGGGCAGAGCGAATACCTCGCGATTTTGTTCCAACGCATAACGCGCCGTCACCAGCGAGCCACTACGCATCGATGCCTCCACCACCAGAACGCCCAGGCTTAATCCGCTGATGATGCGATTGCGGCGAGGGAAATTCACCGGCAACGGCCGAGTATTCAGAGGAAACTCAGACACCAGAGCCCCACGCTGCTGCACAATTGCATCCGCCAGCGTCAGATGCCGGCGCGGATAAAGCTGGTTTAATCCGCTCCCCAATACCGCAATGGTTTTCCCTCCCGCCTGCAGGGCGGCCTGATGGGCAATACCATCGATCCCCACAGCAAGCCCGCTGGTTATGGTCAGATGATTCAGACTGAGTTGCTGGCTGAAGACATGCCCCCACTGTTCGCCGTAAGCGCTATTGTTGCGACTGCCAATCACCGCAATCTGCGGAGATGACAGTACGCCAACATCTCCGGCGACATACAAACATACCGGAGGCGAAGCAATGTTACTGAGCAAAGGGGGATAATCGGCGCTGTTGAATGTCACCAGGTGATGATCCGGCGTTTCCAGCCAATGCACTGTATTCTGGATATCCAGATCGCTCAGAGCGAGAAACTGCTCGGTCTGACTTTCCGTTAGGCCAAGCGATTTCAGATATCCCGCCGGATACGAGTTTTCGGCCTGCAATTGACCGAACAATGCGGCGCACCTTTTGGCGCCAAGGCCCTTAACCGACGCCAGACGCAACCAGATTTCCATATCCGTCATATCCCACTCCGCATCCTGCTGTGCCATGGCCGTGATGCTGTCAATCACCCTCGGAAATGTCTACAATAAAGACTGGAGCATTCTAACCACCTGAATACAGATCTAAACATATATGTCAGTGTTGCAAGTATTACATTTCCCCGATGAGCGGCTTCGCATTAAGGCGCAGCCGGTAAAAGAAGTTAATGCAGAGATTCAGCGTATCGTGGACGATATGTTCGATACCATGTACGAGGAAGAAGGCATTGGCCTCGCGGCCACGCAAGTTGATATCCATCAGCGCATCATCGTGATCGATGTTTCAGAAGAACGGGATCAACGACTGGTCTTGATCAACCCGGAACTGCTGGAGAAATCTGGTGATACCGGAATTGAAGAAGGCTGTTTGTCCATTCCTGAAACTCGCGCGCTGGTTCCGCGGGCAGAACACGTCAAAGTGCGCGCGCTGGATCGCGAAGGTAACCCGTTTGAGTTGGAAGCCGACGGCTTGCTGGCGATTTGCATTCAGCATGAAATGGATCACCTGGTCGGCAAACTGTTTATCGACTACCTGTCGCCGCTGAAGCGCCAACGCATCCGCCAGAAGCTGGAAAAATTGGCCAGACAAAACAGCAAGGCATAAGCAGTCCCGTAAACCTATTTCCAGGCAGGAAACCACGTGTCATTACGCATTATTTTCGCAGGAACGCCTGATTTCGCCGCACAGCATCTTGCAGCGCTGCTATCGTCAGAGCATGAGGTTGTCGGTGTGTTCACCCAACCGGACCGCCCGGCAGGCCGCGGCAACAAGCTGACGCCCAGCCCGGTTAAAGTGCTGGCTGAACAGCATGGTATTCCGGTATTCCAACCCAAATCATTACGCCCTGTTGAGAATCAACAACTGGTGGCGGAACTGGGCGCTGATGTAATGGTTGTGGTTGCCTATGGCCTCATCCTGCCGCAAGCCGTACTGGATATGCCTCGCCTGGGGTGCATCAATGTGCATGGTTCGCTGCTGCCGCGCTGGCGTGGAGCGGCGCCGATACAGCGCGCGCTCTGGGCTGGCGATGCACAGACGGGAGTCACGATCATGCAGATGGACGCCGGGCTGGATACTGGCGCCATGCTTCACAAAATCGAATGCCCGATTCTGCCGGATGACACCAGCGCCACACTGTATGACAAGCTGGCAAAGCTGGGTCCTCAGGGATTAATGGATACACTGGCGCAATTGTCCGCCTCTCAGGTGACCGCCGAAGCACAGGACGACAGCCTGGCAACCTATGCAGAAAAACTGAGCAAGGAAGAGGCGCGTCTGGACTGGCAATTGTCGGCAAAACAGCTGGAACGCTGCATCCGTGCCTTCAATCCGTGGCCAGTCAGCTATTTTCTGATTGAGGAACGACCGGTAAAAGTCTGGAAAGCCGAGGCGCTGGACGCCTCGCATCAGCAACAGCCGGGAACCATACTTGCTGCCGACAAAGACGGCATCCGGATTGCTACCGCTGACGGCGTATTAAATATTCAGATCCTGCAACCCTCGGGCAAAAAAGCCATGTCAGCACAGGATTTGCTTAACTCTCGCCGCGAATGGTTCACCCCGGGCCACACACTGGCCTGATACCACGGTACCGACCTTATGTCGGTACCACTGACATTCTCCTACCCGTTCTGAACCGATGAAAAGCACATATAATCTTCGTAGCATTGCCGCCACTGCTCTTGTCCAGGTTGTCGAACAAGGGCAATCACTCAGCCACCTGCTCCCTACGCTCCAGCGAGACATCAGTGAGAAGGATCGCGGCCTGCTGCAGGAGATCTGCTTTGGCGTATTACGCGTATTACCACAGCTGGATTGGTATCTTCGTCAACTGATGGCCAAACCGCTTACCGGCAAGCAGAAGGTACTGCATTATCTGTTGATGGTAGGTATCTATCAGCTCATCCACACTCGCATTCCTCCCCATGCCGCGCTGGCGGAAACGGTTAACGGCGCGGTTGCCCTGAAACGGCCTCAGTTGAAAGGATTAATCAATGGCGTATTACGCCAGTTCCAGCGTCAGCAGGACGAATTGCAGCAACGGTTGCAGAACAATCCGGCGCGCTATGCGCACCCCGAGTGGTTGTTGCAACGACTGAAAAAGGCCTATCCCGAGCAATGGGAGCGCATCGTCGAGGCGAACAATCAGCATCCTCCCATGTGGTTACGGGTCAACCGGCAGCATCATACTCAGGCAGCCTATCTGACGTTACTGCAGGAAAAAGAGATAGAAGCTTATCCTCACCCTTTCTATGCGGATGCCATTCGACTGGGGACACCCTGCGCCGTCAATCAGTTACCGGGGTTCGAACAGGGCTGGGTCACCGTACAGGACGCGTCGGCACAAGGCTGTATCCACTGGTTGTCGCCGCAAGACCACGAAGATATTCTCGATCTGTGCGCCGCGCCTGGCGGCAAGACAACACATATACTTGAAGCCGCTCCTCATGCTCATGTACTTGCCGTTGACGTGGATGAACAACGGCTGAAGCGGGTCAGAGAGAATTTGCAACGCCTTGGTCAACACGCCGAGGTCAAATGTGGAGATGGCCGAACACCAACAGCATGGTGTGGGGACAAGCGCTTTGATCGTATTTTGCTGGATGCTCCTTGCTCCGCGACCGGCGTCATTCGCCGTCACCCGGATATCAAGTGGTTGCGCCGCGATAGCGATATCGCCGAACTGGCTGCTATGCAACAGGCAATTCTGGAAGCTATCTGGCCACAGCTGAAAAATGGCGGCACGCTGGTGTACGCCACCTGCTCTATACTACCGGAGGAAAACCACCAGCAAGTGGCCGCATTTCTGCAACGCCATCCTGATGCCGCATTGGTTGATACCGGTAGCCCGCAGCACCCTGGGATTCAGAAATTACCCGCGGCGGAAGATGGCGATGGTTTCTTTTATGCGAAGCTGGTAAAAAACGGGCAATAGCTCTAACCGGTTGATAAGCCCCGACAGGAACAGACACGGCAGAAATCACGATGAAGATAATTATTCTTGGTGCAGGTCAGGTTGGCGGAACGCTGGCAGAAAATCTGTCAGGCGAAAACAATGATATTACCGTTGTGGACACCAATACGACCCGGCTACGCCAGCTTCAGGACAAATTCGATCTGCGCGTGGTGACTGGCTATGCCTCTCATCCGCGCATATTGCGCGAAGCCGGCGCTGAAGATGCAGATATGTTGATCGCCGTAACCAATTCCGACGAAACCAACATGATCGCCTGTCAGGTCGCTTACTCCCTGTTCAATACTCCCAACCGCATCGCGCGTATCCGCTCATCGGAGTATATCCGTGAATCTGAGCAATTGTTTCAGGCGGAAGCCGTCCCGATTGATCACCTTATTTCGCCGGAACAACTGGTTATCGACAATATTTATAAATTGATCGAGTATCCGGGCGCATTGCAGGTAGTCAATTTCGCAGAGGGGAAAGTCAGTATTGCCGCAGTAAATGCATACTATGGCGGGCCGTTGGTGGGTAATGCGATTGCAACGATGCGCGACCATATGCCTCACATAGAAACGCGAGTCGCAGCCATTTTCCGCCATGACCGGCCGATTCGTCCTCAAGGCTCAACCGTGATTGAAGCCGGCGATGAAGTGTTCTTTATCGCCGCCTCACAGCATATTCGGGCGGTGATGAGTGAGATGCAGCGGCTGGAGAAGCCCTATAAGCGCATCATGATTGTTGGGGGCGGAAATGTGGGCGCTGGCCTGGCCCTCAGACTCGAAAAGGATTATAGCGTCAAGCTAATAGAGCGCGACGCGCTGCGAGCCGCTGAGTTAGCGGAGCGCTTACAACACACTATCGTCTTTCACGGCGATGCTTCTGACCAGGAGTTACTGGCTCAGGAGCACGTTGAACAGATTGATGTATTCATCGCCATCACCAACGATGATGAAGCGAATATCATGTCAGCCATGCTGGCAAAACGGATGGGTGCCAAAAAAGCGATGGTCCTGATCCAGCGCCGGGCCTATGTCGACCTGGTGCAGGGCAGTGTCATTGATGTTGCTATTTCGCCACAACAGGCCACCATTTCCGCATTGCTGGGACATGTGCGTAAAGCGGATATCGTCAGTGTATCGTCGCTGCGACGCGGTGTTGCAGAAGCGATTGAAGCAATTGCACATGGTGATGAAGGCACATCGAAAGTAGTCGGCCGCATGATCGCCGATATCAAACTGCCGCCAGGAACAATTATCGGTGCAATTGTGCGCGGCAACGACGTCATCATTGCCAATAACAATTTGCAAATAGAACAGGGTGACCATGTCATTATGTTTTTGACTGACAAGAAATATGTGTCCGACGTCGAGCGTTTATTCCAGCCCAGCCCATTCTTCCTCTAACCTTTCCTCAGGGCGTTTTATCCTGCGCGCCCTGAAATATCCCTTTTTGGTAAATTTTCCATCGCTTGTTAAAATTAAAAAAGGTTTTATCGGGGAGAGTGTTATGAGCTTTATAAAAGAGTTTCGTGAATTCGCCATGCGCGGCAACGTGGTTGACCTGGCTGTCGGGGTCATTATCGGCGCCGCATTCGGAAAAATCGTATCGTCGTTGGTATCGGACATTATCATGCCACCACTGGGACTCTTGATCGGCGGCGTCGATTTCAAACAGTTTCATTGGGTTTTGCGAGAGGCGCAAGGCAATATAGCCGCAGTCAGTATTAATTACGGCGTATTCATTCAGAATATTTTTGATTTTATCATCGTTGCATTTGCCATTTTTATGGCCATCAAGCTCATGAATAAATTACGTCGTACCCAACAGGAAGAACCCAATGCGCCGCCCAAGATCAGCGCAGAAGAAAAATTACTGACAGAGATCCGAGATTTACTCAAACAACAGGCCGATAACCATTCCAAAAACGCATAATTGTCTTAACGGCAGAATCAACATGCCAGAAGGCCAGTGGTAAAAGCATTGTTTTCTTACCACTGGCCTCCCAGTTCTTACCCTGTGCTTTTTGATGTTTCTCTTTCCTGCGATAGCTCCCTTTACCTTTTGTATTCTGCTCAACACGCTGGTGAAACAGAGGGTCATGGAGCAGCGCCTCAAGTGCGTTATCTTTTATCTGCCCTTTAGTATGGCGATAATGTGACATAAATCTACCTCATTCGATGGATGTTATATTCAACGTAAATTGCCTGTTATAACAAGCGGTTCAGTCATCTTTAACGGAGATATTCTTCTCCAATCGCATGCCTAATGCATGCTGATAAGACCCTTTCAGAAAATCGGTATTCATTCCTGACAGCTGCAGGCGTAACTCTAGCGCCTTGAGCCGCCGGGATAAATCGGTATAGTCTGCTGATGCTGGGTCAGCCGCGCGCAGTAAATTTACCAATGTCAGCGCTTCTTTGCGATCGGATAGTTCCGGCGGCAAAAAACCGCCATTCTTCATCAGATGGTATGCGCTGCGTAGTTCAACAGGAACAGCGCTATTGTCATCCAACTGAAGCGGCTTACCGCTGCCTGGCAAATGGTCTAACTCCCCACGCTTTTGCGCCTCAATGATATGGCGCTCGGCCCATTCATCAATAGGGAACATAAAACAGCCTCCCGCACGATCTTTCATCCACATGATAGTAAATTGAAGAGAGTTCGAACAGCAACAAGGCGGGGTTTAATGAGGACGTAAAAAAACCGGGTTTCCCCGGCTTTTTTACGCTAGTGCAAATTACTCTGCAGCAGCAACTTCTTCTGTCTGAGAAACTGCGCGATCAACGAGCTCGATGTATGCCATCGGCGCATTGTCACCAGCACGGAAGCCACACTTCAGAATACGAGTGTAACCACCGGCGCGGCTCGCGAAACGCGGGCCCAGTTCATTAAACAGTTTAGCCACGATCTCGTTATCACGAGTACGGGCGAATGCCAGACGACGATTAGCAACGCTGTCGGTCTTGGCAAGAGTAATCAGCGGTTCAACAACACGACGCAGCTCTTTCGCTTTCGGCAGGGTCGTCTTGATAATCTCATGACGAACCAAAGAACCAGCCATGTTGCGGAACATAGCCTGGCGATGGCTGCTGTTACGGTTCAGTTGACGACCACTCTTACGATGGCGCATGACCTTATCCTTCTCAGTAAAACCTTAACCTGTGATCCGGTTACTCATCAGCAATGCTTGCCGGCGGCCAGTTTTCCAGGCGCATGCCCAGAGACAGACCACGAGAAGCCAGCACGTCTTTAATCTCAGTAAGAGATTTTTTACCCAGGTTAGGCGTTTTAAGCAGTTCAACCTCGGTACGCTGTACCAGATCACCGATGTAGTGGATAGCTTCTGCCTTAAGGCAGTTAGCAGAGCGGACAGTCAATTCAAGATCGTCAACAGGGCGCAGCAGGATCGGATCGAATTCTGGTTTCTCTTCTTTCACTTCCGGCTGACGTACATCACGCAAGTCAACGAAAGCTTCCAATTGTTCAGCCAGAATGGTCGCCGCACGGCGGATCGCCTCTTCAGGATCGATCGTGCCATTGGTTTCCATCTCGATAACCAGCTTGTCCAGGTCGGTACGCTGTTCAACACGAGCTGCTTCAACATTGTAAGCGATACGCTCAACAGGGCTGTAGCAAGCGTCGACTAACAGGCGACCGATCGGGCGCTCATCTTCTTCCGTATGAATACGGGCAGACGCCGGCACATAACCGCGACCACGCTGAACTTTGATACGCATATTGATAGATGCGTTCTCATCGGTCAGATGGCAGATCACATGCTGTGGCTTGACGATTTCGACATCACCGTCGTGGGTGATGTCGGCTGCAGTCACAGGGCCAATGCCAGATTTATTCAGGGTAAGAATAACTTCATCTTTGCCTTGAACTCTCACCGCCAGCCCTTTCAGGTTGAGCAGGATTTCCAGGATATCTTCCTGTACGCCTTCTTTGGTGCTGTACTCGTGCAGTACACCATCAATCTCAACCTCGGTCACCGCGCAACCAGGCATGGATGAAAGCAGAATACGGCGCAGTGCGTTACCAAGAGTATGGCCGAAGCCCCGCTCTAACGGCTCAAGGGTCACCTTGGCGTGCGTCGAACTGACTTGCTCGATATCTACCAGGCGCGGTTTTAGAAACTCTGTCACAGAACCCTGCATTGTGTCCTCTCTTTGGTACTAAGCTTTACTTGGAGTAAAGCTCGACGATCAGGTGTTCATTAATGTCCGCAGACAGATCGGTACGTTCAGGAATACGCTTGAACACACCTTCCATCTTGGCAGCATCAACTTCCAGCCAAGTTGGCTTTTCACGCTGTTCAGCCAGCTCCAGAGCGGCCTTAACACGAGACTGCTTTTTCGCTTTCTCGCGGATGCTGACTACGTCATTCGGAGATACCTGATAAGAAGCGATGTTAACAACGCGACCATTTACCATGACAGCCTTGTGACTTACCAGCTGACGAGATTCTGCACGAGTCGCGCCGAAGCCCATACGGTAAACAACGTTGTCCAGACGACCTTCCAGCAACTGCAACAGGTTTGCACCTGTATTGCCTTTCAGGCGAGCGGCTTCTTTGTAGTAGTTACGGAACTGGCGCTCCAGAACACCGTAGATACGGCGAACTTTCTGCTTTTCACGCAACTGCACACCATAGTCAGACAGACGCGGTTTACGCGCACCGTGCTGACCAGGAGCTTGTTCAATTTTACACTTGGAATCGATCGCGCGAACACCAGACTTTAGAAACAGGTCGGTGCCTTCACGACGGCTCAGCTTGAGCTTAGGACCCAAATATCTTGCCATTTTCTTTCTCCAGCAATCCTAAAAGCGGCGTTACACGCGACGCTTTTTCGGCGGACGACAACCGTTATGAGGGATCGGAGTCACATCAGTAATGTTAGTGATGCGGAAACCAGCCGCGTTCAGTGCGCGGATAGTAGACTCACGGCCCGGACCAGGTCCTTTAACCATAACTTCCAGATTCTTGATACCGTACTCTTTCACAGCTTCAGCGCAGCGCTCTGCTGCTACCTGAGCGGCGAACGGAGTGGATTTACGAGAACCACGGAAACCGGAACCACCGGCAGTTGCCCAACCCAACGCATTACCCTGACGATCGGTAATAGTAACGATGGTGTTGTTGAAAGAAGCATGGATATGAGCCACACCGTCAGAGACTTGCTTTCTTACACGCTTACGTGCACGAATAGGTGCCTTTGCCATTATTCAATCACCCCGATTATTTCTTGATCGGTTTGCGCGGACCCTTACGGGTACGGGCGTTAGTCTTGGTACGCTGACCGCGAACCGGCAGACCACGACGGTGACGCAAACCACGGTAAGTACCAAGGTCCATCAGACGCTTGATGCTCAGGGTGATCTCACGACGCAGATCGCCTTCTACAACAAACTTGGCTACTTCGTCACGCAGCTTATCGATTTGCTCTTCAGACAGCTCACTGATCTTAACATCTTCAGCAATACCCGTTGCAGCACAGATGGATTTGGAACGGGTTTTGCCGATGCCGTAAATAGCAGTTAATGCAATTACGGTATGTTTATGATCAGGAATGTTAATGCCTGCTATACGGGCCACTATGCACTCCTACAATTTTATAAAGCAATACCATACTGAAAAGCCCGTTTTCAGGATACTCAAATGGATATTGCAGTTACATACAAAAGATTGGCTGGCTAATCTAGCCAGCTCAATCCAACTTTGCAAGAAAAATATGCGAGATAATCAGCCTTGGCGCTGTTTATGCTTCGGTTCGGCGCTGCAGATGACGCGAACGATGCCGTTACGCTTAACGATCTTACAGTTACGACATAATTTCTTGACGGAAGCACGAACTTTCATTTTTACTCTCCGTAACTTCTCAAGCTAAACCTAATTAGCGGCTATAGCCTTTCAGGTTTGCCTTCTTCAATGCAGACTCGTACTGACTTGACATCAGCAAGGTTTGCACTTGAGCCATAAAGTCCATAATCACAACAACAACGATCAATAATGACGTACCACCGAAGTAGAACGGCACTTTCATTGCGTCACGCATGAACTCCGGGATGAGGCAGATAAAAGTAATGTACATCGCACCGACCAGAGTCAGGCGGGTCATCACTTTATCAATATACTTCGCCGTTTGCTCTCCCGGACGAATTCCTGGCACGAATGCACCGGACTTCTTCAGGTTATCTGCTGTTTCACGCGGGTTGAACACCAACGCAGTGTAGAAGAAACAGAAGAAGATGATTGCAGATGCATAGAGTAACACATAAAGCGGTTGCCCAGGCTGCAGATACAGCGAAATAGTTGTCAGCCAGTTCCAACCAGTACCGCCCCCGAACCAAGATGCAATGGTTGCAGGGAACAGGATAATACTGGAAGCGAAGATAGCCGGGATAACCCCTGCCATATTCACTTTCAGCGGTAAATGCGTACTCTGTGCTGCGTATACGCGACGTCCTTGCTGACGTTTGGCGTAGTTAACAACGATACGACGCTGACCACGCTCAATAAACACCACAAAAAACGTTACTGCGAATACCAGCACTGCAACCAACAGCAACAGGAGGAAGTGCAGATCGCCTTGCCGCGCTTGCTCGATAGTATGGCCAATGGCCGGCGGTAATCCCGCAACAATACCGGCAAAGATTATAATCGAGATACCGTTGCCGATACCCCGTTCAGTAATCTGCTCGCCCAGCCACATCAGGAACATTGTCCCGGTAACCAGACTGACAACAGCGGTGAAATAAAATGCAAAGCCCGGATTAATCACCAGACCTTGCATTCCAGGCATATTCGGCAAACCGGTAGCAATACCGATTGACTGAAATATTGCCAACACCAAAGTGCCGTAACGGGTGTACTGACTGATTTTACGTCGGCCAGCCTCCCCTTCCTTCTTAATTTCCGCCAGAGCCGGGTGAACCACCGTCAACAACTGAATGATGATGGATGCCGAAATATACGGCATGATCCCCAGAGCGAAAATCGAAGCACGGCTGAGAGCACCACCAGAGAACATGTTAAACATTTCAATGATGGTGCCGCGCTGTTGTTCGAGCAATTTGGCAAGCACAGTGGCATCAATACCAGGAATCGGAATAAAAGAGCCAATACGGAAAACAATCAACGCACCGATAACAAACAACAGTCTGCGTTTCAGTTCGCCAACTCCGCCTTTAGCACTTTGAAAATCTAATCCTGGTTGTTTAGCCATCTGCTACTTATTCCTCAATTTTGCCGCCAGCAGCTTCGATAGCAGCACGAGCGCCTTTGGTGACGCGCAGACCACGAATCGTTACCGGACGTGCAACTTCGCCAGACAGAATCACTTTCGCGAATTCAATCTGAACGCCGATGACGTTAGCAGCTTTCAGCGTATTCAGATCAACAACATCGCCTTCTACACGCGCCAGATCAGACAGACGGATTTCCGCTGTAATCATCGCTTTGCGAGAAGTGAAGCCGAACTTCGGCAGACGACGATACAAAGGCATCTGACCGCCTTCGAAGCCACGACGTACGCCACCGCCAGAACGAGAGTTCTGACCTTTGACGCCGCGACCACCAGTCTTACCGAGGCCGGAACCGATACCGCGACCTAAGCGCTTCGGCGCGTGTTTGGCACCTTCGGCCGGAGACAGAGTATTCAAACGCATCTGTTACTCCTCCACTTTAACCATGTAGGAAACCGCGTTGACCATACCGCGAACAGCAGGAGTATCCTCACGCTCAACGGTATGACCAATACGACGCAGACCCAGGCCAAGCAGCGTTGCCTTGTGTTTCGGCAGACGACCGATTGCACTACGGGTTTGAGTAATTTTAATAGTCTTTGCCATGGTCAATTACCCCAGAATGTCTTCAACGGATTTACCACGCTTGGCAGCGACCATTTCCGGGGACTTCATGTTAGCCAGACCATCAATAGTTGCACGAACCACGTTAATCGGGTTTGTGGAACCATAGGCCTTAGCCAATACGTTGTGAACCCCTGCAACTTCCAGAACGGCGCGCATTGCACCACCGGCGATGATACCGGTACCTTCGGAAGCTGGCTGCATGAACACACGAGAACCTGTGTGTGCACCTTTAACCGGGTGCTGCAGAGTGCCGTTGTTCAGCGCGACATTCATCATATTGCGACGGGCTTTTTCCATCGCTTTCTGGATCGCTGCCGGAACTTCGCGAGCTTTACCGTAACCAAAACCTACGCGACCGTTACCATCACCTACCACAGTCAGTGCTGTGAAGGAGAAAATACGACCACCCTTAACGGTTTTAGATACGCGATTTACCGCGATCAGCTTTTCCTGCAGTTCGCCAGCTTGTTTTTCGATGTGAGCCATCTTACACCTCTACCTTAGAACTGAAGGCCAGCTTCACGGGCAGCATCTGCCAGTGCCTGGACTCGACCATGATATTGGAACCCGGAACGGTCAAAGGCCACACCCTTGATGCCTTTTTCCAGAGCGCGTTCAGCAACAGCTTTACCAACAGCTGCGGCCGCGTCTTTGTTACCGGTATACTTCAGTTGCTCAGCGATAGCTTTTTCTACAGTAGAAGCGGCTACCAGGACTTCAGAACCGTTCGGTGCGATAACCTGCGCATAAATATGGCGGGGGGTACGATGTACCACCAGACGAGTCGCACCCAATTCACGGATTTTGCGACGTGCGCGGGTTGCACGACGGATACGAGCTGATTTCTTATCCATAGTGTTACCTTACTTCTTCTTAGCCTCTTTGGTACGCACGACTTCATCGGCGTAACGGACACCTTTGCCTTTGTAAGGCTCAGGACGACGGTAAGCACGCAGGTCAGCCGCTACCTGACCGATCAGCTGTTTATCCGCACCTTTCAGTACGATTTCAGTCTGAGACGGACATTCAGCAGTAATGCCTGCAGGCAGTTCGTGATCGATCGGGTGAGAGAAGCCCAGGGCCAAATTCACCACATTACCTTTCACGGCTGCACGATAACCTACACCTACCAATTGCAGCTTTTTGGTGAAGCCTTCGGTAACACCGATAACCATGCTGTTCAACAGAGCGCGAGTAGTCCCGGCCTGAGCCCAGCCATCGGCAAAACCTTCGCGCGGGGCGAAAGTCAGCACGTTATCAGCTTGTTTAACTTCGACAGCGGCATTGATCTCACGAACCAACTCGCCGTTTTTACCCTTGATCGAAATATCCTGACCGTTGAGTTTTACCTCTACGCCGGCAGGAATGACGACGGGTGCTTTTGCAACACGAGACATTCTTCCCTCCCGATTAAGCTACGTAGCAGATAATCTCGCCACCAAGACCAGCCTGGCGAGCTGCACGATCAGTCATCACACCTTTAGAGGTAGAAACAACTGCGATACCTAAACCGGCCATAACTTTCGGCAGCTCATCTTTGCGTTTATAGATGCGCAGACCAGGACGGCTGATACGCTGAATGCTCTCTACCACTGCCTTACCCTGGAAATACTTAAGAGTCAGTTCCAGTTCAGGCTTGGTGTCGCCTTCAACTTTAAAATCTTCAATAAAACCTTCTTCCTTCAGCACGTTGGCAATTGCCACTTTCAGCTTGGAGGAAGGCATGGTGACCGCAACTTTGTTCGCGGCTTGACCGTTACGGATACGGGTCAGCATATCCGCGATCGGATCTTGCATGCTCATCTGTCTTTACTCCCGTGATTCAATTGGTGACAATTACCAGCTAGCCTTTTTCAGACCCGGAATTTCACCGCGCATGGCGGCTTCACGGACCTTGATACGGCTCAACCCGAACTTCCGCAGGAAAGCGTGCGGACGACCTGTCTGGCGGCAGCGGTTACGCTGACGGGACGGGCTGGAATCACGCGGCAGAGTCTGCAGCTTGAGAACAGCATCCCAACGATCTTCGTCGGATGAGTTCACATTGGAGATGATAGCTTTCAGCTCAACGCGCTTGGCGAAGAATTTATCAGCTAATTTCACGCGTTTAACTTCGCGTGCTTTCATGGATTGCTTAGCCATTAGTAACCCTACCTTACTTGCGGAACGGGAAGTTAAAGGCGGCCAACAGCGCACGGCCTTCATCATCGGTTTTCGCAGTGGTGGTAATGGTAATGTCCAAACCACGAACGCGATCGACCTTGTCATAGTCGATTTCCGGGAAGATGATCTGCTCACGCACACCCATGCTGTAGTTACCACGTCCATCGAATGATTTCGAAGACAGACCGCGGAAGTCGCGGATACGCGGTACAGCAATGGAAATCAGACGCTCAAAGAACTCCCACATGCGTTCGCCACGCAGAGTTACTTTACAGCCGATCGGATAGCCCTGGCGGATTTTGAAGCCTGCAACAGATTTGCGTGCTTTGGTGATCAACGGTTTTTGACCGGAGATAGCTGTCAGATCAGCTGCGGCGTTATCCAGCAGCTTCTTGTCAGCGATCGCTTCACCAACACCCATGTTCAGGGTGATCTTCTCGACCCGAGGGACTTGCATGACAGAATTGTAGCTGAACTGAGTCATCAGTTTGCTAACCACTTCGTCTTTGTAGTAATCATGCAGTTTCGCCATCGTACTACTCCAAATTACTTGATAATTTCGCTGTTAGACTTGAAGAAACGGACTTTTTTGCCGTCTTCGAATCTAAAGCCTACACGATCCGCCTTGCCGGTGGCCGCATTGAAGATTGCAACGTTAGAAACCTGGATAGCAGCTTCTTTTTCAACGATTCCGCCTGGTTGATTCAGCGCCGGAACCGGCTTCTGATGTTTTTTAACCAGGTTGATACCTTCAACAACGACCTTACCAGAAGTCAGGACGTTCTTAACTTTACCGCGCTTACCTTTATCTTTGCCGGTCAGCACGATAACTTCGTCATCACGACGGATTTTCGCTGCCATGATTCGCTCCTTAGAGTACTTCTGGTGCCAGAGAGATAATTTTCATGAACTTTTCAGTACGCAGTTCACGAGTTACCGGCCCAAAAATACGCGTACCGATAGGTTGCTCGCTGTTATTGTTCAGAATAACGCATGCATTACCATCGAAGCGAACGACAGAACCGTCAGGGCGACGAACACCCTTCTTGGTGCGCACCACTACCGCCTTCAGTACATCGCCTTTTTTCACCTTACCGCGGGGAATTGCTTCCTTAATGGTAATTTTGATGATGTCGCCGACGCCTGCGTAGCGACGGTGCGAGCCACCCAGAACCTTGATACACATTACGCGACGTGCACCGGAGTTATCGGCCACATTCAGCATAGTCTGTTCTTGGATCATGTTTAGTGCTCCGCTAATGTCAACTACTACTTTTCGAACCCTTGCGGGTCATTAATACCCCAGAATCGAGGGCGCAGCATTATAACACCACTTATCGACTGTGGGTAGAAAAAATAAACGGCCCTTTACAGAGCCGTTTATTATCAAGAGAAGAGCAATACTCTATTACAGAATCGCTTTCTCTACAACGCGAACCAAGGTCCAGGATTTGGTCTTGGACAGCGGACGGCATTCGCGGATTTCAACCACGTCGCCAATTCCACATTCGTTGTTCTCGTCATGCACGTGCAGCTTGGTCGTGCGTTTGATGAATTTACCGTAGATCGGGTGTTTCACGAAACGCTCAATAGCGACAACAGCAGATTTCTGCATTTTGTCACTAACGACACGACCTTGCAGAGTACGGATTTTATCGGTCATTACGCACCCGCCTTCTCAGTCAGTAAAGTCTTAACGCGTGCGACATTACGACGCACTTGCTTCAACAGGTGAGTTTGTTGCAGCTGACCGCTGGCAGCTTGCATGCGCAGATTGAACTGTTCACGCAGCAGTCCGAGCAGTTCGGTATTCAGCTCTTCAACGCTCTTTTCACGCAGCTCTTTTGCTTTCATTACATCACCGTCTTAGTTACAAAGGTGGTTTTGATCGGCAGTTTCGCTGCTGCCAGTTCGAATGCCTCGCGGGCTAACTCTTCCGGCACCCCGTCCATTTCGTACAGGACTTTACCTGGCTGAATCAAGGCAACCCAATACTCCACGTTACCTTTACCTTTACCCATACGCACTTCAAGCGGTTTCTCAGTGATCGGTTTATCCGGGAATACACGGATCCAGATCTTACCTTGACGCTTAACAGCACGAGTCATAGCACGACGAGCAGCTTCGATTTGACGAGCAGTCAGGCGACCGCGGCCAACAGCTTTCAGACCGAAAGTGCCGAAGCTCACATCCGTACCAGCAGCCAGACCACGGTTGCGGCCTTTGTGCACTTTACGGAATTTTGTACGCTTTGGTTGTAACATTCAGCGACTCTCCTTACTTGCGGCCTTTACGCTGCTGCTTTTTCGGTTGAGCAGCCGGTTTTTCCGGTTGTTCAACGGCAGCCATACCACCCAGGATCTCACCTTTGAAGATCCACACTTTCACACCGATGACACCGTAAGTGGTGTGCGCTTCGGAGGTGTTGTAGTCAATGTCAGCACGCAGCGTGTGCAGCGGAACACGACCTTCGCGGTACCATTCGGTACGTGCGATTTCAGCGCCGCCCAGACGACCGCTGACTTCAACTTTGATACCTTTAGCGCCCAGACGCATGGCGTTCTGAACAGCACGCTTCATCGCGCGGCGGAACATCACACGACGCTCCAGCTGAGAAGTGATGCTGTCGGCAACCAGTTTTGCGTCCAGTTCAGGCTTACGAACTTCAGCGATGTTGATCTGCGCCGGTACGCCAGCGATATCCGCTACGCCCTTACGCAGTTTTTCAACGTCTTCACCTTTCTTGCCGATAACGATGCCCGGGCGAGCAGTGTGAATGGTCACACGAATGCTTTTAGCCGGACGCTCGATAACGATGCGAGAAACGGAGGCCTTCTCCAGTTCCTTGTTCAGGTACTGACGAACTTTAAAATCGCTGTCCAGGTTGTCAGCGAATTCTTTGGTATTTGCATACCAGGTAGAGTTCCAAGTTTTGACAATACCCAGGCGAATACCATTAGGATGTACTTTCTGACCCATTGCTAGTCTCCAGAGTCTCAGCGATCGGACACAACCACAGTGATGTGGCTGGTACGCTTCAGGATGCGATCCGCACGACCTTTAGCACGCGGCATAATGCGTTTCATGCTCGGGCCTTCGTCTACGAAGATTTTCGCAACTTTCAGATCGTCAATGTCAGCGCCATCGTTGTGTTCTGCGTTAGCAATGGCAGACTCCAGTACTTTTTTGACCAGACCAGCAGCTTTCTTGTTGGTGTAGGTCAGAATATCCAGAGCTTGCGACACTTTCTTACCGCGAATCAGGTCAGCCACCAGGCGAACCTTTTGAGCAGAAGAACGAGCATGAAGATGTTTAGCGATAGTTTCCATCTCTTCCTCCTACCTTATTTCTTCTTGGCTTTTTTATCAGCCGCGTGGCCGCGGTAAGTACGAGTCGGCGCGAATTCACCCAGCTTGTGTCCGACCATCTCGTCAGAGATGAATACCGGAACGTGCTGACGACCATTATGGACAGCGATGGTCAAACCGATCATGTTTGGAAAGATCGTTGAGCGACGGGACCAGGTGCGCAGGGGCTTCTTGTCACCGCTTTCCACCGCTTTCTCTACCTTCTTCAGCAAGTGCAGGTCGATAAATGGACCTTTCTTGAGAGAACGTGGCATGGTTTATCCTCTAAAATTATTTAGTACGGCGGCGTACGATAAATTTATCAGTACGTTTGTTGCTGCGGGTCTTCTTACCTTTGGTCTGAATGCCCCACGGAGTAACCGGGTGCTTACCAAAGTTACGACCTTCACCACCACCGTGCGGGTGGTCAACCGGGTTCATCGCCGTACCGCGAACGGTCGGACGAACGCCACGCCAGCGTGCAGCACCAGCTTTACCCAGAACGCGCAGCATGTGCTCAGCGTTGCCGACTTCGCCCAGCGTTGCGCGGCAGTCGGATTCGACTTTACGCATTTCGCCGGAACGCAGACGCAGGGTAACGTAAGCACCTTCACGGGCAACGATCTGAACGTAGGCACCAGCGGAGCGAGCCAGCTGGCCGCCTTTACCCGGTTTCATTTCTACGTTGTGAACCGTTGAACCCACCGGGATGTTACGCATCGGCAGGGTGTTACCGGTTTTGATTGCAGCATCAACACCAGACTGAATCTGGTCACCTGCTTTCAGGCCTTTCGGCGCCAGGATATAACGGCGTTCGCCGTCTTTGTACAGAACCAGCGCGATGTTCGCGGAACGGTTCGGATCGTACTCCAGACGCTCGACCACAGCCGGAATACCGTCTTTGTTGCGTTTGAAGTCAACAATACGGTACTGCTGTTTGTGACCACCACCGATGTGACGAGTGGTGATGCGGCCATTGTTGTTACGGCCACCGGTTTTGCTGTTTTTTTCCAGCAACGGGGCATACGGTTTGCCCTTGTGCAGCTCAGGGTTAACCACTTTAACAACGTGGCGACGACCCGGAGATGTCGGTTTACACTTAACAACTGCCATTGTTTTTACTCCTCCGACTTACTCTGCGCCGCCGATGAAGTCCAGATTCTGGCCTTCTTTCAGGGTGACGTAAGCTTTTTTCCAGTCGCTACGACGACCGATACGCTGTCCGTGACGTTTTACTTTCCCTTTAACAACCAGGGTGCGGACGTCATTGACTTCGACTTCAAACAGTTTCTGTACTGCAGCTTTGATTTCTGCTTTAGTCGCGTCTTTAGCAACTTTGAGCACGATGGTGTTATTTTTTTCCATCGCAGTAGACGCTTTTTCAGAAACGTGCGGTGCGCGCAGCACCTTCAGCAGACGTTCTTCACGAATCATGCCAGCATCTCCTCAACTTGCTTAACAGCATCAGCAGTCATAACCACTTTGTCGAAGGCGATCAGGCTTACCGGATCGATGCCTGCCACGTCACGCACGTCAACCTTGAACAGGTTACGAGCGGCCAGGAACAGGTTCTCATCCAGTTCACCAGTGATGATCAGCACGTCATCCAGCGCCAGTTCTTTCAGTTTCTGAGCCAGCAGTTTGGTTTTCGGTGCTTCAACAGAGAACTTCTCGACAACGATCAGACGATCCTGACGTACCAGTTCGGACAGGATGCTTTTCAGCGCGCCGCGGTACATCTTTTTGTTTACTTTCTGGCTGTGATCCTGAGGCTTGGCAGCGAAAGTCACGCCACCGGAACGCCAAATCGGGCTCTTGATAGAACCAGAACGCGCACGGCCGGTGCCTTTCTGACGCCACGGTTTTTTACCGGAACCAGTTACTTCAGCACGGGTCTTCTGAGCGCGAGTACCTTGACGGGCACCTGCTGCATAAGCAACAACAACCTGGTGAACCAGCGCTTCGTTGAAATCACGACCGAAGGTAGTTTCGGAAACAGTCAGCGCGCTTTGCGCGTCTTTCAATACTAATTCCATTGCTATCTCCTCACGCCTTCACAGCCGGTTTAACGATCAGGTCGCTACCGGTTGCACCCGGGACTGCACCTTTAACCAGCAGCAGGTTGCGCTCAGCGTCAACACGTACTACGTCCAGGCTCTGAACGGTTACGCGCTCATTACCCAGCTGGCCTGCCATTTTCTTGCCTTTAAACACTTTGCCCGGAGTCTGGTTCTGACCGATGGAACCCGGAACACGGTGAGACAAGGAGTTACCGTGGGTAGCGTCCTGAGTGCGGAAGTTCCAGCGCTTAACGGTACCGGCGAAGCCTTTACCTTTAGAAGTACCGGTAACGTCTACTTTCTTAACGTCAGCGAAAATTTCAACGCTAATGTCCTGTCCTACAGCGAATTCTTCACCGTCAGCCAGACGGAATTCACGCAGAACGCGACCAGCTTCTACGCCGGCCTTAGCGAAGTGACCTGCTTCCGGCTTGGTTACACGGTTAGCTTTTTTAGCGCCGGTGGTGACCTGGACAGCACTGTATCCGTCGTTCTCCAGGGTTTTCACCTGAGTCACGCGGTTTGCTTCAATTTCGATTACGGTTACGGGGATAGATACGCCGTCTTCAGTGAAGATGCGGGTCATACCCACTTTTTTACCGACTAAACCAATCATTGTTTCAACCTCTCAATCGCTCAATGACCTGATTAACCCAGGCTGATCTGCACGTCTACACCGGCAGCCAGATCCAGACGCATCAGAGCATCAACGGTTTTCTCGGTTGGCTCAACGATGTCAACCAGACGCTTGTGAGTGCGAATTTCGTACTGATCGCGCGCGTCTTTGTTAACGTGCGGGGAGATCAGAACGGTAAAGCGCTCTTTGCGGGTCGGCAGCGGGATCGGACCACGGACCTGCGCACCAGTGCGCTTGGCAGTCTCGACGATTTCCGCGGTTGATTGATCGATCAGACGATGATCAAACGCTTTCAGGCGGATACGGATTCTTTGGTTCTGCATGAGACCAGAGCTCCAATTATTTTATAAACGGAAATAATTACTCCTCACACCCATTACGATTGATGGGGGAGTGTAATCGTTCAGTACATAACCCCCATATCGGGAGTATTGTTCGGCGGGTATCAGGTACCTGCCTCAGATTCATACGAATCGGGCTTACCATCTCAGGTAAGCCCGCGCATTATACGTAAATTTGCTCAGGAAGCAATCGAAAGTTAGAAGTGGTGTTTTATTCACCAGCTAACGACTGAACAACAGCCGTATCGCAGAGAATGTCGGGTGGGAAAAATCACTCTTCTTTCAATTGCGTTTGCAGGTAGTTTTGGATACCCAGACGCGCAATCAGTTCCAGTTCGGTTTCCAGCCAGTCGATGTGCTCTTCTTCATCAGCGAGCACCTCAATCATCAGATCGCGACTGACATAATCCCTCACCGAGTCGGCATAGGAGATCGCCTCGCGTAAATCCCTCGCACCTTCAAGTTCCAGCGCCAGGTCTGAACGCAGCATCTCTTCGATGTCTTCGCCGATATTGAGTTTGCCAAGATCCTGCAGATTAGGGACACCTTCCAGAAAAAGGATACGCTCGATATAACGATCCGCGTGTTTCATTTCGTCAATCGACTCATGATACTCATGATCGTTAAGACGTTTGAGTCCCCAGTTTTTGAACATGCGGGCATGAAGGAAATACTGGTTGATTGCAACCAGCTCGTTACCCAACAGTTTGTTCAGATGTGTAATGACATTTTTATCGCCTTTCATGACTCAGCTCCTCCGCTCCAGTACTAAAAAGTGTAGAAGCGACCAACACAGAGTCAAAAGAATGCCCTTATCACTTATGCGACTTTATACAATTCCGCATTTTTTGCTGTTTCTTCTTCCAGGATCAACCTGGCCTGACGGATGCATTTACCACACTCCGTCCCAACCGGCACAAACTGCTTCAATTGCTTCAGCGACTGGGGCTGATGCTGACGAACGACCTGTCGAATGACTTTGTCGGAAACGGCATTGCACAGACAGACATACATATGCGGATAACTCATTTTTTAACCAATTACACGCATTGTAAATAAGAATGGTTTGTATTTCAATTCTTCTCTGGAGAATAAAAAAAGGGTACCGAAGTACCCTTTTTCTTCATTTTAGCTATCGGCAATTAAGCGATAACTTTGGCAACCACGCCGGCGCCTACAGTACGGCCGCCTTCACGGATAGCGAAACGCAGACCGTCGTCCATCGCGATCGGCGCGATCAGGTTTACGACCATCTTGATGTTGTCGCCCGGCATTACCATTTCTACGCCTTCCGGCAGTTCGATGGTGCCTGTCACGTCAGTTGTACGGAAGTAGAACTGCGGACGGTAGCCTTTGAAGAACGGCGTGTGACGGCCACCTTCGTCTTTGCTCAGGATATACACTTCAGATTCGAACTGAGTGTGCGGCTTGATTGAACCCGGCTTGGCCAGAACCTGACCACGCTCAACTTCATCACGCTTGGTACCACGCAGCAGAACACCCACGTTCTCGCCCGCACGGCCTTCGTCCAGCAGTTTGCGGAACATTTCAACACCAGTACAGGTGGTTTTCGTGGTGTCTTTGATACCCACGATTTCAACTTCTTCACCCACTTTGATGATGCCGCGCTCTACACGACCGGTTACTACGGTACCACGGCCGGAGATGGAGAATACGTCTTCGATCGGCAGCAGGAACGGCTTGTCAATCGCACGCTCCGGTTCCGGAATGTAGCTGTCCAGCGCTTCGGCCAGTTCGATGATTTTCGCTTCCCACTCGGCATCGCCTTCCAGCGCTTTCAGCGCGGAACCGCGGATAACCGGCGTGTCGTCGCCCGGGAAGTCGTACTGAGACAGCAGCTCGCGCACTTCCATCTCAACCAGTTCCAGCAGCTCTTCGTCATCAACCATGTCGCATTTGTTCAGGAACACGATGATGTACGGAACGCCTACCTGACGACCCAGCAGGATGTGCTCACGAGTCTGCGGCATCGGGCCGTCAGTCGCAGCAACTACCAGGATCGCGCCGTCCATCTGGGCAGCACCGGTGATCATGTTTTTCACGTAGTCGGCGTGTCCCGGGCAGTCAACGTGCGCATAGTGACGAGTCGGGGTATCGTATTCAACGTGAGAGGTGTTGATGGTGATACCACGCGCTTTTTCTTCCGGCGCGTTGTCGATCTGGTCGAATGCACGAGCCTGGCCACCGTAGGTTTTTGCCAGAACGGTAGTGATGGCTGCGGTCAGAGTAGTTTTACCATGGTCAACGTGGCCGATAGTACCGACGTTGACGTGCGGTTTTGTACGTTCAAATTTTTCTTTAGACACGGCTATATTCCTTACTCAAATGCTCTCCCCTGACGGAGAGAGCACGGGATCAATGTGTTGTTAAACCCGAATTACTTACCACGGGCTTCAATAACGGCCTGGGCAACGTTGTTCGGCGCATCATCGTACTTCAGGAACTCCATGGAGTAAGAAGCACGACCTTTGGTCAGAGAACGCAGCTGGGTTGCGTATCCGAACATTTCAGACAGCGGAACTTCAGCGTGAATCACAACGCCAGTAACGTTGGATTCTTGACCACGCAGCATACCACGACGACGGCTCAGGTCACCGATGACGTCACCAGTGTTCTCTTCCGGCGTTTCTACTTCAACCTTCATGATCGGCTCAAGCAGAACAGGTTTCGCTTTACTGAACGCCGCTTTAAAGGCGATAGAAGCGGCCAGTTTAAACGCCAGCTCGGAGGAGTCAACGTCATGGTAAGAACCGAAGTGCAGACGCACGCCGAGATCAACTACCGGGAAGCCAGCCAGCGGACCGGCTTTCAGCTGTTCCTGGATGCCTTTATCAACGGCCGGGATGTATTCGCCAGGAATCACACCACCTTTGATATCGTTGACGAACTCGTAGCCTTTCGGATTCGAGCCCGGCTCCAGCGGGTACATGTCGATAACAACATGACCGTACTGACCACGACCACCAGACTGCTTGGCGTGTTTACCTTCAACATCGGTAACTTTAGCGCGAATCGCTTCGCGGTAAGCAACCTGCGGTTTACCAACATTCGCTTCCACGTTGAATTCACGCTTCATACGGTCAACGATGATGTCGAGGTGCAGTTCACCCATACCAGCGATGATGGTCTGGTTGGATTCTTCGTCAGTCCATACGCGGAAAGACGGGTCTTCCTTCGCCAGACGGCCCAGAGCCAGACCCATTTTTTCCTGGTCGGCTTTGGTTTTCGGTTCTACCGCGATGGAGATAACCGGTTCCGGGAATTCCATACGCTCCAGAATGATCGGGTTTTCCGGGTCACACAGGGTGTCACCGGTGATCACGTCTTTCAGACCGATCGCAGCTGCGATGTCGCCTGCGCGAACTTCTTTGATCTCTTCACGTTTGTTGGCGTGCATCTGAACGATACGACCAAAACGCTCACGCTCAGATTTTACTGAGTTCAGCACGGTGTCGCCGGAGTTAACCACGCCGGAGTACACACGGAAGAACGTCAGGTTACCCACAAACGGGTCGGTTGCGATTTTGAACGCCAGTGCAGAGAACGGCTCATCATCGCTAGCGTGACGCTCAGCCGGCGTATCTTTACCGTCGTCCAGAATACCGTTGATTGCCGGTACGTCGGTCGGTGCCGGCAGGTAATCGACAACGGCATCCAGCATTGCCTGCACGCCCTTGTTCTTGAACGCGGAACCACAGGTAACCAGAATGATTTCGTTGCTCAGTACGCGCTGACGCAGTGCTTTCTTGATTTCTTCCTCGGTCAGCTCTTCGCCGCCCAGGTATTTTTCCATCAGATCTTCAGAAGCTTCTGCTGCAGACTCGATCAGGTTCTGATGCCATTCGTCGGCCAGATCCTGCATGTCGGCCGGAATATCTTCGTAAACGAAGGTCACGCCCTGATCAGAATCATTCCAGTTGATGGCTTTCATTTTCACCAGGTCAACAACACCGGTGAAGTTTTCTTCTGCGCCAATCGCCAGCTGCAGCGGAACCGGGTTCGCACCCAGACGCACTTTAATCTGGTCAACAACTTTCAGGAAGTTCGCGCCCATACGGTCCATTTTGTTAACGAACGCGATACGCGGAACTTTATATTTGTTTGCCTGGCGCCATACGGTTTCAGACTGCGGCTGAACACCACCTACCGCACAGTAAACCATGACTGCGCCATCCAGAACACGCATGGAACGTTCTACTTCGATGGTGAAGTCAACGTGCCCCGGGGTGTCGATGATGTTGATACGGTGCGGTTCATACTGCTTAGCCATACCGGACCAGAAGGCAGTGGTCGCAGCGGAGGTAATAGTGATACCACGCTCCTGTTCCTGCTCCATCCAGTCCATAGTGGCGGCGCCATCATGAACTTCACCGATTTTGTGGTTCACACCGGTGTAGAACAGAATACGTTCAGTAGTAGTGGTCTTACCGGCGTCGATGTGTGCGCTGATACCGATGTTACGATAGCGCGCAATGGGTGTTGTACGAGCCATTTGTTTCCTCTATTCCTAGGGCGTTCAAAGTAGTAAACCCGGGCGGGTCAGCCTTTGAAGCGCCCGCCGGGTTATTAACGTCTACGCAGGGATTACCAGCGGTAGTGAGCGAACGCCTTGTTGGCTTCAGCCATACGGTGAACGTCTTCACGTTTCTTCACAGCAGTACCTTTGTTGTCTGCTGCATCAGAAAGTTCGTTCGCCAGGCGCAAAGCCATGGATTTATCACCGCGTTTACGAGCAGCTTCAACGATCCAACGCATAGCCAGAGCATTGCGACGAACCGGACGAACTTCAACTGGAACCTGATAAGTAGAACCACCAACACGGCGCGACTTAACTTCGACAGTCGGGCGCACGTTGTCCAGTGCTGCTTCAAAGGCTTCCAGATGGTCTTTACCAGAACGCTGAGCCAGGGTCTCCAGCGCGGTATAGACGATTGCTTCTGCGGTAGATTTTTTACCATCTACCATCAGGATATTGACAAATTTAGCCAGCAGTTCTGATCCGAACTTCGGATCCGGCAGAATTTTACGCTGACCAATGACGCGACGACGTGGCATGGAAATACTCCGTTGTTAATTCAGGATTGTCCAAAACTCTACGAGTTTAGTTTGACATTAAAGTTAAAACGTTTGGCCTTACTTAACGGAGAACCATTAAGCCTTGGGCTTCTTCACGCCGTATTTGGAACGGGATTGCTTACGGTCTTTAACACCAGAGCAGTCCAGCGCGCCGCGTACGGTGTGGTAACGCACACCTGGCAGGTCTTTAACACGACCGCCACGGATCAGGATCACGGAGTGTTCCTGCAGGTTATGACCTTCACCGCCGATATAGGAGGTAACTTCAAAACCGTTAGTTAAACGAACACGGCATACTTTACGCAGTGCGGAGTTCGGTTTTTTCGGGGTGGTGGTATATACACGAGTACATACGCCACGTTTCTGCGGGCAGGCTTCCAGCGCCGGAACGTTGCTTTTAGCAACCTTCAGGGAGCGCGGTTTGCGTACCAGCTGGTTAATTGTTGCCATTCAAAAAGCTCCTGGTTTTTGCTTCGTAAACACGTAATAAATCACCCCATACCAACACAGAGGCAAAGTATGAGGACGCAGAATTTTAGGGCTGGCCGGGTAAGGAGTCAAGAAATATACAAAAAGGCGAAATTACCAGGCCAGTTGCCGGGAATGCAGGGCAGTTAATTGCACAAATTCAGTATAGTCAATCAACACAATTGTGGTGGAAATTTGCGCAATCAGGCCCCGAGCCTCAACATCCTCTTTCAGGGCATGCACTGTCGCGCCGGAGGATAACAGACGCTCGCCGCCGGGCGTGCCGGCCAGCGCGGCAATCACGCCGTCCTGCAGCAGCAGAATGGCATCGCCGTCGCCGACGTTGCGCAGCAGCGCATCCAGGTCGGTATGGTAAGGTGAATGAGCCAGAGTATGCAGCATGGGGTCACCGGTCAAAAGGTCAGGACGGTATCGTAAGTGTTCAGCGTGGCACGTAGCGCATCGGCCGCCAGCGGCTCCACATCCAGCACCCAGCGGGTTTCCGCCGGGATCCCGCGCTGACGCGCTGACGCCTCGCAGACATAGCAGCGTTCAACGTCATACAACGGCAGCACCCCGAAGGTGGCGATATAGTTGCGCATCAGGATCAGATCCGGCCGCTGGTTTGGGAGAAGCTGGAACACGCCGTCAGCGATAAAGAAAACCCCGATATCCTCGGTCAGCGCCGACATCGCCAGCAAGGCGTCCAGCCCTTCCCGACCGGCAGACGAACCATGAGGCGCCTGGGTAAATACGAAAGCAACTCGCTTCATCTTATTCCCCTGCGGCTAAAACTGAACGACGCGATCGCAGCGCAGTACCGACTGCGACAGCTCGCCTAATCCGCTCAGGGTAAACCCCGGCTGGAGATTCGCCCCCGCCAGCTGTAACTGTTCCGCCTGCTGCGCGTCAGTCACGCCGCGACGCAGCGCCGCCGCCACGCATACATTGAGTTCCACCTGATGGATCTGCGCCAGTTGCCGCCAGGCCCGCACCAGATCAAACTCGTCGCTGGCCGGCGCGGTAAGCTGGTTGGCGTTCAACACCCCTTCACGGTAGAAGAAAACGCTCTGCAGCCGATATCCTTGCGTCAGCAAAGCCTGCGCGAACTGAAACGCGCTGCTGGCTTGCTGCGTGCCATAGGCGGGCCCGGTCACCAGCAGGCAGTAACTCAGCATTAACGATCGTGCCCGCTGAAGTCGCCGCTCTTGAACTGACGGATATAGAGGTAGACGGTGTGCTTGGAAATATTCAGCCGGTCGGCCACCTGATTGATGGCGTCCTTGATATCAAAGATGCCTTTCTCATAGAGATTGAGCACAATCTGGCGGTTCTTGGCATTGTTGGAGACGTTGCGATCGGCGTTCACCTCTTCGATGGTGAATTCCAGCGTCTGCGCCACCAGCTCATCCACCGAAGACGCAAAGTTGACGGAGGATGCCACTTCCTTGATTTCAGGCGGCATGAAGGTTTGCATGATCTGCGAGAAGGGGACGTCGAGATTCATATTGATGCACAAAAGCCCGATCACGCGCTGTTCGCGGTTGCGGATAGCGATGGTTACCGACTTCATCAATACGCCGCTTTTGGCGCGGGTGAAATACGCTCTGGAAACGCTGCTGTCTTCGCCTGCCATATCGTGCAGCATGCGCAACGCCAGATCGGTAATGGGTGAGCCGATTTTCCGTCCGGTGTGCTCGCCATTGGCGATACGGACCGCCGAGCATTTCAGGTCGTCCAGCGAGTGCAGCACGATTTCGCAATGATCGCCGATCAGCATCGCCAGACCGTCGACCACTGCTTCATACGATTTCAGGATTTCATAATCCGTCTGCGTGAACGGACGCTGGTCCAGCAAATCAAGGTCATTGGATTCGCCAGTAACAAGCGAAGTAGACATGGCAGGCACCACCCTCAACGTCATTTATCATCGTATTGACAGGATTATCAGTCTATCAAATAACCCTTGCGTCGTCCTTTGTATTTCATGGCCGGACCAGCGTCACCTCTCTTAAGGTTGATTTAATTTATGCGGTTTAGAGTGCGACACATCATATTTCCCCGCATGGATGGCTATCCGCAATGTTTAAAATGTCTCGCCTCTCCCGCCCGGTCTGGAGCAGCTTTACCTATAATCTGGTGTTCGCTGCCTTCATTACCCTGATACAAAATATCGCCTACTACCGCCAGGTTTCGCATCTGGTCGCTATCAACACCTGGCGGGATGGATTATTCCTGGCCACCATGCCCGTCGTCATTTTCGCGGTACTGAATATTTTGTTCACCCTGTTGGCGATTTCCTGGCTGCGTCAGGGCGTGGTCGCCCTGCTGTTGGTGGGCGGCGCGGCGGTACAATATTTCATGATCAACTACGGCATCATCATCGACCGCACCATGATGCAAAACGTGTTTGAAACCAACATGGCGGAATCGATGGCGCTGGTGACGCCGCAGTACCTGCTCTGGTTGACGCTGCTGGGCCTTGTTCCCGCGCTGGGCGCGCTGTGGGTTAAAATCAAACCGACGCCGATAAGCTGGATAGCGATTGGCTCCCGCTGCTTCAGCATCCTGATGTCGATTGTCGCCATTCTGCTGGTCGCCACCTTTTTCTATAAGGATTACGCCTCGCTGATGCGAAATAATAAGGAGCTGGTGAAATCGCTGACCCCCAGCAATATTATTTTCGCCAACATTTCCTATTACCGTCATCACGCGCAAGCCAATTTACCGCTGGTGCAAATTGGGCTGGATGCGCATAAAAAGCCGCTGCCGAATGACGATGCCAAAAAGAATCTGGTGATTCTGGTGGTGGGGGAAACCTCCCGTGCCGAGAACTTTTCGCTCGGCGGCTACAGCAAACCCACCAACCCGCGGCTGGCCAACGACAATGTGATCTATTTCAGTCAGACGGCGTCCTGCGGCACCTCCACCGGGGTTTCCGTTCCCTGCATGTTCTCCAACATGCCGCGCGCCGGCTACGATGAACAACTGGCCGCCCATCAGGAAGGATTGCTGGATGTGCTGCAGCACGCCGGCGTCAACGTGCGCTGGCAGGAGAACGACGGCGGCTGCAAAGGCGCCTGCGATCGCGTGCCGAGCACGGATATCACCGCGCTGAATCTGCCCGGCCAGTGCATTGATGGGGAATGCCATGACGAAGCATTGTTCAGCGGCGTCGAAGATTACATCAATCAGTTGAACAACGACGGCATCATTGTGCTGCATACGATGGGCAGCCACGGGCCGGCCTATTATCAGCGCTATCCCGACGCCTTTCGAAAATTCACCCCAACCTGCGATACCAATCAGATCCAGACATGCTCGCGAGAATCATTAATCAATACTTACGATAATACGATTCTCTACGTAGACTATATTGTTGATAAGGCAATTAATGTCTTGAAAGGGCATCAGGATAAATTTAACACCGCTTTGGTTTATCTTTCCGACCACGGCGAGTCACTGGGCGAAGACGGGATTTACCTGCACAGCATGCCGTACGCGGTCGCGCCCACACAACAAACTCATATCCCGATGCTGATGTGGCTTTCCGGCGGCTATCAGCAACAGTTTTCCATCGACGACAGTTGCATGCGCAAGCAGGCCGGTCAGCAACGTTTTTCCCAGGACAATCTGTTCCATACCGTTCTGGGCATGTTTAACATTGCGACAGCGGAATATCAGGCGCCGCTTGATATTCTTCAACCGTGTCGGGGCACTTCATGAAACTTTTGATTGTTGAAGATGATACGTTGTTACAGGAAGGATTATTGCAGGCGATGCGCAACGAAGGGTATGTCTGCGATTGCGCTTCCACCGCCAAAGAAGCGGATGCCCTGATCACCAGCGCCCACTACAGCCTGGTGGTGCTGGATCTGGGGTTGCCGGATGAAGATGGCCTCACCCTGCTAAACCGCTGGCGGCGGAACCACTACCAGCAACCGGTGTTAATCCTGACCGCCCGCGACACGGTGGACGATCGCGTTACCGGGCTGGACGTCGGCGCAGACGATTACATGATAAAACCCTTTGCGCTGAGCGAATTTCAGGCGCGGGTCCGCGCGCTGATCCGCCGCCATCAGGGATCCAGCGACAGCTGGATCCGGGTAGACAACATCACGCTCGATCTCAACAATCAACAGGTCATGCTGGACGATAAACCCATCGTCCTGACCCCCAAAGAGTTCGCCATTCTGTCCCGGCTGATCCTCAAGGCCGGTTCACAGGTACACCGCGAAGTGCTGCATCAGGACCTTTACAGCTGGGACGACGACCCCTCCTCCAATTCGCTGGAAGTGCATATCCACAACCTACGGCAGAAGATCGGCAAAAATCGGATTAAGACCCTGCGCGGTTTCGGCTATCTGCTGACCAAGGGTGATCAGACATGAGGCTCATCCCCCGTTCTCTTCCGGATCGCACCACCAGCATCAGGAAGCAGCTGATCCTGACGCTTGGTTGTATCTTGCTGATTTGTCAGCTTATCAGCGTGTTTTGGTTATGGTACGAGAGTAAGGAGCAAATTCAGCTGCTGGTTAATCAGGCGCTGACCGAGCAATCGCGCGAAGACGATATCCAGTTCGAGATTTATGAAGCGATAGCCGCTCTCAGTCTGCCGGGCCTGGTCATGGTTACCGCCACCTTATTAATATGCGCACAGGCCATCAGTCGTCTTACACGCCCACTTACCGAACTGCAGCAGGAGTTGCAAAATCGGAGCGCCGAAAATCTGGAACCGCTCCAGCAACAAAGCAATCTCACCGAAGTCGCAGCCGTAATCGCCAGCATGAACCAGTTGTTTACGCGCTTTAGCGAATCGCTGCGCCGCGACCGGCTCTTCGCCTCGAACGTCGCGCATGAGTTGCGCACCCCGCTGGCCGGCATCCGGCTAAGCCTGGAATTGCACGAGCAAGTGCACCACATCGACTGCCAGCCATTAATCAAACGCGTCGACCATCTGACTAAAACCATCGAACAGTTGCTGTTGCTGGCTCGGGTCGGGAACGAACTCGCCGCCGGCCACTACGAGTCGGTGTCCCTGGTTGACGATGTGATTACGCCAAAACAGGAAGAGCTGGAGGAAATGGCGACCCTACGTCACCAGCAGCTCGACTGGCGGTCGGACACGCAAACCGGAACCGTACCGGGCAATGCGACGCTACTGCAGTTACTGCTGCGCAATCTGGTGGAAAACGCTTACCGGTACAGCCCGGAAAACAGCACCATTACCGTCAGGATCACCGACTATTCCAACGGCGGCTGTGAACTGGTCGTCGCGGACGAGGGGCCGGGAATCAACGAGTCCCAGGTGGGAGAACTGACCAAGGCGTTTGTACGTATGGATACCCGCTACGGCGGTATCGGGCTCGGGCTGAGCATCGTGACCCGCATCGTGCAGTTGCACCACGGCGAGTTCTTTCTGGAGAACCGGCGTGACCGCACCGGGACGCAGGCCCGCGTCGTTTTCAAGCGCCACAGCAATGGCATCATCTGCTACGAGGACGGCGCCGGCTGACCGGTTCGCTCCTGTTCACCCGCAACATGCAGTTGCCGGGCATACGCAGTACCGCCGCCCGTTAGGGCAAAAAAATACCGCCGGCTCTGATGAGCAGGCGGTATCACCATCGTGCCGACGCCGCCACCGGCGGCGGTCAGTCGATTACTGAGCGGCTTTCTTAGCCTTGTCGTCAGCCGGTTTTTCCGCTTTCGGCGCAGCGCCTTTAGCGTCGGCATCCGATTTGATGTCCAGCAGTTCGACTTCGAACACCAGCGTGGAGTTAGCCGGGATCCCCGGAACGCCCGCTTCGCCGTAAGCCAGCGCCGGCGGGATGACCAGCTTGATCTTACCGCCTTTCTTCACATGCTTGAGGCCTTCGGTCCAGCCCGGGATTACGCCGTCCAGACGGAAAGACAGCGGTTCGCCGCGCTTGTAGGAGTTGTCGAACTCGGAACCGTCAACCAGCGTACCTTTGTAGTTCACCACTACGGTATCGCTGTCTTTCGGCGCCGCGCCGGTCCCTTCCTTCTCTACCTGATAGAGCAGGCCGGACTCAGTTTTCTTCACGCCTTTTTCTTTGACGAAGGCATCACGGAATTTGGTGCCTTTATCCGCGTTGTCTTTGGCATCCTGCTGCATTTTGGCCTGAGCGGCTTCTTTCACACGGCCTTCAAACGACTGCAGGGTTTTCTCGATCTCTTCGTCAGACAGCTTGCTCTTGTCGGCAAACGCGTCCTGAACACCCTGAATCAGCTGTTGCTTGTCCAGTTTGATGCCCAGCTTTTCCTGCTCTTTCAGGGAGTTGTCCATGTAGCGGCCCAGCGACGCACCCAGTGCGTATGCTGCGGCTTCTTCATCGCTCTTGAATTTGCCCGCCGCCGCTTTCGCTGCGTCCGCTGCCGCTGGGGCAGAGGTTGCCGCCGCGGCATCAGTGGTCTTGGCCGCGTCCGCCGCCATAACACCCGTACTCAGCGCCAGTCCCATGGCTGCCGTCAGCAGTGTGACTTTAAACAGTGATTTCATCCATCTCTCCAACATTCGGAGCACCATGCCCCGGCAACATTAACATTTCGCCAGCTACTATAACGTTGCGCGCAAAGACAATACAACGACGCGCCGCACCGGATAGCGAAAAATTCTGAATGCCAGGATTTACGCCCGACGGCGTATGGTTTTGCTACCAGAACTTTCCGCTTTCTGACACACTCTGCGCACACTGCACGGGAGGAAATAAAGATGTCACTGTCAGCACTGGAACAACGGCTCGAATTACTGGAAAGTCGTCTGGCTTTTCAGGAGGTCACCATTGAAGAATTGAACCAGACCGTCGTGCAGCACGAACTGGAAATGGTCAGGCTGCGCGAACAACTGCGGCTAATGACCGAAAAACTGCGGGCGACATCGCCATCAATGATTGCGTCGCAGTCGGAAGAGACGCCGCCGCCGCACTATTAACCCAGTCGTCGTATGACCTAACCCTGTCATCGCTTAACCCGGTCATCGTGACCCGCCGATCGCGACAGACTATGCCTTGCGCCACTGCCGCGGGCTGATGCCGAACCAGCGACGGAACGCGCGGGAGAAAGCGCTGACCTCAGAGTAACCCAGCAGGAACGCCATCTCGGAAATCGACAGCTGACGCTGCTGCAGATAATGGGTCGCCATCTCGCAACGCACCTTCTCCACCAGTTGGGTGAAAGTAATGCCTTCGTCTTTCAGCCGCCGCTGCAACGACCAGCTCGATAGACCGATGTTTTCCGCCACCTCTTCCAGCGACGGCTCGCCTTGCGGCAACACCTGACGCAGTCGGGCGCGCGCCATATCCACCACGCTCTGCTGGGGAACGTCGCTGTTCAGCCGGCGCAGGGAATCCTGCACCACCAGCAGCAACAGCGGATCATGATCCGGCATGGCTCGCATCAGGTCGCGTTTGGGGATCAGCAGAGAATTGAACGGTTGATCGAAGTAAACCGGCGCGTCGAACGCCTTGCAGTGCTCATGCCACTGTTCAGGGCGAGGATGCTCAAAATGCACTTCCCGCGGCGCCCAGTTTTTGCCGGCCGCATGACGAATCAGGTTCAACATCATCCCCAGCGTCAGTTCCGCATCCTGACGGCAGTGCAGGATGGCGCCGTGACGCACCTGATAGTCGAAACGCCAGCAGTCGCCCTTGTCCACCAGACGGATCAGCGTATCGTGCTGATGAAAGGGAAAGGCATTGACTACGTTATGCAATGCCTGCTCCAGAGTGGCACTGCATAACCCAACATAGCCTATCAACCCCAGCGCCTGCGGCTTGAACTGCCGGCCGTAATGCAGCCCGAAATTATCGCAATCCGAATAGCGGGCGGCTTCCTCCAGCACCCGGCAGTAATTCACCAGCCCGACACTGAGCGTCGGGCAAGCCAGCAGTTCGGGGTTGATGCCGCTGATGCCCAGAATGCGGTCCGCATCACCGCCTTTTTCACCGATAAAATCGGTCAGGCCCGATGCGGCGGCGGCCAGAACGCCCCGGTGCCCGATGGGCAGCCCGGCGACCGGCGGCAGCCGAAAAGACGTGGTTTCCATGATTCCTGCCTCACACACAACCGACGAAATATCATAGACCTGCAATTTCCATACCATTCACAAGCCACTGATTTAACTGGCGTCGTAAGACAGAGCGGCACCACGGCGATCCCACGGTGCGCTGTTGTGGTGCAGTTGCCGCGACGATCGGCTCAGGCGCCGACCGGCAGCGCTTCCTTGTCCAGATAGCGACGACACAACCGCACGGTGTGATCGCTCCAGTCCGCTCCCAGGCCGATCGCCTGTTCGGTTTGGCTATGAGAACCCGCCCAGGCCATCAACTGGATACGACGCTGGATCAACAACGACGGGATCACCGCCCGATCCGCCTCGCTAAGCGGACAGACGCGCTGATAGCCGCTGAGCCAGCCTTCCACCCACGCGGGCGCGCTGGGGTGGTGCTCCACGAAACTGATCGCCGCCGCCAAATCGTGCAGATACCAACTGAAGCCGCAATCGTCAAAATCGATCACCCGGGTTTCGCCGTTCAGCAACAGCAGATTGGTCAGGCGCAAATCCGCGTGAATCAGGCCATAACGCTGGCTATCTTTGCCGTAGTGCGTTAGCGCGTCGCGCACCTGCGCCAGCGTTTCCTCGATGATGCCGTGGTCTTCCGCTTTCAGGTTGGGCGCGTCCTGCCAGCGTCCCCAGTGACCGTGCGCCCCCACCATGGTGTCATGGTCCCAGACCAGACGACGAAAGCCGCTCGGACGCGCCCAGCGGCGACTGTGCTGATGCAAACGGGCGGTGATCACGCCCAGTTGTTCAAAGGCGGCGGCATCGACTGCCGTGGTTGGCATCTCGCCTTCAATCCAGTGAAACAGCACCACATTGCGCACCGTGCCATCCGCCGTCGTCACCGTTTGCACCGTTTCGCCATCCAGCCCGGTCAGCGCCTGCGGCACCGTAATCCCTTCTTCCCGCAACGCATCCAGCCAGGACAGTTCGCCGGCAATATCCTCGCGCTGATGATAGCCAGGCCGATGAATGCGCATCGCGTAACGTTTACCGCCCGCGACCAGCCGATAGGTGGCGTTTTCCGAACGACACAGCAGGGCGAGCTGCCCCTGCAATGCAGGTGGGTAACGTGTCATGGCCAGCGCGGCCAGTTGGTCCAGGGTGGTGTTATCAAGGGTATCGTACTGCTCTGCCATGTACTGCTCTGCCATGTCCTGTTCTGCCATACGTGTTATCTCATCCAAAGAGGGCCAGACCGGGTGCTATCCGGGTGATCGGCTCTCAGGATGTGATCACTCCCGTTACGATGCTTGACGTCGCAATGCCGCAAATTGACCGTACGCGACACCTCCCGGTCGAATTCCCCCGGTTTGACCGCAGAGCGCAAAAATCTCCGCGCGGATGTCAAGTCGCCGGCCGACCGTCAGCGGCATTATCGAAACATGCGGACCTAGCGGGCGTGCCCGTCGCAGACAACAGCAAACGGTTGTTACAACCCGATGGTTTTTATAACTAACTGATTCTTATAAATAGGGGTGATGAAAACCGGCTGTTTTCATCCCGCGTCTTGTAGGGGAGAGCGTCATGACAATGCAGTTAAAACCCACCCTGGGTACGCTTCATCTGTGGGGAATCGCCGTCGGTCTGGTGATTTCCGGCGAGTACTTTGGCTGGAGCTACGGCTGGGGCGTGGCGGGAACATTAGGCTTTCTCGTCACTACCCTGATTATCGCCGCCATGTATACCTGCTTTATTTTCAGCTTTACCGAGCTGACCACCGCCATTCCTCACGCCGGCGGCCCGTTCGCTTACAGCCGCCGCGCCTTCGGCGAAACCGGCGGCCTGATTGCCGGCATGGCGACCCTGATCGAGTTCGTCTTCGCCCCGCCGTCGATCGCGATGGCTATCGGCGCCTATCTCAACGTGCAGTATCCGTCGCTGGATCCGCGCTACGCGGCCACCGGGGCTTATCTAATCTTCATGACGCTGAATATTCTGGGCGTGAAACTGGCGGCGATGTTCGAACTGTTTGTCACCGTGCTGGCGGTCATTGAGCTACTGGTGTTCATGGGCGTGGTGGCGCCGGGTTTCAGCATCAGCCACTTTGTCGCCAACGGCTGGGCCGGCAGCGATAATTTCGGCAGCCCGGCTATCTCCGGCATCTTCGCCGCCATTCCTTTCGCTATCTGGTTCTTTCTGGCGATTGAAGGCGCCGCCATGGCCGCCGAGGAAGCCAAAGATCCGCAGCGCACCATCCCCAAAGCCTACATCAGCGGCATCATCACGCTGGTGGTGCTGGCGCTCGGGGTCATGATTATGGCTGGCGGCGTGGGCGACTGGCGCACCCTGTCTAACATCAACGACCCATTGCCGCAGGCGATGAAAGCCGTGGTGGGTGAAAACTCCGGCTGGATGCACATGCTGGTGTGGATCGGGCTGTTCGGGCTAATCGCCAGTTTCCACGGCATCATCCTCGGCTATTCCCGCCAGTTCTTCGCGCTGGCCCGCGCCGGTTACCTGCCCGCCGGTCTGGCGAAGTTGTCCCGTTTTCAGACGCCGCACCGCGCCATTCTGACCGGCGGCGTGATTGGCATCGCTACTATCTTCAGCGACAGTTGGATCAACCTGCAGGGGATGAGCCTGACCGCCGCGATGATCACCATGGCGGTGTTCGGCGCCAACGTAATGTACATGATGAGTATGCTGAGTCTGTTCCGCCTGCGTCGTACCGAACCGGGCCTGCATCGTACTTTCCATGCGCCGGGCTATCCGATCATCCCGGCTATCGCACTGGCGCTGTCCGTGGTGTGCCTGATAGCCATGCTGTGGTTTAACCCGGTGATTGGCGGCTTGTTCATCGTGCTGATGCTGACGGGCTACAGCTATTTCCTGATGACGCGTTCCCAGCGCGACAATGCCCCGCAGGACGCAATGCTGATGGGAAAAGAGTGACCGGCGTCGCTGACTGATGTGCTTTCAACGCCTCCCACGGGAGGCGTTGGGTTTTCATGATGATGCGGTTTTTATGATGGACGGTTTTGCCCGGACGGGTACACAACGTGTAAACGAGTATGACTGAACCACATCGGCCTGATTTATCCCCCCAACCAACCCGCCCAAGCTGTTTTTATCAGAACGTGCTCTTCATAAAACAAAAAAGACACATTAATTAAACAAAAAATCAACCAGCCTGTTTTTTCACCATTACTCACCGCAAACACATAAATTATATTTATATTTATTGCCAACACATCCTTACAACTCGCCTTCCCTAAAGGGATGAAACGACATCTCTCCACCACAAGAATAAATAACGTTTAACTGTAACCGGCTGTGGGTAGTGATGTGCCCACACGGAAAAACACATTCGAATGATACCCACGTCAATCATGACACCACGATCACTCAGCAAGGGAGTCGCTAATGAATGCATTAACTCGTCGAAACTTTATGGCGTTTACTGTCGGTGGAACCGTCGCGCTGGCCGCCGGTAAACTGCATGCGCAAGACAACGCCATTCCGTGGACCGGCAACGGCCAGGGCGGTAATGATCCCGGCCCGCAAAACCCGCTGCGGCAAGCGCAGAACCCGGACCTGGTCAACCCGCCACTGACCGACAACGGCACCCTGCCCAACCTGCGTTTTTCTTTTAGCGACGCACACATACGCAAAGGCAGCGGCGGCTGGACGCGTCAGGTGACGCAGCGAGAACTGGGCATTTCCACCACCATCGCCGGCGTTGATATGCGCCTCAACGCCGGCGGCATCCGTGAACTGCACTGGCACAAGGAAGGCGAATGGGCTTATATGCTGTACGGCAATGCCCGCATCACCGCCATCGACGCCGAGGGACGCTGGTTTGTCGACGATCTGGGCGTCGGCGATTTATGGTACTTCCCGCCCGGCGTACCGCACTCGATTCAGGGATTGGGGCCGGATGGCTGTGAATTTCTGCTGGCGTTTGACAGCGGTAACTTCGACGAAGACAGCACCTTTTTACTTAGCGACTGGTTCAAACATGTACCGCCGGAGGTGCTGGCAAAAAACTTCGGCGTACCGGTAGAAACCTTCAGCCATCTGCCCAGCCCGTCCGAAGAGTACATCTTTGCCGCGCCGGTGCCGGGGTCGATCGACAAAGGCGCGTTTGGCGGCGCCGGTCAGGTCGCCAACCCATTCAGTCACCGCATGCTGGCGCAAACCCCAATCAAGATGAAGGGTGGCACGGTGCGCATTACCGACTCCTCGGTGTTCAAAGTGTCCAAAACCATCGCCGCCGCGCTGGTGGAGCTGGAGCCCGGCGCGATGCGGGAACTGCACTGGCACCCCAACAATGACGAATGGCAGTACTATCTCGAAGGGGAAGGACGGATGGGGGTATTTGCTTCGTCCGGGCAGGCGCGAACGTTCGATTTTCGGGCCGGCGACGTCGGTTATGTGCCGTTCGCTATGGGGCACTATGTGGAGAACACCGGCACCACGCCACTACGCTTTCTGGAACTGTTCAAGAGCGACCACTACGCGGACATCTCCCTGAATCAATGGCTGGCGCTCACGCCGCCGACACTGGTGGAACAGCACCTGCATCTGAACGACACGTTCATGCGTTCACTGCAAAAAACCAAAGCGCCGATCGTGCCCTGACAACTCAACCCCTGACACAAAAAAGAAAAAGGCCGCAAACGCGGCCTTTTCGGGGAAGGGCAAATCAGTGGTGGCAACCGCAGCCGCCGTTACCGCCGCAACCGCCTTTACCGTGGTCATGATCGTGGTCGTGATCATGACCGTGGCCGCCGCAGCAACCGTCGTGATCGTGGTCATGATCGTGCGCGCCGTGTACATGGCCGTGCGCCAGTTCTTCTTCCGTCGCTTCGCGGATAGCGACCACTTCCACGTTGAATTTCAGGTTCTGACCCGCCAGCATGTGGTTGCCGTCAACCACGACGTGATCGTCCTGCACTTCGGTGATTTCTACCGGCACCGGACCCTGATCGGTATCGGCCAGGAAACGCATGCCGACCTGCAGCTCGTCCACGCCGACAAACACGTCTTTCGGCACGCGCTGAACCAGATTGTCATCATATTCGCCGTAGGCATCGTTGGCGCCGACGCTGACGTCAAAACGCTCGCCCACATCGCGGCCTTCCAGCGCTTTTTCCAGACCGGAAATCAGCGAGCCGTGACCATGCAGATAGTCCAGCGGTGCGCTCACCGGAGACTCATCAACCAATACACCATCTTCCGTACGTACCTGATAGGCCAGGCTGACCACCAGGTCTTTTGCTACTTTCATGATATCTCCTAGCGTTGGAAATCGATTTTGCGCAAATTGTAGCGGAAAAACGTCCCCATGTACTGTCCGGGATAAAAAAACTGTCTGCGATAAACTATCCCGGCAAAGCTGGCCGGCAGCAATGACTTAAGGCTTGTGTCGCCCTATTCCGGGCGAAACATACCGATGATTTCGCCGGCAGGCGGGGTGGCGGCTTTTGGCGGCGTTTCCGACTGGCTCTGCTGATAACCGCAGTGCACGCACACCACCACCTCATCGTCGCCCTCGCGCCCCACCGCCAGCGTATCCTGCGAGTGGCACTTCGGGCATACCGCCCCGGCAATAAAACGTTTCCGCATGGTTGCCCTCCGGCTCCCTTTCTTGATGTATCCTGATGGTCTGCGTTCGCGGCATACTGCGGTACGCCGCGAATGCGCCTAGTGTTCGTCCCAGTCGTCCGGTCGACGTCGCTCACGCAGCATTTCGCGCTCGAAGATATCCTCCAGCTCGCGGCGGGCTTCCTTAACGCGGGAAATCTGCGCCACATCGCCTTGGCGCTGCGGCATCAGTTCGCGCAGCATGCGCATGTCGAGCCGCCGGAAATGCTGTTGCGCCCGGTAAGCCTGATGGGGATGCATCCCTAATGAGATCAGCGTTTTGCGGCCCAGCTCCAGCGCGCTGGAGAAGGTTTCGCGCGAGAACTGCGTCACGCCGACCTGCAAAAACTCGTGCGCCTCCACACGGCCGCGCGCACGGGCCAGAATTTCCAGGTGAGGGAAATGCTGCTGGCACAGATGCACGATGGTCATCGCGTCTTCCGGCTCATTACACGTAATCACGATGGACTGAGCCTGTGCCGCGCCGGCGGCGCGCAACAACTCCAGCTCGGTGGCGTCGCCGTAATAGACCTTGTAGCCGTAGCTGCGCATCAGGCTGACGGCGCTGATATCGCGCTCCAGCACGGTGATGCGCATTTTGTTGGCCATCAGCAAACGGGCGATCACCTGCCCGAAACGACCGAATCCCACCACGATCACCTGCGGCTCATCGTTTTCCACGTACGGCGTTTCGTCCGGCTCTTCCTGCGCATTGAAACGGCGCGCCAGAATACGGTCGATCAACTGCATCAGGATCGGCGTCACCATCATCGACAGGGTCACCGTCACCAGCAGCAGCGGCAACTGCGCCCCTTTCAGCACTTTGTGGGTGGCGGCGGAGGAAAACAGCACAAAAGCGAATTCACCGCCCTGACTCAACACCCCGGCGAACTGCAGGCGTTCGGAGGAACGCAGCCCGTACAACCGCGCCAGCAGGTACAGAATAAACCCTTTCACCACCACCAGGATCGCCACGCCCGCCAGCACCATCAGGATATTGGCGTACAGCACGCCGAGATTGAGCGACATCCCTACCGAAATGAAGAACAGTCCCAGCAACAGCCCTTTGAATGGCTCAATGGAAATTTCCAGTTCATGACGGTATTCGCTTTCCGCCAGCAGGACGCCGGCAATAAAGGTACCGAGCGCCATCGACAGCCCCAGCGCGTCCATGAACAGCGCGGAGCCCAGCACCAGCAACAGCGCGGCGGCGGTAAACACTTCCCGCACGCCCGAGGCGGCGATAAAACGGAACAGCGGACGCACCAGATAGCGGCCGCCGATCAACATGCCGCCGAACGCCACCACCTTCAGCACCACCTGACGCCAGTCATCCAGCTCGCCCTGCACGCCCGCCATCACCGGAATCAGCGCCAGCGCCGGGATCACCGCCAGGTCCTGAAACAGCAGCACGGAAAAGCCGAGCTGGCCGGACTCGTTGCGGTTCATGCCTTTTTCGCGCATCAGCTGCAGCGCGATGGCGGTGGAAGACATCGCTAGTCCAATACCGCCAATCAGCGCCGCCTGCCAGGAAAACTGGCTCAGATACAGCGCGCCGCCCAGCACCGCGGCGCTCAACAGCACCTGCGCCGCGCCGGTGCCGAAAATAGAACGCCGCAGCCGCCACAGCTTGGCCGGGTCCAGTTCCAGACCGATGATAAACATCAGGAACACCACGCCCAGCTCGGAAAAATGCAGGATGGCTTCCACATCACGAATGAAGCCTAACCCCCACGGACCGATGGCGATACCGGCCAGCAAATACCCCAGCACCGCGCCGATTCCCAAACGGGCGGCAATCGGCACCATCAACACGGCAACAAACAGAAACAGCACGCCGGCATTCAGCAAAGAAGAGGTTTCCATGTGCTAGGATTCTCCACGCGGAAATGGCGACGCCAGCCAGTCGCCATAGGCTCTGGCATGCTCTTGCAATACATCCGGCGGTAGGCGCCGGGCCCAGTAAATCACCAGCGGCGACAGCCAGTGCATGTGGCACATGGTCGCCGTCATTTCAAACGGTCTCAATACGTCATCCATCGTGTAACGATTCACACCCGAAGACCGGTAAGCGTCTTGCTGCTCGCCGGTCGTCACCACCGATCGCCAGTATTTTCCGGCAAGCGCATTACCGCCGACCCCGTTGGCAAAGCCGCGGGTCAGCACCCTATCCAGCCACTCTTTCAACAAAGCCGGGCAACTGTAGGTATAAAGCGGATGCTGAAACACGATCAGCTGATGCTCGCGCAGCAACTGCTGCTCATGATGAATATCGATAAAAAAATCAGGATAGTGCGCGTAAAGATCGTGCACGGTGACATGCCCGAGCTGGCGGGCGGATTGTAATAACAGCTTATTCGCGACCGAATCCTGGGATTCCGGATGGGCAAACAGCAGCAAAATTTTTGGTGGCTGCGACATCATTCCCCTCCAAAGCGTCGTCATTGCAGGTATTTTCGGCTACCATGCTGCGCAGCAATAAAACAGGACACGGCAGTCCTGATACCCGATCGGTAATTTAACATATTTGAACATTTGGCGCGTTATGATTGTTTTCTCCTCCTTGCAAATTCGACGCGGTACCCGGGTACTGCTGGACAACGCCACCGCTACCGTCAACCCCGGCCAAAAAGTCGGCCTGGTCGGTAAAAACGGCTGTGGCAAATCAACCCTGTTGTCGTTGCTGAAAGGGGAAATCAGCGCCGACGGCGGCAGCGTAACCTTTCCGCAAAACTGGGCGCTGGCGTGGGTCAATCAGGAAACCCCGGCGCTGGCGCGATCGGCGATTGATTACGTGATCGACGGCGACCGCGAGTTCCGCCAGTTGGAAGCCGACCTGGACGCGGCGAATGCCCGCAACGACGGCAACGCCATCGCCACCCTGCACGGCAAGCTGGACGCCGTTCAGGCCTGGTCGATTCAGGCCCGCGCCGCCAGCCTGCTCAACGGGCTCGGCTTTCAGCAGGAACAGTTGCAACAGCCCGTCAGCGACTTCTCCGGCGGCTGGCGTATGCGCCTGAATCTGGCGCAGGCGCTGATTTGCCGTTCCGATTTACTGCTACTCGACGAGCCGACCAACCACTTGGATCTGGACGCGGTGATCTGGCTGGAGAAGTGGCTGAAGAACTATCCCGGCACGCTGGTGCTGATCTCCCACGATCGGGATTTTCTCGACCCGATCGCCAACCGGATTCTGCATATCGAGCAGGAAACCCTGTTCGAATACACCGGCAACTACACCTCGTTCGAGCAGCAGCGCGCCACCCGCCTGTCTCAACAGCAGGCGATGTACCAGCATCAGCAGGAGCGGGTCGCCCACCTGCAGCACTACATCGACCGTTTTCGCGCCAAAGCCAGCAAGGCCAAGCAGGCGCAAAGCCGTATCAAGATGCTGGAACGCATGGAGCTTATCGCCCCGGCCCACGTCGACAACCCATTCCGCTTCAGCTTCCGGGCGCCGGAAGCGTTGCCCAACCCGCTGTTGCGGATGGAAAAAGTCAGCGCGGGCTACGGCGACCGTCTGATTCTGGATTCCATCAAACTCAATCTGGTGCCCGGTTCGCGCATCGGGTTGCTCGGCCACAACGGCGCCGGGAAATCGACGCTCATCAAGCTGCTGGCGGGCGAGCTTCAGCCGTTCAGCGGCGACATCGGCCTGGCCAAAGGCGTGCGTCTCGGCTATTTCGCCCAGCATCAGTTGGAGTTCCTGCGTCCCGACGAGTCGCCGTTGCAGCACCTTGTCCGGCTGGCGGAACGGGAAACCGAGCAGCAGTTGCGCGACTACCTCGGCGGTTTTGATTTCCGGGGCGACAAGGTGACCGAGCCTACCGAGCGCTTTTCCGGCGGCGAGAAAGCACGGCTGGTGCTGGCGCTGATCGTCTGGCAGCGCCCCAACCTGCTGCTGCTCGACGAACCGACCAACCACCTGGATCTCGACATGCGTCAGGCGTTGACCGAGGCGTTGATCGACTTCGAAGGCGCGCTGGTCGTGGTGTCTCACGATCGTCACCTGATCCGATCCACCACCGACGATCTCTATCTGGTGCACGACCGCAAGGTCGAACCGTTTGACGGCGATCTGGAGGATTACCAGCAATGGCTGCTGGATGCGCAGAAGCAGGATAACGCAACGGAATCCGCTTCCAGAGACAACGCCGCCAACAGCGCTCAGTCGAGGAAGGATCAGAAACGGCGCGACGCCGAGCTACGCACGCTGACCCAACCGCTGCGCAAGCAGATTACCCAACTGGAACAACAGATGGAGAAACTGCAAACCGCGCTGACCGCAGTGGAAGAACGCCTGGCCGACAGCGCGCTTTATGACGTCAGCCGTAAAAGCGAACTGACCGAGTGCCTGCAAAAGCAAAGCGCGACGAAAGCGGATCTGGAAAACGCCGAAATGGCCTGGCTGGATGCGCAGGAGCAACTGGAGCAGTTGCTGCGCGACGCGGAAAGCCAGGGGTAAAAACCCGACTTCACGTCCAAACGGCGGGCAACGTACGGCCCGCCGCACCCATCAATGCCAGATCATCAGCACGCAGGTCGCCGTCAGCAACCCCATCGCGAGATTGAAAATCTTCCAGGCGCGCGGGCTACGCAACAAGCGGCCGATCATCGCGCCGAATCCCAGCCAGATAACCCCAGCCACGAAATTGACGCACACCATCGCAATGCTGATAGCCACCACCGACCCTGCGTAACCGTCGCCTGCCAGGCTAAACCCCGCCACCGCGCCCAACGCCATCAGCCAGGCCTTCGGATTGAGGAATTGCAGCAACCCGCCCTGATACAGCGGTATCGGCGCCGACGGCGCGGTGTCGGTATCCAGTTTTTCATACGCCGCGGTGGCGATCTTCCACGATAACCATAGCAGATAGGCGCTGCCCAGCACCTTCAACGCCAAATGCAGCGACGGATAAAGCAGGATCACGCTCCCCAGCCCCAGCGCCACCAGCAGCAACATGCTTTGCATGCCGACCATGATGCCCAGCATCAACGGCATAGAACGCAATACGCCAAAATTGGCGGCGGAGGCGGTAAGTAGCATATTATTGGGGCCGGGCGTAATGGCGGCGACCCACAAGAAACCGAGCATTGAAAGAAACAGACTGAAGTGCTCCATGAAACGACAATCCTGTAACAGAAGGGACGTCACAACCTAGCAGCGTGATGTGATGCAGACAAGCTTTTCGCGATGCCGCTACAGGCATCGCCGCCACGGGCATCACGACACCTTTTCATCATGGCTTTCTGGTTATGAATAATTCTTCTCACCGTAGCGAGTGTTTTCAGCCCTTGCCGGGCGTGCGCAATCCCCATCTGCAGACTCTGCTGCCGCGCCTGCTTCGACGCCATCCGGCGCTGAAACCGGTCTGGCAGCGGCTGACTATGCCGGACGGGGATTTTGTCGATCTCGCCTGGAGCGAAACGCCGGCTCAGGCGAAACACAAACCTCGCGTGGTGCTGTTTCATGGTCTGGAGGGCAGTTTCCACAGCCCTTACGCCCACGGGTTGATGACCGCCTGCCAGCGGCGCGGCTGGCTGGCGGTGGTGATGCACTTTCGCGGTTGCGGCGGGCAGCCCAACCGCCTGCCGCGCGCCTATCACGCCGGCGAAACCGAAGACGCCCGCTATTTTCTGCACTGGCTGAACCAGACGCTGGGCGCCGCGCCCACGGCGGCGGTCGGGGTATCGCTGGGCGGCAACATGCTGGCTTGCCTGCTGAGCGGTCAGGACGCGCCCGGCACGCTGAACGCCGCGGCTATCGTCTCCGCGCCGTTGATGCTGGAGCCTTGCAGCCACCGTCTGGAGCACGGCTTTTCCCGGCTGTACCAGTCGTATCTGCTTAATCTGTTGCGCCGCAGCGCCCTGCGCAAGCTCTCCGCCTACCCCGGCAGCCTGCCGATTTCCGCCGAACGGCTACGTCAGGTACATCGCCTGCGGGAGTTTGACGACCTGGTGACGTCACAACTGCATGGGTTTACCGGCGCGACGGACTACTACCGGCGCAGCAGCGCGCTGCCGCGGTTATCGCACATCCGCCAGCCGTTGTTGATCATTCAGGCCAAAGACGACCCGTTCATGACGCCGGCCGTGATCCCCGATACATCGCAATTGCCGGCCAACATCGACTACCAACTGACGGAATGCGGCGGCCATGTCGGCTTTGTCGGTGGGTCATGGCGCAAACCCGAACTGTGGCTGGAACACCGTATTCCCGACTGGTTTACCCCTTATCTGGAGCAGAACGCATGATCATTCCCTGGCAAGAACTGGCGTCGGAAACGCTGCAAAACCTGATTGAATCGTTCGTCCTGCGCGAAGGGACCGACTACGGCGAGCAGGAGCGAACGCTGGATGAAAAAGTGGCCGATGTACGCCAGCAACTGGCGCAGGGCGACGTGGTGTTGGTCTGGTCTGAACTGCATGAAACCGTCAATATCATGCCCCGCAGTCAGCTCAGCAGCGGTGAACGGTATCAGCCCTGAATCAATCGCTTAAAAACGTAAATTGGCGTGTCACCGCGGTATAAACATGCTAACAATTATCAGATATCTCTGACCGGAGTTGGCACCATTCACCGGAGGTTGCACCATTCACCGGAGGTTGCACACCATGTCGCACCAGCATCCAATTATCGCGGTCACCGGCTCCAGCGGTGCGGGGACCACCACCACCAGTCTGGCGTTTCGCAAGATTTTCCAGCAACTGAATCTTCGCGCCGCGTTGGTGGATGGCGACAGCTATCACCGTTACACCCGGCCGGAAATGGATATGGCGATCCGCAAGGCGCGGGATTTGGGCCGCCACATCAGCTATTTCGGGCCGGAAGCGAACGACTTCTGCCAGCTAGAACACTCCTTTATCGAATACGGCCACAGCGGCACCGGCCAGACCCGCAAATACCTGCACACTTACGACGAGGCGATTCCCTACAATCAGGTGCCGGGCACCTTCACCCCGTGGGAGCCGATGCCGGAACCGACCGATCTGTTGTTCTACGAAGGGTTGCACGGCGGCGTAGTCACCGACCAGCACGATGTGGCGCAGCATGTCGACCTGCTGGTCGGCGTGGTGCCGATCGTCAACCTGGAGTGGATTCAAAAGCTGGTGCGCGATATCAACGAGCGCGGTCACTCCCGCGAAGCGGTAATGGATTCCGTCGTACGTTCGATGGAAGATTACATCACCCACATCACTCCGCAGTTTTCCCGCACGCATATCAACTTTCAGCGCGTGCCGACGGTGGACACCTCCAACCCGTTTGCCGCCAAAGCCATTCCGTCGATGGACGAAAGTTTTGTGGTCATCCACTTTCAGGGGCTGGACCACATTGATTATCCCTACCTGCTGGCGATGCTGCAGGGTTCGTTCATTTCCCACATCAACACGCTGGTGGTGCCGGGCGGCAAAATGGGGCTGGCGATGGAGTTGATCATGATGCCGCTGGTGCAGCGGTTAGTAGAAGGTAATCATATTGATTAAGCGACGCGGCGGGCGGTGAAGTTAGCCGCCGCGTGCAGGCAATTCAGTCGAGCGCGATCACTTCGTGGCTGTGGGTAATCGTCACCGCCTTCTCCAGCATCAGCGCCACGGAGCAGTATTTCTCCGCCGACAGCGACACCGCGCGCTCTACCGCCTTGTCGTTCAGCCCCTTGCCGGTAACGATAAAGTGCAGGTTGATGGCGGTGAACAGGCGCGGCGCTTCCGCACGGCGTTCAGAGGTCAGACGCACTTCGCAGTCCGCCACATCATGACGGCCTTTCTGCAGGATAGACACCACATCAATGGCGCTGCACCCGCCTGCCGCCATCAGCACCATTTCCATCGGGCTGGGGGCTTTATCGCCGGCGTTACCGTCCATCAGCAACTGATGTCCGGACGCGGATTCGCCAAGAAACGTTAACCCTTCAACCCATTTCACCCGAGCCTGCATAAGTTTGCCCTCAATCAATTATTTTTGAAATTTTACACCGCTTATGTACAAAAAAGCCTGATAATCAGAGCTTAATCATGCTGAAGCGAGACAACACAAGACACTACACTCAACCTGTGTTACAAACGAAGAAGTAAACCGGTGTATGTTGAGCCTCTGCAAGACCCGCAGCCGGCTTACTGGCGTCATCCGATAGACAGCCTCAGTATATTTATTCCCTGACGTCATTCCGCCAGGACGGAATTGAATTATAACTATGTTATCACGCCGTACAGGGAACTCTGAGCCCTGTGATTTGCGCAGTGAATTACAACAGAGGATAACAGCGAATGGTTCTCGGCAAACCGCAAACAGACCCGACTCTCGAATGGTTCCTTTCTCATTGCCACATTCACAAGTACCCATCGAAGAGCACTCTGATTCATCAGGGTGAAAAAGCAGAGACGCTTTACTACATCGTGAAAGGCTCGGTTGCCGTGCTGATCAAGGATGAAGAAGGCAAGGAAATGATTCTTTCTTATCTGAATCAGGGCGATTTTATCGGCGAACTTGGCTTGTTCGAAGATGGGCAGGAACGCAGTGCGTGGGTCCGGGCGAAAACTGCCTGCGAAGTCGCTGAGATTTCCTATAAAAAATTCCGCCAGCTGATTCAGGTCAACCCGGATATTCTGATGCGGTTGTCCTCGCAGATGGCGCGCCGCCTGCAGGTGACTTCGCAGAAAGTCGGCAACCTGGCGTTCCTCGACGTTACCGGTCGTATCGCGCAAACCCTGCTCAACCTGGCCAAGCAGCCGGACGCCATGACCCACCCGGACGGCATGCAGATCAAGATCACCCGACAGGAGATCGGCCAGATTGTCGGCTGTTCCCGCGAAACCGTCGGTCGTATCCTGAAAATGCTGGAAGATCAGAACCTGATTTCCGCCCACGGTAAAACCATCGTGGTGTACGGCACCCGCTGATTATCATCCACCGGATCAACATCAGCCGGATCAAAAAGAGCGTGCCCAGGCACGCTCTTGTCGTTTTAGTGGAAAGAAAAATCGCGGCTTACGCGCCTTTCACCACCTGCGCCACTGCTTTTCCGAACAGCGCCATGCCTTGATCGATCTCTTCCGGGGTAATCACCAGCGACGGCACGAAGCGAATCACGTCCGGCCCCGCCACCAGAACCATCAACCCCAGATCCGCCGATGCCGCCAGGAAATCCCGGGCGCGGCCATGCCAGGCCGGTTTCAGCTGCGCGCCCAGCAGCAGCCCCATGCCGCGGATTTCGTCGAAAATATCGTACTGCGCGTTGATACTCTCCAGCGCGGACACAAAGCGCGCATGGCGATCCACCACTCCAGACAACACTTCCGGCGTATTGATCACATCCAGCGCCGCTTCCGCCACTGCGCAGGCCAACGGATTGCCGCCGTAAGTCGTGCCGTGGGTGCCGACCGCCATTACCGACGCGATCTCTTCCGTGGTCAGCATCGCGCTGATCGGGAAACCGCCGCCCAGCGCTTTGGCGGTGGTCAGAATGTCCGGCGTGATGCCGTAATGCATATAAGAGAACAGCTTGCCGCTGCGGCCCATGCCGCACTGCACTTCATCAAACACCAGCAGCGCCTGATACTGGTCGCACAGCTCGCGAACCCCTTTGAGGAACGCCGGCGTGGCAGGCGTGATGCCGCCTTCGCCCTGAATCGGTTCCAGCACCACCGCGCAGGTGTGGTCATCCATCACCGCTTTTACCGCATCCAGATCGTTAAACGGCACGTGCACGATGTCCGCCGGTTTCGGGCCGAAACCATCGGCGTATTTCGGCTGGCCGCCGACGGAAACGGTGAACAGCGTACGACCGTGGAACGACTGATAAAACGAAATGATCTTGGTTTTGTACGGGCTGTGGCGGGTAATGGCGTAATGACGAGCCAGCTTGAATGCCGCTTCGTTGGCTTCCGCACCGGAGTTGGCGAAAAAGACGCGGTCAGCAAAGGTCGCATTAATCAGTTTGGTGGCCAAACGCAACGCCGGCTCGTTAGTGAACACGTTGCTGGTGTGCCACAGGGTTTCGCCCTGCTCTTTCAACGCCGTCACCAGCGCCGGATGGCAGTGCCCCAGCGCCGTCACCGCGATGCCGCCGGAGAAATCGATATATTCCTTGCCCTGCTGATCCCAGACACGGCTCCCTTTGCCTTTTACCGGCACAAACTGCGCGGGTGCATAAACCGGAAGAATTACCTTATCGTAAGTATCCCGTGTTACTGCTGCTTTCTCTGTCGCCATTTGCTGCCCCGTTGTGATATCCGTGGTTTTCGAGTGAAAATATAGTCATTAAATATGCATAAAAAATCAAAAATACGCAATCATTAATCCGACATGCCCTAAATAGGAAGGGCCTGGTAATAACGCCGGCACACCTGCAACGTGAAGCATGACGGGTATAAAGCCGGATTTGCTCCCACTATCCCTCTATAAATCAAGGAAATTCTTCAGTAGCTGATGCCCCTGCTGGCTGAGAATGCTTTCCGGGTGGAACTGCACGCCTTCCAGCGGCAACGAGCGGTGACGCACTCCCATGATCTCATCCATTCCGGCGTCGTTCTCGGTCCAGGCGGTTACCTCAAAACAATCAGGCATCGAATCCTGTTCCAGAATCAGCGAGTGATAACGGGTGACGGTCAACGGGTTTGCCAGCCCGGCGAACACGCCGCGGCCGGTGTGCCGCACCGGCGAGGTTTTGCCGTGCATCACCTGACGGGCGCGCACCACCCGTGCGCCAAATGCCTGCCCCAGCGCCTGATGCCCTAGGCACACCCCCAAAATCGGCAGCGTGCCGGCAAAATGGCGGATAGCCGCCAGCGAAATCCCGGCTTCATCAGGCGTACAGGGTCCGGGGGAAATCACCAGCCGTTGCGGCGATAACCGCTCGATGTCCGCCAAAGTCAGCGCATCATTACGCCTGACCAGCACCTCCGCCCCCAACTCGCAAAAATACTGGTACAGGTTGTAGGTAAAGGAGTCGTAGTTGTCGATAAGTAGCAACATATCTTTATCTATCAGCGGGTGAATGGCGTTACGCTCGTCGCAGACATCATACCTAACACAGCATGATGAAGAAGGAATGATGTCGAGTCTGAAGAGTTAAGACACGGTTGTCCAGATGCACATCTGAAACAGCCGGAGAAGGAAATAAATAAATGTGCGCCAATCCCGGGGAAAACCCGGCCATGCCATGACCGGGGACGTTAAGAAAGGGCGTCGGCTGTCACCCGGTTTCATCACGCAGCACCACCGGGTTGAATTTTTTCCGGAACTCGATGGGCGTAACGCCGGTATAGCGTTTGAACATCTTCTCAAAATGGCTCAGGTCGCCATAGCCGCAATCCAGGTAGAGATTGGTGATCCGGCTCATGGGGTGGCATTCCAGCCGCTGACAGGCATAGAAGATGCGGGTCTGATTCAGAATCTGCTTAAACGACAGCCGGAGGCTGTGCTTGAGCAGATAGGAGAGATGCGACGGGCTGATGTGGGAATTTTCCGCCAGCTCAATCAACGTTACTTCCTGCTGGAAATGCTCGCCCAGATACAGCAGCGCTTTGATCACCGACGGGTGAAACTGTTGCAGGGCGTCCTGATCGCGGCTGAGCACCGCATCGCATAATGAACGGTTGATCCGTTGCCGCTCGCCTGACGGCGCTTGCCCCGTTCGCGCCACGATTTGCGGCAGAATACTACTGGCCTGCGACAGGTCGATCTCGGCGTCGTCGCTGAGCATCAACAGCCGGGCGATACTGTGCCACAGCTGCCGCACATTGCCGGGCCAGTCGTAATGATGCAGGTGAAACAGCACCTCAGGATGCAATGTCTGCCGGATTGACTGACGGTACGCCTGCCAGGCGGCATGAACCAGTTCGGCGATATCCTGCGTTCGGCCTTTCAGGGCCGGTACTGACAGCGACTGGCAGCCAAATGCCGACACCAGTTGCGCCGCAGGCTGCGCCGACGACGCGCTGTTCTCCGCCGGCGCCGCAATCAGCCCGAACACCAGCCGTAGCTCGCTCCGCCTGGCATGTTCCACCCGAAGCAACGCCAGAGCCTTCTGCTGCTGCTGTTCGGTCAGCGTATCAAAACCAGGAATGCACAAGGTTAGCCGACGATCGTCGGGAATAGCGGCGAGTGCCTCCTCCAGCCGTTTCGTTGGATCGCCCTCGCCGCTCAGTTCGACATAGCGCCCCTGCAACGCCTGAAGTCTGGCGCGAATATAGCCGGTAATCTCAGACAGGTCTGCGCCCGGCTCGCCAGAAAGCAAAATGGGTCTACCGGATAACATCAACCGATCGATTCGGTCACGCAGTACCGAAGGCAAAAAGATAAATTCCGGGATATGTCGCCCCACCGAATAGCCCATGAGGGGTATTTTTTCGGCAGGAATACTTTTTAATTTACCAGGTAGTATATTTTCTGTTTTCACGGGAAAATCCTTTATTCAACTCCTGCCAGTGCACATTTCACAATATCCCCGTCATGTTTCAAGCTGCAGGTGCGTTGGTTTTCCTGCAGTCAAATTAGTTGAGGTAATAAAATGCGCCCCTTCATAAGAAATGGCGTGACTTCTGCAACACGCCCTTCTCATTCAAACCGCTATTTCGACAATCAAAATGAATCCGTAGATTCTGTCGACAGACTCTCTGGACAAACCCTGGTAAAAATAATGTAAATCCCTTTACTGATTTTTTACTCATTATCACCGTTGTATCGGGATAAAAATAAATGCATTCCCTGCCGGCATTAAAATCAGCCGAATAAATATTCGGCGCTATTGTATCGCTGAATAGGCCATTACTTTATTCTTATGCAACCACTCTTATCACAATGATAAAAACGGCATCATTCTTAAAACCATTAAAATATTATTTTCTATATCTACAATCAGATTTTATTCGCATCACGTAGAACCAGCATCTGATATAAATCAGCAAACAAAAATGCGATATATTTATACTCATCAGAATTAAAATCACAGGATGCGGGATCATGTGACTGCAGCACGAGGTTCTCCTCGGTGACATCAAAGAATTTTGCAAATTTATACAACGTTTGTCTGGAGATCGGCTTGCCTAACTCCGCTCTTTTTATTGTAGAGATAGAGATATAACACTTTGATTCAAGGCTTTGTTCTGACAGTTCCTCCTGACTTAATTTTTTTTTAACCTGAGGTCTTTGATCACTGCTGTGTTCACCATAAATCCGTTGTTAGACATACATTCCCCTCTGCAATCAAAATCAATACACCTTTTCATGGCTTCATTTCCAAATACCAGACCACACTCACGACAGGTTGATATTTACGCACACCAACCACAATAAAGCATACCAATTAGTTATGATGTAAATTCACCTAACCTAATATCCCCTGATTTTGACAACACAATTAACACCAGACTACATTTAATTATTTATTTTTATTATGAATAAATGGTGCATGACCATTCGGTCATGCACCATTACTGATTAGCTCAGTACGCCGGACAGCGCGCCCTGGCCTGCTTTTTTCAGCAGATTCAGCGCCTGGCCCCAGAAGGCCGGGTTAACGCCGGACGCTTTGGCTTCGGCAACACGGTTAGCGCGATTAACATTCTGTGCTTGGGTTGGAAGTTTCATGGTTATTTCTCCTTGAGTGTATTTGCATTACGTTTTGGGGATATCCCCAGGTTAATGCCACCGACTGGCGGCAAAGCTGAAAAACGGTATGGTTCGGCAGGCCGATATTAATAGGCATGCCAGCTGCGCAGCGTACCGATGGTGACCGGCATGACATCGCTGACGTCAATGGTGTAGCGATACAGTTTGCGTGCGGCGGTGAGGCGTTCTTTCGGGTTGAAGAATTCCAGCACCACGTCCCAGCAATCGGATTCCGGACGGCTGACCGGGCTGCGTTCCGCGCCGATCTTGTTCAGGAATAACCCTTCGCCGAAAGCGTCGTCGAAGATTTCCTTCATCTGATAAGCGTTGGTGGCCGCATAGTTAATGGCGCGTTCATTCGACTCGTAACCCCGGTTACGCAGTTCGTAATAAATGCGGTTGATGAAGTTGACCAGTTCCTTGGATTTCGGCGTGCCGACGGCGCTTTCCCCCATCAGCATCTTGGAAATATCCTGGGATTCCCAGTTGAACATGCCGCGTAATACCGGGCTGATGGTGGGGATCACCTGGCCGTTGAACAAACGGGTTTCGCCGCTGATAATCCCGGCGATGGAAACGCGCTCCACGCCTTTGGTTTCCTGTTCGTACAGGAACTCCACCAAACGGGCATATTCCAGCACCGCGAACTGAGCATCCGGTTTAATGGCATAAACCGGAATGCCGTCAATTTTCAGCGTCCAGATAAGCGCGTTGGATTGTTCCGCATTATCACCGGTATTCAAGTGCTCAGCCATTTGCACCGGGTCAAACGGGTAGCCGCTTTTATTTCCCATCACCTGGGTAAAATAATCCAGCCGCGCTTCGGTACCGAAGTCATAGCCGACCTGGCCGATGACAAAGATCTTTTCCTGATCGCGGACCGTGCGCGCATCCAGCAGCGAGGATTGCGGCATAACCCGCCGGGCCGGAGCATGGACATAGTGATTGGCTGCCGGATCGCTGATTTTCGATAACGACAGGCCGGCGGCGCGCGACGGGGCGCTCGCTTCCGGGCTCAGGCTGGAAGGCGCCAGCACCTCATCGTCATCCAGCTCGATATCCTGAATGTCCTGCTGGGCGTCGATAATCGAGGGAACCAGCAGCTCCACGGCGGCGGGTTCAACCATTTTCTCTTCAGTTGACATGGTGGTGATCCTTTTTGGTGGTTGGTGATAGAATTCCTGTGCTATTTGCCGGAATAATTTCTGAATATTTAATCGGTATACAACAGACTCCCGATTACCTGCCGTTGACAACACGAGTGGGGTGGCTGTGTTAAACAGCACGTCCCGAATCATTTTTGACGCACGACGATCGTTTGCTACATTCATCGCCCTCATGATTAATGCCGAGACCGCCGACACCACCGGGGCAGAAAAACTGCTACCAGATACAACAGACAGATCATAATTCGGCGTAGCAACAGGGATTGATACACCAGATGCCAGCAACATTTTCTTTCTCAGCTTCACCCCGTAATTATTAAATGAGGCGGGCAATCCCTCTTTATCACAAGCGCCGACGGCTAAAACAAAATCCATCGACGCCGGTAATGACTCACTATTACGGCCTTCATTACCGACAGCGGCGATAACCAATACGCCTTCTTTTTCGCAATCGTCGACAGCTTTGCGTAATTCATCCGTTCCCTGGCCATTAACCGATAATGACGCACCGCTAACGTTGATAATATTGCACCCCTTTAAACGAGCATCACGAATGGCTTTCGCCAGCGTACGCTCAGAGCAGCCATGAATATTTCCCCACTCGTCTTCATGAAAGACGGGAATACTCAAAATGGTTGCCGCCGGTGCAATGCCAACGCCCTTTCCACCGATAATACTGCCCACAGCCGTACCGTGTGAGGTGCTTTTATTTGTCTGCACAGAAAGGCATTCAATATTTAAATGATTTAATATCGGATGCTGGCAATCAATGGCGCCATCAATAATACCGATTTTTATTCCTTCTCCATTTATCCCCAATTGCTGTAAATCAGAAAGTGGGTTATTCAATAATGCATTATGAGTGTTCGACGGGTGCATCATCATTCTCTTTCCTGAATATGGAATTTAAAATCCCCGGTGTTTGTATACCATTCCGTTTGCAAGAGAATAACAACCGTGATTATCGCACAAGTTATCAGCAATCATTCCGGTTATATTTTCTTTCACTCTGGAACTGGCGCAGAACATTCACACAGCAAATACGGTATTTCTCAATAAATGCTCGTCATCGTTTTATTGTTTAAAAACGTTCTGACAAGTTGAGCATTTATCTTAGGCTAATAAATTTATAGTAGCCTTACTTAAAAAATATTTTGGTATCACTTTAGTATCAGTTTTATCAGTTCTATGTAGCTCAGTAGGTTACATAGAACTGATAAATAAAATACTGAACGTTTATTGAATGACGATCTCCTTTGTAAAACGGATAATTATTCGTTCCGGCGCGGCGAATGCCTGTTTCTGATAAAACCGGAGCTGCCTGCAACCCCGGAATTCCCGCTTACCAGACTGGAACCGCCGGCCGCTTCTCAACCAAAAGCGCGCTTGGCTTTTGCCAGATAGTCCTTACGGTCTGCCAGACCATTAAGGCCGCCATTAATCCGACGGGTAATGCCATTGACGTCATCCTGATCGGCCAACGCGTTCAGTCCGTTCTTTTTCCAGAACCAGATCGCCGCCGCCACCGACACCGACGGGTTCTGGCTGATCAAATCCGGGTTCGTCACCAAATCCTGGCCGATGGCGCTCCCGCAGGTGCGGTAATTGTCACGCCCCGTCAGCTGAATCAACCCCCGGCCGCGGTACTTCCAGCCATCTCCCGTTTCCGTCGCGCCGTTGCCCAGCCGGTTGGCGTAAACAATGTTGGCGATCGACTCCGGTTTGCGCTCACACTGCGCGGCCATCTCATCGGTGGTGAAATAGCGCCCAAACACCGAACGCAGCCCTTTGGCGCTGTAGTTCAAATTCTCCACCCGCGCACGCAGTTCATTACTTTCATGCGCGATCTGGGCGACAAAGTGCGCAAAACGTAGCGGGGTGTTGATCTCCGCCGCATTGCACTCCTGCTGCAACGCGGGCTGGAACAGCGCGAGGTCGTCCGCACCGGCCGCCGTCATTACCTTTTTTAATTTTTCCTGGCTGATTTCAAGAGTCATCGGGTTTCCTCCTCAATTGCTTGACGCAGTCAGTTTGCAGAGGAAACACGCTCCCTCTCTTGGGTAAACATCGGCAAAAAGCAGGGGAACATGCAGTAAACCCGGAGAAAATAAGGACATGATGAACCAGTCCCCGGCAATACGCCGGGGATCGGGAAGAAAAACACCGCGGGCAATGCCCGTACGGTGCGGGCTCATTGAGAAGAGACGTTTATTGAAAAGGCGTCTGGTGTTCGACCAGTTCCCACACCAAATAGCAGAGAAACGCACAACCTACCGCTACCAGCACCATCGTCATGCCTTCCGGCCCCATACGGTCCATCATGAAGCCGATGCCAATCAGACCGGCGATGCCGCCTAGTGAATCCATCATGGTGTAGCTCATGTTGGCGGACATCTGCTGCTGTGGATGAAAGCGATCGCCGATCAGCGACAGGCCGATGCTGTAAACGCCGCCCATACTACCGCCCCAGATATACAGCAGCACCAGCGTAGCGCCGTAATCGGCATACACCGCCAGCGCCAGAAATACTGCGCAAACCACCGAACAGAAAATGCAGAACACCACGATCCACTGCCGGTTTACCCAATCCGACAGCAGGCTGACCAGCATCCCGAGCGTGACGCTGCCCAGCATGAACATGGTCATCAGCAACGACGCCCGCTCCTCCGTCAGCCCGTCGCTGATGCCATACAGCGTCAGGAAGTTGGGCAGGCCGTAGAAACTGACGCCGCCGACCAGCGCGGACACCAGAATGGCGCGGGCATGGCGGCAGACAAAGCGAAAACGCACCGCGGACACCGTTCCCGACAGTGGATTGATGTGGGCGATCCACACCAGCAGCAGCGCGCTCAGGCTGAGCAGCGCGGTCAGCCAGAACCGTTGCGACATGGAGACCTGCGTCAGTTGCAGCAATACCGGTCCCAGTGCCACCCCCAGCGACAGCGCGGCGGAAAACAATCCCATGATGATGCCGCGCCGTCGCAACGGCAGTTGATTCAGCCAGGTCTGCAACAGGATCAACTGCATCCCGGTACACAGACCGTATCCCAGAATGCTGACCAGCCAGCCGGGGTAAAATTGTTGCCACGCCATACTGGCGCACAGGCTGGCGCGCAACAGCACCAGCAGCAGCGTCGACCACATCAACCCCATCCGCTGGATGATGCGGCTTAGGCGCTGGTGGAACAGCAGCACGCCAATGATTTCGCAGGCCATCGCCACGCCGATCCACAGATTATTATGGCCCTGCAGGTTCATCAGCACCGGAATGGTGACGTAATTGATGCCGGAAACCAGTTGGATCAGGAAGGTCTGCACGATTAACAGTATCGGTAGTAAACGCGGCATCATAGCGCCTCCGGATATTTAGGCACTCGCCAGCTCAGCAACAACTGGCCGCGCGTCACCTGACGGATCGTCACCTGCGCGGATTCCGCCTCCGCCTGCCAGCGCAGAAAACGCCGCCACCAGTCCGGCTCCTCAGTCACAGCGCCGTTCGGCTCGCCGCACCGCGTTAGCCGGACATCCAGCACCCAATACAGCAACGCCTCTTCCCTCTGGCTGACCTCAATCGTCAGCGGTTGCTGCGCCAGTTGCCGCCACAGTTGAAAGCTCTGCAGCCAGAAACGGTGACAACAGTCTGGCGAAAAATGCGCCTCCAGCGCTTCAGTCGACGCAATCGCCAACACCGAATCCGGGCAGGGAAGCAGCGACGGCGCCGCATTGCGCCACCACTCGCTCAGGCTTGCCTGCTGTGCCTGCTCGCCTCCCGACAGCCAAGGATCGGCAGCCGTTGCCGCCAGATACGCCGGCGGCCGGTCATGGTCGCCGCCGCGCAGGAACAGTAACGGCAGCGGCCAGTCATACAATCGCTCCAGTTGTGAAGGCAACGTGGCGTGCAGCAGCGCGCTGTAGGCCTGTTCGCGGCTTGCCAGTTGCACCCGGACCTGCTGGCTGCTGCGCCGCATCCACCACACCGCCAGCCCGACAACCAGCCCGAGAAACAGAATGGTGCTGATTGCCTTGCGAAATACCTGATTGAGCGCTTCCAGCCGCTGATAAAAGCTCGATAGCTCCAGATCCATCGCCAGTACGCCGCGAAACTCGCCTTGCTGGTCATAAAAAGGCGCGTAGGCGCTGATGAAAGAGCCCCACTCGTCCCGATACGGCTGGTCCGACACCGCAGCTTTGTGCTGCCGCAATGCGTCCACCAGTTCCGACGGCGCGTTGTCATACACCTGCATCAACGCCGGAGGCAGGTCCGGCAGGCCGTCGCCATCGTTGTCGTTCTGCGGGCTGGGGTTCACCACAAACCGCACCTTGTCCTGATCCAGCACCGTGGTATAGATGTAGCGCACATCCTGCGATGCCTGACGAATGCGTTCCAGTTGCACCGCCAGTTGCTGATAAACCGGATCATCGCGCACGGTGCGCGCGGTAATGTCCTGATGCCGATCGCCGGACAGGGTGGAGGCCGCCGCCCGCACGTTCGACAACAACCCGATTTTGATCTCCTGTTCCAGCGTACTGATCGACTTGTGGTAGACCATGTAGGTAGAGAATCCCAGCAGCCCGATAAAGATCAGGCTGGCGAACAGCGCTTCCGCCAGCGCCGCCCGTGAAGGTGAAGCGCTCATAGCGTAATCCCCCGTATAATCAGCACGCCGCCAATCGCCAGAAACCCGAGAGGAAAGGCCAGGCGGCAGCGGTGTATCAACAGATCGTCTTCCACGCCGTTCGCCTGACGGTGGTGGGCGAAAATAATCAGCAGGATCGCCGCGAAAATGCTGCCATACCCGGCGATGATCATCTGGTCGATGACCGTGGTGTAAGGCAGACGCGGCAGAATATTGCTGGTGTAAAACGCATAGGCCACTACCGTCAGCATCAGAGTGAACGAGGTTTGCAGTCGCTCGGAGAAAGACTCCAGCCAGAACACGCTCCAGGACGCAGCAATAATCAGCCCCAGCGGCAGAATAAAACTCCACAGGTAGTACGACGGGTTGCGCACGGCGTCTATCCGTACCGTAATGCGGGAGAACTCGTTCTGATTGGGCTGTACGCTGCTCAGGTGGTCGTAACGAATATCGCTGATGTGGGTAGAGGCTTTGCCCCGAATCCACCATTCGTCGATCTCTTCGTTATCAATATTTTCGGTGTAGACCTGTATATCGCTGAACCGCAGCTGCTGGTTGTTATAGGAAAAAGGCTCCAGTTCCAGCACGAACTGTTGACGATCAAACGGAAACAGCCGGAAGTCCATGTCATTGCTGAATGAGCCGAGAAAGCGGGCGTTATAAATGACCCGCCCGTCGGGAAACAGCATCAGGCGTTTATTGCCGGTGTCCGGGCTGCCTACCACGTTGATGAATTCCAGCGCCGGCACCCATAATCCGTTATTGATCCACCGCTCGATCTGGTTATTTTCGACAATCAATGGCTTATCGCCCGGCGTTTTGCGCGGTTTTCCGGTCCATTGCGCCACGATGTAGCCATCGACCTTGTAGGTCTGCTCCAGCGTGTTCACGCCATAGATCTTGTTGATAAAAATGCTCACACTCACATCCACCGGGCGGGCATCCGCCGCGCTATCCGCCGGCGCGGACCACGCCGGCAACCCCATAAGCAACAAAACAAGCCCGCAGCATGACCACAGAATCCGCATCTCACACCTCCCCGGCCGATGGAAAAGCGCCTGGCTGACCCAGCGCCCACAACAGGTTGTCCACCAGCGCCCGATGGCAATGCGGCAGCACCACCAGATGGCAGAAGAGCGCAGGCTTGCCCTGCACCATCAGTTGTTCGCTGGACAACGAGAAACGCTCGATGATGGACGGACTGGGCGCGCTGAACTGCACCATCAGCGAGCCGCTGAGTAACGGTTGCAGAAACAGTCGTTCCCGGCCGGGATCAAGCCGTTCAAATAGGTACCGAAGTTGCTGGTGAGCGTAGCGCTGTATGTCGTGACAGCGGCGGATCATCTCCCGCTGCCCCTGTTCGCCGAGGCGACACAGTTGGTTCCACAACACCACCGCGGACAGGCCGGGACGCGAACCGGATAAGGTCGAGTCTCCGCTGCCGATATAATTCGGGCGGCTGAGCGCCACCGCGCGATACGGCGCCGACAGCATCACCACGCCGCACGGCCACGGCATACTCAGCCATTTGTACGGGCTGGCGCAGATGGAGTGCAGCGACGCCGCCTGCGCATCAATCGCCAGCTGGCGCCCTTCCGGTTCCGGCCAGAACGGCAGATAACTGGACGACAGCGCGCCATCCACATGCACCCAGTAACTGCGCTGCTGCGGCGTATTGGGCGGCAGGCGCTGCCGTAGTTGCGTGGTAATCTGCGGCCAGTCGTCGCAGGAACCGCTGAAGGTGGTGCCGCTGGTCAGGCAGACAATCACCGGCCGCCGGTAGCGATAAAAAAACATCACCAGTTGCAGCAGGCTCTCCACATCGATTCGCCCGGCGTCGTCGCACGGTACCGCTCGCGGCCACACGCCGGCGTTGATTGGGCAACGCCCCAGCGTCGGCCCGGCTTCGGCAGGCGTCGCCAGTTGCAATACCCGGCAGGCTTTCGCCAGCGAATAGTGGCTGTGGTCGGAATACAGCACCACCGGCGCGTAACGCGCATGCGTCATGGCCGGCCAGTGCGTGGTAGCCGCGCCACACAGAAAATCGCGCGCATTCCACAGCGCGAACAGATTGCCTTCGGTAGACCCCATCGCGGTCAGGTATCCCCAGTACGGCGACGGCAGGTTCCACAGCCGGGCGTAATAATCCAGCACCGCCCGTTCAAAACGCTTGCTGTTAACCTGATAGGCGCCGGGCTCCATGCTGTCTCCCAGATTCAGCAGATTCATGTCCAGCAACGGGCGCAATCCGGCGTCGAACTCTCCCTGTTGGTTGGTCTGAAACCCGGCGAAATGTCGCCGCTGCTCCTCCATACGCGCGGTGTAGGTCCGCAAAATTCGCCTTCGCACCACATCGTGCATCCCTTCGGACAAAATTGTTAATTCATCAATTGGTTGCATATCCTCTCCGTCTGCTCATTTCAGCGATAAAAGCAGGGTAAGGAATCGCCCGGTTAGCGAGCGCGGCTGTTCAGCGTGGAAATACGGCGAAATGCGGGAGAGAGGAAGCAGACGTCAGCAACAAGGTCAACCGGCGAGCCATCCAGAACGCCAGTGACCGATTTCACAGTTCATGCCAAACCAAAACCATGAGCATGACTAAACAATTATTCCCCGCTTTCATTATGGGAACACGTTAGCGTGAGCCTGCTCAAAACTATTAAAAGATCTCTTCGATCCAGATAATGAAATGGCATTTCAATTATTGAATTGTGCGATTTTTACACTAAAAATGAGTCTGGCTGCCGGCATACTTTGATTTCTCTTACCAATGCATGCCGACTCCACCCTCAATACGGGCGAAGGGAATAACACATGCCCGCAACATATTTATGGTTTAGAGAAAAGGAACACACGCTATGAAATCACTCATTACCCCGATTACCGCTGGACTGCTACTGGCACTCAGTCAACCGTTGCTGGCCGCCACCGACACCGGCGGCTACGCCGTTACAGCAGGCGGCAACACGACAGGCGCCGTCAGCAAAACGGCGACGTCGATGCAGGATATCGTCGATATCATCGCCGCGGCCCGTCTGGATGCTAACGGCAAAAAGGTGAAAGGCGGCGCGTACCCGCTGGTCATCACCTATACCGGTAACGAAGATTCGCTGATCAACGCCGCTGCCGCCAATATCTGCGGCCAGTGGAGCAAAGACGCCCGCGGTGTGGAAATCAAAGAATTCACCAAAGGCATCACCATCATCGGCGCCAACGGCTCTTCCGCCAACTTCGGTATCTGGATTAAGAAATCCTCCGACGTGGTGGTGCAAAACATGCGTATCGGCTACCTGCCGGGCGGGGCCAAAGATGGCGACATGATCCGCGTTGACGATTCGCCGAACGTCTGGATTGACCACAACGAACTGTTCGCCGCCAACCACGAATGCGACGGTACGCCGGACGGCGACACCACCTTTGAGGCCGCGGTAGATATCAAGGGGGCTTCGGACTATGTCACCGTGTCCTACAACTACATCCACGGCGTGAAGAAAGTCGGTCTGGACGGTTCCAGCAGCAGCGACACCGGCCGCAACATCACTTATCACCATAACCGCTACAACGACGTCAACGCCCGTCTGCCGTTGCAGCGCGGCGGCCTGGTGCACGCTTACAACAACCTGTACAGCAACGTAACCAGTTCCGGCCTGAACGTGCGCCAGAACGGTCAGGCGCTGATCGAAAGCAACTGGTTCGAAAACGCGGTGAACCCGGTGACGTCCCGCTATGACGGTAAGAACTTCGGCACCTGGGTGTTGAAAAACAACAACATCACCAAACCGGCCGACTTCTCTACCTACAGTATCACCTGGACGGCAGACACCAAGGCTTACGTCAACGCGGATAGCTGGACTTCCACCGGTACTTTCCCGACGGTGGCCTACAGCTACAGCCCGGTCAGCGCGCAGTGCGTGAAGGACAAACTGGCTAACTACGCCGGCGTGAGCAAAGGCCTGGCGACGCTGACCAGCGCAGCCTGTAAATAATCCGACAGCGAAAGCCGGGCATGAAAACGGCCCAGCTGACGCCCCATCACCGAGCGGGCCACACGCCCGCTCTTTTTCTTCTTCGATACGCAGCCAGGCCGTCATGGCACCTTATCACCATGAACCCGATGCGGAACGCTACCGGCTATGCACGTTGCCTTATGCCGCTTTTCACGCTAATTTGATAATTAATCATCTTTTAATTATCAAACGTTATAACTAAGTGGTCAGAACTCCGGCCGCCAAAAGTGACGTCTGTCAAAATTTGCAAAAACATAATCACCTCTAATAATGAACCGCCGTTCCAACTATTGAAATGTCCCACTTTTGAGCTAAAACTGAGCACAGGTTGATTCGTGCGATTCGGTTTTACTTATCTATCCCCTAAATATTCGGGTTGCGGGCAGACGGCAACCGGCAAACCCCAGCGACAGAAGCAAGTAACTGGGGCAAGCGAGGGTCGTCGGCGCGTTCGTAACCTGAAACATGACCGGGATACCCCTGCCGCACCAACCTATAAAGGGCATGTGGAACGATAAATGCCCATCTCACATTTTTCAAAAACAGGAATACTACTCATGAAATCATTCATTGCCCCGATTGCCGCCGGTCTGCTGCTGGCCTTTAGTCAATCCAGTCTGGCTGCGACGGGCGGTTATGCCACCACTTCCGGGGGCAACGTGACAGGAACCGTCAGCAAAACCGCAGCATCCATGCAGGACATCATCGATATCATCGATGCCGCCAAACTCGACGCCAAAGGCAAAAAGGTGAAAGGCGGCGCGTACCCGCTGGTCATCACCTATACCGGTAACGAAGATTCGCTGATCAACGCCGCTGCCGCCAATATCTGCGGCCAGTGGAGCAAAGACGCCCGCGGCGTGGAAATCAAAGACTTCACCAAAGGCATCACCATCATCGGCGCCAACGGTTCTTCCGCCAACTTCGGCATCTGGATCGTGAACTCCTCCGACGTAGTAGTACGCAACATGCGTATCGGCTACCTGCCGGGCGGCGCTCAGGATGGCGATATGTTCCGTATCGACAACTCGCCGAACATCTGGCTGGACCACAACGAACTGTTTGCCGCCAACCACGAGTGTGATGGCACCAAAGACGGCGACACCACGTTCGAATCCGCCTTTGACATCAAGAAAGGCGCCACTTACGTCACCATTTCCTACAACTACATCCACGGCGTGAAGAAAGTCGGTCTGGCAGGGTTCAGCGCCTCTGACAGCGCCGAACGCAACATCACTTACCACCACAATATCTACAATGACGTCAACGCCCGTCTGCCGTTGCAGCGCGGCGGTAACGTACACGCCTACAACAACCTGTACACCAACATCACCAGCTCTGGTCTGAACGTGCGTCAGAACGGCAAGGCGTTGGTCGAAAGCAACTGGTTCGAAAACGCGGTGAACCCGGTGACGTCCCGCTACGACGGCAGCAATTTCGGCACCTGGGTGCTGAAAAACAACAACATCACCAAACCGGCTGATTTCGCTACCTACAACATCACCTGGACGGCGGATACCAAAGCTTACGTCAACGCCGATAGCTGGACTTCCACCGGCACTTACCCGACTGTGACCTACAGCTACAGCCCGGTCAGCGCACAGTGCGTGAAGGACAAACTGGCTAACTACGCTGGTGTCGGTAAAAACCTGGCCGAGCTGACCAGCTCAGCTTGTAAATAATCGGTTCCCATCAGCCACGCTGATGTCTGGAACCCCATCCGCCCGGCAAGCCCGGGCGGATAGCGGAGCCACTATGGAGCGGGGGAGCGACATTCGCTCGCCCGCTTTTTTATCTCGCCGTGTCACTAATGCCAGACAGGACACGACCCGGCATAAGGAGCAAGCCATTATGAAACATACCCTTCTGTTTGCTTTACTGTTCAGCACCAGCGTCCTGACCGCTCAGGCCGCCAGCACCGCCGCCCCCGACCTGAAAGGATTCGGAACCGAGACGGTAGCGGGCAGCGGCGGCAAAATCATCCGCGTGACTACGCTGGCCTCCAGCGGCGCCGGCTCGCTGCGCGAAGCGCTGGCCACCAAAGGCCCGCGCATTATCGTGTTTGAAGTGGGCGGCGTGATCGACATATCGGATAGAGACATCCGGCTTGCCGAACCTTACGTCACCATTGCCGGTCAGACTGCACCGTCGCCGGGCATCACGCTGGTCAAGGGCGGCATGATGATCTCCACCCATGACGTACTGATACAACATATCCGTTTCCGCATCGGCGATAACGGTCACGCCAAGAAGAGCGGCTTTGAGAAAGATGTGTCGCTCTACGGGCCGGACGCCTATAACGTGGTGGTAGACCACTGTAGCTTTGCCTGGGGCACCGACGAAAACCTGTCGGTTTCCGGGCCGCGTTACGATGGTCAGTCCGGTACGGCTCATAACGTCACCTTCTCCAATAACATCATTGCGGAAGGCCTGTACGACTCCAGCCACTCCAAAGGCATTCACTCGATGGGCACGCTGGTCCACGATAACGTGACCAACGCGGCGATCATCGGCAACCTGTACGCCCACAACAACGAGCGTAACCCCTGGTTCAAGGGCGCGACTACCGGCGTGGTGGTCAACAACCTGATCTACAACCCAGGCATCTGGGGTATTCGTGTCGGTGCGGTGCAGAGCGAATGGGAAGGCCGCTCCCTGCCGGTGAACGCCAAAGTGGCGATCGCCGGTAACGTGATGTATCACGGCGCCAACACCAAGTCCGGCCTGTCGCTGGTCGGCAGCAACACCACCGGCGGCGATGTCTGGATGAGCGACAACCTGGCCTTCGACAAATCAGGCAAGGCCGTGGCGCAAACCTCCGGCACCGGCATCAACCTGCTGAAATCGGCGCCGGTATGGCCCACCGGGCTGACCGCGATCAGTTCCTCGTCGGTGGTCAGTCAGGTGACGCAGCACGCCGGCGCTCGCCCGAAAGATCGCGACGCGGTGGATAAACGCATCGTCAGCGATTTCCAGAAACGCAGCGGCACCTTCGTCAACAGCCAGAGCGAAGTGGGCGGTTACCCGACCGCAGCGGCTACCCAACGTACTCTGACAGTCCCGAGTACCGGTGTGGACGCCTGGCTGCAGCAAATGGCCAAAGAGCTGGAATAACGTCGGCTTTTATCCGTTCAGTGCAATAAAACTTTACCGGCGAATGCCAGTCACGCTAAGTGGCTGGCATTTAACATTTTATTGGTGGGGTAGCGTTGCCTGACGGCTAAAGACGTGTCTTTATCAGCCTGCGCTGATTAAAGATAGGAAGCGGGCGCTTAGCACCGGTTGAAATAAAAAATCCCCTTACCGTTCAACGGCAAGGGGACAGCGTTAACCTCTCATCAGGACATGTCAGGTCAGTAAGCGATTATTTCTTAATGATTTTCGCTGACTGAATCACAATCGGTTTGGAAGGCACGTTCTGGTACGGCCCCACATTTTCTGTCTGAACCTGAGAAATCTTGTCAGCTACTTCCATGCCTTTCACCACTTTACCGAAGACGGCGTAGCCAAAATCACGCTGGCCGTGATCCAGAAAAGCGTTGTCCGCGACGTTGATGAAGAACTGGCTGGTGGCGCTGTCTTTTTCGCTGGTGCGCGCCATGGAAATGGTGCCGCGCAGGTTACGCAGACCATTGTCCGCTTCATTCTTGATCGGCGGATTGGTGGGTTTCTGCTTCATATCGCTGCCGAAACCGCCGCCCTGCACCATGAATCCCGGAATTACCCGGTGGAAAATGGTGCCGTTGTAAAACCCGCTGTTGACATAATCAACAAAGTTTTTCACGGAAACCGGCGCTTTTTGGTCGTCCAGAGCCAGCTCAATGTTGCCCGCGGAGGTTGTCAGCAACACATGGGTGGACGTGGTAGCGGCAAAAGCCGGTGAAAAAGCGGTCAGAGAGAGTACAGTTACTACCGCTGCCAATATACGTTTTGACATGAAGAATTCCTTTTGAGGATCAACGACAGAAAGCGTACCGATTTTAAATAGCCACACCTTTCTGCGCTACCCATTTACCTTTTTTTACGCGATCCCAGCCACCCATTGGCGATAAAAAGAGCACTATTTGCGCTCTTAACCCCCCACAGGACAGACGATGGCGACAATCGCGCTCCCCCGGTGCCGGATTCCCGCTGCCGGGGGAGGTAAAAACCGTCAAAAGGAAGACGTCTGAAACGTCTTATCAGTGCTTGCTCAACGTATGGGCATCAATCCAGTCAAAATTAATGTCCTCGCCCAAACCGGGACGCTGCGACAAATGGACATACCCTTCTTCGTCCATCGGGTCGACCAGCGTATTCAGATAGGCCGCCGGCTCGTCGTAGTTCAGGAACGGATGCAGCAGGCCGCGTTCGTACCAGCGGCAGTTTTTAATCGCCCCCACCACCGCCAGGTTCGGCGCGCCGTTGCCGTGAATTTCGCAATCCATGCCGAAGGCTTCCGCCAGATGCGCCACCTTGAGGCACGGCGAAATCCCGCCCACGCCCTGCACCCCGGCGCGCAGAATGTCGCAGGCGCCCTCTTTCACCCAGTCGGCGCGGCTGAAGTGTTTTCCGCCCAGGCTTTCCGGCCCGATGACGTCAATGTCCAGATTCTTGTTCAGCCAGCTGTAGGACGCCATGCTCTGCTCTTCCATCGGCTCTTCGAACCAGGTGAAGTTCAGTTTTTGCAGTTCACGGCCGATATACAGCGCCTCGCTGCGGCTGTACCAGTGGTAGCCGTCCAGCATCAGGCAGATATCCGGCCCCACCGCCTCGCGCACCGCCGCACAGGCTTTGACGTCCATTTTCGGGCTGGGCGCGAACGACACCGGCGGCATCCAGGTGTGCAGTTTGATGGCCTTGTAACCGCGTTTCACCAGCTTTTCAGCGAACCGGCCGTATTCTTCCGGCGTGGACAGGCCGCCTGTCAGCTCGTCGCCGCACATGGTGCTGCCGTAGGCCGGCACTTTATCGCGGTAGCCGCCCAGCAGTTTGTACACCGGCAGGTTCAGCGCGCGCCCGGCCAGATCCCACAGCGCCTGCTCGGCGATCGCCAGCGCGCGGTCGGTCAACTGGTTGGCGCTGCCGCGCTGCCAGTGCACCAGATCCTGCCACAACCGCTCACGATCAAACGGATCCTGCCCAATCAGCACCTTGCGGAAAAAGCTGTTCACCACATACGGGCGGATCACTTCCGGCGGCGCAAACGCATAGCCTTTGTGACCGCTGTCGGCGGTGATGGTCAGCAACGCCATACTGGCCTGATGCTCATCGCCCGGATGAGAATGTCCTGCGCTGTCGGAAACGCGACGAGTGGGATAAGTGAAGACGGTGACGTCGATCGATTCAATTTTCACGTTGATTACCTGCCTGAAGGTGAAGCGCCTGCCAGCACGGGCTCTTATAACCATAAGAAGAACGGAGAGAGAATAAAAACACAGTGCTGATTTAATAAAATTGCGTTTTATTTTTATCGATTATTGAGGAAGTCTGCTGTGAGGTCATTAGGCAATCTATAACATTTGTGAAAATTATCCACCCGATGATTATGCAATTGCCCTATTTACAAGTGTCCGCCCATCAGGGCATAAAAAAAGCGCCGTTCCTGATGGAAACGGCGCTGTCTGAACCGGTCTGGCGAAAATCAGATTACGGGCGAGCCACGAATCCAACCACGTCATACACCTTGCGCAGCGTTTCCTGCGCGCGGGCGCTGGCTTTCTGCGCACCGTCACGCATCACCTGCTGCAGGAAGGCTTCATCATCGCGGAAGCGGTGATAACGCTCCTGCAACTCGATCAGCATGCCGGAGACGGCGTCCGCCACCGCGCCTTTCAGGTGACCATACATCTGGCCGTCGAACTCCTGCTCCAGTTCGGCAATGGATTTTCCCGTCACCCCAGAGAGGATATCCAGCAGGTTGGATACGCCGGCCTTGTTTTGCAGGTCGTAACGCACCACTGGCGGCTCGTCGGAATCCGTTACCGCGCGTTTGATCTTCTTCACCACCGATTTCGGGTCTTCCAGCAGGCCGATGACGTTATTACGGTTGTCATCCGACTTGGACATTTTCCTGGTCGGCTCCAGCAGCGACATGACTCGCGCGCCGGATTTAGGAATGAACGGCTCCGGAATACGGAACGTTTCACCGTAAATAGTGTTGAAACGCTGGGCGATATCACGGCTCAGTTCCAGATGCTGTTTCTGGTCTTCCCCGACCGGCACCTGATTGGTCTGGTACAGCAGGATATCGGCCGCCATCAGCACCGGGTAATCGAACAGACCCGCGTTGATGTTTTCTTCATAACGGGCGGACTTGTCCTTGAACTGGGTCATGCGGCTCAGTTCGCCGAAATAGGTGTAGCAATTCAGCAGCCAACCCAGTTGCGCGTGCTCCGGCACATGCGACTGAACGAAAATCGTGCTTTTCTGCGGGTCGATGCCACAGGCCAGATAGAGCGCCAGCGTGTCCAGCGTCGCTTTGCGCAATTGCTGCGGGTCCTGGCGGACGGTGATCGCATGCTGATCCACGATGCAATAGATGCAGTCAAAATCATCCTGCATGTTGACCCACTGACGTAACGCACCCATGTAGTTACCAATGGTCAACTCGCCTGACGGCTGTGCGCCGCTAAATACAATGGGCTTACTCATGTCATGCTTCCTGATCGTTTGAAAGGGGTAACCCGGCAAGGGTCAATAAATCTGCAAAGCGATCCAGCACCACGTCAGGGTGGCTCAGGGCAATCGCCTCGCCATAGTTATAACCGTACGTCATGCCGACGCACGGGCATCCGGCGGCCCGCGCCGCCTGTATATCATTGCGCGAATCGCCGACGAACAGCAACTCGTTCGCCCGCAGACCGAGCTTGCCCAGCACCATATACAGCGGTGCCGGATGCGGCTTCTTCTCGGTCACATCATCGCCGCCCAGAATCAGCGAGAAGTCGTTGCCGATCCCCAGCATCTCCAGCAACGGCGCGACAAACGGCGTCGGTTTATTGGTGACTACCGCCATGCGAAAACCGCGTTCGGCCAATTGCGCCAGCGTTTCCTGCACGCCCGGAAACAGCAGGCTACCGCTGTCCACCGTGCGGGCATAATACTTGTCGAACAGCGAACGGGCGTCATGAACCTGCCGTGCCGTCGGTTCCATACCAGCCCAGCGCAATGCGCGCTCTACCAGCACATCGGCGCCGTTGCCAATCCAGGTGGACACCAGCGCTTCGCCCGCGCGAGGCAGTGACAACGCACCCAGAGTCATATCGACCGCTTCGGCCAGCCCCGGCGCACTGTTGATCAGCGTGCCGTCAAGGTCGAACGCCAGCCCGCGAATCGCAGAGAAATCAGTCATGACGTACCGTCTCCAGTTCCTGTCGCATACGCTCAATCACCGCCCGGTAATTCGGTTGGCCGAAAATCGCCGAACCAGCGACAAACATGTCCGCCCCGGCCGCCGCAATCTGCGCGATATTCTCGACTTTAACGCCGCCATCCACTTCCAGGCGAATATCGTAGCCGCTTTCATCAATCCGCTTACGTACCTGGCGCAGTTTATCCAGCGTGGACGGAATGAAAGACTGGCCGCCAAAGCCCGGATTGACGGACATCAGCAGAATGATGTCCAGCTTATCCATCACGTAATCAAGATAACTCAGCGAGGTGGCGGGGTTAAACACCAGACCGGCCTTGCAGCCGTGATCCTTGATCAATTGCAGGGTGCGGTCGACATGTTCGGACGCTTCGGGATGAAACGTGATGAAACTGGCGCCGGCTTCGGCAAAATCAGGGATCAGCCGATCCACCGGTTTTACCATCAAATGCACATCCACCGGTGCGGTGATGCCATAGTTGCGCAGAGATTTCAGCACCAGCGGACCGATAGTCAGATTGGGAACATAGTGATTGTCCATCACGTCAAAGTGGACCACATCCGCCCCGGCCGCCAGGGCCTGCGCCGTGTCCTCGCCAAGACGGGCAAAGTCAGCCGACAAAATAGACGGGGCGATTAAAAACGGTTTCATGCGTTTCTCCAAACCATCAAGTCTGCATTTCGCTGCCGGGCGCTATGGATTAATCTCACACCTGCGCAGCCACTCTGTAGGGGAACAACCCTTTTACTTCCTCACATCGCGCCCATCCGCCCGCAGCGCCCGATCACGCTCAGAACGCTGCCTGACAATACAACGCAAGCAACTCATTGACCTTACTGCGGCCCGAAATATTGCGGCTGATGGTGCGACGCGCCTTGACCACATACAACGACGAAGCGTCACGGTACCATTCACGAGTCAGTACCGTATCGTGATTGGAAATCAGTACCGGGATCTGGCTTTGCGACGACAACTGCTGCGCCAGCTGCGCCAGATTCTGTTGGTCCCGATTATTAAAGTTGTTGGTATGGTACGCCGTAAAATTGGCCGTAGCCGACAGCGGCGCGTAAGGCGGGTCGCAATACACCACCGAGCCCGGGGAGGCGTTAGTCAGCGTCTGCTGATAATGCTCGCACACGAACGTAGCGTTCTGCGCCTTTTCCGCAAACCAGTAAAGCTCTTCTTCCGGAAAATAGGGTTTCTTATAGCGCCCAAACGGCACATTGAACTCGCCACGCATGTTATAGCGGCACAGGCCGTTATAACAATGACGGTTCAGATACAGAAACAGCAGCGCCCGACGATAATCATCGGTACAGAGATTGAACTCCTCTCTCAACCGGTAAAAAACATCCGAGGTATTCACTTCATCGATAAACAGCTCGCGGGCATCGCGGATGAAAGCATCGGTTTCGGTTTTGACAATTTTATAGAGATTAATCAGATCGCTGTTGATATCCGCCAGAATATAGCTGTCGTAGTCAGTATTGAGAAATACGGAACCCGCGCCCACGAAAGGCTCGATTAATCGCTCTCCCGCTGGCAGATATCGGCGAATCTCTTCCACCAGCGGATACTTCCCACCGGCCCATTTTAAGAACGCGCGGTTTTTCTTCATGCCGTCGTTAATTACTCACACAGTTCAGAGCCACGGATTGTACTCTGTTTAGACAGCACATCAGGGCCAATTGGTCTTACTTGGTCAAGTCCTGCTTCACCTGACGGATCGGCCTGACCCATGGTTTTTTCGCCTGAACATCAGCAGGCAAGGACGCAATGGCGCGTTTGGCATCCTCCGGCGAGGCGTAAACACCATTCACCAGAACATACCAGGGCCGCCCGTCACGTTTCGTTTCATATACCCAGTAATTCGCCAGCCGCTGTTCCCGGGCATACGCTTTGAGGGAATCCTCGCGGGAGGCGCTGCTGAGTTGCAAAGTAAAGTGGCCGGCCGGCGCACTCTGGATAGCCGTACCGCTCTGGCTTCCGGCTGACGTCGCCGGTTTGACCGCCGCTGCCGGTTTGCTGGCCGGTGCGGGCGTCACGGCCGTCGTGGGTGCCCGATGCGCATTCGCAGCAGGTTTGGCGCTCTCTTTCGCCTCGGCGGCGGTTTTATGAGATGCCGGAGAAGGCTGTTTTTCCGCCTGAACATGGGCAGGAGATTTCTCCGCAGGCTGAGCACGTCCGCCTTTGGTTGCCGGCGCCAGCACGGTCGCCGGTTCGGTCGGCAACCCGGAAGACAACGCGTTCACCCGGTCCTGTTGCTGAGGCTGAGACAGCGCATCGGTAATATTGCCCGGCAATTCAATACGCTGCTGGTTGCTATTCTGCGAAGGCAACGGCGCCTGCGTGGGCGTACCGGAAACAGGCTGACCACTCAGCGTCTGCGCAGAGCCTGCGCCCGCATTCGGAGCGGCGACCGGCGCCGGAGAAGAGGGCTGAAGCGCCGCCGCCGGTGGCGGTGGCGGTGTTCCCGGTTCCTGACTGGAAGACATGGACGATGACAGATCGATATTCCTGTCAGAACCTGCTGGTTGCGACGGAGCCGAAGATTTGTTCTGGCTGGGAGATTGCAGAGCAGAACCAATGCCGATGATCAGCAGCACCAGTACCACAATACCGATACCAATCATGGTGTGTTGTCTGGATAGCGAGACACTGGGGGCAGCGAAGCCTTTGCTTCGTCTCTGCTGGCGCGCAGGGCGTCGATCGCTGGTATCCGGCTTCAATTCTTCTTCCGGATTGAACTCATCCATTTATACCCTCCAACTGAAAGGCTAGCTTCCGCGGACATCTGACACTGCGAAAGTCTAAATCATAAGGCATTGTATTTTAAACGTAAACTACCACAACTCCGGCTGCTGGCTATTCAGCCAGTCAGGGAGTGCGTTCAGGGAAGGCAGTCGGCAATGGATGCCAGCACCAGTTCGTGCGATACGCCCGCTCGGACTTCCGACTGACCTATCGCCGTGGGCAGAACCAGACGCAGTTCCCCCGCCAGAACCTTCTTGTCCCGCATCATGTGCGGCAGATACGCTTGTGGAGCCATTTCACGCGGCCCGGTGACAGGCAATCCGGCCCGCAGCAACAGCGCCCTGATGCGCTCGACATCGTCAGCGCTAAACTGCCCGAGACGGCGGGCGGCCTCGGCCGCCATGACCATGCCCGCGGCTACGGCTTCGCCATGCAGCCAGTTGCCGTAGCCCATTTCCGCTTCAATGGCATGTCCATAAGTGTGGCCCAAATTCAGCAAGGCGCGCAGTCCGGATTCACGTTCATCCGCCGCCACCACCTCCGCCTTCAGTTCGCAACAACGGCGAATACAGTAAGCCAGCGGTTCATCCTGCAGGCTGCGCACAGCGTCAATATGCTCTTCCAACCATTCGAAAAACGCGCGGTCAAGGATGATGCCATACTTGATCACTTCAGCCAGACCGGAGGAAAGCTCGCGTGCGGGCAGCGTTTTAAGGCAATCCAGATCGACCACCACCGAAGCAGGCTGGTAGAACGCGCCAATCATATTTTTGCCTAGCGGATGGTTGACGGCGGTTTTTCCGCCGACGGACGAATCGACCTGCGCCAGCAGCGTGGTCGGAACCTGAATGAAGCGAACGCCGCGCTGATAACAGGCGGCGGCAAAGCCGGTCAGATCGCCGATAACGCCGCCCCCCAACGCGACCAGCGTGGTGTCGCGCCCATGCGGCCGGGCCAGCAAGGCGGAAAACACCTGCTCCAGCACGGTTAAAGACTTGAACTGCTCGCCATCAGGCAGAATCACCTGATCAACCCGCACGCCGCTTTTTTCCAACCGATCACGCAACGCATCCAGATAAAGCGGCGCCAACGTCTCATTGGTCACCAGCATGGCCTGATCGCCAGCCTTCAGCGGCATAAAAGAAGCCGCATCGTTGAAAAGACCGGCGGCGATCGTAATGGGGTAACTGCGTTCCCCGAGGGTTACGGTGACTCTTTCCATGCGCGTTCCATTGATCTGTCAGAAACCTGCGGTGTGCAGGAGATTACACAAAATCAGTTGCTTTCCAGCATGCTGATGATCTGGTTGGCAACGACCTTGGCGCTTTGTTCATCGGTGCGAATCGTGACATCGGCGATTTCTTCATACAGCGGATTACGCTCTTTCGCCAATGCCTCCAGCACTTCGCGTGGTGGGGTTTCAACCTGAAGCAACGGACGTTTTTTATCTCGTTGAGTACGGGCCAACTGTTTTTCAATGGTGGTTTCCAGATACACCACCACGCCGCGTGCAGACAGGCGATTGCGGGTTTCGCGTGATTTCACCGAACCGCCGCCTGTTGCCAGTACAATGCCCTGCTTTTCCGTCAATTCATTAATGACTTTCTCTTCGCGATCGCGGAAGCCTTCCTCGCCTTCCACATCAAATACCCAGCCCACATCAGCCCCGGTACGTCGCTCAATTTCTTGATCGGAGTCGAAGAATTCCATATTGAGCTGCTGAGCTAACTGACGGCCAATAGTGCTTTTGCCGGCACCCATAGGCCCAACCAGAAAGATATTGCGTTTCTCTGCCATTTTTTTGGTATTACTAAGAAATTCGTTAATGATAACCCGCCCCGCCATGTAACCTGCGGCGGAACCTAAACTGAAACCTCATGAGCGATAGTGCGAGAATCAGACAAAAAATTATCTCAATACTCAGGGTAGTTTGGCAACCGAATAAAATGCCACACGAATCAGGCAGCGATAAACCGTGCGTTTTATCTATACCCGTCATACTTCAAGTTGCAGGTGCGTTGGCGTTATTACGCGGCCCATACATGGGCCTCGCCCCTTCCAGGCCGCAGCACGCTGTGTTAAACGCTGCTCACGGCAACGTTGTCACGCCCTTTGTCGCTTACTGATGTAAACGCCCGAGGATTCGCTGCGTCGCCGCGTTACCAGGCTCATAATGAGCCTGGCCCTGAAAGGCCAACGCGTTGCGTTGTTTAAAACGCGAGCGTTTTGTCCTGCAACTTGAATTATTTGGGGTGTACACCGCTGATGTAACACCACTTCCGTGCTCAAGCCGCTATCCTTGTATGCTAAAACGAGGGTATCGTCAAACGATGAAGGGCACTATTTTAACAAAGCGGGCCCACAAGACAGGCGGCGCTGCTCGTCCGCCTGCCCGCCTTCAGGCCGCCGGAGCGCGTCTGGCCGACTGGATCAGCGTTGGCGTAATAAAGATGACCAGCTCGCGGCGCGTGTGCTGCTGATTACCGCTGCGGAACCATTGCCCTATGCCCGGCAACGCGCCCAGCCCCGGAACCTGCCGCTCGCCCTGATTCTTCTGCTGCTGGAAAATACCGCCCAGCACAATGGTTTCACCATCCTGCACCGTCACCTGTGTCTGGATTTCCTGTTTATCGATCGCCAGTATTTCGCCCCCTTCGCCCTGTTTGATGGCGCGTCCCGGCATATTCTGGCTAATCAACAGATTGAGCGTTATCTGCCCGCCATGCAGAATCCTGGGCGTGACTTCCATTCCCAGCACCGCTTCTTTGAACTCAATCGACGTTGAGCCGCTGGCGCCGCTGGACACCTGATACGGAATTTCCGTGCCCTGCTTGATGCTGGCCGTCTGCTGATGTGCGGTAAACAGGCGCGGACTGGCAATGATCTCCACTTCATTTTCCTGTTCCAGCGCCATCAATTCCAGATCCAGCAACCGTCCGTTCAACTTCGCCAGATGAAACCCCGCGTTGACGGCGGGCGACTCCACCGGCAGGCTGACGCTGAAATTGTTCATTTGCAGCGCCTGCCCCGTCGTCGCGGCATCGCCCAGTCCCCAGTTGACGCCCAACGCCTTAAGGTGCTCACTGCTGATGGTCACGATATGCGCCGCCAGTTGCACCTGCGCCAGCGGTTTGTCCAGTTCCCCGACCCAGGGACGAATTTGCTCCAGCGCTGAAACGACATCCCTCACCAACAGCGTATTGGTGCGTTTGTCCACCGTTACGCTGCCACGCTCGGTCAGTAAAGTACCGCGCTGACTCTGCAGACTCGCTACCACGTCGGCGGCTTCCGCGTACTGCAAGGTAACGGACAGATTCTGCAACGGCAGTTGCTGGCGCTGTTTGGCCGCCAGCTCCTCCTGTTGCCGCTGCCGGTCTTTCGTATAGGTGTCGGGGTAGACCATCATGACGCTGTCCTGCCGTTCAATCGTCAACTGACCCATGCGCAGAATAATATCGAGCGCCTGCTGCCAGGGAACCTGCTGCAAATTCAGGCTGACGTTGCCCGTCACGCCCGGCGCCACCACCAGATTAAGCTGCTGGTGATCGGCCAGCGCCTGCAAGACGCGCTGAACCGGCACATCATCGAACGCCAGCGAAACCGGCTCGTCGCCGCGGGCTTCGGCTAGCACACCGCTAAACAACATCATCAGCCAGATTAGCCAGCCGTACCGACGTAACCGCCCGCCGGGAAAACATCCTGTCTTCATGCGTTATTCCTTTTTGTGATGAAAGGGCGAGCCAAGATGAACCTCTGAAGCCCCACAATGCACCGTCTCGTCTGCCGGGCGCAGCGTGGCGCCAGTGCTATCCAGCCGCGTAATCCGCCAGTCGCCGGGCGGGATAACGTCGCCATCGCGGACTCGCAGCCAGCCGCCTGGCGTCTGCGCCAGCCATCCGACCCACTGCGATGACGACCCCACCATGCCTTTCAACCGCCATTCATCCGGTAACGTTCGGTTCTCGCATGATGCGACCAGACGCGGCTGAAACGGATCGCGCATCGTCTCCGCCCTCGTCATTCCCGACAGCCAAGCGAGCCACAATATGATGCCTCGCCATCCGCTCATCGCGCCGTCTCCACTGGCTGCGGCAACGACAGCCGCAGTTCGGTGCGCAGCCCGGCAGGCGTTTTTCGGATCGTCAGATGATCAATGCGCAGCACCACCGGGAGCGCCCTGAAACGCGTCAGAAAATTCAGGGTCGCGGCATACTCCGCGTTAAAAGCCAGCAGCCAGGCAGGCGCTGTCGTGTTCATGTCTTCCGGCTGCACCGGACGCCACGTCACCAGATGTACGCCGCTATCACGTAGCGGCGCTTCCAGCCACGCTGCCACGCGATTCGACGACCAGTCCGCCGCCAAGGGCGGCTGATCCGCCAGCCAGCGCTGAAGCGCGTGCAAGGCTGGCATCCGGGTAATGTTCTCCCGCCACTGCGCAATGACCAGCGTACTGTCCCGATGCTGCTGCTCAAGTTGCAACAGCAACTGCCGTTCTGCCGAAATCCATACCCCGCCGACAATCAGCGCCGCCAGCATCACCAGCGCTGATGGCGCCAGTAGCAGTAACCACAACGGCGTCGCCAGCCAGCGGGCAGTCATGGGGTAAAGCCATGCCATCATCCGTTGTCTCCCGTCTCAGCCAACGCCTGCCAATACAGGCGCAACGAGAAAACCAGCCTCGAACTATCCTGCGTGTCGCGCTGCGTCTGTTGTACGCTGGCGTGTTCTATCTGCGGTAACGTCGACATCGCCTTCGCCAGAGTGACGATAGCAGAATAGTGATTACTCACTCCGGATATCTGGAGATGCGCGCCGCTATCGCCGATTTCCGTTAGCCAGAGCGAATCGGGCACCAGCGTCGGCAACTGTTCAAGCAACGCCTGATAGCGCAAATTCTGCCGCCGTCCTCGTTCCTGCGCCGCCTGCTGCGCCAGCCGCGCTTCCCGCGCCTGCCAGGCATCCCGCGTCCGGCGGTAGAGCTGTTCATACTGCGACCGTTGCGACTGCGTTTGATCGAGGCGCAGCCGCAGTTCCGCCAGTTGTTGCTGCCAGTACCCACCGACCACGGCCGCCGTACAACCGATGCCAAACAGCGAGAAACCCAGCGCCAGCAGGCTCAGCCGCATACGCCGATATAACAGGCGCTGGCGCCACGCCAGAAGATTAACCGTCAACATGGCGTATCCTCCGGGCGCATCGCCAGACCACCGGCAATGGCAAAGGCGGCGGGAAACGTCGGCAACGGAGGTTGCTGCCGCTCAAACGCGCTCAGGGGGGACCAGGGAATCAACGTAGCGGGAAGCTGTTGCAGATACTCCGGCGCAGATGCGCTGAGATAGGCCTGATGAGAAGCGTTATTTTGATAGCAGGTACTTACATACTTCAGTACATCAGGCGACGTCGCAACGCCATCCGAGCGGCTCGACATGTCATCTGAATAAATGCCATCTGAATAAATGCCATCTGAATAAATGTCGTCGGGATAAAAAGTACCGAATGCCAGCGGCTCCCCCAGCGGTGCAACCCACAGCCAGTGATCGTCGAAGCGGTGCAGCAACAGGCGATCGGTCGCCAGTCCGGCCTGGGCTGCCATGCAACGCAAAGCGCAGGGAGTAATATCCACAGCGTCGGGTTGCAGGCCGGCATCGCGCAGGCAATGCAGCCAGATGTTCAATTCGGTTTGGCGCGCCGCGGTGACCAGCAGCGTATTCGGCGTTTGCGGGTCGGGGCGATAATCCAGCGCCAGATCGTCGCCGCTGATCGGCAACGCCTTTGCCGCCATCTTTCCGATATATTCGCCGCGCCGCGGCTCACGCAAACGGCGGTCAGGCAGCGCCAGCCGTTGCTGCAGTACCCGCGAGGCGGGAAATCCCAACCGCAATGAAACAAATCGTGGCAATTCCTGCCGCCATTGACGAAGAACCGTACAAAGCGCGGCGGGATGATGTAGACTACCGCCGCTTAATGTTCCGCCCGGCAACGGCAACTGCCACCAGTGGCGCAATTGCCAGCCATGCCTGCGGCGTTGTACGGCCAGAGCACGCATAAAACCGTTCTGGATATCCAGTCCAACCTGCCAGATGGGATAAGCCATGAGTGTTCGATCTCCTTATCGTTTCATAACAGAACAGATACCCGATGGATGTCGGGGTACAGATAAGGCGGCCACCGACCGGGTGAATCCCCAGGAACTGAACCCGGTAGCGGCAGGGTGACAAATCTGCCGGGCTGATTCGGCCCCGGTTTGCAGCGCCCCCATGCGGGGCGAGGCCCAGAGAAGGGCCGTATACAGAGGGCGGCCAACGCATCTGTAACCTGAAAGATGACGGGTATATCCACCTTGCTGGCTTCCCTTTATACTAGCGCCCGTCTGTTTATAAACTATTCAATTGCTACTGAATGGAAAATCTCCGGTGAAGTTCGTAAAGTACCTATTCATCCTTGCAGTGAGTTGCATTCTGCTGGGAGCCGCTTCGCTCTATGGCCTCTATCGCTATATCGAGCCGCAGTTACCTGATGTCGCCACGCTGAAAGACGTCCGTCTGCAGACGCCGATGCAGGTTTACAGCGCCGACGGCGAGCTGATCGCCCAGTTTGGCGAAAAGCGTCGTATCCCGCTGAAGCTGGATCAGATTCCCCCCACGATGGTGAACGCGTTTATCGCCACGGAAGACAGCCGTTTCTTCGAACATCATGGCGTTGACCCACAAGGGATTATCCGTGCGGCGGTGATCGCCCTGACGTCCGGTCACGCCTCGCAGGGGGCGAGCACCATCACCCAACAGCTGGCGCGAAACTTCTTTCTGAGCCCCGAGCGCACGCTGTTGCGTAAAATCAAAGAAGTGTTTCTGGCGATTCGCATCGAGCAAACGCTGACCAAAGACGAAATTCTTGAGCTGTACCTGAACAAGATCTATCTGGGTTACCGCGCCTATGGCGTCGGTGCGGCGGCGCAGGTCTATTTCGGCCGTCCGGTGGACCAGTTGACGCTGGCGCAGATGGCGATGATCGCCGGTCTGCCGAAAGCGCCGTCCACCTTCAACCCGCTCTACTCCTACGATCGCGCCGTCGCTCGCCGCAATGTGGTGCTGTCCCGTATGCTGGACGAAAACTACATTACGCAGACGCAATACGATCAGGCGCGCAATGAAAAGCTGGTGGCGGATTATCACGCGCCGGAAATCGCCTTCTCCGCGCCCTATCTGGCCGAAATGGTTCGTCAGGAAATGGTGAAGCGTTACGGCGAAGATGCGTATAACGACGGTTATCAGGTCTACACCACCATTACCCGCAAGTTGCAGTTGGCGGCGGAAGACGCGGTGCATAATAACGTCATCGCTTATGACATGCGCCACGGCTACCGTGGGCCGGAGCAGGTGCTGTGGAAAGTGGGCACCCCGGCCCTGACGCAGGATAAAATCGTCGAGGCCTTGAAAAAGCTGCCGGTTTACGGGCCGCTGTTCCCGGCGGTGGTGACTGACGCCAGCGCCGACAAAGCCCATGCCATGATGGCCAACGGCGACAGAATCGAACTGCCGCTGGCAGGGGTACGCTGGGCGCGCGCCTACCGCTCGGATGACCAGCAGGGCCCCACGCCGAAGCGCGTGACGGACGTGCTGGAGGCCGGCCAGCAAATCTGGGTGCGTAAAGTCGATAACGACTGGTGGCTGGCGCAAGTGCCGGACGTCAACTCCGCGCTGGTGTCGCTCAATCCGAAAGACGGCGCCGTGCTGGCGCTGGTAGGGGGTTTCGACTTCAACCAGAGCAAGTTCAACCGCGCCACGCAGGCGCTGCGTCAGGTCGGTTCGAACATCAAACCGTTCCTGTATACCGCGGCAATGGATAAAGGGCTGACACTGGCCACCATTCTCAACGACGCCCCGATTACGCGCTGGGATCCGGGCGCCGGTTCCGACTGGAGCCCGAAAAACTCGCCTCCGGTGTACGACGGCCCGATCCGTCTGCGTCAGGGGTTAGGGCAGTCGAAAAACGTGGTGATGGTACGCGCGATGCGCGCGATGGGCGTGGATTACGCCGCCGATTATCTGGAGCGCTTCGGCTTCCCGGAACAGAACATCGTGCATACCGAATCGCTGGCGCTGGGCTCGGCGTCCTTTACACCGCTGCAGGTGGTGCGCGGTTACGCGGTGATGACCAACGGCGGTTATCTGGTCGACCCTTATTTCATCACCAAAATCGACAACGCCAGCGGTAGCACCGTATTCAGCGCCACCCCGAAAGTGGTGTGCGATACCTGTAATCTGCCGGTGATCTACGGGGATACCCAACGCTCCGCCGTTCTGTCGGATGACAGCATGGAAAACGTGGCGACCTCGCAGGAAAACCCGGTGCAGGCCGCGCCGCAAGCTGACCCGGCCACACCGTCGGAAGTCGCCAGACAAGCGGCGACGCAGCCTTATGCGCCGCATGTCATCAGCACGCCGCTGTCTTTCCTGATCAAGGATGCGCTGAACAGTAATGTGTTCGGCGAACCGGGCTGGATGGGGACGGGCTGGCGCGCGGGCAAGGTGCTGCAACGCCGCGATATCGGCGGTAAAACCGGTACCACCAACAACTCGAAGGATGCCTGGTTCTCAGGTTATGGCCCCAATATCGTCGCTTCCGTGTGGATTGGTTTTGACGATCACCGCCGCGACCTTGGCCGGACGTCGGCATCCGGCGTAATTCGCGACCAGATTTCCGGTTACGAAGGCGGCGCGAAGAGTGCCGAACCTGCCTGGGATGACTTCATGAAGGTGGCGCTGGCGGGCGTACCGGAACAGAAAACGCCGCCGCCGCAAGGCATCGTGACCGTCACCATCGATCGCAGCAGCGGCAAACTGTCGGATGGCGGCGCCAACAGCCGTCAGGAATACTTCATCGATGGCACGCAGCCGACCGAACGGGCAGTGCATGACGCCGGCACCACGCTGTTCAATACCAGCAGCGGTCAGGCGGAAGAGCTGTTCTGATCCCGGCGGCGATACGTTTCTGATTGAGATACGTTTCTGATTGAGATAGCAAAAAGGCGCGATTATCGCGCCTTTTTCTTTGGTTATCGATCGTTCTGGCAGGTCGCTGTCGGTTATTGCCGGCCCAGCCACTGTTGCGCCAGAAACAGCGCGCTGACGTTGCGCGCTTCGCGAAAATCCGGCTCTTTCAGCAGCGACATCATGTCCGCCAGCGGCCAGCGCACCAGTTGCAGCGGTTCCGGTTCGTCGCCCTGCAGGCGTTGCGGGTACAGGCCGTTCGCCACCACCACATTCATACTGCTGGAAAAATAGGACGGCGCCATCGTCAGGGTGGATAACAATTCAAACTGTTCCGCGCCAAACCCGGCCTCTTCCATCAGTTCACGGTTAGCCGCTTCAAACACCGTCTCACCCGGATCTATCAAGCCCTTGGGAAACCCCAGTTCATACTGCTCAATCCCTACCGCGTACTCACGAATCAACAGCAACTCGTCGCCGCTCACCGGTACAATCATCACCGCTTCGCGGCCCGATGGACGCATACGCTCGTAAACGCGGCGCTCGCCGTTGCTAAATTCCAAATCAACGGCTTCCACATTGAACAGACGTGAACGGGCTACGGTCTCAACCTTGAGGATTTTGGGTTTTTGCAGGTTATTATTCATCGTGGCCTCTATAAGGAAACATCAACAGGCTTTCCCTGTTCAGGCCAATGGTCGGCACGGAACAAAAAACCGGTAGAGCCGCAGTTTCCTACAGAATCTTCAGTGAGTCACATTGTGCGTTAACATTAACAGCTGCTGCAACTCTATCATGGTGACTTTACATATCAGCAACACCACGTACACATTAATTTTTTTTATACAAAAATCATGGCGTGCGCATAGCCGGTTATTGATGACTCATCAGAAAAAATTCAGACTTTCCTCATTTCAGCAATATCTCCCGCTTGCTAACATACGCTGTTAAACAACTAATAGTCGGTTAATTCAGTCATTAACCATGCGACGCGGGTTAACATTGTTCGTGTAGTTTTGTTACTATCCGGAAATAACAGAGGGAACCTTACGCTGTTGGCTGGAGATAATATGCGCACAATACTCATCATATTGGCTGTATTGTTTGCCTGTCTGATTGCGGTAGGGGGGATCATTGGCTATCTAATGTATCGTCGTCTTCTATTCGCCAAACGTTTGCCAGTTACACCGTCGGGACATCGTCAACTGACGGCGTCGGAACGTATTGCCATCGAACGCTATCTGGCCATGTCCCATCTGGACGGCCCGGTTTCGTCGTCCGTTCCGGTCGCGTCGCCGCGTCTGCCTCGTCTGCTGCCGGGCAACCGGGTGTATCCCATTACTCATAGCATCACTCGCTATGGGCTGAGTACCGATGCGCCCAACAAATGGCGCTACTATATCGACACTCAGGAGATTCACCTGCCCGCGCGCTGGGAGCAATACATCACCCAGAACAATGAGATCGAGCTGATCAAAACCCGTTCGATTCCGCTGGTGGTTTCACTCAACGGTCATTCGCTGACGGAATTCGTCAATGAGATGGATTCCAGCACCGGCGCCGATATCTCTGGCGAACAGGCGTCGATTCGCCCGGAAGTCCATGAGCACACCGAACTGGTGGCGATTCGCAGGGAAACACTGGAAGAACACGCCGTGCACCGCTCACGCGGCCTGCGCGAAACCGGGGTGCTGAGTCTGGCGTTTTTGCTGCTGGTGTTCAGCCTGACCAGCCCGCTGGCGATGCTGCCCTGGCTGGCCGGCGCCGCCTGCCTCATGGCCGGTTGGGGATGCTGGCAGCTGTTCCGCCCGCCCTCGCAGAAAGAACTCCGCGAGGTGCATTGCCTGCACGGCACGCCACAATGCATGGGGTTGTTCAGCGACGCCAGTCAAAGCCAGATCGGCAATGTCTCTCTCGGCAATATTGATCTCATCTATCCCCCTCACTGGCAGCCTTATATCGGCTACGATCTCGGCAGAAAAACCGATGTGGATATCTACCTGACCCGCCAGGTCGTGCGTCAGGGTCATTACCTGTCATTACATAACGAAGTCAAATTCTTCCCGCTACAGCAATGGGGCAAAAACGCCGTACTGGCGGTTGGCGCGCTGTTAAGCCTGATCCTGTTGTTGACCTCGGTGCCGCTTGATCTGCCGTTGAAACTCAGTCTGGCCTGGATGCAGGGCGCAAGCAGCATCAAGGTGACTCAGGTAGAAGAACTGGAGCGTATGCCGCTGCACATCGGCGACAAATTGCAGATCCGCGGCAGCGGCATGTGCTATGTGCCGCCGATCAACCTTAATCCGACCTCCTCCCGGGCCTCGGCGTTTGCGCCATTTGATTGCGCCGCCATTTACTGGAACAAGGCCGCGCCTCTGCCATTGCCCGAGTCGGACACCATCGAGAAAACCGCCGCGCTGCAAAAGACGGTCAACGAGCAGTTGCACCCAGCCGTCAGCGACAATCAGGTCAGCTCGCAACTGGCGGACGCCATTCAGAAATCCGGCATGATTCTGCTGAATAATTTCTCGGATATCGTGCTGAAAACCGATGCGCTGTGTGAAAAAGAAGAAGATTGCACCCGGCTCAAAAACGCGCTAATCAATCTGGGCAACGCCAAGAACTGGGATCTGCTGGTTAAACGTGCGCGTTCCGGCGCGTTGAAAGGCATGAGCGTGGTGCTGCGCCCGGTGAGCGCCGAGTCGCTGGATTCGCTGGTGAAAAACGCCACCGACGAGTTCTATAGCCGCGAAATCATCACGGCGTCCAATTCGCTGAACAGTCCGCCGCCGGGCGGTTTTCTGATTCGCAGCGACGAAGGCCGCCAGTTCGTCAATCATCAGATGCCCGCCACGCCGCTGCGCGATTTCCCGCCGCAGGAGCAATGGCAGGAGCTGCAACGTCTGTCATCCCTGCTGCTGCACACGCCGTTCGAGTCCAACGGCGTGATTACTCAACTGAGCATCGATGCCAACGGTACCCGTCATATTTCGCTGCACAGTGAACCAGACGCGGTCACCATGTGGCGTTCGCTGGGCGCCTGCCTGCTGTTGCTGGCCTTCAGCGTCATTCTGATACTGAATCTGGTGTTGCTGCTGGTGAAACGCCGCCGCAGTCAGCAGCGTATCGCCAACATCCAGCAATACTACGCCCGCCATCTGGTGCCGGAAGCGCCCGCCGCCACCGCCATGTACGGATAATGGACTTCGCTCCCAGGTCAACAGACTCCGCTCCCAGATAAGGTAACCGGCATAATCGACCGGTTACCTCAATCGACGAGTGCGATCGGCCGCGTTTAGCGGTTATGCTACGCTGATAACATCGACTGCCCCGCCTCCGGCCCAACCGGAAACGGGGCGTATGTCCCGGAGTGTGCATGAATCCCGAACTGAACTGGAATGAGATCGATACCGTCCTGCTGGATATGGACGGCACGCTGCTCGACCTGGCGTTTGACAGCTATTTTTGGCTGCAACTGGTGCCGGAATCCCTGAGCCGCCAGCGCAATATCAGCCTGGATCAGGCTCAACAATTGATCACGGCGGAATATCAGGCGGTGCGCCATACCCTGAACTGGTACTGCTTTGATTACTGGAGCGACCGGCTGGGGCTGGATATCTACCAAATGACCAGCGATATCGGCCACCGCGCCCGCCTGCGCGACGATACCACGCCGTTTCTGCATGCACTGCGCGAAAGCGGCCGCCGGACTATTTTGCTGACCAACGCCCATCCGCACAGCCTGTCGGTCAAGATAGCCCACACCGGGCTCGATCGGCACCTTGATTTATTACTTTCCACCCATACTTATGGGTATCCCAAAGAAGATCAGCGGTTATGGCGATCCGTTCAGGCGGAAACCGGGTTTAACCCGGCGCGTACGCTGTTTGTGGATGACAGCGAACCCATACTGGATGCCGCCAGAACGTTTGGCATCCGTTATTGTCTGGGCGTCAGTAATCCTGACTCGACCTGCCGGCGGGAAAACCGTTTTCGGCAGCATCCGTCGATGAATGACTATCTGGCGTTGCTCCCGGGCATCCACCAGTCGGTTTTCGTCGGCAATCAGGAGTGCTCATGAGCAAAGACAGCCAGCATGACGATGACAATGCGGTCCGGTTGGACAAATGGCTGTGGGCGGCGCGTTTTTACAAAACCCGCTCACTGGCGCGCGAGATGATCGACGGCGGCAAAGTGCACTATAACGGCCAGCGCAGCAAACCCGGCAAGCTGGTGGAGCTGGATGCCGAAATCACGCTGCGTCAGGGCAACGACGCGCGCACGGTGATTGTCCGCGCCATCAGCGCTCAACGGCGCACGGCGGCGCAAGCGCAGGCGCTGTATGAAGAAACGCAGCAGAGCATTGAAAAGCGGGAAAAACTGGCGCAGGCCAGAAAGCTCAACGCCCTGTCGATGCCGCACCCGGACCGGCGGCCGGATAAAAAAGAGCGCCGGGATTTAATCAAATTCAAATACAGTGACGCGGAATAAGAGCCTGGCCCACCAGGCGTTATTGGCGCAGCCAGTTTGGACACGGACAGCGCGGAGAACCCGGAGCGTACACCTAGTACGTGAGGATTTCGAGCACTGTCCAGGGCCAAAATGGCAAGTAAAATAGCCCCGGTGGGCCAGGCTCCAAGCCGTCATCACCACGAGAGAACATTATGGCCAATCATGACCAATTGCATCGTTATCTGTTCGAAAATCATGCCGTTCGCGGCGAACTGGTAACAGTAAGCGACACCTTCCAGCAGATGCTGGCCAATCACGACTACCCTGCGCCGGTAAAAAACCTGCTGGGTGAAATGCTGGTCGCCACCAGCCTGTTGACCGCCACGCTGAAATTCAGCGGCGATATCACCGTGCAGTTACAGGGCGACGGCCCGCTGAAACTGGCGGTGATCAACGGCAATCATCAACAGCAGATGCGCGGCGTCGCCCGCCTGCAGGGCGACATCGCCGCCGACAGCTCGCTGCACGACATGGTGGGCAACGGCTATCTGGTGATCACCATTACCCCGACCGAGGGCGAGCGCTATCAGGGCGTAGTGGGGCTGGACGGCGACAACGTGGCCGCCTGTCTGGAAAACTATTTCCAGCAGTCCGAGCAGTTGCCGACGCGCCTGTTCATCCGCACCGGCAAACACGATGGCCGCCAGTGCGCCGCCGGGATGCTGCTGCAGGTTCTGCCCGCGCAGCACGGCAACCGCGAAGACTTCGACCACCTGGCCCAGTTGACCGCCACCGTCAAGAGCGAGGAACTGTTCGGTCTGCCGGCCGACGAGGTGCTTTATCGGCTGTATCATCAGGAAAACGTCACGCTGTATGAGCCGCAGCCGGTAGCGTTCCAATGCCACTGCTCGCGGGAACGCTGCGCCGACGCGCTGATGACCCTGTCGGCGGACGAGGTCAACGACATTCTGGCGCAGGACGGACAGATCGATATGCACTGCGACTACTGCGGCAGCCATTATCTGTTCAGCCCGCAGGATATTGCCGACCTTCGCCAGCCCGGCGCCGAGCCGACCCTGCACTGATTCCCCGTTTCAGCGGCCCGCCTGCGGGCCGTTTCTCTACTTTCACAACAACGTTCACAACAACAATACGACTCACAACGACGGTACCACTCACAACGACGGTACTACGAAAAAACCGCCCGTTATCTCACCCGGTCATTTCGCTTACACAACAACCGTTTGCTTACTTTTTCTTCACATGTATAAGCAAAGTTATTAATGAATTTATTTAATTTTTTGATTGTTATCGCGGTTAAAATAAGCTCACCTTCTAGACTTACTAACAGTACGACTATAACGATCTAGGAGTAGCAACATGCAGATAAAAGGCATTACGCCAGAAGCACTGACGGCTTATGGCATTCATGATGTCCGCGAAATTGTCTACAACCCAAGCTACGATTTACTTTTTACTGAAGAAACATCCCCTACCCTACAAGGTTATGAACGCGGTATCGAAACCCAGCTGGGCGCCGTTGCCGTTGATACCGGCATTTTCACCGGCCGTTCCCCGAAGGATAAGTACATCGTCCGCGACGATGTGACCCGCGACACCGTCTGGTGGTCCGATCAGGGCAAAGGCAAAAACGACAACCATCCGCTCAGCCAGGAAACCTGGCAACACCTGAAACAGCTGGTCACCAACCAGTTATCAGGCAAACGCGTGTTTGTCGTTGATGCTTTCTGCGGCGCCAACGCCGACACGCGCCTGAAGGTTCGTTTCATCACCGAAGTCGCCTGGCAGGCTCACTTCGTGAAAAACATGTTTATCCGTCCCAGCGATGAGGAGTTGCAGGGTTTCGAGCCGGATTTCATCGTGATGAACGGCGCGAAATGCACCAACCCGCAGTGGCAGGAACAGGGGCTGAACTCGGAAAACTTCGTGGCCTTCAACCTGACTGAGCGCATCCAGCTCATCGGCGGCACCTGGTACGGCGGCGAAATGAAGAAAGGTCTGTTCTCCATCATGAACTACCTGTTGCCGCTCAAAGGCATCGCCTCCATGCACTGCTCGGCCAACGTGGGCGAAAAAGGTGATGTGGCGGTGTTCTTCGGCCTGTCCGGCACCGGCAAAACCACGCTGTCCACCGACCCGAAACGGCAGTTGATCGGCGATGACGAACACGGCTGGGACGACGACGGCGTGTTCAACTTTGAAGGCGGCTGCTACGCGAAAACCATCAATCTGTCCGCTGCAGCGGAGCCGGATATTTATCACGCCATCCGCCGCGACGCGCTGCTGGAAAACGTGACCGTGCTGGCGGATGGCAGCGTGGATTTCAGCGACGGCTCAAAAACCGAAAACACCCGCGTGTCCTACCCGATCTATCACATTGATAACATCGTCAAGCCGGTTTCCAAAGCCGGGCACGCCACCAAGGTGATTTTCCTGACCGCCGATGCCTTCGGCGTGCTGCCGCCGGTTTCCCGACTGACCGCGGATCAGACCCAGTACCACTTCCTGTCCGGCTTTACCGCCAAACTGGCAGGCACCGAGCGCGGCGTGACTGAACCGACGCCAACCTTCTCCGCCTGCTTTGGCGCGGCGTTCCTGGCGCTGCACCCGACGCAGTACGCCGAAGTGCTGGTAAAACGCATGCAGGCGGCGGGCGCCAAAGCCTATCTGGTGAACACCGGCTGGAACGGCACCGGTAAGCGTATCTCCATCAAGGACACCCGCGGCATTATCGACGCGATCCTCAATGGCAGCATCGACGACGCCGAAACCCAGACGTTGCCGATCTTCGATCTGTCGATCCCGACCGCGCTGCCGGGCGTCGATCCGGCGATTCTGGATCCGCGCGACACCTACGCCTCCCCGGCGCAGTGGGAGGAGAAGGCGCACGATCTGGCACAGCGCTTTATCACCAATTTCGACAAGTACACCGACACTCCTGCCGGTGCGGCGCTGGTTTCCGCCGGGCCGAAGCAATAACGACGGCAACCCACCGACAGCAAAAAGGCGCGATGAACGCGCCTTTTTCTTTACCGTTTTCGTCGTTTTCCTGGCGGCATCCGCCGCCACTTTTTCTATTTCTTTCTGCCGTTTACAGGGGCCGATGCTCGCCGGTTGCCATCACGCGCCGGCGTTCCGCCGGATTGATTCGGGAAGGTTAACGGCAGGTAGGCTCTCACCCGCAGCCCGCCGCGCTCACTGGCGCCGACATCCAGCGATCCGTTGTGCGCATCAATGATACGCTGCACAATCGCCAACCCCAGACCGGTGCCGCTGGTGCTGCGGGCGCTATCGCCGCGCACAAACGGCTGGAACAGGTGCGCAAGCTGCGACGGGTCGATGCCGGGACCGTCGTCCTCCACCTGGAACCAGGCGCGCTGCAACTCTCGGCCGCTGCTGACGCGAATCCAGCCGTTACCGTAACGGGCCGCGTTCACCACCAGATTCGCCACCGCCCGCTTGATGGATAACGGGCTGACCTTCATTTGCAACTCGCCCTGAGCAAGTTCGCTGTCGATCTCGCGCTCGTAACCGCTTTCCGACGCCACCACCTCCCCCAGAATCGCGTTGAGGTCGGCCACTTCCATCTGCATTTCCTGACCGGTGCGCAGATAGTCGATGAACTGCTCAATGATGGCGTTGCACTCTTCGATATCCTTATTAATCGACTCCGCCAGGTATTCATCTTCCTGACCCATCATCTCCGTCGCCAGACGAATACGGGTCAGCGGCGTGCGCAGGTCGTGGCTGACGCCGGCCATCAGCAGCGTGCGGTCATCCGCCAGCAGCTTGACCCCGGACGCCATCTGATTGAAAGCGCGCGTCACCGAACGTACTTCCGACGCGCCGTACTCGCGCAACGGCGGTGGAATAATGCCTTTCCCCACCTGAATGGCGGCGTGCTCCAGCTCCACCAGCGGTCGGTTCTGCACCCGGATAAATAGCCAGGCGCCGCCGATCACCAGCAGCATAATCGCCAGGGTATAACGGAACAGCGGCGAGAAGTCGCCCTGATGGATTTCCGTCAGCGGCACCCGCACCCAGATATCCGGCGACAACCAGGTTTTCAGCCACACCACCGGGGTATTCTTGCTCACTTCCACCCGCACTTCGGTCGGCCCGCCCAGTTGCTGCGCCATCTGCTGACTCAGAAACTTGTAGTGTTGCGCCCAGCGCAGCCCGCTCTCCTCCGCCGCGGCGTTGGTGTAGAGCGAGATGCCCAGTTCGCGGTAAATCTCACGCCGGAACGCGGGGGGCACGTCCAGCGTGGAACCGTCTTCCAGTTGCAGCTTGTCGGTCATCAACATTCTGACCTCGTAGGCCAGAACCTTGTTGAACTGCTGCAGACTGGGCAGAATCGCGAAGTTAAGCACCACCAGATAGGTGGTGACAAGACTGACGAACAGCAGAGTAACAATCAGCAACAGCGTACGGGCGAAGGCGCTGCGCGGAGAGAAGCGCCATCGAATCATGCTTTACTGCCGTCCGGCACAAACACGTAGCCCAGTCCCCACACGGTCTGGATATAACGCGGGTGTGCCGGGTCTTCCTCTACCATGCGGCGCAGACGGGAAATCTGCACATCAATCGAACGTTCCATCGCGCTGTACTCACGGCCGCGGGCCAGGTTCATCAGTTTGTCGCGGGACAGCGGCTCGCGCGGATGGCTGACCAGCGCCTTGAGTACGGCGAACTCGCCGCTGGTCAGCGGCATCGGCTCGTCGTCGCGGAACATTTCGCGGGTGCCCAGATTCAGTTTGAACTTGCCGAACGCGATAATCGCTTCTTCCTGCGACGGCGCGCCCGGCAGTTCGTTGGCCTGACGGCGCAGAACCGCACGGATACGAGCCAGCAGTTCGCGCGGGTTAAACGGTTTAGGAATGTAGTCGTCCGCACCGATTTCCAGACCCACGATCCTGTCCACTTCTTCGCCTTTCGCCGTCACCATAATGATCGGCATCGGGTTACTTTGGCTGCGCAGACGGCGACAGATGGACAGGCCATCTTCCCCCGGCAACATCAGGTCCAGCACCATCAGATGGAAGGACTCGCGCGTTAGCAGGCGATCCATCTGTTCGGCGTTAGCGACGCTACGGACCTGAAAACCCTGTTCGGTCAGATAGCGTTCCAGCAACGCACGCAGGCGCATATCGTCATCCACAACCAGAATTTTATAATTCTCTTGCATCTCTCTTCTCCAAAGACGTGATAGCCGCCAGCGCTTGGCTTTATTACGAAACACAATCTGATATTGTTCAGAAACCGGCAATGAACTGACAGTCGTTTCTGGTATATATTCTAGGCAAAATTGTTACAAAGGATATAAAAATACGTTGTAATCAAGCCGTTCCCATCACCGGGCACTGCAAATCACGCCACAAATGACGATTTATCCGCTATGTTATCTCACAGCCAACGATTATAACGATTTTATGATCCTCACATTTCAGAAAAGCGTATGAAAACCGATCTGATCACGCGCGAAGGCTATGAAGCCCTGCATCAGGAACTCAACTATCTGTGGAAGGAACGCCGCCCGGAAATCACGGAGAAGGTAGCCTGGGCCGCCAGTCTGGGCGATCGCAGCGAAAACGCCGATTACCTCTACAACAAACGCCTGTTGCGCGAAATCGACCGCCGGGTGCGCTATCTGCGCAAACGCCTGCAGGTAGTGCGCGTGGTGGATTACTCCCCCCAGCAAGACGGCAAGGTGTTTTTCGGTGCCTGGGTCGAGGTGGAAAACGAAGACGGCGACGTGAAACGCTTTCGGATCGTCGGGCCGGATGAAATTTACGGCCGCAAGGATTACATCTCAATCGACGCCCCAATGGCGCGCGCGCTGCTGAAAAAAGCGGTGGATGAAGAAGCGGTGGTTAATACGCCAACCGGCCCAAGGGTCTGGTACGTCAATAAAATCGACTATCGCAACCCTATCGATTGACCGGCTCAAGCCCCGTCATACCGGCGGGCGTTTTGCCGATCACGCTCGCCGTGTTCGCCATGCCGGCGTCCAAATATCAAAATACATTGCTATTAGTCATTCTTATTCTTTTTTTGACATATAGGTTCTTACCTTCACATATTTGTTCTCACTTTGACATAAAGATGTCATTTCCCTCCCTTACCGTGGCATCGGTGATTATGGAGGGCCGTTTATGTTTAGCCTGGATAACCTATTACAAGAGCTTGCTCCGCATCGTTCCACTCCGACCTGGCAGCGTTCACTGCTGCGTAGTCTGTTGTTCGAGAATGAATTCCAGCAATTTGCCCAGCGTTACCCCCACCTCAAAGGACTGGATTTGGTGGAACAGGTTCTGGATTACTTCAGCCTTAATTGTGAAATGGTGGAAGGCGATCTGGAAAACATCCCCAGTCATGGACCGGTGGTACTGGTCGCCAACCACCCGATCGGTTCGCTGGACGGCCTGGCGTTGCTACGTACCGTCGCCAGCGTGCGTCCGGATGTGCGTATCGTCGCCAGCCAATTACTTTCCTATATCGAGCCCCTGAAAAACCTGTTTTTTTCGGTGGATAACTTTAGCAACCGCACCCGGCGTCATCAGCTCGCCGCCATTCAGGAACATCTGGCCGGCGATGGCGCGATCATCATGTTCCCCGCCGGCGAAGTCTCCCGCATGAGCCTGAAAGGCATCCGGGACGGCCACTGGCATAACGGCTTTATCCGCATGGCGGCCAAAGCGCGCGCGCCGATTGTGCCGATTCACATCAGCGGACGTAACAGCAATCTGTTCTACCTGTCGTCGCTGATTTATCGCCCGCTGTCCACCCTGTTGCTGGTGCGGGAAATGTTCCGCCAGCACGGCAACCGGCTGCGCTTTCGCATCGGCGCGCAGATCCCTTACTCGACCTGGAGCCAGGGCGAATGGCAGCCCAACGATCTGGCCGCCCGCTTCCGCCGCCATGTCTACCGCCTGGGGCAAGGCAAACCCGGCTGTTTTAACGGCGACAAGCCGATTGCGCTGCCGGAAGAGCGCACGCTGCTGAAACGGGCGCTGGAAACCTGCGAAGCACTCGGCACCACGCCGGACGGCAAAAAAATCTACCTCTATCGTCGCGGCAGCGAAGATTACGTTCCTATCTTGCGTGAGTTGGGACGTCTGCGCGAAATCGCCTTTCGCGCCGTCGGCGAAGGCTCCGGCAAACGTCGCGATCTCGACAGCTTCGACGACGATTACCTGCATCTGGTGTTATGGGACGACCGCGAACTGGAAATCGTCGGCGCCTATCGGTTTGCGCCGACGGCGCGCCTGCTGGCGGAAAAAGACATCAGCGGTCTGTACAGTCATAGCCTGTTTCAGTACGGCGAAGAGATGGCCCCGGTGCTGGCCAGCGGAATTGAGCTGGGCCGCAGCTTTATTCAGCCCAAATACTGGGGCAAGCGCGGCCTGGACTACCTGTGGCTGGGCATCGGCGCGTATCTGGCGCGCTACCCGGAGTACCGCTATCTGTTCGGCCCGGTTTCCTTGTCCGGTTCCTTGCCTTCGCCGGCGCGCGATCTGCTGATTGCGTTCTACCGGTTGCACTTCGCACCCAGCCAGGCGCTGGCCCGTTCGCGTCGGCCCTACCCGGCCTCGCTGCCGGAAGTGCTCAGGCAATTCGAAGGCGACGACTATCAACAGGATTTGACGCGCCTCAAAAGTATGCTCAGCAACATGGGATGCTCCATTCCCACGCTGTATAAGCAGTACTCGGAGCTGTGCGAGCCGGGCGGCGTGCAGTTTATCGACTTTGGCGTCGACCCGGACTTCAACAACTGCGTTGATGGTCTGGTGCTGGTGGATTTACAGCAGTTGAAAGCCTCTCGTCATCAGCGCTACATCGCGCCGTTCTGCAACGAGGCGTAATACTCTGGCGGTACCGGCGCCGGCCGGGCCGCTGCAAACCCTCCGTTTGTCTGACTGGCATTTTGCGCCGTCAATCCGTATAACTGTCCCCCAGTCATTTATCCTTTCAACGTTCATTATCTCGCTAATAAAACTATCTTGCTGATAACACTATGACGAATGCATTAAGCCAGATTATTGCCAGCGAACTGCAGGCACGAACCGAACAGGTCAGTGCGGCCATTCAACTGCTGGATGAAGGCAACACGGTGCCTTTTATCGCCCGTTACCGTAAAGAAGTCACCGGCGGGCTGGATGATACCCAGTTGCGCCAGTTGGAAAGCCGTCTGTCTTACCTGCGCGAGCTGGAAGAACGCCGCCAGACCATCCTCAAATCCATTGAGGAACAGGGCAAGCTGACCGACGCGCTGGCGGCGTCGATCAACACCACGCTCAGCAAGACCGAGCTGGAAGACCTCTACCTGCCTTACAAGCCCAAACGCCGCACGCGCGGGCAAATCGCCATCGAAGCCGGGCTGGAACCGCTGGCGGACAGCCTGTGGAACGACCCGAGCCAGACGCCGGAACACGTGGCCGACGCTTACGTCAATGCCGATAACGGCGTGGCCGACGTCAAGGCCGCGCTGGACGGCGCGCGCTATATTCTGATGGAGCGTTTCGCCGAAGACGCTGCGCTGCTGGCTAAGGTGCGTGATTACCTGTGGAAAAACGCCCATCTGGTGTCCCGCGTGGTGGAAGGCAAAGAGGAAGACGGCGCGAAATTCCGCGACTACTTCGACCATCACGAACCGCTGTCGCAGGTGCCGTCGCACCGGGCGCTGGCAATGTTCCGCGGCCGTAACGAAGGCGTATTGCAACTGTCGCTTAACGCCGATCCGCAGTTTGACGAACCGCCGAAAGAGAGCCACTGCGAGCAAATCATCGTCGACCATCTGGGATTGCGTCTCGGCAACGCGCCGGCGGACAGCTGGCGGCGCGCGGTGGTGAACTGGACCTGGCGCATCAAAGTGCTGCTGCATCTGGAAACCGAGCTGATGGGCAGCGTGCGTGAAAAAGCCGAAGATGAAGCCATCAACGTGTTTGCCCGCAACCTGCACGACCTGCTGATGGCGGCGCCCGCCGGCATGCGCGCGACGATGGGGCTGGACCCGGGCCTGCGTACCGGCGTGAAAGTGGCGGTGGTGGACGCCACCGGCAAACTGGTGGCGACCGACACCATCTATCCGCACACCGGTCAGACCGCCAAAGCCGCTACCGTGGTAGCAGCGCTGTGCATCAAGCATCAGGTGGAGCTGGTTGCCATCGGCAACGGCACCGCCTCGCGTGAAACCGAGCGTTTCTTCCTCGATACCCAGAAACAGTTCCCAGACGTAAAAGCCCAGAAGGTGATCGTCAGCGAAGCGGGCGCGTCGGTGTATTCCGCCTCCGAACTGGCGGCGCTGGAATTCCCGGATCTGGACGTGTCGCTGCGCGGCGCGGTGTCCATCGCCCGCCGCCTGCAGGACCCGCTGTCCGAGCTGGTCAAGATCGACCCCAAATCCATCGGCGTCGGCCAGTACCAGCATGACGTCAGCCAGACTCAACTGGCGAAGAAACTGGACGCGGTGGTGGAAGACTGCGTGAACGCCGTCGGCGTCGACCTCAACACCGCGTCGGTAGCACTGTTGACCCGCGTGGCCGGCCTCACCCGGCTGATGGCGCAAAACATCGTCAGCTGGCGCGACGAAAACGGGCGCTTCAACAATCGCGACCAACTGCTGAAAGTCAGCCGCCTTGGTCCGAAAGCCTTTGAGCAGTGCGCCGGCTTCCTGCGTATCAACCACGGCGACAACCCGCTTGACGCCTCCACCGTCCACCCGGAAGCCTACCCGGTGGTGGAGCGCATTCTGGCCGCCACCGAGCAGAAACTGCAGGACCTGATGGGCAATTCCAGCGCGCTGCGCACCCTGAAACCGGTCAGCTTTACCGACGATCGCTTCGGGGTGCCTACCGTCACCGACATCATCAAAGAGCTGGAAAAACCGGGGCGCGACCCGCGGCCTGAATTCAAGACCGCCAGCTTCGCCGACGGGGTGGAAACCCTCAACGACCTGATGCCGGGCATGATTCTGGAAGGCGCCGTCACCAACGTCACCAACTTCGGCGCGTTTGTGGATATCGGCGTACATCAGGACGGGCTGGTGCACATCTCCTCACTGTCGGATCGCTTCGTAGAAGACCCGCATCAGGTAGTGAAAGCCGGCGACATCGTCAAGGTGAAGGTGCTGGAAGTAGACCTGCAACGCAAGCGCATCGCGCTGACCATGCGGCTGGACGAACAGCCGGGCGAGGGCAACAGCCGCCGCGGCGGTAGCGGACGCGACAACGGCAATAATGCGTCGCGCCCATCGCAAGCAGGGAACAAGGCCCGCCCGCGCCAGAGCAGCACGCCGGCAGGCAATAGCGCCATGAGCGACGCGCTGGCGGCGGCGTTTAAGAAACGGTGATCTCTCTGCCAGGGTTCAGGCAATCAGGCCTGAACCCTGTATTTAGAAGCAGTGACTGGCGTGTCATGCCTGAATGATGTGCATATGCTAAAATACAACAGTCTTCATCGAGATTAACTATATAAAAATCACTTCAAACGCCTCAAAAGGGAATTACACATGGATACAGTGGAAGAAGTAGGTGGAACATATTTTTACAATGGGATGATAAATTTAAGCGCAGGAGAATTATTCTTCTGGATTATGGTTGATGAAACTATGAAACACTTTGGCATTGACGATGCCCTCGCGATGAGTATGATTCTTTTAGGGAGAAACGATCAAGACACAAGAAGAAAACCGTCCGGTGCAATAAAAGGGACATCATTATCTAGCATATACTCAAGGCGAATATTCAAAAAGACAAAAATCCCGCTTGGAATATCATTACCAACGATTATTGGCGGCCCAATTCAGGGATTAAAGATAAGGTTTGTCAGGAACCTAGGAACATTTGTTGGCAGGACAATACCTGTTTTAGGTTGGGCCATATTAATTTGCGATGTAAGCACCATATCCTATAATGCTGTACGACACTACAATCAGATAGCCAGAGGCGAGGATAAATTATATGGAAATTAATAAAAAGAAAATAATAGACCTAGTAAAGAGACACGCTGGTGTTTCAATAACACCATATCAAAAGAAAGTAACAGAAGAGACGCTAATAAACTCAGAGTTTGATTTTGATGATGATGAGATACAAGCATTGATGTCTGAATTTTTTAAAGAATTCGAAGTCACCCCAGGTAACTTTAATATAGATAATTATTATTACGATTATTCAGACCATAGTTTATTTTCTCTTCTAAACCCATTTAAAAAGACTGAAAAACCAGAATTAAAAGCATTATCTGTAGCAATGCTTATAGAATCAGCAAGGTTAGGGCATTGGCTTTACGATTAACCTCCGAAGTACATACGATACCCGTCACACTTCGAGCTTTAATTCAGGGTATATACTTCGGAGATTATTGAAACAATAATTAATCTATTCGTTAATCCCATCATGCCAGATACTATAACCAGAAGTACCGGCAGATTTATGCGACCAAGATATGCTTTTATATTTAAGCATAATCTCTTCATAAGGGATTGATTCTATATTATTTATAGAGTGTGGATATGATGAAGATACCGATACTACTCTGGCATCAGCCAATGTTAATTCATAAAAAACCTCCAACTTCCCAGCTGAATTCGTTCTATAGAAGAAAAAATTCGCCGTCAACTTTTCATTTGAGGTAATAGATACGCCTAGTAATGGAGAAGATTTATCGATAGGCTTTACTAATTGTATCGGATGATGAGCCACATTATCATCTCGTGTTATCGTATGGTTCAATCCTAATACCTGTATCTGATCTTCATGCCCAGACTGATAACGGTTACCGATAGAATCTATAGTAGAACAACCAGAGGAAATTAATCCCTGCTGGTCGCCTTCCAGCGTTAGGTAAATAATATATGACATTTTTACATCCTTTTTCTATTCAATCATCCACGTGTAGTAATTTCTTTTAAAACTGGCATTACAAACATAATCTAACTGATTTAAATACAGCAACGAATCGCAGAGATCCTTGTATCACAATCTTCGTATTTCGATAAACCATTCCCATTAATCTACTGCACCTATAGATTTTCCCCCACAAACCCCACCACATGCTCCACAAACGCTTCCGGGTGGGAAATAAACGGCGCGTGGGCGGCTTTCGGTATTACCACGGAAGTGGAGTGCGGGTACCGTTCGTCCATCAGCGCGGCGACTTTGCGCGGCACCAGCCCGTCCAACGCGCCGTACAGACGCAGGAACGGTACGGTCAGCGCACTCAGCGGTTCACGCAGATCGGCGTGGCGCAAGATATCCAACCCGGCGTTCAGCACTTCGGTAGTCGGCGCCGGTTGACCGGACAGCGCCACTTTCAACAAGCGGGCGTCTTTTCTGGCGTTTTCGGTACCCAGCGTCTGCAACGCCAGAAAGCGCTCGATGGTGCCGAGGAAATCTTCGCTCAGCATTTGCTGGAAACCGGACAGCACCTGCGGACGGATGCCCGGCCAGTCGTCGCGCGCTTCAAAGCACGGGGACGACGCCAGCGTAATCAGCGCATTGACCCGTTCCGGCGCGCTCAGCGCCGCCTGACTGGCCACCAGCCCGCCCAGCGACCAGCCCAGCCACACCGCCCGCTGCGGCGCCTGCGCCAACACCTGCTGCGCCATGTCGGCAAGCGACATCACCCCAAATCCCTGACTCTGACCATAACCCGGCAGGTCCACCCGATGCAGCCTGAAATGCGGGGCCAGTCGCACGACGATGTTGTTCCATACCTGCGAATTCATTCCCCAGCCATGCAGCATCACAAGTTCGCATGTTCCTTCCCCTTCCGTTTGCCAGTGCAGTGCTTCCATGAGTTATGTTGTCCTCCGTCAGAAATGGAATGGTTCAGGCCACGCCGCCCGGCATGCCTGATTACTCAGGGAAATGCGATGTTGACGATCATGGCACAGTGCTGGCTCTGCCAGCAGCCGCTCTATCATAGTCATCACGGGATTTGCAGTCACTGCCGCCGTCACCTGCCGCTGCCGGTCACCAGCTGTCCGCGCTGCGGCCTGCCTTCGGCGTCCGACGTCCTGCCGTGCGGACGGTGCCTGCAACAGCCGCCGCCGTGGCAGTCGTTGCTGTTTGTCAGCGATTATCGGCCGCCGCTGAGCACGCTGCTCAAACGCGTCAAATTTCAGGGGCGCACCGAGCTGGCGCCGGCGTTGGCGCGGTTGATGCTGCTGCAATGGCTGGCGCGCCGCCGGGATACCGCCCGGAGCCTGCCCGCCGCGTATCCGCGGCCTGACGCCATCGTTACCGTTCCTCTGCACCGACGGCGTCACTGGCGGCGCGGCTTCAACCAGACCGACCTGCTCGCGCGCCTGCTGGCGCGCTGGTTGGGCTGCGCGTATCACCCCGCCGCGCTGGTCCGCGTGCGTTCTACCGTTCCTCAGCAGACGTTGGGCGCGCGTTCCCGTCGCCGCAACCTGCGCGGCGCGTTCGAGTGTCGGCATGACGTCGACGGCAAACGGTTAGTGTTGCTGGACGATGTGGTGACCACCGGCAGCACCGCGGCGGAAGTCAGCCGGGTATTATGCAATGCCGGCGCGCGGCAGGTTCAGGTGTGGTGTCTATGCCGCACCTTGTCGTAACCGCCGGGATGGGCGTATTATAACCAACTGGCGTAGTCAACTATTGAGTTAACATTATGATTCGTATTACCGACGCTGCTCAGGAGCACTTTGCCAAGCTGCTGGCAAAACAGGAGGAAGGCACCCAGATCCGTGTCTTCGTCATCAATCCCGGTACCCCTAACGCCGAGTGCGGGGTGTCCTACTGCCCGCCCGATGCCGTCGAGCCGAACGATACCGAGCTGAAGTTCGAGAAACTGTCCGCCTACGTGGATGAACTCAGCACGCCGTATCTGGAAGACGCCGAAATCGACTTCGTGACCGACCAGTTAGGCTCCCAGCTGACGTTAAAAGCGCCGAACGCCAAGATGCGCAAAGTCGGCGACGACGCTCCGCTGATGGAGCGTGTGGAGTATGTGCTGCAATCCCAGATCAACCCGCAGCTGGCCGGTCATGGCGGCCGCGTCACGCTGATGGAAATCACTGAGGAAGGTTACGCCATTCTGCAGTTCGGCGGCGGCTGCAACGGCTGTTCCATGGTGGATTACACCCTGAAGGAAGGCATCGAAAAAGAGCTGTTGCAGAAATTCCCGGAACTGAAAGGGGTGCGTGACCTCACCGAGCATCAGCGCGGCGAACACTCCTACTATTGATAGAATGCCGTTCTGACAGGATGTCGCTCTGATGGGATGGTCATTCCAATCAGATGCCATGATACGACGTAGTGCTGATCGGATACGATGCTGACGATCGGCCCCATCGAGCCGGTTTTGATTATCACGGGCGGCCAGTCATCTGGTCGCCCGTCGTTTTTCCCGATGCCGTTTACTCGCCACTCAGGCTTTTTTCGTTACTTTCTTTTTTGTCTCTTCCTTTTTTGTCTCTTCCGGCTTGTCGTTATCTGCCGGTTTCGCCGTCTTTCTGGTCCGCGACGGTACCGGCCCGCCACGACGCAAATCGATATCCCGAATCAACCGTTCCAGATAGCGGTCGGTAAAAATGGAATCCAGCGAACGGCTCAGCTTGCGCCGCCAGTTGGGGTATTCCTGATGGGTGCCCGGCACATTCACCGGCGTCGCCATGTCCAGCCAGTCTTCAAGCTGCAATCCCAGCAGCGCGCTGGCGCTGTCGGCCAGATAACGCTGCACTCCGCGGTTAAGCTGGGCGCTCATGGTCGTGAGCGATGCATTGCGCCCAACCCGCTGCGGCAGCAGTCCCTGCTCATGCAGGGCGTCAAGCAGCCCCTGCTTGGCGCTTTCCCGCGCGTCGTGCTGCTGTTGCAGCAATGCGTCGGTGGGATACAACCCGAGATCCTTGCCCAGCGTCAGATCGACGCCCTGCCAGTAGCCACGTAACGTCGCCAGGTCATGGGTGGTGATGGTAGCCATTGAGCGGGGCGGATACTCGTCCGGCGCGCGAAAACGATCGTGCTGATCCTTTTCAAAAAACAGCACCTTATAGGAGTAGACGCTGTTGTCGCGCAGTTTGTTGACGATCTCTTCCGGCACCGTCCCCAGATCCTCGCCGATCACCAGGCAGCGATGGCGATGGCTTTCCAGCGCCAGGATCCCCAGCAGGTCATCCACCGGATAAAGCACATAAGCGCCGTGGGTAGCGGTGCTACCGCTCAGAATCCACCACAGCCGCAGCAGCCCCATCACATGGTCGATACGCAGCGCGCCACTGTGCGCCATATTGCTGCGCAGCAAATCGATAAACGGCTGATAGTCGCGCTGGCGCAGCAGGATCGGGTGCATCGGCGTCAGGTTCCAGTTCTGTCCGCCCGGCCCCAGCGGGTCCGGCGGCGCGCCTAGCGTCACCGACATGCAGTGCAATTGCTGATCGCCCCAGGTATCCACGCCGCCCTGCGCCACCCCTACCGCCAGATCGCGATACAGACCGATCGGCATGCCCAGTTGTTTGCTGTGGGAAAAACAGGTCGCCAGCTGTTCATGCGCCAGCCACTGCAGCCAGCAATAAAACTGCACATCATCGGCGTGTTCCTGCCGGAATCGCAGCGAGGCGTCGCTACGCGCGTCGTGGTATTCCCGCGGCCACTGCAACCAATCGGCGGCCGGCTCGCCCTGCTTCTTCCGCCACGCCTGCAACGCGTCGTAAGTCGCCTGCTGCAACAGGCTTTCATCGTGGGTTTTCAGAAATTGCTGGAAGGCGGTTTTGCGCGGGTCCAGCGCGTTGCGGCGATTAAAATGATTAAACGCCAACCGCAGCGCCGTCAGTTTCAGGCTGGTGACCGCGGCGTAATCCACCCATCGGCTGGCGCGGGCGGCTGTCAGCCGTCGCTGAACGTCGTCCTGCTTCCACCACTCGCAGGCGGCGTCGCTCTGATGAAAATCATCCACCTGATTCACATCGATATAGATAATATTCAGCCAGTTGCGCGATGACGGGCTGTACGGGCTGGCGGCTTCCGGCTCGGCCGGATAAAGCGCGTGCAATGGATTAAGGCCGACAAAGGCGCCGCCCCGGCGCGCTACCTGCTCCACCAGCGTTTTCAGGTCGCCGAAATCGCCGATCCCCCAGTTATCCGACGAACGCAGGGTATAAAGCTGCACCGTGACGCCCCACCAGCGTTTTCCCTGCGTCAGCGGTTCCGGCTCGTAACACCGCGCCGGCGCCACAATCACCCGGCATGACCACTGCTGTTCGCCCTGCGTCAGAATAAGTTGGTGGTAGCCGAGCGGCAGGTTGTCCGGCAACGCCAGCGCCGCCTGCCCGGCCGAACGCCCTTCGATAATGCCGCCTTTCTCATAGGTGAGCGTCCAGCCATACTCGCCTTCATCGCGCAGCGGCAACCTATGCGGTTGCCCCTGACGGAACACGCACACCGAAGGCAACGGCGCTACCGTCGGAGCCGCCACATCAAGCAGTTGCAACAGTTTCTCGCGGGTTTCCTGGTCTATCGCCTGTTCATTACCGTAAGCATCTTTATAGGTATCAGCGATCCCCGGATGTTGGGGTACAGATTTTTTTGCTTTCAACGCCATGGTATTGATTCCTTAATCACGCATCGTCCAGATGCGTTTCTGATAATCATGAATTGCCCGATCGGCACTGAACATCCCCATGCGGGCGGTATTCAGAATGCAGCGACGCGTCCATTCATCAGGTTCACGATACAGCTCATCCACACGCTGTTGGATCTGGCAGTAAGGTGCGAAATCGGCCAGCACCAGATAGGGGTCCCCCAGTTTCAGCAGGCTATCCAGCAGAGGGGCGAACGCCGTTTTATCCCCGTGACTGAACGTTCCATCGGCCAGTTCGGCGAGGATTTCCTTGAGCAATGGATTCGCGGCAATGTAGCGAGCGGGTTTATAGCCGTCGGCGGTCAGCGCTTTCACTTGTTCGACGGTATGCCCAAAGATGAATAGATTCTCCGCGCCCACTTCCTGCGCCATCTCCACATTGGCGCCGTCCAGGGTGCCCACCGTCAGCGCGCCGTTCAGCGCCAGCTTCATGTTGCCGGTGCCGGACGCCTCCTTGCCCGCCGTGGAAATCTGCTCCGATACGTCGGCGGCCGGAATAATCCGCTCCGCCAGCGAAACACGGTAATCCGGCAAAAAGACCACTTTCAGGCGATCATTCACCCGCTTGTCCCGGTTAATGTGCTCCGCCACGCAGTTGATGGCGTAAATAATGTTTTTTGCCAGCACGTACCCCGGCGCAGCCTTGGCGCCAAACAGAAAAAGGCGCGGCACGATATCCAATCCGGGGTCGGCAAGCAATCGCTTATATAGCGATAAAATGTGCAGCAGATTCAGATGCTGCCGTTTGTATTCATGCAACCGTTTGATTTGCACATCAAACAACGAGGCCGGATCGATACGGATGCCGTATTCGCGCTGCAAAAATTGCGTCAGTTGCGTTTTATTGTCCTGCTTGATGCGCCGGTAGCGCGCCCGGAACGCGCTGTCCTGCGCATAGGGCGCCAGCCCGTCCAGCAGCGTCAGCCGGTTGCCCCATTCGGTGCGCAGGGTATCGTCGATCAGCGAAGAGAGCGCCGGGTTGCACTGTTTCAGCCAGCGGCGCGGCGTAATGCCGTTGGTGACATTGTGAAACTTCGTCGGCCACAGCTGGTGATATTCCGGAAACAGGTCGCGCACCACCAGATCAGAGTGCATCTGCGCCACCCCATTGACCGCAAAGCAGGCCACCACGCACAGGTTCGCCATTCTCACCTGACGGCGATGTACCACCGCCAGCCGCGCCCAGACGTGCCGATCGCCCGGCCAGCTCGCGTCCACCTGCTGGCGCAGGCGCTCATTAATCGTTTTGATAATCGACAGATGACGCGGCAGCAGCCGGCCGAACAGCCGTTCGTCCCAGCACTCCAGCGCCTCCGGCATCAGGGTATGATTGGTGTAGGCAAACAGGCGCCCGGTAAGCTGCCAGGCCTGTTCCCACGGCATTTCGTGCTCGTCCAGCAACAGACGCAGGGTTTCGGGGATCGCCAGCGTCGGATGGGTATCGTTCAACTGCACCACTTCATAGTCGGGCAACGTCTCCAGAGACCTTCCTGCGCGCTCATGCCGCCGGAAGATGTCCGCCACGGCGCAGGCGCACTGAAAATACTGCTGCATCAGGCGCAGTTTTTTACCTGCCGTGTGATTATCGTTCGGGTAAAGCACCTTGGTCAGACTGGCGGCGGCGATGCCCTGCTGCTCGGCTTTCAGGTAATGACCGGCGTTGAACTGCTCAAGATCAAACGGGTCGCTGTGCGTGGCCTGCCACAGCCGCAGCGGTTGTACCCTGCCGTTGCGATAGCCGATAACCGGGATATCGGTGGCCTCGCCGACGATAACCTGCTCCGGTATCCAACGCTCGCTGCCATCCGCCTGTATCGCCAGTTCGCCGCCGAAGCCGACCTCCACCGCCAGCTCCGGACGCGGACGCGCCCAGGGGTAGCTGTCGCGCAGCCAGTCGTCCGGCGTTTCCCGCTGAAAGCAGGCGTCAAAATGCTGGCGGAACAAGCCGTACTGATAATGCAGACCATAGCCTGTCGCCGGCTGGCCGACCGTCGCCATCGCGTCCAGATAACAGGACGCCAGCCGTCCCAGCCCGCCGTTGCCGAGCGCCGGGTCGGTTTCCTGCTCCAGCACGTCGCTCAGCGCCAGCCCCTGTTGCGCCAGCACCTCCGCCACCGCGTCATACCAACCCAGATTGAGCAGGTTGTTGCCGGTCAGGCGGCCGGGCAGGAACTCCATCGACAGGTAATTGACATGCCGCGCCGCCGCAGACGCGGCGTCGGGCGGGAACTGGTCGGCAGACGTCAACACATCCAGTTGCTCCGTCAGCGCGGCGCTCACCAGTTGCCAGCACTGACGCAACGACAGCGCCTGCAAGGACGGTTGAGCGCACGCCTGCAACTGACGCTGCAGGGCGGCGGCGAACCGGGAAGGATTGAATGATGGTGACATCGTGCCTCTCTCCTCTATCAGTGATGGAAAAAGGCACGTCGGGATCAGCACAACTCCAACTGTACCTTATGTTGTTCGATGATTTTCAGCACACTGGGCGGTGGTAACTGATCGGTAAAAAGATAGTCGATCAAATCCATGTTACCCAAATTGACCATAGCGTTACGGCCGAACTTCGAATGGTCCGTCACCAGCATCACGCAGCGGGAGTTTTCGATAATCGCCCGCTTGGTGCGTACCTCGTGGTAATCAAACTCCAGCAACGAGCCGTCCATATCAATACCGCTGATTCCCAAAATGCCGAAATCGAGCCTGAACTGAGAGATGAAATCCAGCGTGGCTTCGCCGATGATGCCGCCGTCCCGGCTGCGCACCTCGCCGCCCGCCAGAATCAGGCGAAAATCTTCTTTGGCGGTCAGCAGCGTCGCCACATTCAGGTTGTTGGTGACCACCCGCAAATCTTTATGGTTCATCAACGCGTGGGCCACCGCTTCCGGCGTGGTGCCGATATCAATAAAAAGCGTAGCACCATCCGGAATCTGGCTGGCGACCTGCCTCGCAATCCTGGCTTTTTCATCAGACCACATCATTTTGCGATCGTGATAGGCGGTATTAACCGAACTGGAGGGCAACGCCGCTCCGCCATGATGACGATGGATCTTGTTCTGTTCCGCCAGATCGTTCAGATCGCGGCGAATGGTCTGCGGGCTGACCGCAAAATGCTCCACCAGCTCCTCGGTACTGACGTATCCCTGCCGACGCACCAAATCGATAATGGCGTCGTGCCGCTGTGTTTGCTTCACATTGATCCCCTCAAACACCGGCATGCCGTCATGCCGGCCAATTAAGAAACCGCGCCTCGCAGGCAAAACAACGCACGGCCATGCAGTAGCCACTGCGCGCCCTTCTGCCACTCATTCGGATTTCGGTAAACGGTATGATGGCATTAACGGTGTCTGTTGCGTGTATCCCACCATGCCATCAGCAAGCCAATGACCAGTCCCGCGACATGCGCCGCATTGGCGATCGACATGCCCAAAATATCGAAATAGCCCGCCACCAGCCACACCAGCGCAAACGCCATCAAACCACGCTGAAGATGCAGCGAGCCATCCGGCTCACGCTCGCCGCGCAGCCAGACGTACCCCATCAGGGCATACACCACGCCGGACAGGCCGCCGAAATAGACACCGCTGAACCAGGACTGCACCCAACCGCTGAGCGCAGATGACAATAACAGAATGACGCACAAGCGCCGGGTGCCGAGCACACGCTCCACCGGGCCGCCGAGATACCACCACCACATCAGGTTGAACAGCAGATGCAACAGCGAGAAATGCAGCAGCGCGTGGCTGAACCAGCGCCAGAGCTGCAGAGTCTGCGTGCTGTCCGGAAAGGCTAGCAGCACCATCATGCGCTCGACGCCGTAGGCCTGCATCAGCAGGTAGACGGCGATGGCGACCACCAGCACGGCCAGCGTCAACGGCCCCGCGCGCTGGCGCAGCGTCTGCAGGTAGGAAAACGACGGGTAACGCAGCCCGCTGTCGGTAGTGCCGTTCTGCCAGCTGGCCGCCTGATAGCGTTCATGCCAGGGTTCTTGCAGAAAGCGCGCCAGTTCCTGTTTCACCCGCTCCTGCTGGCTCTCATCCGGCAGCCAGATATCCACTTCGCTGCCGTTGATGCGGACAACCAGTCGCACCTGGTGCGTATGCATATAGTCGACAAACGCCTGCGCCAGACGCGGATTGGATAACGCAACAATTCGGATCATGACAATAGCCCAACGCTTCCCGCCAATGAATTTATGTCTTCGATTCTAAAACATTTACCGCCCGGAGCGCAGCGCAATAACCGTTCATAACCCCCGCTATTTCCGTTTGGATGTGATGGCTTTCACATCTCTCGGGCATTCGTCATGACAGGCTCCCTTGCCGCCCGGCGGGTGTACTGCGGATTTTTGTTTACTTCCGTTTTGTCCGACATCCTATGATCGCGGTCACTTTTCAACCAGGGAGGCTCCATTACTCTCATTTAAGAGGTGTTAAGGGTATGTTTCTTGAAGAGCGTAGAAACAAGATTCTGGAATATCTGGATCAATACGATCGCGCCAGCGTGGAATATCTGGCCGCTATTTTCTCTGTCACCAGAGAAACCATACGCAGTGATCTGAATGCCCTGGCCCGGCAACAACTGATTCAGCGTTGCCACGGCGGCGCCATTATTATTCGCCGCAGCCTGCAATCTCAGCTTATTACCGAAACCGGAAAAGATTTTGAGGTCCTGTTAAAGAAAATAAAAAATCAGGTAAGAAATAAAAGCATACGAAAAAAGGATAAAACCATGAAAGGTAAAGTCTGTATTCTTGGCTCGTTTAATGTGGATATTGTCGCCAGGGTCGCGCGTTTTCCCAAAGGCGGAGAATCGTTACTGGCGCAAGGCAGCGCACTGGGGCCAGGAGGAAAAGGCGCCAATCAGGCAATGGCCGCCAGTATGGCCGGTGCGAAAGTGCATTTTGTTTCCAAAGTCGGGAAAGATCAATTCAGTCATTTTGCTTACGAACATCTTTCAAAATCCGCCATTCACTCATTTAAATTATATCAGTCCGACACGGAACCGACCGGCAACGCGATTATTTATGTCTCGCTGCAAAATGGCGAAAATATGATTGCCATTTATTCCGGCGCCAATAAAACGCTGACCGATGAAGAAATTGCCGAAATCATGCCCGAGCTGGAAGACGCGGACGTATTGCTGCTGCAAATGGAAAATAATTTCCCGGCTACGCTAAGCGCCATGAAGCTGGCCAGGGCGCTCGACACGCAAATTATCCTGAATCCGGCCCCTTATTCCGACGATGTTTTATCCTGCCTCGATTATGTGGATATCATCACCCCGAATGAAACCGAAGCCTCATTACTGTCCGGTATTGAGATCAACAGCCTGGACAGTGCCAGACAAGCCGCGCAGAAAATCCACGCTCTTGGCGCCGCACGGGTGATCATCACCATGGGCGCCAACGGCGCCCTGCTGTTTGACGGTCAGCAATTCCAGCATATTCCAGCCTTTCCCGCCGTCAGCGTGGATACCACCGGCGCCGGCGATGCCTTCAACGGCGCATTCGCCGCCGCCGTGGCCGCCGGACAGAGCGTGGCGCAGGCCGCCACCTATGCCAATGCGTTCGCCTCTCTGGCGGTCGAACGGGAAGGCGCCGCCAATATGCCAACCCATCAGCAGGTGACGAACCGGCTGGCGCAACGCTGATTTACCCACACCTTATTTTTAAACACCCCGAACAGATTTTCGGGCAAGGAGAAAAAGAATGAAGAGCATCGAAGGCATCATTCCCGTCATGCTGACCCCGTTTAACACCAGAAACGAAATCGACTACCCCGGTCTGGCGAAACTGATTGACTGGTATCTGGACAAAGGAGTGGACGCGCTGTTCGCCGTCTGCCAGTCCAGCGAAATGTTGTTCCTCAGCCTGCAGGAGCGCGTGGATCTGGCTCGTTTCGTCGTAGACACCGTAGCGGGACGCGTGCCGGTGATCGCATCCGGCCACATCAGCGACGCTATCGACGAGCAGATTGCCGAACTGCAGGCGATGGCGGAAACCGGCATCGACGCGCTGGTGCTGGTCACCAATCATCTGGACCCGAAAAACCAAGGCTCGGCGACATTCTTCAGTACGCTGGACACGTTGCTGGCGGCGCTGCCGGCGACACTGCCGCTCGGCCTATACGAATGTCCGGCGCCGTATCGCCGCCTGCTGACGGATGAAGAACTGATGCACTGCGCCAACAGCGGCCGCTTTGTGGTGCTCAAGGACGTGAGTTGCGACCTGCCAACGGTAGAACGCCGGGTAAAACTCACCGCCGGCACGCCGCTGAATATCATCAACGCCAACGCCGCCATCGCTTTTCCGGCGATGCGCGCCGGCTCCAAAGGCTTTAGCGGCGTGTTCACCAACTTCCACCCGGAATTGTATCAGTGGCTGTATTCGCAAAGCCGGCAGCAGCCGGAACTGGCGCAGGAGCTGGCGACCTTTCTGTCGCTGGCGGCGGTCACCGAAACGCTGGGCTACCCCAAAAACGCCAAGATCTACCATCAGCGCCTCGGCACCTTTGAACACGATCACTGCCGGGTGACCGGGGACAATGTGCTGGAGAAATTCTGGGCCTTGACGGTGATCCTGGATCAGATTCGTCAGGGAACGGAACACTACCAGAAAAAAATTCAGTAACGATAACGTCACCGCCGTCAGGCGTATTGTCCGGCGAGTGGAAATAACGCCTTTATTTCCACCTGCCGGCTTAATGGCATGCTCTTGTCATTCACCAGGAATAACCCGCTATGATTATTTGCGATCAACAAGACTGGAGTCGGGAGAAATACGCAACACATCCGATTATTCATCAGGCCATCGATTATATTTCCACGACCGACTTTGCCGTGATGGCGACGGGGAAATACGACATTATTCCCGGAAAAATGTTCTGCTTATTACAAGAGTTCACCACAGAACCTGCCGAGGAACGGCTGGCGGAATCACATTTTAATTTTGTCGATATCCAATATTTATTACAGGGGGAAGAAACCATCGGCGTCGCACGCGGCAGCCGCAGCAATACTGTGATTGAAGACAAAAGCGAGCACCACGATATTGTCTTTTATCGCAATACTCAAAACGAAAGCTTTATTTCATTAACACCAGGCATGTTTGCCGTTTTCTTTCCGGAAGATCTGCACCGGCCATGCTGTCAAAGCCGAGGCCCGTCTTTTATTCGCAAAGCGGTGATTAAAATTCACATCAGTTTATTTACGGATTGCTGATTATTATGAAAAACGCCACCTCTACCTTACAAGATAATACGGTTATAACCACCTCGCCGATTACCCGCTTACGCTGGGGAATCATTTTCATTCTGTTAATGGCGGCGATCATCAATTACCTTGACCGCGCCAACTTGAGTATCGCCAATACCACCATCGCTAAAGAGTTCGGTTTCAGCGCCACCCAGATGGGCATGCTGCTTTCCGCCTTCCTGTGGCCTTATGCGCTCGCCAACCTGCCGGCCGGCTGGCTGGTGGACAAACTGGGGCCGAAAAAAATGTTTTCCGGCGCAGTGGGGTTGTGGTCAACCTTTACCGTGCTGGCCGGATTCATCAACGGCTATTCCATGTTCTATGGATTGCGCATGTTGCTGGGTATCGCCGAGTCGCCCTTTTTTACCTCGGGCATTAAAATCACCCACCGCTGGTTTTCCGCCCGCGAACGCGGCCTGCCGACCGCCATCATCAATACCGGCTCGCAGATCGCCAACGCCGTGGCGCCGCCGATTCTGACCGTACTGTTGCTGACGCTGGGCTGGCGCGGCATGTTTATCGCCATCGGCCTGGCGGGCATACCGCTGCTGCTGGTCTGGCTGAAGTTTTACCGCGAACCGACCGCGGCCGAAGAGCGCGACATTCATGCCGGAACAACAGCGGCGGCGCCGGCGTCCGGCGATGAGGCGGCCAAAAGCCAGCCAGGCTGGGGCGCGCTGTTTCGGCATAAAACCACCTGGTTCATGATTCTGGGTAATTTCTCCATCATGTTTACCATCTGGGTGTATCTGACCTGGCTGCCGGGCTATCTGGAAAAATCCCTCGGCTTCACGTTGAAACAGACCGGCTGGATTGCCTCCATTCCGTTCCTCGCCGGCATTCTCGGCGTGCTGTGTGGCGGTGCTATCTCCGATCGGCTGATTCGCCGCGGCGTCAACACCATCACCGCCCGTAAGATCCCTATCGTACTGGGAGCAGCATTGGCGGCCTGCTTTGTTGCGCCGATTCCTTTCGTCAGCAACACCTCGATGTCCATTCTGCTGTTATCGCTGGGATATTTCTGCTCGCAGTTGCCTTCCGGCGTCATCTGGACACTGGCGACCGACATTGCTCCCAAAGAGCAGGTGGCGTCACTTGGCGCCATTCAGAACTTCGGCGGTTTTCTCGGGGCAGCCAGCGCGCCCATTATTACCGGGGTGATTCTGGACGCCACCGGGATGTTCACCAATGTTTTCTTTCTGGGGGCGGGTTTGCTGATGCTGGGGGCGTTGAGCTACGGCTTGTTCGTCAAAAAACCGATTGAAGTCCGGTAATCAAGCCGGTGTGGCGCCTCGCGCGCCACACCGGTTCACCGTCATCCCGCCGCCACATCCTGCGGAAAGCGCGTTTGCCAGGCGTCGAAACCGCCATCCACGCTATATACGGCCTCAAAACCCAGGCTTATCAGGTAATTCGCCGCGTTACGGCTGCTGATGCCGTGATAGCACATCACCATCACCGGCTGTTCGAAATCGGCGCCGCGCACAAAATCCGACAGGGTTTCGTTGGTCAGGTGGGTCGAGCCAGGCACGTGGGCACCGCCGAAACTCTGCGGATCGCGAATATCCACCAGCACAGTGCCTTGCTGCCAGCGCTGATGCGCCTGCTCAATATCGATTGCCTCAAACTGCTCCATTGCCTGCCTCATATTGCCTGATAAAGGGTGGTGGTTACCGAATGGTATGCCTTGCATTACATTGCGCGCATTGTAACCCACTCATCGCGCCGATAGACCGGATAAACCACAGGGATATCGCGAACAACCGGGCGCGCGCGGCAGGGAAACCCCCCAGATCACCCGTGCCGAACAGGTTATCTTTAATTAAATCAGGCGCGAAACTGTTAGCTACATCACGCGCAAATGTTTTTAATTGGTTAACGCTTGGCTAACATGTTTGTTTTCGATTAATATCGTGAGCGAAAACGAACATTATTGCTTTTAACGACATTAATAGCTTTTAACGAATATGACGGCTTTTGACGTGGCGGAGGAGAAAACGTGGAAACCAAAGATCTGATCGTGATCGGCGGAGGCATTAACGGTACCGGCATCGCGGCGGATGCCGCCGGGCGCGGACTGTCCGTTCTGTTGCTGGAAGCGCAGGATCTGGCCTGCGCCACCTCCTCCGCCAGCTCAAAGCTGATTCATGGCGGCCTGCGCTATCTGGAACACTATGAGTTCCGGCTGGTGGGGGAAGCGCTGTCCGAACGCGAAGTGCTGCTGAAAATGGCGCCGCACATCATTTTCCCGATGCGTTTTCGCCTGCCGCACCAGCCGCACCTGCGTCCGGCCTGGATGATTCGCGCCGGTCTGTTCATGTACGACCATCTGGGCAAACGCGTCAGCCTGCCGTCCAGCCACGGGCTGCGATTCGGCCGTGAATCGGTGCTGAAACCGGAACTGACGCGCGGTTTCGAATATTCCGACTGCTGGGTGGACGACGCCCGTCTGGTGGTGCTGAACGCGCAGGAAGTCGTACGCCGCGGCGGCGAGGTGAAAACGCGCATGACCGTCACCCGCGCCCGCCGAGAAAACGGCCTGTGGGTGGTGGAAGCCGAAGACGCGCTGAGCGGCGAGACGCATCGCTGGCAGGCGAAAGGCCTGGTCAACGCAACCGGCCCGTGGGTACGCCAGTTCTTTGACGATGGTCTGGCGCTGCCGTCGCCGTACGGCATCCGACTGATCAAAGGCAGCCATATCGTCGTTCCGCGCGTACATCAGGAAGAGCAGGCCTACATTCTGCAGAATAAAGACCACCGCATCGTGTTTGTGATCCCGTGGCAGGATGAGTTTTCTATCATCGGCACTACCGATGTGGAGTACCACGGCGATCCGCATCAGGTGAAGATTGACGACAACGAAATTCGTTACCTGCTGGACGTATACAACGACCACTTCAAAAAGCAGCTGACGCGCGACGACATCGTCTGGAGCTACTCGGGCGTGCGTCCGTTGTGCGACGACGAGTCGGATTCACCGCAGGCCATCACCCGCGATTACACGCTGTCAGTGGCGGATGAAAGCGGTAAGGCGCCGCTGCTGTCGGTGTTCGGCGGCAAGCTGACCACCTACCGGAAGCTGGCGGAACACGCCATGGACAAGCTGGCGAAATACTACCCGCAGGCGGGCCAGGCGTGGACCAACCGCGCCATTCTGCCCGGCGGCGATATCAGCGGCAGCCGCGAAGACTACGCCGCCCTGCTGCGCCGCCGCTACAATCTGCCGGAAGCGCTGGCACGTCGCTACAGCCGCACCTACGGCACCCAGAGCGAGAAAATACTCGGCAACGCGCAGGCGTTGAGCGATCTGGGTGAACATTTCGGCCATACCCTGTACGAAGCCGAGCTGCGTTATCTGGTGGAGCACGAATGGGTGGTGTCGCTGGAAGACGCTATCTGGCGCCGCACCAAACTGGGCATGTGGCTGGATGACGCCCAACAGCAGCGTATTAGTGAATGGCTGGCAAACTACCGCAGTCAGTTAGCCAAGGCCGGTTAATCCCAAAGAAAAACGGCTTCCTTATGGAAGCCGTTTCTATTGACCTCACTCGATACAAAACGAAGGCGTTTTCGGCGTCAAAAACTGTGCTGAGGCTAGCGGCTTCGCCGGGTGAGCCGCATGGACGCGGTGAAAGCCCGTGTCGTGCTGGGAGCACGTCACGGGCGGCCCGAACTGCGAAGACGATTGCCGAAGGCACCGCGCCAGCGGCACAGTTTAGCCCTCAGCCAGAGGTCAAGGAGAGGTGGCGTTTGAACCTCTCCTTGTCGTGCATGCGATGATGTCGCAAAGGAATAACCGATGTCATCAAGCACGAAACCTCACACTACTCCGACATAAATCGCCAATCACAAAACAACAGCGCTGTTTGTCTACAGCCTAACTGCACATCCAGTTACACCATCCAATCGACCTACAACCGTATCGGCTTGATATGCCAGATGTCGTCGGCGTATTCCTGAATGGTGCGATCGGCGGAGAAATAGCCCATGTTGGCGATGTTGTGCAGGGTACGGCGCGTCCATTCGTCCTCGTCGCGGTAGACATCGTCCACCTTGTCGTGGCTATCCACATAACTGCGGTAATCCGCCAGCAACTGGTAGTGATCGCCGAAATTGACCAGCGAATCGAACAGGTCGGCATAGCGGCCCGGTTCATCCGGGCTGAACACGCCGGTGGCGATCTGCGTCAGCACCCGGTGCAACTCCTCGTCCTGATTGTAGAATTCACGCGGGTTGTAACCGTTACGCCGCAGTTCTTCCACCTGTTCCGTGGTGTTGCCGAAAATGAAGATATTCTCTTCCCCCACCCGTTCACGCATTTCGACGTTGGCGCCGTCCAGCGTGCCGATGGTCAGCGCGCCGTTCAGGGCAAACTTCATATTGCTGGTGCCGGAAGCCTCGGTGCCCGCCAGCGAAATCTGTTCCGACAGGTCGGCCGCCGGAATGATGATTTGCGCCAGGCTGACGCCGTAGTTGGGGATGAAAACGATCTTCAGTTTGTCTTTCACCTCCGGGTCATTGTTCACCACGCTGGCCACATCGTTGATCAGGTGAATGATGTGCTTGGCCATGTAGTAGGCGGATGCCGCCTTGCCGGCAAAGATGGCGACGCGCGGTACGCGATCCAGATTCGGGTCATCCTTGATGCGGTTATAAAGCGTAATCAGGTGCAATACGTTGAGCAGCTGACGTTTGTACTCATGAATACGCTTGATCTGCACATCAAACAACGCGCTGGGATCCACCACCACATCCAGATGCTGAGCGATGTAGATCGCCAGCCGCTTTTTGTTTTCCTGTTTGGCCTTACGCACTTTCTGCAGGAAGGCCGGAAAATCAATGTGCGGCTTCAGGTCCGCCAGTTGGCTCAGATCGGTGCGCCAGGTTTTGCCGATGGTGTCATCCAGCACTTTCGATAGCGACGGGTTCGCCAGCGCCAGCCAGCGCCGCGGAGTAACGCCGTTGGTTTTATTACAGAAACGGTCCGGATAGAGCCGGGCGAAGTCGGCGAACAGCGACTGCACCATCAGGTCGGTATGCAGCTGGGACACCCCGTTCACCTGATGGCTGCAGATCACCGCCAGCCATGCCATGCGCACTTTGCGCCCGTGGGTTTCATCCACGATCGACACCCGCGTCAGCAAATCGTTGTCGTTCGGGAAACGTTCCTGCACGTCGTCCAGAAAACGGTCGTTGATTTCGAAAATCAGTTGCAGATGGCGCGGCAAAATTTTGCCCATCATGTCGACCGGCCAGGTCTCCAGCGCCTCACCCATCAGGGTGTGGTTGGTGTAGGAGAACACCTTGGTGACCACTTCCCAGGCGGCGTCCCACTTGAACTTATGCTCGTCGATCAACAGGCGCATCAGTTCCGGAATCGCCAGCACCGGGTGGGTGTCGTTGAGGTGGATAGCGAATTTTTCCGCCAGATTGGCGTAGGTTTTGTGCATCATCCAGTGGCGGCTGAGGATATCCTGCACCGTGGCGGAGACCAGAAAGTACTCCTGACGTAAACGCAGCTCACGGCCGGAATAGGTGGAATCGTCGGGATACAGCACGCGCGACACGTTTTCGGAGTGGTTTTTATCCTCCACCGCCGCGAAATAGTCGCCCTGATTGAACTTACCGAGGTTGATTTCGTTACTGGCCTGCGCCGCCCACAGCCGCAGGGTGTTGGTGGCGTCGGTATCAAAGCCGGGGATGATTTGATCATAGGCGCAAGCGATGATCTCCTCGGTTTCCAGCCAGCGGGTTTTACTGCCTTCCTGCTGGATACGACCGCCGAAACGCACTTTGTAACGGGTGCTGTGGCGGACGAATTCCCACGGGTTACCGTATTCCAGCCAGTAATCCGGCGACTCCGCCTGCCTGCCGTCGACGATGTTCTGCCGGAACATACCGTACTCGTAACGGATGCCATAACCGCGCCCCGGCAGCGCCATAGTGGCGAGCGAGTCGAGGAAGCAGGCCGCCAGCCGTCCGAGACCGCCGTTGCCCAGCGCCGGATCGTCCTCTTCTTCCAGCAGCTCGTTTAGATCCAGGCCCATCGCTTCCAGCGCGTCCCTCAGATCGTCAAACATGCCCATCGCCAGCAGCGCGTTGGACAGCGTGCGTCCCAGCAGGAATTCCATCGACAGGTAGTAAACCTGCCGGACATCCTGCGATAACTGCGCGCGATTGGAACGCAGCCAGCGCTCTACCATGCGATCCCGCACGGCCAACACCGCGGCATTCAGCCAGTCATGTTTACTGGCGATGCTGGGATCCTTGCCTACGGTAAACATCAACTTGTAAGCGATGGAGTGTTTCAGCGCGTCTACGCTAAGCGTAGGTGAGTTGTAGATAAATGGAGAGTTCATATGTCATTCCCACTGATGCGTACTACCACAGACGTTGATAAAGCGCACGATAGGCCTGGGCAGCAACCTGCCAACTAAAATCCATTGCCATTGCCTGACGCTGTACATAACGCCAGAGCGAAGGGCGTGACCACAACACAAAGACCCGACGAATCGCCCGCGACAGCGACGCTGTATTGCAATCGCTGAACACAAAACCACTCGCCAGGCCATCGGCCAGATTTTCCAGCGAGCAATCTGCCACTGTATCCGCCAGCCCGCCGGTGCGCCTGACCAGCGGTAACGTGCCGTATTTCAGGCCGTACAACTGAGTCAAACCGCAGGGTTCGAACCGACTAGGAACCATAATCACATCCGCGCCGCCAATAATGCGGTGCGAGAACGCTTCGTGATAACCGATCTGAACGCCGACACGGCCGTGATACTCCGCCGCCGCCGCCAGAAAACCTTCCTGCAGGGTGGCGTCGCCCGCCCCCAGCACCACCAGTTGCCCGCCCTGCTCCAGCAAACCCGGCACGGCCTGCAACGCGATATCCAACCCCTTCTGACTGGTAAGACGGCTGACGATGGCGAACACCGGCACCCGGTCATCCACCTTAAGCCCCATCGCCGTTTGCAGATGCCGTTTGTTATCCGCCTTGCGCGCCAGCTCATCGCGGCTATAGGTGGCGGTCAGCAACGAATCGTGCGCCGGGTTCCAGATCTCGTCATCCACGCCGTTGAGGATGCCGGACAGACGACCGGCGTCTTCCCGCGACTTCAGCAACCCCTCCAGCCCGTAGCCGTATTCCGTCTGAGTGATCTCATGCGCATAGGTCGGGCTGACGGTGGTGATGTGATCCGCATAGTACAGCCCGGCTTTGAGGTACGAGATCTGACCGTAGAATTCCAGCCCGTACATGCTGAAGGACTCCGGCGGCAACCGCAGCTCCGACATGTGACGGGCATCAAATAATCCCTGATAAGCCAGATTATGGACGGTAAATACCGATTTTGCCGGTCGACCTTTCGCCGCCAGGTAAGCGCAAGCCAGACCGGCATGCCAGTCGTGGGCGTGCACGATGTCCGGCCGCCAGAACGGATCGACGCCGCTGGCCATTTCCGCCCCCATCCAACCCAGCAGACCGAAGCGCAGAAAATTATCCGAATAGGCAAACAAAGAGGTGTCGTGATACGGGCTGCCCGCCCGTTCATACAGGTGGGGAACATCGATCAGGTAGATGCCCACGCCGTTGTAATGACCGTAGCGCAGCGTGACACGACCGCCAAACGTATCCAGTTCCCGCACCACCTGCGCATCCGGGATGCCTTTTTTCAGGTCGGGGAACGCCGGCAACAGCACCCGCACATCCATCCCCGCGGCGATCTGCGCGCCGGGCAATGCCCCCACCACATCCGCCAGTCCCCCGGTTTTCAGCAGGGGGAACAGCTCTGAACACACATGTAATACCCGCATCTTGTCTCCCGTAGCCGCCTCGTCTCTGGCGCGGCGGCATCAATCCCCCGGCCGCCCTCGGCCGGGCATCGCGGCTAAGGTTTGAGTTTGGCCAGCATGGCGCGCGTCACCAGCACAATCCCTTCTTCGGAACGATAAAAGCGACGGTTGTCATCCTCGGCGTTCTCGCCGATCACCATGCCTTCCGGAATTTCGCAGGCGCGATCGACAATGCAGCGATGCAGACGGCATGAGCGTCCCACTTTGACATCCGGCAGCAACACCGACGAATCGATGCTGCAGAAGGAGTTGATTCGCACCCGCGGAAATAGCACCGAGTGCGTTACCACCGAGCCGGAGACGATGCACCCGCCGGAAACCAGCGAATTCATGGTCAGCCCGTGGCTGCCGGAGCGGTCCTGCACGAATTTGGCGGGCGGCAAGGCCGCCATCGCCGAGCGAATCGGCCAGTTGTGGTCGTACATGTCCAGTTCCGGCATGACCGAAGCCAGATCGAGGTTGGCGCGCCAGTAGGCCTCCAGCGTTCCCACGTCCCGCCAGTAAGGCGGCGCGTTGTCCGAGGAGGTAACGCAGGAGAGCGTGAAGGGGTGCGCCCAGGCATGCCCTTGCGCCACGATTTTCGGGATCAGGTCTTTGCCGAAATCGTGGCTGGAGTCCGAGGTGCACACGTCTTCTTCCAGCCGCCGGTAGAGATAGTCGGCGTTGAACACGTAGATCCCCATGCTGGCCAGCGCCATGTCCGGGTTATCCGGCATCGGCGTCGGTTTGGCGGGTTTCTCTTCAAAGCTGACGATGCGGTTATCCTTGTCCACGCTCATGATGCCGAAGGCGTGCGCCTCTTTAATCGGCACCGGGATACAGGCTACCGAGCACTCGGCGCCGTTCTCCACGTGGTCCAGCAGCATGCGGGAATAATCCATCTTGTAGATGTGGTCGCCGGCCAGAATCACTACGTATTCCGCCCGATAGCGCCGGATAATATCCAGGTTATGGCACACGGCGTCGGCGGTGCCGCGATACCAGTGATCGTTTTCATCGTGTCGTTGCTGCGCCGGCAGCAAATCGACAAATTCGTTCATCTCGGTATTCAGGAACGACCAGCCGCGCTGGATGTGCTGCACCAGCGTGTGCGACTGATACTGAGTAATGACGCCAATCCGGCGGATACCGGAATTCAGGCAGTTGGAAAGAGCAAAATCGATAATTCGGTACTTACCGCCAAAGTGTACGGCCGGCTTGGCGCGGTATGCGGTCAAATCTTTCAGTCGGGTACCTCGCCCGCCCGCCAGAATCAGCGCGACGGATTTTAGGGGCAATTGTCTGGCCAGCATCAGAGGATCGTGTTTGTCAGTACTCACCATGTCAGGCTCCTTATTATTGTTTTACCAGTACGCACACCGCATTCGCCTGCCCGCGCCAGACCCGCCCATCGAGTGGATGGTCGGCCGCGCTAAACGGCGGCTCAACCCGCCATTCCCCTTCCGGCAGGGAGAAATCACATTCCTGCGGCGTGGCATTGATCAACAGTAGCCAGCGTTCGGAAAGCTGGATTTGCAACTGGTGTGCTCCCTGTTCCCATTCGTACGGCGTTAATGCCTCTCCCTGCGCATTCAGCCACCGCACGTCGTTCTCGCCGTCACGCCACCAGCGCCCCCGCTGCAACGCAGGGATAGACCGGCGCAGCCGGATCAACCCGGACGTAAACGCGAGCAACGCGTCATCCGCCTGATCCCAATGCAACCAGGCCAGCGCGTTGTCCTGACAGTAGGCGTTATTGTTGCCCTGCTGGCTGTTGCCGAATTCATCGCCCGCCAGCAGCATCGGCGTTCCCTGCGACAGCAGCAGCGTGGTCAGCAGCGCCTGCTGACTGACGCGCCGCCGCGCCTGTGTCGCCTCATCCGCCTCCAGCCCCTCGGTCCCGTGGTTGAAACTGAAATTGCTGTTGGTGCCGTCCCGGTTTTGCTCCCCGTTGGCGTCGTTGTGCTTGTGGTTGAAACACACCAGATCGCGCAGGGTAAAACCGTCATGAGAGGTCAGCATGTTGACCGACGCCCAGGGCTGCCGGCTGCCGCGCTCAAACACCTCGCTGGAGGCGGCGAAACGACGGGCCAGCACCCCAACGGGGAGATCGCCATGCAGCCAGAAACGGCGTATGTCGTCGCGGAAGCGGTCGTTCCACTCCGCGAACGGCGCCGGGAATTGCCCCAGTTGGTAACCGCCGGGACCGATGTCCCAGGGTTCGGCAATCAATTTGCAGTCGCGCAGCGAGCGGTGATTGCGCAGGGCCGTAAAGAACGGAGCGGCGGAAGAAAAATCCGGCAGGCGTCCCAGAATCGTCGCCAGATCAAAACGAAAACCATCCACATGGCAGACCTCGCGCCAGAACGTCAGACACTCGATCACCCAATGCAGCACCGCCGGATGCTCAAGCCGCAGCACGTTGCCGCACCCCGCCCAGTTGTGATAATCGCCGTTCTCCGTCAGCCAGTAGTAGCTGGCGTTATCAATACCGCGCAGCGTCAGGGTCGGGCCGTCTACATCCAGCTCCGCGCTGTGGTTAAACACCACATCCAGAATCACCTCGATACCGGCCTGATGCAGCGCACGCACCGCGTCGCGGAACTCGTTGAGCGGGTCATCGCTCGCCGCCAGGCTGCTGTCCACCGCAAATGGCAACAGCGTGTTGTAGCCCCAGTAATTGCGCAGGCCCATTGATTGCAGACGCGGCTCGTCGGCATGCTGGTGGATAGGCATCAGCTCCAGCGCGGTCACGCCCAGTTGCGTCAGATAATCCAGCATCACCGGGTGAGCCAGCGCGGCATAGGTGCCGCGTATCGCCGCCGGAATACCGGGGTGTCGACGGGTCAACCCGCGCACGTGGGCTTCGTACAGCACCGTCTGCCCCCAGGGGGTGCGCGGCAGCCGGTCGTTCTGCCAGTCGTAATGTTCGTCCACCACCACGCTGCGCGGCATCACTTCGGCGCTGTCGGAAAGGTCGGGCTGGTCGTAACCGCCGTGCAGCCGCTCGTCATCCACCACCCAGCCGTCCATCTGCCGGGCGCAAGGGTCAAGCAACAGCTTATTGGCGTTGAAACGCAGCCCGCGTCGCGGCTCGAACGCGCCATCGACGCGATAGCCGTAGCACAAGCCCGGCTGAGCGTCCGGCAGATAACCGTGCCAGATATCGCCAGTGCGGGCCGTCAGCGGCAAACGCTGCTCCCGCAGGCCGTCAAAAATACACAATTCCACCCGCGACGCCCCGGATGAGAACAAGGCGAAGTTCACGCCTTCGCCATCGAAATGAGAGCCTAATGGTCGCGGGCGACCCGCCAGCAGCTCAGCCATTACGCCTCCTTCACCAGATATAAGGTGGAGAGCGGCGGCAGCGTCAGCACCAGCGACTGCGGCCGGGAATGGCTACCCACCGTTTCGCTGCGCACCAGTCCCTGATTGCCAAGGTTACTGCCGTGGTAATGCCAGGAGTCGGTATTAAGCACCTCGCGCCACTGCCCCGGCTGGTTGATGCCGACGCGATAGCCGTCCCGAGGCACCGGCGTAAAGTTGCTGATAATCAGCATTTCGTTGCCGTCGACATCACGCCGGATAAAGGCGAACACCGAGTTTTCCCGGTCGTCCACCACCACCCATTCGAAGCCCTGATGCAGGTAGTCGCACTGATAGAGCGGCGGATGCTGGCGGTAACAGTGGTTGAGGTCGCGCACCAGTTGCTGCACCCCGGCGTGCCAGCCTTCCTCCTCATCCAGCAGATGCCAGTCCAGGCTGGTGTCATGGTTCCACTCCCGCCCCTGCGCAAATTCACTGCCCATGAACAGCAGCTTCTTGCCGGGGTACGCCCACATGAAACCGTAGTAGGCGCGCAGGTTGGCGAACTTCTGCCAGGCGTCGCCGGGCATCCTATCCAGCAACGAGCGCTTGCCGTGCACCACTTCGTCATGCGACAGCGGCAGCACGAAGTTTTCGCTATAGGCGTACAGCATGCCGAAGGTCAGCAGGTCGTGGTGGTATTTGCGGTGTACCGGGTCCAGTTGCATGTAGGCCAGCGAGTCATGCATCCAGCCCATGTTCCACTTGTAGTGGAAACCCAGCCCGCCATGCTCCGGCGGCAACGTCACCCCGGCGTAATCGGTGGATTCTTCGGCGATGGTGACCGCGCCGGCATGATGCTGCCCCAGCATCTGATTGGTGTAGCGCAGGAAGCCGATCGCCTCCAGATTCTCCTTGCCGCCGAAATAGTTCGGCACCCATTCCCCGTCGCGGCGGCTGTAATCGCGGTAAATCATCGAGGCCACCGCGTCTACCCGCAGCCCGTCGACGCCAAAGCGCTCCGTCCAGTACAACGCGTTACCCGCCAGATAGTTGCGCACTTCGTGGCGATCAAAGTTATAAATCAGCGTGTTCCAGTCCTGGTGGTAGCCTTCTTTCGGGTCGGCGTATTCGTACAGCGCGGTGCCGTCAAAACGCGCCAGCCCGTAGCTGTCCGCCGGGAAATGGCCGGATACCCAGTCCAGCAGCACATTGATGCCCGCCTCATGAAAGGCCGACACCAGATAGCGGAAATCGTCCGGCGAACCGAAACGACGGGTGGGCGCGTATAACCCCAGCGGCTGATAGCCCCAGCTGCCGTCAAACGGGTGCTCATGCACCGGCATCAGTTCAACGTGGGTAAATCCCATTTCTTTCACGTACGGCACCAGTTGGTCCGCCAGCTCGCGGTAGCTGAGCCAGAAATTATTGTCGGTGTGCCGCCGCCATGACCCTAAATGCACCTCGTAAATGGAAATCGGCGATTGCAGATCGTTGGCGTGTTGCCGCGCTTCATCCACCGGCAACGCGGGCGGCAGACGGCCGACCACCGACGCGGTATCCGGGCGCATCTGCGACTCGAACGCATAGGGGTCGGACTTCACCAGCACATTGCCGTAACAGTCGATAATCTCGAACTTGTACAGCTGACCCGGCCCGACGCCCGGCACAAACAGCTCCCACACGCCGTTTTCGCGCCGCAGACGCATCGGATGGCGGCGACCGTCCCAGAAATTGAAATCGCCCACCACCGACACCCGCTGGGCATTCGGCGCCCAGACGGCAAAACAGGTGCCATCGACGCCATCCAACGTAGTCGGATGCGCGCCCAGCGTTTCAAACGGCCGCAAATGGCGCCCTTCCGCCAACAGCCAGATATCCAGCTCCTGCAACAGCGTGCCAAAACGATAAGGGTCATCGATAACATGCGTATCCTGCTGCCAGGTCACCGCCAGCCGATAGCTGAACGGCTTTTTGCGGCGGGGCAGCACCGACGAGAAAAAACCGCGCGGGTCCCGGCATTGCAGGTCCGCCACTTTACGTCCGCTGTGTGCGTCCACCACGTGCACGTCGCTGGCATCGGGAAGCAGCGCGCGCACTTCCAGCCCCGAGGCGGTGTCATGCATACCCAGTACCGCAAAAGGATCGGCGTAATGGCCGGAAAAAAGGAGATTAATAATGTTCTGATCAGAAAACCCTGACATGGCATCCATCCTCTGAATTAACCATCTGAATAAGTTAAGCATGTTAAAGAGACAGATCATTTCTTCGGCATTCTTGTGGATAGGGAAATGCCCTGCGTCAATAACAGAAAAGGAACCAGCCTGACCCCATAAAAAAAGAAAACGCACCCGAACAGAAAACACCTCACAGCACTCGCTGAGCCTGCGAAGCATTTTTCAGACAAACCTAAGATTCAGCTTAGTCAAGAAAAGAGAAAACATTTGAGATTATGGATAAATTTTTGCGCCAAAGACTTATAAGAAAAAATAATTAATCATAGTGTTAGCGAATGTTGATCCTGTCCGGAGATTGTTCGACCGCGACGGGTAAAATCGGATGCATCAACAGGGAGGTGTACTGCTTATGATAAGCCAAATCGATCTGATTCTGTCATTGCTGCAACAAACATGCGTCTATCTGGTCATTGCCTATCTATTGAGCAAAACTCCGCTGTTTATTCCGCTGACGCAGGTCACCATCCGCCTGCCGCATAAACTGATCTGCTACCTGACCTTCTCGATGTTCTGCATCCTCGGCACCTATTTTGGCCTGCATATCGACGATTCCATCGCCAATACCCGCGCCATCGGCGCGCTGCTGGGCGGCGTACTGGGCGGGCCGTCGGTGGGGGTGCTGGTCGGGCTGACCGGCGGTTTGCATCGCTATTCCCTCGGCGGCATGACCGCGCTGGCCTGTATGGTTTCCACTATCGCGGAAGGGCTGGCCGGCGGCCTGCTGCACCGCTACCTGACCCGCCGCCATCGCGTCGATCTGCTGTTCCAGCCGCTGGTCATCGCCGCCGCCACCCTGCTGGTGGAAGTGTTGCAGATGAGCATCATCCTGCTGTTGTCGCGGCCATTCGGCGACGCGCTGACGCTGGTCAAAAGCATCGCGCTGCCGATGATCATCACCAACAGCGTCGGGGCGGCGATGTTCATGCGCATCCTGCTGGACCGGCGGGCGATGTTCGAGAAATACACGTCGGCGTTTTCCGCCCGGGCGTTGCAGATTGCCGCCCGCGCCGAAGGGGCGCTGCGGGAAGGATTTAATCCGAGAACCAGTATGCGGGTGGCGCGCATCCTGTATGAAGAGTTGGGCGTCGGCGCGGTCGCCATCACCGATCGGGAAAAATTGCTGGCGTTCGTCGGTACCGGCGACGATCACCACACGGCCGGCTCGCTGATCACCTCGCCGTTCACCCATCAGGCCATCGACCACAATCAGGTGGTGTACGCCGACGGCAACGAAGCGCCCTTCAACTGTTCCATCTCACCGCACTGTAAGCTTGGGTCCACGCTGGTGATACCGCTGCGCGGCGAAGAACAGCGGGTGATCGGCACCATCAAGCTGTATGAACCGAAAAACAAGCTATTCTCCAGCATCAACCGGACGCTGGGGGAAGGCATCGGTCACCTGCTGTCGGCCCAGATTTTCGCCGGCCGTTTTGAGCAACAGAAACAATTGCTGGCGCAGTCCGAAATCAAACTGCTGCACGCTCAGGTCAACCCGCACTTCCTGTTCAACGCCCTCAATACCCTGTCGGCGATTATTCGCCGCAACCCGGATCAGGCGCGTCAGTTGGTGCTGTCGCTATCCACCTTCTTTCGCAAAAACCTCAAGCGCAGCAGTGACGAAGTGGCTCTCAGCGATGAGCTGGAGCATGTCGACGCCTACCTTGAAATCGAAAAGGCGCGTTTCGCCAATCTGCTGACGGTGGACATTGCCATTCCGCCGTCGCTCAGGGCCGCCAGGCTACCGGCCTTTTCCCTGCAGCCGCTGGTGGAAAACGCCATCAAGCACGGCATCTCCCAAATGCTGGACAACGGCCATTTGCGCATTGACGCCCGCACCCACGCCAACATGCTGGAGCTGACGGTGGAGGACAACGCCGGGACTTATCACCCGCGCAACGGCGGCGACGGGCTGGGCATGAATCTGGTGGACCGGCGCATCAAGGCGCGTTACGGCCATCACTACGGCATCACCGTCACCAGCGAGCCGGAACACTTTACCCGCGTGCGGGTACGAGTGCCGCTGCGGGTGGGATAAATTCGCGGCCGAAACCGCTCATTATTTACTACACCTGTTCAGGCGTTTCAGTATGCCAATAATAAAAAACGGCTTCCCTTGTGGGGAAGCCGCTCTCAGGCAGACCTGGGTATCACATCAGCTTAACTGCTCCGGCTAACGCCATCTTCGCTATCGTAAGCGATGATTACCCGGGGAATTACAGCCCTACAACGTTTTCAGCGGAAGGACCTTTCGGGCCGTTGCCGATAACGAATTCAACTTTCTGGCCTTCGTACAGAGTTTTGAAGCTATCGCTCTGAATGGCGGAGAAGTGAACGAACACGTCTTTGCTGCCGTCTGCCGGAGTGATGAAGCCAAAACCTTTAGTTTCGTTAAACCATTTTACTGAACCAGTCATTTTATTAGACATTATATTACCTCGTAATTTTTTCCAGCCCGTTAGAGGGCAATATAGGTCTGCATTGCAGGAAATACTTATGAGCAAGAAAAAAAGAGATTCAGGGGAAGTGATATCGAGGATAACGCTTGGACTGAGGACTGCTTTAGTAAAATGCTTTGCATAAATAGGTCTGACTAACAAACCGTGACACCATTAACGCATTCATCCGGAACGAATGCAAGCGTTATGTATTATCGCGAGATGTAAATATTTTATATTTATTATAATTCATGAAGTTAATGAATCCCGATAGGTTATTTCTTCGACACCACCGGTTTCAAGGCAGAGGCCGAAGCGCAGGATATTTTGCCAACGCCACGCCACAACCTGCGGCTCCCCCCACCAGACCGCTGATTATTTGTGCTTTTCCGGTTCCGCGCCATTGGCGGCATGATCCATCGGGATCAGGTTCAATCGGCCGTGACGCACGCCGGTCTGGGCGATGACCGACGCGGCGAACTGTTCCACCCGCTCGGTCGGCCCGCGCAGAATCACGGTTTCCACACACTCGTCATGGCTCAGATGGGTATGCATGGTGGACACGGTGAGGTGATGATGCTCATGCTGCATGCCGGCCAGTCGGCTCGACAGTTGGCGTTCGTGATGGTCGTACACATAGCTCAGCACCGCCACGCATTCCGCGTTTTTATCCTGCGCCACCGTCATTTCGCCCAGCTCACGCCGCAGCATATCGCGAAACGCTTCCGACCGGTTGGCATAGCCTTTACGCAGCATCAACGCGTCCAGCGCCTCGGCCAGCGGGTCATCCAGAGAAATCGTCAGTCGTTGCATGTCGGCCTCACAGAAAAGCGAAAAGAATCCCCGGCGACGTCGCCGCTCGGGTCGCCCCATTATGCCGCGCGCCGCAACGGCTATCGTGACGCAGCGCAATATGGCGTGTGAATCAGTAGGACGCAACGGGCGAGATTTGGGGGAAAAGCAGAAACCAAGGCGAGGCACGCCGTGCTGGCGCGCCTCGTATGGCAATGATTACAGCAGGATGCGCAGCATGCGGCGCAGCGGTTCGGCAGCGCCCCACAGCAGTTGGTCGCCGACGGTGAAGGCGGACAGGTACTGCGGGCCCATGTTCAGTTTGCGCAGACGGCCCACCGGCGTGGACAGCGTACCGGTCACGGCGGCCGGGGTCAGTTCGCGCATGGTGATCTCGCGGTCGTTCGGCACCACTTTCACCCAGTCATTGTGGGTTGCCAGCATCTGCTCGATTTCCGGAATCGACACATCTTTCTTCAGTTTCAGCGTGAAAGCCTGGCTGTGGCAGCGCAACGCGCCGATACGCACGCACAGACCGTCCACCGGAATAGTGCTGGCGGTGTTCAGAATCTTGTTGGTTTCCGCCTGACCTTTCCACTCTTCGCGGCTTTGGCCGTTTTCCAGCTGTTTGTCGATCCACGGAATCAGGCTGCCGGCCAGCGGCACGCCGAAGTTTTCCACATCCAGACCGCCGCGCGACAGCGCCGTCACTTTGCGCTCGATATCCAGAATGGCGGAAGCCGGGTCGCGCAGTTCAGCAGCCACTTCGGCATTCAGTTGGCCCATCTGCACCAGCAGTTCGCGCATGTTGCGCGCGCCCGCGCCGGATGCCGCCTGATAAGTGGCGACAGACGCCCACTCCACCAGATCGTTGGCGAACAGGCCGCCCAGCGACATCAGCATCAGGCTGACGGTACAGTTGCCGCCGACGAAGGTTTTGATGCCTTTATCCAGACCGGACTTGATCACGCCGTGGTTGACCGGGTCCAGGATAATAATCGCGTCATCTTTCATTCGCAGAGACGATGCTGCGTCGATCCAGTATCCTTGCCAGCCACTTTCACGCAGCTTTGGATAGATTTCGTTGGTATAATCGCCGCCCTGACAGGTGATGATGATATCCAGCGCGCGCAGCGCTTCCAGATTGTAGGCATCCTGCAGGACACCCTGCTGGCCGCCCAGCGCCGGCGCCGGTTGGCCGTGCTGAGACGTAGAGAAGAATACCGGGCGGATTAAATCAAAGTCGCGTTCTTCCACCATGCGCTGCATGAGTACCGAACCGACCATACCGCGCCAGCCAATAAAACCAACATTTTTCATGGTAACCGTCCTGCCTGGGGGTGACAAAAAGCAATCCGACTGCCGTTTCAGGCAGGGAGCATAAGTTTAAAGTGATGACTGTCAACCTTACAAAATGTATCAGAAGTCGCAAGTGAATTTATTCGATGACTCAGGCGTTTTCAGCAACACGCCTAATGTGTCTGGCAAAAGGCTGGGGATGAGAGGAGCTTACCGCCACCATGACTGAAATGATCTCGGCAACCGTACTGTTGTTGTTAATTATGGATCCGCTCGGCAATCTGCCAGTGTTCATGTCCGTATTGAAGCACCTGGATCCCAAACGGCGGCGCGTGGTGCTGATTAGGGAAATGATCATCGCGCTGGGGGTGATGCTGGTATTCCTGTTCGCCGGCGAGAAGATTCTGGCGATATTGAACCTGCGCACGGAAACCGTCTCCATTTCCGGCGGTATCGTGCTGTTTTTGATCGCCATCCGCATGATTTTCCCGACGCAGGAAGGCTTTACCAGCGGTCTGCCCGCCGGCGACGAGCCGTTTCTGGTGCCGCTGGCTATCCCGATGGTGGCCGGGCCGTCGATTCTGGCCGCGCTGATGCTACTCTCGCACCAGTACCCGAATCAAATGCCGCACCTGACGCTGGCGCTATTCATCGCCTGGGGTATCACGGTTGTCGTGCTGCTGCTGTCGAATCTGTTCCTGCGCCTGTTGGGCGACAAGGGCGTCAACGCGCTGGAACGGTTGATGGGATTGGTGCTGGTCATGCTTTCCACCCAAATGTTCCTTGATGGCATTCGGGCCTATCTGAAACTGTAACCGCAGACGCTCTCAGTCTCCCTGCCGAAGCGAAGACTGAGAGCAAACCGCTACATCCAACCTACGTTCATCACACCACGTAACTCAGCAGCAGGGTGCCGACCAAACCGCACACCGCGATGATGGTTTCCAGCGCCGACCACGACTTCAGCGTTTCCGGAATGCTCAGGTTGAAATACTCTTTGAACAGCCAGAAGCCGGGGTCGTTAACGTGGGAGAAAATCACGCTGCCGGAGCCGACCGCGATCACCATCAGCTCCGGGCTGACGCCGCTGGTGGCAATAATCGGCGCCACAATCCCGCCTGCGGTCAGCGCGGCCACCGTGGCGGACCCCAGCGCCAGACGCAGCACGGCGGCGATAAGCCAACCCAACAGCAACGGCGACACGCTGCTACCGTTCATCATCCCGGCGATGTATTTGTCTACGCCGCTGTCGACCAGCACCTGTTTAAACGCACCGCCGCCGCCGAGGATCAGCAGCATCATGGCGATGATTTTAATCGAGTCGGTAATGGTGCCCATCACCTCATCCATGCTGCGGCCACGGTTCAGGCCGAAGGTGAAAATAGCGATCAGCACCGCAATCAGGGTCGCCATCACCGGGTCGCCGAAGAACTCGGCATACGGTAACAACGCGTGTCCCTTCGGCAATACCATTTCCGCCACGGCGCGCAGCGCCATCAGAATCACCGGCACCAGCGCGGTCATCACGCTGACGACAAAGCTCGGCATCTCCTGCTCGGTGAACTGCTTCGGGTTATACAGCCCTTCCGGAATCGGCTTGTCGATTTTCTTCAGGAAGCGGGCGTAAACCGGGCCGGCCAGAATCACCGTCGGGATCCCCAACAGCGTACCGTACAGCAGCGTTTTGCCCATGTCGGCGTGGAACAACGAGGCAATGGCGGTCGGCCCCGGATGCGGCGGCAGGAAGCCGTGGGTGACGGACAACGCCGCCGCCATCGGCACGCCGGCATACAGCAGCGGAATACGCGCCGACGCCACAATGCTAAACACCAGCGGCAACAACAGCACGAAACCCACTTCGTAGAACAGCGCGAAGCCGACGGTAAAACCGGTCAGCACAATCGCCCACTGAATATGTTTGCGACCGAAGCGATTAATCAGCGTGGTGGCGATACGCTGCGCGCCGCCGCAGTCCGCCAGCAGTTTCCCCAACATGGCGCCGAAGCCCATGATCAAGGCCAGCGTGCCCAGCGTGCCGCCCACCCCGTTCTTGATGGACGTCATCACCTTCTGCACCGGCATTCCCTGCATGATGCCCACGGCCAGGGCAACCAGAATCAGTGCAATAAAGCCGTTCAGTTTAAAGCGGATCATCAGCACCAGCAGCAGTGCGACACCCACAGCGACAATCACGAGTGGCATAACGATCTCCGGCAACCCCTGCCTGCGCGAGTCGGGCAACGACAGGGGGGATTTTCTTGTGTTTTGCGAATTCTCCCGGTGTTTCGGGCGTGCCTTCGCTACAGTAGAGTCAGGCGTTCGGGTAGCGCTTAACCCGTGTGATGTACATCACAACGCACGATGTTACCGGTATCATGATACCGGTAACATGTTAAAGTCTGAAACCGGTACGAAGCATTTAATTTACAGTTTGGGATAGAGATCAAATTATGTCAGGACAAAGTATTATTCTGATGGGGGTTTCCGGCAGCGGGAAATCCAGCGTGGGCGCCCGGCTGGCACGGGAAATCAACGCCAAATTCATCGACGGCGACGATCTGCATCCCAGAGCCAACATCCAGAAAATGGCCAGCGGTCAGCCGCTCAACGACGACGACCGCGCCCCCTGGCTGGAGCGCCTGAACGACGCCGCCTACAGCCTGCTGCATAAAAATGAAACCGGCATTATCGTCTGTTCCGCGCTGAAAAAGCGCTACCGTGACCGGCTGCGCGAAGGCAACGACGGCATGGTGTTCCTGTACCTGAAAGGCAGCTTCGAGGTGATTCTGCAGCGCCATCAGGCGCGCGCCGGGCATTTTATGCCGACCGGATTGCTGCAAAGCCAGTTTGATGCGCTGGAAGAACCGGGTGAAACGGAAACCGATGTCATCACCGTCGATATCAACGGCCCGATGGATCAGGTGGTGGAGCGGTGCGCCGCGGCGTTACGCGCGCACCCATCACGCTGAAAGCGCCAGCCTAGACGCTCTCTCCCACCTGCAGAGTAAAGCCGACGTCCACGCTGGCCGTCGGCAACGTTTCCCCATGCAGACGCGCCAGCAGCTGCGCAGCGCCGACTTCGCCAATGCGCTTACGCGGCGTCAATACGCTGGTCAGCCGCGGTACTGTGGTCTGGCCGATATCGTGACCGTGGAAACCGGCGATGCCCATCTGTTCGGGAACGCGCACCCCCTGCCGCTGGCACTCGAACATGGCGCCGATAGCCAGGTCATCGTTGGTGCAGAACAGGCTGTCCACCTGCGGGTATTCCGCCTGCGCCCGGCGCAACAGTTCTCCGCCCAGCGTATAGGACGACGGGCTTTCGCTCATCACGCTGTAGCTGGCAAGACCGGCTTCGGCCATCGCCTGCGCGTAACCTTGCTGTTTCATCAGCGTGCGTTCGTCCTGACGCGCGCCGAGATACACCACATGGCGGCGACCGCGCGCGATCATGTAACGCGTCATCTGGCGCGCGGCGTCCACATTATCGAACCCCACCGCCATATCGAGACAGGGCGACACGGAATCCATCAACTCCACCACCGGGATCCCGGCCACGGCGATCATCTGACGGGTGCGGGCGGTATGATTGCGCTCGGCGAGGATCAGTCCGTCAATGTTGTAGGCCAGCAATGACATCAAACGTCGCTCTTCCATTTCCGGCTGATAACCGTAATGCGCCAGCATGGTTTGATATCCCTGCGCTTCCGCCACTTTTTCGATGCCGCGCAACACCTCGGCGAACACCTGGTTGGTAAGCGACGGCAACAGCACGCCGATCGCCCGGCTGGTGGAATTGGCGAGAATGTGCGGCGTTCGGTTGGGAATGTACCCCAGTTCATCCAGTACGGCGGCGATTTTGCCTCTCAGCGCCGCGGACACCTGCTCGGGGTTGCGCAAATAGCGGCTGACCGTCATTTTGGTCACCCCGACCCGGTCGGCGACATCCTGAAGTCCCGGCCTTTTTTTCTTTATCATCCGTTGACATCCCCGTGGCTGAAAACGCCGATTGTACTAGAGAAATGGTTAGCAGAATATGTACTTGAACACAGGACATAAAATCAGGCATGGTGAAGTCGCGCAAATAATACCCATTATATTATTTTGATTTTTATTGTTTGCTGGTTATTAATTATAACCAACAACGAATGAGTATATATCGCCAATAAATGACGATTTTTATATTAATAAAAATCCGACAATAAATGATTTTTTATTATAAATAGCATCGCGCATTAATGTTACATTCCAGCTTACGTCACAAAAACAAGCCGGTGGAAATGTTCCATAATTTCATGCAGAGACAGGCTATTTCAGCGCCGCGCCTTCGGAATGACGGACTGAAACAGAGTGCTACACTCGCCTTCTGCGATAAAAGGTCTACCGTATTATTTCATTTATGAATATATACCCTAAATAATTCGAGTTGCAGGCAGACGTTGTTGCACAGCGCAAACGCCTGGCGAACAGGAGCAAAGAATATGAATAGTATTCCTACATTTGGATCGTACACGGTGGCAGACCCACAGTCAGGACAGAGTTGGCGGGTAACGCACAGCACGGCGGAACAACAAGTCGATAATAGCGGGGCTGTCGCGGACGAAGTAAAAATTGAACGTCAGGATGTCAATATCAGCGCAGAAGCCCTCAGTAAATATCAGGCATATATTGAAGCGCGAAAATCGGGTGACGCTACCTCTAATCAGGTAACTATCTCGGAAGGCATTGCGCTTCAGGTTCCCGATGCGCTCAGCGAAGAAGAGTATGCCAAATTGATGACGCCGACTGATACCTGGGCCGAGCGGATGAAAACCGTGGACCAGGCGACACTCAACCTGCGTTCGGCGTCTGCTCAGATTGAGCCGACTTATATGTCTTTTCTGGAACAACTCGGCAAAGATAACCCGGATTTAAAGGGAGCGACTTTCGGTTTCAGCGTGAGTAAGTACAACAGGCTCGTAGTGACCGGAGCACAAGGGCTGAACCTGGAACAGATTCAGCGGCTGGAACAGGCGCTGAATTCATCCCGTGAGCTGGTGGATCAGGCGAATAAACTGGCCGATGCCCAAATCGCGCTCTTCGAGGCTGAAAGTCCTAACGCCATTATCTCCTTTAACCGGGACAACTACGCCCAAACCATTGATATCGGAACAGAACTCCTGACCAGAAATCGTGCCCGCTACGCCCCTCGTGACGGCTCGGCGAATGATGTCCATCAGAAAAACTGGGACAACAACTGGCGGCAACAGTTGGCGCGTAAGGGAGTACCGATTAATTAACTATCAGCAGCACAAGGCCAGGCAGCCTCAACCCCAGGCGGTTTGGTCGCGGAGGCTGGGCCTCCGCTGTACTACCGTGAACTGGGGGCAAACGAGGCGATCCGGCATGGGATCGCCTTGGTAAACGCCGCCGCCGTCATTTTACCGGCGGCAGGTCAAACAGCAGGATTTCGCTGTCTTCGCTGGCGCGCACGGTGATGGAATCCTCATCCCAGATAGCCAGCGCGTCGCTGGCGTTGGCCTGCTGACCGTTGATCTCAATGGCGCCGCGCACCACCTGAATCCACAGCTGACGCCCCTGCTGGGCCTGATAGCTCGACGCTTCCTGCGATTTCAGCGCCCAGCGCCACAGCGTCATGTCCTGAAACACCTTCAGCGACCCGTCGCGGGCATCCGGCGACAGCACCAGTTGGCGGCCCTGCGGCGCATCAAAACGGCGCTGCTCGTAACGCGGCGTCAGGCCGGTTTTTTCCGGGATCACCCAGATCTGGTACAGGTGCAGCAATTTGTCCTGACTGGCGTTGTACTCCGAGTGACGGATCCCGGTGCCGGCGCTCATGATCTGAAACTCGCCCGCCGGGATCTGCTCTTTGTTGCCCATGCTGTCCTGATGTTCCACCGTGCCTTCCAGCACATAGGTGAGAATTTCCATATCCCGGTGCGGGTGGGTTCCAAAACCCTGGCCGCCCTCGATACGGTCTTCATTGATCACCCGCAGCGCGGAAAAGCCCATGAAATCAGGGTCGTAGTAATCAGCGAATGAAAAAGTATGCCAGCTGTCGAGCCAGCCGTGATTGGCATGACCGCGATCTTGTGCTTTGCGTAAATAAATCATGTGACGTTCCTCCAACGTTTTTTTTCAGTCTAGCGGCCGCCGGAGAATAAGAAAGCCGAAAAAACTCACCGCTCTATTCAAAAAATTTCCGGGAGAAATTTTTAACGTCGTGCAACGACGGCCCGAAGGGTGGCGGCCAGGGATGGTCCGCCATAAAAAATTTCCGGGAGAAATTTTCAACGTCGCGCAGCGACGGCCCGAAGGGTGGCGGCCAGGGATGGCCCGCCATAAAAAATTTCCGGGAGAAATTTTTAACGTCGCGCAGCGACAAACAAATTGGAAACCGGATTCCTAAAAATTCAGGATAAAAAAAAGCCAGCACCCGAGCTGGCTAAGTAATACTGGAAGCAATGTGAGCAATGTCGTGCCTTCACAGCAAAACCGCGATGAGTCACAAGGATGGATTCATTAGGCTTTCCCGGAACGCATGGCAATAATAATCATTATCATTTGCATCTGTAAAGCGTTTTTTTGTTCAACTCAAAGAAAAATCATGCCTGAGAAGGCCAGCCCGCCTGACATTCCAGTCATTTCGCTACAGGCATACAAGATTATTTTTTCAGAATCAAATGATTAACATTTAACCATGTGTAATGCGCGGGAATAGAAAAACGGCCGCCCTCTCCTGGAAAAAACAGCGAGGGCGGCCCCACTAAAACCATTTACGCCGGCAGCGCTTTAGCCAGTAGGCTGAAGGGATGTTCGCAGGGTTTGCCGGTGGACATTTCAATCTGCCATTTGCAGGTTTCGCAATCCGTGATCACCAGATCGGCGCCGCTCGCGTCAATCTGCCGGAACAAAGGCGCGCCAATCCCCTGCGCGGTATCGTAGTTTTCCTTCTTGAAACCATAGGTCCCGGCGATGCCGCAACACTGGGAATCCAGCACCTGCAACTCCAGCCCTGGAATCCGCCGCAGCAGTTCGAGGGTATACGCGGTCCACCCCATACGCTCCAGATGGCAAGGGGTGTGATACACCACCCGCAGCGGCAAAGGCTGCAACGGCAGCGTCCGGCCCTGTTCCAGCAAGCGATAAAGGTGACGCGTCGCCAGTTCGATACCGTCGCGCACATGCTGGTTGTCCAGCCCCAGCAGATGGGGATATTCATCGCGCAGCGTAAAAGTGCAACTGGACGAGGTGGCGATGACCGGCAGCCCCCGGCTGTTGATGGCGTCATCCAGCGAAGCCAGGTTGAAACGCGCCTGCTTGCGCGCCTTGTCGAGAAAACGGTTGGCGATCAGCGCCACGCCGCAGCACTTCTCTTTGGTCAGCAGCTGCACCCCGACCCCCATCGCGTTAAACACACGAATCAGATCGCGCCCCAGCTGCGGGTGGTTGTAGTTGACGTAGCAGCCGTGAAAATAGGCGACCTGTTCGGCAAATTGCAACTGATGCGCCGCCTGCTGGCGATACCAGCTGCGGAAAGTGCCGTGGGAATAGCGCGGCAACTGGCGGCGATGGTCGATTTTCAACGCCTTATCCAGCAGTTGGCGCATCGGTTTTAACCCGGTGAGGGTGTTCACCAGCGGCGCAAACGGCGTGGCGACGGTACCCATCAGATCCGTGTGGCTGAGAATGGCGTCGCGCAGCGTCGGGCGATGCTGGCTATGGCTGGCTTTGGCGCGCTGGATGATGTCGCCGATGTGCACATCCGACGGGCAGGCTACCTCGCACCGCTTGCAGTTGGTGCAATACTTCAGCGCTTCATCAAACAACGCCGGGTCTTTACGCCGTAGCCGTTCGCCATCCGGCCCAGCCTGCTTCGGCCCCGGATAGAGCGGATTGACGCGCGCCACCGGGCAGGCGGTGGTGCAGACGGTGCATTTGATGCAGTTTTCGAAACTGGTGTCAGACCGGCTCATCACAGGCTCTCCCTTACGATCATTTCAGCGGCGTACAACGCGGTCAACAGCGACACCCCGCCGCCGCACCCCTGACGCAACGGGTCATACCCGCGTAATACCGAACCAATCGCGTACAAACGGGGCTGGACACGGCCGCTGATAGCCGGGTGCAGGCATTCATCCACCATTACGCCGAATTGCAGGTACGGCTGAGCGGCGAACAGATTCGGCCGACTCCAGTCTTCATGCGTGGGCAGGAAATCCACGTCCAGCCCGAACACCGGTTCCACCACCCGATCGCGCTCGGCCACCAGACCGTTGCTGAAAAAACTGCCGCTCGCCAGCACCACATGACCGGCTCGCAGCGGTATTTCGCCGTGGCTGCGGGTATACAGCGCCACGCCGTCTTCTTGCGGCTGCGCCGACAACACCCGGTCCCCCGGCATCACGGTGCCGCCAATCTGACGAAAGCGGCCCAGCAGCGCCTGATGCAACTGCATGCCCGGCAACGACGGCGGCAGCGTCGCCAGCAGTCCCACCGGTTTACCCAGCGCGGCATTTAGCCGCGCCTGCGCGTCCGGCCCGATACAAGCGGGTAGTATCACCGCGTCATTGCCGTTCGATCGCGTCAGCAGCTCTTCCGCCAGCGCCGCCACGCCCACCGGGGTATCCAGCACCCGGGCAAGATTCAGCGAACGAAACTCGCTGGGGTTTTGCCGCAACGCATCCAGCAACGGCAAGTGCAGATCGTCGGCGCGGGCGGCAATCCCCTGCGCTTGCAGTTCCCCGGCCACCAGCCGGGATTGAAAATCCATAAAGCCGTCGATACCGGCGACCAGCGGCTGACGCCACGCCGGCGACCCCGGCAGGCCGCGCGTTACGCTATCCGACGGGCTCAGCCAGCACGGATGCCACTTGCCCAACGGCGTAAGACGCTGATGATTGCCCCCGCTTTCCCCTCGCAGCCACAACCCGCAGCGCGCCAGCAACGCTTCGGCGTCCGACGCCAGTTGGTTTACGCGCGCCTTACCCATCAGGGTATAAGGATGATGCGGCGCCTGCGCCGCCAGCGCATCCAGCGCCGCTAACGGCTGGTCGACCGCCGTGCCGTCCGGCAGCGTCGCCAGCAGATCCAGCGCGCCGGACGCAAAGGTCAGCGCGCTTTGCCCGACGCTGACCACGGCGCAGCGTTTACCCTGCTCCTGCAGGCGAATGCCGCAGGCTAACCCGGCCAACCCGCCGCCAATTATCACCACGTCATAACGCATCGCTGTTCTCCTGCTCCCGGCTTTCGGTCAGCCCGCACAGCCCCTGATAAATCCAGCTGGTAAATTCGCTTTCCCGCAGCGTGTGCCCCCACGCGATGGGGCGCATGCCTTTCCAGCGCTCGTTGAGAAACTGGCTCAGTTGCGACACCGCCTGATGCGGCGTGGACTGTCCCAGCCGGCACAACAGACCGGCCGCGCGACAGGCGCACAGTTCCCCCTGACAGGTGCCCATGCCGACGCGGGTACGGCGGCGCAGGTCAGTCAGGTTGTTGACCTGCAGCGACTCCACCGCATAACGCACCTCGCCCGCCGTCACCGCTTCACATTCGCACACCAGACTGCTGTCCACCCGCTGGCCGGACACCAGCGGCGCGGCGCGATGCCCGTGGCGATAAATCGCAGAACCGCGCAACGGCGCCGACAGCGCCGATGCGGCCTGCGGCGTGTCCGGATTCGGCGTTTCCGATCCCGGCAACGGCCGTGACGCGGTGGCGCATTCGGCCCGGTGGCCGAGCTTTTCGCATACTTTGTCCGTCACCCATTCCGCCATCAGCCGGTAGGTCATCAGCTTGCCGCCGGTGATGGTGACAAACCCTTCCAGCCCGTCCCGGCTGGCGTGGTCCAGCAGCACAATGCCGCGGCTGACGCTGCGCCCGGACGGGTCGTTGTCGCTCGCCACCAGCGGCCGCACCCCGGCGTAGGCACGCAGAATGCGGGTTTGCGCCAGTTGCGGCGCCAGCAGACTGCCTTCGCGGATCAGGGTATCGACTTCCGCCGGGGTAACGGTCATGTGGTCAATTTGGTCATAGTCGATGCGGGTCGAGGTGGTGCCAATCAGCGAAATAGTGTCGCCCGGCACCAGAATGTCGGCGTCCGCCGGTTTACGGCAGCGGTTGATCACCCGGTTGTTGATGCGGTGCCCCAGAATCAGCAGCGCGCCCTTGGCTGGAAACATGCGCACAGTCAGATCGGCGTACTCAGCGATGCGCTGCCCCCAGATGCCGCCCGCGTTCACCACCACCTGCGCATAAATTTCACTGGCGACATGGCGTTTGTGGTCGAAAACGCGCACGCCGGTGACACGATCGCCCTGGCGAATCAACCCGATCACTTCGTGGTAGGTCAGCACTTCCGCGCCATGTTCGCAGGCGTCGATCATATTGGCGGCGGTCAGCCGGAACGGATCCACGGTACCGTCCGGCACCCTCACTGCGCCGATCAAGGCTGGATTGGCGGCCGGCTCCAGCCGCAGCGCCTCCTGCGGATCGATCGCCTGCGCCGGGATCCCCGCCTGTCGGCAGGCGGCGACAAACCGCGCCTGATAGTCGAGGTCATCCTGCGGTAGCGTCAGAAACAGGCCGTCGGTCGGCTCAATGCAGTGGCGGGCGATGCGTCGCAATATCTGGTTTTCTTCAATGCATTCGCGAGCGGACTCCGCATCGGTGACCGCATAGCGCGCCCCGCTGTGTAACAACCCATGATTACGACCGGTGGCGCCGGTGGCGATGTCGTGCCGTTCCAGCAGCAGGCACCGCAAACCGCGCAACGCGCAGTCACGGGCGGTCCCCGCGCCGGTGGCGCCGCCGCCGATAATCACCACATCCGTTTCACGTCGCAAACCGTTGTTCGCCATTACCGTCCCACCTCAATCCGGATCATGTCTGTATGTAGTGGGACACAAACCGCCGCCACAATGATTGATAAAGAACAAAAACACTCAAAAAACGAAAATTAAACGATGATGAGACGACAAATATGTGATTCAAATCACTCAGAAATGAAAAATGGTTATTTCATTTGTGTTACTCACAGCTCAAAATGACCCACCTCGTCATAAAAGTGTAACAATTGCGCGTTTACTCACACTGAACATCACGCGTATTCGCTACGCTGGCGAGCGTTATAGAACATAACTATCGGGGATCGTTTATTTATGCTGAGTATTTTCAAGCCTGCGGCACATCGTCCGCGCGTAGAGGAACATCGGGTGGATCCGCTCTACCGTCGTCTGCGCTGGCAAATTTTTCTGGGGATCTTTTTCGGCTACGCCGCCTACTATCTGGTCAGAAAGAACTTCGCGCTGGCGATGCCTTATCTGGTCGAGCAGGGGTTCTCAAAGGGTGATCTGGGTTTCGCGCTGTCCGGCATTTCCATCGCCTACGGGTTTTCCAAATTCATCATGGGTTCGGTATCCGACCGCTCCAACCCGCGTGTCTTCCTGCCCGCCGGCCTGATTCTGGCGGCGGCGGTGATGCTGTTTATGGGCTTCGTACCGTGGGCGACTTCCAGCATCATGGTGATGTTCGTGTTGCTGTTCGTCTGTGGCTGGTTCCAGGGCATGGGCTGGCCGCCGTGCGGCCGTACCATGGTGCACTGGTGGTCGCAGAAAGAACGCGGCGGCATCGTCTCCGTCTGGAACTGCGCCCACAACGTGGGCGGCGGCATCCCGCCGCTGCTGTTCCTGCTGGGGATGGCCTGGTTCAATGACTGGAAAGCCGCGCTCTATATGCCGGCGTTCGCCGCCATTCTGGTGGCGCTGTTCGCCTTCGCCATGATGCGCGACACGCCGCAGTCCTGCGGTCTGCCGCCGATCGAAGAATACAAAAACGATTATCCGGTGGATTACAGCGAGAAAGACGAACAGGAGCTGACCGCCAAAGAAATCTTCATGCAGTACGTGTTCCCCAACAAACTGTTGTGGTACATCGCCTTTGCCAACGTGTTCGTCTACCTGCTGCGTTACGGCATTCTCGACTGGTCGCCGACCTATCTCAAAGAGGTGAAGCACTTTGCGCTGGATAAGTCTTCGCTGGCCTATTTCCTGTATGAATACGCCGGTATTCCAGGCACGCTGCTGTGCGGCTGGATGTCCGACAAGGTGTTCAAGGGCAACCGCGGCGCCACCGGCGTGTTCTTCATGAGTCTGGTGACCATCGCCACTATCGTGTACTGGCTGAATCCGGCGGGCAACCCCGGCGTGGACATGCTCTGCATGATCGTCATCGGCTTCCTGATCTACGGCCCGGTGATGTTGATCGGCCTGCATGCGCTGGAACTGGCGCCGAAGAAAGCCGCCGGCACCGCCGCCGGCTTCACCGGCCTGTTCGGTTACCTGGGCGGTTCGGTGGCAGCCAGCGCCATCGTCGGCTACACCGTAGACTTCTTCGGCTGGAACGGCGGCTTCCTGGTGATGATCGGCGGCAGCGTACTGGCGGTACTGTTGTTGATCCTGACCATGATCAACGAGAAGAAACACAAGCAAGAACTGGCGCAACGCGCCTGATTCTGTCATCCAGCCGTGGTTTACTGACGACGGTAACCATGCGCTTTATCCCCGCCGGACCATGCCGGGCCGGCGGGGAGTTATCAACGCTATTTTCAACACATCGACTCACACAGCTTTTCTTTCTCCCACTGAAAAAGGACGCTGACATGAATCCTCTGTTCAAGCCTTTACTGGCCGGCATGACGCTGGCGATGTCCCTCTCCGTGCTGGCGCAGACCGGCGATAAAATCGTGATTGCCCACCGGGGCGCCAGCGGCTACCTGCCGGAACATACCCTGCCCGCCAAGGCGATGGCGTACGCGCAGGGCGCGGACTATCTGGAGCAGGATCTGGTCATGACCAGGGACAACGCGCTGGTGGTGCTGCACGATCACTACCTTGACCGCGTCATCGACGTCGCCGAGCGTTTCCCCGGCCGGGCGCGGGCTGACGGCCGTTACTACGCCATCGATTTTACGCTGGCGGAAATCCGTTCGCTTAAATTCACCGAAGGGTTTGACCTGAAAGACGGCAAGCCGGTGCAGAGCTACCCGAATCGCTTCCCGATGGGCAAATCGGACTTTCGCATTCACACCTTTCAGGATGAAATCGAATTCATTCAGGGGCTGAACCACTCGACCGGCAAAAACATCGGCATCTACCCGGAAATCAAAGCGCCGTGGTTCCACCGTCAGGAGGGCAAAGATATATCCCGCGCGGTGCTGGAGGTGCTCAAACAGTACGGTTACAGCCAAAAAAGCGACCGGGTTTACCTGCAATGCTTTGACGCCAGCGAGCTGCAACGCATCAAAACCGAACTGGAACCGGCGCTGGGGATGGACCTGAAACTGGTGCAACTGATCGCCGAAACCCGCTGGCAGGAAACCCAGCAGCAACAACCCGACGGCCGCTGGGTCAACTATGACTACGACTGGATGCTCAAACCGGGCGCGATGCAGAAAATCGCCCGCTACGCCGACGGCGTCGGCCCCGACTATCACATGCTGCTCAGCGGCGACGCGGGCAAGGTCGCCGTCAGTCCGCTGGTGAAAGAGGCGCACGCCAGCGGCATGGTGGTGCACCCCTACACGGTGCGGGCTGACCGGTTGCCGAAGTACGTCGCCGACGTGAACGCGCTCTATGCGCTGCTCTACCGTCAGGCCGATGTCGACGGCCTGTTCACCGACTTCCCCGACAAAGCCGTGTCGTTCCTGCATTCACCGCAGGATTCCCGGCCGTCTCAGAGATAAAGACGACGCAGGTATTTTGGCACCGCCTGATCGATGTTGGTGCCAATCACCTCGTTGTTCGGCAGCATATCCTTCAGTCGCTGGTGGGCATTGCTCATGATGCAGCCTTTGCCCGCCATCGACAGCATTTCATAGTCGTTCATGCCGTCGCCGAAGGCGATGCAGTCTTTGATGGTATGACCGAGGATTTTGGCGACCTGCTCCAGCGCATGACCTTTGGATACGCCGCCCGCCATCACTTCCAGACAGCTCAGGGTGGAGAAGCTGACGTTCACCCGGTCGCCCCAGCGCGCGTTGAGCGCTTCTTCCAACGGCAGCAGCTTGTCGTGATCTTCACAGGTGAAAAACACTTTGCCGACGCCGTCCGTACCCAGCGTTTCCGGGTCGAACAGTTTGTAGCGGAACACCGTCTCGGTAAAAAAGCGCTCTTCTTCAGGGCGGGAGCGGCACAGGAACCACTCATCGCCGCGATAAACGTGGGTCAGAATTTCCGGATGGTGATACACCATGCCGAACAGATCGTGGGCGATGTCGCGGTCCAGATTGTGACTGAAAATCAGCTCGCCGTCGGTGTTATGCACCCGCGCGCCGTTAGACGTAATCATGTAGGCGCTGATCGCCAGATTATCGCGGATCTGCGCCACATCCATATGGTGACGCCCGGTGGCGAACACAAAATGGACGCCCTGTTCCGTCATCAGACGCAGGGTTTCTTTGGCATAGGGTGACAGGGTGTGATCGGGTGACAGCAGGGTGCCATCCAAATCGGAAGCAACAATCGGGTACATACGTTGAAATCCAACCTCCGCTGGTGCCGGGCGGCCTGGCCGCACAGACGTATTAATGATAATCGTTGAAGTGTCGCAAAATCCGCCCGAAGGCCTCGGCCCGCATCGCATCCTTTTCCGACAGAATGTCGTGGCGGGCGCCGCGAATGACATAAGGATGACCATCCGCACACGGGTGACCGGCTGTCGCCAGCGCCTGACAAAAAGCGTCCTGACAGCCATTGTCCACCACCCGCTCCTCTTCTGCCTGCAACAGCAGCAACGGCGTCGTGATCGCCGGCGCCTGTTGCAGCAGTTGTGTTTCCACCTGCAGCGCCTCCCGCACCCAGTGATAGGTCGGGCCGCCGATGCGCAAATCCGGGTCATCGGCATAAAAACGCACGTGGCGACGATAACGCGCATGGCTGTGGGTCAGCACATTGACCATAAACGGCAACGGACGCCACTGGCTGGTGCCGATGGCGTAATAGTCCCGTATCGCCGGGTAACGCTCGGCCCAGTCCAGAATACGCCAGGCCAGCCAGCGCGGCATCGGCAGCAGAATGCCGCACATCGGCGCACAGAGCGCGACCGCATCGAACGTCTGCGGCTGGCGCGCCAGAAACTGCGCCAGAATCGCGCCGCCCATCGAATGGGCCAGCGCGAACCGTTTGGTATAATGTCCCGGCGCCACCTGTTGTTGCCATAGCATTGCCACGTCGTCCACATAATCGCAAAAGCGGCGCACATGCCCCCGATGGCTATCTTTCAGCAACCGGCCGGAGCGCCCTTGTCCACGGTGGTCCATCATCAGCACATCGTAACCGCACTGAAACAGGTCGTAGGCCGCCTCGGCATATTTTACGTAGCTGTCAGTGCGGCCGGGCAACACCACCACCAGATGCGAGTGCGACAGTGAGCTAAAACGCACGAAACGAATCGGCACGTCATCCACGCCGATGAACATCCCTTCCTGACGCTGTCGCCAGAAATCCAGCAACGGCCCGGTAGCGAATGCGGCGTACTGCCATTCCCTTGTCAGTAGGCACTCCGGATAAGGATTCATCAGGCTCTCCCGAGGTAAATCATGCCGAACGGATTGATTTTTGTGAGCTATGGCACAAAGACGGGCATTGGCGTATTGTGGCATAAAAAACCGCAATCAGGGAGCATTCAGCCATGACCCAGGACTGGTGGTTAACCTACCTCGTCACCACATTGATTCTAAGCCTGTCGCCCGGTTCCGGCGCCATCAATACCATGAGCACCAGCATCAGCCACGGTTACCGCGGCGCGATAGCGTCCATCGCCGGGCTGCAACTGGGCCTGGCTATTCATATCGTACTGGTGGGGATCGGTCTGGGGGCGTTGTTATCTCAGTCGGTGCTGGCGTTTGATTTGCTGAAATGGTTCGGCGCCGCTTACCTGATCTGGCTTGGCATCCAGCAATGGCGTAGCGCCGGTTCGCTGGACCTGCAAACGCTGGCTAACAGTATGCCGCGTCGTCGTTTGTTCAAACGGGCGATTCTGGTCAATCTGACCAACCCGAAAAGCATCGTGTTTCTGGCCGCGCTGTTCCCGCAGTTTATTATCCCGCATCAGCCCCAGGCGATGCAGTATCTGGTGCTGGGCGTCACCACCGTCGTGGTCGACATCATCGTGATGATTGGCTACGCCACGCTGGCGCGGCGCATCGCGCTGTGGCTGAAAGGTCCGCGCCAGCTCAAACAGCTGAACCGGACCTTCGGCTCGCTGTTCATGCTGGTCGGCGCGCTGCTGGCGACGGCCCGCAAAGCCTGAATCTGAGGATGTTACCGCTCACGGCAGGTACGGCGAGCGGTACAGATGGATTTTTTCGACAGCAGTCTTACCACCTACCTCCCCGCCGGAATAGCTCACCGTAGTTACTCCCCGCCGGCTACTGACCGTTGCCAGAGCGGATGTGCGCGCAGAACATTCAGCGCCTTGCCGGCCAGAACGATGATGACGGCGCCCATCAACACCGGCGCCAGCAAGAACGACCAGCTCTGTCCTGTCAGCATAATCAGCAGCGGATTCGCGCCCGCGGGCGGATGCGTCGTTCCCGTCAGCAGCATAGCGCTAACCGCCAACCCGGTCGCCAGTGCCAGCGTCAGCGGGCTGACGCCCGTCCATTGCGCAAAGCAGACGCCAATCAACGCCGTAATAAAATGCCCCATAATCACATTTTTGGGCTTCGCCAGTGGACTGGCCGGCACCCCGAATACCAGCACCGCCGTCGCGCCGAAAGGCGCCATCAGCAATACCCAGCCTGACTGCAGCGTATCCACATACGACAGCAGACCAATGGTCAGCGCTGCGCCGACACCCGATACCACCGGGAAAATCAGTTTTTTTATCATGACTTACTCCTGGACTCTAAAAGTAGACAACTTGGTCTACTTTTAGAGTAGACAGATTGGTCTACCTTTGTCAATATATCGTCAGGAGGCCAGCTATGAACGACAAACGACAGCAACTGATCACTACAGCCCTGGCATTGTTCAATCAGAAAGGCATTAATTCGGTCGGTATCAACGAAGTGCTTGAGGTTTCAGGGATCGCTAAAAAGACCCTTTATCACCATTTCCCCGGCAAAAACGAGCTGGTACTCGCGACGCTGGCGTACCGGGATCAGATCTTCATGAGCTGGTTATCTTCGGCGCTGGCGCAGGCCGCGACGCCGAATGACGTTGTGCAACGCCTGTTTCATGCGCTGACCGACTGGTTCAGGGGAGAGGTTAAGGAACTGAGCGCATTTCATGGGTGCTTTTTCATCAATACGGCGGCGGAAATCCGCGATCCTTCCAGCCCGATCGCGCAATATTGCCGTGAGCACAAGCAGAAAGTGCGCCGGTTGCTGCAACAGCATTTACCCACGGCGAGTGAAGCCTTTATTGACCTGCTGTGTTTACTGAAAGAAGGGGCTATCGTGGCGGCTTTTGTCGGTCAGGACCCTGATGCCGCTGAAAAATGCATTCCACTGGCGGAACACGGGTTAACGACGGCGACCTGACAGGCGCGGTTGACGCACTATCTTGCTTGCTGACCTTGCCGACTCCAGCGGCTGCCGGAGCGCAACACTCCCGGCGACCCGGCCGGGAGTCAGCACCGCGAACGCCTGCCAGTGGTAAAAAGGCAGGTGGAATTTAACGCGAGATAATCAGGTGGATGCCGAACCCGGTGAACAACACGCCAGCCAAGCCGTCCACCCATTTCGCCAGCCGCTGATAACCGCGGCGCATCACCGGCAACGCGAACACCAACGCCACCAGGCTGAACCACAGCAACGTTTCCAGCGAAATCAGGGCAAACAGTCCCCAGCGCGCCGCCGCGCCCACATCGTCACCGACAAACAGCGAGAACACGCTGCCGAAATAGATCAACGCCTTGGGGTTGGACAGGTTAGTCAGAAAACCACGCATGAAGGTTTTGCCCCGCTGCGGCAATGCCACCATCACGTCGCCTTCCTGCTGTTCACGCTTACGCAAAGCCGAACGCAGCATCTGCCAGCCCATCCAGCACAGATACAGGCCGCCGCCGATCATGACCAGACGGTGCAGCCACGCCATACGCTCCAGCAGCAGATGCAGCCCCATCAGCGCGATAGCGGCCCATACCAGCACGCCCAGCGTAATCCCCAGGACGCCCATCAGCGCTTCACGACGGGAACGGCTGACCGCCGTCTGGGAGACGAAAAAGAAATCCGGCCCCGGACTCATCAACGCAATCAGGTGTACCAGCGCTACCGTGAGAAACAACATCAACATATTCATTCCTTTTTTTACATGCCAGAACAGGCGAAGACCCGGCCAGCAGACTGAGCACGCCTCAATCGTCGCCGTTATCCAAATGATCGCGGATCAACGTCATAAAGGGGGCGCCAAATCGCTCCAGTTTCCGCTGGCCGACGCCATTGACCGCCAGCAGCTCGCTGGCGGTGACCGGCAACAGTTCGGCCATTTCCAGCAGCGTGGCGTCGCTGAACACCACGTACGGCGGAATATTGTCTTCGTCAGCGATGGATTTACGCAGTTTGCGCAGTTTGGCGAACAGTTTACGGTCGTAATTGCCGCCGTAGGTTTTCTGGCTGGCGCGCGGCTTGCTCAGGCTGATGACGCGCGGCACCGCCAGTTGCAACGGCACTTCGCCGCGCAGTACCGGCCGAGCCGACTCGGTCAGTTGCAACGCGGAATGGTGGGCGATGTTCTGCGCCAGCAACCCCAGGTGGATCAACTGACGCAGGATGCTGACCCACTGCTCCTGCGTTTTATCCTTACCCAGGCCGTACACCGGCAGTTTGTCGTGACCGAATTCGCGAATGCGCTGGTTATTGGCGCCGCGCAGCACTTCGGCGATGTAACCGATGCCGAACCGCTGCCCGACGCGGTAGACGCAGGACAGCGCTTTCTGCGCGTCCACCAGCCCGTCGTAGCGTCGGGGCGGATCGAGACAAACATCGCAGTTGCCGCACGCTTGCTGACGGTTTTCGCCAAAGTAGTTGAGCAGCACCAGACGGCGGCAGGTCTGCGCTTCGGCAAACGCCCCCATCGCATTCAGTTTGTGCCGCTCGATATCCAGCTGCATGCCGGCCGGTTTTTCTTCCAGACAGCGGCGCAGCCAGGCCATGTCCGCCGGGTCGTAGAACAGCGCCGCTTCGGCGGGCAGGCCGTCGCGCCCGGCGCGGCCGGTTTCCTGATAGTAGGATTCGATATTACGTGGGATGTCGAAGTGCACCACAAAGCGTACGTTCGGTTTGTTGATACCCATGCCGAACGCCACCGTGGCGACCACCACCTGCAGGTCATCGCGCAGAAACGCCTCCTGCACCTGAGCGCGACGGTCGTTTTCCAGCCCGGCGTGATAAGCACCGACGCTCAGCCCGCGGTTCTGCAACCGGGCGCACAGGTCTTCCACCTTGGCCCGGCTGTTGCAATACACGATGCCGCTCTTGCCGCGCTGCCCTTGCACAAACAGCCACAGTTGATCGAGCGGTTTGAATTTTTCCACCAGCGTGTAGCGGATGTTGGGGCGGTCAAAGCTGCTGATATTGATCAGCGGGTCGCGCAAATCCAGCAGACGGGCGATATCCTGACGGGTGGTTTCATCGGCGGTAGCGGTCAGCGCCACAATCGGCAGGGCGGGAAACTGTTGTTTGATCTGCCCCAGCGCGCGGTATTCCGGGCGAAAATCGTGCCCCCACTGGGAAATGCAGTGCGCTTCGTCGATGGCGATAAGCGTCGTGTTCCAGTGCGTCAGTTGCTCCAGAAACCCGTCGGTGGTGAGACGTTCCGGCGCGATGTACAGCAGTTTCAGTTCGCCGCGGCGACAGGCGCTGAACACCTCCTGCTGCTGCTCACGGGTCTGGGTGGAATTGAGGCAAGCCGCCGCCACGCCATAAGCCTGCAACTGATCGACCTGATCCTTCATCAGGGAAATCAGCGGCGACACCACCAACGTCAGCCCTTCCAGCACCAGCGCCGGAATCTGATAACACAGGGATTTGCCCCCGCCGGTCGGCATGATCACCAGGCAGTCACGCCCGCTGATGACGGCATTGATAATTGCCTGCTGACCCGGCCGGAATTGCTGGTAACCGAAGGTTTCACGCAGCACCTGCATCGCCAGCGTTTCTTTATTCAATACTTCTGCCGTAGACACGCCTTCACCGCTTTCACGTTATTCACTGCCCTGAAAAAGTTATTCACCGCTTTCGAAAAAAGCAAACAGGCGCTATTTTCAGCGCCGCCCGCCAAAACTGCAACGTCTGTCGCCGGGTTTTCTGCGACGGCCCGCAGTCCTGCCGACCAGAGCTAGAACATGTCGTTGAGCGTCACGCCAATGCCGTAGCGGGTCTGGCGGTGATTGTAGTCAATCAGCGACTCGCCGTAACCGCTGAATACCTTGGTGTAAAAACGGACATGATCGCTGATCGGGTAACTCCATCCCAGCTCGCCGCCGCCGTAACCGGAATTCCAGTTATAACGTCCTTCGGCGCTGAAAATGCTGTCTCCCCAGTGGTAGCCGACCCGCACCCGATAGTGCCCCATATAGCGGGTAATATCCGGATTGTCGTCATCGCTGTCGCTCAGGCGAACCCAGGGTTTCACTTCTACCTGCCAGTTGCCGTTCTGCGCCATCAGGCGGGCATAGACCCGGTTCCAGCTGCGCGAGGTCGGATCGGCGCGCCCGTTGGACTGGTGATTGAACCCCATCTCCACGTCGCGCAGCGTCCAGCCGGCAAAACGGTAATCCGTCGCCCAGCCAAGAAAGAGCTGCGGTTCGTAGTTGGTTTCACGAAACGGCGTAGACTCGCTCTTGTTGGACATCTGCCACCAGGAGCGCTGGGTATAAGACGCGCCCAACAGCGAATTTTCCCCGGCAATGCCGCGCCACAGCGGAAAACCGAGGCTTAGCTGAAAGTTCACTTCATCTTTACGGGCATCGTCGGCCCAGCTATAGCTCTGAATCGCCTGTTTATTGATGTTGCTGGTGTAGGTGTAAAGCAGGTAGTTGCTTTCATAAGGGTAGAGTATGAACGGCGTGTCATGTTTCTGCAGCAGCCCGGCGATAATACTGCCCGGTACGGCCGGAGCGTCATGGATTTCCTGAACGCGGGCTTCCTGAGCCTGGGCGGTCGCCGCCAGCATCAGCGCAACAGCCATCCCACCTGATTTATACATGCGCGTATTCTCCCAAAGGGTCAAGATAGTTATGTGAATTGGATAACGAACTGAAATGACGGCGGATAGTGTACACAGGTCACCCGCTTCGCGCAGTTTTCCTGTTGTTATATCGACCAGCGGTAGCAAGAAAGCATAACGGCGCCTAAAATAACAACTCATTAACCTATAAATACATAAAAATTAACCACCTCCCCCTACAGGCGCGAAAAGAGGCTCACACATGCTTACTACACCGCTCACTCAAGACACGCTGCGTCAGCGCGTCAGCGATATTTTCATTTATCAGATGCCGTTCAATCAGGAGTTGGGACTCACGCTGGAGGCGTTCTCGCCGGATGCGGTCACGCTGAGTTTCCACCATCAGAACAAACTGGTGGGCAACGCGTTGCAGCAGATCCTGCACGGCGGCGTGATTGCCGCCGGTCTGGACGTGGCTGCCGGGCTGGTGTGCGTGGGCAGCGCGCTGCTGCGCCATGACACATTGAGCGAGCAGGAGCTTCACCAGCGGCTGTCGCGTATGGGCACCATCGACCTGCGGGTGGATTATCTGCGCCCCGGCCGCGGCGAACGTTTTATCCTGACCAGCCAGCTGTTGCGCGGCGGCAATAAAATCGCCGTGGCGCGGGCCGAATTGCATAACGAAAAACAGTCGCATATCGCCAGCGCCATCGCCACCTACATCGTTGGCTAAAGGGAACACCGAACAGGGATTTATCGACACGCAGCGTCAAGACACCCGCGCCGTGGTCCGGTACACTGGATGCTCATCTGCGGTTTATCTGGTTTCTAATCAATGAGTATGCCACAACACCGCCAGGGGGTACTGTTCGCCCTCGGCGCTTATATCATCTGGGGGATTGCCCCGGTTTATTTCAAACAGCTCGGGCAAGTGCCGGCTGATGAAATTCTCAGCCACCGTATTATCTGGTCGTTCTTTTTCATGCTGTTGCTGCTGAGCCTCAGCCGTAAATGGGGCGTGGTGCGCAACGCCTGCCGCCGGCCGCGCCAGCTATTGCTGCTGGCGATCACCGCCACGCTGGTGGCCTGTAACTGGCTGATTTACATCTGGGCGGTCAACCATAACCATATGCTGGAAGCCAGCCTGGGTTACTTCATCAACCCGCTGGTCAGTGTGCTGCTGGGGATGCTGTTTCTCGGGGAGCGGTTCCGCCCGACGCAATGGCTGGCGATGATGCTGGCGGTGTGCGGCGTACTGGTGCAGTTGTGGACGCTCGGCTCGCTGCCGGTCATCGCGCTCACGCTGGCCTTCAGTTTCGGATTTTACGGTCTGCTGCGTAAAAAGATCGCTATCGACGGCCAGACCGGCATGCTGTTCGAAACCCTGTGGCTGCTGCCCGCCGCGCTGGTCTATCTGGAATGGCTGGCCGATTCGCCCACCAGCCACCTCAGCCAAAACGCGATGTCGCTGAATGTGCTGCTGATGGCGGCAGGCATCGTCACCACGGTGCCGCTGCTGTTGTTTACCTCGGCCGCCATGCGGCTGCGGTTGTCTACGCTGGGCTTTTTTCAGTATCTGGCGCCGACGCTGACCTTCCTGCTGGCGGTGCTGGTGTACGGCGAAACCATCACGTCGGACCGATTAGTCACCTTCGCCTTCATCTGGCTGGCGCTGGCGGTGTTCACGCTCGACGCGCTCTATACCCAGCGACGGTTACGCCGCGCCAGCCACAGCGTGGCGCGAGATGTAACGTGACAAAATCGGGCTGAAAATCAGGGTGGAGAACAGGCGTAGCGTCTGCATGGCGATAACGAACGCGATATCCACCCGACTACCAGCGGCGATAATGGCAATGGAGTCCAGCCCGCCGGGGCTAGTCGCCAGATAGGCGGTCAGGATATCCACCGACAACAAATGCGTTATCATCAGCGCCATCCCGCCGCACAGCAGCATCAGCGTGACAATCGACATCATCATTTTCGGCAGGGTGCGCAGCGCCAGCAGAAAAACGGGGCGGGTAAACGACAGGCCGACGCTCCAGCCAATCAGGGCATAGGCTAGCGCCAGCAGCCATTCCGGCGTCTGTAACGCCAGCGTACCGGTGGAATGCAGCATGGAACCGATGATCATCGGCCCCAGCAATTGGCCGGAAGGAATGCGCAGCCGCCGCCCAATCCAGGCGCCGCTAAACGCCACCGCCAGCGTGGCCGGGAAACGCCAGTCCAGCGAGGGGAACCAGACCAGCAGCGCGCTATTGGCTTGTGCGCCTTGTCCAAGACTGGCGCGCGCCACAAACGCCGCCGCCGCGGTCACCATCAGCACCCGCAGGTACTGCATGAACGCCACCAGCCGCACATCGGCGCCGAAATCCCCCGCCATCGCCACCATCGCCGACGCGCCGCCCGGAGACGCGCCCCAGGTGCCGGTCGTGCCCGGCAGCTCGCTGTAGCGCATCAGCAACCAGCCCGACAGCCCGCTGGCAACCAGCGTCGACAACAGGATAAACAGTACCAGCGGCCACTCTTTTACCAGCGGCGTCAGAATGGACAGGGAGAGACTTTGCGCCACCAGACAGCCCAGCACGGCATTACTGGCGAAAAACAGCGGACGGGGAATACGGATAGTGGCGCCGTTCAGACCCATCACCACCCCTACCAACATCGGCCCCAGCAGCAGCGCCGCCGGAACATGGTAAATCTGCAGACCAAAACCCAACACCAACGAAACCGCCAGCAGCATGAACCATTGTGTCGACGCGGGAAACCTCTCCATGCACAGCACCTGTTACAACATCAAAGCAGAGAGGCGATTCTACCCCGGAAGCCCGTCAGACGGGCATCTATCCGTGCGAAATCTGTCCGTTATCAACAATTGTCGGAGGAAATCGGGCCAGGGACTCGTCGGCCTTGCGGGCAACGAGTCGCCTGTCGGAGAAAAGGGCGTTGGCGTTACAGCCAGTTGCGGCGTTTGAAATACAGGTACGGGGCCAGACCGGCCAGCAGCATCAACAGCATCGCGCCCGGATAGCCATAGGCCCATTTCAGTTCCGGCATGAATTCGAAGTTCATGCCATAGCTGGACGCCACCAGCGTCGGCGGCAGGAATACCACTGATACCACCGAGAAGATTTTGATAATGCGGTTCTGCTCGATGTTGATGAAACCCATCGCCGCCTGCATCAGGAAGTTGACCTTCTGGAACAGCGATTCATTGTGCGGCAACAGGGATTCGATGTCGCGCAGGATCTCGCGCGCCTGTTCCAACTGACTGCTCGGCAACCGGGCGCGGCGCACCAGGAAGTTGAGCGCGCGCTGGGTATCCATCAGACACAGCCGTACTTTCCAGCCGATATCTTCCTGCTCCGCCAGCGTCGATAGCGCGTCGTCATATTCGTCGCCCTGACGGCCGTCCATGATCACCCGGCTTAAGGATTCCAAATCGCTGTAGATGTTTTCGATTTCGTCCGCCAGCTGCTCGATTTTGGTTTCAAACAGATCGAGCAGCAGTTCGTAGGCGTTGCCGTCGACCAGCGTCTGAGCGCGGGCGCGCATGCGGTAAAGACGGAAAGCCGGCAGTTCGCGCTCGCGCAGCGTATACAAACGGCCATCGCGAATGGTGAACGCCACCGTGGAGTTGCCGGCGTGGTCGTCCGCGTCTTCATAAAAGAAAAAGGAGTGAATGTGCAGGCCGTCTTCATCTTCGAAAAAACGGGCCGATGCCTCAATGTCTTCCAGTTCCGGTCGGGTCGCCAGGCTTTGCCCCAGCTGATTCTGCACCAAATCTCGCTCTTCGACGTCCGGCTCGACCAAATCCACCCATAGCGAGGTGGTCAGGTCGTTGCTTTCATCCAGTTCCAGGCGAGTTAAACGGCAGTTATCGAGTTTGAATGCGCTCAGCATAAGCCATGCTCCCAAAATGTAACAAAGAGGGACAAAACGCGATTGAAACACAGAAACAGGGTGGAAAAGTCACCATCAGGTTTCAGGCCGTGAGACGGTGCTGACTCGATGCGACAAACAATATCGCTGACAACCGCTAAGGCTATCAGCTCGGGGAAGATAGCCTTAGAAGTGGTACCTAATCAGTAGGTTATTGAGCCAGTATCGACTGGGTGTGTCCAAGGCGTGGGTCCTCCGGGAATAATGATGGGCGCATGTTACGCCGAGATGAAAAAGGCTGTCAACATACAAACAGATGATTAGTCTGTGTCCAACCGTAACATCCAGTGAACTCAGACTGAACACCGCTCCCATCACGGCATGAACGCGTTATACCGTATCCAAACGGGCATACGCGGCCACCAGCCATTTGATGCCCTGACCGGCAAACGCCACCTGGATCCGGCAGTGATCGCCGCTGCCTTCCACATTAACAATGGTGCCTTCGCCGAATTTGGCATGGCGCACCCGTTGCCCCAGCTTATAACCGCTATCGCTCTGGCTTATTGGCGTCCCCAGCCGCTGATGATTGACCGGGCGCGAGACGCTGGCGCGCAGCCGTACCTCTTCCACGCACTCCGGCGGCAGTTCGCCGATAAAACGCGACGGACGGTGATAGGTTTCCTTGCCGTACAGACGGCGGCTTTCGGCGTAGGTCAGCGTCAGTTTCTGCATGGCGCGCGTCACGCCAACGTAGGCCAGCCGGCGTTCTTCTTCCAGACGGCCGCCTTCATCCAGCGACATCTGGCTGGGGAACATCCCCTCTTCCATGCCGACGACGAATACCTGCGGGAACTCCAGCCCTTTGGCGGAGTGCAGCGTCATCAATTGCACCGCGTCCTGATAGGCGTCCGCCTGCCCTTCGCCGGCTTCCAGCGCGGCATGAGACAAAAACGCCTGCAGCGGCAGCAAGTCCTGATCTTCGTCCTGATAGCTGAACTGGCGGGTCGCCGTCACCAGTTCTTCCAGGTTTTCCACCCGCGCCTGACCCTTCTCGCCTTTTTCCTGCTCGTACATGCTCCACAATCCGGAATCGCGGATCACCCGGTCGGTCTGCACATGCAGCGGTAAATCGGCGGTATCGCTGGCGAGCGCATCCACCAGCTCCAGAAAACGTTGCAGCGCGGCGGCGGCGCGCCCGGCCAGTACTTTTTCCTGCAATAACGCGCGCGTGGCCTGCCACAACGTCAACTGGCGGTCGCGCGCCGTCTGGCGCACCACGTCCAGCGTGCGATCGCCGATGCCGCGCGTCGGCGTATTGACCACACGCTCAAAGGCGGCGTCATCGTTGCGGTTGGTCATCAACCGCAGATAAGACAGCGCATCCTTGATTTCCTGTCGTTCGAAGAAGCGCATGCCGCCATAAATCCGGTACGGCAGGCTTTGCTGCAACAACGCTTCTTCCAGTACACGCGACTGGGCGTTGCTGCGATAAAGAATGGCGCATTCGCTGAGCGCGCCGCCCGCTTCCTGCCACACCTTGATGCGGCTGACCACAAACCGCGCTTCGTCCAGTTCGTTAAAGGCGCAATACAGCGAAATCGGTTCGCCCTCGATGCCATCGGTCCACAGGTTCTTGCCCAGCCGGTCGCCGTTGTGGGCAATCAGCGCGTTGGCGGCATTGAGGATGTTGGCGGTGGAACGGTAATTCTGCTCCAGACGGATGGTGGCTACGTCGCTGAAATCGCGCAGGAAGTGCTGGATGTTCTCCACCTGCGCTCCGCGCCAGCCGTAGATCGACTGGTCATCGTCGCCGACGATCATCACTTTGGCGCTGTCGCCGGCCAGCAGGCGAATCCAGGCGTACTGGATACGGTTGGTATCCTGAAACTCGTCCACCAGAATGTTGTTAAAACGGTCGCGGTAATGCTGCAGGATATGCGGTTTGTTGAGCCACAATTCGTGGGCGCGCAGCAGCAATTCGGCGAAATCCACCAGCCCGGCGCGATCGCACGCTTCCTGATAAGCCTGATAGATGCGCAGCCAGGTCTGCTCCACCGGGTTGCCGTAGCTGTCGATGTGCTGCGGCCGCAGCCCTTCGTCTTTCTTGCCGTTGATGTACCACATCGCCTGACGGGGCGGCCACTGCTTCTCATCCAGATTCAGCGCCTTGATCAGACGTTTGAGCAGCCGCAGTTGATCTTCGCTGTCCAGAATCTGGAAATCCTGCGGCAAGCCGGCATCCAGATGGTGCGCGCGCAGCAGACGATGCGCCAGTCCGTGGAACGTGCCGATCCACATCCCGCCCTGACTGGTGCCGAGCAGTTGATCGATACGGTGGCGCATTTCCGCCGCCGCCTTGTTGGTGAAGGTCACCGCCATGATCGAATAAGGCGAACAGTTTTCCACCGTCAGCAACCAGGCGATGCGATGAACCAGCACGCGGGTTTTGCCACTGCCTGCGCCAGCCAGTACCAGCATGTTGCTGCGCGCCGCCGCCACGGCGTCACGCTGTTTATCATTCAGACTGTCGAGCAGGTCAGATACGTCCATAGGCGTCGGTTATCCGTCAAAGAGGAACCCGGCCTCCGGATCGGAGACAAATTCCACTGGTTATCTATACAGTAAAAATAGCAGAATTATAGCAACGTGGTGAGCGATGCCAAGCTGAAAATTTCCACATGCGGCAGCAGCCGGGAATCGTGAATCTGCATCAGGTTGCCGTCACGCAGATTAATCCAGCAGGATTGTACGCCGCTGCGAATGGCGCCGGCCACGTCGGTGGTCAGATCATCCCCCACATGCAGCAGGTTATGCAACGGTAAATTCAGCCGTTCGGCGGCCAGTTGATACATATCATGCCAGGGCTTTGAGCGGCCATCCGGACCGGCGCGCAAAATAAACCGGAAATAATCGCCAAGACCGCAGGCGTGCGGATCGGCATTGCCGTTGGTGATCGCCACCAGCGGCCAGCGTTGCCCCAGCGCGCGTAATGTATCGTGGGTTTCCTGCGGCACGGCGATACGGCTGCGCCAGCGGGCGAATTCCGCCATCACTGCGTCCGCACCGGCGGCCGCCTCGTCCGGCGACATCCCCACCCGGGTCATCGCCAGATGTACGGAACGCCAACGCCAGTGCGTGACGTCGTGATAAACCTCCGGCTCCTGCGCCAGCAGTTCCTGCCGTAGCTGACGCAATCCTTCGCTGGTAAACGCCCGCAACCCAAGGTGATAGTTCTGCAAAAACCGCAACGACTCCAGCTCCGTTCGCCGGATAACCTCATAGTTGTCGTACAGGGTATCGTCCAAATCGAACGTGATGGCCTCAATCCGACCAAGCGGGCGATAAAAATACATCAGGATTTACCTCGTCTGGCGCGTGGGTGCGCGGCATCGTACACCGATGCCAGATGTTGAAAGTCCAGGTGGGTATAGATCTGGGTGGTGGAGAGGTTAGCATGGCCCAGCAGTTCCTGCACCGCGCGCAGGTCGCCGCTGGATTCCAGCATGTGGGTGGCAAACGAATGCCGCAACTTGTGCGGATGAACATGGCTGTTCACGCCCTGTTTGACGCCCCATTCGGCAAAGCGCTTCTGTACGTTGCGCATTGAAATGCGCTTACCGAGGCTGGAGATGAATATCGCGTCGTCTTCCGGCGCGTAAATATCCCGCACCGACAGCCAATTCCGTAGCCAGGTAACGGCGGTCGCACCGATCGGCAGCTTGCGTTCTTTACTGCCTTTCCCCATCACCCATACTTCGCCGCTGTCCAGATCGACGTGACCGCAGTCCAGCCCGACCAGTTCCGCCAGACGCAGCCCGGCGCCGTACATCACTTCCAGCATGGCGCGATCGCGCACCGCCAGCGGATCGCTGAGGTCGATATCCAGCAGGCGGCTCATTTCATCCACATCCATGTTTTTGGGCAGATGCCGACCCGCTTTCGGCGCCGGCACGCCGCGGGCAGGGTTGGCCTTGAGTTCGCCGCGGCCAACCAGCCAGTCAAGAAAGCTGCGTAACGCCGACAGACGCTGCGCCAGACTGGCGGCGTTCAGCCCGTCGCGCTTGCTGCGCGCCACCACCGCTCGCACGCCGGCAGCATCCAGCGCCTGCCAGTCGGCAACGCCGGACGCCGACAACATGTCGATAATCACCTGTAACTGATGGGCATAGCTGCTTTGCGTCAGCGGACTCAGTTGCCGCTCAACCCGCAGGTAACGCAGAAAGGCTTCGGCCGGCGCCGACAGGGGGGAATCGGGGTTCATAGGCGTTCAATCCATCGCTCCAGCAATACCGGGATAATCGTCGCCAGATGTTGCAACAGATCGGTGCCCATGCCGTCCTGATAGTGGTGGCTGTCGCGGCTGCTGAAAATCAGCAATCCCAGATCGCCGTTTTTTCCCATCAGCGACAGCGCCACCGAGCCGACATGGCGCGCCTGCGGCAACAACAGCAGCAGTTCGGGGCCGTTCAGCGTCCCAAGATAATGATGCCGTTCGCCCAGCCGCTGGATACGCAGCGGCTCAAACACCGTACGGTTAAGCGCCAGATGGGTAAAATCGGAAGGCGCGCCGATACGCCAGCGATCGGTAAACAAACGGATAGCCGCACCCGACAGCCCCAGTTTGCGCGCCCAGCGGTGCAGCCTGTCGAGCAATTCCTGCAACGACGCGGCGGTAGAGAGCGCCATCTGCAATTGCAATAGCTGGCTGAACAGTTCCTCGTTGCGGGTAGCCTGTTCCGTCAGCAAGGCGATCTCTTCTTCCAGATACTGAATGCGCTGGCGCTGGCGGGCGAGTTGCCACTCCACCAGCGACACGCTGCCACGCACCGGATGCGGAATGCGCATGGTTTCAGTCTGGTGAGAATGGCGAATGAAAAAGTCAGGGTGCTGGCGCAGGTACTGCAACACCAGATCGTCAGTCAGCGCCTGACGTTCAGCCTGCTCTTCCACGTTCTTCATAGATGCATAAACCCATCATAAACATGCGTAGCCGGGCCGGTCATAAACAGCGGGTGGCCGGGACCGTCCCAGTGAATCTCAAGTTCGCCGCCCGGCAGTTGCACTTTGACATCCGCCGCCAGCAGCCCCTGCTGAATCCCCACCGCCACCGCGCCGCAGGCGCCGCTACCGCAGGCCTGGGTTTCACCCGCGCCGCGCTCGAACACCCGCAACCGGATCAGGCCGGAGTTAACCACCTGCATAAAACCGACGTTGGCGCGTTCCGGAAAACGTTCGTGGCTTTCCAGCAGCGGCCCGAGCGTCTCTACCGGCGCAGTATCCACATTGTCCACCTGAATCACGCAATGCGGGTTGCCCATCGACACCACGCCGCACAGCACCGTGTGCTCGTCGGCACGAAAAATATAGGTTTTTTCCGGCTTAGCGGCGCGGAACGGCACCTGCTGCGGTTCGAAGTTGGGTTCACCCATATTCACCTGCACCAGCTCGTCTTCCGTCACCGACAACACCATACGACCGTTATGGGTGCTGACGTTGATCTCACGCTTGTTGGTCAACCCTTTCAGGCGTACGAAACGGGCAAAGCAGCGAGCGCCATTACCACACTGCGCCACTTCGCTGCCGTCCGCATTGAAAATTCGGTAATGAAAATCCAGTTCGGGATCGTAGGGCGGTTCAACGATCAATAACTGATCGAATCCCACCCCGCAATGCCGGTCCGACAGTCGACGGATCAGCTCCGGTGAAAAGTAGACATTTTGCGTCACGGCATCGACAACCATGAAATCATTGCCCAGACCGTGCATTTTGGAGAACTGCATTTCCTGACCCCGCTGCGTTAAACGGGTGCGGCAGAGACCCTGTCGCGACCCGCGAGATTACCCTCAATCACCCTGCGTACCGCGACGGCTACTGCCGGGCGGACGATGCTTGCGGAGCCTGGGTGTTTTGCTGCTGCGTTTTTTTAACCGGAGCCGGTTGCTCTGGCGGAAAATAAAGCGGGCCTTTCAAACCACAACCAGCCAGTGACATCACCAGCAATGCCAGCGCGCCCTGACGAAAAAGTGTTTTCATTTCGTTAAAACCTGTCATTCAGATACCTATGCTCTCTATAATCGCAGGTGGATCATGAAAATCAATAGGAATCGAATATGAACGATAGCGAGTTTCATCAATTGGCCGACGCGCTGATGCTGAAGGTGGAAGAAACGCTGGATCGATTTGATGGCGATGCGGATATCGATTACGAAACTAATGGCGGCGTGATGACGCTGAGTTTTGAGAACGGCAGCAAGATCGTGATTAACCGGCAGGAGCCGATGCATCAGGTGTGGCTGGCGACCAAAGGCGGCGGCTATCACTTCGACTATCAGAATGGCCGTTGGATTTGCGACCGCAGCGGCAGCGATTTCATGGCGCTGCTGGCGCAGGCCTGCTCGGAACAGAGCGGCGAAGACGTTTATTTCGATTAAAAAAGACTGCCATTTCGGCTAAAGCAGATTGGGGCGGTTAGCCCCAACTGTCATTCATCCTGGATTTCCCGCTCTGGAATCAGAGCATCTGCAAGCGCTGGCTCAGCACCAGATTCTTCTTGTCTTCAGACGATGGCGTGACGCACAGATGAGACAGCGCGCTGCTGCGGAACGGGATTACCTGCGTGCGGCCGTCCAACTGAACAATCTGATAGAACTGCGGCAGATTGAAATTGATGAAGCTGGAGCCGTAGGTAAAGCGGTCGTGCGACGAGGAATAGAAACGGCTGACGTCGCGCACCAGTTCTTCCTTGCTGCCTTCGCAATGGTGATAGACTTCCACCCGGTTCGACTCGTCCAGAATATAGATATTGAATCCCTGATTATCCTGTTGATCCTCAAAGAAGAACTGGATAATTCCCTCGCTGGCGACGCCGTCCACCACCGGAGGCAGATGGATATGGTTGGTTTCCACCTGAACCGGCAGCCCCTGCAGCTTGTTGTTGGAAATCGCGCCGTAGAACTCCACCGCGTTTTCCAGTTTCTGGGCCGATACGCTCAGGCGTTCGAAGAATAATCCCCAGGTCTCGCCCGCGACTTTCACCGCTTTGAAACGGCCTGGCTCCTGACGGGTGCTGGACAGACGCAGTTCAATACATTCGGACACCAGTTGCTGCACCCGGGTCCGGATCAACCCGCGCAGATGCTGGCTGTAGCAGAACACTTCCAGCGACTCCGGCAGCGCCGCGTCCTGATGCATTTTGCCAAGAATGGTTTTCAGCGCTTCCAGCATCGCCTGTTCGCCGCTGAAATGCAGAGTACGCACTTCATTCCAGGAATTGCGGTACAGCAAATCGATACTGCCGACCAGACACTGCTGCTGCTGGCCGAAGCTAAAGACGTCCAACTGACGGAAATCGAAGTGCACCACCTGATTGCGGAACGTCGCCGTCGGGTCATGCTCCAGATTGACGATAATCGCCAGATGACGAATCTCGCACGGGCTATACAGCGCTTTCGGCGTGGGAGCCGCCACCCGCAGCGGGAAGTGGCTGGACACATCCGACACCAGTTCCTGCAGCCGGGCGATATCGCACAACTCATGCCCTTTGATGTGCAGGCGGGTGGACGATGTCAGCAGGCCGTTGAAATAGGCCCAGGCCACCAGCTTGTTGAGATAGCGGTTATATTCCAGCGGCTGATGGCTGATGATGGCGTCCATCGACGGCGCCTGATTGTACAGATACCAGCCGGATCGATTAGCGCGTCCCGCCGGAACATAAATAAAGGTCAGATTCGTTTCCGACAGGTCGGGCGAAATCTGCGGGTTAACCAACGTAACCTTGCCCGGCAACGCCTCGAAAGCGGCATACAGTTTGCGGGTCAGCACCCCGATATCCTGCGGGCTGGCGCTGACGCTCAGATTATTGCGGCGGGCGAAACGGATCAGGTTGCGATAGCTCTGCATCATCGCATCCAGCAGCTCGTTATGCGCTTCGCGCACCTGCCCAATTTTCCAGTTGGCGCGATTGTCCAGCATCACCAGCCGTTCGTCGCTCCATCCCCATGCCTGCACCAGTTGCGTCAGGATTTGGCGGCGCCAGGCGGTACAGGCGCGCTCGCGGGAGAGCTTTTCACACACTTTGAGGTAGAAGCAGCGACGCACCAGATCCAGCCGGGTCTGGTCATTGATTGCGTTCAAATACTGGGTGACGCGCTCCAGCATCATGCAATAAGGGTCCAACCCGAAAGACACGATCTCGCCTTTATGCAGACGCGCTTTGATCTCGCTCGACAGCAGACGGGTATTGGGATATTCCCAGGAGTAGGCTTCCAGCAACAGGGTTTTCAGCACCGCCTTGTAGGGCGAGTCGATGCTTTTATACAGCTGCCACAGGCTGGCGCCAAAGTACTCTTCCGCCGACAGCGCGCTCAGCCCGCCCAAATCCAGCCATTCGTTCGGCGCCAGCGCGCCGCGGGCATACAGGGAAAGCACGAATTCATCATAATTGGCTTCCTCTTCCACCGGCACCATGTTCCACAGAATGCGCTTGCCCGCCATGCGCACCGCGGTGCGGTAAAATTCGTCCAGCAGCAGGATATGCTGAGTGGAGCCGCAATCCTCGCCGCCGAGGCTGCCGCTCTCGTTATGGCGGAAGCGGTTTTCATCCATCAGGAAGAAACTGACGTCGACACCTTGCCCGGCCGCCCATTTTTCCAACAGCGAACATTTCTGCTGCAGCCGCTGGCGCTCTTCGCTGTCCAGCCAGGATTGATGGCAGACCCAGATATCGAGATCAGAAGTACAGCTCTGCCCGATGGACGAGGTGCTGCCCATGGAGTAGACGCCGGTGATCGGCAGTTCGCCCTTGCGATCCGGCACAGACAGCTCGCCCCAGCGCAATTCCACGCCGTCGAGGTAGTGCTGCTGTTTTTCATCGGGGGAGAAAAGACAAATGCCGTGCGGAACCTTGCCTTCCAGATAGCCAGGCATCAACGGGTGATGATGATGTAATAAAACTGGCAAAAGACTGTAAACCTGCTGAAAAGCGGGTTTCATTGCTTCCAGAGCACGATCCACACGCAGTTGGTTGATCGCATCCAGTCTTTGCTTCAGTGTCTCGATGTAGAAGTACAAGACGTTTCGCCTGCTTATCCCAGTGCCTATAAAGAAGCCGTTGTTTCCCCAACCTGTCCAGAATAGATATTAGAAGAATGGCGGGCAGATTATTGCTGGAAACGTGATCAATTTAACACCTTGCTGAAAGGGCGTAAAGAAACTAAAGAAAGTCAGATTTGTTTATTGATGCTTCAGCGTTGAACATATTATCGCCGTTTTTGCCGCGCCCGGCTATCCCCCGACGGGGTTTTGTCGTTCCCTTCCCTCATCACGACGGCCGGGCAACTGACACCGGCTCGCCTTCAATGGTACGATGGAAAGAAAGGATCAGAACGGTATCAAGCATGGTAGACACTATTCTAAGAATCGCCACCCGACAGAGCCCGCTGGCGCTGTGGCAGGCCCATTTTGTTCAGCAACGACTCGAAGCCTGCCACCCCGGCTTGCGGGTAGAACTGGTACCGATGGTCACCCGCGGCGATGTGCTGCTGGATACGCCGCTGGCCAAAGTGGGCGGCAAGGGATTGTTTGTCAAAGAACTGGAACTGGCGCTGCTGGAAAACCGTGCCGATATCGCGGTGCACTCAATGAAGGATGTGCCGGTCGAATTCCCCGAAGGTCTGGGGCTGGTCACCATCTGCGAGCGCGACGACCCGCGTGATGCCTTTGTCTCCAACCATTACGCCACGCTGGATGATCTGCCTGTCGGCGCCTGCGTCGGCACCTCCAGCCTGCGCCGCCAGTGCCAATTGCGCGCCCATCGCCCGGATCTGGTGGTCCGCGATCTGCGCGGCAACGTCGGCACCCGCCTGTCCAAACTGGATAACGGCGACTACGACGCCATCATTCTGGCGGTCGCGGGGCTAAAACGCCTTGGTCTGGAAGATCGTATCCGTACCGCGCTTAGTCCGGAGCAATCGCTGCCGGCGGTCGGTCAGGGCGCGGTCGGCGTGGAGTGCCGGCTGGACGATGCCCGAACCCGCGCGCTGCTGGCGCCGCTGAACCACGACGATACCGCAACGCGCGTACTGGCCGAGCGCGCCATGAATACCCGGCTGGAAGGCGGTTGTCAGGTTCCGATCGGCAGCTACGCCGAACTGCAGGACGGCGACACGCTGTGGCTGCGTGCGCTGGTGGGCGCGCCGGACGGCAGTCGCATTATTTACGCGGAACGTCGTGGGCTGCGTCAGGATGCCGAACAGCTTGGCATCGCCCTGGCGGACGAACTGCTTGAACGCGGCGCACGCGACATCCTGCAATCCGTTTATGGAGCAGCCTCGTCATGACGATTCTGGTTACCCGTCCCTCTCCTGCGGGTGAGCAGTTGGTAGCCCGTCTCAGAATGGCAGGCCTGCAGGCCTACCACAGTCCATTAATCGAATTTTCTCCGGGCAGCGAATTGCCGCAACTGCCCACCATGCTGCAAGCGCTACGCCCCGGCGATCTGATCTTCGCCCTGTCGCAGCAGGTTGTGGAATACGCTGACCCGGCGCTATCACGCGCCGGAACCGGCTGGCCCAAAACGCTCACCTATTTTGCGGTGGGGCGCTCCACCGGGCTGGCGCTGCATACCGTCAGCGGTTTGCCAGTGCTCTACCCGCCGGAGCGCGCGACCAGCGAAACATTATTGCAGTCGCCGGCGCTACAGCAGGTAGCGGGCAAACAGGCGTTGCTGCTGCGCGGCAACGGCGGCCGGGAACTGCTGGGCGATACCTTGCAGCAGCGCGGCGCGCAGGTGCGTTACTGCGAGTGCTATCAACGCAATCCGGTGGTTTACGACGGCGCGGAACAATGCCAGCGCTGGCAACATCTCGGTATCGATACGCTGGTGATCACCAGCGGAGAAATGCTGCAACAGTTCTATACTTTAGTGCCTGATTATTATCGAACTACCTGGCTACCGGGTTGCCGGGTCGTCGTCGTCAGCGAGCGTCTGGCCGAAATGGCCCGCGAACTGGGCTGGCGTGACATTCGGATCGCCGATAACGCGGATAACGATGCGCTGATGCGGGCGCTGCAATAACGCAGCGGATGTCGTTATGCAACTGATACCGTTACACAACTAACCAGATAGTAAACTAACCAGATAGTAACCCGGACAATTACCATTACCCTGATCATAGGATGTACTCATATGACGGAACACATTACCTCCTCAACGCCCTCCGAAGAGGTGGTCGAACGGGCTGAACCCACATCTCCGCAAAAATCGCCGCCCTCCTCCGGTGCGTCGCGCCACGGTCTTGTGCTGGGCGCCATCGCCATCGTGGTTTCGCTGGCGCTGAGCGGCGGCGTCTATTATTACGCCCACCAGCAGATGACGCGTCAGAGTACCGCCCTGACCCAATTGCAGGAGCAACTCGCTGCGCTGCAAAAACAGCAATCACAGGCGCAGCAGCAGTGGCAACAGACGCTGGACCAGCAGGCCAAAGCCCTGAGCGCCGATGAGCAACGGCTGGCGACCCTGACCCGGCAGGCTGGCGAAATGCAGGAAAAACTGGCTACGCTCGCCAACAGCGACTCCAAAACCTGGCTGCTGGCGCAGGCTGATTTTCTGGTAAAACAGGCCGGGCGCAAGCTGTGGAGCGATAAAGACGTCACCGCCGCCGGCGCCTTGCTCAAAAGCGCCGACGCCAGTCTGGCGGACATGAACGACCCCAGCCTGATCGACGTGCGCCGGGCCATCACTCACGATATCGGCATGCTGGCCGGCGTCAGTCAGATCGATTTCGACGGCATCATCCTTAAAGTGAACCAGTTGGCGGATCAGGTGGACAACCTGCGGCTGGCCGATACCGACACCGACGAAGCGCCGATGGAAGAAAGCGACTCGACGTTGTCGGCCTCACTGAGCGAATGGCGGCAGAACCTGAGCAAGAGCTGGCACAACTTCCTGTCGGACTTCATCACCATTCGTCGCCGCGACGACAGCGCCGAGCCGCTGTTGGCGCCGAATCAGGATGTGTATCTGCGCGAAAACATCCGCTCGCGCCTGCTGGTCGCCGCACAGGCGGTACCGCGCCACCAGAACGAAACCTACCGGCAGTCGCTGGAAACGGCGGCGACCTGGATACGCGCCTACTTTGACGAAAGCGATCCGACCACCAAAGCGTTTCTGGACCAGTTGGACGCACTGAGTCAGCAGTCGGTAGCAATGGATGTACCGAATGAACTGCAAAGCCAGCCGCTGCTGGACAAACTGATGCAAACCCGAGTCCGTAACCTGCTGGCGCAGCCATCCGCCAAACCACAGGAGGGCTGAACATGCTGAAGGTATTTCTGCTGTTTGTGGTGCTGATCGCCGGCATTGTGGTGGGGCCGATGCTGGCCGGCCATCAGGGTTACGTGCTGATTCAGACCGACAATTACAACATTGAAACCAGCGTCACCGGGCTGGTGATCATGCTGGTGTTGTTTCTGCTGGCGTTTCTGGCGGTGGAATGGCTGCTGCGGCGAGTGTTCCGCACCGGCGCCCGTACCCGCGGCTGGTTCATCGGCCGTAAACGCACCCGGGCGCGTCAGCAGACCAAAGCCGCGCTGTTGAAACTGACCGAAGGCGACTATCTGCAGGTGGAAAAACTGCTGACCCGCAATGCCGACCACGCGGAGCAGCCGATGGTGAACTACCTGCTGGCGGCGGAAGCAGCCCAGCAGCGCGGCGACGAGTTCCGTACCCGGCAATATCTGGAGCGGGCGGCGGAAATCGCCGACACTCATCAGTTGCCGGTGGATATCACCCGCGTGCGCATTCAACTGGCCCGTAACGAAGACCACGCCGCCCGCCACGGCGTAGACCGTTTGCTGGAAGTGGCGCCGCGCCACCCGGAAGTCCTGCGCCTGGCGGAACAGGCATTCCTGCGTACCCACGCCTACAATGCGTTGCTGGATATCCTGCCCGCCATGCGTAAAACCCGCCTGCATGACGAATCCCATCTGGATGAATTGCAACAGCGCGCCACCATCGGCCTGATGGATCAGGCCATGGCGGAAGGCGGCAGCGAAGGGTTGAAACAATGGTGGAAAAATCAGCCGCGTAAAGTGCGTCAGGCGCTGCCAATGCAGGTGGCAATGGCCGAACGGCTGATTGTGTGTGACGACCACGTCACCGCACAGGACATCATTGTCGACGGGCTGAAGCAGCAGTTTGACTACCGGCTGGTGCAGCTGATCCCCCGGCTCAATGCCGGCCAGCCGGAACCGCTGGAAAAACTGTTGCGTCAGCGTCTGAAACAGCACAGCGATGATGCGCTGTTGCACAGTACGCTGGGGCAGTTACTGGCGAAGCATGGTGAATGGCAACAGGCCAGCGATGCCTTCTCCGCCGCACTGGCGCTGCGACCGGACGCCTATGACTACGCCTGGTGCGCCGACGCGTTTGATCGCCTGAAGCGCCCTGAAGACGCGGCCCGCATGCGGCGTGACGGTTTGTTATTGACGCTACAATCGCCCCACGACGCCTGACCGGCCCGAACCGGCGCGCTCCAGCGCCGGTCTTCTCTCCCTGATAACACGATCTGATAACGCTATGATTTAGCAGAATAATGGCGAAAAAAAACGCTTGCCGACCAGCGACAAGCGTGCAATAAAAATCAGGTCTGAAAGACAACTTTAAGGTGCCCCACTCAACGTTACGTCCAACAGCGATGAAGCAGCACTTCATCAATAATCGGACGTTAGGCACCGTAAATGGCTCTGCGTCATTCCCAGGTTTATGAAGCCGAAGCAAGCATAGAAGGTGGAATGAGCATCTACACCTCTAATAAAGCATGAATGATGCCAACTTCACAGAAAACCAGAATAAAAAATGCTACTCATTGATAAATAAGTAATTAAATACAAATCACTGCTTAATTCCCGCATAACTAACCTGCTGAAAAATCAGGCATTCCTCACCAATACTGTCGCTAATCAGAGACGCTACCAACACCGCCGTTTATATTCTTTAAAATTCAACCAGTTATATGTCTCTCTTTGACGACACGAATACACCCGAACTGTCGCCGAAAAGCCACAAGTCGCCTTTCGCTGACGACTCAAACCAAACGGCCACGGATAACCGTGGCCGTTGTCATGGATAGGATGCTGACGGGTAATCAGGCGGTCTGCGACAGCTGTTCCAGGCTCTGCTTCGCCAGCTGATACAGATAGTGCGCGGTGGGGAACAGCGCACTATCATCCACCCGGAATTTGGGGTGATGCAGCGCGTAAGGGCCGCCGGAGCCTACCATCATAAAGGTGCCCGGCAGCTTCTGCTGGTAGAACGCAAAATCTTCGCCGATGGGGCTGGCTTCGACGCGACGCGCCTCAAACCCTTCGTCATCAGCGACCTGCAGCGCAAAATCCACCCAGCGCGGCGTGTTCACCACCGATGGCGGCCCGGCGTGCCAGATAAACTCGATTTCCGCGCCAAAGGTGCTGGCGATACCGGCCACAATCTGGCGGAAACGCTGTTCAATCAGGTCGCGTACCGCCTGACTGAAGGTACGCACCGTTCCTTCTACGTAGGCGGTATCCGGAATGACGTTCCAGGTGCTGCCGCTATGTACCTGAGTGATCGACACCACCGCATTATTATCGGACGGCACGGTGCGGCTAATAATGGTCTGCACCGCGGAAATCAGCTGCCCCAGAATAATGATCGGATCATTACCTTCGTGCGGTTTGGCGGCGTGACAGCCTTTAGCGGCAATCTTGATTTCAAAACGGTCCACCCCGGCGGTCAGCGCGCCGTCTTTACCGCCAATTACGCCGACCGGCAGCGTTGGGTCGTTATGAATGCCAAAAATAGCGGTCGCGCCGTCCAGCGCGCCGACTGCGATCACTTCCGGCGCACCCAGCCCGGTTTCTTCGGCCGCCTGAAACAGAATACGCACGGTACCTTTCAGCTCCGGCTCGATACGTTTGAGCAGAATCGCCGCACCCAGCGCCGCCGAAGAATGGAAATCATGCCCGCAGGCGTGCATCACACCGGTATTTTTCGAACTGAATTCGACGCCGGACTCTTCTTCAATCGGCAGGGCGTCGATGTCGGATCGCACCACCACCAGCGGGCCGTCCTGTAGACCGCCTACTTCCGCCACCAGACCGGTTTTCAACGGCAGGTCAAGGATGCGAATCCCCTCTTTTTCCAGCACGGCGCGAATTTTCCGCGTGGTTTCAAACTCCTGATTAGACAGCTCCGGATGCTGATGCAGATCGTGCCGGAACGCCTGAATAAACTGTGCCAACGGCTCATGCTGGGCATGCACTTTCATGTAAGGTCACTCCTCTTTTTTTCAGCCCTGTCTGACAGGGCGGCCCGACGAGTCGAGCCTGCAGGTGAATACGTTATCGATCAGATATCGAACTCTGATGGTTCCTGAATGTTAGTCAGCTGTCGCAGGAAGCGGCGGGTCTGCGGGTTGTCGGAGAAACTGATCACTTTCTCCGCCGGCCCTTGTTCCACGATGTGCCCGTCGGCCATGAAGATCACCCGGTCCGCCACCTCTTTGGCGAACTGCATCTCATGGGTCACGATCACCATGGTGGTGTTCTGCCCCGCCAGTTTCTGGATAACCTGCAGCACTTCATGCACGCGTTCCGGATCAAGCGCCGAGGTCGGCTCATCAAACAGAATCGCCTTCGGATCCACCGCCAGCGCACGGGCAATGCTAACGCGCTGCTGTTGGCCGCCGGACAGCGTCACCGGGTACTGATGCGCCTGCGGCAGCAGCCCCACCAGCTCCAGCAGCGACAGCCCAATCTCGTCCGCCTGCTTTTTCGGCATCTTCTTCACCACAATCAGGGCTTCGGTGATGTTTTCCAGCGCGGTCTTGTTCTTGAACAGGTTGTAATTCTGGAACACCATCGCCGTCTGACGTCTAAGCGCATACTCTTCCTTGCCGGTATAACGGCTGGTATCCAGCGACTGATCGCCGATGGTAATGGTGCCGGACTCTGGCTTTTCCAGCAGATTCAGGCAACGCAGCAGGGTGGACTTGCCTGAGCCGGACGGCCCGATGATTGCCACCACCTCGCCCTGGGCGATATCCAGACTGATGTTGTTCAGCACCACCTGGTCGCCAAAACGTTTAGTCAGATTTTTTACGCTAATCATGTCGGCTCCTTAACGCTGCCGTGAATGGCTCAGTTTCTTCTCCAGTTGCGACTGCAACCAGGAGTAAACCATGATGAGCAGCCAGTAAATCAGCCCCACCACCAGGAAGGTTTCGAAGAAGCGCAGCGATTCGGCGGCGATCATCTTGCCTTCGGCAAACAGTTCCGAGACACCGAGCGCAAAGGCCACCGAGGTGTCTTTGATCAGCGAAATAAAGGTGTTGCCGGTAGCAGGCAGCGCATTGAGCATCGCCTGCGGCAACACGATGCGGCGGTAAATCTGTGCCTTGTTCATCCCTACCGACAGGCCGGCTTCCGTTTGCCCGAAATCCACCGACGCCAGCGCCGCCCGGAAGATCTCCGCCATATAAGCCGAGTTTTTCAGGCTAAAGCCGATAATCGCCGCCGTCATGGCGGACAGGCCGTTAAGCGATGGAAACAGCTGCGGCAACCCGAAATAGATGATGAACAACTGAACCAGCGATGGAATACCGCGAAACAGCGAGATATACAGTTCCACCAGTTTCGTCACCACAACGAACCGGCTCTCGCGAACCAGCGCCAGCACCAGTCCCAGCACGATGGCAAACAGCATCGACACCACCGCCAGCAACAGCGTGGTGGGCAAGTACATCAACACCTGGGGAAAAACTTTCAGCAGGTAGGAAAGATCGATATTCATGGGCCATACCATTAACACTGACGCCAGCCGCAAATCAGGCTGGCGTCACAGGAGTTGAGCGAGCAGGCAGGGTTATTTACCCGCCGTAATGTCCTCGCCGAAATATTTGACGGACAGGGCTTTCAGTCGGCCATCACTGCGCATTTTGTTCAGTTCGTCATCAAACTTCTTACGCAGTTCGTCGCCTTTCTGATCTTTATGGAACGGGAACCCAACCTGCTCCACCACCAGCGGCTCACCCACCAGCTTGAACGGCAGGTTGCGCTTGTTGATTTCCGCCAGCAGGATCGGGCGGGAGTTGATGTAACCTTCAACGCGTTTGGCCAGCGCATCGCTCATGGCGCCATCGCGGGTTTCATAGGTACGAATGTTGACGCTGCCGTCGGCAAAGGCTTTTTTCAGGTTGTTGACGTGGTTGGAACCCAACACGCCCGCCACGGTTTTGCCTTTCAGGTCATCCAGCGTATTGATGTTGGCGTTGTCTTTATGCGTGACGATCTGGCTGCCGTAGTAGCTGTATGGCTGGGAGAAGCTGTATTTCTCCTGGCGCGCCGGGGTAATCGCCACCACGTTGGCGATGGTGTCCAGCTTGCTGGCTTCCAGTTGCCCCATCAGGCCGCTGAAATCCGCCGTCACCCATTCAACCTTATAATTCAGATCCTTGGCGATGGTTTCCGCTACTTCCACATCAAACCCGACCAGCTTGTTGTCCTGTTTGAACGAACTCGGGTAGCTCTGCCCGGTGGCGCCGATGCGCAGCACCTTCTCACCGCTGTTCTGAGAATCGCAACCTGCCGCCAGAATGACCGCAGACAAAGCTAATACAGGGAGGATAATTTTTTTCATAGTCATCGAATAACGCCTCTTAGGGGTGTTTCTTTTCCCAGTGATGATAAAGGTCCTGATCCAGGACTTTTCGCATGTAAATCGTGAGGTGTCCTTTCCCTAAATCCGCCTGGCCGACTTCCTGAAAGCCATATTTTCGGTACATATCCAGCAACCAGGGATGCTGTTTGGCGGTGCCCAGCGTCACGGCGGGCGCTTTTAACTGCTCTTGCAGCACCGCCTGCTCCAGCCAGTCCAGCATCTGTTTGCCCAGTCCCTGTTGTTTGAAGTCCGGATGAGTGGCGAACCAACCGATGTGCGGCAACCCGTACGGACCGGGATTCGGCCCCCACGGATAACGAATAGTGACCGACGCGGCCAGACGCCCGTCTTTCTCCATCACATACACGCCGTTGCTGCGCAGATGACGGCGCACCATGTCGATGTCGGCGTAGGCGGCGTCAAACTTGATGCCCAGCTCGCGCACCGGCGCATAAGCGGCCAGCGCCAGCGCCAGAAACGCTTCATCGTCCGCAGACGTAGCCTGACGAAATACGGTACTCATGGCGTCTCCCGTCACTCGGCCAGCAGGCCGGTGCCATCCGCGTACCGGATAACCTCATCGACTTTCTGCGGCGCGCTGCCGACATAGTTCGCCGGATCCAGCCAGGCATCCAGCGCATTCGCCGTCAGGTGCTGCGACAGAACCGGATGCTCCAGCAGCAGCGCTTTGAACTCGCGGTTCTGCTCAAATGCCGCCATTGAGCACTCGTACACCAGGTGATGGGCCGTCTGCTTGCCGAGCAGCTTGCCGATTTCAAACATCACCTTTTCCGACAGCAACAGGCCGTTTTGCAAATCAAGATTGGCGCGCATCTGCTTTTCGTTCACCGACATACCGCGCAGGATGCCAAGCGCGTTCTGCAACTGCGCCGACAGATAGATGTTGATTTCCGGCAACGCGATCCACTCCGCACGCCAGCTCATGGCGTCACGCTCGTGTTCGACTTTCATCGATTCATGGATCAGAGCGGCGCTCTTGAACAGCGGCGCCGTCAGGCTGGCCAGCCCTTCCAGCGCGGCCGGATTGCGCTTGTGCGGCATGGTGGTGGAACCGATCTTCCCTTCGGAGAACGGTTCTTCGATTTCGTTGATTTCGGTACGCATCAGGTTGTACAGCTCGTTGCCGATCTTACCGAGCGTACCGCTGATCAGCACCGCCACCGACGCGTATTCCGAGAAACGGTCACGGGCGGACTGCCAGCCGATATTCGGGGTATTCAGACCCAGACGGGTCAGGGTGTGGCGTTCGATTTCCGGCCCCAGCTCGCCAAAAGAGGCGTAGGTACCGATGGCGCCGTTGATGTTGCCTACCAACACCCGATCGCGGATTTCATTCAGGCGTTGCAGGTGGCGCACAAACTCGTCCAGCCATACCGCCAGCTTGAAACCAAAGGTGGTCGGCAACGCCTGCATGCCGTGGGTACGACCGGTCATCAGCGTATGCTGGTGTTTCTTCGCCAGTCGTTTCAGTTCGATAGCCACCAGACGGGTGTCGCGCACCACAATGTCGAATGCCTGACGCAGCTGCAATACCGTGGCGGTATCCACCACATCCTGCGTGGTCACGCCGTAATGGATGTATTCGCCGGCTTCGCCGCACTGTTTCTGGATGGCGGCGATGGTCGGCATCAGGGAATGCTTCATGCGCACCGCATCCTGGGCGATCTCTTCAATATTCAGTGCGCTGGCGTTGGCGTGGGAAGCAATGGTGCTGGCCGCGTCCTGCGGGATGACACCCAGATCGCCTTCTGCCAGCGCCAACGCGATTTCCACGTCAACCTGGCGGGTCAGGCGATTCTGCTCTGACCATACGGCGCGCATTTCTGGTGTGCCAAAGTTATTTCCAATAAGAAGAAAATCAATCAGATGTGATGCCATAACTCACTCGTTTACATTGTAATAATGGGGGAAAGAGAGGCGGGTCAAGACGACGCTGTTGTTTGTTGGCGACTATATCACTGGCGATATTCCCGCCTATATACCCGATCGATCTAAGATATTCTTTATTGTTTTATGATTTCGCTCACAATTACTTCATCCGAAACGATGCAATCCGTCTAATTTCTGTCGGGTTACTATTTAGGCTGTCTTGTACCCAATGCAGATGTACAAACTGCGTCACTCGCATACGGCACGGTATAGGGCCGTGGTTCCGGCGGATGGCTACGGTAAAAAAGACCGCCTCAGCGGTCTGTTCTTTGTTTATACGCGGCAACCATCGCCGTATTCGCATAATTACGCAAAATAGAACCATGCCGTCGTAATCAATCCGTCTTTGACTTCAAACACCGCAATACTTTCGATCGGTTCGGGTTCAATGCCGTAAATCTTTTCATGATCAAAAACATGGTTGCCCAACACCGTGCGGGATAGCAGTTCGGCACGCAACGCCGGGTTATTGAACCGATGGTCGCGATAGAAGGTTTCCAGCGCGGCTTTGCCCAGCATGGACGGTGTTTCGGATGGCATGCGGTAAGCCCGGAAATCCTCATGGAAACAGGCGGCAAAGGCGTCCAGATCGTGGGCGTTGTAGGCGGCAAACTGTTTTTCAACCGGATCGATGACCGACATATTAAATCTCCATTTAAATGCAAATAAAACGAATAAAAATTCAATTAAGGAGATACACCAGTCGGGTGTAGAAAGCAAATCAGGCGGGAAAAGCCATAAAAAAAACGGCAGTCCAAATGGACTGCCGCTTCTTAAGAATAGGATGGTCGGCGAGAGAGGATTCGAACCTCCGACCCACTGGTCCCAAACCAGTTGCGCTACCAAGCTGCGCTACTCGCCGATCCCGATTTAGAACACGTACACAACTATCATTGTTTGTGTGGTGCGAAGAGAGGGACTTGAACCCTCACGTCCGAAGGACACTAACACCTGAAGCTAGCGCGTCTACCAATTCCGCCACCTTCGCATATCACAAACTTTAAAATTTGGGGTGGCTAATGGGACTCGAACCCACGACAACTGGAATCACAATCCAGGGCTCTACCAACTGAGCTATAGCCACCATATACCACTGCTTTACTACGTATTCCGGTACTCAATTTACGGGGTAATAAGTACCTCCGCAGCTCCCGCGCCCAATTTAATGGCGCGCCCGACAGGATTCGAACCTGAGACCTCTGCCTCCGGAGGGCAGCGCTCTATCCAGCTGAGCTACGGGCGCGTAGCGCCGTTGCGGGTGGGGATAGTACGGATTTAATATAGGCCTGTCCAGTGCTTTTTCACAGAAATGATGCGTTTGCTTATGCTTTGCTCATTTGCGGTCAAAACCCGGTTCAATCCGCCGTCACCACCCGCAGTTAGCCGCGATTACTCGGTTTCCGTTTGCATTTCCGGCTGTTTTTTACCTAGCCCCAGCGCAACGTAAAACAGGCTGACCGCAGCCAGGAAAATACCGCCGACCACCAGCGACATGCGCGTGTCTTCGTTGATGTACATCCCGACCAGCACGCAGACCAGAAACGCCATCGTCAGGTAGTTCACCCACGGGAACAGGATCGACTTAAACGGATGGCTGGCGAGCGCCGCCTGATGCTGCTGACGGAAACGCAGCTGGCTTATCAGCACCACAAACCAGGGAATCATACCCGGCAGCACGCTGGCGCTGTACACGTACACGAACACTTTCTCCGGATTGGGGATAATGTAATTCAGCGCCGAGCCGGCCACCAGACACAGGATGGACACCGTCACCCCAACAGCCGGCACGCCGCCCGCCGTCACCCGTCCCAGCGCCGCTGGCAACTGGCGGTTGTTGGCCAGCGAATAGAGCATACGCCCGCAGCTGTACATGCCGCTGTTGCAACCCGACAGCGCCGCCGTCAGCACCACGAAGTTGATGATGCCCGCCGCGGCGGTAATGCCGATTTTGGCGAAAGTCAGCACGAACGGGCTACCGGACGTACCGATCTCATTCCACGGGAAAATGGTCACAATCACGAAAATGGCGCCGACATAGAAAATCAGGATACGCCACAGAATATTGTTGATTGCCCGTTTCAGCGTCACCTGCGGATTACGGGCTTCACCGGCGGTAATGCCGACCAGCTCCACCCCCTGATAGGAGGCCACGACCAGACAGAGCGCAAACAGCAGTCCTTTCCAGCCGCCGGCCAGGAAACCGCCGTGTTCGGTCAGGTTAACAAAACCGGTGGACTGACCGTGGTTGCCGATGCCGAAGAAAATGATGCCGACGCCCACCACAATCATCACCACAATGGTGGTGATCTTGATCATCGAGAACCAGAACTCGATTTCACCATACAGCCGTACCGCCGCCAGATTGGCCGCCGCCACCAGCGCAACCGCGCCGATCGCCGGAATCCACTGCGGCAAGGTCGGGAACCAGTACTGCACATACACGCCGATGGCGGTAATTTCCGAAATGCCGACCGCCATCCACATGAACCAGTAACCCCACGCCGTGAGATAGCCGAAGAACGGACTCAGGTAATTGTGGGCGTAAACCGCGAACGAACCGGTCACCGGCTCCAAAAACAGCATTTCCCCCATCGACCGCATGATGAAGAACACAAAAATGCCAGCCACGATATAAGCCAGCAGCACGGACGGCCCGGCCCATTTCAGGGCGCTGGCCGCCCCCATGAACAAGCCCACGCCGATGGTGCCGCCCAGCGCGATAAGCTCGATATGTCGCGCTTCCAGCCCACGGTGGAGCTTGTCCTGTTTTTCTGTATTTGCCATATAACCTCTGTCTTCAATAGATCCTTTTTACGCCGGTATCAAAGCGTTATTGTTTTATACCCGCCATGCTTCACATAGGTATACCGGCTCTCTCCCGGCAAAGCATTACCGCTCCCCGACCGGAAAAACGGCCGAGAAGATACCGCAATGCAAACCGGATTCCTACCCTTCCTGTACCCGGACATGATGAAATAAACAGCGCAGACAGACCTTGATCACAACGATAAAGCCGTAAAAAAAGTGGTCTGACGAGCAGCAAGCGCGGGCCGGGCCGCCGCCGTCATGCGGAGTGATGCCGCATTGAAACGCGCCTAGAGTCTGCCGCCGAAATGCCAGGCCAGATAGCGCAACAGTTTGAACTGGCGGCGAAAACGGCTGGGCTGCGTCAGCAAGCGGTACAACCACTCCACCCCGTAGCGCCGCCACGCCGGCGGAGCGCGTTTGACCTGTCCGGTAAACACATCGTACGTGCCGCCCACGCCCATGTAGAGCGCGGCGGGATACAGCCGGCGGCAATCGCGCATCAATAATTCCTGCCGCGGCGACCCCAGCGCCGCCGTCACCAGTTGCGCGCCGCTGTCGCGCACGCGCTCTAATACCGCCTGACGCTGTTCCGGCGTAAAGTAACCGTCCTGCGTGCCCACAATATTGACCTGCCACTGTTCACGCAGCTTGCGTTCGGTCTCCGCCAGCACCGACGGCTTGCCGCCAAGCAGAAACACCGGCGTTCCCAACTGCCCGGCGCGCTGCATCAGCGCCTCCCACAGATCGGCGCCGGCGATACGCTCCACCTGGGCGCCCGGATATTTGCGGCGAATGGAACACACCACGCTGATGCCATCGGCATAGTTGCAGTTACCCTCCTGCAACATCAGTTCACGCAGCGTTGCATCGCGATCGGCGGCCATCACCTTTTCGGCATTGATGGCAATCAACGTTCCCGGATGCGGCGAGCCGCCTGCAAACAGCGCCGACACACACTGCTCCATATCCCGAAAACCCTGCACCGGGATGTCGCGAATACGGTACTGCGGAATAGGGTACTGCGGCCGTGCATCATTCATTCCGTTTCTCCTTGTGATGGCGCGCGAACGGCAACCGCGCCGGCGCGCAACAGCAGCCAGTACAACAATTTGGCCGCCAACAGGCAGGCAGCGAAAACCAGACAGAAAAACACCACCCGCGAGACAAACGCATCCAGCCCTTCACGCACCAGCACGATCAGGTTAAAAACCGTGCCAAAGCAGAACGCCTGCAACACGGCGGACAGATAGCGGTTTTCCGCCTGCCGCCCGTAGCGGTAAAGGCCGTCAAACCCCTTGATGAGCAACCCGACCGCAATCGCGCCAGCCGGAATCAACAGCGGCCCGCCCATAATCAATAGCGAACCGAGCAAGGTCGGCGATATCGCCAGCCCGGCATGATAATTCAGCACTTCCCAGGTGAAATAGTTGGCGCTGTTCAGTACCAGCGCTGGTCGCGCCGGCCACAGCCAGGCGGGAATAAAGACATAAAAATCCCGCACGATGGGCGCCAGTCCCTGTAGCGTGATCTGGTCGAGATGTTGCCATAGCATGGCCAGATTTTCCCACGGCGAAAAGGTATCCCGCGTCAGGTACAAAAAGGTGTAGAACGCCTCTTCGCCCTTGACGTCCAGACCGTAGCGCTTGAGCGCCAGCCAGAACATCGCCACGATACCGCCACCGCCTGCTGCCGCCAGCATCCACCAGGCGATCCAACCGCGTTGCAGACCAATAAACAGAAACAGAGCGAAAGCGATGATGATATTGGCGCGGGTGCCGCCCACCAGCAGGTAGGTCAGCCCGCCAAACGCGACGGTCGTCAGCAAGAAAATCAGCCAGGCGCGCCGGGTCTGGTGCAGGAAATACCACATCAGCATGGCGGGAATAAAGAAATAGAAGAAGCGCTTCAGGGCGACGCCGGCGACGTCGCGAGAGAAAATCTGGCTATAGGAACTGAGTTTGAACAGCAGCAGGCCGTTGTTGGCGAAGAATACCGCTGCGGTCACCAGCGCCACCAGCGCCAGCAACCCACAGGTGAGAAGCGCTTCCAGCCGCGTCATGGTCAACGGCAACGAGCGAGGTGCAGCCGGAGCAGACCGCAGCCGGGTTTTATAGCTGACATAATAAATGACGTAAAACGCCGTGGCGGACAGCAGCGCCAGCAGCAGGTTCAGCGGCGAGGCCGTCTCCACCCCGAAGCGAAATGTCAGTAAGGCGGTCAACGGAAAGCCGAAATAGAACGTCAGCAGATACAGCAATGAAAACAGCACGTTGAAGTTGAAACGCCACCGACGGAACTCACGCCCGCTCAGCCACAACACCACGCCGCCGCCGCCCAGCCAGACCAGCCACAAACCGAAAAACGCCCACTCAGTCATCGCCGTCTCCCGCCGCCAGTGACAACGCCTGCCGCCACCCTTGCTCATAACCGGGGCTGAAGAACGCTACCTGCCGGGTATCTATTCGTGCCAGTTGCTCGCGTGCGTCGCGCACCATCGCCTCGTTCAGCGCCTCCTCGCCAAGCAACACCGGCAGGCGCTGTTCCGCCAAATCCTGTCGGAACGGGTTATGGCGACTGATAACGAACGGCACGCCCAGTTGAATCAACAAACACAGCGTGCCAATCCCCTGCTGGCGGTGAAACAGGAAGTAACCGAGATCGCAGGTGCGCAACAACGCCAGATAATCGTCGAACGCCAGTGACTCGCGCAAGACCCGGCAGCGCTCAGCGCCGAACAACGCCAGCCCGTGCCGCGCCACCTGCTCAATGTAATCATGGTTGCCAGCCGGATAGCCCATCGGCACGATCACCCGCACCTGCGCGCCAAACTGACGATGAATGGCGTCAAGCGCCGCCAGATGGCGGTTGCTGCGATCGCCGGAGTTGCCGACCAGAATGGTCAGCGGCGCGTCCGGCGCTTTTTCATGCGGGCTCGCCGCGTACGGGCTCATACGGGTGGGGAAATAAAGCAGCGACGTCGCCGCGGCCGGATAACGCCGCCGGAAATAGTCGATATCGCCGCGGGTGGCGAACACCTGGGCAACCCGCCGCTGCGCCAGTCGCCGCAGCCGGTAAAACCAGCGGTAGCGCCAGCCGCGGGCTTCTTCATACAAATCGGCCCCCCAGATGTGCCAGTAAGCCTGAGTCGTGCGGATACCGCCGCACAGCAACGCCAGCCACAGCCAGGGGTTAAACTGGCCGTGAAAAAAGAAACGAGCCGACCGATCCTCACACGCCAGCGCCACCACGGCGCGCGCCAGCGCTTTCTGGTCAGCAAAACGCGCTATCTGCAACGCCGGATAGGTTTGCTCAAAGAGATCGGCCGCCGCAACAACCATGAACCGCCGTACCTGATGCGGCGGCAGCGCCGGCGCCAGCGTATCGTTAAAGAAACGCAGCACCGTCTGGTTATGGTGGGGAATATCCGCCCCCAGGACATGAATCAGTGTGGTCATGCTCGCCTGCAGTACAGAATGAAAACGCCGCAACACAACAGAAAATAGACCGCATAGGTTGCCAGATACGCCTGCGACGCGCCCAGCGCGCCATGCAATGGAATCAACCAGCGGGCAAATCCGGTAAGCAGCAGGAACTGGCCGAGTTCAGCTAGCAGATAGAACCGCAGCGAGGCTCTGGCGACTACCAGATAACCAAAAACGTAAGCGCCCACTTTCAATACATCACCTGCCAGCTGCCATGCAAACAGGTCACGCATGGCCGAAAACGCGCTGGAAAACAGTAAGTGAATCGCCACATCGCGCAACAGCCAGATAGCCACGCCCGCCGCGGCAGCCACCGGCAACACAAACCGCAACGCGCTGAGAATCTCATGCCGGACCGCACGTTTATCCTGCAAACGCGCCAGCGCAGGCAGTAAATAAACCGTGAATGACGCGGTAATGAACTGCAGCCAGGCATCGGAAATGGTGGTAACCCCCTGCCACACGCCCACCTCCTGCCAGGTGTAATGGGTCGCCAGTTGGTTTCGCATCATCACGTAGCCAACCGGCAGCGTTACGACGGTGATCAACGTCATCAGACTGAAGCGGGTTAACTGACCGGCCAGCGGCCATGACCAGTCAGGTGTGAGCGCTCGCAAACCTAATGGCGTTCGCCGGAACAACAGCACCAGCGCGGGCACGCACGCCAGCGCCGGCATCAGCGCCAATCCCACCAGCGCGCCGGTATACGCCCCAAACCAAACGCTGACGCCATACGCCACGGCCCCCAGCAGACTGCCTGCCATGACGGCCAGCGCGTTGCCCCGCGCATCCTGATAACCTTTCAGGACCGCCAGCAGCAGGCTGGCGCCCGCGATGCCCAGTTGCAGCCAGGCCAGCGCACGAATTGCAGGCTGGTAGGCGTCATCGCCAAACAGCAGGCGCGACAGCGGCGCAGCCAGCAGCCACAACGCCAGCGTCAGCAACAGCGAGCAACCCATCGACAGCGATACCGCCGTCCCCAGCAACGGACTGGGACGGTCGGCATCCGGCGGCGCGGCGGCTACCGCCCAGGTAACGCCGTTGGCGATGCCCGCGCCGGCCATCACGCCCAGCACGGTGATCAACTGGCGGTAGTTACCGGCCAGCCCGACGCCTTCCGGGCCGAACGTCACCGCCAGCAGTTTGATGACCGCCAGCCCCGCGCCGATTTTGACCAGCGTGGACGCAGCCGTCCATAACGATGCACGCGCCAGCGACATCAGGAAAAGAAACTCAGCGCCGAATTGATTACAGTACGCTGGTTAAGGTCAGACAGGTTGTAGAACAGCGGCAGGCGTACCAACCGCTCGCTTTCCCGCGTGGTGTGACGATCTTCGCCGACAAAACGGCCAAATTGCCGGCCGGCCGGGCTGGAATGCAAAGGAATATAGTGGAACACCGTCAGGATCTCCGCTTCTTTCATATGGCTGATAAACGCTGAACGCTCCACCTCATCCCGCAGGCGCAGGAAAAACAGGTGACCATTGTGACGGCAGTCCGCCGGAATCACCGGCAATGTCGCCCGGCCTGCCGCCGCCAGCGGCGCGAACGCGCGCGCATAGTGTTGCCATAATTTCAGGCGCCGCTCATGAATGCGCTGCGCCGCTTCCAGTTGTCCCCACAGGTAAGCCGCCTGAATATCCGCCATCAGATAACTGGAGCCGATGTCGCGCCAGGTGTACTTATCCGCCTGACCGCGAAAGAACTGGCTGCGGTTGGTGCCTTTCTCGCGGATAATCTCGGCCCTCTCCGCCAGTTCAGGATCGTTGATCAGCGTAGCGCCGCCTTCGCCGCCCGCGGTGTAATTCTTGGTTTCGTGGAAACTGAAACAACCGATATGGCCGATTGCGCCCAGCGGCCGGTCCTGATAGCGCGACATCATCCCCTGCGCCGCATCTTCCACCACAAACAGCCCGTATTGCTGCGCCAGCGCCATGACGGCGTTCATCTCGCAGCCCACCCCGGCGTAATGCACCACCACAATGGCGCGGGTCTTCTTGGTAATCGCGGCTTCGATAAGGTTTTCGTCAAGATTGAGGGTATCCGGTCGGATGTCGACAAACACGATGGTGGCGCCGCGCAGTACGAAGGCGTTGGCGGTAGAGACAAAGGTGTAACTCGGCATGATGACTTCGTCGCCGGGCTGGATGTTCAGCAACAGCGCCGCCATTTCCAGCGACGCGGTGCAGGAAGGCGTCAGCAATACCTTGCAACTACCCGAATAATGTTCCAGCCACTGCTGACAGCGGCGGGTAAACGCGCCATCGCCGCTGAGCTTGCCGCTGCGCATCGCGGCCTGCATATACTCCAGTTCTGATCCCACCACCGGCGGCGAGTTAAAAGGAATCATGTCGTCACCTGCAGAAACATTATCGGTAGAACCATCATCGATAGAACCATTATCGATAAAACCAGTAGGCGGTGCTCTCCACCCGTGCGCCGCTGCGCAGGTAGAGCCGTAATGCCGCCAGATTGCTGGTCTGGGTCGCCACCGTCAGCCGGCGAATGCCGCGCTGCTGACACCAGACCCGCGCCACCTGCATCAGCCGCTGACCAATCCCTTGCCCGGTCATGCCCGGCCAGGCGGACAACACGCCGATACGCGCGGTGCTGGGCGAAGTCTGGCGTAACGTCACGAACCCCTGCAACGGCGCGCCCTGACCGCCCATCACCAGACAGGCGTCGTCAAAGGTACCATATACCGCTTTTTCCACCCACCGCGCATAGAAACGGCCGCAATCGTCCGGACCATACCACGGCGCCCGAAACCGGCTCAGTACAAAACTTTTTGTCGCCGCCGCGCGCAGCGCCGCAATATCCCCCGTCTCCGCCTCGCGCACGCCAACGGCGAACATGGCCCGGGCGGCAGGTACGACCGGCATACTGAAATCCACCTCGCCTTCCGCCAGCCGAAACCCCAGCGCCGACAACGCATCCGCCGTCGCCAGATCGCTGGCCGCCAGCTTGGCCTGGCATAACTCATAGCGATCCAGATCGGCAATGGTTAACGGCGGTGCGGTATCCTGGAAACTCAACCGTCCGCTAATACGCTGAAAAAAATCGCTTTCCCAGACCAGAGGTTCAATCTCAGCACAAACAGGCATAGGTCACTCCGGTTAACGCAGAATCCACAGCCGTCGCCACGCCGCCTTCACCGCCAGACGCCTTTGGTGTCCACCACCCAGCGTTGCGTCACCTGTTCAGGGGCAATCGCCCTGAACTGCTGGTGGTCTACCAGCAACACCAGGACATCCGCGTCGCTCAACGCCCGCGTAATCTCCACCTGCTCGGCCTTTCCCTGCAAACCGGGCGGTAACTGACGAATATGAGGCTCGACCACCCAGGTCGTCCCGGCATGCCATTCGGCTACCTGCCCGGCGATCGCCAGCGCCGGACTCTCGCGAAGGTCTTCCACATCGGGCTTGAACGCCAGCCCCAGACAGGCGATGCGCAAATCGCAGGCCCGTTTATTGCCCTGCGCCAGCGCATCCGCCACCATAATTTTCACCTGCTCCACCACCCAGCGAGGCTTGGCGTCATTCACCTCGCGGGCGGTGCGAATCAGACGCGCCAGCTGCGGGTGCTGCGATACGATAAACCAAGGGTCGACCGCGATGCAGTGACCGCCCACGCCCGGCCCCGGTTGCAAAATATTGACGCGTGGATGGCGATTAGCCAGACGAATCAGCGCCCACACATCGATTTGCTGTTCGGCGCAAACCAGCGACAACTCATTGGCGAACGCGATATTCACGTCCCTAAAGCTGTTTTCCGTCAATTTGCACATTTCAGCGGTTCGCGAGTCCGTCATCGCACACTCGCCGTCCAGCAGAAAGAGGCGATACAGCTCGCTTGCCCGCGCCGCACAACGCGGCGTCATCCCGCCGATCACCCGATCCTGGCTGAGCAGTTCTTCCATGATGCGGCCGGGCAATACCCGCTCCGGACAATAGGCAATGCGGATATCCGACGCCTCGCCGACCTGCTGGGGGAAGCTCAGATCCGGCCGTGCCTGCGCCAGCCAGTCCGCCATCTGCTCCGTGGCGCCGACCGGCGACGTCGACTCCAGAATGACCAGATCCCCCGGTTTCAGCACCGGCGCCAGCGACAGGGCGGCGGCTTCCACCAACGAGACGTCAGGCTGATGGTCCGCCTTTAACGGGGTCGGCACCGCGATAAGGAAGGCCTCCGCCGACACCGGATGGCTACCGGCCTGCAAATACCCTTGCGCCACCGCCGCCTGCACCGCCTGCGCCAATCCCGGCTCCGCAATATGAGTATGGCCCCGGTTGATGCTCTCCACCACGTGCGGGTTCACATCCACACCAAAAACAGACTGTTGCCGCGAGGCCAAAAGCGTAGCGGTCGGCAGGCCGATATACCCCAGGCCCAGCACACAGATGCGATTAAAACTCATGCGGTCACCCGGTGTTGTTTCAAAACGGAGAGAATTCGCTGGCTGGCTAACCCATCGCCATAAGGGTTATGCGCATAGCTCATGGCCTGATAAACGGAAGCATCCGCCAGCAGTTGGGAGACTTCGCGGATAATCGTTGCGGTATCGGTTCCCACCAGCCGCACGGTACCGGCGGCCAGCGCTTCCGGCCTTTCGGTCGTCTCCCGCATCACCAGCACCGGTTTTCCAAGCGAAGGCGCTTCTTCCTGAATCCCCCCCGAGTCCGTCAGGATCAGCCAGGCGCGGTTCATCAGATAGACGAAGGGCAGATAGTCCTGCGGCGTTATCAGAAACACGTTATCAATGCCGCTGAGAATACGCTGAACCGGCTCCAGTACGTTGGGATTGCGGTGTACCGGATAAACAATCTGAATATCCGGATGATGGCGGGCAAGCGCCGCCAACGCGTTACAAATTCGCTCCATCCCGTCGCCAAAGCTTTCCCGCCGATGACTGGTGACCAGAATCATTTTTCGCTCCTGATCCAGAAAGGCGTATTTTTCCTGCAACTGGCCATGCAATACCGCATCGCGGGCGATCAGATCACGAACCCAGAATAATGCGTCAATCACCGAATTGCCCGTCACCCAGATACGGGACGGCGGGACCTGCTCCCGCCGCAGATTCTGCCGCGCATTGATCGTCGGCGCAAAATGGTAGGTCGCCAGACGGCCGGTCAGCAGGCGATTCGCTTCCTCCGGCCAGGGCGCCGTCAGATTACCGGTACGCAGACCGGCTTCGACATGCGCTACCGGAATACGATGATAGAACGCCGCCAGACTGGTCATCAGGGTCGTGGTGGTATCGCCGTGCACCAGCATCAGGTCCGGCCGAAACTGGGTCAGCACCGGCCCCAATCCAGAGAGGATACGGGCGGAAATCTCCACCAGCCCCTGATCCGGCTGCATAACATTGAGATCGTAGTCCGGCACAATCTCAAACAGACGCAGCACCTGATCAAGCATGTCACGGTGCTGCGCCGTCACACAGACTTTGGATTCAAAGAAAGCATCCTGAGCCATCGCCCGTATCACCGGCGCCATTTTTATCGCTTCAGGGCGAGTGCCAAAAACCGTCAAGACTTTCACTAATGACTCTCTTTCACTGATGACTCTCTTTATTCCGGTTTACCGCCACGGTAAAAAACTTATTCATATCAATACAATATTCACCGTCATCGACCACTTAGCGGGAACGCCGCGCCAGCGCCGCCCCGGCGCCGGCCAACAGACCGATGCTGCCCCACATCAGCAGCAGAAAACCGCGGCGCGGGCTGTCGCGCTGAACCGGCTCTTCCGGCGTATGCAAATAGCGGTAAGTCTGAAACCGGTCCGCCAGCGCAGGCCCGTTCTCAAGCATCGCCAGCGCCGCGCGCCGCGGCTCATAATCGGCGTCGAACGTCGGCCCGCTGGCCTTCAGCATGTCCAGACGCGCCTGCAACTGCGCGCTGCCCTGTAAAAACCATTCCGAATCGGGCAGCGACAGCGACGCCTCGCTTTTCGGCTGTACGATCCCTTGCTGGCGCGCAATAACGAGCGCCTGCGTCAAACGCTGTACTGTCCGGTCATAGGCGGCTCGCGCCACCGTATCCTCGCGTTGCAGCCAGGCCCGTTCAAACCGGATGCGCGCCGCCCAGCTTCCGGCCAGACTCTGATTCAGATGATTAACGGCCCGCTGGTTGGCGAACTGCACGTATTGCCGCAGCAGATTGCTGGCGTCTCGCGCATTATCCGCGCCCAACTTGAGGGTATCGTTGGTTTTTTTGGCGTCATCGCGCGGCATAAACTGAATATCGTTGATCAACGCGTCCAGCAGCACGGCGTCCGCCTTTTCATCGCCTTTCTGACGCTCGCGGTAATAAGGAGACTGCAACCAGAATTCACGCCGGGTATCGTAGGCGGCGGCCTGCATCGTGAATTCGCCATAGGCGTCCGCCATGATGGCGTTGCCGTCCGGTACCGTCGTCGTCGGCGCATCCAGCGAGCGCAACCACTGTTGCTGGTCGAAGAACGTCGACAGCATGGCGGCCGTTGGTTTATCGGTCACCGCGGTGGTGCGCCATACCGGCTGCGCCAGCCAGGAATAAATCAGCGCCAGCAGAGCAAACAGCGCCGCCGAACCGACAATCCAGATCTTGCCTTGCCACAGCGCCAGGCAGAGCTGGCGAATATCCAGTTCATTATCCGGCGACGACGACTGAGGGGAGGTTTCCCGTTTCATTGCGCTCCCTGATTCGGTTTATTCACAATTCGATTTACCCACAACTTGGTTTACCCACAACCCGGCTTACCCACAATAACGATGGCTGCGCCAATAACGCCAAATGCGCCGGACAACACGCGCCACCCGCCACGCTCGTTTGATGCAATAGCCGTAACCGCTGAACACCAGCAAGAACAGCGCCAGCATTACGTACTCGGGCACCGCCAGAAATTCGCCGGCTATCCCTATCGCCGCCAGCAGCGCGGCGACCAGTGTAATCAGCAGACAAGCCTGGCGGGAAGTCAACCCTGCCCGCATGAGCAGATGATGGATATGCTGGCGATCCGGCGAGAACAGGCCAGTGCCTTTATGCAGCCGACGATAGACGATCGCCACCATATCCATCAGCGGAATAGCGATAACCCACAGCGCCGCCACCGGCCTGATGGCGCTATCCATGCCCTGGGAGCTTTGCAACAGTAACCAAATCGCCGTAAAGCCGATCATAGTGCTGCCCGCATCCCCCATGAAGACTTTATAACGCCGCCCCATAAGCTCAAGATTCAACAGGATGTACGGCAAGACGGCGGCGATCATGGCGAAACTCCACACTGCCAGCGCCAGACTACCGTGGTGATACAGCAGGATGCCTAATCCGGCGAACAGCACGCAGGACAGCCCGCCCAGCAAACCATCAATGCCGTCCACCATGTTAAAAGCATTGATGGCCGTCCACACCACAAACAGCGTCATGAGATAACGCACCGGTCCCAGCCCGATATCCCAGAGCGGCCCGAAGATAAACCCCAGACGCTGTAGCATGAGGCCGGCCAGCGCCATCATCAGGATAGCCACGACCGCCTGTACCGACGCCCGCACGCCAATGCTGATATCAAAGCGATCATCCAGCGCGCCAATCAGCACCAGCATACCCGAACACATCAGGTAGATCGGGAAATGGGGAATCGATTCGGAAATGAGAACAGGCAACAGGCAGATGCCAATGTAAACAGAAATACCGCCAACCAGCGGCACCGCGCCATGATGATGTTTGCGATAGTTTGGCCGGTCAACCAGACCGGTTTTTCTCGCCACGTTGCGCGCCAGCAACAGAGAGAAGAACGAGCACAAAAATACGGCGACTAATTGAGCACTCATCATGATTTATTCACGCTTAACAGTGCCTGAGAATACTACCGGGAATCACACCAGCCGGTGTTAATTTACCAAATTTTTCAGAAAGTTCCTGCGCGTTCGGGTAACAAAACATGATGTTGTCCGGCTCCCGGCGCCGCCGAAGGTCAAAAGCGCAGGGTACAACGCACCAAACAGAAACAAAAAACGCCACGATGTCGTGGCGTTTTCTTTAGAGACTCAACCGGTTACGACCGTTTCATCATATCGAAGAATTCGTCGTTGGTTTTGGTCATCGCCAGCTTGTTGATCAGGAACTCCATCGCATCGATCTCGCCCATCGGGTGGATGATCTTACGCAGGATCCACATTTTCTGCAGTTCCTCGGAGGTGGTCAACAGCTCTTCCTTACGGGTACCGGAGCGGTTGTAGTCGATGGCCGGGAACACGCGCTTCTCGGCAATCTTACGAGACAGGTGCAGTTCCATGTTGCCGGTGCCCTTGAACTCTTCGTAAATCACTTCGTCCATCTTCGAACCGGTATCGATCAAGGCCGTGGCGATGATCGTCAGGCTACCGCCTTCCTCAACGTTACGGGCCGCGCCGAAGAAGCGTTTCGGACGGTGCAGGGCGTTGGCGTCGACACCACCGGTCAGCACCTTGCCGGAAGCCGGCACCACGGTGTTGTAAGCACGCGCCAGACGGGTGATGGAGTCCAGCAGGATAATCACGTCTTTCTTGTGCTCGACCAGGCGCTTGGCTTTCTCGATCACCATTTCGGCGACCTGAACGTGACGGGAGGCCGGTTCGTCGAAGGTCGACGCCACCACTTCCCCTTTCACCAGACGCTGCATTTCCGTCACTTCTTCCGGACGTTCGTCAATCAGCAGCACCATCAGCACGCAGTCAGGGTGGTTGTAAGCGATGCTCTGGGCGATGTTCTGCAGCAGCATGGTCTTACCGGCTTTCGGCGGCGCCACGATCAAACCACGCTGACCACGACCGATCGGCGAGGCCAGATCCAGTACGCGAGCCGTCAGGTCTTCGGTGGAACCGTTGCCGCGTTCCATACGCAGACGCGAATTAGCGTGCAGCGGCGTCAGGTTTTCAAACAGGATTTTGCTGCGGGCGTTTTCCGGCTTGTCGTAGTTGACTTCGTTGACCTTCAGCAGCGCGAAATAGCGTTCACCTTCTTTCGGAGGACGAATCTTACCGGAAATGGTGTCGCCAGTGCGGAGGTTGAAGCGTCGGATTTGGCTGGGAGAAACGTAGATGTCATCAGGGCCGGCAAGGTAGGAGCTGTCTGCGGAGCGGAGGAAACCAAAACCATCCTGCAATATTTCCAGCACGCCATCGCCAAAGATGTCTTCACCACTTTTCGCGTGCTGCTTGAGGATAGCGAAAATAATATCCTGTTTACGCATGCGAGCCAGATTCTCTAGCCCCATATTTTCGCCAAGAGTAATTAACTCAGACACTGGCGTATTTTTTAATTCGGTAAGATTCATAATGGTGGGTTCTTAAACTCGGGGTAAATCTCGAACTATTAACGTGAATGGTATGGCAGGAACATCCATGCCGCTTAACAGCCTTCAATCACCAGACATCCGTGTTGCTCAGGCTGAATCGCGCTGACTCTACGCATACACACGGCAAGAGATCGAAGACACCTTAAAACTAATTAATGTAAAACTATCAGATTGCCGGCCCGGAGACATACTAACGCGCTGTAACGTAATGATTTCCGACCCTGACACGGGATAAAGCTTTAGATTCTAACTTCAGGCTCAAGCCTAAGGGCTCAAACTATAAGGTAAGTACGATATGCAGTATTGACGAATCTAGCACGCTTCCCGGTGGGCGTCCAGCGGTCAGAATGAGAAAATCTCATCACCCGCCGTCGCCCGGGAACTAGAGTGTGTGACAGATTACAGATTGGCGTTCAGGAACTCTTTCAACTGGCCTTTTGACAGCGCGCCCACTTTGGTGGCGGCGACTTCGCCATTCTTGAACAGCAGCAGAGTCGGGATACCGCGGATGCCGTATTTCGGCGCAGTCGCCGGGTTTTCATCAATGTTGAGCTTGGCGACCGTCAGCTTACCGTCGAACTCATCGGCGATCTCATCCAGAATCGGAGCAATCATTTTACAGGGACCACACCAGTCAGCCCAAAAATCAACCAGTGTCACATGTTCAGACTGCAATACGTCCGTCTCGAAACTGTCGTCTGTCAGATGAATAATTTTATCGCTCATGTTTTACTCCGCAGGATTATCTCTACCCAGTTGGTGTAGCATTAACCAACTATTAGGTTGACTTTATTTCACTGGATACGCTTTCGTAAAGCAATAGTTAACTGATATTCTACCACGCTATGAGCAAAACACACTTAACCGAACAGAAGTTTTCCGACTTCGCACTGCATCCGCAGGTTATTGAAGCTCTTGAAAATAAAGGCTTTCATAACTGTACGCCCATTCAGGCGCTGGCGTTGCCGCTGACGCTGTCAGGGCGTGACGTGGCGGGCCAGGCGCAAACAGGAACAGGCAAGACGCTGGCGTTTCTGGCGTCTACATTTCATTATTTGCTGACCCACCCCGCTCCTGCCGAACGTCAGACCAATCAACCTCGCGCCCTGATCATGGCGCCGACCCGTGAGCTGGCGGTGCAGATCCATACCGATGCCGAAGCGCTGGCGAAGGCGACCGGTCTGCGGCTGGGGCTGGCGTACGGTGGCGACGGCTACGATAAACAGCTGAAAGTGCTGGAAGACGGCGTCGATATTCTGATCGGCACCACCGGTCGTTTAATCGATTACACCAAGCAGAACCACGTTAATATGGGCGCCATTCAGGTGGTGGTGCTGGACGAAGCCGATCGCATGTACGATCTCGGCTTTATCAAAGACATCCGCTGGCTGTTCCGTCGTATGCCGCCGGCCAATCAGCGCCTGAACATGCTGTTCTCCGCCACCTTATCTTACCGCGTGCGTGAACTGGCGTTCGAACAGATGAACAACGCCGAATACGTCGAAGTGGAGCCGGAGCAGAAAACCGGTCATCGCATCAAGGAAGAACTGTTCTACCCTTCCAATGAAGAGAAGATGCGTCTGCTGCAAACGCTTATCGAGGAAGAGTGGCCGGATCGCTGCATCATCTTCGCCAACACCAAGCACCGCTGTGAAGATATCTGGGGCCATCTGGCCGCAGACGGTCATCGCGTCGGCCTGCTGACCGGCGACGTGGCGCAGAAAAAACGGCTGCGCATTCTGGAAGATTTCACCCAGGGCACCCTGGACATTCTGGTGGCGACCGATGTGGCGGCGCGGGGTCTGCATATTCCGTCCGTAACCCACGTATTCAACTACGACCTGCCCGACGATTGCGAAGATTACGTACACCGTATCGGCCGTACCGGTCGCGCCGGCGCCAGCGGTTGCTCCATCAGTCTGGCTTGTGAAGAGTACGCGCTGAATTTGCCGGCCATTGAAGACTATATCGGTCACCGTATCCCGGTGAGCAAATACCGCAGTGAGGCCCTGTTGACCGAACTGCCGGAGCCGAAGCGACTGAGTCGCCCGCGTTCCGCCGGCGGCCCGCGTCGCCCTGGCGCGCCTCGCCGTAGCGGCGCGCCCCGTAACAACCGTAAACGACCGGGTTAAGTTGCTGATGCCGAGCTCTTCTTCTCTTTATGCCGCGATCGATTTAGGGTCTAACAGCTTTCACATGCTGGTCGTGCGTGAAGTAGCCGGCAGCGTACAGACGCTGGCGCGCATCAAGCGCAAAGTCCGGCTGGCGGCTGGGCTGGATGCCAGCAACCGCCTTTCGCCGGAAGCGATGCAGCGCGGCTGGCAATGTCTGGCGCTGTTCTCCGAACGATTGCAGGACATTCCGCCGCAGCAGGTACGCGTCGTCGCAACGGCCACGCTAAGGCTGGCGACCAACGCTGACGAATTCCTTGAACGGGCCCGGCACATTCTGGGCCTGCCGATCCAGGTCATCAGCGGCGAAGAAGAAGCACGGCTCATCTATCAGGGCGTCGCCCATACCACCGGCGGGCCGGAGCAACGGCTGGTGGTGGATATCGGCGGCGGCAGCACCGAGCTGGCGACCGGCACCGGCGCCCACCATACCCAATTGTTCAGCCTGCCGATGGGTTGCGTCACCTGGCTGGAACGCTATTTTACCGACCGCGATCTGACTCAGGCGCATTTTGATCGGGCCGAACAGGCCGCCCGCGAAATGCTGCGCCCGGTGAAGGATATCTTGCGCCAGCAAGGCTGGCAGATTTGCGTCGGCGCATCCGGCACGGTGCAGGCGCTGCAGGAAATCATGGTAGCGCAGGGGATGGATGAATACATCACTCTCGGTAAACTGCGCCAACTGCAACAACGCGCGATTCAGTGCAGCAAGCTGGAAGAGCTGGAAATCGAAGGGCTGACGCTGGAGCGGGCGCTGGTGTTTCCCAGCGGCCTGTCGATTCTGCTGGCTGTCTTTCAGGAACTGGAGATCGACTCCATGACGCTGGCGGGCGGCGCGCTGCGGGAAGGGCTGGTCTACGGCATGCTACATCTGCCGATTGAGCAGGACATTCGTCACCGCACGCTGCACAACCTGCAACGCCGCTATCTGCTGGATAGCGAGCAGGCCCAGCGGGTCAGGCTGCTGGCGGACAACTTTCTGCAACAGGTGGCGCGCGACTGGCAGTTGGATGGCCGATGTCGGGAGTTACTGGGCAGCGCCTGTCTGATCCATGAAATCGGCCTGAGCGTCGATTTTCGTCAGGCGCCGTTGCATGCGGCCTATCTGGTCCGCAACAGCGATCTTCCCGGCTTCACGCCCGCCCAGAAAAAGTTACTGGCGACACTCCTGCAAAACCAGAGCAACACTATCGACCCCATCCCGCTGACCCAACAAAACGCCCTGCCGGTCAATCTGGCGCAACGGCTTTGCCGCCTGCTGCGTCTGGCGATTATCTTTGCCAGCCGCCGCCGCGACGACACGCTGCCGGCAGTCAGACTACGGGTGGAAGGGGAAAGCCTGCGCGTCATTCTGCCCGCCGGCTGGCTCGACCAACATCCTCTGAGAACCGAAACCCTGTCGCAGGAAAGCCTGTGGCAGAGCTATGTTCACTGGCCGCTCATCATCGAAGAACACGCCATCTGACGGCAAAAAGGGGTAACAATTGGTTACCCCTTTCCTTCTTGTCTCCTGATTAATCTGTGATCGCTTCCGGGGAAAAAAGAAATACGACATGTATTTTTATAAAACGCCGTTTCGAAAAGAAACCGTATCTCGTCCGGATAAAACACATTAATCAATTTAAAAGAGAACTAAGGAACAAGGATGGAAGCCATCACATTTTCACGTCGCTCTGTTCTGGCATCAGTGGTAGCGGCATGTCTAATGAGTACATCTGCGCTGGCGGCAACGGCGCAGGCGCCGCAAAAACTCCAGATCCCCACGCTGTCTTATGACGACCATAGCGTAGCGCTGGTCTGGGACGCGCCGGAAGACACGTCCGCCATCACCGATTACCAGATTTATCAGAACGGTCAACTTGTCGGGCTCGCCAGCCAGAATAATGACAAGAACTCACCGGCCAAACCATACATCAGCGCGTTTTACAAAAATGACACCAGCAATTTTCACCACCGAATTGTCGTGCAAAACGCCAAAATCGACGGTCTGAAAGCCAAGACCGACTACCAGTTTACTGTTCGGGCGGTCTATGCCGATGGCACGACGTCAGCCGACAGCAACGCTGTTACCGTCACCACGACGGCTGCACCGCAGGTGATCAACATCACCCAGTATGGCGCCAAAGGCGACGGCTCCACGCTCAATACCAACGCCATCCAGAAAGCCATTGACGCCTGCCAGGTCGGCTGCCGCATTGACGTCCCGGCGGGGGTATTCAAGACTGGCGCACTGTGGCTGAAAAGCGACATGACGCTGAATCTGTTACAGGGTGCGACATTGCTCGGCTCCGACAATGCGGCGGATTACCCTGACGCCTACAAGATTTACAGCTATTCGTCTCAGATGCGCCCGGCCTCGTTGATCAACGCCATTGATAAAACCAGCTCCGCCATCGGGACGTTTAAGAACATCCGTATCGTCGGCAAAGGCATCATCGACGGTAACGGCTGGAAACGTAGCGCTGACGCCAAAGATGAACTGGGCAACAGCCTGCCGCAGTACGTGAAGAGCGATAATAGCAAAGTCAGCAAAGACGGCATTCTGGCGAAAAACCAGGTGGCGGCCGCCGTCGCCAACGGCATGGACACCAAAACCGCCTACAGCCAGCGCCGCTCCAGCCTAATCACCCTGCGCGGCGTGCAGAATGTCTATGTCGCCGACGTTACCATCCGCAATCCGGCCAACCACGGCATCATGTTCCTGGAAAACCAGAATGTGGTTGAAAACGGCGTGATTCATCAAACCTTTGACGCCAACAACGGCGACGGCGTCGAATTCGGCAACAGCCAGAACATCATGGTGTTCAACAGCGTGTTCGATACCGGGGACGACAGCATCAATTTTGCCGCCGGCATGGGGCAATCGGCCCAGAATCAGGAACCGGTCCAGAATGCCTGGCTGTTCAATAACTACTTCCGCCACGGTCACGGCGCGGTGGTATTAGGCAGCCATACCGGCGCGGGTATCGTCGACGTGCTGGCGGAAAACAACGTGATAAGCCAGAACGAGGTCGGCCTGCGCGCCAAAAGCGCCCCTGCCATCGGCGGCGGCGCGCATGGCATCGTATTCCGCAACAGCGCGATAAAAAATCTGGCTAAACAGGCAGTGATCGTGACCTTAAGCTACACGGACAGCAACGGCACCATCGACTATACACCAGCCAAAGTGCCTGCCCGTTTCTATGACTTTACCGTCAAAAACGTCACCGTGCAGGACAGCACCGGCAAGAGCCCGGCTATCGAAATCACCGGTGACAGCAGCAAAGGCATCTGGCACAGCCAGTTTGCGTTCAGCAATATAAAACTCAGCGGCGTGATGCCCACCGCGATAAGCGATCTGAGCGACAGCCAGTTCAACAACCTGACATTCAGTAATCTGCGCAGCGGCTCTTCACCGTGGAAATTCGGCACGGTGAAGAATGTCACCGTGGATGGCAAAATCGTTACGCCCTAACCGGTAGCGATCCTTACGCCGGGCCGCCAGGCCCGGCGTATTTTCCTTCTTCACTCTTTGTCTCTGGCTTTCGCCAACTGGGCGCGTAGGTTAGCCAGATGGTTCTGCCCTTTCTGCATCCGCTCCTGCGGGCTGGCGACCTTACGTTCGGTTTCCCACATCACATCGTCCTGCGGCAACTCCAGCAGAAAACGGCTCGGCTCCGGGCGAATCAACTCACCGTACTGCCGCCGCTCGCGGCACAGGGTGAAAGTCAGTTCTTTCTGCGCGCGGGTAATGCCCACGTAAGCCAGACGCCGTTCCTCGTCGACATTGTCCTCGTCGATGCTGGTCTGATGCGGCAGCAGCCCTTCTTCCATCCCCACCAGATACACATACGGAAACTCCAGCCCCTTGGAGGCGTGCAGCGTCATCAATTGCACCTGATCCAGCTCTTCCTCGGCTTCGTTGCGTTCCATCATGTCGCGCAGGGTAAACCGGGTCACCACCTGAGTCAGCGTCATCGGTTCGTCAAGGTCGCTGCCTTCCAGCATTTCCGTCATCCAGGTAAACAGCGTATTGACGTTTTTCATGCGCATTTCCGCCGCTTTCGGGCTTGGCGAGGTTTCGTATAACCAGCTTTCGTAATCCAGACCGTGGATCAGATCGCGCACCGCCTTCACCGGCTCCTGTTCCGCCAGCCGGGCTATCTCGCCTATCCACTGAGTGAAACGCTGCAATGACTCCAGCCCGCGCCCGCTCAGGGTCTGGCTCAACCCCATGTCGAAGCTGGCGTTAAACAGGCTGCGATTACGCTGATTGGCCCATTCGCCCAACTTCTGTAGCGTCGCCGGGCCGATTTCGCGCTTCGGCGTATTCACGATGCGCAGAAACGCGCTGTCGTCTTCCGGGTTGGTCAGCACGCGTAAATAAGCCAGCAAATCCTTGATTTCCGGCCGGGAGAAAAACGACGTACCGCCGGAAATGCGATAAGGAATGCGGTTTTGCATCAGCACTTTTTCGAACAATCGTGACTGATGGTTGCCGCGATAGAGAATAGCGTAGTCGCCGTACTGGGTTTTCCGGATGAAGTGATGGGCAATCAGTTCCCCCACCACCCGCTCGGCTTCATGGTCTTCGTTATTGGCGGTGATGATTTTCAGCTCTTCGCCATAGCCCAGTTCGGAGTAAAGCCGCTTTTCGAACACGTGCGGGTTGTTGGCGATGAGGATGTTGGCGGCCTTGAGAATACGGCCGGACGAACGGTAATTCTGCTCCAGCTTGATGACCTGCAACTGCGGGAAATCCTGCTGCAACAGCGACAGGTTCTGCGGGCGGGCGCCGCGCCAGGAGTAAATAGACTGATCGTCATCGCCCACCACGGTAAAACGCGCCCGACTGCCCACCAGCAGCTTCACCAGTTCGTACTGACTGGTGTTGGTGTCCTGATATTCGTCCACCAGCAGATAGCGCAGGCGGTTCTGCCAGCGTTCACGCACCTCTTCATTACGTTTGAGCAGCAACGTCGGCAACAGGATCAGGTCATCAAAGTCCAGCACGTTACAGGCGCGCAGATGCTCGTCATACAGGCGGTAGCAATGCGCGAACAACCGGTCCCGTTCCGAGCGCGCCAGTGCCGCCGCCTGTGCCGGGTCAATCAGGTCGTTTTTCCAGTTGGACAGGGCGGACACCAGCTGTTGCAGCAAATCTTTGTCATTCTGCAACCATAGCTCGGTCAGTTCTTTCAGCAGCGCCATCTGATCCTGATCGTCAAACAGCGAAAAGTTGGACTTCATGCCCAGCGCAGCGTATTCGCGCTTGATGATCTCCAACCCCAGCGTATGAAAGGTGGCGATCAGCAGACCACGGGTTTCCTGACGCCCCAACGTCTGCGCCACACGCTCCTTCATCTCCCGCGCGGCCTTGTTGGTAAAGGTCACCGCGGCGATATGGCGCGCCTGATAACCGCAGCCGCGGATCAGGTGCGCGATTTTCTGGGTAATCACCCGGGTCTTGCCGGATCCCGCCCCGGCCAGTACCAGACAGGGACCGGTCACAAATTCAACGGCGTGTTGTTGGCTGGGATTCATGCGCATGGTGTTTGGTGCTCGACGTTCAAACGGAAAGGGGATGATAACAGAAGAGGATTGTAGCAAAAGTCAGGGCCGGGGCGAGATCCGTTAGCCCGCTTCTGAACGCGCCCCGCATTTCCTTTCCTGATGAGGGGGTGCTAGGCTGTGCTTTGCAACATCAGCTTTCCCTTTGCTCAAGGAGCGTACTATGGCAAATACCGCGGCAGCATTGCACATTCTGGTGGATACTGAACAACAGGCCACCGATATTCTGGCTCAACTGGAAAAGGGAGCGGATTTTCAGCAGTTGGCAAAAAAACATTCAACCTGCCCGTCAAAACGTAACGGCGGCGATTTGGGAGAATTCCGCAAAGGCGATATGGTGCCGGATTTTGATAAAGCGGTGTTTTCCTGCGAACTGCTCAAACCCTTCGGCCCGGTCAAAACCCAGTTCGGCTACCACATTATCAAGGTGCTGTACCGTAATTGAGGAAAAGGCGGCAAATGCCGCCTCAAACTGTTAACAACTCCTTAATTACAGGTGAATGCTTTTCCGGCGTCAAAACTGTGCTGAGGCAAGCGACTTCGCCGGGTGAGCGGCATGGATGCCGCGAAAGCCCGTGCCGCGTCTGACAAAAACGCCGGAAGCGTTTTTGAACAGCGTTTACGCTGGCCCGCAGGGCGAGCCACAGTATGTGGCGAGTAAACGCGTCACGGGTGGCCCGAACAGCGAAGGCGAATGCCGAAGGAATCGCGTAGCGGCACAGTTTAGCCACTAGCCAGTGGTCAAGGAGAGGCGGCGTCTGAGCCTCTCATTGTCGTGCGTGCGATGAAGTTGCAAGGAATACCTAACGTTATTACGCACGAAATGTTTCACTGTTCTGACATAAATTTGCCGCTAACAAAACGATGAGGCTGTTTCCAGCCTAAAGCATTATCCAATAGTCATCAGGCTGGCGTTGCCGCCGGCCGCTGCGGTGTTGATGCTCAGCGATCGCTCGATCAGCAGCCGTTCCAGCGTAATACCGGTTTCCCCTCGCGCCAGTCCCTGAATACCGACAATCGCACCATCGCGCTGCGCCAGTTGTTCGCTCAGATGACGCAACTGATCGGCGTCGCCGTGGAAAATCGCGGCGTCAAACCGGCTGTCGTCCGTCACCCCATCACGACAGAACACCACTCGCGCCTGAACCTCGTCAGGCAATTGACGATGCAGCGACCGCCGTTCGGGCGTATCGATCCACAGCGCCCGGCTGCCAGCCGCCAGCACCGCCGCCAGTTGCACCAGCGCGTCATCGTCGTTATCCGCCACGCACAGCACCTGCTCGCGCGGCAGCAGCGTATAGGTATCACGTTCGCCGGTAGGGCCGGGCAACACCCGAACGGTACCGCTCTGCGTCAGCTCGGCATAACGCCGGCAGCATGAAACCAGCCCGTCACGCCGAGCTTGCCGCGCCCAGGCTTCCAGCGCCTGCAATCCCTTCAGCAGCGGCTGGCGCGCGGCGACATCAGCCGGGCGCTCGCTGTCCTGACGGGCCAGCGCCCGTATCACCACGTCATCCGGACGGTACGACAGCAGCCGGCAGAGATAGAGCGGCCCGCCCGCTTTCGGCCCGGTGCCGGACAGCCCTTCGCCGCCGAACGGCTGCACGCCGACCACCGCCCCGACCATGTTACGGTTCACGTACAGATTGCCGACCTTCGCCTGGCCGGTTACCCGGTTAATCGTCTCGTCAATACGGGTATGCAGGCCGAGCGTGAGCCCATAACCGGCGGCGTTGATTTGCCCGATAAGCGCATCCAGCTGATTACGGGAGTAACGCACCACGTGTAGCACCGGGCCGAACACTTCCTGCCGCAGCTCTTCCACGCTCTCCAGCTCTATCAATGTCGGCGGGATGAAGTGCCCGCGCGTCCACTCCTGCTCATCCTGGCTGTTCGGCCACGCCGCCTGAAACACCGGCCGCCCCTTCGCGCGCAGAGTCCGAATGTGGCGCTCAATCCGCTGTTTCGCCTCGGCGTCAATCAGCGGCCCGATGTCGGTGGCAAGCCGCTCCGGGTTACCCATGCGGCACTCCGCCATCGCACCGCGCAACATCGCCAGCGTTTTCTCCGCCACTTCTTCCTGCACGCACAGCAGCCGCAGGGCGGAGCAGCGCTGACCGGCGCTGTCGAACGCCGAGGTCACCACATCCGTCACCACCTGCTCGGTGAGCGCTGAAGAATCGACAATCATCGCGTTCATGCCGCCGGTTTCGGCGATAAGCGGCGTGGTGCGCCCCTGTGGGTCGAGCCGACCGGCCAGCGTACGCTGCAACTGCGCGGCAACGGCGGTAGACCCGGTAAACATCACGCCCCGCACCCGTTCGTCGCCGACCAGCGCCGCGCCCACGGTTTCGCCGGTACCCGGCAGTAATTGCAGCGCGCCGACCGGCACCCCCGCATCGTGCAGAATCTGCACCGCCTGCGCGGCAATCAACGGGGTTTGCTCCGCCGGTTTGGCCAGCACGCTGTTGCCGGCCGCCAGCGCCGCCGCTATCTGCCCGGTAAAAATCGCCAGAGGGAAGTTCCACGGGCTGATACATACCACCGGACCCAGCGGGCGATAATCATGATTGTTGAACGTCTCGCTGACCTGAGCCGCGTAGTAACGCAGGAAATCCACCGCTTCGCGCACCTCCGCCACCGCGTTCGCCAGCGTCTTGCCCGCCTCGCGCACCAGCAACCCCAGCAGGTGCTGTTGCTGGCTTTCCAGCAGATCGGCGGCGCGCGACAAAATCGCCGCTCGCTCGGCAGCCGGCGTGGCGAACCAGATATCGCCGGCGCTGACCGCCTGCGCTAACGCCTGCGCAATCGCCTGTGGTTGCGCCTCGCGCACATATCCCACCACGTCGCGCGGTTCAGCCGGATTGACCACCGGTCTGCTATCGCCGCCGGCATCATCGTCTACGGCCAGCATCGGTTGCGCCAGCCACGACCGGGCGGCGCTGGTCAGTAATGCGCTGGACAGCGACGCCAGCCGGTGTTCGCTGGACAAATCCAGCCCGCTGGCATTACGCCGCCCGCTGCCATACAACGCGCGCGGCAACGGAATGCGCGGATGCGGCTGCCCGACCCGCTCTTCACGCGCCGCCAGCGCTTCCGTTTCGCTTACCGGGTCGGCCACCAGCGTTTCCAGCGCCACCGACGGATCGGCAATCCGGTTGACAAACGAGGTGTTGGCGCCGTTTTCCAGCAAACGGCGCACCAGATAGGCCAGCAGCGTTTCATGGGTGCCGACCGGCGCATAAATCCGGCACGGGCGGTTCAGTTTGCCGTCCGACACCTTACCCACCACCTGCTCATACAGGGGCTCGCCCATGCCGTGCAGGCACTGGAATTCATACTGACCCGGATAGTAGTTGTTGCCCGCCAGATGGTAGATAGCGCTGAGGGTATGGGCGTTGTGGGTGGCGAACTGCGGGTAGATCAGGTTCGGCGCCGCCAGCAGGCGGCGAGCGCAGGCCAGATAGGAAACATCGGTGTACAGCTTGCGGGTGTACACCGGATAGCCTTCCAGCCCGTCCATCTGCGCGCGCTTGATTTCGCTGTCCCAGTAAGCGCCTTTAACCAGCCGAATCATCAACCGGCGCTGGCTGCGGCGCGCCAGATCGATCAGCGCGTCAATCACGAACGGGCAGCGTTTCTGATAAGCCTGAATCACAAAGCCGATGCCGTTCCATCCCGCCAGCCGGGGTTCGAAACACAGGCGCTCCAGTAAATCGAGGGACAGTTCCAGCCGGTCGGCCTCTTCGGCATCGATGTTGATGCCGATATCGTATTGCCGCGCCAGCAGCGTCAGCGACAGCAGGCGCGGATAAAGCTCGTCCATCACCCGTTCGTACTGCGCCCGACTGTAACGTGGATGCAGCGCCGACAGTTTGATGGAGATACCCGGCCCTTCATAAATCCCGCGTCCGCTGGCGGCTTTGCCGATGGCGTGAATCGCCTGCTGGTAGGACATTAAATACGCCTCGGCGTCATCGGCGGTCAGCGCCGCCTCGCCCAGCATATCGTAGGAATAACGGAAACCACGCTCTTCCAGCTTGCGAGCATTCGCCAGCGCCTCGGCGATAGTTTCCCCGGTCACGAACTGCTCGCCCATCAGCCGCATCGCCATATCCACGCCCTTGCGCACCAGCGGTTCGCCGCTTTTGCTGATGATACGGTTAAGCGCGCCGGACAGATGGGATTCGTTGTGAGTGGCAACCAGCTTACCGGTGACCAGCAACCCCCAGGCGGCGGCGTTGACGAACAACGAGGCGCTACGCCCGACGTGCGACTGCCAGTTGCCGTTACTGATTTTGTCGCGGATCAACGCATCGCGCGTAGGTTTGTCCGGAATGCGCAGCAGCGCTTCCGCCAGACACATCAACGCCACCCCTTCCTGCGACGACAGAGAAAATTCCTGCAGCAGGCTTTGTACCATGCCGGCGCGCCCGCCGCTGTTTTTCTGTCCGCGCAGTTTCTCCGCCAGCCCGGCCGCCAGCGTGCTGGCGGCGTGCGACATGGCTTCCGGCATCCGCGCCTGTTCCAGCAGCATCAACACCATTTCCGTCTCCGGTCGTCGGTACGCGGCGGTGATCGCGGAGCGCAGCACCGACTGCGGCAACACCTGCTCAGCGAAGTCCAGAAACGGTTGATGGGTTTCTTCTTGCGGCGATTGCGGCATAATCTCTGCCGCCTCAACCGGGTCCAGCCCGATCGGGGAAGGAATTTCAGGGGTGTCCGCACCACTTTCAAGGCGCTCAAGATAGCTGAAAATGGCCTGTTTAATCAGCCAGTGCGGCGTGCGATCAATACGCTGCGCCGCGGCTTTGAGACGCTCGCGCGTGGCCTCATCGAGCTTGACGCCCATGGTGGTGGTGCCCATATCCGCTCCTGTTATGTACCCTAAATAATTCGAGTTGCGGGACAAAACGCTCGCGTTTTGAACAACGCAGTACGTTGGCCCTTCAGGGCAAGGCTCATTGAGCCTTGTAACGCGGCGACGCAGCGAATCCCCAGGAGCTTACCCAAGTAAGTGACTGGGGTGAGCGACAAATCGGCACTCGCCGATTTGAACGCTGCTTGCAGCGGCCCGTAGGGCGAGGCCCATTTATGGGCCGAGTAAGAAAGCCAACGCACCTGCAACTTGAAGTATGACGGGTATAAGAAAGTTATGTTGGAAAGCAGGACCACTATCAGGCAGGTTGCAACTTTGTGCAACCTTGTTAACAAATTACGCTTTTCACGATATTGCCGCCCGTTTCTCTGATCGGATAGCCGGTTGGCCGGCGACGTCCGCAAGGTTTTCCTTTGCGCTTGCCGGCCGTCAGATGAAAGGTGCAACCTGTAGCAACGACATCGAATCCGCGACCGCCCTGAATTTGTCGGGGCGCAGGACTGACGGATCTCATCACAATGGAGAACACAATGACGACGATGAGCACACCCTTGCTGGTCACCTTTCTGGTGTACATCTTCGGGATGGTGTTGATCGGCCTGATGGCCTATCGCGCCACCAACAACTTTGGCGACTATATTCTGGGTGGCCGCCGCATGGGGAGCGTGGTCACCGCGTTGTCCGCCGGCGCGTCCGACATGAGCGGCTGGCTGCTGATGGGGCTGCCGGGCGCGGTGTTTCTGTCCGGCATTTCCGAAAGCTGGATCGCTATCGGCCTGACCATCGGCGCCTATCTGAACTGGACCTGGGTGGCCGGGCGCCTGCGGGTGCACACCGAAGTGAACCATAACGCCCTGACGCTGCCGGACTATTTCAGCCATCGTTTTGAAGATAAAAGCAAATTGCTGCGGGTGATCTCGGCGCTGGTGATTCTGGTGTTCTTCACCATTTATTGCGCTTCCGGCATCGTGGCGGGCGCCCGCTTGTTCGAAAGCACCTTCAATATGGATTACACCACCGCAATGTGGGCCGGCGCCGCGGCCACCATCGCCTACACCTTTATCGGCGGCTATCTGGCGGTCAGTTGGACCGACACCGTACAGGCCAGCCTGATGATTTTCGCGCTGATCCTGACGCCGGTAATCGTTATTCTGTCGGTGGGCGGCATCACGCCGTCGCTGACGGTGATTGAAGGCAAAAGCCCGGCCAATCTGGATATGTTCAAGGGGCTGGACACCGTCGCTATTCTGTCGTTGCTGGGCTGGGGGCTGGGCTACTTCGGGCAGCCGCATATTCTAGCGCGTTTCATGGCGGCGGACTCACACCACACTATCCGCAATGCCCGTCGTATCAGCATGATCTGGATGGTGCTCTGTCTGGCCGGCGCCGTCACCGTCGGTTTCTTCGGCATCGCCTACTTCACCGGTAATCCCGATCAGGCGGGCAACGTCGCCCAGAACGGCGAGCGGGTGTTCATCGAACTGGCGCGTCTGCTGTTCAACCCGTGGATCGCCGGCGTGCTGCTGTCGGCCATTCTGGCGGCGGTAATGAGCACGCTGAGCTGCCAGTTACTGGTCTGCTCCAGCGCCATCACCGAAGATCTGTACAAACCGTTCCTGCGCAAAAACGCCAGCCAGAAAGAGCTGGTGTGGGTCGGCCGCGCGATGGTGCTGCTGGTGTCGGTGATCGCCATTGCGCTGGCGGTGAACCCAGAAAATCGGGTACTGGGGCTGGTCAGCTACGCCTGGGCAGGATTTGGCGCCGCGTTCGGTCCGGTGATTCTGATTTCCCTGCTGTGGCCGCGTATGACACGTAATGGCGCGCTGGTCGGTATGCTGGTCGGCGCCGCCACGGTCATCATCTGGAAACAGTACGGCTGGCTGAATCTGTATGAAATCATCCCCGGTTTCCTGCTGTCCTGCGCCGCGATTGTGGTCGTCAGTCTGCTGGGCCGCGCGCCGTCCGCCACGGTGACCGAGCGTTTCCATCAGGCCGAGCGGGAGTTTAAATCTGCGCCGGCGGATGCCTGACCCCAGACAACAATACGGCCCGAATCAGCGGGCCGTGTTATGGGTGAGTCACGGTAATGCGGGTTTTCAATGTTTCGTAACCGCCGTGAAGCCGAATACGGTTATCCAGCCGGTACACATCGCCGGTCACGTTAATCACCAGCACGCCATCCTGCATACGAATCTCCGCGTCGCGGCTGTTAGTCTTGAGCACGTCTCTCGCTTCCCCGTCGTTCACGCTGACGGTATACCGATAGATAAACCCTACGGTCGCCCCGCCGCTATCGAGCTGGAGAATATTTACCGTGACGTTATCTTCAAGCTGATATTTTCGTACCAGATTGTAATCATCGTCCGACCAATAGAGAAAAGCCAAAAACACCACGATCAAAGCGGCGGCAGCGACCGTCAGCCGCGGCGACGAGAAAGAAAACGCCTTACTCACCTTTGTGGTTTGCATAACTCGCCTTTGACGTATGTGGCTGATAAACCGACGCTCGGATGCATAAAAAAACGGGGCGCCATCTGCGCCCCGTTCTGCTATGCGATAGGTTCTAATGGCCTTAGCCAGCCACCGCAATGCGTTTCATGTCGGTCATGTAGCCACGCAGTTTCTTGCCGATGACTTCGATCGGGTGGTTACGGATAGCGTCGTTCACGTCACGCAGCTGTGCGTTATCCACGCTGGTCGCGGCTACCGGTTTGCCCAGGTCGCCCGGCTGCAGGCTGTCCATGAACGCGCCTTTCAGCAACGGAACAGCAGCGTTGGCGAACAGGTAGTTACCGTACTCAGCGGTATCGGAGATCACCACGTTCATTTCATACAGACGCTTACGAGCGATGGTGTTGGCGATCAGCGGCAGTTCGTGCAGCGACTCGTAGTAAGCCGACTCTTCGATAATGCCGGAGCTGACCATGGTTTCGAACGCCAGTTCCACGCCGGCTTTGACCATCGCGATCATCAGCACGCCGTTGTCGAAGTATTCCTGCTCGCCGATTTTACCGTCAAACTGCGGCGCGTTTTCAAACGCGGTTTTGCCGGTTTCTTCACGCCAGGTCAGCAGTTTCACGTCGTCGTTGGCCCAGTCGGCCATCATGCCGCTGGAGAACGCGCCGGAGATGATGTCGTCCATGTGTTTCTGGAACAGCGGCGCCATGATGCCTTTCAGTTGTTCAGACAGGGCGAAAGCGCGCAGTTTAGCCGGGTTGGACAGACGGTCCATCATCAGGGTGATGCCGCCCTGCTTCAGCGCTTCGGTGATGGTTTCCCAGCCGAACTGAATCAGTTTTTCCGCGTAAGCCGGGTCAACGCCTTCCGCAACCAGCTTGTCGAAGCTCAGCAGCGAACCGGCCTGCAGCATGCCGCACAGAATGGTCTGCTCGCCCATCAGGTCGGATTTCACTTCCGCCACGAAAGATGACTCCAGCACGCCCGCACGGTGACCACCGGTCGCAGCAGCCCAGGCTTTGGCGATCGCCATGCCTTCGCCTTTCGGGTCGTTTTCCGGGTGAACGGCGACAAGCGTCGGCACGCCGAAACCACGTTTGTATTCTTCACGTACTTCGGTGCCCGGGCACTTCGGCGCCACCATCACTACGGTGATGTCTTTACGAACCTGCTCGCCCACTTCAACGATGTTGAAACCGTGGGAGTAACCCAGCGCCGCGCCCTGTTTCATCAGCGGCTGCACAGCCTGTACCACGGCGGAGTGCTGTTTGTCCGGAGTCAGGTTAACCACCAGGTCCGCCTGCGGAATCAGTTCTTCATAGGTGCCGACTTTAAAGCCGTTTTCGGTAGCCTTGCGCCATGACGCGCGTTTTTCGGCGATGGCTTCGGTACGCAGGGCGTAAGCGATATCCAGACCGGAATCGCGCATGTTCAGACCCTGGTTCAGACCCTGAGCGCCACACCCCACGATGACCACTTTTTTGCCTTTCAGATAGCTGGCTTCATCGGCGAATTCATCGCGGCCCATGAAACGGCACTTGCCCAGTTGCGCCAGCTGTTGACGCAGGTTCAGTGTATTGAAGTAATTGGCCATGAGGCGTGCTCCATCTGATATTGTGTTTGTGTTTGCTTTATGTTCGGGACGGCGGTAACCACCGCCATCAGAATGTCATTATGATATGACAGGAAATACATTGCTTAAATTGATATATTAACAACGTCATATTGCAAGAATTGCAACATTAAAACGAGACACGGCGCGCATGGACTTACGGGATCTGAAACTTTTTTTGCATCTGGTGGAGAGCCGCCACTTCGGCCGTACCGCCAAGGCGATGCATATCAGTCCCTCCACGCTGTCGCGCCAGATCCAACGGCTGGAAGAGGACATCGGACAGGCGCTGTTTTTGCGCGACAACCGCACCGTACGCCTGACCGATGCTGGCGAGCACCTCAAAACCTTCGCCCAGCAGACCCTGCTGCAATACCAGCAGTTACGCCTGATTCTGCAACAACGCGGCCAGTCGCTCTGCGGCGAGCTGCGGCTGTTCTGCTCGGTGACCGCCGCTTACAGCCACCTGCCGCCGATTCTGGATCGCTTCCGTGCGCGGTATCCGCTGGTGGAAATCAAGCTCACGACCGGCGACGCGGCTGACGCGGTGGACAAGGTGCAGTCCAATGATGCCGACCTCGGCATCGCCGGACATCCGGAAACGCTGCCGGCCAGCGTGGACTTTATGCCGATCGGCAAGGTGCCGCTGGTGCTGATCATTCCGGCGCTGCCCTGCCCGGTGCAGGCACAGGCATTGCTGCCGCATCCGGACTGGTCGCAGATTCCGTTCATCCTGCCGGAACACGGGCCGGTGCGGAAAAGAATTGACGTCTGGTTCCGCCGTCAGCACATTACCAATCCTCCCATCTATGCCACGGTGTCCGGCCATGAAGCGATGGTCTCGATGGTGGCGTTGGGCTGCGGTATCGCCCTGATTCCTGACGTGGTACTTGAAAACAGTCCGGAACCGGTGCGTAATCGTGTGTCGATATTGGAAGCGCAAGCCATGGAACCGTTCGAATTGGGCGTCTGCGTGCAGAAAAAGCGCCTGAACGACCCGCTGATAGCAGCATTTTGGGAAACCCTACAGGAAAAATGATGAAACGATCGCTTGCTACGTTACTGCTGCCACTGGCTGTGGGTTGCAGTGCGCTCCCGGCGCTGGCCGCCAGTTTTCCCTGCCAGCAGGCCGCCTCGGCGCAGGAGAAACTGATTTGCCAGACGCCGGCGCTCAGCCAACTGGATGACGAGCTGGCAAAAGAGTGGCAGAAATCGCGGGCGTTTCTCACCGGCAACCCCGAACGCGTTGCGCAGGACAAAAATCTGACCCAGTTCCAGCGCAACTGGCTGTCCAGCCGCAATACCTGCCGGGATGAAGAGTGCCTGCGCCAGAGCTACCAGCAACAGCTTAACCGCCTGCGCTACCTGAACGATGTCACCCAGCACACGATGCCGGACCCGATCGCCCGGCCACGCCGCAGCAGTTGCTTTGACGGCGACTACAGCTACGAGTATTACCTGCAGTTGTCCGATCAGGAGTACGCCGAACTGAGCGATTACTTCAAGGAAATGTACGACCAGAAAGCGCCGTACCACCTGGTCAACCTGACGCTGAATACCGAAGACGGCGACATCACCGGCACCGGTTCAGTGGCGTTTCGCTATGCCAACAAGCTGGATGACATCACGCTCAGCGCCCGCCAGATGACCGACACTCAGGCCATCGGCCAGACGGAAAGCAGCTTCGGCGGGCAGAAAAAGCTGCTGTTGACCTGCGTTGATAACCGGCAGGTACAAATCACGGTGTTTGACGCCGCCGGTGAAAGCTATCTGTTTGATTATTTGATGGTGAAGGGCAAATAACCCTCAGCGGCTAAACCATTTCTCATCCAGAAAGGCGGGGCTGACTTTTTCCGGTTCCGCCGCTTTCTTCATCGCTTCAATCTTCATCAGATAGTGGTACAACGGCTCCAGCCGGGTAAAGCCTTTCGCCAACACCGATGCCAGTTCACCGCTAAACAGCGGGTCCTGATCCTGACGGGTGGTCATGACCGCAAACGATTTACGGTTGTACCAGTGCGCCAGTTCTGCCTCCTGATCCTTAATCAGCGGCCGTTTGTAACTATCGCCCACCAGCGCAAACTCACGGCCCAGACAAGACGCGATGTCCAGAAAACCCTGTGGATTGTCGCGCAGCGTCTGCCGGAACAGCTCCATCGTGGTGCGGCTGGCGCTGTAATACCCCAACCCGTAGCTCCAGTCATACGGCGTCAGTTCGAAAAAGTAGACCGGCGCATCGGTCCAGTCCTTGTGGGTACGCTTGAAGGTGAACCACATTTTGTCGCGATAGCGGGATTTGTCATGAGAAAAGCGGGTGTCGCGGTGAATGCGGGATAACGTTTTGCCCACCGCCGGCTTGGTTTCGAAATGGTCGTCAATCTGCAGCATGGCGATAGACAGCGACTCCACCAGCGCCCGAAAAGGCGTCAGCAGCCGGTCGTCATACTCTTGCCGGTGCTCTTCAAACCATTCTTTGCTGTCCTGCTGGCGTACCTGCTGCAAAAAGGTCAGCGTCTGCGGCGAAAACCCGTTGAATCCCGTTGCCATGATGTGGTGTCCCTGACTGACTGGTGAGACGTCAAGCCTACCGCAGCACGCCATAAAATAAAATGCGCCCGGCGGCGTAAAACCGTCGGGCGCATTCGGAGAAGCGAACGGACCTAACCTTGCAGGAAGAAACGGAACGCGGGGTTCTGCGTCTCATCGTGGCACTCATACCCCAGCGCCTGCAGATGCTGCTCGAACGCCGGGTCGTGTTCCGTACGCTCGAAGGCCGCCAGCACACGACCAAAGTCGGTGCCGTGGCTGCGGTAATGGAACAGCGAGATATTCCAGTACGTTCCCAGCGTATTGAGGAACTTCAGCAACGCGCCCGGCGATTCCGGGAATTCAAAGCTGTACAACCGTTCCTTCAGCGGCTTGGACGGCCGCCCGCCGACCATGTAACGCACATGCAGTTTCGCCATCTCGTCGTCGGACAGGTCCACCACCTGATAACCGCCCGCCTGCAATTCCGCCAGAATCTCGTGGCGCTCGGCGTTGCCGCGCGTCAGTCGCACGCCGACAAAAATACAGGCGTTGTCGGCATCGGCGTAACGGTAGTTGAACTCGGTGACGGAGCGCCCGCCCAACAGTTGGCAGAACTTGAGGAAACTGCCCTTCTGTTCGGGAATGGTCACCGCCATCAGCGCTTCGCGCTGTTCGCCCAGTTCGCAACGCTCGGACACGTAACGCAGCCCGTGGAAGTTGACGTTGGCGCCGGACAGAATATGCGCCAGCCGTTCGCCCTGAATGTTGTGCTGCTGGATGTATTTTTTCATCCCGGCCAGCGCCAGCGCCCCAGACGGCTCGGCAATCGCACGCACATCCTCGAACAGATCTTTGACCGCCGCGCAGATAGCGTCGCTGTCGACGGTGATGACATCGTCCAGATACTCCCGGCACAGGCGGAAGGTTTCGTTACCGATGCGTTTCACCGCCACCCCTTCGGCGAACAGCCCGACGCGCGGCAAATCCACCGGCTGGCCGGCGTCCAGCGCCGCCCGCAGGCAGGCGGAGTCTTCCGCTTCCACGCCGATCACCTGAATCTGCGGCATCAGTTGCTTGATCAGCACCGCGACGCCCGACGCCAGACCGCCGCCGCCGACCGGCACAAACACGCGGTCCAGATGAGCGTCCTGCTGCAGCAGTTCCATCGCCAGCGTTCCCTGCCCGGCGATCACCGCCGGGTGGTCGAACGGCGGCACAAAGGTCATGTGCTGCTGTTGCGACAGTTCGATCGCCTTGGCTTTGGCTTCATCAAAGTTGGCGCCGTGCAGCAGCACTTCGCCGCCAAAATCGCGTACCGCATCCACCTTGATATCCGCCGTGGCGACCGGCATCACGATCAACGCGCGAATGCCGAGACGGCTGGCGGACAGCGCCACGCCTTGCGCATGGTTGCCGGCCGAAGCCGTCACCACGCCGTGCGATTTCTGCTCGTCGCTGAGGCTCGCCATCATGGCGTAAGCACCGCGCAGCTTGAAGCTATGCACCGGCTGCCGATCCTCGCGCTTCACCAGAATGACATTGCCAAGCCGTGAGGAAAGTTTATCCATCCGTTCCAGCGGCGTGACCTGCACCACTTCGTACACCGGCGCGCGCAACACCGCGCGCAAGTACTCCGCCCCGCCGGGTTCGGCGGGAAGAGGTAGAGAAACAGCCATGGCGTTTAGCCTCCCAGCTTGCTCTTGTCTCGAACCGCGCCTTTGTCGGCGCTGGTAGCCAGGCTGGCGTAAGCGCGCAGCGCAAAAGAAACCTGACGATTACGGTTTTTCGGCGTCCAGGCGGCATCGCCGCGCGCCAGTTCCTGCTCGCGGCGGCGGGCCAGATCGTCGTCGCTCACTTCCAGCGCGATACCGCGTTTGGGAATGTCGATGGCAATCATGTCGCCGTCCTGCACCAGGCCGATGGTGCCGCCGTTGGCCGCTTCCGGCGATGCGTGACCGATAGACAAGCCGGAGGTGCCGCCGGAGAAGCGACCGTCGGTGATCAGCGCGCAGGCTTTGCCCAATCCCATCGATTTCAGGAAGCTGGTCGGATAGAGCATCTCTTGCATGCCCGGCCCGCCTTTCGGCCCTTCGTAGCGAATCACCACCACGTCGCCCGCCACCACTTTACCGCCCAGGATCGCTTCTACCGCGTCATCCTGCGATTCGTACACTTTCGCCGGACCGCGGAACACCAGGCTGCCTTCATCCACGCCGGCGGTTTTCACGATACAGCCATTCTCTGCGATGTTGCCGTACAGCACGGCCAACCCGCCATCCTGACTGTAAGCGTGTTCGCGGGAACGGATGCAGCCTTCTTTACGGTCGGTATCCAGCGTCTCCCAGCGACAGTCCTGCGAGAATGCCTGCGTGGTACGGATGCCCGCCGGACCGGCGGAGTACATTTTCTTGACCGCTTCGTCCTCGGTCTGCATCACGTCGTAGGCTTGCAACGTTTGCACCAGATCCTTGCCCAGTACGTTGCGAACATCGCGGTTCAGCAGCCCGGCGCGATCCAGCTCGCCCAGAATGCCGATAACGCCGCCGGCGCGGTGCACGTCTTCCATGTGGTATTTCTGGGTGCTCGGCGCCACCTTGCACAGCTGCGGCACCTTACGCGACAGGCGATCGATGTCGTCCATGGTGAAGTCCACTTCCGCTTCCTGCGCCGACGCCAGCAGATGCAGCACGGTGTTGGTGGATCCGCCCATAGCGATGTCCAGCGTCATGGCGTTTTCAAACGCCGCCTTGGTGGCGATATTGCGCGGCAACGCGCTGGCGTCATCCTGTTCGTAATAACGCTTGGTCAGTTCAACGATGCGTTTGCCGGCGTTGAGGAACAGCTGTTTGCGGTCGGCATGGGTCGCCAGCAGCGAGCCGTTGCCCGGCTGAGACAGCCCCAGCGCTTCGGTCAGGCAGTTCATCGAGTTGGCGGTGAACATGCCGGAACAGGAACCGCAGGTCGGACAGGCGGAGCGCTCAATCTGATCGCTGTCGGCGTCGCTGACATTGGGGTTGGCGCCCTGAATCATGGCGTCCACCAGATCCAGCTTGATCAACTGGTTGGAGAGTTTGGTTTTCCCGGCTTCCATCGGGCCGCCGGAGACGAAGATCACCGGAATGTTCAGGCGCAGCGAGGCCATCAGCATCCCCGGCGTGATCTTGTCGCAGTTGGAGATGCACACCATGGCGTCCGCGCAGTGGGCGTTGACCATGTACTCCACTGAGTCGGCGATCAGCTCGCGGGAAGGCAGGGAGTAAAGCATACCGCCGTGCCCCATCGCGATACCGTCATCCACCGCGATGGTATTGAATTCTTTGGCGACGCCGCCGGCGGCTTCAATCTGCTCGGCGACCAGTTTGCCCAGATCGCGCAGATGAACGTGTCCGGGAACGAATTGCGTGAACGAGTTCACCACAGCGATGATGGGCTTGCCGAAATCGGCATCGGTCATGCCGGTGGCGCGCCACAGGGCTCGCGCTCCAGCCATATTACGACCATGCGTGGTGGTGGCTGAACGGTACTTAGGCATACTCTGATTACTCCAGTTTAAACGGGTAGCCGGCGGCGATACGCCACCGGGAAAAGTCTTTTTTCAATTAACGGTTTATCGGATCCAGCCAGCCCCATTTGTCTTCCGTCTCGCCAGTGAACAGGCCGAAAAACGCCTGTTGCAGCTGCTTGGTGACCGGGCCGCACTTGCCGATGCCGACCTGAATGCCGTCCACGCTGCGAACCGGGGTGATTTCCGCCGCCGTGCCGGACATGAACACTTCATCCGCCAAATATAGCGATTCGCGCGACAACACCTGCTCGCGCACTTCAAAACCTTTGTCTTTCGCCAGCTTGATGATGGCGTCGCGGGTGATGCCCGGCAGCGCGGCGGAAGTGAACGGCGGGGTGAAAATCACGCCGTCTTTTACTTCAAACAGGTTTTCGCCTGCGCCTTCGGACACATAGCCGTTTACATCCAGCGCGATCCCTTCCTGATAGCCGTGACGACGCGCTTCACTGCCCACCAACAGGGAGGACAGATAGTTACCGCCCGCTTTGGCCGCGGTCGGGATCGTGTTGGCGGCAACGCGGTTCCAGGACGACACCATGGCGTCGATCCCCTGATCCAGCGCTTCTTCGCCCAGATACGCGCCCCACGGGAACGCCGCGATAATCACATCGGTATTGTAGCCAGCCGGCGGGTTCACCCCCATGCCGACATCGCCAACGAATACCAGCGGGCGGATATACGCGCTGGTCAGTTTGTTCCGACGCAGTGTTTCGCGGCAGGCTTCCATCAGTTCGTCAACGCTGTAGGAAATCGGCATACGGTAAATTTTGGCTGAATCATGCAGGCGCTGCATGTGTTCACGATGACGGAACACCACCGGCCCTTTGTGAGAATTATAGCATCGCACACCCTCAAACACCGACGTGCCGTAATGCAGCGCGTGGGACATCACGTGAACTTTAGCGTCCGCCCAGGGAACCATTTCGCCGTTGAACCAGATATAGTCTGCTTTTTTAGTCATTGTTGATTTTCCTTACCGATGCCGTCAGGCACGTATTTGTTGTGATGTGAGCGGCTGGATCTCCACACAGGCGATGTCCAGCAGTTTGCTTAATTGGGTTGACAATAAATCCACCGGTCTGTGGCTGGCAACGGTCATTTCAATCTGTACCTGATCGTCGTTATTCGCCTGCGTCATGTTCATGGCGCAGACCTGAAAACCGCGGTGACGGGTCACGCGCAACACGCGCTCCAGGACTTCCGGGCGATAACGGGCCTGAATGGAAAGCTGATGATGTGTCATGGGAAAATCTCCTGCCATTATTCTGTTTTATCCAGCATCGTTTCATTACCGGCACCCGGCGGCACCAGCGGCCAGACATTCTCATTCTCGTCGATGGAAACATGCAGCAGATAAGGACCTTCGCTGTTCAGCAGCGCATCCAGGGCGGAATCAATCTGGTCTTTATGGGTAATTCGCTGGCCGGGAATGCCGAAGGCGCTGGCCAGCATCAGGAAATCGGGGTTATCGGAGAGGTTGGTTTCACTGTAGCGTTCGTCGAAAAACAGTTGCTGCCATTGTCGCACCATGCCCAGTCGCTGATTGTCCATCAACACGATTTTCAGCGGCAGACGTTTTCGCTTGATGGTGCCGAGCTCCTGCACATTCATCATGAAAGAGCCGTCACCGGAAATACAGATTACGGTATCGTCGGGACGCGCCACCTGAGCGCCGACCGCCGCCGGCACGCCGAATCCCATGGTGCCAAGACCGCTTGAAGTGATGAAATTTTCCGGGCGGGTGAAATGCATATGCTGGGCGGCCCACATCTGGTGCTGCCCGACATCGGTAGTGATCACCGTTTCGGCCGGCATACGGTCCGCCAGGGTGCGGAGCAGCGCCGGAGCATAAATGGCTTCACCCGGATGGTCATAACGCCAGTCGTATTCAGCTTTCATCATCGCCGCCTGCTGACGCCAGTCAGCGATATCCAACGGCTGTTGCAACGCCGGCAGCAGTTGATTCAGATCACCACGCAGCGCCACGTGCGCCTGCCGCAGTTTATTCAGCTCCGCCGGATCGATATCCATGTGGATCACGTTGGCATGCGGCGCAAACGCGCTCAGTTTACCGGTCACGCGGTCATCAAAGCGCGCGCCGACGGCGACCAGCAAGTCGCACTCTTGTACCAGCAGGTTGGCGGCGCGGGTGCCGTGCATGCCGATCATACCGAGATAATACGGGTAGTCTTTCTCCACCGCGCCCAACCCTTTCAGGGTCGCCACGGCGGGAATCCGGGACGTTTCGATAAATGAGCGCAGCGCCGGAACCGCCTGCGCCATTCCTACGCCGCCCCCCACATACAGCACCGGTTTTTTCGCTCGCGCCAGCATCGCCCGCGCTTCCGCGACCTGCTGGGTCGAAAAGGGCATAACGTCATCCACCGGCATGAAACACGGAGAGAAATCCCCTTCCGCCAATTGAATATCCTTAGGAATATCAATCAGCACCGGGCCGGGGCGCCCGCTGCGGGCCACGGCGAAAGCTTCAGCCATGATCTCCGGCAACGACGCGATGGAGTCAACCAGAAAACTGTGTTTGGTGCAGGCCAGCGAGAGGCCGAGTACATCGATCTCCTGAAAGGCATCGGTCCCGATCAGAGCCGAACCAACCTGACCGGTAATCGCCACAATGGGTACTGAATCCAGCAACGCATCCGCCAGGCCGGTAATCAGATTGGTCGCGCCGGGGCCGGACGTCGCAATGCAAACTCCAACGTTGCCGGTGGAGCGGGCATAACCGATGGCGGCCATGGCTGCCCCCTGCTCATGGCGACAGAGCAGGTGTTCCACGCCGCCGTCGTACAACGCATCATAGACCGGCATAATCGCGCCACCTGGATAACCGAATACGGTCTCCACTCCCTGCGCCCGCAACGCTTGTACCACCCACTGCGCACCATTCATAGTTATTTCCCCGACTCTATCTGGGGAAAACAGGATTTTATGCTACTCGACATTATCTGCTCCCTTGTTGCGATTGCCGGCCCATAAAAAAACCCCCGACCTTTCGGTGCGGGGGTTTTCTTGAATTCGGCCTTGATTTCTAAGCCATTCTTCGTCCAAGTGCAGCCCCGCACGGTGGGATAATAATCACCACCACGCTAATCACGACTAGGCTAATCACCAGGTTGAAGGCTTTCATTTCAGGTTGTTCATTAATCTACTGTCGAACGAATACCTACAGAGTTATCACAGCAAGCCCCGCCATGACAACTCTTTTTTTCCGCAACTATTGAGCCAGCCAACCGATAAGCATCACAAAACGGCTTATTATTCATGCATTAACCCGCCACATGCGACATCGTGCTTTTTGCCGTCCACTTTCGTTCGGAAAACGCTGCCAGCACGGCAATCATGATCGCCACCACTCCGGCGACCATCGCCATAGCGAGCGCATAGTTATGGTTGTGGGCTTCGGCAATGCTCGCCTGCAGCGTGGCATTAACCGATGCAATCAGGTTGCCAAGCTGGTAGACAAAACCGGGGAGCACCGCCCGCGTGTTGCTCGGCACCAGCTCATTCAGGAAGGTCGGGATCACGCCCCAGGCGCCCTGCACCATGAACTGCATCAAAAACGCGCCCAACCCCAGCGCCCAGGGCCCGTGCGAGAACGCCCACAGCGGGATCACCGGCAATGCCAGCAACGCCGCCGCCATAATCGCTTTCTTCCGACCAATGCGCTCCGACAGCGTACCGAAAAAGATGCCGCCGATGATCGAGGCAATATTGTAGCCGATGGCGATCATACTGACGGTTTTCGCGTCAAAACCATGCTGGATTTTCAAAAATGCCGGATACAGGTCCTGCGTGCCGTGGCTAAAGAAATTGAACGACGCCATCAGCACCACCAGATAAAGACAAAGTTTCCAGTGCGTCTTTAACACCGGCAATAACGCCGTGCTTTCCTTACGTACCCGGGCAGCCCGCCATACCGGCGACTCTTCCACACAGAAATAAATAAACGGCAGCAGCAAAATAGGAACCGCGCCGATGATAAACATGCCGCGCCAGCCGACCTGATCAAACAACAATCCGTAAACCACCGCCGCCAGCAAGTAACCAAACGGATAACCGGCCTGAAAAATGCCTGACATCAACCCACGGGAGCGGTCAGGAATGGTTTCCATCGCCAGTGAGGACGCCACGCCCCAAATTCCTCCCATCGCCACGCCATACAGCACTCTCAACAGCAGAAATACCGTAATACTCGGCGCTGCGGCGGATAACAGCTCAAACACCGAGAACAGCACGATGTTCAGCATCAAAATCGGCTTGCGACCAAACTTCTCCGCCAACCGTCCCAACAGCAACGCGCCGATAGGACGAACGGCTAGCGTCAGCAGAATGGCCAGCGTCACCTGTTCCATGCTGACGGAAAAGGCATGGGCGAGTTCGCTAAGCAGAAAAACCAGAATGAAGAAATCAAATGCATCCAGCGCCCAGCTTAAAAAGCTGGCAATCGCTGCATTACGTTGCAGGGCAGTCCAACCAAACATAATTTTTATCCTGATAGTGAGACAGCTTCACGTCATTAACAGGCTGAACGGCAAGCGATGCCGCAGTCGATGAGGCGATGTGAAAATCGCAGATGATATTTTAAATATTTGTTAAATACGCCTCTCGTGACAATCGGGCAATGCTGTGTTCGGTATGAATCTGTTGCGAATACGGCCACCTTGTAACTTTTTATTAACGACAGCAGGAAGCACGCACACAATTTTATGAATCCCGCCTGAAATAGCAGATTGTTTTATAGCGACGCCTCGCAAAGTGGTCATCACTACGATGTCACAAAGCGGCCGGACCGGCATGATGCCCACCTCACAGGGAGGAATGAGCAATGACACTGGCTGTGACCTACACGCGAGCCACCATCGGTATGCAGGCGCCGGAAGTTTCGATTGAAGTGCATATCAGTAATGGCCTGCCCGCACTGACACTGGTCGGCTTACCGGAAACCACGGTCAAGGAGGCACGAGATCGGGTGCGTAGCGCTCTGATCAACTGTGGCTTCACCTTTCCCGCCAAGCGGATTACCGTCAACCTGGCGCCTGCGGACCTGCCGAAAGAAGGGGGACGATATGACCTCCCCATCGCCCTGGCCATTCTGGCAGCCTCAGAACAGATTGCCGGCGAGAAACTTGCTCAGTATGAGTTCCTTGGCGAACTCGGGCTGTCGGGCAGCCTGAGAGGCGTTCATGGCGCTATTCCGGCGGCGATGGAAGCACAAAAAGCAGGCCGGGGGCTGATTCTGCCGGAAGACAACAAAATGGAAATCACTCTGGTTCCACATGGCGATACATTGCTGGCTAATCACCTGCTGCAGGTCTGCGCCTTTTTGCAAGGCGAAACGCCGCTGCTGCGTGGCAGCGATATTACGTCTAAAACGCCGGCCCATACGCCGATAGCGGACCTGAAGGACATCATCGGTCAGGAACAAGCCAAACGCGCGCTGGAAATTGCGGCGGCGGGCGGACATAACCTGCTGTTGCTCGGCCCGCCGGGCACCGGCAAAACCATGCTGGCCAGCCGTCTACCCGGTTTGTTGCCGCCGCTTGATGATGAGGAAGCGCTGGAAAGCGCCGCCATCAACAGCCTGATTGATATTCAGCCCAGCCTGTCGCAATGGCGTAACCGGCCGTTTCGTTCTCCTCACCATACCGCATCCATTACTGCGCTGGTCGGCGGCGGCGTACTGCCCAAACCTGGCGAGATCTCGCTGGCGCATAATGGCGTGTTATTTCTGGATGAGTTGCCGGAATTTGAACGACGGGTACTGGACTCGCTGCGGGAACCGTTGGAATCAGGCGAAATCGTGATTTCCCGTACTCGCGCCAAAGTCTGCTATCCTGCCCGTTTTCAGTTGGTGGCCGCAATGAATCCCAGTCCATCAGGTCACTATCAGGGCATCCACAATCGCATGCCGGCACAGCAAATTCTGCGTTACCTCAACCGGCTATCCGGTCCATTTCTGGATCGCTTTGATTTATCCATTGAGGTGCCATTACTGCCCCCCGGTATTCTTCGCCAGCAAACACGCATTGGCGAGGACAGCGCAACCGTGCGGGAACGGGTATTTGAAGCCAGAAGGCGGCAGTTAGCCCGTATCGGCAGAATCAACGCACACATGAAATCGGATGACATCGCCTGTCACTGTCGGTTGAAAAGCGAGGATGCGGCGTACCTGGAAGAAGTGATGAGCAAATTAGGGCTGTCGGTCAGAGCCTGGCACCGGATACTGAAAGTCTCGCGCACGATTGCCGACCTGGGAGGAGAAGATCAGATTCATCGTACTCATTTGTCGGAAGCGCTCAGCTATCGTTGTATGGATCGTCTGCTAATTCAGTTGCACAAGAGCCTGGCATGAACCCGAGCCAGCGTCAGTTAATCTGCGGCAGAAATAAAAATGGGGCCGGAGCCCCATTCAGATTAGTCATCGCTTTCTGTGTACTCTTCCACGGTGTCCATTTGCGGCTTGCCGCCAGACAGCGTATGGAAACGTTTAGGACGACGAATACGGCTGACGTACTTCGCCCAGATTTTTTCCAATTCGGTCTGTGCTGCGCGCTCACCGCGGCATACAGCAACAAACTGAATCTCTTCCTCTGTCACCGGATGACGTTTGCCCGAATCAAGTTCGTTAAATGCCTGTCCATGACGCTCCAGCAGTTGAGCTTCTTTAATCGTAAAGTCACCATGCCGGGAAAAACCACGTGGATAGAATTTGTTATCAAAAAAACGACTGGTTGTTGAGAAGCTTTCCGCCATCTTACACGCTCCTAATTCTCATATGGTCGTGCCGTTTATGGCGCGGAGTATTAGATAGGCTTGACTTCCTGTAAAACAAAACATTTAAATCATGACGACAAAAAATTTTGGAGGAAAGCATGGATACCGACTTACTGAAAACCTTTCTGGAAGTCAGCCGGACAAGACACTTCGGCCGAGCGGCCGAATCATTGTATCTGACGCAGTCAGCGGTGAGCTTTCGTATCAGGCAACTTGAAAATCAACTGGGCGCCAATTTGTTCACCCGGCACCGTAACAATATTCGCCTGACGCCCGCCGGCGAACGTCTGCTGCCTTATGCGGAAAACCTGATCGGCACCTGGCAAATAGCCAAGAAAGAGGTCGCTCGTTCCCAACAGCACAGCCAGCTTTCCATAGGCGCTACGGCTTCGCTCTGGGAGGCGTTCCTGACGCCCTGGCTAAATGAACTCTATCAGCAACGCCCGCTGCTGCAGCTAGAGGCAAGAATCGCACAGCGACAAACGCTGATTAAGCAACTCCATGAACGTCAGTTGGATTTACTGATTACTACCGAATCGCCGAAGATGGACGAACTTTCTTGTCAGTTATTAGGCAATTTTTCTTTGTCTCTGTTTACTACCGATAATGTATCAGCAGAGGAACGACCTTATATCAGGCTGGAATGGGGGGCAGATTTCCATCAGTATGAGAATCACTGGCTGCCCGGAGATCAGGTACCGTCGCTCACCACGTCTTCCGCACACCTGACGCGGCAATTGATGGCAACCATCGGTGGTTGTGCATTTCTCCCCAGCGACTGGTCGCAGCACTATCCTGAACTGCACCCGATTCCTGAGGCCAATATCGTGGTTCGCCCCTGCTATGCGGTTTGGCTTGGAAACAGCGATCAACAGGAGCTGATTAAACAGTTACTGAAAACCCCACTGAATATCGCTTCTTAAACCATTATCAATGCACTATGCGATCTACCTGAAAGTCCTAAGGGCTTTCGGAAGATCGATAGACCTCATTAACCAGGCATTATTCTTCGCAGGTATACCGGTCTGTGAAGAGCCGTTACACACTCCAGATTTCATTAAGACATGCGCCATCATGAAGGATGGCAACAGTTCTGTATTATGATGCAGCCACTCACGGGAGGCTAGCCAGACGCACTTCCTTAATAAATAGTCGTGAAAATGCATCATTGGCATGCTTATCAAAAGGGGAAAATATGAAATGAAAAATTAATGGACGAAAAAAAACCCTTCACGCTACCGTGAAGGGCTATTTTTGGTTTGGCAGGGGCGGAGAGGCTCGAACTCCCAACACCCGGTTTTGGAGACCGGTGCTCTACCAATTGAACTACGCCCCTAAATAGGGTGGCGGTGCGGACGGGACTCGAACCCGCGACCCCCGGCGTGACAGGCCGGTATTCTAACCGACTGAACTACCGCACCACCGATTCTGTACGTTATCAGAGGAGTCAATCCGATAACCGGTGTTTTCTTACACCACAATTTGATGCCTGGCAGTTCCCTACTCTCGCATGGGGAGACCCCACACTACCATCGGCGCTACGGCGTTTCACTTCTGAGTTCGGCATGGGGTCAGGTGGGACCACCGCGCTCTCGCCGCCAGGCAAATTCTTTTCATTCCAACCGTCATGCCCACGCTACCGCGCCGCACAACCATCAGAATCCATCCGTCGAACAAGCCAAATTCTTTCTCGTCTCTCTCACCAAAACACCTTCGGTGTTGTAAGGTTAAGCCTCCCGGGTCATTAGTACTGGTTAGCTCAACGTATCGCTACGCTTACACACCCAGCCTATCAACGTCCTCGTCTCGAACGTCCCTTCAGGGGAATCAAGTTCCCAGGGAAGACTCATCTCGGGGCAAGTTTCCCGCTTAGATGCTTTCAGCGGTTATCTCTTCCGCACTTAGCTACCGGGCAATGCAATTGGCATCACAACCCGAACACCAGTGGTGCGTTCACTCCGGTCCTCTCGTACTAGGAGCAACCCCCCTCAATCTTCCAGCGCCCACGGCAGATAGGGACCGAACTGTCTCACGACGTTCTAAACCCAGCTCGCGTACCACTTTAAATGGCGAACAGCCATACCCTTGGGACCTACTTCAGCCCCAGGATGTGATGAGCCGACATCGAGGTGCCAAACACCGCCGTCGATATGAACTCTTGGGCGGTATCAGCCTGTTATCCCCGGAGTACCTTTTATCCGTTGAGCGATGGCCCTTCCATTCAGAACCACCGGATCACTAAGACCTGCTTTCGCACCTGCTCGAGCCGTCACTCTCGCAGTCAAGCTAGCTTATGCCTTTGCACTAACCTCCTGATGTCCGACCAGGATTAGCTAACCTTCGTGCTCCTCCGTTACTCTTTGGGAGGAGACCGCCCCAGTCAAACTACCCACCAGACACTGTCCGCAACCCGGTTCACGGGTCCACGTTAGAACATCAAACATTAAAGGGTGGTATTTCAAGGTTGGCTCCATGCAGACTGGCGTCCACACTTCAAAGCCTCCCACCTATCCTACACATCAAGGCTCAAGGTTCAGTGTCAAGCTATAGTAAAGGTTCACGGGGTCTTTCCGTCTTGCCGCGGGTACACTGCATCTTCACAGCGAGTTCAATTTCACTGAGTCTCGGGTGGAGACAGCCTGGCCATCATTACGCCATTCGTGCAGGTCGGAACTTACCCGACAAGGAATTTCGCTACCTTAGGACCGTTATAGTTACGGCCGCCGTTTACCGGGGCTTCGATCAAGAGCTTCTCCTTACGGATAACCCCATCAATTAACCTTCCGGCACCGGGCAGGCGTCACACCGTATACGTCCACTTTCGTGTTTGCACAGTGCTGTGTTTTTATTAAACAGTTGCAGCCAGCTGGTATCTGCGACTGGGCTCAGCTCCGTCCGCAAGGGACTTCACCATGCCCAGCGTGCCTTCTCCCGAAGTTACGGCACCATTTTGCCTAGTTCCTTCACCCGAGTTCTCTCAAGCGCCTGAGTATTCTCTACCTGACCACCTGTGTCGGTTTGGGGTACGATTCAATGTTACCTGATGCTTAGAGGCTTTTCCTGGAAGCAGGGCATCTGTCACTTCGGTACCGTAGTACCTCGTCATCACGCCTCAGTGTTGACAGCAGACCGGATTTACCTGGTCCACCCACCTGCACGCTTAAACCGGGACAACCGTCGCCCGGATGACATAGCCTTCTCCGTCCCCCCTTCGCAGTAACACCAAGTACAGGAATATTAACCTGTTTCCCATCGACTACGCTTTTCAGCCTCGCCTTAGGGGTCGACTCACCCTGCCCCGATTAACGTTGGACAGGAACCCTTGGTCTTCCGGCGTGCGGGTTTTTCACCCGCATTATCGTTACTTATGTCAGCATTCGCACTTCTGATACCTCCAGCAGACCTCACAGTCCACCTTCAACGGCTTACAGAACGCTCCCCTACCCAACAACGCCTAAGCGTCGCTGCCGCAGCTTCGGTGCATGGTTTTAGCCCCGTTACATCTTCCGCGCAGGCCGACTCGACCAGTGAGCTATTACGCTTTCTTTAAATGATGGCTGCTTCTAAGCCAACATCCTGGCTGTCTGGGCCTTCCCACATCGTTTCCCACTTAACCATGACTTTGGGACCTTAGCTGGCGGTCTGGGTTGTTTCCCTCTTCACGACGGACGTTAGCACCCGCCGTGTGTCTCCCGTGATAACATTCTCCGGTATTCGCAGTTTGCATCGGGTTGGTAAGCCGGGATGGCCCCCTAGCCGAAACAGTGCTCTACCCCCGGAGATGAATTCACGAGGCGCTACCTAAATAGCTTTCGGGGAGAACCAGCTATCTCCCGGTTTGATTGGCCTTTCACCCCCAGCCACAAGTCATCCGCTAATTTTTCAACATTAGTCGGTTCGGTCCTCCAGTTAGTGTTACCCAACCTTCAACCTGCCCATGGCTAGATCACCGGGTTTCGGGTCTATACCCTGCAACTTAACGCCCAGTTAAGACTCGGTTTCCCTGCGGCTCCCCTATACGGTTAACCTTGCTACAGAATATAAGTCGCTGACCCATTATACAAAAGGTACGCAGTCACACCCAAAAGGTGCTCCCACTGCTTGTACGTACACGGTTTCAGGTTCTATTTCACTCCCCTCGCCGGGGTTCTTTTCGCCTTTCCCTCACGGTACTGGTTCACTATCGGTCAGTCAGGAGTATTTAGCCTTGGAGGATGGTCCCCCCATGTTCAGACAGGATACCACGTGTCCCGCCCTACTCATCGAACTCACGGCCTGTGCATCTTCGTGTACGGGACTTTCACCCTGTATCGTGCGACTTTCCAGACGCTTCCACTGACACACAAGCCGATTCAGGTTCTGGGCTGCTCCCCGTTCGCTCGCCGCTACTGGGGGAATCTCGGTTGATTTCTTTTCCTCGGGGTACTGAGATGTTTCAGTTCCCCCGGTTCGCCTCATTAACCTATGGATTCAGTTAATGATAGTGTGACGAGTCACACTGGGTTTCCCCATTCGGGTATCGTCGGGTATAACGGTTCATATCACCTTGCCGACGCTTTTCGCAGATTAGCACGCCCTTCATCGCCTCTGACTGCCTAGGCATCCACCGTGTACGCTTAGTCGCTTAACCTCACAACCCGAAAGTGTCTCGGGATGCGGGTATATTGAGAGACTCGAACAACATACGAATTCACATTCATATGCCGTCGTTTCAAATTTTCAGCTTGTTCCGGATTGTTAAAGAGCAGAATACTTCGCAGCATACTGTCGCCAGTATACTCTGAAGTCATTCGTAAATGGTGGAGCTATGCGGGATCGAACCGCAGACCTCCTGCGTGCAAAGCAGGCGCTCTCCCAGCTGAGCTATAGCCCCATAGAATGCAACACGTAAACCTTTACCCGTAATTTCTTCTGAGACAAGGCGTGGAATGACGGCGCATACATCAGTATGCGGGCTATTTCACAACGCAGTATCAGGAGAAATCTGGTAGGCCTGAGTGGACTTGAACCACCGACCTCACCCTTATCAGGGGTGCGCTCTAACCACCTGAGCTACAAGCCTATAAGGTTTTACCGCTCGTTTACTTCATCAGACAATCTGTGTGGACACCACGCAGGCACTTCAGCTCGGTAAGGAGGTGATCCAACCGCAGGTTCCCCTACGGTTACCTTGTTACGACTTCACCCCAGTCATGAATCACAAAGTGGTAAGCGCCCTCCCGAAGGTTAAGCTACCTACTTCTTTTGCAACCCACTCCCATGGTGTGACGGGCGGTGTGTACAAGGCCCGGGAACGTATTCACCGTAGCATTCTGATCTACGATTACTAGCGATTCCGACTTCATGGAGTCGAGTTGCAGACTCCAATCCGGACTACGACGTACTTTATGAGGTCCGCTTGCTCTCGCGAGGTCGCTTCTCTTTGTATACGCCATTGTAGCACGTGTGTAGCCCTACTCGTAAGGGCCATGATGACTTGACGTCATCCCCACCTTCCTCCGGTTTATCACCGGCAGTCTCCCCTGAGTTCCCACCCGTAGTGCTGGCAACAGAGGATAAGGGTTGCGCTCGTTGCGGGACTTAACCCAACATTTCACAACACGAGCTGACGACAGCCATGCAGCACCTGTCTCAGCGTTCCCGAAGGCACGACCGCATCTCTGCAGTCTTCGCTGGATGTCAAGAGTAGGTAAGGTTCTTCGCGTTGCATCGAATTAAACCACATGCTCCACCGCTTGTGCGGGCCCCCGTCAATTCATTTGAGTTTTAACCTTGCGGCCGTACTCCCCAGGCGGTCGATTTAACGCGTTAGCTCCGGAAGCCACGCCTCAAGGGCACAACCTCCAAATCGACATCGTTTACAGCGTGGACTACCAGGGTATCTAATCCTGTTTGCTCCCCACGCTTTCGCACCTGAGCGTCAGTCTTCGTCCAGGGGGCCGCCTTCGCCACCGGTATTCCTCCAGATCTCTACGCATTTCACCGCTACACCTGGAATTCTACCCCCTCTACGAGACTCTAGCCTGTCAGTTTTGAATGCAGTTCCCAGGTTAAGCCCGGGGATTTCACATCCAACTTAACAGACCGCCTGCGTGCGCTTTACGCCCAGTCATTCCGATTAACGCTTGCACCCTCCGTATTACCGCGGCTGCTGGCACGGAGTTAGCCGGTGCTTCTTCTGCGGGTAACGTCAATCGACAAGGTTATTAACCTTGTCGCCTTCCTCCCCGCTGAAAGTGCTTTACAACCCGAAGGCCTTCTTCACACACGCGGCATGGCTGCATCAGGGTTTCCCCCATTGTGCAATATTCCCCACTGCTGCCTCCCGTAGGAGTCTGGACCGTGTCTCAGTTCCAGTGTGGCTGGTCATCCTCTCAGACCAGCTAGGGATCGTCGCCTAGGTGAGCCGTTACCCCACCTACTAGCTAATCCCATCTGGGTTCATCCGATGGCGTGAGGCCCGAAGGTCCCCCACTTTGGTCTTGCGACGTTATGCGGTATTAGCTACCGTTTCCAGTAGTTATCCCCCTCCATCAGGCAGATCCCCAGACATTACTCACCCGTCCGCCGCTCGCCGGCGGGGAAGCAAGCTTCCCCCCGCTGCCGCTCGACTTGCATGTGTTAGGCCTGCCGCCAGCGTTCAATCTGAGCCATGATCAAACTCTTCAATTTAAAGTTTGATGTGTTTTCCGAAGAAAACGTGCTCAAAGAATTTACTGTTAGTTCGTATGAATTAACTGTTGTCACTCTTCAAGACTTTTCACAAATATTTTAGTGAAGCGTCCTGCGAGTGCCCACACAGATTGTCTGATTGATTGTTAAAGAGCATGACCACTTACCGTGGTCGCGGGTCGCATATATTATGCTTTCCCGAAAAGAAGTCAAGCGATATGCGCCTGATTTCTTACTGAAACCGCTTCGGTTTGTTGCCGTTGCCGTGTCAGTGGAGGCGCATTATAGGGACTTCTCCGTCGCTGACAAGCACTAATTTCAAAAATAATTTTGACCGCTCAATATTTATTCGCCAGCAGGCAAAAGCGTTAATCGTTCCAGCGAACTGAAACCATAACGGCGCAGAACAGGCAACAGTGTCGCGACCTTAGGTGTAATCGATAAACAGTAAGCCAGATTGCGCTCTGTCGACAATTTCGGATTCTCCAGATGCTCAATCAGCCATGCTGTTCTGCGCGCAATAGCGGAGCCCGAATCGACAAGCCGTGTGCCGTCAGGCAATACCTGCTGCAACTCTTCCGATAACAGAGGGAAATGAGTACATCCCAGAACGACCGTATCCGGGGGTTCCGACAATTTCAGCCAGGGCTTGAGGATTTTCCGCAACGCGTCCTCAGGTACCGTTTCCCCCTGAAGTTTGGCCTCCCCCCATTCAACCAACTCTGCAGACCCCAGCAGCAGAATCTGACAGTCATTGGCAAAGCGGGAAATTAATTCGTGCGTATAAGGACGCTGGACCGTGGCACGCGTCGCCAGCAACCCAACGACGCCGTTCCGGGTCAATTTGGCAGCCGGTTTTACCGCGGGCACCACACCAACGACGGGGAAATTAAAGCGCGCACGCAATGCCGGGAGTGAAATCGTACTGGCTGTATTACAGGCAATGATGACCAATGACAGCGGATGTTGTTTTTCCACCGCGTCAACGATAGACACCACGCGCTCAATGATAAATTGCTCAGGCTTTTCTCCGTAGGGAAAAGCCTCGTTATCAAAGGCGTAGATATAATGTAAGTCCGGCAGTAGGTTGCGAACTTCATCATAAACAGACAAACCGCCCACCCCGGAATCAAATACAAGGACCGTGGGGCGGGCGGGTAAATCAGAAACTATAGCTTCCGGTGAGATAGTATTCTCGCCCTGCAGTTCGGTAGCCATATACCGTCTCATAATTCTTATCGAACAGGTTGGCTATTCTAGCACGAACTGTCAGATGTGAGGTGACGGGATATGACGCAGCAATATCGACTGTACTATAGCTTGGTAACTGACGCTGTGTAGATGCAAACTCATTGGTATTGTTGTCATAGCGTTTGCTGAAATATTGGTAACTTACATCAACATCCAGATCATAAACCTTCCAGCCAAGTTGATACTTGGCTTGCTGCTTAGCTCGGCGTGCGAGGACTTCATGATCTTCATCCCGTCGCGCATCAAGATAACCAAGCGTAATCTGATGATTGAAAATGCCAGTATCAAATTGCCCAGTCCATTCAACACCTTTTAACGTCGCAGCCTTGATATTGCTGTAAGTTCCCTGAAATGTAACCGGATCAGACGAGTAAGTGATCAGATTAGTAATTTCGTTGCGATATGCAGACAAGCGCCAGTTCAAAGGCCCTGTGATCCCTTCAAGTCCAGTTTCCCACTGTTTGGATTCTTCAGGTTTCAGGTTTTTGTTAGGAAGGATATCGTTGTATTTTTGTCCAAACATCTGCCCCAATGTTGGAGCCTGGAATCCAGTACCATAAGAAAGCGTCAATTTGTAATCCGGCAAAAACTCCCAGCCCGCAGCAGTTTGCCAAGTACCATGACGACCAAATTGCTCGTTGTCGTCACTGCGTAAGGATCCTTCAATAGTGACAGAGCTTATTTGTTGCTGAGCAGTCAGATAGATGCCCGTATTATCTCTCTTGTAATCGTTGGATTCCCTGACCGCGGTATTAAAGTTAACACCCTCAGAAAATAATTTCTGTTGCTGCCAATCTAACCCAGCACTGAGCATTCCCTGACCAATACGGTAGGTATTTCCCCATTGCAAATTACGCTGTTCCATCTTATCTAAAGAGCTGGCATCCCCATATCGCCCTTCTGTACCCAGATAGTTTAGAAAATTGTATTTCTGATAGCTGGCTATTAGTTGCGAAGCAAAGTCTCCCCGCATAAAACGCACACCAGTATCATAGGTATGATTGTAGATTTGCTGTTCATCAGCGCTATTGGGGCCTCCAACATCATAATCACTGTTCGAACCGTAACCATACCCACGGATAAAAGCAGACCATTGCTCATTAAAATGATGGTCTACACCGCCCCAGAAAGATTTATTACGCCAACCATCGCGATCGCTATCCGGACTATAGACCGACGCCGGACGAATATTGAATCCTTTAGTATCCTGATAAGCCCCAGCCAACGTTAATGTCGTCTTATCTGTGAGAGCCTGACGCCAACTGCCGTTATATTGCTGGTAATGGTTACTGCCTATCCCTGTTTCTAATGTTCCCCCATTTTTGTCTGATTGCGTAATGATGTTGATCACCCCACCAATCGCATCAGCGCCATAAACAGCAGAACGCGGTCCTCGAATAAACTCAATACGTTGTACCAGTGACATCGGTATCTGATTAAAATCAGCAACACCAGTGATACCCGGTTTAGCTAATGGAACACCATCGATTAGAACCAACGTATGGCGAGCTTCTGAGCCACGAATATAAATGGAGGCACTCTGCCCCAGACCACCATTCTGCGCGATATCGACGCCAGGCAAACGTTTTATCACTTCCAGAACATTCTTCGACTGCCAACGATCAATATCATCACGCGTCACCACGGTAGTGGGCGCCAGTACGGAAGAAATCGGCTGGGGAAAACGGTTGGCGGTTACCACCATTGCGTCATTGCTGTTTTGCTGTGTGTTGTCGCTACCCTGCGCCCATCCTGAAAAAGCTGTGGCTACCATCGCCGCCAGCATTGTGGTTTTTTTAGTAAACATTATAAGCATCCAAACTGAATTGGCAGGATGCCGCACCCTCATGATCGATAGCACGCGATGACCATGAAACATTGCGACGTATTCCGGCAGGTCTTCGGACTCGGGGTTATGCCATGATGACTGGCTAGGCGGCGATGACTTCCCATCCGTCAGGACAGTGTCCGCATCACGCTATCGTCGCCCATTCCCCTTACCGCTGCGCGTCAGTTCCAGATTCGCACTGGATTCCCTTTTCACCTGCGAGGCAAGACCGGACGCCCATGCTACGATCGAGGCAGGTGGATGTCTAGACTTCCATTTTGGATAAGAGAATCCGTGCAACAAGGCTGGACATCCCTTCTGGATGCCCTACAATCGCGCCCTGACAACATCGCCACCTTATCCCAGCCGTTTTTCAGATGAGACCATCATGACGCCAGAGATTCTGCCCATCGACCAGTATGACGCCCAGCTTGAAGAAAAAACCGGGCGCCTCGGAGCCATGATGGCGCCATTCGATGCGCCGGCGCCGGCCGTGTTCCGATCGCCGGTCAGTCACTACCGGATGCGGGCGGAATTTCGGATCTGGCATGATGGCGATGACTTGTACCACATTATGTTTGATCAGCAGACCAAACAGCGGATCCGCGTCGATCAGTTTCCGGCCGCCAGCGAGTTGATCAACCGCCTGATGCCGGCGCTGCTCAGTGCCCTGCGGGCCGAGCCGGTACTGCGGCGCAAGCTGTTTCAGATTGATTATCTCTCCACGCTTAGCGGTGAGATTGCAGTTTCGTTGCTCTACCACAAAGCGCTGGATGACGAATGGCAGCAGCACGCCCGCCTCCTGCGTGATCAACTGCGCAGTCAGGGTTTTGCCCTGCAACTGATTGGCCGCGCCACCAAAACCAAAATCTGTCTGGATCGGGACTACGTGGACGAGTGCCTGCCGGTCGCCGGCCGTCAGATGATTTATCGTCAGGTGGAAAACAGCTTCACCCAACCCAATGCGATGATGAATATCCAGATGCTGGAGTGGGCGCTATCGGTGACCCAGGGGTCGAAAGGCGATCTGCTGGAACTGTACTGCGGCAACGGTAACTTTTCGCTGGCGCTGGCGCGCAATTTCGAGCGGGTGCTGGCAACCGAAATCGCCAAGCCATCGGTCGCGGCGGCGCAGTACAATATTGCCGCCAACCAGATTGATAACGTACAGATTATTCGCATGGCGGCGGAGGAATTCACCCAGGCCATGAACGGCGTGCGTCAGTTCAACCGCCTGCAAGGCATCGATCTGAGCGGCTATCGCTGTGAAACCATTTTTGTCGATCCGCCCCGCAGCGGCCTGGACGACGGCACCGTAAAACTGGTGCAGGCGTACCCGCGCATTCTGTACATCTCCTGCAACCCGGAAACGCTGTGCGCCAACCTGGAAACCCTAAGTCAGACGCACCGAATCAGCCAGTTGGCGCTGTTTGACCAGTTCCCTTATACCCACCACATGGAATGCGGCGTGTTACTGGAAAAGCGTCAATAACCTCACTACGGATTAAGGCGTGTTGGTTTCACTGTCGGGCTTGCGGGCCCGCAGCTTCACTACCAGCCACAGCGCCAGCACCACGCACAGGATTGACGGCACGAAATTGGAGCCGATTTGCGGGTACTCGGCGCGCACAATAGCGCTGTAAAGCAGCAAACCGAACAGGAAACAGCCCGCCGCCAGCAGCGGCGTGCCTTTTGGCATGGCATGATGCATGTAACGCTGATGCAGACAGTACACCGACAGAACCAGCGCAATCAGCGGAAAGATGGAAAACGGCACGATAGAACTGAACACGGCGACAAAGGAACCATTCGCGGACAAACCGGCCGCCAGCGCCAGCACCAGCGTACTTTTCTCTGAATTTATCTGCTCTGTCATGACTTTTCCTCTGATTATCCCTCAGGGTAGGCAAACCCCTTACCCTGCTCTTTGCGATACCAGTAATAGGCGCCTTTGGCAATCATGCGCAACTGCAACACCAGCCGCTCTTCCAGCTGGCGTCGCTGCTCTATGTCCACATCCAGCGCTTCAGCGCCGGCGCTGAATACGATGATCACCATCGCTTCCGCCTGTGCCTCCGCGAAGCTGCGCGGGATATGATTTTCGACTTCAAGATAGTCCGCCAGTTCAGCGATAAAATGCTGAATTTCACGCGCCACGGCAGCACGGAATGCCGCTGAAGTACCGGAACGTTCGCGCAACAGCAGCCGAAAGGCGTTGGGGTTATTACCGATGAATTCCATGAACGTCGATACCGATGTTCTGATCACGCTGCCGCCGCTTTTGACGATACGCTGGCGCGCCTGCCGCATCAGCTGGCGCAGCATCAACCCGCTTTCATCCACCATCGTCAACCCCAGTTCGTCCACATCGCGGAAATGGCGATAAAACGAGGTAGGGGCAATGCCGGCTTCACGAGCCACCTCACGCAAACTCAGGCTGGCAAAACTGCGTTCAGCGCTTAACTGGCTGAAAGCGGCCTCAATCAGGGAACGACGAGTTCGTTCTTTTTGTTGTGCTCTGACACCCATTATCCTGCCCGCAGTCATCGGCTCTCCTTAAATCAAGGGAAGCACTATAACAAACTTTACTCTCCACATACTGCGCCAAAGTTTGCCATAGTAAAAATGTGATCATCGGTTCCCATACGGATATCAGGGATGATTGGGTTATCAGCAGGACGATGTTACAATCGCGTTAGTAATTTGTATAAAAACAGGTGGTTCCTACCATGTCCATACAACAGCAATACGATTACGATGCCATCGTGATTGGTTCGGGTCCGGGCGGTGAAGGGGCGGCCATGGGGCTCGCCAAACAAGGGGCGAAAATTGCCGTGATAGAACGGCATTACAATGTTGGCGGTGGCTGTACCCACTGGGGAACCATCCCATCCAAAGCCCTCCGACACGCCGTCAGCCGCATCATCGAATTCAATCAAAACCCACTCTACAGCGACAACGCCCGCGTCATCAGTTCCTCATTTTCCGATATCCTGCGTCACGCCGACAGCGTGATCGGCCAGCAAACCCGCATGCGCCAGGGTTTCTACGAACGTAATCACTGCGAACTGTTTTCCGGCGAGGCGCGTTTTATTGATGCGCATACCGTCGCGGTCTTCTACCCGGATGACACCCACGATACGCTGACCGCCGCAAATATCATTATCGCCACCGGTTCGCGGCCTTATCATCCGGCCGGGGTGGATTTCCATCATCCCCGCATCTACGACAGCGACTCCATTCTCGATCTGGATTATGAACCCAAACACGTGATCATCTACGGTGCTGGGGTGATCGGCTGCGAATATGCGTCGATCTTCCGGGGGTTGAACGTGAAGGTCGATCTGATCAATACCCGCGATCGGCTGCTGGCGTTTCTCGATCAGGAGATGTCCGACGCGCTGTCCTATCACTTCTGGAACAGCGGCGTGGTAATTCGTCACAACGAGGAATTCGAACGCATCGAAGGCCTGGATGACGGCGTCATCATCCATCTGAAATCAGGCAAAAAGATGAAGGCGGATTGCCTGCTCTACGCCAACGGACGCACCGGCAACACCGAAACGCTGGGACTGGAAAATATTGGGCTGGAAACGGACAGCCGCGGCCAATTGAAGGTTAACAGCATGTACCAGACCGCTCAGGCGCACATCTACGCCGTGGGCGATGTGATCGGTTATCCCAGTCTGGCGTCGGCCGCCTATGATCAGGGCCGCATCGCGGCGCAGGCCATCACCAAAGGCGACGCCACCGCGCATCTGATCGAGGATATTCCCACCGGTATTTACACAATCCCGGAGATCAGTTCCGTCGGCAAAACCGAGCAGGAACTCACCGCCATGAAAGTGCCGTATGAAGTGGGCCGCGCCCAGTTCAAGCACCTGGCGCGAGCGCAAATTGTCGGGATGAACGTCGGTAGCCTGAAAATTCTGTTCCACCGCGAAACCAAGCAGATTCTGGGCATTCACTGCTTTGGCGAACGCGCGGCCGAAATCATTCACATCGGTCAGGCCATCATGGAACAGAAAGGCGAAGGCAATACCATCGAGTATTTTGTGAACACCACATTCAACTACCCGACTATGGCCGAAGCCTATCGGGTAGCGGCGCTGAACGGTTTAAACCGGTTGTTTTAACAACCGGTTTTTTGATAACGAATCGTTTTGGCTTTGATTAATCAGACTGTTTTGACAGCTGTTCCATGTGGAGCTGCATGTGCTCGCGCACTGAATCGGCCAGTTGTTCATAACGGCCGCGCAACGGCGAGCCCGGACGATACACCAGTGCGATGGTGCGTTTGGGCTCCGGTTTGTAACAAGGCAAATAGCACACGCCGTCACGCACTCGTTCCCGCGGCACCGCCAGCGACGGCAGCAGGGTAATACCGCTGCCCGCCGCTACCATGTTGCGCAGAGTTTCCAGACTGGTGGCGCGGAAATGGGTATCTTCGTCCGCGCCCGCCTGGAAACAAAATCCCATCGCCTGATCGCGCAGGCAGTGCCCGTCTTCCAGCATCAGCAGTTTTTCGCCCGACAAATCGGACATCGCCACCCGCTCGCGGTTCGCCCAGGGGTGATCCTGATAAATCGCCAGCTTCATCGGCTCGTCAAACAACGGCACTTCGATAAACGCTTCCGACTCTTTCACCATCGCCAGAATGGCGCAATCCAACTTGCCGCTGTCGAGCTGGGCCAGCAGTTGGTGAGTCTGGGCTTCATGCAGGTACATTTCCAGCTTCGGGAAAGTGCGGTGCAACATCGGGATAATCTGGGGCAGCAGATAAGGGCCGACCGTCGGGATCAGGCCGATATGCAGCGGACCGGACATGGTTTCGCCCTGCTGACTGGCCATCTCCTTCAGCACCTTCACTTCACGCAATACGGTTCTGGCCTGCTCGACCAGCAGCAACCCCGCCTGAGTGAACAGGACTTTGCGGCTGGTTCTCTCCAGCAGCATCACCCCCAGTTCGTCTTCCAGTTTGCGGATCTGGCCGCTCAGCGTGGGCTGGCTGACGTGGCAGGAGTCCGCTGCGCGTCGAAAATGGCGATGCTCCGCCAATGCCACCAGATACTCTAAATCCCGAATATTCATGCCCTGATTCCCCTAAACATGATAGTCCCTAGCGATAGATAGGATAGCAACGAACGATTAGTCCTATCAACATTTGATAATGAATAATGTCCCTAACGAATCGAGTCCTGATCACTGACGGATTCAGCCAAACAGAACGTTTCGACTAGCAGGGACTGAAAAATGTTTGTAAGCCAAGAAGGCAAGAAAATTCCGTCAGTAACTTTCCATACCCGTCAGGGGGATCAATGGGTTGACGTGACGACCGGGGAACTCTTCAACAACAAGACCGTGGTCGTCTTTTCCTTGCCAGGGGCCTTTACACCAACCTGCTCTTCCAGTCATTTGCCACGCTATAACGAGTTGGCTGCGGTATTCAAGCAATTTGGCGTGGATGCGGTTTTATGCGTATCTGTGAACGATACTTTTGTGATGAATGCCTGGAAAGCCGACCAAGACGCAGAAAACATTACGTTTATTCCCGATGGCAACGGCGAATTCACCCGCGCCATGAACATGCTGGTCGAAAAAGCGGAACTGGGCTTCGGCCCCCGCTCCTGGCGCTACTCCATGCTGGTTCGTCACGGCGTGGTGGAGAAAATGTTTGTTGAACCCAACAAGCCGGGCGACCCGTTTGAAGTTTCCGACGCCGACACCATGCTGAAGTACCTTGCTCCTCACTATAAGGTTCAGGAATCTGTTTCACTGTTTACCAAACCCGGCTGCCCGTTTTGCGCCAAAGCCAAACAGTTGCTGCAGGATCGCGGTATTCAATACGAAGAAATCATGCTGGGTAAGGATGCCACCACGGTGAGCCTGCGGGCGGTGACCGGACGTAGCACCGTTCCCCAGGTATTCATGGGCGGCCGCCATATCGGCGGCAGCGAAGAACTCGAAACATTCCTGACCACATAAATTTTTATAAAGCCAACGAAACTTTGGCGGGCTTCGGCCCGCCCTTTTTTTATTTTCGAATAGCGCTTTTTATTTTCGAATATCGTTATTCACGCCAAACACTCCATGCCTTAAGCACGAATGCCCGCCCGGATATCTCCGGGCGGGCATTCAGCGCAATAATCGGCGAGGAAATCAGGCGGCCGTCACCGGGCGCACGCCCAGCGTATGGCAGATGGCATAGCTCAGTTCCGAACGGTTCAGGGTATAGAAATGGAAATCCTTCACGCCTTCACGGCTGAGGATCTTCACCATATCCATGGCGATCGACGCGCCGACCATCTTGCGGGTTTCCGGGTCGTTATCCAGCCCTTCGAACATGGCGGTCATCCAGTTCGGCACACGTACATTGGTCATGGTGGCGAAACGCTGCAATTGCTTGAAGTTCGACACCGGCAGAATACCGGGGACGATTTCCACATCGATGCCGGTCGTGACGCAGCGATCGCGAAAGCGCAGATAGCTTTCCACGTCAAAAAAGAACTGTGTGATGGCACGGCTGGCGCCGGCGTCAATCTTGCGTTTGAGATTGATCAGGTCCGCCTGCGCGCTTTTCGCCTCCGGATGCACTTCAGGATAGGCCGCGACCGAAATATCAAAATCCCCTACTTCCTTGAGCAAGGTGACCAGATCAGAAGCGTACATCTCCGGTTTGCCGCTATCCGGCGGTAAGTCGCCGCGCAGGGCGACGATGTGACGGATGCCGCTCTGCCAGTAGTCCTGGGCAATGGCTTTCAGTTCGTCGCGGGAAGCATCGATGCAGGTCAGGTGCGGCGCGGCTTCCAGGCCGGTACGTTCCTTGATGCCTTTGATGATGCTGTGAGTGCGGTCACGCTCGCCGGAATTGGCGCCGTAGGTCACCGACACGAATTTGGGTTTCAGGCTGCTGAGGCGGTCAATGGAGTTCCACAGTGTTTCTTCCATCTCGCTGGTGCGCGGTGGGAAAAACTCAAAGGAAACGTTAATCCGGCCCTGTAATTCCGCCAGGTTCTGGTTCAACGCTTCCTGATGGTTCGCGTGGAAAAAGCTCATATCCTTACCTCGATTCGCCATTATCATCGTTATTTTCTACAAACGTCTATACGTTTAGACGTCTATATAGAAAATGACCGAATCCGCTTAAAGAGTCAACGCTTTTCAGCGCGATAAATACTGATGTTTGTTCATGCAAGATGAAGAAAATTCATGGTGGCGTACGGCAGGCCGTCATGCCTCATCACAGAAAAAACACACATGAAATGTAAGGGATGCACCCTCAGTATTGGCAAAAAACGCGGCCCTCGCCACTGGAGGAATCGAAGGCATAAAAAAGCCCGCGGCTGCGGGCTTTAAGACATGATGGCTAACGCTGTCTGATTTCAACTGACGCGATTTCAACCGACACGATTACAACAGTTGCGCCAACCGATTGAGATCCGACTGAATCGCCCCGGCCGTTACGTCGCGACCGGCTCCCGGGCCGCGAATCACCAGCGGGTTATCGCGATACCAGCGGCTTTCGATAGCGAACACGTTATCACACGGCAACAACGCCGCCAGCGGATGATCCGCCCGCACGGCTTCCACGCCTACGCGCGCCTTGCCGTTGACATCGAAGCGGGCGACATAGCGCAGCACCAGCCCCATCTCGTTGGCGGCTTCCAGTCGCTGCAACATTTGCTGATTCAGCGGCTCGCCGTCTTCAAAGAACTGATCCACCGAACCGTTCTCGCATCCGGCAGGCACCAGCGATTCCACCCGCACCTGATTGGGCTCGATTTCATAACCCGCTTCGCGCGCCAGAATAACCAGCTTGCGCATCACATCCTGACCGGAAAGATCGACGCGCGGATCCGGCTCGGTCAATCCCTGCTGCCAGGCTTGATCCACCAGTTCGGTAAAAGGCACCGTGCCGTCAAACTGCAGGAACAACCATGACAGCGTGCCGGAGAAGATGCCGCTGATAGCCAGAATGCTATCGCCGCTTTCACGCAGGTCCCGTACCGCATAGTTCACCGGCAACCCGGCGCCAACGGTGGCGTTGTACAGCCAGTGGCGCCCGGTTTTGGCGAACGCGTCGCGGATCTGCCGATAGTTGTCGCCGCCGGATGCGCCCGCCAGTTTGTTGGCGCTGATCACATGGAAACCATAACTGGCGAAATCCAGATAGAGATCGGCAACCGACTGGCTGGCGGTCACATCCAGCACCACCAAATCATCATACGGATGGGCGCGCATCCACAGGAACAGCTCATCGTCGTCACGTTCCTGCGCTTCATCGCCGAAGAAAGCCAGCACACGACTGGCGTCCAGCCCGTCGTAATTCAGCAGGCTGCGGGAACTGTCCACCACGCCCGCCAGCGTGAACTCAAAACCGGTGCGCGCCGAAATCAGGCTCTGCTCCCGGGCAAACAGCTCCAGCCAGCGCGAACCGATGTTGCCTTTGCCGAACAACACCAGCCCGATGCGTTTTTCCGCCCGGAACAGCGAATGATGCAGACCGCGCACCAGATGCTCGGTCGGTCCCACCCGCAATACCGCCACCAGGCTGATGTCGTCTTCCGCCTGCCAGACGAACTCAATCGGCTGGTCGCGCAGTTGCTGGTAGAAACGGTGGCTGTGCAGCGGGTTGCGGCAAACGCCCGCCCCCACCAGCGCCACCAGCGCCAGCCCTTCGCGCAGATGAAGCGATACCGGCAACGCCGCCTGCTCCAGCACCTGCCAGGCGCTATGCACCACTTCCGAGGTGTAGCACAGTTGCAGCAGGTTGCGATCTTGATGCACGCCCAGCGCCAGCGGCCGGATCTGGGATTTTTGCAGCAACTGTTCGACGTCTTTATGCATGCGGGCAAAATCGTGCTCCGCCGGCACGCCAATCTCAATCAGACAAACATCATCATGACTGGTGACTATCTTGGCGCCGGTGCCGGAGGCCAGCACACGTTCAATGCGGGTCGACCCTTGTTCAGGTTGGTAGCTGCAGCGCAATTGCAGATCGATATCGCTGCCGGAAACCGGTTGCAGGGTACGGGCATGCAATACCGGCGCCGCCAGACGGGCCAGTTCGCTGGCTTCATCCAACCGCAGCAACGGCAACAGGCAGGCGTCTTTCACCTTGCGCGGGTCAGCGCTGTAGACGCCGGCCACGTCGCTCCAGATGGTGACGCGCTCGACGCCAGCCAGCGCGCCAATCTGCGTAGCGGAATAGTCGCTGCCGTTACGGCCCAGCAGGACGGTTTCGCCTGCGTCGTTACTACTGATAAAACCGGTAATCACCAGACGCTGCCCGGCATGCTGGGTCAGCAGTTGTTGCAACAGCGGCCAGGAACGACCTTCATCGACCTGCGGCTGCGCCGCACGCTCGGCGCGCAGGAAGGTACGCGCATCCAGCCAGGCGGCAGGCAGTTTTTTCTGATTCAATACCGCCGCCATCAAACGGGCTGACCAGATTTCGCCGTGCCCGACCACCTCGGCGTAGGCGGCGTCGGTGAGCTTGCCATCCAGCAACGCGGCCAGACGTTCCAGATCGCGAATGAATTCATTGATAAGCGGCGCTGCCGTTTCGGCCGGCAGCAAACCGGAAATCAGCTCGCTTTGATAACGGCGCAGCGACTGTTGTACCTGATGGGCGGAAATCCGGTCCGACTGGCTGAGGTTTAACCAGCTGATCAACTGGTTGGTGGTGCTGCCCGCCGCCGATACCACCATCAAATCGCCCGCCTGGCTGTAATCCGCCATGATGCCGGCGACGCGCTGATAACATTTCACATCAGCCAGGCTGCTGCCGCCGAATTTGTGCAGTTGCCGTCCCTTCACGGCCGCTGCTATCCCTAACGCACTCATTGTTACCTCTTGGCTGCTGCCTGAAATGCTCTGTCCAGATCGGCAACCAGATCGTCGCCGTCTTCAATGCCGACAGAAATACGCAATAACGTCTCCGAGATACCGGCGGCGGCGCGCGCTTCCGGCGCCATGCCGGCGTGGGTCATGGTAGCCGCGTGAGAAATCAGGCTCTCTACGCCGCCCAACGATTCCGCCAGCGTGAACAATTCCAGTGCGGCCAGAAAACGGCGCAGGGTACCTTCATCGCCATCCAGCTCAAAACTCAGCATCGCGCCAAAACCGGACTGCTGCCGACGGGCAATCTCATGACCGGCATTCTCGGGTAAAGACGGATGATACAACGCTTTCACCAGCGGCTGATGCCGCAAATACTCCACAATTTGCAGCGCATTCTTCTGCGCGAGCGTCATACGCGGCGACAGCGTGCGCAGACCGCGCAGCAACAGGTAGCTGTCAAAGGCCGCGCCGGTCACGCCGATGTTGTTGGCCCACCAGGCCAGCTCCGTCACCACCGCTGGATCGCGGGCGATAACCGCGCCGGCTACCACGTCCGAATGACCATTGAGGTATTTGGTGCAAGAGTGCACCACCAGATCCGCCCCCAGCTTCAGCGGATTTTGCAACGCCGGGCTCAGGAAGGTGTTATCCACCACGCTCACTGCGCCCGCGTCGCGCGCCGCCTGACAGATAGCCGCGATATCCACCACGCGCAGCAGCGGGTTGCTGGGACTTTCCACCAGCACCAGCTTCGGTTTTTCCGCCAGCGCCGCCTGCAGTTCGGCCGCATTGCCCTGATCGACGAATTTCACCCGGTAGGCGCCGCGTTTGCTCAGGCTGTCGAACAAACGGTAGCTGCCGCCGTAGCAATCGAGCGGAGCCACCAACAGGTCGCCAGGCCGCAAAAACACCGTACAGACCAGCAGAATCGCCGACATGCCGCTGCTGGTCATGACCGCGCCAGCGCCCCCCTCCAGTTCCGCCAACGCGCGTTGAACCACATCACGGGTCGGGTTGCCGCGCCGGGAATAGTCGTGCGCTCTGGGTTCATTAAAGCCGGTGAAATTGTAGGTGCTGGAGAGATGAATCGGGGGAACAACGCAACCGAACTGCTCGTCATTGTTTAACCCACTGCGGACTGCGATAGTAGCCTGTTTACGCGTCATCGGTGCTTTTCCTGACTGGAGGGCTGAGGTAAAGAGATTAAAGAGTAAACCCGGACGATATAGACGTCAATACATCTGGACTTCTAAACTTCTTTGCGTATAGATTGAGCATCCCTATAATAATCGTTAGAATTATGGTGTTTTGTGCCAGTGACTGTTTTTATCACGATCAATATTTAAGGTATCCCATGGCTGAGTGGAATGGCGAATACGTAAGCCCATACGCTGAACACGGCAAGAAGAGTGAGCAGGTTAAGAAGATCACCGTATCTATCCCTTTGAAGGTACTGAAGATACTGACAGACGAGCGTACCCGTCGTCAGGTCAACAACCTGCGTCACGCAACCAATAGCGAGTTACTGTGTGAGGCGTTTTTGCACGCTTTTACCGGCCAACCCTTACCGAATGATGACGACCTGCGTAAAGAACGCGGCGACGAAATTCCCGATGCCGCCAAGGCGATTATGCGTGAGATGGGGATCGACCCGGATACGTGGGAATATTGACTCGCCCGTTTGGAGCGGATGGGGAAAGACACCAGAAACGACAAAGGCACCCGCAGGTGCCTTTGTTTTGGACGGAAAACAGTTTTGAACGGAAAACAGTTTTGGCTGGAAAAACAGTTAACCGGTTTTCCGCCCCGGTGCAAAAACCAATTATTTTTTGGTGCCCGGGACGCTGAAGCGTTTGTTGAAACGCTCAACACGACCACCGGTGTCAACGACACGCTGTTTGCCGGTGAAGAACGGGTGGCAAGCACCACACACGTCCAGGTTCAGGTCATGAGCAGCGGTGGAACGGGTTTTGATGACGTTACCGCAAGAGCAAGTAGCGGTAATTTCAACGTAATTCGGGTGAATACCTTCTTTCATGGGAAACCTCTGTTTAAGGCCGTGTCGCTATCCAGCCCTGTTCCGCCAGACACCACACGAAGTTGAGTGAAATGTTCTTTACACCACAAGGTATAAAGGCGGCGGATCATACAGAAATTAACCACCTGATGCAATTGGATCCGCACGAACACGTCGCCTCTGATAAACAAGATGGCGCGCAAGATTGCACAACGCATCCGCGCACAGTACCGTGACGGCAGACAAACCCTCATGCATGACGTAAGACTTTCATGACGCATTTGAACGCAGAGACCATGCCCGTTGTTCAGGTTGCCTTGCCGGTACCGCTGACGCGCACGTTTGATTACCGGCTGCCGCAAGGCATGACGCCGCCGGTGCCGGGCGTGCGCGTCAGCGTTCCCTTCGGCAACCGTAAGATGATCGGTATCGTCACTGCCCTGAGCGCCGGCAGCGAACTGCCGCTGGAACAGCTTAAACCACTGTTCGACGTGCTCGACGCCGCCCCGCTGTTTCCGGACAGTCTGTGGCGCATCCTGCTGTGGGCGGCGGAGTATTACCACTATCCGCTTGGCGAGGTGCTGTTCCATGCCCTGCCAATATTGCTCCGCCAGGGGAAACCGGCCCATAGCGCGCCGCTCTGGCAATGGTTCGCTACCGAGCAGGGGCGCGCCACGCCGCTGAACGCGCTGAAACGGGCGCCCAAGCAACAGCAGGCGCTGGCGGCGCTGCTACAAGGGCCGCTGTACCGCCATCAGATGGCGGAAACCGAGCTGACGGAAGCCGCGCTGCAGGCGCTGCGTGAAAAAGGGCTGAGCGAACTGCGCGCGCTGCCGCAGCAGGTGCGGGACTGGCGCAACGATTTCAGCCTGACGGGCGAGCGCCTGCGTCTTAATACCGAACAGGCTACCGCCGTCGGCGCCATACGCAGCGAAGACGATCATTTTGCCGCCTGGCTGCTGGCGGGCATTACCGGCTCCGGCAAAACCGAGGTCTACCTCAGCGTGCTGGAAAATATTCTGGCGCAAGGCAAGCAGGCGCTGGTGCTGGTGCCGGAAATCGGCCTGACGCCGCAAACCATCGCCCGCTTCCGCGATCGGTTCAACGCGCCGGTGGAAGCGCTGCATTCAGGGCTGAACGACGGCGAGCGGCTGTCGGTGTGGCTGCGCGCCAGACAAGGCGAAGCGGCCATCGTCATCGGCACCCGTTCCGCGCTGTTTACCCCTTTTGCCCGACTGGGGCTGATCGTCATCGACGAAGAACACGACGGCTCCTACAAGCAGCAGGAAGGCTGGCGTTATCACGCCCGCGATCTGGCGGTGTTCCGTGCCCGGCAGGAAGACATTCCCATCGTCATGGGGTCGGCCACGCCGGCGCTGGAAACGCTTTATAACGTGCAGATTGGCAAATACCGCCAGTTGCGTCTTAGCAAGCGCGCCGGCAATGCCCGACTGGCGCAGCAACATTTGCTGGACCTGAAAGGGCTGCCGCTGACCACCGGTTTGTCGCAACCGTTAATCAACCGTATTCGTCATCACCTGGCCGCGGACAATCAGGTCATCCTGTTTCTCAACCGCCGGGGTTTCGCGCCGGTGGTGCTGTGCCATGAATGCGGCTGGATCGCCGAATGCCAGCGCTGCGACAGCTACTACACCCTGCACCAGCATCAACGGATGATGCGTTGCCACCACTGCGACAGCCAGCGTCCGATACCGCAGCAATGCCCGCAGTGCGGCTCTACCCATCTGGTGCCGGTCGGTCTGGGCACCGAACAGCTGGAACAAGCGTTGCCGACGCTGTTTCCCGAGGCTCCGATCACCCGTATCGATCGCGATACCACCAGCCGCAAAGGGGCGCTGGAGCAGCAACTGGCGCAGGTTCGCCAGGGCGGCGCCCGCATTCTGATCGGCACCCAGATGCTCGCCAAAGGCCACCACTTTCCCGACGTCACGCTCGTGGCGTTGCTGGATGTCGACAGCTCGCTGTTTTCCGCCGACTTCCGCGCCACCGAACGCTTCGCCCAGCTCTACACCCAGGTGTCCGGTCGCGCCGGTCGCGCCGGCAAGGCGGGCGAAGTGGTGCTGCAAACCCATCACCCAGAGCATCCGCTGTTGCAGACGCTGCTGCATCAGGGCTACGACGCTTTCGCCAGCCAGACGCTGAAAGAACGCCAGAGCGTGTTCCTACCGCCGTTTACCAGCCATGTGCTGTTCCGGGCCGATGACCACGACAATCAGCAGGCCAGCCTGTTCCTGCAACAGTTACGCAATCTGCTGGAAGCCAGTCCGCTGCGCGACGACTCGCTGTGGCTGATGGGACCGGTGCCGGCGCTGCAACCCAAGCGTGCCGGGCGTTTTCGCTGGCAATTGCTGCTGCAGCATCCGTCGCGCGCCACGCTGCAACGACTGATCCGCAATTCCATGCCGTTGATCGATACCCTGCCGCAAACGCGCAAAGTGAAATGGGTGATGGATGTCGACCCGACGGACAATTGAGCCGATTCTGAGCCGCCGGAATATCTGATGCCAGCAGCAGCGGCATTTTTTGCGAACAGCCCCGAGAAACAGATAATTCAGGCTGCGCCTGCGTAAATTATTCGATAAATATTGAATGCAATCTGTTAAGAGTGATGGCGGAAGCAGTATGCTGATCAGGCGGTTGGCACAACACCGGACGCCAGGCGCCGGGGTGACAACCCGCCACCCAGTGCTATACCTGTGCATAGGGCTCCCGATACCGTCACCGCCCGCACGGAGCATGTCCGGTCGGGAACCCTGAACCATACGATACTTCACGACAGCACCGCCTGGTCATGCCGCGTTTCATGACGGCGCATGGCAAAATCAGACATCCTGAAAAACGGTGGCCGGCCTTTGATAGCGGTCCCTTGACTACGGCGCCAGTAAACGCTGACGCAAGGAGGAAATGCGTTGGAGCAGAAAAAATTCATCCCGCCCGCAACGATGAAAGACGTTGCCGACCAGGCCGGCGTATCCACCGCAACGGTGTCCCGCGCCTTGACCAATCCTGAGAAGGTGTCGGCCACCACCCGCCAAAAGGTGGAGCAGGCCGCGCTGGCGGTGGGATACTCTGCACAAAATCTTGCCCGTAATATGAAACGGCATGAGTCAAGAACGATTCTGGCGCTCGTTCCCGATATCTGCGATCCCTTTTTCACCGAAATGCTGCGCGGTATTGAGGAAACGGCGGCGGAACGCGGCTATCTGGTACTGATTGGCGATTGCGCCCACCAGCGCAAAACGGAAAAGACCTTTCTGGACCTGATCACTACCCGGCAGATCGACGGCATTCTGCTGCTGGGCTCGCAGCTGCCGTTTGATGCCGGCAAGGACGAACGCCGTCATCTGCCGCCGATGGTGATGGCAAATGAGTTCGCCCCTGAGCTGGATATGCCCACCGTACACATCGATAACCTGACCGCGGCGTTCGAGGCCGTCAGTTATCTCAATCAGCTGGGGCACCGGCGCATCGCCTGTATCGCCGGTCCGGAACAGATTCCGATCAGCGAATACCGGCTACAGGGCTATATTCAGGCGTTACGCCGCTGCGGGCTGGTGATCGACAACCAGTACATCGTGCGCGGCGACTTCAGCTATGACACCGGTTCCCGCGGCCTGATACGGTTGATGTCGCACCCCACGCCGCCCACCGCGATTTTCTGCCACTGCGACGTCATGGCGCTGGGAGCGCTGACGCAGGCGCGCAAAATGGGGCTGGACGTGCCGCGTGACCTGTCGCTGGTCGGGTTCGATGACATCGCGCAGGCCAGCCACTGCTTTCCGGCGCTGACCACCGTTTCCCAGCCGCGCTACGATATCGGTCGCGAAGCCATGCTATTGCTGCTGGCTCAATTGCAGCAACACAAGGTCCAGCGGGGGTCGCGGCTGATATCCAGCCAGCTGATTATCCGCGACAGCACCGCCGCGCCGTCTCTGCGTGTTACAGGCTTTAAGAATTCCGGTGCTGGTCAAACATTTTAGGGTTCAGTAACATGGCGACCTGTTACTTATTTTTTTCGCAACGAAACGATTGTGGCACAACGAGACTATGTCAGCCGGGGGCGTTCTGGAACGCGCCGGAAAAAAACATCCAGCCGGAAACGAGGCGGGTCCTCGGGCGCATCCAAGACGATGATAGCGCTGGCCGTTGCCGTGCTGGTCACGTTTGCCGGCGGACTCTATTTTATCGCCCACAATAAGCCGGACGAATCGCCGGTCCTGCCGCATCAGGGGACCAAAGGCAACGGGTTGCCGCCTAAACCGGAAGAGCGCTGGCGTTATATCAAGGAACTGGAAAACCGGCAGATTGGCGTTGCTTCGCCGACCGAACCCTCGGCGGGCGGAGAAATCCAGTCGACGGGCCAACTTACCGATGAACAGCGGCAACTGCTGGAGCAGATGCAGTCGGACATGAAACGCCAGCCGACCACGCTGACGGAAGTGCCCTACAACGATCAAAGCCAGATGCCGGCCCGCTCGGTAGCGCCCAGGCCGCAGACGGTCGTGCCGATCGTGCCCAATACCAGCACCATGACGCCGCCGACGCCGCCGCGTACCACGACTGCCGTTCCGGCGGCCAGCCAGCATCATACGACCCAGGCGACGACGCCACCGGCACAGACGGCGCAGAAACCGGTGCAGACAGAGCCCCGTAAAGAGGCCGTCAAAACGGAAACGGCAGCCAAAGAAACCGCCAAAGCCGACAGCAAGACAGCAGAGAACACCAAGCCAGAGAAAGAACAACGCTGGATGGTGCAATGCGGTTCGTTCAAGACGGCGGAGCCTGCCGAATCGGTAAGAGCGGAACTGGCGTTTGCCGGCGTCGAAAGCCGTATCGCCAGCAGCGGCGGCTGGCATCGGATTATGCTCGGGCCGTACAACAGCCGTACCGTGGCCGACAAAATGGCACAAAAACTCAAAGGCATGGGGCAATCCAACTGCATCCCGTTAGCCAGCGGGGGTTGAAAACCCCCCGCCCCTCCCCCATGTTTATCGTCAATATGCCCCGCGTCCGCGCGGGGGCCTTTTTCTCAGTAACGGGGATAAACTCGTGACAACAATTGTAAGCGTACGCCGCAACGGTCAGGTCGTGATTGGCGGAGACGGACAGGCCACCCTGGGCAACACCGTAATGAAAGGCAACGTGCGTAAAGTACGCCGTCTGTACAACGACCGGGTTATCGCCGGATTCGCTGGCGGCACCGCCGATGCGTTTACCCTGTTTGAACTGTTCGAACGCAAGCTGGAGCTGCATCAAGGGCATCTGGTGAAGGCCGCCGTGGAACTGGCTAAAGATTGGCGCACCGACCGCATGCTGCGTCGGCTGGAAGCGCTGCTGGCGGTCGCCGACGAAAACGCGTCGCTGATCATCACCGGCAACGGCGACGTGATTCAGCCGGAAAACGATCTGATCGCTATCGGCTCCGGCGGCCCCTACGCGCAGGCTGCCGCGCGCGCCCTGCTGGAAAATACCGAATTAAGCGCCCGGGAGATTGTCGAAAAATCACTGGGTATTGCGGGTGACATCTGCATCTACACCAACCAGTTCCACACGATTGAAGAATTAGCCTCCAAGGCGTAAGGATCTACTATGTCTGAAATGACCCCGCGCGAAATAGTCAGCGAGCTTGATAGCTACATCATCGGCCAGCACAAAGCGAAGCGCGCCGTGGCGATTGCCTTGCGTAACCGCTGGCGCCGCATGCAGCTGGAAGAGAGCCTGCGCCATGAAGTCACCCCGAAAAACATTCTGATGATCGGCCCGACCGGGGTGGGGAAAACCGAAATCGCCCGTCGTCTCGCCAAGCTGGCCAACGCCCCGTTCATCAAGGTGGAAGCGACCAAATTCACCGAAGTGGGCTACGTCGGCAAGGAAGTAGACTCGATTATCCGCGACCTGACCGATGTCGCCATCAAGATGGTGCGCCAGCAGTCGATGGAGAAAAATCGCTACCGCGCCGAAGAGCTGGCCGAGGAGCGCATTCTGGACGTGCTAATTCCGCCGGCCAAGAACAACTGGGGCCAGACGGAAGAGAATCACGAGCCGTCTGCCGCCCGTCAGGCGTTTCGCAAGAAACTACGCGAAGGGTCGCTTGACGATAAAGAGATCGAAATCGAGCTGGCGGCGGCTCCCGTCGGCGTCGAAATCATGGCCCCTCCGGGCATGGAAGAGATGACCAATCAGTTGCAGTCAATGTTCCAGAACCTGGCGGGTCAGAAACAGAAAAACCGCAAGATCAAGATTCGCGAAGCCTTCAAGCTACTGGTGGAAGAAGAAGCCGCCAAGCTGGTCAACCCGGAAGAGCTTAAGCAACAGGCGATCGAAGCGGTAGAGCAGCACGGCATCGTGTTCATCGATGAGATCGACAAGATCTGCAAACGGGGCGACACCTCCGGCCCGGACGTGTCCCGCGAAGGGGTGCAGCGCGACCTGCTGCCGCTGGTGGAAGGCTGTACCGTGTCCACCAAGCACGGCATGGTGAAAACCGACCATATCCTGTTCATCGCCTCCGGCGCGTTCCAGGTCGCCAGCCCGTCGGACCTGATCCCCGAGCTGCAGGGTCGTCTGCCGATTCGCGTGGAATTGCAGGCGCTGACCACCGAAGACTTCGAACGTATTCTGACCGAACCCAGCGCGTCGCTGACCCGTCAGTATCAGGCATTGATGGAAACCGAAGGCGTCAACATCACGTTCCAGCCGGACGGCATCCGTCGTATCGCGGAAGCGGCCTGGCAGGTTAACGAGCGCACGGAGAACATCGGCGCCCGCCGTCTGCACACGGTGCTGGAACGACTGATCGAAGAAGTATCCTACGGCGCCAGCGAAATGAACGGCCAAACCGTGACGATCGATGCAGATTATGTACGCAGTCACCTTGATGAGTTGGTAGCAGATGAAGATCTGAGCCGATTTATCTTATAATCCGTGTTCACGGATCGCACTGATGACTGACCAGTGGGAGGCCAATGCCTCCCACTGCTGTTTTTATCACCGTCACCAGGCTTTATTTTCCAGAACTGAACGCGCCACAATCTGGCTGATACCATGGCCCATTAACACCATGACCCAATTGACACATAGCAGCAAAACCCAAGCCTGGCTGGACAGCCTGCGTCCCAAGACGCTGCCGCTGGCTTTTGCCTCCATCGTTACCGGCACCGTCATCGCCTGCTGGCACAGCAACTTCAAGCCCGGCGTGGCGCTGCTGACGCTGATTACCGCCGGCTTGTTGCAAATCCTCTCCAATCTGGCTAACGACTATGGCGACGCCGTGAAAGGCAGCGACAAGGAAGACCGCATCGGCCCGCTACGCGGCATCCAGACCGGCGCCATCAGCCTGCAGGAGCTACGCAAGGCTCTGCTCATTACCGTGACGCTGACGGCGATTTCTGGCAGCGCGCTGGTCGCGCTGGCCTGCGAAAAGCCGGTGGACATCGTGGTGTTTCTGGCGCTCGGCCTGCTGGCGATTCTGGCCGCCATTACCTATACCGTCGGCAATAAACCGTATGGTTATATTGGGCTTGGCGACATCTCGGTGCTGATCTTTTTCGGCTGGCTGAGCGTGGCCGGGTCGTACTACCTGCAAACCGGCTACTTCGACAGCAGCGTCATTCTGCCCGCCACTGCCTGTGGTTTGCTGGCCGTCGCGGTGCTCAACATCAACAATCTGCGCGATATCGACAGCGATCGGGAGAACGGCAAGAACACGCTGGCGGTAAGGCTCGGCGCTCACAAGGCCCGGCGCTACCACATGGTGCTGCTGATGACGGCGCCGGTCTGTCTGGCGCTGTTCGCCATGCTTTATCTGCATACGCTGGCAGGCTGGCTGTTTATTCTGGCGCTGCCGCTGCTGGTGAAGCAGGGGCGCTACGTGATGCGGGAAACCACCGCGTTCAGCATGCGTCCGATGCTGGAAAAAACCGTCAAGGGCGCGTTGCTTACCAATCTGCTGTTCGCGGTGGGCGTGCTGCTGAGCTAGGCGCATGCCCGCTGAGGCAAAGTAACGGCTTGTCCCGGTTGGCAAAATCACTACCGATTACTGATGCGGGTCAAAGCCGCAGTTGATGATTTTGCCAACAACAAACAGAAAGGGATATACTCAGTCTCACACTTCCAGCGGCAACAGACGTTACTCCTATGAAATACGATACTTCCGAACTGTGTGATATCTATCATGAAGAGGTCAATGTAGTTGAGCCTCTTTTCTCCAACTTTGGCGGGCGTAGTTCATTCGGCGGCAAAATCATCACGGTGAAATGCTTTGAGGATAATGGCCTGCTGTTCGACGTGCTGGAAGAAAACGGCAGCGGACGCGTGCTGTTGGTCGACGGCGGCGGCTCCGTTCGCCGGGCGCTGGTTGACGCTGAACTGGCGCGGCTGGCTACGCAGAACGAGTGGGAAGGCATCGTGGTGTACGGTGCGGTGCGTCAGGTCGATGACCTGTCGGAGCTGGACATCGGCATTCAGGCGATGGCGGCGACCCCGGCGGGGGCGGCCAGCGAAGGCATCGGCGAAACCGATATCCGGGTGAATTTCGGCGGCGTGACCTTCTTCTCCGGTGACCATCTGTATGCCGACAATACCGGCATCATTCTGTCTGAAGACCCGCTCGATCTGGAATAACAGGCGAACACCCAAGGGCGTCAACAGACGCCCTGTGCGCATCCCGTCTGTCTGACTTCGGCGATTACTGAACGTCTTCCATTTTACCCAACAGCGCACGCAGGCGCTCTTGCCATACCAGCTGTTCCTGCTTTAACTGCTCGTTCTCGCGCATCAACGCATCACGGTTGCCCGCCATACTCTCCACTTCCTGCGACAACGTATTGTTCTTCTCTTTCAGCTCTTCGATTTCCATCTGCAACAGCGTGATCGTGTCAATCGCCTGCTGAACTTTCGCTTCCAGCTTCTCAAACACTTCAAATGACATAACTTCTAACCCCTTTTGATCGCACGGCATAAGCCGGTTAACGCAGATGTACCACGAACGGGTGCGTCACGGACGGCATTTCATCAACAGATGCCTCACGTCTTCACACCCCGGCGCTGGCGCGCCCGACGTAAACGCCAGCCAAATTGTATGTAGCCGGATCAGGCGTGTCCAGCGCACCGCCGGTAAAACAACGACTCTGCCTGCTTTTTCGCTCATACGCTATCAGCACAGACTGAAAATCACCCTGATCATTATTAAACAGCTTTAATGTTAATGCATTTAACACCCCTGTTAACACCCGCCCGGCGGGCAGATGAGTGCTTTGTCGCTAATTACGCGAATGCGCGCATTTTCTTGACGCATCACACACATTTTGATTTCGATATTTCTCGTTTTCGAGCATTAACGATAAATTCACATCCGAAATACAAAAAGAGTCTGGCCGTGAATCCTTCCAGGACCGACGGGACAGACCAGAAACGCGCAGGTTATTCCATCGGCCTGCGTCAACCATCCATGCTGTAGCCTACAAGCAGGAACAAGCATTATGAGTCAATCTGAACTTTCTACCCTTAAAGGCCAGTGCATCGCCGAGTTTCTCGGCACCGGCCTGTTGATTTTCTTTGGCGTTGGCTGTGTGGCGGCTTTGAAACTGGCGGGCGCCAGCTTCGGGCAATGGGAAATCAGCATTATCTGGGGGTTGGGCGTCGCCATGGCGATCTACCTGACCGCCGCGATTTCCGGCGCGCACCTCAATCCGGCGGTAACCATTGCATTATGGCTGTTCGCCTGCTTCGACGGCCGCAAAGTGATGCCGTATATCCTCGCGCAGGTGGCCGGCGCATTCTGCTCGGCCGCATTGGTCTACGGCCTCTATCACAACCTGTTCGACAATATCGAGCAGACGCACAATATGGTGCGCGGCAGTGTGGAAAGCCTCGATCTGGCCGGGATCTTCTCCACCTACCCCAACCCGCATATTTCGGTCTTGCAGGCCTTCCTGGTGGAAATGGTCATCACCGCCATTCTGATGTGCCTGATTCTGGCGCTGACCGACGACGGCAACGGCATCCCGCGCGGGCCGCTGGCGCCGTTGCTGATCGGTATTCTGATCGCGGTGATCGGCGCATCGATGGGGCCGTTGACCGGATTTGCCATGAACCCGGCGCGTGACGCGGGTCCGAAGCTGTTTGCCTATTTCGCTGGCTGGGGCAAGATCGCACTGACCGGCGGGCGCGATATTCCTTATATGCTGATACCGATTTTCGGCCCGATTGTCGGCGCCTGTCTGGGCGCGTTCAGCTATCGCACCCTGATTGGCCGCAACCTGCCCTGCGATGTCTGCGCGACAGACAACGACACGGCAGCATCAGCTCAAACCCGTAAGGTCTAACCCTACTCCGCTCACAGGATTACGTTTATGAACCAGGAAAAAAAATACATCGTCGCGCTCGACCAGGGAACCACCAGCTCACGGGCTGTCGTACTGGACCATGACGCCAACATCGTCAGCGTATCCCAGCGGGAATTTACCCAGATCTACCCCAAAGCGGGCTGGGTAGAACACGACCCGATGGAAATCTGGGCCTCGCAAAGCTCCACGCTGGTGGAAGCGCTGGCGAAAGCCGGCATCAGCAGCGACGAAATCGCCGGCATCGGTATCACCAACCAGCGTGAAACCGCCGTGGTATGGGAAAAAGAAACCGGCAAACCCATCTACAACGCCATCGTCTGGCAATGCCGCCGCTCCGCCGACATCTGCGAAAAACTGAAAAAAGACGGCCTGGAAGAGTACATCCGCGCCAACACCGGCCTGGTGGTCGACCCGTATTTTTCCGGCACCAAGGTCAAATGGATCCTCGACCATGTGGAAGGCTCACGTGAACGCGCCCGCCGCGGCGAGCTGCTGTTCGGCACCATCGACACCTGGCTTATCTGGAAAATGACTCAGGGTCGCGTCCACGTCACTGATTACACCAACGCCTCTCGCACCATGTTGTTCAACATCCATACGCTGGACTGGGACGAACGCATGCTGGAAGTGCTGGATATCCCGCGCGCGATGCTGCCGCAGGTGCGCCCGTCCTCCGAGGTTTACGGCCAGACCAACATCGGCGGCAAAGGCGGCACCCGCATTCCCATCGCCGGTATCGCCGGCGACCAGCAGGCGGCGCTTTACGGCCAACTGTGCGTACATCCCGGCATGGCGAAAAACACCTACGGCACCGGCTGCTTCCTGCTGATGAACACCGGCACCGAAGCGGTACGTTCCAAACACGGCCTGCTGACCACCATCGCCTGCGGCCCGCGCGGCGAAGTGAACTATGCGCTGGAAGGCGCGGTATTTATCGGCGGCGCGTCGATCCAGTGGCTGCGCGACGAACTGAAACTGATTGGCGATGCGATGGACTCCGAATACTTCGCCACCAAGGTGAAAGACAGCAATGGCGTCTATGTGGTGCCGGCGTTCACCGGGCTGGGCGCGCCCTACTGGGACCCGTACGCCCGCGGCGCAATTTTCGGCCTGACCCGCGGCGTTAACGCCAATCACATCATCCGCGCCACGCTGGAATCCATCGCCTACCAGACCCGCGACGTGCTGGACGCGATGCAGGCCGACGCCGATACTCGCCTGCAATCGCTGCGGGTGGACGGCGGCGCGGTCGCCAACAACTTCCTGATGCAGTTCCAGTCCGACATTCTGGGCACCCGCGTCGAGCGTCCGCAGGTGCGTGAATCCACCGCGCTGGGGGCGGCATTCCTCGCCGGTCTGGCGACGGGTTTCTGGAATGATCTGGACGAAGTGAAGAGCAAGACCGCCATCGAGCGGGAGTTCCGTCCCAGCATCGAAACCGTGGAACGCAACTTCCGTTACCGCGGCTGGCAAAAAGCGGTGGAACGCGCCCGCGCGTGGGAAGAACACGACGAGTAAAATCATCGCTATCCTTGATCGGGCGCGGCTATCGCGCCCTTTTTCCTTCCACCTCGCCCCTCGTCCGTCATCACGCCTGTGCTACCATAATGCCCCGACAATTCCTTTATTCCCCGTTCAAGACAGGTACCCATGAAACGTGAATTAGCCATCGAATTCTCACGCGTTACCGAAGCAGCCGCGCTGGCCGGTTACAAATGGTTGGGCCGTGGCGATAAGAACGCCGCCGACAACGCTGCGGTGCAGGCGATGCGTATCATGCTCAATCAGGTCGACATCAACGGTCGAATCGTCATCGGCGAAGGCGAAATCGATGAAGCGCCGATGCTCTACATCGGCGAGCAGGTGGGCACCGGGCACGGCGACGCGGTAGACATCGCCGTCGATCCGATCGAAGGCACCCGCATGACGGCGATGGGGCAGGCTAACGCGCTGGCGGTGCTGGCGGTGGGTGAACAGGGGGCATTCCTGCACGCGCCCGACATGTACATGGAAAAACTGATTGTCGGCCCGCAGGCCAAAGGCGCTATCGACCTTGACCGTCCGCTGGAAGACAACCTGAAACGGGTTGCAGAACGGTTGGGCAAACCGCTCGGCGAACTCACCGTGATCACGCTGGCCAAACCGCGCCACGATCGGGTGATCGCCGACATGCAGCGGCTGGGCGTAAAAGTGTTCGCCATTCCTGATGGCGACGTGGCCGCCTCGATTCTGACCTGCATGCCGGAAAGCGAGGTCGATGTGCTTTATGGCATCGGCGGCGCGCCGGAAGGCGTGATCTCGGCGGCGGTGATCCGCGCGCTGGACGGCGACATGCAGGGGCGTCTGCTGGCCCGTCACCAGGTGAAGGAAGACAATGCGGAAAACCGTCGGCTGGGCGAGCAGGAACTGGCGCGCTGCCGTGAAATGGGCATCGAAGCCGGCAAGGTACTGATGCTGGGCGACATGGCGCGCAACGACAACGTGATATTTTCCGCCACCGGCATCACCAAGGGCGATCTGCTCGACGGCATTTCCCGCCGCGGCAACATCGCCACCACCGAAACCCTGCTGATCCGCGGCAAGTCGCGCACCATCCGCCGCATCAGTTCGACCCATTATCTGGACCGCAAAGATCAGGCGCTGCACGCCTTTTTGCTGTAGCCGCGACAAGGCACGAATTGTTTCACTGTTGTTAACAGATCGCGTATCGTAAGGTCTGGCTGCGCGCAGCCCTGTGACACCCGAGAGATCAAAACAGGAGCATAGAACCATGGCAGAGTGGGTGACCGGCAAGGTTATTCAGGTTGAACACTGGACGGAAAACTTATTCAGTCTGCGGCTGGAAGCGCCGGTGGCGCCGTTTACCGCCGGGCAGTTCGCCAAGCTGGCGCTGGAACTGGACGGCGAGCGAGTGCAGCGCGCCTATTCCTACGTCAACGCTCCCAGCGACAATCTGCTGGAGTTTTACCTGGTCAACGTGCCGGACGGCAAGCTCAGCCCGCATCTGCACCGTTGCCAGCCGGGCGACGAGGTGCTGGTGACGCAGGAGGCCGCCGGCTTCTTCGTGCTCGACGAGATTCCGGACTGCGACACGCTGTGGATGCTGGCGACCGGCACCGCCATCGGCCCGTATCTGTCGATTCTGCAGGAAGGGCGCGATCTGGAACGGTTCAAACATATCGTGCTGGTGCACGCCGCCCGTTTCGCGCGCGATCTCAGCTACCTGCCGCTGATGCAACAGCTGGAACAGCGCTATGACGGCAAGCTGCGCATCCAGACCGTGGTCAGCCGCGAGGAACAGCCCGGCACGCTCACCGGCCGCGTGCCGGCGCTGATTGAAAGCGGCGCGCTGGAGGCGGCGGTCGGCCTGCCGATGGACGCGGCGACCAGCCACGTGATGCTGTGCGGCAACCCGCAGATGGTGCGGGATACCCAGCAGTTGCTCAAAGACACGCGGCAGATGAGCAAACACCTGCGCCGCCGTCCCGGCCATATGACCAGCGAGCACTACTGGTAACGACGAGCGAGATTCAGGAAGCGCGGAGCCGCAACGGCTCCGCCGCCGGTCCGAAACGATTTGCGCCAGCCGTACCGACAAACGCGCCGCAATCCAGCAGCATCATCACGGCAATCAACACAGGCAGAAAACTCCCCACCCCCCACTGACCGAGCGGCGGCAGCATCGACCAGTTGCCGTTGCCCAGCATCCAGGCCACCACCAGCAATAACGCCCACCAGCCGCTTTTGTTGCGGTCATGCAGCCGTTTGACCAGTATCGCCGCCAGCGGCCACATCAACACCACCAGCACGAACGCCGCTTTCTGGGTTTCCAGCCAACCGGTACCGGCCAGCATGAACAACCCCACCATCAACGCCAGCACAATCACCATCCCTAACCAAAAATCCCGGCGGCCAACACGGCCGCGAAACGAAAAACACCATTGTTGTATCGTCATCACTTTCCATCCCCGAATGCGGTTCTACGGGCGTGAGTTTACCTTAAGTCAGGCCGGGTTTTTTATCGCACGTTTTGACAATTGAGTCCGAATCCCGTTTTAATCACACAGCATGCCAACGGTACGTGACGATACTGATAAATTGATGATGAAAAATGCCCTGTTGATTGTTTGTTGCCTGTCTGCTGGCCTACTCTGCACCCCGTTTGCCAGGAGTGACGGTCTGTTCCAGCAAAAACCCCCGACCGCCGCGCCTTATCTGCTGTCAGGCTCTCCCACGTTCGACATGACCATCGTACAGTTTCGCACCCGTTATAACCTGAGCAACCCGTCGTTGCCGATTAGCGAATACCGGGTGGTCGATACCGGCGATGACTCGCCCAATCTGACGCGCGCCGCCAGCCGCATCAACGATCGTCTGTATTCTTCCACCGCGCTGGAAAAAGGCACCGGCAAGATCAAAACCATGCAGATTACCTGGCTGCCCAAACCGAAAGATACCGACCAGAGTGGTCGACGCAAACAGGCTATCGGCTACATGGCGGCGCTGGTGCGCACCTTTATGCCGTCGTTGACCACCGAGCAAAGCCTGAAAAAGATCGAAACGTTGCTGGAAAAAGGCAAAGGGCAGCGCTTTTACCAGCAAACGGAAGGAGCATTGCGCTACGTCGTGGCGGATCATGGCGAAAAAGGGCTAACTTTCGCTGTTGAACCGATTAAGCTGGCGCTATCTGATTCGTGATCACATCGAGAATTAGGCACGAAAAACAGAGCCACCGTGCCATTTCGACTCTATACTATCGTCAGTTTTGTATCATCGTCAGATTGGCTGCCTGACGCAGCCATGTATTGATTAACTGGCAATTCGCCTGGAGGAAACAAGATGCGACACCCCTTAGTCATGGGCAACTGGAAGCTGAACGGCAGCACCAGCATGGTTCACGAACTGATCGCCGGCCTGCGCAATGAACTGAGCGCCGTAACGGGTTGCGGCGTAGCCATCGCGCCGCCGGCTATTTATCTGGATCAGGCTAAACACCTGCTGGCAGGCAGCCGTATCGCACTGGGCGCCCAGAACGTGGACGTCAACCTTGCCGGCGCCTTCACCGGTGAAACCTCCGCCGCCATGCTGAAAGACATCGGCGCCCAATACATCATCATCGGCCACTCTGAACGCCGTACCTATCATCACGAAAGCGACGAGTTCATCGCTAAAAAATTCGCCGTGCTGAAAGAAACCGGCTTGATTCCGGTACTGTGCATCGGTGAAACCGAAGCCGAAAACGAAGCTGGCCAGACCGAAGCCGTATGCGCGCGTCAACTGGACGCCGTGCTGAACACGCTGGGCGCGAAAGCGTTCGAAAACACCGTGATTGCCTACGAGCCGGTCTGGGCCATCGGCACCGGCAAATCCGCCACCCCGGCGCAGGCGCAGGCGGTGCATAAATTCATCCGCAACCACATCGCCAAACAGGATGCGGCGGTAGCCGAGCAGGTCATCATTCAGTACGGCGGGTCGGTCAATGCCGCCAACGCCGCTGAACTCTTCACCCAGCCGGACATCGACGGCGCGCTGGTTGGCGGCGCGTCGCTGAAAGCCGACGCCTTCGCGGTCATCGTCAAAGCTGCCGCCGAAGCCAAAAGCCAGGCCTGATTAGCCTCGCTGATATCACGCAACGGCTCCGCTTCGGGGCCGTTTTTTTATGCCTTTTTTCCACCCATACCGACCACGTTCATCATTCTGTCATTTTCTCTGTCTAGGTTTTACCGCACATGTTTATTTGTTACTTAATTTAACTGCGAGTGAATGACCATGACCCATAAGGCTTTGATCCGCAAAACTTTGTTCAATAAAACCTTGATCAGTAAAACCCTGATCAGCAAAACCCTGCTCTCTTCCCTGATGATGACGCTTATCGCCGGCAGCGCATTGGCCGCCAGCGCCGATTACCACCGCCAGGCTCAGGGCGACATCACCCAGCCCGGCGGCGCGCGCCGCCTCAGCGCCGATCAGACCGAGATGCTGAAGGCCTCGCTCAACGGGAAAACCGCCAAAAACGTGATTCTGCTGATTGGCGACGGCATGGGCGATTCTGAAATCACGGCTGCACGCAACTACGCGCTGGGCGCCGGCGGTTTCTTCAAAGGCATTGACGCGCTGCCGCTGACCGGCCAATACACTCACTACTCGCTGGACAAGAAAACCCGCAAACCGGATTACGTTACCGATTCCGCCGCATCGGCCACCGCCTGGTCCAGCGGCGTCAAAACCTACAACGGCGCGCTGGGCGTGGATGTGGACGGCAAAGACCATAAGACGCTGATTGAAATCGCCAAAACGGCGGGCAAAGCCACCGGCAACGTCTCCACCGCCGAACTGGAAGACGCCACGCCGGCCGCAATGGTGTCGCACGTCACCTCGCGTAAGTGCTACGGCCCGGAAAAAACCAGCCAGCAGTGCCCGACCAACGCGCTGGAAAACGGCGGTCGCGGCTCTATCGCCGAACAGCTGCTGGTTACCCGCGCCGATGTTACGCTGGGCGGCGGCGCAGCCACCTTCAAAGAAATCGCCAAAGCAGGTAAATATCAGGGTAAAAGCCTGACAGAACAGGCGAAAGCGCTGGGCTACCACCTCGTAACCGATCTGGACGGCATGAATGCCGTTACCGCCGCTAGTCAGAGCAAACCGGTGCTGGGCCTGTTCGCCGACGGCAACATGCCGGTGCGCTGGCAGGGGCCGAAAGCCAGCTACCACGGCAACCTCGATAAACCGGTAGTGACCTGTGAACCCAACGCCCAACGCGGCGCCGGCGTGCCGACACTGGCGCAAATGACCGATAAGGCCATCCAGTTGTTGAGCAAGAACAAAAACGGTTTCTTCCTGCAGGTGGAAGGCGCCTCTATCGACAAGCAGGACCACGCCGCCAACCCGTGCGGCCAGTTCGGTGAAACGGTAGATCTGGACGAAGCGGTGCAGAAAGCGCTGGAATTCGCCCGTCGCGACGGCAACACGCTGGTGATCGTCACCGCCGACCACGCCCACTCCAGCCAGATCGTCGAAAACGGCGCTAAAGCGCCGGGCCTGACGCAGGCGCTGAACACCAAAGATAACGCAGTGATGACCATCAGCTACGGTAACTCGGAAGAGGAATCGCAGGGACACACCGGCACCCAGCTGCGCATCGCCGCCTACGGTCCGCACGCCGCCAACGTGGTGGGCCTGACCGACCAGACCGACCTGTTCTACACCATGAAAAACGCGATGGGGCTGAAATAATCCCGGCATCCGACAGCGTAACCATCGATCCGCAATAATCAAAAAGGCAGGTGCGAAACCTGCCTTTTTATCTGATAGACAACAACGGGTTAAACGACTACGCCGATTTCGCCGCCGGAATTTGTTGGGTAATACAGTGGATGTTGCCGCCGCCCAGCAGGATCTCGCGGGCCGGCACGCCGCTTATCCGGTAGTCAGGGAACATCTGTTGCAGCAGCGCCTGCGCCTGCGCGTCAGTGCGTTCATCCAGCAACGGGTAAATGATCTGCTGGTTGCTGATCAGGAAATTGACGTACGACCCCGCCAGCCGCGACCCGGCGTTACGTTCAATGGCATTGCCGTCGGTCACGCCCGCCGCTTCTTCCGGCGTGGCGTACAGCGGGCCCGGCGCCGGCAGTTTCCAGATTTTCAGCGACCGGCCTTGCGCGTCCTTCGCCTGCGACAGCACCTGATACGCCGCCTGAGAGCGGGCGTACTGCGGGTCGGTTTCATCGTCGGTCCAGTGCAGCGCCACTTCGCCGGGGCGTACAAAACAGCACATGTTATCGATGTGGCCGTCGGTTTCGTCGTTATACACGCCGTCTTCCAGCCAGATAAAAGCGGTCACGCCGAGATAATCCCGCAGCAGTTGTTCAATCTGCGCCTTGTTCAGGTGCGGATTGCGGTTCGGGTTCAGCAGGCACTCGGCGGTGGTCAGCAGCGTGCCTTCGCCATCGGTGTGGATGGAGCCGCCTTCCAGAATCAGCGGCGCGGCATAACGCGCATCGCCGTGATACGCCAGCACCTGCGCGGCGACCTTTTCGTCACGGCTCCAGTCTTCGTACAGTCCGCCCAGCGCGCCGCCCCAGGCGTTGAACTGCCAGTCGACGCCACGGCGTTCGCCGGCGTCGTTCAGCACCACGGTCGGCCCGGTGTCGCGCATCCAGGCGTCATCGCTTTCCATCTCCACCAGCGTGACGCCGGCCGGCATGACGCTTTTGGCGAGCGCCATCTGGTCGCGTGGCACGCCCATGATGACCGGCGTGGTCTGCGCAATGGCGGCGGCAACGGCGGCAAAGGTGCGCTGAGCGGGAATGACATCCCCTTGTGAGCGCCAGTTGTCGCGGCGATACGGCCACAACATCCACACGGCGTCGTGCGGCGCCCATTCCGCCGGCATGGAGAAACCGTCCTGCAACGGCGTGGTCAGTTCAGACATCACTTATCTCCAGGTCTTGCCGTCAGAAGTACCGATTACGCCGTACATGTCCGGGCGACGGTCGCGGAACAGGCCCCAGGAAGCGCGCTGCGCGGCGATGGCGTCCAGATCGAATTCGTGCACCAGCACCGTTTCATCCGTCTTGTTGGCCTGCGCTACCAGCGCACCGGTTTGATCGGCGATGAACGATGAACCGTAAAAGGTCATTTCCAGACCGTCGATGTATTTGCTGGCTTCGGTGCCGATACGGTTGGAGGCGATCACCGGAATCAGGTTGGCGGCGGCATGGCCCTGCTGTACGCGAGTCCAGTGCGGCTGGCTGTCGATTTCCGGGTACGCCGGCTCGGAACCGATGGCGGTCGGGTAGAAAATCAACTCAGCGCCTTTGAGCGCCAGGCAACGGGCGGTTTCCGGGAACCATTGATCCCAGCAGATGCCCACGCCCACTTTGGCGTAGCGGGTCTGCCACACTTTGAAACCGGTGTCGCCCGGAATAAAGAACTGTTTTTCCTGATAAGCCGGGCCGTTCGGAATATGGGTTTTACGATACACATCAAGCACGCTGCCGTCGGCATCGATCATTACCAGCGAGTTATAGTAGGCGTTATTGGCGCGCTCGAAGAAACTCAGCGGCAGCACCACTTCCAGCTCGGCCGCCAGCGCGGAGAAGTGTTTGATAAGCGGGCTGGTTGCCAGCTCCTGCGCCAGCGCATAATGCTCCGGGCTCTGGTCGATGCAGAAATAAGGCGCGGCAAACAGTTCCTGAATCAGAATGATTTGTGCCCCCTGAGCATGCGCCTGACGCACCAGCCTTTCGGCGTTTTCGATATTTTTTGGCAAATCCCAGGTGCAGGCCATCTGAGTGGCGGCAACGGTAACTTTTGTCATGCGAAAACCTCAATAATTTCTGTATGGGTGCTCATGCCTGCGCCGCCAGCGGCGTGGGTAATAGCAAGAGTCTGGTAAAAAGTTTAGGTCAACAAATCACCCTGTGCCCGGCGAACGCCGTCATACGCGACGCGGCACAGCAAAGCGGCGCCATTATGCCAGCGAATCATGACGGTGAAGATGCACAGAGCCTCCTGCCGCCGACTGCCGGCACTCGAATCGTTCACCGATGGTTTTGCCGTTTTCTGTTTCCCAACCTGTTTTCTATTTCCAAATAAGAAATCCCGCCCTGGAGAGCGGGATTTGCTTTTTCGGCCCGGCCGTCGCCGGGCACACATCAGAACAGCTTCTTGGCGGTGTTAAGCCAGTCGCCTTTGAACGGGCGCTTCATGTTCTCGATGGCGTCGATAATATCATGATGGACCAGTTTTTCATTCTGGATCCCGACGCACCGGCCGCCGTAGCCCTGCTGCAGCAGTTCGATGGAGTACGCGCCCATGCGGGAGGCGAGGATACGGTCGTAGGCCACCGGCGACCCGCCGCGCTGGATGTGGCCCAGTACGGTGGCGCGGGTTTCACGTTCGGTTTCCTGCTCGATATAGTGCGCCAGTTCGTCCACATCGCACACCAGTTCGGTAATGGCCACGATGGCGTGCTTCTTCCCTTTGGCGATCCCGGCTTTGATCTCTTCCACCAGGTCTTCTTTTTTGAAGTCGACTTCCGGCAGCACGATAAACTCACACCCCCCGGCAATCGCCGCCGCCAGCGTCAGATCGCCGCAATGACGCCCCATCACTTCCACGATGGAAATACGCTGGTGCGAAGAAGAGGTATCACGCAGGCGGTCAATCGCTTCCACCACGGTTTCCAGCGCGGTGAAATAACCGATAGTGTAGTCGGTGCCGGCAACGTCGTTATCGATGGTGCCCGGCAAACCGATGCAGGGGAAACCCATTTCCGTCAGGCGTTTGGCCCCCATGTAGGAACCGTCGCCGCCGATCACCACAAGCGCATCCAGGCCGCGTTTTTTCATGTTTTCCACGCACACCTGACGCACCGCTTCTTCGCGGAACGCCGGAAAACGGGCGGACCCGAGGAACGTGCCGCCGCGGTTGATCACATCCGACACGCTATAGCGGTCCAACTGCACCATGCGATCTTCGTACAAACCCAGATAGCCATCATAGATGCCGTATACGTCCAGGTTTTCCGCTAACCCTGCTCGCACCACGCCACGAATGGCCGCATTCATGCCCGGCGCATCGCCACCGCTCGTCAGTACTCCGATTTTTTTAATCATGACAACCTCTGGATTTGTAGATGTAAACTCGCAGATTCTTCTATCTCAAGGCTCACAGGACAAAGCCTAACCGTTTATCAGCATATTATAACAAATACCCGTAGCTGAATTGATTCAGGTCAGGCATCACGCCCCATAAAAAGCCACCGCATATCACATTTTTACAACACTTTCTGGTATCGGCGGTGTTCTCCCGCCGTTTGGTTCGTCTCAAAAAGCACAACATGACACATGTTGCGTGCCAGCATGCTGGCGGTCTATAACACCCAGCGACCACGCTGTTCCTGCGGCACTACCGAGACGGGATCCTGATGAATGATAACGTCTGAACCGGGGAAACGCTTGAGCAATGCCTGCTCCAATTCGTCCGCAATCTGATGTGATTCCACCAGCGGCAGGTTATCCGCCATTTCGAGATGCAGTTGGATAAAACGGGTCGGACCTGAACGACGGGTCCGCAACTGATGCGCACCGCTTACGCCCGGCCATGAGGACACGATATTGACGATTTCCTGCCGCTCCTCGTCCGGCAAGGCCCGATCCAGCAACACCTGAATAGCCTCATAGGCCATTCGCAACGCACTGCCTAAAATATAGACGCCGATCCCCAGTGCGAACACCGCATCGGCCCAATTAACGCCTTTCCAGCTCAACGCCAGCGACAGCAAAATCGCGCCATTCATCAGGACGTCCGACTGGTAATGCAGCATATCCGCCCGCACCGCCTGACTATGGGTTTTGCGGATTACCCAGCGCTGGAATGCTACCAGCAACCCCGTCACCACCAGCGCGATAATGGTAATCCACATCCCCAGTTCAGGCCCTTGCAACGGCTGCGGGGTAATCAGATGCTGGGCGCCGGTCAATAACAAAAACAGCGCCGAACCGGAAATGAACATGCTCTGCGCCAGCGCGGCCAGCGACTCGGCTTTGCCATGCCCGAACGTATGTTCCGTATCGGCGGGTTGCAACGAGTAACGCACCACCAGCAGATTAACCAGCGACGCCGCGATATCCACCAGCGAATCAACCAGCGACGCCAGCAAACTGACCGACCCCGTGTACCACCAGGCGTACACCTTCATACCAAACAGAGATAACGCCGTGGCGGTAGCCAGAAAAGCGGCTGTCGTCACCAGGCGCGCGTAATGAGAATTCATACACAATTCCATTCAAGCGAGGGGGCCAGTATACCGAATTCTGGCACCGGAAAACCGTGACACTTTATTTCCGGTTTCCCGATAAGCTCCGGTTTTCCGGCATAGGCACTGCGTTCAATAATGACGGGCTTATGGCTTGCGCAGAATTTTCTGCAACCGTTCCTGTTCCCAGCGCGACCAGCGATCGCGCAGCCAGAAAACCCGCGCCGCCCGCATCGCCAGCACCCCGCCCCAAATCAGCAACGGCCATAAGAACCAGTGCGTTTGCGGGTTGACCAACAGATTGATGGCAAACAGCAACGCATTCACCGGCACAAACAGCAGCAGGCTGCGCCAGAAACGGCTCTCCTGCCCGACCTGCGTTCTGGCCTGCTCAATACGCTGCGCCAGCGATTCACCGCTCACCGCCTGCTCGCTATCCTCCTCCATCAACACCGTCACGTTAATGCCAAACGCGGCGGCAATGGCGCTGAGCGTTTCCAGGCTGGCGCGCTCCCCATTTTCGATCCGCTGGATGGTTCTGACGCTCAATGCAGACAGTTCGGCCAGTTGTTCCTGAGACCAGGCGCGGGCGAGGCGCTGTGATTTGATCGTATTCATGATGTACTCCTGTTGAATTAAACCTCGCTAACAGCCTGGGCCAGCCCCCTTCAATACACCACGACAGCAACCTGACAGCAACCCGACAGTTACCCGACATCCCCCGGCAACCGCGCCATCATGCGGATTTTGCCTGCCGACATGGACATCATTTCAGATGACGAGGAAAATACTGACGACCAGATATACGCCAGGAAAACTTATGAAACGCCGACCTGCCTCACGCCTGCTGATCCTCAATCCTGAACAACGGGTGTTGTTATTCCTGTTTCACCATACTCGTGATGCCCTTGCCGGGAAACGTTATTGGGCCACGCCGGGCGGCGCAGTGGAAAGCGGAGAAACCTTTGAGCAAGCGGCGCTGCGGGAACTGTGGGAAGAAACCGGCATCCGCCGTCAGGACCCCGGCCCCTGCGTCGCCGCCCAAAGTTTTAGCATGGCGATGCCCAACGGGGACACCGTGATAGCCGATGAGCGTTTTTTTGTTATTCGCGTCACAGACAGCGCCATCCACACTGACGCATGGACAGCGCACGAACGGGAAATGATGCGGGACCACCACTGGTGGAGCCGCGATGAACTGCTCGCCACGCCGGACACCTTCTACCCGGAACAGCTGGTTGAGATGTTGTGGCCCCAAACGGACGCGCCAACCGCACCCCGTTAGCAGGTGGGGGAAACAGGCCAGTTGATGCTTGGGGCGTGAGTCAGGTTGATACGGCTTAATTGCACCAGATAGGTTTTCCAATCTTTGAGTGCCTGCGTTTCCTGACTGGTAGCGATCGCCAGTTCCTGTGCGTAAGTCAGTTCCTGGATGCGATCATGCGCCATCTGGCGCCGGGCATCGCGCTCCAGCCGTGCTGCCTGTAACAGGCTCGCCTGATACACAATCGCATCCGTTGCCCACTTTTCCCCATCCCAGCGGTCACACTCGCTGGTGGGCGGCAACAGAGTCAGACCGGCGGACAGCTCGCCCAACACCTTGATGGTCTGTGGCTGACGCGTCTGCGTATGGTAAGCGGTATGTCCGCGAAAATCCGACACCGACTCCCAACACTGGCCATCAGCCGAGCGGCACAGCGCCTGCCCTTGCGTCACGGATTGCAGCGGTTCATCCGCATAACTGTGTGCCGGAATCCCGGTTCCCGGCATCAGATATTCATCGCTGTAACCATAGTATTCACGGGTTAGCGTATCTGCGTGATACACCCGCAGCCAGCCGGCATGGGATGCCAGTCCATCGGCCGCCAGCACGGCACGAGCTTCCTGTGTCGATATCGTCATTACGCGGCCCTCACGATGTAGTTAAAGGCGATGTTGCGGGGGCGATTATCCGGCGCAGTGGGAACGACTCTCGACACGTCAAGCATGATCAGTTGCCCCTCCCCACCAACGGAAGCGCCGACATGTGACGAATGAGTATTCTCGGCGAAAGTAAACGCTCCCGTGGGAACTGGCTGATTTGATGCCCCTCCGGCGAACAGCGCCTCCGATCCGAACGATCCCAAAATATTACGTATGCCATCTTTCTGAGCAGACAAAAGCGCCCGCTCTACATCCACCCCACGCCCATCATCCCAGCCACGAATAAATTCGCCGCGCAAATCCGGCAATACGCCCGACGGATAGACCTGTGCCAGCCGTGGATAGCGACTTTTATCAAACGCCTGGCCGTTACATTTGAGCCATCCATCAGGGGCTGTAGCTTGTGGCCAGGGCTGTGGGATACCAACGATGTCATTAATATCCAGTTTGAGTTTGGTGTTGGCCTCGGTTTTACCAGACAGCAAGCCAATAGCGTAAGCAACTGCATCAGCAACAAAAGCGGTAGTCGCCAGTTGTGTCGTACTTGTTCCTGCGGCGGCGGTCGGTGCCGCAGGACTGCCGGTAAACGCCGGGCTGGCAATCGGCGCATATTGCTTATGCGGATTAACAGCAGCGACATGATCGGCTAGTAACGTGTCGGCATAGCGTCGCGTCGCCAGCGCCACCGTCGGGTCAAATTTCAGCGTTATTGCATCGGTACGGCTGACAATCAGCACCATGCGCACCGTCTGTATCCGACCGGAGCCTTCTTTTAATTCCGGTTTATAGGTTTCCGGGCAGTTACCGACCGCAATCAAATCGCCATCCACGTCGTACAAACCGATCTCACGCAGCCAGAACCCACCTTCATTTTCCGGAATCACCTGCTCAGCAATCATTTGGTTGGTATTGTCCGGATCCACACTCAACGAATTGATCACCGCCCGGCGTTTTTCATTCACCAGTTTGGTCTGCATCGGATCCGGCGTCGGCAATACACCGCCACCATCCCCCACCCCCATCTGGGCGATTTCCAATGGTTTTCCGGTTGAAATGGCCTCTGCCAATTTTGCCTCACCGATACGGGTGAGCAACGTAAAGTATTTAGTCCCCATCGTTCTCTCGTCTGCATCTATTAAATAGCCAGTCAGCAGCAGAAGATATTGTGGTAATGCAAATACCCAATGTTCGTTCTGCTTTCTGACAACCATTATGTAGACGCACCAATAATATTACCCGCTTATGGCGTTGTGACGGTGATGGCACAACAGCACCGATTAATAATCGGTGCTGTTGATGAATCTATAGCAACCGGGTGGATATATTGACTAGCGAAAAAACCACTATTAATGAATAAAACAATCCACCTGGAATAACAAGGAAGCGTTATTCCAAGTGGACTCAATATACTTTTATTTTTACCGATATGATGACTGGTAAGTGTCAATGGTCGCGCACCGTATTTACAGATCTCACGCTGCTCTAACGATGTAGTTAAAGGCGATGTTGCGGGGGCGTGCAACACCGCAATATGGATAGGGATCAGTCGCAGTTTGACCGGACACAATGTTAACCCGGATGGACGGATACTTGGCTGAGGTCAATTCAGCGGTATCCCAGCCTACATTGGCTTTTGTCGCTGCTTCGCCAACATTATTCAACGTCGCCATGTTGATATTGTTGGCAATATCGCCAACGATGAGCGATCCCGTCTGTGCTGACAAAATAGCGCGTCCCGCATCCACCCCACGCCCATCATCCCAGCCACGAATAAACTCGCCGCGCAAATCCGGCAGCACTCCAGATGGATAGACCTGCGCCAATCGCGGGTACAACGTTTTATCAAACGCCTGGCCGTTACATTTGAGCCAGCCCACTGGCGCTGCGCTCTGAGGCCACGGCAACGGAATACCGACGATATCGTTAATATCCAGTTTTAGTTTGATGCTGCTGTCCGTTTTATTCGACTGCAAATCAATAGCGCCCGCAACAAACGCGGTGGTGGCGAGTTGCGTCGTATTGGTTCCCGCCGCCGCTGTCGGTGCGGTAGGGTTGCCGGTAAACGCTGGGCTGACAATCAGTGCATACTGTTTGTGTGGATTCGCATCACCAATATGGCTGGTTATCAGCGCATCGGCGTAACGCCGGGTTGCCAGAGCTACCGTCGGATCAAACTTCAGCGCCACCGCGTCAGTGTGGCTGACAATCAGGATCATACGCACCGTCTGTATCCGGCCTGAGCCTTCTTTTAATTCCGGTTTATAGGTTTCCGGGCAGTTAGCTACGGCAATTAAATTACCATCCGCATCGTACAAACCGATTTCACGCAGCCAAAACCCGCCTTCATTCTCCGGAATAACCTGTTCGGCAATAATCTGATTGGGGTTAACCGGATCCACACTCAGGGAATTCAGCGGTGCTCGGCGTTTTTCATTAATCAACGCAGTCTGAGCCGGGTCTGGCGTTGTCGGATTTCCGCCTCCATCACCTACCGCCATATGGGTAATATCCAGTACTTTTCCCAACGCAGTGGCATTCGCCAGCTTCGTCGCGCCTACTTGCGTGAGTAATGTCATGTATTTCAAGGCCATACTATTTTCCCTCTGAGTCATCTTAAACAGTCTCGTGACATCGCAACCACCACAGCGAAAACGCTGCCTATTTTTGCAAACCGCTTTATTTCGTTGTTACTTCTGACAACATTATGCTGAGGGGTGGGTATTAAATCGCTGAACTGACGTTGTGTCAGCCATGGCACAACACACCAGTAAAAATAAACCCGCCATAAAGGCGGGGAAAAATAGAATAAAGAGTGTGAACTATTTATTTTCCAGGCGATACCGGCCACGCTATATTGTGAGGAAAACCGCCTTGCTCTGGAACCTGGCGCAATACTTCACGATAAGAACGCCAGGCTTGCTGATCAACCGGCGCATCCGGTACCTGGGTCCAATCGCTGGCAAGCAATAAATTGTCTCGCTGCCGCCGCACTGCCTCAGCCAACTGCGTTTCTGATACAGGTGCTGGGGCAACAGCAATAGGTTTTTTCGTCAATTCATCAAAAATAATTGTGTTACCAATCGCCTGCTCAATCAATAAGCGTTGATAATAGTCATCACCTATTTCAACCGCATCATCGGGGATGTTATCACCATTAACTTCTTTACTATAAAAACCATTACTTGATTTGGAATAAAACATATTACACCTCAGTCCCCTATCGCAATAAACTGATAAGAAATATCAGAAGAAAATTCCACAGAACCACCATTACGGACAAACGCACCGTACCCTTTCAACATTTCTCTGGTGCTGTTGCTTTGTCCATAAACGGTTACACCAGTATAATTCCATCCAACAGAGTTGTTTTCTGTAATGACTACTGAGAAAAAATTATTGGGATATACAATAGGGAATGACTGGTTAATAACACCTGCCGCTAACGTTCTTCCAATACCCCATTGAATAATAATACCAGACGGCAATACCTGATAACCGTTCAACCCTGCACCGGCAACCCCTGCACCACCAATAGCTCGCCATTGCGGGCCAGTGGAAAGAAATTTTACATTTGCGCCACTTTGAATTCTCAACGTTTTCGAACCAGATGGATTATTCGGCCCGAGAATATCTAAACCTGCGCCAGAAATAATAACTGCACCATTGGAAATATTATTAAACTCAATAACTCCACCAGGACAAAGCCGTGCATCAGGCAATGTAATCGTAATATCTGCTACTTGCGATTCGATGAAACAACCAAAGGCATCACTGGTAAGTACCTTATTTTCTCTGACACCAAACGCTGATTTCATATTTCCCAACGCCCGCTGTACAAACGCGGTGGTGGCAATACTGGTATCGGCATCAAACAGTGGCGGGATAGGTGCTACGGGATTACCGGTAAAAATCGGGCTTTCAATGAGTGCATATTGCTTGTGCGGGTTAGTCGCTAAAACATGGTTCGCCAGCAGCATATCGGCATAACGCCGCGTCGCCAGCGCCACCGTCGGATCAAACGTCAGCATCACTGCATCGGTGCTGTTGACAATCAAAATCATACGCACCGTCTGTACCCGGCCTGAACCTTCTTTCAACTCCGGTTTATAGGTTTCCGGACAATTGCTGACCGCGATAAGATCGCCATCTATATCGTACAAACCAATTTCACGTAACCAAAACCCACCTTCATTCTCAGGAATCACCTGCTCGGCAATCATTTGGTTAAGATTGTCCGGATCAATCGTGAGCGAATTGATTACTCCACGCCGCTTTTCATTAATCAGCCTGGTTTGTGACGGATCCGGTGCCGGCAATGAACCACCTCCATCACCTACCCCCATAAGGGCAATTTGCAGTGGTTTTCCAGCCGAGATCGACGCGGCCAATTTGACCTCACCGACCTGGGTAAGTAATGTAAAGTATTTAGTACCCATAGTTTCTCTCATCAGAAGTACTTACAGGGGAAAAGTCACACGACATCAAGGATGTGGTACTCATGAAAGAAAATGGAATACCATACATCTCAAGTGATTCACGCCCACTGTCGCTACTTAAAAAGTTATTTTCGTGCTTAAATATAAATAACAATAAAATTTCAAATAAAAAACGGAGTCGTGAATAAAACAAGAAATTTATTTAACAATACTCTATATGGAGTATTTAGATGCAAAGACGGAAAAAGTTGCATTTCCGGATGTTGCATTACTTGTCGCAACGATAATATATCCTTCATTAATAATAAAAATATCAGAATAATCATTTGATATATCGACCCCAGCAGATACATAAGTTGTTACCTGCTGACTAGATACATTACTTTTACTGCTAGCGATTGTCATGGATAAAAAACCGTCTACTGTACTACCTTGTCGGACTACACCACCAACAGACTTGACATTTAATGGAATTAAACTACTAATAGGGACATCAATGCCTGATGAATTTTTCGAGCCAGAATAGAGCTGTATTGCAGGGGTATACACCTTCCTTCCAAAGACAGATAATACGGTAAACTTACCCGCTTTGACCGGCACAACCGTCAATAATGCCGATGCCGTATATCCATCTGGCATATTGGTTCCGCTATAGATCTCCGGTAATTTGACGGCGGTGGCGTTAACCGCGAGCAAGCCAGACGCCATCGTCACCGGATTATAAATAGCGTAAATCCCGACAAACCCTTCATCAGGGACCTTTCCGGCATCCATCCCCCCAACGCCATTCTTTGTCAGATCGATCGTTTTCTCGAATAAACCAATACGATATTGGCTTCCTCCCAAAGACGTTCCAACAATGATTTCATCGGCAACAAACCTGGCATTAGAAGAAGCGGAGGGAATATTCATCATGGCATTTCGTGTCATACCAATGACACCGGAGAATGAACTCCTCACGCCCAAATTCTCTATAAACTGAGCTTTATCCGCAATATCCGCGCCATTTTGAGCTTTAGCCAGAGCCATGTTGTCCACATACTGCCGGCTTGCCAGCACCACCGCCGGGTCGATTTTCAACGATACGGCATCAGCCTGGCCGACCGCCAGAATCATGCGTACCGTCTGCACGCGACCGGAGCCTTCCTGCATCTGCGGTTTATAGGTTTCGGGACAGTTTGCCACCGCCACCAGATTGTCATCGACGTCATACAAACCGATTTCACGCAGCCAGAACCCACCTTCATTTTCCGGGATCACCTGCTCGGCAATAACCTGATTGGGATTGGCCGGGTCAATGTTCAGTGCATTGAGCGGTGCCCGCCGTTTTTCATTAATCAGTTTGGTTTGCGTCGTATCCGGCGTCGGCAACGTACCACTACCGTCTCCCACCCCCATCTGGGTAATTTCCAGCTGTTTTCCCAGCGAAATCGCATTCGCCAGCCTGGCTGCACCAACCTCGGTAAGCAGAGCGGTATATTTTGTGCTCATAACGTGTCTCATCAGAATTAGCGATAAAAGGGACCCATGCAGGGTATGGAACCAATACCGCCACGCCCGTCGATACACGCTTTCTCAAGCGATTTCAGCCCGTTGTGGCAGTGGAGGACATTATGCTGACGGGCCAGCAAAAACGCGCGTCATGAGGGTTGGTACAGCAATGGCACAACAGCGCCGGGAAAAGGCGGTACAGAATACAGGCAAAAAAAAGCCCTCCATCAAGGAGGGCGAAAAGACAGGGATGGTGTCTATGGCAAGGAAAACAGGTTACTTCTCTACACACTACTCTCAGCACTACTCTCACTACTCGGAAAAACACGCATTACTCGGTACTCTCATCCTGCCCCTGACGGGACAGTTCCAAATTCTGGCTACTCGATCCGGATGCCGACATCTGCTGCCGCATGCTCTGCATCGCCTGTTCATGCTTCTGATTCAGAATCGATTTCTGCTCCGGCGTCAGCATGTTGTACATCTGGTTGCTCACCCGGGCTATCTCCACCTGGCGCGCAATCTGCTCCTGAACCATTCTGGCGACCTGCGCCTGCACCGCCGGAGCGTCGAATTTTTCCGCCGTCACCAGCCGATGCATAATTTCCACATCGTTCGCGTCATAGGCTGGCTGCTCATGGCGAACTTGCCGCATCAGATCACGCATTTGCTGGCGCTGATGTTCCGTCAACTTCACACCGTCAAACATGCCCTGCTGACTCTCTTCGCGTTTCATGGCAGAGTCATCGCGATAACAGTTCCCCAACTCGGGGGCGTCGTTTTCAGTCGCCATTACGGTGCCGGTTACCAACATTAGCAGTGAAGCAAAAGATAACGTGATGATGGTGCCCCGCATCAATGACTCCTCTGTAATTCACGTACGGCTTGTGTTTGCGTACGGTGTGACGTGTACTGTTTGGCGAATCGATGGAGTTAGTCTAATTGCCTTGCTGCAAACATGCGTCAGACGATGTAAAACTACGTAAAGTCATGGAATAGCGGCGATCTATGACGTATTTTGCCCGTGGAGGTAGGTAAATCATGAATAAAATCCTGTTGGTTGATGACGATCGCGAGCTGACATCCCTGTTGCGGGAATTGCTCGAAATGGAAGGCTTTAACGTCGTTGTCGCCCATGACGGCGAACAGGCGTTAAGCGTGCTGGATGACTCGATTGACCTGTTATTGCTGGATATCATGATGCCGAAGAAAAACGGCATCGATACACTCAAGGAAGTGCGTCAGCGCTACCAGACGCCGGTGATCATGCTTACCGCCCGCGGCAGCGAGCTGGACCGCGTGCTCGGCCTGGAGTTGGGCGCGGACGACTATCTGCCTAAACCCTTCAACGATCGCGAGCTGGTTGCCCGCATCCGCGCCATTCTGCGCCGCTCCAGTTGGACCGACCAACAACAGGCGGGCGAAGCCAGCGCGCCGACCATCGAGGTGGATGCGCTGCGACTTAATCCGGGCCGTCAGGAAGCCAGCTTCGACGACGAAGTGCTGGATCTGACCGGCACCGAATTCACGCTGCTCTACCTGCTGGCGCAGCGCCTGGGTCAGGTGGTGTCGCGCGAACATCTCAGTCAGGAAGTACTGGGCAAGCGCCTCACGCCGTTCGATCGCGCCATCGACATGCATATCTCCAACCTGCGGCGCAAATTACCTGAGCGCAAGGATGGGCTGCCCTGGTTTAAAACCCTGCGCGGCAGAGGCTATCTGATGGTTTCCACCGCATGATTCGGGCTGCCGCTGTATGATCAACAGTCTTACCGCCCGAATCTTCGCCATTTTCTGGCTGACGCTGGCTCTGGTGCTGATGCTGGTGCTGATGCTGCCCAAGCTGGATTCCCGGCAACTCACTCCCCTGCTGGAAAACGAGCAACGGCAGGGGCTGATGCTGGAACAGCACATTGAGGCCGAGCTGGCGAGCGACCCGGCTAACGATTTGTTATGGTGGCGACGTCTGTTTCGCGTGATCGAAAAATGGGCGCCGCCCGGCCAGCGCCTACTGCTGGTTACCAGCGAAGGGCGCGTGATTGGCGCCCAGCGTAATGAAATGCAGATGGTGCGCAACTTCATCGGCCAGTCCGACAGCGCCGATTTCCCGCAGAAGAAAAAATACGGTCGGCTGGAATTGCTGGGGCCGTTTTCCGTACGCGACGGCGAGGACAGCTACCTGATGTACATGCTGCGCCCCGCCAGCAGCCCGCAGTCCGATTTTATCAACCTGCTGTTCGACCGCCCGCTGTTGCTGCTGATCGTCACCATGCTTACCAGCTCGCCGCTGTTGCTGTGGCTGGCCTGGAGCCTGGCGAAACCGGCGCGTAAGCTGAAAAACGCCGCCGACGAAGTGGCGCGCGGCAATCTGAAACAGCATCCGGAACTGGAATCCGGCCCGCAGGAATTCCGGGCGACCGGCGCCAGCTTCAACCAGATGGTAAGCGCGCTGGAGCGGATGGTGACGGCGCAGCAACGCCTGTTGTCCGACATTTCCCATGAGCTGCGCACCCCGCTGACCCGTCTGCAACTGGCGACCGCGCTATTACGCCGCCGTCAGGGCGAAGGCAACGAACTGAACCGCATCGAAACCGAAACCCAGCGGCTCGACGGCATGATCAACGACCTGCTGGTGCTGTCGCGCAACCAGCACAAGCATGAACTGTCGCGGGAAGAGCTACAGGCGGATGAGCTGTGGAACGATGTGCTGGACGACGCCCGCTTTGAAGCCGAGCAAATGGGTAAAACGCTGGAGGTATTATCGCCGCCTGGTCCCTGGCCGCTGTTCGGCAACCCGACCGCGCTCGATAGCGCGCTGGAAAACGTGGTGCGTAACGCGCTTCGTTATTCGCACAGCCGTATCGCCGTGTCGTTCTCGGCCGATGCACAGGGCGTCACCATTGTCGTCGGCGACGATGGTCCCGGTGTTAGCCCGGAGGATCGGGAACAGATTTTCCGGCCGTTCTACCGCACGGATGAAGCCCGCGATCGCGAGTCCGGCGGCACCGGTCTGGGACTGGCGATCGTCGAAACCGCCATTTCCCAGCATCGCGGTTGGGCCAAAGCCGATGAAAGCCCGCTGGGCGGTTTGCAGCTCACGCTCTGGCTGCCGCTCTATCAACGTTGATAACCTGCCTTTTCGGGCGCGGACACCCGCGCCCGACGTCACATCCATGCCGTCAACCGATTGAGTTTTTTCCCTGCTCGGGTAGAGTGTGAACCTGTGCCGCCGGGCGAATGGCCGCGAGAAATCGCGCGCACCACCCCGCTGGCAAAAGAAATTATCCCCTCAGTCATGCATGAAGCTGCACATGCCTGATGGAATAAGTTCTTGATGTTGCCTGACACCCTGCACAGGAAAAGGACATGAAAGGATTAGCCTTACTGGCTGGATTCATCGCCACGCTTGTACAGATGCCGACATATGCTTCCGGCGATGGCGTATGCGGTTTTTCCGATGCCGATTGCGGTATGCCCGCGCTTCCCTACCTTCTGCCGGATAACGACACCCGCACCAATCTGGTGTTGCTGCAGAGCAGCCGTAATCATATTCCGCTGCCGATACCTCAGCCGGAGCCGGATCAAACTCGTTCCCGTGTCGACCCGTTCACCGCTTACCGCGTGATGGGGCTGGCCGCTACCGAAGACAACAGCGCCGGTGCGCCGGCCGACCCCAGCGCCCCCTCGGACGACAAAGCCGACGAAGAGAACGCCTCGTTGCTGCAAAAAGCCGCCCAACTGCATTTTCCGGATACCGAACTGAATAAGCTGCGCGACCTGACGCCGGTTGACCTGGATGGGCGTTGGGTTTCCAACGACGCCACCACGCTGGAGAGCTTTTTCGATCTGCTGCTGGCGGACAAGGAACTGAACGACGCCCAGCGCACCCAGTTGGCGCTGGTGCGCATGAAAATGCTGTCCAGCGATTACGGCGTCGGCGACGCCAATACCGATCTGGCCAGCAGCGTACCGGACGCCGGCCACGCCGGCGAACTGCGCCGCTACCTCGCCAACGCGGTGGCATTTTATGAAGGGCAGTTGGATCAGGCGGATAAAGGCTTCCAACAATTGTTGCCGGCCAGCCAGCCGTGGGTGGCGGAAACGGCCCGTTATATGCTGATTCGGGTATCGATTAATCAGGCGATGAAAGACGCGCAGGACGAATACAACATGTTCGATCCCCGCAAGATGGACAAGGCCGCCGGGAAACAGGCGGTTCAGCGTATTGATGAGTACCTGAAACAGTATCCGCGGGGAAAATACGCCGACTCGGCCAAAGGTCTGTACCGCCGGGCCGAGTGGATCAGCGGCGACACCGTCGCGCTGGCCGGTCGTTTCAGCCAGGTGCTGGCGTCCGCCAAAAGCGTGGATCAGTTGCAGGCCATCGGCAACGAAATTGATAACAAGTTGCTGGAAGACAACCAGTTTGTGAGCTCGGCCGATACGCCGGTCCTGATGCTGGTGCAGGATATCAAACGCCTGCGCAGCCCTGACGGCTGGATGACGCTGCCCGCGCTGACGCAGGAAGAAATCACCCGCCAGCAGCCGCTGTTTGAAAAAGCGGGTATGCAGGAAGAATTCCGCTATCTGCAGGCGGCGTTTCATTACTACCTGCAACGGGACTACGCCGCGGTGTTGAAGACCTTGCCGATGACCACCGCGGACGATATCACCAACGTCACCGCCTTCAGTAGCCAGGTGCTGCGCGGGCTGGCGATGCAACAGCAAAAACAGTGGGACGAGGCGGAAGCGCACTGGCGCCATCTGCTGATGCTGAAAACCACCTACACCCAGCAACAATTCCTGCAACTGACGCTGGCGCAAACGCTGGTGGACAGCGGCCAGCCGGAACGGGTATTCACGCCGGAAAGCCCGGTCAAAAACCTGCGTTTTCGCTCCGCCATCCTGAAAGTCAGCGCCGATGCCGAGCTGTTGCACCGCCAGACCGGCCCTCAGCAGACGCATGAAGAACGCGCCATCGCCCTGCATACGCTGTTGACCAAGCAGCTGACACACCGCGATTACGCCGGTTTTCTGAAAGACAGCGCGCTGCTGAAAACCATCGCACCGCTGAAAAGCACCGAAAACATGAGCTGGAACGAGGAAGACCTGACGGTATTCGGCTGGGACGGCAGCGACACCGAGGAAGGATACGAATGCCCGACGCTACAGGAAACGGTCACAACCCTGAGCCAGAACGCCAGTGACGCCCATGCCCTCAACTGTCTGGGCGAGTTCGTCCTGCGCACCGGCAACGGCGTCGGATTCGACTGGGGCGAAAGCAACATGCTCAACGGCCTGACGGATGCCGCCGCCCAGTATCCAGGCAAGGAATTCAATCGTCTGGACAACTACATGCAGGTGATCGCCGACGCGAAAGCCGCGCCGGAAGACAAGAGTTACGCGCTCTACCGCGCCATCTACTGCTATGCGCCAAGCGGTTACAACGACTGCGGTTCGCAGGATATCAGCAAGGAAACGCGCAAGGCGTGGTTCCGGCAGCTCAAAGCGGACTTTAAAGGCAGCCAATGGGCGCGACAGCTCAAATACTACTGGTAGTCCGTTGTACCTTTGTGCTGGCGAGCCTGCTGTGTCTGAGTTCCACAGCGTACAGCGCCACCGTTAACGCCGCCCGCTATCACGCCTTCTGGCTGTGGGCGGCGGTGCAGCCGCAACCGGTGTTGTCTCAGGCGGACACGCTCTATCTGCATCAGGGGGAAATCGCCCGCCGGAACGGCAAAACCGTATTTCTGCGTCAGGGAATTCCGGTCAGCGCCCTGCCGGTCAGGCATCTCTGGCTGTCGTTTCGGGTTTCCGAGCTGCGCCTTGGCGCACCGGAACTGCGGCGTCTGCTGCAACTGCGGCAGCGTTGGGCCGCCGCCGGCAACCGGGTCGACGGCATCCAGATCGATTTCGACGCCCAAAGCTACCACCTGTCGCACTACGTCGCTTTTCTGCAAACGCTCCGCCAGCAGTTGCCGCCCGACTGTCGCCTGAGCGTCACCGGGCTGCTGGACTGGGCCAAAACCGGCGATGTCCGGCAACTCAACCGTCTGAACGGCGTGGTGGATGAACTGGTGGTGCAGACCTATCAGGGACGGCGCACGGTGGAGAATTACGCCGCCTATCTGCCAACGCTGATGAACCTGAAACTGCCGTTCCGCCTCGGGCTGGTGCAACACGGCAAATGGGATGAACAGTGGCAGCGCCGGCTGTTGGCATCGCCGTTTTACCGCGGAGAAGTGGTGTTCCTGCTCAATCCGATACCGGCGCGCCGTTCTCCCATCCTGCAGCAACGTTGATTCCACGCGCCGGGCGTTCAGTCGTCCGACAGAATCCCCGCCATAAAACGTTCGGTGTCTTCGCGGCTGTGCAGCAAGATACGCTGTGGCGTCACGACTCGCTGCGATGGCGCGCACTGCTCAAACACCCGCAGATGCCCGCTGAACGAGCTGTTGCTTTGCCGCTCCCGGTACTCGCCCGCCCAACGCAGCAATTCGGCCAGCGCCGCTTCGTCGCCGCCACGGCGCAGCCCGCGCTGACGAATATTGGTCAGGCATTCCTCCACCGGGATATCCAGCCAAACCAACGCGGTGGCTTGCTGCACCACTTCCTGCATCAACCAGCCGTAAACCCCTTCCATGATCCAGCATTCAGCCTGCGCCAGCTCCCGAGCCTCGGCTTTGACCAGCGCCCGGTCGCGCGCTTTTCCGTAGCCGCCCGGCTCCCAGTTGATCAGATCCAGGTCGATGGCGGGCGCCTGTAGCCGGGCCGCCAGCTGTTCCGCCAGCCAGCTTTTCCCCGAACCGCTGTTGCCCATGATCAGGGTGCGCCGCAGCGCAGAAGCAGGTATCGAACAGGTCATCACGCGCTCTCCTGTTGGTCGTTCCGATGGGTTAGTCGTGTCGATGGGTTAGTCGTGTCGAACAATTGGCCATGACGGGCGAGGCGCGTCAGCGTCGGCCGCCAAAGCCATTCTGCCGCCAGGCCTCGTAACTGATGATCGCCACCGAGTTGGACAGATTCAAACTGCGGCAGTTGGGCTCCATCGGGATGCGGATACGGCATTCCGGTGTGAAGCCGTTGCGGATATCATCCGGCAGACCGGCGGTTTCAGAGCCGAACAGCAGCACATCGCCCGGCTGGTAGTCGGGTTCGTCGTAAGGGCGGCTGCCTTTGGTGGTGCAGGCGAAAATCCGGTGCCCCGCCACCGCCAGCAGAAAGTCCTGATAGTTGCGATGACGGCTGACATTCGCCAGATCGTGATAATCCAGCCCGGCGCGGCGCAGCTTTTTTTCCTCGAAATCGAAGCCCAGCGGTTCGATCAGATGCAACGAACAGCCATTGTTGGCCGCCAGACGGATAATATTGCCGGTATTGGGCGCAATCTGTGGCTCATAGAGCGCGATATGAAACATGATGAAGTCAGGTACGAAAAAAGGTGGGCGTCAGTATAGCCTATTCCACGCTCACGCCCCAGCCGGGGCTGGCGCCGCGAATCGTCTGAAGTGCCACATATGAATAGTGCCACACCTGAATAGTGCCCACCTGAATAGTGTCGCAGAAGGCGGGGACGACGCCCCGATTAACGGCTAGAATAAAGCGGTATCCGACAGCCGTTTCCCCGGAGGAATCATGAAAATAATATCTCCCCTGATGCTGCTCCTGAGCCTGCCGTTGCTGGCGCAGGCCGCCACGCAACAGATATCGCCCCAGCAGCAGCAATTTGAAAACGGCATCAGCAGCCAGAAGCGGCTGCTGCAGGAGATGCAGCAAAATCAGGCGTTGCAGCAACAGCAACTGAATAGCGACATCCAGCAGCGCAGCCGTGAACAACAGCGCCAGCTGCAACAGCAACTGGAACAGAATCGCCAGCGCATCCAGCAATCCGCTCCGGGCAATACCAACCGGTACTAACGCTCAACCGATACTGACGTTTCCAACCGGTTCCCGCCGCTCACCTCAGGATGGTCGGCGGGTTGCGAATGGGGCTATACTCTCACGCCCATCAGCGTCAGAATCAGCGGTGTGGTAATGCCGGCCAGCGCGGTCGACATCAACAGGCTGGCGGCGACCGGGCCGCCCAGCACATTGAATTGCCGGGACATCAGGTAGATATTGACGCCCACCGCCATCGACCCCAGCAGCACCACGACTCGTGTTTCCATCTCCGGCAGACCCAGCGCCACCGCCAGCACCCACACCACCAGCGGCTGCACCACCAGCTTGATAAGACAAATAGCGACGCTGATTTGCCAGCCGTCGCGAATACGGTATTCCGCCAGCCCCATGCCCAGCGCCACCAGCGACAGCGGCACGCCGATCTGACTCAGCATACCGATAGGCTTATCGATGCTATCCGGCAGCGGCAATCCGGTGAGGCTGTAGAACGTGCCGGACAGAATGCCGATGATCAGCGGGTTTTTCAGCACGCCGAGCGCGGTTTTGGTGAACCCCTGCATCGACAGCGAACCGTTGCGCGCCCATTCCACCGAAACGGTCACCAGCGTCCACAGAATCAGGCCGTTGAACACCAGCACCAGCGCCACGGACGGAATCGCCTGCGGGCCGAGCATCAGGGTGGCGATCGGCAAACCGAGCATCACGTTGTTGGAGAAAATCCCGCTGAGCGAAAACACCGAGCCGGATACGCCATCCAGCCGAAACACCCGGCTGGCGACAATCCGGCCCAGCACAAACACGATGAGACAGCTGCCAAAGAAGGCGATCAGCAACCGGGCGTCCACCGCCGGTCGTTTGGAGAAATCGCACATCATGCGGAACAGCATGGCAGGCAGCGCCACTGAAAATACGAATTTGGTCAGCGCATCGGTTACGGTCGACGGCCAGCGGCCGAAGCGAATCAGGCCATACCCCAGCGCAATCAGCACAAACAGCGGCAGTGAAAGAAAAATCTGGTGCCAGAGAGAAAGAATAAACGTGGGCATCGCCCTTCCTTAAAAAACGCGCGGCTCACCCAGGCGAAGGCTGATGGCTTATCACGACGGCGCAGCAATAGCCCCGTCGGGGGAACGGGCCGGGCGGCCCGAGGTCATACAGGATACGCCTGAAGAAACACGCCGGTTTATTGGCCGGCGTGGCGCGCTGTCGGGACAGACGACATTCAGCCGGCGTTAATTAAATTGTGGTCCAATCAAATCTATCCGGTCGGTACAGATACAGTCAACGCCCCACTGCAGCAGGATGCGAGCGCGATCCGGTTGATTAACGGTGTACACCAGAATACGCAACCCGGCGTCTTTCAGCAGCCTGATGCGCGCCTCATCCAGCAGTTGGTGATTAAGGTGGATCGACACGCAGCCCAGCCGTTCGGTCAGGATGCGCCAGTCGTCGTCCCACTCGTCCAGCAACAGCCCGCGCGGCAGCTCCGGCGCCGCCTGCTGCGCGGCCTCCAATGCCGCAACCGAAAACGACGACAGCAGCGGCGCGACCGGATGGTTCTGCCACAGTTCGCGCGCGGCCAGCGCCACCACGCGACCGGTCAATTCCTCGCAGCCGGTGGTCGGTTTGATCTCGATATTGGCCGCCAGACCGTACTGTGCGCAACGCTTCGCCACTTCCGACAACAGCGGCAGGCGTTCGCCGTGGAACTGGCGGCTGTACCAACTGCCGACGTCCAGCCCCACCAGCTTGTCCCACGGCAGCTCGCCCGCCACGCCCCAGCCGTTGCTGGTGCGTTCAAGCGTGTCGTCGTGCAACAGGAAAATCTGCCCGTCCTGCGACAGCTTGGCGTCAAACTCAATCATTTTGTGGCCGTGATGCGCGCCGACATCAATCGCCGCCAGCGTATTTTCCGGCGCCAGAGAGCCGCCGCCGCGGTGGGCGACGATAGCAGGATAAGGCCAGTTCGGGGTCATGCTTCCATCCGTAATCCGCTTTGCGAATCAAATATATGCCAGGATGCGGCCGGCAGATTGAGCCACAGGGTTTCCCCCACCGCCGGACAATGCTCGTGCGACAGGCGCACCACGATATTCTGCCCCGCCCATTTGCCGTGCGCCAGATTATCCGCGCCCAGCAATTCCAGCGTCTCCACCACCAGCGGCACGCCGCCGGCGTCGGCGGTGGACTGCAAAATGTGCTCCGGGCGCATGCCAAGCGTGACGTCGCGCCCTTGCCATGCCGGTTTTGCGACCGGCAGCGGCAGCGAGAAATCCGCCGACAGCGCGACCCGGCTGCCGTCGGCGCTCACCTGTCCGGCCCACAGATTCATGGCAGGCGAGCCGATGAAGCTGGCGACAAACAGCGACGCCGGTTTGCGGTAAATCTCCGCCGGCGCGCCGATCTGCTCCGCCACGCCTTTGTTCATCACGATCACCCGGTGCGCCAGCGTCATCGCCTCCACCTGATCGTGGGTGACGTACAAGCTGGTGGTTTTCAGCCGTTTGTGCAGCTGTTGCAGTTCAAGGCGCATCTGCACCCGCAGCTTGGCGTCAAGGTTGGACAGCGGTTCATCAAACAGGAATACCGCCGGCTCGCGCACGATGGCGCGCCCCATCGCCACGCGCTGGCGCTGGCCGCCGGACAGCTCGCGCGGCTTGCGGTTGAGCAGCGGTTGCAGTTCCAGAATGCGCGCCGCTTCTTCCACCCGCTGGCGAATCTGCGCTTTGCCGAAACCACGAATTTTCAGGCCGTACGCCATGTTGTCGTAAACGCTCATATGCGGATAGAGCGCGTAATTCTGGAACACCATCGCAATGCCGCGATCTTTCGGCTCTTTGTCGGTAACGCGTTCCTCACCGATGTAAATATCGCCGCTGGAGGTCTGCTCCAGACCCGCCACCATCCGCAGCAGCGTGGATTTGCCGCAGCCGGACGGGCCGACCATCACCACGAATTCGCCGTCCGCCACATCGAGATCGATCGGCTGAATCACCTGAGTCTTGCCGTCATAGGATTTGGTGACGGCCTGAAGTTTTAAACATGCCATAAGATTCTATTTCTCACTATCAACCAGACCGCGAACAAACCAGCGCTGCATCAGCAACACAATCAACAACGGCGGCAGCATGGTTATCAGCATCGCCGCCATCACCTGGTGCCAGGGCGTAGCGGTGTCGCCGGTGGCGATCATGCTCTGGATCCCGGCCACCGCGGTGCCCAAATGGGGGTCGTTGACGATCAACAGCGGCCACAGATACTGGTTCCAGCCGTAGATAAAGGTGATGACAAACAGCGCCGCCAGATTGGTTTTGGACAACGGCAGCACCATGTCGAAGAAAAAGCGCATCGGGCTGGCGCCATCGATACGCGCCGCTTCCAGCAGTTCGTCCGGCAGCGTCATGAAGAACTGGCGGAACAGAAACGTGGCGGTGGCGGACGCCATCACCGGCAGCGTCAACCCGACATAGCTGTTGGTCATATGGAGATGGGAAATCACCTCGACCGTCGGGAAAATACGCACTTCCACCGGCAACATCAGGGTGGAGAAAATCATCCAGAAGAACAGGTTACGGCACGGAAAACGGAAATAGACGATGGCAAAAGCCGACAGCATCGAGACGCTGATTTTGCCGATGGTGATCGCCAGCGCCATCACGAAGCTGTTAAACAGCATCAGGCCGAACGGCGCGCTGTTGTTGTCGCCTACCCCGTGCCGCCAGATATCCGCCAGGTTTTCCCACAGGTGGCCGCCGGGCAGTAGCGACATCGGCACCTGGGACATCTGTTCCGAACTCATGCTCGCAGCGACAAACGCCACGTACAGCGGGAACAGCACCACCAGAATGGCGACCACCAGCATGGCGTGACTGAACATATCCAGCCCGCGACGATTCTCAATCATCCGGCTCCCTGTCATTACGTATTTTGCGGTCATTGATAATTCACCTTACGCTCGACAAAGCGGAACTGAATCACCGTCAGCACGGTCACCACCAACATCAGTATCACCGACTGCGCCGCCGAACTGGAGAGATCAAGACCGGCGAACCCTTCGCGGTAAATCTTGTAGATCAAGGTAGTCGTGGCCTGCACCGGCCCACCGCCGGTGGCGGCGTCGATCACCGGGAAGGTGTCGAAGAAGGCGTAGGTCAGGTTGACCACCAGCAGGAAAAAACTCACCGGCGAAATCAGCGGCAGCACCAGATTGAAGAAACGGCGCACTGGCCCGGCGCCGTCAATCGCCGCCGCTTCAATCAGCGAGCGGGGAATGGACTGCAACGCCGCCAGGAAAAACAGGAAGTTGTAGCTAATCTGCTTCCATACCGAGGCCAGCACCACCAGAAACATCGCCTGACCGCTGTGCTGAGCGTGGTTCCAGTCGTAACCCCACTGGTGCAGCAGCCAGGTAATCAGCCCCAGACCGGGGTTGAACAGAAACATCCACAGCACCGCCGCCACCGCGGGCGCTACCGCATAAGGCAGAATCAGCAACGTCTGGTACAGGCGGCTAAAACGCAGGGTGTAATCCACCAGCGCGGCCAGAAACAGCGACACGATAAGCCCAGACGCCGCCACCAGAAAACTGAACAGCAACGTGGTGTAAAACGAGCCGAGGTAATAGCTGTCGTGAAACAGATTGGTGAAGTTGTCCAGCCCGACAAACTGACTGGAGAGGCCGAACGGGTCTACGCTCTGCACCGAGTACCAGAGCGCCTGCCCGGCGGGCCAGAGGAAAAAGATCACCGTGATGGCCAGCTGCGGCAGCACCAGCAGGTAAGGCAGCAGGCTGCGGCCAAAAACAGGACGGGAAGCAGTCATGCACAATGCTCTCAGAAAACAGGATTCTCAGAAAACCGAGTTCTCAGAAAAGGGTGGCCGAATCCCTTCGGCCCGGAATACGGTTACTTGTTCGCTTGTTCGAAGCGGCGCAGCAGCGCGTTGCCGCGTTCCACAGCGGCATCCAGCGCCTGCTGCGGGGTTTTCTTACCCGTCCAGACGCTTTCCAGCTCTTCGTCCACGATGGTGCGAATCTGCGGCATATTGCCCAGACGCAGCCCCTTGGTGAACGGCAGCGGTTCCTTGTTCAGCATCTGACGGGTGGCGATGTCGGCGCCGGGGTTCTTGTCATAAAAACCCTGCTGCTTGGTCAGCTCGTAAGCGGCGGTGGTGATCGGCAGATAGCCGGTCTTCTGGTGCCACTCGGCGGCGATTTCCGGCGTCGACAGGAACTGCATGAACTCAGCCACGCCTTTGTAGGTGGCGGCGTCTTTGCCGTTCATCACCCACAGGCTGGCGCCGCCGATAATGGCGTTCTGCGGCGCGCCTTTCACGTCGGCGTCATACGGCATCATAGCCACGCCGTAGTTGAATTTGGCGTACTGACGAATATTGGCCAGCGAACCGGACGACGCGGTGGTCATGGCGCAATCGCCGTTGTAGAACTTCTCGGTCGGCTCGTCTTTGCGGCCGTAGTAGGTGAAGTCCCCTTTCTTGTTCATGTCTTCCAGCATCTGGATGTGTTTGACCTGAACCGGCTTGTTGAACTCCAGCACCGCATCAAGACCGTCGAAGCCGTTGTTTTTGGTGGCGATCGGCAGGCCGTGCCAGGCGCTGAAGTTCTCAATCTGAATCCAGCCCTGCCAGCCGCTGGCGTAGCCGCATTTCATGCCGGACGCGCGCAGTTTGGCGGTGTACTCAGCCATCTGCTGCCAGGTTTTCGGCGGCTGTTCCGGGTCCAGACCCGCTTTTTTGAAGGCGTCTTTGTTGTAGTACAGCACCGGGGTGGAGCTGTTGAACGGCTGAGACAGCAGGTGTCCGGTTTTGGAATCGGAGTAATAACCGGAGACGGTCGGCACGAAGATTTTCTCGTCGTACGGCACGCCGGCATCTTTGAACACCTGATACACCGGCTTAACTGCCTTGCTGGCCATCATGGTGGCGGTGCCCACTTCATACACCTGCAGGATAGCCGGCGCATTGCCGCTGCGGAACGCGGCGATACCGGCCGCCAGGCTCTGCTCGTAGTTGCCTTTATACACCGGCACGATTTTGACGTCGCTGTGCGTCTGGTTAAAACGGTCAGCCAGAGAATTAACGGTTTTACCCAGTTCTCCTTCCATCGAATGCCAGAACGGGATTTCGGTAACAGCCTGCGCTTGTGCGCTGGCGGCTAACGCCATAATGACAACGGCGGCGGTTTTACGGATAGCGTGCTGAAACATGCTGTCTCCTGAGATCATGTGGGTGCTGATCATTGCGGATGCTGATAATTGTTGGCGCCATGAGCGAAAAAGCGCGTTTTATGTTCGGCTGTAACATGACACGCCCGGATGACAGAAAAATAACTGCATCATGACAACCGGATGACAAGTGCATACGATTGCAGCGGGGAGAAAAACCGGCAGTAAACCGATACGACAGGTGATTATTTTTTATAAAATAATCATGACATTATAAAAAACAACCTTACGCCAGGATGATGGGCAGGAACGCCCACAAGAATACGGACTGCGCATCAACGCCGCACCCGATGGCATTTTATTTCCCACGGTCGGTCAGCGTCGCTTCGCTAAATCCGTTAATAGAGCAATCCCCAGATAGTTACTCCAGTTAAAAGCGTTTTGCAGGACGACAATTGCGTTGCCATTTTGCTTATCAAAGCCGATAAAACTGGAATACCCGCCGATTATCCCAGCGCCGCACCTCTCGCCGGAGCCGCTTACCATCGCGAGCCAATCACGGCGACGCATTATCCGGCTATCGTCATCGACACACCCTTGCGGTAAAAACGCGATCGGAATTGCAGAAATACCACCGGAAATTATTCTTTTGATACTTTATTTGAAAAGTTTATATATTGCATTCGACAAACCAATCTCTATTCCTTACTCTTATTAACCAATAAGCTCCACTATAAACTTCAATTCCAGTTACTTTCTTATATTAATTATTGGAGTTAAAGATTCTTGTTATCGATTTTTATAAGACCATTACCTCTCTATCTATTTAAAAAGCAATCGTAATAAACAGGAGATCTGTCGGCTGACCCACAAAAATTATTCACATGAAATAGAACTAACCCAAATTATACACACATAGAGCTATTTCCATTTTACCTCCTGGACGAGGTCCCGAATAAACGCATGGAATACACGACGTAAGGATATCTATGAACGCGCTGAAAAAAATAAAACTGGGCACCATGTTGAGTGCCGGATTCGCTCTCGTCATCGTGATTGGTCTGCTGGTAGCGACATTTGGCCGAACCCAACTGGCGGGGCTGGGGGACGACATCGATCACCTCTCCTCCACCACACTCACCAACATGATGCTGATTCAGGAAGCCAAAACCGGCTTCGACACCAATTCCCGTCTGGTGCGTAATATTGCGCTCAGTAACGATCCTGAACGCATCGCGCGCGAGAAGCAGCTGATCGACCGGCAAATCGCCCGCAACACCGAGGTGCTTAAACAGTTATCGGAACGGCTCGATACACCGGAAACCCGCGATCAGCTTAACCAGTTGACGCAGGCGCGCCCCGCTTACCTGCAGGCATTCAATAATGCGGTGCAATTGGGCATTTCCGGCCAGCCAGAGCAGCGCGATCAGGCCCGTGAACTGATTCTCAACGACATGCAGACCGCCCAGAACGGCGTCTTCCGGGCGCTGGACAACATGCTCGACTTCCAGAAAAAAATCACCATGAACGTGGTGGCGGATTCCATGCAAAACGCCCGTTCAGACGGCACGGTAATGCTGGCGCTGGCGCTGGCCGCCGCGGTGCTCGGCGCGCTGACCGCCTGGCTGATCACCCGCACCGTCAAAGGCCAGCTGGGCGGCGAGCCGATTTACGCCGCGGCGGTTGCCCAGCAAATCGCCGACGGCAATCTGGCCTTTAATGTCGAACTGCGCGCGGGCGACAATCACAGCGTACTGGCAGCCATGAACGACATGCGGGAAAAACTGGGGCAGATCGTCACCCAGGTACGCCAGAGCAGCGAATCCATCGCCACCGGCGCCAGCGAAATCGCCGCCGGCAGCACCGACCTGAGCCAGCGCACCGAAGAACAGGCCGCCAGCCTGCAACAAACCGCCGCCTCTATGGAGCAGATGAGCCAGACCATCCGCCAGAACGGCGATACCGTGCGCACCGCCACCAAACTGGCGCAATCGGCCAGTTCAACCGCCGCCAAAGGCGGTGAGGCCGTCAACAATATCGTCCGCACGATGGAAGACATTTCCGTCAGCTCGCACAAAATCGGCGACATTATCAGCGTCATCGACGGCATTGCCTTCCAGACCAACATTCTGGCGCTTAACGCCGCGGTGGAAGCCGCCCGCGCCGGCGAGCAGGGCCGCGGCTTTGCCGTGGTGGCGGGCGAGGTGAGAAATCTGGCCCAACGCTCCGCTTCCGCCGCCAAGGAAATCAAGGAGTTGATCACCGCCAGCGTCGAAACGGTGGAAGCCGGTTCAACGCTGGTGGGCGAAGCCGGGTCCACCATCGACGAACTGGTGAAACAGGCGCGCCACGTGGCGGATTTGATTGGCGAAATCGGCGTGACCACTCACGAGCAGGAATCCGGTATTTCGCAGATTAACGATGCGGTTAACCAGCTCGATCAGGTCACCCAGCAGAACGCGTCTCTGGTGGAAGAGTCGGCCAGCGCCGCCGACAGCCTGAGCGATCAGGCCGCGCGGCTGGTGGAACTGATGAGCATATTCACTATTCAGAATGCGTTTAACAGCCAGAGCGACTTACTGCAAAAACCGGGAACCGGGTTGAAAAAACCAACGCCATCCAAACTGGCGCTGGCGAGCAACAGCAACTGGGAACAGTTCTGAGTTTACCTTTCCCCTGACCGCCGCCGTTACGGTGGCGGTTTCTTCCGAATTTAGCCCCTGACGACCGAAGTCTTCATACCAAAAAGGTCAATAAGGCGACCAGCACCCCGGCAGCATGAAAGATGGTGGGTATAGCGAATATCTATTACTCAACCAGTGCCATTTTGGTTATTTATATCCTGACATTACCAGCCACGACGCCACACAGCCGCCGACAGCCTTCAGGCCTAACGAAGCGTCGTCGCGGCGCATAACAATATCAGCGTTTTATTGTTCTTTTTTGCTATGCATTGATCCGCCATGCCATTGGCGCTGTTACCTCAACCGCTCAGGGGGGACGCATGACTACATTCAGTAATACCGGCTTCAGGAATATCAGCTTCAAAAACATCAGGCTTTCCACCCGGCTCAACTCGGGTTTTGCGTGGGTGATCGTAATCGGTTTTCTTATTGCGTTATTCGGTCAATTCCAGCTACGAAAACTGAGCACCGACATGCAGTTGCTGTCGAAATCACACATGGTGACGTTGCTGCAGTTGGAAAGAATAAAAGACCACCTCAATGATGCCGCCCGCCGGGTACGCAACATCGCGCTCCTGAATGACAAAACGCAGCGAGAGCAGGAAAAACAGCGGCTGGATGAAACCAACGCCAGCATGACGAAGCTGGTCGCGCAAATCGTACAGGCCGCTGACGACCCTGACATGCAGCGAGGGCTGCAACAGCTCGACCAGTTTCGTCCCGCCTATAGCGAAGCGATGAACAACGCTGTGGAAGCGGGTATGGCGGGGCATCCGGTGCAAGCGCGCAATATTATTGTCGCCGACCTGCAAAAAGCGCAGGAAGGAATTTTCACCACGCTGGATAAAATGATCGACGACCAGTCCTCGCTAACCTTGTCGATGGCCAACGACGCCGAGCGGCAGGCCAATCAGGCGGGGTTGCTGATGCTGGCGCTGGCGTTGGCAGGCTGCGTTATCGGCGGCGCCACCGCCTGGTATTTGAGCCGCTACATCCGGCGCCAGCTGGGCGGCGAACCCCAGTACGCCGCCCGCATTGCCCAGGAAGTCGCGCAGGGAAATCTGGCGGTCAGCGTAGACCTCGCCCGCCACGACCAACAGAGCCTGCTGGCTTCGATGCATGCCATGTGCGACAGTCTCGGCCGCATCGTCGGCCAGGTGCGTCAGAGCAGCGAATCCATCGCCACCGGTTCGCAGCAGATAGCGATGGGCAACGCCGACCTCAGCCAGCGCACCGAAGAGCAGGCCGCCAGCCTGCAACAAACCGCCGCCTCGATGGAGCAAATCAGCCAGACCATCCGTCAGAACGGCGAAACCGTGCGTGAGGCCGCCCAGCTCGCCACCACCGCCAGCGACACCGCCGCCAAAGGCAGCGACGTCGTGGGTAACGTTATCCGCACTATGGACGACATTACCGCCAGCTCGCGCAAAATCGGCGACATTATCAGCGTCATTGACGGCATTGCCTTCCAGACCAATATCCTGGCGCTTAACGCTGCGGTGGAAGCCGCCCGCGCCGGTGAACAAGGCCGCGGCTTTGCGGTGGTGGCTGGCGAGGTACGCTCGCTGGCGCAGCGCTCCGCCTCCGCCGCCCGGGAAATCAAAGAGCTGATTACCGAGAGCATGGAAAAAGTGGAAAGCGGTTCGCAACTGGTCGGTCACGCCGGTACCACCATGGACGATATCGTGACGCAGGCGCGCCACGTCGCCGATTTGATCAAGGAAATCGGCGTCACGACCACCGAGCAGGAATCCGGCATCGGCCAGATTAATCTGGCGGTCAACCAGCTCGATCAGGTCACCCAGCAGAACGCCGCGCTGGTGGAGCAGTCCGCCAGCGCCGCCGACAGCCTGAGCGATCAGGCCCGCCATCTGGTGGAACTGGTGCAGGTATTTGCGATCCGCGGCAGCGAAATCGCAGCGCCGCCGCACGTAATCAACCGCCCTGCGCCCCGGCTAAAACCAGCGGCATCACTGGCAACGGTTAATAACAGTGGCTGGGAAGCATTCTGAGCCATCAGGCCATGACCCGTATATATTTCGGGACATGGCCTAAATAGCCACACAAAAAATATTGCTTTAATAATTGCGAATAAATGTCATTGGCGAATCTCAAAAAGGATTGGTTTTTATATCACCATAACTTTTTATATCACTACAAAATGCAGGCCTTTAATTGGGGGTTTATTTTTTGTAACTTCCATTAAAAAATTGCTTCTAATTACGTTAATAAAAAAGCCATTGAGTAATAAGAAAAACTTTTATCACGATTTATCGACAAACGCATAAAAACCCTCCATACTGCAATTTGTTCAGGAAGAGCATTCATTTCAGGTATTAAGAATACCCGAAGATAATTTTTATACATTTCTTATCTTGATTAGAATTATTAATCAATTAGTAAATTAACGGTTTAATACACACCTGCAGGCCAGCCTTTCCCTGACGAAGAATTTTCGCCAGCGGTCTTGTTATTGCCTGAAACACGCTACGGAAGCCAATATCTATACCCTAAATTAATTCGAGTTGCAGGAAAAGGCAGAGTTGAGCGCGGCTTACCGCAGCCCCGAAGAGGCGAGGCCATGAACATGAATAGGCCGCTAACCCAGCCAATGTGCCTGCAACGTGAAGAATGACGGGTATATCAGGGATAAAAATAAATCTTATATAAAAAAGGTGACGTTATGCGTTTTTTTAAAGAAATGAAGTTAGGCTCCATGTTAGGCACCGGGTTCGCAATGGTAATCGTTATCGGTTTTCTGGTAGCGATTTATGGTCAGGTTCAGTTACGTCAACTCAGCACAAATATCCAGACATTATCAAAAGAACGACTCACTAATCTGCTCTTGATACAGGAATACAAAGATAATCTGAATGTGGCCGCCCGGGTGATCAGGAATATTGCGTTGCTTTCCGATCAACAACAAATGGCGGTGGAAAAACAGCGTATTGATGCCATTATTCCAAGAAACAGCGACATCATCACTATATTGCGAAAAGCATCGGAAACGGCGGAACAAAACGCCTTGCTCGACCAGCTTGAACAGAAACGTCCGGCTTATCTGGAAGCGGTCAGAAAAGCCATCGAACTGGGGCTATCGAACCAATCAGAGAAGGCAAGAAGCCTGATTCTGGGCGACGTGCGCAACGCACAGGACGCACTGTTCAAAGTGATAGAAACCATGCTGACCTACCAGAAAAACGCGACCTCTACGGCAGCTGACAGCTCGGAATCACAAGCCGACAATGCCGGTATATTGATGTTGTCGCTGGCAGCGCTGATTGCCGTCGCCGGCAGTCTGATCGCCTGGCTGATTACCCGCCGCATCAAGGGGCAACTGGGCGGCGAGCCGGCTTATGCCTCACATATCGCGCAACAGGTGGCGCAGGGCGACCTGTCCGTCGATGTCATACTGAAAACCAGCGACCACCACAGTCTACTGGCCGCCATGCGTGCGATGCGCGACAGCCTCAGCCACATCGTCGGCCAGGTGCGTCAGAGCAGCGAATCCATCGCCACCGGTTCGCAGCAGATAGCGATGGGCAACGCCGACCTCAGCCAGCGCACCGAAGAGCAGGCCGCCAGCCTGCAACAAACCGCCGCCTCGATGGAGCAAATCAGCCAGACCATCCGCCAGAACGGCGAAACCGTGCGTGAGGCCGCCCAGCTCGCCACCACCGCCAGCGACACCGCCGCCAAAGGCAGCGACGTCGTGGGTAACGTTATCCGCACTATGGACGACATTACCGCCAGCTCGCGCAAAATCGGCGACATTATCAGCGTCATTGACGGCATTGCCTTCCAGACCAATATCCTGGCGCTTAACGCCGCGGTGGAAGCCGCCCGCGCCGGCGAACAAGGCCGCGGCTTTGCGGTGGTGGCTGGCGAGGTACGCTCGCTGGCGCAGCGCTCCGCCTCCGCCGCCCGGGAAATCAAAGAGCTGATTACCGAGAGCATGGAAAAAGTGGAAAGCGGTTCGCAACTGGTCGGTCACGCCGGTACCACCATGGACGATATCGTGACGCAGGCGCGCCACGTCGCCGATTTGATCAAGGAAATCGGCGTCACGACCACCGAGCAGGAATCCGGCATCAGCCAGATTAATCTGGCGGTCAACCAGCTCGATCAGGTCACCCAGCAGAACGCCGCGCTGGTGGAGCAGTCCGCCAGCGCCGCCGACAGCCTGAACGATCAGGCCCGCCATCTGGTGCAGTTGATGAATGTATTTGTGGTCGCGGGAAATCACCGGCAAGACGAACACGCCGCGTATCCTCCCCGTGCCGATTTACGTCTGGCGCTGACATCACGCTAACCTACCGATCTGATTCATACCGTGGGGAAGCGGAAAACGAACTCCACTTCCCCATACAGGCGGCATATATTCTGAATTATTTACGTCGCCGCAAATCCCCGGCCGCTTACTCAGGTAAGTGGCTGGAGCGAGCAACAACGGATCTGCAACATGAAGTATGGCGGGTATATTTATTCCGAAATATTGCCGCCCTGCCGGCCGATATTCTTTTTACCTTCCGCCAATGCAGACGCATTCATCAGCCATAATGTTTAACGACGTTAAATGTTTTAGTGGATGATATTTTTATCAGGCAACCACTGGCCTGTCGTTATCCTGCCCGCCTATTTCCCCGCTCACCGTACCAACCAGCTGTCGTATACATTTTGTTAAAAAGTTAATTAACTAAAAAATCATTTCGTTACCTACCGCTAACAGGTTGAGATCAATTCGCTACGGATTATTTCCGCTATGGATTGCTTCGGCAACGTTTTCGTCGCCAGCGCCCATCACGACCAATACGCACAGTTCGCTTCACACCAGGAATGCGAATCCATTCATGACGGCAACACTAAAATAGAATAAGGCACATGATGCAGATACTAAAAAATATGAAACTCGGCGCTATGCTCGGATCCGGTTTTATACTGGTCATCCTGATAGGCTTTATCGTCGCGATTTTCGGACGCAGCCAGCTGATTCATGTGGGCAATAATCTGGATTACCTGTCCAATATTCGCCTGAATAACCTGATTGCCATGCAGGAAATTAAGGACAACCTGAATGCGGCCGCCCGCATTATTCGGGAAAGCGCCATACAGACCGACGCCGCCCACCTCGCTCAGGAAAAACACGATCTTGAGCAGCTCATCGACCGTAACAACGACTTGCTCAGGCAGTTGGATGAAAAACTGAAGCTGAAAAAGTCACGCGAATTGCTGGCGCAAATTAATCAGGCGCGCCCGCCTTATTCCAATGCGGTACGGAAAGTGATTGAACTGAGCATGTCCGGCCAGCAGGAACAAGCCCGCATGCTGATTCTGGGCGACCTGTTGACCACGCAGACCGTGCTGTTCAACGCGATGGACACCATGATCACCGAACACAAGAACGACACCATCGCCATGTCGCAACGTTTCATGGCGGATGCCAGCTACTCCGGCACCCTGCTGTTGATCGTGACCGCCATCAGCGCCCTGCTGGGCGCCGTGGTAGCCTGGCTGATCACCCGCCGGGTGAAAGGACAGCTGGGCGGCGAACCGACTTATGCCTCGCATATCGCCCAACAGGTGGCGCAGGGCGACCTGTCCGTCGATGTCATGCTGAAAACCAGCGACCACCACAGCCTGCTGGCCGCCATGCGCGCGATGCGCGACAGCCTCAGCCATATCGTCAGTCAGGTGCGCCAGAGCAGCGAATCCATCGCCACCGGCTCGCAGCAGATTGCCATGGGCAACGCCGATCTCAGCCAGCGCACCGAAGAGCAGGCCGCCAGCCTGCAACAAACCGCCGCCTCGATGGAGCAAATCAGCCAGACTATTCGCCAGAACGGCGACACGGTGCGCGAAGCCGCCCAGCTCGCCACCACCGCCAGCCAGACGGCCGCCAAAGGCAGCGAAGTGGTGAGCGACGTCATTCGCACTATGGAAGAGATCACCACCAGCTCACGCAAAATCGGCGACATTATCAGCGTCATCGACGGCATTGCTTTCCAGACCAACATCCTGGCGCTGAATGCCGCGGTGGAAGCCGCCCGCGCGGGTGAACAAGGCCGCGGCTTCGCGGTGGTGGCCGGCGAGGTGCGTTCGCTGGCGCAGCGCTCCGCTTCCGCCGCCCGGGAAATCAAAGAACTGATCACCGAGAGCATGGAAAAAGTGGAAAGCGGCTCGCAGCGCGTCGGCCACGCCGGCGTCACCATGGAAGAGATTGTCTCTCAGGCCCATCATGTCGCGGAATTGATTCAGGAAATCGGCGTAACCACCTCAGAACAGGAATCCGGCATCGGCCAGATCCATCAGGCGGTCAGCCAGCTCGATCAGGTCACCCAGCAGAACGCCGCACTGGTGGAACAGTCCGCCAGCGCCGCCGACAGCCTGAACGCTCAGGCCAGTCATCTGGTACAACTGATGAATGTGTTCGTCCTCGCCAGTCACACCGTTCAGCCGCAGCGGTCACACGATGACAGCGCCGCCTGGCGTCTGGCGCTGGCGTCACGCTAACCCACCGCGCAAGCGGCATATCGGGCAAGCCGTCGGGGAGGAGGAAAAACGCCGACTCCCCGAATTATTGCGCGTAGCCACGCTGCGCGCCTGACCATCAGACCTGTACATCAATCGAGACATTACCCGCGGGACCGACAGACAGATCGACGCTGACTCCGCCTCCCGTCATGCTCATCGACTGAACCGTCTTCTCCGTGTCGGCAATATATTGATTTATGGCCTGAATCTGTTTCTGGGCTTCTTTGTCGTCGTTTCTGCTGGCATGTTTCACCATCGCCAGCAGCGATTTCAGCTCGCGGACGGCATCCTGCACCGACTTCGCATCCGCCCTGCGCTGCTGCGACCCGGCGCCCCGTTCGGTGATTGCGGCCGCCACGCTCTGCAATTGCTCCGCCTCCTGCGCGGATGCGTCCCCATCGCTTTTGGCCGCCGCTGACGCCCCGGCTGCGTGGTCACTACCGTCCCCCACCCCCTCGGATTCGGCAGACGCGCTCTCGCCCGCGGCGGACACCGCCATCGCCCCGGAAAGCGCGGAAGCGGAAGTATCGCCACTGCCGTTAGCAACAGCGCCGGACTGATTTTCGCCGCCCGCCACGCCCGCCGCTCCGGTATTAGCCGCGCCGCTCCCCCCGCCTTCATTCAGGGTTTTAGCCGCCTGGCCCAGCTCTGCGGCCAGTTGGCGGATTTCGCGCAGCACGCCGGGAGGAACCGACTGACCGACCAGCGACAGCATCATCATCTTCAGCATCTGGATGCGCCGTTTGATTTGTTCGATGCGTCCGCGCGCCAGATCCTGATCAAAATCGTTCATTTTGCTCATATTGGTCCGCATTGCGGTATCAATCCGTTTACGAACCTCGTCGCTGAATTGCACCAGCACGGAGGTAACCGACGGTTGCTCCTGGGAAGCATCCGCTTGCGCGCCGGCACGAGTCGTACTACCGGCGTCAGTATCAGTTTTGGCATTCTGCGCCGATGTACCCGCGGCAGAACGGTTGAAAGAGATGGGAGAAGTCATCGGGAATCCTGTGCAGTGCCTGTCATGAGTCATCAGCAAAGACTCAGCATGGAGGGTGTAGTCACGCACCATCAGGCCGAATCTTTCTGACACATATTGAAACATAACGGCACCGCGCCCGCCGTCTTTAGGCCCGCGGTCTGTTAAAACATAAATATGCGTGAACCGTCGGACGGCGCCACGCACGCGGTTGGGCGCACCCGCCGGGCTGGCGTCACTTTACCGGAGCGCTTCCCGGCCTTGTTGACAAAAAAATACACAGGGAGGCGATTAGACAAACGGCAAAACGCCGCTCATAGTCAAATGAGTAGTTCAAATAATCATCGCTTGTCGCTGTCGTTCGGATCGAGTGCGACGCTGTTCGACAAGCCTGAATCCAGGCCGCGCCTGCAATGATGCGTGACGTATGCCTAAGCCGGCATCCATTCTTTTGCTCTCGCCCGATTTAGGCGAGGGTCCAGCACCAGACCAAAGCAGTAGCGTGGCGGTATCCTTTAACGGGCGTGCATGGTACAGCGTCTGCGCCTCGTCATTGAACGCAAACATTCAGCACTCGCGGGGCCAGCTTCCAAACCGCGGGCGGATATTGCCGTTGAATGCCGGGGCGACCAACCTGCAACAACAACACCGGAAAAAAGGGTCACAACCCAATAAATAACGGGCGTGTCAGGCCTTAACCGTAATAGCGACGGCGGCGTGATACCCCTTTCGTTCTGGCATCGCCATCGTGCACGCGGGCGTTTACACACAGGCAAGAATATTATGAACTTATTCAAAAAGATGAAGTTGGGCACGCTGCTCAGTATCAGCTTTGCCGCCGTCATTATCATTGGCTTTCTGGTCGCCAGTTTCGGTCGTTTTCAATTGCACCAGTTAAGCGGAAATATCGAAACGCTGGCGCAAAACCGATTGGTTAAACTGGTTCTTATCCATACCTATAAAGACAATATTAATATTGTCGCCAACGCCATTCGAAATATGGTCATGATGACCGACACGGCGCAAATGGAAGTGGAAAGCAAACGCATCAGGGAAACCATCGATAAAAGCACGGAGATTATCAATACATTCAGCAGTATGACCGTTTCCCCGGATGCGAAAGTATTATTGAAACATCTGGAAAACGTACGGCCTGAAAATATTCAGGCTTTGAAAAAAGCTGAAGCGCTGGCGCTGGAAAACCGGGATGAAGAGGCAAAAGCGGTTATTCTGAATGAATTCCAGCCGGCGCAAAATAAAGTCTTCAACGCCATTGATGACATTATCAATTATCAGAAAAACGCCACCACCGACCTGGCGCACAGTTCGGAACAGCTGGCGGATAACGCCGGGCAAGCCATGCTGACGCTGGCTATCATCGCAATGGCGATCGGCAGTCTGGTGGCCTGGTTTATTACCCATCAGGTGAGAAGCAAGCTGGGCGGCGAACCGGCGGACGCCGCCAGCATCGCCCAACAGATCGCGCAGGGCAACCTGATCACGAATATCCCAGTACGGGATAAAGACAGCGGCAGCGTGCTGGCCGCCATCGACCAGATGCGCGGCGGGTTGATCAACATCGTCGAGCAGGTCAGCCAGAGCAGCCATGCGATCGCCTCGGGCGCCAATGAAATCGCCGCCGGCACCAATGACCTCAGCCAGCGCACCGAAGAGCAGGCCGCCAGCCTGCAGCAAACCGCGGCGTCTATGGAGCAAATCAGTAACGCGGTCAGCCATAACGTCGAAACCATCAGGCTGGCGACCGAATTGGCCAACGCCGCCAGTCTGACTGCCTCAAAAGGCAATCAGGTTGTGGGAGACGTGGTCGCCACCATGGCGGACATCACCCAGAGCTCACATCAGATCGTCGAAATCATCAGCCTGATCGACAATATCGCCTTCCAGACTAACATTCTGGCGCTGAACGCCGGGGTGGAGGCCGCCCGGGCGGGCGAAGAAGGCAAAGGCTTTGCGGTCGTCGCCCACGAGGTGCGTTCGCTGGCGCAAAGCTCCGCCTCCGCCGCACGCGAAATCAAATCGCTGATCGGCGAAAGCGTGAAGAAAATTGAAACCGGCTCCGACCGGGTCAATCTGGCGGGCAGCACCATAAGCGAGTTGATGGAACAATCCCGTCAGGTGGCGCAACTGATCAACGAGATAGGCATCACTACCAACGAGCAGCAGCAAGGCATTGCGCAGATTAACACCGCCATCGCCCAGCTGGATCAGGTCACTCACCAAAATGCGGCGCTGGTTGAAGAATCCGCCTGCGCCACCGACAACCTGAATCATCAGGCGGCGCATCTGGTGGAAGTCATCAGCGTGTTTGTGGTGGACGACGTGATTTCCCGCAAGCGGCTGGACACCCTGGACGAGCACTCATTGGTGCCGGTCGCCGGTCAGCAGTTGGTCATACACTGAAAACGCTGCCTGCCGCACGGCAACCGACACTACGGGTTGCCGTGCGCTAACCAAAAGGCGTCGTCATCAGAACTGCTGGGCAATCGACGGCAGCTCGCGCTCCAGAATCGCAATCATGCTGTCGCGCACGGGATCGCTGCCGGCGCTCATCCAGGCGGCGGCCAGCGGCAATCCTTTGCATGACGAGGCGTCCTGACGCCGAATGGGGATAAACCGAACATTCGGCACCGACATGCGGGATACCCAGCGCGGCATGATCGCGCCGCCAACCTCCGCCGCCACCATATTGATAATGGTCTGTTTTTCATCCGCTTTTTGCACCACGTTCGGCTTCAGCCCCGCGTCGCTAAACAGGTTCATGGTCAAATCATGGCTGTGCGGCCGCGCGCGCCGGTCAGGCACAATCAACGGCAGGGCGGCAAGATCCTGAATCCCGACGTCCTGATGCCCCGCCAGTTCATGGTGTTCCGCAATCGCCAGCACCACGTTTTCATACAGCAGAAAGCGCGTCGTTAACCAGGGTGCCCGACGCTCCGGAGGGCGGATAAAAATCAGGTCCAGACGACCGGATTTCAGCCTGGGCAACAGGCGGGAGGTTTTATCTTCGTGAATCTGTACATTTACCTCGGGATACGCCTGACGAAAAAAGTGCAGCAGATGCGGAATCAGGCCGATGGCGGCGCTATCGATCGCCCCCATGCGCAGAATGCTGGCGTTCACCCTTCCCTGACAGCGAAAGCGGGTCGCCAGCGCATCGGCGTCAGCCAGCAGTTTGCGGCTTTCTCCCAGCAGGGTTTGCCCGTCCGGCGTCAGCGCCACGTTACGCGTCGAGCGAATAAACAGCCGGGTGCCCAGGCATTCCTCCAGTAAACGAATATGCCGTCCCAGCGCGGAAGGCAGCATATCCAGCCGCTGAGCCGCATGGCCGAAATGCAGGGTTTCAGCAACGGCAATAAAACAGCGCAGCTGGTTAAGCTCCATTCTCTTCCTCAGGCGATTATGTGAAATATTTGAATAAATCATAACGCTGTTTTTTTTCTGTACAACCGCTGGGGAATAGTTCTTTGCGTCATAGCTGATCTTTATCACAGAATAGAAAATTGATTCACGCGCATTCTGTTATGTTATTTTTAATCAACCGTAAAAATACGGTCATCATCAGGCATAAAATACGTGAAACATTGATCGGCGTCATTCTATTACCCCCTCGCTAACGCACCACGCCGAATTATACGAATTATTTATATAAACGCTGATGGATGATCAGCATTCCACGCCAGTGCATAGTCACCTCGCTTATTTCCATGACCCTTATCGCCTTGTCGGGCGTCATTTTTATTACCCTATTTTTATCAATCTGGAATGCATCATGAAAAAAGACCTTGAAGGTGCGGCACTCAAAAAAATAACCTGGCGAATAGTGCCCTTTGTCATGTTCGCGTATTTCATCGCTTTTTTTGATCGTATCAATATCGGTTTCGCCGCATTAACCATGAATCAGGATTTGGGTTTTTCCTCGACGGTATTTGGCATCGGCGCCGGCATGTTTTTTATCGGCTATTTCTTCACGGATGTTCCCTCCAATATTATTTTGCAAAAAGTCGGCCCGCGTATCTGGCTGGCGCGCATTATGATTAGCTGGGGAATTGTGGCCGCCTGCATGATATCGGTAAAAACCGTTACCGGTTTTTATATTCTGCGTTTTTTCCTCGGCGTGGCGGAAGCGGGGTTCTTTTCCGGCATTATTCTTTATCTCAGCACCTGGTTTCCGGTCAAACGCCGCGCTCAGGTCATCGCGTTTTTTATGGCGGCGGCGCCCATTTCATCCATGTTGGGCTCGCCGCTGGCCGGCGCCATTCTGAGTTTTCATGGCGTGATGGGGATGACCGGCTGGCAATTCATGTTTCTGCTCGACGCCGTCGCCGCCATCCTGCTGGGCGGGTTCACCTTCTTTTATCTGAATGACAAGCCGGAAAAAAATACCTGGCTGAATGAGGAGGAAACGCAATGGCTGGTGAAAACGCTGAAAGAAGAAAAGGCCGCCAGAAGCAGTGAAACCAAAACCAGCGCGCTGAAAGGATTGACGGATATTCGCGTATTAACGCTGGCGCTGGTGTATTTCGGCACCTCCGCCGGTTTGTATTCGTTAAATATCTGGTCGCCGCAGTTTATTAAATCCTTCGGTTTGAGCACGCTGCAGATTGGCTTTATCAACGCCATTCCGGCGGCAATTGCCGTGGGTGCGATGATTTTCTGGGCCAGACATTCGGACGCCACCCGCGAGCGCACCTGGCATGTGGTCAGCGCCTGTATTCTCGCCAGCCTCGGCTTTGTGCTGGCCGGCTCCGTTCATTCCCTCGGTTTCGCCATGCTGGCGCTGGTGCTGGCCAGCATCGGTATTTATTCCTGCAAACCGCCATTGTGGAGCATTCCGTCACTGTTTTTATCCGGCCCGGCCGCCGCGGCGGGACTGGCCGCCATCAACTCCATCGGCAATCTGGGCGGTTTCTTCGGCCCGGCGATAATCGGCTGGTTAAAAGAAAAAACCGGCGATTTTTCCCTCGCGCTCTATGCCATTGCGGCGCTGCTTTTATTGTCCGCCCTGTTAACGCTGCTCATTGAAGTCAGCCGTAAACGTAAGGTCATGAAAACGTCGATGGCCTGATGAATCGCGCCATTAACGCATTTTTAGATGCCTGCCCCATTAGGCTCTTACACCCGGAGGTTATTGTGAATACTGAATCCATATCGGAATTAATTGATGTCATGACCCGTTTTACCGGCTATGTCGGCAAACGGCTGCCCACCGACGTCATTAAAAAGCTGGAAGAATTACGAGCCAGGGAAGATAGCCCGCTGGCCAAAGTGGTCTACGACTCTATGTTCGAAAACCAGAAACGGGCGGATGAGCTGGACCGCCCTTGTTGTCAGGACACCGGCGTCATTCAATATTTTATTACCGTCGGCGCCCGCTTCCCGTTTATCGGCGATCTGGAACACGTGTTACAGCAGGCCACGCTGGAAGCCACCAAAAAAGCGCCGCTGCGCCACAATGCGGTGGAAACCTTCATTGAAAAGAATACCGGCACCAATACCGGTTCGCGCGTGCCCTGGCTGGACTGGGAAATCATCCCTGACGACGATCACTGCACCATTGAAGTCTATATGGCCGGCGGCGGCTGCTCGCTGCCCGGCGCGGCCAAGGTGCTGATGCCGGGGCAGGGCTACGAAGGCGTCAACCAGTTCGTCTTTGATGTGATCACCTCCTACGGCGTGAATGCCTGCCCGCCGCTGCTGGTGGGCGTAGGCGTATCCACCTCGGTGGAAACCGCCGCCCGCTTGTCCAAGAAAGCCATTCTGCGCCCGGTCGATTCCTCACACCCCAACGCCGACGCCGCCAAAATGGAAAAACTGCTCGAAGACGGGCTGAATCAGGTTGGACTGGGGCCGCAGGGGCTGGGCGGCGCATCGTCGGTGATGGGCGTCAACATCGAATCATCCGCCCGTCACCCTTCCACCATCGGGGTCGCGGTATCCACTGGCTGCTGGGCGCATCGCCGCGGCGCCATCCGTTTCTCCGCCGATCTGTCCTATGAAATCCTGTCTCACGAAGGTGCCGTATTATGAAAAAGATTCTGACCACTCCCATCAAAGACGAAGACCTGGCTGAGCTGAATATCGGCGATGTGGTTTACCTGACCGGCACGCTGGTGACCTGCCGTGATGTGGCGCATCGCCGGTTGATTGAGCTGGGGCGCGAACTGCCGGTTGACCTGCGCGGCGGCGCTATTCTGCACGCCGGCCCAATCGTGGTGGAAAAGGACGACGGCACCTTCGACATGATCTCCATCGGCCCGACCACCAGCATGCGCATGGAAAAATTCGAAAAAGAATTTATTGAGCGGACCGGCGTGAAACTGATTGTCGGCAAAGGGGGCATGGGGCCGAACACCGAGGCGGGCTGCCAGCAATTCAAGGCGGTACACGCGGTGTTCCCCGGCGGTTGCGCGGTGCTGGCCGCCACCTGCGTGGAGAAAATCGAAGACGCGCAATGGCGCGATTTGGGGATGCCGGAAACCCTGTGGGTCAACCGGGTAAAAGAATTCGGTCCGCTGATCATCTCCATCGACACGCACGGCAATAACCTGTTCGAGAAAAACAAGCTGACCTACAACGAACGCAAGGTGCCGGTGATCGCCGACATCAACGAGCAGATTCGCTTTATCAAATAACGTCCCACACCGGTTTGGCGACACGCGACGAGCTACCGGCCCGGCGCGTCGCCCCGGTGTTCAGCAACGGAACACATCTATGAAACTGGCGAGTTTTATCAATCCGCAAACCGGCGCGAAAAGCGTCGGTCTGGTGAACGAAGGGGGCCTGATCGATTTGGGCCGCCGTCTGTCCGGCCGCGTTACCGATCTGGCGGCGCTGCTGCGGGCCGATGCGCTGACGACCCTGCCGCAACACGGCGCCACCGCAGATTTTCATCTCGATGAGGTGACGTTTCTGCCGGTCATCGAACGGCCGTCGAAAATTCTGTGCGTCGGCATGAACTACATGGAAAAGCGTATCGAATTTGAACAGACGACCGACGCGCCGACGCTGTTCATCCGTTTTGCCGATACCCTGTGCGGCCATCAGCAGCCGTTGCTCAAGCCGGCCTCCACCAACGAGTTTGACTATGAAGGCGAACTCGCGGTGATCATCGGCAAACACGCCGACAACGTCAGCCGCGACAAGGCGCTGGATGTCGTGGCGGGTTACAGCTGCTTTATGGATGGTTCGGTGCGAGATATGCAGTACAGCTGGTTTACCTCCGGCAAAAACTGGCGCCGTACCGGCGGTTTCGGCCCCTGGCTGGTCACCGCCGACGAGATTGGCGACCCGCAGCGGCTCAGCATCAGCACCTATCTGAACGGTAACCGGGTACAGCATGACAACACCGGCAATATGGTGCGCTCCGTCGCCGAACTGATCGAATACATTTCACGTTTCACGCCGCTGTCGCCCGGTGATGTGATTATTACCGGCTCGCCCGGCGGAGTCGGGAAAAAGCGCACGCCGCCGCTGTTTATGCGGGAAGGCGATGTGGTGGAAGTGGAGATCGGCGGGATTGGCCGGCTGGTTAATCGCATCGCGACGCCGCAGCCTGCCGACGGTAGCCATGCGCCCCGTCCAGTATCTTGCGCCGTCTGAACAACCGCTGCCGGATGGCAGCGGTCATCATCGTCATCGGTTACAACGATCAATCACAGCGCGCGACGCAGGCGGGCGACCGCCTCGTGCATCTGCTCTTCGGTCGCGGTGGCGAATGACAGACGCAGCGTGGACTGGTCCGGCCGATCGGCGAAGAAGAACTCGCCGGGCACGAACACCACCCCCTGCGCCAGCGTTTTCTGCAGCCAGGCGGTGGTATCAAACGGCTGACGGAAACGCGCCCACAGAAACATGCCGCCTTTCGGCTGGTTGAAGCTGATCACATCGCCCAGCTCACTGGCCATCAGTTCGGACAGCAGTTCGCCTTTCTGGCGGTAAGCCTGACGGATCTTGTCAATCTGCGCCGGCAGACGCCCGGTTCCCAGATAGTATTCCACGATAGTCTGAGACAGCGAGCTGGCGTGCAGATCGGCGGCCTGTTTGATGATCGCCACTTTGTGCAGCAACCAGTCGGGCAGAATCGCCCAGCCCAGACGCAGCCCCGGCGCCAGAATCTTGGAGAACGACGAGGTATAGACCACGCGATCGGCGTGTCCGGCTTCCTGCGCCAGCTGATAAATGGTGGCGTGGCGTTCTTCGGTGAAACGCAGTTCGCCGTACGGGTCATCTTCCACGATCAGGAAATCGTGACGGGCGGCCAGCGCCACCAGTTGACGACGACGCGCGTCGCTCAGGGTGACGCCGCTAGGGTTGCCGAAATTCGGCACCAGGTAGACGCCCTTGATGCGCGTCGTTTCCAGCAGGGCGGCCAGTTCGTCCACCACCATGCCGTTTTCGTCGGACGACACCGACATCACCTGCGCTTCCGCCAGCTCCAGCGTTTGCAGCGCCGCCAGATAAGTCGGGCGCTCCACCACAAAGATATCCTGCGGGTTGGTGGTGGCGCGCATCACCAGATCCAGCGCCTGCTGAGAGCCCGCCGTCACCACGATGTCCTGCGCCTGCGTGCGGACGCCACGCAGCGCGCACAGTTCGGCGATACGCTCGCGCAGCAGCGGGCTGCCTTCGGTCAGGCCATACTGGAACGCCGATTTCGGCTGCTCGGTAATCGCCAGTTGGGTCGCTTCATTCAGTCCCTGGAAATCAAACAACGCATCAGAAGGAATGCCGCCCGCCAACGAAATCACGCCGTCCATTTTGCTGTGTTTGAGCAATTCACGAATCGCGGAGCTTTTCAGGCGCGCCATGCGCTGCGCCAGTAACCCATCCGTTGACATGTTGAGTCTCACTTATTTTTTGAAAAATTATGATAGAACAACGGGCCGGAGGAAGCCGGCCCGATAAAGGTGTCGTACATAAGCAGTTTAACCGCCAAGGTAGGCAGAACGCACGGCTTCGTTAGCTAACAAAGCATCGCCGGTGTCTTCCAGCACCACGCGGCCGTTTTCCAGCACATAACCGCGATCCGCCAGACGCAGCGCCTGATTGGCGTTCTGCTCCACCAGGAAGATGGTCATGCCTTCTTCGCGCAACTGCTGGATGGTGTCGAAAATCTGCAAAATGATGATCGGCGCCAACCCCAGCGACGGTTCGTCCAGCAGCAGCAAACGCGGCTGGCTCATCAGCGCGCGGCCGATAGCCAGCATCTGCTGCTCGCCGCCGGACATGGTGCCGGCGCGCTGGACGCGACGTTCATACAGCCGCGGGAACAGGTCGTACACGCGCGCAATGCGCTGCTGATACTGTTCGCGGCTGGCGAAGAACCCGCCCATCGCCAGATTCTCTTCCACCGTCATGCGGGAAAATACCCGGCGGCCTTCCGGCACAATGGCGATAGCTTCGCGCATGATGCGCGCCGTCTGCCAGTCGGTAATGTCCTCGCCGTCGAAAACGATCGACCCTTCCGAGGCGCGCGGCTCACCGCACAGCGTTCCCAGCAGGGTGGTTTTGCCCGCGCCGTTGGCGCCAATCAGCGTCACGATCTCGCCCTGATTGATATGCAGGCTCACCTGATGCAGCGCCTGAATTTTGCCGTAGTGCGCAGAAACCTGATTCAATGACAACATACGTTTTATCCTTCACCCAGATACGCACGGATAACATCCGGGTTGTTACGAATTTCAGCCGGGGTGCCATTCGCCAGCGGCGTACCCTGATTCACCACGTAAATCCGGTCGGAAATGCCCATCACTAGCTTCATATCGTGCTCGATCAGCAACACAGAAACCTGGTGGTTGCCGCGCAGGTCGATAATCAACTCGTTGAGTTCTTCCGTCTCTTTCGGGTTCAGGCCGGCGGCCGGTTCATCCAGCATCAGCAATTCCGGACGGGTCACCATACAGCGGGCGATCTCCAGCCGACGCTGCTGACCGTAAGCCAGGTTCCCCGCCTGACGGTTCGCCAGATCGAGCAAGCCCACCCGCTCCAGCCAAACGGCCGCGCGCTGCTGGGCGTCGGCTTCGGCGCGGCGAAACGCCGGCGTCTTCAGCAGACCGGCAAACACGCCGCTCTTGAGGTGCTGATGTTGCGCTACCAGCAGGTTCTCAATCACCGTCATTTCACGGAACAGACGCACGTGCTGGAAGGTGCGCACCACGCCCATGCGGGCAATCTGCTGGCCCGGCAAGCCTTCCAGATGCTGGTCACGCAACAAAATGGTGCCGCCGGTGGGGCGGTAGAAACCGGTCAGGCAGTTAAACACCGTGGTTTTACCGGCGCCGTTGGGGCCGATCAGCGACACGACCTCGCCCTGATGCAAATCCAGCTCGACGTTGTTGACCGCCAGCAGGCCGCCGAAGCGCATCATCAGGCCCCGGACCGACAATAATGGCTGCGTACTCATGCCTGCTCTTCCTTCTTCTCAATCTGCAACTTCATCTGCGGGCGTTTCATCGGCAACAGCCCTTGCGGGCGCCAAATCATCATCAGCACCATCAGGGCGCCCAGCAGCAGCATGCTGTATTCGTTCAGGTCACGCATCAGCTCACGAGACACCACCAGCAGAATGGCGGCCAGAATCACCGCAAACTGCGACCCCATTCCGCCCAGCACCACGATCGCCAGCACGAAGGCCGACTCGACGAAGGTGAAAGATTCCGGGCTGACGAACCCCTGACGGGCGGCGAACAGCGTCCCGGCGAAACCGGCGAACGCCGCGCTGATGGTAAACGCGGTCAGCTTGATTTTGGTCGGGCTCAGGCCCAGCGAACGGCAGGCGATTTCATCTTCACGCAGCGCCTCCCAGGCGCGACCCAGCGGCATACGCAGCAGACGGTTGATGATAAACAGCGTCAGCAATACCAGCAGCAGCGCCACCATGTACAGGAAGATGATGCGATCGCTGGGGTCATAGGTCAGGCCAAAGAAGTGATGGAAGGTATCCCAACCGCCTTCGCGCGGCGAACGGCTGAACTCCAGACCGAAGAAGGTCGGCTTCGGAATCTGGCTGATGCCGTTCGGCCCACCGGTGAAACCGGTATTGTTGAGCAGCAGGATACGCACGATTTCGCCAAATCCCAGCGTGACGATCGCCAGATAGTCGCCGCGCAGCCGCAGCACCGGGAACCCCAGCAGGAAACCGGACAGCGCCGCCGTCAGGCCCGCCAGCGGCAGACACTGCCAGAAGCCAAGACCGTAGTAGTGACTCAACAGCGCGTAGGTGTAGGCGCCGATAGCGTAGAAACCGCCGTACCCCAGCACCAGCAGACCGGACAACCCCACCACCACGTTCAGGCCGAGGCCCAGAATGATGTAAATCATGGTCAGCGTGGCGATATCCACCGTGCCGCGCGATACCACAAACGGCCAGGCAACCGCGGCGATGATCAGCGCCAGCGCCAGCAGTTTCTGCCGCGGCGTACTGCCGTCAAAGCTCGGCAGCACAAAACCGGGGCCGGACACTTTCTTCGCCCCCTGAGCCAGCGCAGGCCGCAGCAGTTGAAACAGGAACACCAGCGCGCAGGCGGCGCCGATCCAGTACCAACGCACTTTTTCCGCGCCGTGCACCACCAGTTGAGTCCCATCCAGACTCAGTTGCATTCCCATCACGAACGTGGCCAGTACCAGCAGCACCAGCGCCGATACAACGGCATTAACCAGCGTGTGCAGTTTCATACCTTCTCCACCTCCGGACGGCCAAGAATCCCGGTCGGCATGACCAGCAGCACCACAATCAGCAGCGCGAAGGACACCACGTCCTTGTATTCGGTGCTGAGGTAAGCGGAGGTCAGCGCTTCGGCGATACCCAGCACCAGACCGCCGATCATCGCTCCCGGAATACTGCCGATACCACCCAGCACTGCGGCGGTAAACGCTTTCATCCCGGCCATGAAGCCGATATAGGGGTTAATCACGCCATAGAATTGGCCCAGCAACACCCCGGCCACCGCCGCCATCACGGCGCCGATGACGAAGGTCAAAGAAATCACGCGGTCGGTGCTGATGCCCAGCAGGCTCGCCATTTTCAGGTCTTCCGCGCAGGCGCGGCAGGCGCGCCCCATGCGGGAGTAACGGATAAACAGCGTCAGCGCCAGCATCGCCAGGAAGGTGACAATCCAGATGGTGAGCTGCATGGAGGAAAGCGTAGCGGCAAAACCGTTGCTTTCGCCCAGCACCCACTGGCCGTGGATCAGGCTCGGCAGCGCCACATCGCGCGACCCTTGCGTCAGGCTGACGTAGTTCTGCAGGAAAATCGACATGCCGATGGCGGAAATCAGCGCGATCAGCCGTTTGGAATTGCGCACCGGCTTATAGGCCACACGCTCGATGCTCCAGCCGTAGGCGCTGGAGATCACCACCGCCGCGATGAACGCGACGCCGATCAGCAACCAGCCGGCGTCAATGCCCATCATCATCAGGGCGGCAATCACGATAAAAGAAACATAACTACCGATCATGTAGACCTCGCCGTGGGCGAAGTTAATCATGCCGATAATGCCGTAAACCATGGTGTAGCCAATGGCGATCAGCGCATAGGTGCTGCCCAACGTCACGCCGTTGAACATCTGCTGAAGGAAATAGAGGAACTGCTCGGACATACCTTAACCTTAGACATTGCCCCCGCAGCCTGACGGCTGAGGGGGCATCGGTATTGGGAGTATTACGGATTCGGTCAATTACTTCACGGGAGAGGAAGTACCGTCTGCGTGCCACTCGAATACGCCAAATTCAAACCCTTTCAGGTCGCCTTTTTCATCCCAGCTCAGCGGGCCCATCACCGTGTCCACGGACTTGGCTTTCAGGTCGGCCGCCAGCTTGGCCGGCTCGGTGCTGCTGGTACGTTGCATCGCGGTGGTCAGCGACTGCAGCGCGGCATAAGTGGTCCACACGAACGGGCCGGTCGGGTCCAGTTTCCTGGCTTTCAGCGCGTCGACGATCGGCTGGTTGGCCGGCACCTGGTCATAACGCTTCGGCAGCGTCACCAGCATGCCTTCGGACGCCGCGCCCGCAATGTTGGACAGCGACGAGTTACCCACGCCTTCCGGTCCCATGAACTTGGTGGTCAGGCCGGCAGCGCGCGCCTGACGCAGAATCTGCCCCATTTCCGGGTAGTAGCCGCCGAAATAAACGAAATCGACGTTCTCTTTCTTCAGGCGCGCCACCAGCGTGGAGAAGTCTTTATCCCCGGCGGTCACCCCTTCGAACAGCACCACGTTGGCGTTGGCTTTTTTCAGGCTGTCCTGCACGGCGCGAGCCAGACCTTCGCCGTACTGCTGTTTGTCGTGCACCACGGCGATACGCTGCGGTTTCACGTGTTCCAGAATGTATTTCGCCGCAGTCGGGCCCTGGTCGGAATCCAGACCGGTAGTGCGCAGAACCAGCTTGTAGCCACGGGTAGTCAGGTCAGGCGCAGTGGCCGCCGGCGTAATCATGATTACGCCTTCATCCTCGTAAATGTCGGATGCCGGCTGCGTGGACGACGAGCACAGATGACCGATCACGTAGTGGATACCGTCGTTGATCACCTTGTTGGCGACGGCAACCGCCTGTTTCGGGTCGCAGGCGTCATCATATTCCATACCCACCAGTTTGTTGCCGTTGACTCCGCCTTTAGCATTGATATCAGCAATCGCCTGACGGGCGCCGGTAAACTCCATATCGCCGTACTGCGCTACCGGACCGGACATGGCTCCGACGATCGCGACCTTGATATCCGCAGCGTTCACCGCATGGCTCATCGCCGCTGCCAGGCATCCCATCAGCAGCGCGTTACCTTTGCTTAATTTCATCCGTTTTACCCCATCTGTCATTTTTGGATATTGCTATAATTATTGTCATCAACCGCTATTACTCGCACTTTTTCATAAGTAATAACGAGTTAGGCTCTATTATAAGCAATAGTTTGTAATAAGACTTTATTATTCATGATATTAAACAGGAGTTTTATGCTGTAAATCAACTGGGATTCTCAGTAAAACACGGTGTAAACAGCATAAAATACCGCTCTTAAAATCCGTATTTTGTTTCTAAAATAGTCAGTTATGCTGGTTTTACCACTGAGAGATAATTGATTACTCGAAAAATTAATGGCAGAGAAACCTTTTTCCCTGATAACCGTACAGAAAAAGTTACACAACCCTTTTTCTACAGGTTCGCTACAATATTCTTAAGAATTAACAGGAGCACCCGCGTATGAGACTCTCGGTTGAACGCCTCACAAAAATCAGCGAGCAGGACAGGCATGATTTGGCCCATATCTGGCCACACCAGAATTTCGACGCGCTGGAGCGCGACCTGAACCATGAGCATCGTCTGTTTGCCGCCCGTTTTAACGGCCATCTGCTGGCGGGCGTCATCGTCGAAATCGACAATAACAGCGACAGCGCGGAACTGACCGACCTGCAGGTCAGAACCTCCACCCGGCGGCATGGCGTCGGTAAGTATCTGGTGGAAGAAGTGCTGCGCGCCTGCCCTGACGTTAAGGAATGGTGGCTCGACGCCGCCGACCATGCGCTGGTCAGCGAAGCGGTGATGGACACATTCATGCAGTCCTGCGGCTTCTATCCGGTGTCCGGCGGCTGGGAATATGTCGTTAATCAGGAAGAGAAATAAACAGCAGGAAAAGCAGTGGCGCCCGTAGGACAGATGGCGATAAAAAAACTTCGGGTGATAAAACAAAAAGACCGGGCGGCTTGCGGCTGTCCCGGTCGTTTACGATGAATAATGCGTTAGCTGCGGCATGCGTTACGCTTCAATGGCCGCCCGCAATTTCTTCATGGCATTCTTTTCCAGCTGACGTACACGCTCAGCGGACACGCCGTAATGATCAGCCAGTTCCTGCAACGTGGACTTATTGTCGTCATCCAGCCAGCGAGCGCGGATAATATGCTGGCTGCGTTCGTCCAACCCTTCCAGCGCATAGGTCAACTTGTCCGCCGCATGGGTTTCCCAGTTGTCCTCTTCAATGCCATCGGCAAAATCGGAAGATTTGTCCTGCAGGTACAGCATCGGCGCCATCGGCTGGCCCGGCTGCGCATCATCTTCCGGCGACGGATCAAACGTCATGTCCTGCGCGGCCATGCGGGATTCCATTTCGCGGACATCCTTGCTGGTCACACCCAGTTCACGCGCCACCAGTTCCACTTCGTCCTGATTAAACCAGCCCAGACGCTGCTTGGTCTTACGCAGGTTGAAGAACAGCTTGCGCTGCGCCTTGGTGGTCGCCACCTTGACGATACGCCAGTTACGTAGCACGTATTCGTGAATTTCGGCCTTGATCCAGTGCACGGCGAACGACACCAGGCGTACGCCCACATCCGGGTTGAAGCGGCGCACCGCTTTCATCAAGCCGATGTTGCCTTCCTGAATCAGATCCGCCTGCGGCAGGCCGTACCCTGAATAGTTACGGGCAACATGAATAACGAAACGCAGGTGTGAAAGAATCAGCTGCTTGGCGGCGTCCAGATCCCCGTGATAATGCAGCCGTTCAGCCAGCGCCCGCTCTTCCTCCGCCGTCAGCATCGGATAGGCATTGGCGGCACGGATGTACCCTTCCAGACTGCCCTGGGGAACTAAGGCGAAAGTTTGCATATCTTTGGTCATTCCACCCCTCTCATAGATCATTCAAATCGTTGCGCATCATCGAACAGCATACCGATCTTTGCTGCACTTTCTGTGCCTAAAAACAGAATTACTGTGCCCAAAAACCGGATTAACGCTAGTTCTGGATTAACTCTGGTTAGAGTGTGATTGACTGCACAAGTTCCACTTTTGCCCCTCTTATTTTACCTGTCAAGATAGGCGTCGTGGGGTGCAGGCTGGCGAGTGATGAAGGAAGGTGCGCATCGAAGACGCTGGCAATACGCTTCCCTCGCTGCTCGCCGCTATCACGAGGGAAGAGTATACCAGAAAACGCCCGCGCCGGGCGTCAATACAGATTATTCCGGTGTAAAACGGCGTAAATGTTGTACCGTTGCCAGCCAGGCGGCCAGCCAGCCAATCATCACCGCGATCAGAATCAACAATAACGTCTCATCCCAGCCCAGCCCACGCACCGTGAAGGTGGTGCCGAATACCGCCGCCACCTGCGTCACCGCGCTCGACAGTTTCCACACCAGCGCCTGCGACAGAATCAGCGACAAGATAGCGCCGCAGAACCCCAGCAGCGCGCCGCCATGCAGGAACGGCCGCAGGATGAAACCGTCGGTGGCGCCGATCAGCTTCATCACATTGATGGTTTCGCGGCGGCTGAAAATGCTTAGCCGCACGCTGTTGCCGATCACCAGAAATACCGCCGCCACCATCAGAATCCCGATGGTAGCCGCTATCTGGCCCACCAGTCCGGTCAACGCCACCAGACGGGAGAACCAGCTGTCGTCCATGCGGACCTCGGCCACGCCCTGAACGGCGGCGATGCGATCGCGCAGGGTGTTGAGCGTCTGGTTATCCTGAAAACTCAGTTTGGGCGAGACGACCGCCACCGCCGGCAGCGGATTCTCCTCCAGCATATCCAGCGCGCCGCCAAAGCCGGACCAGTTGCGGAACTCGCCCATCGCCTCGTTGCGGGACAGGTAATTAACCTTGTCTACGCCTTCTTCCGCCTTGATCTTGCCAATCACCGCTTCGGCGGCGTTGTCGTCCAGCGATTTGTCCAGATACACCGTCAGCTGTGGCGTGGGATACCACTGCGACGCCGCCTGACTGACGTTTTTCCACACCAGATAGCAGATGCTGGGCAGCGTTAGCGAAATGGCGATCACCATGATGGTCAACAACGTCGCCAGCGGTTGGCGCAGCATATCGCGCAGCGTATTGGCCCAGGCATAACGCCACTGTTCCTGCCAGCCGCCTTGCAGAGAGCGGGTTTTGCTACCGGCTCGCTGCGCGCGGGTATTATTCGCCATCGTGACCTCCCAGCATGCGCCCCTGCGACAATGTCAGCACCCGGTAATGGCGGCGGGCGATAAGCCCGGTATCGTGCGTAGCCATCAACACCGTGACGCCCACGCGGTTAAACTCTTCAAACAAGCGCAGAATGCCTTCGGACAGCGCATCATCCAGGTTGCCGGTCGGTTCGTCCGCCAGCAGCACGGCCGGTTTGTTCACCACCGCGCGGGCGATACCCACGCGCTGCTGTTCACCGCCGGAGAGCTGAATCGGATAGCTGCGCGCCTTGTCGAGCAGCCCGACTTTATCCAGCGCCGCCGACACCCGACGGCGGATATCTTCGGCGCTGGCGCCGGCGATAACGAGCGGCATGGCGACGTTTTCATACACCGTGCGATCCATCAGCAAATGGTGATCCTGAAAGATCATGCCGATCTGCCGACGCAGAAACGGCACCTCGCTTTTCCTCAGGCGGCTGATATCGTGACCGCCGAACAGGATGTGGCCCGCGCTTGGGCGCTCAATCCCGCAAATCAGTTTCAGCAGGGTACTTTTCCCCGCGCCAGAGTGACCGGTCAGAAATACCATCTCGGCCGGGCGGATATGAAAGTCCACCCCTTGCAACGCCTGACGGCCGCCGAGATACGCCTTACTGACCTGCTCAAACCGAATCATCCGTTTTAATCCTCACGGGCAAACAGGGCTTCAATAAAATCATCCGCCTTGAACGGCCTTAAGTCATCGATACTTTCCCCCACCCCGATGTAACGGATGGGAATGCCAAACTGGTCGGCGATGGAGAAGATCACCCCGCCCTTGGCGGTGCCGTCCAGTTTGGTCAGCGTGATGCCGCTCAGTCCGACCGCCTCGTTGAACAGTTTGGCCTGACTGACGGCGTTCTGACCGGTGCTGGCGTCCAGCGTCAGCATCACTTCGTGCGGCGCGTTTTCGTCCAGCTTCTTCATAACGCGCACGATCTTCTTCAACTCCTCCATCAGGTGCGATTTGTTCTGCAAACGCCCGGCGGTATCGGCGATCAGCACGTCGACGCCGCGCGCTTTGGCGGCCTGCAGCGCATCGAAGATCACCGAGGCGGAGTCCGCGCCGGTATGCTGCGCCACCACCGGCACATTATTGCGCTGGCCCCACACCTGCAGCTGCTCCACCGCCGCCGCACGGAAGGTATCGCCCGCGGCCAGCATCACCGACTTGCCCTGCGCCTGATATTGCCGCGCCAGTTTGCCGATGGTGGTGGTTTTACCCACGCCGTTGACACCCACCATCAAAATGACGAACGGCGTCTTGCTGTCGATATCCAGCGGCGCATCCACTTTCGCCAAAATGTCGCTCATTTCCGTTTTCAGCAACGCAATCAACGCTTCGGCGTCTTTCAGTTGCTTGCGGCTGGCGTGCTCGGTCAGCCGATCGATAATTTTACGGGTGGTTTCCACCCCGACGTCGGCAATCAGCAGTTGCTCTTCCAGCTCGTCAAACAGATCGTCGTCAATTTTCTTGCCGCGAAACAGCCCGACAAATCCGGACCCCAGATTCTGGCGGGTTTTCACCAGACTGCGTTTCAGGCGAGCGAAAAAACCCTCTTTGGTCGGGCGTTCCTGCTCCTGCGACACCACCGGCGCAGCCGGAGCAATCACCGTTTCGGGCTCGGACTCGACATCGTCTTCCGCTTCCGCGTCTGTCTGCGGTTCAGCGACGGGCGCGGCCGCCTCTGCTACCGTTTCCGGCGGTTCGACCGGCGTCGGCGGTACCTCCGCCTCAGCCTCAATCGGTTGCGATTCTGGCGGCGGCGTTTCCCCGGTTTCAGCCAGCGCGGTTTCAGCCAACGTACTATTCAGCGCCGGCTGCTCCGGCGCTTCATCGCTCGTGTGCTGCGCCGGTTCCGGAGCGGCGGGCGTTGCGTCATCCGCCTGCGGCGCTTCCGGTGACGGTTGCGGTTGTTCGGTTTTATCCTCGTCCTGACGTCCTAACCCCAGCCAGGAAAAAAATCCGCGCTTTTTCTCTTTCGCCATCGTGTAATTGCGCTCCTGCCACCCAGTGCGGCTAATCAATAACCAATAGAAGTCAATAAAACAACGAGTTTAACACTTTCCCGCCGCCAGCAACACGCGCCGGACCACCGGGGAGGGCGACAATCTCCGTAACCAGGTGTGTCAAACCCAGGCTATGTCCACTGATTTGAGGGATTTTTCCGCGCCGTCTCCCATTAACTGCATCTTTACATTTGCTACACCGGCTGGCGCCGTTAGAATAACGCCTCATCAAATCCGGCGGGCCGCCGCCGGTACCTCATTTCAGCAAAATACAGGCTATGGCAAAACATCAAGCGACATCCGCACCCGGTCAAATCCGCATCATTGGCGGTCAGTGGCGCGGCAGAAAACTCCCCGTGCCGGACAGCCCCGGTTTGCGCCCCACCACCGACCGCGTACGCGAAACCTTGTTCAACTGGCTGGCGCCGGTGATTCAGCAATCACGCTGTCTGGACTGTTTCGCCGGCAGCGGCGCGCTGGGGCTGGAAGCGCTGTCGCGTTATGCCGCTCACGCCACGCTGCTGGAAGCCGAACGCAATGTGGCGCGTCAACTGACGCAGAACCTGTCGCTGCTGCGCGCCGACAACGCTGAAGTGGCGAATGCCGATACGCTGCAATGGCTGGCTAAACCGGCTCCGCAGCCTTACGACGTGGTGTTCCTCGACCCGCCGTTTCGCCGCGGTTTGTTGGACGATACGCTGCGGTTGCTGGAAGCCGGCGACTGGCTGGCAGAGGAAGCCTGGATCTATATTGAAACTGAAGCGGAAAACCGCACGCTAGCCATCCCGTCCACCTGGACGCTGCATCGGGAAAAAACCGCGGGGCAGGTTTCCTACCGTCTTTATATCCGTCACGCATCCGACGCGACCCCAGGAGGCAACGATGAGCATCTGGATTAACCTTGGCCGGCTACTGATGTTGGGCGTATGGGGATTTTTGGTTATGAACCTGATTCACCCTTTTCCCCGCCCGCTGAATATTTTCATGATCCTGGCGATGGGATTCATGCTGCTGATGCACGGCGTGCAGTTCCTGCTGCTCAAAGCGAGCCAGCCCAAAGACGCGCCGCCGCTCAGCGGGCTGCTGCAATTGCGCATCTTCCTGTTCGGGGTATTTGAATTACTGGACTGGCAGCGCAAACAGCCGACGCCGCCGCGCAAACGGCGTTGACCGGCAGACTTGCAATCCGGGGAAACGGCGACGCGATACCGCAAAGCGCCGCCGGACAGATCAGGGTTTCTTACCTGGCAGAGAAGGGAAATGGGTAACGTTGTCGCCCAGTTCCGAAATACGCGCGCTATCGCGTTCACGCCCGGTCACGGCGTCAATACGAATGACCGCCTGCAGCGGAATATAGCTGCGATCGACGCCGGCAAACTCCGTTTTCAGTTTTTCCGTGGTCGGGTCGACCAGCACGGCGGAGGGGTTGTCGAAAACAAAGTCGGCGATTTCAATAAATCCGAACAGATTGCTCTGCACCAGCTCGCGCACATACAGCTGATAGTTCTTGCCGTTATTCATGAACTGAATGCGGTAAAGTACGGGTTCATTGCTCATTAAAGGTTCGTCTCCTCCGACAGACCGCCGGGTATCATTATTCCGTCACAAAAACTGGCCGCTAACATAGCATGAAGCCCGGCGACCCGCAGCCCCGCGCGGGCGGAGACTCGCTGTCGGAACGAATCCGCGCAGGATCCGCCTACTATACTTAGGCTGGCTGCGCCCGCTGGGATAACAAACATTGCCGGGTACGTCAGCAAGAAAAGACGGTGCGCCGACTTTCGCCGCATGGCGGAGTTCCACCCGATTCACCACGTTTAAGGACACTGTATGCTCTGGTCTTTTATTGCCGTATTTTTTTCCGGCTGGCTGTATGTCGATGCCAGTTACCGTAGTCCGGCCTGGCAGCGCTGGCTGTTTAAACCCGTCACCCTGTTGTTGATGATGCTGATGGTCTGGCAAACGCCGATGCTCGGCATCCCCGGTTATCTGGTGGTGCTGGGGCTGGCCGCGACGCTGGTCGGCGACGCGCTGATGCAGCTCTCCGGCGATAAACTGCGGTTCGCGCTGTCGGCCTATCTGGCGTCGCACCTGCTCTACACCATCAGCTTTTTCGCCTCCCAGCCATCGCTGGGGTTTTTCTGGCCGCTGCCGCTGGCGCTGATTATTCTGTCGGCGTTGTTGCTGGCACTGCTGTGGTCGCGGCTGGAAGCCGAGCGCCTGACGGTCGCCGCGCTGGTGCTGGTGACCGCCTTCATGGCGTGGGTGGCGGGGGAACACTACTTCGCGCTGGGCAACGAATCCAACTTCTCGCTGCTGGTGGGTACGCTGCTGTTATTTGCCGGCCACGCCATCTGGCTGGTGAACCACTTCCGCGTGAACTTCCGCGCCCATCAGGCGCTGGTCGCCATCTGCTACTTTGGCGGCCACTTCCTGATAGTACGCTCGCTTTACGTCTAGCGACAGCGGCCTTCCGGATTGGCCGGAGGGCCGTAAGCCGGTGCTCACGCGCCTTTGCGCAGCAGGTAACGATAAGGCAATTGCTCGGTCATCTGCGCCAGCAGCTCATGTTCCATATAACGGCAAAAGCCGGGGATATCGCGGGTGGTTGCCGGATCGTCGGCGATAATCAGCAGGGTTTGCCCCGCCTCCATCTGGCGCACCGTTTTGCGCACCATCATTACCGGTTCCGGACAGCGTAGCCCCTGAGCATCCAGAGTGCGGTCCGGATTGGCGAACATATCGGTCATTCAGCGTCTCATTAACGATTGTCGAACAAATTGCGGCTTAGTTTACGCTTCCCGCAAAGGGGGGCAAGCCGCGCGGTTTAGCAGGCCGCAATAAGCGGCGAATAACGCGTGACGGCAGTGAATGTCTCTCCCTTTTAGGCGCCCTCCGCCTTGATCGCGGTCAGTTGAGCCTGCGCTAATTACACGCATAATTGAGACATCGCCTAACGATTGCAAAGCCGCAACAACGCGGTATGATGCCGACACGTTAGCGTTAAAAAGGCGCAGATACCCTAAATAACTCGAGTTGCGTTGGCCCTTCGGGGGTAAGGCCATGTATGTGGGCCGAGTCATGCCGCAACGTGAAGTATGACGGGTATAACGAGGCAATTTGTCTGGGTTCCCTCACCCCAATAACCAAAAAAAGGTCACATTATGTTTCAGTTTTCCGCACAACAGCGGCTGACAGCGCTGTGCTGGCTATCCCTCTTTCACATCCTGGTGATTATTTCCAGCAACTATCTGGTTCAGCTGCCGATTACGCTTTTCGGCTTTCATACCACCTGGGGCGCATTTACTTTCCCGTTCATCTTCCTGGCTTCCGATCTGACCGTGCGGATCTTCGGCGCTCCGCTGGCACGCCGCATTATTCTGACGGTGATGGTGCCGGCGCTGATCGCTTCGTATCTGGTTTCTTCCCTATTCTACAAGGGCGAATGGCAGGGGTTTGGCGCGCTGAGCCAGGTGAACCCGATGGTGGCGCGTATCGCCGCCGCCAGCCTGATGGCCTATGTGCTGGGCCAGATTCTCGACGTGCATGTCTTCAACCGTCTGCGCCGGCTCAAAGCCTGGTGGGCGGCGCCGGCCGCTTCCGCGGTGCTGGGCAACCTCAGCGATACGGTGGCGTTCTTCTTTATCGCCTTCTATCGCAGCACCGATCCGTTCATGGCCACGCACTGGATGGAAATCGCTACGGTGGATTATTTCTTCAAGATCGCCATCAACCTGGTTTTCTTCCTGCCGATGTACGGCGTACTGCTTAACATGCTGCTGCGCCGTCTGAGCCAGCCGGGGAACAACGCGCCGTACCAGGATCAAACCGCCTGATACGCTGTTTTCGCTCATAAACAGGGTTTCGGAATAACCGGAAAAATTGCCCTCCCCCACCTGATTCGGGTGCAAGACAGGGACCGTGATAACAAAACGCTTGTTTTTACGCCCCGAATCAGGTGCCATAGCGCCACTTCTGTTTTTGTTCGTGATAAAGAAAGGATACCCATGCCAAATTTAGCGAAATATATCGGTATTGGTCTGCTGGCCGCCACGCTGGCCGCCTGCGACGGCAACAGCGATAAGAAAACCAACGCGCCGGCCGCCAGCCCCGCAGCGGAGAAAACCACAGCGCAGAACGTGTCCCTGCTCTCCGGCAAACTGACCTTTACCCTGCCGGACGGCCTGAGCGATCAGAGCGGCAAACTGGGCAATCAGAACAACAACATGCACGTCTATGCGGATCAGAGCGGCCAGAAAGCCATCATCGTGATTGTGGGTGATGACACGCCGCTGGATCTGCCGGCTCTGGGTCAACGTCTTGAAGAGCAGCAACGCGGGCGCGATGCCAACCTTCAGGTACTGGGTAACAAAACCGCCGAGATCAACGGCCATCAGATTCAGCAACTGGACAGCGTCCTGACCAGCAACGGGCAGAAAGCGTTTTCGTCCATCGTGCTGGCCAAAGCGGACAATCGTCTGCTGACGCTGCAAATCACGCTGCCGGCGGATAATCTGCAGCAGGCGCAAGCCGACGCCGCTAAGGTAATCAGCTCGCTGAAGCTGAACTGATCCCCACACAGCGTCATCCCCGCCGCGCCGGCAACGGTTGTCGGCGGGATTCTGTTCACACCGCTTTCGCGTCGCGCAACCCGCGCTGATACAACCGTACCGTCAGCAGCAGCCCAGCCAGCGCCAGCCCCGCCGCCGCCAGATAAATGGCATCGATATCGGTATAAGCCATCATGACGCCGGCCGCCGGTCCAACCACCCCCAGCGACAAATCCAGAAAGATAGTGTACGTCGCCAACGCGCTGCCCTGATTCTGCGCCGACACCGCCTTGACCGCCACCACGCCCAACGCCGGGAACACCAGCGAAAATCCGGCGCCGGCAAAAAACGCGCCCGCTTCCGCCATCAGCGGGTGCGATGCCAGCCATACCAGCACCAGACCGGCGCCCTCTACGAGAAAGCAGGCCAGCGCGACCCGCAGGCCGCCAAAACGGTTAATGACATTCGGGAACAACAGCCGGGTGCCGACAAAGGCGCAGCTGAACAGGCTCAGGGTCAGCGCGGCGCCGTCCCACTGACGGCTGGCGTAAAACAGGGTGATAAAAGTCGAGATCACGCCGAACCCGGCGGACGCCAGCGACAGAATCACGCCGTACAGCCAGACCTTGCCGAGCACCTCGCGGAACGGCAGCTTCTTGCCCGGCGTCACCGTCACCGCCGGACGGGGCAACGCCAGCAGAATCGCCGCGCCGGCCACCAGCACGATCACGATCGACAGCAGCCACAACCCGCCCAGATGATAAATCCACACCCCCAGCGGCGCGCCAATCGCCATCGCGCCATAGGTCGCCACGCCGTTCCACGAAATCACCCGGCCGATATGCAGCGACCCGACTACGCCGACGCCCCACAAGGTTGCGCCGGTGCCGGCGAAGCTCTGCCCAATGCCCAGCACCAGACGGCCGACGCACAACAGCGCCAGCGCCAGCACCGGCGAGCCGTCATTCCAGGCCGCCAGCGCATAAAATACGCCGCTCAGCAGCACGCCGGACAGCCCGAACACCACCACCTGCTTCGGCCCTTTCTCATCCGCATGACGACCGGCTCGCGGGCGACTGAGCAGAGTAGAAAAATACTGCAGACTGATCACCAGCCCGGCCCAGAAGGCGCTGAACCCAAGCTGTTCATGCACATAGCCCGGCAACACCGCCAGCGGCAACCCGATATTCAGATAGCTGGCAAAGTTAAACATCACTACGGACATGATGCGCAAGTTTAGACGCAAGCCGCCGGGAGAGGGCTTGGGCGGCGTAGACACAGGCGGTGTGGAAGCTGGCATGGAGAAATCGGCTCGCTTACGGGTCGCGTCGACAGGCGAACGCGGCAGACATTGTGAGATTCTGAGTATAAACAAGACACTTGCGTCTTTCAGCACCAATTAGCGTGCGTCGTCATACGACTTTGACCTCTGCGCTTTTACGCTTATATGACCTCTTTTACGCTTATATGACAGAACCGCGCCTGCGTTATACTCAATGGGATACGTCGTCAGGAGAGATTGCATGCCTGTGAAGCTCAACCAGCCACGCCCCTCGACCGAACAGGACACGCCATCCGGCGCTTCCCGTCAGCGGTTCGGGTACCTAGCAGGCTGGCTGCACCGCATCAGGTCGGTGCCCGTTGTCGCCCATTTTATCCGCGCGGGAGACCGCTTTAACGACCGGATGGGCAACCAGTTCGGCGCCGCCATCACCTACTTTTCGTTTCTGTCGCTGATTCCGATTCTGATGGTATCGTTCGCCACGGCAGGGTTTGTGCTGGCGTCCAACCCCGACCTGCTGACCGGTCTCATCAACCGTATCGTCAACAGCATCAGCGACCCGAGTCTCGCCCGCACCCTGAAGAACACCGTTAATACCGCGGTACGACAGCGCACCACCGTCGGGCTGACCGGTTTACTGATCGCGCTCTATTCCGGCGTAAACTGGATAGGCAACCTGCGGGAAGCGATCCATGCCCAGTCACGCGATGTGTGGGAACGCCAGCCGCACGAGGAAGAGAAAATCTATCTGCGCTACCTGTGGGATTTTCTGTCGCTGATCGGGCTGCTGCTGGCGCTGGTGATCACGCTGTTTCTCACCTCGGTGGCCGGCAGCGCGCAGGCGACGATCGTCCGGGCCCTGGGTCTGGACGGCATTGATTGGTTGCGCCCGGTGATGACGCTGATTGCGCTGTCTATCTCCATCTTCGCCAACTATCTGCTGTTTTTGTGGATACTGTGGGTGCTGCCGCGCCATAACCCCCGGCGCGGACCGTTGTTGCGCGGCACGCTGATGGCGGCCATCGGCTTTGAAATGCTGAAGTTCGCCATGACCGTGGCACTGCCTCAACTGGCGACATCGCCTTCCGGCGCCGCGTTTGGTTCCGTCATCGGCTTAATGACGTTTTTCTATTTCTTTGCCCGCCTGACGCTATTCTGCGCCGCCTGGATCGCCACGGCGGACCCGAAAACCGATACCAACACGCAGACGCCGCTGCCCGGCGCCTGACCCCCATAGTCCATCAACAGGAGCGACCATGCCTTTCGTCAACATTCGCATCACCAAAGACGGCGCCACCGCCGAACAAAAAAAGCAGCTGATTGCCGGCGTAACCCAGCTGCTGGTAGATACGCTGGGAAAAAATCCGGCCACGACCGTGGTCATCATTGATGAGGTGGAAACCGACAACTGGGGCATTGGCGGACAGAGCGTCACCGAGCGCCGCCAGCAGGCTTCATAACCGGACACACAACGTATCAATAGGCAACAGTCCGCTAAGGATCGGGATTACAAACGGTTTTCCCGATCCACATCATGAAAAAATAAAACATCGTTTCATCGCTATTGACTCCATGCTGCGTAATGTTGAGACTGGCGCTAGTTTCCGTTTGGTTCACCTTCTCTTTTTACAGGTCAGCTGTCATGACGACGAAGAACATTGCGATTATTGGCGAGTGCATGATTGAACTGTCACAGAAAGGCGCGGATCTCAACCGCGGTTTTGGTGGCGATACCCTCAACACTGCCGTCTACATCTCCCGTCAGGTAAAACCGGACGCGCTTGGCGTACATTACGTCACCGCGCTGGGTACCGATTCCTTCAGTAGCGAAATGATAGCTGCCTGGCAAAAGGAAGGGGTCAAAACCGACCTGATCCAACGTCTGGACAACAAACTGCCGGGGCTGTATTTCATCGAAACCGACGCCACCGGCGAGCGCACCTTTTACTACTGGCGTAACGATGCCGCGGCCCGTTACTGGCTGGAAAGCCCGGATGCCGACACCATCAGTCAGCAACTGGCGCAGTTCGATTACATCTACCTGAGCGGCATCAGCCTGGCGATCCTGAATCAAGCCAGCCGTGCGCGCCTGCTGACGGTGCTGCGCGCCTGCCGCGCCAACGGCGGCAAGGTAATTTTCGACAACAACTATCGCCCGCGCCTGTGGCAGAGCAAAGAAGAAACCCGTCAATCGTACAGCGATATGCTGGCCTGTACGGATATCGCGTTCCTGACGCTGGACGACGAAGATATGCTGTGGGGCGAACTGCCGGTAGACGAGGTGCTGAAACGCACCCATAGCGCCGGAGTGACGGAAGTGGTGATCAAACGCGGCGCAGACTCCTGTCTGGTTTCTATCCAGGGCGAATCGCTGCTGGAAGTTCCGGCGATTAAGTTGCCCAAAGAGAAAGTCGTCGACACCACGGCGGCGGGCGACTCGTTCAGCGCCGGCTACCTGTCTGTGCGCCTGAACGGCGGCAGCGCGCAGGATGCCGCCAAACGCGGCCATCTCACCGCCAGCACCGTCATCCAGTATCGCGGCGCGATTATTCCGCTGGAAGCAATGCCTGCCTGAGCAGGGTCACACGGCTGACTCAATAAAAAACGCCGGTTCAGTCTCATGCTGAACCGGCGTTGTCGTGTTTGTCGGTGCGACCAACGTATCAGTCTCAACGCGCCGTGCCCGCAGGCACACGGCAAGCTGGCTTAACGCACCGCCGAGGTTTCGTCTTGCGACGCTTTGGCGGCATCCGGCGCGACGGCAGCGGCGCCACTATCCGGCTGCATGATGCTCATGTAGGTTTCCCGCAACGCCTTCATGTTGGCTTCCGGCTCGCCCTGCGGCTGTAGCATCACCAACGTCGCTTCCTGAGACAACTGCTGATGCAGTTCCTGATTCAGCATCTCCAGCGTGACCGACGACAGGTAGTTCTGGCGCAGCTTCTGATACTGCTCCGGCGCAATGTCCACCACCCCGTTTTTCTGCGAACGCAGACGCTGGTCCATCAGAATATCGGTACTGGCGCGGGCATACGTGGCGAACAGCTTGCTCAGCTCTTCCGCTTTACGCGCCATCAGCGTGTCAAACTCCGCCTGAGACAGTCCTTTATCCCGCAGCGCCAGTAGCTCTTTGCTCAGGAAAGTCACGCCGGCCTGCGCCGATTCGCTGGTGACATTGTCCAGATGGATGGCGCACTGGGCGCGGGCATACACCACATTGCAGTCAAAACGCACGTTGGTGTCTTTCAGCGGGCTTTTGGTCAGCACCTGCTGCATATGCCAGAACAGCGCTTCGCGCGCCAAATCGCTATGCCAGTAGCGGGCCAGCGCCTGAGAATCGCGGATAGGCTGCCACGGCATGTCCCATACCAACGACAGGATATCCTGCTTCGCGCTGCTGTCCATCAGGCTGATCGGCGTCGACGGCATCGCGGACAGCGTCGGCAACGGAGAAGGCGTCACCCGCTTGCCCTGCAACGGCGAAAACACTCTGTCGATCTGCTCGGCGATGACGCGGCTGTCGACATTGCCCACTACATACAGCGTCATGGCGTCCGGGGTGTACCAGGTTTTGTAGTATTTGTTCAGCTGTTCGGCATTCACCGACGCCTTGAGCGGTTGCCCCGGCGCATACGACAACAGCGACGACCCTTTTAGGCGGTAGCGCCAGCTCGGGTCTTGCGGATTGGTGGGCGCGGTCGCCACCGGATCAATCATCTTCATCGCCGACGCGATGCGTTTATCATTAATCTGCAACTGGCCCGCGGTATCCGCCAGCCAGCTCAACGCATCTTTCAACAGGTCAGGCCGGTTATTCGGCAGACTCAGATTGTAAGAGGTAAAGTCATACGATGTGGTAGCCGGGGGCAATGGTCGGGTTTCGCTCTCAGACTGCTGCCACAACGACGGTAGCTGCCCGGCGGAAAAGGTGTCGCGCGGCAACAACGCCAGACGCGGAATAAAATGGGAAAACCCCGTCTGTTGCGCATTTTCCGTCAGTGAACCAGTATTAATCATCAACCGTAGTTCAATCCGGTCGCTGGGACGCTGGGGTGTTGCAAGAAGCTGCCAGCTAAAGCCGTTATCCAGCTTGCCCTGTTGCCAGGCGGGATCGGGTTGTAGTGCTTCAGCCTGCACGTTGCCGACGGCAGCCGCCAGCAACACTCCACCAACAAAAAGGCCAAATTTGGTGCCTTGCATGTGAACCCCTACTTTAATCACTAACCAATACAGTATGTTTTTGTGAATTCGGGCGGCATCGTCCTGCCGCCTCACGTGTTATACCCAAAATAAGTCGAGTTGCAGGGCAAAACGATCGCGCTTTGAACAACACAACGCGTCGGCCCTTCAAGGGCAAGGCGCATACGAGCCTTGTAACGCGGCAACCGGGTGAGTGAGGGCAGCCAACGCACCTGCAACATGAAGTATGACGGGTATATTCGCCTCACAAAAAAGAGAAGCGAAGTGTACCATCCCGTTAGACAGCGTGCTTTCGTCTATGTCACTCAACGACGTGAAATAAAGAGTAAAAAAGTTAAAGGCGTCTAAATCTAGCACAGAATGGATAAGAATTACCCACAGTCCGCGAAGCGAACTGTGGGTAACTGGCAGGAGTGAATCCGCGTTAACGCGCTATCAGGACGGACGGGATTCCGCCGCCGGGCCGTCATCGCGGCCGGACAGCACGTTGTTCATCTGTTTGGAATCAAGCTGCTTACACCATTTGGCCACCACTACGGTCGCCACGCCGTTGCCGACCAGGTTAGTCAGCGCGCGGGCTTCGGACATGAAGCGGTCGATGCCCAGAATCAGCGCCAGACCGGCAAGCGGCAGGTGCCCTACGGCAGAAATGGTGGCTGCCAGCACGATAAAGCCGCTGCCGGTCACGCCCGCCGCCCCTTTGGACGACAGCAGCAGCACCACCAGCAGGGTGATCTGATGCCAGATATCCATGTGGCTGTTGGTCGCCTGAGCGATGAACACCGCCGCCATAGTCAGATAAATCGAGGTGCCGTCCAGGTTGAAGGAGTAGCCGGTCGGAATCACCAGACCCACCACCGATTTCTTACAACCCAGTTTTTCCATCTTCTCCAGCATACGCGGCAGCGCGGACTCGGAAGAGGAAGTACCCAGTACGATCAGCAGTTCTTCACGAATGTAGCGAATGAACTTGAAGATGCTGAAACCGGTAGCTCTGGCGATAGACCCCAGCACCAGCACCACAAACAGGATACAGGTGATGTAGAAGCAGATAATCAACTGCCCCAGCTGCACCAGCGTGCCCACGCCATACTTACCGATGGTGAAGGCCATCGCGCCGAATGCCCCCAGCGGCGCCAGACGCATGATCATGTTGATGATGCCGAAAATCACTTTGGAGAAACTTTCGATCACGTCGAAAATCAGCACGCCCTTGTCGCCCAGACGGTGCAGAGCGAAACCGAACATCACCGCAAACAGCAGCACCTGCAGGATGTTGCCGCTGGCGAAAGCGCCGATCACGCTGGAAGGAATCACGTCCATCAGGAACGGCACCACGCCTTGCTTACCGGCTTCAGTAGCGTAGTTCGCCACCGCGGCCACGTTCAGCGACGCCGGATCCACGTTCATACCCACGCCAGGCTGCAGCACGTTTACCACCACCAGACCGATGATCAGCGCCAGCGTACTGACAATTTCAAAATAGAGCAGCGCAACGGCGCCGGTACGCCCGACGGCTTTCATACTCTCCATCCCGGCGATCCCGGTGACGACGGTACAAAAGATCACAGGCGCGATCACCATTTTGATTAATTTCACGAATCCATCGCCCAGAGGCTGCATTTGCTGCCCCAGTCCTGGGTAGAAGTGACCCAGCAATATCCCTATGGTAATAGCAGTAAGCACCTGAAAGTAGAGACTTTTGAATATTGATTTTTTCATAGTGTGACGTCCTTTGATGGGAAAACACACGGGGGACAAAGAACGATAAAGTTGCCGCCTGTGCTTGCGCCGGAAAATAACACCCTGATAACAGGCTGAATACTTTTATAACTTTAGTTTGTGAACATCCGGTTAAAAACAAGAGCTGAATCGCTTCAACAGATTCTTCCCAAAAACATTGCATTAATTTATCGGTAACATCACGCATGACTAACGCCGTCTAAACCTCGCGGCAAACCGCGTCATTACTCTATTCTGCGCTGATTCATAAGAATTTTTTGTGAATGGGATCACGAGTAACAATCAGGTTAACAAAGCGTGAAACATGCTATGTCTGAGGGGTAAAAATGGGGGAGATGGCGAGGACGATGCCTCGCCATGTTTACCACAGGATAGGTTATTTACCGCGTGCCAAAGTGGCCAGCAGACGCAGGCTGGACGAGTAGTAATCTTCCGATGCGCCGGTCAGATCGCTGAGTCCGTCGAAGTTGCCCATCGTCAGGTCGCGTACCGCCAATAAGCCGCCCTGCATGTTGTAAGCTGCGGCGTTATTGCTCAGCACATCGATCCAGGCCGGCGTCGTCAGACGGGAATAATTACGCCAGTACAGTTGGAACGGCACCAGCGCCGTCGTTTTGGCGTCATACCAATACAGGTACAACGGAATACGGATGGCGTCGTAACTGAAACGCGGCGGCCAGGCCGTCGCCGGCGCCATCGATCCATCCGCGTTCAACGCCACCCAGTCCGTCGGCAACCCAACCTGACCGAAACGCATTTCTCCGAGCAGCGACAGGCTGTCGTCAATCAGTTGCCGCCACACCTGAAGATGGCTGCGGTTCGCAAAGTCGCGCCAGGCCGGGAACAGGAAATATGACGGGTTAAGGATCACATAGCTGTTCTTGTTGAAGCCATAGGCGCCGGGCAACATCACGGTGCGGCCCGCAAACTGAATGATATTGTTGGCGATAATCGCTTTCTGGATACTGTCCGACGCCTGCAGGTAACGGTTGTCCTGCCATTTGTTTCCCGCTTTTAACAACGACCAGGCGATCAGCACATCGCCATCCGAGGCGTTGTTCTTATCCACCACCGGATTGGCCGCCGACGGGTCATAACGCCAGTAGAACAGGCCGCTGGTCGTGTTCTGCAGGTGGCTTTGCGTCCAGTTCCACAGGCTATCGAACGCGCTCCGATCACCATAATGCACCGCCATCAGCATGGCGAATCCCTGGCCTTCGGTATGGCTGACATTCTTGTTGCCGGTATCCTGAATGCGCCCGTCCGCGGTCATGAAACGGCTTTTATAGATTTCCCAGCCGTTTGCCGCCGTTGCCGACGCACTGAACAGCACTATCAGCATCAACGCCCAACAACGCCACATTGGCTTTACCATTACGCCTCCGACTCAGTGTTGGTAACGGAACAGCAGGGTCGATTCACTGTCGGTTTCTTCGCAGGACAATGGCACAGACTCGACGCCGCCCTGCTCGCGCAGCCAACGGCTGTAGAGCCCCTGCAACACCGCCGCCATCGCCATGCGCCATCTGGCGCTGCCAGACGTATTCACGGAGACGGGCAATGCCAGATGATAAATCTCCAGTCGATTTTCATACGGACGCAGGTCCACGCATCCCCAATCGAACAGAGACAACACCCGATTGATCTCCCGTTCCAGATCCACCACCGTCACCGCCGCTGACAGCGGGTAGCGTTCGGCCAGTTGCCCGCCCATATGACGCAAAAACGCCAGCCCTTCCTGCTCACCGGCGTTATCCATCATCCCGTTGACGATCACGCCGAGCAGATCCGCCCAGCCGGGCGGCAGTTGCTGCTGGCGATAATAGTTCAATGCATGCTGTTGCAGGTCACTCATGCTTATTTGCCTCCGAGCCCGTAGCGGAAATAGAGCTGGGCCGTGGTTTCGTTATAGTTGCCAAAGGTGTCATAGCCCATCTGTCCGCCAACGGTCACGTCTTTGGTAACGCGATAATCCGCGCCGACATGCACGTTATAGCCAATGCCGCTCTTGCTGTCGCCTGCGTAGTGGGATTCTTTGGCGAAGCCGTTAGTCACAGCATCATCCAGAAACGCCTGCCAGTCCGGGTTGTTAGGGAAATAATCGCTGCGATCAAGCGAATAAGACTGATAACCCACAGCCACGCCCGCCTTGACGCTCAGGTTGTCGTATTTCTGACTCCATTCCACCGGCAACGATACCGACACGTAATTCTGCGGACTGAAATAGCCCCCCTGGCCGTAACTGTAGTAGCTCAGGTTACTGGCGAAGTTCATCCAGCTTAAGTTGACACCGGTTTTCAACTCACGGTCGCGATCATGGAACGGCCGAATATAGGCGCCGGCATTCGCCATCACGCCAGTGTTGCTTTTCACGTTCTCGCCGAGGTAGCTATAAGCACCGCCTCCGCCATAGAAACCGACATCGCCGTTGTCATAGCTCAACAACACATTGCCGCCGTTTTTGGTGACCTGCCCCCAGCTTTTACCGCTGAAAGCCTCCTTGCTGCCAACATAAGAAAGCAGACTATCGGTAACGGCACGGCGTTCGCCGGTCACGATCAACGTCAGGAAATCGGTCAGCTTAGGCGACCACTGCACACCGCCCACCAGCGTATTCAGGTCCTGACCGAGCGGCGTACTGCCGAGATCGAGCTTATAGTTTTTGCCGATAAGCCCCAGATTAAGTTCAACCCCAGACGCTTTTTGCGAGTCGGTAGCGCTGGAACTCGCCGTATTGACATTTGGCTTATTCGACGATGCAAGCAGGTAATTTTTAATCGCCGAGTTGCCATTCAGTAATGCCAGATTGTCCTGTCCCTGCTTGGTTAACGGGTTCAATGTATCAAAATTAATGGTGTTAACAGTGGAGGGATTGATACCCTGGCTGCTTAGCAACGTGGCCAACGCTGAAGCATTACCGCTCGCAAGCTGCGACCGCATGTTAAGAATTTCAGCATTCACCGTATCAACCATATTCTGCACAGCCACAGCCCCGGCCCCTGCACCATATCGTCGATAAGCATCACCGCTGGCGCTGCCCGCACTGAGCGACATCGGCGTGACGCTAAAATTGATCCGCGCATCCCCAAACGATCCGCTCGACCAGGTCAATGGTACTTTGGCTTCAGTCAACCGACTGAGGCCCGACTCGCCATCACGACCGCGAATCTGCACTCCGGACTGCACCCAGCCGCCGGTATCCCGTTCCAGATCGGCCATCATGCCGTTAATCTGGGTCAGCGTAGCAGCCTGTTGTTGTGTGGTGGTGGCTCCGGCCACCACCACCGCGGTGTCGCCAGTGGCGACACCGTTACGCTGCTGCCACGGCATCACGCTGCCATAAGTGGAAGAACTGTTGGCGACACGGGTAGCCGCCGGCGTCGAACGATCGATGAACGGGTTGTCCGTCATCGCCAGTCCGCCGATCGCGGGCGCGTTGCCTGGCGCAGCGCCTTCCAGCCCCACCGCTTTCGAGCGGGCGGTTTTCAGGTAAGCCAGCGCCTGATCGCGGTTGCCTTCGGCATCCGCGATCCGAGCCAGCAGCAGCCGCCGTTCCGGCGTCTGCTCGCCCTGCAAGCCTGTTGACAGCGCATGCGCCTTTTTAGGGTCGTGACGTTCCAGCGCCACATTAATGGCGCCGACGCGCGCTTCCTGCGTCGGGGTATCGTGCAACAACAGGTAATCGTAAACGTCCGCCGCCTCTTTGTTCATTTTGCCGGACTGGTATAGCCGGGCCATAGCGAACATCAGGTCGGTATTTTTCGGATCGCGCTGCAGCGCACGGGCCAGCTTGTCGTAAGCCTGCGCATACTGCTGGTTTTCGCGCAGGCGATCGGCCTCGCGCACCACGAAACCGGTACGCAATCCATCCAGCTGCGTCGTGCTGCTGCGCGCCACCAGTTCCGGGCGACTCAGCCACGACCGCGCTTCATCGCTCAGTCCGGCCTGATTCAACACCCCAACCTGATCGGCGTAATCGCCGGCATTGCCCTGCACGCCGCGTTGCATGCTGTTGCGCACCACCGCCACCGCCGCGGCGGTATCGCCGGCAGCCGCCAGCGACTGGGCCAGTTTGCCCGCGTCAGCCGGATTTTCCGGCGGCGCCACCGACAACGCCCGCAGGGTGTTGGCCGCCGCGGCGTTTTCGCCCCGCGACAGATAAACCTGGGCGGTCGCCATCTGCAGATTGAAATTGACCCGCTGCGCCAGACTCCGGGTATCTTCATTCTGGTTACGCGGCGGAATGCGCGACAGCAGCGTGCTGGCCTGCTGCCAGGCGTTATTTTCACTGGCGAACAACGCCGCGGCGTACAGGTCGTCCGCACTGGCGCCAGCGCGGAACAGCGGCTGCATCAACGAGGTGGCGGCAGCCGTATTACCCTGCTGCTGGTAAATCCGCGCCAGATCGAGCTTCAGCCAGCCATCGTTCGGGAAACGCGCCATGCCCTGCTGCAACAGGCCGATGGCGCGGACGGTATCGCCCGCCGCCAGCGCCTGTTTGGCTTCATTGCGCACCGGCGCGCTGGTCGCGACCGGGCGCGGCGCCATGCTGCGCCGCACGCTCTCCGGCAAGGCCGCGAACAGCGTATTGGCCTCATCGGCGCGGTTTTGCTCGCGCAGTACGTAATACAGCCCTTCTTTGGCGTTGCGATTATCGACATCGGTTTGCAGAACCTCGCGATATAACCGTTCCGCCTGCGGGAAGTTGTTGGTGCGGCGCAGCACGTCAGCCCGGAACAGTTTCGCCGTCAGCCCTTTGTCGCCGCCGGCCTGCGCCAGCGGCTCGCTCAGGGTCAGCGCCTGCGCCGTATTGCCGCTCTTCATCGCCTGCTGGGCATTCGCCAGTTGGGCGTAGAAACGAGCGTCTTCCGCCTGCTGCTGGCGCTGCGTGCTGTTTTCGCCGCCTTGCCGGGCCGCCCGCTCCAGATAGGACGCCGCAGCGGCAAAATCGCCGCGTCGCTGGGCGGCATACCCCATCCCCGCCAGCGCATCCGCGTCTTCCGGGTTAGCCTGCAGCACCTGACTGAACGCGGTTTGCGCGCTGGACAGATCGCCGCTGTTGAGTGCGGTAAACCCTTTGTCTTTCTCGCTGCCGCCCACATTCTTGCGGTAATAGTCCATCACCGCCGTGTCCTGCGGGTGCCGCTGCTGGTAGAGCTGATAGAACGGCGCGTCGTCCGCTTTCGGCCCCAACCACAGCAGCGCCTGCCGCATCGCCTGATCGGCATCGGCGCTGCCGGACGCCAGCCCGCTCAGGATCTGCACCCCTTCGCGGCGGGTCGGTTCCTGATAGGTCAGCGCCTTGCCGAGCGCCACGGCGGCATTGGTGTCCTGCGGATGCGCCGCCGCAAATTCACGCAGGTGATCAATCGCCTGCGGCAGCAGCGTGCGGTCGCCCGCCATGGTCAGATAGTATTCCGCCGCGATGCCGGCGGGCGGCTGGGTGCCGCTGAACAGATTGCGCCAGGTTTGCAGCGAGGCGCTGATATTGCCGCTGCGCGCCTGCTGACGCGCCAGCGCCAGTTGCGCCTGCGGAATGGTCGCGGCCTGGCGAGCGTTGTCCAGCGCCTGCAACAGCGGGTCCTGCGGCGATGCCGTGCTCAAGCGTTCGCGCCATTTGGCCGCTTCGGCGCTGTCGCCGCTGTTCTGGGCATACAGCGCCATCAGGTAAAGCGCGCGCGGGTTGTTGGCATCCACCCGCAGGATTTTCTGCAGCGCGTCGCGGGCAAGATCGTCGTGAGAGCGCTGATGCCAGTAATCCGCCTGCTCAAACAGCGCCTGCAGCGCCGGATTAGTCTGCGCCGCCAGCGCGGAGGCCGATAGCACGCCGCCGACCACCACCCCGGTGAGAGACAGTGACTGACGGATGCGGGCTGTTAATGTCGTCATCTTCATAGGTGGCTCGCTTATTTTTTATCTAAACCCGCATCGCGTCGGGTCGACAGCCTTTTCTCCGCCAGCCGCCGGAGGATCGACGCCAGACTAAGCCCCACGACCGCCGCCAGCAGCAACGCCGCCAGCGCCAGCAACACCGAGTGCTGATTGGCGTACCAGACAATCATCATGTACCAGGGCATTTCGCCGCTGGGGAACTGCGGCCCGACCCGGAAACTGCGCACGCCGTTTTCATCGGTGATGATGGCGGTATCGCCCCGCACCGCGGCGTTGATGTTCGGCGAGTTCAGGTCGCCATACAACCGCAATAACTGTTCGTCGCCGCTGCCGGTGGCAACCACCACCACTCGCTCGGGGTTCCACGGCGACCGGTAGCTGAGGAAACCGCGCCAGGCCTCGTTGGACGAGAAATAGCGGTCCGCATCCAGCGGCGCGCGGTCCCAATCGCCGGTCAACAGGGTTCGCGCGCGCTCCCACGCGCCCGGCGCTCTGACGCCGAAGGTATGGTCGTTCACCGTGTAGGGCGAGCCAGACAGCAGGTTCTGATTGAACGCGGCCTGCGGCAGCGTGGTGACCGCCAGCACGTCGCTGTTTTCGAGCTTCTGGCGATCCGCCGCGTTGGCCGGCAGGCCGAACATCACGCGGTTGTGGTTGAGACTCACGCCGGTGGCGTCGCTGGCGCGTCCGGCCAGATCCAACAACAGGCCGATTTCGGCGTTGGTGGGTTTTTCCGGCAGCAGCATCACCGTCTGGGCGTAATCCGCCTGACGGGTAAACGGAAACGCCACGCCCACGAAATAGGAGAGATTCGGCAGCAGGGTGAAATGGCGCGTCCGGCTCAGATCGATCGACGCGCTGTCGGCAATCTGGCTCTTGATGTTGTTGTTGAGCAGCACGCTGCAGGGCGCATCATCCTTGGCGCGAATGTTGAAATAGAGCTGGAACTGGTTGTAGCCGTAAATCAGGTACGGCTCGACCTTCAGCGTATAGTTTTCCTGACGGGTATCGCCGCCCATTTCGCGCCACAGCTGCTGCAACACGCCGACTTTGTTCACCGTCAGGTTGCGCAGGAAGGTGCCGTTGAGCATCACGTTCAGGTATGAGCGGCTTTCGTCAATCCAGCTTTCCGACGAGAAGCGGTAGTCGACCTTCACCGGAATGGTGTCGCCGTCCCACAGGAACAGATCCGGCGCGGCGCGGAAGTTGATGCGCAACGCCTCATGCCACAGCCCGCTGACCGTCATGCTTTGATCGTTGCGCAACAGTTCGCTCAGCCGTACCGGCCGGTCGGTGTTGATCCAGCGCGGCGCGTCATAGGCGCGGCGGAACGGTATGGTCTGCTGCGCCACCGACAGGGTTGAAGCATCGCCAGTCAACGGCTGGCTGACCAGACGGTACGCCGCCTGTCGCAACTGTTCGTCATCCTTGCCCACGACCAGCATCAGTTTGTAAACCGGGTTTACCGGGTTATCAATCAGTTGCAGCGTGGGGCCGGTAACGTCCGGCAGCGTCAGCGTGCCCACTTTGTCCCCAGGGCGGCCAAACACCATGCCGCTCTTCTCGGGCAACGCATCGCGTATTACCGGGAAAGTCACGCCGTAGCCGTCCATACGCATCCCCAGCCAGGAGGCCACCAGCGATGCCGCACTGACCTGCTCGGGGGTGACATCGGCCGGAAATACCATCGGCACGGTGGCGGGCGTCATCTGCAACGGGTCGATAAACGGACGCGGGAAATTCTCCAGCCGGGTACCGATATCAAGCTGCTGACCTTCCAGATTCAGGGTGGTGGTCGGCAAAATCGTCAGGTTGTAGCGGGTCGCGCTGTCGCGTTCGCACAGCAGGCGATCGGCGTCATTGATGCGAAAGCTCAGGTTGTTGCTGGACACCACCATCGCGGCGGGAATATCCAGCTGAAACAGGGTACTGTCGCCGGTGGCGGCGTTGAGCGGCACGGTGCCCAGCGGCTGACCGTTCAGCATCAGCTGCATCGACGTATTGAGCGCCGCCAGTTCGGGCGACACTCGTAGCGCCAGATCCAGACGCGCGTTGGTCACCACCTGATCGCCGGGCAGGGTGAAAATCACCCCGGCCTGCGCCTGACCGCCCGCCAGCGTAATCCCATGAATTTGCCCCATCTGCGCCACGGAGACGCTGCTGGCCAGCGGCTGGTAACCCGCCGCCGTCTGATCGCCGACGGGCGTCGGCAACAGCATGGAAGGCGTGGTCAGCGACGGCGGCGCAGGAAAATCCGAGGCCGTCGGCGCCGCGGCTGGCGTGACCGCAGACGGCGTCGCCGGCGACATCAGCGGCGACGTTACCGGCGGCATCGCCGGCAGCGCCGGCAGCGCCGTGGTCGGGGCCGCAGCGGAGTCCGTAACAGGCGCAGGTTCGGTCGCAGCGGGCTGTGGATTGCTGCCGCCGGGGCTGAGCATGGCGGGCAGCGGCGCATCCGCCGCATCGCCGGCGGCCAGCGCCCCGTTGCCGCCCAGCGCCAACACGCCGCCCACGCACAGGGACAACAGCGCTTTCATAAAACGTGGCGTCATCATGCTGCGACGTCCTCCTTCTTCAGGTCCGCTTTCCTGCCGCGGCCCCGCAAACTCATCCAGAAGAACGCGCAAACGGTGCGAACCACCGCCCACAACGAACGCAAAGGGCGGTCCTGCGGCCAGGGCGGATTCATCCAGGCATCCGCGCGCGACAACACCACCCGCACCAGCGCCCGGCGCTGGGCTAACGGAATATCGACGAATTGCAGGCGAATGATGTCGTCATCCGCCGCCACCAACTGCACCGGCAGGCAGATTTCGCTGGATTGCAGCAACAGTTCAACGGCTTCAATTTCATCGGTTTTATGACGCTGATCCGGCGCTTTGAGCTGCACCCCGCCCATCGACAGGTTGATGGTGGTGGCGCGAGACGCGATGCCGCTGGCGTAATGGATGATCGCGGGTACGTCCACATCGACGCGAATGGTTTTGCGCACTTGTTTGGTTTCCCGCGCCACGGCAATCGCCGCCAGCAGGGTCAGCAAACTGAGTAATGCCCACACCACGTTCAGCACGATCACATAGGGATCAACGTTGAAATAATCATGCGCCGCGATGCGGGTAATACCGGCCAGAACGCCCGCCCCCAGCAAAACCGCGGCGACAATGTGCGGCCGCACGATGCGAAAATCAAAAAAGCCTTCGTCCAACAGGCCGCCTTTATCGGTCACGTTGAACTTGCCGCGCATCGGCGAAAACAGGGTAATCAGCGTCGGGATCACCAGATGGAACGCCATCACCGTTTCGTAAATCTCGCCCCAGAAGCTGTACCGGAAACGCCCGTTCATGCGCGAGTTGAGGTACATCGATATCACCAGATGCGGCAGCGCATAGGCAAAGATCATCGCCGCCGAGGCATGAATGATATTGAGGTTGAACAGCAGGTAGGCCAGCGGCGCGGTCAGGAACACCACTCGCGGCAGGCCGAACTGGAAATGCAGCATGGCGTTGAGGTAGCACAGCCGCTGCTGCCAGCTCAACCCGCGCCCCAGCAGCGGGTTATCAATCCGGAAAATCTGCGTCATGCCGCGCGCCCAGCGGGTACGCTGGATCACGTGCAGCACCAGTCGCTCGGTCGCCAGGCCCGCCGCCAGCGGAATCGCCAGAAAAGCGGATTTCCAGCCTTTGCGCTGCATCTTGATGGCGGTGTGCGCGTCTTCCGTCACGGTTTCTACCGCAAAACCGCCGATCTCATCCAGCGCCGCACGGCGAATCACCGCGCAGGAGCCGCAGAAAAAGGCGGCGTTCCAAAGGTCATTGCCCTGTTGCACCGGTCCGTAGAACAGCGCGCCTTCGTTCGGCATGTCGCGCGCTGCGCGCAGGTTACGCTCAAACGGGTCCGGCGAATAGAAGTAGTGCGGCGTCTGCAACAGCGCCAGCTTCGGGTCCGACAGGAACGGGCCAACCGTGGCCTGCAGGAAGATGCGCTTGGCGACGTGGTCGCAGTCAAATACGCAGATCAGTTCGCCCTGAGTCAGCTTAAGCGCGTGATTGAGGTTACCGGCCTTGGCATGCGCGTTGTTATCGCGGGTGATATAGCCGATACCAGCCTGCGAGGCGAACACGGCAAACTCGCTGCGCCTGCCGTCATCCAGCAGATAGACTTTTATTTTTTCGCGCGGGTAGTCGATACACTGTGCGGCCAGCACCGTATCACGCACCACATCCAGGCTTTCGTTATAGGTGGGGATATACACATCCACCGTCGGCCATAGTTGGGTGTCTTCCGGCATCGGCTCAATAACGCGTTCCAGCGGCCAGGCAGTCTGGAGAAAGCCCAATAGCAGAATCACCCAGACATAGAATTCGGCGATAAATAACCCGATGCCAAGAATGGCTTCAATTTCAGAATTGAAATGCAGGGTTTCCGTTGCGCGCCAGTATATATAGCGTGTCGAGGTCAATATCGACAGCACTATCAGTACGACCGTCACCTGCCGACGCTTGCTCAGCCCCAGCAAAAACATCAGCGCCATGCTGATCAGACCGAATATATATTGTTTTTCACTGTCCATCGGGGTGATGACAATCACCGCCGCAGCCGGTAGCAATAACAACAATAAAACCAAAAACAGGATTTTTTTCATCGATTATCCTGATATTTAATGGATAGAAAACGCCCGCGCGAGCATGCCTTGCGCTGAAAAAACCAGCCAGATAATGTCAATTTCGTACGAGTCTAGGCTGACCGGCGCTTAACTGGCCGGTACAGCCTGATAAGCTGGAAAATCGGCGTGAACTTCTCCGTTGCCAATCCTGATATCCAGCAGAGCCGCAACGCGTTTTCCGATAAGCTCAATATCAAACGCAGCGGCGGAGACAGGGCTGAAATCAAAAATGGAGCGTTGGGAGGCATTGGCTTCAGCGACACTCTCATCACGGTGTACGCTGCCAATCAGTTTGTCCGGCATACGCTGCTGAACAAACGACGAAACCTGGCTGCTGATAGCACGGCGGTTATCCGTCTGATTCAGCAGCAGGTAGTAACCCTTTTTCCGGTTCAGACGCTGACCGGTCAGTTTGTTGTCTTCGATATACGGCATCAGCGACAACGACGCGGTATCCGCCATCATCACCATCAGGTGCAGATCGGCCAGGTCGGTCATGGCTTTCAGCGCCGGACTCGGTCCGGGCGGAAAATCCGCCACGATCACCAATCCCGGGTAGTTCATCACCGTGCTGAGGCCACGCTTGAGAAACAGCGGATCGCTTGCCAGATTATGCTCAAACGCCAGCCGTTGATCTTCGGTGACGTTGCCGTAAGGCAGCACGAAAATATTATCGTCGGTGGTCAGGATGGACTGGCTCCAGTCCGCCGCTTCGTCGGATTTAGCGACATAACCGCGCTCATCGCCGAGCGGTACGCCAAAATGCAGGCGCAGCGCGTTCTGCACATCAAAATCAATCGCCAGCACCTTGCTGCCCCCGCGGGCCAGCGCATATGCCAGATTAGCCGCCATGGTGGTTTTGCCGACGCCACCTTTCGGAGAACAAACACAAACTAACGGCATAACGCAATTTTCTCCAGCAAGGGTTTCAACAACATGGTCTTGGATACCGAATGAATTTCATCATGGCGGTGGCTACTGAATAACTGGCGGAACCGGCCGGCGTCGGATGCAACGCTGGCCTCGCTCACCGCCGGTGCAGACGCCAGCAAATGTCGGCGCGCCGCTTCAGGCTGCGCCGTTTCCATCGCCAGGACCGCCGCTTGTGGCGCCGGCGCCGCCGGTTGCGGCACAGGAACCGAGACCGCCTCAGCAGGCGGCAACGATGCGGCAATAGCGTTAAACAGAGAGTGCTGATTGCCCTCGGAAGGAGCAGCGCTCAAGCTAGATGATGGCGCTACGCGGCGGGACGACGATGAAGACGCCGCAGGCGCTGACAAGACGTGTTGGCTCACCGGCACAGGCTGCGCAATACTCACCGGTTGCGCGCCAGATAGCGTGTCGTCATCACCGGTCTGATTGCGCAACAGCTGTTTCATAATCGGCCAGACTACGGTTTCAGATTGCAATACCTGGCCGGACATGTCCCTGAAATTAATATCTTTTATCTGGGCTTTGTCCTTAAAGCGCTGCATATCATCATAACTTTTCATCTAACTGACATTTCCCTGGAAAAGGGTGACGGCGAATATGGCGCTGGGTAACAGCGCAAAAAACAATCTTTTCGGATTAGTCTTATACCGATATTTGTGACGAAGGTAAATTACTCCAGAAAAATAAACAAATAATCCGTAAGTAAAACCCCCTCTCTCTAACTGCTTGAAAAAACATAATTCACCCGACTGAAATTTCACTATATAGATAGTTAATCTACGGGTAATCACAGAAGAAATTAATGGATTGGTATCGGATGATAAATAGACCAACGTGAAGATAGCGCAGTGCTCACCTGAAATCCATGATTAAATATTCACCAAATTGTTAAAATAAATTAAATAATCGCGATAACCCTACTCCTCCAGGCTATCTGCCTTTATTTTTGCCAGTCCCTGCCTCCGACGGCATTTGCGCCCCGCAACGGGACAAGGCCGGAGGAACCGGCCTTTATCACCAAAATTAGGGCTGACGCGCCGCCCGCAACGACCATAGCCGCGCGCCGAACACATTGACCAGCAGCCCCAGCATGACCAGCAGCGCTCCCAGTAGCTGCCCGGTCGACAGATTTTCGCCCAGCAACAACGCCGCGCTCAGGATGCCGACCACCGGCACCAGCAGCGACAGCGGCGCCACCCGCCAGGTTTCATAACGCGACAGCAGGTTGCCCCAGATGGCGTATCCAATCAGGGTGGAAATAAACGACAGATACATCAACGCCAGCACGGTGGACAAACGAATAGACGTCAGGCTGGCGACTATCGTGTCTCCGCCTTCGAACAGCCAGGAACACAGCAGGAACGGACCAACCGGAATCAGAGCGCTCCAGACCACCAGCGACATGGCGTTCACCGTGTGACGGCGCATAATCTGCTTGTTGCAGATATTGCCACAGGCCCAGGAAGCCGCCGCCGCCAGCGTCAGCAACAGCGTGGTCAACGTCATGCCCGGCTGCGACGCGTTGGCCGTATTGCTCTCGGCCAGCACCACCATGCCCAGCGCCGCTACCAGAATCCCCAACCATTGATTCCACTGCAGCCGTTCTTTCAACCACCATGCGCCCAGCATCAGGGTAAAGAACGCCTGCGACTGGATCACCAGCGACGCCATGCCCACCGGCATCCCCATTTTGATGGCGCAGAACAGAAAGGCGAACTGCCCGAAACTGATGGTCATGCCATACGCCGCCAGCCAGCGCCACGGCAACGCCGGACGCGGCACCAGCAGGATGGCGGGCAACGCCACCAGCAAAAAACGCAGCCCGGCCAGCAGAAATGGCGGCATATCATGCAGGCCGATTTTCATCACCACAAAATTAACGCCCCACACCACCACCACGCACAACGCCAGCAACTGATCTTTTATTGTCATTTTTTTCCTGCCTTCAAGAACCACACCTGCTGATTAACCTACTGGTAAATCGGTACTGCCGACAGACACAGTTGCGCGCAATGACAGGTAATACAGAGCGCCGGTGTACAATCACGATATCCGGATACCATCACGATATCCGGTTACTCACGATATCCGGTTACAACCGCCACATCCGGTTTAAGAGGGAAAATCACGCATGTCCCGCGCCCAACGCCTGCTCACCCTGATCCAATTGCTGAGAAGCCATCGTTTCGCCGTGCCCGGCCCGCAGTTGGCGGACAAACTGGGCATCAGCCTGCGCACGCTGTACCGCGATATCGCCACGCTGCAATCCCAGGGCGCGCCGATTATCGGCGAAGCCGGACTCGGCTACGTGCTGCAACCGGGTTTCACCCTGCCGCCGCTGATGTTTACCGAAGAAGAGATTGAAGCGCTGGTGCTGGGGTCGCGTTGGGTGGCCAGACAGGCGGACCCTCGTTTGCAGGAAGGCGCCAGAAGCGCACTGATGAAGATCGCCGCCGTGCTGCCCGATGCGCTGCGCGACACGCTGGACGGCACCACGCTGCTGGTGGCGCCGACCAACCTGACGGCACGCGATAGCGTCGACCTGCAACCGCTGCGTCAGGCAATCCGCGACGGACGCAAAGTCACGCTGCATTATCAGGACGGGCAGGGCAATACCTCAACCCGCTTGATCTGGCCGTTCGTGCTGGGTTATTTCGAACAGGTCCGGGTTCTTGGCGCCTGGTGCGAAACGCGTCAGGCGTTCCGCCACTTCCGCACCGACCGCATCCTCGCCTTTGCGGTCGAAGCCGAAACCTACCCGGTGTCGCGACGCCGTCTGTTCAAACAATGGCGAGAGCAGCAAGGTATCCGATTGCCCAAAGAAGGCTACTGACAAAAACTGTCAGCAAAGCGAGATAAGGTACGAATACGGCACACAGCCGGACTTTCGAACCCAGGCGACATCCCGCGCTTATACGGGACACCGCCTGCTTATCTCTTTATCGGAGTGCATCATGACAGACGCCCATTACGTACTTTTCTACGTTGATAACCCGGCCCGCAGCGCCCGTTTCTACGGTCAACTGCTGGATCTGACCCCGGTAGAACAATCTCCCACTTTTGCGATGTTTGCGCTGAAAGCCGACCTGGTGCTGGGGCTGTGGTCAAAACACACCGTAGAGCCCGCCGTTGCCCAGCCGGGTTTTTCCAGCGAGCTGGCTTTCCGTCTGCCGGACCCGGCGGCGGTCGATGCCTGCTACGCCCGCTGGACCGCACAGGACGTGACCGTCGTCCAGATACCGACCACCGTAGACTTTGGCTACACCTTTACGGTGCTGGATCCGGACGGCCATCGTCTGCGCGTTTTTGCCTATCCCAACGCCTGAGGATAGCCGGCCAGCCCGTTGGCCTGCGGGCTGGCTGGTTTAGCGATACGGCAGGATTGCCTGTCGCCTACGCTTCAACGTAACCTGTCGGCATCACTGCTGAATTCAGGGCCTCCCGATGTCAGACACCCCCCGTTACCGCCAGATTGCCGATCACTTCATTCGGGCCATCCAGAGCGGCACGTTGCCTGCCCATCACCGGCTCCCGTCGGTGCGGGCGCTGGCGCAGCAACATGGCACCAGCGCCACCACGGCGATGAAGGTGCTGCGCACGCTGGAAGATGAGCATTTCGCCCTCGCCCGACCCAAATCCGGCTTTTTTGTCGCCGACACGCGCCGCAGCAACGCCATGACGGCGGTCCCGCAGCCGGTCGCGCTGCCGGTGCTCGACGAACAAACCGAATTGCACCTGTCGCTGGTCGGCACCGAATGCCGGGTGCGGCTCGACTTGGCTAACGGCGATAACGCGCTCTATCCGCTGAAAAAGATGGGGCGGCTCATCCGTCAGGCCAGTTACACCAATCCGATGATGCTGGGCAACGACGTCAAGGGCAGCGGCTATTTGCCGCTAAAAGAAGAGATCGCCCGTCGGGCGTTGGATTACGGCTGCCACCTGCATCCCGACGATATTCTGATCACCAACGGCTGCATCGAAGCGCTGTCGCTGTCGTTGCGGGCGGTGACCCGTAGCGGCGACGCGGTGGCGGTGCAGTCGCCCTGCTATTTCGTGCTGCTGCAGATGTTGCGCAATCTGGGATTGCGGGTGGTGGAAGTCGGGCAGGACGCCAGCGGGCATATGGACGTGGACCAACTGGAGTCGCTGTTCAGCCAGCGTCAGGTGAGCGCGTTCATCTCGCTGACCAACATCAACAATCCGCTCGGCACCAGCTTGCCGGATACCTACAAGCGCCGTATCGCCGACGCGGCAGATCGGTACGGCATCGCGCTGATTGAAGACGATACCTTCGCCGATACCGCTTTCGGCGAACAGCGGCCGTTTCCGTTACGCGCGTTCAGCCCCAATGTGCTGCTCTGCAACGGCTTTTCCAAGACGGTCGGCCCCGGCATCCGCATCGGCTGGGTCAGCAGCGCTCACTGGCAGCGCAAACTCGCCGCCCTCAAATTCACCTCCACCATGGGCACGTCGCTGACGCCGCAGGTAGCGCTGGCCGATCTGTTGCGCAATGGCGGTTACGACGCCCATCTGCGCAAACTACGCCGCGAACTGGCGCGCCAGGTTGCCCGGCTGCGTCAGGCGGTGCTGCATTACTTCCCGGCCGGCACCCAGATCTCGCAACCGGAAGGCGGCTACGCCATCTGGGTCACGCTGCCGCCGGGCTGTTGCTCGTCGCGCGATCTGTTTTCCCGCGCCCGGCAGCAGGGCATCGGCATCGCGCCGGGGCACATTTTCGCCACCGACCGGCGCTACGACCACTGCCTGCGGCTCAACGCCGGTTTCGGCTGGAACGAAGAGGTACACGACGCTATTCGGCTGCTGGCGCGCTGGGTGCGGGAGAACGGAACCGATCGCCCAGTGGAATTGATGCAGTAGCCAATAACATTGGTTGCCACCATAGTAGCAATCAATGTCACTTTTTCACAAAATTTGCTAATATAGTAGCAAATTTGGCGTAATCAGGAGCCTTGATATGCTATCGCTACACACGGCTTACGATATTCAACAAAACCTCAAACAGCACCTGAAAGCGATGCGCAAACATCGCAAACTCTCTGTCGATGCCCTGTCCCGACAGTCCGGTGTTCCCAACAGCACTATCCGAAAGTTTGAAGCGACCGGTAATATCTCACTCAGACAGTTTCTGATGTTGTACGAAGTTCTGGGCAACCTAAACGATCTCAACACGCTCACCAATCAAGCGCATACGCCGACCAGCATCGAAGAGGTGCTCAAAAATGCTTAGTGTGCCTCTGGATGTCATACGCCGCTTAAGTGATGGCCGGGACGAACGGGTTGGACAACTGGCGGAAAACCGCCAAGGTGTCTATTTCCAGTATGACGCAGACTATCTCGCCAGCCATACATCCTCTCTCGGCCCCTTCAATCTGGCGTTCAATAACCAGCTTCAGGCTGCGCCACGCCAGCCTCATTACGGCTTACACGGCATATTTGGCGACAGTCTGCCTGATGGCTGGGGTTTGTATCTGATGGACCGATTTTTCCGCCAGCAGGGTTATAACCCCGCTCGGATTACGGCTCTGGAAAGACTCGCTTTTATCGGTCACCGAGGTCCGGGTGCATTACGCTATGAGCCAGCAATGTCCCGTCCTGACGGCGTTGGTGAAGAGGCCATTGAGTTGATCCAACTGGGTCACGCCGCCGTCGAAGAGTTCGAAGGTACAGAATCCAGTCTGATTGCACACTTGATGAATGCAGGGGGTTCTGGTGGCGCCAGACCGAAGCTCAGCGTGACAAAAAAGCCTGACGGCACCTTTACCACTCGTCAGGATACGGCGGGCGACAAACTACTGGTCAAGCTCACATCAAAGAAATTCGCTCTCCAGCACGCTGAAAGCCAGATCGAGTATCTCTATATGAAAATAGCCAGGCAGGCCGGTATTGATGTGGCTGACTTTGAGTTACTGCCTGTCGGTGAAGGGCGCTACTGGTTACAACAGTCCCGATTTGACTGTGTCGGCGAAACAGGCCGGTTGCATATGGTGTCCGCCAGCGGCTTGCTGGATGCCTCCTTCCGTGCGCCTTCTCTGGATTATGTCGATCTGATCAAGGCAACGCGACTGCTGTGCGGCGTGGCGGAAGCCAGAAAGTTACTGCGCCGGGCACTGTTCAATTATCTGTTGGTCAATCAGGACGACCATGCCAAAAACTTCTCGTTTCTGGCGGACGATCAGGACAACTGGCGGCTTTCCCCGTTTTATGATGTGGTCTACAGCCCATCGCCACAGGGAGAGCATATGACGGCGTTTAATGGCCACGGTTCCCGAATTACCTTAAGCACAATGGAGCAACTGGCGGGGCAGGCTGGTTTATCGGGAGCTAACGCTGTGCTCAAAATCGTGGATGAACTCTACGAAGTTGCCAAAGATTTTCATCGTGAAGCCAGCCATTTCAACCTACCAGCTCCATTGATCACCACCATTCAGCGGGAGATCGATAGCAAGTGGCGGCAGTTAAGAGAATAAAGCGAGCCAGTTCGCGGTCGTATAACGGCCCCAGGGTAATACCGGGGCCGTTTTTATTTCACCACCAGCGTCAGCTTACCTGACTGTCCTCCTGCTCCACCGCGAAGCAGGCGACCAGTTGCTCGCCGTGCCGTTTCAGCTGCGGCTGCAACTGGGTACAGGTGCCGAAACGGTGCTGGCAGCGGGCGTTGAAGGCACAGCCCGGCGGCGGGCTGAGCGGGCTTGGCAGCTCGCCGGTCAGCTTGATGCGTTCGCGGCGGGCGTCCGGGTTCAGGCGCGGCGTGGCGGACAACAGCGCCTGGGTATACGGGTGGCGCGGGTTGCTGAAAATGGCGTCTTTGCTGCCTTTCTCCACACAGCGGCCCAGATACATCACCATCACTTCGTCGGCGATGTGCTCCACCACCGACAGGTCGTGAGAGATGAAGACGTAAGACAGCCCCAAATCCTGCTGCAAATCCATCATCAGGTTCAGCACCTGCGCGCGTACCGATACGTCCAGCGCGGACACCGGTTCATCGGCGATCACCACGTCCGGGTCAAGCATCAGCCCGCGGGCGATGGCGATACGCTGGCGCTGACCGCCGGAAAACATGTGCGGATAGCGGTCGTAGTGCTCGGTTTTCAGGCCCACTTTCGCCATCATCGCCAGCGCTTTCTCGCGGCGTTCCGCCTTGCTGAGATCGGTGTTGATCACCAGCGGCTCTTCCAGGATCTGGCCTACCTTCTTGCGCGGGTTGAGCGACGCGTACGGGTTCTGGAACACGATCTGAATTTTCTGCCGGCGCAGCTTCTGCGCCGCCGGGTCCGGCTTGAGCAGATCCTGCCCCTGATAGTACAGCTCGCCGTGCGACGGGGTTTCGATCATGGTCAGCAGGCGGCCCAGCGTGGACTTACCGCAACCGGACTCGCCCACCACCGCCAGCGTCTTGCCGCGCTCCAGCGTAAAGGATACGCCGTCCAGCGCCTTTACCAGCCGCTCCGGCGCGAACAACCCTTTTTTAACCGGGTAGTGTTTTTTCAAATCAATCGCCTGCAGCAGGTACGGCTGCCCGGCGGCATTCATGGTCTGGCTCATACGGTTGGCCTCCCCGCATCATCCAGCGGTGTATGACATTTCACCTGACGACCGGGGATGTCCCGCATCTCAGGCTCTTCCTGACGGCAACGATCGCTGGCGTACGGGCAGCGCGGATTGAGCAAACAGCCGTTCGGCCGGTCATATTTGCCCGGCACCACGCCCGGCAGCGACGCCAGCCGGGACTTGTCCACCGCGAATTCCGGCAGCGCGCGCAGCAGCGCCTGGGTATAGGGGTGACGCGGAGCGCGGAAAATGTCCGCCGCCTTGCCGGATTCCACCACCTGCCCGGCGTACATCACGATGATGTGGTGCGCCGCTTCCGCCACCAGCGCCAGATCGTGGGTAATCAGGATCAGCGCCATGTTCTCTTTCTGCTGCAACTCCAGCAGCAGTTCGATGATCTGCGCCTGAATGGTCACGTCCAGCGCCGTCGTCGGTTCGTCGGCGATCAGCAGCTTCGGCCGACAGGCAATCGCCATGGCGATCATCACGCGCTGGCTCATCCCGCCCGACAGTTGGTGCGGATACACATCCAGCCGCGATTCCGGGTCGGGAATACCCACCTGATTCAGCAGGTCGATCGCCCGCTGACGACGGGTTTTACGGTTACCGCCCTGATGCACCTTGATGGCTTCCATAATCTGGAAACCCACGGTGTAGCAGGGGTTGAGGCTGGTCATCGGGTCCTGGAAGATCATCGCCACTTCCGCACCCACCAGTTGACGCCGTTCCTTGTCGGACAGCGTCTGCAGGTCGCGCTGGTTGAACTCCAGCCGGTCGGCCATCACCTTGCCGGGGAAATCAATCAACCCCATGATCGCCAGCGAACTGACGGATTTGCCGGAGCCGGACTCGCCGACGATGCCGACCACCTGCCCTTGCTCCACCTGATAGCTGATGCGGTCTACCGCGCGAAACGGCAGCCCCTCGTCGCCAAAGTGCACCGACAGTTTTTCTACGTTGAGTAACGCCATCTCTTTACCTCTATCACTGCTTGCTCTGTCACTGCTTGAGTTTGGGGTCGAGAGCATCACGCAGGCCGTCCCCCATCAGGTTAAATGCCAATACCGTCAGCAGAATCGCCAGACCGGGGAACGTCACCACCCACCAGGCGCTCTGCGCAAACTGCAGCACGTCGGAGAGCATGGTGCCCCATTCCGGTGTGGGCGGCTGGGCGCCCATGCCGAGGAACCCAAGCGCGGCCATGTCGAGAATGGCGTTGGAAAAACCCATCGATGCCTGCACGATCAACGGCGCCAGACAGTTAGGGAAAATGTTGACGAACATCTGGCGCAGCGGACCGGCGCCCGCCACGCGCGAAGCGGTGACGTAGTCGCGGTTGACTTCCACCAGCACCGCGGCGCGGGTCAGGCGCACGTAGTGCGGCAGCGACACGAAGGTCAGCGCCAGCGACGCATTGACGATGGATGGCCCGAAAATCGCCACCAGCACCAGCGCCAGCAGCAGGCTCGGCAGCGCCAGCATGATATCCACCAGACGCATGATGGCGGCATCGACCGCGCCGCCGAAGTAACCGGCGACCAGACCGAAGACGACGCCGAGGATCAGCGACATCACCACCACCAGACAGCCCACCAGCAGCGACAGGCGCGCGCCGTACATCAGGCGCGACAGCACATCGCGGCCGACATCGTCGGTACCGAAGAGGTACTGCCAGCTGCCGCCCTCCTGCCATACCGGCGGTTTAAGCAGCGCGTCGCGGAACTGCTCGGCCGGCGAATGCGGCGCCAGCACGCTGGCGCCAATCGCCACCACCAGCATCAGAATGATGTAGACCAGGCCGACCACGGCCCCTTTGTTACGTTTGAAATAGTGCCAGAACTCCTGCAGCGGGGTCATCGGCTTCGGCGCAGTCGTCGCTGCGGATTCGGTAACGTGAGTCATCTCCGCTTCCCCTTATTTCTTATGCCGGATACGCGGGTTCACCACGCCGTAGAGCACATCCACCAGCAGGTTCACCAGAATAATCATGGTGGCGACCAGCAATACCCCGCTCTGCACCACCGGATAGTCGCGGCGCTGCAGCGCATCGATCAGCCAGCGGCCCAGCCCCGGCCAGGAGAAGATGGTTTCGGTCAGGATCGCCCCGGCCAGCATGGTGCCCACCTGCAAGCCGATCACCGTCACCACCGGCAGCATGGCGTTGCGCAACGCATGCACCACAATCACCCGCAGGCGGCCCAGCCCCTTGGCGCGAGCGGTACGGATATAGTCCTCGCCCAGCACTTCCAGCATCGCCGAGCGCGTCATACGTACAATCACCGCCAGCGGAATGGTGCCGAGCACAATAGCCGGCAGCACCATGTGCATCACGGCATCTTTGAAGTCGCCTTCCGCGCCCCAGATTAAGGTGTCGATCAGCATAAAGCCGGTCAGCGGCAGAGAATCATCCAGAAACACGGTGTCGCCCACCCGGCCGGATACCGGCGTCAGGTTCAACTGCACCGATACCAGCATGATCAGCATCATGCCCCACCAGAAAATCGGCATGGAGTAGCCGGTCAGCGCGATGCTGACCGCGGTATGATCGAACACGGAACCGCGCTTGACCGCCGCCAGCACCCCGACCGGAATACCGACGATCACCGCGAAAATCATCGCGCAGACGCCCAGTTCCAGCGTGGCTTTGAACCGCGGCACGAATTCGTCCCAGACCGGTATGCGGCTCTTCAGGGACATGCCCAGATCGCCGTGCAACACACCGTTGATGTAGTGGAGGTATTGCTCCCAAAGAGGCTTGTCCAGCCCCAGTTCCGCCATCAGCTGCGCGTGGCGCTCCGGAGAAATACCGCGCTCACCTGCCATGATCATCACCGGGTCGCCGGGGATCAGGTGCACGAAAGCGAAAGTCAGTAGGGTAATACCGATAAACGTTGGGATAACCAGCCCCAAACGACGGAGTATGAACTGCAACATATCCCGAACTCTCTGTGCTTCTCTTATTAGAGATAAAGGGCCCGATGGCGCTCACCATCGAGCCTGACATTGCTCACTGCGTTAAAACGGGCGTTGAAGCGCCCCCTGCCGTTCCCCTACAGAAACACTCGTCTCTAGAAACAACAGGGGCGACAGCGCTGCCATCGCCCATAAAGGTGACATGATAGATAATTAATCTACTGATACGTGATTGAAGCTGTGCACGCCGCGCGGCTCGATGACGTAGCCTTTCACGTTTTTACGGATCGGTTCATACACGGTGGAGTGCGCCACAATCAGCGCCGGAGCCTGATCGTGCATCACAACCTGAGCCTGTTTGTACAGTTCGATACGTTTAGCCTGATCGGACACCGCGCGAGCCGGCTGGATCAGGTCTTCAAACGGCTTGTAGCACCATTTGGAGTAGTTGGAGCCTTTTTTCGCCGCGTCGCAGCTGAACAGGGTAGCCAGGAAGTTATCCGGATCCCCGTTGTCGCCGGTCCAGCCCATCAGCACGGTCTGGTGTTCGCCGGCTTTGGCGCGTTTGAGGTACTCGCCCCACTCGTAGGTAACGATCTTGGCTTTCACGCCTACTTTCGCCCAGTCAGCCTGAATCATCTCCGCCATGCGGCGGGCATTCGGGTTGTACGGACGCTGTACCGGCATCGCCCACAGGTCGATTTCAAAACCGTTTTCCAGACCCGCTTCTTTCAGCAGCGCTTTGGCTTTAGCCGGATCGTAAGCGTAATCTTTAATGTCGTCGTTATAGCCCCACATGGTCGGCGGAATCAGGTTTTTCGCGGCCTGACCGGCGCCCTGATAAACCGCTTCGATGATCGCCTGCTTGTTCACCGCGTAAGTCAGCGCCTGACGCACTTTCACGTTATCCAGCGGTTTCTTCTCGACGTTGAACGACAGGTAACCCACGTTCAGGCCCGGCTTCTGCAGCAGTTCAATGTTCTTGTCCTGCTTCATGCTGGCCAGATCCGCCGGGTTCGGGTACGGCATCACCTGACATTCGTCTTTCTGCAGCTTGGCGTAACGCACGGATGCATCCGGCGTAATGGAGAAGACCAGACGGTCGATGCCCGGCTTGGTGCCCCAGAAGCTGTCAAAACGTTTGTAGAGGATGCGGGAATCTTTCTGGTACTGCTGCAACTGGAACGGACCGGTACCGATCGGATCCAGATCGATTTTCTCCGGCGAACCGGCTTTCAGCATTTTGTCGCCGTACTCGGCGGACATGATGGAGGCAAAGTCCATCGCCAGGTCGGCCAGGAACGGCGCTTCGGCGCGGGTCAGTTGGAAACGAACGGTATAGTCGTCCACTTTCTCGATTTTGCTGATCAGCTCCGGCATACCCATGCCTTCAAAGTATTCGTAGCTGCCGCCGGAAACTTTGTGGAACGGGTGGTTGGCGTCGATCTGACGCTGGAAGGAGAACAGTACGTCGTCAGCGTTGAAGGTACGGCTCGGTTTGAACTCTTTGTTATCCTGCCACTTCACATCTTTGCGCAGGTGGAAAGTATAGGTTTTGCCGTCGGCGCTGATATCCCATTTTTCGGCCAGACCCGGTTCAATTTCCGTGGTGCCGTTTTTGAACTCAACCAGACGGTTGTAGATAGGAATGGAGCTGGCGTCAAAAGTGGTGCCGGACGTGAACAGCTGCGGGTTAAAACCTTCCGGAGAACCTTCTGAGCAATACACCAGGGTTTTTGCCTGTACACCGGCGGCAACGGACAGCGCCAGCAAACCAAGGCTGAATTTCAGCACCCTTGATTTCATCAGGGATTTAGCCATTACATGAACTCCATTGTGGATGTTGTGTGTCAGTCAGACCTGTTGTTGTCATCGCGATCGTTGTCGTCGTGACTGTTGTCATTGCAACATGGCTATCGCGATTGGGGTTATCGCGACGGTTTTTATCGCGGTGGTCTGTACTTTTCTCTGTTTCAGCCCGAGGAACGCGTCCGGAGACTGATGTAATAGTAAACAGGGAGAGACAACAGTGCGGGACAAGCAGGAAAACCCCCGCCAGCCCTGTCGGATCAACCATAATGATTCCAGGTACTCTGCCGCCCTCCTCCTTGTGACGCCCACAATGTGTCAACAGATCACAATCGCGTCAATATAACCTGTTAGGATTTACAAACAGAAACCACAGAATCATCATGGTATAAAGTTAGCTTAAACCGCCACTTTATTGGTGATAAGGTCCGCAAAATAACAAAAAAACAACAGGTAGCACCATAAAAACAGCGTCATACAATAATTATCACCATGTAAGAACTCATAGGAAAATCCTCTCGAATGGTGAATTACTGCACAATAAAGCGTGTTAAAAAGGTTAAAATCAGGTGAAAATACTGACAAAACCCTGACATGGATGATGTATTCCTATCATCCCTGCTGCCCTTTCTGTAACTATTTGCGCACTATAAAAAAACTTTATACCACGCGGCAAAAGCACCAGGCGTACAGCATGGCGGTCAATCCGACCGTCACATTACGTCCACTGGTTTCTTTCCTGCTTATCACAGACAGTATGGCAGAAAATGGCGATTCCGCCGGATAGCAAAGACCTCGCCGACATAATCCCGGCCTCAATCACATCGCTCTGGAATTTTATTTATATAACTTTTTAAATTTTATTTTTTATTTATCCCTGCCGTGGTAATTTTACACAGCTAAAACTAACCCGCCTATCTAAATAATCCCACCACAATATTCACAAATTAATTTTAATTACAAAACCACGAATTAAGTTATTTAAAGTCGAATTGCTGTGAGGTTCACAATTCCCTCATGTTTGTAGTGAATGGCTATTATTTTTAACATTTACCCATGCTAGATTACCTAAAGAACATGCTGCAATAAAAATAACATCGCTTTTTTTCTTTTGATGGTGTGTCGCATGGCTATTGCGCTTTGCGCTCATAACACAATTTTCCACGTCTTGCAGAGCAAGTTGCTTATCTCTGTCCTATGCCGCTACAACAGGGTGAATATAATGAAAAACATTGAAACTGAAATCATGAGCGATAACACGCTCGCCACCGCCGCACCATCAAGCTTACTGGAAAGCTTAAATAAAACTCGCATTGGCTCCGTGCCTTTTATTCTTTTCCTGGTCATTGCCGCCATTGTATTTATTGCGGCCTATGCCAGTTATTTACCTAAAAACATGATCGGCGGATTCGCCGTTATTATGACCATGGGATTCCTGCTGGCTTATATCGGCCAGCGTATTCCGGTGCTGAAAGAAATCGGCGGCCCGGCGATTCTCTGCCTGATGGTGCCGTCCATTCTGGTGTATTTCCATCTGTTCAACGCCAACACGCTGGATACCGTCAAGCTGTTGATGAAAGACGCCAACTTCCTCTACTTCGTCATCGCCAGTCTGGTGGTGGGCAGCATTCTCGGCATGAACCGCGTCATCCTGATTCAGGGCATGATCCGCATGTTCATTCCGCTGGTGGTAGGCACCGCCACCGCGTTGGTGACCGGCCTGCTGGTAGGTAAACTGTTTGGCTACAGCTTCTACCACACCTTCTTCTTCATCATCGTGCCGATCATCGGCGGCGGCATCGGCGAAGGCATCCTGCCGCTGTCGCTGGCCTATTCCGCCATCCTCGGTCAGGCGCCGGACGTGTACGTCGCCCAATTGGCGCCTGCCGCCGTTGTCGGCAACATTTTCGCCATCATCTGCGCCGGCGTGCTGGCCCGCATCGGCGTATGGCGCAGCGACCTGAATGGTAACGGCAACCTGGTGCGCAACGAAACCGATAACGCGCTGTTTGCAGTGAAAGACGCGCCGAAAACGGTGGATTTCCACCTGATGGGCGGCGGTCTGCTGTTGATCTGCACCTTCTTCATCGTCGGCGGGTTGTTTGAAAAAGTGCTGCATATCCCCGGCCCGGTACTGATGATTCTGATCGCGGTGCTGTGCAAGTACGGTCGTGTTATCCCGTCCAGCATGGAAACCGGCGCCAACAGTTTCTACAAGTTCGTATCCAGTTCGCTGGTGTGGCCGTTGATGATCGGTCTGGGCATGCTGTACGTGCCGCTGGAAAGCGTGGTGGCGGTGTTCTCCGTCGGCTACGTGGTGGTGTGCGGTTCCGTGGTGCTCTCAATGGCGTTGATCAGCTTCTTCATTGCGCCGTACCTGAAGATGTACCCGGTTGAAGCCTCCATCGTGACCAGTTGCCACAGCGGCCTGGGCGGCACCGGCGACGTGGCGATTCTGTCCGCGTCCAACCGCATGTCGCTGATGCCGTTCGCGCAAATCGCCACCCGTATCGGCGGCGCCTCCACCGTGATCGCCGCCACCCTGCTGCTCGGCTGGCTGGTGTAGTCCGTCGACCGGTTCATACACAAAAAGGCCACGGATACCGTGGCCTTTTTCGTTTTATACGTGACTAGTCCTGATATAGGTTGACAGTTGTTTGCCCGCAAAACGCCTGATGAATTTCATCAGGCGTTTTGTATTTCAGGGCCAGATGTGGCCGTTCATGGTTATAAATTGCTACAGACTCTTTCACCATTTTCCTTGCCTGTGCCAGATCGGCCGGACGTGAGAGTAAAAATTCACTCTTCAGGATCCCGTTTATTCGTTCCGCCAGTGCATTCTGGTAGCAGTCGTAACCATCTGTCATCGAACAGGTTATTCCGTATTCTTTATGCACTGACTGATAAAGTGCTGAACAGTATTGTATCCCCCTGTCTGAGTGATGTATCAGAGGGCCTTCTGTTTGCCTTTGCCGCAGTGCCTGTTTGAACGCTTTTACTACATTTTCAGTGTGCAGGTTTTCATCCACATGATAACCCATGATTTTTCTTGAGCAGGCATCAGTGACCAGACTCAGATAAACCGTGCCGTTGCGTATCGGCAGGTAAGTAATATCTGCCACCCATACCTGTTCCGGCTCAAGAGCGGTAACCTGTCCAGGACCCGGTTTCAGCAGGTTCGGGTGCCGGTAAAAACGATGGTGGCTGTTGGTGGTTTTGTGGTATCCCCGTTTTACGGGCACCAGAAGCCGGTGCTCACCCAGCAGGCTGAACAGGCTATCCCGACCGATATTCAGTGTCTTGTCCGGGTGACTGTTCAATAGATGGTGCAGTTTACGTGTGCCGATCCTCGGCTGGCGGCACCGGATCCGGGCAATAACATCAAGGACCTTACTATGGTGTGCATGTCGTTGATTGCAGCGGGCATTGTACTGATACCATGCCTGTCTGCTGTGACCCAGAAATTGGCAGGCGCGCGTAACGGTTATTTTTGAGGTCTGACCTTGAGCAAGGACTTGCCGGGCCGCTTTTTTACGACACTCACCCCGTAATCATTTTTCAGGACATTGATAACCGACTCAAAAAACTCAGCCTTCTGGTTCGCCAGCTCAAGCTGTTCTTCAAGCTCTTTGATTCTTTGCTCGGGGGTGAGTGGGGTATTTGTCTGAGCCACAAGCAATTTCCTCTTCACCAAATTCGGAAGTCCGGGGCTCCAGTCAAGCCGGCCGTATTTACGCAGCCAGACAAGGACAGTGGAGCGCCCCTGAATACCGTATCGTTGCTGAGCCTGTTTGTAGGTCATTTCGCCTTTTTCGACTTGCTCAACGACGGCTATTTTAAAGGATAGAGGATAATCACGTTGGGTACGTTTGAACTCAGTCATCATCACGTTCTCCAGATTTAAGTCAGGAACGTGTCAACGCTATTCAGGACGGATCAACGCCAGATAAAAAGCCACGTTGATCGTGGCTTTGTCGTTTCGGCGTTATTCGCAGTACTGTCGCAGCGCGTCCTGCTTTTCCGGCAGCAACCGGTAAAGGTAGACCGGGCGGCCGGTGGAACCGTAGAGAATATTGGTGTCGAGAATGCCGGTATCCGCCAGATAGATCAGGTATTTACGGCAGGACACGCGGGAAATGCCGATGGCGTTGGCCAGCATCTCGGTGGAGAACTCCGCGCCCTGATTGCCCTCGACCCATTCGCAGACGGTGCGCAGCGTCAGGCTGGTCAGCCCTTTCGGCAGTTTCTTACGCTCCACCGTCGGGGTGCCGCTGGTGCGGCGGATCAGGTTATCGATGTCCGACTGCGCCACAAACTCGCGGTGTTTGAGCAGGTTGGCCTCTTCCCGGTAGGCGGTCAGCGCCTGTTCGAAGCGAGCGAACTGGAACGGCTTGATCAGATAATCCACCACGCCGTAATGCAGCGCTTTCTTGATGGTATACACGTCGCTGGCCGACGAAATGATAATCACGTCCGTGTGTTCGCTGAATTCACGGATCGTGGGCAGCAAATCCAGACCGTTATCCTGCTGCATGTAGATATCCAGCAGCACCAGATCGATCTCGCAGTCCGGTTGCATCAGCAGATTTCGCGCCTGCTGCAGCGTCGGTACCGTCGCGTAGCAGCTAAACCCGGAAATCTGATTCAGATAACACTTATTCAACTCCGCCACCATGGCGTCGTCATCGACGATCAGTACATTTATCATGGTCAAACTGCCTTAATCATGGTCAAACTGCCTTGCTTGATACGGGATATTCACAAAAAACTGGGTGTAAACGTCCGGTTCGGATTCAAAATCGATGGTACCGCCGATTTTTTCCAGACTCTGCCGGGTGAGATACAAGCCGATGCCACGTCCGGAGCCTTTGGTGGAAAATCCTTCCTGGTAAATGCGCTGCTGAATATCCGGCGCGATGCCCGGTCCGTCGTCGCTCACCGTACAGTGTAACTGCCCATCCTGATGATGGAAGGTCACGGTGATCTCGCGGTTTTCCAGACCGGACAAGGCATCCATCGCGTTTTCGATCAGGTTGCCCAGCACGGTGATCAGCTCATTGGTGGCCTGGGAGTCGTCGGTATCCGGCAACAGACTGTCTTCGCTGATGGACAGCGTAACGCCCAAATCCCGTGCCCGATTGATTTTACCCAACAGGAACCCGGCAATCACCGGAGATTTTACTTTTCGGATAATCGAGCCGATTTCCGCCTGATAATTATTGGCGGTTTTTAGAATATATTCTTCCAGTTGCGGGTAATATTTTAAATGCAGCATGCCGAGAATCACATGCAGCTTGTTCATGAATTCGTGTGACTGGGCGCGCAGGGCGTCGGCGTAATACGACATCCCGGTCAGGCGCTGCAGCAGTTGGCTGACTTCCGTTTTATCGCGGAAGGTGGCGATGGCGCCGATAATATCGCCCTTCACCACCACCGGTACTGTGTTGATCAGCAACAGATTGCCGTTGAAATTGATTTCCTCATCCTGCCGCGGCGCACCGGTTTCCAGCACCTTTTCCAGATTCATCAGCGCCGGCCAGCGGCTGATGGTGCTGCCGATCGCCAGCGTTTCGCCAGACCCATGCTGGCTGAACAACCGCTTGGCTTCGTCATTGATAATGGTGACGCGCAGGTCGGTATCCACCGCGATCACCCCTTCTTTGATTTGCTTGAGCATCGCGTTGCGTTGCTCGAACAGATTGGAAATTTCGAACGGTTCAAAACCCAGCATGATGCGTTTGAGGGTTTTCACCAGAAAATAGGTGCCGAGCAGGCCGACCAGCGCGCCGAACAGGATGGTCCAGGGAATAATCCAGCGGTTTTCGTTAATCACTGACTGCACGCTGGACAGCGAAATCCCCACCGCCACCACCCCGAGCTGCTGGTTATTCTCGTCAAACACTGGCGTGAATACACGCAGCGCCGGGTCAAGCACCCCGCGGTTCACCGCCGTATTCTCCAGCCCCAGCAGCGCCGGATAGAGGTCATCGCCGATAAAATGGCGGCCAATTTGCCCCGGCTCAGGATGGGAATGACGGATACCGTCCATGCCGGTAACGATGACGAACAGCAGGTGATTGCGGCTTTTCACGTCCTCGGAAAAACGCTGTACCAGCATCGGATTGCCGATGCCTTTCAGGTCGTCCACCACGATCGGCGAATTAGCGACGGTGCGGGCAATGGCGAAGGCTTTGTCCTTAAGGTGAGTTTCGGTCAGTTCGGTGATGCGAAAAAACAGCAGCGCGTAAACCACCAGCAGCACCGAGCCAATCACCGCCGACACCATCAGAATGATCGACGTGCCTAGTTTTAGCGGTGTCTTTTTCTTACTCATCTCTCGCTCCGGAATTCGCATCATCGATCCCGCTATCTTAACCTGTTCACGCTATTTCTGCGCCATTTCCGCACGCAGAGAACAAAACCGCCGCCCATATCCGGCGGCGGCGAATCAAACAGATAGGCAAAAGACGATCACCACATCCCCAGCACTTATTACCACATCCCCAAAACCTTCCACCACAGGCTGCCGATGCCCAGCCAGATGGGAATGACCACCAGCCCGACCAGGAAACCGATCTTCCACCAGGTTCCCAGCGACAGGTAGCCGCAGCCGAACATGATCGGCGCCGGGCCGCCGGAGTAGTGCGTGGTCGCCATAAACAGGTTACTGAAAGCGGCAAACGCCAGCACCGTCAGCACCGGCGGCGCGCCCGCCGCAATGGCGATCGACACGAAAATGGCGTACATGGCGCTGATGTGCGCCACCGCGCTGGCCATGAAATAGTGGCTGTAGTAGTACACCAGCAGCAACAGTCCTATCATCGGCAACCAGTGCATCCCGGCGACGGCGTGGCCGGCGATGCCGCCCAGCCAGGCGATCAGCCCCATCTTGTTCAGTTGGGTCGCCAGCATCATCAGCACGGCGAACCACACCACAGTGTGCCAGGCCTCTTTCTCGCCGGTTACGTCTTCCCAGCTCAATGCGCGGGTCAACAGCAACACGCTCAGGCCGCCCAGCGCGGTCAGGGTAGCGTCGATATTCAGCGTCGACCCCAACACCCAGAACACCACCAGCCCCAGGAACACGCACAGCACAATCCATTCGTTGCGGCTCATCGGCCCCATTTCGTGCAGGCGAGCCTTGGCCAGCTCGCGCATTTCCGGGGTTTTCTTCAGTTCCGGCGGGTAGAAACGGTAGAGCACCAGCGGGATCACGATCAGCGACAGCAGCCCCGGCACCAGCGTCGCCGCCGCCCATTCGGTCCAGGTCAGGTGAACGCCGAACTGGGTCGCCAGCTTGCTGATCAACGGGTTACCAGCCATCGACGTCATGAACATCGCCGAGGTAATGGCGTTGCACTGGAAAATGGTCTGCACCAGAAACGCGCCGATACGCCGCTGGGTGCCCTGCTCCGGCGTCGAACCGTAAGCTTCGGCGATAGAGCGGAACAGCGGGGTGATAATGCCGCCGCAGCGTGCGGAGGTTGACGGCATCGCCGGGGAAAACAGCAGGTCGGTGAATACCAGACCATACGCCAGCCCCAGGCTGCTGTTGCCGAGCTTGCTGATGAACAGAAACCCGATACGGCGGCCGAAACCGGTTTTGATAAAGCTGCGCGAAATGAAAAAGGCACAGGCAATCATCCAGATGGTGGGGTCGCCAAACCCGACCAGCACATCCTTGACCGGCAGCAAGCCGAGCGCCGAGACGGCGGTGATACTAAAAATGGCAATGGCGCCAAGGGGGTAAGGGGAGAGAATCAGACCGATGACCGTAGCAATAAATATTGCCAGCAGGTGCCATGCGGTAGGATTAACGCCTTCAGGAACAGGAACAAACCAAAATATAACGGCTATGCCGAGGATAATAAGAAGCTTAACTAACCTGCTGTTATTTGCAGACATACCAACACCACTCAAGATTAAAACGAAATCAGCCGCTTTTACCGGAAGTCCCGTGTTACGAGTGGAGGAGTTGTTTTATTTCTTCATCACCCTTATTTCCGCCGTCCGACTATGCGGATAGCGAGTTTTCCGGCGCGCCATCGCCATCTTTCATGGCGGGATACAGCCTGACAAACACAACGGGTACAGCATCAGCAAAAAAAAGACGAGAAAACGAAAAGAACAGGGTGCTTTTCTCGTCCCATCAAAATCAAGTGAAGTGATCAACGGGAAAAATAGTATTATAAAAGTGGAATCCACTACTGTTATTTTAATTACTAAATAGGTTTAATAATTTACTTTTGAAAATAAAAACGCCATTTCAAAAATAAATAAAACCAAAAAACTCGCCACAAAATAACAATTATGGAACATGGAATTAACGATGATGTTAATAATAATTCATTAATGAATACCGCTCTCATCACCGCTATTTATTGGTTTATTTCATTCTATTCAGGCAGGAAATAAAATAATTCTGAAGTATTTTTCGATATTTTCCCTTTAAATGCGGAAAATAACCATTGAGAACTAATGTAAACCATCGCCAGCGCCAGATGACCGGCTGGGAAAAGTGGGAAAAAATGTTAAAAAAATGCCCGCGAGTACCTCGCGGGCGGTCGATTATGGCCGGTTAAGCCTGTTCATCCGGCGCCTTCTCGTGAAGCGCGGGCGCACGGCGGCCGATGGCGATACGCTGCGGTTGCAACGCCTGCGGCACGTCACGAATCAGGTCAATGTGCAACAGCCCGTGCTGGAACTGCGCGTCGGACACATGCAGGTGATCGGCCAGCGTGAAACTCAGCGAGAACGGCTTGAACACCAGCCCCTGATGCAGGTACTGCGCCTTTTTCTCCGGCGGCGTCGGCGCGCCCTTCACGGTCAGACGCTGCCCTTCCACTTCAATATCCAGCTCCGACTGACGAAATCCAGCCAGCGCCAGCGTAATACGGTAATGGTTGTCATCGACTTTTTCGATGTTGTACGGCGGGAATTCCACCGCTTCCTGGTTGCCCATGGCGCTGGCGAGTTTGTCAAAGCCAATCCACTGACGCAGCAGGGGGGATAAATCGTAGTTGCGCATACTCATAACTCCTTCTGTGAAGCGAGATAACGGTTTCCGGCGACAGCCGGGTCGTCCCCATTCGGCGGACGAACAGATGCAATCACTCAGAGAGATCGCTGAGATCGGTTCACTCATCGCCGCGGCGTCGCGCGCCGGCGGCCATCACGATTATTTGATTTCGATACGCCGCGGTTTCAGCGTTTCCGGAATCACCCGTTGCAGATCGATGAACAGCAAACCGTTTTCCAGGTTGGCGCCGTTGATCTGAATGTGTTCCGCCAGCTGGAATTTGCGTTCGAAATTGCGCTCGGCAATGCCCTGATAAAGGTAGTTGCGTGGGGTGGCGTCGCCGCTGTGCGATCCTTTGACAATCAGCATGTTGTCGTGCGCGGTGATCTCCAGTTCGCTTTCAGCGAAACCGGCCACGGCAATCGCAATGCGGTACTGGTTTTCGTCAACCAGCTCAACGTTATACGGGGGATATCCGCCATTGCCCTGGCTCTGGCCGGCTTCCAGCAGATTAAACAGACGATCAAAACCAATAGCGGAGCGATACAGCGGGGAAAAATCGGGGTTACGCATAAACTGCCTCCTAACATGCAGCGAGGTCGAAAGATAACCGCCCTCCATTCGGACAGGCGTCTGGCGTGGGGAAATACCCTGTCGGCGTATTTCCGTCTTGCCTGATATCAATATGGTGACCCACCTCCGCTTTTCAACACCGTGAAGGAAAATTCTCTTATTCTTTCCCCGGTTCAGGTGTAATCACATACACTGGACAGCAAGCACATTTTGCTAAAACATGTGAAGGTCGTAATCCATATGCAGGGTGATGCACGCGCAGTCAACCACGTAACCGGGAAAACTCTCCTCAGGGTAGCATGATGACCATACTGAAAAATGCCTCATTGTCGTTCGTACTGTCAGGCGGGATACTGGCGACATGCGGTGGCTGCTCCAGTGTAATGACTCACTCTGGCGGCGAGCAGGGGTACTATTCCGGCACCAAATCCAGCATGGCTACCATGAAAGACGAGGACACCAGTTGGGCGATGATGCCGATGGTGGCGCTGGACGTTCCCTTCTCCGCCATGCTGGATACGCTACTGCTGCCCTATGACTATTATCGCGTCCACAGCGACCACCACAACACCTCGGCCCGCGACCGGCTGGAAGAATACGAACGCCGCAAGCAGGCAGACGAACCGCCGCCGATGATGATACCGGTTTCGGCAAATAACGCCGGTCAGTGACTTTCCGCCTGGCGGCGGTGGATCAGGGTCATGGGGATCACCGCTTTATGCGGCGGCGCATCGCCGTTCAGCGCCTGCTGCATCGCCGCAAACGCCTGTTCAGTCCAGGCGTCTTCGTTCTGACGCATTGACCAGAGCGTATTCGGTAAAAATCCCAGCATGGCGTGTTCATCGAAGGTGCCGATATTAATGTGCGCCGGAATATAGCCATAGCGCTCGCGCACCACGCTCAGCATCCCTTCCAGCACCGGCAGTGACGACGCGATGAACGCCGGCGGCGGCGCGTCGTGCTGGCGCAAAAACTGCTCCATCATCAGCATGCCGTCTTCACGGCGGTTATGGCTGGCTTCCAGCACCGCCGGGGTCAGCCCGGCCTGCTGCACCGACTGGCGATACCCGCGCAGGCGGTCGCGAATCGCCGGCTGCTGCACGTCGCCGGCCATGAAAAACAGCGGCGCGGCAGGTTGGTCGGCCAGCATCGCTTCGGTCAGCGCCGCCCCGCCCTGCAGGTTGTCACTCATCACCAGCGGCAGTTGATCGATGCCGAAATCACGATCCAGCAGCACCAATGGCTTTTTCACGACCTTAGCGTGGTGCTGAGCCGACTGTAGCGACGACGGCACCACGAATAACCCGTCGACATTGCGCTGCAACAGCGCCTCCACCAGCCGGTTTTCATACTGCGGATCGCTGTAAGAACAGCTGATCATCAGTTGATAGCCCACCTCGCGGCAGCGGGTTTCGAGCTTTTCAGCCAGCGTCGAGAAAAACAGGTTGGATAGTCGGGGCACGATCAGCCCCAGCGTTTCGGTTTTGTTCAGCTTCAGGCTGCGGGCGACGTGATTGACGGTGTAACCGTACTCGGTCACGTACTGATGGATGCGTTGCTGGGTTTTGGCGCTGATCCGATACTGTTCCGCTTTTCCATTCAGCACCAGACGCACCGTGGTCACGGACAACTTCAAGGCACTGGCAATCTGTTCAACTGTTTTCGCCATGAAACAGAATATCCCTGTGAGAACTGAAAGAGGCCAGTGTAGCGGAATAACTAACTCGACGCAGCTAAAGCGCGGCCGACCCTGGCCGCGATCAATAAATCACACCTCTTTGGTCATATCCCGGCGCGACGTTTCCGGCGCTTTCCAGGCTGCGAACGCCGCCACCAGCGCCGCTACCGTGACGTAGGTCGCCACCAGCGTCCAGGACTCGTTATCCAGCGAGGTCAGCCCCTTGGCGATAAACGGAGTGAAACCGCCTGCGACAATCGCCCCCAGTTGTGCGCCGATGGACGCGCCGCTATAACGCACTTTCGGGCCGAACAGTTCGGTAAAGAACGCCGGTTGTACCGAGTTGATGGAGTTATGGGCGATGTTGATCAGCAGGATGTACCCCAGCACCATCAACCCAAAGGAGCCGCTTTCCAGCAGATAGAAGAACGGAAACGCCATCGCCGCGGCGCACAGCGCGCCGAAGATATAGATCGGACGGCGGCCCACCCGGTCGGACAGCGCGCCAAACAGCGCATGCATCGGAAACGCCAGCACGCAGGTCGCCATAATCACGTTGAGCATGGTCTGTTTGGGCACGCCCAACTGTACGGTGGCGTAGGACACGGCGAACACGGTCGCCAGGAAGAACGGCACGCTTTCCGCGAAACGCAGCACCATAATCAGGCAGACGCTGCGCCACTGTTTACGCAGTACTTCCACCACCGGGCTTTGACGACGCGCCGGCTCGCTCTCACGCGCCTGCTGTTGCTGCTGTTGCTGCTGTTGCTGGACCTGCTGGAACACCGGCGTTTCGTCCACCTTGCGGCGCATATACAGCCCCACCAGCACCAGCGCCACGCTCAGCATGAACGGCACGCGCCAGCCCCACGACATCAGTTGGTCTTCCGGCAGCGTCGACACCATGGCGAATATGGCCGTCGCCAGCAGTTGTCCGGAAAAACCGCCGGTCTGCGGGATGGAACCGAGCAAGCCGCGACGGTTGGCGGGCGCGGTTTCCACCACCATCAGCATCGCGCCGCCCCACTCGCCGCCCACCAAAAAGCCCTGCACGAAACGCAGTACCACCAGCAGCACCGGCGCCCAGACGCCGATCTGGTGATAAGTAGGCAGGCAGCCGATCAGAAAGGTCGCCATCCCCATGCCGCCGAGGGTAATCAACAGCGTCAGCTTACGCCCCAGGGTGTCGCCCATGTGGCCGAAGAAGATGCCGCCCAGCGGGCGGGCAATGAATCCCACGCCGAAGGTAGCGAATGACGCCAGCATCGCCGTGACCGGGCTGACGGTGGGAAAGAACAGTTTGCCAAACACCAGCGCGCTCGCCAGTCCGTAGAGCAGGAAATCGTAAAACTCGATGGTGTTGCCAATCCAACTGGAGATCACCACGCGGCGGATATTGGATTTATTGTGCATCGCCTGGTGTTGGGATAATTCCACGGAAATCGACATGATGTTCCTCGCTTTATGATTTTATCGCCCTTCAGGCAAAGCCATCCGGACGCCGCCGTACCCGGAGGTCGGCGGGGGGTGTAGGGTACAGGTTTTTTTGAGTGCTACAACGACTACCCGCTGAATATCAGCGCGCAGTAAACGATATTTTTTCGATTCCAGGTGTAGGTCACATGCAATGTGGTGCCACCGGCATGAGATGTGGCGCCACCGGCATGAGATGTGGCGCCACCGGCATTAACCGTGTCGCCATCGGCAATAATGGCGGGATAAGAAAACTCGCCGGGCTCCTGCTCAAGGTCGATGCGGTTTTCCCAGTGTTCGCCGTTATCGACGGAGCAGGCTACCGTCAGCGGATAACGATGGCGCCAGTTGCCGGTCACCGGGTTGTAGACCAGCACCAGACGACCCGCCCCCAGATGCGCCAGATCGACGCCGCTGTTGTTGTTCGGCAGGTCGATGGCATAAGCCTCGCGCCAGCGGCGACCGTAGTCGTCCGAATCGCTGCGGTACAGCGCGCCGCGCGTGCTGCGCATCAGTACGTGCACCCGCCCCGGCGCCGACTCCCACGCCGACGGCTGAATAACGCCGTCCCACTGGAACACCCGCGTCAGGTCGTTTTCCCACAGCGCCGCCTGCTCCAGTCCTTGCCATAACGCCCCGTCGCCTTCATCGCCGGGTATGCGGTGGGTCAGCGGGATGGGCACGGCCTGCCAGTTCCGGCCCTGATCGCCGCTGAGATCCACGAAGGCATCCCAGTGGCGGTCGTCCTCGACAGACGCGGGCGCCAGCCACTCGCCGTTGGACATCACCAGCAGCTTGTTCTTCACCGGCCCGCGCGGCGCGCTGTCGCCGGGCACCAGCGGACACGGCGCAGACCAGCTCGCGCCGTCATCCGTCGATACCATCACCCGGGTCTGCCAGTGGTGCACATCCGCGCCCACTTTATAGAACAGCCACAACTTGCCCGCCTGCTGGTGCAACACCGGATTCCAGTGCGCCAGCCCGTCTTCCCACGCTATCCGCACCGGCGGCAACCAGCGCCCCTGCTCGGCGCAGGCCAGCCAGATTGCGGTATCGCCGCTGCCTTCCTTTTCGCCGGCAAACCAGGCCACCCGCAGCCGCCCGCCCGGCAATGCCGCCACGGTCGAGGCGTGGCAGTTGCCGAAGTAGTCATGCCCTTCAGGCAGGACGAATTGCTGTGTTGTCATTGTCAGCTTCATCAGGGTGTCCTTCAGGTTACCGGCGCGGTACCGGGAGCTGCGTCGCCAGCGTCTGGCCCAGCCGGAGCATGCTCTCAATCGCCTGTGGGAAAAAGCTCTCGCCGTAGGCGGCGCTGTTGCGCACCCGGCAAACATGGGTCGAGAAATTACCACATTGCTGCTGATAGAACTTGGCGCAGGCCGGATAATCAAGAAACTCCGCCAGCGCCGCCGTACCGAGATAATCCGCCAGCTGCTGCGCCGCCTGCGGGTGCTCGCGCCAGTGCTCGAACAGCCACACGTACAGCTGCGGGTGGAAGTTGGCCATCACGCCGCTGTAGGCCTGACAGCCGGCCTGCAACGACGCCAGCAACGTCTGGCTGTTGGCGTTGGCCAGATGCAGACGCGTACCCTGCGCCAGCTGCAGACGACGACGAATGGTCGGCAGATCGCAGCAGGTGTCTTTGATGAAGGTGTAGCGCCCGCTGCGCGCGCACCAGGCGACCGTCTCGTCAGACAGCAGCCGCTTATAAGGGTAAGGGCACTCATAAATCCCCAAATCCACCTGCGCGGGCAGTTGCGCCGTCAATGCCTGCAACCGTGCCAGCGCCTGTTCGTCAGGCTCGCCCGCCAGCGCCAATCGGTTACTGATCAGGATCACGCCGTCCACGCCGGTTTCCGCCACGCCGTTTAGCTGATCCACCTGCTGGCTGAACGCGTTGGCGGTATGACCCGAGGCCACCACCGGCACCCGGCCGTCTACCTGCGCCACGATAAAGCGCACCAGTTCGCGGGTTTCCGCATCGCTTAAGAAAAACATCTCGCTGGACTGGCAGGCGGCGAACAGCCCGTGCACCCCGGCATCCAGATACCACTCCACCAGCCGCGCCAGCGAGGCGTAGTCGATTTCGCCGCGCGCGTCGAACGGGGTGAGCATCACCGGCCAGATGCCGGTGTATTTGTTTTCATCGCTGAAGGATGAGTTGTCGTAATTCATGATTTACTCCGCCAGCAACCGGTGAGCATCGCCCGCCGTCCATACCTGGATATGCTGCGTCAGCGCCTGAGCGACAAAGGCTTTCAGCACCTCGGCAAGCTTATCCTCGTCCACATACGCCACCGTCAGGTGGTTGCTCTGGTGACCCGCCATCAGGTTGTCGCGGGTGACGCCGTCCAGCACCGCGTTGAGCAGCGGCCACTCGTAGTTGGTGGCGCGGCGGCGGCGTTCAAACTCATCAGTTGGCAATTCTACCGCCGTGCCGGTGCCGATATGCATGATCACCTGCGTGCCTTCGTAATGCGCCCGCGCCCAGACAAAACGCCCCGCCTTGCCCTGCCCGGCGATGGTGGAACCGCCGTACGGGAAGAACATCGGCGGCTGACGATAGCCGGTGGCGCCGGCGATACCGCCTTTGAGGTGAGCAAACGGCACCGCGCCGGAAATTTCCAAATCCCAGTAGAAGACGCCCTGATACTCGCTGCCCCAGCGAATATCGTGCAGCGTGGTTTCCGCCGGTAGCCCCAGCCCATGCAGCAGATGCCACAACATCACCTGCGGAATGGCGCTGCCCATGTCCACTTCATTGATGCAGGGGATAGCGACATCGGGGCGAATCGGCTCGCCCTGCTCATCCGGCAGCGGGAAGCGCTCTGCGTTGCCGATCGCCCCTTCGGCGAAATCGGACGCGGCGCAGCTGTCTTTCAGCCCCTGCTGGTACTGCACCCCGACCGCCGTCAGCCCGAAGCGCTGCACGACGCGCGCCATCGCAATCATCATCGCGCACTGCTCCAGCACCTGATCCCGCGTCAGCTGGCGGCTGCCGTCGTCGCCAAACTCAAACTGCATACCACGCTGCTCATACCACGCCAGACAGTTTTCACGCAGGGCGTGCGGCACCTTCGCCATCTCCACCAGCAACGCCGACTGGGACAACGACTCAATCGGCATACCAATATTCACCATCGCCTGCTGCGGGAACACGCCGTTGATCATCCCCATGCAGAAGGTGTCGAACAGCCCGATAATCGCTTTATGCCGCAGAATGTATTCCCCCACCTGACGGCCAATCTGACCGGCAGGCGCCGCCAGCAGCGGATGAGACGCCGCCACCGGGCGCAGGTAGCCGGTCTTGTGGCTGACCGCGCCGTCGCGCAGCCAGGTCGCCAGCCCCTGACGAAACGCGTCGTCCTCAAAGGTTTCCGACCACAGCCGGGAATACGTGCGCCCCAGACTGGTCAGGCAGCCCGCCATGCACAACATGCCCACCAGCCCCGGCCAGGTGCCGTCGAAATTGGCCAGCAGCAATACCGGGCCGCGGTGGTGCACCAGCGACGGCGCGACATGGTGAGAATATTGCCAGGCGGTCAGCAGCACGATCACCGGCGCGTCGGGGTCGAGCGCGGCGAACACATCGCTGCCTTCCCGCTGGCTGCTGATGAAACCGTGCCCGCGGGCGTTGTCTACCGCATGAGCGCGCGTCATGCGGTATCCCAGTTGTTCCAGCGCGCTCTGTAGACGGCTTTCAAACTGCTGCTGGGTCGGCCAGCAGGTCAGGTTGGCGGACTCCCGCAGATCCGCATTGGTAACCAGCAAAACCTCGCGTTCGCCGACGGAAAGCCGGCGGGGTGAAGCGGGAAGATTCAGTGTCAACATATGTACTCCTGGTGTCCGTTCCGGACGATGCCGGAAGAAAATTCGGCTATCAGTGACGGCTCATCTGTTGCTGGGCGGCCTGCTGGTAGTCATACATCTGTAAATAAATCTGGTATTTGGCGTCGTGAAACGCCTGATTGTATCGGTCGGCGCGAATAAGCAGGCCGGGCTGCACCAGCGCCTGCGCCGCTTGCGGCAGCGAGGGATACGCGCCGCAGGCCACCGCCCCCAGCAACGCCGCGCCGAGCGTCACTGCGTCTTCTTCGCTCGCCAGTTGAATATCGCAACCGGTGATGGCGGCATATTCCCGCAGCCACAGCGGATTTTTGGTGGCGCCGCCGCACATCGTCAGCCGGGTAATCTGATGACCGGCCTGATTCAACGCCTCGATAATGTGGCGGGTGCCATAAGCAATCGCCTGTAGCGTCGCCAGATACAGCCGCGCCAGCGCATCCGGCCCTTGTTCCAGCGTCAGCCCCATCACCATGCCGCGCGCATTCGGGTTGGCGCGCGGCGAGCGGTTGCCGTGGTGATCCGCCAGCACATGCAGATGACGGGTCGGCAGCGGTTCGCGCTGTTCCAACGACGCCACCCACTCGTTCAGCAGCGCATACGGGCTACGGTGCTGTTGCTCCGCCTGCGCCGTCAACGCCGGCCATTGCGCATGCTGGCGCAATGTCCATTCCACCAGCGCGCCCGCCGCGCTCTGCCCGCCTTCGTTAAGCCACCACTGCGGCAACATCGCGCCCCAGTACGGCCCCCACACGCCGGGCACATCGACCGGCTGACGACTGACCAGCATATGGCAGTTAGACGTACCGCTAATGACGGCAAGGCTGCCCTGTGGTTCGCCGCCCACCAGCGCCAGCCCGCCGGCGTGCGCGTCGATAATGCCGCCGGCCACCACCACGTTTTCCGGCAACCCCCAGTCGCGCGCCACGTCGGCGGCCAGCGTCCCAGCGGCGTCGCCCAGTTGCAGGATGCGCGGCGGGATTTTCTGCGGCAAATCAGCCAGCCCAACCGCCTGCAACAGGCTGTCGCTAAAGCGGTTTTCATGCGCCAGATAGTTCCACTTGCAGGTCAGCGTGCAAACGCTGGCGGCGTCCGTACCGGTGGCGCGCCACACCAGATAGTCCGCCAGATCGAAAAAGCGCCATACCTGCTGATAACGTGCCGGGAAATGGCGTTTTAACCACAGGATCTTGGGCAGTTCCATCTCGATGCTCACCTCGCCGCCTACATAGCGCAGCGCGTCGTCGCCGGTGGCGTTGATGTCGGCGGTTTCGGCGGCGGCGCGGTGATCCATCCACATGATGATGTCCCGCTGCGGGTCGTTCTGCTCAGCCACCGATACCGGCTGCCCCTGCGGCCCGACCGCCACCAGCGAGCAGGTGGCGTCAAAGCCGATGGCGCGTACCTGCGAAGGCGCTATCGCCGCCATGCCCAGCGCTTCACGTACGCAAGCGCCGACCGACTGCCAGATATCCGTCGACGATTGCTCTACCACGTGCGTGCGAGGATGAAACTGTTCGATGGGCCGCACCGCAAACGCCAGACGCTGGCCATTGCCGTCAAACACCCCGGCCCTGACGCTGGCCGACCCGACATCCACACCGATGAAGCAACCGTTTTTCATGCTGAAATCTCTTTGCTAAGTCGAGTTAGCAATGTATTTGAAGCACGGAGTCGGTGACAATGTTTTTTGCTGCGAACTGTGAGGCGGATCGGTGAATAAAAAGCAATCGTTTGAAAGGAAACAGTTTTATTGGGTAATCAAAACAGCGGAGCGCTGGAAACCACCAGAGAAGGGCGGAAGCGGGGTAAACAACAGGCGGCGGGCCAGTCTGGGCGCGCCGCCCGTCAGGAAAAACGCCGGCGTTAACGCATGACCGTCACCACAAAAATCTGGTTGTAGCCATCAATATCCCGTAGGTAGGCGATGCGATCGCCATCCGGCGAAAACACCACCGCATCCCCCACCGGCGGCGTTTCGCTGCGCACGGTCTGGCGAATCAACCGACCGGTCGCTACTTCGCACAGCATCACGCTGTTGTCGCCAATGAACGCCAGATATTTGCCGTCCGGATGCCAGCTGAACGCCGACTGTACCGGCCAGTCGCCCTGCGTCACCTGACGGGGTTCGCCGCCGTTCGGCAATACCGTCCACAACTGCACCACGCCGCGATCGTCTTTCATCAGAAACGCGATTTGGCTGCCGTCCGGCGAACTGCGCAGCCAGTGACGCGGTTGATTGACTACGCCGGGATGTAGCCTGTCGGCGGTAAAGGTGAGACGCCGCTGGCGCACGCCGGCAGGCGGAGCAGGCAAACGATCGTCGGTGCCGCCCAACGGCCGCTCGCCGGGGCGGGCGTAATCGTTAAGTTGCTCCGGCAAATCGACGATAAACACTTCCGGCACCTTCTCGCCGCCAGCGGACAGCGTATCGCCGATAAACGCCAGCGCCCAACGCTGACGGCATCCATCCGGACGCAGATAGCCTGCCGTCCCCACCCAGCCTTCTTCGTAGGCGCGGTTGATGTCATCGCTGCCGGGGCGCGGCTGCGGCGTGGTGTCGCTCACCAGCACGCAGAAATGGCTGCCGTCGTGCTCGCGCGGATGGCGGTGGGGCGCGGCCACCGGATGCAGCGGCACCGCCACCCCGACATTGCGCAGATCCAGCGCCGGGTCGCGCTCGTGCAGCACATGGTCGTTGTAGGTGAAACTCAGCCGGCTGCCGTCCGGGCTGAACACATGCACATGGGAACCGCCGCGCAGCGCGCCGGCCAGATACGGCGCCGTCAGCACGCAGGCATCCAGCGTCGTGGCCTGCTGGCGGTCATCATCCGATATCACCACGCCGCGGCGGTGATGAAAATCGTACTGCCAGCGCTCATCGGGGTGTTCCGGGCCGTGGATAAACACATAACGTTGCGGCGCCACCGGGCTGCCGGTCGCTACGCCGACATGCGCGCCCTGCCCGGCGCGGTAAATTACCTCGCGCTGACGGGTTTCCACGTTGACGCGTTCGATGGTCAATCCCGTGAATGAAGATCCGTGCGGCCGAACGTCATAAATCAACCAGTTGCCATCGCATGACCAGATATTTATATTGGTTAACTGATGTGAAAAAGCATTAAATGTTATCTGACTGTCTTCATTCTTCACAGATTTTTCGCCTTCTTGACATAACTTGGCATATCCTAAAAAATCGCTCAAAAAATAACAAAGACAATAGAAATCATTGAGTTATTTTCCATTCCTGACTGTATTTCCCATCAAAAAAATAGAAAGATATCTTCAACAACCTCCGTTTTCCACGAAGGCCAACAGGGCGTAACCTTTCCGTTATCGAAAGGACAAACGCCTTTCAACGTCATTTACCCGAGGAAGGAAAAAGATCATGAAAAACATCAAAACCATCGCTATCGCCGCTGCCCTTGCCACCGTATCTTTTGGTTCTTTCGCCGCCCAGAGCGTCAACTATGAGCAAGCCCAGCAGCTGGAAAAAATCGGTTCCGTTTCCGCCACCGCCAACGATCTGAGCTCGCTGCAGGCCAAACTGGCCCATCAGGCTGAGGCCGCCGGCGCTTCCGCTTACACCATCACCTATGCTGGCGGCGACAACACCCTGCGCGGCAACGCGGTGATCTACAAATAATCGCCCACGCTCATCATTACCCTCGACCCCGGTGCCTGTGTCCCCCCGGGGTTTTTTCATTTCTGGCGGAACTCACGCCTACTTATCACCGCTGAACAGATGATCGTACACATGCTGGAGATGGCGTTCCATGCTGGCGCGTGCCCGGGCCGGGTCGCGCGCGACGATGGCGTCGGCAATATCGGCATGGTCCTGATTCATGGTGCGGGGGAAATCGGGGTCGGCGTAGAGCGTTTCCAGCCGCACAAACCGGCTGCTCTGACGCTTGTTCCACAGGTAATCCATCATGTCCTGCAGCACTTCATTGCCGGACATTTCACTGATCAACAGATGGAAGCGCTTGTCTTCGTGCAGAAATTGCGCGTCGTTGACGTGCAGGCGTGACAGGTCGCGGGTGATATCCTGCAACGCGGCGCGTTGCTCGTCGGTGGCATGCACCGCCGCCAGCTCCGCCATCATCGCCTCGTATACCTGACGGGCCTGAATGAACGCCCGCAGGCTGAATTCGTCTTCCGGCGGTGCGGCGGGCGGCGCGTCCGGCAGCGGGTCGTTGACGTACACGCCATTCCCGGTGCGAATCTCCACCCAACCGGTAATTTCCAGCGCAATCAGCGCCTCGCGGATGGACGAGCGGCTCACCCCCAGCTGTTTCGCCAGTTCACGCTCCGAGGGCAGCAGTTGCCCGGCCGTAAACTGACCGTTTCTGATACAGTTAATCAGCAGGTTGGATATCTGCCGGTACAGCCGCTCAACTTTCAGTGTGGGTAACACTATATCCCCTCCGGCCGCGCCAGCCGTGTCCTGTCAGCATATGCCCTATAAGCATATGTCCTGTAAACAATAGCCCGCAGCTTACCATAGCCGCCAAAACGCCAGAAAATTAAATGCCGCAGCGCCATACGCAGATGACAAGGCTGCTATCCATCTCACACCCGGGCACCACAGCGGCCTCTTGCCTGATGTTTGCGTGATCTAAATCACAGAAATATCACCGCAGGTGGTGAATAGTGAACCGGTCTGGTGGCCTGACCACCAGACCGATTATTATCCGATCCCGATGATTACTCAAGTCGATAGCTTAAGGAGCTACTTTATGGAACACACCTGGCGCTGGTACGGCCCCAACGATCCGGTGTCGCTGGATGATGCCCGCCAGGCGGGCGCGACCGGTATCGTCACCGCTCTGCATCACATCCCGAATGGCGAAGTGTGGAGCGTTGAAGAGATTAAGAAACGCCAGGCGCAACTGGCTGAAAAAGGGTTGATCTGGTCGGTGGTGGAAAGCGTGCCGGTGCACGAAGCCATCAAAACCCAGACCGGCGACTACCGCCGCTACATCGCCAACTATCAGCAGTCGCTGCGTAATCTCGGCGCCTGCGGCATCGATACCGTGTGCTACAACTTTATGCCGGTGCTGGACTGGACCCGTACCGACCTGGAATACCCGCTGCCGGACGGCTCCCGGGCGCTGCGTTTTGACCACACCGCCTTCGCCGCCTTCGAACTGCACCTGCTCCAGCGCGCAGGCGCCGCCGCCGACTACACCGACGACGAACAACGCCAGGCCGCCGCCTATTTCGCCGCCATGACCGACGCGGACAAAGACAAGCTGACCCGCAATATTATCGCCGGTCTGCCGGGCGCCGAAGAAGGGTATACGCTGGAACAGTTCCGCGCCCAGCTGGCGCAGTACGACGGCATCGACAAGGCGAAATTGCGTGAGCACATGGCTGAATTCCTGCGGGCGATTGTGCCGGTGGCGGAAGAAGCCGGCATCGTATTGGCGGTGCATCCGGACGATCCGCCGCGTCCGATTCTCGGCCTGCCGCGCATCGTGTCCACCATTGAAGATATGCAGTGGCTGAAAGACGCCGTGGACAGCATCCATAACGGTTTCACCATGTGCACCGGGTCTTACGGCGTGCGGGCGGACAACGATCTGGTGAAGATGATCGAAACCTTCGCCGACCGCATCCACTTTACCCATTTGCGCGCTACCTGCCGCGAAGACAACCCGAAAAGCTTCCACGAAGCCGCGCACCTGCATGGCGATGTGGACATGGTGAAAGTGGTGAAAGCGATTCTGGCGGAAGAACACCGCCGCCGTCAGCAGGGCAACACCCGTGCCATTCCGATGCGCCCCGATCACGGCCACCAGATGCTGGATGACCTGAAGAAGAAAACCAACCCCGGTTATTCCGCCATCGGGCGGCTAAAAGGGCTGGCGGAAGTGCGCGGCGTCGAACTGGCGATCAAACAGACGTTCTTTAACGACTGATCCGCACACTCCCCTATACCCTAAATAATTCAAGTTGCAGGACAACACGCTCGCGTGTTGAACAACGCCACGCGTTGGCCCTTTAGGGCAAGGCTCAGAATGAGCCTTGTAACGCGGCGACGCAGCGAATCCCCAGGAGCTTACTCAAGTAAGTGACTGGGGTGAGCGACAACGCTGCCGGGAGCAGCGTTGAACGCGGTTTACCGCGGCCCCGAAGGGGCGAGGCCCAGGGATGGGCCGAGTAATAAAGCCAACGCATCTGCAGCTTGAAGTATGACGGGTATATATGTCTGGCCCGCGCGGGTCAGACATTCAACACAAACTTCTCGATAGCGTAAGCCACGCCGTCTTCACTATTAGATTTGGTGACAAACTGGCTCGCCGCCTTGACCGCGTCGATAGCATTGCCCATCGCCACACCCAGCCCGGCGAACTCAATCATCGCCAGATCGTTTTCCTGATCGCCCAGCGCCATCACTTCATCACGTTCAAGGCCAAGGTGCTGCGCCAGCATTTTCACCCCTTCGCCTTTATTCACGCGCTGGTCCAGAATCTCCAGATAGAAAGCGGCGCTTTTCATGATGGTGTAACGCGTGAAATCTTCGCGCGGAATGCGAGCGATAGCGGCATCCAGTAACTCGGGTTCGTCAATCATCATCACTTTCGGGAAACGCAGACCAGGGTCCATTTCCTCCACCGCCCGGTATTTCAGCGGCATGCTGGTCAGATGGGACTCATGCACCGTGTAGGCGCTGATGTCTTTGTTGGCGGTGTAAACATAATTGAAATCAAGCGCATGGAAGTGCACGCCCAGCTCACGCGACAGCGCCTCGAAATGGAGGTAATCCTCAAAGCTCAGCGTGGTTTGCGCCACACATTCGCCCGTCGCCGTGCGTTGCACCAGCGCGCCGTTATTGGTGATGCAGTAATGTCCGTCCTGCTGCAGGCCCAGCTGTTGCAGATAGCGCTCGACGCCGATGAACGGACGCCCGGTAGCCAGCGCCACATAGACGCCTTTTTCGCGTGCGGCGACAATCGCCTGTTTCACCACTGGCGAGATTTGATTTTCCGGCGTCAGCAGCGTGCCGTCCATATCAATCGCAATCAGTTTTATCGCCATGAATTTCCCCAATAATCAGTTCAACTCCCTGCATGCTAGCGCGATTTCGCCGGGCGAAGCCAGAAAAACAGCGTCAGTTTCATGGCTCCTACATTAAAGCCCCCTCTACGCTGGCCGATATTATAAATGTGATGCAGTTCACAATAGGGACATGGTTCAGGCTGCACACGTTCACCTGCTGTTGATTTTTCTTTCATCCATTGAATGGCTTCACACAGGGGAGTTCTCATCATGTCCATTGAGCTGGTTTCCCATACTTCCTCTACCCAGACGCCTCTGGTTTCTCCCTCCACCGCCGGGAAGAAAAAACTGTCTACCCGCGCGCTGGTGCTGATTACCACGGTTTTCATCATTACCTGCGGCTTTATCCTTACTATTGGTTTTCTGCTGTGGCAATCCGGCCAGCAACAAAAAAACACCGCCCAACAACTACTGGAACAAACCGCCTACACCAGCGCCTATTCGGTGCAGAACCGGCTCGATATCGCGCTGTTTGCCGCCCGCGACCTGGCGCAGAGCGTGACCAGCCTGCGGGAAACCGGCGCGCCGGACCGCGCCACCGCCGAGCTGTTGCTGAAAAACGCGCTCAAAAGCCACCCGGATTTGCTGTCGATGTCGCTGGCATGGGAGCCGAACGCCTTTGACGGCAAAGACCAACAGTACGCCAGCCAGCCGGAGCAGGACCCGAAGGGCCGGTTTGTGCGCTACGTTGACCGCGACAACGCCGGTAAAGTGGCGCTGCACAACCTGACCGATTACGAAACGCCCGGCAGCGGCGATTACTATCTGCTGCCGCGCAAACTGCAAAAAGAGGTGATTCTCGAACCCTATAGCTACCCCTATAACGGCGTCGACGTACTGCTGACCTCGATTGCGGTGCCGATCATGATTGACGGCAAATTCTACGGTTCGGTAACCGCCGACTTCTCGCTGGATACGCTGCAGCAGATGGTCAACGGCATCAAACCTTATCAGGGCGCCGGTTACGCCACGATGTACTCCGCCTCCGGCACCTACATCGCCCATCCGGACAAGGCGCGCATCGCCAAAAAACTGGAGGGCGACCCGCCGCTGATGGATAGCATCGCCGCGGGCAAGCCCTATAACCGGCAGCGTTTCAATAGCTTCACCAACGCCGACATGATGAATGCCTACGTGCCGATCGCCATCGGCAATACCGGCACGCCGTGGATGCTGGGGGTGAGCGTGCCGGAACAGGTGGTGATGGCCGAATCGGTGCGGCTGCGTTACATCGGCGCACTCATGACCCTGCTTAGCATTCTGGTGGTGTCCGGGGTGATTGGCCTGATCTTCACCCGCAAGGTGCTGCGCCCGGTGGGCGGCGAACCGGTGGAAGCGGCGGCGATCGCGCTGGCGGTGGCGCAAGGCGACCTGACGCTCCACATCCCGGTCCAACCCAAAGACACCAGCAGCATCTTCTATGCGATGTCGGAAATGCAGCAGCAGCTACGCAGCATCGTGGAACAACTGATGAGCACCAGCGAGTCGGTCAGTCACGGTGCGGTGGAAATCTCAGCCGGCAACGTCGATTTGGCGTCCCGTACCGAACAGCAGGCGGCGGCGCTGGAAGAAACCGCCGCCAGCATGGAACAGATCACCGCTACCGTGAAACAAAACGCCGATAACGCGCACAGCGCCACCCGACTGACGCAGAACGCGGCGCACATCGCCCAGCGCGGCGACGAAATTGTGGGTCAGGTGGTCAGCGTCATGGGCAGCATTGATGAAAGCTCGAAGAAAATCAGCGAGATCACCGGCATCATCAGCAGCATTGCTTTTCAGACCAACATTCTGGCGCTCAATGCGGCGGTGGAAGCGGCCCGCGCCGGCGAACAGGGTCGCGGTTTCGCGGTGGTGGCCGGCGAGGTGCGCAGTCTGGCCCAGCGCAGCGCCGATGCGGTAAAAGACATCACCGCGCTGATCGGCGAATCCGCCGAACGGGTCGGTCATGGGGTCGGCATGGTGGAAAGCGCCGGGAAAACCATGCGGGACATGCTGACCGCCGTGACGTCGGTCAACGACATCATGAGCGAGATTGTCGCCGCGTCCGACGAGCAATCCCGCGGTATCAGTCAGGTGACGCAGGCGGTGCATGAAATGGACGGCGTCACCCAGCAAAACGCCGCGCTGGTACAGCAAGCCACAGCCGCCGCCGCTTCACTGGAAGATCAGGCCCGGCAACTGGCGCAACTGGTGCAGGTGTTCCGTATTCATTGATCACCTGGCGGAACCCCATCACGCAAAAGGCATAGCCGAATGGCTATGCCTTATTCGTATCCGCCTGCTCACCCGACCCTTATCAGAGCCGCTTCGGGCGGCTTATTCCTCTTCTTCACGCAGCGGCACAATCAGCATGTCGATGTGCACCGTATTGATCAGCTGGCGCGCGGACGACATCAGTTTGCTCCAGAAATCCTGATGATGACCGCACAGCACCAGGTCGACATCATACTTGCGGATGGCGTCAACCAACACCTGGCCCAGATCGCCGCTGCCGCTCAGGGTTTCCGAGATCGGATAGCCAGCGTTTTCCGCCAGTTCCCTCAGGGCATTCTGGGTTTCTTCGGAAATACGTTGCTGCATGTCGCCCAGGTTGACATCGATCAGCCCGGTGTAGAGATCGGAGTAATTCACGTCAACATGGATCAAAGAGACTTTGGCATCATACGGTCGCGCCATGGAAACCGCTTTTTCCACTAACACCTTACTTTCCGGTGACAGGTCGACCGCGATAAGGATGTGTTTGTAAGCCATGATAAGCTCCTTCCGTAATGACTAACTGATGGGTCAGCAGATATTTCTCCTGCCAGTCTGATAACCGATGGCTGTAATGAGCATAGCACCCCGCTGATTCCGGGTTATGTTCAACAGATCACAACGCCACATATTTTGTAACGGTTCTGCGGATACTGGTAACTACTTGCCCTGAAGCGACCGTCCATCTGCGCCGATACTGTTTATAGCTGATGACGGTTTATCGCTTATAACGGTGAAACCTCCCGCCCGTATGCAAAGTGTAGTTGAAAAGGGCGCGACCTACGGAGGAGAAAGCCGGTGTCAGATCAAAAGAAGTCGTGATGTTTTTTGCTTTCAGGAACCTTACGTCAGATATGGAAAAAAAACGCAAGGCTCTTCTACAATGAAATTGAGGGGGACCCTGCAGGCCCTTCTCCAGGCAAGGATACAGCGGTGAAGAAGAACACCCGGGCAACTCGCCATGGTCTGGCAGCCCCATAACATCGCGTGAATAACGTGTGGCATAAATACCCACAGATGTGATGTCGGCAGGACTCGACACGTGAAAGCATCTGATGGGTCATAATCCGGGAGGGAAGCATGATGATTAGTACATTTGCGCTTTTCTGGGCTTTATGTGTCGTCTGTGTCATCAATATGGCGCGATATTATTCTTCGTTACGAGTGCTGCTGCTGATACTGAGAGACTGCGATCCGCTACTGTACCAGTATGTGGACGGGGGCGGTTTTTTTACCTCCCACGGTCAGCCCAGTAAACAGTTGCGGTTGGTTCGCTACATCTACGCACAACGTTATCTTGATCATCACGACCCCGAGTTCATCCGTCGCTGCGCGCGGGTGCGCGGTCAGTTTCTGCTGACCTCCGCCTTGTGCGGGCTGATTGTGGTCAGTCTCATTGCCTTGATCATCTGGCACTGAGGCGGCCCGGCAGCGTAAACCGGTCGTGTTTCTATCAACCCCAACCCTATGCCCTGACAGCAGAAAGGCGGCCTGATGGCCGCCTTTCTTATACTTATACCCGCTACGGCTTTATCACCGTGCCGAGTCAGATCAGCTTCAGCGCCAGCCAGTACAGCACGCCGGAGAGCAACATTGATACCGGCAGGGTAAACACCCAGGCCAGCAGAATGCTTTTCACGGTTTTCCCCTGTACGCCGCCGCCATCTACAATCATGGTTCCGGCCACCGCGGACGAGAGTACGTGAGTCGTGGAGACCGGCATGCCGGTATAGCTGGCGATACCGATGGACATCGCCGCCGTCACCTGCGCCGAAACGCCCTGCGCATAGGTCATGCCTTTTCTGCCAATCTTCTCGCCGATGGTCACCGCCACGCGCTTCCAGCCCACCATCGTGCCGAGCGACAGCGCCAGCGCCACCGCAACGATAATCCACAGCGGCGCATATTCCACCGTGTACAGCAAATCGCTGCGCAGATTGTTAAGCAGGCGTTTGTCGTCAGACGGGGTTTCCGGCAGCTTGACGACGCGATCCAGCGTATCGGCGATGCACATCAGCAAGCGGCGAGCGCGGGCGCGGTCATCCGCCGCCAGTTCATCGTAGCTTTTGACGTTATTCAGCAGCACCTGCACGCGATCGATGGCGATCATCGCGCGGGAGGTATCACAGTGAAAATCCGGTTTATTGCCGGTGGACGGAATCACGTTTTCCGGCGCCGGAATCACCGGATGCGACAGGTCGATCACATGCGTCAGCGCCGCGCTGTGAGACTGGTAGTATGTCTGCAGGTTCACCACCGCGTCGCGGGTGCGGCTGATATCGTAACCGGACGCATTCATGTTCAGCATAAATCCGGCCGGCGCCACGCCAATCAGCACCAACATGATCAGACCGATGCCTTTCTGACCGTCGTTCGCGCCATGCGAGAAGCTCACGCCCACCGCAGACAGGATCAGCGCGGTACGGGTCCAGAACGGCGGTTTGCGCTTACCGTCCTGTTTTTCGCGCTCGGCCGGCGTCAGGTGAACGCGTTGGCGCTTCTTATTACTGCTCCAGTAACGACGCAGCAGATACACCATCAACCCGGCGATGATCATGCCGACCACAGGCGACACCAGCAGCGACAGGAAGATACTGACCATTTTGGGAATATTGAGCGCATCCACCACCGACGTATGGGTCACCAACGCATTGGTCAGACCGATACCGATAATGGAACCGATCAGCGTATGCGAACTGGAAGCAGGCAGCCCGAAATACCAGGTTCCCAGGTTCCAGATGATCGCCGCCAGCAGCATGGAAAACACCATCGCCAGCCCGTGGGTCGAGCTAACGTTCAGCAGCAGATCGGTCGGCAGCAGGTGAACAATGGCGTACGCAACGCTCAGCCCGCCCAGCAATACCCCGAGAAAGTTGAAAACCCCGGCCATGACAACCGCCAGTTGGGCACGCATCGCACGGGTATAGATAACAGTGGCTACCGCGTTGGCGGTATCGTGAAAGCCGTTAATGGCTTCGTAGAACAGAACAAATAGCAGAGCGAGAACCAGCATCAGACCGGTGTGGAAATCAAGCCCGGCAAATAAATGTAGCATAAGTGTTAGGCCATGTAGTGGTCATGAACGCGGCGCATTATCGGCGACAAGCGGAAACGGGAAAAGCAAAATATGACATTATTTTGACTTAATTTACGCCATTCTTGCCGGTGACAATGTTTTAGTTAATTAAAATCAAGGCATTATTGTTTTTACCCCTCCACACACTTTGTTACCGGCAAACGGCGGCAGCGCAGCATGGCGCAAGGAACAAGGCGCACCTGGGCGATGACCGGCGTCGGGACATCGCCTATAATCGGCCGCCCTGTGGGGCAATGGCATGGCGGAACAACGGGAGAGTAATGTGGAACAGTTTGACGTAATCATCATTGGCGCGGGCGCGGCCGGGCTGTTCTGTGCGGCGCAGGCAGGCCAGAAAGGACTGCGGGCGCTGCTGGTGGACAACGGCAAAAAACCGGGCCGCAAGATTCTGATGTCCGGCGGCGGGCGCTGCAACTTCACCAATATGTACGCCGAGCCGGCAGCCTACCTGTCGAGCAACCCACACTTTTGCAAATCCGCCCTCGCCCGCTACACCCAATGGGATTTCATCAGCCTGGTAAACCGCCACGGCATCGCGTATCACGAAAAAACCCTCGGCCAACTGTTCTGCGACGATTCCGCGCAGCAGATTGTCGATATGCTGATGAAAGAGTGCGAAACCGGTAAGGTGACGCTGCGTCTGCGCAGCGAGGTGCTGTCGGTGGAAAAAACCGATCGGTTCCTGGTGAAGCTCAACACCGGGGTGGTACAGGCGCCGGCGCTAGTGATCGCCAGCGGCGGGCTGTCGATGCCGGGGCTGGGCGCTACGCCGTTCGGTTATCAACTGGCGACGCAGTTTGGCCTCAACGTATTACCGACCCGCGCCGCGCTGGTGCCGTTTACCCTACATAAGCCGCTGCTGGAACAGTTGCAGACGCTCTCCGGCGTGTCGGTGCCGGCGGTGGTCACGGCCGAAAACGGCACCACCTTCCGCGAAAATATTCTGTTTACTCACCGCGGCCTGTCCGGCCCGGCGATCCTACAGCTGTCCAGCTATTGGCAGCCGGGAGAATTCGTCACCATCAACCTGTTGCCGAACCTTGATCTGACCGAATGCCTTAACAACGAACGTCTGGCGCATCCGAACCAGAGCCTGAAAAACACATTAGCTCAGTGGCTGCCGAAGCGGCTGGTGGAATGCCTGCAGGCGCTGGGGCAGTTACCGGACGTCACGCTAAAACAGCTCAACAAGCCACAGCAGGCCGAGGTGGAAACCACGCTGCAACAGTGGCGGGTACAGCCTAACGGCACCGAAGGCTATCGCACGGCGGAAGTGACGCTCGGCGGCGTCGATACCCGCGAACTGTCGTCAAAAACGATGGAAGCCGGCAAAGTGCCGGGGCTGTACTTCATCGGTGAAGTGGTGGACGTCACCGGCTGGCTCGGCGGTTACAACTTCCAGTGGGCCTGGAGCTCCGCCTGGGCGTGTGCGCAGGCGCTGGGGTAAGTGGAGCGTATGCAACCCGAATTATTTAAGCTATAAACGGGATTATCAGCCGTTTATTTTATATTCTTTTATTTTTCTCCAGAGTGTAGTTGGACTTATGCCAAGAATTACAGAGGCTCTCGCACGATCACCGTCTGTTTTCTTTATTATACTGGCAATAAGTTTTTTCTCTTGTTTTTTCAATAAATCTATCTCGCCAGAGTCCTGATTTTCAGTAAAATAATTTATATTAGATGAAGAAATTTTAATTATATTATGTAGAACACTCTTATCAACGACATCTCCATTAATCAAAACGATTAATCTGTATATCATCGCCTGTAATTCTCGAATATTCCCTGGCCAGGTATAATTATTAAGAAAATCTATAGCATCATTAGTGAATGTTAGATTCTTACCATGCCGGGATAGCAGATCATTAATAATCAGCATTACATCATCAGATCTTTCATGTAAAGCAGGCAACTTTAATTCAAGTATATTAATTCGATAATACAAATCCTGCCTGAAACTCCCTGATTTTACCAGTTCACTCAGATCCTTATTACTGGCAGTTATTAGACGAAAATCAGCAGAAATCAGAGAATCACCACCAAGGCGCGTAAATTTCTTTTCCTGCAATACTCTTAATAATTTCACTTGTACTGATAGCGGGGCTTCACTAATCTCATCAATAAAAACAGTACCATTCATCGCCATTTCAAATATACCAGGTTTTCCACCCTTTCTGGCATTTGTAAATGCACCGTCTGCATAACCAAACAGTTCGCTCTCAAGAATACTTTCAGGGATTGCTGCACAATTGATGGCAATAAATGGTTCTGCGCACCTGACGCTGGCATTATGAATACTCTGTGCGAATAATTCCTTACCCGTTCCCGTGTCACCAAAAATGTTAACGGGTAAATCGTGATGAGCATATAGCCTTGCTCTTTCAATCACCTTAGAAATAACCTCTGACTTACCTATAATATCGGAGAAAAAGTAAGTAGCGGCAAATCCTTTAAGGTTATTTTTCTTATTACCACGCGAATTTAACCACAGTGAACCATCTTGTTTAAGTCCAGTTATCACGCTATAGAAATTTTGTTTATGCGAGAAATGTTTAATAGTTACATGTATCAACTCACCATCAATCTCCATGACCAGATCTTTAACATCAATTTCTTTTATGATGCTTCCAAAAATATCTTTAAAAACTTCTTTTTTGAAGATCTTATCACCAGGATTGCATTGAAATAATGCAAGCCCTTTGGAGTTTATACTAATAACTTCTCCAGTCTGATCTATGCACATGATAGCTTCTCTAGACTGGTTCAACGCTGAATAACTCATCGAGAGTTTTTCATTTTCTTTATTGATATATTTTAACAGGCTAAACGCCTCATTCAGTGCCTGCTCAATAGATATATTGTCCGTATCCCCCATGACGACATTAAGATCATATTTTTTGGCCATCTCAGCAACGGCAAGCCCACCGATGACCAACTGATAATCATTTTCCGCAAGGTTTTTCACTACACTTTCAATATCGTAATGGTTGTATACCTGACATATTTTTAACTCTTCATTCGTCATATTCTGATAATGTCTAAGGACATTGCAGAATTGAGGGAACCCTACAGCAGCAATTTTTTGCGATTGATTTTTCGCCTCACGAATGATTCGATAAATACCATGAAAATCATGTGCTATTTCAACAACGGGAATATTAACATTACTTCTTAACAGTGCCGCAGTGCCCCCACGACTAATAATTATCTTCGTTCCACCACGAATAAGATCAAGCGCATTTTCCACAACATCAAAATAATGAATTTCGTAGAGGGGAATATCTAACTCTCTTTCAATCAACACGTTGGAAATTCGTTGAGTAATCGTTTTTGAAACTGAAAAAATCACGATCTCATTATTTTTCATATTCCCACCGTATTTTATACCAAACAGCACAATACAATTATATAGTTAACCCGTTTTTTATCAATGATAGAAAAAAATACTGTAGCCTATTTCACATTTCACGTATCTATACCCTAAATATTTGGGTTGCAGGATGGTTCAGGCAGAGCGAGTAACCCGTCACCAACACGGAATCCGTGAGCATGTCGGATACTACCAGGGTTCAACACGGCAAGGAAATTAGCCTTCGAGGGATAGGTGCTAAAATAAAAGCTCTGTGCAGAGATGTGCACAGAGCCAATTTGGATCACAGCGATGACGACTCGCAACGAAGACTAGAAACTATAACGACGATAAACAATCTGCCCATTACATATGGTTGCGCAGTTATCAATATAACGGTCAGCCTCTATTTTCACTCCTCGTGTATCTTCGAATGTGACCTTTTGCTTGCACAGCTTGACGATAGAAATATCCGCAAATGCATCAGGCTGCAATGTGCCAATCTGACCTTGCATTTTCATCAGACGCGCTGGCGTAACCGTAACAGCACGAATAACATCAAAGAAAGACATCCCCATATTGAGATATTTCGACATGACAAAAAGCAGGCTGTATACCTTGTCTGTACGCAGACTGTTTCTCTGTGTTAAATCGGTACTGATAATATCGGGGTAAAACCCTTGCTCCATCGCTTTACCGGCAACATTGAAGTCAAAATGCGCCACACCATTTGAGCAATCGAAAATAACGCCTCTGTTTTTTGCTTCTCTAACAGCCTGATAGAGATCTCCTTTCTCATCGAGAATTGAGTTCCCCGTTCCGTGAAAGCAGTGAGCATAAATATCGTTGGTTTGAAAATGACCAATCAGCTCATCTGCTGACAGCAACGAGTCCGTGACATGTACGCAAATCGAAGTATCCAGTTCCCGGGCCAGTGCGACTGACGCGAAAAAGGGATCGCTGGCGTAATTTTTACCCCTGGCGATATCCTGACTGTAACGTAATTTCAAACCCAGAATGTTTTCTTTATTTTCCGCCAGAGTTTGCGCGATTTTTTCTACGTTATAGTTAGCGGGATTGGTGTTTTCAAGATACCCGGTAGCGCCGCCCCCCAGTGTTGAAAGGCCGACATTAACCACATTCAGGTAACTTTTTATTTTCACCATTGATGTGTTAATGACCGTATTTCGAAAAACTGGGTAATTAACCCAGCCACTGCTTCCCGCATCCACCACGCTGGTTACTCCGTTGGGTAAACAGATGATGTCCGGGGTGACGCTAATGGCCGTCCCGCCATGAAAAACATGCGCATGGAAATCAATCAACCCCGGTACCACAATACAACCCGCCGCATCGATAACCGTTTCAGCCTGAGAAGTATCGACGTGGTTGAGATCGACGATCCGGTTGCCGATGATGCCAATATTTCGACTAACGTAGTTATTATTATCGGTATCAGCAACCAGCCCGTTTTTAATCAGAATATCTAGTTTCATCTTTCTACCCTCCCAATTAAATACCGATGAGCTTCCAATAAGGAATTCCGATCAGGAAAAAGACCAGAACGTTGACCAGTACCATAATTGTCCCAAGCAACCAGAAAGTTTTTTGTGGCACGTAACCGCTTGAGAATGTGAATACGCCCGCACCGTTGCCATAATGCGTCAACAACGCGCCATAACCCGCAGAGAAGGCAAGAGAAAGCGCGACATACATTGGATGTGCCTGCGTTGTCATGCCCAGAGTAAACAGTACCGGGTAGAAGGAAACAACGAAGGCGCTATTCGACACAAAGAAATACCGCACTGCAAGGCTGATAAAGACCAGAACGCCAAGGGCGCTGATTTCACTCAGTTGCGACAGGTCAAGATAATTCTTGATCACGCCGACAAGGTAAACGTAAAAACCACCTTTTGATAGCGCGACCGCGCAGCCGTAAAACGCGCCATACCAGACAAAGGTTTGCCAGGCGGATTTTTCGCTGACCACATCATTCCAGCTCAGTACGCGGAACAACAGCAAACACGCCAGGAATGCCAGCCCCACCGGAATAAAATCGATGCCGGTGACGGAGCCGGTCATCCAGCCCAAAATACCCAGGATGAAGAAGACAATCAGCAGTTTTTCTTCACGCTTCACCGGCCCCAGTTCCCGCAGACCCTGCTCGGCGATGTCATTGACGTTATCGATGGTTTTTAATTCCGGCGCGTAGAGCTTATAGATAATCCAGGGAGCGATAAGTAGTACCAGTCCGGCAGGAACAATGGCGGCCTTGAACCATAACATCCACTCGAGATTCACCTTCATAATCTCGTTTGCGAGAGAAACGGTAATTGAGTTAGTCGCCATACCTGTCAGGAACAGGATTGATGTCCCCATAGATATCACATACATCAGGATCGTGAGGTAAGCGCCAATTTTTCGGCTTCCGTCTTCCGGTTTGGAGCCCAGCGCTTCTGCGATATTCCTGAAAATGGGGTAAGTGATACCGCCTGAACGGGACATATTCGACCCGGTTGCGGGTGCAAGTAACGTATCCGTCACCATCATCAGATAACCGAGAGTCAGAGTATTTTTGCCATAACGCTTAAGCAGCATATAGGCGATACGCTTACCCAGGCCGGTAATAACGAACGCCTTACAAATAATAAAGGCACTGATAATAAACCACACCATCGGACTACCGAATCCGGCAAACAGCGGGCCGGGTTCGATGAATAACGAAGCCATCCCCAGAATAATCAGCATAATGACTGAATCAGTAAAGGGACGCAGAACTAATCCGCAGAGCATTGCCAGATAAATACCGACCATTTCCCAGGTTTGAGCCGATACGCCTGCCGGATGCGGGGTTATCCAAAATAAAACGGGGAAAAATACAATGGGTAAGAGTTTTAAATAAAGCATTTTATATTACCTTTGCTTTAGAGCCACGTATGTTATTGGGATACGTGGCTTGTAATTATTTAATCAGATTAACGGTAAACATCGTCGATAAACTCGACGCCTTTTTCGTCTAATGATTTTTTCACCCATGCGCGATTTGCTTTGCCGTTCTTAGCCGCTTCGACTTTTCCCGCATCAAACTTCGAATATTCCTTTGCTTTTTCCAGCAACGCTGCGGCGTCCCCCAACGGTACGACAATAACGCCATCAGCATCGCCGACAATCAGGTCACCAGGGCATACCGCAACACCGCCGACCGCAATAGGCGTATTGACTTCGCCAGGGCCTTCTTTAAAGGGGCCAGCCGGGTTGGAGCCAGTGGCATAGAGCGGGAAGTCCATTACTGAAAGGGCGTCGATATCCCGGATAGGTCCATCCAGCACGATACCGGCGATTTTTTTTGTGTAATGGGCGTAGGCAACCATAATTTCGCCCATTAATGCACGGGAGCGATCGCCTTCATTTGACACCACAATCACATCGTTCTCGGTGGCCATATCCAGTGCGGCGTGCAACATTAAGTTATCGCCAGCACGCGCTTTTACCGTAATGGCATAGCCCGCCATAATCGGCTTTTGGGGAGAAGATATGCGCTTAATACCATTTCCCAGTACGGCAATTCGGTTCATCGTATCCGCGATATTCGCAGCCGGAAGTTGTTCATAATGTTTCAGTAATTCAACGTCAAACACCGGGCGCTGAGTAAAAACACGATTACCAATAGACATGACGTTCTCCTTAAAAACCCGGCACTGGCCAGGATGGCTTTTTACCTGACAGCACTTCATCAATGCCGATTGCGGAATGCAGCGACGCGCGGTCAGTCGCTTCTTTGGTCGCCGCACCGATATGCGGGCCAATGACGATATTGCTTAATTGGAAAATGGAGTCGTTCGGGTCGAAGGGTTCTTTTTTCAAAACATCAATACCCGCGCCTGCAATAACATTGCTGGTTAACGCGTGATACAGTGCTTTTTCATCCACGAGTTTACCCCGCGCAGTATTGATGAAATAAGCTGTCTGCTTCATCATTGAGAATTGTTTTTCACCAATAAAGTCCATGGTTTCTGCTGTTGTCGGGCAATGCAGAGAAACAAAATCACTCTCTTTAAAAATACGATCGAAATCGTCGGTCAGCTCAACGCCTTCAGGAACCTGGTCTTGATTTTTATACGGATCATAGGCAATGACTTTCATATTGAAGCCATGTAGCGCCTTAACTGCTACGCGCGAGCCGATATTACCAACACCAATTAAACCCAGTGTTTTTCCATCCAATTCGACTTTTGGCGTACGCAGTTTTGCCCAGTAATAATCTTCAAGCATTTTTTCTTCAACCAGCTTGAAATTACGAGAGCAATGCAACATATAAAATATGGCCAGCTCCGCTACAGACATACTATTAGCGAGTGGTGCATTTAATACAACAACCCCATGACGTTTCGCGGATTCTAAATCCACAGTATCGTAACCCGCGCCATGACGCACCACGACCTTCAATTTTTTCGCCGCCTCAAATACGCGATCGGACATTTTAGATAAACGAACAATAATGCCGTCACAATCCGGGATATCACGGATAATGTCTTCTTCTTCCATCCCGGAGCCTGTGATTAACTCATAACCACGACTTTCCAGATATTCTCTTCCTTCTTGCATGATTTCTTGAGGAAGCAAAATTTTATACGCCATTTAACTATCTCCAGTGTTAATTACGCCCCTATAAGTGCATGTCGCATGCCAGAAACGACAAGCCCGCCCCCTCAATTCACAATGCATTGATATTTAATGCTATTTAAAAGATGTTGTTTTGTTGTTGTTGCTTTCATTGGTGATATTAGTCACGTTTCCCATTACCCTTTAAACTCATTTCATTTAAATATGAAATGAATGGTTTTCATTTTGAAATAACTAATTTAACCAGCGTCACAAAGCGTGACTGACGCATTTATTGATTTTTTGTTAACTTTGTTGGGAAGATAAATTACTTAATGTTTATTTTTGGGAGAAATGAAGGATTGGTAATGAATATGGAGTGAATGAATGTTTTACATTCACTATATTTCGGGTTACAGATGCGTTGACTTTATTACCGATTCATCCCTTCGGGACCGTGACAAGCCGCATTTAATGCCGCTCCCGGTGACTCATTCGGTTGCCAAATTACTGCAAATCAATTTATTTTTGAGTGTGTATTAAAATATATCCTTTTATTAAAATGCCAACTTTCTTAATTCCACACAGTAAAATAGCCTATTGAGATAGGTGCTAAGTGTGTGTTCTGCCAAGATGTTGCGGAACGTCGCCCTGATTACGGCGTGTAGGGTCTGCGCCAGTAACGCAAATAATGACGGGACTGGCGTATCCCCCCAAACAACAAAGCCGCCCGAAGGCGGCCATTGTTGCGCATGATAACGGCAAACCGGTTATCAGTTGTACAGTTCAGCCACGCCGCGCATCTGGTTTTCACCGGAGGTGGCGGAGATGATGCGGAACGATTTGGCACCGGCTGCGTTCGCTTTTTCAGACAGGCTGGCTTGCAGACCGTCCAGCGTAGCAGCAGTGGCGCTGACAGAGCCAACAGACAGGCTGGCGGACTGCTGTACTTCAGTTGCTGCAAAAGTGCCGAAAGAAACGGTAGCCAGGGCGATAACTGCAACAATATTTTTGATAGCTTTCATGGTCAATATCCTTCACGTTGAATTTGGTTGGTTTCTTTAGTGAAAGCGTCTTCGCTTTCGATGGAAGTGATAATAGACCTGTTGCTGCGACGTTAAAATCGGGTTTATTTGCAGATATCTTTCAAAAAAAATGAATAAAAAATAACCATGAATTGCCTGTCACCCGCAGACCCCGCCGCGGGTGACAGACGCGCCGATTATTGCAACTCGACCCACAACGGGTGGTGATCGGAGCCCTGATTCTCGGTATCCGCCCAGCAACGGCGTACCGTCAGCCCCAGCGATGGCGTCAACAGGCAGTGATCGATACGGCCGCCGACATTCGGATGGGTAGAACCGCTATTCTCCGGCAGACCGGCGGCGACCCAGGCATCCATCAACCCGCGGTGACGAACCAACCGGCCGTGATGCGGCGACACCGGCCCAATCAGACGGCTGTACTCCTCGCTGTCCGGCAGGCAGTTCAAGTCCCCCATTAGGATCATCTCCAGCGGCATCACCGGCATCCGGCCCTCAGTCCAGCCCGCGGCCGGGTCAGGATGGCCGCCGCACCAGGCGCCGCCTTCATCCGGGGCGCGGGCGAAAAGCGCCAGCATCGCCTCCACCTGCGGCAACCGGGTATCGGCGCACAGGTGACTAAGGTGGGTGTTATAGACGCGGATCGCCCCGGCGCCGGTGTCGATCACCGTTTCCAGCACGCCTTGCTGAATTGAGTGCTGGGTCAGGGTACCGAATTTCGGCAGCGGAAAGTTACGGCTGGAGAGAATCGGCCAGCGGGACAGCGTCAGGGTGCCGAACTGACGACGACGATTGACGACCCGGCCGTCCGCCGCCACGGTGCTGGCATCCATGTCCAGATTGGCGCCGTAGACCCAGTGGTACTCTCCCAACAGCGCCGCCAGCTCCGCCGGTTGATCCATCATGCCGGAGCGCTGCCAGAAGCGTTCCACTTCCTGCATACAGATGATATCCGCACCGCGTACTTCATCGGCGATGCGAGCCAAATCGTAGCGGCCATCGCGGCCAAGACCGTATTGAATGTTGTAGCTGACAATGTGCATAAGGCAACCTGTTGGTAAGTGGACGTTAACCTGCCGTCCGGCAGGCGAAAACCGTATTGGCAGGCAGCACGACGCCGGCATCGGGCAGGCGGTTGCCGTCGGCGTCAAACAACAACAAGGCATCAACCGACAGCGACACCCCGACTGACATCCCCGCGTCGTACTGCGCCGTCGAACCGGCCGCCAGCGCCTGCAACGGGCCGAGCGGCGTGTGCAGGCGGTACAGAATCTCCCGCCCCATCGGCTCGACGTGTTCAATGCGCCCGGACAGCAAGCCGGCGCCCGGCGGCGTCAGGGCGACGTCTTCCGGCCGGATGCCGAGCGTCAGCGCGCCGTGATACGTCGATGACAGCCCCCAGCGTGTTTCCCCCACCGTCAATTGATAGCCGCTGGCCTGTCCCGGCAGCAGGCAGATAGGCGGCGAGCCGATAAAGCCGGCGACAAAGGTATTGGCGGGCTGACGATAGAGCTGTTGCGGGGTGCCTATCTGCTCCACCCGACCCTGATTCATACAGATAATGCGGCTGGCAAGCGTCATGGCTTCCAGCTGATCGTGCGTCACCATCAGCGTGGTGGCGCGTGAGCGGGCGTGAATCGCTTTTAGCTCGGTGCGCATCGTCATGCGCAAGGTGGCGTCGAGGTTGGACAACGGCTCGTCCAGCAGCAACAGCGACGGCCGCTTAACCAACGCCCGCGCCAGCGCCACCCGCTGCTGCTGGCCGCCGGACAGCGCCGCCGGTTTGCGATCCAGCAATTCCGTCACCTGCACCAGCGCCGCCGCGTCCCGTACCCGCTGGTCGCGCTCGTCGCGTTCAGCAGGCTTGAAACGCAGCGGAAACGCGATGTTGTCGTACACATTCAGGTGCGGGTACAGCGCGTAAGACTGGAACACCACGCCAACGTTGCGATCGCGCGCATCCACGCCGTTCACCCGCTGGCCGTCGAACAAAATATGCCCTTGCGTCGGCGCATACAGCCCGGCCAGCAGAAACAACGTGGTGGATTTGCCGCAGCCGGACGGCCCGAGGATCGCCACAAATTCGCCGTCAGCCAGCGTCAGGTTAACCGGGTGCAGCACCGGTGTATCGCCCCAGGCTTTGGTGACGCCATCAAGCACAATTTCCGCCATAATCTTAGCCTTTGATTCCACCGACGCTCATTTGCGTCAGGTATTTTTGGGTTAACAGGTACAGCGCCAGCACCGGAAGGATGTAGATGACGCCCACGGCGGCAATCAGCCCGGAATCCGCGCCCATGCTGTCTTGCGATGCCCAGAACAGGTACAGGCTCATGGTCATCCTGCCGCTGTCGATCAGCAGGGTGCGCACAAAAATGTACTCCTCCCAGCCGCGCAGAAAGGCGAAGGTAGCGATGGCGATCATGCCGCCGGTCACCTGCGGCAGCACCACCAGTCGGAATGCCTGAAAGCGGCTGGCGCCGTCGGTAATGGCGCTCATTTCGATATCCCACGACACGCCGTCGAAAAAATTCTTCATCACGAAGATGGCGAACGGCAGCTCAAGCGCGCACATCACCAGCATCACGCCCCACAGGCTGTTGAGCAGCCCCATCCAGTAGAGCTGGATAAAGATCGCCACCGTCAGCGCCATCACCGGAAAGGCGTGCAACAGCAGCAGGACCTTTAGCACCCCTTCACGCCGTCGGAAACCGAGCCGGGACAGGGCATAGGCGGCAGGCACCGCCAGCAGCGTCACCAACAGCGTGTGGCCGGCGGCGAACAGCAGCGAGTTGCCAAGCGCGGTCCAGACAGACGGCAACGTACCGCTCTGCATACCGGTGGCCTGCACGTCCGGGTTCCACAGAAAACGGTAGTTGTGCCATGTGAGTTGCGGAGCGACCCACAGGCCGAACACCAGCAGCGCGGCCAGCCCGACCAACCACCGCAAACGTCGGGCGCGCTGTTCGGTGCGCGCCCGCCAGGCGACGGCGAGCAGCAATCCATACGCCAGCGCCGCGATCGTCAGCAACCGCCACAGCACCTGGTACTCGCTGCCGCCATCCCGATGGGTAAACGAGATAGCCAGCAGCCACAGATAGGGCGTCACAATCGGTATCGATACCAGCGTCAGAAACAGCACCACGCTCGCCAGAAAACCCACCCGATTCCAGCGCGAGCGCGCCGCCTGACGCGCCCAGTCGACAGAGGTCATCGTCGTCATCGCATCACCTCGATACGCGGCGGGGTAAACTGCGCGCGCATATTCATCATCCGCCACTGCAACAGCGTCAGCAGCACGCCGAACACCATCAGCCCCAGCGCCAGCATAGCGCCGTAGCCATAAGCGCCGGACTCGAAGGCGCGCCGGTAAATGTAGAGCGCGTAGGTGGTGGTGTCGTACACCGGGCCGCCGCCGGTAATCAGCAGGATGTACTCGTAGGTCACCAGCAGCGACAGCGCCTGATACAACGCGATGAAACACACCGGGCTTTTCAGCGCCGGCAGCACCACATGACGAATCACCGACCACTCCCCGGCGCCGTCTACCCGCGCGGCATGCCACAGATGAGCCGGAATGGCGCGAATCGTGGAGGCGAGAATCACCATCGCAAAAGAAGCGCCCACCAGGCCGTTCGCCACCACAATCAGTATCATTGGATGGTCGTTGCGCAGATTGAGCGGCGGCAGCCCGAATACGCCGACCACCACCTGATTGATCAGGCTATGGGGCGACGGGTCTGCCGCCCAGATCCACAACAGCGCGTACAGCACCGACGGCGAAATCCGCGGCAGAAACCAGATGCCGCGAAACAGCGCGCCCAGCGCCGGCGGCACGGCGGTGGTGGCAATCGCCAGCACGATGCCCAACCCCAGGTTGAACAGCAGCAGCGTACTGGCGACATACACCAGCGTGGTCAGCAGGATGGCGGGCAGGCGTTTGTCCGCCACCAGCAACCGCATCAGGTTGTCGGCGCCAAAGGCGCTTATCTGCAAATTGCTGCCCATGTCGCTAAAGGCAATCACCAGATTGAGCAGCATCGGCGCGACAAAAAACACCGCCAGCACCGAGATGGCGGGAGCCAGCCAGCGCGCGGGGTGCACGCCGGTCGGGCGATTCGGGAACGTTACAGGCATACGCCACCTCGCTCGTCAGAGCCGGAGACACGCGCGCTCCGGCTGTGTCTCAATGCAGGCTATCCACGATTTCCACGTCCTTGCCCAACTGGGTTTCCAGCTCGTCGGCGATAAAGTCCACCGCCTGCGCCGGAGTCATGCGCTTGGTTTCCACCGCCTGCAAGCCTTTGAACAGCACCCGGTTATAGTCGCCAAAGCGGGCGTGATTCGGCACAAAAGTAATGTTTTTCATCATTTTGCCGGCGTCGCTCAACGCCCAGTTGTCGGTGTACTGCGGCATCGCAGTCTGGGCATGGCTGATGGCGGTGTGATAGGAACTGACGGCGTGACGATTGTTGTAGTACGGCAGGCTGGCGATAGCCACCAGTTGCGCCGCCAGATCCTTGTACTGACTCTTGTTGCTGACCACGTAAGCGATGGGATGCGACAGGTTGGCGGGCTTGCCGCCCTTCACCGCCGCCGGCGCCGCTATCCAGCCGATTTTATGGGTGTAACCCGCTCTATCGGCGGGCCATGCCGGGCCAAAGTTATCGTTCACCTGCCAGGCCATCGCCCAAATGCCCTGATGGAACAGGAAGGCTTTTTCCTGCTTGAACGCGGTCTGGATGGTGTCCCAGCTCATGGCGGTGTTATCGGTCGGCGTCACGCCGGCCGCCACATTGCGGGCGTACCAGCTCAGCGCGGTTTCAACCTCTTTCTTCGCAAACAGCAGCTTGCCGGTTTTCTCATCCATGAATTTCGCGCCGCAGGCGGCGAACACCATCAGATAATCGATGCCGACATTCGGGCGATGCAGCATGCCGATCGGCGCGGCGCCACGGTCTACCACCTCTTTCGCCAGCGCCGTCAGGTCATCCATCGTGAACTCGCCGCTGTCCACGCGGGCGGGCAGGCTATCGATAAAGGCGTCGTCCTTGCCAATCTTGCGCAGCATGTCCTTGTTATAGAAAAACATGCGGATCTCGGCATCCTGCGGCACGCCGTACACCTTGCCCTGATACTTCATCGCCTCCCACAGCACCGGCAGCACGTCGGCGTACACCCACGGATTCGCCTTGATCTGCCCGTCCATCGGCATGGCGTAACCGTTGCGGGCAAATTCGCCGATCCACTCGTGCGGCAGCAGCACAATGTCCGGCCCCTGATTAACGCCGAAGGCTTTCAGCGTATCCAGCGCCAGATCGTCCCAGCCCTGCACCGCGCTGGCATGGGTATCGATAACGATTTTGCGATCCACCCCCGCCGCGGCGAATTGCTGGTTGAGCACCCCGGCCGCCTCCTCGATGTTGACGGTGCGCATCGGCGCATTGCGGTCATTCAGGGTCCAGAGCTTGAGTTTGATGACATCCGCCACCGCCGCGTGGGCTATCAGCCCGCTCGCCAGTAACGCCGACAGGGATAACGAAGCAAGTTTACGCACGGGCACCATCCTGTTATTGAGGTTGACGAATTAATTAAGTAACTTAATTATATTGCAGACGTGTGAAGGAAACCGGACAGAACCGGGACAACGGATACCCATGGAAAAGCGAGAACTCACGGCCACCCACCGCAAACTGCTGGGATTGCTGCGCCGTTCGGGCAGCCTGTCGCGCAGCGCGCTGGCCGCCGCCAGCGGCCTGACCACCGCCGCCGTCAGCATGATGACGCGGGACATGCTCAACTTAGGTCTGCTGGAAGAGAGCGACCGGGCGCAGGGGCGGCGCGGCCCGCCGCAAATCAACCTGCGACCGGCGGCGCACGCGGGCTATGTGCTGGGGGTGTACGCGGAATACGACCTGATTTGCCTGATCCTGATGGACTACGCCGGGCAGTGCGTGGCGGAAACCACGCTGCGCGGCGATTTCCGGGTTGTCGATTCCGTGGCGGATACGCTGGCCGACGCCATCCGCACCCTGCTCGACGCTCAGCCGCAGGCACGCGAGCGGCTGCTGGCCGTCAGCCTGGCGCTGCCCGCCCGGTTTGACGGCGGCGCCATGCCGGTGTGGATCGCCCCCGGTCTGGCGGCCTGGCGTGGGGTGGATATCGCCCGGCAGTTGAGCGACCGGCTCGGCTGCCCGGTGCTGGTGGAAAACGACGCCAACTGCGCCGCCATCGGCGAGCTGCATTTTGGGTCCGCCGCTCCGGACAACAGTTTTTTCTACCTGTATATCGGCAAAGGCATCGGCGGCGCGTTGATCCTGAATGGCGAACTGCATCGGGGCAAGCAAGGCAACGCGGGGGAGATTGGCGCGCTGCGTACCCGCGCGCAGTCACGCCCATCGTTTGACGATCTGCACGACGCTCTGCTGGCGGCAGGCGAGTCGCTGCCTTCCACCGCCGCCGACGCGAACTGGCAGGCGCTGGCGACCTCGCCCGCCGGAGAGCGCTGGATCCAACGCGCAGCGGGCGAGCTGTATCGGTTGCTCTATACCGTCACCGCGCTGCTCGACCCGCCCAGCCTCTACCTCGGCGGCACGCTGCCCGCGCCTTTCATGGCCGGATTGCAGGCCGCCGTCATGGCTCAGACGCCGGCGCCGGACGACGATGCGCCGCTAACGCTACCGCCGGTGCGCCTCTCGACGCTACCGACACAAAACAGCGCCGCCTTCGGCGCAGCCGCGCTGGCGCTTAATCAGTACTGAAAACAACAAAGCCGCCCGAAGGCGGCCATTGTTGCTGATGATAACGATAAACCGGTTATCAGTTGTACAGTTCAGCCACGCCGCGCATCTGGTTTTCACCGGAGGTGGCGGAGATGATGCGGAACGATTTGGCGCCGGCCGCATTGGCTTTTTCAGACAGGCTGGCCTGCAGACTGTCCAGCGTAGCGGCTGTCGCGCTGACAGAGCCGACGGACAGGCTGGCGGACTGCTGTACTTCAGTCGCAGTGGACGTGGTCGCAGCGAAGGTGCCGAAAGAAACGGTAGCCAGGGCGATAACTGCAACAATATTTTTGATAGCTTTCATGGTCAATATCCTTCACGTTGAATGGGGGTGAGTATTCTTTTCAGGAGGCGTTCTCGCCTTCGATGGAAGTGATAATAGACCTGTTAACGCGACGTTAAAACCGGGTTTATTTGCAGATATCTTTCAAAAAATATGAAACAAAAATAACAATGGGCGGGAGTGATAACGAGCAACGACCGAACACTGTTTTACCCTCCTGATGCGAGTATCATGAAGTTTTCCGCCATCCCGCATGAACACATTCATGCCCTGAATTATGTGAGGAGTCTGTTTTGGTTACACGCATGACCTACGCGTTTCTGCCTCAGATCAAAGGCCCTTATGTCCACGCGACAAAGCACCGTGACGCCTTGTATATCTCCGGCCTGACCGCCTTTGGCACCGATGCTCAATCGGCCGGGCTGGAATCCCAAACCCGCACGGTGCTCCAGCAAATTGCCGCCATTCTCGCCGCTGAAAAAAGAAGTACCGCTGATTTAATCAAACTCACTATCTTCGTCAGAGATATCTCTCAATTAGCCCTGATAAGAACACTGCTGTTTGATTTTTACGGCGAGCATTTGCCCGCTTGTTCGCTGATTGAAGTTTCAAGCCTGATTCACCCGGACCTGCTGATCGAAGTCGAATCGATTGTCGCACTGGCATAACTCCGGCGCGATATAAATACCACGCCTTATCACACACGATAAGGCGCTACCGCTGAGCCCGTTTATACGACCAATAACGTTACCACCGCATCATGATTAATATAAAACCTGCCAGTAAATGAGATATTGGCACGATATTGTTCGCCCCAGTCACAGGTTAGCTGAATTGTAAATCGCCGCTGTTTTATCCGTACCTGTGTTAACGCCGCCGCGGTAAAGTCGAAGAACTTATTTACTATCGGATTTAGCGCCTTAAAAAGGCTCTCTTTAGCAGAAAAGATCAGCGTACCAAGCTGTTCTACTGATAACCCACTTCCTGAACATTCAACCCTGCGCCATTCATCCCCTACGGTAATCGCCGGGAGAACCTGCATTAACGTAGCGCTATCCATGATTCTTTCTACATCAATACCGACGGCAGTATGATGCTGGCTGCTTGCAACAACCGCAACCGCACGGTCATTCGTATGAGAAATTGATCCGATATAACCGGCAGGCCATCGAGGCGCCCTGTCAGGTTGTATCTCAATCGCCGGATAGGCTACGCCGCAAGACTTCAACGCCGTGGCCGCGACAACACGCCCGGCCAGAAATTCCGCTTGCCGCTTTCTCACCGACGAGGCAATGACCGGCGGTATAGTGATATTATAAAGATGAAAAAGTCGCTCGTTAAAATGAGCAATCTGAAACGTTCCCCACCCTACGGTAAATATTTCCGTTCGCGTGCGGTTAATAACGCCTATCCGCTCAATAAACCCGGCACCGGCGTCTACCATCCTCTTTTTCTCTCGACTCGGCGATATCATGATCGCGTATTCCGTCCCTATTATTTCCCATCCGTTTTATTCAAAACATCAGCCGCAATACCTTTAATGATTTGAGTAATATCGTTGATGTGGTCATGAATAAAAAAATGCCCTCCCGGAAAGGAGGCAAAAGTAACGCGGGAACTAAACAGTTCCTGCCACAGCGCAATTCGCTCAGCAGGCAAATAGCGATCCCCATCGCCGGAAAAGAACATCGCGGGAACAGCGTACTTTAAGGTATCGGTATACTGGTACGTCTCCGAAATTTTGAAATCTGCTCTCAGCATCGGCAATAGCATGGCCATAATATCATTGGAATTCAGTATCTCTTCCGACGTCCCTTTCATCTCTCTCAGCATATCGATAAATTTTTCATCCGAAACATGGTGCGTTTTTCTGGCAAGCTGCAATTGATGAGGGGGACGGCTGGCAGAGCCAATAAAAAACGCCGGCAATGGCAACCCGCGGCGCTGCAACTCCACCATCAGAGCAAACCCGATACACCCTCCCAGGCTATGCCCAAAAATGATCAACGGCCGATCCAGCACTTGATGTATATACGTCATCAGTTCGCTTACCACCGCCGACATACTTTCATGCGGCGGCTCCGATAACCGGTATGACCGCCCAGGCAACTGGGCCACCACCACTTCCACGTCTTCCGGCAAATACTCATGCCAGTGTTGATACAGATTCGCGCTGCCGCCGGCATAGGGAATACACAACAACCGGATTCTGGCTGCGGGGTTGGGCCTGAAAACCGTGAATATTCCGGCGGACAGCATATCCATATAAATCTTCTCTCCTTGCATCAGACGAATAGCCAAATCACCTGTTCAGGCGCCTTCTTTCCGGGCCAGTTTCTTTCCCAGCGGAAAAAAACGGATATTCCTGAGGTAACCGGTGCCCAGCAATACCCCGATGATGATCACCGCCATGCCGATTATCTGGATAGGCTCGACGGTTTTTCCCATAATAAAACTGATAGCCAGCGTAAAGACCGGCGTCAGGTTAGTCGTAATTGAGGTTTTTTCCGGCCCCAGCACCTGGCACCCTTTGACCCAGAAGTAATAGGCCAGTACTGTCCCGGCAATAGCCATATAAGCCAATAACGTATAGGAGAGTTGGGATATCGACAGGTAGTCATAGCTGATGTCGTGCGTCAGCGCTGCAAACACCAACATAAATGCAGTACCAAACAGAATGGTCCATCGGGTTGCCTGCACGGGAGGAACATGGGTGATCAGCTTTTTGGTCAAAACAGCATATAAACCGCCACAGGCACAGGACACGATGATCCAGAGGTCCCCGCTGTTATACCGCAGGGAAGAGAAATTCCCCTTGGCGATAACCAAAAACACGCCAAAGACACCCAATATCAACCCAATATATTGAGCCAGCGTGACTTTGGCCTTTAGCAATAACCGGGAAAACAGAATGCTCACCAATGGCATATTGGCCATGATTAGCGCCCCGTTAATAGGCGATGTCGATTTCATCCCTGCGAAGATCGCATAGTTAAAACAGAAAATCCCCAGAAAGCCTAATAAAGCGAGCGAAAGCACGTCCTTTATGGAAAGAGAAATATCCCGACCTTTGAAGATAAAAAGGGTAAAAGAAAAAATAACCGACGCGATAACAAATCGAACAATGGACGAAATGATGGGCGGCAGGTTGGCATCCAGTTCCGCAATGGCATTAAAATTACTGCCCCAGAAAAACACGGCCATAATGACCATGATCCATATATGATTATGTCTTGTATGCATATTCACTCCTGTAAAAAAGAGAGGCCCACGCCAGTGAACCTCTTTCCTTATTTGCTTTAATCAGAAACAGACATCGCTGAATGCAGATATTCCGTTACCTGTTCGAACGCGTTGGATTGGAACAGAATATGGAATGGAACTTTGACGCCCAATTCATTCTCAATCCTGACCGATAGCCGCAGCACCGTCAGCGAATCCAATGCGGCATGAACCGACGCTTGCCGTGTCTCCCTCAGCCAGAGGGTACCGAGCACGGACGCAACATCCCGCTCACCGGACAGCGGGATCGAAAACCGGCGATCATAAGCATCATAGCGACTGCAACCACCGGAACCCAGACCTTTCGCCATCCGATGCAAATCCGGATAAGCCGGCTCGCGGGTCGCCAGCACATCGTTGATAACCCGGTCATACACTGCATGAATAACCTGTAATTGCTCGTCGCTGACCACCTTCCCGTTGGCGTTAAAGATAATATTGATACCACCGGTCTTGATATCGATACCGACATTCACCAGTAACGCAAAGTCGGCATGCTCAAACCAGCGAATCCGGCCGATGAAACGCTGGTCGTCAAGCGCGCTGCCATACACATGGAAATTCGTAAAATTGAACGCCGTTTCGGTCAGTCGTTGCGCGCCGACATCGCGCTGAATCATCGCGTATGGGTAATTACGGTGTGCCAGTACCTCGGTATAATTCTCAGCCACAGCGCCGACGAGCTGCGCCATCGGTATGCGTTCATCCATCTGAAGGCGGAACGGCAGGATATTCAGATGCAGGCCGATCGTGTTATCCCCGCCTTCCTGTTCCAATCGAATATTGCCAAATACCCCGGTCGTGATATCACGCTCTCCCGTTATCACTTGCAATGACACACAGTGACACGCCAACAGCAACTGATTAAGCGACACACCATACACATTGGCCCGATCTTTCAGACGGGTCGTAATATCAGGCGCATACCGTAACGTGCGCTCACTCCATCGCGTAGCAACCGCGGCCTGAGTTCTGGGCAACGCGTTATACCGATAATCAGCCAGATACGATCGCCAGAAGGCTGAACTTTCTGCACTGCTGCGGGATGCAATCTCGTGCGCCACAACGTCACGGTAGTTCAGTCGAGTCTCACGCGGCGGCAGCACTGCGGGCTTGCCCGCCAGCAGGCCGGTGTAGACGTTGAGCAACTGCGTCATCAGGTTTGCCAGGCTCCATCCGTCCAGAATGCAGTGATTGAAACTGAAGGCGAAATGGAAGGTTTCTTCTGTACAGCGAATCGCAAAGAAACGGCCGACCGGCGCAGTTGTCCAGTTGAAACCGGTCTGTTTCTCCTGCTCAAACCAGCGATCGATAAAGCGCTCCTGCTCCGCAGCAGACAGATGTGAAATATCCATTTCCGTCAGTGGCAATGAAACATAACCATGCACAATCTGCATGATTTGACCGTAGCGGCTAAAGTCAAACGAGGTACGCAGTACATCATGTTCGGCAATCAACGATTGCAACGCCGTTCGGAAGTGCTCGCTGTCGTAAGGCAATGCAAGTTCATAACACAACAGGTCATGGAAGACGCCCTGGCGAACATCCAGTTCGGAGTGATAAATCATCCCTTGTTGCAACAGCGTTGCCGGATACGCATCCACCACACCCGCAGGTATCTGTCGCCGCTCTTCCGACGTCAGCAAAGCAAAAGGAGTCAGAGATGCGGCTTCCCGCTGACTGTCTCGAGAAAGGCACTCAGCCATCTTTCTGACCGTCTGCAACCTGAACATATCACTGACCTTGAGAGTCATCCCGGCTTGCTTGAGTTTCGCCACAATCCGGATCGCGTGAATGGAATCGCCGCCCAGAGTGAAATAACTATCATCAATGCCGATTCGCTCCAGCCCCAGCTCTTGCGCAATCAACGCGGCCAGCATCGCCTGCGGCGCGGTTTCCGGTGGAATATACGCTTGGGTATTCAGCACGTTATCAAACGGGTTGGGGAGCGATTTACGGTCCAGCTTACCATTTACCGTTATAGCGAACTTCTCGACCTCAACCAGATAAGCCGGGATCATGTGCGAGGGGAGTAACGCCTGAAGCTGCTGACGCAAGGCTCCGACATCCATCGAAGTCCCGACAGCCAGTTGGTAATAACCGGCCAGCGCCTTACCGCCGTTGTCCCGTTTCAACACCACCACCGTTGACTGAATGACGCCGTCCACTTTCGACAACGCGGCATCTACCTCCTGAACCTCAATCCGGTAGCCATTGATTTTCACTTGGGCGTCTTCACGTCCCAGATACTCCAGGTCGCCATTCGGCATCCTGCGGGCGATATCGCCGGACCGGTAAGCGCGGAAGGTCTGTGTTCCGCTTTTCAATGTAACAAAACGCTCGCGATTCAACTGATCCCGCTCATGGTAACCCAACGTAACCCCGCTGCCGCCGACAAAGATTTCCCCCGGCGTTCCTACGGGGACCGGCTGTAGCGCCTTGTTCAGCAACGAAACCGTCAAATCCGGTATCGGTTCGCCAATCAGACTGCGGGTGCCATCACAGTCACGTTGGGTAATTTCGCGATAGGTCACGTGTACGGTGGTTTCCGTAATGCCATACATATTGATTAACCGCGGACGGCGATCGCCATAGTGTTCGAACCAGGGTCTCAACCCTGCAATATTCAACGCCTCGCCGCCAAAGATGATGGACCGTAGGCTAAACGTAGGCCGGATATCGCGAGATAACGCCTCATTCTTAAACAGCTCAAAGGCCGACGGCGTCATGTTCAGGCGCGTGACCTGATGCAGCGCAGTCAGATCGACCATGCGAGTAATATCATGGGCTTCGCCGGGAGAAACCACGACCAGCTTGCCGCCATAAAGCAATGCGCCCCACATTTCCCACACCGAAAAGTCGAACGAAAGCGAATGGAACAGCGTCCAGACATCATCCGATGAAAAATCAAACCAATGCTGAGTACTGCCGAATAGCCGCAGAACGTTGTGATTGGCAACCAGAACCCCTTTCGGATTCCCGGTCGAACCTGACGTGTAGATGATGTACAACGGATCATCCGGTGCGACCTCAACGCTGGGATTCGAAGACCCGGCACTGTCCACTCTGGAAATATTCAGGAAAGTGCGATTCCCGAACGAACCGGCTTCATCCGTCGTTAATACCACCTCCAGACCGGCATCTTGAATGATGTAATCGATGCGCTCCTGCGGATAGGCGGGGTCAATAGGAACATAGGTGGCTCCCGTTTTCACGATCGCCAGCAGGCAGACGATTGCATCCAGATTTCGGGAGCAAAATGCGCCGACTCGCTGCGTCGGTCTGACGCCACGTTGGTTGATGAGATAGCTGGCGATACGGTTCGCGCGTTCGTTCAAAGCCCGATAGGTGATATAGCGGTTTTCGAAAACCACGGCTTTCTTTTCCGGGTAGGTCGCCGCAATATGCTCGAATCTCGCCTTGATACTCTTTTCCCGGAAAACGCGGTCGGTCGCTTTCGGCACCTTCAGTTCAAAACAATCCCGTTCGGACAATAGATCCGTCGTTTGCATCGCGGCATCCGGTGCAGCGGACATCGCACCCAGCACGGCGAGGTAATAGCCAAGATAGCGATCAATCTGCTCGGCGGTAAACCGGCTGGCGTTGTAATTGACCGTGATTTCCATCTGACGGGTGAACTTGTTATTGATGAAGTTAACCAGGTAATCAAAGTTTGTCTGTTCAAAATAGCTGGCGTGCTTCAGCACAAGATCGTCGAGCGAGGAAAGGCGATCGTAGACATGGAAATCCACATAGTTGAAGTTACTGTCGAACAGAGAACTCTGCTCCGCCAGCTTCTGAATGTCGGCCAACGGCATAACGTGGTAGCCAATCAACTGATGTTCCGCCTCATGGACCGCCAGACACAGCTCACGCCAGCTCGTACGTTCGATATTCACGCGCACCGGCACCGTATTCAGGAACAGCCCGGCAGCGGCATCCACCTGCTCCATTGCCGGACGCGCATTCATGGTGCAACCCGTGGATACATCCTGCGTGTTGGTGATCATGCCCAGCACCTGCAGGTGCGCGGCAAGCATCACCGTTTTGACGGATACCCCTACATCGCTGGCCAGCGCATCAACTGCGGTTACCAGCGAAGCAGGCCATACCCGCCCCCGGCTCTGCCAGACGTAATCCGCGCCGTCGCCGTCCGCCAGACTGGGAAGCTCAGCTACCTGTAGCGCCTGCAAATACTGCTGCCAGAATGACCGTATTTCCTGATTCTGTCGGGCTTCTTCTTCCTGCTGAGCAACGATGGGCTGAATCAGCAGTTCCGTTTCCTGTACCGAGCCGGCAGCTATCGTTTCCTGACGATAAAACAGCACCAGGTCCGTCACCAGCGACGCCACACTCCATCCATCCAGAATGGCATGATGGAAGCTGAAACCAACCACCAACGAGGTGGGGTTCTGCAATGCATTGATCCTGAAAAGCTGACCTGCGGCAAAATCAAAAGGACGCTGTTTTTCAATCGCTACCCAATCATCAAACGCCGCCTTCAGTTGCGCGTCAGCGGCCCCGTCATCGTACACATACCTGCAAGGGATCTCTGCGTTCTCAAACAGCAATTGCATGGGTACATTGCAGGATGCCAGATCAAAGGCGCTGCGCAGCACCGGATGCTTACAAGCCAGTTGCCGCACCGCACGCTGGAAAGCGGCGCTGTCGTGTTTATCGAACGCGAACACAAAATAAAACACGTCGTGATAGGTATGCGCATGCAGATCAGAGTGATACAGCATTCCGGTCTGCAGCAAAGACGCCGGCCAGGCATCGCTACAGCCGACAGGCAGTTTGCCCGCCTCGTCATCAGAAACAAACCGGCGACGAACGTAGTCTTGCGACGGCAGATGCGCTTGCGTCGTCACCAGTCTCGCTGCCATATCTGATAACTTACGATGCTGGAAAACGTCCCGAAGCGTTATCTCATAGCCCAGTTCTTTCAGCCGGGACACCAGCTTCAATGAAACAATGGAATCCCCGCCCAGACGGAAAAAGTCGCCGTCACGCGAAATCGCCTCGATTTTCAGCAGTGACGACCATACCGCCGCCAGCGCCTTTTCTTGCTGCGTTACCGGCGCAACAATCCGTGATTCCTGTTGATAGGCATCGGGATGAGGCAACGCCTTCCTGTTTTTCTTGCCATTGGGGGAGAGTGGGAAATCATCCAGCCGAATATACAGGCTGGGCACCATGAATTCCGGCAGCACTTTCGCAAGAGCATGCTCAAACGCCTCGTGCTCACCCTCGCCGGTGTAGTACGCCACCAGTTGTTCCTGCCCGGAGCGCGACTTATGCACACTGACAATCGCTTCTTTCACGCCGGAGATATTTTCCAACTGGCTTTCAATCTCACCCAGTTCAATTCTCAAACCACGGAGCTTGACCTGGTTATCTACCCGGCCGAGGTATTCGATATCGCCATCGCGGTCAAACCGCGCCACATCGCCGGTTTTATACATAACGGGCGATAGCGCCGGGTTGATCAGATTGCGGATGAACGCTTTGGCGGTCAGCTCCGGCTTATTGTGATACCCCCTGGCCAAGCCGACGCCGGCGATATACAACTCCCCTTTCACGCCAACCGGCACCGGGCTCATAAACTCATCCAGAATGTACAGCTGAATGTTGTCGATGGGCCGGCCGATCGGCACCTTACCCCCCTTCAACCCCTGGTTGCAGGACCAGAAAGACACATCAATCGCCGCTTCCGTCGGGCCGTACAGATTATGCAACTCAACGCCCGGCAAGCTTTCCCGGAACGCAACCACCGTATTGTTGGGTAATGCCTCTCCGCTGCAAAAGACGCGTTTGAGCGGGGTATGGCGCATCACGCCGTTCTGCTCCAGGAACAGGGATAGCATGGAAGGAACAAAATGCAGGGTGGTGACGCCTTTACGGCCAATGACCTCCAGCAATGCTTGCGGATCTTTATGAACTTCAGGTTTTGCCACCGCCAGCGTTGCCCCGTACATCAGCGGCCAAAAGAATTCCCAGACCGAAACATCAAAACTGAACGGCGTTTTCTGCAAAATGACGTCATGCGTAGTGAGTTGATACGCTTTCTGCATCCAGGCCAGGCGGTTGAACACGCCTTGATGGGTGTTCACCACCCCTTTGGGATTGCCCGTCGAGCCGGAGGTATAAATCATGTAGGCGGCGTCGTCTGCCGTCAGTTGCGGCAGCGCCAATGCCGTATGCCCAACGCCGGTCAGTCGGCGAATATCCACAGTGAAAAAGGCATTATCGCCATGACCAGGCATACGCAGCCCCGCTTGCGTCAGCACCAGTCGCGGTTGTGAATCGGACAGCATGTATTCGATACGGTCCGCAGGGTAATTCGGATCCATCGGAACATAAACCGCTTCGGCAAACAGCACGGCCAACAGGCTCACTACCATCTCGGGCGACCGATTCATGTAAACGCCGACAAAGTCCCCTTTAGCGACCCCCTGTCGCTTGAGTTCCGCCGCCAAAGCCGCAACATGCCCCCCCAACTCCGCATAACTAAGCCGAATATCTTCATATTCCAGCGCGGTTTTCTCCGGGCGACGCATTATCGAGTCATAAATGAACGAGACGATATTGCCATCACCATAGTCATACGCGGTGCGGTTCCAGTCACAGGTAACGTGCTTTATCTCGTCAGGGCTCATCATTGGGCATGGCAGAACGGCACTGTCGGGCTGGCTTGCCATATTCACCAGCAGATTCCGCCAGTGCTGCGCAAAGCGCGCTATCGTTGACTCGCCAAATAAATCCGTGGCGTACTCGATTTCCAGGGTCAGATCGTCGGTATGGTGGTCCCGAAACAGAGAGAACTGAACATCAACCTTCGCCCCCTGAGAGGAGCGCCGATGCCTGTCGACTTGCAATCCGGAGAGTGTCAGCGGCGTTTCGTCCTGCTGTAGCACGAACAGGGTCTGATAGAGCGGGTTATACCCCAGGTTGCTGCCGATATTCAGCCGGTCGATGACGCTGGCGATATCGTAGGACTGATGCAACATGCCTTCATCAAGCGTTGTCTGAATCTGGCGCAACAACTCCCGCAGCGTCATGCCATCCTGAAAACAAATGCGTATCGGCAGGGTATTGGCAAAATAGCCCAGGGTGCTTTCAACCTCATGCCGGACCCGGTTTGTCACCGGAGTCGCGATCACCATATCGCGCTGTCCGGTATATTTCGCCAGCAAAACGGCATAGGCTGAGAGCAGGCCGACATATGGCGTACACCCTTCTTCTCTGGCCAGCGCCACAAGCGGTTGATACTCCGCCGCGCGGATAGTCAACCAACGGTGCGCCCCGTGGAAGGAAAACACCCCCGGTCGGGAGTAATCGGTCGGCAATTCCAGAAGTTCCGGCGCGCCTTTCAGTTTTTCAGCCCAGTATTCAACATGCTGGCTGTCGTTCTGACGGCGCTCCCATTCGGCGTAGCTAAAATAATCGATGTGCGACTCATCCCGCACGCTCTGGATATCGTTCACGCTCTGGATATCATTATAGTTATCCGATAATTGCTGAATGAATAAATTATGTGACCAGCCATCACTGATGACATGGTGCATAACAACGGATAATTGCCATGTCTGCGCACTCTCCCGATACAGTGCAACGCGTAGCGGCAACGCATTAAACAGATCAAACGGACGAATACGCTGCGCCGTCAGCTCCTGCTCTGACTGGCAGCGTACGATTTCAAGGCGCGCTTCAGATCTGGCGGCCTGGAAAAATTGCCCGCCGATATCGTCAAATCGGGTAACCAATACCCGATTGTCAGCAATCAATTTTTGCAGTGCAGCATTGAGTCTGTCGCTGTCCAACTCACCCGAGATCACAAAATCCATCGGGAGATTATAGGCCGTCGATTGTGGTGACAATTTCTGTAAAAACAAAAGATTACTTTGTACGCGGCTCGTCTTGTAAGCGGACTGCTGCAGATTAACCACCCGATCCGCCTCAATATCGTTATCGTTCCCGCTTTTCAATATCGATGCCTGCCCGGCGATAGTTTTTGCCGCATAAAGCGCATCAAATGTGATCCGGTATCCCTGTTTTTTTAGCTCGTTATAAACCATGAAATTTTTTATTGAATCACCGCCGACCGAAACAAAGGAGCGATCCGCCGCAATGGCATCAAGGTTTAAAATCGAGCACCATATCCGGTGTACATCGCGCTCTTCCTGTGTGCGCAAATGGTGTTCATTAATCGTCTGGCGCGGCGCGCTCAGTTGTTCATTCGCCATTGCCAGCAGCCGTTGCCTGTCAATTTTATCATTCGGCAACTTAGGCAGCTTATCCATAGCGCGGATAACCGAAGGGACGACCTCTTGAGGCAGCACCCGCTCCAGCGCCGCGCGTACCTGCTGCTCACTGACCGGCATGGCGCCTCGGATGTCATAGAACAGGCAGATCCGCTTGTCTGACAGACGGGTATAGGCCAATACGGCAGCAGCACCGTGAATACCCGGAATAGTCAGCGCCGCAGATTCGATTTCACCCAGTTCAATACGCACTCCACGAATTTTTACCTGACTATCAATACGGCTGACAAAGACCAATTCGCCACGCTCGTTCTGACGCACCAGATCGCCCGTCCGGTAATAACGCTTATTGCCAAATGATTTTAATGTAAGGAATTTTTCATCTGTTGCCGCCGCGTTATTGAGATACCCCTGCGCCAGACAATCGCCGCCGATATAAAGCTCGCCTTCCTCTCCTGTCGCCACTTCATGGCCTGCATTATCCAGCAAGCGCAAATCCACCTGGCGGATCGCTTTGCCAATCGGCGCATCGCCATTCAGCGGGGACGTGACCAGGTAATCCGTTACGTTAATCGCACACTCGGTCGGACCATAAATATTCAGTAATGGGATATCAAAACAGGCAAAATGGCTATCAATAAGCTGCTTATCCAGCACCTCGCCCCCGGTCGCCACCATCCTTAACTGCTTACAACGGGGGAAAAGCTCACAAGCCTGAAGGGCCCGCAGCATTGACGGCACCACCTGAATCAGGGTCACGTTCTGCCTGATCATCAGTTCACACAAATATTCCGGATTACGTTGCCCCCCTTGTTTGGGGACGACCAGCCGCCCGCCGCTCATCAGAGCACAGAATATCTCCCTGACGGCGGCATCAAAGGAAAGCGCGGATTGCTGTAAAAATGCATCCTGGTGATTGATATTATAGGTTTCAATTTGGTGGGATATATTATTCAGAACACCAAGATGGGTATTAACAACGCCTTTAGGATTACCGGTTGAGCCTGATGTATAAGTGATAAAAAAAGGATCGTTTTTATTAATTTCAATATCAGATAAGGCTCGTGCATCAGATGTTGATTTTTCGTTATCAAGTATGTCAATAATCTGAATGCTATCTGTAACCCAATTTACTTCCTCACCCCGCCTGGATATAAGAAATCGACTATTCGAATTATCCAGCAGATATTTCTTTCTGGCTTCAGGAAGGTCCACCTCGATAGGCATATAACAGCAACCCGCCTTCAACACGCCCAACAGCGCGATAATAGTCTCAACGCTTCTCCCGAAAGAGATACAAACTATCTGATTTTTCTGCACTCCGGCATTTAACAAACGCATTCCTGCTGCATCGGAAAGCTTATCAAGTTGCGAATATGTAACAGAGCGACTTTCATCGACGACCGCGATGTTCTCTCCATTCTCAACAACCTGAGCTTTAATATAATCAAGCGCGAGTTTCAATGTGTTCTCCTTAACGCTGGCTGAAATAATTTATTTTCACTGAGGAGTGGAACAGACAAAAAAATAAAGAAAACAACCTATGAGATTCACATTGACAATACAAATAGCATCATAATATATAATTACTACAATAATTTTATATCAATAAATAATTATGATACCAAATTATTAAAAATGAAAATTTTATGAAAATAATTTAATAAGAATGTCACAAGAGGAGTTTAATAATATCGACACCTTAATATTTTAGATGTTCTTAATATTATTAATGCGCTTTATTCATATATATAGCCAAATATCAGAAACAACAAAGCCGCCCGAAGGCGGCCATTGTTGCTGATGATAACGATAAACCGGTTATCAGTTGTACAATTCAGCCACACCGCGCATCTGGTTTTCACCGGAGGTGGCGGAGATGATGCGGAACGATTTGGCGCCGGCCGCATTGGCTTTTTCCGACAGGCTGGCCTGCAGACCGTCCAGCGTAGCGGCTGTCGCGCTGACGGTGCCGACGGACAGGCTGGCGGACTGCTGTACTTCAGTCGCAGTGGACGTGGTCGCAGCGAAGGTGCCGAAAGAAACGGTAGCCAGGGCGATAACTGCAACAATATTTTTGATAGCTTTCATGGTCAATATCCTTCACGTTGAATGGGGTGAGTATTCTTTTCAGGAGGCGTTCTCGCCTTCGATGGAAGTGATAATAGACCTGTTAACGCGACGTTAAAACCGGGTTTATTTGCAGATATCTTTCAAAATATGTGAACAATATTTATTCATGTCTTTCCGCCTTTTCCCCGCCGGATTTACTGCGGCGGGCACACCCACAGCGTGTTGACGCACGAACCGGGCTTACTGTTGCCGGCCGCCGGATGCACCGGCATGCATCCGTCGATCGCCGGTGTCTGGCCTATCGCCTGAACCCTGTCCGGGTGCGCCAGCAAATATTCCGTCACAATCCGGCGGATCTCCGCCCGCTGCGCCTCGGTAAATTCACGATTGCCATCCGCCGGATAAGGCGCAATAGCCAGCCCGCATAACGGCAGCATCAGCAACACCCCGCCTGCCGCCAGCCTGTTTACTTTCATGATTGCCTCCTCACCTCGGGAGATCCGCTATGGCAGGCTCACTTCCCCCATGAAATGGGCCTGCCGCACAGCGTATCTAAGCCGTGTCGCCATCGGTTGTCCGATCCCCTCAACGATGCCCGCCCGCATTCGGTTAGCGCCGCTCCGGGAACACGCAGTCAGGCTACCGGTCAGGCGGTAAATTTGTCGTAAAAGCCGGTTATGCGGGTATAAAAATTCTGTATAGGGTAGGGAATCCGACATATCCCTATGATTAGAAAAAACAAATCCTTATTAACAAACACCCGTCCGGCGATGACGGTAGGCAAATCCCCGCTAACGCAGGCATGATAAACGTCGATGATTCGCAGCGGGCACGCGCCCGCCGTTTACTGGAGACAACGATCATGGCTGACGCCGTATACGGTAAATCCTTGCCACAATGGTTCCACGACTTTCCACTGCTGGAACCGCTGGTTAACCGCCAACCGGTGTGCTGGTTTAATCCGGCCGTGGTCCCCGTACGCGACGCGCTGGGCGACGTGCCGCTGACTGATGCCGACGTAGCCGACGCCAGCCAGCGCCTGCAACGGTTCGCGCCTTTTCTGCGCCAGGCTTTTCCGGAACTGGCAGCCAGCCACGGCATCATCGAGTCCGAACTGGTGCCGGTGCCGGCGTTTGCCGCCGCAATCGCCCGGCAGGCGGGGCTGGATGCGCCATCCTCCGTGTTACTGAAGCTGGACAGCCACTTGCCGGTGGCGGGGTCGGTCAAAGCGCGCGGCGGCATTTACGAGGTGCTGTACCACGCCGAACAGCTGGCGTTGCGTCACGGCTTACTGCAGGAAAGCGATGACTATCGCCGCCTGCTGGACGACGACTGTCAGCAGTTGTTCCATCGCCACAAAGTGGCGGTTGGCTCTACCGGCAATCTGGGGATGTCGATCGGCATCGCCAGCGCCCGGCTGGGGTTTGACACCACGGTGCACATGTCCGCCGATGCCCGCCAGTGGAAGAAAGACCGGTTGCGCGCGCACGGCGTGCGGGTGGTGGAATACGACGGCGATTACGGTCAGGCGGTGGCGCAAGGCCGCCGGGAAGCGCAATCCGACCCGAGCTGCCACTTTATCGACGACGAAAACTCGACTTCGCTGTTTCTGGGCTACGCGGTGGCGGGCGAACGGCTGAAAGCGCAGTTTGCCGCGCAGGGCCGGGTGGTGGACGCCGATCATCCGCTGTTCGTGTATCTGCCTTGCGGCGTCGGCGGCGCGCCCGGCGGCATCAGTTTCGGGCTGAAACTGGCGTTTGGCGATCACGTGCACTGCATTTTCGCTGAACCGACCGAATCCCCCTGCATGCTGATGGGCGTCTACACCGGCCTGCACGATCGGCTGGCGGTGCAGGATTTCGGCATCAGCAACCGTACTACCGCGGACGGGCTGGCGGTCGGTCGGCCGTCCGGCTTTGTCGGCAACGCCATGCAGCGGCTGATCGACGGTTACTACACACTGACGGATGAAGAAATGCTGGCGCTACTGCATGTGATGCACGAAACCCAGCAGATTCTGCTGGAGCCGTCCGCGCTGGCGGGCGCGCCGGGTTTTCTGCGTTTGTTGCAGGAAAATCAGGGCTACCGCCGGCGCGCGCCGCTGACGCCGCAGCGTTGCCGGCAAGGCACCCATGTTATCTGGGCCACCGGCGGCGGCATGGTGCCGGAAGACGAGATGGCGCGTTATCTGCAGGCGGGCGCCGCCTGCCGCCAGTCACGGATGCTGTAAGGAAACCTGCCTGATGTCGCTTATCGATTTTACGCTGGTGGATTACCCGCGCCTGATTCGCTGGGTAGACAGCGCCGAACTGAATCTGCTGTGGGGCGGCCCCACGTATTCGTTCCCACTCACCACCACGCAGATTACCGATCATCTGGCTAACCCGCAGTTTGCCCCGTATCTGTTTGAGCATCAGGGCGCTATCGTGGGATTTGTCGAACTGTATCAGGTGGAACCGCGCCACAGCCGGCTGTGCCGGGTGTTCATCGACCCGGCGTACCGCGGGCGCGGGCTGGCGCGCGCGATGTTGCAGGCCGCCATCCGACAGGCAGCGGAGCGGTTTGAGGCGCAAGCCGTATCGCTGTCGGTGTTTACCCATAACCACAGCGCGCTGCGCTGCTATCAGTCGCTCGGTTTTCACATCACCGCCGCCGCCCCGTTCGGCGATCAGGGGCTGGAACTGACGACGATGCGCCTGACCCTGTAATGCGCCTGACGCTGTGATTCTTTAGCTTTTCGACGTTTCGGCCGGCGCGCCGCAATCCGGGCAGTAGTGATAGAAGGCGTTTTTACGCAACCCGCAGGATGGGCACTGCGACAACAGTTGCAGCCCGCAATGCATGCAGAATGCCGGGGCGCCGCCGCCCTGCAGGATCAGCGGGCGGTCGCAGCCGGGGCATTGGTTGCGCGCCAGCGACGTCAACGCCGCTTCGTAGTGAATCGACTCCTTGCGTTCTTCCTGCGAGGCCGCCTGCTCCTGCTTCTTACGTTCCAGATACGTCTGCAACCAGCGCAGCAACGCCCGCCCGCCGAAATAGGTCAGCACCACCCCGACGCCGTAACGAATGTAGCCGCCGAAACTCGGCAGATACGGCACCAGTTCGACAAAGAAGCCGAACAGGGCGAACAGAATGAACCCCCACACGAACGGCCATTGGTTACCGCTGCGATAACGACGAAACAGCCACAGCGCCGCCAGCAGCAGCGGGCCGACAAACGCCAGCCGGATGAAAAACGCCTGCAGTTCCGCCTTGTGCAGCGCCTCGCCATAGCGTGCGTCCGCATCGCCGTACAACTGGCTGACCGCCAGCGTTATCGGCGTCAGTTGAAGCTGCAACTGCGCTTTCTGTTTTTGCAGATCGGCGATTTGCCCATCCAGTTGCTGTTGCACCGCCAGCAGGCGATCCAGCTCATGGTTGCGCTTGATCACCTCCGGGTTCTGATCGGACAGCTCGGTACTGCTGCGGGTGGCGCGCCAGTTGTCGAAGCTGGCCTTGGCTTTGGCGTAATCGTTAAGCGCCATTTCGCGCGCCTCCCGTTTATCCGCCAGCGTGTTGTCCAGCGTTTCCTGCGCCGCCTGAATCGGCGCCATGCGCGCTTTCTGGGCGTCCACCGCGGTCTGATCGATAAAGCTGCTGCGCTCCGGTTCACGGTTCAGCGACGGCAGGTCTTCCAGCACCGCGGCGCTGATCATCACCAGAAAATAGGCAAACAGCAGCGCAACGGTCCACTGTCCCATCCGAATCAGCCGTTCCGGCCCACGTAATTGTTTAAATGCTCGCATGGTTCCCTCTTGTTATTTTCTGGATGGCGCGGTGGAATGCGGCGGCCCGCCGGCAAAACGCAGGCGCGGCACCCAGCGTATATAGACCAGTTCCGCCAGCAGCTCCACCAGCGTCTGCGTCACCACTACCGCCGGAATGACCGGCAACGCATCCGGTATCGCCAGCGCCAGCGGCAAAATCACCAGCGCGTTGCGGGTGGCGCCGCTGAACACCAGCGCCCGCCCCGAGGGCGCGGGCAGCGACCACAGCCTCGCCATCAGCCAGCCCAACGCCGGCGCCAGCACGGCAAACAGCAGATAGATCGGTAACGCCTGCCGTACCGCACCGGTCGCCAGCCCCAGCCGCGGCACCACAAACGCGATGATCAACGCCAGCACCAGCGCGGTGGCCGGCACCGGCAATAGCCCGAGCCAGCCGGTCACCGCCGCGCCGACAGGATCTCGCGCCGCCCAGCGCTGAACGACGGCCGCCAACAGCAACGGCAGCGCCATCAGGACGATAAAAGCGTGCAGGAACGGCGCCATCCCGATGGTGACCGCCGTGGTCTGCGGCAACAGCAGCGGCAGCCATAACGGCAGCAGCAACATCTGCAATATCAACAATAAAGGCGTCGCCGCCAGCAGTAATCGGGAATCCGCGCCGCCCTGATGCGAAAAGGTCACCACATAATCGACGCAGGGACACAGCAGTACAATGGCGACACCCACCGCCACCAGCGGCTCCAGCGGCCACAGACGTAGCAGTAACGCCACCAGCAGCGGTATCGCCACAAAGTTCGTCACCACCAGCGCCAGCATAAAGCGCAGATGGGTTAGCGCCTCCAGCAGGCGGGACAGCGGCAATTGCAGAAAGGTGACAAACAGCATCAGCGCCAGCGCGGGGTTAATCGCCTCCGCCAGCGCGTCCGATGGCGGCCAGCGCCACGCCAGCACGGCGGCGACCAGCATGGTCAGCAGATAGAGGACGGTCTGGCGGCGTTCCAGCCAGCCGCTCCAGCACGATAAAAATGAGGTTGGCATCAGGGCGTCGTTGATATCTTTCGTCCGACAGGTGGCGCTGACTATGCCATTAATCACAGCGAGGCACCACCCGCCGCCAGTCGCGCCCCCTTTTCATTACCCGGCGCAATAACGCCGACGGAGCGTCATCCCGCGCTATTTCGGCAGGCGCGCCACCGCTTCGCCCCAGGTGGTGAAGGTCTGGCAGGAGAAAATCGGGTGAGTGCCGTTATACAGCGGATTGATCAGCCCGGCAAAGTCGCCGTCCGGCCCGCGGATATCAATGCGGCACCACGGCCAGCTTGCCAGCGGCAGCGCAAAGCTCACTTCGTCGCGCCCCAGTTCATGGCGCGCAATCACCGTTCCGCCCGCTACGCATTCCGCCACATAGCCCGGCCGATCGTTTTCGATGACGAGGGTCGCCTGAACCGTGCGCGCCCCGACATTCTGCCCCGGCAACACGTCGCCGTCGTCAAACCGGAAGCGCAGGCCGCACTGCCGGTCGATATACACCCGGCCTTGCCGCAATCCGTGCAGAATGGCGTCGCCGCTCAGGCCGTGGGCAAACACCAGCGTCGTCGGGTCGCCGTACACCGAGGGCTGGGTCGCGCCGTCATAACGTTCGTCCGGGCGCAGATGGCAATCGCTGCCGCCGACGGCGGCGATGCGCCAGCCGCCGTTCCACAACGTGCTCAGGAACTGCAACGCCCGCTCGGTGGCGGCGGCCGACGTCGGCCAGGTCGGGTCGCAGCACACTTCCAGCGTGTTGATGCGCGCCAGCGGCATCGCCGCATACTGCCAGTGCCACGGCGGCATCATCGGATGGTTGATACTGATGTTGCCGTCGCCCGTCACATTCAGCGACAGCCCCTGACGGATCAGCGTTTCCGGCGCCATGTCCCCGTCTTCCGGCGTCAGCACCCGGCGCGGACCATGCACATTGAAATGGCCGATGTCGGTGGTCACCTCCAGCGCAGGCAGGAACAGGGTACGGCCTCCAGCCGGCAGCGCCGGGTGGCACAGGTTATGTTCAGTCAGGAACAGAAAATCGAGCTGATGCTCTTGCGCCAGCGTCACCGCCGCCGTCAGGCCGTTGTGCCCGTCCGACAGCCGGGTGTGGGCGTGCAAATCGCCGCGATACCAGCGGGACGCCGGTTCGAGACAGGCGGAATAGTCAAAACACACCTGATGGTCGCCGCGCAGCGCCACCGTCAGCAGCATCTCGTCCGGCGGCGGCAACGGCGGATCGAACGCCACCGTGATCTGGTAATCCGCCTGCGTCGGATGATTTGCCTGAGCCGGAATGCTGCACAGCGCCAGCCGCCACGCCCCCGGCGGCAGCGGCCCCGGTATGCCGCCCAACGGCAACGCACGCCGTGCGGCGATGGTCACCGACTTGGCGGCCGGCTCAATCAGCAGGTTGGCGCGCAGTTGCCGGCGGGCGTCGTAGACAAACGCATACAGGTAGCTTTTGTTGCGGTTGTGCGCGGTCAGAGTCAGGCAGTCGACCCCCTCCGGCACGGTAAACTCCACTTGCCCACGCCCTGTCGTCAGGCAACCGGCAAGGGTCAGCTCCGGCTTATTCATTGATGCGGTCCAGCGCTTTTTGCGCTTTACGGGCCGCCTCGGTCAATACCTGTTGCGCCGGATTGTTTTCGATTTCCACCTGATCGGCGGCCACGGTCAGCGCATCCAGAATTTTGCCTTTGGTCGGATCGATAAAATCCATACTGGCGGATTTCGCCTGCTGCACCGGCACGGCCGCCTGCGGGTTGGCGGCGACGTATTTCTGATAATCCGTGTCCTGCAACACGCTTTCACGCACTGGAATATACCCCGTGAACATCGACCAGCGGGCGGTATTGGCCGCACTGGTGTAGAAACGCATAAAGGCAAAGGCGCCCTTCGCCGCCGCTTCCGGCGTGCCGGTTGGCATCACGAAAATCAGCGCCCCCGCCTGCGGCGCCGCCGGATTGCTCCCCCAGCCCGGCTGAGGCAACGCCGCCAGCCGCTGGAAGTCGAGATCGCCCTGATCGCCGGACGAACCGGTATACCCCAGCGCCCGGTCTTTCATCACGTCATCAATGGTTTTGTACCAGTATTCCCAGCCCTGACCGCCGTGATAAATGCGCATGATGCGCTCTTCATGAATCCACCGGCGGAAGCTGTCCCAAACCTCCACCCACGCCGGCGAATCGATCACCACCTTTTTACCGTCTTCGCTGAGAATACGCCCGCCGTTGGACAGCGCCGCGTCAATCAGGTTGCCCGGCCCCCACATCGGCTCCCAGCCGTAATAGCGGGTGTTGCCGTCGGCGTCTTTTTGGGTGACCGCCGTCGCCACTTTCGCCAGCCCCTGCCAGGTTTTCAGGTCATCCGGCGTAAAACCGTGCTGCGCCAGCATCGCCTTGTTGTAGTAAAGCACCTGGGTGGTGCCGTAGGCGGGCAGGCCGTAAACGCTGCCGTTCGGCCGGGTGACCTGACGGCGGAACGCGCCGATAAAATCGGTGAAATGGAAGCTGTCGTCCATGTACGGCCGCAGGTCGCGCAGCAACTTGCGCTCCGCCAGCGCCGTTCCCTGCGAGGCGGTCAACAGCGCGAACGCCGGGGCGTTTTGCGCCGCCATGCCGGCCTGTAATTTTTGCCAGGTTTCATCGTAATTACCCTGCAACGCGCCTTTCACCACGTATTGATCCTGACTGCGGTTAAATTCGTCGATCAGCGTCAGCATCATTTTTTGCGGCTTGGTGCCGCCGGAATACCAGAAGTTCACCTCGGTAGCGGCCTGCGCCTGCGCGGTCAGCAGCAGCGCGCACAGCGCGCCGCTCACACACCGCCACCCTTTGCGTACGGTCATCATTATTCTTTCACTCCATTATCGGAAAAGCCGGACAGGATAATTCGTTGGCACAACAGGAATAAAAACAGCATCGGCATCACGACAATGGCGCTGGCCGCCATGATATTCGACCAGTTAAAACCGTAGTCTCCCCCGGAAATAAAATACTGCCGGATACCAATGGAAATTAAATTCAGCGACGGCGAAGTAATCACCAGACTGGGCCACATGTAGCTGTTGTAATTGGTGATGAAAATAAGCAGAAACAGCGTAGCCAGCGCCGGCTTTATTTGCGGCAGCACAATGGTACGCAGCAACGTCCATTCGCCGGCGCCGTCAATACGCGCCGCTTCCATTAATGACGGATGAATTTTTTTCAGCGCCTGATGTAAATAAAACACCCCCATCGCACTTACCGCGTTGGAAAAAATCAGGCCGATATGGGTATCCAGCAAATGCAATTTAGCCAGAATGATGTAACAGGGAATATAGGTCACCGCGCCGGGCAACATATAACAGGCCATTACCACGCCATACAGCAAACGGCCGGCTTTACCGCGCCACTGAACAACGGCGTAGGCAAACAGCAGACTGTTGACCACCACCAGCAGCGACGTCAGCAGCGCCACCGTCAGGCTGTTGTACATAAACAGCCCGAAATGCGTCTCGCGCCATACCGCGGCGAATGAGGAAAAGTCGGGATGCGACGGCAACAGTTGCAGCGGATGGCGGAAAATTTCGTCATTGGTTTTCAGCGCGCCGGACAGCATCCACACGAACGGGAATACCATCAGCAGGCCGGCCATCATCAATAGCAGGTGTTTCAGCAATCCCCGCCCGCGAAAAACCGGGCGACGGGCGGCAGCGGAAACAACCGGTTCGGCCAGCGCGATCGGCGACGACACCATACCCATGCTCCTTAGAAATAGACCCAGCGGCGGGCAATCAGGGTGTTGACCAGCGACAGCGACCCCGCCAGCAACAGGATCATCACCGCGCTGGCCGCCGCCGGTCCCATGCTGAACTGCTGGAACGCCTGCTGGTAAAACAGGTACATCAGCGTGCGGGTGCTATTGCCGGGGCCGCCCTGCGTCAGCATTTGAAATTGATCGAATGCCTGAACGGCATTCACCAGATTGACGATCAACAGGAAAAAGGTGGTGGGGGAAATCAGCGGCAAGGTGATGGTTAACAGGCGTGTAGCGCGGCTGCCGCCGTCCAGCCGCGCGGCTTCGTATAGCTCGGCGGGAATGCGGTTGAGCGCGCTGATGAAGAACATCATCGTCCAGCCGATGCCCTGCCATACCGTGACCGCCACCACCGCCAGCATGGCGCTGCCCGGCCGCTCCAGCCAGGGCACGCCCGCCGCGCCGAACAGCCCGAGCAGTTGGTTCGCCAGCCCGGCGCGAGAGTCGAACACCCATGACCACACCACGGAAACCGCTACCGTCGGGGTAATCCACGGAGAAAAGATCATCGCCTGATAACAGCGTTGCCCGCGACACCGGCGATGCAGCAGCAGCGCGAATCCCAGCCCCAGCGCCACCACCGGCATCACCACCGCGATGGCGAACACCAGCGTGTTTGCCAGCGCGCCGGAAAAATCGTCGCTCTGCAGCAAATCACGGTAATTATCCACACCGACGACATGATAATCCGGCGAAATATAATCCCAGTCGGTGAGGCTGATATAGAGGCTGCAAAAAAAAGGAATCACCCAGAATAGCAATAACGGGATCAGCAACGGGGCAATAAACCCGGCGCCAATAAATCCTGAGCCACCAAACCCACCGCGGTTAAATAGCGTCGGTATTTTATTGGCCTTCATGACGTCTCCGTAAATCACACCCCGGTGTTAATCCGCCAAGCCTAAAAGCGCTCTGTGACAACAAACCGGCAAAAAGAAGACAGTTTCATGATTCAGGCTTTTCTGTTTTCATTTCACGGCCTTCAGAGTGAAAGTGATGACGTTCACATCATTGCCGGGCTCAAAAAGATATTTTCTCTTCAACAAACTTATTTACAGGCTGAAAGAAATCCCACGATTCTTACATAGAAAAAATATTCTTCCCGCTACCGCCATCGCTTAGCCTTGCGGTAGCCAAAAGGCATGTACCCGAGGATTAACTATGTTATTCACACGCAAGACCGTCGCCGGGCTGTTGTTGTCGGCGTTACCCTGGCTGGGCGCGCAGGCGGAAACCGCTCCGTCAGGCTGGACGCTGGAAAAAGTGGTGGAAATAAGCCGCCACGGCGTACGCCCGCCGACCGAAGGCAACGTCAAAACCATTCAGGAAGGCACCGGACGCAACTGGCCTGCCTGGCTGACCCATTACGGCGAGCTGACCGGTCACGGTTATGCGGCGGCGGTACTAAAAGGACGGTACGAAGGGCAGTACCTGCGCCAGCACAGGCTGCTGACCCAAAATTGCCCGGCGTCCGACGACGTGTTTGTCTGGGCCAGCCCGCTGCAACGCACGCAGGAAACCGCAATGGCGCTGATGGATGGCGTATTCCCCGGCTGCGGCGTGGTGATTCGCGGCCCGGAGAGTGAAGACAACGACCCGCTGTTCCATGCCGAAACCGCCGGCGTGCCGGTGGATCAGGAACAGGTGAAGGCCGATCTGCAAAAAGCGATGCAGGGCAAAAGCGCCGGGCAGATTCAGGCGGAGTGGCAACCGGCGATCGATCGCCTGAAACAGGCGGTCTGCCTGCCGGATAAACCCTGTCCGGCGTTCAGCGCCAAATGGGAAGTGAAAGAGAGCAAAAAAGGGAACCTCTCGCTGCATGGGCCGGAAGCGCTGGCCAACATGGCGGAAACCATCCGGCTGGCCTACAGCAACAACAACCCGCTCGGTCAGGTGGCGTTCGGCAACGCCAGAACCGCCGCCGCGGTGGGCGCGTTAATGCCGCTGCTGACCGCCAACTACGATTTCACCAACGACCTGCCTTACGTGGCGCGGCGCGGCGGTTCGGTACTGATGAATCAGATAGCCCTGGCGCTCAACCCGGAACATCAGGCGGACGCCCCGCCCGACGCCAAATGGCTGCTGTACGTAGCGCACGACACCAACATCGCCAAACTGCGCGCCATGCTGGGCTTCACCTGGCAGATGGGCGACTACCCGCGCGGCAATATCCCGCCCGCAGGCAGCCTGATCTTCGAACGCTGGCGCAATCCGCAGTCCAGCCAACGCTTCGTGCGCATCTACTTCCAGGCGCAGTCGCTGGACCAGATTCGCGGGCTGACCGCGCTGGATAACGACCATCCGCCGCTGCGCAGCGAATTCTCGATGAACGGCTGCCAGAAAACCGATGTCGGCACCCTGTGTCCGTACGATGCCGTGATGAAACGCCTCAACGGCGCGGTGGATCGCACCGCGCTGCTGCCGGTGCGCTATACGCTGTAATCGTTATACCCGTCACGGGCGGAACCCCGCCCGTGATTACCGACGACTGGCCGCCACCAGCGCCAGCAGCGTCACGCCGCCGGCAAACAGCGTTACCGGCATCCAGCCGCCCGCCTGCCAGGCGGCCATCGCGCCGCTGGAACCCAGCGCCCCGCCGAGGAACATGCCGCCCATGAACAGCGTATTGATGCGCCCGCGCGCCGCCGGTTGCAAGCCATAAATCACATGCTGGTGAGCGATCAACGCGCTCTGCACCCCGAGGTCCAGCAGTATCACCCCGACAATCAGGCCCGCCACCGCGCCCCACAGCCCAAACACGCCCCACGCCAGCAGCGTGAGCAACGCGCCCAGCAGAATCACCGGCCGACTGCCGATGCGATCCGCCAGGCGTCCGGCCACCGGCGCCGCGGTAATGCCCGCCACGCCAATCACGCCGAACAGACCCGCCGCCGCCGCGCCCATCGGATGGCTGCCGCTGGCAAGGTACAGCGCCAGAATGCTCCAGAACGCACTAAACGACGCAAACAGCGCACCCTGAATCCAGGTAGCGCGACGCAATGCCGGCTCCGCGCGCCACAGCGTCAGCAGTGAGCGCATCAGCGAACGCCAGGACAGCGCCGATGACGACGGCAACACAGGCAGCATGCGCCCCATCAGCGCCGCGCCCGCCAGCGCCAGCGGCACGCTCAGCCAGAACATGGCGCGCCACCCGGCGGCATCCGCCACCAGCCCGGCCAGCGTCCGGCTAAGCAGTATGCCGCTCAGCAACCCGCTCATCACGGTGCCGACCACCGCGCCGCGCTGACCCTCGCCCGCCACCGTCGCCGCTACCGGCACAATCTGCTGCGCCACCGTCGCGCCGACGCCGATCAATACCGATGCCGCCAGCAGCACCGTCGCCGACGGCGCCAGCGCCGCCAGTACCGAGGCCAGCGCCAGCAACAAAAATTGCCAGACGATCAGCTGTCGCCGCTCGAACTTGTCGCCCAACGGCACCAGCATCAGCAATCCCAGCGCGTAACCAAGCTGGGTAGCGGTGGGAATCATCGATGTCGCGCCGCTGCCGGGAAAGCTGGCGGTCATCAGGCCGAGCATCGGCTGGTTGTAATAAATATTGGCGACTGCCACACCGCTGGCGGCCGCCATGGCAAAAATCAGCGGCTTACCCGCCTGTTGTACGGCGTCATCGCTGTAAGATAACGTGCTCATGGTCATTCTCCGTGGTTGCCTGTCTGAAGGTTGTTTTCCCCTCAGGCCGGAAGCACCATCACACGGCACGACTTGGGGGACAGGTTCAGCATAAGCAAGGCGACTTCACCGCAGAAGAGCGCCACCAGCCATAATATTTATTCCAGAATGGAATGGGTGAAAGGAAACTCAGGCAGGCACAGACAGATGGTGGGCCACAAATTCGGTAAACGCCCGGGCGCGGGCCGACGTTAACCGGCCGCCGGGGTAAACCGCCCACAGATCCATGACGCCGATATGCCAGTCGGTCAGCGCCGTTACCACCTCGCCGCTCGCCAGCTCCGGCGCAAACATCCACGCCGACGCCACCGCCAGGCCGTTGCCCGCCAGCACCGCTTCCCGCACCCCTTCCGCCGCGCTGGTGCGGATGCGTCCCGACAGCGTGACCAGACATTGCCGGTCATCGCGACGAAACCACCAGTTGCCCGGCGCATCGGCCTGCAGGTAGATCACCGCGTCATGCTCTTCCAGCGCCTCGGGCAAGGCCGGCGTGCCGCGAGCGGCGAAATACGCCGGCGTAGCCAGCAACCGCATCGGCGCCGAGCCGATCTTCCGGGCGGTCAACCCGGAATCTTTCATCTCGCCCAGCCGCAACGCCACATCAATGCCTTCGGCGATCAGATCCACCGGACGGTCATCCAGAATGATGTCCACCTTCAGCTGCGGATGCTGCGACATAAACCTATGCAAACGGGGCAGCACATGCAGGCGGGCGAAAGTCACCGGCGCCGACACCCGCAAATAACCGCTCAGTTCTCCGTTACCGCCGCGCACCCCGTCCTGCGCCTCGTGCAACTGTTGCAACGCCGGGGCGACCTGCTCGTAAAACCGCTGCCCGGCTTCGGTGGGCGTCAACCCACGGGTGGAGCGCAGCAACAGCTTGACCGACAGTTGCTGCTCAAGCTGTATGATGGCTTTGGAAATGGCCGGCTGGCCGATGCCAAGACGGCGCGACGCAGCGGAAAAGGAGCCGCACTCATAAACACAGATAAACGTTTCCAGCGTTGCCAGACGATCCATTTTCTCCCCCGGTGATTCACCACCAATACACGCCTGTCGGGCTACTCGGCCACTTCCGGACTCGCCGGTCTGGCGGCGTCCCGCTGCGTCGTCGCAAGCGCGTTGGCCGCCAGAAACAACAGCCCCAGCAACCCCAGAATAGCGATTAGCCCATCACGGCCGTACCACTGCATCAGCGAACCGCTCACCAGCGGACCGCTGAAGCTGCCGACGCCCCATAAAACGCCGAACAAGGCGTTGATCGCCACCAGATCGACGCCGCTGAACTGCTTGCCCGCCCGCACCAGCGACAGAGTGTAAATACTGCCCGCCACCGCGCCCAGCAGGAAGACGTTCGCCCACACCCAGCCGGTGCCGTAGCTGAACGGCAGACCGGCCAGCATCAGCACGAACAGCACCCCGCAGACCAGATGCACCCGCACCGTACCCAGTTTGTCGGAAACCCAGCCCAGCGGCACCTGCAACAACGCATCGCCGATAAACAGCACCGTCACCAGCAGCACCGCCAGCGGTTCCTCGTAGCCGTGCGCTATGCCGTACAGCGGCAGCATCGACAGCACCGCGCCGTCGAAAAAGGCGAACGCAAATACCGCCGCCGCCAGCGCCGGCGCGGCCAGCAGCAGTGAAAACAGGTTATGTTGCCGATGGGCGCTCAGCGCCAGCCCGGAAAAAGACGAGCCGGGCACCATCAGCAGGCATACGCCATGCAGCGCCAGAATCAGCAACAGCCCGGTGGGATCGTCCAGGCCGGTGAGGGAAATCAGCAGCGGCCCCAGCAGTTGCAGGCCGGTAAACGCGGTGGCGTACAATCCCACCAGCACGCCCCGGCGGTGCTCGGCGGTGTGGCCGCTGACCCAGGTTTCGCCGATGACGATAATCAGCCCACAGCAAAATCCCATCAGAAAACGCGGTGCGGCCAGCAGCAGCACATTGTCGAGGTAAAACGACAGCGTCAGGCTGACGCCCATGCCCCATGTCGACAGCGCCAGCAAGCGGCCCACCGGCAAACGCATCGCCACAGGCGCCGCCACCCAGGAAGAGACGAAGACGCCAATCGCCGGCAGCGCGGACATCATGCCAGTCAGCGCGGAGCCGTATCCCAGCGCGGTCAGTTTCAGCGTCACCAGCGGGATGGAATACCCCTGAACCAGCCCCACCAACGAGGCGCTGGTCATCACCACCCAAATCGCCAGCTGATGCGCGCGGCGCGATCTCGACATGCTGTTTCTCCGTCCCTTCGTGATTTATCAGGCGGCCTACTATCACCTATACCGGATTTTACCTATATCGGATTTCAGTACCACCGGATTCCGGCGCCGAACCCGACGCCGACGTGTACCCTCACCGCAAACCAATGACTATAAATTTCATTATTTATCAAAACATTAATCTAACACATCGATATTGAGATGATTTTTTAACCGTCTTAAGTCTCTCTTAATGCTCGCCCGTTAGCATGACACCATCGCACCCAGAGGCGGCCCCGACTGTCAACGCGCCATTCAGGAGTAAGACATGAGCTTTTACCAGCAACTGCAATCCGCAACATCAACATCGCAACAACTGATGATGTCCGCTCCGGTCATTGACGCCTGTCGTCAGGGAACCATCACCGGGGATATGTACATCGCCTTTCTGACGCAGGCTTACCATCACGTCAGTTATACCGTACCGCTGCTGATGGCGGCGAGCGGTCGTCTTCCCCGGCATCAGGCGTGGGTGCGTGAGGCCATTGAGGAATATATCGACGCCGAGTACGACCACAAGGCCTCGATTCTCCACAGAATTCGTGCCTGCGGCGGCAAAACGGAAACCCTGAGCCAGAACGCCGCCACCCAGTGGATTGAACTGATGGCGGCGTACCTCTATGACCAGATCCAGCGCGACAACCCGATGAGCATCTTCGGCCTGATACACGTACTGGAAGGCATCCAGGCCAACATCGCGCCCGATATGGTCAGGCAGATAGAAGCGGAACAGGGCCTGCCTGTTGGCACGATAAACGGCCTGCAGGCACAAGATCCGGCGGATAAAACATGCCAGAACGTCTTCGCCGCGCGGATGGACAACATCAGCGACTCGGCCGATCAGACCGCGATAATTCATGCCGCTCATGTGGTTTATCAGCTGTACGGCGATATGCTGCGCAGCCTCACGGAGCACTAATGTCATGAAGCTAAAAAATAAACGTATCCTTCTGACGGGCGCCAGCAGCAGCACTGGCCAGGAACTGGCATTGTCGCTGGCCGCCAGGGGCGCCAGGCTATATCTGGTCGGCCGTAATGAAAAGGCGCTGCTGGCGTTACAGAATCGGTTACCCGATCCCAGTCATCACAATATTTTGCTGGCGGACCTGTGCGACGAACAGGATCGCGACGCGCTGGCGGAGTGTTTCCCGGAAAACGCCAGACTGGACGTGCTGATTAACAACATAGACACATCGACCTTCGGCCTGTTTGAAGAGCAGAGCCACGACGTCATCCGTCGGCAACTTGCTCTTAATACCGAAGCACCGATACTGCTGACTCACTCTTTGCTCGACTGCATCAGCACGCCCGGCATCATCATGAATATCGGCTCGACCCTGGACGGGATCGGTTACCCGGGATACAGCGCATATTGCGCCAGCAAATTTGCCTTGCGCGGATTCAGCGAAGCGCTGCATCGCGAATTGTCATCTAAAGGGATTAAAGTACTGCATCTGGCTCCCAGATCCATCGATACCGGCCGTCACGCCCAGAAGACCAACGCTCTGACTCAGGCGCTGGGCTACCACAGCGACAACCCGGCCTGGGTGGCGGAACAGGTGGTCAACGCGCTGGAGCAGGAAACCGTGCGCCGTTGGCTGGGTTGGCCGGAAAAACTGTTCGTGCGGCTTAATGCGCTGGTGCCTGCCGTGGTGGATAATGCCATCCGTCGTCAGCTTGCCGCTATCCAGCATTATGCAAAGGCGCAGAAAAAATAGGGAAATCACACATGGTTCTCCGGGCACATATGGCAATCCAATCAGATATGACAATTCGGTCACATACGGCTACCCGCTTATATACGACTATCCGCTCGCATACGACTATGCGTTCACAGATGATTCTCCGAGCAACAATGCTACTGCTCAGTGGATTGCTGACGGTAAACATGGGCCATGCCGGCGATACGTCGATGGATATCCACCGGCAATGGTCCGTCTGCCAGTACAAGACGCTGGCATCCCGCAAAGATGAGTGTTTCGCCGCATTGAGCCAACAGGCGCAGGAACAGGCGGAAAGCCACCCTGATCGCGCGGATTATCTGATCTGGTCGGCGATGGTCGACAGCAGCTGGGCCGGCGTCAAAGACGGTATGGAAGCGCTCAATCTGGCCGGACAGGCCAAAAGCTCGCTGGAAAAAGCCATCGCCCTTGACCCGCATGCGCTGAATGGCGCGGCTTACACCATCCTTGGCGTGCTTTATTATCAGGTGCCGGGCTGGCCGCTGGGGTTTGGCGATGACAAAAAAGCGGAGCAGTACCTGAAAACCGCGTTGAAAATGAATCCTGCCAACATTGATGCCAACTTCTTTTACGGCGACTTTTTGCTGAAAGCGGGACGCAAGGGCGAAGCCAGACAATATCTGACCTCCGCACTGAATGCATCGCCCCGCCCGGGACGGGAAATCGCCGATCTGGGCCGCCGAGTGGAAGCCGAAAAAGCGCTGGCGCAGCTGAAATATTGATAGAACCGCCCCCGCCGTGAGCAGTACCTCTGCCCGGCGGGAAAGCGCCGCTTATCCGTGTTGTTTTTTTCACCTTTTATCATTGCTCTCAGATTAAAACCCTTAATATTTTCGTGATGAAACTGATTGCCGGCCCGCCTAAATGTAAAAAAAGGTAAAAACCGGGAGAAATAAGCCATCGCGGATAAAAAGGCGAAGCCAAACAAAAAATTAGCGCGTCAGACAGGGAAAAATATTCGCAACGAAAAAGCATCGTCGTGAGAAAAAAAAGCAGGGAAACAAGGCATAAAGCAGGATTTGGCATGAATATGCCTGAAACGCTAAGAGAAAGGTGAAAAAATCGCCACACCGGGCTGCAGAAACAAAAAAACTCGCTATCCATAGGATGCGAGTTTCATGTTAACGGTAACCGGGTTTTACCGTTTTAAAATTTGGTCGGTGAGAGAGGATTCGAACCTCCGACCCCTTCGTCCCGAACGAAGTGCGCTACCAGGCTGCGCCACTCACCGAATGCGGGGCGCATATTACTGCGCCCCTACCATAGCGTCAATCCCTTTTTCATAAAAGCCAACAGGTTGGCGACAAAGTGTCCGACAGGGTGGAAAAACACCGCCATTGCCGCCGGAATGCGCGTCGTCCCAACCCGCAGGCAACGGCGTTATTCGCGCCCCGGCGCATTGCACCAGTTATTTTTTTCCTGAATGCCGCCATCCGGCGAGGTATATCCCAGACACCCCAGCATGGAGTCGAAAATCTCCTCATGACGCAGCACTTTTCCTTGTTGCTGCTGCGCCCGTAGTTGCTCAAACGCCTGCTGATTACGTGGTTGCGCCAGATACTTGTCCGAAGCCCACAGCATAACCGGCGAACGGAACTGTTCCGGCGGCGCCAGTTGGCGCGGCGTGCCATGCAAATGGTAGTTGTCGTCGATCGATTCACCGTGATCGGAGGAATACACCAGCAGCGCCTTCTTGTCGCGCAACTGGTCAATTACCCGTTTGATGAAGGCATCGGTATACAACACGCTGTTATCAAAGGCATTGATTAACTGTTCCCGGGAGCAGGATGCATCCACGCCCATACACTCCGGCTGATAACGGGCATAGCTGCGCGGATAGCGCATCGAATACAGATAGTGGGAGCCTTTGGTGTGCAGCACCACCAGGTGCTTGCCGTTAGGGTAACGCATCAGCGACTGCGACATTTCATCGACCAGCAGCATGTCGTCCACCGCTTTGCCCTCATTGCGCTTTTCCGAGGCAATCATTTCACGAAAGGCGTAATTGTCGGCCTGAATGTTGTTATAGAACCAGACCTCGCTCTGCATCGCGAACAGTTCGGACGTAAACCCCAGCGATTTCATGACGGCAAAGATATTTTTTTCCCGCAGCGTACGCTGCGGGTTATCGGCGGTGCCGCCTTCCCGCACGAACATGCAGCGCATCGACAGCTTGGTGGAGGTGTCGCAAGAGTGGCCGCGAAACGCCAACAGGTTCTTTTCCTTCGCCAGTTGCGGCGTAGTATCACGCTCGTAGCCCAGCAACCCCAGATGGTCCCAGCGGGTGGTTTCGCCGATGATAAAGACGACGTAAGTGTCGTCGATTCCCGGCGGCGCCTGATAGGTAAACTGTTTACCGGGATCAATCAGCTCGTCGTCATCCTGATTTTCATCATAACGGGCATAGGCAAACAAACCGAATGCCGACAACCAGTTGGCCGGCAGATAAGAATGGGCCACCACCCCGCCGTAACTAGGCAAATCCTGATTGGACAGTTTCTCCGCCGAGGTATTCATCCGATCCAGATAGCGTAGCGGCAACCATACCAGTGTAGCGGACACCACCAGTCCCAACAGCGCGATACGTCGGCGCCCCTGAGTACGCAATTGTTCGATCAGCGTTTGCTGCAGCTGGTTTTTCCAGATGACAAACAAGGGCGGAATACCGAGCGCCGCCACCCACAGCACAAAAAACAGCCCGACCACCTCTTTGGATAAATCAATATCCGTGGTCATTACCGCGGCGATAATGCCATAACCAATCACGACATTAAAAAAAGTCATGTAGTAGCTGGCGGCCACTGAAATCAAGACCAGCAATGACGCTACTACACGAAAAAAACGGCGTCCGCCGAGCGACAGAAGTCGCATCAGGAAAAAGGTAAACAAAATGCAAGCCATCGATTCCACCAACAGGGGAATATATTTGGCGACCGGATTTTCAGTAAAAAACGGGAATGCATCTACACGCCGATAAAAAACCGGCAGATTCAAAAAAAAACCAATATAGATTGCCAGCAACCAGGACAATTTAGATTGTGACAACGCCAGCAGGGATTTCATTCCAGACCATACTCCAGAGGTAAAATATCCTGTAAACAGACCAATGGTATGTTCGAAAGTTCAGGCGCCATCGGCCTATTCCGGTTTTTTCTTATGCCATTACGCCCTTTAGCTGTGGAATCTTTACACAGACAGTTCAGCATCGTTTAAGCAATCTGTTTATCCTTTCGGCTAATAAGTGAATCGCGCGGAAAAACAAGGAAAAACGTTATTAGATGCCATTTTTATTTTAAATATCGCCGAATTGATTTTTCATGTTATTTCTATTTTCTTGTTTGCTGCTCTGACTATTTTTTCCTTTCAATTCATCACTCTGGTTATTAGCTGAAAAGCGCTGTTCTTTCCCATCAGACCGGTGATTCCCGTCATGATTTCACGCCTTGTTCATTAAGCCATGCCAGTTGCCGGACGATATCGGGGTGGTGCAGAAAGTCCCGAATACGCTGCGCCCGTCGAACGCCAATACCGGAAAACTGCTGCCATTCGGCTGCGGAACGCTGCTGCAACTGTTCGAGCGATGCACCATCCAGCGCGTGCCGGGCGCGGGATGGCACCGGTAGTCCTAACGCCAGCAACCAGTTTCGCAACGGCTGGCGACGCGCGTGCTGAAACAGGCGGTGAATCCGTTCCGCCTGTTGTTCGCCGAAATCACCGGCCGCCGCCAACTGAGCCGGCTCAAACGCCAGCCAGGACACCACATCGGCCAGCGCGCCGCGCTGTGTCAGTCGCCGCCAGGTGGCTTCGCTGATGCCGCTAAGCGACAACCCGTTGCGCCCGCTCATCCATACCAGTCGGGCCAGAAACTGCGGCTGGCACTCCCGGCTCCATTGCAAACAACTGAAAACATCAAAGGGCGACGACGCCGGGACGGTTATCGCTTCACGTACCGCACCGCGCCAGACCACGGCGTCCAGCCGGGGAATCCCCAACCCCGCCAGACTGACGCTGACCCGATCCCCCGGCAGCACATCCCATTGCCGCCAGCGGGATACCGAACCGAGATTGACCCGACTAACGGTTTTGTCATCCAGCACCACTGGCTGCAGTTGCAACACTACGGTCATTCTGCCGGTTCGCCCCACTTCAACGTCGACGCCAGTGACTTCCGTCACCCGGTTCACCAACGGATATTTCCAGGCCACCGCCCACTCCGCCGGGCTGTCTTGCCAGTAACGTCCGGCGGGTTCCCGCGCCTGGCGCACCACCACTCCATCGGTCACAAACGGCAGCGGCGCACGATACCAGCGTTCACGCCACTGCGCCGCCGTCTCCAGCGAGGAAACGGGTTGCGAGTAATCCGCTGTCAGCCCAAACCCCAGTTCCCGTAATTTCGCCAGTCTCGCCGGCATGTCCGCCGGGCCGTCCGGCCAGGCCCAGATAAATACGCCAATGCGGGACAGCAGCGGCGAAGGCTGTTTGCGCCGCATTTCACCCGCCACCTGCGCCCGCGCGTTAATGCCGCCGACCTGCTGTTGACGGTGGCCCGCCACCTGTAAATACAATTCGCCCTGAAAAACCTGACGGCCGGACACACCGGAAAGACGCTGTGGCACCGTATTCATCTGGCGCACCTTGTCGGTCCAGTCCTCGCCCTGCCAGCCATTGCCGCGACTGATGGCGGCAACCAGCGTCCCTTGTTCGTACACCAGCGTCACCGCCACGCCATCGATCTTGGGCTGCACCCACAAATCATGATGCTGTGCGATCCACTGCTTCAGTTCGGCCGGTTCCGACAACTTTTTCAGGCCGGTGTGCGCCACCGGATGCTGCCGTTTGCCGGTGGTAGGCAGAGCTATCGCAAAACGCCCGATATCCGTCTGAAAACAGACTTGCCAGGTCGCCAGCGTTTGACGCAGTTGATCGTAAACCTGATCGTCCACCGGGCTCTGGCCCTGTTCGTAATAGGCGTTGTCCCACTGCGTCAGTTGCTGCCCCAGTTGGGCGATCTCCTGTTCAGCCCGCGCCGACGACCATGCCGGACAAGACGCCGCTTCGGCCAGCCCGCTCACAACAAACAGCGCCGCCGCCAGCACGTATCGATATCGCATCGCCTTTCCTCCTTGAGCGAAACTCCTTGAGCGAAAACCAGGGCATTAATACGCAGGCGGTCAGGAAATACGAGCACAAAGACAAGGGAATGCGAAGCATGCCGCACGGCATCGCGCCGGTTGCAGCAACCGATATAAAAGCAGGAAAGTGGTTCGCAAAATGAAAAGAGACGGGATGACAGACAGCTGGCGGAGAGTCAGGCTGTGTTTCACCACGCGACGGTTCACACAGCGGCGTGTATAATGCGGGAAAATGCGCGACTGGCCGCATCTCTCCTTTCATCTTTATCAGACACAGAATTCACTATGGCTCAAGGCACGTTATACATTGTTTCCGCCCCCAGCGGTGCGGGGAAATCCAGTTTGATTCAGGCATTGCTGAAAACGCAGCCGCTGTATGACACCCAGGTTTCCATTTCGCACACCACCCGCGCCATGCGGCCCGGCGAAGTCCACGGCGAACACTACTTTTTCGTGCCGGTAGATGAATTCAAACGTATGATTGAAGAGGACGACTTTCTGGAATATGCCGAAGTTTTCGGCAATTATTACGGAACGTCCCGCGCGGCTATCGAGCAGGTGTTATCTACCGGCGTCGATGTCTTTCTGGATATCGACTGGCAGGGCGCCCGTCAGATCCGTGAGCGTATGCCGCAAGCCCGCAGCATCTTTATTCTGCCGCCTTCACAGGAAGAACTGGAGCGACGCCTGCGCGGTCGTGGTCAGGACAGTGAAGAGGTCATCGCCCGCCGGATGAAACAGGCGGTGGCGGAAATGAGTCATTACGCCGAATACGATTATCTGATTGTGAATGATGATTTCGATCTGGCGCTGCTGGATCTGAAAACCATCATTCGCGCCGAGCGCCTGCGTCTGAGCCGTCAGAAAGTTCGACATGACGCTTTAATCACCAAACTATTGGCAGACTGACGGCTCTTTCAGTATGATGCCCAGTCATTTTATTTCCCCACTGGAGTACACACTATGGCACGCGTAACTGTTCAGGACGCTGTAGAAAAAATTGGTAACCGTTTTGACCTGGTGTTGGTCGCCGCTCGTCGCGCCCGTCAGATCCAGGTGGGTGGCAAAGAGCCGCTGGTTCCGGAAGAAAACGACAAGTACACCGTTATCGCTCTGCGCGAGATCGAAGAAGGCCTGATCAACGGCCAGATTCTGGATACCCGCGAACGTCAGGAGCAGCAGGAGCAGGAAGCAGCGGAAATCCAGGCGGTTACCGCTATCGCTGAAGGTCGTCGTTAATTCGAATTCGGTCGCGAGTCGCCCTTGTATCTGTTTGAAAGCCTCAATCTGCTGATTCAGCGTTATCTGCCGGAAGACCAGATAAAGCGCCTCAAGCAGGCTTATCTTGTTGCACGTGATGCTCACGAGGGCCAGACACGCTCCAGCGGTGAGCCTTATATCACCCATCCAGTGGCGGTGGCCTGCATTCTGGCCGAAATGCGTCTCGACTATGAAACGCTGATGGCCGCCCTGTTGCATGACGTCATCGAAGATACGCCCGCCACCTATCAGGATATGGAACAGCTGTTCGGCAAAAGCGTGGCCGAACTGGTGGAAGGCGTTTCCAAGCTGGATAAGCTGAAATTCCGCGACAAGAAAGAGGCGCAGGCGGAAAACTTCCGCAAGATGATCATGGCGATGGTGCAGGATATCCGCGTCATTCTGATCAAACTGGCCGACCGCACCCACAATATGCGTACGCTGGGATCGCTGCGTCCGGACAAGCGCCGACGCATCGCCCGGGAAACGCTGGAAATCTACAGCCCGCTCGCACATCGTCTCGGTATTCATCATCTGAAAACCGAGCTGGAAGAGCTGGGATTCGAAGCGCTCTACCCCAACCGTTATCGAGTCATCAAAGAAGTGGTGAAAGCCGCCCGCGGCAATCGCAAAGAGATGATTCAGAAGATCCTTTCCGAGATTGAAGGGCGCCTGAAGGAAGCCGGCATCAGCTGTCGCGTCAGCGGCCGCGAAAAGCATCTGTACTCCATTTACTGCAAGATGCACCTGAAAGAGCAGCGCTTTCACTCGATTATGGATATCTATGCCTTTCGGGTGATCGTCCGGGAAGTGGATACCTGTTATCGCGTGCTGGGACAGGTACACAGCCTGTACAAGCCGCGCCCCGGTCGGGTGAAAGACTATATCGCCATTCCCAAGGCCAACGGCTATCAGTCGCTCCACACTTCCCTCATCGGGCCGCACGGCGTGCCGGTTGAAGTCCAGATCCGCACCGAGGACATGGACCAGATGGCGGAAATGGGGGTTGCTGCGCACTGGGCTTACAAAGAAGGCGAAAGCAGCAGCACTACGGCGCAGGTGCGCGCCCAGCGCTGGATGCAAAGCCTGCTGGAGCTACAGCAGAGCGCCGGCAGCTCGTTCGAATTCATCGAAAGCGTCAAATCCGACCTGTTCCCGGACGAAATTTACGTGTTCACGCCGGAAGGTCGCATCGTCGAGCTGCCTGCCGGCGCGACGCCGGTGGACTTCGCCTATGCGGTCCACACCGATATCGGCCACGCCTGCGTCGGCGCCCGCGTCGACCGCCAGCCGTATCCGCTGTCTCAGGCTTTGTCCAGCGGGCAGACGATCGAAATCATCACCGCGCCGGGCGCCCGCCCGAACGCCGCCTGGCTCAACTTCGTGGTCAGTTCCAAAGCCCGCGCCAAAATCCGTCAGATGCTGAAAAACCTCAAACGTGACGACTCCGTCAGTCTGGGGCGCCGTCTGATTAATCACGCGCTGGGCAGCGGCCGTAAACTGTCCGACATTCCGGAACAGAATATTCAGCGGGAGCTGGAGCGCATGAAGCTCGCCTCACTGGACGACCTGCTGGCGGAAATCGGTCTGGGCAACGCCATGAGCGTGGTGGTGGCGCGCAATCTGCTGGAAGAACACGCCGAAACCGGCGCCGCCGGTATCCGCAAACTGCCTATCAAGGGCGCCGACGGGGTACTGATCACTTTCGCCAAGTGCTGCCGCCCGATTCCCGGCGATCCGATCATCGCACACGTCAGCCCCGGCAAAGGGCTGGTGATTCATCATGAGTCCTGCCGCAACATCCGTGGCTACCAGAAAGAGCCAGAGAAATTCATGGCGGTGGAGTGGGATGAGGTGACCGAGCAGGAATTCATGACGGAAATCAAGGTCGACATGTTCAACCATCAGGGGGCGCTGGCCAACCTGACGGCGGCGATCAGCGCGTCAAACTCCAATATTCAAAGCATTAATACCGAAGAACGGGATGGCCGGGTGTACAGCGCCTTTATCCGTCTTACGACGCGCGACCGTATTCATCTTGCGAATATCATGCGCAAGATCCGCGTGATGCCGGACGTGATTAAAGTCAACCGTAACCGAAATTAGCCTGTTATGACCCCAGAACGTTATACACGCATCCGCGAAATGCTTAACAACCGTCAGCCCGACCTGACCGTGTGCATGGAGCAGGTGCACAAGCCTCACAACGTATCCGCCGTTATTCGTACCGCCGATGCGGTCGGCGTGCATCAGGTGCACGCCGTGTGGCCCACCAACCGCATGAGGACCCTGGTGTCCACCGCTGCGGGCAGCAACAGTTGGGTGCAGGTCAAAACCCACCGTACCGTTCAGGATGCGGCCAGCCACCTGAAAACGCAGGGGATGCAAATTCTGGCGACCAATCTGTCCGCCAGCGCGGTCGATTTCCGTGAAGTGGATTACACCCGCCCCACCTGCATTCTGCTCGGGCAGGAAAAAACCGGCATCTCCGCCGATGCGCTGGCACTCGCCGATCAGGACATCATCATTCCGATGATCGGTATGGTGCAATCCCTGAATGTCTCGGTGGCATCCGCCTTGATTCTGTACGAAGCGCAGCGCCAGCGTCAGTTGGCCGGAATGTACCGGCGCGAACACAGTCCGCTGGATGAGGAAGAACAGCAGCGCCTGCTGTTTGAAGGCGGTTACCCGGTACTGGCCCGCGTCGCCAGACGCAAAGGGCTGCCGCGACCATTCATTGACCACACCGGTCAGGTGATTGCCGACGCGCCCTGGTGGGCGGCGATGCAATCCACGGAGCAATAATGGACAGCCGCCTGCTGCATACCCAGCCGTTGAGCACCCTTGCCGGCGTCGGGGCCAGCCAGGCGGAAAAACTGGCCCGTCTCGGTCTGGAAACGGTGCAGGATCTGCTGTTGCACCTGCCGTTGCGTTATGAAGACCGCACCCACCTTTACCTGATTAACGATGTGCTGCCAGGCATGTACGCCACCGTAGAAGCCGAAGTACTGCGCAGCGATATCAGCTTCGGTCGCCGCCGGATGTTGACCTGCCAGATCAGCGACGGCAGCGGCATGCTGACGCTGCGCTTCTTCAATTTCAACGCAGCCATGAAAAACAGCCTGTCGCCGGGCCAGCGCGTGCTGGCGTATGGCGAAGTACGACGCGGCAAGCTGGGCGGCGAAATGATCCATCCGGAATACCGGGTACAAGGCGAAAGCACCGCGGTCGAACTGCAGGAAACGCTGACGCCGGTGTACCCCACCACCGAAGGCATACGGCAGGCGACGCTGCGCAAACTGACCGATCAGGCGCTGGAGTTGCTGAATACCCACCCGATTGACGAACTGCTGCCTCAAGAGATGCGCCACGGGTTGATCAGCCTGCCGGATGCATTGCGAACCTTGCACCGCCCACCGCCGGATGTACAACTGGCTGAACTGGAGCAAGGCAAACATCCGGCCCAGCAACGGCTGGTGATGGAAGAGCTGCTGGCCCACCACCTGAGCATGCTGGCGGTGCGAGCCGGCGCGCAACGCCATCATGCACTGGCGCTTGAACCTAAAGACAACCTGAAACAGCAGTTGCTGGCCGCCCTGCCGTTCAGCCCCACCGGCGCGCAACAGCGGGTGGTGGCGGAAATCGAACAGGATATGAACAGGTCGTTTCCGATGATGCGTCTGGTGCAGGGCGATGTGGGTTCCGGTAAAACGCTGGTGGCGGCGCTGACAGCGTTGCGGGCCATCGCTCACGGCAAACAGGTGGCGCTGATGGCGCCCACCGAACTGCTGGCTGAGCAGCACGCCGCCAACTTCCGCCGCTGGTTCGAGCCGCTGGGCATCGAAGTCGGCTGGCTGGCGGGCAAGCAAAAAGGCAAGGCGCGGCAGGCCCAGCAAGAGGCTATCGCCAGCGGGCAGGTATCAATGGTGATTGGTACCCATGCCATTTTTCAGCAACAGGTGCAGTTTAACGGTCTGGCGCTGGTGATCATCGACGAACAACATCGCTTTGGCGTGCATCAGCGGCTGGCGCTGTGGGAAAAAGGCGAAGAGCAGGGGTTCCATCCTCACCAGTTGATCATGACCGCCACCCCCATCCCCCGTACGCTGGCGATGACCGCCTATGCCGATCTGGACACCTCGGTGATCGATGAACTGCCGCCGGGCCGCACGCCGGTTACCACTGTCGCCATTCCGGATACCCGGCGCGATGACATCATCCAGCGGGTGCGCAACGCCTGCCTGCAGGAAGGGCGTCAGGCGTACTGGGTCTGCACCCTGATCGAAGAGTCCGAGCTGCTGGAGGCGCAGGCGGCCGAAGCCACCTGTCAGGAGCTGAAAGCAGCGTTGCCCGACCTCACTATCGGGCTGGTGCACGGCCGGATGAAAGCACAGGAAAAGCAGGCCGTCATGAAGGCGTTCAAAACCAATCAGTTGCACCTGTTGGTCGCCACCACGGTGATTGAAGTCGGGGTGGATGTGCCGAACGCCAGCCTGATGATCATCGAAAACCCGGAGCGACTCGGTCTGGCGCAATTGCACCAGCTGCGCGGCCGTGTCGGCCGCGGCGCGGTCGCCTCCCACTGCGTGCTGCTGTACAAAACGCCGCTGAGTAAAACGGCTCAGATACGGCTACAGGTTCTGCGCGACAGCAACGACGGTTTCGTGATCGCCCAGCGCGATCTGGAAATCCGGGGGCCGGGCGAGCTGCTGGGTACCCGTCAGACCGGCAACGCCGCCTTCAGGGTGGCGGATTTGTTGCGGGATCAGGCATTAATTCCGCAGGTTCAGCGGGTGTCGCGTCATATCCATGAGCACTACCCGGAACACGCCAGAGCGTTGATCGACCGCTGGTTGCCGGAACGCACCCGTTATACCAACGCCTGAGGACGACCGGCATCGTGGTTCCCGTCGCCTCGTCTCGGGCTTGCATTTATCCCTATGGTTAACAAGGTATTCTAGCCCGGCGTATTCCGGCAATAAGAAAACCGCATTCCGCAAACGATTGCTTTTACAGAGAAGATGATTAAAATGCGCTTTTGCCGTTCAGGAGCGCCGCCATATCATGAGTCTTTCCACCACTGAGCTACCTCAGGCCGATGCCGCCACCCCGGCACACAGCGAGCTGATTTACCGTCTGGAGGACCGGCCTCCTTTACCGCAAACCCTGTTTGCCGCCTGCCAGCACCTGTTGGCGATGTTTGTCGCGGTGATTACCCCGGCGCTGCTGATCTGTCAGGCATTGGGCTTGCCGGCGCAGGATACCCAGCACATCATCAGCATGTCGCTGTTCGCTTCCGGCCTGGCATCCATTCTGCAAATCAAGACCTGGGGGCCGGTTGGTTCCGGCCTGCTGTCCATTCAGGGTACCAGCTTCAACTTCGTCACCCCGCTGATTATGGGCGGCATGGCGCTGAAAAACGGCGGTGCGGATGTACCGACGATGATGGCGGCGTTGTTCGGTACCCTGATGGTCGCTTCCTGCACGGAAATCCTGCTGTCGCGTGTGCTGCATCTGGCGCGTCGTATCATCACGCCGCTGGTTTCCGGCATCGTCGTCATGATCATCGGCCTGTCGCTGATTCAGGTCGGCCTGACCTCAATCGGCGGCGGTTTTGCCGCCATGAGCAACCATACCTTTGGCGCGCCGAAGAACCTGCTGCTGGCGGCCGTCGTGCTGGTGATGATCATCCTCCTGAATCGCCAGCGCAATCCTTACCTGCGCGTAGCATCGCTGGTGATCGCGATGGCCGTTGGTTATCTGGCCGCCTGGCTGATGGGTATGCTGCCGGAAAGCGCCGGTACGTCCAGCCAGGCGCTGATTAACGTGCCGACGCCGTTGTACTACGGTCTTGGCTTTGACTGGAATCTGCTAATCCCGCTGATGCTGGTGTTCATGGTAACTTCGCTGGAAACCATCGGCGACATCACCGCTACCTCCGACGTGTCTGAACAGCCGGTCAGCGGCCCGCTGTACATGAAGCGCCTGAAAGGCGGCGTGCTGGCCAATGGCCTGAACTCCTGCCTGTCCGCGGTGTTCAATACCTTCCCCAACTCCTGCTTCGGTCAGAACAACGGCGTGATTCAGCTGACCGGCGTTGCCAGTCGGTATGTGGGTTTCGTGGTGGCGCTGATGCTGATCGTGCTGGGCCTGTTCCCGGCGGTGAGCGGTTTTGTGCAGCACATTCCTGAACCGGTGCTGGGCGGCGCGACCATCGTGATGTTCGGCACCATCGCCGCATCCGGGGTGCGTATTGTGTCCCGCGAGCCGCTCAACCGCCGCGCCATCATGATCATCGCGCTGTCGTTGGCCGTCGGTCTGGGCGTTTCCCAGCAGCCGCTGATTCTGCAGTTCGCGCCGGAATGGCTGAAAACGCTGCTGTCGTCGGGCATTGCTGCGGGCGGTATCACAGCGATTGTGTTGAATCTGGTCTTTCCTCACGAAAAAGAGTAAGCCGCGCTTCCAGAAATTTTTCGTCTTACGTGATAATAAGGGCCGATGGTGTAACATCGGCCCTTATTTATTGTCTGTAATAAGTTACCTGTTGAGACGACTGGATAATTACGGCATAACACGATCATCCCTTGCGACTGGCGCGGACTTGAGCAATGAAACTTATCGGGAAACTTCTTCTCACACTGCTGTTACTGGCGCTGCTGGCTGTAGTGGTGTTGTACGTACTGGCCCAGACTGAATGGGGTGCCAGGCATATCAGTCAATGGGTTAATCAACGTAGCGAATACCAGGTGTCATTCAGAAAGATGGCGCATGACTGGTCCTCCCCTGGGCGCATTCAATTACTGGACGTCAGCTTCGGCCATAAAAACCAGCCCGTTACCCTGGTCGCGCAAAGCGTATCCGCAGGATTCAGCGTGCGCCAGATTACCGATCCGCGCCATTTTTCCAGCCTGATGCTGGAAGGCGGCACCCTCAATCTGGGTCAGACCGGTTTTACGCTGCCGATTGAAGCCGATGTTCTGCAACTGAAAGCCATGGCGTTGCATGCGCAGGATGGCGACTGGCGATTGAGAGGCGAACAGGTGACGGGCGGCATTACCCCGTGGCAGCCGGAACCCGGCTATCTACTGGGTAAAAAGGCGGCGTTTCAGCTCAGCGCGCACTCTCTGCTCCTCAACGACCTGCCGGCCAGCAAGGTATTGGTGCAAGGGCAGTTTAATAACCAGCAACTGACGCTGGAAAACTTCGGCGCCGATGTGGCGCGAGGCGAGCTGACGGGCAGTGCTTCCCGTGCGGAGGACGGCAGTTGGCTTGTCAATAACCTGCGGCTGAGTAATGTCCGGTTGCAAACCCGGCAGTCGATGGCGGATTTCTGGCAACCGGTGACTCGCCTGCCAGCAGTAGCCGTCAATCGCTTCGACCTGATAGATGCCCGTATCGAAGGGCAAAACTGGGCGTTCACCGATCTGGACGTCACCCTGCAAAACGTGACCTTTCGACAGAACGACTGGCAGAGCGACGACGGCTCGCTGTCATTCAACGCCACCGATATCGTCAACGGCAACATGCATCTGGTCGACCCGATCGTCAGTCTGGATTTGTCGAAACAGGGCGTGAACATCAAACAGTTCTCTACCCGTTGGGAAGGCGGACTGCTGCGCACCAGCGGCAACTGGCTACGCAGCAGCCAGCGGCTGACGCTGGATGAACTGGTGGTGGCCGGCATGGAATACACGCTGCCGGCGGACTGGCGTCAACGCTGGCAGCAGACGCTGCCCGACTGGCTGGCGGAAGTGGAGCTTCGGAAATTCAGCGCCAACCATAACCTGCTGATCGATATCAATCCGGCGTTTCCATTCCAGCTTACCGCGCTGGACGGCTTCGGCAGCAATCTGTTGCTGGTGCGCAACCACCAGTGGGGCGTGTGGCAAGGCGCGCTGAACCTGAACGCCAGTGACGCCACCTTCAACAAAGTCGATGTGCGCCGCCCGTCGCTGGCGCTGAACGCCAATGACAACCAAATCACGCTGACGGACCTGAGCGCCTTCACCCAGAGCGGTTTGCTGGAAGCCAAAGCGGTGATTGCACAACAGCCGGCTCGAACTTTTACGCTGGATCTGACCGGCAAAGCCGTAGCGTTCGATGTCCTGACCCGCTGGGGCTGGCCTGCCCCGGCCACCGCGCCCACCGGCAACACCAACCTGCAGTTACACCTGAACGGCCGGCTGGAAGCGACAAGCCCGCTTAGACCGACGCTCAACGGCACGCTGCAAGGCATTGACAGCGCCGGACACGCCATCAGCCAGGCAATGCATCAGGGAACGGTGGCAGACAGCGCGCCCGCCACGTCGACCCCGCAGGCAGCACCCGCGCCAGCCACACAGCCTTAAGCACAGGACGACATAAAACAAACAGCCACCGTCATGGTGGCTGTTGCATATCCGGTTTCAGGACTAGCGAATGGCAGAACCGCCCTGTTCCAGCAATTCATTCGGATCCGGCGGCAGCACAATGTAGACACCTTCAAACACCGCGCCTTTTTTATCATTGCCAAACAGCTCCACCTGCAACTGCACCCGCGCTTTGCGCCCGCGCGCCAGCCGATCCAAATCGCCGCTCAACGACCCTAAATCCGCCACCGCGCTGGGGCGACCGGTCACCGGCGTGCTGTAGCGGATATGCGCATCCGCCAGAATAATGGTGCCGCCCAGCTGCCGCTCACGCAGCAGCAACCAGATCAATCCCCACCCGGTAAGCGTCGCCAGCGAGAACATGCTGCCAGCGAACAAAGTATGATGCGGGTTCTGGTTCCCCGCCTCCGGCATAGTGGTAATAAATTTCTGCCCGGTGTACTGACTGATGCGCACACCCATTTTTTCGCTGAGAGGAATGTGGTTGTACCACGCCTGTTGCAACTGCCCACACCAGTCCGGGCGATGCAGAATATCATCCAGCGTCGCCACCGGTTTAATCATCAAAAAGTGGCGCACCGGCGTGGTCATCGGCGTGGTGATTTCCCCCTGATTGACAAAGCCAAGGCGGGAAAAGAACGCCATTGCATCCTCGCGAGCGCTGCACACCACTCGTTTCACCCCTTCCTGGCGCGCGACCGACTCCAGCGCCATCGCCATTAGCGTTCCCAGACCCTTGCGCTGTACGTCGGGATGCACCGCCAGAAAGCGGATCGAGGCTTCATTATCAGCATTAATAGAGAGACGACCCACCGCGACCAGCTTGCCGTGCCCATCGACAATGGTTTGATGGTGCGCCAGCGCATCATAGGCATCCCGTTCGGAACCGAGCGGCTGATGCAGCGGTTTACGCAACATTTCCCAGCGGAACTGGTAATAAGCATCCAGCTCTTCGGCGCTTTCAGGCACTCTCAGGTAATACATAACCGCCCCTCTCAACGCATGCTTAATTGCAGCTTAGACCTGCAACCAGAAAGTTACAGGCCCATCATTTACCAGAGATACTTTCATGTCCGCGGCAAAACGACCGGTTTCAGTCGTTAGCCCGCGCTCACGGCACTGGCCGACAAAATACTGGTACAACCGGTCGGCTTCGGCGGGCGCCGCGCCGCGGGAAAAGCTGGGGCGCATGCCCTTTTGCGTATCCGCCGCCAGCGTAAACTGCGACACCACCAGCAAACTGCCGCCGGCTTGCTGAACGTTCAGATTCATCTTGCCGTTGTCATCGCTGAAAATCCGATAGCCGATCACCTTTTCGCATAAACGAGCCGCTTTCTGCTCGTCATCGCCTTGCTCTACGCCCAGCAATACCAGCAGTCCATGATCGATTTCCCCGATTACCGCGCCCTCTACCGTCACACTCGCGCCGGATACCCGCTGAATTAATGCGATCATAACGACCTTACGACTCCTGCTTAAAAACCTGGCTGGCAAAAAAATCCGGCACGACCTGCCGATCGCTAACCAGAATGGAGCGGATGCCTAATGCATTCGCCGCGTCCACATTGGCGGCATTGTCGTCAAAAAAGAGCGCGTCATGGGCGTCAACGCCTTCTTCACGCAGAACATGGTGGTAAATCGTCGCCTCCGGTTTACGCTGGCCGATATCCTGCGACAGATAAAGCCGGTCCACGGCTTGCTGAACCTCCGGGTATTCGTCCGGCCAGAATTGACAGTGCAAGCGATTGGTATTGGAGAGTATTACCACGCGATGCCCTTCCTGCCGCAAACGATGCATGATATCGATCACATCTTTGCGTACACCTATGAAAATTGCCTGCCAACCGGTCGAGAACTGCTCAAAACTGAGCGTCATTCCCAGCTCATGACTCAAGCGCGACGCAAATTCCTCATCGCTGATTTCACCGCGCTCATGTTGTTCAAAGGTATGTCCCAGAACAAAACGTTCACGCAGGGTCGCCAGCGGCGCGCCGCTCAGATTGCTCCACACCCCCAAAACACGATTGAAATCAATATCTATAACCACATTACCCAAATCAAAGATATACAGCATGCGTCCTCCAGATTGGCCACCAGGGTTTTCACTGTAGCGAGAAAAATCCGTGCTGAATAGGGAGGATAAGCAGGATCATAATAAGGTCAAAAATGGTGCAGATTCGGTCCGGAGCGAATACCGGACGCGCAGAAAAAAATAAAGGCCCCAAAATGGGGCCTTATCGCAAGGCAGCACGGTCAAATACCGTATTCCACCTTATATACCCGTCTCAAGTTGCAGGTGCGTTGGCTACGCTCGTTCACCTGAATCACTTACCTGAGTAAGCTCATCGGGATTCACTCACTTGCCGCCGTCCTGCAACTCAAATTGTTTGGGTATATATCACCGAAAAACAGTGAATTATTCTTCCTTGGCGCTGCGGCTGGCGCGGCGACGATCGTTTTCCGTCAGGTGACGTTTACGCAGACGGATAGAGGTCGGCGTAACTTCAACCAGTTCGTCGTCATCGATGAACTCCAGAGCCTGCTCCAGCGACATTTTCACCGGCGGCACCAGTACGGTAGCTTCGTCAGTACCGGAAGCGCGCATGTTGGTCAGCTTCTTACCGGTCAGGCAGTTAACCGTCAGGTCGTTGGAACGGGTATGAATACCGATGATCTGGCCTTCATACACTTCAGCGCCGTGGCCCAGGAACAGCTTGCCGCGCTCCTGCAGACTGAACAGCGCATAGGCGACAGCTTTACCCTGACCGTTGGAGATCAGTACGCCGTTCTGACGCTGGCCGATTTCACCCGGACGAATGTCATCGTAGTGGCTGAACGTGGAGTACAGCAGACCGGTACCGGAGGTCATGGTCATGAATTCGGTACGGAAGCCGATCAGACCACGGCTTGGAATCACGTAATCCAGACGAACGCGACCTTTGCCGTCCGGAATCATGTCACGCATTTCGCCTTTGCGCAGACCCAACGCTTCCATCACCGAGCCTTGATGCTGCTCTTCGATATCCACGGTCACCTGCTCGAACGGCTCCTGACGGCGGCCGTCAATGGTGCGGAAGATAACTTTCGGACGAGATACCGCCAGTTCGAAACCTTCACGGCGCATGTTCTCGATCAGAACGGACAGGTGCAGTTCACCACGACCGGATACGCGGAACGCGTCCGGGTCTTCCGTTTCTTCTACACGCAGCGCCACGTTGTGCACCAGCTCTTTGCGCAGGCGGTCCAGAATCTGGCGGGACGTTACGTATTTGCCTTCCTTGCCGCAGAACGGCGAGGTGTTAACGCAGAAATACATGGTAACGGTCGGCTCATCCACCGACAGCGCCGGCAACGCTTCCACGCAGGAAGTGTCGCAGATGGTGTCGGAAATGTTCAGCTCGCCCAGGCCGGTGATCGCGATGATGTCGCCAGCTTCAGCCAGTGTACTTTCAATACGCTGCAGGCCCAAGTGGCCCAGCACCTGGTTTACTTTACCGTTACGTACTTTGCCTTCGCTGTCGATGATGCTGACCTGCTGGTTCGGTTTCACCACGCCGCGTTTGATGCGGCCGATGCCGATAACGCCAACATAGTTGTTGTAGTCCAGCTGGGAGATCTGCATCTGGAACGGACCGTTAAGGTCAACGTTTGGCGCTTCAACGTGCTTCACGATGGCTTCGAACAGCGGAGTCATGTCTTCCGCCATGTCGTTATGATCCAGACCGGCGATGCCGTTCAGCGCGGACGCATAAACGATCGGGAAGTCCAGTTGCTCATCGGTGGCGCCCAGGTTCACAAACAGGTCGAAGACCTGATCGACAACCCAGTCAGGACGCGCGCCGGGGCGGTCAACCTTATTAATGACAACGATCGGCTTCAGGCCATAGGCAAAAGCTTTTTGGGTCACGAAACGCGTCTGCGGCATCGGACCGTCCATCGCGTCTACCAGCAGCAGTACAGAGTCCACCATGGACATCACTCGTTCTACCTCGCCGCCGAAGTCGGCGTGTCCCGGGGTATCCACGATATTGATGCGGTAGTCGTTCCAGTTGATGGCGGTGTTTTTGGCGAGGATGGTAATTCCGCGCTCTTTTTCCAAATCATTGGAGTCCATAACACGTTCGGTGGCTTCGTTACGCTCACCCAACGTACCGGACTGTTGCAGCAGCTTGTCAACCAGGGTGGTTTTTCCATGGTCAACGTGCGCAATAATAGCGATGTTACGCAAATTTTCGATCACAGCTTTGCCTCAGGCATTTTAGAAATAGCGCGCTATTGTACACGTATTAATCGAGCGACTGAACAAGATCACAATCATCTTCCACAAACAACCTGCTGATGCCGGGTCTGTGATCCCTTTCACGGTGCAATAAAGCAGCACTCCTTAAACGAGAGAGCACCAATTAGGTGCAATCACACCAATATGGTGCACTATATTGGTGCGGTTAACTATCTTGGTGCAGTGGAGGAGGACACAAAAAACCAGCAGGAATGCCTGTTAGAACTATTCATAAAAGTTGGCACAGTTTTAGCTATAACCTCTGTACGGTAACAACATCATTCCACAACGATATTCGTTCCACGACGATAAATGACACAATCGGGAGAACCAAGTATGTCAGTAGAACACGTTTTGACGATGCTGAATGAACATGAGGTGAAGTTTGTTGACCTTCGCTTCACGGACACCAAAGGTAAAGAACAGCACGTCACCATTCCGGCCCACCAGGTTGATGCTGACTTCTTCGAAGACGGCAAAATGTTTGATGGTTCCTCGATTGGCGGCTGGAAAGGCATCAACGAATCCGACATGGTGTTAATGCCGGACGCGACTACTGCGGTTCTGGATCCGTTCTTCGAAGAACCGACCCTGATCATCCGTTGTGACATTCTGGAACCGGGCACCATGCAGGGCTATGACCGCGACCCACGCTCCATCGCCAAGCGCGCAGAAGACTTCCTGCGTTCTTCCGGCATCGCCGACACCGTACTGTTCGGGCCTGAGCCGGAATTCTTCCTGTTTGACGACGTTCGTTTCGGCAGCAGCATCTCCGGTTCTCATGTTGCTATCGACGACATCGAAGGCGCCTGGAACTCCAGCACCAAATACGAAGGCGGCAACAAAGGCCACCGTCCGGCAGTAAAAGGCGGTTACTTCCCGGTTCCGCCGGTAGATTCTGCGCAGGATCTGCGCTCCGCCATGTGTCTGACCATGGAGCAGATGGGTCTGGTGGTTGAAGCTCACCACCACGAAGTAGCGACCGCTGGTCAGAACGAAGTGGCAACCCGCTTCAACACCATGACCAAGAAAGCCGACGAAATCCAGATCTACAAATATGTCGTGCACAACGTGGCGCACGCCTTCGGCAAAACCGCAACCTTCATGCCGAAACCGATGTTCGGCGATAACGGTTCCGGTATGCACTGCCACATGTCTCTGGCCAAAGACGGCGCCAACCTGTTCTCCGGCGACAAATACGGCGGTCTGTCCGAAACCGCGCTGTACTACATCGGCGGTGTGATCAAACACGCTAAAGCCATCAACGCGCTGTCCAACCCGACCACCAACTCCTACAAGCGTCTGGTTCCGGGTTACGAAGCGCCGGTTATGCTGGCCTACTCTGCCCGTAACCGCTCGGCGTCTATCCGTATCCCGGTGGTGTCCAGCCCGAAAGCACGCCGTATCGAAGTGCGCTTCCCGGACCCAGCCGCCAACCCGTACCTGTGCTTCGCCGCACTGCTGATGGCCGGCCTGGACGGCATCATCAACAAGATTCACCCGGGCGATGCCATGGACAAGAACCTGTACGATCTGCCGCCGGAAGAAGCGAAAGAGATCCCGACCGTAGCCGGCTCTCTGGAAGAAGCGCTGAATGCCCTGAATGCAGACCGCGAGTTCCTGACCCGTGGCGGCGTATTCACCGACGACGCGATCGATGCTTACATCGAACTGCGTATCGCTGAAAACGACCGTGTTCGCATGACGCCGCACCCGGTTGAGTTCGAACTGTACTACAGCGTGTAATACCTGCGCTTGGACGGCAGGACGAAGAAAATGATGTTCACATTGCCGTCCGATAACCGTTTTCTGTTTATGTTTATTTTTGTTGCCGTGGAAACTTTTCAGCCCATCTTCGGATGGGCTTTTTTCTCCACAAGAAATCTTACAGTTGCTACTTAAACTACAATCCAGAATAGTGTGCACTAAAATGGTGCGGGAGTCTGCGTTATGGCAACAGGCACGCTGCCCGATGCTGGGCAGATCCTCAATTCTTTAATAAACAGCATCTTATTGCTTGATAAAGATCTGGCTATTCACTACTCCAACCCAGCGGCGCAACAACTTCTGGCCCAAAGCTCACGCAAACTGTCTGGAACGCCACTGCCGGAGCTGCTCGGTTACTTTTCGTTGAATCTCGACCTGATGCGGGAAAGTCTCGACTCGGGGCAAGGCTTTACCGATAACGAAGTCACCATCGTGGTGGATGGCCGGGCGCATATCATGTCGCTGACGGCTCAGCGCATTCAGCACGATTTTATCCTGCTGGAAATGGCGCCGATGGACAACCAGCGCCGTCTCAGCCAGGAACAACTGCAACACGCCCAACAACAGGCGGCGCGCGATCTGGTGCGCGGTCTGGCGCATGAAATCAAGAACCCGCTCGGCGGCTTGCGCGGCGCGGCGCAGTTACTGTCCAAAGCGCTGCCGGACCCGGCGCTGATGGAATACACCAAGGTCATTATCGAACAGGCCGATCGCCTGCGTAATCTGGTTGACCGTCTACTTGGCCCGCAACAGCCCGGCCTGCACGTCACGCAAAGCATTCATCAGGTGGCCGAACGGGTATTCCAGTTGGTATCGATGGAAAAAGCGGACAACGTGACGCTGGTGCGTGACTACGACCCCAGCTTGCCGGAACTGATGCACGACCCGGACCAGATAGAACAGGTACTGCTGAACATTACCCGCAATGCCATGCAGGCGCTGGGGGAAGAAGGCGGCACCATCACCATCCGCACCCGCACCGCGTTTCAGTTGACGCTGCATGGCGTGCGTTACCGTCTGGTCGCCCGTATCGATATTGAAGACGATGGTCCCGGCGTGCCTGCTCATCTGCAGGATACGCTGTTCTATCCCATGGTGAGCGGCCGCGAAGGCGGCACTGGGCTGGGCTTGTCGATTGCCCGCAACCTTATCGATCAACATTCCGGAAAAATTGAATTTAACAGTTGGCCAGGTCATACCGAATTCTCGGTTTATCTGCCCATTCGCCAGTGAGGTTCACGATGCAACGAGGGATAGTCTGGATTGTCGATGACGATAGCTCCATCCGTTGGGTGCTTGAACGTGCGCTTACCGGGGCGGGCTTAACCTGCGCAACCTTTGACAACGGCACTCAGGCGTTAAATGCGCTGACCACCCAAACACCGGATGTACTGCTGTCGGATATCCGCATGCCCGGCATGGACGGATTGGCGTTGCTGCAACAGATTAAACAGCGCCACCCGATGCTGCCGGTCATCATCATGACTGCCCATTCCGATTTGGACGCAGCGGTCAGCGCCTATCAACAAGGGGCGTTCGATTATCTGCCCAAGCCGTTTGATATCGACGAAGCGGTGGCGCTGGTTGAGCGCGCCATCAGCCATTACATGGAACAGCAACAACCGGTGCGCAGTCAGCCGATTAGCGGGCCGACCACCGACATCATCGGCGAAGCGCCGGCCATGCAGGACGTGTTCAGGATTATCGGCCGGCTTTCCCGTTCGTCGATCAGCGTGCTGATCAATGGCGAATCCGGCACAGGTAAAGAACTGGTCGCCCATGCGCTACACCGCCATAGCCCACGCGCCAAAGCGCCGTTTATCGCGCTGAACATGGCGGCCATTCCCAAGGATCTGATCGAATCGGAATTGTTCGGCCATGAGAAAGGCGCATTTACCGGCGCCAATCAGATTCGGCAAGGCCGTTTCGAACAGGCTGACGGCGGCACGCTGTTTCTCGATGAAATCGGCGATATGCCGCTGGATGTGCAAACCCGCCTGCTGCGCGTGCTGGCCGATGGTCAGTTCTATCGCGTCGGCGGCTATGCGGCAGTGAAGGTGGACGTGCGTATCATCGCCGCCACCCATCAGAATCTGGAATTACGGGTTCAGGAAGGCAAATTCCGCGAAGACCTGTTCCACCGTCTGAACGTAATTCGCGTCCATTTGCCGCCGCTGCGCGAGCGCCGGGAAGATATTCCGCGTCTGGCGCGCTACTTCCTGCAGGCGACCGCCAGGGAGCTGGGTGTGGAGCCGAAAAATCTGCATCCGGAAACCGAAGCGGCGCTCACCCGTCTGCCCTGGCCGGGCAACGTGCGTCAGTTGGAAAATACCTGCCGCTGGCTGACCGTAATGGCCGCCGGACAGGAAGTTCTGATTCAGGATCTGCCGCCGGAACTGTTTGAAACCACCGCGCCGGACGCCACCGTGCATGTCATGCCCGACAGCTGGGCTACGCTGCTGGCGCAATGGGCCGATCGGGCGCTGCGTTCCGGTCATCAAAACCTGCTGGCCGAGGCGCAACCGGAAATGGAACGCACGCTGCTGACAACGGCATTGCGCCACACGCAGGGGCACAAACAGGAAGCGGCAAGGCTGCTCGGCTGGGGGAGAAATACCCTGACGCGCAAACTCAAGGAACTGGGCATGGAGTAACGGCGATTTGCCGTTTTATCCGTCGCCGGTCATCGCCTGATAGTGGCGATAAAAAGTACAATATGACGTACAAATTCGCCACTATACCCAAAATAATTCAACACGCTCACGCGCTGAACACAGCGCGCTGCGGCCCCGCAGGAATAAGGCCCATCAATGGGCCGGGTAAGAAAGCCAACGCACCTGCAACTTGAAGAATAACGAGTATATTTTGTACTTTACTTGCGCCGCGCCAGCAGTATGATCGTGTCGCTGACTGGAGAGGGTAACCATGCTGGAATCCATTTTTTCTGCCGTGACGCACGGCGCTGAAATCAGCAGTGCGGTGGGTCACTCATCGCAAACTGCGATTGCAGCCGTGTTGTGCGCGGCACTGATCAATTTCTTCAGCTAAATTATTGCTGACAAGAAACAGGAAAACAGCCAGTCATATCGACTGGCTGTTTTCTTTTATCATTCCAGATCGGCTCAGATAACCCGAGAGAACTGACGTTCACGCATCTTGCTGCGCAGATACACGTCAAAACACATGCAGATATTGCGAATCAACAGACGCCCTTTGGGCGTCACCTGAATACGATCCGGCAGAATATCCACCAGCCCGTCCTGCGCCATCGGCGCCAGCAACGCCAGGTCCTCGCGGAAATATTCGCCAAACGACAGATCATACGCCCGCTCAATCGCGGTGAACTCCAGTTGAAAATGACAAATCAGCGCCTTGATTACGTCACGGCGCAGACAATCATCACGGGTCAGGGCTAAACCGCGCCACAATGCGTGACCATGCTGTTCGACGTCAGCGTAGTACAGCTTCAGTTCTTTCTGGTTCTGGGCGTAGCTGTCGCCAATCATGCTGATGGCGGATACCCCCAGCCCCAATAAATCGGTATCGCCCTGGGTGGTGTACCCCTGGAAATTGCGATGCAGTTTTCCTTCGCGTTGCGCCACCGCCAGCTCGTCATCCGGCCGGGCGAAATGATCCATCCCGATGAACTGATAGCCCGCCGCAGTCAGGCTTTGAATGGTCTGCTGCAAGATCGCCAGTTTTTGCTCCGCATCCGGCAGATCGGCCTCTTTGATCTTGCGCTGGGCGGCAAACAGACTGGGTAAATGCGCATAGTTGAATACGCTAAGGCGGTCCGGCCGCAGCTCCGCCACCCGCTGCAGGGTAAAGGCAAAGCTGTCCGGCGTCTGTTTTGGCAAACCGTAGATCAGGTCGATGTTGGTGGAGGCGAACCCCAGCGCTTTGGCCCGCTCGATCAGCGCAAAAATAAAGGCTTCATCCTGCTCGCGATTGACCAGGCGCTGCACCTCTTTATTGAAGTCCTGCACCCCCATACTGAGGCGATTGAACCCTTCGGCGCGCAAATGATCGAGCACATCCAGTTCGATTTCCCGCGGGTCCACTTCCAGCGACATCTCGGCCTGTTCGGCAAAGCGGAAATGCTGGCGCAGCAGCCCCATCAGGCGGCTAATCTGTGTTTTGTTCAGAAAGGTCGGTGTTCCGCCGCCCCAATGCATCTGAGTGACAACGCGGCCGGCAAACAAGGGCGCGCGCTGACGGATTTCCAGCGCCAGCCGGTCAAGATACTCATCCGCCTTGTGCAACTGACGAGTCACCAGCTTATTGCAGCCGCAGAAGTAGCACAAACGGTGGCAGAACGGGATATGCAGGTACAGCGACAGCGGCCGGTTAGGGTAACGAGCTACCGCCTGAACAAACGCGGCGTTGTTGTAACTGTCGCTGAATTCCAGTGCGGTAGGATAGGAGGTGTAGCGCGGTCCCGAATAATTGTATTTCTGGATCAGGGATAAATCCCAGTCTATGGTTTGTTCGGGCATGCTGCTCACTCCTTCCGGTAACCGGTCCTCGCCGCACGGCGCGGGGGCAGCCGACGCTGCCCCGACAATACGGCACGCTGTAATCTGTCTTTCCGTTTCGACAGGCACCACAGTTTAACCAACAGACCGCCCAAAAAACACAGAACCAGTAAGGTTATGAGCAGAAACAGCGCTTTCAGCATCAATAGCCGTCTTTCGGATTATTGCGACGGAGCAGTTGCAGCATATCCTCTTCCTGCTCTTCGTCTTCCTCGTCATCGTCCAGACTGATGCCCAATTGCTCCATCAGAATATCGATACGATCCAACGTCTCATCCAGCCAGGACTGTTCTTTGGCCGGCAGCGTTTCGCCTTTCTCCAGTCTGTCCAGCAATTCATCAAGGCGCGGATCATTTTCCAGCATTTCCAGCTCTTCCTGCGGCGACAGGCGAGCGGGTTTCTCTTTCGCCGCCACCGGCGCTTTCACCGCTACGACCGCACCTTCCGGCAGCAACGACACCGGTTTTTTGCTGCCAATGCGCGGGTCTTTCAGCTTGTCGGAAGCGGAGTTTTGCTGGCGGTCGCCGGACGGCTGGGTACGGCTTCCCGCAACATGACCACGGTGCTTTTTCTGACGTTTGCGTTCGCGAGCTTCCAGATCCAACTGCTCACGGCTTTTTCTTTTGATCTTCGGTGCGGGAGCTTTGCGTCCCGCCCCTTTTGATGGTTGTTTCATAGCGTCAATCTCGGGTTCAGATGAGCGGATATAAGGAGAATTGCGGCGGAATCTAGCAGAAAGCATACCAATAAAAAAGTGCTCCAAGAGCTGTGTGCTGGTTTTATTTTTTTCAGTCTGTTAAGACGGTAACACCGCGACAAAAACAGATAAACGCCGCCTTTCTTATCGGTTGCAGGTATAATCAGCCACATAAAACCGTGATCCAGACAGAGACGCAAACTGTGACCCAACAATACAACTACCATGTGACCCATTTCGTCACCAGCGCGCCGGACATTCGTCATCTTCCTGCCGATAGCGGTATTGAAGTCGCTTTTGCCGGCCGCTCTAACGCGGGCAAATCCAGCGCGCTCAATACGCTGACCAACCAGAAAAGTCTGGCCCGCACCAGTAAGACACCGGGTCGGACCCAGCTTATCAACCTGTTTGAAGTAGCCGATGGCGTGCGTCTGGTCGACTTGCCTGGTTATGGTTACGCCGAAGTGCCGGAAGAGATGAAACGCAAATGGCAGCGTGCGCTTGGCGAATACCTGCAAAAACGTAACTGCCTGAAAGGGCTGGTGGTACTGATGGATATCCGTCACCCGCTTAAGGACCTGGACCAGCAGATGCTGGAGTGGGCCGTTAATGTCGGCTTACCGGTACTGGTACTGCTGACCAAAGCCGACAAGCTGGCTCAGGGTGCCCGCAAATCCCAGTTGAACATGGTGCGGGAAGCAGTGTTGCCGTTCATGGGGGATATTCAGGTTGAAGCGTTTTCTTCGCTGAAAAAAACCGGTGTAGATAAATTACGTCAGAAATTAGATAGCTGGTTTAGTACGTTACCATCAGCAGAGTTGCAATCTCAGCCAGAATCCGACCAGTAATACACCGACCAATCCTTCCCAACAGAATCGCTATCCCGATGACTACCGGCTGAGTGTTCCGCCGGTAACATAGGTTTTTGTTATCCGGCTCATCCGCCATTCAGACAATAAAAAACGCCCCGGTCAGAAACCTGACCGGGGCGGCTAACATTCAGCCAAATCCGATTACGTGAAGTAAAAGGTCTGAAAGATAGAACATCTTACCTCTGTACCCTACGCGTTTAACTCTACCCCATTTCCTTTCTGGAAAAAAGGTTTTTTTGTTGTTTAATTTCATAAAAATCGGTGATGAATTAAACAAACTCAAACCGGGTCACACAATCCTGTAGTTTAATTACAGGATTGCTTAGGATTCAGCTGAAAAAACCAACAGAAAAAAGAAAGGCGATATTTCTTATGGCATTCATGGCAAAAATCCGCATAACACCCAGAATCATTCAGACCCGCTTCTTTCGCCAGACAGCTTAATGGGCCTGATCCCAGTTGCTGCCGGTGCCGATATCCACCTGTAAAGGCACGTCCAGCTGCATGCAGCCTTCCATCAGATTGCGTATTTTCGCGCTGGCTTCGTCCAATACGGAGTGGTGCACTTCAAACACCAGTTCATCGTGTACCTGCATCAGCATCGTCACCAACGGTTTTTCCTGTTGCAGCCAGGCATCAATGGCGATCATCGCTTTCTTGATGATATCCGCCGCTGTGCCCTGCATCGGCGCGTTAATAGCCGCCCGCTCCGCCGCCTTGCGGCTATTGGCGTTGCGGGAATGAATATCCGGCAAATAGAGACGACGGCCATCCAGCGTGGAGACATATCCTTGATCCGCCGCCTGCTGGCGAGTGCGCTCCATGTACTCCTGCACGCCCGGGTAACGCTCAAAATAGAGGTTCATATATTTTTGAGCTTCGTTACGCGGAATAGCCAACTGGCGGGACAAACCAAATGCGCTCATGCCGTAAATCAAACCAAAGTTGATGGCTTTGGCGCTACGGCGCTGTTCAGTGGTCACTCTGTCGAGCGGCAGACCGAATACTTCGGCAGCCGTGGCGCGGTGAATATCCAGACCTTGAGAAAACGCCCTCAACAATCCGGCGTCCCGTGACAGATGCGCCATGATGCGTAATTCAATCTGCGAGTAGTCCGCCGCCAGAATGCAGTATCCCTCTTGTGCAATAAACGCCTGACGGATACGCCGCCCTTCTTCATTACGCACCGGAATGTTCTGCAGATTGGGGTCGCTGGAGGAAAGACGCCCGGTTGCCGTTACCGCCTGATGGTAAGAGGTGTGCACCCGCTTGGTCAGCGGATTGATCATCTGCGGCAATTTATCCGTGTAAGTGGATTTCAGTTTCGCCAGTCCGCGATACTCCAGAATCAACTTCGGCAGCGGATAATTCAGCGCCAGTTCGGCCAGCACTTCTTCATTGGTGGAAGGCGCGCCCTTCGGGGTTTTCTTGATAACCGGCAACTGCTGTTTTTCGTACAGAATGGTCCCTAACTGTTTGGTGGAAGACAAATTGAAGGCTTCCCCCGCCAGTTCATGCGCCTGCACTTCCAACTCCGCCAGACGTTGTGTCAGCTCCCGCGAATGCTCCGCCAGAATAGCGGTATCGATCAGCACCCCAGTGCGCTCCATGCGCGACAACACCGGCACCAGCGGCATATCGATATTCAGGAACACCTTGCGCAGTTCCTGCTGCGGCTCCAGTTTCGCCCATAACGTCTCATGCAAACGCAGCGTCACATCGGCATCTTCAGCCGCGTAGACAGATGCCTGCTCCAGTGGAATCTGATTGAACGTCAGCTGTTTTTTGCCCTTACCGGCAATCTCTTCGAACGTAATGGTCTTATGCTGCAAATAACGCTCCGACAGGCTGTCCATGTCATGGCGACCAGCCACACTGTCAATCACATAGGACTCCAGCATGGTATCGAAAGCAATGCCGCGCAGATCGATGCCGTAACGAGCCATCACGCCTTTATCGAATTTCAGGTTTTGCCCAATCTTGCGAATGCTGTCATCTTCCAGCAGCGGTTTCAGTTGCGCCAGCACCCAATCGAGGTCCAGTTGTTCAGGTACATTTTCAGCGCATGTGTTCGGTGCGCTCATCGCAGGCGATACAGTACTGTTGTAAACGTTGCAGGAGTATATTCTCTGTGCAATTCCGTTCGGAAGTGTCTCCTCCGTCTGCGTACTCGGTGCACTCATCGCTGGCGATACAGTACTGTTATAGACGTTGCAGGAGTATACCCTCTGTGCAATTCCGCTCGGGGGGGCTTCTTTTGCGTACTCACCATTCAAATCATCATGACCTAATGGCAGGTAAGCCGCCTCACCCGGCTTGATCGCCAGTGAAATCCCAACCAGATTAGCTGTAAGGGTATCAAGACCATCGGTTTCAGTATCGAATGAGAACAGACCAGCGGCTTTGATTCGTGTAATCCAGTCCTGAAATGTCTGTTCATCCAGAATGGTGACATAACCGTCCTGAGACAGCACGCTGGCCGCTTCTTTCGGTTCGTCCTCCACCGTCGCCTTGACGAATGGCACGGCCGGTGGATTCTTTTTGTTGCCGCCTTGCAACCACTGCCCGGCTTCCACATCCACCAGCCAGCGTTTGAACTCATAACGGGTGAACAGTTCGCGCAGTTCCGCCACATCCGGCTCATTCACCGTCAGTTGTTCACACCCCTGCTCCAGTTCAACATCCGTTTTGATCGTAGCCAACTGGTAGGAAAGGTAAGCCACCTCTTTATTCTGTTCCAGCTTGGCAGCCATGGTTTTGGCGCCCCTGAAGGTCAGGCCGGCAATTTTATCCAGATCGGCATACAGGGTATCCAGCCCCCCCAGCCCCTGCAGTAATGCCTGTGCGGTTTTTTCACCCACGCCCGGCACACCAGGAATATTGTCGGAGGAATCCCCCATCAGAGCCAGAAAATCAATGATCAGCGACGGCGGAATACCGTATTTGGCGCATACCTCATCCGGCCCCAAAATAGTGTTGTTCATGGTGTTGATCAGCGTGATATTCGGCGTCACCAACTGCGCCATATCCTTATCGCCGGTGCTGATCAGAACAGGTTTACCCGCACGTTCCGCCTGCTGCGCCAACGTTCCAATCACATCATCCGCTTCTACGCCGGAAATGGAGAGCAACGGCAATCCCATCGCTTTTACCATGCGGTGCAACGGTTCAATCTGAGCGCGCAGATCATCCGGCATCGGCGGCCGATGAGATTTGTAGTGCTCAAACAAATCATCACGAAACGTCTTACCCTTCGCGTCAAACACCACCGCGACATGACTGGGATGGTATTGCTGCAGCAAACTGCGCAACATGTTGAGCACACCATACATCGCGCCGGTCGGTTCGCCGGCACCGTTGGTCAGTGGGGGGAAGGCATGATAGGCGCGGTAAAGGTACGATGAACCGTCAACCAGAATGAGGGGATTATCTGCTATTTGAACCATGATATTTCGCGATCGTTGTTTTCTGACATGAAGTTAAGGATGCCATAGCTGGCAGTCAGAGACGAATATTAACGCTCGCTCATTACGCTTTTTGCACAATGCCTCGCAAAAAACCTGTGGATAACTTTGTGCATAGAAATTGAAAGATAATTAACAGAGATACCGATAGAAGTGGAATGTATATGTAATTCATTGTTAATCATTGCGTTAGAAGAAAAACATTGACATTGCAGTTATATCAAGGCGTTGTTATTGATGTGGATATATATGAAATCAAAATGTTTGCCGGTAAGCAGAATTGTCCAGACATTACCATTAGCGCCGCAACAAAAACAAACGCCACACGCGGTAAGGCGTGTGGCGCATAGAAAAAGCAGAAAGCTTATTTCTGAGAGAGCAGGAATTTCACTACATCAGCATATTGTTTGACGTAGTTGTCCATAGAGCTGGTATCAAGCCCATCGCTTTTTATCATGTACTTGCCGTTCACGAACACGGCCGGAACACCCCGCAGCTGCAGATCGGCAGCAGCTTTCTCCTGCTGCGCAACCAGCGACTTCACCACAAAGCTATTCAGGGCGCTGTCATAATCTTCAGCTTTTACGCCCGCAGCCACAAAGACCTGACGAATGTCTTGCGGTTGTTTCACGGTCTGGGTCTTCTGAACAGCATCAAACATCAACGGGCTGACTTTATCTTCCACACCCAGAGCGATCGCCACCGCCCAGGCCTGGGTCAGATCTTTGCCCAACGGCCCCAGGAAATCGACATGATATTTGGTTAACTTGGCATCGGCCGGCAGCGCTTTCTGAATGGCGTCAGGAATGTGGTAAACCTGAGCGAACTGGTAACAATGCGGGCAATAGAATGAAAAGAATTCCAGCACCTGAGGGGATTGAGGAACCGGTTTATCCAGCGTGGCATACTGTTTGCCATCGGAAAAATCAGCTGCTGACGCACTGAACGCCAACACCATGCCAGCCAGCGCAAGCCATATTTTCTTCATATCAACGTTATCTCCATAAGTGTCAGTACATCGGTGTCAGCTGCAGCGGTGGTTCCTGCAACAGCCTTACCTGTTCAGTAAAAATAGTGGCCTGCTTTGCCCAGAAATCAGCTTCCTGCATCCATGGAAAACTACGAGGAAAAGCAGGGTCATGCCAACGGCGGGCTACCCAGGCCAGATAGTGAACCATACGCATGGCGCGTAGCGGTTCAATCAATGCCAGTTCCGCTTCATCAAAAGAGGCGAACTCACTGTAGGCATCCAGCAAAATATCCAGCTGGATGCGCTGCTCCTGACGATCTCCATGCAACAGCATCCAGAGATCCTGCACTGCTGGGCCATTACGCGCATCGTCCAGATCGACAAACAATGGGCCGTCACGCCAGAGAATATTACCGGGGTGACAGTCGCCGTGCAGGCGCCTGGCTTGCCAGTTCGTATTCCAGCGCAGTTTCACTTCATCAATCAGCCGGGCTGTCGCCGTTAGAAACGACGCTTTTTGCACGTCAGAAATCAGGGGACTGTCAGTTAACGTGACCAGCGGGTCATCAAGGTATTCCTGCAACCCGACAGTAGGGCGAGTTGAAAACAGATTTCGGCTACCGGTCTGATGAATTCTACCCAAATAACGCCCAACCTCTTCCAGTTGGTCGTCATTGTCCATTTCATACTGACGCCCGCCAACGCTTGGAAACACGGCAAACCAGAAACCATCATGCTCATGCAACGTGTTGCCCTGTAAGGCCAGCGGCGCCACCACCGGCACTTCATCAGCGAACAACTCGGCCGCAAAATGATGCTCTTCGCTAATCTGAGCAGCATTCCAGCGCTGTGGTCGATAAAACTTCACCACATAACGTTTACGGTCTTCATCACTAAACTGATAAACCCGATTTTCATAACTATTAAGCGCTGTCAGGCCGGAATCGACACGGATATCCACAGACCAGAGTGCATCCATGATGACATCCGGCGACAGAGTATGAAAATTGAATACGGAATCATGCATGACGGGCACAGCTCCATCGCATCGGGCTATGAGTGAAGCCGCTAATCCTTGATAACGCCACGGGCACGCAGTAATGCGGTTTTGAAATCTTCTTCATAATCTTTCTGCAAGCCAGGAATCGGCTGTGCGCTATCTGCGTCACGCAATTTTAAATGATAAATAAGGATATCATCAGTCAAATCACTAAGCGCCCCCTCGAACCCGGCTTCCTGTGCAAGTTTTTGTAAAAATTGCACCAAATTCAAATCCGGCTCTTTTTGCCAGGCCGGATGCAGCAGCTCAATCAATTCATTTACACGATGGCATTTCATTATCACTACCTCAAATATTAATGACTGTTTATCTAGTATGGGGAAAGGGCTTGGCCTTGCGCCATACTTTTCCGACAATAACGCATCAAATCATTATGGATGCCAATACGATGATAACAGGTGTGATTCTGGCTGGCGGCCAGTCATCCCGCATGGGAGGAAACGATAAGGGGTTAATTGAACTGGAGGGCAAGCCGCTCTATCAGCACGTTCTTGAGCGTCTGAAGCCGCAGGTCGATACCCTGCTTATCAACGCCAATCGTCATCAGGAGCGTTATCAGCAAAGCGGTTATCCGGTGATCGGTGATATTAACCGTAACTTTTCTGGTCCGCTGGCTGGTATTTTCACCGGGTTAAGCATCGCCAAAACAGACTGGGTCGTGTTTGTTCCCTGCGATGTTCCCGCGTTGCCTCTTGACCTGGTTTCCCGGTTGCTGCGGTTCAGTAATCATCACCTTGCCGCTTATGCCACGGATGGGTCTCGCGAGCATCCGACATTATTGGCGATCCACACTTCGCAGGTCGATAAACTGAAGGCTTATCTGAGTAACGGCGATCGAAAATTGATGCTTTTTCTGCAGCAGATAGAGGCAGAAGCCGTCTCTTTTGCGGATCAACCGTTATCATTTCGTAATCTCAATACGCCAGAGGATCTGGCTCGCTGGCAGGAGCCGCTCCATGACTGATATACCGCTTCTGGCTATTGCTGCTCACAGTGGTACAGGCAAAACCACCTTACTAAAGCAGCTCATTCCATTGCTGAATGCGATGAAGATTCGGGTGGGTATCATCAAACACACGCACCACGATATGGACGTCGATAAACCGGGTAAGGACAGCTATGAACTGCGCAAGGCCGGTGCTGACCAGACGCTGGTTGCCAGCAATACTCGCTGGGCATTGATGACTGAAACACCGGAGCAGCAGGAACCCAATCTGCACTTCCTGGCCAGCAGAATGGACAGCTCAAAGCTGGATTTGATTCTGGTAGAAGGCTTCAAACACGAACCGATCGATAAGATCCTGCTTTACCGTCACGAATCTGGGCGTGATATCGCCACGCTGATCGATGCCGACACGCTGGCCGTGGCCAGTGATTCCGCATTAACGCTTGCCCTGCCGTGTCTGGATCTCAACCAGCCGGTACAGATCGCCGCGTTTATCCGTGACTGGCTGCGAAGGCGAATCGGGACAACCGGAGACTGAGTACGTGTTGAGGAAGTATTTTATCCGCCGGCAGGCACAAAAAGGGACAGGGTACACCGAGGAAGCATCGCGTAACGCCGGGAGACCGGGCCGCCGGTCATCTCCGCCCTGGCACTCGGTTCTGCCACCGCACCCCCCAAAGCAAAAAACCCCCGGCATAACCGGGGTTCCTTATGTGATGCCTGGCAGTTCCCTACTCTCGCATGGGGAGACCCCACACTACCATCGGCGCTACGGCGTTTCACTTCTGAGTTCGGCATGGGGTCAGGTGGGACCACCGCGCTCTCGCCGCCAGGCAAATTCTTTTCATTCCAACCGTCATGCCCACGCTACCGCGCCGCACAACCATCAGAATCCATCCGTCGAACAAGCCAAATTCTTTCTCGTCTCTCTCACCAAAACACCTTCGGTGTTGTAAGGTTAAGCCTCCCGGGTCATTAGTACTGGTTAGCTCAACGTATCGCTACGCTTACACACCCAGCCTATCAACGTCCTCGTCTCGAACGTCCCTTCAGGGGAATCAAGTTCCCAGGGAAGACTCATCTCGGGGCAAGTTTCCCGCTTAGATGCTTTCAGCGGTTATCTCTTCCGCACTTAGCTACCGGGCAATGCAATTGGCATCACAACCCGAACACCAGTGGTGCGTTCACTCCGGTCCTCTCGTACTAGGAGCAACCCCCCTCAATCTTCCAGCGCCCACGGCAGATAGGGACCGAACTGTCTCACGACGTTCTAAACCCAGCTCGCGTACCACTTTAAATGGCGAACAGCCATACCCTTGGGACCTACTTCAGCCCCAGGATGTGATGAGCCGACATCGAGGTGCCAAACACCGCCGTCGATATGAACTCTTGGGCGGTATCAGCCTGTTATCCCCGGAGTACCTTTTATCCGTTGAGCGATGGCCCTTCCATTCAGAACCACCGGATCACTAAGACCTGCTTTCGCACCTGCTCGAGCCGTCACTCTCGCAGTCAAGCTAGCTTATGCCTTTGCACTAACCTCCTGATGTCCGACCAGGATTAGCTAACCTTCGTGCTCCTCCGTTACTCTTTGGGAGGAGACCGCCCCAGTCAAACTACCCACCAGACACTGTCCGCAACCCGGTTCACGGGTCCACGTTAGAACATCAAACATTAAAGGGTGGTATTTCAAGGTTGGCTCCATGCAGACTGGCGTCCACACTTCAAAGCCTCCCACCTATCCTACACATCAAGGCTCAAGGTTCAGTGTCAAGCTATAGTAAAGGTTCACGGGGTCTTTCCGTCTTGCCGCGGGTACACTGCATCTTCACAGCGAGTTCAATTTCACTGAGTCTCGGGTGGAGACAGCCTGGCCATCATTACGCCATTCGTGCAGGTCGGAACTTACCCGACAAGGAATTTCGCTACCTTAGGACCGTTATAGTTACGGCCGCCGTTTACCGGGGCTTCGATCAAGAGCTTCTCCTTACGGATAACCCCATCAATTAACCTTCCGGCACCGGGCAGGCGTCACACCGTATACGTCCACTTTCGTGTTTGCACAGTGCTGTGTTTTTATTAAACAGTTGCAGCCAGCTGGTATCTGCGACTGGGCTCAGCTCCATCCGCAAGGGACTTCACCATGCCCAGCGTGCCTTCTCCCGAAGTTACGGCACCATTTTGCCTAGTTCCTTCACCCGAGTTCTCTCAAGCGCCTGAGTATTCTCTACCTGACCACCTGTGTCGGTTTGGGGTACGATTCAATGTTACCTGATGCTTAGAGGCTTTTCCTGGAAGCAGGGCATCTGTCACTTCAGTACCGTAGTACCTCGTCATCACGCCTCAGTGTTACGGCAGACCGGATTTGCCTGGTCCACCCACCTGCACGCTTAAACCGGGACAACCGTCGCCCGGATGACATAGCCTTCTCCGTCCCCCCTTCGCAGTAACACCAAGTACAGGAATATTAACCTGTTTCCCATCGACTACGCTTTTCAGCCTCGCCTTAGGGGTCGACTCACCCTGCCCCGATTAACGTTGGACAGGAACCCTTGGTCTTCCGGCGTGCGGGTTTTTCACCCGCATTATCGTTACTTATGTCAGCATTCGCACTTCTGATACCTCCAGCAGACCTCACAGTCCACCTTCAACGGCTTACAGAACGCTCCCCTACCCAACAACGCCTAAGCGTCGCTGCCGCAGCTTCGGTGCATGGTTTTAGCCCCGTTACATCTTCCGCGCAGGCCGACTCGACCAGTGAGCTATTACGCTTTCTTTAAATGATGGCTGCTTCTAAGCCAACATCCTGGCTGTCTGGGCCTTCCCACATCGTTTCCCACTTAACCATGACTTTGGGACCTTAGCTGGCGGTCTGGGTTGTTTCCCTCTTCACGACGGACGTTAGCACCCGCCGTGTGTCTCCCGTGATAACATTCTCCGGTATTCGCAGTTTGCATCGGGTTGGTAAGCCGGGATGGCCCCCTAGCCGAAACAGTGCTCTACCCCCGGAGATGAATTCACGAGGCGCTACCTAAATAGCTTTCGGGGAGAACCAGCTATCTCCCGGTTTGATTGGCCTTTCACCCCCAGCCACAAGTCATCCGCTAATTTTTCAACATTAGTCGGTTCGGTCCTCCAGTTAGTGTTACCCAACCTTCAACCTGCCCATGGCTAGATCACCGGGTTTCGGGTCTATACCCTGCAACTTAACGCCCAGTTAAGACTCGGTTTCCCTGCGGCTCCCCTATACGGTTAACCTTGCTACAGAATATAAGTCGCTGACCCATTATACAAAAGGTACGCAGTCACACCCAAAAGGTGCTCCCACTGCTTGTACGTACACGGTTTCAGGTTCTATTTCACTCCCCTCGCCGGGGTTCTTTTCGCCTTTCCCTCACGGTACTGGTTCACTATCGGTCAGTCAGGAGTATTTAGCCTTGGAGGATGGTCCCCCCATGTTCAGACAGGATACCACGTGTCCCGCCCTACTCATCGAACTCACGGCCTGTGCATCTTCGTGTACGGGACTTTCACCCTGTATCGTGCGACTTTCCAGACGCTTCCACTGACACACAAGCCGATTCAGGTTCTGGGCTGCTCCCCGTTCGCTCGCCGCTACTGGGGGAATCTCGGTTGATTTCTTTTCCTCGGGGTACTGAGATGTTTCAGTTCCCCCGGTTCGCCTCATTAACCTATGGATTCAGTTAATGATAGTGTGACGAGTCACACTGGGTTTCCCCATTCGGGTATCGTCGGGTATAACGGTTCATATCACCTTGCCGACGCTTTTCGCAGATTAGCACGCCCTTCATCGCCTCTGACTGCCTAGGCATCCACCGTGTACGCTTAGTCGCTTAACCTCACAACCCGAAAGTGTCTCGGGATGCGGGTATATTGAGAGACTCGAACAACACATGAATTCACACTCATATGCCGTCGTTTCAAATTTTCAGCTTGTTCCGGATTGTTAAAGAGCAGATAACATAAACCTGACTATCACTAATCAGTTTTAGGTTAGCGTTGACCGTGCCTTTCACCCACTGTCAGTCATATTGGCGTCCCCTAGGGGATTCGAACCCCTGTTACCGCCGTGAAAGGGCGGTGTCCTGGGCCTCTAGACGAAGGGGACATCACTTGTCAGCTTCGCAAGACGCTTTTGACTCTTTCTTATCATCAGACAATCTGTGTGGACACCACGCAGGCACTTCAGCTCGGTAAGGAGGTGATCCAACCGCAGGTTCCCCTACGGTTACCTTGTTACGACTTCACCCCAGTCATGAATCACAAAGTGGTAAGCGCCCTCCCGAAGGTTAAGCTACCTACTTCTTTTGCAACCCACTCCCATGGTGTGACGGGCGGTGTGTACAAGGCCCGGGAACGTATTCACCGTAGCATTCTGATCTACGATTACTAGCGATTCCGACTTCATGGAGTCGAGTTGCAGACTCCAATCCGGACTACGACGTACTTTATGAGGTCCGCTTGCTCTCGCGAGGTCGCTTCTCTTTGTATACGCCATTGTAGCACGTGTGTAGCCCTACTCGTAAGGGCCATGATGACTTGACGTCATCCCCACCTTCCTCCGGTTTATCACCGGCAGTCTCCCCTGAGTTCCCACCCGTAGTGCTGGCAACAGAGGATAAGGGTTGCGCTCGTTGCGGGACTTAACCCAACATTTCACAACACGAGCTGACGACAGCCATGCAGCACCTGTCTCAGCGTTCCCGAAGGCACGACCGCATCTCTGCAGTCTTCGCTGGATGTCAAGAGTAGGTAAGGTTCTTCGCGTTGCATCGAATTAAACCACATGCTCCACCGCTTGTGCGGGCCCCCGTCAATTCATTTGAGTTTTAACCTTGCGGCCGTACTCCCCAGGCGGTCGATTTAACGCGTTAGCTCCGGAAGCCACGCCTCAAGGGCACAACCTCCAAATCGACATCGTTTACAGCGTGGACTACCAGGGTATCTAATCCTGTTTGCTCCCCACGCTTTCGCACCTGAGCGTCAGTCTTCGTCCAGGGGGCCGCCTTCGCCACCGGTATTCCTCCAGATCTCTACGCATTTCACCGCTACACCTGGAATTCTACCCCCCTCTACGAGACTCTAGCCTGTCAGTTTTGAATGCAGTTCCCAGGTTAAGCCCGGGGATTTCACATCCAACTTAACAGACCGCCTGCGTGCGCTTTACGCCCAGTCATTCCGATTAACGCTTGCACCCTCCGTATTACCGCGGCTGCTGGCACGGAGTTAGCCGGTGCTTCTTCTGCGGGTAACGTCAATCGACAAGGTTATTAACCTTGTCGCCTTCCTCCCCGCTGAAAGTGCTTTACAACCCGAAGGCCTTCTTCACACACGCGGCATGGCTGCATCAGGGTTTCCCCCATTGTGCAATATTCCCCACTGCTGCCTCCCGTAGGAGTCTGGACCGTGTCTCAGTTCCAGTGTGGCTGGTCATCCTCTCAGACCAGCTAGGGATCGTCGCCTAGGTGAGCCGTTACCCCACCTACTAGCTAATCCCATCTGGGTTCATCCGATGGCGTGAGGCCCGAAGGTCCCCCACTTTGGTCTTGCGACGTTATGCGGTATTAGCTACCGTTTCCAGTAGTTATCCCCCTCCATCAGGCAGATCCCCAGACATTACTCACCCGTCCGCCGCTCGCCGGCGGGGAAGCAAGCTTCCCCCCGCTGCCGCTCGACTTGCATGTGTTAGGCCTGCCGCCAGCGTTCAATCTGAGCCATGATCAAACTCTTCAATTTAAAGTTTGATGTGTTTTCCGAAGAAAACGTGCTCAAAGAATTTACTGTTAGTTCGTATGAATTAACTGTTGTCACTCTTCAAGACTTTTCACAAATATTTTAGTGAAGCGTCCTGCGAGTGCCCACACAGATTGTCTGATTGATTGTTAAAGAGCAGTGCGACCGGCTTACAGCCTGCTGTCGCGAGGTGGCGTATACTACGCTTTCCTCATTCAGAGTCAACGACTTTTTTCTCGTTTTCTCCGCCTCACACCGCGCCGGCTTATCGCCGTTGCCGTGTCAGTGGAGGCGCATTATAGGGAGTTCTTCTGGCCTGACAAGCGATAAATGCAAAAAAATCATCAACTGGATGGTTTTCAGGCAAAACGGGCAGGAATACATCAATATGCCGCTTTTCAGCGGTATAAAACGTCAGAATTAAGGAAAACAATCAGCCACTAACTTCTTTTGCCGACCGAATCCCGAATGATCAGCTCCGGCGTCAACACCAGTACATTGTGTTCCTCATCCGGGTGTTCCAGCCGGTGAAGCAGCGTATCAATCGCCAGTTCGCCCAGTTCATCTTTAGGTTGATGAATCGTCGTCAACGGTGGAGACAGATAGCGCGCCAGTTCGATATCGTCATAACCAACAACGGCCATATCGTCCGGGATAGACAAACCAGCGTCGTGCAAAGCACGATAGACTCCCACCGCCATAGCATCATTACTGGTAAAGACGGCTTCGGGCCGCTGCGGCAATGCCAGCAATTGTTGCATGGCGCGAAAGCCGGTTTCGAATTCGAAGTCCCCAACCACCTCATAACCGGGAAGGATCGACAACCCCGCCTGATGCATCGCTTTACGATAGCCTTCCAGGCGATTATGCGCGGTGGTTTTATCCTGCGGACCAGCAATACAGGCGATGTGGCGATATCCCTGAGAAATCAGGTAATGGGTAGCCATTTCGCCGCCTTGCAGCGAGTTGTCCTTGATGACATCGCTGCTGCCTTCAAAAGGCGCCCAATCCATCATCACGACAGGAATAGAAGGATAACGGCGAATAATATCGGGTGACGGCATGTGGCTTTCAGTACACATCAGCAACAACCCATCGACCCGTTTCTGCAATAGTGTTTCCAGACTGCGGCTCAGACGATGGTGATCGCCTTCCGTATTGCACAGAATCAGGCTGTAACCCCGTTCGTAGCAACAACGTTCCACACCTCGCACCACTTCTGCGTAGAACGGGTTGCTGCTGGCAGTCAGCAGCATGCCGATGGTTCGGGTCTGATTGATTTTGAGGCTACGCGCCAGCGCTGACGGCGCATAATTCAATTGCTCAACCGCTTTCATCACCCGGTCGCGAATGATATCGCTGACATAGCGGTTATTGTTGATAACATGAGAAACCGTTGATGTGGATACCCCGGCCAGACGGGCCACGTCTTTCATCGTTGCCAAGGATCACTCCTGTGCATTCAGGAAAGCATCAATCTCTTCACGCCAGGGAACCGAAGGCTGGGCGCCATAACGAGTAACCGCGATAGCCGCCGCCGCATGAGCGAATTTAACCGCAGCGTCCATCGGGCGTGACTCCAGCAGAGCCGTCACCAGCGCGCCATTGAACGTATCGCCGGCAGCGATGGTATCGACCGCTGTTACGCGAAAACCGGGAATACGTTGCCCTTTACCCTGTTCACTTAACCAGACGCCGCGGCTCCCCAACGTAATCAGTACGGTCGCAATGCCTTTATCATGCAATACCTGTGCGGCACGTTGCGCGTCGTCTTCCGTTTCGACCGTGACGCCGGTCAGGATCTGCGCTTCGGTTTCATTCGGCGTAATCATGTCCACCAGCGACAGCAATTCATCAGGCAACGAGCAGGCCGGCGCCGGATTGAGGATCACTTTGGTGCCATTGTCATGGGCCAGACGAGCGGCGGCCGTCACCGTTTCCAGCGGTGATTCCAACTGCATCAACAGCGCGGAGGCATCAATAATTTTCTGCTGATAGCGATTCAGGTAATCAGGCGTTACCGCCGCGTTGGCTCCCGCATGAATACCGATCATGTTTTCAGCTTCGCCATTGACGAAAATCAGCGCCACCCCGGTAGTCTGGCCGGAAATCGCCTCAACGGCGGAGACATCGACTCGGTCGTTGATCAGTTGCTGGCGAATACGCTCACCGATATCGTCCGCCCCGACACAGGCAATAAATTCGATATCAGCGCCGCTGCGCCCGGCAGCCACCGCCTGGTTGGCGCCTTTGCCGCCAAATGCCACGCCATACTGTTTACCGATCACCGTTTCGCCCGGGCGGGGAAACTGCGCCAGATTCAAAATATGGTCCGCATTGATACTTCCCAAGACTACCAGCTTGCCTGATTTCATTACCATGAACCCCGATGTTGATTACGCGCCACCCGTCAGGGGTGGCGCAGTACTGCACGTGCGGTATTACGCTTTGATTCTGTTATTGTTTGGTAACCAGTTTCAGGTCAACAGGAATGATCGGCTGTACTTTTTCGCCTTTCAGAACCTTGTCGGCGGTTTCCACGCCGATGATGCCGATTTGCTCAGGACGCTGCGCCACGGTAGCCGCCAGTTTGCCGCCTTCTACGGCTTTCACGCCATCGGCGGTGCCGTCAAAACCGACGACCAGCACATCGTCACGACCTGCCGTCTGCAAAGCACGCAGGGCGCCCAGCGCCATTTCGTCGTTCTGGGCGAACACAGCTTTAACGTCCGGATGAGCGGTCAGCAGGTTCTGCATGACGTTCAGACCCTTGGTGCGATCAAAGTCAGCAGGCTGGCTCGCCAGCATGGTGAATTTGTTTTTCTCGGCAGATTTCATGAAGCCGGCGCCGCGTTCACGGGCAGCAGACGTTCCCGCCAGACCTTCCAGTTGAATCACCTTGGCGCCTTCACCCAGCTTTTTGGCGATGAAATCACCGGCGACTTTACCGCCGAAGGCGTTGTCGGAAGCCACATGGCTAACCACTTCGCCGCTGGCTGCAACACGGTCCAGCGTGATGACCGGGATTTTGGCCTGGTTAGCCAGCTTCACCGCATTACCTACCGCGTTAGAATCGGTCGGGTTGATCAGCAGCAGCTTGGCGCCGCGAACGGTCAGATCCTGCACATTGGAAAGTTCTTTGGCCGGGTTGTTCTGAGAATCCAGAATCACCAGATTGTAGCCAAGTTTGTCAGCTTCTTTCTGCGCGCCATCTTTCAGAGACACGAAGAACGGGTTATTGAGCGTGGAAACAACAAGAGCAATGGTATCCTTCGCCAGCGCATTGGCACTGACGGTGGCACTCAGCGCGACAGCGGAAACCAGAGTAGCAATCTTCTTCAAATTCATATTTCAATTCCTGTGTGAATGAAAAGTTATTTACTGCCTTTGTTATCTACCAAAACCGCCAGCAAAATAACCACCGCCTTGACGATCATCTGGTAGTAAGAAGAAACACCTAACAGGTTAAGTCCGTTATTCAGGAACCCCAGAATCAGAGCGCCGATTAACGTTCCCACCACGCGTCCTTTACCACCTGACAGACTTGTGCCACCCAGCACCACCGCCGCAATGGCATCCAATTCATAACCCGTCCCTGCCGTTGGTTGCGCCGATGACAGGCGAGCTACTTCGATAATGCCCGCCAGCGCCGACAGCAAACCACACAACGAATAAACGACCACTTTCACTCTATCAACGCTGATCCCGGAAAGGCGGGTTGCCGCTTCATTTCCGCCCAGCGCATAGATATAGCGGCCGATGCGGGTATGGTGCAGCATGTACCAGGTTGCCAGGAATACCACCGCCATAATCCAGATTGGCGTGGGTATGCCCAGAGGACGTCCGATGCCGAACCAGCCTAGCGCATCCGCCGCATCGGAAAAACCGGTATTGATCGGGCTGCCGTTGGTATACACCATGGTCACGCCGCGCAGCAGCAGCATCATCACCAGCGTGGCGATAAAGGCCTGCACCCGCCCCTTGGCAATCACGATGCCGGTGCCGGCGCCGATGACCGCGCCCAGCGCCAGCGCGGCGAACACCGCCACCAGCGCATTGATCTCAAGCCCGACGATGGAAGCCGCTACCGCGCCGGTCAGCGCCAGCAGCGACCCCACGGATAAATCAATGCCGGACGTGAGGATCACCAGCGTCATTCCCACCGCCATGATGGCGTTCACCGAGGTCTGCTGCAGGATGTTGAACAGGTTGTTCAGGGTAAAAAAGTTGGGGCTCATTGAAGACACCACAGCGATCAAAATCAGCAGGGCGATCAATGATTTTTGCTCCATCAGCCACTCTTTGCTGAGCCAGCGCTTTGCTGTGATAGTTTGGGAACTCATGTCTGACTTACTCCTGCTTTACGCCGTATTGCTTACCAACGGCCGCAGCCATCAGCGTTTCCTGTGTCGCCTGTTCAATCGGGAACTCGCCGCTCAGACGCCCTTCGTGCATCACGATGATGCGATCGCTCATCCCAAGCACTTCAGGCATTTCCGACGACACCAGAATGATGCTTAACCCTTCCTGCTTGAACTGGTTGATTAACTGATAGATTTCTTTTTTTGCACCCACATCCACACCGCGGGTCGGCTCATCCAAAATCAACACTTTGGGACGAGTCATCAAGCCGCGAGCAATGGCCACTTTCTGCTGATTGCCGCCAGACAGCAGCCCAATCGTCTGGGACATGGACGGCGTGCGGATATTGAACATGCGGATGAAATCGCTCACCGCCTGCTGTTCATCGCCGTGCCGCAGCGACCCCGCGGCATTGCTGAAATAGCGCAGCGCGGTCAGGGACATGTTTTCCTTCACCGACATGCCGAGCACCAGCCCGTCGTGCTTGCGGTCTTCGGAAATATAGACGATGCCGCTGGCAAGCCCGTCCTGCGGACTGCGGGTCACCACATCCTTACCGTCCAGATGAACGTTGCCGTGGGTACGCGGCAGCGCGCCGTAAAGCACTTTCATCAATTCGGTACGACCGGCGCCCATTAACCCGGCGACACCAAGAATCTCACCCTTGCGCAGCGTGAAACTCACGTTTTCCACCCCCGGCCCGGACAATTCGCTGACCTGCAAACGCACCTCGCCGGGCGCCTGATTCAGGCGGGGATACTGATCTTCCAGCTTACGCCCCACCATCATTTCAATCAGCGAGTCTTCCTGCAATTCACTCACCGGGCGCTCGCCGATGAACTGACCGTCGCGAAAGACCGTCACGTCATCACAGATTTCAAAGATTTCTTTCAGTCGATGGGAGATATAGACGATGCCGCAGCCATGAGACTGCAGTTCTTTAATCACGCTGAACAGCGACGCGGTTTCGGTATCGGTCAACGCATCGGTGGGTTCATCCATGATGATGACCCGGGATTCAAAGCTGAGCACCTTGGCGATTTCGACCATCTGCTGGTCGCCAATCGACAATTCGCCCACCAAACGACGACTGTCATAACGCAGATTCAAACGCTTAAGCAGTTTGTCCGCCTCGGCGTACATCCGTTTCCAGTCGATACGCCCCAAGCGGTTGGTAAATTCGCGGCCAAGGAAAATATTTTCCGCAATGGTCAGTTGAGGAATCAGGTTCAGTTCCTGATGGATAATACCGATCCCTGCTTCCTGAGAGGCTTTGGGGCCGCTGAAAGCCACGTCCTTACCCAGAAAATGGATACTGCCGGCATCTTTGCGATAAATCCCCGTCAGTACCTTCATCATGGTGGATTTGCCGGCACCGTTCTCACCCACCAGCGCCATGACCTTCCCCGGATAGACATTCAATGCCGCGCCGGAAAGCGCCTTAACGCCGGGAAAGGTTTTGGTGATGCCTTGCAATTGCAGTAAAGGTTGCATCGGTACCTCAGAAGGTGACGCCGGCACAAAGGATCACATTCGCATACGGAGAACATTCTCCAGTGCGAATAATGGCCCGGCTTTGGCCACTTTGCTTTTTGAAATCCTCATGGCTGACGTAATGCAGTGAAATAGTATTTCCCTGGTGTTGTTCAAGTTGTGCTAACTGTTTCAATAATGCGTCATGGAGTTGCGTATTCTTCTCGATGATTTCCTGCGCCAGAATCGCGGCTTCAACCTGCATTTCCGCCGTTACCACATTCAGCACCTGCAAAAAACCGGGCACATTATGGGTCAAGGCCAAATCGATACGGGTTGTGGTCTCCGGAATCGGCAAACCGGCATCTGCTATGACAATTTGGTCGGTATGCCCCAGCCGGGAAATCACCGATGAAATATCGGAATTAAGTAACGCACCTTTCTTCATTTTTATTTACCCTGATAGCGAAACGTTTCGCTTGTATGACAAGTGTAGAAAAAGAACAGGAGAAGGCAACGATTATCTTATGAAAATGTGATCGTTATCGAAACGTTTCGTTGGCGTAATAAAAGGAAGATTTTACGTTATTAAAACCAATAAAAATGCCCTGCCGGGAGCAACAGGCGGACCGCAGCCCGCCTGACAAGGCAGGCTATTTCTGGATTTTCCGTATCTGTTTCACATCCAGTTGAACCGAACTAAAGTCTTTGTCCAATTCGCCTTTCAACTCGACCCGATCTTCCGGGGTAATGGTCTGGCCTTCCCACCGTCTGTCATCAATGTCCACCAGGATGGTGCCGGTGGCGTCGCGAAACTGATAGTCATCTTTGCCAACACGCTGAATGATATTGCCCTGCAATCTTACCCAGCTGTCGTCACGCATGTCTTTAGCCTGCGCCACCGTGGTCAGGCTGCCATCCGGACCGGAAAAACCGCCAGTCGCAGAAGAAGGCGGCGTCGGCGCCGATTCGCTGGGGCCGAGAAATCCTCCGGTTTGAGCGGCGGATAACGAGGCGGAACACAACGCCGCAACAGCAACCAGTACAATGCGTTTCTTCATGAATTCTCTCCTGAGATCTTGATGGATTAAGCCGAATGACTAACTGCGGCTACTAAACCAAAAAGTTCTTAACAGGATCTTAAAGCCCACGGCGTTGCAGCGGTATTTATCCGGATTGCGGGCCGCCTCGCGTCGTGGCGCTGTCATCCTATTCTGTAGCAAAGGAAATAACGTATAAACACACGGAAAAAGCAGGAGGGACGATGCGTATACTGTTAATCGAGGACGATCGTTTGATTGGCGACGGCATCAAGGCCGGGCTTATCAAGCTCGGTTTTAACGTGGACTGGTTCACCCAGGGAGACGATGGACTGGCTGCGCTACCCGCCGCACCTTACGATGCGGTGGTACTGGACCTCAGCCTGCCGAAAATCGACGGGCTGGAAATACTGCGGCAATGGCGCCAGCGTGGACACGACGTACCCGTGCTGATACTGACCGCGCGCGATGCGATTGAACAACGCGTTCAGGGGCTACAGCAGGGAGCGGACGATTACCTTTGCAAACCCTTTGAACTGACCGAGGTTGCCGCTCGTCTGCAGGCATTGATCCGCAGGCGTTATGGGCAGTTACAGCCGGTGCTGGCGCATGGCGCCGTCACGCTGGACCCCGGTTCCCGCCACGTGACGCTCAATGGGGAGCCGCTTACGCTGAAATCCCGTGAGCTGGCGCTGCTGGAACTGTTTCTGATGAACCCCGGCCACATCCTGACCCGTAACCAACTGGAAGAAAAACTCTATAGTTGGGACGACGAGGTCTCAAGCAACGCGGTAGAAGTGCACATCCATCATCTGCGCCGGAAACTCGGCAGCCATTTCATCCGTACCGTGCATGGCGTAGGGTACGTACTGGGAGCCGCCGATGCTGACGCTTAACCTGCGGCTACGCCTGTTGCTGGGCTTTACGCTGCTGATGCTGCTGGTCGGTGGGGCTGCCGCCATACTGTCATGGACGCAAACCCGTCATAACATCAATGAGCTGTTTGATACCCAGCAAATGCTGTTTGCCAGACGGCTGGCTACTATCGATCCGCAAAATTGGCGTATCGATCCGCAAAACTGGCGGCAAAGCCCCCAGCCCTTGCCCAAATCGCCCAAACTGGGGCGCCACCAGCGCGGCGAACTGGACGACGACGCGCTGGCGTTCGCCATTTTTACCCGGGACGGGCAAATGGTTTTGAACGATGGCGAAAACGGCAGAGACTTTGTCTTTCACTATCAACAGAATGGTTTTACCGATTCCCGTTTGCGGGATGATGACGACAAATGGCGACTGATGTGGCTGGCTACCAAGGATAACCGCTATGTGGTGGTCGTGGGTCAAGAGTGGGATTACCGTCAGGATATGACGCTGGATATCGTGAAGACCAACCTGATTCCCTGGCTGGCGGTGCTTCCGATTATGTTGGTGTTGCTGTTCTGGTTACTCAGTTATGAACTGGCGCCACTGAAGCGAATCGCCGCCCGGTTGCATCAGCGTAATCCGGATGACGGAACGCCGCTCGACATAGCCCAGGTGCCGCCGGAAGTTCAGCCGCTGGTTAGCGCGCTCAACCAGCTGTTCGTTCGTCATCAGGACACCCTATTGCGCGAACGTCGCTTCACCTCGGACGCCGCCCACGAATTACGCAGTCCGCTGGCGGCGCTGAAAGTGCAGGCTGAAGTGGCACAGCTGGCGCAAGACGATGTCGCGGTACGCCAGCACGCGCTGACAAATCTGGGCGCCGGCATCGATCGCGCCTCCCGTCTGGTGGATCAATTGCTGACCCTCTCACGTCTGGACGCTGCCTCCGCCGCCGGCGAACCGCCTCCCGTGCACTGGCAGCCATTGCTGCAGCAACTGGTAATCGAACACTACCCCGCCGCCCAAGCCGCTCAGGTGGAGATTCGGCTGGAAGCGCCGGATTCCCCGGTCATCAGTCTGGGTAATCCATTGCTGCTGACCCTGCTGGTGCGCAATTTACTGGATAACGCCATTCGCTACAGTCAGACAGGCAGCGCCATCACGCTGACGCTAACCGCCTCCGGCCTTCAGATCGCCGACGATGGGCCGGGCGTGGATGAAACGATACGGGAACGCCTTGGCGAGCGATTTTTCCGTCCTCCCGGCCAGGAAAAGTCCGGCAGCGGGCTGGGCTTGTCGATAGTCAATAATATCGCCCGTTTACATGGCATGCGCACCCGCTTTGCCAACCGGCCGGGAGGCGGTTTTGTTGCGACGCTGACCTGGTGAAGAAACTCATCCGGTGAAAGGGAAACAGAGACTGGTGCAGACGACGAGACTGCGGTGACGAACGCGAAAGCGGGTGAGTTCTTACCGAATCTCACCCGCTTAACCTGCCGCGAAGTCAGGCGTCAGATTTCTACCTGAATGCCGAGTTCGATCAGCCGGTTCGGTGGGATTTCGAACTGGTCCGCCGCACGCAGCGCATTGCGACTCAACATCATGAACAGTTTGCCGCGAACTCGCAGATACCAGGGTCGATTCCCCATCATCAGCGATTCGTTCGACAGGAAGAAGGTAGTCTCCATCATCTGACAGGTTAAGCCATCCTGCCAGCAACGGTGGAAAACCTCTTCCACATTGGGGGTTTCACGCCAGCCATAGCTGGCGACAACGCGCCAGAAGGTCGGGGAAAGCTGTTCCACCGAAACACGCCGGGCATTATGCACATAAGGCGCGTCTTCCGTTCTCATGGTCAGCAGCACCACGCGCTCATGCAATACCTTGTTGTGCTTGAGATTGTGCAGCAGCGCAAACGGAATCACGTGGGTGGCGCGCGAAAGATAAACCGCAGTACCGGTCACTCGCACCGGCGGGTTCTTTTCCAGCGAAGCAATCATCGCATCCAGCGAATTGCCATGCTCGTGGATACGGCGCAGCAGCCGGAAGCGTTCGCTTTTCCAGGTGGTCATGATGATAAACATCACCATCCCCAGCGCCAGCGGCAACCAGCCGCCGGAAATAATCTTCACCACGTTAGCCAGGAACATCGGCAGGTCGATAGCCAGCAGCGCCACCAGCAGTAACCAGACCAGATAGCGATACCAGTGCCAGTTTTTCAGCGCCACCGTACAGGACAGGATACTGGTCAGCACCATGGTGCCGGTCACCGCAATACCGTAGGCGGCGGCCAGATTGCTGGAGTGTTCAAAGCTGACAATAACGATCACGACCGCCACGTACAGCAGCCAGTTGATAAACGGAATATAAATCTGCCCGGATTCCATATCCGACGTATGCACGATGCGCATCGGCGGCAGATACCCCAGACGCACTGCCTGTCGGGTCAGTGAAAACACGCCGGAAATCACCGCCTGAGAGGCGATGATGGTAGCCAGCGTCGCCAGCACCAGCAGCGGAATCAGCGCCCAGTCAGGCGCCAGCAGAAAGAACGGGTTTTTAATCGCCTCCGGATTTTTCAGCAGCAGCGCGCCCTGACCGAAGTAGTTGAGCACCAGCGACGGTAACACCGCGGAAAACCAGGCGATACGAATAGGCAGTTTGCCGAAATGCCCCATGTCGGCGTACAGCGCTTCCACCCCGGTGATCGCCAGCACCACCGCCCCCAGCGCAAAGAAGGATACCGCTTTGTACTGAATAAAGAAGTTGATGGCCCATTTGGGATTCAGCGCCTGCAGCACCTCAGGATTGGCGATGATACTGCGCGCGCCCAGCACCCCGAGCGACAGAAACCACAGCATCATGATCGGTGCAAACAGGCTGCCCACCCGGCCGGTGCCGTGCTTCTGAATCATGAACAGCAGCGTCAGCACCACAATCGAAATCGGGACGATGTAGGTATCCAGCGACGGCGCGACGATATCCAGCCCTTCAATCGCCGACATCACCGAGATCGCCGGGGTGATCACCACCTCGCCATAGAAAAAGCTGCCGCCGATGAGCCCCATGATCACCACCATGGCGGTCACCTTATCGGAGGTGTTGCGCCCGGCCAGCGACATCAGCGTCAGAATGCCGCCTTCGCCGGCGTTATCGGCGCGCATAACGTAGCTCAGATACTTAAGGGATACCACCAGCACCAGCAGCCAGAATATCAGGGAGAGAAAGCCAAAAACGGAATCGGGCTCAACCCCAAAACCAAACTGTCCGGAAAGACACTCCCTGAGCGTATAAAGCGGGCTGGTGCCGATATCGCCATACACCACCCCGATGGCAGCCAGCGTGATCGCCGGAAGTGAACGTTTATGTTCTGAATTCATAAACCCTGTCTTCTGTTATCAATTCATTAACAAATCGGGCCTTATTCTGGTTGGACTAGCCCGAAAACGCACAGTATGCACAAATCACGTTAAAAGCCCATTTTTAATATTACCTTCGTTCTGATTCAGGACAGGTGCCTTGGTTGATTAACACCGGTAATGGTGACAATAATTAATGTATGGCTAATGAAGAAAACGTAATCTTCCCAACGTTCCTGGATAACTGTTTTTTCACGCTTCCCGACGGCGATTCACAGCAATGACGGATCTATTATGATACAACCCACTGCGCTGGCCGACCGTATCTCTCGTCTGAGCCATGCTCTCGAACACGGTCTTTACGAACGGCAACACGCCATCCGACTCTGCCTGCTGGCGGCGCTTAGCGGTGAGAGCGTCTTTCTGCTTGGTCCGCCGGGGATAGCCAAAAGCCTGATTGCCCGTCGCCTGAAATACGCCTTCCGACATGCACGCGCCTTTGAATACCTGATGACGCGCTTTTCAACGCCGGAAGAAGTATTCGGTCCGTTATCCATTCAGGCGCTGAAAGACGAAGGGCGTTATCAGCGCCTGACGACCGGCTACCTGCCGGAAGCAGAAATCGTATTTCTGGATGAAATCTGGAAAGCCGGCCCCGCCATCCTCAACACCCTGTTGACCGCCATTAACGAGCGACGTTTTCGCAACGGCAACAGTGAAGAACCGATCCCGATGCGGCTGCTGGTCACCGCGTCCAACGAACTGCCGGAAGCCGACAGCAGTCTGGAAGCCTTATACGACCGTATGCTGATCCGCATCTGGCTGGACCGGGTGCAGGACAAACACAATTTTCGCGCCATGCTCACCGCCTCGCCCGGCGAACAGGACAATCTGGTCAGCCCGGCGTTGAGCGTCAGCGACGAAGAATACCAACAGTGGCAGTCTCATATCGATCATATACCGTTGCCGGAAAATTGCTTCGAACTGATTTATCAGTTGCGCCAGCGTCTGGACTCGCAGGACGGTTCGCCATACGTTTCCGACCGCCGCTGGAAAAAAGCCATCCGCCTGTTGCAGGCCTGCGCTTTCTTCAGCGGGCGGGAAACCATTACCCCGGTTGACCTGATCCTGCTCAAGGATTGCCTGTGGCATGACCTTGGCACCCACGATCTGGTGGAGCAGCAATTACAGCAGTTGATGAGCGAGCAGGCCTATCAGCAACGGACATTGCTGTACCGGTTGCAGCAACTGAATGTGAAACGTCAGCAATACCAGCAACAGCAGAGTGAGCAGCAAGCCTTCCGGGTTGAACGTCAGGTCAACTTTTTCGGCCGCAAACCGCATCACACACTGCCGGAAAGCCTGACATCCGCCGAACTGACGCTGATGCTGCAAAAACCGCTGCTGCTCAACGATTACACCGTAACCCACGTGGTGATCGACCGGGAAGCGCTGGCGGGCTGGCTGCAAAAAGGCGGCGAAATACGCGGCAAGCTCAACGGCGTTGGTTTTAGCCAGCGTCTGGATATGGAAGTGGATGAGCGCCAGCATCTGATCATCCGCGATATCAGTTTGCAAAGCGCCGCATTGTCTTTGCCGGGCGTAATAAAAGGCGAACTGCCGGAAGAGATGCTTCAGGAATATGAAACGCTGAAAATTCAGTTACGTGAGCAACGCCGATTGTTTGAACGTCATCAGCCTTGTCTGTTTGTGCCTAAAGAATGGCTTGCCAGGATTGAAGAAAGCCTGCAGCAGGTCGATGAACAAATAGAGCAGTCACAACGGGAGTAACGATCATGCTGACGCTGGAATCCCTGGAGATGCTGTTGTCCATCGATGAAAACGATCTGCTGGATGACGTGATTATCACCCTGATGGCAACGCCTCAGCTGGTGATGTTCTTCGACAAATACCCGCGTCTGAAAAACGCCGTCATGCGTGATTTGCCGGAGTGGAAAGAAAATCTCCGGCAACGGCTGCGTAATACCCAGGCGCCGCCCGAACTGGAGAAAGAGTTCACCTGCTATCAACAGACCCAACTGGTCAGCGATAACACCTTTCAGTCCAGCCTACCGGACATCATGTCCACCTTGCATCATGTTGATTCCCCCTTCCTGAGTCAGGCAGAAAAGCTGGTTAATTCCGCGTCGCATGCGTCGGAACTCCGAATCAGCAGCAGCCAGCACAGCCTGTTTATGCAGCGCTGGCGCATCAGCCTGACGCTGCAGACCCTGAATCTGCACCAGCAAATCATGGAGCAGGAACGGGATCAATTGCTGGACGAGATCCAAAAACGTCTGACCATCAGCGGCGCGCTTGAGCCCGTTCTGGCCGACAACGATACCGCCGCCGGGAGACTGTGGGATCTCAGCGCCAGCAAACGTATGAAGCAGCCATTTAATGCGTTGCTGGAAGTTGGCGCCTTTCTGCGGCAACAGCCGGAACTGCAACGTCTGGCGGAACGTCTCGGCCGTAGTCGGGAGACTAAATCGGTCCTCAGCCAGGATGCCCCAAAAGAAGCCTTTCAGATCATGGTGCGTGAACCGGCTTTTGCGCCGGAGCAGGTCAGCGGCATCCACCAGAGCGACGATATTCTGCGCCTGCTGCCTACCGAGCTTTCCACCCTCGGCATCAGTGAGCTGGAGTTCGAGTTCTACCGTCGTCTGTCGGAACATCGGTTACTGACTTACCGATTGCAGGGGGAGAACTGGCGGGAAAAAACGCTGGAGCGGCCGGTCGTCCATCAGCATAACGAGCAGCAGCCGCGCGGGCCGTTTATCGTTTGTGTGGATACCTCCGGCTCGATGGGCGGGTTTAACGAACGCTGCGCCAAAGCCTTTTGCCTGGCGCTGATGCGAATTGCGCTGGCGGACAACCGCCGCTGTTACATCATGCTGTTTTCCACCGGCATCGTCAGTTACGACCTGACGTCGGAAGGCGGGCTGGAGGAAGCGATTCGTTTTCTCAGTCAGACCTTTCGGGGCGGCACTGACCTGGCCAGTTGCCTGTCAGCATTGCTGGAAAAAATGGACAGTCAGTCCTGGCAGGATGCCGATGCCGTGATTATTTCGGACTTTATCGCCCAGCGTCTGCCGGACGATCTGGTCAATGAAGTCAAACGCCGCCAGCATCGGCTGCAACACCGTTTCCATGCGGTCGCCATGTCAGCGCACGGCAAGCCCGGCATTCTGCGCATCTTCGATCATATCTGGCGCTTTGACACCGGGCTGAAAAGCCGTCTGCTGCGTCGCTTTCAACACGAAAAAGTCTGATAACCCAAACCATCTATTCTTCTTATATAGCGCTTTTTATATATAGCTTTCCCGAATACCCCGCCGGTTTGGTCGTTGATTCATTCGGCAATAATCAGTAAAACGCTTCAGATAGTTCTTCACGGAGCAGCACCATGGCAGCAGACACCTACACAATGGACGAACTCGATCGCGGCATCCTCAATGCGCTGATGGAGAATGCCCGCACGCCTTACGCCGAACTGGCCAAACAGTTCTCCGTCAGCCCAGGCACCATCCATGTCCGGGTGGAAAAGATGAAACAGGCCGGCATCATCGTGGGAACGCGGCTGGACGTGAATCCCAAACAGCTGGGATATGACGTCTGTTGCTTCATCGGCATCATTCTGAAAAGCGCCAAGGACTATCCGTCCGCGGTGGAGAAGCTCAGTAATCTGGAAGAAGTGGTGGAGGCGTATTACACCACCGGGCATTACAGCATCTTCATCAAGGTGATGTGCCGTTCCATTGATGCGCTGCAACATGTACTTATCAACAAGATTCAGACAATTGATGAAATTCAGTCCACTGAAACCCTGATCTCCCTGCAAAACCCGATCATGCGTACCATCGTGCCTTAAGGCTTTTTTACTATCCCCCTATTATCCACAGGTAGATCCCACCAAGATCACAGCGTACAATGTGCCGTCGTTCAATCAGGCGGGATCGAGTATGGCAGACATTACCCTCATCAGCGGCAGCACCCTCGGCAGCGCCGAGTACGTTTCCGAGCACCTGGAATCGCTGCTGCAACAAAACGATTTCACAACCACGCTGCTGCATGGTCCGGAACTGGATGAGGTCACGCCTGAAAATCTGTGGCTGGTGGTGACATCCACTCACGGCGCAGGCGATCTGCCGGACAACCTGCAGCCGTTTTATGACGATCTGCAAACGAAACGCCCCGATTTGTCCGCGGTCCGCTATGGCGCGATCGGGATCGGCAGCAGCGAGTACGACACTTTCTGCGGCGCGATCGTCAAAGTGGATCAATTGCTGCAGGAGCTGGGCGCTCGTCGGATCGGCGAAATGCTGAAGATCGACATTACCCAACACGACATTCCGGAAGATCCCGCGGAAGCCTGGCTGAGATCATGGGTAAATTTACTCAAATAATCTTATTTTTTAGATCTGCATCTGTGGATAAATAACTTTAAATGCCGGGGAAAACCCGTAGTTATCCAGATAACAACGTCAGATGCTTTTTTGAGCTGTGCATAATTACCCTTTCAGATCCCAGCTAATACAGACTGGGATCACCGATCATTCACAGCTAGTGATCGGCAATAACCCATTGATCTTCTTTTTGGATCCCGCCTTATCCACAACCAACCGGGATCCTAATAAGAGATCTAATAAAGACATCTTTAAATAAAAAAGATCTTTCTTTAACTACCCGACGATCCAACACACTTGGTCGACGGCACAAACTTAAGTAGAATCCCCCACCCCAGGGCAAGTAACGATCGTTCGCAACCACGCGAGGTGTAGCACCATGTTTTATCCGGATCCTTTTGACGTCATCGTGATCGGTGGCGGTCATGCGGGCACTGAAGCCGCTATGGCCTCAGCCCGAATGGGACGTCAAACCCTTTTACTGACGCACAACATAGATACGCTGGGCCAGATGTCCTGCAACCCGGCGATCGGCGGTATCGGGAAAGGCCATCTGGTAAAAGAGATCGATGCCATGGGCGGCCTAATGGCGCGCGCGATCGATCGCGCCGGTATTCAGTTTAGGATACTAAACTCCAGCAAAGGCCCGGCGGTACGCGCCACCCGCGCTCAGGCAGACCGGGTATTGTACCGTCAGGCGGTACGCACCGCGCTGGAGAACCAACCTAACCTGACGCTCTTCCAGCAGGCGGTGGAAGATCTGATTGTGGAAAACGATCGTGTCGTCGGCGCGGTTACCCAAATGGGGCTTAAATTCCGCGCCAAAGCCGTGGTGCTGACGGTTGGCACCTTCCTGGACGGCAAGATCCATATTGGCCTGGACAACTACAGCGGCGGGCGCGCCGGCGATCCGCCTTCCATTTCTCTGTCGCACCGTCTGCGCGAGTTGCCGTTACGCGTCGGCCGTTTGAAAACCGGTACGCCGCCGCGTATCGACGCCCGTACCATCGATTTCAGCGTTCTGACGCCGCAGCATGGCGACGATCCGATGCCGGTCTTCTCCTTCCTGGGCAAAGCCAGCGAACATCCGGCGCAGATGCCGTGCTACATCACCCACACCAATGAACGCACCCACGACGTGATCCGCAGCAATCTGGATCGCAGTCCGATGTATGCCGGGGTGATCGAAGGGATCGGCCCTCGCTATTGCCCGTCGATCGAAGACAAGGTAATGCGGTTTGCCGATCGTAACGCGCACCAGATTTTCCTGGAGCCGGAAGGGCTGACCAGTAATGAAATTTACCCGAACGGCATCTCCACCAGCCTGCCGTTCGATGTGCAGTGGCAAATCGTTCGTTCTATGGACGGCATGAAGAACGCGCGTATCGTTCGACCGGGTTACGCCATTGAGTATGATTATTTTGACCCGCGTGACCTGAAACCGACGCTGGAAAGCAAATTTATCCACAATCTGTTTTTCGCCGGGCAGATCAACGGCACTACCGGCTACGAAGAAGCCGCGGCGCAGGGGATGCTGGCGGGGTTGAACGCCGCTCGCCTGGCGTTTGATCAGGAAGGCTGGACGCCGCGCCGCGATCAGGCCTACATCGGTGTACTGGTGGATGATCTCTGTACACTGGGGACGAAAGAGCCTTATCGCATGTTTACCTCCCGCGCCGAGTACCGCCTGATGCTGCGCGAAGATAATGCCGATCTGCGCCTGACCGCGATGGGCCGCGAGCTGGGCATGGTGGATGACGAACGCTGGGCGCGTTTCAATGAGAAGCTGGAAAATATCGAGAAAGAACGCCAGCGTCTGCGCGATGTGCTGGTCCACCCGCAGTCTGAAGGCGTAGAGCAGATCAACAGCCTGCTGAAATCGCCGTTATCGCGCGAGGCCAATGGCGAAGAGCTGTTAAGACGCCCGGAAATGGATTACGCGCAACTGACCGGGTTACCGATGTTCGCGCCGGCGTTGTGTGATGCCGAGGCGGCCGAGCAGGTGGAGATTCAGGTCAAATACGAAGGCTATATCGCCCGCCAGCAGGATGAGATCGAAAAGCAGCTGCGCAACGAAAACACCTTGCTGCCGGCAGATCTGGATTATCGTCAGGTGACCGGCTTGTCAAACGAGGTGATCGCCAAACTTAACGATCACAAACCGGGATCGATTGGTCAGGCATCGCGTATTTCCGGCGTCACGCCCGCCGCCATCTCGATTCTGCTGGTCTGGCTGAAAAAACAGGGTATGCTGCGCCGCAGCGCCTGAGAAACGCTACCGCTTACGTTGACGCATGGCCGCTTTTCGCGGCCATGTTGCATTAACCGACAATCAGGATTCATTCGTGCTCGATACACTCAACAGCCTGCTGCAGCGCGCCGGAATGGCGCTGACCGATCGGCAGAAAGATCAGTTGCTTCAGTATGTGGCGTTACTCCACAAATGGAACAAGGCCTATAACCTGACATCGGTACGTGAACCGGAGCAGATGCTGATCCGCCATATCATGGACAGCCTGGTGGTTGAGCCGCATCTGGTCGGAAACCGTTTCATTGATGTCGGCACCGGCCCCGGCCTGCCCGGCGTGCCGCTGGCTATCGCCCGCCCGGATGCGCATTTTGTCCTGCTGGATAGCCTGGGAAAACGGGTTCGTTTCCTGCGTCAGGTTCAGCATGAGCTGAATCTGGGCAATATCGAGCCCGTGCAGAGCCGGGTGGAGGATTTTCCGGCAGAACCGCCGTTTGACGGCGTTATTAGCCGGGCCTTCGCGTCGCTGCAGGATATGGTGAATTGGTGTCATCATTTGCTGTCGCGCCCGCAGGGGCGTTTTTATGCTCTGAAAGGCATTGTTCCGCATGAAGAGATGGGATTGCTGCCGCAGGGCGTGACGGTCGAGAACGTGTTTCCTCTGTCGGTTCCCGAACTGGAAGGGGAACGGCATCTGGTGGTGCTTAAGCCCAACTGATTTTGTCATTTATCAAAAAAATCATGAATAGTTGTAAGATTCTCAGGCTGATAGCTAAAAATGAAATAATGACCTGAGTAATCTTCCGCATTCACTGAAATTTTACAACTCTGCTGTATAACCTTCTATCGCGGGGAAAGAAAATCGATCTGGCGGCAGAATGCTTTCATGTTTCTAAAGGGATTTAATGGCAAAACTGTGTTAAAAACATGAGAAAAAAATATCCTGCTTGTCAATAGATGGTTTTGAGGCTGTATTCGTGCTGTTTTGTGAATGTTCTTTTTTAAATTATTGAAATTAAAAAAGATAAATGGCTTTTTTTGCTAAAGACAAAAAAAAATCAATTCAGATATAAAAGCACTAGTTCAATTTTATGTGAGAAATATCACATATTGTCGGCGTTGGATGCGCCGGGTCTCCAAAATGGACTTCGGGGATAGTTGGTGAAAATAAGGCTTCGGAAATAAATTTAAATAATCGTTCACCTTTTTGCTACTTATCGATTGAATTCGCATGGATGACCCGTATAATTTGCTCGTTTTTCGCTGCTTGACTCGGTACTGCAAAGGCAGTTTTATACGGTCATTCAGCATACCTCTGAAAAGGTACGGAGAATCGTCATGTCTGTATCCCTTTACAGTGGGAAAATCGCCCGATTGTCACTGTTGTTGCAGCTAACGGTGATTCTCGTTGTCAGCGCGGCGTTTTGCGTTGGCGGCGTTAAGGCGGGCGTTTCCGCACTGGCTGGGGGGTTGGCAGCCTGGCTGCCAAACATGGTGTTCATACTGTTTGCCGTGCGGCATCAGACGGACAAGCCACCGGAAGGTCGGGTAGCCTGGTCGTTTGCCGTTGGGGAAGCGCTGAAAATGCTCTTCACCATCGTGCTGTTGGTGGTGGCGTTGGGTGTGTTTCATGCGGCATTTTTTCCGCTTGGCCTGACGTACTTAGTGGTGCTGATCACGCAGATCGTGGCACCGGCTGTAATTAACCGTTACCGTAGTTAACAACAAAAGGGTAAGAGACATCATGTCTGCATCTACTCCGCAAGAGTATATCGGTCACCACCTGACCCATTTGCAGGTGGGCACGGGATTTTGGGCGATTAACGTCGACTCGATGTTTTTCTCCGTGGTGCTCGGCGTACTCTTTCTGGCGATCTTCCGCAAGGTTGCCAAGACCGCGACCAGCGGCGTTCCGGGTAAACTGCAAACGGCGGTCGAACTGGTGGTGGGATTTGTCGATGGCAGCGTGCGCGACATGTTCCATGGAAAAAGCAAGCTGATCGCACCGCTGGCGCTGACCGTTTTCGTCTGGGTTTTCATGATGAACCTGATGGATCTGTTGCCTATCGACTTGCTGCCGCAAATCTGGGCGCATATCTATAGCGCTCTTGGTCATGATCCTGCGCATGCTTACCTGCGTGTGGTGCCTTCCGCCGACGTGAACGTCACGCTGTCTATGGCGCTGGGCGTATTCATCCTGATTCTGTTCTACAGCATAAAGATGAAAGGCGTGGGCGGGTTCGTCAAAGAACTGACCATGCAACCGTTCAATCATCCTGTTTTTATTCCCATCAACTTGATTCTTGAAGGGGTCAGCCTGCTGTCCAAACCGGTTTCTCTCGGCTTGCGACTGTTTGGCAACATGTATGCGGGTGAGTTGATCTTCATCCTGATTGCCGGTCTGTTGCCGTGGTGGTCACAGTGGATTCTGAATGTGCCTTGGGCCATTTTCCACATTCTGATTATTACGCTGCAGGCTTTTATCTTCATGGTTCTGACAGTTGTTTATCTTTCGATGGCATCTGAAGAGCATTGATTTTTCACAACACTACAACGTTTTAACTGAAACAAACTGGAGACTGTCATGGAAAACCTGAGTATGGATCTGCTGTACATGGCTGCCGCTGTGATGATGGGTCTGGCGGCAATCGGTGCTGCAATCGGTATCGGCATTCTGGGTGGTAAATTTTTGGAAGGTGCTGCCCGCCAGCCTGACCTGATCCCGCTGCTGCGTACACAGTTCTTTATCGTTATGGGTCTGGTGGATGCTATCCCGATGATCGCGGTAGGTCTGGGTCTGTACGTGATGTTCGCAGTGGCCTAAGTAAGCGTGAGCTTACCAGGTAAAAAGACATCGACTCATTTAACTCATGAAAGAGGCATTGTGCTGTGAATCTTAACGCAACAATCCTCGGCCAGGCCATTGCGTTCGTCCTGTTTGTCTGGTTCTGCATGAAGTATGTATGGCCGCCGATTATGGCTGCCATTGAAAAGCGTCAGAAAGAAATTGCTGACGGTCTTGCTTCTGCCGAACGTGCCAAAAAAGATCTGAACTTAGCGCAGGCCAATGCGACCGACCAACTGAAGAAAGCCAAAGCGGAAGCTCAGGTGATCATCGAGCAGGCAAGCAAACAGCGTGCTCAGATTCTGGACGAAGCCAAAGCGGAAGCGGAAGCGGAACGCAACAAAATCGTGGCGCAGGCGCAGGCTGAAATCGAAGCCGAACGCAAACGTGCCCGTGAAGAGTTGCGTAAGCAGGTTGCCATTCTGGCGATTGCCGGTGCCGAGAAAATTATTGAACGTTCCGTGGATGAAGCTGCCAACAGCGACATCGTTGATAAACTGGTCGCTGAACTGTAAGGAGGGAGGGGCCGATGTCTGAATTTGTCACGGTAGCTCGCCCCTACGCCAAAGCAGCTTTTGACTTTGCCGTTGAGAACCAGTCGCTTGATCGCTGGCAGCAGATGCTGGCATTTGCCGCCGAGGTTGCGCGTAATGAACATATTGCCGGGATGCTTGCCGGGGCCATCGCTCCCCAGACCATGGCGCAAACGTTCATTACCGTGTGTGGTGATCAACTGGATGAAGCGGGCCAGAACCTGATCCGGGTTATGGCTGAAAACGGACGTTTGCCGGTGCTGCCTGAAGTGCTGGAACAGTTTGTTCAATTGCGCGCGGAGCTGGAATCGACCGTGGATGTCGAGGTGATTTCCGCCGCCACGTTGAGCGAGCAGCAGTTATCCGGGATAACCGCTGCGATGGAACAACGTCTGTCACGTAAAGTGAAGCTGAATTGCAAAATTGATAAGTCTGTTATGGCCGGCGTGGTGATCCGCGCGGGCGATATGGTGATAGACGGCAGTATTCGCGGTCGTCTGGAACGTCTGGCAGACGTCTTGCAGTCTTAAGGGGACTGGAGCATGCAACTGAATTCCACCGAAATCAGTGAACTGATCAAGCAGCGGATTGCTCAGTTCAACGTCGTGAGCGAAGCTCACAACGAAGGTACGATTGTTTCCGTCAGTGACGGGATCATTCGCGTACACGGCCTGGCCGATGTTATGCAGGGTGAAATGATTTCCCTGCCGGGCAACCGTTACGCGATCGCACTGAACCTGGAGCGCGACTCCGTCGGTGCGGTAGTTATGGGTCCGTACGCGGATCTGGCCGAAGGCATGAAAGTAAAATGCACCGGCCGTATTCTGGAAGTGCCGGTTGGCCGTGGCCTGCTGGGTCGCGTAGTGAACACGCTGGGTGCGCCGATCGACGGTAAAGGTCCGCTGGAACACGACGGATTTTCTCCTGTAGAAACCATCGCGCCGGGCGTTATCGACCGTCAGTCCGTTGATCAGCCGGTTCAAACCGGTTACAAGTCCGTTGACGCCATGATTCCGATCGGCCGTGGTCAGCGTGAACTGGTCATCGGCGACCGTCAGACCGGTAAAACCGCACTGGCGATTGACGCCATCATCAACCAGCGCGATTCCGGCATTAAATGTATTTACGTCGCTATCGGCCAGAAAGCCTCCACGATTTCCAACGTGGTGCGTAAACTGGAAGAGCACGGCGCGCTGTCCAACACCATCGTGGTGGTGGCAACAGCCTCCGAGTCTGCTGCGCTGCAATACCTGGCGCCGTATGCCGGTTGCGCTATGGGCGAATACTTCCGCGATCGCGGTGAAGACGCGCTGATCATTTATGATGATCTGTCCAAGCAGGCTGTCGCTTATCGTCAGATTTCCCTGCTGCTGCGTCGTCCGCCGGGTCGTGAAGCTTATCCGGGCGACGTTTTCTACCTGCACTCCCGTCTGCTGGAGCGTGCCGCGCGTGTTAACGCCGAGTACGTGGAAGCCTTTACCAAAGGGGAAGTGAAAGGGAAAACCGGTTCTCTGACCGCGCTGCCGATCATCGAAACGCAGGCTGGCGACGTTTCCGCGTTCGTTCCGACCAACGTTATCTCGATTACCGACGGTCAGATCTTCCTGGAATCCAACCTGTTCAACTCCGGTATCCGTCCGGCGGTTAACCCCGGGATCTCCGTATCCCGTGTGGGCGGCGCCGCGCAGACCAAGATCATGAAGAAACTGTCCGGTGGTATTCGTACCGCGCTGGCGCAGTACCGCGAACTGGCGGCTTTCTCCCAGTTTGCTTCCGATCTGGACGACGCGACCCGTAAACAGCTGAGCCACGGTCAGAAAGTGACCGAGTTGCTGAAACAGAAACAGTATGCGCCGATGTCCGTTGCGCAGCAGTCTCTGGTGCTGTTCGCAGCTGAACGCGGTTATCTGGAAGACGTTGAACTGGCGAAAGTCGGCAGTTTCGAAGCCGCGCTGCTGGCCTATGCCAGCCGTGAGCACGGCGAGCTTCTGCAGCAGATCGACCAGACTGGCGCTTATAACGATGAGATCGAGGGTAAATTCAAAAGCATCCTCGATACCTTTAAGGCAACCCAGTCCTGGTAACGCCCCGTGGCCTGCCTTAACGGCAGGCCGCTAGGCATTGAGGAGAAGCTAAGATGGCCGGCGCAAAAGAGATACGTAGTAAGATCGGAAGCGTCCAGAACACGCAGAAGATCACCAAAGCGATGGAAATGGTCGCCGCTTCCAAAATGCGTAAATCGCAGGATCGTATGGCGGCCAGCCGTCCTTATGCGGAAACCATACGCAAAGTGATTGGTCACCTTGCGTTAGGGAATCTGGAATATAAACACCCGTACCTGGAAGAGCGTGACGTCAAGCGCGTCGGGTATCTGGTGGTGTCTACCGACCGTGGCCTGTGTGGCGGCCTGAACATCAACCTGTTCAAGAAGCTGCTGGGCGAAATGAAAGCCTGGAATGAAAAAGGCGCCGAGATCGATTTGGCGATGATTGGTTCCAAAGGCGTCTCTTTCTTCGGTTCAGTAGGCGCAAACATTGTTGCTCAGGTTACCGGCATGGGGGATAACCCTTCGCTGTCCGAATTGATCGGGCCGGTGAAAGTCATGCTGCAGGCCTACGACGAAGGTCGTCTGGACAAACTGTACGTGGTGAGCAACAAGTTCATCAATACCATGTCTCAGGTTCCACAAGTTGTTCAGCTGCTGCCGCTGCCTCCGGCGGAAGAGGGCGAGCTGACGAAAAAATCCTGGGATTACCTGTATGAACCCGATCCTAAGTCGCTACTGGATACCCTGTTGCGCCGCTATGTGGAGTCTCAGGTTTATCAGGGCGTCGTAGAAAACCTGGCCAGTGAACAGGCCGCGCGAATGGTAGCGATGAAGGCCGCAACGGATAACGGCGGCAACCTGATCAAAGAGCTGCAGTTGGTTTACAACAAGGCTCGTCAGGCAAGCATCACTCAGGAACTCACCGAAATCGTATCGGGAGCCTCCGCGGTTTAAATCAGGTTTTACGAATTACGTATTGTCGAATTACGTAGAGGATTCAAGATGGCTACTGGAAAGATTATCCAGGTAATCGGCGCCGTGGTGGACGTCGAGTTCCCTCAGGATGCCGTACCGAATGTGTACGACGCCCTTGAGGTAGAGAAAGAGGCTGAGAAGCTGGTGCTGGAAGTGCAGCAGCAGCTGGGCGGCGGTCTGGTTCGTTGTATTGCAATGGGTTCTTCGGACGGTCTGCGTCGTGGTCTGAAAGTCACCAACCTGGCGCATCCGATCGAAGTACCGGTTGGTAAGGCTACGCTGGGTCGTATCATGAACGTACTGGGTGAACCGGTCGACATGAAAGGGCCGATTGGCGAAGAAGAGCGCTGGGCGATTCACCGCGCGGCACCGACGTATGAAGAACTGTCCAACTCTCAGGAACTGCTGGAAACCGGCATCAAGGTTATCGACCTGATCTGTCCGTTTGCGAAGGGCGGTAAAGTCGGTCTGTTCGGTGGTGCGGGTGTAGGTAAAACCGTAAACATGATGGAGCTGATCCGTAACATCGCGATCGAGCACTCCGGTTACTCCGTGTTTGCAGGCGTGGGCGAGCGTACCCGTGAAGGTAACGACTTCTACCACGAAATGACCGACTCCAACGTTATCGACAAAGTATCGCTGGTGTATGGCCAGATGAACGAGCCGCCTGGAAGCCGTCTGCGCGTGGCGCTGACCGGTCTGACTATGGCGGAGAAATTCCGTGACGAAGGCCGTGACGTTCTGTTGTTCGTCGACAACATCTACCGTTACACCCTGGCGGGGACCGAAGTATCCGCGCTGCTGGGTCGTATGCCGTCTGCAGTAGGCTATCAGCCGACGCTGGCGGAAGAGATGGGTGTGCTGCAGGAGCGTATTACCTCCACCAAGACAGGTTCAATCACCTCCATCCAGGCCGTTTACGTGCCTGCGGACGACCTGACTGACCCGTCTCCGGCAACTACCTTTGCGCATCTGGACTCAACTGTAACGCTGAGCCGTCAGATCGCATCTCTGGGTATCTACCCGGCCGTTGACCCGCTGGATTCCACCAGCCGTCAGCTGGATCCGCTGGTTGTGGGTCAGGAGCACTACGATGTGGCGCGTGGCGTGCAGTCCATTCTGCAGCGTTACCAGGAACTGAAGGACATCATCGCGATTCTGGGTATGGACGAGCTGTCTGAAGAAGACAAGCTGGTGGTATCCCGTGCGCGTAAGATCCAGCGCTTCCTGTCCCAGCCGTTCTTCGTAGCTGAAGTCTTCACCGGTTCTCCGGGTAAATACGTGACGCTGAAAGACACCATCCGTGGTTTCAAAGGCATTATGGAAGGCGAATACGACCACCTGCCGGAACAGGCGTTCTACATGGTTGGTTCCATTGACGAAGTAGTGGAAAAAGCCAAGAAACTGTAACGCCTTGATAGGAGGGTGATATGGCTGCTATGACTTACCATCTGGATGTCGTTAGTGCGGAACAGGCAATGTTTTCCGGTCTGGTGCAGAAGATCCAGGTGACCGGTAGCGAAGGCGAACTGGGAATCTATCCTGGCCACGCCCCCCTGCTCACGGCCATTAAGCCTGGTATGGTGCGCATTGTTAAACAGCACGGCGAAGAAGAGTATATCTACCTGTCCGGCGGTATCCTTGAGGTACAGCCGAACATGGTGACCGTGCTGTCCGATACCGCCATTCGTGGGCAGGATCTTGATGAAGCGCGTGCGCTGGAAGCGAAACGCAGAGCGGAAGAGCATATCCGCAATTCACACGGTGATGTGGATTATGCTCAGGCTTCTGCCGATCTGGCAAAAGCCATTGCCAAACTGCGCGTCATTGAGCTGACCAAAAAAGCGATGTAACAGATGCAGATGTAACCATCATGCAGATGTAAAAAAGCCAGCTGAATCAGCTGGCTTTTTTTATGCCCGACGCGCCGTCGGGCTGGTGTTGACGGGCACCGCTTTTGGCGCCCTCAGATTTATGCCGGTTATTTCTTCTTCAGAAAATCACCCAATTGCAGATTGCCTTTTTCATCGCGACTGAAGACCGCCGGCACCGCGACGGATTTGTAATTCGCCGTGGTGATCTCCTTGCCCTGACTGTTGAGCGCACGGTTATTCTTGATGAAATAGTTGCTGGCATCCACTCGGCCCACCACCGCATCGTCATACTTACCGGGTTGAGTACGCAGCGAAACGTTGTTTTTGAAAATACCTTGTTTTTCCGGGCCATAGTAAGGGCTTGGGCGGAAGATAAAGTTGAAGCGAACGTTATCCAGCGCGATGTTGTTGGTGACTTGCAGCGCGCCTGGGTTGAAGTTGTCGCTGAACCCGTCCATGTGGTTGCCGATAGCGATGCTATTTTTCACCTGATGAGCCACTGGCTGGCCTTCGCCCCCCAGTTTAAAGCCGTTGCTGGTGTTGTTGACCGAAATGGAATTCTCGATCACCACAACCCCGTTCGGGCCGTCTTCAATTTTGTTGAACAGGTCGAAGCCGTCATCAACATTGTCATGGGAGAATGCGCCGCGAATCACGTTACCCTCGCCGACGCGCATTTTCACGGCGAAGCCGTCCGCATCTTTTTTGCTGGGATCCTGATTGCTGTGCGATTCCGAGTTCAGAATCAGGTTATGGCTGGCCCACAGCGGACGACCCACGCTGTCGCTGGAGGAAACCTGAATACCGGTGTTGTCGCAGTGGTGCGCCAGCACGCGTTCAATCTGGTTGTAGCTGCCCTCAATACGGAAGCTTTTTTCCGTGATTTCAACGCCTTTGACTTTCCAGTAGCTGGCGTTGAGCTGTAGCCCGTGGAATACCGCTTTTTTGCCGGCCGGCATCAACGTTTTAATTCCGTTGGCGTTGCCGCTGGCGCTGACCGGAATCACGGTGGCGCTGTAATCGCCGTCCATCAACCACAGCGTGCCGCCGGCCTGCAGGGCGTTAATGGCCGTTTTGATATCCAGCGGCGCGTTCTTGCTGCCGTTGTTGTCGGCTTTGCCTTCCGGAGAAACATACAGATTTTTGGCATCGGCCAGCTTGATTTTTTCCACGCTGAACGAGGTTTCTTTCGCCGTTTTGTCTTCGCCTTCACCCGGCAGGTAAACCAGTTTGAAATCGGATTTAGGCTGCGTCAGCTTCGCGGTAAGAGAGAAATAATCGCCGGCGCGAATTTTTTGCGGTTTGCCGAGCGATTTGCCGTTCTGGAACACTTCAATAGTGCCGTTGTAATTGACCCGCGCCTGTACCGGGTAGGTCTCGCTGGCGGAGAGCGGGGAAGATGCAACCTGCAACAACGGCGCATTGACTTCTGCTTTGAATGGGGCGGAAGGTTTGGTGTTGGCCGGGCTGGTGGTCAGACTGGCATTGCTGATGGTGATCTTCGCGTTACGGGAGGCGAAGAACCCCACATAGTAGTGATTCTTGTCCTGATGAGTGACTAAATCCGCGCCTTTTACCGTCTTGCTGACCCACTGGTCGCTGCCCTTGGGCGCATAAGAGGTGATAAAGCCGTCATCCGTGCGTTCCAGTTTCAGGCGGAACGTTGGCGTTTGTTCCAGATTGATTTTTTCCTGATAGCTGGCACGGGTGATTTGCGCGTTGGTATTACCCCAGGGCTGCGTAACGCCATCGCGGCTGATGAGCTGCATCTTCACTTCGGTTTTCGATTTTTTATCCTGCGTCATGATGGCGTTCATCACCATGTTCGATGCCGCAGGAAACTCTTCGTATCCCTCTTTCAACGGCTCCTGACGCGGTACGCCGAGAATATCGCGCACCAGCAGGCCGGCGCCTTCCTGAGCGTTGGGTTTGGCGTCGCTTTCCGGGCCGAACTGATCGACCGTCACATCGGATTGCAGCGTGAAATTCACGTTGGCGGGCAACTGCGTGTAGAAGAAGGTCAAGCCGTCATGCGTATTGGCGATTTTTCCTCCCCGGCTTTCGATAGTGATCGGCGCGGAGAGGTCGACCTTGTCATTTACTGTCAGCTTTTTGCCGTTGATGGTGACGTCGTTGACGCCCACTTTGTCCGGCAGGACGTTGGTCGCGAAATTCACATCCGTGGACTGGCCGAACGCGATGCTATGCCAGACTGGCGCGGTATCCTGAGTGGCGGCAAAGGCGGTATTGGAACCCAGAAGCAAAAAAGAATTTAGGGCGACAGAGAGAAGCCCCGAAGCAGCGTATTTCATGTTTTCCCCATCATTATTTGTTATTGATCGGCGCATTATGTCAAAAAATGAAACACTGTTTCTTTTGGCTGCTTCACAAACTGAACGGCAGAATTCACCTGATGAAACAATTAGTTTCATTTTGTTATCCCGGTCTCGATTTTATGAAACAGCGGTTTGTATTCCTCGCGTGTTTTATGTCTGAGCACGGTCGGAGAAAACCGGCGGCGAGCGCGTTTCGCATTACCCAAATCCTGCTGGGTTGGGTAAACTCTGATGACTGTATTTTTTCAGCCCCGGATTGGCTCTGAGACGTATTTTTCGCTGAAAAATATGTAGTAATCCGGCGCGATAACGGGTTTACTTTCGTTCGTCCGCCTTCAGCGGGACACCATTCAGTTTTTAGTCAGGATGCCTATGTCAAACAGTGCAATGAGTGTGGTTATCCTCGCCGCCGGCAAGGGAACCCGCATGTATTCCGATCTTCCCAAAGTCCTCCACCCTCTGGCGGGTAAACCCATTGTTCAGCATGTAATTGATGCCGCGATGGACGTTGGCGCCCGGCGCATTCACCTGGTTTACGGGCATGGCGCGGATCTGATCCGGGAAACGCTGACGGAAACGTCGCTGAACTGGGTATTGCAGGCCGAGCAACTGGGAACCGGTCATGCGGTGCAGCAGGCGGCCGACGGTTTTGACGATAACGAAGACATCCTGATTCTGTACGGCGATGTGCCGCTTATCTCCCCTGAAACGCTGCAACGTCTGGTGGCTGCCAAACCGCAAGGCGGGATTGGCCTGCTGACCGTTAATCTGGCCGACCCCAGCGGTTACGGCCGCATTGTGCGGGACAACGGCGAAGTGGTGGGGATCGTTGAGCACAAAGACGCCACCGAGCAGCAGCGTGCGATCAATGAAATCAATACCGGCATTCTGGTGGCGGGCGGCCGTGATTTGAAGCGTTGGTTAAGCCAGCTCAATAATCACAATGTGCAGGGCGAATATTATCTCACCGATATCATCGCCATGGCGGCGCAGGAAGGCCAGCGCGTGGTGGCGGTGCAGCCATCGCGGTTGAGCGAAGTGGAAGGCATCAACAACCGGCTGCAACTGGCGACGCTGGAGCGCACTTATCAGCGCGAGCAAGCCGAGCAGTTATTGCTGGCGGGCGTCATGCTGCTGGATCCGGCCCGTTTTGATCTGCGTGGCGAACTGGAGCACGGGCGTGATGTGATGATCGATGCCAATGTCATTCTGGAAGGCCGGGTGACGTTGGGTAATCGGGTTAAAATCGGCGCGGGCTGCGTGATCAAAAATAGCGTGATCGGCGACGATTGCGAACTCAGCCCTTACACCGTGGTGGAAAACGCGGTGCTGGAAGCGCGTTGTACTATCGGCCCGTTCGCCCGCCTGCGCCCCGGCGCGGTGCTGGAAGAGGACGCGCACGTAGGTAACTTCGTCGAATTGAAGAAAGCGCGTCTCGGCAAAGGGTCGAAGGCCGGTCATCTGACCTACCTCGGCGACGCTGATATCGGCGCGGGCGTGAACATCGGCGCGGGCGTCATTACCTGTAACTACGATGGCGCCAACAAGCACCAGACGGTTATCGGCGACGACGTGTTCGTCGGTTCGGATAGCCAGTTGATCGCGCCGGTCAAGGTGGCCAACGGCGCAACCATCGCTGCGGGCACTACGGTAACCCGTAATGTGGGTGAAAATGAACTGGTCATCAGCCGCGTCAAACAGACCCATATCACGGGCTGGAAACGTCCGGTGAAGAAAAAATAGTCTTACCCCCTCGGATGCTGCGATCCCCGCTGACGCGTGGAAGAAAAAGGATCCGAGGGCGGAATGCGTCTTGAGATAAGACGGTTTTGGCCTGCGTTGCGCTGGCGAGCGCAGGCCAAAACATAATAATTCCCCATTCTCTACAAGGCTCGGGGAACCCGGAATAAACCGGAACAATCAGGTCTAAAGACATCGTGGTGACACAATATGTCACTTTTACAGGAATACAACCGATGTGTGGAATTGTAGGCGCTGTTGCGCAACGAGATATTGCTGAGATCCTGCTGGAGGGGCTACGCCGCCTCGAGTACCGTGGTTATGACTCTGCCGGTCTGGCGGTGGTGAATGGCGAAGGACAGGTGTCCCGCCTGCGCCGTCTGGGTAAGGTGCAGGTGCTGGCGCAGGCGGCGGAAGAGCAGCCGCTGGTCGGCGGAACCGGTATCGCTCACACCCGCTGGGCGACTCACGGCGAGCCGTCCGAACAAAATGCTCACCCGCATGTGTCGGAGCACATTATCGTGGTGCACAACGGGATTATCGAAAACCATGAGCCGCTGCGCGAGCTGCTGGTATCCCGTGGTTATCGTTTTGTCTCCGAAACCGATACCGAAGTAGTGGCGCATCTGGTGCACTGGGAACAGCAGCAGAGCGGCGGTTCGCTGCTGGACATCGTGCAGCGCGTTATCCCGCAGCTGCGCGGCGCGTACGGCATGGTGCTGCTGGATAGCCGCGACCCCAACGTGCTGGTTGCCGCGCGCTCCGGTAGCCCGCTGGTGATTGGCCGCGGCGTGGGCGAAAACTTCATTGCCTCCGACCAGCTGGCGCTGCTGCCGGTAACCCGCCGTTTCATCTTTCTGGAAGAAGGCGATATCGCTGAAGTCACTCGTCGTACGGTACGTATCGTTAACCGTCAGGGGCAGGACGTTAATCGCGAAGAGATTGAATCAAAAGTACAGTACGACGCTGGCGACAAAGGCGCGTACCGTCACTACATGCAGAAAGAGATCTACGAACAGCCGATGGCGATCAAAAACACCCTGGAAGGGCGTTTTAGCCACGGCGAAATCAACCTGTCCGAGCTTGGCCCGCAAGCCGATGCGCTGCTGGCACAAGTCCAGCATATCCAGATTATCGCCTGCGGCACGTCTTACAACTCCGGCATGGTGTCGCGCTACTGGTTCGAGTCGCTGGCGGGGATTCCGTGCGACGTGGAAATCGCGTCTGAATTCCGTTACCGCAAACCGGCGGTGCGCGCCAACAGCCTGATGATTACCCTGTCCCAGTCCGGCGAAACCGCCGACACGCTGGCGGCATTACGTTTGTCGAAAGAGCTGGGATATCTGGGCTCGTTGGCGATTTGCAACGTAGCGGGTTCATCGCTGGTGCGCGAGTCGGATCTGGCGTTGATGACCCGTGCCGGCACTGAAATCGGCGTAGCGTCCACCAAGGCGTTCACTACTCAGTTGACGGTGTTGCTGATGCTGGTGGCGCGTATCGGTCGTCTGCGCGGTATGGATGCCCGTATCGAACACGATATCGTGCATGCTCTGCAGGCGTTGCCGGCGCGTATCGAACAGATGTTGTCGCAGGACAAGCTGATCGAATCGCTGGCGGAAGGTTTCTCCGACAAGCATCACGCCTTGTTCCTGGGGCGCGGCGACCAGTACCCGATTGCGATGGAAGGGGCGCTCAAACTCAAGGAGATCTCCTATATCCATGCGGAAGCCTATGCGGCGGGTGAACTGAAGCACGGCCCGCTGGCGCTGATCGACGCGGATATGCCGGTGGTGGTGGTCGCACCTAACAACGACCTGCTGGAAAAACTGAAATCCAACATCGAAGAAGTCCGCGCCCGCGGCGGCGAACTCTACGTGTTTGCCGACGAACAGGCCGGTTTCACCTCCGACAGCGACATGATGAAGATCATTCAGTTGCCGCACGTGGAAGAGGTGATTGCGCCAATCTTCTACACCGTGCCGTTGCAACTGCTGTCTTACCATGTGGCGCTGATCAAAGGCACCGACGTGGACCAGCCGCGTAACCTGGCGAAATCGGTGACGGTGGAGTAAGAAGGTTTTCCGTCTAAACGACGAAATCGATATTTTTCAATATCAACCTGAAAAACGAGTAATAAAAGCCCTGGGGTTTATCTCAGGGCTTTTTGGTCACCCTATCTAAGAATGACAGGACGATTAGGTAATAAATATCATTTTATTTTATTCGACAGTTCATTGAGTTTCTTTTTTATATCTTCGACTTCTCTGGTCAATTTCTCATTCTGATCTTCCAGCTTTTCTATTTTTTTCTGTAATTCATTGAAATCACGGATTTGAATTTCTGAGCGATAAATATCCCTACCGAACGTATCAGTCACCACTATGTATTGATAGTCTCTATCTGAAGTTTCAAGATCAATAGCACTGACCATAAACGATGTGGATAAAAACAGATCGACTATGAGTATTTTTTTGCTGCATGCATGTAACTCCTTTGGGTATTAGCTCTGTTTCACTTTATACCTGTAATTAACACTTAGCTAATCAGAGAAATCTGTCTCTATTGTTACTTCCATACCACCCGATTACGGCCGGCGTTTTTGGCTTCGTACAGCGCGTCGTCGGCCCGCTTCATATCGCTCTCGAAGCTGTCTTTCAGATTCTGAACATTACGGTGTTTGATAAACGTTGCGCCGATGCTGACGGTAAAATGGAAGGAATAGCCGTCAACCGTGAACAGGGTGTTTTCCACTTCGGTGCGAATCCCGTTCATGATGGCATCGACATTATCGAGATTGGCGTTGTGGACGATCAAACCGAACTCTTCGCCGCCCAGGCGGGCGACGAAGTCGTCGGTACGCAGTTTGCCGGTAATGATCTCCGCCAGACGACAAATCGCCACGTCGCCGACGTGATGGCCGTACTGGTCGTTAACCTTTTTGAAGAAGTCGATATCGATGATCGCCAGTGCGGTGTTTTTCTCATGGTTGCGGTAGCACTTTTCCGTTTCCAGAATATAGGCGCGCCGGTTATGGATGCCGGTCAGGGCGTCGGTATTGGCCATTTCCAGCAGTTTTTCTTCCAGCTCTTCTCGGGCTCGCTGGGTTTCCAGCGCGTAGAACAGCGAGCCTAACGTGTCGACGAACGGGTTGAGAAAGCGCAACTGCCGCTCGTTGTAGCCGTCGAAGCGGTTACCGAGTCCGATCATCCCCACCACCTCGTTACGGAAATAGATGGGCAACCCCATGAATTGTCGCAGGATTGGGTGGCCTGACGGCACGCCGCGCGAGGCGGAGTGGGAACGCGGCGAGTTGGTGATGACCGGTTTGCCGGTGATCACCACATGCCCGAACAGGTTGTCCAGGCTGGTGAACTGCAGTTTGTTTTGCAGAAAAGTATCGTAAGAGTTCTTGCTGTCGCCGTTCCAGCTGACGTTGGAAATGGCGACGATGTGCAGCACTTTCTTCCCATCGTGTTCTCTGACCTGACCGATAAAACCGAACTCCGATTCAGAGATGGAAAGCAGGTCGTCAAAGATGGACATGCAGGCTTCCTGGATGTCGGTTTTTTCCAGAAAGATCTTTTGGGCCCGGTTAATCAGCTCCAGCAGGCGTTTATCCGCTTCTTCCTGTAATTCCTTGTTTTTCTTCTCGGTAATATCCCGATGGGTGCCGGCGACCCGAATGGGTTTGCCTTTTTCGTTGTATTCCACCACCTTGCCGTAGGTTTCAATCCACACCCAGTGGCCTTTATTGTGGCGCATCCGGTATTGCTCGTTGATCAAGGTTGCCTGACCGGTGATGCAGGATTCCGCCGCCTGCACCATTCTTTCCCGATCCAGCGGGTGCATCAGCTGTTGCCAGTAATCCATTGAGGAGTCGAATTGGTCCTGCGTGACGCCCATCATTTCGCACCACTGTTTATTGACGCGAATGTTATGCCGCCCCAGATCCCAGTCCCAGGTGCCGAGACTGGACGACTCCAGTACCAGCCGCATTTGGTTGTTGGTATCCACCAGCAGTTTTTGCAGGTATTTCTGGTGGGAGTTATCGATCAGCAGCGCCTGCACGTGGCTGAGTCTGCCGTTGTGATGGTAATTGGCGATGGAAAGCTGGCGAATCCACAGCGTTTTTCCTCTGGGCGACAAAAAGCGGTATTCGCATTCCAGATTCGCCACGCCTTTTTTATGGTTATCCAGTGCAAACAGCAGGTTCTCGTAGTCGTCCGGATGGATATAGTTTTCTATCGCCGCAGTGTTATGTCTGATGTCTTCTTCGGTAATGCCCAGAACATGATGCGCATTAGGGGACATGTAGGAAATGTGCAGCATGTTGTCTTGCTGCCAGTTGATCAGCACCACGGAGGAGTTATTCAGCAGCCGGATTTCCTGTTCCCGATGCAACTGGTCACTGTGCAATTTGAACAGGGCTTCGGTAGTGCTGGCGACGAAGGCGGCGGTTTCTCGCGTCGTGTCATCCAGTGCCCGCGGTTGATAGTCGATGGCGGCCAGGGTGCCGACCACGATCTTGTCGAGCACCAAAGGTATGCCAAAGTAACTACGGATATGCGGAGCGCCGGTAACCAGCGGGTGCTCGCAAAACTGACTGTCTGTCAGCGTATCGGGAATCGATAAGGTCGTCTCGGTGGCAATCACCGAATTGCAAAATGCCAGTTCCCGGGTAGTACATTCAATATCGATACCTTCGCTGAAAATCAGCCATTGCTTGTCCAGATCGATAATCGAGATAAACGCCGCCGGAAAATTCAGTATCCGTGCAAATAATCTGACCTGGTTTTGAAAGGATTGCTGTAAGTGTAAGTCGAGCAAATGATATTCATTGATTTTTGCGACGCGCTGCTCATCGGTATTATGTTTTTTCATTGTCATTTTTCCCTTAAAAAACAAATAAAATCAGTGTATTGCGCTCCTGGTAACAAAACAGAAAAATGCGTCTGCTAGGCTCGGTTATAAAAAGTGGAAACATCCTGTAGGGGAGTTGGGTCCTGACGTGAGAGCGCTGTTTTTTCAGCGACATATCTGAGTATAGAACAGGTTTTTTTATCGCTGGGCGGCAAGGGGAGTGAACAGCGGTAAAAATAAAAGACATATTAAATCGCGGCGTTAAAAAGGGATGGCGGGCGTGGCGTTCTGGCTCGTTAAGCACATGCCGCTTTGGGCATTATTGCTATTTTTTCACGTGATACGGGCCGGTATCTGGCAGTAGTCAGACTATGACGAACGAGCGAATCTGACTCGACTGTCACACAACTGTCATATTGCGTACATTTTACTGTCACCGAATTGACCTATTTTCTCCACCAGCAAACTACACTCTGATTAAACAATAGCTCCGGGTCTACACGTCTAAGTATCCCACAGGAGGGATTATGAAACTCATGCGTACCACTGTTGCCAGTATCGTTGCTGCAAGTTTTTCTCTGACGGCGGTTTCTGCTTTTGCCGCGGCAAACCTCACTGGCGCAGGTGCGACGTTCCCCGCTCCGGTTTATGCAAAGTGGGCTGATTCTTACGAAAAAGAAACCGGCAACAAAGTTAACTATCAGGGCATCGGTTCTTCGGGCGGCGTGAAACAGATTACCGCCAAGACCGTAGATTTTGGTGCGTCTGATGCGCCGCTGGCGGATGACAAACTGGCTCAGGATGGTCTGTTCCAGTTCCCGACCGTGATCGGCGGTATCGTGCTGGCTGTCAACGTGCCGGGCGTGAAAGCCGGCGAGCTGACGCTGGACGGCAAAACGCTGGGTGATATCTACTTGGGCAAAATCAAGAAATGGAACGACGAAGCCATCGCCAAACTGAACCCGGGCGTGAAACTGCCGGATCAGGACATCGCTGTGGTGCGTCGTGCCGACGGTTCCGGCACCTCCTACGTGTTCACCAGCTACCTGGCTAAAGTGAACAGCGAGTGGAAAGAGAAGATTGGCGCGGGCAACACCGTAAACTGGCCGACCGGTCTGGGCGGTAAAGGCAACGACGGCATCGCGGCGTTCGTGCAGCGTCTGCCGGGGTCGATCGGTTACGTTGAATACGCGTACGCCAAGCAGAATAACCTGGTTTACACCAAGCTGATTTCTGCCGACGGCAAAGCAGTCAGCCCGACGGAAGGGTCTTTCAGCAATGCCGCCAAAGGCGTTGACTGGAGCAAGTCCTTCGCACAGGACCTGACCAACCAGAAAGGCGCCGATGTATGGCCGATCACCTCTACCACTTTCATTCTGATTCACAAAGAACAGAGCAAGCCTGAGCAGGGCAAAGAAGTGCTGAAGTTCTTTGACTGGGCTTACACCAAAGGCGGCGATCAGGCCAAAGCGCTGGATTATTCTACCCTGCCGAAAGAAGTGATTGCTCAGGTACGCGCAGCATGGAAAACCCAGATCAAAGACAGCAGCGGTAAAGCGCTGTATTGATTGCGGTTAGCAGGATCGGTTGTGTGAGTACCGAGAGGTGGATAAACCGGAAACGGGGTATCCACCTCTGACATTCATTGGGGTTTCCTCCAATGACCTGATTAAAGACGCAGTTATCTGAAAAACGCAGTTATCTGAAAGAAGAGAGACGTATGGCTGAACACAAGCCAACCATTACACCTCCGGGAAAACAGGGCGACATTCTCTTCGGGGCGCTGGTCAGACTGGCGGCCCTATTGACGTTGCTGTTGCTGGGCGGAATTATCGTTTCCCTGATTTTCGCCTCCTGGCCGAGTATCAAAACGTTTGGTTTCTCCTTCCTGTGGACCAAAGAATGGGATGCGCCCGCCGGGCAATTCGGCGCGCTGGTACCGATTTACGGCACCATCGTGACCTCGCTGATCGCGCTGATCATCGCCATTCCGATTAGTTTCGGTATCGCGCTGTTCCTGACGGAACTGGCGCCGAGCTGGCTGAAACGTCCGCTGGGCGTGGCGATTGAGCTGCTGGCCGCGATCCCGAGTATCGTCTATGGCATGTGGGGGCTGTTTGTGTTCGCCCCGTTGTTCGCCAAGTATTTCCAACAACCGGTAGGCAACGTGCTTTCCAGCATCCCATTGGTCGGCACCCTGTTCTCCGGGCCGGCGTTCGGCATCGGTATTCTGGCGGCCGGCGTGATTCTGGCCATCATGATCATCCCCTACATCGCCGCGGTAATGCGCGATGTGTTCGAACAGACGCCGGTGATGATGAAAGAATCGGCCTACGGTATCGGCTGCACCACCTGGGAAGTTATCTGGCACATCGTGCTGCCGTTCACCAAAAACGGCGTGATTGGCGGCGTTATGCTGGGGCTGGGACGTGCGCTGGGCGAGACGATGGCGGTGACGTTTATCATCGGCAACACCTACCAGCTCGATAGCGTCTCGCTCTATATGCCGGGCAACAGCATCACCTCCGCGCTGGCTAACGAATTCGCCGAAGCCGACACCGGGCTGCATACCGCCGCGCTGATGGAGCTGGGCCTGATCCTGTTTGTGATTACCTTTATCGTGCTGGCCTGTTCGAAGCTGATGATCATGCGTCTGGCTAAAAACGAAGGAGCGCGCTGATGGCGAGCATTGGCATTGAAAACCGTTCTGACTCGCTGGAAACCCGTCGCAAGATGCAGGCCTGGCGCCGTCAGAAAAACCGCATCGCGCTGTGTATGTCGATGCTGACGATGGCGTTCGGTCTGTTCTGGCTGGTATGGATTCTGATGTCCACCGTGACCAAGGGCATCGACGGCATGTCGCTGTCGCTGTTTACCGAAATGACGCCGCCGCCCAATACCGCTGGCGGCGGTCTGGCCAACGCCATCGTCGGCAGCGGCCTGCTGATCCTGTGGGCGACGCTGTTTGGCACGCCGCTGGGGATCCTGGCCGGCGTCTATCTGGCGGAATACGGCCGTAAGTCGCTGATCGCCGAAGTGATTCGCTTTATTAACGACATTCTGCTGTCGGCGCCGTCGATTGTGGTGGGGCTGTTCGTTTACACGCTGGTGGTGGCTAAAATGGAGCACTTTTCCGGCTGGGCGGGGGTGATTGCGCTGGCGCTGTTGCAGGTGCCGATCGTAATTCGCACCACCGAGAACATGCTGAAACTGGTGCCGGACAGCCTGCGTGAAGCGGCCTACGCGCTGGGGACGCCGAAATGGAAGATGATTTCGGCCATCACCCTGAAGGCGTCGGTTTCCGGCATCATCACCGGGGTGTTGCTGGCGGTGGCGCGTATCGCCGGGGAGACGGCGCCGCTGCTTTTTACCTCGCTGTCGAACCAGTTCTGGAGCACGGACCTGATGCATCCGATCGCCAACCTGCCGGTCACCATCTTCAAGTTTGCCATGAGTCCGTTCAAAGAGTGGCAGGGGCTGGCGTGGGCAGGGGTACTGCTGATCACCCTATGCGTGCTGCTGCTGAACATTGTGGCGCGCGTGCTGTTTGCCAAGAAGACGCATTAGTCAGCAACATTAAAAAAATTACCAGCAACATTAATGAATATCCGGGCGTCGCGCAGGCGGCGTTCGCCAGATTCGCCAGAAGAGAGAAGTCTTGATGAGTATGGTCACAGAGACATCCGCCAGCAAAATCCAGGTGCGCAACCTGAACTTCTATTACGGAAAATTTCATGCGCTGAAAAACATCACGCTGGATATCGCCCAAAACCAGGTGACGGCGTTTATCGGTCCGTCAGGGTGCGGCAAGTCCACCTTGCTGCGCACCCTGAATAAAATGTATCAGCTCTATCCGGAGCAACGCGCCGAAGGCGATATCCTGCTGGATGGCAACAATATCCTGACCGATAACCAGGATATCGCGCTGCTGCGCGCCAAAGTGGGCATGGTGTTCCAGAAGCCGACGCCGTTTCCGATGTCGATTTACGACAACATCGCTTTCGGCGTGCGCCTGTTCGAGAAACTGTCGCGTGCGGAGATGGACGAGCGCGTACAGTGGGCGCTGACCAAGGCGGCGCTGTGGCAGGAAACCAAGGACAAGCTGCACCAGAGCGGTTACAGCCTGTCCGGCGGTCAGCAGCAGCGTTTGTGCATTGCCCGCGGTATCGCCATTCGTCCGGACGTGCTGCTGCTGGACGAACCCTGCTCGGCGCTGGACCCGATTTCCACCGGCCGTATCGAAGAGCTGATTTCCGAACTGAAGAAAGACTATACCGTGGTGATCGTGACGCATAACATGCAACAGGCGGCGCGTTGTTCCGACCATACGGCGTTTATGTATCTGGGCGAGCTGATTGAGTTCAGCGATACCGATACCCTGTTTACCGCGCCACGGCAGAAACAGACCGAAGATTACATCACCGGTCGTTACGGTTGATTACGGGAGTATCATGGAAAATCTCAATCTGAACAAACATATTTCCGGTCAGTTTAATGCCGAGCTGGAAAGCATCCGCACCCAGGTGATGACCATGGGCGGGCTGGTGGAACAGCAACTGACCGACGCCATCACCGCCATGCATAACCAGGACGCGGAACTGGCGCAGCGCGTGATCGAAGGCGACGCTAAAGTAAACATGATGGAAGTGAGCATTGACGAGGCGTGCGTGCGCATCATCGCCAAGCGCCAGCCTACCGCCAGCGACCTGCGTCTGGTGATGGCGATCATCAAGACCATTTCCGAGCTGGAGCGTATCGGCGATGTGGCGGACAAAATCTGCCGCACCGCGCTGGAGAAATTCTCCCATCAGCATCAGCCGTTGCTGGTTAGCCTGGAGTCGCTGGGCAACCACACCGTACAGATGCTGCACGATGTGCTGGACGCGTTCGCCCGTATGGACCTGGACGAAGCCAAGCGCATCTACATGGAAGACAAGAAGGTGGATAAAGAGTACGAAGGCATTGTGCGTCAGTTGATGACCCACATGATGGAAGACTCCCGCACCATTCCCAGCGTGCTGACCGCGCTGTTCTGCGCCCGTTCCATCGAACGTATCGGTGACCGTTGCCAGAACATCTGCGAGTTTATTTTCTACTTCGTCAAAGGCCAGGACTTCCGTCATCTGGGCGGCGACGCGCTGGAGAAAATGTTGGCGCAGAAAGACGCCGAAAAACCGGAATAAGTCTGGCTTGCTGCCGATGATGCTCTCAACGCCCCGCCAGTGCGGGGCGTTGTCATTGGTAACGTCGCATCTGTATCACTGCATCGTCGCCCTGTCACCCGTGGTTGCCACCAACCGGATATAACATAAGTTCATATTATGGGTGTTTATGTTATTTCCGGTGCGTCAGAGCCGCTGTTAGCCTGCATTCATTGAGTTAACAATCGTTTATGAACAGCGGCTTATAGGCGGATAATAAGATGAAAAAATCTCTTTTGGCATTTTCTCTCCTGGCAGGACTGGTTTCTCTCTCTGGCAACGCGCAGGCCGACAAGCTGGATGACATCCAGAAAGCGGGCGTGGTGAAAGTGGCGGTGTTCGACAGCAATCCGCCGTTTGGTTATGTCGATCCGCAAAGCAAAAAGTTGGTGGGCTACGATGTGGATGTAGCTGAAGCCATCGGCAAGGCGCTGGGCGTCAAAGTAGAACTGCGCGCCACCAACCCGGCCAACCGCATTCCGCTGCTGAGCTCGAAAAAAGTGGATCTGATTTCAGCCAACTTCACCATTACCGACGAGCGCGCCAAACAGGTCAATTTCAGCGTGCCCTATTTCGCCACCGGCCAGAAGTTCATCGCCCGCAAAGGCGTGCTGAAAACGCCGGACGATATCAAAAATCTGCGTATCGGCGCCGACAAGGGCACCGTGCAGGAAATCACCCTGCGGGAACACTACCCGACCGCCAAAGTGATTTCCTACGACGATACCCCGCTGGCGTTCACCGCGCTGCGTAACGGCAACGTGCAGGCCATCACGCAGGACGACGCCAAGCTGGTCGGGCTGCTGGGCAACCTGCCGGCGGCGCAGAAAGCCGACTTTGAAATTTCTCCGTTCAGCATCACCAAAGAGTATCAGGGCATCGGTATTCCGAAGGGTGAAGATCGCCTGACGCAGAAAGTGAATGACATCCTGCTGAATCTGGAAAAACAGGGTGAGGCGGTGAAGATTTATAACCGCTGGTTTGGGCCGGAAACGCCGTCTGCCCAGCCGCGCGGCGATTTCAAAATCGCGCCGCTGGATCAGCAACCCAAGGCTTGAGTACGTTGCTATAGCATTCTCCATCCGATAGTTGTTACCGTAGTTTCTTACTTGATGGTTGTGATTTGCCCCCGGATCCATCCCGGGGGCCTTCTTGTTTATGATGACTGATGAATCTACCCGACAATGGCTGACCGACTGGCTGCTGGCGCCGCAGTATCTGCAATGGCTATGGCAAGGCTTTCAGGTCACGCTCGGTATAGCCGCCGCCACCGTGGTGTTGGCGACCGCGCTGGGGCTGGTGCTGGCGGCCGGCCGTGATAGCCGTACGCCGCTGCTGCGCTGGCTGGCGATCGCCTATTGCTCCCTGTTTCGCAACACCCCGCTGCTGGTGCAGTTGTTCTTCTGGTACTTCGGCGCGGCGCAGTTGCTGCCTGCCGGGCTGATGCAGTGGCTCAACAACCCGCACGTGATTCCGCTACTCGGGCTAAACGGGCCGTCGTTTGAGTTTCTGGCCGGGTTGTTTGGCCTGACGCTCTATTCCGCCGCCTTTATCGCTGAAGAGATTCGCGCCGGCATCGCCGGCGTGGCGCACGGCCAGAAATACGCCGCCTGCGCGCTGGGGCTGACCGGCTGGCAGGCGATGCGCTATGTCGTATTGCCGCAGGCGCTGCGCATCGCGCTGCCGCCGTTGCTCGGCCAGTACATGAACGTAATTAAAAACTCATCGCTGACGATGGCGATCGGTGTGGCGGAGCTGTCTTATGCTTCCCGCCAGGTGGAAACCGAAACCCTGCGTACGTTTCAGGCGTTCGGGGTGGCGACGGTCTTTTATATCGCGGTGATCGCCCTGCTGGAAGGCTGGGGACAGTGGCGTCAGCACCGGCAACCGCTAAAGGGGCACTGAGATGGATTTTGCGATCATCCGCGACAATTTTAGCTACCTGATGTGGGGCACCTTTCCGGACGGTCCGCTGGGCGGCGCGGCGCTGACGCTGGCGCTCAGTTTGATGGCCGGGATCGCATCGGCGGTGTTGGGCACGGGGCTGGGGGTGGCGCTGGCGATGTGTCGCGGCTGGGCTGGCGGGCTGCTGGCGATGGTACTGGGCTTTTTCCGCGCGATTCCGGTAATCATGCTGATTTTCTGGACCTACTTCCTGCTGCCGATCCTGTTTGGCGTCGATATCCCCGAAATCACCACCGTGGTGTGTGCGCTGGCGTTAATCGCTTCCGCCTACCTGGCGCACGGCGTGAAAGCCGGCATCGTAGCGATAGGGCGCGGCCAGTGGCAGGCGGGGATGTCGCTGGGGCTGGGACGTTGGCAGACGCTGTGGCACATCGTGTTGCCGCAAGCGCTGCGCATGATGGTGCCGTCGTTCATCAACCAGTGGATCTCCCTGATTAAAGACACCTCGCTGGCTTACATTGTCGGCGTTGGCGAGCTGACTTTTCTGGCGACTCAGGTCAACAACCGCAGTATGGTCTACCCGACCGAAGTGTTCCTGTTTATCGCGTTGGTCTATTTTATCTTTTGCCTGTTGCTGGACCTGCTGGCGCAGGGCGTCAGCAGGCGTTTTCGCGCCGGGCCGAAACCCGCCCGGCGCCGGCTATTCGGCGGACGCAAACCGGCAAGCACGCCGGAATCGCTGTTGCACGAATCCGCCTGAGCCGTCAGGCGGCGGTCAGCGTCCAGCCGCGTGCCTGCCACAGCGCCGGTAACTGCGCCATGTCGTGGAACATCGTCACCAATGGGTGATGGATCGGCGCGTTATGTTCGTCGGCGCAGTAGTAGAACACCGGTATGCCGGCGGCAATGCCGGCCTGCGTGCCGGAGACCGAATCTTCCACCAGAATGCAGTTTTCCACCGTCACCCCCATCTGCTGCGCGGCGTGATGCAGCAACGCCGGGTCCGGTTTCCATTTGCCGATGTCGTAGCCGCTGTACAGATGCTCGCCAAAGAACGGCAGCAGGCCGGTCAGCCCCAGCGAATGCTGCATTTTGCTGACCGGGCCGTTGGACACCACCGCGGTGGGCGTTTGCAGCGCCGCCAGTACGTCCCGCACTCCCGCAATCGGCTGCAGCGAGAGATCGAACAGTCGCGCGACTTCCTGGCGGAAATGGCGTTCCATCTGCTCGGTTGAAACCGTCAGGCCGAAACGCTCGCTGATGCGATCGATAATGTCGTAGAGCTTCATGCCTTTGAAGGTTTTGATCACTTCATCCAGCGGCAACTGCACGCCGTAAGGAATAAAGATATTGATGTAGGCCTGGCAGCAAATGACTTCGCTGTCCACCAGTGTGCCGTCGCAGTCGAAAAATACGCATTCAATCCGGGACATGGGCATTCCTTGTTGAAGGACGAAAATCCCCACTTTACCTGACTGACAGGATAATGCGATGTTTGTGGAAATACGGGACTTGCTGACGCTTATCTCTGTAGCGGACAAACGTTTTCCCGTCGGGAAGTGAGGCGAAACCGCTGCGAACAGGCTGGAGATATAGAAAATTGTTATCGTCGGGAAAAAAAAGCCCGCCGGCGCGTTAACTGCTCCGCATTTTGGTATAGGATACCGGGCGATTATCTTTCCTTTCTTCTCTTTGGGTCATTTATCATGGATAAATCTCAGTCTGGTTCCGCTGCTGAGCAGGGGCTGCTGGATCGCGTGTTCAAACTGAAGCAGCACGGCACCACCGCTCGTACCGAGACCATTGCCGGGTTCACCACCTTCCTGACGATGGTGTATATCGTTTTCGTCAACCCGCAGATTCTGGGTGCCGCCGGGATGGACACCAAAGCGGTGTTTGTCACCACCTGTCTGATCGCCGCCTTTGGTAGTATTTTCATGGGTCTGCTGGCTAACCTGCCGGTGGCTCTGGCGCCGGCGATGGGCCTGAACGCCTTTTTCGCCTTTGTCGTGGTCGGCACGATGGGTCTGCCGTGGCAGGTCGCGATGGGCGCTATCTTCTGGGGCTCGGTGGGTTTCCTGCTGTTGACGATATTTCAGGTTCGCTACTGGATGATCGCCAATATTCCGCTCAGTTTGCGGTTGGGCATCGCCAGCGGCATCGGCCTGTTTATTGCCATGATCGGGCTGAAAAACGCCGGGATTATCGTGCCGAATCCGGAAACGCTGGTGTCGGTCGGCAAGCTGACCTCGCATAGCGTGCTGCTGGGCGCGCTGGGCTTTTTCATTATCGTGGTGCTGGCGTCCCGCAACATCCATGCGGCGGTGCTGATTTCCATCGCGGTGACCACGCTGCTGGGCGCCCTGCTGGGCGATGTGAAATTCTCCGGCGTGTTCTCCATGCCGCCGAGCGTCAGCAATGTGGTCGGTCAGGTGGATCTGGCCGGGTCGCTGAATCTGGGCCTGTCCGGGGTGATTTTCTCTTTCATGCTGGTGAACCTGTTTGATTCCTCCGGCACCCTGATTGGCGTGACCGACAAGGCCGGTCTGGTGGATGCCCGCGGCAAATTCCCGCAGATGAAGCAGGCGCTGTATGTGGACAGCATCAGCTCGGTGGCTGGCTCGTTCATCGGCACGTCGTCCGTGACCGCCTATATCGAAAGCTCTTCCGGCGTATCCATCGGCGGTCGTACCGGTTTGACGGCGGTGGTCGTGGGGATTCTGTTCCTGCTGGTGATGTTTCTGTCTCCGCTGGCGGGCATGGTGCCGGCGTATGCGGCGGCGGGTGCGCTGATTTATGTCGGCGTGCTGATGACCGCCAGCCTGGCGCGCGTTAACTGGGATGACCTGACCGAATCCGTACCGGCGTTCGTGACCGCCGTGATGATGCCGTTCACCTTCTCTATTACCGAAGGCATCGCGTTGGGCTTCATTTCCTATGCGGTAATGAAAGCCGCGACCGGCCGCTGGCGCGACATCAGCCCGTGCGTCATCGCCGTGGCGGTGCTGTTCCTGCTGAAAATCGTGTTTATCGACGCCCATTAATCACTGGCGAGCCGGGATTACCCCGGCTCGCTTGTTGGCGTCCTTTTCCGTTCTCCTGCCGGCTACATCGCGTACTGCGGCGGGGCGTTTTCCGTCGCGTGGCTGCTCAGTTTGATATAGCGCCGCGACTGACGCTGCTGCTGGACGATTTCGCCGGATTTCCGCATGCCGTAGGCCGAGGTGTAGTTCCACATCACCAACCGGTCGAGGCGAGGCGTATGGGCGCAGGCCCAGGCCAGATAGTCATCAATATCACTGATCACTTCCACATCCGGAATATGCCGCGACCGCAGGCGACCTGAGGCCGGATGCAATTTCAGCGATTCCGGACCGCCGGTATTGAAACCGGGAATTTTCAGTACCGACTGACGAATAGTGCATAACTGGGTGGCGGCTTCCAGCGGATCAAGCTGGGCGTCGATCCAGGCTTTTTCCGCGTGGGTCTGCGTTTGCAGATGCGACGGCGTTTCACGACTCCAGACGCGGACAATTTCCACGTCCATGCCCACTTTCCCTTCCTCGCTGAGCAGGATTGCGATGGTGTTTCCTGCGTAGCCGAGGCTGAAATCAGGCAGATGCGGATCAACAAAACAAGGTCTGCCATTCGGCGAAACCATTAGTGGCGGAAGAACCGGATAACCGAAGAAATAAAACATCATCTCTGCCAGCAGCGCGCGGCTTTTCAGATAGCGCTCGCGGCGCTTCACTGAAAAGCTGTGCGTGGATGAAATCAGGTCATCCGATAACCGCTGCAGATCGGGTAACGCTTCCGTGCTTGCCCACCTGACGAAATGACAGGTCATATTCACTCCATGATGCCAACGAAAAAAACCTGATAATTTTTAGTAGAATGACTGCTCTGTGAAGTTCATTTCCGACGCAAATGGTCAGACAAATATCTGTGCCAAAGAGAAACTGGCGGATAAATCGGCGATAATTATCTATGTCCGAGCAGAATACGTCAAAAAGCACATTTTATTAAAACTGATTTTATTTTATTTGAAACCAAAATCGGGCTTACATCACATCATGTCAATAGGGCGCGGCGACACGGCCTGCGCCGCTTGCCCGTGAACGCATCCTGGCATCACGGGCAAAAAGGCATCAGCGCAAATGGATATCCGCGTGATGCCAGGCGGAACGTTGCTGTTTTTCAAGAACCCGTTCGGCCAGCGCCTGCGTCGTTACCAGCGTCAGCGCCGACGTTGGGCACACGCGCACACAGGACGGGCTGTCGGCGACGCCGATGCAAAGATCGCATTTATGGACTTCACTGCCTGATAGCGATGGGGCAGGCGTCTCGTCATCGGCTGATCGCGACACCACATTGATGGCGCCGAACGGGCAGGCGATGACGCAACTTTTGCAGCCAATACACCGCGACGAGATGACCTGAATGCTGTCTTGATGCTGCACCAGCGCATCGTGCGGGCAGACGCTGGCGCACGGTGCGTTTTCACACTGATGGCACAGCACGGGCGTGCTCACGTTAGCATTTTTAATTACTTTAAGGCGCGGAAAAAAATGCGATTTATGCAATTTTTGTTGGTTCCCGCCCGCGTGGGCGACGGCACAGGCGATTTCACAGGTGCGGCAACCAATGCATTTGGCGGCGTCCGCAATCACAAACTGATTCATGGCCGATTCTCCTGCTGAACTACCGTGTCGACCGGTAGCGACATGTTCTGACTCTCCAGCCCCATCACCCGCAGCATGCCTTGTGCGGCCTTGCGGCCATCGGCGATGGCGGTGACCACCAGATCGGCGCCGCGCACCACATCCCCACCGGCGAATACCTGAGGATGGTTGGTCTGGCAGGGGTGTCGGTTACCGGATTGCGTGGTCGTAATGTGGCCCCAGCGATCCTGCTCGATATGGGCGTCCTGCAGCCACGGCATGCTGTGCGTCTGGAAACCGAACGCGGTGATCACTGCGTCCGCCGGCTGAACGAACTCGGAGCCGGGCACCGGTTTCGGCCGGCGGCGGCCGCTGGCGTCCGGTTCACCCATTTCGGTACGTATCAGGCTGATCCCGCACACTTCCCCGTCATCATTCAGACAGATCTTGAGCGGCTGAACGTTGAACAGAAATTCCACGCCTTCTTCACGGGAGTTTTTCACTTCCTTACGCGAGCCCGGCATGTTGGCTTCATCACGACGATAGGCGCAGGTGACCGACGCGGCGCCCTGACGAATCGAGGTACGCAGGCAGTCCATGGCGGTATCGCCGCCGCCCAGCACCAGCACCCGCTTACCCTGCATCGACACGTAAGGTTCGTCGGGCAGTTCAGGTAATCCCATTACCCGCTTGGTATTGGCGATCAGGAACGGCAGCGCGTCGTACACGCCGGGAGCGTCTTCATTTTCCAGCCCGGCTTTCATTGAACGGTAGGTGCCGACGCCGAGGAATACGGTGTCAAACTCCGCCAGCAACTGCGTCATGCTGATATCGGTTCCCACTTCGGTATTAAGCCGAAACTCGATCCCCATGGCGCTGAATATTTCCCGACGCCGGGTCAGCACTGACTTGTCCAGCTTGAAGGCCGGAATGCCGAATGTCAGCAGCCCGCCGATTTCAGGATGCCTGTCAAACACCACCGCCTGTACGCCGTGCCGCGCCAGCACATCGGCGCAGGCCAGCCCGGCCGGTCCGGCGCCGATGATGGCCGACCGCTTGCCGGTGGGTTTGACCCGGCTCAGGTCGGGCTGCCAGCCCATGCTCATCGCGGTATCGGTGATATAGCGCTCAATGTTGCCCACGGTTACGGCGCCGTAACCTCTACCCAGCGTGCAGGCGCCTTCGCATAACCGATCCTGTGGGCAGACCCGGCCGCAAATTTCCGGCAGGCTGCTGGTGCGGTGCGACAGTTCGACGGCGTCGAGAATGCGCCCTTTCTGCACCAGTTGCAGCAGCTCGGGAATATTATTGTGCAGCGGGCAGGTCCATTCGCAGACGGCGTGCTGGCCGCAGTGCAGGCAACGGCTGGCCTGATCGAGGGTTTGTTCGGCGTTGAAGCCGTGATAAATCTCGTTAAACGTGCTTACCCGTTCTTCCAGCGGTTTTTTTACCGCATCCCGGCGCGGCCAGTTTTTACGCTTGTCCAGCGGGCTACACGCTATCTCGGTAAAGGTAGGAACCGCGCGCGGCGTGCCGGGAATGGCGGTTTGCGCCATCCGCAGTTGCTTCGTGCGGCGCTGTTCTTCTAGTGAGCGTTCACTTACCAGGTGAAGCGCCTGAGTGGGGCAGGCTTCCACACAGGCCTGTCCTTGCGGACGCCCAATGCAAAGGTCGCATTTATGGGCGGTAGCACCCTGTGGCTGGCTTTCGACAGTAATGGCGCCGAACGGGCACGCCAGCACGCAGGTTTTACAACCGATGCACTTTTCGGCAACCAGTTGAATGCCATCCTGCTTTCTGATCAGCGCCTGCGTGGGGCACACTTTCGCGCAAGGAGAATCTTCACAATGGCGGCAGGTCACCGCGGTATGTTGTTCTCCCTGATGAAACACCCTGATCCGGGGGTGAAAATCGTCCCTGTTTTCCGGATAACGCCCGTGATTATGGGAAATCACGCAGGCAATCTCGCAGGCATTACAGCCGATACAATCCTTCGCATTTGCGATAACAAACTGATTCATATCCTCTCCCGACATGTACAGCATGGGTGTGCGTATGACCCGCCGGTCATTTTCAGGCATGCCTTCATCAAATTAAGTAAGTGTGTGCTCACTTAATCAATGCGGGATGTCTGTTGCGATTACAGGCTGCGTTACGCCGGAGCTGCCGGCCGGGCAGGCGAAAGGTGACGAAACCAGCCTGAGCGGGTCACTTAGAAAGTGATTCTGGAAGGGGCCTGGTACCTGTCTCGTCAGGAGAAAAAATAACGATCCCCTCAGTTATTGGGGTTTATCCTAGCGACTCGGGTCGGCATGAATCTTGATATAGAACAGATAATGTGGGGTAAAAATAACCAAAATTTTTCATGCAGTTATCAAAAAAGATAAAAATGCAGCCAGATATAGCAATACATGGTGAAAATTTTATTAATCGAAAAAGGATCGTGAGAATCTTTATGTTTTTTCAGGATATTTAATTTAGTTTTGGATGTGAAATATGTGGTTACTTATCTTAACGTTAAGCATAATGGTTCCCGCCGTTGGCTGGATGCTGGCGTTATCAGGCATCTACCTCATTCATGGGAAACGCTGACCGGTATAACAATAAATTGAATAAGGGATTGGTCTATGAATAAAAAGGTCGTTTTTTGTTCTATGGTCATTACCGCCACCCTGCTGGGCGGATGTGCCACAGAATCTTCACGTACCGTGGAAACTCCTAAAGTTGTGTCCTACAGCACGCCTTATCAAGGCGTCCGCAGCCCTATTTCGGTTGGGAAATTTGAAAACCGCTCCAACTATATGAACGGCATTTTCTCCGATGGCGTAGACCGTCTGGGGAATCAGGCTAAAACCATTCTTGTCAGCCATTTACAACAAACCGGCCGCTTTAATGTGTTGGATCGCACCAACATGGACGAGCTGAAAACGGAAGCTGGTATTAAAGGCCAGGCGCAGACATTAAAAGGCGCCAATTACGTTGTGACAGGGGATGTAACTGAGTTTGGTCGCAAGGAAGTCGGCGATCAGCAACTGTGGGGCATTCTGGGTAGAGGCAAATCACAGATCGCCTATGCCAAGACCACACTGAATATCGTGAATGTTCAGACATCCGAGGTGGTGTATTCCGTTCAGGGTGCCGGTGAATATGCGCTATCAAATCGTGAGATTGTCGGGTTCGGTGGCACCGCCAGTTATGATTCGACGCTGAATGGCAAAGTACTGGATTTGGCGATTCGTGAAGCGGTTAACAACCTGGTTGCAGGCATTGAAAGCGGCGCATGGCGTCCATCGAATTAAAGGAATGGGAAAATAATAATGTTATTCAATAAAAAGACAGCACTGTTGTTGGCCGCAACTTTACTGGCAGGGTGTGCTTCAGCACCTAAGACCATCTATAGCTGGGATAATTATCAGACTACACTTTATCAATATTATCAGCAGGATAAAAACAGCCCTGAAGAGCAGATTGCTTCTTTGCAGAAGTCAGTAGAAGTTGCTAAATCACAAAACAAACCGGTGCCCCCAGGATTGCATGCTCAATTAGGTCTGCTGTATGCCAAAACAGGCCGCGGTGTGGATGCCCGTCAGCAGTTCGAGACGGAAAAATCATTATTCCCCGAATCCGCCCCTTTCATGGACTTTCTGTTGAGCAAGAACAAAGGAAAATAAGCAATGAACCGTTTTTTAGCATTAATCAGTCTGATGGGTGTGCTGGTTCTTACTGGCTGTGCCAAGCCGCAACCTTATGATTATACTGCTTTCAAGCAAAGCAAACCGAGAACTATTCTGGTATTGCCGCCGCTGAACCACTCTCCGGATGTGAAAGCTGGGACCAGCTTTCTTAGCCAGGTGACGTACCCGTTAGCAGAATCAGGGTACTACGTGTTGCCTGTTGCCGTGACTGACGAAACCTTTAAACAGAATGGTCTGACAACTGCTCAGGATATTCATGCAGTTAGCGTAGCGAAGCTGCACCAGATTTTCGGAGCAGATGCGGCTCTGTATCTTGATATTACTGACTATGGCTCAAAATACATGGTCATAAATAGTGAAACCCGTGTTACAGCTAGTGCGCGCTTGGTGGATTTGCGCAATGGTAAGGAGCTATGGAAAGGCAGTGCGACCGCCTCCACCAGTGAACAGCAGTCGAATTCTAACAACGGCATTGTCGGTCTGCTGGTTCAGGCTGCCGTTGCACAGATTGCCAATACCATTACCGATAAAGGCCATGATATTGCGGGTATCACCAGTGTACGTCTGTTGACGGCCGGTGGTCCTTCTTCCCTGCTATATGGCCCGCGTTCACCGATGTACGGGAAAGAAGCTAAGTAATTATATTATTTTCCCGAACTGATAACTGAGAAAACCGTCCATGGCAGCATGGGCGGTTTTTTTACTTTTTATGCATAACGTTTCCTCTCTTAATTGTACCCCTAAATGGCCGGCAACCCTGTTGCCATATCAGAAAACCTTACTATGCTTTGTTGATGATAATTAAAGAATATGAGAGAAAAGTGGGATGGACGGCGAGCCAGCGGTGGACGAAAAAGCGCTGTTATATCCGCGCACTATTTCATAGCAAGATAAGTAGTTTTTATGAATAAGATTTATTTCCGCATTGATAATTTTTAATAACATTGCAAGAAATCGTAATTCTTTTGTTGTTTTGATGTCAGTGTGATTCTCGTCACGAAAAATATCTTATTTTTCGTGTGTTTATATACGGTTGAGGATGGATGAATGTTTGCAGTTGAACACCATTTTATTGATGATGGGTTTAAACATAGCTTGCTACTCTTCTCGCGGATTGAACATCAGCTAAAAAGAAGCGTCTTAATATTCAGCTAAGAAATCTTCGTTATGCTCGTCTGCCAATGGTCGGATGAACAACATTATTGATGGTCATATTACTGTCATTAATTGCTTTTCTACTTATCCTTCGCAAGGACTAAGGAGCGGTTTTCCCTGACGTACTTATCCCCAGATCCGATTCCGATGGCGGGACGGCGATGTTACCAGAGTGTATATACCCAAAATAATTCGAGTTGCAGCGAGGCGGCAACCGGATGAATCTTCAGGAGCTTACATGAGTAAGTGACTGGTGCGAGTGGCAACGCTGCCGGGAGCAGAGTTGAGCGCGGTTTACCGCGGCTCCGCTGGGCGAGGCCCATGATGGGCTGCGTAATGAAGCCAACGCACCTGCGACTTGAAGGATGACGGGTATGAAGATTTATCTCGCCACACCAATAATCATCGATTTAACCTGAGAGTGAATTTTTACATGGCTGATTTTCTACCTTTCTCACGCCCCGCGTTAGGTGAGGAAGAACTTGCCGCGGTCGGGCAGGTTCTTCGTTCCGGATGGATTACCACTGGCCCCAAAAATCATGAACTGGAGCAACAGTTTGCCGTGCTGACGGGCGCGAAGCACGCCATTGCGGTCAGCTCTGCGACCGGTGGTATGCACGTCACCCTGATGGCGCTGGGAATTGGCGCAGGCGATGAAGTGATCACGCCGTCGCTCACCTGGGTTTCCACCCTGAATATGATTGTGCTGCTGGGCGCCGAGCCCGTGATGGTGGATGTGGACCGCGATAATCTGATGGTGACGCCGGAAGCGATTGAAGCGGCCATTACTCCCCGTACCAAAGCCATTATTCCGGTTCACTACGCCGGCGCGCCGGCAGATATCGACGCTATTCGTGACATCGGCCGCCGTCACGGCATTCCAGTGATTGAGGATGCCGCTCACGCCGCTGGCACCTACTACCGCGGTCGCCACGTCGGCGGCGAGGGCACGGCGATTTTCTCCTTCCACGCCATCAAAAACATGACCTGCGCTGAAGGCGGTCTGGTGGTGACGGACGACGACGAGCTGGCCAACCGCATTCGCAGTCTGAAATTCCACGGTCTGGCGGTAGACGCGTTCGACCGCATGGTGCAGGGGCGCGCGCCGCAGGCGGAAGTGGTTTCGCCGGGCTTCAAGTACAACCTGCCGGACATTAGCGCCGCCATTGCGCTGGTGCAACTGGAAAAACTGGCCGCCAACAATGCGCGCCGCGAAGCGCTGGCGCAGCGTTATCTGCAAAAACTGGCCGCTTTGCCGTTCCAGCCGCTGACGCTGCCGTCATGGCCGCACCAGCACGCCTGGCACCTGTTTATCATCCGGGTGGATGAAGCGCGTTGCGGCATCGATCGCGACGGTCTGATGCAGGCGTTAAAAGAACGCAACATCGGCACCGGTCTGCATTTCCGCGCCGCCCATACCCAGAAATACTATCGTGAACGTTTCACCAACCTGCACCTGCCGAATACCGACTGGAACTCGGCCCGAATCTGCTCTCTGCCGTTGTTCCCGGATATGCGCGACGAGGATGTGGACAGAGTGGTGGATGCGTTAACTGAGCTGGCGGGGAAACGCTGATGTCGGACATGGAAGCAATCAATAAAGTCTCGGTGGTGATTCCGGTTTTCAACGAGCAGGAGAGCCTGCCGGAGCTGATTCGTCGTACCACCGCCGCCTGTGATCAAATGAACCGTGATTATGAAATTCTGCTGGTGGACGACGGCAGCAGCGACAACTCGGCCGCGTTGCTGACCGAGGCGGCGCAGGCGCCGGGCAGCCATGTGGTAGCGGTGATTCTTAACCGCAACTACGGGCAGCATTCGGCGATCATGGCCGGGTTCAGCCATGTGTCCGGCGATCTGATCATCACGCTGGATGCCGACCTGCAAAACCCGCCGGAAGAAATTCCCCGGCTGGTGGACACGGCGGATCAAGGGTATGACGTGGTGGGCACCATCCGCGAAAATCGTCAGGACAGTGTGTTTCGTAAAACCGCTTCGCGCATGATCAACCACCTGATTCAGCGCACCACCGGCAAGGCTATGAACGATTACGGCTGTATGCTGCGCGCCTATCGCCGCCATATCATCGACGCCATGCTGCACTGCCACGAGCGCAGCACTTTTATCCCGATCCTCGCCAATACGTTTGCCCGCCGCACCACCGAAATTATGGTGCGCCACTCCGAGCGCGAATTTGGCGATTCCAAATACAGCTTCATGAAGCTTATTAACCTGATGTACGACCTGGTGACCTGCCTGACCACTACGCCGCTGCGTTTGCTGAGCGTGGTGGGCAGCGTGATTGCGCTCTCCGGTTTCACGCTGGCGCTGTTGCTGATCCTGCTGCGTCTGTTTTTCGGCGCGGCCTGGGCGGCGGACGGGGTGTTTACGCTGTTCGCCGTGTTGTTCTCTTTTATCGGCGCCCAGTTCGTCGGTATGGGGCTATTGGGGGAATATATCGGACGAATCTACAACGATGTCCGCGCCCGTCCCCGTTATTTTATTCAACGTATTGTTGGCAATGATCCACGATTTTCTGAACAGGACAATGAAGAATGAAAGCTGTTGTTTTTGCCTATCATGATTTCGGTTGCGTGGGACTCCGCGCGTTGGTGGCAGCGGGCTATACCGTGGAAGCGGTGTTTACCCACGCGGATAACCCGGCGGAAAATCAGTTCTTTGGATCGGTAGCCCGCACCGCGGCGGAGCTGGGCATCCCGGTATTCGCGCCGGAAGACGTTAACCACCCGCTGTGGGTGGAACGCATCGCCGCTATGTCGCCGGACGTCATTTTCTCCTTCTACTACCGTCACCTGCTGAGCGACGCCATTCTGCAGAGCGCGGCGCACGGCGCCTACAACCTGCATGGTTCGCTGCTGCCGCGCTATCGCGGCCGGGCGCCGCTGAACTGGGCGCTGGTCAACGGCGAAACCGAAACCGGCGTGACCCTGCACCGCATGGTGGCGCGCGCCGATGCCGGCAACATCGTGGCGCAGCAGCGTGTGGCGATCGACGAGAGCGATACCGCGCTGAGTCTGCACCGCAAGCTGCGTGATATCGCCGAGCTGTTGCTGAAAGACAACCTGCCCGCCATCGCTGCCGGTAAAGCGAATGATATTCCGCAGGATGAGAGCCAGGCCACTTACGTGGGTCGTCGTACCCCGGAAGACGGGCGTATCGAATGGCAGAAGCCGGCGCGTACCCTGTATAACCTGGTGCGTGCGGTGACCGAGCCGTGGCCGGGCGCGTTCAGCTTCGTCGGCACGACGAAGTTCATTATCTGGCAGGCGAAGGTGCGTACTGATTTCGCCGCCGCCAGACCGGGCACCGTGCTGAGCACCTCGCCGCTGGTGGTTGCCTGCGGCAGCGACGCGCTGGAAATCGTCACCGGTCAGGGCGACAACGGTATTTATCTGCAGGGTGCGCAACTGGCTCAAAGCCTTGGCTTGGTGACCGGCGCCATCCTCAACAACTCGCCGGTGGTGAACGTCAAACGCCGCACCCGCGTGCTGATCCTCGGGGTGAACGGTTTTATCGGTAACCACCTGACTGAGCGCCTGCTGCAGGAAGACAACTACGAAGTGTTCGGTCTGGACATCAGTTCCGATGCTATCGAACGTTTCCTCGGCAACCCGCGTTTCCACTTCGTGGAAGGGGACATCAGTATTCATTCCGAGTGGATCGAGTACCACATCAAGAAATGCGACGTGGTGCTGCCGCTGGTGGCGATCGCCACCCCGATCGAGTACACCCGTAACCCGCTGCGCGTATTCGAGCTGGATTTCGAAGAAAACCTGAAAACCATCCGCGACTGCGTGAAGTACAAAAAACGCATCATTTTCCCGTCCACCTCCGAGGTGTACGGCATGTGTACCGACCCGGTGTTCGACGAAGACAACTCCAACCTGATCGTTGGGCCGATAAACAAACAGCGCTGGATTTACTCGGTATCCAAACAGCTGCTGGACCGCGTGATCTGGGCTTACGGCGAAAAAGAAGGGCTGCGTTTCACCCTGTTCCGTCCGTTCAACTGGATGGGGCCGCGTCTGGATAACCTGAACGCCGCGCGTATCGGCAGCTCCCGCGCCATCACCCAGCTGATTCTGAACCTGGTGGAAGGCTCGCCGATCAAGCTGGTTGACGGCGGTCGTCAGAAACGTTGCTTTACCGACATCAAAGACGGTATCGAAGCGCTGTTCCGCATCATCGAGAATAAAGACGGCGTGTGCGACGGCCAGATCATCAACATCGGCAACCCGGACAACGAAGCCAGCATTCGTCAACTGGCGGAACAGCTGCTGGAGAGCTTTGAGAAGCATCCGCTGCGTAATCAGTTCCCGCCGTTCGCCGGTTTCCGCGAAGTGGAAAGCAGCAGCTACTACGGCAAAGGCTATCAGGATGTGGAGCACCGCAAGCCCAGCATCCGCAACGCCAAACGCCTGTTGCACTGGCAGCCGACCATCGAGATGGAAAAAACCGTGGCGGAAACGCTGGACTTCTTCCTCCAGACCGTTGAAACCGGCCGATTCAGTCAGGACAGCGAATGAGAAAAGTAGGGTTACGGATCGACGTTGATACCTGGCGCGGCACGCGGGTGGGGGTGCCCCGCCTGCTGGAGTTGCTGGACGTCTATGGCGTCCGGGCCAGCTTTTTCTTCAGCGTCGGGCCCGACAACATGGGGCGCCATTTGTGGCGCCTGATTCGACCGGTGTTTTTGTGGAAGATGCTGCGCTCGCGCGCAGCATCGCTGTATGGCTGGGACATCCTGCTGGCGGGCACCGCCTGGCCGGGCCGGGTGATCGGCCGCGGCTTGCCGGAGCCGATCCGCGCGGCGTCCCGGCAGCACGAAGTCGGGCTGCACGCCTGGGATCACTTCGCCTGGCAAACCTGGGCCGGGGTGTGGGATCAGGCCAAAATGGAACAGCAGATCCGGCTGGCCTACGAGGCGTTGCAGTCGATTACCGGCGAGCCGGTAGCGTGTTCGGCGGTAGCGGGCTGGCGCGCGGATCAAACCGCGGTGGAAGCCAAACAGCAGTTTGGCTTTCGCTATAACAGCGACTGCCGCGGCACCGCGCCGTTCCGCCCGCTGCTCAACGACGGCAGCACCGGTACAGTACAGATCCCGGTCACGCTGCCCACCTGGGATGAAGCGGTCGGCCGGGAAACCAGCGCCGCCGATTTCAATCGCTATATTTTGGATAAAATCCGTCAGGATCAGGGTACGCCGGTCTATACCATTCATGCCGAAGTGGAAGGCATTGTGATGAGCGATCAGTTCGGCGAACTACTGGCGCTGGCGGAGCAGGAAGGCATTCGCTTTTGTCCGCTGAGCGAATTGCTGCCGGACGATCCGGATACATTGCCGGTCGGGCGCGTGGTGCGGGGTTCCCTCGCCGGACGCGATGGCTGGTTGGGATGTCAGCAGACCGTGGAGGCGGCCTGATGAAATACGCACGTCAGACAACGCTGTGGCTGGTGTTGTTGCTACTCTACTATTTTATTCCCCTCAATGGTCGCCTGTTATGGCAACCGGACGAAACCCGCTACGCGGAAATCAGCCGGGAAATGCTGGCGGGCGGCAACTGGATTACCCCGCATTTTCTGGGGATTCGCTATTTTGAAAAGCCGATCGCCGGTTACTGGGTGAATAACATCGGCCAGTGGCTGCTGGGCGACAACAACGCCGGCGTGCGCGCCGGCTCGGTGTTCTCCATTTTGCTGACGGCGGCGCTGATTTACTGGCTGACGCAGCGGTTGTGGCAACAACGGCGTACTTCGCTGCTGGCGGCGGCCATCTATCTGAGTTGCCTGCTGGTGTACGGTATCGGCACCTATGCGGTGCTCGATCCTATCGTCACCCTGTGGCTGGCGGCGGCGATGTGCAGCTTCTGGGGAGCGGCGCAGGCCACCACCCGCAGCAGTAAAATCGGTGGTTATTTGCTGCTGGGCGTGGTGTGCGGCATGGGCTTCATGACCAAGGGCTTTCTGGCGCTGGCGGTGCCGGTGATTGCGGTGCTGCCGTGGGTCACGCTGGAGCGGCGCTGGAAAGAGGTGCTGCTGTACGGCCTGCTGGCGATTGTCAGCGCGGTGGCGGTGTCGCTGCCGTGGGCGCTGGCGGTGGCGCGTCAGGAGCCGGATTTCTGGCACTATTTCTTCTGGGTCGAACATATTCAACGCTTCGCCGATTCCGCGAATGCTCAGCACAAAGCGCCGTTCTGGTACTACCTGCCGGTGCTGATCGCCGGGGTGCTGCCGTGGCTGGCGCTGCTGCCGTCGTCACTGCTACAGAGCTGGCGTGAGCGACGTCAGGAGAACGGCGCGTTCTACCTGCTGGGCTGGGTGGTGATGCCGTTCCTGTTTTTCAGCATCGCCAAAGGCAAGTTGCCGACTTACATTCTGCCCTGTTTCGCGCCGTTGGCGATCCTGATGGCCAGACGCGCCACTACCTTGCTGAGTCCGCGTCTGCTAACCGTCAACGGCTGGATCAACCTGGCGTTTGGCCTGCTGTGCGCGCTGATCGTGGTGTTGGTGCTGGCGCCGTGGGGGCTGTCGCATCGTCCGCTCTATCAGCCGCAGGAAACCGTCAAAGTGGCGCTGGGCGTCGTGGCGTTCCTGTTCTGGGGACTGGTCGGATGGTGGACGTTGCGTCATTCGGCGGCTCGCTGGCACTGGGCGGCGGTCTGTCCGCTGGGCATCGCCCTGTTGATTGGCATGGCGATTCCGCAACGGGTGATGGAGAGCAAGCATCCGCAGTGGTTCCTGCGCACGACCGAGGTTGAATCCCACCTGTCGCAGAGCCGTTACATTCTGGCGAACAGCGTTGGCGTAGCTTCTGCGGTTGCCTGGGAACAAAAACGCGGCGATATTCTGATGTACGATAATCAGGGTGAGCTGGAGTACGGCTTGTCGTACCCGGACAGCGTCAATCGCATAGTACCTGCCAGCGAGTTTGCCGACTGGCTGGCGGCGCATCGCCGTGAAGGCAATGTCTCGCTGGTGCTGATATTCTCTTCGGCGACTGATCCGATCACCGGCGTACCGCCGGCGGATTACACTGACCGGCGAGGGCGAGTCGCCTTATTGTGGTATCGTCAGCAATGACCAATTATCTGCTGATTCTGCTGGTCAGTTTGTTGACCTGCGCCGGTCAGCTTAGTCAGAAACAGGCCGCCAGCTGGCAGAGCGGCGGCCGTTCACATCGCGCCCATATTCTGTTGTGGATGGGAATAAGCCTGTTGTTGCTGGGGCTGGCGATGGTGCTATGGCTGGCGGTGTTGCAGCGGGTGGCGGTGAGCGTGGCGTATCCGATGCTGAGCCTGAATTTTATTCTGGTGGCGCTGGCGGCGCGCTGGCTGTGGCGGGAGGCCATTAGTCTGCGTCAGTCGGTGGGTATTGTGCTGATTGTTGTCGGTGTAATCTTGATGGGAGGGATCGCGTGAAAGGCTATGGATGGGCGCTGCTGAGTGTGTTGCTGGTCAGCGCAGCACAATTGTCGATGAAATGGGGGATGTCCCAACTGCCCTCGCTGACGGAACCGCTGCCGTTTATGTTCGCCATGCTGGTGTTGCCGGTCGCCGCCGCCGCGGTACTGGTGGGGCTGGCGGCGTATGCTTTCTCAATGCTGAGCTGGTTTAACGCCCTGCGTTTTTTGCCGTTAAGCCGGGCTTACCCACTACTGAGCCTCAGTTACGTGCTGGTGTGGGGGTTGGCGGTGGCGCTGCCGATTTTTCCCGATACCTTCAGCACCGGCAAACTGCTGGCGATCGCGCTGATTATTGCCGGCGTATGGCTGGTGTGCAGCCGACAGGCTTCGCATCTGGACGAAGAGTCCTGATATTCGCGTCGCCCTTCTTGTGGCGCGCACGTTACCTGCAAATTACGCCGACGCGGCTGGCCGGGAAAGCGGCGCCAACTGCTGAATCTGCGCCGCCAGCCAGCGATCGGCCGCTCGCCGCTGATGGCGCTGGTGGTAATAGATTTTGACGCGGTAAGGCGGCACCGGGAACGGTAGTTCATGGAGCGCGCAGTCGGTGAGCGCGGCAAGGTGGCCGGCGGCAAAGCGCGGCAGCGTCATCAGCAGATTGCTTTGCCCGATAATAGCAGGCGCAGCCAGCAACGACGGCATCCGCAGCGCGATGGTGCGCTGTTTGCCCAGTTTATCCAGTTCGTAGTCGATGGCGCCGCGCATTTCATTCCAGGGCGTAATCACCAGATGACGGGCGTTCAGGTACTCTTCCAGCGATAGCGGCGTCAGATTGTCTCTAAACCGGGTTGCCGTGATCGCCACGTAATCATCCTCCATCCAGTCAATGTCATGAATGTCTTCATGCATGTGGTCAGCGAATTCGGTAAAACCGAGGGCGAAATCGACGCGGCCGGCCAGCAGTTCCTCAAAGGCGACTTTCTGATCGCTGTGAATCAATTGAAATTGCAGGTGGGGCGCCAGCGACTGGAGCGCGGCGGTTAATGCTGGAAAAACGCAAAACGCCGTAAAGTCGGTGACCGAAAAAGTAAAGGATTCATGGCTGCTGGCAGGGTCAAAACCGGGGCGCAGGCTGAATCCCTGTTCCAGCAAACGCAGCCCGTCGCCAATGGTGGCGGCCAGCTTTTGCGCGAAGACCGTCGGCCGCATTTCCTGACCGGAACGGTAAAACAGTTCGTCATTCAGCGTCTTGCGTAGCCGGCTCAGTGCATGGCTTAACGCCGAGTTGCTCATGGCGAGCTCAGCGGCGGCGCGGGTGACCGACTGATGCCGGAAGATGGCGTCAAAAACCAGCAACAGATTGAGGTCGAGGCGCCGTAACTGAGGATGCATAATATTCACCATGAATTGATAATATTGCACTTCATGCATTATAACCTGGCGATTAAGCTGGCAGCCTGACGAATCAATCACAGAGATCTTCTTATGACCTTACATATCCGTTGGGCGACGCGGCAGGATTCCGCCACCATCCTGAATTTTATTCGTGAACTGGCTGAGTACGAGAAAGCGTTGCACGAGGTGAAGACCAACCAGCAGGAAATCGAGCAAACGCTTTTCGGCGAAGGCGCATCCACCGAAGCGCTGATTTGCGAATGGAACGGCGAGCCGATCGGGTTTGCGGTGTTCTTCACCAGCTACTCCACCTGGCTGGGACGCGACGGCATTTATCTGGAAGATCTGTACGTATCGCCGCATTATCGCGGTCAGGGCGCCGGTAAGGCGCTGCTGAAATACATCGCTCGTCTGGCGGTTGAACGCGGTTGCGGAAGGCTGGAGTGGAGCGTGCTGGACTGGAACCAGCCTGCTATCGATTTCTACGACAGCCTGGGCGCCGCGCCTCAAAACGAGTGGATCCGTTACCGACTGGAAGGCGATAGCCTGCGACAGGCGGCGCAGGAATAGACCGGGTTATTTGTGGCGGTAGAAAAACAGGTGGCGGTAAAAGAACACGTTGCGATAAAAGACAGGCTGCGGAAAACCCGCAGCCTGCAGAGGGAAAAGGGATAGAACCTGGACACAGGAAACCAATCCCCGTCACATCGGGTGTGACTCAGTAGCCAACGGTGAAACGCTGGCGAATGTGCTGCGGTTTTTCTACTTCATCCACCAGCGCAATGGCGTAATCCGCAAACGAGATACTGCTGCCTTGCTCATTGGTCAGCAGATCGTCTTGGCCGAGGCGGAATGTGCCGGTACGTTCACCGGGAACGAACATCATGGACGGCGACAGGAAGGTCCAGTCCAGATCGGTGACGGTTTTCAGCAGGTCGAGAAAATCGGCGCCCTTGGTGGCTTCTGCCTTGTAAGCCTCCGGGAAGCCCGGCTGATCCACCAGACGCTGGCCCGGCGCGACTAACAGGCTGCCCGCCCCGCCGACCACCAGATAGCGTTTCACACCCGCGGCGCGCACGGCGTCGATCAGAATCTGCGGATCGCTGCTGGTAAAATGAACGGAGCTGATGACCGCATCGTGGCCTGCCAGCAGCGCCGTCAGTCCTGACGCATCAAACACATCCCCTTGTCTGGCGGTGACGCCGGGCAGCGCGGCGATTTTTTCCGGATGACGGGCAATCGCGGTTATCTGATGACCGCGTTCAGACAGCTCTTTTAGAATCTGTGAACCCGCGTTGCCGGACGCGCCGATAAGTGCAATATGAGCCATGTTCCATTCCTTATAGTCTTCATTAAGGGAAAGGTCTAATATGTAGACCATTGGAAGGATTATGCGCAAAGCCCGATCGCCGCGCAAGAAGTCACCCGTTTGTTATCTGGTCACTGCAAGCTGACCATTGTGGAGTGTGCGATGCCGAAAACCGTTGCTGAAAAAGATGTTTTTGTTTTTGAACAGGCTTGTCCGATACGCGATGTGCTGGATCGCATTGGCGATCAGTGGAGCCTGTTGGTGCTGGAAACCCTGAGTGATGGCACGTTGCGTTTTAATGAACTGATGCGTCGTATTGGCGATATTTCCAAGCAAATGCTCTCCAAAACATTGAAATTACTGGAGCAGGACGGATTTGTCCGGCGTACGCTTTATGCCGAGGTGCCGCCGCGGGTGGAATACCAGCTCACCGAGCTTGGGCGCTCTTTTCTGCAGCCGATGAAGACGCTGGTGCTGTGGGCGGATGCGCATCACCGTACCATTTGCGAGGCGCGCAAAACCTATGAGCAAAAAAATGGGTAATCACCTGAAGTTAACTCATGACTAGGTGTCAGCCTCGGTAATGTCGCCTGTATTCAATCGATGAAACGGCCTTGTTATCCCACACAAGGCCGTGCCGATAAGCGCTATGCAGCCCCTGTGGCCTTGATTTCCCCGCGCGCCAGCTGATCGCGCTCCATGGATTCAAACAGCGCCTTGAAGTTGCCTTCGCCAAAACCGTCGTCGCCATCTCGTTCGATAAATTCAAAAAACAGCGGACCGATCAGGGTTTCCGAGAAAATTTGCAGCAGCAGTTTTTTCTGCCCGTTACGGGTATTGCCGTCGATCAGAATGCCGCGCGTTTGCAGGGCGGCGATATCACGGCCGTGGCCGGGCAGGCGCTCTTCCACCATCTGGTAGTAGGTATCGGACGGTGCGGTCATCAGCGGTAAACCCGCCTGACGCAACCGATCGAGCGTGGTCAGAATATCGTCGGTTTGCATCGCAATATGCTGGATCCCTTCGCCATTAAAGCGGCGCAGGAATTCCTGAATCTGTCCGTTGCTGCCTTCCGCCTCTTCGTTCAGCGGAATACGGATTTTACCGTCCGGCGCCATCATGGCTTTGGAGTGCAATCCGGTATATTCGCCGGCAATGTCAAAATAACGAATTTGCTGAAAATTAAATATTCGGCTATAGAATTCAGACCAGTAATTCATTCTGCCCTGATAGACATTATTGGTTAGGTGATCAAGGGTATGCAGCCCGAATCCTTTCGGCTTTCTTTCCACGCCGTGAATAAACGTAAAATCGATATCGAAAATATCTATGTCCGTGTGATATTTCTCGATGAAGTAGATTTTCGAACCGCCAATACCTTCGATCGCCGGCACCATGATTTCCCCCGGACTGGCGGGCAAGTCTGCCGGTCTGGCGCCGGACAGGATTGCCTGCTCATAAGCCTGAGCGGCATCCCTGACGTAAAACCCGATACCGCAGGCGCCTGCGCCGTGTTCCTGCAGAAAAGTTTGCGGAAAACCGGTAGCGGTATTATTAAGAAGAAAATTGATGTCGTTCTGTCGAAAGAGTGAAATATCGCGGTGGCGATGGTGCGCGACACGTGTAAATCCTAAAGAAATAAATAACGCCGAGAGTGTTTCCGGAGCGTCGGTAACAAATTCGATAAAAGCGAATCCATTCAATTCTAGCGGGTTGGTTAATAACTCATTCATATTAGTTCCTTTGTCCTTAAAGGAGATGAATAAAATAAACCGATGGCGGGTTTCCAATAATGAATATAGCGTGATCGTTCATTTTAGGATAACAAGTTTTTCTTATTATAAATTTAATAGATAAATATAAAGTAATTCCGTTTATTAATATTTATTGATGGCGATATTGGCTGGTCGCCGGCGAACTGCGGTTCGTTGAAGGCGCAATTTGGCCCGAATGTATCGATAAATGACCTTCGGGCCGCTGCCGGGCGTATGGTTTTCCGAGCACAATGACGGCCATCCGCAATATGCTTAAGACCAGGGAACATCATCATGAATATTACCCAGATCAGAAACGCCACGCTGAAAATCAGCTTTGCCGGTAAAATTTTTCTCATCGACCCGATGCTGGCCGAAAAAGGCGCCTATCCCGGTTTCGAAGGCACGCTGAACAGCCACTTGCGTAACCCGTTGGTGGACCTGCCGGTCACGCTGGAGAACCTGTTTGCCGGTGTGGATGCGGTGATTGTCACCCACACCCATCTCGATCACTGGGATGATGCGGCTAAAATCCACCTGCCCAAATCATTACCGATATTTGTCCAGCACGCGCAAGACCGGGAAATGATCCGGGCCGCCGGGTTCGGCGATGTTCGCCTGTTGACCGAACAGAGCGCATTTGGCGATATCACGCTGAGCAAAACGCCGGGCCAGCATGGCAGCGACGCGATTATGGACGCGTTGCACGACAGGCTGGGTGACGTGTGCGGCGTGGTGTTCCGTCACCCGCAGGAAAAAACGCTGTATCTGGCAGGCGATACGGTCTGGAATGCGGATGTGGCTGAAAACCTGCGTCGTTATGCGCCGGAGGTCATTGTTCTCAATTGCGGCGATGCGCAAATCGTCGGGTTGGGGTCGATCATCATGAACCAGCAGGATGTGCTGGCTGTGGCGCAACACGCGCCTAATGCGACTCTCATCGCCAGCCACATGGAAGCGGTTAATCATTCGGCGCTAAGCCGTGCGGCCCTGCGTGATTTTCTGCAGCAAAACGGCGTGGCGCCTCAGGTGTTGATCCCGGCGGATGGTGAGTCCTGTATGCTGTAACGGGTATCTGGAACGGGTGATGACGAAGCGGGAGGAACGAGACGTGAGCATGCGTATTCCGTCGGTCGCGGTGGTGGCCTGCAATCAGTTCAGCCCGTTTCATTTATCGGTGCCCTGCATGATTTTCGGCGATGTGCTGCCGGGGCAGCCGCTGTTCAGGCTGCGAATTTGCGCCGGCGAAGAGGGCGTGCTGCGTTCCGCACAGGGGTTGCAGGTTGATACCCCGTTCGGGCTGGACGCGCTGGCGGAGGCCGATATCGTCGTGGTGCCCTACTGGCGTAACCCGCAGGAGATGCCGAACCCGGCACTGCTGGCGGCGTTGGCGGCGGCCTATGCGCGCGGCAGCCTGCTGGTCGGATTGTGCCTGGGCACCTATGTGCTGGCGTGGGCCGGGCTGCTTACGCAGCGCAAGGCGGCGACGCACTGGGAGTTCGCGCAGGATTTTCAGCAGCGTTTTCCCGATGTCCATCTGGATACTCATGCGTTGTACGTGGAGGACGAGCGGCTGATTACCTCGGCGGGCACGGCAGCCGGGCTGGATTGTTGCCTGCATCTGGTCAGGAAGTACCACGGCAGCGCGATCGCCAACAAAGTCGCCAGAAGAATAGTGATCCCCCCGCATCGGGAAGGCGGCCAGGCGCAGTTCATCGAGCGGCCGGTGCCGGTATCCACGCAGGATGCCAGAATCAACGCGCTGCTGGACTACCTGAGAAGCCGCCTCGACCAGCCCCATCACCTTGATGAACTGGCGCGTCGGACGCTAATGAGCCGCCGCACGTTCACCCGACAGTTTCACAAGGCCACCGGCATGTCAGTCGGCGAGTGGCTGATGGCGGAGCGCCTGCAACAAAGCCAGACGCTGCTGGAGTCCACTACGCTGTCGATCGACGCCATTGCGGAGCAGGTCGGCTTCGGTACCGCCACATCCTTGCGCCAGCACTTCCGCCGCCAGTTCAACGTGACGCCCGGCGAGTGGCGCAAGGCGTTTCAGGACACCCGTACGCCCTCTTCACCGTAGCGACAGCAACGATAACGCGTTTTCCGGTTGTCCTAAAACGTCACCATATGCCTTCCTGCAAAGGAACTCTTTTTCAGCCTTCGCTACTCATCGGCTAGATGAACCAACGGTGCAGGTGAAAAATGAGCACGCTTTTTTAAGTACGCAGCAGTTGCAGTCGTCATCGGTCGATGTCAGAAAGCTACTGGATCACGGTTCTCTGGAAGTGAATGGTAAGACATACCGTATTAGCGCGGCGTAGGGCGCCAAAATCAACGTTGAATTGGCCACTAAAGCCAAGGGCTTCTTCAGCGCGGTAGAAAATATGATGGGGTCTTCCGGCGAAAGTAAAGCTAGGCTGGACGGCACCGGCGGCGTCGGTGTTTTTCCACAGCACACCGGGCCGATAGGTAAAGACCTGATGAAAGGGTATTTACAGAATAACCCCCAGGCGGCGCATGATTTTATTATGTTCAGGCGGAACGACACCAGTGACGCGGAGCCCTCCAGCAGCAGGATCACGCTTAGCGTTCATCAGAAAAATGCGGCGAAACTACCGGAGATATTGCACGCGCTGATCAGGGATAAAGACTACTTACATACGGCAAAAATCGCGCATCCCTCCTTTTTTGGACAGGATACCGACAGCGTCATTCTTTATCTGAATGGTCATCTTGGTGAGGCGATGATCAATTCAGCGCAGAGTCAGGCCTGATTCACCGGCAAGCATCCGATGGGTGCCGCCGGTTTGGAGCGTGTACAGACTCAGCGTTATTTCCCAATACAAAAACTGGAAAAAATCCGTCCCAGCAGGTCATCGGAGGTGAATTCGCCGGTGATTTCGCTCAACGCCTGCTGGGCCAGCCGCAGTTCTTCGGCCAGTAGTTCGCCGGCGTAGGCGCCGACCAGTTGTTCGTGCCCTTGTTGCAGGTGCTGCGCCGCTTGCTCCAGTGCCTGTAAGTGGCGGCGGCGGGCCAGAAAGCCCCCTTCGGTGTTGCTGGTAAAACCCATGCTTTGCTTAAGATGGTCGCGCAACAGGTCTACGCCATTGCCGGTGCGGGCGGAGAGGCGGATAAGTGAGTAAGTATTCACATCTTCAATGCCCAATGGTTCGCCGGTGACATCCGCTTTGTTGCGCACCACGGTAATGGGCAATGTTTTCGGTAATCTCGCCATAAATTCCGGCCAGATAGCCGCCGGTTCCACCGCGTCGGTGGTGGTGCCGTCCACCATGAACAACACCCGGTCCGCCTGTTCGATTTCCTGCCAGGCGCGCTCAATGCCGATGCGTTCCACCTCATCGCTGGCGTCGCGCAGCCCGGCGGTGTCGATGATATGCAGCGGCATGCCGTCGATGTGAATATGTTCGCGCAGCACATCGCGGGTGGTGCCGGCGATATCGGTGACGATGGCGGCGTCGCGCCCGGCCAGTGCATTCAACAGGCTGGATTTACCGGCATTCGGCCGGCCGGCTATCACCACTTTCATGCCTTCGCGCAGCAGGCTGCCCTGACGCGCTTCGGCGCGTACCGCCCCCAGATCGCCGATCACGTCGTTGAGCATGGCTTCGATTTTGCCGTCGGAGAGGAAGTCGATTTCTTCATCGGGAAAATCAATTGCGGCTTCCACATAGATTCGCAGGTGAGTGAGTGCTTCCACTAATTGGTGGATACGGGTAGAAAACACGCCCTGCAGCGAGTTGACGGCGGAGCGGGCCGCCTGCTCGGAACTGGCGTCGATCAGGTCGGCAATCGCCTCGGCCTGCGCCAAGTCCAGCTTGTCGTTCAGAAACGCCCGTTCGGAGAATTCGCCGGGACGGGCGATGCGCACGTCAGGCAGCGCCACTACTCGTCTGAGCAGCAGATCGAGAATCACCGGGCCGCCGTGCCCCTGCAGCTCCAGCACGTCTTCGCCGGTAAAGGAGTTCGGACCGGGAAACCACAGGGCAATCCCCTGGTCGAGCACGCTACCGTCGGCGTCATGGAAAGGCAGATAATCGGCGTAACGCGGTTTGGGCAGCTTGCCCAGTACCGCCTGTGCGACTGCCGAGGCTTGCCGGCCGGAGATGCGCAGAATACCTACGCCGCCGCGTCCCGGCGGGGTGGCTTGGGCAACGATGGTGTCGGTATGGCTCATGGTGTTCTCTCTACATTCTCGCCTGCTTTCAGGCGCTGTTATGGGATCGTATTTATATAAAAAATAAGGCGGTCAGTGACCGCCTTATAGTGAGATTGATTGGGCAATCAACCGGTTATTTCTTCTCGCGGCTATGCAGGCCGCGTTTTTCCAGCCCGCGATAAATCAGCTGCTGCTGGGCGATGGTCACCAGGTTGCTGACGATATAGTACAGCACCAGGCCCGACGGGAACCACAGGAAGAACACGGTGAAGATCACCGGCATGTAGGTCATGATCTTCTGCTGCATCGGGTCGGTAACGGTAGTCGGCGACATCTTCTGAATGAAGAACATGGTCAGACCCATCAGGATCGGCAGCACGTAGTACGGGTCCTGCGCCGACAGGTCATGAATCCACAGCGCGAACGGCGCGTGACGCAGCTCCACCGAGCCCATCAGCATGTAGTACAACGCCAGGAAGATCGGCATCTGGATCAGCAGCGGGAAGCAGCCGCCCAGCGGATTCACTTTCTCAGCCTTGTACAGCGCCATCATTTCCTGACTCATGCGCTGTTTATCGTCGCCGATACGCTCGCGCATCGCCTGCAGTTTCGGCTGCAGCATGCGCATTTTCGCCATCGAGGTGTACTGCGCTTTGGTCAGCGGGTACATGATGCCGCGCACGATAAAGGTGATGGCGATGATCGAGAAGCCCCAGTTGCCGATAAAGCCGTGCAGGAACTTCAGCAGTTTGAACAGCGGCTGGGAGATGAACCACAGCCAGCCGTAATCCACGGTCAGGTCCAGATGCGGCGCGACCGTCGCCATCTTATCCTGAATTTCCGGGCCGACCCACAGGGTGGCGTTCAGGCTCTGCTGGCTGCCCGGCTGTACGATAACCGGCGTGGCCTTAAAGCCGATGGCGGCTAAGCCATTGCCCAGGTTGGCGCTGTAGAACGTGTTATTACCCGCAGCCGCCGGTACCCAGGCGGTAGCGAAGTACTGCTGCAGCATGGCGACCCAACCGCCCTGCGTGTTGATATTCAGGTTCTCTTTCATATCGCTGAAACTGTATTTGCGATATTTGTCGTCGCTGGAAGAGAACGCCGCGCCGCGGTAGGTGTGAAGGGCGAAGTTATTGCTGCCGGTGTCGCGGTGCGACGGCAAATCAATAGACTGTTTCAACTGGCCGAACAGGGTCAGCTCCAGCGGCTGGGCGCTGGCGTTATTGACGCCGTATTCCACGTTCAGCGCGTATTCGCCGCGTTTCAGCACGAAAGTTTTGGTGAAGCTAACGCCGTTGGCGTCGGTGTAGGTCAACGGAATCCGCAGTTCATTCTGGCCGTCGGCCAGTTCAAAGCGATCCGCCGGCGCGGTGTACAGCGGGCGTGAACCGTTGGCCGGGTTGTCCGGGCCGTTTTTGCCGGTCAGGCCGCTCTGCGCCTGATAAGTAAAGGCCGGGGTGGTTTCCAGCAGTTTGAACGGCTGGTTGGAACCCAGCTCTGCCGGGTAGGCCAGCAGGTCGGCTTCTTCAATGTCGCCGCCGCGAGTGTTGATGTTCAGCGACAACACGTCGGTTTTAACGGTGATCAGTTTACCCGTACCGCTGGCAGGTACGCCCTGGTTGGCTGCATCGCCTACAGCGCCATTCGCCTGTTGCGTGGTCTGGGTCGCCGCGGGTGGATTTTTGTCCGTTTCCCACTGCTGCCAGATCATGAACGTTACGAATAGCAGAGCGATGAGAAGAAGATTGCGTTGCGAATCCATCGTTAGTGTTCTCTGTTATTGTCGGGTTTTGGCGGTACGGGATCATCACCACCAGGGTTCAAAGGGTGGCATTTTAATACGCGTTTAAGCGTCAACCAACTGCCTTTTATCATGCCGAACCGGCGTATTGCTTCAATGCCATATTGGGAGCACGACGGCTGAAAGCGGCAGTGCGGTCCAAGTAGCGGACTGATAAAGCGTTGATACCCGCGTATCAGGCCAATCAGCAGGCGTGAGCCAAACGACAGTGACGGCGCCATAATTTTTCCAACGCTTCCGTTAGCGTACGGTTATCCAGTTCAGACACCCCTTTTTTGGCGATGACGACAAAGTCCATCGCGGGCAGTTCGTGCTGGTGCAAACGAAAACTTTCACGCGTCAGGCGCTTGATGCGGTTGCGTTCGTGAGCCCGTCTGACGTGCTTTTTTGCGACGGTAAGACCAATACGAGGGTGCCCCAGCGTATTTGGGCGACCGAGGATGGTGATCTGCGGCGTACCGGCCCGTTGTGGCTGCTGGAAGACGAAAGAGAAATGGCTGGGAGTTAACAGACGTAACTCCCTGGGAAAAGCGAGCGTAACCACTCGAAGGGTTAGCTTTTATTACTTGGAAACAGTCAGACGAGTACGGCCTTTCGCACGACGGCGGGCCAGAACCTGACGACCATTTTTAGTGGCCATACGAGCACGGAAACCGTGGCTACGGTTACGCTTCAATACGGACGGTTGGAAAGTGCGTTTCATGGCGATTTCTACCTAAACTTGATTTAAGACTTCACAGTAAACGCGTTTGGCTACTCGGCGTGAAAAGTGACCGACGCCTCTATCGCATAATAAAGAGGCGGGATTGTAATAATTGTACAGTCCCGAGTCAATTAACATCCGCGTTTTACCCGCCTGAAACTTTCCGGTTGTCCCGGACTTTTCGTCTGCTAAGCACAAAAACTGTCCGCTCAGCACAGAAAACAGGCGCTACGCGCAGGCCGGGAATTATACGGACTCTGCGACAAAGCGCAAGGATCCGCCTGCGATCCTGTCGGCGGGATCATGATCCGCATCACCGCTGATCGTCCCGATTACGTTTATGCTTAAGACCTTTTTGGGATCTACAGGCGGGTTGTGGGTAACCGCACGGACGGCCCGTATGGAAAGCCGGAGTTGGCGCATACTATAAGAAGAGCCTGTGGATAAAAAGGATCAAAACTGTGTGGAAAGGGGAGATCTCTGGCGTGGTTTAGGTTATGATCCGCCGTCCCGCTAGCGATCCCAGGATCGGGATCGTCACGGTAAAGCCGCTTTCCGCGTGGCGCACCCCGGCG